>CAVSXY010000015.1:0-256575 GCA_963732015.1 uncultured Alphaproteobacteria bacterium | reverse complement strand
CATTAGCTACCGCGACCGGCAGAACTCTTGATGTCAGCTTTGGCCCCGAAAGCTGCCGCCCGCGCCCTGCTATTTCACGATTGGGTCTCGCTGCTTCGCTCGGCTGTCACGCTTGCGCCGGTTAATCGCCCATCCGATAAAGCGGGCGGCGAAGTAGCCGATAAATCCCGCAGGAACGGAGACGTACCAGCGTGTGTTCAGTCCATTTTGAAGGGTGAATGTGATCGCAACCCAACAAGGATTGCCACGATCCTGACATCCATCACTGGCGCTCCTCCATTGCCACGCCACACGACGCGGAGAATAATTGAAAAAACAAGTGGCAACAGGAGGGTCCGCAATATGCCAATCTTCGTCCTAGAACCTCCGATCCGATATGTTCATCGATATCATGGTCAAGTCATTGAGCGGTTTTTTCCCTTCAGGATGCGCGGACTCTTGCGCACATATGGGAGCACCAGCTGATGCCTGTGCATGGCAAAGCGAGAGCAAATGCTTTGTTGTAATTCCTAGAAATGGACCAGTTTCGGACTTGAGGGCGTACCGTCGCCATGAGGTTGCACATTGCAACGGCTGGTCTCATTCCCACAGCGGTGCAAATAGCGAGGGAGATTCAGACCTCGGAAATGTCGATAGGATGAGGTGATAGCGGTTGGAGCACAAAGAAACGGGGTTATTTTTGAAGTGCATTCCATACCGCTTCAATTATTTTTTTGAAGCGTCTTCGGGCCGACAGGGGTGGCCACAGGCGGATAGCATGAGTTTATTATTGCCGCTCCCGAGCCCATGGCGATTACGAACGCCGGTCATCAAGCCAAAAATGCAATTCAATTAGGTGATCTTTTCTAGAGATACGAATTTGCATTTTAACGCGTCAGACATGTTCGAGAGAATATCTTGGACAGCGCCGTCAACTGTTGTTGGCCAATTGCTCGAAGGCGGCGGCATCTGATTTTGTGCGGCAAATGCACCCGTCGACCAAGCACTGAAAAACTACAGCTTTAGCGAGTCGCGTGGAGAATGAAAAAAGCATGATTAAGCCGGTGGGAGCGGACAATCTAGTTATCGAACAGGACGAATACGTCGTGAACGCCCATGATAACCGATACTGCCGAGGCGTTTAAAGCGACTGAAAAGTCACACGCGCATGATAGGATCATGGCTGAGATGGAAAAATCAAAAAAACCAGGGAGGGAGAAGAATGCGTGTTCGGATTTTTAGAGCGACAGGCGCAGAGGATATCTCCCAACTGGAAACCCAAATAAATAATTGGGCCTCGAGTAAACTGGATAAGGCAGGCCGAGAAATAATTCATTCATGCACGACTATGACTGACCTATCCCAGCAAGGGCTACCCGGCGTTCATCCCACCGTAATCGTAACCCTTTGGGTTGATGGCAACGAGGACGTCTAAGCCGCCGGGGTCACGGAGCCTCAGTGCCGGAGGCTCGCTCCGGCGGCCGCTTTCGTTTTCGAACGAGAGCCGGCCTCAAGAATTTGAATTGCCGCCGACCGCAGTGGCCTTCGTTACCCGAGCGATCTGACCGACGCCGAATGGACGATCGTGGAGCCTATGATCCCGCCAGCCCGGCATGGCGGGCGCAAGCGCTCGGTGAATGTGCGCGAGGTACTGAACGGGATTTTCTACATCCTGTGGACCGGATGTCAGTGGAAGGCGCTGCCGAGGGACCTGCCACCGAAGAGCACAGTGCACGATTATCTGGAGCTGTGGAACTGGGACGGCACGTTGGAGCGCATCCACCACGCGCTCTATGTGGCCGTACGCGAGCAGGAAGGACGTGAAGCAAGCCCAACGGTGGCGATCATCGACTCGCAGACCGCAAAAAACGCTCAAAAAGGGGGTCTTGGCTCGATCCTTCGGGCTACGACGCGGGTAAGAAGATCAAGGGTCGCAAGCGGCACATCCTGGTCGATACGCTGGGTCTCTTGTTGAACGTTGTTGTTCATCCCGCCGACGTTCAGGACCGTGATGGAGCATTCCAACTGTTGCGACGGACGCGCCGACTGTTCCCGTTCATCAGGCGCATTTTCGCCGACGGCGGCTATGCCGGAGGAAGATGGCGCTAGTCGCGTGGCGCACGGGCAAATGGAAGCTGGAGATTGTGAAGCGATCCGATGCCGCCAGCTTCGAAGTCTTGCCCAAGCGATGGATCGTCGAGAGGACGTTTGCCTGGATCAGTCGCAACCGTCGCCTGGCTCGTGACTTCGAACGTTACGCCACAACGGTTAAAGTATTCGTCCGCCTCGCCATGATCCGCACTATGCTTAGACGGCTCGCTGCTGCAAACGCCTCGTCATGAATCCAATTCTCGGATGGGCTCTGAGCGCCAGATGGCATATGAGGACGGTTTGTATCGCGCGTGTGGCCTCCGTCCCAAATTGCTCCGCCCTCGAAAAGCAAATTGGTGCCAATGCCAGATGCACCCCCCTCTCCTTTAGAGCGAAACCATTTGTTGCGGCGTAAGGTTTAAGCCTTTCAATGCATTGAATGCCGCAATCAGCGCCATTCACATAGTTGTCTTAGTGCCAAGACCTATGTGTTGCTCTGCCATATCTTCGAGCGTTGCTACGTAGCCATCTTTAGGAGAGCCAAGCGTTTCTAATCGGCTCGCCAACGTTCCCAAATCGTTCTTGGCCTCGGCGTCTAGTCTATCAATGCCATCCATATTTGTTTGTCTGGCTATTTTCCGATCGCCAGATTGTCGGCTGTCCGTTTACGGCGAAACCAACGCCACCGTACGATCGAAAAGATGCTTCGCTGAGGTCAACGAGGCCGACATGAATTCTGGGCCGCGCGCCTATTCGCACACTACACATCGAGAAATGGCTTTTGGTCCAGATTTGTTCGAAATGGCCCTTAAGTTGGTCGAACAGAAATCCTCCTCGTTGTACCAAAAGTGTGGGCGTATTTCGGCTTTGCTGCCCTATGAAGTACGGTCCCCAGAAAATCTCATCGTCAATCCTAAGAGCCCATCCGAGAAGTTTGGATTCATGACGAAGGATTTGCGGCAGCAAGACGCCGCAGCATGATGCGGATCATTGCGATGCGGACGAACGCGACAACCGTTGTGGCGGAGCGTTCGAAATCGCGGGCTAGCCGACGTTTGCGACTGATCCAGGCAAACGTTCGCTCCACGATCCATCGCTTGGGCAAGACTTGGAAGCCATTGGCGTCGGATCGCTTTACGATCTCCAGCTTCCACGCTCCGGTGCGCCACATAACGAGCGCCATCTTCTCACCGGTGTAACCCCCGTCGGCGAAGATGCGGTCGATAAAGGGGAACAGTCGACGCGCTCGACGTAACAGATGGAAGGCCCCATCACGGTCCTGAACATCGGCGGAATGAACGACAACGTTCAACAAGAGACCCAGCGTGTCGACCAGGATGTACCGCTTACGACCCTTGATCTTCTTGCCCGCGTCGTAGCCCGAAGGATCGAGCCGAGACCCCCTTTTTGAGCGCCTTTGGCGGTCTGCGAGTTGATGATCGCCACCGTCGGACTTACTTCACGTCCTTCCTGCTCGCGTACGGCCACATAGAGCGCGTGGTGGATGCGCTCCAACGTGCCGTCCCAGTTCCACAGTTTCAGATAATCGTGCACGGTGCTCTTCGGCGGCAGGTCCTTCGGCAGCGCCTTCCATTGGCAGCCGGTCCATAGGATGTAGAAAATCCCGTTGAGCACCTCCCGTAGATTCACTGAGCGTTTGCGCCCGCCATGCCGGGCTGGCGGGATCATCGGCTCCACGATCGTCCATTCGGCGTCGGTCAGATCGCTCGGGTAACGAAGGCCACTGCGGTTGGCGGCAAGGCGATGTTCAGGCTTCCACATCGGGCGCTCCCCAGGAGAATCAAGCGCCCAACAAGGAATCACATCTGATTCAGCAGACTCAAGAACTTTTCGGATTGGCTCTAAAGATGCTAATGGACAGTATGGCGCGAAATTTTCTGACCTTGAATTGGTCTCGGTTTAGATCCGGAATTTGTTTTATTGTTATAATGAACTCTTCAACGTCGGTCCGTATTCTGTCCTTTACGATTTCCCTCTTCTGTGTCGCAAATGTCCGCCAAACTGCATTGTTTTGTCGGAAAGTCTGGGTCGATCAAAATTATTCGTATCTTGGCGTGGGACGATAATTCCCTAAACTGAGCGGAATAGTCTTGTCGGAAACTCGATTGACCAAAGCCAAGGACGTCAAGCTCTCTAGCCTCCTTTAGGCGTGAATTGTACTTTTCCCGCATCCGCACGGAGCGGTGACGAAAAATCTTCAGAAGACCCGCTTGCGTAAATAATTCGAGTTGGGAGCGGGTAGCATCAGAAAGCGCGACGTATAGGAAGAGAACTTCGCCGGCGATGCCCGTGGCTACAAGGGCGCTTCCAATGCCTTCGGCGAGTTCTTTGCTAATCCCAATAACGTGCTCGGCGTTCAGCAGAAGAAGTCCGATTGGCAATAAGACCAAATGACCAAATAGCCACAACAAATTGGTTGGAGTAAACCAAACCATAGCCGTTCCCCCAGTCGCAGATATGACAACCGGAGGTTACAGGCTTGCTTTCTTGCGGGCACTTTCAGGCATGCCGGCGAACTCGCCAAAGTCGCCGGCGCTTTTCGCCGCGGGTCGCATAGGATGGCGAGCTTACAATGTCGAGTTGGCGGCGTTGCCTGGCGTTTTCGGTTAAGCCATCCCTGTCCCTCCGGGCGCGGGGAGGGATTCACCTCACGACTTCGGCGGCTTCGCCACGTCGATCCAAGGCTTCGCGGCCTTCTCGCCGGCTGCGCGGGTGTCGGCGTCGAGTTTGGCGACGTAGTCGTCGAGCATCAGGTCGGTCTCGCCGTGGGCCTTTGAGACCAGATGCCATTTGACGGCTTCGGTCGGATTTTGCGGCGCGCCTTTGCCGGTGGCGAGAATGCGGGCGAGGCGGTCCTGCGCGATGGCGTTGTTCTTGAGCGCCGCCTTGCGGAACACGATCGCGGCGGCCTGTTCGTTCTTGTCGATGCCGTCGCCGTTGAACAGCGCGATCGCGTACTCGACCTCGGCGTCGACCTGGTCGGCGAGCGCCGCGAGCCCGAACAGCTGCACCGCCTGGCGCATGTCCTTTTGAACGCCGCGGCCGTCCTTGTAGAAGGTGCCGAGCGCGTATTGCGCCTCGGGGCTGCCGGCTTGGGCGGCGATTTTCAGAAGCTCGGCGGCGCGGCCGAAATCCTGCGGGAACAGCTGGCCCTCCATGTAGAGCAGCGCGAGATCGTAGGCGGCGGTGGGGTGGCCGAGCTTTGCCGCCGACGCCAGCCACTTCGCGCTCGCCTCGCGGTCCCGCGGACCGGCGCGTCCGGCGAGCGCAAACATCCCGAGCGCAAACATCGCGTTGCGGTCGCCGCGCGCGGCGGCGAGCCCGTACCACTCGGCGGCCTTCTTGTCGTCCTGCGGCATGCCGAGCCCGTTGGCATAAATCTCGCCGAGGAGCGTCATGGCGCTGGCGTCGCCCTTGGTCTCGATCCGCTCGGTCGCAAGCGAGAGTGCGGTCAGATAAAAGCCGCGCTGATAGGCCCCAAAGGCAAAGTCGGGCTCGGGACCGCCCGGCGGTGTCGCCGGCGCGGCCGCGGCGGGGGGCGCGGCTTTCTTGCCCGGCTTGTCTTTCGCGTCCTTGGCCGCGGATTGGCCCAGCTTGGTCGTTTCAGCCGGAGTTTTTGGCGCGCTTTGCGCCGAGGCGGTGAGGAGGACTGTGAGCGCCAGCGCGGCGGCCATGTGAACTCCGCCCCCGCGAAGCGGGGGAGGGGGACCGCCCTGGGCAGCAGGGTGGTGGAGGGGGCGCGGGCGCAGCGGCCATCCTCGAAACTGCATGCCCGCACCACCGCGCGTCGCGCGGTCCCCCTCCGCCGCTACGCTGCGCTCCGCGGGGGAGGATGAACGAGTTGTTCGGCTGCTGCCGCGACCGTGGCGGCTGCGCCTTTCGGGTCCGTCCATATCCAATCACCGAGCGCGATGAAGTCGGCGCCCGCCTGCGCGAGCGGCCGAATCTCATCCTGGCTAGCGGCATACCCGACGCAGGCCGGCTGGAGCAATTCCGCCCACCACTCGATCTGTTCGAGAATGGCGTCGAGGGGAGGGCGGCTGCCGCGCCGGTCGGGATCGCCGAACATCACGTAGTCGGCGGAAGCTTCGCCGGCCAGCATGGCATCATGACGGCCGCGCAGGCCGCCGACGCCGGCGATGCGGTCCGGCTTGAGACTTCCGGCCGCGGCGTTGAACGCTTCGATGCCGAAGAGGTGCGCGCCGTCGGCGTCGACGCGTGCGGCAAGTTCGGGGCGGCTGTCGAGCAGAAGCGCGACGTCGCGCTTTTGCACCTCGGCCGCGACCGCCTTGGCGCGGTTGATCAGCGTGCGCTTGTCGGCATCCTCAAGCCGCATCAGCACGGCGGCGACGTCGGCGGCTTCAAGCACCGTACCGATGTCGTGCGCGAACGTTGCCGCGTCGTCGGCGAGCGCGGGCGTAACGAGATAGAGGCGGGGGGGCGGGCGCTGCCGTGTCATTGCCGGTGAGGCACATCTTTCCACCCTCCCCTGGAGGGGGAGGGTCGGCGGCCGAAGGCCGACGGGGTGGGGTGACTTTGCCTCACCGCCGCATCACCCCCACCCGCCGCACTTCGTGCGGCGACCTCCCCCCTCCAGGGGGAGGTGTGAATTCGCTCACGCCGCTTTGCGTTCGAGATCGGCTTTCCACTGACCGAGCGAGGCGAGCCCGTTCATCATGGCGCGGTGGCCGAAGGCGCGCTGCGCCGCGGCGACGTTTTCGCTCTTGCCCGACCACGTCTTCTGCGGCGCGGCCTGCAGCGCGCGGCCGTACGAGAAGCTCAACCGCCACGGCAACGGCCCCATCTTGTTCATGGCGTCGAGATGCGCGGTCGCATCCTCGTCGGACTGGCCGCCGGAGAGAAACGCGATGCCCGGCACGGCGGCCGGCACGCAGGATTTCAAAAGGCGCACCGTCTTCTCGCCGACTTCCTCGACCGAGGCGCGCTTGCCGCACTTCTTGCCGGAGATCGCCATGTTGGGCTTGAGCACAATGCCTTCGAGCGCGACGCGGGCGTAGTAGAGCTGCTCGAACACGGTCTTGAGCGCCCACTCGGTGATCTTGTAGCAGCGGTCGATGTCGTGATCACCGTCCATCAGCACTTCGGGCTCGACGATCGGCACGATGCCTTCGTCCTGGCAGAGCGCCGCATAGCGTGCGAGCGCATGCGCGTTGGCGTTGATGCACTCGTAGCTTGGGATGCCGGTTCCGATGTCGATCACGGCGCGCCACTTGGCGAACTTGGCGCCGAGGCCGCGATATTCGGCAAGCCGCTCGCGCAGGCCGTCGAGCCCTTCGGTCACGACTTCGCCCGGGCAGAATGGCAGCGGCTTGATGCCCTTGTCGACCTTGATGCCCGGCAGCGCTCCTGACTTCTCGATGATCTTGACCAGTGGCGTGCCGTCCTTGGCGCTCTGGCGGATGGTCTCGTCGTAGAGGATGACGCCGGAAATGTATTTCGACATCGCCTCGCTCGCGCGCAACAGCATCTCGCGATAGTCGCGCCGGCTGTCGGCGGTCGATTGCACGCCGAGCGTATCGAACCGCTTGGTGATGGTGGCGTTGGATTCGTCGGCGGCCAGAATGCCGCGGCCCGGAGCGACCATCGCCTCCGCGACCTTGTTCAATGCATCGAGATTCATTGCGCCCTCCTAGAAAGTACGGTGCCGGTAAGCTTGTCGGTTTTGCCGGCGGCGTTGCGTGAAACTATCCCAACCTATGAGGCCATTTCCAGCCCGCCGTGACGGCGTTCCCCGCCATCGCGACCCGGCCATCGCTACCCGACCATGGCGCGCGACGCCGTTGCGGCAACGATCAGCACTTCGACGCCTGGCAGCGTCTTACCCTCGAGCGATTCGAGGAACGCGCCGCCCGCGGTCGAGACGTGGCTCAGCCGGTCCTTGACGGATGCGGCGTTGAGCGCAGCGACCGTGTCGCCGCCGCCCGCAAAACTGACAAGCTTGCCGGCCTCGGTCAGTTCCGCGACCGCTTCGGCGACTTCGGTGGTGCCGTTGTCGAACGGCTCCATCTCGAACGCCCCGAACGGTCCGTTCCACACCAGCGTCTTGGTGCGCGCCAGCACGGAGACGACGTGCTCGACCGAGCGCGGGCCGATGTCGAGGATCATGTCGTCGGCGCCGACCTCGTCGACAGACACGACGCGCGACGGCGCATGCGCGGCGAATTTCTGCGCGACGACCGCGTCGACCGGCAGCACGATCTCGCGATGCATCGCCTTGGCCTTGGCCATGATGTCGCGGGCGTTCGGAATGAGATCGGTTTCGCACAGCGATTTGCCGATCGCCTTTCCTTGCGCGGCGAGGAACGTGTTGGCCATGCCGCCGCCGATGATCAGCGTCTCGACCTTCGACAACAGATGGCCGAGCAGATCGAGCTTGGTCGAGATCTTGGCGCCACCGACGATGGCGGCGACCGGATGCTCGGGCGTCTCGAAGGCTTTTTCGAGCGCGACAAGCTCGGCCATCATGGCGCGGCCCACATAAGCCGGCAGCGTGGAGACGGTCACGATCGCGGTGTTGGCGGCGTGCGCGCGGTGCGCGACCGAGAACGCATCGTCGACGAAGGCGTCGCCAAGGGCGGCGAGCTTGCGGGCAAGCTCCTTGTCGTTCTTCTCCTCGCCCGGATGAAAGCGCGTGTTCTCCAGACACAGAATATCGCCAGGCTTCATCTTGGCGATGGCCGCTTCGGCGACCGGTCCGATGCAATCCTCGGCGAACGCGACCGGCCGGCCGACCACGCGCGCGACTTCGGCGGCGACGGGTTTCAGCGAGTCCTTCGGGTTCGGCGCCTTCGGCCGGTTGAGGTGCGAAAGCAGGATGACCTTGCCGCCCTTGCCGGCGATTTCGGTGATGGTCGGGGCGATCTCTTCGATGCGGGTCGCGTCGGTGACCTTGCCATCCTGCATCGGCACGTTGAGGTCGACGCGAAGGAGCACGCGCTTGCCCTTGAAATCAGCGTCGTCGAGAGTTCGGAAGGTCGGCATGAAAACTCAAAGCCCCGTTGCGGTCATCGGTCCGTTTGTCAGCTGTCGTTCGTGACGGCCGAGCGAATTCCTAGCGCCGTTTCGGCCGGCGCCGGGTTGTTCTCTCTCGGTGTGGTAAATGCCGCGGGCGCGGTGCCAATCCGTCGCCGGGAATGGGTGGTTCGCGATCGACACGTCACTGATCGACACGTCACTCATGGACAAAAAGCACGGATGGCAACAACGCGCGCCGGCGCAACGGTCAGACCAGCTTTCCCATCGCCACCGCGGTATCGATCATGCGATTGGAGAAGCCCCACTCGTTGTCGTACCACGACATGACGCGCACCAGTGTTCCGTCCATCACCTTGGTCTGATCCATGTGGAAGATGCTGGAATGCGGATCGTGGTTGAAGTCGCTCGAGACGTTCGGCGCTTCGGTGTAACCGAGGATGCCCTTGAGCTGCTGCTTGGCGGCGCGCACCACGGCGGCGTTGATCTCGTCCCTGGTGGTTGCGCGCTTGGCGACGAACTTGAAGTCGATCACCGAGACATTGGGCGTCGGCACGCGGATCGAGACGCCGTCGAGCCGGCCGGCGAGTTCGGGCAGCACCAGGCCGACCGCCTTCGCGGCGCCGGTTGACGTCGGGATCATGTTCAGGGCTGCGGCGCGGGCCCGGTAGAGATCCTTGTGCACCTGATCCAACGAGGGCTGGTCGTTGGTGTAGGAATGCACCGTGGTCATGAAGCCCTTGTCGATGCCGACCGCGTCGTGGAGCACCTTGGCGACCGGCGCGAGGCAATTGGTCGTGCACGAGGCGTTGGAGACGACTTCATGCTGTTTGGTGAGCTTGTCGTGGTTGACGCCGTAGACGACGGTAAGATCGACGCCGTCGGCCGGCGCCGATACCAGGACGCGCTTGGCGCCGGCTTTCAGGTGCGCCGAGGCTTTGTCCTTCGAGGTGAAAATGCCGGTGCATTCCAGCGCCACGTCGATGCCGAGTTCCTTCCACGGCAGTTGGGTCGGGTCCTTGACGGCGGTGACCTTGATGGCGCCGTTGCCGACGCTGATCGTGTCGCCCTTGACCGTCACCTCGCCCGGGAAGCGGCCGTGCACGGAGTTGTAGCGAAGCAGATGCGCGTTGGTCTCAACCGGGGCGAGGTCGTTGACGGCGATGACCTCGATATCGTGGCGGCCGGCCTCGACGATGGCCCGCAACACGTTGCGGCCGATCCGGCCAAATCCGTTGATGGCAACACGAACCGACATTCCTGGCTCCCGGTAACAGCTGCTTGATGCCCCGAAGAGGGCCCAACAGCCAGCTTTTTTGAAAGTCTATTTAGCAGCCCTGCCCGGCGGCACAAGCGTCCGGGCGACCCTAAACCCCAGAGTTGCGCCCCACGTGTTCTCTTTTGCCCAATAACGGAAGGCCGACTGCACCGTGCTTGAGGGGTAATAGAAGGACCCGCCACGAATTGGGCGTCTGGTGCAGTCACCGCCGGTCAGCCATGGCGCCCGTCAGCCGGCGCTCCCTGGTAATTGTCGTGCCAGCAATCGGCGACCCACTCGAAGACGTTGCCGACCATGTCGTTCAGGCCAAAGGCATTCGGTGGGAATGAACCGACCGGCGCCGGTTTGACGGCATCCCACTGGCTGCCGCAATCCTTGCAGTTGGCATTGTTGGTGCCGGCCTGGTCGCCCCACGGGTACGCGGTCTGCGTGCCCGCGCGGGTGGCATATTCGTATTCCGCCTCGCTGAGCAGCCGGTAAGACTTTCCGGTGACCTTGGACAACCAGGCGACATAGCACTCGGCTCCCGCAAAGCCGACGCCAATCACCGGCTGCTGGCCGCGTCCAAGGCCGTAATCGTCCACCGTGCCGCAGGGACCGTCGGCGACGCTGGTGTCCCACTCGTCGAAGGTGACTTCGTTTTTGGACACTGCGAAGGCCGTAGCGATCGTCACCTGGTGTTGCGGCTCAAGCGACGCTGCAATTTGCTGGACTGTGGTATTCGGCAGAGCTGACATCGGGATCTCGGGCGAGCCCATGATGAATTGGCCTGCGGGCACCACAACCATCTGCGGACAGTAATCCTTGCCGGGAGCGCTCGCGCATTCGTGGAACGCATCGCCGGGCTTGAGCGCGCTCTCGGCCGATGCGGACACGACATAGGGACGAACGGCGTCGTTCATGAATGGCCGCACGACGGTGAATTCCTTGAGTTCTTCGCGGCCTAGAACCACCGCGAACAAAACCAGGATCGCGGCGATCGGCAGCGCCAGCGCTCCAATCAGGATTCGCGTGCGCAGCGAGCGCCCCCGTGCCGTCTTGCGGCTCTGCTCGATGAAGCGGCGATCCTCATCGGATAGATCCGCGCCGCGCTTAGCGAGCCAGTTGCGCGCCTGTACGAGCGCAAACCCCATCAGCAGGGCGTCCTTGCGCGAGCGCTGCGGCGCAGCTTCCCAGGCGCGCCGCGCGGCATCGAGCCCGCTGCGCCAGACCAGGAATTCGCGCTCCGCCGCGATCCATTCGCGCAAGCGTCCCCAGCGCCGGAAGATCGCCTCGTGCGCGACTTCGGCGTAGGATTCGCCGCTGCCTGTCACGGCGGTGACGAGCAAGCGGTTCGGGTAGTCAGCGAGATCGGAGACCAGCCTCCATTCCTCCGTCGAAAATTCGCTGCGCGGCGCACGGCGGCGGGTCGGTTCGCCGTCGTCGCGGACGGTCGCCAGGCGCAGCGTGAGCACGCGGCGCAGGATCGGCTCGGCGTCCGGCCGCGAAGCAAGAAAATTGTCGGCGCGGCTGACAAGGACGCCGCCAAGCTCGAACGATTGCGCCGGCAGCCGCAGGATGCCGTCGTCGGTCCGCACCATCTGCGTCCACATGTCGTCGAGCGTGTAGGACAACAACGGCAGCGCGCCGACGTCACGGATCGAGTCCTCGGCCGTCCGCTGCGTGATGATGTCGACGAGGCTTTCGGTTTCAAACCGCGCCGCCAGAAGCTGCGCCGGGCGGCTGATCACCTCGCGCAATTCGGCTTCGCGCAACGGCGGCACGTCGATCTGCTCGCGTGCGCGGAACAGCGGCTCGTCGCTTTGCAGATGTCCGAGGAAATCCGAGCGCAGGCTCATCATGACGTGGAGTTGCGGATCGGGCAGCGCCCGCGCAATCAGGTCCGAAAAGCGGCGGCGCTCCGCCTCTTGGGCGCGAATGTAGAGTTCTTCGCCCTGATCGACGTAGAGGAAATAACCGGGCGCGGCGGCTTGTTTCAGTTCGGCACAACGCCGCGCGGTCGCGTCGATCATATCCGTCAGCGTTGTTTTGCCGTCGCGCAGCAGCTCGATCCAGCCATTGAGCTGCCTGGCACGTTCAAAATCGGTCGCCGTGTATCCCCAGGTGTCGAGAAAGGAGTTCGACGATGGCTTTGAGCGGATCCGCGCCGGGCCGCAGTGTCAGAAAGCTCCATTGCCGGCTGTCCTGAAAAGCCGAAGGCCATGCATTGGGCGCGCGTGCCCCTTCGGGCCACGCCTGGCGCTTGAGCGCGGCGAGCACGCCGGCCTGTGCCAGCGACGATTTTCCGACGCCCGAATTGCCGATCAGGACGGGAAGCCGATCGGACGCGCCAGCCAGAGACGACAAAACGTTGACGGTCTCGTTGGTGCGTCCAAAGAAATAGTCGCTGTCCTTTTCCTGCATCGCGTCGAGGCCGCGATACGGCGCGGTGTAGCGCCATAACGCTCCGGGCTGTGATCCGCGGCCGGAGGCAGCCTCATAGATGCGGCCGATATTCTTCTCGGACGCCGGATCGGGGCTGACGACGAAGTGCAGCCGGCGCACGAACGGCAATCCCGGCACCGACTGGCCTTCGACCAGCACGACGATCAGGGCGAACTCGACGAATCCCTGCGCTCGATCGCAGCCTTCAGGCGTTCTGCGAGCGCGTGATCCGGTGAATGATAGCTGAGAAACCAGCGCTGCATTCAACAAGCTTGCGAACAAGAGCTGTGCGGCCGGCGGCAATCGTAGCCCAGCGGGTTCGATGACGGAACGGGAATTGGAAAGGAAGGCAGCGGCGAACTGTCCGGCAGTTATACCTTGCTCAGTCGCGCCAGTGCGGCGTCCGCGACCTTGGCGGGCGTCAACCCGAAATGCTGGTAAAGCTCCTTGTAGGGGGCGCTGGCACCAAACCCGGTCATGCCGATAAAGACTCCGTCCGAGCCGATAATGGCGTCCCAGCCCTGCCGGATGCCGGCCTCGATGCCGACATTGACGCACGCCGCGCCGATGATCGCGGTGCGCTTCGCTTTCGGCAACGCCAGAAGTAGCTCGAAGCACGGCACCGAGACGACGCGCGCCGAGACGTGCTGCCGAGCGAGCAGCTTTTTGGCTTCGACCGCAATGGCGACCTCCGAACCCGAGGCGAACAACGACACCACCGCGTCGCTGTCATCGGCCGCGACGAGTTCGTAGGCGCCAAGGGCGCACCGGTTGGTCTCGTCGTTGAGCAGACTCAGCTGCGGCAAGTTCTGGCGTGTGAGCGCGAGGACGCTGGGCGCATCCTGCGATTCCAGCGCCAGCTGCCAGCACTCGACGGTCTCGATGATGTCGCAGGGCCGGAAGACCTTGAGGTTCGGAATGGCCCGCAGCGCCGCGAGGTGTTCGACCGGCTGATGCGTCGGGCCGTCTTCGCCGAGCCCGATCGAGTCATGCGTCATCACGTGAATGACGCGCTGGCCCATCATGGCGGCGAGCCGGATCGCCGGCCGGCAATAATCGGCGAACACCAGGAACGTGCCCGAATACGGAATGATGCCGCCATGGAGCGCCATGCCGTTCATCGCCGCCGCCATCCCGTGCTCGCGTACGCCGTAATGGATGAAGCGCCCGCCATAGTCCGCGGCGTTGAGCGTCTTCATGCCCTTGGCGCGGGTGTTGTTCGAGCCGGTGAGATCGGCCGAGCCGCCGACCATTTCGGGCAACTCCGGGATCAGCGCATCGAGGGTGAACTCCGAGGCCGAGCGCGTTGCGGTCTCCTTCGGCGCCTCGGCGAGCTTTTTCTTCAGGCTGCTCACCGCGCCTGCGAGCGCGCTCGAGAGTTTGCCGCTGTTGCGGCGGACGAATTCGGCGCGTTTTGCGGCGTCGAGCGCGGCAAGGCGCTGTTCCCAGGCGAGCCGCGTGGAGCGACCGCGTTCGCCGGCTGAGCGCCACGCCGAAAGAATTGCGGGCGGAACCTCGAACGGCGGCGCTGTCCAGCCGAGCTGCTTGCGCGCCGCCGCGATTTCATCGGCGCCAAGCGGCGAGCCGTGGCACTTTTCGGTGCCGCCTTTGGTCGGCGCGCCGAAGCCGATCGTGGTGCGGCAGGCGATCAGCGAGGGGCGATCGGACTTTTGCGCGCGCTCGATCGCGGCCGCAATCGCCGCTGGATCATGGCCATCGATCCGCGTTGCCGTCCAGCCGGCGGCCTCGAAGCGTTTCACCTGATCGACACTGTCGGCGAGCGTCAGCGGCCCGTCGATCGAGATGCCGTTGTCGTCGAACAGCACGATCAGTTTGGCGAGCTTCAGATGACCGGCGAGCGCTATCGCCTCCTGGCTGATGCCCTCCATGAGGTCGCCGTCGGACGCGAGCACATAGGTCGTGTGGTCGACGATCTCGCCGCCGAAGGTGGCCGCGAGGTGGCGCTCGGCAATCGCCATGCCGACCGCCGCGGCCAGTCCCTGGCCCAGCGGACCGGTCGTCGTCTCGACGCCCGGGGTATGGCCGTGTTCCGGATGGCCCGGCGTGAGGGAGCCGAACTGACGAAAGCGCTTGATCTCGCCGATCGTCATCGAGTTGTAGCCGAGCAGATAGAACAACGCATAGAGCAGCATCGAACCGTGACCGGCCGACAGGACAAAGCGGTCGCGGTCCGGCCATTGCGGATCGGCCGGGTCGAATTTCAGGAAGCGGGTGAACAGCACGGTCGCGATATCGGCCGCGCCCATCGGCAAGCCGGGATGACCTGCCTTGGCCTGTTCGACGGCATCCATCGCCAGCGCGCGAATTGCGTTCGCGAGCTGGTCGTGTTCGGTGCGAGTGATGGGTGATGTGCTTAGTGACATGCCGGCAACAGGATTGTGTGAAGCGAGGGCTTGTGCTGAGCCCGCCGCGAGAAGACGGTCCGGCATCGTCATGGAACTCGCTTGGCGCGGCGCGAAGAGCGTCCGCCATTTCTGTAAGGAGCGCCGGACAGATAGCATGGGAAGCTTCCGAGTCAATGTAATGAGTCGAATGATGGGGGTTCTGCCGCGCGTCATGCACAGGCGGCCGCGCGCGGCGTTGACGCTCTTGCGCGAAGCGACGTAAAGTTCTCTTCGTAAATCGTTGCAGGCGCACAATTTTCGCCCGCAATTTTCGCTAACGTCGCGGCATGCTCATGCGGCAGCGGATGGCCGATGGATGATACCGATCCGATCGAGATGGCGAGTTCGCAGGCTAGCGCTCGCGCTCGACGCGCTCGAAGCGGCGGCCGAGCGCAGGCGCGAGGCTGACCAGAGCGAGGAGGCGCTGGCGAGCCAGATCCACGCGCTCGGCACCGATCGCGCGCAACTCGCGAGCGAGCTCGATCAAGCGGCCGCGCGCGCTCGCGCGCTCGAGACCGCCAACAAGGAGGCCGTACAGCGCATCGCCCAGGCGATCGAAACCATCCGCAGCGTGCTGGGGGCCGAGGAATGATCCAATGTTCGCTGGCGCGGCCGCGAGCGAGCGGCTGAGTGCATGACAAGGCTAATCCTATGACCCAGGTGAGTGTGACCATCAACGGACGGCAGTTCCGCATGGCCTGCGAGGACGGCCAGGAGAGCCACCTGATGACTCTGGCGCGCGATCTCGATTCCCGGATCGAAGGGCTGCGTTCGAAATTCGGCGAGATCGGCGACACGCGGCTCACTGTGATGGCGGCGCTGACTCTTGCGGACTCGCTTGCCGAGACAAGCCAGCGCATCAAAAACCTGGAAGACGAGATCGCCGCGATTTAGGGCGGCCGCGTCGATGCCAAGGACACCCAGGCGGCCGTTGCCGCGGCGCTCAACGCGGCGGCCGAGCGCATCGAGACGATCACCAAGAAGCTCAATCAGAGCATCGGCGTTGCCATCGGGTGACGGCTTTGCCGTGCTTTGCGCCGGCGACGTGCGGCGCCTATGGCGGTATGGTTGCCGAACCGCGTAACGGCTGTGGGGAGACGCACATGAATGACGGCAAAGAGAGCGCTGCGGAGAAACCCTCGATCAAAAAGCGGGCGGCCGACGAGCTGAGGGAATTTCTGATCATTTCGGCCTATCTCTATGTCTGCTTTACCGCGCTCACCTTTTTCAAGGCGGCCGTCCTGCACGCGCACGACATTCCCTTCGCGCCGTTTGGACTGGCCGCTGTCAAGGCGCTGATCTGCGCCAAATTCGTCAGCATCGGACACGCGCTTCATCTCGCCGAGCGACATAAGAACCAGGCTCTGATCTGGCCGACGCTCCATAAGTCGCTGGCTTTTCTTGTCCTGCTCCTGGTCCTGAACGTGCTGGAGGAGGTGATCGTCGGCTATCTTCATCACCGGCCCGTGCAGGAGTTGGTCCTCGACGTCGCCGGCGGCACGCTGCAGCAACTCATCGCCGCAAGCTTCGTCATGCTGCTGATCTTGATTCCGTTCTTCGCCTTCCGCTCGCTTGGCGAGGTGGTCGGCGAACGCACGCTACTGCGCCTGTTTTTCGAGCCGCGCGGGCGGACTGAAAAGGCGCAGCGTCAGCCGTGATGAGCATGAGCGCTTTGGGCCTGTCGTGCCTGATCTTCGCGATGGCGCTTGGCGGCATTCTGCTTGGCGCAGGGTTGCGCCGCTTGTTGCCCGAGCATCATCTCAGCAAGGAGTCCCAGGATGTGGTGCGGCTCGGCGTCGGCCTGATCGGCACCATAGCGGCGCTTGTGCTCGGCCTGCTCATCGCCGCCGCGAAGAGTTCATTCGACACGCAAAGCACCCAGATCAAGCAGATCACGGCCGACGTCATTCTGCTGGATAACCTGCTTGCCGATTACGGGCCGGAGGCTCGGCCGATCCGTGATCGGATACGCGCTATCATCGGTCCGTTCGCCGATCAGCTGTGGCGCGAGAAACGGGCGGCGGCGTCGGGGCGGTTTGAATCCAACGCGGCAGCCGAGCAGGTCTATCTCGAGGTCCAGGCGTTGTCGCCGCAGACCGACTTGCAGCGCTCGCTGCAGTCTCGTGCCGCCCAGATCAGCACCGACGTGGCGCGGACCCGCCTCTTGCTGTTTGTCGAAACGGACAACCTCATTCCGGTGCCGTTCCTCGCCATCCTGGTGTTCTGGCTGGTCCTTATCTTTGCAAGTTACAGCCTGTTTTCCGGCTTGAATGCGACGGTGTTTACCTGCCTGTCGCTCTTTGCCTTTTCTGCGTCGTGCGCGATTTATCTGATCCTGGAGCTGAGCCAGCCGTTCACCGGTTTGATGATGCTGTCGAGCGCGCCGCTGCGGAATGCGCTTGCGCCGCTCTGAGATTCTGAGATAGCGATGGCCCTCAATTCGTCGGTTTCAGCTTGGCGAAGGCCGCCTCAAGATCGACGGTGACCGGAACTTTGTTGTCCGTATCGCCGGGCTGCTTCCAGGTGCTGGCCGTGACCGTGTGTGGGCCTGAAAACTTGAAGTCGCCCGAGACGGTCGGGTTGCCGTTGATCATGCCGCTGAAGTCGGCGAATGCGTTCTGTTTGTGGCTGTAAACCTTCATCGGAAACTACCACGGCGAGTGGCCGCCCGACGACGACAGGCTGAAGACGAAGAATTGCGAATCCGGCGACCATTGCGCCGTGACGACGTAGTAGCCGTTGCTGCCGCGCGGCGAGGAATAATCCTGCGAGTTCAGCGTATCGCCGGTACTCGAGCGGATGACGACGCGGCTCTCCATGTCGGGCGTGGCGTCGAGGCTGACGTCGGAGGAAAGTACCACCGCGTGGGTCTTCTTGTCGGGCGAGACGAAAATCTGAGGCTTGAGCGACTCACAGCTCGTTTCGGCACGCGGCGCCGACAAGAGCTGGTGTCCGCTGCAGGAATCAGCGCCGGCGGCGGATTGCAGGGGCAGCGTCGCGAGCGCCGCAGACAAGAGCGACGCCGCATGGAGCTTTGGTCGCCTGATGCAAGAATTCATGAACGGCCTCGCTTGACGTTTTGCCGCGCGTTAACGCGGATTGAGCGATTTGATCCACTGGCCCAGGCGAGACGTTGGCGTCGGCAGCGGATGCGCATACATTATAGGCGCGGTGCTGCGGGGTGCGTGAGGAGACAAATCCCCGGGGCCTTACGATCTCGACGGGAGCTGTCCCTGCCGGACCCCTGGGTTCGGACACATGGCGCCCACCTACTTATGTAGGTTCCCGGGATCAGAGCTCCCACGGCCATTGCGGCTCCGCACTTATTTTTCGCAACCGTGGACCTCATTTCGCAAAAGAAAGCCGACCTTCGCCGCGATGCGATCTCGCGCCGTGACGCACTGCCGGCAGACGCACGCCAGGCGGCGGCGGAAGCGATCGCGGCGCGGCCGTTTCCGCTTCCGGTCGCTGCGGGCGTGATCGTCTCGGGCTTCATGCCGCTCAAAAGCGAAATCAATCCGCTGTCGCTGATGCGCAAGCTTGCGGAGCACGGCGCCGCCCTTGCGCTGCCAGTCGTTGCCGGCCGCGGCCAGCCGCTCGTCATGCGCGCGTGGGCGTGGGGCGAGCCGCTCGCGTCCGGCGTCTGGGGCATCCGCGAGCCGAAGCCCGACGCCGCCGAAGTCGAGCCCGACATTCTCTTGGTGCCGCTTCTTGCCTTCGACCGCGCCGGCCATCGCATTGGCTATGGCGCCGGCTATTACGACATGACCGTCGCGCGCCTGCGCGCACGGAAGTCGGTGACGGCGGTCGGCATCGCGTTTGCGGCCCAGGAAGTTCCCGCCGTTCCATCGACGCCGCGCGACGAGCGCCTCGATCTCGTGCTAACCGAGCACGAGATGATCGATCTGCGAGGCCACTGAACGCATGCGAATACTTTTTATCGGCGACGTCGTCGGCCGCAGCGGACGCACCGTCGTCTACGAGCGATTGCCAGGTCTCGTGCGCGACTGGAAGCTCGATCTGGTGGTGGTCAACGGCGAGAACGCCGCCGGTGGGTTCGGCATCACCGAGGCGATCTACCGCGAACTCATCGATGCCGGCGCCGACGCGATCACGCTCGGCAATCACGCCTGGGACCAGAAGGAGGCGCTGGTCTTCATCGAGCGTGCACCGCGCCTGATCCGTCCGGTCAACTACCCGCCCGGCACGCCGGGCCGCGGGGCGGCGATCATCGAAGCCAAGAACGGCGAGCGCGCGCTCGTCGTCAACGCCATGGGCCGCACCTTCATGGACCCGCTCGACGATCCGTTCGCGGCGATGGAGCGCGAGCTGACGGCATGCCCGCTGCGCAGCGGCGCCGACGCCATCGTGGTCGACATCCACGCCGAGGCGACCAGCGAGAAGCAGGCGATGGGTCTGTTCTGCGACGGCCGCGCGAGCCTCGTGGTCGGGACGCATACGCATGTACCGACGGCCGATCAGCGCGTGCTGCCCGGCGGCACGGCCTTCGTCAGCGATGTCGGCATGACCGGCGACTACGACTCGGTCATCGGCATGGGCAAGGAGGAACCGCTCCTTCGTTTCGTGCGCCGCATCTCGTCGGCGCGCTACGAGGCGGCAACGGGTCCGGCGACACTCTGCGCCGTCGCGGTCGCAACCGACCCGGCGAGCGGTCTTGCGTCGCGCGTTGGCGCGGTGCGGCTCGGCGGCTGCCTCGAAACGGCGACGCCCGCCTTTTGGGCCTGAGGTTCGGCGGGAACAAGATTCGCCGCCGTCTGAAATGCGCCGCGGTTTCGTCCCTCCAGCTTTCTGGATTTTGCCGCGGCGGCGGCTTATAACGCGCGGCGTTTTCCCGGAGCTTTTGTTGGGACGACTATGGCCGGCCATTCACAGTTCAAGAACATCATGCACCGCAAGGGGCGGCAGGATGCGGTGAAATCCAAGCTTTTCGGCAAACTCGCCCGCGAAATTACTGTCTCCGCCAAGCTTGGCATGCCCGATCCCGACATGAACCCCCGGCTGCGCGCGGCCATCATTGCTGCGCGCGCCGAGAACATGCCCAAGGACAATATCGATCGCGCCATCAAGAAGGCGTCGGGCCCCGATACCGCGAATTACGATGAAATCCGCTACGAAGGCTATGCGCCGGGCGGCGTTGCCGTGATCGTCGAAGTCCTGACCGATAACCGCAACCGGACCGCGGGCGAGGTGCGCGCGATCTTCACCAAGATGGGCGGCAACCTCGCCGAGACCGGCGCGGTGTCGTTCATGTTCGACCACGTCGGCGTCATCGAATACGACGCCAAGGCCGCGAGCGCCGACGACATGTTCGAAGCGGCGCTCGAAGCCGGCGCCGACGATGTCGTGTCGAGCGAGAACGGCCACGAAATCTACGTGGCGCAGGACCGCTTCGGCGCGGTCGCCAAGGCGCTCGAAGCCAAGTTCGGCGAACCGCGCAAGGCGTCGCTGGTCTGGCGGCCGCAGAACACGGTCGCGGTGGACGACGAGCAGGGCGAGAAGGTGCTCAGGCTCATCGAGAACCTCAACGAGCACGACGACGTGCAGAACGTCTATGCCAATTTCGAGGTCTCGGACGCGCTTGTCGCGAGGATGAGCGCGTAAAGCTGCGCTAGCCTACTGCGAACAACACCAGCGCTGCGGTCGCAATCGCAAGGCCGAGGCGTTTTTGGGTGTTCAAGCTTTCGTGGAAGAGCAATGCGCCGAACAGCGCGCTGAACACGAAGCTCATATTGGCGACCGGCACCAGCACGCTCGCCGGACCCGCCGCGAGCCCGTGCATCAGCAGGATGAACGCTGCGGCGAGCGCGACCGCCGCGAGCGTGGAATAACGCCACGCGTCCGGCGTGACGCGAAACCGCCGTTCGCGCCGGAAGCGGAGCAGCGTCGCGAGCGAACAGAATGTCCAGGCTTGCGTCGACACCATCGTCTCCGGCACCGCGCCGTGCAGCAGGCCGACCTTGTAGAACAGGTTGGTGAGCGCGATCGCGACGGTTGCGATCGTGACGCGGATCAGCGAGGCGAGGTTCGTCTCGTGCGATGCCTTGTCGTACGCTTTGGCCGGCTCCCTAAGCAGGAGCCAGACAGCAACGAGCGCGCCGGTGAGCGCGACGGCCTTTGCGAGCGTCAGCGGTTCGCCGAGAAACACGATGGCGAGCGCCGCGGTCAGCGTGAAGTTCAGCCGGAAGATCGGCGCGTTCGTGCTCACCGCACCGCCCTTGAAACTTCGGGCGAAGTTGTACATGGCGACGAGCAGGAACAGTCCGGCAAGCGAACCCCACAGCGCGGAGCGATGCAGTTCGAGCGTGCCGGTGAGCCACGCGTAGAGCGTCACCCCGGGGCAGAACGCCCACGCCTGCAGCATGACGAATTCGCCGGCATCGATGCCAGCCGCCGCGCCGCGCTTGTAGATGAGATCGCTGACGCCGAACGCGATCATGGCGCCGAGCGCGAAACCGAGACCGGGGCTCATGTCCGCCGCGAAGGCAAGCTTTGCGATCCTGCTTATCAGGGCGAACGTTACGGGGCGAGCGCGCTTGAACCTAGGCGGCGGACCACTGCAGGGATATCAACGGGACCATGGCTATTCGCCCGATTCGCATTCTTGGCATCGATCCTGGGCTCCGCCGCACCGGCTGGGGCGTGGTCGAGATCATGGGCAATCGGCTCGGTTTTGTCGGCTGCGGCTCGGTGACGACCAACGATCGCGACGCGCTGGCGCTGCGGCTGCTCGCCATACACGACGGCCTGATGCGCATTCTCGACCAGTTTCGGCCCGACGAAGCGGCGGTCGAAGCGACGTTCGTCAACAAGGACGCCAAGGCGACGCTCAAACTCGGACAGGCGCGCGGCATCGCCATGGTGGTGCCGGCGCGCGCCGGTGTCCCGGTCGCCGAATATGCGCCGAACCTGGTGAAGAAGAGCATCGTCGGCGCCGGCCATGGCGACAAGACGCAGGTGCGCATGATGATCGGCGTGCTGTTGCCGAAGGCCGATCCTTCATCCGACGACGCTGCTGACGCGCTCGCCATCGCCGTGACGCACGCGCACCATCGGCAGAGTGTCGTGATCAAGGTGGCTGCGGGATGATCGGCGCATTTGAGCTCGTCATTCCGGGCCAGCCCTTGGGGCTGGACCCGGAATCCTTAATCACCGGTCATGCAGACTACGTACTGAGCTTATTCCGCAACGATAGGGGTTATGGAGTCCGGGCTCGTCGCTTCGCGACGCCCCGGAATGACGATCGGGTTCAATCATGATCGGCAAGCTCAAAGGCATCATCGACTCCTACGGCGAGGACTCCGTCATCGTTGACGTCAACGGAGTCGGCTATCTGGTGCATTGCTCGGCGCGGACGCTGCAGGAATTGCCCCGCGTTGGCGAACCCGCGGTGCTCTCGATCGAAACGCATGTGCGTGAGGATCAGATCCGTCTGTTCGGGTTCCTGACCGACATCGAGCGCGAGTGGTTTCGTCTGCTGCAAACCGTGCAAGGTGTCGGCACCAAGGTAGCGCTCGCAGTGCTCGGCACGCTCAAGCCCTCCGACCTCGCGTCCGCCATCGCCATGCGCGACAAGGCCATGGTGGCGCGCACGCCGGGTGTCGGACCGAAGGTCGCCGAACGCATCGTCACCGAACTGAAGGACAAGGCGCCGGCCTATACCGACGTCGATCCGGCGCTGGTGCGGCTGTCGGGCGCGCTCGACGACAAGCGCGCGCCGCAGCCGGTTGCCGACGCGGTCTCAGCGCTTGTCAATCTCGGCTATGGTCAGCCACAGGCGGCCGCCGCGATTGCTGCTGCTACGCGCAGCGCCGGCGAGGGGGCGGAGACAAAGACGCTGATCCGGCTTGGACTGAGGGAACTGGCGAAGTGAAACGGCCGACGAAGAGACTGACCAAGGCGGACAAAGAACTGATCGCGGCCGCGACTGTGGCGATCAAGCAGCGCTACCGCAACGACTGGCAGGAGGTCGGCGCGGCGCTGCGAACGCGATCGGGCAAAGTTTTCACCGGCGTCAATCTCGATGCCTATCTGGGCCGCATGGCGGTGTGCGCCGAAGCGGTCGCGCTCGGCCGCGCCTTTGTCGATCTCGGCGATGCCGGCATTGAGACCATCGTCGCGGTGCGGCATCCGCCGCCGGAGGAAAAGAACCAGGCGATCGCCGTGGTGTCGCCGTGCGGCGCCTGCCGGGAACTGATATTCGACTACGATCCAAAGGCGCGCGTGATCGTGCCGAACGGTAAATCGCCCGGCGTGGTGCCGATCGGCGATCTCCTGCCCAACAAATACAGGCGCGGGTCGGAAGGGTGAGTTCGGAGCCCAAACGCAAGCTCGTTACGCCGGAGCGCCGCGAGGACGACGCGGCGGAGGCAAGCTTGCGCCCGCAACGGCTGTCCGAATTCATCGGCCAGGAACAGGCGCGTAAGAACCTCTCAATCTTCATCGAGGCGGCGTGCGGGCGGAAAGAAGCGCTCGATCATGTGTTGTTTGTCGGTCCGCCGGGGCTTGGCAAGACCACGCTCGCTCAGATCGTGGCGCGCGAACTTGGCGTCGGTTTTCGCGCCACCTCGGGGCCGGTGATCGCCAAGGCCGGCGATCTCGCCGCACTTCTGACCAATCTCGAAGAGCGCGACGTGCTCTTCATCGACGAGATTCACCGGCTCAATCCGGCGGTCGAGGAAATCCTCTATCCGGCGATGGAGGACTTTCAGCTCGATCTCATCATCGGCGAAGGGCCGGCGGCGCGATCGGTGAAGATCGACCTCGCCGAGTTCACGCTGATCGGCGCGACGACACGCGCGGGACTCCTCACCAATCCGCTGCGCGACCGCTTCGGCATTCCGGTGCGGCTGAATTTCTATGCGGTCGCCGAGCTGGAAGAGATCGTCAATCGCGGTGCCCGCGTGCTCGGCATCGGAATGACGGCCGAAGGCGCCAACGAGATCGCGCGCCGCGCCCGCGGCACGCCGCGCATCGCCGGGCGGCTTCTGCGCCGCGTGCGCGATTTCGCGTCAGTCGCCGGTTCTGCCGCGATCGATCGCGCCATCGCCGACAAGGCGCTCGCCGCGCTCGAAGTCGATGCCGCGGGCCTCGACGCCATGGATCGACGGTATCTGACGACGATCGCGCTCAACTACGGCGGCGGGCCGGTCGGCGTCGAGACGCTCGCCGCGGCTTTGTCGGAGCCGCGCGACGCCATCGAGGACATTATCGAGCCGTATCTGATCCAGTGCGGGTTTCTGCAGCGCACGCCGCGCGGGCGTCTGATCACCGGTCACGCCTTCCGCCACCTCGGCCTTGCCGAACCGTCGCGCGACCCGGCGCAGTTCGGGTTGTTTGGGTCGGACGGGGACGAGTAGGTTCCGTCATGCCCGGCCTTGTGCCCGGCATCCACGTCTTTCTACGTGCGTGAGTGTGTCGTAAGACGTGGGTGGCCGGGACGAGCCCGGCCATGACGCCCCGCGGCGAGCGCGGCATGACCCTGAATACCTACCAAGGAAGCTGTCATTGCGGCCGCGTGCGGTTCCGCGTGACGGGCGATCTTTCGCGCGTTACCGAATGCAACTGTTCGATCTGCACCAAGAAGGGCTTTTTGCACCTCGTCGTGCCACCGGAGCAGTTCGAACTCATCAGCGGCGCTGAGGCGCTGACGACCTACCGCTTCAATACTGGCACGGCCAAGCATACGTTTTGCGCGACCTGCGGCATGCACCCGTTCTATGTCCCGCGCTCCGATCCCGATAAGATCGACGTCAACGTACGCTGCCTCGATCGTGTCGATATCGCTGCGCTGAAACCCCACCAGTTCGACGGACAAAATTGGGAACACGCAATTACCAAAGAGGTCCCGTGGAGATAGCCGCGAACGCGCTCGTGTGGTAGGTGAGGGCGGAAGCTTCAGTCCCGCTACTATGACGCGATTGCGAACATTTTGTTATGCCCGGCCTTGTGTCGGGCATCCACGTCTTTGGGCCGAACAAAACAAGACGTGGATGGCCGGAACAAGTCCGGCCATGACGCCGATAGCGAGGTCCTGATTTCACCAGTGGAATTTCAGCGATGACCAGCCCGCATTCAATCCCGATCGACGGTGAAATTCGCGATGGCCGCCATGTGCTCACCGTGCGCGTCTATTACGAAGACACCGATTTCACCGGCATCGTCTATCACGCCAATTATCTGCGCTACATGGAGCGCGGGCGGACCAACTATCTGCGCCTGATCGGCGCCGACCATCGCGCGCTGTTCGAAGAGACCGAAAAGGAGGCGCCCGGTTTTGCCTTCGTGGTGCGCTCGATGACGCTCGATTTTTTCAAGCCGGCGCGCATGGACGACATTCTCCACATCGTCACCGAGCCGGAGGTGGTGAAGGGCGCGTCGACGACCGTGCTCCAGCGTGTCAAGCGCGGCGACGAGCTTCTGGTCGAGGCGAGGGTGCGCGTTGCCTTCATCTCAGGCGGCCGGGCGCGGCCGATCCCAAAGCCGCTGCGCACCGCCATGAAGGCGGACCAGGAGGCGACGCAGACTTAGCAGCGCTGCCGAACGTCCGCAGATTTCGGGTCGGCGCAGGCGCGTGGTGTGACTATATTGGTCGAACCATGAGCGATCTTGGCTTCGCATTATTCGACACCGCGATCGGCTGCTGCGGCATCGTCTGGAGCGCCCGCGGCGTTGCCGGCGTGCAGTTTCCAGAACGCAGCGAGCGCACGACTGGCAGCCGCATCCGCCGCCGCTTTCCGGCGGCGCACGAGGCCACACCGCCGAACGAGATCCAACGCGTCATCGATGATATCGTCGCGCTGCTAGGCGGCGAACCGCGCGACCTGAGCGGCGTGCCCATCGACATCGACAGCGCGCCTGAATTCAACCGCCGGGTCTATGAGATCGCACGCACTATACCGGCGGGATCGACGCTGTCTTATGGAGAGGTCGCCGCTCGCCTTGGCGACCGCACGCTGGCGCGCGAGGTCGGCCAGGCGCTCGGGCAAAATCCGGTCCCGATCATCGTGCCCTGTCACCGCGTGCTGGCGGCCGGCGGCAAGACCGGCGGTTTTTCGGCACCCGGCGGGGTGGACACCAAAATGCGGCTGCTCTCGATCGAGGGCGCGGCGCCGGGCGGCCCGACCTTGTTCGACCGCCTGCCGTTGTCGGCGCCGCGCCGGCGGCCTGCTTAAGCATCCCCGCTGCTCCATCGACGCTGTGCCGTGCTTGATGTAAAAGCTATTTACATGACTTGGTCCAAGGACGACCGGAGCGCGCCGCGCGGCTATCACCACGGCAACCTCAAAGAGGCGCTGATTCGCGCGGCGCTTGAATTGATCGCGCAGAAGGGGCCCGCGGGCTTCACGTTCGCGGAGGCGGCGCGCTGGGCGGGCGTCAGTCCGGCCGCCCCATACCGGCACTTTCGCGACCGCGACGAGCTGATGGCGAGCGTGGCTTTGCGCGGCTTCGAGCGGTTCGAGGCCGTGCTCGCTAAAGCCTGGGATGACGGTAGCCCGGACATCTACGCAGCGCTCGACCGGCTGGGCAAAGCCTATCTCGACTTCGCTCGCACCGAGCAGGCGTTCTATTCGGCGATGTTCGAGGCCGGAGTACCGCTCGACACCAGCCCCGAACTGCGGGAAGCCGGCGAGCAGGCCTTTGCCGTGCTGCGCGGTGCGGCCGAGAAACTCTGCGCGCAGATGCCGCCGAAAGGCAGACCGCCGGCGCTCATGGTGGCGCTCCATATCTGGGCGATGTCTCATGGCGTCGCGTCGCTGTTCGGCCGCGGCGACGCAGCGCGGCGATCGCTGCCGATGTCGCCTGAGGAACTGCTGGAGGCGAACGTGCTTGTTTATCTGCGCGGACTTGGTCTGCCGGAAGCGATACCGAGTTCTGCCTAATGGCGGCCGCGCTGGGCCATTGACCGACTCATTGCCCTGTCGATTTTGCTTCAAACCTGCCTTGACAATCGGAAAAGTGAATGTAAATGTTATTCACATTCACACGTGAGGTCTGTCATGCCCGTCGTAGCAATGTTCCACCCGATCTGGATCGTGTTGATGGTTCTTGGCTTCATCGCGTGGTGGCCGCTGGGGCTTGTCGTCCTCGGCGCCATCATCGGCAGTGGACGAATGGGTTGTTGGGGTCATCACGGCGCGAACCATTGGCAGAGCAAAATGGATCGCATGCAGGAAAAGATGGATCGCGTGCGGACCAAGATGGATGGGTTGCGCAGTGGCGGCAATTGGTGGGGCACGCCGCCCTCGAGCGGCAATCGCGCCTTCGACGAATACCGCACCGAAACGCTGCGCCGCCTCGAAGAGGAGCAGCAGGAATTCCGCGACTTCCTGGACCGGCTGCGCTTTGCCAAGGATAAGACCGAGTTCGACGCCTTCATGGCCGAGCGCCGCAACCGGACCCAAGGCACCGGGCCACAAGGCCCGGCCGATCAGCCCCATAGCTGAATACGATCTGCGGACATTCTTCGAAGGGCCGCCCGCTTGAGAGCGGGCGGCCCTTCCTTATTTCGGTGCCGTCACTTCTGTAGGAAGCCGCCGAGCGATAAGAAGCGCTGACAACCCGCGAAATGCCATTAACGCCCCATTAAGGACAGTCAGGCTTCGTTACGGGCGAACGACCGGTGTTGCGCCCTAGTTTGGACAAGTTTCGCGATGATTTCGGTCCGGCCGGTGGCGGGACCGGCTCGGGTCCTAGCGAAATTTCGGGTCTTGGTCGGCGCGCGCGATGCGGGTGCCTGCCGTGCCCTTCGGTCCCGGCGCAGTGCGCCGCCCCGGTCCGAGCAAATAGGACTATGGCCCACCGCTTGAGCCCGCGACCCGGCCGGACCGCCGAAAGGACGCCCCATGAACTCCTGCCGACATCGCCCCGTCGGCGTTGCCGTTGACCTCTTCCAGCCTTTCGATCGTCCAGCTGTTCTGGCACGCCCACTGGCTCGTCGAGATGGTCATTCTCGGACTCCTGGTGTGCTCGATCTGGGTCTGGGCGATCGCGATCGACAAGGTTTTGCTGTTTTCGCGCATTCGCAAGGCCACCGATCATTTCGAACAGGCCTTCTGGTCCGGCCAGTCGCTCGAAGAGCTCTATAAATCGCTCTCGACGAAGCCTGAACATTCGACTGCCGCGCTGTTCGTTGCCGCCATGCGGGAATGGAAGCGAAGTTTCGAAGGTCACGCGCGCTCTTTTGCCGGATTGCAGATGCGCATCGAGAAGGTGATGGATGTCGCCATCGCCCGCGAGATCGAACTCATGGAGAGGCGGCTCCTGGTGCTCGCGACCGTGGGCTCGGCCGGGCCCTTCATCGGCCTGTTCGGCACGGTATCGGGCATCATGACGAGCTTTCAGTCGATTGCTGCCTCGCAGAGCACCTCGCTCGCGGTTGTCGCACCTGGCATTGCCGAGGCATTGTTTGCGACCGCGATTGGCCTCGTTGCCGCCATCCCGGCGACTATTTTCTATAATAAGTTTACCACCGAGGTGAACCGGCAGGCCCAACGGCTCGAAGGCTTCGCGGACGAATTCACGGCTATCCTGTCGCGGCAGATCGACGAGCGCGGGTGAGGGACCGATATGGCGGCGAATGTGGTCAGCGCGACCTCGGCCGGACGGCGGGGGCGCCGCCGCAAGGCAGTGTTGAGCGAGATCAATGTGACGCCGTTCGTCGACGTCATGTTGGTGCTGCTGATCGTCTTTATGGTGTCGGCTCCGCTGCTTACGGTCGGTGTGCCGCTCGACCTGCCGCAGAGCCAGGCTAAGGCGCTGGAACAAGACCGCGAGCCGCTGACCATTTCGGTGAACGTCCAGGGTCAGATCTTCCTGCAGGATACTGAGGTGAAGGCCGAGGACCTTGTGCCGAAGCTCAAGGCCATCACGGACACCAATGGCGGGGCCGGCGGGGACGAGCGCATCTTTGTGCGCGGCGACAAAAAAGTTGACTACGGCACCATGATGCGCGTGATGGGGCGGTTATCGGCGGCCGGCTACCACAAGGTCGCGCTGGTGACCGAGGTCGAGCAGGGTGGGGGATGAGGCCTGGCCTGACCATATCGTGCATCGGACACGTCTGCGCGCTGGCGTCCGGACTCGTGTTCATTTCGGCGCAGCCCATGAATGCACCGCCGGTGGAGACGCTGCCGGTCGAGTTTATTTCGGCCAAGGACTATTCGGAGATGACTTCAGGGGGTCAAAAACGCCCCCCCGAAGCTGAAGGTCGACGACATCAAGCCACTGGCCGACAAGGTCGATACCCCGAAGCCGGTCAAGGAGCTTGCCCCCAAGGTCGCAGACAAGCCCGACATCACCACGGACGCGTCGAAGCCGAAAATCGATGCCAAGCCGCAGAAGCCGGATCCCAAGGCTGAGGCCAAGACCGATCCGAAGCCCGACAAGGCGGACAAGACCAAGTCGCCCGATCCCAAGCTCGATCAGATCGCGGATCTGTTGAAGAAGGACGACACCAAGAAGCCGGCGAAGCCGGACGACAAGCAGGCGCCAGAGAAGGAGCCGAAGCCGTCGCCCAAGTTCGACGCGAATCAGGTCGCCCAGTTGCTCGACAAACGCGATCCGCAGCGGCAGGTGGCGGCCGCGCAGGCGCCGAACAGCGTCGCTAATCTCGGCGCGTCGGACGGACAGGCGGCGCAACTGTCGCAGAGCGAGATCGATGCGCTGCGCGCGCGCATCAGCCAGTGCTGGAGCCCGCCGGCGGGCATCGATAGCAACACCAGGCTCTACGTCGTGTTGCGCGTGCTGTTCAAACCAGACGGGTCCCTGGCGCACGAACCCGTGGTGGTCGAAGGTTCGCCGTCGGCGCTGGGCCCGGCGCTCGCCCAGAGCGGCAAGCGCGCACTCATGGTGTGTCAGCCGTTCACCATGCTCAAGCCTGAGCACTACGACCAATGGAAAGACATTGAAGTGAAATTCGATCCCCATGAGTTGCTCGGTGGCTAACCAGAACCGGTCGGGCGTCGTCACGCTGTCCCATACGTCCCGCGCTCCCATCACTCGCCGCCGAGCCTTGGTCCTTGGTGCGATGGCGTCAGGTTTGGCGCTGTCGACGCGCTACGCGTCTGCGGTCGTGCGCCTCGACGTCACTCAGGGCAACTTTCAGCCGATGCCCATCGCCATTCCCGATTTCATCGCCGGCAGCCCGTCCGACGGCGACACGGCGCGCGGCGTCTCGCAGATCATCACGTCGAACTTGAAGCGCAGCGGACTGTTCGCGCCGATCGATCCCGGCGCGTTCATCGAAAAGATCAACAGCGTCGACGCGGTGCCGCGCTTTCCCGACTGGCGCACCATCAGTGCGCAGGCGCTGGTGACCGGACGCATGACACGGCAGAACGACGGCCGCCTCAAAGCGGAGTTCCGGCTGTGGGACGTGCTGGCGGGCGAACAACTCGCCGGCCAGCAATATTTCACGACGCCGGACAATTGGCGGCGCATTGCCCATATCATTTCGGATGCGATCTACGAGCGGCTCACCGGCGAGAAGGGCTATTTCGATAGCCGCGTCGTGTACATCGACGAGACCGGCCCGAAGGAACGGCGCATCAAGCGGCTCGCCATCATGGACCAGGACGGCGCCAACGTGCGGTATCTGACACGCGGCGATGAGCTCGTGCTGACGCCGCGCTTCTCGCCGTCAACGCAGGAAATCACCTACATGGCCTACGGCCAGGGCGATCCGCGGGTCTACCTTCTCAATATCGAAACGGGTCAGCGCGAGATCGTCGGCAACTTTCCTGGCATGAGCTTCGCGCCGCGTTTTTCGCCCGACGGCCAGCGCGTCATCATGAGCCTGCAGGAGGGCTCGAACGCCAACATTTTTGTCATGGATTTGCGCTCGAAGGCGACGACGCGGCTCACCGATACGCCGGCGATCGATACCTCGCCGTCCTATTCGCCGGACGGATCGCAGATCTGTTTCGAGTCCGATCGCGGCGGCCATCCGCAGATCTACGTCATGGCCGCGACCGGCGGCTCGGCGCAGCGCATCAGTTTCGGCGACGGAACCTATTCGACCCCGGTGTGGTCGCCCCGCGGCGACTACATCGCCTTCACCAAGCAGGCGGGGGGCAAGTTCGCCATCGGGGTGATGAAGCCGGATGGGTCCGGCGAGCGCATCCTGACCGAAGGGTTCCACAACGAGGGACCGACCTTTGCGCCCAATGGCCGGGTGATCATGTTCTTCCGCGATGAGGCCGGCAGCCCGGGACCGGCGCTGTTCACCATCGACATCGCCGGCCGCAACGATCTCAAGGTTCCGACGCCGAGCTTCGCCTCCGATCCGGCCTGGTCGCCGCTGCTATCCTGACTCGGAATGACAGTTTCATATCCTCGCCGCATTGACGCCCCATTAACCATTGCAAAAGCTTTACGGGCAAAGCGCGGGGTCGAGGCTTCTTTGCAAGGCCTCATCAAGGTTGATGGAACGTTCGTTTAACGAAGGCGCTGCTAGACCCGCCAGAGATCAACCATGTCCGGTCACGAACGAACTAATGGAGGCACCGGAATGAACGTGGCAAGCATTCGAGGCGCAAAATTTGCGGCCCGGCTTGCCGGCGTGATCATCGCAGGCCTGATGATCGCCGGCTGCGCCAAACAGCAAACCGACCAGGGTACGATGGCGGGCGCGGCGGCGCCCGGCAGCCAGCAGGACTTTGTCGTCAACGTCGGCGATCGCGTGTTCTTCGAGACGGATTCGACGGAACTGACGCCGCAGGCGCGCGAGACGCTCGACAAGCAGGCGCAGTGGCTCAATCTCTACAATCGCTATGCATTTACGATTGAGGGGCATGCAGACGAGCGCGGCACGCGCGAGTACAATATCGCGCTCGGCGCCCGCCGCGCTCAGACCGTCCGCGAGTATCTCGTGTCGCGCGGGGTGTCGGCGCAGCGCATGCGCACCATCTCTTACGGCAAGGAGCGGCCGGTCGCGGTGTGTGACGACATTTCGTGTTGGTCGCAAAACCGCCGCGCCGTGACGGTGCTGAACCAAAGCTCGTAACGCCCGTTTTCTACGCAAGGACTTTCGCGTAATCGACGCCCAAATGGCACGCCGGTCGCGTCGTCGCGCTGTTACCGTTTTGCTGTCATAAAGTGCCTTACCAATGCGCGCCTGACATCGGATCGTGGCGCCCCTTTGCGCCGCGATCCGGTATTTCGCTTCCGGCGCTTGCAGAAATTGTGACGAGGTCTCGGTCATGACCCCCGCCATCGTCGTCCGTGCAGCACTCGCCACTGCTGCTGCGGCAAGCCTCGCCGCCTGTGGCCAGAGCAATCAGTACGCCGCGCCGCCGCCGCCGAAGGTCACCGTCGCCGCACCGGTCGAGCAGACGGTGACGCGCTACTTCGAGGCTACCGGCAACACGGCCGCCGTGAACCAGGTGGACCTCGTGGCGCGCGTCGCGGGCTTTGTGCAGGCGATCAGTTACAAGGACGGCGACTTCGTCAAGAAAGGCACGTCGCTCTTCACCATCGAGCCCGAGCCCTACAAGCTCAAGGTCGACGCCGCGCAGGCATCGGTCACCAGTGCCAAGGCGACATTGGTACAGGCGCAGCAGGAATACGACCGGCAGGCCGATCTGGTGGCAAAGCAGGTCTCCACACAGGCCAACTACGACAAGGCGCTGGCCCAGCGCGATTCGTCTCAGGCCGACGTGCAGTCGGCGCAGGCCAACTTGCAGCAGGCCCAGATCAATCTCAGCTACACCGACGTGACCGCGCCGTTCGACGGCGTCGTCACTGCGCGCCAGGTGTCGATCGGCGAGTACGTGGGCGGCGGCGCTACGTTGACCGTGCTCGCCACCATCGTCCAGATGGACCCGATCTGGGTGAACTTCACCGCCAGCGAACGCGATGCCCTGCAGGTACGCGCCACGCTCGTAAGCCGCGGCCAGACCACGGCCAATCTGCTCGGCATGCCGGTCGAAGTCGCCCTGCAGACCGAGACCGACTTTCCTCACGTCGGCAAGCTCGACTACGTGGCGCCGACCGTCGATCCCTCGACCGGCACGCTTGCCGCCCGCGGCATCTTGCCGAACACCGATCGGCTGCTGTTGCCCGGTTCTTTCGTGCGCGTGCGCATTCCTTTCTCGCCGCAGCAGGCGTTGCTCGTGCCCGATGTCGCGCTCGGCGGCGATCAGGCCGGACGCTACGTGCTGGTGGTCAACAAGGACAGCGTGGTCGAGCAACGCAAAGTCGAACCCGGACAGCTCGTCGGCGAGTTGCGCGCGATCGACAGCGGCCTGACCAAAGACGACCGTGTCGTCGTCGGCGGCATCATGCGCGCCATTCCGGGCGAGAAGGTCGACGCCGAAGTCCGTTCCGCATCGGCAGCAAATTAGCGCCAGACAATCTCGCCGAGACGATCGCGCATGATCTCCAAATTTTTCATCGAGCGGCCGGTTCTCGCGAACGTCCTCGCGATCCTGATGATTCTGATCGGCGCGGTCGCGCTTTACGGCTTGCCGATTGCGCAATATCCTAACGTCGTGCCGCCGACCGTGCAGGTGACGACGCGTTATCCGGGCGCGAGCGCGGCGACGCTGATGGACACGGTGGCGCTGCCGATCGAGCAGCAGGTCAACGGCGTCGAGAACATGATCTACATGCAATCGACCAGCGCCAGCGACGGCAGCTACACGCTGACCGTCACCTTCAATATCGGCACCGACCTCGATACCGCGCAAATCCTGGTGCAGAACCGTGTGGCGAGCGCGCTATCGCAATTGCCGCAGGCGGTGCAGGCGCAGGGCGTCACGGTGCAGAAGCGCTCGACCGCGATCTTGCTGTTCGTCATGCTGACCTCGCCCGACAGCCGCTACGACAGCCTGTTTCTCGCGAACTACGCCACCATCAGCCTCAAGGACGAGCTGGCGCGGCTGCCCGGCGTCGGCAACGTCAACGTGTTCGGCGCCGGCCAATATTCGATGCGCATCTGGCTCGATCCGGACAAGCTGAAGGCGCGCAGCCTCAACGCGCAGGATGTCGTTCAGGCGCTTGCAGCAGCAGAGCCAGGAGGTCGACGGCCGGCCAGGTCGGCATGCCGCCGGCGCCGCCGAGCGTCAACTTCCAGCTACACGATCGATCTGCTCCGGCCGCCTGTCGACGGCGACCGAATTCGACGACGTCATCGTCAAGACCGGCGAGCAGCGGCGAGGTGACGCGCGTGCGCGACGTCGGCCGGGTCGAACTCGGCGCGCAGACCTACGGCCAGGTGTTTACGCTCGACGGCAAGCAGGCCGCCGGCATCGGCATCTATCAGTCGCCCGGCGCCAACGCGCTCGAAGTCGAACAGGCGGTCAACGCCAAGATGGCGGAACTCGCGCGCGAGTTTCCGCAGGGGCTGGTCTACTCGACGCCGTTCGACACGACGAAGTTCGTCAACGCTTCGATCCACGAGGTCTACAAGACGCTGATCGAAGCCGGCGTGCTGGTGCTGATCGTCATCCTGGTGTTTCTGCAGGATTGGCGCGCCATGCTGATACCGGCAACGACGGTGCCGGTGACCATCATCGGCGCGTTCGCGGCGATGTGGGCGCTCGGCTTCACGGTGAATTTCTCGACGCTGTTCGCCATCGTGCTGTCGATCGGCATCGTGGTCGACGACGCCATCGTCGTGGTCGAGGGCGCCGCCCACAATGTCGAGCGCGGCATGAGCGGCCACGACGCGGCGATCCAGGCGATGAACGAATTGCTGGGCCCGATCATCGGCATCACGCTGGTGCTGATGTCGGTGTTTCTGCCGGCGGCGTTCCTGCCGGGCCTCACAGGACGCATGTACGCGCAGTTCGCTCTCGTGATCGCCGCGACCGCGCTGCTGTCCGCCATCAATGCGATGACGTTGAAGCCGACGCAGGCGGCGCTGTGGTTGCGTCCGCCGGTGCCGCCCGAGCGGCGCAACGCCTTCTTTCGTGGCTTCAACGCGGTCTACGCGCAGCTGGAGCACCGCTATACCGGCCTGATCGGCCGCATGGTGGCGCATGCCGGACTGATGGCGATCATCGCGATGTCGATCATTGCGGTCGCGATGTGGGGATTATCGCGGGTGCCGACCGGCTTTCTGCCGATCGAGGATCAGGGTTATCTGCTGGTCGCGCTGCAGTTGCCGGACGGCGCTTCGCTCGGAGCGCACGCAAAGCGCGCTCGAACAGGTCGAAACCATCGCGCGCGCCGATCCGAGCGTCGATCAAGTGCTCACCATCGCCGGCGTTTCGGCGCTCGACAACAATGCCACCTTGCCAACGCCGGCGTCGCTTATGTGGTGCTCAAGGACTGGAGCGAGCGCGACGAGCCTGCAGAAAGTTTTTCCCGCGCTTGTCGCAGGCGCTCTCCGGCATCGACGCGCGCGTGATCGTGCTGCCGCCGCCGCCGATCCAAGGCATCGGCAATGCCGGCGGCTTCACCATGCAGGTCGAACTGCGCGACGGCAGCACCGACTTCGCCAAGCTGCAGAGCATCACCAATACGATGATCGAGAACGCGCAGTCGCAGAGCGCGCTGCAGCGTGTTTCGACGTCGTTCCGCGCGGCTGCGCCGCAACTGCGCGTCGACGTCGATCGTGTCAAAGCCAAGACGCTGCACGTTTCGGTGGATCAGGTGTTCGGCACGCTCGCGACCTATTTCGGCTCCACCTACGCGGTGCAGTTCAACAAGTTCGGCCGTGTGTTTCAGGTCAACGCGCAGGCCGACGCGCCGTTCCGGCTGCGGCCTCGCGATATCGAAATTCTCACGGTGCGCAACGATCAGGGCCAGATGATTCCGCTCGGCACCGTCGCTTCGGTCTCGCTGGCCGTCGGCGCTCCGCTGATCAGCCTCTACAATCTCTATCCGTCGTCGAGCATCATCGGCCTGCCGGCGACGGGATTCAGTTCCGGCGAGGCGATCCGTCTGATGGAAGAGAATGCCGCGCACACGCTGCCGCCCGGCACCGGCTTCGAATGGACCGCGATGTCCTATCAGGAAAAGATCGTCGGCAATCAGATGTACTTCGTCTTCGCCATGGCGATGCTGCTGGTCTATCTGGTGCTGGCCGGTCAATACGAGAGCTGGTACGCGCCGCTGTCGGTGATCCTGTCGGTCCCGCTCTCACTGGTGGGGCCGGTGCTGGTGCTGACGAGCCTGCGTATCGAAAACAATCTCTACACCCAGATCGGCGTCATCCTGCTGATCGCGCTGTCGGCCAAGAACGCGATCCTGATCGTCGAGATCGCACGCGAGCATCGGGTGCGCGACGGCAAGCCGATCCTCGATGCGGCGGTCGACGGCGCCCGCGCAGGTTTCGCGCGATCCTGATGACGTCCTTCGCCTTCATCCTCGGCGTCGCGCCGCTGGTGGTCGCAAGCGGCGCCGGCGCTGCCGCGCGAAAGTCGATCGGCATCACCGTGTTCAGCGGCATGATCGCTTCGACCTGTCTGGCGGTCCTGTTCGTGCCGTCGTTGTTCGTGGTGGTGCAGCGCTTCGAGGAGTGGCGCGCGTCCCGCACGCATCCGCGTATTCAGCCGGCCGAGTGACCGACGATCTGCGGTTGACGGTCACGATGCAAGGGCTAAGAGGCTACGTCAGATACGAAGTCACAATTTGGTCGCAGGGTCCGCTATGGTAGGTGCTGCGTTTTCATTCAAAATGTCGCTGCGGATGAGCCGCTCTACCTTCTTGCTGACGATGGCGCTTGCAAGTGCGCTGTGGGCGCACGGCGCCCGCGCCCAGATGTCCGCGAGTGATCTGGTGACACGGATAGATCGCCTCGAAGGGGCGATCCGCGAACTCACGGGCCAAATCGAGCAACTGCAGTATCGCAATCAGCAGCTTGAGCAGCAGGTTCAGCGCCTACAGCAGCAGGCGGGTACCGCTGCACCGGCTCCGCAACCGTCGGCACCGCCGCGCACCGCGCCGATGGCGCCGCCGCCCGCCGCAGTCGCATCACCGCCGGCCCCTGTCGCCCCGATCGAGCCGCCGCCGTCGCCCAGCCGGCGCTCGGATGCGTTCGACCCGAATGCCAATCCGAGCGCGCCCGGCGCGCCGCGTCCGCTCGGAACGAGCGCGGCCACGTCCGAACCGCCGCCGATCTACGATCGGCCGCCGGCGCCGGTTGCTTCCGCCGGTCCTGCTGTCCCCGGAGCGCCGCTCGATTTGTCAACGCCTGGATTGAATCCTGGATCGAGCTCGGATCGAGTCCGGATCGAGCCCCGGTGCTGGCCGGCAGCCGTCCACGGGTGAGTTGCCGGCTCCGCCGCCGCGCAATCTTGCCTCGACCGGACCCGTGCCGGCGACGCTGCCGCCCGGCGCCACGCCGAAGGACGAATACGATCTCGGCTATGGCTACATCCAGCACAAGGACTTCGCGCTCGCCGAAGACACCTTCCGCTCCTTCCTGCACAAATATCCGACCGACAGGCTCTCGGCCGACGCCCAGTACTGGCTTGGCGAAGCTCTGTACCAGGATCAGCACTACCGCGATGCCGCCGAAGCATTCCTCGCCGTGTCCACCAAATATGAGAACACCGCGAAAGCGCCCGATGCGCTGCTGCGACTCGGTCAGTCGCTCGCGGCGCTCGGTGAAAAAGAGGCCGCCTGCGCGTCGTTGGGCGAAGTCTTGCGCAAATATCCGCGCGCCTCGCTGAGCGTGAAGCAGAACGTCGACCGGGAACAGAAGCGTGACCACTGCTGACGACGCCGTCGGCGACGCGGAAGCGAACGCGCTGTTTCACGGCCTCGAAGATTTGTCCGGTTTGATCCTCGCTGTGTCGGGCGGCCCGGACTCGACAGCGCTGCTGGTGCTCGCTGCACGCTGGGTGAGGGGACTAAAATCGCAGCGGCAACGCACGCCGAAACTTATCGCCGTCACGGTCGACCATGGCCTGCGTCCGGAGTCGGCGCGCGAGGCGGCCGCAGTGAAACGGCTCGCCGGCAAACTCGGCGTGCCGCATCGGACCGTGCGCTGGTCCGGCAAAAAGCCGCGGACGGGACTTCAAGAAGCGGCCCGTCTGGCGCGCTACCGGCTGCTGGCGCAAGCCGCATCACAGACCGGCTGTGCCCATATTTTGACCGCGCACACGCTCGACGATCAGGCCGAGACGGTGCTGTTTCGGCTTGCACGCGGAAGCGGCCTCATTGGGCTCGGCGGAATGGCGCGCTCCTCGCCGCTGCCCATCAGAATGACCGGGCAGATGCTGCTTCGTCCGCTGTTGCACATCTCGAAGGCGCGCCTGGTCGCGACGCTCAAATCTTTACGCATCGGTTTCAGCGAAGACCCGTCGAACGTCGATCCGCGGTTCACCCGCGCGCGCTTGCGCATGCTGATGCCCGAGCTCGCACGCGAGGGACTCGACGCCCGCGGTCTGGCGCGGCTCGCAGCGCGGATGCGGCGCGCCGAGGCGACCGTAGCGTTTGCAGTCGCGGCCGCGCGAAACGCATTGGCACCGGACCCTTGGTCGAGGCGTGGTCCGATCGTCTTCGAGACGTCGCAATTCGCAAGCTTGCCGGCCGAGGTGGGGCTGCGGCTCTTGGGCGAGGCGATCGGTCACACCGGCAGCGAAGGGCCTGTCGAACTCGCCAAACTTGAGGCGCTTTATGAGGCGCTTGCCGCCGCCCGTTCGCCGCTGCGGCGGACTCTGGCGGGGGCTTTGATCACACTTGGCAGCGAACGAAGTCACCGTCGAGCCCGCCCCGGCGCGCCGGGGATCGCGCCGCCGCGCCCCCGCCCGGCGCCCCTCAGCTATGCAGTGAGCCGGCAACAGCCGCTTTACGAAGTTGTCCTATACTTGTCAGGTTGCGCTTTTCCCGGTTCCCTTGGCATGGGGCGAGTTGACGCCTACATTGGCATGGTATCTGAGACGTGAAGCTGCCACGATTTGCAGGCATTTTGTGAACTCTCGGGCACCGCGCGGTCGCGGTTCAAGGACTTAAGATGAACGCTAATCTGCGCAATTTTGCCCTGTGGGTGATCATCGTCCTGTTGCTGCTTGCGCTCTTCACGCTGTTCCAGAACCCCGGCCAGCACACGACGTCGCAAGACATTTCGTTTTCGCAGCTGCTCAACGAGGTCGACCAGGGCCGCGTGCGCGACGTTCTGATCCAGGGCCCCGAAATTCACGGTACCTTCACCGACGGCCGGACCTTCCAGACCTATTCACCGAGCGATCCGACGCTGATCCAGCGGCTCTACAACAAGGGCGTCTCGATCACGGCGCGGCCGCAGACCGAGAACGTTCCGTGGTTCGTCTCGCTGCTGATCTCCTGGCTGCCGTTCGTCGCGCTGATCGGCGTGTGGATTTTCCTGTCGCGCCAGATGCAGGGCGCCGGCGGCAAAGCGCTCGGCTTCGGCAAATCGCGCGCTAAGCTCCTCACTGAAGCGCATGGCCGGGTCACGTTCGAGGATGTGGCCGGCGTCGACGAGGCCAAGCTCGACCTGCAGGAGATTGTCGAATTCCTGCGCGACCCCGGCAAATTCCAGCGGCTCGGCGGACGCATTCCGCGCGGCGTGCTTTTGGTCGGACCGCCCGGCACCGGCAAGACGCTGCTGGCGCGCGCCATCGCCGGCGAAGCCAACGTGCCGTTCTTCACCATTTCGGGTTCTGACTTCGTCGAGATGTTCGTCGGCGTCGGCGCGAGCCGCGTGCGCGACATGTTCGAGCAGGCGAAGAAGAATGCACCCTGCATCATCTTCATCGACGAGATCGACGCGGTGGGCCGTCACCGCGGCGCCGGCCTCGGCGGCGGCAACGACGAGCGCGAGCAGACGCTGAACCAGTTGCTCGTCGAGATGGACGGCTTCGAGGCCAATGAAGGCATCATCCTGATCGCGGCGACCAACCGGCCCGACGTGCTCGATCCGGCGCTGCTGCGGCCCGGCCGCTTCGACCGCCAGGTCGTCGTGCCGAACCCGGACGTGGTCGGCCGCGAGCAGATTCTGAAAGTTCACGTGCGCAAAGTGCCGCTCGCGCCCGATGTCGTTCTCAAGACCATCGCGCGCGGCACGCCCGGCTTCTCCGGCGCCGACCTGATGAACCTCGTCAATGAGGCCGCGCTGATGGCGGCCCGGCGCAACAAACGGATGGTCACCCAGGTCGAATTCGAGGATGCCAAGGACAAGGTGATGATGGGCGCCGAGCGCAAGTCGCTCGTCATGACCGAAGAGGAGAAGCTCCTCACCGCCTATCATGAGGGCGGCCATGCCATTGTTGCGCTCAACGTCAAGGCGACCGATCCGGTGCACAAGGCGACGATCATCCCGCGCGGCCGCGCGCTCGGCATGGTCATGCAGCTGCCGGAGCGCGACAAGCTGTCGATGAGCCTCGAGCAGATGACGGCGCGGCTCGCCATCATGATGGGCGGCCGGGTCGCCGAAGAACTGGTGTTCGGCCACGAGAAGGTGACCTCGGGCGCCGCCTCCGACATCGAGCAGGCGACCAAGCTCGCTCGCATGATGGTGACGCGCTGGGGTCTTTCCGACGCGCTCGGCACTGTGGCGTACGGCGAGAACCAGGAAGAGGTGTTCCTCGGCTACTCGGTGGCGCGCCAGCAGAACATTTCAGAAGCGACCACGCAGAAGATCGACGCCGAGATCAGGCGCTATGTCGAAGCCGGCTACACGGAAGCGCAACAAATCCTGACCGAAAAGCGTGCCGACCTCGAGACGCTCGCCAAGGGGCTGCTTGAGTTTGAGACGCTGACCGGCGACGAGATCAAAGACCTGCTGATGGGCAAGAAGCCCAATCGCGAGTCGGTGATCGAGCCGTCGACGCCGCGTGCGTCGACCGTGCCGACCGCCGGCGCCGGCCGCAACCGTCCGCGCCCCGAGGCCGGCCCGATGGAGCCGCAGCCGCAGGCATAAGTGATCAGCACGTCCGGTGTCCGGCGTGCTCATCCAGGAAGGTCCTCTTTCTCGATCTCAGTCTTGGTCGGCGCCGGGCATGCCCGACGGGTCGCGGGCAGCATGGCGCACCGCGTGAATGATGATCTCTGTTTCAGCGATTTCATAGAAAGCCAAATACGGATATGGCAACGTCGTCAGCCGCCGAATAGTCGGATCGGCCGTCCGTGCGCCGATGTGGGGATGAATCGAGAGCAGGTGGATGATTGTTTGGATGCGTGCTTGGACGCGCTTAGACCCTTGAGGGGAGTGGGCGGCAATGTATTCGAGGATCGAATCGAGATCAGCGAGCGCCGGAAGCGTGTAGCGGATCTTCACATACCGTGCTTCGCCCAGACGCTCTGAATCTGCTCGTCGGTGGCGAACTCGCCGCGGGCTGCCGCCGACCTTGAGCGGGCGATGGCGCCCTGTTCGTCGGCCGCAAGCGGTTCGACGGCGCCGTTGTCTGCTCCGGCAAGCAGTAAGACGATCCGGGCAATATCGTCCTGAGCATCCGGCGGAAGGATGCGGACCGCCTCAAGTGCCTTTTCTAGAAGCTTGGTCATGGAAGGCTTATACTCTCCAAACGGTCGCCGATGAAGAAAATTGAAACCGGCGTCTCTTAGCCTGGGCGGTACCGAGTGTGGGAGGTCCAAATGCCGCCACACCGCCGCGATATGTTTTTCATATTCTGGGGAGGCGGATACCATCATGCCGACGCTTCTGCGTTCGATTTCGATTGCCGGCGCTGCTTTCGCACTGATTGTCGGGACCGGCCCATTGTTTGCACAGGTCGCGGGTCAGCCTACTCTCGTACCTCCCGGTCAGCCCGCGCCCGCCAAGCCGGCGCCTGCCACGGCGGCAAAGCCGCCGCAGCCTGCCGCCAAGCCTGCGCAAGCCGCCAAGCAGCCGTCGACCCCCGAGCAACGTTCGGCCGCCGAATTGGCGCTGACGTCCAATCCGGTATTTGACGAGGGGACGTTCCAGCGCATCAAAGAAGCGCTGCTGAGCTATGCGGACATCCAGGTCCGCGGCGGCTGGCCGACCATTTCGCCGACCGCAAAACTCGCGCCCGGCGCCAGCGGTCCCGACGTGGCAACGTTGCGTCACCGCCTTGCGATCACCGATGACCTTTCGCTTAAGAAGGAGGCCGGCGACAGCTACGACGCCGACGTCGTCGATGCCGTCAAGCGCTTTCAGCTGCGCCACGGTCTCGATGCCACGGGTTCGGTCAACGCCCAAACCCTGAAAGCGCTCAACGTCCCGATCGGCGAACGGGTCAAGCAACTCCAGGCATCGCTCGATCGCCTGCTCGGCATGGATTTTACGTTTGCCGACCGCTACGTCGTCGTGAACATCCCAGCCGCCTTCGTCGAGGCCGTTGCGCACGACAAGGTCGAGCGCCGCTATCGCGTCATCGTCGGCAAGATCGACAAGCCGTCGCCGACGCTGACCGCCTCGATCACCGCGGTTGACATCAATCCGACCTGGACGGTGCCGCTGTCGATCACCAAGAACGAAATCTACGCGCACATGCGCAAGGACCCAAGCTATCTGAGCCGCATGCACATGCGCCTCATCGGTGCTCACAACGAAGACTTGGATCCCCACAGCGTCGACTGGAACTCCGACCGCTCCCCGAACTTCACCGTGCGGCAGGACGCCGGGACCTGGAACGCGCTCGGCTATCTGAAAATCGACATGCCGAATCCGTATTCGGTCTACATGCACGACACCGATACCAGAAAGCTGTTCGCCGACGACTATCGTTTCGATTCCCACGGCTGCACGCGCGTCGATAACGTGCGCGATCTCGCCGCCTGGATTCTCCAGGAGGGGCCGCCCGGCTGGGGCCGCGAGAATATCGACGCCGCCATCGCCGGCGGCGAGACCAAGATCATCAATCTGCCGCACAAGATGCCGGTCGCCTGGGTCTACCTCACCGGCTGGGTGACGCGCGACGGCACGGTGCAGTTCCGCGACGACGTCTATAAACACGACGACGCGCTGGATCGCACGGCGCTGAACGAGGCGGTCACGGCGGGCGGCTTTGTGCAGCCGTCGCCGACGCCGAAACCGGCGAAGCCGTTGAAACAGGTGTCCAACCTGGACAGCCGCTAACATTATAGTTGTGATTTTTTGCTGGCGCATTTGTTTGATTTCTAAATCCATGGGTCACCATAATTCGGAGATCATGGATGACGGAGGCATCGATTGAGACGACGCTTGAGTTGTGGGCATTGTCGCTGCGGGAGGTGAAGAGCCGGATGCGACCGCTGTTCGCGCAGGAGCGCGCAGCGTTGAACGCGGGGTTGTTCGTAGACGGGCTGCTTGGCGACGAGCGTCGCAAAACCGGATGGATGCGCGCGGAGGCGGCGGGCGACCCTGGGCCTTGGCGGCAGCAGGCGGTTTTGGGCCGTGACCGGTGGGATGCCGATGCGCTGCGCGACCTTGTGCGCGACTATGTCACCGAGCATCTTGCGGACGATAACGCGGTGCTGGTGATCGATGAAACCGGGTTTCTCAAGCAAGGCAAGGCATCGTGCGGGGTGGCGCGGCAATACACTGGTTCAGCGGGCAAAATTGCGAACTGCCAGATCGGTGTTTTTGCTGCCTATGTGTCGCGTCATGGCCATGCCTTCATCGATCGCGCGCGCTATTTGCCGAAGGGCTGGACCGACGATCCGGCTCGCCTGAAGACCACATACGTGCCGGGCGACGTCAGCTTTTCGACCAAGCCTCAGCTTGCGGCCGAGATGATCGAGCGCGCCCTTGCGGCTGGCGTGCCGTTCCGCTGGGTTGCGGCCGATAGCGTCTATGGGGTCGGCGATACCGAGCGGGACCTACGCCAAGCCGGTAAAGGCTATGTCCTCGGCATCAATTCCAATCATTGGTTTGCATCCTGGGGCAATCCGCAACGGGTTATCGGCACCGCCGAGGAGATCGCAAAGACGCAGCAACGATCTGACTGGCGGCGTCTGTCGGCCGGTGCCGGAACCAAAGGGCCACGATTGCATGACTGGTGCTACGTCGAATTGGCCGATCTCGAAGGCGAAGAGTCTAACCATCACAGCCAGGTCCTTTGGACACGTGGCCTGCTAATCCGACGTAATATCGCTAACGGCGATCTCGCCTACTTCACGACCTGGTGCCCGGCAGGAACGTCAATCAAAACACTTGTCAGCGTCGAAGGCCACCGCTGGGCGATCGAAGACAGCTTCGAGACAGCCAAAAACGAGTTCGGGCTCGACCACAACGAATCCAGATCCTGGCATGGCTGGCATCGTCACGTCTCGCTCGTCATGCTCGCCTTCGCCATGATGGCTGCCATCCAACATCAGGCCAACAATCCGGCGCCCAAAAAAACAAACTCAAGCGCAACGCCAAGACATTCGATCTCATCCGTTGGTCGATCCAGGAAATCCGCCGCATAGCCCAACGTCTCGCGCGAAAGCGCATCCAACCCGCCGATGTCATCGCATGGTCGCTCTGGCGGCGGGCTCATCAGGCCGCAGCACAGAAATCTCATGTCAAACAAAAATCACAACTGTAATGCTAAGCAGGGTTAGCCCAATGCACAGGCCGGCGTTCGTCGCGATCCTAGTCTGTGGCGCGACGATCGCCGCGGTGCCGGCCAACGCCAACGACACGACGGCCGAGCTTGCGACCGGCGGTCTGATCTTCGTCACCAACGACGACATCGAGATGCGCTCGGAGAATTTGTATATCTCCACACAGCAGGTGCGCGTCACCTACGACTTCTTCAACAAGTCGAACAAGGACGTGACGGTGCTGGTGGCCTTTCCGCTGCCGGAAATCCGCGTGTCCGGGCCCGACGACAATATCGCGATACCGACCCAGGATCCGGTCAACATCGTCGGCTTCAAGACCACCGTAAACGGCGCGCCGGTGACAACGCAGGTCGAGCAGCGCGTCACTGCGGTCGGCATCGATCGCACGCAGTATCTGCGCAATCTCGGCATTCCGCTGGCGCCGCATCTTGCGGCGACCGACAAGGTGCTCGACGCGCTGCCGCAGGCCAAGTGGGCCGAAGTAGTCGGGCTCGGCCTCGGCCAGATCGAGCAATACGACGACGGCTCGGGCATGAAGAACCATCTCGAGGCGCGCTGGGGGCTGGCGACGACGTTCTACTGGCAGCAGACGTTTCCGGCAGGCAAGGAGACGATCGTTCAGCACCAGTACACGCCAAGCGTCGGCGGCTCGGCGCAGACCAACCTCGGCTCGCCGAACCAGACGACGCAGAGCTGGTACAACGCGTACTTGCGGAAATACTGCATCGATCAGGATTTTTTGACGACGATCCAGAACCTGCGCAAAGCGAGCAACAGCCAGTTCGGGCCGCCCTACAACGAGCAACGCATCGACTATATCCTGACGACCGGCGCCAACTGGTCAGGCCCGATCCAGTCGTTCACGCTTGTCGTCGACAAGGGCGCTGCGAACAATCTGGTGAGCTTCTGCGGAAACGGCGTGACCAAAATCTCGCCGACGCAGTTCCAGGTCAAACAAACGAATTTCATGCCTGACCGTAATCTGTCGGTCCTGATCCTGTCGAAGATCGGCAACTGACGCGGTGTCGCGCAGGATGCGTCCACGCGCAATTAAGGCTAGGATTCCCCTAATGGGCGTCCAGGATTAAGGCGACGCCCTGCCGGGAGGAGGCCTTGGACATCGCCCTGCGCGCGGCGCGCCACCGCCGCCGATCCGTTCGCGCCGCACTGATCGCGCTCTTCACCGCCGTCCTTGCGTTTCTCGCCGCCGGCGGCGCGCTGTCGGAGGTGCCCGTCAAGGTGATCGTGCCGTATCCTCCCGGCGGCGGGGCCGACGTGCTCGCCCGCGTCGTCGCCGATCAGGTCGGCAATCTGCACGGTCCGACCATGGTGGTCGAGGACCGGCCGGGCGCCGGAACCATCATCGGCACCGTCGATGTCGTGCGGGCGACGCCCGACGGCAACATGCTGCTGTTCGCCAATAATTCCTCGCTGCTGGTGCCGCACCTGCGCAAGCTCGACTACGATCCGCTGACGAGCCTCGCGCCAATCTGCAGCGTGGCCTCGACGCCGACCGTCATCGTCGTCAACAGCGCGTCGCCCTACCGCAAGCTCGCCGATCTGCTCGATGCCGCCCGCGCCAGGCCCGGCGCGCTCACCTATGGGGCGGCGCCCGGCGCCGTGTCCCATGTCAGCGTCGAAATGCTGCTGCATGCGAGCGGCACCACGATGACGATGGTGCCGTTTCCGGGCACGCCGCCACAAGTCATTGCCGTTCTGGGCGGACACGTCGATCTGGCGTTCGTCGATTACCCGGCGGCGTCGGAACTGCTGAAGTCGGACAAGCTGCGCGCGCTCGCTGTCGCTTCGCTCAAGCGGATCGAATGGCTGCCCGATGTGCCGACCGTCGCCGAGTCCGGTTTTCCCGATTTCGAGATGGAGCTCTGGTACGGCCTCTTTGCTCCGGCCAAGACGCCGTCGCAGACGGTAACGGAGCTTATGGGCTGGTTCACCAAGTTCGAACAGGTGCCGGACGTGCCATCGCGCCTCGCTGGGCTGGGCATGCGGCCGGCCCACTTATGCGGCGCCGCCTTTGCCGCCTTCCTGCGCAAGCAATACGACGGCTACGGGCGCATCATCCGCGACGCCAACATCAAGGCGGAGTGATGCTGCTGCGCTCGATCTCCGTCCGTTTTTTCGTCATGGCCGGGCTCGTCCCGGCCATTCACGTCTTTCACGCATTCAGTTTCTTGAAGACGTGGATGCCCGGCACAAGGCCGGGCATGACGGGTCAGAGGCGCTATGGGATCAGGCCACATCCCGCAGCCCCGCCTGCTTGAGCAGCGGGTAGGTCACGTCGCGGAATTCGCGCATGCCGGATTCGTATCGCGGCCACGACAACAGCACGCCGTCGATGCCCATGCGCGACAGGCTGCTGAGCTTGTCGACGATCTGCTCCTTGGTGCCGATCAGCGGATAGCCGCCCCAGCCGGAGATGAAAACTTCGGCGACGGCGCGTTTTTGTTCCGGCGTGTAGCTGCGCTTGTTGATCTCCGCGCCCATGGCATCGACCACGTTGGCGGCGGCGGTCCAGTCGCCCTTCTGGTGCACGTAATAATCGTAGAAGTCCTTGGCCTCTTTTTCGGTCTCGCCCTGGATCGACCGTGGCGAGTGTCCAGACGCGGATGTCGCGGCCGTACTCGTCGCGGGCGAGCGTGTGGTAGGCGGCGACGTGTCTGCTGAGCGCTTCCGAGATCGAAGCTGCGCAAGAGCGTGTAGACGAGATCGCAATTCTTGGCCGCGAAGTGGCGGCCGCGCTCGGACGCGCCGGCGTTCATGACCGCGGGGTAGGGCGCCTGGATCGGGCTTCGGCTTCAGATAACCTTTCCTGATGCGGTAGAACTGGCCGTCGTGATCGAAGTCCTCGGCCTCGGTCCACAGCCGCTTGATGATGCCGAGCCATTCTTCGGCGCGGGCGTAGCGGTCCTCGTGCTCGGCGACCGGCCATGTCGAACATCGCCATTTCGGGGCCGTTCCAGCCGCACACGACGTTGAGCGTGAAGCGTCCGTTGGAAATGTGATCGATCGCCGCGCATTGTTTGGCGGCGATGATCGGGTGGTTAAGCGACACGTGCGAGGTCGAGATGACGCCGGCCTTGGCCGTCGAGGCGGCGATCCCGGCCGCCCACGTATAGGTCTCGAAGCCGGGCCCTTGCGGATTGTTGGCGCCGCCAAAACCGCGCCAGCGCGCGACCGGCACGATGGCTTCGAACTCCATCTCGTCGGCAAGCCTCGCGAGCGCGACCGTGTTCGGCCAACTGATGTCGAGCCGGCCGTCGAGGTCCGACATCACGCAGCCGATGTCGAGATTGGTCTGAAACGTGCCGAGCTTCAGCTTGCGGCCGCTGAACGCCGGATTGGTGCTCGAGCCGGTCCCGTTGCATTTGCACCCTAACCGCGGATTGCAGCCTTGATGGCTTCCACTGTCACGCCCGGGCAGCGCGCCGCGGCGATGATCTTCGCCTCTTGTTTGTTCAGACCATCGAGCGCCGCCTTCATCGCGTCGACGTCTCGGTGGGCACCACGATGGCGCCGTGTCGGTCGGCATGAATGAGGTCGCCGCTTTTGACCGCCATGCCGTGCACGGAGACCAGGACGGCGAACTCGACGACATGCACGTAAGCGTGCGACGGGCCGATCGAGCCTGCCAGCATCTGAAAGCCCTCGGCGATCGCCGGGATGTCGCGGATCGAGCCGTTGGTGATTGTGCCGAGGCAACCGAGCGCCTTGTGTACGTTCGACTGCACTTCGCCCCAGAATGCGCCGTAGCCCGCGGGTTCGTCCTTATCCTCGATGACGACGACGCTCGGCGTCGGCGCGGCCGCGACATAGTCGAGATAGTCCAGGCGCTTTTGCATGTAGCTCGGTCCGCTGACGGCGTCGCGGGCGCGGATCGTCACCGTCTTGGCGAAGCCGACCATCGGCGGCAGATCGGGAAACGGACAGTGCAGGTGGCTCGTCGTGTAGCCCGCGCCGCGCCGTTCCGGCGCAACGATCTCCATCAGATTGCACACGGTCGGCGTGTCGATCGACCGCAAAAACTCGAACTGGCTCTCCGCGAGCATACGTTCCCCCTTCAGGTTGTTTTCGTTCCTAAACCTATCGTTCCCACGCGCAGGGCGACGATGACCGCCATGATCGCCTGCATGGCGATGATGGCGGCGACGCAGCCGCCCCAGCCGGCCGCATTCCAGGCAAGGCCCGGAGAAATGCCCCCGCGCTGCCGCCGATGTAGAAGATCGACGAGTAGAGGCCGACGGCCGACGAGCGCCCCTCCTTGGCCGTCATCGTGACATAGCCGGTGGAGATGGCCTGGCACAGCATGCCGCATACGGCGCACAGCGTCAGCCCGATAATGATCACGGCGACCGGTCCGGCGAGCAACAGCAGCGCGCCGGCAATCCACACCGCAATGATGCCAAGCACGCAGCCGCCGGCGGCCGAAAAGCGCGATGGCGCGACCCGCCCATGGCACCACGGCGCTGCCGGCGAGATAGGTGAAAAACAGCGCCCCCAACAGCGTTGACGAGAAGAGATACGGCGGCGCCGCAAGGTGGAAGCTCACATAGGTGAACGTCGCGATGAAGTTGAACAGAACGCCAAAGCCGATCGCATAGGTTGCGACGAGCCGCGGATCGCGGAAGTGCCGCAGCATCTGCAGCAGCGAGGCGCCAAGCCCGCCGGAGCGCACAAAGCTGCGTTCGGGCGGCAGCATCAGCGCGACCAGCATCGCGGCCGCGAGCGTGACCACCGCGATGAACGCAAACGACGCCCGCCAGCCGAACAGGTCGGCAATCGCACCGGTGAAGAAGCGGCCGCTAAATCCGCCAACGCTCGATCCCGAAATGTAGAGACCGGCGATCCGCGCGACATCGTGAGCCGGCCATTCGTCGCCGATATAGGCGACTGCGACCGTGAAGATCGGCGGCAGCAGCATGCCCTGCACGAAGCGCCAGAATGCGAGCTCGGGCACGCTCGACACCGTCGCCATGATGACGGTCGGCACGACAACGGCGAACATCGCCGCGGTGATCAGGCGCTTTCGCCCAAGCACATCGGCGAGCGCGCCGGTGAACGGCGCCGTCAGCGCGATCGCGGCGGTGCCCGCCGTCATCAGCGAACTGATCTCGCCCGCGCTGACGCCGAATTCGCGGCCGAGCTCCGGCAGCAGCGCCTGCGGCGAATAGAGATTGATGAAGGCGGAGAAGCCGGCTGCGGCGATCGCCAGGCTGCGCGGGTCAAAGGACTTTTGCCGCGAGGATGTGGGGTCTCGCGAGGACGCGGGGTCTGTGGACATGCGGCATAATGAGGGAGGCGTCCGGCGAAAGCACGCCATCGCGCGCAGTGCGCGCGGCCGTCGGACCTCAATAAGCGGCGTCGCCCATCACCACATGCCGGCGCAGCAGGCGGCGTTCCTTGTCGGAAAAATCGGTGCGGGCGTGCAGCGTGCAGCGATTGTCCCACAGGATGAGGTCGCCGACGCGCCATTTATGCGCGTAGATGAACTGGTCCTGCTCCATGTGCGAAAACAACTGGTTCAGCAGCGCGCTTCCCTCCGCTTCGTCCATGCCGTTTACGCTCCAGGTCATCAGCCGGTTGACGTAGAGCGCCTTGCGCTTGGTGTCGGGATGGGTGCGCACGATCGGCTGCGAGTAGTGCGGGTTGACCGACAGATCGAGCTTCGAGCTGTTGATCTCGCGCGTCACCGACTCGTAGTGATAGGCATTGACGCGCCTTTTTGCCGTCGACCCGCGTCTTCACCGCAGCCGGCAGCGTGTCGTAGGCCTTGTACATGTTGAGGAACAACGTGTCGCCGCCCTGTGACGGCACTTCCATGGCATAAAGGAACGTCCCCTTCGCCGGCTTCTCCAGGTAGCAGAAGTCGGAATGAAAATGCATCTCGCCGTCGGCGAGCGAACCGATCAGCTTGCCGTTCTCGCGGATGTTGGAGACCAGCATCGTCAGGTCAGGATATTTGATCAACGACACTTCGTTGCGCGCCTGCGCCGGCCGGCCGCGTTTCTGCAGGTCGCCGAAATTCTTCACGAAGCGGATCTGATCGTCTTCGGAAAGCGTCTGGTCGCGAAACAGCAGCACGAGGTGGTCATGCCAGGCGTCGATGATGGCTCCAGCGTCGTCCGGCGAAAGCTCCCGGCTCAGATCGACACCGAGCGATTTCGGCGCCCAGCGCCGGCGACAGCGGCTTCACAACGATCGGCATGGCGCTTCGGATCTCCTGTGATCGAGCGGAACGCAGGTTGTTTGATGATCGGAAAAGCTGACATGGCGCTCCAAAAGCGTCAAGCAATCCGTGGGCGCCGAAGGCCAATAAACAACTGATGATGCGGGCATTGCCGTTGACGCCGGATCACCACCACCATGTCGGCCAAGTGTCGCCTCTATTGGCGCCGCGCGCGACGAGATTGTGCCAGACGAAGGCGAAGTGCGAGCAGCGGCGCTCCGACGAAGACCGGCGCAATCAGGAAGCTCCAACTCATATTGTTGACGACGACCACCAGCGGGTCGATCCCGGCCGGCGGATGAAAGGTGCCGGTCAGATGCATCGCGGCCATCGCCAGGCCAACCGCCAGCGCCGCCGCCCACGGCACGGGTCCGCACAGCTTGACGATGAGCAGGCCGACAAGGTAGAGACGAGGTGCCCGCCGATCAGCGCGCGCGGCTGGGCCGGCTCCGCTTTGGGCGTGCCCAGCACCAAACGATGGAGGTCGCGAACGGAATCAGCGGAAATGCGGCCCTGGCGGAGAACGCTTCCATGATCGCGATCGCGACGGCGCCGCCGGCCGCGCTGGCAAGCACGGCAAGAAGTTGGGTTCGTCCGAACATGCCGTTCCGACTATGCAACAGCCGGACCAACGCGGCGAGAAAGTTTCAGCGTCGCAATGGTGGTTCGCCGCGAATAACGCGCAGGTGGGCAAGCGCCGGCTTAATCGCCGCCGGCATGTTCGGCGCCGGTATCCGTCCTCAGAGCTGGCGGATCGAATCAAAATTGAACGCGGAGTTCTGGCGGATTTTCGCCGACGCGAATCGTCGTGTCGTTGACGAAACGATAGGGCGGCACCGGCAGGTTGTAGGGCGCCGGCACGCCGCTGAAGACGCGGCCGGCGGGATCGTATTTCGAGCCGTGGCAAGGACAGAAATAGCCGCCCGGCCAGTTCGTTACCGGCGACGTGGTGCTCGGCTGCGGGTAGAACAGTGGAATACAGCCGAGATGGGTGCAGATGCCGACCACCACGCCGAGCTCCGGCTTGACGGAGCGGTGCCAGTTGGTGGCGTAGGGCGGCTGCTGGAGCTGTTCGGAATTCGGATCGGCTAGAAGCGAAATCATCTGCTGGCTCTGCATCGACTGCAGGGTCTGCTGCGAGCGATGGAATACGAAAATCGGGCGTTGCCGCCAATAGATGACAACCTGGGCGCCTTCGGCGATCTTGCTGACGTCGAGATCGACGGGACCGCCGGCGGCCAAGGTCGACGCATCGGGGTTCATCTGGTCGATCAGCGGCACCAGCGTCGCGGCGGCGCCGACTCCGGCCACGGCAGCGGTCGCGATGTAGAGGAAATCGCGGCGCGACGCTTCGGGCGCGCTGCTCGAGGAATTGGTGGCGGTCATTCGGTCACGTCCACATCCTGGTTCCGCGCGCGCCCCGGCGCCGGATCCGTTTTCACTATTTCGACGCATGCCGTGCGGCAGTCAATCAGTTCGGCACGCAAGGTTCATAAATTCCGAGTCATGGATCAGCGCCGCAACGCCTCGAGCGCGTGCGCCAGAGTGTCCTCCGGCGTCCCCGACGCGTCGAGTTCGGTCCAATCGAGCGGGCCGCGTTCGTAGTGCTCCTGCGCCAGAGCCACGCGCTCGTCCGCATCGGAGGCATCGTTTGCTCGCCCGTCGACACGGGCCAGCCGGGTCGCAAGGTCTGCGGTCAAGAATAGGCCGTGCAGCGGCACACCAGCAGCTTGCCAGGCAGCGGCCAGAGCGTAGCGCTCCGGCGGCTTGGAAAAAACGGCGTCCACAATCGCCGAATGCCCGGCGCCGAGAATGCGGCGCGCCTTGTCGAGCAGTGCGCCGTAGACGCGTTTGGTCACCTCGACCGTGTAGGCAGTCCCCGGCAGCTTGTCGGTCTCAGCGGCGTCGAATAGCGCCTTGCGTTCGATGTCCGAGCGTACGACGACGGCGCCGGGGAGCGGCGCAACATGCGGCGCAAGCGCACGTGAAAGCCGCGTCTTGCCGGTGCCGGACAATCCACCGACGGCGATGAATTGCGGACGGGGCGGCGAGATCGCGGTTTGCGCAAACGCAAAATAGCCGAAGGCCGCGTTGGCAATCCCGGTCCGCTGGTTCGCCTCGGCGCGCTCCATGCGTGCCGTCGTCACCATGGCGCGGATCGAGGCTCGCAGCGACAGAAAGAAGGGCAGCGCCGCAAGGCCATCGAGGTCTTCGACGCGCCGCGTCTCGGCGAGATAGCGGTTGAGGACGATGGTGGCGGCTTGCTTGAAGCCGCGCTCGCAGAGGTCCATCAGGAGGAACGCAAGGTCGTAAAGGACGTCGCCCGACGCGATCAGCGGATCGAACTCGATGGCGTCGAACAGAACCGGCCTGCGGTTGATCAGCGCAATGTTGCCGAGGTGCAGATCGCCATGGCCGCGCCGCACGCAGCCGAGCCGGCCGCGTTCGGCGAGCAGCGGCCGGATGCGCGCATAGGTCTCGCGCATCCGAGAATCGAAAGCGGCGACGGCCTTCGGCTCGAACAGATCGGGCTTGTCGCGGAACGCCGCGATGTTCTGGCCGACATACGTGTTGAGCGCATCGATCCACGGCGCGGCATCGACCACCGGAGCCTTGGCGTGGCCTGAGGCGACGGCGCGGCCGAGTTCGTCGGCGAGCGCATCGTCGATATCGGCGGCGAGATGATCGAGCGTGCGGTTCTCGTCGAAGCGCCGCATGTCGACGGCCCATTCGACCGGCGAGCCGCCGCCGGACAGCGCGAGGCGACCGTCAGCCTCGCGCGTAATCGCAACGACGCCGCGATAGATGTTCGGCGCATACGGCCGATTGATCGCAAGTTCGGCCTCGCAGGCGGCCTTCCGCTTCTCCAGCGTCGAATAGTCAAGGAATGGAAAGCGCACTGCGCGCTTGATCTTGAGCGCGCGGTCGCCGGCGAGAAACACCGTTGCGGCGTGCGTGTCGATGCGCTTGACCTGCGCCGCAGCCTTCGCCGAGTCAGCCCCGTCGGCGTAGGAAGCTGTATCGCTCAGAAAGGCCAGCGCATCGTCTTGGTTCTGCGTCGGGCTATCCGGCTGGTCGGCCATGGCTGAAAATACCTCTCAACAGGCAGCCCGGTGAGCCCCGGGGGCCGTCCCCGAGCAGAACCCGGTGGTCCCGCAGGATTTCGCTTAGCATCACCCGCGTTTCATCCGGATAACAGGTTCCCTCGGTTCCCGAACATGCGCTATTGAGGCGCCGGGCAGCCCGAATCCGTCTTGGCCGGCGGTCCGGGCTGCCGGTTCCAAGGAGACGCCCATGCGCGCTAAGGACAACATGCGCACCGCCGCCGAGGTGCTGGTCGATCAACTGCAAATTCACGGCGTGCGTCACGTGTTCTGCGTTCCGGGCGAGAGCTATCTGGCGGTGCTTGACGCCTTCCATGACAGCGAGCTTGCGATCACCGTGTGCCGGCAAGAGGGCGGCGCCGCCATGATGGCGGAAGCGATCGGCAAGGTCACCGGCCGGCCCGGCGTCTGTTTCGTGACGCGCGGGCCGGGCGCCACCAATGCGTCCCACGGCATCCATATCGCGCGCCAGGATTCGACGCCGCTGGTCATGTTCGTCGGCCAGGTTGCCCGCGACATGCGCGAGCGCGAGGCGTTTCAGGAGATAGACTACCGAGCGTTCTTCGGCCCGATCACCAAGTGGGCGACCGAAATCGACGATCCGGCGCGCGTGCCGGAAATCGTGTCCCGCGCCTTCCACACCGCCGCAAACGGACGGCCGGGACCGGTGGTCGTCGGCATCCCCGAGGACATGCTGGTCGAGCGCGTCGCGGTGTCGGACGCGCCGCCCTTTACGCTCGATCGAGACGTCGCCGGGCCCGGCCGAGATGGCGAAGTTTGCCGAACTGCTTGGCGCGGCGCGCGCGCCGATCTTTCTGCTCGGCGGCAGCCGCTGGTCGCAAGCCGCGAGCGACGCGGTGGCGCGCTTTGCCGAAGGGCATTCGCTTCCCGGTGGCTACCACCTTCCGCCGCGGTCACCTCTTCGACGCGCTGCATCCCTGCTACGCGGGCGACGTCGGCATCGGCCCGAACCCGAAACTGATCGGCGCGGGTCAAATCGTCCGACCTCGTCGTGCTGATCGGCGGCCGCATGGGCGAAATACCGTCGCAGAGCTACACGCTGTTCGACATTCCGAGCCCGCAGGTTCCCTTGGTTCACGTTCATCCGGGCAGCGAAGAACTCGGCCGCGTCTACAGTCCGCATCTTGCGATCAATGCCACGCCCACCGCTTTTGCGGCAGCGCTCGAGCGTCTTGAACTGCCGCGGCCGGTCGCCGGCGACGCCAAGACGGCGCACGCCGAATATCTGGAATGGACCGATCAGCCGACCGAACAGCCGGGCAGCGTCAATTTCGGCGCCGTCATGGTGTGGCTGCGCGAATATCTCCCGGACGATGTCATTCTGTGCAACGGCGCCGGCAATTACGCCGCCTGGATCCATCGCTTCTTCCGCTTCCGCCGCTTTGGCCAGCACGTCGCGCCGACGTCGGGCTCGATGGGCTTTGGCGTGCCGGCGGCGGTCGCCATGAAGCGGCTTTATCCCGACCGGCCGGTCGTCTGCATCGCCGGCGACGGCGATTTTCTGATGAACGGCCAGGAGTTCGCGACCGCGGTCCAATACGATCTGCCGTTCGTGATCGTGATCGCCGACAACGGACTTTACGGCACGATCCGCATGCATCAGGAGCGCGAATATCCCGGCCGCATTTCGGCGACCGAACTGCGCAATCCGGATTTCGCCGCCTATGCGCGCGCCTTCGGCGGCTTCGGCATCGATGTCGAGCGCACGGAGGATTTTCCGGCGGCGTTCAAAGAGGCGCAGGCGAGCGGCAAGCCGGCCATCGTGCGCCTCAAGATCGATCCCGAAGCGATCACGCCGGCGACGACGCTGACAAAAATCCGCGCCAAGTCGCTGGCGGAAAAGGGCGGCTGATTATTTGAACGTCACCAGCGCGCTCGCGGCCGGATAATCGTTCGTGAACGGCTTTTGCGGGCCGATCGGTCCGAATTGGATGGTGCCGGGCGAACTGACATTGGCGTCGACCGGTCCGCTTGCCAAGCCTTGGGTAAATTCATAAGGCACGCCATTGCCGGCCAGAAACGAGGGCTGATCGTCGATGTGCATGTGCAGGTGCGGCTCGGCCGAACTGCCCGTGTTGCCGACGTGCCCGATGATCTCGCCGGTACGGACGCGCTCGCCGGTCTTCACCTTGACGGTGCCCGGGCGCATGTGGGCGTAGAGCACGTAGCGATGCGGCGCGATTTCGATCACCGCGTGATTGCCGGCCGCGTTGTTGAAGTCGATGTCGATGGCGTCTTTGCCCGAGTGCGGCACGTTTTCGGGTAATCCGTCGGCCGCCTCGACCACCGTGCCGGCGGCGACGCTGTAGATCGGCTGGTCGTAACAGAAATAACTTTCGTTCTTGTCCTCCGGGCCTTTCCAGGTGGTGCGCACGCCGTCGACCGTCTGAACTTGCACCCAGTCGATGGCGTAGCGCTGCGCGAGCCACGGATGGCCGTCTTCGATCAGGACGGTCCTGCGGTGCGCGGCGTCCGTCGCGCTGCTCACCGAGTCGCCGGCGATCCATTCGCCGCGCAGCGGCGGCGCGACGACGTTGGGGCTCTCGGCCGATACCGGCAGCGGCGCAATCGCGACGTCGTGCGTTCCGCCTTTGTCATCGAGCACGTGCAAGCTGTGGTCGATCGTGCGGGGCGTGGCGCTCTTGCCGACGTCGAGCAGAAAATAGATCAGGATGCTGCGGCCGCCGTCGATAGTACGGTCCGCCGGGCTGTCCTTTGGCGCATCGATGCCAAGATGAAACATCATCGCGGCGAGCGCGGCACTCGCTGAAATTGAATTTGGCCGCACCGGCTGCGGCGTCGATCGCGTCGATGACATAAGCGGTCTTGGCGAAATTCGTGATCAGCATCTCGTAGACGAGACGCCTCGAGCCGTCCTGCACGATCGGCGCGGGCTGCGCCAGGAACGATACATCGAGCTGCGGCGGATGCGGGTCGGCGGCTAGCGCATGGTTTGCAACAGCTAGGAAGTAGCAAAGAGTTGCGAGACGCATCATGGCGATCACGTTTCTTCTCCGTAAGCCTCTTGGATTTAAGTGTAGTCCTAGTCGCGATCTTTGGAACAAAATCCGGCGGGAACATGTCGACTGGTTAGATAACAAATCTATTGGAGTTTGAACGGCGATGAAGACTTTTGTTGGATGTGCAGCTCTGGCCTTGATGCTGGCCGTCACCACGATTCCGGCCGATGCGAAAGGCTGCATCAAGGGCGCCATCGTCGGCGGCGTTGCCGGTCACGTGGCCGGTCATCACGGGCCATCGGCGCAGCGGCCGGCTGCGTGATCGGTCACCACGAAGCCAACAAGAAGAACAACGGCAGTGGAAGCGACACGTCACCTCAGCCGCAGAACTGATGCGAAGAAAGAGCGCCGCTACTCGGCTTTGATGCCCGCGGCCCGAATGATCGGCCACCACTTTTCGACTTCGGATTTGTGGAAGGCGAGCAGCGCTTCGGGCGTCTGCTGGTCGGGCGGATAGATTTCCTGCCCCAAGTCGACAAGCCGTTTGCGGATATCCGGGTCGGCAAGCGCCGCGACCGCCGCGGCGTTGAGCTTTGCGACGATATCTTTCGGCGTGCCCTTCGGCGCCCACATCGCGTGCCAGAATGAAAAATAGAAGCCCGGCACGCCGGCTTCGTCGGTCGTCGGGACGTCCGGCGCAACGGCGCTGCGATGCGGGCTTGCGACCGCGTAGGTCTTGATCGCGCCGGCCTGCAATTGCGGCAGCGTCACCGGCGGCGCATCGAGCTCGATGTCGATGGTGCCCGCGACGAGGTCCTGCATCGACAGGCCGGCGCTGCGGTACGACACCATCTGCCAGCGCAGGCCCAGCGTATTCTGAAACAGGATGCCGGCGACGTGGCTTGGCGAACCGACGCCGGAATTGCCTTCGGTGGTCTTGTCCTGGTTGGCTTTCAGCCAGGCGACCAATTCCTTCAGGTTGTTGGCCGGCAGCGTCTTGCGCGAGCTGATGAAAAACGGTTGCGTGGCGACCAGCGCGATCGGCTCAAAGTCCTTCACCATATCGAAGTCGAGCGAATAGATCGCCCCGTTCGCCATGTTGGTGCCCCACTGGCCGAACTCGATGGTGTAGCCGTCGGGCGCGGCGCGCTCGGCGCGGGTGACCCCAATGGTGCCGCCGGCGCCGCCGGTGTTCTCGACGATGACCGGCTGGCCCAGCTGCGCGCTCATGCCCTGCGCCATGATGCGGGCCAGCACGTCGGTCGATCCGCCGGGGGCGAGCGGCACGATCATGGTGATGGGTCGCGACGGGTAGGTTTCGGCGCGTGCCGGTGCGGCGGCGCTCACGCTCAGTAAGGCTGCAGTCAGGGCGGCACTCAGAGCTATAATCGTCTTACCCGGCATGTTCGCTAATCGTCTTACCCGGCATGTTCGCTTCCCCCAAAGTTGCGCGCTTCGCGCTTGCGCCGGATATGCCAGATGCGCGGCCCGCGCCAAAGCCGAAAGCGAGCGGTGAGACGATGTGTCAGCGATGTTGCCCAATCTGTTGAACCGTGATTTAATTATTGAATCGGCAATCGCCGTTTCGCATGCGGTTCGCGCAATGCCCTATCGCCGTACCGAAAACGTCAACCGCAGGCTCTCGGCCCGGCGCGCAGCGATCATCGACGCCGCGCGGGGAGCAGCCAGCGATGGCGGTATGGCGGCCGTTCAGATCGCCCCGGTCGCGCAGCGGGCCGGCATCGCGGCGGGGACCGTCTATCGCTATTTTCCGGGCAAAACCGATCTTGTCGCGGCGCTGCTTGCGGAAATCTCAAGCCGCGAAATGACCGCGTTGCGCCGGGCCGCCGACGTTGCGCCGGGGCCGCTTTCGGCGCTTTCCGCAGCGCTGATGACGTTTGCGGTCCGCGCGTTGCGCGACCGCCGTCTCGCTTACGCCGCCATTGCGGAGCCGGTCGATGCCGAAATCGACGCGGAACGGCTTACCTTCCGCAAGTCGCTCGCGGCGGAAATTGCCACGCGCATCAGGGCTGCGGCGTCGCGCGGACTTCTGCCCGATCAGGACGCCGAGCTTGCCGCGGCTGCCGTCGTCGGCATGGTGGTCGAGGCGCTGATCGGCCGGCTCGCTCCCGATGCAACCGGCCGTGAGCGTGACGTGGTGCAGGCGCTGACGCTGACTGCGCTCCGTGCTGTTGGCGTAGCTGACGCACGGGCCCGCGGCCTTGTGGTGCAGACCGTTATCGGCGATCAGTGACTGTAAGCGAAGCGTTCTATGCCAAGCGTGCTTCCCAAGTGTGCTCTTGGTGCCACACGTTGTCTCTAAATGCAGCAAGGCCGCTTCTTGTACCTCGCAGTGCCCAAAGTCCGACGTCATTGGGGCGACTATGTGCCCCATTCTGACTTTCGAGTGCTCGCCGAAGTGAGTACGATCTGCTGGGGGTTCGGTGATCGCGGCGCCTGCCGCGCAAGGAGAATGCCGCATGTCGGGGGTTCGCATCGATAGCCTGTTCGCCTCCGCGGCGGCCACTATCCTCCTGCTGTCCGTGAGTGGGGCCGGAACGATCGCGGAGCCGCTGAGCATGGCCAAGATCGAGGCCGAGTTGCCCGCGCCCGAAGTTGCGGTGGCGCCGCCCACGGGCGCAGCCGTTGAAGCACCGGCAGTCCAGCCAAGCGCGCCGGCGGCTGCCGATCCCGATTCGCTCATCGCCGATCAATTGCAGGCTCTCGCCGACGGCAAATTCGACAGCATCATCGGCAAGAAGCCGGACCGCATTGTCATCGACGCCTTCTACTCCGGACGCAGCTATGCGCCGCTGTGGCTCACTGACGGCAAGCCGAACGCTCGCGCCAAAGCGGTCATCGCCTATCTCGGCCAGGTCGACGCCGACGGTCTCGATCCCGCAGACTATCCAGTTCCGGACTTCGCCGCGCTGACAGACCCGGCCGCGTTGGCGGAGGCCGAAATCCGGCTGACCATATCGGTCATCACCTACACCCATCATGCGCAGGTCGGCCGCGTTCACTGGTCGCGGGTGAGCGCCGATATTCTCTACACCCAGCAGGCGCCCGAAATTGCCGACGTGCTCGCCACGGTCGTGAGCGCCACGGATGTCGGCGAAGCTCTTGGCGCTTACGAGCCGCATGAGCCTGCTTATCTCGCGCTCAAGGCCAAGCTTGCGGAACTGCGCGCCGCCAAAGGCGGCGCCGCCAAGACCCCGATTCCGAATGGCGCGCCGCCCAAGATCGGCGCCAGCGATGACCGCGTGCCGATGTTGCGCGCGCGGCTCAGCCTCAATGGCGACAGCACGACCTATGACGCGGCGCTCGCCGATGCGGTCAAGAAATTCCAGCAGCAGCACGGGCTCAAGCCAACCGGCACGCTCACACCGGCGACCATCGATGCGTTCAATGCGCGCCAGCCCGACCGGACAGCCGACATCATCGTCGCCAACATGGAGCGGTGGCGCTGGGCTCCGCACGATCTCGGCAAGACCTACGTAATCGTCAATCTTCCCGACTTCACGCTGCGTGTCATTCAGGACGGCAAGCAGGTGTGGATGACGAAAGTCGTTGACGGCAAGCCGACATCGGCCACGCCCATCATGAGCGCGGAGATGAAGTCGATCACCATCAATCCGACCTGGAATGTGCCGGACTCCATCGCCTCCAACGAATACTTGCCGCTCTTGCGGCAAGACCCGACAATCCTCGGCCGCATGGGGCTCGACGTCCGCCACAATCCCGACGGCTCCATCCATATTTCGCAGCCGCCGGGCCCCAACAACGCACTTGGCCAGTTGCGTTTCAATTTTCCCAACAAGTTTCTGGTTTATCAGCACGACTCGAACCAGAAATATCTGTTCGCCAATAACACGCGCGACGACAGCCACGGCTGCATGCGGGTCGATGACCCGGCGAAATATGCCGAAGTGCTGCTCTCGATCGTGCGCCCGGGCGAGCACTACACGTCAGAACGCATCCGCTCGATGTTCGGCACCGTCGAACGGGAAATCTCGTTCCCGACCATCATCCCGGTTCACCTGACCTACCAGACCGCCTTCGTGGACGAACAAGGTAAGCTTCAGCTTCGCGATGACACGTACGGCCGAGACCGGGTGTTGCTCTCGGTCCTCAAAGGCGATGATCGCAAGGTTGCGGACACCGCCATTGAGCGCAGGGACAACGTCGTCCGCCGCGAGGCTCTGGCCATGCCCGAGCAGGCGTGGGGCGGCTGGACCGGTCAGAATTTCTTCTCCCGATTGTTTGGCACGCCGTTCGCGGCGCAGCAGCCCCAGGCGCGCCGGCCGGTGGTGCAGCGCTAAGCCGGCCCCTCCGGCGACTCGTCCAAAAGCACTCGTGAGTTGTCGGTAAGGCGTAACCGCCGCGCCGGCACGCTCTCGTAAGCGCCGGCGGCGTCGCCGTATCGCCACCTACACGGCTATCGGGATTTGGAGTAGTCTCGTTCTCGAGCTGCCGGCGGATATGCCGACTTCCGTAAAGTCAAAGGCAGCGATTGTGCCTTCGGCGGGCAGACCTTCCAGAAATTGAATTGTCGTTGTTTCCGGAGAGCCGTGCGCGCGCGCACGGCATCCCAGGAGCGTGGGATCACGATGACATTTCCACGTCGGCACTTCATGCGTCTGGCGGCGGGCGCCGCCAGTCTGCCCTTTTGTCGGTTCGCTCCAGCTTTGCGCAGACGGCGCCGAATCCGCCGAGCGTACCCGCACCCACACAGGCGGAACGCACAGGGATGGCAAACCTCGCCAACGCGTTTATGCAAAAATATAACGTGCCGGGATTTTCGTTTGCGGTCGGTTATGCCGGCACGGTCGTCTATCAGGACGCCTTCGGATGGGCCGATCGCGAAAACAACCAAGCAGTTACCCCGAACCATCTTTTCCGCATCGCCAGTATCAGCAAGACGATCACCTCGGGCACGATCTTCACGCTCATCGAGCAGGGCCGTCTCAGTCTCACCGATAAAGTGTTCGGCCCGGGCGCTATCACCGGAACTGATCACCTGGCCTTTGAAGAACCGGCCCTTGGATAATCCGCCGGGTCAGCATTACGCCTACTCCAACTTCGGCTATTGCGTGCTGGGCCGTGTGATCGAGAAGATCACCGGTCAGGTTTACGCGGATTATGTCCGCGCCAATATCCTCAATCGCTGCGGCGTCACCGACATGACCATCGCCGGCAACACGCTAGCGCAGCGCCAGGCCAACGAAGTGAAATATTTCGGGGACGGGGACGACCCTTATGCCGCCAACGTCACGAGGATGGATTCCCATGGCGGCTGGATCGCCCGGCCTGCCGACATCGTGCAATATTTTAGGCACGTCGACGGAGTTGCTAAACCGCCCAACATCCTCAAACCGCAGACGATCCAAATCATGACGACGCCCACAGCCGTGAATCCCAGTGACTCGAGAGGCTCGAACGTCAACAAAGTCAACAATTGGTGGCACCTTGGCGACCTCGTCGGCACAATGAGCGAGGCGGTACGCGCAAACAGCGGATTTTGCTGGGCAGGATTTCTTAACTGCTGGCGCCATCCGCCGGATCCAATGCTGGGCGACCTCGACAAGCTCGAATGGGCCATGGTCGGTCAGGTCAAGGAGCTGGAACGCCTGACCGGGGGTTGCCGGCCGGGCGCGTTTCGACAAACGCCGGCCGCCCGGACTCAGTGCGACATCAGCACCGGCACGGTCATGGATTTCAGGATCGAGTGCGTCACGCCGCCGAGCACGAACTCGCGCAGCCGCGAATGCCCATAGCCGCCCATGACGAGGAAATCCGTGCCGCTGTCCGCAGCGTGCGACAGCAGCGTATCGGCGACGTCGATGGTGCCTGCGGCAATGCGTTTGACTTCGACCTTCAGCCCGTGACGCGCGAGGTGCTGGCCCATGTCGGCGCCGGCGATCTCATCCTGCTTGCCGCGCTCGTTGGCGACGATGACGACTTCGACCGAGCCGGCGCGTTCAAGGAGCGGCATGGCGTCGGCGATCGCACGGGCCGCCGGCCGGCTGCCGTCCCAGCACACCATGACGTTGTCGAGCTTCAGCGGCGCTTTCTGGATGTAGGGCACCATGATCACCGGCCGGCCGGACTCGAACAGCGCGCTCTCGGCGATCATCTCTTCGACGGCGATCCGCTCGGGATCGGTCTGGCCGACGATCGCGAGGTCGAAGCGCCGGGCGATGCGGCTGAATTGATCGCCGGCGCCGGCAAAACTCGCGCTGAGCGTCAGCGGCTCCGCCGACAGCCCGGCACGTGTTGTCGCCGCCGAGAAGCGATCGAGCGCGGCCTTGGCGGCGGCTTCGTTGTCGCGCTGCTGCGTTTCGATGACTTCGGCCGGAATGTAGCCCGTGCCCGAGACCGGAACGATCGGGTCATAGACGAACGCAATGCCGGTGATGTGCGCCTCGAAGGCGCTGGCGAGAGAGACCGCATAATCGCCGGCCGGATGTCCGCCCTCGGCAACGCTCAGGTTGACGACGATGTCCTTGATCATGTGGGTTTCCTCAGCTTCGCCTCAACGCCCTTAATCCCGGCGCCGCATAACAAAACTACGATGTCATGCGCGGCGCCTCTTGGCCTTGAGCCAGATCAATCGCCGGACCGCGTCTCCGCGGTCAGTTCTTCTTGATGTTGCCGTCGGCGTCGAACTGGCTGACGTAAGCCCACAGATCGTTGACCTCCTGCTCGTTCTTGATGCCGGCAAAGATCATCTTGGTGCCCGGCACCATGGCGCGCGGATCCTTGATGTACTGCTTGAAGGTCGTCTCGCTCCAAACGATGCCGGAGTTCTTGTTGGCGTCGGAATAATCGAAGTTCGGCACGCTGCCGGCATGGCGGCCGTCGAGGCCGTTAAGTTCTGGGCCGATCTTGTTCTGCGCGTCGTCGCCGATGGAGTGGCAGGGCAGGCACTTGTGGAAGGACCGCTCGCCCTTTTCGAGGTCCTGTGCGACCGCGGCGGCCCCCGTTACGGCAAGAAACGCTGCCGCTACGATTAACGTCCTCATCATCGAATGAATCTCCTTGTATGCGTCGAGCGCAGGCCGCCCCCGATCAGCCGTTTGCGCCGCAGCCGTTCAAGCCGCCCAGGTGCAGCCTGTCAACGGCCAAAATGGCGGACCTGCCACACGGCGCGCCAGAGGCGCCGCTGTGGCGCCGTACGGTCGCGAAATTTCGTTATAATGACGGCGTTCGCACACCCCGAAGGCGCATCATGCCGGTTGCCATGCCTCTCTTTGACGACGCGGTGCTCAAGCGCCGTACCGGGATCGTGGCGGCGCTCCGGCGCATGGTGCCGGGCGAGGGCGTCATCGCCTCCGAACAGGCGATGCGGCCGTACGAGAGCGACGGACTGACCGCGTATCGGCAGCTGCCGATGGTTGTGGTCTTGCCGGACACCACGGCGCAGGTCGCAGCCGTGCTCGGCTATTGCCACCGCGAAGGGATCAAGGTCGTGCCGCGCGGGGCGGGGACCTCGCTGTCGGGCGGCGCGCTGCCGCTCGGCGACGGCGTGCTGCTCGGCATGGCGAAATTCAGCCGCATCCGCGAGATCGATTTCGCCAATCGCGTCGCCGTGGCCGAGCCGGGCGTGACCAACCTCGCGGTCTCGCAGGCGGTCGAGCAGGCCGGCTTCTACTACGCGCCCGATCCGTCGTCGCAGATCGCCTGCACCATCGGCGGCAACGTGGCGGAAAATTCCGGCGGCGTGCATTGCCTCAAATACGGCATGACCACCAACAACGTGCTCGGCTGCGAACTCGTGCTGATGACGGGAGAGATTTTGCGTTTCGGCGGCAAGCATCTCGATGCCAGCGGCTATGACCTTCTCGGCATCATCACCGGTTCGGAGGGGTTGCTTGGCGTCGTCACCGAAGTGACGGTGCGTCTTCTGAAAAAGCCGCCATGCGCGCGCGCCGCGCTGATCGGTTTCAACGCGTCTGAGGATGCCGGCGAATGCGTGGCGCGCATCATCGGCGCCGGCATCATTCCGGGCGGCATGGAGATGATGGATCGCCCGGCGATTCACGCCGCCGAGCAATTCGTTCATGCCGGCTATCCGCTCGACGTCGAAGCGCTGTTGATCGTCGAACTCGACGGCCCGCGCATCGAGGTCGATCATCTGCTCGTCCGTGTCGAAGAGATCGCCCGCCAATGCCGCGCCGTGAACTGCAGGCTGTCGAACTCGGAAGACGAGCGCTTGCTGTTCTGGGCCGGACGCAGGCGGCGTTTCCCGCCGTCGGCCGCATTTCGCCCGATTACTTTTGCATGGACGGCGCCATTCCGCGCGCCAAGCTGCCGCTGGTGCTGCGCCGTACGCAGGAGCTTTCGGCGAAATATGGCCTGCGCGTCGCCAACGTCTTTCATGCCGGCGACGGCAACCTGCATCCGCTCATTCTCTACGACGCCAACAAGGCGGGCGAGCTTGAGCGCGCCGAAGAATTCGGCGCCGACATTTTGCGCTTGTGCGTCGAGGTCGGCGGCGTCCTGACCGGCGAGCACGGCGTCGGCGTCGAAAAGCGCGACTTGATGCCGGTGATGTTTTCCGAGACCGATCTCGATCAACAGCAGCGGCTCAAATGCGCGTTCGACGACAAGAGCCTGCTCAATCCCGGCAAGGTGTTTCCGACCTTGCGCCGCTGCGCCGAACTCGGCCGCATGCACGTGCACGCCGGCCGGCTGGCGTTTCCTGATCTGCCGCGGTTTTGACGCTTTGTTCGACCCGTTTGGAGCGCGACGTATGAACCACCAAGCCATCGTCACTATCGAAGAGAGTAAGCGTGGCGGGCGTCCATGCGTTCGCGGACTACGGATTACGTGCTTGGATGGCTTGCCGCGGCATGTCGCACGAACAAATCCTTGCCGACCATCCCGAACTGACCGAGGACGATATCCGTGCCTGCCTGGCTTACGCGGCGGATCGCGAGCGCCGGCTCGTGACCGTAGTGACATGACCGAAATCGGTTGAAAAGTTGCTGCGGGATCACGCCGACGCCATCCTGGCATTCGAGCACGACCTCGCAGCGTGTTTCGAACTCTATTAGAACCGAACGATTCTGACCGCTACCAGCTCGACGAGTCGCATTCGCGCATGGTCATGCCGAAGATATTGACGTTGCGGCACGAGTAACCCGAACCCGGAATTTCCGGATTGTCGCAATCTTCCGTGGACATGCCAGCCGACATTGGGATCCTTGGAGTCGCGGTTAAGGTGACGACGGACGGGTCGGAGCGCGGCGCCGCTGCGGGCTTCTTCTTCGCGTAGTGCAGCGGCGCATTGATCGCGACAACGCTGGCGGACGACATGCCGTCGTTGGTGACTTCAGCGTAGGCTTGCGCGGCAAGCGCCGCGCTGAGCAGGATGGCCGTGGCGATGATTGTGCGTGTGATGATCGTGCGTGTCATGGGACTCACCTTTTGCTTTTACCCATTGGTGAGCCGGCCACTCGCGGTCGTTTGATGAATTACGTAAGTTTAATCCGTGACATGACGTAAGCTTAATGCGGACCAAAAACAGGAGGATTTCGGCAGACCTTCACGACGCGGTGAAGGACTTTTGCGCGCCGAAACGATGACCGACAGTATCCTGAAACCACGCGATGCCGCCGACGTCGAGCAGGCGATCCAATGGGCGCTCGGCGCCGGCAAGGCGCTGGAGGTCGTCGGCCGCGGCACCAAGCGAGCCATCGGGCGCGCCGCGCAATGGGACGCGACGCTCGACCTGTCGGCACTCTCTGGCGTCTCGCTTTACGAGCCCGAGGAACTGGTGCTCGCCGCCAAGGCCGGCACGCCGCTTGCCGAGATAGAAGCGCTGACTGCGGCAAGCGGTCAGGCGCTGGCCTTCGAGCCCATGGATTACGGCGCGTTGCTTGGAACGCAAACCAGCGCAGCGACAATCGGCGGCTCGCGGCTAACCTCTCGGGCCCGCGCCGCGTCAAGGCCGGCGCCGCGCGCGATCACTTCCTCGGTTTCAACGCGGTGTCTGGCCGCGGTGAGACCTTCAAGTCCGGCGGGCGCGTGGTGAAGAACGTCACCGGGTACGATCTCAGCAAGCTTCTCGCTGGCTCGTGGGGCACGCTCGCGGCCATGACCGACGTCACCATCAAGACGCTGCCGCGCGCCGACACCGAAGCGACGGTGCTGCTCATTGGCGTCGAGGGCGCAGCCGCGTTCAAAGCCATGGCCGCTTCGATGGGTTCGTACGGCGACGTTTCGGGCGCGGCCCATCTGCCATGCGCGGTGGCGGCGCGGATCGCCGAGATCGCGGGTGCGGGCGCTGCCGTGACCGCGTTCCGCCTTGAGGGCGTTGCGCCATCGGTGATGGATCGAATGGCAGTGCTGGAACAGGTGCTGGCGCCGTTCGGGACGCTCGGCACGCTCGGCGAAGCGGCGTCGCGCGGCCTGTGGAGCGCCGTCCGCGACGCGACGCCGTTCGCGGCGAATGGTCCGTCCGGCTGGCGCGACGTCTGGCGCATCTCGACGGCGCCAACCAGCGGAGGCGATATCGGCCGTGCGCTCGCCGAACAGGTGGACGCCGAACTCCTCTACGATTGGGCGGGCGGGCTGATCTGGGCGGCGGTGCCGGCAGCGGACGACGCGGCGGCGCCGCTCGTTCGCGCCGCCGTCGCCGCGGCAGGCGGCCATGCAACGCTGATCCGCGCTCCGGCCGCGGTGCGTGCGGTGGTCGATGTATTCCAACCCGAGCCGGCAGGTCAGGCGGCGTTGACGGCGCGGGTGCACAAGAGCTTCGATCCGCAAGGTGTCCTCAATGCCGGACGCATGTGGGCCGGGATTTAGCGATGCAGACCTCGTTTTCGCTCGCGCAATTGGCCGATCCGCACATCGCCGAATCCGACAGGATTTTGCGCGCCTGCGTGCATTGTGGATTCTGCACCGCGACGTGTCCGACCTACCTGCTCGACGGCAACGAACTCGACTCGCCGCGCGGCCGCATCTACCTCATCAAGGACATGCTGGAGCACGAGCGGCCGGCGACGGCAGACGTGGCCGAGCACATCGACCGCTGCCTGTCGTGCCTTGCCTGCATGACGACCTGCCCGTCGGGGGTGCACTACATGCATCTGGTCGACCACGCCCGCGTCCATATCGAACGCACCTATCGCCGTCCCCTGGCCGACCGGCTGTTGCGCTCGGCGCTCGCCTGGCTGATCCCTTATCCGCAGCGGTTCCGGTGCGCGCTTCAGGCGGCGCGCCTGGCGCGACCGTTCGCTCCGTTCGCCGACCGGATCGGGCTCCGTCAGATTGCGGCGATGCTGCGCCTCGCGCCGCGGCAGAACCCGCACCGGCCGCTGCCGCCGCAAGTCATCCCGGCCGAGGGGACCCGCCAAGGCCGGGTGGTGCTGCTCGCCGGCTGCGTCAACGACGTGCTGGCGCCCGAGATCAATGCCGCCGCGATCAGTGTGCTGACCCGGCATGGCATCGAGGTTGTGATCGCGCCGGACACCGCCTGTTGCGGCTCGCTGGTCCATCACATGGGGCGCGAATCAGAAGCGCTCGAACGGGCGCGCACCAACATCGAGGCCTGGAACGCGATCGGCGGGCTCGACGCGATCGTCATCACGGCGTCGGGTTGCGGCACCACCGTGAAGGACTACGGCTTCATGCTGCGGACCGACACGGCCTACGCGGCGCGGGCGGCCCATATCGCCGGTCTGGCCAAAGACATTGTCGAATTTCTCGCCACGCTGCCGCTCGCGTCGAATCCAAATAGTCCGCGTCCGATCGTCGCTTATCACGCGGCTTGCTCGCTGCAGCATGGCCAGCGCGTCACGCGGCAGCCGAAGGAACTTCTCACCAAACTTGGCTTCGTTGTGAGAGATATTCCCGACGGTCATCTGTGCTGCGGATCGGCGGGGACCTACAATATTCTGCAGCCCGACATCGCAAGGAGGTTGCGCGAGCGCAAAGTCGGGACTATCGAAGGAATACGACCTGATGTGATCGCGGCAGGGAATATCGGCTGCATCACGCAGATCGCCGCGGGCACGGCTCTTCCGATTGTCCACACGGTCGCACTGATCGATTGGGCGACAGGAGGGCAATGTCCGCCAGCGCTTCGGGCGCATCAGCCGCGCGCGGCGATGCAGCCGGCGGCGTCGGCCAACTGAGCACGGGGGCTCGGCTGGTGAAGTGGCGTGAGGCCGGTCCCATGGGGACCGACGGGTTTCCCACTGGCATCATGGATCGGGAGGATCGATCATGGCGAAGAAGGCAAAGGCGAAGAAGAAGGTTGGGAAGAAAAAGAAGGCCGCTCCGGCCAAGAAAAAGAAGTTGCTGAAGGCCAAGAAGGCCCCAAAAAAGGCCGCCAAGAAATCCGCCAAGAAGGCCGTGAAGAAAGCCGCTCCCAAGCGCGAGGCGCCGGCGAAGAAGCCAGCTCCCGCTCCAATGCCAGCGCCTGAGCCGGCTCCCGCTGCTGCCCCGTCATGGCCGCCCGCGATGGGCGCGGGCATGGGTGGCGACAGCGGCAACAGCTAAGCCGCACTTTACCCTGCAATTGGACGACGCGACGCCGGCCGCAATGGGCGGGCGTCGCTGGCCGATGCTGTTTGCGCCGGCGATTGCACGGCAAACGGATAGGCCGTGATGATTGCGGTCCGTAATTATCCGGCCTCCGAGTGACACCGGCGCCACGCGGTGCCGGGGCCGCATTGCAACGGCATTTCGGGGCCAATAGCATTGCCGGTTTGGAGGGACACGGGCGATTTCGCCTGTGGTCGGGAGCGCGGTCCAGGCCGACTACAAGGCAGTCTCACGAGGCCGCCGGCGTCCAGTACGCGTATCAAGGAGGTGCATTATGGCGGCTTACAACATCCTGCTCATGGGCGCGTCCTATGGATCGTTGCTCGCGTCCAAACTTCTGTTCGGCGGCCATTCGATCCATCTGGTCTGCCTCCCGGCCGAGGCCGATCTGATCAACGCCGAAGGCTTCAAAGTGCGGCTGCCGGTGCGCGGCCGTAGCGAGCCCGTCCTGCTCAACTCGCGCAAGCTCCCGGGCAAAGTCACCGCCGGCCCCGCGGCCGGCGTCGATCCGAAGGACTACGACCTCGTCGGTCTTTGCATGCAGGAGCCGCAGTACCGGTCTCCCGGCGTGCGCGAATTGCTGGACGCGGTGGCGAAGTGGCGGGTGCCGTGCATGTCGATCATGAACATGCCGCCGCTGCCCTATATCAAGCGCATCCCGGGCCTCGACTACGCGGCGCTGGAGCCCGCCTACACGGATCCGCGGGTGTGGGATTCGTTTGATCCGAGGACGATCACGCTGAACAGCCCCGATCCGCAGGCGATCCGGCCGCCCGACGAGAAGGCCAACTTCCTTCTGGTCACGCTGCCGACCAACTTCAAGGTGGCGCGCTTCGACGACGAGAAGTCGACCGCCATCCTGCGCCAGCTCGAAAAGGACGTCGACGGCGCCCGCTTCGACACCCCCGAGGGCAAGATCGAACTGCCGGTCAAGCTCAAGGTCTACGACTCGATCTTCGTGCCGCTCGCCAAGTGGTCGATGCTGCTCGCGGGCAACTATCGCTGCGTAACCAAGGACGGCATGCGAACCGCCCAAGAGGCGGTTTGGACCGACCTCGAAACCTCGCGCTCGGTCTACAATTTCGTCTTCGACCTTTGCGTCAAGCTCGGCGCCAAGCCGGACGACCTGGTGCCGTTCGAGAAATATGCCGCCGCGGCGCAATCCCTGACACGGCCGGCTTCGGCCGCTCGCGCGCTGCAAAACGGCGCGCCCAATATCGAGCGCGCCGACAAGCTGGTTCAGCTCATTGCCCGGCAGAAGGGACTGAGCAATCCGGCGATCGACGCCCAGGTGGCGCTGGTCGACGCCCGGCTCGAGGCCAACCGCAAGAAGGCGGCGGCCTAGCCGCGCGCCGCGCCTACTTCACCTCGACGTCTTCCCAGAAGCCGAAGCGTCCGGCGACATCGCTCATGTTCGGCCGCGGCGTTTCGTAGGACCAGGCGGCACGGTTGTGTCGGACGCCGGCGACGACGACGTCATAGAATTGCACCCCGTGCGGACACTCGAGGTCGTGAGCGGTCTTTTCGACCTTCTCCAGCCAGTCCAAGCGGACCGATGAGGGCGGAAAGTACTGGTAGCCCTTGCATTCGACGATGTCGTTGCTCTGTGCCACCACGTGGCCGTCGACGATTGCCTGCATCGTGATCTCCCTCGCGGTTCCTTAGCCGTCCTCTTGGACATAGGTGCGAGCCGGGACGGGTGCGACCCAAATCCCAAGGTGAGGCCGCTGGCCCGATCCACAATGGTCTCAGCCTACTCCTTGGGCATGGGACATCCCCGGCTTTCGAATGCCCAAGATTTCTCCTCGCCAACCGGCGAGAGTGTATCCCACCCGCAACACGTCGTAAGATTTTGTTAAAAATCCCCAGAAAGCGTAGAAATCAGGCAGTTGCCGTCGCTTTAGTCTTGGCGGAATGCCACTGTCACTGAAATATTCGTGAAGGTTAACGGCGCGTTAGCGCTTTCGGGGAAGTTGCCCGGACCATTCTGGAATGGGCTAGGGGATATAAGGGGGCACACGAAATGAAAAGGGTTGCTTACACACTCCTGGTGGCGGCCAGCTTGGCGTCGACGTCCGCCTTTGCAGCCGACATGGCAGTCAAGAGCCTGCCGATGGCACCCGCGCCGCCGCCGCCGCCGCCATGGGATATCGCGATTACCGCAGCGCTGATGAACGATTACAATTTCCGCGGCATCTCGCAGTCTGCGCACAAGCCCTCTGTCCAAGCTGGCTTCGAGCCGCGTTATAACTTCACCAAGGACCTGCAGGCCTACATCGGCATCTCGGGTGAGAGCATCGACTTTCCGAATCGCGCCGCGGCCGAGATTGATCTCTACGGCGGTATCCGCCCGACCTTCGACAAACTCGCCCTCGATTTCGGCTTCTGGTACTACTATTACCCGGGCGGTCAGTGCTTCAACGTAACGCCCTTCTGCGGCGGCGACGGAGCATTCCCTGGCGGGCCGACGCTGCTGCCAAACGGCAATGTCGCCAAGAAGGATGCTAGTTTCTATGAGTGGTACGCCAAAGCCACCTACACGGTGAACGATAATTTGGCTCTCGGAATTCAAGAGTGGTACTCGCCGTCGGTCGTCAATACGGGAGCTGACGGCTGGTACACCGTCGGAAACCTCACCCTGACGGCTCCGACCACCTGGTTCAGCAACGGCATTGGCGCCTACGTTTCGGGCGACCTCGGCTACTGGGCGCTGGGAACCAGCAACTCGTTCTACGGCGTCGTCAGTCCGCTCGCAAACTACTCTGCGGGCGTTCCGTACAAGAGCTACTGGAACTGGGACGCCGGTCTCGGCTTCACGTGGAAGGCCTTTACACTCGACCTTCGCTACTACGACACCAATCTGAGCAAGGCTGACTGTAACGTTTTCACCAGCGATCAGACCGCTTCGTTTACAGGAGAAGTCACGTCGACCAACCCGAGTGGTTTCGGTTCGAATTGGTGCGGCGCGGCGTTCATTGCGAAACTGTCGTTCGCGACGAACATCAGCAATCTGAAGTAAGCGAGCGGATCATCGTCTAAAGATTTTACGGGCGGCAGCGCAAAACGCTGCCGCCCGTTTCATTTGCAGCCTCGAGCGTTTGTTGAACCGGCGCTTTTGTTTGTTTTGGGGCGTGATCACTCCGCGGCGGGAACAAGTCTCGCGTCGCGGACGCGGAACAGGGTCTGCTCCGGCACCAGTTCGACGCGGCGGCGATGCAGCGCCCCGAGCGTCGAGCGATGTCCGATCGAGATGATGGTGGCGCCCTTCAGCCACTCGTGCATCAGCCGGTAGAGCGAGGCCTCGGCGGCCTCGTCGAGGGAAGCGGTCGCCTCGTCGAGGAAGAGATAGTCGGGCGCGTGTAGCAGCGCGCGCGCAATCGCGAGCCGCTGCTGCTCGCCGAGCGACAGCATCCGGTTCCAGTGCCCGTCTTCGTTGAGCCGTTCGGCAAGGTCTGGAAGGCCCGCGGCCGTGACGGCTTCGGCGATCCGTGCATCATCGAATGTGCCGGCCCTGGCCGGAAAGCCGACCGCCGTCGCGAGCTTGCCGACCGGGAAATACGGCTTCTGGGGCACTAGCATGACCTTGGCGTCCTCGGGCAGGATCACCCGGCCGGATCCGAACGGCCAGATGCCGGTCATCGCGCGGAATAGCGTCGACTTGCCCGCGCCAGAGGGGCCGGTGACGAGGACGCGCTCGCCCGACGCGAACGTCAGCTTGTCGGCATCGAGCAGCTTCTCGCGATTCGGCAATCGCACGTCGAGGTGTTCGACGTCGATGGCGGCGGCGCCCTCCCGCGGCAGCACCTCGATCGTCGGCGGCGTCAGCGCAACCTTGCGGCCGGCCTCGATGGCGTCCTCGAAGCCGCTCAACCGTTGGATCACGGCGCGCCAGTCCGCGATGTTCTGGTATTGCGTGATGAAATAGGACAGCGCGTTCTGCACGCTGTTGAAGGCGGACGCCGTCTGCATCAAACCGCCGAGCTGCATCGCTCCGGAAAAATACGCCGGGCTCACCACGATGTACGGAAAGATCACCGAGGCCTGCTGATAGCTCGCGGTGAAGAAGGTCAGCTTCTTGGTCCGCCGCATGATGGCGATCCAGTTGTCGACAACATTGCTGAAACGGTTGGCGTGACTCTCGCGTTCGGCGGCCTCGCCGTGGAGCGCTGCGATCTGCTCGGCATTCTCGCGGGTGCGGACGAGGTTGAAGCGGAAATCGGCCTCGAACCGCTGCTGATTGAAGTTGAGCGGAATGAGCCGCCAGCCGATCAGGTGTGTCAGCACCGTGCCGACGGCGGCGTAGATCAGGGCCGCCCAGACCAGATAACCCGGAATGGCGAAGGTCGATCCGAACAGGTGCAGCGGCGCTTCCGCCGACAATCCCCACAGAATGACGACGAACGAGCAAAACGACACCGTTGCGTTCAGCAATCCGAGGCTGATCGTGATCGTGTATTGGACGAACAACAGGACGTCCTGCGCAATGCGCTGATCGGGGTTGTCGGCTTCGTCGCCGAGCAGCTGCATGCGGTAGTGATTGGCGGTGTTGAGCCATTGCCGCAGATAGGTCTGCGTCATCCAGCGCCGCCACCGGATCTGCAGCCATTGATTGAGATAGGTCTGATAGACCGCGATCACCGTAAAAACGGCGGCAAGCACACAAAAGAACAGCACCGCGCTGACGAAGCCGTCCCAGTCGCGCTCCTGCAGGGTGTTGTAAAAACGGTTGTACCAGTTGTTCAGGATGACCTGGATCGCGACCTGCAAAAGCTCGAGCGCGACCACCGTGGCGAGCAGGATGCGTCCGGGCCAGCGGTCTTCGGAGCGGAAGTAGGGCAGGGACAGCCGCCAAATGGTGGCGAGCGTCGAGGCGAGGCGGTTCAAGGCAGACCTCCGGAACTTAAGGGGAAGAACGCGGCGCGATCGCGCTGAATGACGGTCGACACGCGGCAATGCAATCACCAACTCAGTGGAGCCGCCGGCGCGGGCTCAGGCGATTGCAATAACATAGCACCCCATGCCGGGCAGGGCGGTTGCGGCAGCAGCGTGCGGCAGCCTTACTTTCCACAGCGTAAGCCGGCTGGCGCGTAAACTGGGTGTCGTTGGCAATGAATTTGGCTTTCTTCATGTCATTGAGCACGTGATGGGCCATCAGGGCCCCGCGGCGGGCAGGGGACAGCTCCGGCGGCCGTTTGGCCGAAAAGCGGAGCTGATCTTTACGGTCCCAAATCCTCACGGTCCCAAATCTTTACGGTCGCAGGGCCGCACGATGGAATGGGCTGCCGGATCACGTTTTGGCGAGTTGCACCAGGCCGGACGTCAGCCGGCCGACACTCTCGCGCAGCGGTATGGCTTGACCAAATAGGGCCGGTTGGCCTTATCGCGGCCATGCTCTACATCATCTGCCGGCCGTCCGGCCGCGCTTTCCCGCCTCACCGATCACTCGCATGACTGCGAGACCTATGGAGACGAGAATGATGTGTCCGCGCCGACGCTCCGCCTGCTGGCTGGTTGGCTGGGCGCTGCTTGCATGCCAGGGAGCGGCAGCCGCAAGCGACTCGTCGTTTCCGTTCGGCAGCGAGCTGATCCTCGACACCGCGCCCATGCGCGGCTCCAAGCGCATCCCGATGATCCAGATCGAGGATAACGGCAGTGCGTCGCTCGACCTGTGGTGCGCGAGCAACGTGCCGGCCCAGGCCAATGTCGGCGACGGCACGTTCACCATCGTGGTCGGAGCCGCGGAGCCGGCGCCTTGCACCCCCGAGCGGCAGACCGGCGACGACGACCTCCTCAATGCGCTCGCTCAGGTGACAGGCTGGCGCCGTCATGGCGAGATGATCGAGCTGTCCGGCCCGACGACGCTACGCTTTCGGCTCATGACGAATTGACCGGCGGGCATCACCGGTGCGTTTGCTCGGACGATTGGTCGCCTTGATGTGCGAATGTTAACCGGGTGAGGATAAAGAGCGACACCCGCCGCCGTCGCCGCCGGGTTTTTGATTGTTTGCCTCGATATGAGCTTTGGCTTCGTCTGGTATTTCCTGTCGTTCAAGGGGCGCATCAGCCGCCAGGAGTTTTGGCTCGGCTATGTCGGCCTCGTTCTCGTCCTTTTGATACTGCGGCGGCCATTGCAGGAGTTCGGCCTGCATTGGCTGAGGCCGGTCGGCCGGAGCTGGGAGCAGGACGAACTGCTGGTGGCGCTGTGGCTGCCTGTCCTTACGGCCGCCATGGTCACCTTGTGGCCGATCTGCGCGATCTACGCCAAGCGGCTGCACGATCTCAACCTCTCAGGCTGGTGGATGCTCGCGCTGCCGGTATCACGATGTTCGAGACCGCCGCGCGGCTTGATCCATGGAACCTGCTGGTGCTGGTGACCATCGCGACCTTCGGGCTCTTGCGTGGCACGCCGGGCGAGAATTGCTTCGGCGACGATCCACTCGACCACGTGCGCGCCGTTCGCTGAGCGCGTAGTGACGGCGTTGCCGCAACGGGCCCGCGCGGAGCAAAATCTTCAGCCGCCGCTTATCGCCGTAGCCGATTGCTTGCGGGTCTAAACGCAGCATCACAAGCCGCGCAAGTTTTAGAGAAGGGATTTGCTGCCAAATAATATATAAAGATGACAGACAAAAAGGGGGTAAACCGCCATCTTGAAGCCAGCACGCGGATGCTTCGACCGCACTGGGAGATAGCAGGATGTTACTGTCTTATTTGCTCCGCCGATTTGCAGTTTCACAGGCGACCGGCGCCAATGGCCCGTCAATGGTGCGGATGACATGACCGATCATGATGTCGCCGGGCGAGCAGGCGAGCCGGTAACCGCCGCCTGGCCCTTTCTTGCGAAGACAATTCCGGCATTGCGAAAATCGGCGAGGATCGCATCCAGGAACTTCTTCGGGATGTTGTTGGCGTCGGCGATGTCGACCGCTTGCGTCGTTTCGCCCGGCTCCAGCAGGCTGAGGTGAGCGAGCGCGTTGAGGCCGTATTTCCCTTTTGAAGTGAGCATCGTGCCGTGCACCCGATTTGGCGAAGCGCCCATTAAATTGCGTATTCGGTGGATTTGGAAACTGCGGGACGAAACTACGCACTATCCGGCGGGGATGATGCAGCACCGGCACTTTCCGCTATCCGCCGTCACCCCCATTGACCCTCGGCTCGTCCCAACTAGAAACAAAAAGGGCGCGGTCTGCACCACGCCCTTGGTCGTGCGATAGATAAGTAAGGCGAACTGGAGCCCGTTGAGCGGTTAGAAACCGCCCATGCCGCCCATGCCGCCGCCGCCCGGCATCGCCGGCATCGCGGGCGCTGTCCTTCGGCATCTCGGCGACCATCGCCTCGGTGGTGACCAGCAGGCCCGCGACCGAAGCCGCGTCCTGCAGCGCCGCGCGCACGACCTTGGCCGGGTCGACGATGCCCTTGTCGATCATGTCGACATACTCCTCGTTCTGGGCGTCGAAGCCGAACGTCTCGGACTTGTTCTCCATGATCTTGCCGACCACGATCGAGCCCTCGACGCCGGAGTTCTCGGCGATCTGGCGGATCGGCGCCTCGAGCGCCTTGAGCACGATGTTGATGCCGGCCTGGACGTCGGCATTGTCGTTGGTGAGCTTGCCGACCGCCTTCTTGGCGCGCAGCAGCGCGACGCCGCCGCCCGGCACGATGCCTTCCTCGACCGCGGCGCGGGTGGCGTTGAGCGCGTCCTCGACGCGGTCCTTCTTCTCCTTGACCTCGATCTCGGTCGCGCCGCCGACGCGGATCACCGCGACGCCGCCGGCGAGCTTGGCCAGCCGCTCCTGCAGCTTCTCGCGGTCGTAGTCCGAGGTGGTCTCCTCGATCTGCGCCTTGATCTGGCCGACGCGCGCCTCGATGTCCTTCTTCTTGCCGGCGCCGTCGACGATCGTGGTCTTCTCCTTCTCGATCACGACCTTCTTGGCGCGGCCGAGCATCGCGGTGGTCACGTTCTCGAGCTTGATGCCGAGGTCTTCGGCGATCAGCTGGCCGCCGGTGAGGATGGCGATGTCCTCGAGCATGGCCTTGCGGCGATCGCCGAAGCCCGGCGCCTTCACGGCCGCGACCTTGAGGCCGCCGCGCAGCTTGTTGACGACGAGCGTGGCGAGCGCCTCGCCCTCGATGTCCTCGGCGATGATGAGCAGCGGCTTGCCCGACTGCACCACCGCCTCGAGCACCGGCAGCATCGCCTGCAGGCCCGAGAGCTTCTTCTCGTGCAGGAGGACGTAGGCGTCCTCGAGCTCGGCGATCATCTTCTCGGCGTTGGTGATGAAGTAGGGCGAGAGATAGCCGCGGTCGAACTGCATGCCTTCGACGATCTCGACTTCGGTGTCGAGCGACTTGGCCTCCTCGACCGTGATGACGCCCTCGTTGCCGACCTTCTGCATCGCCTCGGCGATCATCTTGCCGACGGCGGTGTCGCCGTTCGACGAGATGGTGCCGACCTGGGCGACTTCGGCCGACGAGCCGACCTTCTTCGAGCGCTTCTTGATGTCCTCGACGACGGCGGTGACGGCGATGTCGATGCCGCGCTTGAGATCCATCGGGTTCATGCCGGCGGCGACCGACTTGGCGCCTTCCTTGACGATGGCGTGCGGCGAGCACGGTCGCGGTCGTGGTGCCGTCACCGGCCTGGTCGTTGGTCTTCTGCGGCGACCTCGCGCACCATCTGCGCGCCCATGTTCTCGAACTTGTCCTCGAGCTCGATCTCCTTGGCGACGGTGACGCCGTCCTTGGTGATGCGCGGCGCGCCGAAGCTACTTGTCGATGCACGACGTTGCGGCCCTTGGGGCCGAGCGTCACCTTCACCGCGTTGGCGAGCATCTCGACGCCGCGCAGCATGCGGTCGCGGGCGTCGGTGGAAAATCTTACGTCTTTCGCAGACATTTAGTTTCTCCTGGATTTGTTTTGCTTTCGCCGTCACCGGATTGACCCGGTGATCCATCACGCGCGGTGGATGCCGGACGGCCCGGCATGACGCTCAGGCGATCACGCCCATGATGTCGGACTCCTTCATGATCAGGAGTTCCTCGCCGTCGAGCTTGACCTCGGTGCCGGACCACTTGCCGAACAGCACGCGGTCGCCGGCCTTGACGTCGATCGGGATGAGCTTGCCGGTCTCGTCGCGGCCGCCGGGGCCGACGGCGACGATCTCGCCCTCCTGCGGCTTCTCCTTGGCGGTGTCGGGAATGATGATGCCGCCCTTGGTCTTCTCCTCGGCGTCGATGCGCTTGACGACCACGCGGTCATGCAGGGGACGGAATTTCGTGTTTCGCCATGATTCTCCTCGTCGCCGCCTTGGCGCGGCTTTGGCGTTGGAGAGAAAGTTATTATATTGCAGTGCACTTAGCACTCTTACGACTGAGTGCCAGCAGGCTGCCGGGGACATAGGGTCTCTGTGCTGCCGTGTCAAGCGCGTTCGGCCGTTCGTGACTGCGGGCGCGTCGGCTTGGGAAAGCGTGAACGCGGTGCTGTGTCTACCATGTCGATCGGGTTCTGGACGCGGTGGGCCGACGCCGGCCCGCAGACATGGAGAGACTGGAAATGCGCGCGCTCAGTCTCGACAGGCCAACACCATCATCCAGGCGCACCTTTGCGGCGGCGAAGAAGCACAAGTGCCGGCCGATGAGCGCGATCATTCTCGATGCCGGCGGCCGGGTGAAGGCGTTTCAGAAGGAGGACAACGCCTCGATGCTGCGCTTCGAGGTCTGCTACGGCAAAGCCTATGGCTCGCTGGCGCTCGGCCGGCCGTCGAAGCTCGTGCTGCAGAAGGCGCAACGAAAAGCCGCTGTTCATGCAGTCGATCGACAATCTGGCCGATTATCCGCTGTTCCTTGAAGGCGGCGGCCAGCTCATCCGCGACAAGGACGGCGAGGTGATGGGCGCCATCGGCGTCACCGGCGACGCCAACGAGATGGACGATATCTGCGCCATCGCCGGCATCCATGCCGTCGGGCTTGCGCGCCGACAGTGATTTCTTCGACGATCCCGAGCAGATGCGGGCGCTGAGCATCCATAAGTCGGCGCCGCTCGTCGATCCGCGCAAGCCGGCCGCCAGCCGCAAGGCTGGCGCCGCGCGCAGGCCGCAACGGCGCGAACGGGCCGGCACGGCCTGCCAAGCGGCCAAATCTCGAGCCCTAACCGGGCTCCATGACGCTTAGTTGCGGCTCTATGCGGAGGGGACGATTTGAAACAAAGTCGAAAGGACACGAGGGGGTAGAACGGGGGCGCCGGGGCCAGGGGCCGTGCCGCGGTTGCGGCCGGTGGTTGCGGTTCCGGGCCGAGCGTTTGGCCCGACGAGGTTTCGGGGAGACCCTTCATGAGCGCGTCGCTGCGTCATCTGCGATGGCTTTCGAGCGCCGCAGTGTTTTGCGCGCTCGCGGTCTCGCGGCTGCACCACCAACACCCCGACCCCCGAAGCACCGGCGCCGGCGCCGATGGCGGCCCGGCCATCCCGTCGCGATACCGGCCGGAGGAAGTCGTCGGCCGCTGGGGCTATGGCGCCTTCCACAACGGACGAAGACCGTGGCCGCACCGAGGCCGCGGCGCGCGGCCAGTGCGGCCAGCCGGTGGTGATCAATCGCGGGCCGAGCGGCGGCGTCATGATGTATCTCGCCGACAGCGCCCAACTGCAGGAACTGCAGCTCAAGGGCAGCCAGAGCGGCAAGAACTATATCGGCCCGCCCGGTGACGCCGGCGGCCCGCAGGATCGCGAGATCGTCTCGTTCGACGGCCGCACCATGGTGCTGCGCTGGGTGGATCCGGAGGTCGCCGGCCGCTACGGCACGGGCGTCTATGTGCGCTGCGCGCCGGAAGGCACCGCGCGCGCCGGCCGCAGCAAGACCCAATAGGACCGCGGCGGTGCCGGGCCCCAAGGCTACAGCCAAGGTCGCCCCCAAGACCGCCGCCGTGACCATCTGGCACAATCCGAAATGCGCGACCTCGCGCAAGGTGCTCGGCATGATCCGCGCAGCGCGGCATCGAGCCGACCATCGTCGAATACGTCAAGACGCCGCCGTCGCAGGCCGACATCAAGGCGGTGCTGAAAGAGACCGGCATGACGGCGCGCGAGCTGTTGCGCCGCCGCGGCACGCCCTATGACGAGCTCGATCTCGACGATCCCAAAATCGACCGATACGCGTTGATCGCCGCCATGAGCGAGCATCCGATCCTGATCGAGCGTCCGGTGGTGCGCACGCGCAAAGGCACGCGGCTGTGCCGCCCGCCCGAACGGGTGGTGGAGATTTTGTAGCAAGCATCGGGATGTGAGCCAAAACGTCGACGGGCGTGCGCGACCTCTCGACCCCCACCCCTAGCCCCTCCCCACAAGGGGAAGGGGAGACTATCATGCCAGCCCCCGCGAATTCATTTTTGGTCCCTGGCGCGCGGTCAGCGTGCTCGGCGTTACCGAGATTCTCTCCTGGGGTGTGTTGTTTTATCCGCCGGTGCTCACCGTGCCGCTGATTGCCGCCGATCACGGCTGGTCGAAATCGTTCGCCATGGGAGGGTTTTCGGTGGGACTTGTTCGTTGGCGGGCTCGTTTCGCGCCATGTCGGCGCGCTTATCGATCGCTTTGGCGGGCACGCCGTTATGCCGGTGCGGCTCGCTGATCGGCGCGAGCGGGCTCGCCGGCCTCGTCGTTGGCACAACTCCTATAGCTATTTCGTCGTCTGGATGGTGCTCGGCGTCGCCATGGCGGCCTCGCTCTACGATCCGGCCTTTGCCACGCTCGGGCCGCATCTTCGGCGCCGCGGCGCGCGCGCCGATCACCACGCTCACGCTTGCCGGCGGCTTTGCCTCCACCGTGAGCTGGCCGGCCACCCAGTTTTTGATCGACACGACCGGCTGGCGCGGCGCCTATCTGGTCTATGCGGCGTTCTGGCTCTCATCGCTGCGCCGTTGCATGCCTTCGCGCTGCCGCGCGGGCGCGCGGCGGATAGCGGACGAGCGGCGGCGATGGTTGGGGCGGCGACCAAAGCCTCATCCGTGCTGGCGCCGCGTGGCTTGGCCTTCCTGTTGGTCGCCGCGGCTTTGCTCTTACGCATTTGTGCCCTCGGCGCTCTCGGCCCAGCTTCTCGCGATCTTTCAGCGCTTCGGGCTCGCGCCCGCCACAGTCGTCGCCATCGGCATGTTGTTTGGGCCGGCGCAGGTCTTGGCGCGCATCTGCGAACTTGGCTTTGCGCGCCACGTGCATCCGCTGTGGGTCGCGCGCTTTCGCCGTCGGCCTTCTGGTCGTGGCGTTTACTTTGCTGATGCTTTTACATTTTCCGGCTCGGTGGCTGCTGCTTTGCCATGATGTACGGCATGGCCAATGGGCTGATGACCATTGCGCGCGGCACCGTGCCGCTCGCGCTGTTTGGCGCCGCGGCTATGGCCGTCTATGGGGCGCATCGGCGGTCCGTTCCTGGTCGTGCAGGCGGTGGCGCCCGTGTGCTGTCCTATGTGGCGGAGCGCGCCTCCGACCGGCCGGCGCTGGCGGTGGTCGCCGCGTTCGCCGTGGCGGCGCTACTGTGCTTCGCCGCTGATCGAGTAGCGTGCCTGCTGAATTCCCGCGGAAGCGGGAACAGCAACATTCTGTCGCCGCTCACGCGGGGGCGAGAGATACAGGAAGCCAGCGCGATCGACGCATCGTCTCGCCCTGCGAAGCGTGGCCGCCGTCGCTGTCGAGTCGCGGGCCGTGCAGGGTCTGCATGCCGTCGCGCCGCGTGGCGGCCGTCGGGTTCTTGATCTCATCGAGCACGCGCGTAATGTGATCTTCCACGAACTGCAGGGTGCCTGAGACCTTGGTGACGCGTTGGCCGATAAGGTCCTGGAAATTACAGGCCTCGAAAATCTCGACTACGAGATCCTGGATGTCGTGGGCGAGGCCCTGCTCGATCTTGCCTTTGAGCGCCGCCGAGAGATTGTTGGCCACCTGATCGATCTGCTCGGCCGCCGCGAGAACTTTCTGCGTCGCCTGCTCGGTGCCGGTCACCACGGCGTCAGCTCGTGGGCAATGCGGTTGATCGGCGCGAGTGAGGCCGGCCCTGTATCCGGACCAGCGGCCGCGCCCTTGGCGCCGCTCAATGCGTCGTAAATCAGATGCAGTTCGGAGGTCAGCCGCTCAGCTTCCGGGTCCTGCGGCTTGGGCTCGTTCGGACGCTGCGCGGGTGTCGTGTCGCCGAGCGCGGCGCGCAGCGCTTTCAGCTCCCGCATGATCTCGGCGTGACGCAGCGCCGCTTGCGTGTCCTCGAAGCCGGACGCAAGGCGTGCCGCCGCCGTCTCTTCGATTCGGAAAATCTTGCGCGGCTCGCTCATCTCATCCCCAGGACAAACGGTCCGACCTTAGATGTTTGATCCCAAAGTTTGATGGTGCATTCTTATCGCACAATTCGAAGGATGCGCTATGGGACAAGTTTTACACGGCTGCGCCACCACGACGGAGGCGGTCCGTCGAGCAATACAAAATAGTCAAGAGAGCCTGAGAGCGCTCGCTAAACGCTACAGCATTAACCAGAAGACTGTCGCGAAGTGGAAGCAACGCGAGACCGTTGCTGATCTCCCTACAGGTCCCAAGGAAGCCAAGTCGACGGTTCTTTCCGTCGAGGAGGAGGCGATTATCGTCGCCTTTCGGAGGCATACGCTGCTGCCGCTCGACGATTGCCTCTACGCGCTGCAGCCGACCATCCCAAATCTGACGCGGTCATCCCTGCATCGCTGTCTTCAGCGCCACGGCATCAGCCGATTGCCGGAGGTCGAAGGCAGCAAGCCTTCGAAGAAAAAGTTCAAGGCTTATCCGATTGGCTATTTCCACATCGACCTCGCTGAGGTCCAGACCGCTGAAGGCAAGCTCTACCTCTACGTTGCCATCGATCGCACCAGCAAGTTTGCCTTCGTGCAACTGGTCAAGAAGACCGGAACGACCTCCGCCTCGGCCTTCCTCGAAGCTCTGATCGCGGCTGTCCCCTACAAGATCCACACGGTTCTCACCGACAACGGGATCCAGTTCACTTTCCCGCCGCGCTACGCGAACGGTCCGACAGCAAGATACATGACGCATATGTTTGATATGTGCTGCCGGGAGAATGGAATCGAACATCGGCTGACCAAGATCAAGCATCCCTGGACCAACGGTCAGGTCGAGCGCATGAATCGGACGATCAAGGAAGCGACCGCCCAACGCTATCATTACGATCGACACGATCAGCTCGAAACACACCTCGCCGACTTCATCAACGCCTACAACTACGCTCGGCAACTCAAAACTCTGAAAGGCCTCACGCCTTACGAATACATCTGCAAATGCTGGGCTTCCCAGCCACACCGCTTCAAACTCAATCCGCTCCAGCAAATGCCGGGACTAAACACCTAGCATTACAGTTGTGATTTTTTGCTGGCGCATTTGTTTGATTTCTGAATCCATGGGTCACCATGATTCGGAGATCATGGATGACGGGGGCATCGATTGAGACGACGCTTGAGTTGTGGGCATTGTCGCTGCGGGAGGTGAAGAGCCGGATGCGACCGCTGTTCGTGCAGGAGCGCGCAGCGTTGAACGCGGGGTTGTTCGTAGACGGGCTGCTTGGCGACGAGCGTCGCAAAACCGGATGGATGCGCGCGGAGGCAGCGGGCGACCCTGGGCCTTGGCGGCAGCAGGCGGTTTTGGGCCGTGACCGGTGGGATGCCGATGCGCTGCGCGACCTTGTGCGCGACTATGTCACCGAGCATCTTGCGGACGATAACGCGGTGCTGGTGATCGATGAAACCGGGTTTCTCAAGCAAGGCAAGGCATCGTGCGGGGTGGCGCGGCAATACACTGGTTCAGCGGGCAAAATTGCGAACTGCCAGATCGGTGTTTTTGCTGCCTATGTGTCGCGTCATGGCCATGCCTTCATCGATCGCGCGCGCTATTTGCCGAAGGGCTGGACCGACGATCCGGCTCGCCTGAAGACCACATACGTGCCGGGCGACGTCAGCTTTTCGACCAAGCCTCAGCTTGCGGCCGAGATGATCGAGCGCGCCCTTGCGGCCGGCGTGCCGTTCCGCTGGGTTGCGGCCGATAGCGTCTACGGGGTCGGCGATACCGAGCGGGATCTACGCCAAGCCGGTAAAGGCTATGTCCTCGGCATCAATTCCAATCATTGGTTTGCATCCTGGGGCAAACCGCAACGGGTTATCGGCACCGCCGAGGGCGCGGTCACCGCGCAACAGTAGAGTACAATCATGCGGCGTTTCTTCGCTTCTGCGCTCCTGTCGAGCGCCCTTTACGTGCCGGCCGTTAACGGTTCGGCTTGGGCTAATCCCCTTCAGATCATTCCGGACGCCTACGCGCCGAACCAGAGCGTGGAGGCGGTTCAGCCGCCGGCTCCGGCGCCTACGCCCGGGGGCGACACGCGGCAGCGCTATGCGGCCGCGCAGCCTAATCTCGGCGGCGGCTTCATCGAGTTTTTCTTCGGCGGTCCGCGTCCGGCCTACCAGCAGCCCGCCTATCAGCCGGCGATGCCTGACTATCAGCCGGCGTCCGATCCCAGCCAAGGCTATGCACCGTCCAGCAACGGCGACATGGCGCATCAGCCGATCGATCCAAAATTCGCCGAAGCAATTCGTCGAATACGACGGCGGCGAGAAGCCGGGCACGATCATCATCGACACGCCAAACAAGATTTCTGTTTCCTGGTTCGAGGACAATCACAAGGCGCTGCGCTACGGCATCGGCGTCGGCAAGCCCGGGCTTTACCTGGTCGGGCGTGAAGACGATTTCCGCCAAGCGCGAGTGGCCGGATTGGCGGCCGCCGGCGGAGATGATCCGGCGCCGTCCCGACCTGCCGCGCTATATGGCCGGGCGGTCCCGACAATCCGCTCGGCGCGCGCGCGATGTATCTGGGCTCGACGCTCTATCGCATCCACGGTTCCAACGAGCCCTGGACCATCGGCACCAACGTGTCGTCGGGCTGCATCCGCATGCGCAACGAGGATGTCACCGACCTCTACGAGCGCGTGAAAGTAGGCACCAAGGTCGTGGTGATGTGATCCCGGCAGCCCGGATTGCGCAGGACGCAATCCGGAACTCGTTGAAGACTAGCGCGCAGCGTGACGCTCCGAGCCCTGCTGCTTGATGAACGCGTCCATTGTCTCGACCGCCTTCACCGAGTTGGGCTCAAACGGATGCTCGTTGAGGAAGGTGTGGCGCGCACCGTCCAGCAGCAGCAGGTCGATGCTGCCGCCGGCGCTACGATAGTCGTTGGCGAAGCGTTGCGGCGAGTTCGACCGTGGTCCATTGATCCTTGGTGCCCTGGAACACCAGGGCCGGCGGCAGATACACCTTTTCGCCGCGCTCGATCGACGAGCGCAGGCGTTGCCTCGATCTGGCCGTCCTCACTGCCGAAAAAGTTCGTGGCCGTGGGCGAGCTTGTCGTCGCCCTTGGCCTTGGCGAGCTTATAGCGCTCCAGCGGGAACAGCACGCCCCAGCCTGACACCACGAAGGCGAGCTTGGCGTCCATGTCGGGCGCCTCCAGCAGCGGCAGCGCGCGGTAGCGCGGATCGTCGGGCCGGATCGCAGCCAGCATGATCTGATGGCCGCCGCTCGACGTGCCGTAGGCGCCGACTTGTCCGGCGCTGCTGCCGAAATCGCCGGCGATGGGCTTTGAGCCAGCGGATGCCGTAGTTGATGTCCTGCAGCGACGCAGGATTGGGCGCCTCGGGCGCGTTGCGAAAATCGATCGACAGCACGACGATGCCGGCGGCGGCAAGATCGAGCGACGCGTATTCTGCCCGTCGGTGCGGTCCTTGTTGTTCCAGGCGCCGCCGTGGACCTGCAGCACTGCCGGAAAGGGTCCGCTGCCGGCCGGCTGATAAAGCCGGGCCAGCCGGTTCTTGCCGCCATTTGTCTGATAGACGATGTCCTTGACCACGAATTCGTAAGGAGGCTTGCCGCCGGACGATCCTTGCGCTTGCGCTGCGGCCGCCGGCAGCACTGCGCTGCCGAGAATGGCCGCGCCCGCTTTCAACAACGCGCGCCGTTGTGGCTCGATCTTCATTTCGATCGTCATGGGCGTCTCCCTATAGTGCTTTGTCTGGCACTTTGCGGTGGCTCGTTCAGCTTTGGTCGGATGCGATTGTCACCCGTACGCCGCCACAGTCAACGATCAGAGCGGAGAATCTAAAGCCTCTGCTCTAGGGTCACCCCGTGCTCTGCCAAAAGCGCCGGGAAGGCCTCTTCGCTGAAGAAGGCGTATTCGCGCTCGCGCAGATCGGTGACGGGATCGAGCCGCTCAAGCTCGCCATCGACCAGGCCCGGATGGCACATTACGACGCCGCCGTCGGGCATCGCGTCGAGAAAGCCCGTGAACAGCCGCCGGAAATCGGCGCGCGAGTGGAACGTGTAGGTGCCGGCAAAGCCCGGATTCGTGCGCACGCCATGAGCGGCGGCGAGGCGGCGGAAACGGCCGCTCAGTCCGTCGAGCAGGAGCGCCTTGCCATCGGTCAAGCGTTTGCGCGCCGAGCGCGGGCGGCCGCACTGGCGGACCCATGCGTGCGGCGCCGCATCCTTGGCGGCGCGCAGGAAGGCCTCACGGATCTGCGGAAACAGATGAACGTGCTGGTGCCCGTCGACAAAGTCCGGCGGCCGGCCAAACGCCGAGCGGAACGCCTCGAATTGATGGGCGATCTCGTTGGTCAAAAGCTCGGACGCAAAGGAGCGTACGTGCGTGCGCCGCAACGTCGCTGCAAGCGATAGGAACGCGCCTTTGTGCACCGGCTCGAAGCCATGCGACAGCGGCCGAAACGGCGCCGTCAGCGTGACATGCAATCCGATCGCGACGTGTTTGGCGTTTGCGTTGAGCGTGTCGAGCGCGGCAGCGTCGGCGCGCCGAAAACTCGGCGCTGCGACCATCACGGAGGTCGCGTTGAGGCGGCCCCGGGCGGCAAGGTCGCGGATCGCCTGACTGACCGCAGGCGAGATGCCGTAATCGTCGGCGCAGAGCCAGATGTGCCGTCGCGCTGATGTGTTCATTCGGCGGCAGTGCGGGCGTCGCTCTCCGGCTTGCGCGCGTCCTCGCGCGTCTTGACGTCGTGCTCGGCGACGAAATAGACCGGCCGGCCTTTGATCTCGTAGAGAATCTTGCCGATGTATTCGCCGAGTACGCCGAGCATGACGAGCTGGACCGCGCCGAGCACCATGACGCCGACAAACAGCGACGGATAGCCCGGAACGCTGCCGCCATAATATAACGTCTCGAAGATAATGCGGCCGCCATAGACCAGCGCGATCGCCGCAAGAATCAGGCCGAGTATGGTCGCGACCCGCAGCGGCGCCACCGAAAACGCAGTCAGGCCGTCGATCGACAGTCCGAGCAGCGCGCGCATGTTCCAGCTGCTGCGGCCGTGGGCGCGGGCTTCCGGTTCGTAGTCGATGCGCATCTGGCGAAAGCCGATCCAGCTCGCCAGTCCCTTGAAGAAGCGGTTGCGCTCGGGCAGCTGACGGAGCGCGGTCGCAGCGCGAGGCGACAGCAGCCGGAAGTCGCCGGCGTCTGCCGGGATTTTGGCGCGCACGCCCATGTTGAGGAGTCCATAGAAAGTCTTGCCGGCGACGCGGCGCAGCAACGCCTCGTTGTCGCGATGCGCCTTCGCCGTGTAGACGACGTCGTAGCCGTCATCGAGCCAATGGCCGACCATGGTTTCGATCAGCGCCGCCGGATGCTGGCCGTCGCCGTCGATGAAGACCACGGCGCCGCGCCGCGCGTAATCGAGACCGGCGAGCAGCGCGGCTTCCTTGCCGAAATTGCGCGACAGCGACACGACCTGGACGTCGAGCGCCGTCGCCGGCAGCTTATGTGCGATCGACAGCGTATCGTCGCGGCTGCCGTCATCGACGTAGACCACCTCACACGGCAAGCCGCGGCTAGCGGCCAGTTTTTGCGCGACGTCGACGAGCCGGGCGTGAAGGCGCTCGAGCGAGGCCGCCTCGTTGAAGAGCGGCACCACGATCGAAAGACCGAAACTGTCCGCGGCTGGCGCAAGACCGGCGCTCGGAGCACCGTCCGGCAGACGCGCGCGCCATGCCAGGGCGCGCGTGTCGTCGCGCGCCGGCAGTGCCGCAGTGGGTTCGTTTGCGCTGACCATGACGCAATTCTTGCCGGGCTAGGTCTATAACGCAATCGGCCCCTTTTGTCGCATCGGCGCCTCAAAAGCGGCCGAATTCGTCAAGAACCACAATGGGGTGGCGCGCTCCGTGCAACATGATATTGCGATGGGACAATGACCCGCATGACGCGCCTCGATTCGCTTCGCGCCAAGCTCACGGCCGGCTGGCGCAACCGCGCGCTCAGCCTCAAAGCGATCTCGTTCGGCCTGATCGGCGTCATCAACACGGCGGTGGACTACAGCGTGTTCCTTTTGACGCGGGCGGCGATCGACCGCTCGCCGGGGGCGCTCGCGCTGTTCGATCAACTGGCCAGTTCCTGCCATTGCGGCGACGCCACGACGCTGTCGCTGATCGCTGCCAACATCACCTCATGGCTCGTTGCGGTGACCGGCTCATACATCATGAACTCGTCGATCACGTTTGCCGCCGAGTCCGGGCGGCTGCTGCGATGGCCCGCCTATCTGACGTTCGTCGTCTCAGGAATTGGCGGCTTGCTCGCCAACACCGCGACGCTGGTTGTCGTCGCTCAGATTTTGCTGCTGCCGATATGGCTCGCCAAAGGCATCGCTATCCTGGCCAGCTTCGCGGTGAATTTCTCGCTGTCGCACTTCGTAGTGTTCCGCGCGCACAAGCGGCCGGTGGGCGAGGCCGGTGAAGATCAATAAAGTTCCGGTGTTTGGGAGAGTGTCCGTCGGAAATTATTTGTCGGCGCCTCTGAAACTCGAAATCAGCGATTCGATTTGCTGCAATTTCATCGGCTTGCCGATCAGAAAACGTTGCGCGGCGTCGCAATAAAAGCTCGCCTGCGTCCGCAGGTCGGCCTCGGTCGAAATGCCGACCGCGACGGACCGGCTGCCGAAATTGTGCGCCATCTGGATGATGGTCTTGCAGATGTTGGCGTTGCCTGTGTTGGTGGTGCAGCCATCTACGAGCGAGCGGTCGATTTTGAGTTCGGCGAACGGGATTTGGTTCAGAATGCCAAGGCTTGACGATCCGGAGCCGAAATTATCGATCGCATTGAAGGCTCCGGATTGATGCAGGTTGGCGGCGCGCGGCTTTAAGGCATCGATCCTGCCGCTCCGGAATCTCGAGAACAATGCCCGGCCAGTTCCTGTGCTTCGGACGGTGCATCATCACCAAGTCGGCGATCGGGAGCCGCAACAGGTTGTCGACGCCGATGTTGATGGCGAGCTGCGGCGCCACGCCCAATTCGTGGAAGTGCGCGCTCGCCTTCAGCGCATGACCAGCGCGAGGCGGGACAGTTTGAGCAGGGCATCCTGATCGGCGCCCTTGAGGAATTGGTCCGGCGTGAGCAAGCCGAGCTTCGGATGAGCGACGCGCGCCACGGCCTCGACGCCGACGATGACGTTCCGCTTCAGGTCGAGTTTGGGCTGGTACAGGAATTGGACCAGGTTCTGGGTCAACGCTTCGCTGAGCAGGATGCCGGACGACACGCTCGCCAGGGGCGCCGAGCTTCCGTTCGAGAATGACCTGATGAACGGTTGCCAATTTGATGGGCTTGCTGAGCGGCGGCAGCATCGCCAGCGAGCAATCCGTGCCGACGGTCTTGAAGCCTTCCAACGTTTTGGGCTCGGCATGGCCGAACAGCTGCACGGCGCCCTTGTAGCGGCATTCCTTGAGAACCAGCAGCGCACGGACACATTCGTGCGGCGCGGCTTCGTTCAGGTTGATGAAAACAATGTCGGGGTTCTGGTCGGATACCATGTCCATGAACCGCGCGCTGTCAGAGAACTCGACAACATCGATGTCGCGGCGGCGCAATTCCTTGGCAAATTTCTGCCGGAACACGAAGTCGGCATCCATGAGGAAGCAGAGCGTATTGGCCGATCGGCTCGGCTGCGGGGCCATCGCAACCGCCGCTTGAGTGTCGACCATGGTGGCTTCCCCTGAGAAATGGTGCTGTCGCGCCGCTCAAAGCGGCGAAATACCGCAATGCAAAACGCAAGTGTCGCCTGAGCCGCTCTATTTTTCCTTAACGGGACCTGCATACCGCCGGTGGAAACGGCATGTCCGCCTTAACGCGATTTTTATGCGCGTAACCGCGTCCTGCCCGGCAAATCATCCTTCGCGCAGCGCGCTTTCGATCCGCCGATCGGGCACGAGCCACATGACGGCAACAAAGGCATAGATCGCGACCGACACCCACGGGCTGATGAACGCTAGCACGACGCCGGCCAGGTAGAGGAACGGCGATATCTTGCCCTTGAAATCGCGTCCGAGTGCATGGGCGAGAACCGAATCGACGCCCTGTTTACGGACGATGGCCTTCTGCAACAGGAAGTACGAGATCGCCGGCAGCAGGAGCGAGCAGCCGTAGACCGCGGTCGGCAGGGGCTTGAGGAAATTTTCGCCCATCCAGCCGGTCGCGGCCGGAATGAGCGACAGCCAGAACAGCAGGTGAGAGTTGGCCCAAAGAATGAGCCCGTCGACCTGCCGGACCGTATGGATCAGATGATGATGGTTGTTCCAGTAGATCGCGAGATAGATGAAACTCATCACGTAGCTCGCGAAGGCCGGGGCGACTTCCTTGAGCGCGTTCCAGTCCGACCCATGCGGCACCTTCAACTCCAGAACCATGATCGTGATGATGATCGCGATCACGCCATCACTGAAGGCCGCTAGGCGATCTTTGCCCATTTGTTGCGTTCTCCACGCCGATGCCGGTGCGTTGCGATGCCACCGTGCACGGACTAGTGTTCAAACTAGTGTCTCGATTGCTGCACCGGTCAAGACGGCGTTTTGTCCAGTGCCGGCCGTGCAATTGAGACCAGAGGTCAGAGTGCCGACACCAGCCGGCGTAAGGCTCGCTCATGAAACGGCGCACATTCGGCAACACCGACCTTACGGTCTCGGCGATCGGGCTCGGTTGCTATGGCATGTCGGGCGTCTATGGCCCCGCCGACGACGGGGAATCGATCGCCACCATCCGCCGCGCTCTCGAACTCGGAATAAACTTTCTCGATACGTCGGCGAGCTACGGCAAAGGCCACAATCACCGCCTGATCGGCGAAGCGATCCGCGGACGCCGGCACGAGGTCGTCATCCATTCGAAGAGCGGCAGTCCGCGCGAGGGCGGTCCCGAGGCGGTGCGCGGTGGCGGCGATCCGCGCTATCTGCGCCAGACCTGCGAGGAGAGTCTGCAAAATCTCGGCATCGAAACGCTCGATGTCTTTTGCATGTCGCGCGTCGATCCGAATGTGCCGGTCGAAGAGAGCGTCGGCGGCATGGGGGCGCTCGTCAAAGAGGGCAAGACGCGTTTCATCTCGCTGTCCGAATGTTCGGCCGAGTCACTGCGGCGCGGCAGCGCGGTGCATCCGTTGGCTTCGCTGCAGATGGAATATTCGCTGTTTTCGCGTGACGCCGAAGAGCAGGGTCAGATCGTGGCTTGCAAGCAACTCGGCATGGCGATGATGGCCTACGCGGTGCTCGGGCGCGGCCTGCTCAGTGGGCAGGTTCCGAATGTCGAGGGTATGTCCGCCGACGATACTCGGGCGCGGCTGCCGCGCTTCCAGGGCGCCAACCTTAAGCAGAACCTGAGACTCCGCGGCGCGCTCGAGGCCATTGCGCAGAGGAAGGGGGCAACGCTCGCTCAGATCGCCATCGCCTGGCCTACGGCGCGCGGCGGCGAGGCGGGAACTTTCATCGTGCCGATCCCGGGCGCGAAGTCGCGCCGGCACCTAGAGGAGAATGTGCGCGCGGCGGATATCGTCCTTTCGGCCGACGATCTCGCCGAGATCGATCGCGTGGTGCCCCCGGGGTCCGCGGCCGGCACGCGCTATCCGGCCGGGCAGATGCGCCGCCTGAACGTATAGGGCGAGAAAGAAGTCCGTCTCGACTGGACGCAGCATGCGCGACACGATCGCGAGTGCCACCGCGGTCACGCCGGCGACGACCCCATGGGCGATGGTTCCGTCCAGCAGCAGGATCGCAGGCGCGGCGCAAATAAGGACGGTCAGCAGAAGGCGTGCGTTCGACACTTTGGGCGCTGATCGGTCGGACTTTACAAACGACCTTGCACCGCGCAATTCGCCGCACAAGGACGCCGGGCCTTGGGGCTTCAGCCGTCAGTCGGCGAACGGCTTCGGGCGGAATGCGTTGCGGCGGGCCGCGAACGGCACCGGCCGCAGTCGGCCGGCGCGCGAGACAATCAGGGCGCACCTCGCGCCAACCCCGACCAGATACCCCTTGCCATCCTTGGGCGTAATGGTGAGTGCTGATCAGATGATTAAATCCCAACTTGTGGGTCGGATCGCTACTCGGCAATCCCACCTTTCCCACCGCGATATAAATAAGCTCGTCAACGCGGTCATTGACCGGATGACGGCGGCAATGGCTCTAGGCGATCGAGTTGAATTGCGCGGCTTTGGCGTGTTCTCCGTAAAAATTCGCTCGGCTCGCATACGCCACAATCCCAGGAGTGGGGTCCTGGTTTCCGTTCCGAGAACTTGCATCCCTGCCTTTAGAACAGCAAAAGACATGCACCGCCGTCTCAACAGGAATGAACAGAAATCTCTCGACTAATGCCTATCCCGAACTTTGCCCCGCACAACACTATTGCGAATTCAGCTCAATGCCCGGAAGATCACAACAGCGCGTGGCGGGCGCTGGACCCACCTCCAAGTCCAGCGGATTCTTGATCGATCGAGGAATTGACCGAGATGAACGAAAAACTGCCCGCCCCATGTGAGGCTTGTCGCGGCTCGGGGCTGCGCGACGGGAGTGAATGTGTCGAGTGCCAAGGGAAGGGCTATCGCCTATTCATCAACGGCGCCATCCTCAGGATAACCCGTGATGAAAATAATGGGGATGCAATGACCTCGGGCAATTAGCTAGCCTTGCAAATCCATGCCGTTCAATCCCGGCATATTCAGATCGGTAATGAGGCACGATGTGTCGTGGACTTGCTCGGACTTAAAAAATTCTTCCGCCGAGGAAAACGTGGAGGCGTGGTAGCCGAGAGATTGCACGAGCGCTTCCGTTGCTTCGCGCATTCATTTCATCGTCATCGACAATCGCAATCAATACCTGAGACATTGCGCGCTCCGGCGTCTGCCGTTCGGCGGGAGCGCGGGCGCGTCTCTCAGCCACTGACGCCCATTTCGTATTGTCAGTGATAAGCGGATGATACGCCGTCCTATGTGGGATGGGAACAATACGGTTCTTGCAGGCCCATGCAGGCCGCTTCGCCTTCTAGTGGCCTGTTTTGACTTTCACATTATTGTGTCGTGTACGACACGCACGTCCTGGTAGTATCTCTCAGGGGCGACCGGTACCAGCGGGCAAAGCAATGACGTGCAATCAGGACGCCGGGGCGGCCCAGGGGCCGAAGCCGCCGACTGTCGGTAGATCATCTTTGCAAGATCAGCAATTCGAGCAACGCCTACGCATTGCCGAACGTATCGTTCAAATCCTACGTGAGGCCGATTACTTGTGCGGACTAGCCGATGACGGTCATATGCGCGCGTTAAGGCGCGAAAATTGAGACCGGTCTTTGCCTATAGCCCCTGTTTCCCACCAGATGTTTAGCTTCAATCCGATGCGGGTGCCGAGAATTCCGGCCGAGACCGGACGCCTACAAGCGACCCATCTGCAAGAAGTGTGTTGACCTCGTCAATCCGCTGCGTGTCGCCATCTGCCTTCAGCCGATAGCGCCTCTGTCCGGTGCCTATAATTCCGACTGATCGAAACGCGGCGTGCGGGGACTAAGCGGACTTAGCCTTCAACGCGATTTACGGCCCGCGACACAGTACCAATGCCAAGGCCCAACTCGCGGGCTACCTCGAATGCCTTTGCCGCTGTCCTTGGCGAGCCGAGCTGATCCGTTCCTAATATGTATGTTATCCGAACAGTTGCCGTGCCGTGCGCAGGTGACGAATTACAAGGCCAAGGCGGAGCTCCGGCTGGGGCACCAGCCACTGAAATACGAGTTCATAAGCAGAATGGACGCTGCGCTAAAGAGCTTATTGTAATACTGCACTTGCCCGGTGATTTCCGAACCAATTCAAGGCGGCAGTTCAACCTGGTGTTGTTCGTGGGGCAGTTCAATTTCAGCAATAATCAAGCCGAAGTTTTCTCCCGAAAAACAGGTTGTCTGCACGGAGTGATGTAACGGACCTTCTCGACGACGATGCCAAGTCTCAGCTGGATGAGTATCTCGGCTTCTAATGTCGGAATAGCATATTCCAGCTCCAATCGACGGAGTGCCGAGGGGCGAGATTTAATCGAGAGAGTGGAAATGCTGTCGTTCTTGATACGAACCCGAGTTGATGCCTTGTCGTTCGAACCCAAATAAGCTGCCGGATGCTCGAATGGCTGATTTTCGCCAATCGTCATTACGCACTAAGAATTTCCGTTCGATCTCGATACTCATGCAACGCTCGGCAGCCGTTTGTGACAATTCCGTGACACTGAGTGCTTCATCAAGCGAAAGGACCGCTAGTGGTGCAAACCGTACGCTTGAGTTGGCGGTAATGCCGAATTTTCGCAGGGTACTGCGCTGATATGTCGGTACCTACTCTTACGGGAGGTGGGAATGGCCCTAATTACGATGACGCGCGAGTTAGGCACGCTGGGTAAGGACGTAGCTGCAGGACTTGCCCAGCGATTAGGACTAGAAGTCGTTCATCATGAACTCATCGAGCAAGGTATCGCAGAGCGCGCCGGTATGCGCGAAAGCGAGGTACATCGATTTCTCGAGGGTGATGCGTCATTGATGGCGCGATGGCGAATTGACCGCAAGAAATTGTCGCGTTACACGGCGCAGGAGATTTTCGAACTCGCGGTCAAAGGTAACGTGCTGATCCGCGGTTGGGGAGCGACGTACTTGCTGCGCTGTGTTCCGCACGCGGTTTCTGTCCGGGTCTGTGCGCCAATGTTGTTTCGCGAACGTGAGCTAATGGAACGGATGAGTATCAGCGACTCTGCTACCGCAGAGCGCGAGATTAAGGGCAACGACGCTGCCCACAACCTGACCATGCAACGCATGTTTGGTATTGAGTGGACGGATGCAACACATTACGCAATTGTGCTAAATACAGACCGTGTTGCAGTCTCTGATTGTGTAAATCAAGTCGTGTTGTTGGCTGAAAGCGATGCCTATCGGGAGACACCGCAATCGCGCGCAATCCTAATGGACCAATTGATGGAGGCACGCGTACGCGCGGCACTCGGTGAGCAGTTTGATGCAAGCGTCATGTCTTCTGGTATCGGCGTTCAGGTTAAGGATGGCAAGGCTTTTCTATCTGGTGCGCTCAGTGACGAGCAGTTGATTGCCGACATTGTCCAGCGGGTACGCCAGGTGGACGGCATCGTCGCTGTCGATCCAATTGGTTTGTTTAAATGATTTAAACCAGGGACCGGTTTCGCTTGGGCATGATATTCTTGGTGGCGCCCAACAAGGCTGCAAATCTTGTAGGTGAGAGACCTATGCCGTCAATTGCCCGGTCCGGACGGCTAGCATATCCGATGCGCGGGGAGGTAACGAACCGCGCTGTGCTCGGACGTAAACGCAACAGCCGCTCTGACAATCGAAGTGGATTGTTAGCAGTGGGAACGATCGGGGTGGCAGCTAACTCGGAGGCCTGAAGATTATCGAATGACTGCAGCCGCGAAAGCACGCCCCGTTCAGAAGTCGTTGAACGGACTATTGTGGAGCAGCCGACCCAGTAAGAATATGGGCAAGGCCGATGTGACAGGGGAAGAAATGGGCAACAGCACCTTGTCGAGCGGTGCCTTCGGTCGGGTCACGTCTTGTTGGCAGCACTCAGGCGAGAAAGAATACTCTTACTCTGCCTAGACGCTTTACGTCCGCAGTGCAGGCAATTCTAAGGCAACGCGTGTATTGGCCTGATGACGAACCCCATTCGGACGCTTCGCCCCACGGTCCTGCGTCATCACATCGGTCATCGTGACTGGCGGTCCCCTCTTTTTTAGATGTTATGGTCATCCTGCTGACATTGAAACAGCCCAAAGTGCAGGTGGAACGCCGAATTTAGTGGGCTTGCCTGAGGCATCGAGCGGCAGGCAGGTTTTTTGGATGGGCTTCCACGAATACGAAAGCTATCGGTGCGGTTGCAGGGTTGGTACGGCTACAGGGAAGAGATTTATTTAATGTCGCCGTTTGTCTATCCGGCTACAGCCGCCGCCATTCTGGGATGCCTCATTGCGCCCGCATCGGCCGATACAATCGCAAATTTTACTCTTGATACCGTCACCGCCGACGGAGGCTTCATTACAATTACCGGCGGGTTCACGTTGAATTTGACGACCTCAACATTATCTAAGATCACCATCACGACCACAGAGCAGTCTTTCATCACGATCACCACAATTACCGACGCGGACACGGTCCCTTTGACCTATTGGGATGGCGACTTATTTAACTTCAGTGCGAACCAGACAGTCACTGCTAGTGCTTATGTGGATATGGATCTGCTTTTAATACACTTAGCGACCGTGTTAACGGCGTCTGATGTGCTTGGTCCTAATAGCTTGCCTATTGCAACCGGTAGTTTTGAGAATACCACTGCACCGTGATTGGGTGTTCGGCGCTCGAAATTCAGGCTTAGCAGTTCTCTCGACACTGCTGGCATATCAGCGACACCGCTGCCCGCAGGTCTACCGCTTTTCGGCGGCGGCCTTGCGTTGATGGGCATGGTGGCGAGCTGGAAGCGACGGAAATTCGAGGCGGCTGGCGCAGGACCCGGAGAAACGGTGCCGTTCTCGAAAGCCTGATAATCCGACTGCATAGCGGCCAGTGAGTGATCGGCCCTCGAAAATGCAAAATCCAAATGGCCAGTTTCTTGAATCAAAATTCTCTGTTCGGGACTTGATTAGTTTTCTTCCCCCTCATGGCGCAAAATAATTTTGCAACACAATCGGATGCATAGCGCCGCTCACGAGCACGCTCAGAGAGCCAATCTTTGCCGGGGCGGGGCAGGGATGCACCGCCCGATATTTTACCGGACTGCGTCCCGGTCGAGGTGCGGACGACGATCAAGAGCGTCAGAGCCCTTGCCGGGCACTTTCAGTAGGGAGTGCACGTCGGCGTCCATTCTCCGCGGAGCGTGAAGTGGACGGCACATTTCCCGCTTCTGTCCCGGCAGCGGTCTACGGCCCGTGAAGTCATGGCTTGGATCGCTAGGCGGGACGCCTTCACGCATCATGCCAAAGGATTAGAGGCGACAGCATTGACGGTTCCTCTTGGGTCTCAAATACTTCGTCGGGTCGGGGCTTCTTCCGTGGGGACAAAGTCGTGCAAGATACCGAAGCCGGGCAGTTCAACTGCCCGCATTGCGACGCGTTGTATTGTTTGATCAAAACCGAGGCCGGACCGGAAACCGTTGATCTTAAACTAACCTGCGTCGCGTGCGACGCAGCCCCTTCCTGGTCGCGAGGGACCGTTCGTCTTCAAGTATTTCCTGTCGGGTAGCTCACCGCCCCAACGCAGAACGATACGTAAAACGGTAATTCGTCAGACGTGTACGCCGCGCCCCGGTTTATGGGCTTTGCACGCGTTTTCAGTGCCCCACAATTGGTGCGTGACGTTGTTAATGCAGTAGCGCCCTATTGCAACGGCAACGCGCACCAGTGGCTTGCCTACAGATTTCGGTTTGTGCCGGAACTACTGGCGCAAATAGAAAGACCGCCTCGCAGCGATTCTTACACGGGCAGCGGGAATTTCTCTTGCCCAGAATTCTTCTTCGACCTTTGCGAGGGTGTCGTAGTTTTTAACCAGCAGCCGATAGCAGGCTGCAAATTGGGCGGATTTGCAGTGTTTCGCTGACAACTCGCAATTTTTAGCGAGAGCCCGCATCTCCTTGGCACGAGCAAGATGATCTACCATAGCACGCTCACCCAGATTAGTTCAGGCGACTGCTTGCGCTTTCCGCTTCCTGCGCCAGCCGAGCAGACCTAAGAGCCGGCCTCAAGAATCTGAACAGGACGATAAGTGGAGTTTCTGCCTGACAGCGGGCACGCTGTGCCCAGCGAAACAGGAGAGACAATGAGCAGACGACCGCGCCGAAACCACACACCGGCCTTCAAGGCGAGAGTGGCGCTTGCCGCCATCAAGGGCGATCGAACACTGGTTGAGCTGGCGGAGCAATTCGACGTCCACCCCAATCAGATCACATCGTGGAAGGCGCAGCTTGAGGGCGGAGCTGCCGATGTTTTCGGCGCCGGTGGCAACAACGGAGCCGCGCAACCGGCCGTCGATGTGAAGTTACTCCACGCCAAAATCGGTGCGCTGACACTGGAAAACGATTTTTTAGAGGGCGCGCTCAACAAGGCGGGATTGCTGAGCGCAAAGCGATGATCGACCCTGCGCACGATCTGTCGATCACCAAGCAAGCGGAAGCCCTGAACATCAGCCGTGGCAGTGTCTATTATCTGCCACGTCCAGTGTCGGCGACCGATCTGGAGGTTATGCGACGTCTGGACCGGCTGCATCTTGAGTTTCCTTTCGCCGGCTCGCGGATGTTGCAAGGCCTGCTGGTCGCCGAGGGGTGCAAGATCGGCCGTCGTCACGTGAAGACGCTGATGAAGCGGATGAAGATCGAGGCGCTCTATCGCCGTCCGCGCACGACCAAGCCGGAGCCGGGCCACAAGATTTACCCCTATCTGCTGCGCGAGATGGCGATCACGCGGCCAAACCAGGTGTGGGCGATGGACATCACCTATATCCCGATGGCGCGCGGCTTCGTTTATCTGGCGGTTGTGCTCGACTGGTTCAGTCGTCGCGTGCTGTCGTGGCGCGTATCGATCACGATGGAGGCGGCATTCTGCGTTGAAACCCTTGAGGAGGCTCTCGCACGCCACGGCAAACCGGACATCTTCAACACGGACCAGGGCAGCCAGTTCACCGGTACGACCTTCACGGGCGTGCTGATCGGAAACAAGATCGCCATCAGCATGGACGGCAAGGGCGCCTGGCGCGACAACGTCTTCGTCGAGCGGCTGTGGCGCAGCGTCAAATACGAGGAGGTGTATTTGCGAGCCTACGACGGCGTGTCCGAGGCCCGCGCTTCGATCGGCCGTTACCTAAACTTCTACAATGGCCGGAGGCCACACTCGAGCCTTGACGGCACGACACCCGATCAAGCCTACTTCAACCCGCTGCCCCTCCGCACGGTAGCCTAACCCCGGCAGAGGCTCCACTTATCGAAGCGGAAAAATTGTTCAGACAACCGAGACCAGCTCACTAAGCCGCCGAGGCCGGTGGCGAATAGTGGCAATGCTGCAGGTAGTGGCGTCAGTTGAACGTCGTCGAATTCAATGCTTTGCAGGGGAGAACTTCCTGACGGGCCGAAAAGGATCGACTCGGCAGTTCCAAAATTACTAGCCGAAGCTGTGGACCATGTGCAGAATTCCTCTTTTGCTGACGGACCTGAAGTTGAAGTTGCAGGTGAAGATGCGCAAGCGACCGCCGTGCTGTTTGGAGTAAGCGACAACGAAGCGAGCATTGTTCCGGTGCCATTTAGTCCTGAAAAGATTTCGACTGTATCGTTGAACGCACTTGAATTATTCAGCAGCGAATAGCCGAAAGACAGGCCGCTGAATCCGCCTGCAAAATTTAGATAGCTGGCCGTCAAACTTGAAAATGGGAAGTACAGGATTCCATTCAAACCAGATGGGTTATTTTCAAATTTGCCAGTTCCTCCTGATGGCGCGTTCCCATTAAAGCCCTGCCTCTGCTCGTTCGCATTCGTCGAGAATACCACGCCGTCACTTGGACCAGTGGCACCGTTAGAAGCCATGCCGCCGTTGAAATAATTCTGGATCTGAGTCCCATTTACCAGCTGATTAAAAACCAAAGTGACTGCATTCGCTGGCGAGCCCGTTAAAGTTATTCCTATCGCAAGTGCACTTGCCGGCAGTGATAACTTGATGACTCTGTGCATCGGGTTTCCTGACTGAATTACGGCGGCTCGGGTCCCGTTCATAACGAGACACGTCAGGAGAACTCGCATGTTTATCAAAAGCCCGACACTTATATTGCATTCGTGTGAAAAGGCATCGAGTATTGATGAAACGTATAGATCCAAAGATATACTGCCGCATGACTCCGCTTCTCTAATTGGCCATTCGGGGTCAAGCGCTTTCAGACTATCCACCACCACCGCAGTGCCGATGTCCGTACGGGCGCGTGCTGCCCGGCGACCGCGTTCCCAATTACCCGACACGGCCAGACTTGCAAACGGCGAACGGGAGAATATGCCCGTGGTGGAAATATCGGCGCGGTTCAGCTCCGTGAGGCTGATAGCGGCCGCCACCCGTATAGGCCCAATCAAATTGTCACAAGAATCAATTATCTTGCGTTCGCATGTCGGTGCGTACGCTGGCGAAACATAGGAAGATCGACGTGTCCAGGAGACGGATACCGTCGTTGCCGCGACCCGCCGTGCCTCCGCCGAAGATCTCCATAACTAAAATGCAATCACTGCGCGCTACCGCGCGCGATGTATGTGCACGTCCCTCCTCTTGGTTTAGCAAAAGGAGTTGAGCTTTGGGCAACAAGCACTTCGCCAAGAAACATCGACGCAACGTTCGCGGGTTTGAAACAGCAGAAGTCATTGAATTCCAAGGATCCAGGTTCGAGATCGAACGCGTTCTTCCTCCGATCAAACCACTTAATACGACACAGGCTACTTACCTCCATGCCCTACAAACTAGCGGGCAGGTAATGGTCCTCGGACCTGCCGGCACCGGCAAGACCCGGATTGCCGCTACCTACGCTGCCGACCTTTTACGCGGCCGATCCATAGAAAAAATTATTCTGACTCGACCAAACGTACCGTGCGGACGCTCGCTCGGATATTTTCCTGGCACCTTGGAAAACAAATTTGCGCCGTGGGTTATACCGCTAGCGGACGCGATTAGAGAGCGGATCGGCAAGGCAGCAGATTGCCCTCAAAAAAGGCGATATCGAAGTGGTGCCATTCGAGGTAATGCGCGGACGGTCATGGAAGAATGCCTTTGTGCTGCTCGATGAAGCACAAAACTCTACGACGGCCGAGATCAAGACTTTTCTGACACGGATCGGCGAGGATTGCACGGTGGTCATCAACGGTGACATCAGCCAGTGCGATCTTGATCAGAGCAGCGGTTTGAGCACGGTCCTGCACCTAATCAAGTCGCAGAGTCTCTCGGTACCGGTTGTTGAATTTACGCGCGAGGACATCGTTCGATCCGGCGTCTGCGCCATGTGGGTCCGCGCGTTCGATGAGGCAAATCTCTAGGGTTGCACCTTTTCGGCACTCGCATCGCGGGCGGCGATGCTGTTCCCCGAGATTCACGCTCGGCTGCTGCTCCGCAAAGATCGGAATTGGGGTTGGGGCTCTGCAGCCGAATGCACAGACCCAAAATCGTTCTGAAAACAAGGCTCTCGCGCTAGGTAAGCGTCGTAAATAGTCACCGACGGGTGATCAACCGATCAAATCATTCACCAGTCGGATAGCCGCACGCCGCCTGTGCTGCACTGCAGCGAAGTCTCGCTGCAAACGGTAGAGTTGGGTCGATGCTGTTGGAAAAGGCCAAAATGAACTGGTCGAAATTTTTGCCTGTGTGCCCGTCGAAGCCGGTCTTCCGTAACCCAAAGCATCACAGAGACCTTGCGGAGGACCGATTGAAAATCGGACCGATTATATGTCCCCCTACATCATTTTCGGACGACCGCACCACCGCTTGATGCTCGAGCTAGGCGAGTGCCAGTCCACGATCGGCGGCTACCTCATGCGCCGACTCCGACGATCGTTTCGGCGCCTTGATTCGAAACCACGCCACGTAGAGCGCCGGCAGGAATAGTAGCGTCAGCAGCGTGCCAACGATGATGCCGCCCATCATCGCATAGGCCATCGGTCCCCAAAAAATCTCGCGCGCAATCGATGCGGCGAAGCTGCGGACGTTGGTGCGGGAGCCGCTTGAAGTCAATGAACACGAAGCGCTCGTCAAATACGAATTTATTCGTATGCCGGATTCGAATGGTTTCGGCGATTACATGGAGAGCGGCTAGGTGATCCCGGTGTCTTTCCTCGGGCGTAAAAGGTGGCTGCACCCACTGCATATTACTCATGGCCGCAGCGAACAACAGCCCTATTCGATCACCTCGTCAGCGCGCGCGAGCAAGGTCGACGCTGTCAAGCTGGTCAGATGGCCGGCAACGCTTTCCTCAATCTGCGCCAGGCGCCGCTCCACCTTCCCGAGTGTGACGTTCTTGTCGCAGGTGTTGACGGCCTTGAACTTGCTGCCATCGATCGCAACGCTCCCTTGCGTGAGCAGACCCATCACGCGGCACAGTTAAAATAAACCGTACGCAGACCTGTTTGGTCGCTGATGCACTGTCCATGCGGAAGTCGGCAATCGTCTTGTGATCAGGAACGAGCCGGCCAGTCAGCCACATCACCTCAACATTGCGGCCAGCCTTGCCCTTAACAAAAGTGTTCAGAAACTGCCGATGGCGTCGCACGCAAAAGCAAAGATGTGAAGTCTTGTCCGAGAGCCGGATGCGGAAAATCTGCCTGTCCGGTTCGATGTCCGGAAACAGCGTCGCCTGGTTCCGATCAATCCCCTCAACAAAGCGCCTCATCCGATCCCTCCGCCAAAAGCGGCGGAATCATACAGCGCGAACCAAATAACCAGGTGCGTTTTCACACAGCCAGGGCCAAAAGCAGAAGTGGCGGCTCTAATTCGCGTCCGCTTCCCCTCAAAGCGAACATTGAGCGATAGCGTCGAGTAGTCTGCTGCTTGCCACGAATGTGACGGCGCCAGCGACGCCGGCGGTAGGGAACGGAGCAGATTTTGCAATTCGTCTAAATTGCATGGCAGATAATCGTCTGGACTCGCACGACCGTCAGACGATGGTCACGCTCATTAACTACCGTACTTTGTAGGTAATGACCGCGCTAGAAGTGACTGATGGCAGGGGTGAACGTAATCGTGAGCGCTTGCGTGAAGCGGCGCCAGCGATCTTGCCGCGTAACCCTTGTGAAAGCGCCAGCTTGATCACCCGGACTTGTTTGGCGATGTTCCAGGCTCAACCGCGCTTGCGGGCTCGTTGTAAAGACATTAGATCAAGGAATGCTTGACGCCGCTAATTATCGCGCCAACGAGAAATTGCGGGACGGACGAAACTACATCATCCGAGCCCAGCGCCGCGACGACAATATTATTGACGCCCTTCACCTGCGGGCTGGAGTGAGAAGCTTTTATATGCGATTCCTCACTCGAAAGCACCGCTTGAATAAAATTGAAGCCGCGTTTTATCTCAATGTGGATTTCATCAGGCACGTCGCGTTACTGGCCGACCTTCATGGCGAAATCATCGGAGGCGCCCGATATTACATCTGGTCACCGGGGCAGGCCGACATCGCCTTTATCATTGGCGACGCTTATCAAAACAAAGGCATCGCCTCAGCGATGCTGCGTCATTTGGCATTCATCGCCCGCGATGCCGGTATCTCCGACCTTCACGCGCATACCTTGCCGGACAATCGGCGGGCGCTGCGCGTGCTCGATAAGCTGGGCTTTCCCTACACCGCCGTGCGCAAGCGCAACATGATGCACGTCACCCTGCATTTAGATAGCACAGCCCATCCCGACGGTTCTCAAGCAGCCTAGGAAACTGATGTCGCGCGCGAGCGGGAACGGGCGCAAGGCGGTTACTGTGCGGCACGCGCGTTACGGCGCGTTAGTCTAATCCGATCAAGGCTTATTAGGCGGCCATTTTTCGAGTACCAGCGTCCGCTGCCTTATCGTCAAGTTCGCCCGAGGTCGCTTTTTGACAAATGTCGCGAATACCGCGCGCGCTTTTTCGAGCAGGTTGCCAGCGTAGAGCAAGTACTCGATGTGCAACCCGTCCTTGGTCCACTGTTCGACCTTGTAAAAGTTGCGAGCGTCAGCGTAACGGGGGTCCGCCGTCTGTTCACCGTCCGGCCCTAGCGGATTAGGCACGCGACGCCCTCCATGGCGAGCGCCATCCGTAGCGGCGAGGAAACCCGATTTGCAAATTCATCAGTCAAACGAGAAGCAAGCCAATGGGGATGCCAGCCATTATGTCCTCGGCCAGAATAGATCACCGCTGTTGTTTTTTTTCAGTGACTGAATTCATTGCTTCTGCGTTGATCATTCCGCTGTCTCCCTCGACGCCTCGCCAACTTTTTCTTGCGCACGGAAGCGGTTAAAAAGCTGCGGAGCCGCCGTTTTGACTTGCCAACGGCTCCGCCAGTGGCAAAGCACTTACAAAAGGTTTCTTGTTATTATGATTGCTGTTTAGAACGACAGGACCGGCTTGGTCTTGTTATTTCCCGACAAAGGTTTGTGATTTGTTCCACAGCATATTGCTGCGCGACATCCCTTCAAATCGCATGGGCGACTTGTCTCAAATGTTTGGCGTGCATTCACAAGCCGCTCCGAACGTCCCGTGATACAAAACAATAGCGTTTTTGTATGGGCGACGAAGGTTCGGTGCTGATACGTTCAAGCCTTACGCGAAGCCCGGTATTCGTATGGACTAGCCGATGACGGTCACACGGGCGTTAAAGCGCGAAAATTGAGATCGTATAGGTGCTCAAAAATCACGCCTCAGGTGGTCGCACGAAGCAGAGGATAATTTTAGTCCGGGGTGCGCAGCACACGACGGCCTGACCAGTAGGATTGATTGTCGTCGATAAAATACGGTCCGGCGGCACCGCAACCCAGGTGTCGTCGATAAGCGCCTCATAGCCATCGGTCGCCACGCGAGACATCGTGCGCCGACAGTCTGCTATCGAACAGCACGGCGTGCCATCGGTGGTGGAAAGGCCGTTAAACCACGGCGCAAGTGATTGATCGGCGGTTTGCGGCAGCGCTGCGTTCGTTCCAGCCTGGAAGACCATGTAGATAACCGTCGCCGCAATACCATTTCGCAGTGCGTGATCTTTGGTCATAGGAACTTCATAGTTCGATTTTTGAAGGTAATTCGAAGACGTCATGAACCGCCCGGTCTCAAGAAAGGGCCCCGGTTGGGTAGTTGAAGGCGTGAAAGAATGAGCGACGAGAGTTCGTCCGCTCGACGTTCCGCGTTCGCTAAAACCCGACGAAAATCCTACGCGATGCGGCTGCATGGGATGTGATGCAGAACACAACTTAGACGTTGCCTAAAGGCCGCTTATGCTGATTTTCATGGCGACTCCAGTCGCTATCCCTCCAAAAGAGACTCTTTCGACCATGCCGCTGCTTTTGCTTGTCGGTTAAACGGCGATCGAAGTGATTGCAGCCCAGATCCTCAAGGCACAGAATCACTGATCAAGGGAATTAAACCAAAAGCGTCGCGTAAATCCCGTTTTTCAGCAGACTGCTACTAGTTCTCACACAGCTCTGCACCTGAGGCGGCGGCCTGCAGAGGTTTGTGCTCAACCTGTCAGCCTACGTAGGGACCCGCTTCTGGGCACTTTCCCCGCGGGCGAAAAAAATTTCGTCCGAAAGTAGCGCTTGCATTTCGCGACAGTTGTGTCTATTTCGCGTCCGCCCAATTTCGCACGTGCCTGTGGCCGCGTGCCGGTTGGTGGGCATCCGGACAAGAGGCCGGACAGCCGCCCGGAGCGAACGCCGAGACTTGAGCCTATGGCAAGAGTCCTCGGTGCCTGAGCTCCGATCTACTTGACCGGCAGCCGGAGGCGAAACCGGCGCACCCCGCGCTCAACGGGGGACGCGGCTTAAAGCAACGACGGAGCGGGCTTCTCTGGTCTCGTCGGCCCTCCAAAGGTCGACACCGCAGAGGCTTGTCCATCCTTGCCGGCCGTGCGGAACGGGTCATCCCGCTCCAATCCAAGGCAGCATCTCGGGTGCAGAGCCCGCCGCAGCGTCCGCGCCTCCACCGCGCGGCGAAGCGCCGGCCCCTTACCCGCTGACGCCTGGCGGCTTTGCCGCCTGAATTTCAATCCGAGCCTGACGACGGCTCATTGAACTTGGGTAAGGAGAGCGCCAATGACCGCGCGCATCCACGACTTTCTGCGCAACCGTAACGACGACGGGCCCTGCCTCGTCGTCGATCTCGAGGTTGTGCGCGAAAACTATCTCGGCTTTGCAACGGCTCTGCCGGACACCCGCGTCTTCTACGCCGTGAAGGCCAATCCGGCGCCGGAGGTGCTGTCGCTGCTGGCCAGCCTCGGCTCGTGCTTCGACACTGCCTCGGTGCAGGAGATCGAGATGGTGCTCGCCACAGGCGCGGCCGCGGACCGTATCTCCTACGGCAACACTATCAAGAAGGAGCGCGACGTCGCGCGCGCCTTTGCGCTCGGCGTGCGTCTTTTTGCGGTCGATTGCCAGGCTGAGGTCGAGAAGATCGCGCGCGCCGCCCCCGGCAGCCGTGTGTTCTGCCGCATTCTTTCCGACTGCGTCGGAGCGGAATGGCCGCTGTCGCGTAAATTCGGCTGCGAGCCGGCGATGGCAGCCGACGTGCTGGAGCATGCGCACCGGCTCGGCCTCGAGCCATACGGGGTCTCGTTCCACGTCGGCTCGCAGCAGCGCAATCCGCAGGCGTGGGACCGCGCGCTTGCATCGGCTGCCGCGGTGTTCCGCGAATGCGGCGAACGCGGCATTACGCTGTCGATGGTCAACTTGGGCGGTGGGTTTCCGACTAAGTACCTGAAAAACGTGCCGACCGTGAAAAGCTACGGCACGGCGATCTTCCGCGCTCTGCGGCGCCACTTCGGCAACCGCATTCCGGAGACCATCATCGAGCCGGGCCGCGGTATGGTCGGCAATGCCGGCGTTATCGAGGCCGAAGTCGTCCTGGTCTCGAAGAAGAGCGAGGGCGACGACGTGCGGTGGGTTTACCTCGACATCGGCAAGTTCGGCGGTCTCGCCGAGACCATGGACGAGTTCGATCCGCTACCCGATCCGCACGCCACGCGACGGCGAGGTCGCCCCCTGCGTACTTGCCGGCCCGACCTGCGACTCCGCCGACGTGCTCTACGAGCGCGAGCCGTACCTGCTGCCGGTCAGCCTCGCGATCGGCGACAAGGTGCTGATCGATGGCGCCGGCGCCTACACGGCGACCTATTCGGCCGTCGCCTTCAACGGCTTCCCGCCGTTGCGGACCTACCACATCTGACATTGCCGGGAGCCGGCGCCACCGGCTCCCATCGTCCCGCACCGAAGAACGCCATGAGCTGGCGAAAGGAGGTTCGTTATGGTCACCATCCGCAATGAGACCGCCACGGACGTCGAGCGGCGCGAAGCGATGCTGGATCGCGTGTGGGGACGGTCGCGCGCGCACAAAACGGCGGAGCGGTTGCGCGAAGGCCGCCTGCCTGCTGAAAACCTATCCTTCGTCGCGGAGCTCGGCGGCTGCGTGGTCGGCACTGTGCAGCTCTGGCACATCTCGGCCGGGCCGGATCGGCGAGCCTTGCTGCTAGGACCACTCTCGGTCGACGACGCATGGCGTAATCGCGGGATTGGCTCCGCTCTGATGCGGTTCGCTATCGACGCGGCTGCGGCCCTCGGCCATGACGCCATACTGCTGGTCGGTGACGCACTGTATTACGGGCGCTTTGGTTTCACCGCCGAGAAGACCGGTCGGCTTTGGCTGCCGGGTCCGTATGAGCAGAACCGTTTGCTCGGCCGCGAACTGGCGCCGGGCGTTCTCGACGGCGCCCGCGGAATGGTCAGTGCGACTGGCCGCGCCGCACCGCGGCGTGACAATTTTGGTCGCCGAGATTCTTCGCGATGACGCGAGATCGCCGCGCGCGGCCTGATCCCTCGAATTGAAAGGAACAACCGATATGAACGCCTTCCGCCCCGTCGAACCCAAGCCAGTGCACGGCCGTCGCGACGCGCTATCCTGCCCGGAATCTTCGCTTTTTCTGGTCGGCAAAAATAGCCTCGGCAACTGGGTCGTCCAGGATCAGAGTGGTCTTTGCGGCGGCCTCTTCGTCGGATGCGGCGAAGCGCTCAAGTTCGCACTGTCCGAGAATGGGAACCGTCCCGAAGCCGTCATTATGGTGGGCGGCGTTCTCGAATTGGACCTGACCACTAGCCCGCGCTGGCTAGCGCCGCAAAAGGCGGGCGAAAGCACGCTTCAGCGCGTCGCATAACGAGGCCACCCATCAATTCAATCCGAGCGAAATTCGTCCGGAAACCCGATCTTTGCTTTCCCATCCAAGCGCTACCAGATCGCGTGTGTGGTGATGCTGTTGGATTTGGTAGCAGAGATCGGCATGCCGTCTTTGCTCGGCTTCCCGTTTTTGGGAGTTGTGATTTTTAATTTCGTCGGAAGTCCCATCTTGTCGAGCTGTTTCGCGCGCGAACGTTCAAAGGGGCACATTGTTTTCGATTGCAGGAATTTGTCAGATTTCCTGATCACTGAGGTGGACCAGTTTACGTAACACGTTCGATGGGCAAGAGCCGGCCGGCACCGAGCGTGTAGTGAGTCGAGCATGAATGACTTAGTTGTCGTCGTCATCATCCTCGCCGGCGACATCGCCGGTCGCCGGATTCACAAGGTGAATGCCCAGGCACATGGTGCATAGGATCGTTTCAAAGGTGTCCGGCGGGACCTGCTCGGCCGCAAAGCCTTGCACACGGTCTCCAGTGTTTGGGCAGCGATAGACAAATGTCGGCATGAGGGTTTATGACGCCATCTCACCGTATCCTTTTGCGGTGGATCAAAAAGGACCAATCGGGCTTTGTCAAAGTGTCTGTCCCAACTCGCGGATTTCGTTCGGGAGCAATTTTAGTGATGCGAGACGCTCTGGCGGTAAGCGCTGATTGGTAGGAACCGCGACCCACCCGGGTCCGATCCACTCCCGGACAGCCTCCATGGCTTGAGCGCGCGTCATGACGGCGGCCCAATAGACGGTCTTGCCGCCCATACTGGCCGCCGCGATCTGCACGTCGCCTGCCGACACGTTGCCCATGGAGCCGAATGTGCGTCCTGCGCTATTCGTCGGTCACACCTAGTGTGTGCCGCTTACCCGTGCTGAGTGCTCATGGCCCGATGTGTAACACCGTAGGCCGTGACCGTCTCAGGCTAACAACCCAGTCACGTCCCAGCGATTCGTGACCGATGGCCCCGGCTGACAAGAGAAAATGCTGCGCGCAGTACAGAGATCGCTTGCAGTCATGTGTCCGGATCTGTTTCTGCAGCCGGAATGAACTGCTGGCCCTTTATGGGTCTCATCACTCGAACAGGATCGACGTTTCGACAGCGGCCATGTGCACGGCGGCGTCCGTCGTGAGACGATAGGACGCGACGAAGCAGGTACTGCGCCAGCCCCGATTTGACCTGTGGTCGGCAGCCAGTTCGATGCGGCGATAACAATGTCATTTATCGAGATTGCAATTGGCTCGCAGCCGCAAGGCCAACCGCTCTTTTGCATTCTTCACTTAAAGCTGGATAGTGTCTCTTTGCGCACAAAAGGATTTTACCGGAGCCTGGCCGTACCGACGGGCATTGCTTTGCAATTTCATCGGAGCGGGAATTGCTAAGTGTCCGTCCGGGAACATCTTGAATCCTTTGAATCGCTTTGATTTAAAGGAGGTGATCTGATTCGAGGAGGGTCACCGATGTGGACGGCGAAGAACCGCGGGCGCTATGACCGCAGCAAATTGCGATACCCCAGTGATCTGACCGACGATGAATGGGTGCACGTCGAGCCGTTGATTCCGTCGGCCAAGCGGGGCGGCAACAGGCGTCACGTCGACGTGCGCGAGGTGATGAACGGGATCATGTATGTTTTGAGTACGGGATGCCAGTGGCGGGCGATCCCGAAAGACCTGCCGGCACGCAGCACGCTGTTCGACTATCTCGACCTATGGAGTTGGGACGGCACGCTGGATCGCATCCATCACGCGCTTTATGTGGAGTGCCGCGAGCAAGGCGAACGCGAAGCCAGCCCCACCGCCGCCATCATCGATAGTCAAAGCGTAAAGAGTGCTGAAAAAGGGGGTCTTGTATCGATCCGCATGGCTATGATGCAGGCAAGAAGATCAAAGGCAAGAAGCGCCACCTTCTCGTAGATACGCTGGGTTTGTTGCTCCACGCCATCGTTCATCCCGCCGATATCCAGGACCGCGACGGCGGCATCCTGCTGCTTGCGACCCTGTTCGGAATGTATCCCTTCTTGAAGAAGCTCTTTGCCGACGGTGGCTATCAGGGGCCGCACTTCCAGAAGGCGCTGGCAAAGATCCTGCCTCACCTCACAACTGAAATCGTCAAGCGTTCCGATCATGCCAAAGGATTTGTGGTGCTCCCACGCCGTTGGGTCGTCGAGCGCACCATTGCTTGGCTCAACCGCTGCAGAAGGCTCGTCAAAGATTGGGAGAACCTCAACCGCACGGCGCTCGCGTTCCTACGCCTCGCCTCAATCCGCCTCATGCTCCGAAAACTTTGTAATCCCGCTTGATGTTCCCGGACGGACTCTAACAGCGGCAATTCGCACCAGCGCAGTTTTACACACGCCAGAGAAGGAATCGAAATGCGCTTTGATGCAATCGGCAAACGTGCACCTTTGAGCTGCTCATCTGTGGAACAATACTTTGAAACGTCGTGTGCACACATCCGCACGACCGACGCATATCGGCCGTAAGCCGGAGCCCATAAAACGACCGCGAACACTACAAGGACAAAATAGCCTTTGGTCCCGCAAAAGCTCCATCATCAAGCGCACGGCAGCTAGAGATGATCCAGTCCTTGGATTGCATTTTTGTGACGCAGCGCCGCGTCCGTCAGTCGAGGAGTCGCATTTGGGAGGACCGTCGAATATCCAAAGGAACTGATTACCAATAACAAGCGCAAGAAGGAGCTGCGCCGAGCGGTGCGAAAAGAAATTGTCGAGCTTAAGGGACGCAAGGCGCTTTGCCGTTTTGGCTGTGCTGAGCAGCACCATGAAGCGCTAACAAGGGAGGTGGGCTTATCCGTGAAAATTCGACTAAGCTATCGCCACCTTTTTGAGCACTATAGGGTGCTGGATCTCAATGAAGCTGGTTCAAATTCTATTGCCTGTCCGCGACAATCGAGGCCGCAAGTTCAAAATTGCCCTCTATTCGAAGATTCACAAGCACTTAGTCAAACATTTCGGTGGACTGACTGCCCATACCCGATCGCCTGCGCGCGGCTTATGGAATTCAAAAGGTTCGACCAAGCGGGACGATATGATCATTCTTGAAGTGATGATCGGGCATTTTGACCCAGTTTGGTGGAAGAAATATCGCAGTACCTTGGAGAGGGCATTCCGCCAGGAAGAAATCGTTGTGCGGGCTCACGACATCACTCGCATATAAAAGAAGGACAGAGTCCCGATGGCAGCTTTGCGTCTTCGCTTAACCCTCGCTGCAACCCTCTATGTTGCCGTCAGCGGAGGCGCCATGGCCTTTGATATCGAAGCCCATCGTGGTGGGCGCGCGCTGTTTCCTGAGAACACGCTGCAATCATTTGCAAACGCGCTGTCGATGGGTGTCGATACATTGGAACTGGACATGGGGGTCACCCAGGACCAAGTGATCGTTGTTTCGCACGAACGAGGGCTCAATCCGGACCTTGCCCGTACTGCCGATGGCGTCTATGTGGTGCCGCTCGGCATTCCGTTCGTCCGATTACGGCTCGAAGACGTCAAGAAATATGACGTCGGGCAAATCCGCCCGGGCAGCGCCTACGCGGCCCAGTTTCCGGAGCAACGTGCAGTGCCAGACACGCCAATTCCGACGCTGGCAGAAGTCTTTGCTCTGGTGCGCAAATCAGGCGACGACCATGTGCGTCTTAATATCGAGACGAAGATTGATCCGAAGCATCCGGATGAATCGCCCGACCCTGAGCACTTCGTTAGGCTTGTTCTCGATCTCCTGACCGCCGAGAAATTCAGCAATCGCGTCATGGTTCAGTCGTTCGACTGGCGAACTTTGCAACTTGTCCAGAAGCCTGCCCCCGCGATTCCGACGGTCTACCTGAGTCAGCAGGTGGGATCCGAGGCGACGGTATATCTGGACAGACCATCGCGGTGGACGGCCGGTTTCAATCCGAATGAGTATGGAAAGTCGCTCCCGCGAACGATAAAGGCAGCGGGGGGCTCGATCTGGTCACCCTTCTATGGCGACGTCGACCCTGCTCTCATTGATGAATCCCATCGTCTCGGACTGATGGTCATCGTCTGGACGGTGAACAAACCCGCCGACATGGCGCGTTTGATAGAAGTAGGCGTGGATGGAATTATCTCAGACCGTCCAGATCTATTGCGCAAAGTCGCCGGTGAAAAGGCAATCGCCCTACCGCAGCCGTCGCCAGTGACGCCCTAGCGATTAAACTACGTCAGGCGCCGAAGTATGACGACCAATCAGTTATAATTAGCTGCGGGGCGCGATTGAGCGTCGCGCAACCGTCGCATTCGTCCTGCAACTCTCACTGAGCGAGACTACGAGATAACGATTTACCTTAACTGTGCGGACGGCTGCTCGTCGCATTGCGTTAAAGTATGAACTTAGGAAGGCTGCGAATAAGAGCCAAAACGGAATCGGAAAGTCCTGCTTTAGACGCCTCAGAATTAGAGATTATGAACGCCACACGGTATCCGACAATCGGGCGAAAATCCATTCGCGCAGCTAACATTCTTGTTCATGGACTCAGGAAAGCGCATCTTCGCGTCAAGGACACCGGCGCACATCAACAACGAGAGATCCGTGGAAAATCGGATCCGCGCTGTGTCAAGCGCCTGCCTAACAACAGGGGCTCCGTTTACAAAGGTGCACGTTTTATTTGAGGCAATTCGGCACGTCGACGAAGAACCTTCTCGCCGCGAAAAGAATAAGATCGGGAGGCCGTTTCGCAGCGGCCTTTCTATTTTTGCGCCAGTAGTTCCGGCATATGCAAGTCAGATCGGGCGTCACCCGGGAGATCCCGGCTTATGTCCGCGCCATAGCGCTGAGGAGGCAGAAATGCGTACCAGTGCAATCATGTTGGCAGCGCTAGCAGTCGCAATCTCGACGAGCGCATTTGGCGAGCCGGTGCTATCGACGTATACCCTGATCGGTACGCCCGTGAATTCGCCATCGACGAGCGTCCTCCTCGTGACGAATCCGCTATTGCAGGTGAGCCTCAATCCTGATCCCGCGCCTCAGTTCCCGGACCCTAATTCGTATCTGAGCCTGACCAACCCGACGAACCCGATATATTACTATCCCCAGGCTATCGAAATCGCTGACTTTAGTTTCGACATCGAACAGACCTTGAATATTGGATCCGCGTCGGGCGGCGCTGGCGAGGGAAAGGTCACCTTCAACCCTTTTCAAATCATCAGCCCTTCTACCGACATGGTTCACGGGGTTTTCCAGTTGGTCGATGGGACCAATCAGGTTCTCGAAACCTTCGACATCGATATCGCGGGCATAGACCCGACTACCTTGCAGATGACGACTCCAAGTCCTCTTTCCTGTTTGCCTTGTGCGGCAATGACGCTTTCTTTTACGGGCGTCGGCCCCGATCCGGTGGTGTCATTCACCGTTTCAAGCGGCACAACGGAGTATGCATTTGCTGTGACGCCGATACCCTCCACAGTGACCCTGTTCAGCTCCGGTCTCGCAGTTATCGGACTCGCAATACGAAAGCGCAGGCGTGCCCTCAGGGACGGGCAGGTATCAAGGGATTGCGCTGACACGCACTCAATTCATTTGTTTCTGTGAGCCACAAACGGCTTCACCGGAATTATCTGTAGACAAGCCGCCGGTGCGCGTGATTTGCCGGGGTACTGGCATAAGGCGCGGCGGCCTGCGTAAACGCATGTAATGGCATTTGTGGGGGCTGAGATTTAGCCCAAAAGCCCCTAAAGCGGGCGGTAATGCCGTGGCTTCACGGGCCGTAGACCGCTGCCGGGACTGAAGCACGAGCGGGACCTATTGCCCCAAGCCCGGTGGCGAAGAGTGGGAGCTCGCTTTTGGGGTACCCCAAGGCGGTTATCCGGTTTGTAATGCTTCCTCAGCGTAGCCGTCCTCCTTGATGCCAAAAACATACTTCAAGTCGGACTACTTTTGTGGGGGGCGGTCAGCAATGCGTCACAAGGACGTAACCAATGGCTTGGATTGTAATTGAGCAGAACGCCAGTGGCGTGGGGTGGCAGCTTCAATGTCGGTTTCAGAAAAAGAGTGGTCGAAAGTATTGAGTCCTCGCGAACGCGCGGTCGCGCTGCTGATTGCCGGCGGATTGTCAAACAAGGAAGTTGCTCGCGAATTGGGTCTAAGCCTCGGCACTGTCAAAGCCCACGTCCACAACACTTTCGCGAAGCTGGGCGTAAGAAGCCGCCGCTATCTCATCATTCAGCACGGTATAAGAGCCCGTGCCGCTGGGCCTGCTGCCGCCGGTGATGTGAAATCGCCGCTCGCGTGACGTAGCCGAGCGTAAAACCGAGCGTAAATACCGTACCGAATAATCCAACGATAAGCAGCATTCGCGCTGTACTCCCAGTGCCGTTACGCCCATTGGATAAATGCAGTTTTCGATCCTGTGTTCCAGCCCAGAAGTAAAGAGGCATGCGCAAATAATAGCCGGTTTGTACGACAGTCGGTTGACGCCGCATGAACTGCGACAGAGTTTGGTTCCCCTACGCCGCCGCCGCCACTGCAGCGATAGCCGTGGGCGTGGGCTTCTGGTTTTTCGCTATGTGGTTGGGGGGATGAGCGTGGCGCGGATCACATGTAAATCAAAACGTTGCTTCTAACAGGATTGCTGCTCGGATTGGCCGCATGAGGTCAAAACAGCCCAGGTCCAAAGGGCGACCCTGGACCTAAGGGCGATGCTGGGGCAGCTGGACCGCCGGGCCCCATTGGGGCCACCCGGTCCTACGAGTGTACGAATCATTCAGAGCCCATGTGGCTCCACCGGCACATGCGAGCCATTGCCGACGCGATCGGCGACCCGGCCCTGCGGCGGCCATTCCGTGTTTCCGTTTATTTGTTTGTTCAGGCCGCCGCTTGCGCCTTGCGCTTCCTGCGCCAGCCGAGCAGCCCCACAACGCCCAAGACCGAACACAATGGTCGCGGCGATTTCGTCGGCATTGGACCGATGCAGATCGAACAGCGACCCTTGACCGTCGCGGGCTTGCAGCGCCGCAACCTGCTCGGCCAGATCGAGGTTGGCGCGCTCAAGCTGTTCCTTCTTGTCCCGCGGCAGCGCCAGCGGCGAGACGTTGCGCCGCGGAGCTTCGGTCGGGGCCCGGTTGAGGAACGCGCGCAGCCGCTGCGCCATCGACGTCGGGTGGTTGATCTTGGCGCGCTCGCTCGGAGTCCAGCCCGCTCGCATTTCCATGATGTCAGCAAGGTGCTCCATGCAATAGAGCAGGTTTGAACCCTCTACCCTGTGCATCTCGGCGTAGGGGGTCTTGGCGCACAGCTTCGCAAATGGCCCTTCTCCGCCGCGCCGACTGACCACCTTCGCGTCCGCTAACCGCGCCGCCTGATCGACCTCGTCACCCAATCTCCCGCATAGCTCCGAGGCGCATGGCCGTGGACTTCGCCAAGCTGCGGCTTTGTTAGCGCACAAGGGGCAGCCCTAATCCGCGACAATCACCGGCGGTTCCAGAACCCATCTGCCGGTTCCGACATTGACCCGATGGCCGCTACAGCGGGTTGCCTATATCATCTCATCGGTAACGCTCCGTTTACTCTAATACGACAAGATTGCACTCGCGTTCCTGATCTAAGGTCGCGGAACACGAAGCACCGGAGAATTAGGTGGATTTCGCCGATGCCGTGCGGATCGCATTCAACCAGTCAAGGGCTGCGCGCAGTTATGCGCGACGGGAGAACACGATGAACGCTGCGGAATCAAAGCTGTTGATCTCCGACACAGCAACAAAATCGATCGAAGGGGGCATTCGCACCATCGCCCGCGGCAACAGGCCAGCGAGCGAGGCCGGGCTTTGCGACGACATCCTCGCTGGCGGAGCGACTTCCATCGCGGAAATCGAGAAGCTCATAGCGAACCTGCAGAGCGCGCGCGACTACCTGAAAGCCGAAGGCGAGAACGTGCGTCGGCTGACAAACCGCTATGCGCATCTGACGCAGACCGCATCAGCCTCAGTCAAGATCATCACCGACAGCCTTGGCAAATGGCCCAACCCTGAGCCGAAATCGATCAGCCAAGCCCCATGCGGCGAGGAGTAAAGCACCCGCCCCGAACCCCTGGCCGTTCGTCGAAAGGGCGGCGCGCCAAAGTCCGCAACGCTGCCAAATTTCAACAGCCCTAAGCAGATTGCGATGGTAGTTAATCAGCTCGCTTCTGCCATAGGACGCTAAAAGTTCCGAGTGCAGGTCTTCCGGCGACGCCATAAGGCGGACCTTCGCGAGATTTACGGTGCGCCGACCCGCGCGGCAGCCGAGATGGCGATCGATGTGTTCGCCGACAAATACGGCGCCAAATACGACAAAGCGGTTGTTTGTTTGACGAAGAACCGGGAAACTCTGCTCGCCTTCTTCGACTTCCCTGCCGAGCACTGGGACCATATGCACACGTCCAACCCGATCGAAAGCGTGTCTCGCACCCCTCACAACAATTTTCGTGCGTGTTCGATCTCGCTATTGCGCCGCCGCCACTGCTTGGCATCGAGCCATGACTGGACATGCCACCGCCAGATCGTTGCGCCTTGCGCTATTCTCACACCATGCCAGCCCCGCGCCGCTTCCCGTTGAAGAATTGGACGCTTGCTTCATCGTCCGTGACCAAACGGGACAGACGCTCGCGTATGTCTATTTCGAGGACGTCGAATTCTGCAGGAAGCCTCGATTTGGCGGGCACTTCTTCGCAGCTCTCGGCGCCGGGGCAACAGCCGGGGCAACGGGAGTGCGAGGCTTTGCCCTTGGGTCCGGCATGTGAAGATGTTGCCTGCCGCAGCCCCAGATCGCTCGGATCGGCAGCGGTGTTTTAGAACGGCTCCTTGCCGAGCAAGGTGAACTGCCGATACGACATTGCTCTGCAGCGTAGGACAAGGAGCATGTCCCGATCCCGTAAAAAGACCCCCATCACCGGGTTCACCACCGAGCACAGCGAGAAAGCCTTCAAGCGGCAGGAAAACCGGCGGCAGCGCGCGGCCGCGCGCTCGGAGTCCAGCCCGCTCGCTTTTCCATGACGTCAGCAAGGTGCTCCATGCAATAGAGCAGGTTTGAACCCTCTACCCTGTGCATCTCGGCGTAGGGGGTCTTGGCGCACAGCTTCGCAAATGGCCCTTCTCCGCCGCGCCGACTGACCACCTTCGCGTCCGGTATCGGAGGTCTTTCTGCCACGCGACCCGGCAATCGCCGAGGCAGTTCGCGACCCATAACGTCATTTCGCCACCGTCATTTGCGCACTGCGAAAGGCTTACTCGATCACCTCGTCGGCGGCGGCGAGCAGGGTCTGCGGCACGGTGAGGCCGAGTGCTTTCGCAGTCTTAAGATTGACGACCATTTCAAATTTGTTTGGAGCCTGAACCGGTAAATCTGCTGGCTTCGTTCCACGTAAAATCTGATTTGCGTAGACCGCAGCCTGCCGGTAGATTTCAGGAAAATCCAGGCCATAATAAAGTAGGCCACCGCTAGAAGCGAAAACTCGAAAAGGATAGATGGCTGGAAGCCGATAGCGCGCTACCAAGTCGATGATCCTGCTGCGATTGACCACAAACAAGCTGTCAGGAAGCGTGACCACAGCGCTTCCCGGCTGCTGCGCTGCTAGCGTAATAGACGATTCTATCTCTCCGGAACTTCGCACGAACGCACTAGTCACCGTCAACTGTAGCGGGCGGCCGGCTTCCTCGATGTACCTGGCCAAATGGGTCGCGATTGGATTACCTGGATCCGCGAGAACTAGGCCGTGTGGACGGATTTAGCAAAGTCATAGGGTAGAGGGATTCGCAAATCATTTTTTCTGTGACTCATGGGCGGTCGGTTATTTGGAGGACCGACCATGCTCACTGCCATGACGGAAGAGGACTGGACGATTGTTTTGAAGGTATTTGATGCATCATGCCCACGCCGCGGCGACAAAGGTCGGGATGACCGAAAGTTTCTCGAAGCCCTGCAGTATTTCGTGGTTCACAACATCACTTGGCGGGCACTCCCGGAAAAGTTTGGGCATTGGAACAGCGTCTGGAAGCGGTTCTGGCGCTTGAGCCGGTCCGGAACTTTCGAAGCTTTCTTCGATGCGTTGGCGGCATTGAGCGAGACGGCGGATCTGGTGCAGATGTTCGATTCCACCGTGGTCCGCGCCCATGTCTCGGCGGCAGGCGCAAAAGGGGGCAGCACGATCAGGCGCTGGGCCGCTCGCGTGGCGGTTTCTCTACCAAGATCCACTTGAAGACCGATTTCGGTGGCTTGCCAATTGCCTTTCATCTCACCGGTGGTGAAGCCAGCGATAGCCGCAACTTCGAGACGCTTCTCGACATCGGCCCCGATATCAATCCGCGCGCCGCGCTCGGTGACAAGGGCTATGATTCTAAATCAAATCGCGAGGCCGCACGTCAACGTGGAATATGTCCGGCGATCCCGTATCGATCCAACACCAAGGACATCCCCACCTTCTTTCCGAAAACACTCTACAAGGCGCGGGCACGCATCGAACAAGCCGTCGGCAAACTCAAGCGCTTCAAACGTATCGCGCTTCGATGCGAGAAGACGGCGCAGAATTACGGCTCATTCGTCGCGCTTGCTCTCGGCTTCATCTTGATCAAATCCGTCCACACGGCCATGGTCATTACTTGCTAAGAATACGAAAGAGTCTGCGACAGCAACTCACCGACGTGCGGCCGAGACTGGCGTGACGATGAGGGCCTTCGTGATGAACGCCTTGAAGGCTCAAGGTCTCGACGTTCGTGACGACGACTACATAGATCGCCGGGGCAGATGGCGTGAGGACAGATTCACGGCTGAATAAAAGTATCTGCCACCTTGAAATAGGAAACCAGCAAGCGGAAGCGAGCCACTGCACGCGAGAAACCCAAGACCAGCAAGCGACTAACAAAAAGAACCCCCAGTCTGGGAACCGGGGGCAGTGATATTGCTGATGATAAGAAGGACGATGCCCTGCCAGAGGCACCGGAGTCACACAACCCCAGGAGAAGGAAGGGGTACAGTCTGCGCAAAGTTTTTGTACCACATTTTTTGTAAGAAAACAAATACCTAAAATTTTGAGGGTCGCAGATGAGCGATCCTAACAAACCTGAAATCATTCTGCGGAGACCTGCACAATCTGCCCAGTGCGCTTGCGTCTCTTAGGAACCTTCCACACTGGGTCCTGTGACGCTGGGGAAAAACTGACTACACAGAAGTAACCGTCAGCGGCACTGGGCTCCGCATCATTGGGGAAGGCAGCGGTGAAAAGTTACATCGCAAGTTGCCTGTGACCAATGGCGTGTCGGTGGAAGTGTATAGGAAGGCTGGGCGATACATCGTCATAACTGGAAATCCGCTTAACGGATTTGGGATTGTCAACATCGACGAGCACCTTGATGCAACCGTTGCCGAACTTACGGCAAAGAAGGTTCTGCCCGAACCAAATAGACCGGGCTCTCCCGAAGACGGCGGCCATCACGAACAACAGAATGAGAAAGAGGAAAAGCTAGAGCGCATTATTCGTGATGGCGAAAACGGCGAATTCAACGGTGATCGTAGCTCTGCTGTATGGTTCGTGGTGTGCGAAATGCTGCGTCAGGGCTCTGTGGACAGGGTTATCGCGTCCACGCTGCTCGACCGTGCCAATAGGATCTCGGATCACGTTTATGCCCAAGCGAAGCCTCGTGAATACGCCTTGCGACAGGTTGCTGAAGCTAAGGCGAAAATCAGACCAACTGCTCAATCTCCACCGTTGCAGATTCAATCTAGTGTCGAATTTATCACCAACTTCACACCTCCAGACTATCTAATCGACGGATTGCTTCAGCGTCGTTTTATCTATTCGATGACCGGCCCAACTGGTGAGGGCAAGACCAGCGTGGCGCTGCTTCTTGCTCTTTTAGTCGATAGAGGCCAGCCGCTTGACGGGCGTGAAATCGACAAGGGCAAGGTTTTGTTCCTCGCGGGCGAGAACCCCGACGATGTGCGAGTGCGCTGGATCAAGCTGCTTGACGATATGAAGGTGGATGCAGGTGACGTGAATGTGTTCTTTATTCCTGGGAGCTTTGCCCTTTCCGACAAGGCCCTGCGCGATCAAATCATGCAGGCTAGTGAGAAAAACGGTCCATTTGCACTGATAATTGTTGATACATCTGCCGCCTTCTTCGAAGGCGAAGACGAAAATGTGAATACGCAAATGATGGCCCATGCGAAGCGGTTGCGCGGCCTCATCGAATTAATCGCTGGCTCACCCACCGTGATTGTGACGAGCCATCCCGTCAAGAATTTCAGCCGTGAAAACATGATCCCTCGCGGTGGAGGCGCATTTCTCAATGAAATGGACGGTAACCTGACGTGCATGAAGGTTGATGGCACGATGGTGACGGACATTCATTGGGCAGGTAAATTTCGCGGCATTGATTTTGGACCGATCCCTTTTCGCCTAGAGGTCGGCAAGACCGACAAGCTCAAGGACAGTAAAGGACAACATCTTTGGACGGTCATAGCACGGACCGATTACAGCGAAGGAGCGTGATGCTGCCGAGAATACGGCACAGAAGAATAAGTCTCAGCTTCTGGCTGTCATGGCAGAGAAACCCGGCGCGAGTATCGCCGCGCTTGCCCAGGAGTTGGAGTGGTTCACCAAAGATGGCAAGCCGTACAAATCACTGGTTCAGCGATTACTCAATGCGCTTAGGGAAGACAAGATGATCAAAAAGGAAGGTGGCCGGTGGGTCTTTTTGGTCTTGGCCATGGGCCGTACCGCGCGGTACGGCTGAACGGTACGGTTGCCCAAAAGTGCTTGGTACTAGGGCACAAGTTGCCCGTACCGCGCGGTACGGCGTACCAGTACGGCCCCTTCCCCATAGGGGCCGTAACTGGCCGTACCGTACCACGGGCTACCCTTAGGGGTACGCTTGGTACGGTACGGTTTCCGCGGCGATCCTGTTCGAGGCACGTCAGCTGTAATTAGGCTTCGGATAACCTCAATACGGGGTATATTGGACCAATATGAGCCAGACGCCTGATCATAGAGAGCCGGTCGTTGAGCTTTCAACAAGTGACAACCAGCCCGATGACCTAACCGGCCGCGCGCTGCGGCAACGCATTCGCCAGCAGGAGCTTCTTGCTGAACTCGGAGTACTTGCGCTGCAACGCACTGGCTTCATCGGCATGCTCAATCACACCGCCCGCGTGACTGCGGAAGGACTGGGCGCGGAATACTGTAAAGTCATGGAATACATACCGGCCGAGAACCGCCTCCTGGTCCGCGCTGGAGTAGGCTGGGAAGAGGGGGTTGTCGGAACGGCTAGTGTTGGGGCCGATCTGGCATCTCCTGCTGGCTATGCATTGCGCACCGGCAAGCCCGTAATTTCAAATCACCTCGCAAACGAACAACAATTCAGGACGCCGGAATTGCTTGTCGAGCACGGCATTCGCCGCGCGATGAACGTCATTCTGCAGGGCGACGGTTCGCCGTTCGGAGTGCTGGAAGTAGACAGCACATCTGAAGGCGAGTTCGGTGAGCACGATATCGCTTTTTTGCAAGGCGCCGCAAATATCCTCGGAATGGCGATTGAGCAACAGCAATATCAACGCAAGCTTCAAATCGCACTAGATAGGCATCAAGTCCTGCTCAAGGAAGTCAACCACCGAGTTCAAGAACAGCCTGCAAGTCGTCATGGCAATGCTTCAACTCCAGGCCAACTCTGTCGGTGACCCGGTCTTAAGTGAACGACTCAACGAAGCGTCGAGTCGCGTCAATGCGGTTGGTCGTGCTTATGAGCGTCTCGCTTATAATGCCGACTACGAGAACATCGAATTGGTGGAATATCTGCGCGCAATAATCAGCGACCTGGAGCCAACCGTCGCTCCGTGCATAATCCAGTTTGAGGCCACCACGGAAATTCAGATTGCGGCAGATCGCGCTATTCTTGTGGGGCTTATCATCAATGAGCTCGTTTCAAATGCGGGGAAGTATGCCTATCCTGATTGTCCCGGCGGATTGATCTGGGTGCGGTTGTTTCAATCGGACAAGAATTCTGTTTTGCTATCTGTCCGCGACGAAGGTGCTGGTCTTCCTTCTGGCTTTGACCCGACGACGAGCAAGCGGCTTGGCACAAGACTAGTCAACGCACTTTCGAAGCAATTGGGGGCTGAGCTGACCCGGCCAGTCTCGCCCAGTGGTACCAATTTTACATTGCTTGTTCCACTGAAACCGGCAGCGGCGCAATGATTGCCGAGAAGCCGTTGGGACCCTCGCACACATTGTCGCGCAAATTTTTTTGTGTTAAACTGTAGCCAAGGCATCATTCTGTAATACTGTATACAACAACTGCTGAACAATGCCCTTCGTTCCGGGCCAATCAGGCAATCCAAACGGAAGACCGGCAGGTAGCCGGAACAAAAGAACGAAAAATCTCTTAGACGAACTCGCGGCCCGTGGTGATAAAGACCCTGCTGAATATTTGTCTGAGGTTATTACGAACCACGCAGACCCGGCCTTAAAAATTCAAGCAGCCGGATTACTACTTCCATATAAATATTCCAAACTTCAAGCCATCCCCGTACCCCGGTACATCGAACATCCAATCACACTCCCCGAATTTCAAACCGTCGAAGATGCAGAAACTTTCTTGGCACGAATTGCCGTGCTCGCATCATCTGGTGAATTAGACCTCCAATCTTCAATGGAATTATCAACGCTCACCCGCAACTGGCTCTCCGCGAAATACGAACGCGACGAAATGAAACTCAAGATGGCGAACGCCAACGCACTCCCCGGACAACACATCATTAAAATCTAAGGTGGCCTCCCCGCCCTTCCTGGCACGAACATCACAATGCCAAGGATCAACAACGGCGAGCGAGTTAACGACACCCTGTTGCCACTGAGCCCGCCTGATAATGGGCCGTGTGATCCACCACCCGGCGAGGAAGTCGTGCCGCTACAGATAGAGGCCACTGCGGCACAGGAAACAACGATCGACGCAATAGCCAACGAGCCTGAATCCGAGGCTCCCGATGCCGAGCCAAAACCTCTACCCCCGCCGCCCAAATTGTTGCCGCACTGGGCGGGGCTGCAAATGCGTGTACGGTGCCATTCCACATGCCACCGCGCGCCCGGTATTGCGCACCCAAGCCCGCGAGGATTCAGCATCCACTCAGTCATAGACCACGCGTGTATTCTCCACTGTTGCAATTGACGGTGGCAGAACGTATTATACCCGCCGCACGAGCATCTAGCTATGCATCAACCTAAACATGCAAAACTTATAAGTTTCGCATCAACTACAGGTAGTAGGTCAATATCCGGTCCAAGTGGGTCGGTGCCAAATATCTTTTGTCCTACGATCGGTCCACGAGGCCGTAGGGAAGCCGCTCGTAGCCTCATGGCCGACGTGCACCGAGCCACGGTTCAGGCGATCAAACACACCCATCGGGCTCCTTACAGCACCTCCGATAAGTGATGTCGGGTTCACGCTCCACGCCGATGTGCCCGACACCAAGGCCCATGAGTAATTCAGCGGCGCGCATACGATGGTGCAGCGAAGTATTTGGATCGTGCACTACAGCACGCAGGAATTGGATGGGGCCTAGGGATGGATTGTTGTAGATGTGATCGACCTGAGTAGTGGTCTCAGGAGCCTCGGTGGTGGGGCCTTGTGATTCAGGACTTGGCGACCATTGGTCAGGGCCTCCCTTACTCGTTGCTCTGTTGCGCATCGGTGGCCTCGGTGGGCTTCATTAGCAATGGCATCGGACCACGGTGCGCGGAGCCTAGGACCCGGTGTCGCGCCAGATACCGCAGAAGACAGTCAAACGTCGCGGGTCTCAAAGGACCCGGTGTCGCGCCAGATACCGCAGAAGACAGTCAAACGTCGCGGGTCTCAAAGCAACACCCCAGACGCTTGACGAGACATCCCACTCTTTGATGATGAGGACCATCTCCATCAACCAAAAAACCAACACTTCAGCATACGAAACCAAGGCCCCTGTCCAACAATCCAAGGCCCTTGGTTTATTGCTGACTTCATCGCTAACTAAAACTGGAACCCACCATGTCCAATCCTGATAATCTCTTTGCCATTATCCCCATCCCCTCCATGGGCTCTGCCCCGCGCGATGCCGTTGCGATTGGCCCCATGGATACTGTCTTCCAGTGTCTACCAGACACGATCGCACGATCCGACAGTATCCGCGAGTATCAGGCGGCGAAGATCGACGCGATGAAAATCACAGAGATGCAGAAGGCGACCCGGGGAATTCAGGCGGCGGCTTTCGCAGATAGCGTCAACACACTGACCGCGAGGCTCGATGCACTGGAGCAAAAACGTTCCGAAAAATTGCGGCAAATTGCCGCTCAACAAAGAGCAGACGAAGAAAAAGCAATCCAAAAATATTTAGATCAACTGCCAGATCCCGATAATCCTGAGCAAAATTTCAACACGGGCGATCTGCATTCTTTGCCGCCCACGAACACCGGTTCTGATAACGAAGGAGACTTACCCGAAAACCTGTTGCGAACTACCCCGCCAACTCCGGGCAATTATCCTGAGCCAGATCCATTGGAGCTAGACGACCCGCCGCAATCCAAATACCGCGCCCCGGTCGCTTTTAGTTTAAATGAGGGCGACGACTACTGATCCGCCCGATGCCTCGAAGGGCCCTCCTTCATCTCTCTTACAGTTACCCATCGCCGTGTGGACCGCCGTTACTCGTGACACAAGACCCATCAGCGACATGATCTTATCACGCGGCGGCGCGCGGGTGCTGTCCAGCTCGCTGAGGTAGTAGGAAAATACAGCTCACGATAAACACCGCGATTATTGCCGAAGCAATTGGCCGACTGAATGCTAATCCGCCATCGTGGGTTGGCTTATCCAAGAAGTCGCCTACAGTTGCTCCCAGTGGGCGAGTGAGAATGAAAGCTGCCCAGAACAGAAATACTCGCGAGACACGAGTCCAAAAATAAAGCGCCGCGAGCCCCGCCAATCCCATGCCAAATACCAGAGCGCCACCCGCATACCCGAGGCCGGTAGTGTCGGCCATCCAATCGCCAAGCGCAGTGCCTAAAGTCTGTGAGAATGTGATTGCCGCCCAATAAAATGCTTCAACCTTCGGCGTCGCTACAGTTTCGATTGAAATCGAACCGAGCGACCAATACCAAAGCGCGAGAGTCGCGAGCAGCAATCCGAGCAGCAGCGCGGAGCCACCGGTGTAGCCGATACCCAAGGAGCGATCAGCGAGGTCGGCCATCGTAGTGCCGAAGGTGGTCGATGCGACGATTGTGGCCCAGTAGAGGAATGGACGGAAATGTTTGGCTTTAATCTGCGCCACGACAAGCAAGACCAAGGCCGGTAAAAAAATCAGGGTGCCGGTGAGATAGCCCCAATTCAAGGTCATCGTAACTGAATCGCCGCCAGTTTCGCCGAGCGTTGTCGCACCGATTTTGATGATCCAGAAAACGAGCGTGACTTCGGGAACTTTTGTCGCAGCCTCACGCAATAACCCGTCAGAAGTACTTGCCATTCTGGAGACCTGCCGATTGGAAAAGAGGTGAGATGCTCACATGACAATGGATTGGGGAGAGATCATGGCTCAAAGATGCGACAATACAGAGCACCGGAATTGCGATTTCAGGCGGTAATGCGGCATCAGAAAGTAAATAGCACTGCCGTGTACCATGAGATTTGATCGGTCTCCCGCGGGTTCTGTACACCGGTTCGGACATAGCCCAAAAGATGGAAGGTCTTATTGAAGTCGTAGACGGCGCCGATGCCCAAACTCGTCGTCGCTGGAGCGGCCGAGTTTGCGGTTTGGTGAAACAGCTCCGCACCGATTTGCAGGTTCGAAGTTACCTGCCGAGTCAGGACCCAACCGGCCTCGCAGAAGTTCTGTGAAGGCGCCCCTGGATAGAGTTGGCATCCGCCACCGCCAAAAGTCGTCCAGCCATCGCCTAAATCGCGCTGTGCCCACATTGGCAAGAGCAGTGAAGCATTCCGGTCGCCGACGACATTTGAAGCGCTCGGTAGGAAGACGCGCGGAAACACGGCTACGTCCCAACCAAACGTGGCCTGATGCAAAAACCGATACTTCGCGGCGAGTTCAACGTTGCTCAGGCCAAATTGAGTGTTGTCACCCGTAGGAAAGCTAAATCCCAACGGCAATGTCGCTGTAAGCTGAAGATCGGGCGCCCCCCCATAATTAAAATCAATGCCGGTCTCACCATCAGTGCCGTAGCGCGTGCTGGTCCCCGAATTGAACGTATAAATCTCGAAATGGCGGTAGTCCGTTGGCTCGGGATCGTCGGAAACGTAGGGCGGTCCGGCAAACGCTGGTTGCACCAAAAGTGACAGACAGAAGCCGACCGCGACACGCATCATGCGTGGCAGCTTAGTCGTGAGTTGCCATAAGTTAACGACGTGCCACTTCTTTAGAGTTATTGAAATGCAAAAGACTGACGCGTAGAGAACCGCGGTGACTTCCGCGTTTGGCCCAACGCCGAAGTCGCGCGGTTGCGATAATGGCCCAAAGCCGACATGCGTCAGTGCGTTGCAAATTTCCGCTTTCGGGGGTAAAGCAGACGTGGACCAAACTCTTGCCCGCCAAGCTCGATTTTATGAGTGCACGCGCTCGCGGCTCTTGGTTTCTATTCGCATCAAACAAAGTTTTTAGGTAGTCCAGCAAACTATTTTGTGGGTTCGTTTGGTCTTTTGTGCTAAGCTGCGCAATGGATATCCGCGCGACCAAACAATTACGGAAGATGGGACATAGTCTCCATCTGACCATCCCAGCGCCCTTGGTTCGCCATTACGATCTCCGCCAAGGCGATACGGTGTTTTTCGTCACTGATGGCGATGGGCTGCGGCTCAAGTTCCTAAAACCCTCGGTTATGTCTGACCTCGCCGGTGTGTCACCGGCTGAGCCTGTTGCCGAAGGATAGCTGTCATGCCCCTCAATGATCAACAACTCGACTACCAACAACGAAGCGCACGAGTTTATCAGGAAAGGTTCGACGGCTCACTCCGCAAAGTCGGAATGCGCGCGCCTCAGCCCGTGCTCGGTCAAAATCCCAATGACTACAGGCGCGAGACGCTGCGCACGATCAAAAAAACCTTCCTGGGCCATCATGAACTTGGGAAGATCAACATGCGCGGCCTTCCTGATGAGGTCTTACCTCAGTTTGAACAGCAAGTAATCGATGCGGCCTTGATTGAAGCATATAACCCAAAGAACAATGCCCCTGGTGAAACGCTGCGCAAAATTGAAGAACTCGATGACTATGGAAAGGTTCGTCAAGTCAGATTTGTTGGCGAAGAATGCTTCACCAAACAACTTGGCAGAGAAGGCCGACGCGTCGTCAGCTTTACGACAGACCGTGGCAAATGGGACGCTGCGAAGGGCAGATGGTTTTGATCGCGCACGTCTCGTTGGGTTTGGCAGCCACCGAACGAGATCGCGCACCGGGCGCTGTCCTCTTCAGCGCTCCGCCCCGGCCCGTGCTAACGAACCCAGTGGACCGGGGCACTTTCAGTTGGTGAGTGCCTACGCACTCATCGAGGAGCACGGGCAGGATGGCGCGCTCGTGTTTCTGTCCCGGCACAGCGATCTAGGCTCCTTGAAGCCATAGCTTGGGTCGCTTGCCGGGACTTTTTCACGCATCATGATAGAGGCGGCAGCATTGACGGTTCCTCTCGGACCCGGCAAAGACACATAGTCGGGACTTCTTCCGTGGGGGGCAATCTGTCGTGCGTGGAACCACAACCGGGCGGTTCAACTGTCCGTATTGCGACGCGTTGTATCATTTGATCGAAGCCGAGGCCGGGCCAGAAGCCGTTGATCTTGAGCTAACCTGCGTCGTGTGTGACGCGCCGCTTCCTTCCCGCGAAGGACCGGTCGTCTTTAAATATTTACTGGCGGGTAACTCTCCGCCCCGACGCAAGAAGACACGTGAGAGCTAAAGACGGCAATTCGCCATGGTTCTTTCGTTGTTATGCGACAGGCTTAGGGGCTGAAGCAGATGTCGGCGAATATTTGTCGAACTCCTTGCGCTGCACCGTGATAATTTTGCGATCCAACCGTGAGCAATCTGGATTGTCCGCCCACTTTGCGTAGCAGACAATTCCGATGATGTCGGTGGATAGTAAGTGATGGGAGGTCCAGATGGCAACTTATATTGTGCTCGCTCATTTCACTGATCAGGGAGTTCGGGGCGTTAAGGATTCACCCGAACGCGCCCGTGCCTTTGGGGCGGCAGCAAAGAAGGCTGGCGCGACCGTGAAGGAGTTTTATTGGACCCTCGGCAGATATGACATGGTCAGCATTCTGGACGCGCCCGACCTCGAGACCATCACCGCGCTTGGCTTGAGCGTCGGGAAGCTCGGCAATGTGCGCACCGAAACGCTGTGCGCCTTCGACAAGGCAGGGATGGACGCGATCTTGAAAAAAGTAGACTAGCTCGCCGAATGGCGTCTACCTCCCGATCAATGTCAGCGACGATGGCGCGGCGAATTGCCGTCAACATGGTGCGCAAATAGCAAAGGCCGCCCTGCGGCGGCCCTTCCGTGTTTCCGTTTATTTGTTTGTTCAGGCGGCGACCGCTTGCGCCTTCCGCTTCCTGCGCCACCCTAAAAGACCCATCGCGCCGAGGCCAGTGGCGAACAGCGGGAGAGCGGCGGGGAGCGGCGTGGGGATCCGACGAAGCCGACTATGTTCCCATTGGCCTCGGTGAAGAATCCGGCGATCTGGCCGAGATCGTTGACGCCGTTGATGGTAGTGTTCGTCGACCCGGTCGGGTCGAAGGTTGTAAAGACACTGTTGTTGTCGACATATCCGTGCTGAATCCCGTTGGCATCGACATAAAATCCGACGATCTCGCCGGTGCTGTTGATACCGAGCGCTTGCGTGAAGGTCGAGTTGAACGGGTCGATCAGGTTAATTTGACCGCCCACGTCGAGAAAGCCGGTCGAGGTCACACTCGTGGGCTGAAAGAATCCGACGATGTCGCCGGCGTTGTTGATGCCCACCGCTTGGCTGTTTACGTTCAACGGCAGCAGATGATTAATGTCGGTGAATGCGCCGCCGGACTGCGAATAGGCAATCTGGCCCGGTGTTCCCGCCTGGGTGGGCGCGTAATAGCCGACGGTGGTTCTGGCATTGTTGATGCCGAGCGCTTGATTGAACACCGCGCTGAGCGGGTTATCCACCGTTGTGAAGTTGCCGCTGATCTTCGTGAAGCCATGAGTGTTGCCCATGAAATCGGTGTAGATGCCGGCGGTGTCGCCGAGGCCATTGATCGCCGTGACCATGGTGGAGGTCGCACCAGGGAAATTTTCCGACATGAAGTTGTTCGGCAACACCAGAGTGAAACCTTGCGCAACCATGGCGTTGTCGAAGCCGGCGACCGTGCCGCTATTGTTGATGCCCAGCAGATTGATGAAGTTGCTACCGGTCGGGTCGATGACGGTTTGGACCGAGTATGCCGACGCCGGGCTAGCTACGCCGAGCAGCATTGTTGCGGTGAGCAGTGGCCAGGCGATAACCGACAATACCTTTGATATCGTGGCAGTACTGACGCTCATGTCGCACTCCCTTACATCGAGTCACCTCCGGCCCCTCACTGGATAAGTAGCTTTGCAAAAAAAATATGAAGATCACGTGACGATCAGGTCAACGTTGCTGTCTAATCGGTGTGCTTCATGGGTCGCGGTAGAGACGGCCATTGCTGACCGCCCCCCGCACAGGATCCCGGCGTGCGCTGCTAACGCACCGGGCTCTGGACGCTTGCTTCATCGTCCGTGACCACACGGAACAGGCACTCGCGTATGTCTATTTCGAGGACGAGCCGGGGCGGCGGTCAGCGGCCAATCTGCTCACACGCGACGAGGCGCGACGCATCGCTGCGAACATCGCTAAATTGCCCAAACTGCTGATGGGCGACAGCACGTCCTAAACCATTTCGCTTAGCACCCGCCGCGTGGGCTCCTCGCGCTCGCGATAGACACTCACATAAATTGCGCTGTAGTGGACGGTAACGGATCAGGCGGCTGCGATTGCGCCTTGCGCCTTCCGCTTCCTGCGCCAGCCGAGCAGACCCAACGCACCGAGGCCGCTGGCGAAGAGGGGAAGGGTGGCGGGGAGCGGTGTGGTTGTGGGCGCAACGATGTCGATTGTGAAGCTTTGGTCCGCGTCTGTGCTGCCGTTTGCGCTGGCCCACGTCCATTCATAGGTGCCGGGTGTCAGGCCGAGACTCGTAAAGGTCGCGTTGTCCCAAGTGTCCGTACTTGTACCTAAGGAAGCATCAGAGACGTAGCCCTCAAAGACATGTACTGATTTAAAAGTAAGGCTGAAAGATACGAGGTTTCCGGTGGCACTGGTGGCAGGCTCAAACAAGGGGCCTGGGATCCCAGTTCCAGGCCCGAAGCCGGGACCTAACACCCCACCCGGCGGTCCAGAAAATGTGCCAGTATAGAGATCCGATGTCCCACTATTAAGGTTTACGACAGCCTCGGGTGGGTTGATCCCCGCCGTAAGGGTCGGGTGAATGGTTGACGAAAGGGTGAGACCGGTCAAATCAATGTTTCCGCTCCCCGTCGCGACGACATTGAGCCCCATTTGTTCGAACGTCACGATATAGGGGCTGGCATTGGCGGCAACAGTGCCACCGACGACCAGTGCACATGCGGCAAGAATCGGTAGTCCTTTGAGAGCTTTCATGGCGCCCCGTTTAGGCGAATTGTCAGGCGTGCCCAACCAAATTCTATTGAGACAAATCGGCGGTTGCAAGATAATTTGGCATATATCTAGCGTCGCTTGGCCGCGTCAAGCTCAGTTACCTTCGCACTGCTCGGCATACTGCGCTCAGGTCCCGTCCCGGATACTGACTGGCCAAATTCGCTGGCTCTTTGACGACCGCTTGCCTGTGTTGATCTCAATCACCTTCGCCCCTGACGGCATGCTGCGCGATCGGCCAGGATATTCACTGGCAAGAGTTAGCTGATCTTTGGCATGTTGCAATTGATCATCGCCGGTGGCGTCTGGGTCGGATTGTGTGACGTTCGTATCGTACGGCTCGGTCTCCCACGTCTGCACCCCGGGCGGAGTGCCCTGTACGCGGTGCCATCCCCGGCCCACGGATTATTCCTCAGCAGGTCCGAAGATTTTAGCCGATGCTGGCGCGGGCTTCTTACTCGCGCGCCGTGCATCTGTCTCAAGCTGTTGCTTGAGTTGATCGGGCTCACTATCACGTCGGGTGCTGCGAGCCCCCGGTGCTCGGACACGACAGACTTGAGACGACGGCGCGTTACACGCGCGTGGCCACCGGCATGATCGCGGCCGTCGAGAGCCCGCTGACGCAACTGTCGCAGCCGCGCCGGAAAATGCGGAACCGTAAGGACAAGTCGAATGAAGGACCGCCGGCGTAACGCCGTCGGATGGCCCGGCCATCGCTGGAGGTCGCGGACATCTTCCGCGACCACGGCTCCGCTTGGCGTTTGGCTAACGCGGGGCATGTCAGCCTCGACCAGATCAAGGTGATGAGTGCGATCGAGCGCTGCCGCACAGCGGCGCTCGGCGGCCATGTCGCGCGTTGCGAGAACGGTGCGTGTGCTTACACCGTCGTCAGCTACAATAGTTGCCGCAATCGCCACTGCCCCAAGTGCCAGGGCGCGGCGGCACAGAAATGGCTCGCCGAGCGCGAAGCCGAGTTGCTGCCCGTCAGCTACTTCCACGTTGTCTACACGCTGCCCAGTCAACTGCGCGATGTCGCTTATCAGAACAAGCGCGTCATCTATGACCTGCTCATGAAGGCGGCGGCCGAAACCACGCTCGCCATCGCGGCCGATCCAAAGCGCCTCGGTGCCAGGATCGGCATCACCGCCGTACTGCACACCTGGGGCTCGGCGCTGACGCATCATCCCCACGTGCATATGATCGTGCCCGGCGGCGGTCTCGCGCCGCTTGTGCGTGAGCAACAACCGAGGGCGCAGCAAGAGGCCGATTGCAGCAGATGGATCTCGTCGCGCTCCAACTTCCTCGTCCACGTCAACGTGCTCGCGCGTTTGTTCCGAGGCAAGTTCCTCACCTTGGTTATGGACGCGCACGCCGACGGCCAATTGAAGTTCTTCAACACCCACGTTGGGCTCGCCGACAAACGAACCTTCAAGCGCTTCCTGGCGCCGCTGCGCCGGATCAAGTGGGTCGTCTACTGCAAGCAGCCGTTCGCGGGACCCAAGCAGGTGCTGCGCTATCTGTCACGCTACACCCATCGCGTTGCCATCTCGAACCGTCGGCTTGTCGCTGCTGATGATGGTGGCGTGTCATTCCGCTGCAAGGACTATCGCATCGAAGGTCCTGGCCGCTGGAAAACCATGACGCTCGCACCCCACGAGTTTATCCGTCGGTTCCTGATGCACGTGTTACCGAAGGGCTTCCATCGCATCCGCCACTACGGGTTGTTCGCCAACGGTAACCGAGCCGAGAGCATCGCCAAGGCGCGTGAACTGCTCGCCGTGGCGACACCGCAGACTGAATCCGAGGCCGCTTCAATGCAGCAGCCTGATCAGCCCCGCGTGCTGCCGCGCCCATGCCCCTGCTGCGGTGGCCGCATGATCATCATCGAGGTCTTTGCACGCGGCGAGGCGCCCAGGCACAAGCCATCAATCGACACGTCATGAACGCGCGGCTGATGCCAGATCAGACTGACACACATCCGCATCGCTGGCCCTCCGTCGGCATCGCCGCCGCTCGTGCCGCAGACACAAAATGCCGTCTGTCGCATCTGCTCGACCCATCGGTCTGCGCCGCAAACCGTCGCCGCCTCATGCCAAGTGGCCACAAATACCCCTGTGCGCCAGGTTCCGGTCTCACCCGCGCCGCACCATCACCGCGCCGCACCGGCCGCGCCCGGCCTCAATCCCCATAGCGCCCGCCGCACCACCCGCGATCACCTCCCGCGACTTCGTGCCTTGGCGCTTCTCGGACGCCGGCGAACACACGCGCGGATAGACCTTCACTCAGGCGTCCGAGAAACCTGCACAACAGCTGCCCTGAGCAGATGCAGCAATTAAATCACCTATTCGATCACCTCGTCTGCGGTCGAAAGCAGGCTCGTCGGTACCTCAAGGCCGAGCTCCTTCGCAGTTTTCAGGTTGATGACCAACTCAAATTTCGTTGGAAATTCGACTGGCAATTCCGCCGGCTTTGCACCATTGAAAATTCGGTCCGCGTAAACTGCCGCGCGCCGAAAATGGTCAACCCGCTCGTTTCCGTAGGATAGCAGTCCACCGCCTTCGGGAAACGAACGATGCCAGCTGACGGCAGGAAGCCGGTAACGGGCAGCCAGAAATGTCATTTGGGTGCGATTGTCGAGCATGAAGGAATCCGGGATTGCTATCAGCCCGCCATTTGGCTCGCGTGCTTGTGCGGCAATGACGGGTTCTAGTTCGGTCGCGTCGTGAACAGGTGCGGTTATCGCTTCTATACCCAACGACGGGGCCACGGCTCCGAAAGGCTTCAGGAAAAATTCGGCATATGGCGCCGTCTTCGGGTTGAAAAGCATGGCAACCCGGGTGACGCGTGGCGCGACCGTCTTGAGCAGTCCCAGCCACTTGGCGGCTAACCCCGGTTCGAAATTCGTGAAACCGGTGGCGTTGCCGCCCGGTCGGCCCAAGCTTTCGACGAAGCCGCTACCGACTGGATCGACGACGATTACAAAAATGACCGGAATTGAATGTGTTTGTCGCAGCACCGCTATAGTGGTCGGTGTGTTATGCGACAGGATCAAATCGGGCTGCGCTGTGACCAATTCCTTCGCAAAACGCTGTATCAACTCGAGATTATCGGCCACGGCCCAGCGAATGTCGATAAGGATATTGCGACCTTCCGTCCACCCAAGTTTCTCTAGCCCCTCCCTGAACGCCGCGATATCTGTCTGCCCATCCGGATTGCCTTCCGGATATGACATTAGCACACCGATGCGTCTGAGTTTCTGAGAAGGCTGCGCGCGAGCTGCGATCGGCAATGCGGCCGCAGCACCGGCTGCGAGCTTGACGAAATCCCGCCGCCTCATTGACGCTCCCCCAAGTCGATAGGCACATCCTAACATATCATAAAAAATAACGGCTGTTTGTGCATCACAGCAAATTTGGCCGCGCGACTTCCGGTTAGGGTCAAACTCTGCCTCGCCGCTTCACCGGAAGCGCGGCGGAAGTTGGCCTGATAGCGGACGCGCCAGTCGTCAGTCGGAGCGGCCGGGTTGGGCCAAAGGGCGGACAAGGGCGACATATGCATTGAAGAGGATTGCCGCCTATTCGATCACCTCGTCAGCAATAGAGATAAGTCCGGGCGATATAGAAAGGCCAAGCGCCTTCGCAGTTTTCAAATTGAGGACCAGCCGAAACTTCGTTGGCTCCTCAATCGGCAGATCACCCGCCTTTTCGCCCTTTAGGATGCGCACCACGTAGGTCGCAGCGCGACGCAAGTTCTCACCCGGATCGGCGCCGTAATACATGAGACCGCCAACCGATACGAACCTCTCGGTTGCAAAAATCGATGGAAGTTTGGCCTGTGCCGCAACACTGACGACTATTTCGGCGTTGCGCAAAAGAAAGTTGTCTGTCCCGATGATCATTCCCCCGTTTGGTTCGCTGCCAAACGAAGTGATGGCTGGTTGAATACCTTCCGTCACGTGGACTTCGGCGGGGACCACCGTGATCCCTAATGCCGGTGCAGATGCCTCGATCGAACGTCTAAAAAACTGCGACTGTGGCGACGTGTCAGGATTCGAAAGAAAAAGAACGCGCTGTATTTTCGGAGCAGCTTCTCTTAGAAGCCCTAGCCATTTGCCGCCGATCCCAAACTCAAACATGGAATACCCGGTAATATTCCCGCCGGGGTGCGCCATGCTGGCGACAAACCCTTGCGCGACCGGGTCGGAAACCTGCGTGAAAACGATCGGAATCGTTTGAGTTTCCCGGCGCAGCGCGCTCAGGGTTGCAGTAGTCGTTGCAACGAGAACATCCGGTCCAAGCGCAACGAGTTCCTTTGCGAACGCCGGGTATCGATCAAGTTGAAAGCCGCTCCATCTGTGCTCAATGCGAACCGTTTCACCCGGAATCCATCCAATTCCGCGAAATCCTGCCTCAAGCGCAGCATCATACGTCTTTGCCTCCTCGCTGGCGGCACTGTAGGAATCAAGTACGCCAATGAGCGGCACGTGTTTAGTTGATTGCGCATGAGCGGCCAGCGACCGCCACGCCGCGCTCCCGACAAGCGATATGAACTCCCGTCGCCTCATGGGGTCGCCCTCTGTCAGAGAAGCCTACCATTGATGGGTACGTTGTGCATCACAACAAAACAGGGCAAGCTACTTCCGCATCGGGTCATTCTCTACCGATTGACGAAGTCGGACGCATGTCCGCTATCCCTCCGATCGCGACCAAAATTATGCGCCGCTAAAGCGGCGAGACGGACCACGAGCCGCAATCACGGTCTTGCCAAATGCTACGCGTACGATGAGTATCTATCTATAGAGCTGCCAGCGGGACGTGCCGACGTCCTGTGAATTCAAAGGCAGCGATTGTGCCTCCGGCGGGCGAGCAATCTGAAAATCGATCGATGTCTGTTCGGACACCTTCTGCATTTTGCGGAAGGCGCTCAAGCTATCGGGCAACGCCGTGAAACTCTCCCGCCGAAAATTTCTGCATCTGGTATCGGGCGCTGCCGCGGTTCCGGTCCTGTCGCGGGTTGTATTGGCAGAGTCCTATCCCGAGCGGCCTGTGCATATCGTCGTCCCATTTGCCGCCGGAAGCTCGGCTGATATTGTCGCGCGCTTGGTGGGGGAAAGGCTGTCTGAGCACTTCGGCCAACCCTTCTTAGTTGAGAACCGGCCAGGCGCCGGCACCAACGTTGCAACTGAGATGGTGGTACGGGCGACGCCGGACGGCTATACACTTCTCTTGGTTGTTCCATCCGCCGCCATCAACGCGACGCTCTACGAAAAGCTCAATTTCAATTTCATTAGGGACATCGCGCCGGTCGCCGGTATCAACCGCACTCCCTTCGTCATGGAGGTCAATCCGTCGGTTCCAGTCAAGACGGTTCCCGAGTTCATCGCCTATGCCAAGGCTAATGCGGGTAAAATCAGCATCGCATCAAGCGGCATTGGGAGCGGATCGCAAGTGTCTGGCGAGCTGTTCAAGATGATGGCCGGCGTCGATTTGGTTGACGTGCCCTATCGGGGCGATGGGCCCGCTCTGACCGATTTGCTCGGCGGCCAGGTGCAAGTCCTGTTTGGTACCATAACGTCGTCGATCGCACACATCAGGGAGGGCAGGCTGCGTGCGCTGGCGGTCACTAGCGCGACGCGTTCGGAGGCGCTGCCGAATGTCCCAACTGTGAGCGAGTTTTTGCCGGGCTACGAAGCGATCGGGTTTACCGGCCTCGGCGTCCCTAAAGAAACGCCCATGGCGATAATCGATAAGCTCAATCAGGAGATCAATGCCGCTCTCGCCGATGACATGATGAAAGCACGTTTCGCCGAACTGGGTGGAGACCCGATGCCGATGATGCCTCGAGAATTCGGAAAGTTCATTGCCGATGAAACAGAGAAGTGGGGCAAGGTCATCCGAGCGGCGAACATTAAGCCGGAGTAAATTCCATCAGATTATTGTGAGATCTCCGTGAAACTTCCTTTGCGCCAGGCCAATGACCAGAAAAGGAGGATGGATGATCTGAAACCTTTTGTTGCGATCCAGAGGGTTCGACGCCCTCCCGGTAAAGGCGAGCCAGCCAACCGGAAGCGAGCTTTGCATGGGTGGTGGCGACATCATTCGTGAAGCGTAGGCAGCGGGTGCCGAAGCCGCGTGATTGAGCCCCGAAATTCATAAGCGCTGAAGCCTTCGCCGTGGGAAGCGCGGGGGCAGCATCGATGCTCCCGACAAACAGGCGAGGGATCGTCGGTTCGGCCGGGGTCGTAGAGCGGGGCAAAGGCACGGGATGGATCGCCTGGGAACCTGGGAGGTCCCGCTCACGTCCACGTGCAAGCAAACCGGCAGATCGGGTCGCCGGTTGAACAACTGACCCCGGCCCAGAAGGCTCTCCGACCTTCTGGGAGCGCAAGATGCGAGACACGAACGAGGAGGATCGCGTGGACCCCGGAAGCGAAGCAAATAAGCGACCGGACAGGCGTGACGGGAAGTCGTAGCACCTCAATAGTACCTGGGACGTTGGGGAACCGGACTCACCGGGACCCGATTGAGGAAAGAGGGGTGCCATGCGGAGAGAGCCGTTGACGGGAAACATGGGAGAGAACTTTGGGTCTCACAAACCTGTCCACGCAACGACAACGGATAGCTGAACTGGCGAGAACACAACGAGGTGGGACCTCCTACCTTCGAGGCTTCTTGGCTGGACGAGTCACGGATAGTGTCACCTACACAACCGCGAGCGAGGCTCTCCCATGAAGAACCGGAAGCGGGAAATCTGCACATCCGGATCTGTGAGGGATGAGGCGGGGCAACCCCCTCATCTACTCGGCCACCGAAACTTTTTGCATCTGGTCGCAGGCGCTGCTGCGCTCCCGGCCGTATGCCGGACTGCATCGGCACAAACGTATCCGACTCGCCCGGTGCGCTTGGTCGTCGGATTTCCAGCGGGTAGCTCGGCTGATATTGTTGCGCGCTTGATGGGACAATGGCTCTCCGAGCGGCTTGGCCAGCAATTCATCATCGAGAACAAACCCGGCGCCGGCAGCAATGTCGGTGCCGAGGCGGTCGTGCGCGCGCCGCCCGACGGCTACACACTACTCTTGATCACTGCAGTCAACGCTACCAACGCCACGCTTTACGACAATCTTAACTTCAATTTCATCCGCGATATTGCGCCCGTCGCAATCATTATCCGTGGGCCTTTGGTGATGGAGGTCAATCCTTCGGTTCCCGCCAAAACGGTTCCCGAGTTCATCGCCTATGCCAAGGCCAATCCAGGTAAGATCAACATGGCGTCGGCTGGCAACGGGACCATACCGCATATGGCCGGCGAGTTGTTCAAGGTGATGGCCGGTATCAACTTGATCCATGTGCCATATCGTGGATCACCCGAGCAATTACCGATTTACTCGGCGGACAAGTCCAGGTGATGTTCGACGCGATGGCGTCGTCAATCGAACAAATCAAGGCTGGCAAGTTGCGCGCGCTGGCGGTGACCACCACGGCGCGCGCGGAAGCGCTACCGGATATCCCAACCGTAGGCGAATTCGTGCCGGGCTACGAGGCCAGCGGTTGGCAGGGGGTCGGTGCACCCAATAGCCCGCCACCGAGATCATCGACAAGCTGAATGAGGAGATCAATGCCGCCCTCGCCGATCCCACCATCAAAGCGCGGCTTGCCGATCTTGGAGGCGTGCCAATGGGGAGGTCACCCACCGATTTGGAACATTCATCGCTGAAGAAACCGAGAAATGGGGTAAGGTCCGATCTCGGACGCCAATGCCGGAGTGATCCGGATGACGCTCCATATTTTCGTTCGCCAGAACGTCGATTGCGTGAGCAGCGATTAATCGTTTTCAAGATCAATTTCGGCGTACGCAGTGACATTATTTCCGCGGTCCTTTTACCGTTTGGCGGGTATCGGCAATTCGCTTCGTCGATAGAGACCGGACATCGCATCGGTGGCCATCGCTGCGGGGACAAGACCCCCGATCGGCTTCGCGGGGAATATCCCCCTACCTTAGCCCCGGCGGGCAGGTTCCCGGCCAATGGCAACTTACATCGGACGGCGGGAACTGATGGCTGTGCTCGGCGGCACGGCCGCATGGCCGCTCGGTGCGCGCGCGCAACAATCGGCGATGCCGGCCATTGGATTTCTGGCACCGGCTCACGAGAGTCCGACGCCATCCGTGTCAGCTCGTTCCATCAAGGATTAAGCGAAGCGGCTTTTTAGAAGGCCGAAACGTGGCGATCAAATACGTTTGGGCGGAAGGTCAACATGCTCGCCTGCCGGAATTGGCGGCCGAACTAGTTCGAGATCACGTCGCCGCGATTATTACAGGGATACTCCCGGGCCTTTGCGGCCAAGGCGGCGACCACGACTATCCCAATCATCTTTTACTTGGGGACCGATCCAGTCGAGGTGGGACTTGTTTCCAGCCTGAACCGACCGAACGGAACTCACAGGCGTGACCAATTTGGGCGTGATCCTGGGCCCAAACAACTGGAACTGATGCATGAGTTGGTGCCGACCGCGACCGTCATGGCCTTGCTGATCAATCCAACCAGTCCAGTTCTTGCCGAACCGCAATCGAGAGATATAGAGGCGGCGGCCCGCGTGCTCGGGATTGAACTCCACGTTCTGCACGCAAGCACCGATCGCGACTTTGATATGGTCTTCGCAACCTTGGTCCGATTGCGAGCAGCCGCACTCGTCATCGGGACCGACGCATTTTTCAGTAGCCGGAGCAAACAACTCGCCGAGCTCACTGTCCTCACGCGATTCCCACCATCTATCAGTATCGCGAGTTCGTCGCGGCGGGAGGCCTAGGCCGTGTGGACGGATTTGATCAAGATGAAGCCGAGAGCAAGCGCGACGAATGAGCCGTAATTCTGCGCCGTCTTCTCGCATCGAAGCGCGATACGTTTGAAGCGCTTGAGTTTGCCGACGGCTTGTTCGATGCGTGCCCGCGCCTTGTAGAGTGTTTTCGGAAGAAGGTGGGGATGTCCTTGGTGTTGGATCGATACGGGATCGCCGGACATATTCCACGTTGACGTGCGGCCTCGCGATTTGATTTAGAATTATAGCCCTTGTCACCGAGCGCGGCGCGCGGATTGATATCGGGGCCGATGTCGAGAAGCGTCTCGAAGTTGCGGCTATCGCTGGCTTCACCACCGGTGAGATGAAAGGCAATTGGCAAGCCACCGAAATCGGTCTTCAAGTGGATCTTGGTAGAGAAACCGCCACGCGAGCGGCCCAGCGCCTGATCGTGCTGCCCCCTTTTGCGCCTGCCGCCGAGACATGGGCGCGGACCACGGTGGAATTGAACATCTGCACCAGATCCGCCGTCTCGCTCAATGCCGCCAACGCATCGAAGAAAGCTTCGAAAGTTCCGGACCGGCTCGAGCGCCAGAACCGCTTCCAGACGCTGTTCCAATGCCCAAACTTTTCCGGGAGTGCCCGCCAAGTGATGTTGTGAACCACGAAATACTGCAGGGCTTCGAGAAACTTTCGGTCATCCCGACCTTTGTCGCCGCGGCGTGGGCATGATGCATCAAATACCTTCAAAACAATCGTCCAGTCCTCTTCCGTCATGGCAGTGAGCATGGTCGGTCCTCCAAATAACCGACCGCCCATGAGTTACAGAAAAAATGATTTGCGAATCCCTCTACCCTATGACTTTGCTAAATCCGTCCACACGGCCTAGTAAGCTACGGCGGCAGTATCACGGATGCGTATCATGTTGCGGGTGCCTACGCTGGCCGCATTCTTAAAGGGGCGAAAACCGCTGAACTTCCGGTTCAGCAGTCAACCAAAGCCGAATTGTTTATCAATCTAACGACCGCCAAAGCGCTCGGCATTGCTGTGCCGCCGATCCTTCTCGCACGCGCCGACGAGGTGATCGAGTAAGTGTTCAATCGTTTGTTGCAGTGCAAATTGAGAGGCACAGCGAGGACTGCTTTGGGTCATTGAACGAAACCGCTCTCGCGGTAGAGCGCTACGCGCAAGGTTGCGGCTGGGGCTGAGGGGAGCGCGGTAACGGGACGTGGTCGTCCTGTCTGAAGATCACGGGGTCAACAACCTCGGTTCAGACAGGAGTATGCCATGACCGATGAGTGCATCAGCCCGTTGCGGCGGCGCATGATCGAAGACATGACGGTCCGCAATTTTATGGCCAAGACACAGACTGATTACATTCGGCGGGTCAAGAACTTTGCCGCTTTTCTGGGGCGCTTGCCCGATACTGCGACCCGGGAAGATGTCCGACGCTACCTGCTGCATCTGGCATCGAGCGGAATGGAGGCGGGAACCGTCAACGGCACTGGCTCGGCGCTGCGGTTCTTGTTCGACATCACGCTCGATCGTCCTGAGATTGTCAGGCATCTGCCGGTTGCGCGCGAGCCGCGCAAAGCGCCGGTCATCTTGAGCCCTGAGGAAGTCGCCCGCATGTTGGAGGCGGCACCTGGCGTCAAGTACAAGGCGGCGCTGAGCATCGCCTATGGGGCGGGTCTGCGGGTGTCCGAAGTCGTTGCGCTCAAGGTGAGCGATATCGACAGCGCGCGAATGATGATCCGGATCGAGCAGGGCAAGCGCCGCAAGGACCGCTACGCGATGCTGTCGCCGCGGTTGCTCGACCTGTTGCGCGAATGGTGGCTGGCTTGCCGCTCGCGGGGCTGGTTGTTCCCAGGCCGCGATCCGCTCCAGCCGATCACCACACGCCAGCTTACCCGCGCCTGCCACACGGCTGCGCAGGCAGCCGGGATTGAGAAGCCTGTGTCTCCGCACACGCTGCGGCACAGTTTTGCCACCCATCTCATGGAGAAGAATGTCGATGTTCGGGTGATCCAAGTGCTACTCGGACATACCAAACTCGATACGACAGCGCGCTATACGCAGGTCGCGACTAATACGATCCGCAACGTTACCAGCCCGCTCGATCATCTCATCAGCAAGAAGGACGAGCCGCCCGCTTGACGCGCGGCGCTGATGGTCCGTCCAGTTCTGGAGGTTGCGGATATCTTCCGCGACCATGGCCCGGCATGGCGCAGAGCCAATGCCGGTCATGTGAGCCTCGGCCAACTCAAGGTAATGTCGGCGATCGAGAGCTGCCGCACGGTGGCGCTCGGCGGCCATGTCGCGCGCTGTGAGGACTGCGCCTATACGACGATCGCCTACAACTCCTGCCGCAATCGGCACTGCCCAAAATGCCAGGGTGCAGCGGCCAAGCAATGGCTCTCCGAACGCCAGGCCGACTTGTTGCCGGTGCCGTATTATCACATCGTGTTCACGTTGCCGGCGGCGATTGCCGACATCGCCTACCAGAACAAGGCCGTGGTCTACGATCTCTTGTTCAAGGCTTCGGCCGAGACCATGCTGACAATTGCGGGTGATCCCAAGCACCTGGGCGCCCGCATCGGCATCACGTCTGTTCTGCACACCTGGGGCTCGACGCTCACCCACCATCCCCATGTGCACATGATCGTGCCGGGGGGCGGCATCGCGCTCGACGGCTCACGGTGGGTGTCGTGCCGGTCCTGGTTCTTTTTGCCATGGCGTGTGCTGGCAAAATTATTCCGCCGGCTGATGCTGGAAAAGCTTCTCGCTGCCCACGCTGCCGGTCAATTGCAGTTCTTCAGTCAGCATCGTCATCTCGCCGAGCGCGCCACCTTCAAGGCCTTCCTGGCGCCGCTGCGCAAGATCAGATGGTACGTCTACGGCAAACGGCCGTTCGCCGGACCCGAGGCGGTATTGGCTTATCTGTCCCGCTATACCCACCGCGTCGCCATCGCCAACAGCCGGCTGATCGCGTTCGACAAAAACACTGTCAGCTTCAAATACAAGGACTATCGGGTCGAAGGTCCCGATCGCCACAAGATGATGACGCTCGCAACAAACGAGTTCATCCGTCGCTTCCTCATTCACGTCCTGCCCAAGGGCTTGCACCGCATCCGCCACTACGGCCTGTTCGCCAAGGCCGCCTGCGCCGACAACATCGCACGCGCCCGCCAACTGCTCGGTCGCCAAAAGTCCCAAGGCCAGGCTGCCGATACTGATGACAGTGATGGCAACGACACGCCCTCCCTCTCGCGCCCTTGCCCATGCTGCGGCGGACCCATGGTCATCATCGAGATCTTCCAGCGCGGCACCGCGCCCCGGCATCGGCCGACTGCTCCAATCATCGCAATCAGGATCGATACGTCATGAGGCAGCCCAAGCCGCAAGCCCGCAAATCCATTCGTTTGCTTCGCTGGTTGTCGGCCAGCCGCGGCAGCACTCGCTCAAATAGTCAGATCGCAACGCAAATTGTGCAGCAATCTTCAGAGGCCAATGCCAGCAGCCGCCTGATCGGCAGCCGTGTCCTCGTCGGCCAACGCGCTGCGTCGCTTCACTCGCCCGCCGGCGCAGCAGCCGCCGCACTCAAATCCCCATAGTGCAAGCCGTCCCGCCAACCTTCTCCCATCGCGGTTTCTTTCATTGAAGGCTTTCGGACGCCGGCACCGGTGTAAGCCGCATCGTCGCCATGGGCCGGCATCCGAAACCCTCAACATTCTCTACCGATTGACGGAGTAAAGCGCACGTCCGCTTCTCACCCGAGAGCGACGGAATTGCTGCGTCGCATTAAGTGTTGCGATGGGGCAAAAAGCAGTCATCGAAACCATTGCCTCAATCGAAGGTCCCACCGAGGTCGGGAAATTCACCCCGGAGGCGGGAGCCATCCGGGGCCGGAAAATCTCCCCTGAGGGCAGAAGCGGACTTCGCTGCCTATAAGCTAGCGATCGCCTGGTTGTAATAAGAGAGATCGATGTACTTATCGACTGCGGGAGGCTTACCACCCCATTGTCCTTCGATTTCGGCGCGCAGTTTCAGCACGTATTCGAATCCTTCCTTATCGAATTGCGCATCTTTATCGAAGCCTTCGCTTGGATCGGTGACATAGTCATAGGCGCGCGCCGCAACCTCCGGGGAGAGCTTAACCCGATCAACGGCGAGCTCGACGGCCTCGGCCTTGTTGGCTGGATCAAGAAGCCATCGTCGACCTTCGATGATGGCCTCAAGGTACCGAACCAACGTATCGCGGTTAGCCTTTGCCCATTCGCGCATGACGACAACGGAGCCTGCTTGGTACGCACCAATGGATTTCGTCGCCGATCCGAGGTCTTTCAGTCCTGCTGCCACCAAGCGTAAATTGAAGGGTACATTGATCACTGCGGCCGCGGCATGGTCCTTATCGTTCAGCATCGCCTCGATGCGTTGCGTGGTCCCCCCCACCGGATTGACCGAATAGTCTCCCTTATTGAGACCAGCATTTTTCAACGCCTTGTAAAGCAACAGCGCATAAGCGGTGTTGGGTGCATCAACCACAACTGTCTTGCCACGCAGGTCCGAAAGCGAGTTGATGTCCGACTGGGCAATGATGCGGTTGAATCCGTTGTCGCCGCCCGTGACGATGATTGCATCCTGGTGGGCGAGTTCGACCATGGCGACCGCGTTATCAGCTGCCGTCTGGATGATCTGGCAATCGCCATTCGCGAGGCTGTCACGCTGGACCTGCGAACTCGGCGTGTAGATTAGGTCGGCGGCAACACCATATTTTGCGAATAGGCCTTTGTGCTCGGCCGCGAAGGTCGGATAATTCGAAAGGCCCGGGAACGACATCACCTTGAGCGGCCTTAGACCTTGCGCGACCGCCTGGCGCGAAGGGGTTGAAACGCCAAGTGCTATCGCAACGCTCCCACCTATGAGAACGTCGCGTCTGTTCGATGCACCATTCATGGCTTCCCCGCTCTGCGGCGAAGCCAATGGTGACGTCTTGATCGGCGCGAGTCAAAGCGTCGCAGCGACCCTAGTCATTTCCCGTTGATCTACTGTTCCCAGAATATTCCTCGCAGCTGCATGCGGCTCCTGTGACGGCCCTGATCATGCTCAATTTTTGCCCAAGACTGTGACCCATTTGCCACAAACGCTTTCGACCATATGCTACACTGCTGTATGATTTTTGCCGAAACACATCGTCTTGTGGAAGCTGACCGGCTTGTTTTTGACGCGCATCAGCGTGTGCGACGGCAGCGGAAGATTGTCGCGAAATTCAAGGCCAACGGTAAATCCTCACACGCAGCAAACGCGATACTCGCTCTCATGACTTTGATGCTACCTATTTTTGAGGATCTGAGGCAGCAGGCCTTGGAGGTTGTGACCTCCAGCTAGTCGCGAAGGCGCGTACTGCGATCGGCCATACTACCACGCCGCCAAGCGCGGATATGAATTGCCGCCGTCCGATCCCGAATTGCTATTCGCCTCATCCAGTCGAGATCGTACCCTTTCGATCATGGTGGCAAGCTATCACGCCATAACACGCGGTTTTGGCTTGTCGCATCGGAGGCCACAACGCGGCTAAAGCGTCGCTATCGAGGTAGGAGCAGACATGCCGAGCGTATCGGCAAACCGACGTTCGTGACCAAAAAGAGACGTAGAGCTGTTAGTTTTAGACTTCACGCAACAGCAATCCACGTGACATCGTGGGGCTATTCGGCCTACTCTAGTTTGATGCTGGCCTGCCGGATCACCTTGCCCCACTTCTTGGTGTATTGGATCAGGAACTTGCTGAATTCTGCGGGTGAGCTTGCAAACGGCTGGGCACCCAAGCTGACCAGTCGCGCCTTAATTGCGGGATCGGCGAGCGCGGCGTTAACCTCTCTGTTGAGGATTGCGATAATTTCCGCGGGTGTATCTCGTGGTGCGCCGATGCCCTGAAACGCGGTCGCTTCATAGCCGAGTACCGACTCCCCGACGGTTGGGAGGTTCGGCAATACATCCATACGTTCCGCGGTCGTCACCGCAAGCCCGCGCACTTTGCCAGCCCTCACTGGTCCGACAGCCGTCGTTACAACGTCGAACATGATCTGAACTCTGCCGGCCATGAGGTCGGGTAGCGCCGGCCCTGAGCCGCGATAGTTCACCGTAACTAAGTTGACGCCGGCCATGGATTTAAACAGTTCGCCCCAAAGGCCAGGTGCACTGCCAGGCCCGGCTGAAGCTAAGTTGATCTTACCGGGATTGGCTTTCGCGTAGGCAATAAATTCAGAAACTGTCTGCGCGGGAACCGAAAGATTGACCTCCATAACGCCGCCCACCTGCGCGAAACTTGCGACAGGCGCAATGTCGCGGATGAAATCGAAATCAGGATCATTGTAGAAGGCCACGTTCCATGCATTGGCCGCAGCACACATCAGCAGTGTGTATCCATCGGGGGTCGCCCGCGCCACCTCTGCGGCAGCGACGTTGCTGCTGGCCCCGAGCCTATTGTCCACGATGACTTGCTGACCGAGCCGCTCCGACAGCCATTGAGCAATGAGCCGTGCACTGATGTCGAGTGGTCCTCCGGCGGCAAAGCCTACGAGCAAATGCACGGGGCGCGTGGGGTAATCGAGCGCACATGCGACGCGGGAGGCGACCGGTAGCGCTACAGCGCCTGCGGCCAGATGCAAGACTTTGCGACGCGGAAGCTTCATGGCATTGCTCCACGATCTAGTGTGGGGTTCCTGTAAAATCCGGTGGCGGGCCGACGCGCGAATGCAGCCTTTGGAACGTCCCCTCACCCGAGCTTGATGTCGGCCGTTCGGATCACCTTGCCCCACTTCGCGGTTTCGTCGGCGATGAGCTTGGCAAAGTCGGCCGGCGAGCCACCCAATGGTGTACCGCCCGAGGTTGGCAAACCGCTCTTTCACCTTGGGGTCGGCGAGAACAACGTTGATCTCTTGGTTGAGCTTGTTGACGATTTCCGCCGGCGTCCCCTTTGGTGCCCCGATCCCATGCCAAATGGCAGCTTCGAACCCCGGCACAACCTCGGCCACGGCAGGAATGCCCGGCAACGCATCTGAGCGCGCGGCGCTTGTCACCGCCAGTGCGCGCAGCTTGCCGCCCCGTATGTTCGCGATCGCCAACGGTATTGGCGGAAAGGCAACTTGGACTTGGCCACTCAGGAGGTCAGGCAAAAAACTGCTGCTATACGGGACGTGAACCAGATTAACGCCAGTCATCATCTTGAATAGCTCGGCGTTCACATTAGGCGCGGTCCCATAGCCGGCTGACGCATAATTGATCTTTCCAGGGTTCGTCTTCGCATAGGCGATGAATTCGGGAAGCGTTTTAGCAGGGAGTGACGGTGTAACGACCAAGACGTTGGGGGATGTGAAGGTGGCTATGATCGGTGCAATGTCGCGGGTGATTTCAAATTTCAAGTCTTTGTAGAGCGTTGCATTGACGATGTTGGTCACCGTCATGGCGAGCAGCGTATAGCCATCAGGGGTCGCGGTGACGACCTCTTCGGCAGCGATATTGGTAGCCGCCCCGGGGTGGTTCTCGACGGCGACTTGCTGGCCGAGCCGCTCCGACAGCGCTTGAGCAATCAGGCGCGCAACGATGTCGGTCGCGTAGCCGGGCGGGAAGCCGACGATGAGACGCACCGGCCGCGACGGATAAGTTTGGGCGTTCGCCAGCGGCGACAGGGCCGGCAGCGCGGCGGTACCCGCGGCCAACCGCAAGAATTTACGACGCGGAAGATTCATGATTACTGCTCCGTTCGTCTGCGATCGAGTTGCACAAAACAGGCTCGCGGCTTGCCAACCACACGAGCCGCGCTTGGCGGACACGTCCCGCACGAACACTTGCGCAAATCACTAACTCGGAGCCTGTCGCGTTCGCTGCGCGGCCTGTCTTACGACCTGATAAGCCTCGCGTAGTTCTGGCTTATTCTTGGAAATATCGTCACCCACGCTCGAAAGCGTGTGCATCAGTTCCGCCTGCTCATTTTGCGGCAAGCTGATGAGTTCACCGCCGGCAGCCACCCAGGCGTTGCGCTGTTCATTATACATCTTGAGCGCCAACGGATTGATTGCTAGCGACTCCGACCGGCCGTCACGGTCGACGATCTGCTGCAAGTCCTTGGGCAGTGAATCGTACCATTTTTGATTGATCTCAAGAACGATGAAGATGGCTGGCTGATTGGTCTCGACGACGTATTTGGCGGCGTCGTGGAAGTGCATGTTGACGAAGACACCAATGCCGGCAACCGCACCGTCTATGGCGCCCTGCTGGAGTGCCGGGAGAACGTCGCCCAAACTCATCGCCACCGGCGTCGAGCCGAGCCGCTCAAACGCCAAGGTTTGGAACTGCGAGGCAAAGACACGAATTTCTTACCTTTGAAGTCGCCGAGGTGACGGATCGGAGTTTTCGATATGATGCAGGACGGTTGGGCGATGTAGAGTCCGACACCATGGAGACCCTTGTTGGCACCAAGGCCAAGCATGAGCTTCAGCACTGCGGGATCGACGGCGAGGCGCTGTCCGTGCTCCATGGAATTCTACTAGTCCCGGCGCGGCCATCACCTCGAAGCGTTCGTCGATGCCGACAAAAAACTCGGGCGGAATATTCACCGCCTGGATTGCGCCGAACTGAGTACCCTCGATCTGCCGCGGAATGGAGCCCAGTTGGCTCGCCGGATACACCTCGGGCTTGATGCGTCCCCCCGAATCTCTTTCGACTGCGGCGGCGTAATTCTTCATAAACAGGTGCGGCGCGTCGTTGAGGGTGGGGCCGCTGATTTTCATCACGTAGCTTTTGTCATCGGCGCGCGCCACGCCGAGCGTCAATGCGCCCGCCGCAACATGCAGGAATTGTCTACGGGGAAATTTCATGGCGTTGCTCCATGAGCTTGTCGTCCACGACACGACACCAGAGTCCTTTGACGAGCCATTTCCAGCGTCAATCTGGCTGAATGCCGGCGTCTTTGACCATCTTGCCCGACTCAACGATCTCGGCCTTCATGTAATCTCCCAGCGCCTGTGGCGTGCTGGAAAATCCTTCAAAGCCCACGTTTTTGAACTTTGCCTGCACTTCGGGGCTGCCGATGACCTTGCGCAGCGCAGCGTTGAGCTTGGTCACGACTTCTGGCGGGGTGCCGGTCGGCGCAACGAGTCCGGCCCAGGCGTCAAGATTGAACCCTTTGATGCCAGCTTCATCCATGGTCGGCAGGTCCGGATAAAGCGCGCTGCGCTTGATGCGCGATATTGCCAGCGGACGTATTGTGCCGGCAGCCACGTGCGGCATCGCGGAGGTGAAATCGGCAAACATCATCGACACGCGGCCGGCGATGATGTCCTCAAGCGCCGGCGCGGTCGTCTTGTAGGGCACATGCAGGATGCTGACCTCCGCCCAGTGCTTGAGGGTCTCCATGCCAACGATGCCGGCAGTGTTGCCGCTGGCGTAAGTCAGCTTGCCGGGGTTGGCCTTGGCGTAGTCGACCAATTCCTTGACCGAATGAATTGGCAGCTTGGTGTTGACCACCAGCATCAGCGTGAAACTGCCAACACGCGTAATCGGCACAAAGTCCTTGATCGGATCGTAGCTGATGTCCTTGTGAAGGAACGGATCGGCCGAGAGCGGCGAGTTGGTCCCCATCAAGAGCGTATAGCCGTCCGCCAGCTCATGATGAACTAGAGCGCTGCCAGCGCTCCGTCGGCACCCGGGCGATCCTCAACGACAACCGGCTGGCCGAGCATCGGACTGAGCTTGTCGCCGATGATCCGGCAGATCGTGTCGCTGGCGCTGCCGGGGCCGAAGACCGCCACAATCGTGATCGGTCGCGTTGGGTAATCTTCGGCGTAAAGTGCTGCGCTAAACAATCCGACTGCGGCGGCTACGAGAATGAGAGCAAGTCTTTTCATGGTCGCGCCTCCCGAATTATCGCTGCGGCCGTTTCGTCAAGTCCTCTCACTGTCCACTGCAACGCAAAATAGACGAGCTTTATGCGGTCCCACAGGCACACTGGGACGTCTGCCGCAATGCGGAAGACGCCCGCGACCGGGCAACCGATACCTTTTTGTTTTAGAAATACTCGCCCGCCGTGGGCACGAACGCTGCCTTTGATTTCACGGAAGTCGGCACGTCCGCCAGCAGCTCACGATCAAGCTATATCAATCCCAAATAAGCGTGTAGGGCTTCAATGTCGCAGTTTGGGATGAACCGGACATCAAAAATGGTTGTCTTGCGCAGCCAAATTGGCGGTCATGACCCAGAATGTCATTTTGCCAATGTCAAATTGATGCATTGCGAAAAGGTTGTAGCGGTAGGGACGCGATTTTCATCGCGCCCCCCGCACAGAACCGGACAGACAGATTTCCCGCATCCGGCTTCTCCCACCTCGGGTGTGTGACGGCAAACTTTCCGTATGCGGTCCAGCGCCTGTGACACGCTAGCCCGGCTCTGTGTCCGGCGCGTGCTTTGCTGGCCCGCATTCCCCTTGGTCCGCGCCCTTGGCTCCACCGACTCCGCTGCGTCCGCCTCCGCAGATGCCTCCGCGGTGGGCTTCCTTCGCTTTGTTCGCCGGCTTCACAGCTACTATGGCGGGGTCCGTCTTCTCGTGTCCGTGCTTCATCGGCTTCGGTTCCTCACCTTCCCGATGCGGATCGTCCCTCTCACGCAACGCCTGACGGCCAGACACGAGACCTCCCAGATTCCGATACGATCCTTTTGCACGTGATGTGGCCTTAGACCCCGGCAGGGCGTCAGCACCTCGCATAACGGTGCCGCACATGTTGCCTTCGAGCGAATGAAAACCCTCGGCCCCTAGTCTGATCTTTCGTGGCTCAATCCCACACCCCGAGCAATCGCTGTGTACGCTTCGCAACCACCGTCGCCGGTGGCCACGCAACACTCGCTACCAAGCGGGCGCTGCCCCTTACTTGGGCCGGACTTCCACCGGCTGGATCGCACCAGCTTTTGCCTGGCGCACTCATTCGATCACTTGGTCCGCACGTAGCAGAAATGATTTCAGCAATCGTCACGCCGAGCGCCTTGGCGGTCGTGAGATTGACGATCAATTCGAATTTGGTGGTTGCTCAACCGGGATGTCGCTAGGCTTCGTCCCGTGCAGACTCTTGTCCACATACTCAGCGGCGCGCCGAAACTGGTCCGAGAAGTTCGGTCCATAGGACGTGAGAGCACCGGCTTGAGCAAATTCTCGGTTATTGAATACGGTCGGCAGCCGCGCGCTGGCGCAAACGTGACGATGCGCGTGCGGTTTGCGTTAACGACTGCATCGACCACGGCTGCATCGACCACGGCGCGAAATGCGTCTCGCTTTGAGCGCCGCAAAGGCGGCGTCAATATCCTCCGCGCGTCAGCGGTCTTATTTTTGGGACTGCTCGTTTCTGTGAGTTGGACGACCTTTCTGGGACACGGGATCTTCGAACGGATTGAAAAGACACTTTAGGAGATTAGGTGCTTGCCCCTGGCCTTTCGCACCCACTATAGGCGCATTAAGCGACCGGCTTGTTGGAAGGGGCGTCCGGGGCCGCGGAGTGGCGCAGCGCCGGAATGTACGACTGGGCGCGCCCGCTATCCTGTGATCACCTCGACGATCTTCTTGTCGGACGGGTTCACGATCACCAGCTTATTCTGCACCATAGCGAAGTCGTAAGGCTCGAGCGACGGAACGGCTTGGGCGGCTTTGCTCGGAACCGGTGCGGTCGTCACACTGTTCGGAACCACCTCGCCGATGATGGCGTGAAATCCGGAGGGCGTTTTCTGATTCAGTGATGGCATATAGAGGTCGTTCCAAGCGGTCTTCTGCTGCGTGCTGGTCAGGCTGAGCGCGTCGCTGGCCGCCGTGTTCGACATGGTCGCGGCCGAGACCGCCGCGGCGCCGGATAGCAGCAACACCGCCGCAGCCAATGCAATTGATGCTTGTTTTTTCATTGCAATCTCCCTTTGGGAATGATCGCCCCGTATCAAGAACGTGGTTTGCGAACGGGACGTTTCATTACAAGTCGCTCATTATGCGCGTCGCATGGTCGCAGGATGTCGTCCCCCGTTTTGCGTCAAGGAAATTCGTACCCGATCGGCGGCGGCAGAATGGGTCGGCCCGATGGTCAGGCGTTTCGGCGAGACAACGTTGTACGGGTCACTGGGAGGCGGAACGCCGGAACTATGATCCAGGTTGATACTGTTCGATCTGCGGACAACGCTCGAGATCGGCGCTGTGCAAGTGCGCCCGGTCATTTTGCTTGCGTCCGAGACGTCTGGTCACAGCGAATTCTCTCCTGACGTGACATTCTCAAAATCAGAGTTTTGGCAGCCACAGCGTCCGCCGTAGGGACCTCTCAGCACGAGAACTTGGTTTCCTTTGCAACTCATTGCGAAAAATTAATTCGATGGTCCGCGCCATATACAGCTACCCTGAGCAACAAAAATGGAAAGCTATTGCGGCGTCCTTCTGGCCCTTTGGGTACGACGACAACGCACGACGGAGGTACCCATGATTGAGTGGGCTACGAACCGGTGGCGCTCGATATGGCATTTGGGACTAGCTCCTCGATCCGTGGCTGCATTGTTTTTCGCTACCGCCTGTGTCGGAATTGCAACGGCATTGCGGATGGGCCTTGGGCGCATCAGCCCCGACAGCGCCGTGTTCGCTCCGTATTACTCCGCGACCCTTGTTGCAGCGCTCGTCGGTGGCGCCGAGTCCGGAGCCTTGGCTGCCGGGTTGGGTGCACTTGCCGCCTATTATCTGTTTGTACCGGAGGACTGGGGCCTTGCTCCATTCAGGCTGGAACAGTTGGTCAGCCTCGTTCTATACGGCACATCATCTTTAGTTATCATATGGGCTGCACAAAGCTACCGTGGTTTGTTGCAACGGCTGCGCGCGAACGAAGTCGCGCGCGAACTGCTTAATCGCGAACTAGTCCATCGCATCAAGAATATACTCGCAAATGTACAAGGTATTGTCGGACAAACTCTTGTGGACCAAAAACATATGCGCGATGCGATCAGTGCCCGTATCGCCGCGCTTGGGGCGACTCATGACCTCCTGGTAAGGTCCAATTGGCACAGCGCCCCATTTAAAGAGCTTCTCATTCACGAGTTCGCGCCCTATGGTCTCTCTCGATTCCGGCTGCATGGCGACAATTTCGATTGTCCATCCGCGCTCGCCATCTTCGTGGCGCTGGTCGTGCATGAGCTCACGACAAACGCGGTAAAATACGGTGCCCTTTTGAATCCCGAAGGGCAAATAATTATCACGTGGACCAACGTCTACGGCCGGCTCACGCTTGAATGGGCCGAAAGCGGTGGACCGGAAGCAACCGTGCCGATGCGCGAAGGGTTCGGAACCAAGCTTCTTCGCTGCGGTGCGCGACAGTTTCAAGGTACCGTCGATTGCCGTTTTGAGCGGACCGGACTTTGGTGCCGAATTTCACTGTTCGTACCCAAATATCCGGAACGGGAAATTGCCGAACTCGCACCACGAAACGCCGCGCTTGCGGAAAGAGATGCCGCTGCCTTCACCCAAGGACTGCTAGGTCGCGTTGACTAACGGATTCGCTGAACAACGGCATTTATGGAATGTGAGGCCTGGGTCTATCACTCAGGCTTGATATTTGCGAATTTGATCACCTTGGCCCACTTTTCGGTATAGTCGACGATCAGTTTTCCGAACTCATTCGGCGTCATCGATTTGGGTGAAACTCCCATTGCGACAAGCTGTGCTTTCATTTTAGGATCGGCAACAATGGTGTTGATCCTGTTGTTGAGTTCATTGACGATTTCCGCGGATGTGTCCTTCGGCGCTACGATACCGAACCAGGTATCCGCCTCATGGCCCAGCACAAATTCTCCGATAGTGGGCACGTCTGGCAAGGCATCCGCCCGCGCTGCGCTGGTCACCGCGAGAGCACACAACTTGCCGCCTCTGACATCCTCGATCACCTGCGGTACAGTTGAAAACGCACATTGCACTTGTCCGCCGAGCAGATCAGGCACGAAACTGCCGCGATACGGTACATGGACCAAGTCGACACCCGTCATCATCTTGAGCAGCTCGAGGCAAAGATGGTTTGTTATCCCGACTTCAGCGGATGCCACGTTGATCCTGCCCGGATTAGCCTTGGCATAGGTGATCAACTCGGGGATCGCCTTTACCGGAAATGCGAGATTAGCCACCAAGAGATACGTAGTGCTGTTGATAATAGCGACCGGCGAGAGGTCGCGGATAAAGTTAAAATTGAGGTTTGGGGAAAGCGTTACCTCGGAATTCGACGGTAAGTCGTCCGAAGCTGAAGCAAGCGGTCATCAGGGTGAAAGAAGACATGCGCGGACCAGCGTCCAGTTCATGGGAGTGCCCTATATCTTGGTAACGTTTCGGTTATGCCCAGATTTGGCCGACACATTCAAACCCCAGCCGCGACCCGATAGGAGCCTCGCCAGTGCGTTCGTCGGATCATCCGCTGTCGGGGCAAAACGGACATGGACGAGTAGGCAAGACTGTGCTCAGTCCTTCCACTTGATCGAACAACCGCACGATCATTGCCGACGCGTCGAATGTTTGCTGGCGTGGCGACACAGTGGCGATTTGAAGATAAACCAACACAGGGAATTGGTTGGCGACAATATAAAAAAGGTTTTGTAAGACAAATGGTTAGATGGTCGGAGCGCCGAGATTTGAACTCGGGACCCCCAGTCCCCCAGACTGGTGCGCTAACCGGGCTGCGCTACGCTCCGAATTGCGCGGCACTATAGTGAGGGGTATGGAGTGCCGCAACACACCCGCCCAGCCAAGCAGCCCTAACGATCCCACCACGCCGTGAAGAGACTGATCAGCGCAACATTCAATTCGCTGCGCGGGCTTCGCCACACGATCGCCCACGAAGCGGCCGTGCGAGAAGAGGCGATCGCGCTGGCGTTGGCGGTGCCGATCGGCATTGTTCTGGCGCCGAGTACGGCGTGGTACGTCGCCATGATCGGTGCTTTGTTTACCGTGCTCGCCGTCGAGCTTTTGAATACGGCGATCGAAAAACTCGCCGACCACGTCACGCCTGAGCACAATATCGAAATCGGCCGGGTGAAGGATTTTGGCTCCGCCGCGGTGTTCTGCGCGCTCTGTATGGCCGGCTTGGTGTGGCTGCTCGCGATCGCGCTGCGCTTCGGGCTGATCTAGCCGTCGCGTCCAGCATTCGCCGCCGCCGCGGTCTGTCTGGGCGAACGCTGGCTCAACACTTCCGAAAGTAGCGGAAAATTTCGGGAGCCTGCAGCCAGATGACCCGCTGGGTGAGACCGCCGTGCTTGGTGATCCAGTCGCGGATGTCTTGCGGATATATTCGCCACAGTTCGGCGGTGACGAACCAAACGGTGGCCCAGTGGAAGCCGAGAGCGCCGTTCTGGGTCACGCAGATATTTTGGCTGGGAATGTAACCGAGCAGGACGGTACATGCCGATGCGCACGTGCCGGAGATCTGAACCTTGACGTTCTTTGCGGCAAGGTCGGCCCAGCGCATTTCATACAGGTTCACAAGGCCGCCCGTGTCGTCGGAAACGATGACCGTTGTGGCACTTGCGGCAGTTGTGGCGAAGAAGATGGATAAGACGGCAGCCAAAAACGAATGCGGGGATCTCACGTCGGGGGTTCTCACGCTGTCCTTCTGTCAGCGAATCCCTACCATGGCCGCCGTCGAGCATCACGGTAAAATCGTGGCGAGATGTCTACGCCGCCGTAAGAAATGGAAATCCGAGTCAAAGCATGACGCGCTGAGACGCGACGCGTCGACGACGACGCGCGTTAACTCGCACCGTGCGGTTCGCGGGAGCCGGCCGCTGCGGCGCGGATCGGGCAGCGAATAGCCTCGACCACATAATAGAGCGCGCCGACGCTATAGACCGCCGCATAGGCGGCGAGAAAGCCGACAAGGTCGGCTTTCGCCAAAACGGCGATCGCGGTCGCCACCACCATCGCCGCGGCGACGCCGGCGCTTATGCGCGATATCTCGCGGAAATAGCCGGTGTGCTGCATGAGCGATTGCATCACCATCCAGACGAGGTTGGCGAGCAATAGCGCGACGAGAATCGGCGTGACCGCCGGTGGCACTGTCGCCGCCGAGCAGAGCAGGAAGACGAACAACGGCTGCGCGGCAAAGATGAGCAAGCCGCAGGCCACGGCCGCTGGCAGGCTGCACAGAGCGCCAGCCAACAGCGTCGTCCGTATCAGCCGTGGCGCGTCGTGCGCGGCAAGCGCCCTCGTCTGGCCGGGAACCGCGAGATCGCAGGCCGCCGCGTAGATGCGCATCTCGACGGTCCTGGTCGTCGCGATGGCGGCGATGACGGCAATCGTGATTGCCTGCGGCGCTGACGTCGTCGGCTTTATCGGCGGCTACGCGGCAGTCTATGTCGTCGGCGCCGCGCTCTATATCGTCCACATGCGGCTCAAGGTCTTTCGGCGCCATTAGGTCGCAGCGAGGTGAGTTCAATAGTTTTTGTATCGACAGCGCTGCGGCCTTCGTAGATGGCATCGCGGATTTGCTTCCAGCCAGCCTCTTTAAACTCGGGCCGTAGAGCGCGCCCGCCAAATGCGACTTGCCGCAGGCGAAATGGTGCCCGCCGTTTTTTTGTCGCGACCACGTGCCGGAGACCTTGTTCGACCAGCGCCCGCAGCGTGGTGCCCTCCCGGACAGCAATCTTACGGGCCTCGGAACAGCGTATCGGATATGTTGAGCGTCGTCTTCATCGTGGCAATACCGATTGCACGAACAATATGGGCAGCAATATCGAGTGATGCAAACTATGACAACATCGTAGGGATGGCCCGCCGTTACATCGAGCAGCTCACCATCACGACTGCGGTCGCCCATCCAACTCCGCGGCAAGCTTGGCGTAAAGCGGATTGTCGCGCGTGTAGACATAGTCGAGCGCCGCGACGGACACCGCCTCGGCGCCGTGTTCGCGCAGAAAGCTTGCGAGCGCATGCACGTGCTCTGGCGGGCAGTGCAGCGTCAACATGCCGGAGGAGGTCGGTCCGCCGAAGGGCGCTTCGACTTCGAATTTTTCCCGCGCGATGCCGAGCAGCGTGTCGTTGAGGCCGGCGAACCGCGTGCGCACTTCGCGGAATTTGGCGGCGCGCTTTTGCGCGGCGATGCGGTCGAGCAGACGCCGCGCAGTCTCGCGCTGCGCGTCGTCCCAAGTCGCCGCGCGCGCGGCGACGAGGTTCGCCTGCGAACGCAGGATCACGCCGTCATCGATCACTTTCAGCGCGTTCGCCGCGAGCGTCGCGCCGGTCGTCGTGATGTCGACGATGAGCTCGGCGGTGCCGGCTGCAGGCGCCCCTTCGGTCGCGCCTGCGCTTTCAACGATGCGGTAATCGACGAGGCCGTGCTCGGCGAAGAACGCTCGCGTCAGATTGGCGTATTTGGTCGCAAGCCGCATCTTGCGTTCATGCTTGAGCCTGAATGCGGTGGCGACATCATCGAGGTCGGCCATTGTGCGCACGTCGATCCATGCCTGCGGCACGGCGACGACGACGTTGGCGAAGCCGAAGCCCAACCCCGTGATCAGCGCGACGCGCTGGTCGGAGTGCGGGATCACCTCGCGTACCAGGTCTTCGCCGGTGATCCCGAGATGCGCTGCGCCCAGGGCGAGCTGAGCGGTGATCTCCGCTGCCGAGAGGTAAGCCACCTCGACGCCGTCGAAGCCAGCGATGGTGCCGCGATAGTCGCGCACGCCGCGCGGCTTGACGAGTTCGAGGCCGGAGCGCGCGAAGAATGCTTCGGCGTTCTGCTGCAGGCGGCCTTTAGACGGCACGGCGAGAATAAGCGGCGCACTCATGGCGCGCCTCCGCAGGCCGCGAGCTCTTCAATCGAGGCGGCGAAACCGACCGCGGGTATCGGCTCGCGCGCCCCGAGCCGCGTCAGCAGGCCGTCATAGCGCCCACCGGCGACCAGCGGGCTCTTGGCGCGAGCGTCGTGCAGCTCGAACACGAAGCCGGTGTAGTAGTCGAAACCGCGGCCGAACGCGGTCAAGAATTTAATAGTGCGCACGTCGACGCCGCGGGCGGCGAGAAAGCCGGTGCGCGTTTCAAACAGGTCGACCGCAGGGTCGAGCGAAATGCCGGCGTTCCTAGCGAGCGCGAGCAATTCGCCGGCTGCCTCGTCGGGATCGCCGCGAATGGTGAGAAAGCGCTCGATCAGCGCGCGTTTCTCGCGCGGCAGCCGGGTCGGCGCGTTCAACGCCGCCTGTTCGAGAAAGCGGTCGGCGATTTCGGCAACCGAGCGTCCGCCAACCGCCGCGATCCCGGCGATCGACAGCAGATCGGTGACGAGATGATGCGCGGCGTTTAGATCGGAGCCGGCAAGCGCCGCCAGCACGCCCTGGTATTCCGGCGGACTGGCGGCGGCGGCCAGCGTGAGCTGGTCGAGATCGTGCGCCAGCGATGACTTGCGATTGAAATCCTTGACCAGCCGGCGCTGCCATGCCGGCGAGAGGTCGAGCGCGGCAATGAACGCGCGGAACAGTCCGACGTCGCCAATGCGGATTTCAGGAGGGTTGATTTCGTATTGCGTCGTCGCTTCGAGTCCGAGCGCGAGCATCTCGGCGTCGGCTGCGGCGGTGTCGTGCCGGCCGAACGATTCGATGCCCGCTTGCAGAAACTCCGCCGCCGCGGCTTCGCGATGCCGAAAGACGGCACCGAGATAGCAGAAGCCCGCGGCCTGGCCGGCCGCAGGCGACTGCAGATAGTCGCGCGATACCGGGATGGTGAGGTCGGGCCGCAGGCACAGCTCCTGGCCTTCCGGATCGGTGGTCAGGAGCATTCGGCGGCGGATGTCTTCGCCCGACAGGTCGAGAAACGGTTCGGCCGGCTGCAGCACGGGCGGCTCGACCTGTGTGTAGCCGGCGCGCGCGTACGAGGCGACGAGCGTCTGCGCACGCGGATCCGGTCCGTTGGTCGTTGTGCCCGACATCAGGCTCAAGTCCTGCCGTTGTGTGGGTGGGGCCGCCCTAAGCCGTGCACCCGACACGCGTTTCGGCGGCCCTTTAGCACGGCAGGCGTTGCGATTCGACGAAGATCGGCGCGGGCCGTTAATGGCCGGGCGGGCTTACCCCCCGGGCGCCGTTGCAAATGTTACATTATAACATTATCTGCGGTCGACCGTGCCTCTTTCGCCAAGGGAGAGGCCGCAGGCCCGGATCGTTGGTTAATGATATTTGGATTACCTGGATTGCTGACGAAGCGCCGCCTGGTCATCGGCGCAGCGCTTTGCGCGTTGCTTACCACCGGTCCGGCCCGCGCGCAGGAGCGGCCCCCGCAGACGTTGAATGTCGCCGCGAGCTTTTCGATTCTCGGCGATTTCGTCAAAAACGTCGGTGGCGACCGGGTGCGGGTCAGTACGCTAGTCGGCGCCGGCAGCGATCCTCACGCCTTCGAGCCGTCGCCCGCTGACGTGAAAAAGGTGGCGGCGGCTGATGTGATCGTCGTCAACGGACTGGGCTTCGAAGGCTGGCTCGATCGTCTGGTCGCGGCGTCGGGCACGAAAGGCCGAATCATCGTCGCGACGCATGGTATCAAACCGCGCGAGAGCCGCGACGGCCATGTCGATCCCCACGCCTGGCAATCGGTCGCCGACGCGAAGATTTATGTGGCCAACATCCGCGACGCACTGATCGCTGCCGATCCAGAGAATGAGGCGGTGTATGAGGCAAACGCCACAGCCTATCTCGCGAAGCTCGACACGCTCGATCGTGAGATCAGGCAGACGCTTGCAAGCATTTCCCCGGAGCGGCGGCGCGCGGTCACGAGCCATCAGGCGTTTGGTTATTTCGCCGATGCCTACGGCATCGCGTTCACGGCGCCGCTTGGTGTTTCGGACGACAGCGAGGCGTCGGCCAAGACGATCGCCGCGATCGTCGGCGAAATCCGAAAGCAGGAGAACAGGGGCATATTTCTGGAAAACGTCGCCGATCCGGCCACCCTGAGACGGATCGCCGACGAAACGGGAGCCCCGATCGGCGGCGTGCTTTATTCGGATGCGCTGACCGGGCCAGATGGTCCGGCACCCACCTACATCGATCTCATGCGCCACAATGCGACGGTTCTCGCCGACACCCTGACGAAGTGAACGCCGCTGCCGGTAACGCGACCGCACAAGCACGCTTGCAAAATGTAATATTATAACATTACACTGCTTTCCGGCTCTTTGCCGGGGGTGGGTTTCGCTCGATGCGGTGGTTCAGGGCGAACAGGGTTTTTGCTGGCCGCTTGGCGCTGTTCGCGCTGGCGGTTCAGCTCGTCCTCTCGTTCAGCCATATCCACCGCACGGATATTTTCGGCTACGGGCCGCCGAGTACGGCGTCGGCCGCGACGCCGACTGATCATTCGCAGCCAAAACCTGCCGCTCCGCCGTCGGATCATACCAACGACTATTGCGATATCTGCGCGACCGTTTCGCTGCTGAGTTCGTCGTTCATTGCGGCTCCACCGCAATTGCCGCTGCCTGTCGCCTTTCGACCGGTCGAACATCGTCTTGTTGCCGCTGTCGCCTTCGTCGCGGCGCGGTGCACAGCCTTCCAATCCCGCGGACCTCCGCTCGCTTGACCTGCGGTCGGTGCTGATCCTCGACGTTGCGGCGGTGTTGCGCGCGCGATGTCGGCGGACTTGAACGTGGCGGCTTCCTTCCATCTGGACGTGCCGCGACAGCGCCACCGCTCACGAGCCGGCCGTACGGCCACGCGTCCTGTCATTGAGAGCGGGTATCATGTCCATCAGTCGTGTTGATAAGACGTCTCCACATGTCCTTCGTTCGTATCTTCTCAGCGGCTGCGCGATCGTAGCGCTGACCATTTTCAACAGCGCAGTGTACGCGCAGGTCACGCTTCCCCAAGTGACCGTCAAAGCCGCAAAGCCTGTGCCAAGGCCGAGCGCCAAGCCGCATCCGGCCGTAGCGGCTCCTGCACCGGCGGCCGTTCCGCTGATTGCGCCAGTGAGCGCGGCGGAGGCGAAGAATGCCTCGTTTAACGAGGCCCGCAGCAATCTCTTCACTACGATCGGCACAACATCTGACACGTTCACCCAGAAAACCATCCAGCAACTGCCGCAGGGCACCAATCAGCGCGTCGAACAAATACTGTTTCAGATGCCGGGCGTCTCGCAGGATTCCGCGGCCTCGGGCTCGCTGCATGTCCGAAACGATCACGCCAACGTGCAGTTCCGCATCAACGGCGTGATGCTGCCCGACGGCGTCACAGGCTTCGGCAGCATTCTAGATCCTTCCGCGATCGGGAGCCTCTCGCTGATCACAGGCGCGCTACCGGCCGAGTTTGGAATGCGCACGGTGGCTCTGGTCGACGTCACCACCCGCGCCGATCTTTTCAACAACAGTGGCAGCGTCAGCATGTATGGCGGCAGCCGCGGCACTTACTCGCCGAGCATCGAATATGGCGGCACGTACGGCAACACATGCCCGGCGACGACCCCAGCCACCGGCAAGGGCGCCCCGCCGGTCTCGACCGCGGACTGCTTCCCCGGCGTGCAATATTACTTCACCGGCAAGTATCTGCAGACCGGGGAGGGGATCGAAAATCCGACGCCTGCGCTGAATGCCATTCATGACCTCTCGCAGCAGGAGCGCGGCTTCGGCTACATGTCGACCTTCATCGATCCGACCACGCGGCTCAGTCTGATTGCGGGTAGCGCCATCAACAGTTTTCAGATTCCCAACAACCCAGGCCAGCCGGTCGGAATGAATGGAAATCCGCCGGTCACCAACGTCAACGGCATCACTAATTTTGATTCGTCGATGCTCAACGAGAACCAGGTCGAGCAAACCCATTACGGCGTTCTGGCGCTGCAGAAGTCGGTGAACGGCTTCGACGGACAACTGTCCTACTTCACCCGCTACAACAATCTGCACTTCACCCCGGACCCGGTCGGTGATCTCTTGTTGAACGGTATCGCTTCCGACATCTCCCGGCAGTCCTACAGCAACGGCATGCAGGGCGACGCCTCGTTCTTGGTCAATCCGGGGCACACGCTGCGTGCCGGCTTCACCGTCAGCGCCGAACAGGCGTGGGTCGACAACACATCGCTGGTCGAGCCGTGCATGATCTGCGACGGCTCCGACAACGGGGATCCGATGGCGATCACCGACGACACTGCGAAGCTCGCTTGGCTCGCCGGTGTCTATCTGCAGGACGAGTGGAAGGTCACCAGCCAGTTCACCATCAATGCCGGCCTGCGCTTCGACCAGATGTGGCAGTTCGTCGATGCCAACCAGCTCAGTCCGCGGGTCAGCATCACTTATAAGCCGTTCGAGGACACGACGTTCCACGCCGGCTACGCGCGCTATTTCACGCCGCCTGTCCTGGTCGAGGCGGTCCCGGCCAACATCGCGCTGTTCAACAACACCACGGGAGCGCCGCCCGCCGGCCAACCGAACGATCCGGTGCTGCCCGAGCGCTCGCATTATTTTGACGCCGGAATCGATCAGAAGATTCCGTTTGGCTGCCGCTCCGAGTTTGACCCGGACTGCACCATGCTCGAGCTGGCCGTCGATGCCTATTACAAGATCGCGACCGACCTGCTCGACAACGGCGTGTTCGGCCAGGCGCTGGTGCTGCAAGCGTTCAACTATGCCCAGGGCATCAACGAGGGCATCGAATTCAGCGCGAAATTCAAGAGCGGCAATTTCCAGGCCTACGCCAACTTCGCTTGGGCGCAGCAAAGGGCTATCGACCCGGTCTCGAACCAATATCTGTTCGACAACACCACGCCGCTCGCGTCACTCGGCGGGCTGACCGAGTTCCAGTACCTCCAGACCCATTACATCTACACCGACCACAATCAGTTCATGACCGGTTCGGCGGGCGCGTTCTATCAGTTCTGCGGCCGGCCTGCGACGCCCGGCGAAATGTCGATGTGGGGCTCATCTGGCTCGTGGTGCGGCACAAAACTCAGTGCCGACATGATCTATGGCAGCGGGCCGCGCGCCAGTGACGCCAACACCGACCACCAGGCGCCGTACGCACAATTCAATGCTGGCGTCTCGCGTGACTTCATGTTGCTCGGCGTGGCAAAACCGACGACGGTTCGCTTCGACGTCGTGAACCTGTTCGACACCGTCTATCAAATCAGAAGCGGCACCGGCATCGGCGTGTTCGCGCCGCAATACGGCCCGCGCCGGGGCTACTTCCTCGGCGTCACGCAGAAGTTTTAGGGTTCTGCCCGCACGGATTTGCGTGGACGTGGCCGGTGACCGATAGTGTCGTCTGACTGGATCGCGGGCTGAGATCGGGATCACGGGGCCGGGGATGAAACGGTGCGGGACCGCGGCGGCATTGGCCGTTCTGTTAGTGTGTGCGGGGCAAGCGCGGGCCGGGGAGAAAGAGCCTACGGCGATCGTTGAACTCGGCGGCGCCGGCGAATGGGGTCTGCCGGGCACCAGCCGGTTCGGTCCTTCGGCCGCCGTGGAATTCACGCCGATCAAGGATTGGCTTGAGATCGAGGCCGGCCTTTCCACACTGTACGGTCGGGGCACCACCGAATGGGGCACCGATCTTCTTTTCAAGAAGCCCTTCACCCTGTCGGACACCGTCGAGTTCATGATCGGCGTCGGGCCGGAATGGACCTATACGACCGGCGGTGAGGGCGCGAAAATCGCCGGCGAGATCGCAGCCGATTTCATGTTCTGGCCGTGGCCGGAGCGAAAATTCGGCTGGTTCATCGAGCCGACCTACAGCTACTCGTTCAGCAGCGGGCACGAACAATCGCTCGGCGTCAGCGTCGGATTGCTCATTGCGATTCCATAAACTGAACGGGCAGGAAACTTCTTACATGCCCCACCGTCGGACGAACCACTGCTTGGTCAGGTGCGTGAGAACCGCGTAACTCAGCAGCATGGCGGCGACCAGCGGCCAATAAAGTCGGGGCAGCGGCACGAAACCCAACGCATGACCGGCCCAGGTGAATGGCAGTATGACGCCGACAAAACAGATCATGATGGACGTCGCGATGAGCGCGGGGCTGGCTCTGCTTTCAATGAAGGGGATCCTGGCCGTGCGAATGATATGGATAATCAGCGTCTGCGTCAGCAGCGATTTGACAAACCATCCGGTCTGAAACAGCGCCGGATTGTTCCAGGTGTGGAATACGTAAAGCATCATCGCGTAAGTGAGGTAATCGAAGATCGAGCTGATCGGCCCGATGAACACCATGAACTTGAAAATATTGCTGATGTCCCAGCGCCGTGGTGCCGCGATATACTCGTCGTCGACGTTGTCGGTTGGAATCGCCGTTTGCGAGAAGTCGTAGAGCAAATTGTTGGTCAGGACCTGAATCGGCGCCATCGGCAGGAACGGCAAGAACAGGCTGGCGCCGAGCACGCTGAACATGTTGCCGAAATTCGAGCTGGCGCCCATCTTGATGTACTTGGTGATGTTGGCGAAGATTTTTCGGCCTTCGATGACGCCCTGCTGCAACACCATCAGGCTTTTCTCTAAGAGGATGACGTCCGCCGACTCCTTGGCGATGTCGACGGCGGTGTCGACTGAAATGCCGACGTCCGCAGCTTTCAGCGCCGGGCTGTCATTGATACCGTCGCCGAGGAAGCCGACGACATGGCCTTTGAGATGGAGCGCCCTGACGATTCGCTCTTTCTGCGCCGGCGTGAGCTTCGCAAAGACGGTCGTGCGGTCGGCGATGTTGGCGAGTTCCTGGTCGTCCTTTATCTGCTCAACCTGGCTGCCGAGCAGAATTTCGCCGGCCTCGATCTGCACCTCGCGGCAGATCTTGCGGGTGATAACGCCGTTGTCGCCGGTTAGAATTTTAACTTGCACGCCCTTCTGCGCCAGGGCGGCGATCGCTTCGCGAGCGCTGTCTTTGGGAGGATCGAGAAAGGCGATATAGCCGAGCAGCGTGAGGTCGCTTTCGTCGGCAACCGAGTACGCCGATTTAGGTGTCTCGATTTCCTTATGGGCGACGGCGACGACGCGGAAGCCGTCTTCATTGAGCGCCACCGTTTCGTCTTTCGCGGTGGCAAAGTGGCTGGCGTCGAGCGGACCCTTAATGCCGTCGACCTCGTAATGGGTGGAGACGGCGAAAACCTCCTCGACAGCGCCTTTGCAGATCAGAATGTGCTTGTCCTCGCCGTGCGCCACCACCACGGACAGACGGCGCCGCGTGAAATCGAACGGTATTTCGTCGATCTTGGTGAAGCCGGTGTCGATGCCGAGAATTTTGTGGATCTCGACGTGCTCGAGCACGGCCACATCCAGTAGATTCTTCAGCCCAGACTGAAAGTGGCTGTTCAGATAGGCATATTGCAGAACTCGTTCGGACTCCTCGCCGCGAATGTCGAGGTGTCGCTTGAGAATGATCCGGTCCTGCGTCAGCGTCCCGGTCTTGTCGGTGCACAAGACGTTCATGGCGCCGAGGTTTTGGATTGCATTGAGGCGTTTGACGATGACCTTGGCGCGCGCCATGGCGGTGGCGCCCTTCGCCAGATTGACGGTCACGATCATCGGCAGCATTTCGGGGGTGAGGCCGACGGCGACCGCCACCGCAAACAACAGCGCTTCGAGCCAGTCGTGCTTGGTCAGGCCGTTGATGAGAAAAACCAGCGGACCCATTACGATGATGAAACGGATCATCAACCAGGTGAACCGGTTGATGCCCTGGTCGAACGCGGTCGGAACGCGCCGGCCCGCTATTTCGTCGGCGAGTTGTCCGAAAAACGTTAGCGCTCCGGTGCGCGCGATGACGCCGGTGGCGTAACCGCTGACCACGTTCGCGCCCATGAAACAGACATTCGGGAGATCAAACGTGTCATCGACGTGCTCCGCACAAGGGTGCGCATATTTCTCGGCCGGCATCGCCTCGCCGGTCAGCGCCGATTGGTTGACGAACAAATCCTTGGCGTCGAGCAGGCGCAGATCGCCGGGGATCATGTCGCCCGCCGACAGCCTCACGACGTCGCCAGGCACCAGCGTCTCGATCGGAACCTCGGCATAGTCGGCCGAGCCGCCGCGCCGCACGCTCGCCGTCGTCTTCACCATCGCCCGCAGCCGGGCTGCGGCCTCGTTGGACCGGTGCTCCTGAATGAATGCCGTTACAACAGATAGAACGACCATCACGACGATGACGATGGCGGCCCGCGCATCGCCCGAGAAGTAAGACACTGCAGCCAGCGTCAGCAGCAGTGCGTTGAGCGGATTTTTTGTCCGACTCCAGATTTCCTGGAGCATCGTCGGTTTGCGCTCGCGCGTGATGAGATTGAGCCCGTAATCCTTCAGGCGCCGAGCGGCTTCGTCGGATGCAAGTCCCGAGAGGCTCGATTGAAGCTCCTGACAGGCGAGCGCCGTCGACAGTTGGCTCAGCGCATGCAATACTTCGGCGCCGGCTGTCGCCTGCACCTGGTGACGCGATCTCGTCACCGTGGCGTCCATCAGTCATCCTCGCCGGGATTTATAAGCGCCGGAGTGCAGTGCGCGCTCAGCCAACGCGCACGCCAATATGGATCGTACGCCGTCTGGCGACGATTCAGCAGCATATATTGTAAAGATTGGGCAGCGTTGACCTGCCTCAAGACAGGCACAGATCGCTGCCGTTCACCGTTGTCACGCTATTGCTGCAAAACCTGGACCGTCACGTGCGACAGCGCGCGGAAGCGGCGAAGCAGCGCCTGATAATATTGTGGCCCGCGCTCTTGGTGTGTGGCGACAGAGAGAATCGCGCCCAAATGCCCGGGGCCGAGCCGCCACAGATGCAGATCGGTCAGCCGGTCGCCATCGGTCTCGATCACGGCGCGCACGCGCTCCGCCATGGCGCGATCGGGCGTCATGTCGAGCAGAATGGCGCCGGTGTCGCGAATAAGACCGTAAGACCACGCCGCAATGACGACCGCGCCGACCAGTCCCGCCGCGGGGTCCATCCAGGTCCAGCCGAGCCAGCGGCCAAGTGACAGGCCGACGATCACGAGCACGGACACCGCGGCGTCGGCGAGGACGTGAATAACCGCGGCGCGCATGTTGTTGTCGCGGTCCGCGGTGCCATGCGCGTGTTCGTGTTCGGCGAATTCGACGGTGTGGATGTCGCGTCCGCCATCGAGCGATACGCGAACAGTGAAGCCGTGCGGCTCGGGAATTTCTTCAACCGATTCAAGGGTGCCGCCGCGCGCCGTCAGGGCGAAGAATTGCCGCGTGCCGTCCGGGCGCACGGTTTCGATGCTGACGTCCGCCGGCGCAGTGTCTCGGCCTATGGCCGACAGCCGAAACCGCGGCGGCACTCCATCCTCGAAGATTTCGAGCGTCACGGGTCCGCCGACGGTCTGCAGGTAATGGACCTCGTCGTCCTCGTGGCCGTGGCCGGAGTGGGAGTAACTGTGGCCGCGATCATGCCCGTGCCTATGACCGTGATGATGACCACCACCGCTCAGCAAAAGGACGCTGGCGACGTTGACCAGAAGACCGAGCACCGCGATCGGGATCGCCTCGTTGAAGCTGATCGGAACCGGCCAGATGAAGCGCGTGAGCGCTTCATAACCGATGAGGATCGCGATCATCGCCAGCACGATGGCGCTGGTGAAACCGGCAAGATCGCCGAGCTTGCCGGTGCCGAAGCTGAAGCGTTCGTCGTCGGCGTGGCGGCGGGCGTAGCGATAGGCAAGCGCGGCCAGCAGCAGCGCGCTCGCGTGCGTCGACATGTGCAGTCCGTCGGCGACCAGCGCGATCGAGCCGAAGGCGAGGCCGCCGACGATTTCCGCCACCATCATGATGCTGCACAGCGCGATCACCGTCCAGGTGCGGCGCTCGTTCTCGGCGTGGCCGGCGCCGAGAAAGACATGGCCGTGCGCGGCTGCAGGCGTGTCGCTCATGCCCGACGTTCTCACCTCAGATAGGACTGCACCGCCTCGATCAGCTCCTCGGCGCCGCGCTTGCGCTCGGCGTCCTTCGGCGGATCGACCACGTGCAGCCGGATATGATCCTCGATCACCTCGGACATCAGCCCGTTGATGGCGCCGCGGGCGGCGACGATGAGGTGCAGCACAGTAGCGCAGCCTTCCTCGCCCTCGATCGCGCGTTCGACCGCTTCGAGCTGTCCGCGCACCCGGCGGATGCGATTCATCAGCTTGGCTTTCTCACTTTTGGTGTGAGACATCGGTTGACACGGCTCCTTCACATATCATATGGGGTATACCATCACATACCATATGGGGTATATTATAGTGTAATGGAAACGCGAAGTCGAGGCGGGCTTCGGTTGTTTCCATCACAGCGAAGGCAAAGCGAGCAGTGCCATCGGGCAGTACCATCAGGGGCGCCAGCATGCGCCTTGCAGGGCGAGGGGTCCCGCAACGTCAAGATCAATCGCGGCACGGACGGCCGCCTGAGGAGAGGCGGTCGAGCATAGCCGGTCGCCGTTCGCTCACCGGCCGGCCGTAACACGCGGGATATGGAGTGAGCGATGTTTGCAAAAATTACCAAGACTATTGTCGTCGGCCGCAGCCACGCGGCGCCTGCTCGCGAGTTGGCTTTTCGCGCCAACAAAGACGCCTGCAACGACAACCGGGTGGTCCGCGGCCTTACTGGCGCAGGTGGGCGCGCCAAACGGGATACGCTTGCCTGCCGCTGGCGGCTCGTGCCGTCTACCGGCGCACTGGAGTGCGTCTGGCAAGCTGAGGCGTCCAACGCCGCGGCCGGCGAGGAGCCTGCGTTAAGTCGGAGGCTGCGCTTGGCCGCTTGAAGCTTGGCCTGGTTTGTAGCTATGGCTATAGACTGTAGCCATGGCTATAATTTAGTCTAGGATGGCGCAACGGGAGGCGGTTTAAGGGGCGGGTGCTTGGGCGCCAGCCGTTGTCATGCTGCTGTCGTCATTGAAATGGCAGCACGGGCGGGGCTGATTGTGTAACGTGGCAGTGGCTGGGGATGCTGATGAGGGGGCTGCTCGTTGGCAGTGTGGGGCTGATTGCGCTTGCGGGCGCCGTGAATGCTGCCGATCTCTCGACGATCATGGCGCTGAAGGCGCCGGCCGCGCCCGCCGCCTACGACTGGACCGGCTTTTATGTCGGCGGTCATCTCGGCTATTCAGCCGGAACATCGAACTGGTCGGCGACCGAGGCTGGAGCAGCGGCGCCGAGCCTTTTCGGCTCGGTCAATATGTTCAATACGTTCGACGTTTTCAAAGGCACTGGCAGCTACGCGCTCGGCCTTCAGGCTGGCTACAATTATATGACGCCGTCGCGCTGGCTGTTCAGCATCGAGGCCGACGTATCGTTCCCGAGCACGTTGGAGGGGAGTCAGACCATATCCTCCGCGCTCATCGGCCAAGCGGAATATCAGGACCAGGTGGAATTCTCCGGCACCGTGCGCGGCCGCATCGGCTACGCGCCCGGCAATTGGCTATTCTACGCCACCGGCGGTTTCGCCTACAGCTACGACCAACTGACGCGCAGGCAGCTCTCCGGCACGCCCATTAGCGGCACGGTGCAACCCGGCGACGCCGAGACATTATTCACGGTGCCGCGCGTCGGTGGCGCCGTCGGCGGCGGCGTCGAAGTCGCGCTGACCCCGAACTGGATGGCGCGGCTCGAATATCTCTATACCGCCTATGCTTCGCACGCCGTTGATTTTCCCGGCAGTGCGCAACGCTTCGATTCCGATCTTGCGGTGCAGACCCTGCGCGTCGGTCTCGACTACAAGCTCGGCAGCAGCAGCACCCAGCCGATCTTTCAGGCGCCTTCGGCGCTCGACCTCGGCTGGTTTGCGGTTCACGGCCAGACGACGTTCATCCAGCAATATGCGCCGCCGTTCCACGCGCCGTATCGCGGCCAGAACAGCTACAACTCGAACTCGGGGCGTGAGACCTGGGACGCAACAGCCGCACTGGGATTCGAGCTCTGGCAAGGCGCCGAAGTCTGGATCAACCCCGAGATCGATCAGGGATTTGGCATCAGCAACACCGAAGGTATTGCCGGCTACCCGAGCGGCGCCGCTTTTAAGGTCGGCTCCTCGGTGCCGTATCCGCGCATTCAGCGCGCCTTCATCAGGCAGACGATCGACCTCGGCGGCGAGACGCAGAAAGTCGACGCCGATTTCAATCAGTTTGCCGGCTCGCAGACCGCCGACCGGCTGGTACTCACGCTCGGCAAGTTTTCGGTCTCCGACGTGTTCGACACCAACAAATACGCGCAGAACCCGCGCAAGGATTTCATGAACTGGGCCCTGATCGATGCCGGCACGTTCGATTATGCGGCCGACGCCTGGGGCTATAGCTACGGCGCTTCGGCCGAGTGGTACCAGGGCAACTGGACCGTGCGCGGCGGCCTGTTCGATCTCTCAATCGTCCCTAACAGCGCGGACCTCGATCCGAGCTTTGGACAGTTCCAGTGGCTCGGCGAGATCGAGCGCCGTTACGATCTGTGGGGCCATCCCGGCAAGATCGCGGTCACTGGCTTTCTCAGCCGCGGCAATATGGGTACCTACGCCGATGCCATCGCTTTGGCGCAGGCGACCGGCGGCGTGCCCGAGATGGCCGCGGTACGTCAATATCGCAGCCGCGGCGGCGTGGACATGAATCTCGAACAGGAGATCACGTCCGATCTCGGCGTGTTCGTGCGCGCTGGGCTCGCGAACGGCGACGTCGAACCCTACGAGTACACCGACGTCGACCGCACCGTAGCGGCCGGACTGCAGTTGACGGGAAAGCAATGGGGCCGCCCCGACGACACGTTCGGTCTGGCGGGGATCGTTAACGGCATTTCATCCGATCACGAGGCATTTCTGAACGCCGGCGGCTTGGGCATTCTGGTCGGCGACGGACAATTGCCAAACCCGGGTCTCGAGAAGATCATCGAGACCTATTACAAGCTGCCGCTGTTCGGCTGGAGCGTGACGCTCGACTATCAGTTCATCGTCAATCCCGCCTACAACCGCGACCGCGGCCCCGTCTCGGTGATCGGCACTCGCCTGCACGCAGAGTTTTGAGAAGTGGCACGGACGTCCTGCACGTCGGACGTGACAATGTGTCGGAACCGGCGATAGTCACGTCGCACAATGCCATTGTCACGTTGGTCGGCGACCATGCGGCGTGTGCGCGGGGGTGCGGTGAACAGGTTCCTCGCCGGGGCTTTCATTGGCATTGCGTTGGCGACCGCCGAGCGCGCGGCCGCCGCGGACATGGCGACGAAGGCTCCGGCGGTCCCAACAGCGTACGACTGGACGGGATTGTATGTCGGTGGCCATCTCGGCTACGCGACCGGAACGTCAAATTGGTCGGCGACACAAGGCGTTGCCGCAGCGCCGAACCTTACCGGCTCGCTCGAAGTCTTCAACGCCTATGACGCCTTCGAGGGAACCGGCAGCTACACGCTGGGTCTTCAGGCCGGATACAATTACATGTTCCCGTCGCGGCTCGTGCTCGGGCTCGAAGCGGACGTCTCGTTTCCCAATACGCTGAGCGGCAGCCAAACGATTTCTTCCGCGCTGATCGGGCAGGCCACCTACGAAGATCAGGTTGAATTCTCCGGCACGGTGCGCGGCCGCATCGGCTACGCAAGGAACAACTGGCTTTTCTACGCCACCGGAGGCTTTGCCTACAGCTACGATCAGTTCACGCGTGCGCAGGTCGCCGGCACGCCGGCCGCCGGCACGGCGCAGGCGGGCGAAACCGAGACACTTTTCATGGAAGCGCGCGTTGGCGGCGCCGTGGGTGGCGGCGTGGCGTTAGCGTTGACGCCGAACTGGATGGCCCGGCTTGAATATCTCTACACCGGCTACGCATCGCGCGGCGTCGATTTTCCAATCGGTGCGCAGCGTTTCGATTCGGATCTGGCAGTCCAGAGCCTGCGCATTGGGCTGGACTACAAGCTCGGACGTAACGGCATCGATCCGGATCTCATCACCAACGGTCCTTCCGCGCTCGACCTCGACTGGTTTGCCGTCCATGCGCAGACGACGTTCATCGAGCAATACGCGGCGCCGTTTCACGCCCCTTACCACGGCCGGAACAGTCTCGAACTCGAATGCAGGCCGCGAGAGCGCCGACACCATGGCGTTCGTCGGCGTGAAGCTGTGGCAGGGCGCGGAGCTTTGGGTCGATCCCGAACTCGGCCAGGGCTTTGGCCTGAGCAACACGGAGGGGGTTGCCGGCTATCCGAACGGGACCGCCTTCAAGATCGGCTCTTCGGTCCCGTACGGCCGCATCCAGCGTTATTTCGTGCGGCAGGCGATCGATCTTGGCGGTGCAACCTCGAAAGTGGAGGCCGATCAGAACGTATTCGCGGGATCGCAGACGGCCGATCGTCTGGTCATCACCGCGGGCAAGTTCTCCGTGTCCGACATCTTCGACTCGAACAAATATGCGCAGAACCCGCGCAAGGATTTCTTGAATTGGGCCTTGATCGATACCGGCTCATTCGACTACGCAGCCGACGCCTGGGGCTATACGTACGGCGCCGCAGCCGAATGGTATCAGGACAACTGGACGCTGCGCGGCGGCCTGTTCGATCTGTCCGCCGCTCCTAACAGCACCGGCCTCGATCCCCAGTTCCAGCAGTTTCAGTGGATTGGCGAGATCGAGCGCCGTTGGGACATTTGGAGCCATCCCGGCAAGATCGCGATCACCGGCTTTCTCAGCCGCGGTCGAATGGGCGCGTACGTGGACGCAATCGCGTTGGCTCAAGAGACCGGCGAACCCGCCGACATTGCGGCCGTTCGCCGCTATCGCAGCCGCGGCGGCGTCGGCGTGAACATCGAACAGGAGGTCACATCCGATCTCGGCCTCTTTGCGCGCGCCGGCATGGCGAACGGAGATATCGAATCTTACGATTACACCGATATCGACCGTACCGTTGCGGCGGGCTTGGCGTTGACCGGGAAGCGCTGGGGACGGCCCGACGACACCTTCGCTCTCGCCGGAATCATCAACGGTATTTCGTCGATCCAGCAGACTTTTCTCAATGATGGCGGAATAGGCATCCTGGTCGGCGATGGACAATTGCCCAACCCGGGTCTCGAGAAGATCATCGAGAGCTATTACGATCTCCGGGTGTTCGGCTGGAACGTGACGTTTGATTATCAGTTCATCGTCAATCCGGCCTACAACCGCGACCGCGGCCCGGTCTCGGTGTTCGCGACGCGTCTGCACGCGGAATTCTGAAGCATCGTTCGAAACAGAATTCCTGGCCGGCCTCGGGAATAAATCCGTCCTCGCCTGAATCTCCTCGTCGTTGCGGCGCTTCACGCCGCGGGAGAGAGTTAATGAGCAGGGACGTTGGCGGCGTCGTCCGGCGCCGGGCGCGCAAGCGCTTTTGTGCCAGGGTGTTCGCAGTCACGTTGCACGCGACGGCGCTGTGCTCGGGCGGCGCCTTTGCCGACGGCGATGCCGCCCGCGGCGCGCAGCTTTATCGCGGCTGCGAGGATTGTCATTCGATCGAAAAGAACGAAGTCGGGCCCAAACATCAAGGCGTCGTCGGACGCGCGGCCGGCTCGGTGCCCGACTACAATTACTCGCTGGCACTGAAGAATTCGAACATTCTCTGGACCGAGGAAAATCTCGACAAATGGCTGACCAACCCGCAGGCGTTCGTGCCTGGCGCCAAAATGTTTTATAAGGTCAACAGGGCGCAGGATCGCGCCGACTTGATCGCGTTTTTGAAAGAACGGGCGCAGTGAGAACAGGAACTCGACCCTCGACTGCTGTGCTGAATCAGCGCTCCGCTAGGCCGTGGCGCGTGAGCACGGCGCGGACGCCGTCGACGAGATCGGTCTCGGGCAAGGTTCGCTGCGCCTCGGCCTGCTTCTGCAGATGCTCGTCGCGGCCCTTTTCAAGCTTCGACAGTTCGGCGCCGACTATCAGATCCTTAATCGTGACTTCTCCCTTCGCCTTCTCGTCGGAGCCCTGGATGACGACGCACGGCGAATTGCGCCGGTCGGCGTACTTCATTTGCGGGCCAAATTTTCCCGAGCCGAGGTAAAGCTCGGCGCGAATGCCGGCGTTGCGGAGCTTGGCCACCATGGCCTGGTAATCGGCGACGCGGTCCTTGTCGAAGATGGTGACGACGACAGGCCCGACTTCGGTTTTCAGTTCGACCTTGCCGAGATATTCGAGCGCGGCGAGAAGCCGCGATACGCCGATCGAAAAACCGGTCGCCGGCACCGGTTCGCCGCGAAACCGCGATACGAGACCGTCATAGCGGCCGCCGCCGCCGACCGAGCCGAAGCGTGGCGAGCCGTCCTTGCCGTCGGTCGAGAACGTCAGATCAACCTCGAACACGGATCCGGTGTAATATTCGAGGCCGCGCACGACACTGGAATCGATACTGATGCGGTCCGCTTCGTAACCGGAATTACGAACCAAGCTGCCGATCTGCGCTAGTTCGCGGATTCCTTCCTTTCCGGTCGCGCTTGTCCCAATTTCTTTGGACCAATCCTCTAACACGCCTTCCAGATCGTCCTGCTTCTCGTCGAGATGAAATTCGACGTATTTCAAGAACTCTTCGCGTTTGCTCTTCATTGAGCCCAGCGCCCTTGGTGAAATCGCCGCTTTCATCTTTTCGGCCTTCACCGAGCAGCGCGCCGACGCCGCCGCGTCCCAGCCGATCATATTTGTCGACAGCGCGCAGTACCGTCAGTCGCTTGCCGACGTTGGCTTCGCCGGCCAGTCCGATCGATTCGAGCACGCCGTCGAGCACCTTGCGATTGTTCACCTTCACGACGTACGAGCCGCGCGGGATGCCGAGCGCCTCGATGGCATCGGCCGCCATCATGCACATTTCGGCGTCGGCTGCGGGCGACGACGAGCCGACCGTGTCGGCGTCAAACTGCATGAACTGGCGAAAGCGGCCCGGCCCCGGCTTCTCGTTGCGGAACACGTAGCCGAACCGGTACGAGCGATACGGCTTCGCCAGCGTGTCGAAGTTTTCCGCCACGTAGCGCGCGAGCGGCGCGGTAAGATCGTAACGCAGCGACAGCCATTGCTCGTCGTCATCGAGAAACGAGAACACGCCTTCGTTCGGCCGGTCCTGATCGGGCAGGAACTTGCCGAGCGCTTCGGTGTATTCGATCGTCGGCGTTTCCACCGGCTCGAAGCCGTAAAGCTCATAGACCATGCGGATCTTTTCGATCATCGCGCGGGTCGCTGCAATCTCGCTGGGGCCGCGGTCGGCGAGGCCGCGCGGCAGGCGTGCTTTCAGCTTGTTGGTTTTGTCGGTCTTGTCGGGCATTGTGGGATATCTCTGTGCGGGGTGGTAGCAGCCGCAAATTGTTGCGGCAAGCCTCGCGTGCCGATGGTGCTCCGATGACGCCTGCGACAGCCCCGATCCCCAACGATCTCCAATCCTATTGGATGCCGTTCACGCCGAACCGTGCCTTCAAGCGCGCCCCGCGGTGGATCGCGCGGGCTAAGGACATGCATTACTTCACGCCCGACGGACGCGCGGTGCTCGACGGAACCGCAGGTCTGTGGTGCTGCAACACCGGACACAACCGTGACCCGATCGTCACCGCCATCCAGCATCAGGCGGCCGAACTCGACTACTCGCCGCCGTTTCAATTCGCCCATCCGCAATCGTTCGAGCTTGCGAGCCGGGTCGCGGCGCTCGCGCCCGGCGACCTCAACCGCGTCTTCTTCTGCAATTCCGGCTCCGAAGCGATCGATACCGCGCTCAAGATCGCACTCGCTTATCATCACGTGCGCGGCCAGGGCTCGCGAACACGGCTGATCGGCCGCGACCGCGGCTATCACGGCGTCGGCTTCGGCGGCATTTCGGTTGGCGGCATCGTCAACAATCGCAAATTCTTCGGCACGCTCCTGGCCGGCGTCGATCATCTGCCTGCGACGTACAGCCGCGAGCATCAGGCCTTCACCAAGGGCGAGCCGGAGTGGGGCGCGCACCTTGCTGACGAACTTGAGCGCATTGTCGCGCTGCACGACGCGTCGACCATCGCGGCCGTCGTCGTCGAGCCGATGGCAGGCTCGACCGGCGTACTGCCAGCGCCCAAAGGCTATCTGCAGCGCTTGCGCGCGATCTGCGATCGCCACGGCATCCTGCTGATCTTCGACGAAGTGATTACCGGCTTCGGCCGCCTCGGCCATGCCTTCGCGGCCGAGCGGTACGGCGTGACGCCCGACCTCATCACATTTGCCAAGGGCATCACGTCGGGCACGGTGCCGATGGGCGGCGTGATCGCGCGGGAGCCAATCTACGATGCCTTTATGCGCGGTCCCGAGCACGTCATCGAGTTGTTCCACGGTTATACCTATTCGGCACATCCGCTCGCGTGCGCCGCAGGCTTGGCGACGCTTGATCTCTATCGCGATGAAGGCCTGTTCGAGCGTGCGAACGCGCTGGAGCCGCTCTTTGCAGACGCGGCAATGTCGCTCAAAGGTCTGCCGGGCGTACTCGACATCCGCACCGTGGGCCTGACAGTCGGCATCGACCTCGCGTCGCGTCCCGACGCGGCGGGCAAGCGCGGTTACGAGGCGATGGAGCGCGCCTTCCACGACGAGGGGTTGATGATCCGGATCGCTGGCGACACGATCGCGCTGACGCCGCCGCTGATCGTCAACGAAGCGCAGATCGGCGAAATGTTTCAAAAAGTCGCACGCGCGATCGGGGCGGTCGCCTAGATTGGCTCACATGGGTCAACGTGAGAACTTTGCGCCTCAATGCAGTGTCGAGTGCGCGTCACATAGTTTTTATGCCCAAAACATGATCATTTCCGCGCCTGAACGGTCATGCCGTTTTCGCGGATTTTCACGCATTCTTAAGTTGTAAAAAATACTCTTTTATATCCAGCAAGCGCGACTTCCGCTTCGCCCCCAACACCGGACATATCACTGCGTCGCATTAAGTGCCGCGAGGACCTCTGCGCCTATCACCGTCGCCGGAGCCAGCGTCGTGGCCTGCTGAGCCCAGGCCGAAATGTAGCAAGGTTAGAAGAACCGCGACCGATATGCTGAACCGACCGAATGCCATGACTGAGCCTCCACGCGTTTTTCAGAAGGTATTTCTTTCAGTCAAGCTTCATACGCATCTAAGCATCGTATGCGGAGCTTTCGGCAACGGTACAACCGCTAGCAATCGAGCGGGTCCTAACTTCGTATTGGCTTTCTTATCTTTTTCGGTACTGCGCTCCAACCTCCGTAGCGTAGAGCGATTTTTTCGCGCCCTTATAGTGCACCCGATGACGCCTCTGCCGCTGACACGGTTCAGCGAGCGGATGCGTTGCGATGCAAGTCGGCTGGTTGTAACACGAGGTTGGCTTTGTACTTCCGTTTGCGCCATTGGCATCCGATTACGACGGTTCCGTGCAATCGCGATGTCGAGCTTCGCGTCGCCGACGGAACCAAAAGCTCAACTCTTGAATTTCCTTGCCAGCAGACAAATGCCGGCGACTGGATCAACGGCGACCTCCGGACGTCAATAGACATTCAACCTTTGGAATGGCGTGTTTGGCGACACACTCAATCGCCGCGGCCTCACCACGCAGCGGTCAAAAGCAAAGGCTGGTCGGTCGGGCCACGTCGCACCCATCGCAGCGCCAAGCGGGCTCGACCGGAACAAATGAAGCGCTTGGAACAGTCCGTCCGTCCGCAGAAAAACCTGGCGGGCATGGCCTGTGTGGTGGTTGGCATGGTTGTTACCGCGGCGGGGGTCGGTTCACTCGCGCAAATAAGCGCATGGGCATTGCCGATCGGTTTATCCGGGCCGACGCCGTCATCCGCCCTCCACGTCGCCCCCGCGAGCACGCCGCACGCCGAGGATTCCTGTAAGAATTTTGCCTACGCATTTCTCCATCCCGCATGTTTGACATTTCAGAAGAAGCATGCCTTCCGAGGAACCCATCGTTTCGCGACCCTTCTGATTGGCCGGTCGAGCCCACATCCGTAGTAACAATGTGACGAAAAGAGGTAACCCAGACGGCTCCGGCAGGCGGGAGTCTACACCGGGTAAATCCTCAAAGGTGACAAGCCCGCGAATCTGCCGGTCGTGCAGTCGACCAAGTTCGAGTTGGTGATCAATCTCAAGACCGCCAAAGCACTTGGCCTCACAATCTCGTCTGGGTTACTCAGCATTGCTGACGAGGTGAATGAAAAAGCTTTTCGCAGCGCAATAATTCACGACCCCGAGAGTCCGGTCCGGGTCAGGCGCGTACGGATTTCGGCACTGCGGCAAGTAACGTTCTGGGCCCCATAACCGGACATTCAATATCCGGCACCCCAACGATACTGCCACGCAACACCGACGGCGCTGAATTCGCTGCCGGTGCGGGTCGAAATGCCAGTGCTGGCATTGAATTTGATGGAGTTGTAACGGTCCACCGGTAGAGCAAGGGTCAAGCCAGCGCGCGTGTTCGTCTGCTCGTTATTGTCTCTCATGCCATTCAGGGTGGTGCGGCCGCCCGTAAAGTAGATACCATCCAACGATACCCACACGCCGGATTCGAAATTGTAAATAAGGTCCCCCCGCACCGTGTAAATCGGCGCCTGCGCGAATGTGTTATCGTTGAAGAACTCAGTGTTATCGGTGAAAAATGTAACGCCGGGGGCGATCTCTACTGTCCACGGACCCCACGCCTTGGAAATACCCAGCTCAGGTTTGAACGACCAGCGGTTGCTGCCGAGATTGAGCAATTTGCTGTCGTCGTATTGCCCTAGCGGGGCCGACACCTGCAGGCTCGCCCCGATAATGAGGTCCTGCTTGTAGTTCGCAAACTCCTTCGCAGAAAGCGCGGGGGCACCGAACAGGTTTATCGAGAAGCGAAATCGCGGATCGCCCAAACCCGACATCTCGCGCGTTCTAGGCTGGTCGTCCACGAGACCATGTGCGGAAAAAGACGAATAGGGCAGTATCACATCGAACTTGGCAGATTTACCCCATACATCGAGGGACCGGACATAGGCTAAGGCCTCAGTATGAGTGTCAAATTGTGCGTCAGCAATCGACGAAGTCGGATCAAAGGCAATTTTGCCTTGTGAGTACAGGTAGCCCGCAATCAGGAAATTAAGTCCGACCGGCGTGTTTGTATACGATCTTGGTTCGGCATCCTGAGCTTTCGCGTTTGCAACCATAAACACGGTCGCGATTATCGCGAATGCGACTCGAAGTGAGAGCCAGCTAGGGGGAAGCTCGTCATTGCTCATGAGCCGACTGTAGCCGGTGACATCGCTGGCGAGGATGGCGGTCAATCGCCGTTCGACGCGCGCCTTCGCCATGAAAGCGATCCGATCAACCGTGCATGGGCGAAGTCTATGAGACGGTGGGGGGTGTGTCTATCGAGGCCACGATGTTCTCTATGGGTCAGACCGACCGAAATTGCGCGCTCGCTGCAAGCGGTCGCACGGTGGCTGCGACAGCCGTCAGAGAAGCTTAACATTAGCGGCTGTGTTGTGCATCACAGCAAAATTGGCTGGTCGATGTCGGCTTGGGTCAAAACTCTACCGATTGGCGATCTCGGCGGAATGTCTGCTTAGCCTCCGATCGCTACCGTTTCACTGCGGTGCGGTAAGCGATGTTGAGGGCCAACTCAGACAAGTGCACCGTAGTAAAAGCCGGGCTATTCGACTACCTCGTCGGCGCGCAACAGAAGCGACTCCGGGATTTTGATGTTGAGCGCCTTGGCGGTTCTTTGGTTGACAATCAGTTGAAACTGGGTCGGCTGCTCGATCGGGATGTCGCTTGGCTTTACGCCACTCAGAAATCTTGTCAACAAGCACCGGCACGTGGTGCGCCATGTCAACCTGGTCGGGTCCGTACGAGAGCAACAGACCCGAAACGAGGGTTTCCCGTGACCAGCCGCACGTCGGCATGCCGTGGGCCAACGCTGCTTTCTGCAGTCTGTCGCGGCCCTGGAATATCAGCCCGCCCGGTCCGAGCGACACCGCCTGTACACCCGCCTGCGCCATGCTTCCAAACACGCTCTCCATTTGGTCGAGCGAGCGGAGCTCGAATGGCATGACAGTGAGGCCGAGCGTAACGGCGGCCGCCTGCCCTTCTTTTAGATATTTATCGCCGGACGGCTCGCCCGGATTGTAAAGCAAGGCGACGCGCGACAATTGCGGGACGATATCGCGCAGGAGTTCAAAGCGCTTTGCCGCGAGATCAGTGCCGAGCTGCGCCAGCCCCGTGACGTTTCCGCCTGGCCGGGCGAGGCTGTCTACGAGCTGTAGTCCAACCGGATCGGCGACAAAAATAAAAACGATGGGTATGGTCGAGGTCGCGTTCTTTGCATAATAGGCGGTGGCGTTGCTAACGGTTATGATGACAGCAACCTTCAACGCCACCAATTCTGCCGCCATCGCCCGGAATCGATCCGGTGTTTCATTAGGAAAACGATGTTCAAATTTGATGTTTTGGCCCTCGACGTAGCCAAGGTCTTTGAAGCCGCGATTGAGCGCACCGAAGTAGGGCTGTTCTTCGTCCGCGCTGCCGGCATGCCATAAAACACCGATCGTCGGCATTCCGCTTGCCTGCTGCGCGCGAGCCGCTGCCGGCCAGCCCACTGCCGCACCGCCAAGAAGAGTTATGAACTCCCGTCGCCTCATGGACCGCCCCACCTGGTAGTCGTAAAAGACTACCATCGACGGCTGCATTGTGCATCACAGCAAATCGGGTCGCGCGACTTCCGGTCCGGGTCAACGAACGAAACCGCTCTCGCGGTAGAGCGCTACGCGCAAGGCGGCGGCTCTGGCTGACGGGAGCGCGGTAATGGGACGTCCTGTCTGAAGATCACGGGGTCGCGGGTTCGAATCCCGCCGGTCTCACCAATGAAATTAATCACTTACAACCAAATTTGAGTTTGATAAAAAATCACGGGACAACGTACGGGACAACAATCAGAGATTCTCAGCTCTGGGCAGAAGCCGCGCGTTGCAGCGTAGGATAACGAGCAATGTCCCGATCCCGTAAAAAGACCCCTATCACCGGGTTCACCACCGAGCGCAGCGAGAAAACCTTCAAAGCGCGGGAAAACCGGCGCCAGCGTGCGGCCGCGCGCTCAGGGCAGGAACTCATTCCGCAATCGTATGGGCCCAAGGATGGACGGCAATGGCTCGGAGAGCACTACCCGAAAGCGTTGCGCAAATGACCCGCATCGCGGAGCTGAAACGGATCTGCGCCGAGCTTTATCAGGTCATCGGCAATCTCGCCGACCATGCCGATTGCTCAAACGTCCAGCGCGCGGTGCGGAGCTGATCCTTGGCCGGAAGAGGCTGAGTGTGGCGGGGGCTCCGGCACCCCGCCCGGCGCGATGGAAAGCTAGTCGCCAAACACAATCGTGAAGGTACGATCAGCCGCCTGGGATCGGCCGCGACCGGGTGCCGCTGCGGAGCATAAGCCACGGGACGTTGAGACCGGCAGTAGCGGGCAGCAACACCATGGTGCCGGGGACTATCGTTTGAATACCGGTCTCAGTTAAAACTCATAGGCAACTTCGTTAGCGCGATTGAGGTTATACGAGCGATTGCTTCCCGTTTCTGATTTTTCGTGAAAATTTATAGCCCTGCAATGTTCGACTTTTGCAACACAATCGGGGGTAAAGCAGAGGCGCCCGTGGCTGGATCGCGCGGCAGTTATTGGCCACAGCGGACATCAGAGGCCCTGTTTTGCTGTGATGCACAAGGCGCGACAATGATGTGTTAGGCTACTGCCGTCGGTCCAGGGAGGATAATCCCATGAGGCGACGAGAATTTATCGGCACAATTGGCGGGGGCGCGGTTGCATGGCCGTTGGCTGCGCTTGCGCAGCAACCAGCAATGCCGATCATCGGGTACCTTGGCTCCTCGGCATTTGAGAGATCGGCAGGGAGTTCTCTTCTTAACTTCAAAAGTGGCTTAGCCGAGACTGGTTTTGTTGAGGAACGCAACGTCACGATCGAATACCGCTGGGCGGACGACCACTATGAACGACTGCCTGCACTCGCAGCAGAATTGGTCCAACGCGGAGTGACGGTTCTGGTTGCGGCTGGCAGTCCGACTGCATTACCGGCAAAGGCGGCGACGACTGCCATTCCGACTGTCTTTATGGTCGGCTCGGACCCGGTGCAGCTCGGTCTCGTCGCGAGCCTTAATCGTCCGGGCGGCAATCTCACCGGTATCGCCTATCTTAATGCTGAAGTGGCGCCCAAACGCCTGCAATTGTTGCACCAATTCATCCCGGCAGCTAAGTCCATCGCTCTACTGGTCAACCCTGCCGACCCTGGTGAGCCAGAGGTGCAAGCAAAGGAATTAGAAGCTGCGGTCCGCACGCTTGACCTAGAATTGCCGCTGGTAAAGGCGAGCAACGCGATCGAGCTAGAGGAGGCCTTCTCAGCACTTGCACGCGATCGAGTTGATGCCCTCCAAATCGGCGTCGACCCGTTTTTTGGTAATCATATCGATCAACTGGTCGCGCTCGCGACACGTTACAAAGTGCCGACTATGTATCCGTGGCGCGAATTCACGGCAGCGGGCGGTCTCATGAATTACGGAGCAAGCATCCCTGATTCTTTCCGCCAGGTGGGCGTCTACACCGGGCTGATTTTGAAAGGTGCAAAACCTACAGATCTGCCGGTGCAGCGACCCACGAAATTGCAATTTGTGCTCAATCTCAAGGCAGCCAAAGCAATTGGAGTGGAGTTTCCCGCAAAATTGCTCGCGCTCGCCGACGAGGTGATCGAATAGAACCTCTTTTGCTGCACCTGCTTGCGGCAGCTAAGGACCCAGGCTGTGTGAAAACGTGCCCGCGCGAGCGCCGCGCAGAATTGGTTTCTCTATCGTCTTCAACCGACAGTCGAGACGAAACTTCCAACGGCTAATTCGATTTCGGAGTTTTCACACAGCCTGGGCCCTTTTCGACGCCTACCGTAATGCAGCCATACAGTAGCGATCGGATCTATAGCGGACGTTCCTGGCGCTCGCTCAGACCTACGCGAATGACCCAACTCGTCACTTCGCCACCCTAAATTGGCGCAGTGCGAAAGGCTCACTCGATCACCTCGTCGGCAAGAGCCAGCAGTGTCGGTGGAATCTCGAGTCCGAGGCCCTTCGCGGTCTTTAGGTTGATGATCAGTTCGTATTTGGTCGGCGCCTGCACTGGCAGATCGGCGGGCTTTTCACCTTTCAGGATACGATCAACGTAGCCGGCCGCGCGCCTGTACAGATCGATCCGATCGGCCCCATAGGAGATCAAGCCGCCGGCGGCGGCATAGAAGCGCTCGTAGTACACCGTGGGCAGCTTGTACCGGGCGGCCAGTTTGATGATCAGATCGTGAAAAAGAATCGACGGACTGCTCCCTGTCAGAATCATGCCGTCATTTGGAGTGCGGGCGAATGCCGCGATCGCGCTCTCGATGCCATCAGCGTCCCGCATATTGACCGGGCTGATCTCCACGCCAAGTGACGGCGCAACGGATTGGATGGCGGCGAACTGGCCGGACCCGGACGGCGTCGTGGGATCACGGAGGACGGCCACTCGCGTCACCCCAGGTGCAATTTGCTTCAGCAGATCCAGCCATTTCCCGCTCAGGCTGTATTCGTACAGAAGGAACCCGGTGGCATTGCCGCCGGGCCGCGCCAGACTGTCGACAAAGCCAGCGCCGACCGGATCGACGACGGTCGCGAATACGAGCGGGACGGAGTGCGTCGCCTGCAGCATCGGCCCCGTCGTCGACGCACCGCCTGCGACGATGACGTCCGGGCCCATCGCCGCCAATTCTGCCGCTTGTTTCCGAATATTGGCGGGATCGGCCGTGGCCCAACGGACGTCGACGCGAATATTACGGCCGATGGTCCAATCCGTTTGCGCCAGCGCCTGCAAAAACGCGCCGACCCAGGTCTGAAATTCCGCATCGTCCGACGTGGCCGGCACGATCACGCCAATGCGCCGAATTCGATTTAGCTGCTGCGCGGGCGTCGTGAACGGCCACGCAATCGCTGAACCGGCGATGACTTTGATGAGATCCCGGCGCCTCATGTGCCGCCCCCGGGCAAAGCATGCAAACCCAACGGAAAAAGATCACATCGTCGATATGGCAATACGCCACACCGTCAGTACGAGTGCGCGGGTTACGCCAATGTCGCCTTTGGGTCTTGGGTGGTAAAGGCCCGTGCCGGCTAGGGTTTCAGCATTTCAGCGAGCTGGCGAAGTCGGCCGCTGCGGAGTCCTACCCGAGCACAGATTCGGCATTCACGCCATCGGCGTCTTTATTGCACTAACCGATTAACCTGTCGGCGCGAGCGAGTAACAGGCGCGGCAAGTCGAGTCCGAGTTCTCTTGCAGTCTGTACATTGATCACTGTTTCGTACTTGCTCGGCGCTTGCACCGGGAGTTCCGAAGGTTTTTCGCCATTCAAGATGCGGCCGACGTATCCGGCCGCACGCCGAAACTGATCGACGAAATCTGGACCATAGGAGATCAGGCCACCATCGGCGACGTAGAAGGCGGAGTTGTAAACAGTGGGCAATCGATAGCGTGCCGCCAAAGCGATGATTTGAGCGCGATGAACCGATGCCGCCGGACTTCCGGTGACGATGAGCCCGCCATTCGTGCTGTTCGCAAACGCAGCGATGGCGGCATCCAAGCCGCTGCCGGCACCGGACTTGATCGGGCGCAGTTCCACGCCCAACGATGCCGCGGCGGTTTGAACCGCGCTGAACTGGCCGGTCCCGGCCGGAAGGGCTGCTTCCCGCAAGACCGCGACGTGGGTCAAGTCCGGCGCGATCTCCTTGAGCAGTTGCAGCCATTTCCCGCCGATTGCGTAGTCGAAATTGGTAAAGCCGGTACAATTGCCGTTGGGATGCGCCAGACTCTCGACGTAACCAGCCCCGACCGGGTCGGCCACAGTCGTGAACACGATCGGAATGTCGCGCGAGGCTTTCAGTAACGGCGAAACGGCCGCGCTGGAATTTGCCAGGATCACGTCCGGAGCCAGCGCGACCAGCTCCTCGGCGTATTTGCGCATGCTTTCGGCCTCGGCTTCGCCCCAGCGATAATATGCATCCACGTTTTGGCCGATGGTCCAGCCTGACTCCTTAAGTCCATTCGAAAAAGCGTCCAGCCGGCGTTGTGTTTCTGGATCGCTGATAGCGCCGGCGAGAAGTACGCCAATGCGACGACTTGCGGACGCCTGCGCATGTGCCGGAAACGGCCATGCTCCCAGAGCGCCAAGCATCGCGATGAATTCCCGTCGCGTCATTTTTTCCTCTCATGCACAGTCGTCGGTGCAGCATGCCGTTTCAGTTGATATGCAAGCGGTCGACAGGTCTCAGTCTTTGGCTGAAGCCCCATCGATCCACAGTTGGAGATGAGATTTGATTGGCCTCAGCGGGACAATATTGAGGCCGGACGCTGCACACCTATATGAGGGGCTGCTGATTCAAGCGCTGCGTCAGCGATCTCCGTGATGAGGACGTCATCCTCATGCAGATGCCGGTTGATCATCGTCTCACTCATAAATTATAACCCTTCGAATACTTGCTTCCGGCGCACAAGGCACCATTGAGCAGTTGCTCGCAGTAGCTGGTGTGATTAATAACACATTTGGAGCGTTTGGAATAAAGTGCTGATCGGACGGGTCTTTTAGGCAGCGCAGGTGCCGATGACATTTAAATTCATCGGATCGCCACATTTTATCTCGTCGAAGCTTTATTGCTGCCGCTTTGCACCACAGTCTGCAGTAGCGCTCCGAGTCCCGCTCCGGTGACCGCGATGCGGAGTTCCCCCTTCGCTGGCGCATGTTCAGGATCGCGCTCTGGAGATTGCCGGACACAACACGATCGGCTGCGTCAGCATCACTATCCGGATGGCACAGCGCCACCGATAGAAGAGACGCCGGACGTGGCCCGACCTTCCTGGCAAATTCAACTCCGAATGATTACCTCCGTGTGTGTAACCGCTAGCGAGGATCCGTCATGATTTCCCGACGCAAACTGATTACTGTGGCCATCACGGGTTTGATCGCCGTGGCAACTCCAGCTCTCGCACGATCGGCGAGGTCGGATCCTACGCGGTTCGATAGGGACAATGACGGCACCGTTGATCTCGCGGAAGCTAAGAAGGCTGCCGCCGCGCTGTTCGACAGGCTCGACACCGACAAGGATGGCACGCTCGACATCAAGGAACTGAAAGGCCGCATGAGCCGTGAGGAATTTGCCGCCGCCGATCCGGACCATGACAAGACCCTAACGAAGGAGGAATATCTCACCGCTGTCGAACAGCGGTTCAAAGCCGCTGATCCAGACAATGACGGCACCGTCAGCGCACCAGAGTTTCGCACGCTCCCCGGTCGAGCATTAGCACGGCTGTTGAGTTGATCGGCGGTCGCCGTTATCCGACGCGCCCCGTCCTCGCCGACGTGCCGGCAATGCAGGCGACCAGTTGGTTATCAACCTCCGGACCGCCAAGGTGCTCAGCCTAGAAATTCCACCGAAACTGCTTGCTCTCGCCGACGAGGTCATCGAGTAACCGATCTCGAGAAAGGTCTAGGTCCCGCATGTCGCGTCGCAACGAAGTCTCGCAGTGAAGCGCCGCCCCGGGTCAAGATCGGTCTTCGGCCGACGAGCGCGCGACTTGCGCTAGTCCCCGATAGCGTCCAGAGAGCGGACATCGCGGGATGTCTCAAACAAGCCGATCTCGGACATGCCTAGTCCCGTCAACCACACGGCTCGAACAGGCTGCCGACCTAGTCTAGCTGTTGGAACGCCGCCACGTGGCTGGCGCCGCACCGAACGCCTTCTTGAAGGCGCGAGAGAATGCGGCCTCGGAATCGTAGCCGACAAACTCGGCAACCTGCCCGAGGGACGAGCTGGTATTACGCAGTTTTTGTGTCGCGACCTGCATGCGCCAACTGGCGAGATATTGCATTGGCGGCACACCGATCAGGCGGATGAATTGGTCGGCCAACGCCGAACGCGACAGCCCGACCTCACGGGTAAGACCGTCGACGGTCCAGCGCCGGGCGATGTCGCTGTGAAGCAGTGCCAGGGCTCGCGCGACATGAATCTCGCGCAAGCCGGCGAGCCATCCGGCAAGGTCTCCGCATAACGCCGTACCGCTTCCACGAACAACAATTCCGATAGTTTGGCGAGCACGGTCCCCGACCCTGGCCGGCCGGCGGAGACCTCCTCCGCGGCGTAGCGGAATGTGGAGCGTATCCATTCCGCGGCGCTGGCTTGTTCGACGTTAAGCTTGAGCAGCGCCGGCAGCGTCGAGATGACCGGATTGCCTTCGGCGCTGGCGCAGCCGAGGAATCCGCAGATCATCCGCGTGCGCCCGCCGTCTCCGCCATAATGGATGGATGCGAGGCCGCCGCCCTGGGGCGGACGGATGATGTCGCTACCCGCAACCGGCGGCAAGCTGAGATCGCTGCCCATCAGATGCGGATCATTGCGCGGCAGGAGGACGACTTCGCCGGCGCTGATGGTGAGGCTCTCTCCGTCCTCACCCTCGATTTGGATATAAACCTCGCCCTCGACGACATAGTGATAAAGGATCAGGTGGGACGTCGGCCCAAGGGCAGAGCCGCAATGCTCGGGCGCGACGCGCGCCGACATGCACCACGGCGCGAAGAAATCGGCGTGCAGGAATACGCCGCCGGTCAAATGCGCCACTCTCAAGACGTCAGATAGCGCGTCCATAACTGCCTTCGTATCAGGATCCGGTGTTTCGGTCATGTCTCCCGGCGGACCGGTCATAGATTCGCGACCGCCCGGCGACCTACAGATGGCCCACCACTTCGCAACAGGAGACGGCAGATGAACGCGATCGATAAAATCTCCGCCAGCGACCGCTATGAACGCTGCGTCGAGACTTCCAAACGAGTGCGATGGGATATCGAGAAGGATGTCATCCGCGGGCGCCGCTTCGATGCCACGCACAAATTTCTTCCGGACGGCCTTTCGCTCGTCGATGCGTTCACGACGCTATCGGCCGGCGAAAAGCGGTTCGTGAGCCAGATCCAAGGCCGCACCTACGCCAACATCTTCGGGCTGGTCGAGCGATTCATCAACGCCAAAGTGCTCGAACTGAGTCACGATCATTGGTTCGGCGACCAAGTTGCGCTCGAGGCATTGGTCCGATTCAGCGACGAGGAGTTGAAGCACCAAGCGCTGTTCCGCCGCGTCGACGCGATGATCTGCGACGTGCTGCCCGGCGGCTATCGCTTCGACATCGATCCCAACGGCGTCGCCCGCGCCGTGCTCGGCAAGAGTACCTGGGCGGTGTTGGGGCTGACGCTCGACATCGAGCTATTCACTCAGCTCCACTATCGCCAGAGCATCGATCCCGACGCCGAGCTCTCCGAACTGTTCAAGGACGTGTTCCTCTACCACTGGAGAGAGGAAAGCCAGCACGCGATCCTCGACGAGCTCGAATGGGTGCGCGACGACGCCGGCCTGACAGCGGAGCAACGCGACCGGGCGGTTGACGAGCTCATCGAGCTGGTGGCCGCAGTGGATGGCATCCTGCAAACCCAGGCCAAGGCCGACGCAACGTATTTCGCCGCGACATGCAGCCGTGCCGTCGGCGAGGCCGAGGCGGCGAGGATCGAAACCGCATTCCTCAAGGCCTACCGCTGGCAATACATCCACTCGGGCGTCCAGCATCCGCAGTTCGGCAAAGTGCTGTCCAGCCTAATCTCCGAACGGCAGGGCCAGCGCATTCAAGCGGCGCTCGCCACGATTCAATAGCTTCCCGTAACTCTCACCACTCAAGCAAAGGAGACTATCATGGTTGCCCAAGCGAAAGCCGTAGGACCGAACGTGGTCAACGGCATCAATGTCGACGACCTGTTCGCCCTGATCGACGGCGTCAAGCGGGATGCGGCAAAGGCCAAGACAAACTGGCACGTCAGCACGAGTTGGCGCGGCCAGACTCGGAGCCGTTCGGAAGTCGAGGGCTTCGGCATCGGCGGGGAACAGGTGCAGCGCCGGTTCTCGATCGATATCGACGAACCCTGCGAGCTAGGCGGAACCGACCAGTTCGCCAATCCGCAGGAGCATTTGTTGTCGGCACTTAATGCCTGCATCATGGTGGGTTACGTGGCGCAGTGCGCGGTGCACGGGATCATCCTCGAAAGCCTGAAGATCGAGACCGACGGCGAGATCGACCTTCGTGGTTTCCTCGGGATCGACCCGGCCGTGCCGGCGGGCTACCAGAACCTGAGCTACACCGTCCGTATCAAGGGCAGTGGCACCAAGGAGGAGTTCGCAAAGATCGATGAGGCGGTGATGGCGACCTCGCCCAACTTCTACAGTGTGTCCCGGCCCGTGGCTCTCAAACCAACCCTCGTCGTGGAGTGATCGAACGCTCCAAGTAGCGAGGCGACCGCAGATCAGCAGTCGCCTCGCTCCCCCTTTCACGATGTCTCCTTGGGGGTCAATCGCTTCACGTTCGCGATCCGTTTCATTGCTGCGCGGTAACCGACGCTGAGGGCAACAACCGGACTCATGCATTGCAACATAATCGGACTGTGAAGCAGCCCACAGACCTGCCGATTGGGGCGTGCTATCGTTCTTTAGTTATCCAGTGCGCGTGACCCCCACGGGAGGGTCCGATGGCGATCAACATCGCAAGGCGGAAACTCATTGCCGCATTTGGTGGCGCGGCGTTCGCTTGGCCATTCGCCGCTCGCGCCCAGCAGCCGTCGCTGCCAGTGGTTGGTTTTATCAACGGCGGCTCGGCCGATGGCTCCGCGGGTAATGTGGCCGCGCTCCGGGATGGCCTCAGCGAGACCGGCTACGTTGAAGACCAAAACGTGACGGTCGAGTACCATTGGCTGGAGGGTCAATTCGATAACCTGCCGGCGCTGGTGGCCGATCTGGTACGCCATCGCGTGGCCGTGATCGCCACGCCCGGCAGCGATCTGGCTGCGCTTGCAGCCAAGGCTGCAACAGCGACCATCCCGATCGTCTTCGGCGTCAGCGAAGACCCGGTCCAGCTTGGTCTTGTCGCCAGCCTCGCCCGTCCGGGCGGCAACGCGAGTGGCATCAATTGATTCGTCCAGGAGGTGGCGGTCAAGCGACTGCGGCTCCTGCATGACCTGGTACCGAAGGCGGTTCGAGTTGCCGTGCTGGTCAATCCGGCGAATGCTTCAATCACCGGGTCCACGATACGAGACGTGCAGCAAGCCGCCTCTACCCTCGGGCTGCAAATCCAAATTCTCAACGCCACGACGATCGGCGAGATTGATGCGGCCTTCGCCACCTTTGCTCGCGAGCGCCCCGATGCCCTCTTTGTCGCTCCCGACGGGTTCTTTAACTCTCGCCGCGTACAGTTTGGCACCTTGACGGCGCGTAACGGAATTCCGGCGTCTTATGCGAACCGTGAGGCAGTCGCTGCCGGCGGGTTGATGAGCTACGGAACCGACATCGCGGACATGTTTCATCAAGTCGGCGTCTATACCGGCCAAATTCTCAAGGGCGCGAAACCCGCCGACCTGCCGGTGCTGCAATCGACTAAATTCGAGTTCGTCATCAATCTTCAAACGGCGCGTGCGCTCGGCATCGAGGTGCCGTCAGGGCTGCTCTCCATCGCCGACGAGGTTATCGAATGAAACTTTCGCGATGCGGTAATCGACGGTGGCTGATGTCCGAGTTGGGTTAAAAGCCGAACTCGCGCTGGCGAGATGTCATGTCCGGTTACCGCTCGATTGTGTTGCAAAAGTCGAAAGTCGCAGAGCAACGGATTTTTGCGAAAAATCTGAGGCGAGAAGCAATCGCCGATTCGTATAAGTTCAATCGCGCTACCGGCGTCGCCTATGACTTTAACGTGGGGCGATAAGGCCCCTCACATCTCTACACCAAAAACCGCGCCAGCAGCCTTTGGAATTTTTGAGCAACAGTGCAAAATGAGTTTTGCAACACAATCCGCTCAAGAGCGGAAGTTTGCTGAGCTGCTCGGGGCTTCCGACTTGTACGGCCGGACGGGTCGCGGCAACTTGTGGGTAAAATAGGGCATGCGGGGGGTATCGTGAACGCCATCGTCCGAGTACTCATCTGCTGATCGTGCCGGTCGCAGCGGGTGGGGGAATGGACGTCTTGTCCCGGCCAATTGCCGAGCGACTTCGTCGCGTCTCGGGCAGCCAGTCGTGATCCAAAACAATCCGGGTGCGTCAAGTCTCATCGCTACGCAAATTGCTTCTCGCGCCGAACCCGACGGCTACACATTGTTGGTTGCCAGTAGTACAGCGCTCTCGAGCAACAGCGTTTTATTCAAAACTCTTGGCTACGATCCAGTCAACGATTTTACTCCTGTCGCGTTGATCGCGGACTCGATAGCGATGGTCGCCTCAATCAATTCTAGTCTTCCGATTGGGACCTTTCCTGATCTGCTCGAATTCGCTAAGGCGAATCCCGGCAAGATCAGCTACGCGGTTGATGTAGCGAGCAGTTTTGCCACGATGATCGGGAAGGCCATAGAACTCAAGGCAGGCGTCCAGATGCAGTTGGTTCCCTACAAAGCTGCCTCGCAGGCGCTTGAGGATACGGTCGCCGGCCGGACCGACTTCCTCATCGGGCCACTCGGCCTCGTAGAGGGCTTCGTGAAAGCAGGGACGTTGCGCCGACTTGCGGTGGCGACCTCGACTCGGTTCCCGAGCGCACCGGACGTTCCGACGATCGGGGAGACTCTTCCTGGCTTTGCGCTCGACGGGTTCATTGCGGTCGTGACTCCGTCAGGCACGCCGGAGCCGATCATCGACCGACTCAATCGCGAGTTCACCGAGGTAATGAAAGATCCGGAAATTGTCGCGCATCTCCTCCAATTGGGCTACGCAACATTAGGGGCGGGCACCCGAGACCAAATCACCGCGACTGTTCGCGCCGACCGCGAGCTTTGGAAGCGCCTTGCGGTTGAATTGAAAATCGAACCGCAATAGAAGGCGAGTGAGCCAAATGACGTTCGAGATACGCAGGGTAATTACCGGCCACGACGATAAGGGCGACGCGATCGTCAAGCGTGACGAGATTGTGAAGTCGCAGGAACGGCTCCCCGGCTATCAGGCCATGACGGTCTGGTGCACCCGAGAGTTTCCAGTGAACAATGACGAGTATGCCTTCAACGACGCCGAGCCAGGGCCGAAGGGTCAGCGCGTGTTTATGCGCATCGGCGAGATGCAACCGGGCGAACATAGCGCCAGGGTCATGCATAGGACGCGGTCGTCCTGTCTGGCGAATGCGACATGGAGCTCGACAACGGCGAGATGATCCGCGGCCTGAAGTCTGGTGACGTTGTCGTCCAGCGCGGAACGAACCATGGATGGATTGCGAAGGGCTCTACGCCGGTGCGCTTTCTCTTCGTCCTTATTGACGCTTATCCGGTGCGTGTTGGCGACAAGATCCTGGGCGATTTCCTCGACAATTTCGGTGGGAAGATCAGCCCGATGCCGCAGTCGACGGCCTGATCGCCGATCAAATGTAAGGAATTGGCTCGGTTCCCGGGCTATCTGGGCAGGGTCAAATCAACCCTGACGGTGATCCGAAGCCGAGAGATTAGACGGTGCGTTGCCGAAGGAAACAAACTGCAGAGGAAGCATCTGACTTGCCTCATAGTAAGACAGCCTGGGACCATGTCCTCAAAGCGATGAGCGCCGCGTTGGCGACCAGCGCTTTATTCGCCGCGTTGGCACAGGCGCAATCCTGGCCCTCGCGGCCCGTCAAGCTGATTGTTTCGACTGGTCCCGGGCTTGGTACCGACATCATGGCGCGCTTGATGAGCGACGGCCTGTCGCGCCAACTCGGCCAACAGATATACGTTGAAAATATGCCCGGCGCCGCTGGGATGATTGGAGCTGCCGCTGCCGCCCGTGCTTTGCCGGACGGCTACACCCTCTATTTCGCGCCAGCGTCTGCGCTGTCTTCGAACATGTATCTCTACAAGTCCATCCCCTACGAACCGTCACGCGATTTCGCTCCCGTTGCCATGGTCTGCGACAGTGCACCGTTCGCTCTGTCTGTTCAGGCTGACCTGCCTATCAAGACGGTGCCTGATCTGGTTGCTTATGCAAAAACAAAGCCGAACACGCTGTCCTACGCTGTCGATACGTCGAGCGGCTATGCTGTTGTCATTGGCCAGCTGCTGTCCAAACGAGGGGGCTTCGACTGGGTAAAAGTGCCTTATAAGTCCACGCCGCAGATGCTGCAGGATACCTCCGCAGGCATCACCCAGCTGATGATCAGTTCGGTCGCTGCTGTTCAGAGCATGGTAGCGGCTGGAAAATTGCGGGTGATTGGTCTGAGCTCGGAGCGGCGTTTCCCGGGTTTCGACAATGTTCCGACCATCGCCGAGACGTTTCCCGATTTCCGGATCGACGGCTGGTTCGCCGTGGTGGCGCCGGCTGGTACTCCAGCGCCGGTCATCGATCGCCTCAATCGTGAGATTGGTAATTACCTGAAGGGTCCTGATCTGCCGGGGCGACTACTCGCTCTCGGCATGGCAACGAACGGGGCAGGGACACCACAGTCCACTGGCGACCTCATCCGTGAGGAAAGTGAACGTTGGAGAAAGCTCGTCGTCGAACTCAACATTCAGCCCCAGTAAGGATATGCGAATGGCAAACAAGCCGCGACAGGTGCTGCTGATCGGAAGCGTTCCGCTGCGGCCCGTCTCGAAGGTCTTTACGACCGTCGCCGAGCATCTCGGCACTTTGGCCCCGCGCATTCCGGATGGCGAAATGATGGGGTGGCTTCGCAATATGTGGCGTTCGCATGCCGAAAATCCGGCGCTTCACCAGGTAGGCATCGCCAAGCTCAATGGCAGGGCGGCGTCCGGGGGTGCCGATCTACCGCCTGAAACCTGGCGTCAGCGCGAAAGATCTCAAACTTGGGCCGTACGGCCACGCAAAAAACGCCGCGACTTCCTATGCCGAGTTCAGGCGATTGCGCGAAGAGGGCAAAATTCCGGCGGGCACCCGCATGCAGGTGACGATGCCGGGTCCGGGCACTACCTCAGCCGGAATCCAACTGGATGCAGACTTGCTTTTGCCGATTGCTGGCGCCGCGCTGTGGCAGGAGATCGAGGCGATCATCACGGCAATTCCGGCCAGCGATCTGACAATTCACTTAGACATCGCTATGGAGGCGGAAAAAGAGGAATATCTGCGGCGTCCGGAAGCGTTCGATACGCCAATCCAGACGGCGTTCTACTGGACCCACGAGCAGATGGCGAACTCTGTCGCTTGGCTTGCCAATCGAATTCCGGCGGAGATCGAGCTTGGATTTCACATTTGCTCAATATGGCACCACTGGCCCGACAGCGGTCAAGACAATACGGTGCTCGTTGACTCCGCAAACGAGATTTCGCAAAGAATTCATCGTCCGATTTGGCTATATCCACATTCCAGTTATACCGGAGCATGACAAGCCGGAGCACTATGCACCGTTCAAGAAACTCCAGCTGCATCCTGAGTTGTTTCTTGGCCTTGTGAATCTGGCGGACGGGCTGGAGGGCGCGAGGCGCCGCATCTTACTCGCTGAAACCGCGGTATCGGACTTCGGCATCGCGATGTTTTGTGGACTGGGACATCCGCCTGTCGTGGGAGACTACGAGGCTCAACGTCGGGAGATGGGACTTCAGGCGATCAAGTCGACAACAGGGGGAGAGCCTTCCACTCATCCAGGGCTTCGGCGCGCAACTCCGGAAACAATTGGAGACGTATTGAACCTCCACCGCCGAGTTGCTGAGCTGTGATGGCGAAGGACGGCGCCATTGCTGCTAGACTGATAAGCTGTCTGCATTCCCTCTCTTGTGCGTCAAAGGGCGGACGTTGCATGAGCGCGATCCAATGTCTGCCTTGCCTCAAAACCGGACATTGTTTGATCCGCGGGTGGGTCTTCCCTGCTCCGGAGATAGCTTTCCCTGTTATCGCACAACAAAATCCCGGTTCTTCTGCCAAGGGAAAGTCGTGAGAAATGCCACGATTAGTGGCGTTCTCCATCAGTGTCAGTCTATCGAACCGCCGATTTCGATAGATTTCCCTGTATTTTTCTCTGTTATCAGGGAATTCGGCGTCGGAGACGGGTTCGAATCCCACTGGGGCCTCAGCCAACCAGTCCCGTCTCTTGCTGCCCTGATTGAAGTTGGCCGGACCGGGGTAGGCTTTGTATCTTGGAATTGCCCTCGCCACTGCCAACCTAGATAAGCGGGCCGGGATTCTTTCGGTAACGATTTACGATGGCGTCCGCCGTCAAATAAGCCAGAGCCTGCATTGTGAGCGTTGGGTTGAAGCCGCCAATCGACGGATGGGTCGAGCCGCCGGAGATGAAGAGGTTCGGTATATCCCAGCTTTGGCCGAAGCGGTTCACGACAGATGTGTTGGGATCGCTCCCCATGCGCGCGCCGCCCTGATGATGCCCACCGGGTGCGCCCGGGCGTTCGCGCGCGCGCCACACGAGCGATGCGCCCATGGCGCGCCCGAGCTCTTCGGTCTTGCTTAGCAAGTATTCGACCCGCGCTCGCTCGTTGGGGCGCCGCCAGTCATAGGTCAGGCGCGGAGCGGGTAGACCCCAGGCGTCGCGCACATTCGGATCGAGATCGATCATCTGATCGGGATAGGGAAGATTTTCGGTCTGGGCGTTCAGCACGGCATGACGCGCAAAGTATTTGGCCAGGAAGTCCCGATAGGACGCGCCCCAGCTTGGTAAACCAGGTGGCGGCGGCATGCCCACGGACGCCGCGATTGGTCCGGCATCGAATCCTGCGCCCTGCACTGAGATTTGCGCACCGCGAATAAAGTCCAATCGGCTGTGATCGAAGTTATCAGCGTTGAGATCGTCGATCGTATGCTTCTGCGCGGTCGGTCCCATGAACATGTTGACGTAACGATCATCGAAGGCTGCGAAGACGCGACCGCCGATATGAGTCATTACGTGGCGGCCCAAGTGACCACTCGAATTGGCAAGCCCCTCTGGGAACCTATTGGTTTTGGACAACAGCAGCAAACGCACGACGTCGTAGATAAAGGGCGACAAAATCAGGAGATCGGCCTCGATCGTATTGTCGGAATTGTCGGGTCCGTAATACGACACGCCAGTGATACGCCCGCTATTGTCGCAGTTGACGCGATAGCACATGGCTCCGGTGATAAGTTTGAAATTGCCGGTAGTGTCGGCCTCCGGTAGCTTAGTGACGAGGGTGGAGGACTTGGCGCCAATGTGGCAGCCGTGCGTCGAGCAAAAACCACAATAGCTGCAGCCCGGACGGTCCTGATAAGGCTCGGAAAGGATGGCGCGAGGGGTAGGAAATGGGTGATAGCCAAGCTTTCGGGCGCCAGCCTCGAAAATGCGGGCAGAATTATCGACAAACAACGGTGGCAGCGGGAATTCACGCCGGCGCGGCGCCTCAAAAACGTTGCCCCCTTCAAGCTTGCGACCTTGCAGATTGCCAGCCTTGCCCGACACTCCGAGATCATATTCGGCACGCTCGTAATACGGTTCTAGGTCGGCGTAGCTCAGCGGCCAGTCGGTGACTGAACAATCCTCTGGGATCGCCAACGCGCCGTAACGCTCGATTGTTTGCGAGCGCACCCGGAAATCATCTTCATGAAAGCGCCAGGACACGGCTCCGTAGTGCACCGTGCCGCCACCGGCTTGGTTGCCGTAATTGAGTGGCGCCAGTGGCACCGCTCGGGCGCCAGAGTTCGGGCGCCAAGTCACAGGTTGCCGTTTCGGATCCGGGCGCAGATCTTGGCGTTGGAAGTAGCGCAATTCGTCTTGCCCGGCGAAGTCCGCCGTAACGTGCCGCGGCCCGCGCTCGAGACCGACCACCTTCATCCCAGCCTTAGCGAGTTCGGCAGCGACAATAGCGCCGGTCCCGCCTACTCCTACGACTGCAACTTCGGTTTTCTCTGTTGCCAAGGGCCACTCCTGTGATCGTCCCCTAAGCCGGCCGGGTCGTCTTGGCAATTGGCGAGAGGCGATCCCAAGCCGAGCGTCAAGGCAAGTACGAGTACTATACGTTTCAAATTGCGCTCCTTGACAGAGTGTGAGCGCGTCGGCGACGGGTCATGGATAACGTGCAATGTAAACTTACTAAGTACGGTGTCGATTGCACCAGTCGAGTACGATCCTGTTAAAGCGAACGGGGTCCTCAACATTTGGAAGATGACGCGCGCGCTCTATCGCGAGAAATTCACCGTGCTTAACACGTTTCGCGATCATGCGGTTTTCCTCGGGATTGGCGCCGGGATCATCGGAACCGCACAGGACGAGCGTCGGGGCTGAAATCTCCGGGAGACGGTGCGTCCATCTGAAGTTTTGGATTGCGGCGGAGCAGCCGATATAGCCTTGCGGAGGCGTCGCGGCGACCGTGTCGCGAATCTGCTTCCACAGGTTTGGCTCTTTCGTCTTGAACTCCGAGCTCAGCCAGCGGCCCATCGTGGCCTCTACGATCGGGCCCATGGAATTTGCCGCTTGAATGGCGACGGCCCTTGGTCCCCATCTCTCCTGGGCGTCCTTCGGCGATTCTGATTGCGTGTCGCAGAGTATCAACGATGCAATCCGACCCGGATGCAGGATTCCCAACCCTTGCGCGATCATGCCTCCAATGGACAGGCCGCAGAAATGCACCCTGGCGATCTGCAAGTGATCAAGAATCTGGACGGCGTCTTCGACGAGTTGCTCCATCGTGTAATTGCCGGGCGCCGGATCGCTCCCGCCGTGACCACGCATGTCGACGCGGAGAACCCGGTAGTCTGCTGCCAGGAAGTCCGGCACCTGTTCGGATCACATTCCGCTGTCGGCAGCTAGCGAATGCGCGAAATAGACTATAGGCGCGTCCGCCCGTCCTGCGATGTCAAAGTAGACTTTGCGTCCATTCGTCCAAAAGAGCATGGCGCTCGGGTCCTTGCGAAACGTCAGGCAGCGCCGCTCACGCTGAGCGCCGCGGCCAAATCCTTTGCCGAAGCGACGCGCTCCGCGCTCATGACAAGGTCGACGATGCGATCGGCCTGCGAGTCTGAGATGCGGCTGCGCGTGAGCTTTCTAAACTTGGCGATGACGTCCTGATCGGAGGCAAACTTTTTCTCGCTGCCGCGCGGTGCTTCGACGGTTTCTTCGTGGACCTCGCCGTTCTTGAGTCGGATCTCGACCCGCACCTTATGCCTGTAACGGGAGCCAAGCGCCGTGATCGCCTGATCTTCGATCACTTCCACGCGCTGAGACAATTCGATGCGCGCGGGATCAGCGACTTTGTCCTCGGTGAATTGGGTGACGAAGGCGTCACCCTCAAGCAGAAAGGTCGCGATGCAGTAGGGCAGATTGAGTTGCGCAGAGGTAAGGCCCTGCGGACTGTAGGGCCAGCCGACATGGTCCACTGTTACTTGCGAGCCATGGACGATGATCTTCTCCACGTCCTTAGGTCCGAACAAGCGCCGCATCTGAAGATCGCGTATACCGTCCAGCGCTGTATGATTGCTGCCTACACACGAGTAGAATTTCAAGGCAATTTGCAGTGTCTCGAAACGCTCGCCAAGTCCATCGGAAAGCGCCTTAAGATTGTAGCGATCATGGGAGCGTGAGAACGTGGAGCAGAAACCGCCGTATTCGCTTTCAAAGACGTCTTGAATGCCGGTATATCCTCGCTTCGCTAGGATCGCACCATAGTAACCGCTTTGCGCGGCGCGGCCGGCGTGCATGCGTTTCACCATGGCGCCGTATTGCGCCGCCATAAGCCCCGCCGCCTGGGTCCCTCCGATTCCGAGAGCGTTGACGGTTTGCCTCGCGTCGAGGCGCAGCGCCGATGCCGCGCCTGCCGCGGCGGAAAATACACCGAGCGTTGCGCCCGAGTGCCAGCCCTGACCGATGTGCTCCTGACCCATGCAGATCCCGACGCGCGGTCCGATCTCGTATCCTGCGACCGCGGCGGCCAGGAGTTGTTGTCCGGTGATCGACGGATCGCGTTCCAGCACCGCGAATATCGGCGGCAGGGTTACTGCGCCGACATGAAGCACGCCGACCCGATGGACATCGTCGAGTTCAAAGCTCTGGACCAACGCGCCATTGGCCAGAACCGCGTGCGGTGAGGATAGGCGGTCGGCCGTTCCCCAAACCGCCGCCGCTGCGGTCGTATCTTCCGCCGCGAGAGTTTCGCGAAGAATACGGCTCCATGGCAAAATTGCTCCGTAGATGGCGCATCCCAGTGAATCGAGCACGAGCAACTTGATCCGCGCCAGAACGTCGGATGGGATTTTCTCAAAACGGAAAGTCGAGACGAATTCCGCGATCGCCGTCGTGTGAGGATTTCCGCCGTCGATCGAATACGCCATTGGCTTTCCCCTTTTTCTTTGATCAGTGTATTCGAACGGCCGTCATTCGATCGGCAGGGCGAGCGCAGCAGCATGGTAGGAAAGATCGATATATTCTCGAGGTTCGCGCAGCCGCGAGCCCGGCTGCTGGCTCGCACGCAAGGCCAAGGTGTTGCGCAAAGCCGCTTCGTCGATCGCTGCCTTGGGATGGAGCCCAAAGCCGGGGCGACGCAGCAGTTCGATAGTCTCGTTCGCGATATCGGGTGCGGTTCCGAGATCCTCGACGAGAATGTCAGCGCACGCTTTATGATTGAGCGGATCAAGGACCCAGCGAAGGCATTCGAGATACGCAGCGATATAGCGAATGAGCTGGTCTCGATGAGCTTCCGCCCAAGCGCGCATGACGAACGCAGAGCCAGCCTGATAGGGCCCGATGAAATTCGTCGTATCGCCGAGACTCCGTAATCCGAGGCGCCGAGCCTCCAGCGAATAAGGCAGATTTAGGATGGTCGCGGTATTGGCCGTGTCTGTTCTCATGGCTTCGATACGCAGTTCTCCCCGGCCCACCGCGGCCACCTGGTAATCACGGTCACGCATCAGACCGTGGTCCTCGAGAATCTTGAAGGCTTGGAGAGCGAAGGCGGTGTCAGGTGCGTCCACAACGAGGCGGCCGCCACGGATTTCCGTAATGCCTTCAATCTGAGATTGAACGAACAATTCGTTCATCCCGCTGTCGCCGCCCATGACAACGACGACGTCGAGTTGATCTACCTCTCTCATGGAGATCGCGTTGTCTACGGCGACGTGAACCACATGGAAATCGCCCCGAGCAAGGCCCGATCTTTGCTCGCGTGAATTATCTGTCGAAACCAATCGGAGATCGATGTCGTAGCGAGAAAATACTTCCTTACGCAAGCCAGCGCGAATGGGAAGAGACTTGGCCGTAGGGCTGCAGTTAACGCTCAGCATCGGTCACCAATGAAGACGATCACGGCTCGTTCAACAAAAGCTCGTCGGAAAAGCCGAAGGTCTCCTCGGCGTGAGTCATGGCTGGGGATGGTGCATCCGTCGCGCCCCATTGGTCCATTCGTCCCGGTACGGGCTTCCAGTCGTCCGGCGATCCTACTCGGTAGGTGTTGTCAACCTGCTGCACCTCCGCGGTGTATTCCACCGGAAGGCCCTCCGGGCCCACAAAATAGGCGAAGATGTTGTTGCCCGGACCATGACGGCCGACACCCCATCCCATCTCGATCTTCGCGTCACGCAGCCGGCCAACCCCGCGCATTAAGGCGTCAAAGCTCGGCATTTCGAACGCCACGTGGTGCAGCCCTTTGTGCTCCGAATTAACGATCGCGATACTATGGTGATCCGGGTTGCAATTGAGGAAATTAATCCGCCGCGAGCGATCAATGAGACGGAACCCAAGCCCCTCGATGAAGAATTGCTCCATTGCGGTTTTGTCCGGGGCGCTGAGAACGAGATGCGAAAGTTTACGCGGCAGGTCGATGGCGTCGGGTGTTTTAGCATGACGCGCGTCGCCGGCCACTATCAGAAGGAGCAAGCCGCCCGGCTCTCTAGCCACGAAGCCATAGCCGCCTCCGCGCTCTTTTAGTTCCGCTGGGCTCGTGAGGGCCATGGCGCCCGCCGCTGCGAGCCGCGCATAGATCGCGTTAATGGTGTTTCGATCCGGTGCGTTCAAGTCGGCCCGCAAGATTCCGGTCTTTAGCCGCCTGTGCAGCGCGACGAGATAATAGGGGGTCCCTGTTCCTCTCAGGTAGGCCGCTTGGTCAGAGACGGACACGGGTGAAAGACCCCAGACCCGAGTAAAAAAATTAGAAGCCTCTTTAAGATCGACCACGCCGAAGTGAATGCTCCGCAACGCGCAGACAGAGGCAAATGCATTTCCATTTCCAAGTTTGCTCATGACTATCGCCTCACAGATACTGCAGACATTAGCTCGCCGTCGCCGCCGCTTCCTCTTTGATAACTTCCTCCAGCGTCTTCTGCCGTGTATCGACTCTTATGAAGATAACAACGATGATCGCCGCCAAAGTCAAAGGCAGGGTGAAATAATATATGATTTGATGGATCTCAGTTCCCAGCGTGAGAAAGAAGCCTAGGATGAAGGGACCCGAAATCGAACCGATCCGCGCACTGGCGCTCACCAGACCGGTTGCGAGACAGCGAACTCTGGTCGGAAACAGCTCAGAGCTCAGAGTGGCAACGATCGGAACAACGCCTCCGGAGAAAAATTGATAACCTACATTACAGGCCACTATGACTGCGACTGGAAAGTGATACTCAAATGAAAGTCCGAACGCGAAGAAAAATAGGGCGCTGACAGCCGAAAGCAGGAAAATGGCCCATTTACGCGGAATTCTCTCTTGCAGCCATATCCCGAAAATCTGGCCGATTGGCGTAACTGCGAGTACGATCAAGGTGAAGGTGAAGCTTCTGGTCAGGGTGAAGCCTTGCTTTACAAAGATCGAGGGCAGCCATGTACCGAAGCCCACGACCTGAACGTTGTTGGCCAATTGAAACAATCCGAGCGCAATGACCGCGACAAGCGATATGCGAAGCGCGGAATATTGCTGCACGAGAGTTGGCTTGGCTTCAATCCTTGCCGATTTGGGTGGCACTAATTCCACATCGGTGAAACCGGCGCTATCAGCAAGCTTTCTCGTAATCACGCCGGCTTCCTGTATTCGACCCTGCTGCAGCAGGAAACGCACCGATTCCGGTACGTAACGGCGGACATAAATAATCATTAGCGCAGGCGTAACGCCAATAAAGTACAAAGCCCGCCAGCCAAATAGGGGGACTACGGCGGTGGCGACCACGCCGCAGACAAACCAACCGACGGAATAACCGATTGCGCCGCCGCCCACGAAGATGTGGCGAAGCCGTTTTGGTGAAAACTCAGCCAGTAGGGCGAACGCGACCGGAAATTCCGCGGAGATGCCTACGCCAGTGATGAAGCGTGCCGCCAGGAGGAAGGTGTAACTGGGGGCAATTGCGCTCAGGAAGGTACCGAACGCGTAGGTGAAAAGTGCCCATTGGAAGAGCGGCCTGCGACCAAATCGATCTGAAATCGGGCCAAAGATCAAAGCGCCGAGCAGCAGTCCGATATTTGTAACTGACCCAATAGCGCCGGCTTGGGTCGGCGTGATATCGAATTCTCGCATGAGCAGTGGCAGTGCAAAAGAGGTGGCTTCAAAGTCGAACCCATCCAGTATCTGCGCGACAATGCAGCCGAGCAGGATAAACCAAAGAAACCTGCTCATTGGGGAGGTATCGAGGAATTCAGTGTAACTCATTTTCCGCTTCGGCCGCTGGGAGTACGACGGTGCAAGCGCCGTAGTCACTACAGCATCCGAAGGACCAATCCCGTCCCGCGTCATGATGTGCTTTCCTCCCAACTCGATTTAGCAACGCAGCAGCAGTTTCAGACCGCTTCCCGCGTGATCTAAGCAGATGTGCCGCAGTTAAGCGGGACGGCTATGTCACCTGAAGTTCAGTGGCATAGATGGCGGGAACAGAGGGTTCCTTGCCCCATTCGTTGACGACTTCGTATTTCCACACCCAATCGACTTGACCACGGACGCTACCTTTGCCGGAATCGATCGCTTCCTTCAGCTTCGCGGTGTCTTGCATATGCCTGAAGCCCTTGTTGGCGAGTGAGAGCCTTTGCACCCCGTGCACGCGCGGGATGCGGATGCGACGGAAATTGGCGAACGCTTCTACTGGATCGCCGACTTCCTTGAGCCATCGCCCGAGAACGTAGGAATCCTCGAAGGCCTGACAGGCGCCCTGTCCGGCGCTCGGCAGCATTGCGTGCGCGGCGTCCCCGATCAGCTGTATCCGGCCGCGGCCCCAATTGCCGGTGATCGGCCGAGTGAAGAGGCCCCATTTCGAGCATTGATCGATGACGCTGAGCAACCTCACAAGCCTTGGCTCCGGACTGGGGAAGCTACGGCGCATCTCTTCGGGATCGCCGCGGGTCGACCAGCCTTCCTCGACCCACTGGTCGGTATCCTGTTGCGTCACAATGTTCACGAGCTTTTCGCCTCGGATGTAATAGGCGATGAAATGGCATCCCGGCCCGACCCATTGGGTGTGGCCATAGGGTTCGAGCACCTCCGCCGGCACCTTGCTGGCATCGAGAAGTGCCCGCCACACCATCTGACCCGTATAGGTGGGATTGTCAGCGCCGTAGAGCGCTTTGCGCGCAACGGATTTCACACCGTCAGCCCCGATCACATACTCCGCGTCGAAACGCGTTCCATTTCCGAAAGAGAGAACGACGTGATCCCTTCGCTCTTCTAGTCCAACGAGAGTATGTCCAAGATGAATCGTGCTTTGATCGAGCTTGCTTGCGAGCGCGTCCAGCAGGTCGGCGCGGTGAAAAGAATAATAGGGGGCACCATACTTCTCCGCATTTTTTAGACGGTCGCTGAATTCGAGAAATTCCCCCGTCTGCAGGTTACGCGAGTAGACCCCAGGTGACCGATGTCCAACAGTGGCAATCTCGTCGCCAACCCCGATCGCTTGCAACGCCTTAACTGCTTGCGGACTCGCATTCACGGCGGCGCCTATCTCGCGCAATTCCGGAGCAGCCTCGAACACCTCCGCCTCTATCCCGAAGGTATTCAGCGCGTTCGCAGTGGCCAGCCCGGCTAGTCCCCCGCCGACAATTGCGATCCTGCAGCTCGACATTCGTTTCCTCCAAGAATTGTTCTGTCAGGACTGTCCGAGGACGTGGGCACGAACGGGCACATTCATCGTACCGATGAGTGGACTTTCCACGGTGATGACGTCCCCCGGTTTCACCGGCCCTACGCCGCTCGTCGTCCCGCTATAGAAGCAGTCGCCCGGATAGAGCGTGTAATAGGACGAGGCGTATTCGATCAGCTTGCGGAATCCGAACACCAGGTCTTTAGTGTTGCACTGCTGCCGTACTTGGCCGTTCACCTTAAGGGACAGCGGAACGTCGTCCACGTTCGGAACTTCATCCGCGGTCACCATCCAAGGGCCCAACACGGCATAGCCATCCATCGATTTCCGCAGGCTGCGGTCTTGTGGACCGCGGACCACCATGTCTAGGCCCAAGCAATAGCCGGCGATGTGATCGAGCGCCTTGTCAAAGCTGATGTCTGTTCCCTGCGCCCCGATGATGACGACAAGTTCGAGCTCGTGATCGGTGCGACGTTCAGGAAAACGGATCGGCACTCCTTCCGATTGGCCGACGATGGCCGAGTTCGCTTTCAGAAAGACGCCGTCTTCGGCGATGTCGCCGGTAAACTTGGTGCTCTTTTTCCCGGTCTCCATTTCTGCAATGTGAGACTTGTAATTCGACGGCGCTGCCATGACTTTCGACGGGCGCGCGACAGGAGCGAGCAACCTTACCCAACTGAGTGGAACACCCGGGACCTTGGCCGCCTCGGCAAGTAGACGATCACGGTATTCCGGGAGCGCCTTGATGACCGGATCGCCTTTCATCGTGTACGGCGCATTCGCCCTGATCTCCTGCTGCGTCGCAGTGACATCGTGAAGGAGGCCGTTTGAGATGACGCCCAACCGATCGTCATTGAAGCGGCAAATACGCATCTCTTCTCCTCCTTTAGTTGCCAAATCCTGGCGGAGGCCGTCCTGGTCCCCAGAGATTGGTGAGCGTATCAGCGCTCCAGTCCGTCGGTTTGTATGGCCGGTCATCGCGCCAGGAGCGCGGGACGAAGTAGCCCAGATCTTCACTGTCGATCCGAGCCATCTCAGCATAGAGCTCTATGATGTGACCGTCCGGATCCCGATGATATGTGAAGACGTTGTCGCCAATGACATGGCGGCCCGGCCCCCAGATGATCGGGTATTTGTTCCGACCCAGGAAGTCGCAGGCACGAAGTATTTCGGCCCGATCGGCCAGCTCGAACGCGATGTGATGTATCTTCACCACATCGCCCTTGGCAAAATTTGCGGTGTGATGATCCGGCCCACAGCGCATCCAGACAAATACGTCTTTGCCGCCAGTCCGAAACGCGAAAGCCGAGGACGTCGCTGTAGAACTTCACCATCGCATGGAGATCTGGAGCCTTGAACGCGAGATGGCCGAGCTTGAGCGGCACAAAGCCTTTCAGCGAGCGATCTTCGGCCAGAAGATGAGCCTCCGCAGACACATCGATTGTTGTTCCCTGCCGATCTTTGAAGGACAGCGTCTCGCCTATACCTGGGACAGTGCCGTTGCGGAGTTCGCTATGGACGCCCGCGTCGGTCAGTTTCTTGCGAATGCCGTCAATGCTCAAGGCGGGATTCACTTGGAAAGCGATGCCAGTACAACGCGGCGTGTCGCCACGGTTGAGGACGACTGCGAGCTGGTCAAGGGCTGTTTTCATAAAGGCGCCATCCGGCCCTCGTTCGGCAGGCGATAATCCGAGAACGTTGACCTGGTACTCCAGCTGCCGCTCGACGTCGGGCGTCTCGAATGTGGCGTGGCTGACGCGTGTGACTTGCAGCATGATGATTTCCTGTCGCCAGTGGACACGGGTCCATCGTGACGACTTATGCTCTCCTTCGCTCTCTCCACGCGGTCAGCGAGCGAGAGATAGTTCGGACACCTGCGACGCCTGACTGCTGTTTCTTTTTTTGATGTGTTGCCGTCGTTAAGCGTTCGCGGCAGTCATGCGTCCAATCCCGGTCGCATAGGCAGCAGGAACTGAAGGTTCTTTGTTCCACTCGGTGACCGGATCGTATCCCCACACCCACTCGATGTTGCCGTGAACGCCTCTCTTACCGGAGGTTATCGATTCCTTCTGCTTTGCGGCGTCGCGCATATGCTTGAAGTCTTTGTTTTCTAAAGAAAGCCGCTGTACGCCGTGCACGCGCGGAATGCGGATGCGGCGGAAATTGGCGAATGCCTCCGCCGGATCGGGGCATGCTTCAAGCCAGCGGGCAAGAATGTAGGAGTCCTCGAACGCCTGGCAGGCCCCTTGTCCAACGCTGGGCAACATCGCGTGCGCTGCATCGCCGATCAGCTCTATCCGGCCACGACCCCAATTCCGTGTGAATGGCCGGGTGAACAGACCCCACTTCGAGCATTTGTCGATGACGCCGAGCAACCTCACGAGCCTCGGTTCGGGATTGGGGAAGCTGCGACGCATCTCTTCGGGATCGCCGCTGATAGACCAACCTTCTTCAACCCATTGATCTGTGTCCTGCTGCGTGACGATATTCACGAGCTTGCCGCCACGGATGTAATAGCCGATGAAATGGCACCCCGGCCCGACCCATTGGGTATGGCCGTATGGCTCCAGCACCTCCGACGGTAGATTGTTCGCGTCGAGAAGAGCGCGCCACACCATCTGACCCGTATAGGTCGGGTTATCGGCGCCATAGAGAGCCTGACGGACCACCGAGCGCACACCGTCGGCACCGATAACATATTCCGCTTCGACGCGAGTGCCATTTCCGAAAGAGAGGATAATGCGGTCGCTTTTTTCTTTCAGTCCGGTGAGACGGTGTCCGAGATGGACGGCGCTTCGATCAAGCCCGTTGGCGAGACACTGCATTAGATCGGCGCGGTGAAAGGAGTAATAAGGGGCACCGTACTCCTCGGCGATCTTCTTTCGGTCGTTGAATTCCAGAAACTCGCCTGTCTGCATGTTACGCGTGTAAATTCCAGGCGAGAGGTGTCCGACGGCGGCGATTTTGTCGCCAACTCCGATCGCGCGCAGCGCTTTGACGGCTTGCGGGCTTGCGTTGACAGAGGCGCCGATCTCGCCAAGCTCGGGGGCAGCCTCGAACAGCTCAGTCCTGATACCAAGGGTCATGAGCGCGTTCGCGGCTGCCGCCCCGGCCAGCCCGCCGCCGACGATCGCTATTCTGCAGCTTGAGGGCATTGTGTTCCTCCCAGCTATTTTGATGCCGGTCGTTTCAGCCTTTTGAGCAAAGCTAACGGAAGCCTAGCCTTATGTTAACTGCAATTTTTTCGACAATTATTTCGGGCAACGCAATAATCCTTGGGTGAGCCCTTTTTTTAATGTCGTCAGAGAACTTGGGGTTTAAGGCGCGCGTCATGGCGACAAGTACGCGCCCTTGCGTGGAAGCAGTCTTCCAAGCCGCGTAGAAATTCGAATTGCTGTAAAGGCCTAGATTGCCTGCTGGTCGATATTGCGAATGATGTCGAAAAAGGCATCCGCAACCCGCGACAGCGGCGGATTGCGCCTTTTTATCACCCTTATGGTCCGTTTGATCTGCGGCTTTACTAACTTGCGGCTGACGAGCAGCGGGTGACCCTCATTCGGGAAAACAAGCTGAGGAAGAGCGACGACCGCGAGTCCGGCTTCAACGATACCCAGCGATGTCGAGAGGTGTTGCACCTCATAGAACCAGTTCGGGTGCCAACCGTATTTCTGCAAGGCTTTGTCGATCAGCAGTCGATTGCCGCTCAGCCGCGAGGACGTGACCAGCCGATACGACGCCAATTCACGCCAAGCTATCTGGTTGTGTTTCGCAAGCGGATGATCGCGCCGGCACGCCAGCACGAAAGGATCTTCGTAGATGTCGTGGAATTGGAGATCGCCATCGCGGCCGCCGAGAAATGTAATGCCCAAATCCGCCTCTTGACAACTCACCCGATGGGCGACCGAGCTGGCGTCATCTTCCAGTATACGCACACGGACTTGCGGATACCGCTCGTTGAATTGGGCAATGGCCTTCGGCAAAAGATAATAGGCTACGGTCGGAATGCAGGCGACCGCGACACGGCCGGATTTCCGGTCCGAAGGGTCTTTTATCGACGACAGTGAGGCCTCAAAATCCTCAAGCAGCTTACGTGCCTTAGGTAGGAATTGATGACCAGGAATGGTGACGTCAACCCGTCGGGTGGTGCGCTTGAGCAATTCAACGCCGAGGCCTGCCTCCAATTTCTGAATTCGTCGCGTCAGCGCAGGCGCCGATATATTGAGCACTTGCGCGGCTTCATGAAAGGAGCCGAGTTCTGCGACCACGGCAAAAGCCCGGATCAACTCGACATCGACGGACATTTGGAAGCTCGATGATTATTGCAATTACGGCAATAGATCTAGCAAAAATTGCAATTCATATCAAACTGGGACTGCTTTAAGGGTCGGATTGTCTGGTGGAATACCATTCGGCGAGGCACTGCTACCCTCGCCGTATGACAAAAAAGGCCGACCGACGGCGGGCTTGCTTGCGCGGCGCGTTGCTTCGAACATCGGTCTGATAAAAATCGGCGGGGAGTATGATGCCTGAGCGGATAGATCGTCTCCGGGACGGCTCGCTGAAAAATCCGCCGTGATCGTGCCCGGCGCTGGCAACGCGCTTGCTGCGCGCGTCATTGGCGATCTCGGCTTCGAAGCCGTCTATTTATCGGGCGCGGGCCTGACAAACACAATGCTCGGGTTACCCGACCTTGCATTCGTGTCCTTGCCCGAGCTCGTACAAAATACGACCGCGATCAGCGAGGTCGTCGATCTGCCTTTGATCGTCGATGCTGACACAGGGTTCGGCAACGCCATCAATGTGCGCCAGACTGTTCGCGTGCTCGAACGTGCAGGCGCCAACGTCAACCAGCTTGAAGACCAGGTCAATCCAAAAAAATGCGGGCACTTCTCAGGCAACGCCGTTGTCGACGTCGAAGAGATGTGCGGTAAGGTCAAGGCTGGCGTCGAAGGACGGCGGTCACCTGACACCTTGATCATGGCGCGTACAGATACCCGCGCCGTTGAGGGCTTCGATGCCGCCGTTAACCGCGCCAGGCATTATCAATCTGCAGGCGCCGATATTCTCTTTGTCGAGGCGCCCGAGAGTGTCGAGAAGCTGGCCGCACTGCCCAGGCTCATTGCGGCACCTTTGCTCCTCAATATCGTCGTCGGGGGAAAAACTCCGGTGGTCGGTCGCGGGGAACTGGCTCAGATGGGTTACGCACTCGTACTGTACGCGAACGTTGCGTTACAGGCTGCGATTGCCGGCATGCAAAATGCGCTCCGCTTATTACAGAGCAAAGGACAGATAGGCGAGGGTGGTCCTTTGGTGTCCTTTAAGGAGCGGCAACGCCTGGTCGGCAAGACAACGTTCGATGAGCTCGATCGCCGTTACGCCGCAACGCGGCAGAGCTTACTCGACCGCTCAGCCTGAATTCGAAAAGGCGGCAGTCCATGCACGAAATGCTTCGCAAGCTGCGTCCTTGGGACGAGATCGGAGATCCGCGATGGAACTTGCTCGTCGACATCTGCTGAGAACCGCTGCTTGTGCCGTCGCTTTCCCGGCTGTCTCCAGCCGGTCCTGGGCCATCGATTATCCGACGCGTCCGGTGCGCGTTGTCGTCGGCTTTCCGCCGGCAGGCTTTACTGATACCGCGACCCGGCTAATTTCGGCCTGGCTGTCGGAGAAACTCGGACAGCAGTTCGTGGTCGAGAACCGTCCTGGTGCCAGCAGTAATATCGCCGCCGAGTTCGTCGCGCACTCCGAGTCGGACGGCTACACGTTGCTACAGATCGGCGATGGCAACGCCTATAACGCGAGGCTCTATAACAACCCCAATTTCGACTTCGCCCGTGATATCGCGCCTGTGGCGAGTTTAGTCACCGCCCCATTCGTTCTGGTGGTGAACCCGGCCTTCCCCGCCAAGACCGTTCCCGAATTCACCGCCTACGCCAAAGCCAATCCGGGCAAGATCAATGTCGGCTCACTCGGCCCGGGTAGCCCATCGCAGCTCATCGGCGTCCTCTTCAAGTCGATGGCGGGGATCGATCTTGTTACCGTCAACTATCGAGGTATCGGACCCGCCCTTACCGATCTGATGGCCGGACGCCTTGAGGTAGTCTTCACCTCACTCGCTTCGGTGATCGGATATGTCAACGACAACAAGCTGCGTGCACTCGGAGTGACGACCATACAACGCGCGGTATTGTTACCGGACGTTCCGGCGCTCGGCGAATATGTCAAAGGCTATGAAGCCGGCGGTTGGGTCGGCTTGGGCGCCCCCGCCAAAACACCGCCCGAAATCATCGCGGTCCTCCATACACAGGTGAACGCCGCACTAGCTGATCCGACCTTCAAGGCGCAGCTTGCTAAACTTTCACTCGACCCATTGGTGACTTCGCAGGCCGACTTCGCGAAATTCGTAGTCGACTTCACTGAGAAGTGGCGCAGGGTCATCAGCGCGGCCAATATCAAACCGGAGTAATGGCGTGCGTGTTCCGCTCGCGCACCGTCTTACCTCGAGAACCATCCAAAAAGGGATTGCGTCCGCATGATCTTGCAAATTCTTCTCACTGGTGACGTCAACCTGATGAATGTCACGAATCCTGCGGGCCCCTTTGCCAAGGTCGCTGCAGAATTTAAATTAGCCGATCTCGTCTTTAGCAATCTCGAATGTTGTTTCTACGAACCGGACGCCGCGCACGCGCTCGACCGCGAAGGATTTTTTGCTCCGCTTGCGGCAGCCGAAGCGCTGAAAATAGCGGGCATTGATGCGGTCGGCATCGCCAACAATGTTAATTACGGCACCGAGCCGATCTTGTCTTCCGTCGCACGGCTTGATCAACTCGGTATTCCTCATACGGGCGCAGGCGCCACGCTGCAAAGGGCGCGCGAACCAGCGTTGCTTGAATGGCAGGGCCTGCGAATTGGCATGCTGCAACGCACGTCGGTGTTTTGGATGACCGATCATGAGGCGTCCAACAATGCGGCGGGCGTTGCCACCATCCGCGGCCACACGGCATATCAGGTACCGATGTTTCGGGCTGGGCCTGGAGCGATCCCGCTCAACCGGCCGGGCGTGGCGCCTGCAATCGTTACCTGGGCCGACCCGTCCTCATTGCAGCGCTTTCGCGACGACGTCGCGGCGCTCAAGGCGAGGTGCGATATCGTTATCACTTCCTGTCACTGGGGGGTGGATCAGACGGTCTTCCAGTACATGCGGGAAATTGCTCATACCGCGATCGACGCCGGCGCCGATGTCGTCTTCGGTCACGGGCCGCATTTTTCTCTGCCGGTCGAAAGCTATCGCGGGAAGCCGATCTATTACGGTCTCGGTAGCTTTTGCTTTAATACCGGACACGGAGGCATCAAGCACGGCGATTGGGTCGGCATGCTTGCAAAAGTGACATTCGACGGCACGGCTGTGAAGAAGGCCGCGTTTCAATTCGTCCGCCACAACGACGATAACGAGACCGTGTTCTGCCCACTCAAGAACGAGGGCGAAGTCTTCGGCCAGCTTTCCACCGGCACTGCGAAGCTCGGCGGCAAGCTCACGCCGCAAGGAGATGAGGTCGCCATGGAGCTGTGCGCCTGAAGCGGCGCCGAGACGCCGCGCCGACGTTTTTTCAACGAAAGTTCGCCCACGATGACCGCCGCCCAAACCCTCGCTGACTTCGCGTTGCAACTGCAATTCGAGCAAATCCCGCAAGCCGTCGTGGAGCGCGCCAAGGATTGTATCATCGACATTGTCGGGGTGTGTGCGTTCGGCAGCACGGTGTTCTCGTCGAAGCCCGTGCTCGCCTATGCCGAACGATATGGAAACGGCGGCCACAGCACTGTCCTTGGAACGCCGCTTAAAGTGCATGCGCCGATAGCGGCCCTCGCGAACGGCGTGTTCGCGCATTCGTTTGAAATGGACAATCTGGTATCGCCGAGCGTGGGCGTGCACCCTGGTGCTTCATTGCTGCCGCCCGCGCTCGCCGTGGCGGAGGAGATGGGAGCCTCGGGTCGCGAATTTATCACCACCTTCGTCGCTGGCTTTGAGGTGCTGCACCGGATCGGCGACGCTGCGCGGGAGACGATCGAAAAACTCGGATTCCATGCGCCGGGCGTGACCGGACCATTCGGGGGCGCCATAGTCGCCGGTCGGCTGTTGAAATTGGATGCCGAGCAGATGACCAATGCGCTCGGTATTGCGGGCTCGTTGTCGTCGGGGCTGCTGGAATTCACGAAGTCGGGCGGAGGCACGGTGAAGCGGCTGCACCTTGGACACAGCGCGCAATCCGGCTTGATGGCCGCCATGCTGGCCCGTGATGGTTTTGCCGGTCCGGCCACCATTCTCGAAGGCAAGTTTGGCTATCTGAATGTCTTTTGCCGCGACGGCGACCCGAATCGTCTCACGGCGGGCCTAGGGGAGGTGTGGAAGACGACGCGCATAATGTTCAAGCGTTATTCTTGCCATATCACGGCGCATGTGCCCGTCACGGCCATCCTACGGCTGAAGAGCCGCTTCGGCTTTACGGGCGGCGACGTCGAAGCCGTGACGGTTGCGGGCAGCGAGAAAATGCTGAGTCACCACAACATTCTCGAGCCGCGCGATCTGGCGATGGCGCAATACAGCACTCCGTTCTGCGTGGCCCTCGCGTGCTGCTTGGATCCTCGCGATCCAAGCGCGTTTTCCGAAACGACGCTGAACGACCAGAGGATCCGCAACCTCTGTCGGAACGTGAAGCTTGAGTTGCGTAAGCAAATGACCACGCAGAATCCGTTGGCGAGCGGTGTGACGGTGCGCCTAAAGGACGGCCGCGAGCTGCATGAGGATATTGAGCATTTTCCCGGTACGCCCGAGCAGCCCTTAGACCGCGCTGGCTTGCGAGAGAAGTTCGAAACGATTACCGCAGGACTCCGGAAGAATTGGTCGGCGTCCATCTTTGATTCCGTCGCTACGCTCGACCGCGAGTCCAATGTCGGTGCGATGTCGTGGAGTTTCTGACGATGCCATCCCGCGCCGCGCCTATTACGATGGCGTGGTTACGATGAAACTGCCCCGCCGCGAGTTTTTGCATCTGGCTGCGGGGGCGGCTGCGCTGCCTGTTGTTCCGCGCGTCGCGCGCGCGCTCGATTATCCGACGCGGCCGGTGCGCGTAATCGTTGGTTTTCCTGCCGGCAGTGCATCCGACATCATCGCGCGCTTGATCGGACAATGGCTGTCGGGCCGGCTTGGCCAGCAGTTAATCGTCGAGGACCGTCCGGGTGCTGGGACCAATATTGCCGCCGAAGTCGTCGCGCGCGCCCCCGCTGACGGCCATTCGCTGCTGTTGAGTACCTCGACCAATGCGATCAACGCGACGCTCTACGACAACCTTACTTTTGATTTCAATTTAGACATCGTTCCGGTGGCCAGCATCGACCTGACACCGTACATCATGGTGGTGAATCCGTCGGTTCCGGCTAAGACCGTTCCTGAGTTCATCGCCTATGCCAAGGCAAATCCCGGCAAGATCAATATGGCGTCGAATGGCATCGGCTCGGGCCCGCACGTGAGCGGCGAGCTGTTCAAGATGATGACCGGCGTCGATCTGGTCCACGTCCCCTACAGCGGGAACGTATATCCTGATCTAATCGGTGGCCAAGTCCAGGTCATGTTTACGCCGCTGCCGGCATCGATTGAGTTCATCACTGCCGGCCAGTTAAGACCATTGGCGGCCACGACCGCAAAGCGCTTGGATGTAATGCCGAGCCTCCCGACCGTGGCTGAATTTGTACCGGGTTACGAGGCTGCGGGCTGGCATGGCATCAGCGCGCCAAAGAACACGGCATCCGGCATCATAGAAAAACTCAACACGACCATCAACGAAGCTCTCGTTGACCCTGTGATAAAATCGCGGATTACTGCCCTCGGCGATACGACGCTTGCAGGTTCGTCCGGCGACTTTGCGAGGTTCACGGCGAGCGAAGTTGCCAAGTGGGCAAAGGTAATCAAGTTCGCGAATATCAAGTCGGGCTGACTTGACCGCCGCCGCCCGAAAGCAAAGTGCTATTTGATTACCTCGTCGGCAAGAGTTAGTAGATTAGCCTGCAACCGTTACCGAGGTCGTTGCAATTTTGCGGCTAACCAACTGGGCGGTTGCGAAGATTTTGCACGTGTCTATTCCATAGATTGGCGGTGCAGGTTCATAGCAAGACGCCGCGAAGCCAGGATTGTGTCGCAATGTCCAGGTCTGACTTTCGCAAATTCATTCCGGAAATGGGAAAAGCCTTCCATTTCGGATTGTCCCACAAGCAATATTTTGAGGCGGTGCTGCCCGCGCGTGGCGAAAACGAACGAAGGGGAGTCGAAACACTTCTGTCCACACCTTTCAAGGGCGTCACCACGGACGGCAACGTCGTCCCGAGCCTCTTCGCGCTCAGGCCCGAATCAGCGCCGACGAGGGAAATCCTCAACGCCGTACGCGCGTTTGTAGCGCGACTCAGCCCGGAACAAAAAAGGAAAGCCTGTCTTCCGATTGACTCGCGGGAGCGGCAGCTATGGCAGAACAGCATCGTTCGATATGAGGATTTTGGACTTCGGCTCGACGAAGTTCCGGGAATTCTCCAAGAGGCTGCTATGGCCGTCGTTAAGGCAAGTCTTAGTGCCTCAGGCTACAAGAAGGCGCGTAATCTGATGAGGCTGAACGCCTTTCTCGGCGAGCTCGTTGGGGCGCCCCGGTTGCTCGGCGAGTGGTGCTATCAATTGCATGTCTTCGGCGAGCCTTCAGAGACCGAGCCGTGGGGATGGCAGCTGAGCGGCCATCATCTGATCATCACTTGCTTCATTTTGGGCGAGCAGATGACGCTGACGCCGACCTTCATGGGCGCGGAACCGTGTTATGTGGACGAGGGGAAACACGCGGGATTCGCCGTCTTTGAGGACGAAGAGTTTCTCGGATTGTTATTTGCTCGCAATTTGACGGCGGAGCAAAAGCGAACGGCCGTTTTCTCCGACATCACCGTTGCCGACCAGCTGCCTCCCGGCCGGCATCAAGGTAACGACGGAATGTCCTTCGGCGGACGTTATAAGGACAATGCCGTCGTTCCTTATGAAGGGATCAGCGGAGCGGAGCTTTGTCCGCAGCAGCGTCAAGCTTTGCTCGATCTTACCAAGTGCTATCTATCCGCATTGCCTTCCGGTCCCTTTCAGACCCGAATGGACGACGTAGAGCGGCACGTCCTGGAGACCCATTTCTGTTGGGCGGGCGGTATGGGCGAAGACAGCGCCTTTTACTATCGCATTCAAAGCCCGGTGGTGATGATCGAGTTCGATCACCACAAAGGCGTTGTGCTCAACAACCCCCGGCCGGAGAAATTCCACGTCCATACGATCGTCCGGACACCCAACGGCAACGACTACGGTATGGATCTATTGCGCCTTCATTACGAGACCGCTTCGCACCACAAGGTTGCCCTTCCACATCACCAAAGAGATAGGTGATAAGCTCCAAGCGCCCCATGGCCTATTTGCTTTATGGCTACGGCAGTTAGTTTCTTCGCCTTAGTTGGCAACGTCATGAGGTTCTTTCTCCGGAGAGCGCGGAATGCGCTGCGGGGATAGAGAGATGATTCGGCGCCATAGGAAAGCGTTTCAGACCGTGTATACCAAAGCGTCAGCCCTTCAGGCCGGCTTTTTGCTTAGTGGCAAGCTCAGATCTCATTCGCGGCTAAAAAGCATCAGCGGGGCGGCGAGATGGAAGGCATGGACGTCGAATTCAACAAGGTCCTGAACCTGGCGGACATGAAGCCGCTTTTGTATTTCCCAGCTTTGGGCAGCCCGCTCGAAAAGATGGCCTATGAGGGTGGGGCTCTGTTCGGGCGCGAGGCTCCGGTGTTCAGCGCAAAAGAATTCGCGACGGAGCAACTGAGACACCTTCGGCCGTAGCGCCTTCGGAATCGCCCAATCTCGACCAGTCGCCAGAAAGACAAACCGGAACGTGTAATTTGCTTTAGGCTTTGTCGTCTCAGGAAGTACCGTAGAACAGTTGTCAGATTAGCTTAATGCAGCAAAGAACCTTTCCGACGACTTCGATATCGTCGAGCAGTGTCTCTTCACTAGCGTGATTGCCATTGTCTGAGATGATTTTGACTTGTGTGGGTTTGGCCGATCGCATGACCTGCAGCCGTTTGACCACGACACTGCCAAACGTGTCGCGGATGGCGTAAAGGCCATCGGGGGTTGGCGTCTCGTGGCCGGTGTCGATGATGACGCGCTCACCCGCAAGAATGGTGGGAGCCATGCTGTCACCATTGGTGTCGACCACCAGGAGCCGGTTTGACGAGGTGTGCAATTGATCGCGGAGAAAGCTTGCTGGAAACAGCCAGCCTTCGCCTTTTATAATGTCAGCGTGACGACCCTCTTTGCGCACCTCGCGCGTCGCTGGACCGCCGAGACCGGCGCGGGTGTCGAGTTCGGGCACTAATCCAGGCGGCGGAACAACCGACCCAGTGGGTGCGGCCACTCCGGCGGTCGGATCGCTAGAAGTCAGTGGGGCCGCCGGTGCCCGGATAACGTCCCCATAGCAAGATCTGCTCCGGCGTGTAGCCCAGATGACTGGCGAACGGTTTGAGGTGATCGAGCCGCAACCGGATCAGGCCGTTTTCGAGCCGTGACAGCTGCTGCTTGGAGACGCCGGAGCGCTTGACGAGCTCGGTCCTGCTCATCCCTCGCGCTTGCCGCGCATAGTAAAGCCCCGTCCATTGCCGCGCCGCTGGTCGTGTCCGTCGTGCCATGGTCCATTGTCACGGATTCGGTACAAAACGTACAGCATCCAAAACGGTGATTTGACCGGCACTTGGGGATATCGGACTTAGTGCGATTTTTTTCAGGCGTGGCTCAGCGTGGCTTGTCGCCGTCTCAGTCTTATACCGGCGATCCCAGTGGTCAAAATATGTACCGCTCAGCCAGCCCGTTCGGTCTTGTAGGGCCGGACCAGAAGCTCTGCCGGGATTTTCCAGCCTTCGGAAATCTTGTGGGTCATGTCGACAGTGAGTGCTCGCCGGCGTGAGAGAATTTCCGAAGCGCCGGAGCGCGAGCCGAGCAACTCGGCCAATTCGGCCTGGCTGTGGCCTCCTCGATAGCGTAGTTGAGCAAGTCGATCGGATCAAAGCTCTTGTCTATGTTGAGCGGCCATCGTCTCGCTTCGTAAATCTCCACGAGGGCAACGAGGACGTCGAGCCGGTCGCCTTGCTCGGTACCATCCGGCGCGCCTTCGATTTCGGCGAGGGCCGCCCGATGATGCTTGTCCGTGTGGATCGTTTCAATTTCCATCAAGCTAATCTCCTCAGAACTCTGACATCGTCAAGATTTCGACCCGCGGCGACCCAAGTCTAAGCGAACGTACGGTGCTTGCTGCACAGCGGAATCGCGCGGCGATCCCAAGCCCCCCAACTACATGATAACTATTTAATGTTTCGGGCCTGCCGGGGTTGAATATGGCTACGGCTGGTCACGCACAAGGGGCAAGTCACGATCGCAAGCCGGTTCGCGATTGGCTCAAACTTAAGGCTAGCAACAAAGTCGTTTTCGAAGTCGCGGACGATGGCCGTGCCTTTCTGCGGAGGCCCGGCAAAGGCCGGTTGCGGCCCAGTCGTTTCGAACGAATGCGCGGCACGGCGACAAACAAACTCGCCACCGACGAGATCATCCGCGCTCGACGCGCGCCGTGACCAACGTGCATCTTGGCGTCGCGGTGAACGATCTGTCCTCAAATCAGCCACCCGATCGGCTCGCTCGAAGCGAGTGTCCGTGAGCTGCAGCGCCGCATCGACGAGGGCCGGGACCTACAATCGCGCCGGCATGAAGACAATACGGCGGCCTTGCAGGACCTCGCCGCAAAGCTGGATCGGCACGTCGCATCTGTAGAAGCGATCAAGCCGACGATTGCCGCGTTGGAGCTCGCACGCGCGCGGTTGGCAATCTTGGCCTCCGTCGGTTTCGCCGCGGCGGCGCTTGCCGGATGGATCGTTGAAGGCGCGGTCAAGTGGCTGGTCGCTACGATTCTCTCCCGGTTCCAGTGAACGATTTGTTTAGGAACATTTCAAGATGCCCGCGCGCTCTTCGGCGGATGCCGGAAGCAGATTGTTAAGAGTGCGGTGGTAGAAGTCTATCCCCGCTCGCGCGGTGGCTCGGGGGACCTCGGTGCCAATCTACCTGTCGTCGCATTTCGTCATCGACCTGCCGACCCTGTGCGCCGTGACCGTGTTCATCCTGGCGGCTGGCGGCCTTTTAATGCTGTTCTGCTGGGTGCAGAATCGCACCATGCCGGCGCTGGCGTTTTGGGGGCGTCGGCTATCTGCTGGGCGCCATCGCTGCGGGACTGGTGGCGCTGGGCGAGCTCATACCGTTGAGTTGGGCGATCTGCGGCGCGAGCAAGCTTCGGTTTATCGCCTCCTGAAAGCGCATGACCTGATCACTAGCCCAGCCTTCATCGTGGTGAAGGCCGCGGATGAGTTCAAGGACAAGACGACGGCGCCGAACCAGCTCTGGCAGACCGACTTCACGTATCTGAAGGTCATCGGCTGGGGCTGGTTCTATCTCAGCACGATCCTGGACGACTTCTCGCGCTACATCATTGCATGGAAGCTGTGTACGACGATGAAAGCTGACGACGTCACGGACACCTTGAAACTGGCTCTCACAGCATCAGGCTGTAGTCAGGCGCGGGTTGTCCATAAACCACGTCTGCTGAGCGATAATGGTTCGAGCTATGTCTCCGGAGATCTGGCGAAATGGCTCGTGGCCCAGGGCATGAGACACGTTCGTGGCGCCCCTTGCCATCCGCAAACGCAAGGCAAGATCGAACGCTGGCACCAGACCTTGAAGAACCGAATCTTGCTCGAAAACTATTATTTACCCGGCGATCTCGAAGCCAGCATCAGTAGGTTCGTCGATCACTACAACCACCAGCGCTATCATGAGAGCCTGAACAATCTCACACCTGCCGACGTCTACCTCGGACGGGGCCAGACCATCTTACTCAACCGAGAAAGGATCAAACGAAGCACAATCCAGAACCGCCGCTTGCTGCACCAAAACAAAGCCGCTTAAGATCGCAAACCAGATGAGCTGGAGCCTCCACTAAATCAAACCGAGACTTGTCTCAAATCATTTGACGACGGACATGATGGAGCCACATGGGCTGAGCGGGTCATTGAGATACTGAGCGGCTCCACGGCCACAGCAGTGACCACAACAGAGCTTGGAAAGCAGCTAGGCAAGTCCTGGGGAGCGGTGAGGTTCGCCGCGCTTACGCCAGAGTTCTCTAGAGCCCTTGAGGGCATGGGGTGGAAGTACCTACCCGGCAAGGGACGGCGAGCGGGACGCTTTGAACGAAGGGTGCCTAATGAGACTCTAGCGGCCTAAAGGGTTCCATAGGAGGCGAGACAGGCTCTGAAAGGCAGCTTCAGTGCCCTGTCTGGCCCAGCGGGGCTTAATGCACAATATCCCCCAGCAGAGAGCCTCTCTTGGGGGTTTCTGTGTATTATTCAGGCCGGAGCACACAACGACCACTATCCCCTTGGCGATACACACTTTTGAATTTCCTTTAGTGACCGTTCTACAGCATCGTAAGGACGTTAGAAAACTGAAGAGCGCTTAGGGCTCTGGGTAGTGGTTTTTTCAATGGTATTTTCCAACTACCCCTTCAGGGCTGTTGCTCGAACACACGAAGCGACAGTGAGGACCACGGTGGAAGAAGTAAAGCAGTTACGCTGCTGGGACACGTAGATTAACCTTTAGAGGACTGAAGAGTTCTCTTCGCTCAATCTTCAGTTTCTGTTTTAGGGTTATCCAAAAAGGTTATCTGTAAGGCCCTTTAGAGGACTGAAAAGTGGTCCTTCTGTTGTGTTCCTTCAGGCTCTTCAGAGCCCTTAAGCTACCGAACAACCGAAGCAAGGCGGGTCTCTCAAGTCCTCTCCCGCTTGCTCCGGTCTTTGGTGGTCCTACCTACGCCGCTGACGGCAAGTCTGCGGTGGGTGTGCTCTTCCGCAGTGGCGTGGTGACCTCGTCCAGTGTGTAGCCAGCACGTTCCGCGCACACGCCAACCTCGTCAGCGATTTTGTCGGCGGTCTCTATCAGTTGCATTCCACGTTCAGCCTCTTCGGTGCCGTACAATGTCAACGCGCGTGGCGCCACATGACAGCGGACCTAGAAAGAAACTTCCGGCCATGATACTCGGCTGATGGCTTCGGCCAGCAACTTCAGCGGAAAACCCTTCTGATAGTTTTGTTCATCTATTGACGAACCCTCGTGCCCGAGGAGTTCGTTCCTGAACTCTAGAGAAACTCCAGCGGTCGCGAGCTTCGTTGCGACGCTCGCCCTGAGCGAATGATAATCTAGGCCCTTCTCATACACGCCTACGTCCCTACGATACTTCGACCACCACTTTGTGAAAAAATATCCAAGTTTTTGATCAGGTCCGCCAGGCTGTAACAGAGGAAACACGCGGTCGTTAGAGTTGGAAGTAGTACTCTCGACGTATTCTAGAAAGCCGAGCCGATGAAGTTCAGGATGAAGCGGCACTCGGCGCTTCGATTGCTCGTTTTTGACCTGCTTATCTCCCTCGTCGTTGATGTCGAAAAACCAAATGCCGTCCTCCTGTCGCACATCGGCTCGGTGAAGCTGAGCAAATTCTTCGAGACGGTTGCCGTGATATAGTCCTAGGCCGTGTGGACGGATTTAGCAAAGTCATAGGGTAGAGGGATTCCCAAATCATTTTTTCTGTGACTCATGGGCGGTCGGTTATTTGGAGGACCGACCATGCTCACTCCTGGGAAGAGGACTGGACGATTGTTTTGAAGGTATTTGATGCATCATGCCCACGCCGCGGCGACAAAGGTCGGGATGACCGAAAGTTTCTCGAAGCCCTGCAGTATTTCGTGGTTCACAACATCACTTGGCGGGCACTCCCGGAAAAGTTTGGGCATTGGAACAGCGTCTGGAAGCGGTTCTGGCGCTTGAGCCGGTCCGGAACTTTCGAAGCTTTCTTCGATGCGTTGGCGGCATTGAGCGAGACGGCGGATCTGGTGCAGATGTTCGATTCCACCGTGGTCCGCGCCCATGTCTCGGCGGCAGGCGCAAAAGGGGGCAGCACGATCAGGCGCTGGGCCGCTCGCGTGGCGGTTTCTCTACCAAGATCCACTTGAAGACCGATTTCGGTGGCTTGCCAATTGCCTTTCATCTCACCGGTGGTGAAGCCAGCGATAGCCGCAACTTCGAGACGCTTCTCGACATCGGCCCCGATATCAATCCGCGCGCCGCGCTCGGTGACAAGGGCTATGATTCTAAATCAAATCGCGAGGCCGCACGTCAACGTGGAATATGTCCGGCGATCCCGTATCGATCCAACACCAAGGACATCCCCACCTTCTTTCCGAAAACACTCTACAAGGCGCGGGCACGCATCGAACAAGCCGTCGGCAAACTCAAGCGCTTCAAACGTATCGCGCTTCGATGCGAGAAGACGGCGCAGAATTACGGCTCATTCGTCGCGCTTGCTCTCGGCTTCATCTTGATCAAATCCGTCCACACGGCCTAGCAGTGGTAGCCAGTATTTTTCGTCCTTGATGATAAGTTTGCCTGGTCGAGAGCGTCTGCTTTCCGAAAAGCATCCCGTCCAGACCGGGGACGAGAACAGCTTGGTCAGGCTTTCGCCTTGCCACATGCTGCGCTTGGTTCGTGCTCTGCGTTTGTCTGGAAACTCGAACCCATAGGCTGGATTTTCGCCCGCATACTCGCCGCGTTGTTTCAGATATCCGAACAGCCGGCCGAGAGCGGAGAAGTGACGCTTCACCGTCGTCATGGTGAGACGCTCGTGATCCCGCTCCTTGGCACTCTTGGCAATCTCAACAAGCGGCAGCCCTCTCCATTCCGCACTCTTGGAGTAGAGCCTCGGTAGAGCCCGCAGTAGGTCATAAAAGGCTGCAAGGTCCTTGCGCTGATATGCAGTCACGGACTTGTCGCCACAACACTGGACGAACATGTCGTAGGTCGTCCTGTTCTGCGACAAGGTCTGCCCACGCCATCCTTCTTGCTTTGACATGAAGTCAAGGAAGCCCGGCAACACCTGGGAGAGCTGAGGACCAGTCGGCGATGGCGCGGCGTGGGGTGTGCTCACCGGGATTGGCTGGTCACGTTCGGGGATGTGCAGCTGCAGCGTTGAAAAGTCACCAAGTGTTCGCTGGCGCACCGTCTCCCACAGCTCGACGTTAGCTCTGAAGATGGCGTGTGAGAGAGCGTCGCGGAGCTCAGGAAGAAGCGAGTGCTCTTCCATGATCTCGTCAATCAGTGGGCGCTGGTGCTCATACAGCCGCTCGCGCAGTTCCGTCTTGGCGGTCTGAAGTTCTGCCTCGACCCACGCCAGATCGTCAGTAGAGGAGGAATAGGACCCCTCAGACAGGCTGTATACCGCCCGGTGCGGAGAGCCTCCCGCTGCTCCATGTCGTGGTCTAGTTTGCTCTTGAGATACTCGCGGGCAATTCGTTGAACGTCTGCTGTTTTATCGTTCTTGTTCACTATTGCGATGACCTTGCGAAACTCGCGATCCAGCCTGGATGCAAGCCACTGCGCTTCGCGGAATGAGCGGGTCCGCAATGAGATTGTCAACTCATCGGTCGGGTGACCGGGGAGCCTGCGCCGATAGTAATAGATACCGCGCTTGCGGGCGATGTGGGAGCATTGTGGGAGCATCGTGGTCAATTCGCCGCTTGAGAGATCAAGCTGGAACGAAAGGTCCAAGATGTTCAGAGAGTTGGGGTGGCGCTGGCTGGGGAACTAGGATTCGAACCTAGATTAACGGAGTCAGAGTCCGCTGTTCTACCGTTGAACTATTCCCCACCTAAGTATTTGAAATCAAACATCACTATTCGTTTTGGTTTTGCAAATTCTGTGGTTCTGTTTTGCAAATTCCGGTAAAGCCGGTGCACATATAGATGCCAATTCGTTCACGGTCTAGCCCTCTTGACCTCTACCAGCCTTGGTCGTGCGCCGCCGCTGGCGGCGACCTCCATTTGATCCTTAAACCGCATGTATCGTTCGACCATTTGGCGTGACATTCCGATGTCGTTTGCGATCTGATCGACCTCATAGCCGAGTGAATACCGCAGCAGTATGCCCGTGCCGCGCAGTCCATGGATGGTGGGATTGGCGGCGTCGTCGGCGTCAATATCCCATTCGTACTTGCGGGCCTGATCGGCAACCCATTTCTGCCAAAGTGCGCAAAGTTTCTTGCCTTCTGGTGTTCGCTTCAGCCAGCGATGATAGCGCGCCCTGATGCTCGTTTCGGTGTAGGGCGCGGCGCGCGGTGAATAAAGGTAAAGATCGTCGCGGTGCCGCGGGATCGGCGCCTTCCAGCGCGAATTCGTGAAAGTGATTGGCGTTTCTGCCCAACGGTCGAGCTCAAGCGCGTCTGCGGTTTGCAGAGGAATATGAAACGCCCGGCGGCGGCGACGAGTTTTTTTCGGCCTGCACCAAATTCCGTTGCGCTCGCGATGCTCTGGACCCATGCGGATCAGGTCGGATTCACGCTGACATGTCATGATGCCCAGTCGCGTGAGCCGGACAAGGTCAGGGGTTGCGTGTGTGATTATGTAGTCGGTGACCCATTGCGGCCACGGGACATGACCGCGGTCGAGAACGTCAAACGGCTTCACCCTTTCGAATGGATTGTTCTCCGCAATGTCGAGCGGGATGGCCCAATTCCAAAGGGTGCGACCGCAAGAGAGCATGTGGTTCGCCATGCCGGGCGTAGCCTTCAAAGCATCACGAGCGGCGAGAACACCGGCTGCTGTAAGATCGCGAACGCGCAACAGACCCCACGCTTCCGGCGCGCTGAACCTTCTGAGGTGGACACTGTAACTTGATTGCGTCGAGCGCAGACTTCGATTTGAACTCCTCGCTGGCGCGATAGCGTTCAACGAGATCTCCAACCGATCCAGCCGGGAAAATTGCCGGAACGTCGGAGCTTCTCCGCTCGACTTCGCGCCAGAAGTCAACCGGATGATCGTCCGCGTTTGGCAACGGAATGCGATCGCTCTCTCGGTCGGTGCCTCGTCCTGGATTCCAGTAATAATAGGTCCGCCCTCGAGCGCGGACTCTCTCCACGCCTTTAGGTAAGCGCACGGCGGCGACCCTTTTCCGACCCATTTCTCAACTTACCCGCCGAAGCTACAAACGCATCGGCATCATTGTCAGGTTTCCCCGACATTTTGCGATCGACGTCAGCCCATCGCCATCGTGGGGCCGAAGGAGGAAAGCCGGGTGACGGGGAGGGGAGGCGCCCGTCCTTTACCCAACGATCCCAGGTCTCGGCGAGATACGAAGTTCCGCTGCTCCGGTTTCCCGATCAACATAAGCCGGGGTACGCGCTGGTAGGAGAAGTTTTCCTTTTCGAGCGGTCATTGGGAGTCGCCTCTCCCACGATTTTGTTCGGTGCTTCGGTTTTCCTGCGCCGCGTCCGGATGGCCGACTTGAAGCCCGCGGTGCGCGTCTTGCGTGATTCCCACGCCTACACGCCACCGGGCTCGCGCATACCTCGCCGTTATTTGGGAGGGCCGCCGCTGGGCGTAGCAATAGCCGCAGTCGCAGCGGCGAGAGCGAGCAGCTTCCTGCCGTCGAGCGCCTGCCTTCGGCCCGGTTAGGGCCAGCCGGGCCCAACGGCCGGCCCTACTACGAAGTAGTAGGGGGAGAGTGCCCGCAGGTCGCCGCAATGAATTCAAGGGGTTGGAATAGGAGTTCCCGCGGACTGAACAGTCCTTCTCCCGCAATGAATGCAAAGGGTTAGTATAGGAGTTCACATAGGCGGTCATGGCACGCCAGCCTCGACTATCACCGTCTTCGGCTTGCGGTCAGGCCCGGCAACAGTGCTGGTGCTTATTGCCCTGCGCGCAAAGAGGCTCTCCATCGAGCGCTCAAGCCTAGCCAGTGTCATGCCGCGCGTAGCCGGCATTCCCAAAAATAACTTTGGACCGTAGTAGGTAGACGTCTTCGCGGCGGATGCCGGTCGGCCCTGATCAGCGGCCAGCCTCAGACATGCGAGGAAAGCTTGCTCAGCGACGTCGTCACGTTTCGACGCACGATCGGTCGACGTCTCGGGAACGAACACGCCACCCTCCCAGTGCAGCCTAATATCTGGCGCGCTTGGTCCATAGTTTGATTTTTTGCTCTTGAGAATTCGGGCATCGGGGTCGGTGTTGGTTGACTTGCGCTCGAGGTAGAGGCGCGAGCGGACCGCGTTGTGCCACGCCGTGCTGCCTGAAGTGCCAGACCCCGAATTCAGCCCATTCAGGGACGGATGAGAGGCGAGCACGACGGCCCCGTTTATGTCGAGCGCCATCCGGCGGAGCGCGCCGATAAATTGGCGGACCTGAGGCCGCGAATTTTCGTTGCCAGGAAACAAGTCGTGTGCACTGTCGAGCACGATCAGCCGGACGCCCAACTCGCACGCCTCTTCGCGTAACTCGTTATAAAGAGGGGTCGGTGTACCGCGCTCCGCGCGGTCGAAGACCATTAGCGCGTTATCCTCGCCAACTCGCTCCAAAGGATAAGCGTCTGGGATTTTGCCCAATTTGACTCCGAGGTGGGCCGTGCTGGCAGCGAATCGCCGGTGCAGCTCGTCTTCATCATCCTCGGCAAATAAGCCCAGCGCCGGCACCTTGAGGATGGACAAGCCCAACCATGGCGAACCGAGGCTCGTGCTGGTCATGAGCTGGACCAGTAGCGTCGATTTTCCGAGGCCGCCATCGCCGGTGAACAACGTGACGTTGCGCATCGGGATCAGATTTTCGACAAGCCAATCGCGCTGCGGTATCGGCTGTCCATCCCATTTGGTCACGTCGATGAGACCGAGCCGCTTGCCTCGTTCGTAGCGTTCCGCCTCCGGAATTGTCCTGAACTTGCGTACACTCATGCAGCATCCTCGATCGGCACGAGGATCTGAACCCACTCAACGCACCCGACCAGGGCGCGCAGGTTCTTCGCGTGGGCAAGGCCCGCCGCTGCCAGTGGGTAGCCCTCAACGCGCGCCGGCAAAGCCGAAAGTCGGGCCACAAATTTCTTGGGGTCGAGGATCACTTACGCCGCGACAACCTGCGACGAACCAATCGAGAGCAGTCTGGTGCACGGGCAGAGCTCCGCCCGCGAAATAGGACGCCGCGTTGCCGAGCTGAGAAGCGCCGAGCATAACGGCTTCACCCAGGAAGCGGAAAATGCGAGCCGGCTGTCTCGGTTACCAGGCAATCAGATCGACGGGCGTCTCGTCGTTATTGTCTCGAACGATGTGCACCACGGCGCGCACGTGATTGCCGCAGCTCTGCAGCGCGAATTCCAATAAATTGCTTTTCGGCAATAAGAAGTCGAAAAGCTCGCTCGGCCAAAGCGCCACCGTGTGAGCACAAATTGGGCCGGCCGTGTTCCACGCGTGCTCCACGTCGACCCCGCGCGACGCCAGCCATCGGTCGAGCTTAAGGTTCGGCGTCGACCGGTCGATGAATTCGACCGCCGCGGCCATTGCCGCTGTGAAGCCGCAGGCCGTCATTTGTCGTTCTTCCGCGCAAGCATTTCGACAGCGGTGCTGAGCCCAGCCGGAGGATCGTGCGGCTGCGTTAGCAAACCTTCGGCCGAAGCGCTAAAGCGCCCCGAAAGCATGGCATCAAAAGGCTGTGGGTCCAGCGTCAATACGATCCTATCTAGCATCGCGCTTGCTCATTACGTTTTTCAGCTTTTCAACAATTGCCTGCTCGATCGCAAACCCAACGGGCTTGCGAATGGGATGGAAGAGATTGAATTGAGTTTCTCCGACCTTCCGCGCCGGATAGGTCAGGCGGTATCCGGAGCCAACAAGTTTAGCGTGGACGCCAATGCCACTTAAATAAAGCTCGTCATCGAGCACGACGCTAGCGAACGCGATCAGCCCGTCTTTCGGTTTTACCAACACGATGTCCACTTCCGTCACCCGCATGCTCATAACCTCTTTCAGTCTTGCGCCGGTCGATCTCCAGCCAGCAGCCGTACAAACTCCACGAGACTGCGCGCTGCTTCGCCCGCCTCGGATTTGTTCATGGTCGATCCGCTTACGCTGCGGATTTGCGTTGCCAAGTGCGGGGGCCGACAGCGACCATCCAGGAAGCTCCATGCGCCCAAGATGAACGTGGAATTGCAGGGGTTAATAGCTAGGAGGTTGAAGAAAACTCGCCTTGAAAATTGCTCAACGACTGGGATGGTTTTGGCGAACAGCGGCTATTCAGCCCTGCTCTGGACGCGAAAAAATCATTGTCGTTCAATGAGGTAAAAGGGGTGGGTGGGTTCGCCGGTGTCTTGGGTGCGCCGCCTCGAGTATCCCAATTGGCGATCTTGGCCACCTCCTCGATGCCCTGGTCATTTGGGCTACCGTCGTCCTTTGTGAGCCCAAACTCGTTTGCGTGCTGACGAAGCCAGATCAGCAGCGTCTGCTTTACTGACTTCCCGCTCCTGAGCTGATCGTCTGCGGAGACGGCTTTCCATGCCTCGATCGCCGCCGCCAATTTTCCGGAATAGTTCGGGTGACTCTTGGATAGGTAATCGGGTTCCGCTTCAGGCGCTGGGAAAAAGAAACCCGTCTTTATGCCACGCGACCTTAGCCATACTTGAAGGTCTGCAACCATAATGTTGGTTCTATGCAAATCCTCCTGCTCTCCGTCCTCGTCCTGATAAATAAAAATCTCTCCAGGAAGGCGCTTTCCTCTGATAGCATTTTTTAACGCAGCCTTCGCTGCTTCGTAGCCCGTCGGTCTATTGTGCGGCTCTTGCTTGTCAATGACCCTCCGATACGTGGAAGGGTCCTCACCGACTATAAGCAGTGCGGCCTGTACAACGGACAATTCATCGCAAAGTCGCCAATAATCGAGGGGATCCATTTTTTACGCAGCTCCACTAGTTTTGAGCCAAGAACAGTATCTGCTACTCTAGTCTAACAGTTCAATCGTATTATTTACACTTCATCAAGTTCAAGAGCCTAGCGTCGTCATCCGATTGGCGAGTCACGCATCCCTGCTTGGCACGACCTGACTGTCCTTCACAAAGTCATCCGAAAATTCCGATGCAAGTGAAGCGCGCGGTCAAGTCGGCCCTATCTTCGTCTATCACGCTGGGCCGTTCGACACGGGCTTCGATCTCATTGCGCAACAATCCAAAATCAATCGGCTTGGTCAGCAGCGCCTCGGCACCACCATCGAGGGCCTTGCGTTCGGTTTCGGCATCGCCATAGGCTGTGATCATGATGACAGGGACCTCCGGGCGCAAAGCCTTTGCCTTGGGTAGAAGCTCAAACCCAGTCATCTCCGGCATGTTGATGTCCGAAAGGATCAGAATGAGTGAGACCTCGATCGCGTCCTCAATAAGCCGAAGCGCCGCAGCAGCCGACTGAGCGAATTGCATCGTGAAACGTCCGGTGCGCAGGTCGCGCCGGAATTGCTGCCGGAACAGCATTTCGACGTCCGGCTCGTCGTCAACAACGAGTATGAGAAGGTTCACGCACGTCCCCCTGATTTGGCAATTGACGCTTTGCGCGGAAGAACGATCTTAAATTCAGTGAATTCGTCCGGTGCTGTGTCAACCGCGATAGAACCATGGTGTTGTTTCGCAATGACGTCATGGCTTATGGAAAGGCCGAGCCCGGTGCCTTCTCCGGCGGGCTTGGTCGTAAAGAAGGGATTGAACATCTTCTCCTTCACTTCCGGCGGGATACCTGTACCGTTGTCGCGAATCCTGATCTCCACCCAGTCGCCCAGGTTCTTGGTCGCGGCCATCAGTGTCGGCTCGTACGCAGCATCATTTGTTTGTGACTTTCGCTTGGTCGCCGCGTAGAACCCGTTGGAGATAAGATTCAGCAGGACCCGCGTGACATCCTGTGGAAACAGATCGGCCTCGCCCGCGGCTGGATCGAAAGACCTCTCCAGATTGATGTTGAAGCCCTGCTTCTCGGCCCGGGCGCCGTGATAGGCCAGATTGAGGCTGTCCTCGAGGAGGTTATTAATGTCGACCGATCGTTGCTCGCCCGAGCCTTCCCGCGAATGCAGCAGCATATTTTTGACAATCGAATCGGCGCGCTTGCCGTGCTGCGCAATCTTCTCAAGGTTGCCGGTCAGCGTTTCCGTTAGATCGTCAATGTCCTCGCGCGTCTTTTCGTCCGCGTTCACTTTTGTCAGAGCGTCCTGCAATTCTCCGATCAGTTCGACCGACACACTCGAGAAATTGTTGACAAAATTGAGCGGGTTCTTGATCTCGTGCGCGATACCCGCAGTCAATTGGCCAAGGGAGGCGAGCTTTTCGGTTTGGACTAGACGGTCCTGTGCGGTACGAAGGTCGTCCAGCGACTGGGAAAGTTCATGGGTGCGATCTTCCACCTTTTGCTCCAAGTCGGCATACGACTCCTCGAGCCGACCCGCCATATCGTTGAACTGATTGGCGAGCGCCTCGACCTCGTCTCCCGTCTTGATATTGATGCGCTGGTGAAGGTCACCACTGCCGACACGCGCCGCGCCATCCCGAAGCGCCTGAATAGGTACCACCATGCGTCGGGCAAGAATGATTCCGGCTAAAAATGCCAAAGCCAGGGCGCCGAGCAGCACATATCCGGTACGCTGCATCGACGCATAGAGCGGTGCGTAGGCCTCCTCGATCGGCGTCTCGACGAAAACCAGCCAGCCAAGCGGAGCGACGAGAGCGGAGGCCGTCAGCACCGTATGGCCTGCAATATCCAGGGCGGTCTGCACTTGTTGCGAGCGGCCCCCGCCGGCACGAGCGGCCTGCACCTGGACCAAGTTCGACATGTCCGTGTTGCGGAGCACCAAGCTGATGTCCGGATGCGCGATGAGCCGGCCATTGGCATCGACCACGTAGGCACGGCCGCGTTCTCCGACCTTGATCTTTGAAACCACGTCCCAGATGAGCTTGAGATTGACTTGCGCAATGCTGACGCCGGTCTCCTTTCGCGCTCCGGCAAGCGAAAGCGTCATGTACGGTTCGGATTCGCGGCGAAAGTAAACCGGACCGAAATAGACCTTGTGGGCGACCGCCTCGGTGAATTCGGGCTTGCTGGTGTAGTCAACGCCGCTGCCGACCACGTCCATGGTCAACCGCGACACCTTCAGTTGTTCGTGTCCCGTGGCGTCGATCTGAGCAAGTTCGGTGATGGCAGGGACTTGCCGAAGCAGCCGCAGCGCGTCAAAACGGCGTTGCTCCAGTGTGCTATCTGACCACGGCAACTGCGTGGTCCAGCCGACTTGGCTTTGTATCTCGGTGATGAACTGCTCGATTTTGCTCGCAGCGGCCTGGGCCTGCTCGCGCTGAATACCGATCAACGAGTCCTTCTGCTCTTGATACGCAAACCAAATCTCAAAGAGACCGTTAGCGAGAAGCGCAAGTACCACCACCGTGATAAGCAAGGCGACATATTTGATAAAGAGACGGCTGCGCACCACCGACGAGGTAGCCGTCTTGGCGAGCCCGGCAAGACGGCCCTGAAGCGCAGCATCCGGGGCCGCATCCGGTTGGGTCGTCATCTTAGTAGCCCTCGGCAAATGAAAGGTAATTTCACTCGATCACCTCGTCGGCTCGAGCAATGAGGGCCTGTGGCAGCTTGAGTCCTATCGCATCTGCGGTTTTGAGATTGACGGACAGCGCAAATTTTTCTGGCTGCTGAACCGGTAACTCGGCCGGGCGGGCACCGTGCAGGATGCGGTCGACATAAGACGCCGCGCGTCGAAACAGTTCCGGGTAATCGACCGAATAAGCCATCATGCCGCCTGCCTGCATGAAGATTTCGTTGCCATAGATCGCTGGCAGCCGATGCTGTGTCGCAAGCGCTGTAATCTGATCGCGATGCTGTGCCGTGAACGAATCGATCAGGCTAATGATCCCGCCACCTTCGGTCCGGCCCAGTGTTTCCATCGCTTCTTCAATATCTTCGACGCTTCCGCACGGTAACGAAATCACCTCGACGCCGATTGTCCCGGCCGCGGCTTGGGCAGATTGATAGAAGCCTTCCCAGTAAGGAGCGGTGCCCGGATTGAAGAGGAGCGCAATTCGCGACAGCTTCGGTGCAGCTTCTTTGAGGAGTCCAAGCCATTTCCCGCCTACCGACGATTCAAAGCTGGCAAATCCTGTAAGATTGCCCCCTGGACGGGCAAGGGTTTGAACGAACCTGGCAGCTATGGGATCAGCCACCAGGACAAACACAACCGGCAACCCGGCCTGCGTCAGCGCGGCCGTAGCGGGCGTTGAGCGGCTCAGAACCACGTTGGGTTTCGCATCCGCAATCTCGCCTGCTGATCTGCGCATCTGATCGAGCGCGGCGCCGGGCCAGTGGTAGTCCAGTTCGATATTGCGGCCGGGGGTCCACCCCAGTGTTTTCAGGCCCTCCTCGAAGGCCGCGACCTCTTTGAGCCCGCCCGAGTCTCCCTCGGAAAGGCCTCCCTGCAATACCGCAACACGAGGTTTTTGATCGCGCTGTTGCGCTAATGCAGGGACGGCGAGGGTCGCCGCAGAGGCACCCACAAGCGCGATAAAGCGACGCCTTCTCATTCGATTACCTCGTCGGCCCGTGCGACGAGCGTAGTGGGAATCTCAAGGCCCAGCGCCTTTGCGGTTTTAAGGTTGATGGTGAATTCGAAACTGATCGGTTGCTCGATAGGCAAGTCTTCGGGCTTGGCACCTCGCAATATCTTGTCGACGTAGATTGCGCCCTGCCGAAACAGGCCTGGAAGGTTCACACCATAGGACATCAGGCCGCCGTCGACGACGTTCTGGCGGATTTGGAACATTCCGGCGATGCGGTTCTTCGCAAGGAAGTCGATAACGGAGGCTATGTGCATCAGATGCAGTGGATCGTTCGTGGTCAGCAATGCGTCGGGACGATCGGATGACATCTGCGCAAAGACTTGTTTGAAATCGTCGGCTGTTCTTGCCGGCAAGGAAACAAGCGTCATGTGAAGTAAGGGCGCGGCTCTCCGATATTGTTCCAAAGTCGCCGGATGGGACGCATTGTCGGGATTCCACAGGAAGCCAACGCGGGAAACGGAAGGGATGGCATCTTTGAGGATTTGCAGCCGCTTACTGACGACATCGGGGCCGAGAATTGTGTTTCCGGTGATATTGCCCCCTGGGTGGGCCAAGCTCCCTACGAGCCCAGCCGCAACGGGATCGCCGATTGACATCGCGACAATGGGAATGGTCTTCGTCGCTTTTTGCGCAGCCTTGGCTTCGGTCGAGCCGAATGCCGCGATCACATCAACAGGCACCTGCACCAGCGCGGCCGCTGCCTCATCCATTCGATCTGGAATTCCATCGGCGCGCCGATATTCGAACGCGATATTTTGACCTTCCGCATAGTGCAATTCGCGCAATTGCTGGCGGAATGGATTCCAGGTGGGAGAATCATCGATGATCCCGATGCGTGCGGGCTTGCTCGGCGAATATTGCGCGCGCGCCACGAGGGGCCATCCGGCTGTTGCTCCGCTGAGAAACGTGATGAACTCGCGGCGTTTCACTCGATCACCTCGTTGGCGTGCGGCCTACCAAGGTTTCGCCGCAGCGGCCTCGATGATGCGCTGGCGGTCCTCAGTCAGTAGGTAGCCCGACTTTTCTAAGGCTTCTGCCGAGTTCGCTATCTGTCGCACGTAATCGTCCTTGTCACGATAGCGCTCTTCAAGAGACAAACGATTGTCGTGCTTGGCAATACGCTCGGCCTTGGTCTTAGAAAACGGGATGTAGGAACCATCAAGGTAGCAGAGTTCGCCAGCCCCGCCCGCGTCCTTTGACCTCAGCGCCCATCCTGTCGCAGTCGCTACTGGCACGTCGATGTCGGGCAGGCGCACGCCACCGATCTCGTTATCGTCCTTATCGACCTGCGGTACGAGCACTGTATACGCCTCCGGCAGCGTTTCTGGTGGCACCTTGTCGATGATGCCCTTTTGGAAATTAGGGCCGTAGTCAACTCGCGGCTTTCCATTGGGCGCTTCAGGCCGATCAACCCCCGGAATGTCAAAGTGCCAGTCAGCCATCGAGGCTAGAGAGTGGTCGTCGATGCGCGGATACCGGCTGGGAGGTGGTCGCGTCCCGTCCTTGACCCATCTATCGAGCGCCAGCAGCATCGCTCGCAACACGGAGCGACGATCAACGGTATTCCAGGGCTGGGCGCAAATTCCCTTTGGCATTGTTTGGGCATCAACGTGCTGAGTGCTGGCGACATGATAAATGCGAACGTTATTGGGCGGATTGCCGTCTTGGTGTCCCAGGGGATCGGTGGTGACCAGCGACTCGCCCGATTGCCAGTACTCAATGGCGCTGACCGTGTGGACAACTTTGGGACAATTCTGCCGCTCGGTGCAACGCGCCAAGATGCCGTCGCTAACACCAGCGAACGGGTCCGTCTGTGATTCATACGCGAATGGAAAACTGGCGTTTGGGAACGAGACGAAGCCATAGCCGATATTTTGCATCCGCTCTGGCTCCGCGAAGCGGAAGTCGAGGAAAGAGCGCCCGGCGGCGATATGGGGGTTGATGCCATCGAACACGATCTGGCCGTTTTCGTCTTCGTTGAAGCCACGATAGACAAAATCGCGAAGATAGCGCCCACTTTGTGAGGTGCCGTGCGCCAACACCCGCGTCAAAGGAAAGCGGCCGTTATCGGCGAGCGGATTAGGATTGCCCGCATCATCGGCCTTGGCATGGCGCAAAAACTCGATCCAATCACGGGTCGCGGCAAGGCCAATCCCTGCGACTGGTGGGTCCTTCGCCTCATAAATTAGCTGGTAGATCGTCCCTACGGCGAACGCAGCACCTGCTGGCCGGAGGCGGATGGTCTGCGCATCGACGAATTCCCATTGCTCCGGTGCCAGGGCCTTGGGAGGCGCTGTATTGCTTTCGCGTATAACGAGGGTGGCGCGCCCTGGAGGCGTGCTTGCAGCTGTAAACGACAATTTCGCTTGCGTTGTCGTCCTGTCGTTGAAGAGGAATTCGTCCCAGACCTTTTGAATGATTGGACCGCTCGGGTCGTGGGCAGTTGGTACGAAGAGACGAAGATTATTATCGCTGGCCGGGAGATCGGGCAGCCAACCGCTCCAGACCACCGTAAATCCGTACCGCATAAGGAAACCGTTCCCCGCATCGGCCGCCGTGCTCGGGTCGTTTCCCCTTGGCGCACTGTTGAACTGGAAGAGAGCCTGCTTATTCCCGCGATTGTTCACGTCATAAAGAAGCGCACCATTACCCTTCGATAGGTCAACGGGCTTCAGAATATAGAAATCAGAGGAGTATTGGACCAAACCCTTTGTGTTGCGGGGTGCCTTGTTCAGATCAACAATCCCGGTGTTGAGTGTCGCTTTAGGATCGAGTTCGCCATAGAAACGGCCCACCAGCTTTTCGTAGGGACCAGTAGTCCCAAACTCTTGGCCGCCCGCGAACGGCTCGTGGCGTGTAACCTCTATCCGGGTGACGCGTGCCTCTGCAACGTTTGCCAAAAGAAACGTCGCTGCGCTGAACAAGAGAGTTCTGACTATCATCATCTGACTACCCCATTGAGCATGAAATCCGTGCCGCTTCATTCGATCACCTCGTCGGCGAGCAGCAGAAAATCGCGAGGAATTGTGAGGCTAAGTGCCTTAGCCGCCTTGAGGCTGATAACTAGTGTGAACTTGCTGGGTTGTACGACCGGCAACTCTACGAGTTTTTCGCCCTTGAGAATTCTGACTGTGTAATTTGCGAGCACCTGGTAAGGTTCGGCAACCTCAGGCCCATAGCCAACAAGCCCCCGGCTAGAACATCCTCGCGGTGCTCGTATATCGCGGGCATCTTTCGAAGAGCCATTAGCGAAACGATTTGATCTCGATGAGCAATAAATAGAGCATCATTCTGAACAACTAAGCCGCCAATCCCTAGTTCGACACCCAATGTAATTGCCTTGTCCAATTCTTCTTGGCCTCTCGCGGTAACGATTCGAAATTCTCGCCCGATTGAACGAGCGGCATCCTGCATGTCCTTTGATCGGAATTGAAAATTGGAATTAGATGGATTGAGCAATGCACCAATGATTGCCTTACTAGGCAGCAAATCAGCGAGCAGTTCCATCCGCTTGGTAACAAGTTGGTCGGTAAAACTGGCAAAGCCCGTAGCATTCCCTTCTGGTCGGTTCAGATTGACGACTACTCCCGACCGAATTGGATCAGCAGAAATGGCGAATATAATCGGAATCGAGGTCGTCGCCGCCTTTGCTGCGAGGACCGTTGGGGTTCCGCCACCAGTTATTATTATTTTGACGTGCCTCTTGACCAGATCGGTTGCCAAGGCCGGCAGGCGATCATAATCGTCGTCTGCCCATCGGTATTCGATCTCGATGTTCTGTCCTTCGACGTAGCCGGCCTCTGTTAGACTTGCACGAAAAATGGCGACGCGATCCGCAAACCCCTTCTCGGATGTACTTCCCAACCATCCAATTACAGGCATTCGCTGCGGCTGTTGCGCATGTCCGATAGGGGGTGCTGCGACCGTCCCACTCAATCCAACGATGAAGTTCCGCCGGTTCACTCAATCACCTCGTCGGCGATGGCGAGCAGCGACGGCGGCACGTCGACGCCGAGTGCTCGCGCCGTTTGAAGGTTGATGACGAACTCGAATTTGGTCGATTGTAGCACCGGCAGGTCGGCGGGCTTCGCGCCTTGGAGAATGCTGCCGGTATAGACGCCGACCTGACGAAACGCGTCCGTGAGGTCGGTTCCGTAGCTCATCAGGCCGCCGGCTGCCACATAATCACGGTTCCCGTAAGTCGCCGGAATCCGGTCGTGCGCCGTCAAGGTGGCAAATTGCCCGCGGCGGCTCACGAAGAATGCGTCGGGAGCTACGAACAGGGCGTCGGGCCGCTCGCGTGCAAAATTCCCAAAGACCGCATCGATCTCGCCGATTGTTGCGGCGTTGAGTATTTGGATTTGCAGCCCGATGGCACGAGCGGCTGCATCCACTTCTCGTCGCATGATCTCGGCGGTCCCTGCATTTGCCGGATTGACGAGCACGGCAATACGCACGGCCTTCGGCACTAAGTCATGCAACAGCCGTAGCCGCTTGGCCACCACTTCGCTGGTGACGAAATTGATGCCGGTCACGTTGCCACCGGGTCGGGCGAGGCTAACGACAAGACCAAGTTTGACCGGGTCCTCGCCGACACTGAAGACGATCGGAATCGTTGCTGTTGCAGCCTTAGCTGCGAGCGCAGCGGGAATGCTGATGGGACAGACGATGACAGCGACGTGCCGATGGACCAGATCGGCCATTAGCGCCGGAAGGGCATCATATCGGCCCTCCAACCCTTGGTACTCCACCATCACATTTTGGCCTTCGACATAGCCAGTTTCGTCGAGGCCTTTGCGGAAGGCGGTGACGCGGGCCGCGGAGGCATCGAGCGAGCCGCTTTCGATAAATGCGACTACTGGCATCTTCGACTGCTGCGCACGTGCCGCGGGCGGCCACACTGCCGCGGCGCCGCCGACCAACCAGATGAACTCCCGCCGCCTCATGGTCCCCCACGGCTCAGGCGCAGGCATCATACCGGCTCAACGCAACGTTGCGGAATGGCCTGTATTCTCTGTCCTTACGTATTTTACTAAGCGCTTGGGTCCGACTTCGGTACCAAAAACATGCGGTGCGTGGTGATAAACGCGAGTGCATCTATGCCGCATGCAAAATATTGCGGACTTTTGGCCAGAGATCAGGTTCTTTAAAATTGACGCTCGCTACGGTGCAGGCTCGTGACCGCCCGACTGCGCGGCATGTCGGATACTGGAGCAGCCGGATGAATGGACCCTTCAATCCCATTCTTTACGAAATATCGATTTGGGCAATCCCGGCGCTAATAGCCATTACGTTCCATGAAGCGTCACATGGCTACGTCGCGCACCTTTTGGGCGATGACACTGCTTGGCGTTTAGGTCGAGTCAGTTTTAACCCGCTGGTCCACATCGATCCGTTCGGGACGGTCGTGTTGCCGGCTATCCTATTGCTATTGCGTGCGCCCTTTCTGTTCGGATATGCCAAGCCAGTGCCGGTCAATTTTCGCGCACTTCGTCGTCCACGCATCGACTCAATATTGGTCGCAGCGGCCGGCCCAGGCATGAACCTGTTCTTGGCGACGATCTCGGCACTCGCCTTTCACATCGTTGGCTACATTCCGGCCCCGGGAGCGCAGTGGTTGGCTGCGAGCCTGAGGAACGCTCTCCTCCTCAATGTGGTTCTGGCGGTGTTCAATCTTTTGCCCGTTCCGCCCCTCGATGGAGGACGCATCCTGGTCAGCGTCCTTCCTGGCGTTTTAGCGCGTCCGTTTTCCCGCCTCGAACCTTATGGCTTGCTGATACTCATCGGTCTGCTTTTCCTGCTGCCAATGTTGAGTGCCCAGATTGGCATTAATCTCGATCCGTTATCGCGGATAATCATGACGTCGACCAACGCGATCGTCGGCACCATACTTTGGCTGACTGGAAATGCCGGCCCGTGATGTATTTCACATTCCGTTGGCCTCAGGGACTGCCGGCGCATCGCTCGGGCATCGGCTGCCGTAATGCAGCAAACGAACTTATTTATTGGCGTTCTCGAACGTAATCATATCGCTGCGGGTTACGGTAACCCACTTGGTGGTTACGGGTGGTCCGCCGCCGGCCATGTGCCAAGCAGCGTAGGCCTCGCGGAAAGCACTTTCCGAAAGCAAGCAATCCACCGGATAGATCACGTAATAGCCGCGCTGGGCCGCGCCCCGCGCCAGTGCCGAGACCAACACCTTAAGCCGAGGTGCCACAGAGGATTGCGGTTTTGATGCCGTGGTCTTTCAGTCGCTGGTCGAGGTCGTCGCCCAGGAATTTGTCAGGTCCACCCGGTTTCTGATCGACAACCTCGCCCGAGCGCGGGGCGATGCCCTCATCAATGATTTTGCCGCCGCCGGGCAGCGCGTAGGCGACCAGCATGCTGGCGGCGCGCGCCCTATCGTGCAACGCCTTGAGCGTCGGGACTGCTGCGACGCAACGGGGACGTTGGCCGCAATTTTCGGTCATAAAGTCGAATAGAAATAGCGCAGTACTCTTGGGGTCGACCGTCACCGGCTTTAACGTGGGTGGCGGTGGCATCTGAATTGTCGACCATTCAGCGGTGACGTCGGTCGCACGCGCAGGGATAACTCCATAAGTCGATGCGACAATCGCGCCAGACGCGGCGGTGAAGCGCAACCATCCAGAAATCGCAGACTTGCGGCCCTCCTCACGAACACTATGGTCGACGATCGGTAGCGTAGCATCCCTTTTGAAAGGTGTCCGCCGTGACCCGCGGTTATTCTGTCGTCAATTTGCACCACAACAATCGCTAGGACGCTTACTCGATCACCTCGTCGGCCCGCAGTGTGATCGCTGTTGAGAAGTCGACACCGATCGCCTTGGCGGTCTTGAGATTGATAACCAACTCAAATTTCACCGCCTGTTCAACAGGGAGATCGGCGGGCTTAGCCCCGTTAAGTATTTTGGATGCGTAAAAGCCGAGCTGACGGCTTGGCAGGTCGACGGGCGCGCTGCGTATCGTCATTTTCTGATTGCAGTTATTAAAGTTCGGCGGTTTGTAACGCCAGTTCAAATAAGTTTCAGGCGTGCGATCTGCATGCACCGGGGTCCACCACCATGCTCTACCTCTATCACGGCACAACATCCGTCTGCGCCATCAAGGTGCGGCTGACGATCGCTGAAAAAGCGTTGCCATGGAAGGGAGAGGTACTGTGGCTGCAACGCGGCGATCAATACCGGCTGGATTATCTCAAGCTCAATCCCAACGCGGTGGTGCCGACGTTGGTGCACGACGACAAAGTGATCATCGAATCAACGGTGATCATGGAGTACCTCGATGAGACCTTCCTAGAGATTCCATTGATGCCACGCGATCCCTACGCGCGGTTGCAGGCGCGACTGTGGCTCAAGCGCGTCGACGAGTTGCACGTTCACTGCGGGACAATCACCACCGCGGTGGCATTTCGCCGCTATTTCATGCGTCAGACTCCGGATGGCCGAGACGCGTATGTCGCCCGCGCACTCGACCCGGTCAAGCGCAAGCGATTACACGCGGCAGTTTCAAGGTACCGTCGATTGCCGTTTTGAGCGGACCGGACTTTGGTGCCGAATTTCACTGTTCGTGCCCAAATATCCGGAACGGGAAATTGCCGAACTCGCACCACGAAACGCCGCGCTTGCGGAAAGAGATGCCGCTGCCTTCACCCAAGGACTGCTAGCTAGGTCGCGTTGACTAACGGATTCGCTGAACAACGGCATTTATGGAATGTGGGGCCTGGGTCTATCACTCAGGCTTGATATTCGCGAATTTGATCACCTTGGCCCACTTTTCGGTATAGTCGGCGATCAGTTTTCCGAACTCATTCGGCGTCATCGATTTGGGTGAAACTCCTAAGGCGACAAGCTGTGCTTTCATTTTAGGATCGGCGACAATGGTGTTGATCCTGTCGTTGAGTTTATTGACGATTTCGGCGGATGTGCCCTTCGGCGCTACGATACCGAACCAGGTATCCGCCTCATAGCCCGGCACAAATTCTCCAATTGTGGGCACATCCGGCAAGGCATCTGCCCGCGCTGCGCTGGTCACCGCGAGGGCACGCAACTTGCCGCCTCTGACATCCTCGATCACCTGCGGTACAGTTGAAAACGCACATTGTACTTGTCCGCCGAGCAGGTCAGGCACGAAACTGCCGCGATACGGTACATGGACCAAATCGACACCCGTCATCATCTTGAGCAGCTCGAGGCAAAGATGGTTTGTGGTCCCGACACCAGCGGATGCCACGTTGATCCTGCCGGGATTAGCCTTGGCATAGGTGATCAACTCGGGGATCGCCTTTACCGGAAATGCGAGATTAGCCACCAAGAGATACGTAGTGCTGTTGATAATAGCGACCGGTGAGAGGTCGCGGATAAAGTTAAAATCGAGGTTCGGGGAAAGCGTTGCGTTGATCGTATTCGCCCCCGTGGCCATGAACAGCGTGTAACCGTCTGCAACTGCATTCACGACGCTCTGAGCGGCGACGGAGCTAGCTGCCCCCGGACGATTCTCAACAATGAATTGCTGCCCAAGCTGCTCCGACAACCGCTGACCCACGAGACGTCCGACGATGTCGGGCCCGGACGCGGCAGGAAATCCGACAATGATATGCACCGGCCGCTCCGGATAGGTCTGTGCCCACGCTATCCGCGGCAAAGTCGGAGATGCTGCGGCGCCTGCCGCCAGCTGCAGGAATTTTCGGCGAGGAAGTTTCATTGAGATGCCCTCTCCAATCAAACGTTCGCAGCGGGCGCCGCATCACTCCGCCTTGATATTCGCGAATTTGATCACCTTGGCCCACTTCTCGGTTTCGTCGACGATGAATTTGCCAAATTCGGCTGGCGTCATCGGGATGGGCTCAACGCCTACATCCGCCAGCCGCGTCTTCAGCTTCGGGTCGGCGAGCGCTGCATTGATATTCTTGTTGAGCTTGTCGACGATTTCGACCGGCGTACTGCTGGGCGCGGCGATACCTTGCCAGCCGCTCGTCGCGTAACCGGGTACGAAGTCACCGATCGTCGGGACAGCCGGCAACGCGTCCAATCGCGCCGCCGTCGCCACGGCCAGTGCCGTAAGCTTTCCGGCCTTGATGTGTTCGATGGAGGCGGAGATGCCGCCGAAGGCCACTTTCACCTGTCCGCCAAGCAGGTCCGCCAGCATCGGGCTGTCGCCCCGATAGGGCACAATCAGGACATCGACATTCGTCATCATCTTAAAAAGCTCGGCGGCCCTGTGGGGCCCGGTTCCTATCGGAGGCGTGGTGGTGCACGCACCACCGCCTCGGCGCCCAGAGTGCCGCCGGCCCCGCCGCGATTTTCGACCACAAATGGCTGGCCTAATCGTTCCGATAGCTTTTGACCGATCAGCCGCGCGATGATGTCGGACGCGCTGCCCGCGGCAAAGCCGACAATAATGTGCACCGGCCGCGACGGATAGGTCTGTGCCCACGCTAACCGCGGCAAAGTCGGAAATGCTGCGGCGCCCGCCGCCAAATGCAGAAATTTTCGCCGGGGAAGTTTCATATGCCTCTCCAATCAAACGTCATGTTGGTGCATCCCTCCGTTCCAGCAAAGACGGTTCCCGAGTTCATCGCCTACGCAAAGGCCAATCCAGGAAGGATTGATTACGCGTCCGGCGGCGTTGGCAACCCACTCCATGTGGCGGCCGAGATGTTCAAGGTGATGACCGACATCAATATAACGCACGTGCCCTATCGCGGTGTTGCGCCCGCGCTTGCCGACCTGCTCGGCGGGCAGGTGCAGGTTCTGTTTAGCGGCGCACCTCCGGCCATCGAGCATATCCGGGCCGGTAAGGTGCGGGCGCTGGCCGTGACGACCACGACGCGCTCGGAGCTATTGCCTGACATCCCTCCAATGGCCGACTTCGTCCCGGGTTACGAGGCGAGCCAGTGGTTCGCCGCCGGTTTGCGTAACAGCACGCCCGTCGAGATCATCGACAAGCTCAATAAAGCGATCGACGCCAGCATTGGCGACCCGGAGATGAAGGCGCGGATTGGCAAACTGGCGGCCTCATCGCTGCCGGGCTCGCCAGCCGAGTTTGGCAAATTCATCGCTGACGAAACCGAGAAGTGGGGCAAGGTGATCCGGGCCGCCAACATCAAGCCGGAGTGATGCCGTGCTGCGCCGCCGTTTCTTTTTTGAGGAATTGGCCGTGGCCGCCGAGCTCCGTGGCCGCCGAGCTCCGTGGCCGCCGAGCTACGGGGTCGCCGTCGCCGACCGCCCGATCGCCGCAGCATGGTGATGGACGAGGAGGAGCGTATAGCCGTCGGCCGGAGCACGCACGACCGTCTCGGCGGCAAGATTACCGGCGGCGCCCGGCCGGTTCTCGATGACGAATTGTTGGCCGGGTCGATCGGAAAGCCATTGTCCTATTAGCCTTGCAATTGTGTCAGAAAGGCTGCCGGGCGGAAAACCCACAATGATGCGCACTGGCCGTATCGGATAGGCTTCCGCACTTGCGTTCCTAGATAGGTTCGGAACCGCGGCAGCGCCCGCGGCCAGATGCAAAAATTTTCGGCGGGGAAGTTTCATAGCATTGCTCCACGAGCTTGAACGACTTCTGAGGGTGCAGAAGGTGTGCGTGAACCAATGGCGATTTATTTTCGAATGTTCGCCCGCCGGAGGCACAATCGCGGCCTTTGATTTTACGGAACGTCGGCACGTACCGCTGGCAGCTCTGCGGTTAAGCTACGCCAATTGTAGGGGCACGTACAGGCGAGCGATGCTTCACGTTAGCTTTCGCATCGACTCGCCACGATGCAGCGATTCAGTCGCTGCGGAGTGAAGCGAACATTCCGCGGCCATCACAAATCGATCTCGTGACCCGCGGATATTCACAACCGTTAATTGGCGCATTGCGAAAGGCTTATTCACTTTTGATGTTGTGTGCCCCCAGCAAGCTTCAATCGCTGGCGGGGCATAAGCGCGGCCGGACCATCCCATTAGCGTACAGGCGATCGAGTTCGGGTCGCAGCGATAAGTTCTCCGACCTTTGGCACAGTTTCGAGCGCCCACAACTGGCGCAGTAGACTATCCGCGCGATCCGCAGACAGGTGCTTCTGCGCCATCGAGCGGAATTTTTCTTCCATCTCCCCGTCGGTCATCGGATTCTTGAAGTGACCTCGGTGGTACTCAACGCGAACGGTCTTGCACTCGCCAGAATTCAGGACGATTTCAAGCTCACACAGGTTGAATTCGTGCTCGCTCCTGTCGGCTTCGTCTGACGGCAGACATTTTACGCGGCTCACGAGGTCGAGCAGACGCTGGTCGTGCAGATACGGATCCTCGTAGTACTCAGGTTCTATCCTGCCGTACATCAGCGCCAAGCTGGCGGCATACGGGATACTGTGGTCGGCAGTTTCATGGGTTTGCGGCCGCCACTTATCCGGACTGTCTGCCATGATCTTGATCGCGGAGCGAGAAACGCGAATGTTGATTTCCTGAATTTTGTCCGGGCGCCCGACGAACTGTCTCGCTTCAATTGCAGCTTGGGCGACGGTCTGAGAAAACTGACCGAGCGGGAAGCGTTTGGTGAAGGCGCGCCTAATGCCGTAGGGCTCGCCTAGCTGTAGTGGCGCGGTCGGTTTGTTTCTTATCAAATTGAAGAAACCTAGTCGTCCCTCAAACACATTGCTGGGTCCTGTCATTCCGCTTTGCGCGAGCTGCGCCGAAAACACTGCCTTACGTGAGGCGTCGGCGGCTGCAAAGGCTTTCCAATTCGATAGTGTATCGGCTCGCCCCTGCCTGATCGCAGTGTTGCCACCGACGGTGATTCCGATCGCGTGCACCATCTGCTCCGGTGACAAACCCATCAAGCTGCTGGCGCCGACGACGGTAGCAAAGCCGGTTATTGTCGAATGGTCGACACCACTACCTAAGTAGTCGAATGTATCTGCAATTTTGCAGAAGACTTCGTATGACAGCACGGTCGCGGTGATTAGATCGCAGCCACTACGCTCCGTCAGGTCGGCTGCTGCAAGTAAAGCGGCGATCGTATCGCTCGGATGCCCAGCGCCATGGGTGAGGCTAACAAAGCCGTCGTTGAAATCTAGGTAGCGGATCATTACACCGTTGGCAAAAGCTGCCAAATCAGGGCTTGTCTTGATGCCGTCGCATAAGACCGTTGCTCCCTGGTTTGCATTAACGTTGCTTGCGAGCTTGATTGCGATTTGACTAGGCCCCGCAGTGTAGCCACCAAACGCACAGCCGAACGTGTCAAGGATCGCGCGTTTGGCCGTGCGAACGATGTCCGCCGGCAAGTCTTCGTACTTGAGGTCGGCTGCATATCGAGCAAGCGCGTCGGCCACGGAAACCTGGCTGCTCCCCGCAGCTGAAGATCGTCGCTCAGTCATTTTTTGCGCTTGGGCCGAAAAAAGCCGACACACCCGCTGCCAAGCCAGCCGCGGCTATCTGTCTGAGAACACGGCGGCGCTCCATGCGCGGCGAAGCAAGCCGTTTTTTGCACATTGTGGAATCCACGACATCCTCCCGTTGCGCAAACGCGACCTTATGATTCTCCATCTCCATTAGGCAATCTGGATGTAGTCGGCTTGTCCAATAGGTGAAATTGGCAGAACGGGGTTCGCGGACTATCACCCGGTTTAGTCCCGCTTGGTCCCGGCAAACCTGACAAGTTACTGCGGCCAAGCAGGCGCGTGCGTACCAAGGGGAACGGTTGGCCGCACCCAACGCGGCGGCGTTTCCGCCATGACGGCAGCGTGGCGCACCGCAGTGAGCCGGCCGAATACAGACGAAGTCTCATCCAAGCAGTCACTCACTGCGTCAAATCCGGGGTCAGGACAACCCACGCCATCGATGCGACCAAGCTGACGAAGCCAATTGCCGGTCTGCGCGAGGGAGGCCCGCACGTGCCAGGAGCCACCTCGCTCGGCGCGGCGCGCGAGAGCCGCCATCGCCGCGAACGCCAGCAAGTAGCCGGTGGCATGGTCAAGTGCTTGTGACGGTAGGGGCCTCGGTTCGCTCTCACCAAATGCTTCCGCTTCACCAGCGTTGAAACCGCTCGCCGTTTGCACGAGCGAGTCGAAACCGCGCCGCGCGGCCCACGGGCCTTCGTGTCCGTAGGCGCACAACGAGACGTACACGATCCCGGGTCGGATGCGTGCGACATCATGCGGATCCAAGCCAAAGGAGGCGATGGCGCCAGGGCGATAGCCCTGCACGAAGATGTCAGCCTCCTGCGCCAACGCCGATAGAGTTTTGCGCCCGCTCGCTTCACGCAAATCGATAGAGGTCGACAATTTCCCTCGACCCGTGTCGATGACGAGTGGCAGCATCGACGGCAGGTGCGATGCGGTGACCAGCAGCACATCGGCCCCATGGGCGGCAAGCGTACGGCCGCACACCGGACCGGCAATGATCCGGGTCAAGTCCAGCACTTTGATGCCGGTAAGCGGGCGTGCGGCCGCGGACAGAGGCTCCAGCGGCGCATCGCCAATCTGCTCGATGGTAAAGAGCGGAAGCTTTGCGAGCGCACGGCCCTGCGGATGCTGATCCCACTCGGCGAACGAGCGGCATGCGGTGACCACGAGGCCGGCTTCGGCGGCCGCAGTTTCGAGCGCCTCGCCCTGCCATCGGTCGAGGGCGCGTTGCACCGCTGTCCGATCGTGATGACAACCCAGCAGCGCAAGCAATCCGCTGCAATGATGCGGCAAATTGGTATGGAGCCGCACCCAACGGCCGTCACCGCAGAGATATAGACCCGCGATCTCATCGTGATACTCAGAAGGCGGCTTTCCATCGAGGCGCAAGTATCTTTCGCTGCGGAACTCGATAGCAGCGCTTCGCATGTCGCCGCTGATGCGCTGGCGCCGACCCGTGCGCAGCCGCCACAAATTTGCGGCAGCCAGCGTTGCAGCCGCAATCGTCGCCTGCGCCGCCGTTCCGATCGCGAATGAAGAGGGAAGCACCGGCTCAGTGCCGGTGAAACTAATTTCGCTCATCGCCGGATCGCCAAGGCCTGCTACGCGCAACAACCCGGCGAGAACATTCATTGGATCCGGAGCGGACATGTCGATCGGCCGACAGCTTGAAATCATCGGCATTGAAGGCCGCTGGCGACTTCAAATCAAGTTACTTTGAGGGTCGTTGCTAAGTCTCGAAATGGGCGTATGGCAGGATAATAAATTGTTCCAGGATCATTCCGGCTTGATATTCGCGAATTTGATCACTTTGGCCCACTTCTCGGTCTCGCTGGCGATGAATTTGCCAAATTCGGCGGGCGTCATGGGCGGGAGCGTTGCGGTGGTCGCCTCCATGCGGCGAAAACGTCGGTATCGGGGTGGAGCAGACATCCCCGGCGCGCTCTCAAATCGACGAGTTTGACCCATACCGTCGGTTTGCCCTCGCCAATTACCGCATTGCGAAAGGATCACTCCATCACCTCGTCTGCGAGCACCAGCAAGTTATGCGGAACGGTGAGATTGAGTGCGTTGGCAGTCGTGAGATTTACGGCTTCCCGATGGCCGAGCGGACAAATATGATCCGGGCCAAACTGATAGCAAAAGAGAGCCGTCGGCCTAGCCGGCATGCGGACTTCGAATCAAGCAGGCGGCCACCCGGGTCCGGCAAGTCTGGCGAAGCCGGCAATGTCAATTCCGCACGGGAGGACTTCGATGAAGTATGCAATTAGGCTGACATTGATGGTCGGCGTCACGGCAGGCGCGCTGACAATGTTTTCGGGAGACCGGGGCTACACCCAGGGCATCGAGCCCAATGCCGCGCCCAATCCTTATAGGATGCAGGAAAATTGGGCGCAGCCTCTAGGCGACCGGAGATTTGGAGGGGTCATCAAGGTCCAAGTCGATCACAGCGACGGTAAGAGCATCTGGGCGTTCGACCGTTGCGCGTCGAACGAATGCACCAATTCGATGCTTCCGCCACTTTTGAAGTTTGATTCGTCCGGCAAGTTCGTGAGGGCCATCGGCGCCGACATATTTGCTATTCCGCATGGTCTCTACGTGGACCGTGACGGCAATGTCTGGGCGGGCGATGAAATTGCCAGAAACGGCAAAGGCGCCGATCTCATCAAATTCAGTCCAGATGGCATGGTGCTAATGACGCTGGGCAAGCCCGGAATGCCCGGCAACGGTCCGGATTATCTCAGTGGTGCTAGTTCCGTCGTCGTCGCGCCGAGTGGCGACATTTATGTTGGCGATGGGCATGGCACCGGGACGAATGACCGCATCGTGAAGTTCTCCAAGGATGGCAAATTCATTACGGCTTGGGGCAAGCACGGCAAGGCGGCAGGCGAGATCGACACACCCCATGGCATCGCGCTCGATTCGGCAGGACAGGTCTACGTGGCCGACCGCGTCAACAATCGCATCCAGATTTTCTCGCCGGATGGCAAATTCGTCGCCGAATGGAAGCAGTTCGGCCGGCCAAGCGACGTTGCCATCGACAAGAACGACATGATCTACGTAAACGATGCGCAATCGACTGAGAAGACGAATCCGGGCTTCCAGAAGGGCATCCGGATCGGCAGCATCAAGGACGGGAAGGTCGTGGCCTTCATTCCCCAAACGGATCCGACGATTGGCGCACCGGAAGGCCTCACCGCCGACGACGAAGGCAACATTTATGCGTCCTATCCCGAAAAGTTTGCTGTTCGAAAGTTCGTGAAAAACTAGTAAGCGTTCCGGTGCGGTCGGGATATCCGGTTAATGCAGCAATTCGATCGCTGTCGGAGGAAGAGCAGACATTGCGGGGAAATCGCAATTCGGTCGTTCGTGACCCGATTCAGAAGTCCGGCGCCCCGTTTCGCTGTGATGCCCCCGTCATTGGTAGGCTTCTCTGACCGGGGGCGGCTATGAGGCGACGGGAATTTATCTGTAGCATTGTTGCTGCGGTGACGGCTCGACCGCTCGCCGCAGACGCTCAGCAGATGCGCCGGGTCGCGATGCTGACCACGACGGCGCAAGACGATGCGACGACACAGCATTGGTCACGTAATTCACGGCGAAAAGACCGGCTATTTTTCCACAGTGCACGAGGCCATTCCTGGTCACAATCGGGACAGTCAGAGCTTCTGCTGTCTATCAGCGCCGATTTGCCTAACGGGCGACCCAGTAACCACCGAACTTCGATAAGTCCGCGTATATTATAATGAGCTACAGGGCGTACTTCGTGCCCCGCCTTCGCGGGGCACGACACTGCGGCGTATGGGTCGAGCCGAAAGAAACTCCAAGAAGCAAAACGCACATTCACCAAGCAAACACATCAAGGGAGAAGCGTCATGCGGTATGAAAGACCAATAGGCGGCGCGATGGCAGGTGCGGTCGTCGCGAGCATCTTGGCGTGGGCGACCCCGTCGTCCGCGCAGGTCAATCCCGATCCCAATGCGGCGCCCAATCCGTATCGGCTGGACGAGGGCTGGGCGAAGCTGCCGACGGGCCGCAACTGGGGCGCCACGTTCGGCATTTCGGTCGATCGCAGCGACGGCAGGAGCATGTGGGCCTTCGACCGCTGCGAGAAGCAGACCCTCTGCGGGGACTCGCACCTGGCGCCGATCTTTCATTTCGATTCCACCGGCAAGGTGATCGCCAATTTCGGCGCCGACATGTTCGCCGCGCCGCACGGTCTGTTCGCCGACCGCTACGGGAACGTCTGGGTGACCGATTTCTACATCAGGAACGGCAAGGGCTATACGGTCAGGAAGTTCAGCCCGGACGGAAAGCTCTTGATGACGCTCGGCAAGGACGGCGTCGCCGGCGACAATGACAGCCAGGATCTGTTCAACGCACCGTCCAATGTGGTGATCACGCCCGACGACACCATCTTCGTCGGCGACGGCCATGGCATGATTGACGGCAAGCCCACCAACGCCCGCGTCGTGCACTTCACCAAGGACGGCAAGTTCATCAAGGCCTGGGGTCACCTTGGCACCGGCCCGGGCGAGTTCGAGACTCCGCACATGCTGGCCATCGACTCGATGGGGCGGCTGTTCGTGGCCGATCGCGGCAACGCCCGCATCCAGATTTTCGACCAGAATGGGCACTACCTCACCGAATGGAAGCAGTTCGGCCGGCCGAGCGGCGTCTACATCAACAAGAACGGCGACATCTATGTCTCCAACTCGACCTCGACCGAGAAGACCAACCCGGGCTTCATGCAGGGCATCCGGGTCGGTAACGTCAAGGACGGCAAGGTCACGGCCTTCATTCCCGAGACCCAGGAGCTTAGCGCGCTCGAAGGCGTCGCTGCCGACGATGCCGGCAATATCTACGGCGGCTACACTAACACGCCCAACTTCACCAAAGGCGGTCCCCCGGAGGTCAACTTCCGCCGTTGGGTGAAGAAAGGCTCCGGCCTCTAAGGACAGAGGCGGCGGCTTCGGTAGCCTGTTCGGCCGCAATCGCCCTCAACTCATCGCGCTGGCTGCACCCTATGCCGTGCCGACGATCTATCCGTGGCGCGAGTTCACAGTAGAAGGTGGCCTCATGCACTACGGCGCGCTCATTCGCGATGCCTTCCGCCAAGTCGGGGTCTATACGAGGCGAATCTTGAAAGGCGAAAAGCCCGCCAAAATGCCGGTGGCGTGGCCGACCAAATTGGGCTTCATCCTCAACCTCAAGACAGCCAAGGCGCTCGGCCTTCATATCCCGGAGACAATGCTCGCCAGCGCCGACGAGGTGATCGAATAGGCCGCATTTTTGTTTCAGTGCATGAGTCCTTTCCTGGCCCAACGCGCTCACTTGCCGCAATGCACCTGTTCAGTAGCTATCGGAGCATAAGCGGACCTTCCTAAGCCACGCTCAAACCTACGCGCCTGACCCACAGCATCACTTCGCGGCAATCAATTATTGCAATGCGAAAGGTTCATTCGATCACCTCGTCGGCGCGGTCGAGCAGCATCGGCGGCATGGTGAGACCAAGCGTCTTCGCGGTCTTGAGGTTGATGATCAGCTCCAGTTTGGTGGGGAACTCCACCGGCAGATCGCGTGGCGCGACGCCATTCAAGATCCTGTAGACATAGTACCCGCCGCGGCGGAAGCAGGCGCGAAGATCGACCCCATAGCTGATCAGCCCGCCGTCATCGACATGCTCGCGGTATCCGTAGATGGCGGGCAGCCGGGTGTTTGCGGCCAGCGCTGCAATGCTCTTGCGCTCGCTGAGCAGCATCGAGGTTTGCAGCACGATGACAACATCGATCCGTTGGCGGGCGAGCACCTGAAATGCGCCGTCGAGGTCATCGGGCGTGGGCGCGTCCGCCACGACGACGCTCACTCCGAGCTCCCGTCCCGCGGCTTCTAGTTCCTCCCATTGCGGCGGTGCCTTGGGGTCACTCAGGTTGGCGAGAACTCCGATTCGCGCCGCGCCGGGCACGACCTCCCGCGCGAGCTCCATTTGCTTGGCCGGCAGTCCCGCCACGTAAGGCGTGATGCCGGTGACATTGCCGCCCGGCCGCGAGTCGCTGGCGATCAATCCGAGATGCACCGCATCAGCGAGCGCCGGCGTCACGATCGGAATCGTCGCGGTTGCTTTTTTTGCCGCAACGGCAGGCCCGCTAGCTGGGGCCAGGATCACGCTGGGATTGAGGCGAACGAGCTCGTCAGCAAGCGCGGGCAACCGCTCGATATAACCGTCCGCGAACCGGTACGTAATGTCGAATTGGCGTCCTTCGACGTAACCGTACTCTCGCATGCCTTGCAGAAAGGCATCCACGAACACCTGAGTGGCGGCCGGTGCGCCCAGCGAAAGCCACGCGATGAGCGGTCGCGTGGTCGATGGCTGCGCGTGCCCCGCAAGCGGCCACGCGACCGCCGCGCCGGCGGCGGCACCGCAGCTTCGCTAGCAGCTAAGGCAGCGACCTCTACGATTCCAATCGTCTTCACGAGCGGTGTCGACCCTGTGAAAATTGGCCTTGTTGCCAGTCTGAACCGACCGGGTGGCAACGTTACCGGGATTGCCTTTCTATCTCTCGCGCTAGAGCCGAAACGTCTGGGATTCTTGCACGAGCTTGTTCCGCAAGCTGCAGACATCGCAATATTGTTAAATCCAACATTTCCGGATTCCGGAAACCAGTTGCGCGAGGTCCAAGATGCGGCGCGCACAATCGGATTGCGCGTCGCGATATTGCACGCCAGCGACATCAACGAAATCGATGCTGCGTTCAAAAGCCTGAACCAGATGCGCCTTGGTGCGCTCCTGGTCGGAACTGATCCGTTCTACATTAGTCGCCGCGAACAAATCATCGCACTTGCGGCGCGTCGCGGCATTCCGACGATGTACGATGGCCGTGAGTTCACCGAGGTCGGTGGCCTTATAAGCTACGGAGCTAGCTTTGCCGATGCGGTTCGCCAAGTTGGTGTTTACGCCGGTCGGATTCTTAAGGGGGAGAAGCCCGCCGACCTGCCTGTGTTGCAACCGACCAAGATTGACTTGGTGATCAACTTAAAGACCGCCAACGCGTTGGGCCTCGCGGTGCCCCAAAATCTTCTTGTTGCCGCCGACGAGGTGATCGAATGAAACGCCGCGAGTTCATCACGCTTCTCGGCGGTGCGGCGGCGACATGGCCGATTGCGGCTAGAGCGCAGCAGCCAGCGATGCCAGTGATCGGATTTCTCAACGCTGCATCAGCCAAGGGCTACGAGCGTCAGGTGGCCGCCTTTCTCAAGGGCCTTAGCGAGGAGGGCTTCATTGACGGCCAGAATGTTACGGTCGAATACCGCTGGGCGGAGGGCCAATCTGATCGACTGCCGGCGATGGCGGCTGATCTGGTTCATCGGCAGGTGGCCGTGATTGCCGCGACTACCACTCAGGCGGCGCTTGCGGCAAAGACGGCGACTACGACCATTCCGATTGTCTTCGAAACGGGCGACGATCCGGTCCGCCTCGGCCTCGTCAACAGCCTTAACCGGCCCGGCGGCAACGTCACGGGCGCGACCCAAACGAACATCGAGATAACGCCGAAGCGGCTGGAGTTGCTGCACGAGTTGCTTCCCACGGCAAGCGTCATGGCTCTTCTCGTCAACCCAACCAATCCCACTATTGCCGACGCCAACACGAAGGAACTGCAGGCAGCGGCTCGTACCCTCGGGCTGGAACTCCATGTACTGAATGCCACCACCATTCGTGACTTCGATGCGGTCTTCGCAAAGCTGATCCAATTGCGAGCGGGCGGGCTCGTGATTGGCACCGATCCATTCTTCACGAGCCGGAGCGAACAGCTCGCCGCGCTGGCGGCGCACCACGCGGTGCCTGCGGTCTACTCCTGGCGCGAGTTCGCTCTGGCCGGAGGTCTGCTGAGCTACGGATCGGACGTTGCGGACGCATACCGCCTGGCCGGCAACTATACCGGCCGCATTCTCAAGGGTGAGAAGCCCGCCGACCTCCCGGTCCAGCAGGTTTCCAAAGTCGAATTGATCATCAACCTGAAGACCGCCAAGGCGCTCGGCATCAACGTTCCCAACACACTAATCGGCCGTGCCGACGAGGTGATCGAATAGAGATGCTGTTTGCTGCGGTGCGTTGGTCGCTAATGGCCCATCTCTGCCGCGCCGGTCTTCCGCCATTGACTCCGTTATTAGGTGTAAAGCTGCCGCGCCTCTCTTTGGGCTCCGCGGCAGAGTTTGACCCATCTGCGACATTGGGTGTGCACCGCGGCAATGGTTTTGACGCCGGTTTCAGCCCTATCAAAATAGTAGTTTGAGCCGATATAATGCTCCCCTGAGCTTGGGAGCGCATATGCGGCGACGTGAGTTCATCACGCTCGTTGGAGGCGCCGCCGCTACTTGGCCGCTTGCTGTGCGCGCGCAGCAGCCGGCGCTGCCGGTGATTGGATATCTGAGCAGCGTTGGGCGGAATGATCGACCCAATCTGGATGACGCGTTTCGCCGAGGCTTGACTGAAACGGAACTCGTCGAAGGACAGAATGTAGTCATCGAATACCGGTGGGCCGATGGCCACTATGATCGACTTCCGGCAATGGCCGCCGAACTCGTTCGCCGGCACGTCGCAGTCATTGCCGCAGTGCCTTTTCCGGCAGCGCACGCGGCCAAGGAGGCGACCTCCGACATACCGATTGTCTTTGAATCCGGCGTAGACCCAATTAGTACCGGTCTTGCCGACAGTCTCAATCGCCCGGGCGGCAATGTTACCGGAATATACAGTTTTTCTCTCGGACTCGTTGCAAAGCGTATCGAGATCATACAACAGGTCGTGCCAAATGCTGGATTGATCGCAGTGCTGATCAACCCTGCCAATCCAAATGCCGAAATGCTTGTGAGCGAGGCGCAAGGGACTCAAACGCAACTCGGTGTCACCACTCAAATTTTGCGGGCAAGCACGCTTGACGAGATTAACGCTGCCTTTGCTAGGGTAGTTGAGCTGAAGGCGGGTGCGTTGGTGTTTGGGGCCGACCCTTACCTCAACAGTCCGCCTGCTCAAATTGCTAGCTTGGCTGCGCGCCACAACATACCTGTGTGTGGTGAGCTTCCTGATCTGACCAGGGCCGGCGGCTTAATGAGCTATGGTGCTAACCTCGCAGATGCCTATCGCCTTACCGGTGTCTATACCGGCCGTGTCCTTAAAGGTGAAAAGCCGGCGGACCTCCCAGTCCAGCAGGTAACGAAAATCGAGTTGGTCATCAATCTCAAGACGGCCAAGGCACTTGGGATCACGATACCGCTACCCCTACTCGGCCGCGCCGACGAGGTCATCGAGTAGAAGATTTTTTTGTGCCGTGCATGAGTCCGGTAGTGGGCCCTTGGCCGCCGCGTCGGTCGAGCGCCTTCGTGTCCGTTATTGGAGGTCTAGCTGCCGCGCCGTCGAGTCGCCGGCGAGGCAGTTGTTGACCCATAGCGTCATTTCGCGACCGCCAATTACCGCACTGCGAAAGGCTCATTCGATCACCTCGTCGGCGCGGAGCAGGATCGATTGCGGAACCTACCGCTCGCCGGCTTTTTGGCGCGGACAGCACCAAATCGTCGCATGGCATGGTCCATGTTTCTGTTATCAAAATTCTTAAAGCTTCACCGAACGGTTATTGCGGCCGCTCCGGTCCCGGAGCTGTTTCAAGTTGCTGAGGTTGCCTTTTTCAAAATCAGAGTTGGATTTCAGCTACCCATTCATCTGGTGGAGGGGAACCCTCCGCGAAACGCAGGCGGCATATTCTCGTTTCATAATCTCCAGAAAAGAAAGGCGCCAGATTAGCCGTGATCGCGTTCTTTAACAGGTCGCTGCTCTCATAGGCTCGCAAAGCCTCTTCGGTCGCCCACAGGCTAATGGTCGAACCAGAGTCTGGATCGTCCACATCCTGCACTAACCAACGTCCGCGTAGGCCTTCGATCGGACCAGCATTTGCGATTGCAGTCTTATAGGCGAGCTCGAACGCGTCCCAGGTCTTCGGTTTGAGCTTGCCACGAATAATACGCAGTAACATGTTTTCCTCCATCAACTTGGCCAATGCGTTCGTTATCCGACGATGGCCGTTTTTTTGCGTCGCCAGAGTGTCTGCGCAAACTGCCCAGCAGAGCTCTCAAGTTGCAACATTTGATCTGGCGAGCGCAGTTGAGCCCGCATGATATGTCGGTTTCATTTAAAAGATAGCTCCGTACGTACCGTCGGCCCCGCCTGTTGAAATGTTCGCGATTTCGCTTCACCGTCGGCCACGCGTCAGAGATGTACGTGCCGCTCAAGCCGAAAGCGATCGAGATGCAAAGAATCAAAAATGACAGCGCAGCCGCAGCCGACAACTCTTGACACGCTTTATTGCTGGCGAGACACTGATTGATGTCGTCCGCCAAGATGGCGACGACCCGCTGTCCACGCAACGATGCAGAGAGGTGGAAATGACACCACCGAAGCAAAGTGCCGCTGCGACTGCTGGGGATGACGTTCGGGCCTCCGCATAGCGGCTCCCTTCACGAACAGCCCGCCGGGAGCGGCCTCTGGGGCTGAATCAGTTGGGCAAGGCCCCGCTATGGCCCCTCCCGACGGGTCCAAGCCGAATGTGCGGCGAACATTTCAAATGTCCTTTTGAGCGTACCTTCGCATGCGAACAATTTTGGTTCCAGCCGAACAAAACAACATGATGGCCTCAACGCTTGAGACCGCCGTTATGGTGGCGCGCAAATTCAACTCCTACATCGAGGGCTTCGCTTTACAACTCGCCCTGACGGAACTGGTTTCCGGAGACCCGATGGGTATGGTCCCAGTGGCGGATTTTATGCATGATCGTTTAGAAGAGGCCAAGCAGGCCCGCGACCTCTTCGAAGACTTTATGCAAAAGCGCCATGTGCCGCGCACGGACGGGGAAAAGGGCACGCTGTCATTCGGTTGGCTGGAGGAGGCGGGCGAAGGCCACCAGGTCGTCGGCAACCTCGGCCGGATCTTCGACCTGACAGTCATGGGACGACCCCGCGTTGATTCGATCGGCCTACACACCAGCGCCTTGGAATCCGGCCTGTTCGACAGTGGACATCCGCTTTTGATCGCTCCGCCATCCGCACCACCGCAGATCGGCACCAACGTTTTGATCGCGTGGAACTGCAGCACCCAACAGGCGCGCACAACGACTTTAGCGATACCACTTCTTTTGCAAGCTGATTGCGTCACGGTGCTAACCGTAAACGGCGGAACGGGAGTGGCCGGTCCGACAGGCGCCCAACTGTGCCGGTACCTGCAATTGAATGGGGTGCTCGCGAAATCACACACCGTTGACCTCGACGGACGTAGCACGGGCGAAGCTATCCTCGCGACCGCGAAATCCCTGGGCTGTGATCTGCTGATCAAAGGAGCATACACGCAAAGTCGATTGCGGCAGATGATTTTCGGGGGCGCGACGCGTCACATCCTAGCTCACGCAGAGCTGCCCGTGCTGATGGCTCACTGAGTTGGAGGCAGACAGCGTAGGCTAAATGATAGCGTTTATGACGACTAACAAAGTACTTGAGGGGAGAGGAGATGCGAATGAACCTTCCAGATGATATCCGTCTCAAGATCGAAACCAGCGCAGATAAAGACATTTTTCTTGATGTAGTCGAACGGCTTCAGAACGAGAAAATGGTGATATCGCATGATGTGCTCGCTGCAATTAGGGCCACCATAGACCTCACGAAAGAGGTCGTTGAGTAATCTTGGTAAAACCAAGTGAGATAGGATCGCCGCTGACGGCGGTTGATGATCCCACCGTGCGCACTTCGGCTATGGTTGGCTGTAGAGAGCTGAAAACAATCATTCGACGCTAGTAAGATGCGTACAACCGTAAATGCCTTGGGTCGGTTTGCCATCATCTTGTCAGCGATCTTGTTTATTGGGTTTGCTTCTTTCGTTTTTGATCGTGACCAGAGCTATTACAATGAACGGCTCCACGTATGCGACTTGACGTTCAGTCTTAAAAGCGAATTCGTTCCATTTGTCGACAGCATCGGGAATCAATCCAAGAGAAATGCCGAACTAGAAGAGCAACACACCAGCTGCCTTCAAGAGGCGGAACTAGCTTACGACGCAGCTTCAGGCCACTCAAAGGGCGTCATTGCATTATTGCTCTCTGTAGACCTTGGGATGATTGCTGTCGCCTGGTTAATCATATGGATTTTGGTCGCGATCACCCGATGGGTACGCAAGGCTTTCCGTACGGACGCCAAGTCGAAACAACTTCTTAGTCGAAGGGAGCCGCAACTTATTTCGTGAACAAATGCATCATTCCTACTTTATCACCGTAACCGCTTGATCACCTCGCGTCTGGCTTAGTGCGATGCAACGGAATGACCGCTTCCGGGGGCAAAGCGGAAATGGTCGGCGCACGCTTGATATGACGCAGTT
>CAVSXY010000014.1:0-74048 GCA_963732015.1 uncultured Alphaproteobacteria bacterium | reverse complement strand
TCGCGCTGGGCTGTGCAGTGCTGTGGATGAGCGCGCGCGCGACTTGACCTTGAGGCCGCCGCTTCCGAAACCTCACGATACATTCGTGATCGTGAGGAGTGCCCATGGCCACCGCCGCCGCCGCCGCCGCCAAAGACGAACAGACCGCGCATCGTTTTGCGAAGGATCAGCTGAAAGCTTTCGTCGAGCGCGTCGAACGGCTCGAAGAAGAGAAGAAGGCGATCGCGACGACATTCGCGACGTCTTTGCCGAGGCCAAGGGCAACGGCTTCGACGTCAAGGCGCTGCGCACCGTCATCCGGCTGCGCAAGCAGGACGTCAACGAACGCAAAGAGCAGGAAGCGATTCTGGAGACCTACCTGCATGCGCTCGGCATGTTGGGGTAGGGCTTTTTGGGGTGCGGGCGAAGCAATCCTGCGCCTTTATAAGCTGCTAGGATTGCTTCGCCGTCCCACCCCTCGCACGTAACGGGTTTACTGCAATGCTGCAGTTTTCGCCGGATAGTTCACGGTCGAAATAAACACCACCGAGTTGCCGCTGAAGTGATCGTGATCGAGGCCCGGGTTCGGGTCGTCGGAGAACGTCATCACCACAGAGCTTGAGGGCTTGAGCATCAGCGACGCCAGCGACCGGAAATCGCGGACGCCGAGCGCCACAGTGGTCAGGAACTCATGCACGCTGGGCGACAGGACCACCGCGCGCACCCACGGGTTCTCGAAATTCACGCCGACCTTGATGACCGTCGCAAGTTTCTCGCGGGCATTGCGGACGACGGACGCGGCGCGCCCGATCACACCCTTCACGGCGACCGTCGTTGAACCCGTAATCGACGTCTGGGCGACCGAGACTGTCGGCCGGTCCACGGTCGGGTCGGTCTGCGCTGCGTATGAGAGGGCGAGGTCCGAAGAGGCGTGGTCATCGGACCCGTTCGTAAACTGGCTCAAGGCGCCGGTGGCGTTCGGATCGGCGCTTGCTACTTCAGTGCGGCGTGGACGCGGCGCGGCGCTTGCTTGCGCAGGGGCCTGTGGCGCCGGCTGCGCCGCCGGCGGAGCGTCAACCGGTCCTCGCCAGTAGCCGCGGTCGACGATGACCTGATTGGGCGAGGAGGCGGCTGTCGAAGCGTTCGGCGGGCTCGCCGGCGTTAAGGACTGAGCGGTGTCGGGCGGCGTTGCGGCAGAGGCGGTCCGGATCATTTTTGGCAGAGCGGCAATCACGCTGCGCACCGACGCCGCCTTCTTCTCGACCTTCTCCACGCCCTTCTCGACCGCGGCGACAACGGCGGCCTTCTTCTCGGCGCCCTTTTCGACGACGGCGGCAGCAACGGCTTTGGCCTTTGCGGCGACGCCGGTCGACGGCGGCGGCGCGTCGCCCTCCTCGTCGTCGTCGTCATCGGTCTTCAGGCCCAAAAGCTTGGCGAACAGGCCCTTGTTCGAGTGCTCGGCGTTCGCCGCGACGCCGCTGACGTCCACGCCTGCCTTGCGGGCGGCATCGATGGAGTTGGCGGACGGGCTGCTGTCGCCGCGCTTGGCGATGTCGGCGAGCGCCAGCGCATAGCCGGCAAGCGGACGTCCATCGCTCGGAATGTGCACGGTGCGCTGATCGGGAAACACGCGCACCAGTTCCTGGCGCGACATGCGCGGCCACATGCGGATGCTGGCGGTATCCATGTGGACGAACGGCGAGCCGGATGTCGGATAGAAGCCGACGCCGCCGCGCTGCAGACGCAGGCCGATGGCGCGAAGCTCGGCGAGCTGCACGCCCGGAATATAGAAGTCCATGGCGTGGCCGAGCATGTGCTGGCTGAAACGGGCCACGCCGGTACTGCGATGGCGGAGCATGGCGTTGGTCTGCGGCGAACGATAGCCGCAGACGACCTGGACCGGCTCTTTGTCGCCGGCCTCACGCTGGACCTCCCAGATCAGGTCGATCAGGTGCGGGTCCATTTTGGTCTGCTCGCCGCGCCGCCAGTCGCGCAGGAACCAGTTGAGTTTTTCGAGCGCCGCATCGTCGTAACGGCCGTCTCGCTTAAAGGTGATGGTGATGTTTTCGTCGGTGTGGACGTGGTGCATCGTAATCGTGCGCGTGTCGCCTTCGGCGACTGCGTTCTGCAACGATTTCGAGCCAAAAACGAAAGCGAGTAGGGCTAAGCCGCACGAATAACCGACGTGCGAAGCGGAAAGCCGACGGATATGCGAGCGCGCCTTCCCAAACGGCACTAGCAATCTCACTTTTACGCGCTGAGCGAAACGCACTGCAACGAGTTGCTGCAGCGATTAACGCTAACGCATTGTTAATTTGGGAAGGGTTAACCAGACGTTACTGCGCAACCCCACCCCCGACCACACCACATTAGTGCTAACGGCGCAGTGTGGCAAAATCTGGCCCATCCACCGCGAAATGGCTGCCGTTTGGGCAAATAGGCAGGCGGTCCTGCGGCGCGGTCGGAGGCACCCGCAACTTTCCGGATTTCGGCAGCGGAATCTTAGCCTTAGAGCAACGCCAGAAATGAATGCGCGAGCTTTTTCGCCCGCGCAATCCGGCTGAACTCGTGATGGAACCGGCCGCCAAGCCCTAGCGGGCGTAGGTCGTCCGGTCGGTGCGGCGCTGTCCGGTGACGGGTCGCGCCGGGACCGGAGGCGGCGCCGAAAACGGACTGAACAGCCGCGCAAAGAAGCCGCCGCCATCGTACGAATTGGTGTACCGGCCGCCTGAGTAGCCCGGGGTGCGGCTGCCGCCGAAGATGGTCGGCGAATCCGGGATCGCCAGCGCTTGGCGGCGCGCGACGTTGTCCCTGCGATCGATCGAGACGTCGGCGATCTTGCGCTCCTCGCTGCTGCTTTTCAGGATCGCCAGCAGGGCCTTGTCGCGGCCATAGACGTCCTCGCGGAATTGGAGCTTGCCGGCGTCGTCTACGAAGGCGGTCTGATAGGTGAGGTGGACCGGAATGAAGGTAGGAAACTGAATGTCCGTCTCATTGGGCCCGTACATCTTCTTGATGCGGTCCTCGGTGTAACCCTCGCCCGGCCGCACCAGCGACAGCAGCACCTCGGCATATTTCGGCGGATCGTACACCCGCATGCAGCCGTGGCTGAACGCCCGCTTCTCATAGGCGAACATGTATTTGTCCGGCGTGTCGTGCTGATACACTAGGAATTTGTTGGGGAAGTTGAAGCGAATGCGGCCGAGCGCGTTCTTGTCGCCCGGAGGCTGCGAGATATGGACCGATCCATCGGGGTTCCGCGAGACCCGCAGCCCCATCCGCCCGAGCACCGTCGGATCCTGCGCCAGCGCCGGTAGATACTCGTTGTTGACGATCGACGGCGGCACGTTCCAGGTCGGGTTGACGGTGATGTACTTCATCTCCGCCGACATCAGCGGCGTCGGTTTGTCGGGCTTGCCGATCACGACTTTGGTCATCCACACCAGCTTGCCGTCGCGCATAACGCGCAGCGTGAAGTCGGGAAGATTGACGATGACGTAGGTGTTGCCGAGCTCGTGCGGCATCCAGCGCCAGCGTTCCAGGTTGGCGATGATGACGTCGGTCGGCCGATCGGGCTGACGGCCGTTCAACGCTTCGATGGTTTGCGGCGTGAGCGTGCCGGTCGGCTTGAGGTCGTGGTCCTGCTGGAACTTCTTCACTGCGTCGGCGAGCTCTTTGTCGTAGGTCGGGCTGCCGTCGCCGCGGACGCCGAGCCGGTCGCGCAATTCCGGCACGCGATCGTCCTGCGCGCCGATCTTGGGCGCCGGTCCGTTGGCGATCGTCGGCTTGCTGGGATCGCCTTTGCCGGCGCGTATTTCGGCAAGTTTGGCCTTGAGCGCCAGATAGTTGGGCGCGTGCGGCTCATAAGCATCCAGCACCGCCGCAACATCCTTCGCCTGGACCATCGCGGCCAGCACGTCGGCGACTTCGGGCGGCGTGTCGTTATAGGAAATGTCGGGGCTGACGCGCGACCAGTGCACGCGCCCGACGCTTGCGTGGTGCGCGTACGTGATGATCGATGCGGACAGTCTCAATTCGGCCTCGGCGAGACTCGCCGCGTCTTTGGCCGCCGAAAGGTTGGGCACCGGATAGTCGGCAGGATCGAGGCCATCGGCGTCCACATGGGCGAGGTAGCCGATCGCGGCCTCGGCGTTGTCGTTGGGCTTGCCGTCGGTAATCCAGATCGGCGCGTAGCCGCGGCCGGAATAGAACGCGTCGACGTTGGTGCGATCCTTCTTGCCGCCCAGGATGTGGTCGTATTTCCCGCTCGCGATGTTCTGCAACTCCGCCGCGACCGCTGCGTCTGCCGCGGCAAGCGCCGGCGCAGCCGCTGGAGCGGGCGGCGCTGCCGGAGCGGCAACCGCTGCGGGCGCAGACGCCGCGGCCGGCTGGCTCACGGGTTCATCGGATTTCGGGGACGCAGCCGGGGCGGCTGCGGTGACGGGCGCTGGCGCTTCGGTGGCTTCCGCCGGATCGGCCGGGACTGCAGCATCGGGATTGTCCGCTGCCGGAGCGGTGGCGGCGTCGGCCGCGGGGGTATCAGTGTCAGCCGGATCGGCGAAGGCGAGGCCTGCGGGAGCCGACAGCAAAAGGACGATGGCGGTCGAGGCGAGAAGGCGATCGAGACGGACGCCCGGCATTGCGAATTCTCCTTCGAAGCCAGCGAGTTGAGTGCTCAGCTTTGGCGGTTGGGGAGCGGGTCCCAACGCGGTTTTCAAGGCGGATACAGGTTCCGAAGCAACGCACCTTACGTGAGCCGGTCCAGTTTGTCCTTCACAACACCGGCAAAGGTTCGATGGCTTCAGGCGATTTTGCCCGGCTGTCGCCCTGCTGCAACGCCGTCTGTCAGGTCCCCGGATCGGCGTCGTTCAGGCCCAGCGCCTCAAGCTTCCGGTATAGGGTCGATCGGCCAATTTGAAGGCGGCGGGCCACTTCCGACATCTGACCCCGGTAGTGAGTAATCGCGTACCGGATCAGCTCAGCTTCAAGGTCTTCCAGCGGGCGGACGTCGCCGGCGGCGTCAAGGAGAGGCAGCGAGTCCACCGGCACGGGAGATGAAGGCCCGGTCTCGGGCAACATCGGCGCTTCGTCCGCAAGCGCGGTTGGAACAAGCTCCGCCTCCCCGACGTCCGCCTCGATGGCGTCATCCACCGCGGCCTCGCCTGAGCAGAGATGTTGATCCACGTCATCGCCCGGCGCGAGCACCGGCACCTGCGCGGCGATCTGGGGAAATTCAGCAAGGCCGATCGTGTCAGCCTCCGCCAGCACGACGGCGCGGAAGACTGCGTTTTCGAGCTGGCGGATATTGCGCGGCCAGTGAAAGGCCATCAGCACGCGCAACGCGTCGGGCGTGATGAGACGAATGCGCTTTCCTTCCTCCGCAGCAAAGCGCGCGAGGAAATGCCGGGCCAAGGCTGGAACATCGGCGGACCGCTCGCGCAGCGGCGGCCCCGTGATTGGAAAGACGTGCAGGCGGTAGAACAGGTCTTCGCGAAAGCGTCCCTGTTTCACGTCGGCGATCAGATTGCGGTTCGTGGCCGAGACGAGACGCACATCGACCTTGACCGGTTTGCGGGCGCCGACCGGTTCGACTTCGCCTTCCTGGATAGCGCGCAGAAGCTTGACCTGCGCGGCTGCCGGCAATTCGCCAACTTCGTCGAGGAATAATGTGCCGCCGGACGCCTCGGCGAATTTGCCGACGTGGCGCTCGGTCGCGCCGGTGAACGACCCCTTTTCGTGCCCGAACAGGATCGACTCGACGAGATTTTCCGGCATTGCGCCGCAATTCACCGCGATGAACGGCTTCGCTCGCCGTTCTCCCGAGCCATGGATGGCCCGCGCAATCAATTCCTTGCCGGCTCCGGATTCGCCCGCGATGTGCACTGGGATGTTGGAGGCCGCCGCCTTTTCGGCCGTGCGCAGGACCGCGTGCATGGCCGGGCTTTTGGTGATGATGTCGGCGAAACCGAGCGTACCGCTCCGGCTGTGCTTCATGCGTTGAAGCTCGCCTTCGAGCGCGCTGGTGTTAAGCGCGTTGCGCACGCTGACGTGGAGCCGCTCGGCGCCGACCGGCTTCACCACGAAGTCAACGGCGCCGGCGCGCATCGCCGACACCACATTGTCGATGCCGCCGTGGGCGGTCTGCACGATCACCGGCACGCCGATCGCCGCTTGGCGAAGCCGCGCCAGAACACCCATGCCATCGAGGTTCGGCACCACGAGGTCGAGAATCACGCATTCGATCCGGCTGCCGTCAGCACCGGTGAGCAGCGCCAGCGCGGCGTCGCCATTGTCGAGCGTGAGCGTCTCGTAATCGAACTTGTGCAGCATGCCTTCGAGGAGCCGGCATTGCACCGGATCGTCATCGACGATGAGGATGGCCATCGATCCCTCGGCGGCGTTGGCGGTGTGTTGTGCCGTTTCGGGTCACTGTGTCTGAGGAGGCTTAAGAGGATGTTAAATACGATCGCCGAAGCGCCGGGTTGCGGCGGGTCTTTGGCATGACAGATGCCTCGGGCCCGGTCAGTCGTGCGCCCGCGGGGCATGGCGCCATGGCATCTCTGCTCGCAGGCGCCGCTGTGGTGAAAGCGAGTTGAGATCACGCCGCGCCGTGACGCCACGATCGTCGCGCGGTGTGGGCGATCGGCGGCGTGCAACAGTCAATTCTGAGGAAAGCGGGACCATGCTGTCGGCGTGCCATTTGGCCGTCTTGCGGGCGCCACAGCGCTGCGCCACATGTTGCGCGTGAGGAGCCCCGCCAGGCATGCCCTATTCCAGAAAAGTGCCTAAGAAGACCCCGATCAAGCGGCCCCCTGGGCGCGGACCGGCCGGGCCGAAAACCGCGCTGGGCAGGTTGCCGGAGTGGAATCTCGCCGACCTTTATACCGGCCTTGACGATCCCGCGATCAAGGCCGATCTCGACCGCGCCGACGCCGAGTGCGTCGCCTTCGAGGAAGCCTACAAGGGCAAGCTGGCCGACTTGGCGCGCGCTCCGGCGGCCGGCGGTTCGCTCATTGAAGCCGTGCGGCGCTACGAGGCGCTCGACGACCTGATGGGGCGGCTCGCGTCGTATGCGGGGCTCATTCATGCCGGCAACACGGTCGATCCCGCGCGCACCAAATTCTACGGCGACGTGCAGGAGCGGCTGACGGCGGCGTCCACGCATCTGTTGTTCTTCACGCTTGAACTCAACCGCATCGATCGACTCTCTCCTAGAGAGTGCGATGCGCGAGACCGCGCTCGGCCATTATCGGCCGTGGCTCGAGGACGTACGCCGTTACAAGCCGTATCAGCTCGAGGATCGGGTCGAGCAGTTGTTCCACGAAAAATCGGTGACGGCGTATTCGGCCTGGAACCGTTTGTTCGATTCCACCATCGCCAACCTGCGCTTCAAGGTCTCGGGCAAGACGCTCGCGATCGAGCCGACCTTGAACCTGATGCAGGACCGCTCCGGCGAAAGGCGAAAAGCCGCCGCCGAAGCGCTGGCGCATACGTTCAAACAGAACATCCAGCAGTTTTCGCTCATCACCAATACGCTCGCCAAGGACAAGGAAATCTCCGACCGCTGGCGCGGCTTCGTCGACATTGCCGACGAGCGGCATTTGTCGAACCGGGTCGAGCGCGACGTGGTCGATGCGCTGGTCACGGCGGTGCGCGCCGCCTATCCGCGGCTGTCGCACCGCTACTATGCGCTCAAGGCCAAGTGGTTCGGCAAGAAGCGGCTGCCGCATTGGGACCGCAACGCGCCGCTGCCGCATGTCGCGACGCGGACCGTCAGCTGGACCGAGGCGAAAGACACGGTGCTGACCGCCTACGGAGCGTTCTCGCCCAAGATGGCGGCGATCGCCGAGCGGTTCTTCGACGAGCGCTGGATCGATGCGCCGGTGCGGCCCGGCAAGGCGCCAGGCGCCTTTGCGCACCCGACCGTGCCGTCGGCGCATCCTTACGTGCTGCTCAACTATCAGGGCAAGCCGCGCGATGTGATGACGCTCGCCCACGAACTCGGCCACGGCGTGCACCAGGTGCTGGCCGCGCCGAACGGCGCGCTGATGGCGCCGACGCCGCTCACGCTTGCCGAAACCGCGAGCGTGTTCGGCGAGATGCTGACGTTCAAGAAGCTGCTCGCCGCGACGAAAGACAAGAAAGAGCGCAAGGCCATGCTCGCCGCCAAGGCGGAGGACATGATCAACACGGTGGTGCGGCAGATCGCGTTCTACACCTTCGAGCGCGCAGTGCACACCGAGCGCAAGAACGGCGAACTCACCGCCGAGCGCATCGGCGAGTTATGGCTTGACGTGCAGCGCGAAAGTCTCGGACCGGCGATCGAGCTGAAACCCGGGTACGAGACGTTCTGGGCGTATATTCCGCACTTCATCCACTCGCCGTTCTACGTCTACGCCTACGCGTTCGGCGATTGCCTCGTGAACTCGCTCTACGCCGTGTACGAGAACGCCGCCGACGGCTTCGCCGTGCGCTACCTCGCCATGCTCTCAGCCGGCGGCACCAAGCACCACTCCGAACTGCTCGCGCCGTTCGGCCTCGACGCCCGCGACCCAAAGTTCTGGCAGGGCGGCCTCGGCGTCATCGAACGGATGATCGCGGAGCTTGAGACGCTGTCGTAACGTTGCGCAACGCTACGTTGACAGATGTAACGTAGGTGCTTATATAGCTGCGAATTGATGGAGAGCGAGCGCATTTCATGAATCCGAACCACGCGGCGTTCTTCGAGCGTCCGGAAGCGGCGCCGATCAAAGAAATATTGACGCGGCCGGAAATGGTCTCGCAGTACGAACTCCTCAGTCGGATTGAAATTCCCGCTGTGCAAGCGGTGGTGTGGGACATTGAGCCAATACTCGAGAGCTTCGACATGTCCGCGAGAAATCATGCCATCCAATCGACCGGAGCTCTGATCGGTGACATTCTGACCAAGCGCGGGTTTCGGATTGCAAGAGGCCGACGCGGCGAGCCGAGGCGAGGGCGCGTGCGTAAGGCGCGCTTCGTAAAGTCAGGGACAATTTGGGAGCGACCTGCGGACGCTGAGAGTGGCCATCGTCAACGCTTTGATGCCATCGTCGAAGACATCATGGTTCGCTATCGCACGAACTCTAGAAGAGCTCGCGAAGTGAACGATGAGCCCGAATGGCTCACCAAGGAAGACGTGCTGACAGCGCACCGCCGAGAGCTCCAAATCTTCGGCGGCGCGCCAGGTGTTCGTGACGACGGCGCGCTCGAATCTGCGCTCGGTCGTCCTTTGAACAAGTGGCAATATGAGAATGCGGAGCTTCCAGAACTCGCTGCTGCATATGGTTTCGGGATCGTACGCAATCATCCGTTCGTGGACGGCAACAAGCGTGCCGGCTTCGTGGCCCTGTTGGGTTTTCTTCTGTTGAACCGAGTTGACTTTGCACCCGATCCGCTCGAAGCGGCGGCCATTATTCTCGGTGTTGCGGCAGGAAAAATTGACGAAGCAGGTCTCGCGCGCTGGATTCGCGACAATTGGCCGAAGACGTAAATGGCGAACGGCGAAGATGCCGACCGCGAAAGAAGCTCCACCCGCGCGCTCGTTATTTCACGTTCTTGACCACCCAATCGTCGATCACCTTGGCGACCTCCAGGTTGTTCTTCTCGATCATCACCATGTGACCGTTGCCATGGACGCCCTTGCTTTGCAGCGGCATCCATTCGATCTGCATGCCGGCCTGTTTCAGATACTTCACCGTGCAATTGTCGTAGAGCTGATGATACGACGCTTCCGCCGAGATCACGACAGACGGTATGCCTTTGAGATTGGGAAGCTGGCGCGCGGGCGCCTGCTGCATCCAGCACACGAACATGTTCGGCCCATCGGGCTTGTCGTCGCGCACCACTTTGAGTTCGCTCGGGTCCTTCATCGGCGGATCGTAAGTGATCGCGATATCGGCCGGCCCCCAGGGGCGGGCCTTGCCGGTGCCGATGATGGTGGCCTCGAACGGCGGTCCGGCCGGTTCGATGGCGATGATGGCTTTCACGAGCTTCGGCCGCGCGTCGGCAATGAGCCAGCCGAACGCGCCCGATTGCGAATGCGTGAGCACAATCGCCGGCCCGATCTTGTCGAGCAGCGCCGCGCCGGCGTCCTGGTTGCGCTGCTCTGTCTCTTCGGGCGAGATCACGGTCTCGACCTGGGTCGCATAGAACGCGTCGAAAATCGGATCGCCCTTCTTGCCCTTGTTGGCGCCTTCGCCCGGCCATTGCGTATGCTTCTCGCGTCCCGGCCAGGTGCCGTCGCTCTCGATCGCGGTGAACTGGAATTGCTCGTTCGCGGCGGTGAACATGCGCGTCGCGCCGTCGCCTGGATGGTACGCCGAGCGCCCGCGCATCGGCTGGTCGATCATGTAGACGACGTAGCCCTGCTCGACGAAATACTCGGCCCAGCCCTTGCGGCCGTCGGGCGTGCCCATCCAGTTGGTCGCGGTCTGCGCCGCGCCGTGGATGAGCACGAGCGGGTAGGGCCGGCGCTGCTGCCGCGGCGCCAGCACCTCGACGTAAATCTGCCCCTGCATGATTTCTTTGCCGGGCTCGCCGACGTAGTGGCCGCCGACATAGAAAAAACCGCGCTTGGCGACGGCCGACTGGTCGACCGCCGGGACCGGAAGCTTCACTTCTGCAAGCGCTGGCGCCCCTACCAGCATCAAAATGAACGCGGTACAGGCGATGCGCGACATGGCCATAACGTCCTCCCCGATCCGCCGCCATTTTCTGCGCGGCGCTTATTCGGCAGCTTGGTTCTGCCCATTGTTCACTGTCAATCGGTGGGCAGCGCGACGGGCTCGCGAATTGCCGGCGCCTTCCCCATATCGTGCAGTAATGGCCTGCCATGAGTGACGCTAAATCCAACAATCCCGACAAACGGCGCGACAGCGAAAAGAATCGCTTCTCGGCCCGCGCCGCGCGCTATGCGCGGGTCGGCGCCAATGTCGGCGGCGTGGCGGCGCGGTATGCCGGACGCCGTCTGGTCGGCGGTGAACCAAACCGCGCCGGCGAGGCGTCGGCGCTCGCGTCTGCGCTCGGTAATCTCAAGGGCCCGTTGATGAAGGTCGCCCAGTTGATGGCGACCATCCCGGACCTTTTACCGGCCGAATACGCCGCCGAGTTGCAGAAGCTGCAGAGTGAAGCGCCGCCGATGGGCTGGGCGTTCGTCAAACGCCGCATGGTGGCGGAACTCGGCGCCGACTGGGAAAAGAAGTTCAAAACCTTCGAGCATCACCCATCCGCGGCGGCGTCGCTCGGCCAGGTGCACCGCGCACAATCGTTCGACGGCGCGGCGCTGGCCTGCAAGCTGCAATATCCCGACATGCAGTCGGCCGTCGAAGCCGATCTCAAGCAGCTGCAGTGGCTGCTCGCGATCCGCCGCCGGCTCGATGCAGCGATCGACACCTCCGAAATCGGCAAGGAAATCGGTGCGCGCGTGCGCGAAGAGCTCGACTACCGGCGCGAAGCCAAACACGCCGCGCTCTACCGCGCGATGCTCGATGGCGTGGATATCGTTCGCGTGCCGCGGGCGTGGCCGGATTTGTCGACCGGGCGGCTGCTCACGCTCGATTGGCTCGACGGCACCCGCATGCTCACGCACAAGGACGCGCCGCTCTCGGTGCGCAATGCGCTCGCGACCGCGATGTTCACCGCCTGGTGGTTTCCGTTCAGCCGCTTCGGCGTCATCCACGGCGATCCGCATCTCGGCAACTACTCGGTGTTTGCCCACGGCGGCGAACCCGCCGGCATCAACCTGCTCGATTACGGCTGCATCCGCATCTTTCCGCCAAAATTCGTCAACGGTGTCGTCGATCTCTATCACGGCCTGTTGCGCGCCGACGATGACCTCATCGTCGGTGCCTACGAGACCTGGGGCTTCCGCCGGCTGTCGCGCGACCTCATCGACACGCTCAACATCTGGGCGCGGTTCATCTACGCGCCGCTCCTTGACGACCGCGTCCGCACCATCGCGGACGGCATCAAGCCGTCCGAATACGGCCGCCGCGAGGCGTTTCGCGTCCATCAGGCGCTCAAGCAGAAAGGACCGGTCACGGTGCCGCGCGAATTCGTGTTCATGGATCGCGCCGCGATCGGGCTCGGCGCCGTGTTTTTGCACCTGCGCGCCGAATTGAACTATTACCGGCTGTTCAACGAGGCGATCGAGCGGTTTTCGCTGGATCGCGTGGCGAAGCGCCAGGCGGCGGCGCTCAAGTCGGCCGGTCTGTCCGACGTGTGATCCGCGCCGACCAGACTTGCCGCCTCCGCCATTGACCGCGCGGGCCGCACTCGTGATGCTGCCTTCCAAATTTTTGAGGGAGGGTCTCATGACAACGTCACGCCGCAATGTCATTCGCGCACTTGCCGCCAGCGGCGCCGCGCTCGCTACGGCGAAGAGCGTTACTGCGGTCGTGGCCGAGGAGAACCGGCCCGTTCCACCGGCCAACGTGCCCGGCGCTAGCGCCGAGGAGCACGAGCTCAAGATCGTCAGCATCGAGCTTCTGGAAGACGAGGCGCGGAGAATTCTTCCGCCCAGCCGGTTCGCTGTCATGGGTCCGGCGGGCGACGGCTGGACCTATCGGGAGAACCGGCGCGCGTTCAACGATTTTCCGATCATGCCGCGGCGCCTTCAAGGCGTCGACGACAAGGATATAAATCTGCGCACAACGCTGCTCGGCCACAACTTGACGCTGCCGGTGTTCACCTGTCCGACCGGCCAGCAGGGCACGTTCCACGTCAACGCCGAATTGCCCAACGCTGCCGGCACCGGCATGGCGGGCTCGCTCTTTGTCGCCTCGGGCGCCTCGACCAGGCCGATGGAAGACATTGCCAAGGCCACCACCGGCCCGAAGTGGTTTCAGATCTACATGAACCGCGACATGGAGCTGAACCGCTGGCTGGTGCAGCGCGCCAAGGCTGCGGGCTTCTCGGCGATCGTGCTGACCGCCGACGCGCTCGGTCCCGGCCAGAGCGATGCCTACATCGCGCTCGGGCGGCCGCGCGATCCAAGTCTCACAGCCGGCAATCACGATCCGAAGTACGGCGGCCACGGTAACTTCTCTGATCAGAAGCGCGACCTAAGCTTCAACGACATCGATTTTCTGCGCGAGGCGTCGGGCCTGCCGGTGCTGGTCAAGGGGGTCGTGCAGCCGGACGATATTTGCGAGAGCCTCGCGCACGGCGCTGCGGCCATCTGGGTGTCCAATCACGGCGGCCGGCAGATGGACGGTGTCCCCGGCTCGATCAGCATGTTACGCGCCGCCGTCGATGCGGTGCAGGGACGCGTACCGGTGCTGCTCGACAGCGGCATTCGCCGCGGCATCGACATTTTCAAGGCGCTGTCGCTCGGCGCGACCGCGGTCGGCATCGGGCGTCCTGCGTTGTGGGGCCTGATCGACGGCGGATCGCTCGGCGTGAAAAGCGTCTACGAGCAGCTCGCCTTCGAGCTGAAGTCGGCCATGCTGCTCTCCGGCGTCGCCAATGTGAAGAGTCTCAATCGCGACTATTTGCTGAAGGCGTAACAGGCGCGTCAACAGCAATCGCACTCGACGCCTTCGAGGGCGACGAGTGCGTTTTTCATGAACTCCGGCGGCAGGTCATCCTCGACGACCTCCGCGACCGGCTTGAAAATCTTGAAATGATGCCGTCCGGCGGTCGTCCAGAACACGACCGCGGTTTCGAGCGGCGGGCAGCCGGGGATGGCGCAGGTGATCTCCGAGACCATGACGGTCTCTTCGTCCGCGAGCTTGAACCGCTCGCGCGTCCACTCCCGCACGCGGTCGGCGGCTACGCCGTGACCGGGACGTCTGACGCGCAAGCGCATCGTATCGAGCAGGCTGGCCATCATTGCGAGTTAAGATAAGGCGATCGGCACAAAAATTCACGCTGTCGTTCCGGGGCGCGGACGAAGTCCGCGAGCCCGGAATCCATAACCACAGTCATTCCGGGGACGCTGCGGTGCCAAAATTCCGCTGTCCGTGCCTATGGATTCCGGGTTCGCGCGTTGCGCGCCCCGGAATGCCGGGGCAGGCTTGACGCGCCCAAGCTGGATCATAGAGTGCCGGCCACCTATCTAAGCAACAAACACGAAAACGGAGAGAATCTCGGTGGCAGAGGAAGTATTGGCGGCGGTGCGAACGGGGCCGAGCAAGACCGAAATCCGCGAATACCCCATGCCGGACATTCCGGCCGACGGGGCGCTGATGAAGATGGAGGTGGGCGGCATCTGCGGCACCGACGTCAAGCTCTACAAGGATCCGCCGTCGAGCGCGCCTGTGATCATGGGGCATGAGAACATCGGCGTCATCGCCAAGGCCGGCCGCGAATTCACCAGCCGCAAGGGTTTCAAGGAAGGCGATCTGGTCTTCGTCGAGCATTATGTCAGCTGCGGCAAATGCGAATGGTGCCACGCGGGCCAGTACCGGCATTGCGAGAACACCAACTGGCGCACCAATCCGGACGCGATCCGCTATGGCTATACGTCGGCCGAGAAAGCGCCGCATCTGTGGGGCGGCTTTGCCCAATACGTCTATCTGCCGTGGAACGCCGTGGTGCATCATGTGCCGAAAGGCGTCTCCGCGGAGCTTGCGGGTCTAGTCACGCCCATGGCGAACGGCGTCGAGTGGTCGCTGTTCGACGGCGGCGTCGGCTACAACTCGACCGCGCTGATCCAGGGGCCGGGCCAGCAGGGCCTGTCGCAGACCGTGATCTGCAAACAGGCCGGCGCCTCGCTGATCATCGTCACCGGCACGTCGAAGGACGGCGCCCGCATGGAGGTCGCAAAGAAACTCGGCGCCGACTACGTCATCGACGTGCAGAAGGAAGATCCGCTGCAGCGCATCATGGAAATCACCGGCGGCAAGGGCGTCGACGTCTCGCTCGATTGCACCGCCGGCGCCGGGACCATCCCGATCCTGCTCGGCATCGAGGCGCTCAAGCGCAAGGGCGGCACCATTGTCGTGCAGGGCGAGCTTGCCCAGTTTCCGAACTTCCCGCTGGAGAAGTTCACGGTGAAGTTCATCACCATGCACAGCGCCCGCGGCCACAGCTACAAGGCCTGCGAGCTTGCGCTTGAGCAGTTGGCCTCGAAGCGCTTTCCGCTCGAACTGGTGACGACGCACAAGTTCGGTCTGAAAGATGTCGACCTCGCCATCCGATCGGTCGGCGGCGAGGGCATCAAGGACGTGATCCACGCGTCCCTGATGCCCTGGATGTAAATCCTTTTGCTTGAACCGAACCGCCGGCCCTGCTTGCATGCGGTCCGGCGGCGGGCATCGTGACGACGGCGTTTCTGCGTTCCCAAGCCGTTCCCCGATGGTTCCCAGGTGATCGGCCGCGGCGAGGGCGTTAGTATTGGCAGCCGGTACGGATTTCATTCTGCATGCCCTCGTGCGCGAGGGGCTCGATCACCTGTTCATGGTCCCCGGCGGGCTCGTTGATCCTTTTCTGCCGGCGCTCGCCCGTCATCCTGCGTTGAAGCCGATCGTCGCGGCGCACGAAGGCGGGGCCGCCTACATGGCTGACGGCTATGCCCGTGCCAGCGGGCGCTTTGGCGCCGCGCTCGGCATTGGCGGCCCCGGCCTCTGCAACATGGCGACCGCCGTGGCGGCGGCAAAGACGGATTCCTCGCCGGTGCTGATTGTCAGCGGCGAGATACCGCTCGACATGGAGGGGCGAGGCGAATTCCAGGACGCGAGCCAGGCGACGCTCGACGATACCGCCATCATGAAGCCGCTGACCCGACTGTCGACGACCGTTGCGAGCGCCCACAACCTCAATCATTGGCTCCGCTACGGCTTGAGCGTCATGCTGGCGCAGCCGAGCGGCCCCGTTCACCTGTCAGTCACGCACAACGCACTCACCGCGGACTGCGCGACGGACTACGCTCCGGTCGCGAACTTCTTCTCCGGTGTTGCGCCGCTCAGCATGCCTGAGGCCGAGAAGGCGATCATGCAGCTCGCGAAAGCGCAGCGCTTCGCGATTCTCGCCGGCGCCGGCGTCGAGCATGATTCCGCCGCCGCAAGTCTCAAGGCCGTCGCCGAGCGCTGGTCAATTCCGGTTGCGACCACGTTGCGTGCGAAGGGCGTTTTTCCCGAAGACCACGACTTGTCGCTTGGCGTCTTCGGCTATGCCGGCACGCGACATGCGACTGCGGCGCTGTGCGATTCGGATTTGCAGGTCCTCTTGATCCTCGGCTCGGGTCTGAACGAGCGCGATACCATGCATTGGACGCTGCGCCAGACGTCAAAGGCGGCGATCGTCCACGTCAACACCGACCTTTCCGAACTGGCCTGCCGAGGCGCGGCCGACCATGTGGTGCCAGGCAGCTGCCGGGCGTTCCTCGACTTGCTGAACCGCACCGAGGGCGCCACCGCGGCGGCGCTCGCGCAGAGCAGCAGCGTCCGCCGCGATTTCGTCGCCACAGTCAAAGCCGGACCGCGGCTCTACGACACCGAGAATTACCGCAGCACGAAGCGGCCGATCCATCCGGCCGCGGCAATAGCGGCCTTACGCGCGGCGTTTCCGCGCGACGGGATCCTGCTCGTCGATTCCGGCGCGCACCGCGCCTTTGCCGGCCACTACTGGACCGCGTACGCACCGCGCACCTACATCTCGGCGACCAATCTCGGACCCATGGGCTGGGCAATTCCAGCGGCGGTCGGGGTGCAATGCGCGAGCCCCGCGCAGCGTGTCGCCGTCATCACCGGCGACGGGTGCATGCAGATGCACGGCATGGAAATTCAGACCGCCGCCCGCTACGGGCTGCCGATCGTCTATGTCGTCCTCAATAATTGTGCGCTCGGCAATGTCTGGCTGCGCGCCCACCAATATGGCGCGCTGCCCTCGGAGCTGACGACGATCCCCGATCACGACTGGGCGGGCTTTGCGCGCTCGCTGGGGGCGCAGGGCTACACCGTCGATGACCCGGCGGCGCTCGGCGCAGCCTTCGAGAAGGCGCTCGCGGCCAACACCGCCGTGCTCATCGATGTGAAGGCCGACAAGAACTGCCCGACGCCGGTCTATGATTTCAGCGCGGGCGCGCGGGTGTGGTCCTATCACGAATAGGAGATCGGCGATGGGCGTGCTGGAGATGAACCCGGACAAATTCCCCGCCGCCGCCAAAAGCCTTTACAACCGGATCGCAGCGAAGCGGCGCGCCAGGGGCGAAGGCTTCGGCGGTCCGTACCTGGCCTTGCTCAACCATCCGGAGCTGGCCGAACGGGTCGAGGCGCTGGGCTTCTATCTGAAATTCGAAGGCGTGCTGCCGCGGCCCGTCTATCAATACATTGTCCTGAGCGTGGCGCGGGCGACCGGCGCGGCCTTCGAATGGCAGGATCACGTTCAACATGCGCGCGCTGCTGGCCTACCCGAGACGTTGATCGACAGTATCGCGGGCGGCGCGCAGGCGAGCCCGCCGCCTCCTTTTGGACTCTTGCGCGACGTTCTCGCCAAGACGCTAGCGTGGCAGGCCGTGCCCGACGAGTTGCAGGTCCGCGCCGCGGCGGAATGGGGCAAGGAGGGCCTTGTCGAGATCGTCCTGCTCTCGGGCTTCTATCAGATGTTCGCGGCGATCAATCAGGGCTTCGACATTGAGGCCGTCGCGAAAGGCTGACGCAAGGCCGGAGTGAAGAACGCGCGGTCTTTGCGCGCATCGATGCCGCAGGTTCGCCCCGAAAGTGTCTGTTATAATCGGGCGACGAATAGCACGACCTTCGGGAGGAGCTTATGGCTTCGATGCGAAAACGCGGCCGTTTGGCCGTTGCGTGTTTGGCCGCTATGGCGGCTGTACTTGTTGCCGGCCGTGCCGATGCGCAGGAACTGACCATCGGCACCATCGGCGCGTCGAGTGACGCGCCACTCTTCGTCGCTGATGCCAAGGGCTACTTCGCCGAGCAGGAACTCAAGGTGAATTTCGTGCGCTTCAACTCGGCGGCGAAAGCGATCCCGTCGCTCGGTTCGGGCGAGGTCGATGTCGGCTCGGGCGCCACGTCGGCGGGCCTCTACAACGCGGTCAAGCGCGGCCTCAACATCAAGATCGTCTCCGACAAGGCGCGCAACGCCAAGGGCTACGGCTTCGAAGCCATCATGGCGCGCAAGGACCTGTTCGACAGCGGCAAGGTCAAGAGTGTGAAGGACTTCAAAGGCCTCAAAGTGGCGATGTCGGCCAACGGCAACAGCGAAAACGCGCTGATGAATTACGCGCTGGTGCAGGCCGGATTGAAATACAGCGACATCGATCCGGTGTTTCTCGGTTTTCCGGAGCATATCCCGGCTCTGGCTAACAAGGCGATCGATGCCAGTCTGACCGTCGAGCCGACGATCTCGCAGCTTCTGAAACTCGACTCGGCGGTGCGATTGATCGGCGCCGACGAAATCTTTCCTGATTTTCAGACCGCGGTGATCTACTACAGTCCGAAATTCGCGCACGATCAGCCCGACAACGCTAAGAAGTTCATGGTCGCGTTGGTCAAGGCGATGCGCGACTATAACGACGCACTCAAGGACGGCCATCTCGCCGGTCCGGGCGCCGATCAGATCATCAAGATCCTCACCGAATACTCCTTCATCAAGGACCCGGCGGTGCACCGCGCCATCATCTCGCAGGCGGTCGATCCGGACGGCAGCCTCGACATGCCGTCGCTGCAGATGGCGTGGCAGTACTTCAAAGACACCAATCAGATCGACGGCTCGGTCAAGGTGGATGACGTGGTTGATCTGAGCTACGTCCATGAGGCGGCACAGAAGCTCGGCCCTTACAAGAAGAAGACGGCGATGCAGTAAAGGCCGCTATCCTTTGATGCAGCAAGGCGGCTATCCTGCATTGTCGCTTGAGACGTCTTCAGAGGGGCGGTGATCGTGGCGGAGACCCTGGCGCGTAAATCGATCGCCGCATTGGAGGCCGAGGCGGCGGAGCCGGACGCGCAGCGCCTGACGACCCATGACGGCGTGCCGCTCAAACGCAGCCTCTCGGCCCTCAATCTCGTCGCTCTCGGCATCGGCGCCATCATCGGCGCCGGTATTTTTGTCCTGACCGGGCATGCCGCGGCGGCGAATGCTGGTCCCGCGATCACATTATCCTTTGTGCTTGGCGCCATTGCCTGCGCGTTTGCCGGACTGTGTTACGCGGAAATGGCCTCGACCGTGCCGATTGCCGGCAGCGCCTACACCTATGCCTATGCGACGCTGGGAGAACTAATCGCCTGGATCATCGGCTGGGACCTCATCCTCGAATATGCGCTTGGCGCCGCCACGGTCGCGATCGGCTGGTCGGGTTACGTGGTCAGCGTCCTGCACGACTTTGGCATCACCGTTCCGCCAGGCTATGCCAACGCGCCGTTGTCGTATGATCCCAGCGCGCATGCGTGGAGCTCAACGGGCGCGGTCATCAATGTGCCGGCCATGGCGATCGTCGCCGCGATCGCGGCGCTCTTGGTGGTTGGCGTCCGCGAGTCGGCGCGGATCAATAGCGTCATCGTGGTGATCAAGCTCATCATTGTTGTGCTGTTCATCGGCGCTGCCGTGCCGTTCGTCACCACGTCGCATTGGGTGACGCCGAGCAATCCGTCGGGAAGCTTTATCCCGCCCAATCTTGCCGAAGGGCAGTACGGCGTGAGCGGTGTCATTCGCGGCGCGGCTGTCGTGTTCTTCGCCTATATCGGCTTTGACGCCGTTTCGACCGCCGCGCAGGAGGCGATCAATCCGAAACGCGACATGCCGATCGGCATTCTCGGTTCGCTCGTCGTCTGCACCATTCTCTACGTCGCGGTCGGCTTCGTACTGACCGGCATCGTCGCTTACGACAAGCTCAACGTTCCGGATCCCATCGCGGTCGGCATCGACGCGATCGGCTTGAGCTGGCTGTCGCCCTTCATCAAGCTCGGCATCGTCATGGGGCTGACCTCGGTCATTCTGGTGATGATGCTCGGCCAGCCGCGCATTTTCTACGCCATGGCGCGCGACGGTCTGCTGCCGCCGATCGCGGCAAAAGTGCACGATCGGTTCCGCACGCCTTACGTCACCACGATCGTCACCGGGCCGTCGTCATGGTGCTCGCCGGTCTGCTTCCGATCGGCCTCGTCGGCGAACTGGTCAGCATCGGCACCTTGTTTGCGTTCGCGATCGTCTGCCTCGGCGTACTGGTGTTGCGCATGACCCAACCCGGCTTGTCGCGGCCGTTCCGGACGCCCGCCGTGTATGCGGTTGCGCCGCTCGGAGCCATTTCGGCGCTGTTCTTGATGTTCGGCTTGCCGCTCGATACGTGGCTGCGCCTTGCCGTGTGGCTGATCGGCGGGCTTGCGATCTACGCGTTCTACGGCATCAGGCACAGCCGGGTTCAGGCCGTCGTTCGCGACTGAGCGGCCGCATCCCCATATTCCGCTTTCCCACGTTCTGCTTTTCCATGTTCCGCTTTCCGCACGGTGGGTGCCGTGCTAGCAGGACGTGAACTTTGACGTGGGCCATTCCTTGGGCTCTCCGCAGCACGGAATCATTGATGAATTCAGTCTTTGTTGCGCGGGCGAACGCCATCCCGATCTGGTTTGTCACCGCTGCGAATTATCCGGACGTGCGCGGGGTGCTCGACGAAAGTGCGGTGGCTTTCGCGGACGCCGCGCGTTTCGAACCGAAAGCGGGGCGATATCTGCTCCTGCCGGGCAAAAATGGTCTGAGCGGGGTTCTGTTCGGGATCGAAGCCGCCGACGACGAGGTCAAGGATTTGTTTCTACCCGGCAAGCTGCCGCAGCAATTGCCGGACGGTGTCTATCGCTTTGCCAACGATCCGCACGATGCGCGGCTTGCCGCGCTCGCTTTCGCGCTCGGCCAGTATCGCTTCACGCGCTACCGCAAGGCCGAGAAGCGCCAGGCCGAACTCGATCTGCCGCAACGCCTCGATCGTGACGAACTGCAGCACGTTGTCGAAGCGGTCACGCTGGCGCGCGATCTGATCAATACGCCGGCGAACGACATGGGGCCGGCCGATCTCGAAAAGGCCGCGCGCGAGCTTGCCGAGCGTCACGGCGCCGACACGCGTGTCATCACGTGCGACGATCTGCTGGCGCAAAATTTTCCGCTGATCCACGCCGTCGGCCGCGCCGCCGCTCCGACGGCTGCGCCGCGGCTGATAGATTTCACGTGGGGTGAGGCGAGCCATCCGCGCGTCACGCTGGTCGGCAAGGGCGTGTGCTTCGATACCGGCGGCCTCGACATCAACCCCGCCGCCTCGATGCTGAACATGAAGAAGGACATGGGCGGCGCGGCGACGGCGCTTGCGCTCGCACATATGATCATGGCGCGCGGACTGAAAGTACGGCTGCGCGTGCTCATTCCCGCGGTCGAGAATTCGATCTCGGGCGGCAGCTTTCGGCCGCGCGACATCTATACCTCGCGCAAGGGCATCACGGTCGAGATCGGTAATACCGATGCCGAGGGCCGTCTCATTTTGGCCGACGCGCTGGCGCTCGCCGACGAAGAAAAGCCCGAGCTGATCGCAGATTTCGCCACGCTCACGGGCGCCGCGCGCGTCGCCCTCGGGCCGGACGTGCCGCCGTTCTTCACCGACGACGACGAATTGGCCGGCGGGCTGATGGCCTGTGCCGCGACCGAGAACGATCCGCTGTGGCGCTTGCCGCTGTGGCGGCCCTACGAATCGATGCTGGAGTCGAAAGTCGCCGACATCAACAATGTCGGCGGCGGGCAAGGCGGCGACATCACCGCGGCTTTGTTTATGCGCCGCTTCGTGACGGTGAAATCCTGGCTGCACTTCGACGTCTTCGCCTGGTCGCCATCCGCCAAATCCGGCCGGCCCGAAGGCGGCGACTGCCAGGCGGCGCGCGCCCTCTACGCGCTGCTCGCCGCGCGCTACGCCTGAAGCGCGATGACGACGCGCGCATTCGACCCTCGCGTCACGCCGGCCCGTGCCGATCTTGCGGCGAAGCATCTTGAAGGCAAGGTGCAGGCCGCACGTTTTGCCGAGGGGCGCGCCTACGAGGTGATTGAAGCGCAGGCGCCGCTGCGGCTCGAACCGCGGCCCGATGCTTCACTAGCGACCGAGGCGCTCAAAGGCGAGCGCGTCACGATTTACGACATCGATGATGAGGGCTGGGCCTGGGGCCAGCTTGCCGCCGACGATCATGTCGGCTGGCTTCCCGCGAACGCACTCGCGCCGCCCGGCGCACCGCCAACTCACAAAGTCACGGCGCTGCGCACGTTCGCGTTTCCTGGCCCGTCGATCAAGCTGCCGCCGCTCGAAGCGCTGCCGCTCGGCGCGCGTATTGCGGTCGCACGCATCGAGGATCGCATGGCGGTGCTGCCCTCGGGCGCCAATGTGCCAGCGGCGCACCTTGCTCCGATCGAAGATAACGAAAGCGATTTCGTCGCCGTGGCGGAACGCTTCGCCGGCGTGCCGTATCTGTGGGGCGGCAAGACCGTGCTCGGCCTCGACTGCTCCGGGCTGGTGCAGGTCGCGTTGACGGCCTGCGGCGTGCCATGCCCGCGCGACAGCGACATGCAGGAAGCAGCGCTCGGAACGCTGGTCGCATCGGACGGGTCCTGCGGCGGACTGAAACGCGGCGATCTCGTGTTCTGGAAAGGCCACGTCGGCATCATGCGCGATCCGCAAAGCCTCCTGCATGCGAATGCCTTCCACATGGCGGTGGCGGCCGAGCCGCTTGCTGAGGCCGTTGTTCGCATCGCTGGCAGCGGAGACAACATCACTTCCATTCGCCGGCTCGGCTCTTAACGCCGCGTCTTTGCGATTATTTCGCCGTAACCATCCGGTACGCCGCATCGATATTGGTCGGCATGCGATCCTGGCTGGCCCAGTCGGCGTATTCGGGCATTTTTAGGTCCCTCTTGATCTCGTCCAGCGATTTGCCCGCTTTCACCATCGCGGCGACCCGTTCCACGAGCAATGCGTAGTACGCCTCGCCGTCGTCGAAAATCTTCACTGTGCCGGGCATGCCATGCCCTGGGACCACATGTTCGGGGTTCAGCGCCTTCAACATTTTCCCAGCCGCCAGAATATCGGGAATGGTGACGAAAGGACGGAAGATGTTGATCTGGTTGGTCACGAAAGCCGACGCCGAGAATATGACTCGCTCCTTCGGCAGCCATATCGCGGTATCCGCCTCGCTGTGGACGCCCTTGAGATACATCAGTTCGAGCGTGCGTTCTCCGACGTAGAGCGTCATCTTGTCGTGGTATTCGATCTGCGGCGTGATGAATTTATAGCCTTCGAGCGCGGCCTTCATTTCAGGCGAGGTGGCCGCGAGGTTCTCGATGCGATCCGGCGCGTTGCGGCTGGCGTTGCGCATCGACTCGCCGGCCCCCGCTGCCGCGATAATGACGGCTGGCGGAGAAAAGACGAAATGGCCGGTCGTGTGGTCGGCATGCGGCTCGGTATCGATCAGGAAGCGGACCGGCATCGGGGTGAGCTTCTTGATGGCATCCAGGATGGCGCGCGAGTCCGTCGGGTTGTGCCCGCTGTCGATCAGCACGACCCCGTCATTGGTGAGAACAATGCCGCTATTGGAGTTGTAATTCTTGCCGACGTAGACGTAGACCCCGTCAGTGAGTTTGGTGATCTGCGGCCCCAGATCCTGAGCGCGCGCCGATCCGGCTATCACGAGCCCGGTCAAAATCGCCAACGGCACGGCAGCCTTGATCGTCATGCTTGTTCTCCTCCCAATTGAAATATTGACGATCTGAGCCGTCATCGCCTCAAGTCTATTCCTTGCCGGCTTTTGGAGCAAAGCGGACTCTCGCCAGTCGGCCGCCCGCGCCTTTGTGTTCATGCCGGCTCTTCAATCTGTTTATGCGTATCCGCCATAAGGCAGGATGACTTCACCGGTTGAGCTTTTGGCGATGAATGTCCTTCACGTCGGTGAAAGACATGTCTTTGTTCAATCCGCCCGTATACTCGAGGTCGAACGCGTTGCGTGCCAGAAAAACGAGGTCGCCATCGAAATCTTCGGCGATCGACGAGCGGTAGCTTGCGACAAACCGCTCGAGCGCCTTGCGGTCGGCCGCCACCATCCAGCGGGCGAGCTGAAACTCGGCTGTGCTCCAATCGATGTCCAGCCCGTATTCGGCGGCAAGCCTGGCCTTCAGCACGTCGAGCTGCAATGGGCCGACGACGCCGACGAGGGCAGGGGAGCCGTCGGTCGGCTGGAACAGCTGTGCAACGCCTTCCTCCGACAGTTGCTGCAGCGCCTGCTTCAGCTTCTTGGCCTTCATGGCGTCGAGCAGACGAACACGCCGCAGGATTTCCGGGGCGAAATTCGGCACGCCCTCGAAGTTGAGATCCTCGCCTTCGGTCAAGGTGTCCCCGATGCGCAGCGTGCCGTGATTGGGAATACCGACGACGTCGCCGGCGTACGCTTCCTCGGCGAGCGCCCGATCTCGGGCAAAGAAGAACTGCGGCGCCTGGAGCGTGATGGTTTTGCCCGAACGGATTTGCTTGACCTTCATGCCGCGCGTGAGCTTGCCCGAGCAAAGCCGCACAAAGGCGATACGGTCGCGATGGTTCGGGTCCATGTTCGCCTGAATCTTGAAGACGAACGCGGACATGCCGGCCTCAGTGGCCGCCACGACTTGCTTGTCGGCTGTTTGCGCGCGGGGCGGCGGCGCCATTGTGGTGAGGGCGTTGAGCAGATCGCCGACGCCGCAATTCTTCAGCGCACTGCCGAAGAAGATAGGCGTCAGGTGGCCTTCGGCAAATGCGCCCGGATCGAACGGCTTGCAGGCGTGGCGCGCAAGATCGAGTTCCCCGCTCAATGTCGCGGCGTCGAGATTGGGGTTGAGAGCGGCGAGTTCGGCGACGGTCATCTCGCGCAGCTTGCCGGCTGAACCGGCATCGCCGTCGAGCAGGCGCACGCCGCCGGTGGCGACGTCGATGGTGCCGACGAAATCGCGCCCGCGCCCGACCGGCCAGTTGACCGGCGTGGCGTCGAGTGCCAGCGTTTTTTCGATATCGTCGATCAGATCGAATGGGTCGCGGCTCTCGCGATCCATCTTGTTGATGAAGGTGATGATCGGAATATCGCGCAGCCGGCAAATCTCGAAGAGCTTGCGCGTGCGCGGCTCGATGCCGCGCGCGGCGTCGATCACCATGACGGCCGAGTTGACCGCCGTCAGGGTTCGATAGGTGTCTTCCGAGAAGTCCTCGTGGCCCGGAGTATCGAGCAGATTGAAGATGTGGCCGTCGTACTCGAACGTCATCACCGAGGTGACGACCGAGATGCCGCGCTCGCGCTCGATGGTCATCCAGTCCGAACGGGTCGAACGCCGGTCGCGCTTGGCCTTGACCTGCCCGGCAAGCTGGATGGCGCCCCCGAATAGCAGGAGTTTCTCGGTCAAAGTGGTCTTACCGGCGTCGGGGTGTGAGATGATCGCGAAGGTGCGTCGCCGCTCGACCTCGGTCGCGAACGGCGATGGAGTTGCAGCGCCCTCGGGGGCGCGAATGGGGATGTTCATGGCGCACTGGATGTGGCAGTTCCTGCCATCGCTATCAAGCCCGCACGGCAGTTATCGGCTCACAGTTACTGCGTTCAGTTATCGGCTTCGCACCGCACCGATGGCGGCGTACAAAGCGGGCGGGCGGCAAGCAAAATCAACGAAGCCCGGGGAGGATCGCACATGGTATCGCGTCGCAGCTTTCTTGGCGGCATTTTTGGCACTGCATTCGGTGGAGGTGCGGGTTTGATATTGCCGATCGAAAATTCGCAACGGGCCGCTGCGCAGCAGCCGGCGAAGCGCGTGATCGTCGACGCCCAGGTTCATCTGTGGAAGGCGCAGTCCCCCGATTGGCAATGGGTGCCGGGATTGAAGCCGCAACTGCCTGAACCCATGACCATCGAACGGCTGTTGCCGCTGATGGACGAGGCCGGCGTCGATCGCGTGGTCGTCGTGCCGCCGTCGTGGCCGGGCGATCGTAACGACTATGGGCTCGAAGCAGCGCAGCGCTATCCCAATCGCTTCCACGTCATGGGCCGCATTCCGCTCAAGAATCGCAGTCGGCGGCGCTGCTGCCGAAGTGGCGCGAGCAGCCCGGCATGCTCGGCGTGCGTTTGTTGTTCAACGGTCCTTCGGTGTCGTGGCTGACGGACGGCACCGCCGACTGGTTCTGGCCAGCGGCCGAGAAGGCGCAGATCCCGGTCTATTTCTTTGCGCCTGGTCAGTTGACGAAAATGGCGCCGGTCGCGGAAGCCCACCCGCAGCTCATCCTCATCATCGATCACATGGGCCTGACTGCCGCGATGGTCCAGGATAAGCGCCTTGCGGCGGCGGTCGATCAGTGCGTTTCGCTCGCCAAATATCCGAACGTCAGCGTGAAGATGTCGGCGTCACCCGGCGTGTCGGCCGAGCCTTATCCTTATCGCGACATCGCGGACCATCTGCATCGCGTGTTCGACGCCTACGGTCCGCAGCGCTGCTATTGGGGCACCGACCTGACCAACACCTTCAACAAGGGCACTTATCGGCAGCGCATCACGCATTTCACCGAGGAACTGCCGTTTCTGTCAGAGAGCGACAAGGACTGGGTGATGGGACGCGCGATCCTGCAGCGCTTGAACTGGACTTAAAGTCGATCCCACAACGCGGGCATGGCTGGTTTGCGAGCCGGCTGTGTGACGCCCTTTCGTCTTGCCACCGCGCGCCAAAGGGGACAGTCTAGAGCCGTTCAAAGAAATCACGCCGCCTAGCGGCTGTGAGCGAACGACGTTTAACGGCGCCGCGCGAAGCGCTGCGGCTATCGCAGCGGCAGACGCGCGTGGTGATCGGAGAGGGAGGAGGCTTTCATGACCAAAAAGCATGACGAATCTCGTCGCGCGTTTCTTGTCGGTGGTGCGATCGGAGCCGGAGCCGCGGCAAGCGTCGCGCTGGTCCCCGAGGCTCTGGCGAAGAGCCAGGATCACCACGCCGCGATGGATGCTCCCGCGACGGGCAAGGCTGCCATGCCCGACATGGCGGCGATGAGCGGCGGCCATGGCGCCTTCTTCAACGACGACGATTTGCGAACGATCATCGCCTTCACCGAGCGGCTGATGCCCGGAGCGCCCGGGATGGGCGGCGCTACCGACGCCGGTGTCCTCAACTACATCGACCTTGCGTTGTCGGGCGCCTATGCGGATCAGCAGGATTTCTATCGGCGCGGTCTTATCCAGCTCGACGAGCACTGCACCAAGACCTACGGCAAGCCGTTCCGCAGCATCACGGCCGCACAGCAGGATGAGTGCATCGGCGCGCTCGAACAAGGCAAGGCGCCGGCCTTCGTCTATCCGACTGCGCAAGCGTTCTTCAACACGGTGCGCATCCACACCATGGAAGGCATGTTCGCCGACCCGGTCTACGGCGGCAACAAGGACTTCGTCGGCTGGCGACTGGTTGGTTTTCCCGGCGCGCAGCCGCAGTTCACGCCCGAGGACATGCAAAGCAAGGAGGCATTCACCCGCGAGCCTATCGTCGGCTTGCAGGCGCGGGCCAAGAGCGCAAGCAAAAAAGGCTGAGCCCATGGCCACCGAGCAGACCGACGTCGTCATCGTCGGCGCCGGCGCGGCGGGCGGGATTCTCGCCGCCGAACTGAGCAAGGCCGGCATGAAGGTCATCGCGCTCGAGCGCGGTCCGCGGCTGAAAACCTCCGACTTCGAGCCGCATGACGAGTTGCGGTACTTTCAACGCCAGGATCTGCGCCCCGACCCGAAGCGTCAGCCGGTGACGTGGCGGACAAACCCCAATACGAAGTCGCGTCCGATCGGGTCGATGAGCTACGGCAATCAGGCGGGCGGCGGCACCGTGCACTACGGCTCGCTGTCGTGGCGCATGCACGAAGACGATTTCCGCGCCCGGTCGCAGACCATCGAGCGCTACGGCGTCGCGGCGATCCCGGACGATTCCTCGCTCATCGATTGGCCGCTGAGTTACGCCGAGCTTGAGCCCTACTACGATCGCACCGAGTACGAGCTCGGCGTGTCGGGCAAGGCCGGCAATCTGCAGGGCAAGAAGATCGCCGGCGGCAACGTCTTCGAAGCGCCGCGCCGGCGCGACTATCCGCTGCCGGCCTTGTTGATGGATCAATCGTCCATCGTGTTCGAATCAGGCTCAAAGAAGCTCGGCCTGCATCCATTCTCGTCGCCGCGCGCGATCCTCTCGCAGCCGTATCACGACCGGCCGGGCTGCACCTATTGCGGTTTCTGCCAGGCCTTCGGCTGTCATGTCGGCGCGAAGTCGTCGATCCTCGTGACCAAGCTGCCGGAAGCGGACGCGACCGGTAACTTCAAGCTGATCACCGGCGCGATGTGCTATCGGGTCAACTCCGACAACAGCGGCAAGGCGACGGGCGTGTCCTATTATGGCCCGGACCGCTCCGACAACACGATCACCGCCGACCTCGTGATCCTCGCGCCGTTCATCTACGACAACACCCGGCTGTTGCTGTTGTCGAAGACCGAAAAGTTTCCGAACGGGCTTGCCAATTCGAGCGGGCATCTCGGCAAGCACATTATGACGCACATCCGCGCCGCGGTGTTCGCGGCGTTCGACGACCGCTACATCAACGTCTACATGGGCCCGAGCGCCCAGAAGCACTCGATCGACGACTTCAACGCCGACAATTTCGATCACAAAGACCTGGGCTTCATCCGCGGCGCGCAAATCTCGATGGGCACCGTCAGCCTGGAGGGCGGCCCACTGAGTGCTGCAACCGCCATGGAGCCGCCGCCCGGTACGCCGCGCTGGGGCGCGGCGTACCGCGACTTCCTGGCGAAATATTACGCCCGGCACGCCGCCATCGGCGCGCAGATCGAGGATCTGCCGTACCCCTATCAGACCATCGATCTCGATCCCGATATCCGCGATGCCTGGGGCCTGCCGGCACCGCGCATGACCTACGATTGGCGCCGTCCCAACGAACTCAAGCGTTACGAGTTCATGACGGCGAAAATGGAAGAGATCGGCCGCGCCATGGGCGCGAGCAAGGTCTGGCGCGGGCCCATGGGGCCCGGCGCTCCGGGCGGACACCACGAGGGCGGCGCCCGCATGGGCAGCGACCCGAGCACTTCGGTCGTCAACAAATACAGCCAAAGCTGGGACATTCCGAACCTGTTCCTGATGGGGAGTTCTACCTTCCCGTCGATGAGTGGGTTCAATCCGACGCTCACTATCGAGGCGCTCGCCTACATGACGGCGGACGCGATCATGAACCGCTACAAAAAGAATCCAGGACCCTTGATCTGACGACGACCTTTGATCTGACGACACGCACGTGCGGCGCGCGGACTTGCGTGGCGCCGTGACAGCAAACAAACGAAATGTTCGGGAGGCACTAAGCCATGGCAACAGAAAAAGCAGACGTCGTCATCGTCGGTGTGGGCGCAGCGGGCGGAATTCTCGCTGCCGAACTGGGCAAGGCCGGCATGAAGGTGATCGGCCTCGAACGCGGACCGCGGCTGAAAACCGCCGACTTCGAGCCGCACGACGAACTGCGCTACTTTCAGCGCCAGGACCTGCGGCCCGATCCAAAGCGCATGCCGGTGACGTGGCGCCCGAATACGAACTCGCAGGCGCGTCCGATTCCGTCGCAGAACAACGGCAACCAGGCGGGCGGCGGCACCGTGCATTACGGCGCCGTGTCGTGGCGTTTCCACGAGGACGATTTCCGCGTGCGTTCGCAGACCATCGAGCGTTACGGCGCGTCGGCGATCCCGGAGGATTCGTCGGTCATCGACTGGCCGTTGTCTTATTCGGATCTCGAGCCGTTCTACGATCGCGCCGAATACGAACTCGGTGTGTCGGGCAAGGCCGGCAATCTTCAGGGCAAGAAGATCACCGGCGGCAATGTGTTCGAGGCGCCGCGCAAACGCGAGTATCCGCTCAAGCCGCTGTTTACCGACCAGGTCGGCGTCAACTTCAATGCCGCGTCCGATAAACTCGGCCTGCACGCGTTTTCGACGCCGCACGCCATCCTGTCCGAGCCCTACAAGGATCGGCCGGGCTGTACCTATTGCGGCTACTGCCAGGCGTTCGGCTGCCATGTCGGCGCCAAGTCATCGATCCTCGTCACCAAGCTGCCGGAGGCGGATGCCACCGGCAATTTCAAGCTCATCACCGGCGCGGTGTGCCACCACGTCAATTCCGACAACAGCGGAAAAGTGACGGGCGTGTCCTATTACGGGCCGGATCGCTCCGACAACACGATCGAGGTCGATGTCGTCATTCTCTCGGCGTTCATCTACGACAACGTGCGACTCCTGCTTTTGTCGAAAACCGACAAGTTCCAGAACGGCCTCGCCAATTCGAGCGGCCATGTCGGCAAGCACATCATGGCTCACATCGGAGCGCGGGCATTCGCGGCGTTCGACGACCGTCACGTCAACGTCTACATGGGTCCGAGCGCGCAGAAGAATTCGCTCGACGACTACAACGCCGACAATTTCGACCATAAGGATCTCGGCTTCATCCGCGGTGCGCAGATTTCGGCCGGCCCGGCAGGTCTCGAAGGCGGCCCGCTCGGCACGGCGATGAGCATGAATCCGCCGCCCGGCATGAAGGGCTGGGGCGCCGAGTTCCGCGATTTCTACGCCAAGTACTACACGCGCCACACCGCGCTCACCGGACAGACCGAGAATCTGCCGTATGCCGATCAGATGATCGATCTCGATCCGAACGTCCGCGATGCCTGGGGCATGCCGGCGCCGCGCATGACCTACGATTGGCGGCGGCCGAACGAGCGCGCGCGCATCGAATTCATCCAGAAGAAGCTCGTCGACATCGGGCAGGCCATGGGTGCCGCCCGTGTTTGGACCGGGCCGCTCGGTCCTGGCTCGCCGGGCGCGCATCATCAAGGTGGCGCGCGCATGGGCAGCACTCCGCAGGAGTCGGTCGTCAACAAGTACGGCCAGACCTGGGATATCCCGAACTTGTTCGTCATGGGCAGCGCCAACCATCCGACCATGAGCGGATTCAATCCGACGTTGACGATCCAGGCGCTGGCCTACATGACGGCGGACGCGATCGTGAATCGCTACCGCAAGAATCCAGGACCGCTGGTCTAGGGTCTCACGGCGGTTCCGAAGGGCCCGATCAGCACCCTGTTGGATGGCTTGATTCAGATCAAAGCATGCGCTGCGGGTGCGCCACAGACTGCGTGCATGCCGTGGGAATCCATTACGACAGCTCCGTTCGATAGCGAACTTGAGCTGGCCGTCATCGACAAGGACGGCCCGCATGCTCTCGCGTTTCCATGCCGCCGCATCCTGGGCGGGTGGATTAACGCTGCGACCCACCATCGGGTCGACGTTCACCCCACGCACTGGCGCGCATGGAAAGAAGAGGCCGAGCCCAGGCGCTCCGAGGCCGGCTGACGCTTGCGCTGCAGGCCGTCCTTGAGACGGCGGGTTGACCGCGCTACATTTTGACAACGATCACAAGATCAAGCCGCGGCAACCGGCGGGAGAGAGCAGGCATCCATGCAAGAGACTGTCGAGGCCAAAATCGAAGCCACTAAAGCCGCATCCATCAAGGTCACGCCGCTGTCGGCGGCCTGCGGAGCCGAGATCAGCGGGATCGATCTCTCCAAGCCGCTGTCGCGGCAGGAGGTCGAAGCCGTCAAGGCGGCGTGGGACAAATATCTGGTCCTGATCTTTCGGGGGCAGCAATTGTCTCAGGACGATCAACTCCGCTTCGCCTCCTATTTCGGCGATCTCGGCAGCCGTAAAAAGGCGCCCGACGCGCTACGCGGCCGTGCCGAAGGCGTGCAGCAGGACCACGAGAAGGTCCTGCTGGTCACCAACATCAAGGTTGACGGACAGCCGATCGGCGCGTTTGGCGACGGCGAGTTCTGGTTTCACATCGATTCCGGTTATTCGGCGCGGCCTTACAAATATACCTTCCTTTACGCCCTCGAGCTGCCCTCGACCGGCGGCAACACCATGTTCTCCAACATGTACAAGGCCTATGAGGCCGTGCCGTCTGAGCTCAAAGAGAAGCTCAAAGGCAAAAAAGCGCTGCACATTCACGAATACAACCGCGCCAAACAGGCGAACCATGCGGGCGACATCAGCGGCATTCCGCACCACTCACACCCGATCTTCGTCACCCATCCCGATACGGGGCGGAAGAGCTTGTTCGTCGACCGGCTGATGACCACGCGGATCGAGGATATGAGCGCGGAGGAAGGTGACGCGATTCTCGATCAGCTCTACGAGATCGGCGAGCGCCGCGAGTTCATCTTTGAGCATGTGTGGCAGCTCGGCGATTTCCTGATGTGGGACAACCGCTGCACGATTCACGCGCGCACCGACTTTCCGAAAGAGGAGCGCCGCCTGTTGCGCCGGTGTACCGTCGAAGGCGAGCCGCTCTACGAATAAAACCTCAGCGTGTTCGGCGCCGCCGCTACGGCGCGCAATGGGAAACAGCAAATGGCGACGTCACGGCTTCCGGCTTTCGATGAATTCGTCGGCGCATTGCGCGCGATCTGGGCAGAAAACGCCGACGATCAGCGGCGCATGGAAAGGGCAAAGCCGGTGCTGGAGCGGTTCGTCATGGACCCGGCGCTCAAGGCGCACTCGGCGCACTGGCCTTCCACCGAAGGCCGCAAGAACCTGCTGTTCTATGTCGACCCGGATTATCATTTCGCGATCAACGGCGTGGTGCGCGTGCCGGGCCGCACCGGCAGCGTCCACGATCATGCCGACGCCTGGGTGCTCTACGGCGTACTCGACGGCACGGAGAGCCTCGAACGGTTCGATCGCGTCGACGACGGCAGCCGCTCCGGCTATGCCGAGGTCAAGCTCTCCTCGGTGACGACGGGCTCCCAGGGCAAGGTCGATCTCGTGCCGCCGCGGGCGATCCACGCCGAGCAAGGCGGCCCGACGCGTTCGGTGGCGGTCATCGTCCGCAGCCAGAGGCTTAGCGAGGGCACGGTCCTACAGCATCAGTACGACCGCAAGACCAGGACGGTCAGCGACCAATACGGCCCGACGCAGATTCCCTACGAACTCGCCGTCTGAAGGCACGGTTCGCGCCGGCCGGGACCCGTTGCAATTCAGCCCGGCAAGCCACAAATCTCTGCGAGTGTCGTTACGACCCAACTGACCGCGCAATATCGCGCCTTCGCCACCGAGCGGCGCGGTGGAGCTTGGTTGTACGAATCCTCGCCCGTTCACGTGAGTTAGTCACGCTTATGGCCATTTCGCCGGTTACCTCCATACTCGATACGCGCCGCGATCAGATGCTTCCGAAATTGGAAGCGGGCGAGATCGAGCGCGTCCGCCGCTTTGGCACGACGCGCTCGTTTGCGGCTGGCGAAGCCATCGAACGCGTCGGCGTTGTCGGCCACGGTCTCATCGTCGTTTTGGCCGGGCAGATCGACGTCTACCAGTACGATGCCTACGGTCACCCAAATCTCATCATCACCCATGGTCCGGGTGCATTCATGGGTGAGATGGCGCAATTGGCCGGGCGGCCCGCGCTGGTCGATGCCACGGCGCGCGAGGCGGTCGAGGCTTTGATCATCCCGTCCGATCGGCTGCGGGCGTTGCTGATCGCGGAGGCGGAGCTTGGCGAACGCATCATGCGCGCGTTCATCCTACGCCGGATGGGGCTGCTTGAAAGTGGGTCGGGCGGGCCGATCATCGTCGGTGCTGCCGACGATGGCGACGTGCTGCGGCTGCAGAACTTTCTTCGGCGCAGCGGGCATCCACACCAGACACTCGATCCGGCAACGGATAGTGAGGCCAAGGCGCTGATCGAACGGTTCAGCGTCGATCCGAGCCAGCTGCCGATCGTCTTATGCCCGCAAGGCCAGTTGCTGCGCAATCCAAGCGAGCACGAACTCGCGCGCTGCATCGGCATGGTCGAGCCGATCGACCCGAACAGGATCTACGATGTCGCCATCGTCGGCTCCGGCCCGGCCGGGCTTGCCACCGGGGTCTATGCGGGATCGGAAGGGCTCTCGGCGCTGGTGCTCGACTGCCGCACCACCGGCGGTCAGGCCGGCGCGTCGGCGCGGATCGAAAATTATCTCGGCTTCCCGACCGGAATCAGTGGCAACGCGCTGATGGCGCGCGCGCGCAGCCAGGCGCAGAAGTTCGGGGTCGAGATGGCCATTCCGGACGAAGCTGCAAGCCTCGAAATCGTGGACCGCCCGGACCATGCCCGTTTCGTTCTCAATCTCTCCAACCAGGAGCGCGTTCGCGCGCGGTCGGTCGTGATCGCCTGCGGGGCGCGCTATCGCCGGCTTGGCTGCAGGAATCTCGATGTGTTCGAAGAGTTGAGCGTGCACTATTGGGCGTCGCCGATCGAAGGAAAACTTTGCGCCGGACAGGAGGTTGTTCTGGTCGGCGCCGGAAATTCGGCGGGGCAGGCGGTCGTCTATCTGGCGAGCCAGGTCGCGAAGGTCTGGCTTTTGGTGCGCGGACCCGACCTCGCGGCAAGCATGTCGCGCTATCTGGTCGATCGCATCAACGGACTATCTAACGTCGAGGTGCTGACGCAAACGCACATCACCGGCGTTGAAGGCGTCAATGGCGTGCTGCAGGCCGTGCGCTGGCGGCGGGGCGCGAACGGTGAAGAAGTGCGGCGTGCGATCCGCCACATCTTTTTGTTCATCGGCGCGGACCCGAACACAGATTGGCTCAAAGAGTCCGGCGTCGCGCTCGATACCAAGGGCTTCGTGCTGACCGGCGCGGCCGCGGGTGAAGGCCGGCACCTTCTCGAAACGAGCCAGCCCGGCATCTTCGCCATCGGCGACGTTCGTGCCGGCTCGATCAAGCGAGTTGCCGCGGCCGTCGGCGAGGGCGCGCAGGTCGTCGCCGCATTGCATGGGTTTCTGGCTGCCACCGGCGAGGCGCCCGTCGCCGCGGTGGCTGCTATGGCGGTATAGAGGAGCCGTCCGCCATCAATCGCGCTTGGGCTCGCGATTCAATGTCTGCTCGATTCCGAAGTCGTCAATCTGACGCGGCCATCGAAGCCGTTCATTTCGCCGCTTCTATCGCTTTCACGGGGTATCCGCGCTCGCGATAATATCTGGCAGCGCCCGCGTGCAGCGGCACGCTGCGTCCGTCAGCGACCGTCATCGGATCATAGGAGAATGGCTGGTTGGTCCAGCGGATCAGGTCTCGTCTTTCGTCGAGCGCTTTCGCCACGTCGTAAACGAACGCATCCGGCAAATCGTCTCGGCCATAGACGTCCGTTCCTGAAAATCCGACCGTCGGAATCGGAACGTCGCCGATGCCGCGCATGTAGCGAAATGGCAAGTCGACCGCAGTTGCACCGTTCTCGTTGACGAGTTTCTGGCGCAACTGTTCGGGGACCGGCAGGAAAACGAGATCCTTCTTTTGCGTCATCTCGTACCACATGCCCCCTTCGGGATAATTGGCAAGGACGCCTATACCCAGCATCACGTCGAAATCCGGATTTCGCAAAAGCGCGTTGCCGCTGAGAATTTTGCCGCCCCAAGAGATAACGTCCTGACGCGTGAATCCATAAAATTTGAGAACCGTGTCGATGTTGCCGAGACCGCCGGCGACGCCCGCCATAAGGCGGACCGGCATTTTCTTCTCGGCGACCTGGCGCAGGTCTGTAATCCCTGATGAGCGCACCGTGGCTATCATCAGATAAGCGGGACTTTCTATTCGGGCGATGAGGCGGAGATTGGTCAGCGGCCCGTCCATCTGGTAGCCCTCCTTGCCTTCATAGGCGCGCTGAACATATTCGGCATTCGTCACGCCGAAATCGATCGGCGCTTGCGGCTGCAAGCCAGTCCCTTCCGCGAACTGCCGGTCGCTGACTTCGGGAGGCGTGAGACGCTTGGAGACGATGCGCGCCCCGTCCTCGCCCGAACAGGCGTAACAGATCGCCACGTCATAGCCGTAGAATGACATAGCCTTCTTTACGACGTCACTGAGCGCCCCCCATGGACAATATTGGCAGGCAGCCTGCAAGACCGGCCGCTTCACGGCGAGGCCATATTGGGGCTGCGCAGCGGCATCCTCCGCGGCCGCACGCTGCGCCATGTCGAGCGCGAGATAACTTACAAATAATGCGGCGCTGAGGATCAGAATGCGAATGAGGTTGGAGCGCGTCCTGGTCATTTTTCTCCCCTTATCGTTTTGATTGACGGAGCAAGACTCTATTGGCTGTCGCTTTCGCTATTGAGCTAGCGCCGCAATCTGCTTGTTGAACCACGCGAGGTCGTTCTTCCAGTCCGCATTGTCCGGCGAAAGCGCGGCGAGGCGCTCATGCGTCTTCTGTGCGATCGCCGGACCGCGTGTCCGTTATCGTGCTTCCGACGCCGCTTTCGTCCGCGGCCGTCGCTTCCGTCGTGGCCGTCTAGCCGATCTGCGTCAAAATAATCAGGACGAGCGTCACGGTCGCCGCACCGCCGATACGCGTGGCAATCTGGGCAAAAGGCATGAGCTGCATTCGATTGCCCGCCGTGAGAATGGCGACGTCCCCGGTGCCGCCTTGCCCGCTGTGGCAGGCCGTGACGATGGCGGTGTCGATCGGGTACATGCGCAGCAAGCCGCCGACAAAAAATCCGGTCGCTATGATCGCCACGACGGTCGAGACGATGGTGATGAGATAGGGTAGCGTGAAGGCCGCCACGAGCTTGTCCCAAGGGGTCAACGAGACGCCGATGGCGAACAGCAGAGGGTAGGTGACCGCCGTCGAGAAGAACTTGTAGACGTGAAAAGCGCCAAGCTGAAGCGACGGTGATACGGCCCGTGCCAGTTTCAGCAGGACGGCGATGACGAGCATCGCCACCGGCGCCGGAAAGCTGAAGAGCCGCTGCGTCAGGGCGCCGATCAGATAAAGCGTGACCGCGGTGACAACGGCCGCGGCGATCGTTGTCACGTCGACCTCGGCATCTCCCTTCTCTTCCTCGAACTCCAGCTCGTCATGTTCGCCGGGCTGAAGTCGGCCCTCGCCGGTGAGATGCGGGTATCTCTTGCCGACATAGTTGAGGGTACCCGACAACAGAATCGCGGTCAGGCTGCCGAGCATGACGGGCGGCAGCACCTGGGCGAACAGGTCGCCCTGAGACTGATGAAGAATCTGAGAGTAGCCGATGGAGAGGGGTATTGCGCCTTCGCCGACGCCGCCCGCCATGATGGGGACGACGATGAAAAAGAATGTGTGGTACGCCCCAAGCCCAAGCAAGACGCCGACCAGCGTGCCGACCGTCGCACCCACGACGGAGCCGCAGATCAGCGGAATGAATATTTTGAGAAAGCCCTTGATGAGTACGCCCCGATCCATCCCCAGGATGCTTCCAACGATGATGCAGGAAATGAACAGATACAGAAAATTGGAGTCCTTGGTGAATTCCGTCACCGAGTTCAGGATCGATGCCGGCAAGAGGTGATGGAAGGCTAGGTACGATGGGATGAACGTGGCAAAGATCGCCGCCGCGCCGATGTTGCGAATGATCGGGATGCGTTTGCCCAGTTCGGCGCACGTGAAGCCGCCCATTGAGAGCAGAACAATCGCCATCAGGATGTCCGATGGAACCGTTCCGGTTGCTGCAAACCCGGCAATCACTCCCAACAGGATCACAAAAACCGGCAGTGGAACGATGCCGACTTTGTAGTCGACAATCGACCACCAGCCCTTGGGCCAGAAGCCCTCCGCCTCCGCGCTTTCCGCGCGCACTACGCCTTGAGCGTCCACGGCCGTTCTCTCCCTGCAGGTTTTTATCGTTAGATCGTGCGGAAACTGTACCCCATCTGACCGACCCCAACAATCAGCAAGAATCAGACGATGCCGCCGGGTCGCGACATGCAACGACAAGTTCGCCGCAGAAAGAGAGGATCACTTACTCGCGCGTTTTTTGCGCTCGACCGCATCGGAGATCGCGGACAAAACCGACAACGCGGATTTGATTTGTCCGATGTCGTATTCGAGGTGTCCGGTCAGCATGGTGAGGCCGCGGACGAGTTCAGACTTGAATTTATCCTCACCGGCCAAGAGCTCGGCGTGCTCCCATATCTCCCGCACGTCCCGGTAAGCGCCCGTATCCCACGCCTCTATCATGAGGATTGCTCCTGTGTTGGGTGCGTCTATTTCATCCCCTCGCCGGAAAAGCCCTCGAACCCTTGTATGATCGAAGTGGGAAGCCGAGGCGTCGTCCGGCACGTGCCACGCCTACAATCCTACAAACCGAACGCGATCACATTCGAGATCGAGACGAGCCGTCTTGGCAAATCCGGCGAGTTCTACATCGACATTACGACATTGACGGCGAATGTGATCGAATTCGAGACGGTCGGGCCGCCCGGCACCGTCACCTACAGCGCGCTTGTCTATCGAGGACTTGAATAGACCGACTCAAGACAGAAAGCGGTGCGGGCTTTATGGCTACTTGGTCATGAACACATCCCGGCGCGGGAATTTTTCGAACACGGAAGCGTCGACGGAAAAGGTGGTGGCGAGGACATCCACCGGATTTCCGGCGATCCACTGGGAGAGATCGATGGTCTGGTAGTGGCCACTGTTGAACACGATGAGGATACGCGCCTTCTCGCGGCCGATGTTCTCGATGGAATGGCCGAACCCTTGCGGAATGTAGCCGACATCGCCCTTGTTCAGCGTCTCCTCGCGCCAGCGCCCGCCCGAACCGAACATTGTCACGTTGAACGTGCCGCACAGGATGTATTGCCACTCGGCGGCATTGGGGTGCCAATGCAGCTCGCGCAGCGCGCCAGCTTCCATCTCGAGTACGACCCCCGTCATCGTCGTCGAAATCGGGAATTGCGAGCCGTCGCCCCGCCACTCGATGCCGCCGTTGAAAGTTTCGAACGGCTTTTGGGCGAGCAGCGAGTATTTGTGGCTGAGCGGCGGCGGCTTCCGCCCCTGGAGTGGAGCGACGGCGACTGCCGGCGGGAGTTTCCCCTTGGCGAAGTAGACCTCCTTCTTCGGGAAGGCTTCGAAGGTCGCCGCCGGAAGCCCGAAATTTTTTGCGAGCAACGCCTTGGGAGCGTGGCCGATCCAGTCGGTGATGCTGAAGGTACCGAATTCGGAGAAGTAGCCGTTATCGAAAACGAGCACGAAATGGCATGGCTTGTCGCCCAGCGTCTCGATGACATGGCCGTGGCCGCGCGGAAAATACCAGATGTCGCCCGGCTCAAATTCGTTGGTCTCCGAGCAGCCCGCGGGGTCGACGACGATGGTGCGGACCCGGCCTTCGGTGACGAAGGCCCATTCGGCGGCCGTGGCGTGCCAGTGCAGCTCGCGCATCACGCCCGGCTCCATGCGCATCGAAACGCCGGCGATGCCCTTGGAGATCGGCAGCTGCAGCACGGTCGCCTCCTTGCCGTAGCTGCCTCCCATCACGCGCCCCTCGGACTTTTCCATCTCGAACTTGAAGGTCGGCAGTTCCTTTGCGGACGTGACGGGATCGGGGACGTTGTTCTGGAAACTGACGTCGCCGCCTGCGGAACTGATGGGACGATTGAATGAAAACATGGAAAGAACCTCCTGTCCGATGCCGCTGAAATTTCACTGGAGAGTAGGAAAGCGGCGCGAGTTGCCAATGCCTACCATTGGCGGCTGCGTTGTGCACCACAGCAGGTGTGATGGCTGATAGCCGCTGCGGGATATGGCGGCCCTGCGATGAAATTTGCCTCAGGTCCGATCAACGTCCGATGGCGAACTCATCTCCGGCATCGTCCGATGTGGCGCAAATTGCGGGCCGTTATTCAATCACCTCGTCGGCGGTGGCGAGCAGCGTTTGCGGGATGGTGAGGCCGAGCGTCCTTGCGGTCTTCAGGCTGATGACAAGCTCGAACTTCGTGGGCTCCTGAACGGGAATTTCAGCCGGATTCTCGCCCTTCAGAATTCGCCCGACACTCGCTCCAGCGCTTCGATAGGCCCAGGCCAGACTGGCGCCGTAGCACATAAGACCGCCGGCAGTGACGAAATCGCGCTCATTAGACGTTGCCGGCAGGCCGGCAGCAATCGTGAGCGCGGCAAGCGTACGTGCTTCGGCGCCAAACATCGGGTCTGTCACGATTTGCAGGGCTTCATCGCGATGCTGAATAATATCCCGAAAGGCCTGGCCTATGTCGTCTTCGCTACGCACCTTCACAAATCGCACCTTCAAGCCGAGCTTGTTTGAAGCACTCTCGATTTCGTGCGTGTCGTTTTCAATTCGGGCATTGCCTGAGCCCATGAGGACTGCGATAGCGGTCGCCTTCGGCGCCATCTCGTGCAACAGCTCGAAGCGCTTCGCTTCCAGCGAACTGCCAAAGAAGCTAATTCCAGTGACATGCCCTCCCGGATGATTGAGGCTTTTCACATAACCCGCCGCTACGGGATCGTTGCCGCTGGTAAAGACGATCGGAAGTGTGCTGGCAGCGTCGAGAGCGGCGCGAATCGCATTATCGCCGCCGCTTGCGAAAATGATGTCTGCTCCCTGTTGCACCAGTTCGAGCGCCAATGTTGGCAGCCGATCGTAATGATGCTCCGCCCAGCGGAAGATAACCGTCACATTTCGGCCGTCAGTGAAGCCGGCATCCTCCAGACCCTGCCGGAACGCCGCTACTTTCGGCAACCATTCGTTCTCCGACACACTGTTAAGAAACCCGACCGTTCGGGGCTTGGTGGGCTGTTGCGCACGCGCGCCGAGGGGCCATGCCGACGCCGCGCTACCGAGAAGCGTTATGAACTCCCGCCGCCTCATCATTCGATCACCTCGTCGGCAGCGGCGATCAAGGTCTGCGGGAATGTCAGCCCCAATGACTTGGCTGTCTTGAGGTTGAGCACCAACTCGAACTTCGTCGCCTGTACAATCGGCAGGTCGGCGGGCTTGGCGCCGGCGAGTATACGCCCGGCATAGATGCCCGCCTGATGGTAGGACGCGCGCAGCGGCACGCCATAGCTCATGAGGCCGCCGGCGGCGACAAATTCACGTTGAGGATAAATCGTGGGGACAACATGGTGCGCCGCCAGCTCCACGAGTTGCCCACCACGCTCCAGAAAGAAGGCGTCAGGCGGGATAAGAAGCGCGTCCGCTTGTTGTCGCACAAGATCGGCGAAGGCTGCGTCAATATCAGCCGCGCTTTTGGCACTCAGGACCAAAATTTTCTGCCTAATCGCACTCGCAAGCGACTCCAACTGTCGTTGTTCATCGACGGCAGCTGCACTGTTCGGATTGACCAACAACGCGATGACGCGGGCCTTGGGAACCAGCTCTCGCACGAAGTCCAGTCGTTTTGCGCCGAGCGGAGCACTGGTGAAAGTCACTCCAGTAACATTGCCGTCCGGTCGATTGATGCTTGAGACGATGCCATCTTTGACTGGATCGCCGCCGAGAGAAAAGATAATTGGAATTGAACTAGGGCCTGTCCTCAATTGAGCCAAATGAGGGCGGCGGCCAAATGGATGCCGGCGAGGAAGTTTCTGGCGGTCTTGTCATAGCGGGTCGCAATCGCTCGGTATTGCTTGAGCTTACAATAGAAGTTCTCCATGAGGTGGCGCGCCTTGTACATCTCCTTGTCGTAGAGGCGTTGAACCTTTCGATTACTCTTAGGCGGAATGACGAGCTTTTTTCCTGCCGCAAGCAGAGGCTCGATGACGCGGTCATCGGCATCGAAAGCCTTGTCAGCCAACAAGGTGTCGGCCTGCATTTGGGGTAGAAGCGCGTCGGCGCCTTCCAGATCATGGGCCTGCCCCGCAGTCAGCAAGAAGGCCAGCGGATTGCCAAGGGCATCGACCATGGCATGGATTTTCGTGCTCAATCCGCCTTTGCTGCGCCCGATCGCCTGGTCTTGGCCATCTTTTTTTGAGCGCCGGCGCTGTGCTGATGTGCGCGAACGATGGTGCTGTCGATCATCGCGTATTCGTTGTCCGCATCGGCCGCCAGCATTTCGAAGATATTCTTCCATACGCCGCTCTTCGCCCAGCGCGAAAACCGCGTGTGAAGCTTGATCGGATCGCCAAAACGTTCCGGCAAGTCCCGCCAGGGAATTCCAGCGCGATAACGGTAAAGCACCGCCTCGACGAATAGCCGGTTGTCCTTGGCCGTGACACCAACATGCCCCTCACGGCCGGGCGAAATATCCTTGATCCTGTCCCATTGATCGTCCCGAAGGGCGTAGCGGCGCATCTGTCAGCTCCGAATCAGCTGACCTCCCATGAATCACGCAGCTACTCTCTTGGGAATCGCATAATTGAGGACAGGCCCTAGTCGCCGCCATAACTGCTCGTATCGGCGGGGTGCCGCCACCTGCGAAAATCACACTCACCTGCCGACGAACGAGATCAGCTGCAAGCGCCGGCAACTGATTGTACTCGCCCTCCGCCCAGCGATATTCGACGGCTACATTGCGGCCTTCCTGGAATCCAGCTTCATTGAGGCCACTGATGAACTCAGCAGCAAAAGGAGCAAACTGGGCTGAGGAACCGAGGCTAAGAAACCCCACAACGGGCGTTGGAGTTCTTCTGCGCATGTGCAAGGAGCGGCGCAGAGGCAGCCGCACCGCCGAGCAGCATAATGAATTCCCGTCGTTTCATCGGCTTTCCCGTGCCGAGATCCAGGGCGAACTCAGCGTATCACAATTCCGATGGGATTGCGGTGTTATGCATCGCAGCAAAATGGCTGGATGACGACCGCCGTGGGTCGCAAGCTTTCCTGTGCCGACCTCCGTTGTGATGTCCGTTCATCCCTCGTTTTCTGCGATCGCATCGCAGCGCGGCAGCTGGGGCTCCGTGCCATTAGCTGCGATATGCCTGCCACAGCACCTCGATCGCCTGATACAATGGCTGCCGCGCGTTGGAGGCGGGCGGCTGCAAATGCCCTGGAGAGCGCGATGGCGACGGCGATCGATAGTGTTGAACTGACGCGCGTGGGCCCGGGCACCGTTATGGGCCGATTGATGCGGGAATACTGGATTCCCGCTCTGATGTCGTCGGAGCTTGCGCGCGACGGCGCGCCGCTTCGTCTGATGCTGCTCGGCGAGAAGCTCGTCGCGTTTCGAGATAGCGCCGGCCGGGTCGGCGTGATGGATCATCGCTGCCCGCACCGCTGTGCGTCACTGTTCCTCGGCCGCAACGAGGATGGCGGGCTTCGCTGCATCTATCACGGCTGGAAATTCGACGTGTCAGGCGCCTGCCTCGACATGCCGAACGTGCCGCCGCAACAGGATTTCAAGCACAAGGTCCGGGCCAAGGCATACCCGGCGGTCGAACGCGCCGGTATTGTCTGGATCTATATGGGGTCGCGAGCAAAAGCACCGCCCCTGCCGGCGCTTGAGATTCTCGACGTTCCGGACGACGAGGTCGGCGTCTTGCTCGTCCACCGCGACTGCAACTATCTGCAGGCGCTGGAAGGCGACATCGACACGTCGCATTTCGGCTTCCTGCACGCCGGCCATGTCGATGCGCACGAGCTGGCGGAGGACGATCCGATCCGCCACACGGTTGCGATCCGCTCGCCGGAATATCAGATCGCCGATACCGAATGGGGCACGACCTATGCGGGCTTCCGCCCCGCCGGCCCAGGCCGCACGTCGTGGCGCTTCGGCAATTTTTTGTTCCCATTCTGGACTCAGGTGCCGAATGGCGAGTTCGGCCGTCATGTGCAGATACGCGGCTGGGTTCCGCTCGACGACGAGCACACCATGTACTGGGTGGTGTGGTGGAAGGGCGGGCAGTCGGCCATGACGCAGCAGGACCCCGCATTCAAAGACGGTACGCCGGTCGGCGGCATGGGGCGCCGCAACGATTTTCTGCCCAACACCACCGACTGGCTCGGCCGCTGGCGGCTCGCCGCAAATGCGAGCAACGATTGGCACATCGACCGTGGCGCCCAGCACGACGACATCATATACAGCGGCATCGAGAGCATCCATTTGCAGGATCAAGCCGTCACCGAGAGCATGGGCCCGATCCTGGATCACACCCTCGAGCATCTCTCCCCGTCGGATCAGATGATCACGCGCACGCGCCGCCGCCTGTTGATGGCGGCGCGCGCGCTGCGTGACAAGGGCGAACCGCCGCCTGGAGCCGAAAACGTCGAAGTATTCCGCGACGCCCGCGGCGGCTATTTCGTGGGCGACGACAGCGGCGGATGGCAGCACGCATATGCTGCGCAGCTGGCTCTGGCTTGGCGTCCGCCTCCGAACGCTGTGCGCGCCGCCGAGTAGTGCGTTGCCGCAGGCGCTTACAGAGCGCGACGCAAAGGTTCAGATGAGGCAAACGATGCCTTTCTCTAAGCGGCCGTCTGGAGGCGCAGCTGAAATAGCGATCGAATCGAGAATGGTTTCCGGCTGATGCATTGATTTGACATCAACAAGCGTCCGACGCGAGACGCGTCCAACAGTGGATGGGTGCCCCATGATGAAGTTGTTGGCGTTGTTCCCAATCACTGCAATCTTCCTTGTCGCCGGCGCTGTCCATGCGCAACAGCTGACTGCATCCAGTTATCCCGATCACGTTGTTCGAATAATTGTGCCATTCCCGGCGGGAGGCGCAGCCGACATTCTCCCCAGGATCGTGGCGGACGGACTGCGGCAGCGATGGCATCAATCGATCATCGTGGAAAACCGCGCCGGCGCCGGAGGCAATGTCGGCGCCAGCGTCGTCGCCGCTGCGGATCCCGATGGGTACACTTTGCTGGCCAGTGCGCCGGGACCGATTGCCATAAACCAGATGCTCTACAAGAGCATGCCGTACGATCCGTCCTTGTTGGAACCCATCGTCATACTGGCAACCGTGCCGAATGTTCTTGTGGTGCGCTCGGAATTTCCGGCGAAGACCGTGCAGGATCTGATTGCTTACGGCAAAGCCAATCCTGGCAAGATTACATACGCATCGCAGGGCAATGGATCGACGGCCCATCTGACCGCCGAATTGTTTCAAAGCATGGCTGGCATCAAGATGACGCATGTGCCCTATAAGGGCGGGCATCTGGCCGCCGTATACGCCTGACACGTCCGATATTTCAATGCGTTGCGAAACTGGATGCCGCGCGGTGTCCCGCCAGTGTCCCTCCGGTGGAATCGGTGGAAAACGTTCCTGAAATCAGGAAGGTTTCCCCCGCTCGCCGATTGCCTCACCGCGCCGTTGCTGGCCGCGCTGGTGCGTTATCCACACCCTCGCCAGCCCGGGCGCCCGCAAGCGCGCTAGGCTCGCGGCACAGCGGCACAGGGACCAGCCCCATGCGAGGACCACCAGACGCGATGCTCGCGGCGCGATTGCGCGAGCTGAAGATCCATAGCGGCGTTTCCTGCCAGCGACTGGGCGATGTGCTCGGCGTCAGCAACGCGGCGGCGTCGCGGTACTTGAACGGCGCCGTTCACATTCCGGCCGATCGGCTGCCGTTGCTGGCCCAGGCCCTCGGCAGCTGGATCGGCGATCTGTTCATGCCGCCCGGATCGCCGCTGCCCATGTGGCCCGCTAGGCGATCGGCGCGCCGACCTGGCGTCGATGATGCACCGGCTCTTTCTCGACCACGGGCGGCCGCCAAGTTTCACGCACAACCTCGCGGATGAGGCGGTGCAACGCGCCGTCTCCGATCAGCTCGGGCTCGTTTTGAAGGCGACGCGCCAAGGTGGCCAAGAATGTGCTGCGCTCGACCGGCTGCAATGGCTGAGCAGCCGCCAGGATAGCGCTCATTTGCGCGTCGGACACAGCTATCGGCTTTGGAAGGCTTGCATTTGGCATCGGAAACCTCTTGTGCTGGGGTTTCCATTCGCGATCACCTTGCCCCGGTTCAGGCCGGGGCTTTTTTCTTGCTTGTAGCAGACCGCCGCGCGACAGGCTCGCCAAACTGCCGCTCGCACCATGGGAGATCATGGTCGGGGTTGATCGCAAGCCAAGGCCTCCAGTCAAAAAAATCATACGGGTCCGCGCCGGCCCAAACGGCGAGCAACGTCTCGCAATTGGTCCGCCAATCCTGTTTCATCGTTTCGGTGATAAACGCCGTCAGGCCGGTGGAGCGGCCGTCCGTGTAGCCGGTGTAGTTCGTAACGGGGAGAAAGACCTCGCCGCTCAAAAGTTCGAACGCCTTATAGCCGCTCAACGCGTGCTGTGAGCCCCGGCTGCGGCGTTCCATTACATTTTGATCCCTAATGAGCGGAAGGTTCTTTGAAAGGCCGCAGCACTGTCACGCTCCACGGTGCAAAGCGGATGCGATTTAGCCTGGCCATCCCGGCCGGTCACGGTGAGGCCTTCAGCGCTGATTATCTCGCGGCATTCGCGCGCACGCTGATGCGCCTCGAGGCCAGCCACAAGCACCGCATACGATGCCGCCGTGCCCCGCCAATCGCGCACCACGTCGTTCCAGATTTGACGTTCAGCGGCGGCGAGGTGAGCCGGCGGCGGCGGCAGCAGCAGCAGATCATCGTCGATCGGTTGCGAGGCAACAAGACGCGGCCCGCGCAGCACGGCCAAGGCAGCGGCAGATTTGCGGCCACGTTGTTTCATCGGGTTCCATTTTGAAAATAAAACATTTCAAAAGCAAATTTTGGCATCTTTAGCACAATTCGAGGGGCGCGGCGCTCCGCGGCTGTCGGGACCTTCAGAAAAAGGACCCGCCCCCTGGCCTTCACGCAAGTGGGATGGTAACCAGCTGGCGCGGCCCCGCCGGGACTCTCATCGCTTAGTAATCACAACATCGAGGTATTCGCTGGGAACGACCGTGGTCTCGTCACTCGAGGTGTTGGAGAATGACGGGCATCTTGCGCGGCTCAGGCACGAACGTCAGGTGCTTGATGACGTCGGCCAGGTCGAGCGTCACGGTGAAGAAAAACCGCAGTGCCGTAACCGTACCGTTGATATCGAGGCGCCGACGCGGTTCGCGGTGAGGTGCAACCGGAACAGGCGCAGGTCTTCATTGAAAACGGCATGCGGCGATCGCTGCAGGAAGATCGTGAGATTTGTCACTGCCCGGATGATAGTCCTTCTGCGTCTTCTAACCAATTACGCACGACATGTCTTCGATCATGCGCTGCGGGAACGGGGTGATGCACGCATCGGTCGGGGGATACTCCGGTCTGAACCGAGGAGGTTGGAACACCACGCACCAGAGACGAACTGCTGCGCGTCGATAACTACCAGCCCCTCAGACGTTTCGATGATGTGGGACGTCGCCGCCATCGGCGCGGGCAGAGATAACGGGCATCGACGCTATTCCAACCGTTGCCTCAGAATGAAAACTGTAGACAAGATCATCGAGTAGATCGGTTCGGGCCTAATTTTGGCCCGTTACTTCACTTAATGCGATGCAGCGATTCAGTCGCTATCGGAGCAACACCCGAGGTTACGCGGACATCGCGAATGTGCAGCGGTTGACCCTGCGCGTTACTTCAACCGATCGCGGATTTTGTCGAGCCCCGCGTGCGCGCAGCCGTCGTCGAGCTTGGCCCCGGGCGCTCCGGCTGCGCCGATGGAGCCGATGACTTCGTCGCCCAGCTTGATCACCACACCGCCGCCGAAGAACATGACATGCGGCAGTTTGGCGAGCGGCGCGATCGAGTCTTCGCCTTTCGCGCGTTCAGCCAACGCGAGGGTATCGTTCTTAAACGATACGCTGGTGTACGCCTTATCGTGCGCGCTATCGAGCGTGTGGATGCCAGCACCGTCGCCGCGCAGCGCCGCGATGGTGGCACCATCAGCGTCGAGCACAACCGCGGTTTCCCGGTAACCCTGCCTGGCGCAGGCCGCGACTGCCTCGCTTGTCGCTTCAGCCGCGAGCGCGGCGGGAATGCGATGCGTCGGCAAAGTATCTGCCGATGTAGCCGATACTCCGATGAATGTGGCGATCGCCATCATCGCAATTTTAGACACGTGTTTCATGATCTACCTCCTTTGATGCTCGGCCTCCCGTCTACACTCAACAAACTATATCATCTTTATTTTGGCGGTCTGTGACGTAATTCACAGTCCATATGGACGCCGTCGGCGCCCATCGCGACGCCCTAACCATTGGCCCGGCCCAGTGGCTTTCAATTTTGCGCTGCAAAAAATGCGTGACGATTACTCGATCACCTCACCAGCTAAACATAGGTGATCAAGCCAGCGAAGCCTTCGTCCATGTGGTCTTGGTGATGACAGTGGAAAAACGTCGGGCCAGGGTCGTTGGCCACGAAGTCGACCTCCGCCGTTGAAAATCGCGGCATGCTGAGGGTATCCTTCATCAATCCTGAGGTAAGCTTGTCTCCTATTTTAGTGACCTCGAAGGTGTGGCGATGAGTATGTACGGGATGTTGGTCGCCGCTGTGATTGTCCATGACAAGTCGGTAGCGCTTGCCTTCTTGAACGCTGAAGAGCGGGTTGGTGTCGGGCCATGATTTGCCGTTGATGGTCCAGCGGTTGTAGCCGCCGCGACCGCCCGGAATTTTCTCGAATTTCAAGTGAAATGTCTCGTCTGGTTCCACGACGGGGCTACTCCTGCCAAACATCGTGTAGTCCCAATCCGACTTTGGCGGCGCCACCCACTGCGGCTCGCCGCTGCGGTTTTCGTATTCGACAACGACGCCGAGACCCATCTGACGATCCATGTCGTCGACGGCGCCTAGGACCCAGACGCCGGGATTGTCCATCTCGACTATGACGTCTGCCCGCTCAGCAACGTCGAGCCACAGCACGTCGACCGCCGCTTGGGTTGGGACTGGATTGCCATCGAGAGCAATGACTGTAAAGCGATGACCTGGCAACGCCAGCGTGACTCCCATGCTGGCGCTGGCATTGAGCAAGCGGAATAGCACGCGCTCACCCTGCTTCACGCGGATGGGTTCGCCGTGTCCAAGCATGCGGTCGCCGAGCGTGGCCGCGTGATACATGACCTCCAATCCGTTATCGGGTGGCGGCCCTTTACGAATATCCTGCACGCTGACCCATTCGCCTTCCCAGAGGTGTGCAGCGAGTAGGACCTCGCGGTCATAGCGACCGGGGTCACCCGCAGTCGGTTCGACAATCAGGAAACCGTACTCTCCGGAGTAGGTGCTGTGCGTCAGATCCGTCCCGGCCATGGCATGGCTGTGGTACCAGCGTGTACCAACGGGTTTAGGGGTAAAGGAATAGAGGAGCGATTGTCCGGGTGCGATTATCGGGGATCCTTCCTCCATCGATCCGTCCTGCGCCGACGGCAAATACAGTCCGTGCCAGTGGATCAGGTCGGGATAACCGGCATCGTTGATAACATTGATGACGACCGGCTTGCCCTCCCGCAGCCGCAAAACCGGTCCAGGAACCGTGCCGTTGTAACCCGTGGTCTTGACGATTTTCCCCCGTGCCAATTCAAGGGAGACGGGCCCGATCCGGATCGTATGATCGATCGACGAATCACGCGCCTGTGCGTGAAGCAAATCAGGCCAGGAGTTGCTCAGGCCGAGCGCGGCGGCAGCCGTTCCGCTCTTCTTGATGAGGTTTCGACGATTTATTTGAAACTCGCTCGCGGCCATGAGGATGCTCCGATTGCTAATAGTCCCGCAGAGATTGATAGAACGCCGAACTTCCCTGGCGAACAATTCGAGCGTTTCTGCGACGTGATTTTTGCCGAGATTGCCGAGAAAGTCGGCAACGAGCATGATCTCGTTTTTTCGGAACGTCGGCATAGGCCCGATGGCAGCTACAGGATCAAAGTTAGGCCAATTTCCTTATTACGAATGTGCAGTGGCTGACCCTTTTCATCGCTTTCCATGACATAGCGATTCAGTCGCTGACGGCGGTGCAATAGCGGACATTCCTGGTGGCAAGTGCAGCGACCCGGTCAGCTCGTTGATAAGGTATCGACCAGCCTTTTCTCGGTCGTCGGCTCTTAGTGGAGATAACCCATGGTGAAATACTTGCTCGTCCTAGTCAGTCTCATCGTCGTAATGGCGCGCTTCGTGCCGTCAGGGGTGGACGCTCAGACGACGACTGGGTTGCGGCCACTGGGAGAGCCGTTCAATCCGAGCTTCGGCGATCTCATGAACACCTTGGTGCAGCCTCGGCATGCCAAACTCGGCCTTATTGGGCGCGAACAAAACTGGACCCTTGCGGCATATGAAATTCACCAGCTCAAAGCGGCGCTGACGAATATCGCCATATGGCGGCCGCGCTTTGGCAACCAGTCAGTGCCGGAGTTTATGCAAGCCATGACCGCAGAGCCGATCAAGGCCATGGAAGATGCAGTCGAGGCAAAGGACTCGCGCAAATTCGATGAGGCTTACGGCCGGATGACCCAGGCCTGCAATGGCTGTCACACGGCACTCGGCCACGGCTTTATCGTTATCCAAACACCCGACCAGTCGTACTTTGCAAACCAGGTTTTCCACGCAGTGCAATAACAAAGGCGCAAAGTGTCAACGTGACCGCCAGGCAGGTCGGTAACCTCCTGCACGGCCCAGGCGAAAGGTTTTCGCTGCTTTTGCTGCCGAGCACAGCCCTACAAGTGGCCCGCTGCTGACTTACTGCTACGCAATGGTCTGGTCGCCAGCGGATGAAGAGCGGACATACGTAGCGCTCAATCAAACGACCCGATTTGCTGTGATGCACAACGCGGCCAATCCGTGTCCGATGTGATAGGGTATAGGGTCGGAGGGGCGATTCATGAGGCGGCGTCAGTTTATTGCGGCACTCGGCGGCGCGGCGATATGGCCGTCTGCGGTGCGCGCGCAGCAGGTGAGAAAGATTCCTCGTTTAGGAATATTGAATCCGGGTACCGCCGATCCTCCCGGTGCCCTCGGATTCTACGGGGGCCTTCGGGAACTCGGTTACACCGACGGACAGAACATTGCGATAGGGCGCCGCTATGGCAATTGGCTATCGGATCGATTCGGCGAGCTCGCTGCTGAACTGGTGCGGGCAAACGTTGACGTAATCGTTGTGATGAGTACGTCGCCAGCTCGTGCCGCCAAAGAAGCGACCAACACTATCCCCATCGTCGGCGCGGCAATGGCTGACCCCGTTGGTGATGGACTGGTCGCCAGCCTTGTGCGACCAGGAGGGAATGTTACGGGAACCACTTTTCTTGGCCCGGAATTGACCGCGAAACGCATGGGGCTGCTCAAAGAAGCTATTCCCACAATCTCCCGCGTCGCCGTGCTTTGGCATCCCGGTGCATACGGCAACCGTACTACAGAAGGCCTGCTGAACGAGACCAAAAGTGCAGCTCTGGCACTGGGATGGCACTTTCAACTCGCAACGGCGCAGAAGCCCAACGATCTCGACGCAGTGTTCTCAGCGATCACCGCTGGGAGCCCGGCCGCGCTCGTCGTGCTGAATAAGCCCGATGTTCTACGGCGAATACAAACACATCGTGGATTTGGCAGCGAAGAGCCATTTACCGGCGATGTACGCATCCCGAGAGTTTGTGGCCGCTGGGGGCCTGATGGCGTACGGAGCGCAACTGCCCGAAGTGTTCCAGAGTGCTGCTACCTATGTGGACAAAATTCTCAAAGGAGCCACGCCAACAGACCTGCCCGTGCAGCAACCGACAAAGTTTGAGCTTGTCGTTAATTTAACGACTGCTAAGGCGCTCGGGCTCGCTATCCCGGCGTCGTTCCTGTCACTCGCCGATGAGCTCGTTGAATAAGAAAATTTGCTGCGGTGCAGAATGTCGGTTCCTGGCGCCCTTAATGGCGCGATGGCAGCCGATCGGCGCGGCAGGTTTCGGGGTACTTCCGCCGCGCTCGGCTTTGCGGGCGCTCGTGTCTCATATTGAGGGTACTGCCGCCACGACTCCGACGATGCGGCGCGGCGGTTCGTGATCCTTCTCGGACATTGCATGATGCTAGCATTGGCGGATTCGCAGGCTCTTTAGGTCCGACGCCGCCGAGAAACGCAACCCGAACCGCGCCGACGACAGCTACGCCATCGGCGTCCCGGAAAGCGACATTGTTTCACTGGTGATTTGGCTTCGACGAAATGGTATTGTGCTGAAAAAATTTGGGAGGATACAAACATGGTCAAACATCGCATCGGATGGCTGAAGCAGATAGCACGTCATAGTCTCACCGGCACGATCGTGACATTGGCCCTTGCCGGCATGGGCGCACGAGCTGAGGATAATTACCCAGTGCGACCCGTGCATATGATCATCCCCTTCGCCGCCGGCGGGCCAACCGATATCGTCGGCCGCATTATGGCGGCGAAGATGGGCGACCTGCTCGGACGGCAGTTCGTGGTGGAGGATAAGGCCGGCGCGGGCGGCAACATTGGCGCCGACGCGGTCGCAAAGGCTTCGAATGACGGTTACACCTTGCTGATGGCGACGGTATCCACCAACGCTATCAATCCGGGGCTGTACAAACATATCCCGTATGATCCGGTGAGAGATTTCGCGCCGATCGGGCAAGTCGGCGTAACGCCAACGCTGCTGAGCGTGAACCCCTCGCTTCCAGTGACTGACGTTAAGAGCTTGGTCGCTCTGATCAAAGCAAACCCGGGCAAATACTCGTACGGCTCTTCAGGCGTTGGCTCGATCTTTAATCTGTGCGGCGAAGAATTCAAAACGATGGCGGGCGAGCTCGACATCGTGCATGTGCCGTACAAAGGCTCTGCGCCGATGGACACCGACCTGATGGCCGGCCAAATTGCGATGGCATTCGACGCCACGCCGACCGCGCTTCCGCTGGCGCAGTCAGGCAAGATCCGCGCGATCGCAGCAGGGATGGCGACACGCCTCTCGGCAATGCCGGATCTGCCGACAATACAGGAGCAGGGTTTGAAGGGTTTCGAGTGCTACACTTGGAATGCAATCCTCGCACCAGCCGGCACGCCGAAGCCGATCGTCGATCGGCTTAACGCGGCTATCAACAAGGCGCTTGCCGATCCCGCGGTGTCATCTTCTCTTGAAAAGGCGGGGATCGATCCGACCCCGGGCAGCACCCCAGAGCAAACGGCCGAATTCGTCAAGGTGGAGCTGGCGAAATGGGCGCCGATCATCAGAGCGTCGGGCGCGCAAGTAGACTGAGACGAGAACGGCCGGCTTCTCTTGGGGGCCTTCCGGGAGGCCAACTTTTTCAACGCTGGTCTATGTGACCTTCCCGTATTGCGATCCACAAAATTCGAATTCGTCGTCAACCTCAAGACCGCCAAGGCGATTGGATTGACGATTCCGCCTGGCCGTCTTGCCACCGCCGACGAGGTGATCGAATAGGCGCCGTTTCTACTGCGGTGCATATGTCGTTGTTTGGCCCTTCTCCGCCGCACCGACTGACCACGTTCGCGTCCGTTATCGGAGGTGTTTCTGCCACAGACCCGGTAATCGCCGAGGCAGTTCGTGACCCATTTCGACGGTTTATCATCGTCAAATGATGCATTGCGAAAAGTTCATTTTACGGAACGGAATATATGGAATTTGCGGCCTTCGGATTACTCGCCTTTGATATGCGACGCCTTGATGATTGGCCACCACTTCTGGATCTCAGCGTTCTGGAGGTCGCGAAGCGCCTCCGACGTCTGCTGGTCCCGTGGCACGATCTCGTATCCAAACTCGGCGAGGCGCGCCCGCAGCGCCGGGTCGGCCAGCGCATCGACAACCGTGCCGTTGAGCTTGCCGACAATATCCTTCGGCGTGCCCTTGGGCGCAAAGATTGAATACCAAATCGGCATATAAAGTCCGGGCACTCCGGCATCGTCCACAGTCGGTATTTCGGGCGCAATCGTGATCCGGCTCTTGGCCATGATCCCATAGGCTTTGAGCGTGCCGGCGCGAACATATGGCAGCGAATTGAGCGGCAGATCGATGAGCATATCGACACGACCGGCAACTATATCCTGGAGCGCCGGCGCTAGCCCGCGATAAGGTACAAATCCAAACCGCGTACCCGTCTGTTGCTGAAAGAGCACGCCGGCGAGATGCCCGGCGCTGCCTACACCGGAAGTGCCCTGTAGCGCAGTGTCAGGGTTCGCCTTTAGCCACGATATCAAACCTTTGAGATCGTCCGCGGGCATCGCCTTTTTGGCGACGATCATCTGCGATATGAGCGAAAGCAATGCTACCGGCTCGAAATCCTTCACCACGTCGTACGGAAGATCGTAGATTGCCGCATTGATGACGTGCGTGCTCAGACCCGGACCGATGCTCAGCGTGTAACCGTCCGGCGTAGCGCGCGCGACGCGGCCGACGCCGACAGTCCCGGCCGCACCGGTAACGTTTTCGACGATGACGGTCTGACCGAGCGAAATTCGCATCCGCTCGGCCATGATTTTCGCATAGACGTCGGTCGGTCCGCCTGCTGCGAAGGGCACGATCATCGTGATGGGACGAGCAGGATATGCCTGCGCAGATGCCACACGCGAGACAGCCGGAATAGCGGCAGTGCCTGCTGCCAATTGCAGAAATTGTCTTCGGTGGGGAAGTTTCATGAAATTTCTCCAAGCGTCGTCGCGCAATGCGTGCATGGACGCTCAACATGTGAACAATGAAATTGGGACGCTCTCCGCCAGCACCAGTGCTGCCCATTGTCATGATCGGAGCTTCGGCACGCCCCGCCGGCAGCTCTCAGATTTAGATTACATCGGGGCCGATGTGCGAGGAAGGGAGCGCGATGTCTGCTCCGGCCCCGAAGCAGCAGTTCACTGCGAGACAGCAATCATCCGTAGTCGGGTGTGGAGCGGACTCTAGCTGACATCGCCGAGCTGCGCCGATGATTTCCCCCAAAGCTGCTATTGACATTACTCAGTGGCCCTAACTAGCCTTCCTCGCGATCCACAAAATGAACCCCTTAGCGGGCAATTCGTGGCCGATCCCAAACTTATGAAGTCCGCGCCGCCCAACATTGTCCATACGCGACCGGACTTTCGTTGGCCCGGCGATAGGCATGTGGCAGTGATCTTTAACGTCGCGTACGAAGCTTGGTCGGACGGCAAGGCACCGGGCATCGGTCCGATGGGAAATCCGTTGCCGGCCGGCGCCTTCAACTCAAATGCGCTGTCGTGGGGTAATTACGGCGCAAACCAGGGGGTCGATCGCCTGTTGCGGGTGCTCGACCGCACCAAGGTTCGCGCCAGCATTATGGTGAGCGGTATTCTGGCCGACCGGCACCCCGAAAGGGTGCGCGCCATTGCCAAAGCCGGGCACGAGATTGTCGCGCACAGCTACGCACAGGACATCGTTCCGGCGTCACTGCAGCCGGACGACGATCGCGTCAATATCAATAAGACAACCGAACTCATCGAAAACGTCACCGGTGCGCGGCCGCAAGGCTGGATCAGCCCGCGCGGGACACCCGGCGCAGGCACCGTGCGCAACCTCATCCAGGCCGGCTACGAGTGGCACAGCGATGTGCTCGATGGCGACCGCCCTTATGCCCAACGCTTCAACGAGGGCGATATCATCGCCATCCCCTTCACCACGGACATCAATGATCTTTCGCACGCGATCCGCTTCGGGCGCACACCGCAGCAGTTCATCGACATGTTCGACGCCTATCTCGCGCACACGCTGAAGGCGGACGACGGACCAATCATTCTTGACGTGACTGCGCATACCCATTGCTATGGTCGTGCCGGCGGGGCCTGGGCATTCGAGGAGATCGCACGCAAGACGCGCGGTCGTGACGACGTATGGATCACGACCCGGCAAGAAATCGCCGATCACGCGCGTCGGTTCCTGTCTTGACGGTCAAACCGCCGCTGCACTCCCTGGCGTAGTGTTTAATTGCCGCCTTCCGATACCGATCGCCATTCCCGTCCCCAATTGGATCATGCCCGCTGCAATGTCGGGCACGATATCGCAGCCCCAATCGGCAGGTCTGTAACAGACTTTTACAGCGGTGCGACGCCGATTAGTCGCGGAGCTTTGCTGCGGGCGCGTGCGGCAGAAACTGGCCCATCTCGGCAACCCCGGTAGCCGCCCGGCGCGGCGGCTTTCGGAGGTACTTCCGCCGCGCTCGGCTTTGCGGGCGCTCCGTGTCTCATATTGAGGGTACTGCCGCCACAACTCCGACGAGGCGGCGCGACGGTTCGTGACCCAACTGCGACATCGGCTGCGGCCAGCGGAACTGTGTCTGAAGGAGTTCTCAGCCCCAATTGAAGCGCTTGTTTGAGCCGATACAATGCCTTTGAGCATAAGCGCCGGGTATTATGAGGCGGCGAGATTTTCTCGTTGCTCTCGGTATTTTGGTGGCGAGTTGGCCGGTCGCGGCAAACGTAATGAATTTCGACGCCACTTTTGCGACAAACGTAGGAGCGCGCGATGACGAGCATGTTGGCCAAAATCCACCGCCGCAGTTTCGTATCCGGCCTGTTCAGCGGGGCTGCAGCCGCTGGCCTCGCGAGCGCCGCTCAAGCGCAGACACCCGATCCGGTTCCCTGCCATCTCGGTCCGCCGCCGCACGACAAGGGTCCGCTCGTGTGGATGGACATGGACCAGATCGATATCGACGCGGCCTACGACCAACGCTTCTATGCGCCGATGGGCTACCAGATCACGAAGCGCATAGCGAGCGTCAGTAACGCCGTGCGCGCGCGGCTCGGCGAGCCGCTGCGTCTTCCCTACGGGCCGAGCGAGATCGAGAAGCTCGACATCTATCGCGCACGAAATCCGAATGCGCCGATCTTTATATTCATTCATGGCGGATCATGGCTCGGCGGAACAGCGCGAGATCACGGTTATCCTGCCGAGATGTTTGTCAACGCCGGCGCGAATTTCATCGCCATCGACTTCATTCAGATCAAGGAAGCGGGCGGCGACCTGCGCGCAATGGCCGGGCAAGTGCGAAGCGCCATCGCTTGGGTCTACAAAAACGCAGCGTCCTTCGGCGCCGACTTCAGCCGGCTCTATATCGGAGGACGCTCGTCTGGTGCGCATCTGACGGGCGTCGCGCTCGTCACCGACTGGGCCAAAGATCACGGCGTACCCGCCAATATCGTTAAGGGCGGCGTCTGTTCGAGCGGCATGTATGATCTGAAGCCCGTGCGCATTTCCAAGCGCAGTTCCTTTATCGAGTTCACCGACGAGATGGAGGAGGCGATGAGCTCGCAACGCCACCTCGATCAATTACGCGCGCCCGTGGTCGTGACTTACGGCACGAACGAGACGCCGGAATTCCAGCGCCAAAACCGCGATTTCGCCGCGGCAGTTAAGGCCGCCGGCAAGATCGTCGAACTGATCGAGGCGCCGAACTACAACCATTTCGAAATGGGCAAATCTTTCGGCAATCCCTACGGTCCGAGCGGCCGGGCCGCGCTCTCGCTCATGAAGCTGCCGATTCTCGGATAAAACTGGAGCTGTTCGCTGGCCATCGGCTCGCGTGGCGCCATCCCGCTTATTGGGGTTAAGCCTCCAACTCTTTGTCGCTTATGGCCCGTTGCGCCGCTTCCGCTCTGCGGGAGAATGTCGGAAGTTGGGGTAGGAACGGACCGGCAAACGTCGGGTCGAAACGACACTAATGACGCCTCAAAGCGATTGTCGCTTCAGCATTCTGTTGGAGCATGATCTTTTCGTAAAAACCGTCATCACTTCCCGGATCAGGCTCTAGTCCGCGGAAAATCCCGTCGCTTTGACGACCTTGGCCCAGCGTTCGGTCTGCGCCGCGATGCTGTCGCGGAATGCCTGCCCGGTCTGGCTGCTGACATCAAAACCCTGGGCGACTAGTTTGGCGCGCACGTCCGGGTCCGCGTGTGCCGCGATCGCCGCTGCCTCGAAGCGTTCAACGATGTCGGGCGGCGTGCCGGATTTCAAGAGCAGCCCGAACCACGCCAGCGCCACCAGATCGGGCTGGCCGATATCGGCGAATGTCGGAAGCTCGGGCAGCAGTGCCGCGCGCCTTTCGCCCGAAGAGATCAGCGCGTGTAGCAAGCCGGCGCGTACCGGCTCGACTGCACCCTGCAGCTGGGTGAAGCCGAACAGCACATGCCCGGCGAGCAGATCGACCATTTGCGGTGCATTGCCCCGATACGAAATCTGCGTGAAGTTGAGGCCATAGCGTTCGCTGACCTGATAACCGAGAAAGTGCGATAGAGTACCCGGACCGTAATTCGCGTAGGTGAGCTGGCCGCGATTGACCTTGGCCCAGGCGACGAATTCATCGAAGGTCTTCGCCGGTACGCTGGGATGCACCACCAGAACGAGCGGCGTCTCGATGCCTTTGATGATCGGGATGAAGTCGGCGACCTTCCACCGCAGGTCCCGGTAAGTGACCGGATTAGTCTCCAGCATCGACTGCGCGCCGACCCAGGCCGTGCCGCCGTCAGCTGGCGCTTCGGCGACGAACTGCGCCGCGATGTTGCCGTTGGCCCCGGCCTTGATCTCGTTGATGATGGGTCGTCCCAGCGTCTGCGCCATGTGGGCGCCGACGATGCGCCCATAGACGTCGATGGAGCCGCCGGCTGCGGCGCCGACCACGAAGCGGATGGGAGTTTGTACCTGCGCGGGCGCGCCGGCGAGAACGGCGAGCAGCATCAGGCCCGAGTACGCGAGCCGACGCAGGACGGTCGGCAGATGCAGGAAGTGTCCGCGGTGAGGGAGTATCATGACTGTTATTCCCGGGTAGCAAGCGAGATGGATGATAGCTGACGTTTTCAGCGAGGCGATAGTGGTTGACGGTTGCGATTGGCCCGACCCAGCCGCGCCGACTGACCACCTTCGCGTCCGTTACCGGAGGTGTTTCTGCCACGCGACCCGGTAATCGCCGAGGCAGCTCGTGACCCATCAGCGACATTGGACGCGTCGTTACGGTGCACCGCACTGTAACCCAACGCAGATGTCCCCCCGGCAACCGTCATACGCGCCTGTACTCAAAATCAGGTGGCCGCAAGGTCTTGCTGGTTCGAGTTCGGCCAGCGATCTCCTCCGAGCCTAAAAGCCCGGTCGCTATCGGGTGATGTTTGCCGCCTTGATGATGGGCTCCCAACGAGCGATCTCGTTCCTGACGACCGTCGCGAGCGCTTGCTGTCCTCGGGTTGCTTTGTCCGGAACGTTGCCGCCCACATCGGAGAACCGCTTGCTGACGACGGGATCGTCCAACGCTTTCTCGATCGCATCGCTGAGCCGGTCCAGGATCGGTTGCGGTGTGCCCTTTGGCGCGAACAACGCAAACCATGGCACGGCCTTGAACGCGGGCAACCCAGCCTCCTTGGTGGTCGGCACATCCGGCAGGTTGGGGTGGCGCTCGTCGGCCGCGATCGCATACGCCTTGACGGCTCCGGCCAGAACGTGGGGGGCGATACCGGGGATCGCGGCGCACATGTAATCGACTTGGCTACCGAGCAGCGCATTGATGGCCGGCCCGCCGCCGTTGAAGGGGACCAGGGTCGGTTTTGCCCCGAGGACCGAGTTGAGCACGAGACCATAGTCGAACAAAATGGACCCGACGCCCGCATGCGCCATATTCAGCTTCTCGGAATTGGCCTTCACGTAAGCCACGAACTCCGCGAGATTCGCTGCCGGAAAATCCTTCCTCGCCGCGATCAGGAGCGGGGTCTCCATGGCCAAGCCGATCGGCGCGAAGTCGGTATCCGGCTTGTAGGCGAGATGCGGGTAAAGCCAGACCGAGACCGCGTGGGTCCCAATGTCGCCCATCACGAGTGTGTAGCCGTCGGGCGTGGCGCTCTTCACCCGGGTTGATCCGCTCGTGCCGCCGGCGCCCGGAACGTTCTCGACGATGAGCTGCCGCCCGAGCGTGCGCGACATGTGCTCGCCGACGACGCGGGCCGCAAGGTCGGTGCTGCCGCCGGCGGCAAACGGCACGATGATCGTGACCGGCCGGGTCGGATAGTCTTGCGCCCACGCAAATCGCGATACGGCCGGGAGCGCGGCGGCACCGGCGGCCAGATGCAAGAATTCTCGGCGGGGGAGTTTCATGATGCCTCCCAATGTCCCGGGCGTTGTGCGCGTGACGCTTTCAACATATGACGTGAAGCTGGGACGCCCGCCGACAGCACTGTGCTGCCCATTGCAATAATCGGGAGTTCGGCACATCCCGCTGGCAGCTATCGGTAGATGCTATACGAGACTATCGCGATGCGGGAGGGCGGTTGTTGGCCCTTCTCAGCCGCGCCGGTCGTGTTTCCGCGCGGCAGCTTTCGGGGGCTTAGCTTCCGCGCCGGCAGTGAAGTGCCGAGGCGGCTTGTGACCCCAATGTATGGTCCGGCCGTGCGTTGCAAGAGTCTTTGTCGAGATAGCGGTGAGCGGTCTTGCATCAATGTATCCGGCCTTTGATTGGAGCGCTGCTCCTGGCCATTATGGATATCAGCGCGCGAGCGATCTGATTAGCGGACCGGCCTCGACCGGGCCATTCGGGTCACCAGTGTTCGCACGCGCCGGGAAGGCCGAACCTCCATCTCGTCTCATCCTCTCGCAGACCTCGGCAGGTAAGTCGTATCAACCTGCCTATGTCATCGCGAGCTCCTCATTTCGCGCGGTTCCTAAGATTGTCGGCGAATGACAATCAAATAGATTGAGCGGCAACCTCATCGATCTTTCTGGCCTCGAAGTTCCGGCCATGAGCCAGAACACTCCAGGCGATGCGGGCGAGCTTGTTGGCGAGCGCGATCGCCAGCACGTTGCGGTGCAGCCGCTTCTTGGCCGCCTCGATCCAGGGCTTGAGCCCGTGGCGCTCCCAGCTTTTCGGCCGGATCAATACAACCCATGCCGCCTGCACGAACAGGACGCGCAGGTAGCGATTGCCACGTCTCGATATCTTGCCGAGGATGGTGCGGTCGCCAGTCGATATCTGTTTGGGAACGAGGCCGAGCCAAGCGGCAAAGTCGCGACCTTTAGAGAACACATCTCCAGTGCCGATCGCAGCCACCATGGCGCTGGAGATGATCGGGCCGATGCCAGGTACGCATCAGCCGCGCGCAACCGGCATCCTCGTGCGCAACAGTTTCGATCTCGCCCGATAGACTCTCGATGCGCTCGTCGAGCCGGCGCCAGTCCTCGGCCAAAGCCTCGATGATGCGCGCCATGCGGGGCGACAGGACATCGAGCGGTGTCGCTAATATGCGAGGCAGCTCAGCGCGCAAAAACCGTAATCCCTGCCGAACCGCAATGCCACGCTCCAACAGGAAGGCACGGATTTGATTGATGATGCCGGTGCGCTGGCTGACCAATCGCTCGCGAACACGATGCAGCGCCTGCAGGTCGAGCTGCTCTGCGGTCTTCGTCGCCACGAACTTCATCGTTGGGCGCTGTACCGCCTCGGCGATCGCCTCCGCGTCGCGGAAGTCGTTCTTCTGTCCTTTGGAGTAGGGCCGCACGTATTTCGCCGGCATCAATCGGGCATCGTGACCAAGTGCCTAGCCGGCGACTGAGATGATGGGCACCAACGCACGCTTCCATGCCGATCAGGCACGGCGACATATTTGCAAATCGTGCTTCAACCTGGCCGCGCGACCACTTCTGCCGCAGCACGATTGCGCCGCGGTTATCGAGGCCGACGATGTGGAACGAGTTCTTGCCGATATCGATGCCGACTACGGCGATCGTGGTGTTTGGGTTCTGAGACACGGCGTGCTCCTTGTCTTTGGCGCCCCTTGCCAGCTTCGATCGCTGGCAGGGCAGGAGCACGGCCGGACCATTCCATTAGCAGACATTCAGCGCTGATAGGCCGACCGACGGCTTCCTCAAGAACAGCCAGCAGCCAATGCTCGACACATCCGCCAGTATCTCGGGTTGTCAGAATAGCGGAACGATTATGAAAAGTCGGACACAATGCTCAAGTTTCAGTCTACGCTGCCACCATGGCACATCGACTGCTGCCCATCTTCGATTGGTTTCCTCTCTACAGGCGTGTCTGGCTATTGCCGGACGCGTTGGCCGGGCTCGCGCTCTGGGCAGTAATGGTGCCGGAAAGCATGGCCTATTCAAGCATTGTTGGCGTGCCGCCAATTATGGGGCTCTACACAATCGTTCCACCATTGATTGCCTATGCGCTACTCGGTACATCGCGCCTGCTTGTTGTCGGGCCAGACACAGCAACTGGTCTGATTTCCGCTCTGACTGTGGGTGCCGTCGCGTTACAGGGGACCGCTGAGTTCAACACGCTCACTTCAACACTTGCGGTATTGATCGGTGCCCTTTTTCTTTTCTTTGGTGCATTGCGCATGGGATGGGTCGCTGCCTTTATTCCCACTCCGGTGATGCGCGGGTTCATCGAGGGCCTTGTTTGCGTTACCATCGTCGGTCAGGTGCCGCATCTGCTTGGTCTCACCGGCACGTCCGGCAACTTTTTTGTAAAACTTTGGGATATAGTCGGGCACCTGTCAGACGCTTCGCTTGTTCCGGTGCTGACCGGAGTGCTTAGCCTGGCTGCCATGCAGCTGCTCCGTTCCGTCGCGCCCAGCACGCCCGCAGCGCTCGTCGTCATGGTGACGGCCACGATCGTGGTTGGCTTGCTCGATGGAGAACATGCCGGAGTCCATGTGGTCGGCAACCTGCCGTCCGGCCTGCCCCACCTGACGCTGCCCAATCTCGACCCGACGATTTTGCTGGAACTTACGCCTGGGGCGCTCGCCATCGTCATGGTCGGCTATGCCGAAGCGCTTGGCGGGGCAAAGGCGGCGGCGATGCACGGAGGAGGTGACATCGATCCGAATCAAGAACTGATCGCACATGGGCCGGCCAATATGCTAAGCGGCCTGTTTGGTGGCTTCCTCGTCGTCGGCAGCCTTTCCAAGACTTCCGTCGCCATGGCGGCGGGAGCACGCACGCAAGTTGCCAGCCTTATTGCGGCCGCACTTTGCTTCCTCACGCTAATTGTACTAACGCCCCTGTTCCGGGGCATGCCGCAACCGGCTCTTGCCGCCATCGTCATTGCGGCCATGCTGCACCTCTCGAAACCTGACTATCTGCGAACTCTGTTCGCGCGAAGCCGCTTGGAGTTTGCAATTGCCGCAGCGGTTATCGCAGGCGAGCTGACGCTGGGCGTGCTGCAAGGTATTGGACTCGGCGTAATGTTGTCGTTGCTGGTGCTAACCTATCGAGCCACCCATCCCCACGGCGCGGTGCTTGGCCAGCTGCCCGGTACGGAAGCTTATCGCGATATCCAGCGCCATCCCGAGGCGTTGACGTTTCCTGGCTTGTTGATTTGGCGAGCCGGGGGCGATCTGTTTTTCGCGAGCGTGGATCGTATGGGGGATGATTTGAAGACAGCGCTCAAGGCGAGCCGCTCGCCGCCGCGACATGTGCTTCTTGACTTCAGTTCGGTGAATTTCATTGATACCAGCGCTTGTGATGCGCTGCTGGCCTTCATCAAGGAGATGCAAAGCCGGGGGGTTACCTTTTCGTTTGCCCGTGTACGGGACAATGTAAGGGACAGAATGCAAGATAGTGGGATGGGGGCTGTGGTTGATCCCGCCTATTTCTATGAGCGCTTGACCGATGGCCTGCAGGCGTGGCGGCAGCACGAAAACCACGCCGTTGAGGCCGGCGCCAAATGCTGAATTGCAAAACGGCCAATGCCCTCGGTTTGATTCCTCCTGCCGCCCAGCTAGTCGCGGCCGACGAGGTGATCGAATAAGCATGGTGATGTCTGCTTCTTTAATCGGCCATTCGGGGTCAAGCGCTTTCAGACCATCGACCACCACTGCAGTGTCGGATGTCACCCACGGGCTCGTGCTTCTCTTCGGAATCGGCACCAAGGCCCTTCCATCATGGGATCCGAGGACGAGGTGGAACAATCTTTTGGTCGGCCTTGCCGTCAAACGAAACGGCAGGTCCAAGCGGACATGCGAACTCACCTCATCCATCGTCCCGCGAGGGACATCTTTCCACCGCTCGGTGGAGCTCGAGGTTTCCTCCTATTGGATTTGATCCGGCACGGCTATCATGCTGCTGCACCTTGCTCCCTTGTCCACCGGAACTCGGTGCCATCAACCCAGATGCGGTGCATGATTACGGCCAGCCGGCGTGCCAGCGCCACGATCGCCTTTTTCATGCCGCGGCGCCTGGCGATCTGCATCGCCCAGGCCTTGAGCCACGACCATTTCTTTGACCACAGCATGCTCTGAGCCGCTTCGTAGAGCATGACCCGCATCATCTCGTCTCCACAGCGTGATATTCTGCCGCTCCAATCAACCTCGCCGGATTGATACTTGGAGCACGTCAGTCCAAATACCGCGCCGACTGACTTGGATTTTCGGAATCGAGCAGGCACGTCGACGGTGGCACGATAGGTCAGCGCCACCACGGGGCCGACACCGGGGGTCGTCATCAAGCGCCGGCACACCTCATCATCCCGGACGATGGCCAGTAAACGGCGATGCAGGATGACGATCTGTTCGCGTAGCGTCCGCCGGACAATGAGCAGTGGTTCGACCAACTCGGCCAAGTCGGGAAGGTTCTCGACCAGCTCTTTGATGCGGGCCTCGAACCTCGTCTTCCCGGCCATTCCGACCTTGAGACCGAAGTTGCGTAAAGTACCGCGCAGATCGTTCTCGATGGCAATGGCCTTCGACTGCAGCAGCTTGCGATGGGTCAGCAGCATCCGCAGCTTCTGACTGCGCAGCGTCTTCACGTGCACCGGACGGTAAAGCCCCACCCGCATCATCTGCGCGATGCCGCGCGCATCGTTGCGGTCCGTCTTGTTGATCTGCGCCTTCAGCACCGCACGCATGTGCCGCGTCTCAACGCAGACCACCGGTAACTCTGCTTCGGCCAGAGCGCTGAACAGCCATTGCGACAGCGGCCCGGCTTCCAATCCAATGCGCTTAAAGTGATAGGCGGGATTCTTCAGCACCGCCAACAACGCTTCGGGTTCGCTTGCTACCTTCACTTCCCGAACGATCTTGCCCGTGTCATCCACAATGCAGACGCTGGTCACCTTGACCGAAACGTCCAGTCCCGCAAAATGGTCCATGCTGCGCTTCTCCTTCTGATGCTTGAGGCCGCGAAAGCGAGACCTCGTTTCACCATCAGCCCGAAGCGCAGCACCCAAAATCTTCAGCTATCCACAAGCTGCCGGCCGATTACCCCATCTTATGGCCCAGGCTGTGTGAAAACGTGCTCGCGCGAGCACCGCGCAGAATTGGTTTCTCTATCGTCTTCTACCGACAGTGGTCGTCAGCGTTTTTGTTTTTCAAATTGACGAAGTCGAGACGAAATTTCCAACGACGCATTCGATTTCGGAGTTTTCACACAGCCTGGGCCCAAAGCGGACATTTCTCTGGGGGATAAACTAGTTCTTGATCTGCGTGGTTCTCCGCATCATTCTTAAGACTACATTATTGGATCAGGCCGTTCCCAAGTCACAGAGCAACGGGTTCACCTAAATGCCGTCGCCACCCGCCCCATATGCTCTCGGCGAGGGCACCTCGGAGCAACAAAGACTAATTGCTCAAGCACACAGCCTCGAACCACATGCGCGATGGATGCTTGATCGCATCGCTGTCGGGCCTGCCTCAAAAGCTGTGGACTTCGGCTGTGGGCCGATAGGAATTATGAACCTTTTGTCCGAGCGCGTCGGACCGGATGGCGTCGTAATAGGTATAGAACGAGAGCCAAGATTTGCCGCTATGGCTAGAGCTGAGCTCGGGCAGCGCGCTAGATACCGGCTTGGAGAAAGGTTCGTATGACTTTGTCCACGAACGGCTTGTATTGATTAACTTGCCGCCTGCGTTTCAGCAAAAATTGCTCGCCGAAATGGTGTCCCTTCTGAAGCCTGGTGGAATTATTGCTCTTCAAGAGTTCGATTCAGCGTCGTACGTTTGTCATCCTGAGCACCCGTCTTGGAACATTTTGTTAAAGCTTAAGCCAGGTCGATAGCCTCATCGTCACTTAAGCCCATTGCATTCAAAAAGCAGAAAGATAGCGACGAGCCCCCTTGTAATCCAAAATTGCCAGCGGCTCGTAGTCCGATTTTTCCGAGTCGCGCACCAGTACATTGGTCAAGTTGTCGAGAATGAACCAATCTCCATCTTGATGCAGTGTTACAACCATATGGTCTTCACTGCGTGCCCGGAGGTGCACAATGACAAGTCTCACCTTATCTGGCGAAATTCCAACCTCCTGAGCTGCTGCATATTTTGCAAGCGAATAAGATTTGCAATCGCCGTTTCTCATGGTGATCGCCTCAAGCGGACCGACCCAACCCGCCGGCGCAGGCTCGATCATCAGATTGATGGATGTGTTTAGGTGTCCCAGTAGCGCTTTGCCTCGATACTCGCGAAGCTCATCCAGCTTTTGTTCGAGTGCGGGTATTAATGGGCAATCTTCTGCGGATTGCAGGCATTGGTAAAAGTACGCCTTCTCCAGAGACATCTGATGTCGTAGGGATTCCCATATTTCGGCGAGAGGCGCTTCCTTGCTGAGTTCAATCGTATGGCTTCCGAATGGGTCATTTGGGCGCTCATCAGCGCAAGCCGGCAAAGCGAATCCGACCAAAACTGCGGCGAAGGTGACCAATACCGCGAGAACCTGCACGCGCTCCGTTACACGGTTCAGCTGCAGAAGAGAACGCGCCCAAACTGCCACAGAGCAAAAGCACAAACACCACAAGCGACCCTGAACGAGGTTCATAGGTGCGTAACCGCCATTTTTCAGTAGTAACTAGGGATCGACTCTCCCGCGCCCAGACTGTCAACAGCGCCCTTGGGCCGCCGCTGCGAGTCCGGAATTTTCGGCAGTTCTATGCCGACTTTCTTGTAAGGGATGCTGTCCAGAAAATGTCGGATGAGGTTCAAGCGAGCGCGCCGCTTATCGTCGGCCGGGACGATGTACCACGGTGCCTCAGGCGTGTCGGTCGCCTGGATCATCCGCTGATAGGCCGCCGTGTAGTCCCACCAGCGCCGGACCGATTCGACATCCATCGGGCTCAGCTTCCAATGTTTGAGCGGGTTGTCGATTCGGGCTTCGAAGCGGCGCCGCTGCTCTTCTTGGCTGATATCGAGAAAGTATTTGCGCAGTATGATACCGTTTTGGATGACAATCTCTCGTTCGATCGCGGGGGTCACCAACAGGAACCGTTCCGCTTCCGCCTCTGTGCAAAAACCCATCACGCGCTCAACCCCTGCCCGGTTGTACCAAGACCGATCAAAGAGAATGATCTCGCCCGCCGCGGGGAAACGCGCAATGTAACGCTGCGGATAGACCTGCGTCTTCTCGCGGTCGGACGGCGCGGGCAATGCTACATGTCGGTAGACGCGCGGATTTGTGCACGCGGTAAACCGGCTGATCACACCACCCTTGCCTGCCGTATCGCGGCCCTCGAAGACAACGATGATGCGCGACCCCGTAGTTCGGACCCAAGTCTGCAGACGGGTAAGTTCGATCTGAAGCTTCAGCAGCTCCTTCTCGAATTCCTTTCGCCTCATTTTGCCGGGCGCGCCCTTTGCCCCGGCAGCGTGGGATTTCTCTTTTTTGTCTTTGGCCATTGGCGTCCTTTCGCCAGGGTCATTCGGCAGCTTTTGGATGAAGTACGAGCTTGCCTTTCGGTTTGCGCTGTGTGTTCTCCCGAAGCGTTTGGAAAATGACGTAAAGCATGGGGATCAGGAAAATTCCGACCGTGCTCGCCGCCAGCATGCCAAAAAAGACGGGCGTGCTGACACTGCGGCGCGCAATTTCTGAGGCGCCCTCGGCCCATACTAGCGGCGCCAGACCGACGATGAACGCGATCGAGGTCATCATCACGGCGCGGAACCGCAGCTTTGCGCCGAGCTCCGCCGCTTCGCGAATGCCCATGCCGCTCTCCCGTTGGTCCTTGGCGAACTCGACGATTAGGATGGCGTTCTTGGCCGCCATCGCGATCAGCACGACGAGGCCGATCTGGCCATAGAGATTGAGCGTCAACTTGGCGACGATGATGCCCGCGAATGCTCCCAGCACACCAGTCACCACCGACAACAGAACGGGAACTGGAATCATCCAGCTCTCGTACAGGCCGACGAGAAATAGGAAAGCGAACAGCAGGGCCATTCCGAGAACCATGCTGGTCTGCCCGCCCGCCCTGTATTCCTGAAACGCCGTGCCGGTCCATTCAAAGCCGAAACCGGGCGGCAGCGTCTTCGCCGAGATATCAGCCATGGCGGCGAGCGCCGTCCCGGAGGCGACGCCCGGCGCCGGAATGCCGTTCACGGTCACCGAGCGATAATTGTTGTAGCGGGTAATGACCTGAGGACCGGTCACGTTGCGCAGGGACGCGATTGCTTGCAGCGGGACCATGGTGCCCTTGCTGTTGCGGATGTAGATCCGCCACAAATCCGGTACATCGCGCCGGTTCGCCGCCTCGCCCTCCAGATTGACCTGCCAGGTTCGGCCGAACAAATTAAAGTTGTTGACGTAGTAGCTGCCGAGCGTCGCTTGCAACGTCGTGAATACGTCATTGATGGTGAGGCCCAGCGACTGGGCCTTGGCGCGGTCGATGTCGAGATAAAGCGATGGTGCGGACGCACCGTAAGTCGTGAACACCTGGGCGAAACGATTATCCTGCTTGGTGGCGTCGATGAGTCCCTGGACCACGCTGCCGAGGGTGGCCGGATCTGCGCCCTCGAAACTCTCGAGCTGGTATTCAAACCCGCCGGTTGTGCCGAGGCCGATGACAGGCGGGAGGTTGAACGGAAGGACGACCGCGTTGCGGACCTGCATGCCGGCGCCGAAGGTCTTCGTGATCAGAGCCTGAACCGAATCCGCAACCTGCTTGCGGTCCTCGAACGGTTTCAAAACGGCCACCATGAAAGCGGTGTTGCTGGACGAGAACGAATTGAGGAACGAATAGCCGATGATCGAGACCGTATCCTTGACTTGCGGCATAGATTTCAGAATCGCTTCGACCTGTCCGACGACCTCGCTGGTGCGGGCGACCGAGGCACTGTCGGGAAGCTGCACTTGAACGAAAAAGGCGCCCTGGTCCTCCTCGGGCAGGAAGCTTGTGGGCGTCAGGTGGGCGATGCCGCCGACGCCGACCCCGAACGCGACAACAAGCACCACCGCGAGCACCGAGAACCGCACAAGCTTTCGGACGAACAGCGCATAACCGTCGCGCACCCCATCGATGCCACGGCCGATCACACCCATGAGCCCCCGGCGCGGGCCGGAATGGCGCAGGAACAGCGCGCACAAGGCTGGCGACAGCGTGAGCGCGTTGAATGCCGAGATCAGCATCGTGGCGATGATCGTGACCGCGAATTGGCGGAATAGCGTGCCGGAGATGCCGGCAATGAAGGCGACCGGAACGAACACCGACAGGAGCACTAGCGTAATGGCGATGATCGGCGCCGTGACTTGCGTCATCGCCTTCTTCGCGGCGGCCGCCGGAGACAGATCCGGCTCTTCTTCCATCACGCGCTCGACGTTCTCGACCACGACGATCGCGTCATCGACGACGATGCCGATCGCCAGCACCATGGCCAGCAGCGAAACGGTATTGGCCGAATAGCCGAGCGCGACCAGCACCATGAAAGCACCGATCAAACTCACCGGAACTGCGATGACCGGAATGATGGTGGCGCGCAACTGCCCGAGGAATACGAACACCACGAGCGCGACAAGAACGAACGCCTCGAAGAGCGTCTTGACCACCTCGTGCATGGTATCCTTAACGAACACCGTCGTGTCGTAAGTCGCTCGCGCCTTCAGTCCCTCCGGAAAACGAGCGCGGACCTTATCGAGCGTTGCTTCCACAGCCTCGGCAGTCGCAAGGGCATTTGCGCCTGGTGACAGGAAGATTCCGATCGTCACGGCTGGCCGGCCGTTGAGCCGGCTGAAGTTATCGTCATTCATGGCGCCCAGTTCCACACGCGCCACGTCCTTGATACGCAACGTGGAGCCGTCGGGATTGGCGCGCAGCACGATGTCGCCGAACTGATCGGGATCGATCAACCGCCCTTGTGTCTGCACATTGACCTGGAACTGCTGATTTTCAGGAATGGGACGCGCTCCGATGCGGCCGACCGACGCCTGAACATTCTGACTTTGGATCGCCTTTATGACGTCGGATGGGGCGAGATTGAGGCTCGTCAAGCGCGCCATGTCGAACCAGATCCGCATCGAGTAATTGAGCCCGCCGAACAGCTTTGCCTCGCCGACGCCGGCCGTGCGCGACAGCTCGTCAAGTACGTTGATGATCGCGAAGTTGGTGATGAAAAGCGGATCGTATTTCCCGCTTTCGTCATAGAGATTAACGAACTGCAATATCGATGACGATTTCTTTTGGACCTTGATTCCCTGGAGTTGAACCTCCTGCGGCAGCTGAGCGATCGCTGTTTGGACACGATTGTTGACGTTGACCGTGTCGATGTCGGGATCGGTGCCGAGTTCGAAGCTCACCGTGAGTGTGTACGTGCCGTCATTGCCGCTCGTGCTCTTCATATAGATCATCTTGTCGACGCCGATGATCTTCGACTCCAATGGCTGCGCCACCGTCGCCTCAAGCACCTCAGCAGATGCGCCCGGGTACATCGCAGTGACCTCGACCTGGGGCGGCACGATATCGGGAAGCTGCGCGACCGGAATTCGCGTGAGGGCCAGGAGCCCACCCAGCGTGATGACGATCGCGATGACGATCGCAAGGCGGGGTCGGTCGATGAAGACTGAGGAGATCATGGCGTCAGCTCCGGCTGGCGGTGGACGCTACAGGCGCGGGTGTCACTGGTGCGTTGGGTCGCGCCCGCTGGACTCCTTCGACGACGACCTGCTCTCCTTCTTTGAGGCCGTCGGCGATGCCGGCCATCTCCGGCGTCAATTGGCCGAGAAGTCACCCGGCGTTGCCGCGCGATATTCTGATCATCGACGACATACACGTAGCTGCCCTGTTGATCGGCGAGAACCGCGGCGCGCGGCACCGCGATGACCAGCTTCGGGTTCACAAATTCAAGGAGCACGGTGACGAACTCGTCGGCCACGAGCTCGCGAAGCTTGACTCCTCCCGCGGCCTGGGATCCGAGCACCGGATTCGGAATGACTCCCCGGATGAGAAGGGTATCGGTGTCCTGTGCGATTGCGTTGTTGATGAAGTCGACCTTTCCGGTCGGGCCGTAAATCCTCCCGTCCGGAAGCCGAACTCGGATCTTCACTGCATCGAATCCGCCCTTTTCGGCATACTCCTCGCGCAACTCGATGGCTCGGCGGGTCGGAACTGGAAAGACGACGTACATCGGGTCCTGGCTGACCACGGTAGTCAGGACGCCCGACTGCGGATTGACCACGTTGCCGATGGTTACCGAGGTGCGGCCGATCCGGCCATCGATCGGAGAGCGAATTTCCGTATAGTCGAGATTGATCTGTGCGGTCTCGAGCTGAGCTTGTGCCGCTTGCAATTGGGCCGTTGCGCTGCGCTGCGTCGCGTCCGCGGGATCTAAAGCCTGTTGGGTCCCGGCATTTGTCTTGACGAGCTGCTGCGCGCGCCAAAGCTAGATGTTGTCGTTATCGAGCTGCGCCTTGGCCTGCGCGATCGCCGCATTCTGAGCGTCGACAGCCGCCTGGTATGGCGGACGTTCGAGCGTGTAAAGCAGGTCGCCCTTCTTGACGTCGGCGCCTTCCGTGAAAAGCTGCTGCTCCAAGAAGGCGCTCACGCGCGCGACGATGTTGACGCTGTTGATCGCCTGAATGCGACCGTTGAATTCGTAGCTGTCGGTCATCGGCTGGCGTTCCACCTTGATCACGCTGACCGGCGGAGGACCAGAAGGCGCGGGCTGTGCCATTGCCGAAGTGGCCAAAACAATGCCTGCTAAGGATAGGGCGAACCGGGTCATGAGATGTTCTCTTTGATGTCTGCCGCTAGAGGACGGCAAGTTTTCGATCGCAATCAAAATGCCGAAATCATCGTGATGAGTTCTGGCGACCAAGCCAATTCTGAATGGGTCGAATTCGCATAAGCCAAAGGAGAAGAGCTACGTCTTTAGCTTAGTCCCGGCCGGTGCCCGCGCTTGTCGCGGCATCCAAACCCTTCATGGCATCGCTGCAAAAGCGTGGATGATTGGACAGGCGCGGCCGCGGCGAGTGCTACTCGAGCGGGGGCCAGGCCGGCTGCGTAGTGCTCGCATGAGGCAACTCGTCTAGGCCCGCTGTTTGCCCCCAAGCGATAGCAGCGAAAACGCCTGTGTTGGTTAGCGGCGAGCGGCAGAAAGCAATCGCTAGATACCACGCGACAGCGGTAACGTGAGCGCTGTTGTGTTCAACCCTTTCTCTCGCCTGTCATTACGATGCGGCAATCAGGACTGAGGTCTCGTATCTTTTCCCGCAAGCAGGCCGTGATTCGATCGGCGTCTGGAATGAATTCGCCACAATGTTTGAAGACATCCGGGGTGCAGGCGCGACGCTGCTCCAGAGTTCCCTGCTCGGCTGCGACTGCCGCGCTGCTGAGAAGTGACAAGAAAAGCCCCACCAGCAGAATGGCAATGTGCTGATTGATTGTGGATAATGGACCGGACGGTACTGCAGCCGATGCCTGCCCACGTCTGCAGATTTCGTTTCGAGCCATTGTCTCCTCCATTCCGAACTGCTGCATTAGACCATTGGCACGAGGACCAAGTGTCCTCCTCTGGAATTCGCGTTGCTGATGCCAGAGGCATATTTGTGCGAAAAATGGAGAAATACGATTAAGCGAAGGGCGAGGCGCTTTCTCTTATTGGATTATCCGTATGCAACCTATGTTCAGGGACGGGGTGGCCTTGTAGCCAGAGGGCTAAATTACGTACCGAAAAATCTTCCGCCAAAAGCAGCGCCGTAGCATACTCCGTCGTGTGCGAGATTGGGCGCCGTGCTCGATTGGGCGGCAGAGCGCCTACCGTCGCCCTCGTTTTTTCCAGGCGGCGGGCATTTGTTGGGGGCGTTGGGATGGAGAGTGCGCGCAAAAAGAGACCCCGATTAGTGGCCGGCGTCGTCCAATTCCTATTGGGTCTCACCGGTTTGGCGATCATCACCGTCGTCTGCTTTCGGCTCGGAATTGGGCTTGCGAGGACGGGCTTTGCTTATGTGATTGTGGTTGCGGCGGTCTCGCTACTAGGCAGCTTTGGTGCCTCCGCCCTTCTATCGATCGTCGCGGCGGCCTGTCTGAACTACTTCTTCGCGCCTCCGTTGTTCGAGCTGCGCATCGATGCTGTAGACGATAGCATGCGGATCGCGGCGTTTTTGACAACGTCGCTCGTCGTCGCCGCGCTTACAACCAAGTTGCGGGCGAGTGAAGCGCGCCTTCGCACCTTCGTGGATCAGGCTACCGACGCTTTCTTCTTGCTTAACGATCGTTCGATAATTGTCGATGTGAATTGAGAAGCCTGCCACAGTCTGGGTTATACGCGGGAAGAACTGATCGGCAGATATCGCAGCGACTTCGATGTCGGCCTTGACGAGGAGACCATCGCGCGCATCAGGCAAAAGGTTTTCGCTGGGGCAGCCGTCACTTTCGAAACCCGCCACCGGCGCAAGGACGGAAGCTCATTCCCAGTTGAGATTTGCCAGGGCCATTTCGAGCAAGGCGGACGCCGGTTCCTGTGTCTTGTGCGCGATATCACTGAGCGAAAGAGGGCCGAAGAGGCCCTGCGACGCAGCGAAGCTTATCTGGCAGAAGCACAGAGACTGAGCCACACCGGCACAGCCGTACTCGATACGCAAGGTGCGGTCTACATGTCCGAAGAATGCTATCGTATTTGGGGGCTTGATCCATCGCAGGGGCTCCCGAGCCGCGAAACTCTGCTGCAACGGGTCCATCCGGATGACCGCGAGAGGGCAGATTTAGCAACCCAAGCGGCCTTGCGGGAGAAAAAAGATTACGTGATCGAGTTCAGGATCATCCGCCCTGACGGGGCCGCGAAACATCTCGAAGCGACTGGCCACCCTTTGCTCTCCGCGGATGGCAACGTCGAAATTATTGGCACGCAGGTCGATGTGACGGAACGCAAGCGTGCTGAGGAGGAGCATGAGAGACTTCGACAGCTAGAGGCTGATCTTGCGCACGTGAATCGACTGAGCATCATGGGAGAGTTGGCCGCCTCGCTGGCTCACGAATCCTGCATCCGATCGCCACAGCGCGCAACAATGCGCGGGCCGGCATACGCTTTCTGGAGCTGCACCCGCCAAATCTCGACGAAGTTAAGGAAGCGCTCAAGGGTGTCGTCAGGGATGCTGACCGTTCGAAAAATCGTCGACCGCATGCGTGAGCACATCAAGAAAGCGCCGGCGCACAAGGACCTCATCGACGTCAATGAGGCGATCAATGAAGTGATTGTCATGGTGCAAAGTGCAATCGGTAAGAACCGGGTTTTGGTCC
>CAVSXY010000013.1:0-73258 GCA_963732015.1 uncultured Alphaproteobacteria bacterium | reverse complement strand
GCGGCAGCATCAATCTTCCGCAATATGCCCGCCGGCCCGACGCCGTCGGAGAAGAGTTGGCGCTGGTACCCGGTGCCCGACGCGGCGCTCGGCCTCACAGACCATCTCGACCATTCTGGTCTCGACGAGGCATCGGGCGCATTCGATCCCAGCTTCGTCGAGTTTTTCGGCAATTTCGATCGGTTCACCCCACAGAAATAGCCGCGGCCGAATGGCCAGGGAGATGAAAGTGGTCCCAGGTCGCAAGATTCGGCGCCGGCTGGTCGCGTAGGCGATCGGCAGGATCGGCACCCGGGCGAGCCGGGCGATATTGACGATCCCGGTGCTCGCGATCATCGCCGGGCCGCGCGGCCCGTCCGGCGTGATCCCGACGCAATCGCCCGCTTCGAGCCGCTTCAGCATTGCGCGCAATGCAGCGGAGCCGCCGCGGCTGGTCGAGCCGGCATCGAATCCACACCGAAATAGGTCACGGATCGGCGATGATCTGCCCGTCGGGGTGAGCCGATATCAGCATGTGCATCGGCGCCAGCCGCCGCCATGCCATTGGGATCATCAGCAGCCGCCCATGCCAGAAGGCAAGGATGAAGACTGTCCTTCGGCGCGCAGGCGGTGCGGCCACTCGGCACCTTCGGTGCTCCAGCTAGTAGTCAGATAGACGAACCGAATATACCAATGGATAAACCAGCATGCCACCCGGCGCAGCCGCGCTTGCGCAGAAGACGCCGCAGGGTGACTCGCCGGTCAACTTCGGCACGCGCCTCTACACGAGGCGGCGTGTTGCTCGGCAAATTGCATCGCGTAAAGACGGGCATAAAGCCCGCCCCGGGCCAGCAGCTCTGGATGCCGGCCGGTCTCGACGATCCGCCCGCGATCGACGACGCAGATCAGGTCCGCCCCCTGGATCGTCGACAGCCGATGCGCTATGACCAGCGTCGTGCGCCCGCGAATCAACGTGCTCAGCGCCCGCTGCACTTGCCGCTCCGATTCGCTGTCGAGCGCCGAAGTCGCTTCGTCGAGCAGCAGGATCGGCGCGTTCTTCAGCATTGCGCGCGCAATCGCAATGCGCTGGCGCTGGCCGCCCGAGAGCCGGACGCCGTGCTCGCCGACGAGGTTTCGTAGCCCTGCGGCAGCTCGCGGATGAAGCCGTCGGCGGCGGCCGCCCGCGCCGCTTCCTCGATTTCGGCGGATGCGCCGAAGCGGCCATAGGCGATTTGGCGCGCACGGTGTCGTCGAACAGGCTGACCTCCTGAGCGACCAGCGCGATCGCGTCGCGCAACGAGGCGATGGTCACGCTGCGGATATCCTGCCCGTCGATCGAGATGCTTCCCGCAATGACGTCGAAGAAGCGCGGGATCAGGTTGAGCATCGTCGATTTCCCGGCGCCCGACGGGCCGACCAGCGCTACGGTCTGACCGGCGGGGATCGTCAGGGACAGGCCGTCGATCGCCGCGGTCCCGGGAACATAACCGAACCGGACGTTGTCGAAGCGGATTTCGCCGCCGGCAATGTGCAATGGCCGGGCGCCGGGCATGTCGCGGATCGTCGGCTCGACGTCGAGCACTTCGAAGATCCGCTGCGCGGCGGCGAGGCCCTCTTGCAGCGACGCATTCAGATTGGCGAGGCTCTTCAGCGGCTGATAGGCGAGCAGCAGCGCCGTGATGAAAGAGAACAGAGCGCCCGGGCGTGCGGGCGCCGCTGATGACCTGGTGACCGCCGTAGAGAATGACGACGGCGATCGCCGTCCCGCCGAGGGCCTCCATCATCGGCGAGGCGCGCGAGCGCGTCCGCGTGCCGCGATCGATCAGCACGAAAAGGCGCTCGATCAGCCCGGCGGCGCGGCGCTCCTCGTATGTTCCATGCCGTAGGCTTTGACGTGCCGGGCGCCTTGAAACGTTTGGTTCAACAGGGTCGTGAACTGGCCGATCTCGATCTGGGCATTGGCGGTCACCCGCCGAATGCGCCGGCCGATCGCGACGATCGGGCGGATCGCCAGCGGAAAGACGAAGAACGAAACGAGGGCGAGAAGCCAATCCTGATAGAACATCACGCCGACCAGGAAAACGACCGTCACCGCGTCCTTGCCGATGCCCACGAGGACATTTGCCGCGGCACTGCGCAACAGCGTCGCGTCGCTGGGGAAGCGGGAAATCAGGGTGCCGCTCGGATGGGCGTGAAAATAGGCGAGATCGGCGCGCATCAGCCGGGCAAAGAGCGCGATCTGCACATCGGCGATGACGCGCTGGCCGACCCGGGTCATCAGCACGGCCTCGCCGTAATCGGCGAGCCCCTTGACCAGGGCGAGGGCGAACGCGCCGCCGGCGATCAGCAGCAACAGCGACCCCTCGCGCGCGACAAAGATGCGGTCGAGCACCGGCTCCATCAGCCAGGCGCGCCCGGCGGTGCTGCCGGCCGCGAGGCCCATCAACAAAAACGCGAACAGGATGCGCCGCATATGCGGGCGCATGAAGTCGCGCGCCAAGCGCCAAACGAGGGCCGCCGAGCGTCCCCCCACTCCCACGATCGCCGGGTCTATTCGCATGGGTTCCCCGGCACTGTTAGAGCCGGGCATCGGTGTTGGCAAGCGCGGTGCGTGGTCTTCGGCGACCTTCGAGGACTGCTGACGCATGCGGCCTATTGGACATCGCCGAGAATCTCGGGCCTTTTGGATCGTTATGCTATAACATTCGATCGACCTGCATTGCTGCTAGAGGGCTGCCGTGACGCCTCGGCAAATCGAAAGCGCGCTGTCGCGAGCGCAACGGATCTGCAAGATGCGCGGAGCGCGGCTGACGCCGGTCCGCCGACGCGTTCTCGAGCTGATCCTGTCATCGGATCAGCCGACCGGAGCCTATGCGCTGCTCGCCGAGCTGCGGCGCGGGCGCGGCAAGCTGGGGCCGCCGACCGTTTACCGGGCGCTCGAATTCCTGCTCGCGAACAAGCTGATCCACAAGGTCGAGACTTCGAGCGCGTTCATCGCCTGCGGCGATATCGAGCATCCGCACGAGAGCCAGTTCATGATCTGCGACGATTGCGGCGCCACCGAAGAGCTCCGCGACGACGAGATCGTGCAGAGCCTGCGCCGGCTGGGCGAGGGGAGGGGTTTTGCCGTCGAGCGGCAAGTTATCGAGGCGCGCGGACTGTGCCCGGCCTGCCGCTCGGCACAGCGGTGAGTGCGCCCGAGCGCGTGCTGCTCGGCCGTGTCCGCGATTTATGGGAGCGTGACCTGCTGGAGCAGAGCGTAACCGAGCGGCTCGCGAGGGCCGCGTTCGCGGCGACCCTGCTCTGGTTGGCGATCTATTGGGCGTTGTCATGACCGGCTCGCCTGGTAGCGCGATCGTTCTCCACAACGTCACCTTGGCCTATGACGGCCATCCGGCGGTCCATCATCTGAGCGGTGAGTTCCCCCGCGGTTCGCTGACTGCCATCGTCGGTCCCAATGGAGCGGGGAAGAGCACGTTGATCAAGGGATGGCCGGTTTGCTGCGGCCGGCCGGCGGTCTGATCCAGCCCGCCGGTTTGAGTGGCGGCGGCATCGCCTATCTCCCCCAACACGCCGAAATCGAAAAGCGCTTTCCGATCTCGGTGATCCAGACCGTGCTGCTCGGCCATTGGCATCGGATCGGATGGGCGGGTGCGCTGACCCCCGAGCTGAGCGAGGGAGCGAACGAGCTCTCGGCGAGGTTGGCCTTGCGCGGTTCGAGCGGCGACACGTCGAGACCCTGTCCGCCGGGCAGTTCCAGCGCGTCCTGTTTCGCGCGATTGATCGTGCAAGATGCCGAGCTGATTTTGTTGGATGAGCCCCTGGTTGCAGTCGACTGGCACACGAGCGAGGATCTCCTTCGCTTGATTGTGGGCTGGCAAGGAGAAGGGCGAACCGTTGTTGCCGTGCTGCACGATCTCGATCAGGTTCGCGCCTACTTCCCGAACACCCTGCTGCTCGCCCGCGAGCGCGTCGCTTGGGGACCGACGCAGGAGGCGCTGATGCCGCAAAATCTGCAGCGGGCGCGCCACATCTCCGAGACTTGGTCGGATGAAGGCGAAAATAACCGACCGCTCCGGGACCGTGGCGGGCCGGGCTGCCCCGTTACCCCGACCCTCTCCCGGCCCCTCCCTAACCCTCCCCCGCTCGCGGGGAAGGGAAGGGGGCGAAGCGGCGAGCGAGAGGGATCCGCGTAACGGGCGATAAGAGGCGGTCATCCCGTGACATTGTACGATTTGGCTTTCGGCCCGTTTGCCGATTTCGGGTTCATGCGGCGGGCGCTTGCGGCTGCTTCGTGCTGTCGATCGGCTGCGGGCCGATCGGGACGCTTTCTTCTGACGCCGCATGAGCCTGATGGGCGATGCGCTGTCCCATGCGATTCTGCCGGGGCAGCGCTTGGCTTTATTCTGGGCGGCCTTTCGTTGCCGGCGATGAGCCTCGGCGGGGCGGTCGTGGGGCTCGTGGTCGCGCTGCGGTCTGGGCGGTCTCCCGGTTGACGCCGCGCGCGAGGATGCGAGCTTTGCCGCGTTCTATCTGTCTCGCTCGCGCCCGGCGTACTGATGGTATCGATCCACGGCACCAGCGTCGATCTGCTCCAGCTCCTGTTCGGCTCGATCCTCGCGATCGACAATGCCGGGCCTGCTGCTGATCGCGCGTATCGAGCATCACCCTCCTCGCCCTCGCGATGATCTATCGCCCCCTGGTCGTCGATTGCTTCGATCCCGGCTTCCTGCGCGCGGTTGGCGGCCGTGGCGGTTTCGGGCATTCCGCTGTTCCTGATCTCGTGGTCTTGAACCTCGTCGCCGGCTTTCAGGCGCTGGGAACGCTGATGGCGGTCGGGCTGATGATGCTGCCGGCGGCGGCGGCCCGGTTCTGGGGCGGAGCCGGCGCTCCGCGCCGCGACCAGCGCGATGGCCTTTCTCTCGGCCTTCTTCGGACTCCTTCTGTCGTATCATTTCGACCTCCCGTCGGGGCCTGCGATCGTCCTGGTCGCCGGCCTCGCCTATTTTGCCTCGGTACTTTTCGGGCCGCGCGACAGCTTGCGGACACTCTACCTGCATCGCCGGCAGCCGGCAGCATGATACGGCTCGATTTTTTGTGAATATTTCCGAGCTTACCGGCGATGCGCGCTTGAGGGTAAGGTGAGAACACAAGCTTATCGAGTCTGAGTTGGGTTTGAGGCGGCCGGCCCGGGTATTTTGTGTATCCCGAGCATCTAAGGATCGCCGGCTTGCAAGGGAGTCTGGACGTGGAGCGTGGCGAGCAGCGATTTCAACGGTGACGGCAAGTCGGACATCCTGTGGCAGAACGATAACGGTCAAGTCGCCATCTGGGAACTCGACGGGACGACCGTCATCGGCAACGGGTTGGTCGGCAAACCCGGGGCCGAGTTGGGAGGTGATCGCGACCGGCGATTTCTGGACGGCGACGGCCGCGCCGACATCTTGTGGCAGAACATCACGGTCAAGCCGCGATCTGGGAAATGAACGGCACCAATGTCATCGCCTCCGCCAGTCTAGACAATCCGGGCCCGACTGGCACGTCATCGCTGCCGGCGATTACAATCGCGACGGCACGATCCGACATTCTTTGGCAGAACAGCAACGGCGAGATCGCCATCTGGGGGATGAATGGGAGCAGTGTGATCGGCAGCGCCAGCCTCGCCAATCCCGGCCCTACCTGGCACGTCTGATCGCCTAAATCGGGACGAAGCTCAGGGCCCTCGCCGCATAGGCGCCGGCCGCGAGCCCGATCATCACCAGATCGCCGAGCTTCACGCACGATCATCGCCACGGTCCAAGCCTGGCTACCCACAAAGCCGGGGACTCCTCCGTTTTGGGTGCAGCACCGCGCTCGCCCTCCCACAATCATGAATTGCGTCGCCACTAGATCTTCGTTGCACCTGCAGCAAGTCTGCAGCGAAGTTTCCCGCTTCGGTTGTGGCGCGCAGATGAGTTCACGCTTCCCCCCGCGCGCCTGGTGAAAGCCGCCGGCCTGTGCGAGATCCTGCTCACAATAATGCCGCTCGAAAGAGGCAATTCTAGATCGTCATCGGCGCCGGCAGATTATCCCCGGCAGGCGCCGAGTTCTTGCATGCGCGAGGCGAACTGCTCAACCCACGCCTGGAAAGCGTTCTCATACCCGATGACAGGTCAGAAACGGAAGGTGCCGGCGATGATCGGCCCCCTCATATGGACGTCGAAGCCGAAACCTGCCTTCGCTTCCCGTAAGTATCCAAATTGAGGCTGCGGTAGCCGAGGTGCAGGTCCCACGACGGGCCGAGTGAATAGTCGACCGTGCCGAGCACCTGCCAATCGCTATGGGCGCCGACTCCGAACACCACGAAGATCGAGATGAATTTCCGCCTGACGGCCAGCCAATGCGAGTAGGCGCGAGCGCCGCCGCGGTCTATTTCAGCATCGCGCCGATTTTTGCGGTGAGCTCGGGGCTGGTCGTTCGATAGACGTCTTCGATCAGCGCATTGATGCGTTCGCCAGACACGGGCGTGATCTCGAGATTGAGCTTTTCGGCCTCCGCCAGAAATTCCTTGTCCTGCAAGGTCTCGTCGAACGCCTTGCGCAGAGCGGCGACCCGTTCGGCGGGAACGCCGGGCGGCGCGGCGAACGGCCACGCCATCACCTGCCGCGCCAGCACGACCTTGAATATCTGCCGGCCTTCGTCGGTTTTGACGTAGTCCATGATCAGCGGCATGTCAGGCAGATCCGGGTGCTTGCGGAGCGAGAGCTGGACGAGAATCGATATCCTCTTGTCCCTCAGCCATTCGGCCTCGGTCGCCTTCACGCTCGACCACGACCAGCCGCAACGGCCGCTGACTTCGCCGCGCTCCATCGCCAGTTTGATCTCGTTGCCGCCGGGAAAGCCCCGGACCGTGCGGAACTTCGTTCCGAGAACGCCATTGATGATCTTGGGAAATTGATCGTCATCGCCGCTGCTGCCGGTCGAACCGATGATGAGCTCCTGGTCGAAAGCTGCTCAAATTTTGTGATTCCGCTCTCGCGCCGCGACGCGCAGACGGAGACCTCGTCGTTGGTGCTGCCGAGCCAGTTGAATTTCGTCGCCTCGATCGGCCCCGCCGGGCTGACCGAGCAAGGGATTGAACGCGATGCCGCGCGCGAACGTGCCGATTGCGGTCCCGTCCTTCGGGGCGACCTGATAGAGCCAGTTCGCGAGCCGTAACGCCTGCCGCGCCGACCATGTTGCGGGGAACAAGGGTCGGATTTCCGGGAATGTGCCGGCCCATGAAACGCGACAGCAGGCGCGCGTTGATGTCATAGACGACCGCCGGCGCTGAGGCCGATGTAAACGTCGATGTTCTTGTTCCGGTAGAAATCCGCGACCGACGTCTGAGCTTTCGGCGGAAACGGTGGCGAGCGCGATCGCCGTCAGCGCGAGCAAGGCACGTCTGAACATCAAATCCCTCCCCGCGGCGCGCCTCGCGCGCATGATGAGCGACGCCCGTTATTCGTGCTGTCGTTTTTCTTTCAGTCGGCGCTTTTGCGATGGCGCCGGCCGCGTCATCGGCTCGACGGCGCCGGACCGCGTCCATTCGATCAGATCTTGAGGCCGAACAGCTCGATGGCGTTGTCACGCGTCAGCCGCTGCCGCTTTTCCTCCGACAAGCCGCTGAGATGATACTCCACGACCTGCCGCGAATGCGGGAACGTCATGTTGAAGTGCGGGTAATCGTTGGACCACATGCAGTTCTTCTCGCCCCACCACGGGAAGAACCGCGTGCCCACGTAATCCTCGAGGAACGTGCCGTAGACATGTTCGTTGAAGATTTCGCTCGGCTTGCGCTTGATCGGCATCGGCCGATCGCGGCGGAAGCGGTCGAAGTAATAATCCCATTGCTGCAGCAGGAACGGCAGCCAGCCGATCTCGCTTTCGGCCATCAGCAGGCGCAGCTTGGGATAGCGGTCGAACGCGCCGGAGAAGATGAAATCGAACAGCGTATTCGCGGAATCGTTGGTCTTGGTGTTCGTGGCGTCCTTGAGACCCTGAATGCCGCCCTTCTGTCCGGTCTTGATGTAGGAATGGCCGGTCAGGATGTGGCAGATCACGGGCGCGCCCGCCTCCGCACAGGCCGCCCACAGCGGTTCGTAGTGCTCGGACGTGAACGGCAGGCGCGGATCGGGCACCTGCCAGACCATTGCTCCCTTCAGGCCCATGTCATGGCCGCGGTGCATTTCCTTGATGCCGGCCTGGATGTCGTAGACGGAAACAAGCGGCACGCCGTACAGCCGCTTGGGATCGGTCGCGCAGAAGTCGCGCATCCAGTCGTTGTAGAGCTTGAAGGACTCCTGCTGCGTCTCGACATCGTCGATGCCGAACAGCGCCATGCCGTAATTCGGAAACAGGATTTCGGCGGCGACGCCGTCGGTGTCCTGGTCGCGCAAGCGCAGGCGCGGATCGCTCGCGCCGGGAGGACAGTTGCGGAAGGGCACTTTCGGCAACTGGTCCCGCAGACGCGGCGTCAACTCCTGCCAGAGCGCGTCCGGCTCCATGACATGCGCGTCGGTCGAAACCATCTTCGGCATCGACAGCGATCTGCGCGTCCGAAAGTTCCACGCCGACCACGGTACGGCGCGGAAAGCTGCGGGCCTGTTCCTCCGACATGCCGGCGAACTTCGAAGCGTCAACGGGTAATTCCGGCATCGTTATCTCCTGAAAGTTTCAAATGAGCTTGGCGTGCGACATCGGTGGGTCGCGGTCAATCCGGCGCGAAATATTTTCCCTTCGCGTAAACGCGCTTCTTCGCCGTCTCGCCGTTCTTGACCGATCGCCTCTCCTTGACGGAGCCGTCGGCGAATGTCGTCTGCTCAAGAATGTCCTTGGGCGTGCCGAAGCGCGTCAGGTCTTTCAGTCCCGGGACCTTCCTCGCGCCGCCGCCGACGCGCAACAGGACGAGATTTTCAGCTTCGTCGGCCTCGAACTTGTAGAGCGCGTTCTTCGGAATCATCACGCCTTCGTGCTTGCCGACGACGGCCGTTCGCCCGTCGCCGAATGTAAAGGTCGCCTTGCCCTGCAGTACGATGAACGCGTGATCCTCGCCGCCATGGGAATGCAGCGCATTCTCGCCGCCGCTGGCGTAGACCTTGATGTTGATCCAGAGATTTTCGGCGGTCGCCAGCGGATCGTAGGTCGTTCCCTGCTCGAGCAGTGGCAGATTGCGCATCGAGAAGAGCACGGCCTTGTCGATCGCGACATTCGGATGCCGTTCGATCGGCTTCCGTTCGATCGTTGTCACATCGTCCATGGATGGCCTCCCGCTATGTTCGCTGAATTATGCTGATTGCTTTCAGTCTAGGCCGATGCAGGCCGGATCCTCAAGGGCGGGAAGCGCCCGTCTCCCGGTCACAAGCCAGCAAATTTGCATTGATGGCCGTCGACCTTGTGAAGGGCCTCTCAGTCACGTGTGCTTACGGGGGTGATCGAACCCCATTCCGCAGGCCGTGATTTCCTGTTCTAATCAAAGAACTGCGAGCTGAATTCGACGTGGTCGTGTGCCTTGGAGAAGCCAATGCGACGACGCGATTTCATCAGAGGCATTTCTGCCGCGGCGGTGGCGCAGCCGCTTGCCGCGCGTGCGCAGCCCAAGCAGCTTCCGCTCGTTGGCTGGCTCAGTGCACGGCCCCGTGCCCCCATCTCTTCTTCAATCCCTGAAGGATTTATCGAGGGCCTCAACGATGCGGGCTTCGTCGAAGGCCGCGACATGATCATCGAGTATCGCTCGGCGGACGAGCAGTTTGACCGCCTTCGGGCGCTTGCCGCCGACCTGGTGCAGCGGGGGGTGTCGGTCATCGCGGCACCGGGCGGTATGGCGCTGGCGACCGCCGCGAAGGACGCGACGTCGACGGTCCCGATCGTATTCATGATCGGCTCCGATCCGGTGGAGCTTGGCCTCGTCAAGAGCTTCAACCGGCCTGGCGGCAATTTGACCGGGGTCGCTTATTTGAATGTTGAAGTGGCGGCGAAACGGCTCGAGCTCTTGCACAGCCTCGTGCCTCAGGCGAAATCGATCGCGATCTTTGTCCAGCGGGGAAACCCGGTCGAAGCGCAGGTTCAGGCGCGCGACGCCGAAGCGGCAGCCAATCGGCTCGGGATGAACTTGCGCGTCTTTGAAGTAAGCAGCCCGAACGATCTCGATGCCGCCTTTGCGGCCGTCGCAGAGCAGCATATCGACGCAGTCCACATCGGTGTGGATGGATTGTTCGGCAACAATCGCGCCAGATTGATCAGCCTTGCGGCTCGCTATCGCGTGCCGACGTCCTATCCGTGGCGTGAATTCACGATCGAGGGCGGCCTGATGAACTACGGCGCGATCATTCGTGAACAGTTTCATGAAGTCGGGACCTACACCGCGCGGATATTGAGGGGCGAGAAGCCCGCCGACATGCCGGTGCAACGTCCGACAAAGCTCGGCTTCGTCCTCAATCTCAAAACCGCACGCGAGCTTGGGATCGAAGTGCCGCCCACGGCGCTTTCGCTCGCCGACGAGGTGATCGAGTAGCTCTGCTGCCTCGTAGAGTTATAATGTCTTTGCGCATCGCTGCCCTCCGGGATGTGCTTGGAATCGCGCGGCGCAATCGGCTATCGGTCAAGGGCGATCGGAGTGGGGCCCAATGATATTGCGGAGATCGGTCATTCTGGCGCTCGGGTCGATGCCGTTGCTGACCCGCAACGCGCTCTCCCAAACGGCGGTCAAGGTCCGCCACGTGGGATTGCTGAGCTCCGGAGCGCCGTTCGCCGACACAAGCGAAATCGTTGTCGGGTTAAAGACCGGGTTTTCCAAGCGCGGCTATGTGGTTGGGGGAGTCTCTGCTGCGAGCGGCGGGCAGCGCAAGCGAACCCGGACCGGCTGCCGGAACTCGTCGATGATTTAAAGAACGAGGCAGAGCTCATCATCACGAACAGCTATGCCGCGGCTCGCGTCGTCAAAGACCGCGCGAGTGTCCCTGTCGTTGCGATCACCGGCGCCGATCCGGTTGCGACGGGTTTGATTGGCAGCTTGGCTCACCCGGGCGGCAACATCACCGGCGTCGGCGAAGTTGCAGCCGAGCTTTCCGCCAAACGGCTTGAGGTCTTCAAGGATACGTTTCCGAACTTGCACAAGATTGCCATGCTGTGGAACGCGGGCGATCTTGGCATGACGTTGCGCTACAAATCGGCCGCAGCGGCGGCGCAGACGCTGGGTTTCGAAATACAGCCGCTTGGTGTTGGTGAGCCTGACGACTTTGCCGCTGCATTTGCGGCGATGGAACGCGACCGCCCTGATGCCATTCTGATGGTCACGGAGGCTTTGACGGTGCTCAACCGCAAGCGGGTCTTCGAATTCGCTGCCCAATGGAAGCTGCCGGCAATTTATGAATATGCTTCCCTTGACCGTGACGGCGGGCTGATGTCATACGGCCCAGACATGAACGAAGTCTACGATATCGCGGCTGACCTCTCCATCCGAATCTTAAAGGGCGCGCGTCCCGCCGATCTGCCCTTCGAGCAGCCCACCCGCTTCAATCTCGCAATCAACAAGAAGACCCTGGACGCGCTGGGGCTGACGATACCGGCTGCCATGCTGATGAGGGCCGACGAGGTGGTCGAATAGGCGTTGTTAATGCGTCGAGCCGGTCTGAAATGGCGGCGTACCGCCGTTCGGCCGGGCCGCCCAGGGGGCACAGCGCCGGTTGCCTCAGGAAAGCCACCTGTTACAGATAATGAAATCAGGACAAGGTCCCAGATTGGGGGGCTCGCATTGATCCGCGCTACGCTGGTTCGCACGCTGGTATTATCGGCGGCTCTTTTCGCCGGCGCCTTGACGCCGGTCCGGTGCTTTGGCGGAGACGAGCAGCCGGCGAGGCCCATACCGGAGCTGCCGGCTGAGCTGCTTTCGCTGTTCCAGCAAAAGAATATGGCGCGGCATTCGCCGATCGTGCTGCGGATTTTCAAGGAAGAAGCGGAGCTCGAAGTCTGGAAGCAGGACCGAACCGGCCATTTTGAGCTGCTCAAACTCTATCCGATCTGCCGATGGTCGGGCGATCTTGGGCCGAAGTTGCATGAGGGCGACCGTCAGGCGCCCGAGGGATTCTATGCAGTCACGCCCAACCTGATGAATCCGAGGTCCAGCTACTACCTCTCGATCAACACCGGATTCCCCAACAGCTTCGACAAGGCGAACAACCGCGACGGCAGCTTCCTCATGGTTCACGGCGACTGCTTGTCGATCGGCTGCTACGCCATGACCGATGCGCAGATCGCCGAGATCTACACGATGGCGGCCGACACGTTTCTCGGCGGCCAGCCGTCTTTCCAGATCCAGGCCTATCCGTTCCGCCTGACACCGGTAAATCTGGCGCGGCATCGAACCAATCCGAACATGGCGTTCTGGAAAATGCTCAAGATCGGCAACGATCACTTTGAGACGACGCATCTCGAACCGAGAGTCGATGTGTGCGATCGCCGTTACGTGTTTAATGCTCGTCAGCCGCCGAATGCGACGAAGCCGCTTGTGTTCGATCCGGCCGGCCCATGCCCCGGCTTTGCGGTCGATGCGAAAATCGCTCGCTCGGCATTGGAGAAACAGCACGCCGACGAAGCCGAATATGCGCAGTTGGTCAAAGGCGACGTTCCGCTTGCTCCGATCTACAGCGGGCTCGATGGCGGCATGAACGAGGTTTTCCACGCTCGCTATCCGGGCAAGATCGTTCCGCTTTCGAAAGTGCTACCCGGTGGATCGTTGGACCTGCCGCGGCTACCGCCCATTCCCTGGACAAACAATAATGGGTCCCTGGCAAACAGATATTTTGGCGCCTTGTTCGGATCGGTGCCCAACTCGCAGGCGTTAAGCCGCCTTTTCGACTGATTTCGGCGGCCCAAGAACGGCGCATCGACATGAACATGTCCCATGACGATGTCTTGCGCCGGAGCATCTGTGCCCGACCGTAGTCATGGCTTGCGAGAGAGCGGAACCAAACTGTTATTGTTGAGTCGTCCTTACGTCCGCTCGTCTTGTGGTCGTGGAGGACCCGGCCTCGGCACGCTCCCGCACGAAGCCGTGATCGCGTCGGGCTTCCACATTGCCCGAGCAGCGGATTGTGCTTAGAATCCGCGCTCATCAGCCATGCGAGAGCTTTGACGATGATCACCCTCTTGGTCAACGGGACGCAACATCAGGTCGATCTCGAACCCGATACCCCCCTGCTTTGGGCGTTGCGCGACGCGGTCGGCCTGACCGGTACGAAATTTGGATGCGGCATTGCGCAGTGCGGTGCCTGCACCGTTCATATCAACGGCCAGGCCAGGCGGTCGTGCTCGGTGCCGATCGGCGCGCTGAACGGCGCCAGCATCACCACCATCGAAGGGCTGTCGCCCGACAGCAAGCACCCCGTGCAGAAGGCGTGGCTTGCCGAGGACGTGCCGCAATGCGGCTACTGCCAGTCCGGGCAGATCATGGCGACCGCGGCATTTCTCAAGCAGAACCCCAATCCGACTGACGCCGACATCGACGCGAACATCACGAACATCTGCCGCTGCGGCACCTACGAACGGCTCCGCCGCGCCATCCATCGCGCCGCCGACTTGATGAAGGCTTAAGGGAGGACGCGATGGAACAGACCCGTCCTACTTCGACTCTCACCCGCCGTCATTTCATCGTTACAGCGGCGACCGCCGCCGGCGGCTTCATGATCGGCATCGGCGGTGCACCGCGTGGCGCTGCGGCCGCCACCGTCGCAGTGCAGCCCTGGAACGACGACCACGCCTATGACCCGAACGAGATCGACGCCTGGATCGCGATCGATCCGGACGACTCCATCCTGATTCGCTATCAGCGATCGGAGATGGGGCAGGGGAGCATGACCGCTCTGCCGATGATGATCGCCGAGGAACTTCAGTGCGATTGGTCGAAGGTGCGGATCGAATATGCTTCGCCCAACCGCAATATCCGCGAGAACAAAGTCTATGGCGACATGTTCTCGAACGGCAGCCGCACCATCAGGGCCTCGCAAAAGCGAGTGCAGCAGGTCGGCGCCAGCGCCCGCGAACGTCTCATCGCCGTGGCTGCTGACCGGTGGAACGTGCCGGCATCGGAATGCACGGCTGCGGCGAGCGTGGTGACTCATGGCCCGTCGGGCCGGTCGCTGCGTTTCGGCGAACTCGCCCCCGACGCGGCGAAGGTCAAGCTTGCCAGCGAGCCGGCGATCAAGACGCCCGACAAGTTTACCTTCATCCCGAGGCCAATGCCGCGGGTCGACGTGGCGCACAAGATCAATGGTTCGGCCCAGTTCGGGATCGACGCCCAGATTCCCGGCATGGTGTTTGCCGCGATCAATGCTTGTCCGGTCCCCGGCGGCAAGCTCAAGAGCGTCGATGAATCGGTGGTTACTGGCGCCCCTGGCGTTCTCGAGGTGGTGCAGCTCGACGACGCGGTGGCGGTGGTCGCGACCGGCAGTTACTGGCGCGCCAAGCAGGCGTTGGCGCGCCTGCAGCCCGAATGGGATGTCGGCGCGGCGGGCACCGTTGACAGCGAGCAGCTTTCGAAGACGTTCCGCGCGGCGCTGAGCGAGCCCATGTTGACCGCACGCAACGATGGCGATTTCGATCAGGCCATGCCGGGCGCGGCCAAGACGTTCGAGGCGGTCTACGAAACGCCTTATCTTTCGCATTCGCCGATGGAGCCGATGAATGCGACTGTGTATCTGCAGTCCGACCGGCTCGACGTGTGGGTTGGAACGCAGGCGGCCGACGAGGCGCTCGAGGCGGCGGCGCACGCCTCCGGCCTGAAGCCGGAGCAGGTCTATATCCACAATGGTTTCGTCGGCGGCGGCTTTGGCCGCCGCGACGCCAACGATGAGATCAGGCAGGCGATCCTAATCGCCAAGGCCGTAAACCGGCCGGTCAAGCTGGTGTGGACGCGCGAGGAAGACACCCGCCAGGACAAGTTCCGTCCGCACGCGGTGGTCGCGTTCAAGGCCGGCGTCGGTACCGACGGCATGCCGACCGCATGGTCGATGCGCGTCGTTACCTCGTCGATCTTTGCTTCGGTCGGGCGGAAGTTCCCGGCAGATAAGGTCGAGCCGCAAACCGTCGCCGGCTTGGCCGACAATGGCTACAAGGTGCCGAACATGCGCATCGAGTCGCTGGTCAAGAACACGCACCTGCCGGTGTGGTTCTGGCGTGCGCCCGGCGTGAATCAGCACTGCTTCGCGATCGAGAGTTTCCTCGACGAGATGGCGGCGGCGAGCGGGCTCGATCCCTATCAGGTGCGGCGCAAGCTGCTCGAAGGCAGGCCAGACTGGGTCAAGGTCCTGGATGCGGCCGCGGAGAAAGGCGATTGGGGCAAACCGTTGCCGCACGGCACCGGACGCGGCATCGCCATCTGCACGGATACGGACAGTCTCTGCGCCCAAGTCGCCGAGGTCACCGTCAAGCCGAACGGCGACGTGAAAGTCAACCGCGTCACCGTCGCGCTGGATACCCGCTACATGGTCAACCCGCTGACGATCGCCGAACAGGCGGAAGGCAGCGTGATCTTCGGGTTGAGCGCCGCGCTGTTCGGCAAGATCACGATCAAAGACGGCATCCCGGTGCAGGGCAATTTCGACACCTACCGCATGGTGCGTCTTGCCGAGGCGCCGAAGATCGACGTCCATCTCATGCCGAGCGGCGGCAAGGTCTGGGGCGGCGCCGGTGAACCCGCAACGCCGCCGATCGCCGCGGCGGTTGCAAATGCGATTTTTGCTGCGACCGGTAAGCGCATTCGTTCGCTGCCCATCATCGACCACGATCTGTCTTACGGATCGGCCTGAACACGGCGCTCCGCGCTGGGCTGTGCCGCCACCCGCCTCGTGCATCGTCGTCGGCCGGCTCACAGCTCGCGGCCGGAAGCGCAGCGTCAAACTCATTGGGCGGATCCATGAATCGAACGAAGCTTATTGCCGCAGCGCTTTTCATCCTTGGCGCAGCCGTCCCGGCAAATGCTCAGCATTCCGAGCCGCCGAGAACAAAGGCGAGTATCTCGCCCGCGCCGGCGATTGCGTCGCCTGCCACTCGGTGCGAGGCGGCAAGGCCTTTGCGGGCGGCCTGCGGATGGGGACACCCATGGGCGCGATCTATTCGACCAACATCACGCCCGATCCCGACACCGGGATCGGCAATTATTCGCTTGAGGATTTCGATCGCGCCGTGCGGTCCGGTGTCGCCAAGGACAGGCACCGCCTCTATCCGGCGATGCCGTATCCGTCCTACGCCAAGATCAGCGACGACGATCTCAAAGCGCTTTACACCTTCTTCATGAAGGAGGTGCCGCCGGTCAAACAAGCCGACAAGCCGAACGAGATCCCATTGTATCTGAGCGCGCGCTGGCCGTTGGCGCTCTGGAACGCGATCTTTGCGCCGAAGAGTGGCTACGCTGCCCGTCAGGAGCATGACGCCGCCTGGAATCGAGGCGCTTATCTGGTCCAAGGATTGGGCCACTGCGGCGCCTGCCATACGCCGCGGGGCTGGGCTTTCCAGGAAAAGGCGCTCGATGACAGCAGCGCCGCTTATCTCCAAGGCGCGGAGCTCGATGCCTGGTTCGCACCAAATCTGCGCGGCGACGTGCGCACCGGTCTCGGCGATTGGTCGCAGGACGACATCGCCGCGTTCCTGAAAACCGGACACAACGACAAGGGCGTGGTGTTCGGTTCGATGCTCGACGTCATCAACAACAGCACGCCCTATCTGACCGATGACGATCTGAAGGCGATGGCGGTTTTCCTCAAGTCGCTGCCGGCGACGGCGCAGCAGGCAACCTTCGCTTATGACGATACGGCGACGAAGGCTCTGCAGAGCGGTAAGCCGCAGCCGGCGCGGCGCCGCGATCTACCTTGGTTCGTGCGCGTCATGCCATGGTATCGACGGCAAGGGTCAGGCTCCCTTCATGCCGCCGCTTGCCGGCAATGCCGTCGTGCTCGACGCCGATCCATCATCGCTCGTCAATCTCGTCCTGAACGGGGCCGACCCGATTGTCGTGAAGGGCGTGCCGGACGCTTATCGCATGCCGCAATTCCGGGTCCAGTTGAACGACGAAGAGATTGCCGAGGTGCTGAGCTTCGTGCGCGGCGCTTGGGGAAACGACGCGGCGGCGGTAACGACTGATCAGTCAAGACATTGCGGCCGGTCACCGATCCGAGCAGCGACCGCGTCATTCTTTTGAAAATGCGGTAGGCAAACTGCCCATCTATCGGCCTATCCGCAACGTTCGCCGGACGCCGGACTACGCGTCTTCCGATGGAACGAAGCACACAATGTCCCAACGGCCTGTCGGCACCTCATAATTAAACTCCGGCCGATACCAGACGACCGCGTCTCCGAAAGGGCTGCGCGTGCCGCGAATGATGGCCGTGGGAGGAACAGGATTCCACTCGCCGTCGATCGGCACCCAATATTGGTTGCCCCTCATCTCGTAATTCGTGCGATGGCCGTCAGCTTCCGAGCAGCAAAGCTTCCCCGTGGGAGACGTCATCGAACGAAACCAGTCACGAATGACGGGTGAGGCGTTCGTGAAATCATTCCTCTTCATGGCCGCTGCGCTTGCGGCGAAGATACCTAGCGCCAGAGCGGACATGGACAATTTTATCACCGTGTGCCTCTCCAAACAGCCGGTGCATCGCCGTGAAACTATGAATCCGGCGGCCGCACGAAGCACAAAACAATTGTCGTCCGCGGCGCATAACAGACAATGGCCTTGCCGGTCGGATTGTCGGGTCTCGCCAACACGCGGTCCCACGGTACGGTGACCCACGCATCGCCGATCCTTGCTTCGTAACCATCCGCAGTGTGACGCGCCGTTGTCGACCGGCAGTCCGCAATTGAGCAGCACGGGGTGCCGTCTGGCGCTGCAAGACTGTTGAACCACGGTCCGAGCGATGGGTCCGGATTGTCTGGAGGGGCCGCGATCGTGCGCGTCAGGACGACGATGGACATAATCAAGATGCACGCAGACAGGCGGGCGCAGATTCCCAATGGTCTGCCCAACATGCCGCCGAGGTATGCGGGGTGGTCCATGTCACATTCCAATTCCAGCAAGCCGTGTCGTGCGACCTCATGTCTCAGCGCAACAGACAGCAGACAGCGCCCGGCACAGACCAAGCCGTAGGCGCGGGTACAGCAAAAGTCCTGACGGATCGGTGGCGAAGCGACGATATTTTCCCTAAAATCTTGCGTGCAGCGCGGACTGGGAGGGTCGCGTGGACCAAATCCGGAACAGGTGCCTGTGGTTCGACCGGTTCACGCTCGATCTCGCTCGTGGAACCTTGCGCACGGGAGGGGATGAGATGGCCCTTCGGCCCAAGGCGTTCGATGTGCTGCGGCAGCTTGCGGAGAATGCCGGCCGGCTTGTGCTCAAGGAGGACTTTCACGAAGCGGTCTGGCCGGGCATCGCTGTCAGCGACGACTCGCTCGTCCAATGCATTCGGGGCTGCGCCAAGTGCTCGGCGACGAGGACCACCGCCTCATCAAAACAGTGTCCCGCCGCGGCTACCTCCTGGATGCCGAGCCGAGGACGCGGGAGGCGACGGATTATCGGGCCGCCGAAGCGGCTCCGTCTTATCTCATCCAACAAGACGATGCGGGCGAGGCCGGCGGTCGGCGGGATATGCCGCGGGCGACAAGTGCATGGAAACGAAACGCCGGCATTGCCGCAGTTGCGGTTCTTTGCGTCGCTGTGGCCGCCTTCGTTTTGTACGAACGCACCACGGAATACGCTGTTTCTCTTGATTTTAAGCCCGCACCCGTACCGTCCTCCGCACTCAACAGGCTTTTCACCGAAAGCGACGCCAGGCGCATCGCCGAGATTGCTCGCCGCAAGCAGCTTCCGCTGCCGAAATTTCAGTTCGATACGCCCGATGACAACGTGCCGAACGCGATCCGGCGTTTTGTTGGCATCTGGGTCAGCGACAAGGGTTTCGTGAACACGAATTGTCAGTTCATGTTCATGGTGACCCACGTCGAAAAGCAGGGTCTAGCCGGCGGCTGGACCGTGCGCGGTCCGCCCGCACCGAACAGCCGCATCCAAAATCCGGCGGAGGCTGTTCCATTTACCGCGTTAATTTCGGACGACGCACTCACCTATGCCAACCCGAGGGGTGATTATAAGGTATGGTTCGCCGACCAGGGCGGTCTCGTCTTCAAACAGACATACGTCACCGGCGACATGACAATGGTTGCGCTCGCCCCGATCTGGATGCTGATCGAAGCAGAACGTATCGCCGCGAATTCCGTCAGTCGATGACACAGGCCTAGACAGACGCGAAACATAATCGCCCTGTGATCGGGAGGTCGGTCCATGACCAGTGCGTCAGACAGTGAAATTCTCACGAAGGTCGGCGCGGGGACGCTGGTCGGCGACTTGATGCGCGAATACTGGATCCCCGCCGCGCTGTCGTCGGAACTCAAAGCCGACGGCGACCCGATGCGGCTGATGCTGCTCGGCGAGAAGCTCATCGCCTTTCGCGACACGAGCGGCCGCGTCGGCATTTTGGATCACCGCTGCCCGCACCGCTGTGCCTCGCTGTTCTTCGGCCGCAACGAGAGAAGGGCTTGCGCTGCGCCTATCACGGCTGGAAATTCGACGTCGACGGCAATTGCCTCGACATGCCGAACGTGCCGCCGCACCACGCCTTTCCGCAGAAGGTCAAGGCCAAGAGCTATCCAGTCTTCGAACGCAACGGCTTGATCTGGACCTATATGGGACGGCGCGAGACGCCGCCGCCGCTGCCCAGCTTCGAGCCCGTACTGCTGCCCGAAGACGCAGACCAACGTGTTCTTTGTCCAGCGCGAGTGCAACTGGCTGCAGGCGCTGGAAGGCGACATCGACACATCGCATTTCGGCTTTCTGCATGTCGGCGGCGTGACGCCCGATGTTGTCGACCGGACAATCTCGGCCGTTACGCGATCATGAACCGCGCGCCCGAATATCATGTCGCCGATACCGACTGGGGCACGATGTACGCCGCCTATCGGCCGGCCGATGCCGGCACGACCTATTGGCGGTTCGCGCATTTCCTCTTCCCGTTCTGGACGATGCCGCCCGACGGCGCAGTTTCGCGATCACATCGTCGCGCGCGCCTGGGTGCCGATGGACGACACGCACACGATGTTCGTTCATCTGTCGTGGAAGAAGAACACGCCGGGCTTGCGCAAGCATGAAGGACGGCAGCGCAGATTCCCGGCGCCGGCATGGGCCGCAAGTACGCTGCCGAACGACACCGGCTGGTACGGCCGCTGGCGGCTCGCCGCCAATGCGACGAACGACTACCTGATCGACCGCGACATGCAGCGCACCGCGCAGCTACTCCGGCATCGATGGCATCCATCTGCAGGACCAGGCGATGACCGAGAGCATGGGACCGATCGTCGATCACTCGTTCGAGCATCTCGCGATCAGCGATCTCATGATCGGCCGGACGCGCCGGCGCATCATCCAGGCGGCGCGCGCCGCGGCTGAGCGGCATCGTGCCGCCAGGCGTCGACCATCCGGAGGTTTATCACGGCGCGCGCGGCGGCGACTTCGTCGCTTCTGCGTCGGTCGGCTGGCTCGAAGCGTATTCGAACGAGATGCGCAATTCGGTCAATCCGACCGGCGCGCTGCGCACCGCGGCTGAATAAGGCCGCGCGGCCGATCGCGGCTCAATCAGAGCGACACAGGGAGGAGTTATGCCTCATCGTTTGGTGGCTGCGGCGCTGCTTGCTCTCGTATCGGCGTGCGCCGCCGCGCCGGCCTTCGCGCAAGTGAGTTGGCCGGACAATCCGGCCATCCGGACGCTGTATGAGAAGGCCAAGGCGGAAGGCGAAGCCGTCATCTGGGGGCCGGTACAAGCGGAGGTCGACTGGATTGAGCCGGAATTTTCAAAACGGTTTCCAGGAATTGCGGTCAAAGGCACCGGCGATCTTCAGGCGGCGACCAAGTTGATCGCCGAGGCGCGGGCCGACCGGCATTCGGTCGATGTCTGGCAAAACTCGCTCGGCGGCATGTTGGAGGTGCAAAGGCGCGGACTGCTGGCCAAAGTCGACTGGCAGCAACTCGGCTTCGAGGCTGATCGCATCGCGTTCGGCGGCGAAGGGCTGACGATCCACAATTTCGTCTACTCGACGCTCTACGCGAAGGACTTCGTCAAGGAAGCCGATCTGCCCAAGGCCTGGGATGACCTGCTCGATCCGAAATGGAAGGGCAGGATGGTGAGCCAGGATTTTTTGTTCTCGCGGCTGATGGGTTTCCTGGCGCTGGAGTGGGGCGAGGAGCGCACAGAGAAGTGGGGCCGCGCGATGATCAACGATCAGAAGCTGCTGATCGTTGATACGCCGCGCGAGAGCTTTTTGAAGACCGGCGAGCGCGTCCTGGCCGTCGGCGATTTCATCAGCCAGTCGTTCCAGTACTCCGACAACGGCGTGCCGACGGGCTACACCATCCTCGATATCGTTCCGGCCGTGCAGTTCGTGGTCTCGGTCATGAAGGACGCGCCTCATCCGAATGCCGCCCGGCTGCTGGCGGCTTGGCTTGGGACCGACGAAGGTCTTGCCCTTCGCGAGAAGGCGGTCCACGGCTTCAGCATACGGGCGGATTTCGAAATCGAAGATCGCAGGCGAAATCCGCCGCGCCCAGTCGAAGACGATCCTCGAGGACGTCTCGACGATGGCGCAGCGCGCGGACTTCTATAAGAAGTTCTCGGTGCTCGTGCGCGGCCAGTGATGAGCGAAGCCGTACTTCCGACGAGGCTTCGGCCGCTTCGCGTTGGCGCCGAACGCTCCCGGTCGCGCGGCGATATCGGCCTTGCCGGATGGGCTTTTATGGCCGCGACGTCAGTCGCGGCGGTTGCCTTGGTGCTGGGGCCGCTCAGCATGCTGCTGATTGCAGCCTTCCGGGGTCCGCAAGACCTGCTGCCTTTCGAGCCCGGCGCTCAGTGGACGCTTGCGAACCTGGCGGCGATCTATCTCGACGCCAATCTCTACCGGTCGATCATTCCCGATACATTCATCTTCACGGCTGGCTCCGTCACTTTGACATTCGTCATCGCCTTTGCGCTCGCCTGGCTGGTCGAGCGCACGGACCTGCCGCTGCGCGACGGCATCTACACCGTCGTGCTGTTTCCACTGCTGGTACCGGGCATCGTTTTTTCGATCACCTGGATTTTTCTGCTGGCGCCCAACACCGGTTGGGTCAACGTGGCGCTGCGCGCCATGCTCGGGCGCGGCGGCGAAGGTCCGCTCAACATATTCAGCATGGGCGGCATGATCCTTGTCCAGGGCATCGGACTTGTGCCGTTCATCTTCTTGTTGTTGTCGGCGGCGTTGCGTTCCATGAACCCAACGCTCGAAGAGGCCGGCAATGTGTCAGGCGCAAGTCCGCTCAAGACGTTCCTGCGTGTGACCTTGCCGGTTCTGCGGCCCGGCTTGCTGGCGCCGCTGATCCTCGGCACGCTGGTCACGCTCGAACAATTCGAGACGCCTCTGGTGATCGGCTTTCCCGCCCGCATCAACGTGTTCAGCACGCGAATTTTCTTCGAGCTCAATCCGGACACCGATTTGCCCGCCTATGGCCGGGCGGCGGCGACCGCGCTGCCCTTTCTCGTCATCGGGGTTCTTCTTCTGCTTCTCTACAACCATCTCGTCCGCAAGGCCGAGCGCTTCGTGACCGTCACCGGCAAGGGCTTTCGCCGGGTCTCGTTCAAACTCGGCCGCTGGCGTATTCCGGCGCTGATCTTTGTTGCGGCGTACGCCGTGTTCGGCGCCGTCTTGCCGGTCTTCGTTCTCGTCTGGGCCAGTCTGTTCGGCTACGCCTTCCCAAGCTTCAAGGCGCTGCCGTCCGCCAGCGCCGCCGGTTATCTCGGCCTGTTCGCCAACGCGAACTTCTGGCTCGCCATCCGCAACACGTTCATCGTCGGCGGCGGGCAGCGCGGTGATCGTGACATCGATCGCCGTTGTGCTCGCCTGGATCATCTTGCGCAGCCGGATGATCGGCCGGTCGATCGTCGATTTCGTCAGTTTTCTTTCGCTCGGAATCCCGACCGTCATCGCCGGCTTGGCGTGGATGCTGCTGTATCTGTCGATCCCCATCGGCATTTATGGAACGGTCGCAGCGCTCGTGCTGGCCTATTGCTATCGTATGTCGGTCGCGACGCGCCTCACCCGCGCCGGGGTCATGCAAATTCATATCGAGTTGGAGGAGGCCTCGTCGGTCGCCGGAGGAGCTTGGTTCACGACGCTCCGGCGGGTAGTCTTGCCGTTGATCAGGCCCTCCCTTGCCACAAGCTTCGTGCTCTTATTCATTGTCGGATTCCGCGAGTTCACGCTGCCGATGATCCTGCAGTCGGGCGACAACGTGGTGCTGAGCGTGATGATGTGGAAGGCTTTTCAGAGCGCGAAGACGATGGAGGCCGCAGCCATCGGCACCGTCATCGTGCTGCTGGTGATCCCGGTCATTTTTTGCGTGCGGAACCTGGTGCTGGCCCGCGCGGAGTGAGGCTCGGCTGCGGCCGCGATTGCACAGAGCGTCGACGGCGCCGTTACGGCAAGCTGATCGCGCGGTTGTGCCACTGGATCGAGTTGATGCTGATGACCTTTTCCTTGCCGTCGAACAATGGCGCAAGATCAGCACCGGAAGCCTGGTAGCTGAACTCTTTCACGAGATCGCGGGCAGGTACCGTGACGTTGCGCATCGGGTCGAGACCCTGGCCGATCCTGACGATTTGATAGAAATTCGGATCGGCGCCGGAGAATAGCTTGATCTCGCTGCCGCCCTTGCGCGCGATACCGCGCTCGTACTTCAGATGAAGCGCCATGTGCCCGCCATTAGCGCCGGTGAAGTCCCAATCTTCGGTAATCTCCACCGGTTGGCCGGTTTTGGCGGCCGTCGTTCGATCCATACGATGGCTCGCAGCGGCCTGATAAACGTTGAATGGACCCGGCGCGTCCTTCGGGTTTGCGGTTAGCCCAGCGATGACCATGCGGCCGGCAAGTCCGGCGGCGGGATTTTTGACCGGCACTTCCAAGTAGACGAATTGGCTCGTTCCCTTGGCAGCATCATCAGGACCAGTGATGGCGACGCGGTCGACGAAGATCATGCGAAGGTTGCAATCTTTCGCGCCGCCCGAGGTCGCGACGTCGGTTTCCCACCCGGCCGGCAGCACCTTCTTGATCGAGCTATCGGAAACCTGCAAATCAAGCTGAAGACGTACCTCGGCACTGTTTTCAATAAATGTCTCCGCATAGGCGGGCTGGATCGGCACGGCGCATGACGCCGACAGCACCGCCAGTACCAACATGTCCCTTGCATGCATGATTGTCCTCCCACGGCTATTATTCGTTTCAGTCGGCACCGAGTATAGCGAGCTACCGCAGCGAACTCGCGGGCCCGGCATCCGAAATTGGGGGATAAGCGGACGTGCCTGCGGTGGCGTCAATCGGCAGCGAATGGCACTTAAGCTAACCTTTGGCCAACCTCATTTGCCATACTTTTTTCAATCCGCCTCACGGGCCGTTCGCGTAGAATGGAATGGCAGCGTTTGAAAATCGAACGCGCTCAAAACAAGAAAAATACGACTGCGCGTACCCATAAGGGGGGGAGGGAAACGTGTCTAAGATTTTCAATACGATCGCCGCCGTGGGATGCCTTCTCGCCACCTCGGCATCGGCAGAGGATTATCCCGGCAACAGGCCGGTGACGGTGATGATGCCGTATGCAGCGGGCGGACCGGGCGACGTGATCACGCGCATCACGGCGCAGGGGCTCAGCAAGTACCTTCGCGGACAAGTCGTCGTCGAGAACCTGGGCGGTGCCGGCGGCACGATCGGTACAGCAAAAGTAGCGGGCGAGCCGCCGGACGGGCACTACCTGCTGGTGATGCATTTCGGCCACGCGGCCAACATCGCGCTCTACCCCGATCTGCACTACGACGCAGTCAAAGACTTCGAGCCGATCGGCATCATCGCCGAGTTGGCCATGGCGTTCGTGGCCAGGAAGGATTTCCCCGCACAGGATTTCAGGCAATTCGTGTCCTATGTGCAGGAGAACAAGGACAAGCTCACCTACGGCTTCGCCGGCGTCGGTTCGGCCTCGCATCTGTGCGGCCTGTTGTTCTTCAATACGATCGAAACGACTGTCACCGGCGCGCCCTACAAGGGAACAGGACCGGCGCTGACCGATCTGATGGGCGGACAGTTCGATTTTATGTGCGACCAGACTTTAAATGTCGGGCCGGCCGTGAAGGCGGGCAACATCAAGGCCTATGCTGTGACCACCAAGGAGCGGCTCGCCGCGTTCCCGGATTTGCCGACGGCTTCGGAAGCTGGCCTTTCGGGCTTCGAGATTACGGTCTGGTTCGGAATGTACGCGCCAAAAGACACGCCGAAGCCGATCATCGCGCAACTGTCGAAAGCGCTTCAGCAGACGCTGCAGGACCCCGATGTGAAAAGCCGCCTTGCCGGCTCGGGTGCGCAGACAGTGGCGTCGGAACGCGCGACGCCCGCTGCATTGCAGGCATTTCTGAAGTCGGAAATCGACAAGTGGGTTCCGATCATCAAGAAAGCCGGAGCCACAGGGCAATAATAGACTTCGCCGGCGGCATCGCAGCGGAGATTTACATCGAGCGGGTGTTTTTCGGCCGCCGCCGGCATGGCGGAAGCCGCGAACGGCTCGCCCCCGAGGGTCCTGGACACGGCTGGCGCGACCTGTTGCGATACCGAACTCTATCGAGACGTGAGGAGCCTCCCCCGATGACGATCATCGATTCCCAGGTCCATGCTTATGAGGCCAACGCGCCGAAGCGGCCGTGGCACACGGTGCCGAACTGGCCCGCTCACGCCACCGGTGACGAGACGGTGGTGGCGATGGACAAGCTTGGCATCGACGGCGCGATCTTTATCTCCGCCTTTTCCATGTACCGCTACGATGCAAGCTACGCGGTGGAAGTTCAAAAAGCGCATCCCGGCCGGTTCGGCATCGTCAAACCGGTCGACCCCGACGATCAGGCCGTGGACGATGTCGTCGCCGACTGGAAGCGGACGCCGGGCGCGGTCGGCATCCGCATCATGTTGACGAAGGAGCCGGGCCGCGACCGCGCGCCGGATGATCCCGGCCTCGACCGCATCGCGCGCGCGGCCATCAAGTACGACCTCCCAATCAACCTCCTATGCTGGGGCAACATCGATGCCGGTACGACGCTGATCGACCGTCACCCTGATGCGCGCTTCATCATCGACCATCTGGCGATCCTGCAGCCCCGCTCGCCGCCCGCGCCGCCGCAGCCGTGGGCCGATCTGCCGAAGGTGCTGGACCTCGCCAAGCGCAAGAACGCTGTCATCAAGGTGAGCGGCGCCTGCACGCTGTCGCAGAAGCCGTATCCTTTCCCGGACATCTGGGATCCGCTCGCCCGCGTATTCGATGCCTGGGGTTTCGACCGCTGCCTGTGGGGTACGGACTGGACACGCGCATACGCTGTCGTCAATTACGAGCAGGCCACCGAGCCCTTCCTCACCACTGACCGCTTGAGCAACAGTGAGCGAGCGACCCTGATGGGCGGCGCGTGCGCCAAAGCGTATCGTTGGTCGCCGAAGAAGGGTTAGTCGCCAGCTCATCGAAAATCGCCAGCCACGTTGCCCGAAGTACCCTTATGCCAAAAACTCGTAAGCGCACGGCGGCAGTCCACAGGCCAACGCTCGCCGCAAGGAAGAGGTCCGCCGCGAAGCAACCAGGCCGCAAACGGCGCTCGCCCGAAGCGATGCTTGTGGAGCTGAAAGTCCGGCTGCGCGAGATCAGCGATCTGCGCTCGGCTGGTTACGTCTTGTCCTGGGATCAGGCGACCTACATGCCGGAAGGCGGCGGAGCGGCGCGCGGTCGCCAGACTTCGGTGCTCTACCGCCTGGCGCATGAGCGCGCGGTCGCTCCGGAGCTCGGCCGGCTCATCGACGCGCTGACGCCCTATGGCGAACGTCTGCCGTATGAGTCCGACGACGCGGCGCTGATCCGCGTCTCGCGCCGCCGCTACGAGAAGGCCATCAAGGTGCCGCCGGATTTCGTCGCGCGTTCGAACGCGCACGGCGCGGCCTCTTACGACGCGTGGATCCGGGCGCGGCCGGCGAACGATTTTGCCACCATGATTCCGTTCCTTGAAAGGACGATCGAGCTGAGCCGGGAATATTCCGGCTACTTCGCGCCGTACCGGCACGTTGCCGATCCCCACATCGACGACGCCGACGAGGGCATGACCACCGCGTCGATCAAAAAGCTTTTCGATGAACTCCGCCGCGAGCTGGTGCCGATGGTGAATGCGATCTGCGATCAGCCGGCGGCCGACGATTCCTGCCTGCGGCAGATTTTTCCAAAACAGGCCCAGTTCGATTTCTCCCTCTATGTCGCAAAACGCCTCGGCTACGACACCGCGCGCGGCCGGCTCGATCTCACGCATCATCCGTTCTGCACCCGCTTCTCCGCGGGAGACGTCCGCATCACCACGCGCGTCAACGAGCGTGACCTTGGCGATGCGCTGTTCTCGACCCTGCACGAGGCGGGCCATGCCATGTACGAACAAGGCATCAGCCCGTCGCTCGGCGACGCGCCGCTCGGCCGCGGCGCGTCGGCCGGCGTGCATGAAAGCCAGTCGCGGCTGTGGGAGAACGTCGTCGCTCGAAGCAGCGGCTTTTGGCAGCATTTCTATCCGCGCCTCCAGCAGGTCTTTCCCGATCAGTTGACGCGCGTTCCGCTCGACTATGTTCCATCGCGCCATCAACAAGGTAGCGCGGTCTCTCATTCGCACCGACGCCGACGAGGTCACTTACAATCTGCACATCATGCTGCGCTTCGATCTTGAGCTACGACTGCTTGAGGGCAAGCTTCGCGTGAAGGATCTTCCGGAGGCGTGGCGTGCGGCGATGCAGGCCGATCTCGGCATCGTGCCGAACGACGATCGCGACGGCTGCCTGCAGGATGTGCATTGGTACCAAGGCAACATCGGCGGGGAATTTCACAGCTACACGATCGGAAACATCCTGGGCGCGCAGTTTTACGCTGCTGCGCTAAAGGCTCATCCCGACATCCGCGACGACATCGCCCGCGGCGAATTCGGCACCCTGCACGGCTGGCTGCGCGAGACCATTTACCGGCACGGCAGCAAACTCAAACCTACCGAGATCGTCGAGCGCGCGACCGGGCAGGTGATGACGATGCAGCCGCATCTGAAATATCTGCGCGGCAAATATGGCGAACTTTATCGGCTGCCTGCGGGGCAGGGCGGGGATTCGACTCCGGTCGTGTAAGCGGCGCGATGTTCGCTATTCGATCACCTCGTCGGCGAGCGCCAGGAACGATTCGGGGATTCTGATCCCGAGCGCCTTTGCGGTCATCAGATTAACGACGACGTCGAATTTGGTCGGAAACTGCACGGGCAGGTCCGTCGGTTTTGCACCTCTGAGCAGTTTGTCGACGTATTCGGCACCGCGCTGAAACTGCACGACCGCATCGAACCCGTACGACATCAGCCCGCCGGCTCTCGCAAAAAATGCAAACGGGTAGATGGCGGGGATGTGGTGACGCTCCGCCAGCGCAACGATGAGTTCGCTGTTGGCGAACGTGACCACATTCGGCGCAACGATCAGACCGTTATTGGGCAGTGCGCAGAAGCTGCCGAGCGCGCGTTCAATGTCGGCGCTGCCCTCAACCGGCCAGCCGGTGATGTCGATGTTGAACGCCGGCGCCGCGGCTTCCGCCGACCGCAGGTAACAGATATTGGGCGGTTCCACATGGAAAAGCATCCCGACGTTCTGCAGTCCGGGCGTGACTTGGTGCAGCAGATCAAGCCATTTGCTTCCCATCGTCGGTTGAAAGTTTGCAAATCCGGTGATGTTTCCGGTCGGACGCGCCAGGTCCTTAACAAACCCGCTGCCGATCGGGTCGGAAACCGAGACGAACACGATTGGTATGGTGCGCACTTCCGACTGGAGGATCGATGTGACCAAGTTGGAATTGCCAACCATGACGCTCGGTCCGAGCTCCAGCAATTCCCTTGCCAGTGCCCGGATGGTGTCGGGACCATCTGCGCCATAACGGAAATCGCATCGGATATTGGTCCCTTCAATCCATCCAAAAGCCCTGAGCTGCTCCCGAAAAGCCGCTGCTTGCAGTTCTCCATTCGGATCGCCCTGGGCGTAGGCCATAACGATTCCGACGCGCTTCATTCCTTGCGGCTGCCTCGCTCGCGCCGAATACGGCCACGCTGCTGCTGCGCTGCCAACGTAGGCTAAGAATTCGCGTCTCCGCATGTGCCGCCCCCGGCAAAAAGGACCACGCCAAACCTGATCGGCCGTAGGACGTCAGGCTGCTCGCTGAATGCGATATTCGGTTCAGGTCGACGCACCGGAACCCACTCTGCGTGTCAGCGATATCGCGAGGATCTCATCCTCATTCAAATACCGATCGATCATCGTCTCACTCATGGTTTCGCGCACCTGCTGAATGCCGCGGACAGTGTGTTAAGCAGTTGCCAGCAATCGCCGGTGTGATCAGCAACACAATTAGCGCGTTTGAAATAACGTGCTCATGCGCCGAAGCTTTTGGGCGGCGCGCGCGGCGATGACACGCAGATTCATCTGGCCGCCACATTCTATCTCGCCAAAGCTTCATTGCTGCCGCTTTGCGTGACCGTCTTTTTGCGTTGGAACGGTGGTCCGCGGGCGCGTCTCCAAGTTCGTCCCGGCGCCGCAACGCGGAGTTCCGCTTTTATCGTGGGGGGCGTAACGTCGCACCGCATGATCGGTACGTTCGCCAGGGGATCGTGCACGCTGTCCGGCGCTCGGGCGTCATCGCTGTTTCACTGAAAGGGCTGCAGATTATGCCCTTCGCTCATGTGAAATTGCGAATCGACTTCTCAAGAATCGAAGTCAGATGATGCTGGAAGGCGTAATGTTGCTGTGGTTTCTGCTGACAGCCGCGGCCGTGCTGTTCGTCGCGATCGACATTCGCAGCACGCCAGAATCGCCTGTATCGAAATGGGGTTTCGTGTTGTTGACCGCCTACACGGGCGTGGTCGGCGCGTTCCTTTACGTCCTCGGCTGCCGCGAGCCGCTGCCCGGAACACACGAGCGCTACACGGCCGCGCGCTGGCGGCAGACGCTGGGATCGACCATGCACTGCGTCGCCGGCGACGGCGTCGGGATTTTGGCCGGCGCGGTGCTGTCGAGCGTTCTCGGCCTTGCCGGGTTGATCGAGGTGGTCATCGAATACGTGCTGGGTTTTGGCTTCGGCTGGACGATCTTCCAGGCGCTGTTCATGCGCGACTCCGCCGGAGGCTCCTACCGTAAGGCGCTTGCCAACACGTTCGCGCCTGAACTGCTGTCGATGAATCTTCTGATGGCCGGCATGATTCCGGCCGTGATGATTCTGCGGAAGTACATTCCCTCCGCAGGCAATCCGGCGACGCCCTATTTCTGGTTCGTGATGTCGATGGGGCTCTTGATCGGCTTCATTGTCGCCTATCGGATGAACTGGTGGCTGGTCGCCAACCATCTCAAGCACGGCATGATGACCGTGCGCCCGGCGGGCGCCGCGGCCGGTTCAGACGGCCACGCCGCGCATGGCGGCATGGACGGTAGATGGCCGGCATGCAGCATGCCGGTTCTCGCGCATCCATGGGTGGTTCGATGGCGATGGGCGGGCCGACCCGGCCTCCGGTGCCGGTGATGACGCTTCTGTCGTTCGTCGCGCTTGCGGCCGGCGGGGCGATTGATTTCCTGGCGCACTAAATCTCGGCGCGCATCAACTGAATTGCGGCCGTGCGTTTATTTGGTCTGCAGGTTCAGTTTATGGACGATCGCGCCATAGCGTTCGAACTCGGCCTTGATGAAGTCCGCATAATTCCCGGCGGCGCTTTCTAGCGCGATCATGCCGAGCTGATTCATGCGAGCGATCAACGCCGGATCGCGCATGACCCTGGCGACTTCGCTCTGCAGGCGCGCGGCGATCTTCGGCGATGTTCCCGCCGGCGCGAAGAGACCCATCACGGTAGCCACGTCGAAGCCCTTGAAGCCGAGTTCGTCGCAGGTCGGAATCTGCGGCGTCGACTCCGAACGCCGCAGGACGCTGATGCAATAGGCGCGCAGCTGTCCGCTTTCGATCAAGGCCTGGACGTTGGGAATTCCGGACCAGCCGGCCTGGATTTCGCCGGTGAGGAGCCCGTTCACCATCGCGGTGCCGGCGCGATACGGCGCGTGGACGACATCGATCCCAGTCAGATCGGCGAAAATCGCCATGGTCATGTGATGAATCGATCCGACGCCCGCCGAGCCATAGGTGATCCTGCCGGGCTCGCTTTTGGCGAGCGCGATGAATTCCGAAAGCGTGGATGCCGGCACTTTCGGATTGGCGACCAGAATGGTAGGCAACGCAACGAGCGCCGTAATCGGCAGAAAATCCCTTAGGGGATCATAGCCGATATCGGGCTTGAGCAGCGGGTTGATCACCATCGTGCCGGTATCGCCGAACAACAATGTGTATCCGTCCGGCGGCGCCTTGGCGCCGGTCATCACGGAGAGCGCGCCGCCTGCACCCGTCACGTTCTCGACGATGACAGCCTTGCCGGGGTCGCCGGTCATCCGGTCGGTGAGCAATCGCCCAAACACATCGGGATTGCCGCCCGGCTGCGACGACACGATCAAGCGCACCTGACGCGCGGGATAAGGCTCGTCCTGCGCCGCGGCGGATGAGCAGACCGTGAGTAAAGCTGCAATGGCGGCAAATCGTGTACGCATGCGTCTTGCCCCTAGCTTGAGGTCGTGAGCGGCTCCATCCCGCTGTTGGTGATCGCCTCAGCCGCGCGCGCGGAGGATAGAAATTCGATCAACCGCTTCGCCCCTTCCACCGCGCCCGAGTCAGCCACGACGGCGGCTGAGAACACCTGAACGAACTGGATCTCCGGAGCGATGCTGCCGGCAAAGTCGACGCCTGTTGCGTGCACGATTTCACTGACCGGCATCACGGCAAGGTCCGCGCCTCCTGCGGCGACCATGGCGGTTGCGTCCGAGCCGCGCGGGGCCGCCTTGGCGTTGACCTTGCCGGCGATGCCGAGGCGCGGAAACAGATCGGCGATCAGCCAGATGCCGCTCGTGCTTTCGGGCATTGCAACCGTCTTTGCCTTGAGCACGATCTGTTTGAAGGCCTCGACGGTGCTGACGTCGGGCTTTGGCGTTCCGGCCCGCACCGCCACGCCCAGCGGAACTTGTGCAAGATCGATGTCAGTTCCAGCGACGATTTTCTTTGCGGCGATCAGTTCGCTGAGGCCCTCCCTGGAGAGGATCACCACGTCGGCACGCACCCCGCAGGCGAGCTGCGCGGCGATCGTTTGCGGCCCCGCGCCCTGTGACGCGCCGGATCCGGTCGTGACCTTGATGCCGCTCGTGCGCTGGAATTCCGGTAACAGCCGTTCGTAGGCGCCGCTGAACCCGCCGGATATCAGAACGTGCAACTGCTCCGGCTCTTTCGTCATCGTCGTCACACCGCTGCGGTAAACGGCGCACGGCCTCAAGGGTCATGGTGAAACGGATCGGGGTGCCCCACGGGTCTTTCGCGGCAAAGCCGCCCGGAATTTCACTGACCGTTACACCTGCCGCGTCGAGACGCTTTTTCACGCCGTCGAGCGTGGGCTCATCGTTGATTTCCATCGCACACCAATCGAGGCCCGCGCGCTTACCGTTGCGAATGCCCGAGCCATTGCTGTGCCAGACGTTGACAGCAACATGATGGTGATAGCCGCCTGAGGACAAAAACGTCGCTCCGTTGCGGCGGCGCGTCACGTCGAGGCCAAGGACCCCGCCATAAAAAGTTTCCGCTGTGGCGATGCTGCCGACGCGAAGATGGATATGGCCGATGCGCAATCCGTCGGGTGCACCGGGATAAGTTGCGGTCGCCGGATCGACGGTGCGGACGATGGCGTCGATGTCGAGCGGATCGGTTTTCTGAAAGATCAATTGGCCGTCGCGACGCCACGCCTCGCGCGGTCGGTCGGAATAGACTTCGACACCGTTGCCTTCCGGATCGTCGAGGTAAATCGCTTCGCTGACGTCATGATCGGCGGCGCCGCTGATGGGCACACGATTCTTCGCCGTATGCAAAATCCAGCGCGCCAGATCCGCGCGTGTCGGCATCAGGAACGCGGTGTGATAAAGGCCGGCGTCGGATGGATTGTCGGGTAAGGCGTCCGGTCTCGCGATCAGCTCGAGCAGCGCCGCGCCGCCAACGCCGAGGATCGCGCGTTCCCGGGTGTGCTCCTGAACGGTCAAACGGAGCGCGTCGCGGTAGTAGGCGGTGAGGCGATCGAGATCGCGCACCATAATGCCGGCGGCGGCGATATGGATCGGCGCGCGGCTCGCGGCGGTGGGCATTGCCGAAGGGTTGGGTGGATCCACGACGCTACTATAGGGGCGATTGGCGCGGCGGGACAATTGCGCAGCGGTATCTGTTTGTGGCGACTTCCCGTATGAGATTCCGCCTGTCCTAGCGGTCCGATCCAGTGTCGGTCCGCGAAGTAGCATCTTTGATGGCGCGCTGCCAGGGCCAACACCCCTCAATTTCAGTTTCCAGCGAGAAACTAAGGAAGGTACGGATGACGACGATTGCGGCCAAGAGCCCGACGCTCTCAAACGTCAGCGGAGCGGTGATCGTTGAAATAATGTCGGCGCCGACGAGCAATTCGAGTCCGAGCAGGATGCCGCGCCCTATGTCGGAACGGTAACGGGGGTATGCGGAACGCCAGTCGCTCGTGCGTACACCGTCGCGCAAGAATGAAACGGTGCCCAAGATAATCCCGACGATGATGATGGCCACCCCGACAAGTTCGAGCCCTTTGGCAAGTTGATCAACAAAGATATGGGCTTGCTCGGTCAACACGCTTGCTCTCCAGTCCGCTCACAAGGCGCCGCGCGACAGCTCGATGTTTTTTCGTTGCCGCGAAGTACGCCTATTCAATCACCTCGTCGGCAGTGGCGAGCAGGGCGGTCGGCGGCGTCAGGCCGATGGCCTTTGCGGTCTTGAGATTGACGATCAGACGGTATTTGGTCGGCGCCCGCACCGGAAGGTCGGCCGACTTTTCGCCTTTCAGGATGCGGTCGACGTATTCGGCGGCGCGCCGGTATTGATCGACGCTGTCTTCGCCATAGGAGATGAGACCGCCTGCGTCCACGAAGGTGAGGGTGGCGTAGACAGCGGGCAAGTGCAGGCGAGTTGCCAGCGTGGCGATCAACTGACGATGCGGCTGCAGCGACGATGGTGGACCGACAACGATCAGTCCGCCATTCGGCTTGAGCGCGAAATCCGTCAGCCCGCGCTCGATCTCGTCGGCGGAGCGAACGCCAATCGGCGTCAGTTCCACGTTGAGCGACGGCGCCGCGGTCTGAATTGCGGCAAATCCTCCTGATCCGGCCGGCACCGACGGATCGCGAACGACAGCCACGCGAGTTCACGGAGGGCGCGATCTGTTTGAGCAATTCCAAGAGCTTTGCGCTCAAGCTGAACTCGAACGGGGTAAAGCCCGTCGCGTTGCCGCCTGGCCGCGCGAGGCTCGCGACGAGACCGCTGCCGACCGGATCGATCGTTGTCACAAACACAATGGGGACGGTGGAGCTCGCCTGATGCAAGTCGGCGACGATTGACGCCGCCGTGCCTAGGATGACATCCGGCCCCAACGCGACCAATTCGGCGGCGTATTTGCGAAACAGTTCACGGTCGCTCGCACCCCAGCGACAATCGATCTGCGTATTGCGATCGTCCCAGCCGAATTGCTTCAATCCTTGTTGGAACGCCGTGCGCCAAGCCTGCCCAAGTGGATCGTCTGCCGCCGTCGACATCAGAGCGCCGATGCGCCGTATGCGGCTCGGCTGCTGCGCCCGCGCGGCGAACGGCCAAGCGGAAGCGCCGGTCAAAAGCGTAACGAAATCGCGTTGCCTCATGGAGGTCTCCGGCCTGGCGCCGAAGTTTAGCACATAGCGAGCCTCAAGCGGTCGCAGCCGTCGCGCAGAGCGAGGACGCGGAGTGTCCGAAGGAGGGGAGCGCCCGATCGCCTGACAGGCGCGGGCCAACTAATTGAGGCCCTCAATCTCCGAAAGAACGTGCCGGCATTTTTCCCAGCCCAACTCGGTCAGGATAAAGGTGTTCTTAGGGCCGGGAGCGATGTAGCCCAGGGCTAAGGCGAGAGCCTGATGGTGGCGTTCGCGACGGGCTGACGCTGCTTCCCAGCGGTGACCCTTTCTGAATGCTCTGCACATCGTCTCTTTGACTGGGTCTCGCAGCATTTGCGCCGCCGCTGTCAGGTCAGGAAGCGCCCCAGCTGAAGCCAGGGTCCAGGGAAAACGATACTGTGCGAAGCCATCACGGACACTCATGGAGATTACCGTCGTGGCCTGAGTTGCGGCAAGCCTACTCACAAGGCAAAAGCCCCGCCGACCGTGCGGCAGGACCACTCATATCAGATGCCGCGGCCGCCCGGCCTTTCTTTTTATGAAATCTAAAGAGCGCGCGTGCGCTTTCGGCTCAGGCGCGCGGACGCGGCCGGCACTGCCGATTCCAATCAGCTCGGGTGCTGGCCGGCCCGCTGAGGGAGCACCAGGAGACAAACGAGGATGAAGGCTGCGATCACAGCGGACGCTATCGGCCGGCTCAGCGCGAGTCCCCCGTCGCTCACTGGTTTATCCAGGAAGTCCCCGACCGTCGCACCGAGCGGCCTTGTGAGAATAAAGGCGGCCCAGAACAGGACGACTCGGGAGATATTCGTCCAAAGATAAGCGCCTGCGATGACGGCGAGCCCGAGGGCAAAGACAATAGCGCCGCCGTCGTAACCAAGCCCGGTGTCGTCGGCCATCCAATCGCCGAGTGCGGTCCCCAACGTCTGAGAGAATGTAATGGCCGCCCAATAGAACGCCTCGACGCGCGGCGTCGATACGGTGCGAACCGAAATGCTTCCCTCCGTCCAATACCAACCGCCCAGCACCGCCATGAGGCAGCTAAAGAGGAGCGTTGTACCTCCGGCATATCCAATCCCGAGAGACCGATCGGCAAAATCGGCCATCGTGGTCCCGGCGGTGGTCGAGGCGACGATCGTGGCCCAGTACAGGAAAGGATGAAACGTTTTGATGGATATTTGCCAGATCACGAGAACGACAAGCAGGGTGAAGAAAATCGCAGTGCCGACAAGATAACCCCAGTTCAACGTCATGGTGACGGTGTCGCCGCCGGTCTCGCCCAGGGTGGTGGCGGCGATCTTGATGATCCAAAAACCAATGGTGACTTCGGGGATCTTTGTTGCGGTCTTTTCGAGCGAAGGCGTCATTCACACCAACCAGATTTAAGTCTCGTGCGGCCGGACAATGTAGGGCCTGAAATGAGGCCTCTCAACAATCACGCTGCAACGACGCACAGATTCAGAAACCCTCCAACCGGGGTTCGATCAAAGGGCGAGACACCCGAGTGCCTCATTGTGTACCGTGGGTGCGCATTCCGGGGCAGACGGTCCACCATCATGCCGCCATGGGCTGAGTTCACGTATCTTCTTCGAGCAGCGGCGGCTCGTCGCTGGATGTGCGTCACGGCGCTGTTGAACGCCTTCGCCGGTCCGGCATTTGCAGGACCACCTTACCTTTCGGATGATCCTGAGCCGACCGATTATCGGCACTACGAGATATACGCGTTCTCGAATGGAATGACGGCGCGCGACGGCACCAGCGGCGAGACCGGCATCGATTTCAATTACGGCGGAGCACCAAATCTGCAGCTCACAGCAACGCTGCCGGTTGCCTACAATGTTCCGGCGGACGGCCCATTCGTGGGCGGCGTTGGCAATGTCGAGCTTGCCGCCAAATATCGTTTTCTCACTCAGGACATGGTTGGCTTGGATGTCGCGGTTTTTCCGCGCGTCTTTTTGCCGAGTGCGTCGCCGATCGTCGGCGAGCAGCATGCCTCTTACCTGTTTCCAATCTGGATGCAAAAAGATTGGGGCGATTGGACCGCCTTTGGCGGTGGCGGCTGCGAGATCAACAGAGGCGGTGACTCGCAGAATTTCTGCGAGGGCGGCATCGTCGTCACCCGCAAGATTCTATCCAACCTGCAGGTGGGGCTGGAGCTCTTTCATCAGACGCCCGATACACGCGGCGGACTACCGACGACGTCGGTGGCACGGGTGTCATATACGACATAAACGACCACTATCATCTGCTCGGCTATATCGGGCGCGGCATTCAAAACACCGACGCGACGGACAGGCTGAACTGGTACGCCTCTGTTCTTTTCACATTTTAGATTTGATTAAACATATCTCTACGAATTGCCTTAATAACAATCGCTTATGCCTCCTCCAGCATCGGATCACACATGGGGGCATGCTGTGACAGTTTCGGCAGTACATCACCGTCATCACCACCGGCACGGAGTTCATCAGGCTGCCGTGGGTAATCAGGGGACGTCCACCCCATCGGCGACAAACGCGTCGGGCCAGACAGAACAGACAACAAGTCCGCAAGGCGGCTCCGCGTCAGCACCGACAACGTCCGCGTCGGCAACGAGCAATACTGGCTCGTCGACGCAGGGCACAACCACGCAGACCGCGGCCGCGCCGCAGTCTTCCAATTCGGTCGACATTAAAGCTTGACGGAGCCTTCTTTCTCGGCAACTCACGTCTGCTAACCACCGTTGGCGGACTCGCGCCGGACATGGCGCAGATGTTCCGGGCAGAAGCGGCGATCATCGCGACCCGCCGGTGAAACCGCCACTGCCGAACTGCGACAGATCGATCCCGACCTATTGCAACAGCTTTGCCGCCTTCTCCTTCTCGGCTGGCGGGAGCGTATTCGCCCAGTCCTGCAATTGGCCCAAATCGATTGCTGCGCGCGCGCTGCGAATGGAAGTACAAGCGCGGTACCGCCAAAAAGCGTGACGAAATCCCGCCGACGCATTGTCTCCCCGAGACTTCTGACACTCCATCGTAGCGGTCCCAGCATCTTATTGGTTCCAACCCGCCTTGGGAAAGCTCCGGACGGCGCCACGTTCACACCAGGGTGGGATTCGCTATATGTTGGTGGCTACGATGATCGCTGGCTGCCGTCAGCACTGTGGAACGTCGTCGTCCTGTCACGGAAAAGGCTGGGAAGCATGCCTTTCGCTCCGTCGAAATCCCAGAGAGCGCCAGGATGGGCACTGACGACGATGCAGAAAGTTCCTGCTGCGCTGGCTGTCTTGGCCTCGCTGGCGGCGCCAGCGTTTGCGCAGGCATATATCGGCTTTGGACATGTGCCCTGTGAGTCATGGACCCAGGAGCGGCGCTCGGAATCCGCGGTCGCCCAAGCCTACATGTCCTGGGTGTTCGGTTACGTCAGCGGCGTCAATTCGAGCGACGTCCTGGAGCGCAGGACGACGGACCTCCTCCAAGACGCCACGGGGGATAAGCTGCTCGCGGCGATCGACGAGTTTTGCGCCGCTCAGCCCAAGCAGCCCCTGAGAAACGCGGCGACTCAGCTCATCGGTACGCTCAGAAGCAACACGCATTAGCGCGCGCCGTCGCGGCGATCTCCGCCGCGGAGTTAGGATCGCGTTCGTCCGTCCGCTTCAGCCGCAGACGCCGCCGTGCGCGGCAGAATGACTCTGATCTCGGTGTACTCGCCCGGCCAGGTGTCGACCTCTATGGTCCCGGCATGCTGCTTGACCACGATGTCATGGCTGATCGACAGACCGAGCCCGGTTCCCTCGCCGGTGGGCTTGGTCGTGAAGAACGGATTGAACATCTGTTCCTTCACGTCCGGCGGAATGCCGGTACCATTGTCGCGGATGCTGATCTCGACATGGTCGCCGCGGTTTCTGGTCGACGCCGTCAAGGTCGGCTCATAGCCGTCGCTGCCGGACTGGCTTCCCCGCTGGATCGCCGCATAGAAGCCGTTCGAGATCAGATTCAGGAGGACTCTCGTGATCTCCTGGGGGTAGACATCGGCTTCGCCGACCGCCGGATCGAACGACCGCTCCAGCGCGATGGTGAAGCCTTGTTTCTCCGCCCGGGCGGCGTGATAGGCGAGATTGAGGCTTTCCTCGACCAGGGCGTTGATGTCGACCAATCGATGATCGCCCGAGCCTTCGCGCGAATGCAGCAGCATATTCTTGACGATGGAGTCGGCGCGTTTGCCGTGCTGCGCGATCTTGTTGAGATTGTCGCGCAGCATGTCCGCCAGCTCGACAATGTCGGCATGCGTCTTGTCGTCAACGGTGACACGCGTCACGGCGTCGCGCAATTCGTCGATCAGTTCGACCGAAATGCCCGAGAAGTTGTTGACGAAGTTGAGCGGGTTCTTGATTTCGTGGGCGATGCCGGCGGTGAGTTGGCCGAGCGAGGCGAGCTTTTGGGTCTGCACCAGGCGATCCTGGGCAGTCCGCAGATCATCGAGTGATTTTGCCAGTTCGCGCGTGCGCTCCTGCACCTCGTCGAACAGCCTCGCATTTTCTATAGCGATAACTGCCTGGTCGGCGAAGGTGGTGAGTAGCTGCATCTGCCGTTCCGAAAACGGTTCGGCTTCAGTTTTGCCGACAGAAATCGCACCGATCGACTTGCCGTCGCGCAGCATGGGAACCGCAATCGAGGCTCGCCAATTCCCCGCCAGTGCCAGCTCGTGTGCATATGTCGGATCCCCGAGCATATCGGGCACGTGGGCTATCTTGCCGTCCAATATTGCCCGGCCGGCAGCCAACGAACGGTCCGGCGGCTTGGGAAAGGCCTTGAAGAGTTTATCGAGGACTTCGGGCGTGAAGTTGTGACTTGCCACATAGAAAAGGAGCTCGCCATCGTACCTCCAGGCAACACTGAATGCCGCATCGCACAGACGCGACGCACTTTCACAAATGGCTTCGAAAACCGGCTGCGCATTGGTCGGCGAACGGCTGATGACGTTGAGCACCTCGCTGGTCGCGGTTTGGTGTTCGAGCGCTTCGCTGAGCTCAAGCGTGCGCTGCTGTTCGGCCTCAAAGAGGCGCACGTTCTCGATTGCGATCACCGCCTGGTCGGCGAACGTGGTCAAAAGCTCGATCTGCTTCTCATCAAACGGGCGAACGGTAACTCGGCTCACCACCAGCACTCCAACCGGGTTGCCCTCGCGAAGCAGCGGCACGCCCAGGTGTGTGCGAAAGCCGCCCAATCTCTGGGTCTCCAATAAGCGGTAATCAGGGTCAGCGAGAACGTCGGCGATTTGAACTGGACTGCGCTCCAGCAGAACGCGCCCCACAACGCCCTCGCGTCCCGGCGGAAAGGTGAGGGTGCTAAGGTACTCGTCGTATTCGCGCGTATGGCCGAAGCTTGCCGCAGCATAAAAATGCTGGTTGTCGCTCGGGCGAAGAATTTGCGCTTTATCCGCCTCGCAAAGTTGCGCCGCCAACTCAACGAGTGTTTGCAATACCGCCTGCAGGTCGAACGTTGAACGGCTGATGACTTTCAGAACATCGGCCGTGGCGGTCTGCTGCGCGAGCAACTCCCGCAGTTCATTGACCAGCCGCGTGTTCTCGATGGCGATCACCGCTTGATCCGCAAACGTCGTTGCAACTTCAATCTGCGCATCGGTAAACGGGCGAACCACCGTCCTTACCAGTCCCAGTACGCCGAACAGAACGCCATCGCGAAGAAGCGGCACGCCAAGCAGAGATGCCGTCTGTCCCAGCCTGTACGCCTTCCTCCATTTTGCCTCTGCATCGTGCAGGAAGTCTGGGATAGCTCGTTCAAGCGCAACGCGACCAATCAACGTGTCGCGTCCCGGCTTGATGCGGGGCAGTTCATCCCGCATGTATTCCTTGTATTCAGGTGAAAAACCGAAATCGGCGCCCCAACTAAACGTCGCGCCGTCGAACCTGAATAAGAACGATCGCTCCGCCTCACATAGCTGGTGTGCCGACTTGACGAGCGTATCGAATACATTTTGCAGATCAAACGTCGAACGGCTGATGATCTTCAGGACGTCGGCGGTCGCGGTCTGCTGCTGCAGCGACTCGCGCAGCTCGTTTAGCAATCGCGCGTTTTCGATTGCGATCACCGCCTGCGCGGCGAAGTTGGTGACCAGTTCGATCTGCTTTTCGGTAAAGGGCTGGACCTCCTGACGGTATATGCCGATTGCTCCGATCAGCTCGTCGTCCTTGAGCATCGGCACGAGCACGAAGGTGCGGGCGCCGGCGACGTCGCAGAGCTCCCGCACGCTGGAATTGGCCGGTTCGTGTGATACGAGGATCGATAGATCATCGACGTGGATAGGCCCTTTCACGTGCCCGATTCTGCTCAGCGGGGCGTCAGGGCCGGGAGTCAAAATTGGATTTCGCTTGCGGATTTCAACGTAAGCGGCAGGCGCGTTATGCGTTGCCGCCTCGCGAAAACTCCCGCCCTCGCGCAGTACGAGATTGCCGAACTTCGCCCCACACAGGCGCGTCGCGTTTTTCAGAAGAGTTTCGAAGACTGGCTGCAGTTCGCCTGGCGACGAGCTGATGACCTTCAGGACCTCCGTCGTTGCCGTCTGCTGCTCCAGCGACTCAGTCAGATCGTCGGTGCGCTGACGCAATTCGTTGACCAGCCGCGCGTTCTCGATGGCGATGACGGCCTGATCGGCAAACGTCGTCGCCACTTCGATCTGCTTGTCGTTGAAGGGCCAAACCGCTTTGCGTTGCAAAACGACGAGCCCAATGGGCTTTCCTTCGCGCAGCAGCGGTATTCCGAGGACTGTGCGAATACCGCCGATCTTCGCCGCTTCTTTCAATGTGTATTATGGATCGGCGAGCACGTCGGCGATCTGAGCGCTGCGGCCACTTTGCAAGACACGGCCGATGACCGAACCGCGCCCGACCGGGAAATGATGGTGGTCCAGGAGCGTTTTGTATTCGGGCGAATAGCCGTAGGAGGCGTGTTGCTGAAACGTGTCGCCATGCGGCTGAGCAATGCCGACCATATCGGCATCGCACAGCCGTGCAGCCGATTCCACCAGAGTATTGAGCACGGCTTGCAGGTCAAACGTCGAGCGGCTGATGATCTTCAGGACATCGGCGGTCGCGGTCTGCTGTTGCGGCGACTCACGCAATTCATTGAGCAGCCGTGCGTTCTCGATGGCGATGACGGCCTGGGCGGCGAAATTCTGAACCAGTGCAATCTGCTTATCGGTGAACGGCCGGACTTCCTGGCGATAGACGCCGAACATGCCGATCAACACATTGTCTTTCAGCATTGGCACGCCCACGAAAGATCGCGCACCACCGATTGTTGCGACTGGACCAGTCACCGGTTCAGCAGCGGCATCGGCGGTTTGGCTCACCTGTTTTGTCCGGGTGATGTGATCCATGTGAGTGCCGGGCGCCGGCCGAAATGGCCCACGCCGACGCTGAAATTCCGCATATTTCGGAGGCGAACCCACTTCTGCCCGGAAGTGAAACAAGTCGCCGTCGTAAAGGTAGAGCGTGCGGAATTTGGCCTCACAGATGCGCGTCGCGTTGGCTAAAATTGCATGAAACACCGGGTCTAATTCGCCGGGCGACGAGCTAATGAGCCTCAGCACTTCCGCCGTCGCGGTCTGCTGCTCAAGTGACTCCGTCAGATCGTCGGTGCGCTGCCGCAATTCGTTGAGCAGCCGCGCGTTCTCGATGGCGATGAGAGCCTGAGCGGCAAAGTTCTGCACCAGTGCAATCTGTTTGTCGGTGAACGGTATCTCCTCCTGGCGATAAATGATGATTGCGCCGACCAATTGATCGTCCTTGACCATCGGAACGGCAAGGAGCGTTCGAGCGCCAGCCTGGTCGACGGTAACGACGCGCAATGGGTCACGCTCGGCGTATGCGGAATCCGCCTTGAGATTTGGAATATGCGCGACTTTTTTTGTGCGTGCGAGCCGGGCGAGACCGGTGTGCGGGCCTGGGCGTATCGGGCCGTGTTGCTTCCAGAACTCGCGGTAGGATGGAGGAACCTCATGCAGATGCACTGCATGATAACGTTCGCCATCGTAGAGCAGGACGTGACCGAACTTGGCTTCGCAAATCCGCAAGGCGTTCGCGAGGATCGCCTCGAATACGGGCTTCATATCACCGCGCGACGAACCGATGACGCGTAATACCTCTTTTGAGGCTTTTTGCTGTTCCAGCGCCTCGTCCCGCTCGCGGATGACGCGCGTGATTTCCACGTCGCGGCCCGGCGGTGCGCTGCGGCGGCGAGGCGAGGCCTGTGCCGGCGCGCGGCGCCGCGGCGACGCCGCCTTGCGGCTTTTCCGCTTCGGCGCCTTTTTCGGCCTGCCCCCGCTGTTGAGCGACGCTTCATTGCCTTACCCTGCTGCTCGGGCCGGCACATCGTAGCGGTTCGCACCCCTATGCCGGAAGTGGCCGCTCAGGGGGCCAAAAATTCGAGAAACAAAGACTTGAAAACCAAAGATTTGGAAGCGGATGTCACAGAATGGCAATGCCGCCGATCTCCGCGCGTCGCCGGCGAGTCCGCTTATACTCCGGCATGGTCTGGATCGGTGCGTTCATCCGCTAGATCATCAGTGAGGCCGTGTACGGAACCGCCGCAATCATGGCAAATATTCGCGATAAGCGTGCCGAACAGGGGCAGGTTTCAGGGCCGAAGGAGGAGAGCAATGATGCGTTTCGTATCTGCGTTGATGTGCTTGGAATTTCAGCCTCAGCCGCGGGCGCGCAAGACGCCATTCCGGATCTCAGAGGTGTCTGGTCAGGAAAGGGCAAAGCGGTCGTCTTTGGCAACAATGCGCACCATCCCGGCGCGCAAAAAGCCAACGATGCGCCGCGCGTGCATGAAATCGAGGCGGCCTATGTGGTTGAAGGCCAGGACGGTCGGGTCGCTTGGGGACGTTCTGCATCCGTGGTAACCGATACCAAAGAGCCGTTTGCGTGGGCGATTGCGGCCGACAACAAGACGATCCTTGGCGCCGATATGGACGGCTATTTTAACATCACGCTTATAGGGCCCGATCGCATGGAGAAGTGCTACACTGAGCCCGAGCGGATCGATTGTTGCCGCTTGCTATGAGATGGATCGGGTCAAGCGCTGAAGTCTGCGCCTGCCGGAGCAGGCCGCAGCGGCTCAATCTTCAATAGCCTGCTATAATAGATTTCCGACGGCCATCAGGGGGTGAACTATGCCTACGACCAGCCGCAACCCGGAAACCATTGTTCTGCATGCCGGCTACCGGTCCGATCCCGCGACCACCGCCGTGGCCGTGCCGATCTACCAGACGACGTCGTACCAATTCAATTCGACCGAACACGCCGCCAATCTGTTCGCGCTCAAAGAATTCGGCAATATCTACAGCCGGATCATGAATCCGACCCAGGCGGTGCTGGAGGAGCGCGTCGCCGCGCTCGAAAGTGGCGTGGCTGCGCTTGCGCTTGCGTCGGGGCAGGCGGCGTCGCTGTGCGCCGTGCAGAACATCTGTCACGCCGGCGATAATTTTCTGTGCTCGACCGACATCTACGGCGGCACCTGGAATTTGTTCCAGAACACCATGCACACCATGGGCATCGAATGCCGCTTCGTCGATCCCGCGGACCCGGAGAATTTCCGCCGCGCCAGCGATGCGCGCACGCGCTGCTATTACGGCGAGACGCTGCCTAATCCTAAGCTGACTGTTTTCCCCATCGCCGAGGTGGCCAAGATCGGCCGCGAACTCGGCATTCCGCTGATCATGGACAACACCGCCTGTCCGGTGCTGTGCCGGCCGATCGAGCACGGCGCCGCCATCACCATGCACTCGACCACCAAATATATCGGCGGCCACGGCACTTCGATCGGCGGCATCATCGTCGACGGCGGCAATTTCGACTGGGAGAAGCATGCCGAGCGCTTCCCCATGCTCAACACGCCAGACCCGAGCTATCACGGCGCGATCTGGACGCAGGCGGTCAAGCCGCTCGGCCCGATCGCGTACATCATCAAGGCCCGCGTCACGCTGCTGCGCGACATCGGCGCCGCCATGTCGCCGTTCAACGCCTTCATGTTCATCCAGGGACTCGAGACCGTGGCGCTGCGCATGCGCCAGCACTGCGGCAACGCTGCCGCCGTAGTGCAATATCTCGTCAAGCAGCCCAAGGTCACGAAGGTCATCTTTCCGGGACAGATGACCGGCGAGATGAAACGCCGCGCCGACACCTACCTCAAGGGCGGCTATGGCGGTCTTGTCGGTTTCGAGCTCAAGGGCGGCCGCGACGCCGGCCGCAAATTCATCGACAACCTGAAGATGTTCTATCACGTGGCCAATATCGGCGACGCCCGCTCGCTCGCCATTCACCCGGCGAGCACGACGCATTCGCAGCTGACGCCCGAGGAGCAGGCAAGGACCGGCGTCACCGACGGCTACGTGCGGCTTTCGGTCGGTATCGAGCACATCGACGATATCATCGCCGATCTCGATCAGGCGCTCGCCGCCGCGTAGGCGACGGCGCTGGCACAGGGCTTTCGCACCGCGTCGTTGACGGCGGTCGCTCGCGGGGCTTGAATGTGAACGCGCTTTGGCAAGACCGAGGGTGTCCGTGTGATGCGTCCAAGCGTAGCTGTCGTCTTTGCCCTATCCATGCTGACCGGTGCCGTCTTCGCCGCGGCGGCGGCGATGACGCCTGATGAAATCAAGGCGAAGTTTTTCACCGGTGAGCCGTTCACCGCTAAAAGTCCTTCAGGCGCCAGTTTCAAGATGACGTTTACGCCCGATGGCAAGACCACTCGGGAATCGCTTGATCCTTCCGCCAAGAAAGATGCCGGGACCTGGAAGCTCACCGCGAAAGGGTTCTGCACGACCTGGGGCCGTGCAAAGCCGAACTGCTTCACCATTATTCCCAGCGGTGAGAACAAGTGGCTGATTCAGAAAATCGCGACCACCATCGCGGTCACCGTCGCCGTCTGGTCCAAATAGGCAGCCGAAAAACGGCGGCGTAAATTCGGCAAGCGTGCGCTCTATTCCGCCGCCACCGCCACGTCAGGAATGAACTGCGAGATCCATTTCTTGCGGCGCTTCACGTTGGCGCGGTACATCGCTTCGAACTCCGCCTCGGGGAACGAATGCGTGGAGGGCCGCTTGACGAGCGCCTCGGCCCAGGCCTTCAGCCGGGAGAATTTTTCAATCGCGCCGAGCGGCTTGATGCGATCGAGATAATAGTAGCGCTGCAGGAACGGCGCATAGGCGGCGTCGACCAGCGAATATTTGGCGCCGTTGAAGAACGGTCTGCTACCCTGCTTTTCGAGAGCGCGTTCGAGCCGTTCGAAGGCGACCGGCATTTTCGCCAGCGCCGCCTTGTAGGCGGCTTCGTCGTCGGCATAGGCCGCGCCCGTCACGGATTCGGCAAAGGTGGGGACATAATCGGTCCAGGCTCGATTGATCGCGCGCGCGACCGGATCGTCTGGATGCAGGCGCGGCGCCACTGTTTCGTCGAGAAACTCGGCGATGGCGCTCGACTCGAACAGCGATATCTTGTCGTCGAGCCGCAGCACGGGGACTTTCTTGTGCGGCGAAATGGCAAGAAACCAATCGGGACGGTTCTCAGGCTCAATGTGGCGGAATTCAAAGTCCGCATTCTTCTCGCGTAGCACGATGGCCGCCCGCTGCACCCAAGGGCAGGTCTTGAAGCTCACCAGAAGGTATTTCGCCATGATGTCCTCGCCAGCGGATTGCGGCCCGATTGCCTGAACCAACAGCCATTCAACTCCGCCGCTTGGGCGAAGACAAGGCGCGAAAGTTCAGCGCGCGAGATAAGCCGGCACGCGTTTGATGGCGTCGGCGCGCGCCGCCGCATTGGTTCCGGTGTGCACGGTACCGGTGCCCGATGCGGTGAAGGCGAGGCCCTCGACGAGGTGCACCGGCAAGTTCGGGTGATCGAAATCGTGATAAGCGTCGGGATAAGTCACGATATCGGCATTGGCGCCGCTCGCCTTGGCCGCAGCGACGAGATCGGAGCAGGGCTGCGCGGCAGTCCAGTCGTCGGCCGCGCCGATCAAAATGAGAATCTGCATGCGCGTCTTCCACGTGCCGGACTCAAGCGGGACGCGGCATCCCGGATAGAACGCGACGGCCTTGGCGAAATCCGGCCCTCCATGCGGTGCGTGCCGCGGCTCCGCGGCATAAAGCACGGTCGAGCCGCCATTCGACCAGCCCATCAGCGAGATTGCCTGCTGCTTCACGTTGCTCAGCGTGCCGAGGTAGGCGAGCGCCGCCTTGGCGTCGTCGGTGCGTTCGCGGCTCGGGCTGACTTCGCGGTCGCTGACCTTGCACTGCGGACCGAGGCCGCGCGAGGTGAAGCTGTCGGGAAACAGCACGGCAAAACCCATCCCGGACAATCGCTGGCCCCAGTCTTCATGGCGCTCGCTCGGCTTGCCGTCTTCGACCAGGCCGGAGCAGCCGTGCATGGCGACGACCGCGGGCTGTTGTCCGCTCTGCGGCTGCGCGTAGAGCCAGCCTTGCAGGGTGAGACCCTGAGCGCCCGGAAAGGTGATCTGTTGCGGCCGCGTTGTCGCGCTCCATGCCGGAACACTAAACGCCGATGCCAGCAGTCCGCCCATGCACGCGGCGATGAAGGTGTGAAATGCTGTCGTGGTTTTAACGGTAACCGTCATGGCATTCCTCTGCTTATGAGCGGGGATTCCCCGGATGAACCTGAAACTGATGCGAAGGGTAGCGATTTTTCGCCCGTCCGGAAGAGTGCCACCATTACTTGCAGCGAGCTACGCGATTGCGCTTTCGACAGGGCTGATTTTCACACCCAGTGACAGCGCCGCGGATTGCACGTGCGGGGAAGCCCAGTGTGCTAAACTTGCAAAAAACAATGATACCAAGGGGAGGGTCGCATGAGCACCGACAGCAGCAAATCATGGCGGCGAACCGCAACGCGGGTCACCCGGCGAACGATCTTGAACGCGGCCGGCGCGACGGCTGCCACGACGGTTCCGATGGCATCGATGCCTGCGTTTGCCGACAGCTGCCAATTCGGACCGCCGCCGCATCAGCAAGGTCCTCTGGTCTGGATGGATATGGATCAGGTCGACCTTGACGCCGCCTACGACCAGTCGTTCTACGCGCCAACCCGGCAAGCCATCGCGCGATTCATCAGCGACAGCGAACTGACGCTTGAGCGCCTCGGCCCGCCGCGCCGCGAGGCTTACGGCCCGACGGAGATCGAGAAGATCGATATCTATCAAACCAAACGGCCGCACGCGCCGATCTTCGTCTTCATTCATGGCGGTGCGTGGCTCGGCGGGCCTGCCAAGAATCGCGCCTTTATCGCTGAAGTGTTCCTCAATGCGGGCGCCCATTTCGTTTCGCCCGACTTCGTCAGGGCCGACGCGGCAAACGGCGATCTGCGCGTGATGGCCGACCAGGTGCGCCGCGCCATCGCCTGGACCTACAAGAATGCCGCAAGTTTCGACGGCGATCCGGACCGGCTTTATATCGGTGGTCATTCCTCGGGCGGGCATCTGTCAGCCGTTGCGCTGGTGACCGATTGGAAAAACGGCTTCGGCGTACCCGAGACGATCGTGAAGAGCGGCATGTGCATGAGCGGCATGTACGACATGAAAGCCGTGCGCCTCTCCAAGCGCAACTCTTACGTCAAATTCACCGACGACATGGAGCAGGCAATGAGTTCGCAGCGGCATATCGATCTGCTGCGGGCTCCGCTCATCGTGACCTATGGCAGCTATGAGACGCCCGAATTCCAGCGTCAGGCCCGCGACTTTGCCGCAGCGGTGAAGGCGGCCGGCAAACCGGTCGAGTTGATCGAGGCCGCGAACTACAGCCACGTCGACATGGAGCAATCGCTTGGCAATCCATATAGCCACAACGGCCGCGCGGCGCTGGCCATGATGAAACTTGCGCCGGCATAGACTGTGCGCCCGGCCTGAGGCCGGAGCGAAGTGTCGTCACCGGCGGCTACAGCAGACCTGAGTTTTTTTCGGCCTGAGCAAAAGCCGCGCTGTTGGGACCGCAAAAGATGACGACTTTCGGGTGCGCGTTCCCGATCAAAAACAGATAGGACGAGAACTGGGTGGATCCGGCCGGAAAGACGTTGTCGTAGACGACGGTGTCTCCGGTTTGCGTGGCTTTCGTGCGTGCCGCGTCGGCGGCGACTTTATATTGCGCAACGTCTGCGGCGAGGATCGCCACTCCGCTGCCGCCGCCACTTTGCCCGAGTTTGGTCGGCGACGAGATGCAATCGCCCGATGCAGCAGGCGCCGGAGCCAGTGCTGGCGCAGCCGCCGAGGCTGATGGCGGCGTCGGCGCCGCCGCGGCAGGCGGCCGCGGGAAAAAAGAGGTGTGCGATTGGGCGATCAGCCAATTGCCGTCGACTTTCACCATCGCCCAGCTCACGCGATACGGAAAGGTCCTGCCGTCGGGCCCCGTGATCTCGTCGTATCCCGAAGCGAGCAGAACATTCGGCGCCACTTGCAGGACCGAATAATCGCCTATTTTTATCTTGAGCCCGCGCGAGCGGCTGAACATGGCGCGCAGCGCGGCGGGGCCGACGATCAATTCCTGAATGTTGACGTTGAAATAGAGCGCGTCCTTTGTGTAGAGCGCCACCAGCGCGTCGGGATTGTTGTCCTTGTTGTTGTAGGCGTCTTCATATTTGCTGATAAACGGCGCCAGCAAAGCCTTTAGATCAGTGACCGCCGGTGTCGTCGGTACTGACGGGGGTAGTACCGGGAGTTTAGGCGCAGGGCTGGGCGCAGGCGTCACGACCGGAGACGGCGCCGGGTCGGGCGTGGGCTTTACGGCGACCTTGCTCGAGGGTTGAAATGAATATTCGTCGGTCAGAGTGGATGCGACCCAGGGAATCTGCTCGTCGTTCGAGGCGCGTGACACGCCCATCCGCGTTTGGTTGAAAGCCACCTCGGCCGTTACGTTCGGGACCCGCATTTCTTTGATCAATTCGCCGGCGAACAGACTGGGGCTCGCCTTGCTGTCGTTGACCACGGCGCCAGGGGCAGCTGAATAGATGGCCAACGTGTTTTGCGGCGCATCGAGTGCGGCAAGGCCGCCAGGCGTCGGCCGGAAGCGGCGTTCGAACGGGTTTCGCCGCGAAGCGTCAACGATGACGATTTTGATGTGTGCGCCCCTGCGGTGCATTTCGGCGACAACCGCGTCGAGGCTGATGCCGTCCTTTTTTGCGTCGGCTTCGGACCATACTTGAGCGTCGACCGGGAAGAGGTAGGTCTGCCGCGCGACCTGGAGGCCGAAACCGCTGAAGTAGAACAGCGCGACTGTGCCGCTGTGGATCTTGCCGTTGAATGCGTCAATCGCGCGCTGCAGGGCTTCCTTCCCGGCGTTTTCCCTGACATCTACTTCGAAACCGTCGTTGCGCAGTCCGCCGGCGATCGCGCGAGCGTCCCCAACGGCTGAAGCGATGGGTGTGTCCGAATTGGGATAGTTGGCGTTGCCGATGATCAGCGCAATTTGATTGTTCGGACTAGGCTGTTGCGCCGACGCCGGTATCGCGGCGACAAACAAACCGCACAGCAATACGAAAAGCCGCGACTTCATCTCTGCACCCTCCATGCTGAGATCGGCCGATCTTGTCTTAAACCAGCGCCGCTATTCCTTGCCGCTCCAAGGCGAAAGCCCTTGAGCGCATGCATACAACAATTTCAGTGCTTTTTCGCGCCCCAAGGCGGAAAGGCCGCCGCCATCGCAATGATGAACTTTGGAGACCCCAAGCCCCTGCGCAATGATCGGCGCCAGGTCCGCGCCGGGTCCGCGCTCAGGGGCGTGGCTTCGTTGCGCAGCTACCGACGGGGCCCACCTGGACGTGTGTCGTTCATACCTTTTATGATGATCGCCACGGTGTTTGCCGGCGAGTGTACGCCGGCCGAAGTGCTGCAAGTGCTCACGTGATGACTTGAGACGTCATCGCGCTCCGGGAGGGGCGTGTGCGAAGCTCAAGGGAGGTGGGACATGCGAACGCCGTTCAATCTTCCGCGCCGCCGGTTTCTTCACTTCGCGGCGGCCGTGTCGCTCGTGGGCGTATCCGGCGAGGCGCGCGCGGACGGCTACCCGTCGCGGCCGATCCGTTTCGTCGTGGGATTTCCGCCGGGCGGCGGCGCCGACATCGTGTCGCGCATCATGGCGGCTTGGCTCAGCGAACGGCTCGGCCAGTCGGTGGTCGTCGAGAACAAGCCCGGCGCGAGCACGAATATCTCGCTTGAGGCGGTGGTCAACTCGCCGCCCGACGGCTACACGCTGGTGTTCATTGCGGCGTCGGCGGCAGTGAACGTGTCGGTGTTCAATAATCTGACGTTCAATCTCACGCGCGACATCGCGCCGGTCGCCGGTCTGATCGACTTTCCTCTCGTGCTGGTGGCGCATCCGTCGGTTCCGGCGAAATCAATCCCCGAGTTGATCACCTACGCCAAAACCAATCCCGGCAAGCTCGGGCTCGCATCGTTCGGCACCGGCACGACGTCGCATGTGGCGGGCGAACTGTTCAAGCATGATGGCCGGGGTCGACATGGTGCACGTGCCGTACAAGGGCGGCGCAGCCATGCTGACCGACCTCATGGCGGGCCAGGTGCAGCTCGAATTCGATGTGATGACAGGCGAGCTGCCGCACATCCAGTTCCGGCACCATCCGCGCGCTCGCGGTCGCCGGCCGCGAGCGCTTTCCGGGCCTGCCCGAAGTGCCGACCATCGGCGAAACCATGCCACTCTATGTCGCCAATTCCTGGTGCGGCGTCGGCGCGCCGCGTGGCACGCCCGCCGACGTCATCGCGCGGCTCAACCGCGAGATCAACGCGGGCCTCGCCGATCCGGCGCTGAAGGCCGTCTTACCGAAGTCGCGACGACGCCGATGCTGTTCACCCCGAACGAGTTCGGCGCCTATGTGCAGGACGAGATCGACAAGTGGGCGAAGGTAATCCGCGCGGCCGGCATCAGGGCAGAGTAGATCGGACTCAATCCTCTTTCTGGATGCCCGCTGCGGCGATGACCGAGCTCCATTTCTTGTTCTCGCTGACGATGAACTGACCGAACTGCTCGGGCGATTGCGGCGCCACATTGGCCCCAACTTTCACGAGTTGGTCCCGCACTGCCTTGTCCTGCAGGACGAGATCGAGCTGCTTGCTCAGAGTCGCGACGATCGCAGGCGACAGTCCGGCGGGACCCAGAATGCCGAACCAGCTCACGACCTGAACGTTCGGCCACCCAGCTTCCGCCGTAGTTGGAACATCGGCGACGAGCGGATGACGCGTGGGACCGGTCTGCGCGAGGAGGTGAGCCTGGGCTTTGCTCAAGAGGTCGGCAATCCCGATCGGTCCGGAGCTCACCATGTCGATGCGTCCGCCCAAAAGGTCGAGCACGGCCGCCGGCGAACCGCCGCTGTAGGGCACGTGCAGCAGTTTGATCCCGGCTTCCGCTTCCAGAAGCGCGACGGAGAGATCCGAAATGCTGCCGACGCCCGGCGAACCAAACTTGATCTGGTTCGGACGCGCTTTGGCGTCGGCAACGAAATCGCTCAAATTGGCCGCCGCGAGCTTCGCGGACACCGCGTACACGAACGGGCTCGTCGCCACGCGCCCGATCGGTGTGAAATCGTGGACCGGATCGTAGCTTGTCGACTTCTTGAGCGCCGGCAGAATCGACAGCCCGTCGGCCGGCCCGAACAGCAGCGTGTAGCCATCGGGTGACGCCTTTGCGGCCGCGGCAGTGCCGATCTCCGAACTTGCCCCGGCACGGTTGTCGACGACAACGCTCTGGCCGAGCCCCGCTGCGAGCTTCTGCGCCAGCGTGCGGGCGATGACATCGGTTGTTCCGCCCGGCGGATAGGGTACGATGAGATGAACCGGACGTTCGGGATAAGTCTGCGCGCTCGCGCAAACCGGAGCGGCGCACATGGCAATCGCCGCGACGAGCGCGATCAGGCAATCCCTGGGCATCATCACTCCCCCCTGACGCGCCGACCTTGGGTTGCGTCGCACCAGCATTTCATGTGGCGAGGCTTGGTCGGCTGACCAAATTTTAGTTGTTTGGGCCACGCCTTGGCAAACGTGCAGTCCGCGGCTTTGCGCCAAGCTTTGCGCGAAGACCTCCGCCGCCTAAGATGGCGCGGGGATTTGTCGATGAACAACCGGGCGCCAGCCAACATGGCCTTATCCGAACCGGCGCAGCTAAGCGGGATCATTGCCAGATTCGTGACCGGCTTCGATTTGCGGAACGCCCCGGACGCCGCAGTCGCCAACGCCCGGCGCGCGTACATCGATACGGTCGGCGTGATGCTCGCGGGCTCCGCGCAGCCGGCGGCCGCTATCGTCCACGGATTGATCGCGTCCGAAGGAAGCGCTCCGGCCGCTTCTGTCGTTGGCACCAGGCTTTGGACGTCGGTGCGGCTTGCCGCGCTGGCGAACGGCGTTGCGTCGCACGGGATGGACTACGATCTGTCCTATCTGATGGGCCAACCGGTCGCGTCGCTCATTCCGGCCCTTCTGCCGCTTGCCGAAACGACCGGAGCCGAATCCTCGGAGTTGATTGCCGCCTTCATCATCGGCTTCGAGGTTGCGTCCCGGCTGTGCCGCGCCAATCCCGATCACGCCAACCAGGGCGCCTGGCACGCGGTCGGAACGATCGGCACCATCGCCAGCACGGCCGCTTGCGCCCGGCTGCTCAAACTGCCGGCGGCAGCGATCGGCAACGCGATCGGAATTGCTACCTCCATGTCGGGTGGCCTGTCGGTCAACTTCGGCACCATGACAAAGCCGCTGCTGGCCGGCCACACGGCGCAAAACGCGGTGACCGCGGCGATCCTCGGTGGCCGCGGCTATACGGCGTCGCCGGTCGCGCTTGAAGACCGTAACGGCTATTTCGCGGCCTTCGGCAGAGGACTGAAACTGTCGACGGACGTCTTTGCCGAACTCGGCTCCCGCTTCGATCTCGCGGACGACGCCTTCACGATCAAAGCGTATCCGTGCGGCGGGCTCGCGCATCCCGCGATCGACGCCGCGCTCGATATCCGCGACGAATTGGGGCCGGCGATCGCGCAGATCGCGTCCGCGGAAGTCGGCGTCACCCGGTTCGCCGCACGCAACGTCAAAGCCGAGTATCCGACGACCGTCGAGTCCCGCGAAATTCAGTGCGGCTTTTCTGACCGCCTATACGCTTGTGCACGGCCCGCCGCGTCTTAAGGCCTTTACCGAAGCGGCGATTGCGGATCCGCAGGTGGTTGCATTGGCGCGCAACGTGTCGGCGTCAATCGACCCCTCTCTGGGCGACCCGATCGAAATTCCGCTGCCCGCGCGCGTTGCGGTGATTTTGACGGACGGCCGCCGCATCGAACGGGTGCGCGACTTTGCGCTCGGCTCGCCGGGCCGCCCGATGACGGAGCGGCAGGTCGAGGACAAATTTTTCGATTGCGCAACCCAGGTTTTTGACCGGGCGCGGGCCGAACGCATTCTTCGGTATCTCGGCGAACTTGGCGGCACGCGGCCGCTGAAGGAACTGTGGCCTTTGCTGGCCGCGGCTTAGCCGGCAACGACTTTGGCGAAACACCGTTGGGCGAAAGAGCATCGCAACAAGAATGCCGCTATTCAATCACCTCGTCGGCGCGTGCGAGTAATGTTCCGGGGATGCTGACGCCAAGCGCTTTCGCTGTCTTGAGATTGACGACGAGATCGAATGTGGTCGGTTGCTCGACCGGAACGTCGGGGGGTTGGGCACCGCGCAGGATCTTGTCGACGATCTCGGCGGCGCGGCGCGACATGTCGGGAAAGCTCGGCCCATAGGAAATGAGACCGTCGCTGGGGACGTTCTCACGGACACCGTGCATCACCGGCAGCCGCGCCGCGAGCGCAAATGCATTGATGCGCGCGCCGTTGGTGACAACGAATGGATCGAGACACACATAGAGCGCCTCAACCTGTCCCTTGAGCGCTTCGATTGTCGGCGCGAAATCCTCGCCTGGCCGAAGGTTCACCTTGATTGTCTCGAGACCGAGCGACTGGGCTGCGGCCAGCACCGCGTCGCGTTCCGCATGGACCTGCGGATCGGAGGCATTGAACGCAATCGCCAGCCGATGCAGCGACGGCGCAATTTCGCGCAACAGTTCGAGCCGCTTACCGACAGTCTCGGTCAATTGCAGCGAAAGGCCGGTGACGTTGCCGCCGGGACGCGCGAGGCTTTCCACCAGACCATTGCCAACGGGGTCGCCCGCGGAGGCAAAGACGATAGGGATGGTCGCCGTGATCCGTTTGACAGCGAGAACAAAGGCATCGCCGCCGGTCACGAAGATATCGACCGGCAACCGTTGGAGTTCCGACGCAATCTCGGCGGCGCGTGCGACGGCACCGTCCGACCAGCGGTATTCAATGTGCGCACTCTTGCCCTCGATCCAGCCGAGTTCGCTGAGCCGCCGCACGAAAGCGGTGCGGCGAGGGCGATCGGCTGCTTCAGAGTTTGCGGCAAGGTAACCGATGATCGGCATCTTTGCCGTTTGCGCGTTTGCTGCGAACGGCCACAGAGTGATGGCGCCAATGATCGCAATGAATTCGCGCCGTCTCATTCGATGACCCCGTCGGCAACCGCCAGCAGCGAAGATGGGACCGTCAGCCCGAGCGCCTTCGCGGTGTTGAGATTGACGGCCAATTCAAACCTGGTCGGCGCCTGAATAGGCAGATCGCCTGGTTTCTCACCTTTCAGAATGCGGTCGATATACGAAGCCGCGCCCCGGTAAAGGTCGGATTCATCGACGCCGTAGGAGAGGAGCCCGCCATTTTCGACATAGAACCGGAATGGATAGATGATCGGTACGCCAAAACGCTCCGCGGCGGAGAAGATTTCCGGCTGGTGATTGGCGACAAACGGTCCAGGCAGCACAATCGTGCCGCCGCGGCGCTCCGTTGCGAGCGCGCCGATCGCCCGCTCTATCGCGCTGCTGTCGCTGACCGGAGCGGCGACAATCTCCACTTTCAGTGGCCCCGCCGCCGCCTCGATCTCGCTGACCGGATAGTTGCCCGCAAGCGTGCTCTCGGGATTGAACAGGTAACCGACGCGGTCGATCTGCGGCGCGACGTCCTTGAGCAGCTGCAGCCATTTGCCGAAGATCGAATTCACGAAATTGATGAAGCCCGTGACGTTGCCGCCGGGGTGGGTCCAGTCGGCAACAAACCCGCGGATCGACGCCTCCGGGCCGTCGAGAAAGACAATGGGAATGCTGCTCGTCTCGCGCGTCAGCGCAGTGGCGATCGCTGGGGTGACCGCAAGGATCGCCTCGGGCGCAAGCGCTACCAGCTCGCGCGCATATCGCTGGCGCAGCCCGGGATCGATGGCGCCCCAGCGATAGTCGATGTGAAGATTGCGGCCGACCGTCCAGCCGAGGCCTTCGAGCGCACGCTCGAAATCTCCGCTCCACTTTATGCTCCTCGGGTTCTCGCCGGGACCCGGCGAGAGGAAGCCGATCCGCCAGAACCGCGCAAGCCGCTGAAGTCCGAGAAACTCGCGTCGTCTCACGGTCGCCCCCTTTTAGGCCAACGACCGTAAGCTATCATACGCTTGATACCGCGGGCGCTGCGTTTTGTATGCCGGCATATTTGACAAGCCGACGCCGGCGGTTGGTCAAAGATGACCAGTGACGCAGCCCGACATGCGGACTCTAGTGGAGCGGATTTGACATTCGCTACCCACCTGGGCCGCGAGTCTGTGAAGCGAATGTCAAATCCAAAAGCTCCACTAGCCCGCGGCCATCTCGGCGCGAACCTGTGCGCGCAGCGTGTCTATCAATGTAAGGCCGCGCTGCGTCTCGACGTGCCAGAACGTCCAGCCGTTGCAGGCTTCGAGTCCTTGCGCGAGCGCGCCGATGCGATGGATCGAGCCGACCGCCTCGCCGAGCGCGATCGCGCCGTCGGCGCGCACGAGCGCGCGATGGCGGCGCTTGGCGTCGACGAGCTTGACGCCGGGCGCGACGAGCCCGCGCTCGATCAGTGCCGAGAACGGCACGCGCGGCGCTTCGCGCGCGGTCATGAAGGTTGCAAGCGACGGTTCCGGCAGCGGTTCGACCGCGGCGATGCGTTTCTCGGCGGCCGCCGCGTAGCCCGCGTCACGCTCGACGCCGATGAAACGCCGGCCGCAGCCGGCGCGCCACCGCGCCGGTCGTGCCGGTGCCGCAGAACGGGTCGAGCACGAGATCGTCGGGCCGCGAGGCCGCGAGGATGACGCGCGCCAGCAACGCCTTCGGGCTTTTGCGTCGGATGCAGCTTCTTGCCGTCGCGGCCCTTGAGCCGTTCCTCGCCGGTGCACAGCGGAATGATCCAGTCGGAGCGCACCTGGATGTCCTCGTTGCCGGCTTTGAGCGCCTCGTAGTTGAACGTGTAATCCCTTGCCGCCGGCCTCGCGCGCCGCCCAGATCAGGGTCTCGTGCGCGTTGGTGAAGCGCCGGCCGCGAAAATTCGGCATCGGGTTCGATTTGCGCCAGACGATGTCGTTGAGGATCCAGAAGCCGAGGTCCTGCAGCAGCGCGCCGACGCGAAAAATGTTGTGATAGGAGCCGATCACCCACAGCGTGGCGTTCGGTTTCATCACCCGGCGGCAGGCGAGAAGCCAGGCGCGCGTGAAATCGTCATAGGCGGAGAAGCTCGAAAACTTGTCCCAGTCGTCGTCGACGGCGTCGACGCGCGAATCATCGGGACGCTTGAGATCGCCTTGGAGCTGGAGATTGTAAGGCGGATCGGCAAAGACGAGATCGACCGATGCCGCCGGAAGCTTTGCCATCTCGGCAACGCAATCTCCGACGAGAATGCGCGCGGCGGCGTCGGGACTCAAAACTAACGCGGGGCGCCCTTGCGGACGCCCCGCGACGCGACACTACCATGACTCAGAACTCTGAACTCAGGCGACGCGGTCGGCGACGCGGGACCTACAACCGACAATCAGGATGATGCCGTTAAGGTAAAGATCGACTTAATCGCAGACGCCGTCTGCTAGGCAATAAATGCCGGGAAACACTCGCTTAATCGATGTGCGAAGCGTTACGACTTTATTGCCGCGAGCGATCGATGTGGAGCTGGCCATCGCGCCGGATTTGGGAAGGAGAATAACACATGCGCTGGGATGATTTTCGCCGTAGCGACAACGTCGAAGACGATCGCGAGGGCGGCGCATCGGCGGCGGCTTCGGAATGCCGGGCGGCGGCGGCGGCCTCGGCATCGGCACCGTCGTCGTCCTCGGCCTGATCAGCTGGGAGCTTCGGCATCGATCCGAGCGTACTGATCGGCGGCGCGCAAATCCTGACCGGCGGCGGCACAGCACGCAGCAGACCGACGGCGCCTCCGGTCGACCGACCGGCAAGCCGACCGACCAGACCGGCGATTTCGTCGCCGCGGTGCTCGGCGACACCGAGGATCGCTGGACCGAAATCTTCGCCGCCAGCGGCCAGACCTATCATCCGCCGAAGCTGCGGCTGTTCGCGGGTTCCGAGCCGACGCCGTGCGCGCTTTGCGCAATCGGCGATGGGGCCGTTCTATTGCCCGCGCGATCAGCGCATCTATCTCGACACGTCGTTCTTCGACGACCTGCAGACACAATTTCGGCGCCTGCCCAGCAGCAAGGCCTGCCAGTTCTCGGAAGCCTATGTGATCGCGCACGAGGTCGGGCATCACGTGCAGGACGAGCTCGGCATCCTGCCGCGGGTGACGCAGGCGCAGCAGGCGTCGTCGAGCAAGGCCGAGGCGAACGCGCTCCAGGTGCGGGTCGAACTGCAGGCCGACTGCTTCGCCGGCGTCTGGGCCAACCGCGCCCAGGCAAAGCACAATTTCCTTGATCCGGGCGACGTCGACGCCGCCCTGCAGACCGCCTCCGCGATCGGCGACGACACGCTGCAGAAGCAGGCCCAGGGCTACGTCGTGCCCGACGCCTTCACCCATGGCACATCCGAGCAGCGCAAGCGCTGGTTCATGAACGGCTTCAACTCCGGCAAAGTGTCGGCCTGCGATACGCTGTCGGCGGACGCTTTGTAGGCGCGCGCCGCGGACGGATGGGCGGACGAGTGGGCTGGGCGGACGACAAGGCTGCCCAGGGCCGTAATGATGGTGTAAGGTGAAAGCCATGCCCGGGGTCGACGAGAAAAAGCAGTTCGTGCCGCTCAAGATTGCGGTTCTGACCGTTTCCGACACACGGGATATGAAGAACGACAAGTCCGGAGCGGTGCTGGTGCAGCGCATCGTCACGGCTGGGCATTATGTCGCCGAGCGCGGCATCGTGACCGACGACGTCGAGGCGATCCGCGGGCGCGTCAAAGAGTGGATTGCCGATCCGATGATCGACGTCATCATCACCACCGGGGGCACCGGCTTCACCGGCCGCGACGTCACCCCGGAGGCGATCGAACCGCTGTTCGAAAAGAAGATGGATGCCTTCTCGGCGCTGTTTCTCGTGGTGAGCTTCCCGAAGATCGGCACCTCGGCGATCCAGTCGCGCGCCACCGGGGGTTTAGCCGGTTCGACCTACATCTTCTGCCTGCCCGGCTCGCCGGGCGCCTGCAAGGATGCCTGGGACGAAATCCTCGTACATCAGCTCGACTATCGCCACGGCCCATGCAATTTCGTCGAGATCATGCCGCGGCTCGATGAGCATCTGCGCCGGCCGAAGGCACGCGCGCAACCAGGCTGAGTGGAAACTGGTCGGCCGCCCGGGTTGCGCGCCAACTTGTTATTTGCGAGCGCGGCCGAACGCAAAACCGGTATCCACTTTTGCTGGCCGCGCTCGTTGGCGCTACGGCAATGTACGGTTCCGAAAGTCGAAGCCGGAATTGCAAACATTGTGATTATGGATTCCGGGCTCCTCGCTGCGCTCGGCCCCGGAATGACCGCGACTACAGCTCTAGATCCCAGTGCTCGCTCACAACGGCGCGGCCCCAGCTTTCGTGCTTGTCGGTGCTGGCGAGCTTGAAGCCCGCCTTCTCATAAATGTGCCGCGCGGCGGTCAACACGCTGTGCGTCCACAGCGTGATTTTCTTGTAGCCGGCGCGCCGAGCAAATCCGATGCATTCGTCGACGAGCCGTGCGCCCAATCCGAGACCGCGCGCTTTTGGTTCGACGAGCAGGAGACGGATGCGGGCGACCGTCTCCAAATCTTTGGCGAGGAAAATGCAGCCAACGTTCTCGCCATTCATGTCGGCGATCCAGCAGCGCTCGCGCTTGGCGTCGAAATTGTTGGCGAAGTCAGCGACGATCTTGGCGCACAGACCTTCGAACGGCTCTGTCCACTGATATTTCTGGGCGTAGAGTTCGGCGTGTCGTTTGACCATCCAGCCGAAATCGCCCGGCACCGGTGCGCGCAGGATATAGGCGTCACTGCGCGGTCGTTCTTGCGCGGCGGCGCCGAGCAAACTTTCGATGGTCTGCATCGCTGCGACCAGCCGCGCTTGATCCTCAGGTGCGAGCCTGTCGAGCATCGCCGCCGTATCGTGCTGCGAACGCCGCTCGAGCGGCACGAACGACTTGCGGCCGCGCGGCGACAGCGCCAGATGGCTTTGCCGAGCATCGCTTGGCGAGGTTTTCCGTTCGACCAGCCTGCGTTTTTCGAAGGCGCGCAGGACGCGGCTGAGGTAGCCGGCATCGAGATCGAGCGCGCGGCCGATCTCGCTTGCCGTCGGCGAGCGGCCGCTCGCAATCTCGTAGAGCACGCGCGCCTCGCCGAGCGAGTAGGGACTGTCGAGATACGTGCGGCGCAGAACACCGATCCGCCGGGTGTAGAAGCGATTGAAGCGGCGCACCGCCGCGACGCGCTCTTCGGCGGCGCGATTGCCGGCAGCACGATTGCCGGCAGCACGATTGGCGGCGGCGCGGCTCCGCCGGCGGCTTGCCTGCTTGATGGTTCCGATTGCGGTCATGGCGCGAGCGTCGGCCAGATACTTGACTAAGTCAAGTATCGCTTCCTGCCCGGCTAAGCCAAAAAGCCGGCGTTCACCGGCAGCGTGACGATGCGCCGCCGGCCAAGCCGGCGAATGAGATCGGTTTCGGGATCGGAGGCGTTCTCGGAATGCCCGCCGAGGCCATTGTAGAAAAGCTTCGAGATCAGCAGACCCTGCTCGGGACGCGGCCGCGCGCCAAGCGCGGAGGCGAGGAGCGAAAGCGCGTCGCGCAACGTGCTCTGCGCGGGAGCGCCGCGCCGGAACGTAGCGGCGCTGTTTTCGGGTTTGGCTTGTTCGACGAACCGCCTCGCTTCTCCTATCCACGGTGTGTCGAGGACCGTTCCGGGCCGAAGGAACAAGAGCCACGGCGCACGCGCTGCCGCTGCGGCGGCTTCGAACCGAGCCGCAAGCGCGCCGTGCACAGTCATGAAGTTGCAGCCGGCGACGTCGGCGACGGCAGCCGTGTCGTCCCGCGAGCCGCCGTCGGCGATCAGAACTTCAGTGATGACGCCCGACGTCGCGCCAGGCACGAGCGCGACCAACGTCGGCACCAGCGCCCGCTCGGAGTCGCGCGTCGCAATGATGACGCTCAGCATGCGGCGCGCCGCGCACGGCGCACCGTGCCCTCGGCCTCTTCGCGGCGAGCCTCAGTAGTATTGGCGACGAGGCCGCGTCGGCGGTCCCGCCTGGTACAGCGGATTCTGCGCGCAGTAGCCGCCAATACCCGAGATTGTCGCCCGGCACTGCTCAAACGTGACAAAACCGCAATTCCGAGTGGAGGGCCCGTAGTTCGCGCACCACGGATATTCCCGAGCGGCGCTTGGCTCGATCATGCCCAGCAGCGCTGTCGCAAGCAACGCAACGAAAGTCAGTGCCCGCATTGTGTCCTCCCGGTGGGGTTGGCCCGCGTATTCAAATAGGCCGCGGCCCGGCGGGTTCCAGGCTTGCGACTTGATGCGCTCACGGATATTTGTTCTTGTTTTGTTCACTAGGCAGGCCTAGATTCGACCCATGAGCCGATCGTCCGCTTTGAAACGCCCGCCGGCACCGCTGCCCTCCTTGCCGGCGGGCGAGCCGGCAACCGCCGTTGAGCGCGAGCGGCGGCGCGGCCGCGGTGCTGTGTCCAACGCGTCGGGACGATATGAGCCGCTCGCGCGCATCGCGTTCGATGACGGCTGGCAGGTATTGGAAGACCTGCCGCCGTTCAAGACCGACGTGACGCTCGATTCGACGCGCAGGATCATTACGCGCAACGACTCGCCCGACATTTCCTTCGATCGTTCGATCAATCCGTATCGCGGCTGCGAGCACGGCTGTGTTTACTGCTTCGCCCGGCCGACGCATGCGTATCTTGGATTGTCGCCGGGCCTCGATTTCGAGTCGAAGCTGTTCGCGAAGCCGAACGCCGCCGAATTGCTCGAACGCGAATTGTCGGCACCGGACTACGTGCCGAAGATCATCGCTATCGGCACCAATACCGATCCGTACCAGCCGATCGAGCGGCGCTATCAGATCATGCGCCGCATCCTCGAAGTCTTGGAGCGCGCCGGCCATCCGGTCGGCATCGTCACGAAGTCGGCGCTGGTGGTTCGCGATCTCGACATTCTGAGCCGGATGGCAAAACGCAATCTCGTCAAGGTCGCGATCTCGGTCACGACGCTCGATCCAAAGCTCGCGCGCGCCATGGAGCCGCGGGCATCGACGCCGCCGCGGCGTCTCGACGCGCTGCGGCAGCTGGTGGAGGCCGGCGTTCCGGCCTCGGCTATGGTCGCTCCCGTGATCCCGGCGCTCAACGACGCCGAAATCGAACGCATTCTCGACGCCGTCGCCGCGGCCGGCGTGCGGCACGCCGGTTACGTGCTGCTGCGGCTACCGCTCGAGGTGCGCGACCTGTTCCGCGAGTGGCTGATCGCGAATTTTCCCGACCGCTGTCGCCACGTGTTCAAGCTCGTGCGCGACATGCGCGGCGGCAAGGACTACGACTCGACATTCGGGACGCGGATGACCGGAACCGGGCCGATCGCCTGGATGATCGGCCGCCGCTTCGAGGTCGCCTGCGAGAAGCTCGGCTTCAACGCAACGAAGGTGAAGACCACCACCGAGCATTTCCGGCCGCCGCGGCCTTCGGCGAAGCAGCTTGATCTGTTCTAGCCTCGCTTCATCCCCGTAGTCCCCCGAGCGGTCCGGGCCGCGTTGCGCGCTTGGCAGCGCCGTGGTCATCATGGCGGCATGAGTTCGCAATGGGACCAAGACGGCACACGTTCAAGCCGTGCGTCTGCCGCTCGACGAGGAGGTCGTGCGGCCGACTTTCCGCCGCGAGCGTTCGGCGCTCAAGCGCGGCATATGGCCGGTCGCCGGATGCGATGAGGCCGGACGCGGCCCGCTCGCCGGGCCGGTCGTCGCCGCCGCGGTCATTCTCAATCCGCACGATGTTCCGCGCGGGCTCGACGATTCGAAGAAGCTGACGGCGGAACGCCGCGCCGTGCTCTATGACCGCATTTGCGCACGAGCGCAGGTCGCGGTGGCACTGGCGCCGCCATGGCGGATCGATCGCGACAATATTCTGCGTGCATCGCTATGGGCTTTGGCGCGCGCCGTGCTCGCGCTTCCGGTCAAACCGCATCTGGTGTTTGTCGATGGGCGCGATCGCATCGATGCCGGTTGCGTTTGCGAGGCGGTCGTCGGCGGCGACGCGCTGGTCGCGTCGATTGCGGCCGCATCCATCGTCGCCAAGGTGACGCGCGACCGCCTGATGGCCCGTATGGGCGAGGCGCACCCCGGCTATGGCTTCGAGCGCCACATGGGTTACAGCGTGCCCGAACATTTCGCGGCCCTCGATCGTCTCGGGCCGACGATCCATCACCGGCGCTCGTTTTCGCCGGTCGCGACCGCGCTGGGCCTGATCGAAGCCGAACCGGACGAGGCAAGCCCCGCCATATTGCCCCTCTGACGCTGGGGCCGTAATACATCTGCCCGTGGCCCCGAATTGCGGACGGGGATGGTGTTGGTTTCAGTCTTGTGCCGAAGCGTGTGCGGGCTCGATGTACTACGTCCCCCTTTACATTGAAGTCCTGCGCTCGCGTCCGGTCCTGGTGTTCTGGCTGGCTGCGCTGGCCCAAGCCTTGATCTGGCTCGTGGTGCCGCTCGTGTTCTACGCGGCGCCGCCCGGCGATCTGCCGCAAGTTCTGGCGATCGGACACGAGTTCACCTTCCGCGGCGATATCGGCATCGGCCCGCCGTTGGCCTATTGGCTGGCGGAGATCGTCTTCCGGATCGCCGGCCTGTTCGGCGTCTATCTCCTGGCGCAGATCTGCGTGGTGACGACCTATTGGTGCGTGTTTGCGCTGGGCTCAGCGATGCTCGGCCAAGCGCAAGGCGCCATGGCCGTGCTTCTGATGGTCGGCATTTCGCTGTTCACCGTTCCGACGCCAGACTTCGGACCGTCCGTTCTCGCCACGGCGCTATGGGCGGTGGTGCTGCTGCAATACTACCGCGTCATGATGCAGGGCGACCGCCGCGCTTGGTACGCGCTCGGCGCCGCGGCGGCGGTGCTGTTGCTGACATCCGAAGCTGCACTCATTCTCCTCGGCGTGCTGGCGCTGTTCACGGCCTTGACGAAACGCGTCAGCACCGCGTTGGTGCCGGTCGAGCCGTGGCAGGGGTCGGTCGGGCTCGCGCCTTTTCTGTTCCTGCATCTGTTTTGGCTCGCGGCTGCGAGCAACGGCTGGGCGCCTGCATTGGAACGTTTGTTGAGCGCGCGCGCGGGCGCCGGCAACACAACGGCCTGGCTGCGGCTTCTCAGCGCACTTGTGCTTGCGCACGCCGGGGTCGCGGTTCTTGTCGTACTAGCGAGCGGCTGGCCGCACCTCCACGTCAGCCGAGCGCCCGCCATCATCCGGCCGCGGCTCAATCCGTTTGCCGTGAATTTCATCAAAGTCGTCCTGGTGGTCCCGGCCTTGTTGACGACGATCATCGCGGTCCTGGTGGAACAGACGTCGCCAATCGGCGGCGCCGCGCCGCTTCTCGTCTTGTCAGGCATCGCCGTCATTATCGCCGCCGGCGACAGCATCGAGCTCTCGCACCAGAGCATCCTTGGCTACGCCTGGGCGGGGTTGTTGATCACGCCCGCAATTTTCATTCCGGTCGTGATGATCCTCTTCCCGTGGACGATCGGCACCGACCTGAAAGTCGGACAGCCGGCGGCCGAAATGGGCCGGTTCTTTGGCGATAGTTTTCAGCGCCGGACCGGCCATCCGCTGACCGTCGTCAGCGGCGACGTTCGCACCGCCTCGCTGATCGCGCTCGCGGCGCCGAGCCGGCCGAGCGTCTACTTCGACGCTGATCCCGAGCGGTCGCCGTGGGTGACGCCCGATGACATTCGCGCCAAGGGCGCGATCGTGGTCTGGCTGACCGCCGATACCAATCCGGACCCGCCCGCCGACATCAAGGCGCGCTTCCCCGATCTCGTTCCAGAGGTGCCGCGCGCATTCGATCGGCCGGTGCAAGGCCGGCTGCCGTTGTTGCGGATCGGATGGGGAATGATCCGGCCGGCGAGCGCACCCGCCGCGGCGTCGGCGCAATGATGCCAACCGACGCGCGATCTCAGTGATACGCCGCGCTCTCGTGCACCTTGCCGCGGAACACCCAATAGGACCAGGCGGTGTACATCAGGATGACGGGCAGCAAGAACAGCGTGCCGATCAAGAGGAAGGCTTGCGTGCTCGAGGACGAGGCGGCCTGCCACAGCGTGTAGTGGTACGGCACGATGAACGGCCACAGGCTGATCGCGATGCCGACGAAGGACATCAGAAACAGGCCGATCGCGGCCAGAAACGGCAACAATTCGTAGCGATGGCTCAATGCGTACCATTCGCCAAAGGCGATCAGCGCAGTCATGATCGGCACCGGCGACAGAAAGGCGATATCGGGCCAGCTAAACCACCGCTGCGCGATTTCGGGGTGCGTCATCGGCGTCCAAATACTCACCGCCACGATCGCGATGATGACCGCGACGAGGCACACCCGGCCGGCGCGCCGCGCCCAATCCTGCAAGTCGCCTTCGGTCTTGAGAATGAGCCAACCCGCGCCCAACAGGCCGTAGCCGAACATCAGCGCCAATCCGATCGCGAGCGGAAATGGACTGACCCAGTCGAATGAAGTGCCGGCAGAATTGCCGCCCGTCGACCTTGAAGCCCTGGATAAAGGCGCCAAGAACGACTCCTTGCGCGAAGGTCGCCAGCATTGAGCCGCCGCAGAAAGCCCCATCCCAGAACCGCCGCAACGCTCGGATGTTTGAAGCGGAATTCGAATGCGACGCCGCGGAAGACGAGCGCGAGCAGCATCATCAGAATCGGGAAATAAACCGCGGGAATGATAATCGCGAAGGCGAGTGGAAAGGCCGCCAGCAAACCGATCCCGCCGAACACCAGCCAGGTTTCGTTGCCGTCCCAGATCGGTGCGATCGAATTCATCGCGATATCGCGGCTCGGTTCGCTCGGCATGAAGCCGTAGAGCATGCCGACGCCGAGATCGAAACCGTCGAAGACCACGTAATAGAAAACGGCGAGGCCGAGCAACATCGTCCACAACGGCACGAGATCGAGCACCATCGCACCCTCAGCTATCGTCAGTCTCGGGCCGCGCGTGCGGCGTTTTCGAAGGGCCGGCTCGGCAATCCGCTTTCGACGGCTTCCGGCTGGCACTTCGTCCTGCGGGCCGCGGCGCACCAGACCGGCCATGAACGCAATGCCGGTCGGGAACATGATCAGATAGACGACGATGTAGAGAGCAAGCGACAAAGCCACGTCGCTCCGGTGAGCGAGGGCGAAACCGAATCCGCGGTGCGCATCAGCCCGTACACGGTCCAGGGCTGGCGGCCGACCTCAGTGGTCATCCAGCCGGCGAGAACGGCAATGAAACCGATCGGCGCCACCATTGGCAAAGCCACAGGAACCAGCCGGCGTCCCAAAGCCGGCCCCGCAGTTTTCAGGACTTGGCCGACCACGGCCACGAGCAGCATGATCATTCCGATTCCGACCATCACCCGGAAGGCAAAAAACGGCGGCCCGACCGGCGGCCGCTGATCCGCCGGCCATTCCTTGAGGCCCTTTATCACGCCGTTCCAGGAATGGGTGAGAATGAGACTGCCGAGATCCGGGATCTTCGATCGCGTAGCGCATTGTCGCCGCTGCGTCATCGGGAATGCCGAACAGCGTCAGCGGCGTCGGCTGTGCGGTGTCATAGCGTCCCTCGATCGCGGCGAGCTTGGCCGGCTGGTATTCGAGCGTGTTGAGCCCGTGCTGATCGCCGAGAAATATCTGCAGCGGGACGATGATGATGAGAAGGTCGAGCGCCATGCGGATCATCATGCGCGCGTCTTCGGTCGCCCTGTCGCGGCGCAGCAGCCAGGCGCCGACGCCCATCACCACGAACGCGGTCGTGATGTAGAAGGCGGTCACGTTGTGCATCAACCGATAGGGAAACGATGGACTGAAGACGATCGCGAACCAATTGACCGGCTCAAACCGTCCATCGACCAGCTTGTAGCCCGCGGGCGTCTGCATCCAGGAATTCGTCGGCCAGAATCCAGAATGAGGACAACAGCGTGCCGAAGGCGACCATCAGGCCGCGAAAAAATGCGCCCAGGCCGGCACCAGCCGCCGCCCGAACAGCAGGACGCCGAGGAACGATGCCTCGAGAAAGAACGCCATCAGCCCTTCGTATGCCAAGCAGCGGCGAGATGCACGTCCGCGGCCGCGTCGGTGAAGCGGCTCCAGTTCGTGCCGAACTGGAACGGCATGATGATGCCGGAGACGACGCCCATGCCGAAAGAGACGGCGAATATCTTTGTCCAGAAGCCGGATATGCGAAACCAGATGTCGCGGCCGGTGAAGAAATAGAGTCCTTCAAGGACGGCGATATAGGAAGCAAGTCCGACGGTGAAGGCCGGCAGCAGGATGTGCCAGGCGATCACCCATCCCCATTGGACGCGGGAAAGCAGAACCGGATCGAGCGCCATGGCGCGAACTCCGTGATGATCTCCGTCGGCAGCGATGTTTTACCACATCAATGTGGCAGTTCGTGCCGATCGAAGCGGCCGGAACCGTCAGGCGGCCCGCAACGCTGCTATTCGGCAAGCGCCTTCTTGAGGGCCAGAAAATCGCGCCAGGCAAACCGCTTCTGTAGGGGACTGCGCAGCAGAAAAGCCGGGTGGAACGTCGCAAGCGCGCGGATCTCGCGGCTGCCGGTGTCGAACTTGAACCAGCGCCCCCGTGTCCTGGTGATGCCTTCCTTGGTGCCGAGCAGCGTCTGCGTCGCCGGCTGTCCGAGGCAAACCAGAATGTCCGGATTGGCGAGTTCGATCTGGCGGTGGATGAACGGCAGGCAGATCGCGGTTTCCTGCGGGGTGGGGGTACGGTTGCCGGGCGGCCGCCACGGCACGATGTTGGCGATATAGGCGTGCTCGCGGTCGAGCCCGATTGCCGTCAGCATCTGGTCGAGCAGCTTGCCGGAGCGGCCGACGAACGGCCGCCCGGTGACGTCCTCATCGTGGCCGGGCGCTTCGCCGACGAACATCACCCGGCTCTTGGGATTGCCGTCTGCGAAGACGAGTTGCGTCGCCGTAGCGCGGAGCCCGCAGCCTTCGAAGCCATCCAGGAGCGTCCGCAATTCGTCGAGGTCCTTGGCGCTTTTCGCAGCGGTCCGTGCCGCCATGACGGCGGCTTCGGGAGAGGGCGGGGCGGCCGCGGCGGTGCGCGCCGCCGATGGTGCGCCCGGCAAAGCCCCTGCCGCTTTGCCCGGCAGGAGCGGAGAGGGCTTTGTCGCGGCGCGTTTGGTCTCGCCGCCGTCCGCCCGCAGTCCGGCGTCGTCCGCCATGCGGTCGACCGGTTCTTCGCCGACGAGCGCGTCGGCGCCTGCGTCGAGATAGAAGGCGAGAAGCTCGTGTGCGTCTTTGGGTGCGGGAATCATGAGCCGGAGGAATTCACAAGCGACGTGGGCAAGAGCCATCAAGTCTAGCCGGCCAAGTCTAGGCGGATCGGCCTTGGCATGAAACACTCACAGCGCCAGGTCAATGAATGCGCTCCCCCGTTGACGAAGCGGCGTTTATGGCGATGGCCCCCTATAAAGTCATGGTCGACGACAATTTCCATTACATGGACGAAGACGAGCGTTGGGAATTTGCCAATGTTACCACGGCCGATGAGGCGCTCGCGGCGTGCCGCAAACTGGTCGACTGGTCGTTGCTGCGTGAATACGAGTGGAGGCGCGGCCAGACGGCCGAGCTGCTGTTCGATCGATACGTGTCTTTCGGTGACGAACCCTTCGTTGTTGCCTCTGAGGGCGCCGAGAAGATCGAATTTTCCGCTCGCACCCATGCGCGCGAGCGCGCCGAACTCATTGCCGCTCACGGACCCGTAGGTTGGCTGCGCCGCGCCACGCTTCGCGCTCAAAAGCGTTGGCTCTCGGGGTGTTGGCTGAACCAGAGATTGTCAGCGCGCTGAATTCGTGAAAAATCATCCGCTGTTGCCGGGGTACGGAGCGAAGTCATGAATGCATCGGAGCTTCCGGCCCGGGAGGCGATGGAGTTCGACGTCGTCATTGTGGGGGCAGGGCCGGCGGGGCTTGCCGCCGCGATCCGCCTCAAGCAAGCCGCTCCGGACACGTCCGTCGTCGTGGTGGAGAAGGGCTCCGAGGTCGGCGCCCACATTCTCTCCGGCGCCGTGATCGATCCGATCGGACTCGATGCCCTGGTTCCCGAATGGCGCGGCGAAGGTGCAGGATGTCGGCCACCTCGGCCACGGGCGCGGCCTGCGCCGGCTCGTGGATATCGGTGAGGACGGCATAGCCCGCGCGCTTCACGCCGGCCAGAATGCGTAGTCCTTCGGCCAAGCCCGGCCGCGATAACCGCTCAGGCTGGTGCGGTTGGCCTTGTCGAACGAGGCTTTGAACACAAACGGGCCGGCGATATCGCCGATGGCACGCGCCATCCTAATCACGTGCTCCTCGCTTTCGATCACGCAGGGACCGGCGATCAGCACCAGGGGCTGGCCGCCACGGAACTGGGAGAAATCGATCACATCAAAACCACGGCGAACTGAAGTTCGCACCAGCACGCTGAAGCGTGCGCCACAGGGGGGCTAGGGATGTGGCTCGTGCTCGGCGTGATCGGCAGCCGGAGTCTCCCCAGGGTGGGTGGCCGGTTCTTCCGCGCCGCGATGGCAAGTGTAGCAAGTCACGTGCATTTTGCCGTCCGGGAATTTGGCGTTGATCTCGCGGGACATCAGGATCATTTTGCGCGCAATTTCCTTGTGCGGCTTGTCGTCACTGGCAAAGTCGCCTTGCACGTGGCAAAAATCACAGCGGACGCCCAACGCCACGCGGAACGCCTGCATGGTTTCCATGAGATGCTCCGGCGGTAAGATCTTCAAATTCTTCGGTGGAGGCATCTCTCCCCGGTGCGGCGGTGCACCCTGGGGCGACTCCTGTCCGAAGGCCGCAAACGCGAGAACCAAAGACAGCATCGTCAATTTCATAGTGCTCATTATTGCACAGGGAGTGGATCTCAGACGGGCGCTACCGCGCCGCCGCCAAAACCTCGCCTGGATCAGGTTTGCCGCGCTTGGCGTAGCGGATAACGCCATCCGGCCCGATCAGATAAACTGTCCGCTTCACAAAAAGCCCGTTGGCATGAAATAGAGCCGCGACCTTCTGTCCGCTGTCCACCAGCAGCGGAAACGGCAGGTGGTACTTGTCCTGGAATTTAGTGTGACTATCAGCGCTCGCCGGATTCACTCCGAATACCTGTGTGTTGTGCTTGCGGGCCTCCGCCCACTGGTCGCGGAACTCGCACAACTGCTTCCGGCAAACCGGCGTATCGTCTCCAGGATAGAAAACCAGCACTACGTTCTTGCCCCGCAGCTTGGCCAGACTTACGTTCTTTCCGTCCTGCGCCGGCAAGGTGAAATCAGGGGCCCGCGAGCCGGTAGTCAGCGGATCCGAAAAAAGCCAGTCCAGCATAAACTAAAAACCCTCCCACACGTAGGCGAAGAACCTACGGGTCGTGGTGAAGCCGAGATCCTCGTATAGCCGGATGGCCTCCCGGTTCGACGCGGTAACCGTCAGACTTGTTTGGCGGCAGCCTGCCTGGCGTAACAAACTGAGCGACTGCCGCAACAATTCCCGGCCTACGCCCTCGCCGCGCGCCGCGGGGGCCACACAAATCTGGGTGATGTGACCGCAATAAGGCATCACCAGGCTGGCCAGGCAGATACCGCAGATCCGTCCGGTGAGGCGGTCGAAGGCGGCCACCGACGCGGGTTTGTAGAACGTTCCACACCCGGGATATTGCACGATGTTGAACAGAAATCGCCGCGCACCGGCAATCGAGCGGTATTGATCGTTGATCAGGCTATCCACGTGACCCTGGTAAGCCGCCGCGATCAGCTGGGACGCCGGCTCCTGATATTGGTCGGCCCACCTCTCGATGTACACGCGGTTGGCCCCCAGAGCTAATGGACGTGTCCAACGCCATGCCGGGTCAAGAGCGGCATGCGGCATTTCGAGCATCATGAAGTTTCGCTCAAAGCTGCTGAGCTGCCGCGCCAGGGGCAATGCGCTGGCCGCGTGCCACATCATGAGCTGCGATTCAATCCGAACCACCTGCGGCGCCGCCGTCACGGCTTCCAAAACCGACGCCAACAGCCGGCTCTCATTCTCCGTGCTGGCAAACGCCTCCCGCACAAAGAGGTCGCCGATCAAGCCTTTGTGTTCCTCGAGGACATAATAGGCGTAACCGATCACTTCGCCTTCTTCGACCAAAGCGAATCCATTCAGGGCGCGCATATCAACGAACCGGCGCACCAGGTCAGCCGATTTGGCGAAGTCCCAGTCGAGCAGCCGGCGCCAGGTTTCCACCTCCTCGTCGAGCAGCACATCCAGGTCTTCAGAGCGCAGATGGCGTAGATCCACAAGGCTGGGACTGGGCGCTGTGGTAGCGGGGTCGAGGCGCGCAGCCATTCTGCGCACATTGTAGCATCCGGGTAAGCGCACCCATGTGAGCAAGGCCTAATGTCGCCGTAATACTTGCGGCCACAGCGATAATAGCCCACGATGGCCCCCGCCGAGTCGATGGAACGCGGATGCACGCAAGCGCACCACACCCAAAATCTTGCTGGTCCCGACCACTGCGAGGCAGACCACGAAAGACCATGGTCTGCCCCACAGAAAAGCCGGGCTAGGAAGGCCTGCCCGACCGCTTACGGGAAAATCCCGCGCACGCGCGTGGCTTCCGCAACGCGCGATACGGCCAGGATATAAGCTCCCGTCCGCATATCGGTACTATAGCTTTCCGCCGTGCCATGCACTTCCTTGAACGCCGCGTTCATGGCCCGCTCGAGATATTGGTTCACCTCGATCTCGGTCCAGAAGAAGCCGTACAGGTCCTGCACCCACTCGAAGTACGATACCGTGACGCCGCCGGCATTGCACAGAATGTCTGGGATCACCAGCACGTTGCGCGCGAACAGTTCCTTGTCGGCGCCCGGCGTGGTGGGGCCGTTGGCAGCTTCCGCCACGATCTTGGCCTTGATGCGGTCCACGTTCTCCATGCGTGATCGTGTTTTCCAGCGCAGCCGGCACCAGGATGTCGCACTTCAACTCCAGCAGGTCCTTGTTGGATATGAAGTCGCATCCGGGGAAGCCCACCACCGTGCCGGTCTCGTCTTTAACTTCATGGCCGCGATCGGATCGAGACCTGCACCCTTGTAGATGCCGCCCTTCGAGTCGCTGACAGCCAAAATGCGGGCGCCGTCCTCGTGGAACAGCTTGGCGGCGATGCTGCCGGCATTGCCGAAGCCTTGTACTGCCACCGTGGCCTTGTCGAGCGCGATGCCCTTCACTTCGCAGGCCGCGCGCGTGGTGAACTGGCAGCCGCGCGCCGTCGCTTCGTTGCGTCCTTTCGACCCGCCCAGGCTGAGCGGCTTGCCGGTTACACACCCAGTTCGGTATGGCCGTGCAACATGCTGATGGTGTCCATGAACCACGCCATGGTCTGGGAGTTGGTATAAACATCCGGCGCGGGAATGTCGCGGTCCGTCCCGATGATCGGCGAAATCTCGGTGGCATAGCGCCGCGTGAGCCGCTCCAGTTCGCCTAGCGAGAGCTGCTTCGGATCGACGCACACCCCACCCTTGCCGCCGCCGTAGGGGATGTTCACGGTGGCGCACTTCCAGGTCATCCAGGCGGCCAGCGCCTTTACCTCGTCCAGGGTAACGTCCGGGTGGTACCGGATGCCGCCCTTGGCGGGGCCGCGCGACAGGTTGTACTGCACACGGTAGCCTTCGAAGGTCTGAATACGCCCGTCGTCCATGCGCACGGGGATGGAAA
>CAVSXY010000012.1:0-108999 GCA_963732015.1 uncultured Alphaproteobacteria bacterium | reverse complement strand
AGAGCCGTCATGCCCGGCTTTATGCCGGGCATCCACGTCTTTATCGCGACAAAAGCAAGGCGTGGATGGCCGGGACAAGCCCGGCCATGACGAGACAGTGTAAGGTGAAATGATCTCCGCGTGGCTGTGGGCCATCTTCACTGTCATCGCCGCCTTTGCCCAGACCGTGCGCAACGCGATGCGGTGGCGGACAACGGCAACCTTGCCGCTGCAGCCGTGGTGCTGCTTGCCGACCTTTACTTGGACTGGAGGCGCGGCCCCGCTGCCCGGCGATCCCGGGTCTAACGATCTTCGCAAGAAGCCGCCTCGGGTTCTGGCTCACCCCGCGCGGTGGTCCATCAACCAGCGAGTCTTAAGCCAAAAGGAGAAGTCACATGTCTAACAATACCAAACCCGCCATCGTTTTCTGTCACGGCCTCTGGGCTGACGGCTCATGCTTCAGCAAGGTGATCCCGACGCTGCAGGCCGATGGCCATGAAGTGATTGCTGTTCAATACGGGCTCAACAGCTACGCGGACGACGTCGAGACCGTGAAGCGCACGCTGGGGCGGGTCAACAGCCCGGCCATCCTCGTCGGTCACTCGTACGGCGGAGCGACCATCACCGGCGCCGGCACCGACGAGCGCGTCGTTGGCCTGGTGTACATCGCCGCTGTCGTTCCGGACGTTCATGAGACCGTCCAGAGCGAGCTCAACAAGTACCCGACCGAGATCTTCTCCCAGATCGAGGTCGCAGGCGGACGCGTCTGGATCAAACCGGAAGGCGTCAAGTATTTCGCGGGAGACCTTTCCGAGCAGGAGCAGAAGCTGGTCTGGGCGACCCACTACCCGCCCGCCGCCGACCTGCTTGAGCAGCAAAATCTCGACGAGGTCGCCTGGAAGTCGAAGCCGAGCTGGTACATTCTCGCTAAGAACGACCAGACCGTGCACCCCGATCTGCAGCGGTTCCTTTCCAAGCGCATGAAGGCGACCACGATCGAGACAAACAGCAGCCATGTCACCATGCTTTCGCAGCCTGACGTCGTCATCGACGTCATTCGCAAGGCTGCCGCTGCTGTCCAGGCAAGCGGTACAAAATAAGCGTGAGGTTCCATGCGAGGGGATGCCGTCGGCAAGGCGGCGTCCCTTTCCTGTTGTATAACGGTATGCGACGGCTGCTTTTCACGTGTGTGCTGCGTTTGTATAAAGGTGATCAGTGCCGGAGTGAAGCGGATATCGCCGACGAATTATGAGTACATGCCCTAGTTCTGATCGTCCGGCAAAATCGGCAGCGGATGAAACTCGATGCCCTCTTCGTGCAATTCCTTGGCTTCGTCGGGAGAAGCCTCGCCGTAGATCGAGCGGTGCTTGGTCTCGCCGTAATGAATCTTGCGGGCTTCTTCGGGAAAACGCGCGCCGACATAGCTTGCATTCTTGGTGACGTGGTCGCGGATTTCCTTGAGCTTCTGCCGTAGCTCGCGTTCCGCCGCCGACACCATCGCCACCGCTGCTTTGGCGGTGGGCTGCGGCGCGGGCGCGGGAGTCGGAGGAGGCGGGATGGCGGGGAGCAGCGGCGCGGCGACGTCGTCCGCAGAGCTTGGCGAGGCAAAACCTGGTGAGACAAAACTTGGCGCGACATTTGGCGCCATCATGGCCTTCTCGATTTTCTCCGAACCGCAGATCGGACAGCGTCACGAGCTTCTTCTTCGCCTGCTTGTCGTAAGCGGCCGAGTTCTGGAACCAGCTCTCGAAAGCATGGCCCCGGTCGCAATGAAGCGCGTAACGGATCATGTCGGCTCCCGCACGGCGTGCAGGTAGGTCGGCTCGGCCATCGGCTCGACCAGTTCGAAACGCCGGCCGTGACGCAGCGAGGGCACTTTGCCGCGCGCCGCAGCGACTGCGGCCGGATCGATCTCGGCCATGACGACACCGGGTTCGGTGCCGCCTTCGGCCAGAACGCGGCCCCACGGATCGACGACCAGCGAATGGCCATAGGTGTCGCGGCCGTTCTCATGCCGGCCGCCTTGGGCGGCTGCGAACACGAAGCAGCCGTTTTCGATGGCGCGCGCCCGCTGCAAAACGTGCCAATGCGCTTCGCCGGTCTGTTTGGTGAAGGCCGACGGAATGGCCAGAAACGACGCGCCGGCTTCGGCGAGCGCCCGATAGAGCGCCGGGAAACGCAGATCGTAGCACACCGTGAGGCCCAAACGCCCCCACGGCAGATCGCCGATCACGGCGAGATCGCCGGCGCGGTAATTGCTGGATTCGCGATAGCTCTCGCCGCCGGCGAGGTCGACATCGAACATATGGATCTTGTCGTAGCGCGCAGCGATTTCGCCCTTGCGATCGATCAGGAAGGAGCGGTTCACGGCTTTGTCGGGCGATGCCTTGATGGCGAGCGAGCCGATATGAATGAAGGTCGAAGACTTGCGCGCGACCTCGCGCAAGGTCGCGAGCGTCGGGTCCTGCTCTTCGGCAACGATAGTGGCGAACAGCTGCTCGCGCTTGAGCGCCAGGATGTTGGTCATTTCCGGTGTGAGCGCATAATCGGCGCCGGAGCTTTTGGCTTCATCGATCAGCGCCAAGGCGGCACTGAGATTGGCCTGCGGATCGAGGCCTGACCGCATCTGGATCAGGCCGACCTTGAAGGTCGAATTGCCGCTCATGAGGCTTTGACCTCGGCAAGCAACGGGTCGAGCTTGCCGGCTTCGTCGAGCGCATAGAGATCGTCGCAGCCGCCGACATGGGTCGCGCCGATGAAAATCTGCGGAAAGCTGGAGCGGCCGTTGGCGCGGGCGATCATTTCCTTACGAACCTCGCGGTTTGCGCGCCCATCGATCTCATGAAAGCTGACGCCCTTGCGGGTCAAGAGCTCCTTCGCGTCGGCGCAATAAGGACAATAGGGGATCGTATAGATGTCGACGGTCGCCATGATGATCGGTAATTTCGGCCAAATTACTTACATTTATATGGACGTTCGCCCGGGATCGGCAACCCTGGCGAAAATCAGCACGTCGACATTGGCGGCGCCGGCCCGCAGCAGGGCCCGGGCGCAGCCTTCGACCGTGGCTCCCGAGGTCAGCACGTCATCGATCAGGACCAAGCGGCGGCCCGAGACCGCGGCCTTGCCCTCGTCCGGCACGCGGAATGCGCCCTGGATATTGTCGCCGCGTTCGGCCCGCGACAGGCCGACTTGCTGCACGGTGGCTTTCACCCGCTTGAGCGCGCCCGCCGCAATCGGCACCCCGCTTTCCGCCGCGACCGTCGCCGCCAGCATGGCCGATTGGTTGAAGCGCCGGGCCCATAAGCGCCGCCAATGCAGCGGCACCGGCACTAGCGCGTCGGCTTCGGCAAGAAGCTCCTGCCCGGCGCGCGCAATCCAGCGTCCCATCATCGGCGCGAGGTCGAGCCGGTCGCCATATTTGAGCGCATGCACCAGCGCGCGCGATATCTCGTCGAACCGCACCGCAGCGCGGGCGCGATTGTAGGACGGCGGATCGGCAATGGCTTCCATGGACAGGATGCCCGGACCCGGGTCATACACGAACGGAATGCCGAGCCGCTCGCAATAGGGGCGGGTGATGAAGGACAGTTTTGACCAGCATGACGCGCATAGGCCGCGGCCCTCGACACTGTCGCGGCACGCAGGGCAGAGTTGCGGCAAAGCAAGATCGAGCGCGATGCGGAATACCCCGCGCATCGCGCCGGCGGCGCGTTTGATCGGGGTCGGAACGGCGATGTTCAGCACTGCTGGCATGACGCTACGCTACCGCTCCGCGGCGCAAATGTCATCGCCTGGCGCCCATCCTGATACCCATAAGACAGGGGCAACGGGGCAGGCTGCGGCAAGGGTCGTGGAGGCAAGGGTTATGCCTGACGGGCCGAGTGCAACAAGTCCGGTGATTTTTGATCGGGCGCTCATCCGCGTCCGGCGCCGGCGGGCGGCGGCAATGGGCCCGGTCACATTTTTGCTCGAGCGGGTGGCCGACGAATTCGCCGATCGGCTTGCGCGCGGTGATGCGCCGTTTCGATCTTGCCGCCGATATCGGCACGCCGACCGGCGCGGTGCGGACCGCACTTCGGAAACTCGGCTCCATCGGTACGATTATCGGCTCCGGTGCGGAATTGGATCGGGAACAAAAATCCGTCGCCGCCGACGAGGAGGCGCTGCCGTTTCGCGACGCGTCGCTCGATCTCGTCGTGTCGGGGCTGGCGCTGCAATTCGTCAACGACCTGCCGGGCGTGCTCATACAAATTCGCCGCGCGCTCAAACCCGATGGATTGTTTGTCGCGGCTCTGCTCGGCGGCGAGACGCTGACCGAGCTGCGGCAATCCTTCGCCGCAGCCGAAAGCGAAGTGGAGGGCGGCGTGTCGCCGCGGGTCGCGCCGTTTGCCGATCTGCGCGAGCTCGGCGCTTTGTTGCAGCGCGCCGGCTTTGCGCTGCCGGTGACCGATGTCGATCGGGTGACGGTCAGATACGGCACCGTGTTCGACCTGATGCACGATCTGCGCCGCATGGGCGCGGCCAATGCGCTCTTGGCCCGCCGCCGCATGCCGCTGCGCCGCGCGACGCTCGTCCGCATGGCCGAGATCTATGCCGAGCGCTTCGCCGACGCCGACGGGCGTCTGCGCGCGACATTCGACATTGTCTGGCTGTCGGGCTGGGCGCCGCATCCGGATCAGCAGAAGCCGCTGCAGCCCGGTTCGGCGAAGACACGGCTTGCCGACGCGCTCGGCACACGGGAAATATCGGCCGGGGAAAAGCCGGATCGCGCCTAGCGCTATTTGTCGGGGATAATCTCTATTTCAACGCCGTCGAGACGGTCGTGAACAGGCCTTTGACACCCGAGCCGAGGCTGGTGACGGTCGCGGCAATGGCAACGCCGACGCCCGAGGCGATCATGGCGTATTCGATTGCGGTCGCGCCGCTGTCGTCGCGTAGAAAGCGCGACACGGTCGCGAGGATAGCGGCGGCGGAGCTCTGGTTATTTTTGAACATTGTTTCGTGCCTTCTGGCGTTCGATCACAAAAGTGTCGTCAGATGCGAAATCAGCGGCTCGTCGGCGGGCGGCATCGGATAATTCCGCAGCTCGCTCGGCCGTACCCATTTCAACTGCTGCCCTTCGAGCGGCGCCGCGAATCCGTCCCAGCGCCGGCAAACATAGAGTGGCATCAGCAAATGGAAGTCAGGATAGAGGTGGCTCGCAAAGGTCAGCGGCGCGAGGCACTCTTCCTTGACGGCGATACCCAGCTCCTCCTTCAATTCACGGATCAAGCTCTGTTCCGGCCGTTCGCCGGTCTCGACCTTGCCGCCGGGAAACTCCCAAAGACCCGCCATCGCCTTGCCCGGCGGCCGCTGTGCGAGCAGCACGCGGCCGTCGGCATCGATCAGCGCGCAAGCGGCAACCAGAACAGTTTTGACGCTCACGGCCGGTCCTCAATCTATGCGGGTGATGGTAAACGCGCCTTCAATCCGATTGCATCCATAGCCGCAATCGCCGCATTGGTTAATGGAAGGCTACCGGCGCACCAGCTCCAGAATGGCGTCCACATAAGCCTGCGGTGCTCCTGACGAATGTCCGCGTCATTGCTCAGCTGCGATAGTCGCCGTTGATCGCGACATATTCTTTGGTGAGATCGCAAGTCAGCACGCGGTCGCGGCCCTTGCCCAGCCCGAGCGCGACCTTGAGCGTGATTTCCGGCTTCTTCATCACCGCGGAAACCTCAGTCTCGTCATAGGCCGGATCGCGCGCGCCCTTATGCGCGACGCGGATGCCGCCGAACCAGATCGACAGCCTGTCGCGGTCGGCCGGCTCGCCGGCCTTGCCGACGGCCATGACGACGCGGCCCCAATTGGCGTCTTCGCCGGCGATCGCGGTCTTCACCAGCGGCGAATTGGCGATCGACATGGCGACGCGGCGCGCCGACGGCTTTGACACCGCGCCTTCGACCACGACCTCGAGCAGCTTGCGCGCGCCTTCGCCGTCGCGCGCCACCTGTTCGGAGAGATTGGCCAGCACCGCATTGAACGCTTTGCGGAACGGCACGAGACGCGGATCGCTGGCGCGGGTGATGCGCGGCGCGTGCGCGGCCCCGGTCGCGAAGGCCAGCAGCGTATCCGACGTCGAGGTGTCGCCGTCGATGGTGACGGCATTGAACGTATCGACGACGCCTTCGCGCAGCAGCGTCTGCAGCACCGGCGCCGCGATCGGCGCATCGGTGAAGATGAAAGACAGCATCGTCCCCATATCGGGCGCGATCATGCCGGCGCCCTTGGCGAAGCCGTTGATGGTGACCTCGGTGCCGGCGATCCGCGCCCGCGCGGTGGCGACTTTCGGAAACGTATCCGTGGTCATGATCGCCTTGGCGGCGTCCATATAGCCGCTGGCGCGTGGCCTCGGCTTCGAGCTTTGTCATCACGCCGTCGAACGCTTGCGCGGGCAGCGGCTCGCCGATGACGCCGGTCGAGGCGAGAAACACTTCGGTCGCCTTGCAGCCGATCGCGGCCGCCGCGACTTTGGCGGTGAAGGCGCAGGCATCGCGGCCGTTCTTGCCGGTGAAGGCATTGGCGTTGCCGGAATTGACCACAAGCGCCCGCGCGCGGGCGCCTTTGAGCCGCGCGCGGCACCATTCGACCGGCGCCGACGGGCATTTTGAACGCGTGAACACGCCGGCGACGCTGGTGCCCTCGTCGAAAACGACCAGCAGCACGTCGGTGCGGCCCTTATAGCGGATGCCGGCCGCAGCCGTCGCGAGCCGGACGCCGGCAATCGCCGGCATGTCGGGAACGGATTTCGGGGCGAGGGGAGAAACGGTGGAGGACATGAAATCGTCATGCGCCGGCTGAGGCCGCGCATCCTTGTGAGGACTGACGTTTCGTTAGAGCATGACCGAAAGTGGATAGCCGGTTTTCGAAGATCGCTCAAGCCAGGATGGACCGGGTCAAGCCCGGCAATGAGATTGAAAGCTGTCGCGCTGGACTACTTTTTCGCCGGCGCGGCCGGGTTGAGCTTTGACGGATCAGCCGCGGCAGGCGGCTGGTCGAGACGCTCGATGTTGGCGGCGCTGCGCAGCTTTGCGACGAGTTCGGCTTGCGCGCGATGCGCGACATAGTTCTGGATCTGGCCTTTGACATCATCGAATGTCGGCGTCGGCTTGACGCGCTTGTCTTCGACCTTGATGATGTGCCAGCCGAACTGGGTATGCACCGGATCGGAAATCTGTCCCTTGTCGAGCTTGAACGCGACATCGGCGAATTCCGGCACCATCTGGTCCTTGGTGAAATAGCCGAGATCGCCGCCTTCGGCAGCACCGGGATCTTTCGACTTCTCCTTGGCGAGCGTGGCGAAATCGGCGCCCTTTTTGAGCTGGTCTTCGATCGCCTTGGCTTCGTCTTCAGTGGCGACCAGGATATGGCGCGCATGCACTTCCTGCTCGTTCGCCATCTGCTTGACGGCGTCGTCATAGACCTTGTGCATCGCGTCGTCGGTCATGGCCGCGGTGCCGGCGTCCTGCAGCAAGGTCTCCATCAGCACTTTGTCGCGTTCGAACAGGATGCGGTGCTTGACGTCGTCGCGGTCGGCCAACTTCTGCTGCTCGGCGGCCTGCGCCAGCACGATGACGTCGGCGAGATAGGTAATGAGGTAATCGCGCTTCTGGTCCGGCCCCATTTGCGGCATGTTGGAGCCGATCTCGTCCTCGGCCAGCGCGAGGTCGCTTTGGCGGATATCGACGCCATTGGCGCGGGCGACCACCGGATCGGCATCCTCCGCGCGGAGCATGGGCGGTCGGTCCGACCAGGAAGGCGGCAAGCGCGAGCGCGCCGAACGCGCGGGCAACGGACGGACGGATGGAGGCCATAAAACGCGATCCTTTAGGCAAGGCGGGAAAGTCGCCGGTTAATTTAGGGTGCCGGACCCGGGCCTGCGGTCCCGGATCGGCGCGGACACTCGCCCGAATTGATCGTCCTTGGCAATGGCAGATTCGGGGCGCCGCCTAACGAGCGCGTGAATTAGGGGCTTTGCATTGACAAAAAATCGACCCCCTCCTATCTCTCGGCCAGAGTTTGGGACGTTCAGTCGCCTTGCAGAAGCCCGAATAGCGCCGCATTTTCCGCTGGTTGGGACGGGCGCCGCCCGCGAGGGAACAGTGCGATCCTAAACTCGAGATTGATCCCAAACTCATGGGAACCGATTTTCGGCCAAGATCGTGCTTCATCAAACAGCTCGCAAGTAGGCAAAGCCTGCAAGAAGGTCGTGGCCAAAGCCCGTTAGAAGGATGTTGATGCGATGATCGGCGCAGTCGCCCGCAAGCTGTTCGGTTCCTCCAACGACCGCCGCATCCGCACCTATCGGCCGCGGGTCGAAGAGATCAATGCGCTGGAAGCAGGAGCTCGAGGCGCTGTCCGACGAGGCGCTGCGCGCGCGCACCGACGAATTCAAGAAGCAGCTCGCCGCAGGGGCAACGCTCGACGACCTTCTGGTGCCCGCTTTCGCCACCGTTCGCGAGGCCGGCAAGCGCGCGCTCGGCCAGCGCCATTTCGACGTCCAGCTCATCGGCGGCATGGTGCTGCACGAAGGCCGGATCGCCGAGATGAAGACCGGCGAAGGCAAGACGCTGGTCGCCACGCTGCCGGTCTATCTCAATGCGCTCACCGGCAGCGGCGTCCACGTCGTCACCGTCAACGACTATCTCGCCAAGCGCGACTCCGAGTGGATGGGGCAGATCTACAAATTCCTCGGACTGACGGTCGGCGTCATCGTCCACGGCCTCGACGATGCCGAGCGCAAGAAGCAATACGATTGCGACGTCACCTACGGCACCAATAACGAGCTCGGCTTCGACTATCTGCGCGACAATATGAAATACCGGCTCGAAGACATGGTTCAGCGCGGCCATGGCTACGCCATCGTCGACGAGGTCGACTCCATCCTGGTCGACGAGGCGCGCACGCCGCTGATCATTTCCGGCCCGCTCGACGACCGCTCCGAATTCTACAATACGATCGACGCCTATATCCCCAAGCTCGACAAGGCCGATTACGAGCTCGACGAAAAGCAGCGCACCGTCAATCTCACCGAATCCGGCATGGAGAAGATGGAGAGCACGCTGCGCGACGCCGGCCAGCTCAAGTCGGATTCGCTCTACGACGTCGAGAACGTCTCCGTCGTCCATCACATCAATCAGGCCTTGCGCGCGCACAAGCTGTTCCAGCGCGACAAGGACTACATCGTCCGCAACGGCGAGGTCATCATCATCGACGAGTTCACCGGCCGCATGATGCCGGGCCGGCGCTATTCGGAAGGGCTGCATCAGGCGCTCGAGGCCAAGGAGCATCAGCCGATCCAGCCGGAGAACCAGACGCTCGCCTCGATCACCTTCCAGAACTATTTCCGCATGTACAAGAAGCTCGGCGGCATGACCGGCACGGCGGCGACCGAGGCCGACGAGTTTCAGGACATCTACAATCTGGAAGTCCTGGAAATCCCGACCAACCGGCCGATGGTCCGCCTCGACGACGACGACGAGGTGTATCGGACCTCCGCCGAGAAATTCCGCGCCATTCTGGCGCTGATCGAGGACTGCAAGGAGCGCGGCCAGCCGGTGCTGGTCGGCACCACCTCCATCGAGAAATCCGAGCAGCTCGCCGAGACGCTGCGCAAGAGCGGCTGGGAGCAGCACGACTTTTCCGATCCCAATGCCTTCGCCCCGCTCTATTCGGGGAGTGAAGGCGGCGCCAAGCCGAAAGTGTTCGCCGTGCTCAACGCCCGCTATCACGAGCAGGAAGCGCAGATCATCTCGCAGGCCGGCGTGCCGGGCGCCATCACCATCGCCACCAATATGGCCGGCCGCGGCACCGACATTCAGCTCGGCGGCAATGCCGACATGCGCATCCGCCAGGAGCTCGCCGACATCGCCGATCCGCACGAGCGGGACAAAGGTCCGCGCGCCGACGAGATCCGCGCCCAGGTCGCGCGGTTGAAGGAGAAGGCGCTCGCCGCCGGCGGCCTCTATGTGCTCGGCACCGAGCGCCACGAGAGCCGCCGCATCGACAATCAGTTGCGCGGCCGCTCCGGACGCCAGGGCGATCCGGGCCACTCCAAGTTCTTCCTGTCGCTCGAAGACGATTTGATGCGCATCTTCGGCACCGACAAGCTCGACGGCATGCTGACCAAGCTCGGCTTGAAGGAAAACGAAGCGATCATCCATCCCTGGATCAACAAGGCGCTGGAAAAGGCCCAGCAAAAGGTCGAGGCGCGCAACTTCGACATCCGCAAGAACATCCTCAAATACGACGACGTGATGAACGACCAGCGCAAGGTCATCTTCGACCAGCGCGTCGAGTGGATGCAGGATGAGACCGTGGGCGAAGTCATCGCCGACATGCGCCATAGCGCGATGGATGAACTCGTCGCCAAGCACGTGCCGGAAAACGCCTATCCGGAACAATGGAACACGGTCGGGCTGCGCGAGGAGCTCAAGCGCGTGCTCGGCCTCGATCTGCCGGTCGACGAATGGGCCAAGGAAGAAGGCATCGCCGACGAGGAGATCTTTGCCCGGGTCGAGCGCCGCGCCGACGAGCATATGGCGGCGAAAGTGGCGCAGTGGGGCTCGGACGTCATCCGTTACATCGAGAAATCGATCCTGTTGCAGACGCTCGACCATCTTTGGCGCGAGCATCTCGTCATGCTCGACCACCTGCGCCAGGTGATCGGGCTGCGCGGCTATGGCCAACGCGATCCGCTCAACGAATACAAGGCAGAGGCCTTCACCCTGTTCGAGACGATGAGCCACAGCTTGCGCGAAGCCGTCACCGCGCAATTGATGCGCGTCGAGATCGTTTCGCAGCAGCCGCAGCAGCAGCAGCCTGCGGCGCTGCCGGTCATGGAAGCGCATAAGATCGATCCGACGACCGGCGAGGATGAGATGGCGCTGGCGCTCGCCGGCGCCGAAACGCTGGCGCGCCACGGTATCGGCGGCCGTCGCCAAGCGCGGGTGCTGCTGTCGGCGGGACACCGATCGGCGGGCGCGCGGGGCTGCCAACAGGCGCTCCCACCGGATTGCCTCTTGGCGGTGCGACCTATAGCGGTCCCGCAAACGCCATCCCGCCGCGCGTTACCGCAGTGCCGGACCGCAATCCGCAGGATCCGCAAAGCTGGGGCAAGGTCGGCCGCAACGAGGCTTGTCCCTGCGGCTCCGGCAAGAAGTTCAAGCACTGCCACGGCCGCTACGCTTAGACGGCATCGTCCGACGGCGCGCCAGCGCGGCCCGCCGCGTGCTTGATCTGCAATTGCGCGAGCGTGACGCTGGCGGCGAATTTACGCGCCGGTTATTGCCCGCTCCCCGTGTGATCGACGGCTTGGCGCGTCCATGCTAAGTCGCCGCCGCGCCTCGCGGCCTTCAATAGCGAGGGCATGAGAGGGGAATCGCGGATGAACAGGGGTGAAATGCCGGCGGCGAAATCGAGCTTCGTCAGAAATTTTTGCCGGGGCGCAGTTGCTCTCTTTGCCCTGTTGTCCACGCTTGCAACCGTCGGTGCCAAAGCCCAATCCGGCTATCCGAACCGTCCGGTGCAACTGATCATCTCTTACGGCGCCGGCTCCACCGGCGACGTCAGCATGCGCATTCTGACCGAGCAGTTGACCGCGAAACTGGGGCAGCCCTTCCTCGTCATCAACAAGCCCGGCGCCGGCGGGGTCACTGCGGCGCAAAGCGCGGCGGCAACGGCGCCGGACGGCTACACGCTCCTCCTCACCGGCAACAGTTCGACGATCAGCGTCGCGCTGTTCAAGTCGCTGCCCTACAATATTCTCACCGACTTCGCCGCGGTGTCGATGGTCGCCAATTTCGATATGGTGGTCCTGGTCAAGGCCGGCTCGCCGCTCAAATCCATGGCCGACCTCATCGCTTATGCGAAAGCCAATCCGGGCAAATTGAATATCGGCACGCTCGCCCCCGGCACCACGCAATATCTTGCGGCCGAATTGTTCAAGATCGTCACCGGCACCGATGTCGCGACCGTGCCATTTCGCACCTCGCCGGATATGATGACGGCGCTCTTGCGCGGCGACGTCGACGTCGATTTCGAGTTCTTCGCGCCGATGCAGGCTTTGCTTGCGGATCACAAGGTGACGCCGATCGCCACCACCGGCAAGACACGGGCGGATTTCCTGCCCGATATCCCGACGGTGATGGAAAGCGGCATTGCAAATTTCGATGTTACCAGCTGGAACGGGATCACCGTTCCGGCCGGCACGCCGCGGCCGATTATCGACACGCTCAGCCAGGCGACGATCGATGCTCTGGCGCAACCGTCCGTCCAGGAAGCGGGAAAGCGGCTCGGCATGGAGATGCGCGGCAGCACGCCGGAACAGCTGACGGCGCGGCTCAAGAGCGACATCGCCAAGTGGACCGACGTGGTCGAGAAGGCGCATATCCCGAAAATGGACTGAGCGATCGCCGTCGCGAAACGATCGCATCCGTAACAAATAAAATTCCAGGGCGACAAATCGCGTGACCAGCACCGACCGATTTCCCGTCGAGCTTGAATCCAAAATCCCGTGCACGCTGGCGGATTTCCTGCGCCCGGGCCGCGTGGCGCTTGTCATGTGGGACATGCAAAAAGGTCTCGCCGGGCGCTCGCCCGCGATCGATCGGATCGTGCCGAACGCCAATGCGCTGATCGCCGCCGCCGAGCGGGCGAAAATTCCGGTGATCTGGAGCCGTCACGTCCTGCCGCCGCTGCGGCTGACCAGCGGGCCGTTTCTGCGCTTTCTGATGAAGAAGCAGAATGTCGACCGGCCGAGCGAGCTCAAGCCGACGATGCAGGACGGCATGGACGATACCGAATTCGTCGACGGTCTCGCGCCGCAGCCGCACCATATCGTCCTGCAGAAGAGCCAGCCGTCGCTGTTCGTCGACACGCCGCTCGACCTGCGGCTCAAGACCATGGCGATCGATACGCTGGTCATGACCGGCGTGGCGACCGATATCGGCATCGAGCTGACCTGCCGGCATGGCGCCGCGCTCGGCTATTACAGCGTCGTCGTCGAGGATGCGACCGGCTCCTATAACAGCGAAGTCCACGAACGCAGCCTCGCCTTCCTGCGCGGCTGGACGACGCCGGTCGTCATGACACAGATGGTCGTCGATATGTGGTCGGCTCACCAAGCTTGAGTGGGAATGCAATATGTCCGATCCGCAGGTCGATCTCATCTTCTCGCATTTCATTCCGCGCTACGAAGCGACCGGCGTCGATCCGAACGATCTGCGGAAATTGATGCGCAGCATCGCCCGCTGGGAGGATTGGTGCCGGGTTTGGTCGGACGAAGGCGCGCGCCACGAAAAGCTCGCCGCGGAAGCGGCCGCGCGAGGCCGCGCGCTGACCGCCGCCGAAGCCTATGTGCGCGCCGCGATCTATTATCACTACGGCAAGCATCTGTTTGCCGAGCACGCGGACGAATTCCGCAAAGCCCACGACGCCATGCTGCGCTGCTATACGGCGGGCGCGACCCAATTGCCGAGCCCCGCGGAGCGCGTCGAGTTTCCGTTCCGCGGCGTCGCCATGCCGGGCTGGCTGCGGAAGCCGCGCGGCATCGAGCGTCCGCCGGTCGCGGTCATTCTGCCGGGCCTCGACGCCTGCAAGGAAGAGCTTCATGCCTGGGCGGAAGCATTCGTCGACCGCGGCATGGCGGCGCTGACGCTTGACGGTCCGGGGCAGGGCGAAACATCGTTTGCGCTTCCGACTACGCATGAATGGGGCGCGGTTCTCGGCGCCGTCATCGACGTCCTCGAGACGCGCAGCGACGTCGACGGCAGCCGGGTCGGCGTGGTCGGGCAAAGTCTCGGCGCCATCTATGCGCCGCTCGCGGCCGCGGGCGAGCCGCGGTTGAAGGCCTGCATCGCCAATTGCGGGCCTTACGACTGGGGCACCGTGCTGCCGAAAATGCCAAAGATGTCGCAGGAAGTGTTTCGTGTCCGCAGCCACGCCAAGAGCATGGACGAAGCCTATGCGCGGGCGCGCAAGATCACGCTCGAAGGCGCGGCCGAACGCATCACCTGTCCGCTCCTCGTCGTGTTCGGCTCGGGCGACAGGCTCGTCCCGCCGAGTGAAGGCGAGCGCCTCGTCAAGGCGGCGTCCGGCCCATCACAGCTCGTGGTTTACGAGGAAGGCAATCACGTCTGCTTCAACATCAGCTACAAATTCCGCCCGCTGACCGGCGACTGGATGGCGGAACAATTGCAGGCGCGCATCGACTAAAAGCGCATCGCGATCGGAAAGTCCCGATTGCTGCTTAAAAGCCTACTGCAATCCCGCCCAGCGGCCGCTGAACGAGCCGGTCGGCACGACGGGCTGAGCGCCTTTCATCACGCTGCTGCTGTTCGCAGGCGGCGGCGCGGCATTGGCGTCCTGTTGCGGCTTGTTCGGTTGCGACTTAAGCGGCGCGGCTGCCGCGATCGAAGGCTTCAGCTTCAGCGCGTCCGCGACTTGCGGCGCCACCGGCTTTTGCGGATCGGGCTTTGCCGTATCGGTCTTTGCAATATCGGTCTTGCGCGGCGTCGGAGCAGGCTTCAAGCCGGCAAGCGGCGCGCCTTGCGCCTGCGGCGGCTGCTGCTGCGCGGTGTCGGTTTTCGGCTTGAACCAATTGCTGAAGAAGCTTGAGTGATCGCTCGCATCGGCCGAGGCAACCTGAGTTTGCGGCGCTTGAATCTGCGGCGCGGGCGCCGGTGTGCTGTTCGATTTGAACATCGTGCTGAGAATGCCGCGCGACGTGCTGCCGGTCGATCCGTCGGTATCTTGGCGCGGGCCGCTGATGGTGGGTGTCGGCATGCCGGGATGCACCGGCGGGGCGTGCAGGTGGCCATCGTTGTCGTAGAACGCGCCGGTGGTTTCGAGCTTGGCGACGAATACCCGGTTCATGCCGCCGTCGGTGCCGAGCGTCACCGGGGCGACCGGCGCGTTTTCTTTGGTCAATTGCGCGAGCTGATATTCGTCGTTCTTCTGCTTCTCTATCGCCGGTCCAGCGATTTCCGGCGCAACTTCAAAGGCCGGGCAGCGGCCGGTCGGGCTGAACGTGAGCGGCTTGGTCGAATTCGCCGGCGGCTCCGCGTCGAACACATAGTGCCGGTCACAGACATCGACCTTGGGCTCGAAGCGCGTCACCTCGAAATGGTCGCTGCCTTCCTTGAGCATTTTCCAGAACGGCATATTCGGATTGTTGCGATGCCGCGCCAAATTCGCCGCCGTCAGGCGGAACGGATAGGCCTGGATCTGGAATTCTTTCTGACCGCCGAGGAAGGACTCGCGCGCCAGCGAATAGATCTCGCCGATCTGCTCGTCGGTCATGGCGTAACAGCCGGCCGACGAGCAATCGCCGTGGATCATCAGGAACGCGCCGGAATAATTGTTGGCTTTGTCGTACGCGTTGGGAAAGCCGATATTGATGGCGAGATAGTAGTTGGAATTCGGATTTATCAGGCCGGGCGTGATCGAATAGAATCCCTCCGGCGCCTGGCGATCGCCTTGCACTTTCTTCGGGCCGAGCTCGCCCGACCAGCGGCAGATCGGATAGACTTTCAGCAGCGCGTAGCGGCCGGTCGTGTCCTGCTTCCAGACTTCGAGTTCAGATTCTTCTTTGAAAACCCGAACCAGGAGCGGCGAGTCCTTCGGCATGTTTTTTTGGTCGAGCAGCGCCAGCATCTCGGGCGAGAGTTCTTTCATCGCCCGCGTCGGGATCTGGTAGCCCTCGTCGCCGTAGCAGCCGGCAAGCGCCAGTGCCCCCGCGAGGGCAAAAAAGGTCGCAAGCGCACGCAGAGTGTGTGCGCGCAAACTAACGGCGCGGTTTACGCAGGCGCGGATCAACGTCGAATTCCCCGACAGATGGTTTATCCCCGTGCCATCTACTGCCTGATGGTTACCCATAAGAGGTGGCTTTCGCAAGGCAACCGGCGGCCGGAGCCCCGGTTGGCCATGCGGCCGTTAAATAATGGTAAATTATCAGCGAATTTGACCGGAAAGGCCAATAAATCAGCGACCTTACGCGCGATCCGGGAGCAATCGCGGCAAGATTGTGGCAAACATTTTTCAACAGGGCCTTACTGGCTTAGGCCGGCTGTGAGATCGAGGCGCTGCGCCGCGAGCAAATCGGGGGAGCCGATCAGCCGAGCGTCCGCCCGATCGCGAGGAACTTTTCGCGGCGGCGGCGGATAACGGTCGCGCGGTCGAGGCCGCGAAATTCGGCGAGCGCGGTGCCGATCGCTTCGCCGGCCGCCGCCATCGCCGCGGCCGGTTCGCGATGCGCGCCGCCGGTCGGCTCGGGCACGATCGCGTCGACCACGCCGAAGCGCAGCAGATCCTGCGCGGTGATTTTCATGTTGGAGGCGGCATCCTGCGCTTTCGACGTGTCGCGCCACAGGATCGAGGCCGCGCCCTCCGGCGAGATGACGCTGTAGACGGAATGCTCCAGCATCAGCACGCGGTTGGCGGTGGCGATGGCGATGGCGCCGCCGGAACCGCCTTCGCCGATGATCAAGGCGACGTTCGGCACGCCGATCTCGAGGCAGGCTTCCGTCGAGCGCGCAATGGCTTCGGCCTGGCCGCGTTCTTCCGCGCCGATGCCGGGATAAGCGCCTGCGGTATCGATCAGCGCGATGACCGGGACATCGAAGTGATCGGCCATGCCCATCAGCCGCGCCGCCTTGCGATAGCCTTCGGGCCGCGCCATGCCGAAATTGTGCTTCAGCCGGCTCTCGGTATCGGAGCCTTTTTCGTGGCCGATGACGCAGACCGCCTCGCCGCGGAAGCGGCCGAAACCGCCGATAATGGCCGGGTCCTCGCCGTGCTTGCGATCGCCGGCGAGCGGCACGAAATCGGTCGTGAGCGCCGAAATATAATCGAGGCAATGCGGCCGCAGCGGATGCCGCGCGACCTGCGTCTTCTGCCACGGCGTCAGCCCGGCATAGAGCTCCTTGAGCGCGACCGCAGCCTTGCCCTCGATGCGGTCGATTTCCTCGCCGATGGCGTCGCCGTCGGAATGCAGCGCGCGCAGCTCGTCGACCTTGGCCTCAAGCTCGGCCACCGGTTTTTCGAAATCGAGGTAAGAACGCATCGCTTATGGTCAACCGGCGGCAAAGGCCGCGCGGCGGGTGCCGCGGGCGCGGCTAAATCGCCCGCGCCATGCCGGGAAGTCAAGGAAGGGACCTGGTTCCATAGTTAATCTTGCTAGTTAGTCTTGCTAGTTAGTCTTGCGCCAGCGGGTGCAAATCGCGCACCAGGCTTTTCAGGCGCTCTTCCAGAACATGGGTATAGATCTGCGTTGTTGAAATATCGGCGTGGCCTAAAAGCGTCTGCACCACGCGCAAATCGGCGCCGTTGTGCAGGAGGTGGCTGGCGAAAGCGTGGCGCAAGACGTGCGGGCTCACCTGTGCCGTGCGCAATCCGGCAGCCCCGGCGAGCGTCTTGAGCTCACGGGCAAAATGCTGGCGTGTGAGATGGCCGCTGTCGCCGAATGACGGAAAAAGCCATTTCGTCTGCGCCTCGTGCCCCGCCTCCTTGAGCAGCGCGAGATAGGCCGCCATCGCGCGTTTCGCCGCGTCGTTGAGCGGCACCATGCGTTCCTTGTTGCCTTTGCCGCGCACGATGATGACGCGCGTGTCCTTGCGCGCGGCCGAAGCCGGCAGCGCCACAAGCTCGGAGACGCGAAGTCCGGTCGCGTAAAGGAGCTCGACCAGGCACGCGAGCCGCGCCGCGCGCAGCCGCACCGGTAATGGCGAGGCGGGATCGCATGCCGCGGCCGTGCGCAGGAGATGGTCGACTTCGGCAAGCGACAGCGTCTTCGGCAAATTGCGCTCGCGCTTTGGGCCTTGCAGGACGGCTGCCGGATCATCGGTGCGATGGCCCTCGGCATAGAGAAAGCGATAAAGCTGCCGCATCGCCGACAGCCGTCGCGCCACCGTCGTCACGCGCATGCCGCGCCGCGACAGCTCGCCGAGGTAACCGCGTAGATCTTCGGTGTTCGCTTTGGCAATGGAGCGGCCGGCGTCCTTGAGGTATGTGGAAAAGTCCTCGAGGTCACGGCGATAAGCGGCAAGCGTATTTGCTCCGGCGCCGCGCTCTGCCGCCAGCATGTCGAGATAGAGCGCGGTCAACGCCGCGTCGGAATGCGGTGCGGCAGGAAGAGCTTTTTTTGCGTGCGCCATTTTGCGATCCGAACCCGTGCGGGCCATCACCGCGTTCAGTGATCCTTGAAGAATTTGTCCGGCGGTATCGTCACGCTGATCTCGCGCGGCTTCGGCGCAACGAAATGCGCCAGTGCATAGAGGCCGCCATAGACGGCGCCGGCCAGTAGAGCGACGACAGCAAGTAACCGGAGCAGGCTCGGCATCGTTAAGCGCTCGCGCTCTTCCCCTTGGTGCCGGCGGGCGGGACCGAGTACGATCATGTTCGCGCCGGACTGGCAAGAGACCTAGCCAGAGACCTAGCCAGTGACCTGCCATGAGTGTTGATTAGCAAGCGATCTGGCGCGCGCATTTCCCGGCGATCTGATAAGCCATCCGGCGGATCGTCCGGGGGGTGCCTCCGGACCCTTCGGGACGCCCCGAAGGCGAGTGTCGGGCTTTACATTAAATGACTGATATTACACTACAAAATGACGAAAACCTGCAGGTTCCGGCGGCGCCGATATTGGCCCGCTTGGGCAGCCGTTCGATCGTGTTGACCGGCATGATGGGGGTCGGCAAATCGTCGATCGGCCGCCGTCTTGCCGCGCGGCTCGGCGTGCCTTTTGTCGACGCCGATGCCGAAATCGAAAAGTCCGCCAACATGAGCATTGCCGACGTCTTCGCCCGTCACGGCGAGGACTACTTCCGCAGCGGCGAGGCACGCGTGATCGCGCGTCTGCTCGATTCCGGGCCGCAGATTTTGGCCTCCGGCGGCGGCGCCGTCATGAACGCCGACACCCGCGCGGCGATCAAAGCCAGGGGCGTTTCGATCTGGCTCAAGGCCGATTTCGACGTGCTGATGCGCCGCATCGCCAAGCGCAAGCACGAACGGCCGATGCTGCATACCGACGACCCGGCGGAGACGCTGCGGCAGCTTCTGATCACCCGCGAACCGGTCTATGCGCTGGCCGATCTCACCGTGCAGTCGCGCGAAGTGCCGCATGACGCGATCGTTGCGGAAATCATGAGGGCGCTCACTGACTTCCTCGATGCATCGCCGCAGGAAGGGAGCAATCCATGACGGCGCCGCTTCGCGCTGAAACCACGACTGTTGCCGTGTCGCTCGGCGCGCGCAGCTATGACATCGCCATCGGGCGCGGGCTTCTCGCTTCGCTCGGCGCGCGGATCGCCGTGCTGCGGCCGGGCTGCAAAGTGGTCATCGTGACCGATGAAAATGTCGCGCAGTTGCATCTCAGCGCCGCCGAAACCGCGCTCAAGCATGCCGGCGTCGCTACCCACCGCGTGATCGTGCCGGCGGGCGAAGCCTCGAAGAGCTACCGCGTGTTCGAAGAGGTTTGCGAGGCCGTCATCGCCTTGCGCATGGAACGCGACGACCTCGTCGTCGCGCTCGGCGGCGGCGTCATCGGCGATCTCGCCGGCTTTGTTGCTGCGGTGGTGCGGCGCGGGCTCGATTATGTGCAGGTGCCGACCTCGCTGCTTGCGGATGTGGATTCCTCGGTCGGTGGCAAGACCGCGATCGATTCCGCCCACGGCAAGAATCTGGTCGGCGCGTTTTATCAGCCGATCCTGGTGCTCGCCGATACCGCGCTCCTCGACACGTTGCCCGCGCGCGAGTTCCGCGCCGGTTACGCCGAAGTCGCGAAATATGGTCTGCTCGGCGACGCGCCGTTCTTCTCCTGGCTCGAAACCAACTGGCGGGAGGTTTTTGCCGGCGGCAATTCGTCCGCAAGGTCGGCGCGCGATCACGCCATCGCCATATGCTGCCGCGGCAAGGCCGCCATCGTCGCCCGCGACGAGCGCGAAACCGGCGACCGCGCCTTGCTCAATCTCGGCCACACATTCGGCCACGCCTTCGAGGCGGCCTGCGGCTTTTCCGACCGGCTGCTCCACGGCGAGGCCGTCTCCGTCGGCATGGCGCTGGCTTTCGGTTTTTCGGCGAAACTCGGCCTTTTGCCGATGGCTGAAGCGGAGCGCGCTATCCGCCATTTGGCGAATGTCGGCCTGCCGACGCGGCCCGGCGACATTCCCGGCCCGCACCCAAGCCTTGAGCAATTGATGAACTTGATCGCGCAGGACAAGAAGGTGAAGCGCGGAATGCTTACATTTATCCTGGTGAGGGGGATCGGCTCCGCTTTCGTCGAGGGCGGCGTCGATGCCGGCGCGGTACGCGCGTTCCTCGGCGAGAAGCTTGCGGAGCGATGAGCACGATCGATTGGCTGACCGTCTTGGCGGTCGTTATCTGTCTGGTGATTTCGGCGTTTTTCTCGGCGAGCGAGACGGCGCTGTCGGCGTCGTCGCGCGCCTCCATGCTGCGGCTGGAAAAACAGGGCAATCGCGACGCCGGCATCGTCAACCGGTTGCTGGCGACGCGCGAGCGGCTGCTCGGCGCCATCCTGTTCGCCAACAACTTCAGCAATATCGCGGCGTCGACCTTGGCGACCGGCTTGTTGCTCGCCTATTTCGGCCAGGCCGGCGAGATCTACGCCACTTTTATCATGACGTTTCTGATCTTCATCTTCGCCGAAGTGCTGCCGAAGACGGCGGCCTTCAACGCGCCGGATCGCATGGCGCTCGCGGTGGCGCAGCCGGTCGAACGGACGGTGCGCTGGTTCTCGCCGTTCCTGCGCGTCGTCGAGTTGCTGGTGAAATACATATTGCACGGGTTCGGCATGCCGGTCGGCAAGATCCAATCGATCCTGTCGCCGGACGAGGAATTGCGCGGCGCCGTCGATCTCATGCATAGCGCCGGCGTCGTCGCCAAGCACGACCGTGATATGATGGGCGGCTTGCTCGACCTGCGCGAACTGACGATTTCCGACGTGATGGTCCACCGCACCAAGATGGTGATGCTCGACGCCGACGAGCCGCGCGAGGAATTGATCGATGCGGTGCTGGCCGCCGGAGTAACCCGCATACCGCTGTGGCGCGACTCGCAGGACAACGTCATCGGTGTGCTCAACGCCAAGGAATTGTGGCGGGCCTTGCACGCGGCGGAGGGCGACGCCGAAAAAATCGACATCGAGGCGCTGGCAAAGACGCCATGGTTCGTGCCGGACACGACGCCGGTGGCGGATCAGCTCAGGGCGTTTCGTCATCGCAAGACGCCGTTTGCGCTGGTCGTCGACGAATATGGCGAGCTCGAGGGACTGGTGACGCTGGAAGATATCGTCGAGGAAATCGTCGGCGACATTACCGACGAACACGATATCGCCGTTCCCGGCGTGCGGCCGCTGCCGGACGGCTCGGTCAATGTCGATGGCGGGGTCACCGTGCGCGATCTCAATCGCGTGATGGACTGGACCATTCCCGACGACGAGGCGACCACGATCGCGGGCGTCGTCATCCACGAAGCGCGCTCGATCCCGGAGCCGGGCCAGAGCTTTACCTTCTACGGCTTTCGCTTCCAGGTTCTGCGCAAATCCCGCAACCGTATCACCGCTTTGCGGGTCGCACCGCTGGCGCGCAAGGTCACTGCCAAGGCAAGCGCATGAGCAATCCTGCGATCAATTCCGCTGTCCGCATCGGTCACGTCCATCTCAAAGTCGCCGATATCGACCGGGCGCTCGCTTTCTATTGCGCCGTGCTCGGCTTCGAGCTGACGCAGCGCATCGGCAAGCAGGCGGCTTTTATTTCAGCCGGCGGCTATCATCATCACATCGGGCTCAACACCTGGGAGAGCGCCGGCGGCTCGCCGCCGGCGCCGGGCACGACCGGCCTCTACCACCTCGCGATCCTCTACCCGACGCGGGCGCAATTGGCCGACGCGCTGCGCAGGCTCATCGAAGCGGATATTCCGCTCGAAGGCGCGTCCGATCACGGCGTCAGCCAGGCGCTCTATCTGCGCGATCCCGACGACAACGGTGTCGAGCTTTACTGGGATCGTCCGCAACAAGAGTGGCCGCGCACCGCCGATGGCGAGCTCGCGATGTTCACGCACCGGCTCGATCTTGCCGATCTCTTGAAACAAGCCGAGAAAGCGCCGGAAGCCGCAACGTAGATCCGCTATTCAGCGGCGACCGCGATCCCCTGGATCTCGATCAGCATCCCGGACCGCGCGAAATCCGACACGGTGATCAGCGCGCTGCACGGGTAGTGGCCGGCGGCGAAGAATTCCTTGCGGATTTCGACAAAGCGATCGCCGTGGCGCGCATCGTTGATGAACACCGTCATGGTCACAAGATCTTTGAGACTGCTGCCGACTTTCTGCAGTGTCGCGTCGAGCAGCTGAAAGATCGTGCGCGTCTGGCCCTCGAAATCGCCGATCAGCGATTTGCCGTTCTGATCCGCCAACGCGGTCTGGCCGGCCAGATAGATCGTCCGGCCGCCGCGCGTGACGATGGCCGGCGAATAGGAGCGGCTGGCTTGGCGCTCGGTGCCCGGGAAATGCTCGACTGTGGGTGCGTTCGACATGCTAGGTTGTTCTCCGCTTGCGTAAACCGAGTAAGAAAATCAGGGCGCCGGCTTCTCTAGCTTTCCCCCGGCGCTTGCGCGTGGATGGCGAGCGCATGCACGCGGCCCTTCATTTCGTTCGCCAGCGCCGTATTGATCATGCGATGACGTTCGAGCCGACTCTTTCCTTTGAACGCGCTCGACACAATATAAAGGCGGAAATGGCTCTCGCCGCCCGGCCGGTGTCCGGCGTGGCCCTCGTGTAAATGGGATTCATCCTCGACATGCAGGCTCTCCGGGGCGAAAGCCGCCATCAATTTGGTGGTGATGATGTCCTGCATACCCATTTTGCAGTCCTAAGTCATAAACCCCGAAGAGGGGATGGATTTTCTGAGATGAGATTATGGGTTTTCGAAAGAGATCACGGCTCAAAGCGCGATTATCACTCAAAGCAAGATCTAAACGGTGTCACGTTAAGGTCAATCACCGCGCCACGCCGAATTAACTCCTGTCAAGTCTTGAAGGTTTAATCGACGCACCCGCATAATCATCATGATGAGTAACGACTCGCCACTGTTCGATCGAATCCGGGTCAAGCCGGACCAGGATCGCCGCTTGCGCGCGGAGCTTCCCCCGTGCGAGTGGCCGGGGTGCAAGGGTCCCGCGACGCATCGCGCTCCGAAAGGCCGCGAGCTCGCCAACGAGTATTGGCGGTTTTGCCTCGATCATGTGCGCGAATACAACAGTACGTACAATTTTTTCTCCGGCATGAGCGACGACGCGGTCGCGAAATACCAGAAGGACGCGCTCACCGGGCACCGGCCCACCTGGAAGATGGGTTCGATCGGCGGCAAGCGCGCGAAGCGTGCCGCCAAGGAGTTCCGCGGCGGCAACTTCGCCACCGACGATCCGTTCTCGCTGTTCGGCGAGGCGGGCGACCGCCGGTCGGGCCATGCGCAAAAGGAGCCCGAGGGCCGCAAGATACTCAATGCGCAGCGCCGGGCGCTCGACGCGCTCGGCTTTGAAGGTGACGCCACGAAGGTCGATATCAAGGCAAGGTTCAAGATGTTGGTGAAACGGCACCATCCGGACGCCAATGGTGGGGACCGCGGCTCGGAAGACCGGCTGCGTGAAATTATTCAAGCCTATAACTATTTGAAGACAGCAGGCTTCTGCTGACCGGCCAGGCTTCGCGGCGGCTTTTCCCACCGCTTCCGGCGGCACTCTCGCCCACCACTTTCGCCGCCTTGGGCCTTTCTGCTAGACCTAGCGGGACAATCCGACCGCCGGTAACACCCGATTAGCGCCTCGGAATTGCCGAGGCCGTCGATTTAGGGTTGCCTTGCCAAGGTCTTAGCCAAGCTCAGCCTTTCTGAGCCTACCTTGCCGGGGTCACGGAGGAGCAATGACTCTCGCAGCTAACAGTGAATCCGGCTTGCCGGATATGAAGGTTTCCGTCCGCCAGGTCTTTGGGATCGATAGCGATCTCGAAGTTCCGGCCTATTCGGAGCCGGACGAATATGTGCCGGAGAACGATCCGGACTACCGCTTCGATCGCCCGACCACGCTCGCCATTCTCGCCGGCTTTGCCCGCAACCGGCGCGTGATCGTCACCGGCTATCACGGCACCGGCAAATCGACGCATATCGAGCAGGTCGCCTCGCGCCTTAATTGGCCGTGCGTGCGCGTCAATCTCGACAGCCATATCAGCCGCGTCGATCTGATCGGCAAGGACGCCATCGTGATCCGCGAAGGCATGCAGGTGACGGAATTCCGCGACGGCATCCTGCCGTGGGCGCTGCAGAACAATGTCGCGCTGTGCTTCGACGAATACGATGCCGGCCGTCCCGACGTGATGTTCGTCATCCAGCGCGTCTTGGAATTGTCCGGCCGGCTGACGCTGCTCGATCAGAATAAAGTGATCAAGCCGCATCCGGCGTTCCGCCTGTTCGCGACCGCCAATACCGTCGGTCTCGGCGACACGTCGGGCCTCTATCACGGCACGCAGCAGATCAACCAGGGTCAGATGGACCGCTGGTCGATCGTCACCACGTTGAACTATCTGCCGCACGACAACGAGGTCGATATCGTCCTCTCCAAGGCGAAGCACTATCGCACCACCGAGGGCCGCGAGATCGTCTCGAAAATGGTGCGGGTCGCCGACCTCACGCGCAACGCCTTCATGAACGGCGATATCTCGACGGTGATGAGCCCGCGCACGGTGATCACCTGGGCGGAGAACACCGAGATCTTCAGCGACATCGGCTTTTCGTTCCGGCTCACCTTCGTCAACAAGTGCGACGAGCTCGAACGTCCGCTGGTGGCGGAATTCTATCAGCGCTGCTTCGGTCAGGAATTGCCGGAAAGCGCGGTCAACGTGGCGCTCTCCTAACAATCGCCTCTTCCCGCTTGTGGGAAGAGGAGCAGGCCCATTTCGTCGCCATTTCGCAACAACCATGTCCTCGAACATCAAGCCGAAGAGCAACGCCAAGGAAGCGCCGACCGAGCCGTTCAAGCGCGCCGTCGGTGTGTGCTTGCGCGCCATCGCCGGCAAGGGCGATCTCGAAGTGAATTTCGCCTCGGAGCGCCCGGGTCTTGCCGGCGGCAAGGCGCGGCTGCCGGAGCCGCCGCGCCGGCTCAACGAACGCGAAGCTGCGATCGTGCGCGGCCATGCCGATTCGATTGCGTTGCGGCTTGCCTGCCACGATCCGGCGGTGCACCGGAAGCTTGCGCCCGGCGGCCAGCAGGCGCGCGCGGTGTTCGAAGCCGTCGAACAGGCCCGCGTCGAGGCCATCGGCTCGCGCCGCATGGGGGGCGTCGCCAAGAACCTCACCGCTATGCTCGATGACCGCTTCCACCGCGGCAAATTCGACGACATTACCGATCGCGCCGACGCGCCCATCGAAGAGGCGCTCGCCATGATGGTGCGCGAGCGGCTCACCGGCGAGACGCCGCCTTTGGCCGCACGCAAGCTCGTCGAGCTGTGGCGGCCGCTGATCGAGGAGCGCGCCGGCCGCAATCTCGATCGGCTCGAGCGCGTGCTCAACGACCAGCGCCAGTTCGGCGACGTCGTCCACGATCTCCTCGACTCGCTCGACATGGGCGAGGATCGCTCGAGCGAATCCGACGAGGAGGAAGGCGAAGAGGGCGAGGAAGAAAATCAGCAAGGACGAATCCGGCGAGGACGGCGACGCCAACGATTCCGCCGAGAGCGACAAGACCAGCAGCGAGGCCGAGGCTTCCGCTGAGGAAATGCCCGACAGTTCTTCGGAAGCCGTCGATGCGCCGGCCGCCGAGATGGCCGACGACGCCGAAATGGGCGATTCGGAAACCGCCGCCGAACCGTGGCGGCCGCGGTCGCAACGCAACGAGCCGCGCGGGCCGGACTACAAGCCCTTTACCTCGAAATTCGATGAGACGGTGGGCGCGGAAGAATTATGCGAGCCGGAAGAGCTCGACCGGCTGCGCGGCTATCTCGACAAGCAGCTTTCGCATTTGCAGGGCGTGGTGGCCCGGCTCGCCAACCGCCTGCAACGGCTGCTGTTGGCGCAGCAGAACCGCGCCTGGGAATTCGATCTCGAGGAAGGCCTGCTCGATCCGGCGCGGCTGACGCGCGTCATCGTCGATCCGATGCATCCGCTGTCGTTCAAGCGCGAGAAGGACACCAATTTCCGCGACACGGTGGTGACGCTTTTGCTCGACAATTCCGGCTCGATGCGCGGCCGGCCGATCACGGTGGCGGCGACCTGCGCCGATATTCTCGCCCGCACGCTGGAACGCTGCGGCGTGAAGGTCGAAATCCTCGGCTTCACCACGCGCGCCTGGAAAGGCGGGCAATCGCGCGAAGCCTGGCTGGCGCAGGGCAAGCCGCCCAATCCGGGCCGCCTCAACGATCTGCGCCACATCATCTACAAGGCGGCCGATGCGCCGTGGCGGCGGGCGCGCAAGAATCTCGGCCTGATGATGCGCGAGGGGCTGCTCAAGGAGAATATCGACGGCGAGGCGCTCGATTGGGCGCATAAGCGGCTTCTGGCGCGGCCGGAAACGCGCAAAATTCTGATGATGATTTCCGACGGCGCCCCGGTCGACGATTTCAACGCTCTCGGTCAATCCCGGCAATTATCTCGAGCGCCATCTGCGCTGGATCATCGAGGAGATCGAGACCCGCTCGCCGGTCGAACTGATCGCCATCGGTATCGGCCACGATGTGACGCGCTACTACCGGCGCGCGGTGACCATCGTCGACGCCGAGGAGCTTGGCGGCGTGATGACGGAAAAACTCGCCGAACTGTTCGAGGAAAACGCGACGCAGGATATAGCGCGCCCGGCGCCGCGGCGGCGTTTGAACGCCTAGCGACGAACGCCTTTCCAGAAAAAATGCCGACCGGGCTTCGGCGCCTACGCTGCGACAGCGACGCGCTTCTTGACGACCTGGCGCTTGAGTTCAAGCACGCGCGGCGACAGCTCTGCGTCTTTGGCCTTGAGCAGGAAGGCATCGAGGCCGCCGCGATGATCGACGGTCTTGAGCGCATTGGCCGAAACCCGCAGTCTGAATTTGCGGCCGAGCACGTCCGACATCATCGTGACGTTGAGCAGGTTGGGCTTAAACTGCCGCTTGGTCTTGCGGTTGGAATGGCTCACTTTGTGTCCGATTTGACGGTTCTTACCGGTGAGCTCGCAACGCCATGCCATAATTCGAGTTCCTTGGTTCAAATTCCTTGCGGAAATGCCGTGTCCCTCCGGCACATCATGGGGCGCCTGCGTGGGCCGCCGGCCGGACGATGTGGGGAGATGGCCGCGGACCTATAGTCAGACCCTCACCAAGCGTCAAGCGGAGCCTGGCATTTGCGCTATTCCACGGGCGATTCTCGGGACAGTTCGTGGCCAAATACCTGACTGAATTCCCAAAGAGATTGCCGTCGAGCCGAGAGGGTTAAAACCACACAAAGGACGCATTCTCCGCCAAAACAATGCACTCGGTTCCACGTCCGGCTGCCCAGGGAAAAACCATTGTCTGCCTTCGTGTTACCGTCTCCGACTGGCCGCTATGCAGGCTGTGCCGCGTTCGCCGCGGCATTTTTTGTTTTGGCCCAATTTGCGTTGGCTCAATTTGTCTTGGCGCAATGGGGCCTTGCGCTCGCGATCTCTCCCGCGATGGCGGGAGATGCCGGCCATCCGGTCCCCGATACGAGCCGTGATACGAACCATGCGGCTCCCGCCCAGGGCCGCCTCGAGGCCGAATATGCCGTAAGCCTCGCCGGTATTCCGATCGGCCACGGCAATTGGATCATCGAGATTTCCAACGACCAGTACACCGCAGCCGCAAGCGGCGCGACGACGGGCATTATTCGCTTCTTCACCGGCGCGCATGGTACCGGCGCGGCGCATGGCACCGTCAGCGGCGGCCAGCCGATCCCTACGAGCTACGGGGCGACCATCATCTATGACCGCAGGGTCGATGACGTGCGGCTGACGCTCGCCGGCGGCAATGTCACCGAATACGCGGTCGAGCCGCCATTGCCTCCGGTCCCGGAGCGCATCCCGATTACCGAGGCTGATCGTCATGGCGTGTTCGATCCGATGACGTCGATGCTCAATCGCGTCGGCGGCAGCGGCGATCCGGTTTCGCCGGAAGCCTGCAATCGCAAAGTGCCGGTCTTCGACGGGCGCGTGCGTTACGATCTGCACAGCGAATTCAAGCGGATGGAAAACGTCAAAGCCGAGCGCGGCTATGAAGGCCCGGCCGTAGTCTGCGCCGTCTATTTCACGCCGATCTCCGGTTATGTGCCGGATCGCCCCGCGATCAAATATCTCGTCGAGTTGCGCGACGCCGAAGTGTGGCTGGCACCGATTTTCGGCACCCGTGTCCTGGTGCCGTTCCGCTTCTCGATGCCGACGCCGCTCGGCACGGGTTTGCTGCAAGCGACCTCGTTCGTGACGGTCGCGCCACCGTCGCATTCGGCTGCCAAGACACAGTGACCGCTGGCGCGACAGCGCGGCGAAGGGTCGAGCCGAAATCATGCGCGCCAAGACCGAACCCGCGCCAAAGCGTCCCCACTATCCACAGGCCTACGGGCCTTGACTCCCGGTGGAATCGTGATCGTGCGACACGTTAACGCTTTTGGCGCCAAAGCGGCTGTTGGAACCGAAAAATCCACCTGATCTGGTGTTTAGCTGTAATAACGATGCCACATATCGCAGTGAACAGAATCGAACAGCTCCAGAGTCGCCGATTCGGCCGCGATTTGTTCCAGACTCGTTCCACATCTTAAGCACAGGGATATTGCGCGTCGCATTGTGATACAGAAGTGCTGTGCTACTTGCGCAATGCCGTGTGAATGCCGGGACCTTGATGCCGATTTCGTTTTCGCCGCCGCCCGACCGTGATCTGCGTGCCCGTGGTGCCGGCGTTACCGCCGTGCTCGGGCCGACCAATACCGGGAAAACCCACCTCGCCATCGAGCGGATGCTGGCGCATTCGTCGGGCCTGATCGGCCTGCCGCTACGCCTCTTGGCGCGCGAGGTTTATAACCGCGCGGTGGACCGCGTCGGCGCCGAGCAGGTGGCGCTGATCACCGGCGAGGAGAAGATCAAGCCGCCGAATCCGCGGTTCTGGGTCGCCACCGTCGAGGCGATGCCGCGCGATCTCGACGTCGCCTTCCTCGCCGTCGACGAAATTCAGCTCGCCGCCGATTTCGAGCGCGGTCACGTCTTTACCGATCGCATGCTCAACCGCCGCGGCCGCGAGGAAACGCTCGTGCTCGGCGCCGCCACGATGCGGCCGATCGTCGAGCGCCTGTTGCCGGGCGCGAGCATCGTCAGCCGCCCGCGGCTGTCGCAACTGACGTTTTCCGGAGAAAAAAAGCTAACGCGCCTGCCGCGCCGTTCAGCCGTCGTCGCCTTCTCGGCCGATGAGGTCTATGCCATCGCCGAACTGATCCGCCGTCAGCGCGGCGGCGCGGCGGTGGTGCTCGGCTCGTTGTCACCGCGCACCCGCAACGCGCAGGTCGAGCTCTATCAATCGGGCGAAGTCGACTACTTGGTAGCGACCGATGCCATCGGCATGGGGCTCAACCTCGACGTCGATCACGTCGCCTTTGCCTCCGATCGGAAGTTCGACGGTTATCAGTTCCGCAAGCTCAATCCTTCGGAGCTCGCCCAGATCGCCGGCCGCGCCGGCCGCGCGACGCGCGACGGCACCTTCGGCACCAGCGGGCGCTGCCCGCCATTCGAGCCGGAGCTGGTGCAGGCGCTCGAATCGCACACTTTCGAGCCGGTGAAGCTCGTGCAGTGGCGCAATTCCGAGCTCGATTTCTCGTCGATCGGCGCGTTGCAGGCGACCCTTGGCGCGGCGCCGACGGAAAGCGCGCTGGCCCGCGCTCCGGTCGCCGAAGACATACTTGTGCTCGATCATGCCGCGCGCGACGACGCTGTGCGCAACATGATCGGCACCGCGGCCGACGTCGAGCGGCTGTGGGATGTCTGTCAGCTTCCGGATTATCGCAAGATCGCGCCGGCTAACCACGCCGAGCTCGTCGTTACGGTGTTCGGTTATCTGCAGCGCGAGGGCAAGATCTCGACCGACTGGTTCGCGCAGCAGATCGCGATGGCGGATCGCACCGACGGCGACATCGATACGCTGTCGACGCGCATCGCCCACATTCGCACCTGGACCTTCGCGGCGAACCGCCCGGATTGGCTCGCCGATCCGGAGCACTGGCAGGGCGTCGCGCGCGGCGTCGAAGACAGGCTTTCCGACGCGCTGCATGAACGACTGACCGAGCGCTTCGTCGATCGCCGCACCAGCGCTCTGATGCGGCGGATGCGCGACAACAATTCGCTCGATCCGCAATTCAACAAGACCGGCGAAGTCATTGTCGAAGGGCATGTCATCGGCCGGCTCGATGGCTTTGTTTTCGTGCCGGAAGCGTCGGCCGGCGGCTCGGAAGCAAAGACCCTGCAAAACGCCGCCCAGAAGGCGCTCGTTGGCGAGATCGCGGCGCGCGCGACACGATTGGCCGAGGCGCCGGACGAGCAATTCGTGCTCGCTTCCGACGGCACGCTGCGCTGGACCGGTGCTCCGGTCGGCAAGCTCGTCGCCGGCGATGAAGTGTTGCGCCCGCGCGTGCGCGTTATTGCCGATGAGCATTTGACCGGCGCGCCGCGCGACGCCGTCGAAGCGCGGCTCGATGCCTTCGTTAAATCCCACATCGACAAGCTGCTCGGGCCGTTGTCGCAGCTCGCCGCGGCCGCCGACGTGACCGGCATCGCGCGCGGTGTCGCCTATCAATTGGTCGAGGCGCTCGGCGTGCTCGATCGCCAGCGCGTCGCCGAAGAAGTGAAGGGGCTCGATCAGCCGGCGCGCGCGACGTTACGCAAATACGGCGTGCGCTTCGGCGCCTATCACATCTATTTGCCCAATCAACTCAAGCCGGCGCCGCGCACGCTCGCCGCGCAATTGTGGGCGCTCAAAAACGATGCCGCACTGACCAAAGGTCTCGACGATTTGCTGCACCTTGCCGGCTCCGGCCGCACCTCGATTCCGGTCGATCGCGAAATCGATGCCGGCCTTTATCGCACCGCCGGCTATCGCGCTTGCGGCGAGCGTGCCGTGCGCGTCGATATTCTCGAGCGCCTTGCCGATCTGATCCGCCCGGCGCTCGCCTGGCGCGAAGGCGCGCCCGGGCCGAAGCCTCAGGGCGCCGTCGTTGGCGGCGGCTTTACCGTCGTCAACGGCATGACGTCGCTGACCGGCGCGTCGGGCGAGGATTTTGCGTCGATCCTGCGTTCGCTCGGCTACCGCATGGACCGCCGGCCCAAGCCGACCGAACTGCCTCCCGAACTGCCTCCCGAACCGCCGGCCGCTGTAGAGGCAGCGCTACCCGCCGAGCCGTTGCCGGACGCCGCGGCCACGGAGGCACCGGCCGAGGCAGCCGAAAGCGGCAGTAGCGCGCCGGCGCCGGACGCTGCCGCTATGGAGGCCGTCGCCGAGATTGCGGATTTGCCGCCGCCCGAGGTTGCGGCTTCAGCCGGCGCGGCGGAGCCGGTCGTCATCCACGATGCGTCCGCGGCCGAGGGCGAGCCTCAAGGCGAACCGCTCCCGGTCAGCGCCGGCGAAGCCGGGGAAGCCGATGTGCCGGTTGCGCTCCCAGGCGATACGCAGCTTGGCGAGTCCCAGCTTGAGGTCTCCGAACCGGTCCTCATCGAAGTCTGGATGCCGGGGCGGGCCGCGCGTCCGGAAGGGGCGCGACGGCGTCCACGGCACCGGCGCGAACCCCGCCAGGATGGGGCTCACGCAACGCCGCAACCGCAAGGCAGCGAGGCGGCCGCGACGCCGGCGCTCGCAGCTTCCGATGCCGCAGCCTCGCCGCCAGCGCCGGATGGCGTCCCGTCGCGCGAAGGCCGCCATTCCCGCCACCGCCGGCGTCAGGGCGGCGACCGGCATGGAAACGACCGGCACGGGGGTGATCAACGTCAGGATCGTCCGCCGCGCGACCGCGATCGGGCGCACGTCAAACGTTTCGACCGGCGCGAGCGCGACAAGGCACCCGACCCGAATTCGCCGTTTGCCAAGCTCGCCGCGCTGAAGGCGCAACTCGAAGCCGACGCCAAGGAGCGCCGCTGAGTGGCGGGGGAGGCCCCCCGGCAACGCATCGACCGGTGGCTTTGGCATGCTCGTGTCGTGCGCACGCGCGATGCCGCGGCAGAGCTTGCGGGTGCCGGCTATGTCCGCGTCAACGGGACGCGCATCGATGCCCCCGGCCGCATGGTGCGGGCGGGCGACGTGATCACGGTCGCGCTCGATCGCGGGGTGCGGGTGCTCAAGGTGACTGGATTTGCCGAGCGCCGGGGTCCCGGCGGTACCGGAACGCGCCTATATGAGGATCTTGAGTGAGCGGCGGCGGTCTAGGTTCCGGGCCGGCTTCTCAAGTTCGCCTGCTTGCGTGCACCGGACCCATGCGATAGGAGCAAGGCTGCCAAAAAGCCTGTTCAGAGTGTCCAGATGACCTATATCGTCAACGACAATTGCATCAAATGCAAATACATGGACTGCGTCGAAGTTTGCCCCGTTGATTGCTTTTACGAGGGCGAGAACATGCTGGTCATCCATCCGGACGAATGTATCGATTGCGGGGTTTGCGAGCCGGAATGCCCGGTCGAAGCGATCAAGCCGGATACCGAGCCGGGCGTCGAGAAGTGGTTGAGCGTCAACGCGGAATACGCAAAGACTTGGCCGAATATCACAGCCAAAAAAGCCCCTCCGACCGATGCCAAGGAGTGGGAAGGCAAGCCCAATAAGTTTGAAGAGCAGTTCTCGCCGAATCCCGGCACCGGCGACTGACACGCTTACTGGCTGTAAATATTAACCATTGTTAACGAATTGGCGGAGGCGGCGCAGATGCGACGCTGTCACGACGCGTTAAGGCTTTGATTTTGGCCGAAAATGTGCTATAAGCCTGTAACATAAAGAAAAACACCCCTGAGACACCGCTCCCTTCCGATCGGAGCATCCTTTTTCGGGGGATTTTCGAGGAACCGTCAATAGAGGCGTGAGACCCACGCGAGAGCAGTGGCAGAGAAAACTCGTCGTCGTTCAAAGAAAAGTGCGGCCGGCATGAGCCGGAAGACAGCAAAACCCGCCTCCCGCGCGAGCCGGAGGTCCTCACAGTCCACGCGAGCTACGGCCCGATCCAGGGTCAGCGTGGCGAAGCCCGCCCAGCGGCACAAGCCCGAGGCGGAAGGAGCAACTTTGGGAATGAATGCGAAGAAGACTACTCAACGACAAGGCTTCAAAACTCAGGAATTCATCGTTTATCCGGCTCACGGCGTGGGTCAGATCGTAGCGATCGAGGAGCAGGAGGTCGCGGGCGCCCGGCTTGAGCTGTTTGTCATCAATTTCGTCAAGGACAAGATGACGCTGCGGGTGCCGACGTCCAAGGTCGCCTCCGTCGGCATGCGTAAGCTTGCCGAGACGCCGATGGTCAAGAAGGCGCTTGAGACGCTCAAGGGCCGTGCCCGCATCAAGCGTACGATGTGGTCGCGCCGCGCCCAGGAATACGAGGCCAAGATCAATTCCGGCGATATCGTCGCCATTGCGGAGGTGGTTCGCGACCTCTTCCGGTCGGAGTCGCAGCCGGAGCAATCGTATTCCGAGCGTCAGCTCTATGAGGCAGCGCTCGATCGGCTGTCGCGCGAAGTTGCTGCCGTGCAGCGCGTGACCGAGACCGAAGCGATCAAAGAAATCGAAGCCGCGCTCGCCAAGGGACCGCGCCGCGGTCCGAAGCCCGAGGCGGATGAAGAAGCCGTCGTCGAGGAAGAAGCGGCGTAACGCGATACTTTTTCGCAAAGAATGCAAAGGCTCGGCAGAGATGCCGGGCCTTTTTCGTTGCGTTTCCCCGCCTGGCCTGCGGTTGCCGCGCGGGCATTTGGCTGCGCGGCGCGCGGTTCCAACGCAAGGATCTATGCACCAAAGTCATGCACGGCCACAAAACTCCACCAGTTAGTCTCAAATTAAGCCTCATTTGAAAGGACATACAAGCAGTAGCGTGGGACAGGGGGAGGCGCCGATCATGCGGCGAAAAAACGCGCCTAAGCGCGGTCGGGTGGTTCCAATTCTCTTGGCTGGCAGCGTCGGCTATTTGCTCGGCAGCGCGCATATCACTGCGCTCCGCAGCACGGATCTGTCGGCTGCCGAATCCGTTGCGCTGCGTTTCCCGCAGGATTGGAAAGACGCCTCGGTGGCGACAGGAGCGGCCATTCGCACGGCGGCGCTGAAACTGCATGGGCAAAAGAGCGTGGTTGTTTCGAGCGTCGATGTTACGGGCGCCAACATTACGAGCGTAATGGCAACGACCAGCGATACACGGCGCGCGCTCCTCAACCCCCAGCCGTTGTTGCCGCGGGCTGTTTCGGATGGAGCGACGCAACAAGCCGATCAAGATACGCAAGCGACGATCCAGACCGCGTCGGCTGAGCCCACTGATACAGTGCCCGCGCCCGGTGTGAGCCTCGCACCACAGGCGGTGCCGTTACGAGCGCAAGCGCCGACTGCAAAATCTGTTGCCTCGCCGCCCGCCCCCGCGCAAAAAGTCGCGACGATAGCGCCGCATCCGCGTCCCAACGACCGGCCGGGCTATATGCTCAACGATACGCAAATCGCAAGCATCAAGGATCGGCTGCATTTGACGCCGGACCAGGAAGAGATGTGGCCCGCAGTCGAGGCCGCGCTCCGCAATATGGCCTATACGCGCGCGCAGCAGGCGCGCGCACGCGGCGTCCCCGCGAGCGGCACGCAGACGGCGGCGGTCGATCCGGAGGCGGTGGCGGGCCTCAAATCGGCGGCGGTGCCGCTGATCATGAGTTTCAACGCCGAGCAAAAAGAAGAAGTGCGCAATCTCGCCCACGTGATGGGGCTCGATCAGCTCGCCTCGCAGTTTTAGAAGGCTCTGATCAAACGGATTCAGGGACCGACGCGCTTCTTGCGTGAAATATCGATGACCGGCCGCAGCAGGTCGGCTGTGCATTTCGCGCCGATCAGCGCCAGGCCGGTGAAACAAATCAGTTCGCCCCAACCCATCGGATCGGCGACATAGAAGCTGTAGATCGGGTCGTAAAGAAAGAATGCGGCGCACACGGTCGCCGCGGTCGCGCAAAGCATCGCCGGCAGGCTGCCATAGAGGACTGCAACCAGCGCCATCGGCAGCAGATAGAAGAAGACAAGATGCTGATCGCCGCCGATGGTCTGTTTCACGAGCCACAGCACCGCCGTGGCGACAGCCACTACGGCAAGCGCCACGGCCACGGGTGTCCCCCGCTTCACGATCCACATGCGTATTCCCCCACAGCCGTCTGGGACTTCTCCAAGCGCCCTAAAAGCCTTTCCGGCCTTTGGGCCCTTCCCGGCCTTTGCGACACTATACCGGACCTAACAGGCTGAGAAAATAGCCGAAACTCTGGGTTCGGGCGGCCAGAACTATTCCACGACGATTTTCACCTGGCTGCCCGGCTTTAACCTGTCGCCCGGGTCGAGGCCGTTCAGCGCCCGGAAGCGTTCGACGGCGCGGTCGGAAACCGCCATTTTGCCCGCCAGCTTCTCCACCGTATCGCCCGGCGCGACGGTGACCAGCTGCAGGCGCAGCGGCTTGGCGTCCTCGATTTCGGCCAGACTCATGCGGCGGAACGTGCCGACTGATTCGCGGAACGCCCGGTCGATGTCAGGCGTGCGGTGTTTGGCGGCAAAGATGAAACGATAGACGTCGCTGCCGAAGCGGATGGCGTAAAGGCGGAAATCCCATTGGTCGCCCTTGGCGGCGGCGGTGGCGCCGGGAAAGCCGTTGATGGTGACGTCCTCGACCGTTGCCGGGTCGATATTCTCGATCCAGCCGGAGGTGAGATATTCGGCGAGTGTTTGCTCGGCCGGCACGCGCACGACGTCGAGCCGCAACGCTTGCCCGCCGCCGTGCTTGATGCCGAGAACGGCCTGCGCGGTATTGTCGAGGGAAAATCCGTCCGGCGCGGTGAACGTGAAGCCGAGCTTCGGGTGCAGGAAACGGCGGCCGCGGACGAAACCCTCGCTCGGGTCTTCGCCATAGACGATGCCGTCGATGTCGGCGAGATAGGCCGATTTGGCTTGGGCAAAATCCTGTCCGTTCTCGGTGGCCGGCGCCCGGTATTGCCGGGCATTGGCGAGCGCGTTGGTGATGCGCTCGGGCGTTGCCGGATGCGAGGACAGAAAGTCGGGCGCGGCCGGATTGATCGATCCGGTCTGTTCCGGCTTGAGGTCCGAATTGTGCTCCATCGAGCTCAGGAAGCGCACCGCGCCATAGGGATCGTAACCGGCGCGCGAGGCGATGCCGACGCCGATGGCGTCAGCCTCGAATTCCTGCGCGCGCGAGAAGCTTGCCAGCGCGAGCTTCGATTTGGCGAGCGCCAGCGCGCCGGCCTCCGGATCGGTGACCACGTCGGTCACGACGCGGCTGACGAGATCGGCTTGGCGCGCCTGCTCCTCGCGGATCTCGGCGTGCCGCGCGATGACGTGTCCCATTTCGTGCGCCAGCACCGAGGCGAGTTCGGAATCGTCATTGGCCAGCGCGATCAATCCGCGCGTGACGTAAAGCTGTCCGGTCGGCAAGGCAAAGGCATTGACCGACTGCGAATTGAGCATGGTGACTTTGTAATGCAGGTCGGGCCGCTCCGACGCCGCAACCAGGCGATCGACGGTCTGCTCGATCATGCCTTGCAGTCGCGGATCGTTATAGACGCCGCCATAAGTCGCAAGGATGCGCTGATGCTCGCGCAGCACCGCGGGCGGTATTCCGGCATCGGCTTGTTTGGCCGGGGAAGCGACCGATGCTTGCGGCGTGACGGATGGCGTCGACGCCGTGCACGCGGCAACAAGCAGCGCCGCTAGAGCGACGCCGGCATGCATGAACCGAAAGCTCGATCTTCGTCCCCGCTTCACCGCGTTACCCAAGGTCCCTTTCAAGTCCCTTTCAAGTCCCTTGCGTCGTCGCCCAGGTCGCGCACGCAAAGTCAGTTTTGATCCGCCGTCTCGATCTGCTCCGGCCGCGCGGCCTCGATCCAAGGAACGTTGCCGTCCGCGCCGCGCGCCTCGACCCAGCCCCGCACCCGGACGCGCCGGCCGGCAAGAGCCTTCAAATCGAGACCCGCCGCCGCGAAATTACGCTCGTTTCGCTTCAAGATCGTAACCGCAAAGCTTTCAGACCACCGCCGCCCGAAATTCACATAGATCGTCGACCCGCTTTCGCGCACGGACACCACCTGGCCCTCGACCAGCGCAAAGCGGCCCCGCTGCGCCAGCACATCCGCAGGGGTATCGGCGTTGAGCACCTCATAATACGGATCGCCCCAGAGGCCAAGCTTGGCCGCCCGCGCGGTATTTTCATCGCGCAGCAGTTCCGCGGCGCAGACCTTGCTGCCGACCCGGTCGGCAACCCGGGCAAAACCCGAGGCGACCAACCCGCCTTGGGTGAACAGTTCGGTGCCGTCGCGCAGCGCATAGGCGTAAGCGACAACGCGGCCGTAGCGGTCCAGGCCATGATCCGAGCCTTGGGCCGAGCCTTGGTCCAAGCCGGCTACAGCCTGCCGCAGGATGACCTCGTCGCCGCCGATGAGCGCTTCGAGCGCTTGTTTTGATGCGGTGCCGCCGGGAGCCGGGAGTGGCGGCGCCTCGATAGCGGCGAGGCGGACCTCACGCCCGTCGTTGAGGACAAAAGTGCGGCCGTCGATGACGAGGCCGACTGTTGCATGTGCGACCGTCTCGCCGCCGCAGGCGATTTGCGCCGGCGCGTCCGCCTGAGCTTGCGCGTCCTTTTGCGGCGGCGCGTCCTGTGCCAAGTTCTGCGCCAAAGCCTGCGCCAAGGCGCAGCAACACCCACACGTCGCCGCAATCGCAGCGCCCAAGAAACCGTCCCACGATCCCATCATCCGTGCCAAGTGAAAGGCCGCAATGCGGCAGGGCTGCGGCAATGCATCTCGTGTCGCGATTTGATCGGGGTGTGGCGCCGGTTCGCGGAATTTTGATGCGGAACGCCAATTCATGCATGGCCCCAAAGCTTTAGGGCCAATGCCGGGGCCTGTCTGTCCGTGGCATGCCAGATGCGCCCGCGAATCAGATAATATCGCTTCCGGCTCAATAGCTTATGTTTTGAGATGTTTCGCGGCGTGGTCGGGAACGCCCTGATCCACGTCAAGAAGCCGCGGCATGTAGGAGTTTAGAAACGCGCGGCAGAATGCCTATATGAGGGGGGTTATGACCGATCCCATCCGCAAATCCGCGCGCGATGCCGTCCAAAACGGGGTCTTGCCGGAAAGCTCAACGCCGCCGGCGCAAACCGCGTCGGAGGATGCCGCGGCCGACCTTGGCGCCGGGTTTCCCGAGGCCGCGACCGAAACCATCGCGGCGCTCCTTCATCTGATCAAGCTGATGGGCGGCGAACTCGTCCTCAACGTGGCTGGCGGCGAGACCGAGCGTTTCGAGCGCGCCGTGCGCAGCAAGATGGCGCAATATACCAGCCCGACGACAAACCAAGCCGCGCGCAAATCGGGCTTGGCGTTTGCTTCTCACCTCGTCGAACAAGTGCTGACGCAACTGCGCGCCCAAGCGGAAGTGAAGCGAAGTCTCGCCAAAAGCCGGCACGAGGAGCGGGGGGAGACGCGCGCCGACGATGCCGAAGCTCCATCAACCCTGCCGAAATTCCTGAATTGACGCGCGACCGCCGTCACGTAAAAAGAAGCCTGCAAAAGTAGCTACCCGGTCCCGTAGCTCAGCCGGATAGAGCAGCGGTTTCCTAAACCGAAGGTCGGAAGTTCGAAGTCTTCCCGGGACCGCCATTCATCCTGCCATTCTTTGTTTATGTTCTCGGCAACCGGCGCGAAGGCGATCGGCGCACCTATGTCGGCTGGACGACGGACCTCGATCGGCGTCTGCAACAACACAATGCTGGAACCGGCGCCAAATCGACCCGCGGGCGAATATGGATCCTACTCTATTCCGAATGTTGCAAGACTAAGCGCGATGCGATGAGCCGCGAGTGGCAGGTCAAGCGCGACCGCAAATTCCGCGCCACGTTGCGGGCAACCATTCCGACTGGACGCCGCCGACGTAACGCGCCAAACGTCGTGCTCAAGCCCTAGCGCCAAAGCCTTAGCGCTAGAGTCTTAGCGCCAAATCTTAGCGTCAGAGTCTTGGTGCGCGAGCATTCTCGGCGCGCCAGTACATCACTAGCAGTTCTTGAACCGGAATATCCCGCCCTGTAGGCTTCCTCCCCCTAAGAAGCTTCCGCCCAAGGTGGCGGGTGGGAACCCTTCCGCCCGCCAGGAAGTCAAAAGCCCACCGCAAAACACCAAAAGAAAACCCGCATTGCCAATGACCAGCCAAAACCACGACGACGCAAGAGCCGCCGCGAATTCGGCCGCGACCAACGACTTCTCACAATCTGCATGAGCTTGTCGCCAAAGCGCGCGCCAATCTGAACCAGAACGATTGGGACTATGTCGTCGGCGGCACCGAGACCGAGACGACGCTGCGGCGCAACCGCATGGCGCTCGAACTCCGTCGCGTTCCGGCCTCGCGTTCTGCGCGATGTCAGCAAGGTCGACGCCTCGGCCGAAGCGCTGGGCCATAAGCTGCGGCTGCCGATCGTGCTGTGTCCGGTCGGCTCATTGGAAAGTTTTCATCCCGGCGGGGCCGAGCCCGTGGTCAAGGCGGCGGCCGAATTCGGCGTCGCTCATATGCTGAGCTCGGTTTGCGATCCGGGCCTTGAACGGGTCGCGGAAGCCGCGCCCAATGCGCTGCGCATGTTTCAGCTCTATGTGCGCGGCGACGCGGCCTGGGCCGACGATCACGTCGAGCGCGCGATCAAGAGCGGCTATTCCGCGTTCTGCATCACTGTCGATACTGCGCATTACAGCCGGCGCGAACGCGATCTCGCGAAGCGCCATACCACCGGCGGACGCCGCCGCGCCACGGGGCGCGACTTCCAGATGGCGCTCGACTGGAGCACCGTCGAGCGCATGAAAAGCAAATACAAGATTCCGTTCGGCATCAAAGGCATCGGCACCGCGGAAGACGCCAAGATCGCGCTCGATCACGGCGTCGAGATCATCTACGTCTCCAATCACGGTGGCCGGCAGCTCGACCACGGCCGCGGCTCGTTCGACGTCCTGCCCGAAGTCGTCGAAGCGGTGGCCGGCCGGGCGATGATCATTGTCGACGGCGGCTTCTATCGCGGCACCGATATCGTCAAGGCGATCGCGCATGGGGGCCAATCTGGTCGGGCTCGGCCGCATGCAATGCTACGGGCTCGCTGCGGCGGGGCAGGCGGGCATCGTGCGCATGCTCGAAATCATGGAAGACGAAGTGACGCGCGCGCTCGGGCTGCTCGGGCGTCACGAGCTACTCCAAGCTCGATCGCTCCTATGTAGCGCCGGCGGCGCCGGCCAATGCCCCGCACGTGTTCTCGGCTTTCCCGCTGTGGGAACACCACGCCGTATCGGTACTGACACGACCTTTCATCCGCTCGTCCCCGCGCAAGCGGAGACTCAGTACTCGGATTCCCGCTGCGCGCGAATGAGCGGCAAGTCGCTCCGTCCTCATAACGGTAAGTGAAATCCATGAATCTTCAGCTCAGCATCGGCATCACCAATAATCCGCGCACCTGGCCGATCATCGACGGCACGGTGAAGCCTGAGGGCATCGATCTCATCCCGACGGTGCTGCATCCGTCCGAATTGTTCTGGCGGCAATTGTATTTTTCCGAATTCGCGGTGTCGGAAATGTCGTGCTCGTCCTTCATCATCGCGGTTGCGTGCGGCGACACGCGCTTTGTCGGGCTGCCGATCTTCACCACGCGGCGGTTCTTCCACACCAGTATTCTGGTGCGGCGCGAGGCCGGCATCGAGACGCCCGCCGACCTCAAGGGCAAGCGCGTCGGCGTGCCGGAATATCAGCAGACCGCGGCGTTATGGGCGCGCGGCGTGCTGCAGCACGAATTCGGCGTCGCGCCGCAAGGACATGGAATTCTGGATGGAGCGCACGCCGGAAATGAGCCACGGCGGCGCCACCGGATTTAAGGCGCCGCCCGGCGTCACCGTGCATCAAATCCCCGCCGACCAAAGCATCGGCTCGATGATGCTCGCGGGCGAGCTCGATGCCGTGCTGCATTATCTCGCCGACCGCAATCTGGTCGATCGCAGCCGCGCCGATCTGACCGAGCCATCCCGACTTCAAATATCTGTTTCCCGATCCGATCGCCGAAGGCGTGCGCTTCTACAACAAGACCGGGCTGTTGCCGATCAATCACCAGACAGTCAGTCCGGCGCGACGTTGTCGAGAAAGAGCCGTGGGTCGTGCTCAATCTGATCAAGGCGTTCAACAAGGCCAACGAGATCGCCGATGCGCAACGTGTCGCACATGTGCAGGATCACTTGGCCGCGGGCCTGCTGTCGGGCGACCCGAGACCGAGGTTGCTCCACCACGGCGTCAAAGCCAACCGCAAGGTCATCGAGACCATCGCGCAATATTCGCTGGAGCAGAATTTGACGCCGCGCCTGGTCAAGATCGAGGAGCTTTACGCGCCGAGCGCGCTCGATACGTAAGGTTTAGTGCCGCGCATCGGAGCCGCCGGTGCCCAGCACGTCTTGCTGCCGATATTCGGCGTCGTAGGCCATGATTTCGCGCATCAATTGTTCGATCATGGTCTGACGTCCCGAATCGTCGCGACCGCAGGTCAGTTCGGCCATGGTTTTTGCCAGCGCGGTGGTGACTTCGTCGGTATCCATCGCGTCCGGCTCGTCGTTTGAAACGGGATATTCGGCAAAGAAATTATCGATCAATTCGACGATCAGGCAATGCAAGCACGGCCGTTCTTCGTTTTCGTTCTGGTCGTCTGACATGGCCGTTCTCCTGTTGCGGGTGGTGCCGCGCCGCCATCAACTTACTTTGCCGCTCGCGCTCGCGGCCGGCCTTCGACCGTCGCGCCTGAGGCCACGAGGGCCTCGATCTCAGTCTCGCTCAGTCCGGCTTCGCGCAACACTTCGCGGCTGTGCTCGCCGAGCCGGGGCTGCAGCCGCTCGCCGGTTGCCGCACCACCGCTAAAGCGCACCGGCATGTCAGTGTAAAGGATTTCGCCCTCGCTCGGATGGGTCGCGCGCTTGAAAAAGCCGCCTGCCGCAAGCTGCGGGTCGGCCATCACCTCGTCGAGCGTCGACATGCGCGCCGAGGGAATTTCGAGCTTGCGCAACAGCGCGAGCCATTCGTCGGTCGGTTTTGCGGCAAAACAGGCGCCGGCGAGCTCGTAGAGCGCGACAATATTATGACTGCGCGCCGCGATGCTGTCGAAGCGCGGATCATCGCAAACTTGCGGCTTGCCGACCATGGTCCAGAATTTCCGCCAATGCCGTTCGGTATAGGCCATCATGCAGATATAGCCGTCCTTGGTCTTGTACGGCCGGCGCCAGGTGCCGAGCACCCGCGTATAGCCGAGCTTGCCGGACGGCGGCGTGAAGCAGTGGCCGAACAGATGCTCGGCCAGCACGAACGACACCATCGATTCGAACATCGGCACCTCGACGAATTGGCCGCGGCCGCTTTTTTCGCGGGCGAACAAGGCCGCCGTGATGGCATTGGCGAGGAGGAGCGCCGTGGTCTTGTCGGCGAGGATGGTCGGCGCGTAACGGGGCTCGCCGGCAATCTCCGACATCAAGGCCGCAACGCCCGATTGGCCTTGAATGACATCGTCATAAGCCGGTTGCCCGCTATAGGGGCCGCCGCCGCGGTAGCCGTGGAGCGCGGCATAGACGATGCGTGGATTGCGCGCGCAAACGGCCTCGTGCCCGAAGCCGAGTTTGTCGATGGCTTGCGGCCGCATCGAATGGGCAAAGACATCGGCGCTCGCGATCAGCCGCCACAGCGCGTCGCTTGCGCCTTGCTGCTTGAGATCGAGCACCAGCGCGCGTTTAGAGCGGTTGAGCCCCATATACAGCGCCGCCATGTCGGGCGAGCGCGCCGGGCCGGTATAGCGGGTCGTGTCGCCGTCCGGGCTTTCGATCTTGATGACGTCGGCGCCCATGTCGCCCAGTGTTTGCGTCGCCAGCGGACCGGCGACGACCGCGGTGAGATCGAGAACACGGATACCCGATAAAGGTCCAGCCATGACTTGCTCCGGTGCGGCGCGATCAGAACAGCGTGTCAAGGCCGTGCGAGGCAACGATGTCGCCGACTTGATCGCTGCGGTTGCTGTGGGCATGCAGCACCGAACCGATATCGCGGTTGAGTTCCTCGGCGGTGCGCTGGTGCTTCGGTTTGAGCTGGGCGCTGAGATAGAGGCCTTCTTCCTTACCGAGCTCGACCATGGCGCTGCCGAACGGCTGCTGCGAGCGCTCGTAGCACTTTAAACCCGCGTCGAAATCGTCGCCCGCATTGCGAATGCAATCGGCAAGGCTTGCCGCGTCCAGTGCGGCTTTGGTCGTGGCGGCGCCGGCATGGGGACGAGTCACAAACGCCGCATCGCCGGCGAGCACGACGCGGCCGAACACGAGCCGCGGCGACGCCAGATCGTAAATCGGCTGAAAGAACGGTGCCGCCCCGTTGAATATCGCGGCGATCTGCGGGGCGATCAGCGCTTTGGCTTCGGCTTTGACGCGCGCGACGACATCCGGCCGAATGAGCGGCGGCGGGATGCCGCCGCCATGATGCCGGCCTTCGGCGTCGGTGCACATATCGGCGAGCTTCGCCCGATCCGTCGGCCGATACCAGACGATGTTGTAGGCGCGCCGGCCGATTTCAGTGTCGTTGTCGTGCCCCGGTACTGGATAGCTGATGAGCTGCTCGCCTTCCGGAAGACAGAACGCGTAGAGATCGAACATCTCGCGCCAGATATTGCGCGGCACCTCGGCTTCATCGAGCACGGCGCGCCAGGCAACATAGCCGGCATATTGAGGTTCGACCTGCGGCAGATATTGCGCGCGGACCGTGGAGCGGACGCCGTCGGCGCCGACCAGCAAGTCGCCGTGCTCGCACGTGCCGTCCGCGAAATACGCCGCAACGTCCGCGCCGTCCTGCTCGACGCGAAGCAGCCTTTTGCCGAGCTGGTAGCCTTGCACCGGCAGCGCGTCGCGCAATGCGCGGTAAAGCCGCGACCAGCCGCTCATGATGCGCGTCGTCGGCTGCTCGACAAGCGTCGTGCCGTCGCGATCGAGGCAGACCGCCTTTTTCAGCTGGATGCCCATCGTCTCGTCGAAGGCGATGCCGACGCTGCGCAGAATGGCGATGAGTTGCGGATGCGTGCCCAGCCCGACACCGCGGCTCGCCAGTTCCTCGGCATTACGTTCGAAGACGACAGCGTCCCAGCCGATGCTGCGCAGCAGATGCGCCATGGTGAGGCCGCCGAGCGAGCCGCCGATCACCAACGCGCGGCGCATTTATTCGCCTCCGCCGCAAAGCGAGAGCAAGGCGAGCAGGTCGTGCGAGGTCACGACAGCGCCCAGGACATGCCGTCGTGGCCGGGCTTGTAATCCATATTGGTCACCGCCGGATTGCGATTGACCAGCGGGCGTCCGTACATCGGGTTGGTCATGCTGCGCGTCTCGTGCTCGACGCGGAACAGCGGCTCGCGTGTGTCGAGATCGGTCACGTCGACAAAGCGGTATTCGTAGTCGTTGGTTTCCATCGTGATCAGACCGAGCTCCTTGAGCCGGCGATGCGGACCGGAGAAATCCGCCAGATAGATTTGCACGTGGTGATTGTCGAAAGGCGCCTCCGGCGCAGCGGTCTCGCGGAAATAAAAATATTGCTTGTCGCCGACCTGCACGCGGGCTTCCGGATCCGCGCCGTTCTTGGTGATGTCGGCCTGCGTATGCAGGATTTCGCGATAAAAGCGCACGATGCGCGCGGTGGTGCCGGGGCGGACGTCGAAACGCACATAAGCCATGCCGAGCGCAACGCGCCCGAAGCGCTCTTCGTCCGGCGTATGCACGTGAATGCGATTGCCCCAAGGACAGACCGTCTCGACGCAATCGTTGCTCTCGCGGAAATCGAATCTGCTGCCGGCAAGGAGCTTGCGCGCACGCGTCAGGCGATCGAGCAGTGCCGCGCGGTCCGGCACAACCAAGCCGATGACGCCGCGCAATATTTCTGGCGTCCCGATCGGCAGATGGAATTGGCTCATGCCGACATTGATCCACATGTTTCCCGATCCGGTCATCAGGTAGGGATCGCGCGTCAGCCCGAGCCCGGTGACGTAGTAATTCGTCGCCACGTGCTGATCGCTGATCGAGACATTAACGTGGCCGAGATTGACGATGTTGCCGATGTCCTGCGCGGGACGGTCGTAGTGTCGTTCCAGCATTGCCGTTTCCCATTTCCTTGGCGTGTTCTTTTCCCGTCAGATAGTAGGCGCGGGACGCTGTGCGCTCAACCGCATCACGGCGGCAGTTTTTGCAATTCCGGGTATGGCTCATAGGTCACGCCGGCGCACAGGTCCTTCGGAATCTCGATGAACTGATCGAACCGGCCGGCGAGAAACACGGCGACGATCTCCCTCACCCCGGCATAATCGTTGCCGCCGTTCTTTTTGCCATTGAACTTCAGACAGGCCATGTAGCGCGTCGTGCCGCTCACTGTTTTGAGCGCGGGTTCGGACAGCGCGGCGTCGCGAATTCCGGTCGGATTGTTCAGATAAGCGTGCATGGCAGCGAGAATGTCGGACTTGTAGTTCGACGGATAGGTGTTGGCGCCGTTGTCGCTATCGGCGCCAAGTTGCTGGTGCCCGCAGGCGCCAAGAAGCGGACCAACCAGCATCACGCCGAGGAAAAAGCTTAGGCTCCGTAACCCGCTCGCATGTGACACGCTTGCATGTGACACGCTCGCACGCCGAGCCGCGACGCTCCGCATCGAACTTTCCGCCCCTCTTCACTCACCCCGCCGCAAAGCTAGTCCGAATTCGGCGGTAGCGCCACCGCAACGGCGAAGATCATTCGGCTGCCTCGTGCGCGTGGGCCTGGACCGCCATGTTGACGAGCTGCAGCGGCGAGGCGGTATCTTCGATCATGCCCCAGCTCTTCAGCCATTCATAAGTGCGCTGCATTTCGTCGAGCGGGATCGGCGCCGGATCGCAGACCACGAGGCGGCTTTCGCGCAGATCCTCGACCTTGAGCGCCGCGATCTCCGGATCTTTCGCGGCGTAATAGTCGATGAAGTAGCGCATATAGGCTTTTTTGTTGGCATTGATGCGGCGCACCGCTTCGCGCACGGCGCGATTGAAGGCGGCGTAGGTTTCCGCGTCGACCCGGTCGGAGGCGACTTCGGTGCCGTGGTAGAACGCCGAGCAGATGACGCGGCAGCCCTTCTTTTCGGCGAGCGTCAAATGCGGTTCGCACAGCGTGGTGGCTTCGATCTCGCCTTTCATCATGGCGGCAAGCCGAAAGCGCGAGCCGTTCGGCGCCCGGAACAGTCTGATCATCTCGCGTGGCACAAAACCTTCCAGCAAATGCAGCGCGAGGTAATGGCTGCCGAAATAGAACGGCACGCCGACGGTGCGGTTGGCGAGCTGCTGCGGCGTATAAACCGGCGAATCCGGTCGCACGACAATTGCCGCATAAGCGAGGATGGCGCGGCGGCCGAGTTGCCGGCTGCCTTGGCCGGTGTCGGCGACACGGCAGTAATTGCCCCATTCGCAGGCATTGTACATGTCGGCCTTGCCCTGTTCGAGGAGCCTGCCGTGGCTGGCGAAGGGCGTGACGCCTTTCGGCGTCGTCACGTCGGCCTCGACTTTCTTCTCGACGCCGGCTTCGCGATCGACCCATTCGACGTCGAGCCCTTCCTTGGCGAACAGGCCCTCATCGTAAGCGACAAGCTCCGGCAGGCCCTGGAACGGCGCCGTCGTCTCGAGAACGAGTTTTTTCAATGGCATGCTCATTGTCATATTCGGGAGCATCGGGAGCGCTGACGCGGCATTTTCATGCAAGGTCCGTTCCGTCGCAAGGTCGAACGGAGCCCGCCGCAGGGAGCCTGTCGACCGAGCCACGGTCTCGCCTTGGTCGGGCCTAAATTCCGCTACGCGGAATTGTGCGAAATTTTGCAGCGCACACGCCGAACGCCATCGGGAACCGCTGCGACAAAGTCAAGGCGTTATCTTTACGTCGGAATAGGTATAAGTAAGCAGTGTTCCGCACCACAGCCTGGTAATGCATTTCGTCGAGCATCTTATCCACGTCTACGGCCTCGTAACGGTCGCCCTCATCGTCGGCTTGGAATGCGTTGGCGTTCCGCTGCCCGGTGAAACGGCGCTTCTGGGCGCTGCGATCTATGCCGGCACCAAACACGATCTGAACATCGTCGCGGTGATCTTGACCGCGGCGGTCGCCGCCATTGTCGGCCGCATGATCGGCTACGCGCTCGGCCGGGTGTTCGGCTATTGGCTATTGCTGCGCTACGGCAGTTACGTGCGGATGACCGAGGCCCGGATCAAGCTCGGCCAGTATCTGTTCCTGCGCCACGGCGGCAAGATCGTCTTCATCGCGCAATTCGTGCCGGTGCTCCGCACCTTCGCCGGGATTTTTGCCGGCGCCAATATGATGCCGTGGCGCGACTTCCTGTTCGCCAACGTCATGGGGTCGATTATCTGGTCGCTGACCTACGGCTATGCCGCCTATGCGCTGGGGCGCCAGTTCGAGCGCCTGCAAGGCCCCGTCGTGATATTTCTTGTGGTGATCACGGTCGTGGGCTTCATCGTCGGCGGCATTTTCGTTAACCGCCATGAGGCGCAGCTTTTGGCCGAAGCCGAACGCGCGATGCCGGGGCCACTGAAAGCGCCCTAGCGCAGGTGCCCAGGAACGGGCCGGAACGGCTCATAGTGAGATCCGTGGCGAGAACTCCATGGCGAGAGCCGCGGGGCCCTGTCCAGGTTCTCCTTGAACCCATTGATCCGCATAACCATATCGGGGGAGTTCGAGCGGGAAGATCCCGCGCGATCACTGGGGTGCCGTCAAGGGCCCCGCCAAAGTCGCTTAACCAAGGGCTTTGAAACCATGTCCAGGGTTTCCTCGCTTTCGAGTCCCTTTCTGCTTGGCTTCGACGAGATCGAGCGCGTGCTCGATCGGGTCGGGAAGGCCGCAGACGGCTACCCTCCCTATAATATCGAGCGTGTTCCGCGCGACGGGAATAGTCCCGAGCGTTTGCGGATCACCCTTGCGGTGGCGGGTTTTACCCGCGCCGAGCTCGATGTCTGCGTAGAGGAGAGCCAGCTTGTCATCCGCGGCCGCCAGCAAGACGACAAAGGCCGGCAATATATCCACCGCGGCATTGCCGCGCGCCAATTCCAGCGTACCTTCGTGCTGGCGGACGGCATGGAAGTGCTCGGCGCGGACTTGAGGAACGGATTGCTCTCGATCGATCTCGTGCGCCCGCAACCCGAGCGCATCGTTAAATCGATCTCAATCAAAGAGTGCGATTGAAGAGACCTGTAGGACTCGACCAAGACGACTCGACCAAGACCCAGAAAGGAGTTGAGGGCCATGAGTGAGATGAACCGAGACGGTGCAATTCGCACCGAAGCCGAAACGGATTTTTCACCGGAAGCGCTGGCGCAACTCGGCGACGGCCACATCGCCTACGTCAAGGCGATCCGCTTCGAGGATGTGCGCAAGCTGTTTCCGCAGACCGAAATGCCGGAGCTTAAGCCCGGCCAAATGCTGTTCGCGCTGCATGCCGCCGACGGCACGCCGATCATGTTGACCGATAGCCGCGAAGCCGCCATCGCCAATGCCTGGAGCCAGGAGCTCGAGACAGTGAGCGTGCACTGATCAGGATTTAGGGATCAGGAGTCAGGAATTCAGAGCGGGGCCGTAACGGCCCCGCTTTTGCTTTCTGATCCACGATATCTGAATTGCCGGCGTGGCTATGCCGCGCTCGCCGACGGCATCGCCAGCACCGCGTAGAGCGCTTCGGCGTCCTGCGAACCGCGCAGCTTGTGCGTGATTGCAGGATCGCGCAAGAGCCGCGCAATGCGCGCCAGCGCCTTGAGATGATCGGCGCCGGCGCCTTCGGGCGCCAGCAACAGGAAAACGAGATCGACCGGCTGGTTGTCGAGCGCTTCGAAATCGATCGGGCGCTCGAGTCGCGCGAACAATCCGAACAAGCGCGTCAGCGTCGGCAGCTTGCCGTGCGGGATGGCGATGCCGTTGCCGACGGCGGTCGAGCCGAGCTTTTCGCGCTGCATCAGAATGTCGAAAATCGTCCGCTCGTTCTGTCCGGTGAGCATGGCCGCGCGCGCGGCAAGTTCGTGCAGCACTTGCTTCTTGCCGTTGACCTTGAGCGCCGGGAGGATCGCATTCGGCGCGACGAGATCGGTAAGCGTCATGAGTTGGAACCTGAAGAGGAGCGAGGCGGCGCGAAAGCGGCGGTGATTGTCAGTGACTATTGGTCGCGGTGGAACCGGGTATCAGTTTCGCATCGGAGCATGAACTTTTCCCGAAAGCCGGCGTCCGAACCGTGCCAACCTTTTTGGCATCATGCGAAAGGCGGCGGACCATAGGGAGGCGGCGTCACGGCGTCAATGGGCATCGGCACCCGCCAGGAGAGGCGGATCGATCCAGCCGAAATGGCCGTCGGCACGGCGATAAACGATGTTCACGCCGCCATGCGCGGCGTGACGGAATACCAGAACCGGTGCGCCGGTCAGATCGAGTTCCGTCACCGCGTCGCTGACCGAAAGCTGTTTCAGCGTCGTCGTCGATTCGGCGATAATGACCGGAGTGAAAGCGTCGATATCCGCTTCGTCCTCCGGCTCCGGCGCGGCGATGACGTAGCTTGCGGCATCGATCGAGGCCCAACTGGCGACGCGCGTGTCATTGCGCTCGGTGCGGTGATCCTTGAGCCGCCGATGATAGCGGCGCAGCCGCTTTTCGATCCGCGCCGCCGCTTGATCGGCGCTGGCGTAGGCATCGGGCGCCATGCCGTCGGCATGCAAGGTGATCTTCGAATCGAGATGGATCGCGCATTCGCTGCGGAACCCGAAACCGTCTCGCGCCAAGGTCAGATGTCCGGAATAGCCTCCGTCAAAATACTTACCCACCGTTTCGGCAATCCGCTCGCTGATGCGATCGCGCAGCGCATCGCCAACATCGAGATTTTTTCCAGACACGCGAAATGTCATGGCAGCCTCCGCAATGTGAATGAAGCGTTTGCAACGGCCTGCGTTCGATCAACAAGCTTCATGTCGCGCCATATCTCTCATCGTAACGTCAGCGTCCTTCACCTAATGCATTGACTCGACCTAGGTATTGGCGGGCGGGGAGTCAACGGCGATGCTCTTGGCGATGGCGATGCTACAGGAGGCTGGTAAATTGAATCTAGTTGGCGGCGGCCGCCTGCTTCTCGCGCCGCCGCTGCACCGATGAGGGAATACGCATGGCCTCGCGGTATTTGGCGACGGTGCGGCGTGCGATATCGATGCCTGCCTCGCGCAGCTTCTCGACGATGGTGTCGTCGGACAAGACGTCGGCTGAGATTTCACCGTCGATCAATTGTTTGATGCGGTGCCGCACCGATTCGGCGGAATGCGCCTCGCCGCCATGCGACGCGGCGATCGCCGAGGTGAAGAAATATTTCAACTCGAAGATGCCGCGGCTGGTCGCCATATATTTGTTGGCGGTGACGCGGGACACCGTCGATTCGTGCATGCTGATGGCTTCGGCGACGGTTTTCAGATTGAGCGGGCGCAGATGCTCGACGCCGCGGGCAAAGAACGCATCCTGCTGGCGCACGATCTCGTTGGCGACTTTGAGGATGGTTCGGGCGCGCTGGTCGAGCGCGCGCACGAGCCACGTCGCGCTTTGCAGACACTCGGTCAGGTAGGACTTGTCGGTGTCGCGGCGCGCGGTGGCCGAAACCTCCGAATAGTAGCTCTGATTGACCAGGACCTTCGGCAGCGTGTCGGAGTTCAGTTCCACGAGCCAGGCGCCGTCCGGGCCGGGCCGCACGAACACGTCGGGCACGATCGGCTGCACGACCGCCGAGCCGAAGGCGTGACCGGGTTTTGGGTTGAGGCGGCGAACCTCGGCGATCATGTCGGCGAGGTCCTCATCGCCGACGCCGCAGATTTTCTTCAGCGTCGCGAAATCGCGCTTGGCCACCAGATCGAGCCGCGAAATCAGCGCCGCCATCGCCGGATCGTAACGGTCGTTTTCGCGGAGCTGAATCGCCAGGCATTCGGCGAGATCACGCGCGCAAATTCCCGGCGGATCGAAGGTCTGGAGAATGACGAGGACGGCTTCGACTTCGCCCACGCCGGTGCCGAGCTTTTCCGCCGCCGACGCGAGGTCGCCGCTGAGATAGCCGGAATCGTCGACGAGATCGATCAGGTACTGACCGATCATACGCTGCACCGGATTGGCGATCGCGAGCGTAAGTTGCTCGCGCAGCCAATCGCCCAGCGTGGTCTCGGTGGAAACAAAGGCTTCGAGATTGTACTCGCCGTCGTCGCGGCCGCCGGAGCCGGTGGCGGCCCATTCCGAATAGCCGACAGGGATGTCCGCGACGCGCGCCGCGGCCGGCTCGCTATCCTCGTTATAGTTCTCGCCGGGGCTGGTGCCGGGCGCGTCGTCGTGGACGTGACCGTTGAGCTCGAGTTCGCGGTGCGGGTCGTCGCCGACTTCGCTGCTATTGTGCAGCTCGCCATCCATCACCGGCTGGTCCGCGGACGGCGCGCTTTCCGGCTCGACGGCCGGCTCGGGCTCGGCGCCGCGGTCGAGCAGCGGGTTTTGCTCGAGCTCGGCCTCGACATAGGCGATCAAATCGAGATTGGAGAGTTGCAGCAGCTTGATGGCCTGCATCAGCTGCGGCGTCATCACCAGCGCCTGGCTCTGTCGGATCAGTAGTCTTTGCGAGAGAGCCATAAGGGCCTGTGACGTAGGGCTTTCGACGTGGCGGGCCGATGAATTGGTCCGATTCTTGCTTCTAATCCTTATCGTATATCTTTGCCTGTGTCGCCAGCCTATTTTTATCTGGCTTTAGAACAGGCATCCCATCCTCAGATACCTTTATTGGACGTCAGGCCAGTCCTGGATCTGCCGTTATGCCCATTATTTGAGCACCGGCTTCACTTTCACCGAACGCGATAGATCGAAGGCGCGTCATTCGGCCGCGCATGGCGGCGCCTGCCGCTTCAAAGGCGCGCCGGCCGCCCCCCGGCTCGGCGACCGGCAGGCAGGTCCACCCCGCATGCCGACACCGTTTGTACATCCCCGGTGTCCTGCTATGAATCGGGCCTGCTGTGGGCAGGCTTTGGGTCGGGTGCCGGGTGGGGGTCTTTTGTGGCTTTGTTCAGCGTTACGGCGGTGCCGGAACGGCGCTACCAGTCGGTAGTGATCGGAACGATTCTGACGCTGGTCGCCGTGCGCCTCGTCTTTGCCGGAATGGCGCCGCTCAGCTTCGACGAAAGCCTCTACTGGCTGTGGTCGAAGCACATTGCCGGCGGCTATCTCGATCACCCGCCGGTCAATCCCATCCTTATTCGGATCGGCACGACATTGTTCGGCGACACCGAATTCGGGGTGCGCGCGATCGGCGTCCTGCTGGCGCTGCCGGCGAGCTGGGCAATCTGGCGGTCGGGCGCGATCCTGTTCAACGACGACAGGATCGGCGCCACGGCGGCGCTCTATTTCAATCTGACGATCGTGATGGTCGCGGGCTCGGCGCTCGCCACACCGGACAACGCCCTGGTTGTCGCGACGGCGTTCCTGCTGTTCACGCTGGTCAAGCTTCTCGAAACCGGGCGCGGCGAGTGGTGGCTCGCCATCGGCGTCGTGTTCGGCATCGGGCTGTTGTCGAAATACACGACGATTTTCTTTGCCGTCAGTATTCTCGCCTGGCTGTTGATCGTGCCGGCGCAGCGCAAATGGCTGTTCACGCCGTGGCCCTGGATCTCCGGCGTCATCGCGATTGCGGTGTTTTCGCCGACGCTGATCTGGAATGCCGAGCACGGCTGGGCGTCGTATCACTATCAGTTCGACCGGCTGGTCGTGCACCAATGGTCGCTGCGCTTTCTCGGTGAGTTCTTCGTCACGCAGATGGGAATGGCGACGCCGCCGATTTTCGTTCTCGGCTGTCTCGGCCTTGCCGCCATGCTCAAAGGCGAAGGCGGACCGCAAGCGCCGCGTGTGCTCATCAATGCGATGGTGTGGCCGATCGTGCTCTATTTCGTCTGGCACACGTTCCACGGCCGCGTCGAAGGCAATTGGCCGGAGCCGATCTATGTGCCGTTCGTCATCGCCGCTGCGGTCGCCGCCGAGAGAATAAAGTGGGACGAGGCCTGGGCGCCGGTCGTGTCGTGGTCGGCGCGGCTCGCCGTGCCGGTCGGGCTTGGCATCGCGGCCTGCCTTTATCTGCAGGCGGTCTTTGGCGTGCTGCCGCTTGGTCGCGCCGATCCGACGGCGCGCGCTTTGGGCGCCGGCTGGAAGGAAATGGCGGGCAAGCTCGATGATGTGCGCACGAGGATCGGCGCGCCGATCGTCCTGACCACGGAATATGGCATTGCCGGGTGGCTCGAATTCTATCTGCCGTCGCATCCACAGGTCGCGCAGGTCAATGAGCGGATGCGCTATGTCGATTTGCCCCAGCCCGACCCGGCCTTGTTTTCCGGCACCAGCATGTATGTATGCCAGACGCCGTGCGACGCGGTTGCGCTCCTGCAGCAAAAATTCGGCAAAGTGGAGCTGGTGACGACTGTGCCGCGGACGCGCCACGGCGTTACCATCAGGGAATATTCAGCGTATAGTCTGTCCGGTCCGATCGGGCAGGTGCTTGACCCGCCGTAACGCGGCAAGTCGCAGAACGAGGCCAAGGTGAACGAGCAACTTCGCGTCGCGATGCCACTGCCGCCGGATGCGCGAGCACGCCCGCGGCTATCGATCGTCGCGCCTTGCTACAACGAAGAGGCCGGCCTCGAAGAGTTCCACCGGCGCATGACGGCCGCCGCCAAGGACATGGCCGGGAGCGACTACGAGCTGATCCTGGTGAATGACGGATCGGGCGACCGGACCTGGCAGATCATGCGCGAACTCGCCGAACGCGACCCGCAACTGGTCGCGGTCAATCTGTCGCGTCGCCACGGCCATCAGCGCGCCATGACGGCCGGGCTGCACTCTTGCCGCGGCGACCGCGTGCTGACCATCGATTCCGATCTGCAAGACCCGCCGGAACTGCTCGGCGAGATGTGGCGTCTGATGGACCGCGTCGAAGCCGATGTCGTCTACGGCCAGCGCCGCGAGCGGCAGGGCGAAACCATCCTCAAGCGCGGCACGGCGGCTTTGTTCTACCGCCTGCTGCGGCAACTGGCCGACGGCGACATGCCGGTCGACAGCGGCGACTTCCGGCTGATGAGCCGAAAGGTCCTCGACATTCTCAACTCGATGCCGGAGCAGCAGCGGTTCATTCGCGGCATGGTGAGCTGGATCGGTTTGCGCCAGGTCGCGCTCGCCTATGATCGCGCGCCGCGAACGACGGGCAGCAGCAATTATTCGCTCGGCAGAATGTTCGGGCTCGCCTTCGACGCGCTGACGTCGTTCTCGATCATGCCGCTGCGGCTCGCGTCTTATCTCGGCATCATTTTGGGATTTTTGAGCCTGCTGATGCTGGGCTATACGCTCGGCAGCTGGGCGTTCGGGCACGTCGTCGAGGGCTGGACCAGTCTGTCGACGCTCATTCTGTTGCTTGGCAGCATGCAGCTCATTCTGTTCGGCTTGCTCGGCGAATATGTCGGCCGCCTCTATCTTGAATTGAAGCGCCGGCCGCTGTTCGTCATCGACGAGATCCGCACCGGCGAGAATGTATCGGCAGCGGCGACTTATCAGATCGCCGCCGAACGGCGCGGCGTTTCCGGCGAGACTTTAAATTAGAGCCGGAATTCTTCGCCGAGATAAAGCCTTCGCACGTCGGGATTGTTGACGATCTCGTCGGCGCGGCCTTCCATCAGCACTTCACCGGAATAGATGATATAGGCGCGATCGGTCAGCCCGAGCGTCTCGCGCACATTATGGTCGGTGATGAGAACGCCGATGCCGCGATTGGTGAGATGCCGCACCAGCGATTGAATATCGCCGACGGCGATCGGATCGATACCGGCGAACGGCTCGTCGAGCAGCATGTAACTCGGCCGCGTCGCCAGCGCGCGCGCGATCTCGCAGCGCCGCCGCTCACCGCCCGACAGCGCAATGGCCGGCGTCTTGCGCAAGCGCGCGATGTTGAACTCTTCAAGCAGCGCATCGAGGTCGCGCGCCCGCCGCTTTTTGTCGGGCTCCACCACTTCGAGCACCGAGCGAATATTGTCCTCGACAGTGAGGCCGCGGAAAATCGAGGCCTCCTGCGGCAGATAGCCGATGCCGAGCCTCGCCCGCTGATACATCGGCAGCTTGGTGACATCGTGGCCGTCGAGCTCGATGCGGCCTTGATCGGCCTTGATCAGGCCGGTGACCATGTAGAACACCGTCGTCTTGCCGGCGCCGTTCGGGCCAAGGAGGCCGACTGCTTCGCCCTTGCGCACGTAGAAGCTCACGCCCTTGACCACTTTGCGTCCGACGAAGCTCTTCTCGACGCCGTGCACGGCAAGAAGCCCGGTGCGGTCGCCCGGCGCCGCGCCATTGCCGTCGGTGCGGCGGCGCGGCCGCGGCGCCGGACGTTGGCCGTTTGCCGAAGGCGGTTGGCGCTGCGGCCGTGCGGCGACTCCCGGCGGCGCGACGGACGGAGCCGGCGTCGCGGGGGGCGGCATGAACGCGCGTGGCGGCGGTGGTGGGCTGAATGTTTGCCCCGGGGGTTGGGTGAATGTTGGCGGCGGCGGCGCGGCGAATGTCTGTTGCTGTGGCGCGGAAGGCTGTTGCGGCGGCGCTTCCCGCGGCGGGGCTTTTACGCGCGGCTTTTCGGGAGCGGCGCTGACGCTTGCGATGTCGAGATAGACATGACTGATCGTGCCGCCGATCAATTCGAGATCGATAGCGTCCTCCTCGACGGCGACGGGCTTGCGCCGCGCCTTGGTCGGGCCTCGGCGGAAGTATGAAAGGATATCTGCCACGATCTCGAGAAGCTCGCCTTCGGGTCGGTTCAATACCGTCTATATAGCGGATTCTAGCCGATTTTCCGCACCCGGGCGGAAGGGCCGCGTCAATTCGCTTGGCCTGGTCCAATGGTCATAATATTCGACGAACCGCCGCCTTGGCCCTTTCCGGGCTGAATCAGCGCCCGAACGCGGCCTGGACCGGGCGCGCCGGCGCCGGCGCCGCCATTGCTCGAGCCGATTCCACCTTCGCATTTCCGGTGACCGTATCGACCACGACCCTTTCGCCGTGAATGACGTTCTGGCCCTGGCTGACGACGACATTGCCGCTCAGGGTAATGGTCTTCGACTCCAAGTCATAAATGCCGGTGTCCCCCTTCACGTTCTGATCCTTGGTGGTGACGGTAACGTTGCCATGCGCTTCGATGCGGCGAATATTCTGCGCGCCTTGCGGCATGCCGGGCGTGGACTTGGTCGTCGTCGCTGGCGTCGCAGCGGGCTTGCCGGCGATGCCGATTTCCTGACCATAAAAGACGACGAGGCTTTGGCATTTCATCGTGGTGTCGCCCTGCACCACCTGCACGTTGCCGGAGAACGTCGCCGTCTTGTTCTTATCGCGCACTTCAAGGGTCGCGGCTTCGATCTGGACCGGCTGATCCTTTTTCTGATCGGTCATCATGCCCTGGAATGGGCCCGGCGGGGCGTTGTTGGACGGCGGCTGCGCGGCAGCGGAGTTTGCGGTCAAAATCGCCGTCACGGCGAGGCCCGCCCACGCGGCACAGGATTTTTGCCTACGCCGGTTCATTGATCACCGGCCTTTGCCGTATCGCTGGCGCCGTCTTTGCTGTCTTTGCCCGGCTGCAGCGTCATCTCGACGGTGGTGAAGCGCAGCACGCTGCCGTTGTCGGCAATGTCGAGGTGCTGCGCATTCAGCGAGCCGTTGAGCATTTTCACCTCGACCGGCTTGTCCGAAACGACAGTGCCCTTTTTCACGTCGATCACGGCTTCGATCAAGTGGCCCGAATAGCCGCTCGACGACGCCAGATCGATATTCTCGTTGAGCGTCAATATTTCCGATTTCACGTTGTAGATGCCGGAGAGCGCAGTCATTTCCACCGTGCTCTTGTCTGCCATCTCCATCTTGGCGTGGAGCTTTTGCAGCTCGACGAGATCGGGCTTGGTCATGTCTTGTGCCGCTGCATCCGCGGAGAATTCATAGGCGCGGGAATCGGACGTAAAGCCGTTGAGCCGCGGCGCTTCCATGGTGATCTTGGTGCCGTGGATAACGAGATTGCCGAGTTCTCCCGGCAGCCGGAATCCGCCGATCTGCGGCACGTAATTCATGGCCACCACCGTTAACAGAAGCGCCGCAATGCCGACCGGCACCCCGATGCGCAGCCACCGCACGTGGCGGCTGTGCCGCAACGCGGAGCGATAGCTGCGCTGGAAGTCGCCGCTAGGCCTGGTGGAAAGCCCCTTCGCGGCATTCTCCGGATAGGCGATTGCCAAGCGATTATCCTTCAACATCGCCCCGATTCGGACGTTAAACCACGCTTTTAGCGGGTTTGTCCCGCAAAAGTCGCTGGCGAATATGTCCCAGGCAGGGCCATCCCAAGGCGTAGACCAAGGCGCAAACCAAGGCGCAAACCCGCCGCTCAGGAATGGGCAAATATGTCGTCGGCGGCAAAGCCTGCAAGGTCGAGCCGCACCCGCACCGGCAGGAAACGGAAACAGGCCTCCGCCAGCTCCTCGCGGCCCTCGCGCGCCAGCATGGCGGAGAGCTTGTCCTTAAGCGCGTGCAAATGCGTCACGTCGGACGCGGCGTAGGAGACTTGCGCCTCGCTGAGCGCCGTCGCGCCCCAGTCCGATGATTGTTGTTGTTTGGAAATTTCCTGGCCGAGCACCTCGCGTACCAGATCCTTCAGCCCGTGCCGGTCGGTATAGGTCCGCGTCAGGCGTGACGCGATCTTGGTGCAGAACACCGGCCCAGGCATCACCGCGTAAGTCTTGCACAGCATGCCAAGGTCGAAGCGCGCGAAGTGAAAAATCTTGAGCAGTTTCGTATCGGTGAGGAGCCGCTTGAGGTTGGGCGCCGAGTTAGCGCTCGCATGCGGGGCGATCTGCACCACGTCGGCCGAGCCGTCGCCCGGCGAGAGTTGCACGACGCACAGCCGGTCGCGATTGAGATCGAGACCCATGGTTTCGGTATCGATCGCAATCGCACCGCCATAGCGCGAAATGTCCGGCAAATCGCCGCGATGCAGTCGGATGGTCATGGGGTTTGCCTATAGAGGGATTCGGGGAAGGTCTAAACAAATAATTTCGAGACCAGCCACCCCCCTTTACGATACACGCCACGGAAACAGAACATCAATAAAATAAGGGTATTTGTAGAGGCGATGATTTCGTGCGGTGTCCGAATCTCAGCTTTTTCCATGCCGCAGCTCGCGGTGAGTAGCAATCGAATTGTGAATGAGTAGTCGCGGCAGTAGCATATTTTTAGTGATTAATCGGCTAGTGAAAAATCGCGGTGAACTTTTCGGGTCGGAATTATAGGACCCGGGCGCACGGGCAGCTCGATAACCGGCTGTCTGCGGGAGTTGCTGCGGCGCAGCAGCGCCCCCGGATAAGAGCCCGCAACGAGGCGATAGAGTTAGCGGCTTTTGGCGCTGTGTCGAGAACGGCGAGCCGCCACGGCTGTTTGGTGTCGATCCGCCAAAGCCCAAGATGGATGCCATTCGTATTGTCGACATGAGCACGTCCAATGCCTGGGCGGAGTTTGCAGCGGTGTTTGCCGAGACCCGGTCGGCGTATCTCGAGCATGAGAAGGCGAAGGCCGAACTGAAGGGCCTTATGCCCGGAGGATGCCAAAGAGGCCATCGGGCATGGCATTCGGGGAAAGCGCTCGAAATCGGGGGCAGTGAGTTTTGACCTTCTCAAGGGCGAGGAGGGTGAAAGCCATGCAGCGGTCTAGTGGCTCCATCGCTTCCTTGGCTGCGGCTTTGGCCAAGGCGCAAATTGAACTGGCCAATCCGAAGAAATCCCTGATCGGGTCGATCGAAGCGCGCGAGCCCAACGCGCCGGAACGGCTGTTCCGCTATGCCTCGCTCGCGAGTGGGCTCGAGATCGTGCGCAAGACCTTGGGCCAGCATGAGATCGCAACCGTGCAGACCACGGCGATCGATCAAGCCTCAGGTGTCGTCAATCTGACGACCGTGCTGGCTCATGCCTCGGGCGAATGGATCGCGTCGGACTGGCCGGTCTGCCCGATCAGCGAGACCGCAACCCCACACCGGATGGGAGCGGCGCTGACCTATGCCCGGCGCAATGCGCTGTTTGCGCTCGTTGGCATCGCCGGCGAGGATGATCTTGATGCTCCCGACCTTGTGGCGCCGACGCCGGCGACCAAGCCCTCGGGAATGGATCGGTCGCGGCGGGCCCATGCCGGGAACGGCCGGCTCAATGCCGGTCAGCGCGGGGTCGATCATCGAACGCCTGTCGAGCGGCCGAGCAAGACATTCTCGCAAGCCCCAGCAAACTCACAGGCCGCGGCTAACGTACACGCCGCAGTGGAGCTGAGCATCAAGTTGTCAGCGAAACTGCGTGACCAGATGCTTGCTGAACTCAATGATCTGGGCACTAGCGATGAAGCGGCACGCTGGGCGAAGCGGCGTTATCCGGACAAGATCAGCAAGCTCAACTCGGCCGACGCTGAACACATCGACCAATGCTTCCGCACCAAGCTGTTAGGCTTTGCCGCCTATGATGCGGAGGGGACTGCAGGTGCCGATATCACGGTGCCGCCGACAGAACCGGCTGCTCAACCAACGGGACGCGAAGCCAAGAAGCCAAGTCTGGCGAAGGCGATCGACAAGAGCGCCTTGTCGTTCCCGGAGCCGCGCCGGGTGCGGGATCGCGAGCACGTCAAGCATGTGGCCAAACAATCTTGCCTCGTTTGCGGCCGCCGGCCTTGCGATGCCCATCACCTGCGCTTTGCTCAGAGCCGGGCGCTCGGGCGCAAGGTCAGCGACGAGTTCACGGTGCCTTTGTGTCGTGGACATCACCGTGAGCTCCACCGTCACGGTGATGAAGCGGCGTGGTGGCGCAAAGCTGCCATCGATCCACTCGCCGCAGCGCGTCCTTGTGGCTTGAGACGCATCCGATTGCGTCTCTATTGAGGTTCGAGATGCGCACGCCGCCTCCAGACGCAAATGTAAGTATTCGCGACGAGTGAATTACGCGGCTAGCTGCGGCAGGCTGGGAGGTTCATCTCCCATTGTAGGTCTATGTTCGGAAGTTTTCGATTGTGCATTAGTGAGCCCGACAAGCCCCCTCTTGGGCGGCGGCTCTTGCTCATGGTGCGCAAAGTGCGCTGATTTTCTGCGCCAGATTTCAGCGCGGATCGATCTTTTCTACCGCCATACGAGACTGAGTCATGAACGAATTTAGGGGGCTTTAACTCTCCCCAAGTCATTATCTTTTTCTTAATTTGATGAGGGCGTCGTGAATATTCCGGCCTTTTTGCGTAACAATTCTTTTGGCGCAAAGATTGCGGTTGCGATCGACAGCCGCACGAAACCGCGCCACGGACTAGGCTTGAGCGTGCGCGCGCGCGCGCCGTTGCGGCTTGGCCTCGCCGGCGGCGGCACCGATCTCTCGCCGTATTGCGACACCCATGGCGGCGCGATCCTCAATGTGACGATCTCGCGCTACGCCTATGCCAATTTGAGCTTTCGCGACGATCAGAAGCTGTGCTTCTCGGCGCATGACGTCAAACATGAAGACATCGTGCCGCTCGCCGCCGAACTGCCGCTCGACAGCGGGCTCGATCCTGCATCGCGCCGTCTATAATCGGATGGTGCGTGAATTCCTCGGCGGCAAGATCCACGCGCTGACGGTCACCTCGACCGTCGACGCGCCGCCCGGCTCCGGCTTGGGCGCGTCTTCGGCGCTGGTCGTCGCGCTGGTGGAGGCCTATCGGTCCGCGTTCAGCCTGCCGCTCGGCAGCTACGATGTGGCGCGGCTTGCGTTCGAGATCGAGCGCGTCGACGCCAAGCTCGCCGGCGGGCGGCAGGATCAATACGCGGCCGCGTTCGGCGGCGTCAATTACATGGAATTCCTGCCGGGCGACCGCGTGGTGGTAAACCCGTTGCGGATTTCCAAGTTCGTATTTGTGCGAATTCGAGGCCTCGATCATCGTTTGCTTCACCGGACAGTCGCGTGCCTCCGCTATCATTCAAGATCAGGTCAAAGCGGCGACGGAAAACGATCAGGGCGCCGTGGATGCTTTGCATCAATTGAAAGCGGACGCGCTCGAGATGAAGCAGGCGTTGCTCGGCGGCAATATCCATCGTGTCGCCCAAGTGCTCAACCGGTCGTGGCAGGCGAAACGCCGGACCTCGAAATCGGTCTCCAATTCGAAAGTGGAGGAGATTTTCGAACTCGGTCTCAAGAACGGCGCCGTTGCCGGCAAGGTATCCGGTGCGGGCGGCGGCGGATTTTTGATGTTCATGACCCAGCCGGAACATCGCTACCGCTTGGTCTCGGCCCTCAATGAGGCCGGTTCGCTCGCCATGCCGATTCAATTCACGGAAACCGGCGCGGAATCTTGGGTTGTCAGCCGCTGATCGGCGCAAAATATCGCCATAAGGCTGGTTTTCTACCGGCGAAAATAACATACTGAGGCCGTATATTCCCGCCAGGGGTTTTGCTCTGCTAGAAGGGCCGCGAGCTGCGGTACAGAGGGGTGGCGGTTAGTGGCTTTTGCGACTGAACAGCGGCGCAATAATACCCGGCGCATTGCGGTCACTCAGCGCAAAGGTGGGGTCGGCAAAACCACACATCGCCGTCTCGATCGCGGCCGAGTTGCGTCAGCGCGGCGGCGACGTCGTTTTGATCGATGCCGATCCGTTGCGCTCGGCGTGCCAATGGGCGGCGCTGGGCGGGTTACATTTCCCGGTTCAAGAAATTACCTTTTCCCCGCAAAAGCCGGTCGCCGAATGGGCGTCGGCGGTGCGGAGAGTTCACAACGACTTTGTCGTTGTCGATACGCCGCCGTCTGACAATTCGCTCGCCGCCTCGATCGCACTGGCGGATGTTGCGGTCATTCCGGTCCTGCCCTCGGGGCTAGATCTTGAAGCCACCAATCGGACGCTGGAAATCGTCGGCGCCGTTCGGCGCGCCGCAGCCGATTACGTCCATGTCGTCCTTGTTCCCAATCGCGTCGACAGGCGCACGCTTGAAGGCCGTCAACTCGTCGAAGAAATGGAAGAATACGGCGAGATCGTAGCGCCGCCGATCGGCAACCGCTCCGCTTTCGTGCGCGCGTTTTCGACCGGTAATTCGGTCGGCGAGTTTGACCCGAACGGTCCTGGCATTCGCGAGATCCGCGAGCTCTGCGACGTTGTCGAGAAGTGCCTGCAAGCCAACGGCGTTGCGAAAACCATTTGAGCACGCAGGAGATTGCGGTGTAGCTCATTACGCGGCTAACAGATTCATCCAACTTTTTATCGCGTGCGATGGCCGGTCCGATCGATCCGCGATAAGCTTCCATGCCCATATCCGGATTCGGCGTATTTTCACGGAATTTTCCGGCTGAACGGCTAAGGCCGAACAAGGATTTGCACGGTCGTGTCGAGCGCGCTCTTTCTTCTCCTGTCCCTTGCCGTGGCTTCGCCGGTTTTTCTGGTCTTCGACACGCCGGTTGCGAGTCTGCTTGCTGACCTTTTGGAGCGCTGCCACGCTTGGCGTCGCCGGCTTTGCCCTTCGTTCGGCCGAAGCCGCACATGTGTGGAGGACGATTCGTCTCCTGGTGCCGTTGGCGCTTGTTCCCGCGGTCTTGATGGCTGTCCAGATGCTGCCGACGCCCTATCTGGCGCATCCGATCTGGCAGAGCGCGGCTGACGCCTTCAACGGCCAACTCAGCGGCAAGATCAGCGCCGATCCCGGCCTGACCTTCCAGGCACTCCTTGGCTATATGACGGTCCTCGGCATCGTTCTCGCGGCGCTCTGCGTCGCGATCGACCGGCGCCGCGCACATCAGCGTGCTGCGGGTGCTGGTTGCGGTGACGGGTCTCGTCACCTTGGCTTCTGTCATCATGGCGATAGGTGGCTTCAAATTTTCCGAAGCATTGGACCGTACTGGTCTCACGGCGACTTTTGCCGCGATCGGCAATCTCGGCATGCTGCTGTCGGCATCCCTGATCATCAGTGCGCTCGATCAATACCAGCTTCGCCGGGAGGGCGCCGGTATCGGTAGCGGCCTGCTGGCGGAGTTTTGCGCGGGCGGCGCGGTGTTCGCGATTTGCTTCCTGACGGCGGCGATCGATGCCCCGGGTTTCATTCTTGTCGCCGGGCTGTGCGGCCTAGTTCCGGTTTTCCTTGTCGCCTTTCTTCGCCACGTGCCAAGTCACGGCTGGGAGAAGAGCATCGTCGCCGGCATTGTTGTCATCGTCGCCGCGGTGATGGTGATCAGTCGATTTGAGAAAGGCTCGGGCGACATCGCGCTACGCGTGGCGGAGGGGACGCCGGCGCAAACCGCGATTGCGGCGCGGATGCTGGCGGATGCGGGCCCGCTCGGCATGGGCGCGGGCACCTATGGCGCGCTGGTGCCGATCTATCGCGGCATCGACGATCCGCCGGCGGTGTTTGCCGCGCCGAGCGGCGCCGCCGAGATCGCGATCGAATTGGGACGTTCCGCTCTCGCGATCCTTCTCGTCATTGGGGCTGTTTTGGCCATCATCCTGTTCCGGCGCGCGCTCGCGCGCGGCCGGGATTCGCTCTATGCCGCAGCCGGGTCCGGCTGCCTGGTGTTGCTGATATTGGAAATGTTCGGCGACGCGAGCCTCACGGCCGCAAGTCTTGCCGTCCTCGCCGCCATCACGATCGGACTTGCGCTCGGCCAAAGCCTGAGTTTGCCGCGCAGCTAGAGAATTGTCGGGCAGGGCGCAGCGTCGATCTGACGCTGCCTCCGACCATGCAGCGCCGTTAAGCGACGGTCCGTCCGACGGCCGCCCAGAGCATCGGATTGTTCGGCGTTTGCACGCGCACCCAAACATAAGACGTGCGCGACAGCGGGCGAACATCGGGAGCGAGATTGTCCGCGACAAAATCGCCTTCGAGCGTGCGCACGACCAGAACGAGGTGGTGCTCGCCCCACGACGTCACGACCTCGGCGAGGAGCAGCGCATGTGCCGGCCAGCCCTTGGCGAGCAGGTCGTGACGCTTGGTCACGGCATAATCGTGGCAGTCTCCGGCCACCGGCGCGACGACCCACTTCTCGGTCGCCAACCCGCCGAGATTGGCGTGCGGCCGGATCGAGCGGTTGACGTCGTAATTGATGCCGCCGATTCCTGCCAGCGATCCGGCGTCATCTTGATGCCGCCGCCGCGGAATACGATCTTATGCGGCGAACATTCACGCGGATAATTCATGCAGAAGATGGTGTGCGCCATCGGCGGCAACGTCGGCTCCTCGAAGCGCAGACGCTGAATTTGCAGACCCAGCAAGCGCGGCATGCCGAAGAACGACGCATTGGCGGCTTGAAAGCCCCCGAAGATGGCAGCGATCGCCAGACACAGCGGTAATGATGGCTCGGCGCATTTTTATTTGCTCCCCAACGCACTCATGGGGCAAGCAATAGCCGACTTGATTTGCGATACCGTTTGGTCGCCTTGCGTAATTAAAATCAAATGCTAAGTAGCGCCGATAGAATCCGTTAACCGCGATACACGTGCGGATCGCGCGCGAGCACTGACAACGTAACAGACGCGGAAATGGATCCGCTTTTGATCTAGATCGAAACCGCGCGAACGAAGGTGACTAAGTGTGGAAGTCGCTTCGCGGCAGGGCAAAAAAACGGTTGCCGTCGGCGCCTGAAGGCATGCAGATCTATGCCGTGGGCGACATCCACGGCCGCGTCGATCTTTTGAACAAATTGTTTACCCAAATCGACGCCGACGCGGCGCAAAGCCCAAGATCCAAAACCATAGAAATCTATCTGGGTGATTATATCGATCGCGGTCCGGCTCCCGCGACGTGCTCGACCTCCTCATCGACCGCGGCCGCACCCGCCGCGCGGTTTTTCATCAGGGGCAATCACGAGACCTATCCGCTGCGAATTCTTGAGCAATCCGGCTTTTCTCGGCGCATGGAGCCAGCTTGGCGGACTCGAGACGCTGATGTCATACGGATTGCATCCGCCGGTCTCGGCCGGACCGAACGAACAATATCGAAACGGCGCGCGCGTTCGACGGCGCGCTGCCGCCGGCGCATCGCGACTTTCTGCAAAATCTGCAGCCCTACGCCTGTTATGGGGATTTCTACTTCGTTCATGCCGGCGTACGGCCGGGCGTGCCGCTCGAGCAGCAGCGCGAAGAAGATTTGCTGGAAATCCGCGAGCAGTTTCTCAGTTGCCATGACGATTTCGGCAAGATCATTGTGCACGGCCATACGCCGGCATTCGAGCCGGAATTTCGGCCGAACCGGATCAATATCGACACCGGCGCCTATGCGACCGGCAAGCTGACATGTCTCGTCATCGCCGGCGACAAGTTGCGGGTTTTGTAACAGTAACGATGCCGCTCATTCAATCGAAACAAGTTTCTGCCGGCCGGCACGCCAGCGACTTTTCCCGGCGATACGTCGCGGACGATCCGCGTTCGCTTTGGCCTGTTGGCGCTGAGCTGTGTTCTTGGCTTCTATGCGCTGTGGCAGCTTGCGGCCGTCTTCATGCATCCGGCGACGCCATATTTTGTCTCCGAGCCGGCGCAGGACAGACGCAGGCAAAGCACCGGCCGCGGCGATGGCCGCGCAAGTCGCCCATATTCGCGGTGATTTTTGGTTCGACGACGCGTTGCTGACTTGGTCGGGAGCCGCCGGCGGAAACGGCGCGGCGCCCTCGCCGGCGCTTGGACGAAGCGCGCGCGGCGGCTTCCGCGGTCCGCCCGGCTTGCGCCGCACGATGCGCGCGCCTGGCTCCTTCTTGCGCTCATTGATTCGCAGCTCGGGCTCGAACCGCGGCAACAGATCGAAGCGCTGAAAATGTCATATTACACGGGACCGAACGATCTCGCGCTTATTCCGTTGCGCATGAAACTGGCCGTTCAATCGCCGGCGATCGCGGATCCCGATTTCCAAAGTTTGGTTTCGGGCGAGGTTCTATCCGCGGTACGCCAGCCCGCGCTGCAATCGGCACTCGTGGCGTCGTACCGGCAGGCGTCGCCCGACGGAAAGCGCTTTCTGGAATCTTCCGTAGGCGCGCTCGACCCCGCCTTGCTGGCGAAGATGCAGGCCGGCGGAGAGCGATCCGATACGCTATTGATTGATGACGAAGGGCATGCGGATCGCCGCGAAGGCTTCGGAGCGCCGCCGATATGCCGGTCTGTGCCGCATAGGCTGCCGGCCAAATAGCCGATCTGCATGCCGGTCAACGACGAGAACGAGTGGCAACGGCTGTCGATGAAATAGGGCTGGCCGAAACCAGCATGACGCTCGACATCACGAGCACCGTGGCGCCCAGACACAGCAACAAGGCCCAGGCGTTGTAGCGCAAGCCAAGAGCGGCGCCGAACACCAATGCAGCCAATGCCGTCATCGGCCATTGCGCACGCTCCTGCGCGAGAGGGTGCTGCCGGCGGCTTAAAAAAGAATGAAAGCAACGGTCGTGCGGTCTGCGGCCGATGCAACGACGCCGGTCGCGACGCGACCAGTTCGAACGACTGCGGATCGGAACCGTGGGGCAGGATCAAGCCGCCAAAGCGGCGGTCGGCTAGTTCCGGTAGCTGAACGAGCTCCAGTAGGCCGTGCCGCCATAAGGACCATAGGCGCCATAAAGCGGGTAACAGCCATAGCCGTCGGGGCAGCCCATCGGCCGGCAGACGTGCTCCATCGCAGGCCTGCCCTGCACGTCCAGACGCGCGGACAGCCTCGGCGACGACGAGGGCACCCGAGATCAGTCGCCGCAGCGACAGCTCGGAGCGACAAATCCGCTCAGGGCCAAGAACCCGATACCGGCGATCAAGATTTTGGTCATTTGACGCCCCCGTAACCCGTCACTTTTTGTACTCTCTCATGATCGTTGCGCATTTGCAACACAGCTCAAACTCCGCTTCTTGTGCGCAATTATCGCGGTTCCAATCGCTAGCTCGCGTGCACAGCAATATGTTAGCGAATTAGGGGTTGGGAAGGGGCACCATGCGGACCTCACAGGGCCGCTCTGCGCCTTGCAGCTATGTTTGTGTTGCTCTCGGTAGCCATTACCGGGTGCGGCTTGCCGCAGAACGGTCCCTCGGGCTGGGATATTCGCAACGGCAAAGAGAAAACGCCCGAAAGCATTCCCTACGCTCTCGTCAAATTGAGCCCGGATGTTCTCGACATCCTCGGACACAGCAATGCGCGGTTTGCTGCCGATTTTCCTGAGCGCCCAGCGCCCCCGCAAATCCGATTCGGCATCGGCGACGTTGTCAGCGTGACGATCTTCGAGGCCGCCGCCGGTGGCCTGTTCATCCCCGCGGAAGCGAGCGTCCGGCCCGGTAACTTCATCACGCTGCCCAATCAGAACGTCGACACCAGCGGCAACATTTCCATTCCTTATGCGGGCGCCATCAGGGCGGCCGGCCGCACGCCGAGCGAGGTGCAGGGCGATATCGTCGACAAGTTGAAAAATCGCGCGATCGAGCCGCAGGCCGTTGTCGCGCTGGTCGATCAGCGCACGTCCTTGATCAGCGTTCTCGGCGAAGTGAATTCGCCGCCAGCGGTTCCCAGCGAATGCGGCCGGCGAAAAAATCCTCGATGCCATTACGCGCGCCGGCGGCCCGAAAGGACAAGGCTTCGATACCTGGGTGATGCTGGAGCGTAACGGGCGGCGCGCCACGTTGCCCTTTGGCGCGCTCGTCTACGAACCTGCCAATAACGTCTGGGCGCTGCCGAACGATACGATTTACGTCTACCGCGAGCCGCAGACGTTCCTGGCTTTCGGCGCCACCGGCCAGCAAGGCCAGTTCAATTTCGAAGCTTGGCGCATTTCCTTGGCTGAAGCGGTCGGCAAAGCCGGCGGCTTGAACGACGCCACCGCCGATCCCGGCGACGTATTCCTCTATCGCGGCGAGCCGCCAGACGTTGCGGCCAAGCTCGGCGTCGACGTGACGCAATTCTCGACGCCGATGATCCCGGTCATCTACGAGGTAAACTTCCGCGATCCGTCCGGCTACTTCCTGGCCACCAAGATGCAGATCCGGAACAAGGACGTTCTGTTCATCTCCAACGCTCCGGCCGTCGAGGTCGCCAAGTTCCTGAACTACGTCCGGCTCATCGTCGCAACGGCCAACGATCCGATGGTTGCCGCAACGAACGGCTACATTCTCAAGAGCGCAATCAACGGCAGCCCCATAGTTACGGGCGGGTCCGCCACGACGCCCTAAAGTTGCCGACGAAACCGGAAATCGCGGCCACCAATCGGGGCAGCTCTTTCCTGCTGTTTGCGGTTGTCGCGCTAGCGCCGTTACCCTTCGGTTCGACCGACAAAGTCGTTATCGCCCTTTGGTGCGTGGTTCTTGGCGCCGCGGTCGTCTTTGCGTCACCACAGCCGTCTCCGTCGCGAGCAATTGCTGCCGCTCGCCGCCGTCGCGGTCGTTATTGTCGCTTATCTTCTCGTACTGCATGAGCAATTGGCCTCGCAACCTTGGAGTGGCGCGGCGCCTCATCCGATTTGGGACGAGGCCGGCCGCCTGCTGGGGCAGCCGCTTCGAGCCGTCGATCACGATCATGCATGACGAGCCATTCTTCGCCATTGGCGCTCCGCTTGCAGCGATACTCGCGTTTGCGGCGAGCCTATGTGGTTTGCGGCGATCGCCGTCGCGCCGGTCAACTGCTCCGTGTGGTGGCCTGGTCCGGTGCTGCCTACGCCGTTCTCGGAATCATTCTCTTTATTGCCGATCCGACAAAAGTCCTGTGGCGAGAAAAGCTCGCTTACACGTCGTCGCTGACGGCGACTTTCGTCAATCGCAACACCGCGGCGGTCTACTTCGGATCGTGTGCGGTGGTGTGTCTTCTGCTTTTACTGCAAGATTACGAAGCGCGGAGGTCGAACGAGGGCGTCAGGCGTCCGGCGTTGGCCGGCGAGAATCGACGCATTGCGTTCGCGTCGCGACCTCGCACCTTTGTCGGCGATGCTGCTGGTCTGTGTCACCGCCATGCTGATGGCCGGTTCGAGGGCCGGCGTCGTATTCTCGCTCGTTGGTCTTGCTGTCGCATACCTCGCTTTTTATCGGCGCCGCTGGCGGGATCGTCGAAAGCTGGTTCTCGCGGTGCTGACGGTGGCGGTCGCGGGCGCGGTGCTACTGCAAGTATTCGGCGGGGAGGTCGGCAATCGCTTTAATGAATATGGCGTCAGCGACCCGGCCCGATCGGCGACATACAAATCGACTTTAAAGATGATCTCCGATCATCCTTGGTTCGGCACCGGTCTGGGCAGTTATGAATGGAGCTTTCCGGCATACCGCAGCGACGATGCCTCGATCTGGGGCGTCTGGAACAGAGCCCATGACACGCTGCTGGAGATAGCGGCGGAACTCGGTGTGCCGCTGGCACTGCTCGTTGCGGCGCTTTGGTGCCTTGCTTTGTGGCGGCTGTGGCGCGGTATTGGACTACGCAAGCGCGACATCGCCATCCCGACCGCCGCGTTTGCCGTGGCCGTTATTGGCCTTTTGCACTCGTTAATCGACTTTTCATTGCAAATTCCGGGCTTTGCCATCCCAGTATTTGCTCTGGTCGGCGCGGGGTTTGCGCAGTCTTATTCAAGCGTTCGCCAGGATCGGGGTTTACGTTAATTAGGATCCGGCCGCTTGCCTGGTCGATTTTAATTTGTAATTGTTGGGCATTATATGCGTAAGGTTGGTATGAAAACTGCATCAGGTTGGAGTGCAATGACTATGAGACAGGGCCCGACATTGCTTGGCGGTAGTTGCTGCGGTCATCGCACTGACAGCAAGTTCGATGGCTTTCGCGTCCACGAATCCGGTTCAAGGCCTCCCGAACAATTTGACCTCGGGAACGCCGGGACAAGGCTCGGCCTGCTGCAACGGCAACCCGCCGCCGATGTCGGCGAGCCAAGTTTCCGCTCTAGAAGGAAGCATAAGTTCACATTCGTTTTTGACCCAGGACATCAAGTCGGGCGGCGGGCAGCTGATCGCCACTATTCGTGATCTGATGCTGTCCGATTCGAATCCCTGTCGCCGATCCTCGGCTCTGTTGCCGGCCGCAACCGCCGAACAGAAATCAGCGATCGCATCCGGTCTCGCGCAGGCGGCGAGATTGTGGAACGGGTCAACCAAGGCCAGACCGCGCAAGGCGGAAGTATCGGTCAAGGCGTCGCCCTGGACGTCCAGCTAGCAGTCGCGTCAGACCAACGATGCTCCTTTCGTCCTAGATTTTTCGAATGCCGCAGGTAACAATCCGATCGGCGCGTGGCGTGGCGGCGGTGGTGGATCGGCCGGCGGTCCGGGCGGCGGGTCGAACTCTTTGGGCGGCGGCTTTTTCGGTAACGGCGCCACCGAGGGCATCGACGGAAATGGCGTGAATACCGGCGGCTTCACCATGACGGGCGGGGTTGTCGGCGCGGACACGACCAACGGGACGACGACCACCAGTCCCTAGGCTGTGGTCGGAAGGGACGTCTGCATTTAGCTTTGGAGCCAGGTCCTAGGTGACCGCGGCTGCCTTTCGTAGGCGCCAAAAGAGCGGTGTGGTCGATCGCGGATGCTTCAGAAAACCAAAGTCCCCCTCGATTCTTCCGAAGGTGTGGTTGCGCAAAGCGCAGCCGCTGAATTCCATGCGCTGGTTCGCCGCCTTTGTTCGGCGGCAGCTTCCGGTCATCGTCATTTCGACGCTGGGGGCCGTCGTCCTCGCCGTCGTCTATTTGCTCAATACGCCGCCGAGCTATACCGCGCAGGCGACGATGATCATCGACAGCAATAAGGTCAATATTTTTCAAGCAGCAGCCGATCATCGGAGACCTTCCCGTCAATTCATCGATGGTCGAGAGCCAAGTCGAGATATTGCGGTCCGAAAACATCGCGCTGGCGGTGATCAAGCAGCTGCATTTGACCGACGATCCCGAATTTGTCGGTTTCGGTGGCGGCCTGATCGGCAGCGCCTACGGCACCGTCAGCGACCTTTCTCGGGCCTCGTGGGGCCGGAATCGGAATTTGAGCTGCAGCGCCGCGCGACCGAAGCTTTTGCTAAGCGCCTTTCCGTCAAACGCGTTGGCTTGAGCTACGTCCTCGAAATCAATTTCAAAGCGTATAAGCCCGCAACGTGCCGCGGAAATCGCTAACGCCGTTGCCGACGCCTACATCACCGATCAGCTCGCAGCCAAATTCCAGGCGACGCAACGGGCGGGTTCATGGTTGCAGGACCGAATCCACGAATTGCGCGACCAGTCGACGGCGGCCCAACGGGCGGTCGCCGACTTCAAGGCCAAGAACAACATCGTCGATACCGGCGGTCGGCTGATGACCGACCAGCAGCTGTCTGAAATCAACACGCAGTATATTCTTGCGCAAAAACATACCGCGGAAATGAAGGCGCGGCTCGATCGTATCCAGGACATCATCAACAGCCCGTCGGCACCGGATGCCACGGTTACGGATACGCTCAAGAGTGACGTGATTACGAAGCTGCGCGAACAGTATCTCGATCTGAAAGCACGAGAAGCCGATTGGTCGGCGCGGTACGGCGTCAACCACTTGGCTGCGGTTAATCTGCGAAACCAGATGGCGGAGCTTCGAAAGTCCATCTTGGACGAATTGAGCCGGATCGCCGAGACCTACAAAAGCGATTACGACATCGCCAAACAGGGCGAACTGGCAATCCAGAATGGGTTGGCGCAGGCCGTCACGGAATCGAAATCGACCGACCAAGCGCAGGTCGCGCTTCGCGACCTCGAAAGCTCGGCGGAGACAAATCACACTCTCTACAACAATTTCCTGCAGCGCTACATGGAGGCGATCCAGCAGGAAAGCTTCCCGATTACCGAAGCGCGCCTCATTACTTCGGCTACGCCGCCGTCTGCGGGCAAGCGATCCTAAGGTCACTCTGGTCTTGCTGTTGGCGGTCGTACTTGGCTTGGCAATCGGCCTCGGCATCGCGCCGCCTCCGGGATCTGTCGGACCGTGTGTTCCGCACAACCGAGCAGGTCGAGGAATTGCTTAAGACGACGTGCCTTGCCGTGATGCCGGTATTGGGCGGCACGAATGGCAAGGGAATAGCGCAAAGGCCCGAACTGTCCAGGGCCGGCGGCAGGAGGATCCAGCGCAACGGCGATGTTTTCTGGGAGATTCTCGATAATCCCTTCTCCCGTTCCGCGGAGGCTATCCGCTCGATCAAGGTCGCTGCCGACCTCTATGGAACGAAGAAGTCCTGCAAGGTCCTGGGAATTACATCGTCGCTGCCGAACGAAGGGAAATCGACCATCGCCGCCGCGCTTGCCGAGCTCATGGCGCAAAGCGGCGGGAAGGTGCTTCTGATCGATGCCGATTTGCGTAATCCGTCATTGTCCCGCCGTCTCGCGCCCAACGCCGATCGCGGCTTGGTGGAGGTGCTTGCCGGCAGCGCTTCGCTCAGTGACGCTGCCTTCACCGATCCGACGACCAATCTGAGCTTCATTCCCACCGTCGCCAAGAGCCGGCTGATCCATACCTCCGAGCTTCTGGGTTCGGAAGACACCAAGGAGCTCGTCGAGCGTCTGCGCTCGGTCTACGACTACATCATCATCGATTTGTCGCCGCTGGCGCCCGTGGTCGATGTGCGTACCGTGACCAATCTCGTTGACGCATTTGTCTTTGTCATCGAATGGGGCAGGACAAAAATCGAAGTCGTCGAACATGCGCTGGGCGATACTCGTGGCGTTCTCGATAACATGCTCGGTGTCGTACTCAACAAAGCCGATCTGACCATGTTGAGCCGCTACGCGGGATATCACGGCCATTATTACTACAATAAATACTACTCGCAGTACGGTTACACGGATTAGTCGGAATTGAACGCCCACGTTACAGCGCGCATCCTGCTTGTCGTTTTCGGCTGTACCGGCGCGCTCTGGGGATTGGCGACGTTTCCGATCTTCAAGCGCAACGCGGATGTCGATGATCTGGCGGCTTACGTCATCCGCGGGTTCGCCTATCGACCACAACTGCTCCAGGATAAAGTTCCGGTCCTGGATGCAATTGAGAATGATCGGTATTGCCAAGCACGCGCTCTGAGGAGCGACGTCATTCTTCGGATGCGAATTCTTGAGCTCGCGCTCAATAACGCGGATCTCGCTCATCTTGACGGAGATCTCGCAGCGACAAGATCCGCGATCAAAAAGTCACTCTCCTGCAGTCCAGCCGACGCCTATGGTTGGTTAAGCCTGTTCTGGTTGAATTCCATCAGTGTCGGTTTTAAGCCTGACGATCTGGCCTTGCTGCGAATGTCCTACCAAGAAGGACCCAATGAAGGTTGGGTTATGGTCAAGCGCAACCGCTTTGCGCTGGCGATCTTCCCTTATCTACCGCCGGATCTCGCCGAACTCGCATTGTCGGAGTTTGCCAAGTCCCTACAGCCGGAATTCGTGCTCTCGGCTGTTGACAATTTCGTAGGTCCTGGATGGCCGATGCGGGTAACGCTGCTCGCGCGGATCAAGGACATTCCAGAGCCGCAGAGAGAGGCCTTCGCGCGTATTCTGCAGTCGAGGGGCTATGATATCGACGTCCCGGGCATTGAGCGCAATGACCATTCAATTCACTAGATGGCCTCGATAACGCGCTGGCGATGCCGCTCGGGTCGAATTAGATCTTAGATCTGGACTGTCTGGCCGCCGAGCTGGATCGACCTTTCCGCAGCGGCGATCGCACGAATAACCCCCAAGCCTAATTCGATTTCCAATTTGTCCGGGCGGCGCCTCCTGACGGCTTCTAGAAATGCTCGCATTTCCACCGTCAAAGGCAATTCGTCGGAATAGTTCGGATCGGGGCGAATGCCTTCTTTGTCGTAAATCATCAATTTGCGAGCCGCCTTGTCGTCGAAGACGAGTGTCGCCTCCTCGCATACGACGGTCAGCTGCCGCTGTGGAACAGCTGACAGCCAGCTTGTAGTGGACACGAGAGGCACGTCGCCATAGTCAAATATCGATAATGCCGCCTCAGGTAACGCCGCTCCCGAAAGAGTTCGGGCCATAACACTGCGCGGATCGCGGCCAAAGATCGCACGCGCCATCGACAGATCGTGCGGGAGATGATCCCAAAGCACCGACGTATCCGTGCGCGGCCTATCGTTCATCCCCTCGCTCAAAATGTATCGAACGGCGCCAAACGAAGGCAGTAACCGTAACGCAGCCATAAATGCCGGATGGTGCAGGAAAATATGACCGACAAAGACAACGGCGCCGGATCGTATTGCCGTATCTTGGATATTTTCGGCATCGATGACATTCGTGGCCATCGGCTTTTCAATGAAAGTCGCGATTCCATTCGCAATGTATGGAAGCGCCGCCTGCGCATGCCCCGCGCTCTGGTTTGCGATCACGACCCCGTCGAGATCCAGTGGCGGCGCTTCTCCCTTGGCGATGATCCTGAGCGACACATCGTCAAACGGCTGAAGCGTCCGCGCGATTATTTTGCCCCACCGGCCGTGGCCTACAAGTCCAAGGCGTATCGTCATTCAATCGCAGTCCCGAAAGGGAGCGGGCCGATGCAGTATCGTAAGCGGGTCAGTCGCGATAACCGTCTTGCTGACGCGCCCAATCGACGAATGCGCCGAGGCCAGCCTGTAAGTCTACCCGTCGAAGCGTATCCCAAATGCTTCTTTGCCTTTGTGAGATCCGGACAACGTCGCTGCGGCTCGCCGGCCGGGTAGGTCGAGGGATAGGGGATTCGGTTGACTGTCGAGCCGGGAATGAGCGACGCATACAGTTTCGCCGAGATCATACATGGAGATCTCGTTGTTGGTATTGCCGATATTGTAGGCTTCGCCTGGAGCTACCCGTCAGCAGCGTCTTTAAGAAGCCGACGATCGCATCGGTGATATAACAGAACGTCCGAGTTTGCTCGCCGTTTCCATGAATGGGAAGCGCACGCCCGTTAAGCGCCTCGTAGGTAAACATGGGAATGACACGCCGATCGTTGTGCTTCATGCCGGGGCCGAACACATTGAATGGCCGCACGATCTTTGCCGGCACTTTGAACTGCTGCTGATAAATCGTCGCTATTGTCTCTCCAAGACGCTTGGACTCATCATAACAAGCGCGTGGACCAACGCTTGAGACATAGCCATGATAGGTCTCGGGCGTCGGTATCGCGGAGGCGTCGGGGTCGCCGTAGATTTCGCTCGAGCTGAAAGAATAAGAAACGCCTTCAAGCTTCGGGTTCTTTCGCGCCAGTTCCAGCAAATTTTTGGTGCCCTGTACCGCGCTCTCGATGGTCTCCAGCGGATACTTCATGTAGTAAACCGGCGATGCGACGCCCGCCGCATGAATGATGAAATGCAAGTCTTCGCGCAGCGGCAGCGGATAGGATGACGTCGGCCCACACTTCGACGACGTTGGGATCGCGATGATTGCCCTCGTACAATTCGAGCTGCTCGCCGGTGATGATAGTTGTCGGCAGAGATCACCTTGCATGGCTCGGCCAGAATGCCGTGGTTGAGACGGCGAAACACCGAGATAAAATGCCGGCCCAGAAAGCCCGCGCCGCCGGCCAAAAGTATGGTCTTTCCGGAGAAGCGATGAACCAGCGGGCCGAGGCCCTTCGATGATTTGCGTCGACATCATCGAGCATGCCAGAAGATATTGAGATCATTGTGACCTCTCTAGGGGGGATTGGCAGAAGATAGCGGTACGATCCGGCGGTCTTCTTTCGGATGTCGTCGAAATATTCGTAGGCGAAGACGACGAGCACGTCCGGGCGGTGACCGTCCAAATGCTCTTTGGTGACGATCGGAATGTGGGTCCCCGGGGTGAACTTGTTCTGCTTCAGCGGACTGTCGTCGACGGTAAATTCAATTCAGGGACGGCCCGATATGACCGAAGTTGCAAATCGTCGATAATCGCGCCGGGGCGCCGTACCCGGCCACCTTTATATTTTCCTTCTTGTAGCCCTCGAGCAGGTCGCGGAGTGCGCCGATCTGAGTCTCGACCTTGCTCCTGAAGTCTTTCAGATTTGCAACCGTCAAACTTTCCTGTTCGGCCTGCAGAAGGTCGCGTGACCGCGCGCGATGGCGTTCCGTGGTCCTTGCGCTTGATCGTGACCTGCAATGAACCGCCGTGCGGCTCGATGTGCTCGACGTCGCTGACGACCATGTCGTGCGCTTTGGAAAAGACGCTGCAGCGACGTCAGCGAGTAATAGAAGATCCGATCGAGATAGAATCGCTCGAATTGAATGGCGTTGAGGATGTTGCCGATATATTCAACCTCGATAATAAAGCGTCCGTCCTCGGACAAGAGGCGTTTGACGCCTTCGATAAACTGGTGAGGATTTTCAAGATGCGTGAATACGCTGCTGGCAACGATGGTGTCCGGCTTGCCGTAGTCTTTCGCGATCCGGTCGGCGACTGTCAGTGTCGAAGAACGCGCAAAGGGTCTCTAGTCCTTGCTCGTTGGCGATCTTCGATACGTTGATCGAAGGATCGACTCCGAGCGCCTTAACGCCGGCTTCCTTCAGGGGCTTCAGCAAAATGCCGTCGTTCGAGCCGATGTCGACCACAAAACGCGCTTTGGAGAGCTTTTTTGCGAGCCGCTCGAAGTGCCTCACGAGGCCAGCATTGACCGACGACAGGTAATAATAATCCTCGAACATTCTCTCGCGCGAAATGATCGTCCCGAGCTGAACGTTTTTGCACGCGGGACAAAAGAACATCGCAAGAGGAAAGAATTCTTCGCTCTTAAATTGGTCGGTTGTTGGATATTTATTGGCGAGGGGCTGCTGTCCGAGATTTAGAAATTCGACGATCTCGCTATGATTGCACAATTGGCATTTCATGCGTTTCTCTCGGGCGCCGCGGAGCTTCTTGATACAAAAGCGTGCTTAAGTTTTCAATGCGCGCGGGCGGGTTTTCGCGCTAAGAGTTAAGCGCTACGAACAGTCGCCTGCTTCCCGGGATCTGCTGCGGTTACGCCGTCATGCGTAGTAGCGCCGGCAGGGGCAAGCGTCTCAGCTAGGGCGCGATGGGGACCGCCCATTTAGGTTAACGGCGGTCGCCCATGGCGACGCGGGGTCTGCCGAAACTGGACTGGATCTCGATGCTGTGTTATACATGCGGCTTCACCGGCAAGACGGCAGAATGCGTTTCCGATTAGCGAGATCGATCGATAGGGCGCGCTCTGGAGGCGCCCTCGCGTTCGCGACCGCCAGGATGTTGGCCTTGGTGACGCTGATCGCTCTCTTAACGCTGAGTGCCTCGTCTTATGGCGCTGGCGTAATCGCAAGATGGCGCCGCCCCGCAGAGACTGGTCTTCGCCAATTACATGGTTTGTTGTCCGCTGGCAGGCGAGAAGGTAACCGTTGACGATTTCCTTGCCGAAATCCGCGCGGCGCACGATGCCGGCATCGACGGGTTTGTATTGAATTGCGGCGAATGGAACGGCAGCTCCGCGCTACAAAAGAAATACCGCCATGTTGTTTGAGGCGGCGAAACGCTTTGGTCCCGAATTCAAGCTTTTTTTCGCGGCCGATAAAGCCGGAGCCAGGTTCGGCTTTGACTTGTCCGCTGACGAGGCGGCCGACATGGTCGTGACCTATCGCGATCATCCCAATTATTTCCGTTATCAAGGCCGGCCGGTTCTGAACACCTTTATGGGCGATCCCGAATGGTTTCGTTCCATTCGCGCGAAGATCCTTGCAGCGGACAGGCGAGAATGTCTTCCTGATTCCATTCTTCTACCCGTCGAGCGGCCATGAAATCCCGACCACCCGTGATCTCGACGAGCTCACGGCTCAGAGCGATAGCGTTGACGGTTACTTCTATTTTGGTGCTGCCGGAACTCCCGACGATCTCGCCGCGGGCATACGGCATCACGCCGATGAATGGTCCAAGCGCGGCAAACTGTTCATGGCGGGTATAGCGCCATACTACCGCGGACTTCGCGGTAATTACCGCGTCTTCGAAAACAACGGCTATGACGGCCTCGTCAAGCAATGGGACGCGGCCATTCATTCCAATACCAGCTGGGTTCAGCTCGTGACCTGGAACGATTACAGCGAGGACACCTATTTCGGCCCTTTGGCGGCAAGCGACGAACGGGTATATTGGATCGACTTATGGGGCTATCTGCTCTCGCATCATGGCTTCCTCGCCGCGAACCGTTACTTCATCGACTGGTTCAAGAGCGGACAGCAGCCCCCAATTACCCACGACCAGATTTTCTACGCTTATCGGCTGCATCGGAAATACGCGCCCGGCTATCCGGTTCCGCTTGAAGGGCGCATCGGCTGGCCGAAAGGTACGACGCAGTTGGTGGATCAGATCAATATTCTCGGCCTCCTTCGCGCTCCCGCCGAAGTCACATCGGGCACCGGCGGGATGGCAGAGAGCGTCAAGCTCGGCGCCGGCGTGACCGAGGCGACTTTGCCAATGCGAAGCGGACCCGTGTCTTTTGTCGTCAAAAGAGCCGGTGTCACGATCGGCGCAAAATCGGCGGAATTTCCGATTTCGGTCGTCGACGGTTGGAGCAATTTCAACATGCTGGCTGGCGAAATACCGATTAGCGAAAGCGCCGCGGCTCCGGCAGGCAGCCATTAGCGCGGAGCCCCGGCATGGTTGAAACCGCGCTCACTCTGCATGTTTTGCTATTTGCGTTCGTCGTGATCTTCCTCGCGGCGCGCGGCTTTATGAACATCTACTCAGGCTTGTTTATTTATGTCGTATTCCATTTCATTTCCTTCGTGCAGCGACCGGTACTCATCTATTTGTTCGACTTGAGAACGGTATTCGAAAGGATGAAATATCTCCCGACCGATGGAGAGTTCGTTCATACGCTGCTCGTTACGGATGTAGGCTTTTTGAGTTTTACACTGTGCTATCTCGTCGCCGTCGGGTTCAAGCCATATGCGCCAAACTTTCAATCGCCCCCATTCGGCTACAAAGAACGAACCGCATTCACGGCAGCCCTTCTCATCCTCGCTCCGCTGATTTTGTACTCGTTCTTCCTGGCATTCACCATGCGGCAGGCCTACGGCACCGCGGTTTTGGACGAGCTCGGGCAATTGAATTTGCGGATTGATCCGGCAACGGGCACAGTGCTCTTTATTGATTCTTCGGCCTATATCACGGACGCGCGAAATTTTGCGCTGCCGTTTGCGACCCTTCTGATCGTGATGAAGCGCGGGCGATGGTGGTCATGGATCCCATTGCTCCTTTGCGCATTGGTGTCATTGCAAGTCGGCGCGCGGTGGCCGCTGGCCATCTCGGTGTTGGTCCTGCTGCTTCTGGTTTCTTATCTGCACCAAAGGAAATTTTTCGAGACCAAGCATTACATCATTGCCGGGCTGGCGCTTTTTGCGTTTGTTGTTGTCGGGCATGATCGAGACACGTTCGTTAAATTCCTTCTGACGGGCGAGATCAATCTCGACTTCGACTTGAGCAATTCGTCGTTCGGCGAGCACCCGGATTTTGCGATGTTCGATTTTCTCAGTTTCGTCCTGGCTAAGGTTCCGGATGTCAGCAAGAGCTATTCCTATTTCACGCAATATCTCGGTCTCTTGACCCAGCCAATTCCGCGTGCGCTGTGGCCCGATAAGCCGGTCGGATCGCCGATCGTTTGGGTCAATCTCGATGATTACGGAAATTTCTCATCCTACGTCACCACCTTGGTGGGAGACGGTTGGATCAGCCTTGGTTATTTCGGTGTGATCGTGACCACCGGGTTGGTCGGCGCGTTTTACGGATGGCTGTACAAGCGCTTCTGTAGCGCGACGCCGTCGATATATTTCTACTGCGCATATTTTTGGATTCTTGCGCTGCTCTTGCAGTGGGCGCGAGACGGCGGCTATCACATCATCACCGGCTTTTTCTTTTTTGTGCTCACGCCAATAGCGCTGGCCTATGCTCTGGAGCGGGTGCTGTTTCGGCCGCAGCCCGCATTTGAGCGAAGGCGCCTGCAATAGAAGATGCCGCCCGTCATCTTCCCATCAGCGATCGCCCGTGCCATCTGAGACGGCCACCATGGCCCCGCCCGCTTCGCGATCGCAAATGCTCCCGCCGCGGCCATCTCGTTCGCAGACCTCATGGAATCCTGATGTCGGTCCGATCGAAAGTCGTTACACGATGATCGATTCTACGGCTCGCCGGCGAATTTGGGGCACCCTGGTCGGGAATGTCTTCGTTCGCTTGATGCGAATAGCCGAACAGCTTCTGCTCGTACCGCTGTTTCTGGCCATCTGGGGCGCCGAGCGTTACGGCGAATGGATTGCGCTGAATTCGATCGCACTCTTCGTCACGCTGACCAATTTCGGCATCGCCCATGCCGGCCTGTCGGACATCATCTTGCGCTATTCCGGCGGCAGCGTGCGTGACGCCGCGCGTTCGTTCGTAACGTCAATTGTCCTTCTGACCTGCGTGATCGTGCCGGCCTACGCATTGTTGTACGGCGCACTGCACATTTTCGGCCTCGAAACGGTGATTGCGCTGCACTCGCTGAGCTTCTCCGAGGCACAATCGGTCGTTTTGATCGTCACCTTGTCGACGCTGCTCGCCTTCTATGCCGAGCCCTTGAATGGTGTAATTAGCGCCGCGATCGGTCAGGCGACACCCAGCCTGCTGTTTGCTGTTTCCAAGGCTGTCGAACTCCTTGGGACCGCAGCCGTCCTGGTGCTCTCGGGCAATCCGGTCTTGGTCGCGGCGGTAATTCTGGGCGCCACGGTGCTCAATCTCACGATGAACGTGATTGTTGCCCGCGTGTATGCTCCGTGGATCTCGTTTTCGATCCGCGATTTCGACGTTGCTGCCCTGCAGCGCACCTGGCGGGCCTCACTCGGCTTTTTTGCGCTTTTGACATGCATTGCGATTTTCGATGGCCAGGTTCCGCGTTTGATTGTTTTCCACTATTTTGGCGGCGCCGCGGTCGCGGTCTTCTCGATCCTGGTGATTTATACGCGCGCCGCGCGGCTGCTTGCTCTGACGATGTCACAGGCCGCGCAAGTCGAGATCGGTCGCGCATTCGCGCACCGGCTGGTCGATCAAGTGCAAAACCTGATCGAAACAATCCTCGGCAGCGCCGTTGGCATAGCAGGGCTTATTTTAACGTCGGAAATCGTGCTGGCGCCGATTGTCATTCCGATTTGGACGCATGGACATGTGACTGTGGCGTGGGACGTCTTGCTTGCGCTGGCCTTGGTCGCCTTTGTAGGCGCCTATTTCGATGCCGCCATGGTCGCGGTGTCGGCTATCAATCGCGTCGGCTTGGTCGCCCTGGGTTACGGAGTAAGTCTTGCCGTCGGATTGGCGGCGGGCGTTGCCGCGTTGCCGTATTTCGGGCCCGTCGCCATTGCATTGGGATTGCTTCTTCCGGAATTTGGCGGGTCCTGGGCAGCGTTGCGAACATTGCGCGAGGCACTGCCGACGCTTACCATCCGATCGATCCCGCGCTCGTTCTGGCCAAAGTCGCTGTTGCGCGGCGCGTAACGGCACAAACCTGCATGGCGTCTTCGCGAGTAGCTTGGCGCGCCGAAGGTTCAGACCAGCTTCTGTTTCGTGCGGCTAAAACTGAAAATAGATAAATTCGATTCTCTCGAATACGCCGAAAAAAACAATGTAGTAGACGAGCGCGACACCCAGAGTGATCTGCATGGCACCGCTCTTGGAGATTTTGCCGATTAAGGCCAACTCGGACCACAGCAGATAATCGACCCAAATCAAGGCGGTTATATTTACAGCCGTCAGAACCAGTTCGAAGCTCGGCAGGCTGAGAGCTTTGAATGTTCCATATTCCAAAGGGCCGAATTGAAAAATATGGCGTAAGATTTCGATCGCCTTGTCGATCGATGCCGCCCTGAAGAATACCCAGCCGATCAAAACCACGGCGGTCGTACAAAGAAATCCGAAACCCTGGAGAACGGCCGGGGCAAACGCGACATGGAAGCGAGATTGAACGGCAGCATATCCCTGCTTCATGAAGCGCTCGACGACGATGCCGAACCCGTGGATGGCCCCCCAGGCGACGAAAGCCCACGCGGCGCCATGCCAAACGCCGCTCACCAGGAATACGACGAGAATGTTGAGCGCCCAGCGGCCAAAGCCGACGTGGCTGCCTCCGAGCGGGACATAGAGATAATCACGGAACCAGGTCGACAGCGATATGTGCCAGCGCCGCCAGAACTCGGTCAGGCTGGTCGAGAAATAAGGTTGCCTGAAGTTGATCATCAGGCGATAGCCCATGATCCGAGCGATCCCGATGGCGATATCCGAATAACCCGAGAAGTCGCAGTAGATCTGAAAGGCGAACAGCACCGTCGCGATGACGAGATACGATCCGTTGTATTGCGTTGAATGCGAAAACACGCCGTTCACGACCGGGGCGATCAGATCGGCGATGCACATTTTCTTAAAAAGGCCATAGCCAACCAGCCACAAGCCGGCATTCACATCGGCTGCCGTTGGCGATGGCTGGTCCTTGAATTGATGGAGCAGCTCCGGAGCCCGGCCGATCGGGCCGGCGACAAGCTGCGGGAAGAAGGCCACGTAAAGCGCGTAGAGGCCGAAATGCGTCTCGGCTTTGATCCGGCCCATATAGACGTCGATCACGTAGCTCAGCGATTGGAAGGTGTAGAAGGAGATGCCTAGGGGGAGTATGAGCTTGATCGTGTAGTTTGAGATCTGGAACTCCGAAGAAACCGGCCAATCCCACGGTATTGGTGATGAAGAAATCAAGATATTTGAAGGTGAATAATATTCCGAGATTGATTGCGATCGAGCAGATCAACGCCGTCTTTCGCAGCGCATTATCCTTGGTGCCGTCGATGATCCGTCCGGACGTGTAATCCAGCACGGTACTGAGCCAGAGCCAGACGATAAATGACGGGCGCCATCCCGCGTAGAAAATGTAGCTCGCGATCAGGAGCAATGCCCATCGATATCGGCGCGACGTGATATTGAGCGCGCACAGCACGCATACGAAGAAAAAGACGAATTCGTAGGTGTTGAAAAGCACGTTACTTTTCCAACTCGGGCTTAATCAGCTGCGCCAGGTATCGCGAATAGTCCTTGGCTCCGAATTTGTTCAGATGCACGGGATCGGAAAAATTCGGCGGCGAAAGCAGAACGTAGTCTGGGCCGATACGGCCCACGCGATCGAATCCGGCTACGGTGGCAACGCCGTTGTTCGCGCCGCCTGCTGGAGCTGCAAATTCGCCCTGCCGAAACGGCGTGGGAATAAGCCAGACCTGGAAATCATATTGGGCGGCCAGTTCGGCCAGCCGCCGAAACAGATAACTCTGCGTGTAAATCGCCGGAGTGTATTGCGCGGCCGGCGTGTCGGACGGCAGTGTGTAATCTAAAGGGAGCTGATCGTTGGGGAAATGGCTTTGACCGGCGATGAAGTACCAGCCACGATCCGCAATCATGCCGGCGGCCTGCTCCCTGCCATAGGTATATTGCCCGCCAATTCCGCGCCCACCGAAGGCTTCGAAGGCAAACAGTGCAAGATCGCGCGGCAGATTATGGAACGGAAACAGGAATTGATTGATGGCCCTGTTGGCCGTGATCACAGAAAGAAGCGTCGGCTTTTGCAAATTCGGCCACGCGGTCGCGATCAGCACGTGGGTTGGCCGATTTCCGCCATCAAGAAAGTTCGTCAGGATTGGCAGGAAGTTCTCATCACCGGGCAGCCCGAGATTGAAAGACTGCACGGTGCTCGGAGCGAACGCCGCGTCGAAATCGGACGGCCGAAATGACGCCAGCGCTCGGCTATCGCCAAAGACGCCGATCCGATAGCGGCTTTGTGGAGCAAAGACAGTGTGACTGCCGATGTAGTCCGTCTTGGTCGAATAAATGATATCGGCGCCGTTACGGATATAGGGAAATCGCGCGTAGAGCGCATAGAAGGACAGCCACACAACAACGAAAACGGCACAAAAGCGCAGGGCGTTTACGCGAAATGTGGACCAATCATCCTGCGCGTCCGGCATGCTGTCTTGTCGATCGTCTGTCGCCACGGAGCGCGTCACTTCCATCGCCATTGATGCGAAGCGCCGGAATCAGTTCGGCGCTTGGTTAAGTCTATCGCGAGCCGCAGAGGGTGCGGCGTCGGGAGCGCCGCGCGTCCCTAAGCCCTGCAGGGGGCTGGAGGAGGCTCAGGCGGCTCGATTGACGGGGACTGCTGGAAAGAGAGCAGATCATGTTCCAGCTGGCCGAAAATCGTCTGCATGTCCCAGCGATTGACTGCCGTGCCGCGGCCGATTTGGCCGAGTTTGATCCGCAGCGCCTCGTCTCCGGCGAGCTTAACGACGGCTGCGACCAAAGCGGACCGGTCGTCAGCCGGTATGACCAACCCGCAGCCTTCGACTTCGATGGCGAGCTGCGTGCCCTGTTCGGCCATGGCGATGATCGGACGACCGGATGCGAGCATGGCTGCGAGCTTGGACGGCAGGACAAGGTCCGCAACCGCCGCGCGCTGCGGCAGGAGGTGGATGTCGGCTGTCGATAACAGTTCGCTCAAGCGCTCGCGCGGCTGCAAATCGAGGAAACGCACATTATCGAGGCCGCGCGCCTGATCGATCAGGCGCTCGCGCACCGCTCCATTGCCGCACAGGATGAAGAAGATATCCGGATGACTGTCCCGCAACGTTCGTGCAGCCTCGACGACGACCTCGAGGCCCTGCTTCAGCGCCATGGTCCCGGAATAGAGGGCAACGGTTGCATTTGCCGGTAGTCCCAGTTCCGCCCGCAGCGGTGTCGCGCGATCTTCCGGCTTGATGACCGTTGTGTCGACCCAATTGCGAAATTCGATGGCCCGCCCTGGTTCAATCTCCCTTGCGCAACAGCAAGTCCAGCATTTTTGGCGAGATTGTCGAAACCCGGTCGAAGCGCCGCAGCAGTCCGTCCTCGATAAATTCCGCGCAGCGGCGAAGCCATTTGCCGCGCAGGAGCTTAAGCTCGAAGGCCGACTGAATTTCGAAATCCTGCAGATGCATCCAAGACCGGGCCCCGGATATAAAAGCGGCCACACGCGTCGCAGGCGCGGCCAACTGAGTGGGAGCGATCGCGAATACGACGTCGGGGCGAAATCGGAGAGCCTGCCACATCACCGGGCCGGCGCTCGAGAGCGCGAATGAGAGATAACTCAAAAGCCGCCGTAACCCGCTGGGTCTTTGCGGAACATAAAACGGGCAACGGTGAACCTGCACGCCGGCCAAGGCTTCGCGTGAGTAGCGCGAGTTCCTGTAGGGCTGCTTCACCTTCCAATCGGGGTAGAACGGATACGCCGTGACGACCTTGACGGTATGGCCGCGTGCCGCAAGCCACTCGCACATTTCGCCTGTATATTTTCCGCCGCCGATCAGTTCCGGGGCGTAATGAATGCTCTGAACGAGGATTTTCATCTCGTGGGCGTTCTCTGAAAGTCAGTCAGCTTTTTCTTAGCATTGCGCGGTCGAGGCCGCGCCAATCCCCGCGAGGCTCCGCATCGTCATGGCATCATACACAAATTGCGAAAAATTATGGAAAGCTGGCCCGAATTGCAGCGAACCGGGCGGGTTAAATGAGCCTTAACCTTGACGCCGTCGACCGTCTTCTGGCGAGCGAACCTCGCCGTGGCGTGCGGGCCTCTTAACCCTGATTTCGAACCAGCATGAAATCGCCGAGGAAAAGGACGTCCATCTTGGTGCGCAAGAAACAATCGAGCGCTTCTTCGGGGCGGCAGACGACAGGTTCGTTTTCGTTGAAAGACGTATTGAGCACGATCGGAACGCCGGTGCGCCGAAGGAAGGCCGCGATCAATCCGTAATAGCGCGGGTTGGCCGCATGCTCGACGGTGTGAAGGCGCCCGGTGCCGTCGACATGCGTCACCGCCGGAATCTGTTTGCGCTTATCGGGCTTGATTGAAAACACTTTCATCATAAACGGGACGTCGTCGTCTTTCTCGAACCAATCCGCCACATGCTCGCGCAGGATCGACGGAGCGAACGGACGGAAAAATTCGCGGCGCTTTATTTTCAGGTTGAGGATGTCCTTCATGTCGCCGCGACGGGGATCGGCGAGGATCGAACGATTTCCGAGTGCACGCGGCCCCCATTCCATCCGCCCCTGAAACCAGCCGACCACCATCCCGTCGGCGACCATCGAAGCCGCCTTGTCGACGAGGGCCGCTTCGTCGTCGAGACACGTGATCACGACCGAATTTTGCGAAAGCTGTTCCTTCCGGCTGTCGAGAAGCTGCCGGATCTCTTCGGCCGAGAATTGCGGTCCCCAATAGGCATGATCCATATCGCCGATCCGGCGATCTGCCTTTTTGAACCAGACCGCGTAGGCGGCGCCGATCGCGCCGCCCGCATCCCCCGCGGCCGCCTGCAGATAGGACCGCTTGAACGGCGTACGGTCCGTGATCTTTCCGTTGGCGACGGAATTGTAGGCGCAGCCGCCGGCCAGCGCGACAGCGTCGGACTGATAACGGCGGTGAAGCGCGTTGAGCAGATGAAAGAACGCTTCCTCGAACACCGCCTGTGTCGCAAATGCGATGTTGCGATGTCGATCGGTCAAAGGCTCATCAACGCCGCGCGCCGGGCCGAGAAGCTCTTCAAGTTGCGATGAAAAAAGCGCGCCGCAGGTCGGTATGCCGCCCTGCCATTCATAAGCGATGTTCTCGCGATGATGGCGAAAGTATCGAAGATCGAGGCTGAATGTTCCGTCCGGTTCAAGGCGGAGCAGCTGACGAACTTTGCCGAGCTCGGGAGAAGCGTTGCCATAGGCGGCAAGCCCCATCACTTTGTATTCGTCGCCGTAATTGCTAAAGCCGAGATATTGCGTGAGCGCCTGATAAAAGATTCCGAGCGAATGCGGGAACAGCACACGACCGTCCAGCGATAGGTGATCACTCCCTCCCGAGCCCCCATGCGGCGCTGGCGAAATCGCCGAAGCCATCGACCGAGACCACGACGGCATCCTCGTAGGACGAGCAATAATAAGCCGAAGCCAAGTGCGCGTAGTGATGCTCTATTTGCTCAACGGTGCCGGTGAACGTATCGAGCGGAAAGGCTTGTTTGATCTCCGCCGTTACGCCCGCCCATTTTGTTCGGTTGCGAAGTCGATCGACGATCGCGGCGGGACTTGGCCGTTTTGCAAAAATGTAGGCGAGCTTGCGCCCGAAATTGGCGCGGTTGTTGCGATTGATCGCAATATAGGTGACGTCCTTCAGCTCCAGTTTCGCTTCGGCAAGGCAGTAGGCCAGCGCCTGCGACGGAAAGCCGGCCCAGTGCTTGACGCGACGGAAGCGCTCCTCCTCCGCGGCCGCGATCAGCTCGCCGTCTTGCACGAGGCAGGCCGCTGCGTCGGCGTGATAGGCATTGAGACCGATAATATTCATGAGGTTCGTGAACTCTGCGGACGATGGCCAACCAATACGGGACGCACGACAATTCTAGCATCAAACCGCTCGCTCTCGTTGCGGGACTTGAGCGGTACTTGGCCAAATTCGATTTTGGGTAAATCCACTTTGATCAGGCGGATTTTGAGGAATTTCTTGACTTCGGCCGGTCGAAATGGATTTGAGAATGCAGCCAATTAACGAAGTTGACGACACGGCTATTCCCCGATGGGCGGGCTCAATCCAACTCGAACGGTGCACGGTCGATGATCATCATTGTCGGACCGTTGCCGCCGCCGGTTCATGGCGCAGCGTTAATCACCGAACGAAATCAAGGAACGTCTGGTGACCGCCAACATCCCCGTGCTTGTCTGCAGCACGGCGCCACGCGTGGGTTCCCGCGGCTTTGCGTATTTCCGAAGTCGGCTTGGCGCGTATCTGCGATGCTGTCGCGCAATACTCCGGCATCGACACAACGGCAGCGGCAGCACGGCAATTTACTTTTCACTCTCCGGCGGTCTCGGGCTTGTCTATGATCTTGCTGTTGTGATGGTCGGCCGCCTGATGCGGTACGACATGATTTTCCATCACCACACATTCTCCTACATCGCCAATCCCAGTCCGTTCCTTAAAGCGATCGTCAAGATTGCGGGTCACAGGCAGGTTCATATCGCGCTTTGCGGCACGATGGCGCGCAGGCTCAAAGAACTTTACGGACGGCGACTGAATTTCCACGTGGTCTCCAATCTCGCTTTCATGGATCTGCCGGAACCGCGGGAGCCGACGCCAGTCAGGCCGTTGGGTGCAATAGGCTATCTTTCCAACGTCTCTCTCGCGAAGGGAATAGATCGGTATTTGGATCTTGTCGCGCTGCTGCGCGCGAAGGGGTCGCGCCTCAAGGGCCTGATTGCGGGGCCATTCGAGGACGGCAATGTACAAAACTATGTCGAGCAACGCCTTCTTCAAATCGGCGACGTCGACTATGTCGGGCCGGTCTATTCCGATCGGAAGACGGCATTTTTCTCGTCAATAGACCTGCTGATATTTCCGAGCCGGTTGAACGAGGCGCAGCCGCTTGTGATTTTTGAGGCCCAAGCCGCCGGCATTCCCACGGCCGCGTCTGAAGTCGGCTGTATCGCCGACATTATTGGGCCGGCTCCGGAGCTTTTATTTGATTCCGATGCGCCGGACCTGACAGAGCTTGCCGAGCAAATCTTGCGATGGGAGCGGGAGCCACAAGGCTTTTACGATCTCGTGCAACGGCTTCGCCGCAGGTTCACCGGTCTGGTCGATCAAACGGCGCTCGAATCCGCACTATTCGACCATTTGGCATCGAAATACCGGTGAAAAGGCCTGCGCCGGCGTTCTCGCCTGCGTTGTGGCCCTGCCCATGGACATCCGAAGCCGCTTAAAGGCCGGGCTGCCGGATTTGGCCGCATTGTGGCGGGCATAGAAGTAAATGACCGGCATAGAATGTGCCTCGACGGATTAAACTTAAAATCGGCTTAACATCGACGTCGCAAACTTTTAATACTATGGGTTGGCCGCAGTTGGGGACTGAAAGGCAGTCGTTGTGTCGCAAAGTTTGCCCAAAAATGGCGTCGACGTTGCCGAACAGGCGCCGGCCCAGATTTACTTTCCGAGACTGCCGTTTCAGTGGATCGGTCCGATCACGGTCATGGTCGAACTGGTGCTTATCGTCGCGACCAGCGTCATTTCAGGCGTGACCTACTGGCACTTCGTCCTCGATCAGCCTGGCGATATCGAGACGTTCGTGGCGCTAGGAGCCGCAACTTTTCTTTACTACGGGATCGTCTTTGTTTGCCGCGGAAATTATTCCATTGGCATGCTGACGTCCGGCGGAAGGCAGGTCCGCGAAGTCACCGTCGTCTGGGCGTTGACGTGTTTGTGTCTGCTGGGGCTGGCATTTCTCTTCAAGATTGGACCCAGTTTTTCGCGTGGCGCGACGCTGGCTTTTTTCGTCCTCGGGTGGCTGTCGCTTGTATGCTGGCGATATTGGGTGACGCATATCATCAAGGCGGCCAACTCGGCCGGCGCCTTCGTCGGTCGGAATGTGGTTCTGATCGGCAATTCGCAGGTTCTGGGCCGTTCGTCCTGGCTGAATGAGCTCAGCCAGTACGGCTATAACGTCGTCGAGACTTTTACCGTCGGCGAAATGCGGCAAGCGCTTCCCATCAATGAGGTGATCGCGGCGACGCGAGGGAATCAATCCGCAGACGGCATTTTCTTGGCGCTTGATTGGAACCACTCACGCCAAATCGACCAGTTTACGCGTGATCTCAGTGTTATTCCGCTGCCCGTCTGGTTGCTGCCCGACCAGAACGTGCGGCGTTTTCTGAGCAATCTTCCGGTTCATGTTGGTCCGTTGCGGGCAGCGGAATTACAACGACGCCCGCTGACATTGGCGGAGCGTGCCGCAAAGCGCACCATCGATCTGGTCCTCGCGTCAGCGGCGATGATCGTCCTTCTGCCGCTCATGGCGCTGGTTGCCGTGCTAATCAAATTCAATTCGCCAGGCTCGGCTCTGTTCACGCAGACCCGCGGCGGCTTCAACGGCAGGCCGTTTCGCATCTTCAAGTTCCGCACCTTGAGCACGCGAGAAGATGCGACCGTGTTGCGCCCGGTGTGCCGCAACGACAGCAGGCTAACGCGGCTCGGTCGGATACTCCGTCGCACGAGCATCGACGAGCTACCGCAGCTTTTGAACGTCATTCGTGGGGAGATGTCGCTGGTTGGTCCGCGTCCGCACCCCGCGTCGGCGGATTCTCACTTTAGCGAGATCATCAGCAACTACGCTTTGCGCCATCACGTGAAGCCGGGTCTCACCGGTTGGGCGCAAGTGAATGGCTTCCGCGGCGAACCCGACGTGCACAGGATGAAACAGCGAGTCGATTTCGATCTCTGGTACATCAACAACTGGAGCTTGTGGCTCGATCTGAAGATTATCGCGTATACCGTCGTGGTGCTGTTCCGTCAGCCGATGGCTTACTGACGTCGAGCGGAAGAGCTCTTCATCCAATTATGACAAAGTTATCAGGCGGCGTCCACCGGAACTATTCCTGTTGCGGCGCAATAGACGACGCGACAGAATGAGTGCACCGCAACCGCGCAGTGGCAGCCCAAAACTTAAACAGATGATTTGGGGAGCGTTGAGGCAAATTAGATAAGTCGCTGAAATGTTATAGAAATTTCAGCGCATCGAAATGGGGCCGTGATTAAAAAAGTACTGTTGACTCCTGCTCGTTCCATGACCTATTTTGCAGTGCGGTTAAGAATTGGTTGATCTGGCTGATTGAGTTTTCACGCCAGCGTTAGCGCTGAGGAATCGTTTAGTTTTGCTTGCGGCTCTTTAAGACAGCTGGGCTGTGAGAGTAGCCAACCGCCAGAGGGGTTTGCGATGCCTGTTACCGCCTATAACCTGTACGAATTCAATCAGGGCTTGATTGGGCTTGGGTACGATCAGCAAACTCGCGCCCAAGTTGAAAATTACCTGATTAGTCATGGGTACTCGGCGGACACATCGCCAACTGCCCCGACCGACATCCTCGTTCCGACGAACGTAATGATCACCGGCGGCCGCACGTTCACCGAGAATACCTCGCTGAACCCGAGCCTCAGCTACATCCTCGACCCTGGCGCCACCACGATGACGCTAACGGGCACCACCAGTGTCGGCATCTCGCTAGCTGACGGCGACATCAAGCTCATCATGGACAATTCCGGAAACGACACCGTGTATACGGGCTCGGGTTCGGACACGATCGACGGGCATCTGTCTTCCGGAAACGACACGCTGTTTGCTTCCGGTGCAGGCCACGCGACGATCACTGGCGGTTTTGGTGCCAATTCGATTATAGCGCTCGGCGACCAAGGTCCGACCGGCGTTGGTCCGGGCGGCGGCGGCGGCGAGCTCATTTCGGGCAGCCATTCCGGCGGCCCTGGCAGTCTGCTCGTCGACACGGGCGCTCCTGGCACCTACACCATTCAAGGTGGTGCCGGCGCCGACACGCTCTATGCCAGCAATGCAGCCGGCGACACGCTTATCGCTGGTGGGACCTCGACCGGCTTGGCCGGCAGCGGCAACGAGGTTCGTGCCTTCACGGGCAACAATCTGTTGGAAGCGGCCGACAGCCTCGGCAGCGGCGCGTTCAACTCGTTGCAAGCAGGTGCGGGCAACGACACGCTCGATGCCTCGAACAGTTCGTTCTTCCAGGCGCTGTACAGTGGCACTGGCAACTCGACGTTGGACGGCGGTTCCTACACCAGCAACGGCACGGCCTACGGCGAGTACTTCGGCATCTTCAATCAGGGCAATGGCCACGACACGATCACCATCAACTCGGGTGCCGGACCTGGCGTGGTTAATGTCGATATGACGAACTTCGGTGGCGGCACGGGCGCGGCCTATGCGTCGTCCGATGTCACAAGCGGTCTCCCGGCTGGCGGTTCAACGGCCTCGGCCGTTACGCTCACCTTCGGCAGCGGCCAGACCATCGACGTCAATACGCATGGCGGCAACACCATTAACCTGGAATTCACTGACAAGACGGTCAGCTACCTGGGCTAAGTCCAGCAGGTTTGGATCGCTGAATTTAGGCCCTCGGAAAACGCCGTTCCGGGGGCCTTTTTATCTGATCCGCCACTTATGTGTTGGCTTTGAGCTTAAGCTTAAACAAAGGCTGCGAAGCCTAATGAATGTCGGCCGGTTGAAGCTGTATCTGCGGCGGGCCATAATGTGGCCTGCTAAAGCGCTATGCTTGCAGGTATTGCCCTTGTGCCGGCCTTAACGACCCTGGGGTTCACAAATGACGGACGCTCAAATGCATTCCCCCTCAAACGCCGTCGTTGCACTCGACCCAAAACGGCCGCCTGAGACGCCGATTGAACCCAGCGGCCTAGCGTCCCTGGTGATCGTCGCGCGCCAGCATGGGATGCACCTGTCGGTCTCCCAGCTCACCCATGATCACGTTCTCAGCAAACAGGAAGTCTCGGTTGACGAGATCGTCAAATGCGCAAAGTCGTCCGGCCTGACGGCCAAGGTCGTCGATCTCGATTGGGGCGGCCTCGGCCAGTTGCGGAAATCGCTCCCGGCGATCGTGCGCCTGCGCAACGGCGCCAGCATGGTGTTGCTCCAGGCCGACAGCAAGGAGGACGTCACAGGCTACGTGAAGTTGCAGGACCCGAACGCCGATGATGATACGCCTTTGGTCCTCGACCGCGTGCGTTTCGAAGACGTGTGGACCGGCGAAGTCATTCTGGTCAAGCGCGATTACGAAATTGGCGACGAGGAGCAGCCCTTCGGCCTTGGTCTGGTCGCTGCGCTGTTGTTTCGCGAAAAGTGGATGGTCCGCGACGTCGCGATATGCGCCTTCATGATGAGCTTTCTGGCTCTGGCGCCAATCATGTTCTGGCGCATCATGTCGGATAAGGTGCTCTACTTCAAAGCCTACAACACATTCTTTGTGTTGTGCATCGCGATGCTGGTCCTGATCATTTTTGAGGCGCTGTTCACTTATCTGCGTCAGTTTCTCATTTTGCACATGACACGGCGGGTCGATGCCAAGCTCGGCACTTATGTGTTCGAAAAGGTGCTGAACCTGCCGATCGACTTCTTCGAGAGGACCCAATCCGGCAAGATCTTTCACGACATGTGGGAGATTCGGAAGATCCGTTCCTTCATGGTCGGGCAATTGTTCGGAACGATATTGGATTCGACCACGCTTCTGATCTTCATTCCGATCATGTTCTTCTTCAGCCCGGCGATGACCGCCGTGGTGTTGGGATGCTGCGGTCTCATCATTTTGTGGGTCTTGGTGATGATGCCTGTTATTCGACGTAAGTCCAACGAGGCTGAATAAAGCATCCACGGAATATGCCTCGTTCCTCGTGCAAACCATACATGGCATCCGAACCGTCAAGTCGCTGGCGCTTGACGCGCGCCAGCGTCATCTCTCCGACGTTCACGTTGCGCGGGTGGCGAATTTGCAATTTGCCGCCGAAAATACCGCAAATCTCATGTATGCTGGGGTGAGGCCTCTGGAGCGCCTCGCACTCACCGCCTCATTTGCGCTCGGCGTCTATCTTTCTCTTTCGAGCAGCGATCCGGTGTATGTGGGCGCACTGTTTGCGTTCATGTTGCTGTCGCAGCGCGTGTCGGCGCCGTTGACGTCAATGGCGCGGTTGGTGAACCAATTGGACGAAGCGCGGATCGCCGTTGCGGTCGTGAGCAATCTCGTTAATCAACCTGCGGAAGAGGGCCGCTCCGGGCACGGCGTGCTGACGCCGCTGCGCGGAAAGGTCGAATTTTCGGATGTCACCTTCAAATACACAGGCGCGCCCACGCCGGCGCTGGATAACGTAAAATTCGAAATACCGGAAGGTGGCACGCTCGGCATTATGGGCCGCAGCGGCTCGGGCAAGACCACCATCACCCGACTGCTGCAGCGGCTGCATTCCAATTACGAGGGTTTGATCAAGATCGATGGCGTCGACGTGCGTGAATACGACGTCGATCACCTGCGGCACAGCCTCGGTGTCGTGCTGCAAGAAAACTTCCTGTTCAGCGGCACGATCCGCGAAAATATCGCAGCCGCGAAATCGGATGCGACGTTCGACGACGTCGTTCGCGCGGCTCGTCTCGCTGGCGCCGAGGAATTCATCGACAAGCTGCCGCGCGCTTATGAAACCTATGTCTACGAGGGTTCGCCCAATCTGTCGGGCGGCCAGCGGCAAAGGCTCGCTATCGCCCGGGCTCTGATCACCGATCCCAAAATATTGATTCTCGATGAAGCCACCAGCGCGCTTGACGCCGATAGCGAAGCCATCGTCAACGCCAATATCAATCGCATCGGTTACGGCCGCACGCTCATCATCATTTCGCATCGTCTGACTTCGCTGGTGGATGCCGATGCGATCCTCGTGCTCGAGCGGGGCAAAGTGCAAGACATCGGTAAGCATCAAGAGCTGCTGTCGCGGTGCGATATCTATAGCGACATGTGGCATCAGCAGACGCGGAGCGTGCTCGCCACCGTCAACCGCCGCGAGAAGCCGTCATTGCGGAGCCCGAACCTTGTCTCCTAGGCCGAACGATCTCACCGTCGTCAAACGGTTCCATTCCGAGACCGAGGCGATCCGCCACGGCGCGGAACCGCGAGTTGCGAAGATAACGGTCTGGGTGCTCACCGGATTCATGGTGACGTCGCTCGCCGTGATGGCGATTGCCCGAATGGACCGCGTCGTTTCGAGCAGTGGGAAAATCGTGCCCACGCACCAGCTGAACGTCTATCAAGCACTCGATGCCTCAATCATCCGGACCATCGATGTTCGCGAAGGCGAGGAGGTTGCTAAGGGACAGAAGCTTGCTTCGCTCGATCCGACCTTTGCCGCAGCCGACGTCAAGCAATTGCAGCTGCAGATCATCGGTCTCGATGCGCAAATCGCGCGTGATGAGGCGCAGCTTGCGGATAAGCCTTTGGTCTTTCCGGCCTCGACCGATCCTGATGTCGTCAGATATCAGGCGATGAATAAGTCCTATTACGATCAGCAGATCGCGCAATATAAGGCGGAACTGGATAGCTTCGACGCGAAAATCAAGCAGACCGAGGCTACGGTTCAGAAATTCCAAACCGATAAGGAGGCGTATCAAACTCGCTCGGACATCGCTAAGAAGATCGAAGATATGCGCACCATCCTCGCCGAGCATGGCAGCGGTTCGGAGCTCAACAAACTGATGTCGCAAGACACGCACATCGACCTGGTGCGAAACCTCGACTATGACAACAACAGCCTTGCCGAGGCAAAACAGACGCTGGCGTCAACGAATTCCGACAAGCAAGCCTTCATCCAGCAGTGGCGGATGAATCTCAGCCAAGATTTGGTGGCGGCACGCGGCAGTCTCGATACCGCCAAGGCTCAGCTTGAAAAGGCAGTGAAGCACCAAGATCTTGTGCAATGGAGCGGCGGAAGAGCCGTCGATCGTGCTGACCGTCGCCAAACTTGTCCGTCGGCTCGGTGCTCAAGGGCGGCGATCAGCTTCTTACTTTGATGCCGATGAATACGCCTCTTGAGGCGGAAGGGGATGTTGCGTCGCGTGACATCGGGTTCGTTCGCGCCGGCGATCATTGCACGCTTAAAATCGAAGCCTTCAATTACATGGAGCACGGCACCGCTGAGGGTCAGGTGCGCTGGATCAGCGACGACGCCTTTACCACCGACGATGACGGCAAGCCCGTTGATCCCTATTACAAAGTCCACTGCAGCATCGACGAGACGCACTTCATCAATGTCGGCCCGAACTTTCGATTGATCCCCGGCATGACGTTGACTGCCGATATGAAGGTCGGCACACGCTCGGTTCTCACCTATGTGCTGGGCGGCGTGATGCGCGTATTCGGCGAATCGATGCGAGAGCCGTGAGGCTTCCCGTGCTTGGCCTTCTCGATCGCATTCGGCCGAAATCCGCTGTCGGGGATGGCGCGTTGCAACTTTTGCAGCGCGGGAGTGAAGCCTATGACGCTCAGCAATATCTGGAAGCATTGCGCTGCTGGCGAGAGGCTAGCGAACTCGGCAGTCGGCGAAGCGCAATATCGCATAGGCTTGCTCTACGAGCGCGGTGAAGGTGTGCACCGGAGCTGGCCGGATGCGGTGATGTGGTACAAGCGCGCCGCCGAACACGGGCACATCGACGCGCAGTACCAACTCGGAACTTTGTATTTGCAGGGTTCGCCCGGGCACAAGTGGCCGACGGACCAGGAGCGCTGGCTGCAAGCGGCGTCGGCCCGCAACAACGATGCGGCGCAGAAGAACCTCGAATTGCTCTTCCCTAATGGCCTTGCCGTCGAAAAAAATCACGACGAAGCGATGCACTACATGAGCTTGGCCGCCGAGGGCGGAAAATCCGAGGCGCAGGCGGTTCTCGGAGAGATGTATCGCTTGGGATTGGGATGCACAAAGGACTATGAAGCGGCGCGCCATTGGTATTCGGTGGCGGCGGAGCAGGGCAATGCCTCGGGTGAATTCGGACTCGGCGATATCTACTTTCAGGGTCTGGGAGTTGAAAAGGACGCATCGGCCGCGGCCGAGTGGTATCAAAAGGCCGCCGATCGCGACGATCCCCGAGCTCAAGTTGCGCTCGGGACCTTGTATCTGAGCGGCCAGGGCCGGCCGCAGGACACGGAAGAAGCGGGCCGCCTGTTCGTCAAGGCGGCTGAGCGCGGCGATCCGCGGGCGCATTACAATGTCGCCTTGATGTATCTCAGCGGCCGCGGGCTGCCCGAAAATCTCGATCGCGCCGAGACCCATCTGCGAAAGTCCGCCAAACAGAATTATCTGCCGGCCATTCTTAGTCTCGCCGAATTCTACACGCGCGGAAAAGGCGTAGAGCCGGACTTGCGCGAAGCGTCAGACTGGTATCGCCGTGCGGCCGAGCTCGACGACGTCCAATCGCAATTCATCATTGGCCGGCTTTGTGCCACCGGTTCGGGGACTACGCATAATATGCGCGAGGCGGCGCGCTGGTTTCTGCGTGCGGCCGAACAAGGCCACGCGACGGCCGCACACAATATCGCGGTATTTTATGCGAACGGTACTGGGGTCGAGAAGGACATCCAGAAGGCGATTGAATGGTATCAAACTGCTGCGGAACGCGGCATTGCGGCGGCACAGGTTCAATTGGGGCGGCTTTATCTTAGCGGAGATGGTGTCGAGCGGAATTCGACGCGCGGCATTGATCTGATCCGTCAAGCGGCGGAAACCGGTGACCCCGACGCCAAGACGACGCTTGCTATGCTTCATCTTGGCGGTGACGCGGTTGAGCGCAATCCGCAACGTGCCGAAGATCTGCTCAAGCAAGCAGCCGAAGCTGGCTATGGTCCCGCGGCGGTGCAACTTGGTCATTTCTATTCAGGTCAATTCTCAGTGCCGGGCACGGAGAGCCACATCAAACACGGCCACGCGCTGGGCTGGTATCAGAAAGCAGCGGAAGCCGGTCAGGTGGAAGCTCAGTTTACGTTGGGGATGATGCTCTTGAACGGGGCAGGCGTCCAAGCCAATCCTCAGCTTGCCGCGGCTTGGCTAGAGCGTGCTGCGCATGCCGATCACGCGGCTGCGCAGTTTCAGCTTGGAATCATGTTCTGCACGGGACAGGGCGTTCCCAAAGATATCGCGCAAGGCCTAGCCTGGTACGAGCAAGCAGGTCAGCTTGGCCATAAGCTTGCGCAATATAATTGCGCAGTCATGATGTCGAAGGGCCAAGGTTGCGAAGCGGACCCGACAAAGGCTTTCACTTATTTCCAAAAGGCGGCAGAGCAGGGAATGCCAGAAGCGCAGCTTGCGCTAGGCGATATCTATCATACCGGAGGCCCCACCGAGCAAGACGACGCCATGGCGCGGCACTGGTATCAAAAGGCGGCCGCGCTGGGAAATGAGGCGGCAGCTGCAAGGCTCGCTCGGTTAGCCTGACTACTCACTAACTCATTCGGCTGCGTCGGGATAAATATCCAAGCTGTTTGCGCGCAGGTGAAGCAGCAAATCGTCTTTTTTTGCTTCCGGCATGAGACCGAGCGCCCACAGATTGAACCAGGGTTCGCGTTTCGCGAGCGCTTCGGAAAATCCGCTCTCAACCAAGAGCCGCCCCAGCCGATCAGCTGTAAAGCCAGTATTGTGCGCCATGTATGTATTTCCCTGCTGCACGGCGATGGAAAGCCCGTAGAGCATGTCGAGCGCGGTGATTGGCCCTGCGGGCGAATTATAGGCGACATCCTCCAAGCGCCCACTAACGATAAGCTCCGCGATCGCTTCAAGGTCTGGAGTGCTAATCAGAGCAAATCCGTCCGGCTTCAACACGCGGTGGAATTCGGCAAGCGCCTTCGGGACGTCATGGGTATGCAGATGCTCCAGATTATGCGAGCACCAGATTGCATCGAACGAGGCGTCTTCGATCTCGCGCAAGTCGACAATCGAGCCGACGATGTCCGGCTTAACTGCCTGATCGATATCGTATCTGACCTCTTTCCAATCGGCTGTTCGAAACGACTGATGTAGCCGTTCAGCTCCCTGCGGACCCGATCCGACATTTAACACCCGCTTGATCACGCTGTCCTCCGGACTCTCGAACTCAACGGTATTCACTGGTTGCTCTGCCATCACGTTCACCCGCCTGTGTCCTGTTAAAATCCGGGTGGCACGGCGGCTGGAACGGGAGCTGTCCTCATTCGCGCATCGCGGTCCCGGGGAGGCCACGCCAAAGCCGAGAACGGTTGGGCATCAAGCGAAAGGATTGGGCTGTAATAGGGATCGGCGATCAAATGTTCGCCCCAACGCGCCCTCAGGTTGCGCAATTCGCGATCAAACCGCGCGGCACGATCTGGTTGTGTGTCGTCGCCGCGGCTAGCCGATTCCAGATGAAGCAGACGAGCATGCGGCGTGAAGATGATCCGCTTGCCTTTCGCGCGCAGTTTCAAGCAATAGTCGACGTCGTTGAAGCTCACCGGGAAATGCACTTCGTCCATGCCGCCGACTTCGAGATAATCGCGACGTCGCGTCAGTAAGCATGCTGCCGTTACCGCGCTGCATTCGTGTGCAACACATAAGAGATCGGCATAGCCCGGGTCCGTGTGAAAGCGGTCGCAGAAAGCATGTGTCGCCGCGAAGCTTGATCCTAGAACAGTTCCGCCGTGCTGAACGACACCGCTTGGCCAAAGCAACAGCGCGCCCACCGCGCCAACGTCCTCTTCGCTCATCCGTCCCAACATTTCGCGAAGCCATTGGTCGTCGGTCGCCTGTACGTCGTTATTCAACAAGCACAAAAATTCGCCCTTTGCCTTTTCGGCGGCGATATTGTTGAGGCGGGCAAAATTGAACGGCCCGGGAGCCCGCAATACGGTTGCCGCCTTGCCATCTAAGTCATTGAGAAGTTTGATCATTTCAGGATCTGACGAATCGTTATCGACAATCAAGATTTCGACATCGCCATCGGCCAGGGCGGGCTCGATCGAGCGTAAACAAGAGCGCAGGAGTTCGATCTGGTTACGCACAGGAATAATGATCGTCGTTGATCCATGAGGGATCGAACGCAGCACGCGCGAGGCGGGGAAAAGCGCGTGAGTTCGACTCCGTCACGTGGGCTGCGATGTTACGCCCGAGCAAGTGCATGCGCGTGGCTTTTGTAAGCAAGCCATTGTCGGACGTCGCATCCAGCGCGGCCAAGGTGGCAAGCGGACCGGGAATATGAATGACTCGATCTTCGCGTAGCGGGAAATTACCAAGTGAGGACAGAAACAACTGATAAAGATCAGTTTGGTCTGCTCGCGACGGCCCCCCTCCGCAACGCGAACAAATGAGCGCAATAGCCCTGTTCGATCATTCGCTCATAGTCGAAGGCCGGAAGCGCTATCGGCCACTTCAGGCCGTCGGCGGCGTCGATATCGAAATCGCCATAGACCGCGACGGCGTCAGGGAATGTTTTGAAGGCGGCGGCAATTCGATGAAGCGCCAAGGGCTTCAAACCGCGTGCCGGCATGAGTAAAAACGATAATCTCGCTCTTCTCCGCATCTCCGGCGAGGAATTCCTGCAACTGCTCTGCGTCGAATCCGGATTGTCCAATTGTCTCCGGCAATGCTGCAGCGACCCAGTCCGGATAGTCACTATCGCCTAAGCTGCCCAACGACGGTTCCGGGTCGCCCGGACCGACCAACGCAATTGCAACAGGCGGCAATTCCGAAATCCTCGCTCGAAGCCACCGGGAAGCGCTCCAGCCAATGAGTGTATTCTGTAAACGGAATGGCCATCGGAAGTATGCGGTCGAACTGCTTGCCCCTCGGCCGCTCCGACTCCAGCGCACTGAACCGATCGATCACCTGGCGGAGACCGTCCGGGAACGCGACCATGGTCAGCGGGTTGCTGGGGAATTCCTCGCCGCTTTCTCGAACGAATTGCACACGTTTGACCCGGCCATCGGCAAAACGCTCCGGCAAGTTGATGTCGAACCGTCGGGCTAAGCGAGGAGCGTCCCTGCTACCCACATTCGCCCACCTCGTTGCTTTGGCTTCGGCAATACGTTCGCCGTCGACGATCGCTGTGATGATGGGAATGTCTTCACCGTTGCTCAGGGACCATCCTTCAAAGCGGAGACCTCCGAGCCAAGTCACCTCGTTCGTCGATAGAGGAGTATGCGTTTGGTCGTCCGGCGCGGCTAAATAAATCGGCAGGCCTACGGCGATGTCGAGATTGGCAACCCGAGCCTCGATCACCGATGCCTGACTGATTGCATTCCCAGGAAGATAGAATTCAAAGCCGTAGCAAGCATCGCCCAAACTCTCGATTGCAAGCTCATTGGCATAGGCATCGGCGCGAGCGACCTTCAGCGGATAGCCGTCGACTATCAATTCAACAGTGAAGCGCCGATTGAGGTCATTCTCATCGACGATGTAGCCGGCAAAGACCTGTTCATCGACCCGAAAGAAGTCGGTTCGCAGCCTTGGCCGCTTGATCTCGGCCGGCTTTGCCATCGACTCTTTCATTGGTTCAGATTCCGGAAAGCCACGACACCAGGGACTCGATCAGCTCATCATTGGTGATTTCGGGCCGCAACGCCAAATCGCCTGTACGAGGCGATACTTCGCCTGAGGACCAGTCGAATGAGGCCGTAGCGGTGCACTCCGCGAGTCCAGTCATGGTCGGATGACCGAACAATGGCTGCCGGATCGGAAAGAAAAGTGCGCCAATATCGTATTGGCTCAATATCCGACCATACTCCCTTCGGTCCACGGTCCCGGTGACGTGAACATTGTCGAGCCGCATCAAACCGAGATCGTCCAAAGTCTGGCCAATCACGATGACCGGCCGTTCAGGCAATTCGCGATTGAGCGCCAATGCCACGGCCTTGGTCAGTCGATATTCCGCCGCACCCGAGCCAAGGACGACCAATCCGATTCCGCGTCCGATTTTTGAATTCTTGGCGCGCTGCGCCGAAGCTAAGTTCCGCTTTGGGGACTTCAATTCGATCACTTTCCCGCGTCCGACGAAGCGCGAAGCGAAGGACTTGGCCTGCCGATTAGGCGCATAGATATGGCGTACCCTGGCGACGAGGCCCTCCCAGTGTTTGAGCCAATCCTCTGTCGTTTCCGCGGCCCAAGCCGTGGGTGCCGCTAGACACTCGTCGCACGGCCGCCCCATGCGCTGGGCGTCGCACTGTGTTCCGTCCGAGCGGAGGAAGCTTCCGCGTCGACAAACCAGTCCGGCGTCGGCCACCAGCAAGTCAATGGGACACTCGAGCTGCAGGATCAAGTTGCCGAAAGCGGGAGTAAGACTCGCAGGATCGGCGATTTCGATACGCGCAAGCTGCAAATTTCGGAGATAAGAAAGCGCCGCCTCGCGCTCGCCCGGTTCGGAAAGCTTGAATGTCAGGGATTGCGGAAAGCCCTTCGCCGGATCGTAGAGGCTTACGACAGGACTTAAGGCAACCGTGCGGCTTCGCGCAATCAATCCAAATTCATTCTGTTCCGATAAATCTCGAGCACGTGCATCAACGACAGATCCGGTTAAGCCGGGTCCGGTGACGAGAAGCGTAGCTCCGGTGTGAGCCGAGGGTATGGACCGCTCGATCGCCTCTCTGGCTGGACGCAGCGGATCGACTTTGACGAAGGCCACGCATTCGGATTCGTATTTTGGAAACCGCCGCTCTATCGTTTTCTGATTGCGCACGACGAGAGCACGTTTTTCCGCGCCGAAGGAACGAGTCCCGGCATGACCGACATAAACGGACACTGCGCACACATTGCGAAACCCGAATTCGCGTGCGCGCAGGCACAGCTCGACGTCTTCGAAGTAGCCGCGATCATAAGCCTCAGACAACGGGCCGATCGCGTCCAGGCAGGGGCGTGTTACGTAAAGACAAAATCCTATTCCATTTGGAATATCAATAACTTGACCGGCATTGGCACGAGCAGCGGCGGCGTCGATATCGCACACGTCCTGGTATGTTCCTAAGAGATTAGAGCGGAAGGCGACCGGCAAGCTGGTGAACTCGCCGTTGTTTGAGAGAGGCGTGATGGTACCGATGTCCGGCGCGCTGTGCGCTATTGACTTCAATCGTTGAATGAACCCCGGCGGCACAACAGTATCAGCGTTGAGGAGGATGACATCGCCGCCCTGAGTTTTTTCGAGTGCGCGGTTGACCGAGGCGGCAAATCCCAGATTTTTCTCGTTCGTCAACAGAATAACGCGCGTCTTATTGGAGATTGCATCGACAAGCTGTTTGATGCGCGCATCACGTGATGCGTCGTCGACGACGATAAGCCGTGCGTCAGGATAGGCGACGATTTCCGGCATCAGGCTCTCAAAGCAAGCGGTTGTTGCTTCAAAGTCGCCATAGACTGGAACGATAATATCTATTGTCGGTGGGACCAGTTCGCCTGGGCGGCGTGCTCCATGCGGAAAAGGCGCCGGCACATTCGGCCGTATTCGCGTTTGGTGGAACAACGCTTTGCCGACATAGAGGGAGACCAGCTGCGATGTCTGCGAATGCCCGCGATCGAGCGAAAAATTCGCAGCATTTGCGGTCGTCGTGGCTAGGGGATGGCGTCGATCTGGCGTGAGCGATATTGACCGGCTATCGGCCCCGCTCTCGATCGCGATCCGAGCATGCTTTGAACGATCCCATACGGCCCACCCCGTAAGCGTGGTATCTGTCCATTTGACCGCAGCGAACGCTCGCTCTCCCGCTTTTTTCAGAACTGCGATCGCGGCGGCGATCCCGGCAAAACCATTCTCAATAGCCAGCAGGCGCTGCGCGGCTTGGATTTGGGCGGGCTGTTCGCCCCACGCCAACATTCGGCGATTGGCGGAAGTGTCGTCCGGCGCAAGGTCAAGCGCGCGCTCAATATCTTCGAGAGCCGCTTCGACGTAACCCATGCGATGAGAAATTTCGCCGCGCAACGTGAAGTGATGCGCTTCGGCCATCGGCGAAATGCGGCAACGGCGATCGGCAAATTTGAATGCTTGCGCCGGGTCTCCGCCGGACAGGCCCTTCAGAGACAGCGATTCCAGCGCCGAAGAATGGCGGCTCTCGTCGAACAGCATGAGGCCTGATAGCACCGGATCAATCCTTTTGACGCATTCGATCGACTTTCAACCATGGCGCCGGAGCGAGGCAGCGCATCTGCTCACGATGGCTCGCCGCCGGGAACGCCCGTCGCGAGGCCGTGATCAAGCGTCTTCATCACTCGATACCAGGTCCGGGGTAGGGGCCTCGGCCGGCGGTTCAGCTCAGTTCCAGGCCAAGGAAATTCAGCATCTGTGGGAGGCATTTGTGGACGTCGTAATTGTTGACAATCGTTGCGCGGGCGCGGGCCCGCATCGAATGGAACCGGCGCGGATGGGTCAGCGCTTCGATCACGCGGTCGGCAAGTTGTTCGACGTCGAAGAATGGCACAAGAATTCCATTCTCGGAATTTACGACCTCTTGAACCGGGGGAGTCGCGGATGCAACCACCAGACAGCCTGTGCTCATGGCCTCGAGCAGCGACCACGAAAGTACGAAAGGGTAAGTAAAATAGACGTGGGCCGAAGAAATCTGCAGGGCGTGCAGGAACTCTGAATGAGGAACGTGACCTAAGAAGTGAATGCGCGTTTGATCGACTTGGTCCGCAATTTCATTGAGATAAATGGATTTCCATGTCTGGCCGGGTGGCGGAGATGCGCCATAGGGAATGCCGTCTCCGCCGACAAGAACGACTTGCGCTTTCGGGCGAGCGGCGAGAATTCGCGGCAAGGCACGCATGAAGACATGATATCCGCGCACCGGCTCGAAGTTTCGCGAGACGAAAGTCACAATCTCATCAGCCTTGGTCAGAAGGCGGCCCGATGGCAAACGAAGCTTTGCGCTGGCAGATGGTTTTGCCCGATTAACGTCCACGCCCTCGTGGATGATTTTGATCTTGGATTGGAACTCTTCGGGATAAGTCGATTTCTGCCAATGTGTCGGCGAAATCGCGCTGTCGCAATCGACAAGGGCCAACAGAGTTGCGGCGTTTTTCGCACGCAAACCAACATCACTGTCTATGCCGGTCTCGGCGAATTCAGAATCAAATCCGATATCTTGGCCCACGGGGCGATAGAAGAGTTCGCAATAGAGGACGTGATGCGCTTTGGGAAAGATCGAGCGCAGCGGCAGAGTTTCCCCCCAGCCCGGATGCCCAATAACGATGTCAGGCACGAACCCCGACGAGGCTATCGAGGATGCCGCATAGAGTACCTCCTCGGCGCGGCGGCTTTCGAGGTCGAAGCGGCGCGCGAAAGGATGGGTGGCAGCAACGTCGCCGTTGCCCACTGAATACTTCATAAGCTTGACGCCAGGCAGACGACGCGCGGTTTGGGTGCCTATAGCCGCAAGTTCGAAGCCCGGATCACCGCCAAGTGCCTGAACCAGATGCACAAATTGCGCGGGGAAGTTGTTGTGAACAAATAGGACTTTTTTCATTGTAAGTTAATCGTCCCCGCATTCGATTACCGATAGAACAACTCGGGCCAGATGAAACTACCGTGACGTTTCGTGACCGACGCAAAAAACTCAGATTTTCCTTAAATCTTGATCTCAATAGCAATTCCGACAACTGGCCGGTATATTCTTTGCAGGCGTCGTAATTAGTCAAATAAACGGCAGGGTTTACACATGGAACAGCTCCAACAGAAGATATTGGACGTGCAGCGGGGCTTGTTCCTGATCAAGTATGAGACAAGCGAAACCTCTCGCGAGCCCCCGACGGTTCGGATAAGCGCGGATGAGGGGAGCGAAAATGCGATTGAGCTGATCCTCGCTCCCGACGCCAATGATGCAGTGTTATGGTCGCCAGGCGCTAGTTTAGTGGCCCGGGCGGTTCGGTCGGGGCGATTGCGTGTTGTCGTCGCCCCGGCGCAGCCAAATGGTTCGACAGCCGCGCGGATACAGGTCGTCAGTTTGTCGCAGGACCCTGGCGCCGCTCGGGAACTGTCTCGGGAACCGGTCGATGTTTCCGGTTACCGCGTTCTCGGCCATGTCGCCGGCCGCGGCGATATCGTAGTAGATGCCGACAATTGGATCGCGGGGCCACAGGCGCCGACGCGGATTGAAGGTTTCGCTATCCAGTGGCCGAACAAGCGCCACGACCTGTCGCTTCGCTACGGTGTTACCGTCGGAGGACCGCGACCGGTCATCGGGCCGCTGGTCGAAATTGGAGATTTTGCCGGAACTCGCGGCCGCGCGCTGCCGATTGTCGGTGCGACGCTTGAGCTTTTCGGGTCTGCCGCACACGGTCAGCAACTCGTGGTTAACGCCATTTTCCTCGGGTCGCCGCAGATGACTGTGAGCCGGTCAGCGCGTGGTTCTCAGTGGTCCGACCGGCCGAGAACCGCTCGTTGGTCTGAAGATAAAGATCGAATCGGCTGAGCGATCGCAATCGATCCGGCCGGTGAGCCGACCCAGCCTGGTCGGGCAAGTCGCAGAAGTTGAGGATTTTCGACCAGCGCGAGATTTGGCTCCTGTTGGTGGCGCGCCGCAGGACATGACAGGCAAACGCACTGTTGCGGCGCCGGCGCCAATGTCGAAGCGGTCCGGCCGGGTCCGCGTGTTCCGAAGCCAAAACAGGAAAAGCCGCTAGACCGAGATACGGAACGCCAAGATGCGGAACGCCATGATGTCGAACGGTCTTATTCTCATTACGTTGGCCTGAGACCCAATGGGATTGCCGGTTCGTTGCGGCAGGTCTAGCTCCGAACACAAACGTCGCGAACGGTCCCGCATAAGGGTTCGAAAGAGTTTCGATGGCTGAGCCGAATATAGCTTCTGCTCCCCTGCACTCGACGCCGGAATCCAAGTCCATCTTGCTGGTCGTCGAGCGGCCCGAGCCAAACCAGGTCATCACCGCGTCCGAGATCGTGGTCCAAGGCTTTGCCGTGGCCGCGGACGAGATTCAAGAAATCATCGTCGAATGCGCCGATATCGTTCAATCCGCCGATTACGGCCTGCGCCGCGACGACCTGGCGAAGGCCTATCCGACCTATCCGCCGCTGGCGAATAGTGGCTTTACCTGCGAGATTAAACGCGACCGGCTTGTGAATTTATCGCCGCAGGCTGCGATCGAAGGGCTGGCAATCAACGTCATTGCCCGCGATCGCAAGGGCCAGGAGCAGAAATTTCAATCCCGGCTGATGCTCAAGCCCGAGCTGGATAAGCCTCGCGAGCCGCCGAGGCCGATCCGGCGTGGATTCCGACGTCGACCCGACCATGATCTTGCAAGTCGACGAAAGATCAGTCGACAGGCGCGGCCTATTGCAAGTGAAGGGCTGGGTATTGTCACATGCAGCGATCGAATCTGTGAACGTCTATGTCGGCTCGGACTTGGTGGGTTCCGCGCAGCTTGCTCTTGAACGTCCCGACGTCGGGGCCGCGTGGCCGAAATACACTAATGCCGGGGCATCGGGATTCCTGCTGGTCACGGATGCGACACGTTTCTTCTCTGATGGGCAACAAAGCGCTCCGACCCAGATCAAGATCGTTGCCCAGGCTGTCGGCGGCGTCATTCGCGAACTGACATTCCCGCTCGAAGCGCCGAACTATGTTGCCCGCCGAAAACCGAAGGAAATCCACGAATTCTTTTGCGACTATATCCAGTTGACGTCCCGCGGCAGTCTGTCTTTAGGCGGATGGACGGTGTCGAGCGCCGGCATCGAGAAGATCCGTATCATCTTCGAAGGTGAAGACCTTGGCCTCGCCGACTATGGGCAAGACCGGGCCGACGTCGGCAACAAATATCCGGCGATCGCGCAGTCGAGAAAGTCGGGCTTCAACTTCCGCGCCAGCGTCGATCCCGCAAAGATCAAGGGCGAGCATGTCGTTTGCGTCGAATCCGTCCTGCTCGATGGTTCGACTCGGCAAAACAATGTCGCCGTCGTGGCGAGCGATACGGCCGAGCCCGAACAGGTCGTCGCGCAGGGCGTTGCCGACGAGGTGCAACTCCATATCGACGAGCCGCAGATCGTCGACGGCAAAGCGACCCGGCTGGTCGAGGGTACGTTCTCCATCAATGGCTGGACCGTCGCCAAAAGCGGGGTCGCATCGGTCGAATTTGAACTCGACGGAATGAATATCGGGACGGCCTATTACGGCATTCGTCGCGAAGACGTCGCCAAGGCCTTTCCCGCTTACGGCTGGGACAATGCGCTGTTAAGCGGCTTCGCGTTCTCGCTGCCGCATCGTTTCCTGACCGAGGGCCAACATCAGGTTACGGTGAAGGTCAAAACGAAGTCCGGTGAGGAGCGCGCACGCACTTTTGAGATCGATGTCGGCCATGTCGGCGAGCAGCCCGGTCCCTGGAGCCTGCGTGGGCGCGTCTCTGCCGCGGAACTGCTGTTCGCCGATCAGGTGACGAGCCGGTTCAAATTCCGTCCAACTTTCTATGTCTGCGTCAATTGCCGTCGCGATCAGGTCGAAGCGCTGCCGGCGACACTGCGCAGCATCGCGGCACAATCCTATCCGGATTGGGTGGTTGTCATCTCGAGCGAGGCCAAAGCGGCCGCGGCGATCGAACGTATCGTACGCGACCAATTCTCCGCCATTGGCCCGCGCGTGATATGTCAGCCCGACGGTGCCGATGTCGAAAAACTCACGGCACAGGCAAAACCGCGGGATCTGGTGCTGCCGCTCGATGCCGGCGATGTTCTCGCAGCCGATGCATTATTCGAATTTGCGGTGATGCTCAATCGCAGCGAACAGATCGACTTCATCTATGGCGACGAGCGACGGCACAATATCGGCACAAGCCGCGAGGATGCTTTCTTCAAGCCCGACTGGTCGCCGACACTCCTGATGTCGTCGAATTATATCGGCCGGCCGTGGTGCGCGACATTTGCGCAATTCCAAAAGACTGAACGCGATCCATTCCGCGGCCTGATGGCAAATTTCGACTCGGTTCTGGAATTGACCGAAACAGTTTCCGAAATCGCCCATGTGCCGCGGGTATTGGCGCGCCGCGGCAAAGGCAACATTGAGACGCCGGACACCGAAATTCGGGCGCTCAAGGGTGCTATCAAGCGCCGTCGCCTGGCTTGGACGGTCGAAGACGGGGTCATTGCCAACACCTATCGCTGCCGGCCGAAGGCGAAAGTCGATGGTCTGGTTTCAATTGTTATTCCGACTTGCGCTGCGCGCGGTCTCATCAAGGTCTGCCTCGGTTCACTGCGCAACATCAGCACATACAAGAATATCGAGGTCATCTGTATCGAAAATATTTCCGACGAAGAAAGCGAGTGGAAACCCTGGCTGCGCGACAATTGCGATGTCGTCATCG
>CAVSXY010000011.1:0-659494 GCA_963732015.1 uncultured Alphaproteobacteria bacterium | reverse complement strand
CAATATTGGCTGCCGCATGCCATCGACGATTTCGGCGCCGGTTACACCTCGTTCCGCAATCTGCGCAAGCTCAGCGTCGACATCGTCAAAATCGATGGCGCGTTCATTCAGGATATCCTGCGCTCGGAAGTCGATCGCGCCTTCGTACAGACGCTGATCGATCTCGCCAAACGGCTCAAGCTCGTCACAGTGGCCGAATGGGTCCAGGACGCAAGCGATCTGACGATCAGTCGCCTTATCGGACAGCCTGTCGACCTTGCGTTGCATGTCTTCCAGCTGCCGTTTGAGATCGTCGAGTTCGCCCGATTTGGGCGTGGACGCCGCCTTCTCGGGCTCCGACGTTGCTTCGGCGTTTTGACTTTCGCGCCGTGCGAACGGCGCAAACATCGCAAACGCGCGCTCGAACATTTCCATGTTGCGTCGCACTTGCTCCTCGAGCGAAGTGAACGCGCCGACCCCGAACGCCTGCGCCATCTGGTTGCGGAACTTCTCCTGCTCCCGCGTCAGCGACTCGATGGAGACTTCCAGATATCGCGGCACCAGCATCTGCATGCTGTCGCCATAGAAACGGATGAGCTGACGCAAAAACGTAATCGGCAGGAGATTCTGACCTTCTTTGTTTTCCTGCTCGAAAATGATCTGGGTCAGCACCGATCGCGTAATGTCTTCACCGCTCTTCGCATCGTAGACGACAAAATCTTCGCCGGTCTTGACCATGGCGGCCAAGTCCTCGAGCGTCACGTAGGTGCTCGTCCCAGTATTATAGAGCCGCCGGTTGGCATATTTCTTGATCGTGACCGGCTCTACGGTCTTGGTCATGGCTTCGGTCATAGGTTGGGACCGTATGTCTGTTACGTATGTTCAAAATAGGCACTTTTGCGCGGCGCGGCTACCCCTTTGTCACAAACCCCGATTGCAGCAGGTCTATTCGGCGCCACCGTGGCACGTGGAATGCCAGCAATGCGGATGTTTTCTGCCTTGTCGGCGGCGGGTCACGTCCTTATGACATATATCAACGAGGCAGCGGCCAGCCCGCATATAAATCCAATCAGTCCGAAGGGAGTATCCCATGAAAGACGATATTGTCATTGTCGCCGCGACGCGCACGCCGGTCGGTGCCTTCAACGGCGTCTTTGCAAATTTGCCGGCCCATGAGCTTGGCAAGACCGCGATCAAGGGCGCCCTTGAGCGTGCCGGCGTCGAAGCGCCGCGCGTGTCCGAAGTCATCTTGGGGCAGATCCTCACGGCCGGACAGGGCCAAAATCCGGCACGGCAGGCATCGATTGCTGCGGGTGTGCCGGTCGAGACGCCGGCGTGGGGTGTCAACCAGCTCTGCGGTTCCGGTCTGCGCTCGGTTGCGCTCGGCTATCAGGCCATCCTCAACGGCGATTCTGACATCGTGGTCGCCGGCGGTCAGGAGTCGATGAGCGTTGCTCCGCACTGCGCCCATCTGCGCAACGGCGTGAAGATGGGCAACTTCGAGATGATCGACACGATGATCAAGGACGGCCTGTGGGACGCCTTCAACGGCTATCACATGGGCAATACCGCCGAGAACGTCGCCAAGCAGTGGCAGATCACGCGCGTGCAGCAGGACGAATTTGCCGTCAAGTCGCAGAACAAAGCCGAAGCGGCACAGAAGGCCGGCAAGTTCAAGGATGAGATCACGCCGGTGACCGTGAAAAGCCGCAAGGGCGACGTTGTGGTCGCCGACGACGAATATCCGAAGCACGGCACGACCGTCGAATCGATCAGCAAGCTTCGCGCCGCCTTCGACAAGGAGGGCACCGTCACGGCCGGCAACGCGTCGGGCATCAACGATGGCGCGGCCGCCGTCGTGCTGATGAAAGCCAGCGAAGCGGCGAAGCTCGGCAAGACTCCGTTGGCCCGTATCGTGTCGTGGGCTCAGGCCGGCGTCGACCCGAAGATCATGGGCACAGGCCCGATCCCGGCCTCGCGCTCGGCGTTGAAGAAGGCAGGCTGGACCGTCAACGATCTCGATCTGATCGAGGCCAATGAGGCCTTTGCGGCGCAAGCTTGCGCTGTCAACAAAGATCTCGGTTGGGACACCAACAAGGTCAACGTCAATGGCGGCGCCATCGCGATCGGCCATCCAATCGGCGCGTCCGGCACGCGCGTCCTGGTGACGCTGCTTTACGAGATGCAGAAGCGCGACGCCAAAAAGGGCTTGGCCACGCTCTGCATCGGCGGCGGTATGGGCATCGCAATGTGCCTGGAGCGATGACGGTGCGACGCTAGGCGGACGGACGCATTGATCGGCGGAAAGCGTTGATCGCAGGATGGCCGGGTTCGCCCCGGCCATCACCATCGAAAGCTCTTTTCAGACCACCATGGGGATGACCGGCCTTCGCCGGACGCAACGAACGAGTACAGGGAGGATGTCATGCCGCGCGTTGCATTGGTCACGGGGGGAACGCGTGGCATTGGCGCCGCGATTTGTAAGGCACTGAAAACCGCCGGGTACACGGTTGCAGCAAGCTACGCCGGCAACGACGAAGCCGCGCAACAATTCAAGGCGGAGACCGGCGTCAGCGTCTACAAGTGGGATGTCTCGTCGTTCGACGCTTGCGCCGCGGGCGTCAAGCAGGTTGAAGCCGACCTCGGACCTGTCGACATCCTCGTCAACAATGCCGGCATCACGCGCGACGCGCAGCTGCACCGCATGAAGCCTGAACAATGGACGGCGGTGATCAACACCAACCTCGGTTCGCTGTTCAACATGAGCCGGCAGGTCATCGAAGGCATGCGCGAACGCAAGTTCGGCCGCATCATCAATATCTCCTCGATCAACGGCCAGAAGGGCCAGTTCGGCCAGGTCAACTACTCGGCGTCGAAGGCCGGCGAGATCGGCTTCACCAAGGCGCTGGCCCAGGAAGGCGCGCGCGTCGGCGTCACCGTCAACGTCATCTGCCCCGGCTATATCGCAACCGACATGGTGAAAGCGATGTCGCAGGAGGTGCTGCAGAAGAACGTGCTGCCGCAAATCCCGATCGGCCGGCTTGGCGAACCCGAAGAGGTCGCCCGCTGCGTGGTGTTTCTGGCCTCCGACGATGCCGGCCTGATCACCGGCTCGACGCTGACGGCAAACGGCGGACAATATTTCGCGTAAAACGCTGGAGGCTTGCTCGCGCGCCTCATCTCGCGCATCGCGTGACGCGTTGATTCCCGCCGCAAATTAACCTCCGCTTGCGTGCTGTATTGCGTGGCGCCGCGCGATGACATGACCGCTTGACGTGGATCAATGAGACTGACCTCGATCGCGCTAGCCTGATCTTTTAGGAGGCGGCGATGGCGTTACGCAGCATAGGAATTTTCGCATTGTGCGCGGTCGCCGTTTGCAAAACGCTTTGTCCAAACGAAGCCGTTGCGCAATCTCGAGCTGCACCGACAATCGCAAGCGTATGCGAGCCCTGCCACGGGCTCGACGGCGTTGGCCATGACGTTGAAATACCGAATATCGCCGGTCAGCACAGCATTTACCTTCGTAATCAGTTGATGGCGTTCAAGAAGGGACAGCGCAAGCATCCGGAAATGCGATATATCGCCAGAGAACTGACCGACCGGGAGATCGACGGACTCGTCGTCTACTATTCGACGCTGCCGCCGCCCTGAAATGCGCACGCACTCATCATTCGCCAGGCACATTGAGGCACCCATGAGGCGCGGGCTTCTCTCATCATCGATTGCTTTAGCAGCCTTGTTGGACGCAAACGCCACATCCACATGGGCCCAGCAGACCGATCAGTCAAAAGCAGGCCACGCTCTCGCGAGCCAATCTGCGCGCAATGTCATGCGGTGGACAAGCAATCGAGTTCTTCACCTGTTGCCGCTGCACCGCGTTTCGAAGATGTCGCCAACAGTCCGGGCATCACGGCGACTGCATTGAAGGCGTTCTTCCAAACCTCCCATCGAACCATGCCCAATGTTATTCTCACGGCTGATCAGATGGGCGATCTCGTCGCCTACATCCTGAGCCTCAAGAACTGAAGGCTGCGGCAATAACAAAAAACTAGGGCGTCCATTCCTTGGGCGCCAATTCGAAAGCGGCAAATTCAAAACCCGGCGCGACCGTGCAGCCCACCAAAGTCCAATCGCCAAGGCTACGCGCCGCCTGCCAGGTGTGAGCCGGCACGACAGCCTGTGGACGCTCGCCCGCTGTGAGATCGCTGCCAAGAGTGAGGCGCTCGACGCCATCGCCGTCGGTGGCGATCTCAAGTTCGAGCGCCGCGCCTGCGTACCAGTGCCAGACTTCAACCGCATCGACACGATGCCAGTGCGAGCGCTCACCGCGCGCCAGCAAGAAATAGATGGCCGTCGATGCCGCTCGTGTACCCTCGACCGTTCGCCCGTCGCGAAAAGTCTCGCGGAAATGGCCTCCTTCCGGATGCCTTTTGAGATCGAGCAGCCGGACGATTTCATTTGCGGTCAGCACCGAGGTCAAAATTGATCTTCAAAAACGGTTCTTGCGTTCGCGAATTTCCGCAAACACTTGCCACGCCGGACCGCCCGATAATCCGACCGATTTCGCGACCGCGGCGACGTCGGCGCGCAAAAAAGGATTAGCCGCTTTTTCGGCGCCGATCGTTGCCGGAATGGTTGCCTTGTGGGCGGCCGTGAGCTTGGCGACTTCGTCGGCGCGGGCGGCAAGCGCCTTGTTGTCCGGCTCGATCGTCTTGGCGAAACGAATATTGGCGTCGGTATATTCGTGGCCGCAATAAAACCGCGTATCGTCCGGAAGCGCGCGCAGCTTTAGCAACGAGGCCCACATCATCTCGGGATCACCTTCGATGACGCGCCCGCAGCCGATCGAGAACAGCGTGTCGCCGACAAAAGCGAGCTTGTCGGCCGGGAAGAAATACGAGATGTGGCCGGACGTGTGGCCCGGCGTATCGATGACACTGCCTTGCAGCGCGCCGACGCGAACCGGGTCGCCCTGACCGACCGTCTCGTCGACGTGCGCGATGCTCTGCACTTCGTTGCGCGGGGCGACAACACGGCACTTGTGGTGCGCTTTGAGTTCGCCGATGCCCTGGGTGTGGTCTGCGTGATGGTGGGTTACCAGGATATCCGTCAGCCGCCAGCCGGTCTTCTGCAGCGCCGCTTCGATCGGTGCGGCCTCCGGGGCGTCGATCGAGGCGGTTGCGCCCGTTTCCGGGTCGTGCAGCAAGACGCCAAAATTGTCCTTGAGACAGTTGAACAGATAGGTCTCTGCGGTCATGGTTTTTTCCGTGCTTTGTCGCCCAAGATCATCCGCCTTCACCGATCGTGATGCAATAAGCTGCGATTAACGCCGAATAGCGGCACCTCCGAACGACAGCGCAATCCGTGCTACTTTGCCGTCATGGATGTCGTCGATTTGCGCAATTTCTACGCCCAGCGCCTCGGTACGGTGGCCAGGCGCTTTGTCGGCCGCGGCATTCGCACGCGCTGGTCCGACACGCGATCGCTGCGGGTCCTCGGGATGGGCTATCCGACGCCTTATCTCGGCCTGTTCCGCGAAGAAGCCGAACGCTGCCTCGCCTTCATGCCGGCCCAGCAGGGTGTGATCCGCTGGCCATCAGCACGGCCGGCGCTGGCCGCTCTCGTCGAGGAGGATGACTTTCCGTTGACCGATTCGGCGGTCGATCGCGTGCTGCTGGTCCACGCTCTGGAGATGTCGACGAACCCCGTCGAACTCCTGCGCGAAGTGTGGCGGGTGCTCGCCGCCGGCGGACGATTGCTCGCCGTGGTGCCCAATCGCCGTGGGCTCTGGGCACGCATGGACACCACCCCGTTCGGTCACGGCCGGCCCTATTCACGCTCGCAGATCACCCATCTGCTGCGCGAGACCTGGTTTACCCCGACCGGATGGGGCGAAGCGCTCTATGTGCCGCCGATCGCGCGCGGCTGGTTCTTGCGCTCGGCCGTGGCCTGGGAGCGCTCCGGCGCGACCATCTCGGCGCCGTTTGCCGGTGTGCACATTGTCGAAGCAACAAAGCAGGTCTATCGCGCGATTCCGGCACGGCGTGAGAAGCGCCGCCTTGTCCCTGCGCTCAAACCCGTGCTGGCGCCGGCGTCCGGTGCGGCGGCGCTGCGCTGACGCGTCACAGCTGGATTTGGCATTTGGCGAGGTGCCTCCAAACGCCGTCCAGCGCAAACTGCGGCAAGGTATCGGGTATTTATCAGGCTGCGATGTTATAGTTGCGTCCAACAAGCGGCAGGGAGGAAATGAATGAATTGACAAAGGATCAGTGCGGCGGCTTGCGTCTCGACAGCCGGATTCCTTTTGGTCGCCTTGTTCTGCGGCGCGCTTGCACCGTCACCGGCCTTTGCCCAGCTCGATTCCGGCAAGACGATTTGGATCATTGTGCCGTTTGCCCCGGCAGGCTCCTCGGATGTTCTTGCGCGCGTCCTGCAACAGCCGCTGCAGCAGGCGCTCGGTCAAACAATCGTAGTCGAGAACCGAGCCGGCGCCGGCACCAATATCGGAACCGCCGAAGTCGCGCGCTCCGAGCCCACCGGATATACGCTGCTGCTCACCAGCAGCGCCTTCATCGTCAATCCGGCGCTGTACAAAAGCATTCCCTACGACCCCGCGAAGGATTTTGTGCCGATCGCCACGCTCCCGGTCGCCCCGAATATTTTCGCCACCAAAGCGAACAACGGCATCGAGTCGCTCAAAGATGTCATCGCTCGCTCCAAAGCCGATCCGCAGAAGCTCAACTATGCAAGCCCCGGTAACGGCACCACGCCGCAGCTGACGATGGAGCTTTTCAAGTTGACAGCCGGGATCATGATCACAAACATTGCTTACAACGGCGGCGGACCGGCGACGCAAGCGCTGCTGACCGGAACGGTGGACGTGCTTTCCACCGCTTTGCCAGGCGCCCAGGAGCAGGTGCGGTCCGGTGTCATGAAGGGCCTCGCTCTCACGACGACGCAACGATGGCCGACGCTGCCGGATGTGCCGACTTTCACCGAGCTCGGCTTTCCCAGTATTACCCTCAACACGGAACATTTTCTGCTCGCGCCGGCAGGCACGCCGGCTAACGTCGTCGAGCAGCTGAGCAAGGCGATCCTCGCCGTGATGGCACAGGACGATCTCAAGAAGCGAGTGCTTCAGGTCGGCTACGATCCGATCGCCGGCGGCCCCGACGTCGCCAAAGAACGGATCGCCAAGGGCGTGCCGTTCTTCAAGGAGCTTGTGGCGAACGCGAAAATTCCGCAGATCGAGTAGGGCGGCCTTGCCCTGCTGCGGATCACCGCGGCCAAGGCTCGGCCGTGACGGCCGCCGCGTCGGCGCCGACAAAATCGCTCAAACTTTCCGGCCCGCCGTTGCCAAGCGCAGCGAGCAGCTTAGCCTTGATCTCCGCGAGCAGAGGAAAGCCGCGAAACACCAGCGCCGAGTAGATCTGCAAGAGGCTCGCGCCGGCGCGCATGCGCGCGACCGCCGCTTCGCCTGAGTTGATGCCGCCGGCACCGATCAGAGGAAACACGCCCTCCACCCGGACATAGGTTTCGGCGAGCATGCGGTGAGCAAGCTGTCGCAACGGACGGCCTGACAGGCCGCCATCTTCCTTCGCCGCGGAGTTCACGCAAGCTTGCCGGCCGCCCCACCGTGGTGTTGCCGACGATCATGCCGTCAACGCGGCGCGAGCGCGCGACACCTACGACGTCGTCGAGATCGGGCAACGACAGATCGGGCGCGATCTTCAACAAAACCGGGGTCGGACCGGCGCTGCGGGCCACACGCTCGCGCGCGTCGATGACACGCGCCAACAGATCGTCCAGCATCTTAGCCTGCTGCATGGTGCGCAGACCCGGGGTGTTCGGCGATGAGATATTGACCGTGACGTAACTTGCCACCGGCGCAAAGCGTTCGATCAGTCGCACGTAGTCGGCACTGCGGTCAGGCGCATCCTTGTTCGCGCCGATGTTGATGCCGACAATGCCGCCGGCGCCGGCGCGCGCGGCCAGCCGCTTGAGGACAGCGTCGGCACCTTCCGAATTAAAACCCAGCCGGTTGATTACCGCCTGATCGGCGTCGAGACGAAACAGGCGTGGACGCGGGTTGCCCGGCTGCGGCAATGGCGTGACCGTACCGATCTCGACGAAACCAAAGCCGAGACGCAGCAACGCATCCGGAACTTCGGCGTGCTTGTCAAAGCCGGGCGCGATGCCGACCGGATTGGGAAAGTTCAATCCGAACACACGGACGGCAAGCCTTGGATCGTCGGGTGGCGCGGGCGGCAGCGGCGCAATCTTGAGCAGCTTGACGGCGAGCCCGTGAGCGGTTTCGGGATCGAGCGTGTAGAGCAGCGGGCGGACCAGGCGGTCGAAGAAGGCGATCACGGATCAAGCTCCGGGATCGCGCGCGTATCGCCGACCTCATCGGGAAGCGGCCGCGCCCATCGCACCGCAGCCATCTGCAGCGTGCCGTAGAGATGCGGAAAAAGGTCACCGCCCCGGGACTGTTCCCAGCGGAGCTGCGGCCCAAGCGCCTCGCCGTCGACCGCGACAACGAGCAGGTCAGACGCGCCGGCATAGTGCTTCGCCAAGGTTTCGGGCAGCTGGGCAGCCGTCGAAAAGTGGATGAAGCCGTCCCGCGTGTCGGCGGCGGTTCCACCGAACCGGCCTTCCCGCTCGGCTATACGCCATGAGGCTTGCTCGCAGATTTTGTAGATCGTTCCCACGTTTGCCGCCCCAAAAAAACCAGCCGGCGACCCTATCGGCGCGACTTCGCCACTTCAAGGCAGCAAACAAGCGCAGAAAATAAGCTGCGCCATCGTGCGGTCCCATAACCCGCTCGTGCCGGGGGCTTGAGCAAAGAGCCAATAAATTCCTATCATGCTTAGGAATCTAAGCCTTTTCGAGCTTCAGATTCGGGCGCAAGCCCTGCAGTGCCACGTTGCGCGACGACGAGGGGAATAGTGATGCTTACCCACGCGCAGGTCTGGTCGGCGATCGATCGTCTCGCCGCCCGCTCCGGTCTTTCGGCCTCAGGCCTCGCGCGTCGCGCAGGCCTCGATCCGACCACGTTCAACAAATCGAAGCGCATTACGGCCGACGGCCGCGCCCGCTGGCCGTCAACCGAATTGATCGCCAAGGCCTTGGCCGCAACCAGCACACCGATCGATGTTTTCGTCAGTCTAATCGAGGCGGGCACGGCAGGCAGCGCCGCCGCGCGGGGTGTACCGTTGCTTGGCTTCGCCGAAGCCGGCGCCGGCGGCTACTTCGACGACGGCGGATTTCCCGCTGGCGAAGGTTGGGACGAAATCGCGTTTCCATCGGCCAGCGACGAGCATGCCTACGCGCTCGAGGTCTCCGGCCAATCGATGGAGCCGGCCTATCGCGACGGCGACGTGGTGATCGCGTCGCCGGCAGCACCGATCCGCCGCGGCGACCGTGTCGTGGTCAAGACCAAAGCCGGGGAGGTGATGGCCAAAGAGCTCAAGCGCCAGACCGCAAAATCGATTGAGCTCAAGTCATTGAATGCTCAGCACCCCGACCGCACCATTGCGGCCTCGGACGTGCTTTGGATCGCCCGCATCATCTGGGCGAGCCAATGACCGCAGATCTGCTCAGCCGTACCAGAACAAGACTGCGCCGCGGATCAGATACGCGGTGCTGACCGCAAAGATGATGGCGCGAGTCCATTGCCGGTAGCCGTGATCGGTCATGCGTTCGATCACCAAAGGCGCGAGTGACGTCGCCGCAATGGCGAGCACGATAGACGGCGCCAGCGCCCACTTCGGAACATTCACCAAGCCGGAGAGCGAGCCGAAATAGGTTGCACGCACGACGTGGCTGAGCGTCTGCACCGTGGCCTTGGTGGCATTCGTGGTTTTGCGGTCGAGCATGCTTTTCTGGAAGAAGATGTCGAGAAACAGGCCGCCGACCCCGGCGAGCACCTGTACCACCGTGGTCAGGATGCCCGTGACGAATGGCACGCCGCGCCATTCGATGTTCGGCCGCCGGTCGCGCGGCAAGAGCTCGATCGCAAACGGCATCAGGCCCAAAGACAGGTAGACCATCATCTTGTTGGGTACGAATGAGACCGAATACATGGCGACAAAGGAAATCGCCGCACCGGCGAGGTAAGCAAAGAAGATCGGCCACAGCACGTACCGGCGCCATTGCAACGCGCGCCATCCATTGGCGAAGAACTGAATGATCGAAAACAGAATCATGCCGCTCGCGACGTCGAAGTAGTTGAGCAGCACGCCAAGCAGGATCATGCCGCCGGCCATGCCGAACACGCCGGAGATAAACGAGCTGACGAGGATGGTGAGGCCGAGCAGGGAGAAGGAAACGAGGGTCATTCCAATAACGTGTTACGCCGAACGGGCGAGCGCGCCGTCGATCATGTCGATCGTGTTCTGCACGCCATACGCGGCCACAAACGAACCGAAGCGCGGGCCCTTCTCCTGCCCGAGCAGCGCTTGATAGAGCATGTTGAACCATTCGAGCGAGACGCCGGGCTTGCCGTCCTTGCCTTTCTTTTTCTCATCGAGGAACGGTACGCGGCGGCCAACCTCGTAGACGACTTCTTGAATCGCCTCGGCCGAAGCCTCCGGCGGCAACTGGGACAGCGCGTCGCGCAGATCGACGAGGGCGGCGCGCTCGGAGGGGCTCGGCTCACGGAATTTTTTCCCCGGCAGCACGAAGTCCCGGAAGTAATGGATGGCGTATTCGACCAAAGCGGCGAGCTGCGGATGCGTCTGCTGTGTCACGCCCGGGCGGTAGCGGCCGATAAAGCCCCAAAGCGTGTCCGCGTTCTCCGCATTCGATGCCGTGACGAGCGAGAGCAACATTGCGAACGGCACGGGATTATCGGCCTTGGGCGGCGACCCGCTGTGAATGTGCCAGACCGGGTTGCCGAGCTGCTCCTTGGTGCCCTGCCGATCATACGCATCGAGATATTGCGCGTACTCGTCGACATTGCGCGGAATGACATCGAAATAAAGCCGCTTGGCGGCTTTCGGCTCGCGATACATGAAGAGCGACAGGCTCCCCGGGCTGGCGTAGCGCAGCCATTCGTCGATCGTCAGACCGTTACCCTTCGACTTGGAAATCTTCTGACCGTTCTCGTCCAGAAAGAGTTCGTAGTTGAAGCCGTCGGGCGGCGTCCCACCCAGCGCGTGGCAGATTTTACCCGACAGCTTGACCGAATCGATGAGGTCCTTGCCGGCCATCTCGTAATCGATGCCGAGCGCGACCCAGCGCATCGCCCAGTCCGGCTTCCATTGCAGCTTGCAGCGGCCTCCGGTGACAAGCGTCGTAACTTGCTCTCCGCTGTCAGGATCTTCGTAGGTAATGGTTCCGGCCTTCGCATCGTGGGCAACGACCGGGACCTGCAACACGATGCCGGTCTCGGGCGAGATCGGCAGGAACGGCGAGTAGGTCTGCGCGCGCTCCTCGCGCAACGACGGCAGCATCACCCCCATTACCGCATCGAAATGCTGCAGAACCTTCATCAGCGCCGCGTCGAAACGGCCGGACGTGTAGCAGGCGGTCGCCGACATGAACTCGTAGTCGAAGCCGAAATGATCGAGAAACGCGCGCAGCCGCGCGTTGTTGTGCTCGCCGAAGCTCGGGTGGGTGCCGAATGGATCGGGCACCTTGGTCAGCGGCTTGCCGAGATGCTGCGCCACCAGATCCTTGTTCGGAATATTGTCCGGAACCTTGCGCAGTCCATCCATGTCGTCGGAGAACGCGATCAGCCGCGTCTTGATCTTGTCGTCGGTGAGCACCCGAAAGGCGTGGCGCACCATCGTGGTTCGCGCGACCTCGCCGAACGTGCCGATATGCGGCAGACCCGACGGTCCGTAGCCGGTTTCGAAGATCACCTCGTCCTTCGGACGCCTCTTCAGCCGCGCAATGATTTTGCGCGCCTCCTCGAACGGCCAAGCGTGCGATTGCTCGGCAAACTGGAGCAGAGTCTTCGGGTCCTCAATAGTGATGGTCGACATCGTCATGGCTCTGGGGCGCCAGCATGACGATGTCCGAACATCGGCAACACACGTCATGTCCATCGCGCGGGGACAGTAAGTAGCGCGCGATATTGCGTCAAATTTCGGCTTTCAAAACGGACTAATGGGAAAATAGCGCAGCCACAAATCGGTGAAGTTGCCCTCTTCCCATTGCCGGAACAGGGCCCAGTTCAAGGCCTGCCGCAGCAGGTCGTTGCCGCGCTTGACCGCGATGCCGATGCCCTCGCCGAAGAAACGGCTCTCCATGAACGGCCCGCCGCGAAAGGTGCAGCAGGCGCCCGAATCGGTGCCGTTGAGCCAGAACGATAGCGCGATGCCGTCGCCGAACAGGAGATCGACCTCCTTGTTGCGGAGCGCCTCGCGGGCCGCTTCGGCAGTCGGATACGGCTTCACCTCGGCCTCGGTGAACATCTGCTTGAGAAAGGCCTCGTGAGCAGTGCCGGCGACGACCGCGATCTTGCGGCCCTCGAGCAGTTCAGGTAGCACCTCGCCGGATCCGAGGTCGCTGTCGACACGCGCCACGAAGCGCGCGGGCGTGCGGTAGTACGGATCGGTGAAGTCGGCTTTGCGCCGGGTTTCGGCGGTCGGCGCAATAGACGCAATGACGGCGTCGCCGCGGTTGTCACTGAGTGCGTCGAGCAAGGTATCGAACCGCCGCGCCTGAATGGTGCAGTTCGCTTTGATCTCATCACAGAGCAGGCGCGCCAGATCGACGTTGAATCCGGCTGGATTGCCGTCCGGGCCGGCATAATCGAACGGCGGGTAATCGGTCTCGGTGAGAAATCGGATGTTCTGCAGGCGCGACAGATCGGGCCGCTCGGGCCGGCGCCGTGGATCCCAAAATCCCGGCACCACGACGCTTCGTGGTCGAGATGCTGCCTCATCTGCCTTGGCGGAAGAGGTATGATCAAAGCCCAGCGCCGCCAAGCAGACCAGGCAGGCAGATAGCAAGGCCAATGCAAGGCGCCTCCCGACAGGGCTCCCTCCGAAGTTGCAGATTGATATTGCAATTATAGATTGCATCGGCAACGATCTACCGTAGGTGCAAGGCGCACGCGACCCTGCCCGCTTAGCGGGGACGGCGCAAAAAGTCGAGGCAACCGGAGCCCGATCAGCTGAGGCGCGCGCTGGAGACTTTCGCGGACTCCGATCCGCGTGTCGCCTGCGTGCAGGCGTCGCTGACAATCGACACCACTGCCGACAACTGGCTCGCCCGAATGTTCACGGCCGATTACGCGGGACAGTTCGACGTGTTCTTGCCCGGACTCTCGGCTTTTCGCTTGCCGTTTCCGCTCGGCGGCTCCTCAAATCATTTCAGGACCGACGTTTTACGCGCGGTCGGCGGGTGGGACCCGCACAATGTCACTGAGTGTCCGGCGTCAGCACCTGTGAGACAGATTTAGCGGCTTGAGGAACGGAGGATTTCTGGCTCATCGGTAACCATCAAGGTATGGAGATGAGACAGAAATCAGGACGATTAAAATCCTCGTCTGAGCGAATTGTGAAAGACATTCGCCGGGCGACCCGCAGGCATCATTCGGCCGAGGAAAAAATCCGCATTGTGCTGGATGGGCTGCGCGGCGAACACAGCATTGCGGAGATATGTCGGCGCGAGGGCATTGCGGAGAGCCTGTATTACAGCTGGTCGAAGGAGTTCCTCGAGGCTGGCAAGCGCCGGCTGGCGGGCGATACGGCGCGTGCCGCGACGAGCAGCGAGGTCAAGGATCTTCGGCGCCAGGCGCAGGAGTTGAAGGAGGTGGTCGCCGAGCAGGCGCTCGAGCTTCGGCTGCTTAAAAAAAGCATGATCGCGGATGGGGGAGACGAGGAATGAGATATCCCGCCTCCGAGAAACTGGAAATCATCCGCTTGGTCGAACAATCCCATCTACCGGTACGCCGGACGCTGGCGAAGATCGGCATCCTGCCCGCAGCTTTTTACCGATGGTACGACCGCTACCAGACTGGCGGCCCTGAAGCCCTGGAAGATAGACCGTCCAAGCCCAAGCAGATCTGGAACCGCATCCCCGATGCCATCCGAGGCCGTCTCGTACAGTTGGCGCTGGATGAGCCGGAGCTGTCACCGCGGGAATTGGCCACGCGGTTCACGGATACGGAAAACTATTTTGTCTCAGAAGCTTCGGTTTATCGGCTCTTGAAGGCCCATGACCTGATCACTAGCCCAGCCTTCATCGTGGTGAAGGCCGCGGATGAGTTCAAGGACAAGACGACGGCGCCGAACCAGCTCTGGCAGACCGACTTCACGTATCTGAAGGTCATCGGCTGGGGCTGGTTCTATCTCAGCACGATCCTGGACGACTTCTCGCGCTACATCATTGCATGGAAGCTGTGTACGACGATGAAAGCTGACGACGTCACGGACACCTTGAAACTGGCTCTCACAGCATCAGGCTGTAGTCAGGCGCGGGTTGTCCATAAACCACGTCTGCTGAGCGATAATGGTTCGAGCTATGTCTCCGGAGATCTGGCGAAATGGCTCGTGGCCCAGGGCATGAGACACGTTCGTGGCGCCCCTTGCCATCCGCAAACGCAAGGCAAGATCGAACGCTGGCACCAGACCTTGAAGAACCGAATCTTGCTCGAAAACTATTATTTACCCGGCGATCTCGAAGCCAGCATCAGTAGGTTCGTCGATCACTACAACCACCAGCGCTATCATGAGAGCCTGAACAATCTCACACCTGCCGACGTCTACCTCGGACGGGGCCAGACCATCTTACTCAACCGAGAAAGGATCAAACGAAGCACAATCCAGAACCGCCGCTTGCTGCACCAAAACAAAGCCGCTTAAGATCGCAAACCAGATGAGCTGGAGCCTCCACTAAATCAAACCGAGACTTGTCTCAAATCATTTGACGACGGACAGTCACTGAGGATGCCGATCTCGGCATTCGTCTGTACCGTCTCGGCTACCGATCCACCGCCCTGCCGTCGGCCACCTATGAGGAGGTGCCGGCGCGGTTTGGGCCTTGGTTGAAGCAGCGCACACGCTGGTACAAGGGCTGGATACGCCCATGTCAAGCATCTCCTTTATTCTGTTTTCTCAAAGGATTACGTAGCCTTCGGCTAAAGTGCTTGGTCCCTATCGCAACGCTGTCGCAACAACCGTCTCGCTGAAAATCCGCTGCCTAACGGTCGCCGGTCGGCGTCGCGCCTCTCACGGTTGAACGCTCTCTACTAACGAGGCCGACTTGGGGTCGTTCCTATAGCTCGAAATCGTGCCGTCGATGATCTTCTCAACTGCCTCATCAACAACGAAAAGCTTCTCTAGTGGAGTATGACGATGGCGAAATGGCGTGCTCCTTTTGCCGCGGTGAGTGCGGCATAAAGGAAGCATGTTGTTTTTCTGCGCTGCGGAAACGACGCGCGTGGCGCGCTCTTCACTTAGTGCGTTGCAGCTATAGGTCCGGTTCTGGGGGCGAAGCGGAAGGTAAGCCGCAACGTGTATCGTTCGTTCGCGACTCTGGCTGTTTTAAAACGCGCTCATGGAATCTGGGATCGCAGGGAGAGATTTGACCGTGCTAAATGGCAGTGGAGATTGCGTTGGCTGAAGGATAAAATCTCACTATCGAGACAGCGGGGGTTACCAACATGCTCACCCGTCGCCGCTTGATTGCACTATCGGTTGTACAGGTTGTCGCGCCGAACCTTTTAATTGGAGAAGGTCGCTCGCAGACGCCGAAGGCCGAATTTCCAAACAAACCCGTGCGCCTCATTGTACCGGTCGCTGCGGGCGGCCCGACGGACATTGTCGCGCGCATCCTCGCCGAAAAGCTTGCAACGATGTGGCGCCAGCAGGTTTTCATCGAGAACAAGGCAGGCGCCGGCAACAACATCGGCATCGAATTTGTCGCGCGGTCCGATCCCGACGGGTACACCATATTGTTTGATCCGGGGTCCATTGCAGCAAACAGCAGCCTCTACCGCACGCTGAGCTACAACGCGATTGTGGATTTTGCGCCAGTCTCGCTCGTCGCCAAGGTCGACTATTTCATGTTCGTACCGAACTCCTCGCCGGCCCATTCGGTCAAAGAATTCATCGACTACGTCAGATCCCGTCCGGGCCAGCTCACGATGGCATCCCCAGGCACTGGCAGTGCGCCGTACCTAGCCGAAATGTTGTTCCTGGAGATGGCCGACATTAAGATGACGCACGTGCCCTATCGCGGCGCGGCGCCGGCGTTCACGGACCTAATACCGGGTCGCGTAGATTGCTATTTCGGTAGCGGCACATTGCTTTCCTACTCACGCTCGGGGCAGGTCCGTGTTTTGGCGACCACTGGACCGAAGCGAAATCCGGCCGCCCCGGATGTGCCAACCATCGCCGAGTTTGGCGTCGCGGGTTACGACGTGACGGCGTCCCAGGCACTGTTCGTTCCGACCAAGACGCCGCCTGAGATAGTCCGCAAGATCAGCGCCGATACCAATACGGCGCTGGAGGATCCGGTGATCAAAAACAAACTGGCAGAAACCGGCTATGTGGCGGGTGGCTCTTCTCCCGGAGAGCTTGGAAAGCTGCTCAGGTCGGAAATCGCTAGATGGAGCGACCTCGCCAAGTCGGTCGGCATCAAACTCGATTAGTCTTTTGCGTCGCAATGACGGCGCGGGTCGACAGTAGGATCAGATCGGCGGTTCACTGCTATTTGATTGGCTCGACAATCGAGGGAGTCGCACCGAATTGTTGCCGGAACAGCGCGTCGACAGCTATGCCGGTCGCTGGCTGGCCCAGAACCCCAAATTGGGTCCAAGCTCTCCAATTCCGATTGAGGTGCTAAGTAAGAACGGCTTGGTCGTCACAGTCTCGACACGTGCGTTGAATGTTGTGAGGTGCAGCTCCGCTGCGACTTTTCGCTGTAATGCCGGCTAACCACGAACAACATCGCCGCGAGAGGAAATCATGCGTCGTCTATGCGCGATCTTTGGCGTGACGGTGGCGGTCGTCCTGGGTTCGCCGATTTTCACCGCGCGCGCGGACGATTCGAAGTATCCGAACTGGGAGGGGCAGTGGGAACATGCCAACCCTGGCGGCCAATATGACCCGTCGAAACCTCCGGGCCTTAAGCAGGAACCGCCGCTCACTCCCGAATATCAGGCCATCTGGGAGGCTAATCTCAAGGAGCAGGCGGCCGGCGGGCAGAACTACAATTCCCAGGCTCATTGTCTGCCTGGCGGCATGCCGCGCATGATGGAGGGACTCGAAGCGCTGGAATTCATCGTCACCCCCAAGACCACTTATGTCGCCGTCACCGTCAGCACCGAATTTCGCCGCATCTACACCGACGGCCGCGACTGGCCAAAGGTAATCGACCCATCGTTTGCGGGCTATTCGATTGGCAAGTGGCTCGATACCGACGGCGACGGCCGTTACGACACGCTCGAAGTCGCGACCCGGGGCTTTCGCGGCCCGCGCCAATACGATTCCAGCGGCATCCCGCTGCACGACGATAATCAGAGCGTGATTCACGAGCGCATCGCTCTGGACAAGTCCAATTCCGAGCTAATGCACGATCAAATCACGACAGTAGACCACGCATTGACCCGGCCCTGGATCGTCACGAGGGATTACCGCCGCGTCCCTAATCCGGTCTGGCTTGAAAACAACTGCTTCGAAAGCAATCAATACGTGTTCATCGACGGTGCGACTTATCTCGTCAGCGTCGACGGATACTTGATGCCCACCGAGAAGAATGAAGCACCGCCCGATCTGAAATACTTCCAGCAACCCGGAAAGTGACGGAGCCGGTCCTCAGGAAGTACGGATCATCAATATGCCAGTCCGCACCCCGGACCATCAGATGTGGGAAACATCATTGTCGCCTGCGACCACGAGGGCTGTCCGCAGGTCTGTCTCATTGCGTTGGCTGCAACGCAGCGATTCCGTCGCTATCGAAGGTGTAGCGGAGTTGGCTGGCGCACGCCCAAACCGACGTTCATGGCCCTCTCCGGACATCAGGCAAGCTATTTCGCAGTGGTGCACAACGCGACTGCCGATGGTAACCGTGTTTGACGGAGGGCGGCACATGAGGCGACGGGACTTAATTTCTCTCATTGGTGTCTTTTCTCGAGGGTACGATATTGACCGCTGAAAGTGGAATGCAGCGCGACCGCGTCGAGATGCATAACGCCAACGGGTTGAAGATCGGCTTGTTCGGTGCGAATTGCTCGTCAGCGCGCACCGCTACGCTGGTACCGGAACGCTGGCTCGCGACCTGGCCCGATTGTCTCGAGATGGCGCGCATCGCCGACGAGGCCGGGATCGATTTCATTCTGCCTATCGGCCGCTGGAAAGGTTACGGCGGCTCAAGCAACTTCCACGGTACAACATTCGAGACCGTCACTTGGGCCTGCGGTCTGCTCGCAGCGACAAAGCGGATTACAATCTTCGGTACCGTACACGCGCCCCTGTTCCATCCCCTAATCGCCGCCAAAGAAATGGTCACCGCTGATCATATCGGACAAGGCCGCTTTGGGTTGAACATTGTTGCCGGCTGGAACGAGGGCGAATTCGAGATGTTCGGCGTGGCGCAGCGGGACCATCAAGACCGTTACGAATTTGCCCAGGAATGGATCGACGTGATCAAGCGCGCCTGGTCAGAGCAGGATGAATTTGATTTCGACGGGAAATTTTTCAAACTTGCTGGGGTTCATTGCCTGCCGGGCCCGTTTGGCGGAACACGTCCTGTAATCATGAACGCCGGCGCCTCGTCGACCGGCCAAGCCTTCGCTATGCGCAATTGCGACGCCTTTTTCACCTCGACCGCGGCGCTGCGTCTGGCCATCGCGGGCACCGCACACGACAAGAATGTCAGCGTGTTCGACCGCATTGTGCAACAGGTCAATCGCATCAAGGCCGATGCTCGGGAATTTGGCCGCGAGATCGAAGTCTTCACGCAGGGACAGGTGATTTGCCGCCCGACCCAAAAGGAGGCTGAGGACTACCACCACTATGCCAATGTCGAAAACGCGGATTGGACCGCCCTCGAACGGATGCTGGCGCTTAAGAGCATCACGCCGAAAAACACACCTGCGGACGAATTTGCGGCGAAGCGGTCGCTGCAGGCGGTCAGCGGCGTCGGCGGCTTTCCGTTCGTCGGTACTCCGGACAAGATCGCTCAAGAGTTTACCGAAATCAGCCACGCAGGCGTGCGCGGCATTGCGGTCTCGTTCGTGAACTATGTTGAGGAGACACCGTATTTCTGCGCCGAGGTCCTACCACGCCTGAAGCGGAAGGGGCTCAGAGCGAATTAGCACTGATGTTGGTAGGAAGTAACGACTGTTACGGAATATCGAGAGGGGCTATCCTTACTCCACCTTGATATTGGCCTGCCGAATCACCTTGCCCCACTTTTCGGTTTCGGTGGCGATGACCTTTTCATATTGGGTCGGTGTCGATGGCACTGTCTCGCTGCCCAAAGCGGCAAATTGCGCCTTGAGTTTCGCATCATCCAAACCCGCATTAATTTCTTTGTTGAGCCTATCAATGATCTCCGCAGGCGTGGCTTTCGGCGCGCCTATGCCGCTCCAACCGCTCGCATCGTAGCCCGGCAGGAACTCACTGACGGCTGGAATGTCGGGGAACATGCTCGAGCGCTGCGCGGTCGTAACCGCAAGCGCATTGAGTTTTCCAGACTTGATGAATTCAGACGCCGCAGGAAGTGAGCAGAAATCAAGTTGGATTTGCCCACCCATAAGGTCGGCTAGCGCCGCGGGCTCACCGCGATACGGTACGTGCACCATGGTGATGCCAGCCATCATGTTGAAGAGGACGCCGGCGACATGGGTCAGCGTGCCAACGCCGGCCGACCCGACAGCGATCTTCCCGGGTTTGGCCTCGGCATAGGCAATCAACTCGGGGATTGTCTTTGCGGGAAACTCTTGATTAGCAACCATTGCAAACGCAGTGTGGGCCACGCTGCCGACCGGTGAAATGTCGTGCACGAAATCGAAACCGAGATTTGAGTAGAGCGCCGCATTGGTAAATACCGCCGCACTGGCCATGAGCAGCGTGTAGCCGTTTGGGTGCGCATGGACGACCGCATCGGTCGCCGCGTTGCTGCCGGCCCCCAGACGATTCTCAATAATGAATGACTGGCCGAACCTATCCGACAACCATTGACCGATCAGGCGGGCATAAAGGTCGAGCCCGCTGCCGGCGGCAAAGCCAACAATGAGATGCACTGGCCGCGTCGGATAATCGAGCGCTGATGCGACGCATGACATGGCTGGGAGCGCGGCAGCGCCCGCTGCCAAATGCAGGAACTTGCGGCGTTTCATATTGATGCCTCTACGAGCTTGCAAAGCCCTGCTGCGCGCAAATGGCAAGGTCGATTGATTTTCGGATTGCTCGCCTGCCGGAGGCACAATCGCTGCCTTTGATTTCACAGAACGTCGGCACGTCCCGCTGGCAGCTCTGTAATCTAATTCTCATGGTACCGAGTGCGTTTGACAAGACCATGTCGACGGCGAGTTGAAATCCGCTCAAGCGCTCAGCATCACAGTCCCACTGCCCCTGTCCGGCCGCGCCGATGAGGTGTTCGAATGGCTCTCTTGTTGCAGGGCACTTGGCCCGTCGCTCACTTAATGCGACAAAGCGATTCCGTCGCTCTCGGAGGAGAAGCGAACGTGAGCTCGAACTCCGCCAATCGGTGGAGAAATGACCCACAGTGTCGGTTTGCCACCGTCAATTACCGCAGTGCGAAAGGCGGGATTCGCCGAACGGAAGACCAGAGTGGAATGAACCAATCGGGACCCCATTCTTCTCCCTCGTCATTTCTTCACAAATTTTCTCACGTCTCCGAGGAAATCCGCGCCGTACACGCTGCCTTCAGCGTCTGCCGTAACGCCCTCCGCCATACTTGACCCGGCGGGGTATGGATAAGGACATGCATCTGGGATGAAGTATTGGACGGAACCGTCCACGGCGCTGCCGATGCGAATGCCACGTTGTGCACCCAGGTCAAAGCCATATCCGGTCTGCGGCAAGCTGAGCTGTCCGGTATTGGTGCGGCCATCCCTCAATTCGGAGTCCGCCACATAGATCACGTCATTCTTATCGATATAGATCCCGCTTGGCCGACCAAACTGGAACCACTGGGCAACGAAAGTTCCATTTTGATCAAAGATCTGAATGCGGTTGTTCTGGCGATCGCCGACAAACAGACGGCTGCGCGAATCAAAAGCGAGCGTATGGATCACGTCGAATTCGCCCGGCCCCATTCCTTTCTTACCCCATGCCAGGAGAAACTTGCCGTTTGTGTCGAATTTCATGATGCGCGCATTGCCGGTCCCGGTACCGGCGCCGCTGTGCCCGTCGCCGACAAAGATATCACCGTTGGCGCGATGGCGACGTCGGTCGGTGCATCGAACTCATCGGGTCCCGTACCGACGACACCCTTCTTGCCGAGGGTTAGAAGGACCTTTCCATCCTGACTGAGTTTGAAGACCTGGTCCCCACCATTGTCGGCGAGCCATAGGTATCCATCCTTGTCGACTGCCAATTTGTGCGGGCTGACAAACATGCCGGCCCCGAAGGTCTTTAGCAGATTGCCGGACGTGTCGAATTGGAAGATCGGGTTAACATTCGCGCTCGGTCCAGCGCAGGTCGAGCCGCCTGACCCCGAATTGCCGCAGCGGTCCGCCACCCAGATTGTGCCGTCAGGAGCAGTAGTGACACTTGCGGTCGATCCCCACTTTCTTCCTTCCGGTAACCGACCCCAGCTCACTCCGGGGCGATATGGATTGGGGAGATCATTGCGGGCGCCAAGCAGCGACGCCGGCGGAAGCTGAACCGGATATTGGCCGGACGGAAAAACGGGAGGTCTTCTAGTCCCGCCGCCCGCCGCGGCATTGTCCGAAGCAGGCGGCACACCGCACGTACTGGCCAGCGGCCCAGGGGCCTGAGCGTTGAGTGGCCCTCCGCCCGTTATCAACAGCCCAAATCCGGCAATCGCAAGCGTCGCGAGAAGTGATGGCGAAAGCCTGCAGCCCAAGCGTTGCGTACCGCCCATCACAAATTCCTCCCATGGATCATGAGGAGACCGCAAATTGGAGCGGTCTCCTTCGCTGGGAACCGTCTCAGCTATGGTGAAACGCCCTCGACAGCAAAGACGCGCGCCGTCGCATATTTATCGCCACGGCGATGGCCGCCATGCGACGGTCGCGCTACCCATCGCGCATATGAACTACCGCCTTCCGATGCCGACTGCCACTTAATCCGCCCCCAGCGGGATCATGCCCGCTGTAACGTGGGAACAATATCACGTCCCAAGCAGAAGGTCCCGTGATCGACTTCAGGGCGGTCTGACTGAGATGGCTGATGGTCGCTTAGCCATAGTCCGCGCTATAAATTGAGGTGTGGACAAGAAAAATCGGGGAGGATGTCATGGCACGATCGATCAAGGTCGCAGCTGTAACGCTCGCGAGCTTGGTAAATCTCGGCGGCTCGGCGCGCTCCGCCGACGTCACCTACGCGCGATTGCTCAATCCCGAGCCGCAGAACTGGCTGACTTATAATCGTGATTACAGCGGGCAGCGCCATTCGCCCCTCGATGTCATTAACAAATTGAATATCAAAAATCTGAAGCTGAAGTTCGCCCTGCCGCTCGGCGGCAAGGCGGTCAACGAGAGCCTCGAAGCGACGCCGCTGGTAGACGATGGCTTCATGTACATGGTTGACAGTTGGGGTGTCGTCACCAAGATCGACGTGCGGTCCGGAACAGCCGGCAAAGATCCTGTGGAAGATGGACCCCAATCAAGAGCAGCAGGACCGCAATCGCGGCGTTGCGCTGTGGGGTAATTTCGTGATTTCGGTCACCGGTTTCGCAGCCCACGTCATCGCCACCGACAAGGACAGCGGTCTGGGACAAGAATCTGCTGGATCAACCGGATGCTGAGCTGACCGCCGCGCCGCTCGCGCTCAAGGACGAGATTCTGGTCGGCGGCTCTGGCGGCGACCGCGGCGTGCGCGCCTGGCTGGTAGCGCTTGATCCGCAAACCGGTAACATCAAATGGAAGACCTATACCGTCCCGGCGCCCGGCGAGCCTGGCAGTGAGACCTGGAAGGACAACCACAATGCCTGGCAGACCGGCGGCGGCTCGTACTATGGCACCGGGACCTACGATCCGGCGAACAACCTGACCTATTGGGGCTCGGGCAATCCGGTGCCGCCTTATGATTCGTCATTCCGTCCCGGCGACAATCTGTATACGTCGAGCGCCATCGCTTTCAACGCGGCGAATGGCAAGATCGTGTGGTGGCACCAGTACACGCCGAACGACGATCGCGATTATGACGAGACCGGCACGCAGGTCCTGATCGATACCAGCATCAATGGCGAGGACCGCAAGATCCTTGCGCATGCCGGCCGCAACGGCTTCACCTACAGCTTCGATCGCCTCAACGGGCAGTTTCTCAAGGCGACCCAACACGTCAAGGACGTGAACTGGACCAAAGGCATCGACGCCAAGACCGGCAAACCTGTCGATTACGACCCGAACCGCGACGTGCAAATCTACAACGAGGGCACAGCGACGCTCGCCGATAAGGCGCTGCGGAAAATTTGCCCGAGCATCACCGGCGGAACGAATTTCTGGCCGGTGTCCTACAGCCAGGAAACCGGTTTCCTCTACATCCCCGCCTATGAAGGCTGCGGCACGGTCACGGTCGACAGGAGCGCCCACGTCAAGGGCAGCTTCAACAGCTTCAGCGGCGGCACACCCGGAGCGGCGGGGCTGATCACCAGCTCGCTCACGATGCTCGATCCGGTCTCGGGTGAAATCAAGAAACGCGTCGAATTCCCCTATCCGAACGCGTCCGGGGTGCTGAGCACGGCCGGCGGTCTGGTCTTCACGGCGTTGCTCGACGGCACGATCGTGGCGCTCGACGATCGCACGCTTCAGGTGCTGTGGCGGATGAACGTGGGCACCGGATTCAATTCGGCGCCCATGACCTACGCTGTGGATGGCCAGCAGTATATCGCCATCTCGTCGGGCGTATGCTGCGTGCGGCCGTCGGGACAAGCCGCCAACGCGTTGGCCGGAATCAGACGGAATCCGGAGCTGAAAAATCAGTCGAACGCTACTGTGCTCTACGTATTTGGCTTGTGAAGGACGACAAACAGCGGAAGACGAACGACGGAAACAGATAGGACGACCACGTCACTCGGTGCGTTGCAATGAAACTTCCGCAATCGGGCACGAAGCGACATCACACAGGCATCGTCAACGTGTCAGCCAATCGCCGACTTCTCTTCGCCTTAGCGGTCGCCGCGGAACTCGGGCTCGGCCTGGCATTGGTAGCGTTCTTTGGTGCCGAGTACACACACAGCGGCTTCAGCGGAATACAATTTATTGACACGCACTGATAGAGCGCAGTTTCGCATTTGAACGTCCAACGCTACTGCACAGGCGAACGCAACGGACAAATTGCCACTCTTCTAACTCCGGTAGTTAGAAGCGCTCGCAAGGTTGCTTGGATGTCTCCACGACTTACTCTGGTTTGATGCTCGCGAACTTGATCACCTTGGCCCATTTCGCCACTTCGGTGGTGATGAATGCTTCGCATTCGGCTGGCGCCATGGGCATAGGGGTTATTCCGAGATCGGCGAGCCGCGCTTTGAGCACCGGCTCGGCCAAAGCGGCGATCACTTCGCCGTTGAGCAATTTGACGATTTCGGCGGGCACGGCTTTCGGTGCTCCAAGACCCTGCCAGGTGCGTGCCTCGAAACCAGGAATGAACTCGCCCACCGTCGGTACATCTGGCAGCGAATCCGAACGATTTGCGGTAGTGACCGCCAAGGGCCGCAACATTCCGCTCTTGATGTATCCGACGGTCGACTGAATTGGCTCGAACGCGACTTGGACGTGGCCAGCGATCAAATCGGCAAGTTCGGGCGCAGAGCCATGATAGGGCACATGCACCAAGTCAACGCCAGCCATCATCTTGAACATTTCGCCGATGGCCTGTTGCGGCGTTCCACTACCGGCCGAGCCCATGTTGACTTTGCCGGGATTGGCTTTGGCATAGGCGGTGAATTCAGGAAGCGTTTTCGCCGGCACAGCCGGATTCACCAGCACGACTGCGGGCCCCTGGGCAATACCGGCAACAACTGTAATGTCGCGAAGGAAGTCAAAGTTGAGTTTGTCGTAGAGCGACGCGTTAATCGCATTGACGGTAGCCAACTCCATAACTGTGTAGCCGTCGGGCTGGGACTTTGCGACCGTTTCGGTGGCGACAGTACTCGACGCGCCAGGCCGGTTTTCGACAACGAACGGCTGATGCAGCCTCTGCGACAGGTACTCAGCCATGATGCGCGCCGTAATATCGTTTGGACCACCAGGAGGGAAACCGACAATCCAACGCACTGGCCGCATCGGATAATCGACTGCTGATGCCAAGCGAGCGAAAGCTGGCAGCGCGACTACGCCGGCGGCGAGGTGCAAAAATCGTCGACGCGGAAATTTCGCCATGCCTGCCCCCAAGGGTTGGCATTCGCATTCTCAGTGTTCAGCTTGCCGCAATCGGAAAGCTGAAAGCAAGAGGGTCTTAGTGATGAACGGACCTGGCAGCGCCGAAATTTGAGTTCGCCTTTTGACCCTGCGATGAAGCCACTTCCGGTGCGCTGGTCTGGCCCGCGCGGCAACGATCAGGAGGACTGCCATGGCCGCCGGCAACTGAGAGCACACGCTACTCTACGATGCGACCGCCATGACAGAGTGTCATAATGCATCGGTTTATTCTGACATGATTGCGATGGACAACACCGATGCGCCAGATGATTTTGGTCGGTTTCCTGCAGGCACAGAACTGTACCAACATCGCAAGTTCCTGGCGTCATCCGGCCTCGCGTGCCGATAGCTGGTCGCCGGATTTTTATCGCCACATCGGCCGGGTGCTGGAGCAGGGCAAGTTTCATCTCGGCTTCTTCGACGACCGCCTGTCGATGCCGGACATGTACGGCCGCAATCACGCCCATACGGTCGAGCACGGTATCCGCTGTGTGAAACTCGACGCAGTCACGGTACTCACCGTCATGGGTATGGCGAGCGAGCGGCTTGGGCTCGGCGCCACCTATTCGACGAGTTACTACGAACCATTCCATGTAGCGCGCGTGTTCGCCACGCTCGATCTGATGACGCACGGGCGGGCGGCCTGGAACGTCGTCACCTCGCTCAACGACGGCGAAGCGCAGAACATGGGCCGCGACGAAGTGATCGGCCATGACCTGCGCTATGACCGTGCCGACGAATTCATGGAGATCGTGCTCGGTCACTGGGACACCTGGGACGACGACGCCATCGTCCAGGACAAGGCGACCGGCCTGTTCGCCAGACCGGCGAAGGTTCATCGCCTCGATTACCAAGGCCGCTACTACAGTTCCCGCGGGCCGTTTACGGTGCCGCGCTCGCCGCAGGGTCATCCGGTCATCATCCAGGCCGGATCGAGCGGGCGTGGCAAGACTTTTGGGGCGCGGTGGGGCGAGATCATCTTCGTCGTCTATCCGAACCTCGAGGTCGGCAAGCGCGACTACACGGAATTCAAGGCCGCTGTGGCGCAGCTCGGTCGCGATCCCGATCAGATCAAGGTCACGCACCTCGTCAACACCGTTGTGGCTGCGACCAAAGCCGAGGCCGAGGACAAATGGGCCGAGATCGACAAACTGCCACTCGAGATCGACGCGCTGTCGCTTCTGTCGGAAGCGCTCAACTTCGATTTCGCCAGGAAAGCCATGGACGAGCCATTCAGCGACGAGGAAATCGCGGCAATGTCCGGTCTGCAAGGCATCCGCAACCGCGTGCTGCATGGCAGTAAGAAGAAGAATCCAACAGTGCGCGACTTCATTCAGATCAGCGGTCGCGGCCGGGTCCATAATCCAATCATCGGCGGTCCGGAGGAGGTTGCCGACCGGCTCGAGCAATGGTTCGTGGCGCCGGCCTGTGACGGCTTTGTTGTCTCCGCCACTCACGTTCCTGGCGCCTATGAGGACTTCGTCCGTTTCGTCATCCCCGAGCTGCAGCGACGCGGCCTTTTTCGCAAAGAGTTCGCCGGCATAACGCTGCGCGAGAACTTGGGATTGACGGTCCCGATGGCCGGCGCGTGGCGCCTCATCCCGCCTGAGTAATCGCCATCCGAAAACGAAGTCCCAGGTGCCCTCCGTTACCTGGACCGATGCAACGGGCTGCGCCAGTACGACGTATCCGTCCAGGCACCCACCTTCATGCCGGCCTTACTGAGCTCGGCGGCGAGGATTCCGCTACGCCGATACCGACGATCGCGACATCGGTTTTTCGGTCGCCATGGCTCAACCCTCCCTTGCCCTTGTTGCCCTGGGCCCGCGATTGCAGACCGACGATCGGCTTGCCGTGTGCTTCAGCCTGGCTGCAGGCCCTTAGCCTTGATCACCAACACGGCCGCCGGCGAGGCAAAGAAATTGAGAAGCGCCTTGGCGGCGTCCGAGTTTGGCACCAACTGGGATGCCGGCTGCATATACGATCTTGGTTTGCAGGTCGGCCGGCAGCGGTCCGACGAGGTCAATGCCCGGCACCGCCAGGAGTTCGGTCAGCTGTTGCACGGCGATTTCGGCATCGCCGTTGGCTGCCGCGACGCCCACCGGGCCGCTTTCCACTACGACGATTTTTGGCCTCATCTGATCAGCCATCCCGAGACGATCCAATCGCTCGCGAAATAGACGCCACTTTGGAACTTGCTTTGAGCCACTGACTTTGCCCCCAGAAGAGTCCTTTTGAACGACCTCATCGGCGCACACAATCACAGAACAATATCACGCCGCAGTCGGCAGGTCTGGCTCGTCCCAGCGGTGGCCGAAACGCAGCGACGCTATCGGAAGCAGCGGACATTCCGAGTGGAGGTTCAAACCGACACTGATGACCCGGAGCGGGCCTCGCTGGCTTTCAATTTGCACTGCAGCAAACGCTTCGACGGTTACTCGATCACCTCGTCGGCGGGCACGAGCAAGTTATGCGGTGGTCCATGGGCGCCACGCAGAGGCGGCAGCCGTACCGAAGAACCCGATTGTCGAACGCTTCCCCGGCTGCTGCGCGCGCGCCTGAAGCGACGGTCGCCGTGACGCGGCAATTCGGTAGCGATCGGAGGAACAGCGGCCATTTTTGCGGGCCGGAGCAACGCTCAGGCTGAACCCGTCCAATCGTGAAGTTGCCTACGATTTAGGTTAATCTGCAGACGTGAGGTCGATTACACCCCTCGAAGCGGGTGCCTCTTCCTCACGATCATCATCGCGACGATTGTGAACAGGAAGTGTTGGGGAGAAACGACGATGCAAACGGATGCATTTATTTGCGTTGTACGGGCGGTGAGCGTTGCCATCGTACTTGCGCTGCTGTGTCCGGGTAGCCTTCACGCCGGCGCCACCGAACTCGTCCCCTTTAGGGTAGGCCAGGCGGCTCCGGCCAATACTTTTCTCGCCATCTGGATGGCGCAAGCCGCCGGACTTTATGAAGCGCAGGGGCTTGCAGTCTCAATCGTGCCCATGGTGGGAGGCAGCGAATCCGGCCCCGATCTCAAGTCGGGCCGCATCCAACTCATGCATATCGGCATGTCCTCCGTGGTGCGCGCCAACGCGTCTGGCCGCGGCGATCTCAGATGCATCGGGTCGCTCGCTAACGTCATCCGCTCTACCATGTTTACCGCGCCGAACGTAAAGACGGCAGCAGACCTCAAGGGTGGCATCGTCGGCATCAGCAGCGTGGGTTCGGAAAGCGACTCGACGACCACGCTGGCGCTGCGCCGCCTCGGTCTTACGCGTCAGGACGTCGTTATAAAGGAGATCGGCATCGACCGGCTTCCCTTTGTTCGCGATGGCCGCGTGGCGGCGACGACACTTGGCGAGCCGTACCGCAGCGAAGCATTCGCGGCCGGATTGAACCCGATTTTCGACTTTTATGCTGAGCGAATTCCATGGCTGTACAGCGGGCTCACGGTGGACCGGGACTACCTAAAAAGTCATCGCGATACGCTGTTGCGTTTTCTCAAGGCGACAATCGAGGGTAATTATCTGGCGATCTCTGATGAGAAACGCGGCAAGGAGGTGCTGGCTAAGGAACTCACGATCGGTGATCCGAAAATTCTCGACATCAGCTACGATAACTTCAAAGCCGCGACGCCTCAAAATGCCGAGGTCGACCGGACAGGCGCTGAAAACATTCTCTCCACCGTGGCGCCCCCCAACGCCAGCCGCAACCTCGATGATTATATCGACACCAGCCTGACGGAAGAATTGCGCGCCGACGGTTTTTTCGAAGCGATGGAGAAGAAATACGGAAAGAAATGAGGCCAGAACACGCTGCTGATAATAATCCGCCGCAGAGCAGCAAAACTCGGATTGAAAATGACGCGTTGGATCCCGCGCGTTTCACTTCAGCAGCCTACCGAACCGCTGCACATCCCTGGCGCAGTCTGAGGCGAAGGAGGACATCATCGCGAACGCGATCAATTTCGTTGCCGCTGCGCTCGCGCTATCGTGGAGCACGACGTGGGGCGCCGCGATGCCGGCCGCCGCCCAAGAGGGCGATTTCACGCCGGCGGAACCTACGATCTGAACGGAAGGCTGGTCGCACGCCATCTCGGACTCCACCTGCCCGGTCGTCCCACCGTTATTGCCGAGAACATGCCTGGGGCCGGCTCGTTGCGTGCCGCCAACTACATCGCCAACGTCGCGCCTAAAAATGGCACCGCGCTTGGCATCGTGAGCGAGACGCTGGCGGTCGAACAGGCGCTCAAGAATGCCGCCGTGCAGTACGATGCCGCCAAGTTCTCCTGGATCGGCCGCGTCGTTGGCAGTAACGCGGTCCACATCATGTGGCACAATTCCAAGGTGCACTCGATTGAAGACGCCAAGCGCTTCGAATCCACGGTTGCCGGCACCGGCCCGGGCAACGTGTCCGAAATCGTACCGGCCCTCCTCAATGCGGTCATCGGCACGAAATTCAAAGTCGTGCGCGGCTACCAGGCGTCAAACGAGACCATGCTCGCCATGGAGCGCGGCGAAGTCGAGGGCGTTAGTGTCAACTGGATAAATGTAAAGGCCGTCAAGGCGCAATGGCTGCGTGAAAACAAGATCATTGTCATCCTGCAAGATTTGCCAACGCGCCGGCCGGACCTCCAGGATGTCCCGGCGCTCGGGGAACTCGGCGACAATGCCGAAGCCAAGCAATTGCTTGGCCTTTATGCCAATACCGGAGCAATCGGCCGGGCGTTCTTCGCACCGCCGGGCCTGGCGCCGACCACAACCGAAGCGTTGCGCGATGGATTCATCGCGATGACGAGGGACCCGGAATTTCTCAAGGACGCCAGAACGATCAATGCCGACGACCTCAATGTCGGCACCGGCGAGGAGGTGCGCAAGGCAGTGCAGCAAACCCTGGACGTGCCGGAGTCGGTCCTACGGCGTGCCCGCGAGATTTTCGGCCGCTGACTCACTTCATAGTGGTCCGAAGGCGAGAGGGGCAGCAGACCCGTGCGGACATTAGCTGCGGGACTTCTATGCGCTGCTTGAGGTCTGCATAATGGGTTTAATTTACCGGATAGCCCTGGGTGGGCGCGGGATGTTGGGCGGCCCCATGCATACCCACCCGACCGCCGGTACCTTATCGCGCCGTCTGCGCGAGCATCCAAGCTCCGTACCCCGCGATCCAATGGCGGAGAGTCCTCAACTTGCTAACGATAGTGATGTTCCGCCCTTATGTATCTGGTCGATGAGTTCCTCCCCGATGCGTCGCACATTCTCGACCGTGGGGATGATCTTGCAAAGAATCAGCTCGATCCCGAGTTGCTCAAATCGGCGGATTTGCCGAAGCACGTCGTCCGGGGAGCCGATGCAGCCGAGCTTAGTGGCGGGCAGCATTCGCTGTTCAATCTTGCGCGTGTCCGGGTCCGGATCGTAGGCAAAGATGCGCTGAATGGTGGAGTTCAATGCGTCCTGTTCACTCCTTCCCAGCGCAACGAACGGATTAAGCGCGTAGCGCACCTTGCGGCCGGACCGTCCAACACGACTATTCATATCGGCGATTGCCTCCTCGATCCCGCGCAGCGCATCGTCGACCGTTTCCGCTTTCTTCGGATAATCGATAAACCACCAGTCGCAATGGCCCGCGATGAAATCCCGGCCGCGGTCGCTGCGGCTTACCGAGTAGATTTCAGGCGGCGTAGGCGAGGCCGGCTTGAGCAAAAGCTGTCCTCCGTCGAGGCGGTAGTGTCGACCGGCATAGGAGAAGGTCTCGTTCGTCCACAGGCCGCGCAGGATTTCGATAAACTCGACCGTGCGCTGGTAGCGCTCCTCGCCTTTCAGGACGGTCCCGCCGAACATGCGGAATTCCTCATCGAACCAGCCATTGACGATGTTGAGTGCCATGCGACCACGGCAGACGCGATCGAGCGATACGGCGAGCTTACTCACCATGACCGGATCCCACAGCCCGGGATGGACCGCCACAAGGGCGCGGATGCGATCGAGTCGTGAACCGATCGCACTCGCCATCACCCAAGCGCCAATGTCGTTGCCTAAGTGCCGCTCGGCAAAAAGCGCCAGTTCGAAACCGGCGCGATCTGCCGCAAGTAATAGTTCCACGCCCAGGTCGAACTGAGAATCAAGGCGTCCATCCGGAAGCGGCGCCAAGGCTTCGGTGACAGATTTGGCAACCTCCGGCGAACCAACCGTCGCCATCGGGATCGGTGCATAGAGGCCAAACTGCATCTCGAAACTCGCTTTTTCTTACTGCTGATATTACCTCAACTGGTCTCAACTCACACGAAGTGTCTCGTCACTATGCCGCGGTTCCCACACAGATGCCTGCTAATTACGTCCGAGCGCCTGTCTCACCCGATCTGTGACTTCCGTCGGTGCGCCTGCGCTTTCCTTGAGAAGCGTGTCTACCTCCTCTCCTTTCACTAGAGAGATATCCAACCTCGCGCGCTCGGCGTCCTGCCGAAACGCAGGATCGCGCAGCGTTGCCGCAAAGGCGGTTCGCAGTGCCGCTGCGCGGTCGGCGGGCAGCTCTGGAGGGGCGAGAAAGGGGCGCCCTATGATCTCCCGGCCCAGCAGGAACTCAAGCGCTCGCCGGTCAGTGGCATTCGTGATCAGCTTGCGGATTCGCGGCACATCGGGGACGGCCGAAATGGGGTCAATGCCTGTGTGAAATAGGAGGTTGATCGTTTTATTGCGCACCCAATCAGGATGGGCCGCCATGATCGCGCTCCACGACCAATAGGCGATGCCGTCGAGTTCACCCCGTTCCATCGCGAGCGCGGCGGCGCTCGTATCGCGGTAACCCTCGATGATCTTAAATCGGGTACCGGCGAGATGATTAAACGCAAGCGGCATGATCTCGGAATCGGCTCCAGCGCCCGTGCCCGGGACCAATAGTTCGTTGTTCTTGAGGTCCTCGAACGTCTTGACCTTTGACGTGTGCCACGACAAAGCGAGGCTGATGTCACGGTTCATGCTGCCCAGCCAGGTGAACTTGAGCGGATCGACATTCAACTCGTTTTGGCCGAGCATTGGTTCAAAGGGCAGTCCGCGCCCGATCGTCCCGATTACGCTGCCGTCCCGGGGCGCGATCCTGTAAAGATACTCGACGACCTTAAGCCCGCCGGCGCCCGGCATGTTCTGCACGATGAAGGTCGGCTTTCCAGGAACGTAGCTGCCTAGGTGACGGGCGAGCAGCCGCGCATAGATGTCGTAGGTTGAGCCTGCGCCAGTAAAAACGATCATGCTCAGCTGGCGGCCCTTGTAGAATTCCTCGGGCGTCTGCGACCCGGCGATGGTCGCCCCGTTCGCGAGCAGCAGAGTGGTGGCGATTGCCGTCGCGCGCCATGCAAAGGTCTGCATGATACCCTCCCGCCGCGTCCTCAAGCTTATTTCGTGGCGCGCCGCCAAATTTTGGGAGGATCATACATGATGAAGGTCGGTTTTGTCGGCTGTGGCGAGATGGGCGGGCCGATGGCCGGTCATGTTCTCAAGAGCGGCAAGTTCGAAGTCATCGTCTTCGACGTTCGTCCGGCAGCGACCAAGGCGATCGCCAAAAAGGGCGCGAGGGTCGCGAAGTCGCTGGAGGATTCTAGGTCGACTATGCGACGTGTTCATCGTGATGGTGGGTCACCGATGTGGCCAAGGTCGGCAAGAAAGGCGCGGTCATCGTTATCGCCGCGACCAGTCACCCCGACATGGTTCTCGAATGCGGCGTGATCTCGCGCAGGCGCGGCAGCGGCGTGATCGATGCACCGGTCTGCTTCGGTCTCTGCGGTGCGCGGGACGGGACGTTGGCCTCGCTAGTCGGCGGCTCGAAGAAGGACGTAGAGAAAGCTCGGCCGGTGCTGGAGTGCTATAGCCGTGCCGTGCATCACCTCGGCGAACTCGGTGCTGGCGAAATCGGCAAGACGCTCAACAATATGATGCACTGGGCGCATTGCATCGCCAACTACGAAACTATCCTGCTGGGAAAGGTCTATGGTCTTGATCCCGAGCAACTGCGCTAGACGCTGCTGCAGTGCCCAGCCACTAACGGCACCCTCGCACGCGTCAACCGTCGTGGTCGACCTGTTCGGATTGCAACGCCGGGGCTTGCTGGTCCACGCCTGGGTTTTGTTTCTGACGCCCATCTATTGGTTTCTACAGTCGCTCGCCGCCTGGCGCGCCGTATTTCAGCTTCTGGGCGGCGATCCGCAGCGCTGGGAAAAGACCGAGCACGGTCTGGCACGAACGTCCCGACAAAAGACGCCGCACAAAAATGCATCTGGCGCACAGGCCGCCCGTCCCATCCGCCGCCAATCTCCCGCGAGAGAGCCTTCGACCTTTGGGCCGATCGCACCGATACGAATCATGCAAACACCGCGCGGCCCGATGATCGGCTAGTAGCGAAGCTACGCGTTCTTCTGCGCCCAGAACTGATACATACCGACGAAGGCCGTGGGATTGTCCTGTTCAAACTCGTGCCAGCGATCGAGATCGGCCGCGGCCATCGGCTCCGGAAATTTCTGCCGGAAACGTTGCGTGACCCCGATGTCGAGCTCAAAACCGAGAAAGCGCAGGTCGTGAGCAGCGAGAAACTCGGCGATCTCGGGAATGGTCAGCTGATGCTCCTGCACATGGAGCAGCAAGTCGCGGCACGCACTGGTGCTGAAGAAATCCCGCGACCGGATTACGTGACGCAACGCCGCATTGTCCGGCTGCGCCATGAGATCCTGCCGGCAAGCGCGAATGTCCTGCGCCGAGAGGCCATAGCGCTTCGCCGCGATATAGGCGCGCGCCGCCGTCACATCGCGCCGCGCCGCCGCACTGTAAAGCCCGATATTCATCAGACCGCGCGGGCGCAGCAGCCCGACCAGCACATCCCAGCCGGCGAACGGATCGCCGAGATGATGGAGCACACCGTTCGAACTCGATCACGTCGAAACTCCGGCCGATCTCTCCAAACTTGAGAATATCAGCTTGCGCGAATTCGATGCCCGAAAGACCGGCTTCTCTCGTCTTGCGCTGTGCGTAAGCGATGCTCGCGAGGCTGAGATCAATGCACAGCATCCGCGTGTCGGCGTAGCGACGCGCCGTCTCGATGGTGTGACGGCCGGTTCCGCAGCCGGCAATGAGAATGTCGAGCGGCCGATCTTCGGGCAGTCGATGGATCGGCACATTGGGCAGCTTTGCGCGCAGATCGTCCTCGATGCGCACCGGTGTGCCCGCGGCAGGCTCCTTGACCCATCGCGGGTAGGGGTTTTCTTCGTACTGACGCCGCACCACGACCGAGACATCGTCGTCGATTTCAGTCAGGACTTTGATCGCTGGACGCGCCGCCTGTTCCTGGCGCGGTTCGCAGACCTGTTGGGTGATCAGCGCTTCGACGGCGGACGGCGAACTTTGACTAAGGAGAGCGTCGGCAGTTTCAATCGTATGCAACGGCCGATAGGCAGCGAGGATAGCGAGCTGCAACGGTGAAACCGTCGCGCCCCAAGACAGCGCGGCACTCACACTTTGCTGCAGCCGCTCGGCGGCGGCGGCCTCGTCCTGGGTCACATCGAAAACGTATTCGTTGATGAAGCATTGCCGCGCCAAGGCGCAGAAAAACCTCAAGCCTTCGCTGCGGTCGCCTGCGGCAGACACCGCGTCGTCACCCTGCAACAGCGCGGCACGGACATTCGTCATCAGCCGCTCAAGCTCAACGTCACAGATGGGCGCACTCTCGAGGAGCACGGCGAGCAGCGTGTCGGCGGCAATCGCAGCAAATCCGGACGCGCCGAACAGTTCCCCGAAGGAGAGACGGCGCGGCCACACTTCGTTCGCTTTTGCAACGCTCTCGCGAACTGCGTCAGCCTGCTTGAGAAACGAGCAAACAACCGGCGCAAATTCGTTGGCACTCACCCAGCCTTCTGAAAGAGCACGCAGGATCAGCGAACGGAGCTCGGTATCGTCGTGCGTCGCGTTCAAATTCTGCAGGCACCGGACGATCAGAGCCTTGGTATCGTCCGTCGGACCGAGCGCCAGCGCACGGCGCAGCAAATCGAAGGCCTCCGTTATACTGCCGGCGCTGAGCAAACTTCGCGCGAGATTATCGCAGGCCGTGACGTAATTCGGGTTGAGGGCGAGTGCTTGCCGGTACTCGGCCGTCGCCTGTTCGGCCTCGCCGCGCTCCTTGAGAATGTTGCCGAGATTGTTGTGCGCTTCTGCCAGATCAGGCTTGATGGCAATCGCCTGGCGATAACGGGCCGCTGCTTGGTCGAGTTCGCCGCGCCGCGCCAGGATGTTGGCGATGTTGTAATGCGCGGCAGCGTCGGGACGAAGCGCGAGAACCCGTTCGTAACAGTTCAGCGCGACATCCGGTTGACCCCGCTGCATTCGGACATTGCCGAGATTCATCAGAGCATCGGCGTAATCCGGCCGCAGCGCGATGGCGCGTTCGTAGCGCACGATCGCCTCATCGAAACGGCCGAGCACGGACAACACGATGGCGAGGTTATAGTGCGACTCCGGATTCTGCTCGTTGACGACGAGCGCCTTGCCGATCAGTTCGGCAGCGGCCTCGTTGTGCCCTATCTGATGGGCGAGCAGGCCGAGGAGATTGAGGCTATTGGCGTGAGCCGGATCGCGCGCCAGGACTTCACGGTATAGCTGTTCCGCCTCGCGCAGATTGCCGGCCTGATGAAAGCGCAGCGCTTGCGCAAACACCAACGCATTCTCGCTGGTGCCGGCGGTACCGGGAGGCGGAATGCTCCTGCCGCCTTTGGCGGCAGCGCGCCGGTCCCTCCGGTTCATCGGGCAGCCATGCTGGTGATCTTGATGTCTCAGAGATAACGGCGCAGATCCGCGGCCTCGGCCTCGGGCGTGCGATTCAGTTTAAAGGGCGCGACGAAACGGCCGTCTTTGTCCATGAGGTAAACGACAGCGGTGTGATCCATGGTGTAGTCGCCGTTCTCGAGCGGAACCTTTTTGGCGTAGACCCGATACGCCTTGATCGCCTCATTGAGTGCCGCAGGGTCGCCGGTCAATCCGCGCAAGTGTGGATCGAAGTTTGACAGGTAGTCCTTCATGAGCGCCGGCGTATCGCGCTCGGGATCGACGGTAATGAAAAGGGCTCCGGTGCGGTCGGCATCAGGCCCGAGCTTCCGCAGCACCTCGGAAATCTCAAACAGCGTTGTCGGACAAACGTCAGGACAATGCGTGAAGCCGAAGAACACGAGGTACGGACGCCCCTTCATATCCCGATCGGTGAAAGGTTTGCCGTTCTGATCTTCGAGATGAAACGGGCCGCCGACGGCAGCAACGGCCGGGCCGATCGGCGTTCTGCCGGTGATGAACAGAATGGCGGCGAAAAACAGGACCAGACCGCTCAGAAAAGCGCCGAGGACCAAAAGAATGCGCGAGGCTTTTCCGCTCACCACACTCACCTCAACCAAAACACGCCGCCAGACCGGCGCGGATCGTTTCGAAAAAGACAGTCGGCCCGTAATGCGCCCATAGCAAGACCGGGCCCGCGAGCATCAGCACGACGGCGGACCCGACAAGCAGGACGGGTCGCGTCAGGAGGCGTGATGCGGCAGTCTCGGACATTGGTGCAGTTCCGGCAGTCCGTACATAAGCCGGAATAGCGGGTGCGACAACCACGCCTGCATGCGTCAGACTGGCGGCAAAAAATCGCTCCGCCAGCCTTGCTGGCGGCCCCCTTGGGTGGACCCGGCTTAGTCGCAGGTCTTGTACAGCGAAGTCAGTTCACGGCCTTGGAGCCGGATGAGCTGGGGCGTTAGTCCGCCATGATGCTCGATCCAGCTGCGGATTTGCGCCGGATAGAGGCGCATGACCAGGCGGCTGCCGCCGCGCGTCGGCACCAGAGAGCGGGACGCATCATCGTAGTACGACGCGGCATGGAAGCCGAACACGGCCCGGCTGGTCACGCAGATCCGGTCCTTCGGGACAATACCAAGCATCAGCGTGCAAGCGGACAGGCACGGGCCATCAACGACGACGCGTTGCCCTGAGGCGCGCACCCCCTGGAACTTTTGGATGTACGAGGAGACCTCACCGCCCGGATCGCCGACAATGCGCATGTCCGCAGAGGCCGTCGTAGATGTGAAAATTGCAACAAAGAGGGCCGATGCCAGTGTGCCGGCCCAGGCTACCTGCCAGTTCATGGAGGACCCTCTCCCCGTTCGGTCGCCCCGACCATTGTTCTTCATTGTGGCAAGACTTCGGGACGTTTACACATTAATTATTCGCCGGGTGACCAATTTATTCCGCGATCAGATCGGAACTCCCCACGCGCACTCTGTGAGCGGCCCTTGTTAATTTCCGATGCATATTGCCCGTTAGCGCGCATATCCACGCAGCCGTCATGGCGGACGACCGTCGAAAGAGATGCTATAAGACGCCACACAAACCAGGGCCCGCGAGACGTGAGGATCAAAATGGCGCGCGACTTTGAAGACCATTGCTGGAAAGACATCATCGACGCCGACACGATCGAAATCTATCAGGCCTATCAGCGCAAGACTTACGTGGGCGACAATCCCGCCGTGCTCGCCATCGACCTCTACAACAAGGCGTATCAGGGCGGTAACCGCCCGGTCCGTGAAGTCGACCGCGAATTTTCCGGCTCCTGCGGCGAGAACGCCTGGAAGGCGCTGCCGCCTACGCAGAAGCTGTTTGCCGCGGCCCGGCGCGCTGGCGTGCCGATGATCTATACGACGCGCCACGTCGACACCGCCGGCGTGCACTCGACCAACCGCAATATGAAGCGCGAGCGCGACGACATCTACGACGTCAAAGCCGAGCTCGCGCCGCAGCCCGGCGAACTCGTGATCTACAAAGAGAGGGCCTCCGGCTTTTTCGGCACCCCGCTGATCGCTCACCTGCAGCAGAAACGGATCAATTCGCTCATCATCTGCGGCGAAAGCACATCGGGCTGCGTGCGCGCCTCGACGGTCGACGCCTATTCGTACGGCTTCCACAATGTCCTGGTCGAAGAGTGCACCTACGACCGCTCGATGATCAGCCACAAAGTCAATCTGTTCGATCTGCACCACAAATACGCCGATGTGATGCACATCGAAGAGGTGCTTGCCCATCTCGACACTCTCGCCGTCGGCCGTAAGGTCGCTTGATCTACTGGCCACGGTGAAAATCGGGCCCTGCCCTCCCGATCAACCGCGTCGCTGTGCTCACAATGACGGCGCCCACAGGCGATATGGCGCGCCATTCCTCGTCTTTTGAATCGCCCTAACGAACGAGCATTCGCACCATGGAAACGTCCGCCGCGCGAAAGACCAATGCACCGGATTTCGCCACCGCCTATTATCTGCTCGAAGGCCTCAACGAGATCGGCATCGAATATCTGTTCTGCAATTTCGGCACCGACCACGCGCCGATCATCGAGGAGATGGCGCACCGCCGCAAACGCGGCGAAGCGATGCCGAACATCGTGCGCTGCCCGCACGAGAACACCGCCGCCCACATGGCGGCCGGCTATGCGCCTTGGTCACCGGCCGCGGCCAGGGCGTGCTGGTGCACGTCGACGTCGGCACCGCCAACACGGCGAACGCGATGCACAACGTCTTCCGCAGCCGTCTGCCGGTGCTGCTGATGGCCGGGAAGGCGCCCTACACCGCCCATGACGAACTGGTCGGATTCGCGCGACACTTATGTGCACTTCGTGCAGGAGCCGTTCGACCAGGCGAGCCTGGTGCGGCCCTACCTGAAATGGGAATGGACGTTGCCGTCCGGCGTCGTCGTCAAGGAGGCGCTGCGCCGCGCACATTCGATCATGCAGAGCGAGCCGCGCGGCCCGGTCTATCTGATGATGCAGCGCGAGACGCTGACGCAGCACTGGGGCGCCGACGAGGTTCGCCGCTATCGCCGCCGAACAATTCGGCGCGACACGCGGGCGGCGGCGCCGATCCGAAGCTCGTGGCGGTGCTGGCGGATCGCCTGCTCAGCGCCGAGCAACCCGATTCTGATCACCGGCTACGCGGGCCGCAGCGCTCACGCAGCGAAGATGATCGATGAGCTGGCGCAGTTCGCCGGCATTGCCGTCGTACGAAGCCAACATGACCAACAACATTTCGCACGAGAGCCCATGCTTCGCGGGCTTTTGCGGCCGACAAGGCATTGCCGAACGCCGATGTGGGCATTCTGGTGGACGTCGACGTGCCGTGGTTCCCGAGCGACGTCGAGGCCAGCGAGAAGACCTTCTGGGCCCACATCGACATCGACACGCTCAAGCCGGCATCGCCGATGTGGACGTTCCCGGCCAATGTGCGCATGCAGGGCGACAGCGGCCGCATCCTCGAACAGGTGCTGGAGGCTGCTGAAGGCCAAGGCGACGCCGAAGTTCAAGGAGGCCGCCGCCGCGCGTCTTGAGAAGCTCAAGGCCGCGCGCGACGAGCGCCTGGCGCGCACCGCCAAGCTCGCGGCCGACAAGGGCAAGCCGGGCGCGATCAATCCGCATTATCTGTTCGCCGAACTCGAGCAAGCTGCTGGACGACGAGGACATCGTCTTCAACGAAGGCGTGCGCAACGCCGGCGCGGCGCTTGACGCAGATCCAGCGGCCGGTGCCCAACACGGTCGTGCGCTCCGGCGGCGGCGGGCTCGGCTGGTCCGGCGGCATGGCGCTCGGCGCCAAGCTCGCGGCGCCCGACGTCTGATGGTGCAGATCGTCGGCGACGGCGGCTTCTATTTCGGCAATCCGTGCTCCGTCTTTGCGGTGGCGCAGCAATACGAGCTGCCGATCTTCTCGATCGTGCTCGACAATTCCGGCTGGTCGGCGGTGAAGGAATCGACGCTGCGCGTGTTCCCGGATGGCGAAGCCAAGACTGCCAACGAATTCGAGGCCGAGCTTGCACCCAATGTCGAGTTCGCAAGGTCGGCGAGGCGTTCGGCGCACATACGCGAGAAGGTCACCGATCCCGCCGACGTGCCGGCCGCGCTCGCCCGCTGCGTCAAAGAGGTGCGCGGCGGCCGCGCCGCGCTGCTGCACGTCCGCGTGACGCGGATGTAGTTGCCGTAAAGTCGCGACGTGAGATGCTGCCCGCTCTGCGGCTGCTTTGCCTCGCCGGAACGGTTGCGCTGGCGCCAATCGCCGGCGCGCGCGGAACCTCAGGCTTATCCGAGCCGCACCATCGAGATCGTGGTGTCCTACAGCGCCGGCGGCTCGACCGATCTCGTCGCTCGGTCCATCGCACAGAAGATGCAGGAGCGCTTCGGCCAGCCGGTCGTCGTCCTCAACAAGCCCGGCGCCAGCGGCACGGTTGGCGCGACCTACGCGGCGCATGCCGCGCCGGACGGCTACACGCTCTTCGTCGGCTTCACTTCCGAGATGGTCGTGGTGCCGCAGGTTTCGAAGAATGCGTCAAATATTCGGTCGACGATTTCGAGCCGATCGCCGTCACCGGCCTCGTTCCGCTCGTCCTGATCGGCTCAAAGAACATCGCAGCCAACACGCTGAAGGCCTGATCGAGGAAATCCGCGCAGGCACCAGGCAAATACACCTATGGCGGCAGGCGTCGGCAGTCCCGTCGCACATCATGGGTGCGTGGATGAACCGCATTAAGGGCCTCAACACCATCCACGTCCCATACCGCGGCGGCGCGCAAGCCGTAGACCGACGTCATCGGCGGCCACATCGACATGTTCTACGCCGGCGTCGCGGCCGCAAAAGCGCGATCAATTCCGGCACAGTGAAAGCCTTCGCCGTGACCGGCGACGCGCGCTCCGCCGCGCTGCCCGATGTGCCGACCTTCAAGGAGGCCGGCGTGACGGATTTCGATCTGGCGAGCTGGACCGTGTTCATGGCGCCGAAAGGCACGCCGGCCGACGTCCTCGTTCGCTGAAAGAGGAGACGTTGCTGGCTCTCGAGCGACCCGAAAATTCGGCCGGTGCTGGCCGCGCAAGGCGTCGAACCGAGCGACACCCAAGACGTACAAGGGCCTTCCTCGCCGGCGAGCGCGAAAAATTCGGCCGCGTGGTGCACGACCTCGGCATCACGATGGAGCAGTAGGGTCGGCCGACCCGTTCAGTTGCTGCCCATCTTCACGCCCGGCTTGTCGGCCAGCGAGTGAAAGACGACACGAATGAAATTGGTGCTCGCCTGGTCGCTGAGCGACCACTTGGCGTCCAGATCCGCGAATGGTTTGGCGGCGATCACGTCGGCTTCGCTCTTGCCCTGCTTGACCAGCGCCGCCATGCGATCGCGCGCCGTCGTCAGCATGGTGAGATAGGCCTCAAGATCGGCTTTGGTCGCAAGCGGGCCATGGCCCGGGACGATCTTGGTCTTGTTGTTCACGAGGCTCAGATATTTCGCCGCGCCTACGATCATGCCGTTGATGTTGCCGCCATTGGCGAAATCGATATTCGGATAGCGGCCATTGGTGAAAATATCGCCGGTCGCCAGGACGTTGGCGTCGAGGAAGATCACGTAGGTGTCGCCATCGGTATGGGCGTTCAGCGGATGACCCAGATAGGCGACACGCCCCTTCACCCTGAGCGTCGACTGGACGTTATAGGTCTTGGTCGGCAGCGCGTCCTCCTCGACCGGCGGCGTCTTCACACCAGTCAGGCCGTTGGTGGTGCCGGCGGCGAGACGGTTGCGTACGTTGATTTGGGCAACGACGATGGCGCCGTCTTTGTGGAACGGCGCATTGCCGCCGGTGTGATCGGCGTGGAAGTGCGTGTTGATGAGATATTTGATCGGCAGATTTGAAATCTTTTCAATCGCCGCCTTGATCTTGTCGTGCAGCGGCGCGAATTCCGAGTCCACCATGATGATGCCGTCTTTGCCGACGGCGACGGTGATGTTGCCGCCTTCGCCTTCCAGCATGTAGGTGCTTGCGCCGAGATCAGTGGTCTTGATTTCGGTCTTGGAAAAGTCGCGCTGCGGCGCCGCCGGCGGCTGAGCCGGCTGTTGCGCCAACGCGCTACCTATAAATCCAGTGAGCGCGGTCGCGAGTGCGATGGATACGATCCTGCTGGTCATGGCTTCCCTCCTGAACTCGCCCCCCGAGGCTACGGTCGCCGCCTATTCCACCTTGATGTTGGCGTCGTGAACGATCTTACCGTACTTCTCCATTTCGCTGGCGATGTATCGGGCGAAGTAATCTGCGGTCGATCCGATCGACTCAAACCCCAGCGTCGTCAATTTCGCTTTGACGTCCGGCTGGGCCAGCACGTTGGCGATGCTCGCCTGCACTTTCATGACAATCTCCGGCGGGAGATCTTTGGGACCCCATACGCCGTACCAGGACACGAATTCGAAGCCCGGCAATCCGGATTCCTCGATCGTCGGTATCTCGGGAGCGGCCGGCTGGCGGCTAAGACTGGTCACCGCCAACGGCTTGATGCGCCCGCCCTGAGCGAGCGGCAGCGATGACAACATCGCGTCGGCAAGGAGCTGGATCTGGCCGCCCATGAGATCGGTCAGCGCCGGCCCGGTCCCCTTATAGGGTACGACCAGCGTATCGACGCCCGCCTCGCGCTTTAGAAGCTCGATCACCATGTGGCTCGCCGAGCCGATGCTGGTGGTGCCGAACGTGTATTTCTGCTGGTCCTTGCGAACGAGATCGAAGAGCTCCTTCAAATTGTTGGCCGGCACGTTCGGCGCCGTACTGACGATCAGCGCACCCTTGGCTATGAGCGTTATCGGCGTGAAGTCCTTCACCACGTCGAACGGCACGCTCTTGTAGAGAAATGGATTGACCACCTGCACCGAAGCGGTGAGCAACAGCGTGTAGCCGTCAGGAGTCGACTTGGCGACAACATTGGCGCCGACGTTGCCGGACGCGCCGCCGGCGCGATTCTCGACGATGAAATGCGGTCCGACCGTCTGATTGAGTTTATCGACGACGATGCGCGCCACGCCGTCGACTGATCCGCCGGGCGGAAACGGCACAATCACCGTGACGGTCCGGTCCGGATAATCCTCTGCCGAGGCGACCATCGGCGCAGCGACGAGCACGACGCTCGTGAGCGCAAACATGATGATCCGTCTCATAGCGGTCCTCCTCATCCGGCGGTCAGAACGCGCCCGGGTAGCTTCCGCCATCAATCAGCAGGCTTTGACCCGTGATATACCCAGCCTGCATCGAACAAAGAAACACGCAATAGGCGCCAAATTCCTCCGGATCGCCATAGCGCTTGGCCGGACTGGCCTGGGCCCGTTCGCGGAACACCTGTTCGAATGTCTTGCCCATACCCTCCAGCATGCCGCGAATATGCCGGTGCTGCGCATCACTATCGAAGATTCCCGGCAGCAAATTGTTGATCGTGACGTTACGCGCGGCAACTTGCCGCGCCAGCCCCGATGCGAAATTAACAAGACCGGCGCGCGCCCCGTTCGAGAGGCCGAGTTCCCCTTGCGGAATTTTCACGCTGCGCGAGACAATGTTGACGATACGGCCGAAGCCGCGCGCCATCATGCCATCGACCGTGAGCAGCATCATCGCGATCGGCCCCAGCATCATGTCGTCAAGCGCGGCAATCCAGTCGCTGCGCGACCAGTCGTGGAAGTCGCCAGGCAGCGGGCCTTGCGAGTTGTTGATCAGAATATCGGGCTCCGGACAGGCGGCGATGGCGGCGGAACGGCCATCGTCTGTCGTCAAATCGGCGGCGACGGTCTTGACCTTGACGCGCGTCGCACCGGCGATCTCGACGCCCGTGCGTTCGAGCACGTCGCGCGTGCGCGCAACGATGGTGACGTTGGCGCCTTCGCGGGCGAGCGCAAAGGCGCACGCTTTGCCCAAACCCCTGCTCGCGCCGCAGACCAACGCGGTTTTGCCGGTAAGACCAAGATCCACGTCGACCGTGCCGTGCAACGCCGATGGTGCAGCTCAGGCTGCCACAGCCGACAGCGGCTTGAGCTTGTAACCGTAGGCTTTGTCGAGACCGAGATCGGCGATGATGCGCAATCCCTTGCCCAGCGCCTCGGCGTCGAGGCCGGTCAGCGGTTTTCGCAAATCGCCAGACGGCATGCCGAGCGCCTTCATCAGTGACTTCACCGCCACCGGATTGATGGCCGAATACGTGAAGTGCAGCAGCGGCAAAAGCCGCAGATAGGTCTTCTTGAAATTCTCCGCCTCGGCGTAGCTCGCCCACGGCGTCGAAATCGTCGCCAGCTCAGCCGGCGCGATGTTGCCCGTCATGTTGGCGGTGCCGTGACCGCCGAGGCTCATGGTCGGCACGACAAGACCGAGATTCGGACTGTCGCAGCACATCACGGCAACGTCAGGCTTGGCCGCGAGCACCTGGGCGACCTGGCCGACGCGTGCGGTCGACTTTTTGTGCACCACGTAATTCGGATGCTTGAAGATGCGGATGAGATGATCCCAGTGCAGATCGCTTTTGACGCGCGGCGGGTTGTTGTAGATGCCGAGCGGCAGGTCGGTCGCATCCGCAACGTCAAGGAAAAAACGCTCGATGTCGGCTTCCGGCGCGCAGATATAGGCCGGTGCGGCGAGGATCGCTCCGTCGCCGCCGTTGTTCTTGGCGAACCTGACGTTGGCGATGGTCACCTCGGTGTTGTTGCCGGTGCAGCCGAAGAAGATCGGCATTTTCGCCGTCTTCATCTTGGCGGTCTCGACGATGATCTTCTTCTTTTCCTCCGGCGACAGCATTGAGGTCTCGCCGGTCGAGCCCATGATCAAGACGGCAGCGGTGCCGTTCTCCTCTTGGAATTTCAAAAGCGCCCGGAACGCCGCAAAGTCGACCGACCCGTCCTTGTTGAACGGTGTGATCAGGGCGACAAAGGAACCGGCAAGTTTCTGCTTGGACATCGGCTATCTCTCCAATGCGTCACGGCCGCACCGCCTGGCCGTCTCCGTCTTTTCCGGCAATAAAGACGCAACGATCCGGCTTATGATGGCTAAAGGGAGCCTATCACGCCGTTTCAGGTTCGTCAGCGATCTCCCGATCGCGCTGTTAATGCGCGCGCCGTGTGCGTGGGCCGGGACTGGCTCCCTGCCGTATTCCGGGCCTACGGGCTGGCGTGGTTAATAAACTTCTCCGGCGGCGCCTCGCCCCATTGCGACACCAGCGCCTCCTCGGCGGGGACCAGATTTGAGCCGTTGCGCAGGTTGAGCCGGTCGCTGTCCGCCCAATGCTCGTGAACGTGACCCCACGGATCGGACCAGTAATCGTAGACCTGGCTGCCAAGCACATGCCGCCCGATGCCCCACATATGCTCATACTTGCCGAACTGTTTCAGGTAGTCATGTCCCATGCAGACGTCGTCGATGTCCGGAACTTCAAACGACAGATGATTTAGTCCGGTCTTCTCGTGATTGAGGCAGAAGAACACATGATGATCGACATAATTGTCGCCGCGATCGCAGCGATTGAATGAGCCGATGATGTTGTCCTTCTGTTCGACATAGACGTCATCCGAACAGATGAAGCCGAGCATTTCGCGAAACCAATCAACCGTTTCGCGAAACCGCGGCGTCATCAACACGCCGTGTCCAATGCGTTTGACGTGCGCCGGCCCCCTTGGGAGACGCATCAGTTCGCCGGCGCGTGCGGTCGGTGCTTCGCCCGAGTTGAGCTTCTGCCGCGTGACCGGAATTGGCGCGACCGGCGCGATGCCGTGCACAACCTCGATCTGATAGCCGTTCGGCTCTTTAAGCCTGACGCGCTTGCCGCCGCCCGGCTCGTCGATCTCTTCGATCGCGGAGGCGCCGGGCGCCTTGGTCAGCCGCCGCAGGTCGTCCTCGCTCTCGGCGTAATAGGCAAGCCCGACGAATTTAGGATCGCCCTTCTCGGTGATGTGGATGTGGTGCACCGGATCGGTGCCGCGCATGTAGAGAGCGTTATTGGTCCGCGCAGAGCGGTGCATGCCGAACCGTGTCAGGAATTCTTCCATGACATCGAGGTCCGGAGCCCGCAGGCGCCCGTAAGCGATATCCGCTGCCTTGATGTAAGCCATCGTATTCCCCGCCTTCACTCACCACGTTTTCATTCGCTCGGCGGCCGCAATTTGCCACGATCCGCGCTTCAGAGCTACCGTGCGCGCGGCGCCGATGTTCCCACGCGCCACCTCCCGACCGAGACTGTTCCCAGGCATCGATCCATGACGATCATCATTACCGACGAGGATGTCAGACGGCTACTGCCGATGTGCAGAATGCATCGAGGCGATGCGGGTTGCCTTCCGCGATTTCGCAGACGGCTCGGCGGTCAACCGTCCGCGCATGCGCTACCTCGCCAAACATCCCGACCCCGAGCACCGATACATGGCCAACGTTCACGTCGGCGCCGTGCCGTCGGCCGGCATGGCCTGCGTGCGCGCCGGCTCGCAAATACTCAAACCTGCCAGCGCCACTAACGACCGTCGGCTCTACGAAAATCCACAGGCGTTCAACTGGGGAATTGTCATCCTCTACAGCCTGGAGACCGCCGAACCGCTGGCGCTGCTGCATGAGTTTTTCCTGTCCGGCATGCGCGTCGGAGCGACGACGGCCGCCGCTGTCGACGAGATCGCGCGCAAGGATGCGCGCACACTTGGCCTGTTCGGTACCGGCAAGCAGGCACGCAGCGCGCTTGAGGCCATCGCGGCGGTCAGGCCGATTGATCGGGTGAACGTGTTCAGCCCCCGTGCCGAGCATCGCGAAGCGTTTGCGCGCGAAACCTCGCGCGAGGGGCTTACCGTGGCAGCGGTCGCCGAACCGCGCGCGCGTTGTCGCAGGCGCCGACGTCGTGTGCTGCGCCACAGCAGCGATGAAACCGGTCCTGGACGGCGACTGGCTCGAAGGCGGCCAGCTTGTCGTCTCGATCGCGAACTCGGATGTGACCAACAAGCGCTCCGAGGTCGACCGCCGCACCTATGAGCGCGCGAGCGCGATCGTCATCAACGACTGGGAAAGCGTCATTGACAACGACCAGACCGAACTGCTCGATCCGATCAAGGATGGCGTCGTCGGCCGCAATCAAGTGCACGAACTCGGCGATCTGCTCAACGGCAAGGTGAATCGTCAAACAGCCGCCGCGTGGCGACAAGGACACTCGAATCATCTATTACAAGAACAATTCAGGTCTCGCGATCCAGTTCGCCGCCGCCGGCGGCATCCTCTACCGCAAGGCAGTCGCCGAGGGCTCCAACAAGGTCATTCCGACGGAATGGCTGGGCAGCGACCTCTCCGCCTACTACAAGGCCGGCTTCAGACCGTCACCTTGAGGGTCCCATTCATGATACGCGTATCCATTCTGCGTCTGCTGGTTGCCGGGGCTTCGCTGGCCGGCCTCGCTTCGCCGGCGCTCGCCGACGACGTCGCCGACTTTTATCGCGGCAAACAGATCAGCCTGGTCATCGGCTACGGCCCGGGCGGCGGCTACGATCTTTACGCGCGCCTGCTCGGACGTTTCATCGGCGCACACATTCCGGGCAATCCCACCATCGTGCCGCAGAACATGCCGGGCGCCGGCAGCCGTAGTGCGGCGAACTGGCTGACCATGATCGCTCCCAAGGACGGCACCGTGATCGCGTGCCTCAGCCAAGCGACACCGACCGACCAGGTGCTCGATCAACCCGGCGTCCGCTTCGACTCGCGGAAGTTCAACTGGATCGGCAATCTGAGCGTGGTCAACAACATCCTGTTCGTCTCGGCAGCGAGCGGTGTCGCCACCTTTGAGGAGGCCAAGAAAAAGCCGCTGGCGATCGGGGCGAGCGGCGCAAGCTCTCCGTCGGTGCTTTATCCGCAAGTGTCGAACAATCTTCTCGGCAGCAAATTCAAGATCATCAGCGGCTATCCGGGCGGCGGCGACATCAATATCGCGGTGGAGCGCCATGAGGTGGACGGCCGCGGCAGCGATTCCTGGGCGTCATTGAAATCGACCCATCCGGATTGGCTTCGCGACCATGCCATCAACATTCTGTTTCAAGTCGGCCCACATCGTGAGAAAGACCTGCCCGAGGTGCCGTTGTGGACCGAACTCGCGCAGACTGACAATCAGCGCCAAGTGCTCGAAATCCTCTCCGGCGATGTTTCGGTCGGCCGGCCGATCCTGACCGCGCCGGATGTTCCGGCCGATCGCGTCAAAGCGCTACGGCAGGCTTTCGACGAGACCGTGAACGACCCGCAATTCCAGGAAGCGGCCAAACAAGCCGGCATGGACATCAATCCGATGGGCGGCGAGGAACTGCAGCGCGTCGTCGAACGAATCGTGACGGCCTCGCCCGCCGTGGTGGCGATGGTGAAGGACGCCATTGCCATCAAGGACGTCGAGCGCAGGAGCCAGTAGCCCTCGTTTCTGCGAGAAATATTTACGCCCGATAGTCGGCAGCGGCGGTTTCGTCGGGAGCCGCGGCGCTCATCGCATTGAACAGCGGTGTCAGCACGATCGCCACCACGATGTTCAGCACCACTGTGAATAGCGCCGTGTAGCCCGGGAAGCTGAAACCGCCGAATGCAAGCGTGTACGTCGCCGCAAAGTTCGCAGCGACGGCCATTGCCGTACCCGCGGCCGTTCCGACCGCCCAACCAATCAACAGCGCCCAATCGTTGAACCAGCGCGTGTAGGCGCCAAGCAGCACCGGCGGCAGGGTCTGAATGATCCAGATGCCGCCGAGCAGCTGCAGCTGGATCGCGTACTGGGTGGGCACGAAGAGGATGAATAGCAGCGCGCCAAACTTGACGATCAGGGACACCCACTTCGCGATCCGGGTTTCCTCCATTTCGGTCGAATTTTTGTTGATGAATTCGCGATGGATGTTGCGCGAATACAAATTGGCCGCCGCGATCGACATGATGGCTGCCGGCACCAATGCGCCAATCCCGATGGCGGCAAAAGCAATGCCGACAAACCATGCCGGAAACGAATGGATCAACAGCGCCGGCACGGCAAAGTTATTGCCGAATTGTTTGAAGCCATCCGCGAATTCGGGCCGGCTTGCAACACCGGCCGCGATGGCAAAAAAGCCGAGTAGCGTGAGAAAGCCGAGCACGATCGAATAGCCCGGTAGCATCGCCGCATTGCGGCGGATGGCGTGCCCGCTCGAAGCGCTCAGGATGCCGGTCATCGAATGCGGATAGAGAAAGAGCGCGAGCGCCGATCCGAGCGCGAGCGTCGCGTAGGCGCTGTAGGCGCCTGTGGTGTTGGCGCCTGGAGTTGCGAGGAGAAGTTTAGCCGGCGGCACGGCGGCGAAGATCTTCGCAAATCCGCCGAGCTGGATTGGAATAACGATGATCGCCGCGATGGCCGTGACATAGATGAGGATGTCCTTGACGATCGCAATCGACGCCGGCGCGCGCAGACCGCTCGTATAGGTAAAGGCGGCCAGGATGATAAAGGCGATGATCAAGGGCACGTCCGCCGCATAGCTTGTGCCGGAGATGCCAAGGCCGCCAACAACGACCTGCAGCCCGACGAGTTGTAGCGCGATGTACGGCATGGTCGCGACAATTCCGGTGATCGCGACAGCCAGAGCCAGCCAGCGATTGCCGAAGCGGCCGCGCACGAAATCGGCGGCCGTAATGTAGTTGTGCTTGTGGCAGACGTACCAAAGGCGGGGAAACACCAAAAACAGGATCGGGTAAATGAAGATCGTGTACGGAATGGCAAAGAAGGCGATGGCGCCGGCGCCGAACGCCAACGCAGGAACGGCGATGAACGTGTACGCCGTGTAGAGATCGCCGCCGATGAGGAACCAGGTCACGATCGTGCCAAAACGCCGGCCGCCGAGACCCCATTCGTGCAACAGATCGAGATCCCCCTTACGCCAATGAGCAGCGGCAAAGCCCAGCCAGGTGATCAGGCCGAACAACAACACGAAAACGATGAGAGCAGTCCAATTGACGTCCAGCACAGCGCATCCCCCCGGCTTTTCTTCTCTTCCTTATGACGCTCGTTTTCGACGCAAGTCTTCCAGCGCAAGCCCATGATCAGACGATCGGCGGCAATTTCTGTCGCGCCGCGGCGGATGATCCCTCTCAATCGTCGGTCGCAAAATAGACGATTGCGGTCAGCACGGCGCCAACGACCACCCAGAGCAGCTGATACCAGTAGAAAAATGGGATACCGATCCAAGTCGGCTCGACCCGGTTGTAGAGCGGCGGCCAAAGCACCGCGGCAAATTGGACGACAAAGAGCAGGTACCACCACCTCCAGCCCGGTCGCTTTTCGCTTCGTTGATCCATGACTGCCCCCAACGTCCATCCCGGCAAGCGTCCATCTCGCGGAGCAAATGTTTGCTCCTTGTTGTTCGACAATAGCGGGCGCCTACCGTCAATCAAAGCAAAAACGCGGTTCAATCGCCGCACGGGACTCGCTGCAGTGCGAGAACTGAACCTCGGGGAGATTGGAGCGGGCGATGGGAATCGAACCCACGACATACAGCTTGGGAAGCTGTCGTTCTACCACTGAACTACGCCCGCGATGCACAATTCAGGTGGCACGCCGATGTCCTAGCATTGTCTGGCGTCCGATGAAAGCTGCACACCAGCGATCGTCGCCGCCTGTTGGCGGCTCACGCTCCCGTTGCCGGATCGAAGTCTCCATCATTTCTCGTCGCCCAGCTGATGGTGCGTTTTTCGATGATGCTGGCGATCGTGTACATGATGACGCTCATCGCCGAGGTGACCACGACGCCTGCGAAAACCAGCGGCACATCGAACCGCGTCGACGCCACCACCATGAGATTGCCGATGCCGCTCTGACCCGCCATGGTTTCCGCAAGAATGCTGCCGAGAAACGACGTGGTGATCGCGATCTTCAAGCTGGCGAAGTAATACGGCATCGCGCGCGGCAATCCGACCTTCCGAACGATGGTCAGCGGACTGGCGCCGAGCGCGCGCAGCACGTCGCGCAATTCCGGCTCGACGGTGGCGATCCCCGCGGCGACGTTCACCGTAATCGGAAAGAAGCTGATCAGAAACGCCGTGAGGATGGCGGGCGGCGTGCCGACGCCGAACCAGATTACCAGGATCGGCACCAGCGCCACCTTCGGGATGCTGTTGAACGCGATCAGCAGCGGGTAGAGGCCGTGATAGACGAGCGTCGAGGAACCGACGATCACGCCGAGCGCCAGGCCGAACACATTGGCCAGCGCGAACCCGGCGAGCGTGGTCTTCAAGGTCTGCTCGGCGTTGATCAGGATAGGATACCACCAGGTTACGATGCTCTGGGCGATGACGCTTGGCGCCGGCAGTACGAATTTCGGAATATCAAAAACCCGCGCGGCAACTTCCCAAACCGCCACGATGCCGGCGATGACAATCCATGGCAGCACGCGCAGCAAACGGCGCCGGCGAATGGCCGCCGCGACGACCTCAGCGTCGCGCAGCCGCGCGGCTTCGCCGAAAGCACCTGCTTCGGCGGACGGCGCACCCGACCCTTCATCCAACTCGATGGCCGCGACTTCAGTGGGCATGCGCAAGCTCTTCACTTTGCCGCGCCCGCTCGATCTGGTCGCGCAGGTCCTTCACCAAGTCCTGAAAGTACGGCGAGTAGATCATCTCCGATGTACGCGGGCGCGGCAGATCGACCGTGCGCTCCGCCATGATTCGGCCTGGACGCGCCGTCATCACGGCGATGCGATCGGCGAGAAACGCGGCCTCGCGCAGATCGTGCGTGACCAGGATCACCGTAGGCCGCCGCGTCAGCCACAGCGTCTGCAGAACCCCCCAGAGGTCTTCGCGGGTAAATACATCGAGCGCGGCAAATGGCTCGTCAAGCATGAGCAGCGCGGGCTGATGCACCAGGGCGCGGCACAACGAGGCGCGCTGCTGCATACCGCCGGACAATTGCCAGGGGTTCTTGTTCTCGAATCCCTTGAGGCCAACGAGGTCGAGAAGGTCGCGGCATTGCCCTTCGTAATCGGCCCGATGCCGCCGCAGCCGCGACGCATGCGGATCGACGACCTCGAACGGCAGCATGACGTTGCCCAGCACGGTTCGCCACGGCAGCAGCGTCGGGTTCTGGAATGCCATGCCGGCGATCGACAGTGGCCTGTCAACTTCCTTGCCGGCGACGATGACCGAGCCGGCGCTGGGCCGCCACAGACCGGTCACGAGGCGCATCAGCGTCGATTTCCCGCAGCCGGACGGACCGACAACAGCAACGAACTCCGCGCGATCGACCGACAGCGACGCCTCGCGCAGCGCCAGCGTGCCGCCGGCGCCATGGTAGCGCATCCAGACGTGATCTATCTCAACGAAGGCGCGGCCGTCCATCGCGTTAGAATGGCGCGCGGGCCGGAACGCCGTCAAACCATGCGTTGATTGGCCGGAGGCAGATAGGCGTCCGTGTAGACGCGCTCGTTGGTCAGGCGATGCGGCAGTCCGTAGGAGTCCTCGATGGTGCGAATGCACATGTCGAGGCGCTTCGGATCGACGGTCGAAACGCCATGATCCTTCATGGCGGCGCCCATCGGCATCACCTCTTTGAGGAAGGCGATGCGCTCGGCCTCGACCTTGACGTCGGTGAGTGGTTCTACTGCAACGAGAACTTTGAGCGCTTCTGTCGGGTCGCGATAATATTCGATGTAGGCGCGGAACAGTCCGGCGAGCGTCGCCTTCATCGCTTCCGGATTGCGCTCGGCAAATTTTCGCGACGCGATATAGGCGTTCGAATAGAGATCAAGACCAGCGTCCCGATAGAAAAAGATGCGCTGTTGCGGCAGATCGAGACCGAGCCGCTTCAGACTGATCGCCGTCGATGACGTATTGCCGGTGATGCCGGTCGCGCGATTCTGCACCAGCATCGGCTCACGCAACTCGGGCGACACCGAAATCCAGGTGATCTTCGACAGATCGATACCGGCCATGCGGGCATAGGCTGGAAACAGCTGTCGTCCGACATCCGACTCCGGCGCCGCCAAGGTTCCGCCCTCGATATCCTTCGGCGTTTTGACGGGGCCATCGGCCCGGACCGTCATGGCCATCTGGTTGGTGTCGTCGAGAATTGCCACGACGATGACGTCGGCGTCCGGATTTTCGGCCATGAACTTGAGCGTACCGCTCATCTCGCCGGCGCCGATGTCGAACACGCCGCCTGCGATATCCACCGGCAGCCGGCCGGAGCCGTAGCCACGCGACACGGTTACATCGACGCCGGCCTCGCGGAAGAATCCCGAGCGCTCGGCGCGCAGCATGTAGGATTGATTGCCCTGGAACGACCAGCCGGCGCAGAAGCGCACCTTCGGCAGTGCGTCTTCGGCGCGCGCCACGAACGGAGCACAGACCGTGGCGGCAGCGGTTCCAACGAGGGCACGGCGGCGTGTGATGGCTGTGGTCATCGTGGTTTTCCTTCCAGGCTGATGCGGCTGCGACTGATGGGTGCGGCCAGAACGCTTTTCTTGCTGGGAGCATTCGCTCGCGAATGCGTTGTTGCAGCTAACAACAAGCAAAACTCATGCCGCGCTTGCGCAACAGAAGGGCGAATCGCGGCTCACGGCAGGGCGCCAAAACGTTCATTCAGTGATGCTGAAGCTACTCTTCGAGTGCCGTCGTCTTCGGCACGACGTCGAATGGCCGCATCCAGGTGCGGTACACGAGGCGCTCGTATTTGCTCTCGTCGTACGGCGTCGCGGTATGCAGCGTACCAACGTCATTCCAGATCAGAACATCCCCGTCGCGCCACTTGTGCCGATAAACGAATTGCTCTTGCGTGCAATGGTCGATCAACTCTTTCAGGAGGATGCGACCCTCCTCGTCGGCAAAACCCACGATCCGCTTTGTCGAGCCGTTGGTGACAAACAGCGCCTTGCGGCCATCGATGCCACTCGCGACGACGATCGGATGAATAACATCCTGCATCTTGGCCAGGTCTTCGGCGGTCAGCGCGGCGCGATTGTATTTCTGAATAAGATGCGCGCGATTGTGGACCACGGAAATTTTTTCAAGCTCGCGCTGCCGTTCGGCCGGGAGCGCCGCGAAGGCTGCGGCCGCATCGGCGATGAGCGTGTCGCTGCCTTCGGGCGGGCATTCGATGCCGTAGAGCATCGTCGTCAAGCCGAGCGTCGCATAGGTCGTGCCGTCGGTGTGCCAGTTGCCGCCGGCATCGGGCACGCCGATGTATTTTCCGTCGACCTTCTTGTTGGACAGGATGCTGATGCCCGGATAGTCGGGATGCGGGCCGGTGCGGTGCTGCGCGCTGACTTTGCCGAGCCGCCCGGAGACCTGCATGATCTGCGACGCGCTGAGTTTCTGATTGCGCAGTACCACGACAGCGTGGCTGCGGCACGCGTCTTCAAACGCCCGCAGTTCCTGCTCCGGTGCAGTCGGCAAATCGAGGCCAAGGATTTCGATGGCAAAGCCCGGCTTCAGCCAGCGGGTTTCGAGCGCGACAGGCCGGGACGATGTTTCAAGCATCGTCATCTTGATTCTCCACGTGCCCGGCAGCGACGACTTTACGATCACAAGGCGGGAAACAAAAGAGCGCCCCGCGCTCCTTAAGTGAATTGACCAGGCGCGGCGCGCAGTTTCGATAGCGGAAATAGCGCGATTTCTTCGCACAACCGAATCAGTTCCCGTGCCGCCCGATCGATGAGCATTTCGCCGCGCCGGGCATCAGCAGCCGCGGCGTTGCCGCAGGCCCCCTCGACGCAGAGGTCCTGAGCCTGCCAGCCGAAGCCAACGGCGCCCTCGGGCGTCAGCAAGCCTCCGCCGGCCTCAAGATCGACGGACAGTGACCGAAAATTCTGTGCCAGCTGCATTCGTACGAGATGCGGATGGCTCGCCAGCATGACGCTCGTTTCGAGCTCGCCGCCGTGGATGCCGTGGGTCAGTTCGTGCGCGTCGAACAGATCGGATTTCGGCGTGATCCGCGACCACATGGTGCCGACGGCCAGCATGCCGTACCGCACGCGAAGCTCGCGGCAAACGATGTCGACGATCTGCGGCTGGCCACCATGCGAATTGAAGATCAGCAGCCGCTCGATGCCGGCGCGATGCACGCTCGCACCGATGTCAAGCCATGCGTTGATCAGCGTGTCGTGCGACAGCGACAGCGTCCCGGGATAACCGATGTGTTCGTTGGATTTGCCGATCGCCTGCGCGGGCAACACGAGCACCGGCGTCGTGTCCTGCATCATAGCGACGGCCCGCGCTACGATGGCCTCGTTGATTGCGGCGTCGACCCGAACGGGCAGATGCGGTCCGTGCTGTTCGACCGCTCCCACGGGCAGCACGGCGACGATGTTGGTCGTGTCGAGAACCGCAAAATCCCGCGTGCTAAGGTCCCACCACCAATGCGACGGCAATGTCTTTGGCGCGAATGTTGTCATGCGGCGCGCCGTCGGAAGTCCACTTCAAGCATCGAGTCCCCTGATACAGGAATTGCGTAGAAGAAGGTCCTCGTACCAGATGCAGCGACACCAAGGGCTATTCGGCCGCGATCCTGTGGCCCAGTTGCGATTGAATGTCGGCTAGGCATTTGGCGAACGCCTCGCCGTCGGGATCAAGCAGCGCTGTGGTTCGCGCGTTGGCGATCGCCTCCGCGCCCTGCCGCGGCGGCATGGCCCCAGCTAGCACAGGCCGGATCAGTTCGGACTCGATCAGCCGGTAGTTGGACACGCCGCGCTTGTGCGTGTCGCCGTAACCTTTGATCAGGCGCGCGCACTCGGCGATTTCGATAGCGAGTTCGGCGGAAAGCGGTGCGGCGGCGGCAATAAGACCGAGCCAAGCTTCGATCGCCTGTTGCTCCTCCCTGAAGCGGAACGTTCTCGGCCGGAACCGGCGCAGTTTCGAGAGCAGATAAAAGCGCAGAAAGCCGAGGATCGATGTTGTCTCGATTTCCATGCCCCAATGCGCCGTGCCGATGGCGGCATGCCGATCTGCAAACACCAGGACTCGCCGCGCCAGCGACGGCGGCAGGATCGAACAGAACTCGTCGACCCCAGGCTTCAAGAACTCCGTAACGGTGAATGGCTGACCGGCCTTCACACCCAGTTCTGCCACAACGCGCTCCAGACGCGCCGGATCGATCTTTGCCTGCGCCACGCGAATTACGTCTTCGTACGACATGCGCAACGCGAGATGCCGCGCCACTTCCGCGAGCAGCCGTCCGTCGGCGCAGGCCCTCGCATCGGCGTCACGGACCGGCGCAAGGCGATCGAGATAAAGCCGCGCGTAGGGCATATCCTGATAGGCGGCAAGGCGGCGCACACCTTCGGTTAGAAACCCGCGGGCCGCCACCGGCATCGCCTCAATCTCGCGCTCCAAATCGGCGAGCGACGCGGCGGGCACACGATGGCGCTTCGGCGGACTGGCATGGATTCGCGTGCCGTTACGCACCGCCTCAAGGCCGGCGCGAAAGCCGCGCAGGTTGGCCTCGACCGCCTTGCCGTCGGCGCGGATTGCCGCTTCGAATGCTTCGGTTGGAATTGCCAGCGAACCGGAACCCGCAATAGCGCCCAGCATCACGGCGTTGATCATGGCGCCGCTGTCGCGCGCAATCGCTTCCAGATCGAGGAGTAACGACTTACGCGAATTCTTCTCGACCACGACGATCAAGCGCTGCGGATCGTAGCGGCCATCGCCCATCGCCATCTTCTCGGTCACCAGATACGAGCGGCTGGTCGAAGCGATGGTCATGGTGCGGTCGGACGTGACGAAGCCGCCGGCGACAGCGCGTCCGGCCTCCATCAACTCGCTGGCAATCACGAGATCGACATCGCCGACGCCGGGCGCTAGCGCCAGGATCGGCCGCGGCCCCGATGCCGGCATTGCGGCCGGAACGAATTCGACGTGATAGGTCGTCGCGCCCGTGCGTTGCGCCACGCCCGGGATCGAGGTCGATTGCACGGGATAGCCTTGGCTTGCCGCCGCCGCGACGATCCAGTCGGTCAGTACGCCGCCGCCTTCACCGCCAAGCGCCGCGATGAGGATCGTGAACGGACGAACGCCTGATGGCTCAGCGCTGACTATTGAGGTCTGTACCAGAGACGCCTGCGCCGGCTGCTCTTTCCTCCCTTGCGAGGTAGGGACCGCGGCGGCACGTTCGCCGCCAAGCCATGCCGTCACGGCGCGGCGGGCACGAAACAGCGTCCGGTCCCACCAGGTCGGATTGCTGATGACATCCGCGCGATAGAAGGACGGACACAGCACCGCTGCATGGGCGACCTCGCCGCACAGCCCACAACCGACGCAGCTCTCGACCACCGCCGCCACCGGATCGCTGCGCAGCGGATCGGGATTGGGTTTGACGGTCAGCGACGGACATCCGGACAGCCGGATGCAGGAGTGATCGCCGGTGCAAATCTCATCATCGACGCCAAAGCGCGTCCGCACGACCCGCTCGCCGCGCATGAGCTTGTCGGCGTTCTCAGCACGGAGCCGGCGCTGCCGCGCCAGCATGCACTCGCCGTCCGCGATGATCACCTTCAGCCCGCGTTCGGCGGTCTGCATCGCCTCCTTCAGCGTCACGACCATCTTGGCAACGCTGTAGGTGCGCACCGTACGCAGCCAGGTGACACCCAGCGAGCGCACCGTGTTTTCGATGCTGATGCCGGTCGGCGTACCGCTGCGGTTGGCGCTGCTCGACGGCAGATATTGCTGGCCGGTCGCCGAGGCGTATCCGTTTTGCATGACGATCAGAACGCCGTCGCCCTTGTTGAACATGTTGGAGGCAACGCCGGTAATCAGACCGTTGTGCCAGAATCCGCCGTCGCCCATCACCGCAATGGGGCGCTTTGCCATGTTGGGGCCGACCGCGGCTGCGCTCGCCAGCGACATGCCGTAGCCGAGGATCGAATTGCCGAGCGAGAACGGCGCGAAGGTCGCGAACGAATGACAGCCGATATCGGCGCTGATATGGGTCGGACCGATTTCACGCTGCACGAGTTTGATGGCGGCGAACACCGGCCGCTCCGGACATCCGGTACAGAAATTCGGCGGCCGTGGTGGGATATCGCCGACCGCAGCGATGACGTCAGGCTTGTGCGCCAGCATCGCATCGGCGCGGGCCGAAATCGCCGCGACATCGATGCCTGCGGGCCGCACATCCGAGAGAAACGCCGCGATGCCGCGAATGAGCACCTCGGAGTTGTAATCGCCGGAGCGCGGCAGACAGCCCTTGCCGAGAACGCGCGTCCCGATGCCGGCGCAGCGTAACGCCACGTTGACCTGCTGCTCGACGTAGTCGGGCGATCCCTCCTCGACCACCAGAACCGCGCTCTTTCCGGCACAAAAATCTTTGATCTCCTCGGGCACAAGCGGATAGGCGACGTTGAGCACGCAGATCGGGATGCTTGACGCACCGTAGAGGTCGGCGAGATCAAACCGCGACAGCGCCCGCAGCAGTCCGTTGGTCAGCCCCCCAAGCACGATGATGCCGATGTCTGCAAGCTCGCCGGGAATGACTTCGTTGAGTTTCTGATCACGAATAAATTTCTGCGCGGCCGGCAGGCGCTGTTCGATCTTGAGCCGTTCCTGGGTGAAGATCACGGGCGGGTGGGCAAGACGGCCGTATTCGAAGCGCGGCGGACCGGCGAGCCGGTGCTGGCCGCTATAGACGCCGCGTTTGTTGTCCTTGGCGACGAACTCACCGGTGACGTGACAAGCGCGTACCCTGAGATCGAGCATCACCGGGGCGTGGCTCGCCTCGGAGAGCTCAAAACCCTTTTCGACCATGCGGACAATGGTCGGCAGATCGGGCCGCGGATCGAGCAGCCACATCGAAGATTTTAGGGCGTAAGCGTACGAGCGTTCCTGGATGACGCTCGCACCCTCGCCATAATCCTCGCCCAACACGATCAGGGCGCCACCGATCACGCCCGGAGACGCGAGGTTTGACAGCGCATCGGCCGCCACGTTGGTGCCGACAATGGATTTCCAGGTCACCGCGCCGCGCAGCGGATAGTTGATTGAAGCACCGAGCATCGCGGCTGCGGCGGCTTCATTGGTGCAGGTCTCGACGTGCACACCGAGATCGGAGAGCAAGTCCTCGGCATCGACCATCACATCGAGCAGGTGCGACACCGGCGCGCCCTGATAGCCGCCGACGTAACTGACCCCCGACTGCAGCAGCGCCTTGGTGACCGCGAGGATGCCTTCGCCGCGAAACACCTCGCCGTCGCCGAGCCGCAGGGCATCCACTTCCTTTTTGAATGAGCGTTCCATCGGGTATCTTCGTCTTCGTTGGTCCGCGTCCGGGCGGTGCGTGGTTCTTATGATATCCGCTTTAGCGCTGTCCTACCAAACCAACACTCTTGGTGAGGCGGCCCCGCCCGGCTAGTCTGCCGCCCGCCGGCGCATTTTGAGGGGAGCGCCGGAAATGCGTGGGGACGCATGGACAGCCAGGCCCAGATCGTTATCGATAGGGTAAATCACACCTATCGGCCGCCGCGCGGCCGCGCGGTTCTCGCGCTATCGGATATTTCGCTCGACGTCCGGCCGCGTGAATTCCTCGCCCTCTTGGGGCCTTCTGGCTGCGGCAAGTCGACTTTGCTGTATCTGATCGGCGGCTTTCTACCGACCGAGGCAGGACGCATTCTCGTCGAAGGCAAACCGGTCTTGGCGCCAGGACCTGATCGCGGCATCGTGTTCCAGCACTTTGCGCTGTTTCCATGGAAGACTGTGCGCGGCAACGTGCTCTACGGTCTGGAGCGGCAGGGATTGCCGCGCCCGGAGCGCGAAAAGCGCGCCCAATCCTTCATCGATCTGGTCGGCCTGAGCGGCTTCGAAGACAGCTACCCATCCCACCTCTCCGGCGGCATGAAGCAGCGCGCGGCGATCGCGCGCACGCTCGCGATCGATCCGAGCATTCTGCTGATGGATGAGCCGTTCGGCGCACTCGACGCACAGACCCGCGCGCTGATGCAGACCGAACTGCTCAGCATCTGGAAGCGCTCGCCCAAAACCGTCATCTTCGTCACCCACGACGTACAGGAGGCGGTCTATCTCGCCGACCGTATCGCGGTGATGTCGGCGCGGCCGGGCCGGATCAAGACGATCGTCGACAACAAGTTCGGCCACCGCGATCCGGGCCTGCAACGCAGTAAGGAATTCGTCGAGAAGGTCGATGAAGTCTGGGGCTTGGTGCGCGAGGAAGCCATCAAGGCCCAGGAAAAAAAGGCGCCCTGATGCAAACGGCGCTGCGCTATCTGCCGCTCCTGATCCTGGCGGTCGCCTGGGAAGCGGCAGCACGATTCGGTGTCGTGTCGTCGCTCGCGCTGCCGTCGCTGAGTGACATCGCGACGGCCTGGATCGATCTCGTTCGCGACGGCGAACTTGTCGACAACGGTGCTGCCTCGCTCTACCGCGGCTCGGTTGGACTCCTGCTCGCCATCGTGGTCGGCGGAGGACTTGGCATCGCGATGGCGCGGTGGCGGCTGCTCGACATGTTCCTCAACCCGCTGGTCGAAATGTTTTATCCGCTGCCAAAGTCGGCGCTCATTCCCGTGACGGTACTGTGGCTCGGTTTCGGTGACGGCTCGAAGATCCTGCTGATCTTTCTCGGCTGCATGATTCCGGTGACGATCGGCGCCTATAACGGCGCCCGCGGCAGCGATCACATGCTGATCTGGTCGGCGCGCAGCATGGGCGCGAACCGTGTGCGCATGATGTGGGACGTCATCGTGCCAAGTGCATTGCCCGAACTGCTCAACGGTGTGCGAACAGCGCTCGCGCTCGCTTTCATCCTGCTGGTGAGCTCGGAGCTCATCGTCTCGCAGAAGGGGTTCGGCTATCTGATCGGCTATCTCGGCTCGACCGGATCGTACGAGGGGATGTACGCAGTGGTGCTCACGGTCGCCTTGCTCGGCTTTGCGGCCGACCGGTTTTATCAGTTTATCATGCAATGGCTGCTGCAATGGCGGGAATAGACAATCAAGCCACGTTGGCGGACGCCGAGGCTGACATTTCGCTCGACGCGGTACGGCGGTTCGACAATGCCTTCCGCACCGGCGCCGGTATTTTTTCCCTGCTGGTTGTGCTCGTCGCCTGGGAGCTGTTCGCCCGCAGCGGCAAGGTCACGCCGTTCATGCTGCCTCCGTTCAGTGCCGTCGCGGCACGCATCTACGCGGACGCCATTGGCGGCGACCTCTGGATCAATCTCGGACTGACGATGTATCGGGCCCTGACCGGCTTCGTCATCGCGGCGATCGGCGGCATCGCGCTCGGCATGATCATGTCGCGATCGAAGCTCATGCGGTGGTTCTTCGATCCGATCATTTCGGTCGGCTTTCCCATGCCGAAGATCGCATTTTTGCCGATTATCATGCTCTGGCTCGGTCTCTACGACGTTTCCAAAATCTCCATGGTGGTGTTCGACGCCATTTTTCCGGTTGTGACCGCAACGATCGCCGGAATCGCAGGTGTCGAAAAAGAGCTGCTGTGGTCGGCGCGCAATATGGGCGCGAGCGAGCGCGAACTGATGTGGCAGATCGTGCTGCCCGCAGCGCTGCCGCAAATTCTTACCGGCCTGCAGGTCGCACTGCCGATCGCGCTGATCGTCGCCGTCATCGCCGAGATGGCGATGGGCGGTTACGGACTTGGCGGCGCCATGATGAGCGCGTCGCGGTTCGCCGATTCCCGCGGCGTATTCGCCGGCATCGTCGAGATCGCGATCGTCGGCTACGTACTGATCAAGGCGATGGCGGTCGTCCGCCGGCGGCTCTTGGTGTGGCACCAAGAAGCATCCCACCAGGCTTAGCGGCAGATCGAGAACTAGGCCTTGTGTATCTCCGGCACGTCGAAATCGTGCACGGCAACACCGACTATCGGATCGATGGGGGCATCCCATGGCCGCCGCTCCAGAATGCGCATCGTGTCGGCGTAGCCAGCCTGCCAGCGCGCGTGAATACTGCTGGCCGTAAAATCGATGTCGCGCAGATAATCCTCGTGATCGAGCCGTGGCGCGTTGAGCCGCACGAGATGCATGAAGGTGCCGCAGCCGTATCCGGCCATCTCTTTGACTTCGGGCCGCTCGCGCTGCTCCTCCGGCATCAAGCGCACCAGTTCGCGCACGATATGGCGGAGCTGATGAATATGCTCCTGGCGCGCGATATGGCTCTCGGCGCGGCTGGAGAACTGAATGTCCTTCTCCCGGTTGAGCACTTGCCAGAGCGATTCCGGCTCCTGTCCTGCGGCTTGCCACATCTGCACCGAGAACACGACCGAGTCGCGCCGCGGATTGTCGTCGAACACCACCTCGATCGGCGTGTCGGAATAGAGGCCGCCGTCCCAGTAGGGATCGCCGTCGATTCGGATCGCCGGAAAGGAGGGCGGCAGCGCGCCGGAAGCGAGCACGTGCTGCAATGTGATCGGCATGCTGCGGTTGTCAAAGTAGTGCATCTTGCCGGAACGCACGTTGACGGCACCCACGGTCAGTCGCAGCTTGCCCGAATTGACGATCGAGAAATCAACCAGACGAGCAAGCGTTCCCTGCAATTGTTCGATCGTGTAGAACGCGGCCTGTTCGATGCCGACCGGAGCATTGAGCCCCCATGCGAGCGCGCGATTGGCGCAAAGTAACCGGCGATGCCGCCAAAGATCGTCATCATGCTGGCGGCGGCATTGGTCAGGCTCCCGAAGGTGGGAAACGGCGTCGGTCCCCAAAGGGGCCTCCGCTCCACTCGCTTCCAGAACTCGCGGACACGCTCGAGCCGTTGATCGACCGCGTTACCGGCGATAATGGCGGCATTGATGGCGCCGATCGACGTGCCGATGACCCAATTCGGCTCGATCCCAGCCTGGTTGCAGCGCCTCGTAGACGCCGCCCTGGTAGGCACCCAGCGCGCCACCGCCCTGAAACACCAGGACCACCTGGCCCGGCAGGGCCGGCGGTTTGGCCGGCACCGGAACGGGCTTATCTGTGATGTAAGGTTGATCCATGGCCGATGCCCCCTCGCAGCGGACGGACATGAGCGTCGCTGCAATCTATCAGAAAACGGAGAGTCAAAAACAAATCGCCTGCCTGCAACGGCCGTGCCAGGGCCGTTTGCTATCAGCCCCGCGCAATAAACCCGAAATGACACCCACGTGCTTGACGCGATTGTGACCCGATGCGCCGCCAATTCCCGCCGGCCGTCGGATGGATGGGACGCGCCTTGCGCCGTTTCGCCCCTTTGCGCGACCGGGCGTTCTCAGGTAAACGGCGAGCACGATCGGTAAAAAATCTGGGAGGACATTATGCGTGGAAAGATGGGCGTGGCGGGTGTTGCGCTGCTGGCTTTCACGATCGGGACTGCGCACGCCGACCCGCTAAAAATTCGCGGCGCCTGGGTGGCTCCGGTGTCCAATTGGTTCTCGATCTGGCTCGACAAGAAGGACCTCGCCCAGCATTTCGGCCAATCCTACGTGTTCGAGGCGACTCGCTACGCCGGCACGCCGCCGATGATCACGGCGATCGCCAATAACGAACTGGAGATTGGCGACCTCGCCTATTGCACGCTGCCCATCGCGATCGAAAACGCTGGCATGGACGACGTTCGGGTGATTGCCGACGAATTCCAGGACGGCGTCGCGGGCTATCACGCCGATGACTATGAGGTCCTCGCCGACGGTCCGATTAAGAAGATTGAGGACCTCAAGGGCAAGGTGGTCGCCACCAATGCCGCCGGTAGCGGCGTCGACGTCGCCATGCGCGCCATGCTGCGCAAGCATGGACTTGAAGCGAACCGCGACTACACGATCGTCGAGGCGCCGTTCCCGGCCATGCGGGCGATGCTGGCGGAAAAGAAGGTCGATCTGATCCCGACCGTGCTGCCGTTTTCGCTCGATCCCGAGTTGAGAAAGATCGCAAAGCCGCTGTTCTCCATCAGCGACGCGATCGGCGTTGCACAGTTCGTCGTCTGGACGGCGCGGAAGCCGTTTATCGACCAGCATCGCGCCGCCATGGCCGATTTCATGGAGGACTCGCTGCGCATCACGCGCTGGTATCTGGACCCCAAGAACCACGATGCGGTCGCCGAAATCGCGTCAAAGCTGACAAAGCAGCCGCCCGAGCGATTCCGCTGGGTCTTCACCAAAGAGGACTATTACCGCGATCCCAACATGATGCCGAACCTCGACGCGCTGCAGAAGAACGTCGACATGACGAAAGACCTCGGCTTCATCAAAGCAAGCTTCGACGTCAAGGCTCACTCCGATCTCAGCCTGGTTCAGGACGCGGCGAAGCGGCTGAAGTGAGATCGACGGACCGCGATGAGTTCAGTGCATCGACTTGCCGCCGTCGACGTTGATGGTCTGGCCGGTCATGAAGTCACTCGCGGGCGAGGACAGAAACATCACCGCGCCGACCAGATCGGCCGGCACCTGCACACGCTCGATGGCGCGGCCCGCAATGCGCGACGCGAGGTAATTCCCGGACGACGAGGCGACCTGTGTCTCGCTCTGCGTCATGCCCGGCGTCAGCGCGTTGACGGTGATGCCGAACTCGCCGACCTCACGCGCCAGCGCGCGTGTAAAGCCGATCACCCCCGCCTTCGATGTCGTGTAGTGCAGCCGGTTCGGCGCGCCTTCCCACACCCGCGACGAGGAAATATTGACGATCTTGCCGCGCTTCTGCGCCTTCATAGCCGGGAATACCGCGCGGCAGGACAGGAACATGCCGCGCAGATTGACCGCCATGACGCGGTCCCATTCGTCGACCGGAATTTCCAGCCAGGACCGGCGCGGCAGGACGCTCATCATCGAAGCGTTATTGATAAGCACATCGATCGCACCGAAGCGATCGAGGGTTGCCTGCGCGAGCGCCGAGGTGGCCTCTTCGCTTGCAATATCGACGCCCATTCCGACCGCTTTGAAGCCCGCCTGATGCAGCGTATTGGCGACATTGCGCGCCGCATCAGCATCGATGTCGGCGGCAACGACCCGCGCGCCCGCCTTGGCGAACTCCTCCACATAGACCTTTCCGATGCCCTTGCCGCCGCCAGTGACGACGATGCTGCGTCCTGTGAAATCGAATCGCTCATTGACGGCCATTGTGCTTCCTTTGCGATGTCTACGGCGTTCTTGCCGATACGGACGACGTCCGCATCATGAAAAATCCAAGCCACGAGCAGCTTCTCATCGGCGGCGGCACGCTCGCGGCATTCCTGCTGGCGTGGGAACTCTGCGCCGACAGCGGTGCGATCGATCCGCTTTTCATTTGCTCGCCGTCCCGGGTCGCGCGCGCGGGCGCCGTTCTGATGTCCGACCCAGATTTTTGGAACGATGTCAGGGTCAGCGCAAGCGAGTTTATATTCGGCTACGCAGCGGCAGCGGCGATCGGGATTCCGCTTGGGCTCGCGATGGGCGCGTCGCGGCGGGTGTCCCACCTGGTCGGCCCATTCGTCGACACGATGAACGCCGTCCCGCGGATCACCCTGCTGCCGTTGCTCATCATCTGGTTCGGCATCGGCATCTGGTCGAAGGTCGCGGTGGTGTTTCTCGGCGCGGTCATCCCGATCGTCATCAGCGCGCTATCGGGCGTCAAAACCAACGAGGCGCGTTTTCTCGCCATGGCGCGGAGCTTTTCAGCCTCGCGCACGAAGATATTCGGCAGCATTCTTCTGCCCGGCACCGTCCCATTCATCTTCACCGGCTTAAAATACGCATCCGGACGGGCGCTGCTGGGCGTGGTGGTCGGTGAACTCTATGCGGCCACCGCAGGCGTCGGCCATATGATCGCGGAGGCCGGCAATACGTTCCAGACCGACACGGTCTTTTTCGGTGTCTTTATCTTTACCACCACCGGTCTTGTGGTCGTCGCCCTGCTCGGCCGGCTTGAACGGCACTTCGACCGCTGGCGGCCAAGCGTTGGCGTGGCCGCATGAAGCCGACAAGCCGTTCTGCGCCGATAAGATTTTATTTTGCTCACGAGCGCCCAATCCTGGGCATTGCCGTCACCATCTTGTTTCTCATTGCCTGGGAGGGCTTCGCGCGCGGCTGGTGGACGGACTTGCTCTATCCGCTCCTCGGTCCGACCGCCGCGCGATTAACGCTGAAGCCGATTTTCATTTCCTCACCGACGCGCATCGCCGCGACGGCGTTTCAGATGTTCGTCGTGACGGGTGAGATTTGGAAGGATATCGGCCGCAGCGGGCTTGAATTCCTCCTCGGTGTCTCGCTTGCGCTTGTGGTGGGCGTTCCGCTCGGCTTCGCCGCCGGCTGGTATCGGCGTTTCCGCTATGCGGTCGATCCGTTTCTTGCCGCGCTGAACGCAACACCGCAGGTGGCGTTATTGCCGCTGCTGGTTCTCTGGATCGGAACCGGGATGGCCTGCCGGGTGCTCATCATTTTTCTACTCGCCGTTATCCCGATCGCGATCAGTGCGATGAGCGCAGTGCGCACCGTCGACGCCAGACTTGTTCGCGTGGCGCGCAGCTTTTCGGCGGGCGACTGGCGCCTCTTCCGCACCATCGTATTGCCAAGCACGGTGCCGTTCCTGCTCGCCGGCATTCGCCTCGCGGTCGGGCGCGGCATGATTGGCATCGTGGTTGGAGAGATCTACGGCTCAGCGGCGGGCATTGGCATGATGATCAATCAGGCCGGTTCGCGTTTTGAGACCGACAGGGTGTTTGTCGGAGTGCTGACAATCGCGGCCGCCGGCGTCGCGCTGGTTGAAATCGTGCGCAGCGTCGAACAGCGGGTCGAGGCCTGGCGCCCGCCGGTCGGACCATGACGAAGCTTCCAAAACTTGAAGCGCAAGATATTCGCCTCGCCTACGCGCAGCCGCGCACCAACAGTGAGGTCGTCGCGCTCGGTGGCGTCAATCTACAGATCACGGATGGCGAATTTATCGCTATCGTCGGCCCGTCAGGCTGCGGCAAAACCACATTCCTGTCGGTCGTCGACGGCCTGATCGCGGCGACCAGCGGACGCATCCTGGTCGATGGCGCGGTGGTGACAAAACCGGGGCGGGACCGCGCCGTGGTGTTCCAGGATGCGTCGCTCCTGCCGTGGCGCACGGTGCTGACGAACGTCTGCTACGGGCTCGAGTGCCTCGGCGTTCCCGCCCGCGAAGCCAAGGACCGCGCACGACACTTCATCTCGCTGGTCGGCTTATCGGGCTTTGAGCAGCACTATCCGCACGAACTCTCAGGGGGCATGCAGCAGCGTGTCAACCTGGCGCGCGCACTGGTCGTCGATCCGAAAATCCTGCTCATGGACGAACCATTCGCTTCACTCGACGCGCAGACCCGCGAGCTGATGCAGGAGGAACTGACGCGCATCTGGACAGAGGCGAAGAAGACGGTGCTGTTCGTCACCCATCAGATCGACGAAGCGATCTATCTGGCGGACCGCGTCGCGGTGTTCAGCGCCCGGCCTGGAGCGGTCAAAGAGAGCGTGACGGTTGAGATCGAACGCCCGCGTCCAATCGGCGTAAAGAGACAGCCCCGGTTCCATGTGCTGGAAGATCGCATCTGGGGCCTGATCGAGGAGGACGTCAGAGCGAGAGCCGCGTCAATTCGCGGTTCGGGTTGACCGTTTTGCGTGAAGCTTCTAAGGCGTCATGCGCGGGTTTGCCCGTGCATCATCATGCAGCGTCGCGGCATCATGAATTGCCGGATCAAGCTTGGCAACGACGACAAAAACAGTTGAGGCTGAGCGCGAGAGGCCGTCATGCAACTTTTCAGATTTCGATGCATCCTACCCGGCTGGCTCTGCTTGGCGTTTGTTTTCGCGGCGTCGCCGGCAACGCACGCCGACGACCTCGTGCCGTTCAAGATCGGCATCTCGGCTCCGGTCGTCACCATCTTCCCGGTTTGGATGGCGCAGGCCGTCGGCCTCGATGCCAAGGAGGGGCTGAAGGTTGAATCCATCACCATGGAGGGCGGCAGCCGCGGCGTGCAGGTGCTGTTGTCGGGCGAAATCCAGGCGATGCATGTCGGGCTCGCGCCGGTGGTGCAGGCCAACAAACAGGGCGCCGATCTGCGGCTCGTCGCATCGAGCGCCAACACGATTCCGATCACTTTCTTTGCCAAGCCCGAGATCAGGACGGGACAGGACCTCAGGGGCAAGACGTTCGGCATTTCGACCTTCGGGTCCGAGACCGACATTGCGACCAGCATCGCGCTCAATCATTTCGGGCTGACCCGGCGGGATGTCACGATCTCGCAGATCGGCGGCAGCTCGCAGCGCTTCGGTGCGCTGGTGGCCGGACGCATCGACGCAGCCCCGATGATCGAGCCGGGCATCATGCTGGCCCGCGAGAAGGGCTTTAACCCGATCTACGATCTCGCCGCGGCGAAAACGCCTTGGATCTTTGACGCCGTGGTCGTGTCACGCGGTTACATCGATGAGCACCGCGACACGCTCACGCACTTCGTAAGAGCCTATGTGGCGGGCGCCTATCTGGCGCTGTCCGATATCGCACGCGCGAAAGAAGTGATCGGCCAGAAATTCAAGACCAGCGACCCCAAGGTGATCGACGCCACCTATGACGACTTCAAGCGGCTGATGCCGCTCGATGCCGCTCCGTCAGCCGACGGCGCCAACAACGTGATCGCGCAGCTTCAGACCATCGGCATCGAGGTCGGTAGCAAAAACGTCGACGATTATCTCGACCTCAGCATCGTCGACGGTCTCAAGAAAAGCGGATTTTTCGACCAAATGGCGAAGGCGTATCCAGTAAAATGATGAATGCCATCGATCTCGAGGTCATCTACCAGTCGACACTGCAGATCGCGCGCGAGCTCACGCTCAACATGTTGCGCACCGGCTACTCGACGATCATCAAGGAGAATCAGGATTTCACCTTCGCGATCTTCGACGGGCAAGGCCGCATGGTGGCGCAGGGCATTCCGCAGCCGCTGCATATCGGGCCGCTGGCGGCGCAGGTGAATGAAATTCGCGGCCGCTTTCCGAACGCCGAGCCCGGCGATGCCTTCATCGTCAATCATCCGTATCAGGCGTGCCAGAACCACTCGACCGACGTCTGCATCATCACGCCCATGTTCGTCGATGGCCGCGTCGTCGGCTATATCGGCAACACCGCGCATAAGCCCGATCTCGGCGGCAAGGTGCCGGGCACCAATGCGGGCGACGCCACCGATCTGTTTCAGGAAGGACTGCTGATCCCACCGCTGAAGATTCTCCGCCGCGGCGAGCTGAACACCGATGTGGAGGCGATGATCTGCGCCAATACGCGCACGCCGGAGGTCACCTGGGGCGACATCAGTGCGCAGGTCAACACCAATGTATACGGCCTGACGCGATTTGCCAACCTGTTCGGCAAATACGGTATCGATAAAGTGCTCGCCTGCTGGCAGAGCTGGATGGATATTTGCGAAAGCGAGCTGCGCAAAGAGATCGCCAAGGTCCCTGACGGACTCTACGGCCCGGAGAGCGATTATCTCGACGACGATGGCATCGATCTGAGCAAGTCCTATCGCATCTCCGCCTCGCTCGAAGTGAAGGGCGATACGCTGCACTTCATCCTCGACAGTGATCCGCAAGCGCGAGGACCGATCAATCTGCGGCCCTGCGTGTCGCGCAACTTCATCCAATGCCTAGTCAAGATGGTGTTTATCCCGCGGCTGCCGGTGAACGACGGGCTGTCGCGACCGGTGCAGGTCTCCTACCCGCCGGAAGGCTCACTGCTCAATCCGCGCTTCCCTGCGCCGGTCAACATGTACGTGCGGCCAAGCCAGGTGACGACGTCGGTCGCCATCCGCGCCCTGGCGCGCGCCGTGCCCGGCCGCGTGCCGGCACCGGGAAGCGCCGCCGGCGGCTCCATCTCCAGCGCCGGACGGCATCCGCAAACCGGCCGCTGGTATTCACAATATGAAATTCTCAGTGGCGGTACTGGTGCGCGACCGAATGCCGACGGCGTCAGCGCCATGGACGAGCTTGTCGTCAATGTGATGAACACGCCGGTCGAAGCGGTCGAGACTGAGTTCCCGGTCCGTGTCGAGCGCTACGAGCTGGCCCAAGATTCCGGCGGTCCAGGCACTTTCCGCGGCGGCCTTGGCGTGCGCCGGCAATGGCGGATTCTGGGCGACGAATCCGTCATCAACCTGCGCACCGACCGCTTCAAATTTTCCTCGCCGGGAATTTTCGGCGCCAAGCCGGCCCATGCTTCCGGTGCCTCTCTGACGTCAGAAGGCGCTCCACCCCGCCCACTGACCTCCAAGGTCGCCGGACTGCGCCTGAAAAAAGGCGACGTGCTGTCGATGGAATTCGGCGGCGGCGGCGGTTGGGGCGATCCGCGCGAACGTGAGCCCGAGCGCGTGCGGGAGGACGTGGCGCGCGGCTATGTCTCGCGCGAGGCTGCCCGCGACGATTACGGCGTCGCCATCGGCGACGATTTCAGCATCAACAAAGACGCAACGGCAAAGCTGCGCGTTAAGGCGACTGCATGAAATTGCGGATCGGAATTGACGTCGGCGGGACATTCACCGATGTCACCGCCTTCGATGAGGATGCTGCTGCGCTGGTGGCGATTTGCAAGTACACGTCCAATCCGACACAGCCCGGCGCAGTGATGGAGGAGATTACCCGCGACCTTGCGGCGGAGTTCGGCGCGGACTCGGTGTCGCTGATCCTCCACGGCTCGACCGCGGCGCTCAACACCATGCTGGAAGACCGCGGCGCACGCGTCGGTCTCATCACGACGCGCGGGTTTCGCGATGTTTACGAGATCGGCCGGCAATGGCGCGGCGACGAAGTGTTCAACATCTTCGCGCCGGCGCCGAAGATGCTGCTGACACGCGATCGTATCTACGACGTGCCGGAGCGGCTCGACTTCAGAGGCAACGTGATCGAGCCTTTGGACGAACGCGAGGTCGCCGCGGCCGCACAAAGGCTCGTAGCCGCGGGCGTTGAAGCGATCGCAGTCTGCTTTCTGTTTGCCTACGCCAATCCGGCTCATGAGAAGCAGGCGGCGGCGATCATCCGCGACATCGCGCCGGGCCTCTATGTGTCGTTGTCGCACGAGGTCAATCCGGAATGGCGCGAATACGAGCGCACCGCGTCCACGGTGGCCAATGCCTATATCGGGCCCCCGGTGTCGCGCTATCTGCGTGAACTCGAGGAGCTGTCGCTGTGGCGTTTTCCGCGCTCGCGGGCGCTGATGATGAAGTCCGACGGCGGCGCGGCGAGCGCGCGCATGCTGTCGAACACGCCGATTGAAACCGTCATGTCCGGCCCAGTCGCCGGTGTGATTGGTAGCCGCCATCTCGGCGACGTCAAGGGCATCGAGAACGTCATCACGTTCGACACGGGCGGCACCAGTTCCGACATGGCGGTGCTGCCCGGACGGCCGCTGTTCAAGTCGGAAGTATCGGTGGCGCGGCATCCGTTGCGCACCCACACGGTCGATATCGAGACGATCGGCGCCGGCGGTGGCAGCATCGCGTCGGTCGATCTCGGCGTGCTGAAGGTTGGGCCGCAAAGTGCCGGCGCCAATCCGGGGCCAGCCTGTTACGGCCGGGACGGAAGCGAGCCGACCCTTACCGACGCGCTTGTCGTCCTCGGCCATCTCAGCCCGAGCGCGCTCCTTGAGGGTGCGATGCCGATCTCGAGCGCGAAGGCGCTTCAAGCCGTCACGTCGCGCGTGGCGCAGCCGCTTGGACTCTCACCGGTTGAGGCGGCGTGGGGCATCCTGACCGTCCTCGTGACCAATGTGACGGTGGCAATGCGCACGATCACGATCGAGCGCGGTTACGATCCGCGCGAGTTTACCCTGGTGCCGTTCGGCGGCATGGGACCGACCATTGCGGGCGGTGTGGTCTCCGAGCTTGGTATCGGCCGTATCCTGATCCCGCGCGATCCCGGCACGTTCAGCGCCTTCGGCATGCTGGTCGCCGACGTGCACCAGACCCGCAGTTTCACGCGCATCACCCGGCTCGATGCCGCACAGGCAGCAGAGCTGGAGACCATTTTCTCAGGCATGGAAGAGTCGGCGCTTGGCGAGTTGCTTCAGGAGCAATTTCCGCGCGAGCGACTGACGACGCTGCGCACAGCTGGGATGCGCTACCGCGGACAATCGTACGAAGTCAGCGTGACAGTCTCCGCCTTGCGGAGCGAGGCCGACCTTAAAGACCTCGGCCAGCGCTTTCATGAGGCCCATCGCCGCCGCTACGGCCAGATGGCCGAGGGCGAAGCAATCGAGATCGTCAATTTCCAGGTCACTGCCGTCGGAGATATCGCAAAGCCAAAATTCAGCGAAGCCCCAGTGCCCGCTCAGCCGCAGCCCCCGGCGCCACACGAGATGCGCGCCGCTCATTTCGGCCCGGGTCCGGCCACGCAAGTCCCTGTGTTCCGCCGCTCGACGCTTCTGCCCGGCACCGCCATCGCCGGTCCCGCCGTAATCGAGGAAAAGACATCGACCGTCGTGCTCTATCCAGGTCAGCGCGCCCACATCGACAGCTATCTGAATATCGAAATCGCACTCGATGCCAGCGCATAGCGGCCCGCCGCCTTGCGGCTTTCCGGCGGGCGGCCTTGTGTGTTAGGTCCCAACCCCCGCCTCGCGTATCCCTCGATAGGTGAACTCCATGACTTCCTTACCGATGACCTTCGCCTGCGGCCTGTACGATCGCATGCTGGCTCTCCAGACTGGTGAGATCAAACCCGACGGCATCGATCTCAACTTTCTCGTCATGGACAACCCGCGCGAGATTTTTGACCGCATGTCCAACAAGCTCGAATTCGACTCCTGCGAAATGTCGAGTTCCGAGTTCATCAGCCGTTATGCGGCCAACAAGCTGCCGTTCGTCGCGCTGCCGGTGTTTGCGTCTCGGGTGTTTCGCCACGGCTTCATCGTGGTCAATCGCAAGCACATCAAATCGGCCGACGATTTTGCCGGCAAGCGCGTTGGCGTGCCGCTTTACACACAGACAGCGGCGATTTTCATTCGCGGCCTTATGCAGCATGACCTCGGCATCGATCTTTCAAAGATCGAATGGGTCGAGGGCGCGATCAACGAGCCTGGCGCTTACGGCAATCCGTCGGTCATGCCGATGCTTAAAAAGATCAACATCACGCCGAACAAAAGCGGCAAGTCGCTGAACGAGCTGCTGGAGACCGGCGAAATCCACGCCATCATCGGCTCCAACCTGCCGCGCTCGCTTAACCGTAATCCGGATGTGGTTCGGCTGTTTCCCGACTACCGGGCGCGTGAGAAGGATTACTTTCGCCGCACGAAGATCTTTCCGATCATGCATCTGATCGTCATCCGCAACGGCATTTATGAGGAGAATCCGTTCGTCGCGACGAGTCTGTATGACGCCTTTTCCAAGGCCAAGGATCGTGCGCGCGAAAAGATGCGATATTCAGCGGCACGCTCCGCTACATGTTGCCGTGGCTGCCGGATGACGTGGAAGAGATCGACCAGATCTTCGGCGGCGATTGCTGGCCCTATGGGATCGAGCCGAACCGACCGACGCTTGAAGCGCTGGTAACCTACATGGTCGAGCAGGGTTTGATTCCGTCTCCGATCCCGCTCGAAAAGCTATTCGTGCCGACGTTCGGCTAGTTAGCGCTTTTTCGACCGGGTTACCGGCGATTTTGGCTTGGTCTTTGTCTTTAGGGCTCGGCGCCGCTTCAGCGTGGCGGATTTGGTCTTGCTCGACACGCTTTGCGGCGGCGGCAAACCCCCGGCCTTCTTCAGCCGCATGGTCCAATATTCCCACGCCCGCCCCATCGGCAGCTGCTGCAGCTGACGCGGCTCCGCGCGCTGGCGTTCGCCCTCCGTCAACGCGCCGATCTTGCCGAGCATCATCGAGCGCAACTGGATTTCGGCGTTGGCGTGCGAATAGATGGTGCGGAACACAAGTTCGCGCAGCGTCGTGCCGGCGAGCGTCGCGCCGTGGCGGCGCATCAGCACCATCCAATGCGGCCCGAGCGCCCGCGCCAGCGAGCGCCCTTGTTCGGGCTTGACCACCATGAGGTCGGTATCGCCGAAGTCGTCACGGCTGTCCCAGAACGGCACCACCTGGCCCATGACCGGGCCCATGTGAAACACCGGTTCGAGCGGAATGCCGGTCACGCAGAACGGCAGGACCGAAGACGAATGATGATGACAGACCGCGTTCACGTCCGGCCGCGTCTGGTAGATGCAGCCGTGGATGACCCGCTCGCCGTACATCTGGCCCTTGGGCGGCGCCACCGGCTCGGAATTGAGGGTGAACTCGAGCAGGTCCGAGGGCTCGATCAGTTCCGGACTGCGCGAGCGCGCCAAGAAGTAGCGGCCCGGATCGTGCGGGTGGCGGACGCTGACGTGACCGAAACCGTCGAGCACACCCTCGTTCGCGATGATGCGGTTGGCCAGCGCCAGCTCGTAGCGCACCGCATCGAGGGCATCGGCCATCAGACCGCCTTCAGGTGCGCGTCCTTGCGCTTGTAAAGGTCCTCGTCGGCGTAGCCCATGGTTTCCGGCTTACCGCGGCCGAGCATCACCTGGAAATAGACCGGCTCGAGTGAATCGTTCTGATAGCCGTGGATCACGCCGGCCGGGCACGAGACGCATTCCCATGGACCGAGCCGGGTGGTCAGGCGCTTGCCGCTCTCGTCCTCGACGAAGACGTCAAGAAAGCCCTGGAGCACGAAGAAGCACTCCTCGACCTCATGGGTATGCGCGGCGTTGCCCTGGCCCGGCTCGACGTACATGATCGACAGCGTGAAATTTCCGGCCGGGATCACGGTCGGATCGGCGTGCTTGCCGGAACCGCCGGCGCCGATGAAGCGATGCTGAGCGCGCTTATAGCCTTCGATCTTGGCGTCCTCGAAGGCCGCCCAGTCCGGCTTCTTCTCTTTGAAGCGGCCGACATACCTTTTCATGATGTCTTCGATTGGAACGCCTTCAAGCTCCTTCGAACGTGGATGGCGGGCGACGCTCATGGATTGTGCTCCTGTCGGTGCGCGGATTGATGTGACTTTATTCTTCGATCGTGACATCCGTCAACGAAACTACCCAGATGGAAGTAGCCAAATCCACGTGGCAGTCCCGCGTTGCACTCGTTCCGCGGAGGCTACTTGCGCGCGTCCTGCACCAGTTGCCACACGCGCGGCGGCGACAGCGGCAGATCGCGCGGTTCGGCGCCCAGAGAGCTGAGCGCATCCGCAATCGCATTCGATATCACGCCGCCGACCGAAATGATGCCGCCCTCGCCCGCGCCCTTGGCGCCGAGCGGATTGATCGGCGAGGGATGCGACTCCATCACGAAGCCGCGAATTTTCGGAAAATCGCTCGCCGTCGGCACCAGATAATCGGCGAGCGAGCCGGTCAGCAGCTGGCCGCTGTCGTCGTAGACGAGGTGCTCCAGGAACGCACCGCCAAGTCCCTGCACCACCGCGCCAACGAGTTGGCCCTTGAGCGTGAGCGGATTGATCATGCGGCCGCAATTCTCGACCGCAACGTAGTCAAGGAGCGCGACCTGTCCGGTCTTCGGATCGACGGTGACGTGCGCCGCGTGGGCGCCATACGCCCAAGTGTGCTTGTGGTTGTGAAAGGCGCCTTCGATCGAAATCGGCTCCGGCGCAAGCTCCGCCCACGAGACCGATTTGCCGCCGGGGGCAGACGCGCGTTCGTCGGCAAGCACGACTTCGTCGGCGCCACAATTGAGCCGTCGCGCCGCCTCAGCCCGCATGACGTCGCGCAGCTTCTTGGCGGCGTCGAGCACCGCCGAGCCGCCCATCACGATCGAACGCGAGTGGTAGGCGCCATAGCCATCGCTCACGCAAGCCGTCGAGCCATGGAGCACCTGATTGATGCGGTCCATAGGCATTTCCATGGCGTCGGCCGCGATCTGCGCGAACGCCGTCTCCAATCCCTGGCCGACGCCCGACGACCCCATATAGACGCTGAGCGACCCGTCGGTCTCGAGCACCAGCCGCGCGCTCTCCTTCGGGCCCGCCGCGCCGCCCTCGATGAAACACGACACGGCGAGGCCGTGATACCGGCCATCGATCAGCTTGCCTTTGAGCTTCGCCTTCTCGGCCCAGCCGAATTCAGCGAGGCAGCGATCCAGCGTGACCGAGTAATCGCCGCTGTCGAGCTCGTCCTTGCTCTCGAAGGGCGTGATGGTCGCGACCTTGTAGGGCATGTCGGCTTCGCGGACGAGATTGCGGCGGCGAAACTCGATCTGGTCGATGCCGAGGTCGCGCGCCACCATGTCGAACAGCCGCTCGCGATAGAAATCGGTCTCGAAACGGCCGGGCCCCCGATAGGTGCCGACCGGCGTTTTGTTGGTCTGCAACAGCGTAACGTCGATATCGATATTGGGAATGCGATACGCGCCCGACATGAACTGCGCGATGTTACGCGCGCCGACCGCACCGTTGGTGCGCATGTAGGCGCCCATGTCGACGAAGGCATGACCGCGCAGGCCGAGGATCGTCCCATCGCGCCGGCACGCGATCTCGACATCGACCGCCGACTTCGCGCGCGTGGTTGATCGTCATCAGATGTTCGCGGCGGTCTTCGGTCCACTTGACCGGCCGGCCGACATAACGGGCGGCGAACGGGATGAGAAAATCCTCAGGATAAAATTCGCCGCGCGCACCGAAACCGCCGCCGACATCGTTCTCCACCATGTCGATGGCGGCTTCGGTAAGCCCCATCGCTTTGGCAAGAATGCGCCGGTTGGCGAACAACACCTTGGCGGCGCCCCAGACCGTCAGCTTGCCTTGAGCGTCGTTCCATTCGGCCAGCACACCCCGCGGCTCCATGGGCAGCGCGGTATGACGCTGCGTGCTGAAACACTCGCGCCGTGTATAGGGTGCATCCTTAAACGCCGCAGCGGCATCGCCGAGCACGGCGCGGAACACCATCGAGGTGTTGCTGCCCGTGTCCTCGAACAGCAGCGCCTCGTTCTTTGCCGCGAACTGCCAGGTCGACACCGCCGGCAACGGTTCGATGTCGGCGTCGATCAGACCGATCGCATCCTCAGCAATGCCGGCCGTGTCGGCGATCACCATTGCCAAAGCTTCGCCGACATAGCGCACCTTGTCGCGCGCCATGACCGGCTGGGCGAATGGCTCAAAATCCGGCAGCGGCTGCAACCGCATCGGCACGACCGGCGTGCGCTCGCCGAGATCCGCGGCCGTGATCACTGCGCGCACGCCGGGCAACCCCTTGGCAGCGGCGACATCGATTGAGCGGATACGGCCGTGGCCGGTGGAGCTGCGCAGGATCACTGCGTACAGCATGTTCTCGCGGGTGAGATCGTCGACGTACTGGCCGCGGCCTCGGACCAGCCGCAGGTCCTCCAACCGTTCGATCGGCTGGCCGACGAACGAATTGACAGTCCTCATGCGCCCTTTCCGTCTCGCTTATAGGCGGCGCGCGCATCGAGCACCGCCTCAACGATGGAGATGTAGCCGGTGCAGCGGCAAATGTTGCCCGACAACACCTCACGCACGCGGTCCGCATCGCAGTCGGGCTCCTCGCTCAACAACGCGTGCGCCGTCGTGATCATGCCCGGCGTGCAGAAGCCGCATTGCAGCGCGTGGTGCCGACGAAACGACGCTTGCAGCGGCGTCAGTCCCTCTTCGAGCGACAGCCCCTCGACGGTCACGACCTTGGCGCCTTCGGCCTGCACCGCAAGAAGCAGACAGGACCGCACCGCGGCGCCGTCGACCAGCACCGTGCAGGCACCACAGACGCCGTGCTCGCACCCCACATGCGTGCCAGTCAGCCGCAAATGATGACGCAAACAATCGGCCAGCGTCAGGCGCGGCTCGACTTCGACTTCGACGGGCTTGCCATTGACTTCAAAGCGCACGGGCATGGATTGATCGCTGTGTTAGGCGGCGGCGCTTTTCAGCGCGCGCTCGACCATGACGCCGACCAGCGCTTTGCGATAGGCGCCGCTGGCATGGATATCGTCGTGTGGATCGACCGAAGCAGACGCCGCAGCCTCGGCCTTTGCGATCACTGCGTCGTCGATTGTGCTGCCGTTGAGCACTTGCTCCACGGCGGTAAGCCGCAACGGCCGGTCGGCTACGCCGATGGCGCCTACATGAGCATTGCGCACTGTCTTGCTGCCGTCCTCGTCGTAGAACAGGGCAGCCGCCGCCATCGCAAAGTCGCCGCGGCGCCGCGCGAATTCCTGAAAGCCGAAACGGCGCTTCGCGGGCCAAGCCGGCAGGCGAATTTGCGTGATGATCTCGTCGGGCTTGAGCGCGGTGATCAGCGGACCTTGAAAGAAATCGGCCGCCGCAATGACACGCTCACCAGCCTTGCCGACGACGGCAATCTTCGCCTCGCAGGTGACCGCGATCCCGGGCATTTCCGCGGCGGGATCGGCATGGGCGACACTGCCGCCGACGGTGCCGCGATTTCGTATCTGATAATGCGCGACATGTTCCACCGCCGCCACCAGCAGCGGCTGCGCCGTTCGCAATCGTTCATCGTCGAGAATTTCACGCCAGCGCACCATGGCGCCGAGCGTAACGCAATCCTGCGCGATCTTGATTTGCCGCAACTCCGCAAGCTTGCGCAGATCGACCAGCAGTGCCGGTTGCGCAACGCGAAACGCCATCATCGGCACCAGACTCTGTCCGCCGGCGAGCGGCTTCGCGTCACCGTCGTGCGAGGCGAGAAGTGCAACCGCTTCAGAGAGGCTGGTCGGGCAGGCGTATTCGAAGGGCGGCAGCTTCATGACCTGAGATACCCGCTCCGAACCGCAGGAAAGACAAATATTGTTGGGGTTTTCCTAGCATCGGCCCAAGCGGTCGGTCAACGTGTTGCGGCGCGCCGAAGCAATGCGTAGCGTGCGCGGCTGCTGCAATTTGGAGACCAGAAGGCAGCAAATTTTGGAGACTAGAAGAAAATGGCATTGCAAGTGAGTTTGGCCGTCGGCGACTACGATCGTACGCGTGCCATTTTTAGCGGCCACGCGCGGATCGAAGGCTGTGACGTCGCCGCGGTCGCGCTCGAGCCCGAGGAAGCCTTCCACCGCGCCTTCAAATTTCAGGATTTCGACATCAGCGAGATTTCGCTGCACAGCTACACGATGACGACCGCACGCGGCGACTCGCAGTACGTCGCGATTCCGGCGTTCGTATCGCGGCTGTTCCGCCACAGCGGCATCTACATCCGCACCGACCGCGGCATCAATCGCCCCGAGGACCTCAAGGGCAAGACCATCGGCCTGCCCGAATATCAGATCACCGCGAACGTCTGGATCAGGGGCATTCTGCAGGACGGGTACGGCGTCAAGCCGAGCGACATCAAATGGCGGCGCGGCGGCCAGGAAGAAGCCGGCCGCGACGAACGCACGCCCATCAAGCTCCCGCCCGACATCGATCTTCAAGACATTCCGCACCACCGCACGCTGTCGGAAATGCTGGCGACCGGCGAGCTCGACGGCATGATCGGAGCGCGTGCGCCGACATGCTTTCTCAATGGCGCGCCGAATGTCGGACGCCTGTTCCCCGATTATCCGAAAGTGGAGGAGGATTACTTCCGCAACACCCGCATCTTTCCAATCATGCACGCGATCGGCATTCGCCGCTCGCTCATCGAGAAGCATCCTTGGCTCGCGACCAGCGTCTACAAGGCGTTCCTGGAGGCGAAGGCCCATTGCATGCATGAGCTCGGACAGATCGGCCACCTCTCGACCTCGCTGCCGTGGAGCGTCGCGGAGAATGACCGGCTGAAGAAGCTGATGGGCGACGATTACTGGAGCTATGGCGTCGAACCGAACCGCCACGTTCTGGAGACGCTCGTCCGCTACTCATACGAGCAGGGACTTTCGGTGCGCAAGCTCAGCGTCGACGAGATGTTCGCGAAGTCGACGTACGATCTGAGCAAGATCTAGCGTGCCTTACCGGCGCGCGTCTTGAATCATCTGCCAGACCCGAGGCGGCGAGAGCGGCAGCTCGTGGGGCTGCACGCCGAACGAAGTCAACGCAGCGGCGACCGCGTTGGCGACAACGCCGCCGACCGGAATGATGCCGCCCTCGCCGGCGCCCTTAGCGCCCAGCGGGTTATGGGGCGCGGGCTTGAGTTCCAGCGCCGTCGCGCGAATGTTGGGAAAATCGCTTGCCGTCGGCATCAGATAATCGGCGAACGAGCCGGTCAGCAATTGCCCGTTCTCGTCGTAGATGAAGTGCTCCAAAAATGCGCCGCCAAGACCCTGAACGATGGCGCCTACGCATTGGCCATGCAGCGTCAGCGGGTTGATAATGCGGCCGACGTCTTCCACGGCAAGGTAGTCGATCAGCTCGACATATCCGGTCTTTGGGTCGACCGCCACGTAGGCGGCATGCGCACCGTAACTGTAGGTCCTTTTGTTGCTGGCGTAGGTGCCGGCGGCGGACAGCCCGGCGAATTCCTTGAGATCGATCGAGGTTCGATTCGGCCCGCGAGCGGCGCCGGGATCGATGGCGATCTGGTCAGGCTTGCAATTGAGGCGTTCGGCTGCTGCGCCGCGAATCGCCTCGCGTAGCTTGGCGGCGGCCGCCACGACCGCTGAACCGCCCATCACAATCGAGCGCGACGAGTACGAGCCGAAGCCCTCGTCAAGGATATCGGTCGAGCCGTGGAACACGCCTTTGATGCGTTCCATGGGAATTTCGAGGGCGTCGGCGGCGATTTGCGCGAACACCGTCTCGACACCCTGGCCGACCGCCGACGAGCCGACAAAGACCGAAACCGAGCCGTCGGCTTCCAGCACGAGCTTCGCGTTTTCCCTCGGCCCCGATGCGCCGCCTTCGATGTAGCAGCTGACCGCCGTGCCGTGATAGCGGCCCTCGACAAGCTTGCCCTGCAGCTTCGAGCGCTCGACCCACGCGAATTCGGCGAGACAGCGATCGAGCGTCATCCGATAGTCGCCGCTGTCGCACTCAGTCGCGATGTCGAGCTCCTGCACGGTCGCGAGCGAATACGGCATGTCCGATTCCGCGATCAGGTTGCGGCGCCGGAATTCGACGCGATCAATGCCGAGATCGGCCGCCACGATGTCGAGCAATCGCTCGCGGCAGAAGTCGGCCTCGAACCGTCCCGGACCCCGGTAGGTACCGGACGGCGTCTTGTTGGTCATCAGCAACGTCACGTCCATCCGCACGTGCGGAATCCGATAGGCGCCGGACATGATCTGAGAAATGTTGCGCGATGCTGTGGCGCCGACAGTGCGCAAATAAGCACCAAGATCGGTGAATGCACGACCACGCAGCGCCAGAATCGTGCCGTCGCGCGTACAGGCCATTTCCAGTTCGCATTCGGCATCTCGCGCGTGATTGAGCGCCATCAGATTTTCGCGGCGATCTTCCGTCCATTTGACGGGCCGGCCGAGAAGCTTTGCGGCAAACGGCACCAGAAAGTCCTCGGGATAAAATTCGCCTCGCGCACCAAAGCCGCCGCCGACGTCGTATTCGAGCATGCGCACCGAGGTTTCAGGCAAGCCCATCATCTTGGCGAGCACACGACGATTGGTGAACGGCACCTTGGCTGCGCCGCTCACCGACATGCGCTGATGCTCGGCGTCCCAGACGGCGACCAGTCCGCGCGGCTCCATTGGCACGGCCGCATGCCGCTGCACGCGAAAGCTCTCGCGGCGCACGTAAGGCGCATTCTTGAAGGCCGTGTCGGTATCGCCCAGCACGGCGGTGATCGTACTGGCCAGATTCGTACCGGCGTTCTCGAAGAGGAGGAGATCGTTCTTTCGCGCTGCGTCGCGTGTCGCCACTGCAGGCAGCGGCTCGATGTCGACGACGATCGCCTCCAGCGCGTCCTCGGCGAGGGCGGCACTATCGGCCACCACGAGCGCAACCGGCTCGCCGACGTAACGCACCTTTTCGGCAGCAATGACCGGCTGCTCGTAGCGCTTGAGCGCAGGCAGCGGCTCCTGGCGTAACGGAATTGTCGGTACCGCGCCAATATCGGCGGCGGTGATGACGGCATGAACGCCAGGCCGCGTCAGTGCCGCAGCTTTGTCGATGCCGCGGATGCGGCCATGGGCGACCGAGCTGCGCAGCACCACCGCGTACAGCATGCGTTCGCTGACCAGATCGTCGACGAATTGGCCGCGCCCGGTAAGAAACCGGAGATCTTCAACCCGCTCGATCGGGCTGCCAACGAATGCGTTGCTGACGCGCTGTGTTGGGATGGTCATATGACGATGGTCGCTTCCAGATTCATCAGGGCCCGCGCCACGCTCAACGCCGCAAGCGCCGACGTTTTGGGATTCGTCTTCGATGGTTTGCCTTGCAGCTGAATGGCGAACCGCCCGGCGGCGCCTTCGGCTTCGATCTCATGCACGTTGCCGGGCGAATCTGGATCGGCCACGAGTTCGACTTCGGTCGCATCGAAACCGAGCCCGGCAAGCGCCACCGCGGCGGCGACATTGGCGTTCTGCGGATAAAGCAGCGCCGCCTCGCCGGCGTTCCCGCGATAGAGCACGGTGCGGCCAGTGATCTTTTCAAGGTCGGCGACTTTTTCGGCAGGCGAACCGCGCCGCGCCGCAGGCGGCTTGCGCGAGCGGTAGCGGACGGAATTGAGCCCGCCGACACGCATCGCGGCAATCGCATCGATGCCGCCGATGGCGCCGGCCGGCAGCAGAAGCCGCGCGCCGCCATCGCGCGCGGCAGTCTTTAGACGCTCCAGAAGCTTCAGATCGGCCAGCGCACCGACCGAGATGACGAGACAATCGATTCCGCCGCGCAAAACCTTTTCGGCGTATTCGGCGACGGCGGGCTGCCCCGCAACCTCAGCTACGATCGTAGGCCGCAGCGCGATCAGATCGGCAAGCGACTCCGCGATCACGATATCGCCGAACGCGGCTTTCGCTTGTGCAGCGCGGCCAGGCCGACACAGCGCGCCAACGATCTTCGCGCCGCTCCGGGACTCGCGCAGCGCGGTCACCACGTCTCGCGCGATGCCGCCATATCCAATCAATCCGACCGCCGTTTCTCTCACAGGCGCATGCCCGTGAATTTCCACTGCGACAGCTCTTCCATGGTGTAGCGCACACCCTCGCGGCCGAAGCCTGACGAACCCACGCCACCGAACGGATAGGTATCGAGACGGAAACGGCTCGCGTCATTGATCCACAACGAGCCCACGTGGAGCTTGCGCGACACCTTGAAGGCAGTCTCGAGGCTTTTGGTAAAGCAGGCGCCCTGCAGGCCGAACTCGGACGAATTGGCGAGAGCGAGCGCAGCATCGACGTTATCGACAGGCTGGACCACCACCACCGGACCAAAGGCCTCCTCGCGCATCAGCCGCGCTTCCGGCGGCGCTTCAGCGACAATGCCCGGGCCGAGGATAGCGCCGCGGCGCTCCGGCTTGAGAACAAGTTTCGCGCCCTTGGCAACGGCATCGGCGATCATCGCTTCGACCCGGTCGGCGGCGGCGCTCGACACCATCGGCCCGACATCGGTCGCGCCGTCCTCGGGATCGCCGACTTTGAGTTTTTTGGCAGCCGCCACGAACTGCTCAAGGAAACGATCGTAGACCGGCTTCTCAACAATGACCCGCTGCGCCGAGATGCACTGCTGACCGCTCGCCTCGAAGCCCGCACCGGCGATCCGCGTGGCCGCATCGGTCAAATCGGCGTCGGCACAGACGATATTCGCGGCGTTGGAACCGAGTTCGCCGACGAATTTCTTGGCCCCGGCAACGCGGGCAAGTTCGTTGCCGGCGGCCGTACTGCCGGTCACCGTGACGGCGGCTATCAGTGGATGAGCGACGAGAAGCTGCGCGGTCTCGCGTCCGCCGGGCACGACGTTGAACAGCCCGTCGGGAATGCCCGCCTTCTTCATCGCTTCCGCCATCAGCAGCGCGACCTCGGTGCCGGGCGGCGATGGCTTCACCACCACGGCGTTACCGACCGCGAGCGCAGGCGCAACCTTCTGGATCAGCAGATTGACCGGACCGTTGAACGGCGTGATCGCCGCGACCACCCCGTAGGGGATGCGCACAGTGAAGCCGAACCGCCCGGCGCCAGTCGCCGCAACGTCAAGGGGCAGCACCTCGCCGTTCAGATGCGGCAATTGCGCAGCGCACGCACGGATGAACGCGCCGGCACGTTTGGCCTCGAAGGTCGCAGCGCGCCGCGGCTTGCCGATGGCGCGGATGAGTGAACGCACCAACTCGGTTTCGATCTTGTCCATCGCGTCGGCTGCAGCTGCGAGCCATTCGAGGCGCTTGGCGGTGGTCGCATCCTGGTGCGCCAAAAACGCCCTGTGCGCGTGCTTGACCGCGGCGTCGACAATGCCGGTGTCGGATTCAATCATATGTGAAGCAACGCTTTCGTCGATCGGCGACACCAGCGGCGAGAACCTCGCGCCGCTCGCGGCACCTGTCGTGCCACCAATCCACGGCATCAGACGCGGAATATCATTCATTGCGACAACCTCCAGCGCGAGCACCGGCGTGCTGATTGGTCAGCGTTGTGCCAACCCCGGCGGGCGACCGCAAGCGTGGCGGCTTTCCGAAGCCTAGGCAAGCCAACCCTTGATCGCTACAACATCATCCGCCGGCGCCATCTCGATCATCTTGCGATCGTCCTTTGGGGAACAGCGATGTCGTCACCTTTCACTTTCCGCCTGCGTCCTGGCTGGCTTGCGATCCTCGGTTGCCTTGTCGCAACGATGACGCTGCACGGACCTGCCGCATCGGCCGCGAAGCTCAAGATCGTGTTTCCAGGACCACCGACGACATTCTCACTGCCACTTTATATCGCCGAGAAGAAGGGATGGCTTGGCGACCTTGATATCGAGGAAGTTATCGTCACCGGCGATTCGAACGCCATGCGGGCGCTGATCTCTGGCAACGCCGACGTAGGATGGATCGGCATGCTCAATGTCCTGTCCTCGATCCAGGCCGGCGCCAACGTCCGGGCGATCAACAGCTGGCAGCCCATCGGCGATTACAGCCTCGTTCTCGCCAAGGGCAAAGGCACGACAATTGCCGATCTCGCCGGTAAGACCTTTGCAACATCGGGCCCCGGCGCTCTTCCCGACCAGCTCGCGCGGATGATCCTGAAAAAGTACGGCATCGACGATTCGACTGCGAACTTCGTACAGATCGGCGGCCATGCCGCGCGGCTGCAAGCGATCATCGCCGGCCGCGCCGACGCGTCCCTGATCAACACGGTCACGACACTCAAAGGCGTCGAAGACGACAAGATCATCGTGCTGACGAAGCTCTCCAAGGAGTTTCCCGGGCTCGGCTATTCTTGGAACGTCGTGCGCACGGACGAACTCACCGACCGGCAGCTCAGCGCCAAACTTCAGGCCCTCACCGAAGGCGCGATACGCGCCGTCCGCTTCATCCAGGACAATCCGGATGAGTCGGCCGAAATTCTGCACGAACGCATCCCCGAACTCGACACCGCGTTCCTCAAAGCTGTGGTGCGCGACCTCAACAGCGAAAATCTCTGGGGCTTCGATGGCGGCCTTGATCCGTCGATCGAAGAATACACGGCCGACCTCTACACAAAGCTCGGCAGTCTGACGGTGGCGCCGGCCCCAAAAGACGTGCTCGACTCGCGTTATGTCGACGCCGCGCTGAAGACGCTAGGGCCTTACGGGAAGAAATAGTGGCGATGTCGGCCGACACGCCCGCACCCATGGTTGTCTACGAGGGTGTGAGCAAGTTTTTTCCGATCCGGGCTCAAGCCAACGGGCAGCCGCCAAGCCTCATGGTGGCGCTTGATCGCATCAATGCGACCGTGCGCAAAGGCGAATTGGTCACGCTGCTCGGCCCTTCAGGGTGCGGCAAGACCACGCTCCTGAAGCTGACGGCTGGCCTCGTGGCGCCCGATGAAGGCGCGATCACAATTGCGGGAAGCGCGCTGACCCGGCCGCGCAAAGACGCCTGCATGGTGTTTCAGAATTTCGGCTTGCTGCCATGGCGCACCGTCGAAGGCAACGTGGAGTTTCCGTTGGAGATCGACGGCGTAGGCGTGGCGGAGCGACGCGAGTCGGCTCGCCATTTCATCGACCTCGTGGGGCTTGCGGCATTTCGCGATCATTTCCCGCACGAACTGTCCGGCGGCATGCAGCAACGTGTCGGCATTGCCCGCGCGCTGATGCGCCGGCCGATCCTCATCTTCATGGACGAACCGTTCGGCGCGCTCGACGCGCAGACCCGCGAGCAGTTGCAGGACGACTTCCTGAAAATCTGGTCGCAGACCGCCGCGACGGTGATCTTTGTCACTCATTCGATCGATGAGGCGCTGCTGCTGTCGGACCGCATTTTCGTTTTCGCCACGGGGCCGGGTCGTATTCAGACCATTATCGACTCACCGCTCGCGGACGGGCGGCTGGCTGGGGATGTCCATAACAATCCGGCGTTCGCGGCCTGCCGGGCCGATCTGCGCGAACTACTGCGGAGCGACGAACTATGAGCACGACCGACCCGAAGCCCCGTACCCTTGTTCCGGCGCCGAAAGTCACGGCGGCACAGCGCGTACGCGCCTTTCTTCTCAGCCCCAATGCGGTTCGCGCAGTGTCAGTCGCCGTGTTCTTTGTCGTCTGGGAGTATTACGGCCGGCGGATGGACCCGATCTTCATGGCGCCGCCGAGCGCGATCTTCCGCGCAGCCGGAGAACTCATCGCAAGCGGCGCGCTCAAGAAGGCGCTGTTGCAAAGCCTGTGGCCGTTCACGGTCGGCATGGTGCTGACAATCGTGATCGGCATTGCAATCGGCATCGTCATCGCGCAATGGCGAATGGTCGAATACATCCTCGATCCGTTCATCAACGCCCTCTATGCGATTCCGCGCATCGCGCTGGTGCCGCTGATCGTTCTGTGGGCCGGACTGGAATTCGCCGGCAAGGTCACCATCCTGGTCTCGGTCGCGGTGTTTCCGATCATCGTCAACACGTATGCCGGCATCCGCGACGTGCGCGGCTCGATGCTCGAAATCGGCCGGGCCTACGGAGCGACCGAGTGGCAGATCTTCTTCAAGATCATCCTGCCGGCGGCCCTGCCGTTCATCATGGCCGGCGTGCGGCTTTCGGTCGGGCTCGCCATCATCGGCATCGTGGTTGCCGAGTTCTTTACCGCGATCAGTGGCCTCGGCGGCATGATCGTCGAATACGCAAATGTTTTCGCAACGGCAAAGCTGTTCGTGCCCATCATCGTCATCGCCCTTATCGGCGTGGTGCTCACCGAGCTCATCATGTGGATCGAACGCCGGCTGTCGCGCTGGCGCACGCTGGAGCGCGAGCGATTCTAGGTTGAGTTACGAACGCGCCTTCTCGATCAGCGCGAACAGCCGGGCCGGCGTCACCGGATATTCGCCGATCGTCACGCCGAACGGCTGACAGCGCGTTTTCGACCGCAGAGACGATGGCGCCGGCGGCCGGCACGCAACCGGACTCGCCGACACCCTTGACGCCGAGCGGATTGAGCGGCGACGGAGTATTCGAGAAAATGCACTTCGATCTTCGGCACCTCGGTGGCGCTGGTCAGCAGATAATCGGCGAACGTCGTGGTCAGCGGCTGCGCGCCGGTCGTCGTAGCCCATCCATTCGTAGAGCGCGTTGCCGATGCCGTGCACGGTGCCGCCGACGAGCTGGCCTTCGACGATCATCGGATTGATCAGCCGGCCGCTGTCGTTGACCACGACATAGCGCAGGATGCGCACGCCGCCGGTCTCCACGTCGACCTCGACCTCGACGGCGTGGCAGCCCATGCCGTAGGTCAGAGCGTTCGGCAGGAAGATCTGCAGGCTTTCAAGTCCGGGCTCGAAACTCGCCCGGCATAGAATAGCCGGGCACGCCGGACGACCGCCTCGGCCACCTCGCGCAAGCTCATGCCCGCTGCCGGGCGCGCCGACGACCTCGACGCGGCCGTCGCGCAGTTCGAGATCGTCAACGCCCGCTTCAAGGAGATGCGCCGCGACGCTGAGCACCTTTTCGCGCACCGCGACGGCGGCGAGATGCACGGCAGAGCCGGCGGTGATGGTCTGCCGGCTGGCGAAGCCGCCCTGGCCGTAGGGAATGATGGCGGTGTCGCCGGCCACCACCGTCACGGTGTCGGTGGCAACGGCGAATTGTTCGGCGCAGATTTGCGCGAGCGCGGTCTTGATGCCCTGGCCCATCGGCATGGCGCCGGTGTAGACCGAGATGCGGCCGGAGCGGCCGATCCGCACGATGCCGGACTCGAACGGCCCGCGCCCGGTGCCTTTCACGCCGTTGCCGACGCCGATGCCGAGATGGCGACCTTGCTGCGCGCGCGCCGGGATTGGCGTTCGGGAAATCCGGCGTAGTCGATGGCCTTCGAGCGCCATGTCGAGGCAGCGCGGGAAATCGCCGCTGTCGAGCGCGACCGGCGAGCCGGAGCGCGTCTTGAGCGGCGTGAGATAGGGCATCTTGTCCGCCGGCACGAGATTGCGCCGCCGCACCTCGGCGCGATCGAGCTTTAGCGTTCGCGCGATGCTGATCGAGCACGCGCTCCATCGCGAACGCGCCTTCGGGATAGCCGGCGCCGCGCACCGGCATGGTCGCGACCTTGTTGGTCTCGACCACCCGCACCTGCAGATCGTAGGCCGGCAGGATGTAAGGGCCCGGCACGCCGGTCGAAGCGTTGTACGGCAGATTGAGTGCCCTGCGGCGTGTAGGCGCCTTGATCGTGGATGAGTTCGCCGCGCACGCCGAGCACGCGGCCGTCGTGGTCGAAGGCGACTTCGAGCTCCCAGTATTGGTCGCGCTCCTGCACCGCGGCGAAAAAATGCTCGCGGCGGTCCTCGATCCATTTGATCGGCCGCCGCAGCCGCAAGCTCGCGGCCGAGAGCGCGACTTCCTCCGGATACATGACGAACTTGGCGCCGAAGCCGCCGCCGACGTCCGGCGCGACGACGCGAATCTGGTTCTCGTCGAGCCGCAGCAGCCGCATCAGAAACGCCCGCACCTCGTGCGCGAGCTGCGTCGACGACCACAACGTGAGCCGGTCTTCGTTGACGTCGTAGACCGCGACGGCGCCGCGGCCTTCAATCGAATGCGCGCCGCCGCGGTGCTGCTTGAGGCTGACGCGCGCGCGATGCGGCGCGCGGGCGAACGCCGCGGCGATGTCGCCGTAGGACTGACGGAACTCGATCAGCAGGTTGCTAGCCTTGCGGCGATGCGCCAGCGGCGCGCCGGGCTGCAGCGCATGCGCGGCAATCGGACACCGCCGGCAACGGCTCGTAGTCGACGGCGACCGATGCGGCGGCATCCTCGGCGACGCCGCGTGACTGTGCGATCACGATGGCGACCGCTTCGCCCACATAGGCGACTTCGTCCCTGGCCAGAACCGAGCGGCGCCACGTCGGACGGCAATTGGTCGGTGCGAAACTGCAGCGGTAGCCGCTCGTTTGTCAGCAGCGGCGAAAGATCGGCGAGTGTGAACACGGCGTGCACGCCGGGCAGCCGGCGCGCCGCCTCGGTGTCGATGCCGCGAAGGACCGCATGGGCGTGCGGGCTGCGCACGAATGCCGCTTCGAGCATGCCGGCAAACTTCAGATCGTCGACGAAACGGCCATGACCGCGAATCAGCGGCCCGTCCTCGAGCCGCAGCACGGGTTTGCCGACAACATGGGTTTGGGTCACGTCGGGTGCCGCCTCGGAACACACTCCGACGGCCATGGGTGGATTACGATTGCAGCCATTCCTCGAAGCGCCGCTGGACTTTGGCCTGATTGTCCGCCCACCAGGTGAAATTGATCGTGTGGGCGAGTTTTTCATTCTCCGGGTAGGACGGCAGAAGCTTGGCGATCCGCTCCTCTAGCAGCGGAATAGCTTTTGGATTCTGCGGCGCATAGTAGAGTAGCCGCGCGAACACCGCCTGATATTCGGCGCGGCCGACGATGTCGAGAAATTTCATGCCGCCGATGGGATTGGGACATCCAGCCGGAACGATCCAGCCCTCGCCGTGGCCCGAATAGGTCGCCTCGTTCCAGACCAGCTGCATACGGCGCCTTATGGTCCAAAATGGATTGTGAGGCGCGGCCGTTCGTCATGTGAATGAGATCGACCTCCTCCTGCTCCATCAGCTGCTGCGCCTGCGAGTTGTCCGACCACCACGCCTTAACGTGCGGCTTGATGCGATCGAGGCTGGCGAATGCGCGATCGACGTCGATCGGATAGAACTCGCTGTCCTTGACGCCTGTCGGCCTTGACCGCCGCCTCGATGGTCCAGACGGCATCGCGGCGCAACGCGCGACGGCCGGGAAACTTTTCGACGTTCCAGAAGTCGGCCCACGAATTGGGATGTTCGTCACCCGGCCACTTCTTCAGGCTGTAGCAGACATTCATGGACTGCGACGTCGCCGCCGACCACGTTCGGTCGCTGCAACTGAACGTCGGACAGTGCCGACTTGTCGATCAGACTCCAATCCAGTGGTGTGATCATGCCGATGCGCTCGGCGATGATGACTTCCGTGCCCGCCACTGTGACGGCATCGATCTGCTGGGCGCTGCGCCTCGTGCATCGCGCGCAATTTGGCGAAACTGTAGGGCTCCTGATATTGCACCGGAATGCCGGTCTTTTTGGTGAAGGGCTCGCCAAACGCCGCCATAATCGCCTGCTTCCATGCGCCGCCATAGGTGTAATAGCGTGATCGGCTTTTCGTCCGCCAGCGCCGCACAGCGTGCCGAACGGTGACAACAGCGCCGAGGCCGAGGCAGCTTCGCCGAGCGCTGAGGATGAACGCGCGACGGGACAGTCCGCGCGTCTCCGTCAAAACCTCGCGGAGCAGCAAGCAGGCATCGATCGACGTCACTTTCATGCCGATCATGCATCGCTCGTCTCCGTTGCTTGGCGCCTGCAATCCCAGTCAAGCGCAGACCCGTGTTCGGTTCAATCGACGCTTACAAGGCTTGGCATCAGGCTTTGGCCGCCCGTGGCTTCGAGCGCGGGCCCATCGGCTCGGGCTGGAACGGGCCGTCGCGCAATTCGAGATACGCCTTGAGGCCTTTTGACCGTTGCGCCTCGAACAGCCGCTCGCGGTCCTCGTTGTGAGACGAATGCACCAGCGCGCTCAGGGCGCCTTCCAGCAGCAATGCCGGAATTCAGGCCCCCGGCGCCTGCATGCCCTGCATCGCGATCGCCTTGTTGAGGCGGATCGACGGCTCGGGCACGAGCGCGATGCGCTTGGCCAGCGCGCTGCGCGCGCGGCATCAGTTCCTCGTGCGGCACGACCTCGTTGACCATGCCGATGCGTAAGGCCTCCTGGGCATCGAAATGATCGCCGGTCAGCGCCCAGCGGTTCGCCGCCTTCCAGCCGCACAGCGCCGTAAACAGATAGCTCGAATTGGAGACGTGGCGGACTTCGGGCTGCGCGAACACCGCCTTGTCGGAGGCGATGGTGATGTCGGCGGCGAGCTGGTACCAGAAACCGCCGCCCATCGCCCAGCCGTTGACCGCAGCGATGATCGGCTTGCCGAGCCTCCACATGTGCGTCCAGTTGGCTGACGCGAGTGCCGTCGTGGCGCTGCCAGTACTCGATGATACTCGGCGTGGCTCTTGCCCTGCGGGTCGGAGTGCCGCACGCCGGACGCCGGCGCCGCCGCCTGGTCGTAGCCGGCGCAGAATCCCGGCCCGTTGCCGGTCAGAATGATCGCGCGGACATTGCGGTCGGCGTCGGCTTCGTCGAACGCGCGATGAATCTCGGCCTCGAGATTGCGCGACAGCGCGTTCATGCGGTCGGGCCGATTGAGCGTGATGGTCGCGACTTTGTCTTCGACGCTGTAGAGCAGATCCTGGTAGCTCATTTTCTTGTCCTTTCTGTTGGCAGCCTCGCATGAGCTACGAGGCAGCATGTGCAGCGACTGTCCGCTGCGCTCGTCTTGAGACGTTTCGACCGCGATATCGACGGCGACGACGCCTTCGCCGGCCGCCCTGACGATGATGGGATTGAGATCGAGCGCGCGAAACCGCCCGGCATTGGCGACGGCGAATTGGCCAAGACGAACCAGCAGGTCGGCGAGCGCATCGATATCGCCGCCCTTGCGGCCGCGCGCGCCGGTGAGAATCTTCGCGCCCTTGATGCCGCAGATCATGGCGCGTGCATCGTCGTGCGACAGCGGCGCCATCTCGGTCTTGGCATCGTTGAAGATTTCGACGAACATGCCGCCGAGACCGAAGCAGATTGCCGGGCCCAACAGCGGATCGTCGATGACGCCGGCATAGGCCTCGGCGACGCCCGTGACCATCGGCTGGATGAGAACGTGCAGCGGTCTGAAGCCGGCGTTGCGCGCATTCTGGATGACGGCGCGATAGGCCTCCGCGACGTCGCGACGCATTGGCGCAGCCAAGCCGGACGCAGCCGATATCGCTCTTGTGCAGAAGGCCCGGATGTCTCGGCCTTGACCGCGACCGGGCCCGCCGAAACGCCGCTGCAAAGCGATGGCCTCATCTTCCGACCGCGCCAGCGCGGCCTCGACGACCGGGACGCCGTACGCTGTCAGAGCCTTCCGCAAACTCAAAAAGTCCGGTGCCAATAACGCCGACGCTCGGGCGCAGACGCTCGAGACCGCACTAGCGTCCGTCGTCAGCATCGCGCCGCCAGTAATCGCGGCGCATCGGCAGATATTTCAGCGCCCGCATCGCGTTGGTGGTGCCGAGCAGAACCGGAACGCGCGCCGCATGCAGCGTGCGGATCATCTCCGGAATCGAGCGGACCGCCGAGCGGCGTGTACTGGAAGGCGACAAAAGTGCGCCCCGAGCGCGCGCAGCGTCGGCGATACCGGTGGCCAAGCGCCGCATGCTCTCGCTGCCGCCAGTGCGCACGCTCACGCTCGCGGCGATGACCGGCCGGCGTTGCTCGGCGACCAGGGCGTCGAAGATTTTCGGCAGCAGCGTCGGATCATCGTACATCGCGCCGGTGCCGTCGATCGGATTGGTCACGCTGCCGAATTCGGGCTGCACGGCGCGCAGCACGTCCTTGGTCGCAGGCTCGCATTCGGCAAGCGGCACGCCAGCCGTCGTCGAGCACATCGGTCGCGATCGCGGCGCCGCCGCCGCTGCCCGAGACCACGACAACACCGTCCGCGATAGTCTCGTCGCGCGGCGCGGTGGCAAACAGCTCGATCGTCTCGACGAACTCATCGAAGTTCGTCGACCTGCACGATGCCGCAGCGGCGCAGGAACGCCGCCATGCACCTCGGCATTGCCGGCAAGCGCGCCGGTGTGGGATCGGACCATCTCCTGGCCGGCGGCCGATCGGCCGGCCTGGTAAAGCACGCAGTGATTTGCGTTGCGCCTGCGCCTTGCGGGCGACCGCCGCAAGCTTCTGCGGATTTTTCAGCGCCTCGACGACGATCGCGACGACGCTGACATCGGGATCGTCGACGAAATATTCGACGAAATCCTCGATGGTCGCGCCGAGCTGATTGCCGCAGGAGACGAAATAAGCAGAAGCCAAGCTCGCGCTCGCCCATCAGCGGCGTGAACGCGCTCGCGCCGAGCCCGCCGCTCTGCGATACGATGGCAACCGAGCCCGCGCCGCAACGGCCGCGGAATCGGGCCGCTGAAGGCCGCGACGTTCGACTTGAGATTGATCAGCCCGAAGCAGTTCGGGCCGCAGATGCACATGCCCTTGGCGGCGAGCGCCTTCAGCCGCAGCGCGCGGGCTTCGCCGTGACCGCCTTCGCCAAAGCCCGCGGCCAGCACGACGGCGGCCGGGATGCCCTTGGCGTGAGCCTGCATCGAGCACGTCGCACGCCGCGTCGGCGCCGACGGCGACGACGACGCAATCGACGTGCGCCGGAAGATCGGCAACGCTGGCGATAGCACTTGTAGCCGAGCACTTCGTCATAGCGCGGATTGACCGCGAAAATCGTCGCCCGCGAAGCCGCAGTCGCGCAGGTTGGCGACAACACCAGTGCCGCGGCCCCGCTTTTGCGACGCGCCAACCACAGCGATGGCCCGAGGCTCGAGCAGCGCTCTCATCGAACTCATAATGACATTCCGCGGCGCCGGCCATTTGAGATTGAAGGCCTTCCGGCCGATAGCGATGTCATTACGATTGCAGCCAAAGCTGGAAGCGCCGCTGCATCGCCGGCAGATTCTCGGCCCACCAGTCGAAATTGACGATGTGGGCGAGCTTCTCGTTGTCGGGATAGGTCGGCATCAGCTTGGCGATTTCGGGTTCGAGCAGATCGTAGGCCTTCGGATTCTGCGGTCCGTAGTACAGCAGCCGCGCGAACACCGCCTCGTATTCGGCACGGCCGACGATATCGAGGAACTTCATGGCGCCTTGCGGATTGGGGCAGCCGACCGGCGCGAGCCAGCCCTGGATAGCCGCCTTCGCAGATCGCCTCGTTCCACACTATCTCGAATGGCGCATTATGATCGCAGGATCGATTCGGTGGCGCGGCCGTTCATCATCGCGATGAGGTCGACCTCTTCCTGCTCCATCAATTGCTGGCTCGAGCGAATTGTCGGAGTACCAGGTCTTGATGTGCGGCTTGATGCGGTCGAGGCTGCGAAACACGCGGTCCACGTCGATCGGATAGAACTCGCTGTCCTTGACGCCGTCGGCCTTGAGCGCCGCCTCGATGGTCCACAATTCCTCGGTGCGCAGCGCGCGGCGGCCGGGAAATTTCTCGACATTCCAGAAATCGGCCCATGATTTGGGATGGTCGTCGCCCGGCCATTTCTTCTTGTTGTAGCAAATGACGTAGGACAGCGTGTGACCGCCGATGGCATTGCCGTGGCGAAGCTGTTGCGGATCGAGCGCCGAACGGTCGATGACGTTGAAATCGAGCGGCATGACCATGTTCATGCGCTTGGCCTGATTCATTTCCTCGCCTTGCACCGAAACCACATCGATCTGCATGGCGTGCGCCTCGTGCATGGCGCGCAGCTTGGCGAAAGTGTAGGGGTCCTGATACGCCATCGGGATGCCGGTCTTCTGCGTGAACGGCTCGCCGAACGCCTTCATGGCGGCCTTCTTCCAGACGCCGCCGAACACGAAGGCCGTCACCGGCAGAACATCAGCCTGAGCGCGCGGCACCATTCCGGGCAGTAACGGCAAAGCCGCCCCGCCAAATGCGGCGCCCAGCGCCTTGATGAAGTCGCGGCGGCCGAATCCGCGTGTCTCGTTGAGCAACTCCGCGCAGGCGGGCACAGGTTGTCTCGACATCATATTCGCTCTGACAATGGGTCATCGCTGTTGCTCCAAGCACATCAGGCGCTGCGCCGCCGCGACAGCAACTGTGCCGCCGCGACGCTCGCGAAGGTCAGTATCGCGAGACCGATCAGAATCGCCGAGGCGGCCGCGATGGTAGGGTCCGACGTCGCCTGCACGCCTGACCAGATCTTGACCGCGACCGGCTTGCCAACGCCGCCGAGCACGAACGTCGCGATCAGAAGTTCATGCGCCGAATGCACGAAAGCAAGAATCGCACCGATCAGATGCCGGGAGCGATGATCGGCAATGTGATGCGGACAATAGCCCACAACGGCGGCGCGCCGTGAATAATCGCGGCCCGTTCGAGATTGCGGTCGGCGCTGCGCAGGCTCGCGGCCGTGTTGATCACGACGAACGGCATGCCGCTCACCGCGTGGGCGCAAGCCAGACCAACGATCGTGTTGACCAGGCCGAGCGGCACGAAGAACAGATAGGTCGAAATCGCCGTGACGATCGGCGGCGTCACCAGCGCGCACAGAATGAGCGCGCTGAGCAGGGCTTTTGCCGGAATGACGTAGCGCACCAGCGCAAACGCCGCCGGCACGCCGAGCAGCGTCGCCAGCAGTGCCGCAAGACTGCCGACCTTCAGCGTCACGAGCAGGGCGCTGATCCATTCGGGATCGCTGGCGATAGCGTTGTACCAGCGCAACGAAAGCCCGGGCGGCGGGAACACCAGGAAATTTCCCGAACTGAACGAAATCGCCAGCACCACGATGACGGGGAATATCAAATAAAGCACGATGGCCGTCACGGCCGTACTGAGCGCAATGCGGCCCGCCGCCACACTCATGTGTCCGAGCCTCCCCATAGGCGTTCCAGACTGAAGTAACGATTGTAGATCGCCGCGATCAGCGTGGTGATGACGAGGAGAACGAAACCGGCGGCGCTCGCCTGATCCCAGTCGAGCAGCTGGCTTGCCTCGACCATGATGGTCTGGGCGATCATGGTCTCGCGCGGGCTGCCAAGCAGCGCCGGCGTCACGTAAAAGCCGAGCGACAGCACGAAAACCAGCAGACCTGCGCCGTAGACGCCCGGCAGGCTCAGAGGGAAAAACACGGTGCGGAAGGCTTGCCAGTCGCTCGCACCATGGATCTTCGCCGCGGCAATCAGGGTGCGGTCGATGCGCAGCATGGCGCCGAACAGCGTTACCGTGGTCAGCGGCAGCAGAATCTGGATCATCGCGATCAGCACGCTGAACGGCGTGTAGAGCAGCTGCAGCGGCACATGCACGATATTCAGCGCGACCAGCATCCTGTTGATCAGGCCGTTGTCGCCCAGCAGGATCAGCCAGGAGAAGCTGCGCACGATGATGTCGACCCAGTAGGGAATGAACACGAACATCAAAATCAGCGCGCGCAATTTGCCGCTGCTCATCGTCAGCGCGTAGGCGATCGGATAGGCGAGGATGAGCGCCAAGACGGTGGCGATGCTGGCGGTCTTCACTGTGGTCAACATGACCTTGGTGTACAGCGGCGACGTGAACAGGGTCGAATACGCCTCGAACGAGAAGCCCTGACTGGCCAGACTGCGCCAGCACATCAGCGCGAGCGGCAGCAGAAAGAAGAACACGATCCAGGCCAGACACGGCAGGAGCAGCAACGCCGGCGTGAAACGAAGAAGCGAAAAGGCCGACGATCGTGGCGCAGCAACTTGCTCAGCCATCGCCGTCATGACGCCGCACCCGCTGCGGCCGGGGCGTCGTCGGCGACGCTCGGCAGAAGTCGCGCGGCGCCCGGCATCCAAGAGAGCGAGACGTTCCGGCCAACGTCGAAGTCGCCGCCCTGCTCGCGCGGCACCTTGACCTTCAGAATATCGTTCCCGACCGCAATGCTGAGCTTGAAGACATCGCCGTGAAAGCTGTGCTCGGTCACGGTCCCTTCCAGCTGCTCCGGAGCGTCGCCGCTCCGCACGGCACCCGTTGAGCGCACCGCCATATCTTCCGGCCGAATGAGGACGAACACACGTTCGCCGATCGAAGTTGAAAAGCGCGCCGAGGCGCCACGAATGATGATGCCGTTGCCGATCTTGACCGCCAAGCCGTTGCTGCCGGACTCGACGATCGTCGCGGAGATCAAATTCGAATCGCCCAAGAAATCGGCGACGAACGCGCTCGCCGGCGACTTCGTAGAGCGCACGCGGCGTGCCGATCTGCGCGATGCGGGCGCGATGCATCACCACCACGAGGTCCGACATGGTCAGCGCTTCGGACTGATCGTGGGTGACGTAGACAACCGTAGTGCCGACGCTGCGATGGATATGCTTGATCTCGGCCTGCATCTGCTCGCGCAGCTTCTTGTCGAGCGCGCCGAGCGGCTCATCCATCAGCAGCAGGCGCGGCCGCGACACCAGCGCCCGCGCCATGGCAACGCGCTGCTGCTGCCCGCCCGAGAGCTGGCGCGGATAGCGCGATGCCAGGTGCCCAAGCTGCACGAGCGTCAACATCTCGGCGATGCGCTTGCGCGTTTCTTCGCGCGAGAGCTTGGCGCGCATCCGCAGCGGGAAAGCGACGTTGTCCGCGACCGTCATGTGCGGGAACAACGAGTAGGATTGAAACACCATGCCGATGTTGCGCTTGTGCGGCGGCACGTCGGCGACCGACCGATCGTCGATGAGGATGTCGCCCTTATCGGGGGCGAGAAACCCCGCGATCAGATTGAGCGTGGTGGTCTTGCCCGAACCGCTCGGCCCCAACAGCGACACGAAAGCGCCCGCCGGCACATCCAGAGAAATGTCGTCAACGGCGGCTGCCGTGCCGAATGCCTTGCTGAGTTGGCGTAGCCGAACCTGCGCACCGCTGCTCGTGGCTATGACGGCGGATTGATCCATACGCGGCGGCAGCCCTAGCGGAAAAGCAGAACCGGCAGAACGCAAATGATCCGCCCTCCATGGCAAAAAATCAATTGCTGCTGCCGGATGCGGCTTGCCAGTGTCGCTGATCTAGCGGGCATGTCCATCGCCCGCGAATGCTGATAGGTTGCCGGTCACGCTCCGAGGTTGCGAACCACGCACCCTGATCATGGTTGGAGGAAAGCCATGCCGAAGGTCACGCCGCGCAACGGCAAGAACGGGAAGACAAAACCCCGCGTCAGCGAATTGCCGAAAATCACGGTTCAGACCGATACCCGCGACATTCTGGCCCACGCCGCCAAGGAAGCGCAGATCGACGATTATTTCATTGTCGATGTCGATGCCCACGTCACCGAGACAGCGTTCTGGTCCGAAGTCGTCGACCGTATGGACAGCGACGTGTACCAACAGATGGCGCGCGCCTCAAAAGACCGCGGCGGCTCCCCGCCCGGCCTCCTGAACGCGATGCCCGGGATGCTGCAGCAGGACGTGTTCGGCCGCATCCCGCACCAGCAACGCCTTGGCGAAGCGGTGCCGGGCGGCCGCACCCATGCCCAGGTCACGCTGGTGCAGCGAGCCATGGATTCCATGGGCCTCGACTACATGGTGGTGTTTCCGACGCCGATGCTGGTGCTCGGCATGCATCCGCAAGCCGACACCGAGGTGATGATCGGCAATGCGTTTAACCGATGGCTGATCGAGGAGATTCTACCGCAGGACACCCGCATCAAAGCGATGCTCTACCTGCCGTTCAATCATCCCGAAGCGTGCAGCAAGGTGGTTGAGCGCTTCGCCGATACGCCCGGCGTCATCGGCTTCACCGTAACCTCGACCCGCTACCGGCCGGTGCACGACGACGCCTACATGCGGCTCTATGCGCTGGTCCAGGAAACCGGCAAGCCGCTCGGCTTTCATTCCGGCTTCCATTGGGGCGATCAATCGATGCAGCAATGCAACCGATTCATGTCTATGCACGCGATCTCGTTCGTGTATTTCAACCTGATCCATCTGACCAACTGGATCGTCAACGGCCTGCCTGAGCGCTTCCCCAAGCTGAAGGTGATCTGGATCGAAAGCGGCCTCGCCTGGGCGCCGTTTTTGATGCAGCGGCTCGATTCCGAATACATGATGCGTTCGTCGGAGGCGCCGCTCTTGAAGCGTCGGCCGAGCGAATACATCCGCGACATGTATTTCACGAGCCAGCCGCTCGAACGCTCGAACATGAAACTGACCGAAGCCACCTTCGAGGCGATCAAGGCCGACACGCAGCTCCTGTTCGCGTCCGACTGGCCGCATTGGGATTTCGACTTGCCGAGCTCGATCACGACGCTGCCGTTCCTCACTGAGCAGGCCAAGCGCAACATTTTGGGCCTCAACGCCGCGCACATTTTCGATCTGCCGGTGCCCGCCAATAAGCAGCTGAAAAAAACCCCGGCGCGGCGCGAGCCGGTCCCGGCCTGAGTGTAAAAGCGTTTCAAGGGTGTTTCATGGCGAAGAAACCGCAACGCAAATCCGCCAAGCCCGCGAAGAGCTCGGTTCGGATACCGGCCCATGACTTTTCGGCGCTGGCAAACTCAGCGCTAGCGCGCGGCGAGCCGGATTCAGTGCCGGACACTTTGCTGCAGGACGTGCTCGCCAAGGCGGTCAAAATCTACGCCGCCAAGGTCGAGCGGCGCGGTAGCGAAGTAAAACCATTCGAGGACGGCGCGATCACCGCGACCGAAACTGTAGTCGCGGCCTGCGCCATGATCCGTGCCGCCGATCTCAACTTGTTTGACGTGGCGATGTGGTTCCACCGCCCGGCCCCAAACACAGCACGGGACTAACATGAGTGACATGACCGAAATTCCTGTGGCCAGGCTTGCCGACGTGCCTGACGGCGACTACCGCGTCTATGCACTCGATGCCGTTGAAGTCGGCATTTTCCGCCAAGGCGACAAAGTGATCGCCTATGAAAACGTCTGCCCGCATGCCGGCGGTCCGGTCTGCCAAGGCAAGATTTTTCATCAGGTCGAAGAAATCATCACGCCCGACAAGAAAAGCGCAGGGCTCCGCTTCGGCAAGCAGCGCAACATCGTCTGCCCGTGGCACGGCTACGAATTCAATCTCGAAACCGGCTGCCATCCGGGCGACGCTTCGGTACGGCTGACGCGCGTGCCCGTCGCCGTACGCGACGGCCAGATCTACGTCAACGTCGCCAGCTGATCATACCAACTGCCCCTCGCTGAGCGGAATATCGCGCAGCGTGCTCGGCGCAAACAGGTCCTCGATCTTGAGACGGCGCGGCGTCAGGCCGTGCTCATGGGTGTATTGCAGCAACGCCTCGATCGACGGCCGGTTTGCCTCGATGCCGTAGGGATACCAATCCTTGCCGATGATCGCCTGCTCTTCCTCGATCAAGGGCTGCAGCCACGCGAACGAGGCTTTGGGCGAACCGCCTTCCACGACCAGTTTGAAGGCGTAATCCTTGGCGCGGCACAGGGCCTTGTAGAGGCTCATCGCTACCCAGGGATCGCGCTCATAGACGTCGCGGCGGATCACTACTGTATGCATGATCGGATAGATCTTGGTGCGGCGGTAATAATCCTGTTCGAGTTCGCGGTAGTTCGGAAACAGCCGCTTCACGTTCGGCGCGCCGCGCCGGAACGACAGCGGATTGTTTGCCGTCATCAGAAAGTCGAGCTCGCCGCGCTCGAGCATGTCACCGAGTTCGGTGCCAGCCGGCGCTTGCGTGAGGCGGACGTCCGGCGGCAACGCGTGCCCGATGCGGTCGGCGCGGCCCTGGACCCATTCGATGTCGGAGGGTTTGACGCCGTATTCATGCTCAAGGAGGCCGCGCATATAAACCGCGGCCGTCATGCTGTATTCCGGCACACCGCCGCGCTTGCCCTTGAGATCGCTCGGCTTGGAAATTCCCTTTTCAGTGTTGACGAAGAAATAGCCGTGGCGGAACACGCGCGACGGAAACACCGGGATGGCGATGAACGGCGCAAGACCGCTGCCGACCAATGTCGTGTAGTTCGACAGCGACATCTCGGAGGCATCGAACTCCTTGTACTGCAGCATGCGCCAGAAAATTTCCGCCGGCTGCAGCGCCACGTAGGTGATGTCGATACCTTCTGGCTTGATGCTGCCGTCGCGCAAGGCCTGGGTGCGATCGTAAGGTCCGCACGCAAACGATAAACGTAGATTGGTCATCGCTCTCCCCGTCAAAATCCTTGTCACCCGCCTTGTCTTAGGGGCGGCAAACTTCCGTGGCCCGGCAAGGCTGTCAAGCGCTGGCATGCAGCGACGGCATGCCATACGCTTGCAACTGCTTGCACATCGGTCATTGAACACCGGGAGTTGCGCGCGTGGACTTGGCGGATCGTCGTGCGGCGGTAAGGCACTGCATGGAAGAAGAGGGCGTCGACGTGCTCATCGCCGCGTCGAGCGGATTCCGCGCCTTCGACGTGCCCGATCCCGTGATGTTCCTGACCGGCTTTCAGTCGCTCGGCGAAAGTGCATTCATCCTGGGACCCGCTGAGCATTCGACATGGCTTGTCGGTCCCTCCTGGGAGGGGCGTCTTTTAAGTGGCCTCGATGTCTGCACAGTCGATGATGTTGCGAGCGAGATCGCCAAATCTGTAGGTACCAAGTTTGTCGGCACGTTGGGCTCACACCGCTTCGCAACGGCCGGCCGCGGTAACGTGGCGCCCAAGTTCGCAGCAAGCATCGACGCATTCACCGGACAGAATGCGCTGGCCTTCGATGACAAGCTTTATGCGGCGTGCGGGCGGAAGACGGATGCAGAGATTGCCAACGCTCGCAAGGCGACTTGGCTCGCCGAGCGGGGCTTTGAACGGATGATCGAGGTCGCCCAGCCCGACATGCGCGAATGCGATCTCGCCGTCGAATTGAACCTCACCATGAAGGAACTCGGCGCCGACGATAACTTCATGATGCTGAGCGCCGCGCCGCACGCGCGCGGCATCATGCCGTCGAGCACCCGGCCAATGCAGAAGGGCGACATTATACTGGCCGAATTCACGCCCGGCGTAGACGGCCAGTTCGTTCAGATTTGCCGCACCGCCGTCATTGGTCCGCCGAGCGCCGAACTGACCGAAAAATACGCACTTGTCGTCGATGCCATGTGGTCGGGCATCAAGACGGTGCCGCCTGGAGCGCGTGTCAGTGACGTGTGCAGGGGTGTGGATCGCATATTGGAGGAGCAAGGCTTTGCCGAATACTGCAGGCCGCCATACATCCGCCGGCGCGGCCATGGCTTCGGCCTCGGCTCGACCTGGCCCGGCGATATCGCGCGCGACAACGACATCGTGCTTACCGAGAACGAGATTTTCGTCGTGCACCCCAATCAATACCTCCCCGGCCCCGGCTACATGCTGTGCGGCGAACCGGTGCGTGTCACCGCGAATGGCGTGCAGGTCTTGAGTCAAACGCCCGCCGCACTCGCCGTGATCGATTGCTGAGGCCATTCCGTGCAGATGCTTGAAACCGCTCTGCTGACCGGCCCGTTTGACTGGAACCCGGCACTCATGCCGCGCAGCGAATTCGATGCCCGCATCAATACGATTCGCGTGACGCTGCGCCGGCACGGCCTCGACGGTCTCGTGGTCGGCGGTACCAGCCCAGAGCACGGCGCGCTCTGCTATCTCACGAGCTTCGTGCCGAAGCTCGGACCGGCGCTTGCCTTCATTCCACTTGAAGGAGATTTGCGCATCGCCTTCTCCGGTGGGCCCGCCATGTTGCCATCGGCGCGACGGCTGACATTCGTCACTGATGTGTGCGCTATGCGCGACCCAGAACGGGAATTTGCGGACTGGCTGGGCGAAAACGGCGGCGAAAGGTTCGGATTATGGGGCGAATACGCGATCACGGCCGATGTCCGCGAAGGGCTCGGCCGCGCCACGCCGAAGCCGCTTGCCGTGCTCGACAGCGAGTTCGATCCGCCGCGCCGCCGCAAATCGGATGCCGAAATTCAGTTGATCCAGCGCGCCTGCGCGATCCTCGGCGAAGCGCGCGGCGCGTTCCGCGCGGCGATCAAAGTCGGCAAGGGCGCGCGAACGGCAGCCCTCGCAGCGGAACGCCTTGCCTATCGTGAGGGTGCGCAGGACATGCGCGTGCTGGCGAGCCTGCGCGATGCCGGCACGCCGGAGCCGCTCCAGGCAGACCAAGACCCGCATGTCGATCCCTTGCTCGTGTGTCTAGCCGTCCGCTGCGCCGGTTATTGGTCCGAAGGGTTGATGACGGTGACAGCGAAACCAAACGCAGCGTTCGACGAGGCCGAAGCCGCGCTCTCGGCTCTGCTCGGCGCGGTCCGGCCCGGCTTTTTGCCGTTGGATACGCTAAGGACCGCGTTCAAGGCGGCGCCGGACCGTTGGCTCCATCCCTGCGTTAGCTCTGGCTGGGGTAACGGCATCGGGCTGTCGCGGGACGAAATTCCGTTTCTGCGTATCGACAAGCCGGAGGCGCTTCAGGAGGGCGACATCTGCACCCTGCGGGCGGGCTTTGCCGCACGTGAGCCCGCTGGCAACGCCATCGTCTCAGCGATGGTCCGGATCGGACCGGGTGGCGCCCGAGTGCTCTGGCGCTGAGAGGTGCTTTGGCGTTGAGAGGTGCTCTGGCTCTGAGGGCGCTTTGGCGCGGATCGGTTCGATTGAACAATAACGCCGCTTGCTTTACTGGATCACCGGCTCACGCCAGTCGCGTCGTGCCTTAAGATCTCGACTAAACTGCACGGTGTTCCCATGACGGCTCCCAAAACGCTGCACGGCGTGATCGCCGCGATTGCCACCGCCATTGACGAAAAGGGCGAGCCCGATTGCGCACGGTCGATCGCGCTGGCGCGCTTTCTGCTCGACAGCGGGTGTGATGGCCTCAACGTGCTCGGCACCACCGGCGAAGCAACGTCGTTTTCACTCGAACAACGCCTGCGCGTCATGAACGCCTATGCGGACAGCGGCCTGCCGCTCGATCGCATGATGGTTGGAACCGGAGCCGCGGCGCTCGCCGATGCTGTCGCGTTGACGGCCCATGCCGCCGAACTCAGCTTTGCGGGCGCGCTCGTGCTGCCGCCCTTCTATTACAAAGGTGTCCATGACGACGGACTGTTTGCCGGCATCGACGCTATTCTGACCGCGACGGCCAAACGCCCAATCCCGATCTATCTCTACCATTACCCCGCGCTGTCGGGTCTGCCGTGGCATGTCGCCTTGATCCGGCGGCTGCTCGACGCGTTCGGCGAACGCATCGTCGGGCTGAAGGATTCATCCGGCGACATGGCGTTTGCGCGCGAAACGGCAAATGTCTTGCCGCGGTTCAAGGTTTTCCCGTCGACCGAAGCGGCGCTGCCGCAAGCGCGCTCCGGTCCTTTCGCGGGCTGCATTTCCGCGACCGCCAACCTCAATTCTGATCTTTGCGCACGCGCCTATCGCTCAGGCGATGCGGCAGCGCTTGCCGAAGCAGTCGCGATCCGCAGCCTCTTCAACGGCAAGCCTCTGGTGCCCGGCGTGAAGGCCTTGCTGGCGCATATTCATGACGCACCCCAATGGGTCCGGGTCGAACCGCCGTTGTCACAATTTCCGGCAGCCGATCTTGCATCCGTCATCGCGGGTTACGACGCCGTTCGCGCCAAACAGGTTGCCTGACCATCAAGAGCGTCCGGTCGCGCACTGCCGTTGACGGCGGCATCCTGCCCCCCTATAAGCGCGGCCCAAGGTAGCAATCCCTTGGGGCTTGCCCGCGCTCATCACTAATTTCGCTTATCAGGTTACCCGTCGACCAGCCATGGCCAATACCAAGTCCGCCAAGAAAGCAGCCCGCCAAGCCGCGCGCCGCACCGTGATCAACAAAGTGCGGAGGTCGCGCGTGCGAACCTCTACGCGCAAAGTCGAAGAAGCGATCTCCACCGGCGATCGCAAAGCTGCGCTTGCCGCGATGGCTGAAGCCGAGCCTGCGATTATCCGCGCCGCACAGAAAGGCATTGTGCATCGCAACGCGGCCCGCCGCAAAGTTTCACGGCTTGCGCATCGCATTGCCAAACTCCCGAAGTAGCGACTGCGGCTTGACCTGGACGCGGCAGGTTGGTGTCGGTTTCGTCCAACATCATGTGACTGCGAAATTGCCTTGCGCTTGCCGGTCGGAGGCCGAACATCGGCCCGATTAATTGTGCGCGCGTGGTGGATTGCCATCAATCTGTTGCTCAATTGTCACGTCGATCCTTCAAAATTGCTGGTTGTAACAGTGCCATCGCGTAATTGCGCGGTGGCGATGCCTTTTGTTTATTTGCTCCGCGCGCCGATTGACGACGGTTACCCTCAAAATCGGACAGAATATTTCAAGAAACATGAAGGGGTTATTGGTCACGGTTCGACAGGATTTGGATTCCGTCGCAAATTGCGCGTGTCCAACTTTATTTGTTCCGGCGCATAATTTTATCGATTTTCAGCGCTTGATGCGTGTCGGCGAAGTGTAAATCAGCACGCTGAGTCAATGCTTTGCGCGACCGTTTCCGGTTCAGCGGAATACGCGCGCATCTAAAAGTCCATTGTTACGCTGCTTTTTTACGGTTGCGAGCCGAATGCACCGTGCTAACTTCAAATTCCCTTCGGTCTTCGACGGGACTTCAAAAACCGGCCTCTGACTGCGAACTCATGGCTTTATGAGTGGAGGACAATTGCGTCCGGTTTCGGGAGATAGGTTGAGCGATAGTCGAGAGTCTTGAGTGAGAAGGCCGGCTTATCGTCTTACGGGCTGGCTGAAGATCAAACGTCGGGAATTGGTGGTTTTGCATCATACGCGATGCCACCAGAGACGACCATCGAATCTGGGAGCGATGGAGGTGGGGGCATGATGACAACAAGCCGCCAATTGTCTGGAGTAGCCGGAGCGTCTTGGCCCCAAACGTTTTGGCCGCGTGCGCAGAGTCTGCACGCAGGTCTTGCGGTAACGATCGAATTGCGCCGGACCCGCGCACCTAGTTCCTCTCCGCCATTGATACGTCCCCCGGCGCTACGGCGCTGTCCTGGGTCGCCCGGTAATCCGAGCGGCTGAGCCCGCTCAATCGTTTGGCGTCTGTATTTCGGCAGTCGCCACCATCACCAAACTCAGAAAAGTACGTTGCGTCCCCCGGGGGCATGGCGGTTGTGTTGTCGCCTGCGTTGCTCGGTTGAGTCCGTCCCAAAAGAAGATAAAGAGGCCAACATGACGAGCATGAATCAGGAGCGGTGGCAGCGGGTCAAAGACCGCTTGCGCACCGAACTTGGCGACGACGTTTTCACCAGCTGGTTCGCACGAATGGAACTCGAAGCTGTCGACGACGGCGCCGTGCGGCTGTCGGTCCCGACCCGTTTTTTGCGCAACTGGATCCAGGCTCATTATAGCGAGCGCGTCCTGTCCAAATGGCAGGCTGAGGAGCCGGTCGTCACGCGCCTCGAACTGAGCGTTCGATCGGCCGCCCTTCGGCCGCCGGTGGCAAAGATCAAATTGCCGGAGCCACCGACCCTGTCGCGCGACACACGCGAGATCGCGCTCAATGGCTCCGATACGCGCTCCAGCGTCCCGTACATGACGGTGCACGAGGCGCTTGGCGGCTCGCCGCTCGATCCACGTCTGACCTTCGAAACCTTTGTCGTCGGCCGTTCGAACACGCTGGCGCATGCCGCCGCGAAACAAGTCGCGACCAGCCGGCGCGGCGAGCAGCTCATGTTTAACCCGCTCTATGTCCACGCCGCGGTGGGGCTCGGCAAAACCCATCTGCTGCAGGCGATCACATGGGCGGGCAATGGCGGCGATCGCAAGGTGCTTTATCTGACCGCCGAGCGCTTCATGTACGGATTTGTATCCGCGCTGAAGACTCAGACAACCCTTGCCTTCAAGGAAGCGTTGCGAACCATCGACGTGCTGGTCATCGACGACTTGCAGTTCCTGCAGGGCCGGTCGACGCAGGCCGAATTCTGCCACACGCTGAATGCGCTGATCGATGCCGGCCGCCAGGTCGTGATTGCCAGCGACCGGCCGCCAGCGGACCTGGAAAGCCTCGATGACCGCGTTCGCTCCCGTTTGGCCGGCGGACTTGTCGTCGAAATCGGTTCGCTCGGCGAAGAACTGCGACTGGAAATCCTCAAGAGCCGCGTTGCCGCTGCGCGCCACCATCATCCCGGTTTCGAGGTGCCGGCGCCTGTGCTGGCTTTCGTCGCCAAATCGGTAACGCATAACGGCCGTGATCTTGAGGGCGCGGTCAATCGACTGCTCGCCCACAGCAAACTGACCGGCCAGCCCGTGACGCTCGAGATGGCCGAACGCGAGATGCGCGACCTGATCCGGCCGGCCGAGCCGAAGCGCGTACGAATTGAGGACATTCAGCGCATTGTCGCGCGCCAGTACAACGTCAGCCGCGCCGATTTGCTCTCGTCGCGGCGGACCGCGAACGTGGTGCGGCCGCGCCAAATCGCGATGTATCTGGCGAAGATCCTGACGCTGCGGTCACTGCCGGAAATCGGCCGCCGCTTCGGTGGGCGCGATCATACGACAGTCTTGCACGCCGTGCGGAAGATCGAGAACCTCGCCGGCAACGACACCGCCTTCGCCGAGGAAATCGAGGCGCTCAAGCGTCAACTGCAGGACTGACGATCGGGGTGACTTGAGCCGTATCCGCGCCATGAAACGGAAGCGCCCGGCGCCGGCCTTCGGCGTCCGGCGCGCTGTGATTCGGACCCGCAGCCGGCGTTTCGTCGGCGTCAAGAGAAGCTGTGAAAACGCCGGAAAAAGGCCTGGATCACGGGCCTCCCGGTCTTGCCGAACGCGGCGCGCTGCGCCAATTTCCGAAGGCGGCACGCCGCTTTAGGCCGGCCGTCTGGCTTGTGAACGGATCTCGTTATGAAGGTTACCGTCGAACGCTCCGAGTTGTTGCGATCCCTGGGCCACGTTCATCGCGTCGTCGAGCGGCGCAACACCATTCCAATCCTCGCCAACGTGCTCATCCGCGGCGACCGTTCGAAGCTTGCTCTCAAAGCAACCGACCTCGACGTTGAAGTGACCGACACGATCGCCGCCGAGGTCGGACCTGCCGGGTCCACTACCGTGCCGGCTCATATGTTCTTCGACATCGTGCGCAAGTTGCCCGAGGGCGCGCAGATCGTTCTCGAATCATCCGGTGACCGCGCCGCGCTGACGATCCGGGCCGGCCGTTCGCGCTTCACGCTGCAGACTCTGCCGGAGAGCGACTTTCCCGATCTTGCCCCTGGCGAGATGACGCACAAGTTCACGCTCAAGGCCGCCGATCTGAAACGGCTGATCGACAAGACTCAGTTCGCCATCTCGACCGAGGAAACGCGCTACTACCTCAACGGCATCTACCTCCACGCCGCCGGCACCGCGAAGGCGCCGACGTTGCGCGCCGTCGCCACCGATGGCCACCGGCTTGCGCAGATGGAGATTGAATTGCCGACCGGCGCGGCCGGCATGCCGGGCATTATCGTGCCGCGAAAGACGGTCGGCGAAGTGCAGCGCCTGATGGAGGACGGCGACGCCGATGTGGCGATCGAATTGTCCGCCGGCAAGATCCGCTTCACTATTGGTGAGGCGGTTCTGACCTCGAAGCTGATTGATGGAACGTTTCCGGACTACGCCCGCGTCATCCCGCAAAATAACGACAAGGAACTTGTGGTCGACAAAAAGGATTTCGAAGCGGCCGTCGATCGCGTCTCGACGGTGTCGAGCGAGCGCGGGCGCGCCGTCAAATTGTCGATCACCGGCGGCAAGCTGACGCTGTCGGTGACCAATCCGGATTCCGGAAGCGCCAACGAGGAGCTTGAAGTCGAGTACGAGGCGGATCCGATCGATATCGGCTTCAACTCCCGTTACCTGCTCGACATTGCGGCCCAGATCGAAAGCGAGGCGGCGGTGCTCAAGCTTGCCGATCCCGGCTCGCCTACGCTGATCCAGGACAAGGACCCGCACGGCGCACTCTATGTGCTGATGCCGATGCGGGTCTGATGACGCCTGCTCGTGTCAGACGTCTGACACTTCACAACTTTCGCAACTACCACGCGGCCACCCTCGAAGCCGCCGCCATGACGATTGTGCTGCTCGGGCCGAACGGCGCCGGCAAGACCAACCTGATCGAGGCGGTGTCATTCCTTGCGCCCGGCCGCGGCCTGAGGCGCGCAACGCTGGATGAGCTGGCCTTTAGCGATGGCGACGGAACTTGGGCCGTCGCCGCCGAAATCGAAGGGATGCTGGGGCTGGCGACACTCGGCACGGGGCTCGAACAAGCGGCGGACGACGGCGGCACGAGCCAACGCAAATGCCGGATCGATCGCGAGCCGGTGTCCTCGGCCGCGGCGTTCGCCGATCATCTCAGCGTCATCTGGCTGGTGCCGGCGATGGATACGTTGTTCGTGGGCGCTCCGCCCGAACGGCGGCGCTGGATCGATCGCTTGGCGCTGGCGGTCGACCCCGAGCATGGCAGCCGCGTCAACGCCCTGGAACGCGCGCTCCGTTCACGCAACCGGTTGCTGGAGGACCCGCGGCCGGACGCCCATTGGCTCGACGCCGTCGAACATGAGACCGCAGAGCTTGCGGTCGCGGTCGCAGGGCAGCGGGTCGAGACCGTGCAGCGGCTCGGCAACGTGCTGGCGAGCCGCAAGGACTCGGCTTTTCCGCCCGCCGAGATTGCACTCGATGGTTGGATCGAAGCGCTCATTCCGGCCCACCCGGCCATAGAAATCGAGCAGCGCTATCGCGCCGTACTGCGCGACAGCCGCGCCCGCGACGCCGCTGCCGGCCGTACGCTCGACGGGGCGCACCTGACCGATCTCAAGGTCAGCTACGCACCCAAGGGCATCCCCGCGGCCGATGCCTCGACCGGCGAGCAAAAAGCGCTCCTGATTGGCCTTGTGCTGGCTCACGGGCGGTTGATCGGAGAGATGACGGGGTTTACCCCAGTCCTGCTGCTCGACGAGGTGGTGGCCCATCTCGATCCCGCGCGGCGGGCGGCGCTATACGCCGAACTTGGGCTACTCGGCGCCCAGGCCTGGATGACGGGCGCCGATCCGGCGCTGTTCGCAGAGGTAGCGGGAGACACCGCAATCGTCGAAGTCCGTGCCGGCCGGCTGGAACAGCGTGCGGCGGTGCACTGAAAATCCCTTGAATTCAATCGCCGTGCCGTGATCCGGGCGGCGAGGAACCAAAGGGAAGAGACCGCTATTGTTTTGCTAAAGCCAAGAACTTTCTATCGCCGCGGAATTGAACCCAATGACCATCCAGGACCAGACGCAAACACCGTCGCAGGATGCTCAGGATCTGATTGCCCGTCATCTCGTGGAGGCTCTGAAAGACCTGCATCGGAACTTGGATCGAGTTGAGCTTTGGGCGGCCGCGCTGAGTTACTTTCAGAGCCCCGTCCCCGATTACCGGCCAAGCGATCAAAACCTTCTGCCGACACGGGAGCAGCCGCAAGCCGATCGCTGAATTGCGCCGCCAAAGCCGATTTCTGATCGCGCAATTGAGGCGCCAAAAGCCAAATTTGCTGGCGGGGCAGCTATCAATTTGACGGCGTGCGAATGGTTCGGAATCGGCCTTCAAGAGAGCCTCGAAATCAGCCTCATTTTTCGAGCCGCCATATCCTTGAAAAACCACGATTTGACAATATGTTAAGCATAACCACTTTACGCTGTACGCGGATCCGTTTTCGTGTACAACACAAAGGCGATTCTCGCGCGCTTTTTCCAAGCGATTCGAAAGCAGCTTCTTACATGGCCGAAGCCGTCCGCAAACCAAGCCCGGTTGAATTTTCCGATTCCGACTACGGCGCTGAATCGATCAAGGTGCTCAAGGGCCTCGATGCCGTGCGCAAACGGCCGGGCATGTATATCGGCGACACCGACGACGGCTCGGGCCTGCACCACATGGTCTATGAGGTCGTCGACAACGCCATCGACGAAGCGCTGGCCGGCTACGCCAAGGAAGTCGTTGTCACGCTCAATCCCGACGGCTCCTGCACGGTGCGCGACGACGGTCGCGGCATTCCAACCGACATCCACAAGGGCGAAGGCGTCTCCGCAGCCGAAGTCATCATGACGCAGCTGCACGCCGGCGGAAAATTCGACCAGAACTCCTACAAGGTTTCCGGTGGCCTGCATGGCGTCGGCGTGTCCGTCGTCAACGCACTGTCGAGCTGGCTCAAACTCACCGTCTGGCGCGACGGCCAGGAACACTTCATGGAATTTCGGGATGGCGACGCGGTTGCGCCGCTCGCCATCGTCGGCGCCGCTTACGACAAGCGCGGCACCCAGGTGACGTTCCTGCCGTCAAAGCAAACCTTCACCATGACCGAGTTCGACTTCGCGACACTGGAGCACCGGCTGCGCGAACTCGCCTTTCTCAATTCCGGCGTCAATATCGTGCTGTCCGACAAGCGCCACGCGGTCGAGAAGCGCGAGACGATGGCGTATGAGGGCGGCATCGAGGCGTTCGTCCGCTACCTCGATCGCAACAAAACGCCGTTGATCCCGCAGCCGATCGTCATGAAGGCCGACCGCGACGGCGTCGGCGTTGAATGCGCCCTGTGGTGGAACGACGGCTATCATGAATCCGTGCTCTGCTTCACCAACAACATTCCGCAGCGCGATGGCGGCACACATCTCGCTGGCTTTCGTGGCGCGCTGACGCGCCAGATCACCGGCTATGCGGACTCCGGCGGCGTCGCCCGCAAGGAGAAGGTCGCGCTGACCGGCGACGATTGCCGCGAGGGCTTGACGGCGGTGTTGTCGGTGAAAGTCGCCGACCCGAAATTCTCGTCGCAGACCAAGGATAAGCTCGTTTCATCGGAGGTCCGCCCGGCGGTCGAAGGCATTATCAACGACATGCTGAAATCGTGGCTCGAAGAGCACCCGACTGAAGCCAAGACCGTCGTCGGCAAGGTAATCCAGGCGGCGGCCGCGCGCGAGGCTGCCCGCAAGGCGCGCGAAATGACGCGCAAGAGTGCGCTCGGCGTCACGTCGCTGCCCGGCAAGCTCGCCGATTGCCAGGAGCGCGATCCGGCGAAATCCGAATTGTTCATCGTCGAGGGCGACAGCGCCGGCGGCAGCGCCAAGCAGGGCCGCAATCGCGCGTTCCAGGCGGTGCTGCCGTTGCGCGGCAAGATTCTCAACGTCGAGCGCGCGCGGATGGACAAGATGCTGTCGTCCGAGCAGATCGGCACGCTGATCACCGCGCTCGGCACCGGGATCGGCACCGACGAGTTCACGGCCGACAAACTGCGCTACCACAAGATCATCATCATGACCGACGCCGACGTCGATGGCGCCCACATTCGCACGCTGCTGCTGACGTTCTTCTACCGGCAGATGCGCGAGATCATCGACCGCGGCCACCTCTACATCGCCCAGCCGCCGCTCTACAAAGTTGCGCGCGGCAAATCCGAACAGTATCTCAAGGATGAGCGTGCGCTTGAGGATTACCTCATCGATACCGGAATGGAGGAAGCAGCGCTGCGCTTATCGTCGAGTGAAGTGCGCGCCGGCAACGACCTGCGCAAGCTCGTCGAGGAGGCGCGCTTGATCCGCAATCTCCTGAACAATCTGCACAGCCGCTATAATCGCAAGGTGATCGAACAGGCCGCCATTGCGGGCGTTCTCCACCCGCACGTCACGGACGATCCCGCGACGGCCGCGGCAGCAGCCGAATATATCGCCAGGCGTCTTGATGCCTTGACGGACGAGACCGAGCGCGGCTGGCGTGGCGGATTCGTCGAAGGACACGGCTTCCAGTTCGAGCGTACCCTGCGCGGCGTCAAGGAGGTTGCGGTGATCGACCAGGCGCTGCTCGGCTCAGCCGATGCGCGCAAGCTCGACGAACACGCGGCGACGCTCCAACAGACCTATCCACGTCCGACGCCGCCGGCGATGCTGCGGCGCAAGGATGAGGAAACGCCGATCCACGGCCCGGTCAGCCTGTTCGATGCGGTCATCGCGGCCGGCCGTAAGGGCGTCAATCTGCAACGCTACAAAGGGCTGGGCGAGATGAACCCCAACCAGCTCTGGGAAACGACGCTCGACACCAACGCCCGCTCGCTCCTTCAGGTCAGCGTCAAGGAAATCGACGAGGCCAACACGATTTTCGACGAGCTGATGGGCGACAAAGTCGAACCGCGTCGCGTATTCATCGAGGAGCACGCGCTCACGGCGAGCGTGGATGTGTGAGCACTCCGAGGCATCAAAACAAATCGAAATATTCGTTCTGCTCCCAGGCCGTCACGCCGTTCAGCGCATCCGTGCTCGTTTCTCCGCCCGGCTCGGACTTGAAGCGCGCGAGTTCCGCCTCCTTGATGTGGGCGAAGTAATCGACGAACGCCGGACCGAAGCCCTTGGCGAACACCTCGTTCGCCCGCAGCGACGCGAGCGCTTCACCGAGGTCCTTCGGCAGTAGCGGCGCCTTGGTTTCGTAGGGCGTATCGGCCGAGGGTCCGGGATCGCGCCGGCGCACGATACCGTCGAGACCGGCGTAAATCTGCGACGCCATGTAAAGATACGGATTGGCGGCGGGCTCGCCGATGCGGTTCTCCAGATGCGTCGCCGGATCCCCGGGCTGACCGAGCACACGCACCATCACGCCGCGGTTGTCCCGCGCCCAGATCGCGCGATCGGGCGCGAGCGTATAGGAACGGTAGCGCTTGTAGCCGTTGACGGTCGGCGTCGAGAACGCCGCAGCGGCGTTGGCGTGCGCGAGCAGGCCGCCGAGAAACCAGTGGCCAAGCGATGACAACCCGTCGCGCTCAGTGCCGGCGAAGGCATTCACCCGCCGCTTGCGGTCGATCAACGACTGATGCAGATGCCATCCGCTGGAAAACAGGTTCGGCAGGCCGGGCCGGCACATAAAGCTCGCCAGCATGCCGTGACGGCGCGCGATCTGTTTGGTCGCGGTACGGAACAAAATCATCGCGTCGGCGGCGGCAAGGCCAGTCTGCGGACGGAACGTGAATTCGCACTGAGAAGGCCCAAGCTCCACTTCGAGCGAACGGAGCGGCAGGCCGAGCGCCGCAACGCCGCGCCGGATCGGCTCCAAAGGCTGGTCGATCTGATCGAAGCGGCTTTCCGTCAGATACTGGTAGCCCTGGTTGAGCAGGCTCACTTCGGGCGCTTGCGGCGGCCAAGTGGCATCGGCTGGGGCGTGCCGCGGGTTCTCGATCTTGAAGAGATGAAATTCGACCTCGAGGCCGGCCAGATAGTCGTAGCCGGCGGCATCGAGCCGCGCCAGCGCATCGCGCAAGACCTGCCGGGTGGAGAACGGCACCGGCTTGCCGTTGGCGAAATAGATGTCGCAAAGAAACCAGCCCGTGTTCGGCGCGCCCTCCGCCCCGGTCCAGGGCAGGATGCGGAAGGTCGCCGGATCGGCGATCATGACGAAATCGGCCGCCCCTTCCATTTCGAGCATGCCGAAGCCGCCCCCGGGTGTGAACACCGGATAGGCCGTCTTGTGGGCCGTATCCTTGGCGAGCAGCGTGGTCGTCATGGTGACGCCGCTTGTCATGAGCGCGGGCGCCTCGTGCGCCAGCGCGGTCTTGCCGCGCAGCACACCGTGCTGGTCGGCAAAGGAGAACCGCATCAGCTCAAGCTTGTGCTTCTTGATCTCCTGGACAGCGACGTTGGCGGCGCGGACCTGTTCGCCGCTCCACAGTCCATGCCGCTCGACAAAGCTTGCAAGATTTTGGGTTCGCGGAGGCATCTCTTTGCGGCGAATAGCGAATGGTGAATGGCGAATAGAAGGCTCCGGTCCCCTACCCGCTATTCGCCACTCGCCATTCGCTATACTCCATTGGCCCAGCTCTTCGTGTCTTGCCGGGTGCGATTGGTGCGCTGCCAATAGCCTTGCCAATCGTCCGCAGGGCCAATGCCATCGACGCAGGCCGGCCCCGTGATGGCCGCGGCGGCGGCATCATCAAGCACCATGATGCGGCGTCGCGCCCGTGCCGGATTGATCGAGCGCTGCCGCAGCAGGCGGCGGTAGGCGCTGATCGCCTTGTCGGACGTACCGAGGTGCTCCTGGGTGCGGTCCTGGATGGCGCCCATCGACTCGCAGGCCCATTGGTCGTGCACGTTGATGTCGGTGCCCATGCCTGTGTAGGTCTGATGCGTCTGCTCGTGCGGATCGAAACCGTAGTCGTTGCCCTTGTTCTTGCGCGGCACGTAATTCGGCAATTCGTAAAGTTCGAAGCGCTGGCGGCGCATCTCGTCCTTGTCTACGGCCGAGCCGAAAGACGTGAAGATCGCATACCAATAGTGCTTCATATCGTCGATCGGCACGTGCCACTGCGCGATCGTCATCTCGCGGCTCATCGGTATGATGAAGGCGTTCGGAAAAATCAGATTGGTGACGCGCACATGCGCCTTGCCGCCGCCGATCTCGCGCAGCGTGATCAGCCGAAGGCCGTAGTCGGTCGGCTCGACCTCGAGGCGCGGCCGCGGAAACTCCCGCATGATCTGGGTCATCGGCATGTCCGAGTCCTTCGAGGTGTCGCGGAACATCCTGCCGTAACCCTTGTTCGGGTCCTCGTCCTCGAAGAAGCGGTGCAGGAACGAGGTGTGCACCGGGTCGATGCCGACTTCGAGCGACTGCAGCCAGTTGCAATCGATCATGCCCTTGAACGCGAAGGTGTGGGTCGATGGCGCGACGAAGCAGTCGAAGTGCGGAAACGCCGGCGGAACGCCAGGCCCGAGATAGGCGAACAGGATCCCGCTCTTCTCGACCACCGGATAGGATTTCTGCTTGATGTTGGCGCAGAGATTGCTGTTGTCGGGCTCGGCCGGCGTTTGCAGGCAGCGCCCGTTGACGTCGAACAGCCAGCCGTGAAACGCGCATCGCAGGCCGCCGTCTTCGAGCCGGCCGAAGGCAAGATCAGTCCCGCGATGCGGGCAATGCCGCCCGATCAGACCATAGCGGCCCTTGTCGTCCTTGAAGATCACGAGGTCCTCGCCCATGAGCCGCACCGGCTTCACCGGCCGATTCCCGGCAAGTTCGTCAACCAAGGCGGCCGGCTGCCAATAGCGCCGCAGCAAACTGCCGGCGGCCGTATCAGGCGCGGTCCGGGTGATCAATTCGTTCCGTTCTGCGCTCAGCATCTCGGACAATCCTCGCGCCGCAGGGCTTCATTTATACGATGACGGCTGCTCGATCGGAAGGCGAGCGCCAATTCATCGCAAGGCCGGAGAGGAAAGTCCGCTCAACGCCCCGGCAACACCAAGATCTTCGGGTTCGTCGGCAGGGTCGATTTAGAAACCACCAGAGAGGGAATATCGGCTTTTTCGATTTCCCATTGCTGCCGCGCGCGGACCAGAAAGCGGTCCAGCGTGTAGGCGCTGAAATAGTGCATCGGCAGGATCAGCGGCGCTTTGAGCGAGGTCAGCACTTCCATCATGCCGTCGAGGTCGAGCGTGAAGTTGCCGTCGACCGGCGCCATCACCACGTCGACGCGCCCGATCTCGTTGAGCTGCTGCTGCGTCAGCGTATGGTGCAGATGCCCAAGGTGCGCAATGCACAGGTTGGCGATCTCGAAGACGAAAATCGAATTGCCGTAACGCTCGGTGCCGCCGTCAAAGGTCCTGATATTCGTCGGCACGTTGCGGACGCGCACGTCGCGATACTTGATATCCCAGATCGCCGGTTCGTCCGGACTTTTGCCCCAGCCGCGCAGCACGTATTTGATGCCGGGGTCGGGATTAAGCGAGTAGTGCGTGTCGTGCGCGTGGTTCATGGTGATGATATCGGGCAGGACCGGCGGCCGGAAGTAGTCATTGTAGTCTGTCGCGATGCGCACAAGTTCGGGGCTCTCGATCAGAAAGGTGGCGTGGCCGACGAAGGTGAGCCTCACCTGATCAGGATTGAGTGCGGCGAGATGAAATGAGGCCGGGGTCGCGAACGGCCGGTCATATGCGACCAGGCCGGGGCAATTCTCCGACATCTCCGGCTTCGGCGACGGGACGTCGGGCGTCTGCGCGAACACCGTTGAGGGAAATCCCCAACTCACAAGCACGACGGCGAGAACGCGCGCGAGACCGGCAACCGCGCGCCTGAGTGACGAATCCAATTCGCGATTCCTCAAGATCTGCGCTCCGGCAGCGCTAATCAGAGGCAACAAATTGGCATGGAATGAGGCGGCAGACTACTGCCGCCCCCGTTCAGAATTCCGCAGCGCTCAGCGCCCTTGCGTGATCATGCCGCGCGCGGTCAGCACGACCCATTGGCCGTCCTGGCGCTTGATCGCGTCGATATGGCCGAGGCCGGGAACAACGCTTCCGGCGCCGACATCGAACATGCCGCCGTTGCGGTTCTCGATCAGTGCGCGCCCGCCTTGCACATCCTGGACCACCCAGCCGTCCAGGGTGCGGTCAGCGATCTTCTGATCCGCAGCGGGCGGGCTGGCGATCGAACCGGTGAGATCGCCCGCGCTGGTCATGCGCTTGTCGAGCCGGTCGACCGTATCGACAATATGCGCGATCTTTGCGGGATCGGCCTCGGCATGCTCGACGCGGTCGAGCCGATCGGCAATTTTGGCAAATTGCGTGTTGGCGTTCCGAGCCGCGGCTTCGACGTTGACCTTCACCGCGTTGAGCTCGGCCAGCTGCGCCTTCATGGTATGCTCGAAATCGGTCGGGTCTCCCCCATCTGCTGAAGGCATGAGCCGCGCGATTCCAGAGGCGCCGATCGTTCCCAAAAACGACCCGAGCGCCGCTGCAAGCGCAATCGTCGCCGCGAGCAATACAAAGCGAAATGACCGCGGCGGAGCGGCCGACCCAGCGTCGCCGCTCGCTTCCGCGGCTGCAGCTTCATCCGGCGCCGGCTCCGCTTCTTGAGCATCAGCCTCCAGCGACTCATGTTCGCTTTGCTCGGCCTCGCTCGCATCGAGCTTCGGCGACCAGATCACCGGCAGATGACTGTCAGCCGAACCGTTGTGGCCCGCTTCGGCCGGCGGCATTGCGGCCGGTTCGCCGGCCGACATGTTGGAGGCTTCGGACTCGGTCTTGTTGCTCTTATCCGAGCTGTCGCCCGCACCATCGCTCATGACGGATCCTCCGAATTTCGGATGATCCGTCGTTAAGCTTGTTTGGTTAGCGATTGGTTACCGGGCCGGTCCCTGCAGCAGGCCTAACCGCAATAAGCGCGTCAGTCTGACAACCCGTTTTCGCGCGCGAGGTCCCTGAGCGAGGTTTCCGGACGCGCGCCCAGGTGCTGGATGACTTCCGCCGCCGCGAGTGCCCCCAGGTGGCCGCAGGTGCGGTCTTCGGCGCCACGCGCGAGGCCCGAGAGAAATCCGGCCGCGAAAAGGTCGCCGGCGCCGGTCGTATCGACGACCTTGTCGACCGGGAAGGCCGGCACTGCCTCGACGCCGTCGGGTCCGGCCACCAGACAGCCCTTCTCACTGCGTGTAATCACCGCAATGTCGATATCGGCGCGAAGCGCCTTCACGGCGGTATCGAAGTCGGAGGTTTGATAAAGGCTGTGCAGCTCCGCTTCATTGGCGAAGATCAGATCGACCGTGTGCGAGCGCATCAAATGCAGAAACTCGCCGCGCCAGCGATCGACGCAGAACGCGTCCGACAATGTCAGCGCGACTTTGCGGTCCGCCTTATGGGCGATCTCCGCGGCCTTAAGAAACGCCTCCTTGGCGTGCTGTGGATCCCATAGATAGCCCTCGAGATAGGTGACAAGGCTCGCCTCAACCGTGGCGGCATCAATGTCGGCCGGGTGCAGGTCCTGCGCCGCGCCCAGATAGGTGTTCATGGTGCGCTCGCCGTCAGGCGTCACTAGGACGTAGCAACGTCCGGTGGACACGCCATCGGAGGCCGGCGGCGTCGTGAACGAAACCCCGGCGGCGCGAATATCGTGGCTGAAGGCACGGCCAAGTGAATCATCTTTGACCTTGCCGATGAAAGCCGCACGCGCGCCGAGCGAAGCAAGCCCGACGATCGTATTCGCCGCTGAACCGCCGGACATTTCGACCGCCGGTCCCATGGCGTCATAAATCGCCTCGGCGCGCGCCTCGTCGATGAGCGCCATCGCGCCCTTGTTCATGCCTTGCTTGACGAGAAAGTCCTCCTCGGCGCGGGCGATCACATCGACAATCGCGTTGCCGAGGCCGAGAACGTCATAACGGGCTGAGACCATGAGAAAACTCGCGCGCAGGAGGCGCGCACTATAACGGCCGGACCTGTGCTGGCAATGGCGGCCATGCTCTGCGTCGCTGCCCCCGTGGGCGGATAAACCCTTGCGGGGCTGGGCGAGCCCATGGCAATGGGACGCCGATCCGCGGAGAGACGAAATGGCATTTCAGGAACGGGTTTTTTCCGGCGTGCAGCCGACCGGCAACCTGCATCTCGGCAACTACCTCGGCGCCATCAAGCGCTTTGTCGAGCTGCAGGATCGCTACGACTGCATCTATTGCGTGGTCGATCTGCACGCGATCACGGTATGGCAGGATCCCGCCGAGTTGCCGCGCGCCATTCGCGAGGTCACAGCGGCCTTTATCACGTGCGGCATCGATCCGAAAAAGCACATCGTGTTCAATCAAAGCCAGGTCGCCGAACACGCCGAACTCGCCTGGATATTCAATTGCATCGCCCGGCTGGGTTGGCTCAACCGGATGACGCAGTTCAAGGAGAAAGCGGGTAAGGATCGCGAGAACGCGTCGGTCGGTCTCTACGCCTATCCGACGCTGATGGCGGCCGACATCCTCGTGTATCGGGCGACCCATGTACCCGTCGGCGAGGATCAAAAGCAGCACCTCGAACTCGCACGCGACATCGCGCAAAAATTCAACAGCGACTTCGCTCACTCGATCCACGAGCGCGGTTACGGCGAGGCGTTCTTTCCGCGACCGGCACCGCTGATCACTGGTGAGGCGACGCGCGTCATGTCGTTGCGCGATGGCACGAAGAAGATGTCGAAGTCGGATGCCTCGGACCAGTCACGGATCAATCTCACCGACGATGCGGACGCGATTGCGCAGAAGGTCCGTCGCGCCAAGACCGATCCGGAACCGCTGCCCAGCGAAGAAAAAGGGCTTGAGACCCGTCCCGAGGCCGACAATCTGGTCGGCATCTACGCAGCCCTCGCCGACACCACGCGCGCCGGCGTGCTCGCGCAATTCGGCAACGCGCAGTTCTCCACCTTCAAGTCGGCGTTGACGGATCTTGCCGTCGCGAAACTCGGTCCGATTGGCGCAGAAATGAAGCGGCTCGTGAACGATCCCGTTTCGATCGACGCTATTCTAGCGGAGGGCGCCGCGCGCGCGCAGAAGCTCGCCGGCGAGACCATGAAGGCCGTGAAGGACATTGTCGGTCTCGTGCGGTCGTAGCGCAGAGAACGACCGACGGTTATTTGACGATGAAGCGGTGCATTTCCGCCGAGTTTCTATTGCGGCCCCACGCGTACGAGTACGCTTCGCCGTGGACGAAGTCCAATTCATCGAACTCGGCCGCGAGTTCTCGGGCCCGATCGTAGGCCGCATCCCACCCAACTCTCGCATCCTTGATGCGGGCAAGCCGCATCGGCCTCGGATCGAGATCTGGCGTCCAGACTTCTTCGATGATCGGGTGCAGCATATTTCAAAGTTTAGGGATAACGGTTAACACCTTGTTAAGGCATTGGCCGCCGGCAAATCGGGCACGTCACGCAGCGATTGGCTCTTGAAATTCCAAGCGAATTCGCCACGTATAGAGTGAAATCAGCCCGTCTCGGTGTGCAATAGCAGCGCGGCCGAGCCGGAACCGAGAGACCGGAGGACTTCATGTTCATCCAAACCGAAGCGACGCCAAATCCGGCGACCTTGAAGTTCCTGCCGGGACGACCGGTGATGGAAAACGGTACGCTCGACTTGCGCGACAGCGAACAGGCGGCGCAGTCGCCGCTCGCCGAAAAGCTGTTCGGCATCGCAGGCGTCAGCGGCGTTTTCTTCGGATCGGATTTCATCACCATTACCAAGAGCGATGGCGAGTGGCAGCAGCTCAAGCCGATGATCCTCGGCGCGATCATGGAACATTTCATGTCGGGCGCGCCGCTTGTTGCCGCTACCAGTGCCGCCGGGCAAGCCGACGAAGATGAGTTCTTTGACGCGGCCGACGCCGAAACAGTGGCCACGATCAAAGAACTTATCGAGACTCGCATCCGCCCGGCTGTCGCCAATGACGGCGGTGACATCACCTTCAAGGGGTTCAAGGATGGCGTGGTCTATTTGAACATGAAGGGTGCCTGCTCGGGCTGCCCTTCATCGACAGCCACACTCCGTCACGGCATTCAGAATCTGCTGAGGCATTACGTCCCCGACGTCACCGAAGTCCGGCCCATGTGAGAGCCGTGTGAGAGCCATATGACCGCTCCATGTAGGGATTGTTGGCGCGGGCGGCAAACTAGAAAAGTCGACAGAACGTACCGGCTCGGCCATCAGTCTTGCCGAAAGACCACCACGCCCTGTCCACCGCCGATGGCGAATCGCTTACCCTCTGCATGGCATGCGCGTACTCGCTATTGATACGGCCTTAGCGGCCTGCTCGGCGGCTGTGCTCGACACGGAACGGGGAGAGATTCTTGCACGAGAGAGCGCGCCGATGACCCGCGGCCACGCCGAGGCGCTGATGCCGCTCGTTGCCCGGGTGATGGAAGACGCCGGCCTGGCGTTTGCGCAGCTCGACCGGATTGCGGTGACGACCGGACCGGGCAGTTTTACCGGACTGCGGGTCGGGTTATCGGCCGCGCGCGGCATTGCGCTCGCTGCGGAAAAACCCGCCGTGGGTCTATCAACGCTCTCGGCTTACGCGGCGCCCCATCTGGCCAACGATGACGGCCTTCCTGTTGTCGCCGCCATCGACGCGCGGCACCATCACGTCTATCTGCAGGTTTTCGGCATGGGCGGACGGACGGTGCTTCCGCCTCGGCTCGCGCCCTTAAGCGAGGCGGTCCGTGCGGCTGCGCAGGCTACTGCACGCATCGTCGGTTCGGCCGCCCAAGCGGTCGCGGACCGTCTCTCCGCGCATGACGCCTGGCCGAGGACCGTCGACCAAAGCGACGCGCCCGACATCGCCTGGGTGGCACGCGTGGGCGCGGGATTGCCGGAGGGCCAGTCGCCGCCGAAGCCGCAGTATCTACGCGCTCCTGACGCACAGCCGCAAAACGCCGCACAGCTGCCACGCCGATGATCAATATCGTCTCTCGCCTGCTGGCCCGTGAGCCGACGCTGTCGGAAACGCGCCCGCACGACGCCGCGAAAATCGCAGCCTTGCATGCCGCCTCGTTTCAGCGGGGCTGGGATGAGGACGAGGTCCATCGGCTGCTGACTGACCGCTCGGTGGTTGGTCATTGCGCGACGTCAGGCCAAACCATGACGGGGTTCATCCTGTCCCGCATGGCCGCGGACGAGGCCGAAATCCTGTCGATCGCGATCGCGCCTGCTTGGCGTGGCCGCGGACTGTCCCGACCGCTTCTCGATCTTAACTTGCGGAGCTTGGCAGGACTTGGCGCTCGGACTGCGTTTCTCGACGTCGACGAGCAGAACGAGCCCGCCCGTCGACTCTACGCTCGCGCCGGATTCCGTGAGGTGGGGCGGCGAAAAGGTTATTACGCGTCGGGTGCAGCTGCGCTGGTGCTGCGGCGCGACCTGGTCTAACCCCGGGGCTTCGCCCATCCTTGGGCTGACGCACCATCGCAAAAACGATATATTGTTACAGTAGGAGCGGTGAGAACGTCTCACGTTCGAACACGACGGGAATGGCGGGAACTCGCAAACTCTACATCAAATCCTTCGGCTGCCAGATGAACGTCTACGATTCGCAGCGTATGACGGACACCTTGGCGCCGCAGGGTTATGCCGAGACCGCAAGTCCCGCCGACGCCGACGTCGTCATCCTCAATACCTGCCATATCCGCGAAAAGGCGGCCGAAAAGGTCTACTCCGAAATCGGCCGGATGCGCCGCCTGAAGGAGGATGCCGCCGCGGCAGGACGCCACCTCGTCATCGCGGTCGCCGGTTGCGTCGCGCAAGCCGAAGGCGAGGAGATCATCCGCCGCGCGCCTGCCGTCGACCTGGTGTTTGGGCCGCAGAACTATCACCGCCTGCCCGATTTGCTGGCGCGAGCCGAACGTGATGGCAAAGCCGTCGAGACCGAGTTTCCGGCCGACGACAAGTTCGATCACCTGGCCGCGCCCAGCGAGGCGGCCATCCGCGCGCGTGGTGTATCGGCCTTCGTCACCGTTCAGGAAGGTTGCGACAAGTTCTGTACCTTCTGTGTCGTACCCTATACGCGCGGCACCGAAATCTCCCGGCCCGTGACCAAGATCCTCGCCGAGGTGGAACGGCTGGCGAATGCGGGTGTGCGCGAAATCACGCTGATCGGGCAGAACGTCAACGCGTATCACGGTGATGGACCGGACGGCCGCGCCTGGCCGCTGTCGCGACTGTTGGAGCACGTATCACGGCTGAACGGCGTTGAACGCCTGCGCTACACGACTAGCCATCCGCGCGACATGGGCGACGATCTGATCGCCGCGCATCGCGACCTGCCGCAGCTGATGCCGCAACTGCATCTTCCAGTACAGTCGGGCTCCGATCGTATCCTCGCCGCGATGAACCGGCGGCATACGCGCCGGGATTACATCGACATCGTCCATCGCCTGCGCGATGGGCGGCCTGATCTTGCGCTCACATCCGATTTCATTGTCGGCTTTTCGGGCGAGACCGAAGACGACTTTGCCGACACGCTTCGCCTTGTCGATGAGATCGGCTATTCGGGCGCGTATTCTTTCAAATATTCGCCACGGCCCGGCACACCCGGCGCCGACATGGCTGATCAAGTGGATGAAGCCTCGAAATCAGACCGTTTGTATCGGCTGCAGCACGCGATCGACCGGCATCAGGAGGCGTTCAATCAAACCTGCCTCGGCCGAACTTTCGAGGTGCTTTTTGAGCGGCCGGGCCGCTACCGGGGGCAGCTTGTCGGCCGCTCGCCTTATCTTCAACCTGTGCAGGTGACAGCACCTGCGTCCCTCATCGGCGAGATTTGCGCCGTCACCGTTACCGAGGTGTCCAGCAATAGTCTGTTCGGCGTCCTTGCGCATGCGCCGGCGCAGCAGCCCAGTCTCCTTGGCGCAGGGGCCTGAATGCAACCAACCGGAACTCAAGGCGAATCGTTGATCGCGGCGCCGGACAATCCGACGCAGGTCACGCTGAATTTCGACGACAATCGTCTGGCATCGGCTTTGTTTGGCCAATACGGACAAAATCTAGCGCTGATCGAGCGCCGGCTCGGTGTCGTGGCGAATTCGCGCGGCAATCACGTCACCATTGAAGGCACCCGCGAAACCTGTGAACAGGCGCGCCGCGTGCTCGACACGCTCTATGAGCGTCTCAAGCATGGCGACGAGCTCTCACAGGGCGACGTCGACGGCACGATCCGGCTCGCGCTGTCTCAAGGCTCACTGTTCGATTTCGATCCGGCGTCGGCGCGGCAGAGCTTCGAAGAATTCAATTTGCGCAAGCGCCGCGTCCGCGCCCGCACGCCGGCGCAAGACGCCTACATTCGCGCGCTCAAGCGTCACGCGCTGGTCTTTTCGACCGGCCCGGCCGGAACCGGCAAGACCTGGCTCGCGGTCGCCCACGCAATTCAATTATTTGAACGCAAAGAGGTCGACCGCATCGTTCTATCAAGGCCCGCAGTCGAGGCCGGCGAGCGCCTCGGCTTCCTGCCGGGCGACATGCGCGAAAAGGTCGATCCTTATCTGCGGCCGATCTACGACGCCCTTTACGATCTGATGGATGCGCGGGTCGTCGAACGCGCGTTGCAGAGCACTGAAATTGAGATCGCGCCGCTCGCTTTCATGCGCGGACGCACGTTATCGAACGCCGCCATTATTCTGGACGAGGCGCAGAACACCACCGCCATGCAGATGAAAATGCTGCTTACCCGGTTGGGCGAGAGCAGCCGCATGGTGGTAACCGGCGATCCGAGCCAGGTCGATTTGCCATCGGGCCAGACGTCCGGTCTCGCCGAAGCGGTGCGACTCCTCGATGGCGTAGATGGCATTGCGCACGTGTCGTTCTCATCCGCCGACGTCATTCGCCATGAGCTCGTCGCGCGCATCGTCGAGGCCTACGACAAGGCGGCGGCGCGCAAACGCGAACGCCCGGCATGACGCCATCGGCGCGGCCAAAGCTCGCGATCGATTTACGCGCCGACAGCGGGCTCTGGAAGGAACCCGCGAAGATCAAATCGGCCATTCGCCGCGCGGTCGCCGAAGCGGCCACCGCGGCATCAACGGGCGACGCCGAGCTTGCTATTGTGCTGACGGATAATTCGGCGATCCGGCTGCTCAACCGACGCTGGCGCGGGATCGACCGGGCAACGAACGTGTTATCGTTTCCAACCAACGACTTAGGAGGCAGTCCGCGCCACCTTGGCGATATTGTCTTGGCCTTCGAAACCATAGAGCGAGAAGCGCGGGCGGAGCACAAGCCGTTCCTCCATCATGTCGCCCACCTCACTGTGCATGGTTTCCTGCATCTGCTTGGCTATGATCATGAGCGAGACGACGATGCTGCAAGAATGGAAGGCGCCGAGCGGCAGATTTTGCGGCAGTTGGCGGTTCCCGATCCCTACGCGCGTAGAGCCCCATCGGTAAAACGAGTCTCCGCAAAATCAGCGTCCCGAAGCCGACGATCCTCGAATTAGCAGCCATGTCTCACATCCCGACGCGCGAACCGGCCGAGAGCGGGCACCACAACCTCCCGATGGTCGTACCTGAGCAGGGCGATCAGCCGTACGAGGGGTGGCTGACACGTGTCATGCGCATTTTGTTTGGCTGGAAGGCCGCTGCAACGCGGGCCGATTTTGAACTCGTCCTCACCGCCGAACGGCCCGAATCGGGCTTCTCGCCGGAAGAGGCCGCGATGCTCAAGAACATTCTTGGCTTGCGCGAATGCCGGACTGAAAGCGTCATGGTACCGCGCGCCGACATCGTCGCCGTACAGCAGGACATTGCGATCGGCGAACTGGTCAAGGTCTTCGAGGGCGCCGCTCATTCGCGGCTGGTGGTCTACAACGACACCCTCGATGACCCGATCGGCATGGTGCACATTCGTGACTTGATCGCCTTCATGGCGGCCCGCGCCGCACAAAATCCCGCAACCGCCGCGCAGCAAGCGACCCCGGCAACCGATCTGAATTTTGCAAATATCGATCTCACGATGCCTTTGAGCCGCGCCAAGATCGTGCGCGAAATCCTTTATGCGCCGCCATCCATGCCTGCGCTCGATCTGCTCGCGAAAATGCAGGCAACGCGGATTCACCTCGCGCTGATCATCGACGAATATGGCGGCACTGATGGGCTCGTCTCGATGGAAGACCTGGTCGAACTGATCGTCGGCGATATTGCCGACGAGCACGACGAGGCCGAGATGCCGGCGGTGACCCGGCAAAGCGACGGGTCGTTCCTCGCCAATGGCCGCGCCAGCCTCGACGACGTGCGGGCGATGATCGGCGACGAGTTCGATGTCGGCGAAGCCACCCAAGAGGTCGATACGCTCGGCGGCTATCTGGTAATGCGGGCCGGCCACGTGCCGGTGCGCGGCGAGCTCGTGCCGGGACCGGAGGGTTTTGAGACCGAAGTGCTCGATGCCGATCCGCGCCGGATCAAACGGGTAAAAATCTACCGCAGCCGGGATCGGCGGCCCGGAACCGCGCGTGAACTGTCCGGTCTCGCCAAGGCGTCCGCCGCCGCGGCTCGACCGTCGCCGCGCGACGAAGCCAATCGGCCAAACACAAACCTGCCGCGCGCACCGTGACGTTGAAACGGCTGATCCACGCCATCGTGTTGGCCTGGGGCTGGCGCCGCTGGTCCATCGCGTTTATCGCCGGCGCACTCTCGGCGCTGGCGATGGCGCCATTTAATTTCTGGCCGATCCTGTTTCTGACGTTCTCGACGCTGGTCTGGCTGATCGACGGTTCCGGCGTCGGCCGGTGGGGCGGCGTATTCAGGGCTGCGTCGGCTGGCTGGTGGTTCGGGTTCGGCTATTTCGTGGCCGGGTTGTATTGGATCGGATACGCCTTCCTGGTCGACGCCCCGACCTTCGGCTGGCTCCTGCCCTTCGCGGTTGTCGGTTTGCCGGGCGTGCTGGCCATCTACACGGCTGTGGGCGTCGGCCTCGCCCGATTGCTGTGGGTGCGCGGCCCAGTCCGCATTTTGGCGCTCGGCGTGTCGCTGACGACCGTGGAATGGCTGCGCGGTCACGTCTTGACCGGGTTTCCGTGGAATGCGCTCGGCTATGCGCTCACGTCTCCGCTGGTGTTGGCGCAAAGCGCGGCGCTTGTGGGCATCTGGGGCCTCACCTTCATTGCCATTGTGGTGTTTGCGAGCCCCGCTGCGCTCAGTGACGATCCCGCCGAGACCCGCCGGCCGTGGCTGCCGCTTCTGCTTGCCGTCTGCGTGCTTGGCGGCCTCAGCGGCTATGGCGCGCTGCGGCTTTCGCGAACGCCGACACGGCTCGTCGACAAAGTGCACTTGCGCATCATGCAGCCGAACCTGCAGCAGGACGTCCGCTTCAATTATGCGGCCAAACAGCAAGTCATGGATAAGTACTTCAGCCTGTCGGATCGCGCGTCGGGACCGCAATCGCTGGGGACCCGCGACGCCACGCATCTGATCTGGCCGGAATCGCCTTTTCCTTTTTTTCTGACACGCGAATCGGATGCGCTTGCGCAGATCACGCAATTACTTGGGCCAGGCACTGTGCTGATTACCGGCGCGATACGTCTCGCCGAACCGGTCAACGCAACTGATACAGACGCTTACAACTCCATCTATGTCATCGATCACGACGGATCGATTGCGGCGCTGTACGACAAGGTGCACCTCGTGCCGTTCGGTGAGTATTTGCCGTTCGAACACCTGCTCGAGCGTCTCGGCCTGCAGGAATTGACCGAACAGCGCGGGGGATTTCAGGCCGGCGACCGGCACCGGCTTCTTCCCGTGCCGGGCGCACCGGTCATGCTTCCGCTCATCTGCTACGAGATCATTTTTCCAGGCGAGGCCGTGCCATCCGGCCAGAGGCCAGGGTGGATCGTCAACGTCACCAACGACGGCTGGTTCGGCATCAGCACCGGTCCTTACCAGCACTTTCAGCAGGCCCGCGTGCTGGCGATCGAGCAAGGCCTTCCGGTGGCTCGCGCCGCAAATACCGGCATCTCAGCCGTCATCGATCCGCTCGGCCGCGTTCTCAACTCCTTGCCTCTCGGCCGCGAAGGCGTCGTCGACTCGCCGTTGCCGCGACCGATCCGCGCGCCGTTCTATGCGCGCGTCGGGGACGCCCCTGCCGCCCTGATGGTGGGGATCGCACTCTTCGCGATCATCCGGCAGCGGCGGCAGACTGCCAGAGGTTTATCCAAGCCCCTCTAGCAAGAACGTTTTATTCCATCCGAAAGAGTCCCACGAAGCCGGGACACCACCTTTGGGGCTCCTCGAAGGAGAAAATTTTGCACACGACCGTGCGCCCGCGAAAAGTCAAACGACCGGAAATACCTTAGTAGTCGCCATTCAACTGTCGCGCGCATGGTGGATAAATCCGAAGATCAAAAGCTACTTTATCACTTTTCCGCATGAACTGATGCAGAACTATCAGGAGGCATAATGTGTAATGCCTATTATTCAATTACGACAGATTTGATATCCAAGCGTATTACGCTAGAGAGGGGTGTCATAGGAGTTGATTATATGATCGCCAAAAAGGCACCGAACCCAATCGATAAGCACGTCGGGAGCCGTGTACGTATGCGCCGGATGATGCTGGGGATGAGCCAGGAAAAACTCGGTGATGCTCTCGGGCTGACGTTCCAACAGGTACAGAAATACGAAAAGGGGACGAACCGCATCGGAGCCAGCCGGTTGCAGCAGATTTCACATATTCTGCAGGTGCCGGTTTCGTTTTTCTTCGAAGGCGCCCCCACCGTGCCGTCATTGGGCCGCCCAGAAGGCATGGGTGAGGCGCCGTCACCCGCCTATGTGGCGGATTTCCTTGCAACGTCGGACGGACTGGCGCTCACCAAGGCTTTCACCAAGATTGCCGACTCGAAGCTGCGCCGCCGCATAGTCGATCTGGTCGAGCAGATCGCCAGCAGCGACAAGCGCTAAATGACCCACCCCGCCACATCGACATCGCCCGCCATCGCCCACTCTAAGCCCACATCTTGACCGGGCAGGGGGTACGCTGCAACAACCCCACGGATCAGCGCGGCAGAGTGCCGGCGCTGAGCGGCGCTCTGACCGTTCGCAGCAAAAGCTTAAGACGATCGAGGCCCAGTCTCACGAGGGGAGTGCTTCGCAGTGCAACGTTCTAACTACCTTTTCACCAGCGAGTCGGTTTCCGAAGGCCATCCGGACAAGGTCTGCGATCAAATCTCGGACGGTATTCTCGACGCCTTTCTGGAAAATGACATCGAGCTCGGCATTGCGGACGACAGCAAGGTCAACACGCGGCTGGGCTGCGAGACGCTGTGCACTACCAACAAGATTGTCGTCGCCGGCGAAGGCCGCGGGCAAGCGCCGCTGTTCCGCAAACATGGCGCCGCGGTCGTGGTCAACCGCGAGATGATCACCGAAATCGCACGCGGTGTGGTCAAGGATATCGGTTACGACCAGGATGGCTTTTCGTATTACGGCGCCGACGTCGAGGTGCTGCTGCACGGCCAATCGCCCGACATCGCCATGGGCGTCGACGCCAAGAAAAAGAAAGGCGGCGAAGAAGAGGGTGCAGGCGACCAGGGCATGATGTTCGGCTACGCCTGCACCGAGAGCGAGGTCTACGAAAAGGGCTCGTTCATGCCGGCCCCGATCTTCTTCGCTCACAAAATCCTGCGCACGCTCTCCGAGCAGCGCCGGTCCGGCAAGCTGTTCGATCTGCAGCCGGACGCAAAGAGCCAGGTCACGGTGAAGTATGTCGACGGCAAAGCCGTCGGCTGCACCAAGGTCGTGGTCTCGACCCAGCACAACGCGCAAAATCGCAACGGCAAGAAATATACGCCCGGCATGGTGCGCGACCTGATCTCGTCCGCTGTCGAATTGTCGCTGCCCAAGGGCTGGATGCCGTCGAAGCCCTCCGACTTCCTCGTCAATCCGACCGGCAATTTCGTAGTTGGCGGTCCCGACGGTGACTGCGGCCTGACCGGCCGCAAGATCATCGTCGACACCTATGGCGGCTACGCACCCCATGGCGGCGGCGCGTTCTCCGGCAAGGACCCGACCAAAGTCGACCGTTCGGCGGCTTATGCGGCGCGTTATCTTGCCAAAAACGTCGTTGCGTCCGGCCTCGCCGACCGCTGCACCATTCAGGTCGCCTATGCGATCGGAGTCGCCGACCCGATGTCGCTGTTGGTCGACACGCACGGCACCAGCAAAATCGATGAGCGAAAGCTCGAAAAGGTGCTGCCGGAGATGTTCAGTTTGACGCCGACCAACATCCGCCGGACGCTCAAGCTCAACAAGCCGATCTATCGGCGAACCGCGGCCTATGGCCATTTCGGCCGGGCGCCCGAAAAGGACGGTGGCTTCTCTTGGGAGCGAACCGACCTCGCCGATACGCTCAAGCGTGCGCTGCGCTGACACCGGATCCAAACTCGGATCTGCATTATGGCCGGGCTTGTCCCGGCCATTGACGTTTTCAATAGTAAAGAAATCGGATGCAGATGTTCGCCGGCGTGGTGACCATGAGCCAGCGTTCCGCGACACCGCCTCGCGCTTTCTTCGGCCGGCGCAAAGGCCACAAATTACGTCCGCAACAGGCGCGCCTCATCGAGACGCTGCTGCCTCGCCTTGCTCTCGATCCGAGCGAGACCGCGCCCGCTGATCCGCGCGCCTTGTTTCCGGTGCCGGTCACCGATGTCGTGCTCGAGATTGGCTTTGGCGGCGGCGAGTCGATGCTCGCACAGGCGCGAGAACATCCGCAGCGGGGTTTCATCGGTGTCGAGCCCTTTATCAACAGCATGGCCAAGGCACTGGCCGCGATCGAACGCAGCGGCTCTCAGAACATCCGCCTTCATTTCGACGATGCCACGAGCCTGATCGAGTGGCTTCCCGACAGCTCACTGGCACGCATTGACCTGATCCATCCGGACCCATGGCCCAAGCGGCGGCATTGGAAGCGCCGTTTTGTTCAGGATGAAATGATCGCGCGCCTTGGACGGATCTTGCGAACCGGCGGCGAGTTTCGCTTCGTGACGGATATTGCCGATTATGCAGCCTGGACCTTGCAACGGATGTTGAGGTCGCAGGAATTCGAATGGACCGCGCAGTGTGCTGATGATTGGCGCAAGGCCTGGGCGGGCTTCGTCCCGACGCGCTATCACGCCAAGGCGTCGCGTGAAGCGCGAGCGTCATGCTTTCTGGTGTTCCGCCGGACGTAGCGGGCGAAACGGACCTGGCTAGTTTGGCCGGACCTGCCAGAACCGCACGACCCGCTGAGCGGTCGAGGCCGAAAGCCGTTCGTAATTCGCAAAGGCGTCATCGAGGCCTTGGCGAGCCGGGCCCTTTCTGTCCGGTCGCAACGTGATGATAGCCTTTACGGTCGGCCAGCCAAATCCGGCCACCTTGCACAAGATCAGCACCGGATCGGGCCGCTCTCCGCCCATCAACCGGTCGACAACGGTGATGGGAACTTTGGCAAGCGCGGCGAGCCCAATCACCGTCTCCTCGTATTTGCCCTCGCTGCAAAATGCGGCCAGCGCCGTCTCGGTCATACGTCCTGACCGATTTAGACCGAGCACGACGCGCTGCGCTGCCGTGTAATCACGAGGCCGCACGCGCGCGCCAACCTCCTCGGCGACTTTTGCCAAGACCCGACAAATTTCCTCCCTGACTTCCGGCGTCGCCGAGGCCAGCAAACGGTTGCGCACCACTGCCGTCGCTTTCTTCAGCAGCTCGTGGAACATCGCTTCAGGGATATCGGGGCGCAATCCTACCTTTTCGGCCAGGATTCCGTCGTCTTCAGCGCGCTTGACGAGATTGGAAAAGCCTTTCTCCGAAAGGCGTGTGTTGCGATTGCCGGCGACACGGCGAGCGACCTCAAGATCGCCCCGGCTGACCAGGACGTCCGTCACTCGCTCGCCGAGCATGCTCCTGGCCGATATGGCGTGCAGATGAGCCTGGCTCTTGGTCTTCGCAAGGGCGCCGAGATCGGCCTCGGGCAAGTGCGCGGCGAGCTTGAGTACCGGTCCGGCAACCGCAATATCGTCATCCTTTGCGAGAGTCTGTAAAATTTTGACCGGCGCGTTGTCGACGGGTGCGAGACGACTGGACAGCTCGGCGCGCGCCTTGTTCTCGATCTCCTCGATGAGGAGACCGAAGATGTCGTCAAACAGATTGACGTGCTCGTCGCTGTAGCGGTCCGCGCCATCCAGAAATAGCGCGGTGATGCGCTTCAGCGCAGCAGTGCGTTTTTCCCGCGAGCCGCGCCGGATAACCTCTTCAAGTTCAGGAATCAGCGAGAGCGCAGCACCCATCGCTCACGTCCATCGGCCAAGACCACAGCGTCAGCAACCTGATTGCGAAGTCGAACGCCACACGCCGTCGTGCCCGCGCCACATTTGCAAAAGAGACTTGAGAGCGACTTCAACTTCGGAGCGACTTCGGAATTTGCCACCGGGCGGCACAATAATTCGGGAATGCTGAACGAAATCTTGCGGCGTAAACGCTGTTGATTTCTTCTCGCGACTGCCGCCTGGCGGCCTTGCAACGCCCCGGCAAATCGCTATATTCCGCACGTCCGTCATGGATACCTCATAGCGGTCGGTTGATCCGAGCGGTTTTGAGAGTGGGCCCCTTGGGACCCGCTCTTTTTTGTTACCTGAGGCCAGGCGGATCGGTCCTTTTTTTGCGGGATGAATGTTTCAACAGCGCGATACACCAAGGTCTATGGCCGCGACGACTATGGACGATACGCTGACGACCTTTGCCGACGAGCCGCGCCTCATTACCGAGCCGGGACGGGCGGCGCGTATCGCAGCGATTGCCGAGCCGGTGCTTGCCGAGCTTGGTTACCGGCTGGTGCGCGTGCGTATTTCCGGAGCCGCCGGCTGCACCGTACAAATCATGGCCGAGCGGCCGGACGGCATGATGGCGATCGAAGACTGCGAAGCGGTTTCGCGAGCGCTGTCGCCGGCGCTCGACGTCGCCGATCCCATCGAAACCGCCTACCGGCTGGAGATTTCCTCGGCCGGCATCGACCGCCCGCTGGTGCGCCGCTCTGATTTCGACCGCTATGCCGGTCACGTTGCTCACGTTGAGATGCTGGTTCCCATCGACGGCCGCCGCCGTTTTCGCGGTGAACTTGCCGGCACCGACGGCGACAGCGTGCGGATGCACTGGGGCGACGGCACCGACGCCCAGCAGACGGAAATCCTGCTACCGATCGACGATATCGCCGAGGCCAAGCTGGTATTGACCGACGCACTCGTTGCGGAATCGCTGCGGCGGGGCAAGCGCGGCGACCGCGACACGTCCACACCCGACGCTGCGAACCACGGGTCGCCTCGTCACCGGAAGCGGCACCACCCGAAACATACGAATCCTGCGCCGAGGCGCGCACAGCACGAGACCCAACCGAGGGAGACTGACTGATGGCGACTGTAAGCGCCAATAAACTCGAACTGCTGCAGATCGCGGATGCGGTCGCACGAGAAAAAGCCATCGATCGCAAGATCGTGCTCGGCGCCATGGAGGACGCAATCGCCAAGGCGGCCCGCTCGCGCTACGGCAGCGAGACCGAGGTCCGCGCCGAGATCGATCCAAAGAGCGGGGAGCTTCATCTGTCGCGCCACATGCTGGTAGTCGAGGCGGTCGAAAATCCCGCGACACAGATCAGTCTCGAGGACGCGCGGCGCCGGCATCCGGCCGCTCAGATCGGCGATACCATTGCGGATCCCCTGCCGCCGCTGGAATACGGACGGATCGCCGCTCAGTCGGCCAAACAGGTCATCGTGCAGAAAGTGCGTGAGGCTGAACGGGACCGCCAGTACGACGAATACAAGGATCGCATCGGCGATGTCGTCAACGGCATCGTGAAGCGGGTCGAATACGGCAACGTCGTCGTCGATCTCGGACGCGGCGAGGCGATTGTGCGTCGTGACGAGATGCTCCCGCGCGAGGTTTTCAGGAACGGCGACCGTATCCGTGCCTACATCTACGACGTACGGCGCGAGCAGCGTGGACCACAGATTTTCCTGTCGCGCACGCACCCCCAATTCATGTCCAAGCTGTTTGCCCAGGAAGTGCCCGAAATCTACGACGGCATCGTCGAGGTGAAGGCGGTCGCACGCGATCCCGGCTCGCGCGCCAAGATCGCGGTCGTATCGCGCGATTCCTCCGTCGATCCGGTCGGCGCCTGCGTCGGCATGCGCGGCTCGCGCGTGCAGGCCGTGGTCAACGAGTTGCAGGGCGAGAAGATCGATATCATTCCGTGGTCGCACGACACCGCAACGTTCGTCGTCAACGCGCTGGCGCCCGCCGAAGTCGCCAAGGTCGTGCTCGACGAGGAGCGCGAGCGTATCGAAGTCGTGGTTCCCGATCAGCAGCTATCACTCGCCATCGGTCGGCGCGGCCAGAACGTCAGGCTCGCGTCGCAACTCACCGGCTGGGACATCGACATTCTGACGGAGCAGGAGGAATCCGAGCGCCGCCAGGCCGAGTTCGAGAACCGCACGCGCATGTTCATCAACTCGCTCAATGTCGATGAGGTCATCGGACAATTGCTGGCTTCGGAAGGCTTCAACTCGGTCGAGGAACTGGCGCTGGTCGATGTAAAGGAAATCGCCGGTATCGAAGGCTTCGACGAGGACACCGCTAGCGAGTTGCAGAACCGGGCGCGGGAATACCTCGCCAAGATCGAGGGCGAGCTCGATGCCAAGCGCAAGGAGCTCGGCGTTGAGGATGCACTGAAGGAGGTCCCGGGCGTCACCACCGCAATGCTGGTGCGCTTCGGCGAGAACGACATCAAAACGGTCGAGGATTTGGCAGGTTGCGCCACCGACGACCTCGCCGGTTGGACCGAGCGCAAGGACGGTGAATCCGTTCGCCAAGCAGGCATTCTCGACGGTTTCGACGTCTCCCGCGAAGAGGCGGAGGCGATCGTCATGCAGGCGCGGCTGAAAGCCGGCTGGGTCAGCGAGGCTGATCTGGCGCCACCGGCCGATGAGGCGGCCGCCACCGAAGCGCACGCATAGAGAGAGGCGCCCGCGCGCATGACCCCGAATACTCAACAAACGGGATCGGCGGCCGTGCTCGATGGCGGACCGCATGCGCGGGAACTCACGAGGCGTTGCGTCGCTACCCATACGGTACGCCCGGCCGCGGACCTGATCCGGTTTGTTGTCAGCCCTAATGGCGAGGCCGTGCCGGACATTAAGGGAAAGCTGCCCGGCCGAGGGGTCTGGGTGACGGCGACGCGGGACGCCGTGGCCGACGCAATCAAACGCAAGGCCTTTCCGCGGGGCTTCAGGCGGGACATCCGTGTCCCGGCCGACCTTGTGGCGAAAACCGAAGGGCTGCTCGAAAGCACCCTGCTCGACGCCCTCGCCATTGCGGGAAAATCGGGCCTGGTGGCGGCAGGATTTGGCAAGACCGAGGGCGCGCTGGCGCATCGCGACGTTGTGGCGGTCATCCACGCCGCCGACGCGTCGCCGGACGGGGTACGCAAGCTCGATGCTGCGCTGCGGCGGCGCCAAATGAGTAGTCCGGTCAGTAAGATTCAAATCCTGACATCGGCGCAATTGGATTTGGCACTTGGCCGCCCAAATGTGGTACATGCAGCCCTGCTCGCCGGCCGAGCGAGCGATACGGTCATGGCCCGATTGCGGCGCCTTGAGCGATTTCGGGCCGGCGACCTGGATCTCCGGGCCGGCACTGCGCTGAACTGAACTCGTTGAAGACGCCGATGCAAAGCAGCGGCCGAGGACTACGGACGCGTACGGAAATGGAAGCGGATGACTGAGACGACCAAAAACGGTGGCGGCGAAAAGCTGAGCGTGAGTTCGACCAAGACGCTGACGTTGAAGCGGGGCGGGGTCGAGCAGGGCGTTGTGCGCCAGAGCTTCAGCCACGGTCGCAGCAAGGCCGTTGCCGTTGAGACGATCAAGCGTCGCATTCCGAGCCCAGCGGGCCCCGCCAAAGTCGACACTGTCGCGAAATCGGATCGCTCCGGTGCGGCGCCGAAGCCCGCCGTTCAACAAACGAAGGGCGCGCCTGCGGCGGCCCCTGCGGTTTCAACAAAGCCTTCCGGTGTTGTGCTGCGCACGCTTACCGAGGAAGAGCGCAGCGCGCGTGCTCATGCGCTCGCCGATGCGCGTTTGCGCGAGGCGGAAGAACGCAAGATCGCCGAAGAAGAGGCTCGTGTTCGTCATAGCCGCGAAGAAGCCGAGCGAGGCGAACGCGCGAAGGCCGAAGCGCGCAAGCGCGACGAGGAAGAACGCCGCAAGCACGATGAAGAAACCAAGCGCAAAGCCGACGAGGTCGCCAAGAAGCGCTTCGGCACGGACGCCGTCGTCGCAAAGCCGGCCGGCGCGCGACCGGTACTCGAAGCTGACGAGGAAGAGGCGCCGCGCACCGCACGGCGCGGACCCGGCGGTGCGCCGGCACGTCCGGCGCCAGCGCCGAAACCGGCACGCGGCGGCGCTGAAAAGCGTCGCGGCCGCCTGACCCTCGTAACCGCCCTTTCTGCCGATGAGGAGCGCGAGCGCTCTGTCGCCGCGTTCCGCCGCCGCGTCCAGCGCATGACCGGCCATCGCGACAACGAGCCTAAGGAAAAGATCGCGCGTGAGGTCATCGTTCCCGAGACGATCACCATCCAGGAACTGGCCAACCGCATGGCCGAGCGCGGCGTCGACGTGATCCGCATTCTCATGCAGCAGGGTCACATGGCGAAGATCACCGACACGATCGACGCCGATACTGCCCAGCTCATCGCCGAGGAACTCGGCCACACGGTGCGGCGCGTCGCCGAATCCGACGTCGAAGAAGGCATGTTCGATGCACCGGACGATCCGGCGAACCTGCTGTCGCGCGCACCGGTCGTCACCATCATGGGTCACGTCGACCACGGCAAGACATCATTGCTCGATGCCATTCGCTCGACCGACGTCGCGGCCGCGGAAGCCGGCGGCATCACGCAGCATATCGGTGCCTATCAGGTAACGTCGCCTTCGGGCGGCCGAATCACCTTCATCGATACGCCCGGCCACGCCGCCTTTACGGCCATGCGGGCGCGCGGCGCCAAGATCACGGATATCGTCGTGCTGGTCGTCGCCGCAGACGACGGGGTGATGCCGCAGACGATCGAAGCGATCCATCACGCCAAGGCGGCAAAAGTTCCGATCATCGTTGCCATCAACAAGATCGACAAGCCGGACGCCAAACCGGAGCGCGTGCGCACCGAATTGCTGCAGCATGAGATCCAGGTCGAATCGCTGGGCGGCGACGTGCTCGAGATCGAGGTCTCGGCGAAAGAGAAGCGCAATCTCGACAAGCTGCTCGACATGATCGCGTTGCAGGCCGAGGTCCTTGAGCTTAAGGCCAACCCAAATCGCCCGGCTGAAGGCACCGTTATCGAAGCCCGGCTCGATCGCGGACGCGGCCCGGTTGCGACCGTACTGGTGCAGCGCGGCACGCTGAAACAAGGCGATATCGTTGTCGCCGGCTCTGAATGGGGCCGTGTGCGTGCGCTGATGTCGGATACCGGTAATGCGGTCGTGGCCGCCGCTCCTTCGATGCCCGTCGAGGTGCTGGGCTTCAACGGCACGCCGGAGGCGAGCGACCGGCTCGCCGTCGTCGGCACCGAAGCGCGCGCCCGCGAAATCGCCGATTACCGCTCGCGCCAGAAGCGCGAGAAGGCCGCTGCACGGCAGACCGGCATGCGCGGCTCGCTCGAACAGATGATGAGCCAGCTCAAGACATCGGGACGCAAGGAATTCCCGCTGGTGATCAAGGGCGACGTGCAGGGCTCGATCGAAGCTATCCTCGGCGCGCTGGAAAAGCTCTCCACCGAGGAAGTGGCCGCGCGCGTGATCTTCGTTGGCGCCGGTGGAATTACCGAATCCGACGTGACGCTCGCGGAAGCTTCGGGCGCGGCCGTCATCGGCTTTAGTGTTCGCGCGCACAAAGAAGCGCGCGAAGCCGCCGATCAGGCCGGGATCGAGATCCGCTATTACGACATCATTTATAATCTCATCGACGACGTGAAGAAGGCGATGTCGGGATTGCTGGCGCCGACGCTGCGCGAGACCATGCTCGGCAATGCGGTCATTCTCGAAGTCTTCAAGGTCTCGAAGGTCGGCAACGTCGCCGGCTGCCGCATTACCGATGGCGTCGTCGAACGCGGCGCCAATGTGCGGCTTATCCGCGACAACGTGGTCGTTCATCAGGGCAAGCTGTCGCAACTCAAGCGCTTCAAGGACGATGCGCGCGAAGTCGTCGCCGGCCAGGAATGCGGCATGGCGTTCGAGAATTATCAGGATATGAAAGTCGGCGACGTTATCGAGTGTTACCGCGTGGAGACCGTACAGCGAACGCTGTGAGTCCCATACTCAAGGTTCGCTTCGCGTCCCAACATTGCCAGACTTGATCCGGCGATCCATGCAGCAAAGTCGTTTTTCGCAAGATGGAGACTGATGCCCAGGTCAAACCCGGGCATCACGAAGCATAAAAACCAATGGCACCTCATCACCATCGCAATCAGGCGTCAGGCGGTTCACAGCGTCAGCTCCGCGTCGGCGAATTGATCCGTCATGAGCTTGCCGAGATACTGTCGCGCGGCGAGGTGCACGATCCCGTCGTCGAAACGCACATGATTACGGTTCCGGAAGTGCGCATGTCGCCTGACCTGCGGTTTGCGACGATCTATGTCATGCCGCTCGGCGGACGGGATGAAGACGAGGTGGTCGGCGCGCTCGACCGCCATAAACGTTACATCCGTGGCGAGATTGCGCGGCGCGTTAACCTAAAATTTGCTCCAGAGATTCGCTTCCGCGTTGACGAACGATTCGATGAGGCGGAACGGATCGAGAAGCTTTTGCGAACACCTGAGGTCCGGCGCGATCTTGGCGGTGACAAGGACGAATGATGCCTGCAACGAATGAGATCTTAGCGATGCAGAATGGCGGCGGAGCGGTGATCGCTGGCGACTCCGATTCGGCCGCGCCCGAGAAGAAGGGCAATAAGAAACGGCCGAAGCGCGACGTGCACGGCTGGATCGTGCTCGACAAGCCGGTTGGCATGACCTCCACGCATGCCGTTTCGGTGGTAAAGCACTTGTTCACGGCAAAACGCGCCGGCCACGCGGGCACGCTTGATCCCCTTGCATCGGGCTGTCTGCCGATCGCGCTCGGCGAAGCAACCAAAACCGTTCCGTTCGTTGTCGACAGCCGGAAGACATACCTTTTTACCGTCCGCTGGGGTGAGGAACGTGATACTGACGACGCCGAGGGGCGCGTCATAGCGGCCAGCGAAAATCGCCCTGACGGCGCAGCGATTCACGCCCTGCTGCCCCAGTTCACGGGCGCAATCGAACAGGTTCCGCCCCGATATTCGGCGATCAAGATCGCCGGCGAACGTGCCTATGACCTTGCTCGTGAGGGTGAAACGGTCGAGCTCGCACCACGCACCGTGGAAATCCACCGCCTCGATCTGCTCGACATGCCGGACCGCGATCACGCAGTCCTTGCTGCCGAATGCGGCAAAGGCACCTATGTCCGTTCGCTCGCCCGCGATCTTGGCCGCGCACTGAGGGCCCTTGGCCACGTCTCGGCCCTGCGCCGGGACCAGGTCGGACCGTTTGGCGACCGGACCATGATTTCGCTGGAACGCCTCGAGGCTTTGTGCCATAGAGCGGCCGCCGGTGAGGGTCACCTCGCCGACGTGCTCCTGCCGATCGAGACCGCGCTGGACGACATCCCGGCGCTGGCCGTGAGCCAGGCAGATGCGGCAAGGCTTCACAGGGGCCAAGCCGTTTTATTGCGCGGACGGGACGCTTCCATCTTCCGCGGCGTGGTCCAGGTCGCTGTCGGCGGCCAGCTTTTGGCCATAGCCGAGGTCGATCGTGGTGAAATCGTCCCCCGGCGCGTGTTCAATTTAACCGGCGTGGTAGGCCGCGCCGGCCAACAAAAAGGTTAGTCACGATGTCGATTACGACCGCACGTAAAGCGGAAGTCATCAAGACGTACGCCGTCAAATCCGATGATACGGGTTCGCCCGAAGTTCAGGTTGCGCTCCTTTCGGAGCGGATCAACAATCTGACGGATCACTTCAAGACTCACATCAAAGACAATCACTCGCGGCGCGGGCTCCTAAAGCTCGTCTCGCAGCGGCGTCAAATTCTCGACTATCTGCGGCGCACCGACGAGGGGCGCTACAAGGGTTTGATCGAACGGCTCGGTATTCGCCGTTGAAAGTGTGCGCGCGGAGAGTTCCGCGCGTTTCGTGGCGGAGCGCATCGGGCGCCCGCTCACATGTCGGGCAGCAATGCTGCCGATTAGAGCGACGGGCCGTTGCCCGTCCATATCAATGGAAGTCCGAAGGCCATGGCAGGATCGCCGGACGCTGGAACGATTCGCAGCAAGGCTGCGTCAACAGCGCCTCGCCGTCTTGCTTATGGCTTTCGCACTTCCGCGAAAACCATGAAAGACCATCGCAATGTTCAATATTCATCGTGTGCAACTTGATTGGGGCGGCCGCCCTCTCACGCTAGAGACAGGGAGGCTCGCCCGCCAAGCCGATGGAGCGGTGTTTGCTTCGTACGGCGACACTACCGTCATCGCCACTGTCGTCGCAGCCAAACAGCCCAAGGAAGGTATCGATTTCCTGCCGCTGACCTGCAACTACCAGGAAAAGTATTACGCTGCGGGGCGCATACCCGGCGGTTATTTCAAGCGCGAAGCGCGTCCGACCGAAAAGGAGACCTTGGTCTCCCGCCTCATTGACCGTCCCATCCGTCCGCTGTTTGCCGACGGCTGGCGCTGCGACACTCAGGTGATTGTGACCGTTCTGTCGCACGATCTTGAGAACGATCCCGACATTTTGGCGATGGTCGCAGCCTCAGCAGCCCTGACGTTGTCCGGCGCACCGTTCATTGGCCCGATCGGAGCTGCACGCGTCGGCTTCATCAACAACGAATACGTACTCAACCCGCAGATCGACGAGATGACCGAGAGCGCGCTCGATCTCGTCGTCGCCGGCACGCAGGATGCCGTGCTGATGGTGGAGTTGGAGGCCAAAGAGCTGACCGAAGAGGTGATGCTCGGCGCCGTGATGTTCGGCCACCGGCATTTCCAGCCGGTGATCGAGGCCATCATCCGCCTTGCCGAAAAGGCCGCAAAGGAACCGCGTGACCTCAAGCTGCCCGACAATGCGGCGCTTGAAACCGAAATGCGCGGCCTCGTCGAGAAGGACCTGCGCGCGGCTTATGCGTTGCCGGACAAGATGGCGCGCCACAAGGCGATCGATGCCGCGAAAGACCGCGTCATGGGCCATTTCTGCCCACCGGACACTGAGCCGAAATATCCGAAGCTGCAAGTCACCGGTGTGTTCAAGGACCTCGAGGCTAAGATCGTACGCTGGAATATTCTTGATTCCGGCACTCGCATCGACGGCCGCGATGTGAAGACCGTCCGTCCCATCGTGTGCGAAGTCGGCGTGCTGCCGCGCACCCACGGCTCGGCGCTGTTTACGCGCGGCGAGACGCAAGCTCTCGTCGTTGCGACGCTGGGCACCGGCGAGGATGAGCAGTTCATCGATGCGCTGCAGGGCACCTACAAGGAAACGTTCCTGCTGCACTACAATTTTCCGCCGTTCTCGGTCGGCGAGACGGGCCGCCTCGGCGCGCCTGGGCGGCGTGAGATCGGCCACGGCAAACTCGCCTGGCGCGCCGTCCATCCCGTGCTGCCACCGCATCACGAATTCCCCTACACGATCCGCGTCGTCTCCGAGATCACGGAATCGAACGGCTCGTCGTCGATGGCGACCGTATGTGGCACCTCCCTGTCGCTGATGGATGCCGGCGTACCGCTGAAACGGCCGACGGCCGGCATCGCCATGGGCTTGATCAAGGAGGAAGAGCGCTTTGCGGTGCTCTCCGACATTCTCGGCGACGAGGATCATCTCGGCGATATGGACTTCAAGGTCGCGGGCACCGAACGCGGCGTCACCTCACTGCAGATGGACATCAAGATTTCCGGCATCACCGAAGAAATCATGCGTATCGCGCTCGCTCAGGCGAAGGACGGCCGCATGCACATTCTCGGCGAGATGGGCAAGGCGATCACCTCGGCCCGCGCCGAGCTTGGCGAGCATGCGCCGCGCATCGAGGTGTTTTCGATCCCAGTCGACAAGATCCGCGAAGTGATCGGTTCGGGCGGCAAGGTCATTCGCGAGATCGTGGAAAAGACCGGCGCCAAGATCGACATTTCTGACGATGGCACCGTCAAGGTCGCTTCAGCCAATGCGGAATCGATTAAAGCGGCGATCAACTGGATCAAGTCGATCGCATCCGAGCCGGAAGTCGGACACATCTACGAAGGCACCGTTGTCAAGGTCATGGACTTCGGTGCGTTCGTGAACTTCTTTGGCGCCAAGGACGGCCTCGTACACATCAGCCAGCTCGCAACCCGCCGCGTGCAGAAGACCTCCGATGTCGTCAAGGAAGGCGACAAAGTGAAGGTGAAGCTGCTCGGCTTCGATGAGCGCGGAAAAGTGCGGCTGTCGATGAAGGTCGTCGATCAGGAGACTGGCGAAGACCTCGAGGCCAAACAGAAAGCCGAAGGCGAGCAGCCGCGTGAAGCGGCAGCTGGCGGCGCCGAATAAAAGTCATCCGCCCGACTGTTCGTGAACCGGCCAAGCCGCCGCCTTTTTCTTCGCGCGCCCCCAAGGAAGAAAGACCGTTCGCAATCAATAAGATACGTTCAAAGCGACAACGTGTGATCGCCGTCACGTCGCGGCCCGACCCGAAGGGGTATGCCGATGCTGGCAGGTTGATCAGGAGGCCGCCATGGTCACCAAGGACACGAAGACAGCGAAGGGCATGCGGGTTGTTCGTTGGCTCAAGACGATCACCGCTCAGAAGAAGACGCCGTATCGGTGGTACGAAGTCGACAACTGCGGCCTCTAGCCAGCTCCGGAGATTCCCGCGACGCGTTTCCCCGAATGCGCTCGTCCCCAACCACCCGAGTTCCCCCAACTCGGGTGGTTTTCTTTTGCGCGAGCCTCTTCAAGCGTCACGTGCGTTCGGCCGTCAGAAAGAACGTGCGTGCCAGTCCAATGCTCTTGATCTCGGTCGGTCCCCGCTCTTCAAACATGAACACGCCATCCGTTCGGTCGCGAAAGGCTTCGCTGACATGGATGCGGCTCGGAACACCGTGCGATTCCATACGCGCGGCCACATTCACGGCATCGCCCCATACGTCGTAGGAGAAACGAGTATCGCCTATGACGCCGGCGGTAGCGGGACCACAATGCAGCCCGATCCGTAACCGCATGGGTTGCGCGGCAAGCGGCGGGCGTCGATTGTTGGCATCCAGCATTGCAAGCGCGAGCCGGCCGATCGCAGTCGCGCCGCCGGCTCCGTTGCCATCGAGGCCCCCGACAGCCATGTAGCAATCGCCGATGGTCTTGATCTTCTCAGTGCCGATCTGTTCGCACAGGACATCAAAGGTCCGGACCAGGTCGTCCAGATAGGCGACAACCTGGTCGGGCGGAAGATCGTGAACCGCCGTGGTGAAGCCGACGAGATCAGCGAACAAAATGCTGAGGCATTCGACCCGGTCGGCGATGCGCCGATCTGGCGCAGCCTTGAGCCTCGACGCAATCGCCGCCGGCATGATGGTCGTGACCAATGCCTCGGAGCGTTCATATTCGTTTTGCAATTCGATCTCGGCGCGGCGCAATGCCAGCGCCGCGTAGCAGATAATTGCGGCATTCACCGTGATGGTGTTGATCATGGCTTGGCTGGTGAGCATACCGCGCAACGCCGTGTCCTGCGGCATGATCAGACCGTTGACCGGGGCTTGTTCAAGGGTGATCAGAAGCGCCGCGGCGAACAGCACGAAAAACCCCGAAAACAACTTCCAATGCTCCGTGCCGACCTTTAGCAGCAAAGCGCCGACGACAGTGAAATAGAGCTGCAAGTGGCTCGCCGTGCCGAGCAACCACACAATCAGCACGGTACCCAGCAGGACGAGTGTCGCGAGCACGATGGCCGCGAGGTTTTCGCCGTAACGATGGAAGGTCGGCACCGACAGAGCCAGTACCGCGAAGATTGCGTTGTAGGCGTGAATAACCATGAGACCATGGGGGTCGTGGATTGCGTTGATAACCAAATGCGAAAGCGTGTTGCCTGCCGCAACGAAGGCCGCCACGTTGGTGATTTGCTGCCGGCGCGCGATCTCAGAATCGGTCGTAACGATACCGATTGAGGCCAGACGATCGAGCCAGCGCGGCACGGTGAAACCGCGCTTTGGCTCGCGGCGAATGAGTTCGCTCCATCGCGCCATCGGGTCGTCGCCGCCCTGTGGTTCGCCAGCCCCACTACATGATCCAGAAAGCCAAGTGGCGATTAGCAATAAGATCGTATCAAAATGACGAACTCTCGGCAGGACCCGGGATGAGGTGAAATTCGGCCGGATGAGGCCTTAGCTAAGGGTGTGGCCCGCCTGATCCTGGGGAAACCCGAATCGCTCTATTCGCCGATGGTGACGTGATCGCCGGCGCCCGATGGAGCAGCGCTCGGCCGGCGCATCAACAGCAGCATGAGCGCGGCTGGTAGGCTGACAAGCAGCATGAGCTTGAAATCGTCCGCATAGGCGATGATCGAGGCCTGCCGCGTGATTTCAGTATTGAGCGCGCCCAATCCCCATTGGGTGGCGCTGTTCCAATAGAGGTAGGCGCCGCCGGTCTGCAGCATGCGATTGAACGGCGTCACCTGCTCGGCGATCTGCGCGTGCATGACCTGAGTGTTCTCGGCGAGCAGAAAGGACGTCACGGAAATTCCGATGGAGCTGCCGACATTGCGGACCAGACTGAATAAGGCGGTCCCGTCGGTCCGCAGTTCCACCGGCAGCGTCGCAAAGGCGACGACCTGAAGCGGCGTGAACACGAGCCCAAGGCCGGCGCCTTGCAGGAACGTCGTTGTAGCCAGCGACCAGGCATCGATCTGCGGCGTCCAACCGACCATCTGACGTGCCGATTCCGTCAGCATGGCAAATCCGACAAACATGATGACGCGGGAATCGAAGCGATTGGCGAATCGGCCAGCGATCATCATGGTGAGCATTGTGCCGAGTCCGCGCGGCGCCATGAGGACCCCGGCCTGCGACACCGGATAGTTGCCGAGGTTCTGCAGATAGGGCGCGAGCAGCGCCGAGCTTGCAAACAGGACGAGGCCGATCACGAACATGATGAGAAGGCCGGCGCTGAAATTGAGGTCGCGGAAAATCCGCGGCGGGATGAACGGCCGCTCCGCCAGCGCAACGTGGACAATGAAGAGATATAGGCCGAGGACCGCCAGCGCCGTTTCGATGACAATCTCGGTCGAGCCGAACCAGTCCTTCAGTTCGCCGCGATCGAGCACCAGTTGTAGCGCGCCGAGACCGACGCTCAGCGCCGCGAACCCGATCCAGTCGAACCGCAATCCTTCGCCACGCTGACTCTTCTGGAGAAAGAACAGGAGCCCGGCGATGCCCAGCAAGCCGAACGGCAGATTGATGAAAAAGACCCAGCGCCAGTCGTAGACATCGGTGAGGTAGCCGCCGAGTGTCGGGCCGAGAATCGGACCGACCATTACCCCGACGCCCCACAACGCCATGGCCGAGCCGCGCTGCTCAAGCGGATAAAGGTCGAGCATCGTCGCTTGCGACAACGGCACGAGGCCCGCACCAAACGCGCCCTGCAGCAAACGGAAAAGCACCATTTGATTGAGGCTCGTGGCGAGACCGCACAACATCGATGTGACAGTGAACCCGGCGAGACACGTCACAAACAGGCTCTTGCGGCCGAACCGAGCCGATAGCCAGCCGACCGGGGCCGTCATGATCGCAGCGGCAACGATGTAGGACGTCAAAACCCAGGTGATCTGATCGGGCGCGGCGTCGAGCGAGCCTTGCATGTAGGGCAGCGCCACGTTGGCGATCGTGCTGTCAAGCGACTGCATCAGCGTCGCCAGCACGGTGCAGATCGTCACGATAAGCCGGTGGAATCCGATCGGCTGCTGGCTCATCGCGCCCGGCGCCATGATCCTTCTCCGTCCTCAGAGAAGTTCAGACAGTGTGCGATGATGTCCGGTGTCGACATCAACCGTGACGCTCATTCCGGCTCGCAGCGGCAGATTGTTCGACTGCGGGTTGACGTGAATGCGCACTGGGACGCGCTGCACCACCTTCACCCAGTTGCCGCTGGAATTCTGAGCCGGAAGGATTGAGAACTCCGCGCCGGAGGCCGGTGCGATGCTTTCCACCGTACCGGTCCAGACATGACCCGGATACGTGTCGACCGACACAGTCACGGGATCGCCGGGTTTCATGTAAGTGAGATCGGTCTCCTTCATGTTAGCATCGATCCAAAGGTCATTCGATGCGACGAGACCAACGGCGCCCGTGTTGGTGAGCGCGGCGGTCTGAGCCACCAGATAGGTTCCGGGCTGCAAAGCGGCGACTTGCGTGGCCACGCCGTCGAAGGGCGCACGCACCACGGTGTGATCGAGCTGACGTCGCGCCTCGTCAACATGCGCCTTGGCCTGCAGATACTGGGGGTGCTCGGTCACCGGAATGTCGGCATTGCCGCCGAGCCGGGCCAACTGGACTTGCGCCTGCATGCGAAGCGACTTCGACCTTGTTCTGGTCGGTCTGCAGCGTGAAGCGCGACTGATCATAGGCGGACTTGGCGACGCTATCGGTGCGCACCAGCGTCGCGTTGCGATCGTTGTTGGCCTTATCAAGTTCGACCTGAGCCTGCTGAGCGGCAATGTCGCTCAGCATGCGCGTGTAGTCCTGCTTCATCGCCTCGATGGTCAGCGCCGTCTGCGCCAGATTGGCCTTCGCGTTATCGAGTGCGATTTGGTACTGGCGCGGATCGATGCGGAACAAGACATCGCCGGCCTTGACGGATTGGCCCTCGCGCACGTCGACCTCGTTGACGATGCCGGAAACATCGGTCGAGACCATCAGCTTTGCCGCATGGACATAAGCGTCGTCAGTCGACACGTAGCGGCCGCCCTTGATGTAGAAATAGGCGCCGACCGCTACGCCCATCAAAGGCACGATGACCATAAGGATGAACCGCCTGCGCGCGCGCAGCGCGCCAACAAGCGACGCTGTCCGCGCGGCTGACGGCTTCGCATCCGGGACAAGTTTGAGGACCGTATCAGCCATAGCGGTGCTCTTCTGTGGCGCCGCCGGCGTGCCGTTGCTGGATCGCCCGGCGCAAATTTTCCTTCACGGTCGCGAGCTGTCCGACCATGAGTTCGACGGTGGCGCGATCTACGCCGACCAGTGCGTTGGTCATCAATTCCTCGCCGAGCTCGCCCAGCCGTTCGAGCAGTGGCCGCGCTGCGGGCGTCAAAAACAGCCGCTTGGCGCGGCGATCACCGGGATCCGCCCGTCGTTCGATCAGACCGCTGTCGCACAACCGGTCGAGCAGGCGCGTAACCGTAATGGGCTGGAGGTCGAGCATTTCGGCGAGTTCGGACTGCTTGAGACCTTCGAAACGGTCCAGCCGAGCCAGGACAACCCACTGGGCACGGGTGATGCCGAACTGCCCTGCCTCATGGTCAGCGTAGGTTCGCAACATGCGAGCTACATCATTGAGCATAAAGGCGAAATCTCGGTTTAGTGAACGTGGCAGCAAGGGTGCCTCCGGGGCAGTTGGGAACGTGTGCCAGCTTATCTGACGTGAACATAACATAAGCTCGCTTACTTCATTGTACAGACCCCAAGCGCAGACCTGGAATGCATTCAGACGCACAATGGGCGGTGGAGACGATAGCTAGCTCAGGCCAAGATCGGCGAGGGCAGCGATATGATACTCGGCCGCTGCCGGAGCGAAGCAGCAGAAGACCACGCGGGCTATGCCACTCGCCGACGACGACAGTTCAGGAAGCGATAAACGCCGGTCGAGATCGCCGGAAATGCGATGCTCCCAAGCCGATGGGCTGCGGCGAGATCGAGCGAGGTCCGATAGCAGGACGCAAGCAAATCCTCTTCCCCCTCCCCACCGCCGTTCCACACCGGCCCGACGGCATGGATCACGTGTTTGGCTGGAAGCCGATAGCCGAGGGTGATCTTCGCAGCGCCGGTTTCACAGCCGCCAAGCGTCCGACACTCCACCAGCAGTTCGGGGCCAGCGGCGCGATGAATGGCGCCATCCACCCCGCCTCCGCCGAGAAGAGTCCGGTTCGCCGCATTGACGATGACGTCGACCGGAAGGGTCGTGATGTCGGCTACGCAAACTTCAAGCCGCGCCGCGCCGGCTTCGGCGACATGCAGCGGGGTCACATTTGCTGGTCGGACAATCGTCACAGCCGAGAGCGTATCACGCCCATTCGGCTTGTGCCTCCGCCCTCAGATCCACGGTGCTGCGCATGCCGATATCATCGAAATGCTCGTCGAGGAAACGGCGCGCCGCGCGTTTGCCGCTCAAGTGCAGCATGTCGAAGAAGTCGTAGTCGGTCGACAGCTTGCTGAAGGCGTCGAAGTGCGTGCCGAAGCGGTCGAGCAGGATGCGATGGACATTGATGTGGCGGTATTGGCCTGGCCCGATACCGCGGGGAAGGCGGCCCTGATCGATCAATCGGGCAACGAACTCGATGGCGCGAAACTCCGAAATCAGCGAAGAATTGAAAGTGATCTCATTGATGCGGTTCATGATCTCGCTGGAGGATGTCGGCGTTTTCTGGCGCACCAGCGGATTGATCTGAACGACAAGAACATCCTCGGTCTTCGTCGTGCCGAAGAACGGAAAGATCACCGGATTGCCCAGGTAACCGCCATCCCAATACGGCACGCCCTCAATCTCGACCGCGCGAAACAGGAGCGGCAGACAGGCCGAAGCCATCACGGCATCAGCAGTGATTTTCTCGCGTGAAAAGACCCGTACATGCCCGGTCTGCACGTTGGTTGCCGAGATAAAAATCTGCAGGTCGGAGAAGGCGCGCAGCTTTTCGAAGTCGACAAAGCGTTCGAATAGATCTTTCAGTGGGTTAATGTTGAGCGGGTTGACGTCGTAGGGCGAAAAATAACGCGACAGCGAATTGAGCCACGCCTGGATCGGCGTGCCCTCGAGCGGCGTGAACGACAACAGCCGCTCCATCAGGGCGCGCTGCGCGACCGGTAGATTGCCAGTGCTGCTCGCCGCGCGCCAAAAATCGGCGAGCCGCTTTTGCGCCTCGGCCCGTCCGCCGCGCGCCAAGCCATCGGCCAGCATCACAGCGTTGACCGCGCCCGCGGACGTCCCGGACACGCCTTCGATGGTAAGCCGTTCGTCTTCCAGAATTTGGTCCAGAACATCCCATGTGAAGGCGCCATGAGCGCCGCCACCCTGCAGCGCCAGATTGATCGGCTTCGTTGACGACGATGCCCTTCGCGCCGCCGCCCGGCCGGGCAACAGCGAAGCGATGAGATTTTTCATGGCAATAGGGCGGCTTGGTTGAACGCGCGTATCACAATCGAAGGTGCGGAGATCGGCGCGAAAATCCGCAACTATTCCGCAGTCCAGCCACCGTCGATCGACAGATTGGCGCCAGTGATTGCCTTGGCAGCATCGGAGCAAAGATAGAGGGCTAGGTCGGCGACCTCATCGACCGTAACGAACTCTTTGGTCGGCTGCGCCGCCAGCAGCACGTCACGTTTGACCTGCTCCGCGGTCATGTTGCGCGCCTTCATCGTATCGGGGATCTGTTTCTCCACGAGTGGCGTCCAGACATAGCCGGGACTGATGCAATTGGCGGTGATGCCAAACGTCGCGACTTCGAGCGCCACCGTCTTGGTCAGACCGGCAAGACCATGCTTGGCCGATACATAGGCGGACTTGAACGGCGAAGCGACCAGCGAATGCGCCGACGCGGTATTGATGATGCGGCCCCACTTGCGCGACTTCATGCCGGGCACTGCGGCGCGTATCGTATGAAACGCCGCCGACAGGTTGATCGCGATGATCTGATCCCATTTCTCGATCGGAAATTCCTCGATCGGCGCGACGTACTGAACGCCGGCATTGTTGACGAGCACATCGAGCGAGCCGAACGCCTTCTCCGCGGTGTGAATCATGTCGGCGATCTCGGCGGGCTTCGTCACGTCGGCCGCGGAGTATTGCGATTTGACGCCGAAGTCCTTCTCGATCTTGGTGCGCTCCGTCTCGATCGCAGCTTTATCACCGAAGCCGTTGATGGTGACATTCGCACCTTGCGCGGCAAGCGCCCGAGCAATCGCTAGGCCGATGCCTGACGTCGAACCAGTGACGAGCGCGGACTTTCCCTTCAGCATGACAATTCCCAATTGAATGGATGAGCCGGAACAATATGTCGGGCGCCGGGCGCCCAACCTGCGAAAGTCGGCGGGACTGTGTGACGCTTCCTGCTGCGGCGCAACATAAAAATCCCGGGCACCGTCACGTTTTCGCGATCCCCGCCCATCGCTAGAATGTCGAAAGTGCGCGCGGACTACCTCGCGCAAGGTCGGCAATGTTGGTGACCGAGGAATGACAAAAATGCCGCGCGCCATTTTTCCCGCGCCAGACCACGATCACCAGCGCTGCACCAGCGCCGCGATCGCTCACGCCGAAGCCCAATGTGCGGCGCGCTCGCAGCGGCTTACGCCGATGCGTCGTCAAGTGCTGGAAACGCTGCTCGCAAGCCACAAACCTCTCGGCGCCTACGAAATCATCGAGCGCTTAGGGCGGGGAACGAGGCCGGCCCCGATAACAATTTATCGTGCTCTCGACTTTTTGCGAGAGAACGGTCTGGTCCATCGCATCGAGAGCCGCAATGCGTTCGTCGCTTGCGTGCACAACCATGCCGGCGAGGACCTCGTCGTCTTTCTGATCTGCGAGAGTTGCGGGATTGTCGGCGAAGCTCCCGCCGCCGGCGTCGCCGACGCGCTGCGGCACTCCTCGCGCGCCGCAGGCTTCACGCCCCGAAGTCCGCTGATCGAGATCGTCGGCATCTGCACTCATTGCCGCGAACGATGACGTTCCGCGATCGAACTGAACGTCCCGTGCCGCAACATCCATCCTCCCGTCCGCTCGACGCGACTGCCATCGTTGTCACGGTCGTGCTGTGTCTGAGCTGGGGTTTCAATCAGGTCGCGGCGAAGCTTGCGATCCACGATATCCCGCCTCTCATTCAGGGCGCGATCCGATCGCTGATTGCCGCGCCCTTGGTCGCCGGATGGTCATGGTGGCGCGGCATTGCGCTACTTAAGCGCGACGGCACCTTTGCGGTCGGGATGTTCGTGGGCCTTTTGTTCGCGCTTGAGTTCCTGCTGTTCTACCGGGGCCTGCTCTACACGACGGCGACGCGCGCGGCGGTGTTCATCTATCTGGCCCCATTCATTGTCGCGATCGGTTCGCGCTGGCTGGTCCCTGGCGATCGCTTTCACATCTCGCAATGGATCGGCTTGGCGCTGTCGTTCGCCGGTCTGATCCTGGCGTTCGGATTACCCACGCCTGCCACCGATCCGCGCCAGACTCTGGGCGACCTCATGATGGTCGGCGCCGCCATATCGTGGGCGGTTACGACTCTCGTCATCAAGGCGACAGCGCTGAACCGCATCAGCGCCGAAAAGACCATGGTCTACCAGCTTGTCGTCTCGGCCCCTGTGTTGGGCGCCGCGGCATTCGCCTTCGGCGAGCATATGGACACGATGCCCTCAGCCCTCGCCGTCGGAGCGCTGGCCTACCGACTCTTTGGGTGGTCAGCGTCACGTTTGTCATCTGGTTCGCGCTCCTCATCCGCTATTCGGCGGCCCGGCTGTCGGCATTTACCTTCCTGACCCCGTTGTTTGGCGTGACCGCCGGTCACGTCGTATTGCACGAGCCCCTGACCCCTGCTTTCGCGCTCGCGGTGGCGTTCGTTGCGGGCGGCCTCCTCCTCGTCAACCGGCCTCGATGAGGCTATATCGAGGGTAGTCCGGCCCGGGCGGCCGGACGGGCGATACTCAAAGGACTGCCGCAAATGATGGAATTTTCTGGCCCAGCCGAACGACACCAAACCGTCGCCGTGAAAGTCGGCAACGTCACAGTCGGCGGCGGCGCACCCGTCGTGGTGCAGTCGATGACCAATACCGACACGGCCGACGTTGACGCAACGACCAAGCAAGTCGCAGCGCTGGCTCGGGCTGGCTCGGAAATTGTGCGGATTACGGTCGACCGCGACGAGGCCGCGGCCGCGGTACCGCATATCAAAGAGCGCCTGCTGCGCATGAATGTTGACGTGCCGATCGTCGGCGACTTCCACTACATCGGCCATAAACTCCTCGCCGATCACCCGGCCTGCGCCGAAGCCCTCGACAAGTACCGGATCAATCCGGGCAATGTCGGCTTCAAGGAGAAGAAGGACCGGCAGTTCGGCGCCATCGTCGAGACCGCCATCCGCCATGATAAACCGGTGCGGATCGGCGCCAACTGGGGCTCGCTCGACCAGGAGCTGCTGACCCATCTCATGGACCAGAATTCACGGTCGAACCACCCAGTCGATTCGCGCGACGTGACCCGCGAAGCAATGGTCCAATCGGCACTCCTGTCGGCAGAACGTGCCGAGGAAATCGGTCTGCCCCGGTCAAAGATCATCCTCTCCGCCAAGGTTTCGGCGGTGCAGGACCTGATCGGCGTCTATGGCGAAATGGCGGGGCGTTCGAATTACGCACTCCACCTCGGCCTCACCGAGGCCGGAATGGGCTCGAAGGGCATTGTCGCCTCGTCGGCCGCGATGGGCGTGCTGCTGCAGCAAGGCATCGGTGACACCATCCGAGTTTCGCTGACGCCGGAGCCCAACGGAGACCGGACGCTGGAGGTCAAAGTCGGCCAGGAGCTGCTGCAGACCATAGGCTTGCGGACCTTCGTGCCGCTCGTCGCCGCCTGCCCGGGCTGCGGCCGCACCACCTCCACCACATTCCAGGAGCTGGCCGCCGGCATCCAAAACTTCATCCGCGAATCGATGCCCGAATGGAAAACCCGCTATCCCGGGGTTGAAGGTCTCAACGTCGCGGTCATGGGCTGCATCGTTAACGGACCGGGTGAGTCCAAGCACGCGGATATCGGCATCTCGCTGCCGGGCACTGGTGAACAACCCACCGCTCCCGTCTTCATCGACGGCAAGAAGGCCATGACGCTGCGTGGCCCGATGCTCGCCGCCGACTTCCAGAAGATCGTTATCGATTATATCGAACAGCGATTTGGCCACGATGGTGCCGGCCGGACGGCCGCTGAGTAGCCGTCCCGAATCACTCAGCATCACTCAGCGGACTTTTCGCGCCTGGCGAGACCTGGCGCGCAGACTGAATTCTTCCGCCTGGGGAGCGGTGGTCCGTTGGCCGACCATCGGGCACACAGACGGTCACCTGACATGCCGCGTATCACTACCGGGCCACCCTATGTTTGCCGATGTTTAATTGGTGGGGTCAAAATGGTTGCTTATTCATCACACGTCCTAAGAATCATGCGGCTTTCCCCTTCTCGCGCTCGACAGTGCGGCGCGCCTAGTTCACGATAAAATTAACCATACAGCGGCTGTCCGCCCCAAACTGCTTGGACCGCTGGTTTGGAGGGGGAGTCAGATGAACCGGCACTTTATTCGTGTGGCCGCCGCTGCATTGATGGCCATCACGCTTTCGGGCCAAGCGGTCCGTGCGCAAGACAATAATTTCTGGGCTTGGCTTCACCCCTGGGGTGCACAAGATTGGCGCCTGACCTTCACCAGTATCGGTCTCGGTGCAGGTGCCACAGCGGGCTATTTGGCGCTGCGCAAAAAGCACGGCTACTTCCAGACGCGTACGGCAACCCCTCTTGGCGCATTCGCGTTGACCACCGTCGGATGCATGAGCGTTTTCCCGATCGTGGGCACGCTGTGGCTCAATCGCCCGCTCACCCACCGTGAGGTTTACACCGGGATGGCCGACTGTGTGGTACCGTTCGTCGGTAGCTGGCTCATGGAATACGCTTACCACGGCCAAGCTTGGTACGAGAAATAACTCAATACACGGGGCGTCGGAAAAAGCCGGTCCTTTGGGCCGGCTTTTTTGTTGCGTGTACGCCCCGCATAGGCGCTACCCGAACAGTGCCGATTGACCAGGCACGCCGGGGCGCTACGCTTGGCCGGGCGCAAAAAACATGGGGAGGGTGCGAATGGAGGCTACCGCGACGCGGACTGAAACGGCGCCGCGCGAGCTCCACGGTGGCAAGATCATCGCCGCCATCAAGGCAAGCGCTGTCGAATACATCCTGGCGGTGCCGGACATCGTCACGAGCGCCGGCCTGTTGCGGCCCATCGCTCAGGATAAAGGCTTGAAGCTCGTTCGCGTCTGCAAAGAGGACGAATGCGTCGGCATTGCCTCCGGTTTGCACTATAGCGATAAGCGCGCGCTGATTCTGATCCAGTATACGGGCTTTCTCAATTCGCTTAACGCCATCCGCGGCGTCGCGGTCGAGTACAAACAGCCGATCTGCATGATGGTCGGGCTGCTCGGCCACGATCCGGAGAAGGAGCCGCGTGCATCACCGCGTTACGGCGTGCGCATCATCGAGCCGATCCTCGACGACATGGGCATCGCACACCATCACATCAACGTGGACGCCGACGTCGCCAAGATCCAACCGGCGATCGACAAGGCCTATCGCGAGTCGCAGCCGCTCGCACTTCTCATTGGGCGGAGACCCAAAGCATCATGATGAAAAGAGACGAATGTTTTCGCATTCTGGCGCGGCACATCAAGGACGAGGCGGTGGTCGCAACGTACAGTTCGGCGGTCGACTGGGTCGATATCAATCCGCGTCCGCTCAATTATCTGTCGATCGGCGCCATGGGCCTCGACTCATCCCATGGGCTCGGCTTGGCACTTGGCCGTCCGGACAAGCGGGTCGTAGTGATCCAGGGTGACGGCAGCCTTCTGATGAATCTCGGCAGCCTTGTCACCATCGGTGCGGTCGCACCGAAAAACCTGGTTCACTTCGTGGCCCACAACGAGACCTATGAGGCCAACGGCGGCCATCCGATCCCGAATCGGAAGGTGGATTTCGCCGGCATGGCGCGGTCGGCGGGTTACGCAGCGGTCTATGATTTTTCCGACCTCAGCGCGTTCACGCAGCAGATCGGGCACGTACTTGAACAGGACGGCCCGGTATTCGCGACGCTGCACATCGAGCCATCAAAGCCGTTGAAATACGACTATCCGAGCCTCTATGACCCGGCGAAGCGCAAGGCGTTCAAGGACGCATTCCAGGCTGGGCATTGAGGGGGATCAGCGCTTGCCTTCCAGCCGGCGCAGCAAATCGTCGAGCTGATCAAGCTCGCGGTACCGAATGCTGACGGTGCCGCCGCGTTCAGTGTGATCGACACTGACGACGAGGCCCAGCACGTCGGATAAGCGCTTCTCGAGCGCAAGCGTATCGGCGCTCTTGGCGTCTCGGCCGTGCGCACGCGGATGATACGCGCGGGTTTTGACGTTTGAAGCCTGCCGCGCCAGCGCTTCGACCTGCCGCACATTGAGACCGCGCGCGACGATATCGTCAGCAAGCTTTTCGGCGTTGGCTTGGCCGACCAGCATGCGCGCGTGGCCGGCCGAAAGCTTGCCGCTGAGGATGTGCGCCTTCACCGGATCGGGAAGCTTGAGCAGACGCAGCAAGTTCGCCACATGACTACGGCTCTTGCCGACGGTTTTTGCGACGTCGTCCTGGCTGTGGCCGAATTCGTCAATCAGAGCGCGATAGCCATCCGCCTCCTCGAGCGGATTGAGGTCGGAGCGCTGCACATTTTCGATAATCGCAAGCTGCAAGGCCTCCGCATCGGTCGCTTCGATGATGACGACCGGCACGTCATGAAGCCCGGCGCGCTGCGCCGCGCGCCACCGGCGTTCGCCCGCGATGATCTCGTAAGCGTCAGAGGTACCGCGCACCGGCCGCGCAACAATCGGCTGAATGATGCCGCGCTCGCGCAGCGAGGCGGCAAGTTCGTCAAGCTCATCGTTGGAAAAAACGCGGCGCGGGTTACGCGCGTTTGGCCGCAGCATGTCGGTGGCCACCCGCCGCTGACCGCGCGGACGTTCGACCGAGCTTTCGGCGCCGACGTCACCGATCAGCGCGGCGAGGCCGCGCCCCAATCGCGATCGCGAAGCCTCCTCAGCCATGCTGGACTCTCCCGAACGCTGGGTCACGCGAGCAACTCAAAAACGCGCACCGGCGGCAATGATCGATAAGACAACTGCATCATCCGACGCACATTTCCTTTTCGCGTTGGATGATCTCGGTCGCGAGCCGAAGGTAGGCTTCACTGCCGCTGCACTTGAGATCGTAGACCAGGACGGGCTTGCCATACGACGGCGCCTCAGAAACCCGCACGTTGCGTGGAATGATGGTGTCGTAGACTTTCGGGCCCATGAACTCGCGCACATCGGCGACGACTTGGCCGGACAAATTGTTGCGCGCGTCGTACATCGTCAGCACGATGCCATGGATGGTGAGGTCCGGATTGAGCTGCTCGCGCACCGATTCGACAGTCTTGAGCAGTTGCGACAGGCCTTCGAGCGCGAAGAATTCGCATTGCAGCGGCACCAGAATGGCGTTCGCCGCAGCCATCGCGTTGATGGTGAGCAGATTGAGCGACGGCGGACAGTCCACCAGGACGTAGCTGAAGTTCGTATGCGTGGGCGACGGCGCGCTCAGCGAGCCAAGCGCATTGCGCAGACGAAAGGCACGATCGCGCGATTGGCCGATCTCAAGCTCAAGGCCCGACAGATCGAGCGTTGAGGGCGCAAGATGCAGGCGCGGCATGGCGGTCGCGACAATGGCGTCGCGCAACGCCGCCTCGCCGATCAAGACGTCGTACGTCGAGTAACGCCGGCTGCGCCGATCGATGCCGAGCCCCGTCGAGGCATTGCCCTGCGGATCGAGATCGATGATCAGGACCTCTTCGCCGATCGCCGCCAGCGCGGTACCGAGATTGATTGCGGTCGTCGTCTTGCCGACGCCGCCCTTCTGGTTCGCGACGGCGAGCACCCGCGGCAGTTTGGCCATGTGCCCCGCGGGTTGAGGATCGGGCAGCCCAGTGACGCTGGGACTTTGCTGCGGAGGCAGGTCTTCCATGGCGGACATCCATCTCGCTGCCAATCATCGCGCAACTCGGCTACACGCTATGATTGCACTTTGGCCTCAGGCTCTCAACGATGATGATCCGTGCGGCCGGATCGGTTACGCTGGCTACCAAGGACGCCTGAATGTTCCAACATTTAGCGGCCTCGGTCAATTCAGTAGCAACATCTTGTCCCTTCGGAAAAAGACCCCGCGCGCCCTTTTTCAACAGCCCGTAAGCCATTGGCAGAAGATTGCAAAGGGGAGCCAACGCCCGCGCCGTCACCACATCAATTGGCACTGTGAGCTTTTCGACGAAATCCACAATCCGTACGGCATGCACCGTTGCGGCCGCTCCGGTGATGCGAACGGCTTCGCGGAGAAACGCGGCCTTCTTCATGTTGCTCTCGACAAGATGCACATGCGCGCCCGGCACGTCGGCGAGAGCGCACGCCAGGACCACGCCCGGGAAGCCGCCACCCGAACCGAGGTCGGCCCACCTGAGCGCGTTCGGTGCCACAGCAAGAAGCTGAAGCGAGTTGGCGATATGCCGGGTCCAAAGCTTAGGTTCGGTGGATGGCGCGATCAGATTGATCCGCTGCTGCCACGACATCAGCACTGCGACAAAGCGATCGAGCCGAGCTTCTGTTTCACGTGAAACAGGAACGAGGGCCAACGCCCGGGCGCGGTCGGCTTCGAGGTCGGAGTGGGTGGGGTCGGCGTGCCGCTTTTGTCGCGTAGTCTCACTGTCGCGCCTGCAGGCCCCCGTCATGCCACACCGCGATCCTTGCGGCCAGGGCGGCGCATGTACGCGACCAGCAGAGTGAGCGCGGCCGGCGTGATGCCGTCGATGCGGCCGGCGTGACCGATTGTGCGCGGCCGGTGCGCGTTGAGCTTGTGGCGGACTTCATTCGAGAGGCCCGGCAACGCCGCGTAGTCGATGCCTTCGGGGATGACCAAGGCTTCGTCCCGCCGGTATGATTCCGCATCGGCCGCCTGGCGGCTCAGATAGACGTCGTACTTGGCGTCGATTTCGATCTGCTCAGCGATCTTCGCATCCAGTTCGGCGAACCGCGGCCAGATGCGAGCGAGATCGACGATACCGACATACGGATGCGACAGTAGCTCGAAAGCCGTGCGGCGCCGGCCGTCCTTGCGCAGACCCAAGCCATATTTCTCGGCCTCATTGGGTGTGACCGACACGGACCGGGCCATGTTGCGGGCCTCAGTCAGCGCCACCGCCTTGGCGCGATAGCGCAACGCTCGTTCCGGGCCGGCGCAGCCCAGCGCAATCGCCTTTTCGGTCAGCCGCTGATCGGCATTATCGGCCCGAAGCGCCAATCGGTATTCGGCGCGCGATGTGAACATCCGATAGGGCTCGGTGACGCCGCGCGTGACCAGATCGTCGATCATCACCCCGAGATACGCCTCGGCACGGTCGAACACGATGGGTGCGCCGCCGCCCGCCTGCGCTGCTGCATTCAGGCCGGCCAAAAGACCCTGCGCAGCGGCCTCCTCGTAGCCCGTGGTGCCATTGATCTGTCCGGCGAGGAAAAGACCCGACAGGCGCTTGGCCTCAAGCGACGGCTTAAGTTCGCGCGGGTCCACGTGGTCATATTCGATGGCGTAACCGGGCCTCACGACACGCGCCCGTTCCAACCCCGGAATCGACGCCACCAGGGCGAACTGTACCTCCTCGGGGAGCGATGTCGAGATGCCATTGGGGTAAACCGTGGTGTCGTCGAGACCCTCAGGCTCGAGGAAAATCTGGTGGCCGTCGCGCTCGCCAAAGCGTACGATCTTGTCCTCGATGGAGGGGCAATAGCGCGGCCCCCGGCTCTTGATCTGCCCGGAATACATCGGCGACCGGTTCACATTGGCGCGGATGATCGCGTGCGTTGCTTCATTGGTCCGGGTAATCGCGCATTCGACCTGAGGATTTGCGATTCGATCCGTCAGCTCGGAAAACGGCTCAGGCGGATCGTCACCGGGCTGCCGCTCCAAGGCGTCCCAGTCAATGGTCGTGCCATCCAGACGTGGCGGCGTGCCAGTCTTAAGCCGCCCCAGGGCGAAACCGGCGCGCTCCAGCGTGCCCGAGAGCCCAACGGCCGGCGCCTCGCCAACCCGCCCAGCTGGGATCTGCCGCTCGCCAATGTGGATGAGGCCGCGCAAAAAGGTGCCTGTTGCCAGCACCACCGCTCCTGTGCCGAGAATGCGGCCATCGGTCAGCCGAATCGCGCTCACTCGCCCATCGGCAATTAGATCGTCCGCCTCGCCTTCGATCACGGTGAGATTTGGCGTTTCGCGAATTGCCCGTTGCATGGCGACCGCGTAGAGCTTCCGGTCGGCCTGAGCGCGTGGTCCGCGCACCGCCGGGCCCTTCCGCTGATTTAGGACGCGAAACTGGATGCCGCCTGCGTCCGCGACGCGACCCATTAGGCCGTCAAGTGCATCGATCTCGCGAACGAGGTGCCCCTTGCCAAGACCCCCGATGGAGGGATTGCACGACATGGCGCCGATTGTCGCGAATCGATGCGTGATCAGCGCGGTTTGCGCGCCCGTGCGCGCCGCCGCCGCGGCCGCCTCGCACCCCGCGTGGCCGCCACCGATGACAATCACATCGAAGCGGGCATCCATCCTGGTTCTCCGGAAAGCGGCCCTTCTTAGCCAAGGACCACCTGCGGGTCAAAACGCCGGCGTGTTTCACGTGAAACAGCTAAACGATCGGCACGAGCAATCATCGCCAAGTGGTGATCTGCCGTTTATTTGCCAATGCAGAAGTCGCGAAAAATTACGTCCAGAATATCCTCCACATCGAGTTGGCCAGTGAGTTGGCCGAGCGTCGTCGCGGCGGAACGAAGGCCTTCCGCGATCAGTTCCTCGGCTCGCTCATGCAAGGCACGGTCGAGCGCTGCGACGGTATCTTCGAGGGCTTTGCGGTGGCGCGCTCGTGTCACGACCGCTGATTTCGTCGTTGCGAAGTACGTTCTGGCGTAGTCGGCGAGGGCTGCCACCAACTCCTCCACTCCGGCACCGGTCTTCGCCGAGATGGCAAACGAACCGTTAACGCCCATGGATGCAGATTTACTTCTTGACCACAGCTTTTCCCCGGCGAGATCAATCTTGTTGCTTACTATCCATCTATCTGATTCAACTGATTTTTCTTCATTTCCTTCTGCATTTATCCCTGTAGGATCGGTCAGCCAGAGAACCAGGTCCGCCTCGGCGGCCCGCTCGCGGGCGCGGCGAACACCTTCCCGCTCAACCGGATCATGAGTGTCCCGAACCCCGGCCGTATCGAGCAAAACAACTGGATAACCTGCCAGATCCAGATGGACCTCGATCACGTCGCGCGTGGTGCCTGGATACGGCGACACGATCGCCACATCCCGGCGCGCCAGCCGGTTGAGCAGCGTAGATTTGCCGGCGTTCGGCGGACCCGCAATCGCGACGACCAGCCCATCCCGCAAACGCTCCCCGCGGCCACCATCGGCCAGCGATGCTGCAATCTCTTCGCGCAATTGCTGCGCAGCATTTAGCGCCGGAGTGACCAAATCCTCCGGGACATCGGCCTCATCGGAGAAATCGATCCGCGCCTCAACCAGCGCCTGCGCTTCGATCAGGCGCCGCCGCCACGCCTCGGCGCGGCCGCCGATCAAACCCTTGAGCTGACGAAACGCGCGACGCCGTTGCGCCTCTGTCTCGGCGGCAATCAAGTCGGCCAAACCCTCGACTTCCGTCAGATCAAGCCGGCCGTTCTCGAACGCGCGCCGGGTGAACTCGCCCGCCTCCGCCGGCCGGCAGCCGTCCAGCATCGCCAGCGCGTCGCTGACGGCGGCGACGACCGCCTGGCCACCGTGCAGCTGAAGTTCGGCCATGTCCTCGCCGGTCTCGCTGTGGGGGCCAGGAAACCACAGCGCCAGCGCCTCATCGATGACGTCGCCGGTCGCGGGATGGCGCACCCGCCCGAGCGCCGCACGACGCGGCTCCGGCAGCCGGCCGAAAAGCCGTTCGAGCACCGCTCCGGCTTTCGGTCCGCAAATTCGCACCACCGCAATGGCCGCCGGCAGCCGGCCCGACGAGAGGGCAAAAATCGTGTCGTCCGAGCCCATGCAGAGCCTTCAAGCCAATCCCGATGGTCACGTAAAGACCGCTGGCGCGTATAAGAACCGACACGGCCGCCATGTCAGCGGCAAGAGACGATGCCGTCCACCACTCTAGCGCCATCGCGCGGCGCCATCGGCGCCGCCATTGCGCTCATCGTTCTGGCGCTCTTCTTCTGCATGCTGCTGCTCACCACGCTTCCCAATCTCAGCAGCAGCGATGCCGCGGGCAACGGCCTTACTCAGCTCATGGCAGCCGCAGAAACCCTCGTGCTCTGGCTCGTGCTTGCGATCCTGATGGTCGTCGCCGTTGTCAACAATCCCTTGCCATTGCCCGTCGGCATCGCGGCATTCGTCTTTGTCTTTGTATCAGGCATCGTGGCGATGATGGCGCTCGCTCTTCTGACCGAGCCGCTCGTCTCACCATTTCTCTTGCCCATGATCTTCTCTTGCCCCGGTGGATGACACGAGGCGGCGGTCCTTGACGGCATCCGGCATCTCGACCGGCGGCAAAGCGACGCCGAAATCATGCTCGATCGCGACGATTTTCCGTTGGGCTATCTCGGACAATTCTGTCTCGATCCGACGGCCACGATCTGTGACAAAGCGCGGGCGCTTCTTCGGCGGCAGGTCGAACCGCTCGTTCTGAAGACCCCTAACACCAAGCCGTACGCCGATATTGCCGATGCCGTCGCCGATGCGGTTGCGGCGATGGAATGGCTCGTCGGTTATGGCTGCTCGTGCGAAACGGAATCGCGGGCCTGGGAGACCATGGCCAATGGCTATCGCGACACGGATTTCGATGTCGTTCGTCTGGCAGAGTTACGCGACCCCAAAGAACTGGGGCGCATCCTGCGCGAAGACCCGGACAACTTCTCGATGCTGACCCCACAGTCGCATCTGAGGGCGTGGCTGAAATTCGCCGCCGACAAGAGTTTCCGCGACCAAGCGCTCGCCGCGCGGACACTCGACCATCGCACCCCCGATGCGGTTGAGATGCTCAACGACAACGAATTCGCCGCTGCGACCGTCATGGCCTATCTGCCCGAACTCGACCTTGATCCCACTCCCGCGCTCAGCGCCGCCTCGCTGAAAGAGCAATTCCGCGAGCTCGTTGATCTATCGTCCAACCAATGACGACCCGCGGCCATATCGGCAGCTGCTCGAAAGACTTGGCGGCGACGGTGCCTTCGACGCGCTGATATGGCTCGCGGCCCATGGCTGCGACGGCGAACCCGAACTACAGCAAGCGGAGGACCTCGTGTGCAGCTATCAGGACTTACCTCGGCGCGCCGCGACGTTGGCTGCATTGGAGCAGGCTCGCCACACTCCGTAGCAACGCCTTGGTTGCATCCATTTGCGGTGGACGGCGTTATCTTCCACGATGAGCATTAACACGAACCATACGACGGACCGCATGTCGCCCCTACACGCCTCCGATCAAAACCGCCTCGCGCAAGAAACGAGCCCCTACCTCCTGCAGCACAAGGACAATCCGGTCGCGTGGTGGGCATGGGGGCCAGAGGCGCTCGCGGAAGCCAAGCAGACCGGCAAGCCGATCCTGCTCTCGGTCGGCTATGCGGCGTGTCACTGGTGCCATGTGATGGCGCACGAAAGCTTCGAGGACGACGCGACCGCACGCGTCATGAACGAGCTGTTCGTCAACATCAAAGTCGATCGCGAGGAGCGCCCCGACATCGACCAGATCTACATGGCGGCACTGCATCATCTCGGCGAGCACGGCGGCTGGCCGCTGACGATGTTTCTCACGCCCGACGGCGAGCCGATCTGGGGCGGCACCTATTTTCCGAAGACGTCGCGTTACGGCAAGCCGGCCTTTGTCGACGTGCTGCGCGAGATCGCGCGGCTGTTTCGCGAGGAGCCGCAAAAGATCGAGCATAACCGGACAGCGCTGATGACACGGTTTGCCGCAGCGGCGAGGCAATCCGGCACAGCGACCATCGGCACGGCCGAACTCGACAATGCCGCACAGCAACTCGCCGGTCTCATGGATCCGATCAATGGCGGCACGCGCGGCGCGCCCAAATTTCCACAAGCTGCCTTGTTCGAATTGTTATGGCGCGCCGGCCAGCGCAGCGGCGAAACCCGTTACTTCGCCGCTGTCGAGGTCACGCTCGACCACATCGGCGAAGGCGGCATTTACGATCATCTTGGCGGCGGCTTCTCGCGCTACTCGGTCGACGAGCGTTGGCTCGTGCCGCACTTCGAGAAGATGCTGTACGACAACGCGCAGCTTCTTGAACTGCTCGCGATCGCATATCGGCACAGCGGCAAGCCGCTCTATCGCGAGCGCGCTTTCGAGACCGTCGCGTGGCTCAAGCGCGAGATGACGACGACCGAGGGCGCATTCTCGGCGTCACTCGATGCCGACTCCGAAGGCGAGGAAGGAAAGTTCTACGTCTGGTCACACGACGAGGTCCTTAAAGACCTCGGCGCCGACGACAGCAAATTCTTCGCGGGCTTCTACGACGTCACGCCCGGTGGCAATTTCGAAGGCCACAACATCCTCAATCGGCTGAAATCAATGCCCGTCAGCGCGGAGGACGACGCATGTCTCGCTCCACTGCGCGCCAAGCTCCTTGCGGTGCGTAGCACGCGCGTGTGCCCCGGCCTCGACGACAAGGTCCTCGCCGATTGGAACGGCATGATGATCGCGGCGCTCTCCAACGCCAGCCTCATGTTCGACGAGCCGTCATGGCGCGAACTTGCCGAGCGCGCCTTCGCCTTCATTGCCGGCGCGATGACGCGTGGCGATCGGCTTGGCCATTCGTGGCGGCAGGGCCAGCTCAAGTTTCCCGGCCTTGCCTCCGATTTCAGCGCCATGATTCGTGCCGCACTCGCGCTCTACGAGGCGACCGCGCAGCAAAGCTATCTGACGCAGGCGCTGGCGTGGCAGACCGCGCTTGATCGCGATTACGCCGACACTGAACGCGGCATCTATTACCTGACCGCCGCCGACGCCGAAGGTCTCGTCATCCGACCTGCCGCAACCACGGATGAGGCGACGCCCAACCACAATGCGATCGCCGCGCAAAATCTCATCCGGCTCGCGGTATTGGCCGGTGACGACCACTGGCGCGAAAAGGCCGACCGCGTGATCGCCGCCATCGCGCCGCAAGCGCTCGAGAATCTCTACATGCACATGGCGCTGCTCAATGCGGTGGATTTGCGCCTGCGGGCTGCCGAGATCGTCGTCACCGGCGATGGACCCCGGGCGCAATCTCTGCTGACCGCAGCCCGCGAGCGACCGCCGCTCGACCGCATCGTCCTTCACGCGCCGAACGCAGAGGCTCTACCACCCTCCCATCCGGCCCGCGAGAAAATCAAAGCCTTGAGCGAACCGGCGGCCTTCGTGTGCGCCAGCGAGACCTGCTCGCTGCCGGTGACCGACCCGGCCGGTCTCAACGACGCCATCGTGGCGGTGCGACATACTTGACCGCGCACTCCAATCGCCGGCGATTTGTGCTTTATGGACCGGCGGGGCGGCGTCGGAGACCTCCATCATGCGTAACGCAATTGTTCTGGCGATCGCATTTGGCGCCATGTCGGCAGCAGCAATGTCAGCGACCGCAGCCCATGCCGAAGATTGGTGCGGCTACGCGCCCGAGAACAACGCCATGATCCAATGCGGCTACTCGACACTCGCGCAGTGTGAGAGCGGCACCGGCAAGGGCGCAACCTGCTTCATCGATCCGGACTACGCGCTCAACAACAAGCGCACGGCGCACAGCATCGTTGCGAAGTCCGCGCAACGGCAGGGCTGATCGCGATCGGAACGCCCCACCTGCCGAATTACGTGTTCATCGAGTTCGAAGAACTCGGCGTTGTTCTTGGTATTGCGCAGCTTGTCGAGCAGAAAGTCCATGGCGTCCATGGTGCCCATCGGATTGAGGATGCGGCGCAGCACGTACATTTTCTTCAGCTGATCGGGCGGCACCAGGAGTTCTTCCTTGCGGGTGCCCGATCGCGTGATGTCCATGGCCGGGAAGGTGCGCTTGTCGGCGACCTTGCGGTCGAGGATAAGCTCCGAATTGCCGGTGCCCTTGAACTCTTCGAAAATCACTTCGTCCATGCGGCTGCCGGTGTCGATCAACGCGGTCGCAATAATGGTCAGCGAACCGCCCTCCTCGATGTTACGCGCGGCGCCGAAGAACCGCTTGGGCCGCTGGAGTGCGTTGGCGTCGACACCGCCGGTCAGCACCTTGCCGGATGACGGCACCACGGTGTTGTAGGCACGGCCAAGCCGCGTGATCGAATCGAGCAGGATCACCACGTCGCGGCCATGCTCGACCAGACGCTTTGCCTTCTCGATCACCATCTCGGCCACTTGAACATGGCGGACCGCAGGCTCGTCGAAGGTCGAGGAAATCACCTCGCCCTTCACCGAGCGCTGCATGTCGGTGACTTCTTCCGGCCGCTCATCGATCAACAGCACGATCAGATAGCATTCCGGGTGATTTTGCGTGATCGAGTGGGCGATGTTTTGCAGCAGAACGGTCTTGCCGGTCCGCGGCGGCGACACGATGAGCGCGCGCTGGCCTTTGCCGACGGGCGCCACGATGTCGATGACGCGTGCCGAGAGGTCCTTTTTGGTCGGATCCTCGAACTCCATCTTCAGCCACTCGTCTGGATAGAGCGGCGTGAGATTGTCGAAGTTGACCTTGTGCCGCGCCTTCTCGGGGTCCTCGAAATTGAGCGAGTTGACCTTGAGCAGCGCGAAGTAGCGCTCGCCCTCTTTGGGGCTGCGGATGTGGCCGTCGATGGTATCGCCGGTGCGCAGACCAAAGCGGCGGATTTGCGAAGGCGAGACGTAGATATCGTCCGGGCCTGGCAGGTAATTGGCCTCGGGCGATCGCAGAAAGCCGAAGCCGTCCGGCAAAACCTCGACGACGCCTTCGCCAACAATATCGGTCTCGCGTGCGGAGAGTTGCTTGAGGATGCCGAACATCAGCTCTTGCTTGCGCATGGTCGAAGCGTTTTCGACCTCAAGCTCCTCGGCAAAGGAGACGAGCTCTGCCGGCGTCTTGGCCTTGAGCTCCTGGAGTTTCATTTCCCGCATACAGAATTGTCCTATGGAAATTGGGCCAGCGGCGGATGGGGGTTAGTGGCGTCACTGACAGAAAGAGGAGCGCAGGTCTTTAGGCTGAGCAGGTCTTGGGCTGGACTGGGGCCGGGCCCCGAACCCGATGCATCGATCGGCTCCAAGCCATCGGAGCCCGAACTCAACCGCATCCGCCTACGTTCGGTGGGATAGCCAGAAGATAGGAAAAGACGGCTCTCCAGGCAAGTGCCGATCGAGACATTGCACTGAAAACGCCGAAAACTCAAAGCGGTTTCAGCACCACGAGAAGCACGATCCCGATCATCAGAACGGCCGGCACCTCATTGATAATACGATAGAATCTCTGAGAATATCGATTGCGATCGGCGGCAAAATCCTTGCGCCAACGGGCCAGCAGGCCGTGCACTGCCGACATCGCCAGAACCAGCACCAGTTTCGTATCGAGCCAATAGGCTCCGAACCAGCCGTTGCGAGAATCAGGTCCAAGCCAGGCGAGCCAAAGCCCGAAAATCCAGGTTGCGATCATCGCCGGATTGATGATCCCGCGCAGCAGCCGGCGCTCCATCACCTTGAACGTCTCGGATTGGACGGAACCCTTCTCGGCCGCGCAGTGATATACGAACAGCCGGGGCAGATAGAGCATGCCGGCCATCCAGGCGATGACCGCGATGATGTGTAGCGCCTTGATCCACTCGTACAGCATCGTCCGCTCTGGAACCGTTAGGCCGATGTGCGCCGAACGCGCGCGATCAGCCGCTCGACGTTCTCCACCGGCGTTTCCGGAAGTACGCCATGCCCAAGGTTGAAAATGAAAGGCCCTCCACGCAGCGCATCGAGGATCGCCGCGGTCGCCCGATCAAGCACCGATCCCCCGACCAAAAGCGCCAGCGGATCGAGGTTGCCTTGAACCGGCCGCCGCTTCTGGATCTGATCGCGCGCAAACTCTAGCTCGACGCTCCAATCCAAGCCGATCGCATCCACCGGAACAGCCGACAGAAAAGCGCCCAGTTCTGTCCCGCCTCCGCGTGGAAATCCGATGATCTTTGCGTCGGGGATCCGCTTGCGAATTCCGGAAACGATGCGCGCGACCGGCTCAATGCACCATTTTTCAAACTCACCCGCCGGCAACACCCCTGCCCAGCTGTCGAAGATCTGCACGGCATCGACGCCTGCTTCGAACTGCCGAACCAAATAGCCGGTTGAAGCCTCGACCAGCAGATCGATCAAAGCCGCGAAGGCCTCTGGATGCTCGTAGGCAAATAGACGAGCCGGACGCTGATCCGCCGTTCCCCGGCCCGCGATCATATAGGTCGCGACCGTCCAAGGAGCGCCGCTGAAGCCAAGAAAGGTCACCTGCGGCGGAAGCTCGCGCTTCACGCGATCGATGGTCTCATAAACGGGCAAAAGCATCCCATGATCGAGTTCCGTTCGCAGCCGGCGTAGTGCGAACGGCTCTTCGAGCGCCTCGAGCCGTGGACCCTCGCCTGTCTCAAATGACACCGGTTGGCCGAGCGCATGCGGCACTACAAGGATGTCCGAAAATAAAATCGCCGCATCAAACCCAAAACGCCGGATCGGCTGCAGCGTGACTTCAGCGGCGAGTTTTGGATCGAAACAGAGCTTGAGGAAACTTTCAGCCTTTTGGCGAATGGCCCGATACTCGGGAAGGTATCGCCCGGCCTGTCGCATCAGCCAGATCGGCGGAACAGTACATGGACGACCCGCTAAAGCCGTCAGCAGCGGTTTTATCACAGTCTTATCCGTCACGCTCGTCCTATCTAAAACCAATCTTAAAAAAGTCTGTTGTAGTACTTTGACGGTTGATTAAACTCATACCTATCCGCACACATTTCATCCACGTCTTACTCACACGTGCGTGCGTGCGGTCGAATTTGTGCCCAGGCACAGTGGGTGTGTTTCACCCTTTGTTTGCGGGTATTCTCGGGAGCACCGTGAATCACTATCCACATATCACCATAAGGCAGGCGTCGGGCTCTATGACAGTGCCACAAAGCCATGAGTGTGGACGGTGGTTGCGCTATGTTCGCCCTGGTGCTTGCGCAACGGTCTCGGTCGTGGCCTTCTCCCCGTTGATCGACGATTTATCCAAAGCCTCTAACTAGCCTTCGATGCCTCACCCAGCAGGATATTTTCACCTTCATCTCATTTCGGATGCGACCGGCGAGACACTGATCACGGTCGCTCGCGCTGCTGCCGCGCAATACGCTAAGGTGATGCCGATGGAGCATGTCCATCCCCTGGTCCGGACCCAAAAGCAGCTCGATCGCGTGCTGACGGAGATCGAAGAGGCGCCTGGAATCGTGCTCTACACATTGCTGGAAGAAAATCTGGTCGGCCGGCTCGAGGGCAAATGCCGGGAACTCGGGCTGCCGTGTCTATCGATCCTTGGGCCCGTCCTGCACTTGTTTCAGGCCTATCTCGGGGCCGAAACGACTCATCGTGTGGGTGCCCAGCACACCCTTAATGCGGAGTACTTTCGCCGCATCGATGCGCTGAATTACACGATGATGCACGACGATGGTCAGTTGGGCGACGATTTGGAGGAAGCTGACGTCGTGCTGGTCGGCGTGTCGCGCACCTCAAAGACGCCTACGTCGATCTATCTCGCCAATCGGGGCGTGAAGACCGCCAACGTGCCGCTGGTTCCGGGCATTGCGTTGCCGGCCAGCGTCGAGCAGCTCAGTCGTCCCTTGGTTGTCGGTCTCTATGCCTCGCCGGAACGCATTGTGCAGATTCGGCAGAACCGGCTCCTTGGACTCAAAGCGCACCACGATGACGATCAGTATATCGATCGTCAGGCGGTGGCGGAGGAGGTCGCGGCGTCGCGGCGTCTGTGCTCTAAACACAATTGGCCCTTGATCGACGTCACGCGGCGTTCCATCGAAGAAACAGCGGCGGCAGTGCTGGCCTTGCTTGGCGAGCGCCGCCGCTCCAAGGTATCCTGAGTAATGCCGTTGTGGCTCGATGCTGAACCGCTGGTTCTCGCCTCAGGCAGCGCGATCCGGCGCAAGGTTCTCGAAGCTGCCGGAATTCCGGTTACGGTCTATCCGGCCGATCTGGACGAGCGTGGCTTGGAGGCCAAGGCGACATCGCAAGCCGCAGGCGCAATAGCCGCACTGCTCGCCCGGGAAAAAGCCCTTGCGGTGGACGGCCTTCACCGCGGCCGTTTGATCCTGGCCGCCGACCAGGTTCTGTCGCTTGGCGAAACGCGCTTTGCCAAGCCCGCCGATCCAGCCGTGGCAAGGTCGCGGCTTCGGACTTTGTCGGGCCGCACGCATGAGCTTCATTCGGCGATTGTGTTCGTACAGAACACGACAGTCGAGTTTGAGCATGTCGGCGCCGCCCGATTGACCATGCGCGCCTTGTCGGAGCGTTTTCTCGACGAATATCTTGATGCGGTCGGCAGTGCCTCAACGAGCAGCGTCGGCGGTTACCAGATCGAGGGCATCGGGATTCAACTGTTCGAGCGGATTGAGGGCGACATTTTCACGATCTTGGGCTTGCCTCTCTTACCGGCACTCGATTTTCTGCGCCGCCGCGGATGCCTCGCGCAATGAGTAGTGATCGCCCGTTTATTCTCGGCCTTAGCGGCTCGCTCGGCATGGGCAAGTCGGTAACCGCTAAGATGTTCGCCGACGCCGGCGTTCCCGTCCACGATTCGGACGCGACCGTCCACCAGCTTTACGAAGGCGAAGCAGTGGTGCCGATCGAACGTGCATTCCCCGGCACAACCGCCGACGGCACGGTCGATCGGACAAAGCTTGCCGCGATCGTGCTCAACGACAAGGCGGCGCTGGCCCGGCTTGAGTCCATTGTCCATCCGCTGGTCAGTCAATCGACCGACAGGTTTCTGGCCGAGGCTCGAAAGCGCGGCAACAAGGTCGTCGTTCTCGATGTGCCGCTGCTGTTCGAAACGCGGGCGGAGCGCCGCTGCGACGCCGTTGTCGTAGTCTCGGCGCCGGCCGAGGTCCAGCGCGCGCGGGCGTTCGAGCGTCCGGGCATGACCGAAGAGAGGTTCAAGGCGATCCTCGCCAAGCAGATGCCCGACGCCGAGAAGCGCCGGCGCGCCGACTTTATCGTGGATAGTTCGAGAGGATTTGACGACGCGCAGGCTCAGGTCGGCGACATTCTGCGCGCGGTTGCTAGTATGCCGTATCGGCAACACTGATTCGGCGGCGAGCGCGGTCGCGCTCAGCGACCGTGAACCATGCGAGAGATCGTATTCGACACCGAAACGACGGGCCTCGATCCCTTCCAGGGCGATCGATTGGTCGAGATCGGATGCATCGAACTGATCAATCGGTTTCCCACCGGCAAGACGTTCCATTGTTATTTCAATCCGGAACGCGACATGCCGGAGGCTGCGTTCAACGTCCACGGCCTGACCAGCGAGTTTCTCAAGGACAAGCCGCTGTTTGCCGAGAAAGTCGACGAGCTCGTCGCGTTTCTGGGTGACGCGCAACTGATCGCGCACAATGCGATGTTCGACTTGAGCTTTCTCAACGCTGAATTGGACCGGACCGGGCACGCCGCGGTGGATCGCGAGCGGATGATCGACACATTGCTGATTGCGCGCCGCAAGCATGCCGGCGCGTCAAACCGATTGGACGATCTGTGCGCGCGCTACGCGATCGACAATTCGCGCCGGGTCAAGCATGGGGCATTGCTCGACGCGGAACTCCTGGCGGAAGTCTATGTCGAGCTGATCGGCGCTCGCCAGGCCCAGCTTGGTCTCTCGCAAACGGAGGTCGCTGTTCAGCCGATCGGCGAGCCGATTGTTGTGCGCGAGCGGTCTGTGCCGCTTGCGATACGCGTCACGGACGAAGACCGTGCGGCGCACCGCCAGTTCATCGCGACGCTGGGCGAAGCTGCAATCTGGCTCGACTACGTCAGCTCGGATTAAGCGGCATTGACGACGGCGCCTGCTGCTGCGCGGCTGCCATGCGCTGCCGATAGAGTGCGACAAAATCGATCGGTTCCATCAGCAGCGGCGGAAAGCCGCCATTCCGCGTGATGGTGGCGATAATTTCCCGGGCGAACGGAAACAGCAGACGCGGGCATTCGATCAGCACCATCGGCTGGAGGCTATCGGGCGGCACATTCTGTATGCGGAAGATACCCGCGAACACCAGTTCGAAGCCGAACAGCAACATGCCTTGCGATTCGGCTTTGCCCTCCAGCCGCAGGCTGACCTCAACGTCCGTCTCGCTCATCGGTGCGGCGTCGACGTTGATTTGAATGTTGATGGCAGGTTGCTGCGCGCTTGGCGCCAATGAGCGCGGCGCGTGGGGATTTTCGAATGACAAATCCTTCACGTATTGCGCAAGGACGCCGATCTGGGGCATCGTCATCTGGGGCGGGGGACTGCCATTCGTCTCTGCCATGTTGGTCTCCGGCTCGCGGTTTCACCGCGCGGCGGTTTGGCTAACACACGCCAGCTAGGCGAACAATGGCAGGTTCCGGGTGCCCCAGCCGCCTGCAAAGCCGCCGATTTTGGCGGATTTGCCCAAAAGCGTGCCATCGCGGCCCGCGTTCTGGACTTAGGGCCATGTCATAGGAGCCGCACCCGAGCCCTCGTCGCGTTAGTTTGATAGCGGTGGGCAAGATGGTGCCGCTTCCAATGTTGGCGCGAGGCTTGCGATCGTCTAAGGTTTTGTGCTGGCACGCTGTTAATCGTATGCAGCGGGCTCTGGATGGTTCCCCGCGCGTGCCTACATAGGGAGAACTGGGCTTCCTGTTGCTGGGTTCGTGCGTCGAACCGCTTTGGAACGTACCGTCCCACCGCCTGCGACGCCGAGAGAATGTCAAACGTGTTCGATATTTACACCATCATCTTTCTGGCGCTCGCAGTTTTCATTTTCCTGCGTCTGCGCAGCGTGTTGGGCCAGCGCACTGGGCGCGAGCGCCCGCCGTACGATCCTTATTCGGCGCGTGATGCGCTTCCTAGCCCCGCAAGCGACAAGGTCGTGACACTGCCGCCGCGTCAGGCGGAGACGCCGTCGCGCCCCGCCGAGCCCGCACCGCCGGCCGCCGAACGGTGGAAGGATGTGGTTGAAGCCGGCTCTGCCGCGGCCGCAGGTCTCGACGCTATCACGGCCGCCGAACCCACCTTCGACGCCAAGCACTTCATCACCGGCGCGCGCGCGGCCTACGAGATGATCGTTACGACGTTTGCCGAGGGCGATCGCCGGCAGTTGCGCAGCCTGCTCTCACGCGAGGTTTTCGACGGCTTCGATGCTGTGATTTCGGAACGCGAGAGCCGCGGCGAGACGGCCGAGACCCGCTTCGTTTCGATCGACGGCTCGACGATTACCGGGGCCGAGTTGCGCGGCCGCACGGCGCAGATCACCGTGCGTTTCGTCTCGAAGCTGATTTCCGCCACGCGCGACCGCAACGGCACCGTCATCGACGGCAATGCCGAGAAGGTCACCGACGTCACCGATGTCTGGACGTTCGCGCGCGATGTTTCCTCGCGCGATCCCAACTGGAAAGTGGTCGCGACTGAAGCCGGGCAATGAGCCAATGGCAGCGCATTGCCGGTTTGTCCTTGCTGTTGTCCTGACGATTGGCCTTGCCGTTACGGCATCGGCGCGCGCCGCTCCGCCGTGGCGTTTCAGCCTTCCGGACACGCAATACGTGCCCGTCGAATGGGCCGATCTCGATGGCTGGGCCGATGACGATCACGCCACCGCGTTTGCCACGTTTCTCGCAAGCTGCCGTGCACTGAACGCCAAGCGGTCCGACCGGAATTCCACCGTGCTGGCCGATGCGCTGAAGGACGTCTGCGATCGAGCCGCGGCGGCCATTCCGCTCGACGACGACGGCGCCCGCAAGTTTTTCGAAGATAATTTCCGGCCGCTCCGGATCAGTAAACTTGGCGATCCCGACGGCTTTCTCACCGGCTACTACGAGCCGATCATCGACGGTTCGCGCGTTCCGACCGGTGAATTCACGGCGCCGCTTTATCGCCGTCCGCCCAATCTTGTGGCGTCAGGCCGCCGCAAGCTCGGCGACGCGTTTCCGAGCAAGGGCGTGAAGGTCGGCCGCCGCGTCGGCCGCCGCAAGATCGTGCCGTATTACGATCGCGGCCAGATCGAGGACGGAGCGCTCGACGGCTGGCATCTGGAAATTTGCTGGTTGCGCGATCAGGTCGATGTGCTGTTCGCGCAGATTCAAGGGTCCGCACGCATCCGGCTGGAAGACGGAACCATCCTGCGGATCAATTACGATTCGCATAATGGCTGGCCGTACACGCCAGTCGGCCGCGTGCTCATCGACCGCAAAGTCATGACCAAGGACGACGTGTCGATGCAGCGCATCCGCGAATGGATGCAAGCCAATCCCGACCAGGCCAAGGACGTGCGCCGGCAGAACAAGTCCTACGTGTTCTTCCGCATTACCGATCTCGCTACCGAGGACGAGGCGGTCGGCGCCGAAGGCGTTCCACTCGTCCCTGGCCGTTCGATTGCAGTCGACCGGTCGTTGCATGCCTATGGCACGCCGTTCTTCATCGCCGCGGATCTGCCGATCGCAAACGAAAAGGCCGCAACCAAGTTTCGCCGTCTTGTGGTGGCGCAGGATACCGGTTCCGCCATCGTCGGCCCTGCGCGCGCCGACATTTATTTCGGCGCCGGCGACGAGGCAGCGCGGATCGCCGGCCGCATCAAAAATCCGGGCCAGTTCGTGATGCTGGTGCCGCGGCAGATCGATCCGGTCGGGGCGGCAACGGACGTGCCGCTGCCGCTGGAACGTCCGAGCGCATTCTCCGGGTTCGGGGTCGGCACGATGACCGATCCGACCGCCGAAGACGGAACCGATGCGGAGCCGAAGGAAACCGCTGAGCCGCAGCCAAAGCCGGCTGCGGTATCCGCCGTGAAACCCAAAGCTCATGGGAAAAAATGAGCCGGCGCCGCCAGCTGAGCGACGAAGAACGCGCGTTATGGACCGGCTATGCGCGTTCCGTGACCCCGTTGCGACCGTGGAGAGAATCAGACACGTCACCGCACAACGAATCTTTGCCTGATGAATCCTCCAACAAAGCATCCGGAAGGCTAGTCTCCGCCGGCAAATCGGCGCCGCCGCCTCGTTCTTCGCGCGGTGTCAGGCTCAATCCGGGGTCCGCAGCGACAAAGCCGCTTCCGCTTGCTCCGTTGGGCCGGCGGCTTAAGCAGCGCGTCGCGCGCGGCTGCGAACCGATCGATTCCCGCATCGATCTGCATGGACTGACTCAGTTGGAAGCCCGCGCCGCATTGTTACGTTTCCTCCGTCAAGCTCGAGTGCAAGGCGCGCGGCTTGTCCTGATCGTCACGGGCAAAGGATCGCGTCGCAACGAAATGGATTTTGGTTCCGAACGCGGGGTCCTGAAGCGGCAAGTTCCCATGTGGCTGTCGTTGCCGGAATTTCGCCAGTTCATTGTCGGTTTCGAAGACGCCCATGTCGGCCATGGCGGACAGGGCGCGCTTTACGTGCGTCTGCGGCGTGAGCGTTAAAACCCGCCATTAACCGAAACCACAGGAATGTCAGACGGCGTGCCAAAAAAGGTCAATTTCGGCGGCGACCATCGGTGGCGGCGAAATGTGCCGCGAAACGCGGTCAAGTTCGGAGTATCGCGCGCGATGTCTAATCTGGTCGAGCCGCAAGATAGTTCAACCGCCTTGCGCGGCGTGAGCGCCGACGTGAGGATTTTGGCGCATATCGAAAAGTGGATGGCGATGATCCGCGACATCAGCCGCGAATCGCTCATCCCCCGCGAGCCGGTCAAGAGCTGAGACCTATTCGATCTTGATGTCCGCCGCCTTGATGACGGAACTCCACTTGGCGGTATCCGTCTTCAAAAATTCCCGCAGAGCTTCCGGCGAAGAGCCGCCCGAGGCGTATCCGGCGTTCGCAAGCTTGTCTTTGACGGCCGGTATGGCGAGCGCCGCATTGGTGTCGGCGCTGATCTTGCGCACGATATCGGGGGGCGTCTTGGCGGGAGCAAACAAGCCTTGCCAGGAATCCACAGCGTAGCCCGGAACGCCGGATTCGGCGATGGTCGGCACCTCCGGTTCTGCCGGGGACCGCGTGCTGCCGGTCGTCCCGAGCACGCCGACCTGCTTCGACCGTGAGAACTCGAGCAACTCGCCGCTGCCAAAATAACAATCGATCCGGCCGGGTATGAGATCGTTAAAGGCCGGTGCGGCGCCGCGATAAGGCGCATGCGTCATCTGAACGCCGGCCTTTTGCTGGAACAATTCGCCGGCCAGGTGCGGCGCGCTGCCGGTGCCGGGAGAGCCCATCACGAGCTTGCGGGACTTCGCGTATTCGATGAATTCCTTGATCGATTTCGCCGGCGAAGAGTTCGGCACAAACATGAAGAACGGAAATTTCGCAATAAGCGATAATGGCATGAAGTCGGCCATCGGGTCGTAGCTCAGCGCGCGATACAAGCTTGCATTCACGGCCAAGGACGATGTGGCGAACAGCAGCGTGTAGCCGTCGGGCTCGGCGCGCGCGACGTACTCGCTGGCGAGGTTCGTGCCGGCGCCCGGCTTGTTTTCGACGATGCTCTGCTGGCCCCAGATTTTGGAAAGCTGATCGGCAAGGATGCGCGCATTGGTATCGGTCGGGCCGCCGGCCGCACGATGAAATGCACGGGCCGGCTAGGCCACGTGCCTTGCGCGTAGGATGCGCGATCCCACACCGCCAGCCTAAACGTCGATGTGGCGAGCGCGATCAGATGGCGCCGGGTCAGCATGACTCCTCCCGATTTTGTTTTTTGTGAGTTTAGCGGCTCCGCATGACAGAGGCCATGTTCGCCAGATGCGTCATGCTGACCGGCCGCGCCACGGCGATCAGAGAATAAACCGGCTCAGATCCGCGTTCTTGGCGAGATCGCCGACATGCTTATGCACGTATGCGGCGTCGATCTTGACGGTTTCACCCGAGCGGTCCGGGGCTGCGAACGAGACTTCATCGAGCACACGCTCCATCACCGTCTGCAGCCGGCGCGCGCCGATGTTTTCGACGCTCGAATTCACCGCCACTGCGATATCGGCAACCGCGTCGATCGCGTCTTCGGTAAACTCAAGCGTGACGCCTTCGGTGGCCATCAGCGCGATATACTGCTTGATCAGCGATGCCTCGGGCTCAGTCAGGATACGGCGCATGTCATCGCGCGTGAGCGCTCTCAGTTCGACGCGAATCGGCAGGCGGCCTTGCAGCTCGGGAAGAAGGTCGGACGGCTTCGAAATGTGGAAGGCCCCCGATGCAATGAAGAGAATGTGGTCGGTTTTCACCGCGCCGTGCTTGGTCGCAACCGTGGTGCCCTCGATCAGCGGCAGGAGATCGCGCTGCACGCCTTCGCGCGACACGTCGGCGCCGACACGGCCCTCGCGTACACAGATCTTGTCGATCTCGTCGAGAAAGACGATGCCGTTGTTCTCGACATTGCGGATCGCCTCCTGGGTCAGCTGGTCGGTATCGAGGAGCTTGTCGGATTCCTCATTGATCAGGATATCGTGGGAATCGTGCACCGTGACGCGGCGCGTCTTGGTGCGGCCGCCGCCGAGTTTGCCAAAAATATCACCGATCGAGATCGCGCCCATCTGCGCCCCGGGCATGCCCGGAATATCGAACAGCGGCATGCCGCTGCCGGCGGCCTGGACCTCGATTTCGATTTCCTTGTCGTTGAGCTCGCCGGCGCGCAATTTCTTGCGAAAGGCTTCCTTGGTGGATGAACTCGCATTGGCGCCGACCAGCGCATCAAGGACCCGCTCCTCGGCGGCCTTTTGCGCCCTCGCTTCGACGTCCTTGCGCTTGCGTTCGCGCGTCAACGTAATGGCGACCTCGACGAGGTCGCGCACAATCTGCTCGACGTCACGGCCCACATAACCGACCTCGGTGAATTTCGTCGCTTCAATCTTGAGAAACGGTGCGCCGGCAAGCTTGGCGAGGCGCCGCGAAATCTCGGTCTTGCCGACGCCGGTCGGTCCGATCATCAAGATATTCTTCGGCAACACTTCTTCGCGCAGCCGGTCATCGAGCTGCAACCGCCGCCAGCGATTGCGCAAGGCGATGGCGACGGCGCGCTTGGCATCGGCCTGGCCGACGATGAAGCGGTCGAGTTCGGAAACGATTTCGCGGGGAGAAAATTCGGTCATGCGTTACATACCATGGAGCGCGGCGCGGCCAGATGCGGGACTTCTACCGCCACATTAGTGAACAAGCGGTCCAGACTGCCAGATACGGATCGCTTCGACGGGATAGATAAGCATGATGATGTTCAGTGTCAGGTTGTCCCGAAGACATAGCCGGCCAACGCCTCCATGAAGACGGCGAGGGCAACGACGATCCAGACCGGCAGCCAGGCCGCTAAACCGAACCCGAGGATCATTGTCAGAGTGTCCGATACGGAATTGATGATGCTGTCGCCGCGATAGTTCAGCTGAAACGGTCGCGGTACGGTAGCAATCGATGATCAGATCGGTGTTCTCAAAAATCTCCCAGCCGCATTCGACCGCGACTGCAAGCAGGAGGCGCGCGGCGATCGGAGCGTTCGGAATGATCAACCACGTGAGCCCGTAGAGGGCGAAGCCGTGGATGACGTGCGACAACGAATACCAATCGAAAATCTGCTGTGAGGTCTCCGGCTCATGGTGCCGCCGACCCACAGCTTGATGGTTCCGCACGTGTACATCGGCACACGGCCGAGCGCTAGTTCAACCGTCGCCTGTACGGCGATCAGAGCGGCGGCAATCAGTAGGAATGTCGATGTCGGCAGGCGCCGCGCTCGCGCGGTCAAAGCATCCGCCCAGGAAGGGAAGTGTTCCGTCATGCGCCTGCTGCCGCGCGGCGTGACTGCCGCCGCCCCTCAAGCCTTCAAGGTCTCGATCGTGACATTGCGGTTGGTGTAGACGCAAATGTCGGCCGCGATGTCGAGCGAGCGGCGCACGATCGCCTCGGCGTCAAGCGGGCCGTCGGCCAGCGCACGCGCGGCGGCGAGCGCATAGTTGCCGCCGGAGCCAATGCCCACAATGCCGGCTTCGGGTTCGAGCACATCCCCGGTACCGGTCAGCACCAAGGATACCTCCTTGTCGGCGACGATCATCATGGCCTCGAGCCGCCGCAGATAGCGGTCGGTCCGCCAGTCCTTGGCAAGCTCGACCGCGGCGCGGGTCAGCTGGCCGGGATATTGTTCGAGTTTGCTTTCCAGCCGCTCGAACAGCGTAAATGCATCGGCTGTCGCCCCGGCGAAGCCGCCGATCACCTCCCCTTTGCCGAGCCGGCGGACCTTTTTGGCGTTGGCTTTGACGATGGTCTGGCCGATAGAGACCTGGCCGTCGCCGCCCACGGCCACCACGCCGCCTTTGCGGACGGTCAGAATAGTGGTGCCGTGCCAGGCTGCGGATTGGCTTGTTTCGGAGGAGGACATGCGCCGGAAAGCCTTTGTTTAAGCATGATTTAGGAGTTGACGCCCGGTAATGCAATTCCGGCACGGGACATTGGCGGAAGAGACAAAGCCCTGATAAAACGCGCGCGTTCATGAGGACCAGCCATGCGCAAGGGCGCCGTGAAGCGGAAGACCAAGGAAACCGACGTCGAGGTCGCGATCGATCTCGACGGAACGGGCGCGTCTTCCATCGCCACTGGGATCGGGTTTCTCGATCACATGCTCGACCTTCTGGCGCGGCATTCCCGGATCGACATGAGGATCAAGGCTGCGGGCGATTTGCACATCGATCACCATCACACCACCGAAGATGTCGGCATTGCGCTCGGTCAGGCGGTCAAGCAGGCGCTGGGCGATATGCGCGGCATTAATCGTTACGCCGACGTGCATTTGCCGATGGACGAAGCGTTGACGCGGGTCGCGATCGACATTTCGGGCCGTCCGTTTCTGGTCTTCAAGGCCGAGTTCAGCCGCGACAAGGTGGGCAGCTTCGACACCGAACTGGTGCAGGAGTGGTTTCAGGCCTTTGCCACGAATGCCGGTGTGACGCTCCACGTTGCCACCCTCAATGGCACGAACGACCATCACATCGCCGAATCGTGCTTCAAGGGTCTGGCGCGGGCGCTGCGTGCTGCCGTCGCCATCGATCCCCATGCCGCCAACGAGGTGCCTTCAACCAAGGGCACGCTTGGAGGCTGAAGTTTTTGTTCGGCGCAAGCTTTGCTCGGGTTTTCGGGCCCTCCCCCGATGCAAGACGTGCCGCGAACGCTTATTTCAGGGACGGCTGGACGGCGCGAGCCAGAGCAGATCAGCGACTAAGCCGACCGGAGTGTGACATGTCCGTCTATACGGTTCACGAACCGCCGCTGCGCACGGCCAATTCGCGGCCCGATCCGGAGCGCTTTGTCTTCGTGCGCGATGGATTTTACTTTTGGGCGTTTCTGTTCGGGCCGTTGTGGATGCTGTGGCGCCGGTTGTGGCTCGTGCTGGCGGTCTACGTGGCGATTTTGCTGGCAATTCAAGGGACGATCGTGATCGTTGGCGCTTCGTCGCTTGCTGCGATGGCGATCGCTGTCATGTCGCTTCTGGTCGGTCTTGAGGCCGGCACGCTTCGCCGCTTCACCCTGCGGCGCAGGGGCTGGCGGAATGTCGGGATCGTCAGCGGCGAGGACAGCCAGGATGCCGAGCGGCGATTTTTCGAGACGTGGCTGAAGGGCGCTCCGTCCGAGGGCGAGGTCGTATCCCCTCCCCGGCCTCCCATTCAGCCACCGCCGTTGCCACGCGCGCCGCAGCCGCCTGACGTCATCGGGCTTTTTCCGCAGCCGGGAGGGAATCGGTGAGTGTCGCGATCGTCGATTATGGCTCCGGCAATCTGCACTCCGCTGCGAAAGCGTTTGAGCGTGCCGCCCGCGACTTCAGGTTTCGCTCGGCCGATCGTCGTGACCAGCGATCCGGCTGTCGTTGCGAAAGCGGATCGCGTGGTGCTGCCGGGTGTGGGCGCATTTGCGGACTGCCGCCGCGGCCTCGATGCCGTGGACGGCATGGTGCCGGCGCTCGAAGAAGCCGTGCGCCGCAAAGGCCGGCCGTTCTTTGGAATCTGCGTCGGCATGCAGCTCCTGGCTGAACGCGGCCGCGAATATGAGGTGACGGATGGCCTCGGCTGGATCGCCGGCGAGGTTGGCCGGATCACGCCGAGCGATCCGCGCCTGAAAATTCCGCACATGGGCTGGAACACGCTCAACGTCGAGCGCACGCACCCGGTGCTCGGTGGCTTGACGCTCGGCCCGCAAGGGCTGCACGCCTATTTCGTGCACTCTTATCAGCTCAATCCGGCCGAACGCCGCGATCTCGTCGCCGATGCCGATTATGGCGGCGCCATCACGGCGATTGTCGCGCGCGACAACATCGTCGGCACGCAATTCCATCCCGAGAAGAGCCAAAAGCTCGGACTGGCGCTGATCGCGAATTTCCTGCAGTGGAAGCCATGATGCGATCGCGATCGTGCTGCGCCGACCGGAACAGCGTGCAGTGATCCTCTTTCCGGCAATCGACCTCAAAGATGGCGAAGCGGTGCGCCTGCAGCAGGGCGACATGGCGCGCGCGACCGTGTTCAACCGCGATCCGGCCGCACAGGCGCGCGCGTTCGAAGATCAAGGCTTCGAATACCTTCACATCGTCGATCTCGACGGCGCTTTTGCCGGCGAGCCAATGAATGCCGCGGCGGTCGAGCGCATCCTCGCTGCGGTCGGCATTCCGGTTCAGCTGGGCGGCGGAATTCGCGACCGCGCGACGATCGATGGCTGGCTCGACGAGGGCATCTCCCGCGTCATCATCGGGACTGCCGCGGTGCGCGATCCGGCGCTGGTGAAAGACGCGGCGCGAGTCCATGCCGGGCGCATCGCCGTTGGTCTTGACGCGCGCGACGGCCAGGTCGCGGTCGAGGGCTGGGCGCGTTCGTCGCAGCTATCGGCCCTGGATATCGCCAGGCGTTTCGAGGACGCCGGCGTCGCCGCCATCATCTACACCGATATCGCGCGCGACGGCATGCTGGAGGGATTAAATCTCGACGCTACGATTGCACTGGCCGATGCCGTGTCCATACCCGTGATCGCATCGGGCGGTCTCGCCTCGATCGACGATGTCCGAGCGCTGGCCTCGCCACGCGCGCGAAAGCTCGAAGGCGCGATCGCCGGCCGCGCTCTCTATGACGGCAGGCTCGACGCGCGGGAGGCGCTGGCCTTGCTCAGGGGCGCCATCCTGGGTGCTGGTGCAAGCAGCTGACGATGTTCAAAGTCCGCGTCATCCCCTGTCTCGATGTGAAGGACGGCCGTGTCGTCAAAGGCGTCAATTTCGTCGACTTGCGCGATGCCGGCGATCCGGTGGAGGCGGCCATCGCCTATGACGCGGCCGGCGCCGACGAGTTGACGTTTCTCGATATCACCGCGAGTCACGAGGATCGCGGCATCATGCTCGACGTGGTGCGGCGAACGGCCGAAGCCTGTTTCATGCCGCTGACGGTGGGCGGCGGTGTGCGCACCATCGACGATATTCGGGCGCTGCTGACGTCGGGCGCCGATAAAGTCTCGATCAATACGGCGGCGGTTGCGCGCCGCGCCTTCGTCAAGGAGGCGGCTGAAAAGTTCGGCGATCAGTGCATCGTGGTTGCAATCGACGCCAAGCGCGTGTCGCCGCCTAATGAAACTGCGCTTTGGGAAATCTTTACCCACGGCGGCCGCAAACCGACCGGGATCGATGCGGTCGCCTATGCGCGCGAGGTGGTTGCGCTCGGCGCGGGTGAAATCCTTCTCACGGCTATGGATCGCGATGGTACCCGGGCTGGTTTTGATATTCCGCTCACGCGCGCGATCGCCGATGCGGTGTCCGTACCGGTCATCGCGTCCGGCGGCGTCGGCAATCTCGATCATCTGGTCGAAGGCGTCCGCGATGGACACGCCAGCGCCGTGCTGGCCGCGTCGATCTTCCATTTCGGCGAATATTCGGTGCGCGCGGCCAAGGAATACATGGCGCGCGCCGGTCTGCCGATGCGGCTTGATCCTTAGAGACCGCGCTTGGCCCAGGCCAGCACCTGTTCCAGACGATCGTTGCCCCAGAACAGTTCGCCGCCGGCCGTGATGAACGTCGGTGCGCCGAATATGCCGAGTTCTTGAGCTTCGTTCGTCTCCGCTCGCAGCTTATCTTTGATTGCGGTCGAATGCGCCGCAGTCATGGGGCCGGAGGGCTCAACGTCGAGGTCCGACAGGATGACGCGAATATTGTTCGGGTCATCGATGCGCCGTCCTTCGGCGAATTCGGCGCGATAGACGGCGCGGCAAAACTCCTCTCCCCAGTCTGCGTTGAGTCCGACCAGCGCAACTCGTGCCGCGAGCAGGCTCGATTGCGGGAAAGGCTCCGGTCGCCGAAAGGGAATTTCCTGGTCGGCGCAAATCCGTTCGAGGTCGCGCCACATATTGCGGCCTTTGGCAGCGAAGAGATTGAAGGGTGACGTGGTCCAGCCCTGCGCCGCGAAGATCGGACCGAGCAGAAATGGCCGGAAGCGAACCGCAACCCCGGCTTCACGCGCCAGCGGCTGGATGCGCATGGCCGCCGGGTACGAATAGGTCGAGGCGAACTCGAACCAGAAATCGAGGCGTGGTGCGGCCATCGGCCAATCCTAATTCCCGGATCGGCTCTACGGAACGGCGATAGGACGAATTATCTGTACGGGCGGCCTCTCCCCCCCTTTGGGCGGAGGTGATAAGGAACGTTTGGAAGGTATCAGTTGATGGCGACGTTCACCCTTCATGACCTGGAAAAACGCGTCCAGGACCGCGCGCGGGCCAGCGCCGATGTGTCCTATACGCGGAAGCTCCTTGATCGCGGCGTGGCTCAATGTGCCAAGAAGCTCGGCGAAGAGGCCGTCGAGGCGGCGTTGGCGGCGGTCACCGAGGATAAGGATCGCATGATCGCTGAGGCCGCGGACGTGCTCTACCACCTGCTGGTCGTCCTACACGCCCGCGACATCACCCTTGTCGAAGTCGAAGCCGAGCTCGGCGCGCGCACCCGGCAATCGGGCCTCGACGAGAAGGCCGCGCGCAAGGGCGGATAGGGCGACCGGTATGGAGCAGCGCACCGAGCAGGACGTATCGCCCTTTCATGTGTTCTCGCGAACCGAATGGGCGGAGCGCCGCGAAGATACGCCGATGACGCTCGAGCCCTCCGAGGTTGCGCGATTGCGTTCGACGCACGATCCGCTCGACATTTCCGAGGTCGAGGAAATTTATCTGCCGCTGTCGCGCCTGCTGTCGCTCTACGTGGCGGCGACGCAGAACCTGTTCCGGGCGCAGAAGGGCTTTCTTGGCACCAACGATGCCAAGACGCCTTACATCATCGGCGTCGGCGGCTCCGTCGCCGCCGGTAAGTCGACGACGGCGCGCGTTCTCAAGGCGCTTCTGGCGCGCTGGCCGAACGTACCGCAGGTCGACCTCATCACGACCGACGGCTTTCTCTTTCCTAATGCGGTGCTCGACCGCCAAGGCCTGATGGAGAAGAAGGGGTTTCCGGAGAGCTATGATCTGCCGGCTCTGTTGCGCTTTCTGTCCGACATCAAAGCCGGCCGCCGTCCGGTTCGGGCGCCGGTCTATTCGCATCTTGTCTATGACGTCATTCCGAACGAGCGGGTCGAGATCAATCGGCCGGACATTCTGATCGTCGAGGGCCTCAACGTTCTGCAGGCCGGCCGCCTGCCCAAGGACGGCAAGGCCATTCCGTTCGTGTCCGACTTTTTCGATTTCTCGGTTTATCTCGATGCCGACGAACAGGACCTTCTGATGTGGTACGTCACGCGGTTCCTGACACTGCGCGGCACGGCGTTTGCCGATCCGAAATCGTACTTCCACCGCTACGCAAAGCTCTCCGATCAGGAAGCGATCGCGACCGCCACGTCGATCTGGAATCGGATCAATCTCGTCAATCTGCACGAGAACATTCTGCCGACGCGCCAGCGTGCCGACCTGATCCTCAAGAAGGGCGCGAGCCACCAGGTCGAACAGGTGGCGCTGCGGCGGCTGTAACGCTACGCCGCCATTGCGTGGGCGCCGGGCACGGCCAGCGCCGCCGCCAGCCGTTCGCGGTCGAACGGCTTGACCAGAAAGCCATCCATGCCGGCGGCCAAGCAGGCGTGGCGATCTTCAGCCGATGCGTTTGCGGTCAGTGCGATGATGGGCGTGTGCGAGGCTTTTTCCTCGGCCTCCACCGCTCGGATTCGGCGTGTCGCTTCCAGCCCGTCGATGCCCGGCATGTGCACGTCCATCAGGATGCGATCGAAGGGCGCGCCGGCATCGCGGGCGGCACGCCAGCGTTCGACCGCGGCCGCGCCGCTCTCGGCCATAGTCGGACGATGGCCGAGCTTTTCCAGCACGCGCGGGCCCGATTTTGGTAAAGTCGAGGATCTCTTCGATCAGCGACAAAAGCGTTTCGCCCGATGTCTTGACCGCCTTCAGACAGGTGATCTGTTCGGGCGACAACAACATATCGCCGAGCAGTTCGGCCATGCCTAGTACCCGCTTTTACGGAAGGCTGACTCGTGATTCAACATTGGGATGATTCCCATAGCTGCGAAGGTCCGGCTGACACCGGCGGATCGTGCGGTGCTTGAAGCGCGGGTTCGGGCACCGACGACGGAGCAGCGCGACGCGTTTCGCGCGCGGATCGTCTTGCTGGCGGACGAAGGCCACTCGACCCGTTCGATTGCCCGCGCGCTCGGCACGATGCCGCGAACGGTCAGCACTTGGCGCGGCCGGTTCGCCCGCGAAGGCTTGGCCGGTTTGGCCGACAAGCCGCCGCCCGGCCCGGCACCGAAGTACACCAGCGAGACCGGTCGACGCATTCTGGCGGTCCTGGAACGGGAGCCGCCGGCCGGCTTCGCGCGCTGGAACGGGCCCTTGATTGCAGCCGAACTGGGCGACGTGCACGAGCAGCAGGTCTGGCGTTTCCTGCGGGTGCAAAAGATCGACCTCGCCGGGCGAAAGTCGTGGTGCGAAAGCAACGATCCCGAGTTTGTCGCCAAGGCCGCCGATGTGGTCGGGCTCTATATGGCGCCGCCCGAGAATGCGATCGTCGTCTGCGTCGACGAAAAGCCTTCGATCCAGGCGCTGGAGCGCACCCAAGGCTATCTGAAACTGCCGAACGGCCGGGCGCTGACCGGCCACAGCCACGATTACAAGCGCAATGGCACCACCACGCTGTTCGCCGCCTTTGAGGTGGCCACCGGCAAGGTGAGGGCTGCGCACAAGACGCGCCGCCGGCGTATCGAGTTCCTCGACTTCATGAACGACATCGTCGCCGGCCATCCCGACACCGCCATCCATGTCGTCCTCGATAACCTCAACACCCACAAGCCCAAGAACGACCGCTGGCTCAAGCGCCATCCGAACGTGCACTTCCACTTCACGCCGACGCGGGTCTCCTGGCTCAACCAGGTTGAAATCTGGTTCTCGATCCTGGAAGGACAATCGCTGCACGGCGCCTCATTCACCTCGGTCGCGCAACTTAGGGAGCATATCGATGCTTTCATCGAGGCTTACAACGAAAACGCTCGGCCGTTCGTCTGGACCAAAGCCAAGGTCCATCAGCGCCACGTCAAAGGATGCCGTATCAGTGAATTGTGATCCCGGGTACTAGGATGCCGTTCAGCGGCGTGCGTATCTCATGCGACACCATCGCCAGAAACCGCGATTTGGCGCTATTTGCCGCTTCCGCCTGATCGCGCGCGTCCGCCAGCGCCCGTTCCGCGAGGACACGGTCGGTGATGTCGCGGCCAACGTTCTGCATCTCACTGCTGCCGTCGATGCGTACCGTGACTTCGCGCCAGGCGATCCAGCGCGTGCCGCCGGACGTGTCGATCTTCTGATCATAGGCGCGCGTGCCATCGGGCAGCGTTTCAAGAGTGCTTCGCTCCGCGACCGGGAGCGTGAAAGTGGTCGCCAACAGATCGGCGCGCGCGCCGCTGGCGGCCGCACAGAACGCGTCGTTGGCGTAGGTGATCGCGCCCTCGCCGTCACGTCGTACGATCAGGTCGCCCTGCGCTTCGAATAAACTCTTGGCGCGTTCCTGCAATTCCCTGATTTCCCAATGCCTGTCCGCTTCCTCGTCCAGACGCGCCTCGATCTGGCGCAGTTCGGCTTTCATCTGCCGGATGCGCGACAACAGGATTCCGATGGCGCCGCACGCCGCGCCGAACAGGGCGGCGACGCCGATCGCAAACTGGTTCGGGTCGTAGTGCGCGCCAGGCGATGTCGTTGCGGACAAGAAGCCGAACGCCACCCCGAACGACATGGTCGTGATGACGGTCGCGCGGACGATCAGAGAAAACAGCCGGCGGGTCAGGACGGCGGGCTTTCGCAGGGTGGCGCTAAAGCGCATGGTTTTTGCCCCGCGCCCTACCGGTCGCGGCTGGACGCCGGCCGTCAGAGCGCACGGTTTCACTGCAGTTCGGGGACCTGTTTTGGCCTATGAACCTTGCGCATCCCTTGCAAGCGCCAGAGGCGTTTGGAGGGACGGTTGATGCTTTGTTAACATTGGAGAGAGCCTGACAATCGGCAGGAGCCATGCCGGTCGAGTTTGGCGTTGCCGGAGATATCGTATGGACAAGGTTGTCAATTCGAAGCGTTCGCGCCCTAAGCCGGGCGCATCCGATAAGCCGACGCGAGCGGAGGCGGAGGCCGCGGTGCGCACGCTGCTGCGCTGGGCGGGCGACGATCCCGATCGCGAGGGGCTTGTGGCGACGCCGGCGCGCGTGGTGCGCGCCTATGAGGAATGGTTCGCCGGTTACAACGACGATCCGCGCGAGTATCTCAAACGGACATTCGAAGAGACCGGCGGTTACGATGAGGTGGTGGTGCTGCGCGACATTCGCTTCGAGTTGCACTGCGAACACCACATGGCGCCCATCATCGGCCGAGTGCACATCGGCTACTTGCCGCGCAACCGCGTGGTCGGAATTTCCAAGCTGGCGCGCCTCGTTGAGGTCTACGCGAAGCGGCTGCAGATTCAGGAAAAGATGACCGCCGAGATCGCGACCTGTCTCGACACGGTGCTCAAGCCGCACGGCGTCGCTGTCGTCACCGAAGCCACGCACCAATGCATGACCACGCGAGGCGTGCACAAGCCCGGCGTCACCATGGTGACCAGCCGGATGCTGGGTGTATTCCGCGACCATGCCGAGACGCGCCAGGAATTTTTGGCCGCCATCGGCATGCGCGGCGCCGTCAACGTGGCGAACGGTGCAGGGTAAACGTCAGCCAATCGCGCTTTAAGCCACGCGCCGGATTTCATCGGTCAGCGCGCGGTACGACAGCACCTCGGCGAGATGCACGCGGCCGACTTTATCGACGCCATCGAGATCGGCGAGCGTGCGCGCGACCCGCAGCACGCGATGATAGCCGCGCGCCGACAGCCGCATTGCGTTGGCGGCTTCGCGCAGCAGCGCCATGCGTCGGGCCGTGCCACATCCTCCAGCACCGCGCCGGACACCGCCGCGTTGCTGCGCACATGCGGCAGGATCAGGTCGGCGGCGGTGACCGCCGGGACTTCGATGTGCAGATCGATAGGTCGGCGGGCGCGAGGTTGATGGTGATGCGGCGCGCCGGCAGCGCCAGCCCTGAGGCGATCAGCTGAGCGAAATTCCCGGAGCCACCTGCACCTGAACGTCGACCGGTCGCACCTCGATGCCTTCGAATGCAACCGCGGAGACATGCTGAACCATCTTCGCCCCATGCCCTCGAGCGCCAGAGTAGCGCAACCCGACCGCGCGTCAAGAACAATTCATGAACAAAGTTCCAGCAAATGCGCACGAAGCGTATGCGTCGGCGCTGGTACCCTTTTTGCCTCTGCGGTTTTAGGGAAGACAGCGTTCGCCCGATCTCTCGACAGCGCAGGAGCCGACCATGTTGCCGACCGCCAGGAAACTCGCCTTCTCGGATGTGCCGGTCGTCGATCTCGCGCCGGCCTGGTCGGGAGACTTCCGAGAGACGGCGCGCGCTGGCCGATGAGATTGCCGAGGTCTGCGGCCGCGTCGGCTTCATGTACGTCAAAAATCACCGTATCGCCGACGCCGACATCGACGGCGATCTTTCAGACTGCGGCCGACTTCCACAATCTGCCGCTCGACACCAAGATGAAATCGGCGATGGTCCACAATCGCCGACGCCCAGGGCCAGGGCTACCTTCACGGCATGACCAAAGGCACCGGCAAGAATCTGTCGGAGAATTTGCAGGAGGCCTTTCAATTCCGCCGTCCGCTCGCCGCGGACGATCCGGACCTGATCGGGGGCAAGCCGTTGCACGGCCGCATTCCGTGGCCGAAGGCGATGCCCGATCTCAAGGCGCGGATGATGGCGTACTACGACAAGGTCGATGCGCTGGGCTACGAAATGCTGAAGCTGTTTGAGTTGGCGCTGGACCTGCCGGAAGGCGCGCTCAAGCAATATTTCAAGAAAGACATGAATTCGCTGCGCATCCTGCATTATCCGCCGCAGCGGCCGGACGAGGACGGCGTTCATCTCGGCGCGCGTGCGCACACCGACACCAACGCGTTCACGATCCTGGCGCAGGACAACAATGGCGGTCTCGAAATCCGCAATAGCGAGAACGAATGGGTCGCGGTGCCGCCGATCGAAGGCACGTTCGTCGTCAATGTCGGTGAAGTGCTGAAGGTGTGGACCGACGGCATCTTCTCGTCGATGCTGCATCGCGTCATCAATCGCTCGGGCCGGGAGCGCTATTCGATCCCGTTCTTCATGTATCCAAGCTACGACGCGCTGATCCAGCCGCTGATGAAAAACCCCGATCCGTCGAACGTCGCGCCGGAAAACCTGCACACCTCGATGCCGCGCGATAGGCCGTTCATCTATGGCGAGTTCAAGGCCCAGAGCACGGCGCGGATCATGCCCGGTCAGGTGAAGGTTTCTGACACCGCCGCGGCGGGAACGTGAAATGCCGGCCTATGTGATCGGTGAGGCGCATGTTTTCAATCCGGGTGCGATGACCGGCTACGGGGCGATGGTCATGGCCTCGGTCAAGAAATACGGCGGACGTTATCTGGCGCGCGGCTCGCGGCCCGAAGTGCTCGAAGGCGGGCCGGCGCACAACATTCTCATCATCGAGTTTGAAACGCCCGATGCGGCGCGTCGCTGGTATGCGTCGCCGGAGTATCAGGCGGCCAAAGCGTTGCGCCAGGGCAATTCGAATCTGCGGCTCTTGCTGGTCGACTTGTTCGTCAAGGAGGCCGGCTGAACGGCATGACGCGAGGAACGATCAAGCTCCTGTGTGCTGCGTTTGTTTTGGGAATTTTCGCAGGCGCGCGCGCGGCCGACCAATATCCGTCGCGCGCCATGAGGCTCATCGTCGCGTTCGCGCCGGGCGGTGTTGCCGACATCATGGGACGGCTGGTGGCGCAGGCGCTGCAGCCGCGGCTCAATCAGAGTGTGGTGGTCGAGAACAAGCCGGGCGGCGACGGCCCGATTGGCATGGGCGATGTGGTGCGCGCCACGCCCGATGGCTACACCCTCCTCGTTGGCGGCTTTGGCGGCCAGATCGTTCCACCGCTGATGCGCGACGACTTTCCGTTCGACGTGCGCCGTGATCTCGTCAAGATCGCGCTGACCGCCGAGTTCGGCAATGTGCTTGTCGTCAATAAGTGCCTGCCGATCAATTCGGTGCAGGATTTGATCGCCCATCTGAAAGCGCGGCCCGGCGCGGTGAATTTCGGCTCGTCGGGGCGCGCGACGTCCGATCGGCTTGCGGCCGAGATGTTCATGCTGACGACCGGCACAAAGATGGTGAATGTGCCGTACAAGGGCGGCGGCGTGGCGCTGAGCGACATGATGGCCGGCACCACGCAGGTGATGTTTCCGCAATTGCCGGCGGTGCTTGGCCTGATCACCTCAGGTCAGGTCCGCGCGCTTGCCGTGACCAGCCGCTATCGGTTGTCGCAGCTGCCGGATGTGCCGACCTTGAGCGAAATCGGCCTGCCCGGTTTCCACGTGACCAGCTGGAACGAGCTGTTTGGTCCGCGTGGGCTTCCGGACGACGTGCGCGATCTGTTGAGCCGCGCGCTGGTGGATGCAATTCGCAACGACGCGGAGATCCGCAAGAAGATGCTGAAGCTTGGCGTCGAGCCGGTCGGCGAAGCCTTCGGCCAGGGCCGAGGCTTTTTTCAATGAAGAATTGGTACGGTGGAAAGAGGTCATCGACCGCGCCGGCATCAAGCTTGAGAAGCAATAAGCGTCGGCGGGATCACTTTGTGCGACCGGCGGCCAAGAGTTCGTGCCGCGTCGCCTCGAGAATTTCGTCGGAAAATTCGTTCTTGCCGACAGCGCGAGCCAAGAGCAGCGCGCCGACCAGTCCCGACATGGCGGCCAGCGCCTTGCGGCGGCGCACTGCTTTCGAGCCGCCGGGCGCCGACTTGGCAAGAATATCGATGAGGGGTTTGAGGCCCTCGGCGAAGGCCTTGCGGACGACTTGACCGCTGCGGGCCGCGTCAGCCCCAAGCGCCGCGAATACGCAGCCCTGGCCGGGCTCATCGCGGTGGCGGGGCGAAAGATAATGCTCGAGCAGCGCCGCGAAGGGCTCGTCGGGCGAGTCGACGACGGTTTTGCCCCAATTCGTTGCAGCGCGCGCCATGGCGCGGCGACTTGCCTGGGCGACGAGATCGTCCTTTGAATTGAAATGACCGTAAAAGCCGCCGTGGGTCAGGTTGGCGGCCTTCATGATGTCGGCGACGCCAATGCCGCTGAAGCCCTTTGACCGGAACAGCATGCCGGCCGCTTCGATGATTCGCTCGCGGTTTTCAGCGGCCTTTTCGCGGCTTACTCTCATCATGCACCTCAGCCATGCATCGACACCGTACGGTTCGGATCGCTCTTGACAATTTATATGACGACCGACATCAATAAGCAAGAATGATGATGATCATCATCTAAGATTGCAGCCAGAGATACGGAAGCATCCCCCTATGACTTCGAGTGCGTCGGCCTTGACTGCGTTGGCCGCGGCGCTGGAGCGCCGCAAGATTTATTACGGCTGGGTTGTCGTCGGCGTCACGTTGCTGACGACGGTAGTGACAGCCGCCGCCATGAGCACGCCGGGCGTGCTGATCGTGCCGCTCGAAAACGAGTTCGGCTGGGACACTGAGCAAATCTCTTCGGCGCTGGCATTACGGCTGATGCTGTTCGGCCTGTTCGGCCCTTTCGCCGCCGCGTTCATGAACCGCTACGGCGTGCGCGCCGTCATGGTAAGCGCCGTGATCCTGGTGTCTGCGGGCTTTCTGACATCGCTCGCGATGACGAAGGTGTGGCAGCTCGTTCTATTGTGGGGCATCGTTGTCGGTGTCGGCACCGGACTAACCGCGATGGTGCTCGCCGTTACGGTGGCGACGCGCTGGTTCAATCACCGCCGCGGCCTGGTCGTCGGCATTTTTGCCGCGAGCAATGCGACCGGGCAGCTGGTGTTCCTGCCGCTCATCGCACAGCTCGCGACAAGCTACGGCTGGCGCATGGCGCTGGTGTTCATCTGCTGCATGCTGGCGTTCGCGGGTTTGGTCGCCATCGCGCTGATGCGCGATCGGCCAAGCGATGTTGGCCTGCCGCTCTACGGCGAAACCACGGTGACGCCGCCGCCCGCGGCCGGCGTGGGTCTTGTCTCGCTGCTCTTGTCGCCGCTCGTCGTGTTGCGGGATGTTTCCCGCACGCCGGTCTTTTGGGTGCTGTTCGGCACGTTCTTCGTGTGCGGCTGCAGCACCAACGGACTCATCCAGACCCATTTCGTGACGCTGTGCCATGATTACGGGCTGCCCGCCGTGACGGCGGCGAGCGTGCTCGCCACGATGGGCATCTTCGATTTCATCGGCACGATCGGGTCCGGCTGGCTGTCGGACCGTTTCGACGCCCGCTGGCTTTTGTTCTGGTACTACGGCCTGCGCGGGCTTTCGCTGCTCTATCTGCCGTTCACCGATTTCACGTTCTACGGTCTGTCGTTGTTCGCGGTGTTCTACGGCCTCGATTGGATCGCTACCGTGCCGCCGACCGTGAAGATCACCGCCGATCGTTTCGGCCGCGAGAAGGCCGGCATGGTGTTCGGCTGGATTTTCGCCGGCCACCAGATCGGAGCCGCAACCGCGGCGTTCGGCGCGGGCCTGTCGCGCACCGAGTTTTCCACCTACTTGCCGGCGTTCTTTGCGGCGGGAGCGCTCTGCATCATAGCTTCGCTTGCGATCATCTCGGTGCGGAAGTCGTCCGACTCGGGCGTCGGCGCGGCTGTGCCCGCGGCGGCTCGGGGATAGCCGTTGGCGGACCCAAAGATTCGGTCAGCTGTGAGCCCGCCGACACCTAATCGGTAGGAGCACGAAGCACGTAAAATTCGGAGCCGGAGGTCTCCTCCCGCTCCTTTTCCACAGCGCCTTCGGCGATGAGCTTATCCAGAATCCGACTGACGGTGGGTCTGCTCAGCTTGGTCTCCGCAACGATTCCCCCGACGGTCCGGCGGCCGAGTTGAAATTTCGGATTTTTCAGCGCGTCCAAGACCTTTTGTTTGTCTGAATCGAGAGGTGCGCTCGCGCTGACGGTTGCCGCACGCGCCTTGGCAAAACGTGCCGTGGCTGCGGCGTCGGTGGTTGCGTTCAGCGCATGCTCGCCTGCAGCCTCCGCCCTATTGAGCGCTTTGTCGGCGGTCAGTGCGGCTTTCTGCGATGTGTCGACGGCGTCCTGGACACGCTGCAGCAAATTTTCCGATACGGTTTCGAGGAAACTCTGCGCATAGATCGCCGCCACCAGGCACATCGCAAATAAGATAAACCAGTCCTCGATGTTCGGCTGATCGACGTTCAGTACACCCCGCAGCAGTTCGCTCTTCGTCAAACTCAGAAACAACGGAACGCTGAAGGCTGCGGCTATACTGAGGAGAAAATAGTAGCCGCGGCTCTTCGGTATCAACTCGTCGGCTTTGCGCGCCTGTAGACAATTGATGCCGCCCCCCACGATGCCTGCCAGCAAGATCATGAGGATCGTTGCCTCGATGACGCCCGTCAGGGTCATGACTGCATCCTCCCAAGCTTTTGCTTGGTTGTATGCTATCATAGGTTGTGATATGGCGGCAGCTAGATTTTCCGCTTCGCCTCGATCGTGTCCCAGATCAGCGCCGCGATGTCGGGACCGCCAAGATTCTTGATCGCGCGGATGCCTGTCGGCGACGTGACGTTGATCTCGGTGAGGAAACCGCCAATCACGTCGATGCCGACGAAGATCAGGCCGCGTTCGCGCAACGCCGGTCCGATCCGCGTACAGATCTCGCGCTCCCGTTCGGTGAGGTCGGTTGCGGCGGGCACGCCGCCGCGCACCATGTTGGACCGCAGGTCGTCGGGCGCCGGCACGCGATTGACGGCGCCGGCAAACTCGCCGTCGACCAGGATGATGCGCTTGTCGCCCTCTTTCACGGCGGGCAGGAATTTCTGCACCACCCACTGCTCGCGGAACATGGTCGAAAACAAATCGTAGAGCGAGCCGAAGTTGAGGTCCTGGCGGGCGAGCAGAAACACGCCCTCGCCGCCTTTGCCGTAAAGCGGCTTCATGACGATGTCGCCGTGCTCGGCGCGGAACGTCTTGATGGCATCGAGATCGCGCGTCAGCAGCGTCGGCGGCATCAGCTCCGGAAATTCGGTGACAAAAATCTTCTCGGGCGCATTGCGCACGTGGCTCGGATCGTTGACGACCAGCGTCTTCGGATGCACGCGCTCCAGCATGTGGGTCGTCGTGATGTAGGCGAGATCGAACGGCGGATCCTGGCGAAGCAGCACCACGTCGAACGATAAAAGCTCGGCATGCCGCGGCTCGCCAAGCGTGGCATGATCGCCGACGACATCGCGCACCACGAGCGGCCGGACCGTGGCCGACACTTTGCCGTCGCGCATGACGAGCCGGTCGGGCGTGTAATAGGACAACGCATAGGCGCGGGCCTGCGCTTCAAGCAGCAGCGCAAACGTCGAATCGCCGCCGATATTGATCCGTTCGATTGGGTCCATCTGCACGGCGATATTGAGGCGCATGGGGCGATTGGGGCTGAGGGTTCGGGGGCAGGTCGAATTTGGCCGCCAAGGTCTACGCAATTTCGGCGATGATCGCCACTTCCCAGCCGCGTCGATGACTCATCGCGTCGCGTCAAAGGCGTTGGCGATATGGCGCGGCATTGTGCCGGGCGCGACCAGGATCACGTCAAAACGGATGTCTCAGCGCGCATCGTCGGGGCGGTGCGCGAGCCAGAGTTCGGCTGCCGCGATGATGCGCTGCTTATTTCGATCGGTCACGGCCTCCGCGGCGTCGTCAAGGCGTTCACGCGCTTTGACTTCGACGAAGACGAGGCTGAGCCGCCGTCGCGCGACGATATCGATTTCGCCGAACCGCGTTTTCCGGCGCCGCACCAGGATGTGGTAGCCCTTGGCGATGAGCAGCATGGCGGCACGGCTCTCCGCCGAGAGGTCCAATCGGAAACGCGGCAACGCGCTCGGGGCGCGGCGCGGATTTGCGGCGATCAAGCGGCTGAGTGCGGCGCGCCACGGGCTTCTCCTCAGCCTGCTTCCTTCACGAGCGTCAGCGCGCGCTGGTAGACGTCGCGCCGCGGCAGGCCGGTCGCGTCGGCGACTTCGCCGACCGCGTCCTTGAGCGACAGACGTGCGAGCGCCTGACGCAGCATGGCGTCCGTATCGGCAAGGCTCGGCTGTTCGGCCGCAGGCGGCGGACCGATGACAAGGACGATTTCGCCTCGCGGCTCGTCGGTCGCGGCGCCGCGCGCCAGGGTACTCAGGTCGCCGCGGCGGATTTCTTCGTGCAGCTTAGTGAGCTCGCGACACAGGGCAGCGCCGCGATCGCCGAGCCGATCCGCGAGATCGGCAAGCGCTGCGGCAACGCGCGGCGCGGTTTCGAACAGCACCAGCGTCGCCGGAACGCGGCTGAGCTCCAAAATGCGGGTGCGCCGTGCCGCCTCCTTGGGCGGCAGGAATCCGGCAAAGAAGAACTGGTCGGTCGGCAGACCGGAGAGCGTCAGCGCGGCCAGCAGTGCCGATGGGCCCGGCAGGGCCGTCAACGCATAGCCGGCGTCTTGCGCATCGCGGACCAGCTTGAAGCCAGGGTCGGAGATCAGCGGGGTGCCGGCGTCAGAGGCGAGCGCGATGGCGGCGCCTTCGGCAAGCCGGCGCAGCAGTACCGGCCGCGCCTGCGCGGCGTTATGTTCGTGATAGGGCGTGAGCGGTGTGGCGATGCCGTAGCGGTCAAGGAGCTTGCGCGTGACACGCGTGTCCTCGCAAGCGATCACATCGGCGCCGGCGAGCGTCTCAAGCGCCCTCAAAGTGATGTCGCCCAGGTTGCCGATCGGCGTCGCGACGATGTGCAGTCCCGGAGCAATCCCCACCACGTCGATCACGTGGCCGCCGACGACATAGCTTCGTTTTGCGGTCTGTCCGGCGCCTGACGGGCCCTTTGGCGGCGTGCTCATGGCGGCAATTTAGCGCGGCCCCAAACCGCCGTCATGGCAAGGCTTGGCGAGGCCGCCCCCAGCCGCCACGCCTGCGGTCGGGGCCTCCTGGTCGCAGTCGTCATGATGTAGCGAATTGGTTATCCTTTCGATCTGGTTAACTATTCGCCGCCAGAATGACAGATTGGCACCGCCCTATGGCACGGGCCGCTCTGGCCGACGCGAGGAGAACCGACGTGTCCGTGCAGCTGCCGGTTCAGGCGTCGGCCGCCATCCTGTCGCGGCGCCGCTCGCTCGCGGGCTTACTGGCGACGACGGCCGCTTTGGTGGCGGGCTGTTCCGGAAACTCGCAATATCTGTCCTCCGCGCCGCCGCCGCAGAGCATGCAGGCGGCACCCGGTGCGACGACGATCGGGACCGGTGAGGTCAAGGCCGCTCTGATCCTGCCGTTGTCGGCAAGCGGCAATGCCGGCGTGGCCGGTCAGGCGATGCGAAATGCCGCCGAAATGGCGATCGCCGAGTTCAATTCGCCCAATATCCAGTTGCTCGTGAAGGACGATGGCGGCACTGCCGAAGCGGCGCGCCAGGGCGCTCAGCAGGCGCTGGACGAAGGCGCCGAAATCATCCTCGGGCCGCTTTTTGCCCAGTCGGTCAGCGTGGTCGGGCAGGTGGCGCGGTCGCGCAATATTCCGGTCATCGCCTTTTCGACCGACGCCAACGTCGCGACCAGCGGCGTCTACCTGTTGAGCTTTCTGCCGGAGACCGACGTCGAGCGGATCGTCCACTACGCGGTGTCGACGGGCAAACGCTCGTTTGCCGCCATGGTGCCGGACAATCCCTATGGCTCGGTCGTCGAGGCGGCATTCAAGCAGGCGGTTTCACGACGGAGCGCGCAAATCGTGGCGATCGAGCACTATCCGCACGACAAAGCCGGAATGGCCGGCCCGGCGCATAATGTCGCTCAGGCCGTGAGCCGAGCCGATGCGCTGTTTATCCCGGACGGCGGCGACGCCGTGCCGGACGTTGTGGCGGCTTTGACCACCGCGGGTGTCAACACTAAGAAAATCCAGTTGCTCGGTACCGGGCTGTGGGACGACCCGCGCATTGATGCCAACCCGGCGCTGGACGGCGGCTGGTACGCGGCACCGGATGCGGCCGGCTACCACAATTTTGCTGCGCGATACCGCGCCAAGTTCAAGCAGGATCCGGTACGCACGGCGACGCTCGCCTATGATGCCGTGGCGCTGATCGCCGCGCTGGTTAAGACTCAGGGGCCGCAGCGTTTTTCGCAGCCGGTCTTGACCAATGTTTCGGGCTTTACCGGCATCGATGGCCTGTTCCGGTTCCGGACCGACGGGACCAACGAACGCGGCTTGGCGGTGCTGCGCGTGACCCAATCCGGTTCGCAGGTCATATCGCCTGCACCGCACAGTTTTGGGGCTTCCGGAATGTAAGCTAGCTTATCAATTCCGCGGTTAAAAGAGATAAGCTAGCTTACTAATTTCGGACTAGGGTAGAAATTCACGCGGCAAGGTCGGCAACGACTGCGTCAAGGACCGGAAACCCGGCTGGCGTCACCCGCAGCCGGCCGGCAGGCGTCGTTTCGATGAGCCCGTGATCGCGCAACGCGCCGATCCGGTCGGCATCGAGCGGCCGCCCCGAAACAGAGGCGTAGCGCTTCATGTCGATGCCCTCGGTCAACCGCAATCCCATCAGCAGGAACTCATCGGCTAGCTCCTCGCGCGTGAGCAGATCGTCCGTGATAACGCCGGTTCCGTTGCTTTCAACGCGCATGAGCCAGCTTTCCGGACGTTTCTCCGTAGCTGTTGCATGCCGATCGCTGTCGATGTCGAGCCGGCCATGGGCGCCCGGACCGATGCCGGCATATTCGTGCGCACGCCAATAGACGAGGTTGTGCCGGCATTCGCCACCCGGCCTGGCATGATTGGAAATCTCGTAGGCCGGCAAACCGCGGGCGGCACATACCTCCTGGGTCGTGTCGTACAGAACGCGGGCCGTATCCTCGTCCGGGGTGCGAAGCTTGCCGGATTTGTGCAGCGCAGCAAAAGGTGTGTCCGGCTCGATCGTCAATTGATAGACCGACAGGTGCTCGCCGGCCTCGCCCAGGGCACGATGGAGTTCGCTCGCCCAGGCCTCCGGCGTCTGCCCGGGCCGCGCGTAGATCAAATCGAACGAATAGCGGCCGAACACCGAGCGGGCCACGCCCACAGCGTCAAGCGCTTCACGGGCCGAATGCAAGCGGCCTAGTTCGGTGAGAACGCGATCGTCGAGCGCTTGCACGCCGAGCGAGACCCGGTTGACGCCGGCCGTGCGGTAGCCGCGAAAGCGGGTCGCCTCGACGCTGGTCGGATTGGCTTCGAGCGTCACCTCGGCATTGGGCGCGACCTCCCAATGTTTCGCAATCGCATCAAGCACACTCGCAATGGTCGCCGGCTGCATCAGCGACGGCGTGCCGCCGCCAAAAAAGATCGTCGAAATCGTCCGGCCGGGCACGCGGGCAGCGGTCGCTGCGATCTCCGCCGCAAAGGCACGTGCAAAACGGGCCTCATCGATCGGTTCGCGCCGGACATGGCTGTTGAAGTCGCAGTAGGGACATTTCGACAGACAGAACGGCCAGTGGATGTAGACCCCAAAGGCCGGCGCCTCACCGTCCGCCAAGGCACGTCTCCGCAAGCTTGAGGAATGCGCGGGCACGGTGCGACAGGCCTTTTCCGCGTGGCGGCAGGCCGTGTTTCTCCTCGCTCGGCATTTCGCCGAAGGTACGTGTGTGGCCGTCGGGCAAGAACATCGGGTCGTAGCCAAAGCCCCGGCCGCCGCGCGGCGGCCAGACCAGCGTGCCGTCGACGCACGCTTCGACCTCCTCGACGTGACCGTCCGGCCACGCGACGCACAGCGCGGACACGAAATGTGCCCGCCGGTCAGCCGGCCTCACCGCTGCGCGCTCTTGCAGTTTGTCGTTGATCGTTGCCATGGCGCGATCGAAGTCCTTGTCGGGGCCGGCCCAACGCGCCGAATAGATGCCGGGCTCGCCGCCGAGCGCATCGACCACAAGTCCGGAATCGTCAGCGAAGGCGGGCAGTCCGGTCGCTAGCGATGCTGCTCCCGCCTTGATGCGGGCGTTGTCGCGGAACGTCATTCCGGTCTCGTCCGGTTCCGCCAATCCTAATTCTCCGGCTGATGTAGCCTCAATGCCGTACGGAGCAAGGAGATCGCGCATTTCGGCGAGCTTGCCGGGATTGTGCGTCGCAATGACGAGGCGGCCTGCGATCCGGCGATGTGCCGCGCCGCTCACATCACCGCCATTTTCTGCAGATCGATCAGCTTGCCGACGCCCTTGCGCGCCAGCGCCAGCAGTGCCGTGAACTGCTCCTCGGAAAATGGAACTTTTTCCGCGGTCGCTTGCACCTCAACGATATTGCCCGAGCCGGTCAGCACGAAATTCGCGTCGGTATCGGCTTGCGAATCCTCGGCGTAGTCCAGATCGAGCACGGCAACGCCGCCGCAGACACCGCACGAGATGGCGGCGATGTGGTCGCGCAGCACGTCGGCTTCGATCATGTTGCGCGTCTTCATCCAGGCCAGGCAGTCATAGAGCGCGATCCACGCGCCGGTGATCGAGGCCGTGCGGGTGCCGCCGTCGGCCTGGATGACGTCGCAATCGATGGTGATCTGCCGCTCGCCCAGCGCCTTGAGGTCAACCACCGAACGCAGGCTGCGGCCGATCAAACGCTGGATTTCGACAGTGCGGCCGTTCTGCTTTCCGGCGGAGGCCTCACGGCGAGTGCGCTCGAGCGTGGCGCGGGGCAGCATGCCGTACTCAGCCGTCACCCAGCCGCGGGCTTGGCCTTTGAGCCACGGCGGCAGCCGGTCCTCGAGCGTTGCGGTGACCAGTACGTGAGTATCGCCGAACTTCACGAAGCTCGAGCCTTCGGCATATTTCACCACCCCGCGTTCCAGTGAGACAGGGCGCAGTTCGTCGGGTTGTCGGCGGCTCGGCCGCATGCGGTTCTCCGTATTGCCGGCGCAATGCGCCGGCTGGGCCACGCTTTTAGAACATGATCCCAAAAAGTGGAAACCGTCCGATCCGCGAGAACATTGCTGATTGCGAGCCGCGTGGGCTTGGCGCTACGGTTCGCGAAAGTGTGGGGCAGGGGGAGGCCGGCAATGGCACAAGAGATCACGCAGCAACTCGCGCAATTCGCCGCGGCGCTGCGCTACGACGATCTGCCGCAATCGGTGCGGGATCACTGCAAGACCCTGCTTCTGGATACGCTCGCCTGCGCCGTTGCCGGCCGCCTCGGCGAGGAGACCGCGCAGGTTGCAGCGCTGGCATCAGGTCTGGCGCAATCGGCTGAAGTCGAGTGTGATCGGCGGCGCGCATCTGTCGCTGGCTGGCGCGACACTGTTCAACGGCTATCTCGTCACCGCCACCACCATGTGCGACGTTCATCGCGCGACGCTCACGCACGTGACCCCCGAAGTCATGCCGCCGGCATTGATGATCGCGGAGCGCGACGATCTCTCCGGCCGCAGTCTTCTCACCGCCATCGCGGCGGGGTGCGAAGTGACCACCCGGATCGGCCTCGGTCTGGACTTTCCGAAATTCCGGGCGCGCGGCTGGCATGGACCCGGCATCATCGGCCCGTTTGGCGCCGCCGCAGCGGTCGGTTCGCTGCTCGATTTCGACGCCGGCACCATGGCGCAGGCCTTCGGGCTCGCCGGCAGCCAAGCCGCCGGCACGTTTGCCGCATGGGGCACGCCGACCGTGAAGTTTCACCAGTGCCGCGGCGCGCTGTCCGGGCTGATGGCGGCGCTGCTCGCGCAGCAAAAATTTGTTGCCACCCGCGAGTTTCTCACCGCGAAGGACGGTGGCCTCTACAACGCTTATGTGGATGGCGGCAGACCGGATCTCGCGGTCGCCGACCTCGGCACGCGCTGGGAGCTTGAGCAAATCGCAATGCGGCTATGGCCGTCGGCGACCGTTATCCAGGGTTTGATCACGGCGCTGTTCGACGTTCTCGACAAGCATCCGATCGAGACCGGATCGGTTCGCAAGGTTCATGTCGGCTTGAGCGAACAGGCGTGCAAGATGCACGGCGGCTTCGGCACCTACAAAGCCAAATTCGAAGCCCTGCTGTCGGCCCACTACACCGCGGCCGTCATTCTGCAGGATCGCGCGCTCACCTTGGCGCAATTCGAACCGGCCCGTTACGACGATCCGAAGCTGCGGCGGTTTGCGGCCGAACAGGTCGAAGTCCATGCCGATCCGTCGCTCAGCGGATCGCAGGCCGTGGTCGACATCGAGACGACGGGCGGCGCATCCTTCACTGCGCGGTGCGAACACCCGCTCGGCTCCTTCGATAATCCGCTGTCGCGCGGACAGATCGAGCAGAAATTCCGGACCTACGGCAAGGGTGTCTTAACTGACGCCGATATCGCGGAGGTAATCGGCGCGATCGGCCGGCTTGAAGATGCCGGTTCGGTCCGTGCGCTGATGGCCCTCCTGCGGGTACGGCCGCCCGCCATGGCGGCCGCGGAGTGAACTGGTCTCACCACTGGACTGTATCGCCGGGAGTATGATGCCATAACGCCGGCTCTCGCCTTGAAAGGCGGGCCAGAAATAGACAATTCTTGTCGGCACCGGAGGGCTTTGTCCGTGGCGACTCACGAGGTACCAATCGGCGCCAACCAGTTGGGTTTGGCCCAGCTCAATGAGCGGTCCCGAGAGATCTTTCGCCAGGTGGTCGAGAGCTATCTTGCGACCGGCGAACCGGTCGGTTCGCGCAATCTAGCTCGCATCCTGCCGATGACGTTGTCGCCGGCCTCGGTGCGCAACGTCATGTCCGACCTTGAGCAGCTCGGTCTGGTCTACGCGCCCCATACCTCGGCCGGCCGGCTGCCGACCGAAATGGGGCTGCGCTTCTTCGTCGACGCGCTGATGCAGATCGGCGACCTTACGGAAAACGATCGCAAGACGATCGAAGCCCAAGTCGCGGGCTTGGGCCAGTCGAAATCCGTCGAGGCGGTGCTGACCGAAGCGTCGGGCCTGCTTTCCGGGCTCAGCCGTGCCGCCGGTGTCGTGCTCACCGCGAAGCTCAATCAGCGGCTCAAGCATATCGAATTTGTGCTGCTCGAGCCGGAGCGGGCGCTGGTGATCCTCGTCGCAGAGGATGGCCAGGTCGAAAACCGGGTGCTCAATATTCCAGTCGGGCTGCCCACATCGGCGCTCACCGAAGCCGCGAATTTTCTCAATGCCCGCATCCGCGGCCGCACTCTCGATGAGGTCAAGGCCGAAATCGAAAAAACGCTGAAGGAAAGCCAAGCCGAGCTCGATCAGCTGACTCAGAGGATCGTTGCCGAGGGCCTTGCCAGCTGGTCGGGTGGCGAGACCGACGAGCGCAAGCTGATCGTGCGCGGCCAGGCGCACCTATTGGAAGACTTGAAGGCGCTCGCCGATCTGGAGCGCGTGCGCCTTCTCTTCGATGACCTGGAGACGCGGCGCGAGGTCATCGATCTTTTGGGCCGCGCCGAGCAGGCCGACGGCGTCCGCATCTTCATCGGATCGGAAAACAAGCTGTTCTCGCTGTCGGGGTCGTCAACCATCGTCGCGCCCTATCACGACGCGGCGGGGCACATCGTCGGCGTTTTGGGCGTGATCGGCCCAACCCGGCTGAACTACGCGCGCATCATCCCGATGGTCGATTACACCGCCAAGGTGGTCAGCAAGCTCCTGGGCGGGTAGCCAATTTGCCGTTCGTCCGACGGGGGACCGCCGGCGTCGACCCTTGACCTGGGACCTCACTGCGCTTGATTTTTGCCGATTGAACCCTGATATCCGGGGCGATCAGAGAATGGGAAAAGATATGACGGAACAGACCGCTCGCGCTGAGGACGAAGCGGCCATGCCGCCCGAAGCAGCGCCACAGCCCAGCCCTTCCACGGCTCTTGAGCGAGAACACGCCGAAATGCGTGATCGGCTGCTGCGTACGCTTGCCGAGATGGAAAATCTGCGCAAGCGGACCGAGCGCGAGGTGGCCAACTCACGGCTCTATGGCGTCACCTCGTTCGCCCGCGACATTCTCGTCGTTGCCGACAATATGCGGCGGGCGCTCGAGGCCGTGCCGCCCGAGGTTCGCGCCAACGCGCAGGGGAGCGTCAAGGCGCTGGTCGACGGCGTCGAACTAACCGAGCGCGAGCTTCTCAAGGCGCTGGAAAAGAACGGCGTGCGCCAATATTCGCCTCAGGGCGAAAAATTCGATCCGAACCTGCATCAGGCGATGTTCGAAGTTCCCGACGCCTCAATCCCGGCCGGCAGCGTCGTTCAGGTGGTCCAGCCTGGCTATAAGATCGGTGAGCGCGTTTTGCGGCCGGCGCTGGTCGGCGTGTCGAAAGGTGGTCCGAAGACTGCTCCCGATGCGGCCGCCGGCAACGACAATTCCGCCGCCGTTCGGGAAAATTTCTAGCCGCTTTCTATCCGAGGTCTATCGCGGATCGATGCTGTCGCGCACGGTGCGCAGCCGGTTCAGCACGTCGGTCCAATTGTCGGTGCGTGAGATGCCGATCATCTGCAAGAAGCCGCCGTTGCCGAAGCGCAACCACTGCACGACCATGATGTCCGTATCGGTGCGGATATCCTTTGCCTGAGCCGTGGTCTGGAAGCCCTGCTGACCGCCCATGCGCAATGGCTCGGACATCGTGACGTGGACGTCTTTGATGCCGCCGATCTCGCTGAACGCCAATCGGGCGAAGTTCGCTCGGTCCTCGGCTTCCGAGGGACCACCCGCCAGCGCCGCGACCAGCAAGCGCGCATCGAAATTGGAAGGCGGCGTGTCCTTGACCCTGTCGATCAGCATCAGGGCACGGCCAGGCAGCACGTCATCGATGTGAAAGCCGGCGAGGTCGCCGACCTGAAACGGCAACAGGTTGAGCAGTTCGTCGTCGGGCACCGTCGAGCGCACGGTGAGTGTTTGAAGCGCGGTGCGGATGACACTGTCAGGGTAGGAATTGTCCTTATCGGGAATCTGAACGCTGACCAACACGGTGAAATCGCCCGCCGGAGCGATCAAGAGCCATTTGCGATAGCGTTCGTTGTCCGCTGACTGCTTGCCGGTTACCAAAAATCCTTCGCCGAAGCTGAGCTTGAACGGCTCGCGCTTGTCGACGGTGATGCCCTGCTTCTTGAGGACATCGGTCGCAATCGTCTTTTCCAGTTCAGCGTAGGCTGCGGCCGGCAGCGCGTTCGTCAGGATTGCGGCATTCTTGTTCGGGTCGGCGAAACCGCGAAACGCGTGGCTCGCTTCCATGCCGGGGGGCGGGACGAGGCCGATCCGTGAGCCGAGCGGATATACCGGATCGTCCGCGAACGCTGGCGCCGTGGAGACAATGAGCGTCGCCAGCAGAGCCAAGAGAGCAAACGCTCCGATGGGCCTTCCCTTGGTGCCGCTCATCATGCCGGGGTCTCCGCTGCGGCCTGCCGCGGCCGTATCGTATCAGCGGCGGGTCGGGTGACCCGGCGCATTGTAAGATTTATTCGTCCGCCTTCGGGTAACAAGGTCGCAGTGCCTGGATACAGCCGGTCGACCCCGTGAAAAGCGAGCCGCGCGTCGCCGCTCAGTACGAGCGCGTCGCCGGAACTGAGCCGGAATGACCGGGTCGGATCGTTGCGGCTTTGCCCGCCAACCCGGAATAGGCAGCTGTCGCCGAGCGACAGCGACACGACCGGCGCGTCGAAAACCTCTTCGTCGCGGTCCTGATGGAGGCCCATCTTCGCCACCGGGCCATAGAAATTGATGAGGCACGCCTCGGGAGCATGGGGATATTGCGCCACCTCGTTCCACAGCGCGATCAGCGACGCCGGCATCGTCGGCCACATTCGCCCTGTCTCAGGGTGCGTCGCCTGATAGTGATAGCCGCGCTCGTCCGACAGCCAGCCGAGCGGCCCGCAATTTGACATCCGCACCGACATGGGCCGGCCCGACTTAGGCATACGCGAGACGAAGAGGGGAGCCGCGGCGAGGACCTCGCGGATATCCGCGAGCACCCTCTCCTGGGCCTTTCGGTCGAGGCAGCCCGGGTAGAGCCGCAGCCCGATGCAGTTAGTCTCGGCATTCATGGGTGGGCATTCATGGGTGCGCTTTCATTCGCTCCTTAACTACTCGCGGGCAATTTGCCGGAATGCATGCCCCCCTGAGCTCCCGCGGCCGCGGACTCGATCCAGAAGTTGATCCAAGAGCCGAGCTTTACGCCAAACTGACGTTCGCGTCCGGCCTGCTGTTTCTCGGATTTGGGGCGGCCTATTACCTGTCCGCGCCTTCGGTCTTGCTCCTAAAGCCGTCGTTCGACATCTATGGCTTCGCGCTGGGACGGGACTTCATGAACACGTGGATGGGCGGCCGCTCCGCGTTCAGCGGCGGCCCGGCTCCGTGGCTCGACTTTACGGCCTACAACGCATTTCTGCGGCAGTTCACCGGGCACCCCGACTTTCCGCTCCATTTCTGGTCCTATCCGCCGCATCTGATCCTGTTTGTCTGGCCGTTGGGCCTCTTGCCCTACCTTCCGGCCTACGCGGTGTGGTGCCTGGCAGGATTGGCGCTCTACTGGGTGGCGCTGCGCTCCGGCGGCGTGGAACGAAAGCACATGCTGTTCGCCGTCCTGGCGCCCGCGGTCGCGGTGAACGGCTTAGGCGGCCAAAATGGCTTTTTCACCGCCGCCCTCTTGATCGGCGGCCTCATCAATCTCGATCGGCGGCCGATCGTTTCCGGCATTCTGTTCGCCATCCTGACCGTCAAGCCGCAATTTGGCTTGCTGGTCCCGGTGTTGCTGCTGCTGACCCGGCGCTGGCGTGTCGCCGCCGCTGCCGCGATCACGGTGGTGCTCCTCGCAGCGGTCACCTCCGCCTGGTTCGGTCCCGCTGTCTGGCTCGAATTTTTCCAGGAGGTGATGCCCCAGCAGCATCAGCTGATGCACGAGACCGGAACCATGGGCTGGCCGATCGTGCTGTCGGCTTTCGTCAACGCCCGGCTGGTCGGCTTACCGGAAACCGCAGCCTGGTGGGTGCAGGGCGCGGTGTCGTGCAGCGCGTTCGCCACGGTGGTCTGGACGTTCTGGCGCAAGCGAGATGCAGTGCTCTCGCTGGCCCTGTTCGTGACCGCGACGGTCCTGTTCTCACCCTGGATGCTCAACTACGACATGGTCGTGTTCGGCTGGCTCCTTGCGCTGCTGCGGGAGCGGCCGGACAACACGGCCTTGGACGACGGACTGGCGATCGCCGTGTGGACGCTGCCGGGGGCGATGCTCCTGCTCGGGTCGTTCGACATTCCGATCGCGATGCTGGTGATGCCGGCCTTTGCGGGCCGTTTGCTCTGGCGATTGGCCCGGGAAACGACGTAGCAAGCAGTTGACGACGGCGCCCGCGGCGACGTTGAAGAGGCCGCCGGAATGACCTCCGTTTGCGTCGCCGGATTGGCCGCTCAGTAGCGGTGGCAGTAAGGATTCCTGCCTTGCGGCCTGATCACACTCTCCTATATGAGCCAAGGGAAATCGCCTGGGAAATCTCCCGGGCCGATATACAGTTGATAAGGGGGTCGGACGAGGGCGCCTTCGGGGCCAGCCCGGCCTGCCAGGAAAGAGAGGATTAAGACCATGGGCAAGGTCATCGGAATTGATCTCGGGACCACGAATTCCTGCGTCGCCGTCATGGAGGGCACGACGCCGAAGGTCATCGAGAATGCGGAGGGGATGCGGACCACGCCGTCGATTGTCGCTTTCACCGACGATGGTGAGCGGCTCGTCGGCCAGCCGGCGAAGCGCCAGGCGGTCACCAATCCCGAGCGCACTATTTTTGCAGTCAAGCGCCTGATCGGCCGTCGCTACGACGACCCGATGGTGGAAAAGGACAAGAAGCTCGTCCCCTACAAGATCGCGCGCGCCTCGAACGGCGATGCGTGGGTCGAGATCGAAGGCAAGACCTATTCGCCTTCACAGATTTCAGCCTTCATCCTGCAGAAGATGAAGGAGACCGCGGAAGCCTATCTGGGCTCCAAGGTCGACCAGGCCGTCATCACCGTTCCGGCTTACTTCAACGACGCACAACGTCAGGCCACCAAGGACGCCGGCAAGATCGCTGGCCTCGAAGTGCTGCGCATCATCAACGAGCCGACGGCGGCCGCTCTCGCGTACGGGCTTGACAAGAGCAAGACCGGCACCATCGCGGTCTACGACCTGGGCGGCGGCACGTTCGACATTTCGATTCTCGAAATCGGCGACGGCGTGTTCGAGGTGAAGTCGACCAACGGCGACACCTTCCTCGGCGGTGAAGACTTCGACATGCGGCTGGTCAACTATCTGGCCGACGAATTCCAGAAGGAGCAGGGCATCGATCTGCGCCGCGACAAGCTCGCGCTGCAGCGGCTCAAGGAAGCCGCCGAGAAGGCCAAGATCGAACTGTCCTCGACCACGCAGACCGAAATCAATCTGCCGTTCATCACGGCGGACGCTTCGGGACCGAAGCATCTCACCATGAAGCTCACCCGCGCCAAGTTCGAGGCGTTGGTGGACGACCTGATCCAGAAGACTATCGAGCCGTGCCGGCAGGCGCTGAAAGACGCCGGGTTGACGGCGGCTGAGATCAACGAAGTGGTCCTGGTCGGCGGCATGACCCGCATGCCGAAGGTCCAGGAGGTCGTCAAACAGCTGTTCGGCAAGGAGCCCCACAAGGGCGTCAATCCGGACGAGGTCGTGGCGGTCGGTGCGGCGATTCAGGCGGGCGTGCTGCAGGGCGACGTCAAGGACGTGCTGCTACTCGACGTGACGCCGCTGTCGCTCGGCATCGAGACGCTGGGCGGCGTGTTCACCCGCTTGATCGACCGCAACACGACGATCCCGACCAAGAAGAGCCAGGTGTTCTCCACGGCCGAGGATGGTCAGACCGCGGTGACGATCCGCGTCTTCCAAGGCGAGCGCGAAATGGCGGCCGACAACAAGTTGCTCGGCCAATTCGATCTCGTCGGTTTGCCGCCGGCGCCGCGTGGCGTGCCGCAGGTCGAGGTCACGTTCGACATCGACGCCAACGGTATCGTCAACGTGTCGGCAAAGGACAAGGGCACCGGCAAGGAGCAGCAGATCCGCATCCAGGCTTCGGGTGGTCTCAGCGAGGGCGACATCCAGAAGATGGTGAAGGATGCCGAGGCTCATGCCGAGGAGGACAAGAAGCGCAAGGCCCAGGTCGAGGCGAAGAACCACGCCGAGGCTCTGGTGCACTCGACCGAGAAGACGCTCGCCGAGCATGGCTCCAAGGTGAGCGAGGCCGAGCGGCGCGCGATCGAGAACGCCATGGCCGACCTCAAGGAAGCCTTGAAGGGCGACGATGCGGACGCGATCAACACCAAGACCAATGCGCTGGCTCAAGCTTCGATGAAGCTGGGCGAGGCCATGTACAAGCAAGCGGCCGAGCAGCCGGCGGGCGGCGCCGATACGGGCGAGGCCAAGAAGGATGACGTCGTCGATGCCGAGTTTACGGAAGTCGACGACGACAAGAAGAACAAGAAGTCGGCTTGATCGCACGAGATGTTCGGTGCCGCTTCGGAATGGCGAGAGAGCACCCCCGGACCCAAAACGGGGGTGCTTGTTCTTCGGACGGAATGATTGGACGTCATTGGGTGGGGAGTGATGGCCAAGCGCTGCTTCTACGAAATCCTCTCGGTTGAACGCACCGCCACCGACGGCGACATCAAATCGGCTTTCCGCAAGCAGGCGATGCAGTGTCATCCGGACCGCAATCCCGGAGACAAGGACGCCGAGCACAAGTTCAAGGAAGTCAACGAGGCCTACGAGATCCTCAAGGATGCCGACAAGCGCGCGGCGTACGATCGCTTCGGCCATGCTGCGTTCGAGCATGGCAATGGCGGTGGTCCAACAGCGGGCTTTGGCGCCGATTTCGCCACCACGTTTTCGGATATTTTCGACGATCTGTTCGGCATGGGCGGCCGCCGCGGCGGCCGCGGCCCTGGACGCGAGCGCGGCGCGGACCTGCGCTACAACATGGAAATCGCGCTGCAGGAAGCCTATTCGGGCAAGACCGCCCAGATTCGCATTCCAACGTCCGTTGTCTGCGAGGATTGTTCGGGGTCAGGCGCAAAACCTGGCACCAAGCCGAAAGCCTGCGCGATGTGCGGCGGCCAAGGTAAGGTGCGCCACTCTCAAGGCTTCTTCACGCTTGAACGCACCTGCCCGAATTGTCAGGGGCGCGGCCAATCGATCGACAGCCCGTGCACGTCGTGTGCTGGCTCAGGCCGTGTAACCCGCGAACGCACGCTGTCGGTGAACATTCCGCCCGGCGTAGAGGACGGCACGCGCATCAGGCTCACCGGTGAAGGTGAGGCGGGTGTGCGCGGCGGACCCGCAGGCGATCTTTACATCTTTCTGTCGATCGGCTCGCACCCGTTCTTTCAGCGCGACGGCGCCGATCTGCATTGCCGCGTGCCGGTGTCGATGGTGACGGCCGCGGTCGGTGGCGAATTCGAGGTGCCGACGATCGACGGCGGCAAGACGCGTGTCAAAGTCCCGGAGGGAACGCACTCGGGCCGGCGCTTCCGCCTGCAGGGCAAGGGCATGCCGGTGCTGCGGGCGCGGCAGAGCGGCGACATGTATGTGCAGGTCATGGTCGAAACGCCGCAGAACCTGACCAAGAAACAGCGCGAACTGTTGGCGGAATTCGACCGCCTGTCATCGACCGAGACGCAGCCGGAATCCTCGGGCTTTCTCGGCAAGGTCAAGGAATTCCTCGACGGCCTCGGCAGCCGCGCCAATTCCGCCTAGGCGCTGCCTAGGGATCGGGCAGAGCGGCTGGTTTTTACCCCGCGGATGTTTTAAAAGTGTCAAGATTTTGTCGCGTGAGCAGCCATGCCATTGCCGGCCCTGCAAAAATTTGAACACAAGATTGGCCGCCAGATCCGGCTTTTCGAAGTCCGTAAAAACATCATCGAGCGCAAGATCGAACGGCAAATCCGCCTGTTCGAAAGGACTCGCGATGGCATCGGCAAGAAGATCGAACGTCAGATCCGGCAGTTCGAAACCAAGCGCGGCATCCGGCTCGACGACGAGGTGCGGTTCATCCGGTCCTGGATCGAACGGCCGCTGACGATCGGCGCGGTGACGCCATCCGGCAAGATTTTGGCGCGCGCCATGGCGCGCTACGTCGACCCGACCTCGACAGGTCCGATCGTCGAACTGGGGCCGGGCACCGGTCCCGTCACCGAGGCCCTGGTCGAGGCCGGTGTCGACCCAGCCCGTCTCGTGCTGGTCGAGTTCAATCCGAACTTCTGCCGCCTCCTGCGCTCGCGCTATCCGGACGCCAGGCTGGTCCAGGGCGACGCATATAGCCTGCGCCGGCTTCTCGAGACGCTGCTGCTGCAGCCTGCGGCTGCGGTCGTGTCCGGTCTGCCGCTCGTCACCAAGCCGATCGGCATGCGGCTCCGGCTCATTCGCGATGCCTTCGAACTGATGGCCCCCGACGCGCCGTTCGTTCAGTTCAGCTACTCCGTGGCCGGGCCCGTGCCGAAGCGGCTCGCCAATTTCTCGATCGAGTCCTCCGAACGCATCTGGATGAATATTCCGCCAGCGCGGGTGTGGGTCTATCGCAAGACCTGATTTCCGGGCTGTCATCATCCGCGAATGCGAATGCGGATGATCCAGTAATCACCATAACGGTGTTTAATTCTGCGATGTTTCGGAATACTGGATGCCCGCTCTTGCGGGCGTGACAATGATGGTCGCTCCGAAAATCCTGGTCATACCCGGATCGCTGCGCGCGGGCTCGCATAATGCGCGGCTCGCCGCTCTTGCGGCCAAGGAGCTCGTTCTGGCCGAGGCCGAGGTTACCCGCATTTCGCTCGCCGACTATCCTCTGCCCCTCTTCGATGCCGATCTTGCTGCTGACGCTCCGCACCGCAACGCCGTGCAGCTCAAGCACATGCTCGATGCTCACGACGGCGTATTCATCACCAGCCCGGAATACAGCGCCTCGGTGACACCGCTTCTCAAGAACACCATCGATTGGATTTCACGCGTGCGCGAGCGCAACGAGCCGACTTATGCGGCCTTCAAGGGCTGCGTGTTCGCGATCGGCTCGGCCACCACCGGGGACGGCGGCGGCATCCGCTCGCTGATGGCGTTCCGGCAGATCCTCGAACTCGGCTGCGGCGCGCTCGTGATTCCCGAACAAATCTCGGTCGCGAGCGCCGGCGAGGCGTTCGACGATATGGACAACCTCAAGGACGGCAATCTCGCCGCCGCATTAAGGACGCTTGCGCGCCGTTTGGTCGAAGTGGCGTGGAGCATGAAACGGATTTGATTTGGGCGAATGCAAAATTGGGCGCATGAAAAAACGGTGGGAGCTTCCGACATGCTGTGGCAGCCGCGCGACCGCCTGATTGTCGCGCTCGATCTGTCGTCGCTTGACGAGGCCAAGGCCATGGTGGCGAGGCTTGGCGACGCCGTTTCGTTCTACAAAATCGGCTATCAACTCGCGTTCGCCGGAGGACTGTCCTATGCCGAAGCGCTGACCGATGCCGGCAAGCGAGTGTTTGTCGATCTGAAGCTCCACGACATCGGCAATACCGTCGCGCAAGGCGTCAAGAGCGTGGCGCGTCTCGGCGCAACGTTTCTGACCGTGCACGCATATCCGCAAACCATGAAGGCCGCAGTTGACGCGCGTGAAGGCGGATTGCGCATCCTCGGGGTGACCGTGCTGACGTCCTTTGACGATCGGGACCTCAAGGCCGCGGGCTACGAAACGACGGTGCAAAGCCTCGTTGCCAAGCGAGCCGCGCAGGCGCGCGAGATCGGCGTCGATGGCCTGGTGTGTTCGCCGGAGGAGGCGAGAGGTGTCCGCAGCATCGTGGGCCCGTCGCTCGCGCTCGTGACGCCGGGCATCCGGCCTGCCGGCAGTTCCGCCGATGAACAAAAGCGCATCGCTACGCCGGCTTCGGCAATCGCTGCGGGCGCCGACTATCTCGTGGTCGGGCGTCCGATCATCGCGGCGGCCGATCCGAAAGCAGCGGCGGAAGCGATCGTCGCCGAGATTGCGGCGTCGGCATCATAAATCCGACCGGGAGAACGTCATGCCCAAGGGCTATTGGATTCCGCACATAGATGTCAGCAATCCGGAAGGCTACAAGGCCTATACGGCCGCGACCGTAACCGCCCACCACAAGTTCGGCGGTACCGCGCTGGTGCGCGGCGGCAAGGTGGAGGCAGTCGAAGGCCGCGCTCGCGCCCGCAACGTGCTGCGCGAATTTCCCGACTATGCCACGGCGCTGGCCTGCTACCGATCGCCCGAATACCAGGCCGCCAAACCTTTGCGGCTGGCCAATGCTACATCGGATTTCCTCATCGCCGAGGGCTATGACGGGCCGCAGCCGCCGCACGCAGCCGCGCCTCCTCCTCCGGGCGCGCGCAAAGGCTATTGGATCGGCCATGTCGATGTGAAGGATCCGGAAGACTACAAGGCTTACACCACGGCGAATCAACGGCCCTTTGGAAACTTCGGCGCGCGATTTTTGGTGCGCGGCGGCAACGCCGAAGTGGTGGAAGGCCATGTTCGCGCCCGCCACGTGGTCATCGAATTTCCCAGCTACGAGGCGGCGGTCGCCTGTTACCGGTCGCCCGAGTATCAGGCGGTGAAGAAGCTGCGCGACGGTAATTCCGAAATCGACCTCTTCATCGTCGAAGGCTACGACGGTCCGCAGACATAGCGGCGCGGACGCCTTTGTTCTGGCCCGATTTCGTGGCGCGATCGGCTACGCCATGAATCTCGTGCCATGAAACTCGTGTCACGACATTTGCCGCTGATCGTGCCGGCATGAACCTGCGACGCTATCTGCATCGTTTTGTGCAGTCGCCGGTTCGGCTGTTTGCCAGCTTGGCGATTGCCGGCAGCGCTGGCCTGTGTGTGGCTGTCGTCGGTGTCGGCCTTCTGCTGTCGTCGCCCGCGACCACCGCTATCGGTCCGCCGCCACCCGATCTGCCCGCGGAAGACGTTGCGATCGTGTCCGGCGCCGTTCTGCGCGGCTGGTTCGTTGCGGGCCGGTCCGGAGGCGGTGCTGTCGTGCTGATGCACGGCGTCCATGCCAATCGGCTCAGCATGGTGGAGCGGGCGCGCCTGCTCCACGCGGCCGGATTTTCCGTCCTGCTGTTCGATTTCCAAGCGCACGGCGAAAGTGCCGGTACGCGCATCACCTTCGGCCACCTCGAAGCATTCGACGCCGCGGCCGCTGTCGCTTACATGAAGCGCCGGCTGCTACAGGAGAGAATCGGCGCGGTCGGAACGTCGCTTGGCGGCGCTGCGGCTCTGCTTGGTCCGACCCCGCTGCCGGTCGACGCGCTTGTTCTCGAATCGGTCTATCCGGATATCGGTGCGGCAACGGCCAATCGCATCCGCGCGGTTTTGGGAGCGCCGTTCGGTTCTCTTGTGCTTTGCCGCTCACCCGCCTGTTTGAGTTGCTGCTGCCGCCCGTTGTTGGTGCTTCGGCGGCGGAATTGCGGCCCATCGACCATATCACTGACGTCGTTGCGCCGGCGCTCATCGCTTCCGGCACGCGCGACACGCGCACAACCGTTCGCGAAACCGTCGCGATGTTCGAGCGCGCCCACGAACCAAAAAGTCTTTGGTTGGTCGAGGGTGCCGGCCACGTCGATCTCGAAAGCTACGCGCCCGATGCCCACCGGGCACATGTGCTGACGTTCTTGGCCGAGCATCTGCGGCAACAACGTTAGCGACTTTCAAGTCCGTACCTGCCGCGATATACCCGCTCGGAACGGCGAGGAGAGCAACGATGTCCGACATGCAGGTGGTGATCGCTGGCGCCGGTGGGCGCATGGGCCGCACGCTCGTTCACGCTGTCGCCGCGTCCAAGGGGCTGGCGCTGGCGGGCGCTGTTGACGCGCCGGGCTCTGCGGTGATCGGCCGGGATGCGGGCGAACTCGCGGGACTTGGGCCAAACGGAATTAAGGTGGTCAGTGACGTGGCGCCGCTGCTCAAGCAGGCCGACGGCTTGATCGAGTTCGTCATTCCGGCCGCGACGCTCGCATTCGCCGAGTTTACGGCTGCCGCCGGCCTCGTTCACATCATCGGCACCACCGGCCATTCGTCCGAGGAGGAAGCCGTCATCGCCGAGGCGGCGCACGGCGCCACCATCGTCAAATCCGGCAACATGAGTCTCGGCGTCAATCTTCTCGCCGCGCTGACGAAGCGCGTCGCGAAGACCCTCAACGACGACTACGACATCGAAATTTTCGAGATGCACCACAACAAGAAGATCGATGCGCCGTCCGGCACCGCGCTCATGCTCGGCCGTGCGGCAGCTGACGGCCGCGGCGTCAATCTTGCGCGGCACTCGGCGCGCGGCCGCGATGGCATGACCGGCGCGCGTCACACAGGCGACATCGGCTTCGCCTCGTTGCGCGGCGGTACGGTGGTGGGCGAGCACAGCGTGATCTTTGCCGGACCGGCCGAACGCATCGAGCTCACGCATCGTGCCGAGGATCGCATGATCTTTGCGCGCGGCGCGCTGCACGCGGCGTTGTGGGCGCGCGGCAAGAAACCGGGGCTCTATTCGATGGCCGATGTGCTGGGGTTGGCGGACATTTAGCGGCCGTCACGCGTCAGCACGACGTGCAGCAATTTAATCCGCCTGCAACAGCGACGCGCCGGTCATCTCCTTCGGCTTCGGCAATTCCATCAGTTCGAGCAGCGTCGGCGCGATGTCGGCGAGGCGGCCTTCGGCGAAGAGCGCACGGTTGCGTGCGCCGAGCAGCACCAGCGGCACCGGGTTTGTGGTGTGGGCGGTGTGCGGTCCGCCGGTGTCCGGATCGCGCATCAGCTCGCAGTTGCCGTGATCGGCGGTGACAAGGAGCGCGCCGCCCGCTTTGTCGATCGCTTCGGCGATGCGGCCAAGAGCGGTGTCGACCGTCTCCACCGCCTTGATGGCGGCCGGCAGGCTGCCGGTGTGGCCGACCATGTCGGGATTGGCGAAGTTGAGCACGATCAGATCGTATTTGCCTGAATTGATCGCCGCGACTGCCTTGTCGGTCAACTCCGGCGCCGACATTTCCGGTTGCAGATCGTAGGTCGCAACCTTCGGCGACGGCACCATGATGCGATCTTCGCCGGAGTAGGGCTCTTCGCGGCCACCGTTGAGGAAATACGTCACGTGCGGATATTTTTCCGTCTCGGCCATGCGGAGCTGTTTGCGGCCCGCTGCCGCGACAACTTCGCCGAGGATGTTGGCAAAGCTCTGCGGCGGAAAAATTGTCCGCATGAGCTTTTCCAGTTCATCCGAGTATTGCGTCATGCCGACGGCCGCGGCGAAACGCACGAAGCGCCGGCGCGGAAAACCGGAAAAATTCGGATCGAGCATGGCACCGAGAATTTCGCGCACGCGGTCGGCGCGGAAGTTGAAACAGAGAATGCCGTCGCCGTCCTTCATGCCGCGATAATCGCCGACCACCGCCGGCATGATGAACTCGTCGAATTTTTTGTTGGCGTAGGCGTCAGCCACAACGGCCGGCGCGTCGGCGAAGTGCTGGCCTTCGGCTTCGACGATGGTGTTGTAGGCCTTCTCGATGCGCTCCCAGCGTTTATCGCGGTCCATGGCGTAATAGCGGCCGCACACCGTCGCGATCGGAACGGACTTCGGCAGCGCCGCGAGCATGCGCTTTATGTCGTCGGCTGCGGATTGCGGCGGTGTATCGCGGCCATCGGTGAGCGCATGAAGGAGCGTCGGCACGCCGGCGTCGGCGAGAATTTTGGCAAGCGCCGCGGCGTGGTCCTGATGCGAATGCACGCCGCCAGGCGACACCAGGCCGAGGAGGTGACATGTGCCGCCGCTTTGCTTGAGCGCCTGGATAAACTCGACGAGCGCCGGCGCGCGCGCGATCTCGCCGCTTGCGACGGCGGATGTGATGCGTGGCAGGTCTTGCATCGCCACGCGTCCGGCGCCAATGTTGAGATGGCCGACTTCGGAATTACCCATCTGGCCGTCGGGCAAGCCGACGTCGCGGCCCGAGGTGCGCAGGAAACCGCGCGGGCCGGCGTCCCATAACCGATCGAAGGTCGGCGTCTTGGCCTGGCGGATGGCGTTGTCGGCTTTGTCTTCGCGCCAGCCCCAGCCGTCCAGAATGACCAGCATCACCGGCCGCCGCCGCTGCATGGTTGACCCCTTCGTCACACGAAGACGCCGGGGTATTGCGGATTGCGGCGCGAGCGTCAATCAGCGCGAAAGACGTGGATGGCCGGGACGAGCCCGGCCATGACGGAGTAAGTATTCGGCTCTACGCAGCCCCGGCGTGGCCGGCTTCCCAGCCGAGCATGGCGCGCTTGCGGGTGAGGCCCCAGTGATAGCCGGTCAGGTCGCCCGCCTTGCCGACCACGCGATGGCACGGCACGACGAAGGAGACCGGGTTCTTGCCGACGGCGGCGCCGACTGCGCGGGCGGCTTTGGGTGCGCAGAGTTTTCCGGCGATGTTCGAATAGGTGCTGAGACGGCCCATCGGGATCTGAAGGAGTGCGTCCCAGACCCGGACCTCCCAGTCGGTCCCGATCAGCACGACGCGCAGCGGCTCGCTCTGCCGCCATTGCGACGGATCGAAGATGCGTTTCGCGAGCGCCGCGGTCCGGCCGGCATCTTCGACGTACGTGGCCTTCGGCCAGCGGCCTCGCATGTCGGTGAGCGCCGCCTTTTCTTCGCCGGTGTCTGCAAACGCCAGTCCGGCGAGGCCGCGCTCGGTCGCCATGACCAGCGCCGCGCCGAACGGCGACGGATGGAAGCCGTAGCGGATGTTGAGGCCTTCGCCGCCGGACTTCCATTCGCCGGGCGACATCGCCTCGTGCGTCACGAAGAGGTCATGCAGGCGTCCGGGTCCGGATAGGCCCACCTCGTAGGTGGCGTCGAGGATGCTTGCGGAATCGCGCAGCAATTGCCGTGCGCCGTCGAGGGTGAGCGCCTGCAGGAAAGCCTTCGGCGTCAGTCCGGCCCAGCGGCGGAACAGGTGGTGCAGTTCAGTGGGCGTCACGCCCGCGGCCTCGGCGATGGCCTCGATTTCGGGCTGCTCGCGCCAGTGGCCGCGGATATGGCCGATGGCGCGCCGGACCACCTCATAGTCGGCGGCGGCGGCCGACAGCGGTGTCAGGTCGGGGATGCGGTCGGGTGACAACATGGATGCCTCCATCAATTGCTCCCGATCTAGGGTGCCGCGGTAGGCCAAGCCACCCGATTTCTGTTCGGCGAATGGCGAAATAGCGAACAGCGATTGGAAAGCTCTTGGCCCTATTCGCTATTCGCCTCCAAACACCGTCCGCGTCGGCCCGCGCTTGGCTTCGCCCAGGGCGTTCGACAGCGCGCTTGCGAAACTCGCCTTTTCGGCGGGGCCGAGAAAGGCCGCGATCGGCAGCCGCCGGCCGCGGGAGACCAGGAACAAGCGCTCGATGCCGAACTCCTCGTGCACGACGCGCTCGAGCTGCACCCAGAGCGGGTTGAGCGTCCATTCCCGCACCGCGCCGCGATGGCTGACTTTGCGCACGGTCAATTCCGAGGCGGTGATCTTCACCTCTTCATAGGCGCTTGCGGCGCGGAAATTGGCGCGGAATGCGACGTAGATCAGGAGCACGTCGAGCCCGAGGAAACCGAACACCGGCCACGCGCCGATCATCAGGAAGAACATGCCGGCGAGAAAGCTGAACACGCTCACGCATAGCATGAGCACAAAGAAGCCGGTCGAGCCGAGCGAGCGGTACGGCGTAATGACGGCCGAGAAGATTTGAGGGTCGGAGGGGACGCCGCTGTCGGGGCTGTTGTCGCCGTTCATGGCGCTCAGTATAGGAGAAAGATGGCGCGAAAAACCATTTCCCACTCCTTATCCTCCCCCGCGCGCGGGGGAAGGAAGGGAGGGGGCAAGACTGTGCGCAAAGCCAGAGCCGCGCGCAAGACAAAGGCTGCGCCGGCGAAGGGCGGAAAGGTCCGTGCCAAGCGCGCCAAGGTGGGGGCCAAAGCCTCCCAGGGCGCATTGCCGGAATGGACCAAGCCCGAAATCGAGGAAGCGTTCCGCCGCTTCGCGGCCGCCAATCCCGCGCCGCGCGGCGAGCTGGAGCACATCAATCCGTATACGCTTCTCGTCGCCGTGGTGCTGTCCGCGCAGGCGACCGATGCTGGCGTCAACAAGGCGACGCCGGCGTTATTTGCTCTCGCCGACACGCCCGAGAAGATGGTCAAGCTCGGCGAAGGGCGCGTCCGCGATCTGATCAAGACCATCGGGCTCTATCGCACCAAGGCCAAGAACGTGATCGCCTTGTCGTGCCAGCTGGTCGAGCAGCACGGCGGCAAGGTTCCCCATGACCGCGACGCGCTCGAAGCGCTTCCGGGCGTCGGGCGGAAGACCGCGAACGTGGTGCTCAACGTCGCCTTCGGCGAGCCGACCATCGCGGTCGATACGCACATCTTTCGCGTCGGCAATCGTACCGGGCTTGCGCCCGGCAAGACGCCGTTCGACGTCGAGACGAAGCTGATGGAAGTCGTGCCGGAACGCTACCGGCTGCACGCCCACCACTGGCTCATTCTGTTCGGCCGCTACACCTGCATCGCCCGTCGGCCGCTGTGCGAGACGTGCATCATCGCGGATCTCTGCAAATGGCCGGGGAAGACGGTGAACGCAGCGGCGGCTGTTGCCAAGAAGAGCGAATAGGGTCTCATATCGGCAGCAATCATTTCGATTGTCATGCTCCGCGACGGCGGAGCATCCAGTAGGCGTTGGCAGTGCGGTGATTACTGGATCATCCGCCTGCGCGGATGATGACACTCGCTACCCACCACGGGTCATCCGCTCTTTCGCCATCCGCATGAGCGCATTCCGATCGAGCTTGTTGGTCGACGCCAGCGGCAGTTCGTCGACAAACCAGACGAAGCGCGGGTGCTGATAGGCGGGCGCGTGCGCCAACGCGAACTGCTTCACCGCGTCGGCGTCCAGCGTTTGTCCGGACTTGCGGATGACAAAGGCGACCGGCTTCTGGCCCTTGATGTCGTCGTCGGTGGGAATCACGGCCGCTTGCGCGATGCCTGGATGGCGCTCTAGCATGCGCTCGACGTCGGCCGGGTAGATATTCTCGCCGCCGGAAACAAACATATCGTCGGTGCGGCCAACGAAATAATGGAAGCCGTCGGCGTCGCGGCGAAACACGTCGCCGGTGATGTAGAAACCGTCCGGCGTGATCGGCAGCGCGATGTCCGGCCGATTGCGATAGCCGATCATCATCGCCGGGCTTTTCATCTCCAGCATGCCGGCCTCGGCGTCGCGATTGTCGCCGTCGATGAGGCGCGACCGTACCTGGGGATGACGATAGCCGACCGAAAGGTCGGGCTGCGGCAGCCCTTTGGGATGCGCGCCGAACACCACCGGGCCGCCCTCGGTGGTGCCGTAGGCGTTGGTGACCGCGGCGTGCGGCAAGGCTTCATGCAGCGCCGCCATGAGGCTCGCCGAGACCGGCGCCGAGCCCATGCGCACGAACTCGACGCTGGAGAAATCGGTCTTCGCCATCAAATCGTGCTCGCGCAGCATCATGGCGATCATCGGCGGCACTGCGGTGAGCCAAGTGCAGCGATATCGTTCGATCGCCTCGATATAGGCGCGCGCGTTGAACTGCGGCAGCAGTACGATGGTGGCGTGGGCGGCGCACGCGAGCAGCGCCAGCGCCAGCCCGTTCATGTGATAGAGCGGCGCCGCGATCAGATAGCGGTGGCGATCGAGGTTCGGCGTCAGCCGTGCCTCGACCACCCAGATGTGGCTCTGGTGTGAAAGCACGACGCCTTTCGGCATGCCGGTCGAACCGGACGTATAGAGAAACATCCCCGGCTCGTTCGGCCCTGGCGTGATTGCTTCGAACAGCCGCGGATCGATGAACGCGCTGAATTCTTCCGCCTTGTCGCCCCCTTCGGGGGAGGGTGGTGGCGTGTCGAAGCAAACAATCGGCAGATCAGCCAGACAATCCTGCGGCCGCGCGGCGTCGCAAAAGACGAGCTTGGCGTTCGAGTCCTTGATGATGAAATGGATGGTCTCGCGCGGAAACTTGAAATTGACCGGAACGGCGACGAGCCCGGCGCGCAAGATGCCGTAATAGGCCATCAAATATTCGGCGCGGTTGGCCGACAAAATGGCGACGCGGTCGCCGCGGTGAAGGCCGCGCCGCTTTAGCCCGTTGGCGACGCCGTTCGCGCCCTCGTCGATCTGCGCGTAGGTGTACGCAATGCCCGGCCGTACGCCGCTGAGATCGATGATCGCGACCTTCGACAGATCGCGATCGCGCTTGATCAGGTCGCCGAGATTCGTGAAGTCCATGGCTTACGGGTTGAGGGTCTCCAGATACGCGGCGAGCGCAATCATGTCGCTCGTCGTCAGCTTGGCGACCACGGGCTTCATGAACGCGATGGCGACGCCGTTGCGGGCGTCGGTCTTGATGTCGTTGAGTTGCCGGAAAATGTAGGTCGCGGTCCGTCCGGCAATCGGCGGCACGTTGCCGTTGCCGCGCAAATCCACGCCGTGGCAGCCCGCGCACATGACGGTCTTGCCGTCGCCGCCCGTGGTGGCGAGCTCTTTACCCTTGGCGATGCTGCCCGTCGGCACGTTGTCGATGAAGCCCGAATGTGGGTCGCGCAGCTTGGCCTCGGTCTCGTCCACGGGCAGCACGATGATGCGCTCGCCGATCGGCTCGGTGCTGCCGTCGGCTGCGGCAAAGCGCATGCCGCCGGCACCGACATAGCTTTTCGGCACGGTGTCGGTTTCGACGACCTTGTTGTAGCCGGGCGTCGGCTTCAGCTGCGAGAAGTATTCCGCGGCGGCCCTGACCTCGGCGTCGGAGAGCACCGCCGCCATTGAGATCATGACCGGCGCGCGGACGTTGCCGCGGTCGCTGTTCTTGAACGCCAGCATCTGGCGCCGGATGTAGTCCGCGGGCAGGCCGGTCAGCCCGGCCGATTCCGGATGTCCGACGCCTGTGGGCAGATGGCATTGCGCGCAGGCGCGGCCCGCCGGCTTCGGTCCGCCGTGGGCGACGATCTCCGGCATCGGCGGATGCTCGTCGGGAAACCAGTCCGGCGGATTGAACGGGTCGTCGATCTGCGCCTGCGTATATTGCTTGCTGCTGCCCGGTACGGAAATCATCACCGTTTTGTCGAGCTGTCCGGGCGGCGGTGTTACCGGATAGGCCCAATCGGGCCCGTCGGCGGCCAGTGCTGTACCCGAGAGCGTCGCAGCCACGGCAATTCCAATCAACATTTTCATAGTTTCCTCCCCAGCTAGGTTACTCTTTGGTCACTTGGTGGCTTATTTGGGCGGCGCGGTGAAGTAGGTGCCGCGGCCGCTGGCCAGCAGTTTGCCATCTTGATCGAAAATCTGCGCTTCGGCAGTCGCAAATTGCGAGCCGTTGTGGATCACTTTGCCGCGCGCGATGAGGTCGCCCGGCATCGCAGCCCGATGATAGTCGACGCGCAAGTCGATGGTCGGCACGCCGCGGCCGGTCTGCTTCACCAGCGCCCAGTCGGCGGCGAGATCGATCAGCGCCGCCAGGATGCCGCCGTGGGTGTAACGGCGTTCGACGCTGACCACCCACTCCTCGCGCCACTTGGCGCGAAGCTCGATGCCGTCGTCATGCACCGCCGTGACCGTCAGCTCGAGCCACTGATGATACGGCGCGCGGGTGATCAGCGCCTGGACTTTTTCGAGGGTGATGTCGTCGCTCACGGCGTCACCACGACTTTGCCGATGACCTCGCGATCCTCGATCAGACGCAGGCCCTCGCGCGCCTGCTCGAGCGGCAGCACCTTGTCGACGACCGGCTTCATCTTGCCTTCGCCGATCAGCTGCATCAGCGCCGCGAGATTGTCGTCGTAGAAGCTGTTCGAGCCGATGATGTTCAGTTCGAAGCTCCAGACGTAGCGCAAGTCCTCCTTCGGGTCGTAGCCCGCGGTGGCGCCGCAGACCAGAAGCTTGCCGCCGCGCTTGAGGCAGCGCAGCGACGGCACCCAGGTGTCGCCGCCGGTGAAGTTGATCACCACGTCGACGCCGCCCTCGTAGGTGCGCCGTTGCGGCTTGCCGTATTTTTCGATCGCCCATTTCGACCATTCGGTGTCGCGATAGTTGACGACTTCGTCGGCGCCGAGCGCCTTGAGCCGCTCGAGCTTTTCGGCGCTCGACGCGCACGCGATCACCTCCGCACCCAAAAGCTTCGCCAGGATGACGCAGCCGGTGCCGACGCCGCCGGACGCGCCGAGCACGAGCACGCGTTCGCCCGCCTTCACCGTCTGGTGCGTGATCAGCATGCGGTGCGCGGTGCCGTAGGCGACCGGCAGCGAAGCGGCCTGCTCGAAGCTCACGCCGGGCGGCATGGCGACAAGCTGATCGGCGGCGACGAGGCAATATTCGGCCATGCCGCCGTCGAGCATTTCGCCCATCAGGCCCTTCTTCTTGTTGACCGGATTGACCAGCACGCGGTCGCCAACCTTCCACTTGGCGACGTCCGCCCCGACTTCGGTGATCTCGCCCGCCATGTCGAGGCCGATGATGACCGGCAGCGGCACCTTGATCCCCGGCATGCCCCGTACCGTAAACACGTCGTGATAGTTGAACGACGCGGCCCGCACGCGGATCACAACATGACCCGCGACGGCGCTCGGCGCCGGGTACTCGTCGACGACGTGAAGCTCGTCGAGGCCGCCATGCTGGCGAAGCAGGAGCGCTTTCATCGTCTTGCCGGCCACGTATTCGTCCTCCGCTGCTCAATGCCGGCCTATTGCTTAGTCTCAGCCACGGCTTTCAGCAAACCCTTCGCGGCCGGGTCGCCGGATCGCGAATCTTCCCGGCGTTTCAAGGGGATTCGGTGCTTCACGGAATTTCGTAGACCGTCACGTCGCCCTCGACGCCCTTGAGTGCCACGATCTGCGTGCTCGGTGTGAGGCTCGCGCTCTGCAGCAGCGCTGCCGACTGCGGATACTCGGCGACGGGCTTGGTCGCGAAGATCGCGCGCGACACCGCGAGCCCCTGCACGCGCGCCGCGATATTCACGGTCTGGCCGAAGTAATCCAGCCGGTCGTTGAGCATGACCGCGAGGCACGGGCCTTCGTGGATGCCGATCTTGAGCAGCAGGTCCTCTCGCCGCGTTTCGTTTTTGACGTCGCGTATGGCGTCGCGCATGCGCAGCGCCGCGGCCAGCGCGCGGTCGGGCGTCGGGAACGTCGCCATCACCGCGTCGCCGATGGTCTTGACCACCGCGCCGCCCTCCGCCGCCACGATCTCGTTGAGCAAATGAAAATGCCGGCGCACCAGTGCGTAGGCGGTCAGATCGCCGACCCGGGCGTAAAGCTCGGTCGAGCCCTTCAGGTCGGTGAACAGGAACGTGAGACTGACGATTTTCAGTCCCTGGTCGACGTCCAGCGTGTCGGTGCGATGCAGATCGCGAAACGTCTGGTTGGTGAAGATGCGCTTGGCGGTGAGGTTCGGCCGACGCCGGCCGACGAGTGCGTCGAAGGTCTGGTTCTCGATCCAGACCACCGGCAGTGCGCGCAGACTGGTGCGGTTGGTGATCGTCAGGTGCAGCGGGCCCGCTTTCAGCGGGGTTGTTTGCGTCGGTGCGGGGGTGCTCTCAAAGGTCAGCGCAAGCTCCTGGATTTCGGCCGTTTGCTCGGCTGCGACCTTCATGGATCGAACAGGATGACCCACCCTTCCGGCATCTGCATGGAAACACTGGCCTGCTCGCCCGGACCAAGCACACGCGTGTCGAGCGTGCATTCCGCAATGAGCTTTTGCAGCCCTTCGTCCGACAGGTCGACCGCGGAACTCCAGAACACGTGCCGGTAATAGTCCCAGAACGGCAGCGTATTCGGATCGTGGGCGGCGATTTTGCGCACGCGGGGGCTGACGGTGAAAACAATCTCGACCATCTCGTCGAGCGAGACTTCGAAGGATCGGCTGCACAGCGCGCATTCGTAAGGCTCGTTGTGCACATCCTTCAGCGTCGAGGTGACATCGAGCACGCCGCGGCAGGTCGGACACAGCACGTCCCACGACAGCTCGAAGATGCCGAGCTGCGCCGCATGCAGAAACGCCGCGATGGTGCGCTCCTCATCGAGGCCGTGTGCGGCCGCAAACGCGAGCACATTGATGCGGACAAGCTCGCGGTCGGCGCCCGACGTGACAAGCCGCTCGATGGCCGCCGCCGCATCGGTATCGGCTTTTTCCCGCAGGGCTGCGAATAAGGTTTGGCTATCGTTCACACGCGCAAGTTTATGTGAAAAGTGGCGCGCGGAAACCCCGCTATGGGGGGTTTGATTATTAGAATTGCCGGCCGGCTGGCTCAAGACGACGGCTATTGTCGCGATTGATCTCCAAGCACGGCCCTGACACAATTCAATGATGAGATTTGAGATTCTCGGTGAGATTTCGCATGTCGAAATTTTCGCTGCAGGTTCCCGAATCCGCGAAGTCGCTCGTCTGCGAAGAATCTATGGTCGTGGCCGCTGGCGTAAACGCAGGGGAATCGCGCGTATCCGACTATCGGACGGCTCCGTCCATCTTGCCGAGACTCACTGGTATGAGGCCACGCGAATTGGACGTAAGGAATTCAAGGTCAAGCATCTGCTTGGAGACTAGAACGATGGCAAAACCGCGGGCACGCCAGTTAGTTGTCTGTATCGATAACGAGGGTTATCGAGCATCGCTCGAGAGGCGGAAAGATCTATCTTGCCTTGCGCGATCCAGCCGCCGAGAAGCATGGTCTCATTCGCGTGGTCGACGAATCCGGGGATGACTATCTCTATCCGAAGGCTTTCTTCCGAGCGATTGCGTTGCCGCAGGCCGTCAAAAAAGCGGTGCTAGCCGCCGCCTAGTGAGGCGGCGAACAGCAACACCGCGATATGTACTTGTGCGATTGGAACGCCTAGTCAAATGCAAGAAAACTTCCGCCAATTCCTCGACCGCTTGCGGCAGAACGGCGAGCTTGTCGATCTTCACCAGCCGGTCGACATTCGCCACATCGCGACGCTGGTCGACCAGGCCAAGACCGCGCTCTATTTCCACAACGTGATCGGCTACGGCATGCCGGTCGTGTCCGGCATCATCCGCACCCGCGAGCGCGCCACCATGGCGCTCGGCTGCGAGACGTTCGGCGAGATCGAGGTCAAGCTGGCGCAGGCGATTGCGAAGCCGATTCCGCCGAAATACGTCAAGACGTCCCCGACCCGTGAAGTCGTGCTGCTTGGCGACGACGTCGACCTGTACAAGCTGCCGATCCCGATGTCGTCGATCTACGACGGCGGGCCGATGATCACGGCCGGCGTCGTTATCGCGCGCGATCCGGAGCTTGGCATCAATTCGGGCATCTACCGTTTCATCGTCAAGGAGAAGAGCCTCACCGGCATCGACATCGTCACGCCCAACAACATGCGGCTGTTCGCGCAGCGTGCCCTCGAGCGCAAGGAGCCGCTGCCGATTTCCGTTTCCATCGGTACGCATCCGATCGAGATCACCGGCTCCGGCTATCGGGCGCCGCTCGGCGTCGACGAGATGGCGATCGCCGGCGGCATCCGCGGCGAGCCGGTGGCGCTCGCGCCGTGCCAGACCATCGATCTGCCCTACATCGCCGACGCCGAGATCGTGCTGGAAGCCGAAATTCTGCCGACCGGCTGGGCCTGGCCGGAAGGCCGCTTTGGCGAGTTCACACGGCTGATGGGCGGCCTGCACTGGAATCCGCTGGTGCGCATCAAGGCGATCTCGATGCGCAAGGACGCGATCTACTACAACCTGCACATGCCGTGGGAGAACACCTGGCTCGCCGCGCCGACGCGCTACACCGCGATCCGCCAGGCACTGCGCACCGCCGGCGTGCAGGTGAAAGACATCAACGTCACGCTCGGCGGCTGCGCGTTTTGGCACGCCGTGATCTCGATCAAGAAAGCGCCAGGCGAGGGCAAGAACGCGCTGCTCGCTGCACTATCGGTGATGGATCTCAAGCACGTCGTGGTGGTCGATGACGACATCGACGTCAACGATCCGGGCGAGGTCGAGTGGGCGATCGCCACCCGCGTGCAGGGCGACCGCGACGTCATGATCGTTACCAACGCGCGCGCCAAGCCGCTCGATCCGAGTCTGCCGCAGGGCTATGGCGTGGTGCCGACCGGCGCCAAGGTCGGCATCGACGCCACCATGCCGGAAGGCATTCCGCGCGAATACTACGAGCGCATCACTTATGCTTATGCGGATCGCGCCAAGATCGAGGATTACGTCGCCGGCAAGGGCGACCCGTCAGGCGAAGCCGGTGACGAAGCGGCGGTCGCGGCGCTCGCGGCGAAAATTCTGGATGAGATCGCCACGCAGCCGCTCTACTACACCGACATCGCCGAGCGCTTCGCGCAATACGACTTCAACACCATCGCCCGCGCACTCGGCCATCTGCACGCGACGGAGAAACTGTGGCAGGACCCGCGCGGCCGCATGTGCGTGCGCGGCTCGCAATTCGCGGCGACACCGCCGAAGAAGTAATTGTCCACCCCCGCGGAGCAAAGCGCAGCCGGGGGGGACCACGCGAAGCGTGGTGGAGGGGGCGCCTGCGGTGCAGCGACAACGCCGTCGCCGAGTGATTTCTGATCATTTGTTTGTTCCCCCCAGCGCCGATCGCATCGGCAACTCAGAAGCTCCCTCCACCAGGCTGCTGGCGCAGCGCGGTCCCCCTCCCCGCTGTCGCGGGGGCGGATGAGACGACGCGCGACGCCGGCGCGTCATTGCGTTATGTAACTTGCCGCAAGACGCCGTACTGTTGGCGGCCGCCAAAAATACAGGGAGGACATCATGACATCGTCACGCTTTGCCGCCGCCGGCGCCGCGCTGGTGTTTGCGCTGCTCGGTTCGCCTTCGATCGCGGACGTCATTTCCGATTGGAGCACGGCGGTGGCGCCGCCGCCGCCGGAGCTCAAAGAGGTCACGGTCGATCCGTCGACGACGGCGCTGCTCTTGCTCGACATCATGAAGGCCGGTTGCTCCGCCCGGCCGCGCTGTGTCGCCGCGGTGCCGAACATGATCCGGCTCTATGATGCGGTGCGCGCCCACAACATGGTGATCTGGTACAGCCTGGTCGGTTCGGACGGCAAGGCGACGCCGGACGACATCATGGACGCAGGCCTCAAGCCGCGCGACGGCGAATGGTATCGCCAGTCCGGACCGGACAAGTTCATGGGCTCCACGCTCGAACCCATTCTCAAGCAGGCCGGAATCAAGACCGTTATCGTCTGCGGCAACTCGTTCCAGGGTGCGACCGTCGGTACCGCATCGGGCGCGGCGCAGCGCGGCTACAAGGTCATCGTGCCGGTCGACTGCTCGGCGGGCGAGAGCGTCTATCACGAGCAGTACGCCGCGTTTCATCTCGCCAAGGGCGGCCCCGTCGGCGTCACCAGCAATGTGACGCTGACCCGCAGCACGATGATCAAGTACTAAATTACTAAATTGGACATCGCTGCAGATATAATCGCGCGTTGACATTTGTCGCCGTTTCGGTTACACGCTGAACGGAATCTCGCTCCCTTAAAGGACGCCGGCCGGTGACACCGGTCTGGCGGGGCGAGTCGGTGCCCGCGGGCTGGGGCTCGTCACCCTGGCTCCCGGGCGGCTCGGGCATTAACCTGCCGGCACAACGACCGGTGCGCGAGGTGCTTCGCTGGACTAGGACAGGTGCGGCGCGGGTAACGCCCGTGGAGCAGCGCAAGGTCTCCGCCCCCCGGTTGGGGCGGCCGTACAGGATCGAACGCTCCGGCCGAGTCCCAGGAAGCATGGCCTGACGCTGAGCCTTGGGGACCAACGTCCCCCTGGCGAGAACCGCGGTGGAACGCCGAGAGGCGTGCCGCTCCCGCAGGAGCGGCGCCGCACCGCAAGGTGCGGTGGTTGGATGTCTGCGCCTTTCGTCGTTCCGCTTCCTTTTTGTTTCTTTCGTCCGTTCGTCATTGCGAGCGCAAGCGAAGCAATCCAGCGCTTCATGCAAGCCGCCCCTGGATTGCTTCGTCGCTCTACTCCTCGCAATGACGACGATGTATCCGCGTTCGTGCGCCGCGACGATCGTGACGATGCCGGCCGCCACCGCCGGACAAGTCTGACGACGATCGCAAGCGGCGATGTTTTTTGCGAATGACGCCGGCAAAACTCGGATGCGACCGCATCGCGAGAACGATGTCGCTCATCCGCCACCGCGGCGCGAAGCGTAGCGGGGGGCGTTCGGCCGTGAAGCAACAAAGCCGTCGCCGGGTGATCGCTGTTGATTTGTTTGCTTGCCGCGGCGCTGATCGCGGTGGCGAATCAAAGGCCCCCTCCACCACCCTTCGGGTGGTCCCCCTCCCCCGCGTTCGCAGGGGCGGAAGGTCATTACTCCGCGGCAGCCTTCGACGCGGATTGCGGCGTGCGATCGCGAAATGCGGGCAGGATTTCCTCGGCGATCGCCGTCATGTTGGCGCGCGCCATCTCGTTCGGCAGCGTGCCGAACTGGGTCTTGGTCAACGAGGTGTTGAAGCCGGCCAGGTCCTGATATTCGGCAAGCTTTTCGCGCACGGTCTCCGGGCCGCCGACAATCACGACACCGGCTGCGACGAGATCTTCGATCGACTGCGTCTTGCCGGTGACTTTGGCGGCACGCACGCGTTTCATCGAGGCAGGATCGGTGTAGCCCGGCGGCAGCAGCATTTCGGTCGGCATCTTAAGCAGATAATTGACCAGCGCTTCGAGATGCGGCCGTGCCTCGTTCAGCGCCTTGCGATCGGTTTCGCCCACATAGATCGTGTTCGACCACGCGAGCTGATCGGGCGACGCTTCGTATCCGGCCTTCTCGGCCTCGTCGCGATAGAGCTGGAAGAACCGCGCCACCGCAGCGATCGGGGAGAGCGTCTGGCAATAGGTGTAGCGCATGCGCGCCGCCCAGCGGATCGTCGAGGCCGAGCCTTGCGACGGAATCCAGATCGGCGGATGCGGCGTCTGATAAGGCCGCGGCCAAGGATTGACGTAGCGGAACTGATAATGCTTGCCCGTATAGGCAAACGGTCCGGGTTCGGTCCAGGCGCGCACGATCAGGTCGTGCGCCTCGGCGAAGCGCTCCTGCGACATGGCCGGATTGATGCCCATCGCATGATATTCGGCTCCGATGCCGCGCACGAAACCGGCGATCAGCCGGCCGCGCGTGAGATTGTCGAGCATCGCGTATTCTTCGGCGATGGTGAGCGGATTGTTCACCAGCGGCAGCGCGCGGCCGAGGATCGCGATGTTGGCGCGCTTGACGCTGCGCGCGAGCGCGCCGGCGAGCACGCCCGGGATCGGCATCATGCCGTAAGCGGTCTGGTGGTGCTCGTTCAGACAGACGCCGTCGAAGCCAAGCTGATCGGCGAACTCCATCTGATCGAGATAGTCGTGATAAAGCTCGGCACCTTTTTCCGGATCGTAGTGGCTGTTCGAGAACGTCACCCAGGCCGAGCCGTTCTTCGCGATCGCTTCGAGATCGACCGCGCCGTAGGGCATCAGGTGGAAGTTGAAGAACTTCATGGCGTGCTCCTTGGAGCCAAATTTCGCTTTGTCTGCGTTACTTTCATTCAGGCCGTATCGGCATCGTCATTGCGAGGAGCCGACGGGTCCGGCCCGAAGTGGCCGGTCAGATGACAGGCTCCGCGACGAAGCAATCCAGTTAGCCTAACCCTCATACACCCCGCCCTGGATTGCTTCGCTTTGCTCGCAATGACGGTCTAAGCAGCAACCTTCTCCGCGCTGAGGAACGACTCGATCTCGGCCGCGAACGCGTCGGGCTTCTCGATATGGGGAACGTGGCCGCACTCGGGAACGATCGTCACTTTCGCATTGGGGATGAGGCGCTGATAGGCCAGCGCATGCTCCTTGGGGAACATGCGGTCATGGTCGCCCCACACAAGCAGAGTCGGAACGTCGATGCGGTGCAGCCACTTGTCGAGATGCGGGTCGTAGGCGCGCGGCTGCCAGGTCAACTTGGCGACCGTGGTGCGGTTCTTGAGCGCGGTGTCCTCGTATTCGGGCCGCAGTGCGCGCGCGATGGTCTCGTCGGCGCGGCGCTGGTCGTAGAAGAAGCCGCGCAGGCGCTGTTCGTCGGTGACGAGAAACGGATCCATCTGTTCGACGCCGGGCACGTTCAGTCCCGCCGCGCCGGCGAGCGTGAGCGACGCGAGGCGTTCCGTGCTGCGCACCGCGAGTTCGGCCGCAACCCATCCGCCAAACGACATGCCGACCAGATGCACGCTATCGAGTTTCAGTTCGTTCAGAAGATCGAGATGAAAATAGGCGAGGTCGTGAATGGTATCGAGCCAATCCGGGTTGTCGGACTCGCCAAAGCCGGGATGTTCCGGCGCGATGACATCGAATTTTTGCGAAAGCGTTTTCATGAACGGCAACCAGCTCAGGCCGGTCGCGCCATGGAGAATCACGAGTGGCCTGCCGGTGCCGCCGCGCATCAGCCGGATGCGGCATCCCCTGACCGCAATTACCGACGTCGAATAATCCGCCATGCGGTGAGCTTGGTGGTTCGCGCGCGAAGCGTCAAGGCGTCTACTTTGTCATCGTCCGCCGAGGCGGACGATCCAGTATTCGCGGGCGGTATGGTTGTTTTTCCGCGGCGCCCGCCTCCTTCGCGGGCATGACAGCCTCAAAACAAGAAATAACGCTGCGCCATCGGCAAGGTTTCGGCCGGCGCGCAGGTGAGCAGTTCGCCGTCGGCTCGCACCTCGTAAGTTTCCGCATCGACTTCGATATTGGGCGTGGCGTCGTTGTGGATCATGCTTTTCTTGGAAATTTTGCCGCGCGTATTCTGCACTGCAAAAAGTTCCTTCTGAATGCCGAGCTTCCGGCCGAGCCCGGCTTTGACAGCCGCTTTCGACGCGAACACGACCGAAGATGCCGTGCGCGCGCGGCCGAAGGCGCCGAACATGGGCCGGTAATGCACCGGCTGCGGCGTCGGGATCGAGGCGTTGGGATCGCCCATCGGCGCCGCCACGATCGAGCCGCCCTTGATGATGCAGTCGGGTTTGACGCCAAAGAAGGCCGGCGACCACAACACGAGGTCGGCGAGTTTTCCTTTTTCGACCGAGCCGATCAGCTTCGAAACGCCGTGGGCGATCGCCGGATTGATGGTGTATTTGGCAACGTAGCGCTTGGCGCGAAAATTGTCGTTGTCGCCTTTGTCCTGCGGCAAACGTCCGCGCTGCTTCTTCATTTTGTCGGCGGTCTGCCAGGTGCGGATGATGACTTCGCCGAGCCGGCCCATGGCCTGAGAGTCCGACGACATCATCGAGAGCGCGCCGATATCGTGCAGAATGTCTTCGGCGGCGATCGTCTCCTTGCGGATGCGGCTTTCGGCGAAGGCGAGGTCTTCGGCGATCGATGGATCGAGATGGTGACACACCATCAGCATGTCGAGATGTTCGTCGATGGTGTTGCGCGTGTACGGCCGCGTCGGATTGGTGGACGACGGCAGGACGTTCTTGAGCCCCGCGACCTTGATGATGTCGGGCGCGTGTCCGCCGCCGGCGCCTTCGGTGTGAAACGCGTGGATGGTGCGGCCCTTGAACGCCTTGATGGTATCCTCGACGAAGCCGGACTCGTTGAGCGTATCCGTGTGGATCATCACCTGCACGTCGTAGTCGTCGGCAACCGAGAGGCAGCAATCGATCGCGGCCGGCGTTGTGCCCCAGTCTTCGTGGAGCTTCAGTGCGCAGGCGCCGCCCTTGATCATTTCCTCGAGCGCCGCGGGCCGCGACGCATTGCCTTTGCCGGCGAAGCCGAGATTGACCGGAAAGTCGTCGGCGGCCTGGATCATCCGGGCGATGTGCCACGGTCCCGGCGTGCAGGTGGTGGCAAACGTGCCATGTGCCGGGCCGGTGCCGCCGCCGAGCAGCGACGTGACGCCCGACATCAACGCTTCGTCGACCTGCTGCGGGCAGATGAAATGAATGTGCGTATCGAAACCGCCGGCGGTGAGAATTTTGCCTTCACCGGCGATCACTTCGGTGCCGGGTCCGATGATGATGGTGACGTCAGGCTGAATATCCGGATTGCCCGCTTTGCCGATGGCAAAAATCTTGCCGCCAACGATGCCGACATCGGCTTTGACGATGCCCCAATGGTCCAGAATGATCGCATTCGTGATGACGGTGTCGACCGCGCCTTGTTTGTTGGTGATCTGGCTTTGACCCATGCCGTCGCGGATGACCTTGCCGCCACCGAATTTCACCTCTTCGCCGTAAGTGCAAAAATCCTTTTCCACTTCGACGATGAGGTCGGTGTCGGCAAGCCGCACCCGGTCGCCGGTGGTCGGCCCGAACATGTCGGCATAGACGGAGCGGCTCATTTTGGCTGGCATTCTGGTCTCCGCTTAAAGAAATCCCCAGTGTTATCCACCACGTCTCGCCGAAGTCCGCCGGCGCACGCTTTAACTTGTGTTCGCGTCAGTCAGGCGTATCCTCACTTTCAGATCGCTCGCGTTTGGTTCTGCCGAATGTGAGGATCGCCAAGGTCAAGTTAGCCTGGGATGCGGTGCTGCTACTGGCGAAGCATCATGTGGTGGATTTGATCCTGGTTCCCAGCAGCGGGTAGCAGCGCTGAGAACGTGACGGGCGGGCGCAAGCTCGCCCGTCATGATTTTTGGCCGTGGGATTGTCAGTTTCATTTCTGCAGCTTTCCCATGATCTCCCGGCGAAAGCCGTAGACTGTGCGGTTCCCAGCAAGCGCCACCAGCGTGACGTCACGCGTCTGGCCGGGCTCAAAACGCACGGCGGTGCCGGCCGCAATGTCGAGGCGCATGCCGCGTGCTTTCTTGCGATCGAATTTCAGCGCCGGGTTGGTTTCGAAGAAATGGTAGTGCGAGCCGACCTGAATCGGCCGATCGCCGGTGTTGGAGACCGAAAGCGTGACGGTCTTGCGGCCCTTGTTCAGCTCGATCTCACCGTCCTGGATGAAGAGTTCGCCCGGGATCATGGTTGATGCCTCTCTGAAAGCCCACTTGCGAGGGTGATTTCACCGAATCGGCTCGTGCACGGTGACGAGTTTGGTGCCGTCCGGAAACGTCGCCTCGACCTGGATCTCCGGAATGATCTCGGCGATGCCGTCCATGACCTGCGCGCGCGTGATCACGTGGGCGCCTGCCTCCATCAGCTCGGCGACACTGCGTCCGTCGCGCGCGCCTTCGAGGATGAAGTCGGAGATCAGCGCGACGGCTTCCGGATGATTGAGCTTGACGCCGCGCTCGAGTCGGCGCCGCGCCACCATCGCCGCCATGGCGATCAAGAGCTTGTCCTTTTCGCGCGGTGTGAGATTCATGTCGCCCCAGCTAAAATCGTTTCAGTTCAGCCACAGCCGCGGCAGCGGACTGGCGTCAATCGCGGTCAATACGCCGACCAGATCGTGCCGCAGCGCGGCGCCATCCTCGGCGACGAGCCGCACGGCCAATAATCCGTTCCAGGCCGATACGCCGACCTCCCCGGCAAAATTTTCCTGCATCGCGCGGACCGCCGCAACGGCATCGTCGTCGCCCGGAATCTTCACCACGCTCGCGATGGCCACGCCTCCACTATTTACGGCACGGCGCGCCAGGTACTCCGCGATCTTGCCGTCAAGTCGCACCGTCTCGGCGAACACTAACGCGTCGTCGACACGCACCCGCCAGCGATCGAAGAAAAATCCGTCGGTCACCGCCTCGCCCATGGCTGAACGGCCGAAGACGGCGGCTTCGGCGAGCAAAAGGTTGGCCCCGGATGCAAGATCGGCGTCGATCGTGCGCCGCAGCCGGACCTGATCGAACAGGATGGTCTCCTGCGGCAGCCAGGTTAGTGTCGCGCCAGGGCCGACGTTGAGCTTGATGCAGATTTCGCTGTCAGGTCCGAGCGAGCGATAGACTTTCTCGGCGGCGGCTGTCGTGACGGTTAAACGCGCGCCGGCGTCGAGCGCTACGTCGATATCGAACCGGTCGCCGCCGGTCATTCCGCCCGCCGTGTTGACGATGACGGCGTCGAGCGTGCGCCGGCTGGCGCTGTTCGGGAACCGCACCCGCAGCGATCCGGCCTCGTGCACGCGGGCGCGCCGGCTTGTTTGGCCGCTCGCCGCAATCGACAGCGCGATGCGCCCGACGGCGCGATTAGCGGCGAATACGTCGTCCCGAAGCGGTGCGCTCGCAATCATCGGCAGGAGATTATCAGATCGCCATCGCTCTGCGCAGCGCCCCTTCGTCGAGGTCGTCGCGGCCGCAGGAATAAATGACCGCGCCGCGGTCCATGACGGCAAAGTGGTCGCCAAGTTCGCGGGCAAAGTCGAGATATTGCTCGACCAGCACGATGGCGATCTTGCCGAGCGAGCGCAGATAGGTGATGGCGCGGCCGATATCCTTGATGATCGAGGGCTGAATGCCTTCGGTCGGTTCGTCGAGCAGCAAGAGCCGCGGCCGCATGACGAGCGCCCGGCCGATGGCGAGTTGCTGCTGCTGGCCGCCCGAGAGGTCGCCGCCGCGCCGCCGCAGCATGCTTTGCAGCACCGGGAATAACGAAAACACGTCGTCAGGGACACTCCGCTCATCCCGCTTGAGGGGAGCAAAGCCGGTTTTCAGATTCTCTTCGACCGTCAGCAGCGGAAAAATCTCTCGCCCTTGCGGCACATAGGCGATGCCGCGCCGCGCGCGTTCTGGCGGCCGCAGCGCGGTGATGTCGTGGCCCTCCCACATGATGGTGCCGCGGCTCACCGGATGCTGGCCGGCCAGCGCATCGAGCAGGCTCGTCTTGCCGACGCCGTTGCGGCCGAGGACGCAGGTGACCTTGCCGGGCTCTGCCTTGAGTGTGACGGCGCGCAACGCCTGCGCGGCGCCGTAATGCAAATCGATGGCGTTTGCTTCCAGCATGGCTCAGCGTCCCAAATAGACCTCGACCACGCGATCGTTGGTCGATACTTCATCGATTGAGCCCTCGGCGAGGACCGATCCTTCATGCAGGCACGTCACTTTGACGCCGAGTTCGCGCACGAACGTCATGTCGTGTTCAACCACGACGACGGTGTGCTCGCGGTTGATCTCCTTGAGCAGTTCGGCCGTCTGATGGGTCTCGACGTCGGTCATGCCGGCGACGGGTTCGTCGACCAGCAGAAGCTTCGGGTCCTGCGCCAGCAACATGCCGATTTCGAGCCATTGCTTCTGTCCGTGCGACAAACTGCCCGCGAGGCGATCGCGCACGGTGGTCAGACGAGTGGTCTCCAGGATTTCGTCGATGCGGCGGTGTTCCTGCGGCGTCTCTCTCCACCACAGCGTCGCCCGCACGCGGCGATCCGACTTCAACGCAAGCTCGAGGTTGTCGAATACGGTGTGGCTGTCGAACACGGTCGGCTTTTGGAACTTCCGGCCGATGCCGAGCTCGGCGATCTGGGTTTCGTCCAGCTTGGTCAGATTGTACGAGCCGTCGAATACGACATCGCCGATGTCCGGCCTCGTTTTTCCGGTCACGACATCCATCATCGTGGTCTTGCCGGCTCCGTTCGGACCGATGATGGCGCGCATTTCACCGGGCTCGATCGCGAAGGACAGATTGTTGAGCGCCCGGAAACCGTCAAACGATACGGTGACACCGTTGATGTAGAGGAGCGTGCTCGTCAGCGGTTCCATGGCCCGACCCTCATTCCGCCGGCAGCGGTTCTCTGACGCCGTCCTCGGCGGCGGCCGAGGCGCGGTCGCGCCGCAGCGCCGTCCAGTGGTGCAGTGTTCCGATGACGCCGCGCGGCAAGAGCAGCGTAACGCCGATGAACAGGCCGCCCAGCATGAACAGCCAGTAGGGCGCAAGGAACCCCGAAGTGAAGTAGGTCTTGCCGTAGTTGACGAGAACCGCGCCGAGCGCCGCGCCAGTGAGCGTGCCGCGTCCACCGACCGCGACCCAGATCACCGCTTCGATCGAATTACCGGGAGCGAACTCGCTCGGATTGATGATGCCGACCTGCGGGACGTAGAGCGCGCCGGCGACGCCGGCCATGCAGGCCGACAACGTGAATACGAACAGCTTGTAGGATTCGACTCTGTAGCCGAGGAACCGCGTGCGTGACTCGGCGTCGCGGATGGCGATCAGCACCTTGCCGAATTTCGACGTGACGACGGCGCGGCACAAAAGAAAGCCGATCATCAGCGCGGTGCATGAAATCGCAAATAGTGCCGCTCGCGTCGCCTCAGCCTGCACGTTGAAGCCGAGGATGTCTTTGAAATCGGTCAAACCGTTGTTGCCGCCGAAACCGAAATTATTGCGAAAAAATCCCAGCATCAGTGCGTAGGTCAGCGCCTGTGTGATGATCGACAGATAGACGCCGGTGACGCGGCTTCGGAAGGCGAACCAGCCGAACACGAAGGCGAGTACGCCGGGGACCAGGAGAACCATCAGCACGGCGTAGGGGAAGTGCTGAAAGCCGTACCAAAAGACCGGCAGTTCCTTCCAGTTCAAGAACACCATGAAGTCGGGCAGGATTGGATCGGCATAGACGCCGCGGGTGCCGATCTGCCGCATCAGATACATGCCCATGGCGTAGCCGCCCAGCGCGAAGAACGCACCATGGCCGAGCGAAAGGATGCCGCAATAGCCCCAGATCAAGTCGATCGACAGCGCCAGCAGCGCGTAGCATATGTATTTGCCGAACAGGGATTCCAGGTAAGTCGGTACGTGGAACGCGGAGGACTCCGGCACCGCCAGATTAAGAACCGGAATCGCGATCGCAATCGCGGCTAGCACGATGAGAAAGATCGCGGCCGAACGGTCGATCGAACGGATGAGGATATGTGTGGTCATGCCTCGACCGCCCGGCCCTTGAGGGCGAACATGCCCCGCGGCCGTTTCTGGATGAACAGAATGATGAGAACAAGGATCGCGATCTTGCCGAGCACCGCGCCCGCGTAAGGTTCCAGGAATTTGTTGGCGATGCCGAGCACGAATGAACCGACCAGCGTGCCCCACAGATTACCGACGCCGCCGAATACGACGACCATGAAGCTGTCGATGATGTAGCCTTGACCGAGATTGGGGCTGACGTTGTCGATCTGCGACAGCGCGACGCCGGCCATGCCGGCGATGCCCGAGCCGAGCCCGAAGGTCAGCGCGTCGATGCGGTTGGTGCGGATGCCCATCGAGGCGGCCATGACGCGATTCTGAGTGACCGCGCGCATTTCGAGGCCCAGGCGGGTGAAGCGCAGCAGTCCGAGCAGGGCGACGAACACGGAAAGCGCGAAGCAAAGGATCCAGAGCCTGTTGTACGTGATGGTGATGCCGCCGAGATCGAAGGCGCCGCTCATCCACGATGGATTGCCGACCTCGCGGTTGTTCGGCCCGAACATCGAACGCACGGCCTGCTGCAAAATAAGCGAGAGTCCCCACGTTGCCAGCAAAGTCTCCAGCGGCCGTCCGTAGAGAAAGCGGATGATGCAGCGTTCGATCAGGATGCCGACGAGCCCGGCGACGATGAACGAAAGCGGTATGGCGATGGCCAGCGAATAGTCGAATAGCGCGGGATTGTGGGTGCGAATCAGGTCCTGCACTACGAATGTCACATAGGCGCCGATCATGACCATCTCGCCGTGGGCCATGTTGATGACGCCCATGACGCCGAACGTGATGGCAAGCCCGATGGCGGCCAGCAACAGCACCGAGCCGAGCGAAATGCCGTACCAGGCATTCTGCACGGCTCCCCACTGCGCCAGCCGTGAATTAATGGCGCGCGCCGCATCGGCCGCAGCGCGTGCCACCGCGGGCGATACGCTCGCCGGCAGATCGGAGAGCACACCGAGTGCGTCCTGATCGCCGCGGTTGCGGAGCACGGCGATCGCGTCGAGCCTGTCCTGATCGCTGGCATCGTCGCTGACCAGAACGATAGCGGCGCGCGCCTCAACCATCGCGCGTTTGACGCGCGCGTCCGTTTCCTTGGCGATGGCAGCATCAAGAGTCGGCAGCAGTGTCGCGTCGCGCGATTTGAACACGGCCTGCGCGGCGTCGTATCGCTTGTCCGGATTGCTGTTAAGCAAATCGAGTCCACCGATTGCGGCGTCGATCGTGCCCCGCAGGCGGTTGTTGAGGCGAACAGTGCCCAGATCGGCCGGCGGGTCGCCGGCGATCGGATCGCCGGTGGCCGCATCGGAAAGCTTGCCGGCATCATCCTGGATGTAGACCGCCTTCTTCTCGGCGCTGAACATCAACTTGCCGCCCTGCAGGGCGTGAATGATGATCTCGGCCCGCGGATCGCCGCTTGCGACGACGGCCAGGATTCCGTCGTTGGTGTCGCTGAAATCGTCGGTGGTGAATTGCGCCAGCGCGTCGTCGAGAGCGTTCGCATGGGCGTGCGAGGCGCCGAGTAACAGGCAAAACGTCAAGAGCAAAGCTGTCAGGAAAGCTCGGTCTGGACGCATTGCCAGAAGGCGCATTGCAAAATCCCCGGATTGAGTGCGGGAAGGCGGTGATCCGCCTTCCCGCGATGGCGCGTTCATTACGCGGTCGCTGCTACGACGCGCCGCCGCACTTCTTGGTGACGGTATTGTAGTTGCCGCACTTGAGCTTCACCCAGTCGGCTTCGAGGTCTTTCGATCCCGGCAGAAAGTCGGACCAGGCGTCGCCGGGCACGAGGCCCTTGGTCTTCCACACCACATCGAACTGGCCGTCCGGGCGAATTTCGCCGATGTAGACCGGCTTGGTGATGTGGTGGTTCGGCAGCAGCGTCGACGTGCCGCCGGTGAGGTTCGGCGCCTGCGTGCCGGGCAGGGCGTCGATGACCTTGTCGGGGTCGGTCGTACCGACCTTCTGAACGGCCTTCACCCACATGTTGAAGCCGATGTAGTGCGCTTCCATCGGGTCATTGGTGGTGCGCTTCGGGTTCTTGATGAAGTCGTGCCATTCCTTGATGAAGGTTTCGTTCGCCGGCGTTTTGATCGACTCGAAGTAGTTCCACGCGGCGAGATGTCCGACCAGCGGCTTGGTGTCGAGACCGGCGAGTTCTTCTTCGCCGACCGAGAACGCCACGACCGGAATGTCGGTCGCCTTGACGCCCTGGTTGCCGAGTTCCTTGTAGAACGGCACGTTGGCATCACCGTTGATGGTGGACACCACCGCGGTCTTCTTGCCGGCCGAACCGAACGCTTTGATTTTCGAGACTTCGGTCTGCCAGTCGGAGAAGCCGAACGGGGTATAGTTGATCATGATGTCCTCGTCCTTCACCCCTTTTAGCTTGAGGTAGGCTTCGAGGATCTTGTTGGTGGTGCGCGGATAGACGTAATCGGTGCCCTCGAGCACCCAGCGCTTCACCGAACCGCCGTCCTTGCTCATCAGATAATCGACCGCGGGGATCGCCTGCTGATTCGGCGCGGCGCCGGTGTAGAAGACGTTACGCTCCGACTCTTCGCCCTCGTACTGCACCGGATAGAACAGGATGCTGTCGAGCTCCTTGAACACCGGCAGCACCGACTTGCGCGACACCGACGTCCAGCAGCCGAACACGACGGCGACGTGATCCTTGCTGATCAGCTCGCGCGCCTTTTCGGCGAACAGCGGCCAGTTCGACGCCGGATCGACTACAACGGCTTCGAGTTTCTTGCCGAGCAGGCCACCCTTCTTGTTCTGCTCATCGATCAGCATCAGCATCACATCCTTCAGCGTCGTCTCGCTGATGGCCATGGTGCCCGAAAGCGAATGCAGAATGCCGACCTTGATGGTGTCCTGGGCTTGGGCGGGCAGGGCCGCCATGAGGCCAAAAGCAAGACCAGCCGCGGCGGCAAGCCAGCGGCGGCGGCCTGGCGGTCGCTCAGCGACCGCGCCTATCGAATTGAACATCGCGATGTCCCTCTGTTGACGTGCGCGACCGGCAGGGCGCCGTCCCGCGACAGCACAAATCGCAAGGAGTGTGCCAATCGGCACCCGGATGTAGGCCATTGACCCGGCGATACAATTCGGTTCCCCCTGGGGGTCGCAGTAGTAGCGACGCTCAATTTGAATCCCGGGGAGGTTCGTTGTCGCCTATTTTTTGGGCGGTAATATCGAAGGGTTTTCGGCTATTATGGCGCATCTATAGGCAGTTTCGGAACCCTCCGGGGCCGGTCGTCTCTGCGTCATATCGAGCCCGGCGGTCGTTTTTGTTCGACGTTCGTCAACCAATGCCGCCAACTTAGCCAATGGGCAAATTAGCGAGCCGGCGAGAGTTTGCGATCGAGTGGGGGCACTGCGACCCCGCCGGGATCGTCTTCAACGCGCGTTTCTTCGAGTTCTTCGATTGGGGCGCATGGACGCTGTTCGAAGCGGCGCTCGGCGTGAGGCCGTCCGATCTCGCTGCCGCGTTCGGTATCGTCGGCATTCCGCTCGTTGACGCCAGCGCCCGGTTTCTCGCGCCGGCGAAATTCGGCGATGTGGTCGAACTGACGTCGCAGGTGACCGAGTTCCGGCGCTCGAGCTTCGACCTCTCGCATCGGCTGGCCGTCGCGGGCAAGCTTGCGGTCGAAGGCCGCGAGACCCGCGTATGGGCGGCGCGCGACGAAGCTGATCCGTCGAGGTTGAAATCGCGGCCGATCCCGCTCGACGTCATCGCGCGTTTCGAGGCCGCGTAATCCTTAGGTCAGACGATCCAGCATCATGAACGCATACACACGCGCTGCGTCTGTGGTGCGTTCGACCGAAGCCATGTCGAAATCGGTATGCGCGTATTGATGCTCACCGGCGCCGAAATTCGCGGTCGGAATGCCGACGTGATTGAGATAACCCTGATCGAAAGCGGCCGGCGAGTAATAGGTGGCGACGGGATGTCCCAGCATCACTTCGCTTGCGCACAGCAGCGCGCGCACGATCGGTGAGTCGACCGTCACCAGCGACGGATACATGAACGCACCCCGCCGGAATTCGACCGCAAAGCCCTTGCCGCTCACCGGGTCCTTGAATTGCTCGATCTCGCGCGCGACGCGCTCGAGTTCGGCAAACGCAGCTTCGGGGTCTTCGCCGGGCAGCAGCCGGCGATCGAGTGTGAACTCGCAGCGCTCCTGCACGGTGTGGGTCGAGTCCGGGAAACTGCGCAAATGATTGACGGTCAGCGTCTGCTTGCCGAGTTGCGGATGGCTTCCTTCGAGCTTGACCTTGCCGAGCAGCAGCCGGATCGCCTCCATCGCTCCGGTGATGGCGTTCGCGCCATCCCAGGGGCGTGCCGAATGGCACGGCGAACCCTTGATGGTGACGAAGGCGTCGATGCGGCCGCGATTACCAAGCGTGATCTGCAGCCCGGTGCCGCCAAGCACCGCCATGTCGGCGCGCACGCCGGCGCCGTCGACGACGCTCTCGATGGCATCGTGCTTGCCGGTTTCACCTGAGAGGCAACAGGTGAATATGAGCTTGCCGGCGAGCGGCACCTTCGAGGCGATGACCGTCTCCATGGCGTGCAGCATGGCGGCGAGATTGGCCTTCTGTTCGCTCGCGCCTTTGCCCATGACGCATTCGCCCGGCAGACCGAATTTGGCGCCGTCGACGACGTCGCCGCTGTACGGATTGGGCATGGTCGAGGCCGGCTGGTTCATCGCGTTGCCGATGAACATCAGCGATTTGCCGCTGGCCGCCGCGCCATATTCGGCGATGAGGTTTCCCATCGGGTCATAGCGGATGTCGGCAAAACCCATCGCGCGCAGCCGCGGCTCGATCGCCGTCTTGATGAACTCCTTGAGCAGAGGCTCCTCTTCGAGAAGCGCGGTCTGCGGGCTCGGGACCTTGACCAGCTCGATCAGGAGCTGCTTGGCGCGCTCGCGCGAGATGCGCGCGTCGAGAAGCGTCTTGATCGCGGTCGCGTCCATCGCTGTCCTGCTCATTGGGCGGCCGGCAAGCGGAGACCAAGCCCCCTGTGGAGCGCCCGCTCGTAGACGAAGTGGGCGAGCGCCACGTCCTGCGACACCAAACCGGTCGTGTGGATCAGGATTCGTTCGTCGTCGCTCTCGCGGCCTTTCTTTTGTCCGGCGACCAGCTCTTGGATTTCGGCGTACAGTTGTTCTCGCGAAAACAGTCCGGTTTCGACGGTGCGCCGAAACTCGCGCTGCAGCATGTTGAACTCCCAGGAATCGACCACGACCTTGTCCATCTTGCTCCAGCCGGCCGGATCAAGTTCGCGCCGCGCCAGAGAGATGAACGTGCAGCCCGGCTTGAGCCACGGCTCGCGCGTCACGATGTCGCCCGACGTCGTGCCGCCGACCGCGATATCGGCGCCGCGCACCACGTCTTCGATCGTCTCTTTCGTCACGATCGGGATGCCGATCTCCTTCGACCATTTTGCGGCGAAGGCGGCGCGCGTCTGAGGCCGCCGCGACGTGCAACGGATCTCGTCGAACTTGTAGAGTGTCGTGAGGCAGCGCAGCGCGTTCGTCCCCATGGTGCCGATGCCGACCAGCCCGAGAATCTTCGGGATTTTTCGGCCCGACCCATTTGCAGGCGAGAGCAGCGGCGGCGGCGCTGCGTATTGCGTAGGTCCAGTGCTCGTCGACGATCGCGAGCGGCGCTCCGCTCATCGGATCGGACAGCACGATGTAGCGCGTGCAGTCGAGCCCGCCCACCGTATTGCGAACGCCGTCGTCGTAATAGTTGTAGACCCGCGCGCCAGTCGCTGGCACGTCTTTGAGGAACACCGACTTGACGTGCCAGTGATTGTGAAAGTCGTCGGCCACGTCGAGCTTGAAGCTCGGCGGATTCGACAGCACAACGCTATTGCGGGCGTGCATCAAATAGACTTGCTCGCAGACGTCCATGGCATCTTTCACGCTCAAGAGATCGAGCGTGGCGCTGTAGGGAACGAAAATGGCGTCGCGGGTCACACGCTGACTCCCGGTAAACTGACTTATTGGTCGGCGATGAAATCGAAATGCAGACCGGCGGGCGCGTAAATCTCGAACAGTTCGAGGACGCTCGCACCGAGATTGCTCAGCGAATGCTTCATCCCGGCCGGAATGTAGATCACATCGTCTTCGCGAATGACGAACGTCTCGCCCTCGACCGTCAGCGTGCCTTCGCCGCGTTTGACGATGTAGACATTGTCGGCTTGGGTGTGATGGTGGATCTTGCCGCGCGGCCCGCCCGGCACCAGGCGATTGAGATGCATGTCGACCTTTTCGGTGCCGAGCGTCTTGTTGATCAGTTTGACCTGCTCGCCGCGCCCGGGCTCCATGGGGTTGGTCGGACACTCGCGAAGATGCAGGATTTTGAACAACGACGCCTCCTCTGCGGCGTAGCCGCGCCACGCCTTGCCGCCCGTAAAACCGCGTGCGATATCGGCGACCGTAATCGGCGCTGCGGCGAGACTCAAGCTCGGCCGGCGCTGCCATGATTTGGTCGCCATGCGTCATTTGAAGCTGCCATGAGCTGAATCTGCCATGAGCCGCACCGATGCCATCGCTCGTGCCCAAGCTTACTTTGATGACGGGCGCTTTCTCGCCGATCTGGCGCGCCGCGTCGCCATTCCGAGCACCAGCCAGGAGCCCGAACGCGCCGGCGCGTTGCGCGTCTACCTGACCGACGAAATGGTGCCGACGCTGACAGGCCTCGGTTTCTCGTGCCGGGTTTTCGACAACCCGCACGGTCCGCCAATCCTGGTTGCGGAGCGCATTGAAAACCCGTCCTACGTTACTGCGCTGGCCTATGGCCACGGCGATACCATTCGGGGATTTGACACCCTATGGCGAGCCGGATTGTCGCCGTGGCGGATGGTCGTCGAAGGCGAGCGCATCTACGGCCGGGGCACAGCCGATAATAAAGGCCAGCACAGCATCAACATCGCGGGACTCGCGGCCGTGCTCGCCGAACGCGGCGCGCTCGGGTTCAATTGCAAGATCCTCATCGAGATGGGCGAAGAAGTCGGTTCCGCAGGCTTGCGCGAACTTTGCGAGGAGCACGCGAGCGGCCTGCTTAAGGCCGACGTGCTGATCGCATCCGACGGACCGCGGATCGCGCCGAAGGTGCCGACCTTGTTTCTTGGCGCGCGCGGCGGTCACCGGATCGATCTTGTCGTCGATCTGCGTGAGGGCGGTCACCATTCGGGCAATTGGGGCGGGCTCCTTGCCAATCCGGCCATCATTCTCGCTCATGCGCTTGCGTCGATCACAGACGTCAATGGAGCGATCCGCGTGCCGGGATGGCGGCCGCCGCTGCCGCAATCGGTGCGCGACGTGCTCGCCGGTGTCGAGGTCGACGGCGGTGAGGATGGTCCCAAGATCGATCACGACTGGGGTGAGCCGGGTTTGACACCGGCTGAGCGCGTGTTCGGCTGGAACAGCTTTGAGATTTTGGCTTTCACCGCGGGGACGCCGGACAGTCCGGTCAACGCCATCCCGGGCAACGCGCGCGCCCATTGTCAACTTCGCTACGTGGTCGGCATCGACGTCGACGACATCATCCCAGCGCTGCGCCGTCACCTTGATCGTCACGGCTTTGGCCACGTCAAGGTGCAGGCGAGCAACGAGGGGCACTTCTTTGCCAGCCGTCTCGATCCGTCAGATCCGTGGGTGCCCTGGGTCAAGCAGTCGATGGAACGAACGAGCGGGAAGCGGACTACCATTTTACCCAATCTCGGGGGCTCGCTGCCGAATGATATTTTTGCCGATGTGTTGCATTTGAAGACGATCTGGGTGCCGCATTCCTATGCGGGCTGCTCGCAGCATGCACCGAACGAGCATTTGCTCGCACCGATCGCGCGCGAAGGCTTGGCTCTCATGGCCGGATTGTTCTGGGATCTCGGCGACGCCCATGCGTCGCGTCCGTCGTACTAAAGCGGACGGTTGTCATATGACACATGCGGCGGCTTAGGCCACGCACATAGCTCGATGTCCAGCACAGACGAGCGGTTAATCGTGACTTAACGTCCGAAGGCTTGGTGTGCGCCGAGCTGTCATGTCCGATCTCAGGTCCTCTTAAGCCTTTTTTCTTCGGTAAGACCTGTCTTGAGACCGATCGCAGCGTCCCTGGTGCATTCGTTTGGCAGACCTTTCTGCCGCCGAATGCCATTTTAAGTTTTCCTTCGCGCATGGAAGTTTCCGAACAGTTCACTGACGACGCGGCCTCACCATCGCAGGGACGTGAGCAACCGTCAGATCAATCGCCACTGTCCTCCGAAAGCCGACGACACCGCCGCGATGCAACGCCAGCTTGACGAGGCAAAGCAGGATCAAAAGGACGCGCACCGGGCGGTCAACTTCCTTTTCTCGATTCTCAATCAGCTCCCGGTCGGCCTGACAGTTCAGTCGGAAGACGGCCGGCCGCTGTTCATCAACGAAATGGCGGCGGAATACGTGGGCTCGCTGAGTGCGCCGCGTGACGCAGCGCCGGCTGCGCCGGGTGCATCAGGCGGCGACAAACCGGCGGCGAGCGCACCGTCGTCCGCGGCCGCCATCATTGAGAATCGCGTTGCCGGCGCAAACGGTGAACGGACCCTTTTGGAGTGCCGCAGATCGGCGCGGGTTCTCGATCAGCCCGCGCTGATTTCGACCGCGTTAGATTTCACGGAGCGCAAGCAGGCCGAGATTGAACTGTCGAAGCGTGCCTATTTTGATGACCTGGCCGGCTTGCCGAATCGAACCTTGATTCAGGAGCATGTCGAGCATCTTTTGACAAAAACGCAGACGCCATCGCGCTTTGCGCTCGCGTTTATCGACATCGACAATTTCAAGCACATCAACGATTATTACACCCACGCCGGCCACTTCGTCCGTCGGACGTGTTCGGCCGCATCAGCGGCGACGAGTTTCTTCTGGTGTTGAACCCGTTGGGGGAAGATGACGATCTGGCGATCCTCGTCGACAATCTGCTGCAGCAGCTCAAAGAGCCGTTCTTGATCGAGGGGTTCGAAGTCTTCACGTCGGCCTCGATCGGCGTCAGCATGCATCCCGACCACGGTCTCAATTATGAGATGCTGCGGCGCGCGGCCGATACCGCCATGTATCGGGTCAAAGAAGGGGCCAAGGGCGGTACGGCGCTTTTTCAACGCCGACATGGGCCGCGCCATGACGTCCCGGATGGCCCAGGAGCAGTCGCCGGCTATCGCGCCGGCGGTCGATCGCGTCCCAAGCGCTCGATCCCAACCGCTTCAGGCTGCTCAAGAAGCCTCTCGACGATCAATTGTTGAACGTCGGGCGCGACAGAATCCCCGAACCGCCGCGGCGGTAGCCGGGTCGGCGGGAGCGAGCCTCACGACAGTATTAGTCCAGCGGCGCCGTGAAAATCTTGCGGCCGGTGACTTTTTCGATGTAGCGGCCGAAGCGGAATTTGACTTCCGGTCCGTCAAGCGGGGGCGTGCGGACCTCATGGCCCACGGGCTCGACCTCCAGCACGATGAAGGTGTGGCCTGGAGCGCCCACTGCCTCGCCGAATTGCTGCTTGAACGAGTCGAGATTGTTGAAGCTAAAGACACGTTCGATGCCGGCGCCGCGCGCCATTGCGGCGTAGTCGGCATGCTGCGCGAATGCAATGTCGACCTCCTCGGTCGAGCCGTAGCAGCGATTGGCGATCAGGAAGTGCTTGAGGTTCGGCAGGTTCAGCCGCCGCTCAACGAACAGCATGCCCGGATTCATCACGAAGGCGCCGTCGCCGCTGAACGCCCAGACCGGCCGGTTTGGATGGCCGACGGCGATGCCGGCTGCGAACATCGACGACAGACTCATCGAGGCGGTCAGATAAAAGGCACGATAGTTGTCGCGCGTGATGTCCCACCACATGCCGGATGAGTGACCGGCCGACGTGACCACCAGCGCGCCGGCGGACCGCCCCGCCATGAGCTGCAAGCAATCGCGAAGCTGCATGGTCAGGCCTCCCCGCGCAACACGTCGCGCGTCAGGCCCACGACGACGGGCCGATTGATGACTGCGGTGTGGCGCAACGCGCTGCGGATGGCCGGCAGTTTTTCGCGGGCGTCGACAATGGTGTAGGTCAGATTGATCGACTGCATCATCGGCGACAGATAGAGGCCATTCGACACCTGGTATTTGGCCGAATCGCCGATTTCGCCGCGCAGCGAGATCATAAACAGCATCGGGATTTCGTAGGTGTAGTTGATCTTGGTGATGGCATAGACGCACGTCATCAGCCCGGATGCGCCCATGAGCGCGACCGACGGCATACCACTGAAAAAAGTCCCCGAGCACAGGCCGACGGCCGATTCTTCGCGATTGACCGGGACGTGGAGAAAGCGCTGGTCGTTGTCGAGTGTCTTAATGAGTTCGGCGATCCAATCGTCGGGTAGGCTCGCCACGAGCTTGATGCCGGCTTCGGCGAGGGTGTCGGCGATCCGCCTGGCTGCGTTGGTCTTTTTGCTGTTTGATACTTGCATGTTCGGGAACCGTTGCTCCTTTGCTGCGCAGTGAGACTTACTGACATAATCACGTGCCGCGAAACACGGCCTTTCGTTTGCCGTGAAATGCGTCGACGCCCTCGCGGAAATCGTCGGATTGGCGCAGCCGGCTGTAGCAATGGCCCTCGAGCTCGATGGCGGCTTCAAGATTGGTGTCTTCGGTTTCGTTGAGCAGCGTCTTGGCGGTACGCTGCGCCAGCGGCGAGAAGGTGCGCAACTCATCGACGAGCGCGTCGGTTGCCGCTTCGAGCTTGTCGTCTGGCACGCATTCGGTGGCGATGCCCCAGTCGTAGGCCTGCTTCGCCGTGATGCGCCTCGATCGCATGACGATGTCTTTGGTCCGTGTGATGCCGATGATCTTTTGCAGGCGTGCCAAGCCGCCGGAGCCCGGGATTTGACCAAGCCGCTGCTCGGGCAGCGCACAGAGACAGGTCTCCGACACCAGCCGAAAATCGCAGGCCAGCGAAAGTTCGAAGCCGACGCCGAAGCAGTAGCCCCGATTGGCGGCGATCACCGGTTTGCTGCAGCGCGCCGGCGCCGCGATGTTCCAGGCGAGCTTCGAGACGTGCTCCGGCGACGCTTCGAGAAAGCCCTTGATATTGCCGCCGCTTGAAAAATGCTCACCCACGGCGCGCAGCACGATGACGCGGATGCTTGCGTCCTCGTCGAGCGTTTCAAACACCAGACGAAGCTGATCGCGCTGACTCATTTCGATGACGTTCAGCGGCGGCCGGTCCAGCACGATATCGGCGCGCTCGCGCCCCGGATCGATTTCGACGCGGAAGCCATCGAGCTGTTGCAAACGCGGATCGGAAAACGTCGTCATGCAGCCGTCCCTTGCTGGTGCGAGACCGTTTCGCTCTCGTACTCGCCGGCGACCAGCTTGCGGCGAAGCAATTTTCCGACCGGCGATTTCGGAATGTCGGTCACGAAGACGTAGCGGCGCGGCCGCTTGAAATTCGCCAGCCCCGAGGTGTGGCAGAACGCGTCGAGCTCGTCAGGTTCGACAGCGGCGCGGCGCTTGATGAATGCGGCCACTACCTTGCCCCAGCGCTCATCCGGCAAACCGACCACCGCGACTTCCGAAACCGCGGTATGAAGCGACAGGCAGGATTCGATTTCGACCGGCGAGACATTTTCACCGCCCGTGATGATCATGTCGTCGACGCGGCCGGTGACGAAGAGATCGCCGTCGGCGTCGAAGAAGCCGGTGTCGCCGGTGAAGTACCAACCTTGGCGCAGCGCCTTGGCGTCCGAATCCGGCCGCCGCCAGTAGCCTTCGAAGGATTCATCGCCGGCCAAGAGCGCGGCGATCTCGCCCTCCTCGCCCGTGGCGGCAACCTCGTCGGCCGACTGCGCGCCGAGACGGACAACGCGCACCATCTGGTTGATACCGGCGCGGCCGGCCGAGCCGGGTTTCGTCAGGGCGTTCTGATCGGTGGTGCACGTGTAGACTTCCGACGAGCCGTAGTGGTTCACGAACAGGTCGGGCTTGAACGCCGCCTGCAAGGTCTTGAGCAAGCCGTCGGTCATCGGTGCGCCCGCAAAGCCGAGCTTGCGCACGGAGCTGACATCGCTTGCCGCGAAGCGCGGATGATGAACGAGGTCATGATAGAGCGTCGGCACCAGATAGAGATTGGTGATCCGTTCGGCCTCGATCAGCGCCAGAGCCTCGTCGACGTCGAATCGGCGCAAGCAGACGAAGGCGCCACCGATGAGCGACATCGCAATCAAGGAGCGCACGCCCATGGTGTGATAGAGCGGCATGACGCCGAGCGTTCGCTCGCCGTGGGCGTAGAGATTTTGCGCCACGTGGGCGATCCCGGCGGCGCGCTCGGCGCGTTGCCGCCGCGGCACCCCTTTCGGCCGCGCGGTGGTGCCGGACGTGTAGAGCATCACGGACCATGCGTCGGCGCCGACGCGAGGTGTCGCGTCAGGTGCAGCGGTGGACGTCAGCACGGCGAATGCGATGGCGGAGGGCGGTGACGCGTCGAGCGCAATCTGCGGCAGCGCTTGTGCCCTGTGGGAGGCGGCCACAGCCTCGGCGGAGACATCCTGGTAGGTGATTGCCTTGGCCTCGGCGTTCTCGATATAGAAGTCGATCTCGTCAGGCTTCGAGCGCCAGTTCACCGGCGTCATGATGATGCCGGAAAGTTGGCAGGCCCAATGCAGGCTCGCAGTTTCCCAGCGATTCTGCAGAGCGGTCACAAGATGATCGCCGCGTTTCAATCCGATGGCATCGAAGCCCGCGGCCAGCGATGAGATGCGCCGATACCATTGGGCGTAAGTGAGCCGTACGTCACCGTCGGCAATCGCCAGCGCGTCCGGATCGCGGGTCACGCTGGCAAGGAAGCTTAAGCCGAGATCGAGCATGCGAGAGGGCGACCGTTCCCAAACAACGTCTTCTTATGGGAACCGCATGATAGGCTTTTACAGCGGACTGACAAACGCCAACACTGCGCTGCTGATTGGATCGCACGCCAGGTGGGAGGCGGCTTATCGCCGCGTCGGAAACAGGGCGGCCGGAAAATCCGCGGCCGAGCGGCGGGGCCGTTCGCGGGGCTTGAAGTCTGGATGCGGATTTGGATCGGGCTCGACGGCCTTGCGATAGAGGTGCCAGGTGGCATGGCCGAGCACCGGCATCACTACCGTAAGGCCGATGAAGAACGGGATCAAGCCGATCACCAGCATTGCGGCGACAATGAACCCCCAGAGCGCCATGGTCACCGGATTGGCGGAAGCCACGCGGATCGAGGTCAAAAGCGCCACCGCAGCGCCGACATCGCGGTCGAGCAGCAGTGGAAACGAAATTGCGCTGATGGTCAGCACCAATGCGGCAAACAGAAAGCCGACGCCAGTGCCGACCACAATGAGGGTCCAGCCGGCGCGGGTTGTGAATACGTCACTGATAAACGCGCGGATCGAACTCGGACTGCCGTAGCCGAAATTGGCGATGTAGATCGCATCAGCGACGGGGAGCCAGATCAAAAAGATCACCATCAACAACAGACCGAGCCCGACGATCGCGCCGAGCGACCGCGAATGCAGCACATCCAGCGCGTGGCCCGAGGAACTGTCGAGTCCTGCTTCGCGGCGCCGGCTCAATTCGTATAGACCGATCGCCGCAATCGGTCCGATGAGGGCGAAACCGGCAGCAATCGGGAACGCCAGCGGCAACATCGCCTGACCGAGCATGGTAGCGATCAACAGAACGCCAAGCAGTGGATAAATCACGCAGAGAAAAACGGCGTGGCTTGGCATCGCGGTGAAATCGTCGACCCCCTGCGCGAGTGACCGGAAGAGATCAGCCGGTGTGATACGGCGAACGACCGGCATTGATGGGTTCGCGCTCGCGCCGACGAGGATGTGTGAAGCAGCCATGCGCACCTCCCTGAACCTATTGTTCCGGGTCGTGCCTGCGGCCGGGGCCGCAAGGCACCCGGATTTTGACCACGCCCGATCATGGCAGCATCGCGGCCGCGCCGCTACGCGCTCTCGCAGTTCCTCGAGCGCTCGGCTCTTCACAAAGCGGTGTGGTTACCCGGTGCTGCGATGCAACGAAATCTGCCGTGCGAATAGAAAACGCGACCGATGACGGAAAAGGCCCCATCGCCAGGGGCCTTCTCCTGTTCTCTTCTCGTCGTTTGTATCCAGGTTGACGATCAAAGAGGTCAGCGGTGCCAGTGCTCGCGGTTCCAGGCGTGACTGTGCCAGCCGGGGCGACCCGAAACGAAACCTGGCCCGCCGTAGTAGTCGTAATAGCCGGAGCCATAACGATACGGGTAGGCTTAGGATCTGGGCGTGCCGAATTGGACGCCCACGCCGCTGGGGCCGGCAAAGACATTCACTTGAGCCATCGCCGGCCGGCGCGGCCACCGCGAGCGCGATACCTAACGCAAGTTTCTTCATAACGATCTCCTTTTTTTCTCTGCTGTTACAAAACGCAGACGAGAAGGTCGTCGTTCCAGCGGATGGTCCTGCGAGGCGGCGAATTGCCGCAAAAAATCTTGAGAGAAATCTTGAGCGCGTTGTTTCGGCAAGCCTGCAACAATAATTGAAGGAACAGTGTCTATTCGGCAGCGACACGCAGGCCCTCGGGTTCCAGCGAGTGCTCGGCTTTGCCGCCGTTCAACCACGTCTGCAGACGGTCCAGGTAGAGATAAACCACGGGCGTTGTGAATAGCGTCAGCATCTGACTGACGATGAGGCCGCCCACCATCGCGTAGCCGAGCGGCTGCCGTAGCTCCGAGCCCGAGCCGTGTCCCAGCATCAACGGCAAGCCGCCGAGCAGCGCCGCCATCGTTGTCATCATGATCGGCCGGAACCGAAGCAGACATGCCGAGCGGATTGCCTCGTGCGGCGAATAGCCGGCGCGCTCGCGCGTGATGGCAAAATCGACCAGCATGATGCCGTTCTTCTTGACGATGCCGATCAGCAGGATGATGCCGATTATCCCGATCACCGACAGGTCGAACCCGCCGGCCCACAGTGCCAGCAGCGCGCCGACGCCGGCCGAAGGCAAGGTCGACAGAATGGTGAGCGGGTGGATGTAGCTCTCGTAAAGCACGCCCAGGATCACGTAGACGACGATAAGGGCTGCGGCGATCAGCACCGGCTCGCTCGACAGGGAGGTCTGGAATGCCTGCGCATTGCCCTGAAATCCGGTGGCGATGGTGTTCGGCATCCCGATTTCGACCTGCGCCTTGCTGATCGCGTCGACGGCCTCTCCCAAGGAGGTGCCGGATTTCAAGTTGAACGACAGGGTCGCCGCCGGGAACTGCGACTGATGCGAGACACTGAGCGGACCGATCGCGTTGGTGTCGAAGCTCACCAGCGTCGACAACGGGACCAGCTGTCCGGTGAGCGGCGCCTTCATGTATATCTGATTAAGAGACGACGGATCCTTCCGCAGCTCCGGCGGTATTTCCAGTATCACGAAATATGAACTGACTTGCGTGAAGTACTGGGTCACCTGAGCTTGGCCGAATGCGTCGTTCAATGTCGCGTCGATCTCCTGTGCGCGAATGCCGAAACGCTCGGCCGCGTCACGGTTGATGTGAACCGAGAGCAGCGGCGCGTTGGTCTGCTGGTCGGTTGAGACGTCGGCAAGTTGCGGCAGTGTTTTCAGCTTAGCCAACATCCGCGGTGCCCACGTGCTGAGCTCATCAAAATTCTGGTCCTGCAACGTGTATTGGTACTGTCCCGCTGAAATTCGTCCGCCGACGGTTATATCCTGTGAAGGCTGCAAGAAGAGTGTGACGCCCTGGACCTTGGCGAGCTGCGGCCTTAACCGGTTGATGATGTCGATGGCGCTGTCGTTTCGGTCATCGCGAGGTTTTAGCGCGATAAAGAATCGAGCCGTGTTGAGCGTGTTGCCGCCGCCATTGCCGAAGAATGATCCGAAGGAGGCGACATCGGGGTCTTTGGCAATAACGGCCGACAGCCCGCGCTGAATGCCTCTCATCCTATCCGGTGAGACGTCTTGAGCCGCGTAGGCGATGCCTTGAATGACTCCGGTGTCCTGGATTGGAAAGAAACCCTTCGGAATGGCGACAAACAGCACGCCCGTGGCGGCCATGGTGGCGAAGAAGACGAGCAGCGTGGCAAACTGATGACGCAGCACGACGTCCAGACCACGGCGATAGCCGCTTGCCAGTGCCTCAAAGCCGCGTTCGATGAAGAGATACAATCGGCCATGATGCTCGGAATGGCTGGCAAGAAAGCGCGAGCAAAGCATCGGCGTCAAAGTCAATGAAACGATCACCGAGACGGCGATTGCCGCCGTGACCGTGATGGCAAATTCGCGGAACAGTCGACCGATGATGCCGCCCATCAGCAGCAGAGGAATGAACACGGCGACCAGCGAGACGCTGATCGAAACAACCGTAAAGCCGATTTCGCCAGCGCCTTTCAGGGCCGAAGCCATCGGCGGCGTTCCGGCCTCGACGTGGCGGAAGATGTTTTCCACGACCACGATCGCATCGTCGACGACGAAGCCGACGGAAATGGTCAGCGCCATCAGCGAGAGGTTGTCCAGGCTGAAGCCGAACAGATACATGAGCGCAGTAGAGCCAAGAAGCGCCAGCGGTACCGTGGCGCTTGGGATGAACGTCGCGCGCACGTCGCGAAGAAACAGCAGGATCACCAGAACAACCAGCCCTATCGTGATCGCCAGGGTAAATTCGACGTCGCGGACCGACGCGCGAATGGTCTGCGTGCGGTCGACGATGGTGTCAACCTTCACGCCCGGTGGAGCGATCAAGGACAGGCGCGGCATCGCGGCCTGAATTGCGTCCACGGTGCTAATGACGTTCGCTCCGGGCTGTTTGAAGACCAGGAGAAGAACGCTCGGCTCGACGCCGTTCAGCGCGCTCTGGGTGATGTCTTGCGGGCCGGTGACCGCATGGCCGACGTCGCGAACCCGCACCGGAGCGCCGTTGCGATAGGCGATGATCACGTCATCATATTGTTCGGGCTGCGTCAGTTGATCGTTGGCGGCGATGGTGAAGGTCTGCAACGCGCCGTTAACAGCGCCCTTGGCCGCGTCGCTGGTGGTGGTTGCGAGCGCACCACGGACGTCCTCTAGCGTCAGTCCGCGTGCTTGAAGTTTGGCGGGATCGACTTGGACGCGGATCGACGGCTTTTGTTGGCCGCCGATCGAGACCAGCGCCACGCCGCTGATCTGCGAGATCTGCTGGGCAATCACGTTCTCGGCGAAGTCATCGACCGTCGTCAGCGGCAACGTGTCCGAGTGCGTGGCCAGGATCAGGATCGGCGAGTCTGCCGGATTCACCTTTTTGTAGTAGGGCGGAACGGTCAGATTTTGCGGCAGCGTTTTGCCGGCCGCCGTGATTGCGGCCTGCACGTCTTGCGCCGCACCGTCAATATTGCGGTTGAGATCGAACTGGAGAGTGATGACGCTGGTGCCGAGCACACTCACCGACGTCAGTTGGGTAACGCCGGCGATCTGACCGAATTGCTCTTCGAGCGGAGTGGCCACAGTCGCCGCCATCGTGTCGGCGCTGGCGCCGGCAAACTGCGCCGTCACCTGGATCGTGGGAAAGTCCACCTGAGGCAGCGGCGCCACCGGAAGCAGCGGAAATGCCGCAATGCCGACGAGCGCCAGCGCGGCCATCAGGAGCGATGTAGCGATCGGCCGGCGAATGAACGGTTCCGAGATGTTCATGACGCTTTCTCCGGACCATTGGCGGCGGTTTCGGTCTTTGCGTCGAACTCGGTTTCCGGTATCCAGCCGGTATTGTCCGTTCACCACCACGCGCTCGCCGGCGGCGAGCCCCTTTGTGGCGATCGCGATGCTGTCGCTGACGGTCTGAGTGGTAACAGTACGCTTCTCAGCCGTGTTATCGGGTTTGATCACCCAGACGTACAGGCCTTCGGGGCCGCGCTGCACGGCGACCGGCGGGATTGTGACGGCGTCCTTTTGTGTGGTGATCAGGATTTGAATGCGCACGAACTCGCCCGGCCACAGCCGCTCGTCGTCGTTCGGAAATTCCGCCTTGAGCTGAATGGTGCTCGTGCTCTGGTCGATCTGATTGTTGATCAAGAGAAGCTTGCCCTGGGCGATCTGCACCTTGTCATTTTGATCGAATGCCAGAACCGAAACTTCGCCGTGCAGCATGGCCTCACGGACCGGTCCGAGATCGTCCTGCGGCAGAGTGAAAATGACATTGGACGGCTTGACCTGGGTCAGTACCGTCAGCGGATTGGCGTCGGTGGTGTGGATGATGTTGCCGATATCGACTTGCCGGAAGCCGACGACGCCGTCGATCGGCGCGAGGATCGTCGCGTAATTGAGCTGCGTCTGTGCCGCTTCGATGGCGGCCTGGTCGGCGGCAATCGTCGCTTTGAACTGGTCGACCTTGGCTTGCTGGGCGTCGACGTTTTGCTGGGTCTCGAAATCTTTTTGGACCAGCGTTTTGAAGCGCTGCAGGTCTTTCTCAGCATCGACGAGCTGGGCTTGGTCCTCGCTCTTTTTGGCTACGACCTGGTCGAGTGCCGCCTTAAATGGCGCCGGATCGATCTGCGCCAGCACATCGCCTTTATGGACGTCCTGGCCCTGGCGAAAGTCGATAGAAACGATTTGGCCGTTGACCTGCGCGCGAATGGCGACTGTATTGAGCGCCTGCACGGTGCCAAGCGCATCGTAATAGATCGGAACGTCCTGTTGGACCGCCTGCGTGACGGTGACCGGAATCGGAGCAGGCGCAATGGCGGCTTTGGCGGGTTTGTCGTGCCGCCACATCACAAGGGCGATCACGGCCGCCGCAACTGCGGTTCCGCCCGCTGCAACGTAGGTCCAGCGCCTTTTCGGTCCGCCCGTTGGGGTACCCATTGCCTTCTTCCCTCTTCCAGGCCGTCTAACCGAAAATTTATTTTTGGTCCGGTCAGCCAAGAGCCCCAGCCGGGGGTCTCTTTCGGGAGTTAGGCCACTGTAACGGTGCGTTCAACGCACGCCCCATTAAAGTTCGTTAAGGTGCCGACGGCCAAAACGATAGGCCGATTAACGACATCGCTTGAAATGCCGCATGGTCCCGGCCACCCTGTTAGATCAATCTGTGAGAAATTGCGCCGAGTCATAAAACAATCGCGGCGGTGGCGGTCCGGGACCCAGGCGCGTGTCAAGTTGTTTGAAAACTGAAGCTCACGGTCTGGCGGTCGTTATACGCGCCCTTGAAGGTGGTGGCGCGCAGCGCGACATGATTTTCCTATGCAACGCTCTCGCGGCCAAAGGTGTTCCACCGACGATTTTGACATTGCACGCCGAAGGCCCGCTCCGCACGCTGCTCAACCCCGCCATTCGTGTGATTGAGGTCCCCGGTCGGAAACTGCGCTATGCGATTCCGGGCTTGCGTCGCGTCATCGCCAAATCGGCGCCGTCGATCGTCGTCAGTTCGGAAGCAAATCTGAATCTCTGCACGCTGATCGCCGTGCGCACGCTGCCACGCAGTCGGCAACCGAAGTTCATCTTGCGTGAGGTCGGTAGTCCGTCTATCGCGCAAAGCGACGATCCCTATCGTTAGAACCGCATCGCCTACCGATTTCTGCGGCGCCTTTACCGCCATGCCGATCGGATCGTCGCGCTCATCGAGGGAGCGCGGCGCGATCTCGTGCAGAACTTTTCGGTTCCCGACCGGAAAATTTCGGTCATGCGCAGCAATGCGGTGATCCCGCCCGAGATGGTCAAGCGGATCGCACAATGGGACGGGGAAAGCGGCCGCGACAGCAATCTCATCGTTTCGGTCGGACGGCTGTCGCCCGAAAAGGATCATCGCGCGTTGTTGCACGCGATGACGTTGCTGCGGACCGCTCGCCCGTGGCGCCTCGCCATCGTCGGCGACGGACCGGAGCGGGCCGCCCTGGAAGCCTTCGTGCACACGGCCGGTTTTGCCGACCGAGTTATCTTTACGGGCTACGTCGACGATCCGTTCGCCTGGACGATGCGAGCAAGCCTTGCTGTCTGCTCGTCGATCTATGAGGGCTTGTGCAACGCCCTCGTGGAGGCGCTCGTGTGTGACGCGCCGGTCGTGTCGACGCCTGTCCCTATGGACCGGCGGAAATTCTGCAGGATGGGCGTTACGGAGCGTTTGTGCCGGTTGGCGACGAGGCTGCGCTGGCGGCGGAAATCGACGGCGCCCTCGATCGCGCTCCAGATAGGCGCGCACTGATGGCGCGGGGGGGCTTGAATATTCATCAGAGCACCCAGCCGAGAACTTCCTAGAGATCGTCGCAGACTTGCAGGCACCGCCTCTCGACGCTGTACGGCCGCTCGCTACCATGGCGAGGGCACCATGAGGTCGTCCGTGCTTCAGCGGTCTTTCGGGGCGTATTGCGCAAAGCGGCGCGGTATCACCGGTCCAAACCGTTCGTCATGCGCAACAGCGCTCCGCTGGTGACGTTTACGTTCGACGACGTCCCCGATTTGGCGTTTACGAACGTCGCCGCTGTTCTTGAGGACTGCGGCGTTCGCGGCACTTTCTTCATCGCAAGCGGCATTTGCGGGACTGCCGATACCCACTGGCATTTGATCAATGACGATCAAGCCCGCGCTCTTCACGGCCGAGCCCATGAGATCGGCTGTCACACGTTTTCGCATACGCGTGTGGACAAGCTGGATGCGACAGCGATGGATGATGCGACAGCGATGGATGAAGAATGCCGGCGAACCCGGAATTGTTTGCGTGAGTTGTGTCCAGATCTTGCGCTGACCAACTTTTGTTATCCGTTCGGCCGCGCTTCGCTACCCCGCAAACTCCAGCTGCAAAAGCGCTTCGACAGCTGCCGAGGCGTTTATGAAGGCATCAATGCCGGAACGATCGACCTCGGCATGCTGCGGTCCATCGAACTTTACGATCGGACTTTGACCGCCGAAAAACTCGATCGGGTGCTGCGCGAAACGCGTGACCGCAATGGCGGCTGATTTTCGCCACCCACGATGTCGCCGAGACGCCGAGTTGGATCGGATGTTCGCCAGCATTGTTGCGAGATACCATTGCGGCGGCTCAGGCCGCAGGCATGCAGTGTCTTTCGATCCGCGAAGCGCTCAAGGCGATCGGCTATTCGGCCGACGACAAGGTCTTAGAGGCAGGCTGATCGCTTCGTCATGAAGACGCGAAATATCTTCGGCGACTCGATGAGATAACGGCGACAAAGCCCTGCAGGTTCCTGGAATAGCCGGTAGGCCCATTCCAGGTGGAGCTTCTGCAGCCACAGCGGCGCGCGCATGCCTTTGCCCGTCAGAAAATCGATCGACGCGCCGACGCACAGCGCAAGACCGGATTTGCGGCCAAGTTCGCCGAGTTCGCCGGCAATCAGTTCCCGCGCCGGACTGCCGACGCATAACAGGAGGATGTCCCAGGACCGGTCGACACAGGCGCGCGCGACGGAGCGGCGCTAGTCCGCGCTGTGAGCCAATCCAGCTTCGCCAAGGCCCGCAGGACTTGGCTGTCGCACAGCGACAGCCACGCTCCCTGGTAGACTGGGAGCAGCCGCTCCGGCTCGTTGAGCACCGTGACGACGTGGTGTGCGTTCGGCGTCACCGCATAGCGATACGGCATGCCGACGCTGGTGATGATCAACTGCATCACTTCGGCCGGCGACAACGGGCAAAACGGCAAGCCGAGAAATTCGGCGTGCGCAACCGGCCGCGAACGCGTGCCGGTTACTTCGGATTTTTCGACGAGCGAGCTCATCGGACGAGCGCTCCGCCAGGCTTTTCGCCTGCGGCTTCATACTCGGTCGAACTCAAAAGTCCGAACCGATGGACGCAAAAGCCGCCGAATCAGGACGAAGACGACGGCGTCAAAAATGAGCAGCATGGCGCTGCCGGGAAATATCCTGGCCGTTTCGTGGGCGCCGAACACGAAGAGGATTGCCAATGCCGGCATGACGATGAGCGCCGTGGCGTCGATAGGCAGGCGGTACCAGCGGCGGCCGAGCGCCATGAATGCCAGTCACGGCTCGATATTTCATAGAACTTTTTGTTATCATTGATATTTATTCCACATTTTTGCACCGAGTTTTGGACGGGGTAGCGCATCTGGGTAACGGCCCTGGAGCGCGCTGCCCTGCCGGATGGTTGGGGGTGTCGTTGTGTGTGTGTGCCGCTCCACGAAATAACGCACCAGCGGCTCGTTTTGGGGCAGCGCAGTGCGGTCTACGGGCGATCTGCGGTAGCCTTTGACGCCGATCATTTCGGCCGGCACGGCACCCCTTCCAGCGCGAACGCCATCCGCAGCGGCACGGCGACATCGACGGTATCGCCATTGCCGCGTACGGCCACGGCAAGCTGCGCCGCGACGTATTTCCACGTTGCTTTCTCGCGGTACGGCGCCGGCAGATGGCGCTCGATCAGATCGCGCACATCGCCGAGCGTGGTGAGTGTCGCCAGGTCCGCGACGATCAGCGGTCGCGGCAGGCGGCGAGACCAGTCGGGACGCTTGCGCGGCGCGCTCATGTCGGAGATCTCTTCAACAACCCCGGCGGCGTGGCGAAGTTCGCCGCCATCCGGCGAGCCTTATCCTTTGTCAGCAGGTTGACTGCCAAGCGTCGATTAGCGTGACTGTGCATCCGCGCGTTACGCACGCAGCTATGGTCATCGCCGGAGGATCGTCGCGAGCTTGAGGGCATCATCGAGGCGGTGGAGTCCGAGCTACGCTCACCAACATCAACAACAACACCGGCTGCGCCGCATGAAATGTTGTTTGTTTGCTCGTGGTCTTGGCTGGCTTTTGATTGTTTCCACTGGAAACAATTCCCACCAAAGGCAATCCCCATCTCAACGAGTTCACTCGCTTGGTGATTTGCAGGATTGCCCAGCTTGTGCTTTGGGTTCAACCTTACCCCGTGGAATACAAAGGCATCCGATACACCATTCGCACCCGGATCGAGCGGGGACAATGGTCCGTGGCAATTCATCCTGCGGGCGTGGAAATCGCTGGAAGGGTCATTTGCGGATCGCGTGAGCAAGCAGAAATGCAGGCTCGTTCCATGATAGACAGATGGCTGGAAAGTCATCCCACGGGAAAGCACTAAAGAAGAACCAACCGCAATTCTCGCGCCGGCTCCTCCTCGTAATAGAAATAGCGGAACGACTGTCCGCTGGCGTCATAGACGATGTAGCGGGCGTCATGCTCGTCGACGGCCCACGGTGGCGGGAAGGCGACGTGCGTAGGGCATGGCAGCGCAGGCGCGTTCTCGGCGTCCGCAGCGCGCCACGTTAGCCGAATACGTTTCCAGCAACGGACGCTATAGCTTTAAGAGCCGACATTAGCTTGCACTGCAATATCTTTCGTGAATGGGATGGACCGGCCGCGCTCCTGCCTCCAACGGCTCTGAGAGTGAGCCGGGGGCTGTTCAGGGAGAAGGAGCGCCGCCATCCCTCGCACGTCCACGGTTCATGCAGTGACCGCCATCGGAATAGATATGGGCAAGAACACGCTTCACATGGTCGGCCTCGATTTGCGCGGCGCCATTGTGTTGCGAGAGAAGGTCTCGCGCGGCCGATCCGGCGTGGTTCGTGGAACCAGGTCCACGCCGTCAGCGCCAGGAACAGAATTGAAAAGCCGATCTGGTTGGTGCGGTCGCCGGTGTCGGCAAGCTCCGGCGGCGCCTCGGCCAGGCTCTGGAACGGATGGAACGAGATCCAGAACGATAGAAATGCCGCAATAAAGAGGACGCCGCGTACCAGCGAGCCGATATCGACTGCAGGCACTACCGCGGGGCCGATGGAAGAGACGGCACCGGACCTTGCCACGGCTCAGGCGCCCCCGGCACCGGTCAGAACCGTGCAGCGGATTTTGTCGGCGTCTTGGCCCAGTTGCGCGGGAAATGCTGCGACGGTGTCGTTACTCGTATGGTTAATCAATTCATTAAAGGAACAAGGTTAACGTGCCGTGTATGCGGCCGTGTCACCGCCGCAAGACGCGATACACGGCTGCGGCGGCAACCAGCAAAGCCACGACCGGTATCCAGATCAAGATCGCGCCCACAATGGTGAGAAAAATCGCCACGGCGAGAACGCCCGCACCGGCGAGCAGGAGGGTGAGGCCGAGCGGCCCGAGCCGCGTGACGTAGATGCGATGGCTGCCGTGCGCCTCGGAATACGCATAGGGCGGCCAAGCGGAACCGCGCCAATCAGGCCGGCCGGCGCGATCCGGCGGAATGATCTCGGGTTCGACCCGCGGCAGTTCGGGCTCGCTCGAATCCTTGCCCGCTTTCTTTCGTGCCATGCTCTTCTCGCTTTGGCCGGCCTTGTGCGCTTGCCGGTTACGCTACGCCCACGGTGCCGCCTATGTATAGTCGGCCGGCGCGTCCACAAGCGGCCTTTCGATCCCTGCGGCGCTTGGTGCGATCAGAAGCGCACCAGCGTCCGATTGTGATGTTCGTGCAGATATTTCGCCAATTGCTCGCGCAGGCTTTCGTCGCGCTCGCCCTGGTGCCCGAGAAGAACGGCGCGCTCGAACAAAGTATGTTGAAGCTCCTGAGGCAGGTCGCTCCACAGATCGGCGGTGGCGGCGCCGAGCACCAGAAAAAATCGTGCGTTGCCTTGCTTCTCGGTGGCGTCATCCGACGGCATCGGAAACCCCCAACAGTATGCGCTTCAATCGGCCGATTGATCTGACTTCACCGCGTCGATCGCTCGTCGCTCGCGACGACCTGCGGCCGGAGCGTACCTCTATCGCGGCGCGCATTCGAGGCGATCGAACTGCCCCAATCGATAGACCGCGATCGAAACGAGCCAGCTCACAACAAAGATCGCGATGATGACGTAACCAAGGCTGCCGAAATGATCGTTGAGACTATTGATGAAATCCCAGAACGGGCCTTCCAGGCTGAAGCGATCGGCGAGCAGGCCAAGCGCCTCGATGCCGCCGACCAGGATGGCAACCAGCACCGACACGCAGGTAATCGTCAGGTTGTAGTAGAGCTTGCGGATCGGCTTGGTGAAGGCCCAGCCGTAAGCCCCCAACATCAATACCCCGTCCGTCGTATCGACGAGCGACATTCCCGCCGTGAACAACGCGGGGAATACCATGATTGACCAGATCGGCAGTCCCTTTGAGGCTTGGGCGGCTGAAATGCCGAGCAAGCCGATCTCGCTCGCCGTGTCGAAGCCGAGACCGAACAACAATCCCAGCGGATACATGTGCCAGCTTCGCGTCACCAGGCGGAACATCGGGCGAAAGAAGCGGCCGAGAAAGCCGCGCTGGTTGAGCAAGTGATTGAGGTCGTCCTCGACGAACGCGCCGCCGCGGCGAACCTCCTGGAAGGTCCGATAGACCGACATCAAGATGATGAAGTTCACACCGGCCACCAGAAACAGAAACAGCGCGGAGACGAGCGTGCCGATCGTTCCGCCGACCTCCTTGAACGCTTCGAAGCGGCCCTGCAGCGCGCCGGCTGTTAGCGCAATGGCGGCGGACGCGAGCACCACGACGGACGAGTGACCCAGCGAGAAGAACAAACCCACGCCGACGGGCTTTTTGCCCTCCTGCATCAGCGTGCGGGTCACATTGTCGATGGCGGCGATGTGATCGGCATCGACGGCGTGACGCAGGCCGAAGGCATAAGCGAGAAACGCAGTGCCGACGAGGAGCGGGTAATCGTGAAACGCTGTCAGCGCCCAAATCCAGGCCAGCACGTTGGCAAGGACAAGGACGGCATAGATGCCGGTCAGCTTGCTGCCGAGTTCTGCATCCTGGTCATTGAACAACCCGACGAACGTGGTTCGCATGAGATGACGCTGCGACGCCTTTGCACGAGCGGAAAGGAAAGCTTCAGCAGCTAATCGATACGTCGCTGGCGGCGCAGGTGCAAGGGAACTCGTGAGACGATTTCGCTCGATCGTCATATCGGCCCGGGTGCCGGGCCGGCAGCGGACTTTCGGTGACCGCGGCTATTCCGGCTTGATGCCGGCAGCGCGGATGACGGCGCCCCAGCGCTCTGTTTCCTGCTTGATGAAGGCCGCCATATCGGCGGGCGATCCACCGCCGGGCGTCAGATTGAGGGTCTTGAAGTGTTCCCGCAGTTCGGGCGATCGCAGCGCCTGCTTGACCGCTCCGTTCAGCTTGGCGACCACGGCGGGCGATGTGTCCGGCGGCGCGGTGAGCGCTTCCCAGGTATCGGACTCGCAGCCGGGCACGCCGGCTTCGGCGAGCGTCGGGATATCCGGGATGGCCGCAATTCGCTCTTTGGTCGCGACCGCGAGGATCTCTCGCCTTGCCGGCGTTGTTGAGCTGCAGCGAGGTCGCAAGTTCGGTGAACATGAGGTCGACGTTGCCGGCGATCAGATCGTTGAGCGCTGGCGCAGTCCCCTTATAGGGCACGTGCACAAGCTTCGTGTGCGTGATGGTCTGAAACAGCTCGGTTGTCAGGTGCGACGTGGTGCCGATGCCTTGCGATGCGTAATTGAGCTTGCCGGGGTTGGCTTTAGCGTAGTCGACGAACTCCTGCACGGTCTTTGCCGGAAAATCGGCGCGCACCAAGAGTACGTTCGGAACACTCGCCATGATGGCGACCGGCGTGAGTTTCGTGGGATCGTAGTTCAGCGACTTGTACAGGAACACGTTGGTGGTGATCGGCGCGGGCGGCGAAGCGAGCAGCGTGTAGCCGTCGGGGGTCGAGTGGAAAATCGATTCGGCTGCGACGTTGCCGCCGGCGCCGGTTTTGTTTTCGACCGGCAGCGGCTGACCCAGCGGAGCACGCATGGCGTCGGCGACGATTCTGCGTCACGGCGTCGACGCCGCCGCCCGCTGGCATCGAGACGACGACCCTGATGGGACGGTCGGGAAAGTTCGCAGCACTGTCCTCGGCGCCTGCGGCCGCCGGAGTCAGGAGCACGCCGACAACGGCAAGCAGGAAAGGGCGCCTCGACATGGCGCGGGTTGAAATTAGCGGGCTCCGCATGGGCAAACTCCAAAGAATCTCCGAGAAAACAGGGCATGGCATAGCGCAGAATGATGATTAAGTCCCGCGACGCGCTGCCGCTCTTTATGCCGATTTCCGCACGGCTCGCTCCCGGCTTTTGCGGTTCACAAATGCCGGCACTGCCCATAGGATCGCGCCGCATTTGGGAGAGCGTCACGATGAGTAAACTTGACTTTGTTCTCGAAGAATTGGTGACCGCCAACCGGATTTTGGCGAACGAAGGCGTGGTGGATTCATTCGGCCATGTCAGTGCGCGGCATCCCGACAAGCCGGAACATTTCCTCTTGTCGCGCGCCCGCGCCCCTGAGCGGATCGAGCGCGACGATATCGTCGAATATACGCTCGACGGCACTGCGATCGACGAGCGTGGCCGCGCGCCCTATCTCGAACGCTTCATCCACGGCGCGCTCTATGAGATGCGGCCCGACGTTCAGTCGGTGGTGCACAATCACTCGCCGAGCGTGATTCCGTTTGGCGTCACCGGTAAGAAGCTGAAGCCGCTGCTGCACATGTGCGCTTCGATCGGGCACGAGGTGCCGATCTGGGATTCCCAGGACAAGTTCGGCGATACGACTCTCCTCGTCACCGACATGGACATGGGCCGCGATCTGGCGCGCGCCCAGGGCGATCGCCCAACGGCGTTGATGCGCGGCCACGGCGCCACCGTGGTCGGCCGCTCGGTCCGCCATTCGGTTTTCGTTTCCGTCTATCTGGAAGTAGGCGCCAAGCTGCAGATGCAATCGATGGCGATGGGAGAAATCAAATTTCTCACGCCAGGCGAAGTCGACAAGATCATCGCGCGGGTGACCGACTACACGCTTAACCGCGCCTGGGAAAACTGGGCGCGTCGCGCCGGCCGTGAGATGCAGAAGCAGCCTGCCGCATAACCCGCCGCGGCGAACGCCAGCGCGCTTGTGGTCAAAACAAGTAACGGCGGTCGCAAGACCGCCGTTACTTATCGCTGAGTCCTATCGCAGCGTCATTCCGCGGCGAGCCGGACCTCCGGCGCAGCGGCGCGGACGTCGGCGTCGACGTGCTTCTCGTATTTGACGAAGTTGTCCTGGAACATGCGCACGAGCTTGCGCGCGGTTTCGTCGAATGCCGTTTTGTCCTTCCAGGTCTTCATCGGATAGAGCAGGTGCGGCTCGACGCCCGGTACCGACGTCGGCACGGCAAAGCCGAAATACGGGTCGGTGCGGTAGCTTGCATTCTTCAGCGAGCCGTCGAGAGCGCCGGTGACGAGAGCCCGCGTCGCCTTGATCGGCATGCGGCGGCCGGTGCCGTAGATGCCGCCGGTCCAGCCGGAATTGACCAGCCAGCAATCGACGTCGTGCTTGCTGATCAGGTCGCGCAGCAGGTTGCCGTACTCGGCCGGGGGCCGCGGCAGGAACGGCGCCGCGAAGCAGGTCGAGAATTCGGGCTCAACGCCGACCAGGCCTTTCTCGGTGCCGGCGACCTTGGCGGTGTAGCCGGAGAGGAAATGGTACATCGCCTGCGCCGGCGTGAGCTTGGCAATCGGCGGCATCACGCCGAACGCGTCGGCGGTCAGGAAGATGATGTTCTTCGGCTGTCCGGCGCGGCCGGTGCGCGACGCGAGCGGCATGAACTCGACCGGATAGGCCGAGCGGGTGTTTTCCGTTTTCTTGTCGCTGTCGAAATCGCAGATGCGTGTTTCCGGATCGAACACGACGTTTTCCAGCACGGCACCGAAGCGGTTGGTCGCCGCGTAGATTTCAGGCTCGGCTTCTTCGGAGAGCTTGATGCATTTGGCGTAGCAGCCGCCCTCGAAATTGAAGACGCCGTTTTCGCCCCAGCCGTGCTCGTCGTCGCCGATGAGCATGCGGTTCGGGTCGGCTGAGAGCGTCGTCTTACCGGTGCCGGAGAGGCCGAAGAACAACGCCACGTCGCCGGCCTTGCCGACATTGGCCGAGCAGTGCATCGGCATCACGCCTTGTGCCGGCAGATAGAAGTTCAGCGTCGTGAACACCGACTTCTTCATCTCGCCTGCGTAAGACGAATTGCCGATCAGGATGATTTTCTTGGTGAAGTCGATGGCGATCATGGTGTCGGTGCGCACGCCATGGCGTGCCGGATCGGCCTTGAAGGTCGGCAGATCGACGATGGTGAGTTCGGGAACGAAGTCTTCGAGTTCGGGGCGCAACAGGGCGGATCAGCAATTGGCGAATGAAAAGCGAGTGCCAGGCAAGTTCGGTATAGACGCGCGTTTTTATCCGGTATTTCGGATCGGCGCCGCCGTAGAGGTCTTGCGCGTACAGCGTCTTGCCGCGCGCATGCGCGATCAAGTCGTCGTAGAGCAGCTGGAAATTGGCTTGGCTGAGCCTGCGATTGCCGTCCCACCAGACGGTGTTCTCGGTCAGAGCATCGACAACTGTATGCTTGTCCTTGGGGCTGCGGCCGGTGTGGACGCCGGTCTCGGCGCAGAGCGCACCGCCTTGTACGAGCGAACCCTCGCCGTTGGCGATGGCGTGCTCCACAAGCGTCGTGTCGGGCAGATTCCAGTTGACGCCGGCGAGTTCTTTAAAACCAAATTTATCGGCGCCGTACGCGCCGTTCCTCACACCCGTTTCCTTCACTCCTAGCCTCCACTGAATGCCCGCTTTGGCGGGGGCATTAAATAAGCCGTCCCGCGACCACCCTTCTGCCGGCCGCCGGCAGACTTGTGTCCTATATCCAGCAACACCGCATCTGCCAAGACCGTCACCGAACTCAACGCTAACAAGGCAAATGCCGGCGCGTTCCGGTGCTGCAGCGCAGCAGCAGAGAGCGCAGCATAACCGAGAAGCCGCGGGTCAGGCGAGGTCAGGTGCTGCGCGCCTGTTCTGCCAAATCGACGACCACCTTGCGCAAGTGCTCGGCAGATGGTGACGCGCTCCGGAAATGGCAGACGCAGGGTCGCATCGCCGCGCGCGAGATCGAGCCCATCGGGGTCGAGCCCGGTCAATTGCCATGGACCGTCCTCCGCGCCGAGTAGCTTTGTCGCGTAGAGTCGGACCGCTTCGGCATGGTCCGTGTTCATATGCGCGACCGCGCTCTCCTCCGCGTCGATCAAGTTCTCAGCCCCGGCGAGGTCGGTGATCACGTCTACGGCCTTCAGATCTGCGGCGCGGGCGAAGCCGCCGTTCAGGTGGGCCGACACAACGGCGAGCCGCCAGAACGAGAAATCGGCAAAGCCGGCGTACAGCTGTGATTTGGGATTGCGGGCAAGGAAGCGCCGCCGGATACGGGCTTCCTGCGGGTCGTCATGCGCAATCTGTGCAAAGGTGCCGAGCAGCGTCAGCCGTGGATAGGCCAGCGGATCACCTTTGCCGGTTGAGGCGAGCAGAACCGAGGCGCGGCCGTCGACCTCGAGATTGGCGGTATGGGTCGACAGCCGGGACACCAGGATCAGCGGCGCCCCGTCGCTGTCAGTGGCGACGTTAACCAATGACGCGAATGGATGCCCGGTATGGCGGTCGATCGTCGCGAGTGAGCCCGCGCGCGTCGTGCGCAACAGCCCCTTGGCCACAGATTTGGGATCAAAATCGGGCGCCGGGGTGTTCTCCGGCAGGCGGTTGGGCATGAAACCCGGTAGCGGGCAGGCGACTTTATCGGCATCCGGCATGGCAGTCCCTTCTAGAGTCCTTGGGGTCGTCCTCGGGGTTCCTTGAGGGCCAATCGTCCGGTGGGTGCTCTCCCCCGGGCGGGGCGGTCCCGTGTTGCCCCGGCATTTGCCCCGGTTTCGCCTTGTCTGGTCACACTTCCGCCCCCACATGCGGAATTCAAAGGTATTGGGGCCGGGCTGGTGATGCTGCGGCCGACTCATGCTAGAAGGCCACCATGCCGACAATCGCTCTCGTCGACGACGACCGCAATATTCTGACCTCGGTGTCCATTGCACTCGAGGCCGAGGGTTATCGGATCACGACCTATACGGACGGCGCGTCCGCGCTCGATGGGTTCAAGACCATGCTCCCCGACCTTGCGATCCTCGACATCAAGATGCCGCGCATGGACGGAATGGAAACGCTGCGGCGGCTGCGTCAGAAATCCGACCTGCCGGTGATCTTCCTCACGTCCAAGGATGAAGAGATCGACGAGTTGTTCGGCCTGAAAATGGGCGCCGACGACTTCATCCGGAAGCCGTTCTCGCAGCGCCTCCTGGTCGAGCGCGTCAAGGCCGTGTTGCGCCGCGCCTCGCCCAAGGACGGTGTTGTTCCCAAAGAGGCGGACAGCAAGGTTTTGGAGCGTGGGCTCCTGCGCATGGACCCGGAGCGCCACACCTGCACCTGGAAAAACGAGCCGGTGACCCTTACGGTCACTGAATTTCTGATCCTGCAGGCGCTGGCGAGCCGCCCCGGCGTGGTAAAGAGCCGCAACGCGCTGATGGATGCTGCGTACGACGATCAGGTCTATGTTGATGATCGGACGATCGACAGCCACATCAAGCGGCTGCGCAAGAAATTCAAGGCGAGTGACGACGATTTCGATATGATCGAGACGCTCTACGGCGTCGGCTATCGTTTCAAGGAATAGTATCGGCTGCTTGCGACTGCTGCCGATTGACGGCATGCGCGACGGGCATGGCCATAAGCCGCAAATCGAAACAACCGACCGACAGGTCAGCGGCGCGATGACTGGGATGGCTGACGTGCGGTAGTAATGGCGTTCGTGCTTCTGCCCTCGCAAAGGCATGATTCGAACCCCGGCAGACGACGTGCTCGATCGGATCGCAGAATTGGCCCGGGCCGGCAACGAGGCCCAAACCCCGAATGCGGCGGCAGCGGAAGGCGGCGCCCCCGGCGATCATGCCGTGGAGTCCGGTAAGCCCAGTCCTGCGGATGGCCGGACGGAACTCCGCGTCGAGGGAGCCGCAGACGCCGACGGTTCGTCCGGGGACAAGCCGCGCTCGCTGCGCCGTGGCGTTGTCACGATCGGCGAGTGGCTGCGGCAAGCCTGGCAGTTCTTCATCACCCAGAGCTTTTCGAGTCTCACCCGGCGTATCGTCTTCCTCAACGTCACCGGTCTGCTCGCGCTCTCGATCGGGATCATCTACCTCTCGCAGTTTCGCGCCGGACTGATCGATGCGCGCGTGCAGAGTCTGCTGGTGCAGGGCCAGATCATCGCCGGTGCCATCGCCGCGCAGGCAACGGTCGAGACGGATTCCTCGATCACCATCGATCCGGAAAAGTTATCGACACTGCAGCCGGGCGAGAGTTATGGCCCGTCCGAGGACGCGCTCTACGGCATCGAATTTCCGATTAATCCCGAACGGGTGGCGCCGGTCTTGCGTCGTCTCGTGTCGCCCACCAAGACGCGGGCGCGGATCTATGACCGTGACGGCGTTCTGTTGGTCGACAGCCGCAATCTATTCGGCCGTGGCGACGTGCTGCGTTTCGATCTGCCGTTGCCCAATGCCGAGAAACCAGGGCTGATCGGGCGCGCGTTCATCGCCGTGCGGACGTGGCTCGGCCGCGGCGATCTTCCGCTTTATCGCGAGCTCGGCGCCGATAACGGTAAGGGCTATCCGGAAGTCGCGAAGGCGCTCAATGGTCAGGATGCGAGCATGGTTCGCATCAACGATCGCGGCGACGTTATCGTATCGGTGGCGGTTCCCGTGCAGCGTTTTCGTGCGGTCCGCGGCGCGCTGATGCTCTCGAACTCAGGGCGCCGATATCGACGACATGGTCGAAGCGGAGCGGCTCGCGATCGTGAAAGTCTTCATCGTCGCTGCCGGCGTCATGGTTGTGTTGTCGATCCTGCTCGCCGGGACGATCGCCGAGCCGGTCCGGCGCCTGGCCGATGCCGCGGAAAGCGTGCGGCGGCGCATTCGGTCGAGGGTCGAGATCCCCGATTTCACGCGGCGCCGTGACGAGATCGGCCATCTCTCGGGTGCGTTCCGCGATATGACCGACGCGCTCTACGCCCGCATCGAGGCGATTGAAAGTTTCGCAGCCGACGTCGCCCACGAACTGAAAAATCCGTTGACGTCGATGCGTTCGGCAGTGGAGACGCTACCGCTCGCCAAGTCCGAAGAGAGCCGCGCGCGTTTGCTCGCCATCATCCAGCACGACGTGAAACGGCTCGACCGTCTAATCACGGATATTTCCGACGCCAGCCGTCTCGACGCCGAGCTACAGCGCCAGGAAGCCGCGCCGGTCGATCTCACCAAGCTCCTCAACACTTTGGTTGGCGTTGCCAACGAGGTTAAGCGCGGCGACGACGTCAAGGTTACGCTCAAGTTCGAAGGCGGCGGCGCCAATGCGTTCCATGTGCCCGGTCACGATTCGCGCCTCGGTCAGGTCGTCGACAATCTGATCGAAAACGCGCGCTCGTTTTCTCCCGCCGGTGGAACCGTGCGGGTTACCTGCCGGCGGCTTAAGAGCGATGTCGATATTTTTGTTGACGATGATGGACCGGGCGTGCGGCCCGATGCGTTCGAGAAAATTTTTGAGCGCTTCTACACCGACCGCCCGCACCAGGGTTTCGGCCAGAACTCAGGGCTCGGATTGTCGATTTCAAAACAGATCGTCGAGGCCCACGGCGGCAAGCTCTGGGTCGAGAATCGCATGGGGCCGCCGGGCGCGGACGGCGAACCGACTGTGCTTGGCGCGCACTTTGCCGTGCGTCTGCCGTCGATGTGATGTCGTCGACAACCGTTCATGCCTCAGCGGTGCTGGTCGGTGGCCGCGCGGTGCTGATCCGCGGTCCCTCGGGCGCTGGGAAGTCGCGTCTCGCCGTGGAACTGATCGATGCGGCGCGCGCCGGACTGGTACGCTTTGCCCGGTTGGTCGGCGACGATCGCATCCATCTCGAGGCAACCGGCGGGCGTCTCCTGGCACGCCCGGCCGAGACGTTGGCGGGTCTTGTCGAGGTGCGAGGGGTGGGGATCATCCGGTTCCCCCATGAGCCGAAGGCGGTGGTCGGCCTCGTGGTCGATCTCGACGCAGCAGATGCCGAGCGGCTGCCGCTGGACGTGGGTAAATCAACGGAGATCCAGGGCATTACGTTGCCGCGACTCGCCGTCGCACCGAATAGCTTGGCCTTGCAGCCGGTCCTCGCGCTGCTCACTTCAGCGGGCAGCCACTGACTGGCCGGCCAAATGGCGGCGTCGACCCTCCGCACGCGGGGTCGGCGCGAGCCCAACGGGGGCCTGTTCCAGCGCCGGTTGGAGTTTACCTTAAGGGTCCTATAATCGGACGCCCGCGAATGCGGCGTAGAATCCGATTCGACTTTGCTCTACCGCAATGCAACAACACCCCAAATTCAGTGAGAAGGCCCCTTGCGCGGGGCTTCGGATGGTCATGATGAGCACCCTTTCGTGCGGTGCAACCGGGACGCGCCCGCGGGGAGTTCGATGATTGGTGTTGTGCTTGTCACCCACGGGCGGCTGGCTGTTGAGTTCCGCGCGGCCCTGGAGCACGTGGTCGGGCCGCAGGGCCAGATCGAAGCGGTGACAATTGGTCCCGACGACGATGTCGAGGAGCGCCGCAAAGACATCATCGAGGCGGTGAAGCGCGTCGATAGCGGGGATGGGGTTGCGATCCTGACCGACATGTTCGGCGGCACGCCGTCCAACCTCGCGATTTCGGTCATGAGCCGGCCCAAAGTCGAGGTGCTAGCGGGCATCAATCTTCCGATGCTGGTCAAGCTCGCCAAGGTCCGCGACGAATGTCCGCTCGCCGAGGCGGTCGCGGCAGCCCAAGAGGCTGGGCGGAAATACGTCACCATTGCCAGCCGGGTGCTCAGCGGCAAATGAGCGAACCCGGACAAAGCGCCGAGCCGTGCACGTCCGGCCCGGTGCCGGTCCGCGAAGGCGCTATCGTCCGTGTCATGACGATCTGCAACCGCAAAGGGCTTCACGCCCGAGCCTCGGCGAAGTTTGTGCAGACCGTGGAAAAATTCGACGCCGACGTGCGGGTCATGCGTTGCGGTGAGACCGTGGGCGGGACCTCGATCATGGGCCTGATGATGCTGGCCGCGTCGCCCGGCACGTCGATCACGGTCGAGGCGACCGGGCAGGACGCCGCTGAGGTGATTGAAGCCCTCGACACACTGATCCGCTCACGGTTCGGCGAAGAAGACTGACAGGACTGTCCACTGCGATCCCAAACGCGCTCGTAACTGCGGGCGCAAAGATCGGTAGTTGAGGAAAACGCCGGCCGGGCCGGCAGAGGAGCGATCAATGGACAAACCTCAGACGGCATCTGCAAGCGGCAGCGGCAATTCCGGAGCGGCAAAGCCAGCGGTGCCAGCCACACCGGCCGCCGCGCCCCACACTCAGGCGGCGACGATCCGTCTGATCGATCGTCCCGAACTCGAAGAAGTCTTTGCCGATTCCATCACCGGTTTGATCTTCGACGGTCAGATGCTGCGCGTCGAATTCGGCGTGACGCGCTTCGACGAGGTCAAGCCGAATACTCCGATTACTGGCCGCCGCTACCCGGCCTGCCGCATCGTGCTGCCGCCCGCGGCGGCCGTCGAGCTGATCAACCGCATCCAGCAGATCGGAACCGCCCTGACCCAGGCCGGCGTGGTGAAGCAGGCGCCTCCACCGCCCAGCGCGCCGTAGACCAACGATCGCCGTCAAATCCGGCAGCGTCGCTTAATCTCTAGCGCGGCCCGCAATCGCGGCTGCAGCCATTTTGAGGTCGGCGATGAATTGCCTGTAGGCGGCGCGCCGTTCGGTGTCATCTTCGATGCGCAGCAGCGCTGACGGGTGCACAGTGACGAACAACCTCGTTCCGTCCTGAAGTTCAAGCGGCCGGCCTCTGGCTTTGCTGATGGTCACGGTCCGTCCGGTCAGACTGCGGGCCGCCGTAACGCCGAGCGCTACGATGGCGTACGGTTTGACCAGGTCGCGCTCGAAATCGAGTCAGATCTTGCACCGCTCGATCTCATAATTTCGGCCGCTTATGCAGCCGGCGTTTGCCGCGCATTTCGTGCTTGACGTGCTTGACCGCGTAGGTGACGAACGTCTCGTCGCGCGCGATGCTCGCTTCTTTGAGCGCCCGGTCGAACAGATTGCCGGCGGGGCCGACGAAGGGCTTGCCGGCGATGTCCTCCTTGTCCCCGGGCTGCTCGCCCACCAGCATGATGCCGGCGGCTTTCGCTCCTTCGCCACAGACGGCTTGGGTGGTGTCACGGTAGAGCGGACAGCGCCGGCCAAACCTGCTCGCCTCGGCGAGCTTGCCGAGCGGTTCGGATAGGAGGCTGATTTCGCGCCCTGAGCAAATGCGAGCTGCCGGAGCGGTCGTCATGACATAAAGGTATCTTTATGTCTTTATTGCCTTGGCGGTGCCGCCCTGCTATAGGCTCGCCCGGCTTAGCGGCCAGCCGCAAGGGCGACCCGCTTCTCTGTTTTCACTTATCGGCAACGTCCAAGGACCCGCAAAGGATCATCATGAGCACGTCGACCAAGGCCAAGACCGCGCCCGCACGATTACGTCGTCAAGGACATCGGGCTCGCCGAGTGGGGCCGCAAGGAAATCGCCATCGCCGAAACCGAGATGCCGGGCCTGATGGCGACGCGCGAGGAATACGGGCCGCAGCAGCCGCTCCGCGGCGCGCGGATCGCCGGCTCGCTGCACATGACCATTCAGACCGCGGTGCTGATCGAGACGCTCAAGGCGCTTGGGCGCCGACGTGCGCTGGGCCTCGTGCAACATCTATTCGACGCAGGATCATGCCGCCGCGGCCGTCGCGGCCGGACGGCACGCCGGTGTTCGCCGTCAAGGGCGAGAGCCTGACCGACTATTGGGACTACACGCACCGCATCTTCGAATGGGCCGACGGCGGCGGCCCCAACATGATCCTCGACGACGGCGGCGACGCGACGCTGCTCCTTCATCTCGGCATGCAGGCCGAGAATCGCAATCCGGATGTCCTCAAGCACCCCGGCAACGAGGAAGAGGAAGTGCTGTTCGCCGCCATCAAGAAGCGGCTGAAGGAAAAGCCGGGCTGGTACACCAAGACTGCGAAGAACATTCGCGGCGTCACCGAGGAAACCACGACCGGCGTGCACCGGCTCTATCAGATGGCCAAGGAAGGCCGGCTGCTGTTCCCGGCGATCAACGTCAACGACAGCGTCACCAAGTCGAAGTTCGACAACCTCTACGGCTGCCGCGAGTCGCTGGTCGACGGCATCCGCCGCGGCACCGACGTGATGATGGCCGGCAAGGTGGCGATGGTGGCGGGCTTCGGCGATGTCGGCAAAGGCTCGGCCGCGTCGCTGCGCCAGGCCGGCTGCCGCGTCATGGTGTCGGAGATCGATCCGATCTGCGCCCTGCAGGCGGCGATGGAAGGCTACGAGGTCACGACCATGGAGGATGCCGCGCCGCGCGCCGACATTTTCTGCACCGCGACCGGCAATGTCGACGTCATCACCATCGAGCACATGCGCAAGATGAAAGACCGCGCCATCGTCTGCAACATCGGCCACTTCGACAGCGAGATTCAGGTGGCGGCGCTGAAGAACCTGAAGTGGAACAACGTCAAGCCGCAGGTCGACGAGATCGAGTTTCCGGACGGCAAGCGCATCATCCTTCTGTCCGAAGGCCGCCTGGTCAATCTCGGCAACGCCATGGGCCATCCGAGCTTCGTGATGTCGTCGTCGTTCACCAACCAGACGCTGGCGCAGATCGAGCTGTGGACCAATCCGGGCAAATACGAGAAGAAGGTCTACACGCTGCCGAAGCACCTCGACGAGAAAGTCGCGCGGCTGCACCTCGACAAGATCGGCGTCAAGCTCACCAAGCTCTCGAATAAGCAGTCGACCTATATCGGCGTGCCGTCCGAGGGGCCGTTCAAGTCCGATCACTACCGGTATTGAGGGTCACCGCGGCGGGTGGCGGGATAATCGCGATCCGATAGGTGACCGGCGTGTCGGGCGTGCCCAGATAGCGGCGGCTCAGCGTGACGCTCGTGAATTTCGTTGCGGCCGAACGGGACGCATAAGCGTTCATCGCGGCAAGGCACGCCGTTTCCGGCTGCGGACACACGATCGCGATGCCGTCGCGCGCGATGCGGCTGTCGTCGACCCATGGCGTCAACTCCGGCGCCATGATGTCGAACGTCGCCGGCTTGCTGCGGAAGTAGAAAATCGTGCCGTTGACGATGTTGGTGTAGCTGCCGACGATCCGCAGCTGCTTGTCGGTCTGTGCGTGCCAGCTTCGCGCGACGGCGCGCGCGATGAGCCGGTAATGGGTTGCGTAATTCGGCACGCCCTCGCGGTGGATGACAAACGCGATGAACGGTGCGGCAGCCACCATGAGAACCGGGAAGATGACGGCCAGCGCCAGAAGACGCATTCCGGCGTCCCGCGACAGCGTGATCAGCGGTGAGGACAGCAGCACGACCGGCAACAACGTCATGGCCGACATCGCCCACAGCGAAACGATCTCGACCTTCAGCAGCACTGCGGCAAGCGCGGCAAGAACAAGCGGCGCCGCAAAGGCGATGACGAAGGTGCGGCGTTCCGGATCGACCGGCCACGCCGTATCCTTGATGGCCGCTCCGCTCGGTTGGGTCGCGACGATACCGAAGATGATGGGCGCGGCGATGTAGCCGACAACGCCGGCGAGAAAGCCGGCCGCCGATAGTGCCGCAGTGACAAGCGTGGCCTGATGCGAATCGAGCGCATAGCCAAACGGTTCGAAATGGTGGGTGACGATCCAGGCAACGTGTGGCGCGATCAGAACGCTGCCGACCGCAATCGTCACCCAGGGCGCCGCCGAACGGAAATAAGCGTTACGGCGCGGATCGAGCAGTGCAGCGACGGCAAAGCCGGCGAGCAAAAAAATCGACCAGTATTTGCCGAGCATGCAGGCGGTGGCTGCCACGCCGGCGAGCGCCGCCCAGTCGGCACGGCGCGTTTCGAATGAACGCAGAAACCACCACGTCGCCAGTGCCCAGAGCGGGATCAACACGGTATTGGCGTTGAACTTGAGCGCGTGAAAGTTATAGAACGGCACGAACGTGAGCAGGACGATGCCGGCGAGGCGCTTTTCGATGCTGAGATAGCGCTCGGAGAGACGCCAGGCGATCCACAATGCGGCGGTCGCGAGTAGTACGGCGAACAAATAAAACGACCAGTCCTTCGCGGGCATCACGCTGAACCAGGCGCGTACCAGCCAGGCCGCGAGCGGGGGATGCTTGGGTGTGCCGAGTGCCGCCTCGTACGACCACGCCACCATCTCGCCCATGTCGAAATGAATGTCCTGGCTGCTTTTGGCGATGGTGCCGTAAAGCGTCCACACCGCTGCATAGGCGGCGAGCGCAAGCGCCATCGCGCGCTCGCATTGCGCCGGATCGGTCAGCGCGTCGTAGAGCCGCTCGACCGGGCCATAGGCCCGGCGGGCAAATTCGGCAGCGGTCATCGTTGTGGTCTTGAGTAGTACCGTCGCGCTGAACCGATTAGCATTGCGCGCAAAACCGGACCAGTCCCGCGATGGATTGGCGATGCGGCGGCGCACAAAAGCGCGCGCAGCAAACAGGGTGGAAACGCTGATGAAACGCGTGCGTTTGATTCCAAAAGGGCGTTTCCTGCGACATTTGCGCCAGCCGACTTTGGCACTCCTGATGCTCGCCGCAGGCACTTGGCCGATGCCGGGTTTGGCCGATCCGGTTGCCGACTTTTATCGCAGCAAGACCGTCAACGTGCTGATCGGGGTCGGCGCAGGCGGCGAGTACGACACGGTAGCGCGGCTCGTGGCGCGATATATCGGCCGTTACATTCCGGGACATCCGGTACTGGTGCCGCAGAACATGACGGGCGCGAGCGGCCTGAAATTGATGAACTACCTCGCGACTTTGGCCCCGCGCGACGGCACCAATATCGGCATGATCTCCGAAGGCCTGCCGTCGCTGCAGGCGGTGGGCATGGACGGCGTGCAGTTCGACGCCGGGAGCTTCAACTGGCTCGGCGCCATTGCGCCGATCGACGAGAGCATGACGGTCTGGCATACGACGGGCGTCACCACAGTCGAGGGCGCGCGATCGAGGGAGATCATCACCGGCGCAACGGCGCACGGTTCGATCACCTACACGTTTCCCGCGCTGATGAACGAGCTGTTCGGCACCCGCTTCAAGCTCGTCACCGGCTATACCGGCGGCACCCAGATCAATCTCGCCATGGAACGCGGCGAGGTCGAAGCGCGCAACAATACCTGGTCGAGCTGGAAGGCGACGCGGCCCGACTGGGTGCGCGACCACAAGATTTCGATCATCGCACAATCGGGACCGCGTCCGGCGGACCTTGACGCGCCGCTGGTCGCCGATCTCGCCACGAGCGACGCCGATCGCCGGCTGATCGATCTGGTGTTGTCGGGCTGTGCGCTTGGCCGTCCGCTTACCATCACGCCTGGCGTTCCCGCGGAGCGGGTCGCTGCTCTGCGCGCCGCCTTCGACGAAACAATGAAGGACGCCGATTTCCTCGCCGATGCCAAGACGCTGAACTTCGACGTCGATCCGATCCGTGGCGTCGATATGCAGAAGACGGTCGAGCGCATTCTCGCCACGCCGAGCGACATTACGGCCCGTGCGAAGCATTTGCTCGAGTGATCTGCGCGGTTTCCGTCAGGATGACGGTTCACGCGGCTTGCCGCTCGGGAGTCCGGATGTTATCTGCCCGGCATGAGCGCGGTCCCCATCGCCAACATCCGTAATTTCTCGATCATCGCCCACATCGACCATGGCAAGTCGACCCTTGCCGACCGGCTGATTCAGCTCACCGGCGGCCTCGAAGCACGCGAAATGGTCGAACAGGTGCTCGATTCGATGGATATCGAGCGCGAGCGCGGCATCACCATCAAGGCGCAGACGGTACGGCTCAAGTACCGCGCCCGTGACGGCAAGGACTATATCCTCAACCTGATCGACACGCCCGGCCACGTCGACTTCGCCTACGAGGTCAACCGGTCGCTCGCCGCCTGCGAGGGTTCCCTCCTTGTGGTCGACGCGAGCCAGGGCGTCGAGGCGCAGACACTGGCCAACGTCTACCAGGCGATCGACAACAATCACGAGATCGTCCCGGTGCTCAACAAGGTGGACCTGCCGGCCGCCGAGCCCGACAAGGTGAAACAGCAGATCGAGGACGTCATCGGGCTCGACGCTTCGGATGCGATCCTGATCTCGGCCAAGACCGGACTGAACGTGCCCGAGGTCTTGGAGGCGATCGTCACCCGCCTGCCGCCACCCAAGGGCGACCGCGATGCGCCACTCAAGGCGCTCCTGGTCGACAGCTGGTACGACGCGTATCTCGGCGTCGTCGTGTTGTTTCGTGTCGTTGACGGTGTGTTGAAGAAGGGCCAGCGCATCCGCATGATGGGCACCGGCGCGGCCTATGAGGTCGATCGCGTCGGCGTATTCACCCCGAAGCGCGTCGAACTTAGTGAACTCGGGCCAGGCGAGATCGGCTTTCTCACCGCCTCGATCAAGGAAGTCGCCGACACCCGCGTCGGCGACACCATCACAGACGACAAGAAGCCGGTCGCCGAAGCGCTGCCCGGCTTCCGGCCGGCGATCCCGGTGGTGTTCTGCGGGCTGTTTCCCGTGGACGCCGCCGATTTCGAGAATTTGCGCGCCGCCATGGGCAAGCTTCGGCTCAACGATGCGAGCTTCACCTATGAGATGGAAACATCCGCCGCGCTGGGCTTCGGTTTCCGCTGTGGCTTCCTGGGCTTGCTCCACCTCGAGATCATTCAGGAGCGGCTCGAGCGCGAGTTCAATCTCAATTTGATCGCGACGGCGCCGTCGGTGATCTACAAGATCGAGCTCACGGACGGCCGAGAGATCGAAATCCACAATCCGGTCGACATGCCGGACGTGGTCAAGATCAAGGAGATCGAGGAGCCGTGGATCCGCGCCACGATCCTGACGCCCGACGAATATCTCGGCAGCGTGCTGAAGCTCTGTCAGGACCGCCGCGGCAGCCAGGTCGAGCTGACCTACGTCGGCAATCGCGCCATGGCCAAATACGATCTGCCGCTGAACGAGGTGGTGTTCGACTTCTATGACCGGCTGAAGTCGGTGTCGAAAGGCTACGCGTCGTTCGATTATCATCTCACCGATTACAAGCCTGCCGACCTGGTCAAGCTGCAGATGCTGGTCAACGGCGAACCCGTCGACGCGCTCGCCATGCTGGTGCACCGCACCCGCGCCGAGCAGCGCGGCCGCGCCATGGCCGAAAAGCTCAAGGAACTCATCCCGCCGCACATGTTCCAGGTGCCGATCCAGGCCGCGATCGGCGGCAAGGTGGTCGCCCGCGAGACCGTGCGCGCCTTCCGCAAGGACGTGACCGCGAAGTGCTACGGCGGCGACGTGACACGCAAGCGCAAGCTTCTGGAGAAGCAGAAGGAAGGCAAAAAGCGCATGCGCCAGTTCGGCAAGGTCGACATCCCGCAGGAGGCGTTCATCGCGGCGCTGAAGGTGGATGTGTGATTGCAACGGACAATGATGCGGTCACTTTATTTCGTCCGGTTGGACCCCAAGAACTCGAACTAATCAGGCAGAGCCAGTTTTGCGCCTTCCCACCGAGACTCCCAGAACAACCGATCTTCTACCCGGTCTTAACCGAAGAATACGCCGTGAAGATCGCCAGTGAGTGGAACGTTTCAGCTTCTGGCACCGGATATGTGACTCGATTCAAAGTTCGCCGGAAATTTCTTTCCCAGTACAAGATTCGTAATGCTGGTGGCGAGCGCTTTCGGGAACACTGGATTCCGGCCGAAGACCTTGCGGAGTTCAACCGAAACATCATCGGAACGATTGAGATAGTCCGGCGATTTCCGAAGGCATTACGGGAGGCCGAAACGTTATGTCGGTGAGGCCGCCGGCCGTCCGTTCAGCGAATGTGCTGCCGCGCTTGCGCCCTCCCGCGTGACGATGTCCCGGAGCAGGCGGCCGAGCAGGTCGGAACCGGTGATGATGCGCCGGTGCGCGCCCCAGACCAGGATCAAGTCGTGATGGATGACGTCGTCGTCCGGCCGTTCCGGCGCGACCGTCGGCCGTCCGATGACGTCGCCGAGCCGCGCCGTCATGTCCCGGACAACGATCGGGCGGTGCCAGTATGCAGCGGGTGTGCTCTCGAGTTGATTGAACAGCGCGTCGCGCAGGAAATGGTGCGAGTCGAGCACGAAGACCGGTTCACCATCGAGATCGGTAACGATGATCCATTTCATCCCGGACGCATCGACCTGCCGGAGAAATGGATCGTTGGGGTGGCGCTCGAAATTCGGCAGAACACATCTGCGGTCCGCGAGCGGCAGACTGATGATGCTCTGCGCGTGGATAGGTTCGCCTTCGTCGGTCACCAGAACGTCGTCGAGTTCGAAGAAGTTTCGCGCTCCAGTCGCTTCGATCCGGCCGATTTCGCCGCCGCTCGACGCGCTGCGTTCGATCAACGCGCGGATGTGGCGCTCGCCCGGATAGGTGATGCCTTCTTTGCCGAGCCACGCGTCGAGCAGCATGGCGGTCGGCTTGGCCAGGGGAAACAGATCCGCTCAGCACCGAATTTGACAACAGCGTGAGCAGAACGTTGGTGCTGACGTTGCCCCAGATGATGGTCGCCAGCACCTGATTGGAATTCTTCCGCAGCGCCGGCATGCGCTCGGCGTCGGCATCTCCGCTGTCGGCAACGACCTGAAGATGCAATTGAGGCCGGAGAACAGGGCCGATTGGGCGATACAGGCGATGATGCCAAGCCAAATCCAGACGCTGGGAAGGAACGACATGACGTCTTTCTCGCGGCGGATTGCGAATGCGGTGCGCCAGATAGCCAATCCGAAAAACTGCTGCCTGGCGGTCCCAAGACTATTTCGGCTGCATGACAGTTGCATCGAGGCTCCTGTCGCCAATAGGGAGACTTCGTCTCAAGGAGCGAGACTGATTTTCGGTGGTAACATCCCGTCCGGATTCGCCGCGGAGAAACCATGAAAGCGCTGCTGACCCTGATTGGACTGCTGATGCTCGCCTCAGGCCTGCTCTTCATGGGCCAAGGCTCGGGCTTGATCCCCTGGCCCACCGAAAGCTTCATGATCAGCCAGACCCGATGGATCTATTACGGCGGCATCATCGCCATCGTCGGGCTTGTGCTGGCGATTTTGGGTCGGCGCTGACCCCACTCGTGCACGGGTCACGCCCCGTCCACGATGCAGCCTTGGTCTCTCGGTAGAAGCGGACGAGCGACGCCTGCGTTGTCGGTGTTGCATTCCATTGACCGGCAAGGCCTTTCATGCCACGTCGCCTAGCCCTTAAACGAAATCGCTGACGACACGTCCGATGGCCACCGAACGTTATAACGCCGCCGAAGCGGAAGCCCGCTGGCAGAAAGTCTGGGACGAACGCGGCATCTTCGTCACCAGGAATGACGATCCGCGCCAGAAGTATTACGTGCTTGAGATGTTTCCCTACCCGTCGGGACGCATCCACATGGGCCACGTGCGCAACTACACCATGGGCGACGTGGTGGCGCGGGTGAAGCGGGCGATGGGGTTCAACGTGTTGCACCCCATGGGTTGGGACGCGTTCGGCATGCCGGCCGAGAACGCCGCCATGGAGCGCAAGGTCCATCCGAAGGCGTGGACCTACGACAACATCGCGGCGATGAAAAAGCAACTCAAGTCGATGGGGCTCTCGCTCGACTGGAGTCGCGAGATCGCGACCTGCGACCCGGCCTACTACAAGCACCAGCAGAAGATGTTCCTCGATTTCCTGCGCGCCGGTCTGGTCGAACGCAAGCAGTCGAAGGTGAACTGGGATCCGGTCGATCAGACGGTTCTGGCGAACGAGCAGGTGATCGACGGGCGCGGTTGGCGCTCCGGTGCGCTGGTCGAGCAGCGCGAGTTGACGCAATGGTTTTTCGCCATCACCAATATTCGCCGCGCCGCTCTTGGACGCGCTCGATACGCTCGATCGCTGGCCGGAAAAAGTCCGGCTGATGCAGAAGAACTGGATCGGCCGCTCGGAAGGTTTGCTCATTCGCTTTGCGCTCGACCAAAAAAGCACGCCGAACAGCGAAAGCGAACTGGAAATCTTCACCACACGCCCGGATACGCTGTTTGGCGCGAAATTCGTCGCGGTTGCGCTCGATCATCCGCTGGCGGCCGCGGCCGCGAAAACAAATCCAGCGCTGCGCGACTTCATCGAGGAGTGCCGCCATCGCGGCACGGCCGAGGCCGAGATCGAGACCGCCGAGAAGCTCGGATTCGATACCGGCATCAAGGCCGTGCATCCGTTCGACAGGTCGTGGCGCTACCGGTCTATGTGGCGAATTTCATTCTGATGGACTACGGCACCGGCGCCATCTTCGGCTGCCCGGCGCACGACCAGCGCGACCTCGACTTCGTCAACAAATACGGGCTCGGCAACACACCGGTGGTATGCCCGCCGGGGCAGTTGACCCAAAAACATTCGTCATCACCGACACCGCGTACGACGGCGACGGCCGCATGATCAATTCGCGCTTCCTCGACGGCATGACGATCGCCGAGGCGAAGGAGGAAGTGGCAAAGCGGCTGGAGCACGAAAGCGCCGGCAATCGTCCGGGCGCGCAACGGCAAGTCAATTTCCGGCTGCGCGATTGGGGCATCTCGCGGCAGCGCTACTGGGGCTGTCCGATCCCGATCATCCATTGCGAGGAATGCGGCGTCGTGCCGGTGCCGGAAAAGGATCTGCCGGTCACGCTGCCGGAAGACGTGACCTTCGACCGGCCGGGCAATCCGCTTGATCATCATCCGACCTGGAAGCGCGTCAACTGCCCGCAGTGCGGCAGGCCGGCGCGGCGCGAAACCGACACCATGGACACGTTCGTCGACTCGTCCTGGTATTTTGTGCGTTTCACTGATCCGTGGATCACGACGGAGCCGGACACGCCGCAAGATCGCTGACGCCTGGCTGCCGGTCGATCAGTATATCGGCGGCATCGAGCATGCGATCCTGCACCTGCTGTACAGCCGCTTCTTTACCCGCGCGATGAAGGCCACCGGGCATGTCGGTCTCGACGAGCCGTTCGCCGGCCTGTTCACCCAGGGCATGGTGGTGCACGAGACCTATCGGCGGCAGAACGGCGATTGGGTGGCGCCCGTCGAGGTGAAGATCGAAGCCGAAGGCGACTCGCGCCGCGCCAAGTTGATTTCGACCGATGAGCCGATCGTGATCGGCGCCATCGAGAAGATGTCGAAGTCGAAGCGCAACACCATCGACCCCGACGAAATCATCGCAAGCTACGGCGCCGACGTCGCGCGCTGGTTCATGCTGTCGGATTCGCCGCCCGAGCGCGACGTGGAATGGACCGAGCGCGGCGTCCAGGGCGCCTGGCCGGTTTTCGCAGCGGCTGTGGCGGCTGGTCGGTGAAGCGGCCGAGATGGCCCGCGCGGTGCCGGCCGCGCGTCCCGCAACATTTTCCGACGCAGCGATGGCGCTGCGCAAGGCAACCCACCGGACGCTCGCAGCCGTCACCGATGACGTCGAGAAGCTGCACTTCAATGTCTGCGTCGCGCACATCTACGAGTTCGCCAATACGCTGAACGCTGCCATCGGCAGCATCAACTCGGATCGGGCGGCCGCCGCGCCGGATTTAGCCTGGGCGATGCGCGAAGCCGTCACTGTGCTGGTGCAGTTATTCTCGTCCGATGATGCCGCATTTGGCCGAGGAGTGCTGGGCCGCGCTCGGCCACAAGACGCTCGCCGCCGAAGCGGCGTGGCCCAAGGTCGAACGCGATCTCCTGGTCGAGACCACTGTTACGCTGCCGGTGCAGGTCAACGGCAAGAAGCGCGCCGACCTGACGGTGGCGCGCGACGCTGCGAATACCGATATAGAAGCGGCAGTCCTGGCGCTCGATGCTGTCCAAAAGGTGCTCGAGGGCAAGACCGCCGAAGAAGGTCATCATCGTCCCGCAACGCATCGTCAATGTGGTAGCGTGACCGCGCACGCGATAGCCGGCGAAGTCTTGCAGCCATGACCGCCATCAAGGCATCCGACGTCGAAGCTTTTGTTGCCCGGCCCGATCCGATCGCGGCCGATCGTTCTTGTGTTCGGTCCCGATGCCGGCTTGGTTAGCGAGCGGGTCAACGCGCTCGTCAAAGCCTCTGTTGACGATCCGAACGACCCGTTCGCGCTGGCGCGTCTCGACGGTGAGGATTTGGCGGCCGAGCCGTCGCGGCTGGTTGAGGAGGCGCACACGATCCCGCTGTTCGGCGGCCGCCGCGCCGTGTGGGTCAAGGCGGGCAGCCGCAATATCGCGCCAGCGGTCGAGGCGCTGATCGGCGGTCCGAAGCCGGAATGCCGGGTCATCATCGAAGCCGGCGACCTGCGCCGCAACGGCGCCGCTGCGGACGCTATGCGAGCGCGCCAAGAACGCGGCAGCATTGCCATGTTACGCCGACAGCGAACGCGACCGGGCGCGGCTCATCGACGATGAGATGCGCGCCGCCGGACTTTCGCTCGCGCCCGATGCCCGCGCCCTGCTGATCCCGCTTCTCGGCGGCGACCGGCAAGCCTCGCGCAATGAGATCCGTAAGCTCGCGCTCTATGCGCACGGCCGCGGCGAGGTCGGCGTCGACGACGTCACAGCCGTGGTATCCGATGCATCGGCGCTCGCGATCGACGACATTGTCGATGCCGCGTTCGCCGGCCGGCCCGGCGATCTCGAAACGCAACTGGCGAAAGCCCGCACCGCCGGCACCGCGGCCGGGTCGATGCTCTTTGCCGCTCAGCGTCAGGTCGCGCAGCTGCACAAATGGCGGATCGCGATCGAAGAGGGCGCGTCGTTCTCGCTCGACGCCGTGCAGCCGCCGCTGCATTTTCGCCGCAAGGCGCAGGTCGAAGCCGCGCTTAAGCTGTGGAGCGCGACGCGCCTCGGCATCGTGATGGGCGAACTTGGCCGACGCTGCGCTTGAGTCGCGCCGCAGCGTGCTGCTGGCCGATACGATTGCCGAGCGTGCGTTGTTGGCGATCGCCGCCAACGCGCGACGCAACCCGGCTTCGATTTAATCGCGGCTCGTTTTATTGTTCTGCGCCGGCTGCCAGTCGGCAAGTTTGTTGCGGCCGACGACAGACATTTTTCCGGCAGCCGTCACGATGACGTGCTGGAGAACGAGGTCGAGCTTGTCGTGCGCGGCGCGGCTTTGCGCCATGGCAGTGCGCATGGCTTCGGGGTCGAAAGGATCGGCGCGCAGGCTGTTGCGCAGATCTTCCTGAGAGAGACGCACATCGGCGCGGGCTGCGGCGACTTCCTGCGCGTCGGAGCGAAACTCGGCGCGCATGATCGCAGCGTCGGCCGGCGGCAGGCTCGCCACGAGCCGTTCGAGGCGATCATCGGGACCATGATTGAGCCGCGCCACATTCGTCAACGGTACGGCGCTCGGAATAACGCAGCGCCACGGCGCCCGCGGCTCCCACAAACAAAAGATTGAGCGCCAACGAGCCCAGCAACAGCCAGCGCACATAGGCGGTCGCGCTTTTCGTGTTCGGCAGGGTGGATCTCATGATTGTCTCCGGTCAGCAGCTTCCAAGATGAACCACGCTTGTGAACCACCTTTTGGCGCAACTATTCCCGCTTGCTTCTCAACGCCTGGTGGCTACGAATCCGCGCGATCAAGCATACTCGGCCAGTATTCGCAACGATGACAAATGCCACAATGTTGATACGCGCCCCTGTCCCGGCCGATCGGCTTCACGGACGGATTCTCCAGGCTAAAAGTGCCTGAATCGTCGTCGTAAGCGAAGACCTCGGCAAAACGGCCCCAGGCGGTTACCGCCCGCAGCGTGTGCTCGGCCGCTTCCGGCGTCATATGGTCTTCCAGTTCGTCGACAAAGCGGCTTTTCGGCGCCGTATGGTTGGCGCGTTCCTGCAAGACGCGGCGAATGTGAGCGGCGATCGGAACAAAGGTCAAAAGCTGGCGCTGGAACAATTTCTTGCGATCGTCGATGCCCATCTCGGCAAACTGCTTGCCGGTGTCCGTCAACTTGATGTCGCCGCCTTCGATTTCCGCGAAATGTAACATCTGCAGCGCTTCGGCGACCGGAAAGAGTTCGTCGGACTTCCAGACGCAGCTCGTTGGCAATCACCGGAAGATCGGCCTTGCCGTTATAGGGCGCCGCGGCAACCGTCTCGATAAGACCCGACATGATGTTGGCCGATACGCGCGGCAGATCGTATCCATGGTCGCACCGGACCGCGTTCGGTCACGGTGCCTGACGCGGCGTCGGCTTGCGCGCGGTCATCGCCACATAGATTTTCTCGACGAGATCGCGGAACTGCGGATCGAGCCGGTTGCGCGGCTGGCGCAGATCGACCGTGATCTCGCGGATGATGCGGCCGGGGTTGGTGGAGAACAGCAGGATGCGGTCGCACATCAGCACCGCTTCCTCGATGTTGTGGGTCACCAGGATCACGCCCTTGATCGGCAGCTTGCCCTCGCCCCAAAGGTCAAGGAAGTCGGTTCGCAGCGTTTCCGCGGTGAGCACGTCGAGGGCCGAGAACGGCTCGTCCATCAACAGAATATTCGGATGCACGACGAGCGCGCGCGCAAACCCGACGCGCTGGCGCATGCCGCCGGACAATTCGCGCGGATAGGCGGAATTCGTAGCCGTCCAGCCCGATCAGGTCGATCGCCGCAAGTGCGCGCTTGCGGATTTCCGCCTCCGGAAGGCCGAGCGCTTCGAGCCCAAGTTGAACGTTTTCCAGCACCGTCAGCCATGGGAACAGCGCGAAACGATTGAAACACCATCGCGATGCCGGGCGCCGGGCCACGGACCGGCTGGCCGAGATAGTTGACGGTCCCGGCGGCGGGCTGAGCGAGGCCGGCGATCAGCCGCAGCAGCGTCGATTTGCCGGACCCGGTGCGGCCAAGCAGCCCGACGATCTGGCCTTGCGCGATCTCGAGCTCGACGCCCGTCGAGCACCAGATGCTCGCCGCCGTCGGCTCGCGGAAAGGACTGCCGCAGATCGTGAATGTCGAGGAGAGCGGTGCTCATGGATCCACTCCTTAGCCCAGCCGGAATTTGCGCTCGGCGTAGAGGTAAAGCGGACGCCAGAACACGCGATTGATGAGGACGACGAACAGGCTCATCACCGCGATGCCCAGGACGATGCGGTGAAAATCGCCCGCATCGGTCTGTTGCGCAATATAGGCGCCGAGACCGTCCGCCTCGCAGATGTTCGTCGCCCCAGGATGCGACCTCGGAAACGATGCTGGCGTTCCACGACCCTCCCGAGGCAGTGATCGCGCCGGTTACGTAGTACGGCAGCACCGCCGGCAGCGCGATGCGCCGCCACCACAGCCAGCCGCGGACGCGAAGGTTGGCGCCGACTGCGCGCAGCTCTGCCGGGATTGCGGAGGCGCCGGCGATACGTTGAACAGGATGTACCATTGCGTGCCGAGGATCATCAGCGGGCTGAGCCAGATATTCGGACTAAGCTTCAACGCGACGATCACCGACACCGCGACTGGAAACAACAGATTGGCCGGAAAGGCGGCGAGGAATTGCGCCACCGGCTGAACCAGATTGGCGACCCGCGGGCGCGTGCCAACCCAGACACCGACCGGTACCCAAAAAATGCTCGCAAGAGCGATAAGGACGACTACGCGGCTCAGCGTGATGAGGCCGAGGATCAGCGTCGCGCCAATGTCTGCCGGGGTGACGCCTTCGATAAGGAAGCCGACGACCTGCACCAAAGCAGCAATGGCGAGGACGATGACGATCCCGGTCCACACCCACGTTATCCGGCCGTGGCTCTTGGCCGGCTCGCTTGGCCATGTCAGGACCATCGAATATCCGCGTTTGCAGCGAGCGGCGCCACAATGTTGCGAACGGCTGAGTCAGGTGGTCGATAAGCTTCGACCGGCGCAGGATATCGAAGACCCAGGACTCGCGGCGGCAATACGCCTGCTTCCTGCTCGAAGCGAAAGCGGTCCGCCCACGCCACCAGCGGCCGAAACAGAATCTGATCGTAGATCAGGATCACGACCAGCATCGTGCCGATGGCCCAGCTGACCGCCTTCAGATCCTGATGCTCGATGGCGAGTGAGATGTAGGAACCGATGCCGGGCAGCGTGACCGTCGTGTTGCCGACGCTGATCGCTTCCGACGCGACCACGAAGAACCAGCTGCCCGACATCGACATCATCATGTTCCAGACGAGCTGCGGCATGGCAAATGGGACATCGACGCGCCAGAAACTCATCCATCGGCTTAGCCTGAAATTGCGTGATGCTTCGATCAGCTCCGTCGGCACCGTGCGGAGCGACTGATAAAAGCTGAACGCCATATTCCAGGCCTGGCTGGTGAAAATCGCGAAGATCGACGCGAATTCAGCACCCAGCACGCGACCGGGCGCCAACGCCATGAAGAAGACGACCGTCACCGAGATGAAGCCGAGGATCGGAACGGACTGAAGAATATCGAGGAGCGGAACGAGCAGCCGTTCGGCCCGTTTGCTCTTGGCCGCGAGCGTCGCGTAAGTGAAGGTAAAGAGCAGCGACAGCGCCATCGCCACAAGCATGCGCAACGTGGTGCGCGCGGCATATTCGGGCAGATGACTGGGGTCGAGCGACGGCGGCGAGCGCTGCAGGTCAGCCAGAGGCTGAAACAGATTTTTGCTGGCCTCGCCAAGAAATATCAGCAATCCCAGGATCAGAAGGCACGCGAGGATTTCCCACCGCGTGAACAGCCTAGCCCAGCCGCCGACCGAAATTGGAACGCTCAAACGCATGAAACGCTGCCCGGCTGTCACAGAATTGTAGCAAAGAGGCGCGCCCTCGGCCGACCAACGGCGGCGAAGTACCAGCGATCACATAACACTCACGCCGCGTCATTCAAACAATATTGCGCTCGGTGTCGAGCGGCATTTCACCGTTCGGTGCGCCCAGCGCGCGAAAGCCAATGGGAAACAGCGATCCGGTCGGTACCGGTCGTAGTTCACGGGACCGCCGGGCCGGATCGGCCGGGTGCAGGCACAGCCACGCGTCTTCAAATCTCCGCATTGTGGAATGAGCGTTTCTGCGCCATCAATTCTGGCCAATTTTTCGTGCGGCATCCGCGAATGGAGAGACCCGTCGGCAGTACAATCGATGAAGCTTTTCGCGGGATCCCTCGCGTTGATTGCAAGTGCCATTGTCAGTGGTGTGGGCTCGGCGTTTGCGGCTGATCCGTCCGTCGCAGGCCTTTGGCAGAAAATCGACGATCAGACCCGAACCCCGGTCGGCTGGTTTCTCTTCATGGATCACGGCGACGGCACGTTTGAGGGCGTGATTGCGAAAGACGTTTCCCCACCCGGACGATCCCCCAAATCCGGTCTGCTCGAGCTGCAAGGACGATCGCAAGAATGCGCCGTTGCTCGGCATTTCGTTTATCAGAAATATGAAACGCAACGGCCTCAAGTACGAAAACGGCAATATCCTCGATCCGCGGGACGGCAAGATCTACTGCGCCATGATGACGGTCAGTCCCGACGGCCTCACGCTCACGGTGCGCGGCTATCTGGGCTTCGTGCTGCTTGGCCGCAATGAGACCTGGTATCGTCTGCCGGAGAGTGCGGCCAAGGATTTGGATCCGGTCGTCATCGCCAAATATCTGCCGGACCAAAACCAGGCAACTGGATCGATCTCGCCGGCAAAGCATGCGCAGACCGGTTGCGAGGCACTTTCCCGGTTCGCTGAGTGCAATAAGCGATTGTGCTCTAATGTTCACCGACGCCGAATTCACAGCCCGGCGCCGCATACACATAACGCGGTATACCGTAGCGATCTTCCGCAAGCACCGGCTTGCAACGGTTGAGCCATTTGTGATCGCGCGCGACGGCTCGCCCTTGTTCCGCGCCGTCCTCCGGCTGCGGCACCATCCTGACGTATGGGTCTTCCGCAATCCCCCAGCGTGTCACGCATGAAAAAGAGCCCCAACGACCGACGCAACCGCCGACGATGACGCCTTGTGCGTGAGCCGGCATGGACGTCATGACGGACACTGTGACCGCGGCGACGGACGCAGCAAACCACGTCGCTGAGGTTAATGTAGCACGGCCTTTGGTTAACACCGCTCGCTCCCTGACCCGCGTCCCGACTTTGTTCATCGGTGGGCGGTCTCAATTCACCTTCGATTTCCGGCGCGTCGGCATCAAATCCGGTCGCACCGGACCGAAACACATGCCGATCGCTGACCGGACGGGAGCAAAGCGAGTGCCAGCGGTTGTGCCCTGTTTTGGCACATTAGGATTGCCGCGACTAAGGTTGATACCGACGGAGGTTTCAGCGCCGGACGATGACCGCCGATGAGCAGCGCCGCTCCCACCCGGCCTGCTCAAGCTCGGGAACCGTGCTGTCTGATTGTGGATAGCCGAGGCAGAAATACCCGATCAGCTTCCACTCCGCCGGTACACCAAGGCTGACGGCGACAGCGGCAGGATCGAGAATGGACACCCAGCCCATGCCGATGCCCTGAGCGCGTGCGGCGAGCCAAATCGTATGCACCGCCGTCACCGCCGAGTACTCGATCATTTCCGGCATGGTGAGGCGGCCCAAACCGTGGCCTCGTGCCGTCGAGCGATCGACAAACACCGCGAGTTGACACGGCGCTTCGGTCAATCCGGAAAGCTTGAGCCTCGCGTAAAGGCTTGCGCGCTCTTCGGTCTGAGCGGCGAGTGCTTCGGCGTTGCAGGTTTCGAAGTTTTGCCGGATTACCGCGCGAGTCTCGTCGTTGTCGACAATGACGAAGCGCCACGGCTGGCTCAGACCGACGGACGGCGCAAAACACGCGAGCTCGATGAGTGCTTCCAAGGTCCCAGCCGGCGGCGGATCGCGGCGAAAGCGTCTGACGTCGCGGCGCCAGGCAAGAAGTTCGCGCAAGCGAAGGCGGAACGCGTCATCGAAACCGACCGTGCTCTTCGCCGCGGCAGCGAGACGTCGAACCTCCGGACGCGATCGTACGCTCATGAACACGAGCCCATCTGGCCCGACCCTATCCGCTCTTCCGAAACGCTGCCAGCGCAACTTGCAGGCGCCGCCAATCCTCCGTTTTCGACGGCAAGCCGAAGCGCAACCACGCTGCATTGTGAGGAAACGGCCGGACAAGAATTCCACTGCGTCCAAGGTGATGAAACAATTCGTCCGCCGCCGGCATCTGCACCAGCCGGAACAGCGCTGTGCCGCCGATGATGCCGAGACCGTCGTTATTTAGAATGGTATCGAGCTTCACCGCCTCTTGCGTCAAACGGTGGCGCGTCTCATCAATCCACTGGCGATCCGCGAGCGCTTTTCTTCCCACCGCAAGGGCCGGTCCCGAAACCGCCCAGGGGCCCAGCGCCGCCGCGAGCCGGGCCGCTATGGCCGGCGCGGCGAGCGCGAAGCCGAGCCGCAAGCCGGCCTGTCCGAAGAATTTGCCGAACGATCGCAGCACGACGATATTGCCGCGCGACGTCTCGTTCGCAAGGCTTCCGTCCAACGGGCCGACGTCCATGAAGGCCTCGTCGACGACCAGAAGGCCGCCTCGCGACCGCAAATGCTCGGCGAGATCGATCAGCTCGGCTTTGTCAAAGAGCCGGCCGTCAGGGTTATTTGGATTGGTGACGATCGCGAGCCCGGCGCCGTGCGCCGCAGCGATATCGGCGACGTCTGTCACGTTGTGTCCGGCAAGCGCCGCGGCGCGCGCGTGCTCCCCATAGGTCGGCGCGACTATGGCGGCCCGGCCCGGCCGCTGCAGGCGGGCGACAAGCGGCAACAAAATCTGCGTGCCGGGCGCAGGCACGACGCATGCCGCTGACGGTGCGCCATAGGCTTTCGCGGCGACCTCAGCCAAAGAGGCGAGTGTGGCCGCCTCCGGCAAGCGGGCGAACACGCCGGCGCTCAGGCGGGGCACTTTGTAAGGATGGGGATTGATCCCGGTGGACAGGTCGATGAAAGGTTCCGGTGCATCCGGGAACAGCCGGCGGGCGGCGCTGAGATCGCCGCCGTGAACCAGCGGCTCATCCGCGTCGCCGTGAGGAAAGATGTCCGTCGCGCTTGCCGCTTTCGCCATGCTGGTCGAACTCTTGGACGGTTACCCGGAGCGCTTGCTGCGCGTGATCGGCCATCCGGTAACCTGGATGGGCCATCTGATCGCAGCGCTCGACCGCTCCCTAAATCGCGATTCCGCCCGCCCGATCGTGCGGCGCGGCGCCGGTATTCTCACCACGCTGATCCTTTTCGGGGTTGTTGGACTGATCGCCGTCGTCATCGAACGCTCGCTCTATCGTATCCCGTTCGGGCTCATCGTCACGGCCATTATCGGCGGCACCTTGATCGCGCAACGCAGTTTGTACCAGCACGTGGTCGACGTCGCCATTGCGCTTGAGACCAAAGGTCTTGATGCCGGCCGCGCCGCCGCTTCGCATATCGTCGGGCGCGACACGAGGGTCCTCGACGAGGCCGGCGTAGCGCGCGCAGCCATCGAAAGCCTTGGGGAGAATTTTTCCGACGGCGTCGTGGCGCCGGTGCTGTGGATGGCTGTCGCGGGCCTTCCCGGCGCCGCAGTCTACAAGGCCATCAACACCGCCGATAGCATGATTGGACATCGCACGCCGCGTCACGAGGCTTTCGGCTGGGCCGCGGCGCGGCTCGACGATTTGGTCAATTTGCCGATGTCGCGGCTTGCGGCGCTGCTGCTCGTCCTCGCGGCCGCGCGCAGGCCCGATGCGTCAGCGGCTGACGCCTGGCGCGCCGTCTGGCGCGACGCGTCACACCATCGGTCACCCAACGCCGGCTACCCGGAAGCCGCGATGGCGGGTGCGCTCGGGCTTTCGCTCGCAGGACCTCGCGTTTACGGCGAGGTTCCCGTTGACGACGCGTTCATGGGAGACGGCCGCCGCGACGCCACGGCCGACGATATCCGCCGCGCGCTCGCCCTTTACCGCATGGCCGACGCGATCCTTTTGATCGCGCTGATGATGTCCGCCGCTCTGCTGATAGCGTTCGGTGTTGTCGGGCTTTGAATGTCGCGCAAGTCGCAGTGCGATCATCGTGCCAATTTCAAAAGCGCATCGAGATCGAGATGTGCAGCCAGATGCGCGGCAAGCGTGTCGAGCGTATTTTCGACCAGGCCCTCATAGTTGACGCGCGTTGCGCCACCCGCAAAGCGCTCAAGCCACGCCGTGCGCTGCCGATCATCGGCGAACAGGCTGTGGATGTAGGTGCCAATGATGCGCCCGTCGGCTGAGACGGCGCCCTCCGCCGATCCGTCGGCAAGCCGTGCGAATGGCCGCCTACGATCCGGCCCTTCGGTGACGCCCATGTGCATCTCGTAACCGGAGAAGGGCGCGCCGTCCGTCGTTATGCCCTGCACCGGCTCAAGGCGTTTTTCGGACGAAAGGGTTGTCCCGACGTCGAGCAAACCGAGCCCGTCGACGGTCGATGCCGGTCCTTCGATGCCGTTCGGGTCGGCGACGGTGCGGCCAAGCATCTGATAGCCGCCGCATAGCCCTACGACTGCACCGCCGCGCCGCACGTGAGCGGCGATATCGACGTCGAAGCCGGCAGCACGCAAGGCCGTGAGGTCGGCGATGGTCGCCTTCGATCCTGGCAGCACGATGAGATCGGCGTTGCCGGGCAGCGCCTTGCCCGGGCGCACGCGAATGAGATCGACGGCGGGTTCGGCGTCGAGAGGATCGAGATCGTCGAAATTTGCGATGTGCGGCAAGATCGCCACCGCGACTCGCACCTTCGCGCGTGGCTTCACCGGCCTATCGTGATCGAGCGCCAGCGCATCCTCGGCGGGGAGGAGCCGCGCGCTGGGAAAGAACGGCACGAGTCCCAGCGCCTGCCATCCGGTCATATCGGCGATGCGCTGCATGCCTGATGCAAACAAGGCCGGATCGCCACGAAATCGATTGACGATGAAGCCGCGCACCAGCGTGGAGTCCTCGGCTGAGAGTACGGCCTTGGTGCCGACAAGGCTCGCGATGACGCCGCCGCGATCGATGTCGCCAACGATCACGACCGGCGTATCGGCTACGCGCGCAAAGCCCATATTGGCGATGTCGTTATCGCGCAAGTTGACTTCGGCGGCGCTGCCGGCGCCTTCAATCAGCACGAGATCGGCCCCACGCTGGAGCTGCCGGTAGCTGTCGAGCACAAAGGGCATCAAGTCGCGCTTTATGTGCTGATAGGCGGCGGCCTTGGCGGAGCCGTAGACACGGCCTTGCACCACGATCTGCGCTCCGATCTCGCTCTGTGGCTTCAGCAGCACGGGATTCATGTGAACGCTCGCGGGCGTGCGCGCCGCGCGGGCCTGCAGCGCCTGGGCACGGCCGATCTCGCCGCCATCGGCCGTCACGGCGGCATTGTTCGACATGTTCTGCGGCTTGAACGGACGCACGCCGAGACCACGCAGCGTGAATGCGCGCGCCAGACCCGCGACGATCAGCGATTTGCCCACGTCCGAACCGGTGCCCTGGAACATGAGCGCGCGCGCCGGCATGGGCTCAGAACTCGATGCCGGGTTGCGCCTTCACGCCGGCCGCAAAGTGGTGTTTCACAAGCGTCATTTCGGTCACAAGATCGGCGGCCGCGATCAGCTCAGGCTTGGCGTTGCGGCCGGTCACGACGACATGCAAGCCGGGCCGCCGCCCGGTGAGCGCTGCAACGACGGCACTAAGATCGAGATAGTCGTAGCGCAGTGCGATGTTGAGTTCGTCGAGAATAATCAATCCAAAACTTGGATCGTCCATGAGCTCAAGCGCTTTTTCCCAGGCACGTCCGGCCGCCGCGACGTCGCGCGCGCGGTCTTGCGTTTCCCAAGTGAAGCCTTCGCCCATGGTGTGCCAGGCGACCTGATCGCCGAATTGCGCGAGCGCGTCGCGTTCCGCCGTGTGCCACGCGCCCTTAATGAACTGCACCACGCCGACGCGATGTCCGCGCCCCAACATGCGCAGCGCTAGACCGAATGCGGCGGTCGATTTGCCCTTGCCGGTTCCGGTGTGCACGATCAGCAGGCCTTTCTCGGTCGTCTTCTCGGCGACTTCGGCGTCCTGCACGGCCTTGCGTTTTGCCATCTTGGCGCGATGGCGTTTGGCCTCATCTTTGTCGATTGCGTCGCTCATGATCGCGCCTTATAGCGTTCCCTTGATCGCGAGCGGCAATCCGGCCACGACCAGCACAACCCGGTCAGCCAGCGCGGCGATGCGTTGATTGAGAAGGCCCTGCAGATCACGGAACCGCCGCCCGAGAGGATAATCCGGCACAATCCCATAGCCGACTTCGTTCGCGACCAGCACCGTCGGCGCCGTGACGGCTGCCAGCGCCTTTTCCAGTCGTGCAATTTCGCCATCGATGTCCGCTTCGGCGAGGACGAGATTCGACAGCCAGAGCGTCAAACAATCGACGAGAAGCGGCTTGTTGTCGGACGCCGCAAGCACCGCCGCAAGGTGGCGATGCGCCTCGATTGTTTGCCAGGACGAGCAGCGGCGCGAACGGTGCGCCGCGATGCGTTCGGCCATCTCGTCATCGAGGGGTTCCGCCGTCGCCACATAAATCCAGGGTGGCGGCATCGCGGTAATCAAACCCTCGGCAAAACGGCTTTTGCCGGAGCGAGCGCCGCCAAGAACGAAAGTGAGCTTTGCTTCGTTGGACATCAAATTCATACTCGAAGCGACCGACTCGGGCGCACGGCTTGGAACACACGACTGTGACCAGACTTCTGATCGCCAGATTGACAGCCCGGCCCGCTGAAATCTATCACTAGCCCACTGATGGTCCCTCGCGAGAGGGTGAAAAGGGAATGCGGTGCGGTCACACGAGTCACGGCCAAATCCGCAGCTGCCCCCGCAACTGTGAGCGGGAAGTCTCGTCCGACTGAGCCACTGGCGGCGCCGTGCCGCCGGGAAGGCTGGGCGAGGCGACGATCCGCGAGCCAGGAGACCTGCCGTCGGGCCTGAGTCGACGCGACAAACACTGGCCGGGGTGAGCCAGTGGATGATCTGAAAGACGATTGAGTCTTTTTGGTCCTCGCTCGCGCCGACACTAACGGTCATGCGAGGACCCATCGTGCTCGGTTTCCTGAAAGCGACGCTTGACGACGACTCGTCCGATGTCCGTGCCAGAGTCGGTGTGCTCTATATCCTGCTGCTGATCGCCAACGCAGCGGTCTGGGCCTGGGCGGTGATCGCCCTGGCCGGCCGTCCGACGCTGCTCGGTACCGCGGTCCTGGCTTATGTGCTCGGGTTGCGGCATGCCGTCGATGCCGACCATACCGCGACCATCGACAACGTCGTGCGCAAGCTCATGCAGGAGGGCAGGCGGCCCTATGCGGTCGGCTTGTTCTTTTCGCTCGGCCATTCGCTCTCCATTGCGGTTGCGGTCGGCGCCATCGCCGCGGCGGCATTCGCGCTGCAGGGCCGCTTTCAGGATTTCAAAGCGATCGGCAGCGTGATCGGCACCGGCGCCTCGGCGTTTTTTCTGCTGGCCATCGCCGTGATCAATCTCGTGATACTGCGGCACGTCTGGCAGAGCTTTCGCAGAGCGCGGCGCGGCGAACCGGTTGCGGATCAGGAACTGAATCTTCTGCTCTCGGGACGCGGCCTGCTGTCGCGGCTGTTCCGGCCGCTGTTCCGCATGGTGTCGCACAGCTGGCAGATGTTTCCGATCGGATTTCTGTTCGGCCTCGGCTTCGACACCGCCACCGAGATCAGTCTGTTTACGGTAGCCGCAAGCCAGGCTTCCGGCGGCATGAGCTTCGCGACCGTCATGATATTTCCGGCGCTGTTCACTGCGGGGATGACGCTTATCGATACCACTGACAGTGTGCTGATGGTCGGGGCCTACGGCTGGGCGTTCCTCAATCCGATCCGCAAAATCTGGTACAACCTCACCATTACGGCGATCTCGGTTGTCGTGGCGGTGTTGATCGGCGGTATCGAAGCGCTCGGCCTGATCGCCGACAAGCTTGGACTAGAGGGTCGGTTCTGGGATGCGGTCAGCGACCTGAACGGCGGTCTCGCCAATTTTGGCTATCTGATCGTCGGCATCTTCATCGCGAGTTGGGCGGTCTCGTATGTGCTGTATCGCTGGCAAGGCCTCGACCGGCCGTTCGCCGAGCAAGCAAGTTTGAGGACTGCGGCATGACGAACATCCTCGACACTGGGGTGCCTTCAAAGGCGACGCCGGCCGGCGCTCCGATCGTCTATGTCTGCATCACCTGCAGGCGCGCCAGCGATCCCGACACCGACCCGCGCCCCGGTGCGATCCTCGCTGCCGCGACCGCGCGCGCGGCTGAAGGAACAGAGGTCATCGTGCGGCAAATCCGCTGCCTTGCGAATTGCACGCGAGGTCCGAGCGCCTCCATGTGCGGCAACGGCTCCTGGACCTACGTATTTGGGGGTCTCGACGTGACTTGCGGCGAAGCTCTCGTCGAGGGCGCGAAACTTCTTGCCGGCGCCGCAGATGGCATTCTGCCGTGGCGGGGCCGGCCGGAGCCGCTCAAGCGCGGCCTGATTGCCCGCGTTCCTCCGATCGATTTTGAAGGACACAACGAATGAACGGTTCGCTCGCTCGCGTCCCTTGCACCATCGTCACCGGTTTTCTGGGCGCCGGCAAAACCACGCTGATCCGTCACGTGCTTGCCAATGCGCAAGGCCGCCGTCTGGCTGTCATCGTCAATGAGTTCGGCGACGTCGGCATTGACGGCGAAATCCTGAAAGGCTGCGGCAACGCCGCCTGCCCGGAGGAGAACATTGTCGAACTCGCCAACGGCTGTTTGTGCTGCACGGTGGCCGACGAGTTTGTACCGGCGCTCGATGCCATTTTGTCGAAAGGCGGCATCGAACACATCGTCATCGAAACGTCCGGCCTCGCGTTGCCGAAGCCGTTGGTGCAGGCGTTCCATTGGCCGGCGATCAAGAGCCGCGTCACTGTGGATGGCGTTGTTGTTGTCGTGGACGGTCCGGCCCTTGCCGACGGGCGCGTCGCGCATGATCTCGCCGCGCTGGCGCAACAGCGCGCCGCCGATAATGAGCTCGACCATGACGATCCGATCGAAGAGGTCTTTGAGGATCAGATCGCCTGCGCCGATCTCGTGGTGCTAAACAAGCGAGATTTGCTGGACGAGACCGGAGTCAAAAGGGCGATGGCGACGATTTCGGACGCGTTGCCGCGCAGCGTCAAAGTCATCACCGTCACCGACGGCAAGGTCGATCAGGCGCTGTTGCTCGGTCTCGGCGTCGGCGCCGAGGATGACATCGAGAATCGACGTACGCATCACGACGCTGAACAGGAGCACGATCACGACGATTTCGATTCGTTCGTCGTGCCGCTCGGCGAAGTCGCCGACCCGGCGGCGCTGACCGCTCGCGTCGCCGCGCTCGCCGAGCAATTCAACGTGCTGCGCGTCAAAGGCTTCGCTGCTGTGGCCAACAAGCCGCTGCGTCTTCTTGTGCAAGCGGTCGGCGCGCGCGTGACGCATCAATACGACCGGCCGTGGAGTGCGGCGGAAGCTCGCGAAGGCCGCCTGGTCGTAATTGGATTGAAAGGCCTCGATCGCGCCGCGGTGACGCGGGCGCTGGTGAGCTAACGGCAAGGTTGCCCGATGCATCTGCTGAGCACGAGTTCCACCAACCTCGACGAGATCGTCGAAGCGGTCGATCTCGGCCAGACGCCGGGCGACATCGTCGTGTTGTCGTTCGCCGATAGCGATCTCACAGGCCTCGCGGCCGCCTGGCAGGCGGAACGAGAGATACTGCCGAGCGTCCGCCTTGCCCATCTGCGCGATCTTCGCCATCCGATGTCGGTCGATCTGTGGATCGATCGCGTCGGTGCGCACGCCAAGGTTATTGCCGTGCGCCTGCTCGGCGGCCTCGATTGGTGGAAATACGGCATCGATCGCCTGTCGGCGCTGGCCCGTGAGCGCGGCATCGCGCTTGCCGTATTGCCGGGCGAAGATAGCGACGATGATCGCCTCGCCGCGGCGTCGACATTGCCGCGCGATGAGCTCGACGCGCTGCTGCGCTTCTTTCGCGAAGGCGGGCAGGACAATCTCCGGGCGCTGTTGTTGAGGCTCGCTCGCCATGCCGGATTCGATCTTGCGGTTCGCGAACCGAAGCCGGTGCCGCGCTTCGCCGGCTATGTGCCGGATGAGGGCGCGGTCGATCTCGATCGGTTCGCTGCGACGCTCGAAACGGGCAAGCCGGTCGTGCCGATCCTGTTCTATCGCGCGCTCTTGCTCGCCGCCGACACCGCGCCGATCGATGCACTCTATGCGGCACTGACGGAGCGCGGTCTGACGCCCGCGCCACTCATCGTCACGAGCTTGAAGGATCCTGGAGCGGCTGTGTTCCTGCGTGATGCATTTGCGCGGCTCAATCCGGTGCTGATCGTCACCACGACGGCATTCGCAGTCGGGGGCCAAGGCGGCGAACCGACGCCGATCGAAGAGGCTGACGTCCCGGTGCTGCAGGTCGTCAGTGCGACCACCAAGCGTGCCGCGTGGCGTGACAGCCCGCGCGGACTAGGCGCTGCCGATCTGGCAATGCATGTCGTACTTCCTGAGCTTGATGGCCGCGTGCTGTCCGGCGTGGTCGCTTTCAAAGACCCGCTGCCGCCACACGACGGCCTTGCTTTCACTGCGCTGACGAGCCGGCCCGAACCTGATCGTATCGTGGCGGTCGCGGACCGCATCGCCGCCCAGATCCGCTTGCGCCATCTGCCGCGCGGCCAACGTCGTGTTGCCGTGCTGATGCCGGACTACCCCGGCGTAGCGGGCCGTACCGGCTACGCCGTCGGCCTCGACGTACCGGCAAGCGTGATCGCACTTCTCGACGATCTTGCGGCCGGCGGCTATTCGGTGCGCGGCGAGCCCAAGACACCGCGCGAGTTGCTCGCAGCGCTTTCGTCCGACGCGTCCGATGCACGCTTGGCGGTCGCGGATTATGAGCGATTGCTTTCAAGCGTGCCGGACGCAGCGGTTGCGCGTCTCCGCGAAGCCTGGGCCGACCCGGCGGACGATCCGGATGTGCGCGATGGCGCATTTCATTTTCGCGCGCAACAATTCGGTCACGTACTCGTCGCGCTGCCGCCGGATCGCGGACGCGCAGCGGAGCGGCGTGCCGACTATCACGATCCATCGCTGCCGCCGCGGCATGCACTCGTGGCTTTTGGACTTTGGCTACGGCACGTGGCCAAAGTCGATGCACTGGTCCATATGGGTGCGCACGGCACGCTCGAATGGCTGCCCGGCAAGGCAATCGCGCTGACCGCGGAGTGCTTTCCGGAAATCGTCACCGGTCCACTGCCTGTGATCTATCCGTTTATTGTCAGCAATCCCGGCGAAGCGGCGCAGGCTAAACGCCGGATCGCCGCCGTAACCATCGGTCACTTGCCGCCGCCGCTTGTTGCCGGCGGACCGACCGGGGATGCACACGAACTTGAACTATTGCTCGACGAATATGCGCAGGCTGATGGACTCGACCGGCGTCGGCGTGAGCGTTTGGCCACGCTCATCGTCGAGACCGCGCAGCGAACCGGATTGGCGCGCGAAGCCGGACTCGGCGGCGCGGTCGACCCCGACGAGGCGTTGCGCCGGATCGACGCATGGCTGTGCGATCTAAAAGACCTCGCCGTCAAAGATGGCCTGCACGTCTACGGCCGCGCTCCCATGGATCACGACGATCCAGCTTGGCAGCAAAGTGCAGAGGCGGAACGCGCAGCGGTGATCGCCGCACTCGACGGTCGCCGCGTCGCGCCGGGGCCTGCCGGCGCACCGGCGCGCGGCCGGCGCGACGTGCTGCCGACCGGCCGCAATCTTTTCACCGCCGATCCGCGTACGCTGCCGACGCCGACCGCGATGGAGCTCGGCCGCCTCGCCGCGGGGGAGGTGGTCCGCACGCACCTGCAGACTCATGGTGAGATGGTTCGCAGCGCCGTCATCGACCTTTGGGGCAGTGCGACGCTGCGGACCGGCGGTGAGGAAATTGCGCAGGGGTTAGCGCTCATGGGCTGCCGGCCGATCTGGGACCATGCGAGCGGGCGCGTCACCGGTGCGGAGGTGCTGCCGACCGCCGCGACCGGGCGTGCGCGGGTCGATGTGACGTGGCGCATTTCGGGGCTCTTCCGTGATCTCTTTCCGGCACAGATCGCGCTGATCGACGCTGCTGTGCAGGCAGTGGCCGCACGTGACGAAGATGGCGACGAAAACCCGCTTGCAGCTGCGAGACGCGCTGCCAAGGGACACGCCGTGCGGCTCGACCGCATCTTCGGCACCGCGCCCGGCACATACGGCTCGGGCGCGGAAGGTCTGCTCGGCCAAAACGCGAGCGTCGAAGCCATCGGTGCGGCCTATCTGGCCGCCGCCTCACATGCCCACGGCGGTGCGGACGGAGAAGCGAATGAGGCGCCCGGCGGCTTCGCGCAACGCGTGGCAAGCGCTGACGTTCTTGTGCACCCCGGCGACGATCCGGGCCGCGATCTTCTGGAAGGCACCGAGGACGCGGCCTTCGTCGGCGGCTTCGCGGCGGCGGCAAAACTGCTCGGCCGGCCGGTCGACCTGATCATGCTCGATAGCACCGATCCGCAACGCCCTCGCGCACGCGCGCTGTCGGCTGCGCTGGCGCGCATCGTACGCGGACGCGCCGTTCATCCGCGCTTCATCGCCGGCCAGATGAGGCATGGTCCGCGTGGCGCCGCCGAATTGGCCGAGACGGTCGATCGCCTTTTCAACTTCGCCGAAACGACCGATGCGGTTGCGAGCGAGTTGTTCGATCTGCTGCACGAAGCCTACGTCGCCGATCCCGTTGTGCAGGACTTTCTGTTGCGGGAAAATCCGCAGGCCGCCGCCGCTATCGCCGAGCGGTTCGATGCTGCGCGCCGGCGCGGTTTTTGGCACCCGCGGCGCAACGACGTCGATCACGGACTGGCTGTACTCCGTTCAGAGGCCGTCATATGAGTGTCTACGCGACAGCGCTGCGCGAAAGAAACGCTCCACAACGTCGGGGCGCCTGCCCGGGTCTGTCGGCTCCAATGCAGACCGGCGACGGACTGCTGGTCCGGCTGCTGCCGATCGGAACGATATCGCCCCGGGCCTTTACGGATTTGTGCGGCGCTGCGCGCGCGCATGGTAACGGCGTCGTTGAAGTCACCTCGCGCGGCAGCATCCAGGTGCGCGGCCTGAGCGCGGCTTCGGCACCACTCTTCGCCGCGGCGGTCGCCGAGTTCGGAATCGCTGCAGCTGACGGAATTCCAATTCTCGTCAATCCGCTTGGCGGGTTGGATGCCGACGAAGTCCTGAATGCCGGTGCCCTTGCGGCGAAGCTGCGGAAGGCGCTCGGCCAGCGTGAGGTTGCCGAGACCCTTGCCGCCAAGGTTTCTGTCGCCGTCGATGGCGGCGGCGCGCTTCATCTTGACGCGCTTGCGGCGGACGTTCGTCTTTCGGCGCGAACGATCAAGGATGAGATTGCGCTTCGCGTCATGATCGGCGGCGACGGCGCCAGTGCCACGGATATCGGCTATGTCGCCGTTGCCGATGGCGTGGAAGTGGTGAAACGCCTGCTGAGTGTTCTGGCGTCGCGCGGGCGCGACACGCGTGCGCGCGACATCGTCACGACCGAGGGGCATGCGCCGTTCCGTTCCGTGATTGCCGATCTGCTCATTGAGGGCGCCCCGCCAGCCGCTCGACGTGCCGCTGAACCGATCCAACGACACCGGCTGCACGACGGATCGTTGGCGTGCGGCCTCGGCCTGGCTTTTGGGCATGCCGACGCGTCTGTGCTCGAAGGCTTAGTCGAAGCGGCTCAGGCAGTTGGCACGAGCGGGCTGCGGGCCGCGCCCGGGGGAGCCTTGCTGGCGATCGGATTAACGGACGATGCAGCGGCCGTGTTTGCGGCGTCTGCGGAGCGACTTGGCTTTATCGTGCACACAGACGACCCGCGCCGGCACGTCATCGCCTGCGCCGGTGCACCGATTTGCGCGTCCGCGCACATCGCGGCACGCGATCTCGGTCTGACCATTGTGGAGGCCGCGGCGCCATACATCGGCGAGAGTTTCAGAATTCACATTTCCGGCTGCCCCAAGGGTTGCGCGCATCCGAGACCGGCGGCGTTGACAATCGTCGGCACGCCCGATGGATGCGCGCTCGTGGCCAAAGGTTCGGCACGTGCAGCACCGGTTGCTACGGTCGCTACGCACGAGCTCCCAGCGGCAATTGCTGAGTATGCACGCGCCGCAAGACATGAGGTCGGCCATGGCTGAGACGGCCACCTATCTGCGCGACGGCACCGCGATCTACGAGCGCTCATTCGCGATCATTCGTGCCGAAGCCGATCTGTCGCGCTTCTCGGCAGACGAAGCCGTTGTCGCCGTGCGCATGATCCATGCCTGCGGTCTCGTGGAGGCGGCGCAGCACATCGTGTTCGGCGGCAATGCCGTCAAGGCGGGAGGCGCCGCGCTGAAAGCCGGCGCGCCGATTCTGTGCGACGCCGAAATGGTCGCGCACGGTATCACCCGCGCGCGGCTGCCATCGCGCAACGACGTGATCTGCACGCTCAACGATCCGCGCGTCGCCAGCATCGCCGATCGACACGGCACGACGCGCTCGGCGGCGGCGCTCGATCTCTGGGGCGATCGCCTTGCCGGTGCGGTGGTCGCGATTGGCAACGCGCCGACGGCACTGTTTCGTTTGCTGGATTTGCTCGACGCCGGCGCACCGAAACCCGCCGTCATCCTTGGCATTCCGGTTGGCTTCGTGGGCGCAGCCGAGTCGAAGGAGGCTCTGGCCGCCAATCCGCGCAGCGTGCCTTTCATCATCGTGCGCGGCCGCATGGGCGGCAGCGCCATGACGGCCGCGGCCGTTAATGCTTTGGCGAGGGCCGGGCTGTGAGTGCGGGCAAGCTTTTGGGCATCGGCGTCGGCCCGGGCGATCCTGAGCTGATGACGCTAAAGGCTGTGCGCTCGCTCGCTGAAGCCGACGTGGTTGTGCATTTCGCCAAGGCCGGTAACGCGAGCCATTCGCGCGCGATTGCCGCGGCGCATATCCGCGCCGATGCGATCGAACTTCCGCTCTCTTATCCCGTGACCACAGAGCTGCCAGCGTGCAGCACCGAATACCGCAAGACGATCCGCGATTTCTACGATGCGTCAGCGGCCAAAATCGCGGCGCATCTCGATGCTGGATTAACGGTCGCGGTCCTTTCCGAGGGCGATCCGCTGTTCTACGGCTCCTACATGCATCTGCATGTGCGGCTCGCTCCGCACTTCCCGACTGAGATCATCGCCGGGGTCACCGGCATGTCGGGCTGCTGGTCGGCGGCGGGCATACCGGTTGCGCAAGGCGACGATGTGTTCGCCGTCCTTCCGGCCACGCTGCCGGAAGACGAATTGGCGCGCCGTCTCACCGAAGCCGACGCTGCGGTCATCATGAAGATTGGGCGGCATCTGCCGAAACTGCGCCGCGCGCTGCACGTCAGCGGCCGGCTGCCGCGCGCCATCTATGTGGAACGCGGCACCATGGCGGACGCGCAAATGATTCCGCTGCGCGCGAAAACCGACGACGAAGCGCCTTATTTCGCCGTGGTCCTTGTGCCGGGTTGGGAGACGCGATCATGAGCGGCCGTCTCACCGTCATCGGGCTGGGCCCGGGCGATCCGCGCTATCTCACGCCGGAAGCGCGGGATGCGCTCGCGGGCGCCGAAGCGCTTTACGGCTATGGGCCCTATCTCGATCGGGTGCCGGAGCGGCCGGGACAAAGCCGTCATGCCTCCGATAACCGTGAAGAGCAATCGCGCGCCGCCTCCGCACTGCGGCACGCCGCACAGGGCGCGAATGTCGCCATTGTTTCCGGCGGCGATCCCGGCGTCTTCGCGATGGCGGCAGCCGTTTGCGAGGAAATCGAGGCGGGCCCTGAAGCGTGGCGCACACTCGATGTCGCCATCGTGCCCGGTGTCACCGCGATGCTCGCCGTGGCGGCGCGTGCCGGCGCGCCGCTCGGCCACGATTTCTGCGCGATGTCGCTGTCCGATAACTTGAAGCCTTGGGACCTTGTCGAGCGGCGTCTCGATGCCGCAGCGAGCGCAGGTTTTGTGATCGCGCTGTACAATCCGGTGTCCCGGGCGCGGCCATGGCAACTCGGTACCGCGTTCGAGCGGCTGCGGCGGCACTTACCCCCATCGACGCCGGTGATCTTTGGCCGCGCGATCGGCCGATCTGACGAACGTGTCGAGGTCGTAACGCTTGAGACCGTGATCGCCACGATGGCAGACATGGCGACGCTCATCATCGTCGGCTCGCGTGCGACCCGTGTCATTGCACGTCCGGGCCGCGCGCCGCTGGTTTATACGCCGCGCGCCGCCGCGGAGGTCAGCGCATGATCGAGCCACGCGACCAAATCGTTCACTGTATCGACCGCAGGAGCAGCGATTGCCGGCGGCCGGCGCAACATGATGACGTCGATGCCGAGCGTGCGCGCCGCAGCGATCTTGCCGTAGGTCGCGTCACCGCCGCTGTTCTTGGCGATCACGGCGTCAATGCGATGCTCCATCATCAACGCGCGATCGTCGGCTTCGGCGAATGGACCACGGCCCGTAATGTAGGTAACATGTGGCAGGGCGAGCGGTGGGTCGACCGGATCGACGCTGCGGATCAAATAAAAGTGCTGCGGCGCTGCGACGAACGGTGCGAGTTCGTTGCGGCCGAGTGCCACAAAGACGCGGCGTTCCGTTGCGCCGACGGCCCGTACAGCGTCGGCTACACCGCCTACCTCGATCCACCGGTCTCCAGGAACGGCCGACCAGGGCGGCCGCCGCAATGCGATCAGCGACACGCCGGTTTGGCGCGCCGCCGCGGCCGCATTCGCCGAAATGACACCGGCGTAGGCGTGCGTGGCGTCGATCAAGATGTCGATGCGGCGCTCCATCAAATAATCCGCAAGTCCCGCTGCGCCGCCGAAGCCGCCGATCCGGACCGGCACCGGTTGCGCCGCGGGCGAAGCGGTGCGGCCGGCGAGCGAAAGGGTGATGTCGAGGCCGCTCCGCTCCGCCAGGCGGCGTGCCAACAGTCGCGATTCCGCCGTGCCGCCAAGAATGAGGACGCGCGCCATGCCGTCTCCTAACATGCCGCTTCCTGATGCGATTGAGGGCGACACTGCCGCATCGCCGCGGTGGCTGTCCATCGTCGGGATCGGAGAGGACGGCGTCGAGGGTTTGAGCCCGGTTGCGCGTGGGCTGATCAATGCGGCCGAGATCGTATTCGGCGGCCGGCGTCATTTGAGCCTCGCGGCGCCGCTCATTCGCGGCGCGAGCCGGCGTTGGCCGAGTCCGTTCGACGGCGCGCCAAGCGAGGTGCTGCAGCATCGTGGCCGCCAGGTCTGCGTGCTCGCGTCCGGCGATCCTTTCCACTATGGCGTTGGCGCGGTGCTGTCGCGGCACGTTGATGCGCGCGAGATGAATGTTGTGCCGGCGCCGTCGGCGTTCAGCCTGGCGGCGGCACGGCTCGGCTGGTCGTTGCCGGAGACGACATTGCTATCGCTCCATGGCCGCAAGCTCGATCTGGTGCGGCCGCATCTGCAGCCGGGTGCTCGCATTCTGGGGCTCACGTCCGACGACGAAGGTCCGGCCGCGCTGGCGAAGCTTCTGACAAGCATCGGCTTTGGCGCTTCGAAGATGACGGTTCTGGAGGCGCTCAGTGGACCGCGCGAGCGAATCCGCGCGATCGACGCGAGCGCATTTGACCTCGGCACCGTCGATCCACTCAACGTCGTGGCCGTCGAGGTGAAGGCCGCGCCTGGTGCCCGCATTCTCGCCCGCGCCGCGGGCTTGTCCGACGCGTTGTTTGAACACGACGGCCAAATCACCAAGCGCGAAGTCCGCGCGGTGACACTGTCGTCGCTGGCGCCACGCCGCGGTGAATTGTTGTGGGATATCGGCGCCGGCGCAGGGTCCATCGCGATCGAGTGGATGTTGGCCGATCCAATAATGCGTGCTATCGCGATCGAGCAGCGTGAGGAGCGCGCAGCGCGCATCCAACGCAATGCCGCAGCGTTCGGCGTGCCGGGGCTTGCTGTCGTGACGGGCGCGGCGCCCGCGGCGCTGTCCGGCCTTGCCGTAGCGGACGCGATTTTCATCGGCGGTGGCGCCAGCAATGCAGGCATGCTCGATGCCGCGATCGATGCGCTGCGCCCCGGCGGACGCCTCGTGGTTAACGCCGTAATGCTGGAAACCGAGGCGGCCTTGATTGCTCGTCATGCTGCGCGCGGCGGTGAACTCATTCGCATCGCGGTCACGCGCGCGGATCCGGTCGGCGGTAAGACCGCGTGGCGGCCTGCGATGCCGGTCACGCAATGGATTTGGACAAAGCCATGATAGTGGCCGGGGTCGGATGCCGAAAGGGTGGGCCGGCTCCCGATGTCGAAGCGGCCATCCGCGCCGCCCTGACACGGACCGGCATTGCATCCGATGCGCTTGATTGCATCGCTACTGCCGCGGCCAAGACCGAAGAGGCGGGCATTGCGGCGGCTGCAGCGAAGTTCGGCATCGCAGTGCTTCTTATCTCGGACGAAGCACTCCGAGCGGCGAGCGGACGCACCGTGACCCGTTCCGAGCGCGTGCAGGCTTTGACCGGTGTCCCGTCCGTCGCCGAAGCTGCGGCACTCGCTGCGGCCGGACCTTCGTCGCGGCTTATCAGCTCACGGCTTGTGGTCGGCACCGCGACCTGCGCGCTCGCCGCGTCGGACGCGTCCCTGTGACCGTCCATTTCATCGGTGCAGGTCCGGGCGCCGCCGATCTGATTACCGTGCGCGGACGCGATCTCATCGCGCGCTGTCCGGTCTGTCTTTATGCTGGCTCGATCGTACCGGGTGCGTTGCTTGAACATTGTCCGCCGCGAGCGCGCATCGTCGATACCGCGCCGCTATCGCTTGACGAGATCGATGCCGAGTTCGCCGCAGCGCATGCCGCGGGCCTCGACGTGACGCGGCTTCATTCCGGCGATCTGTCGATCTACAGCGCTCTGGCCGAACAGCTTCGCCGTCTCGATCGGCGTGGCATTCCATATACGCTTACGCCTGGCGTGCCGGCTTTCGCTGCCGCCGCGGCGGCCTTGGAGTGCGAACTGACCGTCCCTGAAGTTGCGCAGAGCGTTGTGCTCACGCGTGTGTCCGGCCGCGCCTCGCGCATGCCCGAGAAGGAAAAGCTCTCAACCTTCGCGGCGAGCGGAGCCACGTTGGTCATTCATTTGGCGATCCACGCCATTGATACGATCGTTGAGGAGCTGACGCCGATTTACGGCGCGGATTGTCCGGTTGCGGTCGTATTTCAAGCCAGCGCGCCGGCGCAACAAATTCTACGCGGTACGCTCGCCGATATTGCGGCACAAGTCGCCGCCGCAAAGATCGAGCGCACAGCCATCATCCTGGTTGGCCGCGCGCTCGCCGCGCGGGATTTCCGCGACAGTGCGCTCTACGATGCTGACTATCGCCGTCGCTTTCGGGGAGGCGCGGCGTGACGGCGCGCAGCGTCATCATCGCCGCGCCGCATTCGGGCGCTGGCAAAACGACCGTGACGCTCGCCATATTGGCAGCGCTGTCGCGGCGCGGTGTCATTGTACGCGGAGCAAAAACGGGTCCTGATTACATCGACCCGGCGTTCCATGCCGCCGCTACGGGCGCCTCAAGCGTCAATCTCGACTCGTGGGCCATGCCGCCTGCGCTGCTTGAGGCCCTGGTTTCGCGTGCGGCCCAAAGTGCAGAGATCGTCGTCGTCGAGGGCGTCATGGGTTTGTTCGATGGCGCCCGAGTTTCGGCAGGCCAGCGCGGCGCGACCGCCGATCTCGCCTCCTATTTCGGGCTGCCGGTTCTTCTCGTGCTCGATGTTTCGCGGCAGGCGCAGTCGGCGGCGGCGCTGGTGCGGGGCTTTGCGACGCACGATCCGGCGGTGCAGATCGCCGGCGTCATTCTCAACCGCGTCGGCAGTGAGCGGCACCGCGCGCTTGTAGCTGACGCCATCGGCTCAACCGGCATGCCGGTCCTCGGCGCGCTGCCACGAGACGCCGTCATCGCGTTGCCGGAGCGGCACCTGGGACTTGTTCAGGCCGGTGAACATGCCGATCTGGCGGCGTTGATGGGCCGCCTTGCCGATATGGCCGAGTCCCACCTTGATCTTTCGGCGATTGCTGCAAGCGCCGCCCCGTTCAAAGTCGCTGCGGCATCACCCGCGCCAGCGCTGCCGCCTCCCGGACAGCGAATCGCATTGGCGCACGACGAGGCGTTCAGCTTCATCTATCCGCATCTCGTCGAGGGCTGGCGCAACGCCGGCGCCGAGATCGTTCCATTCTCGCCGCTCGCCGATAAGCCGCCGCCCGATCATGCCGACAGCTGTTGGCTGCCAGGCGGTTATCCGGAACTGCACGCCGTCGCGCTCGCCGTCGCGCGTCGCTTCCATGCGGGATTAAAGGCCTTTGCCGAAACGCGGCCCGTGCACGGCGAGTGCGGCGGCTATATGGTTTTGGGCCAAGGCCTTGAGGATGCGGCAGGCCACCGTCACGCGATGAGCGGACTGCTTGGCCATACGACGAGCTTTGCAAAGCGCAAGCTCCATCTCGGCTATCGCACGGCACGGCTTTTGTCAGACACGATCTTGGGCGCCAAAGGCACGATCGTCCGCGGCCACGAATTTCACTACGCCTCGCTGATCTCCGCAGGCGGCGATGAGCCGTTCGCTGAATTTTCTGACGCCGAAGGTCAAGTCCTCGGCCGCGCGGGTGCGCGACGCGGCCGAGTGACGGGAAGTTTCTTTCACGTCATAGCCGGTGCGCCGTAACCGCGTATGACGCGGTTCCAGCCTAACCCGCTGCCTTGGGCTCCTGGGCCGCGTCATCCGCGGGCTTATCCGAAACGCCGGCCTCGGCGAACGTCGCCATGCCGGTGTGGCACGCCAGGGCCGCACGGAGGAGCAGCAACGCTACTGCGGCGCCCGATGCTTCGCCGAGCCGCATGTTCAAATCGACCAGCGGTTTGAGACCAAGCTCGTCGAGCAGCATCCTGTGTCCGGCTTCCGCCGAAACGTGTCCGGCAAGCGCGTGCGCGAGCGTATCGGTGCTCAGCTTCGCCAGCGGCGCCACCGCCGCGGTGCAGACGAAGCCATCGAGCAGCACAGGGACGCGCTGCCGGCGCGCCGCCAATGTGGCGCCAAGTATTGCAGCGAGCTCGCGACCGCCGAGCGCCGCGGCGACCGAAAGCGGATCGTGCAGAAGCGCGGCGTGACGTCCGAGGGCAAGGTCGATGACGTCGCGTTTGCGCGCCAATCCCTCGCCGTCGACGCCCGTGCCGCGCCCCGCCCAGCGCGCACCGCCGCCGCCAAAAAGCGCCGCCGCGATGGCGGATGCGGCTGTGGTGTTGCCGATCCCCATCTCGCCAAGGCAAACGAGGTCGCAATTGGACGACACGGCGTCGTAGCCGGTTGCGACCGCCGCAAGGAATTCGCTTTCCATCAGCGCCGGCTGTTCGGTGAAATCGGCGGTCGGCGCGTCGAGCGAGAGCGGGATCACGCGCAACTTGGCGCCGCCGGTTTGTGCCAGCTGATTGATAGCGGCGCCGCCCGAGGCGAAGTTCGCCACCATCTGGGCGGTGACTTCGGCCGGATAGGCCGAGACGCCGCGCTTGGTCACGCCGTGGTTGCCGGCAAAGACGAGGATGTCGACGCGCTCTAATCGCGGCGGGGCATGACCCTGCCAATGGGCAAGCCAAGTGACGAAATCCTCAAGGCGGCCGAGACTGCCCGGCGGTTTAGTCAGCATGGCGTCGCGCTGTACGACGGCCGAACTCGCCGCCGGCGACCCGCTCGGCAGATCGAGACAAATCGCGCGCAGGTCGGAAAAGGAGGTGAAATTCGTCATTGCCGAGTTATCCTTACGCCGGCAGGGCCACGCGGGACCTCTAGCAAATCTGCCACAGCGCGACCATCACCCGCTCGCGCGTAACGAGAACGGATGATGACGATCCCTGACGGCTGGCCGGCCGATCGCGCCAAAGACATCGCGGCGGCCCTGACTTTTTTGACCCGAATTCCGCTGCCGCTCGCGGCGTCGAGCGCGGGCTTCGAACTTGGACGCTCGGTGTGGGCCTTTCCGCTTGCCGGCCTTGTGGTCGGGCTCGTCGGCGCTACCATCTATGCGCTGGCGCATAAGTGTGGATTGCCGGACTGGCCGTCGGCGGCGCTCAGCGTTGCATCGACGCTGGTGGCGACCGGCTGTCTGCATGAGGACGGACTGGCCGATACGGCGGATGGATTTGGCGACGGCACGACGCGCGAACGCAAGCTTGAAATCATGCGCGACAGCAGGATCGGGACCTATGGCGTTTGCGCCTTGACGATCGCGATTCTGCTTCGCGTCAGCGCATTGGCTGCACTCGCTCAACCGGCCACCGTCGCCATGGCGTTGATTGCGGCCCACGGCGCCGCGCGCGCAGCGCTTCCGGCCTTCATGGTGCTCGTGCCGGCAGCGCGCAGCGATGGCCTTTCGCAGCGCGCCGGCAAGCCACCGGTTGGGGGCGTCGCCATCGCCGTGGCGCTGGGTCTGCTGCTTCTCTTCGCCGGACTGGGCCATGTCTCCGGAATTGAGGCGGCTCTCCTGCTGGGCGTGACGGTCATCGCAATGGCTTGGCTGTGTCTCGCCCAGATCGGCGGTCAAACTGGCGACGTATTGGGGGCGTTGGAACAAGTTTGCGAAATTGTCGTCCTTCTTGTCGCTTTGCATTGAAATTCGAGTGCAACACAAGACGTGGACCATAAAGCGGCCGAAATCTTGCTTCCTCGACATGAAGTCCGCCGCACCGGCGCGCCGCGAGAATCCGCTCGAACCTCGTTGTCTGATGGATCCAGCGCTTAAGATTGTCATCGTTGACGAAAATCCGCTTCGCGCCGCGATCCTCGCCGACGGCCTGCGCGAGGCCGGCTATGTGCAGGTCTCGCAAATCGGTGAGATGACGAACCTGTTGGCGCGCATCTACACCATCGATCCCGAAGTGATTCTGATCGATCTGGAAAATCCGAGCCGCGACGTGCTGGCGCAAATGTTTCAGGTGAGCCGCGCCGTGAAGCGGCCAATCGCCATGTTTGTCGATCAAAGCGACGCCGCCTCGATCGAAGCCGCCGTGGATGCCGGCGTTTCCGCCTACATCGTCGATGGCCTCAAGAAAGAACGGATCAAGAGCGTTCTCGATCTTTGTATCTCGCGATTCAATGCTTTTGCGCGCCTGCAAGATGAGCTCGACCGCACGCGTAACGCACTCGAGGAGCGCAAGGTCATCGACCGCGCCAAGGGAATCCTCATGAAGGTCAGGAACATCAGCGAGGCCGAGGCTTATGCGCTGCTGCGCAAGACCGGCATGAACGAAAACAAAAAAATCGCCGACGTTGCCCAGTCGGTCGTCACTGCCGCGGAGCTTCTGAAATGACCGACGATCGCCTGCGGATAGGCTTTATTCCGCTGACCGACGCGGCGGCGCTGATCATCGCGGCCGACAACGGCTTTGCGGCGAGGGAGGGCCTCGCGATCGATCTGGTGCGCGAAGTGTCATGGTCGAATGTGCGGGACAAGCTCGATATCGGCCTTTTCGACGCCGCGCATGTTCTCGCGCCTGTCGCCATCGCTTCGAGTTTGGGCATTGGGCACGTCAAGGTCCCGTTGGTGGCCCCTTTCATGCTCGGCCTCAACGGCAATGCGATCACTGTCTCTCCGGCACTTCACGACGCCCTCGCCGCCGCGGCGGACGGCGATCTGATCGATCCGAAGGTCTCAGCACGCGCGCTCGTCCGCGTTGCCGCCGAACGGCGCCGGCACGGCGCCGAGCCGCTGACGTTCGGCATGACGTTTCCGTTCTCGACGCACAATTATCAGCTGCGCCTTTGGATGGCCGCGGGAGGCATCGATCCGGACGAGGATGTGCGGCTTGTGGTGCTGCCGCCGCCCTACATGGTGGAAAGCCTCGTTAATCGCCATGTCGACGGCTTTTGTGTTGGCGCGCCATGGAATTCGGTCGCGGTCGATCTCGGCGTCGGGCACATTTTGCATTTCGGTTGCGAGATCGTGGCGCGCGCGCCCGAGAAGGTCCTCGCAGTGCGCTCGGCGTGGCTTGAAGGCCGGGGCGAGGTTTTGCAGCGGCTGTTGCGTGCGCTCGATCGCGCGGCGGCCTTCATCAGCGATCCGGCCAATATGGCGGATGTCGCTCGGCTCGTGGCCACGCCGCATCGTGTCGATGTGGCGCCCGAGTTGGTGCGGTCGGCGCTCGAGGGCAAATTGCGCCTTTCGGCTCACGGGGCTCCACGCACGGCACAGTCCTATCTGTTGATAGGACGCGACGGTGCGGCGCGGCCGGAGCCGAGACACGCCGCGTGGCTCTACGCGCAAATGGTCCGCTGGCGTCAGGCGCCGCTTTCAGACGAGTTTCTCGCGACCGCAGTGGATTGCTTCAGGCCCGATCTCTACGATTCGGCGATCGGAAAAAGCAGCAGCAAGGCAGCACGCGCGCCGGCCGACGGTGTTGGAGCGGTTGCTGGACCGCCATTCGATTCCAAGGACATTTCCGGGTACGTCAAAGCCTGCGCTTCAAACAAATAAAAGTCGGCACGGAAGGGTGCTGCGATGCACAAGCTTTCTGCACGCTGCCGTCGGCCTGTGCACATTGTGGGCCTGCCGTTAATTTAGGCATCCTATAACTATCTGGGTTCACTAATAAATTTTCGCCTACCCAACTGGCACAAAGCTTGAATTGTTAGAGTCGGACGCGGCGCATGCATGTGCGCCGCAACACGGTCCGACGACGGGCCAACAGCAACGCCGCTGTCCTGGAGGAAGCGAAGTATCGCGTCCCTCCGGACGTGGCGTTTTTTGTTGGCACGAGGGCGAGCGCAAGCCGGATCAGCAAACACTGGATTGAATGCCGAAAAGGATCACGCAATGAGCATTAACACCTGGATTTCAGATTGGAACCCAGAGGACAGGCAGTTCTGGAATTCCAAGGGCAAAACCATTGCCCGGCGCAATCTGATCTGGTCGATCGTTGCCGAGCACATCGGTTTTTCGGTCTGGCTGATCTGGAGCATCGTTGCGACCAAATTGCCGCAGGCCGGCTTTCACTACACGACCGACGAACTGTTTCAGCTCGTGGCGCTGCCTGGACTGATCGGCTCGCTGATGCGATTCCCCTATACGTTCGCGGTAACGACGTTCGGCGGCCGCAACTGGACGATCTTCAGCGCGTCGGTGCTGTTCATTCCGACGATCGCGCTCGCGTATTTCGTCACGCAGGCCGATACGCCGTTCTGGCTGATGCTGCTGGTGTCCTCGACGGCCGGTCTCGGCGGCGGCAACTTCGCCTCGAGCATGGCGAATATTTCCTTCTTCTACCCGGACCGCATGAAGGGCTGGGCGCTTGGCTTGAACGCGGCGGGCGGAAACATCGGCGTCAGCAGCGTGCAATTGCTGACGCCGATCTTAATGGGAGTCGGTCTCGTCAATCTCTACCAGGCGACGCCGGGGCCAGGAGGCATCTATCTGCAGAACGCCGGACTGATGTGGATGCTGCCGCTGGTGATCGCGGTGTTGGGCGCAGTGTTCTTCATGAATAACCTCACGTCGGCGCGCTCGTCGTTCAAGGACCAGCTCGCGATCGTTGGGCGCAAACACACCTGGATCATGTCCTTCACCTATATCGGGACCTTCGGATCGTTCATTGGTTACTCGGCGGCATTCCCGCTGCTGATCAAAACCCAATTTCCGGCGATCACGGTCGGCATCGCGTTCCTTGGACCGCTGGTAGGCTCCATCTCGCGGCCATTCGGCGGCCTCTTGGCGGATAAAGTCGGCGGCGCGATCGTGACGTTTTGGAATTTCATCGCCATGGGCGCCGCCACGATCGGCGTCATGTACTTCGTGGAGATCAAAGACTTCACCGGCTTCCTGGTGATGTTCCTGATCCTCTTCGTCACGACCGGAATCGGCAACGGCTCGACCTACCGGATGATCCCGTCGATCTTTCGCGAGGAGAAGTTTCGCGAAGCCAAGGTCTCCGGCGACACCGGCCGGGCCCTCGCCCTGAAGGCGGCCAGCGTCGAAAGCGGCGCCGCGCTCGGATTCATCGGCGCAGTCGGCGCGTGCGGCGGCTACCTCATTCCGAGCGGCTTCGGCAAGTCGATCGCCGCCACCGGCGGTCCGCAAATGGCGCTGGAAATCTATCTGGCGTTCCACGCGATCTGCCTCGCGATGACGTGGTGGTTCTACCTGCGCACGAGCTTCCTGTCGTCGAGCGCGGCCAATCTCGCGCAAGCACGCGTGTAAACCATCAACAGCGGCTGCCGGCGGCGCATGGAAACGTTGCCGGCAGCTCGTCAAGTTGTCGAGGAGCGAAGTCGTGACCCAGGACCAAATCAAGGCGATCCAGGAGAGCTTTGCGAGAGTCGCGCCGATCTCGGAGCAAGCCGCCGCGCTGTTCTACGGCCGGCTGTTCGAGGTCGCGCCCGAGGTCAAGCCGCTGTTCAAGGGCGATATGAAGCAGCAGGGCGCGAAGCTGATGGCGACGCTTGCCGCCGTTGTCAGCGGACTCAGCAATCTTCCGTCGATTCTGCCGGCCGCAAGCGCGCTCGCCAAACGCCATGTCGACTACGGCGTGCAGGCAGCCGATTACGCGCCAGTCGGCGCTGCGTTGCTCTGGACTTTGGAAAAGGGGCTTGGGGCGCAATGGAATCCTGAACTCGAGGCGGCCTGGGGCGCCGCCTACACGGTACTGTCCGACTACATGATCGGCGAAGCGTACGGCCGCGTCGCGGCGGCGGAATAACGGGCGCAGCGAACAAGGACGGACGATGAGCGAACCGCTTGTCATCATTGGTAACGGCATGGCCGCGGCCCGGCTGTGCGAAGAGCTCGCGCAGCGCGCGCTCGGGCGCTACGCCATCGCGGTCGTCGGCGAAGAGCCGGAGCTCGCGTACAATCGCGTGCTGCTATCGTCGGTTCTCGCCGGGGATATGAAAGCGGACCAGATCACATTGCAGCCGGGAAGCTGGTGGCGTGATCGCGGGGTGACGTTGCGCTACGGTACGGCGGCGACCGAAGCCAACATCGCGGCGCGGACCGTGACGCTCGCCAACGGCAAGAAGCTGCCGTTTGCGAAACTTGTGCTGGCAACTGGGTCGCGGCCGGTGCGGCTGCCCATTCCCGGCGGCGATCTCGACGGCGTGCACACGTTCCGCGACATGGCCGACGTCGCATCGATCTCGCGCGCCGCGTGCCGCGGCATGCGGGTGGTTGTGATCGGCGGAGGCCTCCTCGGGATCGAAGCAGCCTACGGCTTGGCGAAGACCGGAGCGGCGGTCACGCTGCTGCATCTCATGGACCGTCTGATGGAACGGCAGCTCGATGCGCGCGCTGCCGCCATGCTCAAGCGCGCGGTCGAAGCGAAGGGCATCGACGTTCTGCTGGAAGCCGCAACGGCGCGCTTCGTCGGTGACGGCCATATCGAGGCGGTCGAACTGAAGGACGGCCGTACCCTTGCGGCCGACATCGCCGTGGTTGCTGTCGGCATCAAGCCGAACGCTGAGATCGCGCATGCGGCCGGTCTTGCGGTCAACCGCGGGGTCGTCGTCGACGATCACCTTACAACTGGCGCGACCGGCGTCTTCGCAATCGGTGAATGCGCGGAACATCGCGGGATTTGTTACGGACTGGTCGAGCCCGCCTACGAGCAGGCACGCGTCCTGGCCCAGCGGCTTGCTGGCCGCGATGTCAGTTACGTTGGCAGTGTGAATGCCACCAACCTCAAGGTTTCCGGCGTGCATGTGTTCTCAGCCGGCGATTTTCTCGGTGCGCCAGGCACTGAATCGATCGTGCTGTCCGATCCCGGTCTTGGGATTTATCGAAAGCTCGTGATTGCCAAGGGCCGTCTCGTCGGCGCCGTGCTCTACGGCGATGCCACGGATGCGCTCTGGTACCTCGATCTTATCCGCTCCGGCGCCGAAACCGATTCCTTCCGCGAAGACCTCGTGTTCGGCCGCGCGATGGCCGCGCGAATGGCAGCTTGAGGGCGGTTCATGACGCACAATCCGCCGCCGCCAAAACTGTCGATTTTGCCCGAAACAGCGCCATTCACCCCCGAACAGCGCGCCTGGCTCGATGGCTTCTTTGCCGCGGCGCTCGGCCTGGGCGATGGCGGCATCACCGCGCTGTCGCCGCAGGACGGCGCCGCCTTGATGGCTGGCGCTGTCGCTTCGGCGGACGAAGACGATGGCGCGCCGTGGCACGATCAGACGGTGGTCATCGACGAGCGCATGAAGCTTGCCGAGGGCCGGCCGTTGCGGCGGCGCATGATGGCGGCGATGGGCCAGCAGGATTGCGGCCAGTGCGGCTACAATTGTCAGGACTACGCCGACGCTATTGCCTTGCAAAAAGAGGCCAAGCTCAACCTGTGCGTTCCCGGCGGCAAAGAGACTCTCCGCACGTTGAAGGCGCTTTACGCTGAGGTTGGTGCGGCCCCCGCTGCGGCGCCTTTGCCGGCGGCGACGCCTGTGCCATCGGTGGTTCAGACTGCGCCATCTGCCGATGTGGGCCGCTCGCGCGACAATCCCGCCGAAGCGGTATATCTGTCGCGCACGCTGCTCAACAAGCGCGGCTCCGCCAAGGAAACCTGGCACATCGAGTTCGACTTATCGTCATGCGGACTTGATTACGCCGTCGGCGATTGCATCGGCATTTTCCCGACCAACGATGCGGCCCTGGTCGGCGCGGTGATCAAGGCGCTCGGCGTCAGCGCCGACTTTCCGATTAACGGCCGCCCGTTGCACGACGTGCTGACCGACAGCGTCGCGCTCGGATTAGCTCCCGACAGCCTGTTTCAGCTTTATTCCTACATCACCGGCGGCGAGCGGCGGCTGAAGGCCAAAGCCCTGTCCTCGGGCGAGGACCCCGACGGCGACGCGGCGAACCTCGACGTTCTTGCGGCGGTGGAGAAATTCGCCGGCGTGCAGCTCGATCCGGAAGCGTTTGTCGAAGCGCTCGAGCCCATGCAGCCGCGGCTTTATTCCATTTCCTCTTCGCTGAAGAGCAATCCCGCCCGGGTCTCGCTTACGGTCGACGCCGTTCGTTACAAGATCGGCCGGCGCGCGCGGCTTGGCGTTGCCTCGACGTTCCTCGGCGAACGAGCGGAGTCCAACGCCAAAGTGAAAGTCTATGTCCAGCGCTCGCAACATTTCGCATTGCCGGAGGACGCGGCGGCATCAATCATCATATTGGGCCCGGTACCGGTGTCGCGCCGTTCCGCGCCTTCCTGCACGAGCGCATGGCCACCAAGGCGCCCGGGCGGAACTGGCTGTTCTTCGGTCACCAGCATCGCGATTACGATTTCTTCTATGAGGACGAATTCGCCGGCATGCGCGCCGCGCAGGTGCTGACCCGCCTGTCGCTCGCGTGGTCGCGCGATGCGGGCCAGAAGTTCTATGTGCAGGATCGCATGCGCGAAGTAGGCCGCGACTTGTGGGCGTGGCTCGCCGAGGGCGCCTACATCTATGTCTGCGGCGATGCCAAGCATATGGCCAAGGATGTCGAACGCGCACTCGTCGATATCGTCGCGCAATTCGGCGCACGAACCACCGACGAGGCGGTCGCGTTCGTGGCTGACCTCAAGAAGCGCGGCCGCTATCAGCAGGACGTCTACTGAGCGGCCGCAAGAGGACTGCCAAGAGACTGCCAAGAGACCGCCAAGAGACCGCAATGAATGCCTTGTCTCCGCATCCGCCGGCCGTGCGTACCACATGCCCCTATTGCGGCGTCGGCTGCGGGCTGCTCGCTGTGCCGAACGGGCAGGGCGGCGCGGCGATTTCGGGTGATCCGACGCACCCGGCAAATCTCGGACGGCTTTGTTCGAAAGGCTCCGCGCTCGGCGAAACGCTTTCGCTTGATCAACGCTTGCTGCATCCGATGCGCCGGGAGGCCGACGGGTCGCTGTCGCGTATCGATTGGGATACCGCGCTCTCGACCGTCGCGGCCGGCTTTCGCCGCATTGTCGATCGCGATGGACCGGGCGCGATCGCGTTCTATCTCTCGGGGCAACTGCTGACCGAGGACTATTACGTCGCCAACAAGCTGATGAAAGGCTTCCTCGGTTCGTCGAACGTCGACACCAATTCGCGGCTTTGCATGGCGTCGTCCGTCGCCGGGCACAAGCGGGCGTTTGGCGCGGACATCGTGCCCGGCATCTATCGCGACCTCGATGAAGCCGATCTCATCCTTCTGGTCGGATCGAATGCCGCGTGGTGTCATCCGGTGCTCTATCAGCGCATGATCGCGGCAAAGCGCGAGCGCGGCACCAAGCTTGTCGTCATCGATCCGCGGCGTACCGCGACGGCCGAGGACGCCGATCTGTTTCTTTCAATCGCCCCGGGCATGGATACCGCGCTGTTCTGCGGGCTTCTCGCGCACCTCGCCGACACGCACGCGCTCGATTACGGCTACATCGACCAGCATACCTCCGGTTTTGTTGAAGCGCTGGCCCGCGCGCGCGAGATTGCCGGCGATTTGCTGCGGCTGCGCACGCGACCGGGCTCGACAAAGCCGATGTCGCGCGCTTCTTCGAGTTGTTCCGCAATACGCCTCGTGTCGTCACCTGTTTCTCCCAGGGCGTCAATCAATCCGCCCAGGGTACCGATAAGGTAAACGCGATCATTAATGTCCATCTGGCGACCGGCCGAATTGTTAGCGGCATGGTACCGTTCTCACTCACCGGCCAGCCCAACGCTATGGGTGGACGCGAGGTCGGCGGGCTCGCTAACCAGCTAGCCGCTCACATGGGTTTTTCGCCTCCCGAGGTCGAGCGGGTCGGGCGGTTTTGGAACGCGCCGCGCATGGCCACGGGCGAAGGGCTCAAAGCGGTCGACATGTTCGAGGCCATCGAGCGCGGCACGATCAAGGCGCTGTGGGTGATGGCGACCAATCCGGCGGTTTCGCTGCCGCGCGCCGGCGCGGTGCGGGAGGCGTTGCGGCGGCTTGAGTTTTTCGTCGTCTCCGAGAACGTTTTCAGCAACGACACCATCGAAGCCGGCGCGCACCTGCTGTTGCCGGCTGCGGCGTGGGGCGAGAAGGACGGTACCGTCTCCAATTCGGAGCGGCGTATCTCGCGGCAGCGCGCCTTCCTGCCGCGGCCAGGCGAGGCGCAACCGGACTGGTGGATCGTCAGCGAGGTGGCGCAGCGACTCGGGTTCGGTGAGGCGTTTGCGTACAGCAATGCGGCCGAGATCTTCCGCGAGCATACGCAGCTGTCAGCCTTCGAGAACGGCGGTCAGCGCGATTTCGATATCGGCGGCCTCGCGTCGTTATCGGAGAAGGCCTACGACGGCCTTGATCCGGTGATGTGGCCGATGCGTGCGGGGGAAACAGCGAGCGAGCAGCGTTTCTTCAGCACGGGACAATTCTTTACGGGCGATCGCCGCGGCCATTTCATCGCGCCGCGGTGGCCGCGTCCGCGTGCCGCAACCAGTGAAGAGTTTCCATTGCGTCTGAACACCGGGCGGGTGCGCGACCAGTGGCACACGATGACCCGGACGGGCAAAAGCGCCCGGCTCGGGTCGCATTCGCCCGAGCCATGTGTCGAGGTGCATCCGGCCAACGCCAAAGAGGCCAAGCTTCAAGACGGCGGCTTTGCGAGGATTACCACCCGGCAAGGCAGCGCGATCCTTAAGGTCGCCGTCCGGGCCGGTCAGCAGCGCGGATCGATCTTCGCGCCGATTTATTGGAGTGACACAACGTCGGCTAGTGTCCGTGTCGGCGAGATGGCGATGCCGGCGAACGATCCATTTTCGGGTCAGCCGGAGTTGAAGGCGGCGCCGGCGCGCATCGAGCCTGTCGGATACGCTTATCGCGGTTTCGCATTGACGCGCAGGGCCATTAAGCCGCCGCCAGACAGCTGGTTTGCGCGCGTTGCGGTTGCGGGTGGCGCCGGCCTTCTGTTTGCGACCAATGCCGCCGCCGATGTCTGGCGCAATCTCGCACAAGAGGCGACGTCAGATGGCGCCGAACTAGCCGAATACATCGATGAGCCGCGCGGGCTCGCCCGCATCGCCGCTTTCTCGTCTGGCCGGCTGGACCTCTGCGTCTTTGTTGGCCGGGCGGACAGCCCGCCGCAATGGGACGTGGTGCGGACGCTCTTCGAGTCGGAGCGGCTGGCGGAACGCGACCGGCGAGTGCTGCTGTCGGGCCGCAGCGACGACGGATCGGCCGAAACCGGTCCTCTGATCTGTTCCTGCTTTGGCGTCGGACTGAAGGCGATTCAAAACGCGATCAAGAATGGTGGCGCAAAGAGCGCAGCCGACATCGGACGAGCGCTGCGCGCCGGCACGAATTGCGGTTCCTGCCTGCCGGAACTGCGCGCCATCATTGAGCGAGCAGTGGAGCCGGTGTAGCGGCTCTAAGCCTATTGCTATTTGCTCTCCAGTGCGTCACGCACGCGCGCAACGATGTCGGGCGGCGTGCGCGACACGTCCGCGACCAGCGCCTGCACCTCTTCCCCGGTGAGAGGATCGATATCGATCTTCGCGGTGGCGGCCTCGGACAGAAAAGCCGGATCCTTGACTGTTGCATCGAAAGCCCGGCGCAACGCTTCGACGCGATCCGCCGGCACGCCCGGTGGCACAAAGAAAGGCCGGCCATATTCCAGCCGAGCCACCATGAGTTTGACTGCCGCACGGTCGGCATCGGTTGTCAGGTAATCGAAGATCAGCGGAACGTCGGCAAGCTCGGGCTGCTTTTTGATGCCCCACTGCACCAGCAGCCGGATTTTTTTCTCCGTGAGCCAATTGTAGTTGAGCGCTTTCAGGGTCGACCAATTGGCAATGGTGCCTTGCACCTCGCCGCGTTCGAGCGCGAGATGAATTTTTGGCGTGCCCTCGTAGCCGTTAATGACCTTGAACTTGTAGCCGAGCAGTTGATTGAGCAGCACTGGGTAGTCGTACTGGGTCGAACCAGGCGCCTGCGCGCCCATGACGAGTTCGGTGGTCTTGACTTGATCCAGCGTTTCGATGGGCACTGTGTGCCACACGTACATCACCTGCGTTTCGCGATTGGTGCTGCCGATGTAGGACAGCTTCGAGGCATCGAAACGCGCGGTCTGCGGCGACAGCAGCGGCATCGTGGGCGTGCCGTTAAACGGCTCGCCGATCACCGTGCCATCGAACGGACCGTTGGCGTTGAGCGAATTGGTCATCGTCAATCCGCCGGCGCCCGGCTGGTTCTGCACGATAACGGTCGGGTTGCCGGGAATGTACGAAGCCATGTGCCGCGCCAGCACCCGCGCGCTGATATCGTATCCCGAGCCGGCGGCGGTGCCGACGACGATGCGCAAGGTCTTGCCCTTGAAGAAGGCCGCAACGTCGTCCTCGGCGCGCGCGGGTGCGCCGATCGACAGTGCGAGCAGGGCAAGCAAAATTCCCCTCATTAGACAGTCCTCCCGAATGCTTTGTAGCCTCCCTCTTACGGGGAGATGATGCGCCTTTAGGCCGCGGCGCGCTCCTGGCCCGGCTCGAGCGGCAGCTTGACGGGCTGTTTGAGCTTCGCCGAGAGATCAAGGGCTTTGGTCAGCATCAGCCGGTTATGGGCCTCGGCGGCGGTCGCAGCCTGGGTTGGCAGGCCAAGCGAAACACGGTTCAACCACGAGTCGGTTTCTTCGCGCATCGGCCCGCGCAACTCGCCGAGCGCCATGTCGCCCGGCGGATACGAGCCGAGAAAATCGACCAGCCGGGTTTGATCGGGCGCGTAGCCTTCGCCTTGCGGCTTTGACACCGCCAGCACCATGTCGCGATGAGTGTCGTCGATCGTCAATACGCCGTGGGTGCCGTTGATGCCAACTTCGAGGCTGTAGACGGCGCCCGGCCAGGTCACCGGCAGCGCCCACGAAATGTTGAGGTGATAGACCGTGCCGTCCACGCACATGATCATGCCGGCGGTGGCGTCGATCCCCTGATAAAGCGGTCCCAGCACCTTGTCGATCGAGCGTGCATAGCACTCGACCGGCTGCTTTCCTTCCAGATACCACATGACGATATCGAGCGCGTGGGTGCCGGAAATCACCATGGGCGATATGGTCGCCGGATCGTTGGTGCGCTTGTAATTGTCGATGGCGACGAGCCGGTTCATGAACGCACGCGACGTCACCATGGTGACGTCGCCGAGCGCGCCGCTTCGCACCTTTTCCTTGCCGGCGAGCCATTTACGCCGGAAGCGCTGGGTATAGCCGACGATAGCGTCGAGCTTGGCGTCGGTGATCGCTTTGAGCACGCGGGCCGACTGCGCCAAGTCGGTCGCGAGCGGCTTCTCGATCAGCATCGGCACGCCGCGCTCGACGGCGGCCAAAATCGGATCGACGTGGAGGTGCTCGTCGGTTGAGATCAGCACCGCGGTGACTTCCGGCCGCGCCAGGAGTTCGCGATAATTCGTAGTAACGAAGTCCGCGCCGATCCTTGAACCAACGTCGCCGCCGCGATTGTGGTTGATCTCGGCGATGCCGATCCACTCGACCGCCGGATGCCGTGCCGCCACCTCGCCACGGAACAGGCCGACGCGGCCGGCGCCGATGATGGCAAGGCCGATGCCCTTGGCGTTCTTCTTCATACGTTCAATCCCGCTCGGTTCTTCTGCTTCAACTCGGCGATGCCGGAGGTGGTCTCGTTGGTGAGCGGCAGATCGACCGGCTCATGGCGGTCGGCGGAGAGGTCGGCCGCGCTGTAGGTCTCCATCACGCGGCGCGCGCTTTCCGGCGTCACCATCACGGCGGTGTCGCGAATGCAGGCTTCCAGGAAATGCATCGTTTCCGGTCCGAGACCGCCGGCGTAGACGTGATCGACCCATTCGCCGGGCATGGTCGACATGGTGAATTCCTGGCCGCGCTTTGCTGTATTGAGCCAATTGTCGCGCTGGGTGTCGTCGAGGAAAAGCGATCCTTCGGTGCCGGTGATCTCGATCCAGGTCGCGCAATAGTTCGGATAGCCCGGCGGCAGATTCCAGCCGCCGCCGATCATCACCACCACGCCATTGTCCATGGTAACGGTCGTGAACATGATGTCGTGCGAACCGTTGACCGGCTGCATGTAGCCATAGGCGCCTTGGCTGTAGACCCGCACGGGCTTTGCCGGCTCCAGGAGCCAGAACACGAAGTCGAGATCGTGGGTCGATTCCATGACCACCGGCGACAGCCGCACGCGGCTCGCGATCTTCTTGCCAAGCTCGCGCGACAGATGGCGGCTAACCAGCACCGAAACGACATTGCCGAGCGTTCCGTCGGCGATCTTTTTCTTGGCGTAGGCAATTTTCGGATTGAACCGTTGCGAATAGCCGATCGTGAATTTCAGATTGTTACGTTTCGACAGCTGGATCAGCTCGTCGGCTTCCCACAATTCCAGCGCGATTGGCTTTTCCAGCATGACGTTCTTGCCGAACTTCAGACAATCGCGCGCGATCGGATAGTGATTCGCTTCCGGCGTGGTCGATACGTAGACGACGGAAATTCTTTCGTTGTTGATGATGTCGCGATAGTCGAGCGTTGCGCTTGCAGGCTTGTACAGGTTTTTTACCTCGGCAAGGCGGTCCGGCTTGATGTCGCAGAGGTGCAATTTGTCGACCAGTGCGGTGCGCGACAGGGTGTCCGCTCGCAAGCCGCCGATCCATCCGACGCCGATGACCCCTGCTTCTACCGTCTTCACGCGCGTTTCCTCTTTGTTTGGCGGCGCATAAAGATCATGACGCGGGGGAGGGCGCAATGCCGAACACGCGGCTTGCGAACTGCGGGTAGACCTCGGCCAACATCGGCGCGACATCGGACCGCAGCAGCCGCAGCGTCTTGGCCGACGGCGCGGCCGTGACCGGCACGTCCGCCGGTTGGTCGAAGTCGAAGCCGGTGTTCTCGACCACCTCGGCGACGCTGTGTCCCGGATGCACGCTGGTGAGACGAAAACGCCGCCGCTCGCGGTCGAAGGCGAACAGGCAGCGGTTGGTGACAAGCGCGATCGGCCCGCCGGTGCGAAAGACATTGTCGGCGCTCGCACCGGGCGCGCTGATGAAATCGACGTTCGGCACCAGCGTGCGGCGCGAGTGCTCGGTGCGAAACAGGATGACTTTCGGCACAACGTAATAGAGGTGGGCCGAACCGAACGAGCCGGGGAATCGCACCCGCGGTTTGTCGTAGTCGCCAATGCTGACCAGATTGATGTTGCCTTGCCCGTCAATCTGGCCGCCGGAGAGAAAGAACACATCGACGCGGCCTTGGCCGGCGCAGTCGAACAATTCGCGGGCGCCGTCGGTGAAGAAGGTGTGGTGGCGGCTGCCAAGAAGCGATACGTAGGGGCGGCCGCCGCCGCGCTTTTGCGCCAGCAGCGCTGCAGTCGCCGGGATCGGCGATGCAGCACCGACCGCGACATGACGCACGTCGCCGATCAACCGGCAGATGACGTCGGCCAATAGCTCTTCGTCACGACATTCGTTCGTCATGGCCGGGCATAGCCGTTCGCAGAACGGCGTCGCTTCGCTCGCTTATGTCCGGGCCATCCACGTCTCATCGCCCTCACGAAAGACTTGGATGCCCGGCACAGGGCCAAGCATGACGATGGAAGACGGAAGTCAAGCAGCGCGCCTCTCATGCACGTAACGTTCTAGGTAATCGGCAAAGCCGTCGGTCGTTGCGGCCAGTCGCGCATATTCCGCCATGTGAGCGGCATCGATCCCGTAATGATCGGGCAGCGGCAGCGGCCAAGCGCCGCGCGGTTCGACCGCGACCGCTTCAATGTAGAAGCCTGGCAATGTCCCGGCGGCAAGGACCGGATCGCGCAACAGATCACCGTCGTGAATTTCTTCCACCGTGACGACGGTCTTGCGTGCCGCGTGAGCCATCACAACAAGCTCGCGTTGCGTTCCGATGAATACGTTGCCAAAACGGTCCGCCATCGGCGCGTGGAACAACGCGACATCGGGCGTCAGCGCCGGCAGCAGAACGATCGGATCGTGGGTGCCGAACGGATTATCAATGACCTTCCAGTCCGGCCGGTGCGCCAGCACATCGGAGCCAATTAGGCCCCGCAGCGGCATGAAGGGCACGCCTTTTTCGCCGGCCTGAAGCTGCGCGTGCAGCGCTGGACAGGTTGCGTCCATCATGCGGATCGTGCCGGCAAGAATTGCGGCGGTGAAGCGTGGCGCCGGCCCAAACTCGCCGAGGCTGACGGCCGAGGTCTCCAGCGTCTCGATGCAGCCGGCGCCGATCAAGAGATCGGCCTGCAAGGTCGAGGTCGGCAGGGCGACGAGATGCATACGCTTGACGCCGCGCCGGACCAGCGCACCGGTCGCCGCCATGGCTACACCCGAAGATTCGCGCGGCACCGCGAGCATGCAGCAATCGGTGACCACGGCAAGAGCTTCGTCGAGCGAACGCGAGATGATCGACATGAAACTGAAGATACTCCCTCTCCCCCCACGGTGGGGAGAGGGAGAAGCCTTACGACAGGGCCGACTTGACGCGATCAGGTGACAGCGGCGCACGCCGGATACGCACCCCAGTCGCATCGAAAACGGCGTTGGCAATTGCCGCCGCGACAGGTCGCGTCGACGCTTCGCCGGCGCCAGACGACGCGATCTCGGGATGATTGATCATCACCACGTCGATTTGCTCCGGTGCCTCCGTAATGTCGAGGATCGGGTAGGTCCGCCAATCCACGCTGGTGACATTCTTGGTGTCGAACTTGACTTCCTCCCAAAGCGCCCGGCTGACGCCCTGGACGACATTGTTCTCGATGACGCGCCGCAGCGTATCGGGATTGATGATCTGGCCGCAATCATGGGCGACGGTGAGCTTGCGCGCCCAGATTTTGCCGCTACGGCGGTCGACCTCGACCTCGGCAATCACCGCAACACGCGTACCATTGCGTCCGGCATAACCGATGCCGCGGCCGCTGACCTTATCGCCGGCCTGATCCTTACGCGGCGACGGCCGCGTCTGCCAGCCTGCCTTGTCCGCCGCCGCCTTGATGACCGCGATGTCGCGCGGTTCCTTGACGTAGCGTAGCCGGAATTCGATCGGATCGACGTTCAACTCCGCTGCCACTTCATCCATGAACGATTCGCTGGCGAAGGTGATCTGCGGACCAACAGGATCGCGCATGTGCGAACTTCGCAACGGCGAGGCGCGATCGAGCAGCGGCGCAATCGTTTCCCAGGCCGAACGCTTGTTGTCGAAGCCGTAGGATTCACCGGGCACGCCAAAGCCGTCACCCGACTTGAGCGGTATGCCGAGTGTCTGTCCGGCCAAGGTATCCTGCGGTTTGCTGCCATTGGTATCGACATCGACGCGCGAAAAGCCTTTGCTCAGATAATCGTAGGCGACGACTTTGCCCGAAGCATCGATGGCGGCCCGCGCCTGATGGATTGACGCCGGCGCTTTGGGATCCCAGCCGGTGCCTTGATCGCGCATGTATTGCAGCCGCACCGGTTTGCCCACGGACTTGGCGAGCACCGCAGCGTCCATGGCGCAATCGTCGGCATCATTGCGGCCGTATGAGCCCGGACCGGTGGTCCAGATCACATGCACGTTCTCCTCGGGCATGCCGAGAATGGCGGCGACGCCGGTGCGGACGAAGTGCGCCTTTTGTGTGCCGCTCCAGCAGGAGACGTGACCGTCCTTGATGTCGACCAGCGCGCAGGCCGGTCCCATGCAAGAGTGAGACTGGAACGGCCATTCATATTCGGCCTGGATGATGCGTGTGGCCGCCTTGAACGCCTCGTCAACATTGCCGACCTCTTTGCCCGCGACCTCGCGCTTGCGTGTCGGCGCGTTGCGAATGTGATCGTAGAGCGCGTTCTGGTTCGGAAACGGCGGGGCCGCGTCCGACCACTCGACCTTGAGTTGCCCCGCCGCCTTAATCGCATCCCATTCCCTGTTGGCGACGACGCCGAGGAAGCTCTTTTCCCAAACGACCTGGGCGCCCGGGGTATCCTTGATCGAGCTTTCGTCGACCTTCACCGGCACCGCACCCGCGATCGCCGGCCGGATCATGCGACCGTGCACCATGCCCGGAACTTTGACGTCGGTGGTGAAGTCTGCCTGGGCGAATACCTTCGGCGCGATGTCATCGCGCTTGAACGACTGGCCGACGATCTTGTGATCCTTCGGGTCTTTCGGCTGCGCCTTGCCGGGTGCGTAGAGCGGATTGCCGTATTTGCCGTTCCAATCGAGATGGACGTTGAAGAACTGCCCGCCGACCAGATCGGCGTAGCTGATCTTCTTCGTCGGATCGCTGATGGCAGAGACCACGCCGTTCGTTACCGCCAACTGGTCTGCAGCAACGCCCAGTTTGTCGGCCGCCATATTGACCAAGACGCGACGCGCTTCGGCGGCTGCCATACGCATTTGCTTGCCGCCCTCCTGGACACCAGTGGAACCTGACGCACCGCCCTGATTGACGGTGCTCGCCGTGTCGCCGATGGTCAGATTGACCCTGGCGAACGGCACATCGAGCTCTTCGGCCACGATCTGCCTGATGGCAACAGAAAGACCCTGCCCCATATCCATTTTGCCGAAATAAGCCGAAATGCTGCCGTCGGCGTTGACCGCGAGGTATGAGGAAAGCTGATCCGGCGTCAGCGGCGGTTTGGTCGCCGCGAGCGTTGCGTTGTCATCAGCGCGCGCGAAATCCAGCGTGCCCGGCGCGCCGAGCGAGACGACGAGCGCGCCACCGCCCTTGAGCAAAGAGCGGCGTGAGAATGCTGCGGATTTTTCCATCTTGGTCATGTGCGCCTCCTTAGCCCATCATCTCGGCCGCGCGCTTCACTGCGCGCAGGATGCTGACATGAGTTCCGCAGCGGCACTTCAGCCCTTCGAGCGCTGCGCGGATCTCCCCGTCGGTCGGCTTCTTGTGGTCGCGCAGGAATGCGGCGGCCGTCATGATCCAGCCGTTGATGCAGTAACCGCATTGCGGCACTTGCTCTTCCACATAGGCGGTCTGCAACGGATGCGGCTTGTCGGGCGTGCCGAGCCCCGCAAGCGTCACCACCTTGCCGTTGCCCACGGCCGAAATCGGCGTGTTGCAGGAGCGGATCGCTTGACCGTCGAGCTGCACGGTGCAGGCGCCGCATTGAGCGAGCCCGCAGCCGAAATGCGGATTGTTGAGGCCAATGCCGTTACGCAGCGCGTAAAGCAGCGGCATGTCCCCGTCGGCTTCGACGGTATGATCCTGGCCGTTGACGTTGAGGGTGAACTTCCGATTCATCGGCGGCTTCCTCCATAAGCGTGGCGGCAGTTTCGCCGGGCCGGCCACATGCTGGTGCGTCCCGCTGCCGCAGTCACCGCGGGCCGCCAGACTATTCCGAAAAAGGCGTCAGGGGAACATGCTTGCGGCCATCGTTTCCGCTATGGTCGGCGCGTTAACAAAAAGACGGGAGGACCGGTTTCGTGATCAGGGCAATTGCAGGACTTTTCGCGCTGGCGCTGTCGGCCCTCGTAGTGCCGCCAGCCTCGGCTCAGTCGCCAAAACCCTGGCGGCATGGCGTCATTCAGCCCAAAAGCGATTCCGGCATTTTGCTGATGGCAGCGCAGCGCGGCTTCTACAAGAAAATGGGCCTCGACGTCGAAATTGTTCCCATCAAGGACGACGAGGTTTTGCTCAAAGCCGTTATTGCCGGCGATCTCGACAGCTTCGAGGGCGGGCCGAGCGTTGCCTTGGTCGCCGCGGCCCACGGCGCAGACATCAAAGTCATCGGCTGCAGCTGGCTGATCGTGCCGCATGGTGTTTTTGTCCACGACGACATTACCGCAATGGATCAGCTCAAGGGCAAGACCATCGCAATTTCGTCGCCTGGCGCCTTTCCGGAAATCTTTGCGAAAGGCGCGCTCGCACATTTCAATATTCCCGCCGATAGCGTGAAGTTCGCAAGTCTCGGCGGCGACCTCGATCGCTATAAGGCGCTGGTGGCGCGCGTCGCCGATGCGGCGATCATTTCCGGCGAATACGCGCCGATCGCCGCCAAGGAACACATCAAGATGCTGGTCTCCGCGCAGGACGCGCTGCCGCAGTTCGTCCGCCAGTGTCTGCATGCCACTGGCAAGAATCTTGCGGCGCGGCCCGATGACGCCGCCAAATTCTTGGCCGGCGAAATGCTGGGGCTGCGCTATGCGGTGGCCCATAAGGATGAAGCCTTGAAGGTCACGCAGGAGCTCGCCGATATAAAGCCGGACGATCCGCGTCCCTCATTCATCTACGATCTGGCGATGGAGCAGCACGCCATCGGCACCGACGTGCCGATCCCCATGGACAAGTTCGAATGGCTGAACAACCAGCTGGTGACGGTCGGCAGCCTGCCGAAGCCGATGGACCTGTCGAAAGTGCTCGATCCCAAGCCGCGCGAGGCCGCGCTAAAGCTCATCGAGCAGATGCACTGAGGGCGCGCGTCACTGCTGTTGCTGTCTCAGAGCCACGGCGCAAGCTGCATAGCCGCGGCGCTAGCCATGCTTTCCCGGCTTAGCCGCCGGTTCGGAGCAGCTTCGTACAGCGGCGCGAAATTTGCTTATTACGCGCTGACCGAGCTTCAGCGGGATTTCAGTAAATGACCAAAACTGCGTTCGTACGACGAAAAAGAATAACTTTGGGCCTGTGCTCTTCCGTTGCCACGCTGCTCGTCTGTGCCACCGGCGACCGTGTTTCGGCGCAGACAACAAAGCCCTGGCGGCACGTCGTCATCGAGCCGAAAAGCGATGCCGGTGAACTGCTGATGCCATTCAAGCGCGGCTTTGCCGACAAACTGGGATTGCCGGTCGAGATCATATCGGTCAAGGACGATGAACTCGCCTTGAAGGCGGTAATTTCCGGCGCCGCCGACAGCTACGAGGGCGGACCGGCCGCAACGATCCTTGCCGACGCTCACGGCGCTGACGTCAAAGTTATCGGCTGCACCTGGATCACCGTGCCGCACGGCATCTTCGTTCATAGCGACATCACGACGCTGGATCAGCTCAGAGGAAAATCAATTGCCGTCGCGGCGCCGGGTTCCTTTCCGGATATTTTCGCACGCGTGGGCGCTCGCCAAATACAACATCCCTGTCAGCGACGTCAGTCTTGCAAGCATTGGCGGCAACCTCGACCGCTATCGCGCTCTGACGCAGCGCGTCGTCGACGCAGCCATTGTTTCCGCCGAGGTCGCACCGATTGCGGAGAAGGAGGGGATCAAAATGCTGATCTCTGCCAACGAAGCGCTTCCACAGTTCATCCGCATGTGCCTGCACGTGAGTGCAAAGACGATCGCGGCGCGGCAGGACGATACCGTCAAATTGCTCGCCGACAGAGATGCTTGGCTTGCGCTATGCCGTGACGCACAAGGACGAGGTCGTGAAAGTGACTCAGGAGGTCACCGGGTTCAAACAAGACGATCCGCGTCCGGCCTTTATGTACGATCTCGCCATCGAGCAGAACGCTATTGCGACGGATGTGCCCATTCCGCTGGACAAGCTCGACTGGCTGCAGAATCAGCTGGTCACGGTCGGAAGCCTGGCCAAATCCGTCGATGTCTCCACGATGATCGATCCAAAGCCGCGCGAACTGGCCCTTGAATTGGTCGCGAAAATGAACTGAATGGTCATTGCTGAAATCTGTCTCGTGTCGCGCGTAATCGGTTCCGATGGGTGAAGTCAGTCTCATTGACGTCTCAAAGCGCTTTACGCTGCGTATCGACGGCGACGAGCACAAGGTTCAGGCGCTCGATCGGCTGAGCTTCACTGTGCGCGACGGTGAGATCGTAGCGCTGATCGGTCCTTCGGGCTGCGGCAAGACGACGGCGTTGCGCATCGCCATGGGGCTTGAGAGTGCAAGCGCGGGGCGCGTGACGGTCGACGGCACGCCGATCCACGGCTGCGGCTACGACCGCGGCATGGTGTTCCAGCACGCCGAACTGCTGCCCTGGCTCACCGCGCTCAAGAACGTCGAGTTCGGCCTGGAAATGAAGGGCATCCGTGGCACGGCGTTGCGCGACACCGCGATGAAATACCTGACGCTGGTGGGCTTAAGGGACTCCTACAACCGGCGGCCCTATCAGCTCTCCGGCGGCATGCAGCAGCGGGTCGGGATTGCCCGCGCGCTCGCGATCGATCCGAAAGTTCTGCTGATGGACGAACCCTTCGGGGCGCTCGATGCGCAGACCCGTGAAACGCTGCAAGGCGAACTTTTGGAGATTCACGCCCGCACCAAAAAGACGGTTCTGTTCGTGACCCACGATCTCGACGAAGCCGTGCTGCTTGCCGACAGGGTCGTGGTCATGCAGCACGGCAGCCTTCAGGAAATCGTGGCCGTGCCGCTGCCGCGCCCGCGCGACGATCTTGCAAAAATCCGCGGTTCGGACGAGTTTGCGCAGACGCGCTATCACATCTGGCAAGCGCTCCACGCCGGCGCGCAGCCGGTGCATTGAGGGCCGCAATGGTCGACATTGCAGATCGCCAGACGGCGGCGGATGACGCCAGCGGTAGCCGTGGCAAACGCGTCGTGCCGCGCTGGGTCGTGACGGTCGCGACGCTCGCGGCGTTTCTGGCGTTCTGGGAATATTTCGGCCGCGATGTGAACCCGATTTTTGGATCGTATCCGAGCGCGATCTTCGAAGCGTTCGTCGATCTCGTCCGCAACGGCAAGCTCGGCGTCGCTTTGTGGCAGAGCATACAGCCTTTCATCATCGGTTACGTCCTCGCCATCATGATTGGCGTGCCGCTCGGGCTGATCATCGGACGGTTCTGGGTCGCTGAAGCAGCCCTCGGCCTTCTGGTGACCGGCGGCTACGCCATGCCTCTGGTGGCGCTGGTGCCGTTGTTGATCTTGTGGTTCGGCCTCGGTTTTGCGGTGAAGGCCGCCATTATTTTTTTGATGTCGGTATTTCCGATCTGCATCAATACGTGGCTCGGCGTGAAATCCGTTCCCAAATCGCTGATCGAAGTCGGCCGATCATTGGTGGCGTCGGACGCGGTCATCCTGCGCCGCATCGTGCTGCCGGCGACGCTGCCGTACATCATGGCGGGCATCAGGCTCGCGGTCGGTCGCGCCGTGGTCGGGATGGTGATCGCGGAGTTCTTCACCACGATCTCCGGGCTTGGCGCCATCATCATCAATTCGGCCAACAACTTCGACACCGCGACGATGTTTGTTCCCATCATCGTGTTGATGGTGCTCGCTGTGGGACTGAACTCTTTGATCGGCTGGTGCGAGCGCATCATCGCGCCCTGGCAGGCCGAAATCGCCGGGCGGGATCAAGGTTAGATCAGGCCCATAACGTCTTGCTGGCCAGACGCGCTCCTTCGACCAAGCTGTCGAATTTGGCCCACACGATCTCGGGCTCGATCTCAGGCGGCTTGTTGGTGAAGATCGTCGATGCGAAACCGCAATCGGCGCTCGCGATCACTCGTTCGCGGCCCACCGCCCTGGCCAGGCGCACGATCCGCTGCGCTACAAGCTCTGGGTGCTCGACGACGACGCCCGCCTGGGTGATGCAACCGGGCAGCAGCACCTTGTCGTCCGGAAGCTTCACGGTCTCCCACACCGCCCACTCATGCTCGTGACGAGGGTTCGCCATCTCGAATGAATAATACTTGGCGCGGATCATGATGACGAGGTCGGCGAGATGCTTGAGCTCGAAGTCGCTGGTGCGCGGTCCGATATTGATGCCGTAGCAAGTGTGATGACGGATGCGATCGGGCGGGATGTGGCGCAGAGCATGATTGAGAATCTCGACGCGCCTGCGCGCCCAGGTGCGGGCGTCCTCCGTCGTTTCCTCAGGTGACAGCATGTAGTGCATCGCCAGCCGGGGATCGTCGATCTGAACCATGAATCCGGCGTTGACGATCGTCTCGTATTCTTCCCGGAGTGCCTCGGCGACCGCCAGCACGTGCTCCTCTTCACTTTTATAGAACCGGTTCTCCATCGTGCCCGCGCAGCTTGAGGGCGACACCGACGGCATGAAGGCGTCGACTGGATTGCTGCCCTTGAGCGCAGCTTTGAAATTGCTGATGTCCTCGGCCAGTTGTTTCTGACCGACATGCCGAATGGGTCCGGTGCAGGCGAGCCTTGCCTTTTGCGAGCCCGAATGCGCGCCGTCCTTGTAGAACGTCGGAAATGCGGTGTTCTCGCGCGTTCGCCGCTCTCCTGGCTCGGGTTTGATCGATTCCAACCCGGTGAGCCGGCCGGCGATGTAATGCTGAAAGCTCGTCTTCGACTGCTCGCCGTCGCTGACGATGTCGATGCCGGTTGCGATCTGCTTGTGTACCACTTCCGCGACGGCTTCGGTGGTCTCACGCGCCAGCGCGGCGGGGTCGTAGGATTTCTTGGTGAGACGCGCCAACAACAGGTCGGACAGCGAATTCCGTCGCGGGAAGCTTCCCACACTGGTCGTGACGATGCGGCGACGGCTCTCCTCGATGAGACTCATTGTCCTCGGACCTTTATCTTCTCAGCACGACGCATCCGTTCGCGCCGCGCGACGAATCATGCAGATGCCGAAGTATCAGACAAGTGGCGGGAATGAATGTCAGGTTTTCGTCAGCGCCCGGACGGCGGCGAACAAGGCTCTGACGTCGCGCTCGGTGACATTGCGCGTGATGAAGACGAGGCGGCTATCGCGGTTTTGGTCCGGCCAGTTTTCCAATTCGGCCGGGGGATGCGCGAGATGCTGCACGTATTGCACCACGACCGGCCCGCGGCAGCCCTGAACGTTCAAAATGCCTTTGACGCGTAGCAAGTCGGCACCGCGGAGCGCGATCAACGTCTCCATGGCGCGCGAGAACGCGAGCCAATCGATCGGTTCCGCCTGCGCGATGGTGAAGCTTGCGATGCCGTCGCTGTGTTCCGCTTCGGCGATGAAGCCACTGCGCTCACCACAAGCCGGCTCGATCACGCGCTGCGGGTCGAGCGCGCCCCCAACGGCGATGTCGATGGCCGCGCGGGGATTGAGCTGCTGTAGCCGCCGCGTCACATGCTCGACGGCCGATGGCGCCGCGAGATCGGTCTTCGAGATTATCAGACGGTCCGCGAGTATCGCCTGCTTGCGGGCTTCGGCCGCGGCGTCGAGGGTCGCTTCTCCGTTCACGGCATCGACCACCGTGAGCACCAGGGCGATATGAAACTCGCCGCCGAGCGCGCGGTCGGTCGAGAAGGTCTGCAAGATCGGTCCGGGATCCGCGAGACCTGAGGTCTCGATCACCACACGGCCAAACGGCGGCACCGTGCCGTGCTCGCGGTCGAACACCAGCCGGCGCAGGGCGGCCTGCAGGTCGCTCCGCGTGATGCAGCAAACGCAGCCGTTGCCGAGCAGCACGGTTTCGTCGGCGCTGTTGCGCACCAGAGTGTCGTCGATGCCGACGGCGCCGAATTCGTTGACGATGACCGCCGTGCCCGCGCCCTCAGGCGAAGCAAGGAAACGCTGCAGCAACGTCGTCTTGCCGGCACCGAGGAAGCCGGTGATGACCGTCACCGGAATTCTTGGCGCCGCGCTCACGCCTCAGCCTTCGCCCGAACGGCCCGGCCTCACGCGAGGGAAAGAGATCGAGCATCAATCGCCGCGATCAAAAATCCATCTCGAGGATATAGAGGCCGCCAATGTGCCGATCGACCGTGTAGACGATGTCGCGCTCGTCGACGAACACGTCGTTCATCTGGATCGTGCCGGTCGGCGCGCCGGTAGGCGCCGGTGGCATGAAGATGCCGACCTCCTTGGGCTGATACGGATTGGAAATATCGTATGCGCGTAAGCCGCCGTTGAAGAATGTCCCGAGCACGATCTGATCGGACTGCCATGCCGTCGGCAGCGGTACGTTCTCATGGATGTTATGGGCGCCGAACCGGCCGGCCTGCGCGTAGACCTTGTGATCCGGCAGCGGACACGTTGAAATCGGCACCAGATTGGTTTCTTCGCGCGCGTCCAAAACCCAGATCAGCTTTGGCCAGTCCTTGCAATTGTTCTCGGTGGCCTCGTCGGTCACCAGCATGAGGCCGCGGTCGAACAGCGGCACGATCGTGTGCATGAATCCCGTATAGGGCGGCGAATTGGTCCAGTGCGAGACCTTCTTCGGGTTGGCCTTGTCGGAAATGTCGAGGACGAACATGCCGCCGTCGATGTAGGCGAGGTAGCAGCGGTCCGGCCGCTGCGGATAGACGTTGGTGTTGTGGGCGCGGTAGCCCTTGTCGATCTGGTGCCGCGTCGGTGGCATGACGTTGTCGCCTTGGCGCGTGCCCGGCATCCACCAGCGGCCGACCTCGACCGGCTTCGACGGATTGCGCACGTCGACGCAGCGATAGAATTGGTCATCGGACGGATTGGTCGGAACGAAATCGCGCGAACCCGACGCGCAGTGCACGTATTCGCCGTCGCAGAACCAGAGTTGATGCACGCCGCGGGAATGCGGTCCCGAGCAATCGAAAAACGAAATCGACTTCGGATTTTCCGGATTGGAAATATCGAACAGCTCGAAACCGGCCGGCTGCAGGTCCTTCTTCGAGGTCTGATAGGCCACCGCCATCAGGTTGCCGCAGGTCTCGAGCGAGTTCGAGCGCATGTTGGCGTGCGGCAGATCGGTCTGACAGACCACTTTCGGCTTGCGCGGATCGGACACATCGACTGCGGTGAAATTCTTCGGCGCGCTCTCATGCGCGAGCCAGATGATGCGGCGTCCGTCGGGCGCGATCTGCACCGACATGCCTTCGCCCATGCCGCCAAAACCCGCGAGCGTATCGTGAGCTAAGAGTTTGAAATTCCAGGTCACGGGTTGATAGCCCTGGGTCAACGGGTTTTGGTCCGTAGCAGCCATTCCTTGAATCTCCTGTTGGGTCAGTCTTGTCGTCGGCGGGAGCGAGGGTCCGATATTACGCTCCCGCGCGCGCCCGTTCCATCAGGTCCGGGCGAAGCGCTTTGCTCCAGTCGGGGATGGCGCCGATCTTCTTGTCCTTTAGCAAAATTTCCGCCTGTTCCCGCATGTAGGGCTTGAGGTCGCCCGGAAAGCCCGGATCGACCTCGACTTGCGACAGCGCCGTCGTGAAGGTCTCGAGCGACATGCTGTAGCCCTTGTCAGTGTAGAAGGAGTAGATCACGTTGGCGACCTTCTTCGGGTTTTCCTTGAAATCGCGCGCGACTTCGAGCCAGGCCTTGAGGTAAGCAATCGTGGTATCGGAGCTCTTCTCGATGAAATCGGGCGTTGCCGCCATGAACACCGGCATCGGATCGACGGCCGAGAAATCGATGAGGTCGGTACCGATGCCGTCGGTCACCGCGATGACATTGTATGGCTCGACGTTGACCATGGCGTCGACCGTCTTGGCGGCCAGCGCCGCCACCATGTTGTTCACGTCCATACGGACTTCCTGATAGTCGCCCTTCTTGAGGCCGTGCTGCGGGGCAATCGTGTCGACGAATACGTTGCCGACCGATGAGCCGGTCTGATTGGCGATCTTGCGGCCGCGCAAATCTTCGATCTTGGATATGTTCAAATCTTTCCGCGCGACGACACGCGCCGTCTTGCCGACGTGCTCGATCAGCGCGATCGCCACCAAGCCGCCCTTGGAATTGCCGATGATGAACGACTGGCCCGCATAGGTGCCAAGATCTACCTGGCGGGCGACCATCTGCTGCATGGTGAGATTGCCGGAAGGGACGGCGAACTCCTCGAAAGCAATGCCGTGCTTCTCGAGGTAGCCGGATTTCAGCAGATAATAGGTCGGCATGCCCCAGATGTTGGTCTGGTAGCCCTGCCGGATGGTCTCCAGCGCCACGGCGCGGCGCGCCAGGCCAAGCCCCAGCGTCAAGGCACCGGCCAAGGCGAGACTCTGCCGCCGCGTGATTGAGGGATTTGTCCTCATTGGTCGTCCTCCGAGCTATTGACGAATGCCGACTTGTGGCGTCGGCTGTTTCTTGAGCCATTCTTTGGGCTATTCCTGTTGCAGGCCGAATTCTTGGACGCTCGACGACACGTCGTCCAGCGTCTTCTTCAGGATCGTGCCGAGTTCGTCCGGCGTCGAGGACAGGGCGATCGATCCGCCGTTCTCGATCAGTGTGCGATAGTCGTCGGTCGCGACGATCGGCACGATCTTATCGTGCAGCGTCTTGATGATCGGCGCCGGCGTTCCGGCGGCGGCGCAGACGCCGAGCCAGCCGAAGCGGACAAAATCGATGCCCTGCTCCTTGAGCGTCGGAACTTCGGAGAGGTTTTTCAGACGGTCAGGGCTGGTGGTGGCAAGGATTTTCAGTTGTTTGCTCTGATACTGCGGCACGATCGCCAGCGTCGGCGACACGTAGAAACCGACGCGACCGGCGACGACTTCCTGGACCACCTGAATGCCGCCGCGGAACGGAATGCGGTTCATCGTGATCCCGGTCAGCTTCTCCAATTGCCGCGCCATGATTTCCTGCGCCGAGCCGGTGCCGACTGTCGCGTAGGCAACGTCGCCCGGATGCACCTTGGCGTACGCGATGAACGACGCGAAATTATCCGCCGGTATCTCGTTCGCCAGCGCGAGGCCGTAATAGTATTCGGCGATCAGGGAGATCGGCGCGATGTCGCTCAGCTTGTAACCGGCGGTCTTGTAGACGGCGAGATTGATGGCGTCGAAATGGGTGCAGAGGAGCAGCGCGTAGCCGTCGGCTGGCTGCGCGACCACGTCACGCGTTGCCACGATCCCTCCGGCCGCGGGCTTGTTCTCGACCACGACGGGCTGTCCGAGCGCGCTGCCAAGCCTGTCGGCGATAAAGCGCGCCGGAATATCGGTCGGTCCGCCCGCGCCGAACCCGACGAGGAGGCGAATTGGGCGCGTTGGGTAGGTGCCTTCCGCCCACGCCAATGAGCCGCCAAGCAGGACTAGCACGAGGAAGGCGGCGAATGCGCGTCTTGACGCAGCAATGAACTTTCGCATTTCAACGTCCCTGTTCTTCATTCGTGTTGTTCGTCATGCGTTGGCCTCGGACTAATGACCAAGATGGCGAAGCAGTTGCTTTTGATAGTCAAGAAATTCGACGCTGAGCGGGTCGCGCGGGCGGTCGAGCTTGATCGTTACTTCGGTCTTCACGCGTCCGGGGTGCGGTGACATCACCACGACGCGATCGGCAAGATAGACGGCCTCGGCGACGTTATGGGTCACATAGATCACCGTTTTGCGCGTAGTGCGCCAGACGTCGGCCAACAGCCGCTGCATGTCGTCGCGCGTCAGCGCGTCGAGCGCCGCAAACGGCTCGTCCATCAGCAGAACCGAGGGGTTGTAGGCGAGTGCGCGAGCGATGGCGACGCGCTGCTGCATGCCGCCGGACAGGTGATGCGGATAGGAGCGGGCAAAATTTTCAAGCTTCACCAGCCGAAGCTGCTCGAGCGCAATGCTTTCGCGGTCGGCTTTGGGCAGGCCCTTCATTTCGAGCCCAAACGCCACGTTGCCAAGTGCGGTGCGCCACGGAAACAGCTGAGCGAAATCCTGGAAGACGATGCCGCGGTCCATGCCGTAGCCGCGGACCGCTGCGCCGCCGATCCTGATCTCGCCGGCGGTGGGCGGCAGGAAGCCGGCGATGATGTTGAGTAGCGTCGACTTGCCGCACCCGCTCGGCCCGACGATGCAGAGAAACTCGGACGCGGCGATGTCAATGCTGACGCCAACGACGCCAGGGGTCTGGCCGCTCGGTGTCTCGTAGACGAGCGAAACATCGCGAACTTCGATATGGGCCATCGCCGCTTCCGAGGTCGTTCCCTTCGGCTCTTTTGAGCCCCGCTTTCTGCGAAATTCGGCGGCGCCGCGCGTCAGGCGGGGACAGCCTTTTTCGAAATCATGCCTTAACATGGGCGCTTCTGTTGGCGCGCGGACGTTGTGCCAGAAGCCGTCGCGGACAGCCAGCCGGAAACGGGAGGGCCGCCATGAGGACGAATGCCGCCGCGCGCGCTGGCGTGGCCGCGCTGCGTGCCACAGCACTGATGCTGTCGCTCGCCGGTGCGTGGGCCGTCGTCTATGCGGCGTGGGCGCAGACCTACCCGAATTGCCCGATCCATCTGATCGTCAACTTCGCGCCGGGCGGGACCGGCGATATCGTCGCGAGACTGGTGGGCAAAAAGCTTTCTTCGGAGCTCGGTCAGTCGGTGGTGGTTGAGAACCGGCCCGGCGCCGGCGGCACGGTCGGTGCCCGCGACGTCGCCAACGCTGCACCCGATGGTTACACGATGACGGTCGCGCAGACGCCTGAGATCGCGATTAATCCCTATTTCATGAAAGACGCGGGCTATGACCCGCTGAAAGATCTGCAACCCATCGCGCTGACAGGCGTCGTTCCGCTGGCGCTGGTGGTGCCGGAGAGCGCGCCCTACTCGACGATGGCGGAGCTGGTGACGTTCCTGCGTTCGACCGATCAGTCGCTGACCTTTGCGTCGGCCGGCGTCGGCACGCCGGGTCATCTTGCCGGCGAGCTGATGAAGCTCAAGCTCAACAACAAGCTCACTCACGTGCCCTACAAAGGCGCGGCTCCGGCGTTGAACGACATCGTCGGCGGCTATGTCGATTTTTATTTTCCAGGCTTTCCGGCGGCCGTTCCGCTGATGCAGGCCGGCAAGATCAAGCTCTTGGCGGTATCATCGGCGAAGCGCTCGCTGGTCGCGCCGGATATTCCGACGGTTGCCGAAAGCACCGGCCTTGCCAATTTCGATTTCACGCTGTGGGTCGGCTTCTTTGCGCCGCGCGGTACGCCGAAAGACCTCGCGGATCTGCTCAACACGGCGATCAACAAGGCCCTGCTCGCGCCCGATATCAAATCGAAGCTCGAAGCCGACGGCGCCGTCGTGACGGCGCTGCCGATCGATCAATTTACCGGTTTTGTCCGCGCCGAGATCGATAAATACAAGGAGATCATCGCCGAAGCCGGCGTGAAGTCGGAATAGGGCGTTCGCTTTTCAGCCGCGCGCGGTACGCGCCATTCCCCAGCGATAGATGGTCGCGCGTTCGAGCGAGCCGAACACGAGTTGCTCGGTCGCAAAGCCGATGAAGCCGATGACCACGAGAGACGCCAGCATCACGTCGGTATTGAGAAATTCCTTGGCGTCAAAAATGACCCAGCCCAATCCCCAATCGGAGGCCGCCAGCATCTCGGCGCCGATGACGGCGATCCACGATCGCAGGAACGACTGACGCAGGCCGGCAATGATGAACGGCGAAGCTCCTGGAATGATCACCTTCCAGAACAGCGTATGTTCGTTCGCGCCCATGGCGCCGGCGGCGCGCAGCCAGATCGGATTGACGGATCGCACGCCGGACCAGGCATTGAGCAGCATGGGAAACAGTGCGGCGTAGAACACGATGAGAATGGTCACCGTATCGCCGAGCCCGAACCAGAGAATGAAAACCGGCACCCAGGCGAGCGATGGTATCGGCATCAGCGCGCTCGCGAGCGGCATGACGAAGCGCTCCACCGGACGCATGCGGCCCATGAGGATGCCGAGAGGCAAGCCGACCGCGACCGCGAGACCAAATCCGCACAGCACCCGATACAGCGTCGCCGCGGCGTGACTCAGCATGCTGCCGTCGGCGAGCGAATTCGAACAATGTCGTCGCGACCGCTCCAAGCGGCGGCATCAGCGCGGGCGCAAAATGTCCGCTGCGCGCAACCGCCTCGTAGAGCGCCGCGATCGCGACGACCGTCAACACGCCCCGCCTCATCGATTGCGTGCGTTCCCGGGTCATGACGTCATCATGCCCCAACGTACCACCGTGAATTCCTCCAGCGGCTGGAACACGAACTTCTCCAGCGCGATGCCGATCAACGCGATCACGGCAATGCCCGCCAGCATCACATCGGTGTTAAGAAACTCGCGGGCGCCGAAAATGAGCCAGCCTAATCCCCACGGCACTGCGGCGAGCATCTCGACGGCGACCAGGATGCGCCACGCCTGTGCCAGCCCGAGCCGCAAACCGGTCAAGATATAGGGCAGCGCCCCCGGGAGAATGACGTGGCGAAACAAGCGCCGATCGTTGGCGCCCATCGCCTGCGCGGAGCGCACCCAGATTTCCCTCACTGCCTTCACGCCGGTCCAGGAATTGAAAATGATCGGAAAGGCGGACACGAACGCGACCAGAAGCACGGCCGCAACATTGCCGAGACCGAACCAGAGAAGAAACAACGGCGCGTACGCGAGGCCGGGGATGGGCGCGCCGATGCTGATTAAGGGCAGAAAAATATCTTCCGCCCGCCGCGATCGTCCCATCAGAATGCCAATAACGATCCCGATCAGCGCCGCGAGCACGAAGCCCGCCGTCAGACGCACGAGCGAATTGAACGCGTGATGCAACAGAACGCCGTTCAGTGTCAGCCGCACGAAGACCATGGCGATGGTCTCCAGCGGCGGGAACAAGCGCGGCGGAAACAACCCGAGATGCGCCACAAGTTCCCACAAAGCCCCAACGACGACGAACGGAAAGACATTCCGCGCGGCGCGCCGCAATGGGCCGACATCAACCGGGACGGTTGTGGGAGCAATGCCGGCACCTTGCGCGTTGTCCTGCATAATGTGACGACAAAGGCCTCCCGTATTTCGGCGTTTCTTGCGCACCGCACCGTATAGGTTGGCCGAGGATAGTGCGACGCCTCACCTGGCGACAAGCGGTTGCAGCGAACGTACGCTGTGCTACAGAGCGCCCCAACAACAAATGGAGCGTGGCATGGCCTCGAAGAACACACAGAAAATCGGCTGGATCGGGATGGGCCGCATGGGCTTCCCGATGGCGGAGCGTCTGATCAAGGCGGGCCACGACGTGACGATCTGGAATCGCACACGCGCCAAGGCCGAACCGCTTGCCAAGATCGGCGGCAAGGTGGTCGATCACCTTTTCGAGCTGAAAAACGTCGATATCCTGTTTTCGATCGTCGCCACCGGCAAGGACGTTCAGGATGTGCTCTACGGCAAGCACGGCGTCTGCAGCCAGGGTGGCAAAATGCCGCCCATCGTCGTCGATTGCTCGACTATTGCGGTCGAGGAATTGGCCGAAATCCGCGACAAGCTGAAACAGCTCGGCGCTGAGTTCGTCGCCGCTCCGGTGAGCGGCAATGCCAAAGTCATCAAGGCCGGCCGGCTGTCCGCCGTCGTGTCCGGACCCGAAGCCGCCTGTAAAGCCGCAACGTCGCTGATTGAGGTGTTTGCGCCGCAGGGCGTTTCTTATGTGGGCGAGGGCGAGCTCGCTCGCGTCTGCAAGATCGCGCACAACGTGATGCTCGCAGTGGTCATCGAGAATTTGATCGAGATTACGCTTCTCACCAACAAGATGGGCGTGCCTCGCCATGCCTTTTTGGCGTTCCTCAACAACGGCGTGATGGGCTCGATGTTCACGCGCTACAAATCGCCGGCGCTGGTCAACCTCGACTGGACCACGACGTTTACGCCCGAGCTTTTGCGCAAGGACCTCGACCTTGGTCTTGAGCTTGCGCGCGACATGGACGTGCCGATGCCGGTCACGGCAGCCACCCGGGAGGTCTTGCAGGGCCACTTTGGCGCCGCGATGCTGCAGAAGAATCCAAAGGAATATCTGGAAAAGGATTTTGCGGCGCTCGCCGAGACCATGGCTCTTGCTGCCGGCATGAAGCTTGCGAGCGAGAACAAGAACGTGACGACTGGCCTCGAGGGTTGAGAGCCGTCCGAAAACACAGAACCGCGCGAGAAGCCGCGGGCCAAATGGGAGGACAATATGCGCTGGACAATACGCGTCCTGAAAACGCTTGCTCTGCCCGTTGCCGCCTTGGTGCTCGCCGCGGTGACGCTGTCGGCCGCGGCCGATTGGCCGAACCGTCCGGTCAGGTTCATTTTGACTCTCGGCGCGGGCAGCGGTTCCGATATTGGCGCGCGGCTTTTGGCGGACCGGTTGACCAAGCGCTGGGGTCAGCCCGTCATTGTCGATAATCGTCCAGGCGGTGACGGCATCGTTGCCATTAACGCGTTCGTCAGCGCCCATGACGATCATCTCTTGCTGTTCGCGCCGACGTCGTCATTCACCGCGCATCCATTCCTGCACGGCGACCTGCCTTACAAACCCAGCGATCTTGTGCCGATCACTCGGGTATCCAACACCATCATCACGATCGCGGTGCCGATCGGCATGAAAGTCAATTCGCTCAAAGAACTCGCAGCCCTCGCTCGCGCGGAGCCCGGAAAGCTCAATTGGGCGGGCACAACCGGCGCTCTGGATTTCTTCTTCGCGGGCTGGCTCAAGCGCGAGGGTCTGGACATGACCAAGGTGCCGTACCGGAACCCCGTCGATGCCGCCAAGGACCTCGCCGAGAATCGCGTGCAGGTCTACGAAGCGGCGCTGGCGATCGTTCGTCCGCAGCTCGAGGCCGGAAAGATCAAGCTGCTCGCCATAACCAACACGTCGCGTGCTCCGACCGAGCCAAACGTTCCAACCGTCGAGGAGGCTGGCTATCCGCTACTGACGTTCGACGGTCTGGTCGGTCTGTTTGGTCCGACTGGTATGCCGCTTGAACTCCGCCAGCGAATTACCGGCGACATCCGCGACATCGCCGATGCGACTGTCGAGGAACGCCTGACCGTAACGGGCCAGCTCCTGAATGTCGGCGGGCCGGAGGATTTTGCTAGGTCGATTAACGACCAGAGCACCAAAGTCGCGGTCTTCGCCAAGGAGCTTGACGTCAAGCCGACCGATTAAAATTCGTTATTTGATGTCGGTTTGCACGCTGATCGCCATCTCCCATTGGCCGTTCCGCTTCACCCACACGCGGGTCGCGCGATAGGCCGGGCGCGAGCTGTCCGGCATGGCATGGCTTGCAGTCATGGCGGCGGCGTCGCCATAGACCGAAAGCCGCATGGCCTCGACCTCACCGACCTTGATGGCGGTATTGTTTTCTTTCTGGCGTTTGATGGTTTCGATTCGGCCGGACTTAGGAATTGGCGCCCGGCCAGTGCCGTACAGCACGAATTCATCCGCAACGTGCTTTGACCACTCGTCGGCGTCGTGAGCGATTGAGGCTTTCTCGATCGCCTGCAAAGAGCTGATGATGTCCTGTTCGAGCGGCGAACGGACCCGATAGGGGATTGTTTCGCACGGATTTTTGCATTTGTAGGGTTTTGAACCTGCGCCCGGCGCGGCGGGCGCTGGGCGCGCCGTCGCCTCTGAGGCAAGTTGGACGTCTTGCCTCACCAGCGCGCGCCAAGTGCCCTTCTGCCTGGCCCAGATGTCAACGAAGAACACCTCGTTGTCATTCGCCGTTTTGCGGTGGCCGCTTACCATGACGATGCGGCCATAAGTTTTCACGCTCGTCTCGGTCGGCGCCGATCCCGCTCCGGACTTGAGATTGTAGAGAAATTCACGGCGCGGGTGGATCTGTCCGTTCTCGTCGACGAAGGTGAATTGGAGTGACAGCAATCGGCGGGCAATCGCTTTGTCGCCCGTGCGTAGTGCTTGGTCGAGCGATTGATCGGCGGCAAGCACAGTCGCGTCGTCGCCGGGCGCCGGCTGCGCCTTAAGCTCGACGAACACGGCAATCAACGCGCCGGCAATCAGCGCACTGAGCCACCATCGCTGTACGACGGATTGAACGGCCCGACGCATCGCCCCTCTTTGGCGGACTACGGCCTGCACGGAGCGCCCGCCTTCCGGGCTGCTGTTGCTGCACCATGGCACTTTCGGGGAAGAATTCTCAAGCTAGACGTACGCGACGCCGCGACGCAGTTTCACCCGGCGCATCTCGGCACAACACGAAATCAGCAATGCCGGCTGTGTTTTCCGCAGTGCACGTGGCCTCTGTGCCGCGCCTGTCCGCCGCCGCCCATGGCGAGACGACATTCGGCGCTCAACTGCGATCGCTTTGACATCATGCAAGCGGTGACTTTTTGCACGTCAGGAATGAAATCCGAACACAGCCGCATCGCATCGGGCGTGCAGGCTTGACGCGCGTCGCGGGTGCCCTGTGCGCCGGCGCCGTCAAGGCCGCAAAGCAAGACTGCGGCCGGCAAGGCCAGCCAGGCGATGATACGAATGGTTTGCATACCGCTGCTTCCTCGGTCGCCCGAGGATCTCGCCCCTGGCCCACGGTAGCGATACGCGAAGTCGCGGTCGATGGCTATCGCCAGATACGAGGACGCTGATCAGTGTCTGCCGCCCCAATCAAAATTCCGGGGGGCCGCCACCCGGGGGTGGTCGCGGGCGATGCCGCTTGGACAGCGTTCGACGCCGCCTCCTGAGACATCTCCGGTCACGTTGTCGACCGACATGCGACGGCAAAAAATGCCATCGGGCATCGCGTAAACCACGTCGCCGCTGCCGTTGATCTCGCGCGTTTCGAAGGCCGATTGGAGGAGCGGGTCGATGACCGCATGGCCGCCGACCACGAGGGCTGCGGCGACAAGCGCAAGGAACAACGATGAAACGATGGCGATGCGCCCGGAACGGACGCGCTCCTCGTCCTGCCGCGTGCGCAAGAGACGAGTGGAGCGTATCGGTGCTCTCACGCGGTCCGGCATCGAGAACCACGAACTCACTTTCGTACCCTGCTAATCGGGCGCACTCATGACGCCATAAAAACCGAAAGCTCTTGTAATCTCCGTAAGAAATTAAGTTCAATTTGTATCGAAATCCGCCGGCTGCCTCTGTGTAAACGAACGCAGGCGCTGGTAGCAGCGCCGCAACCCGGCAAATCCGGCGGGTCCGGGCTCAACGTCTTAACCCCTCCCCGCGCGCCCGAAGAGGTGAAATAATCGTGGGCGGACCTGTTTTAAGAACAATGATCGGGAGGAAAGCTTGCTGACCGCAGCGCGCAATGAGATGCTCACCCGGGTCGGGCCCGGCACCCCGATGGGCGAACTGTTACGCCGCTACTGGCAGCCGATCGGCGGCGCCAGCCAGCTCGACACCGTCCCGATCAAAACGATTCGTCTGATGGGGGAGAACCTTGTTCTCTACCGCGATCTGGGTGGCCGGTACGGCTTGATCGACCGCCATTGCCCGCATCGCCGTGCCGACATGGCTTACGGCTGGGTCGAAGAAAGCGGCATTCGGTGCAGCTACCACGGCTGGCTCATGGATGAGACCGGCCGCTGCCTCGAACAGCCCTACGAGGACACGACCAATCCGAAGCCCTCGAAGGCCGGTTGCGAGATCAAGGCCTATCCGGTGAAGGAATGCGCTGGACTATTGTTTGCTTATCTCGGCCCACTGCCAGCCCCCGAATTGCCTGTGTGGGAGCCGTTCACGTGGCGCAACGGGTTTCGCGAAATCGTCCTCGCGGACATTCCGTGCAACTGGTTCCAATGCCAGGAAAACTCGATCGATCCCGTGCACTTCGAATGGATGCACGACAACTGGGGCAGCCGCCTGCGCGGCGGCAACGCCAACGTTGCTCCCAAGCATCTCAAGCTCAGGTTCGAGGCGTTCGACCACGGCTTCGTCTACAAGCGGGTGCGCGAGGGCCAGAGCGAGGAAGACCGCTACTGGACGGTTGGCCGCGTCGCGCTGTGGCCGAATGGCTTTTACCTCGGCAGCCATTTTGAATGGCGTGTTCCCATCGACGATGAGAACACGCTCAGCGTCGCCTGGTTCTTCATGCGGGTGCCGAAAGACCGCGAGCCTTACGAGCAGAAGCAGGTGCCGACTTGGGTCAGCCCGATCGCCGACGAAAGCGGACGCTGGATCACCAGTCACGTCATCAATCAGGACATCGTCGCCTGGGTCGGCCAGGGCCGTGTCGCGGACCGCACCAAGGAGAATTTGCGATCGAGCGATATCGGTCTTGCCATGATGCGAAAGCGCTTCTTCGAAGAGCTGGAAGCAATGGCGGAGGGCAAGGAGCCGGGCGGAGTCATGCGCAGCGCCAACGAAGCGCAATGCATCGCACTGCCGAATATGGCGCGCGAGCAAAATACCGAAGGGGTTCCGCTCGCCGATTTCGAAAAGGATCCGATCCTGCGTCAGCGCCTCAAGGAATTCCGCCACCATTACGGCCAGCCGGCTGAGGTTCGCCGTGCGTTTGTTGAGGCGATGGGGATCGCCGGACCATGATTTAGGTCAATCCAGGGACTGGATTTTCGAGTTATCAATCGCCGCAGATCGGGCCATCAAGGTATGCGCACTCAAGTCGCCATCATCGGCGCCGGGCCGGCCGGGCTCCTGCTTTCTCACATCCTCGATCGCGGCGGCATCGACTCGATCGTGCTTGAGCGGCAGACCCGCGCCCACGTGCTGGAGCGAATTCGCGCCGGCGTTCTCGAGGCTGGCACGATCGCGCTACTGCGCGAGGTCGGGCTGGGAGAACGGATGGACCGCGAAGGGCATCTGCACGATGGCTCGGCGATCGCCTGGGAAAACCGGCCGCGCTTCATGATCGACACCAGGAAATATACTGGGAAGCCGATGATGGCTTACGGCCAGACCGCCATCACCGAAGATTTATTTGCTGCTCGCGATGCTGCCGGCGGCAAGATCGTCGACGAAGCCGCCAACGTGCGCCTGCACGATCTGACTTCGAGCCGACCCTACGTCACTTACGAAAATGACGGCGCGCAGGTGCGCATCGACTGCGATTATGTCGCCGGCTGCGATGGCTATCATGGCGTCAGCCGCGTTTCGATCCCGGCCGATGTGATAAAGACCTACGAGAAGGGTTATCCATTCGGCTGGCTCGGCATCATGTCGCAGACGCCGCCCTATCCCGACATCTGCTATTGTTATCACAGCCGCGGCTTCGCGCTCGCCTCGCAGCGCAGTCTGATGCTCAGCCGGTATTACGTGCAGTGCGATCTCAACGACAAAATCGAGGATTGGCCGGACGAGCGCTTCTGGGAGGAATTCCTGGCGCGTTGCCCGAAGGACATGGCCGACAGCATCGTGACCGGGCCGTCGATCGAAAAATCCATCGCGCCGCTGCGCAGCTTCGTCGCCGAGCCGATGCGATACGGTACGCTGTTCCTCGCCGGCGACGCCGCTCACATCGTGCCGCCGACTGGTGCCAAGGGCCTCAATCTCGCGGTTTCCGACGTGTTTTATCTATCGCGCGCGCTGATCGAAGCCTATCGCAAAGGCAATACCGTGTACCTCGACGCTTATTCGGAAACGGCGCTGCGCCGCGTTTGGGGAGCCGCGCGCATGTCATGGTGGTTGACTATGCTGCTGCACCGTTTCGCCGGCGAGACGCCGTTCGAGGAGCGGATGCGGATCAATCAGTTCGACTATCTGCACGCTTCCGAGCACGCCGCGGCGTCGCTGGCGGAGCAATATGTCGGGCTGCCGTATTAGCTAGCGCCGGCGGGCAGAGTCTAAGCCGAACTCTTTTTCCTCGCCTTCGCCTGCTCAATCAGAAAGTTCGAAAGTCTCCGGCGTACCGCATCCGCCTGTTCGGGCGTCCACGTGCGAAAACCCTCGCCGGTTTTCATGCCGAGTTTGCCGGCCTGAACCTTCTCGCGCAGGAACGGGTGCGGCCCTGCAGTCCGGTCCAGTTCTCCATACAGCACTTCGGCTATATCGAGAGTGAGATTCAATCCGACCAGATCGGATTGCTCCATCGGTCCAAGCACCGCCGTTCGCGCGCCGAACCCTTCCCTGACGACGGTGTCGATCGTTTCGGCGTCGCAGACGCCAGCGGCGACCAGTGCAATCGCCTCTCGCTTCATCGCATGCTGCAGCCGATTGCCGACAAAGCCCGGAATATCGCGGCGCACGTAAACCGGGATTTTGCCGGCTTGCCGCAGCACCTCCATCGTGTCGCGCGCGACCTCGGGCGCGGTCTTCTCGTTCTGGATGACCTCGACGAGGGGAACGAGATGCGGTGGATTCCAGAAATGGGTGCCGACGACGCGCTCCCGATGTTTCAGATGACGCCCGATCTCAGTCGAGGGAATGGCCGAGCTGTTGCTGGCTAGGATCGCATTTGGCGCAACGACGTCTTCAAGCTCAGCAAAAATCTTTTGTTTCACCGGCAGCTTCTCCGGCGCGGCCTCGAACACGAACGCAGCGCCTTGCATCGCCGGTGCAAGATCGGCGTGCACACCGATCCGTTCCAGTAGCGCCAGATCGTCACCGAACAGATCGACGATTGCGCGAAGCCGCTGCGGCAGCGTCGCGCGGCTCTCTGGAGCCGGTTCGAAGACTCTAACGTGATGGCCGGCCGCGGCGAAAAGGTAAGCGATGCCGTGGCCCATGAGGCCGCCACCGACGATGCCGATGTTGTGTTCACGCACGTTGGCCTCGATCAAAAAAAGGAACTGATGCGGCTCTCAGACGTTGGCGATGTGCGACGATCTACAGAGGAGAATAGGTCATGCCAGTTCTCGTTTGGGTCGCTTTCTGGTCCTGCATGATGGGCGCTGCAAGTTGCTGGCAAGCGCAGGAACCGTTGCCGCAGAAGAAAGATAGCGATCAGCCGGCCGTGTAGCCGCCATCCACATACATCACCTGTCCGGTGCAGAAATCGGACGCCGGCGACAACAAATAAATTGCCATCCCCACGAGATCTTCGATTTCGCCAAGCCGGCCGAGCGGAATCCGGGCAAGCGACCGTGCGCGCGTCTGCTGGCCGAGTTCGTTGTCGCCGTACATCCATGCCGTGAGCTTGGAGCGGAACACCGTGGGGGCGATCGCATTGACGGTGATGCCGTACTTGGCCCACTCGGTTGCAAGCACGCGCGTCAGTGAATCGGTCGCCCCCTTGGACGCGCAATAACCCGTGTAGCCGGAAATGTTGCCGTGCCGGCCGCGCACCGACGACATCAGCAGGACTTTGCCGCGCACCTTTTTCTCGATCCAATACGCGCCGACCGCCTTGGCCATGAACCAGATGCCGCGCACGTTGGCATCCATCACTGCCTGCCAGTCCTCATAGGCGAGTTCGTGAATGAAGCCCGGCTTGTTGAACCCTGAAGCGACGACGAGCTGATCGACCCGGCCAAAGGTCGCCAGCGTCGCATCCAGCATGCCCTCGGCATCCGCAAGACTGTCCGGACGCCGAACCACCGTGGCGGGCTCGCCGCCAAGCTCACGCACTTCGGCTGCGACCTCGTCAAGCTCGCTCTTGCTGCCGGATGCGAGCAAGACCTTGCCGCCGAGCGCGGTGAGCGCCAGCGCGGTGGCGCGGCCGAACGTGCCGGATGCGCCGGTCACAATCGCGACCTTTCCTTTGACGTCGAACAACGAAAGCGGGTTTCGCAGCGGTTCGGAAATCATGTCACCGCCCTGTTTCGAATCTGAACGATTGCTTCGGGTCAAGCACGGCAACGACTCGCAACGCGCAGCCTTCGCCTTCGGGCCAGCGCCACGGAAACGCAAAGAAGGTGCAGCGCTTGCCGGTGATCTTGTCGACATCGCCGCCGATATTCTCGATGCCGGGGATGCCGTTGGTCATCATGATCTTGTGCGCGGGCTCCCAATACGGGAAATCCTCGAGGATGTGGCGCCCGGTCCCGGCCTTGTATTCGGCGTCGAGGTGCGGCTGAGCCGGGCCCGGTCCGTGCGGACCAAGGAACGTACCGAGCGGATGGTCGAGCGCCTGCACGTCGACGCCGACCAGCTTGACGCCACGTTCGACCAGCCATTCGGCGGCCTCCTTGTAGAGGCCGGGTGAGTAGGCGAAGTAATCGGGATTGTCGCCGTATTTGTTGTGGCTGCCGGTATTGATCATCACGATATCATTCTTCTGGATCTTCGGTTCGGCGCGCTCCAGATCCTTCGGCGTGATGACGCCCCATTTTCCTTTCGGGATTGAAACTGCCACCCCGGTCCCGAAGAAGCGCCACAGTGGATAGCCGGTGATCGTCGGCGTGTTCTCCTGCACGTGGATCGGCGCGTCCATGTGGGTGCCGCGGTGCATGATGCCTTCGAACTGCTGCACCAATAGTCCGTCCTTGGCGTGAAATTCGACCACCCGCACGTTGAGGTTGGCGCGCGAAGGCCATTGCGGCATGCCGTGGCCCCAATCGGTGCTGAGGTTGATCAGCTCCAAATCCTTGGTGCTGTCCGAGCCTTTGCCGGCCTTCACGCTCGATTTCGTGTCGTGCGATCGAGGGCCGCTCGCGAGGCGATAGGTGCTGGACGGGTCGAGCATGGCGACGAGGCGGATGACGCAAGCGTCGCCCTCATGCCATTTCCACGGGAAACCCTGGAACGTGCACCGCTTGCCGGCAAGGTCGTCGAGATCGCCGCCGACATTCTCGATTGTCGGAATTCCCGCCGCGAGCAAAGTTTTATGCGCCGGATTCCAGTCGGGAAAATCCTTGATCGGATCGCGCTTGGTGGCCTGCTTGTATTCCGGGATCAGATATTTGATCTGCGGCCCATTGCGATGCGGACCAAGCGAGGTCGCGAGCGGGTGATCGACGCATGCGGTGTCGACACCGACGAGTTTGACCTTCATTTTCACGAGCCACTCGGCGGCGCCTTTGCTCAGGCCCGGCGCGTAGCCGAAATATTCCTTGCTGTCGGCGTATTTGCGATGCCAGCCGGTGTTGATGAGAACGATGTCGCCGGATTTGATCTTCGGTTTGGCGCGTTCGAGGTCGGCGGGCTCGATCAGCTGCCATTTCTTTTTCGGAATCGAAACCACGACGCCAGCACCGAAGAAGCGTTCGAGCGCGAGGTCACCGACGGCCTCCGTGCCGGGCAACAGATGAACCGGCGCGTTGACGTGCGTGGAAGTGTGGAAGATCGTTGTGATCTTGTGCGTCATCACGCCTTGTTTGGCGTGATGCGTGATGCGTTCGAGCTTGATCTCCTCGTAGCCCGGGAAGATCGGCGTATACATGCCCCAGTGATGGCTGAGTTCGTAGAATTCGAGCCCGCTCACGGGATCGACGACAGCCGGCATTTCGCACCCTCACTGCAAGCGCCGGCGCGATAGAACAAGCCGTACGCGTTCGATTATTTCAGGCCGCAATCGGGCGCTCTCTATCACGATCCACCTCGCGGGACAAACCGGCGGAGCTAAAAGTCGGCGCTTGAAGGAGCCCACAAAAGAGGGCACGCTGAGATGCTTTACGGGGCACGCTGAGGTGCTGTCTTAAGAAGCAGCAGGCGGACGCCGCAAAGGCGCCGCACGATTCAAGGGAGGACATCGATATGCGCAATCGCGCAAGCGCAGCATTGTCTGCGGCCGCCATCGGTGCGGCTGTGGTCGGGAGCATGGTGGTGTCGGCCCGCCAGGTGAAGGCGGACGATCCGAACAGTGCTCCGAATCCGTACCATGTCGTCGAGAGCTGGGCGAAGTTGCCCCAGGGCCGGGTCTGGGGGCAGGCGATCGGCGTCGACATCGACCGCGATGGAACGAGCGTCTGGATCTATGATCGCTGCGGCGGCAAGACCTGTGAAGGCTCGAGGGTTGCGCCGATTCAGAAGTTCGATGCGTCCGGACGCCTGGTCGTGGCCTTCGGCTCGGACTTGATCAACTGGCCGCACGGGATTTACGCCGACCGTGACGGCAATGTCTGGGTCACCGACGGCCGAGCCGGCAATGACAGAGGCGACACCGCCATCAAATTCGCCCCGGACGGGCATGCGCTCATGACGCTCGGCAAGGCTGGCGTGGCTGGCGATGCTCCCGGCATGCTCAACGGCCCTTCCGACGTTGTGGTCGCGCCAAACGGCGACATCTTCGTCGCTGACGGCCACGGCGAGAAGACCAACGATCGCATGGTCAAATTCTCCAAGGACGGCAAGTTCATCAAGGCCTGGGGGCACCACGGATCGGGGCCCGGCGAGTTCGACACGCCGCACGGCCTCGCCATGGATTCGGCCGGTCGTCTGTTCGTCGCCGACCGCGCCAACAACCGCATCCAGATTTTCGATCAGGACGGAAAATTCTTGGCCGAATGGAAGCAGTTCGGGCGGCCGAGCGGGGTCTATATCCGCAAGGACATTCTCTATGTCGCAGACTCCCAATCGAGCGACAAAGTGAATGCGCCATTCAAGCAGGGGATCCGCATCGGCAACGTCAAGGACGGCAAGGTGACCGCCTTCATCGGCGCCCCGTCTCCGGAATATGAAATGCCGGAAGGCCTCGCGGTCGACAAGGACGGCAATATCTTTGGCGGCTTCACCGCCAAGACCGACGTCAAGAAATTCGTCAAGAATTGACGGTTCATCGCGGCCGACCTGGGCGCGGCGAGGTCCGGTTGCAGCCACCGGACCTCGCCGTTATGTATACGCGCCTTTTCGCGCCGGCCGCGCGTTGCAGTGTGGACGGGCGCAATTGCCGCGAACAAAAGGCTGTCAGCACGCCCTATGGCCCGTCTTGTTATGAAATTCGGCGGAACGTCGGTCGCCGATATCGATCGCATCCGCAACGTGGCGCACCATGTGAAGCGTGAGGTCGATGCCGGACACCAGGTGGCCGTCGTGGTCTCGGCCATGGCGGGCGCGACGAATCAGCTGGTGGCCTGGTGCGAGGGTGCTTTGAAAGAGCGGCGCATCTTCGATGCCCGGGAATACGACGCCGTGGTGGCGACCGGCGAACAGGTTACCGCTGGCCTGCTGGCGATTGTACTGCAGGACATGGATATCAATGCCCGCTCCTGGCAGGGCTGGCAGCTGCCGATCCAGACCTCGAACGCCCACGGCTCGGCGCGCATCGTCGACGTCAACGGGGCCGAGCTGTTGCGGCGATTCGATGAGCGCAGGGAGGTCGCGGTCATCGCCGGCTTCCAGGGCGTCCATGAGGAGACCGGCCGGATCACGACGCTCGGGCGCGGCGGATCGGACACCTCCGCGGTTGCCATCGCGGCGGCGATCCGCGCCGAACGCTGCGACATCTATACGGACGTCGACGGCGTCTACACCTCCGACCCCCGTGTGGTGCCGCGCGCACGCCGGCTCGACAAAGTCGCCTTTGAGGAAATGCTGGAGCTTGCGTCGCTCGGCGCCAAGGTGCTGCAAGTCCGCTCGGTCGAACTAGGCATGGTGCAGAACGTCCGCATTTTCGTCCGTTCGAGTTTTGACCGGCCCGAGGATGTCGACCCGCACGGCATCCCGCCCGGAACACTGATTTGTGACGAGGAGGAGATCGTGGAACAGCAAGTCGTCACCGGCATCGCCTTCTCGAGGGACGAAGCGCAGATTTCGATCCGCGAGGTGCAGGACAAGCCCGGGGTCGCGGCCGCCATTTTCGGGCCATTGGCCGAAGCCAACGTCAACGTCGACATGATCGTGCAGAACGTCTCGGGGGACGGCAAAACTACCGATCTGACCTTCACGGTGCCGGCGGCCGACTATCAGCGATCGCTGGGCGTCATCGGCAAGGCCAAGCAGGCGATCGGCTACGCGCGGCTCGACAGCGCTACCGACGTCGCCAAGATTTCCGTCATCGGCATCGGCATGCGCAGCCACGCCGGTGTCGCAGCGCAAGCGTTCCGCGCTCTCGCCGATCGCGGGGTCAATATTCGCGCCATTACCACGTCCGAGATAAAGTTCTCGCTCTTGATCGACGCTGCCTTCACCGAGCTTGCGGTGCGCACGCTGCACTCGCTTTACGGACTCGACAAAGCCGCGGTGTAGCGGACCGAAACAGAACAGCCAGCGACATTATCTCGCTGCGGCGCACAATATTCCGCGCTGTCATTTCGTTGTCTCTGGCTTGCGGTTTGCATACCGCATTCGATATAGGCTGAAGGGTGCTCGCCGCGGGCCCGGGGTCCAGGCGAATTCCTCTTCGATGAGGCCGACGCGTTACGGGCGACGCTTCGGCCAAAGCAAAGGCCCGGGGGACCTCACGCCATGCGTGGCGCACTCGGCGGTCCGCGCGTGCTGTTGCGCCGGCTCCGCGAAGTGATGGCGGAGCCGGTCAGCGCGCAGGAACGTCTTGACAAGATTGTGGTGCTGATCGCCGCCAACATGGTTGCGGAGGTGTGCTCCGTCTATGTGCTGCGCGTCGATGCCACACTCGAACTCTACGCCACCGAGGGCCTCAACCGCCACGCCGTCCACAGGACGGTGATGCGCGGCGACGAAGGACTCGTCGGCCTGGTGGCGAGCCAGGCAAGCCCCATCAACCTTTCAAACGCCCAGACCCATCCGGCCTTCTCGTATCGGCCGGAAACCGGCGAAGAGATTTATCACTCGTTCCTCGGCGTGCCGGTGCTGCGCGCCGGCAACACGCTCGGCGTGCTCGTTGTGCAGAACCGCGCGCGGCGCACCTATTCGGAAGAAGAGGTCGAAGCGCTGCAGACCACCGCGATGGTACTCGCGGAGATGATCGCGTCTGGAGAGCTTTCGGCGATGGCGCCTCCCGGCGCCGAGCCAGCGGCGCGGCGGTCGGTTCACATCAAAGGCGCAGCGCTCAGCGAAGGCATCGCGCTCGGTCATGTCGTGCTGCACGAGCCGCGCGTCGTCGTCACCAATTTCATCGCCGACGATGTTCAGAAAGAACTGAAACACCTGGAAGCGGCGATCGAGACGCTGCGCTCCAATCTCGACGAGTTGCTCGAACACGGCGATGTGGTTGATGGCGGCGAGCATCGCGACGTTCTCGAGGCCTATCGCATGTTCGCCCACGACCGTGGCTGGGTTCACAAGCTTGAAGAGGCCGTCATGACCGGTCTTACCGCCGAGGCCGCGGTCGAGCGCGTGCAGTCCGACATGCGCGCCCGCATGCTGCGCCAGACCGATCCTTTCCTGCGCGAGCGGCTGCACGACCTCGACGATCTTGCCAATCGGTTGATGCGTCAGCTCACCGGCCGCGATCACGCGCCATCACGCGAAAGCCTGCCAGAGAACGCCATCCTGGTCGCCCGCTCGATGGGCCCGGCAGCGTTGCTCGATTACGACCGCAAGCGATTGCGCGGCTTGGTGCTGGAAGAGGGCGGTCCGCATTCGCACGTCACCATTGTTGCGCGCGCGCTTGGTATTCCGACCGTCGGAGGGATCGACAACGCGACCGGCCTTGCCGATCCGGGCGATGCCGTCATCGTCGACGGATCGACCGGCGATCTCCACATTCGGCCCCTGCCCGACATGGAGGCGGCTTATGCCGAGCGCGTGCGGCTGCGGGCGCGTCGCCAGCAGCAATATCAGGCGCTGCGCGATAGGCCGTGCGTGACCAAGGACGGCGAAGAGATGACGCTCCTGCTCAATGCGGGGCTGAGCGTCGACCTGCCTCACATTGTCGACACCGGCGCCGCCGGCATCGGTCTGTTCCGCACCGAACTGCAATTCATGGTCGCGCCGAACTTTCCCCGCACCAGCGAACAGTACGCGTTGTACCGCTCGGTTCTCGATGCCGCCGGCGACAAGCCCGTAACGTTCCGCACGCTCGATATCGGCGGCGACAAGGTGCTGCCCTACATGCGCAACGTCGAAGAGGAAAATCCGGCGCTGGGGTGGCGCGCCATTCGCCTCGGCCTCGATCGGCCCGGTTTGCTGCGGACGCAGCTTCGCGCCTTGCTCAGGGCCGCCGGAAACCGCGCCCTCAAGATCATGTTTCCGATGATCGCCACCGTGCAGGAGTTCGACCAGGCCAAGGAGCTGGTCGAAAAGGAGCTGACGCATTTGCGCCGCCACGGCCACAAGCTGCCGGCACAGGTCGAGGTCGGCAGCATGGTGGAAGTTCCCTCGCTGCTTTATCAGCTTGACGAACTTCTCCAACACGTTGATTTCCTCTCGGTCGGGTCGAACGATCTGGTGCAATTCCTCTATGCGGTCGACCGCGGCAATCCGCGGGTCTCCAACCGCTTCGACTCGCTGTCGGTGCCGGTGTTGCGCGCGCTCAAGGACATCGCCGACAAAAGCCGTGAGTACAAAAAGCCGGTCACCTTGTGCGGCGAACTCGCCTCGCAGCCGATCGGTGCGCTCGCGCTCGCCGCGATCGGCTACCGTTCGTTTTCGGTGACCGCGTCGGCGGTCGGACCGGTCAAGGCGCTGCTGCTCGACCTTGATTGCCGCAAGGCGACGGCGTTCCTGAGCCCGTTGATCGAAGGTTCGAATAGCAGCGTGCCGATTTGGGCGAAACTTGAAGAATTCGCCGCCAAAGCTGGTTTGCAGCTATAGCCGGCAGGTGTGCCGAGGACGGACTTGTTCCGGTCCTTGGCGTCTTTTACTTAGCGTACAAATAAGCCCCGCGACATATGAGCCCTGCGGCGATGATTGAGAGACTATGCTGCCCGACCAGAAATTGAATGCCCTTGTCGCCCGCCACGCGGCTCTGGAGCGCGGTCTGTCGGCTGCGCTGCCGCCGGAGACCTACGTAAAACTCTCGCGCGAGTTCGCCGAGCTTTCGCCGGTGGTGGAGGCGGTGAAGTCCTATCGCGCCGCGCAGCATGAACTCGATGGCATCACGAGCCTGATCGCTGACCCTTCGACCGACGCCGAAATGCGCTCGATCGCCGAAGCGGAAAAGCCCGAGCTTGAAGCGCGTCGGTCCGTCCTGGAGCAGGAACTGCGCGTCGCGCTTCTGCCCAAGGATGCGATGGACGAGCGCAACGTCATCCTGGAAATCCGTGCTGGCACCGGCGGCGACGAAGCGGCTTTGTTCGCCGGGGACCTGTTCCGCATGTACGAGCGTTATGCCGCCAAACAGGGGTGGAAGGTCGAAATCATGACCGCGAGTGAAGGTTCCATGGGGGGCTTCAAGGAAATCATCGTCGAAATCTACGGCCGCGGCGTCTTCGCCAAGCTCAAACACGAATCCGGCGTGCACCGCGTTCAGCGCGTGCCGGATACCGAAGCCTCCGGCCGCATTCACACCTCGACCGCGACCGTCGCTGTGCTGCCCGAAGCGCAGGACGTCGATGTCGCCATCAATGAAGCCGATCTGCGGATCGACACGCTGCGCTCCGGCGGGGCCGGCGGTCAGCACGTCAACAAAACTGAATCGGCCATACGCGTAACGCATATTCCGTCCGGCATCGTCGTCATGATGCAGGAGGATCGCTCGCAGCATCGCAATCGCGCCAAGGCAATGGCGGTGCTGAGAACGCGGCTTTACGATCTCGAACGGCAAAAGCAGGAATCGGCGCGCGCCGCCGAGCGCCGTGGCCAGGTCGGCACCGGCGACCGCTCCGAGCGGATTCGCACCTACAATTTTCCGCAAGGGCGGATGTCGGACCATCGCATCAATCTCACGCTCTACAAATTGCCGCAGATACTGGAAGGCGAAGCGTTGAACGAAATCATCGATGCGCTGGTCGCCGAACATCAGGCGGCTCAGCTTGCAGCCGAGGACGCGGCGTGACGGCTGCGCGCGCCGGTACCGTGGCGGCGCATTCCGCCCCTCTGACGATCACGGCGGTGCGGCGCGGCTTAGCTGCGCGGTTTCTCGCGTGCGGGCTCGATTCACCCGAACTCGATGCACGCATTCTCGTCGGCCATGCGCTTGGTCTCGATCACGCCGCTCTGGCGGTTGCGGGTGCGAGCGTCCTCGATCCGGATGAGGAGCGCGCGATCGCCGCATTGGCGCAGCGCCGGCTTGCCCATGAACCGGTCGCGCGGATCGTCGGCGGCAAGGAGTTCTGGAGTCTTCCACTCCGCGTCGATTCGGCTACGCTCGTGCCGCGGCCGGAGACGGAGACCGTTGTCGAATCAGCGCTCGCGGCCATCGACGCGCGCCGTGACCGCACCAAGCCGTTGCGAATCGCCGATCTCGGCACCGGCTCGGGTGCGCTGCTTCTGGCGCTGTTGTCCGAACTGCCGAACGCGAGCGGTGTCGGCACCGATGTGAGCGTCGCGGCGCTTTGTGTCGCCGCCGGCAACGCGCGCCGATTGAGGTTTAAGCGCGCGTCGTTTGTCGCCTGCAACATGGCGGCGGCTCTACGCGGACCATTCGACATCATCGTGTCAAATCCGCCGTATATCGCCACGAATGACATCGCCGCCTTGGCGCCCGAGGTTAGGGATTTCGATCCGCGCGGCGCACTCGATGGCGGCCCGGACGGGTTGAACTTTTATCGAACGATCGCCGCAACCATACCCGCGCTGCTTGCGGCCGGAGGCCTTTTGATCGTTGAACTCGGGCCGGATCAGGCACGGCCTGCCGCGGCACTGTTTACCAACGCGGGGCTTGCGCCGGCTCCGCCAGCACCCGATTTAGATGGTATGCCGCGCGCGCTTCTTGCGAGAAAGATGGCATGAGCCGGGAGCATTGGTCCTCGGCAAAAAAGGACTTGGAATATCTGCCGGAACCGACTAGCGTGCGCGCACGGAATCGGCCCGAAATTGAGGTGCCGCGCTGCCTTGAAGACCCGGAGCAAGAACTCTCGCAGAGATTGGCTCCTTGTGGTGAGCAGCGCAGGCTTAGGATAGCGAAAGCCGGATCGGACGGCAGACGGGAACGCCAGATACAGACCGAGAACTCAAAAGCGCGACGTTGCGTCGGTTGGGCGTGAATTGATACGGAACAGCCGCAGATGCTTGGGGTGCAGCCTGCGGCAGGACCGGGGATGAGGGCTGTTTGCAGAGGTTTCGTGACGGTCGCACGGGAGCGTTTACACGTGTTTGCTGCGGTGAGCGCCGGTGACGATTTTGATGAGCCAATCAACGGACGCTGTCAGGCCGTCGGGGCGCGCGGCAGGTGACAGGGATGCGCAGCATTTTGGTGAGTTCTTTGGTGAAGCAAACCGGCGGCGACTACGCTGCCGCAACTGACAGGGGTTGGCGGAACAGCAAACCATGAGAAACGGACAAAACAAGCGCATGCGGGGTCGCAACCGCAAAAATGGTGGTCATCACCAAAATCCATTGTCGCGGATGTATGAGTCCAATGGACCGGATGTGAAAATTCGAGGGACGGCCTCGCATGTTGCCGAGAAGTACCTCCAGCTTGCCCGTGATGCGCAGAGTTCCGGCGATCCCATCGCCGCTGAGAATTACTACCAGCACGCCGAACATTATTTCCGCCTGATCGCGGCGGCGCAGGAGCAGCTTCGGCAAACCAACCCCTACTATCAGCAGCAGCCGGGCGATATGCGCGGCAATCTCCCCGACGATTCGTACGACGACGGCGACGGCGATCAACCGATGATCGGTGGCGAGCCGTTTGCGCCGCGCGAGCCGCAGCCGTTCTATCCGCGCGAGCCGCAGCCGCCTCAATCGCCGCCCCAGCAGTTTCAGCCGCGGCCGCAACAATACCAGCCGTCCAACGAGGAAAACGTCGACCGGCTGCCGTCGTTCATCACCGGCGGTCAGCAGCCGCCCCAGCAGGGCCAGGCGCCTAATGGGCAGAACGGCCAGAATGGTTACGACGGTCAGGCCGACCGCTTTCCGCTGCATCGGCGGCGGCGCCGCCATCGCGGCCCGCGCGATCAATCCATGGTGGGCGGCGACGGCGATGCGCCGGGCCCCAACGGGCCGCGCAACGACTAGTGTATGATCCGGAAAAGTGGAGGCCGGTTTTCCGAAAAGATCATGCACTAACGATTAGGTCGCTTTTCAGAGAACGCGCTGTTTGTGGGCAGGCCTATGGCCCGCCTATTTTTTGCCTGCTGAAGGGATCAACCGCCGCGCGGCACCTTGGCAAGTCTGATCAGCAGCCAGGTAGGCACGACGATGACTGCGCCCAGCAGGAAGTACTGCCAAATCCAGCGCACGGCATCGAAGCCCATATTCCAGATGTGCCGAATGAGGTCGCGTACGGAACTCGATGATATTCCACGGATCGAGACCGACCGCCGCCAGAATGACCCCGACTAGGATCGACAGCAGGACAAGTCGGCCAATGACCGCGAGCGGCGGACCGCCGAAGAAGCGGTTCACGAACTGTGTCTGGTGACTTAATTCCTGGGCCATCGGAAATCTCCCGCTGCGTCAGTGAGGAACTTAGCGCGATGCGCGCAAGCGGCACAGCGCCGCCGCGGCGACTTTTTGCGAAACTGCCGGGTCCAGGAGCCGTTTTCGGACGGCGTTGCCTCGGCTTTAGAACTGGCGCTAAGTTGCATCCGCCCCGAAAGGATTTTGGGCTTTCCGAGGATCATCCATGGCCACGATCGAAGACCGTGCGCTCGCCGCGAAGGCGAGCCTTAATGACGATATCGGCGAGGAAGCGCGGCTTCGTATGTATCGTCTGCAGGTCGAAATCCGCGAGGCGGAACAGCGCGCGTTCGATCTTTTTCTGCAGAACCTCGTGAAGGGTACAAGCCACCTTTCGCTCGGCCAGGAAGCCGTCGCGGCCGGCTTTGCCGCCGCCATGAAGCCGGGCGACCTCAGCTTCTGCACCTATCGTGGTCATGCTCACACGCTCGCTCGCGGCGTTCCGATCGAGAAAGTTCTGGGCGAATTAATGCAGCGCGACAACGGCTTGATGCGGGGCAAGGGTGGCTCGATGCATCTCACATCCGCCGATCACGGCGTAATGGGCTCCTACGCGATCATCGGCGCGCATCTGCCGATCGCCTGCGGCGCGGCGTGGCGCGCGCAGTACAAAGGTCAAAAGGACGTGTCGGTGTGCTTCTTCGGCGACGGCACGACCAACATCGGAGCCTTTCATGAGGCGCTGAATTTCGCAGCCGTGTGGAAGCTGCCGGTGATCTTCGTATGCGAGAACAATCTCTACATGGAATATACACCGATCGGTGACGTGACAGCGGTCCAGCATCCCGCGGCCGACCGCGCTGCAAGCTACGGCCTCGAGCGCATCGTCATCGACGGCAACGATGCCGATGCCGTGTACCGCACAGCGACGGCGGCTTACGATAAGGCGCGCACGGGCGGCGGGCCATCCATTATCGAGTGCATGACCTACCGGTACAGCGGCCATTCGCGCGCCGATCCGGCCAAATATCGTCCCGACGGCGAGCTCGAAAAATGGAAGGAGCGCGATCCGATCAAGATCTATCGCGACCGGCTCAAGCAATTCGGCGTCGGCGAAGACGTGATCGTCAGCATCGAAGACGACGTGAGACGGCGGGTCGACGAGGCGACGGAGAAATGCAAGGCGGCGCCGATGCCGCCGCTCGATATTCTCACCACCGACGTTTATGCCGACGGAGGCTTCGCATGGCGGAACTGACGTACCGCGACGCCGTTGCGCGCGGCATCGCGCAGGAGATGGCGCGCGATCCGGACGTCGTGTTCCTCGGCGAGGACGTCGCCAAGGCGGGCGGCGTATTCAAGGCCACGGTCGGCCTGTTCGAGCAATTCGGTCCGTTGCGGGTACGTGACACGCCGATTTCTGAGCAGGCTATCCTCGGCGCCGCGATGGGCGCGGCGATGACAGGCTTAAAGCCGATCGCTGAGATCATGTTCTCCGACTTCTTTGCGGTGTGCTTCGACTACATCGCCAACGAGTTCGCCAAAAGCCGCTACATGTCGAACGGCCAGCTCAAGTGTCCGCTGGTCGTGCGCACCGGCAACGGCGCCGGCTCCCGCTTCGGCGCGCAGCATTCGCAGAGCGTCGAGAACTGGTGCATGATGATTCCGGGCCTCAAGGTCGTGGCGCCATCGTCGCCGCGAGACGTCATCGGGCTTCTGGCCGCCGCGGTGCGCGATCCGGATCCGGTGATCTTCTTCGAGCACAAGTCGCTTTACCCGACCAAGGGCGAAGTCCCCGACGGCGAGATCGTCGACACGCTCGGCACCGCAAAGATCGTGCGGTCCGGCAAGGACGCGACCATTTTGGCCCTGGCGCTGATGGTGCCGCGCGCCGTCGCCGCCGCCGACAAGCTCAAGGCGGACCACGGTATCGATTGCGAGGTTGTCGACGTGCGCTCGCTGGTGCCGCTCGACACCCAGGCCATCCTCGGTTCGGTCGTGCGCACGCATCGCCTCTTCACTGTCGAGGAAAACCCGAGGCTGTGCGGTTGGGGCGCGGAGATCGTGTCGATCGTCGCCGACGAGGCGTTCTACGATCTCGACGGCCCGCCGGTGCGTATCACGACGCCGCACATTCCGTTGCCTGCGGCCGATATTCTTGAGGACATCGCGCTGCCGACCGTCGACCGGATCGTCGATCGGGTGAAGCGGTCGCTGGAATCCTGAAACGTCGTTGCCGGACTTGATCCGGCAATCCATGAAGCGGGGAGGCTGCATGGATGGCCGGGTCAAGCCCGGACATGACGAGAGAAAAGACGGAGGTGAGCATGCGTCCGATGTACGACAACCTTCTCGCTAATGTGCCTACCGATCTGTGGATCGGCGGCAAGTGGCGCAAGTCTTCCGACGGCGGCCGCTTCGACGTGATCGATCCGGCGACCGAAAACAAAATCGCCTCGGTCGCGAGCGCCACGGTCGACGACGCCAAGGCCGCGCTTGACGCGGCAAGCGCGGCGTTCCGCGGCTGGGCCGGCAAGAAGCCGCGCGAGCGCGGCGAGATTTTGCGCAAGTCGTTCGAGCTGATCATGCGCGATGCCGAACGGTTGGCGAAGCTGATCACCATCGAGAACGGCAAAGCGCTGTCGGATTCGCGCGGCGAAGTTGCCTACGCCGCCGAGTTCTTTCGCTGGTACGCCGAAGAGGCGGTTCGCAATATCGGCCAGAATTCGGTCGCGCCGTCGTCCGGTGCGCGCATCTTCGTGCATCACAAGCCAGCCGGCATCGCCGTGCTGGTGACGCCGTGGAATTTCCCCGCCGCGATGGCGACACGCAAGATCGGCCCCGCGCTCGCCGCCGGCTGTCCAGTGGTGCTCAAGCCCGCCTCCGATACGCCGCTGACGATGCTTGCCCTGATGCCGATCCTCGAAGAAGCCGGTGTGCCGGCCGGTGTCGTCAACGTCATTCCGTCACGGTCGTCCGGCAAGGTCGTCAGCGCCATGCTGCACGATCCGCGCGTGCGCGTGGTGTCATTTACCGGCTCGACCGAAGTGGGCCGCAAGCTCTTGCATGAAGCCGCCGACTGCGTCGTCAAGCCGGCGATGGAACTCGGCGGCAATGCGCCGTTCATCGTGTTCGAAGACGCCGATATCGATGCCGCGATCGAAGGCGCCATGATCGCCAAGATGCGCAACATGGGCGAGGCCTGCACGGCCGCCAATCGCTTTTACGTGCACGAGAAGGTGCATGACGAATTCGCCAAGAAACTCACCGCGAAGATGGCTGGACTGAAAATAGGCAATGGCCTCGATGACGGCGTGGCGCTCGGCCCGCTGGTCAATAGGGACGGCCTCGACAAGGTAATCGAACTGGTCGCAGACGCGGTGCAGAAGGGTGCAAAAGTTCTCACCGGCGGCAAAGCGCCCGGCGGTCCCGGCTATTTCTATCCAGCAACCGTACTCGCGAACGTGTCCGACGACTCCAAGATGCTGAACGAAGAAATCTTTGGTCCGGTCGCCTCGATCCAACCATTCAAATCCGAGGACGAAGTGATCGCCCGCGCCAACGACACCGAATACGGCCTCGTCGCCTACCTCTACACCAAGGATTTGAGCCGCGGCATGCGCGTCTCCGAGCAGCTCGATTTCGGCATGATCGGGCTTAACCGCGGGCTCGTCTCCGATCCCGCCGCGCCATTCGGCGGCGTCAAGCAATCCGGTCTTGGCCGCGAGGGCGCCCACGAGGGCCTGATGGAGTTCCTGGAAACGCAGTACGTGTCGGTGACGTGGTGATGCGGACGGTCAAACGATGACCAGGGACGAAGTTGCGCAAAAGCTGATGGGCGCTTGGCGTTATGTCGGCACGCGGATCAACGGCGGCAATTGGGATCGCGGCGCGAACCCGAAGGGCATGATCTATTACGGCCCGCACGGTGAGATGTCGGTGCAGATCGCGCCGGACGTCAAACGCACGCGCGCCGGCGCGGTGATGACGCCAGAAGAAGCTTTGGTCGCAATCAAGGATTACATCGCCTATTTCGGCACCTACACGATCGACGCGGACGCCCGGACGGTCACGCATCATCGCCATGACAACCTCCAGCCGGGCGAGGGCGGAGATTTGGTCCGACGCTACGAATTCGTTGGCGATCGCCTGGTGCTGCGGCCGCCAAATTCGACGCTGGAGGTTACGTGGGAACGGATCAAATAACTGGAATGACTTGGATCCTACGAAAGTTTGTTGCTGTTCTCGGAAACTCAATATCTTTGGTGATCTTGTGAGCGAACAATCTACGTCGACTGTCCAGCGCCTGATCGGCTCGTGGCGTTACATCGGATCGAACATCGATGGCAAGCCTCATCCGGGACGCGGCTCGAAGCCCAAGGGCATCATCATGTACGATGCAAACGGCCACATGGCGTGCCATGTCGCGCCGGATCGCGTCGTGCCAAAGGCCGGCAAGGAGCCGACGGGCGACGAAGCCAAGGCGGCGCTCGCCGATCACATCGCCTATTTCGGCACGTACTCGGTCGACGAAAAAGCGCGTACGGTGACGCATCACCGCGAAGGCAGCGTGCAGCCGGACGACAAGGGAGACGTCGTGCGCGGCTATGAATTTGTCGGCGACCGGCTCATTCTGCGTCCGGTCGGGCCGGTGGCGCACGAAGTGATCTGGGAACGGATCAAGTGAGCCGGTATCGGGAAGGGCGCCCATGGATGTCCTGATGCCGCAGCTCGGTGAGACCGTCGCCGAGGGCAAGATCACCAAGTGGTTCAAGTCGGCCGGCGAGCCGGTGAAGCCGGGCGACAACCTGTTCGAGATCGAGACCGACAAGGTCTCGATGGAGGTGCCGTCAACCACAACCGGCGTGCTCGCCGAAATCCGCGTCTCGGCCGGCGAGGTGGCTCCGGTTGGCTTCGTGGTCGGCGTCATCGCCGACAAGGACGGCGTTGTCGCGGCGCCGGTAAAACAGCCGCTACCAGCACCCTCGGCTGCTCCGGTGCGGACTGTCTCTGCGGCCTCCGGTGCGTCCGTCGCGCAACCGGCTCCGGCGGTGCGCGCGCCGATCAAACTCGATCCCTTTTTCGAGGTGCGCACGCCGGAACGCAATTTTGGTCCGGCACGATTGGCGGGCGGCACCGCTGTCACGCCTCTCGCGCGCCGGCTCGCCGCCGAGGCAAGCATCGATCTCTCACGCGTCAGCGGCTCCGGTCCGCTCGGCCGGATCGTCGCGCGCGATATCGCCAACATCCGGCCCGCGCCACGTCCGGCGTCGTCCGTATTGATCGAGGGCCCAAGCGCCGCTGAGATCAAGGCGCTCTACGAGCCGCAAAGCTACGAAGAGCTGCCGCTCGACGGCATGCGCAAGGCCATCGCGGCGCGCCTCACGCAAGCGGTGCAGACTATTCCGCACTTCTATCTCACCGCGGATATCGATGTCGGACGTCTGATAGCGCTGCGCGAGGAGGCAAACGCCGCCGCGCCGAACGACAAGGATTCTGGGCCGGCATTCAAGCTCTCGCTCAACGACTTCATCATCCGCGCGCTGGCGCTGGCGCTGCAACGCGTGCCGGCCGCGAACGCCGTGTGGGCGGGCGACCGTATCCTGCGTTTCAAGCAATCCGATATCGGCGTCGCCGTCGCGCTCGAAGGCGGACTGATTACGCCTGTCATTCGTCAAGCCGATGCCAAATCCGTCGGCGCCATCTCGGCGGAGATGAAGGACCTCGCCGCCCGCGCGCAAGACAAGAAGCTCAAACCCGCGGACTATCAGGGCGGATCGTCGGCAATTTCCAATCTTGGCATGTATGGGGTGCGCGAATTTTCGGCCATCATCAATCCGCCGCATGCCACGATCCTCGCCGTCGGCGCGGCGCGCCGTCAGGCGGTTGAAAAAAACGACGGCAGTGTGGCGTTCGCCAGCATGCTGACGGTGACATTGTCTTGCGACCATCGAGTCGTCGATGGGGCGCTGGGCGCCGAACTGCTCGCCGCGATCAAGGCCTTGATCGAAACGCCGATCAGCATGCTGGTGTGAGCGAGACAAAATGTCTGGAGCCAAGACCGAGTTATTGTTGATCGGCCCGCTGAAGCCGGTCATTGCCAAGGGCTTTGCCGATTGCACGATGCATCGCCTTTCCGCCGGACAGGACCCCGATGCTTTTTTTGGTCAACATCCTGATCTGCGCGCGATCGCCTGCAGTGTCACCAGCGAACCGGTCCCCGCGAGCCTGATGGTGCGGCTTCCGAAGCTCGAAATCGTGTCGACCTTCGGTGTCGGCTACGATCACGTCGATATCAAGTACGCCAGCGCCCACGGCGTTGTGGTCACCAACACGCCGGAGGTGCTTACCGAGGAAGTGGCCGACACGGCGATCGGGTTGATGCTGTGCACGGTTCGCGAATTGCCTCAGGCCGAGCGGTATCTCCGCGCCGGCAAATGGCTCGAGCGCGGCTATCCGCTGACGAAGGCGACATTGCGCAATCGCACCGTCGGCCTGGTCGGCATGGGCGCCATCGGCCAAGCCATCGCGCGGCGGCTCGACGCTTTCGGCGCGCCGGTCGTCTATCACACGCGACAGCCGCGGCGGGAGCTTCCCTACCGGCACTATCCGAGCCTCATCGAGATGGCGCGCGCGGTCGACATTCTTTTGGTCATTGTGCCGGGCGGCGCGGCGACGCAGTACATGATCAACGCCGAGGTGCTCGACGCGCTGGGCCCCAATGGCATCCTTATCAACATGGCGCGCGGCTCGGTGGTTGATGAGCCGGCTCTGATCAAGGCGCTTCAGGACAAAAAGATCATGGCGGCCGGTCTTGACGTCTACGCCAAGGAGCCGGAGGTGCCGAAGGCGCTGATGGACATGGAGAACGTCGTGCTGTTGCCGCATCTCGGCTCGGCGTCGGAGTACACCCGCGAGAGGATGGATCAACTGGTCGTCGACAACATTATCGCCTGGGCTGCCGGTAAACCGCCATTGACGCCGGTGCCGGAAACGCCTTGGTGGTCTTGGGAATCCTAAGTTCTGGAAATCTTGAACGGCTTCGATCAAGAATGGACTATCTTCATGCTCGGCGGCCGCGTGACGACCTCCCTCAAGCGTGTTAGCGTTCGCGTATGAACAACAACAAGCTCACTGCGCGCCGTTGTGGGATTCTGGCTGCTGCGCTCGCCGCCAGCCTTTGCGGCCATGTCGTGCTCGCGCAGGACACGCCGTCCCAGGAAGCGCCGCCGCAAGCGACCCAGCCGCAGACCGATCCAGTCACCGCTATGGTCGGCGCCTGGGAATTTTCCAACGCTGATCACGACAAGATCTGCCGCTTCAATTTCCGTAGCGACGCGGTATCGGGCGGCTACAAATTGGACATCGACAGGAATTGCCCAAGCCTCTTCCCAACCGCCAAAGATATCGTTGCGTGGTCGGTCGACAATTTCGGCAATTTGCGCCTGCTCAATAATCGCGGCGATTCCGTCCTCGATCTTACCGAGGTCGAGAGCGGCATGTATGACGGCTTCAAGCCCGAGGAAGGTCGTTACATCCTGCAGGCGGCCGCGGCCGCGCCGATCCGCTCGGCCGACGACATGGTGGGCGATTGGGCGATCGCGCGCGGCACCGGAAAGCCGATCTGCTCGCTTACGCTCGCGAACGTTGCGGTCGCCGCCGACGCTTTGTCGCTCAAGCTCAAATCGGGCTGTGACGCGCTGGTCACGCGATTTGGACCGACGTCATGGCGCATGGACAAGGGTGAACTGGTGCTGCTCGCGGCCCGGGGCCAGACTTGGCGGTTTGAAGAGAATGACGCCAATACGTGGCAGCGTGTTCCGGAAACCGCCGATCCGGTGCTGCTGGTGCGGCAATGAACCGTGTTGACCTGCCGGTCTGAGCAGGCTTCGGTTCGGTCGCTACTGCGACCAGCAAAATCACAACACAAAAATTAAAGACGCCCGAGGATTTGCTTTTGCCTATTGGACGAATAAACCGGCCGTTGCGCCGATTGACGCTGTGCGCATTCTTCGGCACAGCGACGATCAATGTTGCGCATGCGGATTCCGTTTCCGATTTCTACGCGCATAAGACGCTGACGCTGGTCGCCGGATTTCCGCCGGGCGGCGGCTACGACACTTATGTGCGTGTTCTTTCGCGGTACTACGGCCGATTTATCCCGGGCAATCCCACTGTGCTGCCGTCGAATCAGCCGGGCGCCGGTTCGATGAATGCCGCTAATCGCATCTTTTCCAGCGAGCCGAACGACGGCACTGTGCTCGGCATGTTTGCGTCGTCGGTCATTATGGAGCCGCTTCTCGGCAACAAGGTGGCCCTGTTCGATCCGGCGAAATTCAGCTGGATCGGCAGCATGTCGCAGGACATTGCGTATTGCGGCGTATGGCAGACGCCGGGCGCGGCCGCGTCATTCGCCGAAATGTTTCAGAAGGAAACGATCTTCGGCGGCGGTGCACCTGCGGCGATCACGTTTCAGCATCCCATGGTTCTCAAGAACGTGCTTGGCGCGAAGATTTGCGTGATTCCCGGCTATGCCGGTTCACGCGACATCGATCTCGCCATGCACCGCGGTGAGGTCAATGGCGAATGCGGGCTCTATGCCTCTTCGATCAAGGCGCAGTTTCATGACGACGTTGCTTCGGGGCGGATGAAGCTCGTCATTCAGATGGGCCCACGAAAATCCGACGAGCTTGGCGATATTCCGAGCGTCTACGACTTTGCCAAGACCGAGGACGATCGCGAGGTCCTCGATATCCACTTCAAACAGCTCGTCCTCGGCCGGCCTCTGGCCGGACCGCCAGGGATTCCGGCCGATCGCCTCAAGGCGTTACGAGCCGCCTTCGTGGCGACGATGAAGGACAAGGACTTTCTCGCCGAAACCGGCAAAATTGGCCTCGATATTATTCCGGCCGACGCCGATGAGGTGCAGGACTTGTTGACGCGCTTTTCGGCGTTTTCGCCCGCGGTTTTCGACCGGGCTAGGCAAGCAATCGAGCGCTGAATTCGCCGGGTCGAGGACGAGGGTGGGGGCTTCTTGCCATCCCGCGTTCTTGCCGCTTTAAGTGACCGCGGCTCGATGGCCGTCGCGCTGGGTGATCTCGCGAACCTGCCATCCCACAACAAAGGTTGCAGTAGAATGAACAAGCGGCATCAAGTCGTGATCGTCGGTGGCGGACCGGTCGGCGCGGCCCTCGCGGTCGAGCTTGGTCAGCGCGGCGTGTCGTGTGTGCTGGTGGAGCGCCGTCACGAACCGCAGCGTATCCCCAAGGGACAGAATCTGACCCAGCGTTCGATGGAGCATTTCTATTCCTGGGGCGTTGCCGACGACGTCAGAGAGTCGCGCCTGCTGCCGCCGTCGTATCCGATGAGCGGGATCGTCGCTTACCGCAATCTCGACACGCCTTATTGGTACGCGCCGCCACTGCGGGAAATCGTCAATTCCTATTACTTTCAGGAAAACGAAAGATTGCCCCAATATCTCGGCGAGTACGCGCTGCGGAAAAGGATGGCGCAGCTCGACAACGTCGGGAGCCGCTTCGGATGGACCGGCGAGACGATCGAGCAGGACGACAAAGGGGTGCGCGTCACCATCGCGAAAGACGGCGGGGCTGAGCGGGAAATCCTCGAAGCCGATTATGCAGTCGGCTGCGACGGCGGCCATTCCACGGTTCGCCAGCAGGTCGGGATCGAGCGCGGCGGGGCCGATTTCAACGAGCTCATGGTGCTCGCGCTGTTCCGCTCGCGCGAGCTTCACGAAAAGCTCAAGCGTTTTCCGCCGCGGTCAACCTATCGCGTGCTGCATCCGGACTTGAAAGGCTATTGGCAATTCTTCGGACGGGTCGACGTCGGTGAAAGCTGGTTCTTTCACTCTCCGGTACCGGCGAGCACGACAAGAGACAATTACGATTTTCACGGCCTGCTGCAGAAAGCCGCGGGCTTAGAGTTCGCGTGCGACTTCGACTATTTGGGTTTCTGGGATTTGCGCATCGCGGTTGCCGAGAAATATCAGGTCGGCCGGGTCTTCATCGCAGGCGACGCCGCCCACTCCCATCCTCCTTACGGCGGGTACGGCCTCAACAACGGACTCGATGACGTCGCCAATCTCGGCTGGAAGCTCGCCGCAAGACTGAAAGGCTGGGGCAGCGACGCATTGTTGCAAACCTATTCGGAAGAAAGGCGTCCGATTTTCAAAGAGACCGGCGACGATTTCATCGAAGCCGGTATCAAGAAGGACCGGGATTTTCTGGCGCGCTATAGCCCTGAGCACGATCCGGCGGAGTTCGAGCGCGCCTGGAAGGAGCATTCAAACGCCGCGGCGCCAAGGGTGCTGACCTACGAGCCGCACTACGAAGGGTCTTCAATCGTGTTCGGAGCGCCGGGCAGTGTGTGCAGCGCTCACGGCACCCACACCTTCAAGGCTCGCGCTGGCCACCATCTGCCGCCGCAGGTCCTCACGTCCGGCCGCAACGTCTTCGAGGAACTGGGTCCTGGGTTCACGTTGCTGGCATTTGATGCCGACGATCGGACCGTGCAGGACTTCACGGACGCCGCAAAGGCGCTGGGCGTTCCAATGAAGGTCATGCGCGACACGTATTGCGACGGCCGCACCGCCTACGAGGCCCGGCTCATTCTAGTGCGGCCGGATCGCTATATCGCCTGGACCGGAGAGCGCGCGCCCGACGATGCGGCCGCCATCGTCGGCAAGGTCGCCGGACGCACGCGTGCCGGCGTCAGGTCAGCGGCTTGATCTCGATTTTGCGGAACTTGACGACGCCCTTGTCGTTGTCGCCGACTCCCGGATAGTGCTGCAGCCCGATACGGCCGCTGGAGAATTTGCTGTCCTCGGCGCCGTCAACGGTCTTTTGCCCATTGAGCACGACGGTGAATTTCGGGCCCTTGGCCGTGATCTCGTAGACGTTCCACTTGCCGCCAGCTTTAGGCATCGGCTCGGCCTTGGCGACACCCGGAATCGCGCCGGTTCCATACTCGCCGCCAGGGCGCTGGTCGAAAATGTTCACCTCGTAGGCGCTCTTGCTGCTGACGTCGGCGGGATTGGTACAGCGGATGAAAACGCCACTGTTGGCATCGTCGCTGACCCAGAATTCGGTCCTGATCTGGAAGTCCGTGTAGCCGTTCTTGGAGACCAGAAAGCCTTTGCCTTTGTCGGCAACGATCGAGCCGTCCTCGATCCGCCAATTGGCGTCGCCGATCTTGGTCCAGTTGTCGAGGCTCTTGCCGTCGAACAGGGCGATCCATCCCGTATCGGCCTGAGCGGAGACTCTGACCGGATCGTGAGCCAGCGCGATCGCGCCGAACACAAACAGCGCTGTGGCGAATAGAGACCAGCGGTTCATGGTGATTTCCTCCCGTTGTAAATCTTTGAACTTTCTAGATTTCTGAACGCGTCGATATCACCTCGATCATATGAGCTTCAACCCTTGGAGACTTGCATGACCCTCTTTGCCGACGATGATGTGATCGTGCACCGAAATGCCGAGAGGCTGCGCTACGGAGATGATCTGTTGCGTCATTTGAGTGTCGGCGCGGGAGGGCGTCGGGTCGCCTGACGGGTGATTGTGCACCAGGATGACGGCGGTCGCCGCCAGTTCGAGCGCGCGCTTAACCACCTCGCGCGGATAGACCGGCGTGTGATCGACCGTCCCGATTTGCTGCACCTCGTCGGCGATCAGCTGATTGCGCTTGTCCAGAAACAGTACGCGGAACTGCTCGCGGTCGGCGAACGCCTGCGCGGTGCGGCAATAGTCGAGCACGCTCGACCAGGATGCCAGCACCGGCCGCTTCTTCACCGCGCCGCGCAACAGCCGGCTTGCCGCCGCCTGCACGATCTTGAGTTCGGTCACGCCGGAATCACCCAGTCCCTTGACCTGAGAGAGTTGGGCCTCCGATGCGGAGATCGTTTCGGCGAACGAGCCGAACGTCGTCAGCAGCAATTTGGCGAGCGGCTTGACGTCGCGCCGCGGTAGCGCACGAAACAACAGCAACTCCAGGAGTTCGTAGTCGGACAGCGCGTCGGCGCCGGGTCACGAAAACGCTCACGCAGCCGTTCACGGTGACCGTGATAATGCGGCGCGGCTCGCTCAGCGAGGCCCTCTTTGTCGGGTGGCTTCTTGCCCGCCATACGATCTTGCACGTACGTCAGCCCGGTCGATCATGAGCGGCGCCAGCCGGCGCCGCTGTACTCAGGATGACGCATCGCGGCAATTTGCAATCGGAGATTGACGGCGCGCCGGTCAGGCCGGGTAGGGCGGCTTGTCGAGCCCTTTGGGCGACAGCGTGAAAATCTCCATGCCCGTATCGGTGACCCCGACGGAGTGCTCGAATTGCGCGGACAGCGAGCGGTCGCGGGTGACCGCGGTCCAGCCATCCGACAATACCTTCACGTGCGGACGGCCGAGATTGATCATCGGCTCGACCGTAAAGAACATGCCCGGCTTGAGCACGATGCCTTCGCCGGGCCGGCCGACGTGCACGATGTTGGGCTCGTCATGGAAAAGCCGGCCGAGGCCATGGCCGCAGAAATCGCGTACCACGCTCATGTGCTGGGCTTCGACGTAGGATTGGATCGCCGCGCCGATATCGCCGGTGGTCGCGCCCGGCTTGATCACCGCAATGCCGCGCATCATGCCTTCGTAGGTGACTTCGATCAGCCGCTCGGCGCGGCGTGGAATTTCGCCCACCGCATACATGCGGCTGGAATTGCCGTGCCAGTGATTGAGGATCAGCGTTACGTCGACGTTGATGATGTCGCCCTCGCGGAGCGGCTTGTCGGACGGAATGCCGTGGCAGACCACGTGATTGACCGAGGTGCAGGTCGACTTGCGGTAGCCGCGATACATCAGCGTCGCCGGCAAGGCGCCGTGATCCATGCCAAACGTGTAGACCAGCCGGTCGATGCGCTCGGTGGAGGCCCCAGGCTTGATTTCCCCGACCAGCATATCGAGGCACGAGGCGGCCAGCCGGCCTGCCTTGCGCATGCCTTCGAAGGCAGAGGGGCCGTGAATCTTGATCTGTCCAGTTTTGCGCAGCGGCGCACAGGCCGCATCGACGTAGGTCATTGGGGGCTGGAATTACATGAGGCTGGGGTCAAGTCCGCCGATTGACCCGCAATGTAAGCATGCGAGCGCGCAACGCAAGCAATCGGCATTGTCATTCCTCATCGTCTCGCAGAAGCCTATCCAGTTTGTCGGGCTTCATGCGTTTCACGACTTGTTCGACTTTTTCTATCATAGCGCCGATCGTTCGGCTCAATGCCTTTTTGAGCCTTACGCGCGTACTGACCGACAAACCGATGTACAGTACTTGCCGCTAAAGCTCGCTTTTTGGCGGCATTCAACCGTTCGCGCGCCGCGACATCCGGTTCTTTGGGCAGCCCACAGGCCACCTGTTTTGCACTAAAATAGCAGTGCAACGGGAGAAGCGCGATGGCCCGTCAAGGGCTGGAAAATTCAAAGTGAGACACTACCAAGCAATCCGCGGCCTGCCGCCGATCAAGGCAGTCAGGCCTCGACGATGGGGACTGGGGCCGCGATGTCGATCCCATCGGTATTGACAGTGCAGCGCCACGCCAAGGCCTCGACGCCCCTCGCGCGGGCTCGCTCGAAGGCCGCCGCGTAGGCCGGATCGATGTCCTTGGCGACGCTGAAGCGGTCGGCCGACGCTATCTGAATGATATAGAGCGTCACGGCACGTTGGCCGCCGGCCGCGACGGTAGCGAGCGCATCCAGGTGCTTGGCGCCACGTTCGGTCAAGCAATCCGGGAACTCGGCGTGACGCGCCTTGCGCATCAGATGGACGTTCTTGACTTCCAGATAGCAGGGCGGGCGTCTTGGTCCCTCAAGCAAAAAATCGACCCGAGAATTTGTGCCGTATTTCACCTCCCGCCGGATCGCCGTGTAATCGCGCAGCTCCGGGATCAATCCGGTCTCAAGCACGTCGGAGACCAGCATATTGGGCAGCACCGTATTGACGCTGACGAGTTCCGGGCCGCTGCCGAGGTCGGTCTCGACCAGTTCCCAGGTGAAGGGCAGCTTCCGCATCGGATTGCCGGAGTTCGATATCCAGACTTTCGACAACGGCCGGTCCAGCCCGGTCATGGCGCCCGGATTAGCAACATGCACGGTCAGCATCTCGCCGGACTCCAGCACGACATCGGCAAGGAAGCGCTTGTAGCGGCGAGCGAGCGTGCCCGGAATGAGGGGGGTCGGAAATCGCATGGGCAATGACTAAGGTCTAAACGCCACGTGTGGAAATGGCTGGGCGGAAAAGCGGCTTTTCTCCTTAGCGCACGGGCCGGAATGGCGGGCACCGGTGCCGGCCATACGGTCGCGCGCCAGTAATCAGGCGGCGATCCTGCCCGCCAGTTCGTCGTCGATGTGGGCGCGGATGATCTCGTCGAACGACGCTTCCGCCTTGAAGCCGAGCGCGAGGGCGCGGCGAGGCTCGAAGCGACGCGGCCACCCAGCCACGATGCGGGCGACGAGTGGATTCGGCTCACGGCGGATGCGCGCCGCGACTTTGTCGCCCGCAACGCGGCGCAGCGCCGCGATCTGCTCGGCGACAGTGCAACACACCCCGGGCATGGTCAGGTTGACGCGCGGGCCAAGGTCTTCGCTTCGCAATCCGGCCGCGTGGGTCAAAAAACCGACCGCGGCGCGCGGGCTCGCGTGCCAGTGCGTTACGCTCTCATCGACCGGCAGCACGGCATCTTCTCCGGCCAGGGGCTCCCGGATGATCGAGGAAAAGAACCGCGACGCGGCGCGGTTCGGCTTGCCCGGCCGCACCACGATGGTCGGCAACCTGATGCCGACGCCGTCGAGAAAACCACGCCGTGTGTAGTCGGCCAGCAGAAGCTCGATGATCGCTTTCTGCGTGCCATACGAGGTGAGCGGCGTCTCGTGGAAATCGTCCGTGATCGCGTCCGGAAACGGCGCGCCGAACACAGCGATCGAGGACGTGAAAACGAAGCGCGGGCGATAACCGCCGACGGCAACGCGGATCGCTTCGAGGAGCGCACGCGAGCCGTCGAGATTGACGCGTGTGCCCTTCTCGAAATCCTGTTCCGATTCGCCAGAGACCACGGCGGAAAGATGAAAGATCACATCGGGGCGGCCGTCGGCGAGCGCTCGTGCGGCCGCCGGATCGGCAATGTCGGCCGCGACCGTCGCGATGCGGCCGGCAAATCGTGCCGGCGGCGGCAGCGCGTCAATGTCGATCAGAGTGAGCTCGTTGATAGGCTGTTCGTTAAGCGCACCATTCTCGACGAGACGCGCGGTGAGCTTGCGGCCAATCATTCCCGCCGCGCCGGTCATGGCGATATGCATGACGTACGGCCGCCGCCTCAGTTGCAGTACGAGACGCCGTCGAGCGTCGCGCAGCGCTTCTTTTGCGGATCGTCGAGTTGCTGGACGCCGCCCTTACCGGTGCCGACAAACACTCCGTTGCCGACATGAACGGACGCGTTGTTGCCGATGATGACGCTCGGGCTTTGCCGTGCCGCGCGCGATTGCGAGCCGTCAGTCCACATGATTGCGTCGCCGGTGAAGACGCCGCTGCGCCCGTCGTCACAGGTGACGGCCGTGCCGTTCCGCGTGCAATTCTGCGCGAACGCCGATGACCCAATGATGAGGAGAGCAAAAACCGTCAGAATGCCGGCTCTAATTGTCATTCGAAGGCAATGAGGCTGCATGCGCGTGCTCCCGGTCGGTCATAACGCCATACCTCCGTCGACGAGGTGCGCCTGGCCCGTAATGTAACTCGCCTCGTCGCTCGCAAGAAAGAGGGCGAGCCAGGCCACTTCTTCAGGCGTGCCGAGGCGTCCCATCGGTTGCCGATCGACGAAATCCTTTTGCACATCGGCGATGGCTCTTCCGCTTTGTTTCGACAGCGCCGAGATTCGTTCATCAAGCGACGGCGATTCGATCGTCCCCGGGCAGATGGCGTTGCAGCGGATGCCCTCTTTGATGAAATCGGCCGCTACCGCCTTGGTCAGTCCGATCACTGCGGCTTTAGTGGCGCCATACGCATAGCGATTGGGAACGCCGCGAATCGACGACACCGCCGAAGAGATGTTGATGATCGAACCCGACTTCTTCTCCAGCATTCCAGGCAGGAACGTCTTGATCGTGCGGTGCATCGATGTGACGTTGAGGTCGAACGAAAAGTCCCAGTCCTTCTCAGAGCAATCGAGTACGGTGCCTTGGTGCACGTAACCCGCACAGTTGACCAGAACATTGAGGGGTCCAAGCTTGCGGTAGAGCGTGTTGGCCAGCGTCTCGATGTCCGGCAGCGAGCGGACGTCGAGCTTGACGTGTTTCTTTGCGTTGAGGCCGGCCAGTTTGTCCTCGGCAAGATCAGTCGCAATGACGACCGCGCCTTGGGCTATAAAGAATTTGGCGATGGCGCGTCCGATGCCCTGTCCTGCGGCCGTTATCAGCGCCACCTTGCCTTCGAGCCTGTTGCTCATGGTTGCCTCACGCCTTCTGATTGTTCAACGCTGAGAGACTGAGTTTCTGCCGGCCTTCTGGATCGAAATTCTCCGGTGCGAGCCAGCGCTCGAAATTGCGCTTCCGCGCCGGCCACTCCGTGTCGAGCATGGAAAAATACGCGGTATCGCGGCTGCGGCCCTTGGTGATCATGTGGTGGCGGAAAATTCCCTCAAAGCTGAACCCGTAGCGAAAAGCGGCGCGCCGCGACGGCGCGTTGAGCGAATCGCATTTCCATTCATAACGCCGATAGCGAAGCGTTTCGAAAGCATAACGCGCAATGAGGTATTGAGTTTCGGTGGCAAGCGCCGTGCGTTGCAGGGTCGGGCTGAAGACGATGCTGCCGACCTCGATCACTCGCATGGCCGGACAAATCTCCATCAGCGCCACGAGGCCGACGGCGTGATCGTGGCCGTCATGCACGGTGTAATAAAATGGGTCCTTCAGCGCCTCCCGCGCCTCGATCCATGCGGAGAAAGCGCGCTCATCGGCAAATGGTCCATGGGCGGAAATGTAGGTCCAGAGTTCGTCGTGGCCGCCAAAGACCCGCCAGAGAGGAGCGGCGTCTCGTGCTGCGTCGAGCCGCGCCACGGAACCGAAGCGGCCGTCGAGCCGTACCGGGCCCGGCCACTCGGCGGGCGTGGCATCGACCGGCGGACCGACAGGCTGCGGGTCGCCGCCAGTCACGACGAAAGCTTCTTGCGATCCTCACTGAAAAATTTGTTCAGTTCGGGATTGGTGATCAGCCCGCCAAAGCCGTCGAACGTGCCGTCCTTGGCGATCTCGGTCGCGGTGCGGATAAAGGCATGCATCGCCACGCGCGCCAGCGATCCGCCGACGCTGATACGACGTACGCCCATCGCCGCGATGTCGCTGACGGTCAATCCGAAAGCGCCGCCGTTGAGGAAATTCACCGGCTTCGGCGCCACGGCCCGCACCACCGCCTCGATCTGCTCGCGCGTCCTGATGCCCGGAGCGTAGAGGCAATCGGCGCCAGCGGCCGCATAAGCCTTGAGCCGCCGGATCGCGTCGTCGAGGTCGTTGACGCCGCGGACGAAATTTTCGGCGCGCGCGGTGAACACCACGTCGCCGCCGGCGCGATCGACCGCGGCGCGTGCGGCTTTCACTCGCGCGACCGCGTGGTCGAGGTCGTACAACGGCGCGGGTCCGCTTTTCGGCGAATCCTCGATCGAGAGACCGGCAACGCCGGTTGCGATGCAGCGCGTGACGTTCTCGGCGACGTCGTCCGGGTCGTCGGCGAAGCCGTTTTCGAAATCGCCATTCAGCGGCACGTCGGTTGCCTCCGCGAGCGCGCGGAAATGAGCGAGCACGTCGTCGCGGCTCTGCGCGCCGTCGGCGTACCCTTCGGAATGCGCGTGTCCGGAGCTTGTCGTCGCCAGTGCTTTGAAGCCCAGGCCCTGAAGGTAGCGGGCGGTGCCGACACTCCATGGATTGGGAATGACGAAGCATCCAGCCTCGTGAAGCTTGCGGAAGGTCTTGCGCTTATCGGCGACGGAAGGACGAACCTCATGGCAGGCTCCCGGTTGCATGAAAGCGCCGCGTGGACGCGGGCGACGAAGGGATTCCATAGCCTCAGTGGCTGTCGCGCGGCACCGATTTCTGCGCCACGCGCTGATATTTTATCGCCGGCTCCAGCACCATGCCGCAGTCGAGTTGTTCGACCATGGCGCGCTGGATTTCCTGCCAGGGTGTCTGGCTCGGCGGATAATGATACCCGCCGTTTTGCTTCAGATCCGAGGCGCGTTCCGCCAATTCGGTGGGGCCAATCAGAATATCGGCGGTGCCCTTGTTGAGATCGATCCGCACGCGGTCGCCGGTCTTGAGCAGCGCCAGCCCGCCGCCGGCAGCGGCCTCGGGCGAAGCATTGAGAATCGACGGCGAACCCGACGTGCCCGATTGCCGGCCGTCGCCGATGCACGGCAGCGACGTGATCCCCCGTTTGATCAGGCTCGCGGGCGGCTGCATGTTGACGACTTCGGCTGACCCCGGATAGCCGATCGGGCCAGCACCGCGCATGAACAGGATCGTGTGGTCGTCGATCTTGAGCGTGGGATCGTCGATGCGTTTGTGATACTCCTCGGGCCCGTCGAACACCACGGCGCGGCCTTCAAATGCATTCGGATCCTTCGGGTCGCGAAGATAGCGCTGACTGAAATCCTCGGAGATCACGCTCGTCTTCATGATCGCCGAGTCGAACAGGTTGCCCCGCAGCACCTTGAACCCGGCTTTTGCCTTGAGGGGCTTGTCGTAAGGCACGACGACCTTCGCGTTGGTGGAGGCGGCGTCGGGCAACGTTGTCCGCTACCGTCTTGCCGTTGACGGTGTATGCATCGCCGCAAAGCTGGCCGGCCCGCAGCAATTCATGCATCACCGCCGGCAAGCCGCCGGCGCGATAATAGTCCTCGCCCAGATACTCTCCGGCCGGCTGCATGTTGACGAGAAGCGGCACATCGTAGCCGATTGTCTCCCAGTCCTCGATTGTGAGCGCAACGCCGATATGACGTGCGATGGCGTTGACGTGGATCGGCGCATTGGTCGAACCGCCGATCGCCGAGCAGGCGACGATCGCGTTCTCGAATGCGGCGCGTGTCAGTATATCGGACGGTTTCAAATCCTCCCGCACGATCTCGACCGCACGCACGCCCGTGTCGTAGGCAATCTGGCCGCGCTCGCGATACGGCGCCGGAATGGCAGCGCAACCCGGCAACGACATGCCGAGCGCTTCCGCCATCGCGTTCATGGTCGATGCCGTCCCCATGGTGTTGCAGTGCCCGATGGACGGCGCCGATGACGCGACGATGTCGAGGAATTCGTTGTAGTCGATTTTGCCCGCCGCATGCTCCTGGCGCGCCTGCCAGATGACCGTGCCCGATCCTGCAAGCTTGCCGTCCTGATAACCGTCGAGCATCGGCCCGCCGGAGAGTACGATCGCCGGCGTGTTGACTGTCGCGGCCGCCATCAAACAAGCCGGCGTGGTCTTGTCGCAACCGGTCATCAGCACGACTCCGTCGAGCGGATAGCCGTAGAGCACTTCGACGAGGCCGAGGTAGGCGAGATTGCGATCGAGCGCCGCAGTCGGGCGCTTGCCGGTCTCCTGAATGGGATGCACCGGAAACTCGAACGCGATGCCGCCGGCGTCGCGAATACCCTCACGCACGCGTTTGGCAAGTTGGAGATGATGGCGATTGCACGGACTGAGATCGGAACCGGTCTGCGCAATGCCGATGATGGGCCGCCCGGAGGTCAGTTCGGCGCGCGTCAGTCCGTAATTGAGATAGCGCTCGAGATAGAGCGCCGTCATGCCGGGATTGTCGGGGTTGTCGAACCACAATTGTGACCGCAAACGGCGGCCGCCGGAACCTTGCTTTTTCGTAACATTTGTCATCACGGCCTCCCGTTCGTTCCGTTCTGGATATGGTGATTTAACGCGCCACGAGCGGAGCGCGAGCGACCGCCCTCATTCCTGGCATAAAACGAAATCATCTCGGCGGCCGCACAGCGATTTTTTTGCTCGCATTTTGCTGTGCTTAGAGGTCTGTTCCAGGCCGGTTGCGCCGCGGAATCTTGGAATAAATATGTCCATAAAATTTCCATTAACGCATTGATTCTTATAACAATTTCGTGATTTCAGGGATGACATTTGGTCCTTGTGCAGTGCCAAATCCGCAGTATGTAAACGCCGAGGGTGACGATTAAACGTGAGTGTCAAATATGAAATCGCTCGGCACGAAGTTGGTTCTCTCCGCTCTCGGCGTTGCGCTGGTGGCGGCTCCTGCATTTGCCAAGAGCTCGCACCACACCACCGCCAATTCGACCCAGGGCCTCTACAACAGCGTGGAGCCCGATACTCGTGGGGCTGGCACCGATCCAGATCCGCAGATCCGCTCTGAGTTGATCCGCGACGCTGGTCAGTCGTCCGGCGGCTACTGAGCAAACAGTACTCGTACAGAACATCGCGCTCAGGCGCCCCGGACCATGTCCGGGGCGCCTCGCTTTTTTTGGCGAGGCGCTTCTTTGACGGCCGGTCCTTCGGTTTGCATTCGGCGGGCGATTGGGTTGAACTACGGCGCAAGCCAAGCCGTTGGAAACGCCCGAGACAACGCCATGCTGAAAACGGTCCCTGCCTTCGATCGCATCGGCGAGGAAAATGCCTTCGCGGTTCTCGCCCGTGCCACGCAGCTCATGGCGCTGGGCCGCGACATCATCAATCTCGGCATCGGTCAGCCTGATTTTCGCACGCCGGACTTTATCGTCGAGGCCGCGATCAAGGCGTTGCGCGACGGCCATCACGGCTACACGCCCGCTGTCGGCATCTTGCCGTTGCGCGAAGCGGTCTCAGCCGATCTCCACAAGCGCTTCAAGGTCGGCGTCTCGCCTGACGAGATCATGATCATGCCCGGCGGCAAACCGACCATGTTCATGTCGATCCTGATGTTCGGCGAGCCCGGCGCCGACATTCTCTATCCCGATCCGGGTTTTCCGATTTACCGGTCGATGATCGAGTACACCGGCGCCCGGCCGATTCCCGTGCCGATCCGCGAGCAAAACAATTTCGCATTTTCCGCCGAGGAGACGCTCAGCCTCATCACGCCGCAGACGCGGCTCCTCATCGTCAACTCACCCGCCAATCCGACCGGCGGCGTGACGCCGAAGACCGAAGTCGACAAGCTCGTCGCGGGCCTCGAGCGATTCCCCGGCGTCGCAGTCATGTCGGACGAAATCTACGATCACATGGTCTATGACGGCGAGACGCATGTGTGTCTGCTGTCCTATCCGTCGATCCGCGATCGTCTGATCCTCCTCAACGGCTGGTCCAAGACCTACGCGATGACCGGCTGGCGGCTGGGCTATGCGGTGTGGCCGGGCAAGCTATACGATTTCGCACGCAAGCTCGCGGTCAATCTGCATTCCTGCGTCAACGCGTCGGCGCAATATGCCGGCCTTGCCGCGCTCACCGGTCCGCAGGACGAAGTCGCGAAGATGGTCGCCGAGTTCGACAAGCGGCGGAAGCTTGTGGTCGAGGGGCTCAATCGCCTGCCCGGCACGTCCTGCGCGATCCCGAAGGGCGCGTTTTACGCATTTCCGAATATCAGCCGCACTGGCTGGAAGGCGAAGGCGCTCGCGTCGGCGCTCCTCGAGGATGCGGGCGTTGCGCTGATCGGCGGTCCCGACTTTGGCATACTGGGCGAAGGCTACGTGCGGCTGTCCTACGCCAATTCGAGCGAAAACATTCTGAAAGCCCTCGACCGCATGGGCGATTTCCTGACCAGCCGCAAGGCGGCCTGAATCGGGCTGCCGTCACGCTGTTTGCGTCAGCCGGAATCCGATCACGACGATGGCGAGGCCGATGAGCTGTGAAACGCTCGGCACTTCGCCAAGCGCAAGAAATCCGATCAGCAGCGTGAATGGCGGGACCAGCGAGGGATAGAGCACGGCGCGGCCCGCGCCGAGCAGAACGACCGCACGGGTGAACAGATAGGTCGCGCCGGCGCCCGCGAATGCGCCCTGCACGATCGCCTGTAGGACGTTCTCGAAAAGACCTGCGCTCATCAGACCCGTGGCGCCAAAAAGCAGCAACGCCGGCAGTCCGACGAGCGACAGCACACTTGTGATCGCCACCGCTCGCATGGGCGAGACTCGCCAGCGCCGCAGCAGCATGCCGAACATCGCAAACGAGCTTCCCGCTGCGACGAAGAGGGAATCGCCGAGCAGTCCGTGCGCCCCCATAATGCGCAACGCCTCGATCCCGATGACGCCGAGCCCGAGCACGATGGCGAGTGCGCCGACGACGCGGCGTGGCGGCATCGGCTCTTTGAGGACAAGCCGCGCCAGCACGAGGCCGCCCAGCGCGGCGCAGGACGGCTGAATGACGCCGCCGTGGCCGAGCGGAACAAACAAATATCCGAGGTAACTGAACAGCGCCAACGGCAGACCGCCGAACAGCGTGAGGATGATGCCGCGCCGCCAGCCGACACCGCCGAAATCGCTCAAACCTTCGCTCGCGAGAATGGGAAGGAGCGCGAGAGCCGGCCAGACAAAACGATGCAGCGCGAGAACGAGTGGCGACATCCCGATCAGCACGCCGTGCCGCGCCGCAACGAAGCCAAGCGCCCAGAACAGGGCTGAGCCCGTTCCACACACCACGCCCAGCGCCGTCGCGGACTTCACAGGGTGCGTTGGAGCGCTGCTCATCGCGCGCAGAGTGCCAAAATTGCCGGACAATCACCACGACAAACGGTGAAGGGGCGCGTTACGCTTTGGTCGATGCGGTGTCGTGCCGCTCGTGCGTCAATTGATAAAATCCGCGTCGGCAAGAAGCTCGGTCCCGCCGACGGCGACGACGCGCCCGGCGTCGAGCCGCACGATGGTCGTGGCAACCCGGCGCAGTTCGGCCGGCGTATGACTGACGTAGACTAGTGGAATGCCCGCGTCGTCGCGCAGCCGCACGAGATAAGGAAGAATTTCGCGCTTGTGCGCCGCATCGAGCGAGGCCAGCGGCTCGTCGAGTAGCAAAAGGCGAGGGCCCATCAGCAGGGCGCGCCCCATGGCAACGCGCTGGCGCTCACCGCCTGACAGCATGCGCGGCCGCCGATCGAGCAGGTGACCGATATCGAGCAAGGCGACAATGCGCTCGAACGCTTTTTGATCGCGCGGCCGCCGGCTCATGCGGCGTCCGTAGTCGAGATTCTGCCGCACGCTGAGATGCGGAAACAGCCGCCCCTCCTGGAACACATAGCCGATGCACCGCCGATGCGGCGGCACATTGATGCCGCTCTTGGAATCAAACAGAACCGTATCGCCGAGTATGATCGAGCCGCGATCCGGCGTGAGCAGTCCGGCGATCGTGTTGACGAGCGAGGTTTTTCCGGACCCGGATGGACCAAACAGTCCGATCGCCTTGCCATCAGTCTCGAAGCGCGCATTAAGTTTGAACACGCCGAGCTGCTTCTCTACATCGACGGCAAGCACGGTCACTCCCCGTGGAAGCGGATCGCGGCGCGCCGCGCCAGCACTTCGGAGAGAATGAGAGCGATCAGCGCCAAGGCAATGGCAATCAGCACCAGCCTGCCGGCTGCCGCGTCCCCGCCGGGGACTTGCGTGAGCGTGTAGATCGCCGCCGAAATCGTCTGCGTCTCGCCCGGGATGTTCGACACAAACGTGATGGTCGCGCCGAATTCGCCGAGTGCTCTCGCAAAACACAGCACGACGCCGGCGATAATGCCAGGCAAGGCAAGCGGCAGCGTCACCGTGAGGAAGACGAAGAGGCGGCCGGCGCCGAGCGTCGCGGCAGCGTCTTCGAGCTTGCGGTCAATCGCCTCAAGCGCGAGACGGATTGGACGGATCATCAGCGGAAAGCCCATCATGCCGCAGGCCAGCGCAGCACCGGTCCAGCGAAACGAAAACACGATGCCGAAGTGATCGTACAAGAACGCGCCCATCGGGCCGCGGCGGCCGAAGGAGATCAGCAGAAGATAGCCGGTCACGACGGGCGGCAGCACCAGCGGCAAGTGCACGATCCCATCGAGCAGGGTCTTGCCCCAAAAATTGGCCTGCGCGCCAGCAGCCAGCCGATCGCTATGCCGAACGGCAGAGCAAACGCGGTCGCCACGATCGCAATCCGCAGCGAGAGCTCTACTGCTGTCCATTCGGCAGGCGAAAGACCGAGCACGGCGCTACCTGGTCGTCACGCGCAAGCGGCGGCGGACGAACGAGTTGTCACGACGTCGGCTTTATCAGAAACGTGAACCCATAGCCGTCAAATATCGTTTTGGCGGCTTGCGTGCGCAGGAACGCGAGATAAGGCGCCGCGGCCGGCTTGGCTCCCGTGGTTTCGGCCACCGGATAGATGATCGGGATCGTGGGAGTCTTCCGGGAACACGCCGACGATCTTCACGCCCGGTTCGACCTTGGCGTCGGTCTCGTAGACAATGCCGAGCGGTGCTTCGCCTCGTGCCACCAGGAGGAGGGCGGCGCGAACATTATCGGTCATGGCCATTTTCGGTTCGACCGCCGCCCACGCGCCGAGCTTCTCCAGAGCGGTCTTGGCGTAGATTCCAACCGGCACCGCTCTCACGTCGCCGGTCGCGATTCGCCCGTCGCCGGCAAGCTTGGCCAGATCGAAGCCCGGTCCAATGGTGTACGTTGTCGATCTTGGAATCCTTCGGCGCGATCAGCACCAGCTTGTTGCCGAGCAAGTTGACGCGGGTGTCGTCCTTGATGAGCTTCTTCTGCGAGCCGTAATCCATCCACTGCAGATCGGCGGAAACGAATACGTCGGCTGGAGCGCCTTGCTCGATCTGTTTCATCAGCGCCGAGCTTGCCGCGTAGCTGGCGACGACCTTGACGCCGGTCTTCTTCGTGTAGGCCGCATTGATGTCGTCGAGCGCGTTCTTCATCGAGGCGGCGGCGAAAACGGTGATCGATTGGTCCTGCGCCTTGGCCGGATGCGGCGCGGCGGCGATGGCGAGTACGGCAGCAAGGGCCGCTGCCAGGACGGTTTTCTTGCAGACACGACGGTTCTCCAAAGCTGATGCCGGCGCACTAAGCCTGCGCCGGACCGCGCCAAATCGTAAGAAAACGCGACCGCCCGGGAACCGTCGTTCCAGGCTTCGCGGCACGCGCCCAGCGCGCCGTCCATCGCGGTCGGACCATAGCAGCCGGCTCGATTTGTTGGCAAAACCCGCTGCTGCGGAAGTCCGGCAGCGTGGTGATCGGTCGCACTGGGATTCTGCGGAGGGGGTGATGGAAGGATTGTGGATCGGCGTCTTGGGCACCAGCGGCACGATTTTGTCGACGGTGGCGCTCGATGCCGCAAGTTACTCATACGTGGCGCACGCGCTCGGCGGACGACATCTCGGCCGCGTGGCTCGTGTTCGCGCTGGTCTCGACGGTGATTTGGGCCATCTATGGCAGCTTGATCGGCGCATCGGCTGTCACCCTGACCAACGTCTTTTGCTTCCTTCAATGCGCCAGCATTCTCTTCATCAAACTGCAAAAGAGCGCGGACGCAGTGTCGGAGCAGAGTTCGTGACGTCAGGAAGTCCTGACATCCGTTTGTAGGCGTTATCCGGGGAAGCGCGGTTTGGCCGGGCCAGATACGATCGAGGGCGAGTACGACTACATCATCGTCGGCGCGGGCTCGGCCGGCTGCCTGCTGGCCAACCGGCTCTCGGCCGATGCCGACAAGCGCGTGCTTGTGCTCGAAGCCGGCGGCCGCGATAACTGGATCTGGTTTCACATTCCGGTCGGCTATCTGTTCGCCATCGGCAATCCGCGTTCGGACTGGTGTTTCAAGACCGAGCCCGAGGCGGGCCTCAACGGCCGCAGCCTGAACTATCCGCGCGGCAAGGTGATCGGCGGCTCGTCGTCGATCAACGCCATGATCTACATGCGCGGCCAGGCCGCCGACTACGATCATTGGCGCCAGCTTGGCCTTGACCGGCTGGGGCTGGGACGACGTGCTGCCTTATTTCAAGCGGCACGAAGATCATTTCCTGGGCGAAAGCGACGCGCACGCGGCCGGCGGCGAATGGCGCATCGCAGCGCCGCGCGTGCGATGGGATCTGCTCGACGCCTTTCGCGCCGCGGCCGAACAAGCCGGCATCAAATCGATTCCCGACTTCAACAGCGGCGACAACGAGGGCTGCTGCGCGTTCCACGTCAATCAGAAGCGCGGCCGGCGCTGGTCGGCCGCGACGCGCGTTTCTCAAGCCGGCGCTCAAGCGCAGCAATCTGCGGCTCGAAACCGGCTGTCTGGTCGAGGGCATCGTGTTCGACGGCACGGCGCGCCGCCGGCGTGCGCTGGCGGCAGGACGGCGCAGACACGCATCGGCGCGCTGCCGCGGCGAGGTCATTCTTGCCGCCGGCTCGATCGGCTCGGCGCAGATCATGATGTTGTCCGGCGTCGGCCCGGCGCAGCATCTGCAGGAGCACGGCATTTCCGATCGTGCTCGATCGGCCGGGCGTCGGCGCGAACCTGCAAGATCATCTGCAGCTGCGGCTGATCTACAAAGTCGACGGCATCACTACGCTCAACGAGCGCTACCACGCGCCGCTCGGGTTCGCGCGCATGTTTGCCGAATATGCGCTGTTCCGCCGCGGTCCGCTGACCATGGCGCCGTCGCAGCTCGGCCTGTTCACCCGATCCGATCGCGACCAGGAACGCGCCAATCTGCAGTTTCACGTTCAGCCGCTGTCGCTCGATCGTTTCGGCGAGCCGCTGCACACATTCCCGGCCTTCACCGCGAGCGTCTGCAACCTGCAGCCGACGAGCCGCGGCCACGTGCGGCTGCGCTCGCACGATCCGGCCGACAAGCCGGTCATCAAGCCGAATTATCTTGTCGACCGACCAGGACCGCCGCATCGCCGCCAACGCGATCCGAGCTGACGCGCCGCATCGTCGCGCAGCCGGCGCTCGCGCCGTTCCATCCCGACGAATATCTGCCGGGATGCGAGCGTGCGCGACGACGACGAGCAGGCGACTGGTCAAGGCCGCGGGCGACATCGGCACCACGATCTTTCATCCGGTCGGCACCGCCAAGATGGGCCTTGCCAAGCGATCCCATGACGGTCGTCGACGAGCACCTGCGGGTCGCCGGCATCGAGCGGCTGCGCGTCATCGATGCTTCGGTCATGCCGACCATCACGTCCGGCAATACCAACGCGCCGACCATGATGATCGCCGAAAAGGGCGCCGCCCTGATCCGCGGCCGCGGCCGAAGGTCAGACATTGTGAAGGCACTGCGTTCAGCGCGTGGTCGCCATGCTGATCGAACCCGCGGCCGAGTGGGCGCGGATCGAGCGTGAAAGCCGGCGACCCCGCTATTCTGTTGGGGCGTCATGTGGCGCTGTTGGCGCTGATCCCGGCGCTGGCGGCCTTCATCGGCGCGTGCATCGTCGGGGCCATCTTGCCGGATGGCGGCATCGTGCGCACTCCGATCTTCGACGGATTGTTCGGCGCGATCTTCGGATACGTCGTCGCGTTCGTGACGGTGTTGTTGCTGGCGCTCGCCATCGAGGCGCTTGGCGCCAATGTTCGGCGGGCAGAGAGACTTCAGGCAATGCCCTTATGCTCGCCGTCTATTCCTACACGCCGATCTGGCTTGCCGGCGTATTTCTCCTGCTGCCGGGCCTGCGCTTTCTCGCGCTGACCGGATTTTACGGCGCCTATGTGCTGTGGGCCGGCTTGCCGCTGTTGATGAAATCGCCTGAGCAGAAATCGCAAGCGTACACCGCTGCGATCGTTGTGGCGGCTTGTGCTCTGACGGTCTCGTTCGCCGTCATCCAACGCACGGTCTTCGGCACCCGCCAGCATCTGATCGATCAGGGCGCGTAGACGATCTGCACTGCATGCCTGCGGCAAGCCAGCCATGGTCATCGGGGGCTTCGGCTTCGGCGGAATCGAGCGGCGGCGTTGGGTGCAGCATCGAGTCCTTGAACCAGTAATCGAGTTCGTGGCCGCAGCCGTCGCCGGCGTCGGGCGGCGGCTGCGGCTTGCATTCCGGGCTGTCGGCCGGACAGCGCGATGCGGACATGAAAGTGTTCGGCGTGGCCCCACCACGGCCGCACCTTCGCACAGCCATGCGCGATCCGATGCCGGCCTCGCTGCACATCGCCTTCTTGATCGCCGCATTGACGAAGATGCGCGTCACCACCGGATCCTGCGCCGCGGCCCGGACCAGCTGGGTGCTGCGCGTGGCGTCCATACCTTGGGATCGACGTCGAGACGATCTCGAGCGCACCATGTTCACGGCGCCGTTGAACTCGCGCTCCTCGCGCGAGAGCACGTGATCGGGCATCGGCGTGAACCAGATGTCGGCATCGAGCCCGATCTGATGGCTGGCATGGCCGGTGATGCATCGGGCCGCCGCGCGGCTGCGACATGTCGCCGACCAGCAAGCCGTTCCAGCCGACCTTCTTGCCCGTTGCGGGCGAATCGTTCGAGGAAGTCGATGAGCTTCGGATTGCCCCAGTTGCGATTGCGCGATAGCCGCATCACCTGCCAGGCGGGGCCCGTGATCGGCAGCGCGTAGCGCGCCACCGAGGCAGCCATCGGCATAGCCGCCGATCGAGCGCGCCGGACCGGGAAACGGCGTCGCCTTGCGGGCGAACAATTCCTTGGCCGGCGTCGACGGCGCTTCGGGATTGGCAGCGGCGGCAGCGGCTTCGGATCGAGCGTGCCCGGCGGTGTCGGATCGGGAGACGTGTCGTCCTGGGCGAACGCGGGTCCGCCGCCGACCAGCAAGCACAATGAGCAGAGTACGAACCGAGGCGAGCATCATCCGGTCTCCGCTGCGATATCCGCCCCCGCGGCATGCGCGCTTAGCCCGAAACGCGACCGCGCGGGCACGGCGCCGATACGCTGCCGCGAGTTGTTCGTTCTGTCCAGTTGCGAACAGATCGTCGGCCGGCCCGCTCAGTGTCAGCATCGCTGCTCGGTCGCAGCGTGCGGCTCGACCGGGCCGTCGTGCAGAATATGGCCGACGGCGAGCCCGCGCTCGGCGAGCGTGCGCGTCACCAGCAGACAGCGATGGCAATCGAGCGGCTCGCGCTCGGCGCACATCAGGCAGACGCATGACCGCTCCGCGCTGCTCAGCAATCGGTCGATGCCGGCCTGAAATTCCGCCTGCTGCGCCATCGCCTCATAGTCCGCGACGCCATCGCGATAGAGCGCGGGATCGCGCGGGCGGCCGCCAAGCGCGTCGCCATGGGACTGATACGCGATGCCATCCTGTGCCAGTCGCGCCGCGAGGTTCTTGCCGAGAACCACGGAAATCGCCGCGATATCGGCGTCGAGCGCACGTCGGCGATGGCGTTCACGCCGGCGCTGCGCAGCATGGCGATAAAGCGTTCGGCCGGAATGTTGGAATGGCCGATGCTGAACAGATCAAAGGCGGACATTGTCGAACTTTAACGATCGAGGACGGACAATTTCATGGCGCGTTTAGGTTACATGGTACGATAATTTTGCGGTGCGTTTAACGTTGCCTGCTCGATCGGGATCAAATGAGCGCGATTAACTGTCGGCGCTGGACGCGCTTTACAAGACCATCAGATAACGCAATGATCTAAAGTGGGACGCGGCGAGGAATGATTGAGGGTTTCCATGCGTCGCTTGTTTAGCGCGGGTGCGCTCGCCGGATTGGCGTTGCCGCACAGTGGTTTGCTGCGCTTGCTGTCTCGGACCGCGCCGAGGCTTCCGTCGTCGTTGAGGTCAACCGATCGCAGCCAGACCATGTCCGTCATCGTCGACGGCACGCCGCGCTACAACTGGCGGGTCTCGACCGGCCGGACCGGCCTCGGGACGCCGGGCGGCACCTACCATCCGCAGTCGCTGCAGCGCACCTGGTTCTCGCGCATATACCACAATTCGCCGATGCCGCACTCGATCTTCTTCACCGGCGGCATCGCCATCCATGGCACCTACGAGATGGCCGGTCTCGGGCGTCCGGTGTCGCACGGCTGCGTGCGGCTCCATCCCGCCAACGCGGCCGCGTTGTTCGGCCTGGTGCAGCATGAAGGCATGCGCAACACCACGATCGTGGTGCACTGAGCATGTTCCGGAAACTCGTCGCCGGCCTCTTGATCAGGCCATGCCCGCAAAGGGCAAGCGTTCAGCGTGATGCCCGTTTCTCGCGTGTTCTTGCCGCCTTGCGGGCCGATGCCGACCGGGCGCTCGCCGTACGTTTCGCGGTAGCGCGCCCGCCGAGCCGGCCGCCCTTGCGCAAGGACGCGTAGCTCGTCTTCTTGCCGCGGCCAGAGCCGCTTTTCTTGCCGCCGTGGGTTTCCTTGTTGACGATCGCCCAGGCTCGGCGCGCGGCCTCTTTTTCGCCGATGCTGCGGTTTTCGTAGCCTTCCTCGATGTGCTCGGCCATCCGCTTCTGCTTGTCGGGGTAGCTTGACTTGTCGCCGCGCGGCATTGCGTCCTCCCTGAAAGGATCGAAGTGCGCGAGTAGATGCGCGCCGCCGGCCGAACGCTTGTCGTGCAAACGGGTTCCCGCGGGCTCACTCGCCGGCGATTGCCTTCGCCTTCCGCACGAGGTCGGCGGGCGTGGCGTAGAGCGCGTCGACATCGCGCGCGACCTCTTCGCCGGTCATCGGCGTGACCGTGCAGGCGAATCTTCTCGGCATCGCGAGGAATGCCGGATCGGCCACCGTCGCGTCGAATGCGTTGCGCAGCAGCGCCAGCGGTCCGCCGGCACGCGGCCAGACACCATGAACAAACGGCCCAAGCTTTTCCGGCGCCATCAGAAAGTCGAATATCCGCGCGCTCGTGCTGGTCTTTCACCAGATCGCCCGCGAACGGAATGGCTCGGGTCCATGCCGGGCACCAGCGTCGGCGACAACCGCACGACGACGTTGATCTTGTGATCGCGCAGCCAGTCGTCCGGCATCGCGGTCCAGCCGCCGCAATCGCCGTCGACCTCACCCTTCTCGACCGCGAGCCGCTTGTCGGCGCTGCCGTGATAGCCGTTGACCTGCTTGAGCTTGACGCCGAACAGCGTCGCGCAGCATGGCGGTATCGACATTGCCCGCAGTGCCCGCGGCCGACGCGGCGAATACCACCTGCTGGCGCGCCAGCAATTCGCTGCCAAGTTGCGACGCCCGCCGTGTGCCAGAGATAACAAACGCGCACGTCTTCGCTGACATTGCCAATCCAGCCGTACTTGCGGAAATCGACTTTGACGCGCTCCGGCGACGTCAGCGCCTCGGTCAGCAGAGCCGGAGCTGAATGTCGCCGATGCGCGGTGCCGTCGTCCGGCAGCGATTTCGAGATACATCACCGACTTCAGGCTGCCGGCGCCCGGCACGTTCTGCACCATGATCGACGGCGCGCCGGGCAGATGGCGCGGCCAGATGACGCTGCACCAGCCGCGCGTAGGCGTCGGCGCCGCCGCCCGGCGGCAGGCCAACGATTATCTTCAGCGTCTTGCCGGCATAGAACGACGCGGCATCCTCGGCGTGCGCCGGACCAAGAGCGGCGAGTGCCACGATCAATAATCCGCTCGTCCCTACGAAAGCGGGGACCCAAGTGGGACCAGCACGGCAAGCACACGCGGTAGCCGCCACTTGGACTCCGTCGTCGCCGGACTGCGCGGATCGAAGACACGGAGTGCCGCTCAGGCGGTGACCTTTTCGCGATAGCCGGCCGGCGCGCGATAAAGCTCTTCGCCCATCTGTCGGATTTGACGCCTTCCTGCTTCAGCGTCTCCTCGTATTCCTTGCGCAGGAACGGATCCTCCAGCCAATACGGAATCGCGGTGCCGCCCTCGGTCACGTCGATGGCGCCCTCGTCGGTGTCCTTCTCGCCGGGCACGCCCGGCTTGTCCTTGCGGTGGTTGTTGGGGCCGTACCAGCCGATCAGCCGCAGCGGCTCCTTGCTGATGCCGAAATGGGCGTGGAACCAGTCGCCGCCATAAGGCGCGGCGGTGACGAGGCCGACCGGCTCGTAATCCTGCCGGTAGATGTTCTTGGTCTTGCCGTCCTTCCACGGCGTCATGCCGTCGGTGCGCGGCCACGTGTAGGTGTAGCCCTTGCCCTTGAGGCAGACGAGGATCGCCGCCGACATGTGGGCGTGCGCCTTGGAATAGCGGCCGGTCTTGTGCTCGCCGACGAAGCCGTAGAACACGTTGTTGGCCATGCTGGGCTCGACGCGCGTGTAGCCGGGCGAGCGGCGGTTATCGAGATAAAGATCGGCGTTCATGATGTCGGGAATGAAATTCTACTTGCGCATCGCAAGCCCGCGCAGCGGATCGGCGACGATGTCGTCCTTGGGCTTGAAGAAATCCTGCACTGCCGTCGAAGCGCGACGGGAACGCGACCGGACAATTGAAGATCCAGTCGCGGTCGCGGAAGATGTTCATCACGTTCGGCGCGGTCGAGGCGACGAGGATCAGCGCCGGGCTCGACGCCGCATTGATGATGCGGTGATTGGTGTTGAGCGGGATCGAGAACATCGAGCCGCGCTGCCATTCGAAGGTGTGCGGCTTGGCCTGGCCGTCGGCCCAGATTTCGGTGGTGCCGCGGCCTTCGACCACCACCATGATCTCTTCGTACATGTGCTTTTCGGGATTGAGCGCGCCGGCGGCCGGCACCTCGACCACGTAGCAGCCCCACCTGCCTTCGGTGCCGTAGAGCTGGATGAAGGTGCCCTTGCCGCCCATGCGCTTCCACGGCTTGAGCGGCATGTCCTGCACGCGGCGCACGCCGATGCCGCGGAAGATCGGAATGCCCTGCTCTTCCATGAAATTGTCGTACGGCGTGTTCGGCCGCTTCCAGGCGCCGATAGCCGGCGTTCTTTAGACCTTCCGGTTCGTGCCAATGGTCGTCGGTAACTTCATGCATGGTTGTTCTCCTTAAACAGTTAGCTCGGACGGCGGGCCTCGGGTGCGACACGACGCTCCCATTCCCGATTTTGGAATTCCGGCTCGCGGTCAAGACCGTTAGGGGTCTGACCAAGCCGATGGCCGGATCGGTTTGTGATCACAGAATTCTCGCAGCAACGGTCGCGGACCACAAGAGGGAAGGACTTGCGACCGCTCGTCCGGGCCCGCCATCGCGATGGGTTTTTGCAATCGAGAGTAGGGGGAGTTTGACAGAGTGAAATGTGGATGCGGCCATGGGGGCAGGAATCACAAATCGGAGCGGCGCGATCCTCTTATTCTCAAACGCGCCGCATGACTTCCCGGCTCAGCGCGGAGCAGACCCGCGCGATCACGTCATCCCACGCGCCGAGGGTCTGATGAAACAGCCGCATCGTCGGGTACCACGGGCTGTCTTCACGGCCGTTGAGCCATCGCCAGCAACCGTCGAATCGTGACAGCAGCCACACCGGTTTCCCCAGACTCCGGCAAGGTGTGCGACCGCCGTGTCAACGCTGATGACGAGGTCGAGGTTGGTGATCAGCGCGGCCGTGTCGGCGAAGTCGTGCAGCTCCGCTGTCAGATCGGTTAGTTCCATGCCATCCGGCGGCGCGAGCGCTTGAGTTCCCGGTTCGCCTTTCTGCAGACTGAAGAATGCGGCGCCGGTAATCTGTCCGAGCGGCGCCAAGTGGTGAAGCGTTACGCTGCGCCGCTGGTCGATTGCATTGGCATTCGGATCGTGCTTTCGCGATTCACCGGCCCACACCAGTCCGATCCTGAACCGGCCGTGATATCGCGACAGTCGCGCAGCCCAGCGCGCGGCCTTGTCCGGATCGGCTGCCAAGTAGGGCACATTCGCCGGGATTGTTGTCAGCTCCGTGCCGAAGGCGTGCGGCAGGCTCATGAGCGGACAATGCTCATCGAACGGCGGCAGCGCTTCGCCTGACGCGACGACTGAGGACGCGCCTTCGAGTCCCGACAACAGACTTTCGAGCGTGCGTTGCACTTCGAGAATGACTTTGGCGCCGCGCTGCGCCAGCAGCGGGACGTAACGCGCAAACTGCAGCGTATCGCCGAATCCCTGCGCGGCATGCACTAGCAAGGTTCGGCCGCCGAGGTCCCTTTCACCGAGCCACAGCGGCTCGGCAAAATGCCGCCGGCGCGCGCGAACTTCCTCGGTGTCATAACGTGACTCATAGGCGGCAAAGCCGTTGCGCAGATCGCCGAGCGTCAACAGCGCGAGGCTTTGCCCGAAGCGAGCGTCGGCGTAATCCGGCTTGAGCCTCAGCGCTTGTTCGGCGGACGCCAGCGCTTCGCGCGGCCGTCCCGCGGCGCGCAGCGCATAAGCGTGATTGTGCAGGATTTGTGGATTCTCCGGCGCGCGATGGACCGCGAGCGCGTAGCTAGCCACCGTCTCCTCGACACGGCCAAGCCTGATGAGCGCGTTACCGCGATGACACAAAACGTCCGCGTGGTCCGGCGCAAATTTCAGCGCCGCATCGAAGCTCGCCAGCGCGTCGGCGGCGCGGCCAAGATCGAGCAATGCCGTGCCGCGGTTGAAATGCGCGGCGACATAGTCGGGCCGCGCCGTGACAGCTTTTGTGAAGCTCTCAAGCGCCGCGTCACGGCGGTCGAGTCGATTGAGCACGGTGCCGCGATTGTTCAGGGCGTCGGCGTGGCTTGGCCGGATCGCGAGCGCCCGGTCATAGCTATCGAGGGCTTGCGTGTGTTCGCCTTGCGCGTCGAAGATCAGGCCGAGGTTCGACCACGCGTCCGCCGAGACGCCGTTGCTTCGTAACGCCGTTGAGACGAGCTGCAGCGCTTCCGGATAGCGGCCGCGCTGATATTCGATGAGGCCGAGCAGATGTAGCGCGTCAAATTCATCGGGGCACTGCCTGAGGACGGCACGATAGAGCCGCTCGGCTTTGGCAAAGTCGCCTGACTGCTGCGATGCAAATGCCGCTTTCAATTTGCGCGTGACGTCGGGACGTGGCGCCGCCGGTCCGCGCCTTTCAGAACCGCCGATCATGGTGTGTCGCCGGACCGCGCGCCGCCGATAGTGATTTGGTGGCGGCGAATTGTACCGGCTTTACAAGGCAATTGCCCGAATCGGCCTGTCGCCCGCAGGGACAGCGAAATGTAAAGGCAAGTCGTGGCCGGCGCCCGGCTCCGTCAGGTCAGAATGCTGCGAGGAGACGTGAACGGCGCCGCGGGCCTGCGGCACCGCTTTTTGGGTTATCGCAACGTGATCGTCATTCCCGACAGGTTCAGCGACACCTGGAAGCCAAGTTGCACACCGTGCAACTCGAGAACGACGCCGTTGGCGTTTTGCAGCCGCGCTACTTTCGGGCCGCCGATGATGGCGACGCCGGCGCCAACAGCCGCGTAGGTCCCGGCTATATCGGCCGGGCTGCGCAAATGTGAGGCCCTGCCCGACATCCGCGCTTCAGAAAGCCCGATGGTGCCGAGACCGATGCCGCCGATACTCAGCGCATACGTTCGGCCCCTGAAATGCAAAGTGCCGCTGCCGCCGCCGACGCCGACAATGAAACCGGCGTTGACGACGCGAATGCTGACCGTGCCGCTCTCCGCATAGGATTTCGTCGATGCGCCTGTAAGCACCAGCGCCGACGCCACCAAAGCGGCACCAAGTTTGATGGCGCGAATAAAGTTCAGCATTGTGACCTCCCAACCCCGCTCTCAAGTCAGTTGAAATTGATCCGGCTCGAATGAGCTCGGATCAGACCCGTCCACCGCAAGATGAGCGCACAATAGGTCAAATAATTCCTCGCGCAAGGCGCTCTGCCGAGGGTCGTGTTGCACCGCACCCATCCAGGACAAAAAGGGAAAACCGCGATTGCGCGCTCAGCCGACCGCGCCAGTTGCGTCGCGGCGCAAGACCTTGCCGGGCAGGGCGCCGGTGTGGACGGCGTTTTCGACGACCGGAATGCCATTGACCAGCACGCTTGTGCGCGCACCTGTCGGATATTGATGCGGGTGGGCGTAGGTCGCACGGTCCTTGAAATTCTTGGGATCGAACACCGTGACGTCGGCGCGAAAGCCTTCCTTCAGCAGCCCGCGATCGGACAGCTTCAGCGCTCGCGCGGTCGCGCCGGTCATCTTGTGGATCGCAAGTTCGATGGGGATCAGCTCGAGCTCGCGTGCGTAGTGTCCAAGCACGCGCGGAAACGTGCCGTAAAAGCGCGGATGCGGCATGCCCTGGCTTGTGATGCCGTAGTCGGCGACGCAATTGCCATCCGAACCGACCAGGGCGTGCGGCGAGCGGACGATGTCGCGAACGTCGTCCTCGGCGATTGATGTGACAAGGACGCGGGTGGCACCGCGGTCTTCGATCAGATAATCGCAGACGACGTCGATGGGGTCTGCACTGCGTTCGCGCGCGAGATCGGCGACGGTGCGGCTTGCGAACTGCGGCAGGTGGGGCGAGATCGAAATCTGCACGGCATCCCAGTCGGGAATGCGGCCCCAATTGTTGAGTCCGTCGCGGGCGATGTCGGCGCCGATGCGCGAGCGCGTATCTTTTTGCGTCAGGCGTTCCAGCATCGCCGGCACGCCGCCGGCCTGCACCCATTGCGGCAGCAAATTCTTCAACGGATTGCTGCCGGCCGTGTAGGGATAGGAGTCGCAGTCGATATCGACGCCGCGCGCCTTGGCGTCGGCGATCATGTGCAGGCCGCGCGCCGCTTTGCCCCAGTTGTCGAGGCCGGAACATTTGAAGTGCACGACTTCGACATGCAGCGCGCAGGTTTCGGCGACGTCGATCGCCTCCTGCAGTGACTCCAGTACCTTTGCGGACTCGTCGCGGATATGGGTGAAGTAACCGCCATTATGGCGCGTCACCACGCGGCACAGCGCGATCAGTTCTTCCGGCGCCGCATAAGAACCCGGCGAGGTGAAGAGCCCTGACGAAAGGCCGAGCGCGCCGGCCCGCAAGCCGTCTTCAAGCAGATCGCTCATCGCCTTAAGTTCGGCGTCGGACGGCGGACGATTGTCCATGCCCATCACCATCAGCCGCAGCGTATTGTGTCCGACCAGCATGCCGGCATTCACCGCCGTTGCCGGGAAGGTGCCGAGATATTGCGGGAAGGTTTGCTCGCGAAACGGCAGCCATGGCGCGCTCGGCGACAGGTAATCGCGCAAAAGCTCCACCTTGCCGGGCAACACCGGCGCGACTGAAAAACCGCAATGGCCGATGATCTCGGTGGTCACGCCCTGGCGGACTTTGCTTTCCGCCTTGGGATTGATCGGCAGCGTGAAATCCGAATGCGTTTTGATGTCGATGAAGCCCGGCGCGACGGCAAGGCCGGTGACGTCAATCTCGCGGCGGGTGCTGCCGTCGACGTCGCCGATTGCGGCAATGCGGCCATCGGCGATGGCGAGATCGCCGATCTCGCCGGCAGCGCCGCTACCGTCGTAGAGCGTACCGCCCCGCAACACGAGGTTGAACGTCGTCACGATGGAAGCCTTAATGCGAGACGCTTGCGGTTATCAGCACTTCCGAAAAAAATGGAAAAGCTCCGGCGGCTTCAGCCACAGCAGCTGATGCGTGAGGCCGCCATGTTTGGTGATCCAGTCGCGGATAGCGTCAGGATACGCTTTCCACAACGTTCGGCTGCAAATTGCATTGTCGCCAAGTGAAAGCCGAGCGACGCGTCAGGTGTGACGCAGATTTTCTGGCTTGGAATATAGCCAAACAGGACGGCGCACGCGGAGACGCACGGGCCGACAATCTCCACGCTGACATTTTTGGCGCCGAGATCGGCGCACCGTGCCTGATAGAGCGGAAGAATACCGCCATGGTCGTCCGAGACCTCGACGGTCACGGCGTTTGCGGCTGATGCGGCGAGGGATAGGGAGAGAACGGCGACTAGAAGCGAACGCAATGCTTTCACGATGGGCTCCGTTCAACGGTGCTCCTGGAGTTTCCTCAAAAAATCACGCCCTGACCCGCAAATTTTATAATCCAATGATGACATGCAAATGCATGACTGCCTAGTCTAGCTAGCTAGTAGTACGGTTCCAATACTCCGATGCTAAGGAAGGCGCGGTGGCAGCCGACGGCGGCTTCTGGAAAGGCTATGACCAAAACAAATGGGGGATTAACCCTCTTTATAAATCGACGGAGATAAAAAAATGAAGATGTCTTGCGCGGTGCTGTTGGGTCTGTGCGCGGCAGGGCTGATGTTGATGCCGGGCGCGTCACGCGCCGAGCAACCGATCCTGCAAATCGCCAAGCAAGGCAGCATGGAGGCCGGCGGCAGGACGATCTATTGCGATACCAATGACGGCGGCGATCCGAACTCGACGCGCTGGCCGAGCGGTCATGTCGTGGTCGACAATGTTTACGCGACCTACCAGTACCCGGCGGACCTGCGGTATCCGTATCCGATTCTGTTCAACTCCGGTGGCGGGCATACGGCGCGCTTCTACGACACCACGCCCGACGGCCGCGAAGGCTGGCTGACGCTGTTTTTGCGCGAGGGCTTTCCGGTTTACGGCGTCGATCGGCCGAACACCGGCCGTTCCGGCACCGACATCTGCAAGATCAACGCAGTGAAGCTCGGCAAAGCGCCGCCCAGCGAGCTGCCGGCAATCAATCGCTATGCCGCGGAATCCTCGTGGGTCACGTTCCGGTGGGGACCGAGATTCGGCGAGCCTTATCCGAACACGCAATTCCCGATCGAGGCCGCCGACAATTATTATCCGCAGACGGTCAGCACCTATCGAGATCCCGCAGAGACGCAAAAGTCGGTCGCGGCCTACGCGGCGTTGATCGATATGATCGGCGAGCCGGTAATTTTTCAGAGCTGGTCGTCATCGGGCCTGTTGGGTTATCTCACTGCCATCGAGAGGCCTGATCGCGTCAAAGCCATTCTTGCCGTCGAGACCTCGGTCACCGCCTTCGACGAGATTCCGGCGGAGGGCCGCAAGAAGCTCGCCGCCGTCCCGATCTATATCGTGATCGGCGACCACGCCCAGGATCGCGTCGACGCCTCGCGCAAATTCCAGAAAGAAATGGCCGCGATCGGCGGCAACGTCACGGTCGACGTGCTGCCCGAGGCCGGCATCTTCGGCAATGGTCACACCATGGCGCTGGAAAAGAACAACAAACAGATCATGTACCGCATGATCGCGTGGCTCGAAGGCAACGTGTTCAAGGCGAAATAGCAAATGGCGTTGGGGTCGCCGGGACCGGTTTCAAAATCGCTAATTTGCATTGGCGTTGACCGCGATCACGGTGAAAACCAAAAACACGACGGTCCAATACCGGAGTTTGATGAAATAGAAGGTGAACCGGTCGGCGTCGGGACCAAGCCATTGCACGTAGAGAAAATTGAACACGGCGGCCCAGAACCAGCAGCCGCCTTGCGCCATCCAGGCCGGCATAGGGGCGATCTGCGCGAGCGCTGACCAGCCAAAGAGGCTGACGAGGCCGAACAGCACCGGAGCGCCGCCCCGGTAGGGTGACGTTCTTACGTTCGATGATTGTGCGTTGTCGGTCTCGTCCATGGAGGGCTGTTGCAGACTCGCGGCGATTGCGCGTGCGACGATTCTCATCGCTTGCGGATTTCGCAGCCGCTTCATCCGGGCTACGGTTGCGTCGAGACTAACGCATTTCGGGCCAACAGTCTGAGCGGGGCAAAGCCGGTGAAGGTCGCGGTCGTCAATCTCGGGCAAATAGTTTCCGGTGACTGGCGTTCGCCCTTCGTCGCCGGGGACACCATCGTCAGCGACGGCGGCCGCATCGTGTCGGTAGGCACCGCCGCTGCAGGTGCGGTCGAGAGCGCCGACGTGGTGGTCGATGCCGGCGGCATGACGGCGATCCCGGGCCTCATCGACTCGCACGTCCACATCACGTTCGGCGATTACACGCCGCGCCAGCGCACCGTCGGCTATCTGGAAAGCTATTTGCACGGTGGTACCACGACGGCGATTTCGGCGTCGGAGGTGCACGTCCCCGGCAGGCCCAGCGACCCGGCCGGCGTGAAGGCGCTGGCGCTCGCGGCGCAGCGTTGCTTCGCGGCGTATCGGCCGGGCGGCATGCGTGTGCTGGCGGGTTCGGTCATCTTGGAGCCCGGGCTGACGGCGTCCGATTTTACCGAATTGGCCGGCCACGGCATCGGGCTCGCCAAGGCGGGGTTCGGCGCGGTGAAGACGCCTTATGACTATGTGCCGCTGGTGCGCGACGCGAAGGCGGCCGGTTTGATCACCACCTGCCACACCGGCGGAGCGTCGATTCCGGGCTCCGGCGCGATTACCGGCGATCATCTGCTTGCCATGCGGCCGCACGTCTCATTTCATATCAATGGCGGGCCGACCGCGATGCCGGACCGCGACTTCGAGCGCGTCGTCAAAGAGAGCGAGATCGCGCTGCAGGTCTGCACCGCCGGCAATCTGCGCACCACGCTGTTGTGTGCGCGGCTTGCCGAGCAGCACGGCGCCTTCGATCGCTTCATCATCGCCACCGATACGCCGACCGGCACCGGCGTCATGCCGCTCGGCATGCTCTATACGATCGCCCACTGCGCAAGCCTGACCGACATGGCGGCGGAGCGTTTCGTCTGCGCGGCGACCGGCAGCAACGCGCGCGTCTACGACTTGGACTCAGGTTTCCTCACTCCCGGAAAAGCGGCCGACATTGTGCTGATCGACGCCCCCGACGGGGGCACCCAGCAGACTGCGCTCGCCGCCATCAAGCACGGCGATATCGCCGCCATCGGCGGCGTGATCACCGCTGGCGTGCCGCGTTTCGTTGGCCGTAGCCGCAACACGCCGCCCACGATTCGCAAGGCGCGCGTCGTGCGCTCATCAGTGATGCAAGACTTTTCCGCGACGGCGCATTAAATCTCTCACCTGTCCGGACGCAACAACACGGAGCATCCCGCGTGACCTCGCAGCGGCCCATTCCGATCTTCGACGGCCACAACGACGTGCTGCTGCGTTTGTCGCGGCGGGACGGCCCGGACGCGGTCTCGGCCTTTCTCGACGGTGAGGAGAAGGGCCACCTGGATCTTCCGAAGGCCCGCCAGGGTGGATTTGCCGGCGGCTTGTTCGCGATCTTCGTCCCCTCGCCGGAGCGAAAATCGACCTCCGCCGCCGACGCGTCAGCCAAAAGCAACGACAGCCCGATTGGAAACGATCCGTCGCCGCCCGCGGTCGACATGGCCGCAGCGCAGAAGACGGTCTTTGCCATGGCGTCGCTGTTGTTCCGCATCGAGCAGCAATCGCAGGGCCGTGTGCGGGTCTGCCGCACGACGGCCGATATCGAAAGGTGCCTCGACGACGATGGGCTCGCGGCAGTCCTGCACATCGAAGGCGCCGAAGCCATCGACGAGAATTTCGAGCTTCTCGATGTACTGCATGAGGCGGGGCTGCGGTCGCTCGGCCCGGTGTGGAGCCGGCCGAATATCTTTGGCCATGGCGTGCCGTTCCGCTGTCCGTCATCGCCCGATACCGGGCCGGGCTTGACGGACCTCGGCAAGGCGCTGGTCGGCGCCTGCAACCGTTTGCGAATTTTGATCGATCTGTCGCACCTCAACGAGCGCGGCTTCTGGGACGTGGCGGCGCTGAGCGACGCGCCCTTGGTCGCCACGCATTCGAACGCGCACGCCATCAGTCCGCATTCGCGCAACCTGACCGATGAGCAGTTGGCAGCGATTGCAGAGTCCGGCGGCTTTGTCGGCATCAATTTCGCGACCAGCTTTCTCCGTCCCGACGGTCGGCGCGACAAGGACACGCCGCTCGATCTGATCGTCGATCATATCGCCTACATGATCGACAAGGTCGGTGAGGACGGTGTCGGATTGGGTTCCGACTTTGACGGCGCCCAGGTGCCGTCTGAACTCGGCAGTGCCGCCGGATTGCAAAATCTGGTCGAGGCCATGCGCGAGCGGCAGTTCGGCAAAGCGCAGATCGAGAAGGTCTGTTTTCGCAATTGGCTGCGCGTGCTGAAGCGGACGTGGGAGAGCCAGCCCGCGGCCGCAAAGGCCGCGATGAATACCAAAACCAAGGCCAGAGCCAGAGCGAAGGCTTAGGATGTCCGGCACAGCCGACCCACGGCTTTATCGTCCGCATGTTCCGCGTAACCGCGACCCGATCCTCGGCGTGCTCAGGCGCGTGCTGCCGGCGCAGGGCCTGGTCGTGGAAATTGCGAGCGGCAGCGGAGAACACGCCGTCCACTTTGCCAAAGGGTTGCCGGCGCTGACGTGGCAGCCCACGGATCCCGACGCGGCGGCGCTCGCGAGCATTGCGGCGCATCGTGCCGATGCCACCCTGTCCAACCTCTTGGCGCCGTTGCGGCTCGATGTAACGGCGGTGTCCTGGCCGGTCGAACGAGCCGACGCGCTTTTATGCATCAACATGATCCACATCTCGCCGTGGCCGGCGAGCGAAGCGCTGTTCGCCGGCGCCGCGCGCGTTTTGCGGCCCGGCGGCATCGTATATCTGTATGGCCCGTACCGGATCGATGGCCGCCACACCGCGCCGAGCAATGAAGCCTTCGACGCGCAGCTCCGCGCCCAGAATGCGGCGTGGGGCGTGCGCGACCTCGCCGACGTGACGGCTTTGGCAAAGCACCACGGCTTCGCCTTCGTGGAAACGGTGGCGATGCCGGCGAACAATCTCAGCGTCGTGTTTCGGCGCGAGGCGTAGCGTTTCGGGTTTCGCGGCGCTGAACCCGCTCTACTTCCCCACAATCGAAATGTCGCCCGGGCCCTCATAGGCGGGATGCTTCCAGCCGTCCTCGTCATAGTCGGCCATGCATTTCTCGACGAGGGCTTCCATCTGCTTGAGCGCGCCGGTGAACTGCGCCTGCTGCAATGGAAAGATGCGCACCAGCTCGTGGCTGCCCGAATAATTCATCTCGTAGAGCTCGTGGCGCGCGCCGAACTCGGTGCCGATGGCGTCCCAGAGCAGCTTCATGATCTTGATGCGCTCTTTGTAATCGATGCCGTTCGAGCCGCGCACATATTTGGCCAGATACTTGTCGATGTCCGGATTTTTGAAATCGAGCGCGTGCGACGGCAGATAGATCAGGCCTGAGGCGACAACTTTTTCCACGATGTTGCGCACCGCGGGATAAGCCTCGGTCATGAACAGGCGATACGTGCTCGAGCCCTTGGCGTTCGGCAGCACCGCGCCGTTGACCCACGGCTCGGGATTGAGCGCCATGGCGTCGGTGAGCGCCCAGAACAGGTTGCGCCAGCCGATCACCTCGCCGATCTGCGCCTGTACGCCGCGAAACCCCTCGACGCCGGTCGTGCGCGCGGCCTTGTAGAGCAGGCCGGCGATGAAATCGAGCTTCACCGTGAGCCGGGTGCAGCCCTGCAGGGTGAAGCCGTTGAAGAAGCCCGACTTCGGATAGAAGTTCTTCAGCCGCTCGATGTCGCGATGAATGAAAACGTTCTCCCAGGGGATGAACGCGTTGTCGAACACGAAGATGGCGTCGTTCTCGTCGAACCGCGAGGTGAGTGGATAATCCCAAGGCGACCCGGTCGCCGCCGCGGCGAATTCGTAGGACGGCCGGCAGATCAGCTTGATGCCCGGTGTGTCCATCGGTGCGATGAACATCACCACCATGCTGGGATCGTTGATCTCCTGGCCCATGTTCTGGCCGAGAAAATTGTATTGGGTCAGCGCCGAGTTGGTGGCGACCACCTTGGCGCCCGAGACGTAGATGCCGGCGTCGGTTTCCTTCTGGATCGAAATGTAGACGTCCTTGACCTGCTCGACCGGCTTGTTGCGGTCGATCGGCGGATTGACCAGTGCGTGGTTGAGAAACAGCACTGCTTCCTGCGCGCGTTTGTGCCAAGCGCGCGCGTTATCGGCGAACTTGCCGTAGAACTCGGCGTTCGCGCCAAGGGTGTTGAGGAACGCGGCCTTGTAGTCGGGGCTGCGGCCGAGCCAGCCATAGGTGACGCGCGCCCAGGCGGCGATGGCGTCGCGCTGCGCCACCACGTCCTCGCGCGACCGTGCCGCCTTGAAGAACTTGTGAGTGTAGCCGCCGGAGCCGGTATCGGTCGGCCCGGTCAGCACGTCCTTGGTTTCCTTGTCGTGAAGCGCGTCGTAGAGCAGCGCAATCGACCGTGCCGAGTTGCGGAACGCGGGATGGGTCGTGACGTCCTTGACGCGCTCACCGTAGATGTAGACTTCGCGGCCGTCGCGCAGCGATTCCAGAAACTCCGCGCCGGTGAACGGACGTTTCTTGCCTTCGAGAATGGCCTCGGGCCTCTGTGGCATCGCGTACTCCCTCATTCACAAGCTTGCGCGTCGCGCCTCTATGTGCGTTGCGCAGCAGGGCCAACTCACTCGTATACCCGGAAGCGAGAGATTCCGCGCCGCAGTCTCGGGTGACCCGCCTTCATCTCCGCTGCCGAGCCGACGCCGGGCGTTCTGCAGCCATCGGCGGTCTCTAATTATTTGGTCAGCATACTGACGATTTTGCTCAGTATACCGATGAGTTCGCAAGAACGTCAACGCGTGTGGGCTTTCGTACTGGTGTCACTATTTGCCCCGTGCTAGCAAGAGGAATTGCTGCGGCGCGAAATCTTCGATGACAAAGAACGACGATCGTTTTCTCGACATGCCGGGCCATCTCATTCGCCGGCTGCAGCAGATCTCTCTCGCGCTCTTCATGGATCAGGCGCGGAACTTCGACATCACGCCCGTGCAATATTCGGCGATTGTCGCCATCGCCAATCATCCGGGGATCGATCAGACGGCGCTCTGCAACATCATCGCGTTCGACCGCTCGACGATCGGCGATGTCGTGAGCCGTCTTGAGAAGAAAAAGCTCATCAAGCGTCTGAATGGCGCCGTCGACCGGCGCACCAAATCGCTCACGATCACGCCCGCGGGCCTCCGGATGATCCGCGACATCGAGCCAGCGGTCGAAGCGACGCAACGGCTCATTCTGGCGCCGCTCAAGCCCAGCCAGCGCAATGCCTTCACGCAGATGCTCAGGCATCTCGTGCACCTCTACAACGAGCACAGCCGGGCGCCATTCCGCCCGGAGGATACGAGGGATCGCAGGCGTTCGGCCGTCGCGCGGCGGCCGAATTGGCGGCAGACGCCGTCCAGAGTGCGCACACGGCCGGCCAAAGACGCGCGTGCCGATTGAGCTTTTTGCCGGGGATCTCGATCGTTTCCCTTTGGAATCAGCGAGTTGGCGCTGCCGATAGCGGGCTCGTGGAACCGCCAAAGGGTGTTGGAGACGGACGTTGCTGCCACTAAACTGCCCCATTCTCCTTGCGAGATGGCGGGGACGGTTCGGGGACTCTGACAGCTTTTCCGCTCGGTTGCGTTGCCACGCGAGGCTCGATCGCGCGGATGAGCAAGATTAGTGGGATGGGGGCTAGCTCATGACGCCAGCGGCGCGTCATCATTTCGGGACGTACACCTTCAGAACTTGCAATCGCGACGTTTTGCTCCGTGCTTCGGCATTGGTGGCAATCGCGCTTTTTTGCTCGTCGCTCCTCTGCGTGCTCTTCACGGGCACGCGCAAAGATCCGGCTCCATCGTCACAGGCCATCGATTCCACCGCGAAGAACTCGCGACCCTATGTGTCGTTCTTGGACTCGCGGTTTAGCATCTACTTCTCTCGTGAGACGTTTCCGCAGACACTGACGCGGCAAGCGGAGGCCACGGTTCCGCCAGACGCATCAATCTTCGCAAAACCCGATACGGCAGCCCTGCCGCCCAAGGCTTCGCCACCGGCTCAGCGCGTTGCACAGCAGAACGCGCCGCGACCGGTCACCCAGAAGCCTGCCACGCAGACCGTGGACGCCGCGGCAAGCCCGGCGGACGGCAGTGCATCATCAGACGGAAATACCAACAGCGTTCAGAAGTTCTTGGCGAAGCTGTTCGGTAAGCCGCAGTCGCCCGTCAGACTTGCTTATGCGACAGCTGAAGACGGGCAGCTTGGCGGGGATAGTGGAGCGGCTGCGGTCGATGAATTGACGGCTGTCTACGATATCTCCGCCCACACCGTTTACATGCCGGATGGGTCCCAATTGGAGGCCCATTCAGGTTTCGGCAAGCAACTCGATGATCCCACGCAAGTCGCCGAAAAGAATCTCGGCGCCACGCCGCCGAATGTTTACGACCTCGAATTGCGAGAATCTTTGTTCCACGGCGTTCAAGCGCTGCGGCTGATCCCGCAAAACGAACAGAAAGTTTTGGGGCGAAAGGGCCTGCTCGCGCATACGTTCATGCTCGGCCCTAACGGCCAGTCCAATGGCTGCGTATCCTTCAAGGATTATGCCGCTTTTCTGCACGCTTACCTGAACCACCGGGTCAAGCGTCTGGTCGTCGTGGCCAGCTTGCACTGAGCCGGCATCGGCGTTTCAGCGATTTTCGGCACGCACCACCTCACATGGTGCGCTCACGGATGAGCGCCCAGAGCGTGAGCGCACCGACGATGCCGACGGCCAAAAGCGCGCCGCGCACCCCGGTCAAGGCCCAGGCCACGGCGCCCGCCGCCGCGCCAGCGAGGAAGCCGAGCGCGACCGACGCAACGATCCATAGCCGCGTCTTGACCGCCGCGAGTTCGCTTGCCAGAGCGCCATCGCCTGGCGCCCGGACGGCGCGCCCCCAGGCGATGATGAGATCGGTGGTCTCGATGCCGAGTTGCGTCATGTTGCCGGTCATGACGTTGGTCTGAGGGATGCCTTTCATCAGAAGGCGGACCAGCACGCTTTGTGCTCCCATCGCCATGGCGGCGAACAGTCCCGCGATGATGCCGTGCCAGTCGGCCGCCGCCGTAATGGCCGGACCGAAGAGGACGATGGCGATGAAGGCAGCGAGCAAAACCGTTTCAAGTCCGAGCATCCATGGCAGCGCCGCTGCACCGCTACGGCGGAACCAGGCAATCAGTGCCGCCGTCAAAGCGGCCGATCCCACAAAGGCGAGAATGGCGAGCAGCTTGCCGGTGATTCCGTAATCATGGGTCACGAGTTCGGCGCCGGCGATGACGAAGCTTCCCGTCACCTGGGCGGCGAATAGACCGAACAGCGCCAGATAGGTGTAGCTGTCGACGTAACCGGCGACGAAGCTCAATAGCATCGGCATCGATGGTGCGAACAATTCTTCTCTCGGCGGCGCGGCGCTCGTTGCCATGACCCCTCCAGACTGTCGGCGAATTTAAGAACCACGCGCTTGACGGCGCTGCTGCACCATACCTAGCTCAGAACCAGCAAATCCGTGGAGGCCACTTGATCGGCAGTCTGCACATTGGATCGGCGGTTACCGCGGCATTTCTTGCTTCGCTCGTCGAAGCGGTCGAGGCGCTAACGATCGTGCTCGCAGTCGCCATGGTGCGGGGCTGGCGTCCGGCGGGCCTGGGCGCGATCGCGGGCCTTGCGGCGCTCACCCTTATTGTCGGCGTGTTTGGGCCGCTGCTCGACCGCGTGCCACTTCATCTCCTACAGCTGGCAATCGGAGTCCTGCTGCTGCTGTTTGGTATGCGTTGGCTGCGCAAGGCGATCCTGCGTGCCTCGGGCCTCATTGCGCTCCGTGACGAGACGGCGGCGTTTGCGCGCGAGACTGCCGAATTGCGCGACGAGGAACGCCGCCAGGCGGCGCATCTTGATTGGCTCGCCGGGCTCGCGAGCTTCAAAGCAGTGCTGCTCGAAGGCCTCGAGGTGGTGTTCATCGTCATCGCGGTCAGCGCAGGCCGCGGTATGATGATTCCGGTCAGCGTCGCGGCGCTCGCGGCTTGCCTCCTGGTCGCAGCCTTCGGACTCCTGGTGCATCGGCCGTTGGCGCGCGTTCCGGAGAACACGCTCAAATTCGCCGTCGGCGTCATGCTGTCGTCGTTCGGTCTGTTCTGGACTGGTGAAGGCCTGGGCGTCCCCTGGCTGGGCTCGGATGCTGCGATCCTCGCCTTCATCGGGCTGTTCCTGGCGACTGGTCTGTCGGCGGTGGCGCTGCTCAACTCGCGCCGCTCTGAGGTCGTATGATGAAGATCGTGCTCGGCGCGTTGACGGAATTGCTGGGGCTGTTCGTCGAGGACGGCGCGCTGGCGCTCGCCATTATCGCAATCGTCGCGCTCGCCGGTGGCGTAGCAGCGCTACTGCCTGCCCTACCAGCGGCGAGCGGCGCAATTCTGTTGGTCGGCTGCCTCGCCGTACTGTTTGCGAATGTGATGCGAGCGCGGCGGCAGTGATGTGGGCACCCCCGAGGGGGCGGCCCACATTACCTTTATCCAGCAGGCTCTAATCCAGCGGCTCTACCTTGACGATCGAGGCGCCATGGTTGCTGCCGACCCACAGCACTGGCCGCGGTCCGCTGTCGTCGACGAACACGCGGCGGATATTGGTCGAACGCGGCAGCTGATATTCGGTGATGGCGTCGGTCTTCGGATCGAGCCTTGCGACGCGATCGGTCAGCATCGAGCCGGTCCAGATCTCGCCGTCCTTCGCCTTGACGACGTCATAGGGCTCGTCCCAGGGCGTCGGCAGTTGCCATTCCTTGATCACGTTGGTTTTCGGATCGAAGCGGCCGATGCCGTCAGCGCCGTATTCGGCGAACCAGAGAATATTGTCGGCGTCGACCCGGCCGCGGCGCGGACGCGAGAAAGGCAGCGGCGTCTTCCAGATCGTCACTTCGTTGGTTTTGGCGTTGCGGCGGCCGATCGAGGTGCCGCCGAAGTTGAGCAGATAGACGTTGTTCTGCAAGTCGGTCGGCATGCCGTAAGCGTTGATCTCGGTGCCGCTCTTGTCCACGGCTTTGCCGAGGTCTTCGTATTTGCCGGTGGCAAGGTCGAGCCGGTAGTGCAGGTGGGTGTCCTGATTGTTGGTCCACACCTTGCCGTCGACGTCGTCGTGCTGCGGCGACACCATGGACGCCTGCGTCGTGGGATTCAGCCATTCCTTCGGGAACGGATAAGCGGTGACCTCTTTGGTCTTGCGGTCGATCTTGTAGATGCCCGCCTGATACATGCCGGAGAGCCAGAGATTACCCTTCGGGTCTAATTCGAGATCAAGCGAGCCCTTGGGCTCTTCCGGCCGCAGCGTCGGCAGTTCGTAGTCCGCCACCTTTCCGGTCTTCGGATCGAGTTCGCCGACCATTTCGTGGCTGAAGTCCGAGTACCAGACCATGCCGTCCGCATCCATGACGACGTCATGGGGCTGCGCGTCTTTGCGCGGCAGGTCGTATTCGGTGATGATCACGCGGGTCGAGCGCCCGGTCAGGCGCGGGAACGGCTTGAGCGGAAATTCCGTGGTCTCGGCGTTGCTCAAATTGATGCTGGCGAGATAGTCCGCCATCTTCTGTTGGATCGGCCCGGGCATGGGCGAGCGATCCGAATTGTTGCCGCCGGGCAGGAGCGGCTGCGGATGGGTGGGCGTCGAGCCCGGCGAATACGTGCCCATGCGCTTGAAGATCTGCATGAACTCGTCGGCGTCGTGGGTCGACTGCACGATGCGCTGCAGGGTGTGACAGCCGACGCAATTGCCGAGCGCGACCTTCAGCCTGTCGTCGCCAGGCATGCTGTTGAGCCACTCGCCGTTCGACATCTGGTTGGCCAGCGCGTTGGTCTTGGCGAGCTTGATGTCGGACGTGGTCGCGGCGCTGCCGGAGACATCGACCGCCTTCGGGCCGTCGAGCTTGTAGCCGACGGCGCGGATCGAGATCGTGTAATGGCCCGGCGTGAGCTTGCCGGCCGGGAAGCTGTAGACGCCCTGATCGTTGGTGACGACCGTGGTCGTGACGTTGCTGCCGTCGAGCTTGGCGCTGACCAGCACGCCTTCCATGGTGGGCTCTTGCTCAGACGTTACTTTGCCGGTCAGCGCAGCGCCGTTTTGCGCTTGCGCCATTGACGACAGCAAAAGGCCAGCGAGGCCAACCGAAGTCAGCAGAAGGAATTTCTGGGGGGTCTTCATAAGGATCTCCGAGGCTTCCACCCGATGAACGTGCCGGCGCGTTATTATCGACGCGCGCCGCAGCACGAAACGTAGTCCCCACTATCGGCGGGAACGGGCAGTCCAGCAAGGCCAAACGTTGGGCAAGCCTGGAGCAAGCCTTGGGGAATGCCCATGTAACTTAAAGTTTATGGTGTGCGCAGCGCGCCCTTAAGCTTTGGCGCGCTGACAGGCCTCCCAAAGCCGCTGCGCCGTGGCGGGCATATCGAGGTGCGCGCCAGCCCCGCCCGGAATGGCGTCAGCGACCGCGTTCATGACGGCCGAGATGGCCGCCGTCGTGCCGGCCTCGCCGACGCCTTTGACGCCGAGCGGATTGGTCGTCGCCGGCACGTTGTAGAGCGCGTCGCGCAGCGGCGGCATGTCCTCGGCGCGCGGCATGGCGTAGTCCATAAACGAGCCGGTGATGAGCTGACCGTTGTCGCTGTCGTAGACAAGGTTCTCCATCAAGACCTGCCCGAGTCCCGCCATGACCGAGCCGTGCAGCTGGCCCTCGACGATCTTGTGGTCGAGCGCCTTGCCGCAATCGTCGACGGCCGAGTAGGTGGCGACGGTCATGTAGCCGGTCTCCGGATCGATCTCGACCTCGGCGATGTGCGCCCCGTTCGGGTACGTGAGCGGCGTTTCCGTCGTCGACTTGGTATCGAGGTCCTCGGCGATCTCGCCGCGCTTCTTCATCTCGGCGGCACGTGCGGCGACCTCGAACAGCGAAACGCGGCGATCGGTGCCGACCACCTCGAAGCGTCCGTCTTTGTAGACGATGTCCGCTTCGCCGGTTTCCAGCATCGCCGCGGCCACCGGTTTGCCTTTGGCGATGATGGCGTCCATCGCCTTCACCAACGAATGGCCGACCGTCATGGCTGAGCGCGAGCCGACCGACGCGTAACCTGGCAGCTCCAGCGATGAGTCGCCGTGGCGATGCGGGATCTTGTCCGCCGGAATGCCAAGCCGTTCGGCGATGACCTGCGAGAACACTGTCGCGTGCCCCTGACCGGTGTTCTGCACACCGAGGCTGAGTAGCACAGTGCCGTTGCCCGGAAAGGTCAGCATCGCGCTTTCGAGCGGTGCACCGCCGGAATGTTCGAGCAGGCAGCAGATGCCAAAGCCGCGATACTTGCCGCGCTTTTGTGCCTCGCGGCGGCGCTGTTTGAACCCGTCGTAGTCGGCGAGCGCGAGCGCCTTGTCGAGGATCGGCTCGAAATCGCCGCTGTCGTAGGTGGAGCCGACCGCTGTCTTGTACGGCATGGCCGACTTTTTGATCAGGTTGCGCCGCCGCAACTTGACGGGGTCGATGCCGGTGACGCGCGCCGCCTCGTCGACCACGCGCTCGAGCACATAGCTCGCCTCCGGCCGTCCGGCGCCGCGATAGGGTGCAGTCGGCAGCGTGTTGGTGAAGGCGCATTTCGTCGACATGTCGATGAGCTTGATGTCGTACATGCCGGGCAGGCAGCGGGCGAAGTTCATGGTCGGGATATTGGCGCCGACCGCACCCACATAGGCGCCGAGATTGCCGATATTGCGCACGCGAAGCGCCAGGAACTTTCCCTTCTCGTCGAGCGCGAGTTCGGCCTCTGAATAGATGTCGCGGGCCTGGTTGTCGCTCAGAAACGCTTCCGAGCGCGTCGCCATCCAGTGGATCGGCCGGCCGAATGTCTTGGCGCCGACCAGGAGCGCGATGTTCTCAGGATACGCTCCGGTCTTGAGACCGAACGCGCCGCCGACGTCTTCGGTGATGACGCGCACGCGCTCTTTCGGCAGCTTCATGATGCCGAGAATGTTTTCGCGCATGGCGCCGGCGCCCTGCGAGCAGGTCCGCGTCGTGTAGGTGTCGGTCGCGGGATCGTAGCTTGCGGTGGCGCCGCGCGGCTCCATCGAATTGGTATTCATGCGTTGATTTATCACCGCGATCTTGGCGACGAATTTCGCCGACGCGAATGCGGCATCGACCGCTTTGGTGTTGGCGGCGGGATCGGGATTCGGGCCCAGCCAATCGACCGCCATGTTGCCGGGCGCTTGCGGCCAGATTTGCGGTGCGCCGTCGCGTAGCGCATCGCGTGAGTCGGTGACCGGCTTCAACTCTTCGTACTCGACGATCACAAACTCGGCGGCGTCCTGCGCCGCCGCGGCGCTTTCGGCGACCACCATCGCCACCGGCTCGCCGATATGCACGACGCGCTCGGTCGCAAGTGCCGGCCGGTGCGGCATCACCAGCGACGTGCCGCCGCGACCGGCAACCGGCGGGTGGCGGCCAATGCTGCCGGTCTCGGCGGTATCCTTGCCGGTGAGCACGCCGACGACGCCGGGCGCCTTCAAGGCCGCCTCGACATCGAGACTGACGATGCGGGCAAAGGCATGCGGCGAGCGCACGAAATAAGCATAGGCCTGGTTTGGCAGCGGAGCGTCCGCAACGTAGCGGCCATGACCGCGCACCAAGGGGTCGTCTTCGACGCGCCCTTTGAACGATGCGCGGTGATCGGTTGTAGCGTCCATGCTGTCTGTTCCAGGATCGATGGGATGATTTTGGGGATGGGTTTTGAGGCCTCTTTATAGCCGAAACTGCCGCGAGCTAAAGGGTGTAGGATGAGCACAGGAAACGGCACAGACACGCCAGTACGGCATCGCCTCAACCCCCGGGAGCCGACACGATGAGCAGCGCCGACGGTGACTTAAAGGACGCCGAGGCGGCCGGTCCGCGCGTGGTCACACGCGACTCGCCGTGGCGGAGCTTGTGGCTCAAGGAACTGCCGTTCTGCGCGGTCTTGATCCTGACCATTGTCGGCGTGGCCTATACGAGCTTCTCGCGGCGGCCGATTGTTGTCTATTGGGAACTTCTTGCGCCGCTCATCGCTCTGCTCTGTGTCGGCACAGGATGGCCAAACGCCGGCGACAGGTCCGCGAAAGTGCGGTTGATCGCGACGCAGGCGCTGCACTGGATCGCGTTTGTGGTGGTTATGAATTTGATGTTGCTGCCCAACGTCCAGATTATCTTCAACGCCGGCACGACGGGCATCGCAATCTTCACGCTGCTGGCGCTCGGCACCTTTACGGCAGGGGTGCATGTCCTGTCCTGGCAGGTGTGTCTGCTCGGACTGATCATGGCGCTCGGCATTCCGGCGATCGCCTGGATCGAAAACTCGGCGCTGATTTTCGTTCTGATCGCGGCCGTTATTATCGGAATTGCCGTGGTGTTCTGGTGGCATTGGCGGGAGCGGCAGGTGCGGCCAACGCGACCGCCGGTCCCTCAGCATTGAAGTGGTTCGCTTGCAGAGGCGCGACGGTTGTGCGCACAACACCGCGCGAAAATCCGGGGAGCAACAATGACGCGGACCATCGACACCCATACCCACATCGCGGCCGATGCGACCGTCAAGCTTTTGCAGAAGGAAGTCCCGAGCCTTGGGCTCAAGCTGTCGAGGCTCGACAACGACAATTCCATCTTTGAGGTGGCCGGGACGCCGTATCGTCCGTTTCCGCGCGGTGGCCATGACATTGAACGGCGTTTCGCCGACATGAAAGCGGCCGACGTCGATGTGCACGTACTGTCGGTCACGCCGCAGACGTGGCTCTACGGCCAGGAGCCGTCTGTCGGTGTCGCCGCGTCGGTCATTCAGAACGACGAGATCGCAAGTCACACAAAAGAACATCCTGATCGATTCACCGGCATCGCCACGCTGCCGATGCAGGCTCCTGAAAAAGCCGCCGATGAATTGCGCCGCGCCATGTGCACGCTCGGCCTTCATGGCGCGATGATCGGATCAAACGTCAACGGCAGAAATCTGGACGATCCGAGTTTCGAGCCGGTGTGGGCCGCCGCCGCCGAACTGAACGCCTTCATGATGATCCATCCCGGCAATGTCGCCGGCGCCGACCGGCTGCGCGCCTATTATCTCAACAACCTGATCGGCAATCCGCTCGATACGACGATCGCCGGCGCGTGTCTGATCTTCGGCGGCGTGCTGGAGCGTTATCCGAAGCTCAACTTCGTCATGGTGCATGGCGGCGGCTTCATTCCCTATCAGGGCGGCCGCTGGGTGCACGGCTGGCACGTGCGGCCGGAGCCGAAGGTGAACCTGAAACATTCGCCGGAAAAATATCTGGACCGTTTTCTCTACGACACGATTGTGCACTCCAAGACGTCGCTCGAGTTTCTGGTCTCGTCGGTCGGCGCCGTTCGCGTGTTCCTCGGCAGCGACTACCCTTACGACATGGGCACGATGGAATGCGTGCGGCAGGTTCGAGCGCTCGACATTTCTGAAAAGGATCGCGCCACGATTCTCGGCGATCATGCGGCGGCGCTCTTTGGCGGCAAGCAAGCGGCGAGACAGCCGGCGTAAGTCACAAGCGCTTCACAAGCCCCGATCGGCCTTGCCGGTGCGGCCCAAAAAGCGCACCGTATGTGTCCGCATGACATCCGGTTGCGACGAAATAAGCCGGAGTCGGGGAGGCGCACATGAGGGATTCCCGCAAGGGCCGCGGTGTTGGCCGTCGTGACTTTTTGAAAAGTGCGGTCGTGGGCGGCGCTGCCGCCGCAACGTCGACAAGCTTGCCGCAAAACGCACAGGCGCAGACATCTGCCGGCGCGCCATCGCCGAGTCCTGACGCCGGCTATGAATTTCTCAACATCGAAGAGGCCGCCTTCGTGGTGGCGCTGGTCAACCACATGGTGCCGGCCGACGAGTTCACGACGAAGGGCACCGATCTCGGCATCGACGTCTATATCGACCGCGCGCTCGCCGGCGCCTGGGGCAAGGGCGATCGGCTCTACATGCAGGGGCCGTGGAAGGAGGGCGTGCCGAGCCAGGGCTATCAGCTGCCGCTGACACCGGCGCACCTTTATCGCGCCGGCATCGTGGCGACAAATGCCTATTGCCAGAAGACCTACGGTAAGCCGTTCGATCGCCTGAGCGATCAGCAGCGCGAAGAGGTGCTGCTCGGGCTCGCCGGCGCCAAGATCAAGTTCGGTTCGGGCCTGCCGGTCCGTCCGTTCTGGACCACGGTTTATCAGACCGTGATGGAAGGCATGTTCGCCGATCCGATCTACGGCGGCAATCGCAACAAAGCGGGCTGGAAATTGATCGGCTTTCCCGGCGTGCTCGCGCTCTATCACGACGACGTGGCGAAGTACCGCGACAAGGAGCTGCCGAACGAAATTCTCAGCATCCAGGACATGAGCTGAGCATAATCCCAAAAGTGGAAACCGGCTTTCGGAAAAGATCATGCCCAAGTTCAAATAGGAGAGGGCGACATGGTGACCAAGCTGCAAGAGGTCGATGTTGTCATCGTTGGTCTGGGCTGGACCGGCGGCATTCTGGGCAAGGAACTTGCCGAGGCCGGGCTGAAAGTCGTCGCACTCGAGCGCGGCGTCATGCGCAATCCCACCAACGACTATGCGCTGCCGAACATCCGCGATGAACTGCGCTACGTGCAGCGTCACGATCTCATGATGAATACGGCGCGCGACACGCTCACGATCCGCAACAATCCTTCGCAGGAGGCGCTGCCGATGCGCCGCCTCGGCTCGTTTCTGCCGGGCGACGGCGTCGGCGGCACCGCGATCCATTGGAGCGGACACACGTGGCGCTGGACCGACATGGAATTCAAGGTACGCTCCATGTACGAGGAGCGCTACGGCAAGACTTTCATCCCCGACGACATGACCATCCAGGATTGGGGCATCACCTACGACGAACTTGAGCCGTATTACGATCGCTTCGAATACACCGCCGCAGTGTCGGGCAAGGCCGGCAATCTCAAGGGCAAGATCGTCGAGGGCGGCAATCCGTTCGAGGCGCCGCGGCAGCGCGAATATCCGGTGCCTGCGCTCACTCCGATACTGGCGAGCGTGGTGTTCACCGAGGCCGCGAAGAATGCCGGTTATCATCCGTTCCCGCGGCCATCGGCCAACTCGTCGCGCGCCTACACCAATCCCGACGGTGCGCAATATGGCGCCTGCCAGTATTGCGGGTTCTGTCAGCGCTTCGGCTGCGAAGCCAACGCCAAGGGCTCGCCGCATGTCAGCGTGATACCGATCGCGCTGCGCAATCCGAACTTCGAACTGCGCGCCAGTTGCTGGGTCACCAAGGTCCTGAAAGATTCAGGCGGCAAGCGCGTCACCGGCGTGACCTACACGAATGTGCTCAACGGCGACGAGTTTGAGCAACCGGCCGGCATGGTGCTGCTGTGCGCCTACGCCATCAACAACGTGCACCTGATGCTGCTTTCGGGGCTCGATGAGCCTTACGATCCGGTGGCGCAGAAAGGCGTGGTCGGGAAGAATTACTGCTATCAGACCGGTGCGGCGGCGAACCTGTTCTTCGAGGGCCGCCGCTTCAATCCCTTCATCAATGCGGGCGGCTCGAACACGACCGCGGACGACTTCAACATCAACTTGGCGTTCGACCGCGGGCCGCATGGTTTCGTCGGGGGCTACAATTTTGGCGCCGGCTTCAACACGAATCTGCCGATAGGCTACCGGCCAGTGCCGGGCGGCACGCCGCAATGGGGCACGGCGTGGAAGGCCGCAACCAAGAAGTGGTACCAGACCGCGATGAGCATCAGCGCCAGCGGCAGCGTCATGGCGAACCGCTATAATTATTTCGACCTCGATCCGACATATCGCAACGCCTTTGGCGTACCGCTGATGCGTATGACGTTCGATTACAAGACCAACGAACACAAAATGGGCGAGCACGCCGCCAAGGTCATCAACGACCTCGCCAAGTCCATGAATGCCACCGTCCTCAATCCGGCGGTGGCCCGCACCGAGCCGTGGACCGTGGTGCCCTACCAGTCGACCCACAATACCGGCGGCACCATCATGGGCCCCGACCCGCGCAACAGCGTCGTCAACAAGTACCTGCAGAGCTGGGATTATCACAACCTGTTCACGGTCGGCGCCAACGTGTTTCCGCACAATGCGTCCTACAACCCGACCGGCCCGGTCGGCGCGCTCGCCTACTGGACCGTGGATGCGATCAAGCGCTATGTGAAAAGCCCGGGGCCGCTGGTGCCGGCGTGATATCGAACAAGGCCGGCAGGGCGTCCGCAGGCGATTGAGCACACGCGATTCAAAACATGGATGACGCAACAAATTTGCTGGCGACGCCGGCTGCGGCGACGCGCTCGTTGATCGAAGATTGTCTGGCGGCCGCGGGGTTGCCGCGGCGCGACGCCGCGTGCTGCGCCGAACTCATGACCGAGGCCGATCTCACCGGCGCCGACGGTCACGGCATTTTCCGGCTGCCGCAATATGTCCGGCGGCTCAAGGCCGGCGGCGTCAATCCACGGCCGGAGATCGTCGCCAAACGCACCGGCCCGGGGACGGTGCTGGTCGACGGTGACAACGGCATGGGACACCTCGCGGTGACCCGCGCCACCCGTGAGGCGATCGACACTGCGCGCGAAGCCGGCGTGTCGTGGGTCGGCGTGCGGCGTTCCAATCACGCGGGTCCGGCCGGCCTCTATGTGGAGATGGCGGCACAGGAGGGCATAATCGCGATCTATGCGGCTGTGGCCAATGCCAACCACATGGCAACTTGGGGCGGCACGGATTCTGTTGCTCGGCACCAACCCACTCGCGATCGGCGTGCCGTCGGGCAGCGGGCCGCTGATTCTCGACATGGCGACCTCGATCGTCGCCTACGGCACCGTCAAGAAATATGCGCTGCGCGGGCTGACGATGCCCGAGGGCTGGTTCGTCGACGCCGAGACCGGTGCGTCCATTACCGATCCGAACCGCTCCGGCGAAGGTCTGCTGCTGCCGATGGGTGAATACAAAGGATCGGGTCTCGCGCTGATGCTTGGGCTCCTTGGCGGCGTCCTCAACGGTGCGGCATTCGGCCGCGAGGTGGTCGATTTCAACGCCGACGACAAGACCGAGACCAACACCGGCCAGTTCATCATCGCCGTCGACATCACGCGCTTCCTGCCACTTTCGACCTTCAAGGCCGAAGTCGATCGCCACGTGCACCAGCTGCGGGCGTCAAACCGTCTGCCGGGGGTCGACGAGATCCGGCTGCCTGGCGACCGGCGCAGCCAGTGCCGTGCGGAGCGGCTGCGCGAGGGCGTGCCACTGGCGCGCCAACTCATCGCAGCTTGACAAGCTTGCCGCCGAAATGAAGGTGAAACTGCTGCACGAACGGACATGACGCCGGCTTTTCGGACAAGATCATGCTGAGTTGAAATCGGGTGGACTGTCCGCTTCGCTCGATCATCATCGCCGTTTCGGCTGGATTTTCCCCAAATGCTTCGTCCCGGTACGTTCGGCCTCACTCTGTTGCTGTCGCTGCTGACAGCGATCGGTCCGCTGTCGATGGACATGTATTTGCCGTCGCTGCCGGACATCGGCCGTGCGCTGCACGCATCGACGGCGCAAGTGCAACTGACGATTTCGAGCTATCTGCTGGGCTTTGCCGCCGGTCAGCTGATTTATGGGCCGGTGTCGGACCGCTTCGGCCGGCGGCCGGTGATTCTGGTGGCGATCGTTTTGTTTGGCGTTGCGAGCGTGGTTTGCGCGACCACGCAATCGATCGAGACGTTGACGGCGGTGCGCTTCGTGCAGGCGCTGGGCGGAGCAGGCTCGATCGTGCTGGCGCGTGCAGTGGTGCGCGATCTCTACACCGGCGTGCGCGCCGGCCGTGAATTGTCGCTGATGGGATCGATTACCGCGTTCGCGCCGATTGTGGGGCCGGTGATCGGCGGTTCCTGCAGATCGCGTTTGGCTGGCGATCCAGCTTCATCCTGCTTGTGGCGTTCGCGATCATCGCCGGATCGGCGGCGCGCTGCTTGTTGCCAGAGACCTTGCGGCACCGCGCGACCGGACCATTTTCATTCGCCGTGATGGGCGGGCTGTATCGTTCGGTCCTGGCGAATCATGGATTTCTTGCCAATCTCGGCATTCTGACCACGAGCTTCGTCGGATTGTTTGCCTGGGTCTCGGGAGCATCGATCGTGATGCAAGGCGTGTACGGGCTCACGCCGGCGGTGTTTGGTACGACCTACGCGGTCGGCGCCGGCGGTTACATGCTGGGCACGTCTATCGCAGCGCGCATCGTGACGCGGATCGGTCTCGACCTCACCATGGGCATCGGTGCCGCCGTACAGGCATTGGGCGGCTTGGCGATGGCCACGGCCGTTGCGCTCGGGTTTGCCCACGTCGACTGGCTCGTCGCGACGATGACGATCTATCTTGCGGGGATGGGATTTGTTCTGCCGCAGACCATGGCGGCGGCGCTGACGCCGTTTCCGGATCGCGCCGGCACTGCGTCGTCGGTCATGGGATTTACCCAGCAATCCTGCGCCGCCATCGCGGCGGCCGCGATCGGCCTCTACCTCGGGCAGTCGGCGTGGCCGGTCGCCGGCACCGTCGCGGCGGCGGGCTGTGCGTCGTTTCTGATCTGGGCGCTGACCCGTCAAATCCGCGCGGGTCGATAGAGTTCCCGTCGCGAAATCGAACGGCCTGGCGTTTGCGGGGTGCCTATTTGGGAAGCCGACCCGGGGCGCTTGGCGGGTGGGGTTTCCGGTTACCACCCCTGCCGCAAACCCCGGCTTGCGGGATTGCCATGAAAATGCCGATACTCAGGCCGATTAAGACGGTGCAGGTTTCATTGCCAAGCACGCTTGGCTGGCTGGCAGGCAGGTGGTGCCGTGGTGTTAAGGCGTTGCAGCGGGCAATCGAATTGGTGCACGGCGGTCGTCGCTGGCGGCTTGGTCGCTGTGGCCGCCGTGGCGATGCCGGAAATTGCCAGCGCTCAAGGTTTCTTCGATTTCTTGTTTGGCGGACCCAGGCAGGAGGCTTCGCCGCCGCCAGTCGCCCCGAAACCCCCATCGGGGGTGTCGCGCGTGACGCCGGCGCCGATCCAGCAGGAAAACGTGACCGAAGGCAGCGGTAGCGGTTCGGGGCACTCGGTCGGGTTCTGTGTCCGGTTGTGCGACGGCCAGCACTTCCCGATGGGGCAGATGGCCAATGCCACGCCGGCTGAGATCTGCAAGGCAATTTGTCCCAACAGTGCGACCAAGGTGTTCGTCGGCGCAGAAGTCGCCAATGCGGTGTCGAGTGACGGCCAGCGTTATTCCGCGCTCAACACAGCCTTCCTCTATCGCAAACGTCTCGTCGCCAATTGCACCTGTAACGGCAAGGATCCGTTCGGTCTTGCCACGTTGGACGTCAGAAACGATCCCACCTTGCGGCCCGGCGACATCGTCGCCACCAAGCAGGGATTCATGAGCTACAACGGCAAGAACGGCGCGTCCGGCGGCTTATTCACGCCGGCGACGGCGGCGGCGCTTTCTGTCGGCGCCGCGTCGAAGCAGCGGCTTGCTCAGCCAGCCGCACCACCGGATGCGGAAATCGAGGATGAGCCGGGCACCATCGTGCCGGCAAGCACCACGCCGCAAGGTGGTGTCCCTCGTGCGTCGTCTCGCTGATCCGAACTTTCGAGGCTACGCGCCGGCGACGCGATATTTCGAGTCGCGATCGAGCAATTCGATCGACACGCCTTCGGGCGCGCGGATGAAGCAGACCCGCACGCCGGGCCGCACAGTGGTCGGCTCCCGGGTAAATTCGACACCCTTAGCCTTGAGATCGGCCGCGATGGCATCGATGCCGCTCACCGCAAGGCCAAAATGATCGAGGCCGCGGTAGGGCGTCGTCGGCGGCGAGTTGACCTTGTCGGCCGCGCCGACCGGAGCAATAAAAATATTGGTGCCGCCGAGTTTCAGATCGATGCGCGGCTGGCCCTCTTGCATGCTGCGCAGCACTTGGGCGCCGAGCTTTGTCTCGAACCATCGCGCCATCGCATCCGGATCGGTGGTGCGCAGATGAATGTGGTCCCACGTATAGGCCGCCATGGCGCGTTCTCCCTGTTTGATCCCCTGGCAAAAATTAGAGCACGTGGCGGGCTGCCGGCATAGACCGGTCGTCGCCTCAACCCTTCACGCCGAGCAATTCGACGTCGAACATCAGCGTCGCATTCGGCGGGATGACACCGCCGGCGCCGCGCGCGCCGTAGCCGAGTTCCGGCGGGATGATGAGCGTGCGCTTGCCGCCGACCTTCATATCGGCGACGCCTTCGTCCCATCCGGCGATGACCTGATGCTTGCCGAGCGGAAACTCGAACGGCTCGCCGCGATCAAGCGAGCTGTCGAACTTCTGGCCCTTGGCGCCATTCTGATAAAGCCAGCCGGTATAGTGCATGACGCAAATCTGGCCAGGGTTGCATTGCGCGCCGGTGCCGACCTTGGTGTCGATGATTTTCAGGCCCGATGGTGTGGTCACGACTTTCCCCATGGTTTGTGCGGTTGCGGACTGGTGCGGTCCTGCCGTCAGGACCGCCGCCGACACAGTCGCCAGGGCAAACGCCGCAACGACGATCGTCTGTGACAAAGCTTGCGTCTGTGACAATGCTCGCATCGTACTCCTCCAAGAGCCCGCCTGTTTGAACGGTGCTGCCGCAAAAATCAATCGTGCTCGGCGAACATGCGCTTGCGCCATTTCCAGTAGCCTCGATGAACGGCTAGAATTCAAGACCTCCGGGAGTCCTCGATGCCTCGACCCGTTCTATTGATCGCCGGCGGCGGCCGCGGCATCGGCGCCGCAACCGCCATCATGGCCGGTGCGCGCGGCTACGACGTAGCCGTCAACTACAGGAGCAACGCCAAGGCCGCGGCAAGCGTGGTTGAAGCCGTGAAAGCCGCAGGCGGTAAGGCCGTCGCGATTCAAGGCGACATGGCGGTCGAACAGGACATCGAGCGTGTCTTTGACGCGGCCGTGGCGCAACTCGGTCAGATCACCCATTTCGCGCACAGCGCGGGCATCGGCGGCAAGAACTCGAAGCTTGAAGCCGCGAGTGCCGCGACCATCCGCGACGTGATCGACGTCAACCTCTATGGCGGCATCCTTTGCGCCCGCGCGGCTGTGCAGCGCATGTCCACGGCGCGCGGCGGACCCGGCGGCTCGATCGTGCTGTTGTCGTCGATTGCGAGTCTGACCGGCGGCGCCGGCGAATACGTGTTTTATGCTGCCGCCAAGGGCGGCATCGATGCGCTGACGAACGGATTGGCGCGCGAGGTGGTCAAGGAAGGCATTCGCGTCAACGCCATTCGGCCAGGTCCGACCGACACGGAAATTCACGAGCCTGGGCGTCTCGCACGCATCACGCCGCTTCTCCCCATGGGCCGGCCGGGACAGCCCGACGAGATTGCCGAAGCCATTCTGTTTCTACTGTCGGACGCCGCGTCCTACATCACCGGCGCGGTGCTCAACGTATCGGGCGGACGATAAGCCGATCTCAAACCTTGATCTTTTCGTCTTCCAGGGCGCGCCCGACCGCGGGCCGTTTCACCATGCGGTCCTTGAAGGCGGTGTAGTTTTTGAGTTCCGCCATCGGCAATTCGCGCCGCACGCCCCAAGTGTAGAACACCAATCCATAAGGATCGAGCACGGAGTAAGAGTCGGAGAGCCATTCGCGACCAGCCAGCATGCCGTCGATCTGCTTCAGATAACCGTGGAACGTTTTCAGCCCAGTTTCCTTGATTGCCGGATAGGCCGAAGGGTCCGACGTATAGCGTTCGGGCCGGCCGACATGGGCGTGCGCCGGATGGACGCTCGTGGCGAAGAAACCGATCAGCGACAGCGCCTTTGCTTCGGCAGCCGCATCCTTCGGCCACAGTCCGAAGCGTTTGCCGAGATAAGGCAGAATGGCGGTGTTCTCGGTCAGCGGCTCGCCGTTGTCGAGGCGGAGCGCTGGGACGCGCCCCTGCGGGTTGATCTTGAGATAGGCGTCGGTGCGCTGTTCGCCGCCGGCGAGGTCGACCTTCTTCGCCTCGTACTTCTCGCCGCTTTCCTCGAGCACGATGTGCGAAGCCATCGAGCAGGCGCCTGGCGCGTAATATAACGTCAACATGAAAAACCTCCCTTCGCGTGCACAGCATTAAAGCCGTTGATGAGCTTTGCGGTCCAAGAAACTATGGCATCTCGGCATGGCAGGCCAACGGCAATCTGCCGCGCCTGTTTCGCCGCACACGTAGCGAATTTCGAGGCGAGTGTGCTAAGGCCAACTTGGTATCGAACGGGCGGCGCGCTTCAGGCGCGCACGATAGAGGAAACGAATGGCAATTCCTGCCCCCAAATTGACTTCGCACGGTGCCGAAATTCCCGCGATCGGCTTCGGCACATCGGGCATGGGCGACGTGCGGGCCGAACATGTCGCCACCGCGCTGAAACTCGGCTATCGGCACATCGACACCGCGCGCAAATACGGCACTGAGGGCGTCGTTGGCGAGGGTATGCGGGCGTCCGGCGTGCCGCGCAGCGACATTTTTCTCTGCACCAAAGTCTCGCACGAGAACCTTCATGCCGGCGAATTTGCCCGCTCGGTTGAGCAGAGCCTCGCCGCGCTCCGCGTGGACTATGTGGATCTCCTTCTGGTCCATTGGCCGGAGAAAAACACGCCGCTCGCCGAGACCATGGGGGCGCTCGCCAGGGCAAAGCGCGAAGGCCTGACCCGCCACATCGGCGTCGCCAATTTCAATATCGCTCTGCTCGACGAAGCGATCCGGCTTTGCCCCGAGCCTTTGGTGACACTGCAGGCCGAGTGTCATCCGTATCTCGATCAGACGACGCTGATCGAGGCGTGCCGACTGCGCGGCCTCGTGCTCACCGCGTATTGCCCGCTGGCGCGCGGCCGCTTGCAGGGCGACCCCGCGCTCGCCGATATCGCGCGGCGCACCGGCAAGACGTTCGCGCAGGTTGCGCTGCGATGGCTGGTGCAGCAGAAAATCATCGCCGCCATTCCACGCTCCTCGAACGCGACGCGGATCGCGGAGAACCTTGACGTGTTCGATTTCGAACTCAGCGACGACGACATGCGCCGGATCGGCGCGCTCAAGCGGCCCAACGGCCGGATCGCCAATCCGGCCGGCCGGGCGCCGGCCTGGGATGTGTGAGGTCCCCCGTCATTCCTGGGCGCGCGCCAAGCGCGAACCCGGGACCCATAAGCGCCAGCAGCGAGGTTTTCCAAAGCCGAAGCCAAATCTGACGGCGGCGGCTATGGATTCCGGGTTCTCGGACTGCGCCTTCGCCCCGGAATGACGAGCGACGTGAAACAGCAACCAACGACGAGGAAACGACATGCCCGAGGCGCCGAAATACTTCATGTACTTTCCCGGCAATTACCGTTGGTCGGCGGCATTCGTGAACATGCTGGGCACAGCGCCGTTCGGCGGCGTCGACATGAGCGAACTGCACAAGATCGGCCGCATGCTCGACGGCAAGGACGGCGAGGATGACGAAGCGTTCTTCACCGCCTGCGTCAGCGTCGCCGACGAGGTCCGTACCCGCGCCGAAAAATTTCGCGCCGGCTATCCGGTGTCGGCCTCGTCGTTTTATCTTCGCGCCTGTCACTATTATCAGATGGGCGAGCGCTTCCGCACGCCGAAGGACGAGCGCGCGCTCGCAGCCTACCGCCAGGCCGTCGATTGCTTTCATCAGTTTGTCGGCCTTTCCGGCAGCAAGATCGAGATCGTCGACGTGCCGTTTGAAGGAAAGAAACTCCCCGGCTATTTCGTGCCGGCGCAGAACGCAAAATACGCGCGCACGCCCTGCGTGGTGTTCTTTGACGGCCTCGATATCACCAAGGAAATTCAATTCACGCGCGGTGTGCCCGATCTGGTGCGCCGCGGCATCTCGGTGCTGGTGATGGACGGCCCCGGGACCGGCGAAGCGATCCGGTTTCGCGGCATGCCGCTGCGCCACGATTACGAGAAGGCCGGCGGCGTGTGCATCGACTATCTGGAGACGCGCGCCGACGTCGATGCGAAACGCATCGGCATCATCGCCATCAGCCTCGGCGGTTACTACGCGCCGCGCTGCGCCTCGCTTGAGCCGCGCTTTGCCGCCTGCATCGCCTGGGGGGCGATCTGGGACTATTACGGCACCTGGAAGAAACGCATCGACGCCGGTTTCCAGACCTCGCTGTCGGTGCCGGGCCATCACATCGTGTGGATCCTCGGCGTCAACTCGCTCGATGCGGCGCTGAAAAAGCTCGAACCGTTCCGGCTCGACGGCGTGGTGCAAAAGATGCGCTGTCCGTTCCTGGTTGTGCACGGCGAGGACGATGAACAGATTCCCTTGCGGGACGCCGAGGCCTTGTTCAACGCGTGCGGCTCGGCCGACAAAACGCTGCGCGTGTTCACCGCCGAGGAAGGCGGCGCCCAGCATTGCCAGCGCGATTACCTTTCGCTTGGTACCGCGACCATGTGGAACTGGTTCGAAGACAAATTGTTGCGCGCCTGAAGAGCGGGTGTTGCCTCACGCGCGCTTCTCATAGGGCGTCAGCGCGCCGCGCAGGATGTCGCGCGACGGCTCCGAGCCGTCGACGAGCCGAAGCGAGCGCCGTTTGATCTTCCAGCCTTGCTCGGTGCGAACCAGCTCCCAGCGATTCGTGACGACCCGGTGAATGTGATAGCCCCGCGAGGCGCCGTGATTGGGAACCTCGACCGCCTGACCGGTTTTGTTTGGCGTAAGAATTTGCAGATACGAGGTGACGATCGCCGTGTCGCCGTGAAGCGCAATGTGGGGCAGCCCGGTGAAATGCGCGAGACCGCCGGCGATGGCGGCCTGATGAGCGTCGCTTTTCAGGCTCGCCGCGATGGCCTTGTTGCCGGTGGCGCCGGACAGATTGGGGCCGCGATCAAACACGCCGTCCTCGGTGTAGACGGCCTCGGCGTAGTAGTCGGCGCCAGTATCCGCGCTCGGCGGGTGGCTGGCGATCAGATTGTAGATTTCAAGCCGGTCCTCGATGTCGCGAATGCGCTGTTCGAGCGTGCGATGAGCTTCAGCCATGGACGTCTCTACGCCCCAAATAAAGGCCCGTGTGATTTAGGGTCCACACCGGGACAAATTATCACGGGCGGGATGTTTTTTACGCTGCACACGACGGTGAAATCTGGCATCGTTGCGGCGTGAAGAGGGGGATTTCATGGTATTTGGCGGCGAACTCGATCGCCGTTCGTTTCTCATTGGCGCGACCGCGGCAAGCGGCAGCCTTACCCTCGGCTTTGCGGTTCCGCTTGGGCCCGATCCCGCGCGCGCCGGCACCGAGGGTGCGCCAGAACTCACCTGTTGGATCGTCATTGGCACCGACGAAAGCGTAACAATCCGGGTTGCTCGTGCCGAAATGGGGCAGGGCGCCATGACCGGCCTTGCCATGCTGGTCGCTGAGGAACTCGGTTGCGACTGGGCCAAGGTCTGCACCGAATATGTTTCGCCAGAAGAAAACCTGCGCCGGAATCGGGTCTGGGGCGACATGTCGACCGGCGCCAGCCGCTCGATTGCGTTGTCGCAGAGCTATCTGCGGCAGGCCGGCGCCATGGCGCGCGACATGCTGACCACCGCCGCGGCGGCACGCTGGAACGTGCCGGCGTCGGAGTGCGCCGTGCGGAACGGTGTGATCACGCATACGGCAACCCATCGTACCTTGACGTTTGGCGCCGTCGCCGAGGACGCCGCGACGATCGCTCCGCCCAAGAGCGTGAAGTTGAAAGACCCGAGCGCATGGACGCTGGCGGGAACGCCGCGCAAGCGACTCGACGTGCTCGAAAAGGTAACGGCGCAATCGGTCTACGCGATCGATGTCCGACTGCCCGACATGCTGTACGCCTCGATTGTCCAGTGCCCGGTGTTTCAGGGAACGCCGCAATCGGTCGACGACAGCGCGATTAAAAGCATGAAAGGCATCCGCGGCGTTGTCCGGTTGCCAGATGCCGTTGCGGTGGTGGCCGATTCATGGTGGCGCGCCAAGCGCGCAGCCGCAGCGCTGAAAATCACCTGGGACGATCATGGCAATGGCCGAGTGTCCACTGAGAGCATCCACGACGTGGTGCGCGCCGGCCTTGATGCGCAGACAGCTTTGGTCGGGCGCTCTGACGGTGATCTCTCGGCGGGATTTGCGTGCGCTGTGCGCCGGATCGAGGCGGACTACATGGTGCCGTTTCTGGCGCACGCTACCATGGAGCCGCAGACCTGCACGGCGCATGTGACGCCGGATCGCATCGAGATCTGGGCTCCCACCCAGGATCCTGGGACCACGGTTGCAACTGCTGCGCTCGCTGCCGGCGTATCGAACGACAAGATCGTGGTGCGCCGCTTGCTGTTGGGCGGTGGGTTCGGCCGGCGTGGCACCATTCAGGAGTATGTTCGCCAGGCCGTGCTTATCGCCAAGGAGTTCAAGGAGCCAGTGAAGCTCTTGTGGACTCGCGAGGAAGATATTCAGCACGACTTCTATCGACCGTTTGGCATGGCGCGTCTGGCCGCCGGCCTCGATGCCGATGGCCTGCCGGTCGCCTGGTCCATTCGTATTGCCGGCCCGTCGTTTGTGGCCGGAATCATATCGGGACTCGGCCCCATGGTCATCGACCGCAGTTTCGTCAGCGGCCTCGCCGACGAGATGGCTTACGAGGTGCCGAACTATCTGGTCGATTACGTTGTCTGTAGCACCCACGTGCCGCTCGGCGTCTGGCGCTCGATCAATTATTCGCAGAACGTCTATTATAAGGAATGTTTTGTCGACGAGATGGCGCATGCCGCGGGCATGGACCCTTATTTGTTCCGGCGGCGTCTATTGCGTAGCAGCCCGAAAAACCTCGCTGTGTTGGATGCCGCGGCGCGGAAGGCCGGCTGGACTGAGCCGCTGCCGCCCGGCGTTTATCGGGGCATTGCGGTGAGCGAAGCCTGCGGCAGCTATTGCGCCCAGGTGGTCGAGGCGTCGGTGACCGGCGGCAACGTGCGCGTTCACCGCGTCGTCGCCGCGATCGACAGCGGTTACGCGGTCAATCCGCTTTCGATCGAAATGCAGGTTCAAGGGGCCGTCGTCTATGGGCTGACCGCGGCGTTGCGCGGCGAAATCACGATCAAGGATGGCGCCGCCGTGCAATCGAATTTCGACGGCTACGAGATGCTGCGTATCGCCGAGATGCCGGAGGTCGAAACCGTCATCGTGCCGAGCGGCGATTTTTGGGGGGGCGTCGGCGAGCCGCCGGTCCCGCCGGTTGCGCCTGCTCTCTGCAACGCCATCTTCGCCGCGACCGGCCAGCGCGTCCGCTCGCTTCCGGTGAAGAATCACGATCTGCGTGGTCCGATTTGAGTGCTCCGTCTGAGTTTTGTGAATCCACCGTCCGAGGAGAAGCCGTGAAGCAGGTCCATTGTGCCGTTGCGGCAATAGCGCTTCTTCTGTTTTCAACCATCGCATTGCCGGCTCGCGCCGCAGATGCGGACACCGTCAAGGAGATACCGGCCAGAACCGAACTCCACGCCATCCAAACACTGACGCTGTCGGATCAGCATTTCCTCAAGGGCGAAGCGGACGGAAAGTCTGCGACAATTTCCGCTGAGCTTCGCATTGCTCAAGGGGGCGGCCGTCTCCCGGCGGTCGTCTTGATGCACGGTTCCGGCGGGATGGGACCCAACGCCGAAATGTGGGCGAACGAGTTCAACGCGATGGGTATTTCAACCTTCGCAATTGATGGGCTCAGCGGGCGCGGTCTCACGTCGGTGAGCACGAACCAGGCACTTCTCGGGCGCTTGAATTTCATTCTCGATATTTATCGCGCGCTCGGCATTCTGGCTCGGCATCCTTGCGTCGATCCGGCTCGCATCGCGCTGATTGGATTTTCCCGCGGACAGGCGGCACTGTATGCGAGCCTCAAGCGCTTTCACCGGATGTGGAACACGTCGGGCGTCGAATTTGCCGCTTATGTGCCTTTTTATCCCGACTGTATGACGACCTTCATCGACGATACCGATGTTGCCGACCGGCCGATCAGGACTTTGCAGGTGCTTCCGACGACTACAATCCGCCCGCGCCCTGCAAGGCGTTCGTATCGCGGCTGCGTGCCGCCGGCCACGACGCCGAACTGACCGAATATCCGAATGTGTGGCACAGTTTCGACAATCCAATCGGTCCTGAACTGACCGTGGCGAAAAATTCGCAGACTGTGCGCCATTGCTCGATCCGTGAAGAACCGGTGGGACTGCTCATCAACGCAGTGACGAAAGAGCCCTTCACCTATAAGGACCCTTGCGTCGAATTCGATCCTCATCTCGGTTCAAACGCAGCGGCCGCGGAGGACGCAAAGCGATCCGTGAAGGGATTGCTTCGTACGGTGTTCAAGCTGGAATAACGCCAGTCATCTCTGCCGAGGCGCCATGCACGCGCTTGTGCCTGACCGTCATCGGCAGGCCACCGGCCGGCCGCAGCGTCACGCGCAGCAGCGGGCGCACGTCGGCATCCGCGGCCATTCCCAGGTCGAAGTTCTTCATGACGGCCGCGAGCACCAGGGTCGCCTCCTGCAGCGCGAACGTGGCCCCAATGCACGTCCGCGCGCCGGCGCCGAGCGGAATGTATGCATAGCGATCGTATTCGGCGCTCGCCGCGCCGAGGAAGCGGGCCGGGTCAAACGCGTTCGGATCGCGCCACAGCAACTTGTGCCGATGCAGGACGTATGGCGCGATCACGATCAGTGAACCACGTCTGACACATTCGCCGCAAAGCTCGTCAGGTCCCATCGCCACACGGCTGATTGCGGCAATCGGCGGATAAAGCCGTGCCGCCTCGTCGATGACGGCGCGGGTCTCGACCAGCCGGTCGGCCAAGCCTGCGGCGGGACCGCCGCTTTCCCGCTCGGCTTTAGCTTCGACGCGCTGACGCCATTGCGCCGATTGCGACAGCAAAAACAGCGACCAGCTCAACAGGTTCGCGGTGGTCTCATGACCGGCGGCGATGAAGGTGAGGATGTTCGACCGCACCTCGGCCTCGCTCATCTGCTGCCCGGTGTCCGGATCGAGGGCGCCGAGCAACAGCGTCAGAATGTCGGCGGCATTGTCGCTGTGCGGTTCGCGCCCGCGCTGCAGCCGCTTCGCGATGATCTCGTCGATCGCCGATTTGAAAAAGCGCAACGTCGAACGTACGCGAAGCTGCGAAAGCCGCGGCACGAAGGATGGCACGGCGAGCAGGTCGAGCGGGTCGATGCGCCCGATCTTGTTGAAGTAAGTGCCCATGGCAAGCCGGAAGTTTTCGCGCTCGCGGCCGAGACCGTCGGAGAAAATCGTGCGTTCGAGTACGTCGAGGGTGACCCGCGTCATTTCGGCGGCAACGACGACTTGCAAACATCGTGCTGGCGCCAGCGCGCGATCAGCGCATCGGTCGCGGCCATCATCGCGGGCGCGAAATCCGTGATGGTCTTGCGGGCAAATACCGGCGACGACGATGCGGCGTTGCGTTTTCCACTGGGCGCCTTCGGCGCTGAGCAGGCCATCGCCCAGTCCCGGCGACAGCACACGGCGCTGAAACGAGTCCTTTTGATAATTGGCTGCGTTTTCGAGAAGGACGCGGCGAATGGCGCCAGGATCATTCACCAGCAGGACGTGGCCCAGCGGCAGCCCACCTTCGACAACCGGTTTTTCAAAATGGTCCTTTGCCCAGCATTCGAGCTATTGCGCCGCAACGTCGAAATCCGGTGCGGGAGGGCAATAGGCTTGCTGACAATATAAAGGTTGCGTCACAGCAAATCGTCCCCGAGAGACCTCGTCATCATTTGCTCCCGGTCTCAATCATTTTTGCCAGCAACGCCACATCCGCATTGCCGGCATCAACGTCAGTCGATTTCGTCACAGATATTCCGTGTCCGAGTCAAGATGCGGGGCCGCTCATTCGGAGAGAGTTGATCTTGGGTCGGCGGCTGATCTTCAGTGCCGGCCAAAAAGCTTGTCGAGCAGCCACAGATCGAGCCGGCCGTTGTCGGTTGGCTGGCCGCGTTTGTCTGCGCCGCCACCGGGCACGGCGGCGGGCGGGGAGGGGTTCGACCAGAACCCGCTGCTCAAGCCGGGCAGACTGGCCGGCGCCACGCCCTGAAGAGCGGTCTTCATGAACCGGCTCCAGATGTCGACTGGCAGACCGCCGCCCGTCGCTTTCTTGGTCGGCGAGTTGTCGTCGTTGCCGAGCCAGACGCCGGTCACGAGACGCGAGGTGTAGCCGATGAACCAGGCGTCGCGGAAATCCTGACTGGTGCCGGTCTTGCCGGCCGCCTGCCAGCCGGGCAAGTCGGCCTTGCGCGCGGTGCCGCTGAGTCAGCGTCTCATGCATCATCGTGTTCATCATCGCGACGTAGTGCGGATCGACGATGCGGCCGAGGCTCTGGCTCGTGCGGGTGTATAGGGTCTTGCCGTTCGCCGGTGCGGATGCGCTCGATAACATGCGGCGACACCGCAACGCCGCCGTTGGCGAAAGTCGCGTAGGCCGACACCATCTCGATGACGGAGACTTCCGAGGTGCCAAGCGCGATCGAGGCATTGGGTTCGAGCAGCGAGTTGATGCCGAGCCGATACGCGGTTCGGACGACGGCCGCAGGACCGACCTCCAAGGTGAGCCGCACCGACACGGTGTTGAGTGAATTGGCGAGCGCCTGCGTCAGTGTCACCGGGCCGAGATATTCGTGCTCGAAGTTCTCCGGCTTCCAGCCCTTCACGGAGATTGGCGCATCTTCGCGCACGGTGTCGGGCGTCAGCCCGTGTTCGAGCGCGGTGAGATAGACGAAGGGCTTGAACGACGAACCAGGCTGGCGCTTGGCCGCGATGGCGCGGTTGAACTGGCTTTCCGCATAGCTCTTGCCGCCGACCAGCGCGCGCACCACGCCGTCCGGCGTCATGGCGACGATGGCGCCTTCGCTGACGTTGAGCTTTTCGCCCTTCTGCGCGAGCCCATCGACCAGCGATTGCTCGGCGGCGCCCTGCAAGGCCGGATCGATCGAGGTGTCGACCACGATGTCCTGATCGAAGTGTCCGACGAGATCGTCGACGGCGTCCATGACCCAGTCGGCCACATAGTTGACCGAGCTGGCGCCGGCCGGCTTGGTGGCGCGCGCCGGGTGAGCGAGCGCGAGTTTGGCCGCTCCGGCGGAGATAAATTTCTGGTCCGCCATGGCCCCGATCACCAAGGCGGCGCGGCGCTCGGCGCCATCGGGATTGTGGCTCGGCGCTAGCCGTGACGGCGATTGTACCAGTCCGGCCAGCATCGCGGCCTCGGCGACGCTGAGATGCCGCGCCGATTTGCCGAAGTAGCGTTGCGCGGCGCCTTCCACGCCATAGGCGCCAGCGCCGAAATAGACGCGGTTCAGATAGAGTTCGAGGATTTGCGCCTTGGAGAATTTGTGTTCGAGCCAGAGCGCGAGCACCACCTCCTGCAGCTTACGGGTGACCGTACGTTCATGGGTCAGGAACAGATTCTTGGCGAGCTGTTGGGTGAGCGTCGATCCGCCCTGGGCGGCGCCGCGATGCATGACGTCGCGGATCACGGCGCGAATGATACCGAGCGGATCGACGCCGTGATGCGAATAGAACCTTCGGTCCTCGATGGCGATGAAAGCTTTCGGCACGTAGTCGGGCAGTTCGCGCAGCGGCACTGCGGCTCCGCCCATATCGCCGCGCGTCGCGAGCGTCGCGCCGTTGACGCCGAGGATGAGCACCGACGGCGGCCGCTTGGGGATTTCAAGCGAATCGATCGGGGGCAGGTGAATGCCGATCCAGACGAGCACGCCGATCGAGGCGATGACGCCCCACAGGGCGACGACCGCCGCCCAGTAGACGGCGCGGCCAAATCCGGAGCGGCCTTTGCCGCCGCCGCGACTTTCTTCTTGCGGGGCGCCTTCGTCGTGGGGGCATCGCCGGCTCGCCGCTGGATGCCTTCGCGCCGCGCCTTGGGCGGACCGGCTGCGCGATCTTGCGGCCGTAACCGCAGATCGAGCATGCCGGCATCCTCGGCGCCTTTGTCGGCGCTTCGGGCACGTTTCCGGCCGGCCTGTGACGACGCCATTTCCAATGTCCCCCGCGGCAACCCGCGGAGGTCACGGTAGAGAGGGGCGGTTTAAGGCGCGGTTACCGGTCCGGGTTAGCGCTCAACCTGCTGGACAAGGAACCTTACTTACTCGGCCGCCGCTTCCTTGGACTTGGACTTAGGTTGGCCTCAGATTTGGCCTCGCCGGCGGACGGGGTGAACAAGGCGAGCAGCGGGCGCTTGATCGCGGCCTGCCGGGTCGGTGTCGCGACTTTGGCGCCGAGCAGATCGGTCACATAGAACACGTCGACGACGCGCTCGCCGAAGGTCGCAACGTGGGCCGAGGCGATGTTGAGATTGAGCTTCGACAGCGTCGTGGTGAGTTCATAGAGCAGGCCCGGCCGGTCGAGGCCGGTCACCTCGACGACGGTGTAGCGGTTGGACCATTGGTTGTTGATCGTCACCTCGGGCTCGATCGCGAAGGCCTTGAGCCGTCCCTTCGGCGGCGCGCGCTTCGCCACGACGTCCGGCAGCCGGATCTCGCCGCGCACGGCTTTCTCGATCGCGTCGCCGATGCGCGCCGCCCGGCGCGCCTCGTCCTCGTCGCGCTCGAACTCGCGCGACACCGAGATGGTGTCGAGCGCGAGCCCGTCGGTCGTGGTGTAAATCTGGGCATCGACGATGTTGGCGCCGGTCAGCGCGCACGCGCCGGCGATGATCGACAGCAGCCACGGATGATCGGGCGCGAGCACCGTCAGTTCGGTGACGCCGCGCGCCGCGTCGAAGCCGACGCTGGTGGCGAGCCGCTTGTCCGGCCTCCTCGGTCGCCCGCACGAAATGCGCCTGCGCGAGCTTGTGCGGCAGGTCGACCTTGAGCCAGTAGGCCGGATAATGGCGCGCGATGTAGGCGTCGAGCTCGCTCGGGCGGCCAGTCCTTGATCTCGGCGCGGAACTCGGCCTGCGCGATCGCGACGCGCTGCGCGCGGTTGACCTCGGAGAAGCCGCCGGTCAGCACCGGCTCGGTCTCGTAGTAGAGCGTGCGCAGAAGCTGCGCCTTCCAGCCGTTCCACACGCCGGGCCCGACGGCGCGGATGTCGGCGGTGGTCAGGATGGTCAGGAGCTTCATGCGCTCCAGCGATTGCACGACGGCGGCGAAGTTCTCGATGGTCTTGCGGTCGGACAGGTCGCGCGACTGCGCGACCGTCGACATGACGAGATGCACTTCGACCAGCCACGCGACCAGTTCGGTGTCGGCCGCCGAGACCCAAGCCGCGGACAGAGCCGGCGCGCGATGCGCGCGCCGGCGATCGAATGGTCCTCGATGCGGCCCTTGGCGATGTCGTGCAGGAACAGCGTGACGTAGAGCACCACGCGGTGCTCCGGCTGGATGGTGCGCATCAGTTCGCTGGCGAGCGCAACGTCGCGGATTTTCGCCGCGTTCGATCTCGGCGAGCACGCCGATGCAGCGCAGCAGATGCTCGTCCACCGTATAGTGGTGATACATGTTGAACTGCATCATCGCCACGATGCGGCCGAACGCGCGCACGAAGCCGCCGAGCACGCCGGCCTCGTTCATGCGCCGCAGCACGGTCTCGGCGTCGTTTTTCGAGGTCAGGATGTCGAGGAACAGCCGGTTCGCCTCCTCGTCCTCGCGCACGGTCTTGTCGATCAGCCTGAGCGAACGCGTGGCGAGGCGCATGGCGTCGGGATGGAAGGCGAGATTGTGCTTCTGCGCCAGATGAAACACCCGGATCAGGTTGACCGGATCGCGCTGCGAACACGTCGGCTCGGCGATGTTGATGCGGTTGTTGTCGACGACGAAATCGTTGGTCTCGCCGAGCGTACGGCGCTGCGTGCCGGGCGCAGCCGCGCGATGACGCGGCTGAGCACCGGCGCGGGCTTCGCCTGGCGCTCCTCGAGCTCGGCGCACAGGATTGCGGTGAGATCGCCGACGTCCTTGGCGATCAGGAAGTAGTGCTTCATGAAGCGCTCGACGTCCTGCAGGCCGGGATGTTCGGTGTAGCCGAGCCGCACCGCGATATCGCGCTGGATGTCGAACGACAGCCGCTCCTCGGCGCGGCCGGTGACGAAGTGCATGTTGCAGCGCACCGACCACAGGAAGTCCTCGCAGCGGCGGAACAGCTTGTATTCGTCGCCGGTCGAACACGCCGCGCTCGATCAGTTCCTCGGGCTCGCGCACGCGGTAGACGTACTTGGCGATCCAGAACAGCGTGTGCAGGTCGCGCAGGCCGCCCTTGCCGTCCTTGACGTTGGGCTCGACCAGATAGCGCGACTGGCCGGCGCGGCGATGGCGCTCCTCGCGCTCGGCGAGCTTGGCGGCGACGAACTGCGGCGCCGGTGCCCTGCACCACCTCCTTGTCGAAGCGCGCGGTCAGCTCGTCGAACAGCTTGGCGTCGCCGAGCAGGTAGCGCGCCTCGAGGAGCGCGGTGCGGATGGTCATGTCGGCCTTGGCCTGGCGGATGCACTCGTCGACCGAGCGCGTCGCGTGGCCGACCTTGAGGCCCATGTCCCACAGGCAATAGAGGATGGCCTCGGCGACCGACTCGCCCCAGGCGGTCTGCTTGTAGGGCAGCAGGAACAGCAGATCGATGTCGGAGCCCGGCGCCATCAGGCCGCGGCCGTAGCCGCCGGTCGCCACCACCGCCATGCGCTCGGCTTCCGAGGGGTTCTGCGAGCGGATAGAGCTGGCCGGCCGCGAACTCGAACAGGATGCGGATGATCTCGTCCTGCATCTGGCACAGCCGCTCGGCGCAGCGCCGGCCGTGCCGGTCCTTGAGCAGCAGCTGCTCGGCCTGCGTGCGCGCCTCGCGTCAGCGCCGCCTTCAGCCGCTGCGCGACCGCGGTGCGCAGTTCGCGCTCGCGCCCCGCATAGAGTCTCGGCGAGCCCTTCGAGATCGGCGGCGATGGCCGCGAGTGTCGATGCAGTTCGCCGCCGGCGCGCGCGGGCGTTGGGTGTCGAGCATCTGACTGAACGCCATAGCGGAGCCGCCGCGCGCTGTCATCGCCTGCCGGACGGTGCAGCGCTTCGCTTGCTGCCGGAACAGCGCGGACCGGCGAAAATGCGTCTGCGGCCATTTGGTTCATGACATTTTCGTCCTATAAATGTGGAGAATATAGACATATATTTTCAATTGACGATCACAGATTGGCTCTCATAAAGAATAAAACTAGCGCCGATTTGAGCGAACAGCTTGCGGGCGCTTAACAAATGCAGCTAAAGCGCGGGGCCTGCCCCGTCGCCACGCTGATGGCGGGCCGAACAATCCCGCCTCCAACTGTGGTCGCTTGGCGCGCGGAGCGCCATGGCGGTCCAAATTGCGGAGGTCGCTCATGCTCTCACGTCGTCAGTCTACTTTTCAGTGCCGCCGGCGCCGGCCTGATGCCGCTCGGTCTCGCGCGCGCCGCCGACAAGCCGAAGGAAATCCGCATCGACTGGGCGACCTACAACCCGGTCTCGATGGTGCTCAAGGACAAGGGCCTGCTCGAAAAGGAATTCGCCAAGGACGGCATCGGCATCCGCTGGGTGCAGACGCTCGGCTCCAACAAGGCGCTGGAATTCCTCAATGCCGGCTCGATCGACTTCGGCTCGACCGCCGGCTCCGCCGCGCTGCTCGCCAAGATCAACGGCAATCCGATCAAGTCGATCTACGTCTATTCGCGCCCGGAGTGGACCGCGCTGGTCACCCGCAAGGACACGACGATCAACAAGATCGAGGACCTCAAGGGCAAGCGCGTCGCGGTCACCCGCGGCACCGATCCGCACATCTTCCTGGTGCGCGCGCTGCTCTGCGTCGGCTTGACCGAGAAGGACATCACGCCGGTGCTGCTGCAGCATCCCGACGGCAAGACCGCGCTCATTCGCGGCGACGTCGACGCCTGGGCCGGCCTCGATCCGATGATGGCGCAGGCCGAGATCGAGGACGGCGCGCGGCTGTTCTACCGCAACAAGGACGCCAACACCTGGGGCATCCTCAACACGCGCGAGGAGTTCCTCAAGGATCATCCCGATCTGGCGCAGCCGCGTGCTCGCGGTCTACGAGGAGGCGCGCAAATACTCGCTCGCCAATTACGACGAAGAGAAGCGCGTGTTCATGGCCGCGACCAAGCTGCCCGACGCGGTGGTCGACAAGCAGCTCAAGGAGCGCACCGAGCTGACCTACAACAGATCGGCGCGCCGCAGCGCGACTCGATCCTGCAGGCCGGCCTCGCGCTGCAGAAGGCCGGCGTGATCCCGGCCAACGTCGACGTGAAGAAGGCGCTCGACGATCTGATCGACGATCGCGTACGTGACGGCGTAGCCGTCATCGATCGGGTGGTGGCGTCTTCGCGTGGGCGCGTGCAGAGCCGCATTGCAATCTGCGTGGGCACCATGTCTGCTCGCGGCCATGACGATTGCCGCCCATGAACGCACCACCGGCGACGAGCGCCGCGGCGCCGGCGTCGCCGTCCAGCAGATGGACGCGTCTGCGCGCGGCCGGCGCTCGGGCTCGTGCTGCCGGTCGGGCTTGCGATGGTCTGGGAATTCGTCGTGCGGTTCGGCTGGTCCGACGGGCGGCTGGTGCCGCCGCCTCGGTGATCTTCAAAACTTCGCCGATCTCGCGCGCACCGGCGAACTGCAGCGCCATGTCACTGGCCACGCTGCTGCGGGTCGCGGCCGGCTTCGGCCTCGGCATCGCCGCCGGCACCTTGCTGGGCGCGCGGCCGGCTATTCGTCGCTTGATGCGCCGGCTGATCGACCCGACGCCTGCAGGGCCTGCGCGCGGTCCCGTCGATCGCCTGGATGCCGCTGTTCATTCTCTGGCTCGGAATCTTCGAGACCTCGAAGGTCGCGCTGATCGCGGTCGGCGTGTTCTTTCCGGTCTATCTCGGCGTGATGGGCGCGATCCTTTCGGTCGACCGCAAGATCGTCGAGGTCGGCCGCGCGTTTCGGCTCTCAGGCTTTGCGATGGTCCGCCGCATCCTGCTGCCGGCCGTGCTGCCGGCCTATGTGGTCTCGCTGCGCTCCGGCCTCGGCCTCGGCTGGATGTTCGTGGTCGCCGCCGAATTCATGGGCGCGTCGGAAGGCCTCGGCTATCTGCTGATCGACGGCCAGCAGCTCGGCAAGCCGGCCGAGATCGTCGCCGCGATCCTCGCCTTTGCGGTGCTCGGCAAGCTGACCGATTGGCTGATCGCGCTCAGCGGCCGCGCCGTTCCTGCGCTGGGAAGACGTTGTGCGGCGGGACTAGGACGCAAGCTCGATGCTTGCTCTCGACACGACGTCGGCAAGACCTATCCGAACGGCGTGCACGCGCTCGACGGCGTGACGCTCGAGCGTCGCGCCCGGCGAGATCGTCGCCGTGATCGGCGGCTCGGGCTGCGGCAAATCGACGCTGCTGCGCGCGATCTGCGGCCTCGACCCGCCGACCGAAGGCACCGTCATGCTCGACGGCGAGCCCATCACCGCGCCGCACGAGAAGATCGGCATCATCTTCCAGGAGCCGCGGCTGCTGCCCTGGCTCAAGGTCGCCGACAATGTCGGCTTCGGCCTTGAAGACCGGCCGAAGCCCGAACGCGCCGAGCGCGTCGCGGCTGCGCTCAAGCGCGTCGGCCTGACCGACAAGGCGGCGGTGTGGCCGCGCGAACTGTCCGGCGGCCAGGCGCAGCGCGTCGCCATTGCGCGCGCGCTCGTGCCGCGGCCCGAGGTGTTGCTGCTCGACGAGCCGTTCTCGGCGCTCGACGCCTTCACGCGCGCCGATCTGCAGGACCATCTGCTCGATCTGTGGGCCGACGCCAAGCCGACGCTTGATCCTGGTCACCCACGATGTCGACGAGGCGATCGTGCTCGCCGACCGCATCATGGTGATGCGGCCGCGTCCCGGCCGCATCTTCGAGGAGATCGCGGTCGATCTGCCGCGCCCGCGCGACCGCCAGTCGGCCGCATTCGATTTCGCCAAGCGCCGCGTGCTCGCCGCGCTCGACCGCTCGCTCGATCGCGCGGCGGCGGGCGCCGACGGCGAGACCGAAAGCCGACGCCGGCGCGGCGTTGTGGTGGTAGCATATTTCGTGTGATCGCTTACTGTCCTGTCATCGTCCGCGCATGCGGACGATTCAGTATCCTCGCCCATCGGTAGACACGATGACCGTCTGTGGTTACTGGGTTGCCCGCTTTCGCGGGCAATGACAGGAATGAGGGAACATCTCATGGACGCCGCCGGGCTGCGCGCGATGCAGGCGCCGATCAAGGAGCGTTACAAGGCCGACCCCAAGGCCGCCTTCATCACGCTCAAGGCCAAGGGCACGCTCGACGACACCAACATCGCCTGCAAGGTCGAGACCGGCCGCGCGCTCGCGGTCGCGGGACTGCATCCGGCGACCGGCGGCTCGGGCATGGAGCTGTGTTCCGGCGACATGCTGCTCGAGGCCTTGGTCGCCTGCGCCGGCGTGACCCTGAAGGCGGTCGCGACCGCGATCGACATTCCGCTCAAGTCCGGCACCGTCTCGGCCGAAGGCGATCTCGATTTCCGCGGCACGCTCGGCGTCGCCAAGGATGCGCCGGTCGGCTTCGCGCAGATCCGCCTGCGCTTCGACGTCGACACCGACGCGCCGCAGGAGAAGCTCGATCAGCTTCTGAAGCTCACCGAGCGTTATTGCGTCGTCTATCAGACGATCAAGCAGCGGGCCGCCCGTTGCGATCACGATGCAGCGCAAATAGTCGCCAGTGTCATCATCCGCGAATGCGGATGATCCAGTAAACGCGGCGTCTCGGAATCGACTTCGACGATGGCGTTTACTGGATGGCCCGCTTTCGCGGGCCATGACAGCCGAGGTGTGACGAGGCGAATGTCTCCCCGAAATTGTGTTCCTGTCCGAGCTCGCCGCGAAGATGGCGATGACGGCGCTGGTCGTCGTCGTCGTATCGGTCACGGTCGAGCGCGCAGGGCCGTTCATCGGCGCGCTGATTGCGGCGCTGCCGACCGCGGCAGGCGCCGCCTACGTCATCCTCGCGATCGAGCATCCGCCGGAATTCATCGCCACCAGCGCCGTCGGCAGTGCGACCGCAACGGCGTCGGTCTCGATCTTTGCGCTCACCTATACGGTGCTGGCGCAGCGGCATGGATTGCTGTTCAGCCTCGGCATCGCGCTCGTCGTCTGGTTCGCCGGCGCCGCAGCCTTGCGGCTCAACACCTGGACGCCGCTCGCCGCGTTTTTGCTCAACGTCGTCGTATTCGGCGCTACCGTGCCGCTGAGCTGGCGCTATCGTACCTCCGGTCCGCCACCGAAGTTCGTGCGCACGCCGTTCGACATTCCGCTGCGCGCCATCACCGCCGCCATCGTGGTCGCCGTCGTGACTACTGCGAGCTACAGCATCGGCTCTTTTGTCTCCGGCATATTCGCTGTCTTTCCGATCGTGATGGCGAGCGCCATCGTCATCCTGCATCCGCGCGTCGGCGGCAAAGCAGCGGCCAGCATGTTCGCACATTCGCAGGTCGCGCTGGTCGGGCTGTGGCTCGGCTTCCTCGCTGCACATTATCTGGTGGCGCCGATCGGCGTCTGGGCGGCACTGGTGTCGGGGCTTGCGGTCTGCGTCGCCTGGAGCGGGCTGCTGTTGATCGTCCGGATGCGCAGGCGCGCGGCCTGATCAATCTTTCGGAGTTGCTGCCAGCTGCGCCTTGAGCGCATAGAGCGCTTCCAGCGCGTCGCGCGGCGACATTTCGTCGGGATGGAGCGCAGCCAGCGCTTCGAGCACCGCGGTGAGCGCCGCATCGCGTTGCGGCACGCCCCGGTGCCGGGCGCGCAGCGGCGAACAGCGGCAAGTCGTCAATCAGACGCCGCGCCGGCGAGGTGCGGTCCTCGGCCTCGATCTGCGCCAGCACGAGTTTCGCGCGTTCGATGACACTCGGCGGCAGGCCGGCGAGTTTCGCCACCTGGATGCCGTACGACCGGTCCGCGGCGCCGGGGACGACTTCGTGCAGAAACACCACGTCGCCTTGCCACTCTTTCACCCGCATGGTGGCGTTGTGCAGCCGCTTCAGCTTGGCAGCGAGTGCGGTCATTTCGTGGAAATGCGTAGCGAACAGCGTCGCGGCAGCGGTTGGTCTCGTGCAGGTGCTCGATCGTCGCCCAAGCGATCGACAGGCCGTCGAAGGTTGCGGTGCCGCGGCCGATCTCATCGAGGATGACCAGCGCCCGCTCGCCCGCCTGATTGAGGATCGCAGCGGTCTCGACCATCTCGACCATGAAGGTCGAATGGCCGCGGGCGAGATCGTCGGCGGCGCCGACGCGCGAGAACAGCCGATCGACCACGCCGATATGGGCGCATTGCGCCGGCACGAAGCTGCCCATCTGGGCCATGACGGCGATCAGCGCGTTCTGGCGCAGAAATGTCGATTTGCCCGCCATGTTGGGGCCGGTGATCAACCAGATGCGCCCGGCCCCCACCCCTCCCTCCCCCGCTTGCGGGGGAGGGTAGGGAGGGGGCGGCGGAGAAAGATCACAGTCGTTCGCGACGAACGGGCCGCCTTCGCCGCCCAGCACCTGCTCGACCACGGGATGGCGGCCGCCTCCGATCGCGAACGCGAGGGACTTGTCGACCTCCGGCCGCACATAGTTGCGCTCTGTTGCGAGGCTTGCGAGCGCCGTTGCGACGTCGACAGCGGCGAGCGCATCCCCCGCTTGCTTGATCGCCTCGCTTGCCGCCGTGACGCTCGCCGCGAGCCGGTCGAAAATGTCGAGCTCGATCGCCAGCGCCCGCTCGGCCGCATTGGCGATCTTGGCTTCGAGTTCGCCAAGCTCGGTGGTGGTGAAACGCACCTGTCCGGCGAGCGTCTGGCGATGAATGAAGGTCGTGTTGAACGGCGCGCTTAAAAGCTTCTCGCCATGCTGCGCCGTCACGTCGACGAAATAACCGAGCACGTTGTTGTGCCGGATTTTCAGCGAGCGAATGCCGGTCGTGTCCGCATAGCGCACCTGCAGCGCCGCAATGATGCGCCGCGACTCGTCGCGCAACGCCCGCGCTTCGTCGAGCGCGCTCTCATAACCGGAACGTACGAAGCCGCCGTCGCGGCGAAATGCCGGCAGCTCATCGGCAAGCGCGCGCGAAAGCTCCGCAGCCAACGCGGCGTCGGGCGGCCGCAGCGCCTCGACGGCGCGTTCGAGGTCGCGCGGCATGGCGGCGAGCTTGCCGAGCTGCGATGCAAAGTCTGCCGTCGCAAAAATCCCGTCGCGGATCGCCGCAAGATCGCGCGGCCCGCCGCGGCCGACCACGATGCGCGCCAGCGCGCGAGCGAGATCTGGCACAGCCTTGAGCCTGGCGCGCAAGTCGTTGCGCGCCGCGCTGTCCTCGACGAATGCCGCAACGGCATCGAGCCGGTGCGCAATCTCCGCCGGATCGGTCAACGGCGCGGCGAGACGCTGCGCCAAAAGCCGCGATCCGGCCGACGTGACTGTTCGATCCATGGCGGCGAGCAGCGAGCCGTGCCGGCCGCCCGAGAGCGTGCGAACGAGCTCGAGATTGCCGCGTGTCGCCTGATCGATGGCAAGCGTCGCGCCAGCCGCCTCGCGGACGGGTGGAGATAGTGGCGGCCGTTTGCCGATCTGCGTCCGCTCGACATACGTGACCGCCGCCGCGGCAGCGGTGAGTTCGACGCGTGAAAAAGCGCCGAATGACGCCGACGTCGCCACATCGAAGAACGCGGCGAGCCGCCGCTCCGCGGTTGCGCCGTCGAACACGTCGCGGGTGAGCGGCGTGACGGCCGGCAGCGCCCGCAGCATGGGCGTCAGCTCGGTGTCCGCGTAGAACGCATCGGAGACGATGATCTCGCCGGGTTCGATGCGGGCGATCTCGGCGGAGAGCGCGGTGCGGTCGCATTCGGCGACGCGGAATTCGGCCGTCGAAATATCGATCCAGGCGAGCGCAAAGCGGTCTTCGCTTGAGGAGGCGCGCGAGCGCGCCAGGGCCAGCAAATAATTGTTGCGCTTGGCGTCAAGCAACGAGTCTTCGGTCAGCGTGCCCGGCGTCACCAGCCGCACCACGTCGCGGCGCACGACACTCTTTGAGCCGCGCTTTCGCGCCTCCGCGGGATCCTCGAGCTGTTCGCAGACGGCGACTCGATGGCCGAGGGCGATGAGCCGGTGCAGATACTCGTCGGCGCGCTCGATCGGCACCCCGCACATGGGAATATCGTGCCCGAGATGCTTGCCGCGTTTGGTCAGTACGATGCCGAGCGCACGCGACGCTGTCTTGGCATCATCGAAGAACAGCTCGTAGAAGTCGCCCATCCGGTAGAACAGGAGGCAATCCGGATTGGCCGCCTTGATCTCGATGTACTGCTCCATCATCGGAGTGATGCGGCCGCCATCGTCGGCCGGCTTCGGAACAGCGCGGCCTTCGGCGTCGTCGGTCATGAGGGGGCGGGCGGCGTCCATGGTGCCCGCGACGCTAGCAAAAATCGGCTTGCCACGCCTGCAATTGTGTCCGGCTACCCACAGCCACAAGGCCTCTCTTGTGGTCGACTCTTGTGGCGGACCATCAGGCCGAACAATCAGGCGGGAAGCAATTCGGCGACGCGCTTACCACGTCCAAGGAACCACGCCGCTGAAGGACGAGCCGACCCAGCTGTATCGCGTGCCGCCCATGCGCCATCCCCACTGATACCAATAGTATCCGTAATGCGTGCGCGGATAATAAGCGTGGTGATAGTGATGAACCCGCATGTGTGGGACGCCTTCCATCCCGTCTGCCGACGCCCTCATAGGCAAGACGGCCGCCGCCGCCGCTAAAGTGGCCGTTACCGTCAGCGCAATCGTCGTTCGCATGATGTTTAAATCTCGGGTCGCTGTTGCGCGCTCAAGTTAGATCGGGGATGGTCGAAAGAAAAGGGTGGTGCGTCATGGGTGAAAATCTCCTTCTGGTTGGCAGCGTTCCGCTGGATACGGTCGAAGACGTGATGCGGACGTTCGGCGGCACGCTCGGCTCCGAATTGCCGGCGATGCCGGACGGCGAAGTCGGAGAACGGCGCTCCTGGGTCAACCGGCTCGGCTATCAGATTTTCAACGGCCACCTCGACCTCGGCACCGTCAGGCGTCCGAAGCCGGTCGATGGCGTCGAGCAATTGCTGCCGCGCACGCGCGACGATTCGTGGCAGTTCAGGGTGAAGCCCGGCATCGAGCGCGTCCGCTTCGGCAATCCGGGATCGCGGCTCGGTTACGCCCGAGATGCGGTCAACTCGTATTTCGTTTTCAAGACCCTGCGCGAGAAGGGCGTTCTGCCCCAGGGTTTGCGGTTTCAGATTTCGATCCCGATGGTCAATAGCGTGATCCGGCCGCACTACTTCCCCGATCCACAGGATCTGCCGAAGATCAGACCTGGATTCGAAGCGGCGCTCGCCGCCGAGGTCGCCGTCATCGTCGACAAAATTCCGCACCGAGATTTGGCGATCCAGTGGGACTGCGCCTGGGAGCTGCAGGCGGTGTGCGGCGCCGGCAAAGTCGCACCGGGCGAGATCGACATCGCGACCCACGCGGCGCCGATCGGGCGATTGTCGAACGTCATCCCGAAGGATGTGGCGCTCGGCTTTCACTACTGCTTCGGGACATTCGGGGGCTGGCCGGCCTTTGCGCCCGACGACCTCAGCCAACCGGTCGAACTGATCAACGCCGCCGCTGCAGCAATTGAACGCCGAATCGACTGGATTCACATTCCGACGCTCGATCGCACCGATGACGCGTTCTACGCGCCGCTCGCCGAGCTCAAGCCCAAAGGTGCGCGCGTGTATCTGGGTGCGATTCACACTATGCCGACGCTGAAACAGCGCCTCGACGTGGCGCGCAAATTCCTGCCGGATTTTGGGCTCGCGGCCTATTGCGGCTTCGGCCGCACGCCGCCCGATCAAATGCCGCGCATCCTGCAGGATCACCTGGACGCGCTGAAGATCGCGGGGTTTGCGTGATGGGTGCAGTGGAAACTGTCATGCCCCGCGAAGGCGGGGCATCCAGTAACCACAGGCGCTGGAGTATTTAATCAACGAGGGCGCGGTCGAAGTTACTTCACCAGCTTGCGGCCGGTGACCGCTTCGAGATTCTTGTAGAACACCTTGTCGCTCAGCGTTTTGTCCATCTTGAGCGATTCGAGAATCTCCAGCGTCACGCGCGGATACATGGTGCCGCCCTCCGGATCGAACGGGCAGTCGGAGGCGAATACGATTTTATCGGCCGGGAAGAATTCCATGCCGGCTTTCGTCGCGGGTATCGCGGTGAACGCGGCGGTGTCAGCCCAGAAATCGTGCTTGAAATAATCGAGCGGCCGCTTCTTCAGGCTCTTGCGCAGCGAGACGTAATCCTCATCGGTGGTGCGCTGACCCATCACGTCGTTGCCCGGACCGAGCCGGCCTTCGAGCATCGGCACGATGCCGCCGAAGTGATGCGTGATGATTTTCAGGTTGGGATGATTGTCCATGATCTTGGAATAGATCAGCCGCAACATGGCGGCGGCGGTCTCATAGGACCACCCGATCGTCCACCAGATTTCGTAGAGCGACTTCTTCTCGTCGAGATAGTCGGGCGTTTCGGCGCCGCGCGCCGGGTGCAGCCACATCGGCTTGCCCAGTTCGTTCATCTTCTTCCAGAACGGCGCATATTCGGGACGGTCGATCGGCTTGCCGGCGACGTTGGTGTAAATCTGCACGCCGAGCGCGCCGTTCTTGATAGCGCGTTCCGCTTCTGCGACACCGGCATCGCGCGCCGCAAGCGAGACGTGCGCGACCCAGTACGGGAAGTGATGCGCCTCCTTGGCGCAGAGTTCGGCGAAGCCGTCATTGATGATGCGGCAAAACTCGTCGATGTCCTGGGGCGACTTGGCGAACTTTTCGATCGGCGGCTGCGGATAGGACAGCACCTGCTGGTAGTCCTTGTGGCCGTCGACGATCTTCTTGCGCACATCGACGTCGAACAGCGCTGGCAGCGAGCGGATGCGCTTGCCCATGTCCTTGTAGTCGCCGGCGACTTCGTTGAGCTTGTCGAAGAATTTCTTCGGAAAAAAGTGCGTGTACGCATCAAGCCGCATGGGCGTTTCTCCTTTTTGGTGGCATGGCTTGTAGCACATCCGCCGCCCGGCCCGGCAAGCGGGCGGGGCAGGGTTCAGGGTCCGCTATGCGTGAAGCGCGCGACAACCTCGGCGGGCATGGCCTGCGCGGTGATCCGGGCCGGATCGTCCGGATGGGTCGCGGCCCAAACCCGGGTCTCAAAGCCTTCGACCGCGATCGCCCCGTCCTTCATGAGGCGGTGCTGCAGCTTGAAGCTCGACCGGCCGCATTCGGTCAGCGCGGTCTCGATGACGACGTCGTCGCCGAACCGGGTTGGGATCAGAAAGCGCGCCCGCGTCTCGACAACCGGATGGCCGAGAAAGTTGTAGGCCTTCAGATAGTCGATCTTCTTCATGCCGAGCGCGCGCTCGACCAGCGTCGTGGTCGACGTATCGAACATCGCGAAGTAGCGCGGATAGAACACGATGCCGGCGGGGTCGCAGTCGCCCCATTCGATCCGGGTGGTGCGGGTGCTGGTGAACATGCGCGTGCGTGAAAAAGCCGATCAGCGCGGCGCCATGCGGAGCGCGCCGTCGAGGCGGACGACCTCGCCGTTGAGGTAGCGGTTTTCGATCATGTGGCGCACGAGCGCGGCGTATTGCGGCGGCTGGCCGAGCTTCTTTGGAAACGGAACCGCCGCCGCGAGACTCTGCTGGGCGTCTTCGGGCAGGGCGTGGAGCATCGGCGTCGAGAAGATGCCGGGCGCGATTCCGTTGACGCGGATGCCGAACTGGGCGAATTCGCGTGCCGCCGGCAACACAAGGCCGACCACGCCGCCCTTCGAGGCCGCGTACGCCGCCTGGCCGATCTGCCCGTCGTAAGCCGCGACCGAGGCGGTGCAGATGATGATTCCGCGCTCGCCGTCGGTCATCGGCTCGAGATTTTGCATGGCGGCGGCGGCGAGCCGCATCGCGTTGAAAGTGCCGATCAGATTGATCTCAATGACGTGCTTGAATTCGGCGAGCGGCATCACGCCGTTGCGGCCGACGATGCGCTTGGCCGGACCGACGCCGGCGCAATTGATGAGGAAGCGCGCCGGACCATGGTCGGCCGCCGCCTTGGCGAAAGCGGCCTCGGTCGTCTTATCATCGGTGACGTCGCAATGAATGGCGATGCCGTTGATGCCGATCGCCACCTCGGCTGCGGCCTTCTGATTGACGTCGAAGATCGCCACTTTGGCGCCGGCCTCGGCCAGCATGTGCGCGGTGGCGCCGCCGAGTCCGGAGGCGCCTCCGGTCACGATCGCGGCCTGTCCGCGAATATCCATGGTCAATTCACCCGCTCTGCCTGCTTGGCCGCCATGTTGACCGCGATGACGTGAGGCGGAGGCGGATCGGCATAAAGCTCTTCCACCAAAGCGGCGCGATGCGCAAGCACCGCGCGCTGATTGATCGAGCCCTTGTCGGTCATTTCGCCGATATCGAGCGATGGCGGATCAGCGAGCAGCGTGGCGCGGCGGATGCAGTTGGAACTGCCGGTGCTTGCCTTGGCGAGTGCGTCAAGCAGCTGCGCGAAAGCGCCGCGGACCCGCGCGTCGGCGAGCAAAGTCGCCGGCGGAACGTCGGCGGCGAGATCGGGCGCAAGCTTGCGGCAGGCATTAAGATCGGGAAACAGCAGCACCCCGATATCGTCACGGTCGGGCGCTGCAATCACCGCGTCGCGCACCAGCGGCGCGCAATGGGCAATGAATTGCGCGCGCAGTGGACCGACGCTGACCCAGGTGCCGGTCGCGAGCTTGAAGTCTTCGGCGATGCGGCCGTCGAACAAGAGCCCTTTCGAAGGATCGTCCGGATCTTCGAAATTCAGCGCGTCGCCGATCTTGTAATAGCCCTCCTCGTCGAAGGCCGCCGCGGTGAGTGCTGGCGCGCGCCAGTAGCCGGGCGTGATGTTAGGTCCTTTGAGCCGGGCTTCGAGCTTGCCGCCGCCCGGCACGAGTTTCAGCTCGACGCCCGGCGCCGGCAGGCCGATATTGGCGGCGTGCTTGCATTCCCAGGCGAGCGCGAGCGCCATCGGCGCGGTCTCGGTCGAGCCGAGGCTTGCCAGAAAGATGATGCGCTCGCCGGTCGTCTCGACGGCAAGCTGTTCGAGTTCGTCCCGCACGTGCTGGGCAAGGCTCGCGCCGGCATAGAACAGCACCTTGAGCCGGCTGAAGAACCGCGCGCGCAATTCGGCGTCGCTTCGCAGATAGGGCAACAGCATCTCGATAGCCCTTGGGCACGTTGAGATACATCGTCGGCCCGACGTCGCGCAGATTGCGCACGGTGGCCTCGATGGCGCCGGGCAGCGGCCGGCCTTCGTCAATGTAGAACGAGCCGCCGTTGTGGAGGACCATGCCGAAATCGTGGTTGCCGCCGAAGGTGTGATTCCAGGGCGGCCAGTCGACCAGGACAGGGGGCTCGTCGGCGAGAAAAGCATAGCCCGAGCGGATCATGGACTGGTTCGAGCACAGCATGCGCTGGGTGTTGATCACGCCCTTGGGCTGGCCGGTCGATCCCGACGTGAACAGAAACTTGGCGATGGTGTCGGGCCCGACCTTGGCGTGTGCCGCCTCGACGGCGGCGGTCGGCGGCGTATCGGTGAGCGCCGAGAACAGCGTCGCCTTTCGGCCGCCCAGCGGGCTTGCCGTCACCACGATTTCCACGCCGTCCGACACAGCCGCCGCGATGGCGCGCGCGAAGGCCGTTCCGTTCGCGGCAAACACCAGGCCGGGCGTCACCGTCGTCATGATCGCTTTGAGCTTGCCGAAGTCCTGCGACAACAGCGAGTAGGGCACCGAGATCGGCACATACGGAATGCCGACATGCATGGCGGCAACTCCAAGGAGCGCGTGCTCGAGGTCGTTGCCGGACAGAATGGCGATGGGCCGCTCCACCGATAGATCGCGCTCGAGCAGGGCTGCAGCGATCGGGCGTACCCGCGCGTATGTCTCGGCATAGGTCAGCGTCCGCCACGCGGCGGCCGCGTCGCGTTGCGCAAGGAAGATGCGATCCGGCGCCGCCTTCGCCCAGTGTACAAGCCGTTCGGTGAGGTTCGTCGGATAGGCCGGCAGCGGATGCGGCGAGCGCATCAGGATCGCGCCATCGTTGCGGCGTTCGACCTCAACATCCTGCGGCCCGAGCAGCACCGGGCGCAGCGGCGGGCGGCTACGTTCGGAAGGACGCGCAGGCTGCTTCTGTGTGAGCGTTTCGGACATCGTGTCTCAGCTCGGCGCGACTTTCGGTCCGCGCTTTTCCAGAAAGTCTTTGAGCCGCGTCTTCGCTTCGTCCTCGCCTTGCGCGATCGCCGCGGTGAGCGCCTCGGTCGCAAAGCCGGTGGCCGGATCGCTGCGTGCGATCCGTGGCAGCATGTGCATCACGGCGAAATTCGTGAACGGCGCGTTGCCGGCGATCTTGGTCGCAAGCTCGATGCCTTTGGCGAGGCCTTCGCCCTCGTCGACAAGATAATGGGTGAGCCCGATCGCCTGGCCTTCCGCCGCGCTGAGCGTGCGGCCGGTCAGCATCATCTCCATCATGCGCGAGGTGCCAATGAGCGGCGGCAGCCGCACCGAGCCGCCGCCGCCGACGAAAATGCCGCGGCTGGTTTCGGGCAGTGCATAGAATGCTGATCGCTCCGCGACGCGCACGTGGGTGGCGGCTGCCAATTCCAGCCCGCCGCCGACCACGGCGCCGCGCAGCACGGTGACAACCGGCACTTTGCCGAATTCGATCTGCTCGAAGGCTCGGTGCCAGGATCGCGAATGCGCGACGCCAGCGAAAACGTCGCGCTCGGTCAGTTCTGATAGATCGAGGCCGGCGCAGAAGTGCTCGCCCTCGCCGGCGAGCACGACGGCGCGAATGCTGTCGGGCAACGACGTGAAGAATGTTTCGATGCCTTGTACCGTCGGATCGTCGAGCGCGTTGCGCTTTTCGGCGCGCGCCAAAGTCAGCACGGCGACCTCGCCGCGCCGTTCGGCGCGCAGCGTGGGCGGTAGCCCTGCAAATTCCGATGCCGTTGGGTGGCTAGTCATGACGATCCCGGCAAGAACAGCGCCATTTGACCCCGTCCGTCCTGCCCCGTAAATAGCCCCTCCGGTACCAAAAATGCCGCATGAACGGCTGAATGACGCGGCCGACGGAGCGAGCGATGCGCGAAGTTTTTGTCTGCGATGCCGTGCGCACGGCGATCGGCCGTTACGGCGGCGCGCTCGCCAAGGTGCGCACCGACGATCTCGCGGCGGTTCCGATCAAGGCGCTCGTCGCCCGAAATCCGCACGCGGAGTGGTCGCGGCTCGACGAAGTGTTCTTCGGCTGCGCCAATCAGTCGGGCGAAGACAACCGTAACGTTGCACGGATGGCGCTGCTGCTCGCCGGCCTGCCGGACGCCATTCCGGGTGTGACCGTCAACCGGCTATGCGCCTCGGGTCTCAACGCCGTGGGCGACGCGTCGCGCGCGATCCGTTCCGGCGAGATGGACTTCGCCGTCGCGGGCGGCGTCGAATCGATGACGCGGGCGCCGTTCGTTATGGGCAAAGCCGGCGAAGCATTTTCGCGTTCGGCCGAAATCTACGACACGACGCTCGGCTGGCGCTTCATCAACCCGCTCTTGAAGGCGCAATACGGCGTCGACTCGATGGCGGAAACCGGCGAGAACGTCGCCGAAGAATTCCAGGTCGCCCGCAAGGATCAGGACGCGTTCGCGCTGCGCTCGCAGCAGCGCGCCGGGAAGGCCGCCGCCGCGGGTTATTTCGCCCAGGAAATCGTGCCGGTCGCGGCGCCGGGCGGCAAAGCGGGACCCGTCACGATGGACAAAGACGAGCATCCGCGGCCCGACACCACGCTCGACAATCTGCAGAAGCTCAAACCGATCGCGCGCAATCCCGGCACCGTCACGGCGGGCAACGCCTCCGGCATCAACGACGGCGCTGCCGCGATCATTCTGGCAAGCGAAGACGCTGCGAAGGCGCACGGCCTCAAGCCCCGCGCGCGGGTGCAGGGCATGGCGTCGGCCGCGGTGCCGCCGCGCATCATGGGCATCGGTCCGGTGCCATCGACGCGCAAGTTGATGGAGCGGCTGGGCTTGAAGATCACGGATTTCGATCTGATCGAGATCAACGAAGCGTTCGCTTCGCAGGGCCTCGCCTGCCTGCGCCAGCTCGGCGTCGCCGACGACGCCGAACACGTCAATCCGCACGGCGGCGCCATCGCGCTCGGTCATCCGCTCGGCATGTCGGGCGCGCGGCTCGTGCTGACTGCGGTTCACGGGCTGGAAAAGCGCGGCGGCAAGCGTGCGCTCGCCACCATGTGCGTCGGCGTCGGCCAGGGCGTGTCGCTGGCGCTGGAGAGAATTTGATGCGTTGTCATCGTCCGCACAGGCGGACGATCCAGTAACCACCGGGCGTTCGGCGATTACTGGGTGCCCCGCCTTCGCGGGGCATGACAGAGTGTACACAGAGTGTACAAGGAGACTCCCGCGTGCCGATGTCACCCGGTTACATCCCGTTTCATCCCAACCCGTCGAAGCCGAAGTACAAGCCGCCCGCCGGCGCGGTCGATGCGCATTGCCATGTGTTCGGGCCCGAGAACAAATTCCCGTACGCGCCGGAGCGCAAGTACACGCCCTGCGACGCGCCGAAGGAAAAGCTGTTCGCGTTGCGAGATTTTCTCGGCTTCGACAAGAACGTCATCGTGCAGGCGTCGTGCCACTCGAAGGACAACAGCGCGATGGTCGACGCGCTCGACGCCTCGAACGGCCGGGCCAAGGGTGTCGCCTTCGTCGGCGAGGAGGTCACCGACGACGAGCTGAAGTGGATGGACAAGGCCGGCGTGCGCGGCGTGCGCTTCAATTTTCTTAAGCGCCTGGTCGACATTACGCCGCCCGATGTGCTCAACCGCATCGTCAAACGCGTCGCGCCGCTCGGCTGGCATATCGTGATCTATTTCGAGATGCCCGATCTGCCGGAATACGAAAGCTTCTTCACCTCGATCCCGACCACCGTCGTGGTCGATCACATGGGCACGCCGACCGTGAAGAAGGGTGTCGACGATCCGGAGAACCAGCGGTTCCACCGTCTCATGGAGAAGCACAAGAATTTCTGGGTGAAGGTGACCTGTCCGGAGCGCATGTCGCTTGCCGGCCCGCCCTATGACGACGTAGTGCCGTTCGGCCGGGCGCTGGTCGAGCGTTTCCCCGACAGGGTGATCTGGGGCACCGATTGGCCGCATCCCAACATGAAGAAGGAAGCGCCTGACGACGGCGTGCTGGTGGACTACATCCCCAAGATTGCGCCGTCGGCCGCCCAGCAGCAGAAGCTTCTGGTCGATAATCCGATGCGGCTTTATTGGAGTTAGAACGGCTCCAATTCCGCGCTCAGGCTTACGTTGCCAAGGTTTCCTGCGCTATATATGTGAAGCCGAACCGGAGAGGCGCCGATGGCTCGCGAACAGCACGATTATGACGATATCCCGGGCACGTTTGTGTTCGATCAGGAGCGCTCGCGGGAGGGCTACGGCATCAACATGTTCTGCATGTCGCTGATGAAGGACGAGAACCGCAAGGCCTTCAAGGCGAATGAAGCCGAGTACCTCAAGAAATTCCATCTTACGCCGGAGCAGACCGACGCCGTGCTCAAGCGCGACTACAACCGCATGCTGGAACTTGGCGGCAATATCTATTTCACGGCGAAGCTCGGCGCGACCGACGGTCATTCGTTCCGCTATCTCGCCGCCGAGATGACCGGATCGAGCCAGGAAGACTATGCCAACATGATGCTGGCCGGTGGCCGCTCGGTCGAAGGCAACCGCAGCAAGTCGGGCAAGGTTGCCAAGCCAGCCTATGCGGCGAAAACGGCATCCGCAAAAAAGCCGGCCAAGAATCCGGTCAAGAAGGTGGCGAAACCGAAAGCGAAGACGCGCAGCAAGTCGAGGTCAAAACGTGGCTAGGATCATCGCGGGAGTAGCGTCGTCACACGTGCCGGCTATCGGCGCGGCGATCGACAACCATCAGACCGAAGAACCTTACTGGAAGCGGGTGTTCTCCGGCTTCGAGAAATCCAAAGAGTGGATGGAAAAGACCAAGCCCGACGTCTGCATCGTCGTCTATAATGATCATGCGTCGGCGTTTTCGGTCGAGATGGTGCCCACCTTCGCGCTCGGTTGTGCGGCGGAATTTCCACCGGCCGACGAGGGCTGGGGGCCGCGCCCGGTGCCGGTGGTGAAGGGTCACCCGCAGCTCGCCGCCCACATCGCCCAATCGGTCATCCTGGACGAATTCGATCTGACCATCGTCAACAAGATGGAGGTCGATCACGGCCTCACCGTGCCGATGAATTTGTTGTTCGGCTCGCCGAAGCGGTGGCCGTGCCCGGTCATCCCGCTCGCCGTGAACGTCGTGCTCTATCCGCCGCCGACCGGACATCGCTGTTTCATGCTGGGCCGCGCTATCCGCAAGGCGGTCGAATCCTATCCGGAAGTTCTGCGCGTGGTGGTGTTCGGCACCGGCGGCATGTCGCATCAGATTTCTGGCCCGCGCGCCGGCCTGATCAATAGCAAGTTCGACAAGGCCTTCCTCGACAATCTCACCAAGGACCCGGGGAAGCTCACGCGCATGCCGCACCTCGAATACATGCGTGAGGCCGGCGCCGAAGGCGTCGAGATGGTGATGTGGCTGATCATGCGCGGCGCGCTTGGAGACAACATCGAGGAGGTCTACCGTTTCTACACCGTGCCGGCGTCGAATACCGCGGTAGGCCACATCATTCTGGAGCCGAAGCGCGGGCCTGCGAAGAAATCCGCGGCCAAGAAGCCGGCCGGCAAGGCCAAGCGTCCGGCGGCCAAGATGAAACGCGCGGCGGCGCAGGCTAAGGTTCTTCGTATCCGCGGTTGAACGTCATTGCGAGCAAGCGAAGCAATCCAGTTCGGTCATGCTGGTCTGGATTGCTTCGTCGCTTTGCTCCTCGCAATGAACAGTCCGAATTTGGAGGAGTGAAATGAAGATTTGTGTCGCCGGTCAGGGCGCTTTCGGTCAAAAGCATCTCGACGCTCTCAAGCGCATTCCGGATGTTCAAGTCACCTCGCTGGTCGGCGGCAATCAGGACGCGACCGCGGAAGTGGCAAAGAAATACGGTATCCCACATTACACCGGCGACCTCTCCGAGGGCATCAAGCGCGCCGACGCGGTGATCCTGACGACGCCCACCAAGATGCATTTCCGCCAGGGCGAGCAGGTGATGCGCGCCGGCAAGCATGTGCTGGTGGAGATTCCGGTCACCGACAGCGTCGAGGACGCCGAGGCGCTGGTGAAGATCGCCAAGGAGACCGGCGTCACCGCCATGGGCGGTCACGTCCGGCGCTTCAATCCGAGCCACCAGTACGTTCACAAGAAAATTGAGAAGGGCGAGCTGAAAGTCCAGCAGATGGACGTGCAGACCTACTTCTTCCGCAGGAAGAACATCAATGCGGCCGGCAACGCGCGCAGCTGGACCGATCATCTGTTGTGGCACCATGCCGCCCACACCGTCGACCTGTTCCAGTATCAGGCCGGCGAGACCATTTCGGACTGCTACGCGGTGCAAGGCCCGATCCATCCGCAGCTCAACATCGCGATGGACATGGGCATCGTGGCGAGGACGCCATCGGGTGCGGTGCTGACGCTGTCGCTGTCGTTCAACAACGACGGCCCGATCGGCTCCTTCTTCCGCTACATCTGCGACAACGGCACCTACAAAGCGTTCTACGACGATCTGTCCGATGGCAAGGACAACAAGATCGACGTCTCGAAGGTCGACGTGTCGATGGACGGCATCGAACTCGAGGACCGCGAGTTCATCGCCGCCATCAAGGAAAAGCGCGAGCCCAATGCGAGCCTGCAGCAGGTGCTGCCATGCATGAGCGTGCTCGGCAAGCTCGAGAACATCATCGATCCGCAGCGCAAGGCGCACGCCTAGCGTCCGCACTTTCGCGCTTGCACGGCGCAAGCAATTCGGAACACATTTGATGCGCCGGGGCCATGGACGCCGCTGCCACGCAGTGCGCGCTCCAAACCCTTGGGCTTGTCGTGCAGAAGGTCGTGAATTTGGCGCTCCAGGGTGGCGGCAGCCACGGGGCGTTTACCTGGGGTGTGCTCGACCGCCTGCTTGAGGACGATCGGCTGACCTTCGACGGCGACAAGCGCCGGCGCCATCAATGCCGTGCTGCTCGCCGACGGTCTGGCGGCGGGCGGCCGCGATTTGGCGAAAGCGTCATTGCATCGGTTCTGGCAGAGAATGTCGGCGATCGCGTCGCGCGGCATCTTCCAGCCGTCCTGGATCGACAAGACCAACCCGGACTACGGCCTCGAACATTCGCCCGGTTACGTCTTCATGGACGTGCTCAGCTATTTCTCGTCGCCCTATCTGTTTAACCCGTTCAACTTCAACCCGCTTAAGGGCCTGCTTGAGGAGATCGTCGACTTCGACCGCATTCGGCGGCTGCGGCCGTTCAAGCTGTTTATGTCCGCCACTAATGTGCAGTCGGGCAAGGTGAAAATCTTCACCGAGAAGGAAGTTCGCGTCGATCATGTCCTTGCCTCGACGTGCCTGCCGCTTCTGATGCGTCCGGTCGAGATCGGCGGCGAATACTTTTGGGATGGCGCGTTCGTGGCGAATCCGGCGATCTACCCGCTGGTCTATGAATGCGAACTCGTGTGACGTCGTGATGGTGCACATCACGTCCACCGAGCGCCGGGAGATCCCGCTCGCCTCACATGCGGCGATGAACCGGATGCAGGAGATCGCCTACAAAGCAACGCTTGAGCGGGAAATGCGGGCCATCGCACTCCTGAACAGGTTGATGGATCAGGGCAAGCTCACCGGGGCCAAGCGCATGCTCATCCACATCATCGAAGCCGACGATGTGGTCCGCGAGTTGTCGAATTCGAGCAAGCTGAACGGTGACTGGGATTTCCTGCAGCATCTTCATGCCGTCGGCCGCGCTCGCGCCGAGGCCTGGCTTGCCGCGAACTTTGACCATCTTGGTGTCGACTCCACCGTCGATTTGCAGGCCAAGTATTTTTAACCACCGCGCCTGCTGAAGAGGACTGGTTTCTTCGCTATAGTCCTCCGCAACAAGAATCCAGGGAGGACCAGATGGTCGGGTTGGTTCGCGCATGGTCGGTCGCCGTGACGCTGGCGCTGTTCGGCGCAGCCGCGGCGCACGCCGAGAACGGCTTTCCGTCGAAGCCCGTGCATGTGTTCGTGCCCTACCCGCCGGGCGGCGCCGTTGATATCGTGGCGCGCACGCTTGGCGACGAACTCGCCAAGCGCTGGAACCAGTCGGTGGTGATCGAGAACCGGCCCGGCGCGGGCGGCGTCGTCGCCGAAGAGGCGCTGGCGCACGCGCCGCCCGACGGCTACACGCTGATCGTCGTTGCGGCCGGTCACGCGCTCAACAGCTATTTCTTCGCCAAGCTTCCCTACGACCCATTCAAGGATTTCACGCCGATTTCCTTGATTGGGTCGTCACCCAACATGCTGATCGTGCGCGCCGACTCCGAGTACAAGTCGGTGGCCGACGTGATCGCCGCCGCCAAGGCGAAACCGGGTCAACTGTCATACGGTCACGCTGGCAACGGCACCTCGCCGCATCTCGCCGGCGAATTGTTCAAGGCTATGGCCCATATCGATATCGCAGCGGTGCCCTACAAGGGCGGCGCGCCAGCGCTCGCCGACCTGGCCGGCGGTCATATTCCGCTGACCTTCAACAACATTCCGGAATCGATGGGGCTGATCGAGGCCCACACGCTGCGTCCGCTCGGCGTGACGACGGCGGAGCGCTCTCCGGTCTTACCGGACGTGCCGGCGATCGCCGACACGTTGCCCGGCTACGATACCGGTGTGTGGTGGGCCTTTTTGGCGCCGGCCGGATTGCCCGCCGACGTGAAACTGAAGCTCGCCAAAGATTGCGCGGAGGTCGCTCAGCTGCCGGGCGTGCGCGACAAATTCCTAAAGCTCGGTGCAACGCCGATCGGGTCGTCGCCGGACGTGCTCGATAAACTCATTCACGACGAGTACGTGAAGTGGGGTCCGATCATCCAGGCCGCGGGCATCAAGCCCGAGTGAAAGGCTTCCCCTTCCCCACAGGGGGGAAGGGAGCAGCAAGCCACTAAGCCCAGCTGGCGAAACTCAATCCCGTGCCGGTGCCGGCCGGCGTGCGATAGCCCGGAACGTACTCGAACCAGTTCAAGTCGAGATGTTCGACCGCGCCGGCGACGCCAACCCAGTTGAGGATTTCCGAACTGCCAGCGTGGAGCTTGTTGCGCGGCAGATTTTTCAGGAACGCGGCGTCTTTGTCGGCGCAGGCCTTCAGGATCGCGCGGTCAAAATCCTCGTCGACCAGAAAATGGCTTAACCCACCCGACGCCATGACGCCGACGCGTGCGCCGCCTGGAAAAGATTCGACCGCCTTGCGAATCGCCTGGCCGAATTCGTAGCAGCGCCTCGGTCGCGGCTGGTTCGGCGCAAAGTAGGTGTTGAGGAAGACCGGCACGATGGGGATCGGCTTCTGCGCATCCATCAGCCGGCGATGCACGTAGGCCATGCCGTGGCCTTCGCCTTCGCCCTCGCGCATGCGTTTCGAGGATGCCGGGTCGAAACCGTTGTCCATCAGATAATCGATCAGATGCAAGGCGAGCTTGGCATCGACCGGATAGGCTCGTGGTTTGGCGTCCTCGAAAAAGGCCTGGCGGTTCTTCACGTACCACTCGGGAAACCGCTTGCTGTACTGCTCGTGCTGTTCGTTGCTGTTGAGGATCGTGTCGCCGTAATAGATCGCAAAGGCCGGCCGCGCGTCTTCCAGATACGCTTCGTCCTGGTCGTCGCTCATGATGATGAGCGCGTCGAGATTGGCGGTGTTCAGCGTCTTGCTTAAGTGTAAGCCCGCCTCGCGCGCCTTGTTCTGCCGCGCCACGAGCTCGGGGGCCGCCGTCATGGCGGCCATCTTCGGATCGGCCTTCTCCAGGAGCTCGGCGTAGGTCGCCGGCCGGCCTTCCTTGTCGCGATGTTTGATTTTCTGGTCGGTCTCTAGAAACCGCGGCAATGTCTCGTCGGACGCAAGCAGCATCGGCGTGTGCGACGATCCGAGCCCGAGAACGATTTTGGCCATATCAACCTCCCGAACGGGCGCATGGCCCTATTTTGCCGATGTTACCTAGCAGCGGTGCGGCCCCGCAATATCCGCGCGCCGGTGGTTAGGGCTGCGGATTAGCAATTAGTCGATGAGACACCCCTGCAACTGGACAAGTGTGGGCCACAGTGGTTGTTAGCGGCCAATCCGCGAAGGTCACCACATCGGGAGGAAACCCATGGTGCGTCATCGTATTTGGGTGGCCGCATTGGCCGCGCTCGCGTTGTCGGCTGCGGACAGCGCGCTCGCTCAGGACAGTGTCAAAATCGGCTTCATCCTGCCGATGACCGGCCAGCAGCAATCGACCGGCAAGCAAATCGCGGCAGCCGCCAAACTGTTCATGGCAGCAGCAGGGCTCGACCGTCGCCGGCAAGAAAGTCGAGCTGATCATTAAGGACGACGGCGCCGTTCCGGACAACACCAAGCGCATCGCCCAGGAACTTATCGTCAACGACAAGGTGACGTTTCTCGCGGGCTTTGGCGTGACGCCGGCGGCGCTCGCCGTTGCTCCGCTCGCGACCGAGGTCGAAGACGCCGGAAATCGTCACGGCAGCCGGGACGTCGATCATCACCGAAAAGTCGCCCTATATCGCGCGGACGAGCTTCACGCTGGCGCAGTCGACCGTGCCGATGGCCGATTGGGCGGCGAAGAACGGCATCAAGAAGGTCGTCAGCATGGTATCGGACTATGCGCCCGGGCGTCGACGCCGAGACGTCCTTCAAGGACGAGTTCACCAAGAAAGGCGGGCAGATGCTGGAATCCATCCGCTTCCCGCTCGCCAATCCCGATTTCGCGCCGTTCCTGCAGCGCGCGGCCGACCAGAAGCCCGACGCAATCTTCGTCTTCGTTCCGTCCGGCCAGGGCGGCGTCTTCGTCAAGCAGTTTCTTGAGCGCGGCCTCGACAAGGCCGGCATCAAGATCATCGGTCCGGGCGACGTGACCGACGATGACCTGCTCAACGGCATGGGCGACGCAGTGATCGGCACCGTCACGGCGCATTTCTACTCCGCCGATCACCACTCGGCGACCAACAAGGCCTTCGTCGAAGCCTTCAAGAAGGCGAACGGCGGCATGCGGCCGAACTTCATGGCGGTCAGCGGCTATGACGGCATGCACCTGATGTACGAGGCGCTGAAGAAGACCGGCGGCAAGACCGACGGCGACTAGCTGATCGAGGCGATGAAGGGCATGGAGTGGGAGAGCCCGCGCGGCCCGATCTCGATCGATCCGGATACGCGCGACATCATCCAGAACGTCTATATCCGCAAGGTCGAGAAGAAGAACGGCGAACTCTACAACGTCGAGTTCGCGACCTTCCCGAGCGGTCAAGGACCCGGTGAAGGCGGCTGGAAAATAGTAATGACCGGTTCGCGCTTCCGGGGAGAGTGTGCTGGCGCATAAGGGAGTCGTCGTGCCCGGGTCAAGCCGGGCACGACGCGCGTCGAGTGAGGTAGCCTGCGCCAGGGGAGCGTTTGGCAGCATGCTGACCATCCTGTTCGACGGCATCGCCTATGGGATGCTGCTGTTCGTGCTGGCGTGCGGGCTCTCGGTCACGCTCGGCCTGATGAATTTCATCAATCTCGCCCACGGCTCGTTCGCCATGGCTGGCGGCTACTTCACCGTCGTCCTCGTGAACCGACTGGGCGTTCCGTTCGTGCTTGGGCTGCCGATGGCGTTTCTGTTCACGGCGGTCCTCGGCGGCCTGTTCGAGCGCACGCTCTACGTTCACGTCTATCGCGAAGCCATCTCGACCAAGTGCTGTTCAGCATCGGGCTCGTCTTCATGTCGGTGGCTGCGATCGACTACGTGATGGGCTCCTCGCAGCAGTTCGTGCAGATCCCGGAGGCGCTGCAAGGCCAATTCGATGTTTTCGGCATCGGCATGGGCAAATATCGGCTGCTGATCATCGTGGTCTGCGGAATGCTCACCTTGGCGCTGCAGTTGATGCTTGCCAAGACGCGCTTCGGCAGCCGCCTGCGCGCGGCCGTCGACGACCAGCGCGTGGCGCGCGGCCTCGGCATCAATGTCGGAGCAGTGTTCGCGGTCACCTTTGCCTTCGGCTCCGGGCTCGCCGGTCTCGGCGGCGCGCTTGGCGCTGAAATCCTCGGTCTCGATCCGACCTTTCCGCTGAAATACATGATCTATTTTCTGATCGTGGTGACGGTCGGGTGGCACCGCAAGCATCACCGGGCCGTTCCTGCCTCCATCCTGCTCGGCGTGGGCGATGTGGCCGGCAAGTATTATGTGCCGAAGCTCGGTGCCTTCGTGATCTACACGATCATGATCGTGGTGCTGATCTGGCGGCCGCAGGGCCTGTTCGCCCGTAGTGCGGCGCGGTGAGCGCGATGGCGGTCGCTTGCCGACACGGTCTCCACCTTCCTCAAGCGCCGCGCCCGCTGGTCGCCGCTGGAAATCGCATTCTGGTCTTGCCTTTGCCAGCATCTGGCTGTTTCCGGGCAAGCATTTGATCCTGACCGAGACCGCCATCCTCGGCCTGTTCGCGCTCTCGCTCGATCTGATCCTCGGCTATGCCGGAATCATTTCGCTCGGCCACGCGGCGTTTTTCGGCTTCGGCGGCTATATCGCGGGCTTGCTTGCGAAATACGGGATCATCACCGAGCCGGTCATCGCGCTATCTGCTCGGGTCTGGTCGCGACGGCGCTCGGCTTTGTCACGAGCTTCCTGGTGCTGCGCGGCTCCGATCTGACGCGGCTGATGGTGACGCTCGGCGTGGCGCTGATGCTGCGCGAAGTCGCCAACCAGTTTTCCGATCATCACCGGCGGCGCCGACGGCCTTCAGGGCGTCACCATCGCGCCGGTGCTCGGCCTGTTCCGCTTCGACCTGTACGGCCATACGGCCTACATTTACTGCCTGATCGTGTTGTTCGTCTGTTTCTTCGTCGCGCGGCGCATCGTCTATTCGCCGTTCGGCCTGTCGCTGCGTGTCGGTGAAGGGCAATCCGCTGCGCGCCGCCGCCATCGGCATTGCGGTCAACTGGCCGGCTGGTCGCGATCTATACGGTCTCGGCGGCCTTTGCCGGCATCGCCGGCGCGCTGCTGACGCAGACTACGGCTTTTTGCTCCCTCGATGTGCTGTCGCTGGATCGATCGGCCGATGTGCTGCTGGTGCTCATCATCGGCGGCACCGGCTATCTCTACGGCGGCCTGATCGGCGCGGTGATCTTCAAATTGATGCAGGACTGGATCGCCAACCTCACGCCGCAATACTGGCAGTTCTGGATCGGCTTCTGCTCGTCGTCATCGTCCTGATCGGGCGCGACCGCATGTCGGGTTGGACGCGGCGGCCGCGCGCCGCGCCCGCGCGCATCGGTGCGCGGCTTGTGCCGGGCCCGCGGCGCTCAGCAAAGCCGCGCCGGACGGACGTTGAGGCGATCGATGCCGATCCTCGAAACAATTGGCCTCGAGAAGCGCTTCGGCGGCATCATCGCGGCGCACGATGTCTCGCTCGCGTCGAGAAAGGCGCGCGCCACGCTCTGATCGGCCCGAACGGCGCCGGCAAGACCACGCTGATCAATCTGCTGACCGGCGTGCTGCAAGCCGACCGCCGGCCGCATCCTGCTCGACGGCCAGGATATCACGGCGCTCGAACCGCATCGAGCGCGTGCGGCTCGGCATGGCGCGGACGTTTCAGATCAATCAGCTGTTTGCTCGATCTGACGCCGCTCGAAACCTCGGGCTTGCGGTGTCCGAGCGGCTTGGTTCCGGCGCCGATTGGTGGCGGCTTGTCGGCAGCAAGGCCGGCGTCACCGACGAGATCGTCGAGATCCTCGAACGGTTTCGTCTCGCCGATGTTATGCACGAGCGCACCGCGATCCTGCCCTACGGCAAGCAGCGGCTGCTTGAGATCGCGCTCGCGTTTGCCTGCAGGCCGCGCGTGCTGCTGCTCGACGAGCCGGCGGCCGGCGTGCCGGAGGCCGAGCGGCATGATCTGCTGGCCACCATCGCGGCGCTGCCCGAAGACGTCACCGTGCTGCTGATCGAGCACGACATGGACTTGGTGTTTTCGTTCGCCGACCGCATTTCGGTGCTGGTCAACGGCGGGCTGTTTGTCGAAGGCGCGCCCGAAGAGGTCGCGCGCGATCCGCGCGTGAAGGCGGTCTATCTCGGCGAGGAGCTCGATGGCTGATCTTCTCGTCCATCGAGCAGTTGTCGCGCCGGCTACGGCGAAGCCGTGGTGCTGTCGGACGTCTCGCTGTCGCTGCGCCGAGGGCCAGTCGCTGGCGCTTGCTCGGCCGCAACGGCATGGGCAAGACCACGCTGGTCAACTCCATCGTCGGGGTCACGCGCTATCGCGGCGGCACGATCCCGCTCGACGGCCGCGACATCACCCGGCTGCGTCCCGACCAGCGCGCCCATGTCGGCATCGGTTGGGTGCCGCAGGAGCGCAATATCTTCAAATCGCTCACCGTCGAGGAAAATCTCACGGCGGTGGCGCAGCCCGGGCGCTGGACGCCGACAAAGTCTACGCGCTGTTCCCGCGGCTCGCCGAGCGCCGGCAGAATCTCGGCAACCAGCTCTCCGGCGGCGAGCAGCAGATGCTCGCGGTCGGCCGCGCGCTGGTGCTCAATCCGCGCATCATGCTGCTCGACGAGCCGCTCGAAGGTCTCGCGCCGATCATCGTCGAGGAACTGCTGGCGGCGCTGCGCCGCATCATCCGCGAGGAGGGCACTCTCGGCCATCCTGGTCGAGCAGAACGCCAAGAAAATTCTTGGCGTCACCGATCGCGCCATCATCCTCGAACGCGGCAGCGTCGTGCATGACGGCCGACAGCGCGGCGCTGAAGGCCGACCGCGCAGCCCTGGAAGCCTATCTCGGCGTTACCGATGCCGGCCCGCGGCGCATGGGGCGTGCGAAGCACTGATCGCTTGCTCGGCGGCGGCAGCCTTCGCCTCGTTGTTGACACGCCTGTACCCCAAGCAGCCACGGCGGTTTAGTGGCCGCGCGGGAGCATGGAGGTGGTCATGGCGGTAATGAGGCCGGCGACGAGGCTTGTCGTCTGGGCTGCTGGTTGTCTGGCGGCGGCCGTTTGGGCTTTGCCCGCGGGGGCGCAGCAAACAGGGTCGCAGCCGGAGGCTCGGATCATTGTGATCGGTGAGGGCAGCGTCAGCCTGTCGCCGGACTACGCCCAGATCAGTGCCGGTGTTATCACCAAGGCCAAGACGGCCAAAGAGGCGACCAACAGCAACACCAAACTGATGTCCGCGATCACCGCGATGCTGTTGGATTCCGGAATCGCTCAGAAGGATATCCGCACCTCGCAATTTTCCGTGCAGCCGGTCTACGCGCCGCCGCAGCCGAATACCGAGCCGAAGCTCGTGGGCTTCAGCGTTTCCAATCAGCTCAGCGTCACGCTCCGGCAGATCGCTACGGTCGGCGATATGTTGGATCGCCTGATCGGGGCCGGAGCGACGGACGTCGGCAGCATTCAATTCCTGCACAACGATACGTCGAAGGCCCTCGATCAGGCGCGCGAAGCGGCCGTTGCGGATGCGCGGCGCAGGGCGGAGCTCTACGCGCAGGCTGCAGGCTTGAATCTCGGGCGCGTTGCGTGGATCACCGAAGATTTGGGCTTTGCCCCGGCCGTCGGGGTGGCGGCGATGCGCGACGGAGCGCTGAAGGCGTCAGTGCCGATTGCGACCGGCGAAGACACCCTGCATGTGAGGATCACGGTCGGCTTCGACATTGCGGGCCGGTAGCGCGGCCGCCAAATATGAGACAGGTTTTGCCGGGCGCGCGCTACGCGCCGTCGCGCGCCGGGAAAAGCTGGTCGTCGGTCCCGCTGTAGTGTTCTTCGCCATCCAGCAGGCGCTCATTATTGCGCGCGCGCAGCGCCGCGTCGGCTTCGCTGTAGAGGAACGCCAGGAACGCGTGGCGCCGGCCGCGCGTGATCGGTGTGACCTGATGCAGCGCACCGCATGAAAAGACGACAGCGCCGCCCGCGGGCGCCCGATAGACACCGCGGCCAAACTCCGGGAACTGCAGGTCGCAGCCGTCGTAGTCGCTGTTGAGATTGAGCGTCACCGCAAAGCGCCGATGCTCGGCGCCGGCATTGACGTTGTCGCGATGCCGATAGAAATGTCCGGAGATCGCGCTGTCGTAACAGGCGACGATGTTGCGATCCATGCGGGTGGCGTTGAAACTGGAAATATCGTTCCACGGCCGGCAGCAAGCGCCGCACGAGCCGCTCGCGGATCGCCTGCCGCAGTTCCGGCGCGGCAACCGGAAGATCGTTGCGGCGCTTCAGGCGATGGTCGACCACAGTCTGGGTTTTTCCGGCGATGTCCAGCATGAAGCCGGAATCCTCGCCGCCCATGCGTTCGTAGAGTTTGACGAGAAACTCGCAGAACGGAAATTCAAACACCCGCGGTACCATCAGCACCGGCGCCGTCATCGGAACGCCAGCGGCATCGTCGACGCGAGGCAAGCTGTGCAGCAGGTTGCGCAGCACGTTGAGATGACCCTCGGGGTGATCCCACGGAATGTTGGCAACCGCGCGCAGCATCGGGTCTAGCACGACAGTGCGCGACAGTTCGCGATCGTAATCGGCGAGGAACGAAACGGCCGGGCCGCTCGCTTCCGAGAGCGGCGCAAGTTCGTCGGGGGGCGTTGTCAATACGCCGTGCGCGACCAGCCTGTCCTCATTAAAGAGATGCGCGTCGCGGAGCAGGCCCGCGAGTTCCTGTTTGGCCCGCGGATCGTCAGCCGAACCAAGGAAGCTCAGCACGATCCAGCGTCCGGCTGCGACCTGCAGATGGGACTGGCCGCCCGTCACGGTCGGGGCGCTGAACCATGGAACGGGATCGCCTAACGTGATGTGATTTTGGGCGGCGTTACTCTTGGACACGGCGGCTCTACGCGATACTGAGCTAGCCCCTCCCGTTCGGTATAGCTTACAATTGGTAAAGTTTGTGTTGGTGTTTTGACGAATTAACTTTATGGCACGCTAGCCACGCTGAGCGATCTCTTGATGCTCTGCCGCTTACGGCTTCGTTCTGACAAAGATTGAATTGGCGGCGCATGTTGCATTTCTACCGAAGAAATCGGCGAAATGCGTATCCACCTGATAATCGCCGGGATGCGCGCTGAGAAATTCTCTAATCGCCTCTTTTTTCACTTCGCTGTCCTCGACCACGAGATAATCCCCGGGCTCAAGATAGGCGTGGAGCTCGTTGAGGACCGCCGCAACGTTATGATGCGCATCCTCGACGACCAGCCATGGATGCGGTTCCCTGCGCAGCAAGTCGGCATCGAAGAGACCTGCAGGCTCGGAGCAATCGCCCTGACAAAAGCTGACGCCCGCATGTGAAATCTGTGCCTTGGTTCGATCGACCGAATGGACGCGGCCTTCGACACCGCATATCGCCAGATGATCGGCGAACCAGACGGCGCTGGCGCCCAGACCCGATCCGATTTCGAACACGGTTCGCGGCCGCAACTCGGCGAGCAACGCGGGATACATGGCGAAGTCGAATACGTTTTTCATCAGCGGGACGCCGCGCCAACGCATCAGCGAGGGAGCGCCCTGGCAGGTCAAAAGCACATCGATTCCGAATTCGGTGCCATAGCGCGGAAAATAGTGCGCGCCTGACCGTTCGCGCTGGGAGTAGTCGACGAAACGTCCCTGCCGCCAGCGATCGAGAAAGAGACGAAGCCGCATCAGGTCCCATTGCAGACCCTGACTTTGCGCCGGCGTGCGCGCGGCGCTGTCGCGAACGCTTTCGCCCAATGAACGGCTTTGGTCAAATTGCATCAGGGCGGTCACGACGCGGGTGAACCAGCTGTCAAAGATGCAGAGAAGGCCGTTCTGGTCCCGCGCGACTTTGACCCGCATTTCGTCGACAAATGTGAATGCGCAGGCCTTCAGGGTTTGGCCCGAGATCAAATCAGCAGTTTCGGTCATTTCCGTCATGGGCTTTCCTCCGCGCGGCACACTCGGCCGTCGGGGCGCAATCGCTTGCCGGAAATGCATGATGAGGCTGAGCGACTGGAGCAGATGCCCTTCACGACGGATGGAACGCGCCCCTCGTGGAGACAGTAAAATTAGTAAACAAATGGTTTGTGACCGCTGGCAACCGGATCGCCGATCACACTGAACGCTCACCGCGCGCGAAAGCCTCACTGCCGCGTGAAATTGACGTCGATGGCCTCGCTCAGAAAGCCCCGCAGCGCGTCAGTATCGAACGGTTTGCGCAAAATCCTCAGGTCCGACGGGGCCGCCTGTGCGGCGTCGCTGTAGCCCGTTGTCAGGACCACTGGAACATGGGGGTATTGCGAGCGGATTTCGCCCGCCAGCCCGACACCGTCGATGGTTCCGGGCATCACGATGTCGCTGAACACGAGATCGATCTTGGTGCCGTCCGCCAGGAGTTTCAGCGCCTCTTCGGCGGACTCGCGATAGATGGTCCGGTAGCCGAGATCCTCGAACAACGACGACGTCACCTCCGCGACCTCGGCGCTGTCGTCGACGATGAGAACCGCCGGGCGGTGCGCGTGGGCGTCGTCGATTTCCGAACTATCCTTGTCGGTAATCTCGTGGCCGGCGCTCGACGGCAGATAGACCGTGATCGTCGTGCCGTGCCCGACTTTGCTGTCCGCCGTCACCATGCCGCCGGACTGGTGGGCGAAGCCATAGACCTGCGACAGGCCAAGCCCCGTGCCTTTGCCGACCTCCTTGGTGGTGAAGAACGGATCGAAGATCTTGGACAACAGGTCCGGCGGAATGCCCATGCCGGTATCGCTGAACTCAACGGCGACAAATTCGCGCCCGGGCAGGTCGCCGTCGTGGTTGGCCATGACGTTGCCGACGACCAGGCTGAACGTGCCGCCGTTTGGCATGGCGTCGCGGGCGTTCACCGCGATGTTGACGATCGCAAGCTCCAATTCGGCGAGATCGACTTCGACCGGCCATGCGCCCGGATCGATCCGTTCGTTATAGACAATGTTGCCCCGCAACGAGCTCTCGATCATGGTCTGCATGTTCTTGATGCAGGTGCCGAGATCGACCACGGTCGGCGTGAGGTGCTGACGGCGGGCGAAGGTCAGGAGCTGGCGCGTAAGACTTTCGCCGCGCTTGGCCGCGGTCTGGATCGCCTCAATCGCGCGCGGCAATTTGGGATCGAGCAGGCGCTTGAATGTCTGGGCGTTGCCGCCGATGATCATCAGCAGATTGTTGAAGTCGTGCGCGATGCCGCCGGTGAGTTTGCCCATGGCTTCCATTTTCTGCGCCATTGCGAGCTGTTCGCGGGCCTGCACGAGCTTCTGCTGCGTGTCACGCCGTTCGGTGGAGTTGCGGATGATGTTGGCAAAGCCCACCAGCGCGCCGTTGCCGTCGCGTATCGAGGAGATCGAACCCGTGATGAAAAACGGCGTTCCATTTTTCCTGACGCGCCAGCCTTCGACCTCGAGTTTCTCGCGCTGGACGGTCATTTCCAGCGCGCGATTGGGCTCGCCGGCTCGCCGCTCGTCGGGCCGATAAAACATCGCGAAATGCTTGCCGAGGATTTCGTCCCGGGAATAGCCGATGATGTGCTGCGCGCCGCTGTTCCAGCTCGCGATCCGTCCCGCGGTATCGAGTACGAAGATCGCATAGTCGGCAACGCCTTCGATCAGAATTTGGAAATGGCGCTTGGAGCTTTCGAGATCGACGCTCATTTCGGTGAGTTCACGCTTGAGCTGATCGCGCGCATCGCGCAAATGCGTTTCGGTGTCGTGATGCATCGTCGTCGCGGTGCTCAGGATGAGAGCCGCCAAGGACATGCTGATCGCAAGTGCGGACAGAAATAGCAGCGACCCGTTCGGATCCATCCGCTGAAACGGGCTGTTGCTGGTCGCGAAGCTCCACGCCGCAATCGCGCAGAAAATGAGCGCGGTCGTGGCGGCATTGCGCCGGTTGCTGAGCAAGCCGGCCCACATCAGCGGCAACAGGATGAGAAATCCCAGCAGGCTGTGGTAGGGCGGAACGGCGCTGATCTGGCTGTCAAGCAGCGGGCTGTAAGCCGCAAAGCCGATGGCGGCCGCGACCAGGAAGATCGCGCTGGTTTCCAACAGACTCCATTTGGCAAGATGCAGCGGTGTGATCGCCCACAGCACGATGACGGGCGTGAGCACCATGGTTCCGGCCGCGTCGGTCAGCAACCACGTCGCCGAGGTCGTCCAAAGCGCGCTGTCGGCGACGGTCATATCGCCGGCGAAGATTGATCCGGCGAGCGCGATGGAGGAGCCGAGCATCGCGGTCGGGACAAACGCGATCAACGCGAACTTGGCGATGCCGAAGGGGGTGTCGAAGGTCTTGCAGCCGGTCGACCAGCTATTGATCAGCCATGCACCCGCCGATGCCGCCCCGACCGCGCCGATTGCGACAGAGCCGGCCGCGAGCAGCGAATAGAGCGTCGCACTGGCTCCGAAGGACCCCACCAGGAGCGCCGGCCATACGCGATAGCCGCGCAGCAGGATAACGGCGAGCGCGAGTCCGGTCGGTGGCCAAAGGTACGTCGCTGCAGGGTCGATCGACGGGAGCAGCAGCCCAAGCTCGGCGACGCCGAAATACCCCGCGGCGATGATGACGAGTTCGAGCGCATACGGCGCAAGGTCTGGAAGGCTGCGATGCGCGGGAAACGCAGCTTCACCGGTTCCTGCTCTCTTCATCGCTGAAGCTCTCTCGCGTGGCCCCGCAAAAAAGTTCCGCTATGGACTCTGGCAGTATAGCATCCTCAGCTTCGGGCCAAAGCGCCGTAATCGCAGCGCGATGTGCGCTGTGTGCAACGGTTCTGGTGCTATCGGGAGCTACTTCGCGGCTTACTTTGCCGCTTACTTCGCGGCTTCCTTGGCCTTGGCGACGATGTCGGGGGGCGTGGCGTAGACCTCTTTGACGAGCTTATCCACGTCCTCGCCGGACACTGGATTGATCTCGAGCTCGGTCTTGTCGGCTTCCGCCAGAAAATCCTTGTCGGTCATCGTATCCATGAAGGCCTTGCGCAACGCGGCCACGCGATCCGCCGGCATATTGGGCGGCGCGACGAAGGGCCGTCCCATGACCTGGCGGGCGAACACCATTTTCAGGATCTGCCGCTGCTCGTCGGTTTTGGCGAAGTCGGTGACCAGCGGCACGTCCGGCAGTTCGGGATGTTTGTCGAGCGAAAGCTGAACCAGCACGACCATTTTCTTTTCGTCGATCCACGACTTGTGGGTCGATTTCACGCTCGACCACGACCAGCCGCAGCGTCCGCTGACTTCACCGCGTTCCATCGCCAGCACCACGTCGTTGCCGCCCGGATAGCCTTCGATGATCTTGAAATGGGTGCCCAGCGTGCCGTTGAGCACGCGCGGGAACTGGTCGGTATCGGCGCTGGTGCCGGTGCCGCCGACGGCGAGTTCCTTGGTGAACAGGTCCTCGAATTTGGTGATGCCGGAATCCTTCATAGCCACACAGACGCTGACCTCATTGTTGGCGCTGCCGAGCCAGTTGAACTGGGTCGCGTCGAACTGATCGCCCTTGCCGATCAAAAGCGGATCGAATGCGATGCCGCGCCCGAAGGTCCCGAACACCGAGCCATCGCGGGGTGCGACGCGATAGAGCCAGTTGGCAAGGCGGAGGCTGCCGGCGCCTTCCATGTTGCGCGGCACCAGCGTCGGATTGCCGGGGATGTGCGCGCCCATGTGACGTCCGATGACGCGGGCATAGAAATCGTAGGCGCCGCCGGTGCTGTAGCCGACATACTCGTCGACGTTGCGGTTCTTGTAGAACTCGGCAGGACTCTGGGCACTGGCGCTGCAGGCGGAACCAAACGCCAGAACGGCAACAAAGAAACCGCCAATGGTTGCGCGCGCGCGCCCGTTTCGCAGATAGGTCATCGTTCTCCTCGCGTACCTCCAGCTCTTTTATTTACGCATTTTTACGCGCCAAAATCGGCGTGCGCTGCGTGTCTTTCCGTCCCAGCGGGGGCCGGAGCATTAGCAGATTTTACGCGCGATGGAATGCAAAAGGTAACGGGCCGAGGGCGCCGTCACGCAAGTTTGTCCGGGCGCTAAATTACTCGCCAGGATTGCGCGGTTTGGGCCTGTGATCGCCGGCGTCCGCGCCGATCCGATGCAGGGCCGACCACGCCTTTCAGCGTCCATGGATGACGTTGCGCGCCCCTTGGAAATCCCGTAATGACCAAAATGAAGCGCAAAAGCGAAAGGCTTTTTGCCGGCGGTGCAGGGGGGCGGCCTGCGCGGTCATTGCGCGGCCATTGAAACAGGAGCCCGGAATGACGGGAATGCTCGAACACGAACTGCCCGGCCTCGGCCACAACAAGCCGTCGCCGGAGGACCAGGACGAAATCAAACACGGCAAGTGGGATCGCTGGGCGAAGAAGCGCACCTTCGTGCGTGCGCTGGAAGGCACCTACAGCCACCTCTACAAAAAGCTGCTCGAAGAGCCGCGGGTCTATTCGTCCAAGGACCACCCCTGGAAAGGGGGGCCCGCGATGTACGGCAAGCACATCATCAGCCCGCAATCCGTCAGCATCGTTCAGTCGATCGAGTCGCACATCGAGTGCTACGCGCCGCTCAACGCCGGCCAGAAGCACGGCCATCTCAACAGCGCGGTCTTCTACGTGCTCAAGGGCCACGGCCACGACGTGCACGATGGGCGCTACATCAAGTGGAAAGCCGGCGACGTGATGCTGGTCGAGAACGGCTGCGTACACCAGCACACCAACGATGATCCGAAGGAGTTCCTGCATCCTCCTGGTGTTCAAGGCGAAGCCGCTGTTTCTGTTCATGCACCTCTTGTTTCAAAAGATGGTGGAGTGGCCGACCGACAAATTGCCGCCCGGCGTCGAAGAATTCGATCCGCCGACTGAAATCTGAGGGGCAGAACGCATCATGGCTTTATTCGAAGACAAACAGGCCGCGCTGTCCGGCGAACTGACCAGCAACTTCCTCTCCGAGGCTATGGTCGAGTTGGAAAAATTCCGCGAGGAGTACGCGAAGCTTCCCAACGTCATCAAGGCCGAGGACATGCCGTGGGAGCGTTCGCCCGACGGCCTGATCAAGCACCTCGTCAACAAGAAGATGCAGACGCGCGAGTGCTGCATGGAAGCCTACATGCAGTTCCTCAACAACGGCGAGCGCTCCGGCAAGCACCGCCACATGTGGGAAGAATTGATTTTCGTGGTCGAAGGCTCGGGCTATGACCTGCATTGGGACCTGAAGTGGGACTGCCTGGAGGCGTTCGAGTGGGATTGGGCCGAGGTGCCGAAGAAGTACGAGTGGAAGATGGGCGACTACGTCTACATCCCGCCCTTCACCATGCATCAGCATTTCGCCAATCCCGGCGAGGAGTGCCGCATCATCGTGATGTCGAACCGTATCGTCAAAGACATGGGCTTTGACTGGTACGATCAGGTCGAGCGCGCCCCGGGCTTCTGATCGCGCCTCGCGACACGAGCCGCCATGCCGAGAGCCGCATAGCTCTCGGCTGCGCTAATTCAGCGTTGCGGCTAATCCAGCGTGATATGCGCTTCCCGGATCACGCGGCCCCATAATTGGGTCTCGTCGGCAAAGAACTTGGCCGCATCGGCAGGCGTGCCGCCCATCGGATCGAGGCGCAGGGTCGTCAGCTTCTGGTCGATTTCCGGCTTTTTCAGGATGGCCACGACGTCGGCGTTGATCTTGTCGGCGAGTGCGGCCGGCAGTCCGGGCGGTCCGACGATCGGGAACCACGTGATTGAGCGGAAGCCGGGCAGGCCCGACTCGGCGATCGTCGGCAGTTCCGGCACGTCGCTTGAGCGCTCGGCGCTGGCGACGCCCAGCAGATTGATCTTGCCGGCGCGATAGAGCGGCACTGAGGTCGCAAGCGTATCGAAGAACATGTCGACGTTGCCGGACATCAGATCGGTGAGCGCCGGCTGCGCGCCGTGGTAGGGCACGTGCACCATCTTGATACCGGCGAGCACTTCAAGTTCGCTGCCCGAAAGATGCGCCGTCGTGCCGGCGCCCTGAGACGCAAAGGTGAGCTTGCCCGGATTGGCCTTGCCGTATGCGATCAGGTCGGCGACGGTCTTGGCGGGGAAATCCGGGCGCACCGCCAGCACATTGGCGATCTTGGCGAGCAGCGCGATCGGCACAAACTTGGTCGGGTCGTATTTGAGGTTGTGATACAGCAATTGCTGGATCGAGACCGGTGAGGGCGGACAGATCATGAGCGTGTAGCCGTCGGGCGCCGCCGCCGCCACATACTCGGAGCCGATATTCGTGGCCGCACCCGGCATGTTCTCAACGATGACCGGTTTGCCCCATAACTGGCTGAGTTGCTCGCTGACGAGCCGCGCCACGATGTCGGTCGTCGAGCCGGGCAGCGAAGGCAGGACAACCTTGACGACATGCGTTGGATAGAGAATCCTCGGCGTGGCTTGGTGCGGCCGCCAGCATGGCGGCGCCAAGGGCAATGAGCCACGTACGTAGTTTCGTCATGTCCTCCCCCGGATTCCAGCATTTGCGCTGCGGCTGCAGCGACTATAGGAAATCCGGCAAGCAAGCGCCAAGGCTGCGGTGTCGCGCGGTGGCGCGACGTTTTGGCAGTCCGGCGCGCCGGTGACACAGGGAGTAACTTCCAGGAATGGCGAAAAAGTATCGGTTGGGCGTCGATGTCGGCGGCACCCATACGGACCTCGTGCTGCTCGACGTCTCCGACGGCTCGATCGCCGTGGAAAAGGTTTCGACGACGCCGGCGAACCCTGCACTCGGCATCATGCGCGGCATTGGCAATTTCGCACAGCGCGGCGTGGATTTGGGTGCGATCGAATTTTTCTCTCACGGCACGACCATCACCACCAACGCGCTCTTGGAAATGCGCGGCGCCAAAGTTGGTCTTCTGATCAATCACGGTTTTCGCGCCATCCAGGAGACGCAGGGGCAGGCGCGTGACGGCAATCCGTTCGATTATTTCTATCAGAAGCCCATGCCGATCGCGCCGCAGAGCCTCACGCGCGAAATTGGCGGGCGCATCGATTACAGCGGCGCGGTGCTAGAACCGCTCGACGAAGTTGCGGTGCGCCAGGCGGCGGCGGACCTGAAAGCGGCGGGCGTCGTCTCCATCGGGGTGTGTTACCTGTTTTCCTTCATGAACCCCGCGCATGAAGAGCGTACCGCAGCGCTCATCCGCGAGGTGTTTCCGCAAGCGAACATCTCGCTGTCGTGCGAGGTGTTGTCGCGCGTGCGCGAATGGCCGCGGCTGTCGGCGACATTGCTTAACGCGTATCTCGCGCCGGTGCTCGTCAGCTACATCGCCGATTTGGAAAAGCGCCTCAGCAGTGCCGGCGTCACCACGCAGCAGCGCTTCCTGATGCAATCGAACGGCGGCGTGATGCCGTTTGCTGCTGCCGTGACCGGCCACAAGACCGTGCACAGCCTGTTGTCCGGTCCTGCGGCCGGCGCGCAGGCCAGCGCCTATCTGCCGCACGAGGACGCGCGGGGACTGGTCACACTCGACATGGGCGGCACGAGTTGCGACATCGCTTTCATCGAAGGCAGCGCGCCGCTCGAAGTCACCGAAGGCACAGTGGCGCGGCGTCAGCTCGACGTGCCGGCGCTCGATCTGACGACGATCTCCGCTGGCGGCGGCTCCATCGTGTGGATCGACCGTGCCGGCTTCCTCAACGTCGGTCCGCAAAGCGCCGGCGCCGATCCGGGGCCGGTCTGTTACGGCCGCGGCGGCGTCAATCCGGCCGTGACCGACGCCGACATCGTCTGCGGCTTTCTCAATCCCGACTATTTTCTCGGCGGCACGCAGAAGCTCGACGTCGAAGCGGCGCGCGCCGCACTCGAAAGCAAGATCGCCAAGCCGATGGGTTTGAGCGTCGCCGAAGCCGCCGCCGGCATCCGCCGCATCGTCGATATGCGCATGGCCGACGAGGTGCGCGTGTTTGCGGCGCGCCGCGGCGTTGATCTGGCCGATTTCGCGCTGCTGCCGTTCGGCGGCGCCGGCGCCGTCCATGCGGCCGCGGTCGCCGAGGAACTCGGCATGCGCCGCATCATGGTGCCGGCGCGGCCCGGCGCATTTTCGGCCCTCGGGCTGCTCTGCACCGACGTGCTGCACGACTACATCCGTTCGGAGCTTGGCCCGCTCGACCGGCTCGATCCGGCGCATGCCGAAGCGATCTTCCGTGATCTCGAAGCCAAAGCGGCCAGCGAGCTTGCCGAAGAGGGCCTTGATCCGAGTGCGGCGTCATTCGAGCGCGATCTCGATATGCGCTATGCCGGGCAGGGCTATGAGCTACGCGTGCCGCTCGGCGGTCTTTGGCAAAAGTCGCTCGATGCCAAGGCGCTTGCCGCCGCGCGCGAGCGCTTCGACGAGGTGCATGAGAAAATCCACGGGCATGCGGCGAAGGAAAAAGGCGTCGAAGTCGTGAGCTATCGGCTGCGTGTGCGCGTCGATGTGCCGAAATTCAAGCCGCGGGCGCTGACCGATCGTGCCGAGTCTGTGCCGGCCGCCGCGGCGATCAAGGTCGAGCGGCAGGTGTTCTTCGATGCGAAAACGCCGTCGGAGACGACGATCTACGATCGCGACAAGCTCGATGTTGGCGCGGCGTTTGCGGGTCCCGCGATCGTCGAGCAATTCGACGCGACGACGGTGGTGCCGCCCGGGTGGCACGCACGCGTCAATCGCCACAGCAATCTGATCCTCGAACGAAAAGATTGAAGGAGGGGATCGCCCAATGGTCGACGCCATCACCACGCAGGTCGTGCGCAACCGCATCGGCAGTTTGATGCAGGAGATGCACTACCACTTCTACCGGTCGGGCTACTCGACCATCATCCGTGAATCGCGCGATTTCTCCTGCGTCATCCTCGACCGCTACGGTGGACTGATCGTGGCGCCGCCGATGTTTTTCCACGCGCCGGTGTATCGGCATCTGGTCAGCAAGATCATCGAGATTTACGGCAACGATATCCGCGATGGCGACGTATTCGTCTGCAACCATCCCTATGAGGGCGGACTGCCGCATGTCTCCGATATGGCATTCGTCGCGCCGATCATCTCAGGCTCGACGGTGGTCGGCTTCGCAGGCTCGATCGCCCACAAGGCCGACATCGGGGGCACCATGCCGGGTTCGACGTCGGCCAATGCGACCGAGATTTTTCACGAAGGCCTGCTGCTGCCGCCGGTCAAGATTGTGTCGCGCGGCGCGTTCAACGCCGACCTTGAGCGTCTCATTCTCGCCAACAGCCGGCAGCCCGAACTCGTGCGCGGTGACATGAATGCGCAACTCGCTGCCACGCAGATGGGCGCTACGCGCATCCTCGAGACCTGCGAGCGGTTCGGCGCGACCGCGATCATGGATGCGTTTGCGGCGCTTCTCGCGGGCGCTGGCGCCGAGCTCCGCAATGCCATCAAGGCTCTCCCGGACGGCGAAGCTTCCGCCGAAGGGTTCATGGACAATGACGGCGTCGAGCTGGATCGGCCCGTGCGTTTCGCTGTGACGGTGCGGGTCGAGAACGGCGAAATCACCTTCGACTTCACCAAGAGCGATCGCCAGACCAAGGGGCCGATGAACCTGCGGCCCTCAATGGTCGAAGCTTGCGTGTTCTATTCACTGATCGGCGCACTCGATCCGAGGCTGCACTATAACGACGGTATGCGCGAGGCCGTGCGCTTCAAATATGCGCCGAACACCGTCACCAACGCCAGTCCGCCGGCACCGGTGAGCTCATATCAGGCGGCCAACCTGAAGCTCGTTGACGTGATCCTCGAAGCGCTGGCGCCATTCCGCCCGGAACGTGCGGTCGCGAACGCTGGCTCAAGCGGGGCGCTTCTGATCTCCTGGAAGAGCGGCGGCCGGCCGGGCCAGCCATCGATGCAATACGAAATTCTCGGCTCCGCCTACGGCGGCGGCAACGGTAACGACGGCGCTTCGGCGCTGGCGACCCATCTGAGCAATCTGCACATCACGCCGATTGAGATTCTCGAATCCGAGTTTCCCTGCCGCATCGCGTCGTTCGATCTGGTTCAGGATTCCGGCGGCGCCGGCGAATTTCGCGGCGGGCTCGCGTTTCGCCGGACTTACGAACTGCTGCAGGATGCGACCGTGGTGCGCCGCTATGATCGGGCGAAATTTCCGCCGAGTGGCGTCGCCGGCGGCAAGTCCGGCAGCCGCAGTCGGTTCGTCATTCATCTTGGCGCCGGCGACGAGACCGAAACGCCGGCGTCGGGCCGCTATGAACTCGCCGCCGGCGAGCACTTCATGCTGCAGAGCGCCGGCGGCGGCGGTTATGGCGATCCAAAGAAGCGCGACCGCGCCGCGCTCGAACGCGACATCGCGGAAGGCTATGTCTCGGCCGCCTCGGCCGAACGCGACTACAACAGCAAGGGATAATCACCATGGCGGACGCCAAGAAGGAACGTGTGGGTATCGTCGGCGCGGGCCGTATGGGGCTCGCGATGCTCAAGCACCTCGTCAAGAAGGGCTACACGGTGACGGTATGCGACATCAGCGAGAAGCAGCGCGAGGCCGCGAAAGCCGCAGGCGCGGCGATCGTGAAAACACCGGCCGAGGTCGGCAAAGCGAGCGACGTCGTCATTCTGGGGGTCGGCTACGACGATGAAGTCAACGACGTGGTGTTCGGCAACGACGGCCTGATCGGAACCATGGCGCCCGGCTCCATCATCGCCATCTCGTCGACGGCGAAGCCCGACACCGTCAAGGCGGTGGCGGCACGCGTCGCCGAGAAGGGCATCGAAGTCCTTGATGCTCCGATCTGCCGCGGCCGCTTCGCCGCGGACGAAGGCACCTTGCTCGCGCTCGTCGGCGGCAAGCCGGAAGTGGTGGCGCGGATCCGGCCGGTGTTCGGCACCTTCGCTTCAGACATCATGCACTTGGGCGACGTCGGCCACGGCCAGGTCGGCAAGACCATGAACAACATGCTGCTATGGGTGAACGCCATCGGCCTGCTCGAAGCCGGCCGCCTCGCTGAAACCACCGGCATCGATCTCGTCAAGTTGCGCGAAGCACTGATGATGAGCTCCGGCGCTTCCGACGCCCTCAAGGAATGGGACATGATCTCGTTCACCTGGGCGCTCAAAGACATGCAGATCGTCACCGACATGACAGACAAAGCCGGACTGTCGCTGCCGATCACCGGCGCCATCAAGGAGCTTGTGAAAGACGCCCGCCGCGTCAAGGCAAGCAATCCGCCGAACTGGACCGGCAACAAGCCGGTGAAGTACGGGTGACCTCGTCATTCCGGGGCGGCCCAAAGGGCCGAACCCGGAATCCATAACCCCTGCGTGCGGCCTTGGCGCGGGGTACGACCTACAACGACTGTGACTATGGATTCCGGGCTCCGCGCCGATGCGCGCTCCCGGAGTGACGGCGGTCTAGGACAAATCCATCGCCGAGACGCCGCCGTCGACGAACAAGTTGGCGCCGTAGACGAACGACGAATCGTCGCTGACCAGGAACAGAATCGCCTTGGCGGCCTCTGCCGGCTCGCCCGGGCGCTTCGGCATGTTGGGCACGGGACGGGACGGATCGAAATCGTCCTTACCGACCGGCGAGCCGATCTTGTTGGGCACGATGGCATTAACGCGGATCTTGTGGGGCGCAAGCTGCGCCGCCATGGCTCGGGTTAGATTGGCGACGCCGCCCTTAGCGGCCGAATAGGCGACGGCGCGGCTTCGCCCCGTGAAGCCCGAGGTCGAACCGACATTGACGATGCGGCCGCCGGTGCCCTGCTGGGCCATCTGCTGAGCGACGAACTTCGACATCAGAAACTGGCTCTTCAGCGTCACCGCCATGACGCGGTCCCATTCCTCTTCGGTAATGTCAAAGATGTGCTTGTTGTCGGAAATGGCGACATTATTGACGAGGATATCGATACGGCCGTAGCGGGCGACGACGTCCTTGACGAGCTGCGCGACGTCGCTGCCCTTGGAGACATCGGCGGCGAACAGCGTCGCCTCGCCGCTGGCAGCTTTGATCGCACTGGCGACGCGCTCGCCGCGCGGCTTGTCGAGATCAACGACCGCGACCTTGGCGCCTTCGGCGGCAAACAGCTTGGCGATCTCTTCTCCGATATTACGCCCGGCGCCCGTCACGATCGCCACCTGGTCCTTGAGCTTCATCCCGTCACGTCCCTTCCTTGCAGCCGCGCATCGCCCTCATCGAGCGCACGATAACCGCCCGATTTTCTCTGTTCAATCGCAACCGCCGCGCGCGCTGACGGCGAGGCCGCGCGCCGCGTCTTAATGCTTCTCGATGCCAGCGCGGTCGATGACCTCGGCCCACTTTTTGATGTCGCCCTGCAACTGGGCATCCATCTCCGCCGGAGAGCTGGCTTTGGAGTCGACACCGAGATTGAGCAATTTCTTTTTCACTTCGGGGTCGGCAAGCGCATCCCGCATCGCCTTGTTCAATGTCTGGACGATGGCGTCCGAGGTCTCGGACCTGACATAGAGCGAATTCCACGACGATGCTGCGAAGTCCTTGACGCCCTGTTGGGCTGCGGTCGGCACATTCGGCAGCGCCGGCGAGGACTGCGGTCCGGCCCAGGCTATCGCGCGCATCTGCGATCCCTCGATACCGGCTTTCATCGGTGCATAGAAATCGATGACCATCTGCACGTCGTCGCGCAGCAGTCCGACCACGGCGTCGGGCGTGGTGCGGAACGGCACGATCAGCACGTTGGCGCCGCTCGCCTGCTTGAAGTAATTGGCAGTCAAATTCTGGATGCCTCCGGTCGATACCGTGCCGATATTCAGCGCGCCGGGCTTGGCGCTTGCGGCCTTGAGAAAGTCGCCGAGGGTTTTGAAATCGGACTTGGCGCTGACCGCCATGAGGCAGTCGAAGTAGCCCATCGACGAGATCGGCTTGAGCTTGCCGAGATCCACCGGGAATTCCTTGTACTGCGGCACCGCGCTCGCGATGCCGCCGGTCAGCAGCAGCAACGTGTAGCCGTCGGCCGGCGCGTTGAGCACGGTGCGGCCGGCGACGATGCCGTCGGCGCTCGGCATATTCTCGATGATGAAACGCTTGCCGAGCAGGTCGCTCAACTTTTCGGCGACGATGCGGGCCGTGATGTCGCCGACTCCGCCGGCTCCAAGCGGCAGTACGATGCGCACCGGCCGATCGGGGTAGGTCTGCGCGACCGCGCTCTGCGCCAGGAAGGCGCAACCCAGCGCCAACGTGGCCACAAGAACGGATCGGGCGGTGAACCGAAACAACATGGACGTCTTCCTCCAATGTCACGCGCGCCGTGGACGGCGCGTCTTGCCGGCATCGACCGGATTGCCGAGGGTCATGTCGGCGCCCTGATCGCGTGGGCCTCTCTTTATCATGGTGGGGCGGTCTGACGATGCGGCGCGATGGGCCATCGGCCGGGTCCCGGAGTTTGGCCGTTAGTGATTGATTTTGCTTAATAATATCGGCCGACAGCCTTTTGAGGCCGCGGATTTTTGCACGCCGTCGTCCGATTGGCGCGTCGCCAAGGGCCGCGCCAGCGACTAAACTGTCAGATGGGCCAAACTCGTGTTCCGTTCCTCCTGTCGAACGGGATCACGCGTGCGGGAAACAAATCGAGGCAAGAGCCGGGAGAACCGCGAAGCCATGTTCACGTCCTTGATGACGACCCGCCGTTTCGTGCCTCTCTTCCTGTGCCAGTTCTTCGCTGCGTTCGGCGACAACTTCCTGAGGGCGGCGCTGCTGTTTCTGATCGCCTATCAGGTTGCAAACTCCGAATCCGCGCCCCTGATCCAGTTGGCGGGCGCGGTTTTCATGGCCCCCTACTTCTTTCTCTCGAGCCTTGCCGGCGAAATCGCCGATCGCTTTGACAAAGCCTGGGTGGCGCAACGGATCAAGTTCGTCGAGATGGGCGCGGCCCTGATTGCCGTCGCTGGCTTTGCGTTCCACCACCTCTTCCTTTTGTTTATCGCGCTGTTCCTGTTTGGCACGCTGGGCGCACTGTTCGGGCCGGTCAAATACGGCATGCTGCCCGATCAACTCGCCCGCGAAGAGCTTCCGGCCGGCAATGCGCTGATTGAAGGCGGGACGTTCCTCGCCATCCTCTTCGGCACGATCATGGCCGGCATTGCCGCCAAGGGCGACAGCAATCCGATCCACTTCGCCTGGCTGATGCTGCTCACGGCGTTCATCTCCTGGATGTCGGCGAGGATGATCCCGCGGGTTAAACCGGGCGCCCCGGATCTCAAGATCAATCCCAACATCGCGGCGTCGACCTGGAACCTCCTCCGGGAGTTGCGCTCCGATTCTCGGCTGTGGTGGGGCGGCCTGGTCAACAGCTGGTTCTGGCTCGTCGGCCTTGTCGTCATGCAGTTGATGGTGCCGCTGGTGAAAACCGACATCGGCGGCACCGAGGCGGTTTCAACGGTCTTTCTGACGATATTTTCGATCGCGGTTGCGGTCGGTTCGGGGCTGGCCGCCTGGCTCGCGCATGGGCGCATCGTGCTGCTGCCGACGCTGATTGGCGCGGTGCTGATCGGCTTGTTCGCCATCGATCTCGGCTGGACCGCTTCGGGCTTTGCCCATTCGGCAACCCCATTGGGCATCAGGGAGTTTTTCGCAGCGCCGGGGGCCATTCACATCGCGATCGATCTCGCCGCAGTCGCGGTGGCAGGCGGACTCTACGCCGTGCCCACATTCGCCGCGATCCAGGCCTGGGCCCATCCGGACCGCCGCGCTCGTGTGATCGGCGCCGTCAACATCCTCAACGCCGCCTTCATGGTCGTCGGCTCGGTTACCTTTGGGGCGCTGCAGGCGGCGTTAGGGGTCAGCGTGTCGATGAGCATAGTGCTGGTCGGCGTCGCGACGCTTGTGGTTGCCATCATCATCGGCCGCACCATGCCGGCGAGCTGGCTCAACGATTTTCTCTCTATCGTGTTCCGCGCGCTCTACCGGCTCGACGTCAAAGGTTTGGAGAACGTCACCAAGGCAGGCGACAACGCGATCATCGCGCTCAATCACGTCAGCTTTCTTGATCCACCGCTGGCGGCCGCGATCCTGCCGAAGCGGCCGGTATTCGCCATCGACGTGAGCATATCGAAGCGCTGGTGGATCCAGCCGTTTCTCAAAATCGTGCGCACCATGGCGCTCGATCCGCTCAAGCCGATGGCGATGCGCACCATCATCAACGCGGTGCGCGAAGGCAACACGCTGGTGATCTTTCCCGAAGGCCGCATCACCATCACCGGCAGCTTGATGAAGATCTACGACGGCGCCGCGATGATCGCCGACAAATCCGACGCCATGATCGTTCCGGTGCGCATCGATGGGCCTGAGGCGACCATATTCAGCCGGCTCAAGCGCTCGCAGGTGCGGCGGCGGCTGTTTCCGAAGATTACCGTCACCGTCCTCGAACCGGTCAAGCTCAAGATCGATCCCGAGCTCAAGGGCCGCAAGCGCCGCCAGGCCGCCGGCGCCGCGCTTTACACGATCATGTCGGACATGATTTACCGCACTATCTCGACCGACCGCACGGTCTTTGAGGCGGTTGTCCATGCGGCCGAAATTCACGGGCCGGCGCGGCTCGCGATCGAAGACCCGGTCACCGGCCAGATGACCTCCAAGCGGCTGCTGCAGGCGGCCGCAATTCTCGGCGCGAAAATGATGCCGCTCGCGCCCGAGGGCCGCGCGCTTGGTGTCATGCTGCCAACGTCGAACGGCGCCGTGGTTACCCTTCTGGCGGTGATGACGGCCGGCCGAGTGCCGGCGATGATCAACTTTACGGCCGGAGCGGCCAATATTCTCGCCGCCTGCCGCGCCGCCGATCTGAACACGATCGTGACCTCGCGTACCTTCGTTGAAAAAGGTCGGCTCGACAATCTGGTGACGCAGCTCGGCAAGCAGCTCCGTATCGTCTACCTGGAGGACATTCGCCCGACGATCGGCTTTTTCGACAAGCTGCGCGGCGCCATGCGCTGGAAGAAGCCCCTGGTCGTGCGGCATCCGGACGACTGGGCCGCCATTCTGTTCACCTCCGGTTCGGAAGGCGCGCCAAAAGGCGTCGTGCTGTCACACCGCAATATCCTCACCAACGTGGCGCAGGCCGAGGCGACGATCGAATTCGGCCGTGAGGACAAGTTGTTTAATGTGTTGCCGGTGTTCCACTCGTTCGGCCTGACGGCCGGCACCATTCTGCCACTGGTGTCGGGCGTACCGATCTATCTTTATCCGTCGCCGCTGCACTATCGCAACGTGCCGGAATTGGTTTACAGCGTCTGCGCCACGGTGATTTTCGGCACCGACACGTTCCTCAACGGCTATGCCCGCGTCGCCAATCCGTACGATTTCCGCTCGCTGCGTTACGTACTCGCCGGCGCCGAGCAGGTGAAGGAATCGACGCGGCAGATCTACCTGGAAAAATTCGGCCTGCGCATTCTCGAAGGCTATGGGCTGACCGAGACATCGCCAGTCCTCGCGTTCAATACGCCGATGTTCAACAAGTTCGGCACTGTCGGACGCCTGATGCCCGGAATGACGGCTAAGCTGGAAAAGGTCGAAGGCGTTGAAGAAGGCGGCCGGATGTTTGTCAAAGGGCCGTCCGTCATGCTCGGCTATCTGCGTCCTGAAAAACCAGGCGTACTCGAGCCGCCGCAGGACGGCTGGCACGATACCGGCGACATCGTCACCATCGACGATCAGGGCTTCGTCGCCATCAAAGGCCGCGCCAAGCGCTTTGCCAAAGTCGGCGGCGAGATGGTGTCGCTCGCCGCGGTCGAGATGCTCGCCGCCGAGCTCTGGCCGAACAATGTCACCGCGGTCACCGCGATGCCCGACCCGCGCAAGGGCGAGCGGCTGATCATGGTCACCGACAAGCAGGGCGCCACGCGCTCGGATTTCATCGCCTACGCGCGCAGCAAGCACGCCTCGGAGTTGATGTTCCCCGCCGAAGTGGTCGCGCTCGACAAGCTGCCGATGCTTGGTTCCGGCAAGGTCGACAATCTGGCGATTGCCAAATTCGTCCGTGAGCAGGCGGCAGCAAAGGCGGCGGCGGCGGAGTAGCCCGAGCGTTTGCTTGCCGGATTGCACGCCTATGTGTATAGTAGACGTATGTTATACACATGGAAGCGCCGTGCGCACCAACATCGACATTGATGATTCCCTGATGGCGGAGGCCCAGAAAGCCTCGGGATATGCAACCAAGAAGCAGACGGTCGAGCATGCGCTGCGCCTGATGATCAGGTTGCGGCGGCAGCAGGACATCGACGTAGCCTTTGGGAAATATCGCTGGCGCGGAAATCTCGCCCAGAGTCGAAAAGGGCGAGGAGTCGGGTGATCGTCGTCGACAGCAGCGTATGGATCGACTTTCTCAACGGTCGCAACGCTGCTCATGTACGAAAGCTGCGTGAAGTCCTTGGCAGCAGCGAAATCATTATCGGCGACCTGATGCTTTGTGAAGTTTTGCAAGGTCTCGACAGCGAACGCGAGGCTCGAGAGGTCGAAGCTCTGTTGCGTCCGTTTTCAATTGTTCCGATGGCGGGCGAAGCGATCGCTGTCGCGGCTGCCCGTAATTTTCGCTACTTGCGCAGTCGCGGCATCACTATTCGCAAGACAATCGATATGCTGATTGGGACATGGTGTATCGAAAATCGCAGGCCATTACTTCACAATGACGTCGATTTCCGCGCCATGGCGAGACACCTCGGGGTGGTCGAGGTCCCGCTTGCTTATTGAAGCGGACGTCGTGTGTGAAGGCTCGGTCCGGCCATGACGTCGCTCAGGGCGCGCCTGTGCCTGGGTCTCATCGCTTTCGCCGTGTTGAGCGCGTTGATTCTGAGCCGTCCGGTCCGAAACCTGCAGGATTTCGATCAGCCGTTTTACGTCACGCTCGCCTACGACCTCGACCGCTACGGCGTGTTCAGCAACGGGCCGTTCAGCCAGGCGGACGATACCGTAATGCGGCCGAGCGCGGGCATGTTCTTCGGGCCGGTTTATCCGATCATGCTTGCCGCCATCATGAAACTCGATCCGCGCTTCGCCGCAGCGGTGCGCTGCAGCGTCGAGGCCAATCGCGGCCATCGCGATATCGCGACGTGCGATCCGTATGACCCGCCGCCGCGGATTCTCAATGCTCTCCTCCTCGCAATCGCCGTCGTTGCGGTGGCGTCGGCGGCTGAACTGATCTTTCCATACGGCGCAATCTTTGCGCTGACCGGCGCGCTCGCGCTTCTGGCCCTTGCCTGCGAGGCGAATTCCTTCTCGTACATCATGACCGAAAGCGCGATCTTTTCGATCTACAGCCTGTTCATGCTGGCGACCGCGCTGACGTGGACAAGCGGCCGCACGTGGCATTTCGTTCTCAGCGGATTTGTGCTTGGCGTGCTCTCGCTGACCAAGCCGTCCTACCTGATCCTCTGCCCGCTGGTCGGCGTGTTGAGCCTCTCCTATCTGCGCTGGTTTGCGAAGGCATCATGGTTGCACGCGGCGGGGCGCGTGGTTGCGTTCGGACTCGCATTTGCGGTCGTGGTCGGTGCGTGGATGGGGCGCAACGCCGTTTCGGTCGGCAAATTTGGCTTCACCGAGGAATATGGCGCCGCGGTTCTGATCGAGCGCTTTGCCTATAACGACATGACGGCGCGCGAGTTCTTTCAGGCCTTTCCGTACTGCACGCCCGGCCTCGGCGATCTTGCGTACAACATCGTGTACGGCACCGATTCGATGCATCGGTTCACCTATCACTCGGACGGCAGCTTCTTTCACGCCGGACGCGGCCGGCGCGATGCGCTGGTCGCGCAATATGGGCGGCTCGATCCGCTGATCGGCGGCATCATTCGCGACGAGCTTGCTGCGAACTGGTGGCGTCACCTGCTGGTCAGCATTCCGCTGGCGTGGTGCGGGATGTGGGCCGGCTGGATCGCGAGCCTTGTGCTGGTGCCGTTCTTCGTCTGGGCCTGCGCCCGCGGAGTGCGAATGAGGCAGCCACTGTTTCTGCGCTATGCGGCGCCGGCGGTCGCCATGCTGGGTTTGGACGTCCTCATCGGCAATCACTATACGCGCTACAATCTTATCCTGATCGGACCGTATGCGGTCGGCGCCGCTTCGGTCGTGTCGTCGTGGTTTGAACGAATGGCCCCCGGCAGCGCGTTGGCGACGGCCACTTCGCGCGCCAGCACCGTGATCAGCTCCATCTGCGATCGGAGCTTCAGGTGAAGGTTCATCAGCACCAAGAGGCTGATGACCACCCACACGTAAAGAATGAGATCGACGCCGCGGCCGATGCCGACGGCTTCAGCGAGCCAGGTGGCATGCGACGGCAGCCAGACGAAATAAAGCCCGGCGGCGGCCACGATCATCGACACGAGGCCAATGGCCGGCGCCCGCGGATATTCCGACCACGCGTAGATGACGATGCCGCTGAGCAGGATCGAAAGACCGGCCTGCGCGATCATCGGTGCAGCCTTTGAGCTGAGAGATCCAAGAGGATCGACAGCGAGTTCGAAAGCCGCTGGCCCTTGGCGAGCGAATAGCGGCTGTATTCGATCGTGACCGGCACCTCGACATAGTGCAGACCGCTGTGCGCGATCTGATCGAGTAATTCGGAGGCGTGCGCCATGCGGCTTTGCCGCAGCGCAATCCGGCTTGCTCCTCGGCGCGTCATCGCCCGCAATCCGTTGTGGGTGTCCGTGACGCGCATGCCGGTGGTCAGACGCGTGAACCACGTGGCCGACTTGACCAAGGCACGGCGTGACGCCGGCATCGCGATCGAGGCGCCGAGAAAACGGCTGCCCAGCGCAAAATCGGCATTGTTGGCCGCAAGCGCATCGACAAGGCTGTCGATATCGCTCGCGCGGTGCTGACCGTCCGCATCGAATGTGACGATGATGTCGGCGCCGCTCTTGAGCGCGAACTGAATGCCGGTCTGCAGCGCGGCGCCCTGTCCGAGGTTGATGGCGTGCGTGACGACGACCGCGCCGGCGGCGCGCGCTTCATCGCCCGTCTTGTCGGTCGAGCCGTCGTCGACTACGGCCACGTGATGGCCGCGCCACACGAGATCGCCGACCACGCGGCCGATCACGGCGGCTTCGTTATAGGCGGGGATCACCAGCCAAATGGATTGGTCACGTCCGGCCCGCATAGCCTATCCCGCGATGCATAAAGTCCGACGACGATGAACCCCATTCCAACAACAAGCCGGGCGGACAGTGGTTCCCCGAAAATGACTCCGCCAGCCAAGGGGGTAAGAACGAACGCCAGCGCGAGGAATACATAGGCACGTGACAGCGGTGTGAAGGTCAGGATCCAGACCCAAAGCACCGTCAGCGCGGCATAGAGGACGATTGCCACCAGAAAGTACGCGTTGTGGGCCAGCGCCAGCAGCCGCTCGCCGAGGCTGCCGGTCGTAGGACTGCGCAGCGCGGCGAGCTTGAACAGGATCTGGCCGCACGACATTGCCGCCGCGTAAGCGAGAAGCAGGATGATCTGCTTCAGTGGCAAATGTCTTCTCCGCGCGATTGAGATGCGGTCACGCGCGGTCTTCGCGCATCTTCAGGACCCGATCGACCATCGCACCGGCTTCGCCTAGATAGTTCGCCGGATCGCAGAGCTTCGACAGTGCGGCGCGGTCGAGATGCTTCGTGATCTCCTCGTTTTCGGCGAGCAGATCGACCAGCGGCCGGCCGGTCGCGACCACTTTGCGGCAGATGTCGTACACCAAATCGTGGGCGTACTGCCGTCCGAGATACGGCCCGAGCCCCATCATCACCGCTTCCGAGACGATCAGCCCCTTGGTGATGTCGAGATTGGAGCGCATCTTCTTCTCGTCGACCTGCAGACCCTTGAGGACGAACAGCGTTTGCGCCAGCGCGCCTGCGCTCAGCGAAAAGATTTCCGGCAGCACGATCCATTCGATCTCCCACGGGCCGGTGGCGCGCTCGTGATCTTCGACCATGGCGTCGAGCAGCGCCGCGGTCTGCTGGCGCACCACCGACGTGAGCGCGGTGATATAGACCGACGAGATCGGGTTGCGCTTCTGCGGCATGGTCGACGAGGAGCCGCGGCCTTCGTGGAACGGCTCGTAGAGTTCCTCCACCTCGGTCTGCATCATCAATTTGACGTCAAACGCGATCTTGCCGCAGGTGCCGGTGACGAGGCCGAGGAAACAGCCGACCTCGGCGATGGTGTCGCGCACCGTGTGCCAGGCGACGGCCGGCTGGGCGAGCTTGAGTTCCTTCATCAGCTCGGCCTGGGTCTCGAGGCCGCGGCCGCCGAGCGACGACAGCGTGCCGGCCGCGCCGCCAAACTCGCCGACCAGTACCCGCGCGCGCAGTTCCTTGAGGCGCTGCTTATGGCGCTCGAACGCGGCTAGCAACGTCGCCATCTTGTAGCCGAAGGTGATCGGCACCGCCTGTTGCAGATTGCTGCGGCCGGCCATCGGCGTATCGCGGTATCTGCGCGCCAGCGCCGCGAGCGCATCGCTGATGGCGTCAAGGTCTGCTTCGACGAGCGCCAGCCCCTCGCGGATCTGCATGACGGTCGCGCTGTCGGTGATGTCCTGCGTTGTCGCGCCCCAGTGGCACCATTCGCCGAGCCCGTCGCGGCACAGCGCGACGAGCTGCTGCACGACCGGCAGCACCGGATAGCCGATGCGCTCGGTCTGCGTCTTGAGTTTGTCGAAGTCGATTTCGGCAACGGTGCAGTGCCTGACGATCTCCTCCATCGCTTCCTTCGGGATGATGCCGAGCCGTCCTTGCGCACGCGCCAGCGCCGCCTCGAAATCGAGGTATTTCTGGATGCGGTTCTCGTCGGAGAAGACCCGCCGCATCGCCTCGGTCGAAAAGATGTCACGGAAAACGGCGGAGTCGATGGTGGTCGTCGGCATGAAGTCGATTCTCCTTTAGCCTCTCGCGTGAGAGAGATTGATAACCAACCGCGCGCAGCGCGGCCGACAGGGTTGAGCAACTGTTGAAATCGATCGTGCGAAACAATTCACCAAACGCTGCGCGGCGGAGCCGCTGTTTCGTCCTTAATAGTGTACTACCGCGTTCTCTTCAAAACGACACGCGCGAGTTAACACATTGCCGGTCGAAAGCGCGAGCGCGGAATCGTCCGCAATGTGCGCATTTTCTCCGTGTCGTGGTTCGCGTGCGCCGACGCGCGCCGCTGTTTCGTAAAGGTTATCTCTTCACTTTGAACGAAGCGATACACACGCTGTAAAGAATACGATTTCAAGCAATCTTCAGCATAGGCCGAGAACCGTACGTAACTTCACCAATTGCACACGACCAGCGGACACACTGCCCTCGACGAAACAAGAATTTCGGCGTCGGCAGGGGACAAGACGTGCGCACGAGTACCGTCGTCATGATTGCCTTTGCGGTCCTGTTCGGACTGCTTGCGGTATTCCTGGCGCAAACCTGGCTCAACAATCAGGCGGACCAGCGCATGAAAAGCCTGGAGGCGCAGCGTAAGGCTGCGCCTCCAGCTCGCACCATCGTGCAGGGCCACTTTCAGGCCACCGGGGTGCGCCCGCGCTTTCTCACCGATCTGGTCGCCATGGGGATTAAAATCCCCGGCACTTATTTCGATCCGTCACAGGCGCTCTGAGGGGGGATAGGGATGAAAAGGATCAAACTGCATGCACGGCTTCGCGCGTTGCTGTTCCGCCATTGCGAGGAACGCTGGACGGTTCGTTCTCGGTACGCGCAGTGAACGAGGCCACGAGCTAGTACCCGCTTTTACGGAAGGCTGACTTGTGATTTAACATTGGGATGATTCCCATAGCTGCGAAGGTCCGGCTGACACCGGCGGATCGTGCGGTGCTTGAAGCGCGGGTTTGGGCACCGACGACGGAGCAACGCGACGCGTTTCGCGCGCGGATGGTCTTGCTGGCGGACGAAGGCCACTCGACCCGTTCGATTGCCCGCGCGCTCGGCACGATGCCGCGAACGGTCAGCACTTGGCGCGGCCGGTTCGCCCGCGAAGGCTTGGCCGGTTTGGCCGACAAGCCGCGGCCCGGCCCGGCACCGAAGTACACCAGCGAGACCGGTCGACGCATTCTGGCGGTCCTGGAACGGGAGCCGCCGGTCGGCTTCGCGCGCTGGAACGGGCCCTTGATTGCAGCCGAACTGGGCGACGTGCACGAGCAGCAGGTCTGGCGTTTCCTGCGGGTGCAAAAGATCGACCTCGCCGGGCGAAAGTCGTGGTGCGAAAGCAACGATCCCGAGTTTGTCGCCAAGGCCGCCGATGTGGTCGGGCTCTATATGGCGCCGCCCGAGAATGCGATCGTCGTCTGCGTCGACGAAAAACCTTCGATCCAGGCGCTGGAGCGCACCCAAGGCTATCTGAAACTGCCGAACGGCCGGGCGCTGACCGGCCACAGCCACGATTACAAGCGCAATGGCACCACCACGCTGTTCGCCGCCTTTGAGGTGGCCACCGGCAAGGTGAGGGCTGCGCACAAGACGCGCCGCCGGCGTATCGAGTTCCTCGACTTCATGAACGACATCGTCGCCGGCCATCCCGACACCGCCATCCATGTCGTCCTCGATAACCTCAACACCCACAAGCCCAAGAACGACCGCTGGCTCAAGCGCCATCCGAACGTGCACTTCCACTTCACGCCGACGCGGGCCTCCTGGCTCAACCAGGTTGAAATCTGGTTCTCGATCCTGGAAGGACAATCGCTGCACGGCGCCTCATTCACCTCGGTCGCGCAACTTAGGGAGCATATCGATGCTTTCATCGAGGCTTACAACGAAAACGCTCGGCCGTTCGTCTGGACCAAAGCCAAGGTCCATCAGCGCCACGTCAAAGGATGCCGTATCAGTGAATTGTGATTCCGGGTACTAGCCCGCGATGGCGTTTGATTTTGACCCCATCTATCTGATCTGGCTGTTCGTCGCGCTCGCGGCGGGATTGGCCGTCGAAGCCGTCTATCTGATGTGCTTTTCGGCGGCGTCCTATCGCAGCCGGATCAATCGCAGGCTGATGATCTCGAAGGACCGCACCGATCGCGAAAGCGTGCTTGTCGAATTGCGGCGCGAGCGCGGTCTCACCGCCGGCGGCAATTACCGGCTCGATTTCGTCTCGCTTAACCGGCTCATTCTGCAGTCCGGCCTGACGCTCGGTTTGACGCGCATCGTCATCATCGTCGCGTTTACGGCCGTCGTGGTGTTCGCGGTCGTCATGGTGGTCCGCGGCAGCGTTGCGCAAGCGGGTCTGGCTGCTCTGTTCAGCGCGACGGCCCTGCCGTATTTTGTGCTGCGCCTGCTGCGCGCGCGGCGGCAGAAGAAGTTCGGCGCGCAATTTCCAGACGCCCTCGACATCATCGTGCGAAGCCTGCGCGCCGGCCATCCGGTGCCCATCGCCATCACTATGGTGGGCCGCGAGATGACGGACCCGATCGGCAGCGAGTTCGGCATCGTGTCGGACGAGATCACGTATGGAGCGGACCTCGAGACGGCAATGCGCAATCTTTACTGCCGCATCGGCTCGGACGATCTGCCGCTGTTCGTTACCGCTGTCGCCATCCAGGGTTCGACCGGCGGCGATCTCGGCGAGATTTTGGAAAACCTGTCGGGCGTCATCCGCCAGCGCTTCAAGATGCGCCGCAAAATCCGCGCGCTGGCCGCGGAGGGCCGCGCATCGGCGATGATCCTTTCGGCGCTGCCGATCGGCATGTTCACCGTCATCCAGTTCATCGCGCCCGACTTCTACGGCGCGGTCTGGCACGAAGACCTCACCAAGATTTTCCTGACCTGCGCCTCTGGCTGGATGCTGGTCGGCAACTTCATCATGTTCAAGATGGTGAACTTCAAGATTTGACGCGTAGGGTGGGTAGAGCGCGGCGAAACCCACCATGGCGATCTCAAGACGATGGGTTTCGCCGCGGTCAACCCATCCTACGGTTTGACGGACGGAACAGCGCGATGGAAGCAAGCGCCACCTTCGACCTGTTCGGCGACAACGCGGCGATGATGCTGAGCGTTCTGGTGTTCCTCGCCACGGGGACGCTGGCGTTCGCGCTCATGATTGGCGTGCGGGCGCGCGAGGCCGTGCGCCGGCGCGCCGCCCGCGTCAACATCGATGACGAAACGCCGGCCGGCCGGCGCTCGCTGCGCTATTCGGGGCTCAAGGCGGCACAGAAGCTCGTCGACTACACGACCAAGCATTATTCGTCGGCCGACAAGGACGACATGAAGGTGCTGCGCCGCCATCTGATCCAGGCCGGCATCTACGATCCGCACGCTGCGGCGTATTTCTTCCTGGCGCGGCTCGTCCTCGCGCTCGGTCTTGCAGGCGCGGCGTTCGTGCTGCTGCCGATGTTCGGGTTCGACGGCAAAGCCTCGTTCTGGTTGTTCGTCATGGCGGGCGGCGTCCTGGGCTATCTGGCGCCGAGCTTCTATCTCGATCGCCGGGTGTCGGCGAAACGCCTGGAGCATCGGGCCGGCTTTCCCGATTTCATGGATCTGCTTGTCGTGTGCGCGGACGCGGGCTTGAGCATGGAGGCTTCGCTCGATCGCGTCGGGCGCGAGCTCGGCGATTCGTATCCTTCGCTGTTGGCCAACATCCACATGGCCAATCTCGAAATCCGAGCCGGCCGCACCATGACCGAAGCGCTCGAGCATCTCGGAGACCGCCTCGGCCTCGACGAAGCCCGATCGTTTGCGACCCTCATTCAGCAGTCGGACGAACTCGGCTCCAGCATCAGCGACGCGCTCCGCGTCTACTCGGACGACATGCGGCACAAGCGGCTGTCGCGCGCCGAAGAGAAGGCCTACAGCCTGCCCGCCAAGCTCGCCGTGCCGATGATGATCCGCATCTTCCCGGTGCTGTTCGTCGCGATCCGGCTTGCCACCGGAAATTGGTCGATTCTGCTCGCATTCCCGCAGTTGGGGGAAGTGCCGCTCCGGGAGGTTGAGGGAATACCGGGCGAGGACTTCCTTAACCACCCGTCCCCTAGTTTTACCCGTCCGGTACCGTCCAGCCCGTTGGCGGAACGGTTGAATCCTCCTGGGGCATGGCCGGGGACGTCCTGGCCCGGAGCGCGTCGATGAGTATCCGAGTAGCCCGGGGCCTGATCGCCATGGGGGCTGTGGCGGCGTGCCTGTGGCTGGCCGGGTGCTCAACCTCGTCCAAGCTCAGCGACATCGGGCCACCGCCTTCGTCTGACGGAAGCAGCGGGAGCGCGGCGGCCGGTTCCGATGCGACAGGATCGATTGTCACGCAGCCGGCCGAACCCGGGCCAAGCGGCGAGCCGGTCAAACCGTTGTCGAAGCCCGGCCTGCTCGGCGACGATCCCAACGACGACCTGCAGATGGGCAAGAGATATTTCCGCAACAACAATTTCGGCCTGGCCGAGCAGAGCTTCCGCAACGCCGCCGAAAAGCATCCGCGCGACGCCGAGGCCTGGGTCGGGCTCGCCGCCTCCTACGACCGGCTGCACCGCTTCGATCTCGCCGACCGCGCCTACGCCCGGGCCATCCGCCTCATCGGCCCGACCGCGCAAATTCTCAACGATCAGAGATTTTCCTACATGCTGCGCGGCGACTACGCACGCGCGCGCCGGAAGCTCGAAGAGGCGCAGGCCAAGGACCCCGCCAACCCCTACGTCCAGGCCAATATCCAGCTGCTCGAAGACAGCATCCACAAGGCGCACGCCGTTCAATGAACACGGCGTAAGGTTCGCAAAACAGCCTTGCACCGGCCACTTTACGTCGCGATATGAACGTGGGACTAAAACCCGCTGGGACGGGACGGGCGCATGTTCGAATCTTTCAAGAATTTCATCTCCGATTTCGTCGACGGCGAAAAGCATCCGCGGCACTTCGCCGACAACGACTATCGCCTCGCGGCGGCGGCGCTGCTGGTGCATGCCGCGGCAATCGACGGCGAGATGTCCCAAGCGGAGCGCGACAAGCTCCACGTGGTGGTCAAGCAACGCTTCGGTCTCGATGATGCCATGACTGACGAACTGGTCGATCAGGCCACGGCGGCCGAGCATGAAGCGGTCGATCTTTATCACTTCACCAGTCTGCTCAACCGCACGCTCGACGAAGAAGGCCGCGCCAAGATCGTCGAGATGATGTGGCAGATTGTCTACGCCGACGGCCAGCGCGACGAGCTCGAGGACAATCTGTTGTGGCGCGCCGCCGACCTGCTCGGGGTATCGCCGCGCGAACGGATCGAACTGCGCCGGCGCGTCGGCGGTGAAACCGGCGAAGCCTCCGATTCCGGCAGCGATACATGAAGCCGGTCGCGCTGATCACCGGCGCTTCGGCCGGGATTGGCGCCGATCTAGCGCGCGTCTTCGCCGAGCACGGCCACGAGCTTGTGCTGGTCGCTCGGCGCGAAGCGCAGCTTGCGGCACTGGCGGAGGAGATCGCAGCGCGCGCCGGCCAGCTGCCGCTTGTGTTGCCGATCGATCTGACCCAGCGCGATGCCGTTGCCAAAATCTCCGCTGAGCTTTCGTCGCGCGGCCTGGAGCCGCAGTTCGTGGTCAACAATGCGGGTTTCGGATTGTCCGGAGCGGCCGCGAGTCTCGATCACGGCGAAGAACTCGCCATGATCGACCTCAACGTGCGGGTGCTGACCGAATTGTCGCTAGCCTTCGTCGATGCGCTTGCGCGCCAGCGCGGAGGCATTCTCAACGTCGCGTCGATCGCCGCCTTCCTGCCCGGCCCCGGCATGGCCGTCTATTACGCCAGCAAGGCCTACGTGCTGTCGTTCAGCGAGGCGCTGCATCAGGAATTATCCGGCCGCGGCGTGCGGGTCAGCGCGCTGTGTCCGGGCCCGGTCGCGACTGAATTTCAGGCGCGTGCTGGGATTTGCTCGGCGGCATCGGCGAAGGCGGAATTTTGGCCCTGCCGTCGCGGCGGGTGGCCGAGATCGGCTATCGCGGGCTGATGCGCGGCCAGCGCGTCGTCATTGCCGGGCTTGGCAACAAGATCGCGGTCTTTTTCATCCGGCTTTTGCCGCGCGCGCTGCTGTTGCCCATTATCGCAAGCCGCATGCAGGACGCGCAGAGTAAATCTTAGATGCCAGTGCTTTGAATTCCGCCTTGGCCGCGATACAGATTTATGCGCGATTGAGATTCGCAAGACGCCGTTCGAATTGCTTCGGATATGCGACAGCCGATCCTGATCATTCTGCACCAGGAGCACTCCACCCCGGGCCGTGTCGGCAACGCTCTAAGGGACCTCGGATACCCGCTCGACGTGCGCCGGCCGCGCTTCGACGATCCGCTGCCGCCGACCATGCAGGACCACGCCGCGGCGATCATCTTCGGCGGCCCGATGAGCGCCAACGACGAGGACGATTTCATCCGCCGCGAGATCGACTGGATCGCCGTGCCGCTCAAGGAGAAGAAGCCGTTCCTCGGCATCTGCCTGGGCGCGCAGATGTGCGCGCGGGCGCTCGGCGGTAGGGTTTTTCGCCACCCGGAAGGCCGTTGCGAGATCGGCTATTACCCGATCCGCCCGACCGCAACGGGCTATACGGTGGTCGAGGAATGGCCGGAGCGGGTCTACCAATGGCACCGCGAAGGTTTCGACCTGCCGGCGGGCGCCGAGCTTCTGGCCGAAGGTGATACCTTCGAGGTGCAGGCGATCCGCTACGGGGCGGCCTACGCGCTGCAATTCCATCCCGACGTTACGCACGCCATGATGCACAAGTGGACCACGCGTGGTCATGAGCGGCTTGAGTTGCCGGGCGCGCGGCCGCGCGACACCCATTTCGCCGATCGCGCCGTGTATGACTTCAGCGCGCGCGCCTGGCTCAGCGTGTTTCTCGACCGCTGGATGTCCGGGGCCCCATAAGCCTGCACATGACCCTGCGGTCAATTAGCACCCCTACTTTTCAGGGGTTGACGGACCAGCCATAATCGCGATGTCGGCGGGGGCGAGCTTGCCGGCGGCATTCGTCGCAAGCTTGTTAAGATCGGCCGACATTCGAAGCTAAGCCAACATGCACTCGACCAATTTCGGGATCGCCGACGCCGCGTCGGCGCGCCCCGCGGTATCGCCGCTGCACCGGTTTCTGGTTCATTGCCACAGCGAGTTTCGTGGCGATCTCAGCGGCGCCGTCGCTGATTACATTCCCGAACTGAAAAAGGCCAACCCTCATCATTTTGGCATCTGCCTCGCCACCATCGATGGCCACGTCTATGAGGTCGGCGACAGTTCCGTCCCCTTCACCATCCAGTCGATCTCCAAGGCGTTCGTGTTCGCGCTGGCGCTCGAACTGCTCGGTGCCGAGCGCGTCGAAGCCGTGATCGGCGTCGAACCGAGCGGCGACGCGTTCAACTCGATTCGGCTGCGGCCCGATAATCGGCCGTACAATCCGATGGTCAATTCCGGGGCCATCGCGTGCTCGGGCCTCATCCATCAGGCCAAAGGCAGCGAAGCGTTCGAATGCATCCGCGCCGCGCTCGGCCGTTTCGCCGGCCGCGACCTCGACGTCGACGAATTGGTCTTTGCCTCGGAGCGGGAAACCGGCGACCGCAATCGCGCGATCGCCTATCTGCTGCGCAACTACGCGGTCGTCGAAGGCGATGTCGGCGCTGTGTTGGACGTCTATTTCCGGCAGTGTTCGGTTCTGGTGACGGCGCGCGATCTTGCGGTGATGGCGGCGACGCTGGCCAACAACGGCGTCAATCCGGTGACCGGCGAGCAGGTCATGAAATCCGTATGCGGTGGCGCGAACGCTGTCGATCATGACCAGTTCGGGCATGTACGACTATGCCGGCGAGTGGGTTTACCGTGTCGGCATGCCGGCCAAGAGCGGCGTCGGCGGCGGCATTGTCGCGGCACTACCGACGCAGCTTGGGCTCGGCACGTTTTCGCCGCCGCTTGACTCGCACGGCAACAGCGTGCGCGGCTTGGAGGTGTGCGAGGCGCTGTCGACCCATTTCGGCCTGCACATGCTGAGCCGCTCGGGCGACGTGCGCACCGCGATCATCGCCGATTACGACATTGGTGGCATCACCTCGCGGCGCAGCCGCCAGCCGCGCGAGCAGCAAATTCTCGAAGAGCATCGCGAAGGCGGTCCGCGTCATCGAGCTGGTCGGTGCGCTCACGTTCGCAACTCTCGACTACGTGTCGCGGCGACTCGACGAGCGACCGGGTCAGTTGCTGATCGTCGACTTTCGCCGCGTCGCCTCTATCACCAACGGGGCCGGCATGCTCTTTGCCGACATCCTGCGCACCTTGGCTGCTTCCGCAGCCACGACTGTGTGCTGTCGGGCATCGAACCGAAGTCGCAGATCTGGGCCACCATCAGTCCGCTCATCGCCGACATTCCAAACGTGCGGACGATCGCGCAGCTCGACGAGGCGATCGAGTGGGCGGAGGATCAAATCGTGTTTCGCTACGGCGGCTACGTCCCGCTGAGCAACACGGTTCACTTAAGGGAGCAGGCGCTGCTGAGCGGTCTCACCGATGAGGAACTCACAAGCCTCGCAACGCTTGGCACCCAGCGTACCTACCGCTTGGGCCAGCGGATCGTCGCGGCTGAGGAGCCTGCCGCATCGCTGTTCTTTCTGCGGAACGGCATGGTCAGCGTGAAGCTGCCAAGCGGGGTGCGGCTCGCGAGCCTCGATCAGGGCATGGAATTCGGCGAGATGGCGCTGCTCGGCGAACGGCGCACGGCCGACGTCTGGGCCGACACCGATGTCACGTGCCTCGAACTGCCGATCGAGGAATTCGACCGGTTTCGCCGTGAGCATCCGCATATCGGCGAGCGCATTGCCCGCAACCTCGCCGCCATTCTGGTCAAGCGGCTCATTCTCGCCAACACCAAGATCGATCTGCTCAGCGCCTACTGAACGATCAGGTGCCGTCCTTGATTTCGACGAGCGCAAGCCCGTTCACGGCGCTGCAGGCGAGCGCGAGATGGTGGCCGTCCGGCGTCGGCATCATGTTGCGCACCACGCCGCCGCCCGAGGGAATTGTCCAGGTCTGGAATTTCTCCGTCTTCGGATCGAAGCGGACCAGCGCGTTCGGCGACAGGCCGGACTCCACATACCAGATGATGTCGTTTAGCGCGGTGATGCCGTAAGGCTGCGTGCGCGGGCCGCCGGGCGACGCATATTCGGTCACCTTGCCGGTCTTCGGATCGAGCCGTCCGAGACGGCCGCGCGAATAGTCGCCGTACCAGACGATGTCGTCGGACGTGATTGCGATGCGGCGCGGCCGGCTGCCGGTATCGGGCAACGGATATTCTTTGATCGCCATCGTCTCGCGATCGATGCTGGCGATCTTGTTGGTCCCGAACATGTCGAAGAAGATCGTCTCGCCGTCCGCGGTGAAGACCATGCCGTAGGGCTGCGATTTCGGCGTCGGCATGGTGACGAGTTTGATGTCGCCGGTCGCAGGGTTAAGCCTGCCGACCATGTTGGCGTTCTGCAGCGTGAACCACAGCATCCCGTCCTTGTCGAACAGCGGCGTATGGGGATCGCGCGCCGCCGGGTTGGGCATCTTGTACTCGGTGATGTCGCCGGTTGCCGGATTGAGCTTGCCCACATAGCCGGCGAAATTCGCCGTGAACCAGATGTTGCCGTCCTTGTCGTAGGTCAGGCCGTGCGGACCAGAGAACGGGGTCTTGGTCGGAAATTCCTTGATGTCGCCGGTCGCCGGGTCGAGCCGTCCGAGTTTGCTCGACATGTTGCCGGTGTACCAGATGTCGCCGTCCGGCGTCGCCAGCGGATCGTGCGGGCGTGAGCCGGGCGTCGGCACCGGCCATTCCTTGAACGACACCTGCACCGACCCGGCGATGATGGCGGGCGCAGGCTTCGGCTTGCCGGGAAAATTTTTGATCAGGTAGGCGATGACCTGTTCTTTCTGGTCCGGCGTCAGCGGCGCTCCGGCGGACACCATCATGTTGATGGCGTTGCGCCACTCCTCCGGCGAATTGTTGGAGCGCACCACGCGACGGAGGTCGTGACAGCCGACGCAGACGGCTTCGATGGTCTGCTTGGCGTCGCCGTCCGGCAGGGTGACTTGATCGGCGGGTGCGCTCTGCGCGGGTGCGCTCTCTTGGGCCGAGGCGTGGGCGACGACGCAGAGCGATGCAGCCGCTGCGATCAGAAACTTTCTCATCAGACGTCTCCGCTCGATGCCGTGTTATTACTGCCCGGCAAGACGTTGCGCGAAATAGGCCACCGTCTTGGTATAGACCTGCGACGCGTTCCACTGCAGCAGCACCTGAAAGTTCGCGGTGCCCTCGCCCCAGGGCTGACCGCGCTGCCAGCCATAACCTTTCAGATAGTTAGCTGTCGAGGCCAGCACATCCGGAACGCTGCGAATGAGATCGCGGCGGCCGTTGCCGTCGTAGTCGATGGCGTATTTCAGATAGGACGACGGCAGGAACTGGGTCTGACCGATCTCGCCGGCCCAGGCGCCGCGCATGTCGGCCGGGCTCATGTCGCCGCGATCGACGATCTGCAACGCGGCGATGACCTCACCGCGGAATTTGTCGGGCCGGCGGCAGTCGTAGGCCAGCGCCGCCAGCGAGCGGATGGTCGGAAACTTTCCGGAGTTGGCGCCGAAGTCGGTTTCGAGGCCCCAGATGGCGACGATCACGGCGCCTGGCACGCCGAATTGCTGTTCGATGCGCGCGAACACCGGCGCATATTGCTGGAGCAGGTGCTGGCCGCGCGCGAGCCGCGGCGGCACCATGCGGCCGGAGAACTGCTCGAAGCTCTGGCGGAAGACGCCCTGGGCGTGATCACGCGCAATGATCGTCGGGTCGTAGGTGATGCCGGCCAGCGCGGACTGAATCGTGCGCTGCGAGACCCCCTGGGCGGCCGCATCCTGCTTGAGCCCCTGCAGCCACGTGCCGAAGTCGCCGCCGCAGGGCGCTGCTGCGCTTGCCGGCGCGGCGGCGCCGGCGAGCCACAGGACGGCGGCAGCCATCAGGGCAGGCGCGAGCTTGCTCACTCGGGCAATGTTCGTTTGCATGGGGTGTCCTTTGGCGCAGTCGGGACTGGATACGCGGCGTCGAGCATCATCCGGAACCACGACGGCGTGTTTTCAGGGAGGATCATGCTCAAACAAAGGCTCGGACCGGCGAAGCCCTCCCGATTGCGGCGCCATGATGCCTGAGAGAGCGCGCCGCTTCCAGGCGTCCGGACCTATTCCTTGACCGCCTCGTAGCGGTCGGCCTTCAACAGGTCGCGAAAGGCCGTAGCCGAAATCAGAACGACGGCGAGCGCACTGAGGCCGCCGACAAGGACCGAAGGCACGGTCCCCAAGACGCTCGCCATCGCGCCGGCCCGGAAATCGCCGAGCTGGTTCGACATCGCGGTGAACAACGAACTCACCGCGTAAACGCGGCCGCGCATGTGGTCGGGGGTGTAAAGCTGGATCAGCGTCTGCCGGATGACGACGCTGATCGTATCCGAGGCGCCGACGACGGCCATGGCGCCGAGCGCCAAGACGAAGCTCGGCGACAGTGCAAGCAGAATGGTGCCGATCCCGAAGGCCGCGACGGACGTGAACATGATGGCGCCCACGCGGCGCGGAATCGGCCAGCGCGTGAGCGCAAGGGACGTCAGGATAGCGCCGACAGCCGGCGCGGCGCGCAAGACGCCAAAGCTGAGCGGCCCGGACAGAAAAATATCGCGGGCGAAGACCGGCAGCAGCACGGTGGCGTTGCCGAGCAGCACGGCGAACAGATCGAGCACGATGGCGCCGAGCACGATCTTATGACGGCCGATGAAAACAAACCCGCTGAGCAGTGAGGCGAGGTTGATCGGCTCGCGCCGTGGCGGCGCCCGCTCCATCGCGATCCTGAGCATGACAAACCCGGAGGTTAGCCACAGCAGGGCACACACGGCAAACACGACCGCCGGACTGAGTGCGATCAACAAACCGCCGAGCGCCGGGCCGGCGACGATGGCGGTTTGCGCGGCGGAGTTCGAAGCGGCAATGGCGCGCGGCAGCGTCTCGGCCGGTACGATGTTCGGCAGGACCGATTGCAGGCTCGGCTGTTCGAACGCGCGCCCCATCCCGATGAAGAAGGCCATGGCGAGCAGAAGATGCGGCGACAACTGGCCGGCGGCGGCCGCAAGCGCCAACACGGCCACGGCCGCCGCTTCAACGAATTCGGCGATCGCGGTCACGGTGCGCCGGTCGTAGCGGTCGGCGGCATGGCCGGTGACAAGGAAGAGACTGATCGCCGGGATGAATTGGACGAGCCCGACCAGACCGAGCGCGAACGAGCTATCGGTCAGCGCGTACATCTGCCAGCCGACCGCGACCGCATTGACCTGAAGCGCGACCGTCGCTGCAATCCGCACGTAGAGGAAGCGGACAAACGCTGGGTGATGCAGTAGGCGGACGGTCGGGGGATCGGCGGAGATCATTCCGCCTTTTCAATATTAGGCCCGCCGCGTTTTGTCTCCCCTGTCGTTACCCGCCGCAGTCGCCCGGAATTCAAATCCGTACTTGATCAGCCATGCCCGGCCGGCGTCGGTGTTGTCCGCGATATTTCCGGCCACGACGGCGGCGATGACGACAAGAACAACAGAAAGAGCGATGATAGCGGCTTTCCGGAGGATTGAGGCTGTTCGGCTGCGACTTGGCCGTTGCCGTAGCTCAATTGCGCCGTGCTCGATCGTGCCGTGCATAGCGGGTTGGTCGGCTACGACCGGCCTCGGGTTCATCCCAAAAAAGAGGACGCTACCCTGATCGTTTAGCAACGACCCGTCATCGGTGGTACTGGCCTGCCAAGCCGTAGCTCGCGCAGCGAGCGAAGGTTGGTGGAGCCGAGGGGATTTGAACCCCTGACCTCCGCAGTGCGATTGCGGCGCTCTCCCAACTGAGCTACGGCCCCGCCGCGGGCGTCCCACTCCCTTGGGCTTCCGCTCGCACGGAAGGGTCGGATGGGGCGTGCCGGCTTGTGGCGAGTGCGGGCCATTTAGGGCCGCAGCCCCGGAGTGTCAAGAACGCTGCCCGCCCGCGGCGGTTCGGGCGTCGTCTTGTTCGCGTCGCCGCGAACGGCTAGTTTTGGGCATCCCTTAATGTGAAAGAAATAGATGCAATCGCTCCTTGACGTTATCGATATTGCTCTCACTCTATACATGTGGATCGTGATCGCGATGGCGATCTTTTCCTGGCTCGTGGCGTTCAACGTCGTGAACACCAGGAACCCGGCGGTTGCGATGATCGGCGACTTTCTCTATCGCATTACCGATCCGGTGCTGCGCCCGATCCGCAACATGCTGCCGAATCTCGGCGGTATCGATATCTCACCGGTCATCCTGTTTCTGATAATTATTTTCCTTCAGAGTGTAATTGCGCGTTACCTGCGGCCCCTCGTGTTCTGAACGCCGTGGCTAACGTGCCGTGGATTGCGTCGGCGGATGGCTTGCTGGTCGACGTGCGCCTGACGCCGCGCGGCGGCCGCGACGCGATCGAAGGGGTCGAGCAGCGCGCTGACGGCCGCGTCGCACTCCGGGCGCGCGTACGCGCGGCGCCGTTCGAAGGCCAAGCGAACGCGGCGCTGTGCCGGCTGTTTGCCGGCGCGTTGCGTACCGCGCCCCGCCAGGTGAGCGTCGTCTCCGGCGCGACCGCGCGGGTGAAGCGCATTCGCGTTGCGGGTGATGGTTTCGCGCTGGCAGCTGCGCTCGAACGTTTGGTCGACATCAATTGCAAGGCGGCGTCATGAGTGCCCGGATCATCGACGGTGCGGCGATTGCGGCCGACTTGCGCGCCGCGGTGGCTGCACAAACGCGCCGCCTGACAGAAGCACACGGCCTCAAGCCCGGGTTAGCGGTCGTCCTCGTCGGCGAGAATCCGGCAAGCAAAACCTACGTGGCCAGCAAATCGCGGGCGCTCGTCGAGGCCGGCATGCAGGCCTTCGATCATCATCTCCCCGCAGCGGCGACCGAAGACGAATTAATCGCGCTGGTGCGGCGTCTCAACGCCGACAGGACCGTCAATGGCATTCTGGTTCAGATGCCGCTGCCGCCGCAGATCGACTCAACGCACGTCATCGCCGCGGTCGATCCCGAGAAGGACGTCGACGGTTTCCATCCGCTCAACGCCGGACGTCTAGCGTCAAGTCTGCCGGCGCTCGCGCCGTGTACGCCGGTCGGCTGCATCAAGCTTGCCAAGACGGTGCATGCCTCGCTCGCGGGCCTCGACGCCGTGGTCATCGGCCGCTCGAATATCGTCGGCAAACCGCTGGCTCAGCTGCTGCTCGCTGAAAACGCCACTGTCACCATCGCGCATTCGCGCACGCGCGATCTTCCCGCCGTGTGCCGCCGCGCCGATCTCGTTTGCGCTGCGATCGGCCGTCCCGAATTGGTGCGCGGCGACTGGATCAAGCCCGGCGCTACCGTGATCGATGTTGGTATCAATTGGATTCCCGACGGCGCCAAATCGCGCATCGTCGGCGATGTCAATTTCGCTGAAGCTGCGGCGGTGGCGGGCGCCATCACGCCGGTGCCGCGCGGGGTCGGGCCGATGACGATCGCTTGCCTGCTGGTCAACACGCTGCGCGCCGCTTGCACGCAGGCCGGACTACCGGCGCCGGAGGTATAAGCGTCGTTCCGGAAGCCGCATTCCGGCTGTCCGGAATCCATAAGCACAGTCTTGTGAGATCGACGCGCTGAGCGTCAGCTATTCCAGCCGAACGCGACCTTGTCGAGCACGCGGGTGCCGAATTTTTCCGACGAGCGGGCGACGGCCTTGCCGCCAAGCGCGCGATAGAATTCCACGGCGTTATCATTTTCCGACAGCGCCCACACGATCAGCGATTTGAGTGCGCTCTGCGCCAGATCGCGGCGGGCGGCGGTAAAGAGCCGCCGGCCGAAGCCCAGTCCCTGGAATTCCGGCCGCAGATAAAGCTCGTAGATCTCGCCATCGTAGTAGAGGCTGCGCGCGCGATTGCGCCCGTAATTGGTGTAGCCCGCGATCTTGTCGCCGAATTGTAGGAGAGCGATGCGGCTGCCCTTGCGGATGGCGCTGTCCCACCACGCAGGACCGCGGCGAATCACCAGCTTTTCGAGTTCAGTCCCCGGGATGATGCCCTGATACGCCATCCGCCATGCCTCATCGTGGCATTCCGCAACCGCGCCGGCATCGGACGGCTTGGCGCGACGGATTTCGATAAGGACTGTGCTCATGGGCCGATCAAAGCAAGCGATTCCGCGGGCTTCAAGTGCCGAGATTTCACGTTCAGTTAACGATGTGGATTATTAGCGGAATCGAGGGGGTCGCGCCATCATCGCGAAGCGAAAAATTCGTGGTCCCTTCGCAATCTGGCGGGGCTGTTGCACCAGCGACACGGTTCCGTGGTATTTTACGGTGCCGGTCGCGGCTCTTCGAGAATTGCGGCCGGAAAATCCGCTATCTAGTGTCCAAACCCAGAACCCATTCCAAAGCGAATGGCGCCCTTGGGTGCGACTTCAGACGCGTGCGGCTCAGACGCGCTCCGCTTCCTTGCGCCGCTCGTCGCGCTTGCGTTCGTTCGGATCGAGCAGCTTCTTGCGCAGCCGAATCGATTTCGGCGTCACCTCGACCAGCTCGTCGTCCTCGATATAGGCCAGCGCCTTTTCGAGCGTCATGCGAATCGGCGGAGTAAGGCGGACCGCTTCGTCCTTCGAGTGCGTGCGGATGTTGGTCAGCTTTTTGCCCTTGAGCACGTTGACTTCGAGGTCGTTGCCGCGCGTGTGCTCGCCCACGATCATGCCGCGATAGACCTTCCAGCCCGGCTCGATCATCATCGGCCCGCGGTCTTCCAGATTCCACATCGCATAGGCGACCGCATCGCCCTGGTCGGTCGAGATCAAGACGCCGTTGCGCCGGCCGACGATGTCGCCGCGATGCGGACCATAGGCGTGGAACAGCCGGTTCATCACCGCGGTGCCCCGCGTGTCGGTGAGCAGTTCGCCCTGATAGCCGATCAGTCCGCGTGTCGGAGCGTAGAAGATCAACCGTACGCGTCCGCCGCCGGAGGGCCGCATCTCGACCAGCTCGCCTTTGCGCTCGGAGAGCTTCTGCACCACCACGCCGGAGTGCTCCTCGTCGACGTCGATGAGGACTTCCTCGATCGGCTCCAGAAGCTCGCCACTCTCGTCGTGACGGAACAAGACCTTCGGCCGCGACACCGACAGCTCGAACCCTTCACGCCGCATGGTCTCGATCAGGATGCCGAGCTGCAATTCGCCGCGGCCGGCGACCTCCATCGAATCCTTCTCAACGGACTCGGAAATCCGCAGCGCGACGTTGCCTTCAGCCTCGCGCAACAGGCGGTCGCGGATCACCCGGCTTTGTACCTTGTCGCCTTCGGTGCCGGCCAGCGGTGAATCATTGATGTGGAAAGTCATGGTCAGCGTCGGCGGATCGATCGGCTGCGCCGGCAGCGGCTCGGTGACTTCCGGGGCGCACAGCGTGTGCGAAACGAATGCTTCCGGCAGGCCAGCGATGGCAACGATGTCGCCGGCGAAACCCTCTTCGATCGGCGCCCGCTCCAAGCCGCGGAAGGCTAGCACCCTGGTGACGCGGCCAGTCTCGACCAACTCGCCGTTGCGGTCGAGGACTTTCACCGGCTGGTTGGGCTTCACCGAGCCAGAAAAAATGCGGCCGGTGACGATGCGGCCCAGATAGGGATTGGCCTCCAGGATTGTCCCCAGCATTCGGAACGCGCCCTCCTCAACGGTCGGAGGCGCCACATGGCGGACGACGAGGTCGAACAGCGGCGCCATGCCCTGGTCCTTCGGACCTTCGGCGCTCGCCGCCATCCAGCCTTGCTTGGCCGAGCCGTAAAGAATGGGGAAGTCGAGCTGTTCCTCCGTAGCGTCGAGAGCCGCGAACAGGTCGAAAATCTCGTTGGCAACCTCGTTCGGCCGGGCATCCGAACGGTCGACCTTGTTGATGACCACGATCGGCCGCAGCCCCATCTTAAGCGCCTTCGAGACGACGAATTTCGTCTGCGGCAGCGGCCCCTCGGCGGCGTCGACCAGTACCAAGGCGCCATCCACCATATTGAGGATGCGTTCGACCTCGCCGCCGAAATCGGCGTGGCCGGGGGTATCGACGATGTTGATCCGGGTGTCTTTCCAGACCAGGGAGGTGGCCTTGGCCAGGATGGTGATGCCGCGCTCTCGCTCGAGATCGTTGGAATCGAGCGCCCGCTCGGCGACCCGCTGATTCTCGCGAAACGAGCCCGATTGCTGCAGCAACCGGTCGACCAGGGTGGTTTTGCCGTGGTCGACGTGGGCGATGATGGCGATATTGCGAAGGTTCATTGATCCGTAAACCAAAACGAGCCCCCAAGGGGCCCGCGATTCTGGCCCGTATATAGACAGTTTCGGTCGGGAAGCAATGTTGAGGCCAGTGGGTTTATCCGCGGTAGAGGGCGTCCGGGCTCAGAGGCGCAGCATGGTCACGCGAGCCGTCGGCTCCGGCGCCGGATCGAAGGCGATCGACCACAGCGCCTGATCGGCCACATCCTTAAGCGTTACGGTCAGCGTTTCGGTCGCGTCATCGATGCCGACATGACCGAAGAATTGCAGGCGTAGCACGGGGCGAGGTTGTCGCCTTGCTCCGGGGACGAGGCGTTGCGGAACACGACCTGCGGGCCAAAGGTGCGTTCCAGCTCAACCGGCGTCCAGGTGCCGGCATGGATCGGCCCCGAGACGAATTCCCAGAACGGCTCGAAATCCTGAAACACCGCGCGATTCGGGTCGTAATAGTGCGCGGCGGTGTAGTGCAGGTCGGCGGTGACCCACAGCGTGTTGCGCACGCCCGCATGCTTGATGAACGAGAGCAGGTCCGCGATCTCGACGCCGCGCCCGCGCGGGCCGTCGGCGTGTTCGATGCCTGTCGTGTTGACGATATAGCCGATCGCCGTGTCGGCGGCGATCACCTTCCAGGTCGCCTGCGAATGGGCAAGCTCGCGTTTGAGCCACGCAAGCTGCGCGGGCCCAAGCAGGTAATCGTCGGGCCGATAGATGCTGTCGGTGTGCGGCCCGTCCGGACCGCGATAGCTGCGCATGTCGAGCATGAACACGTCGAGCAGCGGGCCGTATTGAATCTTGCGATAGACGCGTCCCGGCTCGGCCATGGTTTCGCGGATCGGCAGGAACTCGTGGAACGCGCGCCTCGCACGGGCGGCAAAGGCCAGCGTGTTGTTGGCATGCGGCAGCGCTTCGTCGGGCCACCACGTTTCCATGACCTCGTGATTGTCCCACAGCGCAAACGTCGGCACTTCGGCGTTGAAGGCGCGCAGATTGCCGTCGAGCAGGTTGTATTTGTAGTTGCCGCGATAGTCGTCGAGCGTTTCGGCGGGTTTCGATTTCGCCTCGGTGACGATGTTGCGCCAGATGCTGCCGTCGCGCAGTTGTCGCTCGGTGCGAATCGGGCAATCGGCATAGATGTTGTCGCCGCAATGGACGAAAAAGTCGGGACGGTTTCGCAGCATCGTCGCGTAGGTGCGCATGCCGCCGCGCGCCGGATCGATGCCCCCGCCCTGGCCCATCGTGTCGCCCGACCAGAGAAATGACACCGGGCGGCGGCTGCTGGGCGGCGTGCGGAAGCGCCCGGTCTGCCGTTCGCCGAAAACCGCCGACGAGAGGTCTTGAGAGCTGATGCGGTAGAAAATGTCCTGGTCCGGCGGCAGGTCTTCGACCAGCGCCTTGGCGGTGAAATCGGATTGCGGCAGGGCGTCCACATACACCGCGCTTCTGATATCGCGGAAACTTTCGGTCGTCGCGGTTTCGACCAGCATGCGCGACGGCCGGTCGGCGCGCGCCCAGACCACGCCCGAACCGCCGGACACGTCGCCCGATTGGATGCCGTGCGTGATCTGCGGCCGGTCCGGCGCGAAGCTCAGCGACGGCCGCGCCACCGCGCCGATCGCGGTGACTGCCGCCGCGGCAGTACCTTTCATCAGCGTGCGGCGTGTGAGCGCCGCACGCCCTCGCATTATGACGGCCATTGGGCCTCCGCCGTCGAATTGCGGCGGACAGTGCAGGCCGAATTTGACGAAGACTTCGAACTTTATGCGACGGCAGGATGACTCTGTGCTGACCCGATCGGGGCGGTCGAGAAGAGCTTTAAGCGCTAGGCCGCCGCCGCAGCCTTGCTGCTGCCGCTGCTGCCGCTGCCTGCGGCGTGGTCGAGGATGGCGGTACGTCGCGCCGCAATGGCGAAGCGAAGTTGATCGAGCGCGAAGGCAAACGACATGCGCACCGTCTCGTCGAATTCCTCGTGCTCACTCTGGTGAATGATGGCGACCACGAGGTTGTCGGCATCGATCTGAAGCTGCTCGAGCGTTTCGATGTTCTGGGCGGCGTGAGCCTTTCGCACCAGATCAAGCACGCGCTGCAACAGCCGCAGCCGGCGGGTACGGCCGTCGCTACGCAGATAGCTGGCAACCCCGGCGATCGCGGACCCGAAAACCGGGAAGATCAGCATGCCGTAAAAGATGTCGTCGCCGTATTTGTCGAAGAACGTTTGCGAATTGTCGTTGAGATAGTCGAGGGTGCCCTGATGCACCAGGACGGCCGCGTCCTTGTCGGTCGATGGCGCCTCGATTTTGACCTCTCCCGCCATCTGCGATTCGATCGCCAGCCGGGATGTGTAGATCAGCTTCGACAGCGCGGTGATGCCGCTGTGATTGAACGATTTACGGGCGACCAGATTCTCCGCGAAGCTCAGGCTTTTGAGGCTGTCGCTTGGCATTGGCGGGTTGCCGCCGAAGGTGCCGGCATCGATATCGACCGAGTTGAAAGCGATATTGCGCTTGGCGATGCCGTCCGCCTGATCGATTTCGATGAATGTTGGCGCGTCGCCCTCGTGCGAAGCGGCAGCCACGGCGTCGGTGATGGCCTGGCTCGTCGCCGCGTCGGCGATAAAGATGACGTCGACCAAGTTGTTGTGAATCGAATCGGCGAAATTCTTCGGGTCGATTTGCGACACCTGCACCTTGCTCACCGGCACGCCGTAATGATCGAGAACGATATTCAGCAATTCGGGGGTGGCTTCATTGCCGGTGACAATGCCGATGCGCTTGCCCACAAGATCCGTCACTTTGCCAAACTTGCTGCTGTCGTCGTCGCTGTCGCTGTCTTTGCTCTTCTTGACGGGCTTTGCGGCTTTGGCGGCCTTTGCGCCTTTCTTTCCGGGCGGAGGGGCAATTGCGCTCGGCGCCGGAATGATGAAGGCCATAACGTTCTGGCGCAAAATAGCGACCACGGGCCAATCCGCCGAATTGGCCACGGTGGTTGGAACGACGGCAAGGTCGGCGCTGTTGTTGATCAGCGCCTGTACGCTATCCTTGTCGCTGTTGGTGGTGACCAGCTCGATCTTGATACCATCGTGATCTTTGGCGAATTTGTCCGTCAGCAATTGAACGAGCTTGACGTCCACGCCGCCGGCAGGTCCAGCGGCAATTCGCATGGTGTTCGCCCTATTCGTAAAGTAGACGGCCGCCCAGAGAGCGCCACCCAGGACGATCGTTCCGAGGATTGTGACAAGCCAAGTGTGTCGCAGAAACGTTTTGACGCGGCCTCGCACCATATGTTCAAGCGACTCGATACTCATCGTTTTGCCAATTGAGCGACTGGGTGTCCCCGCTGCGGCGCCGGTTTCACTCCCGGTGCCGGAGCGTCGGAACAGCCACAGTCTCATGGCCAAAGGCGGACGGCGCGGTAGTCCGGGCGGCATGGTTAATCCTAACACGGCTTTGGCGTTTTGACGCCATGCCGTAGGCGCCGGTTCATGGACTAAACCGGCGCTTTGGTTAATTGGGCCGGGCCGGCCATAGAACCGTCCATAGGACCGTCCACGACGCCGACCCTGGAATTCGATCTCTCAGTTCAGGGTGCAGCCCAATTTTGACAAGATTTTGGAAGGAAGCGCGGTTGATGGGCCATCGCGGTAACGTGTCGGTGTTTGCTCACGCACCGGCCGGCCGGCTCCATGGCCCAAAGCGGAAACCGGCCGGCATGGCCTGATGCAGCATCATCATTTCGCCGACCGTTTCCGACGTGACGAGGCCGACAAGGCGCTTCGAAGCGTCGACTACGCCGACCGCCGGCGCCGATTTCTCCTGAAGCAAGCGGAAGGCCTCTTCCAGGCAGCTGCGGTGGCTGATCGTCGGAATGCGGTCGCTCATCGCGTCGGCGACGCGGGCGTCCGGTCCGCGCTCCTTGAGCGCCCGGATCAGATCGCTCCGCACCAGGATGCCGACGGGCCGTCCCGCAGCATCGACCACGGGGAATTCGCCCTGGCTCGTCCGCAGCAGCGTCTCGACTGCGGCGTCGACATGCTCGTCGGGCGTCAACGATGCGAACTGCGTCATCATCGCCGCCGTCACCGGCACGCCGCGCGACATGGCGCGGATCGCGACCACATGGGCTTCCGAGGCCGCTGCCAGATAGACGAAGATCGCGATGAAGATCAGCAGCGGATTGCCGAACAGTCCGAGAAAACCGAGCAGGAAGGCGACCCATTGGCCGATGGCGGCCGCGATCTCAGTCGCCCGCACGTAGCCGAGGCGGCTCGCCAGCAGCGCCCGCAGCACGCGTCCGCCGTCCATCGGAAACGCCGGAATGAGATTGAACACGGCAAGGAACAGATTGACCTCGGCGAGCCGGTCGATCAGCCCGACGCTCTGCGTATCGAGCGACGCGACATTGGCGGTGTTAAGATTGGCTCCGCCAAACAAGACCAGCAGCAGCGTGATGACGACGTTGACGGCCGGTCCCGCAATGGCGACGAGGAATTCTTCGCTGGGCTTTTCCGGTATGCGTTCGAGCCGCGCGACGCCGCCAATTGGCAAGAGGATTACGTCCGGCGTGCTGACCCCGAATGCGCGCGCCGTGAAGATGTGGCCGAACTCGTGGAGCAGCACGCACAGAAACAGCAGCAGCACGAAGACAAGCCCGCTCCACGCCGTTGCGGCGCCGCTGGACAGGAAGTTGACACCAAACAGCCAAGCGAGAAACAGTAGGAATGTCACATGGATACGGACCGCCGTCCCGGCGACCGATCCGATCTTGAGCGACCAGCCCATCTCGACCTCCCGAACGCGCGGTGCCCCGGAACCTCGCGCATCGCATCATTGTTTGCTAGCTAGTGATCTTGCCGCATATTTGCGAGAGCGGCATTTGGCGCTGGGAGCTTGCACATGGCCCAAAAACTTTCCGGTGAGGCCCGCCAGGCGGCACTTGCCAAGCTGAAAGGCTGGAGCGAAGTGGCGGGCCGCGACGCGATCACCAAGAAATTCGTGTTCGCGGATTTCAACGAGGCGTTCGGCTTCATGACGCGAGCGGCGCTGGTGGCCGAAAAGCTCGATCACCATCCGGAATGGTTCAACGTCTACAAGACCGTCGAGGTCACGCTGTCGACCCACGATGCCGGCGGGCTGACCGACCTCGACGTCAAGCTCGCCGAGATCATGAACAAGCTTGCCGGCTGACGGGGACGGGCCATAGCCCACTTGTGGCCCCCGTGTTTCGGGGCCATTTAACAGGCCGGCATTATCGCCCGTACGAGGGTTGAGGACCCTAAAGCCCATGTGGTTTCGACAACAGACCGCGTCATGGCAGGGGGCCGAGGCTCTGGCGGCTCAATTCGGCGCCGAGCACACGGCCTCCGACGACAAGGGCCTTCGCAGCAGCTTCTGGCGGAAGTTGCGCGGATTGGCGGCCGATCTGCCTTTTGCCGAAGACTTGCTGGCGGCGCACTATTGCGCGTTCGACCGTCGGACACCGCTGCAGGTGAAGGCGGTGCTGGTCGGAGCTATCGCCTATTTCGTGCTGCCGACCGATCTGATCCCCGACTACATTCCGTTTGTCGGGTACACCGACGATGCCGCCGTGCTCGCCGCCGCCATCAAGCTCGTGGCGTCGCACATGACGCCGGATCATCGCGAGGCTGCGCGGCGCGCCTTGGGTAGGCTGCGCGGCGAGCCCTCACGGCCGTAGCACGATCTTTCCCATCACTTGCCGGTCGGCGATGGCCTTAAGCGCCGTTGCGATCTCGGCCAGCGGATAGACCGCGTGTACGTGCGCGCTGAGTTTTCCTTCGGCGCACCAGTGCGCGATGTCCGTCATGAGCGCGCGCTGCGCCGAGGGCTCGCGAGACGTCCATCCGCCCCAGAGCACGCCGCGAATGTCGCAGCTCTTGAGCAGTACGAGATTGAGCGGGATTTTCGGGATCTCTCCCGCCGCGAATCCAACGACCAGATAGCGGCCCTCCCAGCCGAGCGAGCGGAGCGCGGGCTCGGCGTAGGGACCGCCGACCGGATCGTACACCACGTCAATGCCACGCTCGCCGCCGAGCCGGCGCAGCGCCTCGCGCAGATTGTCGGCGGCGTAGTTGACCACGTCGTCGGCGCCGTGGGCCCGGGCGAAATCGAGTTTTTCGGCCGATGACGCACACGCGATCACGCGCGCGCCCATCATCTTGCCGAGTTCGATCGCGGCCAGTCCCGTGCCGCCCGATGCGCCGAGCACGACGAGCGTCTCGCCGGCCTTGAGCGCCGCGCGCTCGCGCAGCGCATAGAGCGTCGTGCCGTAGATTACCGTCAGGCCAGCGGCGTGTTCGAAATCGAGATCGTCGGGCACTTTCACGAGTTGCTGCACCCGCACTGAGACTAATTCCCGCGCCGCGCCCCAGCCCATATAGCCCATCACGCGATCGCCGGGAGCCACATCGGTCACGCCTGGTCCGACGCTCTCGACCACGCCGGAAAACTCCGCGGCCGGCGAGAACGGAAACGGCGGCTTACGCTGGTATTTGCCCGCGATGATCAGCGTGTCGAAAAAGTTGAGCGCCGCCGCCTTGACGCGCACGACCGCTTCGCCGGGTCCGGCCTGCGGCTCCGCGATGTCCGCCAGTTCAAGCTCGTCGGGCGTACAGAATCGGCGGCAGAGAACGGCTTTCATGGAATGGCTTTCAGGACAGTGCTGGAGATCGTCAGGTTTGCGCGAAGGCGTAAGCCGGACTCCATAATCACGAACGCGCTGCTGTTGGAAGGGTGGCCCGCCCGAGGCGTTAACACCGAATTCGGCGCTTGCCGGAACGACCGCCGCTCACGCTTCGGTCACGCCGGCATCTCGCAGGACGCGGCGCAGGCGGTCGTAGGCGAGCCGCAGACGTGATTTCACGGTGCCGAGCGGCAGCTTCATCCGCTCCGCGATGGTGCTGTGGGACAACCCCTCAAAGAACGCCAGCTGCACGAGCGTGAGCTGCTCCTCCGGCAGCGAGTTCGAGTGCGGCGTGAACGTGGGCTTCCCGCTGCACTATATCGATGCAATCGTCGCACGCTTCGGCGGGATCGGGAATGCCGAAGAAGCTCTCTATCGACAGACTGTGTTCCCGGCTGCGCCGGCCGATATCGATGCGGCGATTCTGCGCGATGCGGAACACCCAGGTCGCGGCTGCCGATTTGCTGCGATCGAACAGGTGCGCTTTCCGCCAGATCGTCTCCATCACATCCTGAGCGACGTCAGCCGCCGCAAACGGAGCAAGCCCCTGGCGGAGCATCTGCGCCTGCACGCGCGGTCCGAAGTGATCGAACAGTTCCGTAAAGGCCTGATCGTTGCGGGCAGTTGCCACCGCGGTGAGCAGGTCGTCCAGCTCGGTCGTCCTCGCCGCCGCAAAACCGCGATGGTTGGTAATTTCGCTGGAATGACTGAGGGTCGACACAGCCGAATGCCTTCCAATGCTGAGATCCCGCGCCGGTGCGAACGTGCAGGCCAACCGAGCCGCAACGTCCGTTCGGGACGTGCACCGTCAACGCTGCACAGTATTGGGCAACCAGTGGCGGGCGACTGTGTTCGCTGTCACATTGGCGGCGGATTGTCCCAACCGCTGGTTCCGGCCGGGCCGGCCGCGGCATCATGAAATCGGCCCGAATCGAGCGAAGTCGTTCCGTCATCAACCGAATTGGATTAAAATTGAAAGGTTTGGTATCAAATGCGGGGGGCGCCGCGAGGTCCGATGCCGATCAACCAACAGTGGCGGTTTGCGGTTTTGCTGCTCATTCCGGTGGCATTGGCCGGTCCGGTTTGGGCGCAACAACCCGCGCCGGAACCGAAGCCTGCGGCAAAACCCAAGCCGGCGCCCGCGCCCGCACCTGCGGTGCCGAAGCCTGCCACGCCTGCCGTGCCGCCCGCAGCCGCCACCGGAGGAGCTCACCCGACATTGCTGGGGCAGTTCGGCGATTGGGGCGCCTACACGGCATCTTCGGGCGGCAAGAAGGTCTGCTTCGCCATTGCCAAGCCGGCGACGTCGGAGACGAGCCCGCCCGGACGCCCGCGCAATCCAACCTTCATGTTCATTTCCACGCGGCCGGGCGACAAGGTGGTCAACGAGATCTCCATCGTCATCGGCTATCCGTTCAAGCCCGGCTCGGAGGCGACCGCGCAGGTCGGCGCGACGACGTACGCGCTTTACACTCAGCAGGACGGCGCCTGGATCAAGAATGCCAACGAAGAAGCGCGCATGATCGACGCGATGCGGTCGGGCCAGAGTGTCGTGGTGAAGGGCGCATCGGCCAAGGGCACGCAGTCGACCGATACATTCTCGCTCAAGGGCCTCGCGCAGGCGCTCGACCGTACCGCGCAGGAATGCAAGTAGGCGGCCTGGTTCCGCCGCTTCAAGAACGGCCCCAGCGGCCCCATCTCTGATAGACCGCGCCTTCGCATTTCGGATCGACGATGACCACTTCGCTTGCCGCCCCCCATCCGGACGATGTTGCCTCGGCCGCCTTCATCGAAAAGCGGCCGATGGAGCAATATGTCCCGCCCGCGAAGCCGTCGCTCGTCGGCCTGTCCCGCGACGCGCTTGCGGAGGCGCTCGGCAGCCTCGGCGTCGCCGAGCAGCAGCGCCGCATGCGCGTCCAGCAGATTTGGCATTGGCTTTACGTGCGTGGTGCGCAGGACTTCGAGCAGATGACGACGCTGTCGAAGGATTTGCGCGCGGCGCTGGCGCAGCATTTCACACTGGCGCGTCTCGACGTCGCCGCCGAACAGATTTCGGTCGACGGTACGCGGAAGTGGCTCCTCCGGCTGCCGGGCGAGACCGGCGGCGCGCCGCACGAGATCGAATGTGTCTACATTCCGGAAACGGACCGCGGCACGCTTTGCATTTCCAGTCAGGTCGGCTGCACCCTCAACTGCACGTTCTGCCATACCGGAACGCAGCGCCTCGTTCGCAACCTGACGCCGGGCGAGATCGCCGGCCAGGTCGTGCTGGCGCGGGACCGGCTCGCCGATTGGGAGCGCGCCGCGGCGCCGGCGGGCGCCGAGCCGCAAAAGCGTCTTGTCTCCAACGTCGTCATGATGGGCATGGGCGAGCCGCTCTACAATTTCGAAGCGGTGCGCGACGGCCTCAATGTCGTGGCCGACGGCGACGGTCTGAGCATCTCCAAGCGGCGCATCACGCTGTCGACCTCGGGCGTGGTGCCCAACATCGCGCGCGCCGGAGCGGAGATCGGCGCCATGCTCGCCATCTCGCTGCACGCCGTAACCGACGAACTGCGCGACAAGCTGGTGCCGCTCAATCGCAAATATCCGCTGCGCGACCTGCTCGAGGCCTGCCGCAATTATCCAGGGCTGTCCAACGCGCGGCGGGTTACGTTCGAGTACGTCATGCTCAAGGGCATCAACGACTCGCTCGCCGACGCGCGCGCGCTGGTGCGCCTCGTCAAGGGCCTTCCCGCCAAGATCAATCTCATTCCGTTCAATCCCTGGCCCGGCACCTCGTACGAATGCTCCGACTGGGATCAGATCGAGAAATTCTCCGAGGTCGTGTTCAACGCCGGCTATGCGTCGCCAGTGCGCACGCCGCGCGGGCGCGACATCCTGGCGGCCTGCGGTCAGCTAAAGAGCGCGACGGAGAAGCTGTCCGCCCGCGAGCGTCTGGCGCTGCGCGCCATGGCGATGACGGATTGATTGCGGCCGATGTCCGCTGTGATCCGCCTTCTCATGATGATTTTCGCCTATCTCCTGGCGTGCATTGCGGCGTCGATCATTCTCACCGTGGGGATGCTGGCTCCGGACTGGAGCGATTTGTCGGCGGCCGGCGTGCAGGCGGCGGCGTTTGCGCCGGTGGTCGCGATCGGTGCCGCGGTCATTGCCGGTATCGCGATGTTGCCGGCGCTCCTGTTCGTCGTGCTGTCGGAGGGATTTTCCTTGCGGTCGAGTCTTGTTTACGGCGCGCTTGGGGGCGTGCTGTCGCTGGCGCTGAGTTACAGTCTCGATTTCGCCGGCTACGCGGGCGATCCCGGCCGGTATTTCCTCCACGACCGAGAAGTATTCGCCGCGGCAGGCATCGCCGGCGGGTTCGTCTACTGGCTGTTCGCCGGCCGCAAGGCGGGCTCCTGGACGTGACAGCGCGCCGCGACATCTCATCAGGCCGCTTTGCATGAACCGGACCGGGCTTGCTATCGCGTTGACCGTCGCCGTCGTGGTGGGGCTGTTGTTCGCCTTCGATCCGCGGCTCGACCTCGATATCTCCGGCTGGTTTTTCGACCGCCGCACCCATGACTTCGTCGTCAACGCGCAGCCGTGGGCGCAGCATTCCCGTAACGCGGCGCGGCTCGTGATCACTCTCCTCGCCGCGCCGGCGGGCGCCGCCGTCGTGTTCAAGATGTTCATGCCGCGCCGCCCCTTTGCCATGAGCGGCCGCGCGGCTTTGTTTATGCTGCTCACCCTGGCGATCGGCCCCGGCGTGTTGGCCAATCTGATCTTGAAGGATCACTGGGGCCGGGCGCGGCCCATCGACGTCGTCGAGTTCGGCGGCACCGACCGGTTTACACCGTGGTGGGATCCGCGCGGTGCGTGTCCGACGAATTGCTCGTTCATCGCCGGCGAACCGTCGGGCGCGTTCTGGACGTTCGCGCCCGCGGCGCTTGCGCCGCCGCAATGGCGCGCGCTTGCTTATGGCGGGACGCTGGCATTTGGGGCCGCCATGGGTGTCATGCGGATCGGTGGCGGCGGTCATTTCTTCACCGACGTGGTGTTCGCCGGCGTCTTCATGTTCCTTCTCGTGTGGACGGCGCACGGACTGATCTATCGCTGGCGCCGCACGCGCCTCGCCGAGGGTGACGTCGAGCGGTTTCTGGCCCGCATCGGACAGGTGTTCCACGGCCGCGGCGGGGCAACAAAAAAAGATGAGGGTCACGCCGCCTTCACGCCGCCTGCCTTGCCGGAGCAGATGTCGTCGCTGCCGCGCGCCGGCGAGGGCGACTCGTAGCGGCCAAAGGGCGGCAGCGCCTATTCAAGCCGGACACGGAATGTTGGATAGTCCGTGCGACGGCGGAGAGCGCCGCGATCCGTGCCGGGAGGACGCAATGAGGAACGCTTCGTGGCTGCTTGCCGCGCTCGGGCTCTTTGCCGTGCTTGCCGGCGCCGCTTCAACGCCGCCGTCGCTGGCGCAGAATGCTCCGCCGGCCGCGATACCGCAGTTTCAGGTCGATGCGCTGTGGCCGAAGCCGCTGCCCAACAACTGGATCCTAGGCCAGGTGTCGGGCATCGCGACCGATCGCTTCGACCGCATCTGGGTCGTGCATCGGCCGGGCTCGCTCACGCCGCGCGAACGCGCCGCGGAGCAAAATCCACCGGACGCAAAGTGCTGCGTCGCCGCGCCGCCGGTGCTGGTGTTCGATCAATCCGGCAATCTCTTGCGCACCTTTGGTGGTCCGGGGCCGGGCTATCAATGGCCGGAAAGCGAGCACGGCGTCTATATCGACGGTAACGACTTCGTCTGGCTTGCCGGCAACGGCAAGAAAGACGGCCAGCTTCTCAAGTTCACCATGGACGGCAAGTTCGTGCTGCAGATCGGCAAAAGCGGCGAGGGCAACGATTCGAACGCGACCGACCGGCTCGGCTCGCCAGCCGATGTTGCGGTCGACGTCGCCGCCCGTGAAGTCTATGCCGCCGACGGCTACGCCAATCGCCGCGTGGTCGTGTTCGACAGCGAGACCGGCGCCTATAAGCGCCACTGGGGCGCGTACGGTCATAAGCCGAGCGACGATAAACTGCCGGCTTACGACCCGGCAGCCGCTCCTTCACAACGGTTCGGCAATCCGGTGCATTGCGTGCGCATCGACAAGGATGGGCTCGTCTATGTGTGCGACCGTACCAACGACCGCGTGCAGATTTTCCGGAAGGACGGCAGTTTCGTGTCCGAGCACTTTTATGAGAAGGCGACGCGCGGCACTGGCTCGGTCTACGATCTCGTGTTCTCACCCGACGCGGAACAGAAATTCATCTACATGATCGACGGCATGAACGGTGAAATCCGCATCGTCGATCACGTCACCATGCAGACACTTGGCCGCTTCGGCCGGCCGGGGCGGCAGGCGGGCGAGTTCAACGCTCTGCATAACGTCGCGGTTGATCGTCAGGGCAACATTTACACCGCCGAAGTGGCGACCGGCGAGCGGGTGCAACGGTTTCGCAGGCTCGATGCACAGCCGTAGCAACCCGGCCGCGTCTAATCCGGCGCGCCGAGAACCCGGAAAATCTCCTCGAGCTGCGGGCTCATCGGCAACTTGAGTATTTCGCCGGTCGGCAGGTGGCCGAGGAACCACTTGTTGTAAAGCTCGGTGAGGCGCCGTTCGCTGGCCATGCGAGTAAACGTGCGTTCGACCACGGCGGCAAACGCCCGATCGTCCTTGCGATAGGCCAACCCGTAAGGGTCGTACGACAAATAGTCGCCGACGACTTTCATGACCTTGGCGCGCGGGTCGGCGGCGATGAAGCCATAGAGCAGCACGTCGTCGGTCGCGAACGCGTCCGCCTTGCCGTCAGCCAGCAAGGCGAGCGACTCAGCATGGTCGCGCGCCGTAACGATGGCGATGCCGAGTTTCTGCTTGTCGGAGAGCGTGCGCAGCGCCGCTTCGTTGGTCGTGCCCGCCGTGACCACCGCGGTCTTGCCGGCGAGGTCGCGGTAGGACTTTATCGCCGACGCCTTCGGCACCATCAGCTTGGTGCCGGCGACGAAGAACACGGGCGAGAATGCCACCTCTTTCTGACGCTGCAGGTTGCTCGTGGTCGAGCCGCATTCCAGATCGATCGTGCCGGTTTTCACCTTTTCGAGCCGATCGGACGAGGTGACCGGGGCGAACGCGATCTTGAGGTCCATGCCGTCAAGCTCAGTCGCAGTCTCCTCGGCGATCTCGCGGCAGAGATCGATCGAGTAGCCGATCGGCTGCTGACGCTTGTTGAGATAGGAGAACGGCAGCGAACTCTCTCGATAGCCGAGCGTGATCGTTCCCGTGTCCTTGATCTTTTTCAATGTGCCGGTGAGCGCGCCGACCTTGCCCTCCTGGGCGAAGACCGGCGATGCGAGCGCGGCTCCAAGCGTCAGGCCAAGAAGCCAGCAGCAGCGGCCGGGGGAGAACGCAAGCATCGGCTTCAGGCCGCGTGCCGCGTCAGCACTGGTTCCGGTTCGACCGGCATGATCAACTTTTCACCTTCCCACTTCGCCACCACCGCGGTGGCGAGTGAATTGCCGATGACGTTGGTGGCGGAGCGGCCCATGTCGAGGAACTGATCGATGCCGATGATCAGGAGTAGCCCGGACTCCGGAAGATTGAAGCTCGCAAGCGTCGCGGCGATGACCACCAAAGATGCGCGCGGCACGCCGGCCATGCCTTTGCTGGTCAGCATGAGCAGAAGCAGCATCGTGATCTGCTGACCGAGCCCGAGCTGGATGTTGTAGGCCTGTGCGATGAACATCGTCGCGAAGGTGCAATACATCATCGAGCCGTCGAGATTGAACGAATAGCCCATCGGCAGCACGAAACTGATGATCTTCTTGCTGACCGGGAATTTTTCGAGCTGCTCCATCATCTTCGGATAGGCCGCCTCGCTGCTCGCTGTCGAAAAGGCCAACAGGAACGGCTCGCGCACAAGGACGATGAGGCGGATGGCGTGCTGACCGAAGAACAGGTAGCCGACGGCGACGAGCAGCCCCCACAACACCACAAGTCCGAAATAGAACTCGAGCACGAACTTGCCGTAGGTGACCAGAATGCCGAGACCCTGCGTGGTAACGATGGCGGCCATCGAGGCGAACACCGCGATCGGCGCGAGCTTCATGATGTAGCCGGTGATGGTCAGAATGGCGTGCGAGAGCTGCTCGATGCCTTCCACGAGGACCTTCGCGCGCTCGCCGAGCGCCGCGCAGGCGACGCCGAATAACAGCGAGAACACCACGATCTGCAGGATTTCATTGTTCGCCATCGCCTCGACGATGGAGCGCGGCACGAGATGCGTCACGAAATCCTGCATCGAGAGCGAGGCGACCTTCAGGTTGGTCGAGGCCTGCGCATCGGGCAGTGGCAGGTTGAGGTTGTCGCCCGGGCGCAGGATGTTGACCAGCACGAGCCCAAGCAGCAGCGAAACCAGCGACGCCGAGATGAACCAGAGCATCGCCTTGGCGCCGATGCGGCCGACGACCTTGGGATCGCCCATGTGGGCGACGCCGACGACCAGCGTCGAGAATACGAGCGGCGCGATAATCATCTTGATCAGGCGCAGAAAGACGTCGGTGAGGAGCGAAATATAGCTGGAGATGCCCTTCGCCGTGGCCGGATCGGGCCAGAGCGTATGGCAGGCATAGCCGACCGCGATGCCGAGCAGCATGCCGATGAGGATGATGGTGGTCAGCGTCGAACGCATGGTGCCCCTCCCAAAGGATCCGGCAAGGGCAGTCTAGGCGATGGTGGGCGCGGCCGGAATAGAGCCAACAGCGCCAAAAGCAGCGCTTGCGCCGGTCCCGTGCCTGCCTATAGTCCGCGCCGAATTGAGGCCGCCGGTCTTTGTTCGGTGTTTTCCTTGAGGCGATAAAAGTATGAGTGACGTCAAGAAAGTCGTGCTGGCCTATTCGGGCGGCCTCGACACCTCGATCATTCTCAAGTGGCTGCAGACCACCTACGGCTGCGAGGTCGTGACCTTCACGGCCGATCTGGGGCAAGGCGAGGAACTGGAGCCGGCCCGCGCCAAGGCGCTGACGCTTGGCATCAAGCCGCAGAACATCTTCATCGAGGATCTGCGCGAAGAATTCGTGCGCGACTATGTGTTTCCGATGTTCCGCGCCAACACACTGTACGAGGGCCAATATCTGCTCGGCACCTCGATCGCCCGGCCGCTGATCGCCAAGAAGCAGATCGAGATCGCCGAGCAGGTCGGCGCCGACGCGGTGGCGCACGGCGCGACCGGCAAGGGTAACGATCAGGTGCGTTTCGAGCTCGCCTACTATGCGCTCAAGCCTGACGTGACAGTCATCGCGCCGTGGCGCGAATGGGACTTCAAGTCGCGAGAGGCGCTGCTGGCATTCGCCGAGCAGAATCAAATCCCGATCGCCAAGGACAAGCGCGGCGAGGCGCCGTTCTCCGTCGATGCCAATCTGCTGCATGCCTCGTCGGAGGGCAAAGTCCTGGAAGACCCGTCGAAGGAGGTGCCGGATTACGTCTATTCGAGCACCGACGATCCGGAAAAGGCGCCCGACCAGCCCGGCTATGTGACCATCGATTTCGAGAAAGGCGATCCGGTCGCGGTCGACGGCAAAAAAATGTTACCGGCGACACTGCTCGCTCACCTCAATGCGCTTGGGTGCAAGCACGGCATCGGCCGGCTCGATCTGGTGGAGAACCGCTTCGTCGGCATGAAGTCGCGCGGCATGTACGAGACGCCGGGCGGCACCATCCTGTTGGCCGCCCATCGCGGCATCGAATCGATCACGCTCGATCGCGGCGCGGCGCATCTCAAAGACGAGCTGATGCCCAAATACGCCGAGCTGATCTATTACGGCTTCTGGTTCTCGCCGGAGCGCGACATGCTGCAGGCGGCGATCGACAAGAGCCAGGCGTTCGTCACCGGCACCGTGCGGCTCAAGCTCTACAAGGGCAGCGTCGGCGTGGTCGGGCGTGAGAGCAAATATTCGCTCTACGACCAGGACCTGGTGACCTTCGAGGAAGGCGCGGTGGCCTACGATCAGCGCGACGCCGCGGGCTTCATCCGCCTTAACGCGCTGCGGCTTCGCACGCTCGGCCAGCGGAAACGGAAGCTGAAATTGTAGCCGCAGCTAAGCGGGCAGGTGACACACCGCCTCGACGTTGTGTGCGTCGGGATCGAGCACGAAGGCGTCGTAATAGTTCGGGTGATAGTGAGGCCGCAGTCCCGGCGCACCGTTGTCGGTGCCGCCCGCAGCGATCGCCGCGCGATAGAAGGCATCGACGGCGGCGCGGTCCTTGGCGGCAAACGCCACGTGGAGACGACGATTGAGGCCGCCTTCGCCGCCGATCCAGAAGTCCGGTTTGCCATCGGCACCAAATCCGGCGGCAGGGTGGTCGTTTTCAGTTTGGCTGACCTCCATGACCAGCGCGTAGCCGAGCGGCGCCAGCGCTTTCGTGTAGAAGGCTATCGACTGCGCGTAGTCGGAGACCGGAAAGCCAATGTGGTCAAGCATCGCGCTGTCGCGCTCACACCTGCCGTTCGACCATCATGCGCTTGATCTCGGCGATTGCCTTGGCCGGGTTGAGGTGCTTCGGGCACGCCTTGGCGCAATTCATGATGGTGTGGCAGCGGTAGAGGCGGAACGGATCTTCCAGATTATCGAGCCGCTCGCCGGTCGCTTCGTCGCGCGAGTCGACGATCCAGCGATAGGCCTGCAGCAGAGCGGCCGGTCCGAGATAGCGGTCCGAATTCCACCAGTAGCTCGGGCACGAGGTCGAGCAGCAGGCGCAGAGGATGCACTCATAGAGACCGTCGAGCTTGAGCCGGTCGTCGTGGCTCTGCTTCCACTCCTTGCGCGGCGTCGGCGACACGGTCTGCAGCCATGGCTGGATTGAGGCATGCTGGGCGTAGAAATTGGTGAGATCAGGCACCAGGTCCTTCACCACCGCCATGTGCGGCAGCGGATAGATGCGGACGGAGCCGCTGACCTCGCTCATCGACTTGGTGCAGGCCAGCGTGTTGGTGCCGTCGATGTTCATGGCGCAGGAGCCGCAGATGCCCTCGCGGCAGGAGCGGCGGAACGTCAGTGTCGGGTCGACGTTGTTTTTGATCCAGATCAGCGCATCGAGAATCATCGGCCCGCAATCGCCGGTGTCGACGTAATAGGTGTCGATGCGGGGATTCTGGCCGTCGTCCGGGTTCCAGCGATAGACTTGATATTCTCGTTCGGACTTCGCTTTGGCCGGATGCGGCCAAGTCTTACCGTCGCCGACTTTGGAGTTTTTTGGAAGCGTGAACTGGACCATTCAAATCGCCTTGTTTGTTCGATGAGACGCGCCTCAGGACATCCGCGCCTAATAAACTCGTGCTTTGGGCTCGATGTAGGACACGTCGTTGGTCAGCGTGTAGGTATGTACCGGCCGGTAGTCGATCGTGACCTTGCCGCTGGAAAGATCGAGCCAGGACAGGGTGTGCTTCATCCAGTTCTTGTCGTCGCGATCGGGGAAATCTTCGCGTGCGTGCGCCCCGCGGCTTTCGGTGCGATTGACCGCGGAGTCCATGGTGACGACGGCCTGCTCGATCAGATTGGCGAATTCCAGCGTTTCGATCAGATCGGAATTCCAGATCAGCGAGCGGTCGCTGACGCGAACGCCTTTGACGCCTTCAAAGACCTCGTGGATGAGCTTGGAGCCTTCCTGCAGCACCTCGCCGGTGCGGAACACGGCACAATTGGTCTGCATCACGTGCTGCATCCTGGCGCGCAACGCGGCGGTCGGCGTGCTGCCTGAGGCGTTGCGGAACTTGTCGAGCCGCGACAGCGATTTGTCCGCCGAATCCTTCGGCAGTTCGGGCTGTTTGTCGTTCGGCGTGAGGATTTCGGCGCAGCGCAGCGCCGCCGCCCGGCCAAACACGACGAGATCGATCAGCGAGTTTGAGCCGAGCCGGTTGGCGCCGTGCACCGACACGCAAGCGGCTTCGCCGAGCGCCATCAGGCCCGGCACGATGTGATCGGGATTGCTGTCTTTCTTGATCAGCGCCTCGCCGTGATAGTTCGTGGCGATACCGCCCATGTTGTAATGCACGGTCGGCACGATCGGCACCGGCTCGCGGGTCAGATCGACGCCGGCGAAGATTCGCGCGGATTCGGTGATGCCGGGCAGCCGCTCGGCCAGGATCGCCGGATCGAGGTGGTCGAGATGAAGGAAGATGTGGTCCTTCTTCGGCCCCACTCCGCGGCCTTCCCGGATCTCGATCGTCATGGCGCGCGAGACCACGTCGCGCGAGGCGAGGTCCTTGGCGGACGGCGCGTAGCGCTCCATGAAGCGTTCGCCCGAGGCATTGACCAGATAGGCGCCTTCGCCGCGCGCGCCTTCGGTGATCAGCACGCCCGCGCCGTAGATGCCGGTCGGATGAAATTGCACGAATTCCATGTCTTGCAGCGGCAGCCCGGCGCGCAGCACCATGGCGTTGCCGTCGCCGGTCTGGGTATGCGCGCCGGTGCAGGACGCGTAGGCGCGGCCATAGCCGCCGGTCGCGAGAATCGTCATCTGCGCGCTGAAGCGGTGGATCGAGCCGTCATCGAGATTGATGGCGACCACGCCGCGGCAGCGGCCTTCATCGTCCATGATCAGGTCGATGGCGAAATACTCGATGAAGAATTCGGTCGAATGCCGCACCGCCTGGCCGTACATCGTGTGCAGCATGGCGTGGCCGGTGCGGTCGGCGGCGGCGCAGGTGCGCTGCGCGGTGCCCTTGCCGAAGTGTGTGGTCATGCCGCCGAACGGACGCTGATAGATCTTGCCGTCCTCGCGCCGCGAGAACGGCAGGCCCCAATGTTCGAGCTCGTAGACGGCGGCCGGCGCCTCGCGCACCATGTACTCGATGGCGTCCTGATCGCCGAGCCAGTCCGACCCCTTCACGGTGTCGTACATGTGCCAGCGCCAGTCGTCCTCGCCCATGTTGCCGAGCGCGGCGGCGATGCCGCCTTGGGCTGCGACCGTATGCGAGCGCGTCGGAAACACCTTGGTGATGCAGGCGGTGCGCAGCCCCGCTTCGCTGCAGCCGACCACGGCGCGCAAGCCGGAGCCGCCGGCGCCGATGACGACGACGTCATAGACGTGATCTTCGATCGGATAGGCGCGGCCGTTGACGGTGGGTGCCGCACGTCCTCCGTTGGCTCCGTTCTCTGCCATGCTCATACACCGAAGGAGAGTTTGAGGATGCCGTAGGCGGACGCGAGCCCCACGGCGACGCTGAAGAACGTATTGGCCATCAGCAAGGTGAGCTTCGACGATTCATCGTGCACGTAGTCCTCGATGATCACCTGCATGCCGAGCCTCATGTGCGTGGTGATCGAGGTGATGAACATCAGCATGATGATCGCGATCGCGGGCGAACCCAGAATCTGCGCCGTTGCGGCCTGGTTACGGCCGAGCAGCGTGATCAGGATGATCACCGCCGCAATCGTCAGCGGGATATTGGCGATCGCCGTGACGCGCTGATACCAGAAATGGCCGGTGCCGGATTTTGCCGAACCGCGGCCGCGGACGCGCCCCAGCGGGGTCCGCATGTGCAAGGGCTCCTTCATCGGTTCCGTCATCGCGGTCCTCCCATCGCCAGGAGGCCGACGATCCAGAGCACGACCGTGACGGTGATCGAACCGACCAGGTTGGCGGCGACCAGCCACTCGCGTTCGTTCGGCCCGAGGCCGCGTCCGGTGTCCCAGATCAGATGGCGGGCGCCGCCCAGCATGTGGTGGATCAGCGCCCAGGTGTATCCGAACAGGATTAGCCGGCCGATCAGCGAGCCCGCGAACCATTCGAAATTGGCATAGGCGTTGGGACCCGAAGCCGCCGCAATCAGCCACCACGCCAGCAGCAAGGTGCCGAAGTAGAGACCGAATCCCGTGATGCGATGGACGATGGACATCATCATCGTCAGCATCGGCTTGTAAATTTGCAGGTGCGGCGACAACGGCCGCTCGGCGGGGGCCTTGATTTCGGCCATTGTGATCATCCGAATTCGCGCGACGCTGGCGCGCCGCGCAGGGGGGATTCTTCCTATCCAATCTGCGCGCGTGCCGCAATGCGGAATGCAAATTCCGGCCCACTCGGCATTGCCGTCACTTCGCATCTTAAGAAACAATAGCTTTGAATTTTCCAGCCGCAATGGGCATTCTGTAAAGTCAGGCTTCGCCAAATCCGAAGGCTCACCATGCGGTTCGACCTCGCCGATCTCAGCCTGTTTCGCCATATCGTCGAGGCCGGCAGCATTACGCACGGCGCCGAGCGCGCCCATCTCGCGCTTGCCGCCGCCAGTACCCGCATCCGCAACATGGAGGATGCGCTCGGGGCGCCGCTGCTCAAGCGCGGACGTCAGGGGGTCACGCCGACCCAGGCAGGCCGCACGCTCCTGCAGCATGCGCGTGCGATTTTGCGCCAGGCCGAGCGCCTGCACGAGGACTTAAGCGCCTACGGGGGCGGCCTTGGCGGCCAGATCAGGGTGCTGTCGAACACCAACGCGCTGACCGAGTTCTTGCCGGAAGCGCTGAGCTCGTTTCTCGCCGCCCATCCGAGCGTCAGCGTCGACATCGAGGAGCGTCTGAGCGACGAAATTGTCGGCCTGGTCGCCGAAGGCGTCGCCGACCTCGGCGTGATCGCCGGCACCGTCGACGCCGGAGCACTCGAGACCTTTCCGTTCCGCCGCGACCGCTTTGTGCTCGTTGTCGCGCAAGATCACCCGCTGGCGCGGCGCGCCAAGATCAGCTTCAAGGAGGTGCTGGACCAAGATTTCGTCGGCCTCGATCGCGCCAGCGCCTTGCAGCGTTTTCTTGCCAGCAAGGCGGTCCGCATCGGCCGGCCGCTACGGCTGCGCGTGCAATTGCGCAGTTTCGACGCGGTCTGCCGCCTCGTCGAATGCAACGTCGGCATCGGCATTGTGCCGGAAACCACGGCGAGCCGCGTCTCCAAGACCATGACGATCAAGTCGGTCGCCCTGTCCGATCCCTGGGCGGTCCGCGATCTGACGATCTGTGTGCGCAGCGGCGAAGAACTGCCGACCTACGCGCGCCAGCTTGTCGAACATCTGCGCGCACAGTAGAGCGCTGCGGCTGCCAAATGACAGCCTGTCAAGACGTGATGGCTTTTGTCAGCACGCAGGCGCTGATCTTGAAGCTGCCGTCCGGCTGCTGCTCCAAGGTGTACAGCGCCTCCCACGCCACGCCTTCGGCATCAACGATGTGAACTTCCTGAAGGATTTTGCCGGCCGAGATCGCCGAACGGCCAAATTCGAAACTCCTGTGGCGGTAGATCGGCGCATAGCCGTTGCGGACCATGAACATGAAAGTCTCTGGCGTCCGGAACGAGCTTTGTATGCTGGGCGAAGCGAACGTGTAGGCCGGCGCCCCGTCGTCACGGCTGAAGGCTTCTTCTTGCGATTGGATGACGGACTGTGCGGCAGCGACGTCGTCCCCGGCGCCGGCGAGCACCGTCGTGCCGATCAAAAAGGTTAGCACCAGGGCGATGACGCGCATGGGGCGCTCCGCGCTAACGGCCTCGTCCGTCCTTCGAGCGCTGGTTCATACGCACGAGCGAACGAATCCGATCACCGCCGCATCAGCACCCAGTAGTCGAGATCGAGCAGGACCGCGGGGTCGTAGTCGTCGCCGGTTTTCAGCGGGAAATCGTCGCACGGACGGTCGCGCGTCGCGATGGTGCGCAGCCGTAACGCCGCGACGTCGGTGCGTCCCGGGATCTCGGCTTTTGCCAGCACTTCCGACCAGGCGAAGATGGTTCCGCCGGCAAACAGCGGGGCGACGTGGCGGCCGCCGTTGATGGCGGCGACGTGAAACGCGTTGGCGAGACCGTTGAACGACAGCGCGCGCGCCAGCGAAATGACGTGCCCGCCATAGATCAGCCGGCGGCCGAATCGGCCTTTGCCCTCGATATACTGGTTGAAGTGGATGCGGGCCGTATTCTGATAGAGCCGGGTCGCGGTCATGTGCTCGGCTTCTTCGACCGTGATGCCGTCCACATGATCGATCCGTTCGCCGACCTCATAGTCCCCAAAGCGATACGGACTGCCCGCGAGCGTAAAGTCGTACGCCGAAACGTCGATCGTCGGACAGGCTTCGCCGAGCACCTTCGGGTCGAGCACGGTCGGCAGGCGCGGCACGTGATCGCCTGGCGGCGCGGCTGCTTCGTCGCGTTTGCGCACCATGACCCAGCGCACGTATTCGAGCACGGGAATGCCGTCCTGCTTGTAACCGGTGGTGCGGACGTAAACGATGCCGGTCTTGCGGCTCGAATTTTCCTTCAGCCCGATCACCTCGGACAGCGCGCTCAACGTATCGCCGGGATAGACCGGCGTGCGAAAATAGCATCCGGCGTAGCCCAGATTGGCGACCGCATTGAGCGAGACGTCCGGCACGGTCTTGCCGAATACGATGTGAAAGACGAGCAGATCGTCGATCGGTGCGCTCGGGTACCCGATCGCCTTGGCGAATACCTCCGACGATTGGACGGCAAAGCGCGGGCCGAACAGGCCGTTATAGAGCGCGACGTCGCCGGTCGTGACCGTGCGCGGCGTGGCGTGACGAATGATCTGCCCAATGCGGAAATCTTCGAAAAAATTGCCGGGACTGGTCTTTGACATTGGCGATCCTTTGGCGTCGGAACCCGGCGTTCCGTGGCCGCTACATAGCCTACCGATGGCGGCCGGAAAAGCGGCGCGTTGCGCGCCGCGTCCGCGTGTCACGTCTACGACATGATCGCCGGTCGGTCGCGCCCCCTCACGCGTCCGTGAGAGTCACGGTGAAACCCGTCGCCTGAGCCGCCGTATCTACATCCGACGACGCAAACGCTCGCGTCTCGTCGGCGGCACATCGGCCGCTTTTCAATCTCACAACGGAGACAATCATGTCCAAGCGTTTCGCTCTGCTGGCTGCTGCGGCTGTTCTTGCTTTCGCCGCCACCACGTCCGCGCCGCTCTACGCGCAGATGTCGGAAAAGACCGTGACTGTCGGCGGCGCGCCGATGTATACGTCGAAGAACATTATCCAGAATGCGGTGAACTCCAAGGATCACACGACGCTCGTCGCCGCCGTGAAGGCCGTGGGTCTCGTCGACACGCTGTCGGGTCCCGGTCCGTTCACCGTGTTTGCGCCGACCAACGAAGCGTTCGCCAAGCTGCCGGCGGGCACCGTCGACAATCTGCTCAAACCCGAGAACAAGGCAACGCTGACCAAAATTCTGACTTATCACGTCGTCCCGGGCCGCATGACCGCCGTGAATCTGGTGAAGGCGGTCAAGGACGGCGAGGGTCTCGCCAAGCTCAAGACCGTCGCGGGTGACGACCTCATCGTCAAACAGGCCGGCCCCGGCAAGCTCACCATCACCGACGCCAAGGGCGACGTCGCCATGGTCACGATCCCCGACGTTCTGCAGTCGAACGGCGTGATCCACGTGATCGATACCGTCCTTCTGCCGATGTGATGTGACGTCAGTTAAGTCGCTCGATGCGACCTTGAGGACCGGCTCCTCTCCTGTTGCGGGAGAGGGGCCTTCCTCCCGACATCAGGGGTGGAAGTGGGCCGGCTTCACGCCGCTGTGCGGGCCCTTTGATTTGGGCGTGACACGAATGTGAGGCGCGTCCGCGCCGCCGTTTTGTTATAGGATTCGTAAATCCGTACCGGCGTGAGCCGGATCACGACAAGGTTCGCAGGTCCGAACGAGTGCTGAGCCGAGTGACATGACGATCGACGCTACGACCACAACGCCCCCGGTGGCCGACAGAGCGGCCGGACGGCTCATTCACCCGCTGTGGGTGCGCGTGACCCACTGGATCAATGCGCTCGCCATGCTGGTCATGATCGGCTCGGGCTGGCAGATTTACGACGCCTCGCCGCTGTTCAGGTTTATCACGTTTCCGCCGCAGCTCGCGCTTGGCGAATGGCTCGCCGGCGCGCTGCTCTGGCATTTCGCCGCCATGTGGGTCCTGGCCATCAACGGGCTCGTCTATGTCACATTGGGCGTTGTGACCAGCCGTTTTCGCCGCAAGCTGTTCCCGATCCGCCCGCGCGACGTGATGAACGATTTTCTCGCCGCTCTGCGCGGCAAGCTCTCGCACGAGGACCTCACCGTCTACAACGCCGTGCAGCGGCTTCTCTATCTCGGCGTCATCCTGGCCGCGATCGTCATCGTGTTTTCAGGTCTCTCGATCTGGAAGCCGGTGCAGTTCAAGTGGCTGACGGCGTTATTCGGCGGTTACGATGTCGCCCGCTACGTTCATTTCTTCGCCATGGCGTCGATCGTAGCGTTCCTGACCGTACACGTGGTGCTTGCTCTTCTGGTGCCGAAGAGCTTGCGCGCCATGATTGTTGGTCGTTGAGGCGCAGGGAGGAGACGATGGCCCGTCAGCGTAAGCAGGTGCCCGGGGTCGATCCGAAATTCCTGATCAAGGATGCGGCGAAGCTTCTGCCGCAGCCGTCGCGGCGGTTGTTTCTGCGCGGCGCGGCAAGCCTCGGCGCGCTCGCTACGCTCACCGGCTGCGACATCATCGACGGTCCGACTTCGGAACATGCGCTGCGCGTCATATCGCGCTTCAACGATTGGGTTCAGGCTCGGATATTCAATCCCAATACGCTGGCGCTGGAGTTTCCGGAGAGCGCGATCACCCGGCCGTTTCCGTTCAATGCCTATTACGCTGAGGATGAGGCACCGGACATTGACGGCGACACCTATCAGCTCGAAATCGGCGGCCTGGTCGACAACAAAAAGTCATGGACGCTTCCCGAACTCAACAAGCTGCCCGAAGTCTCGCAGATCACGCGCCATGTCTGCGTCGAGGGCTGGAGCGCGATCGGGTCCTGGCAGGGCGTCAAACTCTCCGACTTCCTGAAAATGATCGGCGCCGACACGACGGCCAAATATGTCTGGTTCCAGTGCGCCGAGGGTTATTCGAACACAATCGACATGCCCACCGCGCTGCACCCGCAGACCCAGCTGACGCTCAAGTTCGACAACAAGACCTTGCCGCGCGCCTACGGCTTTCCGATCAAGATTCGCATCCCCACTAAGCTAGGCTTCAAGAATCCAAAATACGTCACCGCGATGTGGGTGCAGAACAACGACGCCGGCGGGTACTGGGAGAACCAGGGCTACAACTGGTTCAGTGGGCTCTGATGCCGCCGGCCTCCGCACTTGGCGCGACGGCCGACTACTTCAAATAGCCGTGCTGCCGCAGGATGTTGTTGAAGCCTTCCGTGGCCTGCTGCTGCAATTCGCCCATCCGAGGCGCAATGGTCGTGACGAATTCGCCCATGACTTGCGGCAGTTCGCGCATCGCCTTGGTGCCGATCGGGCTTTGGTAATACGCGGTCAGCTGGTGCAGCTCGTCCACGGTGAAATGGCGGGCGTAGATCGGCGGCGCCGCCTTCATGACTTCCGCGAGATTCTTCATCTGGACGCGATCGAACTCCTGGCGCAGTTCGGCAATCGTGGCGTCGTCGATCTTTTCGGCGCGCGCCCGCTGTTCGAGGGTGGGCCACATCAGGTTGGTCATTTGCGCCATCATCTGCCGCATCAGATCGGGAGATAGAATCGAAAACAGCTCGTTGGCAGCCTTCAGCGCTTCGGGCGATGGCGCGTCGTCGGCCCGCGTGCGATCGGACGCGCCAACGAGGAGCAATATCACGGCGAAGACGCGGAAGTGACGCATGACCGACCTCTCTGTTGTAGCCCATCATAGCATGCAAGCCGTCCGCGTGTGCTTGGCTTGCCAAGGTGGACCCGGGGCTTTAGCAATCGGCCCCCGTTCATTCGCGAGGCGCGATCATGCCCACCTACAAGCTTCTTCTGCTCGCCGGCGACGGCATCGGTCCGGAGGTCATGGCGGAAGTGAAGCGGCTCCTTGGCTTCTACGCCAACACGGGCACCGCGACGTTCGAGACCGAGGAAGGGCTGGTCGGCGGCGCCTGCTACGACGCCCATAAGGTTGCGATCACCGACGAGACCATGGCGAAGGCGCAGGCCGCTGACACCGTCATCTTTGGTGCCGTGGGCGGACCCAAATGGGACAAGGTGCCGTTCGATGCGCGTCCCGAGGCCGGACTGCTCCGCCTGCGCAAGGACCTCGCGTTGTTCGCCAACATCCGGCCGGCGATCGTCTATCCGGCGCTCGCCGAATTCATCGAGTTCTAAAGCGCGAGGCCGTCGAGGGTCTCGACATCATCATCCTGCGCGAACTCACCGGCGGCGTCTATTTCGGCGAGCCCAAGACCATCACCGATCTCGGCAACGGGCAAAAGCGCGCCATCGATACGCAGGTCTACGACACCTACGAGATCGAGCGCATCGCCCGCGTCGGCTTCGAGCTGGCGCGCAAGCGGCGCAACAAGGTCACGTCGATGGAGAAGCGCAACGTCATGAAGACCGGGGTGCTCTGGCACGAAGTGGTCGAACAGGTGCACGCGCGCGAATACAAAGACGTGCAGCTTGAGCACATGCTGGCGGATGCCGGCGGCATGCAGCTGGTGCGCTGGCCGAAGCAGTTCGACGTCATCGTCACCGACAATCTGTTCGGCGACATGTTGTCCGACGTGGCGGCGATGCTGACCGGCTCGCTCGGCATGCTGCCGTCGGCATCGCTCGGCGAAGTCGATCCCAAGACCAAGCGCCGCAAGGCCATGTATGAGCCGGTACACGGATCGGCGCCCGACATCGCCGGCAAGGGCATGGCCAATCCGATCGCCATGCTCGCCTCGTTCGGCATGGCGCTGCGCTATTCGTTCAACATGGGCAAGGAAACCGACCAGCTCGACGCGGCAATTTCCGCTGTGTTGGCCAGGGGCCTGCGCACCGCCGACATCAAATCGGAAGGCACCAGGGTCGTCAGTACGGCCGAGATGGGCGAGGCGATCGTCAGCGAGCTGGAGCGGCAGACGGCTTGAGCGCGGTCAGCGGCGCGGCGCGGGCTGAGTAATCAGAACGGCGTGTTCGGGTTGAATCCCGGAATGTAGAACGGCCCCGGAAGCGGGAAGCTGCCGGCGCCCCGCACGTCGGGACCGTAGAACCAGTTCGGCCGGCCCGGATCGCCGCCGGGCGGCAGCATGTAGTCCCGGTCGCTGCCTTCGCCGACCGAAACCTCCGTGCCCGGATCGAGATAGGAGCGTCGCGGCACCACGATCACGGTGGTGTGGCCGTACTGGTCATGAATGATGGTCTTGGTCGGCTCGATCACGGTGCCGGTCGCCGATCGATATACGGGTGCGGGAGGTGGCGGTGGCTGCTTCTTCTTCGTCGCGGCGGTTGCAGAGCCCGCCACGGCGGAAAGCGCACCTAGCGCCACGACAACAACGACGGCAGCTTTACGCATAAGGCCTCGCTTCCTGTGCCCGCACTCTAGCCCGGTTCGGCCGGTAGCGACAGCGTCCGGGCAACGACTGCGGCCACACGATGTTCCCGTCTGACCGAGCGATCGAGAGGCAGTCGCCAGAAAAATATGCTCCCATACCTGCCTTTTGTATTACACTTTTTTGCTGGCAGGGCCGGGTGTAAAATAAAAACATGAGGCAGGGAAACAGCCGCCGAAAAACCAAGGGAGGACACTACCGATGAAGACCGTCCCACGGACTTCGGCGACGCTAGACCGCCGAAGCTTGCTGCGCCAAGCTGGGGGCGCAGGGCTCGCGATCTTTGCTTTGCCGGCTTCGGCGCAAACGACGATCCAGCTCGGACCAGATGAGCGGCCGATCTCTACGGCTTTTCCGCAGAAAGGCGCGATGATTTTCAGCGTACCCGTCCGCCGCTGCTCGAGACGCCATTCGAGGTTTTCGACAAGGGTGTGTTCACGCCGAACGATCGATTTTACGTGCGCTGGCATTGGGCGGTCATTCCGACGAGTGTCGACGTCGACAAGTTTCAGCTGAACGTCCACGGCCATGTGAACCAGCCGTTGTCGCTGACGCTGAAAGACATTCTGGCGATGCCGAGTGTCGAATACGCGGCGGTGAACCAGTGCTCGGGCAATTCGCGGGGATTTCTTTGAGCCACGCGTGGCCGGTGGCCAGTGGGCCGACGGTGCGATGGGCAATGCGCGTTGGACCGGTGTCCGGCTCAAGGACGTGCTTGACCGTGCGGGTGTCAAATCCGGCGCTGTGCAGGTCCGCTTCAACGGCCTGGACGAACCAGTCGTCACCGATGCGCCCGACTTCATGAAGTCGCTATCCGTCGACCACGCGCGCGACGGCGAGGTGATGCTCGCTTACGCGATGAACGGTCAGCAATTGCCGCTGCTGAATGGATTTCCGCTGCGCCTTGTGGTGCCGGGCTGGTACGCGACGTACTGGGTCAAGATGGTGAGCGACGTCGAGGTGCTCGACAGTTCCGACACGAATTTCTGGATGAAGACGGCTTATACGATTCCAGATACGCCCGGCGCCGACATGAAGCCTGGACAAGCCAACGTGCCGATGGTGCCGATCAACAAAATGGCCCCGCGCTCCTTCGTCACCAACGTCAAGGCAGGCTCGACCATTCCGGCGGGCAAACCAACCGAGGTTCGCGGCATCGCGTTCGGCGGCGACGCCGGCGTCAAGGCCGTCGATTTCTCGTCCGACGGCGGCAAGAGCTGGCACACCGCCCAACTCGGCAAGGATGAAGGCAAATACAGCTTCCGGCAGTGGCAGGCGCGGTTCACGCCGACAGCAAAGGGAGCGTACACGCTCATGGTTCGCTGCACGAACAGCAGCGGCCATGTGCAGCCGGCGCAGCCCAACTGGAATCCGGCCGGGTTCATGCGCAACATCATTCAATCGACGCCGGTTTCGGCGGCCTGAAGGGGGGAGCAAATGAAGCGCGAAGCTTTGTCGTTCGGCCTCCTGGCCTGTGCCCTTCTGATGCCGTTGCCGGCCGAAGCGAAGGCCGCGGTTTCACTCAAATCCGTCAATGTGTCGTTGCCGGATAGTGACCGCGATCTGCCCGATGGGCCGGGTCCGGCCATGCCGAGGGCCGTTTGGGAGGCGGAGGTCGCCAAAATGCGCAACGTCTATAAGGCGCCGATCCCTGAGAAGGACGTCCCGAACATCGTCAACTATCTGACGGCGATCAAAGGTCCGAAATAGCGGTCGCTAGCGACCCTGCATCTAGCGTGATGCTATCCGCAGGCCGTCCGTTCTGAAACTAGCGTTGCACGATGCGGCCGCGCAGCTTTCCGTGGAGCTTGTTGCCCCCGTGCGGTGCTGCGACCTGCGGCTCGTGTTCCGGCGTTGCGGCGGGGATCGGATTGCGCTGACCGCAGAAGGTGCGCTTGAGCTCGGCGTGGGCGAACAGGGCGTCGAGCCTGCGGTCGCCGCCGGCCGAGAGGATCGTGAGCCGGTCGAGCGCGCAGCCGAGCGTCGCCCGGTCGATCACTTCCTGCCCGGCGCTGCAATACCAGCCGGCGATCTGCATCGAGGGTGTGTCGAAGGCGCGGGCAAAGCCGAGGCAGCGATGGGCCCGGCCTTGCTGGGCGATGGTGAAATCGACGAGCGGCATCGGACCAAACTTCGTGTCGAGCTTGCCGGCTGCTTTGACATCATCGGTGACGGTGAAAGGCACGATACGGGCGGCGATCTCGCTCGGCGCGTCGATGAAGCGCTCGTTGACGAGCCCCGGCCGATAGACTTCGAGCATCATGAAGGGGGCGGCGGCGCTGGCCTGACCTCAGGTGAGCACGTCCTTGCGGGTGCCGTCGGCGTTCCGACGCAGGATGGCGTAATCGAACGGGTTCGAGGCCAGGTCGGGCATCGACAGCTCGAAGGCCGCGTGGGGCCGGTCAACCGTGATCCATTCCGACTCCGGCGCCGATACAAAGGCGGTAAGGCCGTCCGGACAGCGCAGAAAGGCCGCCGCCAGGGTGGCGAGGACGGCAAGGCCGCCCATATAGGCGAAGATGCGCACCGCGGTGGCGCGAATGTCTTGAGTGACGGAGATGGCGGGGTGCCGCATCGCGGCCTTCCATGAGCGTTGTGTTCACCATAGTTCTCGCTTAGAAGCGCTTCCGCGTCGGTTCCTTCGCGGCTCGAAGGTTCGCGAATTTTCGTCGGAGAGTTAACGATGGGTTTCAGTGTCGCCGTCGTGGGTGCGACCGGCAATGTCGGTCGCGAGATGCTCAATATCCTGGACGAGCGGTCGTTTCCGGCCGACGATGTCGTGGCGCTTGCCTCGCGCCGCAGCCAGGGCACCGAGGTGTCCTATGGCGACCGCACGCTCAAGGTCAAAGCGCTCGAACATTATGATTTCTCGGCGACCGACATCTGCCTGATGTCGGCTGGCTCCCCGGTCTCCAAGGAATGGTCGCCGCGGATCGTCGCGGCGGGCGCCGTGGTGATCGATAACTCGTCGTGCTGGCGCTACGACTCCGACGTTCCGCTGATTGTGCCGGAGGTCAACGCGGATGCGGTCGCGGGTTTCCGCAAGCGCGGCATCATCGCCAATCCGAACTGCTCGACCGCGCAGCTCGTGGTCGCGCTCAAGCCGCTGCACGACGCAGCCAAGATCAAGCGCGTCGTGGTCGCGACCTATCAGTCGGTCTCGGGCGCCGGCAAGGAGGCGATGGACGAACTGTTCTCGCAGACCAAGGCGGTGTTTCAGATCGACGAGATCGTGCCGAAGACGTTTCCGAAGCGGATCGCCTTCAATCTCATTCCGCAGATCGACGTGTTCATGGAGGACGGCTACACCAAGGAAGAGTGGAAGATGGTGGTCGAGACCAAGAAGATCCTCGACCCGAAGATCAAACTGACTGCGACCTGCGTGCGCGTGCCGGTTTTCATCAGCCATTCGGAAGCGGTGAACGTCGAGTTCGAGAACCCGATCACGCCGGACGATGCGCGCGATATCCTGCGCAACGCGCCGGGCTGCCTGGTGATCGACTCGCACGAGCCGGGCGGCTACGTCACGCCCTATGAGGCGACGGGCGAGGACGCCACGTACATCAGCCGCATCCGCGAGGACGCGACGGTGGAAAACGGCCTCGCCATGTGGATCGTTTCCGACAATCTGCGCAAGGGCGCGGCGCTCAACGCCATTCAGATCGCCGAGTGTCTGGTCAACCGCAAGCTGATCACCGCGAAGCGGAAGGCGGCGTAACTCCCGTCGCAAAACCGCTTCCTGACAACGCAGTATCGAAAAACGGCTCGCCGGGGCAATGGCCGCTGGCCAAAGCGAAGCAGGCGGCGCCGGCTCGCGGCGTTGGCACGTGATCTGCAAGGCGGTTAGTCTGAGAGTAGTGGGAAAAGCAGGGGGCTCAGAATGATCGTCCGCCCGCGGCGCAGTGTGCTCTACATGCCCGGCTCGAACGCGCGCGCGCTCGAAAAAGCGCGCGAACTGCCGGCTGACGCCCTCATCTTCGACCTTGAGGACGCGGTGGCGCCCGACGCCAAGGCGGCGGCGCGCGATCTGATCGTCAAGGCGCTGCGCCAGGGCGGCTTCGGCGATCGCGAGGTGATGGTGCGGATCAACGGGCTCGATACCGGTTGGTGGGTCGACGATCTCGGCATCATCATCCCGGCAAAGCCGGACGCCGTGCTGGTGCCCAAAGTGTCGGATCCCCGCCAACTGCAGGACGTCGGCGAACGGCTGATCGATATGGGCGCCGACCACCGCATCCGCGTCTGGGCCATGATGGAAACGCCGCTCGCGATGCTCAACGCGCACACCATCGCCGCGGCCGCGCTCGATTCCGAGACGCGGCTCTCGGGCTTCGTCATGGGCACCAACGATCTCGCCAAGGATACGCGCGCCCGCATCGTGCCGGGGCGCGCGCCGATGCTGCCGTGGCTGATGACCTGCGTGGCCGCGGCGCGGGCCTACGGCATCGACATTCTCGACGGCGTCTATAACGGCCTCGGCAACGCCGAAGGCTTTGCCGCGGAATGCCGCCAGGCCGCCGAACTCGGCTTCGACGGCAAGACGCTGATCCACCCGAAGCAGATCGAGCCCTGCAACGCCGCCTTCTCGCCGACGCCCAACGAAGTGGCGCTGGCGCGCAAGATGATCACCGCGTTCGAATTGCCCGAGAACAAGGACAAAGGCGTCGTCCAGATCGACGGCCGCATGGTCGAGCGCCTGCACGCCGAAATGGCGCGGCGGACGGTCGCGATCGCCGACGCTATTTCTAAGACGCAGCCGAGCAAAGAAGCGGCCGCGTCCTGACGCTCAGCTTGTCAGACCGAATCGGGGACAATCCGGAGATGACTCCGCGCTGAGACATCGCGATACTCGGCCGCATGGCCGAAGCGGACGCTGGTCACAAGCTCAAAGTTTTCGTCTCGTATTCGCGGCGCGACAGCAGCGACTTTGCCGAAGAGCTTGTCGCCGGGTTCGAACTCGCTGGCTTTGCGCCGTTTCTGGATCGCCACGACATTGCGGCCGGCGAGGATTGGGAGGCTCGCCTCGGCGGCCTCATTCGGAGCGCCGATACCGTCGTGTTCGTCGTGTCCCCGGAATCCGTGAAGTCGGAGCGTTGCGCCTGGGAGGTCGACGCCGCGCTCGCGCAGACCAAGCGTGTGCTGCCGGTGATCTTCAAGCCGGTCGCCGACGCCGACATCCCGAAGGAGCTGCGGCGCCGGCAATTCATCCGGTTCGATGCCTCGCCGGGCATCACCCGGCCGCTCGGGCAATTGGCCGAGGCGCTGCGTCAGGACATCGATTGGATCCGCGAGCACACCCGGCTTGCCGACATGGCCCGGCGCTGGGACATGCGCGGCCGTCCGCAATCGCTCTTGCTGCGCGATGACGAACTCGCGGCGGCGCAAGCGTGGGCCAACAAATGGAAGTCCGATGCGCCGGTCATCACTGAGCCGACGCGCGCCTTCATCGCGGCCAGCCGAGAAGCGGAAGCGGCGTCATTCGCGAAAACCAAGGCGATGCAGCGGCGACTCATCCACATTCAGGCCGTCGTCTACGCGCTGCTGGTGGCCGTGATCATCGGCCTTATCGGCTGGATCAATCAGTCGGCCATCAAAGACCAGTGGACCTGGTATCGGACCGCACGCCCATTCGTTGCGGCCAATATCTGGCCCTACATGCTAAACGCGACGACCGAGCAAGCGCTCAAACCCAAGGACAGCTTTCGCGAATGCATGGTCGAACAAGGCAAAGATTATTGCCCGGAGATGATTGTGGTGCCGGCGGGGTCGTTCACGATGGGATCGCCGGATATTGAAAAAGGTCACGTCCCGCTCGAATTGCCGCAACACGCCGTGACCATCGCGCGGCCGTTTGCGGTGTCCAAATACGAGTTGACGTTCGACGAGTGGGATACCTGCGTGGCCCACGGCGATTGCACGAAGGGCACGAGCGACAGCAGTTTCGGCCGCGGGCAACTGCCGGCCATCAACGTGTCGTGGGACGAAGCCCGGCAATACGCGGCATGGCTGTCAAAGATGACCGGCAGGATCTATCGCCTCTTGACCGAGGCCGAATATGAATACGCCGCCCGCGCCGGGACGCAGACCGCCTACCCGTGGGGCGACGATATCGAGCTTGATGGCAAGGCCATGACCAACTGCAACGGCTGCGGCAGTCAATGGGACTACAAGCAAACAGCGCCGGTCGGTTCATTTCCTCCCAACGGCTTCAGTCTCTATGACATGGTCGGCAACGTGTTTGAGTGGTTCGAGGATTGTGTGCACGACTCCTACGACGGCGCGCCGGGCGATGGCTCGGCGTGGATTGAGGGCGGCAACTGCAACAGCCGGATCATTCGCGGCGGCGCATGGGCGAGCAATCCGCCGGACCTCCGGGTCGCCGAGCGGAACTGGATCGCCAAGGATTTGCGGATCAACGCTGTTGGCTTCCGGGTCGCCCGGACATTGTCCACCGCAGCCACGCCCTAGTACCCGGAATCACAATTCACTGATACGGCATCCTTTGACGTGGCGCTGATGGACCTTGGCTTTGGTCCAGACGAACGGCCGAGCGTTTTCGTTGTAAGCCTCGATGAAAGCATCGATATGCTCCCTAAGTTGCGCGACCGAGGTGAATGAGGCGCCGTGCAGCGATTGTCCTTCCAGGATCGAGAACCAGATTTCAACCTGGTTGAGCCAGGAGGCCCGCGTCGGCGTGAAGTGGAAGTGCACGTTCGGATGGCGCTTGAGCCAGCGGTCGTTCTTGGGCTTGTGGGTGTTGAGGTTATCGAGGACGACATGGATGGCGGTGTCGGGATGGCCGGCGACGATGTCGTTCATGAAGTCGAGGAACTCGATACGCCGGCGGCGCGTCTTGTGCGCAGCCCTCACCTTGCCGGTGGCCACCTCAAAGGCGGCGAACAGCGTGGTGGTGCCATTGCGCTTGTAATCGTGGCTGTGGCCGGTCAGCGCCCGGCCGTTCGGCAGTTTCAGATAGCCTTGGGTGCGCTCCAGCGCCTGGATCGAAGGCTTTTCGTCGACGCAGACGACGATCGCATTCTCGGGCGGCGCCATATAGAGCCCGACCACATCGGCGGCCTTGGCGACAAACTCGGGATCGTTGCTTTCGCACCACGACTTTCGCCCGGCGAGGTCGATCTTTTGCACCCGCAGGAAACGCCAGACCTGCTGCTCGTGCACGTCGCCCAGTTCGGCTGCAATCAAGGGCCCGTTCCAGCGCGCGAAGCCGGCCGGCGGCTCCCGTTCCAGGACCGCCAGAATGCGTCGACCGGTCTCGCTGGTGTACTTCGGTGCCGGGCCGGGCGGCGGCTTGTCGGCCAAACCGGCCAAGCCTTCGCGGGCGAACCGGCCGCGCCAAGTGCTGACCGTTCGCGGCATCGTGCCGAGCGCGCGGGCAATCGAACGGGTCGAGTGGTCTTCGTCCGCCAGCAAGACGATCCGCGCAACCGGCAGCCTCCGCCGCTTGGCCATCATGGTCAATGTCGCCTTTCCCCAGACCGCGCTGGAATTGAGCGAAGTTCAGGCCGCGGCGCGCACGCTCGGCCTCGAGGTCACGCTCATTGAAGTCCGTCGGCCGGAGGAGATTGCGCCCGCCTTCGATGCGCTCAAAGTCCAGGTCGATGCGCTCTACGTCGTGGGCGATTCCGTCCTCAACGCCAACAGCGCGCGCATTGTCGCGCTTGCGCTGGGCGCGCGGCTGCCGACGATCTTCAACAACCGCAGCTTTGTCCAACCCGGCGGTCTGATGTCCTACGGCCCCAATATCGCCGATCAGTACCGGCACGCCGCCGATCTGGTCGACAAGATTTTGCGCGGCACCAAACCCGGCGACCTCCCGGTCGAGCAGCCGACCAAGTTCGAGCTCGTGATCAATCTTAAAACCGCGAAATCGCTCGGCCTCAAAATTCCGCAGACGCTGCTCGCCACCGCCGACGAGGTCATCGAGTAGTTTGTCCTTGCTGCAGCGCACTCGGTCTAAAAGCGGCGCTTGATGGCCATAGGCGACGCTCGCCGTCGAGTGATAAGGTTTCCCATCTGTTGCGGGAGGAAACGTCCAGAAATCTTCTGACGAGCGCAAAGCTCGCAAAGGGGAGGTCACGTGAACAGATCATATCGGAAGGAACGTTCATTCCACGACGTGGCGGGAAACGGTCTGCTCCACCGTCGTGCGCTGCTCGGCCGCGGCATCATGGTTGCCGGAGCAATGGGCGCAACCGGAGCCTTGAGCAGTGGTGCGGCGGAGCCCCTGAGCGAGGCGCCCTGGAGTCTCGAGCCCGGTGACGCAACGCCACCCTACGGGCATCCCTCCCACTTCGAAAAAACAGTGGTTCGCACCGTCGATAATCCGAAGAACGAACCGAGCGGCTCGCGCGCGCGGACGCCGCATCATCTGCTCAAAGGCACCATCACGCCGAACGGCCTGCATTTCACCATCATGCACGCCGGCATTCCCGATATCGATCCGGCCGCGCACAAACTTCTCATCCACGGCATGGTCAAGCAGCCGCTGGTATTCGATCTCGACGCGCTGTCGCGTTATCGGATGGTGACGCGCGTCGGTTTTGTGGAATGCGGCGGCAACAGCGCGCCGCTGTTTTCCAACGAGCCGATCCAGGCAGACGTCCAGGCGCTCCATGGTCTTGCGTCTTGCGCGGAATGGGCCGGTGTGCCGCTCGCGGTGTTGCTCGACGAAGCGGGCGTCGAGCCCGGCGCCAAATGGATCATTGCCGAAGGGGCCGACGCGCCGCATCTGTCGCGCAGCGTACCGCTCGCTAAGGCCATGGATGACGCCATGGTCGCCATGTACCAAAACGGCGAGCGCATCCAGCCCGGCCAGGGCTATCCGATGCGGCTCTATCTGCCGGGCTACGAAGGCAACATGAATGTGAAGTTCCTTCGGCGCATCCAGGTCACCGATCAGCCGGGCATGACCTACTTCGAATCGAAGATCTACACGGATCCGCTGCCCGACGGCCACGATACGCAGTTCTATTTCGTGCAGGAGGTGAAGTCGTTCATCACCTCGCCGTCACCCGGCCTCGCGCTCAGGGAGCCGGGAGTTTACGAAATTTCCGGCGTCGCCTATTCGGGCAATGGGCAAATCGCAAAGGTTCTGGTCTCCGCCGACGGCGGCAAGAGCTGGGGAGAAGCCGCGCTCGATGAGCCCCGGCTGCCCAAGGCCTTCACGCGCTTCAGCATGGCGTGGCGCTGGGACGGCGGACCGGCCGTGCTGCAGAGCCGGGCCTGGGATGAGGGCGGCAACGTGCAGCCGACGCGCGAGCAGTTCGTGGCAAAGCGCGGACAGACGTCAAAGCTGCCGTCGGTGCTCGGTTTCCCCGGCCACCACTTCAACGCCATCACCAGCTGGGCGGTGAATCAAAAGGGCGAGGTGTGGCATGTCTATGCGTAATTTTTCTATGCGTAATCTCACGATCGCAGGCTGCACTCTCGCGTTTGCAATCGGCGCCGACGCGGCTATCGCCGAGACCCCGCGCCTCGGCAAGCCGATCAGCCAAGCAGACCTCGCCGAATGGGACATCAACATTCTCCCCGACGGCTCCAATCTGCCGCCCGGTAATGGAACGGCCGCCGACGGCGCCAAGATCTTTGCCGAGAAATGCACGCTGTGTCACGGCGACCACGGCCAGGGCGGCCGTGCCGCGCGGCTGGTCGGCGGTCCGCCGAGGGCGAGCCTCGACGGCGGCAAGACGATCGCGAACTACTGGCCCTACGCGACAACGCTGTTCGACTTCATCCGGCGGGCGATGCCCTTTACTCAGCCGCGTTCGCTTTCGGACCAGGAGGTTTATGCGCTGGTCGCCTTCATTCTCGCCGAGAACAAGCTGATCGGCGAAGGCGACGAGATGAACGCCGCGACGCTGCCCAAGGTGCGCATGCCGAACCGCGATAATTTCGTCGTTCGGTTCCCGGATCGGATCTGATGACGAAATGACGCCCCGGTTTCGATCGGTTTATGCGATGCCGCCTGTCGCGGCCTCGCGCCGTCAAACAAAACTGCCGCCCGTCCGCATTGACGGACGAGCGGCAGTCGGCAAAATCGCCACAGATGCGGATCGTTACTGAGCAGCCGCTCGCGCTTTCTCGTAACCGTGCTGCTGCACGTTCACGTTGACGAGGTTGACCGCCTCCGGCACCTCATCGAGGAAGCCCCAGCTCTTCATCCAGTCGTAGGTCCGCTGCAGTTCGTCGAGCGGGATCGGCGCCGGATCGACCACGTAAATCCGGCTCTCGCGCAGGTCGTCGATGGTCAGCTTGGCGACCTCCGGGTCCTTATTCTTGTAGTAGTCGATGAAATAGTGGAGGTAGGCGCGTTTGTTGGCGCTGATTCGGCGCACCGCCTCGCGTACCGCTCGATTGAAGGCGCTGTAGGTTTCGGCGTCGACGCGGTCCGAAGCGACTTCAGTGCCGTGATGGAACGCCGAGATGATGAGCCGGCAGCCCTTCTTCTCGGCCAGCGAGATGTACGGCTCGGTCAGCGTCGTCGCGTCGATCTCGCCCTTCATCAACAGATCGAACCGGTAGGGCGAGCCGTTCGGCACCCGGCCAAGCTTGATCTGATCGCGCGGCACGAAGCCTTCGAGCATCTGCAGCGTCAGGTAATGGGTGCCGAAGAAGAACGGCACGCCGATCTGGCGGTTAGCGAACTGCTGAGGCGTCTGCACCGGCGAATCGCCGCGCACCACCAGCGCCGCGAAGGTCACGATCGAGCGCCGCCCGATCTGGCGGCTGCCGACTTTGGTAAATTCGCAACGGGAGTAATTGCCCCATTCGCAGGCGTTGTAGAGGTCGGCCTTGCCCTCTTCGAGCAGTTTGCCGTGACTGGCAAAGCGATTGACGCCCTTGCCGGTGACATCGGTGACGTCCATCTGCGGCCGCTTGTCGACGCCTTTTTCGCGGTCGGCCCACTTGATCGCGATCCCTTCCTTCTCGAACAAGCCTTCGTCGTAGGCAACCAATTCGGCGAGGCCCTGGAATGGGGCCGTGGTCTCGAGAGTCAGTGTCTTCATGGGTTTCTCCTGATCGTTCATGATCGTGCATGGGCCAAACGGCCGGGGTTGCGCGCGCCCCCTCATCGATCAGCTGCCGGACGTCACGTGTCGCGGAGGTCACGCGTCGCGGCGGTCTTGCGGCCGGGCGCCCGGGGGCGGCTGCCAAGTCGGCTAGCGTCCAAAGAACCTCAGTCAGCCCCTTTAGGTCAATCGAATAAAATGGAACGCGGGTTCAAAATATTCTAACGTATTAGGCGCCCAATGAGGCTCGCCAAAGGATTTCCGCAATGGCGCCGAAAGTTGACGAACTCGATTTTGCCAAGCTGCGCACCTTCGACCTCGTCGCCCGGCACGGCACGCTGCAGGTCGCTGCGGCGCGGATGAATCTGACCGTGTCGGCCGTCTCCACGCAGATCAAGCGGCTGGAAGAAGTGGTCGGCGCCGAACTGTTTCAGCGGACGCCCGGCAAGCTCACGATCACGGCGGAGGGCGAACGGTTCGCAGCCGATGCCCAGCAGCTTCTCGATATGGCCGACCGCGCGCTGATGCGGCTGCATGAACAGGCCGGCCACTCGGGTCAGGTCAATCTGTCGCTCGGCGCCGATTACGCCTGGCTGTTCATGCCCAGGATCAACTCGTTCTCGGCGCGGCATCCCAACATCAGGACCGCGATCCGCATCCATCGCGGAACCGAGGCCATGACCGCGCTGCAGAAAGGGCAGGTCGACTTCTGCATCGGCGCCTTCCTGCGGCGTCCGCGCGGTGTCCGCTATCGGACGGTCGCCACCTCGACGATGTCGATGATCTTTCGCGGCCGCGATTATTCGGAGGCGGCGGCCACATCTCCGTTCAGCATCGTGCGCGACCGGCTCATCGTTGCGCCGCGCAGCGCCACCGTGCGCGCCCGCGTCGGCAAGTCTCAGCAGCTCAAAAACACGCTGAATTATCTCGAATGCCCGACGTGTCACACCGCCATCGATCTGGTCAAACGCGAATCCGGTCCGGCGATCGTCCATACTCTGTGCCTGAATCAGGTCGAACAGAACGGCATCCGCTCAATCGATCTCGGCAAGGGCTTCGGCGTCGAACAATTCGTCATTGCTTACAAAGCCAGCACCTTGAAGCGATCGGTCCTGAACGACCTGCTGGAATGGCTGGTGCGCTGATAAGAGCGCGCTCCAAAATTTCTCAGTTCTTCAACCGATAGCCGGTCTTGAAGAACCACCACACGATCGCCATGCAGATCGCCATGAACAGCAACGTCATCGCCAGGCTGATTGCGACGTCGACATCGGCGATGCCGAAGAAGCTCCAGCGGAAGCCCGAGATCAAATAGACCAGCGGGTTGAACAGCGTCACGGTGCGCCAGAACGGCGGCAGCACGCTGGTCGAATAGAACGTGCCGCCGAGAAACGTTAAAGGCGTAATGATCAGAAGCGGCACCACCTGCAATCGCTCGAAGCCCTCGGCCCACAGGCCGAGAATGAAGCCGAACAGGCTGAAGCTCACCGAGGTCAGCACCAGAAACGCGATCATCCATAGCGGATGATCGATGCGGATTGGCACGAACAGCTCCGACGTAGCCAGGATGATCACGCCCAGAATGATCGACTTGGTCGCAGCCGCGCCCACATAGCCGAGCACGATTTCAAAGGACGACACCGGCGCCGACAAGACCTCGTAGATGGTGCCCATGAAGCGCGGGAAATAGATGCCGAACGACGCATTCATGATGCTCTGCGTAAGCAGCGTCAGCATGATCAGGCCCGGCACGATGAAGGCGCCGTAGCTGACGCCGTCGATCTGCGTGATGCGGGAGCCGATGGCGGCGCCGAACACGACGAAGTAGAGCGACGTCGAGATCACCGGCGACACGATGCTTTGCAGCAAGGTGCGCCCGGCCCGCGCCATTTCGTAGGTATAGATGGCGCGCACGCCGTGAATGTTCATCGCAACCGTCATTTGCCTTGCCTCACCAGCCCGACGAAAATGTCTTCGAGCGTGCTTTGCTTGGTCTGCAGGTCGCTGAACCTGATGCCGGCCTGCCGCAGCTCGTCGAGCAGCGCCGTGATGCCGGTGTGCTCGGCCTTGGTGTCGTACGTGTAGGTCAATTCCCGGCCGTCCGCATTGAGCGTGAGCTGAGGGTCGGACAGCGCGGCCGGTATGGCGCCAAGCGGCTCGCGCAGCTCGAGCTTCAATTGCTTGCGCCCGAGCTTGTGCATCAATTCGGCCTTGTCCTCGACCAGGATGATTTCGCCCTTGTTGATGACGCCGACCCGATCGGCCATCTCCTCGGCTTCCTCGATGTAGTGGGTGGTCAGGATGATGGTGACGCCCGAGGCGCGAAGCTCACGCACCAGTTGCCACATGTCCTTACGCAGTTCGACGTCGACGCCGGCGGTCGGCTCGTCGAGAAACAGAATGCGCGGCTCATGCGACAGCGCCTTGGCGATCAGCACGCGCCGCTTCATGCCGCCGGACAGCGTGCGGATCTTGGCGTCGCGCTTGTCCCACAGCGACAGGTCCTTGAGCACTTTGGCGAGATGGTCGGGGCTCGGGGGCTTTCCAAACAGGCCGCGGGAAAAGCGCATGGTCGCGAGCGGCGTCTCGAACGCGTCGGTGGTCAGCTCTTGCGGCACGAGGCCGATCAGCGACCGCGTCTCCCGATAGTCCTCGATGATGTCGTAGCCGTTCACCAGGACGGTGCCGCCGGAGGGCTTCACGATTCCGCAAATCACGCTGATGAGCGTGGTCTTGCCGGCGCCGTTCGGGCCGAGCAGTGCAAAGATCTCGCCGCTGCCGATTTCCAGATTGATGTCTTTGAGCGCCTGAAAGCCGGACGCGTAGGTCTTCGACAAATTCGAGACGGAGATGGCGGGGGTCATGAGGGCTTCCGGCTGATCATCTCGGCGTCATCACCGGGCCTGACCCGGTTATCGAACTCAGCGCTAAGACTTGGCGCGAAAAACAAAGACTTGGCGCGAAAAAGAAAGATGGATTGCCGGGTCAAGCCCGGCAATGACGGCCGAACGGATGATCCGGAACCGTCAAACCCAAGGCCGTTCGGACTTGGCCTTTGCCTCGAAGGTCTCGATCTTGTCCTGCTTGACCATGGTCGCGCCGATGTCGTCGAGACCGTTGAGCAACGCGTGCTTGCGGTGCGGCTCGATGTCGAATTTGACCACGCCGCCGTCGGGGCCGCGGATTTCCTGCTTCTCCAGATCGACGGTCAGCGTCGCATTGGCGCCGCGGTCGGCGTCGTCGAACAGCTTTTCGAGATCTTCGGGCGAAACCTTGATCGGCAGCACGCCGTTCTTGAAGCAGTTGTTGTAGAAAATGTCGCCGAACGAGGTCGAGATCACGCAGGTGATGCCGTAATCCATCAGTGCCCACGGCGCGTGTTCGCGAGAGGAGCCGCAGCCGAAATTGTCGCCGGCGACCAGAATCTTGGACTTGCGATAGGCCGGCTTGTTGAGAACGAAATCGGGGTTCTCGCTGCCGTTATCCTGATAGCGCTGTTCGTAGAACAGACCCTTGCCGAGACCGGTGCGCTTGATCGTCTTCAGATATTGCTTGGGAATGATCATGTCGGTGTCGACGTTGATCATCTTCATCGGCGCGGCGACGCCTTCCAGTACGGTGAACTTTTCCATCTCGGCTCCCGCCAACCTCGATTGTGGACGGCCATTGAGGTGATCGTGGCAGGCTACATGGCGCGGCAGCGGCCTTGGGTCAAGCGCACCCGACCTGCCGCTTGGGCCTCGGAAGGGGAGGGAGCCATGAGCCGTTTGCGCTTCTGGCGGGGCGGCGCGCCTGCTATACTTGTTGCACAATAATTGACGCATGACGGGAGAGAAGACGTGGCATTTGTAGCCGAACCACTCGAGACGATTTCGGTCATCAAGCTGCACCCGGCGATCGGGGCGGAAATCCGCGGTGTCGATCTTAGCCGTCCGCTGGACGCAGACACCGCCCGGCAGATCAAGGATGCCTGGCACGAGCACGCGGTCCTGCTGTTCCGCGACCAGAACCTCACCGAGGACGACCAGCGCCGGTTTGCCTCCCATTTCGGCCCGGTCGCCAAACGCGTGCCGCCGAAGGCCGGCGCCCAGGGCGCCTACGGCTCGCCCGAATGGGACGACATGATGATGATCAGCGACAACGTCGACGCCAACGGCAAGCCGCTCGGCTCGCTCGGACACGGCGAGATGTGGTTCCACACCGACAAGTGCTACCACCGCGCGCCCGCATCGCGCGTCGTTCCTCTACGGCATCGAAATCCCGTCCGAGGGCGGCCACACCAAGTTTTCCAGCCTGTACGCCGCCTACGAGAACCTGCCGGCGGAGCTGAAGCGGCAGCTCGACGGCGCAATGGTAATTCAGGGCCAGCAATACGGCGTCGGCCGCCGCATCGATGTGACGCTGCCGCTTGAGAGCACCCATCACTGCCGGCAGCCGATCTTCGTCACCAATCCCGGCTCGGGGCGCGAAGGCGCTCTACGTCGCCAGCCAGAACTCGATGTGGATCGAAGGCATGGACCGCGACGAAAGCGAGGCGCTGCTGCAGCAGCTGTTCGACATCGCCGAGGACCCGTCGATCATCTACGAGCACGTCTGGCGGCCGGGCGACCTCGTGATGTGGGACAATCTCGCGTGCCTGCATGCGCGCACCGACTGGCCGAGCGAGCAGCGCCGGACGCTGCGCCGCTGCACCGTCGAAGGCGAGCCGCTGTATTAGGACACGGCTTCGCCGCCGGACTAATCGATCGCGCTGACTTTAGGCTACGCTTTTCCGCGAAAGCTAAGGTTGTGGGGTGCGCCATGAGATCTGCGCCATGAAACTTCCCCGCCGACACTTTCTGCGTCTGGCCGCGGGCACGGCGGCGTTTCCCGCCCTGTCGTGCGTCGCGCGTGCGGACAGCCTATCCGGCGCGGCCGGTGCAGATGATTGTTGGCTTTCCCGCCGGTAGCTCTCCCGACATCATTGCGCGGCTCGCCGCGCAATGGCTGTCGGAGCAACTCGGCCAGCAATTCGTCGTTGAGAACCGGCCCGGCGCGGGCAGCAACATCGGCACCGAACTCGTGGTCAAGGCGCAGCCGGACGGTTACACGATTCTGTGCGACGTGCTGAGCAACGTGCTCAACGTGTCGCTCTATCAAAATCTCAGTTTCAACTTCATCCGCGACATTGCCCACGTCGCGCCGGTGGCGAACGCGCCCTACGTCATCCTGGTGACCAACGTGTTGCCGGCGGCAACGCTGCCGGAGTTCGTCGCTTACGCCAAGGCCAATCCGGGCAAGATCAACATGGCGTCGGGCGGCATCGGCACCTCGTCCCATATCTTCGGCGCGCTGTTCATGCAGATGGCCGGCATCAACATGGTCCACGTGCCGTACCGCACCAATTACATGTCCGACCTGATCAGCGGCCAGGTGCAGGCGGTGATCAACCCGGTCCCGCAATCGACGGAGTTTGTCAGAGCCGGCAAGGTGCGCGCTCTGGCGGTGACCACAAAGAATCGCCTCGACGCGTATCCCGGCTTGCCGACCGCGGCCGAATTCGTGCCGGGTTACGAGGCGATCGGCTGGTACGGCGTCGGCGCGCCGAAAGACACGCCCATTGAGATCGTCAACAAGCTCAGCGGCGCGATCAACGCCGCGCTCGCCCGGCCCGCCGCGAAAGCGCGGCTTGCCGACCTCGGCGTTGAGCCGATGCAGATGTCCCCCGCACAGTTCGCGAAGTTCATCGTCGCCGACAACGAGAAGTGGGGCAAGGTCATCCGCGATGCCAATATCCAGCTGGAGTGATGTGCTCTCCGGAGCAGGCGCGCCTGGAAGATGGCCGCTGCGTCCGATGGTCCTGAGCGCCGCCTGGGAATAATTCGATCGCTGCCGGCGTTATTTAAACGGAACGGGTCACCTGGAACCGGGTTTATCCGTGCGGAGGCGAGATGAAGCGCTTTGCATGTCTTGCGCTCCTTGCCGCGGTGGCGGGAATTCCAGACAGGCCGGCGGCGGCCGACAGTTGGTGCGTGCGCGATTCAGCAGGCACCATGGAGCCGATCTGCGCGTTCTCGTCGGCGCAGGATTGCATCCATGCGGCGATCCTCGGGCCCTCGGGCAGCGTCTGCCAGCACGAGGCGGATGTTGCCCGCGCCGCTAAGCCCGAGGTGCAATCCAAAGGCTTGCGATCAAAAAAACATCACGCCGGCCGGGTGCAATCGCGGTATTGGGCTGACCGCTAACGATTAGAAACAGCTTCAGGCAGTCGCCGCCGCCACGTCGGCGGCCTTGAATTTCAACTCGCGGTCGAGCGTGCACACCTGCACGTGATACTCGGTGTAATATCTCTGCCGCGCCAGTCTCTGCGCCGCCATGTGCTCGGGATTGGTCCGCCAGGCGCGCATGCCCTCTTCGTGTTCGAACTCGACGATAGTGACCCGCTCGCCGTCATCGGCGAAAAAACCCTTGTGCGAAATGTAGCCTCGTCCAGCTTCGGTCATGCGATCGACCAGCGCGACATATTCGTCGCGCACGCCCGGCCGCAAGCGAGAGCGGAACACGGTGACAATCATGGCTTTCCTCCGACAGCCGCATAACAGTCCGTGCGGACGTCTAACATGATCGCCGGATGCGCCCGCATCAAGCCGGCGCCTGCTTTTCGTTCTTAGGAACTCCGGCAAGGTCGGTGACCCACGATCGCGCCGAGCGAAACCAGTTCTGCCGGCGCGGGATGAGCTGATCGCGCTGGCGCAGTATGCCGACCCGTACCGTGTAGAACGGCTGCACGCCGTCGCCCGGCGTCGTCGAATAGATCGGCGAGCCGCATTGGCCGCAAAAGGCCTGCATGCGCGGCCGGCCGCTATCGGCCGTGGTCTTGAGGTACAGCTTCGGCTGCCCGGTCATTTTGAATGTCGCGCCGGGCACCGGAATGGACACCCGAAACGCCGTGCCGGTGCCGGTCTGACAATCGGTGCAGTGGCAGATCTGAGTTTTTTCCGGATCGGCTTCGCCTTCGATCCTGATGGCTCCGCACGCGCACGCGCCGTCGATCTTCATCGCGTTTCTCCCTTCGATCAGCCGGCGGCCCGTTCGATGGCCGCCATGTCGTCATCCGACAAGCCGAAATGATGGCCGATCTCGTGCACCAGGACGTGCCGGACGACCGCGCCCAGCGTCTCGTCGTGCTCGGCCCAGTAGTCGAGAATTGGCCGCCGGTAGAGCCAGATCATGTTTGGCATCTGCACCGGCGCGCTTTCCGAACGGAACGGCAGGCCGACGCCCTGAAACAGGCCGAGCAGATCGAATTCGGTTTCGGCCTGCATCTCCTCGAGCACCTCGTCGGTCGGGAAATCGTCGACCTGAATGACGACGCCGCCGCACAGATCGCGAAACTTCCGCGGCAAATGGGCAAACACCACGCTGGCGAGAATTTCGAGCTCGGCGAGCGAGGGCGCTTTGACCGGCCGCCAGGCCAGCGGATCGGATGCGAGATCGGCCATAATTGCGTTCTATAGGAGAGTGCAGCGTTGCGGCCAAGCAATGAGGCGTAACGGTTTCGCGAACGGCGAACGCGGTGAGGGGTGGGGCATGTCGATCAAATTGCGTGTGACGTTTGCTGGGCTCGTCACCCTGTCGGCCTTGCTGCCGCCGACGCCTTCGCGGGCGCAGACGCCCGGAGCGTCGCCGCCTCCGCCTCGCCATGTGCGCCCGCGCGTCGAGGTCGGCCCGCCGCCCATCATCTACCGCCGCTGCACCGACTGGTACGAACTCCAGCACCGTCCGAGCGGGACGGTGCTGTTTCCGCAGATGCGCTGCTGGTGGGTAAGGGGGTAACTCCCTTCCCCACAGGGGGGGAGGGAAATTAGCTACTTCCACTCCCGCACGTCGACGAAGTAGCCGGCGATGCCGGCGGCGGCGGCCATGGCGGGCGACACCAGGTGCGTGCGGCCCTTGAACCCCTGGCGGCCTTCGAAGTTGCGGTTCGACGTCGAAGCGCAGCGTTCGCCGGGCGCGAGCTTGTCGGGGTTCATGGCGAGGCACATCGAACAGCCCGGCTCGCGCCATTCGAAGCCCGCCTTGGTGAAAATCTTGTCGAGCCCTTCGGCCTCGGCCTGTTCCTTGACCAGCCCGGACCCGGGCACGACCATGGCGCTGACCTTGGTGTTGAGTGTCTTGCCGTCGACCACTTTGGCGGCCGCGCGCAAATCCTCGATTCGCGCATTGGTGCATGAGCCGATGAACACGCGGTCGACGGCGATGTCGGTGACTTTCTCGCCGCCCTTCAATCCCATGTAGGCCAGCGAGCGTTCCGCGGCCTGGCGCTTGTTGGCGTCGGCAATGTCTTCGGGGCGCGGCACGCGGCCGCCCACCGAGATCACCTGCTCGGGGCTCGTGCCCCAGGTCACCAGCGGCGGCAGCTTTGCGGCATCGAGCTTGATCTCGCGATCGAAGTGGGCGCCGTCGTCGGAGCGCAGCGTGTCCCAGTAACGCATCGCGCCGTCCCAGTCCTTGCCCTTCGGCGATTTGGGACGGTCTTTCAGATAGGCGTAGGTCTTCGCGTCCGAGCCGATGAAGCCGGCCTTCGCACCGGCCTCGACCGACATGTTGCACACGGTCATGCGGCCTTCCATCGACAGCGCGGTGATGGCTTCGCCGGCATATTCGAGCGCATAGCCGGTGCCGCCGGCGGTGCCGATCTCGCCGATGATGGCGAGAATGATGTCCTTGGCGGTGACGCCATCGGGCAGCTTGCCGTCGACGACGGCGCGCATGTTCTTCGATTTGGTCTGGATCAGCGTCTGCGTCGCCAGCACATGCTCGACTTCGGAGGTGCCGATGCCGTAGGCGAGCGCGCCGAACGCGCCGTTGGTCGCGGTGTGGCTGTCGCCGCATACCAGCGTCACTCCGGGGAGCGTAAAACCCTGCTCCGGCCCGATGATGTGGACGATGCCCTGGCGGCGGTCGAACTCGTTGTAATATTCGAGGTCGAAGTACTTTGCGTTCTCGGCCAGGTAGGCGATCTGCGCCTCGCTCTCCGGATCGGGATTGGGCAGATGCCGATTGGTGGTCGGCACATTGTGATCGACCACCAGCAGCGTCTTGTCCGGCGCGTGCACCTTGCGGCCCGACAGCCGCAGCCCCTCGAACGCCTGCGGGCTCGTCACCTCGTGGACGATATGGCGGTCGATGTAGATCAGCGCGGTGCCGTCCGCGTCCTCCTCGATCACGTGGTCTTGCCAGATTTTGTCATAGAGAGTGCGGGGCTTCGCCATCCCGGATGGCTCCTCGGCACTGCTGTCAGCACGGACGCGACAGGTCTTCGTATATAGGTGTTCGGCCGTCCTTTAGCGCCTCGGGCGCGCGAGGAAAAGGGTGGGCATTCTGCCGCCGGCCGGCGTGATGATCGGCGGCAAAGGCGGACAACAAGGGGGACAACAACCATGCGGCGCAGCGACGACGCCATCAGAACCACCCACGCCGGCCGGCTGCCGCCCGTGGCCCCCGCCGGCGAAACCGACCTCACCCGCCAGGTCGCCGCAGTGATCCGCAAGCAGGTCGAGCTTGGGGTGAGCTGCGTCGGCGACGGCGAATTCTGGAACGGCCGGAGCTTCGCCTATTACGGCCGGCAATTCGGCGGCGTGACGACGCGGGCGCTGCGGCCCGGCGAACTCGCCACGGCCCGCCAGCAGACCCGCGAGCGCGACACCTTCCCGAAGCTCTATGCCGACATGGATCGCGCCGGCACGATGTTCTGCGTGCCTGGCGAAGAGCCGCGATTTTTTCCGACGACCAAGATGATTGTCAGCGGTCCGGTCCAGGGCAAAGCCACCGACGCCATCAAACGCGAGGTCAAAGTTTTCAACGACGCGCTCGCGGCTGCGGGCGGGGCAGATGAGGCGTTCGTCTGCGTGTTCGCGCCGGGCTGGCTCGATCATCACATCTTCAACGAACATTATCCGACCTACGAAGCGTACATGTTCGCGATCGCCGACGCGCTGCGCGACGAATACCGCGCGGTGGTCGATGCCGGTTTCGTCCTTCAGATCGACGACCCCGGCGTGATGACCAGCTGGGACGTCATCAAGCCGGCGCCGACCATCGCCGCGTACCGGCACCATCTGAAAATCCGCATCGACGCGCTCAACCACGCGCTCTCCGGCATCCCGGAGGATCGCGTCCGGCATCATTTCTGCTGGGGCAGCTGGCACGGCGCGCACACACACGACCTGCCGCTCAAGGACATCATCGACCTGGTGCTCGAAGTGCGCGCGCAGGCCGTCAGCTTCGAGGCCGGCAACGTTCGTCACGAGCACGAGTGGATGCTGTGGAAGGACATCAAGCTGCCGCCCGGCAAGATCATCGTGCCGGGCGTGATCAGTCACGCCACCAACATTGTCGAGCATCCCGAACTGATCGCGCGGCGGATCAAAAATTTCGCCGAAGCGGTCGGGCGCGAGAACGTGATCGCCGGGACCGATTGCGGCCTCGGCAGCCGCGTGCACGACGACCTGGTCTGGGCGAAGCTCGCCGCTCTCACCGAGGGCGCGCGGCTCGCGTCAAAGGCGCTGTGGACGCGCTGAATTCGCTGAACCGGAAAGCGTTCGTTGCGCCGAACTATTCGCTCTTCGCGGCTCGGCCGGCCGTACCTGCTCCGGTGTGATCCTGCCGCTCGGTGATGCGCGCGGACTTGCCGCGGCGGCCACGCAGATAATAAAGCTTGGCGCGGCGGACTTGGCCGCGGCGCACCACCTTGATCGAGTCGATCATCGGCGAATAGAGCGGGAAGACGCGCTCGACGCCTTCGCCATACGAGATTTTGCGTACAGTGAAATTCTCGTTCAGGCCCGAGCCGGCGCGGCCAATGCAGACGCCTTCGTAAGCCTGCACGCGGCTGCGCTCACCCTCGACGATCTTGACGTTGACGATGACGGTATCGCCCGGCTGGAAGGCAGGAATTTCCCTGCCGGCGGTGAGCTTCGCCACCTGTTCTTGTTCGATTTGTTTGAGCAGGTTCATGATAAATCTCCATCGGCTGCGATCTCGGCGCGCCAGGTTCGACCGGGTCTAAACGGGTTGCGCGAGCTTCTACGCTACTGAACGGGGTTTGTCACCCTCCGGTCATCCGCTCCGCGTGCCGCTGTGGGTGCGCCGCAGGAAGCTGGCCCAGAGGTCCGGGCGGCGCTCACGGGTGAGCTTTTCGGCCTCGGCGCGCCGCCAGGCGGCGATCCGGCCGTGGTCCCCCGAAAGCAGAACCTCCGGGATCGGCTGCCCCTCGAAAAGCTGCGGCCGGGTGTACTGGGGGTATTCGAGGAGGCTTTCGGCGAAGCTTTCCTCGGCTCCGGACGCCGCCGTCCCCATCACGCCGGGCAACAGCCGCATGCAGGCGTCGATCAGCGCCATCGCGGCGATTTCACCGCCCGACAGGACATAATCGCCGATCGAGACCTCTTCGAGGTTCCGCGCCGCGATGACGCGTTCGTCGACGCCCTCGAAGCGGCCGCACAGCAGCACGGTACCGGGCCCGCTCGCGAGCCTCTCGACCCGCTCCTGCGTCAGCGGCGCGCCGCGCGGCGACATGAGCAGGCGCGGCCGCCCATCGGCCGCCACCGCATCGATGGCGCGCGCCAGCACATCCGCCTTCATCACCATGCCGGGGCCGCCGCCGGCGGGCGTATCGTCAACGGTGCGATGCTTGTCGGCCGCGTAGGTCCGGATGTCGCCGACATCGAGCGACCAGATGCCGGCCGAAAGCGCCTTGCCGGCAAGGCTCAGCCCCAGCGGCCCCGGAAACATGTCCGGGAAAATCGTGAGGATGCTGGCGCGCCACATCACGCCTGGCCTTTGCGTAAGAGGGGAGTGCCTTCCGGCGGAACGATGACGATTTTTCCTGACGCGATGTCGATCTCAGGCACGTGCGTGTTGTCAAACCGCAAGAGTTCGGTCTTGCCGCCGGTGTCCGGCTGTACCTCGATCAAATCGCCGGCGCCGAAATTATGGATCGCGACCACGCTGCCAATCCGTTCACCCGCGCGATCGACGGCGGCAAGCCCGATCAAATCGGCGTGGTAAAACTCATCGGTCTCGACGGGCTCGGGCAGCCGGCCGCGCGGCACGTAGAGCTTGGTGTTGGCCAGTCGTTCGGCGGTATTGCGGTCGTGAATGCCGGTCAATCGCGCGACGAAGTGATCTTTGGCCGGCCGCAGTGTTTCGATCTCGAAGACGCGGCCGTCCTCAGTTTCCAACGGGCCGTAGCCGGCAATCGCTTCGGGCTCGGCGGTGAACGAGTGCAGGCGGACCTCGCCGCGGATGCCGTGGGCGGCGCCGATCTGGCCGAGGCAAATGCGAGCCCCGCCTGACATCGCTCGCGCCGGCTACGCGGCCGGCGCCGGGGCGGCCGCGGGTGCAGCGCCGCCAGCCGGAGCGGCCTTAGCGGCTTCCGCCTTCGCCTTGCGCTCCTTACGCGGCACCGCCTTCTCGGGGTTGTTGCGCTTCGGACGGGTCATGACGCCTGCGGCATCGAGGAAGCGCATGATGCGATCCGACGGCTGTGCGCCCTTGACCATCCAGGCCTTGACCTTGTCCAGATCGAGCTTCAGCCGCTCGGTCTTTTCCTTCGGCAGCAGCGGATTGAAATGGCCGAGGCGTTCGATGAAGCGCCCGTCGCGCGGCGAGCGGCTGTCGGCGACCACGATGTGATAGAACGGCCGCTTTTTGGTGCCGGCGCGCGCCATACGGATCACAAGAGACATTCAATTTCCTTTCGTTGATGTGAATTCGGTGGTGTCACTTTTTCTTTCCGAAGCCGGGAAAACTCGGCGGCAATCCGCCGGGCCATTTGTGTCCAAGTCCGGGTAGTCCGCCGGGAAGCCCCGGAATCCCGCCCGGCGCTTTCGGAAAATTCGCCGGCAATCCCGGCATGCTGGCCGGCAAGCCGGGAGCACCGGGCATTCCGGGCGGCACGCCACCCGGTATCTTCTTGGCGAGTTCCGCCATCTGCTCCGGCGACGGCGCGCCGCCGCCGAAACCGAGCATGCTGGCGAGGCCGGCCATCGGGCCGCGCTTCGCGCCGCCCATAGCCTTCATCACATCCGCCATGGTCCGGTGCATTTTGAGGAGCCGGTTGATGTCCTCAGGCTTGGTGCCGGAACCGGCGGCGATGCGGCGCTTGCGGCTTGCTTTGAGGATGTCGGGGTTCTTCCGCTCCTGCGCCGTCATCGAATCGATGATCGCCATCTGCCGCTTGAGAACCTTTTCGTCGAGGTTACGCTCGGCGAGCTGGTTCTTCATTTTGGCGATGCCGGGCAGCATCGACATCAGCCCGGTCATGCCGCCCATCTGCTGCATCTGCGTCAGCTGCTCGCGCAGATCGGCGAGATCGAAGGCGCCCCTGCGCATCTTCTCGGCGACGCGCGCCGCCTTTTCGGCGTCGATCGTGGCCGCTGCCTTTTCGACCAGCGAGATGACGTCGCCCATGCCGAGAATGCGGTCGGCGATCCGCTGCGGATAGAAGTCTTCGATCGAATCGAGCTTCTCGCCGGTACCGATCAGCTTGATTGGTTTGCCGGTCACAGCCCGCATCGACAGTGCGGCGCCGCCGCGGCCGTCGCCGTCGACCCGCGTCAGCACAATCCCGGTCAGGCCGATACGCTCGTCGAACGAGCGCGCCAGATGGACGGCGTCCTGGCCGGTCAGCGCGTCGGCGACCAGAAGAATTTCGTGCGGACTGGCGGCGCGGCGAACCTCGGCCGCTTCCGTCATCATCGCATCGTCGAGCGTGGTGCGGCCCGCGGTGTCGAGCAGCACCACGTCGTAGCCGCCGAGCCGCGCCGCCTGCTCGGCGCGCGTTGCGATCTGCACCGGCGTCTGGCCTTCGACAATCGGCAGCGTGTCGACGCTGACCTGCCGGCCGAGCACCGCGAGCTGTTCCATGGCGGCCGGCCGGCGCGTATCGAGCGACGCCATCAGCACTTTGCGCTTGCCGATTTCCGTCAGCCGTTTGGCAATCTTTGCGGTGGTCGTGGTTTTGCCCGAACCCTGCAGGCCGACCATCATGATGACGACCGGCGCCGGCGCGTTAAGGTCGATCGGCTGCGCGTCCGACCCGAGGGTCTCGATCAACTGATCGTGAACGATCTTCACGACCATCTGGCCGGGGGTGACCGACTTGATCACCTCGACGCCCACCGCGCGCTGCTTCACCTGGTCGACGAAGGCGCGCGCGACGTCGAGGGCGACGTCGGCTTCGATCAGCGCGCGGCGAACTTCGCGCATGCCGGCATCGACGTCGGCCTCTGTCAGCGCGCCACGCCGGGTCAGCTGGTCAAGGACCCCGTTGAGACGTTCGGACAGGCTTTCGAACATTCAAACACTCTCTTTTCGTTATTCCGGATCGCCGCGAAGCGGACTTCTCGCTGCGCTCGGCCCCGGAATGTCGCAGCGAGAAAACACAAAGGCGCCCGAGGGCGCGTCGCGCTGTCGGGCGGTAACCTCCGGTCTCCGGGACCGGTCGGCGGTCTCAATTGCAGTCTCTTACGAGAGCGGGCGGAAAATAGGGGGCCGCCCAGCCGCCGTCAACCGCGTGTGAAGGCTGCGCGAAAGGGTTTGGGGGCGGTAAGATGCCGCCCGAATGTCGCGCTATTACGACGGTCCGCCGTCCGATCACTACGATGGCGAACGGTTTTTTGATCCGCATGGCGCGCCGCCGCGCAGCCGGGGCGATCTGCTGCGCTGGATGGTGTTGCGCCGCCGTGGTGGCAGGGCCAAGTGGCCGGCCTGGGCGCCATCGCCCCATGCCGATCGCCCGCCGCAGCGCGTTGCAGGCACACACTGCCGGGTTTCGTATGTCGGGCACGCCAGCGTGCTGATCCAGACCGCCGGTCTCAATATTCTGCTCGATCCGGTCTGGTCGAGCCGCGCCTCGCCCTTCCATTTCATCGGACCGAAGCGCGTCAACGAACCGGGAATTGCCTTCGCGGATTTGCCGCCGATTGATGTCGTGCTGGTCTCTCATGGCCATTACGATCATCTCGATGTTCGGACCTTGTCGCGTCTTTCGGCTCACCATGGCCCGCGCGTGATTACGCCGCTCGGCAACGATGCGATCATGCGAAAACATGATCCGAAGATCGGCGCCGAGGCCTACGATTGGCACCATCGCGTTGACATCGGCGGTGACGTGGCGGTCACGCCCGTTCCGACCCGGCATTGGTCGGCGCGCAATCTTTCTGACCGCAACATGTCGCTGTGGGCGTCGTTCGTGATCGACGCGCCGGCCGGACGAATCTACTTCGTCGCCGACTCGGGCTACGGCGACGGCTGGCATTTCCGCGCCGCGCGCAAGCGGCACGGCCCGTTCAGGCTCGCCATCCTGCCGATCGGCGCCTACGAGCCGCGCTGGTTCATGCGCGATCAGCACATGAATCCCGCCGAATCCGTGCAGGCCTTTGTCGATTGCGGCGCCGAGCTTGCGCTCGGCCACCATCACGGCACGTTCCAACTGACCGACGAGCCGATCGACGCGCCGCTCTTGGCGCTCGCCGACGCTTTGAGCGCCACCGGGATTCCGGCCGAACGCTTCCGCACCTTGCTGCCGGGCGAAGTCTGGGAGCTGTAGCGGTACTAAAGCATGATCCGGAAAAGTGGACGCCAGTTTTCCGAAAAGATCATGCTCCACCAAAATGTTAGAGCGGCAATCGATGCAATCTGAAACGATTGCCGCTCTAAGCGCTTATTTGATCATCACCAGCACGTTGACGACCAGCTTGTCCTGAGGGGTGCTGACCGGGTCCGTCACGTACTGCTCGATGAACATGTCCTTGGCCTCGAGCCGCTTTTCGTCGAGGTAATTGGTGATTGCCTCGTAGGTATTGTCGAGCGCGTCATAGGAGCCGCGGTGCACGAATTTCAGCGCACGGCCCTCCGGCGACTGGCCGACCGAAATATCGCCGCGCGGCGGATTCTTCGGCGGTTCCGTGATCGGGAGCGCGGCCTGGTATTGGAAGCCGGTATCGTCCGTGGACGTAAAGATCGTCATGGCGAGACCGTCGCTCTTCAGGCCTTCCTTGTCGGCGTAGGTTTTCAACCGCTTGAACGCGCCGGTGATCGTCTCGAAGGCGTTGTCCCAGGTTCCGGTCCCTTTCACGAACACGATCGGCTTTGCGGTGAGCGTCGTATCCTCACCGAACGCGTCGCCCGGCTCGGTGGGATTGGGCGGCGTGTCGGGCCGTGCCGAAGTGACGGGCGGCGTCTGCGCCCAGCTTCGCTGCGGCTCAGCCAGGGCCGACGCAATCATGACCGCCCCCGCGATCATGCCGATGCGCAACGCCAAGCGAACGACCATCACGCTCTCCTGAAAACGGCAACCTAGCCCTCGCCGGGGCGCCGCCGCCTCGTCGTCCCTTTCGCCCCCCGTTCAAGCTTAGCATGGCCGGCCGCGGCTGCGGTGCTCGAATCGGCATCATCACCCGCATGCTACTGGCGCAGACTAGCCAAGTCCTCATATAAGTCCCTCGCATTTGGGCACCAGCATGAGCGCTTTGGCGGATCGGAATTTCGTCAAGATGAACGGTCTCGGCAACGAGATCGTCATCGTCGACCTGCGCCGGACGCCGCAGCCGATTTCGGCGGCCGAGGCGGCGGCCGCGGCGCGCCAGGAGCCCTACGATCAGCTGATGGCGCTCTATCCGCCGCGCGGCGGCACCGACGCGTACGTCCGGATCTACAACAACGACGGCTCCGAGGCCGGCGCTTGCGGCAATGGCATGCGCTGCGTCGCGGCGCTGGTCAGCGCCGGGACCGGCCGCGAGACGCTACAGTTCGAAACCTCGGCTGGCCTCATTCCCTGCTGGCAAGTTGGCGAGGGAAGGTTCACCGTCGATATGGGCGCGCCGCGGTTTCGCTGGGACGAAATTCCATTGGCGCGGCCGATGCCTGACACGCGCGCAATCGATTTTCGGTTCGGACCGGCTGATGCGCCGATCCTGCAGTCGCCCGCCGTGGTCAACATGGGCAATCCGCACGCGGTGTTCTGGGTCGAGGATGTCGCCGCTTACGATCTGCGCGCGATCGGTCCGCAGCTTGAACACGATCCGCTGTTTCCCGAGCGCGCCAACATCACGCTCGCAACGACGCCTTCGCGCGACGGCGTCGTGATCCGCACCTGGGAGCGCGGCGCCGGCCTGACCAAGGCGTGCGGGTCGGCGGCCTGCGCGGCCGCGGTCGCCGCAGCGTGGCTCGGCCGGACCGGCCGCAAGGTCACCGTGACCCTGCCGGGCGGCGAACTCGCCATCGAGTGGCGCGAAGGCGACGATCACGTGCTGATGACGGGTCCCGTCGAATACGAGCATAATGGCCGGTTCGAAGCGGCTTTGTTCGCCGGCGCGGGCGCGGCGTAACGCGGGCGGCGATCATGAGCGTCGACGTCATCACCTTCGGCTGCCGGCTCAATACCGCCGAATTGGAAGTGATCCGGCGCGAGGCCGAGCGCGCCGGCGTCACCGATACTGTCGTGGTCAATACCTGCGCGGTGACGGCCGAAGCGGTGCGTCAGGCGCGCCAGACCATCCGGGCGCTGCGGCGCGAGCGGCCGGAGGCGAAGATCGTTGTCACGGGCTGTGCGGCGCAGACCGAACCGCACACGTTCGCCGCCATGCCGGAGGCCGATCAGGTGCTCGGCAACGCCGACAAGCTCAGCGCCGACGGCTGGGCGAAGTCGCGCGCCGCGCTTGGCCTTCACAGCGCGCCGAAGGCGATCGTCAACGACATCATGGCGGTCAAGGAAACCGCCGCGCATCTGATCGAAGCGTTTGAGGGCCGCACCTGCGCCTTCGTGCAGGTTCAAAACGGCTGCGATCACCGCTGCACGTTCTGCATCATCCCCTACGGCCGCGGCAATTCACGCTCGGTGCCGATGGGTGCAGTGGTCGATGACGTGCGCCGCCTCGTGGCCAACGGATATTGCGAGGTCGTACTGACCGGCGTCGACATCACGAGCTACGGCGCCGATCTGCCGGGTGCGCCGAGGCTCGGCACGCTGGTCAAGCAAATCCTCAAGCACGTGCCGGAGCTGAAGCGGCTGCGGCTATCGTCGATCGATTTGGTCGAGGCTGATCGCGATTTGCTTGACGCGTTCGCCGGCGACGCGCGGCTGATGCCGCATCTGCATCTGTCGCTGCAGGCCGGGGACGATCTGATCCTTAAGCGCATGAAGCGCCGGCATTCGCGCGCCGACGCGATCGCGTTCTGCAACACCGTGCGGCGCTTGCGGCCGGACGTCGTCTTCGGCGCCGACCTGATCGCCGGATTTCCGACCGAGACCGAGGCGATGTTCGCGAATTCGCTCGATCTCGTCGACGCATGCGGCCTGACGCATCTGCACGTCTTTCCGTTTTCGCCGCGCCCCGGCACGCCGGCGGCGCGCATGCCGCAGGTTCGGCGCGACATCGTCAAGGACCGCGCGCGACGTCTGCGCGAACGCGGCGCGCTCGCGCTGCGCCGGCATCTCGACGCCGAGATCGGCGCAACGCGGCGCGTGCTGACTGAAACGCACGATACCGGCCGCACCGAGCAGTTCACGCCGGTCAAGCTTCTGGCCTCGGTCGAACCGGGACGGATTCTCGATCTGACAATGACCGCGCACGACGGCCGCTATTTGCTGGCGGCTTAGATTTATCCGCCCCCGCGCAGTGAAACGGAGCGGGGGAGGATGAGCGTCTCCGCACTCCACACGCACTGACTGAGCACCGTCCACATGTGCGGCGGCACCGGCGCGGTCACACGGATCGGCGCGCGATTTTTGTAGAGCGGCACCACGATCTCGCGGGCGTGGAGATGGAGGCCGGGTCCGTCTGAGCGCGGCGCGTTGCCGTAGATCGTGTCGCCCAGGATCGGCCAGCCCATTTCCGCGCAATGCACGCGAAGCTGATGGGTGCGTCCGGTCACCGGCTCAAGCGCGAGCCAGGTCAGGGCATGACCCTCCCCTGGAGGGGGAGGGTCGCCGGCGAAGCCGGCGGGGTGGGGTAATGCGATGCCGCAGTTCACCCCCACCCGATCTGCCTTCGGCAGATCGACCTCCCCCCTCCAGGGGGAGGTGGCAGAGGTTCGCCCCATCACCTTCCATTTCGTCGCCGCCGGCTGACCGCCGGGATCGTGCTTCATCCACCAGCCTCGGGTGGCATCAAGGCGGCCGAGGGGCAGGTCAATGAGGCCTTCGTCCGTATCGGGGGCGCCTTCGACGACCGCCCAATAGGTTTTGTCGATGGCGCCGTTCTTGAACAGCTTGCCCAGCTGAGCGAGGGCCTTGCGGTGGCGTCCGAGCACGAGGCAGCCGGAGGTGTCGCGGTCGAGCCGGTGCGCCAGCGCCGGCGCGCGCGGCAGGCCGAAGCGCAAGGCGTCGAAATCGTCCTCCAGGCTCTCGCCGCCCTTCGGGCCGCGATGCACCGCAAGCCCGGAAGGCTTATCGATCACCAGCATCAGGCCGTCGCGGTAAAGCAGCCGCGACACCATCTCTTCCGGGGTCATTTTGCTTACCTCGCCGAAACCGCTATCACGTGCCCCGCATGAACGACAGCACGCCCAACGACAACGCCACTGACGAACAGGCGAAGGGAAACTGGTGGCAGCGCCTCACCGGCGGCCTCAAGCGGAGCTCGTCGGCGCTCAGCGCGATCACCGATCTCGTCACCAAGCGCCAGCTCGACGACGAGGCGCTGGCGGCGATCGAGGATGCGCTGATCCGCGCCGATCTCGGCATCGATACGGCGGCCAATATCGCGACGGCGCTCGGCGAAGGGCGCTACGCCGCAGGCATTTCTGCCGACGAGGTCAAGGCGGTGGTCGCCACCGAAGTCGAGAAGGCGCTGACGGCGGTGGCCAAGCCGCTCGCGATCGATCGGGCGCACCGGCCGTTCGTCATTCTCGTAGCGGGCGTCAACGGCTCGGGCAAGACCACGACCATCGGCAAGCTCGCGGCACGCTTTCGCAGCGAGGGCCGCACTGTGATGCTGGCGGCTGGCGATACGTTTCGCGCCGCCGCGATCGATCAGCTGAAAATCTGGGCCGAGCGGAGCGGCGCGCCGATCATCACGCGCGAACCGGGCGCCGATGCGGCGGGCCTTGTGTTCGACGCGCTGCAAGCCGCCAAAGAGCGCGGCGTCGACGTGCTGCTGATCGACACCGCCGGACGGCTGCAGAACCGCACCGAACTGATGGACGAGCTGCACAAGATCGTCCGCGTCATGAAGAAGGCCGAGCCGTCGGCGCCGCACGCGGTGCTGCTCGTGCTCGACGCGACCGTCGGCCAGAACGCGCTGTCGCAAGTCGAGATTTTCCAGAAGGTGGTCGGCGTCACCGGCCTGGTGATGACCAAGCTCGACGGTACCGCGCGCGGCGGCATTCTGGTCGCCATCGCGTCGAAGTTCGCGCTGCCCGTTCACTTCATCGGCGTCGGCGAGAGCGTCGACGATCTCGCGCCGTTCTCCGCCCACGACTTTGCGCGCGCCATCGCCGGTCTCGATTCCGCGACTGCCGGTCCCTAGATTGCGCCGCCGAACCGCGCTAGACACCGGCCCCACTATGACCTCGCCGACCAAGCCGCAGCTCAACCCGCTTCTCAAGCTCGTCTTCGATCTTGGGCCGCTGGCGCTGTTCTTCTTCGCCAATTCCCGTTACGGGATTTTTGCCGCGACCGGCACGTTCATGGTCGCGGTGCTGGCGGCGCTCGCGGCGTCCTACGTGCTGACGCGGCAGCTGCCGATCATGCCGGTGGTCACGGCGATCATCGTGCTAGTGTTCGGCGGGCTGACGCTCATCCTGCACGACGAGATCTTTATCAAGGTCAAGCCGACGATCATCTATGCGCTGTTCGGAGTCGTGCTGTTCGGCGGACTGTTCTTCAACAAGCCGCTCCTTGGCGTGGTGTTCGATTCACTCTTCCACCTTACCGAGGAAGGCTGGCGCAAACTGACCTTGCGCTGGGCCATCTTCTTCGTTGTGCTCGCCGTGCTCAACGAGATCGTCTGGCGCAATACCTCGACGGATGTCTGGGTCGACTTCAAGGTGTTCGGCGTCGTGCCGCTCACCTTCATCTTCGGCGCGCTGCAGGTGCCGCTGCTGAAGAAGTACGAGGCCGAACCGGCGGAATAATCGCCTAACCGGAACTGGCCGCCAGCGCCTTCTCGATCTGCGGCTTGAGCACCGTATCGAAATTGTCGGCGGTGATCGGCCCGACCATCTTGTAGGCGATGTGGGCGTCTTTGCCGACGACGAACGTCTCCGGCACGCCGTAGACGCCCCATTCGATCGAGGTGCGGCCATTCTTGTCGGCGCCCGTGGCGGCATACGGATCACCGAAGCGGCCGAGGAAGCGCCGCGCGTTGTCCGGCTCGTCCTTGTAGTTGATGCCGATGACGCGGACCCTGGGGTCCTTTGCGAGTTGCACCAGGAGCGGCGCCTCGTCGCGGCAGGGCACGCACCACGACGCCCACACGTTGACGACCGTCACCGCGCCCTTGAAATCCGCAGCATCAATGCCGGGCACCGGCTTGCCGTCACGTTCGAGTCCCGCGACCGGCGGCAGCACGGTTTGCGGGGCCGGATGGCCGATCAGCGCCGAGGGGATCAGCGACGGATCGCCGGCGTTGAGCCGGAACACGAACAGTACCGCGAGCGCCAGAAAGACCGCGAGCGGCACCAGCACGATGAGGCGGCGCCGCATCAGGCCCGCGCTTTCGTTTGCGAGGCTGCTCACGCTTTCTCCTTCGCCTCCTGCATCGCAGGCTCGGCGCGCTCCGATGCCGAGCGCCGCGCGACGCCGCGGCGATCGAGTTCGGCAAGCGTGCGCCGTTGCGCGCGGTAATCGAGCGTCACCCACGCGATCATGGCGCCGATCACGACGATGGCGGCCGCATAGGACGCCAGCACAAAGCCGATATGGTTTGCGGACATCATCAGCTCGCCGCGCTCGCCTGCATGAGCCGCAAGGTACGCACGCGGCGGCGCAGAATCTCGTTGCGCATGGCGGCCATCAAGAGCACCGCAAACAGCAGCGTGAACGCCAGCGCCGTGACGAACAGCGGAATCAGGATCGACGGATCGATGGTCGGACCGCCCATGCGGAACACCGACGCCGGCTGATGCAGCGTGTTCCACCAGTCGACGGAGAATTTGATGATCGGCAGATCGATCGCGCCGACCAGCGTGAGAATTGCGGCGGCGCGCGCAGCGCGCGACGGATCTTCAACAGTCTGCCACAGCGCGATGACGCCGAGATAAAGCAGCAGCAGCACCAGCTCCGACGTCAGCCGCGCGTCCCAGACCCAATAGGTGCCCCATTCGGGCCGCCCCCACAGCGAGCCGGTGATGAGGCACAGCAGCGCGAACGCGGCGCCGATCGGAGCCGCGGCCTTGGCAGTCACGTCGGCGAGCGGATGCCGCCACACCAGCGTGCCGAGCGCCGCGAGCGTCATCACACCCCAGCCCAGCATGCTGAGCCATGCCGACGGCACGTGAAGGAACATGATCTTGACGGTGACGCCCTGCTGATAGTCGTCGGGCGCGATCAGAGCCTGATTGAGCGCGAACGCAAACGCGACCACCGTCAGGCCGCTCAGCCACGGGATGGTGCGGTTGGCGAGCGTCAGAAAGCGCGAGGGATTGGCAAAGTCGATCAGGGCCATCGGCAACCGTCTGTATTCAAGGCCGCTAGGTAATCCACTTGGCCGTACCGGCACAATGGCGGCGGTCCATCATGATTTCAACTTTCCATGAGCCAATTGTCCATGAGCCGCGCTTTCGAGAAGTTAAGCCAAGAGCCGAACGTCGCTGCATGATTTTGGCTGCGTTCCATGGCCGCCAGTTGGCTATTCCAGCTCCTGGCGCAGTGCAGCAGCCGCGGCGAATGGTCCGACCACGATGCTCATGAGCATGAGCGCGCACAGCACCGTGAATGGTGTCCCGAAGGCGATCGGACCGGTGACCGCGGCGTTGGCCGCGGCCACGCCGAAGATCAGCACCGGAACCGTCAGCGGCAGAACGATGACGGCGAGCAGGAGCCCGCCGCGTCGCAGCGCAACCGAAATCGCGGCGCCGATCAGGCCGATGAAGGTCAGCGCCGGCGTGCCGGCAAGGAGCGTCACCACCAGCGCCAGTTCGGCCGGTGCATCGAGGTTGAGAAACAGTCCGATCAGCGGGGCGGCAAGAACGAGCGGCAGGCCGGTGGTGAGCCAGTGTGCGAGCCCCTTGACGGCGACCACGAGTTCGAGCGGTGCGCGGCCGGTCAGGATGAGATCGAGCGAGCCATCCTCGTGATCGGCGGAGAACAGCCGGTCGAGCGCGAGCAGGCTCGCAAGCAGCGCGGCAAGCCAAAGGACCGCCGGGCCGATCCGCTTGAGCAGCGCGAGGTCGGGCCCGACCGCAAACGGCACCAGCGTGACCACGACGAGAAAGAACAGCACGCCTATCAGCGCGCCGCCGCCGACTCGGATCGCGATCCGCATGTCGCGGACCAAAATGGCGGTGAGCGCGGTCATCGCTAAGCTCTTTCCCCTCCCCCTTGTGGGGAGGGGTTGGGGGTGGGGGTCGAGAGGTGGCGTGCAGAGGTCGGCGCCAGCGCCCCGCCTCCCGACCCCCCACCCTGACCCTCCCGCGCAAGGGGGGAGGGAGAATTCGAGCCGCAATTCCTGCGCCCGATCGAGGCCGGTCGGCCCGTGCGTCGCCGCCACGATAAGGCCGCCGGAGCCGAGGTGGCTGCGCATCAGCTCGGCGAGGCCCTGCTGGGCGGCTGTATCGAGCGTGCTGGTCGGCTCGTCGAGGATCCAGATCGCACGTTTCACCGCGAGAAGCCTCGCGATCGAGAGCCTGCGGCGCTGCCCGGCGGAGAGATAGGCGGCGGGCAGATCGGCGAGCGTATCGAGCCCTACCGCCTGCAGCGGACCCTGCAGGTCGGCCGCGCCGCCGCCGAGAAATCCGGCCCAGAATTCGCAGATTCTCCTCGACCGACAGCGAGGGTTTGAGCGCATCGAGATGGCCGAGATAATGGGCCTGTTCGGCGATGGTTAGTTCCGGGTCGCCGCCGTCGAGGGTGATCTTGCCGGCAGCCACGCGGACCAGGCCCACGATGGTGCGCAGCAGAGATGATTTTCCGGCCCCGTTTCGGCCGGTGACGATCAGGGCCTCGCCATCGGACAGGGCGAACCGCACGCCCGTAAAGACGTCGCGCCCGCCGCGGTGACAGGCCAGATCAACAGCGGACAGCCGCATCGGTGAGGTCCCGGGCGTCGAAAGCTAGTCGGTTCCCGCGCCACGTTCTTTCCGGACGTGCGCGGTCTTTGCTGCACCTTATCGGGTATTTCTTGCTGATCTGGCACAAGACTTGAAAAGACCTTATAAGCCGCTGGTCGAACCGGGGCGCTCCGGTGACGCCAGTTGCGTTCGATGGCCGACGCTCCTTCGGGGCCTGCTCCGGCAATAAATTGCCTCCAAAAACCCCGGCGCCCGCCGGGAGGATGGGAAAAAAGTCATGAATTCGCTCGACAGCTTCAAGTGTCTGCGTCCGCTGAAGGCCGGTTCGAAGACCTACGCTTATTACAGCCTTCCGATTGCAGAGAAGAACGGCCTGAAGGGAATTTCGCGGCTGCCTTTCTCGCTCAAGGTGCTGCTCGAGAATCTGCTGCGCAACGAAGATGGCCGCTCGGTGTCGAAGGAAGACATCCAGGCGGTGGCGCAATGGCTGAAGACCAAGACCTCGGAGCGCGAGATTGCGTTCCGGCCGGCGCGCGTGCTGATGCAGGACTTCACCGGCGTCCCCGCGGTCGTCGATCTCGCCGCGATGCGCGACGCGATGGAGCACCTCGGCGGCGATCCGAAGAAGATCAATCCGCTGGTTCCCGTCGATCTCGTCATCGACCATTCGGTGGCCGTGAATTTCTTCGCGCACAAGGACTCGTTCAAGAAGAACGTCGAAGAGGAATACAAACAAAACCAGGAGCGCTACCGCTTCCTGAAATGGGCGCAGCAGTCGTTTGAGAATTTTCGCGTCGTGCCGCCCGGCACCGGCATCTGCCACCAGGTCAATCTCGAATATCTGTCGCGCACGGTGTGGAGCGCGAAGAAGAAGACCACCTTCCCCGACAAGACGGTCGCCACCGAACTCGCCTATCCGGACACGCTGGTCGGCACCGACTTGCACACCACGATGGTCAACGGACTGTCGGTACTCGGCTGGGGCGTCGGCGGCATCGAGGCGGAAGCTGCGATTCTCGGCCAACCCTATTCGATGCTGCTGCCCGAAGTGATCGGCGTGCGCCTCAACGGCAAGCTCAAGGAAGGCATGACCGCGACCGATCTGGTGCTGACCGTCACGCAGATGCTGCGCAAGCGCGGCGTCGTCGGCAAGTTCGTCGAATTCTTCGGGCCGGGGGTTGCGAATCTCACGATCGCCGACCGCGCCACCATCGGCAACATGGCGCCCGAATATGGCGCCACCTGCGGCTTCTTCCCGATCGACGACGATACGATCAAATATCTGCGCGACACCGGCCGGTCCGCGGACACCATCGCGTTGGTCATCGCCTACGCGAAGGCGCAGGGCCTCTACCGCACCAAGAACACGCCTGACCCCATGTTCACCGATGTTCTCAAGCTCGAACTCGCATCGATCGAGCCGTCGCTGGCCGGTCCGACGCGGCCGCAGGACCGCATTACGCTCAAAGACGTCAAGAGCGGTTTTGCCTGGTCCATGGACAAGGAGTTCAACAAAGCGTCCGAGATGGACAAGCGCGTTCCGGTCGAGAACCGCAAGCACACGCTCGGACACGGCGATGTCGTCATCGCGGCGATCACGTCTTGCACCAACACGTCGAACCCGAGCGTGATGATCGCGGCGGGTCTCGTTGCCAAGAAAGCGGTCGAGAAGGGCCTCACGGTTAAGCCGTGGGTCAAGACTTCGCTGGCGCCGGGTTCGCAGGTCGTCGCGGAGTACTACGAGAAAGCGGGCCTGCAGAAATATCTCGATACGCTCGGCTTCAATCTGGTGGGCTTCGGCTGCACCACCTGCATCGGCAATTCCGGTCCGCTGCCCGAGGAGATTTCGGAAGCAATCAACCAGAACGATCTGGTGGCGGCCGCGGTGCTGTCCGGCAATCGCAACTTCGAGGGCCGGGTCAACGCCGACGTGCGCGCCAACTATCTGGCATCGCCGCCGCTGGTCGTCGCCTATGCGCTCGCCGGTTCGATGCAGGTCGATGTCGCCAAGCAGCCGCTCGGCACCGACCAGAAGGGCCGCAAGGTCTATCTGCGCGACCTCTGGCCGTCGAGCCGCGAGATCGCCGCCTACATCCGCAAGAGCATCACCAAGCAGATGTTCACGAAGAAATACGCCAACGTGTTCAAGGGCGACGCCAACTGGCGCAAGATCGCCGTCAAGGGCGCTCTGACCTTCAAGTGGGATGATCGTTCCACCTACGTGCAGAACCCGCCGTACTTCGAGGAGATGCCGAAGCGCAGCCAGCCAATCGAGGACATCGTCGACGCGCGCGTCCTCGGCCTGTTCCTCGAACTCGATCACGACTGACCACATCTCGCCGGCCGGATCGATCAAGGAAGAAAGCCCGGCGGGCGAATATCTGCGCGACCACCAGGTCCGTCCGAAGGACTTCAACCAGTACGGCACGCGGCGCGGCAATCATCAGGTGATGATGCGCGGCACCTTCGCTAACATCCGCATCAAGAACCAGATGGTGCCAGGCGTCGAAGGCGGCTACACGATCCACTATCCGTCCAGGCAGCGCATGACGATCTACGATGCCGCCATGCGCTACAAGTCGGAACACGTGCCGCTCGTCGTGTTCGCCGGCAAGGAATACGGCACCGGCTCGTCGCGCGACTGGGCGGCGAAGGGCGCCATCTTGCTCGGCGTGCGCGCCGTCGTCGCGCAATCGTTCGAGCGCATCCACCGCTCCAATCTGGTCGGCATGGGCGTGGTGCCGCTCGTGTTCGAAGAGGGCACGTCGTGGCAGACGCTCGGATTGAAGGGCGACGAGCAGGTCACGATCCGCGGCCTGCACGGCGAGCTCAAGCCGCATCAGCGCCTGCAGGCCGAGATCATCGCTTCCGACGGCGGATTGAAGCGCGTGCCCCTGATCTGCCGTATCGATACCGCCGACGAGTTGGACTATTACAAGAACGGCGGCATCCTGCAGTTCGTGCTACGTCATCTTGCAGCTTGATGTTTACGGCGGCGTCCGGGATGTTGTTAACCGTCGGGTCGCGCGGACGCCGCCTCACTTCAAATTGAGTGGCGGTTGAAGGACGCTCACGATACAAAGTCGCCGCGGGCGGACAATGCGGGTATCAGGGGTACACGGGGTGGAGATCTGGATGCTGCGTCGCCACCTCGCATGGACACCCCTTATTGCCGGACTCTGGATCGCAACTTCCGCCGTCGCGGACGCCGCGCCGCGCGCGTTCCTTGAGCTTTTCACCAGCCAGGGCTGCTCGTCCTGCCCTTCCGCCGACAAGCTGCTCGGCGAGTTCGCCAACGATCCGTCGGTCGTTGCTGTCAGCCTGCCGATCGATTATCTGGGATTATCTCGGCTGGAAGGACACGCTCGCCAGCCCGGCGCATACCGCGCGGCAGCGTGCGTATGCGCACTTGCGCGGCGACCGCCAAGTCTACACGCCGCAAATCGTCGTCAACGGCGCCATGCACGTGCTCGGCAGCGATCGGCCCGCCATCGAGCGGATGATCGCGCAGACCGACCGCAATCCCGCCGTCATGTCGGTTCCGTCCTGATGGCGGTCGGCGGCAAGAGTCTCAACGTCAAAGTCGCTGCCGAAAACAATGATCATGTCGGCGGCGAAGTCTGGCTGTGCCCGCTGATGAAAGCGGTCGCGGTCGAGATTGGCCGCGGCGAGAATCGCGGCCGCACGGTGACCTATCACAACGTCGTGCGCCGCTGGATCAAGCTCGGCGACTGGACCGGAGCCGACGCGTCGTGGACGGTGCCGATGTCGGACATCAAGGCCGACGACATCGACGGCGCCGCGGTCATGGTTCAGGACGGCACGCACGAAAAGCCAGGCATCGTTCTGGGCGCGGCCTACACGACGCTTGACCCGCGAGGAGACGTGCTCTCCGGCGTGTCGCGCTAGTCAGCACTCCTCACTGTCCCGCCTTTCAGGTTCCCCATCGCTGGCGTATTGTTTGCTCGTGCCGTCTCGGTGCACAGGCGCGGCATGCTGTTTGAATGGCTGCACGCGCAAAAAAATTGGCCGGCTAAAAGCCGGCCAAAAATACACTGGCGGATTGAACCGTGCGCAACGAACACGTACGCGAAACTCCTGGCCCGGTCCGTCCATGCCCCGGGGGGCTGGGGGGCTGAGGAATCCGGAGAACGATCCGGACCGGGCCCTGAGGCAACGGTTTCTAGTTCGCAATTCAGCTTGGCTGGTGCTTGGCCGAAATGGGGCCGCATTATGATTCGCATTAACGAATCCGTGATGCCGGCGGTACAAAATGCCGCACGGCATCGGGCCGACCGGCGCGGCAGTGCGCTCGGGCGCCTCGCTGTTTTTTCGTACGCATCTGACGCATCGGACGTTCTTCGCAGGGTCTTGCCGGCGGCGCGCGTCCGGCGCGATCATGAAGCACGTGATGACAAAAGGAGGCGCCGCATGAATCTCGGCGAAACCGAACCGAGCGAGTGGCGCGGGGGCGAGCAGCGTGTCGCCGCCCCCGCGAAGGACGTGACCTTCAGCCGGCGCGAGCTTGACCGCATTCTTGGTCTCTATGGCCGCATGGTCGCCGCCGGCGAATGGCGAGATTACGCCATCGATTTTCTCAAGGATCGCGCTGTGTTCTCGGTTTTTCGCCGCGCCTCGGAAGTCCCCATCTACCGGATCGAGAAAAACCCGAGGCTCGGCGCGCCGACAGGGCGCCTACAGCGTGATTTCGGCAACCGGCCTGATCGTGCGCCGCGGCCACGAGCTCGACCGCGTGCTCGCGCGCTCGATCCTGCTCGCTCACGTGGTGGCCGGCTGAGCGCTCGTTCAGCTTGATAAGGCGCGTTCTGTGTCGGCGATGTTAGGCGGCGTCGTGTCTCCACTGCCGAGGCGCGCGCTGCATCAGCACGCGTGTCGAGCCAGCGGCCGAGCTTGAAGCCGACCGATCGCAGCGTGCCGATCATCGTAAAGCCAGCCGCGGCATGAAGCGCGATCGAAGCGGCTTGCGCCGAATCGCCGATGACCGCGATCATCTGGCGAAAGCCGCGCGCCTCGCTTTCGGCGATCGACCGGCCGAGCAGCAGCCGGCCGATGCCGCGGCGCTGAAGCGTCCGGCGCGACATAGACCGAATCCTCGACGCTCCAGTGATAAGCCGGCCGGGCGCGGTATGGGCCCGCATAGGCATAGCCCGCAATCTGCGCCGTCCGCCTCGGCCACCAGATAGGGATAGCCGCCGGCCAAGCAGCGCCTGCATGGCGCCGCGCCATCTCGGCTTCGTCGGGCGGACGATTTCGAATGTCGCCGTGCCGTGTTCGACGGCGTGGGCGTAGATGCGGGTGATGGCGGGATGTCGCCGGCGTCCGGCGTCTCGAATGCGTGATGTCGCTCATCGCCCAGATGATAACAAGGCCGCCGATAGCAGGCAGAAAAAAACGCCCCGGGATTGACCCGGGGCGTTCGTACGTGTCAGATTGTTTCGCTCAGCGGCGGTCGCCGAACAGGCGCAGCATCATCAGGAACAGGTTGATGAAGTCGAGATAGAGCGACAGCGCGCCCATCACCGCCTTGCGGCCGGCGATCGGTGCCGTCGTCCATCGGGCTGTACATCTCCTTGATCTTCTGCGTGTCGTAGGCCGTGAGGCCGGCGAAGATCGAGCACGCCGATCACCGAGATCGCCCAGTCGAGCCCGCTCGATTGCAGGAAGATGTTGACGAGGCTCGCGATGATGATGCCGATCAGGCCCATGAACAGGAACGAGCCCATGCCGGTCAGATCGCGCTGCGTGGTGTAGCCCCAAAGGCTCATCGCGCCGAACGTACGCCGCCGAGATGAAGAACACCCGCGTGATCGACGCCCCGGTGTAGACGAGGAAGATCGTCGCCAGCGACAGACCGAGCAGGCCGGCATAGACGAAGAACAGCGTCAGCGCCGTTCCGGCTGACAGCCGGTTGATGCCGAAGCTGATGAGCGAACACCAGCGCCGAGCGGCGCCAGCACCAGCACCCACATCAGCGGGCTGCTGGAAGATGGCCTGGCCGAACGGCGTCAGCTGCGAGCGCGCCGCCGGTGTCGGTGCACGGCGGCCGGAATGTGAACCAGGCGACGAGGCCGGTCAGCGCCACGCCGACGGCCATGTAATTGTAGACGCGGATCATGTGGCGCGCAGACCCGCATCGATCGCGACCTGGTCCGCGCGGTAGCCGGTCCTGGCGGTCGCGACTTCCGATCGAAGTCGGACATGGAAGATACCCCTGGGTTGCCCCGGCGCTTGCCGGGCTGTACGTCCGGCGCGGAAACGCCGGATTCGCGTGGCCTGAATTTAGTGCGAAAGGGCCACCGCGCGCCAGATGGGTGCGACGCCATATTCTGCGATGGTTACAAAGCGTTCATGCTGTTCCGGGGTCGTCCGGCGACAGGTTACATTGCGTGTAAATCTAGAGATTCCGCAGCACCGCCGCGGGCTTGCGGCCAAGCGCCGCGAACGTTCCGGCAAGCCCCAGCGACGACCGTGACCGCGAGCGCGCGCAAATGCCGCGACCGGCCGCCTGGCCCGGCACGAAAGCGAAGGGAAATTCCATGAGCCGGGTCACGATGAGGCCGGCGGCGAGCGATCCCATGGCGACACCGAACAGCACGGCCGCAAGCCGAGCAGGAAGATATTCGAGCGCATAGGCGCCGAGCAGCCGTGCGCGCGTCGCCCCGAAGGTCTTCAGCACCACGGCATCGTAGACGCGCAAGCGCTGGCCGGCCGCGAGCGCGCCGCCGAGCACCAACGCGGCCGCGATCAGCGTGATGCGCGCTCGCGCCGCGCAGCGCCAGCACCAGGTTGCCGATGAGTGCCGTCGATCGCATCGAGCGCGTCCTTGACGCGCACCGCGGTCACGGTCGGGAAAGCGTCGGCGAGCGCTCTTGATGAGGCGGTTTCCTCCTGCGTCGTGCCGCCGTCGGCGAAGGTCAGCGTCGCGATGTCGCTGTGCGGCGCGCCGCCGAAGGTGCCGGGCGAGAACACCAGGACGAAATTGATGCCGAGGTTTTCCCAATCGACGGCGCGCAGATTGGCGATCCGCGCGGTGATGTTGCGGCCGAGCACGTTGACGGTGATGGAGTCGCCGATCTTGAGGTGAAGGTCGTCGGCGGTTCTGTTCTCGAGCGAGACCAGCGGCTCGCCGGTGTAATCGGCGCCCCACCATTCGCCGGCGACGATGCGCGAGCCGGCCGGCACTGCGCTCGCGATAGGTGATGCCGCGATCGCCCTGCAGCACCCAGCGCGATCCGGCGGCGGGCTTGAGATCCTCGGCCTTGATGCCGTTCGCCGAGACGATGCGGCCGCGCAGCATCGGCACGCGTTCGAGCGTCGGCGTGCGGCGCCTGCTCGTGGACGAAGGCGTCGAAGCGCTCGGCATCGGCCGCCGGAATATCGAGGAAGAAGAACGACGGCGCCTTGTCGGGCAGCGCGGCGGTGAATTGCGCGGTGCAGATTGCCGTCGATCTCGATCACCGTGACCAGCAGCGCCAGGCCGAGCCCGAGCGACAGCACCACGCTCGGCGTCAGCGCGCCAGGACGGTGGATGTTGGCGATGGCGAGCCGCAGCGACCGTCGAGCGCGGGCGCGGCAGCCGGCGCGCGATCCAGCATCATGAGCATCGCGACCAGCCGCAGCAGCACGAATACGCGCCGGCGCGACGCGACGAAGATCGCGGCGATGCGGTGGTCGTAGGCGGCGCGATCGCGAGCGCCGCCAGCACCGCCGCGATCAGCGCCGGTCGCGATGATGTAGCGCCGCCGCGGCCAGCGCCGCTCGGCGGCGATCTGGTCGCGAAACAGCGTCGAGACCGAAATATCGTGCGCGCGCCCGAGCGGCCACAGCGCGAAGGCGAGCGCCGTCAGCAGTCCATAGACGATCGCCAGCGCCAGCACCCCCGGATGCACCGCCGGCGCGACGGGCAACGGAATGATCGGCGCCGAAGCGCCCAGCTGATCGACAAACGGCAATGCGGCGCCGAGCGCGGCGCCGATAGCGGCGGCGAGCAGCGCGACCAGCAGGATCTGCGGTGCAATAGATGGCGAAGACGCTCGCCGCCGGTCGCGCCGAGCGCCTTCATGGTGCCGATGACGTCGCGCTTGCGCGTCAAGATGGCCGCTGACCGCATTGGCGACGCCGACGCCGCCGACAAGCAGCGCGGTGAGGCCGACCAGCGTCAGGAATTGGGTGAAGCGTTCGACGCTGCGTTCGAGCTGCGGCGAGGCGTTGCTGCGGGTGCGGATTTCCCAGCCGGCATCCGGAAATTGTCGCTGCTTGCTTGCTCGACCGCCGTCACGGCGCGATCGCTTGCATCGCTCGTCCGGCAGGCGCAGCCGGTATTGCCAGCGCACCAGGCTGCCGGGCTGCATCAGACCGGTCGCGCGCAGCGCCGCCTCGCTGATGAGCAGGCGCGGGCCGAAGCCGATGCCGCCGGCGAGCTTGTCCGGCTCGCTGACTTCAGCGCGGCGCGAAATTCGATCGTGGCGCTGCCGATGGTGATGCGGTCGCCGGCTTTCAGATCGAGCCGCGTCAAGCAGCGCCGGATCGACGGCCGCGCCGAACGCGCCGTCGTGCTGCGCGAGCAACGCCGGCAAGCGGCATTGCGCGGATCGGTCGCGACCGCGCCGAACAGCGGATAGGCGGCATCGACCGCCTTGACCTCGACCAGCGTGGAGCGCGCCGTCGCGCGGTGCGCGCCATGCGCGCAGGTGGCGGCAACCGAGACCGTGCCGTGCGCGGCGAGGAAGGCGCGTTCGGCGTCGCTCGCTTCGCGCTGGATGAGCGAGAACGCGAGGTCGCCGCCGAGGATGACCCGGCCTGCGCCGGCGATGCCATCGGCGAGGCTCGCCGCGACCGAGCCGACGCCGGCGATCGCCATGACGCCGAGCGCGATGCAGGCGATGAAGACGCCAAAGCCGCGCAACCCGCCGCGCAACTCGCGCCAGGCAAGCGGAGCGCAGCTGAACTCTGCGCCGCCGTTAGGGCTCGCGCACGCCAGCCGGCCGGCAGAGCGCCTGCGCCGATCGGCGCGTTCGACTCGCCATGTCGAGTCCCGCGGGCGACGTCGCGGTCGACTGCGGCTCGCCGAGGCGTCCCGAGCGCATATGCAGCACGCGGTCGCAGCGCGCGGCGAGCGCGGTGTCGTGGGTGACCAGCACGAGCGTCGTGCCGCGCTCGTGCTGGCCGCGAAACAGCAGTTCGATGATCTCGGCCCGGTCGTCTCGTCGAGATTGCCGGTCGGCTCGTCGGCGACGAGGATGGCGGGATTGGGCGCGAGCGCGCGGGCGAGCGCGACGCGCTGCTGCTCGCCGCCGGACAATTCGGCCGGATAATGGTCGAGGCGGTCGCCCGAGCCCGACCGCCGCGAGTTCGCGTTCGGCGCGCTCAAGCGCGTCGCGCGCGCCGGCGAGTTCGAGCGGCACGGCGACATTCTCCAGCGCCGTCATGGTCGGAATCAGATGGAAGGACTGGAACACGATGCCGACATTGCGGCCGCGAAAGCGCGCCAGCGCGTCCTCGTCGAGCTGCCGAGATCCTCGCCGGCGACGACGACAGAGCCGCTGTCCGGCTGCTCCAGCCCGGCCATCACCATGAGCAGCGTCGATTTGCCGGAACCCGACGGCCCGACCAGGCCGACAGCCTCGCCGCGGCCTATATGGAGGTCGATGTCTTTGCAGGATATGGACGCGGGCCGCGCCGCGGCCGAGCGAGAGGTTGACGCCGTGAGCGCGATGGCGCTCGTCCGCGGAAGGATGCGCCGAGATGTCGTTCATGCGTGTTGGCCGGCCCGAGCCCTGCAGCCGTCGCCTGCGCGCCCGAGCTCATATGGGTGGCGGCGCGCCTTGCTCCAAATCGCTGGTGCGGCGCTTTGTAGCGTTGCGCCGGCGATCGCCGGACAGCCGCCGCGCCGGCGCAACGCTGAGACGCCGGTCAAGATCGTGGCGCTGGGCGATTCGCTCGACGGCCGGGTTACGGCCTGCCCGACAAGGACGGTTTCGTGCCGCGCTCTGCAAGCGGCGCTGCCGCCAAGGGGCTCGCGGCCGAAATCAACAATGCCGGCGTCTCCGGCGACACCGCATCCGACGGCCTGGCGCGGCTCGACTGGTCGGTGCCGGAGGGCACCGACGCGGTCATCCTCGAACTCGGCGCCAACGACATGCTGCGCGGCATCAACCCGGAGGTCACGCGCGCGGCGCTCGACGAGATCCTGCGCCGCCTGACCGAGCGCCACATCGCGGTCCTGTTGTGCGGCATGCGCGCGGCGCCCAATCTTGGGCGCCGATTACGGCCAGCGCGTTCGAGCGCATCTATCCGGAGCTTGCCGCCAAATACGACGTGCTGCTCTATCCGTTCTTTCTCGACGGCGTCGCGGGCCATCCTAAGCTTGATGCAGCATGACGGCCTGCATCCGACGCGCCGCCGGCGTCGACGTGATCGTGCAGCGCGATTTTGCCGAAGGTGGAGGAGCTCATCGCTCGCGCCGCGCGCACAACGACCCGTCGTGACGAGTCCATGCGACGCTTGCGCAGTCACGCGATCGCCGCATTGTGCGGCTGCTGCGAATCGCACGCCCGAGCCGCAGGTTTGCCATGCCCCGCCTGTTCACTGGCTCTCGAAATTCCCGCCTCACGTCGGCCAATCGCTCGCCATGATGCGGGGCGGTCTGCCGGGCGCGCGCTGGATCGATCCGGAATTTACCATCTGACGCTGCGCTTTATCGGCGATATCGATGATGTGCTGGCGCGCGAGATCGCCGGCATGCTCGGCCGGGTGCGGCGCGGCGCGTTCGAATTGCGGCTCGACGGACTGTCGTCGTTCGGCGGCCGCAAGCCGCGGGCGGTGGTCGCGACGCGTCGCGCCGCTCCCGCCGCTGATGGAACTGCAGGCGGAGCACGAGCGGCTGCTGCAGCGGCTCGGGCTCGAGCCCGAAGGCCGCAAATACACGCCGCATGTCACGCTGGCGCGGCTGCGCGATTCGTCGAGCCGGCAGGTCGCCGACTATCTGGCGGCGCGCGGGCCATTTCCGCTCGCCCCCGTTCGAGGTCTCGCGCTTCGTGCTGTTCTCCTCGCGCGCCTCGGTCGGCGGCGGCCCCTATGTGGTCGAAGCGGCCTATCCGCTCGAGGAGACGGAGTTGCGGTGGGCTCAGGGCGCTAAGTGATTTTTTGATGCGCAGCCGATCACGCGCGCAGCATGCGCGACTGCATATCGAGCATCGCGGTCGCAAATCCGTGGCTGTCGGCCATGATCTCACGCATCAGCGACAGCGGCGTCGGCCGTGACGATTCGACCTCGCCGACCACGCTGCCGAAGTCGAACGACAATTCGGCGTCGAATTTGCGCGCCAGCTGCCGCATGCGCCGGTTCTCGGCGAGACACGCCATGTGCAGAAGCTGATAGCCGCGGTTGCGCGCCGCAAGCAGCGTGCGGCGCAGCAGCGCCGAGCCGACGCCGTGACTTTGCCATGGCTTCTCGACGCTGATCGCGGCTTCCGCCTGGTGCGGAAACCCGATGCCCAGCGGCCGCAACTCGGCGGCGCCGCGCATGACGCCGCCGACGAAGAAGCCGTGCATGATGGCGTCGAGCGAAATGCGACAGATCGACATACTTGCAGACGAAATCGTCGGACACACCGCCGGCAAACCGGTTGCGCCGGCTTTCCGGGTCGAGACGCAGCACGATGCGCGCGATATTTTGCGGCTTCACCGATCCAGTGTTTGCGGATCACGCCGCCTTCGGGAAGAACATCCTGCATACCAAGGGTCTCCTGACTTTTCACTTGCAAGACCCTCCGGTATTTCCTCCGCTCGAAGTGGAACTTTAACTCCAACGTTTTCAGCAACGTTTTTACGACGCCCAACTCTTCGGGTCGCGAATCAAAAGATCATGTTGTGTGGCGCCCAAGTTTGGCAAGACAAAGCATTGAGCAACATGCGCACATTCCGTATACGCATGGCTCGAAATAATTCACGACACATGAACAACGACAGAATCTTGGCATGCCCTCTGCAATGCCGCTAAGCATTGATGTGGTCGCGTCACCTTCTTAACCCGCCTAATGCCACCAAACAGCCACATGCCGAACTAATGGCGACCTCCGTTCCAGCACAATACGATGCCGGCGTTGCCGCCGGCCAAGTCGAGCGCGACGATGCGCAAGTCGCCGTCGTCGGCATGCTGGCGCGGCTCGAATCGCGCATCGTGGAGTATCGGCTGGCGCGCAAATCATCGTCGCTCGGCTGGCTGTTCGGCAGCCGCGAGAAATCGCTGCCGCAGATCAAGGGCCTCTACATCTACGGCGCCGTCGGCCGCGGCAAGACGATGCTGATGGATTTTTTCTTCGAAGCGAGCCCGGTGGTGCGAAAGCGCCGCGCGCACTTTTACGAATTTATGCTCGACGTGCACGAACGCATTTATGCGTTCCGGCAAAAGATGAAGCTCGGCGAGCACGCGAGCGAAGATCCGATCCATCTCGTGGCCGCGCAACTCGCTGAGGAGGCGTGGCTGCTTTGCTTCGACGAATTCCACGTCACCGACATCGCCGACGCTATGATTCTCGGGCGGCTGTTCGCGCAACTGTTCGAGCGCGGCATCGTGCTAGTGGCCACCTCGAATGTGCATCCCGACGATCTCTACAAGGACGGCTTGAACCGGGCCTTGTTCGTGCCGTTCATTCACATGCTCGAACAGCACCTCGACATCGTGCAGCTCGACGCGCGGACCGATTTCCGGCTGGAGAAGCTCGCTGGGCTGCCGGTCTGGTACGTGCCGGCCGACGCGGCGGCCGACGCCGCGCTCGACGATGCCTGGCGGCGGCTCGCCGGCGGACACGAGGGCTCAGCGCAGGAGCTGCCGCTCAGGGGGCGCTCGGTACACGTTTCGCGCGCCGCCATGGGGGTGGCGCGCTTCACGTTTCATCAGCTCTGCGAAGAGCCGCTTGCGGCGGCAGATTATTTGCGGATCGCGCACGAGTACCACACCGTCATTCTCGACCATGTGCCGGTCATGACGTTTGATAACCGCAATGCCGCCAAGCGCTTCATCATTCTCATCGACACGCTTTACGACACCAACGTGAAGCTGATCGCCTCGGCCGCCGCCAAGCCTGACGCGCTCTACCAGGCCGACGAGGGCTACGAGGCGCAGGAATTTGCGCGCACCGCCTCGCGCCTCATCGAGATGCGCTCGGAAGCGTATCTTTCGCGGCCGCACGGCGCGGCGCATGCCGGCACGACCGGATCGTCGGCGGGCATTGTCGAAACCTGAGCCGGCGGCTCGTGCGCCCGGCGGAGCGATCCGGAAGGCCGCTTGAACGGGCCTGCCGAAACGGCTAATGACCGCGCAGCCGGACCTTTTTAGCCAATCAAGGATAGTCGACCGATGGCGCGCAGCAAGATTGCACTGATCGGCTCTGGTCAAATCGGCGGTACGCTGGCGCATTTGATCGGTCTCAAAGAACTCGGCGATGTCGTTATGTTCGACATCGCGGAGGGAATCCCGCAGGGGAAGTCGCTCGATCTGGTCCAGTCGTCGCCGGTCGACGGCTTCGACGCGCGCTTCACCGGCGCCAATTCGTACGAGGCGATCGAGGGCGCGGCGGTCTGTATCGTCACCGCGGGAGTGCCGCGCAAGCCCGGCATGAGTCGCGACGATCTTTTGAGCATCAACCTGAAGGTGATGGAGCAGGTCGGCTCGGGCATCAAGAAATATTGTCCCAACGCCTTCATCATCTGCATCACGAACCCGCTCGACGCCATGGTCTGGGCCCTGCAGAAGGCGTGCGGACTGCCCAACGCGATGGTGGTCGGCATGGCCGGCGTGCTCGAACTCCTCGCGCTTCCGGTACTTCCTCGCGGACGAATTCAACGTCTCGGTGCAAGATGTCACGGCCTTCGTGCTCGGCGGTCATGGCGACACCATGGTGCCGCTGGTGCGCTACTCGGCGGTGGCCGGCATTCCGTTGCCCGATCTCATCAAGCTGGGCTGGACGACACAGGCCCGGATCGACGCCATCGTCGATCGCACGCGCAACGGCGGCGGCGAGATCGTCAGTCTGCTCAAAACCGGGTCGGCGTTTTATGCCCCCGCGGCATCGGCCGTCGCCATGGCGGAGAGCTACTTGCGCGACAAGAAGCGGGTGCTGCCGGCCGCCGCATGGCTCAATGGCGAATACGGAATCAAGGACCTTTACGTCGGCGTGCCCGTCGTCATCGGCAGCAAGGGTGTCGAGCGCATCGTCGAGATCGAGTTCAACGGCGCCGAGCGCGGCATGTTCGACAAGTCGGCCGATGCGGTGAAGAGTCTGGTTGACGCCTGCAAGAAGATCGCGCCGGATCTTGCGAAGTAGCCGTCCTTCTTCCGCTGTCATGCTCCGCAAAAGCGGAGCATCCAGCAGGCACCAGCAGATCGAGAATGTTGCACCGTCGCGTGATTCCTAAAAGTCTTGTGATTACTGGGTTGCCCGCCGTCGCGGGCAACGACATGCAGCGGGCTCGCACATGAACATTCACGAATATCAGGCGAAGGCGGTGTTGCGCGAATTCGGCGTGCCGGTGCCGCGCGGCATTCCCGCATTCACTGTCGCCGAAGCCGAGAAGGCCGCGAACGAGCTTGGCGGCCCGGTCTGGGTGGTGAAAGCGCAGATCCACGCCGGCGGGCGCGGCAAGGCCGGCGGCGTCAAGGTCGTCAAATCCGTCGCCGACGTGAAACGCGAAACCGAGCGGCTTCTCGGCTCGACGCTGGTGACTCATCAAACCGGCCCGCACGGCAAGGAAGTCCGCCGGCTCTACATCGAAGGAGGGTCGGCAATCGATCGCGAGTACTATCTGTCGGCGCTGATCGACCGCGCCACCTCTCGCGTCGCTTTCGTCGCCTCGACCGAAGGCGGCATGGATATCGAAGAGGTCGCTCGCACCCATCCGGAAAAGATCCTGAGCTTCTCCGTCGATCCGGCGACCGGCTTTATGCCGCATCACGCGCGTCACGTCGCTGATTCGCTGGGCCTGAGCCGCGAACTGACGAAGCAGGCCGAAACGGTGCTGCCGAAGCTTTACAACGCGTTTCTCGCCAAGGATATGAGCCTGCTCGAAATCAATCCGCTCGTCGTGACCAAGACCGGCCAGCTGATTTGCCTCGATGCCAAGATCGGGTTCGACGACAACGCGCTCTACCGCCATCCCGATATCGTGGCGCTGCGCGATCTCACCGAAGAGGACGCCAAGGAGATCGAGGCGTCGCGCTACGATCTGAACTACGTGGCGCTCGACGGCACGATCGGCTGCATGGTCAACGGCGCCGGTCTTGCCATGGCGACCATGGACATCATCAAGCTTTACGGCATGGCGCCGGCGAACTTCCTCGATGTCGGCGGCAGCGCCACGAAGGACAAGGTGGCCGCGGCGTTCAAGATCATTACGTCCGATCACAACGTGAAGGGCATTCTGGTCAACATCTTCGGCGGCATCATGAAGTGCGACGTCATCGCTGAAGGCGTGGTCGCGGCGGTGAAGGAGGTGGGCTTGCGGGTGCCGCTCGTGGTGCGGCTAGAAGGCACCAACGTCGATCTCGGCAAGGAGATCATCGCCAAATCCAATCTCAACGTCACCTCGGCCGACGATCTCGACGATGCGGCGCAGAAGATCGTCAACGCGGTAAAGAAGGCGGCGTGATGCCCATCCTCATCGACAAGAACACCAAGGTCATCTGCCAGGGCTTTACCGGGAAGAACGGCACGTTTCATTCCGAGCAGGCGATTGCCTACGGCACCAAGATGGTCGGCGGCACCTCGCCGGGAAAAGGCGGCACGACCCACCTCAATCTGCCGGTCTTCGACACGGTGGCGGAAGCGCGCACGAAGACTGGCTGCGACGCCAGCGTGATCTACGTGCCGCCGCCGGGCGCCGCCGACGCGATCTGTGAGGCGATCGATGCGGAAATTCCGCTGATCATCTGCATCACCGAAGGCATTCCGGTTGCCGACATGGTCAAGGTCAAGCGCTCGCTGTCCGGCTCGAAGTCGCGCCTGATCGGACCGAATTGTCCGGGCGTGATGACGGCGGGCGAATGCAAGATCGGCATCATGCCGGGCAACATTTTCAAGCCCGGCAAGGTCGGCATCGTGTCGCGCTCGGGCACGCTGACCTACGAGGCGGTGTTTCAGACCACGCGCGAGGGACTCGGGCAGACCACGGCGGTCGGCATCGGCGGCGATCCGGTCAAGGGAACCGATTTCATCGAGATGCTGGAAATGTTCCTGGCCGACAAGGCGACCGGAGCCCTGATCATGATCGGCGAGATCGGCGGCTCGTCCGAAGAGGACGCGGCGCAGTTTCTCAAAGATGAGGCGAAGCGCGGCCGCAAGAAGCCCATGGTCGGATTTATCGCCGGCCGCACCGCGCCGCCGGGGCGGCGGATGGGACATGCCGGCGCCATCATCGCCGGCGGCAAGGGCGATGCGGAGTCCAAGATCACCGCCATGGAGGCGGCGGGCATCAAGGTCTCTCCGTCGCCGGCGCGTCTGGGTAAGACGCTTGTCGAAGTATTGAAATCGTAATTCAGTTCTTCTGTCTTTCCCCTGCCGCATCCAGTCCCTAAATAGGGTAAAATAGAAAGCGTCTGCGCCGGGCTAGGCTGATTCGGAACGTCCGCACCCCTTGGGGATGCGCCGTTCGGGTGCTTTCGTTCAACCCCAAGCTTGGGACATCGCCCAGACCGACCCGCGCAAGGGGACCTGCTCAGCCAATCGTCCACAATACGCCTCCAGGATACGCCTCCAGGACTTCAGTTCCGGGGAATCGACTCCAAAAGTTCGACTTCAAGACTTCGACTCAGGAAAACCGGCAGGAAATCGGTCATGTCTCGTCAGGACGCGAACGCCGCATTCGCACTCACCTCGTTCCTCTACGGCAGTAACGCCGCCTACATTGAAGACCTCTACGCACAGTACGAGATCGATCCAAAATCGGTCGACGCGGAGTGGCAATCGTTCTTCCAGAGCCTGAAGGACGACGCGCGCGACGTCGAAAAAAATGCGCTCGGTCCATCCTGGGCCCGGGCCGACTGGCCGGTGCCAGAGCGCGGTGATCTTGTCTCGGCGCTCAACGGCAATTGGGCCGAAACCGGCAAGGCGATTGGCGGCAAGGTCAAGGCGCAGGCCCAGGCCCGCGGTGTCGATCTCTCGGCCGCCGATGTCGAACGCGCCACCCGCGATTCCGTCCGCGCGCTGATGCTGATCCGCGCCTACCGCGCCCGCGGACACTTCCACGCCAACCTCGATCCGCTCGGGCTCACGCCGCCCAACAACGAAGAGGAACTCGATCCGAGGACCTATGGCTTCGGCGAAGCGGACCTCGATCGGCCGATCTTCCTCGACAAGGTTTTGGGCCTCGAATTCGGCACGATCCATCAGATCGTCGCCATTCTGCGCCGCACCTACTGTCAGACGCTCGGCGTCGAATTTCTGCACATCTCAAACGGCGCGCAGAAGGGCTGGATTCAGGAGCGCATCGAGGGACCCGATAAGGAGATCACGTTCACCCGCGAGGGCAAGCGCGCCATCCTCAACAAGCTTGTCGAAGCCGAAGGCTTCGAAAAATTTTCCGACGTCAAATTCACCGGCACCAAGCGGTTCGGTCTCGACGGCGCCGAATTGATGATTCCGGCGCTCGAGCAGATCATCAAGCGTGGCGGCGCGCTGGGCGTGCGCGAGATCGTGATCGGCATGCCGCATCGCGGGCGCCTCAACGTGCTGGCCCAGGTCATGGCGAAACCGCACCGCGCCATCTTCCACGAATTCAAGGGCGGCTCGTCGACGCCCAACCAGGTCGAAGGCTCAGGCGACGTGAAATATCACCTCGGCGCCTCGTCGGACCGCGAGTTCGATCAGAACAAGGTGCACCTGTCGCTGACCGCGAACCCGTCGCATCTGGAAATCGTCGACCCTGTCGTGCTCGGCAAGGTGCGCGCGAAGCAGGATCAACTCGGCGCGACGCCCGAAGACCGCACCATGGTGATGCCGCTGCTCATTCACGGCGACGCCTCGTTCGCCGGTCAGGGCGTGATCGCCGAATGCTTCGGTCTTTCCGGCTTGCGCGGGCATCGCACCGGCGGCTCGGTGCATTTCATCGTTAACAATCAGATCGGCTTCACCACCAATCCGCGCTACTCGCGATCGTCGCCGTATCCGTCCGACGTCGCCAAGATGATCGAGGCGCCGATTTTCCACGTCAACGGCGACGATCCGGAAGCCGTCGTCTTCGCCGCCAAGATCGCAACCGAGTTCCGGCAGAAATTCCAGAAGCCGGTCGTCATCGACATGTTCTGCTATCGCCGTCACGGCCACAACGAGGGCGACGAGCCGTCGTTCACCCAGCCGCTTATGTACAAGGCAATCGCGGCGCATCCGACGACTCTCGAAATCTACGGCAAGAAGCTGGTCGATGAGGGCATCGTCACCACCGGCGAAGTCGAGAAGATGAAGGCGGATTGGCGCGGCCGGCTCGACGCCGAGCTTGAAGCCGCACAGAGCTATCGCGCCAACAAGGCTGACTGGCTCGACGGCCGCTGGGCCGGCTTCAAGACCGCGGGCGACACCGACGATCCGCGCCGCGGCCATACCGGCGTCGAGATCGAAAAGCTCAAGGAGATCGGCCAGAAGATCACGGCCTTGCCGCAGGGCTTCCATGTGCATCGCACGCTGAACCGGTTTCTCGAAAACCGGCGCAAGTCGATCGAGACCGGCACGGGCATCGACTGGGCGACCGGTGAGGCGCTCGCCTTCTGCTCGCTGCTGCTTGACGGCCACCGGGTGCGGCTGTCGGGCCAGGATTCCGAGCGTGGCACCTTCTCGCACCGCCATTCGGTCCTGATCGATCAGGAGAACGAGCATCGCTACACACCTTTCAATCATCTAAAAGACGGCCAGGCGCGCTATGAGGTCATCAACTCGATGCTGTCGGAAGAGGCCGTGCTCGGTTTCGAGTACGGCTACTCGCTCGCCGAGCCCAACGCGCTGACCTTGTGGGAGGCCCAGTTCGGCGATTTCGCCAACGGTGCGCAGGTCTTGTTCGACCAGTTCATCTCGTCCGGCGAACGCAAGTGGCTGCGCATGTCGGGGCTCGTCTGCCTATTGCCCCATGGCTACGAGGGGCAGGGACCGGAGCATTCGTCGGCGCGTCTCGAACGCTATCTGCAGATGTGCGCCGAAGACAACATGCAGGTCGCCAACTGCACGACGCCCGCGAACTACTTTCACATTCTGCGCCGCCAGCTTAACCGCGACTTCCGCAAGCCGCTGGTCCTGATGACGCCGAAGTCGCTGCTGCGCCATCGCAGCGCCGTGTCGCGGCTTGACGAGATGGGCCCGAATACTTCGTTCCATCGTCTGCTGTGGGACGACGCGCAGATACTGCCCGACGAGAAGATCCGCCGGGTCGTGATCTCGTCCGGCAAGGTCTATTACGATCTCCACGATGAGCGCGAGAAGCGCGGCATCGACGACATTTATCTGCTCCGCATCGAGCAGCTCTATCCGTTCCCCACCAAGGCGTTGATGACGGAACTCGCCCGTTTCAAGCAGGCGGAGATCGTCTGGTGCCAGGAAGAGCCGCGCAACATGGGCGCGTGGGTGTTTGTCGACATCTTCCTCGAATGGGTGCTCAATCAGATTGGCGCCAAGCATCGCCGCGCGCGTTACACCGGCCGTCCGGCGTCGGCGTCGACCGCGGTCGGTCAGATGTCGCTTCACCTCACACAGCTCAAGCAATTCCTCGAGGATGCGCTGGGCTAGCCACAACGCCGTCATTCCCGGCCTTGTACCGGGCATCCACGTCTTGACGGTGTGACTGAAACCAAGACGTGGATGGCCGGGATAAGCCCGGCCATGACGAAGGGATGAATAATACGATGGCTGAAATTCGTGTACCCACACTCGGGGAATTGGTCACCGAAGCGACGATCGGCAAGTGGTTCAAGAAACCCGGTGACGCGGTCGCGGTCGACGAGCCACTGGTGGAACTCGAGACCGACAAGGTGACCATCGAGGTGCCGGCGCCGGCCGCCGGCGTGCTGTCGGGGATTTCCGTCAAGGACGGCGAAACCGTCGCGGTCGGTGCGTTGCTCGGCGAGATCCAAGAAGGCGCTGGCGGTGCGGCGGCGAAGCCCGCTGCCACGGCCGCTGCTGCGCCTGCCGCGGCCGCGAAGCCCGCGGCGCCGCCTGCCGCGCCGCCGAAGCCGGTGGCCTCCAGCGCTCCGCCTGCCGACACGCCGCTCGCGCCGTCGGTGCGACGGCTCTCCGCGGAATCCGGCGTCGACGCCTCGGCCGTGCCGGGCACCGGTAAGGACGGCCGCGTCACCAAGGGCGACATGCTTGCCGCGATCGAGCGCGCCGCACCCCAGCCGACGCCAGTCGCCGCGCCTGCCGCCGCCATCCAGGTCCGCGCGCCGTCGCCCGCCGACGACGCGGCGCGCGAAGAGCGCGTGAAGATGACCCGGCTGCGCCAGACCATCGCGCGGCGGCTTAAGGATGCGCAGAACACCGCCGCGATGCTCACGACCTTCAACGAGGTCGACATGGGTCACGTCATGGCGCTACGGACGCAATATCGCGATCTGTTCGAGAAGAAGCATGGCGTGAAGCTCGGCTTCATGGGCTTCTTCGTGCGCGCCTGCGTGCAGGCGCTCAAGGAAATTCCCGCCGTCAACGCCGAGATCGACGGCACCGACATCATCTACAAGAACTACTATCACATCGGCATCGCGGTCGGCACCGAACGCGGCCTCGTCGTACCGGTGGTGCGCGACTGCGATCAGAAATCGCTGGCCGAGATCGAGAGGTCGATTGCCGAATTCGGCCGCCGCGCCCGCGACGGCTCGCTCAAGATCGACGAGATGCAGGGCGGCACCTTCACCATCACCAACGGCGGCATCTACGGCTCGCTGATGTCGACGCCGATTCTCAACGCGCCGCAGTCCGGCATCCTCGGCATGCACAAGATTCAGGAGCGGCCGATGGTGGTCGGCGGCAAGGTGGAGCCGCGGCCGATGATGTATCTGGCTTTGTCATACGACCACCGCATCGTTGACGGCCGCGAGGCGGTGACGTTCCTGGTGCGCGTGAAGGAATGCCTGGAGGAGCCGGCGCGGCTGGTTTTGGATTTGTGATTCCGTCATGCCCGGCCTTGTGCCGGGCATCCACGTCTTGATGCTTTCAAACAAAGGCGTGCAAAGGCGTGGATGGCCGGGTCAAGCCCGGCCATGACGATCGAGAGTGCGGAGCTTAATTAATGCCCTACGACCTCATCGTCATCGGTACCGGCCCCGGCGGCTACGTCTGCGCCATTCGCGCGGCGCAGCTTGGCATGAAGACGGCCGTGGTCGAGAAGTGCGCCACCTACGGCGGCACCTGCCTCAACATCGGCTGCATCCCGTCGAAGGCGATGCTGAATGCGTCCGAGCTTTACGAGGAGGCCGGCGAGAAATTTTCCGAGATGGGCATCAAGGTCGGCAAGCCCGCCGTCGATCTGGCCGCCATGCTCAAGTACAAGGAAAAAGGCGTCGACGGCAACGTCAAGGGCGTCGACTATCTGTTCAAGAAGAACAAGATCGAGGCGTTTCACGGCACGGGCAAGATCGTCGCGCTCGGCAAGGTCGAGGTCACAGCCGACGACGGCAAAACGCAGACGCTGGAGACGAAAAACATCGTCATTGCCACCGGCTCCGACGTGACGCGGCTTCCCGGCATCGAGATCGACGAAAAGCGCGTCGTGTCGTCGACCGGCGCGCTCGACCTCGCCAAGGTGCCGCAGAAGTTGCTCATTGTCGGCGCCGGCATCATCGGCCTCGAACTCGGCTCGGTGTGGCGCCGGCTCGGCGCCGAGGTGACGATCGTCGAATTTCTCGATCACATCCTGCCCGGCATCGACAGCGAGGTCGGCAAGCAGTTTCACCGCATGCTGCAGAAGCAGGGGCTCAGCTTCAAACTGTCGTCCAAGGTCACCGCGGTCGACGCCTCGGGCAAGACGCTAAAGGTCAAGGTTGAGCCTGCGGCGGGCGGCGGCGCGGCCGAAACGCTTGAGGCCGACATCGTGCTCGTTGCCATCGGCCGCGTGCCGTACACCGAGGGCCTCGGTCTCGATGCGTTCGGCGTGAAGAAGGACAATCGCGGCCGCGTCATCGTCGATCCGCACTACGCCACCAATGTCCCGGGCATCTACGCGATCGGTGACGTCATCGCCGGGCCGATGCTGGCGCATAAGGCCGAGGAGGAGGGGGTGGCGGTCGCCGAGATTCTCGCAGGCCAAGCCGGCCACGTGAACTACGACGTCATTCCCAACGTCGTGTACACCTATCCGGAGATCGCCTCGGTGGGCAAAACCGAAGAGGAGCTCAAAGCCGCGGGTGTCGCCTACCAGGTCGGCAAATTTCCCTTTACGGCCAATGCCCGCGCCAAGGTGAACTTGACGACCGACGGCTTCGTCAAAATACTAGCGGACAGCAAAACCGACCGGGTGCTCGGGGTGCATATCCTGGGTCCCGACGCCGGTAACATGATCGGGGAGGCGGCTGTCGCCATGGAATTCGGTGCTTCGTCCGAGGATATCGCCCGCACCTGCCACGCCCACCCGACGCTGACGGAAGCCATCAAGGAGGCGGCCTTGGCGGTCGCCAAACGCGCCATCAACTTTTAACATCTCGGGTCCACCATCGAGCGCCTGCATCAAGTACCGCGTCCGCGTGTTGTGTCGAGGGTCCGCCCCAAGGTCGGCATCAGGTCGTCCATCATGATGCGTCGCCTTATTCGCTGGTTCTGGATCACGGTCGCGCTGATCTTCCTCATCGAAGCTTGGCTCTGGGATCATTTGGAACCGGTCTTCGCGGCGATGGTCGCGTGGCTGCCGCTGGAGCGGCTCAAGCGCCGCATCGCGCGCTGGGTCGAGCAACTCTCCCCGGTCGTTTCGCTGATTGTGTTCGCCGTTCCGGTAACGCTCCTGCTGCCGTTCAAGCTGGCCGGCCTGTGGCTGCTCACGCGCGGCTATTGGGGCGAGGCCGCGGGGACGTTCGTTTGCGCCAAGCTCGTCGGTCTCGGCTCGACCGCCTTCGTGTTCGACGCGGCACGCTCAAAGCTTCTTCAGCTCCGCTGGTTCCGTCTGTTGCATGATCAGCTTGTCGCCTGGCGCGCCTGGTCGCACGCGCTGGTCGATCCGGTGATCCGCGACGTCAAGGAGAACCTCGCGATGTTCGCGCCGCGCCGCGCCGGCCGCGCGGTGCGGCTTGCGCAGCGCATCCGCCGCCGCGTGCGCACGCCGGCGAGCCCGAAGCTGAGCTAAGACTGCGCTTCTTTCTGCTACAAACGTGAAATCAGCGGCACGGCGTGCGGCGCAAAGATTCCGAGCCCGAGCAGCGTCAGTCCGACCAGGCCCAGTCCCCCTGCGAACCACGCCAGAAGCACCATGCCGGTGATCACCGCGCCCGAGGCGAGCACGATGCCGATCTGCAGCGCCGCCGACGCCAGTTCGTAATGGTGATACTTGGCCATGAACAGGTCGCGGTTCTCCTCCGCTTCCTTGGCGCGTTCGGCGAGTTCCTTGCGGCCTTCGTTGGTCGACGGCTCGGAATCGTAGCGCGCGGCAGTCTGCTTCCAGGCGGCGATCTGCTTCTCCATGGCGGCCTTCAACGCAGGATCGCTGGCGCCGAGCGTCGCCACGGTCATTTCCTCGGCGGCGGTGGTGACCACAGTCGTGCGAACGGTTTTGGCCTGGAAGAAAGCCCACAGGTCGGACGACTTCGACGTTGGCGGCGATCGATTCGGTCTGCGCGCTCTTGCCGACCGTTTCCGAAAACGACAGGACCAGCGCCAAAATCGCGATCAACAATGCGATTCTTTTGTTGAAAAATTCGGCGTGCTCGCCCTCCTTCGCCTTTTCGATCGCTTCTTGGATTTCCGACATGGTCTCGCCCCTCTCCGCAGTCATTACCGGTTCAAGCCGCTCGCCCCCGCGCAAGCGGGGACCCAGCTTTGCGCGTTACCGCATACTGGATTCCCGCTTCCGCGGGAATGAGCGGAAACCTGAGCCCGGATATCATGAATTCAAATCAGGCGCGCGGATGGGCGCTGCGGTAAGCCGCGATCAGCCGCTCGGCGTCGACCTGCGTGTAGATCTGCGTCGTCGACAGCGAGGCGTGGCCGAGCAGTTCCTGGATCGCGCGCAGATCGCCGCCGGCGGCCAGAAGATGCGTCGCGAACGAGTGCCGCAGCGCATGCGGTGTCGCGGTTTCGGGCAGGCCGAGCGCGCCGCGCAGCCGCGCCATGGCGAGTTGGATGATGCGCGGCGACAACGGTCCACCCTTGGCGCCGACGAACAGCGGACCGGAATCCGGCAGGTCATACGGGCACAGCGCGATGTAATCGGCAACGAGCGCCGCGACCTGCGGCAGCACCGGCACCATGCGCTGCTTGCGGCCCTTGCCGGTGACCGTGATGGTGTCGCGCGCGCCGAATTCGCCGCGCATCAATCCGAGCGCTTCGGAAATACGCAAGCCCGAGCCGTAGAGCAGCGCCAGCGCCGCGGCGTCGCGCGCGTGAATCCACGGCTCGCGTTCGTCGCCAGCAGCGCTTTCGGGATCCACCATGCGTTTGGCGGCCGAGGCTTGAAGCGGCCGCGGCAAGGTCTTTCCGATCTTCGGCGCGCGCACCGCGGCGAGCGCGCCGACCTTGCCCTTGTGGTTGCGCTCCAGATAGCGAGCAAACGCGCGCAAGCCGGCGAGCGTGCGCATCAGCGAGCGGCTGCCGATGCCGTCGGCGCGCCGCGCGGCCAAGAAGGCGCGCACGTCGGCGGGCGCGAGTTCGGCAAGCTCCTTCAGCGACGGCGCGCCGCCAAGGTGCTCGGCGAGGAAATTCAGGAACTGCACCACGTCGCGCCGATACGCGTCGAGTGTCTTCGGCGACATACGGCGCTCGGCGCCGAGATATTGCGACCAGTTCGCGATCTCGGCCGCGACTTTGGGGGTGATGAAGCTGATTTCGCCGGCAGGTCTCATTATCGCGCGTCCCGCTGCTTTCCGATCCGCTTCGCTTCGCTCCACGGGGAAAGGATAAGAGCTCCCCCTTTACCCTTCCTAAACCCCCGGGAATCGGCCCACATGAGCATGATAAGTGGAAGCCGGTTTTCCGATAAGATCATGCTCCGCTAAAGACTTCACATGGCCAAAAGGGTCGTCGATGTCCTGGTGCCGGTCGCGCTCGACCGGGCCTATTCTTACCGGGTGCCGGATGAGCTTTCGCTCGCGCCGGGCGACATCGTCTGCGTGCCGCTCGGAGCCCGCGAGGCGACCGCGGTGGTGTGGGCGGAGAACCCGAAGCCCAACCCGCGGCTCGACAACCGGCTCAAGGACGTGGAGGAAAAACTCGAACTGCCGCCGCTTCGGCCCGAGCTGCGCAGCTTCGTCGACTGGGTGGCGAATTACACCGTGAGCTCGCGCGGCATGGTGCTGCGCATGTGTCTGCGCATGGGCGAGCATCTCGGCGCCGAGCGCGCGCGCATCGGCGTGCGGCTTGCCGGTCCGCCGCCGCAGCGCCATACGCGGGCGCGGCAGCGTGTGCTCGATGGTCTTGCCGACGGCATGGTGCAGGGCAAAAGCGAGGCGGCGCGTGAGGCGGGCGTCAGCGCTGGCGTGATCGACGGCTTGATCGACGAGGGCACGCTCGAAGCCGTCGTGCTGCCGCCCGAGCCGGTCGCCGAAAAGCCCGATCCCGATTTTGCGCAACCCGAATTCACCGCCGACCAAAGCGCCGGCGCCGCGGCGCTGAAAGACACGCTCGCCAGGGGCGGCTACGCGGTCACGCTCATCGACGGCGTCACCGGTTCGGGCAAGACCGAGGTTTATTTCGAGGCCGTCGCCGACACGATCCGCAGCGGCCGTCAAAGCCTGATCCTGATGCCGGAGATCGCACTGACCGCGCAATTTCTTGACCGCTTCACGGCGCGCTTCGGCACTCGTCCGGCGGAATGGCATTCCGAATTGTCGCCGCGCCGGCGCGCGCGCACCTGGAAGGCGGTCGCCGACGGCGATGTCTCGGTCGTGGTCGGCGCGCGTTCGGCGCTGTTTCTGCCCTACGCCGATCTCGCCTTGATCGTCGTCGATGAGGAACACGATCCCGCCTACAAGCAAGAGGACGGCGTGCACTATCACGCCCGCGACATGGCGGTGGTGCGCGGTCATATCGCAAAAATTCCGGTGGTGCTGTCGTCGGCGACGCCATCGCTCGAAACCGAGGTCAACGCGCGGCGCGGCCGCTATCGGCGCATCGCGTTGCCGGAGCGTTTCGGCGGGGCGCGCCTGCCGTCGGTTGAGGCAATCGATCTGCGCATCGAGCGGCCGCCGCCCCGCCGTTTCATTGCGCCGACGCTTGTCGGCGCGGTGAAGATCGCGATCGAGCGCGGCGAACAGGCGCTGCTGTTTCTCAATCGCCGTGGCTACGCGCCGCTGACCTTGTGCCGCGCCTGCGGCTTCCGCTTCGCGTGCCCGAACTGCGACGCCTGGCTGGTCGATCACCGCTTTCGCCGCCAGCTGGTCTGCCATCATTGCGGCTTCGGCATGCCGCATCCGGCCGCGTGTCCAAAATGCCAGGCGCAGAATTCGTTCGTCGCCTGCGGGCCGGGCGTCGAGCGCCTCGAAGAGGAGGTGCACGAGCTGTTTCCCGCCGCCCGCGTTCTGGTGCTCTCCAGCGATTTCGTCGCCACCGTCGAGCGTATGCGCGAGGAACTCGCCGGCATCGCCGAGGGCCGTTTCGATATCGTCATCGGCACCCAGCTTGTGGCGAAAGGCCATCACTTCCCGATGCTGAACCTGGTCGGCGTCGTCGACGCCGACCTGGGCTTGAGCAACGGCGATCCGCGTGCGGCGGAGCGCACCTTCCAGCTGCTGCATCAGGTGGTCGGCCGCGCCGGCCGCGAAGTCGGCGCCGGCCACGGTTATCTGCAGACGCACCAGCCCGAGCATCCGGTGATGCGCGCGCTGATCGCACAGGACCGCGAGGCGTTCTACTCCGCCGAGATTGCGGTGCGCGAAGCGGCGCACTATCCGCCGTTCGGCCGCCTCGCCTCGATCGTCATCTCCGGCCCCGACAAGCACGACACCGAATCGCATGCCCGCGCGCTCGCCCGCGCCGCACCTGCTCACGACGACGTCCGCGTTCTCGGCCCCGCCGAAGCGCCGCTCGTCCTGGTGCGCGGCCGCTATCGCTTCCGCCTGCTGATCAAAGCGCCGCGCGCCTTCGATCTCTCGGCCTATCTGCTCGAGTGGCTGGCTGGGGCACCGAAGGCCAAGGCCAACATCAAGCGCGACATCGATATTGATCCGCAGAGTTTTTTGTAATGGCTGTCATTCCGGGCGCTGCGGGAGTTCTTTAGGAACGTCATTCCGGGGCGCCACGAAGTGGCGAACCCGAAATCCATAGTCGCCGACCTCGCGGGTCCCACTCGGCGCGTTTCCCTCATGGCCTGTGGTTATGGATTCCGAACTCGCGGCCTGCAGCCGCGCCCCGGAATGACGCGTTTGCGACGCTCAATCCAGACTACGTGTCTTTTTGTTGTCATCATCCGCGCAGGCGCAGGCGGATGATCCAGTAGTCGGCAGACATCGAGTTTATCTATAAGGCTCGTGCTTACTGGATCCTCCGCCGTCGCGGAGCATGACAAGAACGTAGCCCGGATTTCGCTCCGCTCAATCCGGGCTACGTTTGGTCGTCCGCTTCTTTGCCTCCTTCCTCGCCGCAAACTTCTTCCGCTCCGCGATCACGAATGCCCGCGCGGCCCAGACCGCAAGTTCGTCGGGATCGTCGTAGAGCCGCTCCGGCAAGCGCCAATAGGGCAGGGCGTGCTGGCTCGGGCGGCCGCTTGTCTTGCCCCGCGTGTAGGTGAACGGCGCGCAGCCTTCGCGTTCGAAATCCGCGATGCTGGTGTCGTCTGCCTTCAGATAGATCACGTCGCGGACGATCAGTCCGAACATCAGGCCGTCGGCAAACAGCCCTGCGCCCGAGAACATGCGGCGGATCGTAACAGGGCGGAACGGCGCGAACAGATCGCGGATGAAGTCGGGGTCCACGCGGAACAATCCTCTGCGGCGGGTCGAGCCTAGCCGGCCGCATCCTGTGGCAAAAATCGCGGCGGCTTGACCGGCGGCGGCGTCCCGGCATCTTGTCACCCATGGCGGCGACAATCCAAACGGTCCTTGCGCTGCTTGCCGTCCTCGTGGCGGTCGCGGTCGTGGCGCGGCGGCTCGATATCGCGCCCTCCATTCTGCTGGTGATCGCCGGCATCGCGCTTGCGCTCATTCCCAGCCTGCCGCGGATCGAACTTGCGCCCGAACTGGTGCTGCTCGGCATGCTGCCGCCGCTGATCTATTCGGCGGGCGTCGCCATGAGCTGGCGCGAGTTCCGCTTCAACCTCCGCCCGATCTCGCTTCTGGCCTTCGGCTGCGTTGTGTTCACGACGTGCGCGGTGGCGGCAGCGGTGCACTGGCTGCTCGGCTGGCCACTCGCCGTCGGCTTCGTGCTCGGCGCTATCGTGGCGCCGCCCGACGCGGTGGCGCCGCTTGCCATCGTGCGCCGGCTCGGCCTGCCGCGCCGGCTCGTCGTCGTGCTGGAGGGCGAAGGGCTCGCCAACGATGCAACGGCGTTGATTCTTTATCGCTTCGCGGTCGCGGCGGTGAGCACCGGAATTTTCTCGCTCGGCGAGGCGTCCGGCATCTTTGCGCTCATCGTGGTCGGCGAGATCGCCTACGGCATCGCCATCGGCTGGGCCAGCCTGCGATTGCGCCGCTGGGCGCACGATCCGCGTGTCGAGATCACGCTGTCGCTCTTGACGCCTTACGCGGCCTTCCTGGTGCCGCAGCAACTTGGCGGTTCGGGCGTGCTGGCGACGGTCGCGGCCGGGCTGTTCGTGAGCTGGAATGGGCCGCTGCTGATTTCGGCCGCCACGCGGCTGCAAGGCATCTTCTTTTGGGATCTGCTGGTCTTTCTCCTCGAAGGATTGATCTTTCTGATCACCGGCATGCAGACCCGAACGCTGCTCGACCGGATGAATGCGGACCTGCTGCACAGCCTCGTGCTTGCGGTCCTCGTCACCGTCGTCGTCATCATCGTCACGCGGTTCATCTGGATTTTCCCGGCGGTCTATCTGCCACGCTGGCTCAGTCCGTCGCTGCGCCGCCGCGATCCGTCGCCGCCCTGGCAGTGGGTCTTTCTGCTCGGCTTTGTCGGCGTGCGCGGCGTCGTCTCGCTCGCCGCGGCGCTCGCCATTCCGCTGACCACCGCCGCCGGCACACTGTTTCCCGAACGCGACCTCATTCTCTGCGTCACCTTCGGCGTGATCGTAGTCACCCTGATCGGTCAGGGCCTGGCGTTGCCGCGCGTGGTCCGCCGGCTCGGCCTCGGGCGTGACGCCGAGGCGGAGCGCCAGCGTGAACACAAGGCGGAACTTGAAGCGCGTGCCGGAGCCTTGAATGTCGCGCACTCGCGGCTGCGAGAACTTGCCGACGGCGGCCAGATTTCGGCCGAGGTGCACACGATCCTGCGCGCCCGCCACGAGTTTCGCGCCGGGCGATTGCCGCAACACGAGCCGGATGGTCAGGACGGGGGCGACGCTGCCGCGTCCGCCGCCGAGTTGCGCTTGGAATTGATCACAGCCGAGCGCGAATACATCTACCGGCTCCTGCAGGACGGTCAGATCACCGACGAGGCGCGGCGCCGCATCGAACGCGAACTCGACCTCGAAGAGGCCAGCGTCGCCTGCAAGATGGAAGGCGGCCTCGAACCGCCACTGTAGCGTATCGTCACATTTTCATTGACATTTGTCCTCGTTTCAGTTACATTCCGCTTTCGAATCTCGCTCGTGAAGGACGCCAGCCGGTGACGCCGGTTGGCGGAGCGAGTGCGGTGTCCGCGGGCGTGGGCTCGTCACTTGCGCACTCGGGCGGCTCGGGCATCAACCTGCCGGCACAACGACCGGTGCGCGAGGTGCTTCGCTGGACTGGGACAGGTGCGGCGCGGGTAATGCCGTGGAGCGGCGCGAGGTTTCCGCCCCCCGGTTGGGGCGGCCGTACAGGATCGAACGCTCCGGCCAAGTCCCAGGAAGCATGGCCTGACGCTGAGCCTTGGGGACCAACGTCCCTCTGGCGAGAACCGCGGTGGAACGCCGAGAGGCGTGCTGCTCCCGCAGGAGCAGCGCCGCACCGCAAGGCGCGGTGGTTGGATGTCTGCGCCTTTCGGCGTTCCGCTTCCTTTTTTGTTTCTTTCGTCGTTGCGAGCGAAAGCGAAGCAATCCAGCGCTTCATGCAACCCGCCCCTGGATTGCTTCGTCGCTCCACTCCTCGCAATGACGACGATGTATCCGCGTTCGTGCACCACAACGATCGTAACCAACCGGCCGCCACCGCCGGAAAAGTCTGACGACGATCGCAAGCGGCGATGGTTCTTGATGACGGCGTCGGCATGACTCGGGCGCGGATCGCGCGGCGAGAACGAGAATGCATTTTCATCTCTCCCCGCGCGCGGGGAGAGATCGAGCGAAGCGAGGGTGAGGGGGCCTCTCCGCGATTCTGAGCACCGCGGCTCCGAGCCCGGCGGCAACGCCCCCTCATCCCGACCTTCTCCCGCACGCGGGGAGAAGGAGATCGCGGGCGTCGGGGGAAGTTAGGCGCTCCGCTTACGTCATCTTCAGCGGGATCGCGCCCATGAAGTCGCGCTTGCCGATGTCGACGCCGCAGTGGCGCAGGATCGCGTAGGCGGCCGTGCAGTGAAAATAGAAATTCGGCAGCACGAAGTGATTGAGGTAGTCGTCGCCCTTCATGTGGCCCTTGTTGTCGGGACCGAGCGGGAACGTGATCTCGCGTTCGGCGGAGGCGTCGATCTTATTCGGATCAAGCGTTTTCAGATAAGCGACGGTTTTTGCAATCCGGTCCTTCAGCTCGCCGATCGTTGCTTCCTTGTCGGGGACGCTCGGCGGTTCGACGCCGGCGAGCCGGGCCGAGCCACGCCGGGCCTGGTCGGTCGCGATCTGCACCTGGCGGGTGAGATCGAACATATCGGGCGCAAGACGCGTCTGCAGCAACACCGAGGGATCGATCTTCTTCGCGGCGGCAAATGCCTCGGCCTTGTCGAGAACGGCGGAGAGCGCGTTGAGATTAATTTCAAAAGCGGGCAGCGACGCTTGTGACATGGATTGCGGCATAGGAGGTCCCCGGCATGGTGAATTGTTGCAGGAAAACGCAGGCAGCCGGAATGGAGGAAGCTGTGGCCGCCCGACCGGATATGGCTTCACCCCGCCCGCGCCGCAAGGCGCGGTCAAACCCGACGGCGGTGAGCCGGAGCGGGCTTTAGTCCGCCTCGGATTCCGGCACCGGGACGTTGAAGCCGTTCAGCGTCACCGAGACGAGACAATACAGTCCAACCAGATAGATCAATTCGGCCGCCCCGTGCTGTCCGAAGGCCCGCACGGCCGCCCGATAGCTCAGTTCGGGCAGCGTGCCGTGGTGGATGAGCGAGGAGGCGACGTCGTAGGCAACTGCCTCTTCGCGCGTCAGGTCGCTCGGGCGCTGGCCGGAGACGATGGTGGCGAGCTTCTCGTCAGACAGTCCGCGCCACTCGCCGGCGATGACATGGGCATAAAGCTCATACGCCGAGTGGAAGCTCGAGCCGGTCACGAGAATCGCCACTTCCCTGACCGTGCGCGGCAGCGATGGCGACACCGAAAGCGCCAAAGTCAGGTCCCAGATCGGCTTGCCGAACTTCGGCTCGTGCAGCCAGGGATTCCACGGCCCCATCAGCGCGCCGTTTCCGGCGATGGTCTTGAAGCCCTGAAAATTCCTCTCGATGCCCGCCTTCATGTCCTCGTAGACCGGACGCTGCTCGGGGCTCAGTTCGGCGGGGGCGATCAAGGGCAGGCGCATGAAATTTCTCCCGGGTGCGGAATGGCGGGTCAGCGTGAGCAGCAATCCCGCACGAGTGTAGCGCTGCGATGACGGGCCGCTTAGGCGTACAAAGGGATGAACGAGGCAAAGAGAACCATGACGAAACTCTATCTCGTCGGGCCGCTGTTCACGCTGGCCGGGCAGAGTTTCAATGCCGAGGTGGCGCGCTTTCTCGAAGGCGCGGGCTTCGAGGTCTGGCTGCCGCAAGGCGTTGCCACGCGCCATCGGCCTCGACCGGCGCCCCGTTTTGTGCGACACTCGACAGTGCCCGGGACAAGCTTCGCGGACGTGCCTTGCACAGCACAGCGGCAAAGAGCACCGCCTTCGCGCTGGCCGGACTTGGCGGCTTCAACGCCCATGGCGCGGGTTTTCTCGCCGCGGCGTCGGCGTGCGGCGTCGTGCCCGATCTTGTGACCGCAACGAGCGGCCAGATCGTCGTGGTGGCGGACTGGCTGCAGAACAAGAATCTCGAAAAATCGCTGGTCGATCCGCAGCTCGAGCACAGTACGCTCGCTCAGCTCGCCGTCGTTGTCTCCGGCGATCCCGGCGTATTCCGTCCGGCCTATCAGGAGATGTTGAAACGGTGGTTCACGTTACCGCCGTTCAACGAAGATCCGCTGACGACACTGTCCAATCGCCTCATGCCGGCGCAGCTTTACGTGCCGACGCGTCCGACTGCTGATTTTTCGGCCATTGCCGATGTGTTCAACAACCGCGCCCGCATCGGCGACCACGAGATCGGAATCGTCTTCAACGTCTATAACCTCAAGACCGGAGAGGCCGTGCTGTTCGGCAATGACCAGGCGCGGCGGCTGTGGCCGCGACAAAAATCCGTGCCGCGCACGACAGCATCGGCCGCCGCTTCTACTGTGCCGAGCGAGGACGAAATCGAGCTTTTGCCGATCACCGCCGAAGCCGTGCAGTCGGCCCTGTGGCTGTCGCTCTACGGTTTCGATCACCTGCCGCAGCCCGACCTGATGGACGGCGCCTATAACCGCGCCTGCATCGTGTCGGAGCTGCACAAGTTCGATCGCATCTTCGTGGCGCGGCCGCTGGCGCAGGGCTGGCTCGGCAAGCACCCAAGCAACTGGTTCGAAGTTCAGGATTGGCAAACCGAGATGTGGTTCTCGGCCGGCTACAAGGCCGAAGTCGACGCGCTCGGCCAGATCAACGGCCTCGTCGCCGCGGGCCACCTGGGCGCGCCCTACAAGATCGTCGAGCTGATCGAAATCGCGCCCGAGACACCGGCCGGATTCTTCCATTTCTTCATCGAGCGAAAGTCCGTCTATAAGCGCGCCTACGACGAAGCCGTCGCCAAATTTGCCGCCTTGAACCTCTATTCCCCCGCGGCAGCGTAGTCGCCAATCATCATCAAAACCGAGTGCTTGCGTGTCATGCGTGCCGAACGCCGTGGAGAACAATCATGACGAAACTCTATCTCGCCGGGCCGCTGTTCACGCTTGCCGAGCAGAGTTTCAATGCCGAGGTGGCACGCTTTCTCGAAGGCGCGGGCTTCGAGGTCTGGCTGCCGCAAGAGCATGAGCCGCGCCGCCAGACCGCGCGGGCGATTTTTCAGATGGACGTGAAGGCGCTCGACTGGGCCGACATGGTGGTCGCCTGCATGGACGGCCCCGATCCCGACAGCGGCACCGCCTGGGAGTGCGGCTACGCGTACGCCAAAGGCAAGCCGATCGTCTGCTATCGCACCGATTTCCGGATTTCCGGCGACACCAAAGGCGCGCCTTATAATCTGATGCTGAGCGAGAGCGCGATGACGCGGTTCGAGCTGCCGTTTCGGACGAAACCCGCCGAATTCCACAAGCGCCTGCTCGCGCACATCCGCAAAGCGCTGCGGGCGAAGCGGAGAAAGCGGTGAGCGATTACCCTATTAGACCGCGCGCGGCGGAAGCACGGCGACACGCGTTCCGACTGGCGTGCGTTCGTAGAGATCGACCACGGACTCGTTGTGCATGCGAATGCAGCCCGACGACACGTCGTGGCCGATCGAATCCGGCTCGTTGGTGCCGTGAATGCGGTAGAGCGTGTCGACCTTACCCTGCCACAGATACAGCGCCCGCGAGCCGAGCGGATTGTCGGGACCGCCGTGCATGCCGATGCCGCTTTGCAGCTGCACCATGTACTTGGCGATTTCCGGCTTGCGCTCGAGGATTTCCTTGGTCGGATACCAGTCCGGCCATTCCTGCTTATCGTGCACGGTCGCGACGCCGGACCAGCCGTAGCCTTCCTTGCCGACGCCGACGTCGTACTGCAGCGATTGACCGCCCTTCTGCACCAGATAAAGCACGTGGTTGGGCGGATCGACCACGATAGTGCCGGGCTTTTCCCGGGTCTCGTAACTGACAACCCGGTAGATCGGACCGGTGAATTGCTGCTGCCGCACCGGCGTTGTCGCGCAGCCGGCAAGGCCCAGCGCCGCGCCAGGAACAAGGCTCAAAAAAGCACGGCGGCTCGGATGGTCAGCCGGTTTGCTCATGGATCAGCCCCCGCAACCTCAAAAGCTCCAAGACCCTCAGTTCCACGGCCAAAGTTCAGTCGTTGAGGTTTCTGACCAAAGTTCCATGGTCTCCGCTTCCACGGCCCCCAACGTCCATGGAATTGTCCCAGCGGCCATAGTCGCGGCAGCGTTGGACCAAATTGTGTCGTTCTGGCGGCCCCGTCGGCCGAGCAATACAAACAAGAACTTAACCCAAAATGGCCCGCGGCGAAACGGCGGGGCCGCTTTTCCTAATTTTTATAGTTTACGCCGCCCGGAACGGCGCGTGTGGGGGCGGCGATTGCACGCCCCGTCAGCCCTTCTGCGGCAGCATCCGGTCTTCAACCTTGAAATATTGCCGGGCATAGGCGACGAGCTGCGCGTTGCTCGGATGATCGACGGTCTCGACGCCGACGATTTTTTTCATCAACTGCGGGTCGCGCTGGCTGATGTGTTTGATCAGCTCGGTCTTGGCGTTGGCGGGGCCGGTGATCAGAACCGCGCCGGCGTCCGCAATCGATTGCGCGACCGCTTCGAGGAAATTCTGATCTTCGGCGGCGTGGCCGCTGCTGATCGAGTTGGCTTTGTGGTGGATGTGTTTGGTCGGGTGATCCGGGCGCACCACAAGTGTCTCGACATCGGTCGGGCTGAAATGAAACACCCGCGCTTCGTGGTGATCGATCCAGACAGTGGCGTGAAAATGATGGTTGGTCATCGCATGAGTCCTTATGCCGCGATGTGTTTATTTGCGCGTCGGCGAATCAGGCGTATCGCTCGCGCGCCCGGGCGCGCGCTTTCATCGTTTGTTCCTCGCGGTTCTTCGCCGGGCTCGCCGTTTCCAGCGAGGCGAGCAGCCGCCGTGCGGCGGAGGATACTTCGTCAACGGCCCGATCGAAGGCCGCCTCGTTCACCCGCGACGGGCGGGCAAATCCGCTCAGCTTGCGCACGAACTGCACGGCCGAGGCACGGATTTCCTCTTCGGTGGCCGGCGGTTCGAAATTGAACAGCGTGCGAATGTTACGGCACATCGGAGCCTCTGTTGCTTGGGAAACGATCAAGCGGCATTAAGTTCGCAAATATGGGCCGCCTTTGGGAGCACAACGTGTCAGCAGCCGCCAAACCTATCACCATTGCGGGCGACAATGGTGTGGCGGTCTCGGGATTGCTGCAAGCGCCGCCGCGCGCGCGGGCGTGTTATGTGCTTGCGCACGGCGCCGGAGCCGGCATGGCGCATCCGTTCATGGCGGCGGCCGCAGCCGAGCTTTCGGCGCGCGGCATCGCGACGCTACGCTACCAGTTTCCCTATATGGAGCGCGGCTCGAAGCGGCCCGATCCGCCAAAGGTCGCGCACGCTACGGTTCGTGCTGCCGTCGCGGCGGCAGAGCGCGCCATGCCCGATTGTCCGCTCTTCGCCGGGGGCAAATCGTTTGGCGGCCGCATGACGTCGCAAGCGCAGGCGTTGGCGCCATTGCCGAAGGTCGCCGGTCTCGCGTTTCTCGGATTTCCGCTGCACCCGGCCGGGAAGCCGTCACAGGATCGCGCCAGGCACCTGTTCGATGTGCGCGTCCCGATGCAGTTTCTGCAAGGCACCCGCGATGCGCTGGCCTCGCGCGATCAACTCGAGCCTTTGTGCAAGTCGCTCGGCGCGTGGACAACGCTGACGCTGTTCCCGGATGCCGACCACTCCTTTCACGTGCCGGCGAAAAGTGGCCGGAAGGATGCGCAGGTTTTTGCCGAGCTCATGGATGCGATTGCCGCATGGATCAACGGCGTGATCGGCTCCGGCTGATCGGCCGTCGCCTCGCTTTGGAGGACGCTTACGATGCCGGGACTGCAGCCTCCAGTATTGTGTTGGTGTTATCGACACTGTCGTACACCGATACCTGGACGATCGGATAAGCGTTTTTGATGGCCAGCGCCGCGGATTGAGCGGCCTCGGACGTGGTGTAGGAGCCCTTCGTTTGCCGATCGACTTGGAGCAAATATCGGCCGCGCTCCGGCCGTTTGCGCTGCGAGAATACCTCGTCGGCGGCTTCTTTGTCGGAATTGTCCTTTACAGGCATTTTCATTTGGCGCGAGGCCATTCGGTGCTCCTTTTTGGGGGGAAGCCGTTAAATAAGCGGTCCTTGCACCGGACGCCAGCCCTAACGGACGGATGAGTAAACGAAATCGACCGTTTTCTTCTCTTTTACGCGATATGGCTGATGATGGCTTGACCTGCATCGTTCCGTGAGGCGAGGGAGAGGGCTCAAAAAAACGCTTGAATGCCGGTCTGCGCGCGGCCGAGCACCAGCGCGTGGATGTCGTGCGTGCCTTCGTAGGTGTTGACGGTTTCGAGGTTGCACATCACCCGCATGACGTGGAATTCGTCGGCAATGCCGTTGCCGCCGTGCATGTCGCGGGCAAGGCGCGCGACCTCGAGTGCCTTGCCGCAATTGTTGCGCTTCAAGAGCGAAATTGCCGGCGGCGACGCCGTGCCCTTTTCGAACATGCGCGACAGCCGCAGCGCCGCGTGCAGGCCGAGTGTGATCTCGGTCTGCATGTCGGCGAGCTTTTTCTGGATTAGCTGATTGGCGGCGAGCGGCCGGCCGAATTGCTTGCGGGTCAGCACGTAGTCGCGCGCGCGGTGCCAGCAGAATTCCGCCGCGCCGATTACGCCCCAGGCGATGCCGGTGCGCGCGACATTGAGGCAGCCGAACGGTCCGGCGAGGCCCGAGACGTTCGGCAGGATGTTCTCCTCGGGCACGACCGCGCCGTCGAGCACGACTTCGCCCGTGATCGAGGCGCGCAAGCTGAGCTTGCCTTCGATCTTCGGCGTCGAGAATCCCTTGGTGCCGCGTTCGATGATGAAGCCGCGGATCCGGCCGTCGAGCTTCGCCCAGATCACGCCGATATCGGCGACCGGCGCGTTGGTGATCCAGGTCTTTGCGCCGGTCAGGCTGTAGCCGCCGGGGACTTTCTCGGCGCGCGTGATCATCGAGCCGGGATCGGAACCGTGATCGGGTTCGGTCAGGCCGAAGCAGCCGACGAGTTCACCGGTCGCGAGTTTCGGCAGGTATTTGCGGCGCTGCGCCTCGCTGCCGTAAGCGTAGATCGGGTGCATCACCAGCGACGACTGCACCGACATGGCGGAGCGGAAGCCCGAATTGACCCGCTCAATCTCGCGCGAGATCAGCCCGTATGCGACGTAGCCGAGGCCGGCACCGCCGTATTCTTCAGGCACGGTCGGGCCAAGCAGGCCAAGCGCGCCCATCTCGCGCACGATCGCGGGATCGTAACGCTCGTCGCGGTATGCGGTGAGCACGCGCGGAAACAGTTTCTCCTGGGCAAAGTCGCGCGCGGTGTCGCGCACCATGCGCTCTTCCTCGGTCAGCTCGCTTTCAAGATCGAGCGGATCGTCCCATTTGAACGCCGCGTCCTTGATTTGCGCGCTTTTCGGCTCGCGCTTCTCTGCAAGCTGCGTCATCGCCCGTCTCCTCGGCTGGCGCTTAACCCCTTGCCGGGAAGCTTAGAGCACTTGCGGACAGTGGGAAACGCTCGGGGAAACGCTTTGGGGAAACGCTTGAGGACATCCTGCGACGGGCGGGCCGTTGCCGCAGCGGCGGCCTTCCGCTATCTAACCGGCAACGCGCCCGTAGCTCAGCTGGATAGAGCGCTGCCCTCCGAAGGCAGAGGTCACAGGTTCGAATCCTGTCGGGCGCGCCAATGATTTCAATGGCTTAGTCTACAGTTGGTATTTTGCAATATCGGCCTAGCAAGCACATAGCTAGCAAGCTATGGCCGTTCGCTGGCGTCAGTGACGAGGCCATATGTCGAATTGCACCGATTGTGCGCGCGGGCGCGGGCCAGAAGTCGATGGGGTTTGCGAGGCGCAATCCGTGCACCTCACCCGCGGCCCGAATTTAAAAAAATTTTGCAGTGTCAGTTATAGAACGGCGGTGTCCCCTCTACGTCGCGCAGTGGGTCCAAATTGCCGTTGAGAACGCCGCACTACCGACGGGACGCAATACCTCCAATGAACGAAACCGCTCTCGCGGTAGAGCGCTACGCGCAAGGCGGCGGCTCTGGCTGACGGGAGCGCGGTAATGGGACGTCCTGTCTGAAGATTACGGGGTCAACAACCTGCCTCGCTTGACCTCGTTGAGAAAGTCGAAGCCGCGCTCCTCTGCCAAGTGTCCAAGGGCGCAGATCAGGTCTGCAATGGCATGCTCGTCACCAGTGCTGCAGCGTCGCTGAAATACGGCAACAGCCTCGGCGGCCCACGCAATGTGGTCGGCTTTATCGGTCATGCTTCCAATCGGCTCCGCGCGTGCCAAAAGCCGGCAGCGCAGGTTCTCTGTCCGACATCATTGTTCTGAAATAATGTTCGGCGTGCTGGTAGTAATTCTCCGCCCCAACTATATCGCCGGCCTGAGCCTGAGCTTTGGCTAACGCGAGATAGTGCTCATAGTTTTTTTGCGCGTTTTGCCAACCCCTTGGCTCGGGGCGGGCAACATTCGATGTCCACTGCCTCGAACGGTTAGCAAGCGGCTTCACCGAATAAAGGCGGTGCGAATTAACGATTGTTCTAGGGCCATTTTGCATGGCTCACTCCTTGGTAAGGACGGGCGAAATTAACCCCGGGAAATCGAGCGAAAATTTACGCGGCGGTTGCCGGTATCTGACCGGCACTATTCGCAGTAGAAAGACTGTTCCTGAGAACCCCGCGATTGCCGGAGCCGGCGGTTCACCCACCTGGCGGCTTTGGACAATTACACGCGATATTTATGAACCAACTGTGCATGATTTGGTGGGCCTCAAAAAGTAGACGCCTCGGCCCAAAAACAGTGCCCCGCCAACTCTCATTGACGGGGCAATATATCGAACCCAACGCTTAAACCGCCATCTTCAAATCCTTAGCCACCCGGAATGCAACTTTCTTGCTTGCCTTGATCTTGATCGTCTCGCCGGTGGCAGGATTGCGCCCCATGCGAGCAGCACGCTTTTTAACCTGAAGGATGCCGAGGCCCGCGATGCGGACTCGTTCGCCCTTTTTGAGATGTTTTGTGATTGTGCTAACGAGATCGCCCAGTATGGCTGCACCCGCCCGCTTCGTTAATTGGTGCTCCTCCGCCAACACCGCTGCAAGTTGCTTGAGCGTGACTGGACGGCTGGATTTGGCCGCAGCGACTGGATTCTTTGCTTTAATTGGCAGCGCCATGTGGATTTTCCTCCGAAGAGCGCGGAATGCGCTGCAGAAACAAGGAAGTGATTCGGTAGCACAAGGAAAGTGGCCGGGGGGCTTTGTGAGTTGGGGGCACGAGCCCTTTCTTGCTCTTTAGATGCCTGCACATTCGCGATGTCAGCGGACCGTCCACAAGGCGACATATGCGGTGCAGCAAAATGTGCCTCTATTCGATCACCTCGTCGGCGACTGCAAGTAACATAGGTGGAATTTCAAGGCCGAGCGCCTTCGCGGTTTTGACGTTTATCACAAGTTCAAATTTCGTTGGCTGCACAATGGGTAAGTCTCCGGCCTTCTCGCCACGGATGATACGACCGGCATAGATACCCGCTTGACGCATCGAATCCGAGAAGCTAGCGCCGTAGCTGACCAACCCCCCGTCCGCCGCGAATGCGCGAAAGTTGTAGAGAGTAGGAACGGCGTAGCGGGCGGCCAAAGCTACCACCCGGTCGCGCCGGCTGGAGAGAAACGGACCACTGGCAACACTTACCGCACCTGCCCCCTGTTGCGTTAGGGTCGCAAAGGCTCGGTCGATGTCCTCGTCCGCGCCGACAGTCGCGACTGTCAATTGCAAACCGAGAGTGTGCGCGGCCTCCAGTTGGCCATGCGTTTGGTTTTGACTTTCCGGGCTCTGGTCTGCCAGCACTCCGATCAGCGCAACCTTGGGCGCAAGAGAGTGCAGCAATTGCAGCCGCTTCGCTGCCACGCCGGCGCTCACAAAAGTAACCCCGGTAATGTTTCCGCCCGGCCGGTTGATGGATGTTACGAGTTCCGCTCGCGATCGGATCATCGCCGGTTGCGAAGACGATCGGCGCGGTCGTAGTCGCCGCTTCGGCAGCCAGAGCCGCAATGGTGCCAAGCGCCATGATTAACGACACCGGGCGGCGAACGAGCTCAACCGCGATCGCAGACAATCGGTCGGGCCGATCGCCTTCGTGAAACTCCTCGATCGCCACGTTGCGGCCTTCGACAAGGCTGACCTGAACAAGGCCCTGGCGGAACGGAGCGGTGAAAGGCGACGCACCTTCTCTCGACAGATTGGTGCTGATGAATCCGATTACCGCCGTCGCCGGCTGCTGTGCGCGCCCAGCAATCGGCCATGCCGCGGCGCCGCCGAGAAGCGTGATAAATTCGCGTCGCCTCATGGAAAGCCCCTCCTCCCGACACCATCGAACAAGTTTAGGTTATCACAGGACGCCTGTGTTCTCCGTCACAGCAAAATCGGATGCCAACTTTCGGTTCCGGTCAAACTCGACACATTCACGATGTCAGCGGAAAGTCCGCTTACCCTCTCCGATCGCTACCGTTTCATCGCTGCGCGGTAGCCGACGCTGAGGGCCACCCCCGGACATACTGTCGCGTCGCATTGACCGACGCCCGATTTCACAGAGCCCGCATTCGCTGTGTGGTAACAGTAGCTATTGCCCGGGGGCGTGATGCCCCCAGCGGCGGAACCAATGACAATCAGCATCGGACGGCGGGAATTGCTAACCGCGGCCGGCAGCGCAGCGATCGCGTGGCCACTCGCTGCCTGGGCACAGCAGGCGGCCATGCCGGTGATCGGATGGCTCAGCGGCATTTCACCTGGAGTGTCGGAACCGATGTTGACGGCATTCCGAAAAGCACTCGACGAGGCCGGGTACATCGAGCATCGCAACGTTGGATTCGAATATCGATGGGCGGAAGGTAGGTACGATCGACTCCCGGCGCTGGCGGCCGATCTCATAGCGTTACCCGTAGCGCTGATCGTAACCGCGGGCGGCGACTTTTCGGCATTGGCAGCGAAAGTCGCAACCTCGACTATCCCTACCTTGATGATCACAGGCGGCGATCCAGTCCAGGAAGGCCTTGTCGCCAATCTCAATCGGCCGGGCGGCAACGTTACCGGCGCGACCATTTTTACCGGGGAAATGGAATCCAAGCGTCTGGGCCTGCTTCACGAGGTAGTGCCCACGGCCAAGACCCTTGCCGTGTTGGTCAATCCGGCGGACCCGAACGTGGAATTGCAGTTGCGCGACGTGCGCGAAGCGGCGCCGCGCGTCGGCGTCGAACTCGTCATTCTCGAAGCCAGCGCCGAAGACAAATTCGAAGGTGCTTTCGCCACAATGGCAGAGCGTAAGGCGGGCGGGTTGCTCGTCGGATCAGATCCGTTCTTCAACAGCCGCCGCGCGCGCCTGATCACACTGGCCGCGCAGCATCGGTTACCGGCGATATATGAATGGCGCGATTTCGCTGTCGAAGGCGGGCTGATGAGTTATGGGACGGTGCTGACGGATGCCTATCGTCAGTTGGGTATCTATGCCGGTCGCATCCTCAAGGGCGAAAAGCCGGGCGATCTTCCGATAGTGCAGCCCACCAGCTTTAAATTCGTGATCAATCTCAAGACCGCGAAAACGCTCGGACTCGAATTCCCACCAACGCTATCCGCTCGCGCTGACGAGATAATCGAATGAAGATTCCGAGAAGGAATTTCATCGCACTGCTCGGAAACATGGCCGTGTGGCCGTTAGCGGCACGAGCGCAGCAGCCAGCCATTCCGTTGATCGGCTACCTGACGAGCCTGAGAAATGATCGTCCCAATATTGTTGACGGATTTCGGTGCGGTCTAATGGAGGCAGGTTATGTCGAAGGGCGTGACGTAACGATCGAGTACCGGTTTGCGGAAAACCAGCACGATCGATTGTCCGCTCTGGCCACGGATCTCGTGAAGCGAAAGGTGGCCGTGATTGTCGCGACCGGGGGTGGCGATTCGATTTTGGCCGCCATAGCGACAACCACCACGATCCCAATCGTTTTTACATATGGCAGCGATCCAGTGCGAGACGGCTTTGTCGCCAGTTTCAGCCACCCTGGCGGCAACGTCACCGGCATCACCTTTTTCAATTCTGCGATCAGCGGCAAGGGTCTCGGATTGCTAAGCGAACTTGTTCCCGATGCTGACCTCGTGGCTCTATTGGTCAACCCAACGAATCCGGAATTCGCGGCCTTACAGCGAGATGCCGAAGAGGCCGCACGCGCGCTCGGCCGCCAACTGCTTATTCTTAAGACAAGCACACCGACAGAAATCGACCGCGCCTTTGCCACCTCGCGTGAGCAACACGCTACCGCGCTCCTTGTCGGCGGGGATGCATTCCTGACGAGCCGGCGTCAGCAGATCGTCGCGCTAGCGGCACGTGATGCCGTACCTGCGCTGTACTTTAACCGGGATTTCGTCGCGGAGGGCGGCCTGATGAGCTACGGCAACGACATTCCCGACGCGTATCGCCGTGCGGGGCTCTACGCCGGCCGGATTTTAAAGGGCGAGAAACCCGCCGACTTGCCAGTCGATCAAGCCACCAAGTTCGAGTTGATAATTAACCTCAAGACCGCCAGGGCGCTCGGCCTCAACGTACCGCCCGAGCTGTCCGCCCGCGCCGACGAGGTGGTTGAATGAAGCGCCGCGAGTTCACCGCGCTTTTCGGCGGTGCAGCGGTTACTTGGCCGTTTGTGGCGCGTGCGCAGCAGCCGCTGGCGGTGGTCGGGTTTATCAACAACGGTTTGCCTGATGCCTCCGGACGTTATGTGGCGGCGTTCCGCAAGGGGCTGAACGAAACCGGCAACTTCGAAGGCCAAAACGTGACGGTCGAGTACCACTGGTTGGAGGGTCACTTTGATCGCCTGCCTGCATTGATGGCCGATCTGGTGCGCCGGCAGGTGGCAGTGATTGCCACGCGAGCCAGCAACGCCGCCACACTTGAGGCCAAGGCTGCAACAGCGACGATTTCGATCGTCTTCGGCATCTCTCTAGATCCGGTTCAACTGGGTCTCGTCGCCAGCCTTGCCCGGCCCGGCGGGAACGTGACCGGCATCAATTTTTTCGGCGAGGAGGTTTTGTCCAAGCGGCTGCGGACTTTGCACGACCTGGTGCCGAAGGCCGTTCGTGTTGCTGTGCTCGTCAATCCAGCCAATGCTTTGGTCGCCGAACTCACGCTGCGGGACGTGCAGAAAGCTGGCGCCAGCCTCGGGCTACAATTCCAGGTCCTCAACGCCACGACGATCGGTGAAATCAATGCGGCATTTGCCACGCTCGCAAGCGAGCACCCAGATGCCCTCTTCGTCGGTGGCGACGGCTTCTTTATCGGCCGCATCGTGCAATTAGTCACTTTGTCAGCGGCGAACAGAATACCGGCGACTTATGCGCAGCGTGAATTTGTCGCGGTCGGTGGGCTGATGAGCTATGGGACCGACCTCGCGGACAGTTATCATCAAGTGGGCGTCTACACCGGCAATATCCTCAAAGGCGCGAAGCCCGCTGACCTGCCGGTGCTGCAATCGACCAAATTTGAGTTTGCCATCAACCTGCAAACAGCGCGCGCACTTGGCATCGAAGTGCCGCCCTTACTGCTCGCCACCGCCGACCAGGTGATCGAATAAACCTTCCGCAATGCGTCAATTAACAGTGGCGAAGTGACGCTTAGGATCAACCACGTCAATTCCGAGCGCGTGTTCTGACTTCCGCTTCTCACCCAAGAGCGACCAAATCGTTGCGCCGCACTAAGTGACGCGTCGGGCCCAAGCCGTGTAACCGTACCGTTGATGGTCGCCGCGCCGATAAGGGCTGCGGTGAGATGCAACTGGAAAAGCCGCAGTTCTTCGGTTGTCGCCGTATCGGGTGATCGGCCGAGAAACTTTGCCAGCTTTGCCGAAGCGATCTACGAAGTCCTCCGGCGATTTAGGCTCAGGCAAATCGTCTCCGTCATCTGATATCATCTCAAGGTATCGTTCTGGGGGCTGCATGGTTAAAACCATTCGGTCCGAAAGCCGCTCAGTACGTAAAATAGAATTCAGCGCATAAAGATACTATGTGGACGGGGAACCGATTTTATAAATGCCCTGCGTTCACTGTCATAGATGAACGATGCCGTGTGCGATCGACAGGTTCCGCGTGTGCGCCAAGCGACCAGGCTGCTGCTGCAGGGAGGCTGGATTTCGCTTCAATTGATCTATTTGTTTTGCGAACATGTTGAAAAAGGCCTGGCGAAATGAGGGGCCAAAGCTACGATGGCTCGCAAAGCGCAATTGCTACTACATCACCTGGACCGAACGCGGCCGCAGCTATCAGCGCTCGACTGGCGCGGGAGACCGCGAACAAGCTGAAACCGCGTTCGCGGAATGGATGCTACGGCGGGGACGCAGAGCCGGCCCCAGTGATCCCGCTGCGATCTTCGTGACTGATGTGCTGACAGAGTACGCTGCACAGCGCGAGCCGAAAACTGAAGCCCCCGAGCGGATTAAGTATGCCGTGCATGCGTTGACCGACTTTTTTGAGGCGAATTCCGTCGCCGACGTGACGCCTTAAACCTGCGCCCGGTATGTCGAGAAGCGCGGTCGCTCAATCGGAACGGCGCGGCGTGAACTCGGCGTCCTGCGAGCGGCTATCAATTACGCACACAGGTGCGGCAGGATTACGCGCCCGGTCGCAGTTGATCTGCCCGACCGACCCGAACCGCGTGATCGGTGGCTAATCCGCACCGAAGCCGCTCGACTAATCCAAGCGGCGCGGACGGCCCAAGCACTCTCTACCTGCCTTTATTCATTCTCATCGGCCTCTATACCGGCCGGCGAAAGGAGGCGATCCTGTCGCTACGTTGGCCGCAGGTAAACTTGGATGCCCGAACAATCGATTTCGAGGTCCGAGGTCGCAGGCGTACCAACAAGCGACGCGGTGTTGTTCCGATACCCCCACGGCTCCTACCTCACCTGCGTCGCGCGCGGCGCCGCGGAAGCGAATTAGGATACGTCCTGCATATCAACGGAGAGCGGCTCGGCGATATCAAGAAGGGCTTTGCAGCAGCCTGTCAGCGGGCTGGTCTTTATGGCGTAACGCCGCATACTTTGCGCCACACTTGCGCGACGTGGCTGATGCAAAAAGGCACTGATCCGTGGCAGGCTGCGGGCTTCCTTTCGATGAGCATGGAGACTTTGCAGCGGGTCTATGGACATCACCATCCCGATTACCAACGGCAAGCCGCCGAGAACATCGGGGGCGTCCGCAGAATGCCCGCGTAATTGCCTGAAGTTTTCGTTGTGTTCCCTATCGATTGAGTTCGTAAAATTGCGAAATGAAAGGCTTTATGGAATGATGCAGAGTTCTCCGAAGGCAAAGGTCAGGGGTTCGAATCCCTTCGGGCGCGCCATTTCCGTAAGGCTCCGCGTAGCGAAGTTGAGAGGGAATGAAACAAATGACCAAGCTGAAAGCGATTCTTATCACTGCCGGAGTTTTGTGCGTCGCGTCACCCGCGATGGCGGGCTGGTTCTGGCCAGATCAGTTCGTCCCGGTGCCGTCTAGTTGGGTGTGCACCCGATACGAGTACGCGAAGAGGTGCAATGCGGAGCTGCGTCCTCACAGCTATCGCTGCTCGTGCATCACGCGATAATCAATTAAACGGCGCGGCGAGCTTCACGGCTCAGCGAAAGCCGTTGCTGCTGACGCGCCATTCGCCCTGAAAAGCTGGCCCGCGGCCGCCGCCGCCAAAGCCGGACGATGAGTTCCATTGGCCGCTGTTCCAGCGCGCGAAGCGGGCATTGGCGCCGTGCATGCCCGGCCCATGGGGTCCGCCGAAGTGCGCCTCGTTGAATAGGGAACCGTCGCGGCGCGAACGGGCGTCGCGCATGTCGCGCGTTTTGTCGCCGTCACGGCCCGGCCGGCCAAACCGTGCGTTGGAATGAGGCCCCGGGGGCATGCCGCGAAAGCCGTTCATGCCGCCGTGGAAGCCCATCATGCCGCCGTGGAAGCCGCCAAACCCGCCGGTGCGACCGCGAGTTCAGGCTGCGGAAACAGCATGCCGGTCAGGCAGATCACGGCGAACGGTATGATTACTCGCGGACTCATGCCTTGTCCCGTCGATCAAAAAGCAAATAGGCTTGCGGGAGGCGGTCCGGCCTCCTGCAAACAATATTATCTCGCCGCTGCTCTGTAAATTCGATGGGCCTGACAGACTATCGGATGCGATGGTTAAGCCGATTTGACGCAGGCCGGGTCCTGAGTGTTGTGCGTCGCACCCACGCTCATCTCGGCCAGCGCGCCGCAATAGCGGATCACCTGGCCGATCAGGGGGAACGCCACGTCGATATCGAACATGAAGCGCTCGCTGTCGCCGCTTTCAACGCAATGGATGCGCGGTACGGTTTGGCGCGGCAGTCGCACGCCAAGAAAACGCCAGCCGGTCGCAGACCAATGCAGCCGGGTCGACAGGCTTTCACTTGCCACCGATAACCGGAATTCGAGATCGAAGGGCCCGAAATGTTCCACCAGCAGACCTGGCGCGCGCGGATCGCCCGCGCGGAGCGTGCTGGAATAGCGCCGTCGGCCGAACCGCCGCTCCCAGAATTCGCGCAAGTGGCCGTCGGGATGGAACTCGACCGTGACCGAGATGTCGCGGCCCGATGGCGGCAATCCGGCAACGGTGCAGAGCAGCCGCGCGAGCAGCCTCGGTGCGCGGCAAACGTCGGCGCGGCCGGTGCTGCGGAGCGAATGCGTCAGTCCGTGAATTCGGCGGACCAGTTCGGGCAAGCGCGCAAAATCCGAACCGAGCAGATCCTGAAATGGCGATTGCCGTTCCGGACCGAGCACCGCTGTTCGCTCCGTGTCCGAGTTGAGCATAAAGCGTCTGGCGATGCTGGATGTCGGCATCATACAGGCTTCGGTCCGGCCAAACAGCCGGTAGCGGTTTTGTGCGATGCGGTCGTAGATGAAATCCCGCAGGGTGCCAGGCACGAACGACAGCAGGCGTGCCCAGCGCCAGCGCGGCAACCACCGCAGCACTTCAATCGCGGTGCCGGATTTGAATTGCGCGCGGCCGCGCACGATCACCGCATTGGTTTCCGGCATGTCGATGGAAATGCCAAACCGCTGCGCCAGCGCGCGGCCGTAAGGACTCTGAATTGGCGTAAACAGAAACCAGCCATCGCGGTCGCGCTCGAGCACAAATTGCGCCGAGCGCGAGCACAGGATGCAGACGCCGTCGAACAGGATCAGGCCGTCCGGAAGATCGCTCGCGTCTTTGGGCTGCCACGATTGCGTCATGCGGCCGGGTTGATGCAGCTTAGCGATGATCGGTTAGGCAATTCGTTCGCATGAACGCCACCTTGATCCCGTCGCTCGATCTCGTCCAGCGGACACTGGCGGCGGATATCGCCTACACGATCTCGCGCATGAAAGTACTCGAGCGCATCCCGGGCAATCCGATCGGCATTGCGTATCGGTGGTTCGACGAGGCGGCGGTCGCGCTCATGGCGCGCTTGCCGGCCTTCTGTCGCGTCGTCGGGCTTCATGCCGGACACGCGCATCACATCGAACCGCTCGCGCGCTGGTATTCCGAATATGACATCAAGCCGACGTTCGAACTTGTCCCTGGAATGGATGACTCAGGCCTTGGCCGCGAACTGGCTCGGCTCGGCTTCTACCAGTCCGGCTTCCAAGCCTTATTGATCGGCACGCCAACGAGGAGGCCGCCGGCAGCGGGCCCGTCCGAAATCGAGCGCGTAGAGACGGCTGAGATGATGGAAGACTATTTGACGGCTTACGTGGCCGGTTGGGACATTCCCGAAAAGGACCACGCGCAATTCAAGGCCAACGTCAGGCCGTGGCCGGAGCGAGCCGGATGGTCGCTTTATGTTGCGCGAGTCGACCGACGACCCGCCGCGGCGGCGACACTTTATGTTCACGATGGCGTCGGCTACCTCGCCGACACTGCGACCGATCCTGCGTTCCGCCGCCGCGGCCTTCAACAGGCGATGCTCCGCCGGCGCATAAGCGATGCCGGTGCGGCGGGAGCGGACATCGTATTCAGCGGTGCCGAGCCGTTTTCGTCCAGCCATCGCAACATGGATCGTGCCGGACTGCGTCTGCAATTCGTGAGGGCGAAGTGGAGGGTCAGGGATTAAGGACGGCCGCTACTCGGCCGGCTGGTTCGGTTTATTCAGCCTGAACGTGCGCTTGAGGTTGTCCCACAGTTCGATCTTGGCGCCGTTCTTTTGCATGATCACGCTCTGCTGCAGCACCGAGAGCGAATTGTTCCAGGCCCAGTAGATCACCAAGCCCGCAGGGAAGCCCGCGAGCATGAAGGTGAAGATCAGCGGCATCCAGTTGAAGATCATCTGCTGCGTCGGATCGGGCGGCGCCGGATTGAGCTTCATCTGCACCCACATCGTCACGCCCATGATCGCCGGCCAGAAGCCGAGGTGCAGGAACGAGCCGAGCACCGGTATGATCGTCGGATCGAACGGAACCAGGCCGAACAGGGTGAAAATGTTGGTCGGATCGGGCGCCGAGAGGTCGTGAATCCAGCCGTAGAACGGCGCGTGCCGCATCTCGATGGTGATGAACAGCACCTTGTAGAGCGAGAAGAACACCGGAATCTGAATGGCGATCGGCAGGCAGCCGGCGATCGGATTGATCTGCTCTTTCTTGTAGAGCTCCATCATCGCTTGCTGCTGCTTCATCTTGTCATCGGCATAGCGCTCCTTGATCATCGCCATTTGCGGCTGCATCGCCTTCATCTTCGCCATCGAGGCGTAGGACTTGTTGGCAAGCGGGAAGAACAGGAGCTTCACCAGCACGGTGACGATCAGAATGCCGATGCCGAAATTACCGACCAGGTGGTAGAAGTAATCGATCGCAAGGAACATCGGCTTGGTGATGAAGTAGAACCAGCCCCAGTCGATCAGCAGATCGAAATTGTTCAGCTGCAGCGCCTCATTGTAGCCGCCGGGTCCGAACGGAAACCTGATGCCGACCACCGAGACTTCCTTGGCGCCGGCAAACAGCCGCGCGTCGGCTGAGCCTGTGGCGCCCGGCGCTACCGTCACCGGCTGCGCCAGATAGTCGGTCTGGTAGGTTTTTAAACCGCCGGCCTCGCCGGCCGAAAAACGGGCGCGGACCTTGGCGTCGGTGTCGGGCAAAAGCGTTGCCGCCCAGTATTTGTCGGTGATGCCGAGCCAGACATTGGTGGCATCCCAGCTGATGTTCTTCTTCTCTTCGATCTTTTTGTAGGTCTCTTGCTGCAGTCCCTGATCGCCGATCACGCCGATCAGGCCTTCGTGCAGAATGTAATAGCCTTGAACTTGCGGGGTGCCGTGGCGCGAGATGATCGCGTAGGGGAACAGCGTTGCCGGGCTCGCGCCCTTGTTCTGCACCTCGTCCTTGATCGTAAACAGATAACGGTCGTCAACAGCGATGGTACGGCGGAAAACCAATCCTTCGCCGTTGTCATACGTCAGCGTCACCGGATGACCGATGCTGAGCGCGCCGCTGCCGTCCTGCTTCCACGGCGTGTCCTGTCCGGGCATCGCCGTAGTGGTTCCTGATGCGGGAACCCAGCCGAATTCAGCGTAGAACGCGTCCGGCCCGCCAGACGGCGACAACAGCACGATCGCCGGCGAGTTTGGATCGATCGTCTCGCGATATTGCTGCAGCGACAGATCGTCGATGCGGGCGCCCTTGAGTGCGATGCTGCCGCGCAGCCGCGGCGTGTCGATCGTGACGCGGGGTGAGGCGGCGATGACCGCTTCGCGGGTGGCTGTCGCTGGCTGCGCCGATGGAGCGGCGGCGCCGGGTGCGGACGGCACGGCGCCTCCCGGCGTCGCCGGTTGGGCCGCGGTCGGTGGCGTTTGCGATTGTTCCTGCTGCTTGATCGCCTGCTGTTCGCGCTCCCTCTGCATTTGCGGCATGCCGACGAAATATTGCCAGCCGATCACGACGAGCAACGACAGCACGATGGCGAGGATGGTGTTCTTGTGCTCGTTCATTCAGCGCTCATGCGGCGGCAGTTCGGACGATCTTGAGGGAGAAGCCGGCGACGGTCCTTGCGACTGCTGTGGGCGATGAGTTCGGCCTGCCTTTAGGCGGGACCGGCTGGGCGAACCCCACTTGATGTAGGGGGCCGGAGCGGTCGCCACCAGTTCCCGCGGCGCCATGAATCCGGCCGAGCGCCACACCGAGGTCGTTTTGCATGTCGTGAAATGGCAGCCGCAACGCCGCCCGCCGCCCGATCAGGACGTAATCATGGCCGGGGCGCAGAACCGCGCCGCCCGACAGCCTGACAACCTCACGCAGCCGGCGTCTCACGCGATTGCGTTCGACCGCATTGCCGACCTGCTTCGATACCGTGAATCCCACGCGCACCGGACCATCCTCAGCGCGGCGGCGCGCCTGAACAACGAAGGCCTTGGCGGACGCCCGTGCCCCGGTCGCGGCGGCCCGAAAGTCTGTTCGGCGTCTCAACCGCTCCAAGGGATGGACTCCCAACGATTTGATCGGGATGGGCGCCCGTGTCAGGCACTGAGCCGCTTACGCCCTTGGGCGCGCCGCGCCGCAACCACTTTGCGGCCGCCCTTGGTCGCCATCCGGGCGCGAAAGCCGTGGCGGCGCTTGCGCACCAATTTGCTCGGCTGATAGGTCCGTTTCACGGGCTGATCTCCGCTGCGCGCCCAAGCTTCGCCCTGAACATCGATTGGCCGAGCCAAAATTCGACGATTTCAACGCCGGCGCGCGATTGGCGCGGCTTATACGGGACCCCTCCCGGCTCGTCAATGTAACTTCTCCGCGATGTTCCGGCCGGAGCAGGCCCTTTGCCGGCGGGTTTTCTGTCCCCCTCCGGGAACGCCCCAAGCCCGCGCGCTGCCCGGCTTTTCCCTGCCGTATTCCCGAGTATAGAGAGGTATAGAATACGTGTGACAGGACCGAGACTTGCGGGAACGCCGCGTTATGGGCAGTCATGAGTCTCAGGAATCGTTTGCGTCGAGCGGCATGACTGCGGCACCTGCAGGCGTGCTGCCGCGCGCCGACTCGAAGAAAGCGGCGCACGACATCAAAGAACTCAGGCCCGAAATCTGCGTCATCGGCGCCGACGCGGGCGGCCGGGCGGTGGCCGCCGCGGCCGCAGCATTGAGCGTGCCGACGGTCCTGATCGAGGACGGCACGACTGATGGTGCGCTCGGCGCAGATAGCGTGAGCGCCGGCAGCGTCGCCTCGATCGCGCTGACGACGGTGGCCGCGCGCGTCAATATGCTCCGCCACGGCGCGGGTTTTGGCATCAGGACCGTACGCTTCGGCGTCGATTTTCCCGCGGTGAGCGGCACCGTGCGCGATGCCGTCGCGGCCGTCGTCCCGAACACGTCGCGCGAACACATCATCGGTCTTGGCGTTCGCGTCGTGACCGGGGCCGCGCGATTCACCGACGCGGAGACCGTCACGGTTGGCGCCACGGCCATCAAGGCGTGGCGCTTCGTCATCGCCACCGGGGCATCGCCCGCTGTTCCGCCGATACCGGGACTTGCGGAAATGCCCTATCTCACCGGCAAGACCGCGTACGCGCTGCCGGATTGTCCGCATCATCTGATCGTCATCGGAGCCGGCGCGATCGGTCTCGAGCTCGCGCAGGCCTTCCGGCGGCTCGGCGCCGAGGTGACGGTTCTTGAATCCGCGACGCCGCTTGCCGGAGAGGATCCCGAGTGCTCGGCGGTCGTGCTCGATGCGCTCGCCCGCGAAGGCGTCAAGCTCCGCAGCGGCGTCGAGGTCAAACGCGCGCGCCGTGTGTTGGCGCGAGTTCAGGTCGAGTTGGCGGCGGCGGATGGCACAGAGACGATCGAGGGCTCGCACCTTTTGCTCGCGGCGGGGCGCCAAGCAAACGTCGCCCATCTCGATCTCGACAACGCCGGCATTCACTGCGGCCTGCGTGGCATCATCGTCGACGAGAGCCTGCGCACCACCAATAAGCGCGTCTACGCGCTTGGCGGTGTGATAGGGGTGCGCGGCTTCGACCACGCCGCCGAATATCAGGCAGGGTTGATCATCCGCCACGCGGTGCAGGCGACGCCGATCCCGGCGGGCCCCAATGCCGTTCCAGCTGTGATCTATACGGATCCCGAACTGGCCAAAGTCGGCCTTTTGGAGGACGAGGCGCGAAGCCGCGCGAAGGACATCCGCGTCCTGCGCTGGCCGTACCACGAGAACGACCGGGCTCAGGCCACAGGCGCGACGAGTGGCCACATTAAGGTTATCACCGACGCCCAGGGGCAATCCTCGGCGCCACAATTGTGGGGGCGCTGGCCGCCGAGAGCATCGTTCCCTGGGCCCTCGCAATTAGCCAAAAATTGAATATCAGCGCCCTTGCGGGGTTGGCTGTTCCGTATCCGACGTTCGCAGAGGTAGGCAAACGCGCCGCAATGACGTATTTCATGCGTGATTTGACGCGCACACGGGTGCGTCGCATCATATCGTGGCTGCGTCGCGAAGGTTGACGCGCCAAGGCTTCCGCCGAATGAGTGATGAAACCGCGATACGGCCGGAGCCGGTCCGTGGGCCGCGCTTTGGGCTTTCTGGAAAGCTCCTCTTTCTCACGATCTTGTTCGTGATGATTGCGGAAGTGCTGATCTATGTGCCGTCGGTCGCCAATTTCCGCGTGGTCTGGCTGAAGGACCATCTCGCCGCCGCCTACACAGCGGCGCTGGTGCTCGATGCCGCGCCGAGCGGAACGGTGCCCGACAGTCTCGCCAAGCAGATTCTCGACAGCATCGGCGCCCGCGCGGTCGCCATGAAGATGGGCACGCAACGCCGTCTTCTCGCGGTCGGCGACGCGCCGCCGCCGATCACGCTCGACTTCGACATGCGAGACGTCCGCATCGTCGACACGATCGTCGATGCGTTCACCGTGATGCTCGATACCCACGACGACGTCATGCGCGTCGTCGGTCCGGCGCCGATGGGCGGCGACTTCATCGAATTGATCATGGACGAGCCGCCGCTGCGCCGGGCGATGCTGCGCTATTCGGTCGACATTCTGCTGATCTCGCTTTTGATCTCCGGCATCACTGCGGCGCTGGTCTATCTCGCGCTGCACTACATGTTCGTGCGGCCGATGCGGCGGATCACCGCCAACATGATGGCGTTTCGCGACGACCCGGAAAACGCCGACCGCATCATCGCGCCGTCCGAACGCGCCGACGAAATCGGCGTCGCCGAGCGCGAGCTTGCGAACACGCAGACCGAGCTTGCCTCGATGCTGCAGCAGAAGAACCGGCTCGCCGCGCTCGGGCTTGCCGTCTCCAAGATTAATCACGATCTGCGCAACCTTTTGGCTTCGGCGCAGCTGTTTTCCGACCGGCTGGCGAAGCTGCCCGATCCGGGCGTGCAGCGCTTCGCACCGAAACTGATGCGTGCGCTCGAGCGCGCCATCGCTTTTTGCGAATCGACGCTCTCCTACGGCCGCCTGCAGGAGCCGCCGCCCGAACGCCGGCGCATTCTGCTCGAACCGCTGGTCGAGGAGGTGCACGAGACGCTCGGCCTTGGCGCCGACGGGCCGATCCGCTGGATCAGCGCGGTCGAGCGCGGGCTGACGGTGGAGGCCGACTACGATCAGCTGTTCCGCAGTCTGCTCAATCTCGCGCGCAACGCCGTACAGGCGATGGAAAGCCGCGAGACCCGCGATCCCGGCCGCGATCAGATCAGGATCACCGGACGCCGCGAGGGCGCGGTCGTGGTGATTGAAGTCTCTGATACCGGGCCGGGCTTCTCCGAGCGGGCGCGGGCGCATCTGTTCGAGGCGTTCCAGGGCTCGACCCGTACCGGGGGCACCGGCCTCGGTCTCGCCATCGCCGCCGAACTGGTCCGCGCCCATGGCGGCGAGATCCGCCTCGTCGAGGGCACGATCGGCGCAACCCTGCGGCTGACCATCCCGGACCGCGCGGTCGAACTCAGCGCTCATCGCGGCGCTCGGGCGCATGGCTGAAGGCCGCGCCGCCGCGGGTCTTAAGCTTGCCAACCGCTGCCGGAGCCTATAGCTATGGCGCGCGTCGCAGGCCGCTTGCCCGGCATTTTGTCGGGGCTGGCGATTTTTCCGCTCGACGCGCAACGCGCCCGTAGCTCAGCTGGATAGAGCACCAGACTACGAATCTGGGGGTCAGGAGTTCGAATTCTCTTCGGGCGCGCCAACAAGTATCTGACTTTACAATCTTATTAGATGATCGTCCAATCAAGACCCTCGCAATTTCCAATCCATATCGCCACCGTGTCGCCACGGCCAAGCGCTAACGATGAACCGCCTCGTAGCCAAGCGCGCCTAGCTCGCCAACAATCCAAAGACGGCGCTGATCAGCCTTCTCCGGTTCATTCAATCACCTCGTCAGCGAGTGCCTGCAGCGTCGGTGATGGCCAAACGACGGAACGTCAGTTTGACGGCTTGGCCGATCTCCGCAAGGCTCTGGGGAAGGCGTTGAATCACCCGGTTGAAGCCTACGGAACATGCAGAACGGCTACGCGCGGAAGTTGATGTCGAATTGGGACTTTTGCTTGCGATCATGATGGGCGCGCAAGTTGGCGTCGGAGTTTCAATGTATCTCTCACTTTCCGGTTCTCCGGCCCAACGCAACGTTCTTGTGGCAGCAGGCGATGCGGTTCTGCCTAGCGACCTTGGATCGAAATTGTCAAAGCCGAGGGCTTCGAGATCGTCGCCGAGCATGTCGTTGTCCGGAGACTTATCGAGTTCGGCATCCGTACTCGCCTCCAAGGCAATGATGTCCCGTCCGATCGCGTGGGCTGCTCCTTCGATTACCTTGGTCTCGGCGCCGAGTTCGAAGGCTGGATTGACAAGAATGGCAATCGTCTTCGCGGCCCGGCAGCAGCTTCACGATAAGGCCGAGTTGCTTCGGCGCCGCTTCGGTGAATGACATAGTGACGCCAGTGATGTTACCGCCGGGATGGCTCAAGCTCGTGACAAAACCAAGCTTGACGGGATCGCCAGCCATCCCGAAGATAATCGGGATGGTGGAGGTGGCATCCTTGGCGGCGGGAAGTGCCCGGCTGCCGGCAATTGCGACGATCACGGCGACACCACTATTTGCAAGACCGGCCGCCAACGTGCGCAGGCGGTCATATTGGCCATTGGCGAAGCGGTAATCGAACCTCACATTTTGACCTTCGACGTAGCCGGTCTCATCGAGACCGCGACGAAAGATGCCGAGAAGTGGTGTATCGGTGTCCAGTGATCGGGCACTGAGAATGCCGACCACCGGCATCGCCGGCTGCTGCGCGCGCGCTGCCCACGGCCACGGCGCCGCCGCAACGATCCCTTTAATGAAATTGCGTCGTCGCTGCCGTCCATCCTTGGGCCCCATACGATTGCCCTTGGGCCCCATACGATTGCGGAATGAATTCCTGCCCCGAGCGCGCGGCCGCGCGCTGCCGCCGGTTTTCCTGCCGCTTGAAGATTTTCTCGCTGCGCTCGGTGGTGAACCCGGTGATGGGGGTCTTTTTACGGGATCGGGACATGCTCCTTATCCTACGCTGCAGCGTGCGGATTGATGGTCGCCATGGCACGCTCGAAGTGATCGACGTGATCATCGGCGCTTCGATTTTTCGCACCCCTGCCGGAACACTGCCGAGAGCTGAGAATCTCTGATTGTTGTCCCCGTACGTTGTCCCGTGATTTTTGGTAAACTCAAATTTGGCTGTAAGTCTTTGGCGAGCAGCGGTTGTGAGTTCGAATTTGGTTGGCTGCTCGACCGAGAGATCGCCGGGCTTCGGAGAAGTCTTGTCAGAGCTGCCGCTGGTTTGCAAATTTGCGAGAGCAAAGTTTCAAGGCCGATCAGGCCATGTAGGTGACCATTTCCGAGCTCGCGGCATCATCGCGCATCTTCGGTTGAGCAGGCAACTGTAAAACCGATACATGCTGCCCTTCACGCAACGACGTCAGCAGCACAATTCGGCCGTCAGGAAATTCGAGCGCGTCGTGATGGACCTCGGCCTTTGCTTTGTTTATTTGGCGGAAAATGGCCGTGCGGTGTTTTATCGTTTTCCTGCGCCACGGAAGAATTCCAGTTTGAACGAAGCTGACGTCGTCAGCAAATGATAATTCGGTTCCTGGCAATACGCAGACCGCCAAATCAGCGTCGTCCACGGCACAGAAGCCTCGCGTTCCGCTTCCAAAGTTGTGGGTCAGAAGTAGGTCGGCGATTTGCGCCGGTCGAGATTTCACGTTGTGCAAACTGTAGTCACACATTTTGGCGCTTTCTAAAAACTATATGGGCCTTTGAAGAAAACGATCTGGAAACGGTTTTGTTTCGGGAGCGCCGGCAATAAATCAGCATGCTGCTCGCGTGAAGGAAGACCTGTTGGCTCCGAACGCCTGGTTCGAGTTCCGGGAATTTCGGCAAGGCCGATGTGCCCTGCTATCCCAAGAAACAGACGTCGCGCAACACCATAAACTGCTGTTTGTAACCCCATAGTCAACACGATCGTTTGCCGTGGAACCGAGGTCAGGGCGATCCGTTGTTTAGGGCAAGGAGCACACTAATGTCGCCGACTCGCTCAGTTTCGCGAGACTTTCTCCAACAGCTCGAAGGTTACGGATTAACCACGGCCAATATTCTCTACCGGCGCCCCGACCACCGTTGGCTGTTGCAAAGCTACCTCTGGCAGGACTATGACTTTTGCCCCGCATTCCCGCAGCTGAATAGATTTCTCAGTTTCTGGCTGGAGAAGTTGGAAGGACCGCTGCATTCGGTGACCGTCGCGCACGCGCGGCTGATCAAGCCCGCGGAAATCCGCGCAGTCGACGGAGAGTTTCGGATGCACTGAAGATCAGAAAAGCCTCGGCTCAATCACGCCAAACTTGTCGCAAATCATCTAATAAGACGGAGGCACATCGTCATCGCCAGAGCACTGGGAGTGGACGCACGGCCACCCATAGATGGGAACGAATTCAACGACGCTTGATTGAGAATTCGGCGGGGATGCGACGTTCCTGCGGCTAAGCATTTCCGTTAGAAGCCTTCTCCTTATGCGTAAAATAAACAGTGGGCCAATAAGAAACTAAGGCTGACTTTAGACGTTTAATATTTTTTTTGAGGGGCTCAAAACCCCGGAGGTCAGGAATGAAATCTTTGATTTTGACAGGTGTAGTTGCGGCCCTCGTGAGCACTGCTGCCTTCGCACAGCCAGCGGCTACGGGTCGAGCTGAATTGATGACAGCCGTCCCCAATAACAGCAAGACCGTGACCGATTGGTACAAACAGGATGTCTACGATCCGAATGACAATAACATCGGCCAGATTATGGACGTTCTTGTCTCATCCGATGGCAAGGTGAATGCGCTCATTATCGGCGTCGGCGGCTTTCTCGGTGCTGGTGAAAAGGACGTGGCTGTCGGCTTTGACGCGGTCAAGCAGATGAACAAAAACAATAAGGTCTATCTGACCATGGACGCCACCAAAGATGCCCTCAAGTCTGCTTCTGGTTTCAAGTACGACAGCAATTTAACGACCTGGATACCGGACACTTCCAGTAGCAAAACTCAATGACGTGACCACCTGGAAGGGCGAGAGAACCGATCCTCTTGCCCTTCCGGTTTGGTGGATCCTTGTGTCGCCGGTTACATACAAAACATTCCGGCTCTGGGCCGCTTTATCCGTCCAAAGAGCATTCGCTTTGTCTATTTTCAGAATGGTCGCTTCGTGGCCCGCAATGTCTACGGTCTCGCCGACCTTATGCCCTATCACCGCGCGTGCGATCGGCGATGCGCGCGAGACCGTGCCACGAGACGGATTAGCCTCATCATCACCGACAATCCGAAATGTCTGTTCGCGACCGTCATCCCGACGGATGGTGACTTTCGCTGCGAAATGAGCATAGGTTTTGTCCGCGGGAGGTTTGACAACTCGTGCGCTTGCAAGCCGCGCTTTCCAATATCTTACCTCTCGCAGGTCGGTGGCTGCGGCGTGCTCGTCGCCTTTCTCGGCGGCCGCCCTATGCGCCGCCTCAAAGCGATGGAGAGCGCTCTCGATCGCGGCCAGTCCACCTTGCGTGACCAGATTTGGTTGCGTTGAAATCGGACGGTCGGGAAGAATTATAACATCGCTCTCCGGCTCTTTGACGAAGGCTCGACTCATCGGGACCCGCCGCCCATTGGGGCTAATATTGGCTTTCAAGTGGCTCCAGAATCTCGGCTATCGCCGACCAAAGACGAGCGAGGGAGCGACATTTTGATCACGGTGACGACCGCCGATCACGGCGGCGCCCCATGCGGCAGCAGCCGCTGCCGCGAGTGCCGCTGCAAGCGTAAAACCTATAATGATTGCGCTTTTCCGAGCTTGACGAGCAGCATCGCGGGATTCGATCAGTATGCGTTGAACACGCTGGGCGGCATCGGTTGGAGGAACACCGGCTCGCGCCGAAACCATTCGAACCAGATAGTCATGGTCGTCGGCACTTAAATCGTTGCGACCCAGGCCTCGTTGCAAAATGCGGCCCGCTTCCGCGCGGAGTCCTGGATCGTCGGCCACCGGTCGGGTATCTGATCGCAAAAGCCGGTCAATTTCGTAGGTAAGAAACGCCGGCTCGGCGGATGACGTTATCTCAGTCGTGCTCGCGGTCTGTTTCCACGGAGTGAGCGTATTTGCGCTGGCCCAGGCGATAGCGACACCGAGGAGTAGACCAAGGGCCCAGACGATGAGCCCATATATGCCATCGCGGAAGTGTATGTCGTCGGCACCGCTTCGCCATGTCAATCGGGTCCGTCCCGCGATGTAGCCACCGAGGGCGAAACTACCGATCGCCGTTAGCACTATCCACGCACCCGAGAGCACCACCAGACCAACGGATGTATCTCGCCAGGTTGGAGATGCCGAAGATACGGAGAGACCGATCGCCGTTGCGAAGGCCGTTGTTACAAAAAAGCAGCCGGCCGCTACGACAGCGCCGCCAAGGATCGAGCCCCATTGGAAGTAAGTGGGAGCTACCGCGACAGGCACAGACGAACTCAGCGGCGGTTCAAGGGATATTTGGGTCATGGTAACGCTCTTTCCGCCTGCCTATTGAAAACTCAATGCAACCCTAGAAACGACAGTATCGCCATGATGATTACGATCAGACCTACCAGATAAATGATGCTGTCCATGAACTCCTCCCAGGCTGGCGTTGACTTGGCCTTGCGGCGCCAGTTAAATCCGTGGACTTTTAAAGGCATCTGCTACGGATCAATTTTCAAACTTCTTTGCGTAAAAATAGTTCCACTCATGGCCGTGAATTGCACGCTTAATGCTGTCGTTTCGAGGATATGAGATTTTGCAGCGCAAAACCCGCCATCGAAAAGGGCATTCGTGAGAGTATTCGCATTGTTTCAATGAGACTTGCGTCTGCAGCCGCCGTTTCTCCTGGCGATCGGCGCCGTTTGTCGCGGAGCGTTTGTCCAGATCCCGTTCATTGTGTTTAAGCGCCTTGAGCAATCGTTCATCAGCTCGTGCAGGGCTTAGTTTGATCGTTGTCGTTTTTTCACAGTGAGGATTTAACGCATCGAGATGTACTACTGTTCCAGTCATCGATGATTGCCTATTCTCGCACTAACCGTTCACAAAATTGCGTTCACTGGCGCCTCAAATCGGTGAGTGACAGGTTGGGATCAAGCTGGTCCCTTACGCCGAGGAAACTCACGGCTTGAGATGCGATCTGCGTGGCGCCGGCAAGACCGCGGCGCGCTCCGTTGCGCCTTGCAAACACTTCCTGCCTGGCGCGTGTGTATGACGGCTGCTCGCATTCACTTCCTGACAGCGGAGACGCAAGCAGGCTTCATTGACGGCGGCGATGAGAATGGCAACTTCCTCAGGGTCAAACGCCGTCTTTCGCTCGGCCAGTCGGATAATTCTCGTCATTTCAACGCCGCCGCACACATGGTTTTCGCAAGAGAAAAACAGTTTTTCAATTCACCGCGAACGGACCGGTTTTTTTTCGCAGTCGGATGTTAAGCGAGACAGGTGGATCGCGCGCTCGGACCATGAAGCGCAGAAAGACGGGATGCCTTTATCGCACAACCGAAACATAGATGGACGGACCGTCAAATCGTGGAACACAATTCCTTTTTATTTGTTAAAAAAAGAGAACATACCGGTCTATTCAAAGGATAGCGTGTGAGGATTCAGATTGGCTTTGAGCTGACGTTCCAATCCGTCGGCTATACGCCGATGGTGCTGATGTTGAACGTTCATCCCTCGCGGGCGACGAGCCTCGTGGTCCCCGATTTTATTCGCCTCAGCCCTCAGCGCGCGATAACCCCCTATATCGATGGGTTTGGCAATAAGTGCGTCCGAGTGCTCGCGCCTCCCGGATTGCTACGAGTTTCTTCGAATGGGGTTATCGAAGATACTGGTCTGCCCGACAAGATCAACAAGGGAGCCGAGGGACATGCCATTGCGGATTTGCCCCAAGAAGCCCTCGTCTTTCTCCTGGGCAGCCGCTACTGCGAAACTGACCTATTAATGAACGTCGCTTGGGATTTATTTGGAAACACGCATCCAGGCTGGCGCCGCGTACAGGCCGTATGCGACTTTGTACATCGCCATCTCAAATTTAATTATATCGACGCCGATGCTACCCGAGGTGCCGCGCGGGCCTACCACGAACGTCGCGGGGTTTGCCGCGACTTCGCTCACCTCGCTATCACTTTTTGCCGCTGTTTGAATATTCCCGCACGCTACTGCACGGGATATCTTGGCGATATCGGAGTCCCGGCCGATCCTGCCCCCATGGATTTTAGTGCTTGGTTTGAAGCTTTTATCGGTGGCAGCTGGTACACATTCGACGCACGACACAATATTCCCCGCATTGGACGGGTACTTATCGCCCGCGGGCGCGATGCGACCGACGTCGCCATCAGTACAACGTTCGGTGAAAATCGGTTGATGTCTTTCTCTGTCGTAGCTGAGGAATTAACACATGACCAGTCTACGATAAGGTTGGAAGCTTTTGCATGAGAGTTCGTGAAAATTTATCTGAACGAGCAGACATTCAATAGCTGCCGCGGAAAACAGGAGTAGATGATGAAGCGGGCGAAAGAGGATAAGCGGGGTGACACGGGCGTCGTCGAACACACTGGACGTGACGGCGCTATCGACCACGCGCTAAAACTCAGAGATGTAGATGACGCCTCTTCCCAGAGCGAGCACATTTACCGCGTAATAGAGCTTGTGGGGTCTTCGACGCAAAGCATAGAAGGCGCCATCAATGCGGCCCTTGACCGAGCCGATCGAACGTTGCGTAACCTCCGTTGGTTCGAGATCGTGCGCACCAGCGGGCACATTGAACGCGGGAAGGTCAAACACTACCAAGTGACGCTGAAGGTCGGTTTTACAATGGAAGACACAGTGTAAAAGCGGCGCATTCGTACAGCTACGCACGTTTATTGGTCGGCTGAGCTAGTTGGTAGGGTTATAGAAGTGACTTCAGTCCTACAAATGTTGCGGCCCGGTGCACGATCACACGCGTGGGCACACTTTCCAGATAAGCTTGAAAGCGGCCCTTTTGGTCAAAACGATCCCGAAATGACGATTTGAGCAACACATCGACGATACAGGAGACGATGCCCCCGGCGATGTAAATGCCGCCCGTTGCGCCGAAAGTGAGTGCAACGTTGCCAGCGAAAGTCCCTAATAAGGAACAACACGTCGCCAAAACCTCAACAGCAATTGTCTCCGCCCAGCCTCATTCCGCACCTCCAATAACGAAACCGTCAAGCTCAGCGATCGTCGCATAGATTTCTCAAGTCCAAGCAGGTGGCAATCGCATGTCCCGAGATTGCAGCGTGCTAGCTCCAACACAACCGAGACCTTTTCTTATAGCTATAATATTCGACTTCGCTCAGGCACTAAAACGGTCTTCGGACGTTGTCGTTTGCACCAAGGGGCTGAAACATCCGGAGGTTTGAAATGAAATCTGTTATCTTATCGAGCGTCGTGGTCGCCGCGCTGAGCACGACCGCTTTCGCTCAACTCGCGGGAAGTGGTCGTGGCGAGTTGATGACGACGATCCCCACCACCAGCAAGACTGTGACGGACTGGTACAAGCAAGATGTGTATGATCCGAATACCAACAAGATTGGCCAGATCATGGACGTTCTGGTGTCCGCCGACGGTAAGGTGAATGCACTCATCGTCGGTGTTGGTGGCTTTCTCGGTGCGGGTGAGAAGGACGTCGCTGTCGGTTTCGATGCGGTCAAGCCAACGAATAAGAATAACAAGATTTACTTGACTATGGACACGACCAAGGACGCTCTTAAGGCAGCGCCGGGCTTCAAGTACGACAGCAACCTGACGACTTGGGTTCCGGATACGTCCTCCAGTAAGACCCAATAAGCGGAAGACGGCGGGAGGATTTCTAAACTCTCGCCGTTCCATCTAACACCGTGCCGGACGTTCGAGCGGCCGGACTTGCCGAAGTAGCAGCCCAGGCTAACTTGAAAAATTAGGTTTGAAAAGTTGCACGGAATGTGACGGCTTATAGCCCGTTTGAATATAGCGAGCACAAACTGGAAATGATTTCGTTATGAATTTAAATGACTCCCGTCAAGCATAAAGCAAGCTCATCTTCTGGCGGCCGGAACGAAGATGCATTCCACGCACGTCCGATTGTCGCGGTGCCGGCGCGCAATGAAGCGGACCGCTTGCCATTCCTGATCGAAGCCCTCGCTCGGCAAAGCTGGCTTTTACCAGGCGGACGTGCATTGAACGTAGTCATTGTTCTAAACAATTGCGACGACGGCTCAGACCGGGTCCTTGAAGCTGTCGCGAGGTCTCACCGAAAGCTTGCTTTAGACGTCTTCAGCATCGAATTTCCGCCAGCGTTGGCGCATGTTGGCTCGGCGCGTCGTTTGGCAATGGATCGCGCGTGCGAGATCGGCGGAAAGGCCAGCATTATTTTGTCGACGGATGCCGATGCAATTCCTTCGCCGGATTGGGTGGATGCCAATCTTCGGGCGGTAAGCCACGGGGCAGACATCGTCGGCGGGCACATTGTCGGTGACGCAGCGGAAGAGGCACTCCTCGGTCCCCGGTTTGTGCACCGCGCGAAGCGGCACCTCTATTACACTGGTTTGGTTGACAAGCTCACGACTTCTGATGGATCCGATTTTTCATGATCCTTGGCCGCGGCATACCGATCACACGGGTGCCAGTCTCGCCGTGCGGGCGGGCGTATATCGGGCGCTAGGCGGACTGCCAACACTGCCTTGCCGCGAAGATGTTGCGTTCGTAACAAAAGCCGTGTCTGCGGGATATCGATTGCGTCACGCGCCGAATGTTCGGGTCAGCGTGTCCGCCCGCCTGGATGGTCGGGCGTGCGGAGGCATGTCCGATTGTCTGAAGGCCTGGGTTGCAGCGGAGGCGTTGGCACTCCCGCATACGGTCGAGGATCCTTTCGCCGTCATCGGCCGCCTTGAGCGCCAGCGCCGAACCCGGACCAAGCCGGGCGGACGAAGCGTTTTGCAGTCTCACCTCAAATCGCCGCTCGAAAATGTGGAAATTACTACCGCCATCAAACACATGGAACAGATTATTGCATACCGAGAGTGCCTAGATGATACCCCGTGAGACAAGAGACCGGATTTCTTACCATGCGCTTACCGACGTCAGCGGCGTAGAAGCGGCTGCACGCGACCAGGATGGTGGCTTTCCCTTTCGCGCGTTTGAAGGCTTAAAGCGTTTGGGAGTGATCGGCAATTCTCCGTTGCGACCACAAAACGCCGGGCAACTCTTCCGCATCCTGGCAGCCATCGGTCGCGGCGACCTTAGCGTCGGGCGCGTGTTCGAGGGACACGTGAACGCGCTGTTTTTGGTGCATTTATTCGGTAGCCGCGAACAAGAGCGACGTTACCTGACGCTGGCTAGGGGCGGAGCGCTCTTTGGCGTATGGAACACGGACCTGCGCGAAAGTCCCGTGGTACTCGGAGATGGTTTTCTCCATGGCCAAAAGAGTTTTGCCAGTGGGGCCGACGGATTGAACTATGCACTTGTCACGGCTTCCGCCGAGCGAGGGCGGCAAATGGCCGTGGTAGCAGTAAGGGCGTTGCCCATCGACCGATCGTGGTGGCATCCGCTCGGCATGCGTGCTTCGGGGAGTCACATCGTAGATTTCGATGGCGTACCAGTTGAAGACGACTGTCGGCTGGGCGGACCTGACGATTATCTGAAAGAGCCCTGGTTTTCAGCGGGCGCCATACGCTTTGCCGCCGTCCAAGTTGGCGGCATGCACGCCGTGCTGGACTCGGTCAAAGCTCATCTGCGCGATACGAGGCGCATGTACGACCCCTATCAACAACATCGGCTCGGTCGAGTGGCGATTGAGGTGGGCACGGGCTATGCATGGCTTGATCGCATCGCGGGCTTATGGGCCGTTGGAACGACAAAACCCGGCCGCTTTCGTCGCAGCTACACATGCGGCGCGTATTGCGATTGAGCGAGCATGTCTTGCGGTGCTGGAGCTTGCGGAGCAAAGCGTTGGTGCGTCAGGCCTGATTTGGCCGCATCCGCTGGAACGGCTTGTGCGCGATTTGAGGACATATCTGCGACAGCCCAACCCGGACGGGGCACTCGCGGGGGTGGGCGCTGCCGTCGCCGCAGATTTGTGGGATCCGACCTACGAGTCTGCGCGGGAACAGAAAACATTCGCAGAAACGGCGCACCGCAAAATTTATTATAGCCCCCCATCCAGACGACGAGTCGCTCGGCTGCGGCGGTCTCATGGTCAGTCATGCGCGCCGCGGCAGTTCTTTTCATGTGGTCTTTATGACCGACGGCAGTGCATCCATCCCCACTCCCCGTCCTGGTCACACGCGCGGCTTGCTGCGAAGCGTGAAGAAGAAGCGATTGAGGCGCTGCGCCGCCTTGGCGTGGGAGATGAGTTTCACACCTTTCTAAGGCTGACGGATTCAGCGATGCCGCAAGAAGGCTCCGCTCATTGGAACGAAGCGGTCGCCGAACTTCAAAAAATCATAGGCAATTTTCAACCGGACCTGGCTGTTTTGCCATGGCGGCGCGACCCCCATTGCGATCATCGACAGTCCTGGCGGCTCGCACAATGCGCCCTGCAACAGGCAAAAGCGCATCCCCTGAGACGAGAATACACGATGATGGCTCGATGAGATCGTAGGCCGGATGACCATCCTGGTCCAGACGAAGCGAACCGTCTATCGTCGATGTATCAGATGCGTTGGATGAAAAACGGGCGGCGATCGCAGCGCATGCCACGCAAACCACGGACCTTATCAAGGATGCTCCCCAAGGTTTTCGCCTGACGGGCAGCACGATCAATCGCTTGACACAATCATCAGAAGTGTACTGGCGCAGCCTCCATGCGAGCCATTGACCCGACTGGTTTTGAGCAAAAATTCTGTTCGAACATCGACCCGTGGATCATACCCACTCGCGCTTCGAAGATTTTAAGCGGGACAGACTGCTGCGGGCCTGTGGCCTCCGGATGCACGGCCGCGTTCTCGAGCTCGGCTGTGCGATCGGCGAAACGACGCGCTTTTTGGCGCCTCTCAGTCTCCGTCTGGTAGCGGTGGACGCCTCACCGACGGCACTGGCGGAGGCTCAAAAACGTGTTGGCCAATCGAGCCGCGTTATCTTCCATCGGAGCATCATACCCCAAGAGACACCGAGGGGGCCGTTTGATCTCATCGTCGCAGCCGAAATAGCGTACTATCTGCCCGTTCATCAGATGATGCAGCTGGCGGAGAGGATTCATCCGGCACTGGCGCCACACGGGCTGATCGTCCTCCTTAATCATCGACGATCTTTTGACGATGCCGCTCAGCAGCCCGGCCTCGCGCACCGCCATTTGCGCGCGCGGTTGGGGCGGCGTCTGTTCGAAGTGAGGGTTCATGCTGATCGGCACTTTGATATCGCCGTTCTCAGACGCAGGACACGATAGTCCTCACCTTGCCGCATGGGCCAGATGAAATTCTTCGATCATGGGCCGATTGAAGGCCGAATATCGTCCGGCTTGCCGTGAGGTCACGAGGCACTTATCGTTGACCACATCAACCCAATTCGCACCGGCGTTCGAGAGGTCTGTTTTTAGGGATGGCCAGGATGTCATGCGCTTATTTTTGACGCCACCAGCGTCGATCAGAACTTCCAGGGGCCATGGCAAATAGCGGCTATTGGCTTCTTGCTGTTCAACAAATGACGCTATGGCCTGGGGAACCACCGCAAGGCATCAAGTGATGACGCCACCCGGGAGTACCAAAGCGTCAAAGTCGCTCGGGTTAGCTGTGCGAAGCCGCGAGTTGACAGGCACCTTGGCGCTTTTATCGTGGTGTTTGAACGCCTGGATTTCCTCATCTTTGTCAGACACGACCTCAACAATGGCGCCGGCCGGCGGGTCTCTTGCGTCACGATCGGCACCTACTTAGGCCTGCAGACACATAGGATGTATTGTGCAGAGAGGTTCACGATGGTATGCACCAGCCACCAGATGCTCAGTCCCACGGCCTGATGTTCCGCCGGCCCTCATCGCGGCAGCGCTCACTGAGAGCGAGCGCTCCGTTAACGTCTTCCGGTCAATGAGTAGTACAACCCTCTTCAGGCGTTTCGTCACATTGGACCGGCCTTCGACGCGCTGGCGCCTCGTGCGTTAAGGTCCTTACGCGGTATGCCGTCCCGGCGATGAGCACGGGTCATCGCCCCTTGCGGCCGGGAACTGTACGTTTCTTGGCGGTTCGCCCTCCATCGCGGTCGTGCTTTCCCGTCTACCCGAAGCGCCAATGTGTGAAGCCCCTTCCCGCTCTTGCTGACCGGTACGACCCTTGGCTTCCTTTTGCTCGTGCGACGCACATTCCTGCGGTTACGTTTACTGCTCTCGTATCTCGACGCGCCGGCTTCTTCCAGCGCGATCGCGATGGCCTGTTGGCGGTTTTTGACCGGTCCACCTTTTCCGCCGGGACCGCTTTTTAGTTCGCCATGCTTGAACTCATGCATCACCCGTCCTGTGATGCGCTTTTGTCGGGCTACTCCGCCATGTTGGGATTCCGAGTGACCAATTCAGAGAAAACTCCAGAAACGGCAACCAGTTCCCGGGTACGAGGCAACGGTCGGGCCAGTTGATGGCAGAGACCAGCAGGCTTTCGATGACCAAGACCCAAGCAATGCGTATTCACGCCTTTGGCACGCCTGACGTCGTGCAAACGGACGAGATCGAATTCTCAGTGCAGACCCATCCGAAGTGCTGGTGAATACCCGGGCCGCGAGCGTCAATCGTGTCGATTGCAAAATTCGCAAGGACAGGTGTCGCATACACGCTAGGACGTGACGTTTCAGGCGTGATCGAGCAATGCGGTATGGCTAACCTTCTGTAGGCGAAGAAGTCTTCGGAATGGGCGGCATCAATGGTGGCGGATACGCAAAAAAGGTGGTGCTCGATCAGGATTGCTATCGCCCGCAAGCCACAAGCGCCGCGTAGGTCCAAATCACCATCTCATGCCGATTTACCGCTGAACCAAGACAATACAGATCTGTTTGCGAACAGATTTGTTAGCGAATTGATAAAAAATGAAGGCAGGAAAACACATCGAGCCGATCGAGGCTCGATCGGTTGACGCCATACCGACCGGGAGCCAGTGGCAATATGAGCCCAAGTGGGATGGCTTCCGTTGCGTGATCGAGCGCAACGGCAAGACGGTGGCGCTGACATCGAAATCCGGGCAAAACCTCACACGCTATTTTCCCGAAATCGCGGTGGCGTCCGCCGCTTTGCCTGAAAAGCGTTTCTTGCTCGATGGCGAGCTGGTCCTTCCGTCAAAGGACGCTTAACATTCGACGTGCTCCTTCAACGTATCCATCCCGCCGAAAGCCGCGTCCAACGGTTGTCGCGGGAAACATCCAGCCTTTTTATTGCGTTCGACCTTCTGAGGCGTGGAAAGAAGGACCTAATGGAACTCCCTCTTACCGACCGTCGGCGCGCGCTCGAGGATTTTGCGAGGCAGTTTCCTTCGCACACGCTATTTCGCCTCTCACCTGCCAGCACAAAGCTGCAAGACGCGAAGCGGTGGCTTAAGTCAGCAGGCGGAGTTAGCGACGGCATCATCGCTAAACGTCGAGATCTTCCGTACCAAGCAGGCAGTCGGGACGGCATGCAAAAGATCAAGCTCCATCGGAGCGCTGATTGTGTGATTGGCGGCTTCAGATATGGCGAGCAACCCCTGGCTGGACGCAAACTGGTGGGCTCGCTACTCCTTGGCCTTTACGACGATCAAAAGCGATTTCATCACGTCGGCTTCACGTCGGCGATCCAAGCGAAAGAGAAACCCGGTCTGACCGCGCGTCTCGAGGCCATAGCCACAGATCGAAGCTTCACGGGTAATACTCCGGGCGGTCCGAGCCGATGGTCGACAAAGCGCTCCTCGGAATGGACGCCGGTCAAACCCAAATTCGTGATCGAGGTTTCCTATGACCACTTTACCGGCGGCCGGTTTCGCCACGGCACTACCATCCTGCGATGGCGCCCCGATAAAAGGCCGCAACAATGCACGATGGATCAGTTACGACAGAAGTCCGCTTCGGTCGAAGCGCTACTTGGTTGATGTGCCGTCCATTCCCGACGTTATGCGGCTCGATCAGAGCGGAGGCCCGTGTCATCGTCCTTGACTTAGGTGCACCGATTTTCGGCGACGACGATTTCTAGGGTCGGCCGCACGTGGCCGTCGCCGAGGAGCTCGCTTCGCTGTAGAGCAGGCTTTCAACCTGCATTGTCGGCGACGTCGCCGATCTGAGAGGCGACCTCGACCTGATCGCGGATAGAAATTTCTCGATAATCTTTCTTTCGCCAGTCGAATTAGAGCAAGACAGCATCCTAAGGCTGCCGATCGCCGTGAAGCTCGTCGCGTGGATCTCTCATGCGCAGCAAATTTTTTGGAAACTGGTAACGATTACCTCTCCGGGTTCGAAAACGACGACGAAGGTGCGCTGTCCGCTGGCCTCGTGGACGGAATTCGTCAGTCGGAACGCATTTGGGCGTTTGAGGTTGAGGTTGTGTCTTCAACCGAGGACTGTTCTCGCCGGATTACCTATATGGCCGATTTGACATGCGATGTCGCCATCATTGGCGCAGGCACGGCGGGTTTTGCCGCGGAGCGTGCAGCGCGAAAGATAGGCGCGAAGACACTCCTGATCGACGACCGGTTCGCCGGCACAACGTGCGCTACTGTTGGCTGCATGCCGTCAAAGCTCCTGATCGCGGCAGCGACCGCCGCGCACCATGTCCGGAGAGTATCGGCTTTCGGGCTGCGTACGGCAGCGTCAAGCGTCGACGGACCAGCAGTCATGGCCCGTCTGCGCAAGGAAAGGGATTCTTTCGTCGCTGCTACACAAAAGTCGCTCGCACAGCTCCCGCCGGGAACTTGCGTGCAGCAAAAAGCAGGGTTTTTGAGTAGGACGACACTGGCACTGGGCGATGGGCGCGAAGTTTCCACGAAGGCGGTTGTCGTCGCGACTGGCGCGCGTCCAAACGTGCCGAAGATATTTGAGGGGCTCCGCGAATTAGTCCTCACCAACGAAACGGTGTTTGAGCTTACCTCACTGCCACGTTCCATGGCGGTCGTCGGAGCCGGCCCCCTCGGACTTGAACTGGCACAGGCATTCGCCCGGCTCGGCGTCGATGTGGAAGTCTTTGAACAAACGGACCACATCGCAGCGCTGCATGACGTAGAGGTGGCGAAGGAGCTCAAATCAATTCTCGGCGTCGAACTTCCGATGCACTTCAACGTGAAGCTTGAGGTTGCGGCCCACGAACATTCGGCCCAGATAGCTTGGTCAGGAGCCACATCAGGCGAAAGATTCTTCGAGCGCATTCTGGTCGCAGCGGGAAGACCGCCTGCGCTTCAGGATTAAACCTGGCCGACATCGGCATCCCGGTGGATGACCGTGGCGTCCCTCAGATCGATGATACGACGCTTCAATGCGGTGACACTCCGATCTTCTTGGCGGGGGACGTCGGGGGTCGACGACCGGTATTGCACGAAGCTTCGTTAGAAGGATTTCTTGCTGGGCGGAACGCGGCGACATCTCCCAATGTGCGAAAAAGTAAGCGCGCCGTTCCGCTATCCATCATGTTCACCGACCCTCCCCTCGCTGTCGTGGGAGCACCGCCAACGAACAGGAGCACTATCGGAACCGCTTCCTATGTCGATCAGGGCCGTGCCAAGATCGAAGCTTGCAACGCCGGCTTGGTCCGGATTTGTGCCGATTCCGAAACCGGTGTTCTAACAGGGGCGGTACTACTTGGCCCAGGAATGGACCATATCGCGCATCTCTTAGCCTGGGCGATTGAGCGCCGTGAAACGGCCGGTAGGTTGTTAATGCTTCCTTACTATCATCCGACGCTCGAGGAAGGCCTAAAACCGGCTTTGCGGCAGATTTGCCACGCCGCAAAATCCCTGGAACTTGAATTTCTCGACGACATGCCAACCCCAGGAGCATAAGAGCTAGTCGGTCTACCAGCTCGTTCGGCGCGAAAGATTCTACTAATTGCCTTTCGTAAGAACTTATTTTCTTTGCGACCGGGTCAGTACTTATCATCTCTCGCTCTGAGCCTTCGTCGCGAGTTCGCGGCCGAAGTTATGAGAACAGATGACTAGCGACGCTGCTTTGCCTGCACGCTTCGGCCTCCAGGCTGGGTGACCGAAACGGGCGTTTTGCGCTTGCGGCGGTGGAGATACGGCCATTTTCATTCTGACAGAGCAGTTGTCGATCCGAGCAGCTGTCGATTTTTGATCCATGTCTGGCTCGACGTAGATTAAGTGCAAAACGCTTTGAGTCTTGCTTCCGACACAGGCGATCAAGATGCATCGCGAACCGCTTTCATTGCGGCCTTTAAGCCTTTCCAGCCCAGGATTTCCAGTTGCTTTTTCTCGAGTTCATCTGTTGCGATGAAAAACTTCTCCAGTTCCTTTCGTATGGGCTTTGAAAGGCCGCGCACGTCCTTCACCCTTTCTCCTTGTGCGAGTTGCGCGGCACGGCGAAGAGTCTGTCATTGCGAACGGTACTCCCTCTTCTCTTTTGTTTGATCTGCAAGATGCCGATGAGGCGGCAGGTGAGGACGAGGCCAGGAAAGGTGCCTGCATCGTGAACGACCATACATCGAGCGGGTCGCCATCGTCGGCCTTCGTGGACGGGATAAAGCCCCAATGTAGGGGTAGGTCAGGCCCGTCAAAGTGACTTGGATAGCGTAAATGCCCGGAGTTTGGGATCGTAGGCGAGTTTGGCGTGGCTGCCGCGCGGCGTCTCAATGACGACATGAAGGTAGCCGTGCTTGGCTTTGATGGGCAACCGGGCAAGATTCGGCATCCTTATTCCTTTTTCGGTTGCAGGCGCTGAACCCTCTTCCCCATTGAACGTTTTATGACAATGGATGGTTTCAGCCGGTGTTAGCCCGTGACGGATGTGTTGGCGCGATTTTTGATCGGAGGACTTGCGGTCTCGTTCTTCGCTGCGCTTGCCGACGTGCTGCGACCTAAGAGTTTCGCGGGATTGTTTGGCGCCGCCCCTTCTATTGCGCTGGCTACGCTGGTCCTTACATCTCGAAGCACGGCGGATCCTTCGCGGCGGTGGAGGTCGTTCCATGATAGCGGGCGCGTGGCGCTCTCGGTCTACTGCGGCGTGGTTTGTCTTTTGCTGCAGCGTCGTCACTGGCACGCCAACGTAGCGGCACTTTTTGGTATTACGGTGTGGTTTGTGGTTGCCTTCGGACTCGGTCGAAGCGCAGGTTTGTTATGATCGTTCACTTCAAATTCGACGCCTACGGGACATTCACTGGTATGAATTTGCCGTTCGTTTTGTGCTAGGCGGCGCTACGACGATGATAGCAGGCAGCAATCGCCTCCCGTTTCGGTTCGGCGGTCGGTGGATTATTCCTGGCCTTTCCCGCGATCTTTCCTGCGAGCGTCACTCTGAGTTGAAAAGCACGTCAGACAGCAGAAAGAACAAAAAGGATTCCGCGGCGCGTGCCGAGGGAAACAAGCGGCCGCGCTGGATGCGCGCGGCGCTGCGCTCGGCGGCTTGGGCATGATCGGCTTTGGCGGCGCGATTTGCGTGCTGATCGAGCATTCGGCTTTGATCGCGCTTATTGCCGCGACCGCCTTGTGGGCAAGCATCAGCATACTCGCTTGGCTATGGCAACATAGGCTTTGAGCGTGACCGATAGCGAGAGCGGGAATCGCAACATTAAGAGCTTCCCGACCGTCACCAAACGGCATACAGCCGCCGAATATCGAGAAATGGCCGATGAGTGCTTTGAATGGACGGCCGGCGCCTTAACCGACAAGATTCGCGCCACCTACATCAGCATCGCGCGGATGTGGCTGGAGGCCGCTGCCCAACTCGACGGTGGATTACCCGTCCGCAGGGCGCACGTCCCCGATCCCAAGCAGGGTAATGGCAAGTCGAACGAGCCCAGCTAGTGGATGAATCTAACAGAAGGCGCGAACGGGTCGGCGACACCAACTCCGGACTTGGAAATCAACCCGGCCTACCATCAACCAGCAACGCGCGTTTGCAAGACACGCTGGCCCCCGCGTTGCGCATTCGAGCCCGTACTTCCAAACTTGGTAGCGGCGCCCCCGTGATGATCGGGGCGGGCTTGTCGGTGGGCGTTCCAAAAATCCACCTACGGACGCGATCTAAAAGGACCGAAATATCAAGGCTCGCTCGATGGCTCCCGCGGTGTTCGTCGCACCCGACTCTAACTGCCCTGAGCTGAAGACGCTCAGCGGGACGTTACCCATCAACGTATTTGGATAGAGAAGCCTTGCTGGTGGTGATGGTGGTGGTGATGGTGGTGGTGGGGTCGCCTTACGAAAACTCGGGGAACAATACGGTTGTATCCATGGTGATGATGATGGTGATGGTAGTTCTGTGCTAGCTTGACGGCACCCTCCGTTGACCTCTCAGCGAGGCGAGCATCATCGGCCTTAAGTAGTTCCAAGGCACCTGGAATTGGCGCAAGAAGGTCGCTGTAGGTCTTCACTTCCGTCGGGGAGGAGGGCGTATTTGGAGAAGCTTGCGCACTATTCATCGTGCTTAAGGCTGCTGCGGCGCCCAACAGAGCAGTGATTTTCTTATCCATCTGGTTCGACCTCTTGAAACCGTTCAATCCGCTGAGCGGACCATAGATGAAAGTCCTGTTGGGGTTGGTTTGTTCCCGCCGGGCAAGTACGTTGCAGCTAGATGTCCGGTTTTGGGGCGATTGTGTTGCAAAACTCGTTTCGCACTGGCGCTCAAAAATTCTAAGCGCTACAGGCGCGGATTTCGTGTTGGAGTAGGCCGGGCCGACGCCCCGGATCATGGCGGAGGCAAGTTACTTTTCGATGCCTTCAACCGAGGTCGGCTCCGAGGTCTTGAGGAAAGCCTGAACTGCTGGCCATGGGTTCGGTCATTCACCCAGTCCCCTGAAACCGTGATCCACTCGCCGGCAGATATTGTGGTGCCCAACCACGGTGACCAGATCGCGGTGGCTCCGCGCGCTGACTCTGATGACGCAAAATCCGCTCTCGGGGTAAGCAACACGTTCGACCGACCCGGCCAACTCCTTATCGGATTGATTGGACTTCGTCTTCATGTTGCCCGCGCTCTATGGAACTTTGTATATCTGAACGTGTTGATGCATCACTTTAGCAGGCATCTGGAACAGAGGAACTCAAGGCTACTATGTCTGACACGAAGGTACGCGAACACGCAAAATCGGTGTTCGATCGCAACAAAAGACGTGAGGCCGAACTCAGGGACGCGCTGAAGCAAGAAGAGGTAACCGACTGATTAAATCCGCATTGGGAGGCAAACCGTGTCTCGGAACCACCTTACTCCTTATCCTGGTCGTTATTTTGCTTGGCGCTTCAGCGGGTTCGGGGGCGGCCCCTTTTACGGAACTGGTTATTATGGCGGCGGGGTCTCGGCTTGGTGATTGTGATCCTAGTTCTGCTCGGAAGAATTTGATGTGGTCATTTCTTACTCGACGAGAATCAAATTTGCCCGTTTAGCAGAGCAACCTTGATATTCATTTTTAGCTTGTCGGTCTGGGTTTAAACCACCAGACAGTCCGCACCAACGCAATAGGAAGGACACGAGCGTGGCCAAGAAAAATCATGTCGAGAAAGAAGAGTCGGTTTCGCGCGATCAGCTGGCGGACCTCTTAAACGAGGACCTCTCGCGCGAATATCAGGCTATTATCTCCTACGTAGTCTATTCGCAGGTTCTAAAGGGCGCTGAGTATATGACCATAGCGGATCAATTGGAGTTGCACGCCCAACAGGAATTAAAACATGCCCTCATCCTCTCGCGGCAAATCGATTATCTCGGAAAGATGCCAACCGTGGCGCCTAAAACAGTTCGCACTTCTGAAAAGGCGAAAGAAATGCTGCGTTTCGATTTGGAGAATGAGAATGAGACAATCCGAAACTATCGGCGACGGGTAAGGCAATGCGAATCCCTCGGGGAATTTGCACTGGCCGAGCAAATTCGACAGATCCTGGTGGAGGAGCAAGACCACCAAATAGATTTGGCGACAGCGCTCGGTGAGGAAGTACCAAACGTCGGCAGCGCCAAACGGTGATTATCGCTTCGAGGGTTCGCGGATGCCGGCGGATCTCGACATCTACCGTGAGGCGGACGACGGCGGCCGCGTCGCATGAATGAACGCCCCAAGGCGAAGTCGGCGACGGCTATAACGCCCCGGCTGCCGATCTGCAAGGGCTGCCTCAACCACCACTCATCACCATACACCGACGTAATTTTTGCCCAGTTTGCCTTTGATTTCAAAGAAGTTCGCCCGATCGTTGAGGGACGCCCCACGCGCCAGATCGAGGGCCTTTGCTGCGCAAATGCAGATCGGCGGCCGCGCGGTTTATTTTCCAGTTGAGCCCTAACAGGAGGAAAAACAATGGCAACTACAGTTGATAGCCGCCGTGAGACCGCGTCTCTGATCGGCAGCGACAAAGTATGGCGCCGATGACAAGAAGATCGGTTCGGTGCAGCGCGTGATGATCGACAAGATCAGCGGCAAGGTTGCCTACGCCGTGATCATTCGGCGGTTTCCTCGGTCTCGGCGAAGATTATTATCCCCTGCCCTGGCCCAATCTGAATACGATACCCGACTTGATGGCTATCGCGTCGGCGTGACCGAGGATCAGCTTAAAGGCGCACCCAAGTTCAGTCAGTCGACCGAGTGGAATTGGGCGATCGCGCCCGCGATCGCGAAATCTACGACTATTACGACACCCCTCTCTGGTATTGAGAAAATCGAGGCTCCAGTGGCTGGAGCCTCGTTCAACTTTCGGAGAACTCCTATGGCACTTAATCCCGATCAGCCACCGAGCATCGGCCCCTGGTCTCCACACCGGTGGTGGTTGGCCTCGTCGGAGTCATTATTGCTTTTGTTATTGTCTACACCGTTTTTTTTAACCCATAATTTAACCCATAAGAGTGCGTTGAGGCGAGATGCGGGTCCTCTGCTGAAAGACGGTGATGTATGACATCGAGCTGTGACCGGATTTGGGACACGATCGACAAAGCGCAAATCTGCATGCTCACAACTCGACAAGGAGGCGGCGAGCTTCGCGCCCGCCCTGTGAAGGCCCGACCTGATCGGGAGGAGGATTGCCTTTATTTCCTGACTGACGCGCGCAGCGCAAAGGAGCACGAAATTCAGGCGGACTCGCATGTCGGTTTGGTTTTCATCGACGCGGAGGCGAAAGCGTACGTTTCATTTACGGCGCGAGCATATCTTTCGCGTGACGTCACGAAAGCCACCCGGTTATGGGAACAGGCCGATAGCCTATGGTGGAGCGGTCCAAACGATCCTAATCTTATTGTGCTTAGAGCGGATCTGCTGATCGGGGAAATATGGGACGGCCCATCGTTTAAAGTCGTCGAAATTTACGAATTTCTGAAAGCCAAGGTGACGGGCGGCGAGCCTAATCTGGGTCAGAATAGAAAATCGACCGTCCAATTTAAGAACTAGCGTTCCGATGGCGCGCTCAGGTCTCAGAGCGGCAATGCGGCAGTCAATATAACGTCTGTTTAACGTCTGTTTCCTCCAAAGACACGTCAAGCGGAGTCCGGCGCTATTTTTAGATCTGCGCCTTGAGCGAATCCTTCCCAGCGCTTGCGAGGGTCTTGGTTTTATCAACTGCGCGCTTCACAGAGTTTTTGGCGGCTTCCGTTGTTATTCCTTGGCGCCCAGCCTCGCTTTTGACCTCGGAGAGTACCTGGCCGGCGCGTTCCTTTACGCCATCGGCAAAATCTTTCATTGTTTCTCGTGCTACAGAGCTGTGCTCTCCCATTAGAACGCCTTCGAGCTGAGTGGTCGCGAAAGCCGAGGCCAATCCCGCACCGATGGCTAGCCCAATAGCACCCAGTAACAAAGGCTGTTGTTGCATAGTTTCCGAGAACTTTGATTGGATGACATCGCTATATTCACGACTTGCGGCAGTGGCGGAGGACACTCCGTCTGAGATTGCTAACCGCGAACGTGTTACTGCGTCCAACGCCTGATTTGGGTTCAAATGCGAGGTGTCGGGCACAAGGGACGCGGCAGAACTCACAAAGTCCGAGGTTGCGGCGCCCACACGCGCACCCATCTGGGCTACGGTGTTTCCTAACTTGGAACTCGCGTCGGATATAGCCGACCCCGACCTGTCGGCCGCCATCGAAACCATTCCCATCGCTTTGCCGAAACCCTTGCTCCCGCCGAGCAACATCCACGCGATACCCCCTGCGATGAGGCTTGCCGCCAAGGGATTCTCGCGGACGGCTGCGTTCAGCTTGGCCACCATCGGGCCAGCGGAACCGACTTCATCGCTCATGCTCATCGCGACATTTCCTTCATGGCCTGCACATCATCTCCAAACTGACGCATCGTGACTCTCAATTTTAACTTTTCTGCTTTTAAGAAGCGTTTTCCCACCAAACCCAAAATCGCGCTGCCAAAAGCACCGCAAGCTGCAGCGCAGAGATGTGCTAAGATTGGGGAAAGCCCAAGCTGCGTGAACCAGATCGCGAGCGAGATGAGCACAAGGACGAGGACGGGGATAGCTAGCATGGCTGCCCCCACTATGTAGGCTGCGCCCAACGCAGCCTGTGCAATCTTCTGAGACATCTCGGCCCGCGCCAAGTCGGCTTCGTTCTGGACGAGCTTGCCAAGTTGCTCGACGGTCTCACCGATCAGCCGAGGGATTTCTTGGATGTCGTTTGAGAGAGCCATTCTGTTACTCCTGGATACGGCCGGGGTCGAATGAGGAGCGTTCTTCATCGATACCAGTTCGAACCGCGGGCGTGCTTTTGAGAAATCGCAGGGCGGCGAAACCGAGGACAATAGCGCCCCCGAAGAACAGTGTGGGCTGCCGGCGCGCGAAGTCCTGGACCTCGTTGACTAGCTCGCGAACATCGTGCTCACGAACAGTGTCCGCGATGCCTTGAATTTGCTCCGAGGCCTGTCGGATGTATTTTGCCGCTTGCGGCGCATTGGTCTCAAATTCCTGGGCGGCGCGACCGGTAGCTTGGGCGATAGATCCGATGTAATCGGCACCAATGGATTTTCGCTGGGCGACCGCATCTCCCATTTTTTCCTGGGCATTGTTGGCGAAGTCCTGAGCGGCGCCCGCAAGCTGGCTCCCTGCGTCCTTGGCCTTCTGCATTAATCCGTCTGTCAGATCCGTTGTCTTGGCCTTAATATCCTTGACCGCGTCCTTGGCTTGGGAAGTTAGGTCCGGACTCGGAGTGTATAAGTCGCTCATGATGCTACCCTCTCTGTAAAGGATTGTTCGCTCAGCTCTGGCGCCGCACCGAGCGCGGTATCAAGGCCCCGATCAGCGACCGCGCGAACGCTATCTGCCACAGTGTTCAAAGCATGCTGGATGCCGCTGGCATCGAGACCCTCACGGGCAGCCGCTGACGCCACAGATCCAGCGGCTTCGGCCGCTATAACACCCACCTTCTCGATGCCTTGACCGGCTGCCTGGCGGGCCTTGGCTTTTACCGTCTGGCTCCCGGCTCCGAAAACTCGATTTTCAGTTTCGGAAGCGGGCAAAGAGGCAGCAATTAACGCGCCGAGGGCAGCGCCAATACCCGCCACCAGCAAGGCGTTATCATTAATCACGGAACCGATGGAATCGCGGGAAGCTGTAGAAGCCGCGCCTATGCGGTCTCCCATCAAGGCGACACCTTCCTTCACGGTGGCAGAGGCCTTTTCGACATCGGCGCTGGTTGGGAATTTCCCAACCACATTTTTAACAATACCGGATGCATCTTGGAGGGTAGAGCGAGCTGTTTCGATGGCGGCGCCGGACGCGCTGGCCATCGTATCGCGAATGCCCGCTGCAGTAGAACGTGCGCCGCCTACACGGTCCGACAGATTTGATCCGAATGCCACCGTGGCGTCGCTCACTCGTTCAGCGCCTTGCTGAACCACTTCGCCAATTCTAGCGGTAGCGGCCTGTGTAGACTGCTGGCCCTTTTTGCTCGTCAAAAAAAGACCGGCGCCAATCATTAGCAGCGGCATGGGTATCGCGCGAAGAAGGCGCCAGCCAGGGTAAGCAAGCGCCGCACCAATAGCGGCCAATTGCAATGGATTTTCGGTAGCTTTTTGTCGAAGCGACGCCTCTAGAATTTTGCGCTCCCGGCTGACGTAGTTTCTGACTTCCTCTTTAATGTGAGAGGGAGAGACCAGCGTTTTTATTTCTGTGGCAGAGTCGCCAAGTCTCCCACGCAACTCGTCAACCGTGGATGCAAGCGCTTTGCGAGTTCTCTCAGACACCGCGCGAAGTTCATCAAGCGAAGGTTCATCTGACATGACTATAACTCGGTCCCACGCGGCGAGATTGCCACGCCAACAACCGTTCTGCCGAATTTTAGTTCCTTCAGATCCAGGGTAATTGGCAGTCGTAGCGGGCATCCTCCGGCGAGTCGGAGGGGCCCTGGGCCGGGTGCTTCCCCGCATCAGCGGCAACGTGCCCGATTGCCCCTGCGTTTTCTGCATCCTTTACTGCTGCTGGCGCGTCCTCGCTTCTCGGAGAGATCCTTGGTGCCGCGCGCACGCATGTGTCACTTCAGCGCCCATCAGCACGATCTGAGCGGAGTAATAGACCCAGATGAGTACTACGATGATGGAGGCCGCCGCACCGTAAGTCGATTTAAGCGCCTCTTTGCCGATGTAGAAGCCGATGGCGGATTTTCCAATTTCGAACAAAAGGCCAGTCAAAATTGCTCCAAGCCAGACATCATACCAATCTACGCGTATATCCGGCAGCCATTTAAACATCAAAGCAAAAAGCACGCTGACTGCAGCAAACGATACCAATGAGCTAAGAAGATGGAGCACCCATTCCTGTACATAGGCAGCCACGTGATTGGCGAATGCGGCGACGAGGGTTGTCACCACCATCGACGTCAGGAGCAGGAAACCCAGGGCAAGAACGGCGGCCAAAGAGATCACGTAAGAGCGCAAAAAACTCCACACTCCTGCCGACTGCTTCTCTTTCACTTCCCAAACGACGTTGAGCGCGTCTTTCAGCTGCACGACAACGCCGACCGCCGCAAAAATAAGAGCGCCAGTGCCTAGAATGGTCGCTAACACCCCTTGCCTCGGCCGACTGGCATCGGCCAACATCGCTTGCACAGCTTCTGCGCCGGTATCGCCGATCATGCCTTTGATAGATTTAGCCACTTCTCCGTTGACCGCGTCATGTCCAAACGCCAGGCCCGCAATGGCCACGGCAATAACGATAACAGGACCTATGGAGAAAACCGAATAATAAGCCAGCGCTGCACCTTGGCGTGCGTCACGGTGCTCCGACCAGCTGACTGCGGCTTCTTTAACGATGCTCCATAAGAGTGCCATTTAGAATTTCCTGCAGAACTCTAATGCACCCTGACAGGACAGGTTGCAGCGATTCTAGTAGGAATTCACCGATAGAGTGAAACCACTTCCGGGATTTGTCAGTAATCGCAATTCCCGCGTAGTTGCGGCTCACAGAAATTGGTTCGCATGAAGGATTTGCACTTCTCTCGCCATCAATCCCCGCAAAGGTCAGACTAGAAATGAGACGGTGCACCGATCTATAGGCATGCTCACCCTTGAGCAGGCGGGCTATTTGTCAAGTCGAGACACACCACTAGCGGGCCTCATTTTTCGTAAACGGGATCCCGCGCCGGAGGGCACCTTGGGAATGGTCCTAGTGCGCTCGTTGGGCGCCCGTGGGGATATGCTCCTACCACAAGAAAGTCGTCGCTCGCTTCGAAACATTGATGCCCGGTTCCCGCAGGAAGAATCGCAGCGTCCCCTTGGCACAACGACGATGCGCCCCTGACGACCGCAAGTTCCGCTAGGATCGTTTCCAGCGGTTCTGCTTAACAGAGTTCAAAAAAAGCTGCGAGATCGCGCCCGCTCGAAAGTCGCACGACTTCCCTGCAAAGGAAGAAGCGGGCCACCGGGGATGTTACGGGACCTTGGGAACCCGATCGATTTGCCGCCCGTTAACACCAAGGAAGCCCGCTGATCGCCATGCCATCGTCCCGCGTCGTCTCCAAGGCCAAGCTCGCCACTTACCGCGCCAAGCGGGACTTTTCCATGACCCGTGAGCCCTCCGGAGAAGAGAGCGGGCACGCCCCTGGCTACGGCTATCTCATTCAAAAACACGCCGCTTCGCGGCTCCATTACGACTTTCGCCTCGAACTAGACGGTGTTCTTAAAAGCTGGGCGGTGACGCGGGGGCCGAGCCTGAATCCCGCGGATAAGCGCCTCGCCGTGCACGTCGAAGACCATCCGCTTGACTACGGCTCATTCGAAGGCACGATCGCGCAGGGCCAATATGGCGGCGGGACTGTGATGCTTTGGGATCAGGGTACATGGGAGCCTCTGGGCAATCCTGAGCGCGACCTAAAGCGCGGAAACCTCACATTTGTTCTCCATGGGAAGCGCCTGAAGGGTCGCTGGCATCTTGTGCGGCTGCGAAGCAAGCGGCCGGGCGATGCAAAACGGGACAACTGGCTCCTCATCAAAGGAAAGGACGAATACGCAGACGAAAATGGCGATGCAGCCATTGAGAAATATCAGACGAGCGTGAGGAGCGACCGAAGCATGGAAGGCATTGCCAAGAGCTCCGGCCGAAGCTGGGGCACAACAGGCGCGCGGGAGAAAACGGCTGCCGAGGCCGAAGAAGCGGTGAAGGCACTTAGAAGGAAAGAGCAACGCCGAAGCACTGTCGCTGCAAAACCAGCGAAGCTGAGCGCCAAGCCGGCGACCTTTGTCGCGCCACAGCTTGCTACTTTGGTGTCGGCACCGCCGCGCGGTGACAATTGGGTTCACGAAATAAAGTTCGACGGTTATCGCCTGCTCGCCGTCGTAAACGACGGCCAGACAAAACTGTTCACGCGCGCGGCTAATGACTGGAGCAGCCGCTTCAAACCGCTCTGCACCGCATTTGCCAAACTCAAAGTCAAAAATGCCGTCATCGATGGCGAAGTGGTTTACGTCCAAGACGACGGCAGCTTTTCATTTCATGGCTTGCAGAACGCCTTATCGACCGGAAAGCTGGACCGCCTGCGTTTTTACGCCTTCGATCTCTTGCACTGCGACGGCGTAGACCTTCGCACCAAGCCCTTGACAGAACGCAAGGCGCTTTTGCACGAGATCTTGTCGCATCCGCCGGCGCTGCTGGCCTACAGTGAACACTTTGTTGAGCCCGGTAATCAGGTCTTCAATCGTGCTTGCGACCTTGCATTGGAGGGAATTGTCTCCAAACGCGCTGATGCGCCCTATCGCTCGGGACGAAACGAAACTTGGCTTAAGTCTAAATGCATTAAAGAGCAGGAGTTTGTTATCGGCGGCTATACCGAGCAGCCCAGACATCCCGGCATGCTGGGAGCTTTGTTGATCGGCACATTCGAGGAAGGGGCCTTGCGCTATGCGGGTAAGGTCGGCACAGGCTTTACCCAAACCGAGGGACGCGATCTTTTACAAAAGCTTCTCGCGCGCCTCGTAAAGGGATCACCCTTCTTGACTGTGCCGACTGCTGCGCGGCGTGGCGCGCATTTCGTCAAGCCCGAGCTCGTTGCGCATGTAAATTTTGGCGAATGGACACCTGATGGAAGGCTTCGGCATCCATCCTTCCAAGGCTTGCGCGAAGATAAACCGGCACGTCAGGTTGTGCGCGAAAAAGAGAAGCTTTTGGCATCCGTGTCTCGAGCAGCGCCTGTGTCATCGGCCAAAAAGGTAGGTCCTCCTCCAAGGATGAGCCTTTCGCAGCGCATGTCCGCATTACCCATCCCGACCGCGTGCTGTGGGAGGATGCCCGAGTCACGAAGCTTGAACTCGCACGGTACTACGCGGCGATCGCTCCGAAATTCCTTGCGCAGTCGGGTAACCGGCCGATCAGCCTTGTGCGGTGTCCCAGCGGCGCCGGCGGCCAATGCTTTTTTCAGCGGCACGTCACGGACGGCATGTCATCGCATGTTCATGGCGTGAATGTGAAAGGCCACGGCGACGGCAAGGCTTACATCTACGTCGATGACGCGGAGGGTCTTGTTTCACTCGTTCAGATGGGAACGATTGAGGTGCATGCTTGGAATGCAACCGCCGATGCAGTCAAGACTCCGGGACCGTCTGATCTTCGATCTCGATCCGGCACCAGATGTGCCATGGAAAGAGACAAAGCAAGCCGCCGTTGATCTGCGAGCCAATCTGAAGGCGCTCGGCCTGGTCTCGTTTCTCAAAACTACCGGCGGAAAAGGCCTTCATGTCGTCGTGCCTTTCGCTCGCGGCCCAAGCTGGGCCGAGGCTAAAAGCTTCGCACGCAGCCTCGCGGAGGCCATGGCCAACGACGAACCCGAACGTTTCACGATCAACAACCGCAACGATGTACGCAAGGGCCGCATCTTCATCGATTATCTGCGCAACGATGAGACGGCGAGTGCCGTGGCAGCGTACTCAGTACGCGCGCGACCGGGCGCCCCGGTCTCGATGCCGATCGACTGGAAGGAACTCTCGAATCTCAGAAGCGGCGCAGTCTTCACCATCAAAAATGCTCTCGCGCGACGCGCAGACCCCTGGAAGAGTATTCAAGAGGCTGGGTACCAGGCGCTTCCGTCGCCAGAGTGACCCGCCGCCGCGCCCATAGCTTGGCGACGGCGCTGCGGTCCACGCCGCTCATTAGAAATTTTGGACTTTGGTCCGGCTCTGGGTGCGGAAGTTTGAAGCCGGAGCGTTCGACGATGATGCCCGGGCGGCTGATCTTCTTCAGGACTACGAGGCAAAGATCGCGGCGCTCGAACGCATGGTCGGTCGACAAGCCCTTGAAATCGAGTTTCTAAAAGGGGCTCTGAAAAGCGCACCGCGGCCGAGAAGCGCGAGTACATCCGTCATCACCGGCCCCGTGGCGTCTCCATCGCCGAAGGATGCCGGCTGATGGGCTTGTCTCGCTCTACTTACTATGACGTTCCGTCATTGCCGACTGACGACGCCGCGCTGGTCGCGACCATGATAGCAATCTGCGATGAGTTCGAAGCCTATGGCTATCGCCGGGTTGGCGCCGAGCTGCGCCATCGCGGCATAGTCGTCAATGCCAAGAAGATCCGCCGTCTCATGCGCGATAACGATCTGCAACCCAAGCGCCGCAAGCGATTCGTGGCTACGACCGACAGCGACCACGACGGTCCAATCTTCCCTGACCTCGCCCGCCACAAGATCCTCAACGGCCCGAACCAAGTCTGGGTGGCGGACATTACCTACATCGCGATCGCCGTCGGCTTCGTCTATATGGCCGCCATCCTCGATGCCTGGTCACGCCGGGTGGTCGGATATGCGATCAGCCGTTCAATTGATGCGCGCCTCGCCGTTGCTGCGCTGAAGGCAGCCATCCGAGCCCGAAAGCCACCGAAGGGCTGCATTCACCACTCGGATCGTGGCTCGCAATATGCGTCTGAAGTCTACCGCGGCCTACTCACAGACAATGGTCTCGTTGGTTCGATGGGGCGGCGCGGAAACCCCTATGACAATGCCAAGGCGGAGAGCTTCATGAAAACACTGAAGGTCGAGGCTGTCTATCTGATGGACTACGAAACCTTCGAGGATGTGACCGCTGATCTTCCCCGCTTCATCGATGAGGTTTACAACACTCGTAAACTCCATTCCGCGCTCGGCTATCTGAGCCCGGCCCAGTTCGAGGACAACCACGCCCGGCAGACGGTCAAAACTGCCGCCTAATCCTGTCCGACTCTAAGGGCGCACTCCAAACGATGGTCGAAATGTCCCCTACGGGGGTCGTGCTGGACGACGCAATCAGCCGATGAGGCGACGCAACTTCATCACTGGTCTCGTCAGCACGACGGCAGTGTGGCCGCTCGCGGCGCGGTCGCAGCAAGCGGCGACGCCCGTGATCGGATTTCTGCACCCGGCATCCCGCGTGGAGAATACCAAGCGCCTCGAAGCCTTCCTCGCCGGTTTGGCCGAGGCGGCCTTCATCGACGGTCAGAACGTGACCATCGAATACCGCTGGGCGGACGGGCGGACGGACACGCTGCCGGCGCTCGCCGCCGACCTGGTTCGATGCAACGTGGCCGTAATTGCGGCGCCCGGCAGCATACCGGCGGTGCTTGCGGCAACGCTGCCTTTGCGAGCCTGCCGCCGGGGCGCGACAATGCACTGTTGTCGAGCCCGGACGTACTCTTTTACAGCCACCGCGAACAGATCATCGCGCTAGCAGCGCGCAATGCAGTGCCGGCTGCGTTCGATACCCGCGACTACGTCAACCTCGGCGGCCTGCTGAGCTATGGCGCCGATTTTCTCGACGTTCTGCAACGCTCCGGCGTCTATGTCGGCCGCGTCCTCCAGGGCGAACAACCCGCCGATTTGCCGGTCGTTCAATCCGAGAAATTCGAACTGGCGATCAACCTCAAAACAGCCAAGGCGCTTGGCATTGCCATGCCACCGAATTTGCTCGCGCTTGCCGACGAGCTGATTGAATAGAGTACCATTTGCTGCGAGACAAATGTCGGCCGTTGGCCCTCTTCGACGCCTGTCTTAATGCAGCAATAGGGTTCGCCCAAAATGGGCAATTCTCTAATTCTTTTTGCGTGTTGCGCCTATATGCGCGGAGATTGCACCGGAACCACGCAAAGCACCTGACGTTAAATGCAGGCTCACTGGGCGTGTGTCTGTCGCATTGTGATCGCGATCTAACGTTTTGCAAAGTTACCAGGGAGGGAGATTGTCTGGGATAGCACTAATGAGAGAGAATGAACGGGTTGTCGGGTTGACTAACCGGCAACAGCAAATCGCAGCGTTGGTCTGTCACGGCCTCGCGAATAAGGAGATAGCGGCAAGATTGGGTTTGAGTGAAGGCACAGTCAAAGTGCAACTGCATTCGATTTACCAGAAACTCCGCATTCGACGTCGAACCGAGCTGATGCTGGCGCAGTTCGAACATGAAGCGCGAACCACGAGGACGAGTGATTGAGCGTAATCCCATGGCACCGGGAAACCCTCCACCGCCGCCGCCCCGTGCCCAGAAATCTAGAATCCTCGGATCCACATTCTACTTATACGTGTGTTAACCTTTAAACAACCCAGTCCCGACCTCGAGGTGCCGCTGCAAATTTCGACTGATCGGTTGGTCTGAGCGTGTCCTTACCGTGTGCCCTTTGACATTAGGCAGAGTGACTAATGTCTCTGGGCCGATGTGATCCAAAAATACCCAAGACTCGAAAAACCCGAATGGTACTTATTGGCCCTATAGGCTCAATTTGTCCGCGCCAATTATGCGACGTGAGCCCAATAGCGCCGCTGCCCGACATGCCAAACAAATCACGATCGCGACGCAGCCGCGGCTTGTTTGGTACATCCTGCACCAGCCGCACACGAAATACTTCGAACGGTTTTTCGGCGCGGCGCATGGGCGAAGGGGTCGCAGGACGTTTTATTCACCGACGCGTGGCAAAAAAACGCAGGGGCGCCCGTAATGTTCCGGACGGAGGAACTAAGAATAAGGAGCCGAGTTTGCCGTCACCAACCACCAAAGGGTGCAGAAATGGTGAAATCCGAGAAAACGCTCGACGATTTGTTCCACGATACACTGAAAGACATCTATTACGCAGAAAACAAGATTTTAAAAGCGCTGCCAAAAATGGCGAAGGCCGCGCAATCGCCCGAGTTGCAGGCCGCTTTCACCAAGCACCTCAAAGAAACCGAAGGCCAGGTGTCACGGCTCGAAAAGGTCTTTCGGTTGATCGACGCGCCCGTGCGGGGCAAGAAGTGCGAAGCGATCGAGGGCATCCTCAAGGAAGGCTCCGAAATCATGAAGGAGTTCAAAGGCGCGCCTGCGCTCGATGCAGGATTGGTATCCGCGGCCCAGGCGGTCGAACACTATGAAATCGCCCGTTACGGCACATTGAAGCGTTGGGCCGAGCAGCTAGGCCTCGATGAGGCGAGTCGGCTTTTGGATATGACACTTCAACAGGAAAAAAGCACCGACAAGGCGCTTACGGAACTTGCTGACGACGCAATCAATCAAACCGCTGAAGCCGCTGAGTAGCGGTCCTTCCGGAACTCGGGCGGCAAGAAAACGTTATCATCTACATTCTTCCAACAAGGAGGTTTCTCATGGATCGTGAGCACATTAAGGGCGCCGCCGATAAGGCGAAGGGCGCCATAAAGGATGCCGCCGGCAAAGTTACTGGCGACAAGGAACTGCAATCTGAAGGCAAGTTGGACAAGGCAAAGGGTGCTGCGCATAATGCTGTCGGCGATGTGAAGGATGCGGTTCGCAACGTGTCCAAGTAAGACAGTGACGACAGCTTTCTACTTCGGCCGCCCCGTGGGGCGGCCTTTTATTTGGGGCCTGCGGACCGCGCACGGGGAACCTAAAGGCGACGAAAGCTGTTCGATCGCTAGGGTCTACGCTGTCGTCAGGAGTCGAAAATGGATAACGAGCCCAAAGTACGAGAGCCTGAAATTACGCCCCCGGTCCCGAAAAACGACCCCGAGCCAAGACGGCCGGAAATTCCGCCTGACAATACGCCTGAAAAGAAAGCTCCAACGCGAGCGTAGTGGTGGCCCAACACTCAACAGCGCTGCACTTCAATCAAGGCGCAACGCGCTTTCAGCCGGCGGCAGCGCCTCGCCGCCTGCCGCTACGATGACTTCATCTATTCGGAGTACGCCCGAAATGCCCTTGGCGTAACACGGCGTTAAGTTCTCCTACCTTCCATGAGCAGTTCGGACTCCTCTCCCGCGATTTCTACGTGATCTCCGACGGCCTTTTCCATCACGGCTTGAGCGAATGGCGAAAGGTAGGAGATTGTATCTGAGGACGGCTCAGCCTCATCTTCACCCACAATGCGAAAGGGTTGCACGCGCCCACCCTTCCTCTGTACCGTCACCGTCGTTCCAAACTGGACCGTGTGAGGATTTGGTATATCGGCTACCAGAAAGGCAGTGTTCTTTCGTTTCCACCAATAGCTGATTTCCCGAGCGGTCAGCTCGATAGCGGTTTTATTGTCTTTTGCAATTGCCGGGCTTCATACTTCAGCCAACGCAGTTTCGATCTGGCTTAATCCCGGTGAGGTCACGTAGTTGGTATGAGTGGAGATCGGCCGCGGTAATACCTCGACCGGTTTCTTATCGATTTCTTTAGTGAAAGCTCGGTTCATTCTAAACCCGCGCGGCCTCTTCGGAATTGCAATTGAAAGCCACGTTATGCCGCAATACCTCGCATACCAATCCGAGAGGCTTTAGTTCCGAAAGGCGATCTCGGTCCTCCGCGGACTTATCCTAAACCGCGCGATGTGCGCACGCTCCTCCTCACAAGCAGAATGTCTACAATTCTTCGCAAAGCTCGATCGGCAAGATCGATGACATTTTGGTTTCGGAGAGTGGCCAGATCACCACGCTGGTGATCGGCGTGGGCGGTTTCCTAGGGATCGGTGAAAAGGATGTCGCGGTGCCGTTCAGCGCGGTTAGATGGACGACTAAGGACAAAAAGAATTACCTGACGCTGAATACGACCAAAGACGAATTAAAGTCCGCTCAAGGCCTGAAATACGACAGCGACAGAACGGCCTGGGTCCCAAACAAAAATAACGCTGTGGCCGCACCGATAGAATTCGGAACCAATCGCAATCAGTGATTCCAAGCGGCTGATGGCTGATAACTGCGTCATTGTCCGATGAGCCGTGGGGTGCATTTCTACTGCCGTGGCCATGATTGGAGCAATCGCCTCGAACACTTTGTGATGGCAATCCAACCGCTCGAGAGTCAGTAGTGATCCTGGACGGGGAGGTGGTTGTTCAAACTCCCGAAGGCCGTTCTGATTTTCATGCCCTGGAGAAAGAACTGAAAAGGCGTGTTTGCTTTAAGAGGATCGGAAGAAATCTTATCCCAGACATCGGAACCTTCGAGTATTTTGATCTTGTGCGTGAAAGCGCCTGATCTAAGATTGCTCGAAAGGCGGTTGGGTGGTTGGGCGGGCGTGCCGCAATGCGTGACTATTATCTGACCGTATGCTCGCGTGGTCAGCCCCGGGTCTGGGGTTGGGCGATCAACGGTGATCAAAGCCGCTGGGTGTAAACTTGCATGATTTCGGATTCGGGTCAGAAACGGCTGCGCGGCGGGCGGGCGAAAAGTCACCGAAAGAATTCCTGAAATCGGCTCGCGCGAGAACTCCGCGCGGATTCATCATTGGATTCCCAAGCCGAGAGCCCCTTATCGTTGCCTGATACTCGGCCAACCCAGCACAAAGGGTGCCCCGAACTCTACGCCGCGCAAAGCCGGTGGAAGAAAGCCTGACGTGGCGAACCTAACACCAATGCGGACGGTCAATGGTGTGAAATTGTGGAGGTAGAAGTCTCCGGAGGACAGCAGCTGAGCGGCCAACGAGGTTTTTAGGACTTTCATAGGAACTCTGTATTGCTTCAGGCAATCCAAGAATAAGCATTTGCTGCGCTGCGGGAGCCCAATTGGCCGCAGGGGCGAGGGGCCGGGACGAGGGGAACGTGACCAGAGCCGCCGAGTTCTTCCTGTGAGGGGCCAGCCCCAAACCGGGAGAAATGTTCATGAACAATCAGGACAAGAACCAGCAGCAGCATCAGGGTGGCCAAGGCGGCAAGCCACAGCAGGACAACCAACAGAACCAGACAAACCGTCCCGGTCAGGGTGGTCAGCAAGGTGGTGGCCAGCACGGCGGCCAACAGGGTGGTCAGAAACAGGACCGCTAACCCAGCCCTTCGTTACCCGTAACTTTAGGGCTCCGGCGTAATGCCGGAGCCTTCTTTAGTTCCGAGGGCAACGCCAAGCTTTGTGGGCGCGCGGTGTGTAAGTGGGAACCAAGTAACGTCCGGAGAATTATCTTTCAGATAATCCTTGGAGGAAAACAGGGACGCGGAATCCTGTTGTGGCTATTGGGCGTGCCTATTCCAGTAATAATCTTGTTGGCTCTGATTTTTCATCACTGAGGCTCTCCCTTTCGAGACAAAGAAAAGCCCGTCCTTGCGGACGGGCTTTTTGATTTTGCAGGGAGTCCAGAATTTCCCGGGACGGCTGTTAGAGGGGCCGGTGCATCCGTCCGAGCAACCATCCGATAGCCAAGGCCGAAAAGGCTGCCGTGTAAGGCTGCGTTTCAATCGTGGTCCGAAGCCACTTTTCGATTCCTTGAGCCGTATTCCGAGCCGAATCGGCCGCTTGGCCAATTAGGTCCTGGGTTGCTCCGGCAGCTTGGTTCGCCATGCCCCTGACTTGGGTTTGGGCATCGCCGGTGATCCGGCCAATTCCTTCCTGCACCTTGCCGCCAAT
>CAVSXY010000010.1:0-8041 GCA_963732015.1 uncultured Alphaproteobacteria bacterium | reverse complement strand
GCAGGAGGCTGAGACTGCGGCTGCGGTGTCGGCGGTCGCTGCCGAGTAACCCCGCGGTCGCTGCGCAAGCTCACCCGGCCGCGCCTGCGAAGCGGCTGCCGACGCGGCGCATTTCGCCGAGCAGCAGGTTGCCGATCCGCTTGCCGCGATTGCGCACGAGGCGCTGCAGGCCGCTGTCGACGAAATACTGCAGGATGACGAGGTCGCGCGTGCGCACCTCCGGTCCGACGTTGTCGACCGATGCCAACTGTCATCGCCGACCGCGAATGCGAGGCCGGTGTTCGGCGCGAACCGCCCCTGGCCGGCGCGCGCGAGCGTTCCGTCCGCGGCGCGCGCGTGGAGGACGGTGCCGATATGCGCGGTCGTCTCGTCGCGCGGCAGGTAGACGAGGACGGTGATGCCTTTCCAGCGCGTATCGGTGTGCGGGGCGATATGATAGCCAGCGATGTCGCGGGTGAGCACCGGGATCGGAAAGAAGCGCTCCTTGGCGTAGTCGGGGCCGAAGCGGCGTTCGAGCCCCGGTGCAAGGCGCCGCACGAAGGCCTGGCGCAGCACGCTTGCGCACAGCGCGCGGCCGACGCGGTCCCACAGCTCGCGTCTCGCCGGCGGCAGATGGCGGATGTATTCGGGAAACAGATCGATCTTGACGCGCGTCGGCGTCGGCCCGGCGGTGTTGCCGTAGCGGCTGCGTCCGGACATCGGCCGGTAGTCCGCGGCGTCGGGCATCGTCTCGATCAATTGGAGATAGACGTCGGCGGGGAAGAATTCGTCGAACACGATGTGATGGAACGGCGCCTCGACCGATCGCGCCGCATTCACCCGCTCGGCCACGAAGGCGGCCAGCCGGTCGACGGTATCGCTGTGTCCCACGATCCCCTCCCGAAGCTCTCTGCGCGGGGCGGCAGAGTGCTGAGTAGGGCGCGGAGGGGGCCGGGTCGGCTTTGATCTGCGTCAAGGCGAGCGATGCGCTGCCGCGACGTGAATCGATCGAAAGAGCCGCGAGGTGCAGCGTCGCGGACGGGGCGTATTTTGATGCCTGTCTCACCGCATTATCGACAGGGCAGATAGCTCGCTGCGTTCGGCGCCATTGCCGGTTGTAAAGCGGCCTCGAATTCAGGTGAGTTCCCAGCGGGCCCAGTTTTCAGCGGGACGACCCCGCCACCCAAGCAGGCCTGTGATCGTCGCCGCGCCTGCCGGCAGATCAGCGTGATCAGCTTGATTTGTGTGCTTGGGCGGATTGCTGCTCTGCGCAGCGTGCGCCGTGACATGCATCATGCCGGTCGGCCGTCGGCCTGACGACGCCGACCTGCGAACGCGGGGAGGCGATCTTCAATGATGCGCAAGAACAATGTCCGGGCAAGGATCGAGGCCGCGGTTGCGGCGATCGGCGTGAACGCGACCAGGGCTGCGGTGCCATGTTTGTTTGCACTGCCGATTCTCTTTCTCGTGTGGACCGTTCAGGCTTTTGCGCAGGGCGCGGCGAACGTGCCGGTGCCCGCAGCGCCGACGGCGTCGCCGAGCGCCGAGCTTCTGAAGAATTGGCGTGACGGGATGGTGCGGGTTCGTCCGCCGCAAGAGGGGTGTTTCACATCATCCTATCCGGACGTTCAATGGCAGGAGATGCCGTGCATGCCGGGCCCGACGGTTCCTAACAACGTGGGCGGGGGTCCCAGGGTTGGGGTGTCGACGGGCAGCATGATCTCTTCGGCGGTCGGCTCTTTCGACAGCGTTTCCGGCGTTGCAAGCGTGGCCTCGAGGTATGGAGCAAACGACTATGCGCTTCAGCTCAACACGAATACGTTCAGGAGTACCGCGGCCTGCAACGGAGCCCAGCCACCTGCTAGGAAATTTTGTAACGGCTGGCAGCAATTCATATTTTCCCAAGGTCAATGCGGCGAAGACATCAAGCACCCAGTTCCTTGCGTATTTATCGAGTATTGGCTGTTCGACTGGGGTGTAAACAACCCAAACCCCTGCCCCGGGCCCTTAAAGCTGACCAAAGAAGGTAACTGTTTTCTGAACGGCCGTTCTGTCTCCCCTCCCCAACAGACGATTGAAAATCTGGGCAACCTGAGTTTGACCGCTGCGGCGAGTATGGGCGGCATGGATGCGGTCATTTTCTCAACCGGAAACAACCTCTACATGGTGCAGGAGAGCGACAGTATCCTTTATCTGGCTGCGAGCTGGACTGAATTTAGTTACAACCTCGTCGGTGACGGCGATAGCTCCGAGGCCACCTTCAACAGTGGATCTTCAGAAGTGGCGACCATCGTCGTGAGAGCGAGCGTCGACAGCGGCAGCCCGAGCGCTCCCTCTTGCGTCACCTCCTATCGCGGGGGCGACACAGGAGAGTACAACAATCTCTATCTGCAGCCGGTCCCCTCAGTCATGCCGCGGTCGAGCACGCAGCCGGCACTCGTCTACACGGAGAACAGCAACGCGACCAGGACCACGCCCTGCGATGCCGCATCCCTCGTTCCCGCTGCCAGCAAACTAACCGACACCCACGATTTCAACGGCGACGGCTTCAGCGACATCGTGTGGGGCGACACCAGCGGCGACGTGGCGGTCTGGCTGATGAGCAGTGCCCAGGTCACCCTGTCCGGGACCGCAGGCACGGCGCCGACCACGTGGTCGATCGTCGGCCAGCGCGACTTCAACGGCGACGGCACCTACGACCTTCTGTGGCTTGACACCAGCGGCGATCTGGCGATCTGGTTCATGATCGGAACGCAGGTGTTTTCATCTGCAGGTGTCGGGAACGTCGGGACCACGTGGTCGGTCGTCGGCACCGCGGACTTCAACGACGACGGCAAGGGGGACATTCTCTGGCGCGACTCGAGCGGCAACACCGCGATATGGCTCATGAATGGCGCGTCGTTCCTCTTTGCCGGCTCGTTCGGCATCGTACCGACCAACTTCTCGGTGGCGGGTACCGGCGACTTCAACGGCGATGGCTTCGCCGACATCTTGTGGCAGGACGGCAGCGGCAACTATGCGATCTGGTTCATGACCGGGACGGCGGGGTCGTCGCCGTCGACGTCGGTGTTATCGACCGCAGCCGTCGGCAACGTTCCGACGACCTGGTCGGTGGTGGGCACCGGCGACTTCAACGGCGACGGCATGACCGACATCGCCTGGCTCGACACCTCCGGCGACCCCGCGATCTGCTGCTGGTGTCGGCGCTCGGATCGGCGCGCGACGCGTTGCTCGTCTTCAGCGCCGTGCCGCTCGCGCTCACCGGCGGCGTCGCGGCGTTGTGGCTGCGCGGGATGGCGTTCTCGATCTCCTCGGCGGTCGGATTCATCGCACTCTCGGGCGTCGCGGTGCTCAACGGGCTCGTGATGCTCACCTTCATCCGGCAATTGGTGGAGGAGGGCGTGCCGGTGAAGGAGGCGATCTACCGCGGGGCGCTGACGCGGCTGAGGCCGGTGGTGATGACGGCGCTCGTCGCTTCGCTCGGCTTCGTGCCGATGGCGATCGCCACCGGCACCGGCGCCGAGGTGCAGAAGCCGCTCGCGACCGTGGTCATCGGCGGGCTGTTGAGCGCGACGCTCCTCACCCTCGTCGTGCTGCCGGCACTCTATGCGCGCTTTGCCGGCCGAGGGGCGCGGAGCGAAAGGCCGCCGCTGCGGTCGATCCCGGCGGCTGCCGAATAGGACGGCAGGTGCTGGCGTCCGAGACATTCGATTAGAGTTTGTATTCGGATTTACTCAACAGCCGGTCAGCCGAAGGATCATTCGGAAGGAGTTTTCTGCGATTCCGGTATCGCCCGCGCGATGCGATGCCTGTCCGGTCGCTTCGAAGGCACGCCAAGCTCGGCGAAGTCAGCTCGAGCTCACAACTTCGGTTCTCCTCACCTTTCGCACAGATCGATTTTCATGCCTCTCATCATCGGCGGCGAGCATGGCCTGATTGCATTCGTGGTCATCTTTGGCAGCGGCATGCTCGGGCTGCTGATCAGCAAGCTTCTGCCGGAGCATCACACCGCCGACGCTACGCAGGTGATCGTGCAAACCACGATGGGGACGATCTCCATTCTGGCGGCGCTCGTGCTCGGCCTGTTGGTCGCCACCGCGAAAGGCAAGTTCGATACCGTCAGCACGCAGGTCGAGCAGGTGGCCGGCAACCTGATGCTTCTGGATCGGGAGCTGCGCAATTATGGACCCGACACCGCGGAAGCCCGCGGGCTGCTGCGCCGTTATGCCGACGCGAAGATCGCGGCGGTGTGGCCGCGACGGGCCGGAGACCGCCCGATGCTCGACGATCCGGCGGGCCTCCAGCTGCTCGAATCTTTCCAGCAGAACCTGCGAGCTCTGACGCCGAAGACCGACACGCAGCGCTTGATTCTCGCCGACCTGTTGCCGATCACCGGGGACCTCGTGAAGATCACGTGGCGGCAGGTGGCTTTGGCGGCAAACAGATTTACGCATCCGTTTCTCATCATGACCCAGGTCTGGCTCGGCATGCTGTTCTTCAGTTGGGGGCTGTTCGCGCCGCGCAATGCGATCGTCATCGGCGCCATGCTGCTGGGCGCGACATCGATCGCCTGCACCATCGTCCTGGTGGAAGATTTCGATAATCCGTTCGAGGGATTCGTCACCGTGTCGCCGGGCCCGATGAACGAAGCTCTGGCCAAGCTCGGTGCTCCGTAACGCAGCGCATCGTCCTTCTCGCCCGTCGGGAAGCCCACGCGGAATACCTGCAGGCCGGTCAGGCCGCCTTCACCGCATCGTAGACCCCGCGTTCGAAATGCCGATAGAGCGCGAGCGCCTGCGGATCGATCCAATAATTGGTGTTGAGGACACCGGCCCAGGCTGCCGGCGCTGCGGCCCACGAGCCGCGCGGCCAATCTCGTGATTGCGGCTGTCTGCCAGGGCAGGGACGTCGCCCCCTATTCCGATGCTTCGAAGTATCGGGTTGGCGTGGTGCCGAAAGCGCGGCGAAACATGGCGATGAAAGCGCTGGTGCTTTCATACCCAAGCGCGAAGGCGACATCGCCGACCCGCTGGCCGGCGCCCAGCAATTCGAGCGCGCGGAGCAATTGGGCCTGCCTCTGCCAGGCGCCGAACCTCAACCCTGTCTCGGCCTGGAAATGCCGCGCAAAGGTGCGCGGGCTCATGCCAACATCGCGCGCCGCCTGGGCGAGCGGCACGCTCGGGCCCTCGGTAAGGTCGGCCGCGATGGCGCGAAGATTCGGGCTCGCCGGCATCGGCAGATGCAGCGGCTCCTCCGGGAGCACCGAGATGCGGTCAAGCAGGACGCTGACGAGCCGGCCGTCGACGCCATCCTCGTCGTAGAGCTTCGGCAAATCCATCGCCGCCAGCACCAGCGCGCGCAGCAGTGGGTTGACCTGTATGATCGCGCAGCGCGTAGGCAAGTTCGGCGCCGCATCCATCCGAACAAAGACAATGCGAATCTCAGTACCGACGCTGTGGCGGGTGCTGTGGCGGACGCCGGCAGGGACCCAGATCGCCCGCTCCGGTGGGGCCACCCAGTTCCCCTCCTCGGAGAACATCGTCACGGTGCCACGGGCCGAATAGAGAAGCTCCCCGCGCGGGTGAGTATGCGGCGCAACCACCAAGCCGTCAGGACGACTCCGAGCGAACGCCACGATCGCCCGCGGGACGTCGTGGTCGACCAACGGGAGCACGGAGAGGACCGGCGTTTGGCTCTTTCTAGACATTTATTGTCATCTTAGCGCTAACGTGACAGCGCACAATTGCTTCATCATACCTATCGACGACCTCCCGCCAGAGGAGCGAACAAAGAGCGTTTGCGGCGGCAAGCGATGGTGGCCGCAAGCCGGAGGCGAAGAGCGGAGGCAAGGCGATGAATTGGGCGGGGCTGATTGGCGTTGCGGCGTTGCTGGCGACATCGACCATCGGGCAGGCACAGACGCCTGTCGAACGCGGCGACTATCTGGTCAACGGCCTTCTGACCTGTGGCAACTGTCATACGCCGCGAGGGCCGGGTGGCGTGTTCGATATGTCGAGGCAGCTTTCCGGCGGGCCGCAGACGTTTGAGGAGCATGCCTTTACGGTCAAAGGCGCGAATATCACGTCGGACCTTGAGACCGGCATCGGCAAGTGGACCGATGACGATATCAAAAGGGCCCTCCAAACCGGCATCCGGCCGAACGGAACGCAGCTCGCGCCGATCATGCCTTATTCGTTCTACAAGGTGTTCACGCGGGGCGATCTCAACGCGGTCGTCGCCTATCTGCGCTCCGTGCCGGCGGTGAGCAACAAGGTCCAGCCGCCCAGTTACAAAGCGGTGCTGCACACCGCATCAGTTGCGGGCGCTGACACGCAGTTGAGCGACGCCGACTTGCGCGATCCGTTGCGGCTCGGCTTCTATCTGGTCACCATCGCTCACTGCATGGAATGTCACACGCCGATCGGCGCGAACGAGCGGCCCGATTTCCAAAATCTCGGGAAGGGCGGCCAGGAATTCAGGGGGCCCTGGGGTTTGGTGGTTTCGCGCAACATTACCTCGAACAAGGAGAAGGGGATCGGCGCGATGACGGACGATGAGGTCAAGCGAGCGATCACGCAAGGGATCCGAAAGGACGGTACGCCACTCAAGGGACCGATGGCCTTCGCCTTGTACGCCAAGATGACAGCCGGCGACCTCGATGCTGTCATCCGCTATCTGCGCACGGTGCCGCCCAAAGAATAATAATAAGGGGTGCCGCCAAACATTGGACGCGTTGCTATCGGCGGAAGCGCTGAGGTGAAGGACATAGAACCTTTTTCAGCGCGAATTCCAACCGGTCAACGTTTGACATCGGCCCCGGAGAATTATCGGGGTACCAAAATGCTGCGCAGGACAGTCCTCAAGGCCATCGCCGCGACCACATGCGGTGGCTTTTTGGCGCGTCCCGCCGTCGCCGAGGCAACCTTGAAGATCGGCGTGAGCTTGCCCATGACCGGCGCCGGCTTCAACGCCATTGGCCGCCAACTGAAGGCTGCGATCCAATTGTACATGCAGCAGCATGGCGGCACGGTGGCCGGGCGCAAAATCGAGCTGACCATTCGGGACGACGGCGGCGTTGCCGACAGTGCGCGCCGCATCGTTCAGGAAATGATAGTCAACGACAAGGTGGATATCGTCGGTATCGGCATCACACCGACTGCGCTCGCGATCGGCCCGCTCGTGACGGAAGCCAAGAAGGTGACCTTGGTCCTGAGTTCGGGCGCTTCGATCACGACCGCGAGGTCTCCGTATTTCGTGCGGGCCGGCTTCATACTCGCCCCGCAGTCCTGGATCATGGCCGAGTGGGCGTTTCAGAACGGCAGCAAGCGCGTCGTTACGCTGGTCAACGACTGGGCGCCCGGTATCGAAGCAGAGACAGCATTCAAAACCCGCTTCATCCAGATGGGTGGCGAGATTGTCGAAACGATCCGCATTCCGCTGGCCAATCCCGACTTCGCGCCGTTCCTGCAGCGCGTGAGCGACCTCAAACCAGACACTGCCTTCATCTTCCCCGCCGCGCAGGCATCCATTTTTGCCAAGCAATTTGCCGAACGCGGCCTTGCCAAATCCGGCATCAAGATCATCGGGCCGGGCGACCTGACCACGGACGATCAGCTCAACGACATGGGCGATCAGATGCTTGGCATTATCACGGCGGGACCTTATTCCGCCTCGCACGATTCCGCGCTCAACAGGTCCTACGTTGCCGCGTTAGAGAACGCCAACAGCTTCCGGCCGGACTTCGTCTCGCTTGGCGGCTATGATGGCATGCATCTGATTTATGAGGCGCTTAAGAAGACCGGCGGCGACGCGGACGGCGACGCTTTGATCGCAGCGATGAAAGGCATGGCCTGGGAGAGTCCGCGCGGCCCGATATCGATCGACCCGGACACCCGCGACATCGTGGGTAACATCTATATCCGCAAGGTCGAGAAAATAAGCGGGCAACTGTGGAATACGGAGTTCGCGACCTACGCGGCGGTGAAGGATCCGATGAGGGGTGGCGGCAAGTGAGCGGCGAAGGTCCGACGATATCGAGATTAGCCGCATCAGCGGGCGGGCT
>CAVSXY010000009.1:0-334689 GCA_963732015.1 uncultured Alphaproteobacteria bacterium | reverse complement strand
GTCGGTTGCCGCGATGTGGGATGGTCCTTCCATCGCCGACGTTGGCAACACCTGGCAGGACGATCCCAAGACTAAGGATCTGGTCGCAAGACTTGCAGCTCGCCGCACGCCGCTCGATGCTGCGGAAAAATCCATAGCCGAATTCATTATCGGCAGCCCCGCTGAAAAACAGGATAAAGCAAAAAGGCTCCTTGCAGGTTTGTTCGACGCTTTATCCCAACAACGCAGCGAAGTCATGAGCGGTATCGAACGGGTATCGCACAACCAAAAAGAACTTGCCGACAAAATACGAGCCGATGTGGCCACGTTGCGCGAGCTTCAGGATAAGTCAGAGCAGGACGAATCCAAGGTCACTACGCTTGCTAGTCGGGTCGAATGGAGCACGCGGATCTTCGAGGATCGGCGCAAATCGATTTGCTACGTCTGCGAGGTGCCAACCATCATCGAGCAGCGCTTGTTCGCACTCGGGCGCGCGATCCGCAAAGCTCTGGATTGAAACACCGCCCCTACTGGGCGTCTGCCGCAGCGGGCCTGGATTCCTGCAGCGGCAGTCCGAAAGCTTCCCAGCCATCGGTACCGTCCGGATACCAGGCGACGTTCTGATAGCCCATCGTCAGTGCTCGCTTGGCGGCATTCCAGGACATCCAGCAATTGGCAAGACAGTAGATGACGAGCCATCTTGCGTGATCGCCCTTGGTGACGCGATTGAGGCCCTCGCGCAGATAATTCCCCGTCACTTCGGCAAGCGCGCCGTATCCTGTATCCGGAAGCCAGATGCTGCCGGAATATTCATGCGCGGCTTTTCGCGCCAGATTGTTCCGGGCGGCAGATTGGCCGGACGCGGTACAAGCGGAAGTACATCGACGAATGCCGCGCCGGCTTTCCAAAGCTCCTCGGCCTGCGACGTCGTGACCACGCGAGCGCCGGCCAGCGTCACCGGTGTCGGCGCGCGATAATTCTGCATGCGGTAGTCCGAAGGCTCCGGCGGGGCCTGGCTCCAGGCCGTGACGCCGCCGAGCGCGAGCAGCCATATGGCCAGCACGATGATCCGGTGCGTCATGGCCTTTGCGGCAATGAATCGCCGGTGATGATCCGCCCGTTTCCGTCGAGAAGCGGCACGTGGAAATCGAGCAGCACCTTATTCATGTCGGATTGGTTCTCGGCAATCAGCCGGTTCAACTCTCTCTTCCAGTTCTGGTCGCTCGGACGAACGCCCATGGTGATGCGGTAGATGAGACGCGGCCCGCCGGATTTTTCAAAAGCAACGCGACGTGCATCGACCGATCCGATCGCGAGGCGTAGTAGCCCGCCATTGGTCCCCATAGGACGCCGGCATCGATCTCACCCGAAGCGATGTCTTTCGTCATTGCTGCGGCGGACGAGTTAACTCGGGTATCGATCACCAATGGATAAGGTTTGGCCTTGCTCATCAGCCCGTAGGTTACGAGATACGTCGCAGGCGGTGTACCGGCGACGATACCTAGGCGCCTGTCCTTTAATCGTGGATCGCCGAGCGTCTCCACCCCGTCGAGCGGGCCGCCGGCCTTGGTCACGATCGCATAGGCGGTTTGGTAATAGGGATTGGTGTTTTGCACTAGGTCGTCGCCTTGCGGATAGCCCATGATGACATCGCAGCGGTGCGAATTGAGCGTCATGCGCACGAATCCGGTCGCCTGAGGATAGTACGTGTAGACGAGCGTTTTCTTGAGCTTCGCTGCGAGCAGCTCGGCGAGCGCGTTTTCGAAGCCTTCGCCCTTTTCGTTCGAGAACGGTAGATTGTTCGGGTCGGCGCAGACCCGCAGTACACGGGGATCGACCAATTCGAGCCCCTCGTCCACTGATCCGCCGCCTTGTGCACCGACGTTTTGTCCGCGAACGTCTTGGGCCAACGAAGCCAGCTGCCCACAAATTGCGACGGCCACGCCGCACGCGGCAGCGAATGCCAGCAAGCTGTACCGCACCGGCTTCGTCATCGTGCTCTCAATTCGTACCGAAGCAGGAATTCGTCCACTGCTTCGCCGTCTCAGGTTTTGCCTCATGCTTGTCGGGTCGTATGCGGTCTAGCGCGCCGTTGGCGCGTGCCCGCAGGTAGACGTAGATATCGTCGATTACGCACATCACGTTTTTGTTGTTGCCGAACGCCGGCATCACATTTTCGTTAGCGGTATTCACATTTTTCCGTCCGCCCGCGATCACGCCGAGGAAATCGCTGTAGCTCAAGATCTTGAGCGAGTCCGTGAGCGCCGGCGCATAAGAGGAGCCGGCGCCGTTCGGCCCATGGCAGACGTGGCATTCAGAGTGGTATCGGATGTAACCGGAATAGGTGTACCAATCGGCGGCGCCGTCAGGTTTTATGCTGAAGGTTGGATTGCCGTCTTTGTCGTAATATTTGCCGTCTTCATTTTTGACGGCGGTCGGATCGCCCGACCCATCGGCGCGCGCTGCGCCCGTCCACAGCACCGCGGCGGCTAGTACAAATGTGACCGTGCCGAGACACGATTTCACGGACGGTTTCCTTGTAAGCCGACAGTGATGAAGCGGCTTCTCCGGCGCGCCACTCTTGGTGACGCGCCGGAGGCCTTGGGTACCAGCTTCGTGCAGTCTCAAGGCAACGCGAAAACCGTGAGTTGTCCGCCAAGCGCCGTGTAGTTGCTCAGCGCAGCGTAGCCGCCCACAGCGCCCAACCCGGCGGTCGGCTCGGTCAGTCCGGCCGCGAGGCCGATCCCGGCCCAGCCGCCGACGCCCGAGAGGATCGCGATGTATTGCTTGCCGCCGTGCTCGTAGGTCATGACGTTACCGATAATGCCCGATGGGGTCTTGAACTTGTACAGTTCCTTGCCCGTCTTAGCGTCGACGGCCTTCAGGTAACCTTCGAGTGTCCCGTAGAACACGACACCGCCTGCGGTCGCAAGCACACCCGACCACACTGAAAACTGCTCCGGGTTGGACCAAACGATCTTTCCGGTCTTGCCGTCCCAGGCAATGAAGTTGCCCAGGTTAGTCTCGCCGGGCGGCGGATACATGGAGAGCGTTGCCCCAACATAGGGCTGACCCGCCGTGTAGCTCACCTTGAACGGCTCGTAATCCATGCAGACATGGTTCGTCGGCACGTAGAATAGTTGGGTCTCCGGCGAATAGGCCGCCGGCTGCTCGTCTTTCGAGCCGAGCGCGGCCGGGCAAACGCCCTTCGAGTTGACGTCTTCACCATTATGCTCGGTGGAATACTGCGCAACGACCGCAGGACGCCCGTAGGACGGCGACGACTTATTCATGTCTACGCCGGTCGTCCAGTTGACCTTCGGATCGAATTTTTGGGCGACCAGAAGTTCGCCGCTGACGCGGTCGAGCGTGTAGCCCAGGCCGTTTCGATCGAAGTGCGTTAAAAGTTTACGCGGCTGGCCATCGATCGTCTGATCGGTGAGGATCATCTCGTTGACGCCGTCATAGTCCCACTCGTCGTGGGGCGTCATCTGATAGACCCACCTGGCCACGCCGGTATCCGGATTACGCGCCCAAATGGTCATCGACCATTTGTTGTCTCCCGGACGTTGTTTCGGATTCCAGGTCGAGGGATTACCCGAACCGTAATAGACAAGGTTCAAGTCAGGATCGTAAGACATCCAGCCCCAGGTGCAGCCACCGCCGATCTTCCACTGATCACCCTGCCATGTCTTAAGACTTGAATCCGGGCCAATCGGCTTGCCCAGCGCGGTGGTCTTCACCGGATCGACCAGGATCTGGTCATCCGGTCCTTCCGAGTAGGCGCGCCAAATCAGCTTGCCACTGTTGAGATCGTACGCACTGACGTGACACTGCACGCCGAATTCTCCGCCCGAAAGTCCAACCAGAACCTTGTCTTTGATCACATGAGGCGCTGATGTACCCGTCTGGCCTTTTGACGCATCTCCATTTTTCGCCGACCAAGCGACGTTTCCGGTTTTGGCGTCAAGCGCGACCAGCGTGGTATCGGCTTGGTAGAGGAAGATCTTGCCGTCGGCATAGGACAGGCCGCGATTGACGGTATCGCAACACATCACCGGAATGACGTTAGGATCCTGCTTTGGCTCGTATTTCCAGAGGATCTTCGCGTCGTGATCGAGATCAAGCGCGAAGACGGTATTCGGGAACGGCGCGTGCACGTACATCACGTTGCCGATGACCAGCGGTGCACCTTCGTGACCGCGCAGGACGCCAGTAGAGAACGTCCACGCCACCTGCAGCTTGCCGACATTGTCGGCTGTGATTTGTTTGAGCGACGAATGACGCGTATTGGCATAATCGCCCGCTGGCATAACCCATTGCTTAGCGTCCCGCGACAGCTTGATCAGCTCTTCGTTTGCATAGGACGAACCTGCGGCAAACATAGCTGCGGCGCTTAGAGCTGCGGCGCTTAGACATGTACCAACAAGAAATCTGCGCATCGTGTTTCCTCCCTGCGACGTTACTCGTCGGGTGCACCGATGCGGACCCAAGCGCGCCCGGTATCAGCACATCCCTCACTTGGGGAAGAATTTCCGGCAGCGTGTCAACGGCTTCTGTGAGCGGTACGAATTTTTTTTCTTACTGTGCGAACCAACTGAGCTTTCGGACGAACGTCGACGCTCCCTAACCGCCGACGCCCTTTAAGCCGGAAACCTGTGGAAATAGTATGCTCGTAAAAGTAAGCGCGCAATGATAATCGATCCAGACCATGCCGCAATTGTTCCACACATCCGATCGTGATGTCGTCAGAATCTGGCGACGGGCAGCAATCCGAATTTGCGCCCACTCCTGTGGGCCGGCTCGGACCGACGCGCCGCCGCGACTGCTTCGCTGTCGTCCGACTGCGACGTTTCGTTTCTTCGCCGTTGCGATTCTGATCATGGCCGGTGTGGGGTTTTCGGTGGGTTCCGTCCCGGTCGACGCGCGGTTGCAAGTGCGCGAAGTGGCGGCCGGCGTCTTCGTTTACTTCGGCGTGAACGAACTGATGACAACCGAAAATGAAGGAGCGATAGCGAACATCGGGTTTGTGGTCGGTGATGACGCTGTCGCCGTGATCGACACAGGCGGCAGCGCGCGTGAAGGCCGCCGGCTGCTCGCGGCCATCCGAAATGTCACCGCAAAGCCGATCCGTTATGTGATCGACACCCACGCCCATCCGGATCATGTATTCGGCAACGCGGCGTTCGCGAGTGAGGGCGCTGTATTCGTAGGCCATCGGAACCTGCCGCGCGCGCTGGCGCTGCGCGGTCGATATTATCTCGAGGCATTTGGGCGCAGTATGGGTGACGTGCTTGATGGCGTCGAGCTTATTGCCCCCCAGCAGCTCGTGGACGACGAGGTGAAAATCGATCTCGGCAACCGGACTCTCACGCTTCGAGCATGGGCCGCGGCACACTCCGACAGCGATCTTACGGTATTGGACGATACCGCCCAGACGCTGTTTGCCGGCGATCTCGTCTTTCTCCGGCACATCCCCGTGGTGGACGCGAGCCTGCGCGGTTGGCTTTCCGCGATCGATGCGCTTGCCGGGATTCCGGCGAGGCAGGTCGTGCCAGGGCACGGGCCGATGGCCGAATGGCCACTCGCGCTTGCCGGCGAACGACGCTACCTTGAACGTCTGGCGCGGGATTGCCGCGCGCTGATCGCGAGCGGCGCGTCGCTTGCGCAGGCCGCGGCAACTGCCGGCGTTTCGGAAAAGCCGCAATGGAAGCTGTTCGACGAATATAATGCACGTAATGCGACCGCGGCTTTCGTGGAACTCGAATGGGAGTAGGCTCATGACGACCTTCGATTCGACGTACATACGCGAAGCTCGATCGATGATCGGCCTTGGCATGCGGATACTTTGGGTGGCGGCGCTCGCGGCAACGCTTGCTGCCGGCGCGGCGCGGCCCACGCTGGCGGCGGAACACGCGGACCCCTGGCCAGAATTGGCGCGCGACATCTTCAACGGACGCCACCTCGCTGATGGCGCAGGCCTGATTGCGATCGAGATGCCCGATCGCGCCGATGATGCCGCCTTCGTGCCGGTCACGCTGCGTGCGACGCTCCCGGCCGGCGATACCCGCACCGTCAAAGTGATTACTCTTGTGATCGATCAGAACCCCGCGCCGGTCGCCGCCACCTTCCAGGTCGGTGCCGGAGTGACGATGATCTCGACACGGGTACGCGTCGATTCCTATACCAACGTACACGCGGTGGCCGAGTTGAGCGACGGGAAGCTCTATGTTTCGACGACCTTCGTGAAGGCTTCGGGCGGATGTTCGGCCCCGACGACAAAGAACGCGGAGCAGGCCAACGCAAACCTCGGGCAGATGCGGTTCCGGCAATTCGCCAAATTGAGCGAAGGCCCCGCGAGCGGCTCGCGCGAAGCGCAGATCATGATCCGTCATCCGAACAATTCAGGGCTGCAGCGCGATCAGGTCACGCTGCTCTACATCCCGATATATTTCATCAAAGAGTTGCGGATCCAGCAGGGCGACCAGCTGGTGCTGGCGATGGAGAGCGGTATTTCGATCTCGGAAAACCCTAATATCCGCTTCAGCTATGTGCCAAACGGCGCTACAACCTTTCGGGTCGAGGCGCTCGACACCGCCGACCATGTATTTAAAGGCGAATGGCCGGCCACCTCTGCGATGTGATCGTCAGAAGCACCGCACTTCGGCCTCCTCCTGGGCGCGACGCAGCTCCTCGACTGCGACCTTAGCAATTTCGGTCGATCTGAACTGGCTGCCGAGCGTCCCCGGCACCTGTGCCATGCTGAGTATGGTCTCGGCGGTGACATAGCGCTCATAAGGCAGGATGGACGCGATCACGTCGATCGAGCACGAACATCGTTCCAAGGCCTGCCGCGTTTCGCCATTGGCCTGCATGCAACCGAACACGTAGTCGGCGCGTGCTACGGTCGGATAATCGTTGAGGTCGTCGGCCGATACGGACGACTTCGGGCCGGCGGTCAACAATAACATGCCGAGAGCGAAGTTTGGCCATGCGCATCCCATGCCTGCTGCTCCGTTGCGGAACGTAGTCGGGCCCCGATCAATCTCCATGTTACAATTCTGCTTTGCTCGGATGAAGTCGGTAACGCCGAGCTGGCCGGCTCGCTATTCTAACGCCGTCGTAATTGTCTCGGACGCCACGGTTTTGGGCTACGCTGCCCTTACTCCGGCATCGACCTTCCGCTCGGTACCCGGAAGCTCGCAGTGATAGCGCTTCACGGCCCATTGGGGATGTTTGCCGATCCATTGAGCGATATAGGGCTGGGCCGACCACGCACACTGTTCCAGCGAGCCCTGCCAGGCGACTTGGAGACGCTGCTCCTCGCACCGGTCGGGTTGCGCGATCCGGCAAACCATCATGACTATTTGAATAAATCCCATGACCGCTCTGTCAATCAAGGCGTTGGCCGGCACGCTGCCATTTCGCACAAGTTCGTACCAAACCGCCAAAAAATTATTCTCAATCCAGAAACGGGGATTCAGCAGCCGGCGCATCCGGCACCGGCGCTTGATCTCCACGTTGCCCAGATCTCACGGCATGCCTCGCCAAATCCATAGATGTCGAGGCTGTAACGAACCTTGACTAGGCTCTCAGCGCACCCGACGCCTTGGCGAGGTGGGTGGCGATCGCGTCCATCAGGGCCGGCGAAAGGCAGTCATACGGTTCGAGGCGAAGCTCCTTCAGCCGAGCCCGGACCGCGGGCATCTGATCGGGAGGTGCGCCGGACTCGATGATCGAGGACACAAACGCGGCGAACTCGGGGGCAGCCCAGCCATGCTCCTTCGAAAGCTCGGTGTGAATGAAATCGAGCCCGTAGAACGGATGTTTAGTATTCTCGATGCGGCCATACATATGCACGCCGCAACCGGTGCAGGCGTGGCGCTGAATGGATGCATTGGCGTCCACGACTTTGAGCTTTTCGACGTTCTTGGAGACACGGAGTTTGTCGCGCGGCACAACGGCGACTTGCGCGAACAATGCGCCTGTTGGCTTCCAGCATTTGGTACATCCGCAGACGTGGTTATGGGCGCACTGGGCGGTGATTGTCACCTCGACGGGATTGCTCGTGCATTTACACTGGAGCGTCCCACCCGCGAAGTTCGGTGAGCCGGGCTGCACGCCATTGTCGACAGCCGGATGAATTGAGATCTTCGCCATATCGTGTCCTCCCTAAATGTTTAGCAACTGCGCTCGTAGCAACGCCACAGGACGCATCACGTTCTTCTGAGGCGGCCATTCCGAAGACTTCAAACCGTGTCTCCCGAGAGGGCGCGCTCTTGCGAGAAGGCTGAATTTCAGCCACGCTTCTCTGTGTAATCCTTTTCAGTCGATACTAGAAGTTTTTTCGAATTTAGACCTCGCATGGTTCCCGGGCAGGATCCCTACGAGCGACCTACCGCTGTCGTTGGGATGCGTCAGTGGGAACCTGCGCGAGGCCATTGCCGTCGCTGTTATTGTCTTGCCTTCGAGATTCCATTCAGCATTTCTTGTAGATTTTTCATCTCAAATCGCGCCAAGTACAACAACCGGAGGAAAAGTTGCCATGAAAACCCGCGCCGCCGTCGCATTGGAGAAGGCCAAGCCGCTCGTGGTTGCAGAGGTTGACCTGGACGGGCCGAAAGCCGGAGAGGTGCTGGTCGAAATAAAAGCTACAGGAATTTGTCACACGGATGAGTTCACCCTCTCCGGCGCCGACCCCGAAGGGCTGTTCCCGGCCATCCTGGGCCATGAGGGCGCCGGCATTGTCGTCGATGTCGGGTCGGGTGTGACGAGCGTGAAAAAGGGCGACCACGTCATTCCGCTTTACACGCCCGAATGCCGGCAATGCCCGTCATGCCTCTCGCGCAAGACCAATCTGTGCACCGCCATTCGAGCGACACAGGGTCAGGGCGTCATGCCGGACGGCACCTCGCGTTTCTCGCTCGATGGCAAGAAGTTGCACCACTATATGGGCACCTCAACGTTCGCGAACTTCACGGTGTTGCCCGAGATCGCCGTCGCCATAATTCGCGAGGACGCACCCTTCGATAAGGTCTGTTATATCGGCTGCGGCGTTACCACGGGCATCGGCGCAGTCCTCAACACCGCCAAAGTGGAGCCCGGCTCCAAGTGCGTGGTTTTCGGGCTGGGTGGCATCGGCCTGAATGTTATCCAGGGGCTACGGCTTGCCGCTGCCGATATGATCATCGGCGTCGACATCAACAACGCGAGAAAGGAGTGGGGCGAGCGCTTCGGCATGACGCACTTCGTAAATCCGAAGGAGGCTGGTAGCGATCTGGTCGCGTACCTGGTCAATATGACAAAGCGCGGTACGGATCAGATCGGTGGGGCCGACTACACCTTCGACTGCACCGGCAACGTCTCGGTGATGCGACAAGCGCTGGAGGTCTGCCATCGCGGCTGGGGCCAATCCATCATTATCGGCGTCGCCCCTGCCGGAGCGGAGATCGCGACGCGTCCGTTTCAGTTGGTCACCGGGCGCGTCTGGAAGGGCACGGCCTTCGGCGGCGCACGGGGTCGTACCGACGTGCCGAAAATCGTCGACTGGTACATGGATGGCAAAATCGAGATCGATCCGATGATCACGCATACCATGCCGCTCCCGGAAATCAACAAAGGGTTCGACCTGATGCGTGAGGGCAAGAGTATCAGGAGCGTGGTCGTGTACTGAGCGTTCACAGTTCGCCGTCGCGCGGCCAGCGCTACTCGCTACCGCCGACGAGTTGACCGAATGATCCTTTCGCATTGCGGCAATTGACGGTGGCAACTGGGCGCTTCGGGTCAAAACGCTACACATTCACGGCTTGGGCGTGACTTCCGCTTCGCCCCCAACACCGGACATTTCACTGCATCGCAGTAACTGACGCGAAGGGCCCAGGCCGTGTGAAAAGGCTCCGTATCGTTAGTGCGACGCCGGTTTTGGGACCACGGAGCAGCAATCTATAGGGAATCGATCACCGAACTGCTCAGATGCTCCCTGTGGCGGTCAGTAGCTCTACTTGTTTTGCGGCCAATTCCGTTTGCAGAGAGACTACACCAGTAAGATTGCCGCCAGGCCGCGCAAGGCTCTTCACATAGCCGCGTGCGATTGGATCGAAGTTGTTGGCCCGGAAGACGATCGGAATTGTTTTGCTAGCGGCGATTGCGGCCTGCAGCGCGATCTCGGTCCCTTCAGTGATGAGCAATTTGACGTTCGATCGCACAAGGTCAACTGTTTCGGCGAACAGCCGTTGGGTATCCTGGTCTATCCTCACGGTAGCGATAGATAAGTTCTGGCCCTCGCTGAAGCCGGATTGTTTCAATTCATCGAGGAATGCCGGATAGCCTACCCCCGTGATTGTATCGGGTAGTCCCGTGATCGTGGTAAGTGCAGTCTGTAGAAATCCGATCCGAGCAGACCTGCCGGCAAGCTGTTGCGCCTGCGCAGCCAGCGGCCAAGAGGCCGCGACGCCGCCGAAAAGCGTAATGAATTCCCGTCGCCTCATAGGTCACCGCACGGTCGAAGGAGTTTATCATTTGACAACGACGTTGTGCAGTACGGCAAAACTGAGCCGTTGATGACTGCTACTTCTGCCTCGTCGCTTCACCGGCAGCGCGGCGGAAGTTGGCCTGATAGCGGACGCGCCAGTCGTCCGTCGGAGCGGCCGGGTTGGGCCATGGAACGGCCTCCTGCTCTGCGAAAAACGGCGGGGCTTTTTTCGCCGTCGGACCACTGTGGGTCAGTCACAGACCCGCCTGTCGGGGCGCGATATTTTCCCCACATTGCAGCGGGCATGATCCCATTTGGAGGGGAGCAAATGGCAAGCGGCATCGGACGGCGGCAATTCATAGTCGCGCTCGGTGGCGCTGCCTCCGCGTGGCCGTTCGCTGCGCGCGCGCAGCAGGCCAAGATGCCGGTGGTCGGGTTTATCAGCAACGGGTCGGCCGATGCCTCCGAGCGCTTTGCGGCCGCGTTCCGCAATGGCCTCAACGAAACCGGCTACGTCGAAGGCCAGAACGTGACAGTCGAGTACCACTGGACAGACGGTCAATATGATCGCGTGGCGACGCTGCTGGCCGATCTGGTCCGCCGCCGTGTGGCTGTGATCGCCACGCCTGCCAGCAACGACGCCACGCTCGCCGCCAAAGCTGCAACCGCGACGATCCCGATCGTCTTCGGTGTCCCCGGAGACCCGGTCCAGCTTGGTCTTGTCGCCAGCCTCCCCCAGCCGGGCGGCAACGCGACCGGCATCAATTTTTTCTCCCACGAGGTAGTGGCCAAGCGGCTGCGGCTGCTGCATGACTTGGTGCCCAAGGCCGTTCGTGTTGCCGTGCTCCTCAATCCGGCCAATGCTTTGTCCGCCGAGTCTACGTTACGGGAGGTGCAGGAAGCCGCACCCGCCATCGGGCTCCAAATCCAGACCCTCAATGCAACGACGATCGGCGAGATCGATGCGGCCTTTGCCGCCCTTGCGCGCGAGCGCCCCGATGCCATGTTCGTCGCTCCCGACGGATTCTTTACCCAGCCGCCGCGTGCAATTTGCCACTTTAACGGCGTACGACAGGATTCCAGCCACTTATGCTAACCGTGATATCGTCGCGGCCGGCGGGCTGATGAGCTACAGAACCGACCTCGCGGACCTGTTTCGTCAAGTTGGTGTCTATACCGGCCGAATCCTCAAGGGCGCGAAGCCTGCCGACCTGCCAGTGGTGCAATCGACCAAATTCGAATTCGTCATCAACCTTCAAACGGCACGAACGCTCGGCATCGATGTGCCGCCAGCGGTGCTCTCGATTGCCGACGAGGTGATTGAATGAACCTTTCGCAGTGAATCATTTGATGGTGGCGAATTGACGTGTTGGGTCAAACTCGACGGCTCGGCGGCGATCGACAAGTGTCTGCATTAGCTCCGATAGCTACCCAACCGCTGCATCGCGGCAAGTGAATTTGTGGGCCGATTGTGTTGCAAAACTCATTTTGCACTGTTGCTCAAAAATTCCAAAGGCTGCTGGCGCGGTTTTCGTGTAGAGATGTGAGGGGCCTCATCGCCCCACGTTAAAGTCATAGGCGACGCCGGTAGCGCGATTGAACTTATACGAATCGGCGATTGCTGCTCGCCTCAGATTTTTCGCAAAAATCCGTTGCTCTGCAACTTTCGACTTTTGCAACACAATCGGCCAATTGCGAACTCGTGCGCCGCAAGATATCCTCCCCACATTACAGCGGTCATAACTCCATCTGGGGCAGTGCAATCGGCATCGGACGGCGGAAGTTTTGCGGCCTGCTCGGCAGTGCGGCTGCGTGGCCGCTCGCAGCGCGGGCGCAGCAGCCGGCGATGCCGCTGCCGCGATAAACCGGTTTTGAAAGCATTTTAGGCCCGCCGGCCAATGCTCGTTTCTTGCAAACTTGCTCAAGATGGGTGCTCAATCTCCGCTATCATCAAAAAAACTTTTGAGGTTCATTTTGCGAAATACAGAAGACGGCGGCGAAGCGATCCTCGAAGCATTTCGTACACTCGAGGTCGACTACGTGATCTCATCGCCGGGATCGGAATGGCCCTCGCTATGGGAGGCGCTCTCCCGCCAGAAAGCGACCAGCACTCCCGGTCCAGCCTATCTTGATTGCGGCCATGAAACTCTCGCCGTTTCGATGGCGGCCGGCTACACCCAGGTCACGGGCAGGATGCAGGCCGTTCTGCTCCATGCCGGCGCCGGCCTTCTCCAAGGCAGCATGGCGATTTTCGGCGCTCGCCTCACCGAGACGGCGATGCTCATCCTGTCTGGCGAGTCCCAGTCGTTCGGCGAAGGAGACTTCGATCCCGGCCCCCAGTGGTATCGCAGTTTGAATGTAGTCGGCGGACCGCAGCGGCTTATCGAGCCAGTGGTCAAAATTGCCCTTCAAGCACCGTCCGTTTCGACCCTTTATCAGAGCGTCGTGCGCGCCGGAGAACTTGCGCAACGCGCTCCACAGGGCCCCACGTACATCTGCATTTCGATGGAGTCGATGATCGAGAGGTGGTCCAAACCCGGGAAAACTCTGAACATTCAGCCGCCACCGAAGTCTCAGCCCGCTGCCGCTGATATCGATCGCGTGGCCGTGCAACTTTGCGCGGCGCATTGTCCATTCATTTTTGTGGAGTTTGTCGGAGGAAACGAAGACGCGTTCGATGCGCTGGTCGAACTGGCCGAACTTCTCGCTATTGCCATCATTGATGCTCCTGGTGCGGGGGGCTCGAACTTCCCCAAGAGCCACGATCTTTATCTGGGTCTCGACGTAGCGCCATATCTCGATGAGATAGATTTTGCGCTGCTGGTCGAGAACCAAGCGCCCTGGTTTCCGCCGAGCAAGGCCCCGAGGAACGCGAATATTGTCTCACTCGCGCAGCGGCCCCTCAAAGACACATTGGTCTATCAGGCAACTGGCGCCGGGCAGTATCTCGAAGGCGATCCGGCTCTTACGTTAAGGCTGCTGGCAGATGCGATACGCCTGCAGAAGCTCGATACCGCGGCTATTAACGTCCGTCGTGCCCGGTGGAAGCAACAGCACGACCAGCGCCACCAACGGCTTGATGCTGCCGAAAAAGCCGCGGCGGCAGCCGAACTCCATCACCGTGCCCCTCGTTGCACAATTGCTGCGCGAGGCTACACCGAACGCGATTTATGTCGACGAAACGATCGTGCATGCGCGTCTCGTGCGCGAGCACTTCTGCACCGAAAAACCCTTCGATTTTTTCCGCGCGCCAAACGGTCTGGGTCAAGCACTCGGATATGCACTTGGCATCAAGCTCGCCATACCCAACCGCCCGGTCGTAGTAGCCATTGGCGACGGTTCCCTTCTTTACAACCCAGTCTTGCCGGCTCTCGCTTTCGCCGACGAGCACAAGCTGCCTTTGCTCGTCCTCGTGTTCAATAATGCGAAATATGCGGCCATGCAGTACTACCACGACAAGTTCTATCCGTCAGGCACAGCCATGACGACGAAGGACTATTACGGAGTCGAACTCAAGGGTGTGAAGTACGAACAAGCCGCCGCTGTGGTCGACGGTTATTCATGCCGTGTGGAGACGCCAGCAGAACTTCAGATTGCCTTGACTGAAGCGCTCAAGGCGAACGCGGCTGGCAAATGCGCGATCATCAATATGATCATGCCGGCCAAGGTGCGCTGATGAGTGATGTCAGTCGGGCTTGACGCCTGAACGTCGTGCGACGTCACTCCAAATCTCGAGCTCCCGGCCGACGAGTGCCGCGAATTGCTCCGGTGTACTGCCAACACGTTCCGCACCCAGAGCGTCGAACCGGGCGGCGACCTCCGGCACTTTCAATGCCTCGCGAGCCGAGGCGTTGATCCGATTGACGACGTCCGGGGTCATCGCCGCAGGTCCGGTGATTCCCTGCCACACGACGACCTTGAAATCAGGGTAGCCGGACTCGACCATCGTCGGGATATCAGGCGCTGCGGTAGACCGCTTTGCTGACGTGACTGCAAGAGCCCGCAGTTGGCCGGCGGCGACGTGCGGCAACGCAACCGGGCTATTAGAGAACATGGCCTGCACTTGACCTGCGATGACATCAGCGACCGAGTAGTTATCACCGCGGTAGGCAACCTGTGTGACTTGGATACCGGCCTGAATCTTCAGCAGTTCGACCACAAGGTTGGTGAGCGTGGCAGTGCCGTTCTGCGCGAAGTTCAATGCATTCGGCTTTGCCTTCGCATAGTCGATCAATTCCTTCACGCTCTTGATCGGAAGATCCGGATTGACGACGAGCACGAACGGATTCTCGGCAACGTCGCACACATGCACGAAGTCCTTCTTGGGACTGAAACTCAGATTGGGCAGCGTTGCGGCCATTACGGCGAATCCGGCGGACGACCAGCCCAGCGTATGACCGTCCGGGACTGCGCGGGCGACATGCGCGAAGGCCAGCGCCCCGCCTGCCCCCGGCTGATTCTCCACGACGAAAATCTGCTTCAAATTGTCGGCCATGTATTTCGTGAGGATGCGCACGAGAACATCTGCGCCGCCGCCTGGGGGAAATGGCACTATCATGGTGATTGGCCGCGACGAATCGAACTGCGCACGCGCTACTATCGGCCAACTGACGGCTGCAGTTCCAACGAGCTTCACGAAATCACGCCGACGCATGCCTCCACCCTTCCTGGTTTTAAGCGCCTCGGTTCATTGCCAAGCGGACCCGACCGCTGATGAGCAACTTGCATGCCAAATTACTTCCACACCTCAAGCAGCCTGCGCTAAGCTTAAAATATCGAGCTAGAATTTGGCGGCGCGGGAAAAAGGGAGGACCAGATGCGTACCTTATGGGGCCCGCGCCGAGGCACCTGGTGCGCAAGAAGTAGAGATCGGTTAGGTTTGTGCCTCCGGGTACTGCGGCGCAGACCCGCGATTGAGGCGTGATATCCTTCTCTGCACTGCAGCGGCATCACCACGTTCGGTCAAGTCAAATAGCACTCACACCATTTGCGGGATCTCTTCGCCCTCGGCCGGCGGCCGCAGGTAGAATTCTGGGTTCATCCGACTCTCCGCGCCGGCGCCGCGGAGCCGCTCCTCAAATTCAAGGCGGATCGCCGGATCCTCCTCGTGATACGGGATCGCGCTGCCGCCCTTCTTAAGGTCGATCGCGCCATAATCGTTGAGCGCCTCGCCGGGCAGGCCCGGCTTACGAGCGCGTGCGTTGTTCGGCCCGAACCAGGCGGTGAGGCGCAGCGGCTCGCTTGCGACGCCGAAATGCTGGTGAAACCATTCGCCGCTCATCGGCGCCGCCGACACCATGCCGACCGGCTCATAGTCCTGCCGCTCACCTTGTCGGCCTTGCCGTCTCTCCACGGCGTCGTGCCGAGCGTGTCGGGCCAAGTATAGGTGTAGCCCTTGCCCTTAACGCAGATCAGCACCGCCGCCGAGGCGTGCTTGTGCGCCTTGGAATAGCGGCCGGTCTCGTGCTGCCCGATCCACAGATAGAATCGATTGCCGGCCATCGCTGGCTCGACACGGCGGTAACCGGGCGAGCGGCGATTGTCGAGCGGCAAGTCGGCGTTGACGATGTCGGGCACGAAATTGGTCCGCCGCATCGCGAGGCCGCGCACTGGATCGGGCTCGACGTCCTGCTTCGGCGTGAAATAATCGTCGGCACCCGAGAAGCGCTCGGTGAACACATACGGGCAGTCGAACACGAATTTCGGATTGTCGACGAGGTTCATGATGTTCGGAGCCGAGGTGCCGCAGAGCAGCAACGCGGGCGAGCTCGACGCATTGATGAAGCGGTGATAGGCGTTAAGCGGAATCGCGAACATTGAGCCCTTCTGCCACTCAAATGTGTGGCGTTTATTCTGCCCCTCCTGCCAGACCTCGGTTGAGCCACGGCCGTCGACCACTAGCACGACCTTCTCGTAGAAATGTCGCTCTGTGTTGAGTGCTCCTGCTGACGGGATTTCGACCACGTACATGCCCCACAGGCCCTCGGTTCCGTAGAGCTGGATAAAGCTGCCGCGCCCGCCGATCCGCGCCCATGGCGCAGTCGGCAGGTCCTGGACCCGCCGCACGCCGATACCCCGATAGATCGGCACGCCTTCCTGCTCCATGAAGATGTCGTACGGCATGGGCTTTCGCTGGAATTTACCGTAGCCGGCGTTTCGGCCGGCCTTAGGTTCGTGCCAGTGGACCTGATCGGGTGTGTCGTGCATGGGAGTTTCCTTTGTCGTCGGCCGCGTCGGCCAGTGTAGCCCGCGCTCTTCTCGGACCGTCGATATACCGGCTCTGGGGTGACGAACCCTGTCCTAAAGATTTCGTCCGGTGGCGGATGCAGCTTTGTTAGGCCGACATGACTGCTAAGCGGGCTTCCACCGATTGCAGCGAAACGATCCGCCTTGATGCAAAAGACGGACCCGCTATCAATTAAGCAGGCACCACATTTCGCAGTTAGGTGACTTCGCAGCCTTTAGCGAATGTCCGTTATTATGCATCTCAGACTTAACTCGGACATCGCGTGACTTCCGAGTTGGGCCAACAAGAGACCAACGACGGTGCAGCAAAATATATGCTATTCGATCACCTCGTCGGCGCTGACCTCGATTGAGGTCGGCGACTACCGCTTAGGCACTTCGAGTCACAACGGTTCTTCATCTCGTGGACCACGAAAACCTGCAGAGAGGCGTGGACACCGGTCGCCGCAACTGCGCCGACATCGACGCGCCGCCAGAGGGCGTGCGCGTTCTGACAAGATAGTTTTAACGGAGGTATTCGATGTGGCGCGCGGCCGTATGCGTAGCGGGCATGATGATCTTGCTCTGGACCGGTGTCGCGCGCGCAGCGGACATAGTCGAGAACGCGCTTGGGATATGCGCCTCATGTCACGGCGTGGATGGCTTGCCGAAGGATCCGACGGTGCCGATCATCTGGGGCCAACGGGCGAAATACATCGAGAAGCAGTTATTGGATTACCGATCGGGCGATCGCGATAATCAGATCATGTCGTCGATGGCGGAAGCCGTCCGTCGCGATGATGTCCCGCCCGTGGCAGAAATTCTCGCTGGTCGGGCGTGGCCTCGTCACGGAGAGGGCGCGGGATTGGTCCCAGCCGCCATCGAAACTTGCAAGGCATGTCACGGCGTTGACCTGCTGGGAGGGGCCAGTCCCGAGGGCGAGGCGCCGCGACTGGCCGGTCAGTTCTTCGAGTATCTGAACGAACAGATGGGCCAGTTCGCCCGCGAGCAGCGAGAAAACCAGAAGACGATGACCGCGATGATGAAGGCGCTGACAGCCGATGAGCGCGCGGAAATCGCTAAATATCTCGCGGGCCTGTAAGCGTTCGCGCCAGTTGACGTTGGTTCAGGCGCGGGGGATCATCCGTCAACGATGGTTTCGCACATCGCAAAGGGAGGATGCATCATGACAACGAGGATATTGCTCGCGGGGGCGTCGGCTGTCGCACTTGCCGCCGGTCTCACCGCCGCCTTCGCACTCGATTATCGCGGCGGACGTTCGGCTTATGGCGACTGGCACGGTGACACTCCTGGTCTGATGCGCAAGATTTCTCCGGAGGACGTCGCCGCGCCGCTCGAGACGCCGACGGCGGCAAATCGATCGAAGGTCGTTCCAAAGCCGACGGATGCCTTGCTGAAAGCCATGCCAGGCTTCTCGGTCGCGCCCTTCGCGACGGGTTTAGCCGGCGCGCGCGTGATACGCGTCGCGCCGAACGGCGACATTTTTGTATCGCAGAGCCGCCCGGACGGAAAGATCACCGTTCTGCGACCGACCAAGGACGGGTCGAAGGTCGACGAGTCGGAGACCTTCGCAACTGCCATGAAGGATGCCTATGGCATCGCGTTCTATCCGCCCGGTCCGAACCCCAGGTGGGTCTACGTCGGCATGGAGGGAAAGGTGCTGCGCTATCCCTATAAGGTCGGCAATATGAAGGCGTCGGGTGCGGCCGAAACGATCGTCTCCGATCTCGCGGTTGGCGGCAGCCACTGGACGCGTGACGTCGCCTTCTCGCCGGACGGCAAGACGATGTATGTCGCGGTCGGTTCGTCGGGTAACATCGCAGACGACATGCCAGCCCGGCCCGCCGATCTGGCGAATTGGGAAAAGACGCATAACGTCGGATCGGCGTGGGGCAAGGAAGAGTGGCGCGCCAACGTTCTGACCTACACGCCTGAGGGTAAAGACAAGAAAGTCTACGCGTCGGGCATCCGCAACTGCTCGGGCCTTATGGTGCAACCCGGCACCGGCGTCGTCTATTGCGCGACGAACGAGCGTGATCTCCTTGGCGACAACACGCCCCCCGATTACGTGACGAGCGTCAAGAAGGGCGGCTATTACGGCTGGCCCTGGTATTTTATCGGCGATCACGAGGACACCCGGCCGGGCGGCGGCCCGCGCTCCGATCTGAAGGGCAAGGCGATCACGCCCGACGTGCTGCTGCAGCCCCATTCGGCGCCGCTCGGCGTTTCGTTTAATCCGGGCGGCATGTTCCCCGCCGCGTGGAAAGGCGATGCCTTCGTCGCGCTGCATGGGTCGTGGAATCGCTCACTGCACACCGGATACAAGATCGTTCGCCTGCCGTTCAAGAACGGAAATGCAACCGGGGAGTATCAGGACTTCGTCGTCGGATTCACTGCGGGCGAGGAAAATGTGTGGGGACGCCCCGTCGATGTGACCTTCGCGCAGGATGGCTCGCTGCTGTTCAGCGAGGACGGCAACGGCACGATCTATCGCGTCACCTACAACGCTCCGACGGCCGGAAAATAAGGTGCGGCGCGCCCCTTGCCGCGGGCGCGCCTCCCCATCACCGCCGTGACAACCTTCAAGACCGCCAAGGCGATCGGCATCGAATTGCCTACGGGGATTTTGCTACGCGCCGCGAGGTGATCGAATAACGGATCGAGCATTTATAGCTGCACACATTGCGTGCTGCACTGCACCGATGTTTCCTGGCAAACGGTCGAGATGGGTCTTGTGTCACGAGTAACGCCGGTCCACACGGCGATGCGCAACTGTACGGGAGATGAAGGGTGGCCCTTCGAGGTCGGCAATCAGGTGTTGATCTCAAGCCACCGCAAGCTGCTGTCGTCAAAAGCGATGGTGGTGAACGTTGCGGAAAAGCCGGAACAGATTCCGGCAGGCATGATTGGGAGAGGCGAACGCAAGTGAACCGTCGATGAAGTGTCGAAAGCGACTTAGACGATGTCAAAACCGGGGGCTGACCCATCTTCCGGGATAAGCTTGGGGGATGCACTGATACTGCCCAAGCGGCATCCGGCATGTAGACGGCGCGAAGCTCAATCTGGCTCCTGTATGGAACGTGAGAACCTGACCGGCGATGCCAAGGGAAAGAGCACAAGCGGCTCCAACCGCGAGGCCGAAAGTACCGATGCGCCGGAGAGGGACGGACTGCCCCGTAGTAGTGATGAAGCGGGGTAATGCCCGTGGAGCGAAGGGGGTGGGTCATCGCTGTTGAGCGTGGGCCAACTGGGTCGACCAGGAGGAGCTCGAAAGTTCAGCAGAAGGCGGCAGCCTTCGTGCGATGGCACGAGCCGGATGATGCGAGAGTATCAAGTCCGGTTCTGTGAGAGGCTCAGGGTGAAATTCCCTGGGCCTACTCGGCATCAACGTCGGTTCGAGCGCACTTAGCGACTTCCGCTTCTCACCCCTAAGCGACCGGATCGCCAGTCGCGGTGACCGACCAAAGGACCGGACCGCCTGATTGTAGCGTGATATCGTTCCCGTCATTGCGGCGCGCATGATCCCTCTGGGGGACGGGCTAAATGGCAAGCGGCATTGGACGACGGCAATTCCTGTCCGCGCTCGGCGGCTCGGTAGCATGGCCGATTGCGACGCGGGCGCAGCAGGCGGCGGGGCCGGTGATTGGATTTCTCAACAGCGGCTCAGCACAAGCGCAGGGTCTTATGGCATCTGCGTTCCGTCGCGGTCTGGGCGAGGCTGGATTTGCTGAAGGCAGATTTGCGATTAAGGCGCGCTGGGCGGATGGCCAATATGACCGATTGCCGGAGTTGGCCGCTGAACTGATCGGCCGCAAGGCGGACGTCCTCATGGCCGGAGGCCCGCCCGCGGCGAATGCTGCCAAGGCGGCATCCGCGACGATCCCTATTGTCTTCACAACAGGTAACGATCCAGTCGGCACCGGCCTTGTCGCCAGTCTCAGCCGGCCGGGCGGCAACGTGACGGGAATATATATTTTCTTCACGGAGCTGGAATCCAAGAAACTTAGTTTGCTTCGTGAGCTACTGCCGCGGGCGAGCCTCATAGCCGCGCTGGTCAATCCAACTTTTCCTACGGTAGACACGCAGACGAGCGATCTTCAATCCGCAGCTCAAGCACTCGGACAGCGGATTCAAATAGTCAATGTCGCCAAGGAGCCGGAACTCGCCCCTGCTTTTGCTTCAATGGCGCAGTCGCAAGTTAGCGCGCTGTTGGTCGGTTCCGACCCCTTCTTCAACACCGAACGCAATCAAATCGTTGCTCTTGCTAAACGATACGCCATCCCGGCGGTTTACGAGCGGCGCGCCTTCGTGATCGCCGGCGGTTTGATGAGCTATGGGCCGGATCTGGCTGACAGTTACCGACAAGCTGGCTTGTACGTCGGGCGTATTCTCAAGGAGAAACCAGCCGACCTTCCAGTCGTGCAGTCGACCAAGTTCGAGTTCATCATCAATGCGAAGACCGCCAAGGCGCTCGGCATCGCGGTGCCGTCAGGGCTGCTCGCGATCGCCGACGAGGTGATTGAATGATCCGTTCGCAATGCGGCGATCGGCGGCACGGAGAGTCCGCTGTGGGTGTGCGCCGTGATAAGGCGGCGTTTTCCAGTGGGTGCAAGTCCCACCGGGCGACCGCTCCAGCCGGAAGCAATCGGAGCAGTCATGGAGGTAACGAAGTGGCTGAAGCCTTCGATTAGCGTGTCACGAATTGGTGACAGCGCGAGTGTGCAGGCCGCAACGCGAGTGAACGCTGAGCAATCCTCGAAAAGGACAATGCGCAGGCCGACCCGACAACCCTTTCGGGGAAGGCTGACACGTTTGGATGAAGTGAGCGAAGCAATACGTCCAGACGCTGCGCCGGGGTAGTGGCGGCGGCATGTACACAAGGAAAGCGCACGAAACACGGGAAGCCCCAAAGCGTGATTAGCGATGATCAACTGGACGCCCGCGAGGGACAGGCCGGGCGCTCTGGGGTGGCGGAGAGGTTCGTAGTACCGCTGAAGCCGGGTAACGCCGGTGGAGGGAAGGGGCCTCAGTTCAAGACAGACGCACCACGTGGTGAAGGACATGGAGATTGGGCAACCTATCAACTCCGAAAAGTGTTCAGAAACTGCCGATGGCGTCGCACGCAAAAGCAAAGGCGTGGAGTCTTGTCCGAGAGAAGCTATGGGGCGGGCGGCGGAGGTCGTGGCACCTTCATCGTTCATACGAACTGATGGAGGTTTCCCCGTGGCCCAAGTCAATGATCTCAGCCGAAGCCTGACTGCGTTTGATTCGATCTCGACCTTGGTGGTGGTCGTCGAGATGAGCAAAACGAGCTGGCTTGTGAGCGGCACTGTTCCCGGCGTCGAGCGCCAGCCGTTGAAGAAATTGGAGCCGGATGCGGCGGCACTGTTTCGATTGATCGAACGATGGCGGAACGAGGCGGTGCGTGCTGGCCGGCCGATCAGCCGGATCGCGCTGGCCTATGAGGCTGGCCGCGACGGCTTCTGGCTGGCGCGCTGGCTCATTGCTCGCGGGATCGAGGCGCATGTCATCCATTCGGCAAGCGTTGCGGTGTCACGCGAGCGCAAGCGGGCGAAGACGGATCGTCTGGATGCGGCGATGTTGATGCGCGTATTCCTGGGCTGGTTGCGTGGTGAGCGGGGGCACTGCGGGATGGTGGCGATCCCGACGATGGAGGAGGAGGATGCGAGGCGCCCGAGCCGCGAGCGCGAGAGCCTTGTCAACGAGCGCTCACGCATCACCAACCGCATGAAGAGTGCGCTCGCCCGTCTTGGGATCCGGGGCTTCAAGCCACATCTGCGCAAGGCTCCAGAGCGTCTGGCAGGTCTGCAGACAGCGGAGGGCACGGGCCTTCCGGTGAACATCATCGAGGAGTTCCGGCGCGACATGGCACGGCTGGCACTGGTCCGTGAGCAGATCAGCTCGATCGAGAAAACACGTGCCGAGCGACTCGAGCGGGCACCGGATACAGGGGCGCATGCGATGGTGCGACTGCTCGCCAGGGTGATCGGTATCGGCATCGAAACGGCGGACATGCTGGTACGGGAGATCCTGTCGCGGAAGCTTCGAGATCGAAGAGCGGTGGCGCGCTACGCCGGACTCACGGGATCGCCTGACGAGAGCGGTTTGAAACGCCGAGAGAAGGGCTTGGCCAAGGCAGGCAATGCGCGGGTACGACGTGGGCTGATCCAGTTGGCGTGGCGCTTCCTGATGTTCCAGAAAGACAGTGCGCTGGCGCGCTGGTATCGCACGCGGACCGAGGGGCCGAGTGGCGCGCGCAAGACGACGATGATCGTGGCACTGGCGCGCAAGCTGCTGATCGCGCTGTGGCGCCTGGTCACGACCGGCGAGGTGCCGGACGGTATCGAACTGCGGCCGGCGGTGTGAACAACACTCTAGAACGAGAAAGGACAAATAGGGTTTGGCACCTGACTGCGCTTGATGCGCCGGGTAGCCGATGACGATCCGAGGTGGCGGCAATCCGCATTCGGCTATGGCTGCAATGCCGCTGAGAGAATGGACCCGCCGCCTCGGAGCCTTGCCCGCAGAAGCGTATGACTGCTTCATGGTCGGGACCCGATACGGGTTCAACCGAATACAAGCGTGGTTCGCGCGAGTGGTCGCGGCCAATGGCAGGCTCCCCTCGGATCGTCGCGCGGCCAAGCCGGCCGCCGTGCTCGCGTCCGTCAAGAACAAGCCTTCCGCGGCGCTGGAGAAGCGCCGCTGCGCGCGACGGCGATGCAAATATGCGATCGGGACGGAAGAATGCTCGCGGCGCGGGTCGAACAAAAGAATGGAACGACAAAGAACGACAAAATGGCGCGATGCTCCTTGACAAAGAAAGCCCCATACAAGCCGGATGCGGGAAATCTGCCTGTCCGGTTCGATGAGCGGGATGTGGAAACGGCGTCAGGGCTGAACCACTAAGGCACCGCCAGACGAAAGGGGCGGAAACAGATATGTTCAACCTAAAACCACCGCGCCACATCTCGACTCTACCACGCTCGCCTACCTCTATTTCGAGGATGAGCCGCAGCGGCAGATATCGATGAAGCGGCTGTCGCGTGACGAGGCATTTCTTATCGCGGTGAACATTGCCAAGCTGCCAAGGGTGCTGAGGCAGATATTGAAGGACATTCCGCGGCCGGAAAATTCGGCCAGCCGCGACGGTTGAGTCTCGATTTCGGTCCGTTTTGCGCGACGGAGCGCGGCGGATCGAGCCAAGCTGCCGGAGCTGGTACGCGCGTCAGAACGCGTAGTAAAAAAAGCTGCCGACTACAAACATGGTCGCGGCCGCAATCACAAGAAATTCTGGCGCGTCATAGCTTCTCAGAACGCTGAACATAGGCACCCTCACAGTGCCCGACACCTGCGCGTAGTATGCCAGTGCAAGGGTGACAAAGCTATGATTTTAACTGCTGCCTAAAATTCATATTTCAGTGTCACCGCGACATCGACCGGACTCCGTCGGGCCGTCATTGCAGTGGAAGGCGTCGCGCGCAGGCCGCGATAAGGAGCCACGGATTCGCTACGAGCTCCAGCGACGGTCGCTATATGCCCAAACGCGACCGTTTGCTGCGTTGCCGCGAAATGACGCGAAGGGGCCAAGAGCAACCCGTTCACAGTGTCCGCGCGATCTCCGCTTCCCCCGTATAGCGACCGAATTGCTGCACTACGGTAACCGCACCGCTGGGCCGATCTAAAGTAAATGCTTCGGCTAGAAACGTGCTACGTTTTCAGAACTACGCGGGGCGCGGTTCCTGCATGCTTGGCATCAGTAGACAATTGTGACGTTCAGTAATCCGCGCAAATGTGCGCCGACTGCCATGCTTCTTTTTGTCCCTTTGCCGTAGCGCGCTGACGACGGCGCAAGCCGTGGAGAGGGAGATTCATGCTTGGTTATACCGGCCGACATCTGCTGATAGTGCTAGCCGTCATCCTCTGTGTCGTGGGCATCGCTTCGCTCGCTTTGATCTATTTTTTTCCCGCACCGCCGTCGACGATTACAATCGCCTCGGGCTTAACGGGCGGCAACTACGAGCGTCTGGCGCTGCGCTATCAGAGGATTTTTGCAAGGAGCCATGTGAATTTGGAGATGCACGCAGGAAGCGCGGGATGGGACAACGTCAAACTATTGCTGGACCACAATACCGGCGTTCAGGCCGCCTTCGCACAAGGGGGGTTGGGAAACAGCGAGCAAGCGCCCGGGCTGTTGTCGTTAGGACGCATCAATTATATGATATTTTTTATCTTTTATCGTGCGACTGATGCGCTGGAACTTGACGGAACTCAAGGGCAAACGCATCGCTGCAGGCAATGTCAACACCGGCTCTCGAGCGGTCACCGATAAAATTCTCGGAATCAGCGGCATCAATTCTGAAAACTCCACGTTACCTCTTGCGGGCCAGGCCGCCGTCAACGCCATCCATGATGGCAACGCCGATGCCGCGATTATCGGCCTCGAATTGGATTCGCCGCTCATTCAATCCTCGCTGCGAGATTCCGGTATTCGGCTTCTGAGTGTCACGCGGGCGGAGGCTCTCACCCGGTTTTTTCCGTCTCTCGTCAGATTGCTATTGCCGCAAGGCGTGATTGACTTCGAGAAGAAAATTCCGGCCAGCGATATTGTCCTCTACGCGTCCACCAATGCTGTGCTGGTGCGAAATGATCTTCATCCCGCAGCTGTTAGCCTCTTGGCACAGGCACTAAAAGAAACACACAACACGCCGGGACTTTTTCAACGAGCCGGCGAGTTTCCGACGCTGACCGATCCCGAATTTCCAATGGCCGAAGCTGCCGTCGATTTCTACAAAAACGGCTTTCCGTTTCTCGACAAGTACTTGCCCCACTGGGTGGTCCCCCACGTTCTGAGATTATTCGCTGTATTATTTGCAAGCGGCGCCATCATTTTTCCGCTATTCCATTTCGTGCCCAAACTTTATCAATGGTTTTTGCAAGAGCGCATGCGCAAATTATACCTCCGCCTCAGAGATGTTGACGCGGCACTGCAAAGAGAACTTACCAGTTCTCAAGTGATGGGCCTCCAAACCGATTTGGAGACCATCAATCGGGCGGCGAGAATTCTTCCAAGGCGACACTCGGAGATGTTCTTTGACTTTAATCAGCACATTGAGTTCTACGCGCGCACGCCTCGCGTCTCGTTGAGGCGCGGAGCCAAGCATTAAAATTTGCTTAGAGGCATGAACTGATAGGCGCGTCGTTTGCCCTGCCGCAGCCTGGCCTCGAGCACCTGGTCGGGCAAAACGTCTCGCCATGGTCCCAGGCTCTTGAACCCAATTTGATTTTGCCGCCGTCGCCCTTCGTAAGGCCGTCGGTGGTCGCTAAGGGATTTTCGTCGCGGTCGCCTATGGAGCAAACAACTCGCGGCGCTAACAGTTCGCGAATTTGTTCCTGCAATAAATCAGTGGCGAGACTTCGTCTCGGCGGGTGGCTTGATGAGCTACGGCAGCGGCTTTACGAACTCCTTTCGCCAAATTAGAGTTTACACGGGTCGAATTCTCAAGGGGGAGAGGCCCGGAGACCTGCCCGTGCAACAGACCACCAAAGTCGATCTCGTCCTCAATCTAAAGACGGCCAAAGCTCTTGGCATTACTTTTCCGCTCGCGTTGCTCGGCCGCGCCGACGAGGTCATCGAATGAGACGCCGAGAGTTCATCACGCTGGTAAGCGGTTAGCCAAAGCGCAAGGGGAAGCATTTTGCTAAATACGCTTCTCCGTTATCGTGGCGGTATTGGGCAGGTGCTCGGCTTAATAATCTGCACAGCTACGGTGATCTACCTTCAATATTTTTTCGAGTGGATTTGGTACGTCGCCATTCCGGTTGGCGTGCTGGCTTTCATATCAACGCTCATCCTATGGACCAGATTTATTTATTACCTCGAGAAAAGCCAACCTCGCTTCTGACAATCAATCCACCTGCTCACGAAGGTCGGTTTGAAGATACTCGCGGCATGTCTGCGCCGACCCCGATAGCGGCGCTTTCGCCGCGTTGTGGCCCCTGATGCGACAAGCCAAAACTGACTGTTGTGGCGTGAAAACCTGCTAACATGATCGACATGGTATGATCCCGGCTGGGATGGGGTGAGGGGATTTCCTTTTCAAAGAAATCCATGCGTAATCGCGTTGATCTTCGCAGCAGTCCGTCCGGAGTTCCGACATGCAGAGCGTCGCCTGCACATCATCGCCCAAGGTCGTCATCGTCGGCGGCGGCATTGGCGGCCTCACCGCCGCGCTGGCGTTGCTTCATCGTGGCATCGATGTCGACGTGTACGAGCAATCGGCCGTACTCAAGGAGGTCGGAGCCGGCGTTCAGCTCGGTTCGAACGGCACCCGCGTCCTCTATGCGCTTGGCCTACAGGACGTGTTGTCGCGCGTTCAGGTTCTCCCTTCAGCGCGCGAGATACGCCACTGGCGCACTGGCGAAACTTGGAATTGGTTCGATCTCGGCGCGGCATCGGCCAAACGGTACGGCACGCCGCACGTCATGCTCCATCGCGGCGACCTACTCAGCATTCTGGCCGAGGCAGTGCAGCAGCTGAAGGCAAACGCGATTTCGCTCGGCAGGAAGTGCATTTCAGTCAGCCAGACGGCGGACCACGCCGAGGTGAAGTTCGTCGATGGGCATGTGGCAACGTCGGACTTCGTTATTGGTGCCGACGGCATTCACTCCCAGGTGCGTGCCTGTCTGTTCGGCGCCGGCCACGCCGAGTTCACGGGTTGCGTGGCGTGGCGCGGTTTGGTGGCGATGGAACAACTACCGCCGCACCTTGCACGCATGGCTGGAACGAACTGGCTTCCGCGCGGCATGTACTGCATATCCGGTCGGCGCGGCGAGATTATGAACTTTATCGCATTGTCGAGCGCGATACTGGCAGGTGGAATCCTGGACCATCGAGGCACAAGCGAGCTCGCCAACGACTTCCACGGCTGGCACAACGTTCACACTCTCATTAACGGTCTCGACACGCCGTACAAATGGGCGCTGATGGTGCGCGGCCCGATGGAGCGCTGGACACAGGGACGCATTACGCTGCTCGGTGATGCCTGCCATCCGACGCTGCCATTTCTGGGACAAGGCGCGGTCATGGCGATTGAAGACGCCTACGTCGCCGCAGCCTGTTTGTCGAAATATGCCAACGAGCCGATGGCCGCACTCCTGCGTTACCAGAACATCAGGCGCGATCGCACTGCCGCCGTCGTGCGCAAGGCCCATGAGAACCGCAGACAGGCCTTCAGCCCTGCGCTCGCCGACGAGGATGCGGTTGCAATTTCCGTGGCGCGCGAGTGGCAGCAGGAGCGCCTGCGGGAGCGCATGGACTGGCTTTACACCTACGACGCCACCGCAGAGGCAATTTAAAGTCTTGCCGATGCACCAAAAGCAATGTGTTGTCGGTCCTGAGTTTCAGTCTTGCCAGAAATTCTTGAACCGATCGGGCGCCATGTCGGTGTATCGCACCGCGTGCATTATATTCCTCTGGCCCATGTAGTGCTGGAGGGCTCGGGCATGGCCGTCATTGGCGAGCTTGTAGCCGGTGGAGTGCCGGAGCATGTGGGGATGGATCGGGAATGACAGCTTTGCGGCCTCTCCGGTGCGGGCGACTGTTTTCAGGAAGCCTGCCGTGGTAGCGGGGCCACCACGCTCGGTAACAAAAACGTACGGAGACTCCATATTCTGGCGGCGTAGCTGACGCAGTGTGCGGATTTCCCCGCCGCTCAGCGGGTGGACGTTATCGATGCCGCCCTTGGCGCGTCGGACATGTAGTCGGCCGGTACTCAGATCAATCTGGTCCCAGCGCAAGCCGCACACTTCGGAGGCACGCAGCCCATGCCGATAAGCGCAATCAGGATCATAGTAGCGTCGCGATGCCCATAGCGGGATCGCTTGCGTGCCGCATCCTGAAGCCGTTCGATCTCCTTTTCGGTCAGATATTCTCTGGACCGAAGCTCGGAATTGGGGAGTCTGCGAGGAACTGTCCGGTTTACGACGGTTGACGGTGTCCGTTGGCGGGCGAGCAGATTACATTGACGCTCGACGAGCATAAAAGAGCGCGTTTCCCAACCCTACTGTCATTCATGGGTGCCCAAGCCTCGGGCCTTGGCAGAGCCGCCCCGGACGGACATCATTCGCCGCCACCACGGCGCCGCGTTGGTACGGCCCGTGAAGCAAGATTGGGCCAGCCTGGTTTGGCCGATGGCGCCGGCGCAACGGCCCGATGTCAGGGAGTGAAACATGAGAAGTTTGCTCGCAGTCTTGTTGTGCTCCTGGTGCAGCTGCGCGATGGCGCAGACGGCCCAGGAACTGATCGACAATGGCAAGAACCCGGAAAACGACACCACCTTCGGGATGGGTTATCGCCTCAATCAGTACAGCCCGCTCAAGGAGATCAACACCGCGAACGTCAAGCGCCTAGTGCCGGTGTGGGCGACAAGCCTCATGAGCGAGGCCGGCGAGCTGGGCCAGCCGACGGTCTATAACGGCGTGATGTATGTGGTGAACGGCAACTGGACCTTTGCGCTCGACGTCGAGACCGGCCAACAGCTCTGGCGTACGCCGGTCGAGTACGAACGCGGCGCCACCCGTATCAGCGCGGTCGGCGCCGTGATCCGTGGCGGCGCCACCATCTATAACGGCAAGCTTTTCCGCGAGCAGCTCGACTGCAACGTGGTCGCGCTCGACATGAAGACCGGCAAGCAGGTCTGGAAGCAGAATTTCGCCGACTATAAGGAAGGCTATACTGGCATCATCGCGCCGTTGGTGGCGAACGGCTTCGTCATTACCGGCATGGCGGGCGGCGACCGCACCACGCGCGGCTTCCTCGACGGTTGGGATCCGGAAACCGGGCAGCACCTGTGGCGCCGCTACACGATTCCCGCCCCCGGCGAACCGGGGTCCGAGACCTGGCCCAACGACACGATGCCGGACGCCTGGAAATACGGCGGCGGCGCCACCTGGCTCAACGGCGCCTACGATCCCGATCTCGATCTGGTGTACTGGGGCACCGGCAATGCGGAGCCGTACAATCCGGTCTATCGCAACGGCAAGGACAGCCTCTACACAGCGAGTGTGCTGGCGATCCGGCCAAAGACTGGCGAAGTGGTCTGGTCCTATCAGTACATTCCGAACGAAAGCTACGACTTCGACGGCACGTTCGAGCCGGTGTTGGCCGATCTCACCATCGACGGGCAGGCCCGCAAGGTGCTGCTCAACGCCAACAAGAACGGCTTCATGTATGTGATCGACCGAACCAACGGCAAATTGATTGCGGCGCATCCCTACGTGAAGGTCAACTGGGCGTCCGAAATCGATCTGAAAACCGGCCGTCCGGTACTGACCGACGTGTACGACCGCGCCGTCAAAGGAGAGACCGTGGAGATCTGGCCGTCGCGCGGCGTGAACGCCTCGCTGGTGGCGTTCAATCCGAAGACCGGATTGGTGTATCTGAACTCCTGGGAAATCCCCCGCATCCTAAAATACTCCAAGGTGGATTTTGTGCTCGGCGCGGGCTCGACCGGCGTCGAAACGAGCTTCCGGGCGCCGCCCGCCGGCGAGCCCTGGGGCTATCACATGGCGTTCGATCCACTGACCGGCAAGGCGGTCTGGAAAGTGCCGGTAACCGGCACCGTGATCTCGGCAGGAATGCTGGCAACCGACGGCGGTTTGCTGTTCACTGGCCGGCTAAACGGCGACTTCATCGCGCTCGACCAGGCGACCGGAGAGCTCCTTTGGAAGTTCAAGACCAGCTCCGGCATCAATTCGCCACCCATCACCTACACCCGCAACGGCCGGCAATACGTGACGGTGCTATCGGGCATCGGCGGCGTTCTCAACCGCGCCATGAAGGCGGCCGACGGCACGCCGACCGGCGGCTCGGTGTGGACGTTCGCCCTGATGCCGAATTAGCGGCATGAAAGCCGGACTACTGCTCAGCCTCGGCCTCGCGCTTGTTGGCGCGAGGGCCGTGGCGACGCGGGACCCCAAATTTCCCGCCGAGCAGATCGCCAAGGGCGCGGTGCTGTTTGCAAAGAACTGCGCGACCTGCCACGGCGTGCGGATGCGCAATCCACAATGGGCGATCGACCTGAAGACGTTCCCGCACGACGCCCATGCGCGCTTTATCAATTCAGTGACCTACGGCAAGCGCAACATGCCGTCGTGGGAGGACGTGCTCGAACCCGACGAGATCGAAGCGCTGTGGAGCTATGTGGTCGCTGGTGAGCCGGACAACTGAGCCGCTGGTGCGACATTGTCGGGAACAAAGAAATCCGGCGTCACGGCCGCAGGGATCGACGCGGAATTTGTCGTCGATCAAAAACGCTGCGCGCACGCGGCTGAAAGCGATCAAACTCGGGGAGCAGAACGGCGCGTCCGTTATCAGTGGTACTTCCGCCGCGCTTCCGGTGAGATGGCGAGGCAGAAGATGACCCACAACGTCACTTTGTCGCTGTAAATTGACGCACTGCGAAAGGCTTACTCGATCACCTCGTCAGCGATGGAAATCAGCCCCGACGGCACCTCGATGCCGAGCGCCCGCGCCGTCTGCAAGTTGACGACGAGTTCGAACTTCGTAGATTGCATGACCGGTAGGTCGGCGGGCTTTGCGCCCTTGAGGATGCTGCCGGTATAGACGCCGATTTTATGAAACGCGTCCGCGAGGTCGGTTCCATAGCTCATCAGCCCGCCGGCTTCCACAAGTTCATGGTTCCCATAAGCCGCCGGAATCCTATCGCGCGCCGTCAAGGTGGCAAATTGCACGACGCGGCTGCTGAAGAAAGCATCGGGAGCGACGAAGAGAGCATCGGGGCGCTCGCGCGCAAAGGTGGCGAAGGCCGCATCGATCTCGGCGATCGTACTGGCGTTGAGGATTTGGATTTGCAGCCCGAAGGTTGCGGCGGCTTCCCGCAGGTCCCGCAATGTGGACTCGGTGGTTGAAGCATTGGCCGGATCGACGAGCACGGCAATACGAACGGCCTTGGGCACCAGGTCATGCAGCAGGCGTAGCCGCTTGGCCAACACCTCCGCAGTAAAAAAATTGATGCCGGTTGCGTTGCCGCCGGGCCGGGCGAGGCTGGCAACAAGACCGAGCCGAACCGGGTCTTGTTGGACACCGAAGACGATCGGGATCGTCGCCGTCGCAGCTTTGGCCGCGAGCGCAGCCGTCGTGCTGCCGGGCGTGGCAATCACGGCCACTTTTCGGCGGACCAGATCGGCCAACAGTGCCGGCAGGCGGTCGTATTGGCCCTCCAGCCAATGGTACTCAACCATCACGTTTTGGCCTTCAACATAGCCGGTTTCGTTAAGTCCTTTGCGGAACGCGGCTCCATAGCTCGCGAAGGCATCGGGCGACGCGCCGTTGATAAACGCGACCACCGGCAGCGCCGGCTGCTGCGCGCGCGCGGCAAGCGGCCATGCTGCTGCGCCGCCAAGCGTGGCGATGAATTTCCGCCTTGCGATGTTGATCGCCATCGGACCCTCCAGTGGGGGTCACGCGCACTGGATCATTACCAACGATAGCACGCCCCAACCGGCAGGTCTGTGACCGACTTCATGGTGGTCCAACGGTGAAATGGCTTGCGGCCTTTTGCTGCGGGTGCGTGCGGCAGAAAGTGTGCAGGTTTCTCGGACGCCTGAGTGAAGGTCTATCCGCGCGTGTGTTCGCCGGCGTCCGAGAAGCGCCAAGGCACGAAGTCGCGGGAGGTGATCGCGGGTGGTGCGGCGGGCGCTATGGGGATTGAGGCCGGGCGCGGCCGGTGCGGCGCGGTGATGGTGCGGCGCGGGTGAGACCGGAACCTGGCGCACAGGGGTATTTGTGGCCACTTGGCATGAGGCGGCGACGGTTTGCGGCGCAGACCGATGGGTCGAGCAGATGCGACAGACGGCATTTTGTGTCTGCGGCACGAGCGGCGGCGATGCCGACGGAGGGCCAGCGATGCGGATGTGTGTCAGTCTGATCTGGCATCAGCCGCGCGTTCATGACGTGTCGATTGATGGCTTGTGCCTGGGCGCCTCGCCGCGTGCAAAGACCTCGATGATGATCATGCGGCCACCGCAGCAGGGGCATGGGCGCGGCAGCACGCGGGGCTGATCAGGCTCCTGCATTGAAGCGGCCTCGGATTCAGTCTGCGGTGTCGCCACGGCGAGCAGTTCACGCGCCTTGGCGATGCTCTTGGCTCGGTTACCGTTGGCGAACAACCCGTAGTGGCGGATGCGATGGAAGCCCTTCGGTAACACGTGCATCAGGAACCGACGGATAAACTCGTGGGGTGCGAGCGTCATGGTTTTCCAGCGGCCAGGACCTTCGATGCGATAGTCCTTGCAGCGGAATGACACGCCACCATCATCAGCAGCGACAAGCCGACGGTTCGAGATGGCAACGCGATGGGTGTAGCGTGACAGATAGCGCAGCACCTGCTTGGGTCCCGCGAACGGCTGCTTGCAGTAGACGACCCACTTGATCCGGCGCAGCGGCGCCAGGAAGCGCTTGAAGGTTCGTTTGTCGGCGAGCCCAACGTGGGTGTTGAAGAACTTCAATTGGCCGTCGGCGTGCGCGTCCATAACCAAGGTGAGGAACTTGCCTCGGAACAAACGCGCGAGCACGTTGACGTGGACGAGGAAGTTGGAGCGCGACGAGATCCATCTGCTGCAATCGGCCTCTTGCTGCGCCCTCGGTTGTTGCTCACGCACAAGCGGCGCGAGACCGCCGCCGGGCACGATCATATGCACGTGGGGATGATGCGTCAGCGCCGAGCCCCAGGTGTGCAGTACGGCGGTGATGCCGATCCTGGCACCGAGGCGCTTTGGATCGGCCGCGATGGCGAGCGTGGTTTCGGCCGCCGCCTTCATGAGCAGGTCATAGATGACGCGCTTGTTCTGATAAGCGACATCGCGCAGTTGACTGGGCAGCGTGTAGACAACGTGGAAGTAGCTGACGGGCAGCAACTCGGCTTCGCGCTCGGCGAGCCATTTCTGTGCCGCCGCGCCCTGGCACTTGGGGCAGTGGCGATTGCGGCAACTATTGTAGCTGACGACGGTGTAAGCACACGCACCGTTCTCGCAACGCGCGACATGGCCGCCGAGCGCCGCTGTGCGGCAGCGCTCGATCGCACTCATCACCTTGATCTGGTCGAGGCTGACATGCCCCGCGTTGGCCAAACGCCAAGCGGAGCCGTGGTCGCGGAAGATGTCCGCGACCTCCAGCGATGGCCGGGCCATCCGACGGCGTTACGCCGGCGGTCCTTCATTCGACTTGTCCTTACGGTTCCGCATTTTCCGGCGCGGCTGCGACAGTTGCGTCAGCGGGCTCTCGACGGCCGCGATCATGCCGGTGGCCACGCGCGTGTAACGCGCCGTCGTCTCGAGTTTGTCGTGTCCGAGCAAAGCTTGGATAATTCGAATGTCAGTACCGCGTTCGAGCAGGTGCGTCGCGAAGCTGTGGCGCAGCGAATGCAAGGTCAGCCCTGGCTTGCGGATACCGGCTGCTTTGACGGCCTCCCGAAACAGACGGCTGAACTGACGTGGTGTGATCGGCTTGCGGCGGCCATAGCTGGGGAAAATCCAGCGCTCTGCCGGCGGCATCCCGGCGTCGTCCAACGCCGAGCGCTCGCGCCACCACTCTCGCAATAGCGCGAGCACATCCGGCGGCAGCATGACGTTGCGATCCTTGCGGCCTTTGCCTTGCACGACGCGGATGATGTTCTGCGCGCCGTCGATGTCACCGACCGTCAACCGCGTCACTTCGCCCGCCCGCAAGCCGCAGCCATAGCTGATCGTCAGCATGGTTCGCGCCTTGAGGCTTGGCGCCATCAATAGAATTCGCTTTACCTCGTCGGAGCTCAATACCACCGGCACCTTCTGCGGCTCCTTGAGGTGATAGATCTCGGCGGCGAGATCGTGCCGTCGCATCGTCACGCGCAACAGGAACTTCACCCCCGTCATGATGCGGTTACGATTGCAGATGGTGAGCCCTTCTTCTTCGATGAGCGTCAGTTGGAACTGGCGCACGTCGTCGGCTGTCGCCGTCTCCGGCGAGCGTTTGAGGAAAGCGGCGAACCGCTTGCAACTGTGGAGATGGCTGCGCAGCGAATGACGCCCGAGTTTGCGCGCACGGATGTCGTCGATCATGCGTTGACGCAGCGGGCTGACCATGGGCCAGGTCATCAGAGAACTCCTGAGTGAGGTTGCTGGGACCGCAATCTCAGGACGCGGCCGCGTCCCCCGCTATCGTCATTCTCTCATCTGGCTACCGGCCTATCGGCTCAAGCACCCGCCTCAGCGGGCTGTCGCGCAGCGACTTTGTGCTTTGGCCCATCGCAACACTTAATGGGACGCAGCGATATGTCCGGTGTTGGGCGCGAAGCGGACATGCCTGGCGGACGTTCAAAGCGTCGAAGATGACCCATTGCGTCAATTCAGCCGGATTGTTTGCCGTAGCGCACAATTCAGCACGGCCCGACCATCCCAGTACCAGGCGTTATCGGCTTACGACCCGATCGACACGCGCTGCGTAGCACCCAGGCGCGGCGAAATGGATGTGCAGATACTTTGCTTCCATATTCGCGAATTGATGCTCTATAGCCGTCTCGACATTGGTGCCTTCGACGATCTCCCAGCCAGTCATCATCCCTGAAGCGTCAAAGCCGCGCACGGCGAGTGTGCGTTTGCGAAGCTGCTCCGGGACTTCGTCGATAGCGTCGAACGTTTCCTCGCCGCGGCGAATGTAGATGGCAAACCGCATGCGGTATGGCGAGGAAATGGCGTGATGCTCATAGTTGACGAGGATTAGCTCATCTCCCGCCTTGGAATCACTAAGACTGATGCGGCAGGGGCGAGCTCCATCGGCGATCTGCCGGACCGCACCACGCTCGGCAAGCTCGGCGTCCGAGAGGGAAAAAAGATGATCGAACTGGTGGGCCTCAAGGCCGCGGATACGAAAACTCATGGGTGACCTCCGTTGCTTCAATGCGATACGGAATGGCTCGCCCGAAGCCTTTGGGCCACCCGATTTGTGCTACCCAAGCATGTTCGACCGCTTTTAGTACGGAGCGACCGTCGGGTCGCTGAACGGTCGTTTTCGGGAGAAAGGTAACGTCGGGCCGGAATTGCCAAAACGTCGCTGTTGACCAATTCCGAAATCGCACCACACGTTGCCGTGATGCACAAAGCAGTCGTCGATGGTAGCCTACTCTGATGGAGGGTACTCATGAGACGGCGCGAATTCATCACGGTGATTGGTGGCGCGGCGACTTGGCCGCTCGCGGCGCGCGCACAGCACGCAAAGATACCGGTTATTGGATACATCAATAGCAGGTCGCCAAGCAATTCAGCGGACATCGTGGCTGCGTTTCGACAAGGCCTGAAAGAGGCAGGTTTTGTTGATGGCGAGAACGTCACGATAAAGTCGCGGTTTGCCGCTGGTAATTTCGCTCAACTGCCCGAGTTGGCAGCCGATCTGCTCCGTAACCAGGTTGATGTCATCGTTGCAACGGGTGGAACAATCTCGGTTGTCAAGCTCAAGCCGGTCGTACCGCGTACGATCCCAATCGTATTTGCGATGGGCGGAGATCCAGTAAAGCTCGGCGTAGTCGCGAGCCTCAATCGACCGGGCGACAACATTACGGGAATTGCATTCTTGGTGAATGGACGGGCTTCCAAGCAAATAGAGTTGCTTCACGAGTTGGTGCCCAAAGCTGCTGTGATAGGCTTCCTAATAAATCCCAAGGATCCGAACGCTCAGCCGGACATCAAAGATGCGCATGCCGCGGCGGACGCCTTCGGGCTGAAGCTGGTTATTGGCGAGGCTAGCACCGAGGACGAACTGGATTCTGCTTTCACAAGCTTCTCACAACTGGGCGTTACAGCGGTCTTTGTTGACGCAGAGCCCTTTCTTCTCGATCAGCATAGAAAGATCATCGCATTGGCGACGCAGAGCGCGTTGCCACTCGTATCTCAATTCCGCTCCTTCGCTACAGATGGAGGGTTGGCGTCGTGCGGAACCAGCCTTACCGAAGCCAACCGTCAACTTGGCCTTTATACGGGCCGGGTTCTCAAGGGAACCAAACCTGGCGATTTGCCGGTTATGCAATCAACGAAATTCGACTTGATCATCAACCTCAAGGCCGCCAAGGCGATCGGAGTAACGGTGCCGAGTGCTCTTGTTGCTACCGCCGATGATGTTATCGACTGACGCAGGTTTCCGCAAAATGGCACGTGGCGATTGCCCTGCAGGTGGCAGATCGGTCGCTATTGGGGTAAGGGCCGACATGGCCGGGTCAGGCGAAAATGTCGCTAATGACCCATGTGAGACCTCGGCGAGCTCATGTTGCAATAGCGAAGCTGGTTTCGCGACTTTTGGCCTTCTCATCAATCCGAGGCAAAAGGGATATGTGGAAGCCGAGGACATAGAGCAAACGGCGGCCAAGTTTGCGTTGAAGGTTCGAACCCTCTACGCCGGTGATCCCGGTGAACTTGATAAAGCATTCGTCATAGCGGGGCGGGAACACATCGACGGGCTCATCATCACCGTCGACTCCTATTTTTTTGCAGAAAGCTCCAGACTGGGCTCGTTGGCTGCTCGCTATGCGGTGCCGACAATCGGTTCACTGCGTGCGTTCGCAGCGGCCGGCGGTCTCGTCAGCTTCAACGGCAGCGTCCCAGACAATATGCATCAAACCGCTCTCTAAGTAGCGCGGATTCTCAAGGGCGAAAAGCCAGCTGACCTACCAGTTCTTCTTCCGACTAAGTATGATCTAATTATCAACCTAAAGTCCGCGAAATCACTTGGTCTTACCGTGCCGCTTCCGCTGCTGGCTCTTGCCGCCGACGTGCTTGAATAGTGACATTGTTTGCTGCGGCGCATGAGTCCGGTTGTGGCCGATTGTGTTGCAAAAGTCGAAAGTTGCAGAGCAACCGATTTTTGAGAAAAATCTGAAGCCAGAAGCAATCGCCAATTCGTATAAGTTCAATCGGGCTACCGGCGTCGCCTATAAGTTTAACGTGGGGCGATGAGGCCCCTCACATCTCTACACGAAAACCGCGCCAGTAGCTTTTAGAATTTTTGAGCAACAGTGCAAAATGACTTTTGCAACACAATCGGCGCTTCTCCGCGGCGCCGACTGACCACATTCGCGTCCGTTATCGGAGTGTTTCTGCCACACGACGCGGTAATCGCCGAGGCAGTTCGTGACCCATCTCTGCCATTCGACGATCAATTTTTGCTGCGATACACTGCAATGTTCTCGCGCCCTGGTGTGGTAATATTCAGCCCTTCGCGTGAAGGGGGACAATGAAGCGTCGTGAGCTCATCTCTCTATTGGGCGGCGCGGTGGCCGCGCCATCGCTGTTGCCGTTTGCCGCGCTTGCGCAGCAGGCTGGGCGCATCTATCGCCTCGGCGTCTTACACAATCAGGGGCCGCAGGCGCCGCAATTTCCTCCGTTCTATGACGAGCTACGCCGGTTAGGTTTTGTCGAAGGCCAAAACCTGATCGTCGACAGTCGCGGATACGCGGTGCGCACTGAACAGTTTTCCGCCGTGGCCGAGGAGTTGGTCGAGGCACAGGTTGACGCCATCCTGGCGGGAGGAGCTACCGCCTCACGGGCTGCGCAGGCGGCCACACGCACGATCCCGATATTTACCTTGACGGACGACATGGTCGGGCAAGGACTGGTGGCATCGCTTGCACACCCGGGCGGCAATATCACCGGCATAAGCATTCTGGCGACCGAGCTCGACGGCAAGCGCCAGGAAATCTTGATGGAGATGGTGCCCGCCGCCCGCCGCGTGGCCGTACTGGCCGATGCCAATACCGCAGCGCCTCAGAACATACGGGCGTTACAGGAAGCGGCACGCGCTCGGGGCGCTGAACTTGCTGTTCGCTTGGTCGAACGACCCGAGCAGATCGTGCCGCAGATCGAAGACGCGAGCCGAGCGGGCGCTGAAGCGCTCAACGTTCTGGCCTCCCCAATCCTCTATGCGCGGCAACTCGACATCTTCGAGCGTACGACGGCGCTGCGCCTGCCCGCCATCTACCAGTCGCCAGAGTTTGCCGAGGAGGGTGGACTGATCGGCTATGGTCCGCGCCTTACACAGATGTTCCGGCAGTTAGCGCGGCAGCTCGCCAATGTCCTGCGTGGTGAGAAAGTTGGCGATATGCCGGTCGAGCAGCCCACTACTTTCGAGTTGGCGATTAATCTGCAGGCCGCCAAGACGATCGGTTTCGAGGTGCCACCTTCGCTCGTGCAACGCGCGGATAAAGTAATTGAATGAAGGCTGCGGTCCATATGTCGCCTTTTGGCAATGTCGCTTACCGCGCCGCAGTGAAACGGTAGCGATCGGAGCATTAGCGGAAGTCGTGCGGACATCGCGAATGTGCAGCGGTTAACTCGTTGCAGACCTCAGGCAGACAGCTTTGCTGTAATGCACAACGCAGCCATCGATGGTAGGCTTCTCCGACTGAGGGGCGCCCATGAGGCGGCGCGATTTCATCACCGTAATCGGTAGCGCGTCGGCTTCATGGGCGCTCGCAGTGCGTTCGGAGCAAGCAGCCCGAGTCGGACGGGGATGTGGGCGCCGGAATTTGACCTCGTCGGCAGAGGCAATATCAATAGGTTACTTGCGCCGATCGGCGTCCGGACCCCACGCCGATTTACAGAACGATGACGCAGCACGAGTCGGAATGGGAGACGACGATGGGCAATTTCCGGACTTTCAGCCATGCGCAGCGGGTGCCCGCCATTGGCATGAAGCCTGTCATCGACCCTGCCGGGTGGCTACCGGAGCAGCTCGGCGATGTCGCGACGTGGGGTTATCCGTTTAGCGAAGGCGACGTCGAGGAACTCGCCGGTGCGGTTGAGGCGTTCAAGAAGTCTGGGCTGCCTATTGTGGACGTCGATCGCGATACGTTTCCGCTTGGGCCACTGGCCGCAACGCTTGCTGACGTCCGTCGCGAGTTGTTGGATGGTCGCGGCATGGTCATGTTGCAGAAGTTTCCTGTCGACCGAATGGATCGCGAGGCGGTTGCGATTGCCTATCTCGGTATCGGATCGTACATTGGCGACAGGATGATCCAGAATTCGTCCGGTCACGTGCTCGGGCACGTGCGGGATGTCGGCAGGGACTACGGGGTGGAACGCGGCTACGGCACGCGCGCGGAGCTGCGCTTTCACGCCGACGGCTGCGATTACGTGGGCTTGCTGTGTCTGCACACGGCAAGATCCGGCGGCGAGAGCCGTGTCGCCAGCTCGGTAACCGTCTACAACAGGATCCTGTCGCGGCGCCCGGACGTCGTCGAAACGCTCATGGGCAACTTTTATCGCACCAACAATTGCGACGTCACCGAAGGCGTGCGCCCCTGGTTCAGTCAGCCGGTCTTCTCCTTTACGCAAGGCTATTTCAGCGCCATGGGAGTAGGCTCGACGATTGAAAAGGCGCAACTCCTGGCCGACGTGCCAAAACTGACGCCACGGCAGCTCGAAGCCATCAATATCTATCGCGAGACCGTATCCGAGTGTGCTTATGATATGCCGTTCGTGCCGGGCGACATCCAGCTTTTGAACAATTTGGTGACGCTCCACAGTCGGCGCAGCTTTGAAGACTGGCCGGAGCCGGACCGTAAGCGCCATCTGCTTCGGCTTTGGCTCGCAGACCCCGGCGGGCGCCCCATTCCGGAGGATCAGCAACGTGGCCGGTCCCGGCGCGGCATCGTAATCGACGGTCTCAAGCCTGTTGTGCCGCTCGAGGTTGCAGCCGCGTGAGACCAAGCGAAATGGCCGGAAGCAGACGGCTCATCATATTCGCTGCAACGCTCGGCGCGCTGTTTTTGGCCCCCGCCAACAGCCAGACCGTTGATTTCAGAGGCAAGCAGATCAAGGTGTTGATCGGTTACGGTCCCGGCGGCGGCTACGATCAGTATGGCCAACTCGTCGCTGCACACATCGGCCGTCACCTGCCCGGTAACCCGACTGTCCTGCCGCAAAACATGCCGGGCGGCGGCTCTCTTCTGGTCGCCCAGAAAATCTACACGCAGTCACCCAAGGACGGCACCGAGTGGGGCATTCTCGCGCGCGACGTGATCACCGCCCCGTTGACCCACTCCAGCGTGGGCCCACTGTTCGACGCGACCAAATACAGTTGGCTGGGCAGCGCGGATACCGAAACCAATATCTGCATCGCGAACGCCTCGACCGGAATCAGATCGCCGCAGGACCTCCTGACCACCCAGCTTGTCGTCGGCGCGACCGGTCCGGGCGCGGGGAGCTACATCTATCCGATCGTCTTGAACGGTCTGATCGGAACCAAGTTTAAGGTCGTTAGCGGTTACCCGACGTCGACCGAAACATTTCTGGCGATGGAGCGTCACGAAGTGGAGGGTGCCTGCGACAGCTTTTCAAGCATCATGAGGAAGAGCGCGCAGGCAATCAAAGATGGCAAGGTCCGCGTCATCTTCTGGGCCGGTTATGAAATTCCAGACGTGAAAGATTGGCCGCGTGTAACGAACTTCGTCACCAAGCCCGACGATCAAGAGCTGCTCGATTTCATGTACGCGGGACAGACCTACGCCCGCCCGTTCGTCGCGCCGCCCGATATGCCGGTCCCAATCCGCAAGGTGCTCGCAGACGCTTTCGTCGAGACCCTCACAGATCCACAAACCCTCGCTGACGCCGGGCGGCAGAATCTGGAAATTCGCCCGGTCGGAGCGGACGAGACACTCGAAACGGTCAAGAAAGCCTATGCAACACCGGCGCCCCTGATCGATCGTATGAGTGCCTTCTTGAAAAACGGCGGCAAATAGCAGCGGCACGGGAGCCCCGCTGGTCGCGGCTATGGAATGTTTTCGCGTTGAGGTACCTGTCTCTGCGAAATAGAATCCGGTTGGCGCGGCCTACGAAATCGGGCGTCGCTGTGCCGACCGTCTCGTTTCAGTTGGCTGGCAAGCGGCATCTCGTGTCGGGCGAGCTTGGTCATTCCGCTTGACGCCTCCCTCCAGCATCCCCGCCTCACAAAAGTGAGGCGGGAAAAAGAATCCACGGACCGCCGCCTCAACCAAGCCTGCCAGGCGTGCGCCGTCCCATCATGCGCCGCTCCCGCTGATGACCGCCTCAAAACAACGGAAGCGCCGCTCGCGATTTCGCGGCCAGCGGAGCCCCAGTGCACGACGCGACTGATATTGCGCGCAGTATTGGGACGCTGGCAAGAGAGCCGAGCGGCAGCCTTATCGTGGCATCCCTGGCCGGTTTCCGAACCTATCGGCGGGGTGATCGCGGTGGCCGGTTTTGACTTACTTGGTTTCTCTGGCGACCAAATCGGACAGAAGAGAATCGGAGACCTGTTTACCGAAGCGATCCTCAACGGATGCCTCGCCGCCTTCCTTCCGGATCTTTTGGACCATACCCAGCGCCTCCGTTGCGGTCCCGTGACTTGTTACGGAGAAGTTCTTATTCGGCAATTTCGCTCGTACACGGTAAATGATGATAAGCTCTAAAGGCCGCCTCAGTTGGCGACCTGTTTCATTACATCCACCCACATCTTCTTCGGGGACAATAGCAAGCCAGTACCGGAGGGTGGGTACTGGCCTGCTTGTGAACTTATTGGCCGGGTTTGAAAATCACAGTGGCCTGAAAATGTCGTTCATTGGCCCGTTGCTTCACTTAATGCGACACAGCGATTCAGTCGCTATCGGAGCATAAGCGGACGTTCCGCCGACATCGCGAATGTGCCGCGGTTGACCCAATTAGCGGGCCTCGGCGGGTCAGTTTCGCTGTGGTGCACAAAGCTGGCGCAGCGGTGTATTAAGGTGCCGTCCATGCATTGGGGTATCCATGAAGCGGCGGCAATTCATTGCATTAGTCGGCGGTGCTCTGACAGTTTGGCCGTTCTCAGCGCGCAGCCAGGGAAGCGAGCGGGTGCGGCGTGTCGGCTTCCTGACTCTACTCGTTGAGACTGATCCGCAGCAGCAAGCTCAGGACACTGCGTTTCGTCAGCGCCTCAACGAACTCGGTTGGGTTGACGGTCGAAATGTTCACATTGATTATCGCTCGGCCGCAGGTGATCTCGATCGCGTGAAGTCTTTTGCCAAGGAGCTGATCGCCTTAAATCCGGATGTTCTTGTTGGCGTGACCACTCCTGTAACTGCGGCATTACAGCGAGAGACGAAAACAATCCCCATCATATTTGCGGTCGTTTCGGATCCGGTCGGCAGCGGCTTTGTCGCAACTCTCTCCAATCCCGGCGGCAATATCACCGGCTTTATCAACATCGAAGGCTCACTGGCCAGCAAATGGGTCGAATTGATGCATGATGTCGCGCCGTCCGTTTCACGCGTCGGCATCATATACAATCCAGACATCGCTCCCTACGCAAGATATTATGTAGATATTTTTCGGACAGCTGCCTCGGCGCTTTCTATCGCCCCGGTCGAGGGGCCAGTTCGCGACGTTGCCGAGGTAGAAGCTTTCATGACCAGGCTCGGCAGCGAGACGAACTCCGGGCTTGTCCTCATTCACGATACCTTTCTGATATTGCATCGCCAAACCATCATTGCGGCGGCCGAGCATTACCGTCTGCCGACCATATCCATTTGGCTTCTTTGTCAGAGAGGGGGGGTTGATGTCCTATGGTATAGATCTCCCTGATCTGTTCCGCGGGGCGGCTACCTATGTCGATCGCATCCTTGAGGGCATGAAACCCGACGAACTTCCTGTACAACTGCCGACCAAGTTCGAACTGTTTGTCAATCTCAAGACCGCGACAGCGCAGGGCATCCGCTTTCCGCAAACGGTAACCGCGCGCGCCGACGAGGTGATTGAGTGAGAAGGCGCGAGTTCATCGCCGGATTGAGCAACGTTGCCATGTGGCCGCTTGTCGCTCGTGCACAGCAGTCGGAACGTATTCAATTGGCGCCCTAATAGCCTTCGCCGAGAATGATGCTCAGGAGGGTCAAACAGCGGCGGCGGTGTTCAGTCACGGGCTAGAGCAGCTAGGTTGGGTGAATGGTAAGAATGTTCAGATCGACTATCGCTTCGCCGCAGGTGATCCATCGCTTTACAGAACTCATGCCGCAGAATTAGTCAGTCTCGCGCCAGATGTAATTCTTGCGGTCGCCTCTCCGGCTGCTCTGGCGCTGCATCGGCTGGCACGAGCTATCCCAATTCATATTCGTACTCATTACCGATCCAGTAGGATTAGATTTGGTGGAAAGCCTGGCGTGACCTGGTGGAAACTTTACCGGTTTCTCGGTAATAGCGGACATGCCGTTTGCATTGTAGCCTAGTCAAAGGCTGCGAGCGGGACGTGCCGAAAGTCCCGAGGGCGAACCCGCAGCCACCTGAGCCATCGGCGGGCGATCAAACTCAAATTTCTAAATCTCTGCGCCGTGCCGTCCGGTTAGGGCGGTGCGCTTTCGTTCCCATGGTCGAGGTACTGATCCATGCCCACGACTAGCGCTCTAGTGATTGGCGGCAGTTTGGCGGGGATGTGCGCCGCCCGCGTGTTGAGCGACTTCGTTGACAAGGTCACGGTCATCGAGCGCGATGCTTATCCTTCGGGCCCCGAATTTCGATCGGGCGTTCCGCAAGCCCGCCACGTGCACAATCTGCTCGCCCGAGGGCTACGCGAGTTCGAAAGCTTCTTCCCCGGCTTCGAAGCCCGGATGCGTGAGCGCGGAGCGGTATCGGTGGAGAGCGGCTGGGATACTGCGACGCTGTGGCCGCACGGCTGGGCCAAGCGCACCCACAGCGGACTATTGCAACTCTACGCCAGCAGGCCGCTCATCGAGAGTACGATCCTGGAGTTCAGTCGACGCCTAACGAACGTGACTTTTCTCGAGCGTACCGAGGTCACTGCGCTGCGCGCCACCGGCGGAACGCAGCGCTACTGCACCGGCGTGGACGTCCGCACGCGCGATGATCGGCAGACCCGCACGCTTGAAACCGACCTGGTAGTCGATGCGAGCGGCGCACATTCAAAAAGCAAGGAGTGGTTGCAGCAGTTGGACCTTGCCGGGCCGGAAGATGAGGTTGTGGAGGGCTACAGTGGCTACAGCTCACGATGGTTCACGATGGCAAGTGATCAGGCGTGGTCGTCCGAGTGGTGGTGGAAAGTGCTCTTTGTCCGCATCGCTACGCCCGATCGGCCGTATTTCATTGGCTTCTTCCCGATCGAGAACCGGCGCTGGCTGCTGAGCTATATTGGCGTGAACAAGTCATACCCGCCGCGCGGCGAGGCAGATTTCGCCATCGCGCTGGAGCAGCTTGGAATCCCGGCCGTGCACCAGATGGTGCAGCGTATGGAGCCGATCTCACCGGTGTATTCCGGTCGCGCGACGCGGAACCGATGGCGGCACTACGAGCGCTGGCGGACACCGCTCGGCAGGTTTATCGCGCTCGCCGACGCGGCTTGCTCGTTCAATCCGCGATTTGGCCAGGGCATGAGCGCCGCCACCGTCTCCGTCCGGCTCCTGCAGCAGTACCTGGCCAGGTATGGCGTCGCGGACTCGCGCCTGCCACGTGCTTTCTTCACCGCACAGGCGCGCTTTCAGCAAACGCCGTGGCTGTTCGCGGCGGCTGACGATTTGCGGCTGCCGATGAGCGAGGGCAACAGTTCGCCGTCAATGCGGCTGTTCAATTGGTATCGGCCGCAGCTGGTGGCGTGCCCCGATCGTGAGGTGAGCGCTCGGCTCGGCCAGGTGACCCAGTTCGTGCAACCGATTTCATCGCTGTTTGCACCGCAGATCGTCTCGCGCGTGCTGGTCGAGTCGACCCGCCGGAGGATCAAGACCATCCGGCAGAAGCCGACATTGCCGAGCGTAGCTCCGATGCCGCCCGATGCCGATTCATCGGCGTCATGACGGGGAGCCTGCTAGCGTCGTAAATTGGTGCGCTGCACTTTGGTCGCTATCGGCCCCCTTCGTGTCGGTTACTGCGATGCAGTGATATGTCCGGTGTCGGGGGCGAAGCGGAAGTCGCGCTCCGCCGTGAATGTGTAGCGTTTGACCCGGAGCGGCGCTTTGCACTCGCCGATTACCGCATTGCGAAAGGCCGCCTCACGAAAGCGACATTCGCCTAACTGACGATATGAAATGTCGGGCAGGCAGAGATCACTCCGGCTTGATGTTCGCCGCCCGGATCACCTTGCCAAACTTCTCGGTTTCTTCGGCAATGAATTTTCCGAAGTTAGCGGGCGAACTTGCAAACACTGTGAAGCCGATGTCGGCAAGCCGTGCCTTGATACTGGGATCGGCAAGGCCGGCATTGATCTCGGTATTGAGCTTATCGACAATCTCGGCGGAGGTGCGCTTGGGCGCTCCCATTCCCTGCCAGGTGCTCACCTCGTAGCCTGCCACGAAATCGCCTATGGCCGGAACGTTCGGTAACGCCTCTGCGCGCGTCGCTGTGGTCACTGCCAACGCACGCAGCTTGCCGTCTCTGATGAACGGGATCGCCGTCAGATCGGAGAACATCACCTGCACTTGTCCACCAAGCAAATCTACGAGCGCAGGGGCGTTGCCTTTATATGGGACGTGAACCATGTCGATGCCGGTCATCATGTTGAACAGCTCGCCCGAGACGTGGAGTGGGGTCCCAATTCCAGCGGACGCCATACTGATCTTGCCTCGATTGGCCTTGGCATAGGCGATGAACTCGGGAACGGTCTTCGCCGGAAATGATGGATTGACCACCATGACCAGGGGAGAACGGCCAATACTCGCCACGGGCGCGATGTCGCGGATCAAATCGAAGCTGAGATTGTCATAGAGGCTCGCATTGATTGCGCTCGAAGTATTGAGCTGAAGGAGCGTGTAGCCGTCTGTGGATGAATGCACGACGGCTTCGGTCGCGACCCTGCCGCCGGCGCCCAGTCGGTTCTCAATAATGAATTGTTGGCCGAGCCGCTCCGATAGCCATTGACCCGCGAGGCGAGCGACGACATCGGTTGCACCTCCGGCCGCGAGGCCAACAATCACGCGCACCGGTCGCGTCGGATAGGTCTGCGCCCAAGCGAACGGTGAAATGGCCGGAACCGCAACGGCACCCGCTGCGAGATGCAAGAATTTGCGGCGGGGAAATCTCACAGCATTGCTCCACGAGCTTGAATACCCTTTGCAGATGCAGAAGGTGCGCGCGAACCAACGGCGATTTATTTTCGATGCTCGCCCACCGGGGGCACAATCGCCGCCTTTGATTTCACGGAACGTCGGCACGTCCCACCGGCAGCTCTGCGATTAAGCTACGCCAATTATATGGGCACGTATAGGCGAGCGATGCTTCACGTTAGCCTTCGCATCGACTCACCATGATGCAGCGAACAGTCGCTGCGGGAGTGAACGCGGACATTCCGCGGCCATCACAAATCTGTATCTCGTGGTATGGTCCGGCTTGGGTAGCCGCCCGCTGACCTCAAAGGGGCCCCCTCGACCGCGTGCAATGCCGCCCATCAGAACATCAGAACATAGGGCGCTTCTCGGCATCGAGGCGGCAGATCGGCACCACGATCACAGCAGCGCTGATCTACCCTCCCCACTGTGGTCGTAAGCGGCTAGGCTGGCCTCTCCCACCGTCAAAAGGAGGGACAAATGGACTGGGAGGATAAAATGCAGCGGATGAACGTGGGCACGCTGACCGTGGTGCTCGCCGTAATTCTTGGGCTTACAGTTTCAGCGCGCGCGCAGGCGCCCGGAGGCGGCATTACCGCCTTCGAAGGTGCCCGCATTATTACCGGCAACGAAGCTGCTCCGATCGAGGACGGCACGCTTATCATCCAAGGCGACAGGATCGTGCAGGCCGGGAAGGCCGCCGACGTCCAGGTGCCGGCCGGGGCGACGCGCGTGGACGTCTCCGGCAAGACCATCATGCCTACCGTTCTCGACACGCATACCCATCTGAACACGACGCGCGACAAGCTTACCAAGGACCTCAAGCGGCGCGCCTATTATGGAGTGAGCGCCGCACTCAGCCTCGGCATCGACAACTTCGCATTGATGGACATGCGCGAGGAGAAGATTCCCGGGGCAGCGCGCTATTTCAGCGCCGGGAAGGGCATCACCAGGATCGAGCCGGGGCGGCCGACGTTCCAGATCAATAGTGAGGCTGAAGCCCGCAAGGCGGTGCAGGAGAACGCCGCTCGGCGCTCCGACATCATCAAGGTCTGGGTCGACGATCGCGACGGCAAGGTCGACAAGGTAACTCCCCTCCAATATGCCGCCATCATCGACGAGGCGCACAATCGCGGGCTCCGCGTCACCGCGCACATCTTCAACATGGAGGACGCAAAGGGCCTCATCCGTGCCGGGCTCGATGCTTTTGCGCACGGCGTGCGTGATCGCGACATCGACGATGAGACCGTCGCATTATTCCGGCAGCATCCATATCTGTTCCTCACGCCGAACCTGCCGGATCGCGGCGTGAAGGTGGACAACAGCTGGCTCAAGCCGAGCCTCTCGGCAGATGAATATGGACAACTGGAAAAGGAGAACACCGATCTCCCGAAGGCGCAGGCGTTCTACGGCATCCAGGCGCGCAACCTCAACCGACTCAGCCGGGCGGGCGTGCGCATCACCATGGGGACGGACGGCAACAAGCCATGGGCTCCGCACGAGGAGATGGCCGACATGGTCACCGCCGGCATGACGCCGATGCAGGTGATCGTGGCGGCGACGCGCAACTCGGCGGCCTTCCTGCGGGTTACCGACGCGGGCACGCTCGATCCGGGGATGAGTGCCGACTTTATGGTGCTCGATGCTAATCCGCTCGATGACATCACCAACACGCGCAAAATCTCGGCGGTGTATCTGCACGGCATTCCCGTGGATCGATCCGTGCCGATCAACTAAGTCGTAGGTTGCCAGGTGGGCTACGGCCGGACTCCGGACATAGCCCACCGTTTTTAGCGGTTAAGTGGGGCTTGGCGCGTCCGATCTTCCGGTCGTCCAGCCGAGTTTCCGCATTCCGTCAAGTCTATACGGCGCTGTTCATCCCGGAGAGCAAACCGGAACAATATCGCTGGTTCTCCGACCTGCAACGAATGTCGACTTCGGCCGAAAACGCCGTCGGCCTGATCCGCGGCTTCGACGCGATGGATGTCACCGATCGGTTGGCCGAAGTCCGAAGTCCCACGCTTGTGCTGCATGCTCGCAACGATAGCCGGGTGCCGTTCGCCGAAGGCTGCCTCGTCGCCAGCTCCATACCAAATGCCGAATTCGTGCCGCTGGAGAGCCGCAATCACATCCTGTTGGACCACCAGCCGGCATGGCGACAGTTTTTTACCGAGGTCGCACGATTCGTGCGCGATCATCGCGCCGCGGATACATGCGAAGCCCAGTTCCTCGAACTTACCGTGCGCGAACGCGAGGTGCTCAATCTCATTGCCCGCGGACTAGACAACGCCCAGATCGCGCAACAGCTGTCTGTCAGTGCAAATGTTCGCGTTGTCGGCTGATCCGCTCGCCACCGGATTGGTAGCGAGCCTGGCGCGGCCGGTCGGAAACGTCACTGGGTTGTCGGTCCAGTCTGCCGATCTCGCTAGCAAGAAGATTGAATTTCTGCGCCAAGCTGTGCCTAACGTCCACAGTTTGGCTATCATGGCTAACATCGACTTCCCGGCTGCCGTGCTGAAAATGCGAGAGGCTAAGAAGGGCTCCAGCATTCTTCAGCTCGAAGCCGATCCGGTCGAAATCCGACACAGCGAAGCCGTAGCGGGCCGCCAGCGCAACGATAAGCTCACGGTTTGCCACGCCTCCCGGATCGCGGGCTTGTTCGGCGATAACACCTTCGATCTCTTCCTTGGTGTCTACCGGGGCGGTGGTTACCTGAACTGAAAATGACGACGCAGCGGCTTGAATGGAAGGCATAAATACTTGGATTGGCCCAGCTACTGCGGGTTTGAACAGCAGCGCTGCGCGGACCGTGCGTGGCGCAATCTCTTTCAACAGTTCCACCCATTTGCCGCCCATTGCGGGATCGAGGTTGGTGAACCCGGTGATGTTGCCGCCGGGATGCGCCAGGCTTGCCAGCGAATCCGCTGCCGATCGGATCGGATACGACCGCGAACACAATCGGAATTTTCCTCGTCTCGCGGGAAAGGGCGGAAGTTACGGGCGTGGTATGAGCCAGAATTGCGTCGGGTTGCAGATCAACTAGCTCTTTTGCGGACGCCCTGATCTTCTCCGTATCAGCGGCGCCCCAGCGAAGTTCGTTCGGGAGATTGCTGCCTTCCGTCCTGCCGAGCTTCGAGAGCGCACCTCGGAATGCAGCCACCAAAAGCTGTCCAACTGGATCGCTCTCCACATTGCTCATCAGCACGCCGACCGACCGCGCCGGCATTGCAGGTTGCTGTGCGCGTGCCGCAAGTGGTCGCCCAACGACGACACCGCCAATAAGCGTGACGAACTCGCGGCGTCTCACTCGATAACCTCGTCGGCGATGGAGAGCAGCGATGGCGGCACCGCAGGCATGCGGTCCTCCTCACGACACTAAGGTCGACGATCGGTAGAGTAGCATCCCGCTTGAAAGATGTCCGCTGTAACCCGGGGCGAAATGGCACCTCTCATTGAACTCGCATTTTTGCTCAACTCCAGTTATGCCGCAGCAACGCGATAACGTGTGCTTTTGAATTCTACGAAGTCCGTTCGATCAGGGCTTCGATTTCGTTGCAAAGCAACCGAAAATCGATCGGCTTGTCAGCAACACCTCGGCACCACCATCCTGGGCTTTACGCCTTGTCTCCGCGGCACCGTACGCCGTGATCACGTGGGCCCACACGCCATCCGCCACGCTCATTTGACGATTTCGGTTTGCGGCTTGTCCTTATCGACGATGACGACTTCAACGGTGCGGGCGGGCTGGTTAGTGAGGTTCTGGTTGCGGTGAACGGTGCCGCGCGGAATGTAGACCGCATCGCCGGCTTTCAAAACCTTGGGCTCTTTCCCCTCGGCCGTGTAAGTGATCTCACCCTCTTGTACGATCTCCCATTGGTCTCCAGGATGCCGATGGAATTGGTTAGCGCCGCCCGGCGGGATCAGAACCGTTTGCAGGCGCACCACGCGCGATGGATCGCCCTCCAGCGATGAGGTGATATAGGGCGTTACCTTGTTCGGCGGCGGCTGTTGGGCCTGTAAGGCCACTGGCACCGCGATCAGTGTAGCGAAGCCAACGAAAAGCGCGGATAACGTCAAAGTGCGCATGTGATCCTCCCCTGCTTATGAGGGCATTTTTGTTGCGCGCGTATAAAATGTAAAGTGTGCGAACCGTCGTGTGACTGGATGCGCATGCAATGGCCGTCGATGAACCGGTCGACTACGAAGTCGAGCGATCGGCATTGGTGATGTGCGTGGAGCATTTTAAGGAGCGAGGCGCTTGTGAAATTCTTTGGATTGTGCGGAATGTTGCTGGCGGTGGGGCTGGCCACAGGCGGCACCGTGGCTCAAGAGGCACTCGTGAAAGAGCTTATTCCGACTGGCAAGCTGCGCTTCGGAGTCGCGTTTGCGCCAAAGATGACCGCCCTATTTGTCGTCAAGGATGCCGATGGTAATCCTCATGGCATCACGGCCGATCTCGGCAACGAGTTGGCGCAGCGCCTTGGCGTGCCGATCGAGTTCATGGTCGCGCCCAACACCGGTGTGCTGACGGATGCGCTGGCATCTGCCGCGATCGACGTCGCCTTCATGCCGGTCGATGAGGAGCGTAAGAAGCGGCTGGATTTCGGCCCCGCCTATTGTCTGGTCGAAAGCACCTACATGGTGACCGCAGCCTCTGGCATTCGGACGCTCGCTGAGGTGGACCGACCTGGAGTTCGCGTCGTAGGCATCGCCAACACCACGACTATCCGCGCCGCCGGACGCTCGCTGAAAAACACCACACCGATCGCAGCGACTTCGATCGACGAGGCGGTGGCTATGTTGCGCGCCGGTCAGGCGGATGCCTTCGCACTCGGGCGCGATTCGCTGCCGGCGTTCGTAGCGGAATTCCCTGGTTCGCACATCGTCGATGGAGGATTTCAGCGGACTGGCATCGCGATTTCGGTGCCGAAGGGCCACACATTGGCGCTCGCCTATGTGACGAAGTTCATCGAGGATGCCAAAGCCTCCGGCAGTGTCCGGAGTGCGATGGATCGGGCCGGAATGCCCAACTTAGCTGTGGCACCGCCAGAGCGCTAAACATTCGCCGTCTCGGATGGATTGGGCTGCGTCTTCATGATGGCGAGCGCGCCGCGGTGACCTGTCACGACAAGTTAGCCGATCGCGTCCTGCATGGGCGCTGGCGAAAGAGCACGTGCAAAAGACCTGGCTTGCCTGCTCGACCGGCTGGGCCGGCTACAAGGAATTCGTCGGCCGGGGCCGACAGCGTGCAGCACGTCTCGCCGAAGGTCTCAGGCCTCGACGTCGACACTGACACCTGCAAGGCCGGCGGTGACGTCGGTAGGTTCGTGCCGTTCTCGGCGGCGAGCGCACCGCCGCCGCCTGCGCCAGTCAAAGAGGTGACGCCGGTGCCGACCGCGACCAGCGCGCCCTCGGTGCCATCGGCACCGCGGCAGAGATTGCGACTGTCGGCGCGGTCGTTCTTTCCAGGTGGTTTTAGCTTAAAGGGGTGCCGCTACTCTCGTCATACAAATCGAAGTCGATTGCCAGTACGCACGTTCACCGGTGCTCGGACCGAACATTGCTCAAGTCTGGCCCGGCCAGTTTCCACATCCGCGGCCGCCGTATCGCGCGCCGCCTCCGCCTGCCGAATGTCTTCCTCCCGCGATCCGGCGCGAAGCAAAGAAAGTCGAGCGTGCGCTTCCGCTAGCTGGGCATCCGCAATGCGGGCGTCGCGCTTCACTTCAAGAATGCGGGCGGCGCTGACGGTGACGCCCTCCTGCAGGGCTTCGGTCCGTTCAAGTGTCTTTCGCGCTTCATCGGCTCGCGCTTGCGAAAAGTTGACGACGGCCTCGCCGACTCGAATTTCATCGGGACGCGGACCATTCTTAACCCGGTCGAGCGTCGCCTGTAGCGCACGCAAATGGGCCTCCCGTGAACGAAGGTCGGCCTCAGACGGTTGGCAAGAGAGCCTGACGAGCGTATCGCCGCTGTGAACCACGCTTCCTTCACAACGGCCTTTGCTCTGCCATCCATAACATCTGTCCGCGGAGCGGATGGAGCTCGGGCGCCGAAAGCGCCATCAATGCGACAATGGCATGCCGAGGGGCCGACGTATGATTTCCAAAGCGCGATTGTGTGTTCGTCGTCACATCGATGGAGCACCGCCAGTGTAATGTATAGAAGTCCGGGAAGTCTTTAATTGCGTTATCTAGCTTGACCTAACTTCAGCGGAAAAATCCAACCGTTCTGAATGGCTTTTTTGATTGATGCCATCGAACGAGGTGCCGTGTCCGATGGCTGACCCGGAGGTAAAGCATGCCCACCACCGTCCAATATCGGACCGCTCCCGTCGCATGGGACTTTCAAACCAAGACGCGTGACTCAAAGTTGGATCGCCTAATTGCCATTGCGAGCGATCCCGACCTGCTTGTTGTTGCCCTTATATGTTTGGCAGGGCTCTTGATTGCGGCTTGTCTGGTTCAATTCTTGCCTCTCCAGTCTGACGCGGCAGCGTATCTCGCCCAGGCCAGTTGAAAGACTGTACTTGGTCTAGTGCCTTAGGGTTCGAGAAGCTCCTCCTACGCGGCGCTTGAGCGTGGAGCGCACGAATGCTGCAAACATTCGCGCTTGTCATACCAATATTCGCGATCATCGTGATGGGATGGCTTGCGATCCACCGCAACATACTTGACCAAGCGGGATCAGCTGCGCTGACCGGCTTTGCTTACTGGGTAGCATTGCCGTCTCTCTTGTTCGGATCGATCGCCGAAATCGAAGCCAAGGGGCTGATGGAGGTTGCGGGGATTTATCTCGCCTGCTGCCTCGCCGTTTATGGTTTCGCGATCGCCGCTAGTCGCATATTTCTGCGCTGTTCGCTCGCCCAGGCCGCAATGTTCGGTCTCAACTCCACCTACGGCAATGTCATCTATCTCGCTACTCCGCTCGTGTCGGCTGCCTATGGCGTACAAGGCCTGACCCTGATCCTCGCCATCATTGCGGTGCATTCGGGCGTGCTGCTGCCTCTGGCCGCTGTGCTGATCGAGGTTGGCTCTGGCAAACAGGGTGGCATCGGTGTCGTCGTCCGCAATTCCGCGATCAATCTTTCGAAGAACCCCATCATAATGTCCATCCTGTTGGGCTTCATGTGGCGGCTCAGTGGCCTGGGCATGCCGTTGGCTTTGCACAATTTCTTTGGGCTGCTTGGACGCGCTGCTCGCCGCTTGCCTTGTTCTGTCTTGGTACGTCGCTGCCCCCGCTCGCCCATGGGTCGTCTATCATCAGAGAGGCAGCAGTCGGCGCGATCATGAAGCTGGCCGTTCTACCCATCAGTGTCGGCTTGGTCGCCTGGATAGTCGGACTTCCGAGCTTGCAATGGCGCGTCGCCGTTCTGACTGCTGCGATGCCCACTGGCGCAAATGCTTTTCTGCTGGCTCGTCGCGCCACAAATTTCGCTGGGCTGACCGATGGATTACCTCACTTTTACTCCGATGCACTTAGCCTGAACAAGCCCTCGTCAACGCCTGCCGGAATGCAGCAATACAGTCGCTATCGGAGCAAGAGCAGACTTTCTTGGCGCTCGCTCTAATCTACGCGCCTGACCCATATCGTAGCTTCGCGACCGTCAATTGACGCAGTGCGAAAGGGTCATTCGATCACCTCGTCGGCGAGCGCGAGAATCTTCGGCGGAATCTCGATCCCGAGTGCCCTGGCTGTCTTGAGATTGATGACCAGCTCAAACTTAGTTGGCTGCAGAACCGGAAGATCGGCGGGTTTTTCACCTTTGAGAATGCGACCAACATAGACGCCGGCTTGACGGTTCGAGTCCGCAAGGCTGGCGGCGTAGCTCATGAGGCCGCCGACCGTTACCCATTCTCGCGCATCACCCATCGTGGGAAGGGCCTGCCTTACCTCCCGATTGGCGATTTGTTCTCGCATGGCGTTCATGGACGGGTCGCCGGTAACGAAAGAGCGCAGTGGCTCCGGCTTGCGCCATCGTGGCGAAGGCAGTTTCCAGGTCCCGGTCGGTGCTTGCGTTCACGATTTGAAGCTTGAGACCGAGTGAGCGGGCGGAATTTTGTATTTGCTGGACCTGCGATCCAGAACGTGGGCTGGTTGGGTTCACCAGACAAGCGATCACGATTGCATTGGGCATGGTCTCGTGCAGAATTTCGAGTCGCTTGGGGTCAGTCGCGATGTTCATCCGGCTGGCCCCAGTGATGTTGCCACCGGGTCAATTCATGCTGGCAACAAGCCCGTCCTCCACTGGGTCGGCACCTGTCTGAAACACGATCGGAATCGTCGTGGTTGCCGCTTTTGCCGCGCGGCCTGGCGCAGAGGAGCCGAGGGCGGCAATCACAGCGACGCGACGGCGAACAAGATCGGCCACCATCGCCGGCAATCGATCATATTGACCGTCCGCCCATCGATACTCGATGGCCACATTACGGCCCTCGACGGAGCCGTATTCTGCCAAACCACTGCGGAACGCGTCCGCCACGAAAATGTTGCCGCTTGCCGAACCCGGATGGAGAAATCCGATCACCGGCAGCGTCGGCTGCTGTGCGCGCACGGCGAGAGGCCATGCGACAGCCGTGCCACCGAGAAGCGTGATGGCTTCGCGACGGTTCATTCGATCACCTCGTCGGCGATGGAGAGCAAAGCAGGCGGCACCTCGATGCCGAGCGCTCGCGCTGTCGGAAGGTTAATGACGAACTCGAACTTGGTCGATTGCAGCACCGGAAGATCGGCGGGCTTGGCGCCCTTTAGGATTTCGCCGGTATAGACACCGACTTGACGAAACATGTCCGCGAGGTCGGTTCCGTAGCTCATCAAGCCGCCGGCTGCCACAAGTTCACGCACCGAATAAGACGCCGGAATCCGGTCGCGCGCCGTCAAGGTGGCAAACTGCACACGGCGGCTGGTGAAGAATGCGTCGGGCGCGACGAACAGGGCATCAGGAGGCTCGCGTGCAAAGTGGCAAAGGCCGCATCGATCTCGCCGATCGTCGTGGCGTTGACGATCTGGATTTGCAGCCCGATGGTAGGGGCGGCTTCCTGCACCTCCCGTAAAGTGGCTTCAGTGTTCGGCGCATCGGCTGGATTGACGAGCACCGCAATACGCACCGCCTTGGGGACGAGGTCGTGCAGGAGCCGCAGCCGCTTCGCCACCACCTCCAAAGTGAAAATATTGATGCCGGTCGCGTTGCCGCCGGGCCGGGCAAGGCTAGCGACAAGACCAAGCCGGACCGGGTCTTCGGGGACGCCGAAGACGATTGGGATGGTCGCTGTTGCAGCTTTGGCCGCGATTGCAGCCGCCGTAAAGCCGGGCGTGGCGATTACAGCCACCTGACGGCGAAGCAGATCGGCCACGAGCACCGGCACGCGATCATACTGGCCATCCAGCCAATGGTACTCGACCGTCACGTTTTGTCCTTCGACGTAGCCAGTTTCGTTGAGGCCTTTGCGGAATGCGGCCACAAAGCGGGTATCCGCCGACCTACCGTTGATAAACCCGATCACCGGCATTGCCGGCTGCTGTGCCTGCACAGTGAGCGGCCACGCCGCTGCTCCACCGAGCACGGATACGAAATGCCGCCGTCCAATGCCGCTTGCCATTCGCCCCGCCTGCAATGCGGCGAAGAATATCACGCCCTACCCGGCAAGTCCGTGGACCAGTTTCAGGTACTCCCACGGCGAAAAGGCTCGCTGTTTTGCTGCGGGTGCGCGCGGCAGAAAGTGGCCGTGTGTCACGAGTAACGCCGGTCCATACCGCGATGCGTAACTGTACGAGAGATGAAGGAGGGCCCTTCGAGGTCGACAATCAGGTGTTGATCTCAAGCCACCGCAAGCTGCTGTCGTCAAAAGCGATGGTGGTGAACGTTGCGGAAAAGCCGAAACACTATTCCGGCAGGCACGATTGAGAGAGGCGAGCGCAAGCGAACCGCTGCGGAAGTGTCGAAATGCGATTAGAGGCCCAGTTTTATCGCATCAGGGCCCAACGCGGACCGAAGAAGGCGATCATTGCTGGCCGCGTCCTGGATGGCTTTTGGATTCTCGCGATCGGCGGGGAGTGTCGACGTCCGCGCTTCCTATCTCAACCCTGATGGTGTGCTCCCCGCGGCGTCGTCGCCGACGATGACGACGCATGCGCTCGGCCACAGTTTGGGGTGAACGGGTCGGCGAGGCGTTCTCGGCTTCGTTAATTTTGTTCCTCGTCACAGAGCGGCGGGTCGATCCTGGTCAGTCGCCACTACCTCCAAACCGCGTGAATATATCGGCATAAATTCCTGAAATAATTAACGTATCGGTCTTCACCAGCGCTCCGCACAAGCCCGCACATACGGTGCGCTTGTCACTCGATCGCCATTTGCGTCGCTTCGCGACCCGAAATATGCCGGCGCAAATTCAGGTCCTCCTTGGTCGACACGGTTGACCACGATCGCCTCTCCAATGTCTTGATTGCTGGCTGCCATCCCAAACTCACGTAACCAACGGCGGGGCTGGCCGGGCCGGCTACGGCTGTGGGCGCGCGCCGGCCGGCCAGCGAGCGAGCGGAAAGAGTAAGACTTCGTTATCGGGAGAGGGAGTGTCAGTTGAGGATAGGTGGTCATTTTTGACCACTCTGGTTAGTTTTCCATCGGTAAAGGGCTGGACCGGTAAAACGACCTGCCTTTCGTACCCGCTCCACGTGGACTGCGCATAATCGCTCCCTCGCGGCAGCTAGTCGCTTCCGGGGCCAGCCAAGCGTGTGCGGCGTATTTTGGTTGCCAATCGCGGAATGACATCGTCAGGCCGCAGATGTCACTGCTGCCCGGCCGCCACGCGCCGCTTCTGGCTTACCCCCCCCGGTTGCCGTCCCCATGACACTGGGGCCTGCATTTCTAGGATCAGGCGGCTGCCAGTCCGCCCGAACGGTCTTCGTTAGCATCAATATGCGCCGGACCGCTGCGGCGGAGGAATGTCAGAATCTCCGCCCGTTTCGGCGGGCCGCCACACCGGTTGCGAGGCTGTTTGTCAGAATCGTATTGAATAATCACAATAGGTTGTGGCAGGTTCGAATCCTGCTGCCCCGACCATCCGGTACGAGACGTGCTTTAAGAGACCTGCCTTAAGAGACCTGCCCGCATGACCGCCCGCATCTACCAACCGGCCCGCACGGCGATGCAGTCCGGCACTGCCAAGACCAAGGAATGGGTGCTCGACTACGAACCGGAGCAGCCCCGCGCGGTTGAACCGCTGATGGGCTGGACCAGCTCGGGCGATATGAAGCAGCAGGTCCAGGTGTTCTTTGACACCAAGGACGAGGCGATCGCGTATTGCGAGCGTCACGGCGTCGCCTATCAGGTATTCGAGAGCACGCCGCTGAAGCGGCAGCGCATGTCCTATTCGGACAACTTCGCCTACACCCGGCGTGGCGCCTGGACGCATTGACCGTCGCGATCCGCCGTGACGAATGTCGGCGCGTTCGCATAGCGCACCTGATGAGCTGACCCATGAGCGCGCCCAACTCCAGCCATGAGCGCGGGTGGGCCCTCGCCAGCTATGACAAGGCGTAGCGTCATGGTAATCTGAAACTGAATTGCTGCGGCAGCCGCGCCCCATGCGGCCCTAAAGCCGGGCAATGGCCCCGAATGGGAGACGAAGATGCCCAAAAAGAGTTCCCGCCTCAAACTTGACCGGCGCAAATTTTTGACCGCAGCCGCTGTTGCCGGCGCGTCCGGCGCCGTGACCGGTGTCAAGGCCGCGACCTCGGTCGCCGCCGAACCGGAGAAGCGATTGCCGTCGGCGTTGCCGCCGAACGCGCATGTCGCGGCCGCCGAAACCGGTACCCCACAGATGCCGCCGCACGACAACGGCACCGCAGGCTCCGATTTCATGGTCGACGTCATCAAGACTCTCGACATCAAGTATCTGCCGGCCAATCCAGCGTCGAGCTATCGCGGCATCCATGAGTCGCTGATCAACTACGGCAAGAACTCGATGCCGGAATTCCTCACCTGCATGCACGAGGAATCAGCCGTCGGCATGTGCCATGGCTACTACAAGGCGACCGGCAAGCCGATCATGACGCTGGTTCATGGCGTGGTTGGCCTGCAGCACGCGACCATGGCCGTCTACAATGCCTGGTGCGACCGCGTTCCCGTGCTGATCTTGGGCGGCAACGATCTCGATGCCGCGCACCGCGCGCCCGGCGTGCCGACCTTCCACTCCGCGCAGGACATCAACGCGATCGTCCGCGACTACACCAAGTGGGACGACAATCCGGTTTCGCTGCAGGCGTTCGCGCAATCGTTCGTGCGCATGTACAAGATTGCCACCACGCCGCCGTACGGCCCGGTCATGATGTCGCTTGACGGCGGCATGCAGACCGAGCCGATCCGCGAGGATGGCGAACAGCTCTACATCCCGAAATTCTTCACCGCCGCGCCGCCGCAGGGCGACATGGGTGCGGTGAAGGAGGCGGCGCGCCTGCTGGTCAACGCCGAGCGGCCCGTGATCGTGGTCGATCGCGCGGCCCGCACGCAGAAGGGCGTCGATCTCCTTGTCGAACTTGCCGAATTGCTGCAGGCGCCGGTGGTCGACCAGGGCAACCGGATGAACTTCCCGAACACCCACGGTCTGAGCCGGCCGGCGACTGTTATCAATCAGGCCGACGTCATCATCGGCATGGAACTCTCGGACTATTGGAATACCGTCAATGGTTTTGTTGACAACGGCTACGAAGGGATAGGCCGCAACGTCACCAAGATCAAACCCGGCACGAAACTGATCAGCATCAGTTCGGTCGACACAATAACGAAGTCGAACTATCAGGACTTCCAGCGCTTCCAGAGCATCGATGTCTCGATGCCGGGAGATGCTGAGGCGACGCTGCCGTCGCTCGTCGAAGCGGTGAAATCGGCCATCCCGAACGACCGCAAGGACGCGATGACGAAGCGCGGCGACGCCATTCGTCAGGCGCACGCCAAAGGGATTGAAGCGACCAAGCAGGCCGCGGCCATCGCCTGGGACGCGAGCCCGATCAACACCGCGCGTCTCGTGATGGAGACGTACGCGCAGATCAGGAACGAAGACTGGTCGCTGGTTTCGACCTCCGGCAATACCAGCAACTGGGCGAACCGGTTGTGGCCGCTGGAGAAGCACTATCAGTGGCTCGGCTGGTCGGGCGGCTACGGCGTCGGCTACGGCGCTCCGGCATCGGTCGGCGCGGCACTCGGCAATCGTGATCAGGGCCGCTTCTCGGTGTCGATCCAGTCCGACGGCGATCTCATGTACGCACCGGGCGTGCTGTGGACCGCGGCGCGGCACAAGATTCCGCTACTTGCTGTCATGCACAACAATCGCGGCTACCACCAGGAGGTCATGCACGTCCAGCGCATGTCGAACTTCCGCAACCGCGTCGCCAACATCGGCAACGACCTCGCTCCAATCGGCACCAGCATCATGAATCCCGATATCGAGTATCACAAACTCGCGGAATCCATGGGATGGTGGGCCAAGGGTCCGATCACCGATCCGGCCGATCTCGGTCCGGCGATCAAGGAAGCGGTCCTTGCCGTCAAATCCGGCCAGCCGGCGCTGGTCAACGTTTTGACCCAGCCGCGCTGAGGAGGATGTCTATGCGTTTTGTTCGTGTTGTTGCGGCGGCAGCGCTGTTCGCGCTGGCGGCGGTGGGTATCGGCATCCTTGGTCAGGGCACCGCATGGGCGGCCCCATCCGCCGAAAAGGGCAAGACCGCCTTCATTAGAAACGGCTGCTGGCAATGTCACGACTACAACGGCCAGGGCTCGATCGCGACGAGCAACGGCAAGGTCATCGCTCGGACGGCTCTGCCGTATGATGCCTTCGCCAGCTTCGTACGTACAACCAATGGCCAGATGCCGCCGTTCCGTCAGGCGGTGCTTTCGGATGACGACCTTGCCGATATCTATGCCTATCTGGGGTCGCTGCCGGAGCCCAAGCCTGTCAGCGACATTCCGCTGCTGAGCGAGGCGCGTTCGAAGTAGTCCAGCCGCTCGTCTGCTTGGAAAGTCCCGGCCCTCGCAATTCGTCGCGAGGGCCGATTTGCTTTTGAGGCTTGGACGAAGGACTTGATCGAGATCAAGTCCCTCGCCATCATCGCTGCGCACAATTGAAAATATGGCCAGCGCCGCGCGCAAAGCTGCAGCCGGTGTCGCCTAGAAGAGCCGAGCGCGCTTGGCGGCTGGTGCGGGTGGAGAAGAGGGGTGAGGAAACGATGAGCGGCAAGGGCCAGATGCGGCTCGGCGCTTTTTTCAATCCCACCGGCCATCACGTCGCTTCGTGGCGCCATCCGCGGGCAGCGGCCGACGCAGGCATCAATTTCCAGCATTACCTCGAGATCACGCGCGCGGCCGAGCGCGGCAAGTTCGACATGGTTTTTCTCGCCGACAATCTCGGCGTACGGCAGGCGCACATGGAGGCGCTCAGCCGCTCGGCGCAGTACATCGCGAACTTCGAGCCGATCACGCTGTTGTCCGCGCTTGCTACTCACACCACCCATATCGGACTAGTGGCGACGGCATCGACGAGCTACAACGAGCCGTTTCACGTCGCACGCAAGTTTGCTTCGCTCGACCATCTGAGCAACGGCCGTGCCGGCTGGAATTTGGTGACCTCGGGGCAGGAGAACGAGGCGAGGAATTTCAGCCGGGAGAAGCATTATGAACACGGCGAGCGCTACGGTCGCGCCCGCGAATTCGCCCGTGTAGTACTCGGCCTGTGGGACACCTGGGACGACGACGCCTTTGTCCGCGACAAGCAGACCGGGCAGTTCTTTCACCCTGACAAGCTGCATGACCTCAACCATCGCGGCGAGCACTTTTCGGTGCTTGGGGCGCTCAACATTCCGCGTTGTCCGCAAGGTTATCCGGTGGTCGTCCAAGCCGGCGGTTCCGAGGACATGATCGCGGTCGCCGCTGAGTTCGCCGAAGTGATCTTTTGCGCGCCGCTCACGCTGGAAGCGGCGCGGAAATTCTACGCCACCATCAAGGGGCGGCTGGCCGAGTACGGCCGTTCGCCCGATGAGATGAAGATCATGCCGGGGCTCAGTGCCGTCATTGGCCGCACCGACGCCGAGGCGCAGGAGAATTACGAGTATCTCAATTCGCTCGTTCATCCCGTGGTCGCGCGCGAAATCCTCTCGATGTCGCTCGGCAATGTCGATTTGACGCCTTATCCGTTCGATGGGCCGCTGCCGGAGAACCTGCCGCTGTCCAATGCGAGCCAGAGCATCTTTCAAAGCGTGACCGAGATGGCCCGCCGGGAGAATCTGACGATCCGCCAAATCGCGATGCGGGTCGCCGGCGCACGCGCCAAGGCGGTCGTGCGCGGCTCGCCGAGGACTATCGCCGACATCATGGAGGAGTGGTTTCGCAAGGACGGTTGCGACGGTTTCAATGTGATGCCGCCGTTTCTGCCCGGCGGATTGGACGATTTCGTGGACCTGGTGATTCCGGAATTGCAGCGGCGTGGCTTGTTCCGTACCGAATACGAGGGCAGGACGTTGCGCGAGAATCTCGGCCTCAAGCGGCCGGCGAGCCGGCACGCCAAGTCCGCGCCGCGGGGGTTTGAGCCGAAGTGGCCGCGCGCTGCATCAGGAGGGAGAGAGTGATCAACGTCAAAAGACTAGCCCATGCCACGCTGACGACGCCCGATATCGACCGCCAGATCGCCTACTACACGGATGTCGTCGGCTTGGTCCTGGTGGAGCGCAGCAAAGATCGCGCTTATCTCGCCTGCAAGCTCGGCCTCGAGGCGATCGCGCTCGAGCCCGGTAAAGGCAACGCGCTGACACGGATTGCCTTCCAGGTGGCGCCCGAAACCGATCTCAATGACGTTGTGCGCGGCCTTGCCAAGGATGGCGTGACGGCTGAACGCGCAAGCGGCATATCGCCCGGTGTCGCGGAGGCTGTCGTCTTCACCGACCCGAAGGGCACCAAAGTCGAGATTTTCTCCGACTACGTCTTTGCCAAGGACGACCGCCGGCAGGCCGGAGTCATGCCGCTGAAGCTTGGTCACGTTGCCTATCGGGTCAACGATGTGCAGAAGGTCGTGAAGTTCTACTGCGATGTGCTCGGTTTCCGCGTTTCGGACTGGCGCACGGATAATTTCGCGTTCCTGCGCTGTAATACCGATCATCACACGGTCAATTTCGTCCACGACGACGACCCGCAGCTTCATCACATCGCCTTTGAAGTGAAGGACTGGGCGGAAATTCAGCGCGCCGCCGAAATGCTGGCGCAGCACGACATTCATCTGGTCTGGGGGCCGGGGCGGCACATCATCGGCCACAACATCGCGATTTATCACCGCAACGCCGACAAAGTGCGCGTCGAATTTTTCTGCGAGATGGACCAGATGAAAGAGGAGTCGCTCGGCTATTTCGATCCGCGGCCCTGGCACCAGGATCGGCCGCAGCGGCCCAAAGTGTGGGGTCCGGACACGCTGCGCAACTATTGGGGATACGGCTCCGAGCGGATCATTCGCGGCTATCAGACGATCGAGTAGGGGACTAACGTGCTTACGCTTGGCTTCGACAGCCACAGCGCCGTCATGCCCCGCAGGCGATAATGCACGTCTCAATTCGGCAAAGCTTGATCGACGATGACATTTACCGCTGGTTTCAGAGGCCGCGCAGCGATTGCTCTGCTTGTCGTGTTCGCGCTTCCGACCCTGTGGTTTGCACGGCGCACTTATAGCTCGTTCGTTCTGTTGCGGTCGGCCTATCAGGCCGGAGCGCCCGACACCGGCAGCATCCGGCCTTGGATGACGTTGACGTATATTGCCGATACCTACCGCGTTGCGAGGTCGACTTTGGTAGCGAGCCTCGGCCTGCCGCCCACAACCCATCCCAGCATCAACCTCCGGGCTGCGCCGGACTCGCCGGAGTCTCGCCATTTCAATACGTCGAGCGCGTGCAACACGCCGTTGCCGGATTGGAAGGCAACGGCACGGCCGGCGGCGTCACCCAAACGAGCGGATGGCTTGCCGCGCTCAGCGATCAGCTGCTATCGGGCCTTTTGGTCTGCGGCTATCCGATCCTCGGCTTGATCCAGTTCATCAGTGCGATCGGTGTGCCGCTGCCCGGTGACGGGGCGGCCGCGTTAGCGGAATTGTTGTCCGCGCAGGGCCGGATGAGTTGGACCGGGGCCGGTGTCATCGTGGTTGTCGGCTCGGTCCTCGGCGACATTGTCGCTTATGCCCTGGGCTTTCTGATCGATTGGGAATTTCTTGAGCGGCACGGCCGATGGTTCGGCTACACCGCCGCGCGCGGCGACCGCGTGCAATAGCTCTTCGATCAATGGGGATTGGCGACGGTCTTCATCACACGCACCTTCGTATCCTATCTCTGTTCCGTGGCGAGCTTGTTGGCAGGCGTGAGTCGCTATCGATTCTCTAAATTCGTTGCCGCATCCGTTAGTGGACGCATCGTGTGGACGGCGGCCTATCTGGGTCTTGGCTATGCCATCGGCGCCAGTCTCGACGCGGCCACCGGATTTCTCGGCAATCTCAGCGGGCTTTTGGTGTGTGTCGTCGTGCTCGCTGTTGCCGGTTTGACGATCGCGACGTCCGTCGCGCCGTAACTTGAGGTTGTCGCGCGAAATATTTAGACTGAAACGATGCTGGAGTTGCAGATGCTTCCCGACGATGAGAGCTTCGGCTCGAAGCGAAATCGCTTGCGGCGCGCTCAAAGACGACGCTTAGGTCGCTTTATTTTTTTGCCAGTCGCTATCGCGATCGCGGCGGCCGTTCCACTCTCTCAGTGGCAATTGCGCGCCCAGGCGCTGCCGTCGGTCGACCTTACGCAACGCGAGCCTCCCGATATTCGCAGTGTCAAAGATGATCCGGTCGGCCGGCTCGTCAAATACGGCCATGCCCTCTTTACCAACACGGCGAGCGAGATCGGCCCGGCTTCGCAGGATCAGGCCAAGCAATATGCCGGCAACAATCTCGGCTGCGCGAGCTGCCATCTGCAGGGCGGGACGCAGCCCTATGCGATGCCGGTCACCGGAGTGTGGGGCCAATTTCCGCAATATCGGGGGCGCGAAGGTGAAGTCGGCACTCTTGAAGATCGCATCAATGGCTGCATGGAGCGCAGCATGAACGGCCGAGCGCTTTCGCTCAATGGTCGTGAGATGCGGGCATTTCTCGTCTACATGAAATGGTTGTCCACCGGCGTGCCAGACGGCGCCAAGATCGTCGGCGCCGGAACGCTCTCAATCAAGGAGCCGCAGCGCGCCGCGGATCTCGGTCATGGCGGGCAGGTGTACGCGCAGGTTTGCGCCGCTTGTCACGGACCCGACGGGCTGGGACAACGCGGCGCCGCCGGGGCGGGCTATCAATTTCCGCCGCCGTGGGGTCCCGACAGCTACAACGACGGTGCCGGGATGGCGCGCCTGCTCACAGCCGCGGCGTTCATCAAAGGCAACATGCCGCTGGGTACCACATTCAACACGCCGGCTCTGAGCGACGACGACGCTTATGATGTCGCGGGTTACATCAACACCCAGCCGCGCCCGCACAAGGCCAATCTGGACAAGGATTTTCCCAATCTGCTGCAAAAGCCGGCCGATGCTCCCTACGGGCCGTATGCAGATGGCTTCAGCGAATTGCAGCATAAGCTTGGCCCCTTCGAACCTATTCGCGCCAAGCTTAAAGAGCTGGCAGCGAACGCGGCGCAATCGCGGTAAGCCAAGCCGGCACATGCGCTTTGATCCAAAGTTTCTGGGTCTTGGCGGGCCCTTTCTGGTCGTCGCGAAAAGCGGGCTGCGTCGCTGCCACAATCGGGTGAACACGACGTCGTTACTGTCCGGCGCGTTGCCTTCGCTCCATTTGTGATTGGCGCTGCGCCCGCGGATTGCCATAAACATTCAACCGAAGATGCCGCACCAAAGGGCGCGGAAGGGGTACGGAGACGATCAATGGCTGGCAACAGATCGACCGTTTGGGCTTGGCTCGTCATGTCCTTTTTTGGTCTCGCCGCAAGCGCGGCACGCGCCGAGGAGCCGGCGGTCGTCATTCCGCCTCCGGCGTTCGACGCACCAAGCTCCGCCAGCGGCGGGACGCAAACTGTGGTGCTGGCGGGCGGCTGCTTCTGGGGCGTCCAGGCGGTCTATCAGCACACCAAGGGCGTGACGCAGGCGGTCTCCGGCTATGCCGGTGGCAAAAAGGAGACGGCCCACTACGAAATGGTCGGCACTGGCCGCACCGGCCATGCTGAATTGGTATCGGTCACGTTCAATCCGCAGCAAATCACCTACGGCAAGATCCTCAAGATCTACTTTTCCGTGGCGCACAATCCGACCGAGCTGAATTACCAGGGCCCCGATCACGGCACGCAATATCGGTCGACGATCTTCTTCGCGAACGAGGACCAAAAGAAGATCGCGGAGGCCTACATCGCCCAGCTCGACAAGGCCAACCTGTTCGGCCGGCCGATCGTGACGACGCTCGAACCGCTCTCGGGCTTCTATCCGGCCGAGGACTACCACCAGGACTTCGCCGTCCTGCATCCGACCTATCCGTACATCGTCTTCAACGATCTGCCGAAGGTGGACAACCTGAAGCGGCTGTTCGGCGATGTCTATCGGGAGACGCCGGTCACGGTGATGGCGTCGAGCAAGCCGAGCCAATAGGCCGGTGGCCGAGCTGAGAGTTCGGCCTGGCGCCACTCGCGGCGCAGCAATTTCCGATACGGGTTGTTCCGGTTTCGGCGCCATCTGGCGCGGAAAGCGCGACGTATGGCCTATAGCCAGCAGCAATGACCTGCAGTATCGTTTTTTGGGGAGGCGGGCCCTCAAGAAGCCCGCTCCGAGGAAACGATCAGATCAGGAGGGACATGCCATGGCGGTGGCAACAACAACGTATGGGGCGCTGCCCGAAGCCGAACACAGTGTGCAGCTTCGCAAGGCAGTCGTTGCGTCGACGATCGGTACGGCGATCGAGTGGTACGACTTCTTCCTGTACGGCACAGCGGCCGGCCTCGTGTTCGGTAAGCTGTTCTTTCCGAACCAGTCGCCTCTCTCGGCGACATTGTCTGCCTTCGGCACCTACTTTATCGGCTTCGCGGCCCGTCCGATCGGCGCGGCCATCTTCGGTCACTACGGCGACCGCATCGGGCGCAAGGCAACGCTGATCGCGACGCTTCTGCTGATGGGATTGGCGACTTTCGCCATCGCCTTTGTACCAACCTACGAGTTGATCGGTATCTGGGGTGCGGTGCTGCTGACCGTGCTACGCGCGATTCAAGGCATCGGCGTTGGCGGCGAATGGGGCGGCTCGGTGCTGCTGGCGATGGAGTGGTCGCGAACGCACGGCCATCGCGGGCTGGTGGCGTCGTGGCCGCAATTCGGCGTGCCGTGCGGGCTCCTGCTGTCCACACTCGCGGTCATTGCCTTCAGTTCCTGGTCCGGCGACCAGTTCCTGGTCTGGGGCTGGCGCCTCCCATTTGCGCTGTCGATCATCCTGGTCGGCGTCGGCCTGTGGATTCGGCTCGGCATCCTGGAGACGCCGGTGTTCCAGAGGCTTCTGGACGAAGACAAGACCGAGAAGGCGCCGATCGTCGAGGTCATCAAGAAGCAGCCGAAGGAGATCATCCTTTCGGCCTTCCTGCGGATGTCCGAACAGGCGCCGTTCTACGTCTTCACCGCCTTCGTCTTCGCCTACACGGTTGGCACGCTCAAGATGCCGCGAGACTTTATTCTCGGCGCCGTGATGGTGGCGGCCTGCGTATCGTTCATCACCATTCCGCTCTCCGGTCACATCTCCGACAAGATCGGCCGGCGGAACATGTACCTGATCGGCGTCGTGACCATGGGACTGTTCGGGTTCCTCTACTTTGCCATGGTCGACACTGCGAATCCGACGGCGGTGTTCATCGCCATCGTACTGTCGCTCATTCCTCATAACATGCAGTACGGACCGCAGGCTGCGCTGATCGCCGAGTCCTTCACACCGCGTTTGCGCTACAGCGGTTCTTCGCTGGGCTATCAGTTGGCGTCGTTGATTGCCGGCGGTCCCGCGCCGCTCATCGCAACGGCTCTGTTCGCCGCCTATCAATCGGGCTTTGCCGTCGCGGTGTACATCGCTGTTTGCGCTGCCATCAGTCTCATCGCGACGGTTTTGATGCCCGACTACACCGGCAAGGATATCTCAGAGGAATACGACGTGCTCGGCGAATAGGTGCTGGAAGGCGCCGAAGAAACAAAACGTCGCCGGGGCCGCAAAGCCCCGGCGATACATTTTGAGGTGCGGAATTACAGCACCACGCCGGTCTGCGGATCGATCAGGTGCATGTGGTCCATGCTGGCGTAAAGCCGCATGGTTTCGCCCGGGCCGGCCGCGGCCCCGGGATCGACCCATCCGCAAATCTCCTGGCCGTCGACGGTGAAATACACCATCGTCTCCATGCCCATCGGCTCAACGACGTCGAGGGTCGCGGAAAATTCGCAATTGGGATCGCGCGTTCGCTGCGCCGCGGTTCGGTGATGTGCTCCGGCCGCAGCCCCAGGGTCAGGTCTTTCCCCGCCGTCGACTGATACCGTGCCCACTGCGAGGCCGGTACCGGCAGGCTGATCGCGTCCGAGACGCGCACGCGCAATCCGGCGCCGTTCTGCTCGACGCGGCAGCGAAAGAAATTCATCGCCGGCGAGCCGATGAAACCTGCAACGAACCGCGTCTTCGGGTGGCGGTAGAGGTCTTGCGGCGTCGCGATCTGCTCGATCAGTCCGCCGTTCATGACCACGACGCGGTCGGCGAGCGTCATCGCCTCGACCTGGTCATGCGTGACGTAGACGGTGGTCGTCTTGACCATCTGATGGACGCACTTGATCTCGGTGCGCATCTGCACGCGCAGCTTGGCATCGAGGTTCGAGAGCGATTCGTCGAACAGCAACACCTTGGGATTGCGCACGATCGCCCGGCCCATCGCGACACGCTGGCGCTGGCCGCCGGACAGCGCCTTGGGCTTGCGGTCGAGAAGTTCGGTGATGTCGAGAATGCGAGCGGCGTTGTCGACACGGCGGCGAATTTCGTCTTTTGGAAACTTGCGCAGTTTCAGCCCAAACGACATGTTTTCGAATGCCGTCATGTGGGGTAGAGTGCGCAATTCTGAAACACGATGGCGATGTCGCGATCCTTGGGCGGCACCATCGATGAGGGCCGCTTCGTCGAGTTCCTTCGGGATCGACTGGAAATAACCGATCATGATCCAGGTGCAGAACGGGACGGTCAGCGTCGGATAAACCAGCGCCATGCCCCAATAGGAATTGAGCAGGCCGACCGCTTTGACGATCTGGAACAGCGGGATGAAAAGGAGCGTGTCGGGCACGAGGTAAGTGAGGAATATTCCGGTTGTCAGAATGCTCGATCCCCAGAATTTCATCCGGCCGAGCGAAAAGGCGGCAAGCACGCTCACCACCATGGTGATCGCCACCACGCAAAGCGTCACGATGACCGTGTTCTTGAAATAGATCAGGAAGTCGGTCTGCTTGAACAGAATTCTAAATTGATCGAGCGTGAGACCGTCGGCGATGATCCACGGGTTGGTCGTCATATGCGCCACTTCGGCGTCGCTCTTGAGGGCGGTGACCACCATGTAGTAGGGCGGGATCATAAAGAAAATCGCAAAGATAACGAGGAATACGTACGAGGTCAGAAGCGCCCAGCGGCGATTGCGGTGCAGGCTCGCACGAACGCGCAATCCTGACGCCGCGCGTGCGGGGAGGGCGGCTGTGCTCATCCGATCTCTCTGCCGCGTTTGCGCACGCCGCGCAGAATAAAGACGGCCGCAACGGCGAGGATCGGGAACATGAAGAGCGATGTTGCGGCCCCGAGCGGCAGATCGCCGGAGCGGATGCCGAGCATGAAGGCATAAGTCGCGAACACGTGCGTCATGTTGCGGGGGCCGCCGCCGGTCATGATCTGCACGATGTCGAAATTTGCGAACGTGACGATCAGCGAGAACAGAACCGTAATGGCGATGATGTTGCGCATCATCGGGAGCGTGATGTGGCGAAATTTCTGCCAGGCGTTGGCGCCGTCGATCGAGGCCGCCTCATAGAGCTGCTCGGGCACCGATTTAAGCGCCGCGAGATACATGATCAGAAAGAACGGCGCGCCGTACCAGACATTCACCAGGATCACCGAAAAGCGGGCCCAATAGGGGTCGCTGACCCACGGTACATCCTTGAACCCGAGCCCGGAGACGATCCAGTTGAAAGCCGAGTGGGTCGGATCGAACAGCCACCACCAGCTCAGCGACGACAGCGCCAGCGGAATGACCCATGGCACCAGCAGCATGCCGCGCCGCTTTCGCTGGCCTTTGCTCGGCAGATTGTTGATGAGATGGGCAGTGACGAGGCCGATCAAGGCTTTGAAGAGAACGGCGGTGCAGGCGAAGATTGCGGTCTGCTGTACCACCATCCAGAACACGTCGCGCGAGAGAAGAAACGTGAAGTTGCCAAGGCCGATGAAACGCGTCTGCGCCTTGTTCAGCATCGACAGATAGATCGAATAGGTCGCGGGATAGAGGATGAGGCCTACGATGATTACAATCAGCGGCAGGCACATCAGGAACGCGATTGTCGAACGCCGGCGCAGAAAGAGGCGCAGGCCCCTTGCGGGGGACGACCTTAAGCCGATGCCGCGCAATGCCTCGGTATCGGGACGTCGGCCATGCCTGCCCCGCGGAAGCCGAAAGGATTCGGCCGCTTTGGTCGTTCCCCGGGGCGCCGGCTCGGCGGCGCCCCGAAACGAAAGCATTACGCGTGCAGCGTCCCCTCGAGCTCGTTCTCGGCCCACTTGATAACGTCGTCGACCTTTTCGTTGCCCTGCGTGACCTTGGCGACCATCACCGTGTTGATCGCCTGATTGTAGATCTGGGCACCGACCTCGGAGCGCGCCGGCGCACCCGCGATCGAGGTTTGCTCGTCGCCACGCGGCGGATAGCTGTAGACCGTGCCATGCGGCGGCTCGACGGTCTTCCAGGTGTCGAGGTCGTACATGCTGCGGAACAACGGCAGGTCGTAGCCGTACGACGCCTGAACCAGTTGGGCGATCAACTCCCTCTGCGAAATGTAGAGCAGGAGGTCCTTTGCCGCCGGCTTGTTCTTCGAGAAGCCCCACACGCCGTAGAACTGCGGGAGTTGCCCGACGAAACGGCCCTTTGGGCCGCGCGGCATCGCGTGCGTCCAGCAGTTCTCTGCGACTTTCGGGTTGTCGCGCTTGGCAACCGCCCAGGCGCTCGGCGCGTTCATGATGCCCGCGCCCTTGCCGGAAATGAGCCAGCGGTTATTGCCGGCATCGTCCCACGCATAAACCTCCGGCGGGTTCACCGGCATCAGCTTTTTGAGATAGTCGAGCGCCGTTCGGGTCTCGTCGGAATTGATCTTGATGTTGTCCTTGGCGTCGACCATCACCACTCCGAAGGAGTTGAACAGCGCACCCACCCAGTCGACGGCGTCGCTCGATTGGCCCATCGGCAAGCCGACCGGGTATCCCGCCTTGTAGAGTTTTTCGGCCGACGTCAGATATATATCCCAGTTCTAAGCTGTCGATTTTTGCCTTGTCGTATTTTGACTCGTCGGCCGGGAACATGTCTCGGATGTCGATGCCGGCGTGCTCCTTGTAGAGATCGAAACGCGAGCAGCACGGCTTGACCTGGCTTCCCCCGGCGGTCGGCACGCCGCGCCACGAGCCTTTGATCTTGGCGAGATATTCGGCCACCGGGCTGATCGGGCCATATTGTTTGATCAATTGGCCGACCAGGTCGTCGAGCGGCTCGAGCGTGTTCTGGTGAATGCGGATGTTCCAGTCGCGGTGCGACATGATGTCGTGACCGGTGCCGGCCTGAGCCTCGGCAGCGGCGGTCAACTTGTCCTTCTCGCCTTGGGAGGTGATGTAGTCGATCTGGACTTCGACGTTGTTCTTTGCGCCCCATTCATTGCAGAGCTTCGTCAGCGCGTCGTTGGCTCCCGGCACCCAATGATCCCATACGCCGAGCGTCAGTTTTCCGGCGGCGTAACTGTCCTTGACGTAGGGTGCGGCGATTGTGGCGACCGAGCCAAGGGCAGCGGTCTTAAGAAGCGCACGGCGCGTGGCACGCGAATATGTCCCCAAGCCTGATTGGGTCACTGTGTCCTCCCTGTGGCCGCCATTGCTCTTGTTTTGATAGCTGGCAATGCCCAAACCATACCCTCAATAGGTGCAGTCGCTAGACGGCATTTAGTTCAATGCTGTTACGAAACGCGGCAATTTGCCGACTTCGCCTGGGTTGGCGATGTTCTCCGCCGGCATACCGTGATCACGACCGGTGTTTGGTTTTGTGTCCGGTCGTGTGGTCGGCGGTTGCCCCGATCTGCGACAGGCGGTGCTTTCTGGTCCGTTCGACGAGCCACCGTGGAATGCGCGGTTTATGTTCGGCGCGCCAGTTGAAAACCCGCCAGAATGCCACGATGAAGATCGCCATCCCCACATAACCGACAAACCCTTCCGAGGCCGCGACCAGCCGAATGGCGGCAACGGGTTTGAAATCGCCAAAACCGACCGTCGTCCACGTCACCAAAGAAAAATAAAGAGCCGTTGCCGGACTGTGGTCGGGATTGTTGCTGTCGGTATCGATCAGTCCGTAGTCGCGGTAGACCTGCGCATAGGCGAGAATGAGAATGGCGACCGCCATCAATTCGAAAATCACCAGCATGGACTTGGACAAGAACTGCCAAGGCTCGTCCAATTGGGGGATGCGGGAAAACTGGATGCCGAGAATGAACAGAAAAACCATGCGCGCCAAAATCATGTAGGCGGTAAACCGGACCTCGGCGGGATCGCCGGTGACCGGTCGCGGGTCGGCGAAGAAAACGTTGTAAATGGCGGAGTAAAGCATCCAGCCGCAGATGGCGGCGAGCCCCACGGTAATGCCCAACGCGATCAGATTGCCTTTTGTTGTATATTTCGGCGTCTGAGCCGCTGCCGTGCTGTCCTTGACTTGCATGGAATCCTGCATGCTGTGGAACGCAGTCTCGGCCTTCGATCGGTATCGGTAACTCTTACCCGAACTCGCTGCTTCTGACCATAAGTTGTTGAAATGCTTGCCATGCTCGCGGCGCGGCGTTTTCGCCTGTGGGCCGATTGCAGTTCTGCTTTATCAACTGAAAACTGATCCTGGATCGAACTCGGCACGCGTAGGAAGACGTCAAATGGGGCGACGCCATGCTGTCAGGGCTGACCGCGTTCTACCTGCTGATCGCAGGCTTTCTGACGTTGATCTGCGGAAGTGTGCTCGTGTTCTTGTACTGGTGCACGGTCAAGTATCACATGAACCAGAGCGGCGGCTCGTTTGCTGCGCCGCCGCCGTTGGCTTTGCCGCCGGAGCAGACTGCGCGCGTTGCTGGCTCGCGCAGTGACCGCAACAAGGGGGTCGCTGGGGCGTTGCGCGCGGCCGACGCCGCTTACGGCCGCGCGGCCGCGGTTTATGCAGCGGCGGGTTTAGTTCACGCCGGCCTCAGCGTCTTTCTCTATTTTGGAATCCTGGGAATTGAGTTCGCCTTCTTCCGCACGGTGATCGCGTTCTGGGCGTTCGCGTGGCCGGTCCTGCTGACGTTGATCTTATTTTGGGGACCGGATCGCAAGCGGCAGGGGCTGACCGCCGCGTGTTATTTTTGGTGCTCGCACTGCTGTGTCTGTGGACCGGCGTCTTCTCTCACACCGATCCGCTCCATATTTCTGTCCCGGCCGATCTCACACTCCCGCCGTTCGTGCAGCCTCTATTCTTCTGGGCTCTGTTTGCCGGTCCGTCGCTCTTTCTGGTGATCTTTCTGAACCGGCAGGTGCGCAATGTCGGACCAGTGATCCTGTTGTTCATGGCCATCGCGGCCGGCGGCGCGATGGCGGTCAACATCGTCTATTTCTCGGCGAGGGCGTCTGTCATCCAATTGCTGGGCAACGTCGTGTTCGCGTTGACAAGATGGCTGCCGTGGCTCCGCCCGTCTGTTGCGGTGGCGATCGTCTTTTATGGGCCTCTTGTGCTTGGCGCGCTCGTGTTCGCGGCGCTGGCGTGGTTCGTCGTACGCTGGATCGTGTGGCGCTATGTGGCCAAAAAGATCAGCGATCAAAGCATCATGTTTGATTCACTGTGGCTGCTGATGACGCAGTTTCTTTGCTCTGAACTTGTCATGGACATAGGCGTGCTGGGTTGGTCGGGCTGGTCGCGTTCGCGGGCTACAAGTTGGTTGTCATGACGGGCCTCGCGCCGCTGCAGCGAGCCGCGGCCGGTCGGGACGCGCCGCAGCTGCTCCTGCTGCGGACCTTCGGCAAGCGGCAACGCAGCGAACAATTGTTCGACCTGCTCGCCACCCGGTGGCGCTACGCCGGCAACGCTCAGCTCATCGCCGGGCCCGATCTCGCCACGACGGCGCTCGACCTGACTGATTTTCTCGATTTCGTATCAGGCCGCTTGCGCCGCAATTTCATCCACAATGACCGGGACCTTGATCGCCGTATCACAGCTATCGACCGCAAGCCCGATTCGGATGGGCGGTTTCGCGTCGACAGCTTCTTCTGCGCGGCCGATGCCTGGCAATCAACGGTAAAGCGACTGATCGACCGCGTCGATGGCATCCTGATGGACTTGCGCGGGTTTTCGACGAGGCATGCGGGCTGCGTCTTTGAGCTGTGCACGCTCGTGGATCTCGCCGCAATCGATCGCGTCGTCCTGCTGGTCGACTGGAGCACGGATCAGCGCTTTCTGCAAAAGACCATGCAGGATCTTTTGCAGGGCAGTCAGGCTTCGCACGCACAGCCGCACGTGTTGCGCGTCGACAGCGGAGCCGCCGCGGCCGTGCGGGCATTCATGGCAATGGTTGGCAATGAGACGTAAGACGCTTTCCGAGCGCCCCACGCTCATCGCAGCAGTTTATCGAGCGCAATCGGCGGGTCGCCCACGCGTTCGCCGGTGGCGTGATAGACCGCGTTGGCGATGGCCACCGCCATGCCGACGATCACCACCGGCCTTTTTGCTGAAATGTGAGAATTATCCCGTGCCGAACTGGTCCTCTGGCACCATTGGTCTCGGACACCCGGCAATTTCCGGTTATCATCAAGCCGTCTTACCGCCCCCGGTGTGACAGAGTCGGTCTATTGCCCGCGTGCCAGAGAATTTCGCAGTCCATAAGGGACATTTCAAATGCTGCCCGCTCGGTATTGTCACCGGCGAGTTCGCCGAACGAGGATTGGGCAACTCCCCAAGCTGACGTTCGGTTCTGCGCTGATCTTGGTTTCGGGCTTGGTCTTTGGGTTTGGCCGCCTGCGGCCACGGCGACAGCGGCAACTGCGGACCGAAGGGCGATCCTGGGCCGAGAGGAGCCGAAGGACCGCCCGGACCGCCCGGAGCGGGCGGTGTGCGCGTCGTGCGCAATCAATGCACGACCGCGAGCTGCGCCTCGCAGTGTGATGACGACGAGGTCCTGATTTCGGCCTGGTGCGGAGCGCACCGCAATGCGCCGCTGTTTCCGACCGAACGGTCGGCGTCGTGCCACCCCATGGCAACAATTTTATCGTCACCGTGTGCGCCAAAACGGCGCAGCAGTGAGCCGATTTATGAACTTCTAAGCTATTGGCAATATTGGCGACCCCGGCAGGATTGCCACTACCGCGAAATCATTGAACAAATTTTTCCCAACCTGCCCAAAACGCGCACCACAGCGCAAAGGGTTTTTCTGAAATTTCCCAACCTTTGAAGCCATGGCGCGGTGCGTTTCAGAACGCCGCCGCGGCCGCCCGCGGGTGCCGATCGAGCGCGACCCGCAGCGGTTTGAGATCGCCTGCATCTGGGCCTTTCTCGGTTTTGGCCTCGGCACATTCGACACGATCAACCGCGCGCTGATGGTTGTCCGGGGCGGCCCGGTCAGCATGAGCGACGTCATGGGCGTGCTGCGGCTCTCACAGGTGTCCGTCCCATTGCCCAAAATCGAGGACGACGAGCCGAACGAAGCGGAGCGGCGCCTGCTCGCCGCGGCGAAGCGCCAGCGCGCCGCGCCGTGGCTGGTCGAAAGCTCGGCGTTCATTCAAGGCCTCATCATTTTCATCGGCACCGGCAACGTCACCGGTGCGTGTCTGTGTCTCGACAATTTGCTGCTGCGCGGCTGGCGGCCGGTGCTGGCCGGGCTGGTCGAGCGAATCGAAGCCATGCTCAAGAGCAACGTTCCCCCAGCCGATCTCACGGTGCTCGGTCCGCAGGCCGGCAAGCTGGTCGAGCGGCTGACCGGGGTGCCATTCCCGAAGCGGCGGCATCGAAAAAAAAAGTGAGCCGGCCGATTTATAAACACTAAAAGCGCCCCCGGCTTTGTGGGCATACAATTGCGATGGAACACATCGCAATTCCCGAATCCGCAGCCCGGCGCATCCGCCGCGAAGGCCATTCCGCCGCCCGCCGCGAGCTCGCGCTCAAACTTCACCTTGAAGGTCAGACCCTCGTCGCCATTGGCGCCGTGCTCGGCGTCTCGCCGACGCGCGTCTACCAGATGATCCGAAAAGCCGAGCGGCTGCGGCTGCTCTCCGAAAGCAAACAGGGTGCCCCCCGACCGTGGGGAGCGCCCCGCTGATTTCCAAACCCGACCCGCTGCCAGCGGGCCGCAACACGACGGAGCTACTTCGATGCCTATACTCGCCTCCGCGGACCTGACGCAACACACCATCCTCGCCGAGCACGCCGGCGAAATCCGAGTCCTCGGCAAGCGCGCCGTAACCGACGTCATAGAGATCGGCAGACGGCTGACCGAGTGCAAACGCATCTGCGGGCACGGCAACTGGCTGCCGTGGTTCGATCGAGAATTCGGATGGACGGAGCAAACCGCGCTCAACTTCATGCGCCTGGCCGCGCTGAACAAATCTAAAACCGTTTTAGATTTGGACGTGCCCCTAAAGGCTCTTTATCTGCTCGCCGCACCCTCGACGCCGGAGGAAGCGGGCGATGAGATTATCGAGCGCGCCGAGACCGGCGAGACCGTATCGACCGAAATCATCACGACCGCGATTGCGAATAGGCGCCAGCCGCCGGTCACGGCGGTGGTGAAGAACGCCTGGATCAGCTCGGCGGTCTGGAAGATCGAACGCCAGATCTCCAAGTTGCCTCCGCCAGCCGAAGCCGCCGCCAACTTCCCAGCGTGTCATCGCCACATGATGAACGTCCAAAAATCCGCGCCATAGCGGGCTGGTTAAGCGCATTCGCTGACGCTTGGCCGGCCGAGCATTGAGGGCGCGGTCATGGCCGAGCGGCACCTCGATTTCCTGGACGGACCGCACCTTCAACCCTTGGATCGGCTCCATGCCCATCTCAGACGCCTGTAGGGACTGCTATGCGGTGCGCGATAACCAGAGGCGTAAATGGGTCGCTGGCTGGGGCGCCGGCGTGCCGCGCCAGCTGACTACTGCCGGCTATTGGAAGCAGCCTCTGATGTGGGACCGGCACGCCGCACTGACCGGCGAGCTTCGGCTCGTATTCGTCGCTTCGCTTGCGGATGTGTTCGACAACGAGGTTGACCCAAGTTGGCGCGTCGATCTGTGGCAGCTCATCCGCGAGACGCCCAATCTCCGCTGGATGCTTTTGACTAAGCGGATCGGCGATGCCGCCAAGATGCTGCCGAGTGATTGGCCCTTTCCGCATGCCGGCCTGATGGCCACCCTCGAAAATCAGGAGGTCTGGGACCGCGACTATCCCAAGCTCATGGCAACGCCTGCGGCATGGCACGGCGTCTCCGCCGAGCCACTGCTCGGCTCGATCGATGTCGGCAATGCGCGTCTGGATTGGTTGATCGTCGGCGGCGAAAGCGGCCCGCGCTACCGGCACACTGATCCGGATTGGATACGCCCGTTGCGCGACCAGTGCGCGCGTAACGGCATCGTCTTCCATTTCAAGCAATGGGGCGGCGTGCGGCCGAAAGAACAGGGCTGCAGGCTCGACGGTCGCGAGCACAAAGGGTTTCCCGCGGCGCTGATCGGCGACAACGTCGAACCCGCCGCGGACGATCTCGACATTCGGCCGTTTCTTCGCCGACCCGCCGACGGGAGCGCCGCGTCATGACCGCCGCCGCCCGCAAGCGCGCCGATCCCGCTGCCAGGCCGGACGCGCGCGCCGTCTTCATTGCCCGCGCCGAAGCCCGCGCGCTGCTGTGGCAGGCCGGCGAGCTCGAGCTGCATGAAGCCGTCGACGTGCTGCAGGAAGCGGCGGTGCGCGATGGCCTCGTCGCCGAGCTCGGCCAGGATGCCGTGCAGAAGATCATGCGCGACGCATTCGCCGCGGTGAGGGACATTTCGGCATATGCCAACAACACGTCGGCTGCGCCGGACGACCACTATGACGGGCTGCCGTCGACCTTCGCCGCGCTCTGCCGCGCCGCCAACGCGAAGCAGCGCCGCAAGCCGCCCGATCTTCCCGCCGGCTGGGACGAAATGTCGGTCGGTGCGCTCTGGAACAAGCTCAATGATTCACGGCGCCACGGCGTAGCCGCGAGCACGCTCGCAGCCGCCGAGCACCTCGTCCGCGAAGGCGATCACGAGCAACTGCGCCAACATCGTTCATGCGTAAACCCATAGGTTTCCTTCAAGTTTCCGAGTTCTCTTTTCTTGAAATACAGTTAATGCAGCCTAGGGGGCGGTGCAAAACGGGCGGTCGGCCCGGCCTCGCGGCGCGTGCCGTCGCGTTTGTACTTATTAATCAAAGACTTAATTAGTTGGTTTTTCCGGCCGGACGGCTGCGAATGGCTGCGCAAAAACCAGCGCTCGAAATAGGGGATCGGCCGGTTTCGGTTCCAGTCGTGGCCGGTTCCCGCAGTTGACGGTTGATTTCGGCATGCTTCCCGCAAATTATTACCGCGCCCGAGGGGAAGGAATTTTCCGATTTCCGCCTCGATACCCCGTCCGATCAATGAAGGCGAGCTATCATGGCGATGAGGTATGTCAGGCCGACCCGCGCGCAGTATGCTTTCGGCGCCGGCATCGTCCTGATCGCCGCCGTCGGCCTTTCCGCGGCCTCTCGGCCGCATCCGACGAAGGCCGATCGGCTGGCCGCAGCGCAGAACTTGCGGGACACGTTCACTCTGCTAGCGAATTGCCCGAGACCCGGTGAGGCGTCGCCCTGCCTGGCGGAGCCGCCGGCGCCCCATGCTGTCCGGCTCGTACCAGTCAGGATCGCCGCCGACGTTCCGCCGCCGGATGATCCGGTCCCGCCAGCGCAGGATGAGAAGACAACAGCGGCGCTCGAGCAAGACCAGCCGGCGGCGCGCGTCGTGGGCCGGCATCATTCCAGCGGCGGCGACATCTGCGCCAGGACCGGCGGCCGCAAAGTCGAGACGCGTCAGGGTCGCGGCCGGCGCTGCGTCTATGCGAGGCGATAGGCGAGCGCCTACTACGGATTTCCCTTGGCGCCTTCGCCAACTGCCCGGTTTCGCTTTGCTGCGCGGATCAACACGCCGCTGCCGATCAAGTGCACCAGTGCGCCCTGCTGCGGTGATCCTCGGCCGCGGCGGCCGCGAGCGCGGTGTCAGGCCCTGACCCAATTCCTAAAATACCGGTTTTGGGCTACGGGCCGCCGCGCCCGCTCCGATCGCTAGGACCATGTCACAACGCGAATCGCAGCGGAGACGACGTTGGCGCGCGTTCCAGAAAACACGCTCAAATTCGTCGTTGGCGTCATGCTGTCGGCGTTCGGACTATTCCGGACCGGCGAGGGCTTGGGCGTCGCGTGGCCTGGCGCCGATGCAGCGATCCTCGTCATCATCGCGCTGTACTTGGCGACCGGCCTTGCGGCGGTCGCGCTGCTCAACCGCCGCAGCGCCGAGGCCGCCCCGAAGGGCGGCCCAGCAACACCTTAACCGTTGCGCATGTCCGTTTTTGCTGCGCACGGCGGACACAAATCCGATGCCACGCGAATCCATCGGCGGCTGCCTTGTGCATCATCGCAAAAATAAGACTGCTCGACGTCCGACTTTGGGTCACAAACAGACTTCGACCCGTCCCCGCGCCACTTCAGTCATGGCCCCAATACCGGACACCGGAGAGCACGGTCGGCATGCGGAAAGGTGACCACGTCGGCAAGGGCAAGTAGCTTGCTCACACCGCGTCTTTTGCTGCTTTCACCGGACGAGCCCTAACAATCTTTCGGGCTGGCTTAGCCTTAAACACGGTCGGCTCTTTGGTGAACGGATTGATGCCAGCTCGCTCTTTCGTGGCAGGCTTTTTGATGACGACAAATTTTGCAAAGCCCGGCAACAAGAAGGCGCCATTCTTCTTCAATTCCTTGTAACCCACGGATGCCAGTGACTCGACGACACTCTTAACGTCTTTCTTTGACAGAGAGTGTTGATCAGCAACTTTTTGAATCAGCTCGGACTTCGACATCAGCTTTGTCATGAACTTTGTTTCCCAAAAGATGCGCTAGGAGAACTGCTCGGGCGGGTATCGGCCCCCCGAGCTAACGGCTTACTTCTTCCCTTTGGCCTTTTTCGTCTTTTTCGCTTTCTTTGCTTTCTTAGCCATAGCGTCCTCTTCGTTTGCGGGGGCGGCCGCCTTTAGAGGGCGGCTGCGCCCCATACAATACTAGGATCACCTGATTCGGCTTGGCTTTTCTACAAATCGGCCGAAGATTTTGTTGGCAGCGGTTCGACAAAGCGACCGACCAACGTCTCTTTTGGTCACGAATGGCCGATTTGAGATGGTCGCGCGACGTCCGCTTCTCCTCCGAAAGTGAGTGAAGCGCTGCCTCGCATTCAGCGACGACGCAACGAGCCTTGCGACGCTTCAAAGGCCGGCCAATCCGCATTTTTGGCCGCCGGCCATAAGTCCCAGTCCCCGGAAACGCGGCCAGCTGCTGGTTTTACCCCTATCGCCGAACCCCGATCTTGTTGAATTGGGACAATGCTTGTTCAAATTTGTCATTGAAGAGCCACATCTCATCGAGAATTTCGCGGAAGGTCGCTGATTCTTTTGCTCGGTCAGCTTGTCCAAAAGCGAAGATGCTATTGTTTCGCAGATATCCCATGATCTTCGGGTCATGAATTTTATAGCTTGCTAAGTTGCCTGACTTAAGAGCGGCCCTGGTCGGAGAAGGGATGATCTGGATAAGTTCGAAAATTTTCATTTGATCGATCGGATATGGCATCGCTTTCATGATCTCCGGTATTTGCGGAAAAAGATCTGCGTGTGCGCTCACGAGGCCGTCTCTCACAGCAGTCCAGTGATTGAGCCGATGATCTAAATTTCCGACCCTTGCCTCTTCCATATCGTCGCGAGCGCTCAGCACAGGATCAAAGGCGCTTATCGACTTTTTGATCGCTGCCCATTTCTTTTGACCACGTCGGTCTTCAGATGGACCTGTTTGCAGACTTCCCTTGTAGGTATTCGAGCGCGCATTGCCTACGTTTTGCTTGCCATTCGTCTCCGCAAAGAAGAGCCCAAGGCTGATCCGGCCTGCCGCTTCAGCATTTGTTGCATCAAGCCCTTTGGCTCGCGCAATGGCAATTCCCAGGTCGACAGCGTCTTTGAACGGAGTATCGGATTTTTGCGCGTTGGCGGGTGGCGCCTCCATGATGTTGAATAGATTTCTATACTCATCGATCAGCAGTTCACTGTCGGCATCAAAGTACGCCGGAGGAATTCCGAATTTGTTGGGTCTTCCGATTTTGGACGGAAGCGCGTCGGTGAGGTCTTTATATGTGCTCATCATGTTAATACGAGCAAGGTACGGTGCTTGTCCCGGTAGGTTCGGTAGCCCTTGTTTCGAATTTATCTGTGCGCGCCGCTGGCTCAAGATCGACCTAAAGTCTTTGACTGCGTTGTTGTACGCACTGAGCGCATCCGACTGTGACTTCGTGAATGCGGACGGTTGACCCTGTGCGGTGGGTGACGCAGTCTTCACACGTAACTGGCTGGGTTGAGTTTGAGCGCTTGCTCCAAATGGAAACCCGGCTGCCGTTGCACCGAGTGCCTTGATGAACTCGCGCCGTTGCATTGCCATCCTCAAGTCCGCAAACGGCATCCTATCGGCCTAGTACCCGCTTTTACGGAAGGCTGACTCGTGATTCAACATTGGGATGATTCCCATAGCTGCGAAGGTCCGGCTGACACCGGCGGATCGTGCGGTGCTTGAAGCGCGGGTTCGGGCACCGACGACGGAGCAACGCGACGCGTTTCGCGCGCGGATGGTCTTGCTGGCGGACGAAGGCCACTCGACCCGTTCGATTGCCCGCGCGCTCGGCACGATGCCGCGAACGGTCAGCACTTGGCGCGGCCGGTTCGCCCGCGAAGGCTTGGCCGGTTTGGCCGACAAGCCGCGGCCCGGCCCGGCACCGAAGTACACCAGCGAGACCGGTCGACGCATTCTGGCGGTCCTGGAACGGGAGCCGCCGGTCGGCTTCGCGCGCTGGAACGGGCCCTTGATTGCAGCCGAACTGGGCGACGTGCACGAGCAGCAGGTCTGGCGTTTCCTGCGGGTGCAAAAGATCGACCTCGCCGGGCGAAAGTCGTGGTGCGAAAGCAACGATCCCGAGTTTGTCGCCAAGGCCGCCGATGTGGTCGGGCTCTATATGGCGCCGCCCGAGAATGCGATCGTCGTCTGCGTCGACGAAAAACCTTCGATCCAGGCGCTGGAGCGCACCCAAGGCTATCTGAAACTGCCGAACGGCCGGGCGCTGACCGGCCACAGCCACGATTACAAGCGCAATGGCACCACCACGCTGTTCGCCGCCTTTGAGGTGGCCACCGGCAAGGTGAGGGCTGCGCACAAGACGCGCCGCCGGCGTATCGAGTTCCTCGACTTCATGAACGACATCGTCGCCGGCCATCCCGACACCGCCATCCATGTCGTCCTCGATAACCTCAACACCCACAAGCCCAAGAACGACCGCTGGCTCAAGCGCCATCCGAACGTGCACTTCCACTTCACGCCGACGCGGGCCTCCTGGCTCAACCAGGTTGAAATCTGGTTCTCGATCCTGGAAGGACAATCGCTGCACGGCGCCTCATTCACCTCGGTCGCGCAACTTAGGCAGCATATCGATGCTTTCATCGAGGCTTACAACGAAAACGCTCGGCCGTTCGTCTGGACCAAAGCCAAGGTCCATCAGCGCCACGTCAAAGGATGCCGTATCAGTGAATTGTGATTCCGGGTGCTAGGTGAGTCCTTTGGTAGTGCCTGAAAACGCATCAGGCCGGTCACGTCGATCGCATTCTCAACGGCGAGAAGCCCGGTGACTTGCCGGTCCAGGCGCCAACGAAATTTGAACTTTTGATCAATCTAAAGACGACCAAGGCGCTCGGGCTTACGGTTCCGCAATCGATCTTTGCCCGCGCCGACAGCGTGATCGAATAAGCATTTCGCAATGCATCATTCGACGGTCGCGAATGTCCGTTCCGGGTGTGCGCCGTGCGGCGTTTTCCAGTGGGTGCAAGTCCCACCCGGGGACCGCTCCAGCCGGAAGCAATCGGAGCAGTCATGGAGGTAACGAAGTGGCTGAAGTCTTCGATTAGCGTGTCACGAATTGGTGACAGCGCGAGTGTGCAGGCCGCAACGCGAGTGAACGCTGAGCAATCCTCGAAAAGGACAATGCGCAGGCCGACCCGACAACCCTTTCGGGGAAGGCTGACACGTTTTTGGATGAAGTGAGCGAAGCAATACGTCCAGACGCTGCGCCGGGGTAGTGGCGGCGGCATGTACACAAGGAAAGCGCACGAAACACGGGAAGCCCCAAAGCGTGATTAGCGATGATCAACTGGACGCCCGCGAGGGACAGACCGCGCAGCTGTATGCGCTCGAAGCGGTGGTGAGTCTTCAAATGGGCAAAGCGCACCTCGACGCGCTTGCGTTGATTGCGTGACTTGAGGAAGGCTTTTGTGCGCATTAGCCGACGTGTCACGTCACGGGCATATTCATGAACATCGCGGGGGGAGCTTCTCGTGACGGCGCTTTGGGACAGCATTGCATCTTGAGCGGGCAGACTTCGCAGTCGAACTTGGAAGCGCGATAGCGAAGTTTGTACGCGCGCTGGCGCAGGTCGAGGGATGGATATTGGGTTGTTCCCGGGTTGACTCGTGCGGCTACGTGACGGGCCCTCCCCATTGGGGGCGGGGCCGGATGGTTTTCGCCGGCGACGTCGAAACGCTGAGGGTTTCCGGCAGCCGTTGCAACGAACGCCGAATATCGGACCGCGAAGAGCGGCTCCGCTTTCTGGGAGCAGTGTGGGAGCAACGCCCGATTTGTTCCGCTCCCGTTCATCCGCCGTTCGACTACGTTTGCAGCGGAATTCAGCGGTTTGCCTACTCTTTAGGGAGCGACGCTCTTGTTTACACGCAGAATGTCGGCGGTTCGAGTCCGTCACCGCCCACCAGATAAATCAAAGACTTAGTTGATGTTTCGTATGATCCGTTTCCCAGATTTCCGATCTGGGAAGCAGTAGGGAAGCACACTAATGCGTTTTGTGGCCCTACCCGCGGTTAGGTAGCCCCGGGCCGCCCGGAATGCATGGGCGAGGCCTGAATGCGGCTGAGCTAACCGGTCAACTTCGTACAATCGCATTGACCGACGCGCCGGCTGGCGTTGAGGGTGCATTAGGCGACCCGCCGCACCGGTATTTTGCACCGCTCGAAATTGGCTGTTAACCGGTTGGTCGCTGGTTCGAATCCGGCCCGGGGAGCCAATTATTTCAATTAACATAAGATCGCCCTTTCGGCGGCATGAAAGCCTCCGGGTACGCCCGGGGTACGGATGCGACGAGGGACGCTCTTTCTAATTTGAAGGGGGTAAAAGCTGAGAAGCATTCCGGTGAATGAAGTATGATAAAGTCGCGCTACGTGCGATTGCTACTCACTGCTTGCCCGAGCCGATGACGCCCTCCACATCAACGTGCGCGAGACCCGACTGACGCTTTACGAGCCGGCGCGAAGAGCGCACCTCAGCAGTTTCGACCCGGCGATTCTCCCCCCGACACTGCCAGCGGACGGTCAGCTGAGTGGCGATGCGCCGCGGCAGCAACATTTTAAGTGCTGCCCGCTTGCTGCCCGATATTCCACTTCCCAATAGCGTGAACTTTTTAAGCCCTCCCCACCGGCGGCGACGAAGGATCGAACAGGGGTAAATCGCTGCAATCGCCTAGTGGTTCATCACAGTGATTTTGACGTTTTGATACCGAGCCATTCAAGAATCGGCAAGCTTTCGGGCGGCACGAGGATTTCGATGCTTCTGGGGACGCCGGGTTGACGTCGGATGAAGGCGTTTCGTTCGAGGGTTACGATCATCTGGTGGACCGTAGGCGGGCTGACACGGAAGTGGCGCTGGATGTCGGCTTCGGCGGGTGGGCGTCCGAACATGTAGGCGTAGGTATGGATGAAGGCCAGGCAATGACCCTGCTTCTCGGTGAAGCGCGCGCCTGATTTTTGAACTCATCGCTGGATTCGTCCCGGCCTCCGACAAGGAGGCAAAGCATGAATGTACGTTATCGGGTCGAATTGAGCCAAGCCGAGCGCGATGAACTGACGGCGATGCTCGGCGGCGGCAAGCACGCGGCCCGCAAGCTCAAGCGGGCGCAGATTTTGCTGGCGGCCGATGGGGGCGGCCGCGACGAGGAGATTGCCCGGACCGTCAGTGTCAGCCTCTCCACCGTCGGCCGGACCAAGCGCCGTTTCGTGGAAGGCAATCTGGAGCGGGCCTTGAGCGAGGAGCCGCGTCCGGGCGCAGAGCGCAAGCTGACCGGCAAGGAGGAGGCCCTGCTGGTGGCGACCGCATGCGCCAAGCCGCCCGCCGGCCGCAAACGCTGGACGCTGACGCTTCTGGCCGACACGATGGTCAAGCTCACCGATCACGACAGCCTGTCGGGCGAGACCGTGCGCCGCCGGCTGGCCGAGAACGATCTCAAGCCATGGCGCAGGGACATGTGGTGCATTCCCCATGTCGATGGCGAATACGTCGCCCGCATGGAGGACGTGCTCGATCTCTACGCCGAGACGCCGGATCCCGCCTGGCCGCTGGTTTGCTTCGACGAGACCCCCGTCCAGCTAATCGGCGAGGCGCGCCGGCCGGTCCCGGCGCAACCGGGACAGCGCGAGCGCTACGATTACGAGTATCGCCGCAACGGCACCGTCAATCTCTTCGTCACCTTCGATCCGCATCGGGGCTGGCGCAACGTCAAGGTCACCGACCGCCGCGCCGCCGTGGACTACGCCCAATGCATGGGTGAACTCGTCGACGTCCATTATCCCGACGCCGCCTGCATCCGTGTCGTGCAGGACAATCTGTCGATCCATAAACCTGGGGCGCTGTATGAGGCCTTCGCGCCCGCCGAGGCTCGACGCATCCTGCGCCGCCTCGAATTCCACTTCACTCCGAAACACGCCAGTTGGCTCAACATGGTCGAGTGCGAGATCAGCGTGCTGCAGCGCCAGTGTCTCGGCCGCCGCATCGACGATCCCAAAAGGCTCCGAAACGAAATCGCAGCATGGCAACGGCGGCGAAATAAAACCCGAGCCAGCATCAAATGGATGTTCACAACCGACAAAGCCCGCGCCAAACTCGGCCGCGCTTATCCAGCCACCGCCAAAGAGTCAAAATCACTGTGATGAACCACTAGCTCTTCGCAACGGCAACAAGCTGAAAGCGTTGGTTCATCGCCACCGCTTTGGCGCCGGTTATCCCGTCTTGCCGGCGGGCGTCGCGGGCTTTGCCGGAAAGACAATTTCCCGATAGGCGAGCCGTCCACCGGTCGCCTGGAACGTCTCGGGGTTGCGGAACGTCAACGCCTTCGTCGTTAGCACGAGCTGGAAGGATTGTACGGTCGGCGCCGCGCTTGCCTTGTTCGCTGCGGCACTGCTCTTCTCTGCCGCTTTGTGTGCAGCGCCGACGCCGGCGGTCTCCTTGACGGCGGAGCCGCGGCCGCCATGGGCGCCCGGTGTTGTCGGCACGCACAGCAGAAAAGCGCCCTGCCCGTCGCTCTTGGTGGATGCCAGCGTCGCATAGGCGGTGCTGGTCGCCGTGATCTCCACTCCCTTGCAGGCGTTGCCGGTGCTGTCGACGATGAGTCCGTAAACGATGAACCCGTCGGCGGTCGGCTGCGGGACGGCGACCTGCGAGCGTTGCGTCTCGAGCGCCACTGTGCTGCCGCGCGCCGTATTGACGACCAAGCGAGCCTGGATTTGCTGGCCTTCAGTCGAATTGCTTCCGAAGCGGCTGACGACCCGGCTCTGCTCGATGGTCAACGCCGAGCTCGCCGTCTGCTGACCCTGACCAAAATACTGAATGGCCTGCGCGCGCAGCGGCGCTCCCTGCCGCAGGGCGTTGCTGAATGCGTTGGCCGTCTGTGACGCGTCGATCGTACTCATCTCACATCCCTCCTCAAAAACGCTTCGTCCGGCTCGCGCCCATTCGGGTCTTCCCGACTGGCACGCTCGATCCTGTCACGACAAACACGCGTCCCGGCCGGTTCGCACCAGCCGCCGGGCGGCTTTGCCCTAGGGTGCCCATGATGTCGTCAATTCCTTGATCAGAGCCGGGCAATAATCCTTGTTTATGCCGTCGATCAGCGACAGGTTGGAATTATCCACCAACAAACTTGAAAGACCCCAGGCTGTTGCGGAGCTCACGGCATAGAAGCAGTGGGTCCCTTGGTTGTCGGTCGTCGTGTTCATGATGGCCAAGGTCACTGCCGAGAGCGCGGCGCGGCCAAGTATCTCCTGGAAGCGATTGTCGGAAAGACGCACCGATGAAAAGGTGAACACCAGCCCGTTGAACAGGACAACGGTCTCGGCTTCGGTCATCGCGTCGCATTGATTGCATTCGAACGACACGTCGCCGAGCGCGAGGATGCCGACCGAACAGAGCATGAGGGTCTGCTCGGTGTCCGGCCCGTCGAACAGCACCCGATTGTCGTTGAAGGTGGTATCGCCGGTAATCAAGGCAGCGGACGGGGTGAAATTCTGCCCCATCGAGGGCGGCGATTGCTTGTTCATTGAGTAGTAGTCGGGCGAGAAACTGTTCATTTCCATCGGCCAGGCGAGGTTCCAGATGAACGCAGCGTATCCGCCAAACACCGCGCGGACCTGGTCGAGTGGATACTGCGAGCCCGATGGCTGATCGCGGCCGTGGCTCGTCAGCTCGTTGCCCTGCACCGAGACCGTTCCCATGGCGAGCACCGCAAGTGCGGGGCCGGAGGGCGATATCACGATGTTCTCATGTACCCGCACCGCCGGAAACCCGGTCTCGATGGAGGCGATCTGCCCTGGGGTCGCCAGCGGAAGCGCAAACTCGATCACGATGCCGCCGCGCGGACCCGACTCCAGCGCCTGCTGCGAACTCACATCCGGCCCGTTGTCGGCGATCTGGTTGCGCTCGATGACGATGCCGGACGACCAGCCGGTCCAGATCCCGCAGATCGAACGCGTGAAGTCGCGGCCATTGGTCGTGATGACGTTGTCGCGTATCGTGACGTATTCGGAGTTGATCAGCGATATGCCGCCGCGTCCGTACAGCGCGGTGCTGCCGCCTGCGGTGTTGCGGTCGAGCATCGCGCATCCGGTGATCCGGTTGCGCTCGATCAGGATGATCAGCACGGCCTCCAGTCCCTGCATGTTCGGCGGCGGATCGAATTGAGCGATGCCACTGCCACCCATGCCGCTGATGTCGTTGTCGAGGATGCGGACGTCCGTCACCGCTCCCTCCGATAGCGGCGTCAGCGGATTGCCGCCTGGATCGTTGGGCGGCGGGTTGCCGCCGACGTGAACGCATCCCGAGCCGTCGATGTAGATTCCCGAGCTGTAGGCCGGATACTCCTTCATGAACCCCATCGCCTTGGCATAGTTGTTGACCAACCATTTGACGCCGTCCACGGACACGTAGGTGAGGCTGCCGAGGGTGATCCCATTCCCGTTGCCGCCATCGATCACGTTCCGGCGTATCATCACGCTTGTCGATCCGCCGCCGATCTGGATGCCGCCAAGCGCCGTCTCGAGCATCTTCTCCGCGTCGCAATGAACGATATTCTTCAGGATCCTCACGCCGATCGCCCGCACGAAGATCGCCGGCGAGAAGCCGGCCTCGCTCGCCGAATTCAACGCGGCGGCAAGCTGCTTGACGTGGATATGATTGTTGACGATGTCGATATCCCAGCCGTCGTGGCAGGAGATCGCGCCGCCGTCGCGCACCGTGATGTCGAGTTCTTCGAGAACGACCCCGGTCAGGCCAACCCCCTTCTTCAGATTCGCGGTCGTGGTATCCATGGCGATCGCTGGCGCCGTATCGCTCGCGATCGCGAGCGAACTGATGCGGATGCGTTGGCAGTCTTCGATGCTGATCACCGGCGTGGTCGAGCCGTCCCCGGTCAGCAGCGTGCGGCCATGGCATCCTTGGATGCGGATGTCCTTGAGGCCGGTTAGCGAGATATTCTCCGCATAGGTGCCGGCCAGAATACAGATTTCGCCGCCGGTCCCCTCAATCGCGGCGATCGCCGTGTTGATGCTGTTGTAGTCCCCCTTGCTGGTCTTGCCGTCGCCGACCGAGACCGAGCAGCAGCAGCACGAGGTCTGCCCGGTGAGTGAGACCAGGTTGCCGAAGGTCGGACGGCAGTCGTGTGCCACGCCGAAGTTCGTCCCGTCGAACGGCACGACCGCGAGCAGCGCATAGTCGCGTTCGGCGTATTGGGCGGGCTGCGGAGCGTTAATCGGCCAGTCGAGGATGCCGGTCTGCTCGTCGATCGCGGTGCGAGCCGGAATGATCCAGTAGTCGCCGGGCTGGAAGGTGCCCGACCCAAACTGGACTTGGATGCCGTTCTCCAGCGCAATCCACGTACTTGCCGCGGTCGGCACGCCGTTCGTCTGGGTCGGATCGGTCTGGTCCCAGCGCCGCATCTTGGGATTCTTGGCGAGATCGATGGGGCCGACTGGCGACGCCGTAAGCGTAATCTGCTGTTTGCCGGGATCAACGTGCTGGATCAAAGCGAGGATGCCGGCGCTACCACTAAGTTCGATGCTATCGTCGGTAAGCTCGATCCATTGATTGTCGGCAAAGCCGAGCGTCTGGTCGGCGCCGACCGATTGCACCGTAAAGGTCTGCCCCAGCATGCCGCTTTGTGGCGTGGCGATGATCCCAGTCACCACCGAGCCGTTCTCGCGCGACCATTTGAAAGTCGCGGTGCCGGCAGGCCCGCCGACTTGCACCTCGATGCGATAGAGCTGATTTTCAAGACCTTGATATCCGGCGAGCGGCGGCAGCGTGCAGTCGCGCGCGGCGGCGGACGGAACCGTTTGCGCGCTGAGCTGTCCGTCATGGACCGCGGGAACGTCGACGATCGCGGTCGCACAGGTGGCGTTGGGGTCGCTCTGCGCCTTGAGCACGACCTGCCACACTGCCTCGGTGCGTCCCGACGTATCGGGCCCGCCCAGGGCCTTTTCGAGCAGCGAAGGATCGTCGATCGGCGTGATGTCGCGTTCCCAGACCAGCAATTCGACCGCGAAGGCCTTGGCGGCAGGGTCGAAACCCGGGACGTTCGCGAGCGTGGTGACCGGAAGATCCGGCTGGTTCAGCAGCGAGCACTGGCTCTCGTTCTCGTACAGGATGCCATTGACGTAAATCTCGCCGGCCCCGATCGTGAGATCGGACCCGCCACCCGGTGATCAGAAAGCCGTTGGTGTTGGCGGGCACGCCGACCGGGCCGATCACGTCGCGCGTCGTCGTGTCGGCGCGATGCAGATCGATCCGGCGCTGCTCGTTGGTGTCGGCCTCGACCGTCACGCGGCCCTGCAGGCCGACCACGCTGCGCCGATGCCTGGTCGGGTCGAATGTCTCGCGGCTGAAATCGAAGCGTCTGGCCGAAACGCGCATATCAACTGGCATGGAGGACCCCCGCTTCCAAGGACATTCGAAGATTTTCGTCGAGGCGATAGAGCAGATTGGCTTCGCGGATCTCGGTGAACAGGTCGTGGAACACGCCCATCTCGCCGCCGTCGTCGGCGCCGGCGGCGATCTGCTTGCGGGCACCAGACCGAAAGCTGAGCGTAGGCGGGATCGCCGGCGTCGACGTCGGTGAATTGCGGCGCGATCTGCTCGGCGGCGAGGTCGCCGATCGCCGTGAGCTGCGTCGAGGTGAGCGTCGGGTCGGCGATCGCGGCCGCGTCCATCGCGGCCTGCGCGGCGCCGTCGGGCTGGCAGCGATAGCGCTGCGGCACCGTCGAATTGCGCGGCAGATAGGAGTAACGGACGCAACCGTTCTGGGTGCGTGTGCTCGCGACCGTGCCGGTGATGATCGCGTTCTCGATCAAGCCGACCTCGCGCATGGTTACCGACCCGAACACCGTGGAGCGCACGATCGAAACGCTGCCGGCCGTTAGCGCCGCGGCCGTGCCGGCGTCGACGATCGAATCGCTGATCGAGGCGTCGACATCCGCGGTGGGGAGCGCGATGGCGGTGCACAGCGTGTGTTCGAGCGTCAATGTCCCGCTTGCGCCCGACCAGGCAATGCCGTCGTTGTCATTCTTGTCGGAGCAGATCGTACAGTTGCGGATCACGAGTTCGAGCGTGCCGGTTCCGGTCACGATGACGCCGGCGCCGAACAGGAATCCTTCGAGCACCAGCGTGCCGGATTGGCCGGATGCGACATTGGCGCTGACCGTCAGCGACCCGAGAAACACCGGCCGCCGGCGATCGGCCGCGCGCACCGTGACGTTCTCGCCAGCGGAGATCGAAACCACGGTCGCGGCGGACGAATCGGTGACATTGTCGGCGTATTCGACGATCGCCGTCATCGAGCCGCCGAGCCCCGTGTTGATGGCGCCGGTCATGGTCATGTTCGGCAGCAGCGTTGCCGGATTGCGCGTTACCGACAGCGTCGCGCTGCCGGACAGCGTGCGCTCGTAGAAGCCGGCTCCATAGGGGCCGCTGAATGCGTAGCCGTAGGTGACGAGGATCGGGTGCGCCGCCGGGATCGTCCCGGGCGGAAACCAGATGCGACCCAGCGCCGGATCGACCGCGACCACATAGGGCGGCGGCGGATTGGGCGTGCCGGCCGGGGTCGTCCAGCCACTCAGGTCGCAGATATCGACGTGGATGTCCGGGATGCGCGCGCCGCTGCCGTCGTAGACGCCGAACACGAAGGGCGGCCCGGCGTCGGCGACCGCGCGGACGCCGAGCGGAGCCGGAACGTCGGCGGGCGTCGTGCGCGTGAATGGGTTTTTCTTGGCTTGCGGAACGTTCACCAGTGCACGATCGGCGCCGAGCGGATCGAACGTATAGAGGCCGTCGCCGATCCGGAACGCGTTGGACGCATCGTCCGGATTGGCGAACGCGCCGAGGCGCCAGACATAAATGCCGACATTGGGGATGTTGAAGCGGCCGCGCTTGCTGCGGATGCGGCGCACCTCGACCGCATGGGAATTTTTGTCGAATGGCGTCCCGGCCGTAGAGGCCACGGCGTAGTGACGGATGTCCGCCGTGCCCAGGCTTTGCGGACGCAGGTGGTTCATGAATTGCGTCGTCGAAAGCAGCGTAAAGAACTCGACGGCGCGTGCGCTCCATCCCGTGACGTCGCTCGCAAGCTGCTCGAGGATCGTGACGGTACCCTTCCAGCGCCGATAGCGGATCGTGTTGGCGACTTCGGCGCGCGGGCTGAGCGCCGAGCTCACATTGGCGCTGAGCGGCGTATAGCTCACCAAGTCGCCGATATAGGGCACCACCCATTGGGCGCAGGTCTCGATGAAGGCATCGTCGTAGAGCTGGTCGATTTCCGCATCGACCAGCGCCAGTTGGCCGGCGACGACCTCGATCAGTTCGCGCAGCGGCCCGGGGCCGCCGTTGATGCCGAGCGCGGCGTCGCGCTCGCGATAGACCGCCGGCAGCAAGGCATAGAGATTGTCGGCGGTGAGCATCATGACAGCATCGTCAGCATCGCGGGAATCGGATCGATGGTGAGCAGCTCGGCGCCGACCGCGTCGCCGCCGGAGAGTGCCGCCGGCTGCGCGTCGAGCCAGTCATCGAGCGTTGCAGGCGTCGTCTCGGTGTAGCAGAAGCTCGACAGCGTGGCGGCGATGACACCCGGCACGCCCTGGATCACGGCGATGACCTCGCTGTGGAAGACGGGTTGGCCGAATTCGCGCGTGTCGAAAGAGAACGCGCTCCACAGCGCAGCTTGCACCGCCGCATAGACGTTGTTCGTCACATAGGCCGGATCGGTGACGAGCGCGGCGGCGACCGAGAATGAGCGCGGCCGATAGCTCTTGAGCGCGACCGGGTAGGTCGGCCTGCGCGGCCGCATAGACGGCGGCGAGCAGTGCGTCGAATTGCAGGCTGCCGTCGACCACCGGCGCGCCCGCCGGGCCCGCGACCGTGAGGATGATGACGCGCTGGGAGCCGCGCCAAGCGGTGTCGACGCGCGCCTTGGCGATGCCGGCGCTGGCGCGGACGAAATCGGCATAGTCGTCGAGCGTGACGATGCGACCGAGCGTGCGCACCGCGATCGGTGCGTTGGTGCGCGATTGCTCCACGGTCTCTGGATCCGCGGCGCCGTTCGCGGCGAGCGGATTGGAGACGTCGCGCACGCCGGGCGGCCGCGTCACCAGCATGGTAAGCGAATCCGGACCGACGAGCCCGGCCGAACCGATTCCGCGCCGATAGACCGCGGTGACGTTCTCGGTGCCGGTCGGCAGTCGCGCGCCGAAAGTCGCGCCGTCGCCGAACTGCACGACCGTCGCGCCGCTCTTGTCGCGATAAAGCGCATAGACCTGGTCGGTCGGCGCCGAACCGTACAGATAGGGCACCCGTGTCCAGTAGACGCCGTTGACGCTGATCGTGATCGCGGCGTCGATCCCGTCCTGACGTAGGCGCCGAGATCCACGTCAGCGGCATCTGCTTGAGCGTGAAGGTCTGAAACGCGACTGCTCGCATCTCCGCTGCCGAGAATTTCGTTTACCGTCTCGCCGTTGGTGGCGGCGACGACGTTGGTGTTGAAGAAGACCGTGTCGATCTCGTAGGTGCCGGCGAGCGGTTGCGTGAAGGTCAGCCGGGTGAAGCCGTCTTCGAGCGTCGCCTGCGCCACCTGGACGACCTCGACCGAGCTGCGCCCCTGCGCGTCGATGCGCTCGCCGCTGACCTCGACATAGCCGCCGGCGACGACGCGCAATGCACAACGGTCGAGCAGCACGCTGGTGCCGCCGATGTTCGTAGTCGATCGGAATCGGCGCGAGCGCCATCGGCGTATCCTGGATGAAGACCGCGGTGGTACGCGGACTGAAGGTTCCGAGACCGCCGCTGACGTAGTTGAGCGTGACGTTGGTGACGCGGCCGCTGATCGCGTAGAGCGTACGGGAGACGGTATTCGCCGTGGCAACCTGCGCGGTGACGGTTTGCGTCTGTCCCAGGCTGTCGAAGAAGACGAGCGTCACGCCGGGCGCGATTGACGGATAGACGTTGTCGAGATCGATCGATCCGTTCACGTTGAACGAGGAGAGCGAGTAGCCCTTGAGCGTTCCTGTGTCGTCCCACGACTCCTGGTACGGCGCCTGCACGGAAATGCCGGTCGCGGAGTCGGTGTAGTTGTAGCGCATGGTCGGCGGCAGCGAGTTCCACAGCGGCGCGTTGTGCCCGAACAGCGCCGCCTGGCGCACCGCGAAGGCGGTCAGACCGGGACGAAGCGGCGGGGCCTGGCGCGCGGCATTGACGGTCGCCTCGAAGGCTTCCATCGACCAGTTGCGCCGCGCGATGAGAGTGGCGAGATCGTCGCGATCCCAGATCTGCCCGTCGACGATCTCTCCGACCAGCATGTCGCTGAAATCGCCGGGCGGCGCCGGAACGACGGCCGGGATGAGCGGCGCCAGGGGCGCCGGGCTGCCGCCGCCGTCCAGAGCTGGCGGTGGCCACGCTGGTCGCCGCATCGACGTCGATGCCCGACGACGGTCCGCAGCTGCACCGCGCCGCTGTCGTCGATCAGCATTACCTTGTCGCCGACGTTGCGCCCGCTGCCGCTGCCCGGAAGGTAGATCGCTCCGATGCCCGAAGAACCCGACGGATAGGGCCGCGCGCTCAGCGGATCGAGCGCATTGTCGACCCAGCGCGCGTCGAGATCGGCCGAGGTCTCGAACAGCTGCGGCATCTCGCCAGGGCCGGGAACGCTTTGCACCTTGGTGCCGGCCGGGATCGTTACGCCAAGCGCAGACGACAGCGTCGAGAGCGCCGCCGACGTCGCGCCGGGAGACGTCGGATCGGGATTGACCGGCGGATCGTTGAGGCGGAACGCCAGATAGGCGGCTGCCGAGCACCCCGGCCGCAGCGAATAGCCGATGAGCCGGGCAAGCTCGCCGATCGACAGGAGTTCGGTCGCGGTTCGCAGGTAGTTCTCATTGGCGTTGCGCTCGTCATAGAAGGTCAGGACGTCGGCCGCGATCGCACAGGCATCGAGAAACGCGATGCTGAAGTCGTCGCTGTTGCGTGTCCGCAGCCCGTGCGCCGTGGTGGTGCCGATCGCCGCGAGCATGCTGGACAGGAATTGCCCGTAAGTGCCGATGCGGTACGAGACCGCGGGGAGACCGGCGCGGTTGGTGACCGTGACGGGTGTCTCGGTGCCGATGCCGGTGCAGCAGTCGCAATCGCTGCTCATCGTCCGCCATCCACGGTGAGAGTGAAGGTGCCCTGCTCGGGGAAGTCAGGGTTGTTGCGCAGCGTGAACGCCTCGGTCCGGCCCGGCTTGAGGTAGCCGTTTTTGATGCCGTCGCCGCCCGGCAGGTCGGCGCGCTGGAACGTCGTGACCTCGACCGACACGACGCCCGCGATCGACTGCGCCGCTGCATAGATCGGGCTCAGATAAACCGGATCGCCGAGCTTGAAATTGTCGGGATAGAAGATGCCGAACGACCCGTCGGGCAGCTGCTGATCGGAAAAGCGCTGCATCAGCGCGGCCTGCACTTCGGCTTGCCGATATGTGGGATCGACGCAGACGTGCATGGCGAGCTCGAGCGGGATCAGGCGGGCGTTCTCGAAGTCCACGTCCACGCCCGCCATCCGATAGATGTCGAGCCAATCGATCAGGCTCTGCCGTCCGGCGGCGTCGAGCTGCTTGCCGGCTGTCAGCTCCACGGTGGTGAACACGGTGCGCCAGCTGCGGGTCACGCGATAGGTCGAGACCGCACGCAGCACGCTCACGGTCGGACATTGCATCGTGACCCGCGCGTAGTCGTCGAGCGTGACCGCCCGTTCCTGGGTGTTGAAGGCGTAGGGCGCCTTGGTGCGCGCGCTGTCGAGCGATTCCGGCGCGAGGCCGCCGGCCGCCGGCAGCGGATTGGTGACCGCGGTGATGGCGGGCTGATTGATCATCACGTGGGCGATGGTTTCGGCGCCGACATTGCCGAGGTCCATCTCGCCGACCCGATAGGCCGTCACCGCGAAGACGGTCTGTGGATCGGGCAGCGCGCCGTCGACGCCATCGCCGAAGCGCAGATAGGCGGTGCCGTCGGTCTCGACCTCCACCACGAAGGCGAACGGCGAATCGGCGAGCGCCGGATCGAACAGCGACCGGAGTGCCGTCCAGGTGTTGGCCTGGATCTCCGGCGGCCCGCCGAGCGGATTGGGGATCGTCAGCGTTCCGGTGACGGCGAGCGCGAGCGGCAGCGACGTGGTCGGGTCGACGGTGCCGGCCGCCGTGCACGAAACCGCAAGCGTGCCGTCGGCCGACGCCGTCCCGGCCTTCGTGTACGGATTTGGCCCCGCGAACGTCAGATAGGGCTCCGGCAAAGCCGGCCGGAAACGGCGCCCGGCAACGACCGTACCGATCGTCTGCGGCAGGTGTCTCGACCGGCGTGCCCGCGGTGCGCCCGTGATCCACCATGACCATGTTGCCGAGTGCGGCGCTGACGCCGGTGAAGCTCACGCGGTTCTCGTCGGTGCCGATCGAATTGGCGATGCAGAGCGGAAACGGCAGCGCGTCCTCCGCTTCCCAGGTGATGTCCGTCACCTGAGTGCCGTTGAGCGGATCGATTCCGGGCGTCGCGCTGACCAGGCAGACTGGGAAGCGCCGCCGCGGATCGGCATCCTCGGCGTTGCCGGTATCGGGCCCGCGCACCTCCGCCAGCATGAGCACGTCGCCCGGACGCAGGTTGGGAAAATTTCCGGCGAGCGTGCCCTGGGTCGCGCCGGTCGGCAGGCAGCAGTCGGTCGCGCTCCAATTGTAGAACAGCATCTGATTGTGTTCGGGTCGCAGCGCGATCGCCGGTCCGAGCGCCTCGAACACCTGCGCGCCGGTCTGCGCGATCGTCCGGATACGTCGCCGGGTCATCGGGCAGCAATACCGGCTGGCCGGGCAGTGCCGTGACGAAGCGGGTGCCGGCCGGGATCGCGGGCGCGACGCGAACCTCCACAACGTCGACTGGACGTCGATATGCACCCAGGCTCGCGCATTGGTGCCGTCATGCATGTCGTAGTCGACGAGGCGGACATGCCGCTTCACCGAGGTGCGCAGCCGCGCGGTCGCGAGATAGGCCTCGGTCGCGTTGAAGTCCTGGCGATAGCTCAGCCGATCGGCGGCATAGGCGATCAGCTCGACGAGGGCCACGCCCGCGTCCGCGACATTGCGCTCCGACCACGCCGGCGCGAGCAGCGACATGCGGTCGAGCATGAGCTGGCGGAAGGTGGCGTAGTCCTTGGCCAGGTAATTGATCGAGACCGGCGGCGGCGGCGGCACCGGACAGACCTGCGTCGCCGCGCAGTCGAAACGGGTCGGACATTCGAGATGGAAGTGGAATTCGACGCTACGGAGCTGCCGGTCGAAGCCGGGCGGAACGAGATTGGGCTGATTGGGCTGCTGCAGGATGAGATCGTAGTCGGAGAAATCGCCCTCGACGTCGATCGTAAGATCGAGCGCCGTGACGTCGCCGGCATGCGGCGTGACGCCCGTGACGTTAATCGTCGTGATGCGCTCGCCGCCCACGATGGAGAAATTGCCGGGGCCGAATCCCGCGGTCGAAACGTCGAAAATGAAATGCAGATTGAGCTTCGGCGGATTGCCCGCCACCGGCACGACTTCGAGGAAGTCGATGCCGTTCGGCCCGTTCGGCGGACCGCCGGCGTCGGCGACCGCGTTGCGGCGATCCTCGCTGGCGCAAACGATGGTTGGTCCGGGCCCGTTCATACGGTCCTCGCGAAAGTCGCAAGTTGCGCCGCGCCGGACTTGCGGATGACGTAGCTCATCGTCACCGAGAAGGTGCTGTCTTCGCGCTCGACTACGATCGCCTGCACGTCGATGAGGTTGCCGAGGACTCTGCGACAGCGCGCCGCGCAGCAAAAATTCCGTGGTCTGCTGCAACTGGTCGCTGTTGGGCTCGAACGGCAGCTGAAGCAGTCCGCAGCCGAAGGTCGGATTGTTGACGCGCTCGCCCGGCGCCGTGAACAGCACCTGCTCGATCAGATCGCGCACGTGATCGTGTCGGACGCCACCGCGGTGACGCCGCGGCCGTCGAAAGCGAAACGGGAATGCGATCGATGTTGCCATGTCAGGTCGCCACCACGCGAATCTGTGTCGTCGCTACGATCGGCGGGCCACCCGGAATGCCGGTGGCGCTCAGCGCAATGCCGGTGCTGGCCTGGAGGATCGGCGGCTGGCCGTTGATGAGAACGCGGACCGCCGGCGTCATCCACTGCAGGAGCACGCAGGGTTGCGGCACGCCGGGCGGCACCGTGAACGCGCAGCCGGCCACCGTGAACTGATCGGCCATCGTCGTGAGCGGCATGCCGCTCGCCAGCACTCTGGCGTTGCTGCTGACGATCGTGACCTGCCCGGCATGCGGGCAGGTCGCGACCGCGCCGACGTTGACGATCGGTCCGGGCATTACGTCACCACCAGAGCTGTTCCGTTGACCGCGACGGAGGGACCGACCAGCGTGATCGAGGCGCCCTTGCCGTTCTGGATGTAGATGCCGGTGTCGTTGACGATCAGCGTCGCGCCGGCGGCGCTCTTGATCATGATGCCGCCGCTCGGTCCTGGCACGTCGCTGATGAGAAGACCGTTCTGCAGCGTGGTCTGCAGCGCGAAGCCGAACAGCGCCGGAGGAATCAGATTGGCGAGCGTCGGCACTTCGGCAACCTCGCCCCAGTAGCCGCCGACCCAGATCGGATAGTCCGGATCGCCCTGCTCGAACTCGACCCAGACGCCGGCGCCGATCGGCGGCACCGAATAGAACCCGGTCTGCAACCCGGCAACCGGAACGCACGGCATCGCCCAGGTGCTCGGGGTCAGTCCGTTCACGTCCGCCACCTGCACCTGGATGCGACCCTTCTTCATCGGATCGACGTTGTTGACGACGCTGGCGCGATACTTGCCGAGATATTTGGTCGGGTTGGCGTCCATTGGTTCACCTTGTCACGGCACGACGGCCGGCGTGATGGACACCAGTCCATTGCGGGCCATCTGGAAGCTTTGCTTGAATTCGCCGCTGCGGCAGTTGACGTTGTGGGTCACGCTCTTGACGTAGTAGAGCCCGTCATAGCCGAGCCCCGCGCCGCGCACGCCGACGAGCTGGCGCGCCTGCAGCACGCGGCCGTAGCGCAGCACGTCGAGCTGGCCGGACGCCGTGACGGCATCGGCCGATTTCGAGGCTTCGCCGAGCGCGCGCGACATCGCCTTGAGCGGATCGAGCTTGGCGGCGTCGGACAGAAACTTGTAGCGCAGCGCCGGCGCCTGGCGGACCGCGAGCGGTGGGCTGAGCGGCGAGATGTCGGGCAGCGGAATGGGAATGGTGAGCTTGGTGATCGGCTCCTGGATGCCGATCGCGAGCTGCTCGCGCGAGGAGCCATCGAGGCTGAAGCTGATGCTCTCGATGTTGGACGCCGCGTCCATGTTGATATTGAGCGCGGGCTGCGGAATGCCGACCCGAATCTCGGGTCCCCAATAGGCTATGTTGGCGCCGGGCACCGGTCCCGGAGTAATGTAGAAAACGTAGCCGACCTTCTTGGCGAGATAGTTGATGTAGTCGAGATCGGTGCCTTGCTGGAATGGAATCTGGTCGGTCGGGATCGGCTGGTCGGGAAACAGCGGCGGAATGACCGCGGGCACGATTCCGTAGATCAGGTATTTCGCGAGGATCGCCATCACGCGCAGGTTTTCCGGAATTGGAAACGGGATGCCCTTGATTTCGGTGAGGCTCATCGCGAGGCTCACATCCTCTCCGGTGACCGTGAGCGTCGCCTTGCCGAGATCGTTGCTGGGCGTGAGCTCCTGCCGGATGATGAGGCCGTCCATCAGCACATTGGGAAGACCGTTGACGGTCAGGACCACGATGACGCGGATGTTGGGATCGAAGAAGCCGGCGGGCTGAAGCACGCGCAGGATCGTCGATTCGCGACTGAGCGCGAAGACGAGCTGGAAGCCGCTGCGCTGGTCGGAGGCGATCGTCACCTGCACGCTCATCAGCGCGTCGACGACGGGCTGCGGCGCCGGCACCGCAATGGTCGGCCCCATCAACAGCGTGAGGTAGGCACGATCAATCACCGGGATACCCTGGGATGCCGGACGGCAGCGTGATGCGGACGGAACTGCCGGGCGTTTCGAGGTCGCACGGGTCGGCGACGCCGTTGGCGTCGGCAAGGCGCCAGAACTGCTGCGGATCGCCGATGTAATTCGCGGCCAACGTGTCGTAGCGCTCGCCCTGCGTGACCACGTGCATCTCGAGCGTCGCGTAGGACGAGGTCGGCGGAATGAAGCGGCGCAGGACGTAGACATGCGTCACGCCCTGGCTGTCGACGCAGGCGCCGGTCGGGTTGCCGTAATAGCGGCTGGTCGGCGCGAACGGCGTGTTCGAGTTGGAGTTTCCGTTCATGACAATCCGCTGATGCCGAGCTGATCGGGGGTTGCCCCTTCGAGCAGCGTGCTGAAGCGCTCCTTGGTTTGCTGATAGGCGAGATAGATGCTGCTGCCGCGGTGGTCGGTCGGGAAGTCGTTGACACTCAGCGTGCGCATGGTGAGCGCGACCTTGGCGCGGATCGGATTGAGCGCGGGGTCGAACATTTCCTCGGTCACGGTCAATTCCATGATGCGCACCGGGATAATGCGGTTCTTACTCCACACGAACAGCACGATCGGCGTCTCGGCCGGCGTGATCTCGAGCGTTCCGGCCTGCGCCAGGCTCTGGTTGGAGCGGATGGTCGCGGAATCCGGATAGATAAGCATCTCGAGCGCGGCGATCTGCGGCTGCAGCCCCAGCGCCGCCGTTGTGGTGTTCTGCAAGGGAAACTCGAGCGCGTCGGTGGCGTCGAGCTCGGCCTCGACCTTGATGGTCTCGATCGGCGGCCCCTTCAGACGCAGCACGTCGAGCCGGTCGCCCGCCTCGCCGGCCACCCCCTGCACTTGGTAGGAGCGCGTCAGCGTCTCGGGATTGTATTGCATCTCGATGAGGCGGATCACGGTGCCCTGGTCGGGATCGACCAGCACGATGCCGCCTTTGATCGGACGCGGAGAGTTGGAAAGCATTGTGCTACTGCTCCATTCCAAGCGCGCGACGCAGCGAATAAAGAGTGCGTTGGGCGAACTCGCGCAGATCCAGCGTTGGATCGTTTGCGGTCCGATCTTCGAGCGGATCGAAGGCCTCCACCCATTGCGTGAGGCCGAGAGCGTTAATCGCGGCTCTGCGCACCGCCGGGTTGGCGTCCGTGCCGGCGCACTTGAACAACGCCAGGACTTCTGGGTGAGATATGGCGGTCGTGCCGAGCGCCAGCCGTATCAAGCGATACGGCTCGGCCCGGTATCTGTCGGTTGCCTCTCTCAGCAATTCATCTAATGAAGCGACGGGCAGGCGGATTTCGGCTGCTTGGCCGAGCGCATGAACTTCCGCGGGATCGTTGCCTTCGATCGCGAGGTAGAGCGTATGTGCAGTATCGTCGCCGATCAGGCTGACCGTCGTCGACGAGCCGGACGTGTTGAAGTTCACGCTTCGCAGCAGCGGAGTGACTTCTTTCATTTGTCCTTGCACCGGCTTACCCGTCCACGGCAAGTCGGCGTCATCCAGCATCGCGACAACGTCGTCAGCCGGGATTAGCTCGTTCAACACGTGGTAAATTCTTTTCATCGTCCGTGGTACTTCTGTAGGAAAATCCGCAACTCGGCTTCGAGCATGAGTCCAATTTCGTCGATGACGCGGCCCTTCGATCCATGAACAATTTCGGTCAAGAGCAGGTCGACTGCTGCCGCGAAATTCTCAACATTGAAGCCGCCGGGAGTTGTGACGATGATAGTCCCGGCAGACGCAGCCTTCAGACGATTCATGATGCGATAAACTTTTCGCTCTGTTTCGGCGCGCGCGCTTCCATAAAACGGATTTTTCGGGTCCCGGCTCGCCGCCCCGCGGCCGGACATCGCGCCTTCAGTGAGCAGAAGTTCGCGAGGCTTCAGTTCGCCTGAATGTGCAAGCGACGTCGCGATGGCTGTGGTCGTCGGAACGCCCTCCCGGCGACTTGGCTCCAGCCCTCCATAGAGAAATGAGCCCCTGCGCATCGCGTTCTTCGCCATTTCAATCTTACGGGCCTCACCTTTAAGCATGGTGGCCGGCTGAATGAGATCAAGCCGGTTCTCCAATTCTGTTCTGCTTGAGCCGAGGAGCGCGCCGGTTTCCTGATTCGACAGCCTGAGAATCTTCTGTGACCTCTCGATCAGAGGGACAATCCCCGTTTCAACACCTTCCTTGGTCGTCGCCAGATAGGCGGCGGCGCGGCCGCCGAACTTGATTTCTATCCTACCCGGCATATTCTCCATTCCGAGCGTTGCCTTTACGCCGAACTCGAGCGCGATATTGCCCGCGACGGGGTTTCCGCTCGTAATGATGGCTTGCTGTTCGAGCCTGCTTAACGCGCCGAAAGCCGTAGGATCATGGGCCTTCGGACCGCCCATGAATGCGCCGGCCGCCGCCGCAACCTGCGGCTGGCTCAACGTAACCGCGTAGAGCTCACGCTCCACCTTGGCAAAAACACCCATCAGGTGTTGGCCTATGTCACTCTCTTGCGCCGGCCCGATAGGCGCGCGCGGGTTGATCGTCGCAACCAGTTCTTCGCCTTCGATGCCGATCCTCGACAGCCAATAGCGGGCTTTCCAGTATGCGAGTTGTAGCCAGAAGCGTCCGCGGCCGACGCCTTTCGACAGCAAGGACGTGGCGCTGGGTCGGATGGCGGCGACCGCCTTGTCGAGCCGCGCTTGCTTGGCCTCCGGCGAGTTGCGCTTCTCCCGCCACTTCCTGAACTTCTCCCTGGCGCCTTTGATCTTCTTCTTGATCGCCTGATAGGCCCTGATGATCGCCTTGCCGAGCTTGGTGTTGGCGAGCCAGCGGCCGGCGGCGCGCAACGCCTGCCCGAACTTGGAATTGGCGATCCACTTGACGGCGGCGCGCAGCGCGCGTCCCACCGCCTTCACCGCACGGACGATGGCCTTGCCGACCTTGCTTCAAGACGCGGCCGACCGCCGCCACGCCTTTCTTCAGGAAGGCCATGATCTTGGCGGCGATGGCGCTGAGCTTGCCGCCGACGCCCTTGGCGCCCTTGCCGATCTTGGAAATGATGAAATTGGCGGTGAACTCGATCACCACGATCACGGCCGCCGCGACCGCGCGCGCGAATGCCGGCCCGGCATTGCCGAATTTCACCTGCTTGAGGAAGTCGACGAACAGGCCGATCGCCGCGATGATCCGGCTAGCCGTCGCCCAGGCTGCCCGCAGGCCCTCGATGATCGCCATGATCGCGGCGGCGGCCGGCACCAGAAGCGAGATCACCTTCTGGATGAGGAATTCGATGATCGCGCGCGGAATGGCCGACTTGACCGCGACCCAGACCATCTTGGCGATGCGGCTGAAGGGGATGCCGCCCTTCTTGAGCACCTCGAAGATCATCTTGCCGATGCCGACGACCGCTTCGACCTTGGAATTGAACCATTCCTTGACCGCGGCTTTGAACGCCTTCCAGAGATGATTGCGCACGCCGTCGAGCAGCGCCGCGCCGAGATTGCGCAGCCACGCGCCGGGATTGGACGCGATGTCGCGGATCAGCTGCGCGAATACGCCGAGCGCCTGGATGATCGCCTTGGCGGCGTTGATCGCGGCCTTGACCGCGCTGGCGACGGCGTTGACCGCCGCCATGTAGAGCGCCTCGTAGGCGTCGAGGATCGCCGTCAACGCCTTGCCGAGCAGGTCGAGCAGCGTCTTGACCGCCTTCTTCATCCCGTCGGCGATCTTGTTGACCGCCGCCACCGCGCCATCGACGAGCTTGTTGATGGCGTTGTGGAACTTCTCGCGCAGCTTGGGGAAGGCGGCGAGCACGCGGTCGCCGATCGCGATCAGCGCCTTGCCCGCCAGCTGGATCAGGCCGACCACCGCGTCGCGCACGCGATCGATAACCGCGGCGGCGAGCCGTTGCGCGGCGGCGATGGCATCGGCCACAAGCTTGCGCGCGGCGTCGAAAACGGCGTGGATCGCGTTACGGATGCCGTCGAAGAACGAGCCGATGGCGGAAGCGAGCCGGCTGAAGAAACCGTCGTTCTTGGATTCGTTGCGGGCGCGCTCACGCTCTTCGCGCGCCCTCGTTCTCGGCATCGGCGCGGGCAGTGGTGATTTTCTTGTTGCCGTCGGCGATATGGTCGTCGGCTTCGGCATTGGCGTTCTGTTGATGGGTGACGGCCTGGCGGCGGGCGGCGACGACTTCCTGGTCGCTGTCGGCGTCGGCCTTGGCGAGCGTGTCGCGTTGCTCGCTGCCCCACTGGCGGCGCAAGGCGACCACTTCGCCGCGCGCCTTGCTGCGCTCGGCATCCTGCGCGCTACCGGCAGCGGCGACCTCGGTGTCCATGTCGCGCTGTGAATCGGCGCGCGCCTGCGTCATCTTCGACTGTTGCTCGGTGCGCTTGGCGGCGAGATCCTGCGACCCCGCCGCGGCCGCAGCGCGCACCTGATCGGCCGATTTTTCCCGCGCCACCGCGGCGACGGCGGCATCGGCGTCCGCAGGCGCCGCCGCTGCGCCACCGCCCGCGGCGGCGGCCTTGGCCGCCGCCGGCACCGTGCCGCGCAACGTCTCGCTCGGCACGGTCGGCACGATATGATCCTCGCCCATCGGCTGCGCCGCATCGCGGCGGGCGGCTTCGGCAGCGAGCTGCGACGACTTGGCGACCGCGTCGCGCTGCTCGGCGGCGCGTTGCGGATCGGCGGCGCCTTCGAGCGCAAGCGTCGGAGCGGCACCGGCGGTAACATTGAGTGCCGGATCGCTCACCGGTAGCGCCGATACGCTTTCGCTGATGTGCTGGGCGTCGGCGGCGGTGAGCTGGCCTTCGGCATTGGACGTGACGTGCGGCGCCAGCACCTCCGGCATCGGTCCCGTCACCTGCTGCGGCACCACCTTGGTCGTCGGCGGCGATGCCGCTGTCGGAATCTTGGCAACGGTTCCCGGCGCGGCAGCTGGCGGCGACAGCAGGCCTTGCCTGAACGCCGCCTGGCGGGGCCGCCGGCGGTTTGGCTTCCGGCGGCGCATTGGCCAGCTCGCCGTGATCGGCGGCGACGGTGCGATCGACCGCAGCAGTAACTCCGCCTAGTGCCTGCTGCGCCGGCACCGGGTCGAGCGCGGCAATGCTCGACATCGCCGAGGCCGGATCGGCATTGGCCGGAACCGCGGGTGGCGCTTCTTCCGGTGCATCGGGGACGGCGGCACCGCCACCACCACCGCCACCGGTGTCCTCATGCCCGTCATCCTGCTCCGACGGCAGATCGCCGATCGGCGGCATTGCGCCAGCGGGAGCCGCGCCTCCCGGAGCGCGCTCAACGCGGGTGGCCGTTACCTCGCCGTCTTGCTCCGGAGCGGCGGCGTCCGCGGCGGCAGCTTCGCCCGGGCGCACGCGCGTCGCGGTCGCTTCTCCTTCCGATCCTTCCGGCGTCGCGGCATCGGGCGCCGCCGCTTCGGACTCAAGCCCGGCGGCGGCCTCGCCGCCCATGGCTTGTTCCTGCGGCACGGGCGGAGGCGCCGCCTCCTCGGCTACGGGCGCAGGCGCGCTGGGCGCCACCTCGACGCCTTCGACGCCGGCCGGCGGTGCGGGCGGCGGCGCTTGCTCGCCAGCCGACGCCGCCGCGACTTCGGCGCGCGGCACAGTTTCGGTCTCTTCACTTTCCAGTCCGGGCGGAACGGGGCCGGGATCGGCGGCGGGTCCGGCCTCTGCCGCTTCCGCCGCTTCGGCTTGCGGCCCGCCCAGAGCTTCCGGCGTTTGCGCGACGGCGTGCGGCGCGGATTCCGCCTCGAGCGGCAGCGCGGCTTCAGGCGGCCCGCCAGGTTCGGCGGCTTCCGGCGCTCCGCCGCCCGCCGTGATCGGCGGCGGAGCGCCGCCGCCCATCGGCTTATGCGCTTTGCCTGCAGGCGCCGCGCGAGCGCCCGCCGGCAAGTGACGCGGCTTAGCGCCGTGCAATCGCGGATGTTCGACGCGCGCCACCGGCTTATCGCCCGGCTGCGGCGCCGGCGCGGCTTCAGCGCCTGGCGCAAGCGGCGGCGCAGCGACATCCTTTATCGGTTCGGCCTGCGCGCCGGCCGCCGGCGCTTGCGGCTTTTCGGCTTCGGTCGGCTTCTCCGCCGCGGCGCCTGCCCGCTCTTCTTCGACGGACTCTGACGACGGGTCGGCTGGAAGCTCGCGGCTGTCGCCTGCCTCGGCGCCAGCGGGCATCGGCTGATCGAGCACGTCAATGAGATGCCGCCAGTCCGGCGAGACGAGCTGCGCCTCGAGTTTCTCGAACACCAGACGTCGCGTGCGGTCGTCGAGGCCGAGCAGCGAACGCCGCACGCGGCCGAGCTTGTCGTCGGGATCGCCGGCCAGCGTCGTGCGCACGGTTTCGGTCAGCCGCGCGACGAGCTGCGCCGGATCCTCGGGATCGCGCCGATCGAGCAGCCCCGCGACCAGCCGCGCAATCCGCGCGCGCGGCGCACCGCCGGCGGGCGCTGCCGCCGGCAGGCGCCCTGTCGCGATCGCGGCAGCCGCCGCATTGGCGCCGATCTCGATCGCGTCGCCTGGAGCGGTCACCTCCACGGCGGTGTCAAGTTCGGCCGCCTCAACACGGCGCGGATCCTGCAGCACGTGGGCGATCTCGTGCGCGATCACGGTGCGGCCACGCGGCGTGTTCGGTTCGAAGGCGCCGGCCGCAAAGAAAATGTCCCGGCCGACCGCGAACGCATGCGCGTTCACGGCGCTCGCGGCGGCCGCGGCAAGCTCGTCGGTGTGAACGCGGACCTGGGAGAGATCGCATCCGAACGCCATCTCGAAATGGACGCGCTCGCGCGGTGCCAATGGCGCGCCCGGAACCCTCATCGCGGCCCGTACCGCCGCGATCGACATTTCGTGGGTTTTGCGCGCCGCGTTCGTCATGGCCGCCTCACCACGCGGATGATGCCGCGCGCGAGAGCCCGGCCGATCGCTTCCGGACCGGCGTCCCGGGCCAGCGCGATGTCGATGCGGCCGTTGCGGGCCGCCGCGTTCTCGTATTGCGCATCGGCGAGCCCGGCTGAGCACTCGTCAGTGAAGGCCCGCTCGAAGCGGCCGCGATCGCCGAGCGCGAGCCCGTCGATGACGATCCGCTCGATGTCGAGTCGGATTCCCGGTGGCCTTACCGCCATCCCGCGATCTCCAATTCGGTCAACGTGCGGTCGAGCTTGCCGTATTCAGTCCGCGCCGCGCGCAGCACGTGGCTCATCGCGACCGGCCGCCCGTCCTCGGCCGCCATGAAGCTCGCATGCAGCGCGATGCCGGCGATGTTGCCTCCCGGGATGTTGAGCTGGGCGAGACGCGCGAAGTCGAGGCGCTCGCGCGGCGTCTGCGGCGGAAAGGCGGTCTGCCAGATGCGGGCGCGCTCACCGGCGTCGGGAAATGGAAAATTGACGACGAAGCGCAGCCGTCGCAGGAAAGCCTGGTCGATCGCGCCCTTGAAGTTGGTGGTCAGGATCGCCAATCCGCGATAGGACTCCATGCGCTGCAGCAGATAGCTCACCTCGATATTGGCGTAGCGGTCATGGCTGTCGTGCACCTCGGTGCGCTTGCCGAACAGTGCATCGGCTTCATCGAACAACAGCACCACGCCGCCGCTGTCGGCCGCGTCGAACACGCGCCGGAGATTTTTCTCGGTCTCGCCGATATATTTGCTCACCACTTGGCTCAGATCGATGCGGTAGACGTCGAGGCTCAATTCGCGCGCGAGCACCTCGGCGGCGAGCGTCTTGCCGACCCCGCTCGGGCCGGCGAACAGGGCAGTCACGCCGAGGCCGCGCGCGGCGCGGCCAAAACCCCAGGCGTCGAACACGCGCGCCTGGTGGCGCACATGGCTGGCGATTTCGCCGAGCGCATAGAGCTGCGCCGATGGCAGCACCAGGTCGTTCCAGCCGGCGATCCCGGGCAGGCGCTGCGCCAACTCGTCGAGCGCGGGCCTCGCCTCGCATCGTACTTCGTCCCACAGCGCATCGGCGTCCTCGATCGCGCCGCCGATGCGAGCGATCGCACCGGCATCGAGCGAGAACTGGTCGACCACCCGGTCGAGCTGGCCGTTGAACGCGATCGCGCGCCGGCCGAGCGCGCGCTGCCACAGGTCGCGCTGTTCGTGCCGTGCAGGGCGCTCCACGTCGACCGCGCGCACGACGCGGCCGGCGACGGGCACCCGATCGCGCGCGCAGACGATGGCGGCCGCGCGCATTCGCTCGAGCCAAGCGATCGCGGCGCGCCGGCGGGCGGGCTCAAGGTCCTCGTCGAGCATGAGGACGAGCACCGCACCGCCCAGTGCACACTCTCTTTGCCAGATCTTCGCCAGCGATTCCCGGTCGGCAGCCGCCTCCGGGATCAGCGCGGCCGACATCGCCCACGCCCGCAGCCCGCGATCACGGGCAAGACGCGCCGCGATGGTTCGCTTCGCCTCGCCGTCGTTGCCGGCCAGCACCACGACCGGCCAGACCGCCGCGTCCGCCGCCCACGCCTCGGCGAGCGAGGCAGCAAGCGCCTCGTGCGCCGGGGCGAGCGGGCCGCCGGCGTCGAGCGGGACGACATAGGCGCGCAACGCCTCATCGATCGTGTCGACGCCCAGCGCGGCGTGCAGCACGCGCTCCGGCACCCGATACGCGGCACCGTGAACGAATTCGATGGCAAGATTTCGATCAGCGCGCAGCGGCGCAGCGTCCCGTCGGGGGCGAACGCGTCCCAGGCCGCCCCGTCGAGTTTGGCGAACGCGAGCGCGACGTTGGGCAGACGCTGTACGGGATCGCCGTGGGCGCTTGCGACTGCCGACGCGAATGTCGGCATCGAGCTCGCATCCAGCCGCCAATAGCAGCACGTCGCGCTCGAAACCGGTCAAGTCAAAGATCGCGACCATCAAGGCGAGCGCCGAGCGGGGATCGGGTGACACCGGCGCGGCTGTGTCGCCGGCGAGCCGGGCCCGGATCGGCGCGAGCGCCGCGATCACCGTGTCGCGATCGAGACTCATAGCGTCACCTTCGGGCCCGTGAAGCCGCTTGATTGGGATCGAACGTCGGCACGCTCTCAGTGCCCGAAATCTGGATGCGCAGCAGATAGGTGCCATTCGCAACCGTGCTCGCATCGAACGAGATTGAGGGCCCCGCGATGTCTTCCGGCCGCGCATCGATCGCGTAGCGGTTCGGCGTGCTTCCGGGCGGCAACGGCGGAGCTGATCGAGCAGCAGCGTCGCAGGCTGATCGCTGCTGCAGCTCGGAACGAACGCGACGTCGATGCGCTGGACCGCGGAAACGATCGGAGTCGTGGTCCCGGTGATGTAGGGCTGGACCAGGAGGCCGACCGGACTGGAGTCGCCGATCAGCTTTTCGGGCGGCTCGCCGATCGCGTAGGTGCGCACGATCTTGAGCATGTTCATGCCGGGAACAACCGATGACGGCACGGTCACGAGCGCCGAGGTCGGCCCGACCGAGTTGAACGCCACCGTGGTCGATCCGAACTGGGCGAGATTGCCCGGAGTCTGGAAGCCGCTGCCCGTGAGCGTGAGTTGGACCGGACCGAGAGATCGAACGTGTCCGGGGTCACGTCCTCGATCACTGGCCGTTCGAACGTGACGACGCCGATGTTGCGCAGCATCACGGGCGGCGCCGATTTCACCTCGGCCTTGCTGTCGATCAGGACGACGGTTGCCACATAGGCGGCCGAGGGTCGGCATTTGCTGCCGAAGGCGCTCCACAGCTTGTAGAGCTCGTCGGCCGACAGGTCGTGCGGCGAGATTTTGATCTGCTCGATCTGCTGATCGAGCTCCGCCGTGGCCATCGCCAGGTCTTCCGGCGAAACCGCGATGCCGAACAGCGAACGGATGCCGTTGCGGTCGAGAAAGGGCTGCTCGTGCAGAACCTGCATGCCGATGCCGAGCAGGAGCTCGGGGTGATACTGGTTCGCCCCATACGCCGAAAGGAGGAAATGCAGATCGACCGCGAGCGGCGGCCGGCCGACTCGGTCGCCGGCGGAATTCCTCGTCGTGGCGATGTTGCGCCAGCCGGAATTCATCGTCACGGTGTAGAGAAACAGATTGAGGTGATCGGTTTCGACACTGTCGCCGATCGGTACGAGATCGGGCGGATGCACCGTCGTGAGCGCCACCCCGAGCAGGCTCGCGAGACTTCGCATTGCCGACGCCGCTGTCGAGCAGCGAGGCGATCACCCGCATGGTGGCGGCGACGGCAAGCGCATTACTCATTACTGGCCTCGCGATCGGCCTGCCAAGTAGTCCTGCAATGTCAGAGCTGGACGGAAAGCAGCCGGCCGTTCGGCTTTGGCGGGCGACGCGACACTGGCGCGTACTTCGAGGCGCCCGATCGAGATGTGCACGTCCGGACGAGACGGCTCGCGATCTGGCGGCGGCGCTGCGGCGGCCGCGGACGCCGGCCGCGGGCTATGCCACGGCGAGGGCTCCCGCGCGGCCGGGCGCGGCGCACGCGCCGGCACGATCGTATCGTCATCCGGATCGGACGCGAGCACCGCGTCGTCGGCGTCCTCGCCGGAAGTGTCTAGCCGCCTCGGCGCGGCGGCATGCCGACGGATGGCATACGAGCGTCGGCTGATGGTCGTTTGCGGCGGCGGCGCGGTGTCTTGCGGCGTAAGCGATGCGACGCTGGCGGGAGCCGCAGCAGGAGCCGCGCTGTCGAACGGTTGGCGCTGCGGCTCGCCCGCCGACACGTCATCGTGCGGCCCGCTTGTCCTCGACGGACGGACGATCTCGAACGGCGTATCGAGCGAAGTGCGCGGTGCGGACGGCACCGGCCGCGCATCCGAAACCGCCGGCGCGGTCGCGGCGACCGAATGCCCGTGCAGCGACGACGAGCTCCTCGACCATCTCGGCGATAGCCGGTCCGGTCTGGGCGACGACTGGAGCCGCACGCGGTGCTATCTGCGGCCGCGGCGCTCGTGTCTTGTGCACCAAGCCGCGCAGGTAGCTCATCGCCGCACCCGCTCGACATAGCGCGCGCGCCGGCGCTCGGACATGGCAAGAATGTCGGCTTCGCTCCAGCCATATGCGGAGGCGAGGATCTCGACATCCTCGATGACGCGCTCGATGCGCTCGGCAAACTCGAGCCACAGGAAGCTTGCGATGTCGAACGGCACGCGATTGGCGGCGCCGCAAGCCGAGCAGGCGAAATTGACGGCGACCGCGGCAACGCCCTCCGCCGCTCCCATCGCGCGGTCGATCGCGCCGATCACCGCCTCGTCGAGCGGCGCATCGTCCAGCAAGCATCGCCTCACGATGATGCGGGTCGCCTCGTCCTCGTCGGGCGCTTCGACGACGGCGGCGAGGTCGAAACTGTTGGGCAGGCGCACGCGGAGAGTGCGCTCCCCGACCGTCGCCGTGACGATGCCGTCGGACGGCCCGGTCGGCGCCGGCAGGGCCGCGGCGTCGAGCTCGAATTCGTTACCCTCCCCGCATGTCCCGCACAAGCACGTACCGGCGAGGCGGTCGCCGGCGAGCCGCCGCCGAATCTCGAGCAGCAGCGCGTCACGCTCGCCGATGCTCAACGCGGCAAGCTGCGGGCGGTCGAATTCCGTGTAGCAGCGCGCAATGGTCAACGCCCGATCGACCGGATGCTGAGCGAGACCGGCATCCCATGCGTCGATCAAGCGCGCGGCGGCGGCCTCGCGGATCATGGCGCTCACCCAGTGGGCGGCGTGAGAGTCGGTTCGGTGGGCTCGGTCACGCTCAGATCGCGTTCCCAGCCTTCGTTTTCCACCTTGATGTGCTCGATCGCGATGCCGTTGGCGTTGGCGTCGAACTCGGGCAGCGCGTATTCGGACACCCAGCAGCGATAGATCTTGTAGGACAGCGCGACCTGCCCGGCTTCGTTCTGCACCTCGAGGATGATGTCCTTGCGAAAGTCCGCGAGCGACTGCTGCGCGCCGGCGCCGGCGCCGTAATTCCAGATCTTGAACGCCCAGTTCTCGAATTCGGGATCGTGCGTGAGCCCGCGCTCGAACGTGATCGCCTCGTGCGCCGAGGCGCCGGGCGCCAGCATCTGAATGCTGTTGTCGCCGCCTTGGCGATGCTTGATCACCTGAGTGGTGCGCTTGAACGCGCTGACCTTATGGATGCCGGCGACGTAGCGGCCGTCCCATTTGACCCGAAATTTGAAGTTCTTGTACGGATCGAAGCGTGTGGCATTGACAGTGAATTCCATCGTGACCCCCGTTTGGCGAAGTACACGCCGTCGATGCGACGGACTAGGCGGCGAGCTGGCCGGCGATCTGAGCGATAGCGATCATGACGAATTCGGCCGGCTTGAGCGGCGCGAAGCCGACGATGATGTTGACGATGCCGCGGTCGATGTCGGCTTGTTGCGTCGTCTCGTCGTCGCATTTGACGAAATAGGCGTCGCGCGGGCTCGCGCCTTCGAAGGCGCCCTGCCGAAACAGCGTATTCATGAAGGTGCCGACGTTGAGCCGGATCTGCGACCACAGCGGCTCGTCATTGGGCTCGAACACCGCCCATTGCGTGCCGCGGCGGAGGCTTTCCTCGATGTAGAGCGCGAGCCGGCGCACCGGCACGTACTTCCACTGCGAGCCGATGTCGTCGGCGCCCAGTAGCGTGCGCGCGCCCCATGAGACGATGCCGTACGGATTGAGCAGCCGAATGCCGTTGGCGCCGACCGGATTGATGATGCCGTTCTCGCCGTCGGTCATGGTGTATTCGAGCTGCTGCGCGCCGACGAGGCTTGCCGCGGTGCCGGCCGGGGCCTTCCAAACGCCGCGCGTGCCATCGGTCTTGGCGTAGATGCCGGCCATCGTGCCGCTCGGCGCGCTCAGCCGCAGTCCACCGGTGAGCGGATCGCCGATCAGGATGTTGGGATAGTAGATGGCGGCGTGATCGCTCTTCGGCACGCTGGTGCCGGTGACCAGCGCCTCGATGTCCATGGGTTTTTGGCCGGCGGGCGGATCGACGATCAGGAAGGCGCGGCGGGACTCGCAATAGGTCAGCCGCGTCGATCAGCGTGGAGGCGTCGGTGATGCCCGGCAGACAGAGAATGTTGAAGATGTCCGCGTTCTCGAGCGCGTAAATTCCCTGCTTGCTGGCGGGCGACGGCACGAAGGTCGCATAGGTGTTCGACGACGTCAGCGGCAGCTCGCTGCCGCCGCTGAGCACCTGCGAGGCGCCGGCTGTCTGGGTTGCCGGCGGGATCGTGAGCTCGAGGTCGGCTGCGAGCGGGTCCGAGCCGGCGGCGGCCACGATGACCGCGGAGCCGGCGCCGCGCGTTCCGGATGCCAGCGTGATGACCAGGCCCGGATAGGACATCGTCGCCGTGAAGTCCGCGAAGGCGGTCACAGTCGGACGGAACGATTGAACCGCCGTCTCGATGCGACTGGCAAACACGTTGCAGTCCGGCTGCGACCCGGGCGCTGCCAGATCGCTGATATGGATCGGAATGGTCACCGGACGCCCACCATCGAGGGTGAGCGAGATGTTTCCGTCCGGGTGATTTTGGAGCTTGCTCGACGTGATCCCCGTCCCGGTCAGCTTGCCCGGATCGGGCGACGGCTTTGGCCGCGCTGGCGACGAGCCATCGGCTTCGATGCCGCCATTGGCAGCGCCGAACCCGAGCACGCGAGACGCATCGTTCGTCAATCCAGGCATGACCACGACCGAAGAATGGTCGCTCGTCGTGGCGGACGTGATGACGAACGTATTGCCGCTCGGATTGGTCGCGGTCGCAACACCGGTGAGCGCCGTATTGATCGAGTTGACGATGTCGCCGGCAGCCGATGGAACCGGAAACGTGATCGATACCGGCGCCTTGCCGTCGACCGACACCCTGATCGTGTTGTGGCTCGTGTCGATCGTGAAGGAGGCAGGCGGGCTGTTGGTGCTGCTGCCCTTGCCGAAGACGGCGTTGGCATCGCGCTTGACGGTTACCAAGTTCGACATACCGTTGATCATGGTCTCGACGAATTTGGAATCGGTGCTGTTCATCGACAGGCCGCTGTACTGCTCGACGGTGCTGTTGCCGTTGGCGTCCGGCACGCTCGTCACCGTGACGGAGAACCGGTTGGGATCCGCGCTCGGATAGTCGATCGCGATCGCGGTGCCGTTGCCGGCAAAGCCGCCGTTGTCCGCCGTGAAGTCGAGAGAAGGATTTCCCGATTGGTCGAGGATATCGAGCGTCGCGGTGGTGGCGCCGGCGGCGACGCGGATCACCCAGCTGTCGCTGCCGCCGTTAAGGAAGTACTGCATCACCGCGTAGCTCATCTCGCTCGACGGGTCGACGCCGCCGAACGTCGTGGTGTACGCGCCGAAGCTCTGAATTCGCGTGAGCACGTTCACCGGTCCGCTCGGCGCGGTGCCGACGAACGCGGTCAGCGACGTGCTGACCCCGGCGATCGTGTGAACGTTACTCGGAGCTCGTAGACGGCGACGCCCGGGTAAGGAGGAACGGGTACGGCCGGCATGGCGAAGCCCCCTCGTCTGCGAAATGTCCAACCTTCCAATCATAAGTCGCTCGCGCCACGCAGAGGTGACGTCAAATTCACCCGCGTGAGCGATATCTTAGGTTGAGGGCAAGGATGTGACACCTTTGTGGAGACACAATGGGATTGTGTGTGAACGCAATAGTTTTCCCCGCTAATCCCTGCCGATCATCGCGTAGTACGCGAAAATGCAAGGCACCTCCGCAAATATTGGAAAAACGTAATCTTCTCGCAGTTCGTGAATTTATGTCGCTGAATATCTCGATGATGTGTCGATTGAATATCCGGTTGGGGATTGCAGGCGGGAAAATATCGCGGCAGTCTGGCGTTGCGGCGGGATATTCGGGTCCTGACCGGCCCGGTCAGTTTCGCACGCTACGCCGACCGTGCTCCTGAGCCTCTGGTTTATTGTCGGGGTACCGCCGGCGTACCAACGCGTGTTTATTGGCTGCAGGCCGCCAGCATAACCGCTGGTGCGTTCGTTACGCCCGGTACCAGGGATGCCGCGGATCAAGCGGATAACCGAACAGATCGCAGCCCTTGATCGTGTAGTCCTCGCCAATCTGCTCGCAGCGCGTCTTCTGGTTATGGCAAGACGCACACAGCGACATCAACCGATCGAGGCCGGGGAACGGATCGCCACCACTCTTGATGGGGATGATGTGGTCAACAACGGTGGCCGGCTCAATACGTCCGATCTTGATGCAGAGCTCGCATAAGGGCTTATCTTGCAGCTTGAGCCGGCGTAACCGCTGCCAACGCTGCGTCGTGTATGGCCAGCGTGCCATCTCTCACCCCTTCACGCGATCATAGCCTCAATGTCGACTACCGGCGCCGGCCGTTTTGCGACACCTAGCACCCGGGATCACAATTCACTGATACGGCATCCTTTGACGTGGCGCTGATGGACCTTGGCTTTGGTCCAGACGAACGGCCGAGCGTTTTCGTTGTAAGCCTCGATGAAAGCATCGATATGCTGCCTAAGTTGCGCGACCGAGGTGAATGAGGCGCCGTGCAGCGATTGTCCTTCCAGGATCGAGAACCAGATTTCAACCTGGTTGAGCCAGGAGGCCCGCGTCGGCGTGAAGTGGAAGTGCACGTTCGGATGGCGCTTGAGCCAGCGGTCGTTCTTGGGCTTGTGGGTGTTGAGGTTATCGAGGACGACATGGATGGCGGTGTCGGGATGGCCGGCGACGATGTCGTTCATGAAGTCGAGGAACTCGATACGCCGGCGGCGCGTCTTGTGCGCAGCCCTCACCTTGCCGGTGGCCACCTCAAAGGCGGCGAACAGCGTGGTGGTGCCATTGCGCTTGTAATCGTGGCTGTGGCCGGTCAGCGCCCGGCCGTTCGGCAGTTTCAGATAGCCTTGGGTGCGCTCCAGCGCCTGGATCGAAGGCTTTTCGTCGACGCAGACGACGATCGCATTCTCGGGCGGCGCCATATAGAGCCCGACCACATCGGCGGCCTTGGCGACAAACTCGGGATCGTTGCTTTCGCACCACGACTTTCGCCCGGCGAGGTCGATCTTTTGCACCCGCAGGAAACGCCAGACCTGCTGCTCGTGCACGTCGCCCAGTTCGGCTGCAATCAAGGGCCCGTTCCAGCGCGCGAAGCCGACCGGCGGCTCCCGTTCCAGGACCGCCAGAATGCGTCGACCGGTCTCGCTGGTGTACTTCGGTGCCGGGCCGGGCCGCGGCTTGTCGGCCAAACCGGCCAAGCCTTCGCGGGCGAACCGGCCGCGCCAAGTGCTGACCGTTCGCGGCATCGTGCCGAGCGCGCGGGCAATCGAACGGGTCGAGTGGCCTTCGTCCGCCAGCAAGACCATCCGCGCGCGAAACGCGTCGCGTTGCTCCGTCGTCGGTGCCCGAACCCGCGCTTCAAGCACCGCACGATCCGCCGGTGTCAGCCGGACCTTCGCAGCTATGGGAATCATCCCAATGTTGAATCACGAGTCAGCCTTCCGTAAAAGCGGGTACTAGCGCCATCGTCAGCGCGATTAGCGGATCGATTCGTCCTTGGCTGCGCCGCTTACTGAGCTTCCTATTGCCCGCCGCATCCATTTCAACCTTTGCATTGCCTGCCGCCATCGCGAGCACGGGGTGACCGGCATGCCGCAACCTGCCCTCTTCGACCAGACGCTCGAGCACGTCGACCGCGGGTGCCATATCGCGGAAGCCTTGACCGAAAGGCACCAGCTCGACACTGCAACCGATCGACGACAACTCCCGTTTGATGTCCTCAATACGCCACCTATCATACGCTAGCGCGCGGATCTTGGAGGTGCCGTGCAGCTGAGCAATTTTCAGCGCGACCGCCTTGGGGTCAGTGTTGCGGCCGGGGAAGGTCAGCAGGTGGCCTTCCTTAGCCCAGACGGCATAAGGCATTTTATCTTCGTCCATGCGCGCCTGCAGCGTCTCACCGGGCAACCAGCAAAACGGTACAACGTCGAAACCGCCGTCGTCGTCGACGAAGCACAGCACGAGCGCAGTCATGTCGCGCGTGGCGCCCAGGTCAAGACCGGCAAAACATGGGCGGCCTTTCAACATCGAGATATCGACCGGCGCGTCGCACGCCTTCCACGTCGCCATGGTGATGAATTGCGACGTGGCGTCGACGCGCTGGTTTAGAATCAGGTTTCTAAAACTCGCCTCAGCGGCCGGCATTCGCTGCGCCTGCATGGCAAGCCGCTTGACGTCACTCAGCGAGCGAAAATCATTCAAGGCCGGATTGGCGAGTTTCCAGGTCTTTTGCGCCCACGGATCGGAATCAAGGTGGCGCAGAATAAAGCCTGAGGTGGAACGTCGGATCGACGATCTCGCCACGCTCAATGCGCAAGCCGTAATCGATCAGCGTCGACAGGGGCGCCTCGTCGCGCGCCGCTTGCGTGGAGATGATGAGCATCAAAGGCTCGGCGCGCTTGCCCATAGCGGTGTCGAGAGCGTCGAGCAGATCGCGCCCTTCGCTCTGTCCGAGTTCGTCGTAAATGACCGCCGACGGTGCCATGCCCATCTTTGTGCCGCTCTCGCGCGACAGCGCGGCGTAAATGCTCTCAGTGCCGCCGACATCCTCCAGCTCCTTGGTGAAGCGCTTGATGGATACGCGCTCGTCAAGCCAAGGTACGCGCTCAATGATGGCCGCCATCTCGGCGAAGATTCGACCGGCCTGGAACCGATCATTTGCCGCGCTATAGACCTCACCTCGGCTCTCAGCTTCGGGGCCGGCGAGATGGCAGAGCCCGAGCATGGCGGCTAGGGTCGTCTTGCCATTGCCACGACCAACACTGAGCACGGCTGTTCGCACCGGGCGCTCTCCGGCCTTGTTCGTCTTGTAAACGGCCAGAATAAATTTGCGCTGCCAGCGACGGAGCTTAAACAGCGTTCCCGCCTTTGGTCCCGACGTGCATGGCAGGCTCTCAACAAAACGGATGACGCGCTGCGCACGGGTTAGGCCCGGTTTTTCCCATGGATGCGGCCCCGATGACGGTGCCAGTCGGCCGGCCGAGGCCCGTTTGATGGTCTTTCGGTTCGGTCCCGCGAGGCCCATTAGGTTGCTCTCAAGTTGATCCAACTATTATTTCGACTTCGGGGCGCTCCGCAGTATCGATCGCCAATGTTTTTTTATGCCCCCCCGGGGGCAGGTCCGGTTCGTCAACTTCCGCTTTACCCCCCATGTGTGGACGGCTCCGCGTTAGCAAGGACTTTCTTCACGTATGCAGCATTGGTCGTTGCTCCCATGTGTTCGGCCTCACATGATGGTATCTCCGTCAAGAGCTGATGTGGGCAGACGGTGATCCAAGGCGGAGCTCTCATTTCTGCAGGCTTCCCTGCAAAACCTCACATCCGGCGGGATTGATCCCAACCACTGTCCCGCATTCGGGACGGGAGAGCTCCAAGAGAACGGCACCACTCTGTATAGACGGCGCCGCAGCGCCATGCCGAACAACGGCGACGTTCCCTCGGATCGCTGGACTGCTCTGCGTTCGCAGCGCAACGCGCGGCACCATGCTGTCGCGAATGTCCCGCCAGGTCGCCGTGTCGGTAAGCTCGCTGAAGATTTCCGTGTCGATCGGCACGCCGACGTGCTCGGCGCGCGCCAGTGCCGCGACTGCTTCGCCTCGATGTAGAGCAATCGGAAGATCAATGTGGGGCAACAATTCGAGCAGCAGCTTATGCAGCGCTTCGACATCTTCGGCGCAATAATTGAGAATTTGTTCGCGTTCCTCGGCGGTGAAGGGCCAGCCCTTCACTATCCGAGCGCGCATTGCGTCCTTACGTTTGGGGGCGATGCTGCTTAGACCGAAATATTGCAGCGCTCCGATCAGCCCTTGGTTCTTGCGCGGGATGCCCTTGCCATTAACCTGGCATTTGAATTCGGCGCTTAGGTCGAGAATATTTTTTGGTAGAGGCTGGCCGAGCGATAGATGACATCCGCTCTCGGCGTTGAAAACAAAGCTGACGGCCAATGTGTCCGTGTCATCATAGGGCAGTCGGGCAGTTAATTGATCCCGCCACAGCCGCGTGGTGTGCCTGGTGCTCACGTCGTGGAACACCATGCACACCACGTCGGGCCGTTCTCCGGGAACCGAAACGAATTCGAAGTCTTCCAGGATGACGCGCGCGAAGGGCAGATTACCGATCACGACCGGCCCACTTCTGCACCAAAATATGATCGGGGCTGTCGATCAGTCGGCCACGATCTTTGAATGCCAATCTGGTGATTTTTGCGGGCTTGATGGTCGGCCAGTTGGGGTCACCGAAGCGGCCAACCGGTGCCGGGAAACTTTTATAGCAGTTGCCTTCGCGGTCGGTGTACATGCGTGTCCAGGTGTTGATGCCCTCGACAAGCGCCATCTCTTTGGTCCGGTGGTATTCGTTCTGTTCGCCTTCGGCGTTCGGTCCCGCCACGGGAATGAGACGCAAAGCGCCGCGCGGCGTGACGACCAAATAAAGCACATGATCGACGACGGAGATGCCGATGGCCGCCAACGGCGCGACCATGTTGGGCATGACCGCTATGTAGTGCCGATTCATGCCGGCCTGGACGTTGACAAGTGGGAAGACCGGACGGAAATCCGGGTGGGTCCGGTAGAATTCATTCTTCGGCGTTGGTTGCCGGCCGACGCTGATGGCGATCAGACCGGCTTCGGCGGCGCCTTTGACACCGGGCAGATCGCGGCGGAGAGCGCGGAATTCGAGTTCCTCCTCGTCGAGCTCCTCCGCCGAAACGATTTCGAGTTTTTGCTTGGAAGTTTCGTCAGACATTTGCTGCTCCTTTGCTCTCTAGTCTTCGATGTATCGGAAGGTATGTCCCAGGCAGTCCACGACCAGACTGTCGCCACAATGCGCGATGTCGCTGCGTCGGATGACCAGGCGGGCGATCGCGTCGGGGACTTCGAGGTTGATGACTGAAAGGCGCCCACACGGCACCGCCCGGCATGCCAACTCACGCCGCTACCGTCTTTCGCGCGCGCGACGCTTGCCAAGCGACATTGTTGGCGACAGTGACGCCGATCCTCCGCGCGCTCAATTGGGTGATGATCGGGCCTTGGCTTGCGGCGATAATGCGCCGGCCGGTGGCTTGGCTAAAGCCGTTTAATGCGCACCACTCGCGGAAACTTAGGACACAGTGATCGCCGTATTCCTTCCGCGTGCGGTCTTGTTCGCTCTGGCGCTTACGGCGCTCAGCCTCTTGCATCGTCATGGGAGACTCCCGTGTTGGGGCTCGCCATGAAAAACCGCGAACGGCGAGCCAGAGAGGATTGGCTCTCCAGGGGCGTTTATCGCTGCAAGGGGAGATTGAAGCCTAGTAGGTAGCACACAACGCAAACGCTCTCAAGCGGTCACGCTGTTTCAAGGGCCGTCCGCGAGAAAGGCAGAATCGTGCGCTCGCCGCCCTCGACGACGGACTTCAGATGGTCATCCCACAGCGCCATCGCGGCGCGAACTTCGCGGGCGTAGGGCGATCTGTTGTAGACGCCAGCGACGCCGCGCTTGTGGCCGCTGACGTGGTTCAGTGCGGCCTCGATCACATGCGGCTGGACGCCAAGATGGCCGGCGCCGGTGGCGAACGCGCGTCGCAAATCGTGCACGACCCACGGCGGCATCGGCTTTGCGCCGGCCTTCTTGCGGGCCGCCTGAATTTTCGCGTCCAGGGCAAGCTTAGGCGTTCCCCAACCTGCGAAGCCGTGCGGCCCTTTGCCGAACAGAAGATCGCGGCCGGCAAGCCGGGGCACCGCCTTGATGATTTCGAGCGCGAGCGGCGCCAGCGGCACCTCGTGCGGCAGGCCGTTCTTCGTGCGCTCGGCGGGCAGCCGCCACACCGCCTCGTGATCAGGGAGTTCGCTCCACGTCATGGCGGCGACTTCGCCGCGCCGCTGTCCGGTCAGCGCGAGCAGCTTCACGATCCGGCCGTAATCATCGTCGGGGCAAGCGCGCCAGATTTCGGCCAACTCGGCATCCGATAAAACCCGGTCGCGCTTTTGCGTGGCGGGTGCGTTTGAGCCGATCACCGGATTCTCGTCGGCAATGCCCTCACCGATGGCCCAAGCGAACACGGCCGACAGCACCAGGCGGGCGTGCCCTGCCGCGCTCGGTCCGCTTTTCAAATTGATCTCGCTGACGCGCGTTGTGACGTCCAACCTCGCGATCTTGTGCAGCGGCAGGTCGTGCAACGGCTTCCACAGCGTCCGCAGGTAGCGTCCCGCCTCGCTATGCGTTTTTGGCTTTAATCGCCCCAGCTGCGCCGCCAGGTACAGTTCCGCGACGGCGCCGAGCGTGTGCTTCGCCCGGGCTTTCTCCTCAGGCTTCTTGGCCTGTGGATCACCGCCGAGCGTGACGTTCGCGAGCTCCGCCTTCGCCTTCGCGCGCGCTTTGTCGGCGTCAAGCACCGCAACGCTGCCGAGCGTTAAACGCTTTTGCCCCGCACCAATCCGATATTGCACGATCCAGCTTTTCTTGCCGCCGCTCCGCAGTCGGCAACCGAAGCCGGGCAAGGTGTCGTCGAAAAAGATTTGGTCGGTCTTGCCGTGATCTAGCATTACAGTTGTGATTTTTGTTTGAGATGAGATTTCTGTGCGGCGGCCTGATGAGCCCGCCGCCAGAGCGACCATGCGATGACATCGGCGGGTTGGATGCGCTTTCGCGCGAGACGTTGGGCTATGCGGCGGATTTCCTGGATCGACCAACGGATGAGATCGGATGTCTTGGCGTTGCGCTCGACTTGGTTTTTTTGGGCGCCGGCTTGTTGGCCTGATGTTGGATGGCAGCCATCATGGCGAAGGCGAGCATGACGAGCGAGACGTGACGATGCCAGCCATGCCAGGATCTGGTTTCGTTGTGGTCGAGCCCGAACTCGTTTTTGGCGGTCTCGAAGCTGTCCTCGATCGCCCAGCGATGGCCCTCGACGCTGACAAGTGTCTTGATTGACGTTCCTGCCGGGCACCAGGTGGTGAAGTAGGCGAGATCGCCGTTGGCGATATTGCGTCGGATTAGCAGGCCACGTGTCCAAAGGACCTGGCTGTCATGGTTGAACTCTTCGCCTTCGAGATCGGCCAGTTCGAGATAGCACCAGTCATGCAATCGCGGTCCTTTGGTTCCGGCGCCGGCCGACAGACGCCGCCAGTCGGATGGTTGCTGCGTCTTTGCGATCTCCTCGGCGGTGCCGACAACCCGTTGCGGCTTGCCCCAGGATGCAAACCAATGATTGGCATTGACGCCGAGCACATAGCCTTTGCCGGCTCGGCGCAGGTCCCGCTCGATATCGCCGACGCCATAGACGCTATCGGCCGCAACCCAGCGGAACGGCACGCCAGCCGCGATGGCGCGCTCGATCATCTCGGCCGCAAGCCGAGGCTTGGTCGAAAAGCTGACGTCGCTCGGCACGTATGTCGCCTTCAGGCGAGCCGGATCGTCGGTCCAGCCCTTCGGCAAATAGAGCGCGCGATCGATGAAGGCATGGCCATGACGCGACACGTAGGCAGCAAAAACACCGATCTGGCAGTTCGTGATCTTGCCCGCCGAACCAGTGTATTGCCGCGCCACCCCGCACGATGCCTTGCCTTGCTTGAGAAAGCCGGTTTCATCGATCACCAGCACCGCGTTATCGTCCGCAAGATGCTCGGTGACATAGTCGCGCACCAGGTCGCGCAGCGCATCGGCATCCCAACGGTCTCGGCCCAAAAGCGCCTGCTGCCGCCAAGGACCAGGATCGCCCGCCGCCTCCGCGCGCATCCATCCGGTCTTGCGACGCTCGTCGCCAAGCAGCCCGTCGACGAACAACCCCGCGTTCAACGCCGCGCGCTCCTGCGCGAACAGCGGGCGCATCCGGCTCTTCACCTCCCGCAGCGACGATGCCCACAACTCAAGCGTCGTCTCAATCGATGCCCCCGTCATCCATGATCTCCGAATCATGGTGACCCATGGATTCAGAAATCAAACAAATGCGCCAGCAAAAAATCACAACTGTAATGCTAGGCGAAGGCCCTCGACGGTGGCCTTGTTGAGTTTCATGGTCATCCCCGTTTTTGGGAAGCTTTTTTCGGGAAGCGCATGGGAAGCAAGCTGGTGCTTCCCAGCGACTATTCGTGCACACCAAACGCAGAATGTATAGCCGAAAAACCCTGCACTGGAAGCACTCTTGATGCTTCCCGACGCCTTCTGCACTATTGTCGGTTCTCGTTTACACGCAGAATGTCGGCGGTTCGAGCCCGTCACCGCCCACCAAACTTCGCTGCCTCGAGACGTAAAGCTTGGGGCGTTGCAGCGGCTTTCGGCAAATCAGCGAATGTTACGCACAGGTTGCGGCTAACAAAAAAACCGCCCGCCTGACTGGGGCTCCATGCGAGCCGCAGCCAAGCAGGCGTTGAAAGACTTGCAAGCGACCGATCCGCGCGAGTGAAGTCGGCATCGAACGGCTTGCACATTCAGAAATCGATCAGATGGCTTCCTTGAGCTCTTTCGAAGCGCGGAAGGCGACTTTCTTGCTGGCCTTGATCTGGATGGCTTCGCCGGTCGCGGGATTGCGGCCCATGCGCGCTGCGCGCTTGCGCACTTGCAGTATGCCCAAGCCGGCGATGCGGATGCGTTCGCCCTTCTTCAGGTGCTTGACGATTTGACCGACCAGACCAGCGAGGATGGCTTCCGACTGTTTCTTCGAAAGTTCGTTGTCCTCCGCGAGGCTCGCCGCGAGATGCTTCAATGTTACGGTAGTGGCTGGTTTGGCTGCCATTAGGCCCTCCTCGATGAAGCGGCGGCGTGCAATAAAGTGCCGCTCATCTCGATGCAGTTAGACGATTCGGCATCGGCTGACCACGTTTGTTTTGCCGATTCCACCGATGTTTTCGAGCTTACAGAGGTCTTCTGAGTGGTGTCTGTGGCGCGTGTAAGGCAGGCTTTTCGGGGGTTTCTAGGCCTTCAATCCTTGACTTGTCCGGACGCGGGCCTTAACTCCGCACCGCGCCCGCGGGGGCGTAGCTCAGTTGGTTAGAGCGTCGGCCTGTCACGCCGAAGGTCGCGGGTTCGAGCCCCGTCGCTCCCGCCATCCTTTAATAAATTCAATAAGTTAATGGATGCTCGGCGCGCCGGCCCGCAGCGCGGTCGGCGCTGCTCTTCGGGCCTTGTCGATACACTTTTGGCACTGTGGCGAGCGATCCGCGGGCTAAGAATTCGGTCCGCTGAGGACATCTGACGGCGGGCGAGCGCGGAGCCGCGGACAAGCCCGCACCATCCCGCGACGTGAGGCGAAATGATCCAGTTGCCGGGCCGGGCCCCGGCGGGCACACGGGCTTGCGGCCCCAATACCCGGCAGATCGGTCAGGAGGGCTGGCGCTGGCCGCGCTCAGACGTTCTCGAGGATCTTGTCCGTCTTGGCGCGGAAGTGATAGCGCGGGATCGTATCGAGATCGGTGCCGGTGATGCGAATGACCCACGCCTTCTGCGGATGAGCGGTCGAGTGGATGGCGCCCGACGCATAGGCCTGGGTCTGACCGGGACCAAGCGCATAGTGCTTTGACTTCTCCAGCACCGCGCCTTCCTCATTTGCTGGATTGACGCGCTGCCATTCGGTCATCTCGGTGACGCCGCGAGCGGTTCCATAGATCGCCCATGAGGCGCCGTGACTGTGCGGCTTGCCGGTTTTGCCGCCTTCCTGAACGTGCGCGAGGACATAGGCGTCGGTCTGCGGATCGTGCCACAGCTCGCGCTTGCCGATCGGAGTGTCCTCCGAAAACGTCTCGGCGACGAAAGCGGGATTCTTCAAGAGCTCCGATAGCCTGTGGGCGATGTCCGGCAGACCGCTTTGACCTTTCGCTTTCAGCGTAGCCGAGAGATCGGTGCAGAAATCGGCGAGCGAATAGGCCATGGCGATAACTCCTGGCGATGGATGTCAGCAATATTCTCTACGCCTTCGCTTTGCGGCGTCAATTGCATTCACTTGTGCACTTACTTGCGCTCGAGGCCGACCATCGCGTTGTAGCGATCGACCACGTCGCGTGGCGTCGCAGCGGCATGCTCGACCGCTTTGAGCACCGCTGCCCCGTCGATCGGGCTTGTCTCGATGCCGAGCTTTTCCGCATCTTCGAGTACGGCCGGGTCTTTGCACATCGCCACGAAGGCTGTTTTGAGCGCCGTCGCGCGATCCTCTGGAATACCGGGAGGCGCCGCAAACGGCAGCGACAGGAAAAACTGCAGTTCGGCGAAATCGATCAGCGCCTGTGCGGCCGGATCCTGCGTCAATTCATGCCCGGTCGGGATGTCGGGAAAGTCGGCGAGCCGTGTGGTGCGGCCAAACTGCATTAAGGGACGGAACGCGTGATGGCTCCACAGGTCGCGCTGGCCGGTGCGCACGGAGCTCAAACCGATGACCTGGCCGTCGATCTCGCCGCGCTGCATGGCGAGAAACATCGGTGCTGCGCCCGTGTAGCCGCCGATCACCTTGATGTTGAGGCCGAGGACTTCCTTGGCGATGGTGGCAAAGATGAAATTGCTCGAGGCTGAATTGTCGCCGCCGAGCGTGATCGATTTGCCGGGTTCCTTCAGTTCGGCAACGGACTTGATCGGATTCGTCGCCATGACGAGCATGAGATAGGCGTCCTTTGCGTACGACGAGAGACTGCCGAGCCAGGTGAGCTTCTGCGGATCGAAATGAACGTTGGGATCGCCCTGAATGGCAAGGAGCGGGACCGCGCGTTCGAGCTTGGCGATGACCGAACCGTCGCGCTCGACGACGTTGTAGAGCCGGTTCGCCGACGTGATGCCGCCGGCGCCGGGCTGATTCTGCACCACGATGTTAGGATTGCCTGGGATGTATTGGCTGAGATGGCGGGCCACAAACCGCGCGGAAATGTCGTTGATCCCGCCGGGCGAGGTGCCGACGATCATGGTGATCTGCCGGCCTTTGTAGAACTGCTCGACGGATTGTGCGTTTGCGCTTGCGATCGGCACGCCGAGGGTGAGGGCAGATAGAACAGCCAGCGCTCCGCATCTTGTCGTCGTCTTCATCGATCCTCCCGAGATATTCGTTCGTTCTTATCGGACTTTAACGCGCGGACTTAAGGCATGGCCGCAAGCAGATGACCGTAACCTTGCCGCGGTTCGCGGACATGCAGCCGTTTCTGAATTTCCCAGATCCGCGCCGGCACCGGATGCACCACCGGCACCTGCAGGTCTTGCTCGAGGATGTCGATGATATCGAGCGTGCGCCAGCCGGAACCGAGCATGTAGATCGCGTCGGCGCCCTTCTGCTTGAGGAAGTTCTTCTTGATGTGGGCGTAGACCTGCTCACCGGAAAGCGTCTGCACCTGATTGAACGGCACGTCGATGCCTTCCATGCCGCGCACTTTGAAGCCGGCATCTTCGAAATACTTGGCAAAGACGGCGTTGAGCTTGGCCGGAAAATAGGTGGCGCCGACGATGGTCTTGGCCTTGAGCGCGTGCAGCGCGTTAACGTGGTTTTGCGCCACGCTCATCACCGGCACTTTGTATTTCTTCTCCCATTGCTTGACGATCTTCGCCTCGCCGGCGCGGCCCAGCACCATGAATGGCGGGGCGCCGTGCGGATGAATGAGATCGCATTGCTGTTCTGCCAGCACCGCCACGAGCTTTTCGTAGTGCGGCATCATGGTCTCGAACTCATCCTCCGTGCCGCGGCGGATGTTGAGAAACAGCGGTATGAGACCGATGCCTTCGGGCAGAAGCCGGCAGACTTCTTCGGTCACGCCCGGCCGCATGGTCGGATTGATCATGCCGACCACGCCGCGCCAACTGGAAAACGCCATGCGAAGAGACCTTTCAATAAGGAAGAGTGGCTGTGCGAACGCCGCAACTCTAGCACCGAATCCGCGCCTTGAATTGCCGCGACCGCGGATTTACCCTCGCCCGCAATAACGCTGAACGGATGCGGAATGCGACGGCCGGTTGTGACGGCCGCTCGCTCGGGAAGGAACGTGGAGGGCGATATGAAGACCCATCAACTACTCTTGTCGTTGTCGGCGGCCGTTTTGGCCGCAGCGCTGCCCGCGTTGTTCGCGCCGGCCGCAGCGCAGACCGCGCGTGCCCTGAGCGGACAGATCTCGTCCGATGAAGAAGGATTGATGGAAGGCGTCGTCGTCAGCGCCAAAAAGGACGGCTCGACGATCACGTATTCGGTCGTCAGCGACGACAAGGGACATTTCAGCTTTCCCGCCGCGAAACTCGATCCCGGGCATTACACGCTGTCCGCGCGTGCGGCGGGCTACGATCTCGACGGTCCCACAGCAATTGGCGTCGCCGCCGGGTCGCTGGCGAGCGCCGACATGAAGTTGAAGAAGACCAAGAACCTCGCCCATCAGCTCACCAATGCCGAGTGGATGTTGAGCGTCCCGGGCAGCGAGGAGCAGAAGACGAGCCTGATCAACTGCGTGAGCTGCCACACGGTCGAGCGCATCGTGCGATCGACGCACGACGCCGACGAGTTCGTGCAGGTCATGACGCGCATGGCGAACTACGCCCAGGTCAGTCAGCCGATCAAGCCGCAGCCGCGCATCGAACATTCGCGCGCTGAAAATCCGGAAAAGTTCCGCCAGCAGGCGGAGTGGCTCGCGAGCATCAACCTCAGCCAAGGACCGTGGCAGTACGATCTCAAGACGCTGCCGCGCGTCAAAGGCCGCGGCACCCATGTGCTGATCACCGAGTACGATCTGCCGCGCAAGACCATCGAACCCCATGACGTCATCGTCGATGCCCGCGGCACCGTCTGGTATTCGAACTTCGGCGAGGAATTCCTGGGCAAGCTCGATCCAAAGACCGGCCAGGCCTCCGAAATTGCGCTGCCCGAATTCAAGAAGGGATATCCGACCGGTTCGCTCGATCTCGAGTTCGACAAGACCGGCAATATCTGGCTTGGCATGATGTATCAGGCTGGCGTCGCCAAGTTCGATCCGAAGACCGAGAAATTCCAGTTCTTCCAGATTCCGTCGCCGCGGAACCAGGAAGACACGCAGCTCAACATGATCACGATGAACTTCGACGTCGACGGCAAGCTCTGGGTCAACGACGCCGGGCCGTCGACGATCTTTCGGCTCGATGTCGGGACCGGCAAGTTCGAGGAGTTTGATCCCCTGAAAGACCTTCCGGGCGGTCATCCGGCCCATTCGATCTACGACATCGCCGCGGACTTGCAGAACAATCTCTACGTCACCGACTTCCAGCAGAACTACATCATCCGGATCGACGCCAAGACCGGCAAGTACACCTCGTATCAGGTGCCGACGCCGTTCTCGCGCAACCGCCGCGGCAATATCGACGGCCAGGACCGGTTCTGGTTTGCCGAATATCGCGGCAACAAGATCGCGATGCTCGACACCAAGGAAGAGGCCTTCAAGGAATGGCCGCTGCCCACGCCGCACACGCATCCGTATGACGTGGTCTGGGATAAGAACGGCAACCTGTGGACCGGCGGTATGACCACCGATCGCGTGGTCCGTCTCGATCCGAAGACCGGTGATGCGGTCGAGTACCCGCTGGCGCGCGACACCAACATGCGCCGCATGTTCGTCGACAACTTCGACGACGCCGCCGACCTTCTGGGTCGGCAGTAATCACGGCGCCTCGATCGTCAAGGTCGAGCCGCTGGACTGACGGCCGCCGCGACCCGTCTCGCTTGCAGGAAAGAGAGCCGCCGGTTCAGCCCGGCGGCACTGGCTTGAGTGAGCGGAGAAAAGCGACCAGGACGTCGAGGTCCTGCGGCGTAAATTCTTGGTAGAAGTCGAAATCCATCACCGGGATGAGCCGGCTGCCGTCGGGGCGTACGCCTTGGGTGATGGCGCGCTTGACGTCGTCGTCGCTCCACTCCGCGATGCCGTCGGGATTTCCCGGCGTGATGTTGGCGGAAATGGCGTCGCCGCCGCCCGGCGCTGCGTATTTGTTGCCGCCAGCGCCGAGCCGCGTCAGGTCGGGCAGGCCGTCCTTGCCGCGCGGCGTATGGCATTGCATGCAGTGCGCGATGGTGGCGCCGACATAGCGGCCATAGGCGAGTTGATCGGTGCGCGGCACGTCCGGAACCTTGTCGACGGGCGGACCGTAGTTTGGCGGCTGCACTGTGACGGGCGACCGCTCGAATGTTGTATGAACCGGCGGCACGGTGCGCAGATAAGCGGCGATGGCATGCACGTCGCCGTCGGACATTTGCCGATACCAGAACACGCCCATGCTGGGCCGCACCGGCCGGCCATCCGGACGTTTGCCATTGCGGATCGCCTCGACGATCTGGTCGTCCGTCCACGCGCCGATGCCGGTCTCTTTGTCGGGCGTGATGTTGGCGGACAGGATTCCGGCGGTGCGCTTGCCGCCGGACAGATTTGGCGTGTGGCAACTTCCGCAGATCCCGACAGTGACGAGATATTTGCCCCGCTCGACCAATTCGTCGGCCCACGCGTTGTTCGCCGTAAGCGACAGCACAACGGCAAGCCCCGCCGCTGAGGATAAACCACAGCGCACGATCGTTCCCCCCTTGGTCTCCCCGCGCCAAAGCAGGGGAGTTAGTTACTTCAGCCTCGATAGATCGGCTCAGGTTGCGCGAAGAAACTCCACAGGATGTGGTAGACCAGCGCGTAGTTCTTCTGCTGGAAGCTTGCGTGCGAGATGCCTGGCATCACCGCAAAGTGCTTATCGGGGTTGGGCAGCTTCTCAAAGAACTTGATGAGATCGGAGAAGCTCGCGATGCCGTCCCACTGGCCGCGCATGACCAACGTCGGCACGGTAATCTTGGCCGGATCGACCACCGGCAGATTTTCGCACATATCGACGTAGGTTCCGGTCGGCACCGAATTGTCGAGCGCGGTCACCGCGTCGGCGAACGCGTCGATGACTTCGTTGTCGGCGGTGCCCGGATGGTCGCGATCGAAGATCGAATGCAGGAAGGCCTTGTCGATCGGGCGGCGGTTCTTGGCCTTGAATTCAGGCAGCTTCTTGCGCCGCTCGGCGAGCGTCGGCGAGCCTTCGCCGGTCCACACCATGGCGTCGAGTGCGAGGCGGGCGACCAGAGCGGGATGACGTTCGGCGAACATGGCCGCGCGCAACGCACCCGACGAAATGCCGTAGACCAGGAAAGGGCGCTTGCCGCGGAGCTTTTGAATGTAGGTTGCCGCCGCAAAGCAGTCGTCAGCGCCTTGTGCGATGCGCGCGTTGTTGTCGCGATCCTTGGTGGAGCGGCCGTAGCCCTCCATGTCGACGCACCAGCAATCGAAGCCGCGCCGTGCGAACCAATCCATGACCGAAGAATCCGGCCGCCCCGGAACGTGAAGATCGAACGTGGGCTGGCCCGGCATCGACGAACCGTGGACGAAAAGGATCGTTCCTGTCGTCGCGATGGGATCGCCGGCGCATTTTTCGAACAGGAACAGCTTCGCGCCGCCGTCCTTGGTCGTCCAATGCTCTTCGCCCTTGATCGCGACTCCTGAGGGCTTGGTCATCTCGTTCATCGTTCACCCATGATGTTCGGCAATGCAGCTATTTGATCCGGCTGATGTGATTGCCTTTGATCACCTTAGCCCATTTCGCGATTTCGGCGGTCATGAAAGCAGCTGAATTCCGGCTCTGTCATCGTCAACGGCGTGGCGCCTTGCTTCTCCCACGCTTCCTTGATGTCCGGCCGTTTGAGGATTGACGTGATCGTCCGGTTGAGCAGCTCGACGATCGGCTGCGGCGTATCCTTGGGCGCCATGAAGCCGACCCAGAGTGTCGCCTGGAAGCCCGGCACTCCGGCTTCCGTGATTGTTGGCACATCGGGCAGGATGGTCGAGCGGGTCAGACCAGTGGTGCCGAGCGCGCGCACCATGCCAGCTTTGATCATGCGGCGCCATGGTCGGAATCGAGTCGAACAGCATCTGGATTTGGCCGCTGAGGATATCGGTGCGCATGCCGGTCGACCCCTTGTAAGGCACGTGCACGATGTTGATGCCCGGTCAGGTTTTTCAGAAGCTCGCCGGCCATGTGATAGTTCGAGCCTGGCCCCGATGAGCCGAATTGAGGGTTCCGGGCTTTTCCCGCGCCAGCGCCAGAAGCTCGCTACGGTTTTTGACCGGAACCGAGGGATGCACGACCAGCACCAGATCGGTATCCATCAGCGGCGCGACCGGAACGAGGTCGCGCATGCAATTGATAGGGCTTGTGCGCGTAGAGCGTTTCGTTGACCGTCTGGGTGCCCTCACCATCAGCAGCGTGTAGCCGTCGGGCCGGGCCTTGGCGACCAAATCGGTGCCGATCGTGGTGCCTGCGCCGGGACGATTCTCCATGAAGAACGTCTGATGCAGCGATTTTCGCAGTTCCTCGGCGATGTCGCGGGTATAAACGTCGGTCGGGCCGCCCGCGCCGAACGGCGCGATGATCTTGACCGGGCGAGACGGATAGTCGTCGGCGCGCGCCGGCATGCGGACGCGAGCAGCGACTCCGCCAGCGCGATCAGCGCAGCAGCACACGTCATCGGGGCAATTTGGCGTCATGCGTTTCCTTGAGAGCGATGCCTGATCGTTTTCGGCCATCGGCTGTCGGCCGGCGCGCTGACTGTCTAATCGAGCTTCACGCCGGTGATGCGAATGACTTCGCCCCAGCGCTTGTATTGGTCGGCGATGTAGGCGGCAAATTCCTGCACCGATTTCGGCTCCGGCTCGCCGCCGAGCTCTTTGATCTTGTCGCGTAGTTGCGGCTGTCGCCAAACCTTCATTCACGACGGCTTGTTGATCCTGGCGACGATGTCGGGCGGCGTGCCGGCGGGCGCGACGATGGCCTGCCAGGAGTCCGGCGGCATACCAGGATAACCGAGTTCGTCCATGGTCGGCACATCGGGAATTTCCGGGATGCGCGTCGGGCTGGTCACCGCGAGCGCGCGAACTTCGCCGGACTTGATGTGCGGCACGATAGCGGTGGTACCTTCGAAGGTCATGTTCATCTGCCCGGCCAGGACGTCGATTGTGGCCTGCGAGGCGGATTTGTACGGCACGAAGACGATATTGGCGCCGGTGATGTGCTTGAACATCTCGCCGCTCATATGCGGCGGCGTGCCGATCACCGCGCCGTAGTTCAGTTTGCCGGGATTGGCCTTGGCGTAGGCCACCAGTTCCTTGACGCTATGCGCGGGGATCGACGGGTTGATCGCGACCACCAGCGGCGCCGACGACACCAGCGCCACCGCGGTAAAGTCCTTGATCGGATCGAATCCCGGATTCCTTGTAGAGCTGCGGACTGATCGAGAGCGAACCGGCGGTGGCGGCAAGCAGGGTGTAGCCATCCGGCGGAGAACCCGCTACGAATCTGAGCGGCGAGCGGCCACCGGCACCGACGCGGTTCTCGACGACGACCGGGCCGAGGTGGTCCGACAGCTATGCGCCGATGATGCGCGCCGCCACATCGGGCGGCCCGCCAGGCCCGAACGGCACGATCAGCTTGATCGGTTGGTCGGGGAACGTCGCCCGCGATCGCAGCCCGAGCGCCGACATGATCACGGCGAACGCACAGCGCGGCTCGGTGCGTGAAAGGATCCTCGGCGCATCGGCCATCGCGCCACGGCTCCGCTCCGCATGGCTCCTCTCCTCCCGGTGCAATTATGTCTTGCGAACGTAGCATCGCCCGGGGCGGCGCCGTCAACGCGCGCCGTGAACGCACAGGCCGCCTTGCACCTTTTTGTGCACTGCGCTAAGGGTCGCAACGTTCCGCTGTGTAGCGCGAATCCGCTGAGATTTTGGGGCAAATCAGCGCGGTCCGTGCTTTGCACGGAACCGCGCCGCGGAGGACATCGTCCCGTCTCCGGGAAGGTGTCCGATGATGGCCGACCAGAAAGGCTCCCGATGAGCCAATCGATGAGTCAATTGCTGCTTGGCTATCTGCCGCTCATCGTGTTCGTCGGTGTGGCGGCGTGATCGGGCTTGCTGCTGCTCGCGGTCGCCTTTGTCGTCGCCTACAAGCAGCCTGATCCGGAAAAACTCTCGGCCTACGAGTGCGGCTTCAACGCATTCGATGACGCGCGCATGAAATTCGACGTGCGTTTCTACCTGGTCGCCATTCTGTTCATCATCTTCGATCTCGAAGTGAGCTTCTTGTTCCCGTGGGCGGCGGCGTTCGGTCATCTCGGCGTGTACGGCTTCTGGTCGATGATGCTGTTCCTTGCGGTGCTGACGATCGGCTTTATCTACGAGTGGAAAAAGGGAGCGCTCGAATGGGATTGAGCGAACCCGCGATCGCCACGCCGACACCGGACATCATCGATCCGCGCACCGGCAAAGCCGGTCGGCGCGGACGATCCGTTTTTTTCCGATCTCAACAGCGAACTGTGCCGACAAGGGCTTCCTGGTCGCGGCGGCCGACGATCTGATCGCCTGGGCGCGCACCGGCTCGCTGATGTGGATGACGTTCGGGCTTGCCTGCTGCGCGGTCGAGATGATGCAGATGTCGATGCCGCGCTACGACGCCGAGCGCTTCGGCTTTGCGCCGCGCGCTTCGCCGCGCCAGTCCGACGTGATGATCGTCGCCGGCACGCTCACCAACAAAATGGCGCCGGCGCTGCGCAAGGTCTACGACCAGATGCCGGAGCCGCGCTACGTCATTTCGATGGGCTCGTGCGCCAATGGCGGCGGCTACTATCACTATTCGTACTCGGTGGTGCGCGGCTGCGATCGCATCGTGCCGGTCGACATCTACGTGCCGGGCTGTCCGCCGACGGCCGAGGCGCTGCTCTATGGCGTGTCTGCTGCTGCAGAAGAAAATCCGCCGCACCGCGACGATCGAACGCTGATCATGGATGAGACGCTCGAAACGCTCGGCAAGACGATCGCTGGTGCGCTTGGCGCTTCGGTGACGGGCTATCACGGTCGCGCTATCACGAGCTGACCGTGACCGCGAAAGCGAGCGACATCGTCGCGGTCATGCGTTCCTGCGCGACGATCGCGCAGCTGCCAGTTCTGGAATTTGATCGACGTCACCGCGGTTGATTGGCCGAGCCGGGAGCGACGTTTCGATGTCGTCTATCATCTGCTTTCGCCGAAGCAGAATGCGCGGATTCGGGTGAAAGCCGAGACCGACGAGGCGACGCCGGTGCCTTCGATCATTGACGTGTTCCCCGGCGCCGATTGGTTCGAACGCGAGACTTACGACCTCTACGGCGTGGTGTTTACCGGCCACCCGGACATGCGGCGGATTCTGACCGATTACGGCTTTGAAGGTCATCCGCTGCGCAAGGATTTCCCGCTGACCGGTTTTGTCGAGGTGCGCTACGACGACGAGCTCAAGCGCGTCGTCTACGAGCCGGTGCGGCTCGTCGCAGGAATTCCGCAATTTCGACTTCCTCTCGCCGTGGGAAGGCACCGACTACGTGCTGCCCGGCGATGAAAAGGCCGACGGGCGCGGGCAGGGGTCGTGAGGTTCGCCTGATGAAACCGACGCTCAAGCCCGGCCTCAAGCACCGCTTCTCCTACACGGTGCCGGAAAACAAGACCGTGCCGTACACCTACCCGGAGGCGGCCGAAATCGCCGTCGATGCCGAAGGTGTTCGCCACCGGCTTCATGATCGTGCTGATGGAGTGGGTATGCACGCAGCTTTTGACGCCGCATCTCGATCCTGGCGAGGGCAGTCTTGGCGTGCACGTCGATGTGAGCCACCTCGCGGCTACGCCGCCCGGGATGACGGTGACGGTCGACGCGAATGCGTCGCAGTCACGGGCCAGCGTGTCACGTTCAACGTCAAGGCGCACGACGGCATCGATCTGATCGGCGAAGGCCGACACGAGCGCTTCGTCGTCATGTGGGACAAGTTCAATGCGCGCGTTGCGGCGAAGGCCGCAAAGGCGGGTGAGTGGCGCATGGCGAGTGGCGAATAGGACTGGCCCTGACCATGACCGAGCCAGAGCCCCGCACCTTCACGATCAACTTCGGGCCGCAGCATCCGGCGGCGCATGGCGTGCTGCGCCTTGTGCTCGATCTCGACGGCGAAATTGTCGATCGCGTCGACCCGCATATCGGCCTCCTGCATCGCGGGACCGAGAAGCTGATCGAGCATAAGACCTATCTGCAGGCGATCCCTTATTTCGATCGGCTCGATTACGTCGCGCCGATGAATCAGGAGCACGCGTTCTGCCTTGCCGCCGAAAAGCTGCTCGGCCTGACGATCCCGAAGCGCGCGCAAATCATCCGCGTGCTCTATTGCGAGATCGGACGCCTGCTGTCGCATCTGCTCAATGTCACGACGCAGGCGATGGACGTCGGCGCGCTGACGCCGCCGCTCTGGGGTTTCGAGGAGCGCGAGAAGCTTATGGGCTTCTACGAGCGCGCATCCGGTTCGCGCATGCATGCGGCGTATTTCCGCGTCGGCGGCATACACCAGGACTTGCCGCCGAAACTGATCGACGACATTGCGGCGTTTTGCGATCCGTTCCTCAAGGTTTGCGACGATCTCGAAGAACTGCTGACCGAAAACCGCATCTTCAAGCAGCGCAACGTCGATATCGGCATCGTGTCAAGCTCGAGGACGCCTGGGCGCGCGGCTTTTCCGGCGTCATGGTGCGCGGCTCGGGCGCGGCCTGGGATCTGCGCAAGGCGCAGCCCTACGAGTGCTATTCCGAGCTCGAATTCGACATTCCCGTGGGCAAGAACGGCGACAATTACGATCGCTACTGCATCCGCATGGAAGAGATGCGCCAGTCGGTCCGCATCATGAAACAGTGCATCGAGAAATCTGCATGCGGTCCCGACGGGCAGGGCCGGGTCACGATCGACGACCACAAGATCTCGCCGCCGCGCCGCGAAGAAATGAAGCGCTCGATGGAAGGCGCTGATCCATCACTTCAAGCTCTACACCGAAGGCTTCAAAGTGCCGGCCGGGCGAAGTCTATGCGGCGGTCGAAGCGCCCAAGGGCGAGTTCGGCGTCTATCTGGTCGCCGACGGCATCAACAAGCCGTACAAATGCAAGATCCGCGCGCCGGGCTTCGCGCATCTGCAGGCCATGGATTTCCTGTGCCGCGGCCACATGCTGGCCGATATTTCGGCGATCCTCGGCGTCTCGACATCGTGTTCGGGGAGGTCGACCGATGAGCGTCCGCCGCCTCGCCGAAAAGCAGCCGCCGAGCTTCGCGTTCACGCCGGAGAATCTGGCGTGGGCGAAAGAGCAGATGGCCAAATATCCGCCGGGCCGCCAGCAGTCGGCGGTGATTCCGCTCCTGTGGAGGGCGCAGGAACAATGCGGCGGCTGGTTGCCGCAGAAGGCCATGGAAGCGGTCGCCGAACTGCTCGGCATGGCGAAAATTCGCGTGCTCGAAGTCGCGACCTTCTACACGATGTTCAATCTGTCGCCGGTCGGCAGATTCCACGTGCAGTTCTGCGGCACGACGCCGTGCATGCTGCGCGGCGCGGAAGAACTCAAGAAGGTTCTGCAGCCGCATGATCGGCGAGCAGAACCACGTCTCCAACGACGGCACGTTCTCCTGGATCGAAGTCGAATGCCTCGGCGCATGCGTGAATGCACCGATGGTGCAGATCAATTACGACTATTACGAAGATCTCACGTCAGCAAGCCTTGACGCAACATTCTCAACGATCTCGCCGCCGGCAAGACGCCAAAACCCGGGCCGCAGATCGACCGTGCCGAATTCGGCGCCGATCGGCGGACCGACGACGCTGCCGATCCGTCGATCTACGAAACAAGACCAGCTCTGATCCGAGGCCCGGCTGATGCTCGCCGATAAGGACCGCATTTTCAAAAATCTCTACGGCCAGCACGACTGGGGCCTCGAGGGCGCGCGAGAGCGCGGCGCCTGGGACGGCACCAAGGCGATTTTGGAGAAGGGCCGCGACGCCATCATCAACGAGATGAAGGCGTCAGGCCAGCGCGGCCGCGGCGGCGCCGGCTTTCCGACCGGCCTGAAATGGTCGTTCATGCCGAAGCAGTCGGACGGCCGGCCGAGCTACCTCGTGATCAATGCCGACGAGTCCGAGCCCGGCACCTGCAAGGACCGCGAGGTCATGCGCAACGATCCGCATCTGCTGGTCGAGGGCTGCCTGATCGCCGGCTTCGCCATGGGCGCCAGCGCTTGCTACATCTATGTTCGCGGCGAATTCATCCGCGAGCGCGAGCGGCTCGAAGCCGCCGTGCAGCAGGCCTACGACGCCAAGCTCATCGGCAAGAACAACATCCACGGCTGGGACTTCGATATCGTTGTGCATCACGGCGCCGGCGCCTACATCTGCGGCGAAGAAACCGCGCTGCTCGAAAGCCTCGAAGGCAAGAAGGGCCAGCCGCGGCTCAAGCCGCCGTTCCCGGCCAATATGGGCCTCTATGGCTGCCCGACGACCGTCAACAACGTCGAGACCATCGCGCAGGTGCCGGACATCATGCGGCGCGGCGCGGCGTGGTTTGCCGGCATCGGCCGGCAGAACAACACCGGCACCAAGCTCTACTGCATTTCCGGCCACGTCGAGCGGCCGTGCAATGTCGAAGAGACGATGGGCATTCCGCTGCGCGAACTCATCGAGCGGCACGCCGGCGGCGTGCGCGGCGGCTGGAACAATCTGCTCGCGGTGATCCCGGGCGGCTCATCGATGCCGCTCGTTCCGGCCGGTCCCGATCAGGCCGACACGCTGTTGATGGATTTCGACGGCTGCCGCGACAAGAAGTCGGCGCTCGGCACGGCCGCGGTCATCGTGATGGACAAGACCGCCGACATCGTCAAGGCGATGGCGCGCATCTCGTACTTCTACAAGCACGAAAGCTGCGGCCAGTGCACGCCGTGCCGCGAAGGCATGGGCTGGATGTGGCGCGTGCTCGACCCGCATGGCGGAGGGCCGCGCGCAAAAGCGCGAGATCGACATGCTGATGGAGGTCACGACCCAGATCGAGGGCCACACCATCTGCGCCTTCGGCGATGGCGCGGCGTGGCCGGTGCAGGGTCTGCTGCGCCATTTCCGGCCGGAGATCGAGCGGCGGATCGACAATACACAGCCAATCCGCATCCCGAACCGGTCCCGGTGGCGGCGGAGTGATGGCGATGAGCGAAACGCGGCATCTCGCGCAGCTTAACATCGGGCGCTTTCGTTATCCGACCGACGATCCGCGCATGGCGGACTTCATGAACAATCTCGACCTGGTCAACGGCCTTGCCGAACGCAGCAAGGGATTTGTCTGGCGCCTTAAGGACGACAGCGGCAACGCGACCAATTTCCGGCCGTTCACCGATCCGAACGTGGCCGTCAATTTGTCGGTGTGGGAGAGCGTCGAGGCGCTGGAGCGTTTTGTTTGGCAGACCGTCCACAAGCGCTTCTATGGGCGGCGCCCGAAATGGTTCGACAAGCTTGATGGGCCGCACTTCGTGATGTGGTGGGTGCCAGCCGGTCATTTGCCGACGCTGATCGAAGCCAAGGAGCGGCTTGAACATCTCGCTGCACGCGGTCCGACCGATTACGCCTTTGGCTGGGAAAGCGTTCCTTCGGCCCAATTGTGGAAAACGGCACGCTGCGCGGCGCCGGACGGACAAGCGGCATGACCAAGCTCATCGTCGACGGCAGAGAAGTCGACGTGCCGCCGGAGTACACGCTGCTCCAGGCGTGCGAGGCGGGCGGCGCGGAAATTCCGCGCTTCTGCTTCCACGAACGGCTGTCGATCGCCGGCAATTGCCGGATGTGCCTGATCGAGGTCGCCGGCATGCCGAAGCCGCAGGCGTCCTGCGCCATGGGCGTGAAAGATTTGCTGCCCAACAAAGACGGCTCGCCGAAGGTGCTGTCGACGCGCTCGCCGATGGTGCGCAAGGCGCGTGAAGGCGTGATGGAGTTCCTGCTGATCAATCATCCGCTCGATTGCCCGATCTGCGACCAGGGCGGCGAATGCGACCTGCAGGATCAGTCGATGGCTTACGGCATCGGTTCGAGCCGCTTCCATGAGAACAAGCGCGCGGTCGAGGACAAGTATCTCGGCGCGCTGGTCAAGACCTCGATGAACCGCTGCATCCAGTGCACGCGCTGCGTGCGCTTTGCGACCGAAGTCGCGGGCGTGCCGGAGCTCGGCGCCATCGGCCGCGGCGAGGACATGGAGATCACGACCTATCTCGAAGAGGCGATGACCTCCGAATTGCAGGGCAACGTGGTCGATATCTGCCCGGTTGGCGCGCTGACCTCGAAGCCCTATGCGTTCGCGGCGCGGCCGTGGGAACTGAACAAGACCGAATTCGATCGACGTGATGGACGCGCTCGGCTGCGCCATCCGCATCGACACGCGCGGCCGTGAAGTCATGCGCATCCTGCCGCGCACCAACGACGACATCAACGAAGAGTGGATTTCCGACAAGACCCGCCACGTGGTGGATGGCTTGCGCACGCAGCGGCTCGATCAGCCCTACGTCCGCGAAAACGGCCAGCTGCGGCCAGCGACATGGACCGAAGCCTTTCAGGCGATCGCCAGAAAGATCGCCGCGCGTCAACCGAAGCGCGTCGGCGCGATGGTCGGCGATCTTGCCGCCGTTGAGGAGATCTTTGCGCTCAAGGATCTGATGACGCGGCTCGGCGTCGACAACCTCGATTGCCGGCAGGATGGCTCGGCGCTCGATCCGAAATGGGGCAGGGCGACGCTACCTGTTCAACGCCACGATCGCCGGCATCGACACCGCCGATGCGCTTCTGATCGTCGGGGCGAACCCGCGCAAGGAAGCCGCCGTCCTCAACGCGCGCATCCGCAAGCGCTGGCGCGCACGGAAATTTCCCGATCGGCCTGATCGGTCCGAAGGCCGATCTGACCTACACCTACGACTATCTCGGCGCCGGCTCCGAGACGCTGGCGAGATCGGCCGGCACAGTTTTGCCGACGCCATGCGCAAAGCGGACGCACCCGCTGCTGATCGTTGGCGCCGAGCCTTCGCGCGCGCTGACGGCGCTGGCGATCGCCTCGCTTGCGGCCAAGGCGGCCGCCGATCTCGGCGTCATCAAAGACGGCTGGAACGGCTACTGCGTGCTGCACAGCGCAGCTTCGCGCGTCGGCGCGCTCGATCTCGGTTTTGTACCGGGCGAGGGCGGCTTGAACACGAAGCAGATGGCGGCGTTCGGTTCGCTCGACGTCGCCTTCCTGCTCGGCGCCGACGAAATCGATGTCGCCCCCGGGCGCTTTCGTGGTCTACATCGGCACCCACGGCGACCGTGGCGCGCTGCGCGCCGACGTCGTGCTGCCGGGCGCTGCCTATCCCGGAAAAATCGGCCATCTACGTCAACACCGAAGGCCGGGTGCAGATGGCGATGCGCGCGTCGTTTCCGCCGGGCGATGCGCGCGAGGACTGGGCGATCCTGCGCGCGCTGTCCGACGTGCTCGGCAAGAAGCTTCCCTATGACTTGCTCGCGCGCATTGCGTCAGGCCCTGTTCAAGGCCCATCCGCATTTCCAGCGCATCGGTCAAATCGCAGCCGGCGATCGCCGCAGATTGCAAAAGCTCGCCGCGCTTGGCGGCACGGCCGACAAGGCGCCGTTGCGGTCGAGTATCGACGATTTCTACTTCACCAATCCGATCGCGCGTGCTTCCGCGATCATGGCGGAATGTTCGGCGCTCGCCGAAGGGCGCGCGACCATGACTGCGGCGGAATAGGAGACGGACGGGGATGGCCGCTTTCTGGTCCGACTACATTTGGCCGCTGGTGATCATGGTGGCGGAAAGCGTGCTGCTGCTCGTCATCCTGCTGATCGCCGTCGCCTACGTCCTGCTTGCAGACCGGAAAATCTGGGCGGCCGTGCAAATGCGCCGCGGTCCGAACGTGGTCGGTCCTTGGGGGCTGCTGCAATCGTTCGCCGATCTCATCAAATTCGTGCTCAAGGAGCCGGTGATTCCGGCCGGCGCCAACAAAGGCGTGTTTCTCTTGGCGCCACTGGTGACGTGTGTGCTCTCGCTCGCAGCCTGGGCGGTCATTCCGGTCGATGCCGGCTGGGTCATCTCCAACATCAATGTCGGCATTCTGTACATCTTCGCGATTTCGTCGCTTGGCGTGTACGGCGTCATCATGGCCGGCTGGGCGTCGAATTCCAAATATCCGTTTCTCGCCGCGCTGCGGTCTGCCGCGCAGATGGTGTCCTACGAGGTCTCGATCGGCTTCGTCATCATCACCGTGCTGTTGTGCGTCGGTTCGCTGAACCTCTCCGCTATCGTCGCCGCGCAGGGCGAGCGCGGCTTGGCGACTTCGATCGGTTTGCCCTGGCTCAGCATTCTGAACTGGTATTGGCTGCCGCTGTTTCCGATGTTGATGGTCTTCTTCGTCTCGGCGCTCGCGGAAACCAACCGGCCGCCGTTCGACCTGGTCGAGGCTGAATCGGAACTCGTCGCCGGCTTTATGGTTGAATACGGCTCGACGCCCTACATGATGTTTATGCTCGGCGAGTACGTGGCGATCTGCACGATGTGCGCCATGGCCACGATCCTGTTCCTCGGCGGCTGGCTGCCGCCGTTGGCGCTGCCGCCGTTCACCTGGATCCCGGGCGTAATCTGGTTCGTTCTGAAGGCGTTTTTCGTCTTCTTCATGTTTGCGATGGTGAAGGCGTTCGTGCCGCGCTATCGCTACGATCAATTGATGCGGCTCGGCTGGAAGGTGTTTCTGCCGATTTCGCTCGCCATGGTCGCCATTGTCGCCGGTGTACTGCAAGTGACCGGATGGGCGCCGAAATGAACGGAGCGTGGCATGGAATTGTCATTGCCGGCCTGGATCGGCGGTCTCGCCGGAACGATCATTGCGGTCGTCGTCTACGTGCCGGCTATCCGGATTATCGAACAGCGCTTGCGTGCGCAGAGCGGTCCGAAAACGCTCGAGCAGCGCGCCGAATTCGAGGACAAGCTGTCCGTCACGCGCAGGGTGCTCCTCGGCGCGGCTGTCGCCATGCTCGCTGCATTGGGCTACTGGCTCGGCCTTCGGTTCGGCGCCAGTCATCCACAGCTCTAGGCGGCATGAGAGGTTGATATGAAGCTTGATCAAGCCGCCCGGTCGTTGTTCCTGAAGGAATTCGCTCAGGCCTTCATGTTGTCGATGCGCTATTTCTTCAAGCCGAAGGCGACCATCAACTATCCCTTCGAGAAGAATCGCGATATCGCCGCGCTTTCGCGGCGAGCACGCGCTGCGGCGTTATCCGAACGGCGAGGAACGCTGCATCGCCTGCAAGCTGTGTGAGGCGATCTGCCCGGCGCAGGCCATCACCATCGAAGCAGGACCGCGCAGGAACGACGGCACGCGTCGCGCCACCCGCTACGACATCGACATGGTGAAATGCATCTATTGCGGGCTGTGCCAGGAGGCCTGCCCGGTCGACGCCATTGTCGAAGGTCCGAATTTTGAATTCGCCACCGAGACGCGCGAGGAGCTTTACTACGATAAGGAACGCCTTTTGGCGAACGGCGATCGCTGGGAGCGCGAGATCGCAAAGAACATTTCTCTCGACGCGCCCTACCGGTGAGATGCGCCGCCAATGATCCCTCACGCGCTGTTCTTCTATCTGTTCGCCGCCATCACCGTGGCCTCGGCCGTCATGGTGATCGGATCGCGCAATCCCGTGCACTCGGTGCTGTTTCTGATCCTGGCTTTCGTCAACGCGGCCGGCCTGTTCGTGCTGATGGGCGCCGAATTCCTGGCGATGATCCTGATCGTGGTCTACGTCGGCGCGGTCGCGGTGCTGTTCCTGTTCGTGGTGATGATGCTCGACGTCGATTTCACCGAGCTTCGCCAGGGCTTTTTGAGTTATTTGCCGATTGGATCGCTGGTCGGCGCCGTGCTGCTGACTGAGCTGCTGGTCGTCGTCGGCGCCTGGGCCATCGGACCAGACGTGCACAACGCCATCGCTTCGCCGATACCGGCCGCCGGCAAGATCAACAATACCGAAGCCATCGGCCTCGTGCTGTACACGCGCTACGTCTACTTCTTCCAGGCGGCGGGCATCATTCTGCTCGTCGCCATGATCGGCGCGATCGTGCTGACGCTGCAGCATAAGCCGAACGTCAAGCGCCAGAGTATTTCGGAGCAGGTCGCGCGAAATCGATCGTCGGCGATCGAGGTCGTCAAGGTGAAGTCGGGGCAGGGGCTGTCATGACGATCGGGCTCGGTCACTACCTTTCGGTCGCGGCGTGCGTGTTCACGCTCGGCATTCTGGGCATCTTCCTCAACCGGAAGAACGTCATCATCATTCTGATGTCGATCGAGCTCATCCTGCTCTCCGTCAATATCAACCTCGTCGCGTTCTCGACGTTCCTCGGCGACATTGTCGGCCAGGTTTACGCGCTCTTGGTGTTGACGGTCGCTGCGGCCGAAGCCGCCATCGGCCTCGCCATCCTTGTCGCCTACTTCCGCAACCGCGGCTCGATCGCGGTCGAGGACATCAATCTGATGAAGGGTTAGCGCATGATCCGTAGACGGCGGCTTTCGGAGAACGGCATGCGGCCCGCAAGGTCAGCCGGGCGCGTCGCTCATCTCGGACGGAGCGCGCTCTAAGATGTATGAAGCCATTGTCGTTTTGCCGCTGATCGGTGCCATCATCGCGGGCGTGATTTCGCTGGTGGGCGCCCGCAATCGTTTTCCCGGCCAAAATCCGCCGCCGCCGCACGACGATCACGGGGCGCCGGCAGCGGCGGACGATCACTCGCACGCCGCGACTTCACCTGCGGCGTCGCATGCGGTCCTTGATCATGCCGATTCCGAAGAGCACGAGGCCGAGCCGTCGGCTGCTCGCTCGCAGTTCGCGGAATTCGTCACGACGACGTTGCTGTTTATCTCGTGCGTGCTGTCCTGGATGGCGTTCGTCGATGTCGGTCTGCGCGGCCACGATGCCCACGTCACGATCTTTACGTTCATTACCTCGGGCGATCTTCACACCGAGTGGGCGCTGCGTATCGACACGCTGACCGCGGTGATGCTCGTCGTTGTGACGACCGTTTCCTCGCTCGTCCACCTCTATTCGATCGGTTACATGGAGGAGGACCCCTACAAGCCGCGGTTCTTCTCGTATCTATCGTTCTTCACCTTCGCCATGCTGATGCTGGTGACGGCCGACAATCTCCTGCAGATGTTTTTCGGCTGGGAAGGGGTCGGTCTCGCGAGCTATCTCCTGATCGGCTTCTGGTATTACAAGCCGGAGGCCAACGCCGCCGCGATCAAGGCGTTCATCGTCAATCGTGTCGGCGATTTCGGTTTCTCGCTCGGCATCTTCACCGTGTTCGTTCTGACCGGGGCGCTGGATTTCGATACGGTATTTGCCCAGGCGCCGGGGCTCGTCGGCAAGACCTATCACTTTCTTAACTGGGACGTCGACTCGCTGACGCTAGCCTGCCTGCTGCTGTTCATGGGCGCGATGGGCAAGTCGGCGCAATTCCTTCTGCACACCTGGCTGCCGGACGCCATGGAAGGCCCGACGCCGGTCTCCGCGCTCATTCACGCCGCCACCATGGTGACCGCCGGCGTTTTCATGGTGGCCCGTCTGTCACCGCTGTTTGAATTGGCGCCAAACGCCAAGGCCTTCGTGGTTTTCATCGGCGCGACCACGGCCATGTTCGCCGCAACCATCGGTCTCGTGCAGAACGACATCAAGCGCATCATCGCTTATTCGACGTGTTCCCAGCTTGGCTACATGTTCGTCGCCATGGGGTCGGGCGCTTATTCGATCGGCATGTTCCACCTCTTCACGCATGCGTTCTTCAAGGCGTTGCTGTTCCTTGGCTCCGGCTCCGTGATCCTCGCCATGCATCACGAGCAGGACATCCGCCACATGGGTGGCCTGTGGCGCAAAATCCCGTTCACTTACGCGATGATGCTAATCGGAACCTTGGCGCTGACCGGATTTCCCTTCACAGCCGGGTACTTTTCCAAGGACGCCATCATCGAGGCCGATGAAGTGGCGAAGGGCGCCATGTCGAGCTACGGCTTCATCATGACGGTCGCCGCGGCGGCGCTAACGTCGTTCTACTCGTGGCGGCTGATGTTCAAGACCTTTCACGGCGCGCCGCACGACCAGCACCATTACCAGGCGGCGCACGAGAGCCCGAAGGTGATGCTCATTCCGCTGGCGGTCCTGGCCTTCGGATCGCTGGCCGCCGGCTGGCCGCTGCTCGGGCTGTTTACCGGCGAAGGCGCACTTGGTTTCTTCCGCGAGTTGCTGAAATACGCGCCCGGCAACACTGTGCTCGAGGACATGGAGCACCTACCGCTTGAGATCGCGCTGGCGCCGACCGTGATGATGATCCTGGGCTTTCTGGTCGCCTATCAGTTCTATATCCGGCGGCCCGACATTCCGGAGGCGTTGGCGCGCGATCAGGCCGTGCTGTACCGCTTCCTGCTCAACAAGTGGTACTTCGATGAAATCTACGACTTCTTGTTCGTGCGTCCCGCCTTATGGATCGGCCGGCTGTTCTGGAAGGGCGGCGACGGTTTCGTGATCGATGGCTTCGGGCCTGACGGCGTTTCGGCGCGCGTGCTCGATGTCACGCGCAACGTCGTCCGCCTGCAGACCGGTTATCTCTATCACTACGCGTTTGCGATGCTGATCGGCGTTGCGGCCTTCATCACGTGGTTCATGTTCTCGGGAGCGCACGGATGAGCTGGCCGATCCTCACCGTCATCACGTTCCTGCCGATCGCCGGCGCGATCTTCATCATGATGCTGGGCGACGACGCAGCGGGCGCGCGCAATGCTCGCTGGACCGCGCTGTGGACGACGCTGATTACCTTCGCGATCTCGCTCCTGCTGTTGTGGCGCTTCGATCCGAGTTCCGCTGAATTCCAGTTTCTGGAAAAGCGGCCGTGGCTCGGCGGCTCGATCAACTACTCGATGGGCGTCGACGGTATTTCGCTGCCGTTCGTGGTGCTGACCACCGCGCTGATGCCGATCGCCATCTTGGCGAGCTGGGACGCGATTCAGCGCCGCGTTCGCGAATACATGATCGCATTCCTGGTGCTCGAGACGTTGATGGTCGGCACCTTCTGCGCGCTCGACCTCGTGCTGTTCTACCTGTTCTTCGAAGGCGGCCTGATCCCGATGTTCCTGATCATCGGCGTCTGGGGCGGTCCGCGCCGGGTCTATGCCAGCTTCAAGTTCTTCCTTTACACGCTGCTCGGCTCGGTGCTGATGCTGCTGGCCATCATGGCGATGTATTGGCAAGCCGGCACCACCGACATCCCGACACTGATGCATCATGCGTTCCCGCGCACGCTGCAGACCTGGGCGTGGCTTGCGTTCCTCGCTTCGTTTGCCGTCAAGATGCCCATGTGGCCGGTCCATACGTGGCTGCCCGACGCCCACGTCGAAGCGCCGACCGCCGGTTCGGTAATCCTCGCTGCGATTTTGCTGAAGCTCGGCGGCTACGGCTTTCTGCGCTTCTCGCTGCCGATGTTCCCGGACGCCTCGCAGGCGCTGGCGCCGCTGATCTACGCGCTTTCAGTGGTCGCCATCATCTACACCGCGCTGGTCGCGCTCGTGCAGGAAGACGTCAAGAAGCTCATTGCCTATTCGTCGGTGGCGCATATGGGCTTCGTCACCATGGGCATTTTTGCGGTGACGGTGCAGGGCGTCGCCGGCGGCATTTTCCAGATGATCTCCCACGGCATCGTTTCGGCCGCTTTGTTCCTTTGCGTAGGCGTCGTCTACGACCGCATGCACACGCGTGAGATCGCCGCCTATGGCGGCCTGGTCAACCGGATGCCGGTCTATGCGTTCGTCTTTATGATCTTCACGCTGGCGAATGTCGGGTTGCCCGGAACGTCGGGCTTCGTCGGTGAGTTCCTCACCCTGATCGGCACCTTCCGCATCAACAACTGGGTGGCGACGCTGGCGACGATCGGCACCATCCTGTCGGCCGCTTATGCGCTCTGGCTGTACCGCAAGGTGATTTTCGGCAAGCTGGAGAAGCCAAGCCTCTTCAATATCAAGGATATCGGCTGGCGCGAGATGGTCGTGCTGGCGCCGCTCGTTATTCTGACGATCGTGTTCGGCGTCTATCCGAAGCCGGTGCTCGACCTGTCGGCTGCTTCGGTGACGCAACTGATCGACAACTATCAGCACGCGCTTTCACCCGTCAAAGCGGCGCTCGCGAAGTGAGGGGATGAACGCCGTGCAGAACGCCTCGTCGCTCATTCCGCTGCTGCCGGAGATCGTGCTGGCGCTCGGCGCCATGGCGCTGCTGATGCTCGGCGCCTATCGTGACGCTAGCCTGGTCCGTGTCATCGACTGCGCCGCGATTGCGCTTCTCGTCGTCGCCGGCGCGATCGTCCTGTTGCTGCCGGCGGGCAAGCTGGTGAGTTTCAATGGCAGTTTTGTCGTCGACAATTTCGCCCGGTTCCTAAAAATACTTGCGCTGACCGGCTCTGCGGTCGCCATCGCGATGTCTTTTGACTACGCCAAGCAGGAACACCAGCAGCGCTTCGAGTATTCGATCCTGATCGTATTGGCGACGCTCGGCATGCTGATGCTGATTTCGGCGAACGATCTGATCGCGCTCTATCTCGGCCTCGAACTGATGAGCCTGCCGCTCTATGTGGTGGCGGCAAGCTATCGGGACTCGCTGCGCGCCACCGAGGCGGGGTTGAAATACTTCGTCCTGGGCGCGCTGTCGTCGGGCATGCTGCTCTACGGCGCGTCGCTCGTTTATGGATTTGCCGGCACGGTCGCGTTTTCCGGCATCGCGCAGACCGCCCCGCAGGGCGGCATTGGCCTCATTTTCGGCCTCGTGTTTTTGTTCGCCGGATTTTGCTTCAAGGTGTCGGCCGTGCCCTTCCACATGTGGACGCCCGACGTCTACGAGGGCGCGCCGACCCCGGTCACGGCCTTTTTTGCCGCGGCGCCTAAAGTCGCGGGCATCGCGATGTTCGTGCGCGCGGCGGTCGTGGCCTTTCCCGCCATCACCGGGCAGTGGCAGCAAATCGTGGTGTTCGTCGCCATCGCCTCGATGCTGCTCGGCTCCTTCGCGGCGATCGGTCAGCACAATATCAAGCGACTAATGGCTTATTCGTCGATCGGTCACATGGGTTTCGCGCTTGTCGGCTTGGCGGCAGGTACCCCCGAAGGCGTCCAGGGCGTGCTCATTTATGTGGCGATCTACGTCTCGATGACGCTCGGCGTCTTCGCCGTGATCCTGGCCATGCGGCGCACCAAGGGCATGGTGGAATTGATCGACGATCTGTCCGGACTGGCGCAGACCCATCCGGGTATGGCGTTTTTCCTCGCCATGCTGCTGTTCTCGATGGCCGGAATTCCGCCGCTCGCCGGTTTCTTTGCCAAGCTCTACGTCTTTCTCGCCGCCATCAAGGCCGGGCTCTACATCCTCGCGGTGATCGGCGTGCTCGCCAGCGTGGTGGGCGCCTATTATTATCTCGCGATCATCAAGGTGATGTATTTTGACGAACCTGCGGAAGGATTTCAGCCCGTGCCGGACGAACTGAAGATCGTGACGGCGGTTTGCGCGCTCTTCAACATTCTGTTTTTCGTCTATCCAGGGCCGCTGGTCGGCGCGGCCAGCGCGGCGGCCCGTTCGCTGTTTTGATGCAGCTTGACCCGTTGGCGGCTGCCGCAGGCGTGCACCTCCTGGACTACGAGACGTTGCCGTCGACGAACGGCGAGGCGCTGGCGCTGGCGCGTCGCGGCGAGATCGGCCCACTATGGATCGTCGCTATGCGGCAAACTGCCGGCCGCGGCCGGCGTACAAACCAATGGATTTCCGAGCCCGGCAACCTTTACGCGACGCTGTTGCTGTCGGACGCGGCACCCGCTGACCGCGCGCCGGAATTGTCGTTCGTTGCAGCGCTCGCGGTGCACGATGCGATCCTTGACCGCGCGGCTGGCTTACGCGGCAGGCTTACGCTCAAATGGCCGAACGATGTTCTCTGCGACGGCGCAAAACTCGGCGGCATTCTCATCGAGAGCGAAAGCCTCGAGGCGCGTTTGGTCGCGGCCGCCGGCATTGGCGTCAACTGCCGGCACCATCCGCCGCAGACATCCTATCCGGCGACCGATCTCGCCACGGCGGGCGCCGACGTCTCACCCGAAGAGCTTTTTCGCGCGTTGTCCGCCGCCATGACGCGGCGGCTTGAGCAATGGCAGCTCGGCGCGAACTTCGCCGCCATTCGCCGCGACTGGCTCGACCGCGCTTTTGGCGTTGGCGGAGAGATGAAGGTTCGCCTGCCCGGACGCGAGCTGTCCGGGCGCTGCGAGACGCTCGACGAACGCGGCCGGCTGTTGCTGCGGCTTGCCGACGGCACCCTGCAGGCGATCGCGGCTGGTGACGTATTCCCGGTGCCGGCAGCGAACGGCGTCGCTCCAGCCGGAGGTCCGACCTGATGGCGCGCCCCGAACTCGTGTTCGCGCCGCTCGGCGGCATTGGCGAGATCGGGATGAATCTCTCGATCTACGGCTTTGGCGATGAGCGGCGCCGGCAGTGGCTCATTGTAGACTGCGGCGTTTCATTCGCAACCGAAGAACACTTGCCTGGCGTCGATCTCATCCTGCCGGACATCCGGTTCCTCATCGAGGAGCGCAAAAACATCGTCGGCCTCGTTCTCACGCACGGCCATGAGGATCATCTGGGCGCCCTGATCGATCTGTGGCCGCGGCTGAATGTGCCGCTCTATGCGACGCCGTTCACGGCGGCGCTGTTCGGGGCCAAGCGCCTGTCCGAACCCGGGGCACCGGAGATTCCGGTCAAGGTCGTGCCGCTCGGCGGGCGGCTGACGCTTGGGCCGTTTGCGGTGGAATTTATCAACGTCGCTCACTCCATTCCCGAATCCAACGCGCTCGCGATCCGTACCCCCGCCGGAATCGTCCTGCATACGGGCGACTGGAAGATCGACCCCACTCCACTTGTCGGCGCGCCGACCGACAGCGCGCGGCTGACCGCGCTCGGTGACGAGGGCGTGCTGGCGCTCGTCGGCAATTCCACGAACGCGGTGCGCGACGGCCGATCGCCATCGGAGGCCGACGTCGCCCGAACGCTTGCCGAGTTGATCCGGACCGCACGCGGCCGTGTCGCCGTGACGACCTTTGCGTCCCATGTTGGCCGCCTCCGGGCCGTCGCCGACGCCGCCCGCGCCGCCGACCGCGAGGTCGTCGTGGTCGGGCGGGCCATGGAGCGCGTCACGCAGGTCGCGCGCGAGACCGGCTACTTCGACGGGGTTCAGGATTTCCGCTCCGTCGAAAGCTACGGCTACTTGCCGCCCGATAAAGTGCTCGCGCTTTGTACGGGCAGTCAGGGCGAGCCGCGTGCCGCGCTGGCGCGCATCGCCGAGGACGAACACCCCGAGGTCACGCTCGGCAAAGGCGACCGCGTCATCTTCTCGTCGCGCGCCATTCCGGGCAATGAGAAAGCCGTGGCCCGCATCATCAATGGCCTGGTCACCCAAGGCGTTGAAGTCATCACCGACCGCACACACCTCGTCCACGTCTCTGGGCATCCTCGCCGCGCCGAACTGCTCGACATGATCGGCTGGGTCAGGCCGAAAATTCTCATCCCGGCGCACGGCGAGGCGCTTCATCTCGCCGAGCACGCCGAATTGGCCCGTGGCGCAGGGGTCCCGCACGTGCTGGTGTGCCGGAACGGCGATCTGGTCAGTCTCGCGGCCGACGGGCCTGCGATCATCGACGAGGTGCCGTCAGGGCAAGTCTACAAAGACGGCGCGCTGCTGGTGAACGCCGAGGCGCGAACAGTCGCGGAGCGGCGCCGCCTGAGCTTCGCCGGATTCGTCAGCGTCGCGCTGGCGCTGAGCGAGAAGGGTACGCTCGAAGCCGATCCGGAAATCGAGCTGGTAGGCGTCCCGGAGACCGACGCGAGGGGTGCGTCGATGGCCGAGATTGCTCTCGACGCGATCGAGGAGGCTTTCGAGTCGTTGCCCAAGCCGCGCCGGCGCGATCCGGATGCGGTGGCCGAGGCGGTACGGCGGGCGGTGCGCTCCGCCATCGGCGGGCGCTGGAACAAGCGGCCGATCTGTCACGTCCATGTGCTGACCGTGTGACCGAGCTATTCGTCCTTCTCGCGCAGCCGGAGGAGGTCGCTCGCGAGGTCACTGAGGGAGGGCTGTGGCAGCGCCGCGAACGGCAGCGGCCGGGTGACCTCGATCGCGGCAAGTCCGAGCCGGGCGGTCAGGAGGCCGTTGAGAATGCCTTCGCCCAGCCGGGTGGAGAGTTTCGCCACGACCCCGTGCCCGAGCACCTGCTGGACGACACCGTCGCTGACGGCGAGGCCGCCGGTGACGGTTAGATGGGCGATGCAGAGCCGCATCAGGCGCATCAGTCCAAGGGTTCCCGGCCTGCCGCCGTAGAGATAGGCGAGCCGCCGCATCAACGCGACGGCCGTCATGAGCACGAACAGAATGTCGAGCACCGCGCGGGGGCTGACCGCTGTCACGACGGTCACCCGTTTCGCGGCCGCGCCGACAAGCCTTTTCGCCTCCTGGTCGAGCGGCGCCATTAGGTTTCGCTCGGCCAGCCGCACGAGATCGGCGCCATCGATGATGTCATCGATATGGGAGCTGAGAACGTTGCGGGCCCGCGCCAGCGGCGGCGAGTGGCGCGTGAGTTGCAAAAGCTCGCGCGCGATCGCGATACCCTCGGTGCGTTGATCGTTCAAAATCGTAGCGGTGGCCCGTTCGCGCAGTTCTTCGATCGCCGAGAGCCGCAGGAGGCTGCGTATTTCACGGACGACGATGACGAGGAGCGCGAGCGCGGCGATCGCGCCGAGCGAGGCCCCGATCCAGCCAAGAACGTCGTTGTGGGCGAACAGGTCTTCGACGAGCTGGACGACTGCGAGACCAAGCGCCAGCACGGCGAGGCCGCCAACGGCCGACCAGAAGATTTTGGCCCATCCGAAACGCCTTGCCGGTTGCGCGAGCGAAGCGATCGCAGGCGGCAGCCCGACGGCGTAGGGCTCAATCGCAAAAGGGGCGATGTCGCCCTTCGACTTGGGCTCCTCTTCGATGGCGATGGTGTTCGGATCGTCCAGCGCAAACGCCGCCGGGCGGCGAATTCGGGTGCTCATTGCAGGCGGTCTCCGATGAGAAATTGAAGCGCCCGGTCGAGGCGAATGTGCGGCAAGGACGGCTCGCCGCCCTCGGTCTTGGGCAACGCCGGCGGCAGCAAGCGCAAAAACCGGTAATCGGCATCCTGCGCCGACGACGTTGCCAGTCCGCGAAAGGCGTCGGCGTCTTTCAACAAGACGTCCGGATCGGCAGGCAAATCGCCGGGAAACATCGCGACCTCTTTTTGGCCGTTGAATATGGTCTTGCCCATCATTTCGCCCGAGGCCGGCACGCCGACGATCGCCGGCAACAGAGCGCCGTTCTGATTGATCATGACTTCGCGGGTGGCGCGGACCGCGGCGAGCGCGATGACATCGACTTCAGATCCGGCAAAGCTTGCCCGCGCTGCCGCACGCTCGACGAGCCGCCGCAGGAGCGCTTCAAGCCGTTCGTGGTTCGAGCTGTGCAAACGATCGGCCTTCGCCGCGGCAAAAAGAATGCGGTCGATGCGCGGGCTGAAGAGGGCGTTGAACAGGTTTTTGCGGCCGAGCCGGAAGCAGGCCAGGATCGACGTCAGCGCATTGTCGAGGTCGCGCAGCGCTTCCTGGCCGGCATTGATCGCGGACAACACGTCCACCAGCACGATCTGCCGATCGAGCCTCGAGAAATGGTCGCGGAAGAACGGCTGCACGAAGGCCGCTTTGTAGGATTTGTAGCGCCTCTGCATCATCGCCCACAGAGAGTCTGGCGGCGCCAGTCCGCCGTCCGGCAGATCGAGCGGTGCGAAGGTGAGAGCAGGCGAGCCCGCCGCGTCGCCCGGCATCAGAAAACGCCCCGGCGGCAGCATGCTCATGGCATAGCGCTGATCGCGGCACGATTTGAGATAGTCGGTGAAGAGCGCGGATGCTGTGAGGACGGCCTGCTCGTCTTCCGGGCCTTCCGGATTGAGAGTCTTCAGATGGGCGTGCCATTTGGTGGCGAGCGCCGCGCGCGGCTGTTGCCGGGACAGCATCAAGCTTTCCGCCGACCATTGATCATAGCTCAGATTGAGGAGCGGCAAGTCGAGCAGCCATTCGCCCGGATAGTCGACGATGTCGAGGGTCAGCGTCCGCATCGCGCCGCGTTGCGACTGATATTCGATGACGAGGCGAAGTTCGCTGACTTGCCGGGTCGGATTCCGGCCATCGCCGTTCGGTCATCAGCGCGCGGATATGGTTCTCGTAGTCGAAGCGCGGCACGGCGTCATCCGGCTGCGGCGCGAGGTGGGCTTCCGAGATGCGTCCGCCCGCCAGCGCTTCGAAGACAGGAAATCGTCCGCCGCGCACCAGACCATGGATGAGCGCGGTAATGAAAATGGTCTTGCCCGCACCCGACATGCCGGTCACGCCGAGGCGGATGGTGGGATTGACCAGATAACTGCCAAATTCGAAGAAGGCCCGGGTACTGATCCGGAGCTGCTCGATCATTTGTGACAATGAGTCGGTCATGAAATTCGTCTTCGCCACGCAACTGTAGTTTGCTCGTCGTTCATGTGATGACGGATGAGCCGTATCGCAGGGGCGCTGTCGCGGCACAATTCCTGCGTTTGGTGGAACCAACCCAGGCTGTTTCGGCCATACAGATAGGCAGTCCGGGGCGAATCCGGTACCATATTGTGTCAAATCGCTCCCGCGGGGCTTTTTTGCGAGGCGGTGCAGATGACGGGCACGATCATCACAGTCGCGACGATGAAGGGCGGCAGCGGCAAGAGCACGCTGGCCAGTTGCCTTGCCGTCTATTGGCATTTGCGGGGGCGGCGGCCGGCACTGATCGACGCCGATCCGCAACGTTCGATCGTCCGATTGGCGGCGCGCGAACGGGTGCTTGGCGGCGTCAGTGTGGTCGAGGATGCGACCGATGAGGCCGCGAATACGGCGCGGCGGCTCGCTGCCGACGGTCCCGTCATCATCGATACGCCGGGATTTCGCTCCAGGACGACATTGGATTGCTTGGCGGTGGCCGATTTTGTGCTGGTTCCGGTCAAGCCATCTCCGTTCGATGTCGATCGGATGCTGGATACGCTCAGCATCCTCACCGATCGTCCCGACGGCAGGCGTCCGCTGTTCCGCTGTATCCTGACGCAAACGACCCGCGATTCGGTGATTGCCAAGCATATTCGCGCCGAACTTGCCGAAGCTGGCGTGCCGGTTCTCGACAGCGAAATGACGAACCGGGTGGGCTATCCCGAGGCGACGCTCTGGGGCGCGACGCCGAGCCTGATCAGCTGGAAAGGCCCGGCCGCCCGCGAGATCGCCGCCATCGCCGACGAACTCGACATGGTGCTCGGCGCCCAGCAGGCGGCCGCATGACCCGCAAGCAACTCCCCAACGCCATCACACGGACGAGCAGGGACTTAAGGTCCGCAGCCGCTCGCATCGTGCCAGACGAGGAGGTCCCTGCGCCGCCGGTTTCACCAAGGAGCCCGCAGATCGAGCCGGAGCCGGTGCTTGCGATCTCCGGTCTGCCGGCGGCCAACGACCCGCCGCCCGGTTGGTCGGAGCGCGCCAAAGCGTTGGCGGCGCAGCGGCGGGTGCTTGCTCAAAAGATTGTCGAGCGACACAGGATCTATGCGGCGGCAAGCGGGTTGCTGCCGGTGCCCATTGCAAATGTCGCCGGCGTGACGGCGATCATCATGCGCATGGTCAAACAGTTGAGCGCTCTCTACCTCGTTCCGTTCGAGCAAGACCGCACGCGATCCATGATCATCGGATTGATGGGCGGTGCAGTGCCGACGGGGCTTGGCACCGCCACGGCATCGACCCTTGCACTTGCAGTGCCTGGCAGCGCATTCGTCGGCCTTGCCGTTTCAGCGGTCACCGCGGGCGCATTGACCCGCAGTATCGGTCTTGTTTTCATCGAGCATTACGAGACCGGAGCGCCGTTGCCAGGTAGCGTGCTGCCCAAGTAAGCCTAACTGCCATCTGTTTATGCGGCTACCGGCAAGGCCGCCGTTTTGGGCGGACGCTTTACGGAATCTCGTAGACGGTCGTCTCATCAGCGATGCCGCGCAACGCGGCGCGCTGCATGGTCGGCCGCAGACCGGAACTCTCAGAGAATCTTCATCGAGTTCGGATCCTCGGCCACCGGCTTGGTCACAAAAATCGCATGTGAGGACGCAAGACCCTGAACGCGCGCAGCGATGTTGACGGTCTGGCCGAAATAATCCTGCCGATCGTTCAGCGTCACGGCGAGGCACGGTCCCTCGTGAATGCCGATCTTAAGGAGCAAATCCTCGCTTTGGCGTTCGGCATTCACGCGCGCCATTTCCTTTCGCATACGCAGAGCAGCCGCGAGCGCCCGGTCAGGCGTCGAGAAGGTTGCCATCACGGCATCGCCGATCGTCTTCACGATCGCGCCGGCTTCCGCGGCGACGACCTCGTGCAGAACATGGAAATGCTGGCGGACCAGATCGTAAGCCATCAGATCGCCGACCCGCTCGTAAAGTTCGGTTGAGCCTTTCAGGTCAGTGAACAGGAAGGTGAGGCTGGTGATCTTGAGCCGTTGATCGACATGCAGCGTGTCGGTTCGGTAGATGTCGCGGAACGTCTGATTGGTCAAAAGGCGCTTTGCGGTCAGAAACGGCCTGCGCTTGCCAAGGAGATTATGCAGCGGTTCGGTGGCAATCCAGAGCGCCGGGAGGACACGGCGATCGGTCCGGTTCTCGAGCGAAAGCCGCAGCGGACCCGGCCGCATTTCGACGGTGCCGACCGGCGACTTCACCTTATTAAATACCATCGACAGCGTTTGCCGCTCGCGCGTCGGCTCGCCCCTGATGTCGAGAAACTGCGTCGAATGCGTCACCGGATCGAACAGGATCACGAAATCATTGGGGAGCTGTACCGAAAGCACGGCTTTTTCGGCGGGCGCCAACTCGATCGAATCGACGGTGAATGCGTCAAGGCTGTTGCCCAAATCGTCCGGGAGATCGACACCCGAACTCCAAAAAATTTGACGATAGTATTCGATCTCGGGCAGCGTATCGGGGCTGTGAGCGGCGATGCGGCGGACGCGGGGGCTTACCGTAAACGTCACCTCGACCATCTCGTCGAGGGTCGGCTTGTAGCCGCAGGCGCACAACCCGCAATCGTATTCTTCACGATCGATCGTCTTCAGTGTCGCGCTCGCGTCGAGAACACCGCCGCAGCCCGGACAGAGCACATTCCACGACAATTCGAACAGGCCAAGCCGACCGGCATGCAGGAACGCGGCAATGGTTCGTTCCTCGTCGAGTCCATGCTTTGCGGCGAAGGCAAGAACATTGATGCGCGACAGGTCACGGTCCGCGCCGCCCGCGATCGCGCGTTCGATGGCCGCAACGCAATCGGCGTTGGCCGACTGCCGCAGCACGCTGAAAAGAGCTTCCGCTTCGCTCACCGACTGCCGTCCGATTGCTGCCCGATGGCCGTCCAGGTCTAGGCCCACTTGGTGCAGGCCTTTGAGGTAGGGATCGGACTTTAGCCTCGCAAGGCGCGCGGTCGGCCTCAAGCTTACTGCCCGACCGTTCCTTGAGGCGCTGTTTCGAGGTTGAAGGCGGCGGCAAACAGCGCGCGCGTATAGTCGGTCTTGGGGTTGCTGAACAATTCGGCCGCGTCGCCGGCTTCGACGACCTTGCCGTGCCGCATGACCACTAGGCGGCTCGCCAGCGCGGCGACGACGCGCAGGTCGTGGGAGATGAACAGATAGGTGAGATTGTGCCGCTTCTGCAGATCGCGCAGCAGATCGACCATCTGCGACTGGATCACCATGTCGAGCGCGCTGGTCGGCTCATCGAGGACCAGAAAGGTCGGCTCCAGCACGATGGCCCGCGCCACTGCAATGCGCTGACGCTGTCCGCCGGAGAACTCATGGGGAAAGCGGGAGCGCGTGTCGGGATCGAGTCCGACGTCGTTGAGCGCCTGAATGACGCGCTGGTCGCGCTCGCGTTCCGTCATGCCGGGATGGTGGACTTGGAGGCCTTCCTTGATGATGTCGGCGACCGACATGCGTGGTGACAGCGACCCATAAGGGTCCTGAAACACGATCTGCATATCCCGGCGGAACGGTCGCATCTCCTTAAAGCGCAGGCCCTGGACGGTCTTGCCCATGAAGACGATGGGTCCTTCGGACGAAATCAGGCGCAAGATGGCGCGCCCAAGCGTCGATTTACCCGAACCGGATTCTCCGACGACTCCGAGCGTCTCGCCCTTGCGCAGCTGGATCGTGATGCCGTCGCAGGCTTTGACGTGCCCGACAACCTTGCGCATCACGCCGCGCATAAGTGGAAACCAGACCTTCAGGTCGGTGGCTTCCAGCATGAGCGGAGCGTCAGGGCGCGGCGATGCCGGGTCAGGCTTCGGCTCGGCGGCGAGCAAGGCGCGGGTATAAGGATGTTGCGGCGCGGAGAAAACGCGCTCGACCTCACCTTGTTCGACGATCTTGCCTTCCTTCATCACACAGACCTTCTGGGCGATCTTGCGCACGATGCCGAGATCGTGGGTGATGAACAAAAGCGACATGCCAAGCCGCGTCTGGATGTCCTTCAGAAGCGCTATGATCTGCGCCTGTACGGTGACGTCGAGCGCTGTCGTCGGTTCGTCGGCGATCAAGAGGTCCGGCTCGTTCGCAAGCGCCATGGCGATCATGACCCGCTGGCGCTGTCCGCCTGACAATTGATGCGGGTAGCTCTTGAGACGGGTCTCCGGATCGGGAATGCCGACCTGGGTCAGCACTTCGAGCGTCCGTTTGCGCGCCGCAGCCCCCTTAAGTCCGCGATGCAGCAGCAGAATTTCGCCGATTTGCTTTTCGATCGTGTGCAGTGGATTGAGCGAGGTCATCGGTTCTTGGAACACGATGGTGATGTCGTCACCGCGCACGTGCCTGATCTCGCGCTCGGAGAGCTTCAGTAAATCGCGGCCGTGAAACAGAATTGATCCGGACGGGTGGCGCGCCGCCGGGTAGGGCAGGAGCTTCAGGATCGACAGTGCGGTGGTCGACTTGCCGGAGCCGGATTCGCCGACCAGCGCAAGGCACTCGCCTTTCGGAATATCGAACGAGATTTTGTCAACGCAAAGATTCTCCTTGTCGCTCGTACGGAACGCGATGGAGAGATCACGGACGCAGAGGCAGAGCCCGTCGCTCATTTGAACGTCTTCCTGGGATCAAAGGCGTCGCGCACCGCTTCGCCGACAAAGATCAAGAGTGACAGCATCATCGCGACGGTAAAGAAGCCGGTGAGGCCAAGCCACGGCGCCTGAACATTGGCTTTGCCTTGCGACAACAATTCGCCGAGCGAAGGTGAGCCCGGCGGCAGACCGAAGCCGAGGAAGTCGAGGGCCGTCAGCGTCATCACCGATGACGACATGATAAAGGGCAGGAATGTCATGGTCGCCACCATGGCGTTCGGCAGAAGGTGGCGGAACATGATGACGGCGTTCGACACACCAAGCGCGCGGGCCGCCTGGATATATTCGAAATTGCGTCCGCGCAGGAACTCGGCTCGCACCAGTCCGACAAGGCGCACCCACGAGAACAACAGCAGGATGCCGAGCAGCACGAAGAAGCCCGGCACCAGCACCGAAGAGATGATGAGAAGCAGGTAAAGCTCGGGGACCGAGGTCCAGATCTCGATGAAACGCTGGAACAGCAGGTCGGTCCAGCCGCCAAAGTAGCCTTGAACCGCGCCGGCCGCGACGCCGATGATCGACGACACGATGGTCAGCACCAGGCCGAACAGCACCGAGACGCGAAAGCCGTAGATCAGACGCGCCAGCACGTCGCGGCCCTGATCGTCGGTGCCGAGCCAATTGTATTCAAGCTTGTCGCAGGTCGTGTAGCCGTTCTTGGCGGCGAATTCGCAGTCCTTCTGCGTCAGCATCCAGGTCGGCTTTGACGGGAAAGCCGAAGGCGGACTGTCGTTGATGGTGGAGTAGGAAAACCTGATCGGCGCCCAGATCACGGCAGCGTCGTGTTCTTCGAGAAATTTCAAAAGGTGCGGGTCGCGATAGTCGGCAGCGGTGCCGAGATCGTCGCCGAATTCGGTGTCGGGATAGGTGAAAAACACCGGGAAATAGTTCTTGCCGTCGTAGCGGATGAACAGTGGCTTGTCGTTGGCAATGAACTCCGCAAGCAGCGACAGGACGAACAGCACGAGAAAGATCCACAATGACCAATGGCCACGCCGGTTGGCCTTGAAATTTTGCCAGCGCCGCAAATTGAGCGGCGAGATCGCAATGCGGCGCGGTTCGGGCAGGTCGGCGAGCCCAAGCGGCGCAATCGCTGTGCTCTCCGGTGTGCCCTCGCTTATTCTCACGTCCACCTCACACCTCCCGCGTCTCGAAGTCGATGCGCGGATCAATCCAGGTGTAAGTCAAATCCGAGATCAAATTCACGACCAGTCCGACGAGCGCGAAAATATAGAGATTGGCGAACACGACCGGATAGTCGCGGTTCAGCACGCTCTCGAAGCTCAGCAGGCCAAGCCCGTCGAGCGAAAAAATGGTCTCGATCAGCAGCGAGCCGGCAAAAAACGCACTGACGAACGCGCTCGGAAAGCCGGCGATCACCAGCAGCATGGCGTTGCGGAAAATGTGGCCGTACAGCACCTGCCGTTCGGTGCAGCCCTTGGCGCGCGCGGTGAGCACATATTGTTTGCGCAACTCCTCAAGAAACGAGTTCTTGGTCAGGAGCGTCATGGTGGCGAACGCCGCGAGCCCCATGGAGATGATTGGCAATGTCAGGTGCCAGAAGTAATCGGCGATCTTGAGCCACCACGGGAAATGCGACCAGCCATCGGAGGTGAGTCCGCGCAACGGAAATATCTGCAGGAACGAACCGCCGGCCAACAGAATGATCAACAGGATGGCGAAGAGGAAGCCTGGTATGGCGTAGCCGATAATGATGACCGTCGAGGTCCACATATCGAAGTGAGAGCCATCGCGCACCGCTTTGCGAATGCCGAGGGGAATTGAAATCAAGTAACTGAGCAGCGTCATCCATACGCCGAGCGATATCGAGACCGGCAGTTTTTCCTTGATGAGTTGCACCACCGTTACGTCGCGGAAATAGCTCTTGCCGAAATCGAAGCGCGCATAATTCCACAGCATGAGAAGGAAGCGCTCGTAGGCCGGCTTGTCGAAGCCGAACTGCTTTTCGAGGCTCTTGATGAATTCAGGGTCGAGACCCTGCGCGCCGCGATATTTCGAATTGGCAGCATCAAGCTGCGGGCCGCTCGGCGCGCCGCGGGCGCCAAAATCTCCGCCGGACGACCCGGAAATCCGCGACGTCGCTCCGGTGTCGCTGCCGGAGAGTTGAGCGATGACCCGCTCCACCGGTCCGCCCGGAGCAAACTGCACGACGACGAATGAAACCAGCATGATCCCGATGACGGTTGGGATCATGAACAAAATGCGTCGGATGATATAGGCGGTCATTCCACCCCGGGAGATCGGTGTTTCCGGGTCATTCTAGCCCGCTTGTTCGATTTTCGCTGCCCTGTTTTGCGGCCCTATGACCGCTGCGCTGGGGGTGCGCCGTCGGGTGAACGACATCGCGACCGCCGATGACCGCAAGCCTATTCCGGTAATGACCTAGCATCTTATTCCCCGGAGCGTACCGGGGACGCAAGGTAACTCGCCGCGCACAAGCGTCCTAGCCGCCGCCATCTGTTTTGGCAGCTTTTTCGGCATCCCACCACCACAAGGCCGGGAAGCCAGACATGCCGAATTTGGGGAGAGGATCGTACCGGCTGAACCGATCCCAGCGCGCCGTGCGCAACTTGCTGTAGCTCCATTGCGGCACGACATAGTTGTTCCACAGCAGCACGCGGTCCAGCGCCTTGGTGGCGGCGGCGAGGTCGTTATGGTTCTTGGCGAATACGATCTGGTGGATCAGCGAATCGACGACCGGATTCTTGATGCCCATCATGTTGTCCGAACCGGATTGGTCGGCGGCTTCGGAACTGAAATAGTCGCGCAACTCGTCGCCGGGCAATAGCGATTTGCCCCATGAATATGTGATGATGTCGAAATCCCAGCCGCGCAGCCGGTTTTCATATTGCGCTTCGTCGACGGTGCGAACCGAAACGTTGATGCCAAGGCGTTCGAGCGACGGTTTGTAAAACAGAAAGACGCGCTCGAAGACCGGGTTGTTGCCGAGCAACTCCAGCGTGAAGGGCTCACCGGTCTTGACGTTCACCAGTTGCTGGTCGCGGACTTCGTAGCCGGCTTCCTTCATCAGCCGGAGCGCTTCCCGCAAATTGTCGCGGACTGCCGCAGGACTGCCATTGACCGGGTTAGTGTACGGCTTCTTGAAAAGATTGGACGGCACCTTGTCGCGCACCGTCTCCAGGATTTCCAGCTCCTTGCCCTCGGGCAGGCCGGTCGCGGCGAGGTCGGTGCCCTCGAAGTAGCTCGCAATGCGTTTGTATTGTCCGAAGAAAAGCTGCTTGTTCATCTCCTCGAAATCGAACGCGTAGTTGAAGGCAAGCCGGACGCGTGGATCCTGGAATTTGCTGCGGCGCAGATTGAAGGCAAAGCCTTGCATGATCCCGACATTGTTGATCGGGAATTCCTCGAGAATGACGCGTTTGCCGGCGACCGCCGGAAAATCGTAGGCGGTCGCCCAGTCTTTGGCGCTGTTCTCAATGCGCCAATCGACGGAATCCGCCTTGAACGCCTCTCGGGCCACCGTGGTGTCGCGGAAATAGGAATACCGCAGTTCGTCGAAATTGTTGCTGCCGACGTTGACGTTGAGATTGGCGCCCCAATAGTCCTTGACGCGCTCGAAGGAGAGGCTGCGGCCAGCCACGAACTCCTTGATGCGGTACGGCCCGCAGCCGAGCGGCGGCTCGAGCGTCGTTGCGCTGATGTCGCGAGGTTTTTCGTCCTTGCCCTGGCCCTGCCACCAGTTCTTCGGCAAAACCGTGAGCTGTCCGACGACTTGCGACAGCGCCCGATTGCCGGGTCCATCGAACGTGAACGTGACGTCGCGGTCGCCGGTCTTTTCGGCTTTGACGACGTGCTGGTAATCCGACGCCGCCTGCGGGCTTAATTTCTTGAACGCCTCAAACGAAAAGACCACATCGTCGGGCGTAACGGGCTTGCCGTCGTCCCATTTCGCCTCGGCGCGCAAGCGATACGTGACTGAGGAAAAGTCGTCAGGATAGCTGACACCCTCGGCAAGGAGGCCGTAGTAGCTCGAGACTTCGTCGAGCGCCTGCACAAGAAGGGTGTTGTAGATGAGGTTGATACCCTGGACCAGCGAACCCTTCACGCCGGCAACGACCAAGTTGAAGTTGTCGAAGGTGCCGATCGCAATTTGTCTCGCGAGGCCGCCTCTCGGTGCGTTCACGTTGACGTAGTCGAAATTCTTAAAGCCCGCGGCATATTTCAAGTCGCCGTAAGGCGACACGCCGTGACGCCAATTCTGCTCCGCGGCCAAAGCGGACTGGAACCAGGTTGTCGAGCCAGGTCGCCCCATCGCGGCAAACAGGGCTAATGTTGCGAGTGTGGACTTGAGCAGGGATCGGCGGTTCACCGGGCGCTCCAATGAAATGCGGACGGGTAGAGTGGACAAAATCGCGCGTCGTTTCTTCTCTGTTGCCCTACAAGCTCAGCGTGCGCGATTTGCCCCTGTGTTGCAAGTCTCGCGGCATATTGTGCGCGGCGATGCGCTTTCGCAGTGCGGCAATCAGTGGTGGAACCGGGACAACGGCCGGGACGCTCCGCCGACAACGTTCCGCCGTGAGCAAGCGGGTGGCAGTCATTCTTCCGCTTACCGATCATGCACTCGCCCCAAGCGCACTTGTCTGCGATGCCCGGCCGCTCAGTTCGCCGATTCAAACCAGCGCAGGAAGCGGCCACCTGCAATTCCACGCATCAGCATTAGGTTAAATTCCAAAAAGACTTCAGGCCTGTGCCAGCCACCGGTCGGCCATTTGTCCACTGTACGATTGAGACGCAACAGGTCGATGACCCGGGACACGAGAGCCGACTTGGAGAGCTCGGTGATCTGGCGCGCAATTTCAGCGTGCTCCCGGTCGAGTTTCTCGTACCAGTCTGCCCCCTGCAGCCCGCTCAAACGGTTGGTCAATATGATGGTCGGAAGCAGTCCCCACATGGCGCGGCGGATCAGCGAACGATCGATCCCCTCGGCCAAGTACTGTTCGGGAGGAACCCCAAGGCAGTAGGAGACCACGTCGATGTCGGCGGTCGGGTCGCGGACTTCGACCCCGGTGACGGCCTTCTCGGCGGCGTGCCAGTCGCCGGCGTAATCGGCGAGGAGGAGCCCGCTGACACGTTCATCTCGCCGCATGCGATAGAGAAAATCGTGGCCGGCGGCTTTGGCCCGAGCATCGACTGCCATGGCGGCGGCAAATTCAGGGCGGATCGGGGAATGATCCTGCCAGGCCGCGACTCTCCCGGGATGGCGGAGGCGGTCAGCCCAAGCGGCTAGGCGCTCGGGCATCAACGGTTCGAGAAAAAGCCTGCTGAGCGCCGCCAAGCGAGAGTGCGGGCTGAGACGATAATAAAGCCTGCCTTGCCGGTACGCCGTCGGAAGCCGCCCGTGCAGAAGATGGCCAGCCGACTGCGACCAACCGTTCCAGCTGATCGTGGAATTGCCGCAGAGCCCGCCAAGCACCACTCTCCGCCCCCGAGCCCGCGCAAGCCTCAGAATGGCAAGGACCCAGCCGAGATTGGTTGGATTGCGGACCGGCGCTTCGAGGGCGACAAAAAACCGCTCGAGTTCGGACAGGTCTGGCCTGTCGTCGCTGACATAATTGATGTCGATATTCTCGGCGGCGCGAGCGATGGCCTCGACGTAGGGGCTCTCGTCGGCATAGTGGCCGCTGGGCACTGGACCGTCGAAACCCCGCCGCGGCACGCCCGTGAACGTCGCAAGGCGCTCATTTTTCTCTGCGAGCGCGCGCGCCGCCAGGACCGACACCGAGGAAGAGTCGAGTCCGCCGCTCAGGAGACAGCCTATCGGATGGGCGCTGCGCATCTGCCGGCGCACGGCGCGGGCGAGACACTCGCGCAGACCATCCGCATAATCCTGGTCGCAAGCCCGTCTGATCGGCTTGATGTCGCCCGGCGACCAGTACCGCCGCTGCGTCATCGAACGGTCGGAGCCGACCTGCATCACGTGTGCGGGCGGAATACGAATGACGTTCCGGTAAATCGTCGTGGCGTGGTCGGCGTGATTGAGAACGAAAAAATCCGCGATCTTCTCTTCGTTCAGTTCACGCGGAATGTCGGCCAAGGCGAACAAGCCTTTGGGCATCGAGCTGAAGGCAAAAAATCGTTCGCTCTTGTGCCACATCACCACATTTACGCCGAGGTGGTCGCGCGCCAACGTCAGAATTTCCCGGCGTGGATTCCAGATCGCGGCGGCGAAGGGTCCCCGCAGCATCGGCCAGATGGCATCGCCAAGTTTGTCCCACGCCGCCAGAAGCACGCGCGAGTCCGGCCATGTCAGAGCGTCTTGCGGGGCGATAGCGATGCGCGCCAGCACGTCGTCGCGATTATCGAGCCGTATATCGGCCGTGATCAACGAGCCGCTTTCACTCTGCCACGGCTGCCGGTCAAAGCGATCTTCCGGCGTCATGCGCATGAGCACGTGAGCGAAGCCGACGCGACCGCTGACAGCGATCGCGGAGCGATCAGGTCCATATTGCTGCAGCGAACTGGCGACGCGGCCGAGCTCGCACTCGTCGACACCGCGGCCGTCGAAGCGCAGCAGTCCGGCAATCCCGCTCATGCTACTCCGCTCATGGCAAGCGCGTCTGACTCATCAGTGTGCTCAGCCAAACTCCGCGAGGCGCGTGAACGCGCCATGCTGGCTTCGTCCGACAATGACGTCCGTGCCGACCTCGACCCAAGCATGCGCGACCAGCGCACCATTGTCGCGGGCGACCCCAAGACAGAGCTTGCTCGCGATACCCCGTCTGCGCAGCATGGCATGCGCTGCGAGTGCCTGCGGGAAGCAAAGCGCGTTGGTCCAGCGTTTGGTACTGAGGACATCGGTCGCCCACGCGACCCAATTCGCCTCGCCGGCGGCAAATCTGCGAATACGCAGGGGAGGCCGGTTGGCCCACGCAAGCAGATGCGCCGGCGCAACGAAGCGCACGGCAAGCCGCGCCAATATGAGCGTGATCGCTGCTTCCCGCAGATAGACGCGCCGCAGAGTTTTCGGCGTCATGAAGGTTCACCCGGGGCGATCACTCGGATCAAACGATGTTCGATCAGAGTTTGCAGGAACGGCGTCACGTCGCGCGCCAGGAGTTCGGCATCGACGTCATGCGCTTCTGCGAGCGCGCTGAAAATCTCATCGACGCGTCGCGGCACCGCGAGCATATTCCAGATTTCGGACGCCACGCGGTTAAAGCCGAAATACGACGCGGCTTGCACGCTCAAGAGAACGACCGTTCCGTCGTCGAGGTCGGCACTCTTCGGTTCATCATCCCGGATGATAAGACTGTCGACTGTGACACTCACATTTCAAGCTCCGAGACGAGACGCGACGATGATGACCTCCGGTCGGCGATGAATTGATTGGTGCCGAAGCGCAAATCGTGGAGCACATCCGGCTGTGACAATCGGACGACAGGCCGGCCTAGGTTTCGGTGCGCGCGGACAGCGGAAATGCCAACTCAAAGGAGAAGCCAAGTTTGCTCGACGGCGGCGCTGGGGGTTGCGGCTCAAACGGATTTCGCGCGTGCGATGAGTCTTGCGCTACCGCCGCGCCTTTTCCGCGCCTGCCACACGATTTTGTATCCGTGCCGATCGATAACCTCGTCACCGTCGGCGGCTCCCACGAGCGCCGCTCTCCGGAAACGGTTGTGGACGATTTAACGGACCGCATCGTTGGTCTCCAAAACCATCGCTGTCCACAGGCGTTTTATGGGGTCGGCTCCGACATGACAAGATGGTGTTCAACTGCCGACTGCGCCAGCGCAAAGCTCCGTCGCTTGGCAGGGGCTACCCACCATGTTAGGTTCCAACATGGATGTGGACTGAGCCCGCCAAGCATTGCAGGCGGCTCCACAAAGCGTTGGGCGTCCGTCCCGGGATGATGAAAGGAACCGCTATGGCACAGCAGCCGACTGCGTCCGCAAGCTCCGAAAAAGGCGAAGCCGCTGCGACGGAGCCCGCATCGCGCAGGGACGTGGCGTCGAAATTGGTCGACCGTTTTGCATTGTGGTCCGGCGTGGCCGGGCTTATCCCGTTGCCTATCGTCGACGTCGCTACGGTCGGCGGACTCCAGGTCCAGATGCTGCGTCGCGTTTCGCAGATCTATGACGTCTCGTTTTCGGAAAATCGGGGCAAGGCGTTGATAGCGGCTTTGGCGGGATCGATGATTCCGGCGAGCAGCGGTATCGGTGCCGCGAGCGCGCTCAAGGCCGTGCCGTTCCTCGGAACGATGATTGCCGGTCTGGTGATGCCGGTACTGTCCGCTGGAGCCACTTACGCAATCGGGAGGGCTTTCATCCAGCACTTTGAAACCGGCGGAACCTTGCTTGATTTCAATCCTCCCGACTATCGGCAGTTTATCAAGGCGCAAAAAGAACTCTGGGACTCGCGATCCACCAAGACCGGCAGTGCCGGTAGCGGCGAGGCGTCGCGGTCCAGCTCTTAACAAGCATGGCGTATGCGAGCCAGTCGCGCGGCGCGTTCACCCATCGCAACACTGGCCGTTGATTTAAGGGACCGAGCCGAAGCCGATGCTCGAAGTCAGCGTTTACATCGTTTTTTGTCTGCTGACGGGGCTCTGCGGCATCGACCGCCGTCTGGGCTTTTTCGGAACCTTTCTTCTCGCACTCGTCACCACGCCCTTAGTCGTGCTGCCGATCCTGCTCCTCACCGGTCCCTCACGCCGCTTCGATTGGCGCCGCCGAACAGAGAGCGGCAGCTGAACTGGCGGAGAGGGCTCGTGGATCTCACACTGAATTTGTGGCGGCGCTTCGTCGAAGAGTAAACGGAAGGCATCAACGCCAATGTCCTTCCTTCAGCTCGTTCGCCGCGAAATGCAAAGCTCACCGCGGAAGCTGGTCTTCATGTCCAGCCTCGGCGGCATCAGCAACGCAACAATTCTCGCCGCCATCAACGCGGGCGCACAGGCCGCCGACAGCAGCCATAAGACGAGCCTATGGGCGGTCATGCTCTTCGTGATATCGCTGTTTCTCTTCATCAAGACGCAAGCCTATGTGACGACCACGGTCACCGCCGAGATCGAGGCTATCATCCATAGAGTTCGCGTGCGCCTGATGGATCAGGTCAGGCATTCCGAGCTTCTGGCGATCGAGCAGATCGGGCGGGCGAGAATAATAGCGTCGATCACCAGTGACGCGGCGGTGCTGACGCAGGCGAGCAACATGCTTTGCTATTCGATGCAAAGCTTCGTCCTGATCTTTTTTGTCGGTCTCTACGTCGTGTATCTGTCATTTCCTGCGTTCGTTCTGAGCATCCTTATCGTCGGAGCGGCGGGAACCATCTTCCACTTCAGAAGCCGGCGGCTTACGGCGGAGCGGGCGGACGCCGCGGTGCAGGAACGCCGATTGTTCGAGCGGCTGACTGACTTCCTGGATGGCTTCAAGGAAGTGAGACTCAACAAAGCGCGGAGCAACGATCTGTTCGAAGATGCCGTCAACGTGTCGAGAACCGCGGCGAGCATCAAGATACACACGCAGACCGAAACCTTTCGCCAGGTGGTGTCGGCGCAGAGCTCCATGTACATTCTGCTCGGCGCGGTCGTGTTTGTCGCACCACAATTCAGCGAGTCGCTCAGCAGCGGTTCGATTACGAAGACGACGACGGCTTTATTGTTTGTCGTCGGCGCCTGTTTCGGCTTGGTCCAATCGATTCCGATCCTGATGAACGCCAATGCGGCGGCGGACCGGATGAGCCAGCTGGACGTGGCGCTGCGAGCGACGGCGCAGCCCGCCGACGATGACATCACCGCACCCAAGCGCTTCGATGCGATCGAGATGCGCGACATTTCGTTCCGGTATGTCGATCGATTTTCCGACACCGCGTTCAAGATCGGCCCGATCGACTTTAATCTGCGGTCCGGCGACCTCGTCTTCATCACAGGTGGCAATGGTTCGGGCAAATCGACGTTTCTGCGGGTGCTCGCTGGGCTCTATGCGCCCGACTCGGGCGAAATCACGCTCGATGGCATGCGCGTCAACGACGATACCCGCGACATTTATCGCGGGTTGATGTCGGCGATTTTTTTTGATTATCATCTGTTTCGGCGGCTTTACGGAATGCCGGACCCGGACCCGGGTGAAGTCCACCGCCTGCTGACGCAATTTCGATTGGCCGAGAAGACCTCGCTGACCGACGGCGAGTTTCGCACGCTCGATCTATCCGGCGGTCAACGCAGGCGTTTGGCGCTTATCGTCAGCTTGCTCGAAAAACGCCCCATTCTTCTGTTGGACGAATGGACAGCGGAACAGGATCCGGAATTTCGCCGGAAATTCTATGATGAACTGCTACCGGAAATGATGCAGGCTGGCGCGACCGTGATAGTGATCACGCACGACGACCGCTATCTCGACGAGCTCCATCTGCCCGCGCGCCGGATACGCTTCGACGAAGGCCGCATTGTCGAGCAGCGCACGATGGGATGACGGTGGCACTCGATGGAGCACGGCCGATGTTGACGCATGCAGACACCCTTGACGGAAAGCCGCCGGTGCAGCGGAAACACCCGTGGTGGCGGTTTATCGGCCGCAATCTTCCGGGTCTGACCGTCGCCGTTCTGACGTCCGCGCTTCTTGTCACGACGCTTTGGCCGTACGTGGTGATCACGGTTCCCAGCGGTCAGGTCGGGGTCCTTTGGCGGCGTTTCTACGGCTTTGACATTTACTGCTGGTGCTTCGTCGGCCGGGGTACGACGCTCGATCCCCGCGAGTTAAGGCAAGAAGGTCTCCATCTGGTTTGGCCATGGGACATTCTGTTTCTCTATAATTTGCGGCTCCAATCCTCGACGCAAACCTACAACGCCATCTCCAAGGACGGCGTCAGCGTGACGGCGCAGATCAACGTACGGTTTCAGTTGCTCCACGATTCCGTCGCCGTGCTGCACAAGTTCATCGGTCCGAACTACCTCCAATCGGTCGTGGCTCCTGAAATCGGCAGTCAGGCACGAGAAGTGATCTCGCGATACACGGCGCAGGAAGTGTACACATCACGCAAGGCGATCCAGGAGGAAATTCGCGATAGCGCGCAAGCGAGCCTGGGCGCTCACCTCAACAAATTGGTGCAGCCCGAAGCCGTCGAGGAGCTCGATCCCAAGCACTACAACGACTTCCTGCAGCACGCGATTCAGATTCTCGACACGCTCGTGCTGAGCATCGAATTGCCGCCGGAAATCGTGGCCGCCATCAATCGGCAGACGGACCAGTACTACCAGATCCAGGAGGCCAAATACCGGGTCGATCGCGAAGCCGAGGAGTTGGAGCGAAAGCAGATCGAGGCGAACGGCATCGCCGCCTTTCAGCAGACCGTCAGCCAAGGGATTTCAGATTCCTATCTGCGCTGGCGCGGCATCGAGGCGACGCTTCTGCTCGCGCAATCTCCCAACGCGAAGATCGTTGTCATCGGCAGCGGGAAGGACGGCCTGCCGATCATTCTGGGCAACGTCGATACGCCTGTAGCTCCTGCACCGGCGCCTCAACCGGCCGCTCCGCCGGCTGCCGCCCCCGCAGCGCCTACGGAGCCAGGGGTGAAGGGTGATGCTACGCACCCGGGCGGCGCATCAATCGAGACCGAACCGGCGACCAAGTCGGCAGATGCATCGGCAGGCTCAGGGGGCTCCGGACCGGCTACGAGCTCATCAGGTCCGCTCAGCTTGTCCGACATCAAGTCCACGCTGTCCCGCATCACGGGCGCCTTGCGCTCGGCGGGTTCGGACTCTAGTCCTGCGACAGACACGAAAGTGAAGCCGTAGTCGGCGGATCAGGCCGGAGGGGATTGTAACGTGGCCGAAAGGAGGGGTGTAGATCGCTCGGTCGGAGTGGAGCTGGGTCCTCTCCTGCACCGCTGGCTCACGACGACCAGAGGCCGGTTCGAACTGTTCGCCTTGGCGGCGCTGATCGCCCTGGTGGTGGCCATTGCGGGTCACATTTACGGCCGTGTCTTGGCTGCTCGCGACGTATTATCGCGCGACAATGCCATCCAGATCGTGCGGACCGACAACCAAAAGCTCGAAGCGCAAGTCGCGGAGCAGGAGGCGAGACTGAGCGCGATGCAGAGCAGGCTCAATCGCGCCGAAGCGGCGCTGGAAGCGATCGTGCCCTCCAAGAACACCTACGTGATCAACTCCAACCAATCGCTGATTGTTGCCGACGGTCACTTGACGATTGGAATGATTGGTTCGCCTGCGAACGAGGGGATCAATATCAACGTCAACGGCCAGCAGCGCACGGTGGCGGCCGGCGATATCATCAAGCTTTCGCCGGATGGGACGACAAACTGTCAGGTCGTGCTGCAATCTTTCAATATGTTCAAGGCTCTCGTCACCGCGTCATGCGCTGCGGCGAAACCCTGACCGGTCAACGGTGGCCGACTGCGCTGGGCCCTATTCCCAAACCAATATGTTCGGAAGTGACTCATCGATACGCCGGAGCAGCGTGTAGCCCACGCCGGAAAGTCCGCGAAACAGGCCAAGATTGAACCGCCTTTTTCCGCTGTTCCACCGATAGTCGCCCGCCGCCGCCGCGGTTTTGAGAACGTTCATCAAGCGTCGCGCCGAAAGTTCGCGCAGATCATCGCGGTCCAGCGCGGTTGCGGCCTCACAGAAGAATTCGACGCTGCCGAGTGTTCCACAACATAGCGTGTCCAGGCTTCCGGGCCAGGCTCGCGCCACGCCCTCAAGCGCGTTACGGATATCCGTCGATGCGGCCTGAGCTTCGATGCCGCCGCGCCTTTTCATGGCGACCCTCGCAAGTCCGATGCCGGTGGCGCCGTGACACCACTGGACAGGCCAGCCCGGCGTGCCGGTGCCGCGCCAATCGGGCCAGTTCTTGCGCTCGGCGCTGTAGCTGGAATTTTCAAATGCAATGCATTCGGACGCGGCGCGCGCGAAATCATCCCGGCCGGTTGCCTCTGCGAGCGATGCGAGAGCAAAGGCAAAGCCGGCCGCACCGTGCGACATGCCATTAAGCGCGCGGGAGCCCAGACCTTGCCCGATCCAGCTCCCGAGGCCCTCAGGTCCGAGCCGGCTCTGGCTAATCAGGTACTCACCGCATTTTACGGCCCGCGTCAGCACATCCGCAGACTGCGTGTCGTGATGCAGACGAAGGAGCGCGAGGATCGCTCCCGCGCTGCCGCCGATGATGTCGAGGTGTTTGTCCGCCGCAATGAGATCGTCCGTGAACAGGTCCGCCGCAGCGCAAGCGTCGGTCAGCAGAGTATCGTCGCGCAGGCATTTCGACATGACCGTCATGGCGTAAACAATCGAGCCGAGGCCCGTGGCCCCGCCGATGCCGAGTGATCTGGCTACGCGCGCGGCGTTGCGGCTTCGCAGAGTTTGACGAAGATGAGCGACGCCGGCACGCGCCAGTTCGGCCGAAGACTCGCGCCCGAGGACCGCCGCATGGGCTGCGAGAAAAACCGCGATGCCGGAAACGCCGTTGTAAAGCTCCGGACCCAGGCACACGAGCTGGAAGACCTCGGCGTCTCCGAGCCAGTCGAGGCCGATCCATGCGGCGCTTGGTCCACGCCGGACCGCGCGCGTTGATAATTCTTCGGCGATCCGATCGGCCTCGGCCGCGAAGGTCTTCTTGGCTTCTCCGACAAACAGCTCGGTCCGCGGTGCTTGAGGCGTCTTGGCTGTCGCGTCTGCTGCGGCCGCTCCGCTCGACGCCGCAAGCGAGCTCGTGTTCTGGTGGATGACCTCGACCTGCCAATCGATCTCGTCTTCGGTGAGGTCTGCGACGCGCGCCCTGGCGCGATCCAATCCGGAGATTGCCTTGGTGGTAACGGAAATGCCGGCCGCGTCGTGGATTTCATGGCCGTCGGAAGTAGAAACGAAGTGCGGCACGTTCAACGTGACCAGCGCGGCGCGTTCCGCCTTTTGCAGAGACCATAATGGATCGGAATCTTTTTCCCATTCCGCGAGCCTCGCGATGAAGTCCGCTTGCGCCGACCACATCACGCCGTCGTCCATCCTTTGATGGTTTTTGAGACGCTGCAGCAGCATGTAATAAAATCGGGTAGGGCGAATGACTTTGCGAACCGGAACGCCGACGAAATCGTCGAACAGGTTACCGTGTTCGGCTTTTCGGGTCTCGCGCATCAGGAAATTTGCATAATCCTCAAAGCCCGAGATGAAACTGCCGATATGATCCTTAAACTTGGCGTAGCGACCGTCGATATGCGGCAGGTTGGGCGTGGTCTTGCCGACTTCGTTCGATTTCGCGGGCCGCATCGCGTCGGAATTGATGTGATCCCATGTAAGCTTGATCTTTGAATTCCAATCGGCCGTCATGCCGCCCATGGCGAAGACGGAGTTGTCGGCCGAGCGCCCATAGGCTGGGAGGAGCCCGACCGACATGACACTATTGGCGACAATGTTCGTCGCGGCATCGCGTGCCCATCGCGCCGCATCGCCGTCTCTGTTCTCTTCCGTGCCGGCCTGAAGGATCATTTCGAGATCGATCGGCACCGGGTCGTCGCACGCCGCGATCATGTTTTCCTGATGCATATCGGTGGCGGCGAAGCAGTGAAAAAGCGCGAGTAATGCGCCGGCGCGGCGGAAAAACCTCGCGCAATCCTCCTCGCTGGCACAACCGATATGGTCGACAAATTCGGTCCAGCCGTAGCCGTCCCGTGATATTGCACGCGCCGCCCTGAGCTCGATGGGAGCGCCGGACCGGTTCAATCGCTCGACCAAGCCGAACCACGCCACGTCAACTCGCAAGTCCTTGGGCTTATAGACTACCTTCGAGCCGTCCTCGAAGCTGACGATTTTGACCGAGCGGCCGCCATTGTGCGGATCGGAGAGCTCGCCTTCGATTGTCGCAACCGCGCTACTGGCGGCGGCGCTGGAAACCAGGATGTCCCGGCCGATATCGGCGAGCTCGGCATCAAGACGCAGGACCAGCTCCCGCGTCGTCTCGATCCATTGCCGCGTCGTTGTTGCGAGGAGGCGCAAAAGCACCGGCTTCGCTTCGAACAGACGCCGAAAGCCGCCCGCCTTCATGTCGGTGACGAATTGATCGTAGCGAGATGTCCCAGCGTCCGTCGTTGTCTGAGGCGTATCCGCAGCGCCAGCCTTTCTCGCGCGGTCAAAGAGCTCGTAGATTGCCGGCGCGGTGAAGCTGGTCAGGTGTTGGAGCAAGGAACGGTGCAGGTGCTGGCGCGAGGACGCATTCAACCGGCTTGCAGCGCGGGGCTCGATCTCCGACCAAAGCAATGCGTCGGCCTTCGCCGCAATCGGCGCGAACAACTGTTCGAACGGGCACGGCGCGGTCTGGCCAAAGGCATCCGCTGGCGCTGCGGCCTTTGCGGGTTGCTCAAGCGCAGCGACGATCCATGTTGCATCGTCGATCCACGCCGGCAGAGGAGCCGCCGGATTGCGGCGAACCGTAGCCAGCTTCGGCAGAACCTGGTCGATCGATAGTCCGTCGCGAGCGAGCCGCCGGCTGAACAGCGCCCAGTCGCCGCTCGCCGACGCCAGGCACCACGCGGCCAGACGCCCCGCGGCCAAATCGGCATCGCCTTTCTGGCCGGGCAGTGATTGAAAGCCGGCAGACAGGAGTTCGTCGATGGTTGCGGCGCGTGCAATCAACCGCTCGAAAAAGGAATCCATGCAGTAGGCCTTATCGAGAATGCCGATCCGAGGAAGGCGCGGCATCTTCGGGTTGCTTCGCTAACAGGCCCTTTTTTATCGGCAAGAACGTGCACATTGCGGCGCAACGGTACCAACTTGGCGTTTGCGGCCGGTGCCAAATCGGGCTGTGGTTGCGTGCGGCGAAAGGGGCGATTTATCCCGTTAAATCAGAGCGCTATGTCGGCAGGTTCGATCGCCGTTAACCTGAGTTCCCGATAGTCTTTACACTGTCCGGAACGGATGGTTTAATAATATGCGGGGGGCCAGAAATATTTCTCCTCCAGAGTGCCGACGCCGCAAGCGAAGGAAAGGATAACTGCCATGAAGGACGTAAATACTAACGGACTCGACCAAACCGAAGAAGAAATCCTCACCTACGACGTCTCCGATGAGGCCTTGGAGACAGCGGCAGGCGCGGAAAAAGGAGCTTGGACCCTGGGTGCCTGCACCGGCATTTCGGTCTGCCCGGGTTGATCGGCTTCTCGCTCGGCCTCTTGGAGGCTAACTTTTCCGCCTGTGGCCGGCGACAGTGAGTTAACCTTGAGAGGCGCCGTCGAACAGTACGGCGCCTTTTTTCATTTGTCTTTTCGCGCGTTTGCTGTCTCGACCTCGAGCTGCATCGCCCGCTTTTGCCGTGTCGGAGATTGCATCTGCTGAGCGCTTCCGTTTCGGCGCAGCGACGTTTACGGCGGCAATTTTTCGCTCAAGAATGAGACCGCTGGTTTCGAGAACCGTCACTGCCGGGACGCAGGAGACATCCACACATGATCGGCAGACTCAATCACGTTGCGATCGCGGTTCGCGATATCGGCAAGGCAGCGTCGGTCTACAGGAACACTCTTGGTGCGCAAGTTTCTCCGGCCGTGCCGCAGCCGGATCACGGCGTGACTACCGTGTTCATCACGCTGCCGAACACCAAGATCGAACTGCTTGAGCCGCTCGGCGAGGGGTCTCCGATCGCCAAATTCCTCGAGCGCAATCCCGATGGCGGCATGCATCATCTCTGCTACGAGGTCGACGATATCCGAGCCGCGCGCGATGCGCTGAAAGCGGCCGGCGCGCGGGTGCTGGGCGATGGGGAGCCGAAGACCGGCGCCCACGGCAAGCCCGTATTGTTCTTGCACCCGAAGGACTTCTCCGGAACGCTGGTGGAACTCGAACAAGCCTGACATGTCCGTCACCACCGCCTTGGCCATTTTCTTTTTGATCTGGTGGGTGGTCTTGTTCGCTGTGCTGCCTTGGGGTGTGCGCAGCCAGCACGAAGGCGGAGACATTGCTCCGGGTACCGATCCGGGAGCGCCGGTCGTATTGCACCTCGGACGCAAGCTTGTTTGGACGACGCTGGTGACGGCAGCGATCTTCGCTGCTTCTTACCTCGTCTACACCCGCCGGCTGATCACCATCGAAGGATTGATGGCTCCGTTCGAAGAGAAAAACAGGTGAGGATCGTGAAGAAGTTGATGCTTTGAGATTTTATAGTGGGCAACCGCCCAAGAAACTGAGAGACCCAGGAGTCCAAAAGAAAAGCAGGGCGCGAACCCCGCTAAGAATCCTTATCCGAACCCTCATCCACGCAATTTATGCTGACTCATCCTGTCAACCGTGGCAGCGGCGTATTTCGCGCCCTCGGGTCATCCTCCCAAGACTTGGACCGCTATCCCATTGCCCTGAGATTGTATTCTCAGGCCAGGGTCACGGCCATGAGTGGTAATCGACTTTAGAACGATTGTCATCATATTACCGGGACTTGCCGTCAAAAAAAGATGCAGTGCGGCACGGACTGGCCCGCGCCCCTTGTGTTTCATCCCCCGTTGCGGCTTCACTGCCGCCCAAATTGGTTGCGCCGTACCGGCCGCCCATGTCATCAGGCAAGTCAATCGATCATCCCGTTGGAATTCATGCGCCTTTCCCGCTTTTTTCTGCCCAACCTGCGCGAGACTCCCAAAGAGGCCGAAATCGCCTCCCACCGCCTCATGTTACGCGCCGGCATGATCCGTCAGGAGGCAGCAGGGATTTATGCCTTCCTGCCGCTGGGACTGCGGGTGTTGCAGAAGGTCTGCCAGATCGTCCGCGAGGAACAGGACCGGTCAGGCGCGATCGAAATGCTGATGCCGACCATCCAGTCGGCCGACCTCTGGCGCGAGAGCGGACGCTATGAGGCCTACGGCAAGGAGATGCTGCGCATCAAAGACCGGCACGAACGTGACATGCTCTACGGCCCGACCAACGAAGAGATGATCACGGCGATCTTCCGTAGCTACGTTCGCTCCTACAAGGACTTGCCGCTTAATCTCTACCATATCCAATGGAAGTTTCGCGACGAGGTGCGGCCTCGCTTTGGGCTGATGCGGGGGCGCGAATTTCTCATGAAGGACGCGTATTCCTTCGACGTCGATTTTGCCGGCGCCAAGCACGCCTATAACCGGATGTTTGTTGCTTATCTCCGCACGTTCGCCCGCATGGGCTTGCGGTCAATTCCGATGGTGGCGGAGAGCGGCCCGATCGGGGGCAACCTCTCGCACGAGTTCATCATTCTTGCCGACACCGGCGAGAGCGAGGTGTTTTGCCACAAGGATTATCTGAGCTTCGATGTTCCGGGGCTCGACGTGGATTTTGGTAACGTCGCCGGATTGCAGGCGATTATCGACAAATGGACGTCGCTCTACGCGGCGACCTCGGAAAAGCATGATGCCGACGCGTTTGCAAAGCTTCCGTCGGACAAACAAATCTCGGCGCGCGGCATCGAGGTCGGGCACATCTTCTATTTCGGCACAAAGTATTCCGATCCCATGAAGGCGCTGGTTGCCGCACCCGACGGCGTCGAGCGGCCCGTGCATATGGGGTCGTACGGTATCGGGCCGAGCCGTCTTGTCGCCGCCATCATCGAGGCTTCTCACGACGAGGCCGGAATCAAATGGCCGGAAGCGGTTGCGCCTTTCAAGGCCATCATCCTCAACCTGAAGCAGGGTTCGAGCGAGACCGACGCGGCCTGCGAAGGGCTATACGGCGCGCTGAACGCCAAAGGGATCGACACGCTCTACCACGACCTTGACGAACGGCCCGGCTCGAAGTTCGCCGCGGCCGACCTGATCGGCGTTCCCTGGCAGCTCTTGGTCGGACCGCGCTCGCTCGCCGAGGGCAAGGTCGAAGTCAAGCAACGGTCGGACGGGCTGCGGGAACTGATGACTCCAGCGGACGCCGTCGTGCGACTCAGTGCATGAAGCTGTGCGCTGCGACCTCCGGATGCGACGTTCGGAGGCTTGAAACTGCCAGAATCGTGTGAAACTCGGTGTCCGTGCGCGGGATTTACCATTGATGCATGAGCCGACTGGCACCCATCCCTTTGCTCCGTTCGAGTGGATGCTGTCGCTGCGCTATCTGCGCGCGCGGCGCAAGGAAGGCTTCATCTCGGTCATTGCCGGGTTCTCTTTCCTCGGCATCATGCTGGGGGTCGCGACGCTGATCATCGTCATGGCGGTGATGAACGGATTCCGCCAGGAACTCTTGGAAAAGATTCTGGGCCTCAACGGCCATCTGCTGATCCAGCCGCTCGAATCGCCGCTGACCGACTGGGAGCCCCTATCGGATCGCGTCTCCCAGGTCCCGGGGGTCCGCTTGGCGGCGCCGATCGTCGAGGGTCAGGCGCTGGCCTCTTCTCCATTCAACGCCTCGGGCGTTCTGGTGCGCGGCATTCGCTCAAGCGACCTCGGCAAGCTCACGTCGGTATCCAGCAATATCAAGCAAGGCACGCTTGACGGGTTCGATCAGGGTCAGGCTCTCGCGATCGGTGCGCGACTGGCCGAGCAGCTTTCGGTGCGGGCCGGCGACAACATCACCCTCGTGGCGCCGCGCGGTGCGGTGACGCCGATGGGAACCACGCCGCGCATCAAGGCCTACAAGATCGCGGCCGTGTTCGAGATTGGCATGTCGGAATACGATTCGGCGTTCGTCTTCATGCCGCTGACCGAGGCGCAGGCGTATTTCAACCGTACCGGTGACGTCACGGCGATCGAGGTCTATACCGACAACCCGGATCGCATCGACAGCTTCCGCGAGCTTGTGACGAAGGCTGCGGCGCGCCCGATCTACATGATCGACTGGCGTCAGCGGAATGCGACCTTCTTTGGCGCGCTGCAGGTCGAACGCAATGTGATGTTCTTGATCCTGACGCTGATCGTACTGGTCGCGGCGCTCAATATCGTGTCCGGGCTGATCATGCTGGTGAAGGACAAGAGCAGCGACATTGCGATTCTGCGGACCATGGGCGCGACCCAGGGCGCGATCATGCGGGTCTTCCTCATCACCGGTGCGTCGATCGGTTTTGTCGGCACAGTCGTCGGCTTTCTGCTCGGAACCGTCGTTTGCATGAACATCGAAGCGATCCGGCAATTCTTGTCGTGGCTGACGAACACCGAGCTGTTCCCGAAGGAGCTTTACTTCCTGTCGAAACTTCCGGCCGACATGAATGCCAAAGAAACCGCGGCGGTGGTTGTGATGGCGCTCGGCTTGTCACTGCTGGCGACGCTCTATCCGTCATGGCGCGCGGCGCGGCTCGATCCTGTCGAAGCTCTTCGCTACGAGTGACCAGGGGCAATGGACGACACCACCAAGACCAGTGAGATGCCGGCGCCGGCCGCGGTAGACGCTAAAGATCATCCGCTGGTCTTTCTGCATGGCGTCAGCCGGCAATTTCGCCAGGGCGACGCGACGCTCGATATTCTCAAAGGCGCCGAGCTCGCGGTTTGGAGCGGAGAGATGGTGGCGCTTGTCGCCCCCTCGGGCGCCGGGAAATCGACGCTTTTGCACATTGCCGGATTGCTGGAGCATCCGGACGGCGGCGAGGTCTATATCGACGCCGTTGCGACATCGCACTTAAGCGACATTCAACGGACTCGGATTCGGCGCAGCGATATCGGTTTCGTCTATCAATTTCACCATCTGCTGCCCGAATTCTCCGCGCTCGAAAACGTAATGATGCCGCAGATGATCCGCGGCCTGCCGCGCGACGAAGCGCGGTCGCGCGGCGTCGAACTGCTCACTTATCTCGGCCTAAAGGACCGCCTGATGCATCGCCCGGCCGAACTGTCCGGCGGTGAGCAGCAGCGGGTCGCCATCGCGCGCGCAGTCGCCAACGCGCCGCGTATCCTGCTCGCGGATGAGCCGACGGGTAACCTCGATGTACGGACCGCCGAGCATGTGTTCTCGGCGCTGGGTCAACTCGTGCGCGCCTCGGGCTTGGCCGCCGTCATCGCCACCCACAACATGGACATCGCCGCGCAGATGGATCGCCGCGTGACGCTGCGCGATGGCCTGGTTGTGGAGATGACGTGAAGTCGGCCGCGCGCGGCGCCGGTTCAGGTCTCTGAAGCCTCCACGGTAGTCGCGATCGTCAGGAATTAGGAATGGGTCCGGTAGCGCGTGTGAGAGCGCGCGCCGGGAACGACCGCGGCGGTCGGCTGGTATTGCGGATTTTGCACGCAGAGACCCCCGACGCCGGTGACGGTCGCTTGGCATTGTTCGCGGCTGACAAAACCGCAGTTGGTGCCGCCGTTGTCGTAGCTGTATTCGGCGCACCACGGGTATTCGACGGCGGGGGCGGGCGAGCCCAAAGCGGCCGTAGCGGCAAGTCCTAGTACCAACGGCAAGGTTCTCATGGGCAGGGTTCTCATCGCAGAGCTCCGGAAACGGAGGGATACCTGCCGACTAACACCAAGGCCTCGGCTTTATCTCGCCTTGGTCCATGAAAAGCACGCGCTGTCACGCAGGCGTGACCGCCCGCGCGGGGTCGCAGCCCGACGAATTCGCGTCGGGATCCTCGGTCAGAGCCCTACGGCGTGCTCGATTTCAGCTTCGATCTGATTGATATGGGCGAAGGCTGAAACCTGCGACCAGTTCAAAATCACCACGGCCACTGCGACGACGGCGGCGGCAGCAAGCAATGTTTTGAGCGTAGGCCGGGTCGGCGGATAGGCGTAGCTCGGGTCACGGTATTCCGGGTCGGTCATGAGCGCTTCCTCCACGATCAGGCGTCAAGAGTCGGACAGCGACTGGTCTAAGAATGCTCGGTCGGTTTCGGCGGTTTCACCATGTGCTAATTGACCGCATTCGGTCATTCCGCGAGACGCCGTTCCAGCGCAAATGAAGAGGCCGCCCGAAGGCGCCCTCAACTGCGATAGAATTTCGCGATCGATCGTGCCGTTTAGTAGCAGCGAACGCAGCGGCGGTAATAGCCGTTCCAGGTCCATCCCGGGCCACAGCCGTAGCCGCCGGTGTGGCCACCGCAGGCAGCCTGCTTGATGACCGGCGTGGCGTATTGAACCTGCGCCTTCAAGCCAGCCGCGCCCCCGGCTGTTGCGCTTGCGCGCTGGCCAATGCCATCGAACCCAACAGAAGTGCAGCTGCAGCCAGAGATGTCGTGAGAGTTCGCATTTGGAATCTCCTCCTCGTTATTGCTGAATTGCAGAATAGACGAAGAACACGCCAGGGTCGGTCATACACCCGTACCGTAAGCCGCCGTAATGACCGTGCCGGAAGGGAAAAGTTGCCGCCGACCGCTCTTGCTACGACGAACCGTCCCGATCAGTTCAGAGTGTCCCGATCAGGCTAGCGCCGGCTGGTATGGATCGGCGAACTTGAACGCCGCATTAACATTTCGTTAGCCCTTGGCTTAAATGCGCGTCGTGCGCATGACGGCGTCGGCACGGGCGGCTTGACGAGTGAACAGGTCATGAACTATGTTCCCTTTATGTTCCAAAAAGGGAGACCGCACATGGTTCGCGCTGTTGTCGAGGAGGCGTTGGCGCTGGCGTCGATCACACTGTTTCTGGCGACGATCGCAGTCTGGGCTCAAGTGCTTGGAGTTCCTTTGAGGATCTGATTCGCGGCAGAGGATTCGAGACGAAGATGCAGCGGATTCGAGACGAAGATTTCTGTGCGCTTCGCCGCGCTGCCGGGTGGCTGCGATGGACAGCGGCGTGTCCTTCCGCCAATCCTCGAACCGACAGGAATTGCATAGGGGCGAGCGCCGTCACCGATGTCATCCGCCAAAGGCTCTGCCGCCAAAGAACCGGGCTTCGTGCATCTGCACGTGCACTCGTCCTATTCGCTGCTCGAGGGCGCGCTGACGATCGCACGGTTGGCTGAACTCGCCAAAAAGGATCGCCAGCCGGCACTCGCGCTCACCGATACCGGCAACATGTTCGGAGCGCTGGAATTCTCCGAAAAGATGGCGAGCGTGGGAATTCAGCCGATCATCGGTTGCGCGCTGGGTGTCGATTTCGGCGACCAGGAGAACCGCAACGGTCTTGCGGATGTTGTGTGGCCTCAATTGGTGCTGCTGGCTTGCCATGAGGACGGCTATCGCAGCCTGATGCGGCTCGCTTCACGCGCGCATCTTGAGACGGCGCCGCACGAACATCCTCACGCCAAGCTCGACTGGCTCGAGGGCCAAACGAAAGGATTGATCGCGCTCACCGGCGGCCCGAATGGTCCGCTGAACGTCGCGCTTGTAGGCGGGCAGAATACGCTGGCGGACGTACGCTGCGGGGACCTGCAGCGGCTGTTCGCCGACCGGCTTTATGTCGAACTACAGCGCCATGGCATGCCGGCGGAGCGCGCAGCCGAACACGCCCTGATCGGTCTGGCCTATGCACGCGGCATTCCGCTGGTCGCCAGCAACGAACCGTTCTTTGCGGCGCGCGAGGATTACGAAGCCCACGACGCCCTGTTGTGCATCGCGGAGGGCAAGCTGCTCGCTGACAGTGAGCGGCGCCAGCTGACGCCGGAGCATCGCTTTAAGACTCGGGCGGAAATGGCTGCGTTGTTTGCCGATTTGCCGGAGGCCCTCGCAGCCAGCGTCGAGATCGCCCAACGTTGTCTGTTTCGGCCTCGCAAGCTCGCGCCAATTCTGCCGCGGTTTTCTACGGCGCCGAACGCGGGCGACGCCAATGAGGTCAACGAGCTTCGCCGCGCGGCCCAGTCCGGTCTCGAACTGCGGCTGTCGCGCCACGGCACGGCGCAGGGCCACTCGACAGAAGAGTATCAAGAGCGGCTGGCGTTTGAGCTCGGCGTGATCGAGCGGATGAAGTATTCCGGCTACTTCCTCATCGTCGCCGATTTCATCCAATGGGCGAAGGGGCAGGGCATTCCGGTCGGTCCGGGCCGCGGCTCCGGCGCCGGTTCACTCGTCGCTTATGCATTGACCATCACCGACCTCGATCCGATACGCTTTGGACTTCTGTTCGAGCGATTTCTCAATCCCGAGCGTGTGTCGATGCCGGACTTCGACATCGACTTCTGCCAGGACCGCCGCGACGAAGTCATCCGCTATGTGCAGGAACGTTACGGGCGCGATCGGGTGGCGCAGATCATCACGTTCGGCACGCTGCAGGCGCGCGGCGTGCTGCGTGATGTCGGCCGCGTGCTGCAAATGCCGTACGGCCAGGTCGACAAGCTGTGCAAGCTTGTGCCCCAGAATCCGGCGAATCCAATCTCGCTCAAGCGTGCGATCGACGATGAGCCGCGCCTTCAGGCCGAGCGCGACCGCGATCCGGTGACGCGGCGCGCTTTCGACATTGCGCAAAAGCTCGAAGGGCTGCACCGCCACGCTTCGACCCACGCCGCCGGAATTGTGATTGGTGAACGGCCGCTCGCCGAACTGGTGCCGCTCTATCGCGATCCGAAGTCCAACATGCCGGTGACCCAATTCAACATGAAATGGGTTGAGCCGGCGGGCTTGGTCAAATTCGACTTCCTTGGCCTCAAGACGCTGACCGTTCTGGAAATGGCGGTGCGCTGGGTGCGCAAGCGCGGCATCGATATCGATCTGCTGCGCACCCCGCTCGACGACGCCAAGACCTATGAGATGCTGGCGCGCGGTGAAACCGTCGGCGTGTTCCAGGTTGAAAGTCAGGGCATGCGGCGCGCGCTGATCGATATGCGCCCCGACCGGTTCGAAGACCTCATCGTGCTGGTCGCGCTCTATCGCCCGGGACCGATGGCAAACATCCCGACCTATTGCGCGCGCAAGGCGGGTCCGAGCCCATCGGCTATCTGCATCCGAAGCTCGAACCGATCCTGGCGCCGACCTACGGCATCATCACCTATCAGGAGCAGGTGCAGCAGATCGCGCGCGATCTCGCCGGCTACAGTCTGGGCCAGGCCGATATCCTGCGCCGCGCCATGGGCAAGAAAGACAAGAAGGAGATGGCGTCACAGCGCGACAGCTTCATCTCCGGAGCGGTTGAGCGCGGCATCGGCCACGCCGATGCAGAAGCCATCTTCGATACCTGTGCCAAGTTTGCCGAATACGGCTTCAATAAATCGCATTCGGCCCCTTATGCGCTCTTGACCTATCAGACCGCCTACATGAAGGCGAACTATCCGGTCGAGTTTTTGGCGGCATCGATGACGCTCGACATGGGTAACACCGACAAGCTCGCCGAATTTCGTGCTGAGGCCGAGCGTCTCGGCATCAAAGTCGAACCGCCGTCGATCAATCGCTCCGGCGTCGAATTCGACGTCGCTGGCAATTCCATCCACTACGCGCTCGCGGCGCTGCGCGGCGTCGGCAGACAGGCGGTTGAGACCATCGTCGCGGCGCGAAGCGAGCGGCCATTCAAGGACCTTGCGGATTTCGCCGGCCGGACCAATCCGCGGGCGGTCAACAAGCGGGTACTGGAAAGCCTGACGGCCGCGGGTGCGTTCGACGCGATCGAACCGAACCGCGCGCGCGTCTTTGCCTCGGTCGACGTTTTGCTCGCGACCGCACAGCGCACAACCGACAATGCGGCGCTCGGCCAATCCGAGTTGTTTGCCGGACCGTCGGCGCCGGAACCGATGGTGCTCGCTGCGGTCGAACCGTGGCTGCCTTCCGACCGCCTGCAGCGCGAATACGATGCGGTCGGCTACTTTCTCACCGGTCATCCGCTCGATGATTACAGCGCCGCGCTGAAGCGCCTGCGGGTACAATCCTGGTCGGAGTTTGCCCGTGCCGTGAAAGCTGGCGCGAGCGCCGGGCGGGTCGCCGGAACTGTGGTGGCCCGCACCGAGCGGCGCACCAGGACCGGCAGCAAGATGGGCATCATCGGTCTCTCCGATCCGAGCGGCCAATACGAGGCGGTGCTGTTCGCCGAGGGGCTTGCGCAGTATCGCGACCTCTTGGAGCCGGGAACCGCGGTGCTCCTGTTCCTGACCGCCGAGGTGCAGGCCGAGGAGGTGCGGGCGCGTATCCAGTCGGTGGAGCTGCTCGATGAGGCCGCGGCCAAGATGCACAAAGGTCTGCGGGTCTTTCTGCGCAACGAGTTGCCGATCGACGGTTTGGTGCGGCGGCTTGAGCCCAGCAAGGCGGGCGCTCGCAACAGCGCGGAGTTTGCTGAAGGCGAAGTCAGCATGGTGCTGCTGCTCGAAAACGGCAGCGAGGTCGAGGTTAAGCTTCCCGGCCGTTTCAAGGTGTCGCCGCAGATCGCCGGCGCCATCAAGGCGGTTGCCGGCGTGGTCACCGTGGAAGCGTTGTAGGCGGCTTAGTGCTTTGGCACGAGCCGTGCTTTCGGTGTAGGCTGCAATGTCTCATTCATTGGCCGAAGGTGCGTCATGTCCGCAATCGACAAATTCAATGATCACTGCTGGAAGGACATCGTTCCGGCGGACGACTTGAAGCTTTATTCGGCATGGCGTCGTGAAACCTATGTCGGTCCGCGGCCCGCACTGCTGGCGATCGATCTCTACGACCTTGTCTATCGTGGTGGGCCGGTGCCGCCGGTCGAAATCAATGACCAATACCCGAACACGTGTGGAATTTTCGCACACCGCGCCATCGCATCGACCAAGAAGCTTCTCGCGGCCGCGCGGCGCGCCGGCGTGCCGATCTTCTTCTGCACGCAGGAGACGCGTCCCAATAACCGTCCGTCGGGTGCGGTCTCCACCAAACGCCGCGGCGAGCCGCTGCCCGCCGACAGCTATGCCATCTATCGCGAGTTTCCGGTCGAGCCGCAGGACATCGTCATCTGGAAGCAGCGCGCCAGCATCTTTCAGGGTACGCCGCTGTTTTCGCACCTATCGCTGCTCGGCGTGCAAAGCCTGATAGTTTGCGGCGAAAGCACGTCGGGGTGCGTGCGCGCGAGCGTCGTCGACGGTCACTCCAGCGGCTTTCACGTTACGGTCGTTGAGGAATGCACCTACGACCGGGCCGAACTGTCCCACAAGGTCAACCTGTTCGACATGCACCACAAATACGCTGACGTCATGCACGTCGACGAGGTCGTGGCGCACCTCGACGCCACGGGGCTGGACCGCGCCGCGGAGTAACGGCCATCGGCGATGGCCGGCCCGGGGAGGGCGAGGGGTTCCGTAACCCTGCGGTTAGACGAAAGCGCCCGCCGCAACGTTCCGGTTGCGTCGCCCCGTCGCATGCCTATATAACCCGCCCAATCTCACACGCGGACCTTGGCCGAACGGCCGTCCGGTGGTGCTTCCTCGGAGGCGCCTCTCGGTCCGCGGCGGATCAACCGGAGAATGACATGTCGCTACCCGACTTCAGCATGCGCCAGCTATTGGAAGCTGGCGTTCACTTCGGCCACCAGGCCCACCGTTGGAATCCGAAGATGGCTGAGTACATCTTCGGCACCCGCAACAACATTCACATCGTCGATCTGACCCAGTCGGTGCCGATGATGCACCGCGCGCTGCAGGCCGTCAGCGATACGGTCGCCCAGGGCGGCCGCATCCTGTTCGTCGGCACCAAACGGCAGGCGCAGGACGCCATCGCCGAAGCCGCGAAGAAGTCGGCCCAGTACTACGTCAATTCGCGCTGGCTCGGCGGTACGCTGACCAACTGGAAGACGGTGTCGAACTCGATCAAGCGGCTGCGCAAGCTCGAGGAGATGCTGAGCTCGAACGAAGCACAGGGCTACACCAAGAAGGAGCGGCTGACGCTGCAGCGCGAGCGTGACAAACTCGACCGCGCACTCGGCGGCATCAAGGACATGGGCGGCCTGCCCGATCTCTTGTTCGTGATCGACACGAACAAAGAAGATATCGCCATCAAGGAAGCGCGCCGGCTCAATGTTCCGGTGGCCGCCGTCGTCGACACCAATTGCGACCCGGATGGCATCACCTACGTGGTGCCGGGCAACGACGACGCCAGCCGCGCCATTACGCTCTATTGCGATCTGATCGCCAAAGCTGCCATCGACGGCATTTCGCGGGCGCAAGGTTCGCACGGCATTGATGTCGGTGCGCAGGCCGAACCCGTCGTTGCCGAAGAGCTGCCGGCGGAGACCAACAAGCTTGGCTTCGAACAGCTGTCAGGACCGCGCGGCGTGGCCGACGATCTCAAAAAGCTTCCAGGCGTGTCGCCCGCGATCGAAAAGAAGCTCAACGATCTCGGGATTTTCCACTTCCAGCAGATCGCCGAGCTGTCGGGTACCGCGGCCCACAATGTCGGCGAAGAAGTCGGGTTGCCGGGGCGGGTCGAGGGCTGGATCGCGAAGGCCAAGGAGCTGACGGTCGAGGCGGAATAAGCCCGCTTCGGCTTTTGGCCAGCGAAACCCACCAAGAGGCGGGCTTAGCGTTCGGCGCGTGATGTTTTTTAAAGTGCAGGCCATTATCTGATGGTGGCCTTGCGTCGCGGGCGCCTCGCTTCGCTCGGGATGATGAAGACAAGAATTCGGTAGTCAAGGATCGACAACGATGGCGAACATCAGCGCGAGTATGGTCAAAGAGCTCCGTGACAAAACCGGAGCGGGCATGATGGATTGTAAGGCTGCTCTCGGCGAGACAAACGGGGATCTCGAAGGTGCGGTTGATTGGCTGCGCAAGAAGGGTCTTGCGAAGGCCGCGAAGAAGGTAGGCCGCGTTGCCGCCGACGGGCTGATCGGCATCGCAGTCGCGGGCAACAAGGGCGTCGTCGTCGAGGTGAATTCCGAGACCGACTTCGTTGCCCGCAATGACCTGTTTCAGGGCCTGGTCAAAATGATTGCGAGTGTCGCGCTCGATGCCGGCACCGACGTCAACAAGATTCTCGCCGCGCGCGTCGGCGATCGTACCGTGGCCGACGCCGTCAACGAGACTATCGCCAAGATCGGTGAGAACATGACGTTGCGCCGCGCCGCCGCACTGACGGTCGGCAAGGGTGTCGTCGCAAGCTACGTGCACAGCTCGGTAATCGACGGGCTTGGCAAGATCGGCGTGATCGTGGCGCTCGAATTGGGCGGCAAAGCCGACGAACTCAAAGCATTTGGCCGCATGGTAGCGATGCATGTCGCTGCCGCAAATCCGCAGGCGATCAATTCGTCCGGTCTCGACCCGGCGGCCATTGAACGGGAGAAGGGTGTGCTCGCCGCTAAGTCTGAGGGCAAGCCGGCAAACGTGGTCGAAAAGATTGTCGAATCCGGTCTGAAGACTTTCTACAAGGAGGTCTGTCTCCTTGAGCAGGGTTACGCCATCGAGGAAGGCAAGAAGACTGTCGCGCAGGCGATCAAGGAAGCTGAAGGCAAGGTCGGCGATCCGATCAAGGTCACAGGCTTTGTGCGTTTTGCGCTCGGTGAAGGTATCGACAAGCCGACCGACGATTTCGGCGGCGAAGTCGCTGCTCTTGCCGGAACGCACTGAGGGTACGTGTTTGCGCCGTCGGGGCCTTGCTCCCAATACGGCAGACTGAAGAACCTTAAGCGGCGGGAGCGGGACCTGCCGCATCGGCTTCGAGCAGACGAAAGCCATGGCGAAACCGAACTATCGACGGGTCATCGTCAAGCTGTCCGGCGAGGCGTTGAGCGGTCCCGAGAGATTCGGGATTCATCAGCCGTCAATCGACCGTTTTGCCGCTGATCTCATCGCCGCCCGCGCTCTTGGCATAGGCCTGGGTGTCGTCGTCGGCGGCGGCAACGTTCTGCGGGGGGCGCAGATTTCTGAAACGGGCCTGTCGCGGCCGACGGCGGACGCGATGGGCATGCTGGCGACCGTCATGAACGCGCTCGTCCTCGAAATCGGCCATCGAGCGCGCCGGCGTCAGCGCCCGCACCATGTCGGCGCTGGCGATGCCGCAGGTCTGCGAGACCTACGAGCGGCAACGTGCGTTGCGGCACCTTGAGGATGGCCGCATCATCGTTTTCGCCGGCGGTACGGGAAACCCCTATTTCACCACGGACACGACGGCGGTGCTGCGGGCCGCCGAAATGGATTGCGACGCCGTCCTTAAGGCGACCGATGTCGACGGTGTCTACACGGCCGACCCCAAGCGCGATCCGAATGCAACCCGATACCAGCGTCTCAGCCACCAGGAAGCGCTGGAAAAAAACCTTAAGATCATGGACGCGACGGCCTTCGCGCTTGCCCGGGAAAACCATATGCCTATCATCGTTTTCTCAATCCAGGAGCAGGGCGCGATCGAGACCGTCCTGCGCGAGAAGGGGCACTTCACCACTGTCGGCTGATGAAAAGCACGCAAGCGCGGCTCACTGACAGGTGCCGGCCTGAAAGGCCAATCGCGGAGGGCGCCATGGCGACGACGACATTCGATATGAACGACCTCAGGCGCCGCATGCAGGGCGCGATGACATCGCTCAAGCAGGAGCTGGCGGGTTTGCGGACCGGGCGGGCTTCGGCTGGGCTGTTGGAGCACGTTCAAGTCGAGGCCTATGGCAGCCACATGCCGCTTAATCAGCTCGCGACGATCAGCGTACCCGAGCCGCGGGTCTTAAGCGTTCAAGTGTGGGACCGCTCGATGGTTCACGCTGTCGAGAAGGCGATCTCGGCGGCGAATCTGGGACTGAGTCCCTCGACCGAGGGCCAGATCCTGCGGCTGCGGATTCCGGAGCTCAACGAGGAGCGGCGGCGCGAAATCGTCAAGGTGGCGCACAAATATGCCGAAGCCGCGCGCGTCGCCGTGCGCCACGTCCGCCGTGACGGTCTCGACCTTCTCAAGAAACTGGAGAAGGATCACAAGATCAGCGAGGACGACCACAATCGCCAAGCCGAGCAAGTCCAGAAAGCAACCGACGGGACGATCGCCGAGGTCGAGAAAATGCTTGCGGGCAAGGAAAAGGAGATCATGACGGTGTGAGCGACGCTGCGAGCACGACAAGCGAGGCAACCCCCCAGGGGGCGAGGAGCGACAGCTTTGAAATGCCCCGGCACGTCGCCATCATCATGGATGGCAACGGGCGGTGGGCTGCTGCGCGCGGCCTGCCGCGGGTGGAAGGCCACCGGCGTGGCGTCGAAGCTGTGCGCAAGACCGTCCGTGCGGCTCGTGAGCTTGGCATTTCGGTTCTGACCATCTTCTCGTTCAGCTCCGAGAACTGGTCTCGTCCAGCCTCCGAAATTCGCGATCTGCTGGGGCTGCTGCGCCGCTTCATCCGTAACGATCTCGCCGACCTGCACAAGAGCAATGTCCGTGTGCGGATCACCGGAGAACGGGAGGATCTTGATCGCGATATCCGCCGCATGCTGGAAGAGGCGGAGGATTTAACCCGCAACAACGACGGCCTTACGCTCGTCGTGGCGTTCAATTACGGGGCGAGGCAGGAGATCGCGCGCGCAGCGCGCCGCGTTGCCACCGAGGTGGAGCGGGGACGCCTATCCGCTGCCGACATCACGCCGGAACTTCTTGCTCGTCATCTCGACGCCCCCGACGTGCCGGACCCTGACGTCATTATCCGGACCAGCGGCGAGCAGAGGCTGTCGAATTTCCTGTTGTGGCAGGCCGCCTATAGCGAGCTGATTTTCGTGCCGATCAACTGGCCCGACTTCGATCGGGCCGCCCTTGAGAATGCCATCGCCGAATATCACCGGCGCGAACGCCGCTTCGGCGGACTGATCGCCCAGACCGGGTCGTGATCTCACTCAACCATCGGGACGCTCGCGCCGGCGAAAAGGGGTCCTCGGGCGGGGGTGGGGCAAGCAATCTTGCACTGCGAATCGCATCTGCGGCCATCCTCGGTCCCCTTGTTGTCGTCGTAGCCTACCTCGGTGGCTGGCCGTTTCTCATCCTATGCGCTGTCGCTGCATGCGGGATTTTGTGGGAATGGACGCGACTCGTCGCCCGCGCGGCTGAGCCGCGCATTTTGGCGGTAGGATTCTTTGCGCTGCTCGCGGCAATGATCCTAACCGGCCTCAATCGTCCCGAGGCCGCGATCGTCCTGACCGTGGTCGGGGCGCTTTCGGCAGGCGTGGTCGCGAAACTGGCAGCCGATCGGGTGCCGGCCGGGTCGGTCTGGGTCGTTGGCGGCGTGCTCTATGCGGCTGCGAGCTTCTTCGGTCCGGCGTTTTTGCGGCGCGATCCGGATTTGGGCCTTTCGGCGGTATTGTTTCTCGCTGCAACTGTCTGGGCCACCGACATTTTCGCTTATTTTGTCGGCAAGGCTGTCGGCGGTCCGCTGCTTTGGCCTCGCGTCAGCCCACACAAGACGTGGGCGGGCGCCATAGGCGGGCTTTGTGGGGGGGTTGCCGCCGGCACCTCGGTCGCTTATGCGAGCGGCATTGGCCGGTTGGCGGCGGTCGCGCTCGTTGCCTGCACACTTTCAATCATTGCGCAGGGGGGGGATTTGTTCGAGTCTGCCGTCAAACGCCGTTTTGGCGCAAAGGATGCGAGCCACCTCATTCCCGGTCATGGCGGGCTGATGGACCGGCTCGACGGTTTTCTGGTGGCCGCTCTCGTCGCGCTGCTGATCGGGCTCTGTCGGGGGGGACTGAGCGCTCCGGCGCAGGGATTACTGGCATGGTAGGCGTAACGAGGAAGAAGCGGCTGGCGGGAGCCGAGCCAGCCGTTGCGCCGCGCACCGTCACGTTGCTTGGCGCCACGGGCTCGATCGGCTCGAGCACGGTCGATCTTCTGCGGCGCGAGCCGGGGCGTTATCGCGTCGAGGCGCTGACGGCGCACCGCAACGCCGCAAGCCTGGCGCAGCTTGCCCGCGAATTGGGGGCACGGTTTGCTGCAGTCGCAGACCCCGATGCGTATGCCGAACTCAAGGCTGCGTTGTTGGGTTCAGGCATCGAGGCTGGTGCGGGCGCCGCGGCTGTCGTTGAGGCAGCACAGCGGCCGGCCGAATGGGTCATGGCGGCCATCACCGGCGCCGCCAGTCTCAAGCCCACGCTGGCGGCCGCGGAACGGGGCGCCACGGTGGCGATCGCCAACAAGGAATGTCTGGTTTGTGCCGGCGCGCTGTTCATGCGCCGCGCCGCGGCCGCCAAGGCCATCATTCTGCCAGTTGATTCAGAGCACAATGCGATCTTCCAAGCGTTGAGCGCGGGGCGCCGTGAGGACGTGCGGCGAATCGTCTTGACCGCCTCGGGCGGACCGTTCCGGACTTGGCCTCTCGAGGCGATCCGAAAGGTGACAGTCGAGCAGGCGCTGAAGCATCCGACCTGGATCATGGGTCCGAAGGTCACCATCAATTCGGCGACGCTGATGAACAAGGGTCTCGAATTGATCGAAGCCCATCATCTCTTCGCCCTGAAACCTAACGAACTCGATGTGGTCGTCCACCCGCAATCGGTGGTGCACGGACTGGTGGAATTCCGCGACGGGTCGGTGATTGCCCAGCTCGGTTCACCGGACATGCGCATTCCCATTTCCCACTGCTTGGCGTGGCCGGTGCGTATGGGAACGCCGGCCCCGCGCCTTGATCTGGCGCGGGTAGCGACACTGACATTTGAGGAGCCAGACCCGGTCCGATTCCCGGCGCTCGCTCTCGCCAGGCGCGCGCTGGCCGCAGGCGGCGCAGAGCCGACAATCCTTAATGCGGCAAACGAGATTGCCGTCCGTGAATTCGTCGGCGGCAGGCTTGGTTTCAGTGGTATTCCGGCACTCGTTGAGGCTACTCTGGACGCCGCGGAGCGGCGCGGCGAGGTGGCCGAGCCGCAATCGGTCGAGGAAGCGGTCGCCATTGACCATAATGCAAGAAGGTCGGCGGCCGAGCTCTTACCCGAAATTGCCGCAATGGCATCGTAGGTTTACCTCTGGGACGGGGACACGTCGGGTCACTGCGGGGGCGTTCAGGCACGTCATGGGGTCGAGTTTTTTGTCGCATTTGCATGCGTTTGGCGGTGGCGTAACCGGATACCTTGTTCCGTTTCTGTTCGTCCTCAGCCTTGTCGTGTTTTTCCATGAGCTGGGGCACTTCCTGGTCGCCCGGTGGTGCGGCGTGCGGGTTTTGGTTTTTTCGATAGGGTTCGGCCCGGAACTCATCGGCTTCAACGACCGGCATGGGACACGCTGGAAGATCGCGGCCATCCCGCTCGGCGGCTTCGTCAAGTTCTTCGGCGACGAGAACGCGGCGAGCGTGCCGGATGCCGAACGTATCGAAGCGATTGACCAGAACGAGCGCGGTCAAACCTTCTTCTTTCAACCGGTCTACAAGCGAGCGGCCATCGTCGTGGCCGGTCCGTTGGCAAATTTCCTTTTAGCCATCATCATTTTTGCAGCGATTTTCTCCATCTACGGCAAGCAGACGATGAGCGCGCGGGTCGATGCCGTGCAGGCCGACAGCGCAGCCGCCGCAGCTGGATTCCAGCCCGGCGATCTGGTTGTTGCAATCAACGGGCACGCCGTTGCCGACTTTGCGGACATGCAGCGCATCGTCAGCGAGAGCGCGGGCGAGACCCTCGACATTACGATCGAGCGGGCTGGCGCGCAGCGTGTGCTGAAAGCCACGCCGGCCCTGAAAGAGGTCAAGGATAATTTCGGCAACGTCCATCGAATCGGAATTCTCGGCATCACCCGGTCGATGGCTGCCGAAGATCTCAAGGCCCAGCCGGTCGCCCCACCCAAAGCGGTTTGGATGGGGGTGCAGGAAACCTGGTTCGTGATCGATCGAACCTTGAGCTACCTCGGCGGTGTCATCATCGGCCGCGAGGCTGCCGACCAGCTCGGCGGGCCGATTCGCATCGCTCAGATGTCAGGGCAGGTCGCCACGATGGGATTTGGCGCGCTCGTTCACCTGGCCGCAGTGTTGTCTGTCTCGATCGGCCTGCTCAATCTTTTTCCCATCCCGCTGCTCGATGGCGGCCACCTTTTGTTCTACTGTATTGAGGCGTTGCGCGGGCGGCCGCTGTCTGAGCGGGCGCAAGAGGTTGGTTTCCGCATTGGTCTCGCGATCGTTTTAATGTTGATGATATTTGCAACTTTCAATGACATAGTTCACTTGACGACATCCTAGGCCGACCGTCAGAAATGAAGCGGTCACAATGGTTTGGGACAAGTGGGCGTGGCGTGCGGCGGTACGGGGTGAGGTTTATATTTTTCAGCGAGAGCCGAGGGAGATTACGGGTAACCCGCCACTGGGGGCGGCCACGAGGGGAATGAAAGCGCTTTGCGCATGAGCATGTGTGTGCGGGTAAAACGAGGGCTCGCTGTGGCCGGCGTGCTCCTCGGCGTGAGTTTTTTTGGCTTCACGCAATCTGGCATGTTGTCTGGCGTCACAATGGCGGCGCCGGCTGAAGACGGTTTGACCGCAAACTCCATTATCGTGCAGGGCAACCGCCGGGTCGAAGCCGACACGGTCCGTTCGTATTTCAAGGTCGCTCCCGGCGAGCGGCTTGATGCCGCGCGAATTGATGCGGGGTTGAAGGCGCTCTACGCCTCCGGTCTGTTCGAGGACGTTCACATCTCCCAGTCGGGCGGACATCTCGTCGTCACCGTCGTCGAGGCGCCGGTGATCAATCGCCTCGCCTTCGAAGGCAATCGCCGGATGAAGGACGAGCAGTTGCAAGAGGAAATTCAATCGAAAGCCCGCGGGGCGCTGTCGCGGCCGACCGTGCAGGCCGACACGCAGCGCATCATCGAGGTTTATCATCGCAACGGACGCTTCGACGTCTCCGTCGTGCCACAGATCATCGAGCGCCCCAACAACCGGGTTGATCTGATCTTTGTGGTCAACGAGGGCGAGAAGACCGGCGTCAAATCCGTCGTTTTTGTCGGCAACAATGCCTATCCGGCTTGGCGTTTGAAGGAGGTCATCAAGACCGCCGAATCGAACTGGCTGAGCTTTCTACAGACCACTGACGTCTACGATCCGGATCGGATCGAAGCAGACCGCGATCTCATTCGGCGCTTTTACTTGAGCCACGGCTACGCCGACGTGCAGGTTGTTTCGGCCATCGGCGAATATGATCCCGGGAAAAAGGGGTTCATCATCACATTCACGATCGAGGAGGGGCCGCTCTATCACTTCGGCACGATGGACATTCAGTCCAACGTCCGCGCCATCGACGGGGCGTCGCTCAGGCCGATCCTGTTGACGAGGCAAGGGCAAGTCTACAACGGCACGGCGGTCGAGAAGTCGGTCGAGAACCTCACAGTCGAAATTGCGCGGCGCGGTTATCCATTCGGCAGCGTGCGGCCGCGCGGCGATCGCAACGTTGAGACGCGCACGATCAGCATTGTTTTCGTCGTGGATGAAGGGACCCGTGCCTATATCGAACGCATCAACATCCGCGGCAATACGCGAACGCGCGATTACGTCATCCGGCGGGAGTTCGACATCGCCGAAGGCGATCCCTACAATCGCGCCCTGATCGATCGCGCCGAGCGGCGGATCAAGAACCTCAACTTCTTCAAGTCGGTGAAGATCACCAATGAGCCGGGCTCGGCGCCCGACCGCGTGGTGATCAACGTCGACGTCGAGGAGCAATCGACCGGCGACTTCTCGATCATGGGCGGGTTTTCGACATCAGACGGCTTTATGGCCCAGATGTCGATTTCCGAACGCAATCTTCTCGGAACCGGCCGGTTTGCCAAGGCGTCGGTCACCTACGGGCAATATACGCGCGGCGCCGAGCTAAATTTTGCTGAGCCGTATTTCCTCGATCAGCGAATTTCGGCGGGCATCGACTTGTTCGCGCGGCAAACGCTGGCCAACAGCTACCTGTCGTACGGCACGGAATCCTACGGCGGCACTCTGAAATTCGGCATTCCGCTGCGCGAGGACCTTACCTTTCAGCTTCGCTATTCGCTGTACACACAAAATATTACGTTGCCGTCCAACTTGAACGACTGCAACAATATCAACCCGGATTTTGTGTCGACTTTCCCAACGCCCGCGGCGACTGCCACGGGGTTTTTCAACAACAATGCGTCGTACCAGAATGCAGTGCAGAACGGCGGCCAGAGCAACTGCTTTCAGTTCGGCCAGGCCTCGCTTCCTGTCCGCGTCGAGCTCGCCAACGGCGCCTATCTGACGTCGCTGGCCGGATACGGCTTCACCTACAACACGCTCGACAACAACAAGAGCCCGACCAGTGGTTTACTTATGAGCTTCGGTCAGGATTTTGCCGGCCTCGGCGGCGATGTGAGCTATATGCGCTCGACCGCGGATTTTCGTAGCTACTATGAGGTGGCCTCAGACCTCGTCAGCGTCTTGCATCTGCAGGCGGGCAACATCACGAGCCTAAACGGTCAAGAAATCCGCATGCTCGACGACTTTAAGATGGGCCCGAATCTTGTTCGTGGTTTTGCGCCTGCCGGTATCGGTCCGCGCGACATCACAGTCGGAACTTCGAACGACGCGATCGGCGGCACGCTCTACTGGGGCGCCAGTCTTGAATTCCAATACCCGTTCTACTTCCTGCCGAAGGATACCGGCTTTCGCGGTGCGCTGTTCGTCGATTCCGGTTCGGTATGGGACTACAAGGCTGAGACGACATATCCGGCGACCGGCGAAATCAACGGCACTATTGTCACTCCTGCCGGCAGTTACATTTGTCAATGCGGAATGGTATATGCCGACGGCCCCGCGGTCCGCGCGTCGGTTGGAGCGAGTCTGATCTGGGATTCACCCTTTGGGCCGCTGCGTTTCGATTTTGCCTATCCGCTTTTGAAGACTGGCTACGACCGGACCCAGTGGTTCAGCTTCGGCGGCGGAACGCATTTCTGATTGCGGCCATCGTCGCAGGCAAGCGCATGGCTTTTTCTTCTCAACGACAGCAACGCACGCTGACGATCGAAGAGATCGCAGCACTGACGCGAGCGAAGCCGCGCGACGGACAGCCGCTCGGCGGGCGTATTGCCGACATCGCACCGCTCGATACGGCGACGCCGGCGGACATCAGTTTCCTCGATAGTCCGAAATACCTCGATCAACTGGCCGCCACCAACGCAGGCGCCTGTCTGGTCGCACCGCGGTTCGAGGCGGCGGTACCTGATCGGCTCGTTCTGCTGGTGACGCCGGAGCCCTACCGGGCCTTTGTCGCAGTCGCGCGCGCGTTGTTTCCGGACGCGTTGCGTCCGTCATCGTTGTTCGGCGTCAGCGGGCGCTCGACCTCAGCCAACGTGCATCCGTCGGCACGGCTCGAAGCCGGGGTGGCGATTGATCCACTGGCTGTGATTGGACCAGGCGCCGAGATCGGGGCGGGCACGCTGATCGGCGCAGGCGCGGTGATCGGCCCCGGAGTCTGCGTCGGTCGCGAATGTGCCATTGGCGCTGGAACGACGATCCAGCATGGGCTAATCGGCGACCGTGTCATCATTCATCCCGGTGCTCGCATCGGCCAGGATGGCTTCGGCTATCTGCCAAGTCCGAAGGGACACCAGAAGATTCCGCAGACGCGCCGCGTCATCATTCAGGATGACGTCGAAATCGGCGCCAACACGACGATCGATCGCGGCTCGACCCGCGACACTGTGATCGGGGAGGGCTCCAAGATCGACAATCTGGTCCAAATCGCGCACAACGTGTCCATTGGGCGGCATTGTCTGATTGCGTCGCAAGTCGGCATTTCCGGCAGCGTCCAGATAGGGGATTTCGTCATGCTGGGTGGGCAAGTGGGCATTGCCGACCACGTCTCCATCGGCACTGGTGCCGCGCTCGGTGCGCAGGCGGGTTTGATGTCAGACATTCCTCCCGGCGCCCGCTGGGGCGGCTACCCGGCACAGCCGGCGAGGGATTGGATGAAGGGGGTTGCTGTGTTGCGTAAGCTCGCGCGGGGCGGCGGCAAGGGCGAGGGCGAGGGAGAAGGCGCATGACCGACGAGGCTCTCGGCGTGGCCGACATCCGCGACATCCTGCGCATGCTGCCGCATCGCTACCCTTTCGTCATGGTTGATCGCGTCATCGACATGCGTGGCGATGAGCATGGTATCGGCATCAAGAATGTCACCTTCAACGAGCCGCAATTCCTTGGGCACTTTCCGGAGAATCCGGTCATGCCGGGCGTGCTTGTCATCGAGGGCATGGCGCAGACTGCGGGCATTCTTTGCCTGCGGCTGATGAAGCCGCTGGAACAGCGCCGCTCGATGTATTTCCTCACCATCGACAAGGCGAAGTTCCGCAAGCCCGCCGTGCCCGGCGACACGCTCGAGTATCACGTTAATAAAATCGCGCACCGCCGCAATATGTGGTGGTACCGGGCCGAAGCGAAGGTCGGCAACTCGCTGATCGCCGAGGCCGAAGTCGGCGCAATAATTTCCGAGGGCTGAATGGCGATTGATCCGACCGCGCGTGTCGCCGATGGCGCACGCATTGGCGAAGGCGTTGAAATTGGTCCGTATTGCATCGTTGGACCTGACGTCGAACTCAAGTTCGGCGTCCGGCTTGTCGCTCATGTGTATGTCACGGGGGCCACGACCATCGGTGAGGGGACCATCGTTTACCCGTTTTCTTCGCTCGGCACGCCGCCGCAATCGGTTCATTATCGCGGCGGTCCGACCAAACTGGTGGTCGGCTCGCGGTGCGAACTGCGCGAAAGCGTCACGATGAATATCGGAACTGAAGACGGCGGTGGCATCACGCGTGTCGGCGACCGCTGCTTTTTGATGGTCGGCTCGCATGTCGGTCACGACTGCTCGGTGGGCGACAACGTCAATCTCGCCAACAACGTCGTGCTCGGCGGCCACGTCAGCATCGGCGACAACACGTTTCTGGGTGGTCATGTCGCAATCCATCAGTTCGTGCGCATCGGCGAGGGCGCGATGATGGCCGGCATGTCGGCGGCTCGCGACGACATCATTCCGTTCGGCTTTGCGCTCGGCCAAACCGGTGCGCTGGTCGGATTGAACATGGTGGGGTTGAAGCGCCGCGGCGTGGCGCGCGCCGAAATGCATCGCCTGCGCCGCGCCTATCGTCATCTCTTCTTCGTGGAAGGTCGGCTTGCCGAACGGATCGAGGCACTGGAGCGCGATTTTGCGGATGACCCGCTGGTCGGCAAGATCGTTGCGTTCATCCGCGCCGGCGGCAAACGCCCATTGATGCGGCCCCGTGCACAGCGGGCAGCCGACGAGCAAGACGGCGATGTCGCCTGAGGCGGCAACCAAGACTGCAACGACTCCGGCTGAGGATCCGGTCGCGATCATCTGCGGAGGCGGCAGCTTTCCTGCCGCGGTTGCCGATGCCGTCGTCCGCCGCGGCCGGCGTCCCGTGATGTTCGGCATCAAGGGCTGGGCCGATCCCGCCGTCATCGAACGCTATACGCACCACTGGATCGCACTCGGGCAGGTCGGACGCTTTTTTCACCTGGCCCGCGCCGAACATTGCCGCGACGTGTTGTTTATCGGCACGCTGTTGCGGCCGGCATTGACGCAGATCCGTCTCGATTGGCGGACGATCTGTCTCTTGCCGCGCGCCGTAAAATTCTTTCGCGGCGGCGACGATCGGCTTCTGTCCGGTGTTGCGAGCGTTGCCGAGAGCGGGGGCCTGCGCGTCATCGGCGTCCAGGATGTGGCTCCCGAGATTTTTGTTCCTGCGGGCGCGCTTGGCCGCTATCGACCGTCAGAGCGCGACAACGCCGACGTCGCGCATGCGCTGGCGTTGATCTCAGCGATCGGGCCCTTCGATGTCGGACAGGCTGTCGTCGTCGCCGACAACCATGTGCTCGGTGTCGAGGCCGCCGAGGGAACCGACAATCTTTTGAAACGGATCGCGGACCTTCGCCAACAAGGGCGCATCACCGCTCGTCCGGGAACCGGTGTGCTGGTGAAAGCGCCGAAGCCGGGTCAGGACCGGCGTTTCGACCTGCCGTCGATCGGTCCCCAGACGATCGAGAATGCTGCCCGAGCCGGGCTTGCGGGCGTCGCCGTCACAGCAGGCAGTACGATCATCGCCGAGGCCGAAGAGGTGAAGGCGGCCGCTGACCGGGCCAAGATTTTCTTCGTCGGCGTCAGCGAGGCCGCGGCATGACGAGCGACACGCCGCAGCCTCGCTCGATTTCGATCTTCATCGTTGCCGCTGAGGAATCAGGAGACGCACTCGGGGCGGCGCTGGCGCAAGCCCTGACCTCGCGCCTTGGCGGCGCATTGAAGCTCGCCGGCGTCGGGGGCCGGGCGATGGCGGCAGCCGGTATCGTCAGCCCATTTCCGATCAACGAGCTGTCCATCATCGGGCTGACGGCGATTCCGCGGCGACTGCCGATAATTTTCCGACGTATCCGCGAGACCGCCGACGCCATCATTGCGGCCCGACCGGATGTTCTCGTCATCATCGATAGTCCCGATTTCACCCACCGCGTGGCTCGCCGGGTGCGGCAGCGCGCACCCTCCATCCCAATCCTCGACTACGTCTCTCCCTCGGTTTGGGCGTGGCGGCCCGGTCGGGCCCGGGCCATGCGCGGCTACGTCGACCATGTGCTTGCGATCCTGCCGTTCGAACCGGCGGCTCACGTACGCCTCAGCGGGCCGCCCTGCCTGTACGTCGGCCACCCGCTGGTCGAACGGCTTGCCGAACTGCGCCCCACCCCAGCCGAACAGGTGCGTCGGAGCGCCGATCCGCCGGTTGTCCTGATTCTCCCGGGCAGCCGAATCAGTGAGGTTCGGCGCCTCCTGGATACTTTCGGCGCAGCCATCGCCCTCGCGGCGCCTCGTTCCGGACCCTTGGAGCTGATCCTGCCCACCGTGCCCCATCTCGAGCGTCTGGTGCGTGAGGGGGTGGCTGGATGGGCCAATCCGCCAAAGATCGTTGTCGAGCCAGCGGAAAAGTGGGCAGCGTTTCGCAGGGCACGAGCCGCACTGGCGGCATCAGGCACCGTGACGCTTGAACTCGCGCTGTCGGGGGTGCCGACGGTCGCGGCCTATAAGGTTCCGCTCGTCGAGCAGATCGTCATGCACCTGATGACGCTGCGATTGAAGTTTCACACGGTGATTCTGGCCAACTTGGTGATCGGCGAGAACGTCGTTCCGGAGTTTTTGCAGCGAAATTGTACGCCGGAGCGGCTTGCCGACGCTCTTGTTCCGCTCTTGTCCGACACCCCGGAGCGGAGGCGCCAAGTCGAGGCTTTCAGGCGGCTGGACACCATCATGGCGATCAATGCGGCGGTCCCTAGTACCAAGGCCGCGGCCGTCGTCCTCGACGTGGCCCGGCGCGGCCGCCGCGATGTTGCGGCGGTTGGCGCAGCGCCGAGCTTGTGTTAACCGCCGCCAGTGCGGTGGATTTGAGGTTCCTATGATTCAGCGGCGATCTCGTTCAGGAACTTCTAATCCGAAAACCGCACCAGGATCATATACTTGCTAGTGTCCCTTTGAGTTCAAAGTTCGCATCGGGTGGGGCCCAACACCTCAACGAACTTTGGAATCAGGACAATGGAGGCCGCTCTACCATCGCCGCCAGCGTCCTGCTAAGGCCGCAAGCACACCGCCACCACAAGCGCCATTCTCGAAGAATCTCGCGTGAGCAAAAACAAGAAGCCAGTCCGCAACGCCCCGATCCGCGCCGCGATCACGGGGGTCTTTGGTTATGTCCCTCCCGACATCCTGACGAACGTCGAACTCGCGCAGATGGTCGATACCAGCGACGAGTGGATCGTCGAACGCACCGGCATCAAGGAGCGGCACATCCTCAAGGGCAAAGGTCTTGGAACGTCCCACATGGGAGCCGAAGCGGTCCGCGGCCTTCTGGCCAAGACCGGCACGTCACCCGGCGCGGTCGAACTTCTGATCTGCGCGACGACGACGCCGGATTTTGTGTTTCCCTCGACCGCCAATCTCATCTGCGACATGGTCGGCATCCGCAGCATCGGCAGTTTCGATGTGCAGGCGGCGTGTTCGGGCTTCGTCTATGCACTCACCATTGCCTCGCAATTCATTGAGACCTGCAAGTATCGCAAGATCGTGGTGGTCGGCGCCGACAAGATGTCGGCCATCATCGACTACACCGATCGCGCGACGTGCGTTCTATTTGGCGATGCTGCCGGCGCTGTTCTGATCGAGCCGAACACGACGTACGGCATCATCGATACTCTCATCAGGTCCGACGGGTCAGGTATGCCGCACCTGCACCAGAAGGCTGGCGGGAGCCGCATGCCGCCGACGGCGGAAACCGTCGCCAAGCGCCTGCACTACGTCCATCAAGAAGGTGCTGCAGTCTATAAATTCGCAGTCGCGCGTATGGCGGAGGTCGCCACCGAACTGATGAAGCGCAATCAGTTGACCAGCGATAAGATCGACTGGCTCGTGCCGCATCAGGCCAACAAGCGCATCATCGAAGCGACCGCGGAACGCATGAAGCTGCCGCCCGAGCGGGTGATGGTCACGATTCACAAATACGGCAATACCACCGCTGCCACGATCCCGCTGTGTCTGTGGGATTACGAGAGCAAGCTGAAGGCCGGCGACCGCATGGTGCTGGCGGCCTTCGGCGGCGGGTTCACCTGGGGCGGCGTCTATCTGACCTGGGCGTACGGTGCGCGCTGAATTGAGGCGCGCCTCCGCTCGCTATTTGCGCTTCGACACCGGCTGGTAATCACGCCGCGGCGAACCGGTATAGAGCTGGCGCGGTCGGCCGATCTTCTGGTGCGGATCCTCGATCATCTCTTTCCACTGCGCGATCCAGCCGACCGTGCGGGCGAGCGCGAACAGAACCGTGAACATCGTGTTCGGGAAACCCATCGCGCGGAGCGTAATGCCCGAATAGAAGTCGACGTTCGGGTAGAGCCGCTTCTCGATGAAGTAGTCGTCGTGCAGCGCGATGCGCTCGAGCTCCACGGCGATATCGAGCAGCGGATCGTTGCGGCCGATTTCGTTTAAGACCTCGTGACAGGTCTTCTGCATGATCTTGGCGCGCGGATCGTAGTTCTTGTAGACGCGATGGCCGAAGCCCATCAGGCGGAACGAATCCCTTAGGGTCCTTCGCTCGCTTCACGTATTCGGGGATGCGATCGACGGTGCCGATCTCCGCGAGCATCTTGAGCGCCGCCTCATTGGCGCCGCCGTGGGCGGGCCCCCAGAGCGCCGCAATACCGGCGGCGATGCAGGCAAACGGATTGGCGCCCGTCGAACCGGCAAGCCGCACCGTCGAGGTCGAAGCGTTCTGCTCGTGATCGGCATGCAGCGTGAAGATGCGATCCATCGCGCGTGCCAGCACCGGATTGGGCTTGTAGTCTTCGCAAGGGACCGCAAAGCACATGCGCAGGAAGTTAGTGGCGTAATCGAGTGAGTTCTGCGGATAAATGAACGGCTGACCGATCGAATATTTGTAGGCCATCGCCGCCAGCGTCGGCATTTTCGCGATCATTCGGATCGAAGCGATCATGCGCTGGTTTGGATCGGTGATGTCGGTCGAGTCGTGATAGAACGCCGAAAGCGCGCCGACCGAGCCGACCATGACCGCCATCGGATGGGCATCGCGGCGGAAGCCTTGGAAAAACCGGCTCATCTGCTCGTGAACCATCGTGTGATGGATCACGCGATCGACGAAATCAGCCTTTTGCGCCGCGGTCGGTAGTTCGCCGTAGAGCAGGAGATAGCAGGTCTCGAGAAAATCGCCGTGTTCGGCCAAATCATCGATCGGGTAGCCGCGGTAAAGCAGCACACCCTCATCGCCGTCGATATAGGTGATCTTGGATTCGCAACTGCCTGTCGACGTGAAACCGGGGTCGTAGGTGAAAATACCCGCCTCTGAATAAAGCTTGCCGATGTCCATGACTTCCGGACCGATCGTTCCGTCGTAGATGGGGAACGACCAGCTTTTGTCGCCAAGTGTCAGTTTTGCAGTTTTGATGTTGGCGCCGGTCTTAGCGTCCATGATCGTAACCTCGATATGTGGGCAGCCGGCTTTGCGGATCGCGCTGCGCCGGGACGGCCAGTGGGGGTGGCGGCATCGTTAAACCGACCTTATTGACGTACCGCAACCAAGTGTGCACTGCAAGATAATAGCCGAATAAGGGCTACGCGAGTAGTCCGCCGGCGGCCGAAAGTCTGTCGAACTCAAACTTGGTCGGTGATGCGCGCCAAGCTTTCGTTTTTGCCGAGGACGGTCAGCACTTCGAAGATTCCCGGTGACGTCGTGCGGCCGGTGAGCGCTGCGCGCAGCGGCTGAGCGACGGCGCCGAGCTTGGCGCCCCTGTGCTCCGCGAAGGTCCGCACGGCCCGCTCGGTGGCTTCCGCAGTCCAGGGTTCGATCGAGGCGAGTTCCTTTGCAATGCCGCCCAGGAGTTCGCGCGCGTCGGCGGTGAGAAGGGCTTTAGCCTTGTCGTCAATCGGGATCGGCCGATCCGCGAACAGAAACTTTGCGCCGTCGATGATGTCGAGCAGCGTCTTGGCGCGCTCCTTGAGACTCGGCATGGCGGCGATCCATTGCTGCCGCAGATGCGGCGTCAGCTTGTCGGCAAGTTGGTTCCCATCCGCCAGATGCGGCAGCAGTCTTTCGATGCTGTCGAGCAGCGCCGCGTCATTGCTTTGTCGGATGTAGTGGCCGTCGAGGCTCTCAAGCTTGGCGAAATCGAACCGCGCCGGCGACCGCCCGATCTGCGGCAGATCGAATGCGGCGATCATTTCGTCGGTCGAGAAGATTTCCTGGTCGCCATGGCTCCAGCCGAGCCGGACCAGGTAGTTGCGTAAGGCCACCGGCAAGTAGCCGATCGCCCGGTAGGCGTCGACGCCAAGCGCGCCGTGACGCTTCGAAAGCTTTGATCCGTCCGGTCCATGGATCAGCGGAATATGCGCCATAACCGGCACCGTCCAGCCGAGCCCCTCGTAGATTTGCTTCTGGCGCGCGGCGTTGGTCAGATGATCGTCGCCGCGGATGATGTGCGTCACCGCCATGTCGTGGTCGTCGACCACGACGGCGAGCATGTAGGTGGGCGTGCCATCGGAGCGCAGCAGCACGAGATCATCGAGATTCTCGTTCTGCCAAACCACGCGGCCCTGCACCTGATCGTCGATGACGGTTTCGCCCGTCGGTGGGGCTTTGAGACGGATGGTTGGCTTGACGCCCGCCGGTGCATCCTTCGGATCGCGGTCGCGCCAGCGGCCGTCGTAGAGCTTGGCGCGTCCTTCACGCCGTGCGGTCTCCCGCATCTCCCTCAGTTCGTCGGGGGTAGCGAAGCAGTAGTAAGCGTGGCCCGCGGCCAACAGCTGTTCGGCCACCTCGCGGTGCTGCGACGAGCGGGCGAATTGATAAATCGCGTCTCCGTCCCAGTCGATGCCAAGCCAGGTGAGGCCGTCGAGGATCGCGTCGACCGCGGCCTTGGTGGACCGCTCCCGATCGGTATCCTCGATACGCAGCAGCATCTTGCCGCTGCGGCCACGCGCATAGAGCCAGTTGAACAGCGCGGTCCTGGCTCCGCCGATATGGAGGAACCCGGTGGGCGAGGGTGCAAAACGGGTGACAACGGCCATATCTAGTAGGCTCTCGAACAAGGTCCTCGCTGGGCGCGGGCTCGTGTAGCACAGTCGAGTGAGAGCACAACCGTGCGGCATGCGGCAGGCCGGGCTTGACCGGCCTCACCAAACTGTCCAATCCGGGGCCGCTTAACGATAGCGCCGCAAATTCGGCATGCCGGACGGATGACTGGGCGGGTTTTGAACGGACGTAAACATGACGGTCGCCGAAACAGCGGTACGGGAAGCGGGTCAGGATTTTATTCGGGATATCGTGCGTGCCGATCTGCAATCGGGCCGGCATAGCTCGGTCGTCACCCGCTTTCCGCCGGAGCCCAACGGCTACCTGCACATCGGTCACGCCAAATCGATCTGCCTGAACTTCGGCCTCGCCGAGGAGTTCGGCGGCCACTGCAACCTGCGCTTTGACGACACCAATCCGACCAAGGAGGAGCAGGAATATATCGACTCGATCAAGCGCGACGTGCGCTGGCTCGGCTTCGACTGGGGTGAGCACCTCTATTACGCGTCCGACTATTTCGAGCGGCTCTACGAGTGGGCCGAGTATCTGATCTGCGCGGGCAAGGCCTATGTCGACGATCAGTCGCAGGAAGCGATGCGCGCGGCGCGCGGCACGTTGACCGAGCCGGGCAAGGACAGCCCGTTCCGCGATCGCACCGTTGAGGAAAATCTCGACCTGTTCCGCCGGATGCGGGCCGGCGAATTTCCGAACGGCGCACGCGTACTGCGCGCCAGGATCGACATGGCTTCGGGCAACGTCAATCTGCGGGATCCGGTGCTTTACCGCATTCTGCACGCCGAACATCCGCGCACCGGCACAAAGTGGAGCATTTATCCGAGTTACGACTTCGCCCACGGCCAGTCGGAACTCGATCGAGGGGATCACGCACTCGATCTGCACGCTCGAATTCGAGGATCACCGGCCGCTCTACGACTGGTTCCTGGCGAACCTGCCGGTGCCCTCACATCCGCATCAGTACGAGTTCGCGCGCCTCAATCTCACCTACACGGTGCTGTCGAAGCGCGTGCTGACGGAACTTGTCCGCGGCGGATACGTCAGCGGGTGGGACGATCCGCGCATGCCGACGCTGGCCGGGCTGCGCCGACGCGGTGTGCCGCCCGCGGCGATCCGCGACTTCGTCAAGCGCGTCGGTGTCGCCAAGGCCAACAGCGTCGTCGACATGGCGATGCTGGAATTTTCGATCCGCGAGCACCTCAACCGGACGGGAGCGCGGCGCATGGCCGTGCTGCGGCCGCTGAAAGTCGTGATCGAGAATTATCCCGAACGCCAGAGCGAAGAAGTCGAAGCGCTCAATCACCCTGAAGACTCGAGCGCCGGGACCCGGCGCGTTCCGTTCAGCCGCGAGCTTTTCATCGAGCGCGACGACTTCATGGAAGATCCGCCGAAGAAATTCTTTCGGCTCGCGCCCGGCCGCGAAGTGCGCCTGCGTTACGCCTATTTCATCACCTGCCGTGAGGTCGTGAAGGACGCCGCCGGCGCGGTCGTTGAACTGCGCTGCACCTACGATCCGACGACCCGGGGCGGCAATGCACGCGACGGCCGGAAAGTCCAGGCAACGCTACACTGGGTCTCGGCGCATCATTCCGCTCAAGCCGAGATTCGCCTGTATAATCCGCTGTTCGCGCGCCCCGATCCGAACGCGGGCGATTTTGCTGCCGATATTAATGCGAACTCGCTCGATGTGATCGCCGATGCGCGCGTCGAGCCGGCGCTCGCGGGCAGGAATTCCGTCGACGCCGTTCAGTTCGAGCGGCAGGGCTATTTCTGTCTGGACAAGGACTCGACCGCCGAACGGCCGGTCTTCAATCGTACGGTCGGTCTGCGCGACACTTGGGCCAAGACCTCGGCCAAAGGCTAACGCGCCGCAGTCGCCGAGCGCTCCGACGCCGAAGGGTGCGGCCGAATGCGCTTTTGCTCAGGCACCTCGCCACGGCGCAACTTCCTCGTGTAGCATAACGAGCCGGGGATTTAGCGCGCGGGGCGCGTCCACGACGATGTGCACCGGGTGCGTCGGATAATCGAGCGCCGATGCGACGCGAGGCAGGGCCGGGAGCGCAGCAGCGCCCGCGGCGATGTACAAAAATTGACGTCGTAAAAAATTCATCGTGATGCCCCCACGAACTTTCACGTTCCCGCACGCGAAAAACGGCGCCCAGCGGACAGATGTCGATTAAAACGGATGGCTCGCCCGCCGCGGGCACCAGCGCTACCTTTAAATTCGCGTAACGTCGGCACGTCCCGCTGGTAGCTCTCAGAACACGTTACACTGCTTGCAGATTCGCCAGACACTGCTTGCAGATGCGCCAGCGGATAAAATCTGACGCTTCATACCCTCCGTCGAGCGCGCCGGCCACTGTACGCAGTACCACCAAGAGCGGAATTATATTGCAGAGCAATATCTGACGCGACGGGCCCAGGCTGTGTGAAAACTCCGAAATCGAATTCGCCGTTGGAAATTTCGTCTCGACTTCATCAATTTGAAAAACAAAAACGCTGGCGGCCACTGTCGGGAGGAGACAATACAGAAACCAATTCTGCGCGGTGCTCGCGCGAGCACGTTTTCACACAGCCTGGGCCAATCGCGTCATTCCGCATGTCGCGATCCCAGCGGGGCCAGCGATGGCAATCGGCATCAGAAGGCGGCAGTTCACATCTGCGCTCGGCGCGGCGCAGCGTCAGGCCTGCACCGCCGAATGAAGGGCTCAGCTCAAAAACTCAACTCGACCATTGTCGAGATCATAACGTGCGGCTACTACTTTGACCTTATTCTCTTTGATTAGATGCGAAACGATTTTGCTTTTGGTCGCGACCTTCGTAGCTGTTCGTTTCGCACTTTCTCGAACCGTATTATCCACAAAATCACCAGCCTTACCGCGAACAGCCTTCGCAGCAGGAACGATGGCGTTGACCATGGGGCCGATGGAGCCTGGAAGTTTGGTGTGTTTCTCAACAACTTCGCAAGCGGCAACAACCGCACCACATTCTTCATGACCCATAATCACAATCAGGGGAACGCCAAGGTGCTCGGCTCCATATTCAATCGTCCCCATGGTCGCTGTATCAACCATGTTGCCCGCGTTACGGGCGACAAAGAGCTCGCCTAATCCGAGCCCACCAAACAGCAGTTCAGGCGGGACGCGGCTGTCGGAGCAGGTGACGATCGTTGCCCATGGGGATTGCGTCTTCGCTACGTGTTCGCGCTGGGTTAAGAGATCAAGCGCGCAAAACTGCGGAGCGCTAACGTATCGCTCATTACCAGCTTTGAGTTTTTCGAGTGCTTCGTCCGCTGTAACGCTCGTTGTGGCAGCACCTGCCGCAAAAGAAGGACGCGTGTGAAAGACGCTCATTGCAGCGATGCCCGCCGCCGCTAGCGAGAGGAACCTACGGCGGTCCAGTGCAAATCTATTACAATCGTCGCACATGCCTTAGTCCCCTTTTTTGCTCAAAGGCTTGCGTTCGCGTCCTGCTTAGCATGCCCGCCAAAGGGTAGCGCAAGCAATACCGAGATCAACCTGCGGGCGCCCCGACGACGTGATCGAATGATCCTGTCCCAGTGCGTCAATTGACAGTCACAAATCGGCGAAAATGGGTCTTGTGTCACGAGTAACGCCGGTCCACACGGCGATGCGCAACTGTACGGGAGATGAAGGGTGGCCCTTCGAGGTCGGCAATCAGGTGTTGATCTCAAGCCACCGCAAGCTGCTGTCGTCAAAAGCGATGGTGGTGAACGTTGCGGAAAAGCCGGAACAGATTCCGGCAGGCATGATTGGGAGAGGCGAACGCAAGTGAACCGTCGATGAAGTGTCGAAAGCGACTTAGACGATGTCAAAACCGGGGGCTGACCCATCTTCCGGGATAAGCTTGGGGGATGCACTGATACTGCCCAAGCGGCATCCGGCATGTAGACGGCGCGAAGCTCAATCTGGCTCCTGTATGGAACGTGAGAACCTGACCGGCGATGCCAAGGGAAAGAGCACAAGCGGCTCCAACCGCGAGGCCGAAAGTACCGATGCGCCGGAGAGGGACGGACTGCCCCGTAGTAGTGATGAAGCGGGGTAATGCCCGTGGAGCGAAGGGGGTGGGTCATCGCTGTTGAGCGTGGGCCAACTGGGTCGACCAGGAGGAGCTCGAAAGTTCAGCAGAAGGCGGCAGCCTTCGTGCGATGGCACGAGCCGGATGATGCGAGAGTATCAAGTCCGGTTCTGTGAGAGGCTCAGGGTGAAATTCCCTGGGCCTACTCGGCAAACTCTACCGATTGACGATGCCCGAGGCATGTCCGCTTTACACCCAATCGCTACCGTTGAGGCCAATAGCGAACTTCAGGCCTCTTTGGCGAAATTGAACGGGCGCTCGTAGAACGTCTATCGGCCGAGAACGACGTGGGTGGCATGCTCGGTCGCCTGATGTTCGGTGACGCGATAGCCGAGCGCCGGTAGGTCGATCCCGGCGAACATCACTTCGCCTCGTCCGAGCACAACCGGGGACAAGGCGAAATGCAGCTCATCGACCAGCCCGGCGCGAAGATATTGACGCGCCGTCTCGACGCCACCGCCGATCTTTACGTCGCGACCATTGGCGGCTTGTTTCGCCTGGTCCAACGCCGCCTCGATACCGTTGGTCACGAAGATGAAGGTGGTGCCGCCTTCCATCTCGATCGGATCGCGCGGATGGTGCGTCAGCACGAAGGTCGGCGCGTGATAGGGCGGATTGTCGCCCCACCAGCCCTTCCAGCTCTCGTCCGGCCACGGACCGCGGATAGGCCCGAACATGTTGCGGCCGAGGATGAACGCGCCGAACCCGTCCATCGAACGATATGCGTAGGCCTCATCGACGCCGTCCGAGCCCCCGTCCTTACCGATCATTGCCTGGAACATGCGCGTACCGAACATCCACTGGTGCAGTTCCAGCCCGCGTTTGCCGAGCGGATTTTCAAGACTTTGTTCAGGCCCTGCTCCGAAACCGTCGAGCGAGATCGAAAAGCCTGCAACGCGCACTTTCGTCATAGCGAACTCCCTTTCATATCGACCATTTATCTGATTGCAGGCAACGTGTCCGATATGGGGTCAACCGCTGCACATTCACGATGTCAGCGGGATGTCTGCTTACCCTCCGATCGCCACCGTTTCATTGCGGCGCTGCAGATCGTCGTGCCATGGCTAATCTCGATGCTAGTCTAGGGACCAACATCCACTCGCAATAGTGGGACACACATTCGCTTTGGCTGAGAAAAAAAGCTCAGGTGTGGCCGCCAGCAAAGTCTGTTTAGTAGACGTATGAAGAAGTGAGAATAACCTAAAATGTCAGTAGCTAAATCGCCTAGTGATCGGTCCTATGAAGAGATTCGCAAAGCTTGGCACGCGGCGAATCTTCACCCTCTTTGGGAAAGCGCAGTCGCCCACAAGGCGCGTGAGGGCGGCCCGGCGCCGAGCCATTGGAAGTGGAAAGAGATCCGTCCCTTGGTTGACGACGCGATGGTCGTTTCTTCGCCAGCCGCGATAGAGCGACGGGTGTTGACCTTTACCGATCCGAATTGCCTCGGCGGAGAGGGCAGCACAACGACCAATCTTACGACAGCGTTACAAATCCTCTTGCCCGGTGAAAGGGCGCGACCACACCGCCACACAATGAATGCGCAACGCTTTGTGATTGAAGGAAGCGGCGCCTCGACGATCGTCGATGGCAAAGACTGCCCGATGGCGCAGGGCGATCTCGTGATCACGCCGGGCTGGACATGGCACGAGCATGTCCACAGCGGCAGCACACCCATCATCTGGCTTGACGCGCTTGACGCCCCCTTGCACCGATATCTCGGCACCGACGTCTTCGAACAAGACCCGCCCCACGATGTGCCAAGTGTACTTCGAGACAGCGCCTTTGCCGTTCCCAACATCGTGCCGGATTTCGGCGATGCGGCTCCTACGTTCTCGCCTGTCTTCCGCTATCCATGGGCTGCGGCGCGCGGGGCCGTGAACGAGGCGCCGAAGTGGAAGGATGGCTCTCGGCGGGTGCGATACGTCAATCCGATCACCGGCGGCTCGACCATGGCACTGATGGATTGCTATTTGACACAAATCGACGCTGGCACAGAAACCGTTCGATTTCGTAGCACCAGCAACGCCGTTTGCCTTGTCTGCGAGGGGTGCGGAACGAGCCAGATCGGTGAAGACACGCTAACTTGGGATGCACATGATGTGTTCAGTCTACCGCATGGCAACTGGATCACGCACAAGGCGAACAAGGCCGCGATCCTGTTTCTGGTGACCGATCGCGACGCGATGCGACGGCTCGATCTGCTTAAAGAGCAGTATGGCAACGAATTTTGATCGATAAAGTCGCGATCGACGGACTGCCGTACTGGTGACGGTCTACTCACTTATCGCGAGTTAGTATTAGGGCCTGTGCATTCCGGTCGTGCAGCCCACAGTGTTCGAACTGATCTTCAACCTCATGGCCGTAAAAGCGCTCGGCCTCACATTGCCGCTTTCGCTACTCGGCCGGGCCGATGAGGTGATCGAGTAAAGGAGTGGCGAAGTTTGTTGCAGTGAAAATTGACAGTCACACCGAGGACCGGTCTGGGTCAAACCGCTGCACATTTTTGATGCTCGGGCGATTTCCGCTTATGCCCCAGTTGCGGACATATCGCTGCGTCGCACGAAGTGACGCTCCGCGCCGATAGGCGACATCTCAGGCGATTCTTCTTGAAGTCGCGCTTGATTAGGGGAACAACCGTTCCGACCACCACTATCGGTCGCGTATCACGCTACGTGCGAGATCATCGCGGACGATCCGGCCGCCCTTCATCACGAACCTGACTCGCTGCAATTCGGTAATGTCCGTCAGTGGATCGCCGGAGACTGCGATTATGTCGGCATACTTACCATTCTCGATCGATCCAATCCGGTCCTGCCATCCCATCACTGTGGCGTTGACCATCGTTCCCGATTGAATTGCCCGTGCCGGTGCCATCCCTGCGCGTTTGACCAACGCCTCGAACTCAATCGCTTGCGCTGTCCCATGCGGATAGGGCCCGCCGTCAGCACCGCTGCCAAGCATGATCGGCAGCCCCTTGGTCGCAACCGCCATCGAGACCGCTTTCGTGACGAGCGGGATCATCCGGTATTTGCCACCCGTATTCTTGTTGTCGTCGTCGTCCATGGACGACACGGAATAGCGTGTGAAGGTGGGATCGAGGCTCAGCCCCTTCGCAACCATCATATCCGCCTGCTCCTGGCTCAGGGTGAGCCCGTGCTCGACTGTGTCGCAGCCCGCGGTGATAGCGTTCTTCAATCCCTCCCCACCGTAGACATGGCACGCGGCTTTATGATTGAGATTGTGTGTTTCGCTAACCAGCGCCCGCAATACCTGCAACGGATATGTCGTCACGTAACTGACTTGGCCGTCCGGAAGAAAAGAGTAGTTGCCTCCCGGAAAAAGCTTGATCCAATCAACACCATGCTCGACGTGCTCGCGTACGGCCGCGATAGCCTCATCAACCGATTGCACACGCCGGGCCGTCAGCGGCGTCGCTGGAGCCGTGTCCGGCGCAGTGCCGGCCCAGATGATCCCTCGGCCAGACACCTGAAAACGGGGACCTTCGATTCGGCCTTGGTTGACGGCGTCACGGACTTCGACGTCCGCATAGCCGTTCGAATGCGAAGACATGTCGCGCGTTGCGGTGAATCCCGCGTGCAGGTCGAGTTGCAAATTCTGGATGGCGATTAGGGTCGACGTCTCGCGCGACATGCCGGACTTGGGATTTTCGAACATGTGCGTGTGGGCATCGATCAATCCTGGAAGCACGGTCTCCTTGCTGAGATCGATCACATGTGCGCCGGCCGGAATTTTGATCTGCGTCGCAGCTCCAACGTCAGTGATCCGATCGTTGAGGATCAGAACCACTTGGTCGCTCAACATCTGCCCTGCCTTGCTATCGAATACACGTCCGGCCAGGATCGCGATAGACCCAGGAGGCTCTTCGCATTGATACGAGCCGCCTTCCGGTCCGAAACAAGGTCGCGGGCCCGCCCCGCGCCAAGAGGCTCCCGGTCCTCCTTCCTGCGCCCAAAGTGTGGTCGCCAGGATAAGACCGCTGAGCGTTCCAAGCGTCACTGCCCGCGACGCCGATTTTGATCCCATCACACTTCCTTTCCCAAAAAATCGCAGGAACGTTCGCACACCCATTGTGCCCGTCAAGGCTGTTGCCGCACTCGAGATGTCGCCATCGCTTGCTCTGCCAATGCCGGCGACGGACAGATCAATGCGTTACAATCGATTTACGAATTGCCGCACGACTTCCACTTTGGCTCCGATAGCGACCGGATTGGGGAGCGGCCGAATAGCAGCCGAGATCGGAAGGCGGACATTCATATCCGCATTAAGCAGCGCGGCGGCGTCCGGAAGAGGAGAGCGACAAGGTGCAGGACGCCATTTGAGCAGCTAAGATTGATGCTAGGCAGCGCTGTGTTCCTTTGCAAATATGCCGGCCCGGTCGCTAAAACGCGCGGCCCACTGGATCGAAAGATCACGCATGACTTTGATTATCAACAACGACGATGTTGCTCGTGTTCTCACCATGGCGGACACGAATGAGGTGCTGGAAAGGGCTTATGGAGACCTTGTCACCAGGGAAGCAGTATGTCGGCCGCGGATCGATATCCAAATTCCGACTCCGCAAGCCGGCCTGACCTACCAGTGGGGCACGATGGAGGGCGGTTCAGCACGGGGTTATTTCGCGATCCGGATGAAATCCGACATCATGTATGAGCGAGAACATGGCGGCGGCCGCGTTCACGAACGATACTGCGTCAAGCCGGGGCTCTATTGCGGCTTGATCTTTCTCACCAGCGTACGCAACGGCGAGCCGCTCGCATTCATCAACGATGGCGTGCTCCAGCATATGCGAGTTGGCGCCGACGGTGGCATCGGCGTTTGCTGCATGAGCCGCGACGATTCGGAAGTCGTTGGCATGCTCGGTTCCGGCGGGATGGCACGAAGCCACATGGATGCGTTCATGCTGGTGCGCAATATCAAAAAACTTCAGGTCTATAGCCCGACCCCGGAGCATCGCGAAGCCTACGCTGAAGAGATGCGCCGCAAACACCGCATTGAGGTGATCGCCTGCGAACACCCGAGGGATGTTTATCGCGGCGCCGATATCATCGCGGGCTGTACGAACGCCTCATCACCGGTGATCAAGGGGAATGGCTTGAACCGGGCCAACACGTCCTGAATGTCGGCGGCGGCACCGGCATGCCTGGTAAGGACGTCCGGGACCGCATCGACGTCTATTTCCGCTTCGGTAGCGCGCCCGCGCCAGAGGGCCTGCCGCAAATGCAAGTCGACGACGAATGGATCACTTATATGGCGCGGCCGGACCACGATTACGGACACACCAAGAAGCCGGCGGGCCATCGCGCCCATGGTGTGGCAATGCCGGATCGCGTCGTGTGGTTCGGCGATCTAAAGGGCGGAAAGACATCAGGCCGCAGCACGGCAAATCAGATCACCTATTCAGAACGCGGCAACTTACAGGGCAACCAATTCCACGCGGTTGCCGGGCGAGTCTATGAATTGGCCAACGCGAAGGGTCTCGGCCGGGAGATTCCAACCGAGTGGCTGTTGCAGACTATCCAGAACTAAAACGGATAGCCTTGATTAGGATGGCGAAGTGCTGAGGCGGATTGTACTGGCCGGGGCGGTTGCCGCTGCATTCGCGGCCAACGCGAGTACTGCTGCGGCGCAATCTGTGCAAGATTTCTACAGGGGCAAAATAATCACGTTGCTGATCGGCATCGGTGTCGGCGGCGGAGCCGACGCCTGGGCCCGGACGCTCGGCCAATACTTCGGACGGCACATTCCGGGCAATCCGTCGGTCGTGCCTGAGAACATGCCGGGCGCCGCTGGCTTGAAGATGACCGACTACATCTACAACGCGGCGCCGCGAGACGGATCAGTCATCGGCCTGCCAAACGCCGGGATCCTGCTCGAGCCTCTCTTAGGCGGACACGGCGCCAATTTCGATCCGATGCAATTGAGCTACATCGGCAGCCCCGATCGAGACACGACGGTATGCGTCGCTCGCAAGGACGCTCCGGTGCAAACCCTCGACGATCTTAGGACCAAGGAACTGTTGGTCGGCGCATCGGGTTCTGGAGGCAACACCAATATCTATCCAACATTCCTCGCAAACGCACTCGGAATGAAGTTCAGAATTATACAGGGCTACAAGGGCACTACAGACATCCTACTCGCCGTGGAGCGTGGCGAAGTCATGGGCATGTGCTCCGATTATGGTCCGCTGACGCGCCAATGCCTATTCAAAGAAGGCAAATTAAACATCCTGTTTCAGGCAGCGGTAACGAAGGACCCGCACATCGATGCACCGCTGCCGAGCGAATTCATCAGCAGCGAAACGCAACGCAGCGCGCTTGCTTTTTTCGTCTCCCGCGAAGAGCTGGGACGCCCCTTCATCGCGCCACCAAATGTGCCAAAGGAGCGTATCGAGGCGCTGCAGCATGCGTTCGAACTCCACCATAACGGACGGCGACTTTGTCGCCGACGCCAAGAAGCAGCGTTTCAATATTGTCGTCATGACAGGCGAGGAACTCACAGCGCTTATGAAACGGATCTATAACACGCCGAAGGACATCGTACGCCTCACAACGGCAGCACTGGCTGGGCCTGGGAGTTGGGGCGCTGGGAGTTAAAGGTCCAAGTAGAACAAAATCATTCGACGAGGCGATTGATGTCGGTTCCATGACGGATAATCCAGAATTATTGGTGTGGTTCAGTCGTCATCGTCATCCTCGCACAGACATTTGCTTGTCGCGTCTACACGATTGAGCGCATCGTGGACGAACATGGAAATACTCTCGAACAGCTTTGCTGAAACGTCTCGGCAATCGGGGTCAGTGCGGTTCCGCTGTCCTTAAATAGACTCCATTGCGCCCTCGTTCTGGGCGGATCGCGTGCGAATCTCCCTCCTGTGTCGGTGGGAGATATTCAATGAGACATGTGATTTGCGTCGCGGTGCTATGCGCACTCGCGTCCGCTGCCCACGCTGGCGGTCTCATGATGACCAGCTACTACAGCCCGCGTGCGGCAAACATTGCCGCCCATAGGACGCTGCCCTTTGGTACGCAACTGCGGCTGACAAACCCCCGCAATGGCCGGAGTGTGGTTGTGACGATACATGACCGCGGACCATTCGTTCGCGGCCGCTCACTCGATATCTCGCGCGCGTATGCACAGGAGCTTGGCATTACCGGGGCTGGTGTTGCACCGCTCGAAGTCGTGCCGGTGCAGTGAGCGTGGCCTCAAGTGTATGGTTTTCTGGGCAAAGTAAAAAAGGTCGAAGCAGTCGCCTATATCCGCACCTCATCCGCCGCCAATGTCGGCACCGACAAGGACAGCGATAAGCGGCAGCGGGCCGCCATCGAGGGCTTCGCCAAGCAGGGAGGCTTCACTGTGGTAGGCGAGTTCACGGACGCGGCTGTGAGCGGTGCCGATCCGATCGAGACGCGCCGCGGCTTTGGCGAGCTGCTTGACCGGATTGAGGGCAATGGGGTTCGTACTGTTATCGTCGAGGATGCGTCGCGCTTCGCATGCGAGCTGATGACGCAGGGGCTTGGGATAATGGCTCTGATCCGGCGAGGCGTCCGGGTATTGACCGCCAGCGGCGACGACCTGACGGACAGCAGCTACCCTTCGCGGAAGATGATGCGGCAGATCGCCGGCGCGTTCCACGAGTATGAAAAGGCCACGCTAGTAGCTCTTCACTCAAGCCGGCGTCGCTAGACGCCGCGCCCTCGTGTACGGGGAACGGGGAAGCGGCGGCCATCAGGCATTCTGTTTGGGCTTTGATCGGCAGTCGCGGGTATTGCTCCCTTGCGCTGCTGCGCGGCCCGTCGAAGGTCGGCGAGAGTGATCCGTGCGGCAGCCGCCGACTCGCGCTGGCGTTGCTCCGCGGCTTTCTCGGCCGCTCGCAACGCGCGCTTAGCGGCGGCGCCCTGCGCGAAAAGCCGTTCTCGCGCTATCTGTTCCTCTTCGGCAGTGACGACACTGGTGACGTTGCCCTCCAGATCAATGCGCTTGGCACCGACCTTGATCGATTGCAAATAGACCGGGTTGCGGCAGTACATCCGCAGCGCCACGCTAAGCTGACGAGACGAGATGACATCATAGGCGACGATGTCCTCGCGGATCCCGATTTTGAGCGGCAGGCGCCGTGTCTCATCGACGGTAAAGCACTGCGGAAATCGCTCGGCCAATAATCCGATGGTAACGTCCGCCGCCTTGGCTTCTTTGGCGCGCTTCGCTTTGTTGCTGCTCATGATACGGCCTCAACGCTCACTATTGGCCCGCGGGACGGATTCACTTTCCGGCCAGGAACACGGCCTGGGCTACGCATACTCATTTGCATGAGGACGGGGAGCGGGGGTACGGAGACAGAAATGTTCCCGTCCGACATTTCAACGGATCAATGCCACACCTGTTCCTGGAACTGGAAAGCGCGGAACGTCGGTGCAAAACATAGGTACAATCCAATAAAGCGGTAAAAATATCAATATTTCAAAGGCCATTGTCGCCGAATACGGCGCCAGATGGACTATGGTATCGAGTGGATGGACGCGGTGGCGCTGTGGGTGGCGGGTCTGCCTGGCGCATTCGGCCGCGTCACGGCTTTCGACGCCGGGCCGCTTCTGTTGGCGACGGCCGACCTGTTGCTGATCGGCTGCTTAAGACGCCGCTGCGCTGGAGCGGCGCAGCACTTGCCGTGCTCGCAATCGTGTGGGCGGCGAGGGCCCCGGTCCCCGACATTCTCGTTGCCGAGGATGGGCGAACTTTCGCGGTGCGCCGGCGCGGCCGGCAAGCTCGCCGTTCACAATACCGGCGGCGACACGTTTGCGACCCGCGAATGGCTTGCGGCCGATGCCGACGGCCGCGACGTCCACGATCGAAGTCTTGGGGAGGGCATCGCCTGCGACCCATGGGGTTGCATTGGGAGGCTCGGGGATGGCCGGCTCATCTCCTACGTTCTGAGCCCGAACGCGTTCGAGGAAGATTGCCGGCGTGCCGCTGTCGTTATGGCATTGCGCGAGCCGCCACAAGAAGCCGACTATCAAGTGGCAGACGTGCGCCAAGCGGCTTGCCCGCTTTGATCGCCTCAGTAGCGGCGGAACAGTCCGACCAGCTTGCCCTGAATGCGAACGCGGTTCGGCGGCAAAATGCGAACCTCGTAGGCCGCATTGGCGGGTTCGAGCGCAATCGACGCCCCGCGCCGCCGAAAGCGTTTCAAGGTCGCTTCTTCGTCGTCGATCAACGCCACGACGATGTCGCCGGTGTCGGCGCCTTCGCTGCGTTTCAAGAGCGCGATATCGCCGTCGAGGATGCCGGCCTCAATCATCGAGTCGCCGCGGACCTCCAGAGCGAAATGCTCACCGGTGGTCAGAAACTCCGGCGGCATGTTGATGGTGTGACTGCGCGTCTGGATCGCCTCGATCGGCGTTCCGGCGGCGATTCGCCCCATCACCGGGACGGCGACGGGGCGGCCGCCTTCGTCCTCGGCAGCGGCGCGCACGCGGCCCAGATTGCCCTCAATGACGCTTGGCGTGAAACCGCGCGTGCGGTTGACGGCAATGCCGTGGGCGACTGACTCCGGCAGCTTGATAACTTCAATCGCACGCGCCCGATTGGGCAGGCGGCGAATAAAGCCGCGTTCTTCAAGGGCTGTAATCAGACGGTAAATCCCGGATTTCGAGCGCAGGTCGAGCGCATCCTTCATCTCATCAAAAGAGGGGGGCACTCCCGCTTCCTTCAGGCGCTCGTGGATAAACCGCAACAGCTCGGCCTGCTTGCGAGTCAACATCGGCGCTTCCCCTTTGGACCGTATGGAGTTTGAAACAAATCATGAACGGACACTATCCGTTCCATATGTGTTCCGCAACCATTTAATTTGAAGTTAAAAGGTTGAGCGAACAAATTGAGGGAGCGTCAAGTACTTAGGCAGCGAAAATCTACAAACCCTGGCGCAGTTTGTAGAACATCTTTTCGCATCGCGCGCCTTCACGTTCCTTCGTCGGGCAACTTGGCGATCGCCGCCTTGGCGAGCCCCGCCTGATCGGCTCGTGCGGTGTAGCGCTCGATCTCTGAGAGGGAACGGTGACCGCTGACGGCGGCGATCTCCTTTGTGGTCGAGCCGTGCTCCGCAAGGCGACGAAGAGCTGCCTTGCGCAGACCGTGGGCGACGCAGCGCGCGGGAAGGCCGGAGCGCTTGACGGCGACTACAAGAATGAGCCCGTTCCACCTCCCGGGACCCCCGCGCCAGTCGGCCAAACCAAGGCCAATGGCGACTACCAGCCCGCAGCCAAGTGAAGGCGACGCCAAGAAGTCATTAAAGTCCAACTGAATATGAGAGTCCAACTGAATATGCCCGACGCGCGACAGCACCAATCGTCACCGCCGGGCGGTCGGGCCTTTAGAGCGCGTTTCTCAGGACGTGCTGTCGCCCCTTAGCAACGCCGGCAGCTTGGCGATATTGGCCGCGATTCGCCGTGCTTCGTCGCGGGTGAGCAAGCTGGCCGCCGATCGCCGGCCGGGCTCGTCCTCGTAATAGACGTAGGCGAGCGCCTGGCCGCCGGCGTCGCGGACGATGAAGCATGCGTCCGTTTCCTCGACGGTCCAGGGAATAGGGAAGCGACGGCGCTCAGGCATGAGCGATCATATCGCAGAATTGAAACCCTGACCGTGTCGGCTGCACGGTCAGGGCTACGCTACATGTTCGTCCGGACTAGGACGGGAAGCCTGGGGGCTAGGGTTTGAGGTTTTTCCCGTCCGCCAAAGTAACGGTCCCAAGGGACAGCCGTTCCTGCGGAGCTGGTAAGCGCATAGCGGATAGGAGGAACTCCCGGGAACTGAGGCGGCCTTATTTCTCGTCCTCCCGTTCGCGCAGTCGAGCGAGGAGGGTAAGTATCTGTTGCGATAAATCTTGTGGCACTTCGTAGCGCACGCCTAGCGTTACAGTTGTGATTTTTTGCTGGCGCATTTGTTTGATTTCTGAAATCCATGGGTCACCATGATTCGGAGATCATGGATGACGGGGGCATCGATTGAGACGACGCTTGAGTTGTGGGCATTGTCGCTGCGGGAGGTGAAGAGCCGGATGCGACCGCTGTTCGCGCAGGAGCGCGCAGCGTTGAACGCGGGGTTGTTCGTAGACGGGCTGCTTGGCGACGAGCGTCGCAAAACCGGATGGATGCGCGCGGAGGCGGCGGGCGACCCTGGGCCTTGGCGGCAGCAGGCGGTTTTGGGCCGTGACCGGTGGGATGCCGATGCGCTGCGCGACCTTGTGCGCGACTATGTCACCGAGCATCTTGCGGACGATAACGCGGTGCTGGTGATCGATGAAACCGGGTTTCTCAAGCAAGGCAAGGCATCGTGCGGGGTGGCGCGGCAATACACTGGTTCAGCGGGCAAAATTGCGAACTGCCAGATCGGTGTTTTTGCTGCCTATGTGTCGCGTCATGGCCATGCCTTCATCGATCGCGCGCGCTATTTGCCGAAGGGCTGGACCGACGATCCGGCTCGCCTGAAGACCACATACGTGCCGGGCGACGTCAGCTTTTCGACCAAGCCTCAGCTTGCGGCCGAGATGATCGAGCGCGCCCTTGCGGCTGGCGTGCCGTTCCGCTGGGTTGCGGCCGATAGCGTCTATGGGGTCGGCGATACCGAGCGGGACCTACGCCAAGCCGGTAAAGGCTATGTCCTCGGCATCAATTCCAATCATTGGTTTGCATCCTGGGGCAAACCGCAACGGGTTATCGGCACCGCCGAGGAGATCGCAAAGACGCAGCAACGATCTGACTGGCGGCGTCTGTCGGCCGGTGCCGGAACCAAAGGGCCACGATTGCATGACTGGTGCTATGTCGAATTGGCCGATCTCGAAGGCGAAGAGTCTAACCATCACAGCCAGGTCCTTTGGACACGTGGCCTGCTAATCCGACGTAATATCGCTAACGGCGATCTCGCCTACTTCACGACCTGGTGCCCGGCAGGAACGTCAATCAAAACACTTGTCAGCGTCGAAGGCCACCGCTGGGCGATCGAAGACAGCTTCGAGACAGCCAAAAACGAGTTCGGGCTCGACCACAACGAATCCAGATCCTGGCATGGCTGGCATCGTCACGTCTCGCTCGTCATGCTCGCCTTCGCCATGATGGCTGCCATCCAACATCAGGCCAACAATCCGGCGCCCAAAAAAACAAACTCGAGCGCAACGCCAAGACATTCGATCTCATCCGTTGGTCGATCCAGGAAATCCGCCGCATAGCCCAACGTCTCGCGCGAAAGCGCATCCAACCCGCCGATGTCATCGCATGGTCGCTCTGGCGGCGGGCTCATCAGGCCGCAGCACAGAAATCTCATGTCAAACAAAAATCACAACTGTAATGCTAGCTCTTGTCCGATCATTCTGAGCAGGTCACCACGCGTCGCTGCTTTCGACCGCGGCACGTTATCCGATTCATAGCTTGATCGAGGACCGTAATCCGCCATCGGCGCGCCATGCAATTTGCGCCCCTCATGAGAAGCTAAGGCAAGGAACCGACAATTCGTTCCGAACCAAAATTAGGACCAAGTGGGTTAAACCCGGCCAGGGTCTTCGCATGCCAGTGCAGCGCTGTGTCGCCCCCGACCAGCGCGGGCACGGTGGCGAGATTCTGCTTATGGAAGCGTTACCTCGCGGCGGCTTCGGTCAACGTCATGCGCCGCCCTCTGCCACAGCTTGACCCACAACCGCCAACACCGCTTCGAGTATGAGTTGTTCGACTTGCGGCGCTGTGGGGACGCCAAGATGTCCAGTGTTGACCTCATGTGAACTAAAATCGGTCGCGGTGTTGCCCGGTGCGAGAGCCGCCTGGCTGCCGCCGGCCGGCTGCCAGAAATGGAGCCAGCAATCGATGTTGTTCGGCACCAGCCAATTGGCGGCGTCCGGCCGTCCCGACAGGTGCGCCCACGGCGTCGTGCCAGGCGCGTTCGAACCGCAATTGGGCGGATCAAGGCTGAAGAAGAGAGGCGCGCGAATACCAAGAGTCTTGAGTTGATCGGCGAGGTAGAACGTCAGCATGGCCCCCAATGAATGCCCGCCAAAGATGACTTCCGCGCCTGCACGTTGTGCGTCAACAACTTGTTGGGTGATCTGGCCTTGATGCGGGTGTGGGTCGATGCCGCCCACCGTTTTGAAATGCACATCTGTCGGCGTATGTGTGTTCAGAAATGCGGCAAGTTGGTCAATGGGGTGACCGATCAGGAGACCATGACAGAGGAAGCAAGCGAGGTTCCGAGGCATCGCGCACTCCAATGTTGCAATAGCGAATGAGACGTTATGGCGTGTTTATCCGATCGTGTGATCGGGCAGCAGCCACTTCTACCTGATCGATTAGTGACGCGTCGTCCTTGTCGGCCTTGGAACTATTCACACGTTTCGACACTGGCCGGCGCTGCAAATAATCGTTCGGCGCAGGCTTCAGATCGTCCACACCCATGTCGCTTCAGCCAGTGCTCGAATTGATCCGGCATTAGGAGGACAGGCATTCGGTCGTGCACTTCGGCGACGAACTCGTTGGGCTCTAATCGGCGCGACGTTCTTAGCGAAGCGGTCGGCTGGGCCGATGCGGAACGAAATTCAGAACCGCACGTTGACAGATCGGACGGGCATTACCCAGCCCCCCAGCACCCTCGCCCGTCCAAAGCCCCCTGCGTACCGGGGGCTTTTCTACGATTAGTTTGTGGCCCGACCTTTCTGGCAAATTCAACTCCGAATGATTAGCTACTCGCCAGCAACTCCTAGCGAGGATTCGCTGCATGATTTCCCGGCGCAAAGTAATCACCGTGGCCATCGCGGGTCTGCTCAGTGTGGCAACTTCGGCTCTCGCACGGCCGACGAAGTCGGACCCTGTGGCACGATTTGATACGGACAACGACGGCACCGTTGATCTCGCAGAAGCTAAGAAGGCTGCCGGCGCCCTGTTCGACAAGCTCGACACCGACAAGGATGGCACGCTCGACATCAAGGAACTGCAAGGCCGCATGAGCCATAAGGAATTTGCCGCCGCCGATCCGGATCACGACAAAACCTTGACGAAGGAGGAATATCTCGACCGCCGTCGAACAGCGGTTCAAAGCGGCAAATTCAGACAATGACGGCACCGTCAGCGCGGCAAAGTTTCACACTCCCGCCGGTCGAGCACTGGCACGGCTCTTGGGTTGAGCGCCCCGCGGCGGCCGGCAGGAGTCGAGTCGGCTCTTAACTGCTGGAGGATTCTACAGCCGGCCTGAACGGGTAAGCGCAGTGAGCAGAGGTGTTCCAGAAACCCCCGCGCGAAGGCGAACTAAAAGGACCGATCGTCAGCCCGCCGCAACCCCCAGCAGCCTCAGCATCAGCGCTTTCTGCGCGTGTAGCCGGTTCTCCGCATCGCGCTGGGACCCGGATAACGCACGGTGATCTGTTCCTAATATGTATGTGATCCGAACAGTTGCCGTGCTCAGGTGACGAATTACCAAGGCCAAGGCGAAGCTCCGGCTAGGGGCACCAGCCACCGATATACGAACAGTCAGGCACGCTACGAAGCGGTTCCGTCGCTGTCGGGGACAACCGGACATTCCGGGCTCACGCTCGAACCGACACGATTGACGAGAATCGGAAGTCTAGCGTCACAGTCTGCTGCGATGCACAAATCAGCCCCCAATGGTAGGCTTCTCTTGAGCGGAGGGGAGACTCATGAGGCGGCGAGACCTCATCGCACTTATGAGCGGGACAGCGTTCGCTTGGCCTTTTGTGGCTAGCGCGCAGCAGGCGGGCAAGCTGCCTACTATTGGGTATCTATCCGCCGGTTCGTCTGGTCCTTTGGTTGAGATGACCATGGGAGCATTCCGCCGAGCCTTAGCGGAATCCGGGTACATCGAAGGTCAGAGCGTGACTATCGAATCCCGCTACGCGAACGGCCAATACGATCGCCTTCCAGAATTGGCCGCCGACCTCGCCCGCCGCCAGGTGTCAGTGATTGTCGCAGCGGCGAACCCAAGCGCGGCTCTTGCTGCGAAGGCCGCGACGGCGACGATCCCAATCCTGTTCATGGTCGCTGATAATCCGGTCAAACTCGGGCTCGTCGCTAGCCTCAGTCGGCCTGATGGCAACGCGACTGGCGTGAATTATTTTCTGACCGAAATGGTTGCCAAGCGACTGGGCGTAATGCGCGAGCTTCTGCCGGTTGCTACGCATTTTAGTGTGCTGGTCAATCCAAACGGTGTGAGCACAGATGGCATCATACAGGAGCTAACCGCAGCGGCGTCTGCACTAGGGGTGCAGATCGATGTCGTGCTTCAGATCACTGCGCTGGCAGCGCACCATGCCATTCCCGCGATCTATACCGTGCGCGAATACGTGGATGTGGGTGGCTTGATTAGTTACGGAACGAGCCTGACAGAGGCCTACCGTCAGCTCGGCCTCTACGCTGCTCGCATCCTCAAGGGTGCCAAGCCCGCCGATCTGCCTGTCGTACAATCGACCAAGATCGAACTCGTCATCAATCTTCAGACAGCAAGGGTGCTCGGAATCGAGGTGCCACCGTCGTTGCTCGCCATCGCCGACGACGTGATCGAATAGTACTTATTTGCTGTTACTGCCGTTGGTCTCTTGTTGGCCCACCGCAACGCTTGATGCGACGCAGGGATATGTCCGGTGTTGGGGGCTAAGCGGAAACGAACGGTCCTGCGCATAGCGGAGCAAATACGAGCCAGCGACGTAGTACCGATCTCGGCGCGACGCATACACGGCATCAGGGTGAAACCAGGTGTCATCAGTGAGTTCTCGCCAGAACCCGCGGAAGCGTAGCTTTCCGATTTCAAGTTGGCGGCAGATTGTTTGGCTGCATCACGGGTGACGGCCACTCGGCTATGACCTCAACCTGACTAGCGAACCGATAGGTGTTGAGGCGCGTAAACCACCAAACCCGTCCGTCCCATTCGCCCACAAGTGGCCCCGGTCTGCGCTGCTCGTCATCAACCCAGCCAGACCGCCATTGGACCCAATAATAACCAGGTGCTCGCTCAGTCATGGGCAATCTCCGTTTCCTTTTTGCATTGCCGTGATGAGGATTTGCGTCACCCGCGGATAAGCAACAACGCCGCCGTTCCCACCAACAATCCGCAGAACAGCAGACGCAGAGACTTCTCCGGTAAACTGTGTGCGGCCTTCACGCCGAACGACACTCCGGTCAAACCGCCGATCGCCAGCGGAATGCCCATTCGCCAGTTCACTTCCCCTGCGTGAGCATAGGTCAGCAGTGCAACGACCGTACCGGGTGCGATTAGCGCAAGCGCAAGCCCTTGTGCGGCCATTTGATTCACACCGAAGAAGGTGGTGAGTGCCGGCGGCGCGATGGTTGCACCGCCAACGCCGAACATGCCGGAAAGCAAGCCCCCGGCGGCGCCCACCAGGGACGACCAGCCCCACGGCAACGGGGACCGCTGTAATCCGGCTTCTAGGCCGCCGGCCAAGCGCACGGCGAGATAGATCGCCATGATCACCATGAAGCCTGAAAAGGCCCAACGCAGTTCGCCGGAATCCAAACCGGTCGCGATCCGCGCCGCGACGTACGTGAAAACGACGCCAGAAGCGGCCAGCGTGGCGGCCATCCGCATATCTACCGCAACCCGCTGTCGGTATTTCCAGAACCCCAGAATGACGTTTGGAACGATCATGACCAACGCGGTGCCCTGAGCGACCTGTTGGTTCATTCCGGCCATCAGTCCCAGGGCCGGAATAGCAATGAGGCCACCGCCGATCCCGAACAGGCCTCCGAAGCCGCCAAACAAAGCGCCGAGAGCAAGCGTCATCAGGATGATTTGTGCGGACACGACAGGCACCTGCTCGACTTGGATAACTTGGCGAGACAGACTGCACTTAACTTTCGTTGCTACATGCGACTACTTGGCTGGCTTCAGATACGCGGTAAAACAGCCACGCCTAAGAGCAAGCAACCATCATGCCACAGAACCACTAGCTCAGGCCCGCCAAAATGGTTTTTTGGATTCAAATTCCGCGTCGTAACGGCTTAGCTCAATATCGCGAAGACCATGCTCGCCGAGTATTTTCAATTCCTGACGGGTGCGAATTCGGCGCCGCCATTCAGCACCGCACTGCCAGCCTCGGGTCCACGCGTTACGCAATGCCAATTCGAGCCGCCCGACAAGGCCGCTGTTGCGCACCGAAGTCACACTGTGCAGAGTTGAAGTCGCCATCACCATCTCCACAATGATCAATCAAACCTACAGCACCGCCCGTCTCGGGCGTGTGACGGGCAACACAAGAAATATTTTTGAATGGATTTGTCAGACCATTTCAGGCGCTCTAAAAGACGCTCGTCTCGGCGCCATCTCATGGCCGCTGCCACCAATATTAAAACGCGTCCAGAATTCTTTAAGCAAAGATGCCAACTCGACAGTCACTTTCTTAAGTCCATAGCGCCTTATTATGGCACCGATCGTTTCTCTGATGCCTGGTGCTTCAAACCAGCGCCTTGGCAGTTTTCAGGTTGACCACCAACTCGTACCAGGCGTCCGCAGTTAGTCGCGCCAGAACCCGCGGAACCGATCGGGCGCTAAGTCGGTGTAGCGTACGGTGTGCTGAATGTTCTTGTGTCCCATGTAGCCCTGGATTGCCCGTGTATCGACGCCCTCATTGGCGAGCTTGTAGCCGCAGGCGTGCCGCAGCATGTGGGCATGGGCCTTGATTTCCAGGCCGGCGACGGCCGCGGCACGCTCGATCATGCGGGCGAAGCCAGCCGTGGTCAGGGGCGCGCCACGTTCGGATATGAACACGAACTGCGAGGTCTCGCTCTCGCGCTGCAGGCGGCGCAGCGCCCGCATTTCTCGCCCGCTGATGGGGTGGACGGCCGGCGCACCATTCTTGACCCGGCGGACGTGCAGTGTCGCGGCGGCAAAGTCGATTTGGTCCCATCGCAGATGTACTGCTTCGGCGGCACGCAGCCCGTGGCGATAAGCAACGGGTGCTGGGAATTCTCGGCTGCTTGCAACGCAATCGCGGGAAAATTAGCCACTCCTGCCAGCAGGTCTTGGCGAGCCACGGCCAGTGATGCCTCACGACCGCGCCGTGGGCTTCAACCGCCGCAAGATGGAACACGAGCGCAAGGCCGTGCGAACGCCGAGGCCGTGGCGAGGCGCGTGAACAGGTCAGATGATCCTTGAGGAAAGGAATTCACCCAATGAGTAAGAAAGAAAAGCTGCGGAAGATCGAAAAAAAGGCCGCAAAAAAGGCCGCTCGATCAGTCGGCCTACTGGCAATGTCACAGGTCTGACTTTCTACAACAGCGACCTTGTCCCAAAGCGGGTTTAGAAGCCGGTGTGTACACAGGGCGAATTCTTAAAGGTGTCAAACCTTCGGAATTGCCTGTGCTTCTTCCTTCTAAATTTGAGTTCGTAGTAAACCTCGGCACTGCGAAAAAACTTGGCCTCACAATACCGACATCGATCCTTCTTCGCGCTGACGAGGTGATCGAATAGGGGCGCATTTTGCTGCGATGCACTTTCATCTAACGTCGCCGACGCGCGTTCGACGAGAAGGCCATTCCACCGAAGGCGGTGTCGAAGATGGATCTTTGCTTTGGCTAGGACTCCGCGGGCATGAAAACTCTTTTGTTGATTTTGTTACACAAATCCGAATTGACGAAAATAATTTCCTACTTAGAACAGATAATACGATCTGCTGTAGAAGAGATTTCTACTAACATTTGTGTGTTGCATGAAACTGCTCACTTCATTTCAGCCCGAAAGTGAAACGCGCTGCGCTCGGCTTTCGGCGTCACAGTTGCGCCGCGCAGGGTATCAGTCGTGAAATCATCTCGACGCCCTCGAAGCGCAAAGCATTTTCATTTTCCGTGAAGCGTTCGCACGCCTGCGGCGCGTCGCTTTGCTGTGGTCGCTCGGCAAGAACTCCAACGTGATGATCTGGATCGCACGCAAGGCGTTCTTCGGCCGCGTGCCGTTCCCGGTGCTGCATGTCGATACTGGTAAGAAATTCCCTGAAATGTACGCCTTCCGCGACCGCTATGCAGCGAAGTGGAACCTCGAGCTCAAGGTCGAATCCTGCCCACCAGTCGAAGCGGTCGATCCGAGCCTGCCACAGGCCGCACGCTCCGCCGCGCGCAAGACAGAAGGGCTGAAGCTCGCGCTCGCCAAATACGGTTTTGATGGACTGATCGCCGGCATCCGCCGCGACGAAGAGCCGACGCGGGCCAAGGAGCGCGTGTTCTCGCCGCGTGGACTGGAAGGCGGCTGGGACGTGCGCGAACAGCCGCCGGAATTCTGGGATCACTTCAATGCCGCTCCGCCGCCGGGCGCGCATCTGCGTGTTCATCCTATCCTGCATTGGACCGAACTCGACATCTGGCAATACACCAGGCGCGAGGGCATTCCGATAATCCCGCTCTATTTTGCGCACGGCGGCACCCGCTACCGCTCGCTCGGCGACGCCGACATCACGTTCCCCGTGGCATCGCAGGCGGTGACGATCGACGAGGTTGTCGCCGAGCTCGAAGGCACCCGGATTCCGGAACGGTCCGGCCGGGCCATGGACCATGAAACCGAGGATGCGTTCGAGCGTCTGCGCGTCGCAGGCTATCTGTAACTTGCAATACGGAATCCTTCGATGAACATGCTTGTTGCCAGCGACACCGCAAACCTTCGCCAGACGGGAGACCGGCCGCTGCTGCGCGTGGTCTTTGTCGGTCACGTCGATCACGGCAAATCGACGCTGATCGGCCGGTTGCTTCACGAGACCGGCAGCCTGCCCGACGGCAAGCTTGCAAACCTTACCAAGGTGAGCGAACGCCGGGGCTTGCCTTTCGAGTGGTCGTTCGTGCTCGACGCATTGCAGACCGAACGCGACCAGGGCATCACGCTCGATACCAGCCAGGTGCGCCTGCACACGCCGGGGCGCGATATCGTGCTGATCGATGCGCCGGGTCACGCCGAACTTTTGCGCAACATGGTGACAGGAGCGGCGCAGGCGGATGCTGCTTTGTTGCTGATCGACGCGTCGGAAGGCGTACGCGACCAGACCCGCCGCCATGTCCATCTGCTGCATCTGCTCGGCGTTCCACAGGTCGCCGTGGTCGTGAACAAGATGGATCGGGTCGCCTTCGATCAGGCGACGTTCGAGGCAATCAAAGCCGAAATTACAAGCGAACTCGCCCGCCTTGGCTTATCCCCTGTCGCCATCCTGCCGATCGCTGCGCGCCATGGCGATGGTGTGGTCCGCTACGGTCCTGCCCTGGCCTGGCACGCGGGCCCGACCGTTTTGCAAGTGCTGGACGGATTTGTCCCGGCAAAGCCGCCCGCGGCACTGCCGCTGCGTTTGCCGGTTCAGGCGGTATACAAATTCGACAACCGGCGGATCGTCGCCGGGCGTATCGAAAGCGGTCAGGTCGCGGTCGGCGATGAGGTGACGCTGTTGCCGACCGGGCTGCGGGCGCGGATTCAAACGATCGAGGCATGGCCCGAATCGTCCGGCGGGGTTACGCCGCGGACCGCGGCCGCCGGACAATCGGTCGGTCTCACCCTCGATCAGCAGACGGTTCTTGAGCGCGGCAATATGATCGCTGCGGCCGATCAGCCGGCGACACTCGCGCGGTGGCTGCGTGTCCGGGTCTTCTGGCTGCATCACGAGCCACTTCGACTTGGTGCGACGCTCGGTGTGCGGGTCGGAACCGCCGAACGGCGCGGCAGCGTGACCGCCATCGAAAACGTGATCGACCCCGGCGAATTGGCGAAGGCGCCGCGGCGCGAACTTGCGCGCAACCACATTGGTGAAATCGAAATCGAACTGGCGCATCGAATCGCTGTCGACGTTCACGCGCAGAACCCGCGTACCGGACGCCTCGTGCTCGATATCGGCGGTCGGATCGTCGGCGGCGGCATTGTTCTGTCGCTCGGTCGCATTCCCGATTTTGCCGCTGATGCCGGAGCGGAGCGCAGTGCACTGGTCGCGCTGGCGGCGCGGCTCAACGAAAGCCTTGGCCCATTGCATCCGCGCGAGCGGATCGCGCATTTTTGCCGTGAGGTCGCCGGGAGAGTGGCTTTCACTACAAGTTTCGGGCTGGAGGATCAAGTGATCCTGCACATGCTGCACGAACTCGCGCTCGATCTTGACGTCGTCACGCTCGATACCGGCCGGCTGTTTCCCGAAACCTATGCACTTTGGACCGCGACGGAGCTGCGTTACGGCCGGCGTATCCGTGCCGTCTATCCGCGCCGTACGGACGTCGAAGCGCTGGTTGCAAAATACGGCATCAACGGTTTCTACGACGCACCCGAGGCAAGGCTGGTCTGCTGTCACGCCCGCAAGGTCGAGCCGCTGACGCGCGCGCTGGTCGGCGCGTCGGGCTGGATCGTCGGGCTTCTCGCCGACCAATCCGGCTATCGGCAGAAAACAGAACTTGTCTCTGTCGATGAGCGCGGCTTGCTTAAGAGGCCATTTTTGCCGATTTTGCATAACTCAAATCAGAAGATGAAGAGGCCGCCAACTGAGGCGGCCTATTTGTCATCCGGCTTAGGCGGAGTCACCACGCGCGCGTTTGATGCTTTCTCTGTGGGTTTGGGCGCAACCTGTTTAGCCTGAGCGCATCGCATCGCCTCGCCGTAGCACAATGCGAATGCCGAAGCTGGCGCTCCGACTGATACGAGCGCGATCGCAACGACGACCAAAATCGTTTTGCTCATAAGAGTCCTCGTTATTTCCTCGCGCGGTCAGAATAATCAAAAGGGACCAGGGGGCCAATTCAAAAGGGACCAGTCGTACCCGATTAGGCTGTGCTGTCACCCTGCAGAAGCTTTGGCAGCTTAGCAAAGTTGAACGCCATACGCCGCCTTGTAGCGCGTGAGCAAGCTGGCAGCCGATCGCCGGCCGGGCTCATCTCATAATGGATGGCGAAGTGCTCTCTATTTTAGGCCTACCGCCGCGGCGAGTGCGTCCTTACATTGGCCGCTGAGGTCGCCAATAACCCCCTTCATGCAAGCCACAAGGCTCCGGACACCGCTGATGCCAGCGCAGCTTTTCGCTACGTCCGCCTTACACGCATTGCCTACGGCGGCAATCCTGGCAAGCCTGGCCTGGCACGGTTCAGAAAAATCTGCGAGGTGTTCTTTGACGCAGGCGCTGAGGCGACCCTCGCCGGGTTGAACTTCGGCACACTTCGCCTTGATATCGGCCACACAAGCCCCCACTTTTCCCCGTTGCTGCGCCATCGCGACGGTTGCGGAAAGCAGTGCTACTGCGCCGATTGCTATGCTGATGCTCTTCATCATCGCTTCGTCTCCTCGACAAACGCTCACCCGGAAAATATTCGCTATTTCCGCGCTCTTCAAGGAATTGGGCCGTCGCGCGCGCCCGCACGCGAGGCACTTCCGAGTGCCGAATTTCACGCTTCCGCGTCGCCGGGCATTGATCCCGTTCGGTGCCTACTTTGGTTATGACGCTGCGTCGCCCCTCAGCAGCGCCGGCAGCTTGGCGATGGCGGTGGCAAGCGGCGTCTTACTTCGCCCGACACGGGATGCCCTCGAGCGCCAGCACCAACCCAGCGGCCGCCAACTGAACGGCCTTCATTCGAACTGTACCAGGGTTACGTTGAGCAACTCATCATGGGCGGAGAATAGCCGACCGCGACTGCACGAACACGACTAAGTCACTCTTAGGCGTCCATCTGCCACGGCTTGGATCAATGATCCTGGGGCTATACTTCGTTAATGATCTGGTCCGAAGTCGTGCCCATTGTGTTGCTGGCGATCATCAGCGCGATCGCGCTGCTCATGTTTTTCGGGCGGCTTCCCAACTGAGGCTGACTAGAACCAGCGTCACCGTCCGTGCCAGCCCGCGGCCGACACGGTCACGAACGCTATGGCCATGATGAGAATTGCCGTAGTCACAGCTGTGCCCCCACATTGCACCGGACAACCAAAATACTATCGCTCATAAAAAAGAGAAGCCTGGCGTGCTCGCGAGGGTCTCGGTCAATTGCGAGAGGAGCGGAGCCAAGCGGACACCCAGCTTTGTGCCCAACCGCGAACCAGTGATAGCGCATCGGGCTTCAAATCCAGGTTCCTGACCATAGCCTCACAGAACGCGTCCATTTCTTTTTCAGGCAGCGGTTTCGTCAACTGCTGCTTCCGAAGCTTCGCTTCGACCTCGCTTTTGGCCTCATCGTAAGACGTGCGGCGGACGACATCGTGCTCTCGCATCAAGACCTCGATCGGGATATTGGCCATTCGTTGGACAGGCCTGTGTTTCCGTCCCGTGGCTTCGCATTCATCCAAAGGCGAAAACGCGAATGCCGCCGCCGTGGCGCTGGGACGTATGGGCGGCAATCGCCGCGACCAGTCGGGCTTGTGCGGCATGGCGGTAAGATAAGAGCTTCACGCGGTGGGGCAATGGATTGGGTTCTGACGGCTCTTAACGGGGTTTTAAAATGCCCCACCTTTAGCTAACCCCTTTGGGCATCCCATAGGTAAAGTCCCTCCACTCCTGCCAGCGCTCCGCAGTCAGTTTCAGCGTAATCCGGCTCACGTAAGCCATCGGCCATCCGGCCATCAGGGCCCAAATCGCGATTATATGAATGGGAAGAAAAACAGTGGGTTCTACGGGGGGAATACGATACCCGGCGACAAGCTCGATCCGCAGCAACGCACCTCCGAAAAAATTCAAACTGAGGCACTACCGGGCGATGGGGTCGATGGACTTCTCGCCAGCCAATATCAGTTATCACAGGACCGCCACGCCGAATAGCCGGGAGCCATCCTGGCTTGATCTACATCAAATGCAGGGCCGCAAGCTAGATCTACTGTGTCCGATGTCCTCAAAGCAGCCAAATGATCGGTGTTCAATGAGTGCGCGCAAAGCTTTCTATTTTGTCGCCAGTAGTTTGTTAGCGGCGGCTATAGGTAGTTCCATCGCTTTTGCCGAAGAGCCTGACATAAGCGTTGCGGCTTTTGGGATACATCGCTGCGGTGACGGGCAAATGTGCGCCGTCACAGGAAGTTTCAGTGATTGCAAACAGGCCACCATTCTATTGACCAAACAGGATTGCTGTGCCGCGAAAGCAAGATCAGTCGGTTTTTCACTTGAGGCTTGCACGAGGGATGGTGCCGAGATGGATCGACGAACGTCACGCTAAATCGTCGGCTGTTCGCTGTCCGGCCCTAGCGTTACGGCGCTCGACGCCCTCCATCGCGAGCGCGATGCGCAACGGTACCGACACCTCGCTTGGGTCTGCACCATTCGCGGCGGCCGACGCGCGCTAATAGCACTCGAAATATTCAACGGCTGACGTGGTATTCGATTCACCTAATTGGGTCATCATCAAAGTGCAGCTTTTCTTGTCAACATAAATCGCTGTAACGAACTCAAAGTCGCGATCTTCGATTGCCACAAGTCGATTGGCGTTCTCGTGAACGATCTTTGGGCCGCAATATGGGTCGGTCATACCCGCTGCTACATATGAGGGCTTGTTATAACAAACGGTATTGCTTGTTCGATCGATCTTGAACGCCCAAGTGTCGTCAGCTGGTTTGCTAGCGGAGAGATGAACATCCGGTCCTAATACGTGACCATTTTGCTTTTTAACCCAGTCGAAGAAGGTAATTTCGGGTCTGCCGAAAGCGGAACTGCTAAAAGCCTGAAGCTTGTGTCTGCACGCGAGTCCGTTTTCAAGTGGATGTTGCAGGCCGTCTAGTTTGGGAGGCGGTGGAACAGACAAGACAAACTTGTCCTCTTCCCGAAACCGCATGGGTGGTGGATCGACGGCCATCACGAGCGCGAAGACTGCTCCTACCAAGATCGCCAATGAAATGCCGAGTACTTTGAAAAACTTGCGCATTGCTGGCCCCGCATGCCCGTCAATGCGGCCAACGATACCATGCAATCAATCAGGTCGCGGAGTGGCCATTGCGTGCAGCCACGCGCTCGATTGTCGCCAGCATTTTCACGCCAGCCGGGGACAGCAGCCGATAGGCCGGTGACGTGTCGCGATCCGCCATTCGTCGCATCCTCCGTCGATCAAGCCGCGCAATCTGTGCCATGCCGTGCGATGTCGTCAACGATCAGCGCAGCAACATGCAGGGGAAACAACTCCTTGGCTGGAAATAACAAGACCAAACCGGGCCTGTCGTTTTAAACAACAACCATAATAACAAGAAACTTTTTGTGAGTGCTTTGCCACTGGCGGAGCCGTTGGCAATCCACACCTCTGCCTCCGGCGACAACCGGGAGCAGCACGAAGCACCGACCCGGTGTCTTCATAACAGGATCAACAAATGGACTTTCTGCAACAGTTCCTTTTCGCAATTCCCTTCGCGGTAGCCGCGTCGTTCGCTGGTTACTTTTTCTTAGGATACGTTATGGAGAAAGTCGGCAATTGATGCTTCGCAGTGCCGTGGGGCTGGCGGCAGCCTGGGCAAAGCCGACCCGGTCGGCCATCTGCTGACACACCGTCGCCATCTCGCGGCGGACCTCCAGCACCACCAGATCAATGTTGCGTCTGGAGCGCAGTCAGTGTTAAGCGCCCGGAATTTCGTCCACACGACTTACATAGCCTGAACTACCCGGTCCTTCATCTTCGGCCCAGCGGTAAGAGGACGAAACAAGCAACCTGCCTCGGGGTTCAACATAGTGAGTTCCTGTACTCGCAAAGCTCGTATCTCCGGGTCTCAAAAAAATGTGCTGGGAAAATGATTGATTAGCAATTTCGAATGCAGGCGAGAATTTGACGGGGTATACATCCACGTAATCAGCCCCAGTTTCGCTGTCGTTGGGGTCGCAGCGGTATGCCAACAACCACCATTGGTCTTTCAGGCTCCTGACCAACTTTGCCTGGCTGGGCCCGCCCGTGGGGGGAAAGGGATATGTGATTTCTGGATAGGCTCTTTGGAACGCCCCGATATTCATTTCACCGGGCTGATCGGTTGGAAATAGTTCTTCGCAATTCGCTTTGAATAGGGCGCATTCCTGGACAGTGTTATTGCAGAGTCCGAGATAATATTCATCAAGGTACCGGTCAATAAACACAAAATTGGGACCGTTGTGCGTAACAAGAGCATTCCCATCAACCGTGGTTCCAATGTTATTGAAATGAAACGTTACATAGCCGAGGAGTTGTAAGTCAGTCAGGGGTTGCCAGTAATAAACGGCCATTCTGCGCATATTGTACTCTTCCGTAACGAAGAGATATCCCGAGTTTGAATTGTCTATATCAGGGAGAAAACAAATATCGGAAGGATGCTCCTCGAACAAATAAAGCTTCTGTTCAAGCGGGGCTACCGTTAGAGGATTGGTGGTCAGGAGATGTTCGTTATCGAGCGGACCGCTATACCGGAACTGCATTAGCTTGCCTTGTCCGCCGATTACAGAATGTGAAAGAAAAAAATAAACAGAACCATCGGAGAGCCTATGCGTCCGGGCAAGACCCTGGTGATGATTTTCTTCATGGAAAATGCTTTTGCTTTCATCCTGCGTTGTATCAAGGTAAATGCCAGTGCAGGCAGCCGGGTTGGCAGCCATGTTTTGTATTAATGACACCGGGTCGCTAATAATGGCGTGTGACTGTGGATAGATCATCTTAACCCCGATCAACTCTGGTGGACCAACGTCGCGACTTCGTTGACAAATTCAAACTTGGGATTCCCCGGATGAACCCCGAACCGACCTTGATGGTAGCGATTTTCTGGACTGCCCGGAAGCCAGAACCGGAGCGGATGGCTAAAGGCATTGCCAGGCAAATTTGATCAGCCGTTAGCAGCAGGCGTAGTGTTTATCGGCGATCGCCGGCAGCTTGTCCGGCTGCTGCGACGCTGCGAAATGTCGCGATGTGCCAATTTGGTTCAGCCAAACAAAAGCCCCAGCGAGGCCGAGGCTTTATCTTCACAAATCTGCGGAGACGGGACACTAAGGCTATTTAGGTGCGACCCGTCTATCAACTTCCTGTTGGAATTTCTGTAGGTCGTAACCCGAGCCTTGCAGCATTGTGCTGTTGAAACGGATGAGCGCGGCGGTTGCAATGGCCTCCTTTATTTCAGCATCGGTCGCACCAAGGGCTTTTAACAATTTAGTGTGACCGTAAACGCAATATACACAAGGAATTTGTGCTGCCACACCGAGGGCAATGAGTTGCTTGGTTTTCGCGTCCAAAGCTCCCGTGGGATTCATTATGGTCAGGTATTCGTCCCAAAATGGCTTCAGTGCCTGGTTGGGAAGTGTCTCTTTAAAATATTCAGGGGCCTCCTGAGCGCTGACGCTTGGTTCCGTTGCCAAGGCCAACAACAGCGCTAAACCAGCACTCGCTAGTAAGATTCTCATGACTGATCTCCCTTTTAAGTGTACGCCGAACGATTACAGCATGGAAATGCGACCGGCGAATAGTGCTGGCAACGTTCATAGAGAGTGAAATTCGGAAATGGGCCGAGCCCATCAAGGCGAGCGGCCTGTCCATGGATTACGCCTATGGCTGCGCAAGGCGCTGGTGCAATTTGCCAACGTGCGCGCGCTACAAAATGATACCGGACAGCGTGGACGCAACGAGTGGAGACCGTGAAGAGCTCGATCTTTCAGACGATGAGATCAAGGCACCGGTAGACGCTCAAATCTCATATCGCGAGCTGGCGTCACGCATGCATGCGTTCGCGGAAAATGAGACCTCTGCACTTTGGATGGTAATGGCTATCGGGTATGACCCGGCGCAAGCGACGCGCCGTGCTCCTCGATAGTCCATGAAATGGGGAAGCGACGGCGCTCGGACATGGGCTGAGTTTAGCGCGGGAGCCGACAATGACCAGCAGGCTCAAATCTCCGTAGCAACGATTTGCCAAGCAACGCGGCTACTGCCGGTCAAGGGTGTGTAATTGAATCTCTCAATCCGCGCACGGATCATGCTCCCATCAACATCCTTGATTTCTATCTCTTCGCCCTTCCGTGGCGGCCGGTCGTGATGATCAACGCTCACTCGGTAGATCGAACCATTCCGGCTTTTGATAGTCATTTCCCAAAGGCAGTCGTCTGGCATCTATCGACCCGCAATAAAGGTTTGTAACCGTCAGAATAACGCCATGTGATTCAATGAGGGCATTGCGGTCGGTTTGTAACCGCAAGTGTTTGATTTCTCACGTCGGCGCGATAATTTGAAGTGAACAACTCGACGCGCAGCCCAAACTCTCGCTTAACGTTCGAATTTAAGGATCTCGCAGGGGGTCCCGGCCTTGGCGGCCGGCGCGTAAGGCGCTCGGAGCACCAGGCAATCCGACATGGCGAGGGGAGCCATCATGGAGCTGTCCTGGGCCGAAAACGGCGTCGCTATGGGACCGTTCGGTCCTACCTTCAGCGTTGACCGCAGATAGTCGGCGCGCTCGTCGTTGGCGGGAAGGTCGCAGCCGAGCACGGCCGATTCGACGGGCGGTGACAGATCGGTGCGGCCGCTCAAGCGGCGAATGAGCGGCCCGAGGAAGAGGAACGCGCAAACGTATGACGAGACCGGGTTGCCGGGTAGTCCGAGCACTTCCATGGCGCCGAGCTGGCCGTGCATGAGCGGCCGGCCGGGCCGCATCGCGACCTTCCAAAACGATAGTTTCATCCCCTCGGCGGCGAACGCCGCCTGCACAAGGTCGTACTCGCCGACGGAGGCGCCGCCGGTCGTGACCAGGATGTCGACGTTGAGCTCTCGCGCCCGCCGAACCGCCTGGATGGTCTCGTCGAGGCGATCGCCTACAACGCCGAGGTCGATTACCGCGGCGCCTTCTTCGCGCGCCAGCGCCGAGAGCGAAAAGCCGTTGGAATAGACGATCTGTCCGGGGCCGGGTTCAGTCCCGGGAGGCACGAGTTCGTCGCCCGTTGCGAACAGCGCAACTTTCGGCCGGCGATGGACCGGCAGCATTGGATGGTTCATGCCCGCGGCGAGCGCGAGGTCGCGTGCTCGCAGCCGATGCCCCTTGGCGAACAGCGCGTCCCCGGCGCGGAAATCGAGTCCCTGCGGCCCGGACGTTACGGCCTTGGTGGCCGGCTTCTGCACCTCGACACAATCGTCTTCGCGCTTAGTCAGCTCTTGGATCACGACAGTGTCGGCGCCTTCGGGCACGACGCCGCCGGTGAAGATGCGAGCCGCCTCGCCCGGTCCAACGGCGGAGTCGAACGGACGGCCTGCTTTAACCTCGCCAATAACCTTCAAGCGAGCCGGGGTGGTTGCGACATCGTCCGCGCGAACGGCGTAGCCATCCATCGCCGATACGTCGGCCGGCGGCTGGGTCCGTAAAGCTTTCAGGTCGTAAGCCAGGACGCGCCCGTCGGCTTCGTCGAGCGGGACTTCTTCGGCCGGCAGCGGTGCGGCGTGGGCGAGAACGTGTTCGAGAGCTTCGGCGACCGATAAGAGCGCCACGGCTTCACTCCCCGACGCGATAGTGGCCGCTGCGGCCGCCACGTTTTTCGACGAGCCGGATGCCCTCGATGCGCATGCCGCGTTCGATCGCTTTCGCCATGTCGTAGATGGTGAGGCACGCGACCGAGACCGCGGTCAGCGCTTCCATCTCGACGCCGGTCTTGCCGGCGACCTTGACGCGCGCGGTGACCGCGATGCCGGGCAGGCCGGGATCGGGGACGGCCTCGACCTCGATCTGGGTGATCGGCAGTGGGTGACACAGCGGAATCAATTCGTGGGTGCGCTTCGCCGCCATGATGCCGGCAATGCGGGCGGCGCCAAGCACGTCGCCTTTCTTGGTGTCGCCCTTGCGGACGATATCGAGGGTCTTCGGCTGCATCAGCACGTGACCCTCTGCGATCGCGACCCGTTCAGTCACCGGTTTAGCCGAGACATCGACCATGCGCGCTTCACCGTGCGCCGACAGGTGCGTCAGCTTTGCGTGCTTCGGCTTTGCAGTGCGCGGCACGGATTTCACCGGGCGGACGCGAGCGCACTGTCTCGCGCGAGCAACGCTCGTGTCGCGGCGGTGACGTCGTTCTGACGCATCAGACTTTCTCCGACAAGGAACGTCGAAATGCCCGCCTTGGCGAGCCGCGCCAGATCGGCCCCCGTAAAGATACCGCTCTCGCCGACGATGATCCGTCCGGGCGGAACGCGGCCCGCGAGCTTCTCTGAAGTGACAAGCGTCGTTTCGAAGGTCTTCAGATTCCGGTTGTTGATGCCAAGCAGACGCGATTTCAGCCTCAAGGCTCGATCGAGTTCGTCCTGGTCGTGAACCTCAATGAGCGCATCCATACCGTAAGAGAGCGCCGCCGCTTCGAGTTCTGCTGCGGAGCCATCGTCGACCGCTGCCATGATGATCAGGATACAGTCGGCGCCCGCCGCTCGCGCCTCCACGACCTGGTAGGGGTCGTACATGAAATCCTTGCGCAGCGCCGGCAGCGCAACGGCGGCCCGCGCCGAGCGGAGATGGTCGAGGCTGCCCTGAAACGAGGGACCATCGGTCAGCACCGACAGGCAGGTGGCGCCGCCCGCCGCATAGGCTTTCGCCAGCGCGGGCGGATCGAAATCCTCGCGGATCAGGCCTTTCGACGGGCTCGCCTTCTTGATCTCCGCGATCAGTGCATAGTCGCCAGCGGCAAGATGCCGCTCAATCGCCCGCAAGAAGCCGCGCGGCGCGCCAGCGGCCTTGGCCTCGGCTTCGATTGCGGCGAGCGGACGGGCGCGGTTTGCCACGGCGATTTCCTCGCGCTTATAGGCGGCGATCTTTTGCAGGATGTCAGCCATCGTTCGACACCACGATGAGACGGTCGAGACGCTCCTCGGCCTTGCCGGAATCGAGTGTGTTCGTCGCGAGATCAAACGCAGCTTTCAAGTCCTTGGCCTTCCCGGCAACGACCAGAGCGGCCGCGGCATTGAAAAGCGCGACGTCACGAAACGGGCTCTTCTTGCCTTCGAGGACATCTTCTACGGCCCTCGCATTGGTCGCCGCGTCGCCGCCGCGCAGCGCCTCCGGCTTGACCTTCGGCAGGCCGACGTCTTCGGGCGAAATCTCAAAAGTCCGGATGCCGCCATCTTCGAGCGATGTCACCGTGGTCGTGCCCGAGGTTGTGATCTCGTCGAGTCCATCGGAACCGTGCACCACCCAGACCCGTTCGGCGCCGAGGTTCTTGAGCACCTGCGCGAGCGATTCGGTCCATTGCCGCGAGAAAACGCCGACCATTTGCCGCCGCACGCCGGCTGGATTGGACAGCGGGCCAAGCAGATTGAAGATCGTGCGGGTGCCGAGTTCGGCGCGGGTCGCTCCGACGTTTTTCATCGCCGGATGATGTGCAGGCGCGAACATGAAGCCGATACCGGCCTCGCTGATGCATCGTCCGATCTGCTCAGGGGAGAGATCAATATTCACGCCGAGTGCGGCCAGGACGTCGGCGGCGCCCGACTTGGACGACAGTGCGCGATTGCCGTGCTTGGCGACCGGCACGCCGCTGCCGGCGACGATCAGCGCGGCGCAGGTGGAGATGTTGAACGAGCCCGAGGCGTCGCCGCCGGTGCCGACCACGTCGATGGCGTCCGGTGGCGCGTTCACCCGCAGCATCTTTGCCCGCATCGCCGTGACAGCGCCGGTGATCTCGTCGACAGTCTCGCCGCGAATCCGCAGCGCCATCAACAGCGCGCCCATTTGCGAGGGCGTCGCCTCGCCTGACATCATTTGCTCGAACGCTCCGGCAGCTTCGTCGCGGCTGAGCGCGGCGCCGGTGGCGACCTTGCCGATAAGCGCCTTGATTTCCGCGGTCACAGTCTGCCCCTCAATTCACGCTCGCCCGCGTCTTTTGCCGGGTACTCGGCGCGGTGGCTTGAGACTCCTTCCGCCGGCCCGTCGAGGCATTCCACGCTGTGGCAATGTCGAGAAAGTTCTTCAGCATCAGGTGGCCGTGCTCACAGGCGATGCTCTCGGGATGAAACTGCACGCCGTGCACTGGCAAACGCTTGTGCGCGAGTCCCATGACCAGACCACCGTCAGTGTCCGCGGTAACCGTCAGGTCCTTCGGCATGCTGGGGCGGTCGACCACAAGCGAGTGGTAGCGTGTCGCATGGAACGGCGCGTTGATGCCGCGAAAGATGCCCGCGCCCTCGTGCCGGATCAGAGACAGCTTGCCGTGGATAGGTTCCGGCGCGCGCACGACCTTGCCGCCGAACGCATGTCCGATCGCCTGATGGCCAAGGCAGACGCCGAGGATCGGGATGGTCGGCGATGCTTGAGCGATGAGGTCCAGGCAGATGCCCGCCTCCTTGGGCGTGCAAGGGCCCGGCGACAGCACGATGGCATCCGGATCGTCGCCGATGACGTCATCGCTTGTAATCTTGTCGTTGCGATGCACGACGACTTCAGCACCAAGCTCGCCCAGATAGTGGACGAGGTTGAAGGTGAAGCTGTCGTAGTTGTCGATCAGGCAAATCACGAAGAAATGACCCTATTTTCGATGCCTTACGTCCTGGCGTGCACGGGCCGTAGGATGTACCGCGATCGGGTGGGGGCCGCTAGGGCCACACCCGCAGGCGGCCGACCCACGACTTGTTAATCATGGATAGTGGCTGCTTAGCATTACAACCATTTATTGATCATCGTCCAATAGACCGGCGCAGTACGCGGCCAGACCGCTTTGCCCCGGATGAACCGCCATGAAAGTGCCGTACGCAGCCGTTCTTCTTTGCGTCGCGCTCAGCGCCTGCGATTCCGGCCCGACCTTCGATGCGTCGAGCCTGCCGGCCTACAAAGCAGCCTCAATGCGGTCACGGCGAAGCTCAGCACCGACGAGCAGCACAAGCTCGCAGTCGCGTTGATGACCTTGGCGATCGGAGACTTGCCGCAGTCCAACGCGTTCGAACTCGCCAATCCCGGATCGACTGCCAAACTTGTCACTTTGGACGGCGTGTCCAATCCCTTGGTCTTGCTGGATCGGATGCGGCCGGCGATTAACGGCAGAAGCGCATCCGCAGTCATCGGCCGGGTTGCGACCGATCTCGACAGCAGGATTTTGCGGACCGAAGCCGGCGCCGCGGCGTCGACAAGGCGCTGGCCGATCTCAAGATCGAAGGTCCGCGTACTACTGGGACAAGCGCAGCAATCTGCCGACCATCGAGTTCTCGGTCTACAACGGCGGCAAGAAAGCCATCTCGCGCATCTATGTGGCCGGGATCGTGACCCAACACGGCCATGCCGGAAAGTGGGCGAATTGGACCCAGGCGCGGAAGTCCCGGTCAAGTTGATGCTGAGAGCTTTCAGCGCAGAAACCGCAAAACAGCTCCAAAGTCTTTACGACACGGACTTCAGGTTGAAAGTCACCAACGCTGCTTATGAGATGGACAAAAGCTCATTTCGGTCGACACTGACGTTCTGGAAGCGATGCGCCAGAAGCGAGACTTTTTGCGCGGCAGCTGATAGCGCCGTTCTCCGCTGCACGGTTCATCCAACTTGCCAGATCGCTGAGCGCGCACTGCGCGTTGCGCACTGTGCGGCCCATAGACGCGGCGAACCGAGGAGCGGCCGATCTTGGTGATGGCGTGTAAATGCGAGTAGATTGGTCCCAACTGTCCTGTGAAGAAGACAATGGGGAGAGAAGCGACATGACCCGTATCCACACTTTGCCGCGCGCCGCACTGTTGTCGAGTTTGTGGCGGCATTGTTTCTGACGGGTTTGCCGACTGGCACGGCGAGAGCGCAGGACTACCCAAATCGTCCCGTGAAGGTGATTGTGCCGACTCCGCCGGGAGGGCCGGTCGATGTCGTCGCGCGCATCACCGCGAATTATCTGCAGAACACTCTCGGACAGGGATTTGTCGTCGAGAACCGCGCCGGCGCCGGCAACACGATTGGATCGAAGGATGCCGCGGAAGCCACCCCCGACGGCTACACGCTGCTCTTTTCGAGCGCCAGCGGGCTTGTCATCGCGCCCTTGCTGCATCCCGATGCCGGCTATGATCCGGTCAAGAGTTACGATCCGATCGGACTGGTCGCCGGCAGCACGCTGATCCTGGTGGTCAACCCATCAGTCCCGGCGAAGAGCGTGCAGGAGCTTGTCGCTTACGCGAAAGCCAATCCGGGGAAGGTGAATTTTTCATCCGGCGGGATCGGCGTGCTGCCGCACCTCGTCGGCGAAATGTTCAAGGCGCAGGCCGGCATCGACATCGTGCACGTGCCGTATAAGGGCGGTGGCCCTTCGATCACCGATCTCGTTGCCGGCAACGTCCAGATGACGTTCGAGGGCACAGGTGTGCTGCTGCCGCAAATTCAAGCCGGCAAGCTGCGGGCTCTCGCAGTCACGACGCCCAAGCGCATCCCCGAACTTCCGGACCTGCCGACCATGGTGGAGAGCGGATTTCCGAATTTCGTCTCGACGAGCTGGACCGGCCTCGTGGCGCCGGCACATACGCCGGAAGTGATCATCGCCAAGCTGAACGGAGCGATCAACGCCGCCTTGAAGACTTCGGATTTCGCCAAGGCGCTTGCCAATCTGAGCAACGAACCGCTCGGCGGTACCCCGCAAGATTTCACTGCAACAATCAAAGCCGATCTCGCCAAGTGGTCGCCGATCATCAAGTCGTTGGGGCTCGATAAGCAATGATGATCCATCGACGCACCGGCATCGCCGCGATGCTTGCGATTGCCTTTGTCGCCTGCGCTCCGCTTGGTGCAACGGCGCAGGATTATCCGACCCGTCCGATCCACGTCATCGTGCCGTTTCCGCCGGGCGGACCGACCGATGTCGTCGCGCGGATTATGGCTAACAGCGCGTCGCCGATCCTCAATCAAAGCATCGTGGTCGAAAGCAAGCCCGGTGGCGCCGGCGGCACCGTCGGCAGCAAGTTTGTCGCGAGCTCCGATCCAGACGGTTACACGTTGCTGATATCGCAGGTCGGCTCGCTGACCATTACGCCATCGCTTTACAAGCTCGATTACGATCCGCTCAAGAATCTCGCGCCGATCGCGATCGTGGCGCAAAGCCCGCAAATTCTCACCATCAATGCTGCGCTGCCTGTTCGCTCGCTGGACGAATTCATCGCCTACGCGAAAGCCAATCCCGGAAAACTCAATTTTGCATCCGCCGGCGTCGGGACCCAGCCGCACCTGCTCGGTGAACTGTTGCAACTGCTCGCCAACATCAAGTTGGTTCACGTGCCGTATCGCGGGTCGGCGCCGGCGATCACCGACCTGCTCGCGGGACAAATTCAGATGATGTTCGACAGTCCGTCGGTCATGCTCCCGCATATCGAAGCCGGCAAGGTCCGGGCGCTCGCGGTCACGAGCGAGACGCGCATTCCCCAGTTGCCCGACGTGCCGACGGTCAGCGAAGCCGGATATCCGCGGCTGGCGGCGACGCTGTGGACCGGGCTTTTGGCGCCCGCGGGCACGCCTGCGCCAATCGTCGACAAGATCAACGCGGCTATGAACGGTGGGCTCAAGACCCCGGAGGCGCAGGAGGCGCTCCATAAGCTCGGCGTCGAGAGCAGAGCGGTCACGCCGCAGGAATTCGCGACGTTCATGGCCGCCGAGACCCGCAAGTGGGCAGCCGTCGTGGCTCAGGCCGGCGTCAAGGGGGAATGACAGCAGGTCGGTCGTACTCAATCGGTGTTGACGCCCGATAACTTGGCGAGCTTCGCCCATTGCGGGATTTCGCGGGCGATAACGGCCGCGAAGTCTTCTGGGGTTCCTGGGCGTCCTTCGGCGCCCAGAGATTTCAGTTTGGCGTTCAGATCGGCCGAAGCCAGTCCGGCGTTAACGGCGGCGTTGACCTTGTCGACGATCGCCTTTGGCGTGCCAGGCGGCGCGACGATTCCGGTCCAGGAACTCGCGACGAACTCCGGAATGCCGCTCTCTATCATCGTCGGCACGTGCGGCAATTCCGGCAGCCGCTGCGGCGAAGGCGTACCGAGGGGGCGTAGCGAGCCCTCGGCCAGATGGGCGAGGACTACCGAACTTGGCTCGATGCCGAGATCGATCTGGCCGGCAATGAGATCGGTGATTTCGGTCGAGGCGCCCTTGTAGGGGACGATCAGGATGTCGGTTGCGGTCAGGCTCTTGAACCAGACCGCAAGCATGTGCGGCGGCGCCCCGTTCGGCACGCCGAAGGTCAGCTTGCCCGGATTGGCTTTGGCGTGAGCCACCAAATCCCGGACGTTGGCAAATTGAGCTTTCGGCCCAACGACCATGACGAACGGCACCGCCGCGATCGAGGCGACCGGCACGAATGCCCTCGGATCGTAGCCGGCGTCCTTGTAGAGCGCGGGCCCGATGGCGAGGGGGGCTGCGCTACCGACCATCAGCGTGTAACCGTCGGGTTCGGCACTGGCCGCGAGCTTGCCGGCGAGCGTCGCGCCGCCGCCCGGCCGATTGTCGACGTAGACCTGCTGGCCGAGCCCTTCCGACAATGATTGTGCGACCAGACGAGCCATGACGTCGGTCGGACCGCCTGGCGGATAAGGCACGATCATCCTGACCGGGTGGTTGGGGTAAGGGCTTTGGGCGGAGGCGGCATTTGCGCCCACGCTCGCGGCCAAAACCGCAAGCGTCATCGCCAGCGCGGATCGTCTCGCGACAATCGCGATATCGCTCATTGAGCGTCTCCCTCGATGTTTTTTTGCCGTGCGCCCCCGACAGGCAGCGGGGCGGCGCACGTTGCCACCCGCCAACACTATCACATCGTGTGAGGATCTCGATTGACCCCGACGTTATCGGGGATCGACGGCTGCGCGATCACCGAGTGGACACGTAGCGAACTTTGGGTGCCTCGCCGAGCAGGTTATTGGCGTTGCGCAGACACGAGGCTTCAAAGTACGGCCACTCCCGTTAGCTGCAATCTGCCGCAAGTGGTCTAGCATCCGCGCGGTCGGATTTTCCATTGGCTGTCGGCGCACTCGCTTCGACTTGCGGCGAGAAACTCGGCAACGCAACAAAACACCCAGCCACGATCGCTGCCGTGGCGACGGCGGAAATAGTCTTGAGCATGGCACCACCCCTGTTCGGCAACCCTTATGTCGTCGCTTGGACGAAACGCTCGATCGGCGTTTGTGGTTGCGCCTCAGTCACCCGTTAGTGTCGTCTTTCGGCACAAAGGTTTCCTTGACTGCCATCACAATCCGAGACTTTCCAGCAAGTATCTGAAACATAGTAAGAATTAATGGTTATCCGACGGGCCAGCGCCGCCTGCGTCCGATCGGTATGAATGCCCAGCCTCTGCTGATCGCCTTGGCGCCTCGGATGAAATCCACAGCACCGTGGAGGCCGCGGTATATTGCGGTCGAAAGGCTGCGAGGTGCTCAGGACAGGATGCCGAACCGCTCCAGTGGCTGGATCAATTTCTTTAGTCCGCGATGACAATTCCCGCAGGATGTCAGGCGCGATTGGAGGTCACGGAAGTCGAATGGGAAATACCGCTAAAGCCTTCAATGACGCTGTTTCTGCCCTGAACGGCGGTGACTTACCGCGCGCTGAAAAGCTTTTCAGGCGGGTGCTTCGAGCGGAAGGATCACACCTTGGCGCGCTTAACCTGCTCGTTATCGTTCTGATGAGGCTTGAACGATTTTCTGAAGCAGAGCCGCTTATCGCACGCGCCACATCGATCAATCAGAACTCCGAAACGTCGTTCTACAATTACGGTCTGATTTCCAAGTGGCTCAACAAGCCGGAACAAGCACTTGAGCAATTCTCAAAAGCCATCGAGTTGAATTCGAATGTGCCGGAGACCTGGAATAATCGGGGAGTCATCTTCAACAATTTGAAGAAATACGATCTCGCCGCAGCCGATTTTGATCGGGCGATTTCATTGAACCCTCGATATGGCGAAGCTTACGTGAACAAGGGAAACTCGTTGACGTTGCTCGATCGCTATGACGAAGCCTTTGATGCCTATGATAAGGCATTATCGATCAAACCGGAGCTGCTTGAGGCCTCTGTTCAAAAAGCAAAAATACTGGACTTGGAGTTTCAAAGGGCGAGGACGTTGGCCCTTGGTAAGCAATATCATGACGCGGAGATCGCGTACCAGAGTTTCTACAGAAAATATAACAACGTAAGGAAGGTATCGTCGGCGCTTTTGAATGTCGCGTCGAAAAAAAGAGCGGTTTTCGTCGGCTGTGCCAGGCAGTGTGCCGAGAATATCCAGGGCGCTCTTGCCAGCGTTGCCAACGTTGCGTCTTTGTTTCAAACCTCGTCATACATTTTTGTTGAGAACGATTTGTCTGACGCTACGCGTGATTTGATTTCGCGCTGGTGCGCGCAAAGAGCGTCCGCACGGTTGGTGAATCTCGATGGCCTGTCCGCTTCACACAAAGCGCGGACGATGAGGCTTGCAGTTGCCAGGAATACGTATCTGGATATCGTTCGCTCCGAATTTCCTGAAAACGATTATCTGATTATCGTCGATTTGGATGAGGCGAGTGTCGTTCCGTTTGAAGCGAATGAAGTGTTGAGAGCCGTAGACTATTGCGAGGCGAACAGCGCCTGCGCCGCAGTTTTTCCCGTCCAGCAGTATTATTATGATTGGTTTGCGTTGAGGCAGCAGACGCTTTGCCCGACAGATGTTTTCGAGGAGGCGTTTGATATGATGTGCGCCCAACAGAGCGATGCAGGTGGTGTGGCGCGCGAGTTTTTGGCGCCAAGAATTTTCCAGATATACGACGCCATTGGAACGGCGAAGGAGCCTATGGAAGTGGATTCGGCATTTGGGGGAGTTGGAGTGTACAAGATGTCGAGTGTGATCAAAAATCGCAGGAGGTACTCGGGTCACAAGCCCAAGGCGTTGTCGGCTGTCGACAGGCGCCGCCTAGGCTTTCCGGACAATGGAGAGATAGGTTGGGAGGTTTGTGAGCATGTCGAATTTCATCGCGGCTTCTTGGACAATGCCGAAAAACTGTTCCTGCTGCCCTGGTTTAAGAACGCTGACACCGGACCCTTGAGCGTAGAAGAGATCGAACGCCGTGGCGGTTCGTTTATCAACGAGAAACTCTTTCTCCTGCCCAACATGATGGCGGCTGAGTCGCGGTAGAACGCGCCTGAACGCCTAGGCCTGCGCGAAGGCAACCGGGCAAGACAGAGGACTGTGGGTGGCTTAGCGTACGCGTGGAACCGCCTTGCGGTTCGGTCGAACGCGGGCTAGACCCCCGCCATGTCGCGTATTGCGCTCTTTGCCGGGTCATTCGATCCCATCACCAACGGTCACCTCGATGTGGTGGCGGGCGCGGTGCGTCTCGCCGACCGGCTGGTGCTGGCGATCGGCGTTCATCCCGGCAAAACCCCGCTGTTTTCGGCAGACGAGCGGCTCGCCATGCTGGAAGAGATTTGCGGCCCGCTGGGGCGTTCCGCCGGCTGCGAGATCGCCTGCACGACATTCGCCGATCTAGTCGTTTCGGCCGCACAGCGGGCGGGCGCCACGATCCTGATCCGGGGCGTGCGCGACGGCACGGACTTTGACTACGAGATGCAAATGGCCGGCATGAACGCCGCGATGGCGCCGAAGGTGCAGACCGTCTTCCTGCCGGCGTCGCCTGCGGTCCGCCCGATCACCGCCACGTTGGTGCGCCAGATTGCCGGCATGGGCGGCGACGTCTCGGCGTTCGTACCCGCGCAGGTCGCGGCGCGGCTGAAGAAGAAATTCGCCAAAGCCTGAAAATTCTCATCCGGGAGATGACATGATTCGTCTTGCTGCTACTTTGCTCGTGCTCGTTTGCACCGCTCCGGCCTTAAGTCAGGGCCTTTCAAATCCGGCGGCCCTGAACGAGAAAGCCCCCGCGGTCTACAAGGTGGATTTCGACACCAGCAAGGGCGCGTTCATCGTCGAGGTTCACCGGGATTGGGCACCGAACGGCGCCGACCGTTTCTATAATCTGGTCAAGAACGGCTTCTACGACAACGCGCGGTTCTTCAGAGTCGTCAGTGGCTTCATGGTGCAGTTCGGCATCAACGGCGACCCGAAGCTTTCGGCGCTGTGGCGGACCGCGCGGATCAACGACGATCCGGTTCGTCAGAGCAACAAGCGCGGCTTCATCACGTTTGCGACAGCCGGACCGAATACGCGCACCACCCAGGTGTTTATCAATTTCGCCGACAACGGCGCGCTCGACGGTCAGGGCTTTGCTGCATTCGGGCAGGTCGTGTCGGGAATGAACGTAGTTGATGCGCTCTACAGCGGATACGGCGAAGGCGCGCCGGGCGGGCACGGTCCGGATCAAGGGCGGGTCCAGTCGGAGGGCAACGCCTATCTCACTCGCGATTTCGCCAAGCTCGACTACATAAAGAAGGCAACCATCGAGAAGTAGGCGTCGCTCGGGGCGGCGTCTGTAGTTTAGAAAACCTAAGGAGCGCGCTGATATGCCAGAGCAAAAAATCCCGGAGGGGACCGATCCCGACAATACGCTGATCCTCGAAACGGGGCCGGGCCTGATTATCATCAAGCTGCGCAATGACCTCGCTCCTGGGCATGCCGAGCGGCTGAAGCAATTGGCGCGCGAAGGTTTCTACAATGACGTGCCGTTCCATCGCGTCATCGACGGCTTCATGGCTCAGACCGGCGATGGCCAGCACGGCAACGGCACGGGTGGCTCGAGCTATCCGGATTTGAAGGCGGAGTTTTCGGATGTCTCGTTCAGCCGCGGGATCGTCGGCATGGCCCGCAAGGGCGGCAATAACCACTCTGCCAACAGTCAGTTCTTCATCATGTTTGACGATGGCTCGTTCCTCGACCGGCAGTACACCGTGATTGGCGAGGTCGTCGACGGCATGGTCGTGGTCGATAAGCTTAAGCGCGGCGAGCCGCCGGCGAAGCCCGATCGCATCATCAGCATGAAGGTGGCGGGCGACGCTGCATCATAAGGCGTGGATGTGCTCCGAAACGCACTCGTAGTCTCTTGCATCCTTGTCGGCCCCGCGGCGCTTGACGGACGAGATCGCGCAGGGGCGCAAGTCCTTATTCCCCCTGCGGAGGCGCCGTGCAGCGTGCTGATGGCGGCCGTGCCATCCCTCGTTTTGTGGTGTGTTCCACACAGGCCCCTGTTTTCCTCAATATCTGCCGCCGATCGGTGAGGATTTGCGGCTGACCATCGTGTCTACCGATGACAACGATCCGGCCAATAAGACGGGCAATGATGCCAGCGGCGATGACGGAAAGCCGGCTAACGGCGACGACGGAACAAAAGCTGCCGACGGCGGCGAAGGTGCCGCACCCGAGCAGGGGCTCAACTCGATCAGCGCGCTCTACGCGGCCTTGCGCGCGTGCTGGGTTCCTCCGCCAAAGGATGAGGCGCGCCACGGCATGGAGTACACCATACGCTTCGCGCTTAAGCGCGATGGCGAGATTATCGCTCCGCCGCGCGTGACCTATACGAGCCATGACGCCCCGGCCGAGGTCCGCGATGTGTATCGGGATGCCGTTAACGCGGCGCTCGAGCGGTGTATTCCACTGCACTTCACCGAGGGTATGGGCGGTGCAGTCGCGGGACGGCCGATCGCCGTTCGCTTTGTCGACGACAGGACCATCGGCGACGGCAAGTCCGGCCAGTAAGCACATTCGAAGCGGATTGCGTCCCTCGACGCTGCTGCTGCAGGCGCTATAATTCCCGCCAAGGGCGCGAAACGCAGGGAGCGGCAAACGCCGTCATAACATGCGCTCGATTTCCGCTGTTCTGGTCCTTCTGGCCGCCGTATCGGTGATCGGCCGCAATCCGGCTCGGGCCGATACCAACTACCCGTGGTGCGCGGTCTACTACAACGGCGATGGTGTCACGACCTGCGCCTATGAGACCGAAGCGCAGTGCAGGATGACGGTCAGCGGCATCGGCGGCTCCTGTCAGAAGAACCCAGGGTACAATGCTTCGCTGCCGACGGATCCGATGTCGTCCCAGGAAGCAGCAACGCCGCCACCGCCGCCGCCCGCTCCCGCGCCTGCTGCAGCCAAACCGCGGCGGTAAGCCACCGCAGCGTTTCGATCATCTGCCAACCCGGTTCGCCGACAGATAGGGCGCGACCTTCGTCAGCACGTGCGCGGGTAAAATGCGCTGCATGCCGCCCGGCGAAGGCCCTCCGTCCGGTACGATCGGATGAATGTATTTGGAGTAGCTGAGCACGGGTGTGGTGCCAAAAAGGCCGAAGGCATCGGTCGCGGTGGCAGCAGCAAGATTTATCGGGCCGGAATTCGCGCCGACAAAAATGTCGGCGTTGCGGAGGAGGGCGGCCGCCTCGGTCAATGCCAGATCGCAGGCGTTGATCATTGACGGGGCGTGGGCTTGAGCGATGAGCATTTGCGCACGTTCGACGTTTTCGGCGCCGCCGATCAAGAAAATCGTGCCGGCGGTGGTGCGGCTTAAGCTCGCGATGAATTCAGCCCAATAGGCGTCAGGCCAATCCTTGTCGGAATGCGAGGCGCCGATTCCGAGCACGATCCAAGGTCTTGGGCAGGCGGTAAACCTCCGGCCGATCACTGCATGCGCTTTGCCGGGCACATGCAGTTGTCGATCAATATCGTGCAGAGGCACCTTCATCGCCGCCATGAGCGCAGTCAGCCACTCGATCGGCTCGTCGTGGAAATGACTTTGGTCGATGCCCCCGTTGGTAATGAACATCCGCTGCGGACCAAGACCAAGCCCGATGCGCTCGGGAATGCCGGCCAATCGGGCGGCAAGCGCCGGACGAACGGTGCGGTCGAGTATCCACACCGAGCGAAACTGATTGCGGCGCAACAGCGAAACGAGGCGCAAAAGATTGATGCCGCGCCGGAGCTCCGATCCGGAATGCTCGAAATAGAGCGTCGTAGCGACGCTAGGTTCCGCGGCAAGCAACTCGCTCGCGTGACTAGACGGCGGTGCGAGGAACGTCACCTGCGCGCCCGGCGACACTGCCGCAATGGCGCGGATGAATGGCAGATGCCAGATGACATCGCCGATGCCGCGTTTAACCTGAATGACTGCACTCGGCGTCACGTTCGCTGGCCGTGAGTGGATACCAATGTTGCCTTTTAGGGCAAGGCCGTCCGGGAGCGAACTTCTTTTTGGTTCGCGTCAATTCGGGTTCAGGTTAACCTGTTGCAAAATCGGCTTCCAGCGCGTGATTTCACCCTCGACGTAGCGCGCGGCAGACGCCGCATCCGAATTGGTCACCGATTCAAAGCCGGCGGCCGAAAAGTTCGACTGCAGATCGCGGTCCAGCATCGCCACGTGGGTTGCCGCATCGATCTGAGCAATAATCGGCTGTGGGGTCGCGGCTGGTGCAAACAAGCCGACGAACAGCCGAGCGATCAGCTCCGGAAATCCTTGCTCGGCGGCCGTGGCGATGTCCGGCATCGCGTCCAGGCGATGTTCCGACGCCACGGCCAGCACCCTGATCCGGCCCTGACGATGCAGTTCAATGATCGTCTCCGACATCATCGGGGTCATGATCGGAATATGATCGGCGATGAGATCGGACATCGCTTCGCTGCCGCCTCGATAGGGAATGTGCGTGATATCGGGAAGACCCGCTTCGCGCTTGAATAGTTCGCCGGCCAAATTCGATACGGTGCCGACGCCCGCCGAACCGTAGTTCAGCTGGCCGGGATTTTCCTTGGCGTAGGCGACAAGCTCGCCCAGATTGGCGGAAGGGATTTTCGGGTTGACCACGATCGCGGCGACCGATTCGCAGATGATGGAGATGGGCTCGAAGCTTGTCATCGGGTCGTAGGATTGGCGTGACGTGAGCGGACTGAGCACGAGTTCGCTCGTCGTTCCGAACAACAGCGTGTAACCGTCGGCGGGCGCGCGCGCCGCAAAGCCCGCCCCAATGGTTCCGCCGCCACCGCCCATATTCTCAATGTAGGTCGCGCCAAGGACTTTGTGGATCTTGTCGCCCCATTCTCTGGCGATGATGTCGACGACACCGCCCGCCGGACGCGGGACGATCAGTCTTATAACGTGATCGGGATAGTCGCCTTCGGCACGGCTGCGCTCCGGCAGGAGCAACGCGCCACAGGTCGCGGCAGCGCCGAGCCGCAGCAACGTTCTCCGGTTCGACAGCAGCACGATGTTCACGCCTCCTCGCCGAACGGCATCTCGGTGCCCAAGCCGCGGCTCCGCGCCCGCTGATAAATCCAATGTCCGATTCCGACATCGAGCAGCGCGAGGCCAGCACACTCGTAGAGGATGATCTCGGCATTGCCTTTGCGGCCCGGCTTTTTGCCGGCCACGACATCACAGAGGTCGGCAGCGACATCGCCCGGACCAAATCGGCCGTTGGCGACCAAGCGATCGAACGGCTTTCGCGGCGGATCGTCGCCAAGCACCTGGTCGACGGCGGACAGGAACACACGCGAACGCAGCACGACATCCTCACCGAATTCGCCCGGTGCGAGCGACATCAACAGCATACCAGGCTGCAGCCAGTCTGGCTCGAACACGACGGTGTTTCCCGACGTTGCCGTGATCGCTATATCGACGTTGTTGACCGCGTCGCGGCCAGAGGCACACCCGACGACTTCGATTCCGAGCGTGGCCCGCATCTCCTCGCAGAATTGCTTAACGTTCGAGGGATTGCGGCTGTACGCCTGGAGCCGGTCGATCGGGCGGAGCGCACAGACAGCTTGTGCCATGCCGCGGGCGTAACGACCGGTGCCGATGATGCCTAGAGTTCGCGCGTCGTCGCGCGCCAGGTATTTTGCCGCAACACCGTAAGGCGCGCTTGTGCGGATCGCGTGAAGATGGAAATCAGAGATGATGGCCGACATGGTCATATCCGACCAATCGAACAGGCAAATGACTTCCGATCGATTTGTTCCGCGATATCCGGAATACACACGGACGGCGGCGGCGCCGAGGTCGGGCGCCATACCGGGCAATATGCGAATATTATGCCATAGATGCCCGGGATGAGCCGGATAAGTCATCGTATAGCGCTTCAGATGGAACGTGCTGCCGGAACTCTGCTGCCGCAGCACTTGCTCGATCACCTCGACGGCTTCCTTGTACGCATCGCTCCCCGCCATCGCCTTTTTCACGTCCTGTTCGGTCAAGAAGAGCATCGTCGCATCCGGTCCGGCGTTATCGTTTCGATGGTGGGGCGAAGCTGGCTTTTCACAGATGACCGCGTTCCGCAAGGCGCGGCTCTACGCCGGGCGTTGCAGCGCCCAGGGCATACGTTGGACTGAGCAATGCGGACCGATCTGTTCGACTTCGATCTGCCGGAAGACCGGATCGCGTTGCGGCCGGCGTCGCCGCGTGACGCTGCGCGCCTGCTGGTCGTGCGTCTAGGCGAGCGCATCGAATGCGAGGATCGCATCATGCGCGAACTGCCGGACCTGCTCCGCCCGGGCGACGCGCTCGTCGTCAACGACACCAAGGTTTTTCCCGCCAATCTGCACGGCCGCCGCATCGGACGCGGTGACCGGGAACCCGCCATCGCCGCAACCCTGACGAAGCGGCTCGACGGCTCGCACTGGCAGGCCTTGGTCAAGCCGGCGAAGCGTCTCGCCGTGGGCGACGTCGTGCGCTTTGGCGGTGAAGGCAGGGTTTGCTTTCTCGAACAACTCGACGCGACGGTCGAGGCCAAAGGCGAGGGCGGCGAGGTCAGGCTGGCATTCGCGTTTCACCGACGCCGTGCTCGATCAGGCGATCGAGGAGCGCGGCGAATTGCCGTTGCCGCCGTACATTGCGACGCGCCGCGCGGTCGATGACATGGACCGCTCCGATTACCAAACCATATTTGCCCGCGAGGAGGCGTCGGTCGCGGCACCCACCGCGGGATTGCATTTTACCGAGGCTCTGGTGCAGTCGCTCGCCAAGCACGGCATCAAGCTGCATCGGGTGACGCTCCACGTCGGGCCGGGAACGTTTCTTCCGGTCAAGGCCGACGACACGTCCGCACACATCATGCACGCTGAATGGGGTACTCTCAGCGCCGCGACGGCGGCTGCGCTCAATGCCCGGCGGCGCGCTGGCGGACGCATCGTTGCCGTCGGTTCGACATCGCTGCGGCTAATCGAAAGTGCGGCCGCCGAAGATGGAACGCTCGCGCCGTTTTCGGGCGAGACCGGGTTGTTCATCACACCGGGCTACCGCTTTCGGGCGGTCGACGTCATGTTGACTAATTTTCACCTACCGCGGTCGACGCTTTTCATGCTGGTCTCCGCCTTCTGCGGTCTCGACGTCATGCGGCGCGCTTATGGGCACGCCGTCGAAAGCGGGTATCGGTTCTATTCCTACGGCGACGCGTGTTTGCTGTTTCGTACCCCCTAGCGATTATGGCCGAAGCATTTTCCTTCAAACTCATTGCGACGGACGGCCCTGCACGCTGCGGTGAAATCACGACGGCGCACGGCGTCGTCCGTACGCCGGCCTTCATGCCGGTGGGGACTCAAGCGGTCCGTCAAAGGCGTTCATCACGACGACGTCCGCGCCTCGGGCGTCGACATCATGCTGGCCAATACCTATCATCTGATGCTGCGCCCGACCGCCGAGCGCGTCGCGGCGCTCGGCGGGCTGCACAGCTTCATGCGCTGGCCGTATCCGATCCTCACCGATTCCGGCGGCTTTCAGGTGATGTCGCTCGCCGCGCTGCGCAAAGTCGCGGAGCAGGGCGTGACGTTCCGTTCGCATCTCGACGGCGCCATGGTGGAGCTGTCGCCCGAGCGCGCCATTGAAATGCAAATTCTGCTCGGTTCCGACATCGCCATGCAGCTCGACGAATGCGTGCGGCTGCCGGCCGAGCAGCGCCGAGATCGAACGCGCCATGAAGCTGCTCGCTGCGTTGGGCCGAGCGCTGCAAGCGCGCCTTCGAGAATGCCGCTGCCCGGCCGCGCGCTGTTCGGCATCGTGCAAGGCGGCGACGATCAGCCCCTGCGCGAGGAGAGCGCGCGCGGCCTGACCGAGATCGGCTTCCAGGGCTACGCGCATCGGCGGACTCGCCGTTGGCGAACCCCAGGAGGTCATGCTCAAGGTCGTCGCCGAAACGACGCCGGCTCTGCCCGTCGAACAGCCGCGCTATCTCATGGGCGTCGGCACGCCCTGACGACATCTTGCAGGCCATCGCCCGCGGCATCGATATGTTCGATTGCGTGATGCCCACGCGTAATGGCCGCCACGGTCTGGCGTTCACCCGCTTCGGGCCGATCAACATCAAGAACGCCCGCCACGCCGACGATCCGCGGCCGCTCGATGTGGAGAGCCGCTGCCCGGCAGCGCGCGATTTTTCGCGCGCCTATCTGCACCACCTGTTTCGCAGCTGGGGAGGCGCTCGGCGGCACGCTGCTGTCGATCGTCAACCTGTTCTACTATCAGGACCTCGTCGCCGGCGCCCGCCTGGCCATTGCGGCCGGCCGGTTTGCCGATTATCTTCGCCCAGACCAAGGCGCAATGGCTCGCCAAGGACGATATCGCCGGCGATGTCGGACGCGTGAGCCTAGCGGCGCGACAACGGGTTTGCGGGAATGCATGAGCGATATCTGCGCACGGCGGCTATCAAACCCGCCGCGACGTGCCCTATAAAGCGCGTCGCCGGGAGGAAGGTCTTGGGTGTTCAGAATGACGACGGCTTTCGTCCATGTCACGGCCGCCATGCGGATCGCGGCGTTTTCGCTTGCGCTTGTTCTGCACCGGCGCTGCGGCGACCGCGCAGGCACAATCCTATCCCGATCAAGCCGGTGCGTGTCATCGTGCCGTTCGCGGCCGGCGGCGTCGCCGATATCACGGCGCGACTGGTGGCCGAGAAGCTCAGCGACAAACTCGGCCAGCACTTCGTCATCGAGAATCAGCCGGGCGCCGGCGGCATTGCGGCGGCACGCGCCGACGCTCGCCGGCGGCGCGGACGGCTACACGCTGACGCTGCTGACCAACAGCGCGGCCATCAGCGTGCCGCTGTTCGCTGCACCTGCCGTTCGATCCGGTGAAAGATTTCGCGCCGATCTCCGCGCATCGGCGAATTTCCCTGTGTGCTTTGTGGTCGGCGCGGCGTCGCCCTTGCACACGCTGGACGACATGCTCAAGGCCGCGCGCGACAAGCCGGGAACATTGAATGTCGGCACCATCAATGTCGGCAGCACGCAAAACCTGGCCGCCGAATTGTTCAAGTCCACGCACCAGCGCCGACGTCGTCATCGTGCCGTTTCGCACGTCGCCCGATGAATTGGTCGGGCGTGATGCGAAGCGATGTCCAGGTGGGCATCGATTTCTATCCGGCGCTCATCCCGAGCCTTGCGGACGGCAAGGTCCGCGCGATCGCGACAACGGCCGCGCAGCGCATCCCCGCCTTGGCGGATACGCCGACCGTGCAGGAATCCGGCTATGCCAATTTCGATGTGGCGTCGTGGAATGCGCTGTTCGCGCCGGCAGGCACTCCGGCGCCCATCATCGAGACGTTGAACCATGCCTTGCGCGAGATCATCGCCGATCCCGATTTCAGGCAGCGCGCCCATGAACTTGGCATCGAGGCTAAGGCGTCATCGCCCGAAGAGGTCGATGCCCGCATGCGCTCCGACATCGAGAAATGGGCGAAGGTGATCGAAGTCGCCAACATTCCGAAGCAGTAATGGACCGATAGGCGGAAGCGAGCCGACAGGGAGGAACCTCAATGCAAATGGATCGCGGTCGTGTGGTCAAGGCGATGGTCGGCGCGGGTGCGGCGCTTGCCGTGCTCGCGCTCCCGGCCATCGCGCAAGTGAAACAACCGACCATCGTCACCGTTCCCGGCGCGCCGAAGATCGGCGACCCGCCGGAAGCCAGCAATATGCGGCTCGTTGGCTACAACGACCTGCAGCATCGCAGCGCCTATCAGCCGACCATCCATCATCAGGGCAACCGCTATATTGCCTATATCGGCCACCACGGCGGCACGCCCGACGTGCCGAAGCCGGTCAATTCGCTGACCGGCCAGCCCGAGTTCAACGGCACCTCGATCGTCGATGTGACCGATCCGGCGCACCCGCAATATCCTCGCGCACATCCCCGGCACCGAGGGCAACTACGAGGAGGGCGGCGCGCAGATGACGCGCGTGTGCGACGGCAAGACTTTGCCGAAGGGCGATCCCACCAAGACCTATCTGCTGCGGGTGTTCGGCGGCAAAGGCCATGAGATCTACGACGTCACCGATCCGGCCAAACCGGTGCGCATCTGGCACCGCGAAGCGCCGCTGAACGACACGCACAAGAGCTTTTGGGAATGCGATACCGGCATCGCCTATCTGGTCTCCGGCGTGCCGGACTGGCGGGTCAAGCGCATGACCGAGGTCTACGACATGAGCGATCCGGCGCATCCGGTCAAAATCCGCGACTTCGGCCTGCCGGGCCAGGAGCCGGGCGCGACCGGACCGGTGCCGATCCAGCTGCACGGCATGATCTCGCTCGGGCCGCAGGCGAACCGCATCTATTTCGGCTACGGCACCAACAAGGGCGGCATCCTGCAGATCGTCGACCGCGAGAAGCTGCTCAAAGGCCCGAAGGAGCCGACGCCGGAAAATCTGCGCTATCCGGAAGTCGGCCGGCTCGAGATGACGCCGTTCAACGGCGCGCACACCGCGTTTCCGATGCCGAAAATGCCGATCGCGGAATTCGCCAAGGATGCGCAAGGCGCGGCGCGCGATATCGTGCATGATCGTCGACGAGCAGATCCGCAACGAATGCCAGGAAGCCGCAGCAGATGGCGTGGTTCGTCGACGTGACGATCGAGGCGCATCCGATGGTGATTTCGAACTTCCAGGTGCCGGAGGCGAGCGGCGAATTTCTGCGCAGCGCGGCGGCCGGTTCGGCACGCACTCGTCGAACGAGAGCATGGCGCCGGTGTTCTATAAAAAGCTCGCGTTTCTTACCTATTTCAACGCCGGCGTTCGCGCGGTCGATATTCGCGATCCCTATCACCCCAAGGAAATCGGCTATTTCATTCCGCCGATCACCGAGGACACCGACAAGCGGTGCATCAAGGTCAACGGAGAGCGACGCTGCAAAGTCGCGATCCAGACCAACAATGTCGAGACCGACGATCGCGGCTATATCTATATCGTCGATCGCGCCAATACCGGGATGCACATCCTCGAACTGACCGGAGAGGCTCGCGCGATCGCCGGGCTGCAATAACCGCGCGATCGCGGCTTGTGCTGCAAAAGAAAACCGCCGGTCTCGCAAGACCGGCGGGTCGCATCAATCGCTGCTGTAAATAGCGCAACAGGCCGGCGCGACTACATCTTGGTCAGTTGACCGCGCAACTCGCCGCCGGGATTCGCAGCCGTGTGGAAGTTGACATAGAGCAGACCCGCCATCAGGTCCGTGACCTGATCGTCGGTCAATGTAGCGGTGCCTTCGAAGGGGCCTTTCAGAGGAGTGCCCTTCGTCGAGATCCACACCAGCACACCAGCGTTCTTTCCGGGTTCTGCAGGCCCGTGAAAGTGCGCAGCCTGGATGTCTCCGGTGAGCCCCGAAAAGTCGCCTTTCCAGGTCAGCACCTTGGTCGCCGGATCGAAGGTCGCGGTCAGCGTTCCCTTCCCGGCGGTCTGGTTCGGAGGCACCTCGGTCGCTCCATTGAGGGCGGCCTTGAACTGGACAGTCTCGGCAAACGATGGCGCGGCGAACGCGAGAGCCATGGCGACAACGGCAGCTCCTGCGGCTGCGAGCGAAAGTGTTCGGCGCATGAATAATTCCTCCTTGTGATCCGTTCCGCGGCAGCATCGATAACACCGCGCGCACAAGATTATTGCGCGTCGCACCCATCGTTACCACAGTCCGAATCGCCGGTCTGTCTCACACGAGATTTATAGATCACACCCCGAAGACGGCCGTCAGGCAGCGGCCGCTGCCTCAACGCGGTACAGCCGAATGGAGGTCACGAACTCATGGCCGCAATCGTCACACGACCAAGCGTGACGGATACGGCCCTTGAGGTTGAACTCGGATTCTTCGGCGAACAACAACACGCAACCGCAGCGTGGGCACTTTGGCCTGCTAAGATCTTCGGTCGGCGTCGTACGGCACGCGGTCTGGATCGTCATCGTCGAATCTCCTCGACGGTGTCCCTTACTCCCGCACCCCTATCATCCGCATCCTGCAGCACCTCCATGTCGCTGGCAAGACGTAATCTTGAATCTCTCGTGGCAGATCGCATTGCCGGCAAGAATTACGCTGCGGTGCACCAACGGAACTCGCACCAAGGCGCTCCGGGCGGAGCCGTGATAGCTGATGGAACCGTGATAAAAGTCGCTTCCGTAGTGAGGCATACCCAGCATGTTGACGTGGATCGTTCTGGCCGTGCTCGTTGTGGTCGCGGTCTATGGGATAGCCGCTTTCAATCGCCTGCTCCTGTTGCGCAACCTGTCGCGGGAGGCGTGGAGCGGTATCGACGTGCAGTTGAAGCGGCGCACCGACCTTGTTCCCAACCTCGTCGAGACGGTGAAAGCCTACGCGGCGCATGAGCGCGCCGTGTTCGACGAGGTGACGGCCATGCGTGCGTCGAGCATCGCGGCCAATAACGTCACCAGTCAGGCTTCTGCGGAGCGCGGCTTGCAATCCTCGCTCGGCAAATTTTGCCGTCGCCGAGGCCTATCCCGAGCTCAAGGCCGACAAGAACTTTCTCGTGCTGCAGCAGCAATTGGCCGACGTCGAAGACCAGCTGCAAATGGCGCGGCGCGACTACAATAAGGCGGCCCGTTCGATGCTTCCGCGGCCCGAGTGGCCGCGTTCCGCAAAAGCGTCAACGAAGCGGGCTACCTCGAAGGCCAAAACGTAATGGTCGAGTACCATAGGCTGGAAGGCCGATACGATGGCCTGCCGGCGCTAATGGCCGATCTGGTCCATCGGCTCGCTCGCGGCCAAGGCTGCATGCGACGCTATGCCTGCCGGCCTGGCAATACGAGCCGGAAAACGGAGCCACGCGGATGAGCCGCCGTGACCGAAAGCCGACCGTCATGGCGGTGAATAATCATCCGGCAAAGGGCCAGTCCCAATCCCATCCCGTTGGACTTCGTCGTAACGAACGGATCAAATATGGTTTCCACCATTTTTGGATCAATTCCCGGTCCAGAAATCCTCCACTGAAACGACGATTGCATTGTCGTCAGGACTGTCAGTTCTCACTTGCAGCATCCGACCTTGATCGTCGACAGCCTCCATTGCATCAATTGCGTTTTGGACCAGGTTGAGGAGTACCTCTATGCAGCCAACCAAGTTCGAGCTAGTGATCAATCAGAACACAGCGAGGAAACTTGGCCTCACTATTCCGCCTGCCATGCTGGCGACTGCCGACGAAGTGATCGAATAAGCCTCGATATTCCTGCGCGGTTCATGCAGCAGCTCTGTGCGGTCTGGCGAATCTCCCTCCCACTGTGGCGCACCGGTTACAGCAGCCGCGAAGGCAGCTTGTTATGGTGCGCCGCCGCCTGATTCCTTGCCCCACATGTGCGGAGTTGACGTGGTGAGAACGATTGGCCTGCTTTCCGTGATGATCGTCAGTGCATTGATCGGCATTTGCAGCGCGAATAGCGCGCTGGCCGGTTTCGGCCAAGTTTGGTCGTTTCAGACGCCTTTTGGCGTCGTCTATGGTGTCATTCCCCGCGAAGTCGTGGATTATCCTACCGCACACGCCGGAGGAACGATTGTCGTTAGCACGAGCCAACGGCAACTCTACTACGTGCTTGGCGGCGGTAAGGCGGTTCGCTACGGCATTGCTGTTGGGATGGAGGGCTATGCTTGGTCTGGCGTCAATACAATCAGCGCCAAACGCGAATGGCCCGACTGGTCACCCACACCAGACGAACTGAAGCGGGTTCCAAGTCTACCTCATCACATGGCAGGCGGTCCAAATAACCCGTTGGGTGCACGCGCGCTCTACCTTGGCGATACGCTATACCGCATTCACGGGACAAACGAGCCTTGGAAACTTGGTGGCGACGTTTCTTCCGGCTGCATCCGGATGTCCAACGACGACATCATGGACCTGTACAATCGTGCCAAGATTGGGGCGACGGTGATTGTGCAGCGGTGACGTCTGAAGAATAGGAGGTCTCTCAAGCATGATGCTCCTCCTTCTTCGTTGCAATTTCCGCCAGGATTGCCTCCGCCAAGATTGTCTTCAGCGACCGCGAGATCACAGAGGCGACAATTGTCTTCGTGCTCAGAAGCGGCTCTTGCTCGGCATCTCGGGCGAAGTCCAAAGCAAGCTGTTCCATCGCTGAAAGTATCTCCGCTTTCGTAGGCAACTTAAGAAGCGCTTCCAGTACCGCCGCGAGCGTCATTAAACCGAGCCGCCGGTGGTCAGCAGCAGCGGCCCGCTGCGCATTGAGATTGATCTCGTCCCTGGAGCGACCCACCTCCTGCCGCGCCGTCTTTTGGAATCCATCAGCCTGCGCCTCGTAGAGGCCGACCTCGTTCTTTGTAAGCGTCAATCCTAAGCCGCAACAGAGCACGTAGAGGGGCCGCCTCTACGTGCTGTTTCCGTATCTCCCGGAAAGCCGTGGCCATGTTCCTTGATTTCCCCGAGTCGCCGCATGCGCTGCCCGACTTTCAACATACCTCTTGATGTTGACAGCAATGCGTTGGAGGGGCCGGCCCGCGCACTGACTGAGCCGCCCCGCGATGGCGTGCTGGTTGGCAATCGGCCGTCCCGCTCGGTGATCCAACCTGCGGGGCACGCTCTTTATAAGGACAGTGCCAGCGCCCGATTAGCCGGCAAAATACGCACGGACTTATGAACTCAATTCATGGATCGCCGATGGCGCCGGGCGGAAACTGCCGTCGCGTCCCGCGCCGTTGCGCGCGGCGACGTCGCGGCCTTTGACGTTCTGCTTCACCGAAAGAGCGACGAGGCGCAGCACTTGGTCGCCGGTGAGGTGGCCGAACTTGTCGTTGAAATTCTTGAAATGGTCGATGTCGGTCATGAGCAGCGCCAGCGGCTGGCCCGTTTCATGCGCTTCGGCGATCGCCTTGGTGATCGTCTGGTCGAAGTATTTTCCATTCGAGAGCGTGGTGAGCGGATCGGTGAAGCTCTCGTTGCGTACCGCTTCGAGTTTATGCTGAAGCTGCTCGATCTCTTGTTTCGATGCGGAAAGGCTCGCCTCGAGCTTTCTGTTGTTGGTCTCTATCTCCTTGGCGCCTTGCGCCAGGTGATCGATGATAACGCGCAATGCTTCGCCGTCGTTGGCGCCTTCGAGCTCTTCGCTCGCGGTGGCGAGGCTCTTGGAATAATCGTTCGCGGAACCGGCCGCCGCGTCGATCGTGGCGATCACCTGTCCGACCTCTTCGATGACGCGCGTGTTGACCGAATCGATCTTCTCGCCGACGCGGTTCATCGAAATATAATTTTCGTAGATGTCCTCGAGGTCGGCTTCAGAGAGCACGCCTTTTTTCGCCAGCATCTCGTTGAGCATCTGGTTGAGCGTCGGCTTGTAGCCGGTCGCATAGTGGTACCAGATTTCGAAATTGCGCGGCGACGCCGGTTGGCCCAGCGCGCGAATCTGACCCAATGCGATCTAGGCGAAGTGCGTGCGTGCTCATCGCTGGGCACGGCCATCATTCGTCTCCAATCCCGTTGGAATTTGCCGACCGATTTGTCGACGACAAAGAGGCCGTCGCGAATTTCACGTCAAAAGGTAGGTGATGGGGATGAAGGACCGGTAAACGGAAAGGGCCGGTGGTCGCGTTGACGCAATAGTTCCCGGGGCTTGAAACAGCCCCGGCGAGTAGATTGGCCGGACTAAACCTTGAGCGGCACCGGGCGAAGCAGGAATGCAGGCAAGTGAGAGGCGTCGCCTTCGTCGGATTGCCCGCGAGCAGCCATCGGGGCTCGCCGCGGCCGCGTGTCTTCGATGCGCGTGACCGGCGCGGCCGGCCGGCGCTGGGGATGCCGATTGTTGCTGGCTTGGCTGTTGCTGCCTTGCCTGTTTCCGTGCCGGCCGCCACGGCGCGGCTGGTGGTTGGGGTGCCGCGGTGCGGAAGCTGGGCGCTCTTCCGCGTCGGGCGCTGTCGGCAATTCGCCGCTCATCCAGGGAATCGCCTGACCGATCAATTTCTCGATCGCGGCGACGGCCTTCGCGTCATTCGATCCCGCCACGATGCTGATCGCGGCGCCGGCGCGGCCTGCGCGGCCGGTGCGGCCGATGCGATGGACGTAATCGTCGGGATGTATCGGCACGTCGAAATTATAGACGTGGCTGACGTCGGGAATGTCGAGGCCGCGCGCGGCGACATCGGAGGCGACCAGCAACGTCACTTCGCCCTTGCGGAACTGATCGAGCGCGGCCATGCGCGCCGGCTGATCCATGTCGCCGTGCAGCGCCTGAACTGAAAAGCCGTGACGCAGCAGCGAGCGATGAAGCGTCGCGACGTCGCGCTTGCGGTTGCAGAAGACGATGGCGTTCTTCATGCCGTCGGCGGAGCGGATCAGACGGCGCAACACGTCGCGTTTCTCGTGGGATTCACGTCCGGACTTCACCAAGTTCTGCGTGGTCGTCGAGACGGTGGTCGCGGGGCGGGAAACTTCGACGCGGATCGGATTGTGCAGGAACTGTTCGGTGATGCGCTGGATTTCCGGTGGCATGGTCGCGGTGAAGAACAGCGTCTGGCGCGTGAAGGGGACCAGCTTGCAGATTCGCTCGATGTCGGGAATGAAGCCCATATCGAGCATGCGGTCGGATTCGTCGATGACCAGAAGTTCCACGCCGGTGAGGAGCAGCCGGCCGCGTTCGAAATGATCGAGCAGGCGGCCCGGCGTTGCGATCAATACATCGACGCCGCGCGTCAGCTTTGTGTCCTGGTCGTCGAATGACACGCCGCCGATGACGAGTGCGACGTTGAGTTTGTGATTGGCCCCGTATTTGACGAAGCTCTCTTCCACCTGCGCCGCAAGTTCGCGGGTGGGTTCGAGGATCAGCGTCCGCGGCATGCGGGCCCGTGCGCGGCCCTTTTCCAAGAGCGTGAGCATCGGCAGCACGAACGCTGCCGTCTTGCCGGTCCCGGTCTGGGCGATGCCGAGGACATCGCGCCGCTCCAGGACGTGTGGGATGGCCTGATCTTGGATGGGGGTCGGAGTTTTGTAACCGGACGCCGCGACGGAAGCGAGTACTTTTTCGGACAAGCCGAGATGGGAGAAGGACATAAGCCCTCGTTTCAGGACCCGCCCGCCTTGCGGGAAACTAGCAAAAGAAGCGGGAGATCACGCAGGGCGGTCGAATCTGCATCTGCTTCGTTGCCGGGAACATAGGAGCCAATGGGCGAAAGTCAACCTTTTGCACTGCACTAAGTTAAGTGGATCGCTTCAACTTCTCTCGATGTGACGCGGGTTTTTGACGCTCCGATGACGCGGACGTAGGGCCTGCGTCCGCCGTCGCCGCGGTGGCGGGTAGCCGCGAAGGCCGTCAGGGAGGGGAGCCGGCCGACAAGAACGCCCCCCGGAGCTCCCTGCGGCATTGAATTCGACCCCGCAAGCTTGTTTGTTCGGAGAGGGGTGTTTCCGGCCGCCGGCTTCTCAGGCGGCCCATTCCGGGAAAGGCAATGCGGCCGATCGATCAAGCCATTGCAGCCCATCGCAGCGGCAATCTCGATGCTGCCGAAACGCTCTATCGTGGCATCCTTGCCGGCAACCGGCGCGACTTCGACGCCCTGCACATGCTCCGCATCATCTGCGCGCAAAGCGGACAGTTTGAGGACGCCGAAAAGCTCATGCTCGACGCGCTGGCGGTCGATGGCTCCGTGGTGCAGTGCCTGCAAAATTACGGCAACGTGCTGTCTCGCCTCGGCCGCCACGCCGAGGCGGTTGCAAGTTATCGCAAGGCCCTGGCGCTCGCGGCGGACTATGCGCCTGTCTACTCGGATCTCGGTAATGCGCAAGCGGCGCTCGGCGACTTTGCGAGCGGGCTCGCCAGCCACGATCGCGCGGTCGACTTGATGCCGCGCTCCGCGCAAGCCCACTACAATCGCGGTATCGCCCAGTTCAAGCTCGGCCAGAATGATGAGGCGCTCAAGAGCTACAACTGGGCCGTCTTTCTCGATCGCAATCACGCCGAAGCGCAGTGCAACCGCGGCGACATTTTCCGGGAGTGGAAGCAATACGGCGAGGCGGCCGCAGCGTACGACCGGGCGCTCAGCATCAATCCCAACCTCGCCGGCGCCTGGTGTGGTCGCGGCGTCGTCTTGCTCCTGCAAAAGCGCTACGAGGACGCCATAGTGGCCTTCGAGAAGGCGCTGGCGCTCAAGCCTGATCTGCCGGAAGTGCCGGGCATGCGGCTTCTCGCCAAGATGCACATTTGCGACTGGCGCGATGTCGACAGCGATGCCGCGCAGGTCCTGACCGCGATCAGGAGCGGGCGGCAGGCGAGCTTTCCGTTCGCGATGCTGACGATCTCGTCCACGCCCGAGGATCAGATGCGATGCGCGGTGATGTCGAACGCCAACCTGCCGACCTTCGCGCCGCTTTGGACCGGCCAAATCTATCCGCACGATCGCATCCGCGTCGCCTATATCTCGTCCGACTTTCGCGAGCATCCGGTCGCCCGGCTCACCGCGGGCCTGTTCGAACGCCACGACCCATCGCGATTTGAGGTGACGGCGATCTCGCTGCGCGCCGAGGAGCCGGAGTTCGACCTGCGCCGCCGTTTCAAAAGCGCTTTTGCCCGTTTCATCGAAGTGCAGTCGCGAAGCGACAGCGAGGTTTCCGACCTGATCCGGCAGCTTGAGATCGACATCGCGGTCGACCTCAACGGACTGACCGATGGCCGGCGCCCCAACATTCTAGCGCGGCGGCCTGCGCCCGTGCAGGCGAGCTACCTGGGTTATGCCGGCACCATGGGGACGCCGCACATCGACTACATCCTCGCCGACGCGACGGTGATCCCGACCGGTCAGCAGCCGTTCTACACCGAGAAGGTCGTCTGGCTGCCGGACAGCTTCATGGTCACGGATGCCGGACAGCCGATTGCCGAACGCCCGCCCGCGCGCCGCGAATGCGGTCTGCCGGAGCAGGGGTTCGTCTTCTGCTGCTTCAACGGTTCGTACAAGATCGCGCCCGAAGTCTTTGACATCTGGATGCGATTGCTCAAGGCGACACCGGGAAGCGTGCTCTGGCTCAACGAGAATAACCCAACCGCCGTGGCGAACCTCCGCCGCCATGCCGAGGCCCGGGGCGTTGCCGCGGGCCGCATCACCATCGCGCCGAAAGTACCGTTTCCGGAGCACCTCGCGCGCCATCGGCAGGCCGATCTGTTTCTCGACACGCTGCCCTACGATGCTCACGCGACGGCGGTCGATGCGCTGCGAGCGGGCCTGCCGGTGCTGACGTGTCCGGGCGCGGCCTTCGCCGGACGGGTCGCGGCGAGCCTTCTCGGCGCAGTCGGGTTGCCGGAATTCGTCACGGCGTCGCTGGGCGAATACGAAGCGCTGGCGCTGGCGTTGACCCAAGACCCGGCGCGGCTTGCTGTGCTGAAAACCAAGCTCGCCCGGGAGAGTGCGAGCTATCCCCTGTTCGATACCGGCCGTTTTACCCGCAGCGTTGAGGCCGCCTACACCACGATGTGGCGGCGTTACCATTCCGGTCAGGCCCCGGCGAGCTTTGCGGTCGAACCGCCGGCTAACCTTACGCCCGCGTAATCCGCTTTGCCGATTGAACCGGCCGCGCCTTCGCTGCGTCAAATTATGTTGAGATCGCTGCCGCGGACGGTATGGCCGGACGAGGGCATGATCCGGAAAAGTAGAAGCCGGTTTTCCGAAAAGATCACGTACTAACAAATGATTTAGGGGGTCTTACGGTGAGAGGCAAAGCTCTCTTTGCTCCCATTTTTCGCCTCGTTCCCGGCGCAGCGCATCATCGACCAGCTGCAGCAGCGCGGCGCCCGCACGGCAATTCTCGAGCTCGATGCGTGCCGGGATAATCCGTTCGACCGCCCGGGCCGCACCCGCGGCGTCGCAGGCTCCGGCGGTCTCGCGCCGATGAACGCCGTGAACGAGGGCGTGTTCGTGCTGTTCTCCGCCGGCGCCAAGCAGACCGCGCTCGACTGGCTGTCCGATACCGACGCCAATCCCAACTCCGTGTTCACGCGCAACTTCGTTCACGAACTGGGGACGCCGGGCTGACGCTGGTGCAGGTCGCCAAGCGCACCCAATCTGAGGTGCTGACGATGGCGCGCAGCATCAAACATGAGCAGACGTCGGCCTATTATGATCAGGTGATCGGCGACATCGTCCTCAACGGTTCGCCGGCCGACGGGCCGCAGCTTGCGTCGATCCCGGTCGCGCCGCTGCCGCAGCCGTCCACAACGTTGCCCGCAACACCCGCAGCGTTTCCGCCGATCGCGCCCGCACCTCTCAAGCCGTCGGAGCCGGCAAATGCGCCGATCGCGACTTTCATGCGCAGCAATTCGGGCTGGTCGGTGACGTTCTCGTTCATCGATGCGGTCACGGCGATCTCGTGGCGGCTCGGCGACAGCGGCGACTTCAGGGAGACCGGCTTTCTCGACAGCTTCGATTCGCGCACGCGAAAGCGCATGCCGAACCCGACAATTCAACTCGACGGTGACGCGCCGGCGTCCACCATTTATGTCCGCTACGCCGACATCGGCGGCGACTGGGCCGGACCGTTCCCGGTCCGCTTCGATCCGGCGGTGGCGCTCGAGCGCAGCGATCGCAAGATTCTCGAAATGACATCCGGCAGCTGGGTGTCGTTCGGCGGCTACAACGCCGTGCTGCTCTACTACACGCAGCTGATGTCGTTTCGCTGCGGCATTCGCGAGGCGCGGATCGGCATCGACACGTCGGTGCCCGACAAGGTGCTGCCGATGCCGGCCTGCAATCTCAAGGATCCCAATTCGATCCCCGACAGCGCCACGCCCTACGTGAAAATGCCGCCAACGGTGAAATCGGTGTCGATCGAACTGACCTACCGCGACGGCACGACGTCCGAGGTCAAAACCTTCAAGCGCTGACGTTTTTCAAGGCGCCGCAGCACCCAGCTTTAGTCTCAATTGCTGCAGGGCAGGGGCGGGTGTAATCGCCCCGACTATGCTATCGCTTCGCCCGAGCCGCCGAAAAGGTGGGCACGAATGCGTTTTAAGGGATGGAGAAGACCCCGATGAGGAGCCCCAAACGATCGTATTGGTCGGTCGCGTTCGCCGCGCTTTTCCTGCTTGCGGCAATGGCCGCGCCGGCGACCGCTCAGACCGATTATCCGACTAGACCGATCCGCCTGATCCTTGGCTTTGCGGCCGGCGGCGGCAACGACATTTTCGCCCGCCTTGTCGGCGCGAAGGCGTCGGAGATTCTCGGCCAGCCGGTGGTGGTCGAAAACCGGCCGGGCGCCGGCGGGCGGCTCTCGGCCGAGTATGTGTCGAACCAGCCGGCCGACGGCTACACGCTCTTGGTCGGCGCGAGCGGCATGATGTCGATCGCGGCCGCGATCTATCCCGACCTCAAATATCACCCGACCAAGACGTTCGTGCCGCTGTCGATGATCGCGAGCTTTCCGCTGATCCTGGTTGTCGGTGCCGACAACCCGTCGAAGAACGTCAAGGAGCTGGTCGAGTGGGCCAAGCAGCATCCTGACAAGGCAAACTATCCGAGCACGTCGCCGGCTTTCACCATCGCGACCGAACAGCTGAAACTGAAAACCGGCATGCCGGGCGTGATGATCCCCTATAAGAGCAGCAACGAGATGATCCTGAGCGTCATCGAAGGGCAGACGATGCTGGCGATCGCCGACGGTCCGCCGACGGTGCCGCAGGTCAAGGGCGGCAAGGTGAAGGCGCTCGCCGTCACCGGCTCGGAGCGGTCATCCGAATTGCCGGACACGCCGAGCATGGCCGAAGCTGGCTTCCCCTCCGTCGACGTGCATCTGTGGAGCGGAGTTTTTGCACCGGCGGCGACGCCCGCGCCGATCGTCGCCAAGCTTGAAAAGGCCATAAGCGAAGCGATCCGCGATCCAGGCGTCTCGGCGAAGCTCAAGGCCATGGCGGTCGATCCGGGCGGCGGTCCGCCCGACGACTTCAGGCGCATCATCGATTCCGACATCATCAAATTTGGCGAAGTCGTCAAAGCCGCCAATCTGCACTTCGAGGAATAAGCGCACGTTGAGCACGCCACCGCCGCCCTCGCCTCGCTCAGCAAATCAAGCTCGCGGCACAGAGCCACGAAGGTACGGCAGACCTCACGAATGGCCTTGCCGTTGTCCTTGCGGAAATCCGCAATGGTTTTGAAGTCCGGTGCCAGATGCCCCGTCAGCCAGATCAGCTCGATATTACGCTGGCACTTGCGCTTAAGGCGTCGGCTCGACGGAACGCGATTGAGGTAGCCATAGATGTAGATCTTGAGCAGCGTCGCCGGATGATAACTGGGCCGCCCTGTTTCCAGCGGCGCAACCCGACCAAAGCCAAGCTTGCCAAGATCAAGACCATCAACGAACGCGTGAACCGCACGAACCAGATTGTCCTCGGCCACATAGTCATCAAGCATGGGCGGGAAAAATGTGCTTTGGCCCCGGTCAATCCCCTCCACAAAGCCTGACATCCGTCGCTCCGCTCGCCGATTCAACAAAAAGAATCGTACCGTCCGTGCGACTTTTCACACAGCCTGGGCCTCACGCACTGCAACATGATCGGCGGATACAAACAGCAAGACCGCCGTGAGGCGGTCTTGCTGAATTCCGCTCACAGGAGCTTCGCTGCACCACAGTGCGCTAGGTTGGCGCGAGGAAAGCACTTTAGCGAAGACGCTGCAGCGCATGATAACCGAACAGCACCACGCAAGAGCCAACGATTGCCACTATCATGCTCCAAATGTTGAGACCGGTTATCCCTTCCGTACCGAGTAGCTCACTGAACAGAAATCCTCCGACGATTGCACCCACAATGCCGAGGGCGATGTCGAGCCAGAAGCCCTGACCGCTCTTGCCGACAATCTTGCTGCCAATAAAGCCCGCAACAAGACCCAATATAAGCCAACTGATAATCCCCATGGCTTCTGCTCCAACTCGTGCTGCACCTGTATCGCAGCACCTGTGAGTACCGTATCACCAATCCAGATGTCGCGCTAATGACACAAAATAAAGGCATTCGTTGCGGCACTGTGCGAAAAGCAGGCTGCGTTGCTAGGCTAGCCAGTGATCTGGCGTCACGATATGGAGGCAGCAATGGGATTTCTTGATAATGTGACCAACAAAAGCTTGCCAGGAGGAAGCGGCCTCGCGAAACCGCTGATGCTGGCTTTCATCGCGCTGCTGGCGTCAGGCGCGCTTACGCGCGAGCAGGCCCCGGCCAAAGCGCCAGGCGCGAGTCCAGCGCCCGGCACAGACGCTGGCGGACTGTTGGGAGGACTAGGCGGATTACTCGAAAAGTTCCAAAAGGGCGGTCTTGGTGACGTAGCAAAATCATGGGTGGGCAGCGGACCGAATCAGCCGGTCTCGCCTAGCTCGCTCGGTTCGACACTTGGTCCGTCGATTGTTAAGGCCTTGGCTGAAAAGACGGGTATGTCCGAACAGGAAGTGACTGCGCAACTGTCCCAAGTTCTACCTGGCTTCGTCGATAAGATAACGCCGGCGGGCCGCCTTCCCACGAATGAAGAGCTTGCCCGGTTCGGCGGCTGAACTCTTTACACGCCGGTATTGAAGCGTTCGTTCACGACTGGGCCGCGCGCCCCGCCAGTCAGGGTGCGTCGCGGGTACATGGCTCGTGTGTCTTGCGACGCTCCCTGATGACGCCGGTTAGAGTTGAGTGCGGCCACCGTCGACGGCGAGTTCAACGCCTGTAATGTAGGAAGCGTCGTCGGAGGCAAGGAACGCCACCGCCATGGCGACTTCTTCCGGCCTGCCGAACCGCTTCGCCGGAATCTGTTGAAGCAGGGCCTGGGCGAGTTCCTGGGCGTTGGCCTCGGGAAGACCGAGCTTGCCAAAAAGGGGCGTCTCGATCACGCCAGGGCTGACAGCGTTGACGCGGATCTTTCTGCCGATCAGCTCGGAGGCAAGAGTCCGGGTAAAGTTGCGCAGTGCTGCCTTCGAGGCGGACACGGCTGATGTTCCGGCGATGCCGGTTTGGTCAAACCAGGAGGTCGTGAAGACGATTGCCCCGCCATCGCTCAGGAGGGGCAATGCCTTCTGGACGGTGAAATAGGCGGCGCGGAAGTTGGCATCAAGAATGTCATCAAACATCCCCTCGGTGGTCTCCGCGACGGAGCCTAGCTTGGCGATGCCCGCATTGGCATAGAGAACGTCGATCCGGCCATACTTATCGCGCACCGTTTGGAAGACGGCATCAAGTTCGTCGGACTTCGTGACATCGGCGGCGATCGCGACACCATTCGCGCCGATTTCCTTTTGAGCGTCACCGACGGACCCCGGACTGCGCCCGATCACGACGACCGTGGCGCCCTCCTTGATGAACTGTCTTGCGGTCGCGAGACCGATCCCGCTCGTACCGCCAGTGATAACGACAATCTTGTTCGTGAAGCGACCCATGCCCGTTCACCTATGCCCGTATTCCGTGAACATGTAATCTCTTGTCTGCACTATCGTGTGGCACGCGAACCCGCACTTCGCGTCGTGTCCTTGCGGCGGACTGTCTGCCTCAGTGGCGGGGCTAAACGTATCGGACGGCGTGTTCGGGTAAGCGGCCAAAGCCAAAACTCAAGTACGAATAATGGGTTAGGCAATGCATCCGATTAAGGTCGTTAATCGGATGCATTGCCTAACATATTGTTCTAATTGTCATTTTGGCTTTGGCCGCTTACCCGAGCTAATGGTCAGCTAGCGGTTTTGTCCTCGTTTTGTGCGCATCCACCCGACCTGCATTAATCACTAAATTTCGCTTGTCATACTCACAAACTCAACCTAGGGTAGCCGTAGGAATAAAAACCCAAACAGGAGAACTCCTATGGCTATCTTTGGCTACTGTCGTGTTTCGACCGACGGGCAATCACTCGCGGCTCAGCACTCTCAGCTTCATGCAGCCGGGTGCGATAAAATTTATGCTGAAAAAATATCGGGTGCCGTCAGCAACCGCCCCGAATTAATCAGGGCACTTGCTGAGCTACAAGACGGCGATGTGCTGCTCGTCACGCGGCTTGATCGGCTCGCCCGCAGCACCCGCGATCTTCTCAACATCTTGGACACGATTAGCAAGGCCGGTGCCGGGTTTAGAAGCCTGTCCGATCCGTGGTGCGACACCACTACTCCGCATGGGCGGTTGATGCTTACCGTGTTGGGAGGATTGGCTGAGTTTGAACGCTCACTAATCCTCGCTAGGACCGGTGAGGGTCGCAAACGTGCGAAGGCGGCGGGTGTGAAGTTTGGCAGACCGCCATCGCTTAGTGAAGCGCAGCGTAACGAAGCGAGGGCAAGGCGCAGTAAGGGTGAGACGTTGGCTGCGATTGCACAGAGCTACGGAATTCACTCGACTTCGGTCGGGCGTTTGCTTCAGTAACAGTTGCCACACCGTAACGAATGCAAGACCCCGGTGACGAACCGGGGTCTTTTTCGTTTGTATCTGAGTGTACGAAAATGGCCGGATGTGCAGGTTCTGAACATCGCAAGGCCCCGGTGGAGAAACAGGTTACATAAATCTTTTAGTTCGCAATCAAACAAACATCAAACAAATCTGTGGTTGTATCAAATAACTCTTTGGCGCATACTGTTGCAACGAGTCGCATTTAGGAGCAACGTCAATGTTTATCAACATGATGCTGATGTTAGGTGCAGTTGAAGCGTTGATGGGATTGCCGGTGTTGTTGGTCTTTGTAATCGAGCAGATACAAAAGGTTCAGTGAGAAAGCTGGCAGCAATGGCATTGCCGACACCCCGGTCACAGCACGGTTTAAACGGCCAGCGCGGGCCGCTGGTAGCGCCACCCGGGGGGCTGGGGCAGCGCACCCCGGCCAAAAACGGCCCTGTGGCCGCTTATTAAGGTTCAGTGCCCTCAAGCAAATGGGCTTACAAGCCCTTTTACGGTAAAAGAAGTAGCCCGACCAATACCCTTCTCAGTCGTCTAGCGGCGGGGACGGTTGCTCCCAGAAAGGTGTCCTGCGGCTTGGTCGGCAGCGTCATTTGACGCTGATCATTTTCACCGTGCAAGGACACCAACCGCCGCACTTCTATTTGGAGACTATCTTTGTTGTTTCATTGTTTATTTGGTGCCATACACTTTACAACTTTGGTGCCGCATGGAGCGGACCAAAATGTAAAGGAAAAATACAAAAAGGTCGCTACTTCTCAACCTTCCCATCCCACCCCGAAGATAAGAGCCGGTCGCGAAAGTCGGTCAAAAGCTTGACCAGCGTTGGCATATTATCCTCGCCATATCGCCTCGCAATTATGCGCGACTTGTCTGGATCGAGAGCCGTCCAGGCACGACGGGGCTTCCCGGTCGGATTTTTTAGAAACTTGCCGCCCTCATAAGCGAGAACGTCGGCGGATTGCAAAGGCGGGTAATCAGCCTTGCTGCCGAACGCTAGCGTCATCGGAATTTGGCGTGGATTTAGATATTCTTTGACGTATTCGAAAGCCTTGAACGCCTCACCTTTGTAGTCGTTTATTTCATGGACAAAGGCCATACGCTCACCCGAGCCGTGGTTGGTGGCGTATTCGATAATGATCGAAATGGCCCACTGAAAACACGCCGTATAAGGAGTCCCGAACATTTCGACCAAATCAGGACGGCCCTTAAAAGCTTCGACCAGCGCGATGAGATTAACGCCTATGACTATTCCCGCCAGTTCGTGGGCGGGCATCACCGGCAAGAGTTGCGCAACGTAAGGATCGCGGTCGATTTTGGGGTCCCACCCCTCAAATTCCTTTCGGCACGCAGCGCAATCGGTGGCGTGAAAGACCTTGATTGAGCGACGCCCCTTAGGAACGTTCCGCTTGTGGGCATTCCAATCCTTGGTCCAGTCGCGCCACTTGGTGGGCCGCGAAATATAGCCGCCCACGGCAACCATTTTCGCATCCTCATGGATGTCGGTTTCATCCATGTAGATTTTAAGCACGATGCAACCATCCGCGCTCGCCGTTGAGAAAGGCGCTGCTGAACTCCATCACCTGCTGAGCGAACCCACCGTTCAACTCAAAGTATAGTGAGTGTGCTCCATAAAAGATATAACAATGCATCGGAACAACAAAAGATAATGCTTCGTTGGCCGGGATATGTTACATTGGTGGGTTCTATTTTTCATTTGGAGTTTATCAGATGCCAACCCTAGTTCGCAGCCCGATTAGTCGCAAGAGCAACAGTAACGTGACGCTGTCACCGGGTGCTCGCAGCCATCCAAGTGCGCGGCATGATAGTCCCGATCAGCCCAAGGAGCTTGAGGCAGATGCACGGCGCAGCAAGAAGCCCGCTCCATCGTTGCCTCCGGAAGAATAATCATGGGCCGGGGTTGGAGGCGCGTGCGCGGCACTCCGCCCGGAGTGCAGACGTGGGAAAGTTCTCCATACGATACAAGCGTTGAGCAAGCCGATCCAAATGCGGCTGACAATCAGCAATTACATCATGCTCAAGAGCAATTAGCTCTGGCTCAGCAATACCCCGGACGTCAGCGCAGTATGCCGAGCGCCAAAGTCATTGAGATCGACACCGTCAAGCGATCACCCAAGACTTAGATTTTTAAAGATGGGCCGGGGATAACTGGCGCGTCTATATCCAAAGATATAGACCGTAGTTCCGAATTAGCTTGCTAACGCTGATTTTGTAGCAGACGACTGTGTGGGGCATCACCCTAAAGAGAGGCGATAATGACCAGGATTGCGCGTAATGCGGCTCTTGCCATTTCTGCCTGTGCAATGTGTGCGATCAGTTCTCCAGGCTCTGCCGCGATCTTTATGGCTGTTGACGATTCTTACACGACCCCCGAGAACACAGAATTGTTCGTCAACCCGGGCGTCCTTTCAAATGACAGCCCCGGAGGTTTTACCGGCATCAATGCCGACTTTTTGAATCAACCGGCTCACGGTACGTTATTTCTCACCTTTAACTCAGACGGGGGGTTCGACTACACACCGAACTCAAATTTTACCGGCATTGACACATTTACATATCAGGATGTCGCTAGCAACGGCACGACTAGCAACACTGCCACCGTTAGAATCGACGTCACCGCCACCCCGCTCCCCGCCGCCCTCCCGATGTTCGCTAGCGGGCTCGGCGCGATGGGTCTTTTAGGGTGGCGCAGGAAGCGGAAGGCGCAAGGCGCAATCGCGGCCTGATCCGTGCATTAAGATCAAATAAGCTGAAAATCTGCTGGTAGGCGCTATTTGCCGGGGTAGCCATGTAGCGGCAGGTTTGTTTTGACGCACTACGGACTAACTGTGGGGCTTTGAAATTGCCCAAAACTCCAGAACCAAGGCCCAACGCGCAACTTTCTATTTGCGTGCCAGTAGTTCCTGCAGCTTCGCACGTTTCGGGCACGCACGTTTAGCGGGCCGGTGAACGACGGTTGATCAATGTCGATGGTGCTGTTGGCAAGCGTTTCAGCTTCACGTTCACATATTGAAAAGCGTCCACGCGCGCATTGCGCGTAAGCCTACGCTGAGCACCGCGGCGCAGCGGCCACGGATCAGGCGGCCGCTTGTAGGTTCGATTGCTTCCAATTCCACGGCAGTAATTCGGCAAGCCGGCCCTGCGGGATGTCGGCGATGTGGGCGAGCACATCGCCGAGCCAGGCCAGTGGATCAACGTTGTTGAGCTTGGCCGTCATGATCAGCGTTGTCATGGCGGCCGCCCGTTCGGCGCCACGTTCGGAACCGGCGAAGAGCCACGACTTTCGACCCAGGGCAAATCCCCGAAGCGCACGTTCGGCCGCATTGTTGGTGAGGCAGATCCTGCCATCGTCGATGAAGCGGGCAAACCGGTCCCAGCGTTTGAGCATGTAGTCGATCGGCTGGGCCACAGAGGCCGAGCGCGACATGCGGGAACGCTCCTCACGCAGCCAAGCTCCCAGAGCAGCCAAAAGAGGCACACTTTTGTCCTGGCGGATGCGCAAGCGTTCTTCGGCGCTCAGGCCGTTGATGTCGCGTTCGATATCAAACAGCGCGTCGATGCGCTTGACCGTCTCCATGCGACTGGCGAGATTGCCATCGCCTTCTTTCCGCGCCGAGCATTGCCGGCGATGTCGGCCAGCTCGAAGAACTGCCTCCTGGCATGGGCCCAGCACAATGCCGACGTAATCGCTCCCGGAGCACGCGAGGGATCGTAAAGCTCGTTGTACCCGCTATAGGCGTCGGCCTGCAGGATGCCGGCGAAGCCTTGAAGATGCCGCGTGGGATGCTCATGCCTTCGATCGCGCGAGGCGTAATACAGCGCGGCCGGCGGCGCGTGACCGCTGGCCGATCGTCGCGGACATAGACCCAAATGTGCCCAGTGACCGTTTTGCCTTTGGCCAGGATCGGCACGGTCGTGTCGTCGCCATGCAGCCGCTCGGCAGCCAGGACATGGCGCTCGATCAGCGCATGCAGCGGCTGCAAAGTCGCCGTGCAGGCGCCAACCTGATCGGCCAGCGTCGACACGCTCAGATCGATGCCTTCGCGACGATATCGATCGCTCTGCCGGTTCAACGGCTGATGTTGGCCAAACTTCTCGAACAGGATCATGGCCAACAGGTTCGGTCCGGCAAAGCCGCGCGGCGTCACGTGGAACGGCGCCGGTGGCTGGCTGATCGTCTCGCACTCCCGGCACGAGAACTTCTCGCGGACCGTCTGGATCACCTTCCACTGCCGCGGGATCACCTCCAGTGTCTCGGTAATATCCTCGCCCAGTTTCGATAGCTTTGCCGATCCGCAGCAGGGACAGCTGTCTGGCGCGGCGATGACGATGCGCTCACGCGGCAGATGATCGGGAACGGCTTGCGCGAAGGCCGCTTGCGCTCGAACGCTTTGACTGTTTGCGTCTGGGCTGCCGCATTCTCGGCCGCCAATTCATCCTCGGTCGCTGCCGCCTCCAGGTCTTCCAGCTGAAGTTCCATCTGCTCCAGTAGCCGCGCCTTGCGCTCCGAATGGCTGCCATAAAGCGCTCGGCGAAGCTTCTCGATCTCGAGCTTGAGATGGGCGATCAGTGCTTCGGTGCTGACATTTACCGCCTGGGCGCGAGCCGCAACGGCCTCGGCTTCCACGCGCGCGGTGCGCTCGGCGAGGATCATCGCATGAGCGGCGGCAAGATCGGATGGCAGAGATTCAAATTCCGATGTCACATCGCGACAGAATCATATTCGCCCGCAACCGCAAAGCAAAACTGTCACCCCACAGACGTCGGGCGCCACGTTTCCTGCGGATTTCGCCAATCAATGCCAGACAACAGATAACCAAGTTGGGCCGCGGAGATCGTCACCGCGCCATCGGCCGGGTTCGGCCACAAAAAGCGGCCTCGCTCCAATCGCTTCGCAAACAGGCAGGCTCCCTGGCCGTCATGCCAAATCACCTTCAAAAGATTGCCGCTGCGGCCACGAAAGCAAAACAGATGACCGCTCAGTGGATCGCGCCGCAGCACTTCCTGCACCTGCAGCGACAAGCTCGCAAAGCCCTTCCTCATGTCAGTGTGACCAGTGGCCAGCCACACCCGCACGCCGCTCGAAACCGCGATCATGGCAGCGTTTCAAGACCACGCATGATCCGCAGCAGCATCTCTACATCAATGTCACAATCGACGATAACGCGGCGGCCGTTCGCGATCACAATCTCAATTCGACGACAACCCGTTCCGGTACCCTTCTCAGGCTGCTCCGGCTCGATCACCGCCGGCACGAAGCCGGCAATGTCGCTAAGCCGACCTTCGCGATACGCCTTGCGCCACGCAAATAGCAGCTGGTTCGAAATTCCATGCCGACGCGCCGTCGCCGATGCCAGTCGCGGTGCCGAAAAACTCTCCTCAACTATCCGCAGCTTTTCTGAAGCCGACCAGCGCCGCCGGCGACCCGTATCAACAATCTCAAGGCGACTGATATGGCGAGTGTCAGTAAGGTCATCCATACCGACAGTCAGCTACATGCCGGACAATTCGGCAAGACGGCCTACACCGAGTGGATACCATTGCGCGTCGATACTGGGGGCATCATGAAACTTCCCCGCCGAAAATTCCTGCACCTGGCGGCGGGCGCCGCAGCATTTCCGACTTTGCCCCGGATAGCGTGGGCACAGACCTATCCGACGCGGCCGGTGCATATCATCGTCGGGTTTCCCGCCGGTGGCACATCTGACATCTTTACGCGCATCGTGGGTCAATGGTTGTCCGAACGGCTCGGTCAGCAATTCATTATCGAGAACCGGCCGGGCGCCGCCAGCAGTCTTGCTGCCGAGGCGGTCGTGCGTGCACCTCCCGATGGCTATACGCTCCTCGCGGTTACCTCGTCCAACGCATGGAACGCAACGCTCTACAGCAATCTCAATTTCGATCTCATCCACGACATTGCGCCGGTAGCAAGTACAGTCCGTGGGCAGGGCGTGATGTTAGTGAACCCAGTGTTTCCGGCTAATTCCGTTCCCGAGTTCATCGCCTATGCAAAGGCCAACCCCGGCAAGATCAATTTTGCGTCGGCGGGCATCGGTAGCGCACCCCATGTCTACGGCGAATTATTCAACCTGATGACAGGCATCAATATGGTGCATGTGCCGTACAGCAGCGGCGGCTCGGTGCGCGCGTTCACTGACCTGATTGGCGGCCGTATCCAAGTTATATTCGATCCCATTTCTTCATCGATCGAACTGATTAGAGCTGGCAAGGTGCGTGCACTGGCGGTGACCAGCGTGACGCGTTCAGAGGTGTTGCCGGATGTGCCCGTCATCGGCGATTTCGTGGCCGGCTATGAAGCAAGCGGGTGGCAAGGCATCGGAGCGCCAAAGAACACGCCCGCCGACATCGTCGAGAAACTCAACGGGGAGATCAATGTCGCGCTCGCTGACCCCTCGATGAAAGCGCGGTTTGTTGACTTCGGATACGCAGCGTTTCCAAATTTGTCCGCCGACTTTGGCAAGTTCATCGCCGAAGAAGTCGAGAAGTGGGGCAAAGTGTTCCAGGCGGCCAACATCAAGGTGGAGTGATCTCTACCCGTCCGACATTCCATAACGTAGCGTTAGGCGAATGCCGTGCCCGTGACCGTTCCGGGTCAATTTCTGCCGCGCGACTTGATCAGTGTCGCGGCCGCTTTACCCCCAAAACAGACATTGGCTGCGTGTCGCGCTTTAGGAAAGAAGTCCCGGCAAGCGATCCAAGCTATGGCTTCGAGGGCCCTAGACCGCTGTGCCGGGACTGAAGCGCGAGCGTGCCTTCCCGCTCGTGCCTCTCGGTAAGTGCGTGCCTCCACACACTCCACCAAGTGAAAGTGCCCCGGTCCACTGGGTTCGTTAGCAGCGGGCCGGGGCGAGGGCGCTGAAGAGGACAACGCCCGGTGCGCGATCTCGCTCTGAAGCTGCCAAACCTCAACGAGACGTGCGCGGTCAAAACCATCTGCCCTTCGCAGCGTCGAATTTGCCTTTATCTGTCAGGAAGGAGACGACCCTTCGGCCGGGGCGGTTCATTTGTTTAACGAAGCATTCTTGTCCAATAAATTGAATTTCTTTGACCTTGCCGTAGTCGTCGTAGCATTCGACCTTTCGCATTTCGCCTAATGGAACATTTTTAGGATTGTAGGCTTCTGTACGAACTGCTTCGAGAACTTGGGCTTCAAATTGCGGCAGGACTTCATCAGGCAATCCGCGCATGTTTACGGAATAAAGATCGTGATTTTGAAGGTAGGATTTTTTGAGAGTTCTCAAAACCTCGCGCCGGCAAGAATTTGGGTCTTGTCCTAATACCGGCTGCGGAGCACGCCATCCTATTTGACGACCCAAACTGTCGTATTTCTGCTGATAAGCATTAGCAGTAGATCGTTGTTGATACTCGAGCTGATCGGACGTCATTGGCATGACAACTATCCTTCGACAACAGGCTCAACCGGTGTGACACCGGCGAGGTCAGACATAACTGAAAGTTTCAGGAACTTCAGGCGGAGGCCATCGCCATCAGCGTCAAAGAAAACAGTATCGCCTTGGCGAAGATCGTAATGGCGAACCAAGGGCGCAGGGATGGTAAGATGGAGCGAGTGGCCCATCTTTCTCAATTGTTTTGTCGCGGGGAGGTGCATTGCGCATTTTAGCACAACATAGCGCCGCGAACAATTAGTTGTTTGTTTGACTACTCAAATAGATTGTTTGATGCGATCAATAATCATCAGCCTCATTCAAACTAACAGCGACCGGATTGCGTTGCTTCTGGTACGGCGGATCGTCTAACTCAGCAGGGTCGTCCAGCGGATAGTTACCGGGTGGGACTGGCGTCACGCGGGTTAGAACTTCGGGTAGGTCGCCCTCATTATCGTTATCTGTATTCGGGGCCGACACTTCGTGCAGATGCCCGGAGGGAGGATAGATTGCCGGGTCGTTGGGTTCGTCGGGATCAGGCAATCCGTCCAAATACTCTTGCACACGCTGCGCTTCTTCCTCGGCATCAGCTTTCGCTTTGCGCCGTGCGTTCTCTAGGCGGCGGGTTTCCAAGGCATCCAATCGCCGGATCATTGTGTCAATGCTGTCGCAGAGGCTGGTAGCCTGGATGGTACGGCTGGCCTTCTGCATCGCTGTGATGTGCGCTGCGTCGAGACGTGCCGCCTGTAGCTCACGGATGCTGTCGTTCCGGGCGAGGGTGTCGGGCAGGAGTTGCATCACGGTGTCCATCGGTCCAACAACAAGAGCATCGGCCGGGGGTGTGCCCGGTGGGATCGGTACGATCGCAAAGCGGTTATCGGTCATTGGGGAACCTCATTAGGTTGTGCATCCGTCACACGCGGGATCGTTGTTGTGGATGCCACAGAGTAAGAGTTCTTTTAGTTCGCCCTCACAGCATTTGCCCACGAGGACCACAGAGTTGGTCTGTTTGGCGATGCCGCCCAGTACGAGCCCTCCGGGTGTGAGGATGCGACTGCAGATCATGCAGTGATCACTGTGCAACGAGGGCCGGGGTGTCGCCTTGTAGTTCGGCTTGGGTTTGAGCCAAGGTTCTTGGCTGAGTGCGGCCTGACGTGGGGTCATTGGTTGGGGCATGGTGTTGGTTTAAGGAGCGGCTACGTGACGCAGTTTCTACGCACAGGTTTTTTGGTTGGAGGGCCTTGGATTATGAATTATTGGAGTTTGTTTGGTGAAGAAGCCCTCTCATCAAAGTAGGAAATATCCTCTCCAGGGGGCGAGGGTAGCTGCTTTCTTGAGAAACGATTTTCACTGTCATTCCTGGTTATGCGGCGCACGACCCAAGGGCCTATGATCAGGCATCGTATTTGATCCCACCGATGCGAATGGTGACTTGCTCATGGTCCTGGCGAGCGATGTAGCCATGAGGATCGATGTGCATGAGCTTTTCAGCAGCATCGACACGCCAGCGCAATGATGTGTGTTGATCGCGCATGACGGCGTACAGGAAACCAAGGGCATCGATCGTAGCGGAGTTGTACGGGTGCTCAGCTTCTGGGGCCTTGGCTTCTGGCCCAGCGGAGGCTGTGGTGGTGGTAGGCACTGACACGGCTGGCTCCTTGTGGCTCTTGAGTTAGCTCCCTAAGCACCCACCCGTAGTGATCTTCAGGTGGACTTTGACGTCATTCCAATCTGTTTGACGTCATTCCAATCTTTACCCTTGGCGATGTCATAGGGAGCCCGGTGGGCGCGGTGGATCGCCTGACCCGTGGCTCGGTGCCCCTCAACCATGATGCTACTAGCAGCCTCCCTAGGGCCTCGTGGACTGATCGTATGACACCAGATATGGGGCGGTGGCCCACCGGGACCGAATATTGACCTACTACCTGTAGTTGATGCGGAACTTATAAGTTTTGCAATCATGGGTTGATGCATGACTGAGCACTCGTGGGCTTGGGGGCCGCATTGCCGGTGTGTAGTGCCCCGTGGATTGGCCCCGTACACGCATTTACAGCCCTGTGCGTTGCGGTGGATTGGGCCGGGGTAGGGTGGCCAAGGGCCAGGTAAACACGGCGGTTTTTGCTCATGTTGGGCCGGGGTTGTCGTCGCTGATCGGACGTCCACGAAACCACCGTTGATTGGGGTCGGGTGGCGCGGAGCCATTTGGTTGCGATGGGGAGTTCTATCGTGGTCGCCGGCTCGGCCAGCGCCAGTGACGGCTCAGGCGGTCCCAATGGCAGCGTAGTGTCGTTAACTCGCTCGCCGTTGTTGATATTTGGAAGCAAAATATTCGTGCCGGGGAGTGCAGGGAGGCCGCCTTGGATTTTGATGACGTGCTCGCCGGGTTGGTAGTTCGCGTTGGCTTCTTTGAGGCGAAACTCCTGCTTTTCGTACTGGGCGCTGAGCCAGTTGCGGGTGAGCGTGCTGTAATCTTGGGCCAATTGGGCATCAAGCTGGCCCGAGTTCAGTAGACTCGGGATGATGCCAAGGAATTTCTCGGCGTCTTCGACTGTTTGAAATTCAGGGATATCGATTGGATGTTCAACGTAACGAGGAACAATAGTCGCGCCTCGTTTGCTGTGGACATATGGTGCGAGCATGTTCGCAGCCTGAGCAACGATGGATGGGTCTTGGTTTTTAGTTATGATTTCGGACAATGCATCTAGCGGGTCTTTGTCACCACGAGATTTGATTAGGTCCAAAACTTCTTGCGTTCTTTTGTTCCGGCTACCGACTGGTCGTCCATTTGGATTGGCGGAAACTCCGGGCTGAAAGGCCATGTTGTTCGTAATTGTTTACAGCACTACAGAATGATGCTTTGGCTACACTTTAACACAAAAAAATTTACGGGACAATGCGTCTGAAGGTCAGCCGCTCCGGATTTGTACCTGCCGACACCCTTATTGAGGTGTGGAGGTGACTTTCACTGCCCCGACCTCATTGTAGAATGTATACGGGCCCTCATGATGTTCGGTCTCAAAAGTGCCTTCAACTCTAACATGATCGCCGTTACTCAAATTAGGGTGACCCCAAGAAAAAATTTTAAGCGACCCGCAGCCACTCGGGTCTTCCAGCTTAAAGGTCGTGTATTCATTGCCCCGCTGTGAAGTGGTTTCTTTCAAATTAGTCACTGTGCCTTGCAAGGATACCGCTTGGCGGTTGAAATTCGTGGGTTTTCCAACTATCGAACAAACGCCGAAATCGGCCGAATGGGCGATGGAAAGCAAAGAAATCATTACGCAGGTCGCCGCCAATAGAAACTTTTTCATTGTCATTCCGTGCGAGGTTGGTGCTAGGCCACCGTGCGCGGCTCCTTATCTTAGTTACGCCTTGGAACCGCTAGCGGGTTCGCTACCGATTGCGCTGCGTTGTTGCAGATTTGTTGCTGGATGCCGATTTTACGCCATGCTTGCGAGAGTGGGTCATTATTCGAGAGGCAGTCCTGTTCAATTCCAGCCCGAGCCCCGGCTATTTTACGTTGCTCTGCGGCTTGGCGTTCTGCTTCAGCTTGCTCAGCCTTTGCCTCTTCTGGGTCTTGTTTAACAACACAATCGGCATAAGCATCATCCACTGAATGTTTGGCCATTTGCCAACTCGCGCAAGCCGGAAGATATGGGGCTACAGGAATTTTCTTCCAAAACTTGAGCGCAGGAAAATACGCTTCGGTCCAAACCTGCTGACCATAGGGGCCATTAGGGTCTGACATTTGACAAAGCCGGGAATGTGTGTCGGCACCAACAACGTTTTGAAAGCACCAGGTTATTTGGTCTTTACCATCGGGTTTTAAAAACGTATCTCTACCAACGCGGTGATACGGGTCCGGGTCACGGGTTGATGTAGCAATTGTCTGACACTTACCCGTTGACGTGCACGAATGATAGTTTTGATAGTCCGGCCGAAGCTTGGCACTTTCCAGAAACATTTGAATAGTGTCATCCAGCTTTGGTAAGTCATCGGCGAAGCAGGGTGAGGCGGAGGCCAGCGCCGCGACGAGGGGAAAGGCTATTTTCATGGTGGTTCTCCTTATCAGACGGGGCGCGGGGATCCACCCTCACCGCACCGGGTGGCCATGGGCCAATAATGAGTCAGCATTCGGCAAGCGTCGCTGCAGGATATGCGGCAACTTCCAAGCAGGCGTCTTGTTTTGTTACGCCAGAGTGTTGTCACCGCGCGCCAGCTCGGCCTCAAATACCTTGATCGCTATCTTGAGCGCGTAGAGGGCAATGTTTGCGGAGGTCTCACCGAATAAAACGGACAGCAACAATCATTTGCTGATACCGCGGACCAGGGCGTCTCACCTACTCCGTCACAAACAAATGCATAATCCTACCACGAACACTTAGCCATTCATCGCTTGGTATTTGCACAAAGTGTTCGCCATCAAACCACAAACGAACATTCTCTCCTTCACCTGCTATTTCTCGAACTAATGAAAAATTGACACATCCTTTGGATGTTTCAACAAACACGGGCTTTGGCATCTTGATTTCCTCCTAATGATACCTCGGACCAATCCCACCAATAGCTTTCAGATAAATCCCCGAGCCATGAACCTTAATCTTCTTCCTACAGCAATCACCCACGACCGCCGGTTTCTTATTGACCTTTCCATAGAAGGTCTTGCACATGTTCTCGAACGGCTTGTGGCAGATTGAACAGCTATCACCGTCGTCTTCGATGAGTTTATCAATAGGGTCCCACAGTTCGTCCGATCTCATTTCACGCTCCACGTAATAAATGATCTTTTTGTGCTAAACTGTTACCTGAGCCTGAGCCTGAGCAGCACACCGCACTCGCAGCACAAACGGCACAACCCCCTAGGGTTTTGTGCCGCTTGTGCCGTTGAAGTAGTGCGGCACAACCAGCACATTGTGCCGTTTGTGCCCGTTGTGCCGTGATGTGCCGTGAACCACTCCCAACATGGCACCTATTCAGCCCAATCGACGTTTTCACCATCCAACCCCAAACCCATCGTACTCACCGCACGGTTCCAGGCCGCATTAGCCGCGTGATTACCCCCACCGTGGAATTTGTAGAATGCTGCCTTCAGCACTTCGACGTCAGCCGGGAGGCCAACTTCTTTGATGGCACGCTCTAAATTCAAATCGGTCTTGCGCCTTGCTTGCTTCTTTTTCTTGCCAGGCGGAAGCCGATTAAACTCCCACTGTATGACGCACGTAGAAATAAGATCACCATCCTCATCCCGGCCCATATCGACTTGTTTCAACCGGTAGGGAATAATTCGGCCTTCTTCACCGTCCCTGATTTTTTCAAACATCAGGCGATGGTTCGTAGGCTTTTCATCTTTATCGCGGTCAACAAGGCACGCGAGGATGGTCTCTGTGTGTCCGCGTTTGGCACTACTGCCTCTCAACCCGGCCCCTTGATCTTTGCCGTAGTGATCAACTCCAATAACCAGGGCTCCTGTAACCTCACTCAGCCTATTAAGCCGACTGACAACCTTCTGCACTTGCGCGGCTTTGTCCTCATTTTCATAACAAGCGGCGAGGCCCATCGTATCGATGAAAACCGCGACAAGATCGACGCTATACTCATTCCTCATTGTAGCGGCATCACGCTCTACGAGTTTAATGAGGCCATCAGGTTCTTTATTGAATAAGTTAGGTTCATAGGTATTCCAGGCGAACGGCATCTTGAACCTTTCGCCGAATTCCATTTGGCGGTTCAGCAGCGATTCAAAGGCTGCTGTCACGCGCAGCGGGAAAGCAGGCTTCCCTTCCAGCACGAAATACAGAACGCCTCCCTTACGCTTGATGCGATATTTATCGATGTAAAAGTTCTGCTCGCAATCAGGAATAAGACGCACACCAAGATGCAGAGCGTGGAAGGTTTTGCCGCCGCCAGATTGACCGCCGATCATCGCCACGCCAGTTTGTGGAAGCACGCCTTTGACCAATGCAGGAGGTTCAGCAGATGGTTTCTCACCCATCCACCGGGACTCTGGCAGAACCTCGATCTTAGATTCTATGGGTGGTGCATCGGTCGTAAATGGCACGATAGGATTCATTGGTTGCTTCCCATCAGCACGTCATTGAAATCATGCCCTTCAATGCGCGGATAACTTATCCGGACATACAATCCATTTTTGCGCCACAGCTTCGCTGCGCACGCGCTGGCTCCGCGTCCGGTTTCATCGTTGTCAGCGGCTATGTGAATAAGCCTCGCGTTGCTCGGCAGCACGAGGCCTTTTAGATTTGGACCGAGAACCGCAGCGCCGCACTTCAGGTTCAGCAATAACATTGCTGAAAGGCATGTTTCGACACCCTCTGCCACAACAAAGAATTCATCTGGCACGGGAGCACCGAACCATACCGCTCCGCCCTGCAACATTCCGAAGGTCGTGCGTCCCGGGTCACGTGCACGGTCCCTGTCGGCGCCATTTTCCGACAACCAAGTCCACTGGATCGCGGAGATGCGGTACCTGACGTGCCACACCCGAGCCATGAGTTGGATATCGGTACAGCGCAGCGCGGGATGCCCAATGAATGATTCTAACTCACGTGCCCGGAGATAATTTCCCGCCCAACAATCTCGATCGTGCGTTATGGGTTTGATCGTCCCGCGATCAATGTTATTCCAAATACGCAGAACCTCAGCACGTCGCTCTGCACACTGCTTTTCGTATTTTACGTGATCCCGTTGAACTTCGTGTTCAGTGGGATCTAATAATCCCGCCCCGACTAAATACGCACGTTGCTCGGTCCAACCATCGTTGATCCCACAAGCCTCGCAGTGAAAGCATTTTATGAGGATCGAAACTTTTCTGCCGTATGTAATGCTGAGACTGTGGCGCGAACAAATAGGACAATTAGCTTTCCAATCTTTGCCGTGTCTCTCAGCACGACCACAATAATTTGCAATAGCTTGAGTTGTCTGTACTACTTGTAATCCTTGCGTTTGTGCGCTATACTGTTGGTGATGGTTTAAGTCGTCTTTGGTGCCATGCATTCGGCCCTCCTTTGGGTTGCTCCTGCCAGGGAGCTCGGTGGAACAGAGTCTGGTTTTTGTCATCGTCATTCGGCTTCTACTCAGAGCCCCGCTTTAGCGCGGGGTTCTTTTTATTCAGCCGCCTGTTGAGGAACATCAGCAGCGTCACGCCACTCACGGCGGCGGCGATCCATGATTTCATGGTCACGCACATCCAGGCCCTGCGCTCGCAACGCCATCATCACGTAGCCGCGCATCGACGTCCCTGCCTCTACCGCCCGAGCGGCAAGCTGTTGCTTCAGGCTCTGGCGCATGGGGACAAAGAAGGGGCAGACATTATCGTTCAATACATCCATGGCACTGTCCTTGTTCGGTATTCGGTGTAGAAATTACTTTAGCATACTTTGGCTCTATTGAAAAGCCTAAATAATTCAGCCACTTAATACTTTGACCTATACTTGATATGGATCAAAAGGCGCGGGTCAATCATCTCAGACGACGCGCGCTTCGCCGTCGTCTTATCTGCTGAGACGTCTTCGCTGCTTCAGCCCGTCTTCAAGGGCCTTCTTCCACTGCACCATAACTTCCAGCCGTGGAATGGATTTGTAGTTACGCTGAACAACTGAAACGTAATCCGGAAATAATGCCTCTAGCTTTCTAGCCTCAGCATCTGATTTTTCGACCGTGCGCTGAGTGCTTACGCCTCCTGGAGCATTGTAGAGCCAATTAACGACCGTTTCCGTCCAGACTGCATTGGGATAGCCCTCCAACAAAAGCTGAATGGCCACGCAATAATCTTCGCGTACTTCAACAAGATCGAACCGGCATTTGGAAACAATCGGCAGATAATATCCAAGCGTAACGCATATCTTCCCCGGCGATTTCCAGCCTCCCCGTTTGTGCCAGTTATTGCCTTGACGCTGGCCGAACCCAACGTGTGGGAAATCTGGACCGAGTTTATCCTCGATACGTTGGAATTCTGGTATTAGCTCGTCGCCCGTTATTTCCCGTAGGTGCCAATCATCGGCACTGATACGAGTGTAAAACGATAGATCGTCATCAAGCATGATGATCTTATCGTAACCGCACCGCAGCCATTCCCGCACGATCCATTCGCGCTTCTTGGCAATTGTCGAAACAAAGTCTGGCTGAAACTTAATTTCCACATCTTCATACAGGCTAGACAGTAGGGCAGCTTCCCGCTTAGGACAGACCAGCGTTGTCCGCTTGCGCAATTCAGGCGGCAAAGATTGCAGCGTGATTTGCGCGTATATTCGGTTACGCGTTGGGATGATAATTTGCATCACGGCCACACAGGAAATTCCCGCCTGTTGATAAGGTCCGGGGGCATATATCCAGGTGTGTGCATTCCCCGCAGGAAGAACGGAATTCCTGCTGCTTTACATTGCTCGTAGATCGCGCGTGCCCAATTGGCATCCATGGGCCGAGCTAGCTCGGGCTTCCACCGATTACATTCGCCGTAGAACGATGACCCAAGTCCGCGAACCAAGCGCGAGGAAATCTCGCGGCAGTGTCACCGGCCCGAGCAGTGGTGAGAGTGCGACGTACACATACCAACCGTCTTCGGCCAGTTGGCGCACGTCTGCCCATCGCCGGTTAAACCACTCCTGATCTTCGGCACTGAAACCGAGCAAGAGCTTTTGTTGCCATCGCTGCACGCTGCGCGGGTCTACCGAGGCAAGGAATTTGACCATCTGCAGGGTGTACTTGGTACACAGAAGGCCGAGGTGCTTACTCGCAACGAGGGTCCTACAAACCCGATTGATGTCTTCCGGTGGCCGACCCTTGAGAAACAAATCGCCATCAACGACGCCAAATATCAGGTTAGGTTTTCCTGGCCCCAGTGCGGGGTTCTCCACACCGGGAAAGGTAAGTGGAAAATTCCACACAGGGTCTCCGGGACGCAAGGCGGTTAGATTGCCAGTCCACTGGGTGCTTCCGTCTTCCGCCTCTTCGATGGCACCTGTGTAGACTGTCGGTACGTCCCAGGTGTGAGACGTCAGCCACGGCAGCGACCAACACTGGTGGCATCCGGGTGACACCTTCCTACAACCGCTGACAGGCGTCCAAGTTGCGTCCCACCACCAATCGGGCTTGCGATAGAACATCATCTTCAGACCTCGGATTGGATCGGCTTAGGGGCACGACGTCCCCGTTTGGTCACCACAACCCGGCTGCTCTTCTGTTCCAGGTCATCCGCCGCTTTCACCAACGGTGTGTCTACCCACTCGGGCTCGGTAGCTTTCTTTTCTAAATTTAGAGAGGCATCTAACAACAAGTTTGGATCCAAAGCCGCGAGCTGCTTACGTAGATCGGGGTCGGTTTTCTCCATGGTCTTATTGAGCTCGTTGATGACAGCATTGACGGCTGCGACTTGATCGGCGTACCAGCCTTCGATGTTCCGGAGTGCTTCTGGCTTCCGCACCTTGCTTGCCTGTCTCTGTGCGCCCATTCTTTTTGGGCCGCCGGGTGACGGCTCGCGCTTCTTTAGTGCTCTCGCCATCTGGCTGGTCGGCTGGCACTTCTTTAGTGCTCTTGCCATCTGCCGGTTGCCCCGTGTGGGGCAACCGAGGTTGAACTTCCTTCTCCCAAATGTGCCGCCAAGACGAGCGATGTGTTTGCGCCAGAGCCAGATACGTGATGTTCAGATTGAGGGCCATGTTGAGCAGGGCTGAGCGATCGTGCCGCGTGATGCGATCTTCACCGTAGCCGTTATCAGTCAGCCACTTCCCGAATGCTTGGTCTGAACCAAGGCGCTTACGTGCATCATCGAAGATTTTGATAAGTTCGAGTGTGCCTGCAATCCAAAGGTTATGGCCGTCTTTCATTCGCTTCAGACCCGTTTGGATCTTCACCCAAGCGAGGTCGAGGCTGCTTTTGATGTCAGCCGGCTCTGTATCGGCGGCCGCCGGGGCATTGGTGTCGGCTTGCGCGCTCGCCGCAAGTTTTTCAGTTTTGTTCGTCATAGTACGCCTCAACTTTCTTTCTGTTTGTAAATTTGAGTTGGTCTTGATCGCATCCATGCGATCACTTCGGATTTAAGCCATCCAACACGGTTCCGACTGATGCAGCGTGCCGCTGGAAATTGTTGCTTACGCATCAAATTCCAGAGGGTCACGTAGCTCAGGTCCGTGATCGCGCAAATTTGCTTGCGCGACAGGAACCCTTCGTCATCGGTGTCGTCTGTGTTAAACATGCGACGTGTAAAGCACGCGCGGCGCGATCAGTAACCAGCTCACGAAAGCCGTTTTCATGGGCGGAAAGGGATCAACATGGTCAAGCGACGTAAGCCGAAGCGGAAGCCGTACATCAGCCCAATGATGCTGGAATTGGGGAAGGAAGAGACCGACGATTGGATAGACGATCAGATAGACGAGGATGGGCCGGATGCGCCTTGGTACGACGCGCTAGTAAAGCTAGATAAGACCAAGGATAAGACGCTGCTCATCGATCTGTTGAAGTCAGACCAAGAACTGTCGCCCGTTATTCGCGGTCACATTGCAGACCTGCTGAAGCGACACACGCTCAAGGGCACACGGGGGAAACAGGCCACACCGTCCTATGCTCTCTCTGAGACGAATGCCCGCTTGAGGTTTCTACTTTGGTGCATGGACGGCCAGAATATGAGCGTCGCAGAAGCTGCGGAAGAATATGAAACCGACGAATTTCCGGCCCAGACACTGATCGATGCCTATAACGGCAGGCACGGCGGCTATTCCCGAGCTATGAAAAGGGCGAAGAAAAAGTAGGCCAGCGATCAAGATCGCATCGGAATAATGTTCGTCGGCGCTGTTCCTTGCGCCAAGGAAATCAACCGCGCGGCTACCGCTTCCATGATCTTTTGATTTTCGGCGCTGTATTGATGTCTATCGTAAACCGAAGCGATGCCGCCTTCACGATGGTTTTGAATTCTGTTCATCGCATCGCGACCAAATCCAAGGCTCGCGATTGTTGTCCCATGTGTTCGTCGCAAATCGTGCGGCGTCGCGCGTGGCAACTTGAGCTGTTCACAAACATCACGCATTGCCCTGTCCAATGGCCACACTTTGCCGAAGACGAAGCCGCTATCGTCATTGTCGGTATTTAACTCCGCAATAATGTCGCGCACCGCTTGCGGGAGCCATACGCGATGTGACGCGCCATTCTTGGTTCCGCGCCATCCTGTTGCTGCATCTGGTTGCCCCGGGAGTTCCCACCAATTATTCTGGATGTGCTCGTGCCTCATACGGACAAGTTCGCCCGGTCGCTGGCCGCTTAACAGCAGAACCTTGAGCGCCATTCCGGGCAATCCCGCATTGCCGAACGCTTGCCAGAACAGCGGCACCTCAGCGTCCGATAACACTCGCTCGCGGCTAGCTGTCCCGTTACGCTCTATGCCACGGCATGGATTATTGGTCAGGATTTCTTGGCGACCGGCCCACGTGAAGATGGCCGAGGCCGATGCTAGGACCTGATTGGCCAAGATAGGCGCAGTGATCTTGCCAAGCACGGCTCGCACGTCCGCACGACTTATCGCACTGGCGTCTAGCTCCCCCCACGCCGGAAGCAGGTGGCGGCGGACAAGAGTTTCTGCCTGCTTCCAACTTTTGTTTTTCCGCTTGGAGTATTCCTCGACATAGCGGGAAGCCAGTGCGGCGAAGGTGGTGGACTGGCGACCGATACGCTTTTCCGCAGCCGGGTCTTTGCCGTCTCGAACGACTGCAAGCATCAGCTCCGCCGCTTTGGTGCGCGCATCCGCCAAGCCAATCGCCTTAGCATCGCCAATATGAAACCACCGGGAGCGATTGCGATGGCGATAGATCACCTTATAGGCACGGTAGCCGGAAGGCTGCACCTGGAGCGCCAGCCCCTTTTGCTCCGCGTCCCAAACAAGGAATGTGCGGGCCTGAGGCTGCACTTTCTGGACATACAGTGCACTGAGGCGACGTTTGTTGATGGCTTGCATGGAGCTAATGCTCAGCTAATGGGAAGAACGAAATTGGACTAAACGGCACTAAATGCCTTGGCGATTGGAAATGCAAGAAGTACCTGATTTCATTGCACAACTTGAACGAAATTAAACGGCGTTGAATGCTGCTCGTGCTAAGTGGTCGTTATGCCGGTCAAGCGAGTTTCGGCGGTGGCGGACGCTGTCAGCCTGGGCGAGGAGAACATCGAGCCCTATGTTAAGCCCGGCAAGGACGAGATTTCGTCGCTCTCCGTGTCGTTCAATCGCATGCGCGAGAGTTTGAAGCATGCGATGAATATGATCAAATAGCAGCGGTTCCGCCGCTTTATTGCACCGGGATGTTGCGGCTCTTGATCACGGCCGCCCACAGCGCCGTTTCGCGGCGGATGCGCGCGGCAAAATCGTCCGGCGCCTCGATCATGACGCTCAAGCCCTGCGCCAGAAGTTTTTCTTGCAGGTCCGGCTTATTCAAAATGTCGCGCGTCACCGTAAAGATCGCGTCGCGCACGTCAGCCGGGATCGAGTGCGGCGCCAGCATGCCGTACCAGGACGTGACGTCGATGCCCTCGACGCCGGCTTCGGCCAGCGTCGGGACCTCGGGCACCAGCGGGCTCCGTTGCGCCGTGGTCATGGCGAGCGGCACGACGAGCTTGTCTTTGATCGCCGGCAGCACCGCCGGAAGGTTCGACGACAGCACGTCGATATGATCGCCGAGCAGATCGTCCAACGCCTGCGGCGAGCCGCGATAGGGCACGTGCTGAATGTCGATGCCGATCTTTTCCTTCAAAAGCTCCATCAGCAGGTGCAGCTGACTGCCGACGCCGGGCGTGCCGTAGCTGAGCTTTGAGGTCTTGGCTTTTTCGATCAGCTCCTTGATCGTCGTGACGCCGAGCTTTGGCGACACCACGATGACGTTCGGCGCGCTCGCCAGCATCGTGATCGGCGCGAAATCGTACTCGACGTCGAACGGCAGGCCGGGCATGAGCGTCGGATTGATGGTGAGATTGCCGGCCGGGATGAGCAGCAGCGTGGCGCCGTCGGGCAAGGCCTTGCGCACCGCCTCGATGCCGATATTGCCGGCGCCGCCGGTCTTGTTCTCTACGATGGCCGCTTCGCCCGAGCGGGTCTGATAATCCTGCGCCAGGAGCCGGCCGAGCACGTCGACGGGACCGCCCGGGCTGAACGGCACGACGAGCGTGAGCGGCCGGTGCGGAAACGCCGCCGGAACCGCCTGAGCACTGGCGAGCCGCGGGGAGAAAAGGGCCGTAGCCGACAGAAGACTGAGCGCCCGCCGGCGCGTCACGCCGGGGGCTGCCGACTGAGAAATCTGTGAGCGAGGGACATGAGCGATCATGCCGTTATTCAATCATATTCGCCCGCCGGCACAACCGTCCAAGCCGCCTCTTGGCGTGTCCGACGAAAGGCTCAGCGGCGCGACTGGGCGAGCCACGCCGTTCGGCCGCCGGCGTTGGCATCCTCCACCGTGTGCGCCACGACATCGAAACCGGCGCGATCGAGCAGAGCCGAATATTCCGCGGCGTCAAGGCTCGCGTGATAGAGCGGCTCGCTTCGATAATTGCCGACGGCTTCGCCGTGCTTCGGGCCGCTGTTGAACATCAGGAGCGCGGCGGGGCCAGCATGCCGCGCGAACACCTCGAACATTTCGCGCTGATCGTCGTGGTTGAGATGAAAGAAGCTGTCCCAGGCGAGGATGCCGTCGAAGCGCCTCGGCAAAGCCAACGTCCGCATGTCGGCAACGAGCCATGTGTGGTCCGGCAGGCGCTCGCGGCACATCGCGATGAGCGTCGGCGAACTGTCGACACCGGTGACGGCAAGACCGTGCTGCGCGAGATGACTTGCGACCGGCGCGCCCGATCCGCAGCCGAGATCGAGCACGCTCGCGCCCTTCGGCAGCGAAGCGGCGAAGCGATCGTGCCAAGGTTTGTCGTTCCATGGGCGTGCGGCGCGGTCCGCCGCCCATTGCCGGGCGTGACGCTCGTAGTGGCCGATGATCCGCTCGGACAAGAGTTCCATCGGCGCTCGCCTCGCTGGACGCATGGCGAGTTTAAGCGCAAATTTGCCGTCCAGGTGAAGGAGCAACGTCCATGAAATTCTTGACCAGTGCGATCGTTGTCGGGGCGCTCAGCTGGTGCGGTCCGGCGCTTGCGACCGATATCGATCTGTCGACCTGGACCTGCAAGCAATTCCAGTCCGCCAGCAAGGACGAGGTTGGCGTGATCCTGGCGTGGCTCGACGGCTATTATAAGGACGAGGACGATCCGCCGGTGATCGACACCGATCAGTTCGTCGCCAACGCCAAGAAGCTCGGCGAATATTGCGCGGGACATCCCGACATCGGGCTCATCACTGCGACCGATAAGCTGTTCAAATCCGCGGACTGACGGCGCGGCAGATACATGCCTCATCCTGAGGTGCTCGGCGCGAAGCGCCGAGCCTCGATTGAATGAAGCGTATCGTTAAAGCTTGCGGCAGAGCGTTAAGCCGGATTGAGCCTCGCGCCGGTTAAAAAAGCCTCACGCAGCTGTTTGCCGCGTCCATTCGCGCCGGCCTTAACGGGATAGCAACCTTAATAGTTTGTGATCATCGGCGGCGTAGCAGTCAGTCTGTAGGAGTCGTGAGATAAGCGTCGCGTCGCAGTCCCCCGCATCTTTGCGCCGCCCTCTGGCGTAAAAAGTGGAAAATCCTCGGCTCTACGGTGCTCGTCGGGCTTGTTGCTCTTGTTACCGTCCAGATCATAACGCCCCGATTTCAGTCCGAAGCGCGGGTCCTGATCGAAGCGCGCGACAACTTTTATCTGCGTCCCGATGCCGACAAGGACACGGTTGATCGCAACGTCGTCGACGAGCAGGCGGTGACCAGCCAGGTTCAACTCATGCTCTCGCGCGACCTGGCGCGCGACGTGATTGCCAAGCTGAAACTTGGCGAGCGTCCGGAGTTCGATCCGGTGCTTGCGGGCATCTCGCCGATCAAGGCCATCCTCGGCAAGACCGGTCTCATCAAGGATCCGATGGGCATGGCGCCCGAAGAGCGCGTGCTCGAAGCCTATTATGATCGGCTCACCGTGTACGCGGTGGAAAACTCGCGCGTCATCGTCATCAACTTCGTCTCCGAGGATCCCGAGCTTGCCGCGCAGGTCGCGAACGCTGTCGCGAGCGGCTACCTGGTGCTTCAGGAGCGAGCACGGCAGGAGCAGGCGCGCACCGCCGGACAATGGCTGTCCGGCGAGATCGACAACATGCGAAAGCGCGTCGCCGAAGCGGAAGCAAAGGTCGAAGCCTTCCGCTCCAAGACGAATCTTTTCGTCGGCAACAACAATACGACGCTCTCGGCGCAACAGCTTGGCGACGTCAATACCCAGATCGCGACTGCGCGTGCGCAGAAGGCCGATGCCGAGCCGAGGGCGCGATTGATCCGCGAAATGCTCAAATCCGGCGCGCCGATCGAATCGTCGGACATTCTCAATTCCGAGCTCATTCGCCGCCTGTCCGAACAGCGCGTAACGTTGCGGGCTCAGCTTGCCGAACAATCGTCGTCGCTGCTCGACGGCCATCCACGCATCAAGGAGCTGAAGGCGCAGATCGCCGACCTTGATCGTCAGATCAGGGCGGAAGCGATCGCACGGTCGCTGGAAAACGATGCGAAGATCGCCGGCGCTCGTTTGGACTCGCAGGTGGCGAGCCTGGAGCAGCTCAAGACCCAGGCGGCGACGACCAACGAGCAGGACGTGCAGTTGCGCGCGCTGGAGCGCAAGGCGAAGGCGCAGCGAGATCTGCTTGAATCCTATCTGGCGAAGTACCGTGAAGCGACGGCGCGCGATACGCCGAACTCGTCGCCGGCCGACGCGGGCATCATCTCGCGTGCAACGCCGTCGAATGTTCCGGCCTATCCGAAGATGCCGCCGACCGTCTTGATCGCGAGTCTTGCGACATTCGTGCTGTGCTGCGGCATGGTGCTGACGAAGGAACTGCTGGCGGCCCCGATCGGTTTTCCGGTATGGTCGGGCGCGCGGCAGCAGACCGAGCCGGAAGTCGTGCCGGCGAGTGTCGAGCCGGCTGAACCGCGTCGAGAGGCTCAGTCCCGGGCATCGCTCGTTGACAAAATCCTTAAACGAGAGCCTCGGACGATCGTGCCGCAGTCATCGAAGGCGCCCGTGAGCGAGCCCAACGAAGCGCCGACCCATCGAAGCGAGGTGCCCCTCACCGAAGCGCATCGCACCGAAGTCCCGCGTGCCGTCGGCATTCCGGTTAGCGCGATCGAGGATGTGGCCTACAGTCTGCGTCACGCCGACAGCACCGAGGGCCGCATCGCGATCTTCGGCGCAGTCGATGCGATCGACACCAGCCGCACCGTGCTCAGCGTGGCGCGTGCGCTCGCCGCCGACAGCCGCGTTGTGCTGATCGGGCTCGGCTTTGTCGACGCCGCGATCAAGGCCGCTTCGGTGGATCCGACTGCGAGCGGCCTCGCAGAGCTTGCCGCCGGTACCGCGTCGTTCCGCGATATCATCACCAAGGACAGGTACTCCGAGCTGCACTTGATCTCGTCGGGCCGCACGCCGACCGATCGGCTCGATATCCTGTCCTCGCAGGGCGTAACGATCAGCTTCGACGCGCTGGCGCGGAGCTACGATTACGTCGTCGTCGATGCGGGTTCGGCGCTGGGGGCCGATCTCAACGTCATCCGCGAAATCGCGGTGCACGCGATTCTGATCGCCGAGACGTTGTCGAACGCCAACACTGTCGCGGCGCGCGACCGGCTGGTGGCGGCGGGGTTCGATGATGTGATCATGCTTGTTGGGGCGCGGGCCGGAGCCCGGAGGGCCGCGGCGGCTGCAGCCTGACGAAAGCTCGACGAAAGGATACTGCGATCTTATGTGGCTAAACGTCCCGTCGCCGCACGGGGCGTTTAGTTTCGTGGTCCTGAGAGAACCGTAACGGCGCTTTAACGCGACGGTTTGAAGGTCAGTTCGTCATCCTGCGTCTTGGCCGGCGCATCGTTCTGCGGCGACTGCGACGCCTCGCGCACTGGGCCTCCCGGCTGCGGACGGACCGTGGCCTTGCCGGTGACCGGCTGAACGTTGCCGCTGTCGTCGTCGCGGGCATCCTTCTCGTCGCCCTTCGAGGAGCCCGAGCCTGAGCCGGAGTCGCCCTTGGCGTAGCTGTGAGAGGGTGCGGAATGACGGGCCGATCGCCCACCGCCGTAGGAGTGGTGGTAACCACCGCCAACCAGCCGGCTGGCAATGGCGCCCGCGATCGCTCCTTCGATGCTGAAGGCCGAAGCGGCCGTTGGCGTCAGAGTAATCACACTCGCCACCGTGAGCGCGGCGGCGACCATTCCGAACAGCGGCCGATCAAACGATGACTTTCGTGGTGACTTGCCGAAACCGGCGTTTGGCTCGTTCTGAGATGGGTTCGACACGGATCCCTCCTGCGGGTTAACGAATCCCGTCGATGTTCAAGTTATTGGCCCTTTATCAATGCTGCTGTGATCGCCAACACAGAATCCACAATTTGACACAACCCAATGCTTTAGAAAGACTTTTGCCGCCGAAAAGCTGTGTTCGGTGCAGCTTTCGGGTTCGCCCGCCGGGTACCCATTCCCCCTAGGTGAGCGCGTCTTCTGCCTTGGCGTCGAGTTGGCTGTGGCCGGCTTTCATCAGCTTGCCGAGATAGTGCTCGGCGACGGTCATCGGCGGATATTTTTCTCCCGAGCCGATGCAGCTTTTGAAGCAGCGAATGACCGTGTCTGGATTGGGGTTCTGGAAGAACACCAGCGAAATGCGATCCGATGGTGTCGCGTCCGGAGGAGGGACGGCGACGCGATGCAACGTCGACACCCAGCGGTCGTTCGACCAACGCGTCATCAGATCGCCGATGTTGCATACGCACGCTTCGGGCGGGATATGGACGTCGATCCAGCCGCCCTGCCGATGCTTGACCTGCAGGCCGCCCGGCGTGTCGTCGCCGCGCACGAACGTCATGATGCCGTAGTCGGTGCGCAGACCGGCCCGCAGCTGTCCCGGCAGTGGCGTTTCTTTGACGGCCGGATAGCGGATGATGCGCGCCACGCTCGCCTGCCGATCGAATTTGTCGGCGAAATAACTTTCGTCAACGCCGAGCGCCATCGCCATGGCGCGCAACACGTGCGACGCCAAGCTCGACATCGCGTCGTAGTAAGCGAGCATGATCGTCTTGAAGTCGGACGGGCGGTCCGGCCAGATGTTCGGCGCGTACATTTGCGCGCTCGCCTTGTCGACGCGCGCCGCCAGATCGGCGACGCGATCGGGGCCGAATGCAAAAGCCTCCTGGATGTCGGGCGGCGCCGATTGACCGAGTGAGTAGGACAGCGAGCGGTCGCCGACCCAGTTGTAGCCGCGGCTGATTTTCGCAGGCGGCCGTTGTACTTTCAGCTTTTCCTCCTCAGGCAGCGCAAAAAAGTCGATGGCCCGTTGCCGCGCTGTCGTGACCAGATTCTGTGGCACGCCGTGTCCGGTCACCATGAAGAAGCCGATCTCGGTGCAGGCGGTATCGATCTGGCGCGCCACTTCGCGCCATTCGCTCGCGCCGCCGCTGCGCAACGGCGTGAGGTCGATGGTAGGGATCGTATTTTCCGCCGCCATGGTGCACTCTTTCTTCAACGCCGAGTGAGTTCGGCGATCCATAAGCGACTATATCGCCGCCGATGTCGCCCGCAATGGCATCGGCGCCGGGAGGATTTCGAGAATGAATCGCCGCGAAGCGATGTCGTCGGTGCTGGCCGCAGCCGCTGCAACGGCTGTGCCGGAAATCCCGTCGCCGCATGTCGTGCGCGCCCAGGCGGGTTTTCCCAATCGCGCCATCCGCATCATCGTTCCGGTGGCGCCCGGCGGCGGCGTCGACGTGTTCGCGCGCCTGATCGCGGCGAAGATTTCGAGTGAGCGCAATGTGTCGTTCGTCGTCGAGAATCGGACCGGCGGCAACAGTACGGTCGGCGGCCTCGATGTGCAGCGCGCGGCGCCTGACGGCTATACGGTGCTGTTTCACGCCTCGACCCACAATCTCGCGCGACTCGTGATGCGCGAGGTGCCGTACGATCCAGTGACGGATTTCACGCCGATCGCGCTCGCTGGCGAGGCGCCGCTCATTCACATCGTCGCCAACGCGAGAACGGAACAAACGCTGAAGGCCATCGTTGCCGCCGCCAAGGCAAAACCTGACGATTGGTCGTTCGCGACCGCGCAGCTTGGTGCGCCGGGCCATCTCGCCGAGGTGGCGTTCAATCAATTGACGTCGCTCAACGTGCCGATCGTGGTCTACCGCGGCACCGCGCCAGCCGCGAACGATGTCGTCGGCGGTCACGTGGCGATGATGATCGAGGCGATCCTTGCGCTGTTGCCCCTTGTGAAAGCCGGCAGCGTGCGTGCGGTCGCGGTCACCGGCGCAAAGCGCAGCGCGCTGGCGCCGGACGTTCCGACCACGGCGGAACTTGGTCTCACAGAACTCAATTTCGGCGCCTGGTGGGCGATGTGGGGACCTCCCGGCCGGCCGGCCGAACTGACGCAGACGCTGAACGGATGGGTCAATGCGGCGGTGCAGGCGCTGGCGGAGGAGGGGCGTCTCGCGCAGCTCGGCATCGAGCCCGCCGGTCAAACACCCGAGGCGTTCGCCAAATTTATCAAGACCGACTTCGAGCGCAGCAAGAAGCTTCTGAAAGCCGCAAACTTTCAGCCGCAGTAACGGGAGGCGTCGATCGTCAGAAATACCCCTCTTGCAGATCGGCGGTCGAACTCGACACCGAGGCTGTCGAAATGCGCCATAAGCCATGTGTCGCAGTGTTCGCGGCCGAGTTCGAAAGGGTGGGTCAGGAGCTTCCTATCGCCGTTCATCTTGCTTGAGCCGGCCAGCGTCTTGATTGCGTCCTCGGCTTCGATCAGGTGAATGAACATGCGCTTGCCTTGGGCGAAGCGTCCCTCGTCGATCATCTTGGTGACGAAATAGATGGCGCGCATCTCGCGCATCAGCGACGAGTTGAAACTGATTTCCTGCATGCGGTTGAGGATCGCGCGTGAATTGGTCGGATGCTCGGCCCGCTCGGTCGGCGTCAGATGCACTAGAATGATGTCACACGCCTGGCACTCGTAGATCACCGGGTACATGGCGGGATTGCCCATGAAGCCGCCGTCCCAATAGTGCTCACCGTCGATTTTGGGGGCACGCATCAGAAACGGCAGGCACGCCGATGCGAGCACGTGATCGGCGGTGATCTCCTTGTTGACGAAAATCTTCACCTTGCCGGTTCGCACATTGGTGGCGGCCAGAAACAGCTTCACGGCCGTTTGCTGGCGGACCCGCTCGAAGTTGACCACCTCGTTGAGCAGGTCGCGCATCGGATTGTAGTCGAACGGATTGATAGGGCGACATGAAGCGCGTGAGAACGTCGACGAACACGTAGCCGGGCGAATGGTCGAGGCCGAAGTTCGGATTGATGCGGTCGACCAGCGACGGCGCGATAACACTGGAGCATGTCACTTCGGACAAACGCCGCCAAAATACTTCGAGCAGCTGTTTGGCCCCGGCGCGTGCCGGCGGCCAATCCGTCGGCCAGCACCACGGCGTTGACGCCGCCGGCGCTGGTCGCGGTGATGCCGTCGAAGGCCACTTGCTCCTCGTCGAGCAGGCGGTCGAGTACGCCCCAGGTAAATGCGCCATGGCTGCCGCTGCCCTGCAGCGCCAGGTTAACCACCTTGGTTTCGGAATTTTTCGTCACTCAAGTCGACCTCAAGCCCCCGGCAAAAGGTCAAGTAAGCAAATTTGAGACCACCCTGCCAGCAGAAGGCGGCGCGTAACCCTAAGATACCGAACAGGTTGGAGGCGGCCAATCACCCCTCAGCGAAGGCTGCCTCGACAAAGATGTAGATCAGATAGAAGCCGGCAATCAGACTGAGCATTGCGGTGAGGCCCGAAACCACTGCAGACGCTTTGGCGCCCCAGGCGAGCAGCGTTTGCCACCAAGTCTCGCGCGGGTACTTCGAGGAGCTACGCCAAATGGCCACGGAGGCCAACACGATGGCGATGCTCGATATCGTAAACAGCACGATGATGGCGCCGCCGATCCATGGGTAGCCAATACCGCATCCGATGACCATGCAGCCGCCGCTCGCATCCCAAAGGAGCGTGAGCGGAAGTCCAATCAGCCAGAAGGTGACCCAAAGAGCGATGTCGCCCGTCGCCAGTCTCGTAAGGAATCTCATGCGCGGAGACTAGCAGAAGGATAATGAAGTGGCAGACCAAAGCGCATTCTGAAGTTCGGATTGTCTCGGCGCTGCCCGATTTACGGACAGTAACGGCGGTGGCGGCCCGGTTCTCTGCCCCCGCGGAGCCAACTTAATTTCACCCATTTTCAGCGCCATGTCTGGCGGCGGCGGGGCGAAATCGGGGGTTTTGCGGCCTATCGACCGCGGCAATCGAGGGTCTCGTTCTCGGCGGTAAATCGTCGTAGAAGGTTCGCAGATCGCACTCGGATTGCCATCGGCCATATTCGCGAATCGAAGGTCGATGATAGCGTCATGTCAGGGGGCCGAAAGCGCATGGTTCAAGCCAAGCACATCGCAGCGGTCTTGATCGCAGCGTGTCTCGCCGGGACGGCCCAGACCGCGATGGCGCAAGGGGCCGCCGAGCCGCACGGGCGCGCCTATCTGTTTCGTGGCCTCATTGGTTTGATCGATTGGGGCATGGACGAACTGGCAGGGCGCATCAATCGGACCGGCGTTGCGGCTAAAATCGATTCCCACCTGCTGTGGAGTTCCATCGCCAATCAGGCGATCAGCGATTACCGCCGCGACCCCAAACCGATCACCGTTGTGGGTCATTCGATCGGCGGCGATTCCGCCATTGAATTTGCCGAAGCTCTCGAGGCCGCGCATGTCCCGGTGGCTCTGCTGATCACCTACGACCCCACGCGCGCGTCCCATTCGGTGCCGACGAACGTGCAGCGTTACATCAACCTCTACCAATCCTCGAACATGTTGGGTGGCGGTGACCTCGCGCCGGGCCGTGGTTTTCACGGCCACTACGCGAGCTTCAACCTGAAGGACCGCCCCGAGATGATCCACATCAATCTGGACAAGTTTGATCGGATTCAGGAGCAGCTGGCCAGCAAGGTCAGGTCGGCCGGCGCAGGCGCCAGCGGCGCCGAGGCGCTTCGCCTCGTCATCCCCGCCGGTGTTCCGATCGAACTGTGGGACAGCGGCGTTGCGGTATCGGCCCACGCCGGCGATACACTGCAAACCATTGCGACCACGTACCATGTACCGCTCTGGGCGCTCACGCAGATCAATAAAGTGTCGGAGGGCGCCGCGCTGACCGAGGGCCAGCACATCATCGTTCCGCGCTATATCGGCCAGAAATTGCCAACCCCGAACCCGGCGCCAAGCGCTGCGGCTAGCCCGCCCGCGGCCGCCGCAGCAAGTCCGGCCCCGGCGAGCGCACCGCCGAGCCCGGCCCCGAGCAGCGAGGCGCCGGTCGCGCAATGATGCGCAGCGGCGAGGGGGGCGGTCCATGGCCCCGCTGGTCGAGTTCATGACAAGCAAGCGGTAGAGCCGTTCCGGTTCGTCTGTTGTATCACCTCAGCGGACGGCGATAGTCTATGGCGAGCGGACGTAAGGGAGTCCGGTGCAACCGAGTCATGCCCGATGCCTCCTGGCCGACAATCACCGAAGGTTTGGCATGGCCTCAAAATTGTACGGTGTGCCGGCATTGCGGCGATCGGTCTTTTGCGTGATGCATCGGCGGACACGACCCGCCGCCCGGCGGAGCACGCGACGCCACAGGTGTCGAAGTGCCTGTGTGGCTATGGAATAAGCGGCTACGAAGCCATCACGTGTGTCCCGGTCAAAGACTGCGAGTGGGAGCACGCAGTCTGTCGAGGCTAGTGTTGATCAATTCTAGATGCCAACGAAAACGGTCACTGAGAAAGCAACGGGGAGTGAAATGACGATAAAGCGACGCGACTTGCTCAAGGGCGGTGCGGGCTTGGCGGCAAGCGCCGCTGCGATCGGATTCTTCCAGCGCAGGCTCAAACGGGGCCGTCCGCGATCAGCTGGGACCGCGAGGCCGATGTGGTCGTGATCGGTTCGGGCGCCACCGGGCTTCCCGCCGCCATCGTCGCACGCGAGGGCGGATCATCGGTGATCCTCGTCGAAGCGCAGCCTCATACCGGCGGACACGCGATCTGCAGCGGCGGCAACGTTCCGCTCGGCGGCGGCACCAGCTATCAAAAGAAATGGGGCGTCAAGGATTTGCCCGATCTCGTTTTTCAGGACTTGACCGACTGGTCGGTCGTCGAGCCCAATGGTTTTCCGGACTATCGCTTCAACGACCGCGAAGTGATCCGTGCTTTCGCCGACAATTGTGCGCCGACCTACGACTTTTTGGTCGCGCACGGCGTCGTGTTCGTGGACAAGGCGCCCGACAAACTGGGCGGCAGTTCGGTCGGCAATTCGGTGCCGCGCGAAATGCACGCCGCGCCGATGGACTGGCCGCTGATTCAGACCGGCCAGCCGGCCGCGCCGGACAAGCGAACGACCATGTCCACGGGCAACGGTCTCATGCACCCGCTTGCCGCGGCGGCGAGGAAGGCGGGCGTGGAGATCCTGCTCAAGCACAGGATGACGGCGATTCATCGCGAGGCGCCGTTCGCCGGTCCCGTCCTCGGCATCGCCGCCGACAACGACGGCAAGGTCGTCAATATCCACGTCCGCAAGGCCGTCATCATCGGAACCGGCGGATCGACGACCAACGTCAATTTTCGCCGCATGTTCGATCCGCGCTTGACCGAAGAATATTGCGGCGTCGCCGGTCAGCCCTGGTCGGACCAGGACGCGAGCGGCGAACTCGCCGGAATGGCGATCGGCGGTTCACTCTGGGGGCTGTTCAACAACACCGGCGAATTCGGATCCGGCATCACCAAGCCAGGGACGGTCGGCGGTCAGTACGGTTACGTCAATTTGCGCTGGTATCCGGGCAGCGAGGTCTTCGACAAGGCGCGTGCGATCGGTCTGCACGTGGAAGATTGGCAGAACCTCGTTTTCGTCAACATGATCGGCAGGCGCTTCTATGATGAGACAGGCCGCCAGTTCAGCTCGGGCAATTACGGCTCGCTCGACCCCTACGTGCCTCACGACTACCGCAACGGCAGGAACCTGAAATTCAACCCCAACACGTTCCTCGATGCGGCGCTGGCCGGGATCGGCGATGGGCACAATGGCGGGGGCCCGATCTGGGCGATCTTCGATGCCGACGCCGTCGCGCGCGAAAAGTGGGATCCGAATCCGCCTTACGTCGATTACGCGGCGGGGTTCTGCTTTACCGCAAACACCATCGAGGAGCTGGCGCGAAAGATCGTGATGAAATACCAGCGCGTTCCGATGCCGCCCGAGGCTTTGGCTGCGACCATCGCGCGTTACAACGGCTTCGTCGACACGGGCGTCGATGAGGATTTCGGTAAGCCCAAACCGCTCTACAAGGTAGCAAAGCCGCCGTTCTATGCCGCATGGGCAACGCCGGTGCTTCATGACACGCGCGCGGGTTTGCGGATCAACGCCAAGTGCCAGGTCGTCGACATGAAGGGCGAGGTGATTCCCGGCCTTTATTGCGGCGGAGAATCCGCCGGCGGCTTCAGCCTGCACGGCCTGGCGCGCGCCACCTGTCAGGGGTTCATCTGCGGAACCAACGCGGCCGCGGAATCGCGGCGGGTCTGACACTCGATTGACCTGCCGGTCGGAGCGAGCCGACAGCAACGGCGGATCGAAAAGAAGGCTCTATTCTGACTTTTCGATTTCGCCGCTGCCGGCGAAGCCGATCACTTCGTCCATCCGACATTCTCGAACACTTCGGAATGCATGGCGCCGGAGGGGAGTCCGACAGGCCCGTCGCGTAGCGCGATGGGATATGACTTCTCCCAGAGCCACGGGGCCGGCAGATCGTCGACCATTGCGGCTTGCGCATCCTTGTAAAGGCGCGCCCGCACCTCCTCATTCATTTCGACGTCGGCGCGCGTAAGAAGATCGTCGACAGCGGGGTTGCTGTAACCCATCAGGTTGTCTTTGGTTCACCACAGTTCTTAACAGAACTCATGTTGGAGTTCCATGTCGAAACAGAGCGAAAATTTGGCACGCGCGTCCACCAAACAAATACTTGCCATGCACTAATGGGCGATCTCGCGGCGTCGGATGATGCTATGAGGTCGCCGTGCCTTGCTGAGAGCGGGGCATCGTCATCGGCATGACCTCGCCAAACATATTTGGCGGGGTTTTTGTTTGCCGATGACAACACAAGAAGCCTTATCAACAAATCAGGAGTGTTGTGAATGAAGTTGACGACCACAATGGCTGCCGTTGCGTCCGTGTTTGTGTGCGCGCAATCCGCGCAGGCGCACAGCTACTATCACCGCTATGCCGGTCATCACGAAGCAAGGAGACACGGCTTCACGTCCAAGCGACACGACCCTTCGTTCTGAGGCGATCCGGTGGCCGGGTTTAAACACACACTGATCCGCGGCGGTCTGGAGACGCTTTATTTCAGCGGCGCGCATGTGGCGTTTAAGCCCTTGTTTCAAGGGGTCGGGACAATTCTCACGCTGCATCACGTTCGCCCGCCGCGCCCGGATCGTTTTCAACCCAACCGCCTGCTCGAAATCACGCCGCGCTTTCTCACGCGGGTCGTGAAATATCTGCGCAATTCTGGCGTCGACCTCATCAGTCTCGATGAGATGTATCGCCGCGTGACCGAGCGCGATTTTTCAAACCGCTTTGTGTGCCTGACGTTCGATGACGGTTATCGCGACACGATGCAGCGGGCCTATCCGATCCTCAAAAGAGGCCAACGTGCCGTTCGCCGTCTATGTGGCGACGAGTTTCCCGGACCGGCTCGGCGAATTGTGGTGGCTCGCGCTCGAAGCGGTGATCGCACGCAACGATCATGTCGGTTTGCAGATCGACGACCGCAATCGCACGTTTGACTGCCGCACCATCGCCGAGAAGCAGGCGCTCTACGACGACCTCTACTGGTGGCTGCGCGCCCGGCCGACCGAAGCCGAAATGCGCGCCATCATCCGCAATCTGTGCGCCTGCTACAACGTTGACGTCGCGGCATTCTGCAAAGAGCTGTGCATGGGCTGGGAGGAGATCGCCGAACTCGCCTCCGACCATCTCGTCACCATCGGCGCCCCCACCGTCAATCATCCGATGCTGGCGAAGCTGCCAGCGGACAATATGCGCACGGAGATGAAGCTGAGCCGCTCGGTGATCGAAGCCGCGCTGTCGATGCGGCCGCAGCATCTGTCGTATCCGATCGGCGATCGTTCGTCGGCGGGGCCGCGCGAATTCGCGATGGCCACGGAACTCGGCTTCAGACCGGGGTGCTGTTTGCCAGGCATGCCAAGCATCTTACGGCGCTGCCGCGCATCTCACTCAACGGCGAATATCAGCGCATGCGCTATGTGCGTGTGCTGTTGTCGGGTTCGGCGTCGGCGATGTGGAACGGCTTCCGCCGCCTCGACGCCGCGTAAAACGCCGCTAACCGCGCCGCGGCGACATCCAATAGATCAGCGGCATGGCCGGCAGGACCCAGCCCATGCCGGCAATCACGTAGTACGCAATCGACGCGATCTGGTTTTCATGAATGAGCGGATTTTGTGCGAGCGCCATCGCCACGAGCGCCCAGACGATGACCAGGACGAACAGCGCGACGGTTCCGATGAATTTGCGCAGGCGGATCGGCATAGAGTGAGCGGATAACGGCGGTTGCGGGAAAGGCGCCCAGCACTATATGGTCCGCGCGTTCACGACAAGCGATGGTCATGCGAGCGGAACGTCCCAGCGCGGTGCCCGAGGAGCCCCATGTGCGGGCGATCCGGCTGTGGCTGTTCGTCGTGGCGGCGCTGGTGCTGGCCATGGTGCTGGTGGGTGGCGCGACGCGGCTCACTGAGTCCGGGCTGTCGATCACCGAATGGAAGCCGGTGATGGGGGTCGTTCCGCCGCTCGGCGAGACGCAATGGCAGGCCGAGTACGAGAAATATCAGGCGATCCCGCAGTACCACGCGCTCAATCGCGGCATGAATCTCGAGGCCTTCAAGACGATTTATTGGTGGGAGTGGACGCACCGCATGCTCGGCCGCGTCATCGGCGTCGCGTTTCTGCTGCCGTTCTTGTGGTTTCTCTGGCGCGGCTGGGTTCCGCCGGGACTGCGCGCGCGCCTGTGGTTCATCTTCGGTCTTGGCGCGCTGCAGGGCGCGGTCGGCTGGTGGATGGTCGCCTCCGGGTTGGCGGACCGCATCGAGGTTTCGCAATATCGTCTGGCGACGCATCTGGTGTTGGCCTGCATCATTTATGTTGCGATCATCTGGACTGTGCTGCGAGTGCCCGATCAGCCGATTGCATTATTGCCGCCGCGCATTCGCGTGGCAGCGATCGCGCTGTTGGTCCTTGTGCTGCTGCAGATCTATCTCGGCGCCTTGGTCGCGGGCTTGCGCGCAGGGCTGATCTACAACACCTGGCCGCTGATCGACGGCGTATTCGTTCCCGACGCCTCACATCTGTTCTTCAACACCCCGGCCTGGCGGAATGTCTTCGAGAACGTGCTGACGGTGCAGTTCGACCATCGCATGGTCGCTTACGCGCTGTGGCTGTTGTCCGCAGCACATGTCGCAGACGCGCTGTGGAGCGGCAAGGGCGGGGCAGTGTTGACGCGCGCGCTGGCGCTGTTTGCGGCGCTGACCGTCCAGGCTGCGCTTGGCATCGCGACTTTGCTTCAGCATGCGCCGCTTGCGCTTGCGCTGTCGCATCAGGCGATGGCGATGATTGTGCTAACGATCGCGGCGACGCACGCGACGCTGACGATTCATCACGTGCCGCGAAGCGCCGCAGCCTTCGCGCGGGCCTGAATTAATCCGCCAGCCCCTGTTCGAGGTCGGCGATGATGTCGTCCTTGTCCTCGATGCCGATCGAGAGCCGCACGACGTCGGGCCCTGCGCCGGCTTGGACCTTCTGCGCGTCGGTCAGCTGGCGGTGCGTAGTCGACGCCGGGTGAATGATCAGCGAACGCGTGTCGCCGATATTGGCGAGGTGCGAGAACAGCGTCACTTTGGAGACGAGCTTGACGCCCGCGTCGTAGCCGCCCTTGAGGCCAAATGTGAAGACCGCGCCGGCGCCCTTCGGACAATATTTCTTGGCGAGGTTGTGGTAGCGGTCGCCCGGCAGTCCCGGATAGCTGACCCAAGCCACCTTCGGATGCGCCGCGATCCATTCGGCGACCGCAAGCGCATTGTCGCAATGCCGCTGCATGCGCAGCGGCAGTGTCTCGATGCCGGTGAGGATGAGAAACGCATTGAACGGCGACAGCGCCGGTCCGATGTCGCGCAGCGCCAGCACGCGGCAGGCGATCGCGAAGGCGAAGTTGCCGAAGGTCTCGTGCAGCACGATGCCGTGATATTCCGGCCGCGGCTCGCACAGCATCGGATAGCGCCGCTCGCGCGACCAGTTGAACGTGCCGCCGTCGACGATGAGCCCGCCGATCGAGTTGCCGTGGCCGCCAAGAAACTTGGTCAGCGAATGCACGACGATATCGGCGCCGTGGTCAATCGGGTTGCACAGGTAGGGCGTGGCGAGGGTGTTATCGACGACGTAGGGCACGCCGGCGCGCCGCGCGATCTGCGCGACTGCCGCCATGTCGGTGATGACGCCGCCCGGATTGGCGATCAACTCGGTGAAGATCGCCTTGGTCTTCGGACTGATGGCCCGCTCGAACGAACCGATGTCGTCGGGATCGGCCCACACCACGTTCCAGCCGAAATTCTTGAACGCGTGATTGAACTGATTGATCGAGCCGCCGTAGAGCTTTTTCGACGCGACGAACTCGTCGCCTGGCTGCAGCAGGCAATGAAAGACGATGACCTGTGCGGCGTGGCCGGACGCGACAGCGAGCCCTGCGGTGCCGCCCTCAAGCGCCGCGACGCGCTCTTCGAGCACCGCGTTGGTCGGATTGCCGATGCGCGTATAGATGTTGCCGAACGTCTGCAGGCCGAACAGCGAGGCGGCGTGATCGACACTTTCGAACACGTACGAAGTGGTCTGATAGATCGGCGTGGCGCGGGCGCCGGTCGTCGGGTCGGGCTGCGCGCCCGCATGAATGGCGAGCGTCGCGAAGCCCGGCGTACGTTCGGTCATAAGCCGTTCCTTTTCGGAGCGATGAAATGCGAGGGGCCCGGTTTAAAGGACGGTCCAGTTCCGTCAAGGCGGCAAGCGGCGCGGATCGGCAATACGCAATCGTCGCGCTGCCGGAGGCAGCGGCGGTAGAAAGTCCCGCCCGCTGACGCGAGAGAGCGCGGACGTCTGTGCTACTTGAAGTGCTTGAGCGCGAGTCGGCAGGCCGGGGAGATGCGGCTGCGATTACTCATCAGGCAATGGGCGACCCGTTCGCGGTTCGGAATGAATTGGCCGCAGACGGTTTGCGCATCCACCATGCAGGCGTCCTGGTCCTGCTGCGCGTCGGCTTTGGCGGCGACGGGGCCGAGTGTGGTGCACAATAAGGCGAGTGCGAAAACGGTGCTGACTTTCATTGGCCCCCTCCGGCAGTGGCGGTTCGCACCGCGAATCGCACACAGCCTCTCATTAGACGCTGCGATGGTCAAAAAAGTTTCAATGGAGAAATGAGCCGATTCTGCGGCGGAATTCTTTCCCTCCGGCGGAAGGCCGCAGCAGCACTATACCGCAGCGTCGTTCAATGGCCGCCGTCCTCGCGTTGCGCGCGCTCCGCGGCGGCGGTGGTGCCGCCTTGCGCGGTCGTGCGATTGAGCGACATGCGCTGAATGCCGCCGATGGTGGCGCGCTTTGAGGAAATGGTGCGGGTATTGACGCCCATCCAGGCGATTTCCGACGACAAGCGGCCGTATTCGATCTTCGGACACCGGTTCATGACGACCTTCATGCCGTTCGCCTCGGCGAGGCAGGCCGCTTCATCGTTGCGGACGCCGAGCTGCATCCAAATCACCTGCGGCCGGGGATTGAGCGCGAGCGCCTCTTGGACAATCGGCAGCGCATACTGCGAGGCGCGAAAGATATCGACCATGTCGATCGGCTCGGGAACGTCAGTGAGCCGCGCGTAGATGCGGCGGCCGAGCAGGTCGTGCCCGGCGTGGCCCGGGTTGATCGGAATCATCTTGTAGCCGCGCTCGAGCAGATATTTGAAGGCAAAATAGCTCGGCCGGTTCTCCTTTTCGGAAGCGCCGACCATCGCTATCGACTTCACGGTATTGAGGATGCCGCGGATGTAGGAGTCGGGGTAGGAGTCGTGGTTCATCGGACGTCAGCGATCCTGCCATTTCGGCTCGCGCTTTTCGATGAAAGCGTTGATGCCTTCCTCCGCGTCGCGCGCCAGCATGTTCTCCACCATAACTTCCGAAGCGTAGGCGTAAGCCTCGGCAAGTGTCATCTCAGCTTGGCGATAGAAGGCCTCCTTGCCGATCTTCAAGGTCAGGGCCGACTTGGCGGTGATCTTTTTCGCAAGCTCAAGCGCCGCCTGACGCTCGCTGCCCGCCGCAACGACCCGGTTGACAAGGTCCACCCGCATCGCGTCTTCGGCCGAGATCATGTCGCCGGTCAGCAGCATTTCCATCGCATGTTTGCGGCTGACATTGCGCGACAGCGCCACCATGGGCGTCGAACAGAACAAGCCGATATTGACGCCGGGCGTGGCGAACTTCGCCGCCTCCGAAGCGACCGCGAGATCGCAGCTTGCCACCAGTTGGCAACCCGCAGCCGTCGCCACGCCCTGCACGGCGGCAATGGCCGGCTGAGGCAGGCGAACGATCTGCTGCATCATGGTGCTGCACAGGCCCATGATGTGCTTGAAGTAGGCGCGCCCGCGATCGGCGTCGGCTCGATGCCGGGTGAGTTCCTTGAGGTCGTGGCCGGCTGAGAAGGCCGGACCGTTGGCGGCAAGCACGACCGCGCGCACCGCTTTGTCGCGGGCGATCGCGGTGAACGCACCGCCGAGCGCCTCGAGCATGGCCTCGGACAGGCTGTTGCGCGCCTGCGGCCGATTGAGTGTCAGCACGGTAATGCCGGACAATCCTTCGTCAGGTCCTCGCGCAGTAGGATCATCGACGAGGCTACGTCGGCGATGGTGGCGGTTTGAGCGTTCATCGGTCTCGTCCCGTCATTTGGCGTGCAGACCTCTTTAGCGCATTCTATCCGATCAGGCGCGCCGAGGGAGAGGGCGATGGCGGAGAGCGGCACTGGTACTGGCGCCGGAGAACTCGATTTGGCGCCGCCCAAGCTTTCGCGCAAGGAGCTCGAGGACCGACTGTGCACCGAATTTCCCGAGGTCTTCAACGACAAAAGCGGCATCAGTATCGAGGAACTGTGGTTCGGCGGCTGCCGCGTGCGCCAGCGCTATGACCCGCGGTCGATGCGTCCGGGCGCGACGATCAGCGGACCAACGATGATGGCGCTCGCCGACTACACCATGTATTTCGCGGTGTTGAGTGCGATCGGCTGGGTGCCGCTTGCCGTCACCACCAATCTGACCATCAACTTCCTCAGCAAGCCCGCGCAACGCGATCTGTTGGCCGAAGCGCGGCTCCTCAAGTTCGGCAAAAGGCTTGCGGTGGGCGAAGTCGGCATTCGCTCGGATGGCGGCGGCGATCTCGTTGCTCACGTCACCTCGACTTATTCCATCCCGCCTCAGGCGGGCGATTAGGGTAATGAAATACCATTATTTCAAGCCATTGAGAAATCGTCAGAATAAATACCGAAAAGCGTTGACGTGCCAAGCCGCCGCCGCTAGAAGCTCGGCGCGGCGCCGCTAGAGCGCGCGCCCTGCTCACCATGGATACGGATATGAAGACCTTTTCGGCCAAGCCAGCCGAAGTCGAGAAGAAATGGGTGATGATCGACGCCGAAGGGCTCGTCGTCGGCCGGCTCGCTTCGCTCGTGGCTTTACGGCTCCGCGGCAAGCACAAGCCGTCATTCACTCCACACGTCGACTGCGGTGACAACGTCATCGTCATCAATGCGGCGAAAGCCGTGCTGACCGGCCGCAAGGTCGAGCAGAAAGTCTATTATAAGCACACCGGTTATATCGGCGGCATCAAGGAGCGGAGCGTCAAGTCGATCCTCGCCGGCCGCTTTCCCGAGCGGATCGTCGAGAAGGCTGTCGAGCGTATGCTGCCGCACGGGCCACTTGGCCGCCGCCAGCTCGGCAATCTGCGGGTCTATCCGCATGCCGAACATCCGCATGCGGCGCAGCAGCCGGAAAAGATCGACATCGGCGCCATGAACCGCAAGAACAAGAGGACCGCGTAATGGCCGAGACCATTCAGACGCTCGAAGGGCTTTCGACGCTCAAGCCCGCGGCTGCGGCGCCGCAGAGTCCAACCTACGTGCAGAAGCTCGACAAGCAGGGCCGCGCCTATGCCACCGGCAAGCGCAAGGACGCCGTCGCGCGGGTGTGGATCAAGCTCGGCGCCGGCAAAATCGTAGTCAACGACCGCCCGGTGGAAACCTATTTCGCCCGGCCGGTGCTGCGGATGTTGATCCAGCAGCCGCTCACGGTATCGAACCGCCAAGGCCAATATGACGTGGTCTGCACGGTCTCCGGCGGCGGACTGTCCGGCCAGGCCGGTGCCGTGCGTCACGGCCTGTCGAAGGCGCTGATGCGTCACGAGCCGGAACTGCGTAGTGCACTCAAGCGCGGCGGCTTCCTTACTCGCGACTCGCGCGTGGTCGAGCGCAAGAAGTACGGCAAGGCCAAAGCGCGCCGAAGCTTCCAGTTCTCGAAGCGCTGAGGTTAGCGTCCCGATTTAGGGCCGATCCCGGACGCCCTGAGTTTGGTCCAGTACGAACACGCCGCTGCGGCTCCAGCCGGACACCTGGACCGCGGCGGTTTTGCTATTGCACCGACGCCAGAAGAAAACAGATCGTCGCAGCAAACCCGAGCGCTGTGCGCACCGCGTGCAAGTTCGCCCACGTCTCGATGAGTTTGCGGCTATCGGCTCCGGCCTTTGTCGGTTCGATCGCCATCAGTCTGTTGTTTGTCGGCATGATGCCGAGCAGCGTATAGGGCCAATTCAGCACCAATACGGTCGCACCGACGAGCCAAAGCCACCCTCCGGTTTGCCACCAGGCCAGCACACCCAGCAGAAAGCCGGCGACTGCCAGAGGAGCTTGCATGGCAAAGCCGCGCTTGTAAGCCGGTTTCCATTCAGCGAGCAGGGATCCATCGTCGAGACCGAGTCGTGCTGGTTGTTCAGCCACATTGATGTAGACGGCCGCGCCGGCAAAGAGCGCGGCGGCAATCAACGCAAGCTGGCCAGCTATCATCGCCTGGAACGACGTCCGTTTTAGAAAAACGCCATCGTGCGGATTTCGATGCTCTCGCGCGGGCGGGCGTTCGCAGGCGTGGTCGGATCGTCGAAGGCCGTGTGCGCGGTCCACCGCGCGCGGCCGTCCTTCATCAAATCGTACACCTTGAAGACGTAGGCTTCCTCGCGCCGCGTGCGGGGGAACCAGTACCACTTGTGCGCCGGGTTGTATTTAATCGCATAGGTCTGGCCGATGCGCCCGGGCGCGCGCCGCTCCGAAATGATCATGTCGCCCGGCAAGAGCGTCTGAGCATCTGCCATAGCGAGCGGATAGGTCTCGACCGGATGGCGGATCGGCCGCCACGCCTGGATGATCGCGAAGCGGCCTTTCAGGAGGTCCTCCGCCTCGTCCGGCAGGATATCGCGAACGCGCTGCGGTGCCGACCATTCGGTATAATCGTTGTGAACGCGGCGAACGACCTCGCGGATTTTCTTCGACTCCCGCAGTTCGTCGTCGGCGGTGCGCAGCGTGTGATCGAACACGACGACGCGCTTGGCGCCGCTTTCGGCTTTGATCAACTCGACCATCTCGGGGTAATAGACGCGCTTGATTTCGTTCTCGTCATAGAAATCGGCAACCTTCGTGTCGTGGCGCACGAAACGGAAGCCGCTGCGGTCGAGCGCAAATTCGTTCGTGTGCGGGCGGCCGTTGTGAATGACGACGCGGCGCGGATCGGGCGTCCCGCCGGAGCGGGTGTCGCCGCCCCCGGGAGTGGCGACGATCGTGAAGAGCATGCTGCCGTCATCGACGATGTAATTGAGCGTGGCCTCGATGGTATCGGGCGCAACTTCGAGTTCGGCCGTCTGAGCCATTGTCTGAGCCATGACGATCTCCTGTCCTTCGAGGAAGAATCTAGGGGTGTCGGGACGCCAAGTGAAGGGCCGTGCTGGGCGGAGAAGGCATTTCTCCCGCAGGCGCCGCATGCGGGAGATCGGCGCTGAATTCTTCAAATCCTGGCGCCGCCGAAACAGCCAGCGGATCGCTCCGCACTCCTTGCCGGGCGCGTGCGGCGCGGTCAGCAAAGCGAAGCGTTTAGCGCCTGAGACGGCGCATCTCGCCGCGTCGAAGGCATCCGACGCCTGACCACATCAGAAAAGAAAAGGGCGCCAAGGAGAACGGCGCCCCAAAAGTTAGCATCGCAAACGGTGCAATGCTGGGAGGATTGCGTGCGGCCGCTTAGGCCGAGTAGTACATCTCGAACTCGACCGGATGCGGGGTGTGCTCCAAGCGGATGACTTCGCTCATCTTCAGATCGACGTAGCTGTCGATGAAATCGTCGTCGAACACGCCGCCGGCTTTGAGGAAGCCGCGGTCCTTATTGAGCTCCTCGAGCGCCTGGCGGAGCGATCCGCACACAGTCGGAATTTTCTTTAGCTCTTTCGGCGGCAGATCGTAGAGATCCTTGTCGATGGCTTCGCCCGGATCGAGCTTGTTTTTGACGCCGTCGAGACCGGCCATCAGCATGGCCGAAAATGCCAGATATGGATTGGCGAGCGGATCGGGGAACCGTACCTCGACACGCTTGGCTTTCGGGTTGGTGGTGTAGGGAATGCGGCACGATGCCGACCGGTTGCGCGCCGAGTAGGCCAGCAGCACCGGCGCCTCGAAGCCCGGCACCAGCCGCTTGTAGGAGTTGGTGGTCGGGTTGGTGAATGCGTTGATCGCCTTGGCGTGCTTGATGATACCGGCGATGTAGGACAGGCACGTCTCCGACAGGTCGGCATATTTGTTGCCGGCGAACACCGGCTTGCCGGACTTCCAGATCGACTGGTGGCAGTGCATGCCGGAGCCGTTGTCGCCGTAGACCGGCTTCGGCATGAAGGTCGCGGTCTTGCCGTAGACCTGCGCGACTTGCTGGATGCAGTACTTGTAGATGATGAGCCGGTCGGCCATCACGGTCAGCGGCGAGAACTTCAGACCGAGCTCATGCTGGGCGGATGCGACTTCGTGGTGGTGCTTCTCGACCACGCAGCCCATGCGGGCCATCGCGGCGAGCATTTCCGAGCGCATGTCTTGCGCCGAGTCTTGCGGCGGCACCGGGAAGTAGCCCTTCTTCGTGCCGACGCGATGGCCGAGGTTTCCGCCTTCGTAATCCATGTCGGAATTCGACGGCAGTTCGACTGAATCGAGCCTGAAGCCGGTGTTGTAGGGATCCGCCTTGTATTTGACGTCGTCGAACACGAAAAACTCGGCCTCAGGTCCGAAGAACACCGTGTCGCCGACGCCCATGGACTTGACCATGCCCTCGGCCTTCTTGGCGATACCGCGCGGGTCGCGGTTGTAGGGCTCGCCGGTGGTCGGCTCGAGGACGTCGCAGATCAGCGACATCGTCGTCTCGGCGAAGAATGGATCAATGCATACCGTGCTCGGATCCGGCATCAGGCACATGTCGGATTCGTTGATCGCCTTCCATCCCGCGATCGACGAGCCGTCGAACATCTGGCCTTCGGCGAATGTCTCTTCCTCGATCATGCTCACGTCGAAAGTGACGTGCTGCCACTTGCCGCGCGGATCAGTGAAACGGAAGTCGACGTATTTCACGTCGCTGTCCTTGATCATTTTCATGACATTCTTTGGCGTCGTCATGGACTGCGTACCCTTTCGTGGTGCTAGTGAATGCCTCGTCGCGCTGGTCGCGTGCCGCCCGCGCCGGGTGAGCGCAGGCAGTCAGACCATTGATTCAGATGGCGTCAGTTCCGGATTCCCCGGTCCTAATCCGGATGGCTTCTTCGATACTCGAGACGAAGATTTTTCCGTCGCCGATCCGCCCGGTTTGGGCGGCACGACGGATCGCCTCGATCGCCTTTTCGACCATGTCATCGCCCAGCACAATCTCGATTTTCACCTTGGGGAGAAAATCGACGACGTACTCGGCTCCGCGATAGAGTTCGGTGTGGCCCTTCTGGCGTCCAAACCCTTTGGCTTCGGTGACCGTGATTCCTTGCAGGCCAACTTCCTGCAGCGCCTCCTTCACCTCGTCGAGTTTGAATGGTTTGATGATCGCCTCGATCTTTTTCATCGCGTTTCGTCTCCCGGCCCTCAGGCTGACAAACCCCCTGGGAACCGCGATGTTGGTTAGCAGGTCCCGTGCCAAAAGCGTTGTGAGGACGAAAAGAAAAATTCGATCAATGTGTTATGGGCTATTGTTACGCTGACCGGAAATCCTTCACGATATGTCCAGACAACACATTAGGCATAATGCCTAATGTCGCGCCAGTGGCCCTTGTGGAGAAATGCCCTGCCGGCCGACCCGACCCAGCCGGTGCCGCTTTCGTTATCTCCGCGCGACATGATTGAGCTTTTGACCAATGCCGAGATGGCGCAGGCGGATCGCCTGATGATCGCTGGCGGCGTGCCGGGCATCGATCTCATGGAGAGCGCGGGTCGGTCCGTGGCGGATGCCGTATCGGCACGTTATCCCGCAGACTGCAGGGTCGCTGTGGTTGCGGGCCCCGGCAATAACGGCGGTGATGGTTTCGTCGCGGCGCGTGTGTTGTCGGAGCGCGGATACCACACGCAGTTGTTGTTCGTTGGCGAGACTGCCCGGCTTAAGGGCGACGCCGCTCTTGCCGCAAAGCGTTGGACCCAGCCGATCGAGCGTGCCGATCCAAAAAAACTCGCCGACGCGGATGTCGTGATCGATGCTCTGTTCGGCGCTGGCCTCGACCGGCCGGTGGAGGGGCTTGCCCGCGCCATGATCGAAGCCATGAACGCGAGAGGCGCGCCTGTCGTTGCGGTCGATCTGCCGAGCGGTGTGAACGGCAGCTCCGGCGCGGTGATGGGCGTCGCGGTCAACGCCACTCAAACGGTGACGTTCTTCCGCAAAAAGCCCGGACACCTCTTGGTGCCGGGCCGGCTCCACTGCGGTGCAATCTCCGTCGCCGATATCGGAATCCCGGCTAGCGTTCTCACGCAAATCGCGCCGAAGACGTTCGACAACGATCCGGCCCTGTGGCGCGCGGAACTTCCAACGCCGCAAAGCGAAGGGCACAAATATAGTCGCGGCCACGCTGTCGTCGTCTCAGGCCCATCCTGGTCGACGGGCGCGGCGCGGCTCGCGGCTCGCGGCGCATTGCGGGCGGGCGCAGGCCTTGTGACGCTCGCGAGTCCGCGCGAGGCGCTGGCCGTCAATGCAGCTTCGAACCTGGCGGTGATGGTTCGTCCTGTCGACGGTGCGTCCGACCTCTCGGCCTTTCTCGCGGACCGCCGGTTCAACGCGCTCGTGATCGGGCCGGGCGTTGGTGTCGGCGAAGCGACGTGCGACCTCGTGCTGGCTGCTTTGTCAGGCGATCGCGCCGTTGTGCTCGATGCCGATGCGCTGACGAGCTTTGCCGCGAGCGCCGCTCGCTTGGCTTCCGCCCTTCAGGCGCGGCGCGGCGCTGCCACGATCCTGACGCCGCACGAGGGAGAGTTCTCCCGTTATTTTGGCGCGCTCGACGAACGAACGACGTCGGGTTCGAAACTCGAACGGGCGCGGCTCGCAGCGCAGATCGTTGGAGCTGTCGTCCTTATCAAAGGGCCCGATACGGTCGTTGCCGTGCCCGACCGCCGAGCGTCGATCGCGGCGAATGCGCCGCCCTATCTTGCAACGGCGGGCGCGGGCGACGTGCTCGCGGGGATCGCCGCAGGCCTCTTGGCGCAGGGAATGCCGCCATTCGAGGCTGCCTCGGCGGCGGTCTGGCTCCACGGGGAGGCCGCCGCCGCATTTGGACCGGGTCTGATTTCCGAGGATTTGCCCGACATGCTGCCGAGGGTTTACCGCGCGTTGCTCGGGTCCCCACGCCCTAGCTGACCTCGAACCAGGCCTCCGCCTCGGTTCGGCGGTCCAGGCCTTCAAGCAGCCACTTGCCCGGGTTGTCGGCGATGAAGACAATGTGGGCGGTCTTCTGCGGGGCAAGCGGCAGCGTGTCGAGCCAGTAGGGCGTCCATCCGTCGTCGAGTTCGTCGAGGACCCGAAAACTATGGCCATGCACGTGGATAGACCGGCTTGCTGGTGTGGGATTTGAGAGCCCCAGGACGACAGTTCGGTCGCGTTTGGCGGTGAAGAGCGGCCGGTCGTTCCGTGCAGCGACACGGTCGATGGCGCCGTCGAAGCGGACCGCGCCGCGCAGTTCGAGCGTTCCGGGAGGCCGTTCGCCGGCAGCGCCGCTTGCACCCCACGTGGCGAGGACCGGGCTGCATCGCCATCGTCACAGACGATGCGGGCCAGCGGTGGCGCCGCGCCTGGCCCTTCGATCGAAATCGCAGCGGTTTGGCCGGCGGGGAGGGCGCAGTCCACAAAGATATCGGCGCGATTACCGGGACCGAGCAGGAGCCGGCCGGCGCGAGCCGTAAATGGCTGAGCCGGCTGCCCATCAATCGTTCGAACGTCCACTTTAAGGCGTTCCGCGTGGAGCGCGACGAACGCGTCTGGAGACGCGTTGAGCAGCCGGAGCCGCAAGCGCTGGTTCGGGCGCGCATGGATATCGAAGGACGTCGCGCCGTTGATCGTATAGTCGAAGGCCGTGGCATCCTCGGTGGGGCGCCGGGCGTCATAGATGAGCGCGACGTCATGGTCGACGTCGGGCGGGGCGACCTCGCGCACGATCAGCAGGCCGTAGAGGCCGCGGTACGCCGACCGAGGCGGATGATACCAGAACGTGCCCGCGTCCGGAGCGACGAAGCGATAGTCGAAGCTTTCGCCGGGCCCAACTGTGGTCTGAGTGAGCGGCGGCGCGCCGTCCATGGCGTTGACGAGCCGCACGCCATGCCAATGCAATGCGGTCGGCTCGGATAATTCGTTGACGAGCCGAACCGACACCTCCTCACCGCGTCTGACATCCAGGGCGGGGCCCGGTACCACGCCCTCGTAGCCGTTTGGCCGCGCGTGCAGGACGTGGGTGGGGCTCGGCTGGGGCTCGCCTTTAGCGCGGCCACCCGCCCATGTGGTGCAGGTTGCGGCAAGCAGGGCCGAGACGATCCGGCGGCGAGTGAGCGGCAGAACGTGCACGAATCGAAGGCCTCGGCGCTTTTGGAGGCGCGGAGCCTGATCGGGTGCAGCCGCAGGTGCAAGGGCCAGGCAGGGCCTATTTTTATAGTGGCCTTAGAGCCCTACATGATATAAGCCGCGCCACCGGGCCGCCCTGCGCGTCGCGGGCGTGGCGGAATTGGTAGACGCGCGGGATTTAGGTTCCCGTGACGAAAGTCGTGGGGGTTCGAGCCCCTCCGCCCGCACCAGCCGGGCGGTTTTTCCAAAACTTTGGCCGGGACGCGCCCGATATTGGGCCGCAATCTTGAGCCGCAATCTTGGCCGTGTGTTAGCCGCGAAGAGAAATGCCGATGCAAGTCACTGAAACTGCCGCCGCTGGGTTGAAGCGCGAGTACAAAGTTGTCGTCCCTGCGACCGATCTCGAGGCGCGGGTCAATGAGCGGCTCGATGATCTCAAAGGTCGCGTCCAGCTACGCGGTTTCCGTCCCGGCAAAGTCCCCGTCGCTCACCTCAAGCGGCTTTACGGCAAATCCGCCATGGCCGAGGTGATCGAAGCTGCGGTGCGCGAGGCCAATAGCAAGATCGTCACCGACAACGGTTTCAAGCTTGCGACCGAGCCGAAGGTCGTGCTGCCGGAAGAGGAGGGCGCCGTCGAGGGTGTCATCTCCGGCAATGCCGATCTCGCCTACACGGTCGAAATGGAGATCGTGCCGGCGATTGCGCTCGCCGATTTCAAGACGATCAAGCTTGAGCGCCTGACCGCCGACGTAACCGACGCCGAGGTCGATGAAGCGGTTCAAAAGATTGCCGAGCAGAACCGCCCCTTCGCCGCCAAATCCGAGGGCGCCGAAAAGGGCGACCGCATTATCATGTCATTCCAAGGCACGATGGGCGGCCAACCGTTCGAGGGCGGCTCTGGAGAGGACGTGCCGATGCTGGTCGGCTCGGGGCAGTTCATTCCGGGCTTTGAAGACCACCTGATCGGCATCAAGTCCGGCGAAAGCCGCACGTTCGACATCAAGTTCCCGGACACCTATCCGGCGCCGAGCGTCGCCGGCAAAGACGCCACCTTCGCGGTGACCGCAAAGGCTGTAGAGGCTCCGGGCGCGGTGGCCATCGACGAAGAGTTCGCCAAGACGCTCGGCATGGAGTCGCTCGCGAAGCTGCGCGACGCGGTGCGCGACCGCATCCAGCGCGACCACACGGCCGCCTCACGCCAAAAGATCAAGCGCGCGCTGCTCGATCAACTCGATGAGCGCCACAAATTCGAGCCGCCGCCGTCGCTGGTGGAGCAGGAATTCAACAACGTCTGGGCGACCGTCGAGAGCGATCTCAAGGAGCAGAGCCGCACGTTCGAGGATGAGGGCACGACCGAGGAGAAGGCGCGCGCCGAATATCGCGCGATTTCCGAGCGGCGGGTGCGGCTTGGCCTCGTCATTGCGGAAATCGGCGAGAAGAACAATATCAAGGTGACGGACGAACAATTGACCGCCGCGATCGTGGAACGCGCGCGGCAACTGCCTGGTCAGGAACAGAAGGTTTGGGAATATTATCGCAACAACCCGAATGCGCTGGCCTCGGTACGCGCCCCGCTGTTCGAGGAAAAGGTCGTCGACTTCCTGCTGGAACTTGCTGACGTAACGGAAAAGAGAGTGTCACGGGAAGAATTGTTCAAGGAAGACGCAGATTGAGGGAGGGTGTAAGGTCGCCAAGGCGCGCTTCCGTGGGCGGCTGGTCTGTGTTGCCCGTTCAGCGGTCGCGATGCCAGCCAAGTGGCACGTCTTGTGGCGGGCGCGAGCGCACATATCTGCGAATGATTGCGTAACCGAAGGTGTGGCCGTGTTCGACCGTCAGGGTCGTTTGGGAAGACATCCCGGCTTCGACAGGCCCGACCCTACTCAGTCACATTGAGCCGGCACGTTGCGTCCGAGCATTCTTTCAAGTCCTGCTGACAGGTGACCCATGCGTGACCCAAACCAAACGTACATGAACTATCTCGTTCCCATGGTGGTCGAGCAGACCAACCGCGGCGAGCGCGCCTACGACATCTACTCGCGGCTCCTGAAAGAGCGGATCATCTTCATCACCGGTCCGATCGAAGACGGCATGGCCTCGCTGGTCGTGGCCCAGTTGCTCTTCCTCGAAGCCGAAAATCCGAAGAAAGAAGTGTCGATGTACATCAATTCGCCGGGCGGGGTCGTGACCTCCGGAATGGCGATCTACGACACCATGCAATTCGTCCGGCCGCCGGTTTCGACACTCTGCACAGGCCAGGCCGCATCGATGGGGTCGCTGCTTCTCGCCGCCGGCGCCAAGGATCTGCGTTTTGCGCTGCCGAACGCCCGCATCATGGTCCATCAGCCGTCCGGCGGGTTCCAAGGCCAGGCGACCGATATCATGCTGCATGCGCAGGAAATCCTGAACCTGAAGAAGCGGCTCAACGAGATCTATGTGCGGCACACCGGTCAGCCGCTGAAGAAGATCGAGGATGCACTCGAACGCGACATGTTCCTGACCGCCGAAATGGCAAGGGATTTCGGGCTGATCGACAAGGTCATCGAGAAGCGACCGGAGGAACCGTCGCTGAAATCCGAGCCGATACCGTTGAAGGCCTGATCTGAGCGCCCTCCCAGAGCACAACCGTGCCACGAAATCGACCAATTCGGCGCCGCAAAGCGGCCCCGAAGTGGAGATCAAGTGCTTTTTCGGCGGTGTGATCGGGAAAACACAGTGGCCCAAAGTCGCGTTATCGTTAATGGATTCTTGGTTGGCACGCCGTTAGCATGGTCGCTTGTAGTGGATCGCTCGGTTTTGTCACTGTGGTGAGTTATGCGGTGGAGTTCGCGAACGGGTGCTACGGATTTTTAGCGCAGCGGCATGTAGGGTGTGAGGTTCCACCCTCGCGGCTGAGACGGAGAATGGAATGAGCAAGGTTGGCGGCGGCGACTCGAAGAACACGCTTTATTGCTCGTTCTGCGGCAAGAGCCAGCACGAAGTGCGCAAGCTCATCGCCGGCCCGACCGTCTTCATCTGCGACGAGTGCGTCGAGCTGTGCATGGACATCATCCGTGAGGAGAATAAGTCCTCCCTGGTGAAGTCGCGCGATGGGATTCCGACTCCGCGGGAGATTCGGAAGGTTCTGGACGATTACGTGATCGGCCAGGATCACGCGAAGAAGGTCCTCTCGGTTGCCGTCCACAACCATTACAAGCGGCTCAACCACCAGTCGAAGCACAACGACGTCGAGCTCGCGAAGTCGAACATTCTGCTGATCGGCCCAACCGGATCCGGCAAGACGCTTTTGGCGCAGACGCTCGCCCGCATCCTGGACGTGCCGTTCACGATGGCCGACGCGACGACGCTGACGGAAGCCGGCTACGTCGGCGAGGACGTCGAGAACATCATTCTGAAGCTCTTGCAGTCCGCCGACTACAACGTCGAGCGCGCCCAACGAGGCATCGTCTATATCGACGAAATCGACAAGATATCGCGCAAGTCCGACAACCCTTCGATCACCCGCGACGTGTCGGGTGAGGGCGTCCAACAGGCGCTCCTGAAGATCATGGAGGGCACCGTTGCGAGCGTGCCTCCGCAGGGCGGCCGCAAACATCCGCAGCAGGAATTCCTGCAGGTCGACACGACCAATATCTTGTTCGTCTGCGGCGGCGCCTTCGCAGGCCTCGAAAAGATCATTTCGGCGCGTGGGCGTTCCACCTCGATCGGATTCGCCGCCAGGGTGGCGGCGCCGGAAGACCGCAAGCAGGGTGAGATTTTCCGCGAAGTCGAACCCGAGGATTTGCTGAAGTACGGCCTCATTCCGGAATTCGTTGGCCGACTTCCGGTCGTGGCGACACTCGAGGATCTCGACGAGCCCTCGCTCAAGCGCATCCTGACCGAGCCCAAGAACGCTCTGGTCAAACAATATCAGCGTATGTTTGAGATGGAGACCGTGGACCTTACGCTCGCCGACGAGGCACTGGCGGCCATCGCCCGCAAGGCAATCGACCGCAAGACTGGCGCGCGCGGCTTGCGCTCGATCATGGAGAGCATCCTGCTCGACACCATGTTCGATCTGCCGAGCCTCGAAGGCGTGGAGGAGGTCGTGATCTCCCGCGAGGTCGTCGAGGGCAGTGCCCGGCCGCTCTACATCTACGCGGACCGGTCGGACCGTGCGAGCGACGCCGGCGGAGCGAGTGCCTGAGTGGCGGCGGGGACGCCCCACATCCTCGATTCGGCGCGCCGCGTTCCGTTATGGTTTGGCGAAGGGGCGTTTTGCCGCAAAAACTGGCCTTTCTTGACACGCTCGTTCAGCGACGCCACGTATAGTGTGCGAACGAAAAGAGCGTACGAAGGATCGCGTAGACTATTCCGGGCAGGGTTTCGTACCCGCCCTGTGGGTGCGGGCAGACAAAAGTCCGTTTTCCCCTTCCCGGCCCACCGGCAGTCCATTGAGACAGCGCATACTGCGGGTCTTGATGGAGGTGCACAACAATAAGGACATGGGGCCATGACGAGTGCCGCCAAACCGAAACCCCCCTTAATGGCAGGCGAAAGCCGGGCGTACCCGGTGTTGCCGCTGCGGGATATCGTTGTCTTCCCGCACATGATTGTTCCGCTCTTCGTGGGACGCGAGAAATCGATCAAGGCCCTCGAAGAAGTGATGCGGTCGGAGACGTTCATTCTGTTGGCGACGCAGAAGAATGCCTCGGACGACGATCCTGCGACCGACGCCATTTACAACATTGGCACGCTCGCGAGCGTGCTGCAGCTCCTCAAGCTTCCCGACGGCACGGTGAAGGTGCTGGTGGAAGGCGCCGCACGCGCGCAGGTGAAGCAATATACCGATCGCGAGGACTATTACGAAGCCGATGCAACCGTGATCCCGGATTCGCCGGGCGACCAGGTTGAGGCCGAGGCGCTGGCGCGCTCGGTGGTCAACGAGTTCGAAGGCTACGTGAAGCTCAACAAGAAGGTGTCGCCTGAAGTCGTGGGCGTGGTTCAGCAAATCGAGGACTACGCCAAGCTCGCCGACACCGTCGCGTCGCATCTCGCGGTCAAGATTCCCGACAAGCAGGTCATTCTCGAAACCTCGGTCGTCACCGAGCGGCTGGAGAAGGTGCTTGGCCTGATGGAGAGCGAAATCTCCGTCCTGCAGGTCGAGAAGCGCATCCGCACGCGCGTCAAGCGCCAGATGGAGAAGACCCAGCGCGAGTACTACCTCAACGAGCAGATGAAAGCGATCCAGAAAGAACTCGGCGACGAGGACGGCAAGGACGAAGTCGCCGAGCTCGAAGAGAAGATCAAGCGCACCAAGCTCTCCAAGGAGGCGAGGGAGAAGGCGCAGCACGAACTGAAGAAGCTGCGGCAGATGTCGCCGATGTCGGCGGAAGCCACCGTCGTGCGCAACTATCTCGACTGGCTGCTGTCGATCCCGTGGAACAAGAAGTCCAAGATCAAGAAGGATTTGACGCTCGCCGAACAAATCCTCGACGCCGATCACTACGGCCTCGAGAAGGTCAAGGAGCGCATTGTCGAGTACCTCGCGGTGCAACAGCGCGCCAACAAGCTGACCGGCCCGATTCTGTGCCTCGTCGGACCGCCCGGCGTCGGCAAGACATCGCTCGGCAAGTCGATCGCGAAGGCGACGGGACGCGAGTTTGTGCGCGTTTCGCTTGGCGGCGTGCGCGACGAAGCGGAGATCCGCGGGCATCGGCGGACCTATATCGGTTCGATGCCCGGCAAGATCATCCAGTCGATGCGCAAGGCGAAGTCGTCGAACCCGCTGTTCCTGCTCGACGAAGTCGACAAGATGGGCGCCGATTTCCGCGGCGATCCGTCGTCGGCGTTGCTTGAGGTGCTCGATCCCGAGCAGAACCACACCTTCAACGACCACTACCTCGAGGTCGATTACGATCTGTCCAACGTGATGTTCATCACGACGGCGAATACGCTGAATATTCCGCCGCCCCTGATGGACCGCATGGAGATCATCAGGATCGCCGGCTACACCGAGGACGAGAAGATCGAGATCGCCTGCAAGCACCTGATCCCGCATGCGGTGGTCAAGCACGGCCTTGATCCGAAGGAGTGGTCGATCGACGACGACGCGCTGCTTCTGTTGATCCGCCGCTATACGCGTGAAGCCGGCGTGCGGAACCTTGAGCGTGAGATTTCGACTCTGATCCGCAAGGCGGTGAAGGAGCTGACGATCACGAAAAAGCAGTCGGTTCAGGTCACGTCGACAAACCTCGCCGATTATCTCGGCGTGCCGAAGTTCCGCTTCGGCGAAGTCGAGGACGAGGATCAGGTCGGCGTGGTCACCGGTCTGGCGTGGACCGATGTCGGCGGGGAACTGCTGACCATCGAAGCCGCGATGATGCCCGGTAAGGGCAAAATGACCGTTACCGGCAACTTGCGCGATGTCATGAAGGAATCGATCTCGGCTGCGGCATCCTACGTGCGCATGCGAGCGGTCGCCTTCGGCATCGAGCCGCCGGCCTTCGACAAGCGTGACATCCACGTGCACGTGCCCGAAGGCGCGACGCCGAAGGATGGGCCGTCGGCGGGCGTCGCCATGGTCACCGCGATCGTTTCGGTGATGACCGGCATCCCGGTGCATCGCGATGTGGCGATGACCGGCGAGATCACGCTGCGCGGCCGCGTGCTGCCGATCGGCGGCCTGAAGGAGAAGCTTCTTGCCGCTCACCGCGGCGGCATCAAGACCGTGCTCATTCCGGAAGAGAACGCAAAAGATCTTGTCGAGATCAACGACAGCATCAAGAGCGGGCTCGACATCATTCCGGTCTCGCGCATGGACGAGGTGCTGACGCGTGCGCTGGTGCGCAAGCCCGAGCCGATCGTGTGGGAAGAGGCGACGGCGAAGCCCGTCGATGTTCCCGAGGTCGAAGAGGATTCCTCTGGTTTGACCGCGCACTAGGTTTGGCAATCAATGTCGAAAGGCGGCGTCCGCAAGGGCGCCGCTTTTTCTTTGGCGATCGCAGCCAACGGGCTTTGCGTCGCAATTTACCGATGCCCAAACGATTTCCTTAATCGCTGACCGCCCGTCCGGAGCGGAAGCTCTCGTTTGGGGCAGGTCTGAATGCGATCGCTAAGGAGCGCGCCACAACGCTAGCGATTGCTAAGCTATCCTAACAATCGCTCCGCCACGGAGCCCCACAGTTGTGTATTGTGGAATTGCCCGAGTGGGCGTGTGACCGTGGATGGCGTTGCCGATGAGCATGCTCGCACCTGCCGTGAAGACCCGCAGTCGCTCCCGCGAATTCGCGCGCCTGGCGATTGTCGTCATCACGATGGCCGCTCTGCTGGGACTGGGTTTCATGACGACCCAGCAGATGATCACGGCGAGCCGGCATATGGTGGCGCGCCTAGATGTCGGGCGACGACGACGTTTATACCGGCTCAATCCTCTACATGCCGGATCGCGGCAATGCCTGCCGGCAGATCCTGTTCAACAACTGCAACGGACAATTGACCGACAAAGGCTATGTCGATTGTCAGACCGCCTTCAGCCACAGCACCGACAGCGAGCCGAAGCAGTGGTCCGCCGCCCGCATGCGGGTAATCAGCGACGGTTTCCGCGGCAACTGACCCTGCGACAAACTCCTGACACATCGGACACGCAATAGCGATTGGCCGCCCGCGCGACTTTGGCTAGATTTCGCGCGCCGGCGGGTCCCCGCCTTTTTGTTGGCGCCGGATCGCTCGTAGAACTCGTTGCGGAGTTTGTGTTCACAATGATCAAATCGGTAGCTGGGTACGTCACGCTTGCGTTAGTCATCATCGCGACGCCAGGCGTTGTTCACGCGGAGGACGATTTCCCGCTGACGGGGACCTACACGCAGAACGCCAAATGCAAAGGGGACGGCACGGACCCGGTTGCTATCCGCGTCAAGATCTCCCCGGAGGAGATCGTCTCCAATGTCGGTGTCTGCACCTTCCTTGAGAAGAAGGTCGATGGCGCGACGATTTCCGCGCATGTCGAATGCAAGCTCGCCGGCGGGCCGCTGATCGGCGACCTGCTGTTCACACCGCGCCCCGACAAGACCGTTGAATTTGTCGATCGTGACGGGAACTACAAGGCTATTCTCTACCCATGCCCGAACTGAGTGCGGGGGCTGCCGCAGCCGCCGCCTCATGGTATGGAAATCCGGCAATGGCGTTTGCCGAGAAATTAAGGGGAGTGGATGATGAGCTACTACCAGGGCCTGCAGGCGGAAACGGTGTCGTTTCTCGGCCATAACGGTGACACCGGCGAGGCCTACTACGCCAAGCCCTCCCGCGCAGGCAAGTTCCCGGGCATTGTTGTCATTCACCACCTGCCGAGCTGGGACGAATGGATCACGGAAGTGGTGCGCAAGTTTGCCCATCACGGCTTTATCGCGATTGCTCCGCACCTTTATTTCCGTGAGGGCCCTGGCAGTCCCGACGATATCGGCGCTCGGGTCCGTGCGGCCGGCGGTGTTGCCGACGCCTCCGTCATGGGAGATGTCGCGGGTTCGATGGCCTATCTGCGTGCGCAACCGAACTGCAGCGGAAAAATCGGCGTCATCGGGTTCTGTTCCGGCGGGCGGCACACGTATCTCGCCGCCTGCACCCTTCCGGGCGTGGACGCCGCCGTCGACTGCTGGGGCGGTAACGTCATCGTCGACGATCCGAAGGAACTGAATGCCAAGCGCCCGGTTGCGCCGATTGATCTCACGGAGAAGCTGAACTGCCCGCTGCTCGGCATCTTCGGCAACGACGACGCCAATCCGAATGCCGATCAGGTGAATCGCACCGAGGCGTTGTTGAAGAAGCTCGGCAAGAATTACGAATTCCACCGTTATGACGGCGCCGGGCACGCCTTCTTCAACGTCGCGCGCGACGCCTTCCGGCCGCAGCAGGCGGCTGACGGCTGGAACAAGGTCTTTGCGTTCCTCAACCGGTATCTGGCTGCGTCCGCCACCAGCGTCGCCGCCGAATAGGCGGCGGGCAGGATCAGGAGATCACCATGTGCTCCTACATCGTCGAAAAAGCCACCCTGGTCGGCAGTGCGAAGGGCCGCAAGGGCTGGATGCGCATCGACACAGCGAACGTCTATTACGACCATCCGTATTACTCGACGCTCGATCACGTGCTTGCCATCGACTTCACGAACGAGGGTGAAGGCGGGCGCGACCGCGTCGCGGTTGAGCTCAGCGCCGAGTCGGCGCGTGCACTCGTCGACCGGATCCTTGCGGCGCTCGCGAGCGGTGAAGCGGCGCATGCGGTGGCACAACCGGCGCTGGTTGCGGCCGAGTAGGGTGCTGGGTGCAAGGCGGCAGCGAGCGGGCGCAACAGGCTGTCCGAAGCGCTGTCGCGTTCCATCGCCAAGGTAACCTAGCGGCGGCGGAGGAACTCTACCAGTCGGTTCTGGCCGAGCAGCCGGACCAGGTCCAGGCGCTTCAGTTCTTCGGGCTGCTCCGGATGCAGCAGAACCGCCCCGCCGACGCATGGGCGTTGCTCGAGCGGGCGCTTGCTGTTGATCCCCGATCCGCGGATGCCCTATCGGCCGCTTCCGCCGCTCTACTGGCGCTTGGCCGATCGGCCGACGCGCTCGAGAAACTGGACGCGCTGATCGCTGTCCGGCCCGGCGACGCGGCCGCGCACTATAACCGCGGGGTGGTCATGGTGGCGCTGGGGCGGCTGGACGAGGCCGTCGCAAGCTACCGCAAGGCGGTCGAGCTTGCACCCAACCACGCTCCCGCGCTGTTCAACCTCGCCAACGTAGAGGCCGGACTCGGCCGTTATGCCGAGGCGCTGACGTGTTACGAGCGCGTGCTGGTCCTGGCGCCGCAACATTCTGATGCGCTTAACAACAGCGCCAACGCGTTGAGCAAGTTGGGACGAAACGACGAGGCGTTGCTGCGCCTCAATCGGCTGCTCGCACTCAAGCCGGACGACACGCGCGCGTTGACCAATCGCGGCATGGTTCTCAAAGAGCTGCGCCGCACTGGCGAAGCTGTCGCCGATTTGCAACGCGCGGTGGCTCTCGATCCCGGCTATGCCACGGCACATTACAATCTTGGCAACACGCTGCTCGATCTTGGCCGTCCGCATGAGGCAGTCGAAAGCTTCACGCGGGCCGTGGCGCTCGCGCCCGATCATGCCGACGCCTATACGAGCCGGGCTGACGCGCATTTTCATCTGCGCCGCCCCAAGGAGGCTACCGCGGATTTTCGTAACGCGCTCGCTCTGCGGCCGGATGATCCTGCGATCCGCACACGGCTCATCTTCGTCCTCAACTTCGATGCCGATGCGACCGCGGCCAACCAGCAGGCCGAGCGCGCGCTCTGGGCGCGGTGTTACGAGCCGCTTTACGCCACGCCAAGGTCGCACCCGAATGCAGTCGACCTCGAACGCCGGCTGCGGATCGGTTATGTCAGCCCTTATTTTTGCAGCCAGGCGGCGACCTATTCGTTCGCCGGCGTGATTGTGGAACACGACCGCGGGCGCTTCGACGTCGTCTGTTATTCGGACACTCAACGTGCGGACGACGTGACGGAACGCCTGCGCTCGAGCGCCTCGACCTGGTACGACACCGCGGGAATGCCGGACGACAACCTTGCCGATCTGGTGCGCGCTGATGGCATCGACATTCTGGTCGACCTGGTCGGTCACATGAGCGGTCATCGCTTGCCGCTCTTTGCTCGCAAGCCCGCGCCCATTCAGGTCACGGCATGGGGCGAGCCGACCGGGACCGGGCTCAAGACTATCGACTATCTGTTGGCCGACCCAGTTCTGGTGCCGGAGCAGGAGAGAGCGCTGCTCGCCGAAAAGGTTCTCGACCTGCCGAATTTTCTGGGCTTCTGGACACCTGACCGGTTGCCTGAACCCGGGCCGCTGCCGGCGCTGTCGCGAGGCTACGTCACGTTCGGCTCCTTCAACCGCTTCGCCAAGATGCTCGATCCCGTACTGCGGGCGTGGGCGCAAATCTTGCGGGCCGTGCCGCGGTCTCGCCTGTTGCTGAAAAAAGATCGCCAGCATGACGATGCGGCGCAGACAGTGCCGATCCTGACGGTTCTGGCCGAGGAGGGCATCGCCGCGGATCGCGTCACCATGCTCGACCAGATGAACCGCAAGGACCACTTTGCGGCGTACCGGGACATGGACATCGCGCTCGATCCCTTCCCCCATGGGGGCGGCATGACCACTCTCGACGCGCTGTGGATGGGCGTGCCGGTCGTCACGTGGCCCGGCCGCATCATCTCGTCGCGGCTCGCGGCCGCCACCCTGACGGCGCTTGGGCTGACCGATTTCATCGCGCCGGACGTTGAGGCGTATGCTGCCCTTACTGCCGCCAAGGCGAAGGATATCGAGGCGCTCGCTGTACTTCGGGCAAATCTACGGCCGAACCTCGCCAAATCCGCCATCGGCGATCCGGCGCAATACGCTCGCGCCGTCGAAGCGGCCTACCGCAGGATGTGGCGGCAATGGTGTACGTCGCGCTGAGCTGTTGCAGGTCTGGCATCCGGCCGCGCAGACCTCATCGGGTTGCGTCCGCGTGATCGGCTCCGTTAATCTTGTTCGCGAGCCGCCCTCGGGAGAGGCGCGGCGTCGATCGGAGGATCACCATGAGCGTTGCCGAGACAACAAGAACTAAACTCGACGTCGTTCCGTTGAGCAAACACATCGGCGCGGAAATCCGCGGCATTGATCTGCGCGAGAAGCCCGACGAGGCGACCGTTCGTGCGATCTATCAGGCATGGCTCGATCATCTTGTTCTGATCTTCCCCGATCAGAAGCTCTCGCAGGAGGACTTGATCCGGGCCACCGGCTTTTTCGGCCAGATGGGCCAGTTGTCGCGGCCGCCGAAGTATTTTCCGAAGGGCTACTCCAAGCTCCTGCCCGGCATCATGATGATCTCGAACATTCGCGAGAACGGCGAACCGATCGGCGCGCTGCCCGATGGCGAGATGATGTTTCACCACGACATGATCCACGCTGAAATCCCGAGCAAGGCGACGATGCTTTATTCGGTGGAAATTCCTTCGACCGGCGGCAACACGCTGTTCGCCAGCGGGTATGCGGCCTATGACACGCTCGATCCGGCGATCCGCAACCGCCTGGAAGGCAAGAAGGCCCTTCAACATTACAACTACGGTACCACCATCAGAGGCGGCACCATGGGTACCGACGCCTTCGCCGAATTTGTCCATCCGGTGTTCCGGACCCATGAGGACACCGGCAAGAAGGCGATCTACGTCAATCGGCTCATGACCGTGAAGGTGATGGATATGCCGCAGGAGGAGAGCGACCAACTGCTCAACGCGGTGTTCGACCACGCCGAAAAGTCCGAGTTCGTCTACGAGCACATATGGCGCGTCGGCGACCTCCTGTTGTGGGATAATCGCTGCTCCTCGCACGCACGCACCGATTTTCCCTCGACTGAGCGCCGGCTGATGCTGCGCACGACGGTCGAAGGGAACGTGCGGCCGTATTGAACGAGCAAAGCTGAGGACGCTTACAAGCGCTCCAACGCCGGCAGGATGGTGGAGCGCGCGGCGTCATACGGGTGGACCTCGCCGCGGTTGGCCAGGATGACGAGGCCGATTTTTCGCGCAGGAATAAGGCCCACATAGGCTGACGCGTTGTTGAGGCCGCCCGGCTTGTCGACGATGGGCGGACCGCCAAGGTTGTTGATCTCCCACGCCATGGCCTGCCCGTATTGCGGACTGACGCGAAAGGCCTCGCGCTGCGTCATCATGAGCGCGTCATGCAACTGCGGATCGGTAGGGGCCTCGCCAAGACAGGCGGCGACCAGAATCGCGAGATCGTGCGCCGACGAGAACATCTGGCCGGTGCCCGGAAAATCGAAATAGCCGTGCTGATTGCCGGGCAGGCCGATGGGCACTCCGCCGACGCCATAGCCCTGCACGGCGCGCCGCAGCAGATGGGGTGCGAGTTGCGCCTGATTGTCGGCACCTCGCTCTGGGACGAATGTCGACGTCATGCCGAGCGGCGCAAAGATGCGCCGGTCCATCAGCTTGCCGATCGGCGTGTTGTAACGGCGTTCGAGAGCCAGTTGGAGCAGCACATAGCCGGCATGCGTATAGATGCGCTGCTTGCCGGGCTTCTCGCCCGCCTGAGGCGTCCAGCGATTGAGCGCATCGAGAAAGCCGTCGAGCGTGTAGTGTTCCTTGGGCCACGGCGGGTGATCGGTCGGCAGCAATAGCCCCGACGTGTGGGTCGCCAACTGGCCGATCGTGACCTGCTGGATGTAACCGCCCTGAAGCTCTTCAACATACTTGTTGACCGGATCGTCGAGCCTCAGCTCGCCGCGCGCGACGCCTTCCGCCACAAGTGTGGCCTCGAAGATTTTGCGGACCGATCCAACGTTGAACAGCAAATCCGGGCTGATCGGCCGCCTGTCGGCCCGATCGGCAAGGCCGTAATCAAAAAATAAATTTTGCCCGTCGATACGCACGACGACCGCGACACCGCCCGCGCCGTTCGCCGGAACCATGGGTTCGGCGTCGCGCGCAACGATCCGTTGGACTTCGGCGCGCAATAGGGGAACCGCTCCGGCGGCTTGCAGCCCGATCACAATCGAAAGCAAAGCCATTGCAAATCGCGGCAGCGTCGTCATGTCCTTCGCGTCTCGCAGCACAATGCGGCGAACCTACGATGGTTCCTTGGGCCTCCTTCAGACGGCGGAGGAAGTGGTCGTCACCAGAACTTCGGTCTGAGCGGCTCTGCTACTTCGGTGCGAACTGGCGATAGAGCGCTTCCATGACTTCGGATGCCGCCACGTCCGCCTTTTGCTCCGGAAAATTGGTGAGCACCACGACGCCGAGATCGTTCGGAACGTCGACCAGAATTTTCGCGAGATTGAGGGAATTCGAACCGTTGTGCGTCAGCACAACTTTGGCGTCCAATCGAACTTCACCACGCCCCAGCCGAACGCATAGTCGCCGGTCGTTGGTGTGCCAGGCCGCGGATTGCTGATCACAGGCGTCTTGACCTTCGGGGCGTGGATGAACCGCAACGTCTCCGGCTTGACGAGGGCGGGACCGCGCTTGCCTTCACCTGCATTCCAGCCGGCCCAGGTGCGAAGTCGAGGATCGACATATGGACGTTGCCCGCGGGGCCGATCACCGGCGGTGGGTCGGCCGCTGCGCCCCACAACATCGGCGTCACTTTGCCGTCATCGCTGATCTGATGACCGACCGGAGCATCGATCTTGCCCATGGTCGCCTGCGGTCGGAAGCCCGCGGTGCGAAGATCGAGCGGCGTAAAGATGCGCTCGACGATCAGTTGTACCCACGGTTTGCCCGCCGCCTTTTCAATCATGGCGCCGGAAATGATGTAGCCGAGATTCGCGTACTGAAACGGCGCCCCCTTGGGCACCCTGGGCTCGTCGTTGCCCCATGCCGAGATCGTGCGCAGCCGAAGGTCGGTAGAATTGTAGGCAGTATGCATCGGGATTGAAGTAGAGGTGATGAAATTCGTCGTTGTGTCGGTCGGAACGCCGCTCGTATGCGAGAGCAGCTGCTGGAGCGTGACGGCCGCGAGTTCGGTTCATACCCTGGAATGTCGCGCCCAGCACTTCGCCGATCGTCGAAGTCCAGTCGGAGCTTGCCCTCCGTCGACCATCATGCCGGCGAGGGTCGCCGTTATCGCCTTGGTGTCCGAGCCAATGTGGAAGCGGTCATCGACCTCACTCGATGTTGGTGCCTTGGACCCGCACGCCGACGGCGCCGCACGCAACGATCTCGCCATTCTTGACCACGGCGGCGGCCAGCGCCTATCGATCTGAGACGCGAGCGACTGCGGCTCCGCGAAACCCAGAGCGGTGCCCAGCGCCAATGCAAAGAGGAGGGTTGAAACACCGCACGCGACCACACCCGCCGGGCCAGACGG
>CAVSXY010000008.1:0-95646 GCA_963732015.1 uncultured Alphaproteobacteria bacterium | reverse complement strand
GCGACCGAGTCCGACACTGCCGGCTGCGACATGATCGGCTGCATGGGCATCACCGCCCGCATGGCACGCCGGCCGCCGATTGGCGAAGCGCCCGACTTCCACCAGCCCGACGAGCCGTAGGCAAATCGGCTGGCGACTTATCCCGTCGGCTGCGCGGGCTTCGCTGCGCTTTAGACTAGCCGGCCCTCCGTGCTTTTTTCATGTCGTACGGATTGCTATAACGACCGCAGATGAGGCGCCCATGAACTTTCAACTGCCCCAGCGCATGGGAAAAACTGCGTTCCTCGATTGGGTCCAGGGCCGCGGGGACCGGTATGAGCTTGATCGGGGACGCGTCATCATGATGACCGGCGGTTCGCGCGCGCACTGGCAGATTACCGCAAATCTCTTCAAGGCTCTGGATGCCCGGATCGATCCGCAAAGGTGGGCCGTCTTGCCAGAATTCGGCGTCGACCTTCCGCCGGAGTTGATCCGATTCCCTGATATCGTCGTGGACAGAGCCGGCGAAGCGCCCAAGGATTTGACGGCGGCCGCTCCGGTGCTCATTGCCGAAGTGCTTTCGCCATCCTCGGAGCGCGTCGATCTTGGGGACAAGTCCGCCGAATGTCTGCGGCTGCCAAGCCTTGCGGCCTATCTTGTTCTTGCCCAGGACCAGATCAAAGCATGGGTTTGGACGCGCGGCGCAGCGGGCCTCTTTTCCGGGCCCGACGTGCTGGAGGGCAACGATGCACTGATCCGGATCGATGCGCTGGGCGTCGTTGTGCCTCTGACCGAGGTCTACGCGCGCGTCACAATGGACTGACTGGTTTGCGCCGGATTGCGGCGAACGAAGGCTGGTGCGGCCGAGAGATGTCGCATTTTCTCAATGAATCCGTCGCTTAGGCAAAAGGTGAGGGCATTCGGTGCCTTTGAAGCGAAACTGTTATTTTGGGCTCCGCCCTCACCTTTTTTGCGAACTGCTCCTCCCGCGCTCTTGCAGGAAAAGCCGTTCGTTGTGTGTCGTCGCCTACGAACGCGAGTTTAAAAAGCATATTCGCTATGACCCGGCGCATTAGTGCCCCCTGATCGAAGGCAAGCACCACGCCGTACATCTTGAAGTGTCCGTCATCAGAAACACACTGTTCGTAGAAGTATGTACGAGCAGACGATCTTTTCGCTCGCGCTCTGGCAACTGACGCTATACCTCGGGAAGCGGACATTTTTCGGCACCGCAGCGAATTTCTGCTTTGGCGCCGATTGCCGTGCGACCCCCTCGACATTCCCTCACGGCCACGCCAAGCTTCTTGAAACGTTTCACCCGAGAGGGAGGTGCCCATGACGATAACCCGCAGGCTTGCGCTGTGGGGGCCCGCGACCGTCGCGCTCGGCGCGGCCGCATTTTCGTCCGTGCCAGCACGCGCGGCGATGAAGACCGACTCAATCGATTACAGCGACGGCAACACCAAGCTCAAAGCCTATGTAGCCTACGACGACAGTGTTACGGGCAAGCGCCCAGCCATTTTCATGGTGCACGCACGTGAGGGCTTGACGGATTTCGCCAGGCAACAGGCGGAGGAGTGGTCCAAACTCGGATATTACGTCTTCGCCACCGACATGTTCGGCATGCTGCCGAAAAATCTGGAGGAGATCACCGCGCAGACCGATATGCTTCGCAAAGACCGCGCACTCATGAAGGCGCGCGCCCAAGCGGGCTTCGATATTCTTGCCAAGCAACCGCTGGTCGACGCCTCGCGCATCGCGCTGATCGGCTATTGCTTCGGCGGTGCGGTCGGCGTCGAGTTCGGGTCGACCGGCGCGCCTCTTGCTGCCAATGTCGCGATCCATGGTTCGTTTGGCGGTCACGCCGCCGGCTGGGCGAAGAATGCTAAGGGTATGTTTCTCATCCTGCACGGCGCCGAGGACCCGAATTATCCAATTGAGCTCGGCCACGTGATCGATGAGCTGAAAGCCGCGAACTTGCCGTTCGAAGTCGAGCTTTATAGCGGCACGGCGCACGGCTTCTCACGACCGAAGAACAAGGCGGAAGAGCGGGCCATCATCCAAGCCAACGCGACCACCGGGCGCACGCTCAAGGAACTGTTCGGGGTGTAAACGCGCTAGAAAGTCCTGCCAGGCATCACAGCCTCTGACCGTGCTCGTTTCCTCAAGTCCATGCTGCGGGGCGCGTGCCGCTCGAGCTTCCCAGCACCAGCAGGCAGATGGGAATCCTAACTCCACGACAGGCAGTCCCGGATTTCGCTGCTGCATCGCGACGTTGCGGAAGCTTCCGTTTTCGTGAAGTTGCAAAATCCCGAAATTGGCTTCGCAAAGACGCGTTGCGTTTGCCAGTACGGCTTCGAATACCGGCTTCAGATCCGCAGGGCACGCGCTAATAACCTGCAAGATTTCCGCCGATGCGTCTTGCTGATCTTGCGCTTCGTTCAGCTCCCTAATGAGGCGCGCCACTTTCGTTTTCAGTCCGGCAGCGGCCGCATCGCGAGCACGCACCGTCTTTGCCGCAATGCGGCCCTTCTGCCGTAGTTATTGTGTGCCTTCTCCCGCTCATCGCGGCCGCGCCGCTTCATCGCCTCGCCCTCGGCTCAGGACAAGCATCGGAGCGGCTCAAGCCAGCCTGATGGAAGTGGCTTCATCGCGATGCAGCAAACCTGACTGCTCGACGTCCGAAACGGGTCATCAACGTCACTTCGAGCGCGCCCCGGCGATGTCCGCTCTGCGCCCGACTGCGGAAATAATACTGCAACGCACTAGGTGTTTAGTCCCGGCATTTGCTGGAGCGGATTGAGTTTGAAGCGGTCTGGCTGGGAAGCCCAGCATTTGCAGATGTATTCGTAAGGCGTGAGGCCTTTCAGAGTTTTGAGTCGCCGAGCGTAGTTGTAGGCGTTGATGAAGTCGGCGAGGTGTGTTTCGAGCTGATCGTGTCGATCGTAATGATAGCGTTGGGCGGTCGCTTCCTTGATCGTCCGATTCATGCGCTCGACCTGACCGTTGGTCCAGGGATGCTTGATCTTGGTCAGCCGATGTTCGATTCCATTCTCCCGGCAGCACATATCAAACATATGCGTCATGTATCTTGCTGTCGGACCGTTCGCGTATCGCGGCGGGAAAGTGAACTGGATCCCGTTGTCGGTGAGAACCGTGTGGATCTTGTAGGGGACAGCCGCGATCAGAGCTTCGAGGAAGGCCGAGGCGGAGGTCCTTCCGGTCTTCTTGACCAGTTGCACGAAGGCAAACTTGCTGGTGCGATCGATGGCAACGTAGAGGTAGAGCTTGCCTTCAGCGGTCTGGACCTCAGCGAGGTCGATGTGGAAATAGCCAATCGGATAAGCCTTGAACTTTTTCTTCGAAGGCTTGCTGCCTTCGACCTCCGGCAATCGGCTGATGCCGTGGCGCTGAAGACAGCGATGCAGGGATGACCGCGTCAGATTTGGGATGGTCGGCTGCAGCGCGTAGAGGCAATCGTCGAGCGGCAGCAGCGTATGCCTCCGAAAGGCGACGATAATCGCCTCCTCCTCGACGGAAAGAACCGTCGACTTGGCTTCCTTGCGACCTGTAGGGAGATCAGCGACGGTCTCGCGTTGCTTCCACTTCGCGACAGTCTTCTGGTTAATGCTGTAGCGTTTAGCGAGCGCTCTCAGGCTCTCTTGACTATTTTGTATTGCTCGACGGACCGCCTCCGTCGTGGTGGCGCAGCCGTGTAAAACTTGTCCCATAGCGCATCCTTCGAATCGTGCGATAAGAATGCACCATCAAACTTTGGGATCAAACAAATCCGCAGACCACGTCCGAATAAATACTCGCGACGCCACGGCGTTCAACGCGCGAGGAATTGCTGCAAGTTGCTCCCCATGACATTGCCAACTGATCAATAGGATTGCTCCACCAAGTCTTTGCGCATCGGCAGTGGGCGATTTTTATCCCATAGACACAGTCTACTATTTGCAAGTGCAAAATCTTGAAACGAAAGCAGATAAGACGCGCGGCCTGTCGTCCAAAAGACCTTGCCTGTGACACGGCTCAGTGCGCCACAAAGCAGAGTTGCTGGCAAAATCAAAGACTGAGACGTGCACTTCGTTCGGCGGTGTGGCGATCATTTCGTGCAGTGGCTATTTCGGACTTGGACACGGATAGGACTCAGCCAGCGCCGCGACCACCTGGGCGGCGGCATTGTCGCCCGCTCCAGATGATTTTCGCCGAACAGAACCGACGAAGATCTGTACATAGTCCAGCACCGAACTCTCGGGCGGCGCGCAGATTCCAAGCAGACGGTCGCCGCGTTCATCGGTCAGCACCGACATGTTCTGCACCGCCGACATGAAATACCAGCACGGCAAGCCAGCCGCGGGAATGTCGACCTGATTGGACCGGGACGGCTTTGAAACCTTGGCGATACTGGCGCAGCTCTGCAGCAGCTCGCTCGGCGCCATCGCGTTGGCATGCCGGGCGAACAGAGAACCGGCGATTGCAGACACAGCGAATGCCGAGACGAATGTCGGCAGAAGGCGCATCGATGGCTGCAGGCGTATTGTCATCGTCGTTCCAAACAAGCAGCACGGCGCAACGGTGCGCCCCGCTCCCCTCGATTTTACTTGAGTTGGCTCAAATTCTCACCGCCGCAAATGATCAGCACGCAACCTTCGACTTTGATCGTCGTCGCGTTCAGCTCGATGATGTTGCCCCGATAGGTCTTGCCGTCATCGATATTGTAAAGCTGGCCCGACCATTTTCCGTAGCCCGAGGGTTCCATGTTGATCAGCACGGGAAGTCCGAGTAAGGGCCGGCCGCGCAGACTTGGATTGACATTATTCTTATCGATCCACGGCTGACCCGTCGCCGGATCGGTCGGAGACTTGGTGGTCGCCAGCACGCCGCACAGCGCGCTGCCGCACGGCGCGATCTTGACCTGCGCGCCGTCCTTGGCGAGCCACAGGCCCTGCGGGTCGGCCCATCCGGCGCCGGCGGACCCGCACGCAAACACCACCACCGTAAGCGCACGACATAGTTTGTGAAAAATATGCGTGCCGGACATTTGAAACTCCCATAGATGCAATTTCACACACGTGACGGGCGGAACAGACCGACGGCACCGACTCACATAGTCACCGACCTTTTCGTCAAAAGGCTATTCACCGGCCGTTTATCGAGTATGCCGAATCCTGTTGCCCGATTTGATCGGATAGGATCGACCGCGTTGAGTGTGAGCGGCGGCCGAAACGGTTCGATTACCTCGATCTAGCCTTTCATGGGGCGGTTTACAGAGACCTGTCACATGAAAGCAATTCTAGCGACACAGTTTGATCAGACTTAGCCTTTTCAGGCTATGCAAACTGCCAATTCGCAAAAATAACTGATGTGACGCCGGTCACATGCTCGCGCCCGACACTGAGTTGCGCCGTGCTGAGCTTGTGGGCATTTGTCAATGCGCGCTCCACGGCGCTGCCGAAAATGTGACCAGCCTCGAAACGCGACCGCGTCAGAGAAACCGACTAGACCTCTACGCCGTCAGCGCGGCTTCGATCAGGCGCCGGCATTCGAGAAGGTCATCGAGCGCCGCCTGCAGCTTGCGCCTCTCTTCGGCGCCGATGCCGATGCTTGCGGGCTGTGCAACCGCAGGGGCCGCCTCCGGCGGACGCTGGCCGGACGGCTCGCGCGTGGCAGCGGGATTGAAGGCGGAGCGAACTGGCTCTCTGCGCGTATCGGCGGCCTCGGCTTCGATCGCCTCGTCCTCTTCGTCCTCGTCCAGTTGCGGCGGCGGCGGTTCGGCGCCGGCGCGCCAGACGTTTTGAACGAAGCCCGGCCCTTCTCGCGCAAAATGCGCTGCACGCCGCGGATGGTGTAGCCCTCGCCGTAAAGCAGGTGACGCACGCCGCGCAGCAGATCGATATCGTCGGGACGGTAATAGCGGCGGCCGCCGCCTCGCTTCATCGGCCGGATCTGCGGAGAAGCGGCTTTCCCAGAACCGCAGCACGTGCTGCGGCACGTCGATTTCGTCGGCAACCTCGCTGATGGTGCGAAACGCGTCCGGCGCTTTTTCCAAAAGCACTGCTCCAGATCGGCGCTGATCCAAATCCGGCGGCGCTATTTGCCGCCGTCCGGATCGGAATTGATCCGCTGCTTGAGGATAGCGGAAGGCTTGAACACCATCACCCGCCGCGGCGAGATCGGCACTTCCTTGCCGGTCTTCGGATTGCGGCCGATGCGCTGGCCTTTCTTGCGCACGACGAACGAGCCGAACGACGACAGCTTCACCGTCTCGCCGCGTTCGAGACAGTCGGTGATTTCCTTGAGTACCAGTTCAACGAGTGTTGCGGATTCGGTGCGCGACAGTCCGACCTTCTGATAGACCGCCTCACACAGATCCGCACGCGTGACCGTCTTTCCCGCCATCGCCAGCCCCGAGCACGGCGATCGATCAATCATCGATCAACATATCGTGCTGAATTATCAACGATATTAGCTTGCTAGCAGACGGGTCAACGGGGCTTGGTCGGCCTTCCGCCCGGCTCACCAGCGCACCAGTGCCGCGCCCCAGGTGAAGCCGCCGCCCATGGCCTCGAGCAGCAGGAGGTCGCCTCGCTTGATCCGGCGGTCGGCGACCGCGTCGGCCAGCGCGAGCGGAATGGAGGCCGCCGAGGTATTGCCGTGCCGGTCGACCGTGGTGACGATCTTTCGCCGGGCGATGCCGAGTTTGTGGGCCGAACCGTCGATGATGCGCTTGTTGGCCTGGTGCGGAATGAACCAATCGACGTCGGCGGCGGTGTAGCCGGTGATCTTGAAGGCGTCCTCGACCACGTCCGTGATCATTGCCACCGCATGACGGAAGACCTCGCGGCCTTCCATGCGCAGATGACCGACGGTGCCGGTCGACGACGGGCCGCCGTCGACGATAAAGCTTCGATTTGTGACGGCCGTCGGAGCGCAGCCGCACCGTCAGAACGCCGCGATCCTCGCGGCGTTTCCCGGCTGCTCCTGCGCGTCGAGGACGACAGCGCCGGCGCCGTCGCCGAACAGCACGCAGGTGCCGCGATCGGTCCAGTCGAGGATGCGCGAAAACGTCTCCGACCCGATCACCAGCGCCCGCGAGAACGCGCCCGACTTGAGCAGCGCGTCGGCGGTTGCCAGCGCGTAGACGAAGCCGGAGCACACCGCCTGCAAATCGAACGCGGCGCCGTGGGTGATGCCGAGCTCGGCCTGCACCGAAACGGCGCTGGCCGGAAACGTATTATCCGGGCGTCGACGTCGCCAGCACGATGAGATCGATCGATTGCGCGTCGACATGCGCGTGCGCCAGCGCGGCGCGCGCCGCATGCGCCGCCATGTGCGAGGTCAATTCGCCGGGCGCCGCGATGCGGCGCTCGTGGATGCCGGTGCGCTGCACGATCCACTCGTCGGACGTGTCGACCTTGCTGCGCCAGTTCGGCATTGGTGAGGACCTGGCTCGGCAGATAGCTGCCGCAGCCGAGCATGACCGATCGGCGCACCGTCACGAGGCCGCTCCGCCGACCGCCTGGCGCGGCTGCTGGCGATGCCGCGCCGAGCGCCGCGGTGATCTTGGCCAAGAAGCTCATCGCGCACGACGCCGTGGCCGAGCTCGATCGCGGCGGCAAAGCCTTCGGCGTCGGTGCCGCCGTGGCTCTTGATGACGATGCCGTTGAGGCCGAGAAACACCCCGCCATTGGCGCGGCGCGGATCCATGCGCTCGCGCAACCGACGGAACGCCGAGCGGGCGAACAGATAGCCGATCCGCGCGCTGAGCGAGCGGCTCATTGCGCCCCTTGAGGTATTCGCCGATCTGGCGGGCGGTGCCTTCGGCGGTTTTGAGCGCAATATTGCCGGCAAAGCCTTCGGTCACGACGACATCGACCTTGCCGCGGCCGATATCGTCGCCTTCGACGAAGCCCTGATAGTCGAGATCGGGCAATCGTCTCCTCGCGCAGGATGCGGCCGGCATCGCGCACCTCTTCAAGGCCTTTCGCTTCCTCGACGCCGATATTGAGCAGACCGACCGTCGGACGATCGAGGCCGAACAGGATGCGCGCCGTTGCAGCGCCCATCAGGGCGAGATCGACAAGGTGCTCGGCATCGGCGCCGATCGAGGCGCCGACATCGAGCACGATCGATTCGCCGCGCAACGTCGGCCACAACGCCGCGATCGCCGGCCGCTCGATGCCCGGCAGCATCTTCAGATTGAATTTCGACATCGCCATCAGCGCGCCGGTATTGCCCGCCGACACCACCATGTCGGCGTCGCCCTTTTTGACGGCGTCGATCGCGAGCCACATCGACGATTTCCAGCGGCCGTAACGCAAGGCCTGGCTCGGCTTGTCGTCCATGCGGACCGCGACCTCGGTGTGGACGAGCCGCGACGCGGATTTCAGCGCCGGCTGCGCGTCGAGAAGCGGCGCGATGAGCGCTGAATTGCCGAAGAACAGAAATTCGCTCTCGGGATGGCGCGCCAACGCCAGATCCGCGCCGGCGACGACCACGGCCGGGCCGTGGTCACCCCCCATCGCATCGAGAGCAATGCGGACCTTGTCTGGCATTGAATGACCTTGCGGTCCTAGGTCCGAGAGATGGGCATTGGCGAGACCGGACGCGAGAATAGCGGTTCGGCGTCCGGACACAACGGCGGTCAGTGGTCATCGCGGCCCTTGGTCAGTCCGGCAAGGGCGGCGAACGGGCCGCCGTCGGGCTTGCTGTCCTGCGGAGGCTGGAATACCGCGCCCGGCTTGCGGGGATAGGGATCGAGCCCGAGGATGAGGAACTCCGTGGCGAGCGCGCCGAGATCGACCACGCCGTCGACCAGCGGTTCCGGTTCATTCCATTTCGCGGCGTGCGGCTCGCGTTCGGCTTCGCTTTCGGCCTTCGCCGGCAGCCGCCGCCTGCTTCGGAACGAATAGGAGATCGACCTCCTCTTCGATTTCGTTGGCGAGCGGCTCAAGCGTCACGACGCAATTCTGGCCGACGGTTGCGGATATCTGCCCGGCGACGTGCAGGCCGCCTTGCCCATGCCGCTTCATATCGAAATCAGCTTCGAGCCGCGGCAAGTCGCGCACGCCCGCGAGCCGCGCCACGGCGGCGCTGACGTCGCGCATCGGCGACGAGATCGAAATGCTGGCCGGTCTCGGCAATGTCTTCGACCGCAACCGGAACGCGCCAGGGCGGTGCGGCAGGTCGCTTCGGTTGATTTTCAGTCTTCGGTTGACGGTCAGACTTCGTTTGCTCAGTCATGGGCGAATAGCCTCAGGACTCGGAAAAGCGATCGTCGCCGCGCAGCAGGGTCGCCTTCGCTCTTGGCACTCGAGTTCGCGCAAGCGCGGCGCGCGCATAGCGCGCCAGCCGAACCGCGCCGTCACCGTATCCTCGCGACTGGAAGATATTGCGCGCGAGCGCTTTCTCAAAGTCCCGCTCGATCGGGCGCCTCGAGCGCGGCAAGATAGGCAGCCTGACGGCCATAAAACGCCTCGCCGAAGCGCCGCATCTGCTTCGGAACGGCGAGATCGCCGACGCCCATCTCGCGCAGATTGGCGTCGAGATCCCCGCAGAACACGTCGAACAGCGTCCTGGCCAAATCGTTCCGCCGGCCTCGCCCTCGCGCCGAGCCGGCGCGAGCAGCAGCACCAAGTGCAGCACGATCAGATCAAATCGGCCCTCCACCGTATCGGGCACGCCGTAGTCGGCGTAAAAGGCCGCTGTTCGCGCCTGCGCCACGATCGCGCCATAGAGGGCACGGATGTTACGGCTTCGGGAACCCGCGAAAAGGCTGCAGGATCATAGGGATAGCCCGCTTCCTTAAGGTCGCTGCGGCAGTCGGCGGATTGCCAATTATCGGGCTTTGGGGGTACGGCAGGCGGCGGTCGGGCGCAAGGTGGGTGAGGATGCCGGACGGTTCAAAGGCGCACGCGAAAAGGACGACCGACGCTTGCGTGCGTCGTGCTGGTGGCGCTTGGCGCTATGCCGGGCGGCTGCTTCGGCGAAACGTTTCAGCGCGGCTACATGCTGCCGGACGGCGCGCTCGAGCAAATTCCGCTTGGCGCCTCGCAGGAACAGGTTCTGCATCGTGCTCGGCACCCCCTCGACAGTCGCCACCGTCAGCGGCGAGGCGTTTTATTACATTTCGCAGAAAGCCGAACGCGCAGTGTCGTTCATGCCGACCAAGATCACCGACCAGCGCGTGATCGCGGTCTATTTCGACAGGGACAGAAGCGTGCAGCGGCTCGCCGAATACGGCATGAAGGACGGCAAGGTCTTCGACTTCGTCAGCCAGACGACGCCGACAGGCGGCAACGATCTCAACGTCATCACCTCGATCATGAACGCCGTACAAGGCGAAAGGATCGTAACGGCGTTGCTGCGCGCTGCATGCCGCGCGCAGCGCCCACGTCAGTGCGCCAGCACCGCGAGCAGCAACAGTGCAACGATGTTGGTGATCTTGATCATCGGATTGACCGCCGGACCCGCGGTGTCCTTGTACGGGTCGCCGACCGTGTCGCCGGTTACCGCCGCCTTGTGGGCGTCGGACCCCTTACCGCCGTAATGGCCGTCTTCGATGTACTTCTTGGCGTTGTCCCAGGCGCCGCCGCCTGACGTCATCGAGATGGCGACGAACAGACCGGTGACGATCACGCCGAGCAGCATTCCGCCGAGCGCCGAGAACGCAGCCGACTTGCCCGGCGCGCCGCCGCCGGCAACGAAGTAGATGATGAAATAGCCGACGATCGGCGACAGCACCGGCAAGCAGCGACGGAATGATCATTTCCTTGATCGCGGCCTTGGTGAGCATGTCGACGGCGCGGCCGTAATCGGGCTTGTCCTTGCCCTGCATGATGCCGGGCTTCTCGCGGAATTGCCGCCGCACCTCTTCGACGATCGCGGCGGCGGCGCGGCCGACCGCCGTCATGCCCATCGCGCCGAACAGATACGGCAGCAGACCGCCGAACAGCAGGCCGGCCACGACGTACGGATTGTTCAGCGAGAAATCGGGCGAGACGCCCTGGAAATACGGATGCTGAGCGGAGCCGGCGATGAAGAACTTGAGGTCTTCGTTGTAGGCCGCGAACAAGCACAAGCGCGCCAAGGCCCGCCGAGCCGATCGCATAGCCCTTGGTCACGGCCTTGGTGGTGTTGCCGACGGCGTCGAGCGCATCGGTCGACTTGCGGACTTCCTTCGGCAATCCGGCCATTTCGGCAATGCCACCGGCATTGTCGGTCACCGGACCGAAGGCGTCGAGCGCGACCACGATGCCGGCGAGCGCCAGCATCGTCGTCACCGCGATGGCGATGCCGAACAGACCCGCGAGGTTATAGCTGATGAGAATGCCGGCGATGATGACCAGCGCCGGCAGCGCCGTCGCTTCAAGCGACACCGCAAGACCCTGAATGACGTTGGTGCCATGGCCGGTGACCGAAGCCTGCGCAATCGAGCGCACCGGACGATAATCGGTGCCGGTATAATACTCGGTGATCCAGATCAGCAGGCCGGTGACGACGAGACCGACGATGCCGCAGATGTACAATGTCTGGCCAGTGTAGTTCACGCCAGTGAGCGGACCGAAGCCGATCAGCTGATAGGTCACCCCCGCAATGCCGATCAAGCGACAGGATCGCGGTCGCGATCATGCCCTTGTAGAGCGCGCCCATGATCGACTGGCTGGCGCCGAGCTTGACGAAAAACGTGCCGATGATCGAGGCGATGATGCAGACGCCGCCGATGGCCAGCGGGAACGTCATCATGCGCAGCAGCACGTCGCCGCCGGCCTTGCCGAAAAAGATCGCCGCGAGAACCATCGTCGCGACGGTTGTCACCGCATAGGTCTCGAACAGGTCGGCCGCCATGCCGGCGCAGTCGCCGACGTTATCGCCGACGTTGTCCGCAATGGTTGCGGGATTGCGTGGATCGTCTTCAGGAATCCCGGCCTCGACCTTGCCGACTAGATCGCCGCCGACGTCGGCGCCCTTGGTGAAGATGCCGCCGCCAAGCCGCGCGAAGATCGAGATCAGCGAGGCGCCGAAGCCAAGCGCCACCATGGAATCGATCACGGTGCGATCGTTCGGCGCCATGTGCAGAGTGCCGGTGAGGAAGCCGAAGTAGAGCGTCACGCCAAGGAGCGCGAGGCCCGCCACCAAAAGGCCGGTGATCGCGCCGGCCCGGAAGGCAATCTCAAGCCCGCCTGCGAGCGAACCGATCGCCGCCTGTGCCGTGCGCACGTTGGCGCGGACCGACACGTTCATGCCGATAAAGCCTACGGCACCGGACAAGATCGCGCCGACCGCGAACCCGACGCCGACCAGCCAGCCGAGGAAATAGCCGACAAGCAAGAAAATCACGACCCCGACGGCGGCGATGGTCGTGTATTGCCGGCGCAGATAAGCCTGCGCCCCCTCGCGCACGGCCGCCGAAATCTCCTGCATCTTCGGGCTGCCGGCATCGGATTTCATGACCCAATAGGTGGCCCAGATGGCGTAGACGATGGCGAGAACGCCGCAAAGAACGATGAGCCACAGGATTTGCATGGCAACGACCCCGGTTGTCTTGAGGGGCCAGTCTTAGAAAAGCCGGCCCGTGAGGAAAGCGCCCGCGCGAGACCATGAATGCGCCCGGCGCTTTTCGACGAGGACATTGCCATAATGCCCAAGTCGCCGAAGGTCAACGGACGCGCCTACATGCAGGTTTCGTCGTCAAAACAACAAATCAAACGGCATCGGGAGCCCAAGGACGCCGCAGCGAAGGCCGAGACTCACACGGCCCGTTGCGGTCCTGGCAACGATGCTGTCGGCGGCCGTCCTTTTGCCCTCTCCCGCGGCCGCCACCGGCACCCTGTTCCGCAGCATCGACGATCAAAATGTAAGCTTCGAACTCCTTGGCAGCACCCGCACCCCGGACGGGACCATCGTCGAGGTGCACGAGGGCCGCCTGGCACTCAAGACAAGCCGTACCGTTACAAAGGCGCTGTCGTTCCCGCTCACCAAAGACGACATCATCATGTAGTGGACGCTTGACCGCGACCTGCGGTTTGCGATCCGCGTCGACGACCCGGACAACACCCTCCCGATCGTTCTGGCTATCATCGCGGTTCGTAGCGAGAAGCTTGAAAAATATCTTGGCCGCTACGAGGTGGAATTCTCCGACGGAAAGCCTGCGAAAGCCCTCAGCGACAAAATCAAAAGCTGCGAGAGCGACTAGACAATTCTTTTCACCGTGTCGCTGGCGCGGCGCTCATTAACCTGACAGATTTGGACCTGCCACATTCGCCGGCATCCAGCGGCAGATATGTCCGGCGACAGAACAGAGAATGACGGGAGGACCTTCATGAAGATTTCGGCGAGAGCGTTCGCGGTGCTCTCTCTTGGCCTGGCCGCGTCGAGCGGCGCGCTGGCCGACCCATTTCCACCGGGCGCGCAAGCCGAACACGTCAAGCAGATCGGGTTCTCGTCGCTCGGCGGACGCTATGGCGCTTTCAAGATCGCGATCAAACACACGGCCGACGACAAGTGGTACCTCTACACGAGCCATTCCTTCAACCAAGGCTGGAGCATCGTCGACGTCACCGATCCGGCTAAGCCGCGCTACGTGAAGTTCATTCCGTATGTGACCGACGACAAGAGCATCATCACGGCGCAAATCACGTTGCACGACAATCTGATGATGACGTCGCTCAACAGTTTCACGCCGCAGAAGAACCCGTTGCCGGCGGTCCTGCTCTGGAACATTTCCGATCCGGAAAATCCGATGCAGGTCGGGTCGTGGATGGGCGGCGCCACCGGCGCCCACCGCAACTCATATCCGGGCGGCAAATACGCCTACCTCTCGACGAGTTATCCGGGCTTCAAGGGCAACATCATGGTGATCCTCGACGTGAGCGACCGGGCCCATCCCAAGGACGTCGGCAAATGGTGGCAGCCCGGCCAGAAGGATGGCGAGCCTGCGTCACCCTATCCGGAAGGGTTTCACGGCCCGGTCAACGTCAGTCCCGACGGTAAGACGGCGTCGCTGCCTTACGCGCCCGACGTGGTCAATCTCGACATCAGCGATCCGACGAACCCGAAGCTGATCGGCCGCCTGCACATCACGGTGCCGTTCGCGAGCGTCGGCAGCCAATCGGTGCACACGGTGCTGCCGTTGTGGGACCGCAACCTGCTGTATGTCAGTTCGGAAGCGAGCAAAGAGAAATGCCAGGACGACGGCATGAATTTCGCCGGCATGATCGACAACAAGGATCCGGCGCACCCGCGGCTGATCTCGGTGTTCCCGACCCCCGTGCCGCCGGCCGGCCTGCCCTACACCGACTTCTGCGACAAAGGCGGACGCTTCGGCCCGCACAACACCAGTCAGGAAATTCACAATCCGGCGATTCAAAAACCCGGCAAGCTGATCGACGTCGCCTGGTTCAACGCCGGCCTTCGCATCTTTGACATCAGCAATCCACGTTTGCCGAAGGAGGTCGGCTATTTCATGCCGCCCGAGCGGGCCGGTCTGGCGGAACAATCGGGCGCGCACGCTTCGCCGATCGATTGGAGCGAGGAGCTCGCGGTCGATGCGCGCGGCAACATCTACATGAACGACGACAAGTGGGGTCTCTTCATCCTGCGCTATACCGGCAAGGAGCCGAAGTAGCGGTGATCGATTGCAGTCAGCCGTTCCGTCGGCAAGTTGCTGTCGCGGAGCGGCTCACCGTTTCCCAGAGGCTTTATGCCGGGGCCGGCTTGCGCGCGAACGAACCCCAGGCCAGCAGCAGACCGGCGATCAGAATGACGGGAAACACCACTTCGTTGACGGCCGTCCAGCCGTAGCTGGCCAGCAGCGCGCCCGACGAGAACGAACCGATCGCCATGCAGCCGAACACCAGGAAGTCGTTGAACGCCTGAACCTTGTTGCGTTCGTGCGGATCGTGGCATTCGGTCACGAGAGTCGTTGCGCTGATGAAGGCGAAATTCCAGCCGACGCCGAGGATCGTCAGGCCGATCCAGAAATTCCACAGCGCGATGCCGAGAAGACCGATGGTCGCCGCGATCAGGATCAGCAGCAGGCCGAGCACCATCATGCGGCCCACGCCGAAACGGACAATCAGCGAGCCGGTGATGAAGCTCGGCGCATACATGCCAAGCACGTGCCATTGGATGCCGAGCGCGGCTTGGCTGATCGAATGATTGCACATCACCATGGCGAGCGGCGCCGAGGTCATCACCATGTTCATCATCGAATAGCTCGCAAGCCCGCAAGCTACCGCTACGATGAACCGCGGCTGCGCAATGATCTTGGTGAGGGGCCGGCCATCGGCGTGCGAATGGGAGACGCGCGGCCGCGGAATGTTGAGCAGCGTCAACACTGCGGCAGCAAGCATGGCGCACGCCGACTGCGCCAGAAAGGTTCCCGCAAACAGATAAGCCGGCCAGATATCCTTGGTGAAGATGACGAGCTGCGATCCGATGAAGGCGGCAAAGATGCCGCCCGCCAGCACCCAGGCCACGGCTTTGGGCCTAAATTCGGCACTCGCCGTATCGGCAGCCGCGAACCGGTACGATTGATGCGCTGCGGCGTAAAGGCCACCGCACAGTGTGCCTAACAGCAGAAGCGCAAACGAACCGCGCAGCACAGCCGCGCACGAGATGAACCCGGAGAGGATTCCGAAACAGGAGCCGGTCTGTAGAGCGAAACGCCGGCCGAAAGCCTTCGACAGCGCTCCGACCGGAGCGTTCCAATCCACATGCCCGCAACCATCACGCTGATGGGCAGCGTCGCCAGCGCCGGGTCCGGCGCCAGCACCGAACCGACGATGCCGGTGGTCGCAGTAATGACGGTGTTGTTGCCGCCTGCGAGCGCCTGCACCACGGCCAGCACGACCGCATTGCGCGCTGCGAGCCGGTCGTCAGTCAGTTCGATGGCTGGTTCGGCGAGCGCCGACATCGCATGGTCCCGGTCAATACTGGGTTCTACCGGACCGAGCCGTGGAATGCCACCAAGCGCGAATGCAGATCAGAAGTGCAGCGCGCCCGGATGGCGAATCACGACGGATCGCGAATCTTCCGGCCGATGGGCGCCCAATTGGCCGAACGCCGCCTGCGTCTCGTCGATCAACAGATCGATGACGTGCCTGGCCCCGTCTTCGCCCAGGGCGCCTAGCCCCCACAGGAAGGCCTTTCCGGCGAAGGCCGCCGCCGCGCCGAGCGCATAGGCGCGCACCACGTCGGTGCCGCTGCGGACGCCCGAATCCAGCATCACGGTCGCGCGCTTGCCGACCTGCCGGACGATCGCGGGCAGCCCGTCGATCGGCGCGGGCAGCGCGTCGATCTGCCGGCCGCCATGGTTGGAGACGAACAGGCCGTCGACGCCGAGCGAAACCGCTTTCTCGGCATCCTCCGGGTGCAGGATGCCTTTGACGATCAACGGCCCCTTCCAGCGGTCGCGGTATTGCGCGACTTCCTCCCAGGTGAAGGCGCCGCCCATCTCGCGGCGCGCGAACGCCACCATGTCGTTGATCGAGGCCCCTCGCCCACATAGGCGCGGAGATTGGAAAAGCGCGGGATGCCGTTGGTCCAAAGCGCGCGGGTCCAGCCGGGCGACATCGCCATCTGCATCATCATCTTGAGATCAGGATGAAAAGCACCGCCGAGCCCGACCACCACCTCACGCGCGCGCGTCGTGCGCACCGGCACGTCGAGCGTCAGCACGAGCGCGTGACAGCCCGCGGCATGGGCGCGCCGCACCAGATCAAATCCGATGGCGTGATTGTTGCGCGCTGCACGGTAAAGCTGAAACCAGAACACATCCGGCGCGATCTCGGCGATCTTCTCGATCGTGGCGCAGCCGACGGTGCCTAATGTATAAGGCACACGCGCGCGCTGCGCGGCACGCGCGAGGTACGTATCCGCGCCAGGCCATACAACGGCTGGACCGCCCATCGGCGAAATGCCGATCGGCGCCGCGTAGCGGCGGCCGAACAATTCGACATCGCACTGCGGCAGCGACGGCATGACGCCATAGCGCGGCACCAGTTCGACGGCGTCGAGGGCCGCCCAGTTCCGTTTGATGCCGGCATCGTCCTTGCCCGAACCGCCGTCGCTATATTCGAAGGCGAAATGCGGGAGGCGGCCGCGCGCGCCGCGGCGCAGATAATCGATGGTCGGAAAACGCCGGTAGAGCTTGGCGAAGTGCGGATCCGCTCTCTTTGGAGCTTCGGGTCTGGCTTCGGGCTTGGCCTTGGGTGCGGCAACGGCCGTCGCATCGTGCATAGCGTTCCTCCGGAACGCGCACTATAGCGGCTTTTCCGAGCCGATAGCGAAGTGCGCGTGGCGAATGGAGACGATCGGCCATTCGGAATCTCGCTATCGGAAGCCTCCTCAGTCCAAAACAGTGATGAACAGGTCGCCGAAGCTCGTGACGCTGTCGGCCCGGGTCCAGATGCCGAAGCTGCCCGGAGCGGCGATGCCAGTGTCCCGCGTCTCAAACTGATCGCGGCCGTCAATGGCGACGGTGAAGTCGGCATCGACCGATCTGACCCTGAGCGAGTGTTTGACGCCGATCGCAAGCTGCGTGCGGCGCGCCGCGAGCTCGCGGCGTTCGCCATAGGACGCGCAATAGGCGCACGTTGCCTTGCAGCACGTCGGCTTCGGCAACGTAATAATCCTGCGGATCGGCGAAACGGACCACGATGCCGGCGGCGCGCGCAACGCGGCCGTCGTGCGCGACGAACGACAATTCGACGTGGGAGTTTTTTGCAATCGGCTGATCGGCGATGCAGAGCGGGAAACGATTGGGCTCCGGCTGACGCGTCATCTCGACCAATGCCTTGCCGTCAAGCAAGAGGCGCTCGATCTGCATCTGCCAGACCGCCGGGCCGCCCAGCCCGCTCACCGCCGGGAGACAGCCGTCGGGGTCCGAGCCTTCGTCGTTGAGCGGCGACGACAGATATTTGTGCAGGGTCTCTTCGGCTGCGGCGGGCGCGGCAGCAGCAGCCATGACGATGCAGATGACTCTGAGAGCAAACAACAACAGCTCCGCTAAAAATGACTGTACGAGGGGCGGTCAAAAACAAGCACTTGTCCGTTTTGGACGAAACGTGAGCCCTCCCCGACGGTGACGCGACCGATGTCCGTGACCGCAACGCCGACGGCATGCGCCGTCTGGCGCAGCGAGGCCAGTTTGTCCGGCGCAAGCGTCAGCACGATCTCATAATCGTCACCGCCGGTGAGTGCGGTTTCAAGCAATGCCGGCTCACTCGTAATCGCAGAGCGCACCGCGTCCGACAGGGGCACTTTCGCCACGTCGATATCCGCGCCAACGCCGGAGGCTCTGCACAATTTCGCGAGATCGCCGACCAAGCCGTCGGACACATCCATCGCCGCGGACGCGTGATGCAGGACCGCATCGGCCAGCACGCCGCGCGGTTGCGGCAACAGATAGCGCTGCAGCAGGTGATCGCGCATCGCCGCATTCAACTGCCATCGTGCGCCGAGGTTTGGGTCGCGCCGCAACGTCACGCCGAGCGCCGCGTCGCCGATCGCGCCGGTTACGACGACAAGGTCGCCCGCCCTGGCGGTCGAGCGGCGCACCATGGCGCCGTGCGGCACCGTGCCGAAGGCCGCAACCGAGACCGACGTCAGGCCGGGGGTCCGGTCGGTGTCGCCGCCGAGCAGCGGACACTGATATCGCTCGGCGTCCTCGCCGAGGCCTGCGGCAAAGGCAGCGACCCAGGCCTCGTCGATGCCGGCCGGCAACGCCACCGAGACCAGAAAACCCAACGGCTTTGCGCCCTTGGCGGCAAGATCGGACAGGTTCATCCGCAACGCCTTGCGGCCGATATGTTCAGGCGGATCGTCCGGAAAGAAATGCACGCCGGCGATGACGCCGTCGGTCTTGAGCACGAGATCGCAGCCCGGCGGCGGCGTTATGGCGGCCGCGTCGTCAATCAGGCCGAACGCGCCCGGATGCTTGGCGAGCGGCCGGAAATAGCGCGCGATCAGACGATCTTCGGCCGATTCCTTGCTGCTGGGCATCGCACTGCTCGCCGGCTGATGGTGCTTCTCTAGCAGAGCCGCATCTTCGAGAAAATGCGCGGCGGCTGTCGCCTATTTGCCGGCGTGGCCGAATTCTGCCGCACGGAGTTGCCGCGCCAGTTGGTCGAGCACGGCGTTGACCATGCCCGTCTCCGTCGCGCCGACAAAGGCGTTGGCGACATCGACATACTCGGAGACTACAACGCGGGCCGGCACGTCGTTGCGCCGATCGAGTTCGTAAGCTGCAGCGCGGAGCACCGCCCGCAGCACCGTGTCGATCCGCTCGAGCGGCCAGCCGCGCACCAGCGCCGCGTCGATCTGCGGATCAAGCCGGCTCTGCTCGGCGACGAAACCGGAAACGATATCGCGAAAATAGGCCGCTTCCGCCGGCAGAAACTTCACGCTTTCGACCTCGCCGCCGAGCCAATGGTTTTCGAACTCGGCCATGATGTCGTTGAGCCCGCTGCCGGCGAGGTCCATCTGGTATAGCGCCTGCACGGCGGCAAGCCGGGCGGCGCCGCGCTTGTTGGCCTTGCGCGTATCCCTTGCGCCCGTGTCCGTCATCGGCGCTTTCCAAGCCGGCGCTTGAGCCCGATCAAAGCGAGGGCCGCACGCGCGGCATCGCCGCCCTTGTCCTGCTCCTCCACTCGGGCGCGCGCCCAGGCCTGGGCTTCGGTGTCGACCGTGATGATGCCGTTGCCGATCGGCAACCGGCGCTCGACGGAAAGCTCCATCAGGCCGCGGGCCGACTGATGCGAAACAATCTCGAAATGAATAGTGTCGCCGCGGATCACGCAGCCAAGCGCGACTGCCCCATCATAGGGCCGCAGCCGGCGCTGCGCCGCGTCGGCCGCAATCGCGATCGCGGTCGGGATTTCGAGCGAGCCCGGCACGCTGATGCAGTCGGCTTCGGCGCCGGCCTCCTTGAGCGCCTTCATTGCGCCGGCGAGCAGTGCGTCGGCAATGTCGTCGAAAAAGCGCGCCTCGACGATGACGACGCGCGCACCTTTGACGTCGCTCTTGTCTGTCTTGCCTCGCCGCGGCCCGGCCATATATCGCACTCCACCTGCGACGCCGTCGTAGCAAGTGCGGCATGGAGGAACAAGGAGCCTGAATTTCGCTGCTAATCAATGAGATGGCTTGCGCGCGGCGCTGTCCAACAGCCGCGCGGCGTAGCGGGCCATGACGTCAACCTCGACATTCACGCGAGCGCCAACGCCGAGTTGGCCGATGGTGGTCACCTTCAGCGTGTGCGGAATGATCAGCACCGAGAACGTGTCGCCCTCGACCTCGTTGACGGTGAGCGAGACGCCATCGAGCGCCACTGAGCCTTTCGGCGCAATGTAGCGGGCAAGTTCATCGGGTACTCGGACCGAGAGTTTCGCCATGTCGGGAAGATCCTCGCGCGCCATCAGCTCGGCAATGCCGTCGACATGACCACTGACCATGTGGCCGCCAAGTTCGTCGCCGAGACGCAACGCTCGCTCAAGATTGAGTTTCCGGCCGGCGCGCCAGGCTTCCGCAGTCGTCATGCGCAGCGTTTCGGCGGCGGCGTCGACGCCGAACCAGGACCGGTTGCCTTTGCGGCCGCGCGCCACAACCGTGAGGCAGACGCCGGAACATGCAATCGACGCGCCGAGATCGATCGTGTCCGGATCGTAGTTCGTGCTGATGGTCAGCCCACGTAGCCCCTCGGCCTTATCCTCGACCTCAAGAATTTCCCCTAAATCACTGACAATGCCGGTGAACATTTCGCTTCACTTTCGTTCGTAGAGGTCACGACGATCGGGCCCGATGGCTTCGCTTTCGACGCATCTCAGCCGCTCCGATTGCGTGAGCGCCGTCAGCGGCAGTCCCTCAAGCGCATCGATCCCGTTCGGTCCTACAATTCGCTGCGACATGAATAGCACCGCTTCGTCGACGAGGTCAGCGGTCACCAAAGCCGCGGCGAGCGTCGGACCGCCCTCCACCATGAGCCGCGTGATCCCGCGCGTTGCGAGGTACTTCAAAACCGCCGCCAGATCGAGGCGGCCGTCGCGCTCACCGACGCGAAGAACCTCGGCGCCGTGAGACACGAGTTCCCGCTCGGTGGTTGGCGACGGTTGCGAGCCGGCGAAGACCCACGACGGCACATCCCGGGCGCTCCGCACCAGCCGAGAGCCGGGCGGCAACCGGAGCGCGCTGTCGAGCACGACGCGCACCGGCGAAAGCGCCGCCAGGCCTGGCAGTCGGCAGGTGAGCAGCGGATCGTCCGCAAGCGCCGTGCCGATGCCGATCATGATCGCGTCGCTCTGCACGCGAAGAAGATGGACGCGCGCGCGAACCTCTTCGCCCGTAATGGCGAGCGGCTTCCGGCCGGCCGCGCCGGCCTTGCCGTCGGCAGACATCGCAAGCTTGAGGACGATGTGCGGCCGGCCATCGCGCATCCGGCGGATGTGGCCGGCGTGATCGCGGCGCGCCTCGTCGGCTCCAACGCCGATGTCGACGGCAACTCCCGCCGCACGAAGCCTTTTGTGCCCCGCGCCCGCGACCTCGGGGTTCGGGTCTTCCAGCGCGGAGACAACGCGCGCAACACCGGCCGCAATAACCGCGTCCGCGCAAGGCGGTGTCTTGCCGTGGTGAGAGCAAGGCTCAAGCGTCACATAGAGCGTCGCGCCGTGCGCCGCGTCGCCTGCGCGACGCAGCGCCTTGACTTCCGCATGCGGCCGCCCGCCGGGCTGTGTCCAGCCGCGGCCGACGATCACGCCGTCTTTGACGATCACCGCGCCGACCGCAGGATTTGGCCATGTACGGCCGAGCCCGCGCCGGCCGAGCGCGAGCGCGAGCGCCATGAAGCGGCGATCATCCGGTAGTGAGTCTTGCTTCGGACTCGCGCGTTCTGCGCTCACTCCGCGGCCTCGTCCCCCGACAGTTCAGCCAGCGCCGTCTCGAAATCCTTGGCTTCGCGGAAATTGCGATAGACCGAGGCAAAGCGCACGTAAGCGACGTCGTCGAGTTCGCGCAGATGCGCCATCACCGTCTCGCCGATCGCCTCGGACGAGACTTCGGCCTCGCCCAGGCTTTCCAATTCTCGGACGATCTTGGACACCATCTGATCGATGCGCTCGGGCTCAACCGGCCGCTTGCGCAAGGCGATCTGCACCGAGCGCAATAGCTTGTCGCGATCGAATGGCACGCGCCGGCTGTTACGCTTGATCACGGTCAGCTCGCGCAGTTGCACGCGCTCGAAGGTCGTGAAGCGGAAATTGCAGGCGAGGCAAACGCGGCGGCGGCGGATGACGGAGGAATCTTCGGTCGGCCGCGAATCCTTGACCTGGGTATCGAGGCTTCCGCAGCTCGGACAGCGCATCCTTCAGCCCTCGTAGATCGGAAACCGGATGACCAGGCGGCGCACTTTGTCCCGCGCCCGGCCCTCGACCTGGGCGTCCTGTTCGACGCCTTTCTGCGATAGCGCATCGAGGACTTCGCCGATCATATCGCCGATCAGGCGGAACTCGGCGATGCCGAAGCCGCGCGTTGTGCCTGCCGGCGAACCGAGCCGCACGCCGGACGTCACCGTCGGCTTTTCGGGATCGTACGGAATGCCGTTTTTGTTGCAGGTGATGAAGGCGCGTCCGAGCGCAAGCTCAGCGACTTTGCCGGTCAGGCGCTTCTTGCGCAGATCGACCAGCATGAGATGCGTGTCGGTGCCGTCCGAGACAATGTCGAGGCCGCGCACCTTCAGCGTTTCGGCAAGGGTTTTCGCGTTCTCGACCACGTTCCTCGCATAAAGCTTGAACGACGGCCGCAACGCCTCGGCAAATGCGACCGCTTTAGCAGCAATCACGTGCATGAGCGGTCCGCCTTGCATGCCCGGAAAGACCGCCGAGTTCAGCTTCTTCGCCAAGTCCTCGTCGTTTGAAAGAATGGCGCCGCCGCGCGGCCCGCGCAAAGTCTTGTGGGTGGTCGTCGTCACCACGTGAGCATGCGGGAATGGACTCGGATGCACGCCGCCAGCAACGAGGCCCGCGAAATGGGCCATGTCCACCATCAGAAAAGCGCCAACCTCATCGGCAATCTCGCGGAAACGGCGGAAATCGATGATCCGCGGATAAGCCGATCCGCCGGCGATGATGACTTTCGGCCGATGCTGCTTGGCGAGACGCTCGACCTCGTCCATGTCGATCAGCTGATCGTCGCGGCGCACTCCATACGGTACGACATTGAACCAGCGCCCCGACAAATTCACCGGCGAGCCGTGGGTGAGATGACCGCCGGCGGCGAGATTGAGGCCCATGAAGGTGTCGCCGGGATGCATCAACGCCATGAACACTTCGGCGTTGGCGGAAGCCCCCGAATGGGGCTGGACGTTGGCAAAGGCGCAGCCGAACAGACGGGTCGCTCGTTCGATGGCCAGGCGTTCGACAATGTCGACATACTGGCAGCCGCCGTAATAGCGGCGGTCGGGCAGTCCCTCGGCGTACTTGTTGGTCAGAACCGAGCCCTGCGCCTCGAGCACGGCGCGGCTGACGATATTCTCGGAGGCGATCAGCTCGATTTCGTCGCGCTGGCGGGCCAGTTCGAGCGCGATGGCGTCGGCGATCTCAGGGTCGCTGTCGGCAAGCGACGCCGAAAACAGGCTGTCCACCATCGTATCCGCATTGGGGGAAACCGACATGCCGCCGCTCCTGGCCAGAGAAACGCGATCCGCCCGGGCTATCGCTCGCCGATAGCACACCCGCAGATACGCGCAAGGTCTTGGGACCCGCCCGCACCCAATCCCGCTACATTTAGGTATCCGGGGCTGCGCGCGGCAAGCCTGGACGGCAGCCTATTCACAGCAACCCACACGCACCCGCCCTACGACGCCGGGCCGGTGCGGCCAAATCCAGGAAAATCTCAGGCGAAGCGGTAGAGCGCCTGCGCGTTGCCGGAATAAATCTGACGGCGCCGCTCGTCACCGAGGGATGGCGGTACGACGACAAACGGGTCGTCGAAATCCCAATGCGGGTAGTCGCTTGAGAACAGGATGCGGTCGAAACCGATTGCCGCCATGATATCGACGAGATGCGCCGGATTTTCCGGCTCCTCCATCGGCTGGGTGGTCACCCAGAAATGCTCGTGCAAATACTCTGACGGCGCCCGCTTCAAGTGCGGCAGACCCGAACTCATGCGCTTCCAGTTGCGATCGAGCCGATAGCCAAGCGTGGGGATCCACCCAAAGCCGGCTTCGATCATGACGAACTTCAAATCAGGGAACGTCTCGAACACGCCTTCCATGATCAGGCTCGTCACCTGGGCCTGACAGGCGCACGCATGCTCGGTCATTTCCTCGATGTAGAACGACGGCCATCCGGTGTTGCTGACGGCACGGCCGCTATAGCCGAAGACGTGCACGCCGACCGGAAGATTGGCCTCGCACGCCGCCTCGTAGATCGGCCAGTAGCGGCGGCGGCCCATCAGTTCGCTGGTGCGAGTGAGCATCAGCACCTGGGCGAAACGCCGATCGCCGGCACGGCGGCGAATCTCGACGCGAGACGCCTCAGGATCTTCGTACGGGACGATCAATGACGCCCTAAGCCGCGGCTCGAGCGCATTCCAATGATTGATCTGGAATTCGTTGGCGGCGAACGCCAGCACCGCGCTGTACTCGTCGTTCTGTTCGCCCTGCCCGGTCGGCGACAGGGGATTCATTAGGCCGTACTCGATGCCGTAGAAATCGAGGTGCTGCTTGCGCATGAATTCAAGATCGCTCGCCGGCAACCCGCCGCTGGGCGGCCAGGCGTCGCGGCGCGACGCAAACGGCTGCCCTTTCGGATATGGAAAGCCCTTGACATAGCCGTGGTGCGAACGCGCCCCATAAGTCTGCGCATAGTCCCACCAGCGATTGCTCATGTAGGGCCGCAAATCCTCGATCGAGCTTTTCGGATGAATGTCGCAGTCGATGATCTGCAGCTTAGTTTTGGCGCTACGATCGATCTGCCGGGCTTCGATATTCACGGCGCATCCCTCCAGCGGAAAGCTTGATTCATTCGACTTTGATATTGGCAGTTTTGACCAACTCCCGCCAGCGCGCGATTTCCTGGCGGAACCACGCCTGCAACTCTTGTGGGCTGTCGCCCCAGGCGTCGATGCCGAGTTTTGCGGTGCGCGCGGCGAACTCCGACGAGGACACGATGGCGCGAATATCGTCCGAAAACTTGCCGAGGATGGCCGGCGGAATGCCGGCTGGTCCGATCACGGCCTGAAAGGCCATCACGGTATAGCCCGGATAGGTTTCGCCGATCGTCGCGACGTTGGGCGCGCCGGGCAGCCGGTCGGCGCTGGCGCTCGCGATCAGCTTCGAGATCCCCGCTGTCGACGTAAGGCTGAGCCGAATGCCAGATATCGAACATGATCGGCACCCGGCCGCCGATGACATCGGTCAGCGCCGGCGCGCTGCCGTTGTAGTTGATGTGCACCATTTTGATGCCGGCCCGCTGCTCGAGCATTTTGCCGGCGAGATCGCCAACGCCGCGCGGTCCCGGTGACGTGTAGTTCAGCGGCTCGGCGCTCTTCTTGGCGTAGTCGACAAGCTCCGCGACCGTGTTCGCAGGAAAACTCTTGTTGGCGACCAGCGCCACCGGCTGCGTCGCCACCATGCTGACCCCGGCAAAGTCCTTCTCGGTGTCATACGGCAGCGAATGCTCGATGGCAGGATTGATCAGAAACGTGTTGGTCGCCATGCCGACGGTAGTGCCGTCCGGCGTGCCCTTGGCGATGGCTTCTGTTGCAACGATCGTGCCCGCGCCCGGACGATTCTCGATCACGACCGGCTTGCCGCCCCAGCGCGCCGACAGAAGATCGCCGAGGATGCGCGTCACCACGTCGGTCGGACCGCCGGCGGCGAATGGCACGATGATCCGAACTGGCGCGGTCGGGAAGTCGGTCTGCGCCGCCGCGGGTGCGCACAAGGCGGCAATTAAAAGCAATGCCGTCAAAAATCGTGAGGCCGTCAATTGTGATGTCATCATGGGGCGAATTGGTCCGTGCATTGAATGTCGGCGAAATCCGAAGCCGGAGCGCACACATCACACAGTAATGACGCGATCGACGTGGAGTTCCCACGTGCCGCGCGGCGGGGTTTGTCCAGAAAGCCAAGTGCCCGTCACCTTGCCCTCCCATTCGGCAGGCAGCACCATGCCGCGCAGAAATTTTGCCGCCATCTGGGGCGAGCTCCAGGCCACCACCGTATCGGAGCCGGTCTCCCACCACGCGTCGCCCGGAGCAAGGTCACGCGCCAACTCGGCGTCCTGCTGAACGTTGAAAGTGCCTTCGAGGAGGCAACGAATTCCAGGACCCGGATGTTGGTGACGGTCGGCAATGCGGCCGGCGGCGCTCGTGATCTGATCGAGCCGGAACACCCAGCGCGTGCCGTCCAGCATGGCGAGGCCGGCAATCACCCGCGACATGCGCAGGCTGGACAAGACTTCCGTTCCGGAAAGCAGCGACGGCGAAGCGTTCGGCAAAGCGAGTTCCCAGCGCCACACCTCGCTCCAGTCGCCGCTCGATATCATCGCGATCGGCCCCTCGCTGTAGGTTGACTCGCCCGCGCCGATCGTTTGGCCGCTAAGGGCGACCTTGCCGCGCCGCACGTAGAGGAGGCGGTGCGCCGGCGCGAGCGCGTTCGCGGTCGCGCCGCCCGCACCGATCTGGTCGTGGTAGAGATTGAGCGCGAACGGCATCGGGCAATCATAGCCCAGAGTGTTGAAATCGGACCGATGGATTAAAGCTGCGTCGTTGCCGGGATCGCCGGGCCGCCCAGCCCGTCGCGGTTATAAATGTCTTCGCGGAACTGCACCACGCCGTCGTTCGCCGACCACGCGGTGACGTACACCCAATGCAGCGGTACGGGTTTGGTAAGCCGCGCGTTCTTCAGCTCACCCGACTTGATGACCTTGTCGATCTCTTCGCGCGACCAGCCCTTGGTCTCGTCCAGAAGCCAAGTGACCAGTTCGCGCACGTTCTGCACCCGCATGCAGCCCGACGAATGAAAGCGGAAATCGTCGCCGAACAGATTCTTCAGCGGCGTGTCGTGCATGTAGACGCCGAAGGCGCTTGGAAAATTAATGCGGATCGACCCGAGTGAATTGAGACTTCCGGGATCCTGCTTGAACGTGTAGTTGGTCGCTTCCTCGGAGTACCAGTTGATCTGGGACGGCTTCAGTTCGACGTGATTGCCGTCGAGAATGCGGATGTGGTTCTTGGTCAAGTAGTCCGGCTGATCCTGCATCTTCGGGATCAAATCCTTGCGCACGATCGAGGCCGGCACGGTCCAGTACGGATTGAAATTGATTTCGACGATCTTGCTGTTGATGTCGGGCGAGGCCCGGTCCGGCTTGCCCGCGACCGCCGTGTGGTGTGACACGACCCGATCATTCTCGATCGCCTCGACGCGCGCGGCCGGAATGTTGGCGACCACATAGCGCGGACCGAGATTGGTGCTGAGCGTCTTCAGCCGCGTGATGTTGACCTTAAGCTGGTCGCGCCGGGTCGCCGCCGGCACGTTCAGCGCAAGCAGCGTCGACTGCCGCACCACGCCGTCGATGGCGAGGCCGTGGCGCGCCTGGAATCGGCGCACCGCTGCCTCGACGTAGGAATCGTAGATGTCGTTGCCGGCCGCATTGGCATCGAGATCACCCGACACGCTCAGCCGGGTGCGCAGATCGACCACGCTCGGGTGCCGCGTGCCGAGCTTAAGCTCGTCCACTTGCGGAACGCGCGGCCAGCCGCCGTGGGCGACGATGCCGTCATAAGTCGAGACCGCCTGTTCGGTGTGCTCCGCCGTCGCGGCCGAAAGAGTCGGCGCCGACGCCTTGGGCATGCGGATGTTGCGCGGCGCCTGATCGAAGTCCTGACCAAAGCCGCCGCCGTGCTGGGTATCGCCGATCAACGCATCGACCGCCGCATCCTCGGCCGCGGCCTGCCGCGCCAAGGCGCCGGTGATGACGGCTGCGCCAGCGACGTGCTTGAGGAACGCGCGCCGATCCACATTGGTCTGGACAACGCCCCCGGTCGAGCCGCGGTGACGAGAACCGCTTTTGCCACTTGTCATAACGCTATCCCCTGGCGTTCCGGCCTCAAAATGCCGCCGCGTCCCCGCCTCAGGCCCCTCACTTCGGTCCAATGTCGCTCCGCCTGTCTTGGCTATGGCATGCGGCTGGCAAATTTGTGGCCGCCGCCGCCCTCACATTAGACGAGCGAGGGGGGAGCGGAAATACCGGCCGGACAGGTCCGGCCTGCCGACGCTTACCTGCTATGCGGCGAAAAATGTCTCGACCGGCGCGTTTTTCCGCAGCCGTCCGACCTCGACGAACATATCCATTTCCCGCTGCGCCAGCGCCCGCTCGCGCTCCGTGAAGGTAAAGGTGTAGCGCGGGTAGCGCGCGGAATTCATCAACGCCTCACGGTCACCGGCGTAAGCCGCGAGGAACACGTCGGCGACCTCGTCCAGATTGCACTCGCTATAGGCAAATGAGTCGCGAAATGCCTGCAGCAGTGGCTCGCGCAAAGCGGGATTGTTGCGGATCAGTGGCTCGCTCGCGGCGACCATGTGCTTGATCAACTCGTCGAAACCGGTCAGCACCTTCCAGGCGTCGCCGTCGGTGTAGAGGCACGACGCGTCGCTCGCCTGTTCACCGTGAAAGAAGAACTGGTCAAGCAGCACGACAGCATCGGCTTCACCACGCCGCAACAGACCCAGCAGCGTCTCTTGCGGGCTCGCCCGCCATTGGAGGCCGCTGGTGTCTGTCTTGTACGCGCTCGTCAGCAGGTACTGGTGAATGGCGTGGCGGCCCTGGTGCGTCGCGATCCGGCGGCCGCCGAGTTGCTTCGGGTCATCGATGCCGCTGTTGCGGCGCACGAACAGGCCGTTGCCCTTGCGCGTCGACTTCCACTCGGTGCACAGCCCGATGATCGGCGCACCGTCCAGGCGGCGTTCGAGAAAATTCGGCAGATAGATATTCGCGAGATCGACATCGCCGCGGATCAGCGCATCCTCGAGTTCGCGGCTCGGCGGGTCGGGCACTTCGACGACGGTGAACGTCAGACCATCGGTTTTCACGAGACCCGCGCCGAGCGCGTAGTAGGTCCGAAACATCGAAAAGCGATTGCGGTAGTGCGCGAGACGCAGCTTCATGAATTCCCCATGCCGTACAGCCTTGGCGGCGGCAATCTACGGGACAGCTGCGCGGGGAGACTAGAAAAATTTCGCGGGCGATGTTGAGCAAACGAAAACGACTCGCAAAAAGACCCCGGCATTCGCGCCGGGGTTGCAGTTGCGCCAGTACAGCGAGAAAGCTGGCGAATAATCCAGGCAATTGCTGTTAAAGGCGACGCCCTTACAGGCGATAGAGAATCTGATCGGTCCAGAACCGCTCGAGCCGATGCAGCGCCTTGTTGAGGACGCCGAACTCGTCGGCGTTGATGCCGCCGACCTGCTCGACCGTGCGGGCGTGCTTCTGATAAAGCGCGTCGACGGTGTCGCGCACCTCGCGGCCCTTTTCCGTCAGCTTGATGCGCACGGAACGCCGGTCAACGCGCGAGCGCTGGTGATCGAGGAAGCCCATCTCGACGAGCTTCTTCAGATTGTAGGAGACGTTGGAGCCGAGATAGTAGCCGCGCGTGCGCAGCTCGCCCGCGGTCAGCTCCTTGTCGCCGATATTGTACAACAGCAGCGCCTGCACCGAATTGATCTCGGCGCGGCCGCGGCGGTCGAATTCGTCCTTGATGACGTCGAGCAGACGGCGATGCAGACGCTCGACCAAGGTGAGCGCCTCCAGATAGTGCGGTCGGATATGGTCGAAGCGCGCCTCACGATCGGCGGGCTCGACCGTCTTGACGACGGCTTTCATGTTGACGCCTTTCCCAATGCTATTTTGTTTGTCGCCGACGGGCCCTGTTTTCCCGTCGTAGTGGCGTCACCCTACTGGTGAGGGTCTAAGATCAGTTTAAATAACACACTAAAAATAGCGTTTATTCGCAGCGGTACCGTGCGGGATTGCGCATCAATTTGCACCGAATCCTTTGCGAATTTGTTCACGCTTCCGATCGCGGTTTGCCACCCAAAACGCGGGGAACTGGCGGCAGACTGCACGGCGGAGTGTGCTGAGCCCTGCCGAACGGCAGATTGACTAGTCATCGCAGTCGAACCATATAGCGCGCGCGGGCCGGGCCGCCGGCTGTTGCGCCCGCAATTCGGTGCGGGGGAGTGTCCCGAGCGGCAAAGGGGGCGGACTGTAAATCCGCTGGCTTACGCCTTCGTAGGTTCGAGTCCTACCTCCCCCACCACCCCCAAAATTTGATACTGATTTCATTTACCTTTTTCCGATGTCACCCGCACCTGCCCCATAGGTGCGACAATAGAAGTTCGCTTCTCGTTCCCGAGCTTGTGCATCGCGTCCATCGCGAGACGCCGGCGATCAGCTGCACGGGTATAGAGAGACGCCATCCTGCCCCCGCTCCATCCGAAGATGGCCTCGAGCTGTGCGACGGTGGCACCAGCATTGGCTGCACGGGTAGCCGCGATCTTGCGGACGCCGTGCGCCGAACCCGGAACGCCCGCCGCACGACAGGCGCGCCGGAATACATTGCCGAAAGATTCCTTGGTGAGAGGTTGACCGCTTTCGCCAACAATGAAAGCGAGATCGCCGCACGGGCCCGCGGCCAATGTCTCGGCGAGCACCGGCAGGATCGGCAACGTCACCTCGGTGTCGGTCTTTTCGGTCTTGATTGTGCCGATGCCGTCGCTGATGTGCTGGCGCCCGAGTCGCACTGCATCGCTGCGGCGAAGCCCGGTGTAGAGGAGCACGTCAAGCCAGACACGCTGGCGCGTCCCGATCGGCCACCGCGCTTCATACGCTGCAACATGATCTTCGGTCCACGGTGGAAACCCATCCGTCTTGGCCCGCGGCGGATCATCAACGCCGATGGACGGATCGGCCTTGACCATCTTTGCCTTCGCCGCCCATCGAAACAGGCCGCGCATGGCATCAAGAAAGTGTCGAGCTTGGGCCGGGGTGCCCCCCCGACGGTCCCTTCCCGCTTCTATGGTTGCGCCAGTGATCTTGGCGAAAGGCTGGTCGGCGGCAGACACCAACACCTGGCGGAAGATGTTCTCCCGTTGGCGCCTGGTCGCCGCCGAAAAATTCTGCCAGACGACCGTCTCCCGGTATCGGGCGATCAGCCAACCCAGCGTGCCCTCTACCGGTCCGCGCTCGCGCCGTGGTGCGCCAGAAAGCGCAGCCAGGTATTCGGCCTCAAACTCCGGTGACCCGTACTGTGCGCGCAGCCGTGTGCGCTTGCCCTTGATTCGCACGTACCAGACGGCTTTGCCGTGTCTGGTGACTTCTCGGTGCAAGTGTGGCGGCCGCGGGCGAGGCATTTCCTGGATCACAGAACAATCTCCGCGCCTGGCGCAAGGGCCATCCTTGCCTCTGTGGAAGACGTGAGCCGCACGATGAGCACCTGGTCGCCGACGCGCACCTCTACCTCAGACGCGCCCGCCTGCTTTGCCGCACGGATGACGCGGGCAATATCGGCTTGGGTGATTGTGGCAGGGCGACGTGGCATTTCAGTCTTTCACACGGGCCGGGGCCGCGTCGCGGCTTCCGAGCAGCGCGCGGCTCAGTCGCTGAACTCCGCGAACAACAGATCGAGCAGCGCTCCGACCGGCCCACTGGCCTCGCCGTTGCCGTTTCGTGTCAGGGCATGGCGGATGGTATCGGGCGGGACGCCGTGCTGGAGCGCAAGACTGACGACGACAGCGCTGTCATGGGCGGCGGTCTCGATCGCGGTGCCGATCTTGTCGGCGTTCAGGAACACCTCGGCAAGGCGACCATCGGGGAAGCGGCCGATCCCGGCCGTGTACCGGAAGCCGGCGTGCTCGAAGTTGATCAGCCCGTGCTCGCGTCGGTTCGGCAATCTTTCACGGAGGGTGCCGATCATGACGGCCTCCCCAAACCCACCGTTTGAGCATAAACGGCTGCACCCCCGGTAAGATCGGTAAGATTGGTAAGATCGTCGTTTATTGTAATGTCGTCAGTAGCTTGACCATCGTTTCTTTCTTTCTGTCCGATCTTACCGGCATCTTTCCGAGCTGCGTAGATGCCCCGTTTGATGCGGGCGATCTCACCCGCCTCGTTCATCTTGAACAGCAGCGTATCCATAGCGCCACGGCTGTTGCTGCCGGTCGCGGCCATGATCTCTGGCACTGGCATGCCATCGGGACCTGCGTTTCCGAGCGCCTCCAGAACCGCTGCCGCCAGCTCGGGCGGCAAAATCGATTGATCGAGGTCGTCGCGGAGCCATAGCCGCCGTCGTCCGTCGTTCACGCGGGGTTGAGGATATTCCTTTCCGACACGCTTTAGAAAGGCGCTGGTGGTCGGCTCGCCACAATAGATGGCAGAAAGGTCCGCTGACATCCTTCGCGGCCAACAGCCGACGATAACAACGGGCCGGCTCATGTTCGCACCGTATAGTTGCCGGTGCGCAACTCCAGGCTCGGCCAGTCTCCGTTTTCGTTCTGGTTGACTGTCCGCTGTGAAAGCTGCACCGCATCTTTCGGCCAGACAGACGCCGGACATACGGACACCCTTAAAGGGTGTGTCCTGTCCTGTCCGGGCAGAGCGTCCCGGACAAAGCTGCCAATGTCCGGCCGTTGTCCGGCATGTCCGGCGTTCAAATGATCCATGCGTATTCGCCCCAAACACCAACCAAATTTGCGGCTTGCAGGTCCTTCACAGCCCGGACAAATGCCTTCTGGCGAGTGTCCGGCTTATCGCTTTCGGTGATCGTTCCCTGGTAGGCGTAGGTGCGCCACGTCTCGACTGAAACTGTCCGAGTATTCGGCGGTATATGATTGCTCGCCGGCGGCACGGAACCGGCTTCGTCAATGGCCTTCCGCAGCAGGTCGAGCGCAACCTTTTTGGCGCCTTTGACCTTCCTCTCCCGTGTCTGTTGCTCCATGCAGTCGTCAGTGGGCACGATCACGCATGAGTTGATCGGTTCGCCATCGACGACGGTGTCGAGGTTGACCGGCTCAAGCCTGCTGACGATCCGGTCGCCCTCTGGTCCATCCTTCATCCACTCGACGGTGACCACGATGTTGCCGCCCTCCCGTGTGACTGCGTGCTGTGCGTCGGCGGCGCCGGTCAGGGACGTGTGACCGCGTGGCCGGGTCCCGTCGACACCGCAATGGTGGACGACCATAACGGCGCAATCGAACGCTTCCCTGATCGTGTCCGCGGCGCGGATGTAGGCCGCCATATCCTCGTCCTTGCTTTCCGAGCCCACCAACGATCGATTGAGCGTGTCGATGACCACCAGAGCGGGGAATGTCTTGCCGACCTGCCTCTTAATGTCGGCAATGAGGTCGGCAACGTCTTGTACGAGGCTGGTTCTGTCGGTGACCAAGTAAAACGGTGCGTCCTTGATGCCGTGAGTGCGACGATACGCATCAACACGCGCGCGAAAACCGTAACCGCCCTCCAAGGCGAGATAGACGACGGCACCTTGTTGCACCCGGCGCCCGCGGTATGGCACGCCACGGGCAACGTGCATGGCAAGGTCGAAAGCCCAAAATGACTTGCCGCATTTCGGCGGTCCCCAAACTACTGTGAGGCCCGCGCGCGGAATAAGTCCTTTGACGAGATATGCGGCAGACGTGCTCAGTAGTACGGCTTCGAACCGTACAAGCTCAAAACGCGGATGATATTTGTTCTCCGGAAATTGTGCGTCTGCGAAGGCCTTCCCGTTTATGGTCGCAGCGCCGTCGATAACCTTGCGCAGAGCCTCAGTGCCGTGTCGCCGTAATATGTCGTTCGCGTCAGGGGGTCTCATGCGGCCGCCTCTTTTTGCTGGACAGCATTGGCGGGCAGTACCTGCCTCACTTGCAGGTCTCGCCCGAGCAGTCGGGCGGCGAGCCCGTCGGCGTAATGACGTCCGTCCTCATCGTCATCAACAAGGATCGTGACGCTCTCGACATAGCTGGGGATTGCGTCGGCAAGAGCGGGCAGCCGCGAAGCGCACCCTGCTGCCCATGCACCTAGGCCGGTCGCTAGATGCACGCTTAGCGCGTTCTCTATGCCTTCGGTGACTGCAAGGCCGAGTAAGTCGTTTGTCGGCGCAAGCACGATTGGCGAGCCGACGGACCGGCCGATCATGATCTTGTCGGTGTCAGTTCCCGCCTTGCCCGTTCCGTCTTGTGCCAGCCGGGTGATGTGCACGCCGCACACCGCGTCATCGGCAATTACCAGTTGCCCAGGTTCAGGCTCGTGCGGCAGCCCGAATGCGGCGATCATCGCCGGTGCGTGCCTGCCTCGCGCGGGAAGAAAGCCCAACGTTGCCGGCGGCAGCGGTGGGACCTGACCAGAATATCCGCGTGCCTCACGCAGATACAATTCCGCGATCGACCCGATGAGGGGACGTCGCATCGACCACAACCATCGGGCCTTTTCTAGTCGGCTGGCCGCGGTAACGCGCTCGCATTCGGCTGCCTCCCGTCGAACACGTTCGACCGCCGCGGGATTGAGCCGTCCTAGTGCAGAACCATCGCGGATATGGCCGTGCTCGCCGCAGCGCACACAATGAAACGTGGCGAAGCCGGCATCGAGGCGCCAGACCCGCAAAACCGGCTTCCGCTGGCTAGTTGGCTTTTGGCGCGCTGGACCGCAGAGCGTACACGGCGCGGTCGTGAACTCCGAGTCTGCCACCGGTAAGTCGATCGATTGTCCCAAGATCAAGGCCGGACTGCATCTGCGGCGCGGCGCGTTTCTCAGTAGCCGCGGCCTTGCGCCTGCCGCTTGGATTGGCGGCGGCCGCAATAAAGGGTTCGTCAGGATATTGCTCGGACATGGGCCCACCACCACCGAGCCAACAATTCGCTCGGACGGATGGGCCAGCTAGTTAAGGCATAAAACCACACAACAAAATTCCGCATATGCGGATATTAGTGCGGATATTATTCGCGGGGGCGGCCGCGTTTGCCCCACTTGTCGTTCCCCGTAACCCTCTCAGCCTCACGAAGGCAGTTATAGAAAGCCCTTGCCGACAGCCCCGTGAATTCCCGCATCGCCACCCCGCACTGCGCAGCCACAGTACCTTGCGGCGGGCGGTCATGGTGCCGAAGCAGTCAAATCAGCAATGCGAGACAGTCTTTGCGCGCGGTCTGACGAAGTGATCTCCCGGTTGGCGCCTCCGTAACTGCCGCGGGCCGCTCCGCAACTGTCGTACCGACCTCTATCTGCTGTGAGCCAAGTACGAAATCCGCAAGATCAGTAGGGCCGCCGGCGGCAATAATCGCGCCAGCCAATTGAACATGCGCGTTTCTACGCTTACGGGCCATGTCCTCGGCCGCTTCGGTTCCTTCCTCGAAATTGACAGCCTCTGACGCGGTCTGACGTAAACGGTCCCCCGCAACACGAATGGGCGCCATAAGGGCCTCGGCCTTCTCTTCACTATCAACGCCCTTGAGCGGCCACTGCCACGTTCGGCCGTCAATCTGAAGGCGAGCGGTCAATACCTTACCGTTCCAAAAGAAATATTTGCCACCCTGGGGACGATGCTCCCATGTGTCCGCCATCGGGAGCTTTTGCCCCTTATCACGGCGGCGCGTGCGGCGGGTCTTATAGGTGCCCGCGGCCACTGGCGGCTTGCGTCCAACCAAGTAGTGGATAACTCCCACCGGGCGGTCCCAGCGCTTCGCAGTGGCCAGAGCCTCCGATCTGTACTCAGCGTCCGGCACCGCCTTGAGCCGGTGCACTTCACGCTCAATCTTCTCAAGCTGCGGGCGCGCCAGACGATACTCTTTCGCGGCTCCGCTATCTGGCGATAAATGCCCCTGGGCAACCGACCACCCTACGATCGGCCGCATATAACGCTTCGCAACGTCTGGATCTTGAGTCTGCAAACTCAGGCGGAGCGTTTTCCCGTTCATGAGTTCAAGATCTGTGAGCAGGACTGGCTCGCCTCGCTGATTCCAGTGCGTGTAACGCGGCGGGGGAGACTTCTGCGCTAGTTCGGTTTTTGGCTTTGCCATCGTCACTTCCCCTGCTGGCGGCATTTCCCTTCGGTTTTCGGCTGCGCCAATCAGAGTCGATGCTGGTTTCGCTTTCAACCAAGTGGAAGACAGGCAGGCGTTTTGCTTGTGGAAAGATAGTTGAGCCCGGCATGTTGAGCGCTCGTGAGGCGTGTCGCGCAATCTGCGAGCGAATTCAGGAATCGCATTCGCTAAGAGGGGGCAACGGGGAACACGGCGACGGCCCGGTTTCGTCAATCCTGAGCCCAGGGTGACCGAACGCCAAGATATATCCCTGTTGAACCATCCCTTTCTCACCTCCAAGGGTTGAAGAAATCGCCTTGTCGTCCGAAAATACGCATTGAGGGAAGTTTTGCCCCCTTTTAATCTTGCGGGACATTCCAATCGTGAACCATCAAGCTCGGCGCAGGCGACGTGCATTCTATCCCGGAAGCCAACCACCTGTGCTGGGCGCTGGCGCCTTCTTTTTCTCCGCATCGATGCTGGCCCGAAGCGCGTCCATCAGATTAACCACGCGCGGCGGTGGCGCCGCCAGAGTTGGTTCGATCTTTTCCCCCGCCTCTTTCTTCTTCAGCAGGTCAATGAGGGCGTTCTCGTATCGATCCTCGAAGTGAGATGGATCGAAGTGGCCAGACTTGGTGTTGACGATGTGACTTGCAAGATCAAGCATGTCTTTGGGTAGCTTTAGCTCGGGAATGTCCTCGAAGTACGGCTGTTCATCTCGGACCTCATAGGGATACCGTAGAGTCAGCCCCAACAGACCCCGCCCCCTTGGCTCAAGCGCGATGACGTGCTCTCTGCGGGTCAGCACGACCCGACCGAGTGCGACCATGTTTAATTTGTCGATGGTCTCACGGATGACGGCAAAGCTCGTCGGCCTGCTAAAAAGAAGGCCAGCCAAAAGTGAGTCGCCCTGCCGAGGATGCCAGCAGAGTCATGACGCCTATTGAATTAGACCGGACAGCGCTCAAGAGCTCTGTTGCCTTCACCGGGCGTCTTGCCTGCATGACTCGTGCTGAAGCGTTCGCGGTCGTGCGTCAACGTGGTGGCACGCCCGGCCAAGCGGTGACGAAGCGCACCAAATTGCTCATTGTTGGCGAGCTTGGCTGGCCTTTGTTGGACGATGGTCGTCCATCCAACAAGCTCAGTCGCGCAACCGCCTATGACGTTCCAGTCGTGAGTGAGCGCCGATTTCTTGAATGGATCGGCAAAGCCGTTCCCGACAGCGTCCACAAGACCTATTCAGCCGATCAACTTGCCGCCTTAAGCAAATTGTCCAGCGGCAGAATACAAGAACTCGCACAATTTGGTCTGCTGGATGAGCGAGGGGGCTGCTTCGGCTTTCGCGACTTGGCTAGCGCTCGTCAGATCGCAAAGCTGCTTGCGGACGGAGTTCGACTGACCGAAATCATTCATAGCGTGTGCGAGATCAGGAAATGGTTACCTGAAGTCGGTTGGCCAATGTGCGGCTCCATCCTGGACCTGACAACAGTCTCGAAGTCGAACAGCCCGGAGGACGTACCAACAAACACGGCCAGTTTGTGCTCGCGGTCGATGGCTCTCAGCAAAATCCCGATGATCTGTTTGCGCAGGCTCAATCGGCTGAGGAAGCTGGGGACATTGCCGAAGCCGAACGGTTCTACCGCATTCTGATGAAAAGCGATCCCGCAGATGCATCGGCGCCGTTCAATCTCGGAAACATGTTCCGCGCCTATGGCCGCAATGTCGAAGCCGAAGCGGTATTGCGGGCTGCGACGCGTGTTGATCCGACATTCGCGGAGGCTTGGTACAATCTTGGCGACTTGCTGGACGACCAGGGACGCTCCGATTCTGCAATCGAATGCCTGCGCAAAGCGCTGCGAGTAGCGCCTGACTACGCAGATGCAATGTTCAACCTTGCGCTGCTGCTTCAACGCAAAAACCAATACGCGCAAGCGGCAGATTACTGGCGCCGCTATCTCGACAGCGACTGCCAATCGGAATGGGTTGCACGGGCGCGCCGATCATTGAAATTCTGTGAGATGCAGGTCCATTTGATCGCCTCTGCTTGACACATAGCAGTCCCAGCGCTGTGGACGTTTATGCGCCCCGCCTGCTCCTCAGTGAGGCGAGCGGACAGTGCCCCCGGCTATTCCCATGTCGGGTAATACATGGCTGCACGAACCGGAATTGAGCCAAACGCCAGTGGAGCATTGGCTGGACTGAGCGTTTTCTGTGGAGGCTTGGATTGAACCGGCGTAGCTTTGGTAACGGCTAAGCGAATAGACCCACGCCGGTCATTGTTCGCCGCCCCGGGGTCTTCATGGCACACAACGTCTCAATCGCAGCCATCGTCGTCGCGGCGGTGCTGGCGGGTTTCTTTGGTATCACGTCGTCGGGTCATCGGCTGCTGAACAGCTTGGGTTTTCCTTCTGCTTGCCAAAATCCTAGTTGCTGAGGAGACCTTCGCGTCCCACGGTGGATCGTGATACCCGCGCTGGGGATACGTGGCGCGCTCTGCCGGAAGCTTCGGGCCGCGCGCCAATTCCACCAACTCATCGTACTTACGCATACGACCGGCGTAAATCTGTCCCAGGAAGCCGAGCGGGGTTTTCCCCCAGGGTATTGCTTAGGGCTTGGCGGCGGGGGTAGGCCTACCGTTAGGCGACCTATATTTTGTGCTTGAGATTGACAGTTGCTGCCCTCCGAGCGTCATGAGCGAATAACGGCCCAAGTTCACCAGTTGCTGGAAAGCGCACTGGCGGACACCAAGTGGCATCAGAAAGCGCTCTCTTCGCGCACTACCACTTCTCCATCACGAAGGTTGTCTGGATTAATCCGGAGGCTGCCCGCGAAACGATACAGTATCGAGTTGTGGAACGCGGATGGGTCGGTGCGAGTGCTCGGTAAGGCATACAATGAAGAATATGCGCGAGAAGTTTTTGGTGTGGTGGCCACTCTGTTCAGAGGTCAAACCGTGGTTCTCTGGAGCGGGAAGCGGATAATCGAAAGTAGTGTTACGTGGCCCGACCTCTCAAGGCGCCCCCAAGAGGGAATAACCTGAGGGCTATCTTTTTCTGGGCTGCCTGCGATGTATCATTGAGAAGTATATTACGGCCAAGGCCGCAAGCAGCACCCCTCCCACTGTCAGGATTAAAGTTGTTATCACCTTACCCCGCGTTCTCCCGCGTCGGTGCTGGGCTAGACGCTTCTGCTCAAGTGCTGAGGCTCAGAGACCGGCCGCCGCTGCCTCCATTTTTTGATTAGCTCTCCCACTGGAGATTTGACGCTTCCATTTGCGGCCTTACGCGCACGCTTCGCCTCTGCAAGCGCTCTCTGCGTAAGCTGATGGATGGCTCTGGTTTCGGCGTCCGTCAAGCGCTCAAATTGAACTGTTCGATCCATATCGCTTCGTCCCATTCCTTCGCTGCTGTCGGCCCATAGCGTACCTACGTCGCCCCTATTAGAGCGTATCTGTCAGACACGACAAGCGATATGGCACCTCTCGTGCCAGAGCCGCTGCCTGTGAACGAAGAGCCGCTTCAGGGCGTACCCGATACGCCGTAGCTCTCCTGGGGTTTCAGAGGTGTATTCGGCCGATCACTGCTCGCTACGACGCGGCCACACCCATCGACCAGGGTTACGGACTGACCGGGCAATTGTGCGCACAACGCATCGAATAAACGGTGCGCTACATCAAGCCGATCCTCTACTGTTACTTCCATGATTTGCAGCCCCCTCTGCACCGTAAATAACGTGACGGTGGTCGGTCGAGATCAAACTCGGCACGTTCATTTAATGCGTGAGAAGCCTTCGGGTTCCATCCCGGTCGCCGAAACGGCCAGAACTGATCGCTCCTCCGCCTTCGCAAACGCCGGGTTAAACCCTGCGCCTGCTCGGGTCGTCGCAGCAGTGCGCTTCCTGAAGAATGGGGAACACCGTGTTTTCTGGACCAGACACCCTTGTTCAACTCGACGCCTTCTGACCGTCCGATCCGATCTCGTAACGTGGAAAATTCTCGATCACACGCGCCATGTCCCTCAAGTCTGGTGCCCCGTAGCCTTTGCCCTCCGTAGCCGGTGCGTGTCCGCAGATGTAATCCAAGAGCGTGTCATTGGGCTCAAAGCGCCTCCCCCCTGCGCTCGCAATACATGGCTGCACGAAGCGTTTTGACCAGCGCCGATCCGGCCCCGAGCCCTGCCGGCAGTGAATATTCACACCAGCTCGGTGTTCATCTCCACGATAGGCACACAGAGGAGACCTACATGCGTACCACTGTGGCGGTAACGGCCATAATAATCGCAACGCTTGCGAGCAGCGTGGCAAAGGCAGAAATCGACTATCCATGGTGCGTCACCACGGCTGACGGGGGCTTCAGCTGCAGGTTTACCAGTTTCGAGCAATGCCGATCGGGCGGGTTTGTCGCGGGGAGTTTCTGTAGTCAAAATCCTCGCTATCGAGGACCAAACGCTAGGTAATTGATTGAGCGCGGCGCGTTACCAAATCAGCATTGACGGCGTGGTGCGGACGCATCGCGACCTCCCTGAGATCGCTGTCGAGGCTGCAAGATACTTGAAATCGATGAACCCACAGAGTCACGTCGTACTGCGTGACCTGACGACAGACGAAACCACCCAAATCGATTGCCGCTAGGAGCCGGCAATTATTTTGCCTCGCTAGAGCGCCAAATCGCGTGTTCCAAAAACCATCTTTCGAGGGCTGTCCAATTTCGTTGAAATATCAAAGCCGCGAAGTCGGCGAAAGTAGTGTTCCAAAACCAATGATTTTGGAACGGCGCTTACGTCGCCGCGCATTGTCGAGGTTCCGGTCGCGATCACGCTACTTTTTTGAAACGGGAAACGTCGCACATACCACTGACAACAAGACTGACCTCCCGCTTGTCATATTGTTCGTAGAGCTTCTCCCACGAGACTGGACAGGCCCGACAGTTATCCCACCCAAGCCATAAGTCACGCGACGATCGTATCGCGATCGGCATCGACTCTATGCGCTGAAGCCGAGCAAAAAAAATCGATCGAGATTACGATACTACTAAATTGGGCGCGGTAGCTTTGAGGAAGTTCTCTTCTCCGGCCGTTGGAAAGCCCCAAGCCTGTGATTGACGGCGAAGCTGATTGCAAGTCGTTGTAACCGACCCTGGAAAGTGGGTGCAGGTGAAAGTCGGATTGACGATAGGCTGTACCGGCGCTGGGCGGCTGGCCTCCATGAGCGAAGCCCATGCTGCCGTGTTCGCCGCCGCTGCGGCTTTCGCGCTTGCCGACGCCACGCAAACAATTGCTGCGGAGATAACCCGTGACGTCGCGCAACGGCACACACGGTCTCGCCCTCGTTCAGCGTCTCGGCGACAATCCGTACCTTATCCTCTGCGCTCCAGGTTCGTCGCCGACCGGCGCCCGTAAAGACTTCGATCCGACGAACCGGCTCCGTGATAGCACTAGGTTCAGTGTCCATTCTAAGCCAAACGATCCAAATCGAATCGTAGACTCACAGAACCAACGGCATTCCGAAAGGCGGGGTCAAAACACCGCTTACCGTAAAACCGCTTAAAACCGGAGTTAAAAGCGTAGGCGCGCCGCCGCTTATGAATCCTATGCGTGGAATTTGCCGCGATTGCTGCCCGCGCGCCGCCAATGGCCATGCCGCGACAGCACCTCCAACAAGTCCAATTAAATCCCTTCGTCTCACTCGATCACCTCGTCGGCGGTAGCGAGAACCGAAGGGGGCACTTCGATGCCGAGGGCTCGCGCGGTGACTAGATTGATGACGAACTCGAATTTGGTTGACTGCGCTACGGCGAGGTCGGCTGGTTTGGCACCCCCGATGATGCGGCCCGTGTAAGCGCCGACTTGCCGATAAATTTCAGCAATGTCGGTACCATAGCTCATCAACCCCCCCGCTTCGACCATTGGGCGTAGGTCATAGCTTGTGGGAAGCGCGCCACGCGCCGCTAAAACCGAAAACTGCATCGCCCTACTATTAAAAAACGTATCAGGCCCGACAAAGAGCGCGTCCGGTCGCTCGCGCGCAAGGACAGCAAAAGCTGCATCAATGTCCGCGCTGGTGCTGGCATTAAGGGGCATAAGAATTTGCAGGCCGATGGAAGGGGCGGCTTCTTGCACCTGACGCAAAGTAACCTCTGCCGTCTGCTTGTTGGCCGGATTGACAAGCACGGCTACACGAACAGCTTTGGGCAACAGATCATGAAGAAGCCGCAGCCGTTTGGCAGGCACTTCTGCGGAAAAGAAATTGATGCCGGTCGCGTTGCCGCCGGGCCTCGCGAGGCTTTCCACAAGTCCCACGCGGGTTGGGTCTTGGGCAATGGCGAAGACGATTGGAATACTGGACGTTGCGCGTTTTGCTGCGAGCGCAGCTTGCAACGTTGCAGGAGTTGCGATGACTGCCACCCGTCGCCGGACAAGATCATCGATTAGTCCGGGCAGTCCATCGTATGCGCCACCGAGCCAATGGTATTCGACGGTTGCGTTTTGACCCTCTACGATCCCAACTTCGCCAAGACCCTTGCGAAAGTAGGTGCCTGATTTTCGCCAGACCCAGCAGTTCCCCCGTTGATAAAGGCGATAACTGGCAGTGCACTCTGCTGCGTGTACGCAACACGCGGCCAAGCTACCGCGCCGCCGAGAAGAGTGACAAATTCCCGCCGCCTCATGTTCGCCCTACGGGTCAGGAAGCTGCCATGGTAGTGGCTCTACCGGGCATTGTGGAGGGCCTGTGGAGAGCCGGACGCGACTGACTTCACCGTGGCCGGTCTTGGAATGACGCACTAGAATTTTATTGAAAGCGCGCACGAGTTGCGATGGCAAGTTCTGAGGAGGCAAAAATCCTGTATGACGCGGTGGCGGGATGCCTCGTCTAGCCGACGTGATCGCCAAACTGCCCCTGAGCAGCGAGCGCGGACTTTGGCCTTCGATGAAGCTCGCGCAGCTTTTAGATTCAAGCGCGAGGACTCATTTTCCAACGGTAGTCAGCCCTGATGGGGGCACTATCGTTCAGCCGTGGAGGATTTGTAATGGCATTATCTAAAACCGGCATTTGCGACTTCGGTTGGAAGGCGCGAGACTTCGCGCTTAAAGGGGTCGATGGAAAATTATACACGCTTTCAGCCGTGCGCGGACCGGAGGGCACGCTTGTTGTTTTCATCTGCAATCACTGCCCATATGTAAAGGCCAGCATTGACCGCATAGTGGCGGAGGCCAAGGCTCTGCGCGAAATTGGTATCGGCACCATCGCCATCATGTCGAACGATACTCAGGCTTATCGCGAGGACTCCTTCGACAACATGAAGGAGTTCGCGACGAAGCATGGTTTCGCATTTCCCTACGTTATCGACGAGACACAGGGTGTGGCGAGAGCCTATAACGCTCAATGCACGCCCGACTTCTTCGGCTTCAACGCTCAAGACGAGCTACGGTATCGCGGACGGCTTGATGCGTCGCGTATGACGCCGGTCGCGAATGCCCGGCGCGACCTTTTCGAGGCGATGAAAATGGTGGCCGAAACTGGTCACGGCCCCTTGGAGCAGACGCCCTCGATGGGGTGTTCGATTAAGTGGAAGGGCTGAACGCAGAAAAGCCCGACCAACCAACGGCATTTCCTTGACGCTCAGCTTTGCGTTCCGATTTGATTTTCCTGGTTAGCCCTTGAACCTATTCATCTGATGCCACTCAAGAGATATCGTGCGTCGGCCGCCGCGCCAAATCGCGAGGCAAGGAAATTGCCTGCCCATGCATTGCATAATAGTGCCGTCCGTTCTCGAAGTCCTCATTCAGTCGGCGTCCGACCTCAAAGTGCCCATCATTGCTGACCGTAACGTAACCGAGATCAAATAGCCGGTGAATATCGGTTCGCAGTAGAAGGCCGTTCGTAATGTCGTGCTTGCCGCCGTCTGCATACGGCTGAATGTGTGCGGCGTCGAGAATGGGCAAAGTTCGCTCGCCTGTTACGGCGCAACGCCGCTGATAGACATCTTACCTTATTCGGAATGCGCCCTGGCCGAGTCGTGGACTGATCAGTGTAGGCTCACCCGTAACGTGGTGCGGCAATCGGCGCTCCGGGCTGCTGCCTTCCACGCTCCATTACGTCTTCCCATAAGCGCCGACCGTCACCTCGATACATCGTAGTGCAGCCTCTGAATGTGCGGGACCATGATGCTGGGATCGGTATCCACTGTTGCTCCGGGAAAAAGAATGGCTGAGTGAGAATGCGGCAACCGATCATGTAGTCTTCGCGGGGATCGTCCGGCTGATTGCGATAAAAGGCAATACGCTTGCGCATCTCGGCGAGTGACGCTGCGCCATTGCTCGTACCGAATGCCTCCCATGCCAGCGAAGTTGGAAGAATGTCCGCGCGGGCAAACACGCCACCGCCGACGATGAAATGACGTGGCGAGTGCAGCTTGAACAGAAACAGTTCGCCCGCTTGCAGTGCCGTGAAAATGGTGCGCCCACCCGGCTGCCAAAAGTTTACCTCATCGACGTTTGGCAGCGCCGACAAAAAGCGAAACCAATCGTAGTCGGTGATCCCAACGTAGAGGTTCACCATTTTGGTCTCCCCAGCCTAACTCTAGCGTATCGATCATGTCACCGCTTTGCGAGAGGCCATGGGAGTTGATCGTGCTTACGTCGGCAAGCTGTTCGGGGCTATGATGCCTGTGGGTGCAGCAAGAGTCGCAGCATATGGATGACGCCGATCGTGACACGCTCATGCGCATGGCGGCTTTCGAGCATGTCCGAAGGCTGGGCGAGGTGACGATCATCTGACCGCGACCGAGTTGAAGCCGGGCTTTATCTTTGAGGACGAGCGCGTCCCACTCATCAATCCGCAGCGCGGCATATTCAAGCCGCAACAGATGCGGTTTCTGCTATCGATCAAGACTGTGTTCCCAAAGCCGGGCGGGAAAGTCTGGTACGACGACCAGCGCGAGGTGCATCGCCAGATTTTCGAGGGCGATGAGACGATCGACTACGCGTTCATGGGCCAAGACCCGGACGCGCCTGATAACCGATGGCTTCGAGAAGCGTTCGAGAACCAGATACCGATCATCTATTTCCTTGGCATTGCGCCCGGTCGCTATCAGGCGATGCTACCGAGCTTTATTGCAGGGTGGGACGGGAAAACACTGAAGGCGCGAGTGGCGTTCGGTATGCTCGATCAAGAAGTTCTGTCGCCGCCCGGAAACCTCGCTCGAACGGCGCTATGCGCTGCGCGCCGTCAAACAAAGGCTGCATCAAGCATCATTCCGCGAAGCGGTTATTACCGCCTATAATGGTCGCTGCGCCCTGTCGGGCTTACCCGAGCCGCTATTGCTCGATGCGGCCCACATCGTCGCGGACAAGGACGAACAGTTCGGCCAGCCAGTAGTACCGAACGGCATCCCGCTTTCGAAAATTCATCATGCAGCGTTCGACGCCCATCTGATCGGCATTGACCCCGACTATCGGCTGCATGTCTCGGATCGGCTGCTCGGGCAGAACGATGGCCCGATGCTCGAAGCGTTGAAGCGATTGAATGGCGGGACCATCCATCTGCCAGGGCCGCATCAAAGACCGTCCCGATCGGGATCGGCTAGCGTTACGATTCGAGCGGTTCAAAGCGGTGGCATGAAATGCCCACCTTCGCACGCTACATCGGTATCGACTATTCGGGCGCTCAAACTCCGACAGCAGGCCTAAAGGGGTTGCGCGTCTACATGGCAGATCGAGCATCGCCGCCAATCGAGGTCATGCCGCCAGCAAGCCCGCGTAAATACTGGACTCGGCGCGGCATCGCGGAATGGCTAGTTGAGCGGCTCTTCGAAGACATGCCCACTCTGGTCGGCATTGACCACGGCTTCTCGTTTCCTCTGCGGTATTTTGAGACGCATGGCCTCAAGCCACACTGGCCGACATTCCTGGATGATTTCCAGCAACATTGGCCGACCGATGACGACAACACCTATGTTGATTTCGTGCGCGACGGCGTGTTCGGGAACGGTGCGGCTCGCATGGGCAATGCCAGCTGGCGGCGACTGACTGAGGAGCGCGCTCGTGGTGCGAAATCGGTCTTTCATTTCGACGTACAGGGATCGGTAGCAAAATCGACCCATGCCGGTATTCCGTGGCTGCGCTTCATCCGTCAACGACTGGGCGGGCGCGTACATTTCTGGCCGTTTGACGGCTGGGCCATTCCGGCCGGGATTTCAGCCGTCACCGAGGTCTACCCCGCACTGTGGAGTTGTAGCTTCGCACGTGAGGATCGCTCAGGTGACCAGCACGACGCCTATAGTATTGCAGCTTGGCTGCAACGCACGGATCAAGACGGTAGCCTTCCGGGATTTTTCAACCTACCTCTCGGAACAGCAGCGCGCGCGGTGGCGCAAATCGAGGGTTGGATTCTCGGTGTAGAGTGAGAGAGCCTATTGTCCGCGTGGCCGACCTTTCTAGCAAATTCAGTTCCGAATGATTAGCTGCTTGCCAGCAACTCCTTAGCGAGGATTCCTCATGGTTTCCCGGCGCAAAGTAATCACTGTGGCCATCGCGGGTCTGCTCAGCGTGGCAACTTCGGCTCTCGCACGATCGACGAAGTCGGACCCTGTGGCACGATTTGATACGGACAACGACGGCACCGTTGATCTCGCAGAAGCTAAGAAGGCTGCCGGCGCCCTGTTCGACAAGCTCGACACCGACAAGGATGGCACTCTCGACATTAAGGAACTGCAAGGCCGCATGAGCCGTAAGGAATTTGCCGCCGCCGATCCGGATCACGACAAAACCTTGACGAAGGAGGAATATCTCGCCGCCGTCGAACAGCGGTTCAAAGCCGCAGATTCAGACAATGACGGCACCGTCAGCGCGGCAGAGTTTCACACTCCCGCCGGTCGAGCACTGGCACGGCTCTTGGGTTGAGCGCCCCGTGGCGGCCGGCAGGAGTTGAAGTCGGCTCTAACTGCTGGAGGATTCTATAACCGGCCTGAATGGGTAAGCGCAGTGAGCAGAGGTGTTCCAGAAACCCCCGCGCGAAGGCGAACTTAAAGGACCGATCGTCAGCCCGCCGCAACCCCCAGCAGCCTCAGCATCAGCGCTTTCTGCGCGTGTAGCCGGTTGTCCGCATCGCTGACCCGGATAACGCACGGTGATCTGTTCCTAATATGTATGTTATCCGAACAGTCGCCGTGCGCAGGTGGCGAATTACCAAGCCAAGGCGAAGCTCCGGCTGGGGGCACCAGCCACTAACAGTCAGGCACGCTACAAGGCGATTCTGCGCCCGGCGACCGCTTACAAAACCTCCGACATACCCGCTGACTGATCTCTGACAATTCGATATTCTGCGGCGTTTCTTCCGGCGCCGCCCGATTTCCCCTTCCGACGGCAAAAGGGCCTGACACGGTGCTTTGAATGCGGCGCTGGTTCCTGAGCTACCATTCGCCGGATCAGGCGCTGGCGGAACGGCTTAAGGCAGCGATCGAGCGCAAGGACGCCGCTTCTCGCGTGTTCTTCGCGCCGACGCATTTGCGCACTGGCGGCTCCTGGACCGCGCAGCTCGCCCAGGAAATCGCCGAGGCGAATGCATTCATTTTGCTGATTGGCGAAGCCGGCATCGGCAAATGGCAGGTACCGGAATATTATGAGGCGCTCGACAGGTGGGTAAACGCGCCAACGGAATTTCCGCTCGTTGTGGCTTTGCTCGAAGGACGGACGGCGCCCGGCCTGCCGTTCCTGCGGCAGCTCCATTGGATCATCACCCCCGATCCGACCTCGGAGAAGGAGGTCGCGCGCCTATTCGACGCGGCAGCGGGTGGCGGGTCGAGCCCCGGCGATCTATGGCGCCATACGTCTCCCTATCGCGGCCTTGCCGCCATGGACGAAAAGGATAGCGACTACTTCTTTGGCCGCAAGCGCGAAACGATTGATGTTCTGTCAGCACTTGCCGGCACGCTGGACCGCCTTCCAGTGCTGATCGGCAATTCGGGTGTCGGCAAATCCTCGCTGGCGCAGGCCGGCGTACTTGCAGCGCTCAAGCGCCAGGCCTGGCCAAAGGACGAAGCCGCGCCGAAGGACTGGCCGCACGTTTTCGCCGACAGCCGGCGCTGGTGCTTTCTCACCGTGCGGCCGGGTTCCGAGCCGGTACGCGCGCTGGTCGAGGCCTTTCTCGACACTTGGCAGCTCGACCGAACTAGTGGTTCATCACAGTGATTTTGACTCTTTGGCGGTGGCTGGATAAGCGCGGCCGAGTTTGGCGCGGGCTTTGTCGGTTGTGAACATCCATTTGATGCTGGCTCGGGTTTTATTTCGCTGCCGTTGCCATGCTGCGATTTCGTTTCGGAGCCTTTTGGGATCGTCGATGCGGCGGCCGAGACACTGGCGCTGCAGCACGCTGATCTCGCACTCGACCATGTTGAGCCAACTGGCGTGTTTCGGAGTGAAGTGGAATTCGAGGCGGCGCAGGATGCGTCGAGCCTCGGCGGGCGCGAAGGCCTCATACAGCGCCCCAGGTTTATGGATCGACAGATTGTCCTGCACGACACGGATGCAGGCGGCGTCGGGATAATGGACGTCGACGAGTTCACGCATGCATTGGGCGTAGTCCACGGCGGCGCGGCGGTCGGTGACCTTGACGTTGCGCCAGCCCCGATGCGGATCGAAGGTGACGAAGAGATTGACGGTGCCGTTGCGGCGATACTCGTAATCGTAGCGCTCGCGCTGTCCCGGTTGCGCCGGGACCGGCCGGCGCGCCTCGCCGATTAGCTGGACGGGGGTCTCGTCGAAGCAAACCAGCGGCCAGGCGGGATCCGGCGTCTCGGCGTAGAGATCGAGCACGTCCTCCATGCGGGCGACGTATTCGCCATCGACATGGGGAATGCACCACATGTCCCTGCGCCATGGCTTGAGATCGTTCTCGGCCAGCCGGCGGCGCACGGTCTCGCCCGACAGGCTGTCGTGATCGGTGAGCTTGACCATCGTGTCGGCCAGAAGCGTCAGCGTCCAGCGTTTGCGGCCGGCGGGCGGCTTGGCGCATGCGGTCGCCACCAGCAGGGCCTCCTCCTTGCCGGTCAGCTTGCGCTCTGCGCCCGGACGCGGCTCCTCGCTCAAGGCCCGCTCCAGATTGCCTTCCACGAAACGGCGCTTGGTCCGGCCGACGGTGGAGAGGCTGACACTGACGGTCCGGGCAATCTCCTCGTCGCGGCCGCCCCCATCGGCCGCCAGCAAAATCTGCGCCCGCTTGAGCTTGCGGGCCGCGTGCTTGCCGCCGCCGAGCATCGCCGTCAGTTCATCGCGCTCGGCTTGGCTCAATTCGACCCGATAACGTACATTCATGCTTTGCCTCCTTGTCGGAGGCCGGGACGAATCCAGCGATAAGTCAAAAATCAGGCGCGCGCTTCACCGAGAAGCAGGGTCATTGCCTGGCCTTCATCCATACCTACGCCTACATGTTCGGACGCCCACCCGCCGAAGCCGACATCCAGCGCCACTTCCGTGTCAGCCCGCCTACGGTCCACCAGATGATCGTAACCCTCGAACGAAACGCCTTCATCCGACGTCAACCCGGCGTCCCCAGAAGCATCGAAATCCTCGTGCCGCCCGAAAGCTTGCCAATTCTTGAATGGCTCGGTATCAAAACGTCAAAATCACTGTGATGAACCACTAGCACCGAATGGCCGACCCGCCGCGCCGAATGGGTTGACGCGTTGCTCGCGGGCAAGCTCGCGCTGCGCGACCTACTCGATCAGACCGGGCGCCGGTACGCGGAATTGCAATGATCCGTGCCGCCGGCTTTCTTCCTGTACATCGACCAGGGCGAGGAGCTTTACACGCGTGCCCTGGAACGCGAGCGCCGCTGTTTCTCGGAGAATCTCGCCGGTGCCGTGGGCGAACCACGGCTGCGCGGCATCATGAGCATACGCGCCGACTTTTTTGGCGATTTGCAGAAAGACCAAACGCTCGATGACGTGTCGCGAAAGATCGAGGTGAAGCCGTTGCGCGAGGCGCAACTGCTTGAGGTCGTGAACCGGCCGGCTGAGCTACTCTCCGCCCGCTTCGAGACCGGGCATCTGGCCGGCGACATCGGCCGGCGTGCCGCCGAGGAATCGGTGAACGATGCTGGCGCGTTGCCGCTGCTCTCCTACCTCCTCGACGACATGTGGCAGCGCATGGTTGAGCGCGGCGACGGCGTGCTTCGCCTGCCGGCGCAATCGATCGAACTCGGCCGCGTGCTCGTGGACCGTGCCGATAAATTTCTTGCGGCCCGTCCGGGCTCGGAGGACGCACTGCGCCGCGTGCTGACGCTGCGGCTCGCGACCGTGCACGAGGATGGCGAACCGACACGGCGTCGCGCCTTTCGTTCAGAATTTTCGGACGAGGAATGGCGGCTAGTCAGCGAGCTGGCCGATCATCCGAACCGGCTGCTCGCGACTGCAACATCCGAGGGTGGCGACACGTATGCAGAAGTGGCGCACGAGGCGATCTTCCGGCGCTGGGACAAGTTGCGCGAATGGATCGACAAGGAGCGCGAGTTTCTGGCTTGGCGCAGCGGTCTTGAAGCCGCGCGCCGTGCCTATCAGGCCGCGCCGAACGCGTCGAAGAATGATGCGCTGCTTATGGGTGCGGCGCTCGCACAAGCGCAAAGCCAGAATGCCAAGCGCGCTGAGGATTTGCCTGCGGCCGACCGGGAGTTCATTGCGCTCAGCATCGCGCGGGAGGACAAGATTCAGGCGCAGGCACGCCGCGTCCGGGGCCTCATTTACCTGCTGCTGTTCGGTGTCATAGCGAGCCTCGTCGGCATTATCGAGAAAGAGGCAATTCGCGAGCAAATCAACTGGTTCACGGTGGTGCGGCCTTACCGGGTCGCAAACTTTGACCACCGCGTGCTCACGCCTGCGGCCGAGCGTGCGTTGGGGCCGTTGGCGCCCTTCCGTGAGTGCGCCAAGGACTGTCCCGAGATGATCGTGATTCCAGCGGGTGGGTTCACGATGGGATCGCCCGCGACTGAACAGGGCCGCTTCGACAATGAAGGCCCGCAGCACCAGGTCACGCTTGCGAAGCCGTTTGCGGTGTCCAAGTTCGATGTGACGTTTGCCGACTGGGACGCCTGCGTATCGGTTGGTGGTTGCCCTAAAGCTGGCGATTCCAACTGGGGGCGAGACACAAGGCCGGTTATCAACGTCGGCTGGGATGACGCCCAGACCTATGTGGCGTGGCTGTCCAAGATGACTGGCCAGCCCTATCGGCTGCTGACGGAAGCCGAATGGGAATACGCGGCTCGCGCTGGTACTACGACGGCCTATTACTGGAGCGATGAGATCGGCACGGGGAACGCCAACTGCGTCGGATGCGGCAGCCAGTGGGACGCCAAGCAGACCTCGCCGGTCGGCTCTTTCAAGCCTAACGCGTTCGGACTCTACGACATGGCGGGCAACGTGTGGCAATGGGTGCAGGATTGCTATCATCCTTACTATAACGAAGCGCCCATAGACGGTTCGGCGTGGCCCAGTGGAGATTGCAGTAACCGCGTCGTCCGCGGCGGTTCCTGGTACACCGATCCTCGGAACCTCCGCTCGGCTCTCCGCAACTGGCTCACCTCCGACTACCGGGACGTCAGCCTCGGCTTCCGGGTTGGGAGGACGCTTACCCCTTAAATCCTTATCTCTTTACCCCTTGTGTCCAGGGCGAAGCCCTGATCGGAATTTTTGAGGCTCTAACGCCGATGACGGACAATTCCAAGCGCGCCGGCGCGGCGATTGAGGAGCACTACCAGTTCTTGGCGTGGCTTGTGCCGACAATCGAAAAGTTTCCCAAGAGCCACAAGTTCACGATCAGCGACCGCGGGCTAGCGACGTAGTGGCGACCTCATCCGGCTGACAATTCCCCCGCCCAATTCGCGCAAGCGGTTCAAAACCAACGGGGCATCAGGGGTGAAACGACGGCCTCCTCAGTTTTAATCTCGCCAGAACCCGCGGAACCGATCGGGTGCCAAGTCGGTGTAGCGTACCGTGTGCTGAATATTCTTGTGGCCCATGTAGCCCTGGATTGCCCGCGTATCGACGCCCTCATTGGCGAGCTTGCAGCCGCAGGCGTGACGCAGCATGTGGGCATGGGCCTTGATTTCTAGGCCAGCGGCAGCCGCCGCACGCTCGATCATGCGGGCGAAGCCAGCCGTGGTCAGGGGTGCGCCCCGTTCGGACACGAACACGAACTGCGAGGTCTCGCTGTCGCGCTGTAGGCGGCGCAGCACCCGCATTTCTCGGCCGCTGATGGGGTGGACGGCGGGTGAACCGTTCTTGAGGCACGTGCAGCGTCGCAGCGGCAAAGTCGATTTGGTCCCATCGTAGATGAACTGCTTTGGCGGCCCGCAGCCCGTGGCGGTAAGCGACGAGGATCATCGTGGCATCGCGGTGGCCGTAACGGTTGCCCTTCGCGGCTTCGATCAGCGCCTCGACCTCGCGCTCGGTCAGGTACTCGCGCGAGCGCAATTCTGAGTTCACTCGGCGGCGTGGCATGACTGTTCGTATTTCGGCAGTTGGAGCGACCAACCGGAGCTTCGCGTTACCCATGAAAATCCCTCATTCACAAACGCCGACTGTTCGGAAAAGACACGTTCTACCAACAGAGCAAGGAGAGCCGTAGCCGCCCCTGCCGCTTGGCATCAGCGCCTATTAGGCAGCGATCTTTAGAAACGAGCCGCCCAGCGATCTGCTCTGTGGCGGTGACCGTGAAGGTGTCGCCAGCGACCTCGGTAAGGCCGCGGCGCTTGAACTCGTTCTTGAGGGATTTGCACTCCGCCTCGGCACCCTTCAGCACGCTGTCGGCATGGCCGAGTGCGTCCGCAAGAGCTTGGTCGGACAGATTGTGAAACCGAGATGTGGTAAAAGCGTTGATAGCCTGAGCCATGAGTCACTCCGTGGCTTGGGTTAGGGCCGTTTCGGTGTTATCAGCACCTTGGCGGCCCGACTTTTCTGTGTTATCAGAGTTTCAATGAAACGTCAATCCGTGATAACACAGAAAAAGAAGCGTGGTCCCAAGCCAACCGGCAAGGGTGAGCTTATTGGCGTCCGCATTCAGCCCCGGGAGCTTGCCCGCCTGGACTACTGGATCAGCCAGCAAGAAGACGCGCCATCACGCCCGGAGGCTATCCGTCGCCTACTGGAGCTGGGGCTCGCTGGCCCTCCCACCAAAGCCAAGCCGCGCCCATTGGCCGCCCACAAGGCGCTCAAGATGGCAGCCCGGACAGTGGACGACATTGCCGACAAGCCCCTGCCGGAAGAGGAACGCAAGACGCGCAAGCGAAGACTGATCCGTGGTCCGGGGGAATTTCGCGGGCTTCGGGCGGATCAGCCGAAGCCTAAATCCTAGGTGGGGTACTGTCCGAATTGGGACAGGGCGCACTCGTTTTGTTCTCATCTGGGAATTGGGTACTGGCCCTTTTGCCCTAAGTTGATTTTGCTGGTGTTTTAATTTCAAAAACCGTGAACATACACGGCACGGCAGTTTGCCGATTTTGCATAGTTTGCCGGGGTGACTCTGTGAATTTTGATCTAGGGCGAACCCCACACTATCAACCTACCTTTAGCCCTAGGCCCCCCATCGTCGCGCTCGCGGCTCACTGGGCCGCGCGACCATGAAGTACTTCAGCACGTAGTCGCCATCCTCGGCATGGAGCGGACCCGAACAACACACGCAAGAAATTGCGAAGTTGTGTGGCTTTGGCTCGGGCTTCGGATGGCGAATGAGCTTATAAGCCGCGCCGCACGACGGACAGTCAAAGTTGATGACATCGAGCATGTGACCAGTATGCCGCTGTACCATGACACCGGCAAGGCGCGACGACTTAAGACAATGGTTCCACTTTCGGGGCTAACGTAGATTCCATCATGGCGAGGATGCCACGGTGCTGCCTCGCCACGACGTCTGCCACTGCCCCCGGCTTTCACCCCGTTGGACGCCGGGGGTTTCTTTTGGTCGCCTCAATCTAGCGGCTTTGAGCCTCGCCCGACCGCGTCGATGCTGTTGCCGGTCATCAGCTGTCGCCGTCGTCGCCGGGCTGTTGCTGTCGGCATTTCCGGCGACCTAGCTCAGTCAAGACGAAGGTGCCGTTTGTACCCGGCCCGATGTAGCCAAGCGCGAACGCGAGGGCTTGAAGGTGGCGTTCGCGACGGGACGATGCCTCCTCCCACCGATCATCCTTTCGGAATGCCCTGGACATCGTCTCTGTGACCGGGTCTCGAAGCATCGCTCGAACGGATTCGAAGCGTCGCGCCCAGTTATATTATAGGCCACTCCGGTCCATTAACGTCGAACTTCTTAGCTCCAGGATGGTTTTTCTTACGCAAAGCCGGTAGCCCCGACGGCGCGGCTGAGCGGCGGCCCTGCCGTTTCGTCCCCCTGGCAGGGCCGTCCATTTCCCGGAACCAGTTGTCGAACGGCGAGTTATAGGGTGGGGGCGCGCGCCGGCAGAGGAGACCGGTCGTGTCCAATCCACACCGAATGATCGCCTTTATCCTGTTGGTTTCGGCAGGAAATGCGGCGTCCGCGCAAACCCCCAACCAGATCACAACTCTGACGCTGCCCAACCAAGTCGAGGTCCCAGTCTCGCCGGCGACGCCCAGCTCGCTGTTGAGTGGTGAGAGCACCGGGAGCAATCCGATCACCGGACTGCCCTGCTCGGGTGCCGGCTCGTTGTCCGTCAGCAGTGTTGACGACACCACTGATACCTCGACTCCGCCGGATTCCACTCCGGCGACGCCGACATTACCCACCGTCTCCAGCGTGTTTGGTTCATCAAGCTCACTGGGTTCGTGCTGAACCCTTACCTGTCGAAGAGTTTAGCGATGTGGACCAACGCCAATGCGCTGCATGCGGCGCTTGTGATCGCGGGCCTCGGCATTGCGGTCGAAGCGCTCGGCCAGAACTCCACTATTGTTGCGCCTGGGCGCGTCGAGGGCGCTGGTCCGACCCTCTCGATCGGGGTGGCGGCGGCTGGCGTCGTCGGTGAGATTTTGGTGCAAGAAGGAAGCGTGGTTCACAGCGGCGATACGCTCGTCAGGCTCTCTTGCCAACCGTCTGAGGCCGACCTTCGTTCACGGGAGGCCCATTTGCGTGCGCTACAGGCGACGCTCGACCGGGTTAAGAATGGTCCGCGTCCCGATGAAATTCGAGTTGGCGAGGCCGTCGTCAACTTTTCGCAAGCGCGAGCCGATGAAGCGCGAAAGACACTTGAACGGACCGAAGCCCTGCAGGAGGGCGTCACCGTCAGCGCCGCCCGCATTCTTGAAGTGAAGCGCGACGCCCGCATTGCGGATGCCCAGCTAGCGGAAGCGCACGCTCGACTTTCTTTGCTTCGCGCCGGATCGCGGGAGGAAGACATTCGGCAGGCGGAGGCGGCGCGCGATACGGCGGCCGCGGATGTGGAAACTGGCCGGGCCAGACTTGAGCAATGTTCGGTCCGAGCACCGGTGAACGGCGTCGTGCTCGATGTTATCGCGAACCTTGGCCAGTACTTCAGTTCGGCGGTGCCGCAACCGCTTCTGCACATGATCCTGGACGGTCCAATGCGCGTTCGCGCCGAAGTGGAGCTGCGCGACGCGTCACGAATTTGTGCCACGCAGACTGCGAGCATCTCTGCCGAGGCTTCGCCTCACGTTGCGATCAGCGCGGAGGTGACCGCGATCAGCCCCGCGACCAGCCCGCGAAGCATCGCGACGGCCGCCGCGGAAGGTCGCGATAAGGACATCTTGACTGTTGTCTTGAGCCTGGATCGAGGCGCGCCGACGCTACCGATCGGCTCGGCCGTCACGGTTCATTTCGATCCGTGCCCGCCAAAAACTTGACGAGCGGACACGTACTATTAAGCCCTGAGCCAAAGCCCCGACCTTGGGGCTTACTTACAGGGAAACGCATCTGCCTCGCGTTGTAAGCTAACGCCGCAGCTCCCAGACGTAGCTTTTCAGGATGCGCTCGCGCATATCTCACAAACACGTGCAAAACTTCCGTGGTGTCGGTCTCCGGATCGGGACAGCTATCGAGAAGCGCCTTTCCGTCCTGGTCGGCAAGCGTCGCGTACTGCTGGACAGCTTTAATAAAACCCCAGCACTGATTGAGCTCGGGCCCGGAGGGGATATAGACGGTCCCGTTCTTCTCTACGTGGATTCCACGCTCTAGGAGTTCGCAAGCGCGGAGCATGTCTCCCGCGTTTTGCGCCGATGCTGACGACGAGAGCGCGCATAGTGCGCACAGAACGGCGCACAACGTTCTCATTGCACTGCCGCCATCTCTATCTGCTCAAGCAGTGACGCATCGTCCTTATCGGCCTTCGAGCTATTCACGCGCTTCGACACGGGCCAGCGCTGCAAATAATCATTCGACGCCGGTTTCAGTTCGTCCACACCCATGTCGCCGCTCAGCCAGTGCTCGAATTGATCTGGCATCAGGAGGACGGGCATCCGGTCGTGAACTTCGGCGACGAATGCGTTCGGCTCAGTGATAATCATCGCGCAGGATTTAATGCGCTCGCCGGTCTCCTTGTTCTTCCATTGGTCCCACAAGCCAGCGACCGTCAGCACGGGCGAAGCGTCTCGCGGCGTGAAATACCAAGGCTGCTTGCCGCTCGGGATGTCCTGCCATTCGAAGTAGCCGGACACTGGCATCAGGCAGCGTCTGCTTTTGAACGGCTCGCGGAAGAACGGCTTCGTCGTCACCGTCTCGACCCTCGCGTTGAACGTCGCAAGGCGCAACTCCTTAAGCGGCTTGCTCCACCAAAAGGGAATAAGCCCCCAGCGCATGGTTTCGAGTTCGTGCCGACCATCGTACGCGACGACGGTGTCTACCGGATCGGTCGGGCAGACATTGAAGCTCGGCTGCATGTTGGGGATGGCAGCGGGGACGGTAAGTTGGTACATCGCGTGGATTTGCTGCCATGTGTAATTTTTGGTGAAACGGCCACACATCAGGAGTTAATCCCGTCGTCTCGCTACCAAGCGCCTCTGCTGCTCTTTGTTCGTGATCTTGAACTCCGCGATGGCGGCCTTGATGGCACTGTCCTCATCCGGGGCGTGCACAATGCCGACAAATGCCGCGGGCGATCCCTTGATCCGCGTAATCTCCCATGCGTGCTCTTTCGTCTTGCGTGCTTTTTTCATCGTTCAGGTGACCCATTGCAGCACAGCAGTTCATTCCGCCTCTTTGCCGACAAGACCACAAGCGGTGGCGGCTGGACTCGACGCAAGGGCAGAGCATCCAATGTACCCTATGACGGACCGCCCGAAAAACACGCGCTGGGACGTTGCCCGGCTTGGCATTACGCCGGCGCTACGGCCTCACCGGGCGCGCTGGCGCAGTCGCGATCTGAAAGGACCGCTGCCGGCTCAAGTCGTCCGCGCATTGGAAACGGCGATAAAAAGCCTGCCGTCGCGCGGGCCGTGGCCGGAGATCGACGAGGAGGCATGGTGGGCGGACGTTCTCGTCGATCGGCGCGCAAGAGGTCCGACTGCGAAGACTCTTGCCCAGAAGCATGAGCACGCCGCCTTACGCCTCGATCGCCTACCGACAAAGTTCCTGACCTTTTCGTGTGCGCGCTGCGGCCGGAAAGTAACGGTCCCCGTTGCTGATCTTTGCGCGACATTCGGGACCGATCGGAACGTCAAGACGATCGGGCAAGGCGTCCTTGCCTGCAAGGACAAGGCGTGGCGCCGCGACGGCGGGGAATGCCCGATCAGTTATCGGGCCTGACAGGAGAGAAACGCTCACCTCGCAATACACGTAGCCGCTGCGCTAATGTGGCCCCGTACGCAACCGCTCGCCCAGCTTCGACCAGCGCCGCCGGCCTGACAGATTGCGAACCGCGACGGCGACCGCTTTCTTCCGGCCAACCAGTACGACCAGCCGCCTGCCGCTGTCGTCCAAAACACTTGCGCATCCGAAGACTGCACCGCGGTCTGCATTCGGCCATTGCCTCACGCAGGTTCATGCCAGCCTGCTACGCGCTTAGAGGAGCTCAGGCATAGCCAGTGCCGTTGTCTCCAGTGTCGACGTTTTGTCCGTCGTCGAAATCGTCGTCGACACCACTCCAGTCGTCGGACGCTACCGGAACGTCGGAGGCCGGGGCAGGACTTGCCCCTCGGCTATCAACGGCATCGATGCCGAGATCATGCGCGAGATCACTGTCGGACGCGTTGCTTCCCCAGGGTGGATTTCGATCGCCGAGGCCCGCGAATGCAGTCTGATCACTTCCGCCGAAGTCGGAACGCACATCGAGCGGATTCCGTCGAGCAAGAGGGCTCCCCCAATAACGCCGGCCGCCGATGACGCCGCCGTGCCGAGGAACGATCCGCCGGAGCCGAAGGCCGGTCTAGCCGGATACGGGATCGGTCCCGGCTGATACGCTGCGGCGCCGGGAGAGGCTCCAGGGCCGGGCGACGCCATAGCTTGCGGGTGTACGGCAGGCACCGAGCCGCGGGCCTCATGACCGCCGAATACCGCGCCGCGCATGCTGTCGAGGAAGCCGCCTTGCTGCGGCGATTGCGCACCGCCACCGAGTTGAGCTTCTAGGTCCTTTACGTGTGCATTGGCCCGCTTCAAAGCCTCGTCTTGCACAAGCACCGTTTGTACCAGCGCATAAATCGCGTGGGGCGCCCGCCTAGTGCCGACTGCGATTAGACGCTCAGCTTCCGGATCACGCGGGGCGTCTTCGAGCTTCGACAATCGATCGAACAGGTCTTCGACTAGCTGTTGTTCCTGGGGGGTCATCGCCGTCTCCTGCAAATGCGCGAGTTATCTGGGGGCGCAAAGACGGCACCGACAGGGGGGTCAATCGTGCCCAGCGCGAGATGCCGTCGACTGCATCGTGCCCTCTCACCCGCTCCGCCAGCGTTGGCTGAACGTTCGAACCAAGGCGTCGATTTCGCGAAACGTTGCTCGCATCACCTTGCGGTCTGCCTTGGCCTCGCGGGTCTGGAGCCCGTGCCTGAAATTGCCGTTGCGCTCGCCAGGAGGACCTCCCGAGCCTTTGGCCCACCGTGCATTCGGCACCGGCTTCTACCGCTTACCACCGCCTGCCGGCAGGGGTGACCAGCGCGGGTCTTGGCGCCGCAGAGGCGGGCTTTCGCCATATTCGACAGTCGTCGCGCAACATCCGCCTGACGCATGGGGTCGTGTGTCACCTCTGGCTCTCCCCGATGGCGTGTTTGAAATTGGCGGGCCACACGCAGACGGCATAGACGGCTAAGGCAACGTAACGGCGCGTCCGTTATCAAGGAGTACTTCCGCCGCGCTTCCAGTGAGATGGCGAGGCAGAAGATGACCCCTGCGCACCTATTGCTGGTTTGGCCGCTTCCTAAATGCTCCGCTAAGCCGATAAGATCTTCCCGACGAACGAGGCCGGGCGTGAAACGGAGGAAATTTCTCACCCTCTTGGGCAGCGTAGAGATAGCAAAGGTTTCGCTCATTTGGGGGAAGCTGTCTCGCACCAGTACTGCGCGCGTTCGAAGCTCAATCGGCACCGATCACGCGTCACATGGGCCCGTTACGTCGGCCGTCTGATCACGCGTCTACAGGGGGCTGATCACGCGTCTACAGGGGGGTGACTACGCGTCTACAGGGGGCCGTTACGGCGTAACGCTGGGGTAGGTGTACTCGACGAACTCGCCATAGGGGTCGTCGGCCGCAGCCTGGGTCGGGAGGTCGGTCGGGTCCGGTTTACGCCCCCGGCGCAGGAAGATGATCTGGCCCTGGCGCATCCGCACTTCGAGCACTTGGTCGGGTAAAAACGACAGACGCGATCGTCGGTCAGACCACGGCCGCAGTCAGGGCTCTTGCACACGAGACGCGGACAATTCCGATTGTGTTCGTGGCCGATCCGATCGGCAGGGGCTTCGCCACAAGTCTCGCGCATCCGGGCGGCAAGTCATCAGACGATCCCCTGTAATGCACGCCAACATTTGAGAAAGGATTGCGTCCGTTAGTCGTAGCCTGCACGATGTCGCGGAAGAGCAATGTAGACGACTGCATGTGCCGATAGAGCAGGCGTTCCGAAAATCCCATGACGCCCACGATATTCGCCAAGTTCTGCCGCTGTAGATCAGTGCGCGCTTCAGGCGCCATCGTCACACCTGTGCACTCGGTGACGATAGATTTAAGGTCTTTCAGTGTCATCTTGGATTCGGACGGAACGCCCAACCAGAGTTGGTATTGTGGCTGGTCCGGACGAGGGAGATTCTTGCAGTAATATTGATATACTACACGCAGGTCGACACGGAATTCATAGCCCAGCGGCGCACCTAACACGAGACCGCTATTTAAGAGCGCGCCATCGTAGTTTGTGGTATCGTCCGCAGCCTTCGCGGAGGTTTCAAGGAGCTTTACAGTCACCAAGCCGCCGTAAGATGCCCCGTGGAGGATCGTGCGTTGCGGCTTCGCGATATGCTCCACGAAGAATCTCTACGAGCGTCTTCTGTATCTGCCGCTGCCATGCGCACGCCATAACCTTCCCGACGATAGCTCGATGCGACCCAAGCAAAGCCGCGTTTCACCCCGAACGTGTATTTGGCGAGGTCGGTCTGACTATAGGACGCGGTCGGCGGAACCAGCGCGGGTCCACCATGAGCAAAAACGATAAGGTTTCCGTTCCAATTCTTTGGCATGACTGCAAGCAAGTAAGCACCGCTTGCATGTTTTGCGGAATAGCAGGTCGCAATATTCGCGATCGCTTCGCGGCACGGCGTCGCAACTGGTAATTCACCTTTCGCAGGCTCCTGCGCGAAGACCTGCGAGGGTGTGGCGACGATCGTGAGCAGCCCCAGTGCGACAAAACACGCTGTCAGATACAGAAATTGGTCACGTAGTTTCATTCGAACACCTCGTCGGCGCGGGCAAGTAGTGACGGCGGTACGTCGAGCCCGAGCGCCTTCGCGGTCTTGAGGTTAACGGCGAGTTCGTACTTGGTTGGGTTCTGCACCGGCAGGTCGCCCGCCTTCTCTCCCCTTAGAATGCGGTCAACATACGAAGCCGCCCGCCGGTATAGATCGGTCACATCAATCCCATAGGACAAGAGGCCGCCACTTCTGACGAAATAAGAATAAGGATAGACCGCAGGCGCATGGTGCTTGGCTGCAAGTGCGATGATCAATTCGCGATTAACCGAGTTTATGACTACCGGCATAATCATTAGCCCGTCATTTGCTCCACCATCGACGGCGTCGATCGCGCGTCCAATCTCAGCCGCGTCATGCACGCCTGCCAATCGCAATTGCACGCCAGCCGCGGGAGCAACAGTCTCGATCGCGCGCAGCTGCCCAAGCCACGTAGGGTTCTCCGGATTGTAGATGATCGTAACCCGTCGCAGTTGAGGGGTGATCTCCTTGAGCGTCTCCAGCCATTTGCCGGCCAACGCAAATTCGAAATTGATGAAGCCAGTGAAATTGCCACCTGGTCTCGCCAAATTCGAAACGAAACCAGCGGCGATAGGGTCTGAGCCGTTCGACATCACGATCGGAACAGTACGAGTCTCTCGTAAGAGTGCTGCCACTGACGGCAGCCCCTCGACCACTATGACATCTGGTTTCAAACTCACCAGTTCAGCCGCATAGGCTTGTATGCGGCTGACGTCACCCTCTCCCCAACGATAGTCAAAGCGGACGTTATGGCCATCTATCCAACCCAATTCCCGAAGGGCCACTTGGAACGCGGCACGGCGCGTCCTTCCTTCAGAATCGTCGACCCCATCCAAGACGCCGATCCTCCGGATGCGGTCGTCCTGTTGCGCCCGCGCAGCGAACGGCCGTAACGCTGCTGCGCCGCCTAAAACCACAATGAACTGCCGCCGTTTCATTCGATGACCTCGTCGGCAGTGGCTAGGAGCGTCTGCGGAACAATAAGACCGAGCGCCTTTGCGGCTTTGAGATTGAGGACCAATTCAAATTTCGTCGGTCCTTGCACCGGCAGGTCTGCGGGCTTTTCACCTTTAAGGATGCGATCGACGTACAATGCCGCTTGCCGCCACGGCTCAAGGAGACTGACCCCATAAGACAACAGGCCGCCGCTGATGACGAATTGACGAAATGGATAGACCGCCGGCAGGCGATGTTCTGCCGCCGATCTAACGATCGTCTCTCGATGAACGACGGCGAAGCTATCGGTCATCACAATAAGACCGGCGCCGGGATCATGAGCTACTGCTTCTAAGGCGTGTTTAATTTCAGGATCGTCGTGCACAGGCGCGTCGATCATATCGACGGCTACGCGGAAGCCAAGAGCAATGGGTTTGACGTCAAGATTATTCGGGAAGTGATCCGGCTGCGAAAGCAGGATCAAAAAGAGCGCGACGAGCAGGAGTCACTGCTCGATACCTACATGCAGGCCTTAAAGGCAGCGTCGAAGGTGGCAAAAGCTGCCTAATTGATGGGGGGCAGGCGCCGGTTTTTCAGTGGAGGCCGACGCCGCTTCCTTGTTCGGCGGGCTACCGGCCAGATGATGCTAAAAGGGCGTGCGCACGCAGTCGGTTCCTTTTTAGTTTTCTGAAAATGAAGCCCGACTATTGTCGTCTCCTGAAGTCCCGCGGCCCATCGTTCTTGAGCCGGTTGCGACAAACAACCGACGTCCCCATACTTAGCCCTGAACGCCACAGACGACGGTCAGGGCTTTTTTGACCCCTGCAGTATGAAAGATTGCGGAGTGGGTCAGACTGACGGAAGAGAAGGTTTCAGCGCAAGTTGCGCCGAAAACCCAAGGGGGCCGTCCAGAAGGCGGCGTCAATGCCTCCTAGGATTTGGATTTGGGCTGATCCGCCCGAAGCCCGCGAAATTCCCCCGGACCACGGATCAGTCTTCGCTTGCGCGTCTTGCGTTCCTCTCCCGGCAGGGACTTGTCGGCAATGTCGTCCACTGTCCGGGCTGCCATCTTGAGCGCCTTGTGGGCGGCCTCTGGGCGCGGCTTGGCTTTGGTGCGAGGTCCCCTGCTCCAGTAGGCGACGGATAGCCTCCGGGCGTGATGGCGCATCTTCTTGCTGGCTGATCCAGTAATCCAGACGATCAAGCTGTGGCGGCTGCAAAACGGACTTCATGCCCCGCCGCGTCTTGCGTGCGGGGCTTTTGTTTCAGCAATCAGGCCAGGTCTTATGAATTATCGTTGGCGCTGTAGAGGACGAGGGCCTCGTCGCTGCGGTCTGTACTGACCAGCAGTCCTCGGTCTTTCTTGTCGAACAGGCGTCGGATTTCCGTTGATGAACAGGCGATAGCCCTTACCTTGGCACTCGGCGCATTCACTTCCGTCGCGCAGCCCTGAGCCACGACAAGCCTCGCACGGGGCGGGCAGTTTTTCATTCATTCGATTTTCCGCCTCAAGAAATGCTCAGCTTCGGCGCTCGGTTCCGGATCGATCAAGAATCCGCTGGACCTGGACATGGGTCCATCGTCCCCCGCGCGATGTTGTGATCTTCCGGGCATTGAGCTGATTCGCAATAGCGTTGCAGCTTGAATGGCCGGCTGCCTGGACCTCTCGAATGATCGGGAGCACGTTGGCCGCAAACCGCGCCACCTTGACCTTTCGGGCAGCCGCCATTCGCCTTACGGCACCGGCCGGGTCACGCGTGCCCAGTCGCGTCCCGCGAGCCTTGGCGGCAGCAAGGGCCGCCTTGGTCCGCTCCGAGATTGCTTCACGCTCGTGCTCCGCTACGGCCGCAAGAATGTGCAAGGTCAATTTTGAGGCGTGAGGGTTATCGACTCCCACAAACTCGACGCCGGATTCCATCAGTTGCGGCTGGTTTTTTGGAACGGATTGGGAACATTGGAGCGCGGAATTGAGTGGGGATTTGGATTGACTCTCTGTAGTTGGTCGCCAGATTCGCTGGAGGTCAACTGTTGCGTAGGAGTTCCCCCTTGGCCCACGCTCGCCCCTATTGGAAGGGATATCTCAAGCTCGCGCTCGTTTCGTGCCCGATCGCTGTCTATACCGGGACTTCATCTAGCGAGCGAGTTTCATTCCGACAAGTCAACAAGAAGACCGGCAATCGGCTGCGCCAGCAGCTTGTCGATGAAGTAACGCGCGAAGCGGTCGACAATGAAGAAAAAGCGCGCGGATACGAATATTCGAAAGGCGAGTACATCCTTGTCGATGACGATGAGCTTGATGCTGTCGCTATCGAAAGCAATCATACCATTGATATTGACTCGTTTGGTCCTCGCGAGCAGATAGACGAGCGATACCTCGACAGTCTTTATTACATAACGCCGAACGACCAGGTCGGGCTGGAAGCATTCGCCGTCATTCGCGAAGCGATGAAAGACAAAGGGATGGCAGCTCTTGGTCGCATTGTCCTCGCCAAGCGCGAGCGCGTCATGATGCTCCAGCCCTTGGGCAAGGGCCTGATGGGGACGACGCTGCGATATCCCTACGAACTTCGCGATCCGAAGGAATATTTCGACGATATTCAGGACATTAAGATCGCTCCCGACATGCTGAAGCTTGCTGAGCACATCGTCGAGACCAAAGAGGCTGACTTCGATCCCGCGCAGTTCGTGGATCAATATGAGCAGGCGATCGTCGAAATGCTCAAGCAGAAGCAAGACGGCATTCCAGCGAAGACAGATAAATCAGCTCCTCCAGCGCCTAATGTCGTCAACCTCATGGATGCGCTGCGGCGCAGCGTCGCCGAAGAGAAAGCTCAGAAAGGCGCCCCGAAGAAGAGCCGGAAGAGCGCTGAAGGTCAGCGCGAGATGCTGGTGCCCATCACCGGCAAGAAGGGTAAGGAGTTGGCCAAACCTTTTGCTCGGCAGAGTACGCGGCAGAAAAGGGCCGGCTGAGCATCTGCGGCCCTACACGGGCCGCTTGGGCGCCTAATGACAAACGTGGGCGGCGAAAGGTTCTCGGCTATCCGAGCCGGCTTCTATGCGGCGGATGATGCTTCGAGCGAGATTGGACTGTTCGCATGCTCGATGGCGTCATAAAACTGCTTTCGCCGGGTCCGGCTCCGCGACGATGTAAGCTACTAACTCCGCATCGCGTCGATAGCTCCCGACGCGGACCAATCTTCCGAACATCATCAGTATAAAGCCTTTGACGAGAAAGGCCCTGGCCGCTGTCATGACGAAAACGCGGCCAGGGTCCTAGCCTGCAACTAGGTCAGCACATCCGATGACGGCAAAATAAGGTTCGGAGCTTATTGAAAGGTTAAGCAAAAACCTCCGAAAGCTGGCGAAGCTGATACCAATGCCAAGCCCTTACCCAGCCGGAGACCATCAGCAGCTCGCAATCGAGGGCCTCCGTATCGCCGCGCCGTTTTATCTCGAATTACTCGCCGACTTTTTCAACAGAATCGGTCATCTTCGACATTTCAAGCGTGCACTGGCATGTCTGCTTCGGCCCCGAAAGCGGAAGTGAAATGGGGAGCCGGGGTCGTTGGGTTGCGGTCCGCGGAGCCGAGGCCAGATAAAGGCTTTAGCGAACGCGCAGGGTCGTGATGGAAAGGCTGAAACGTCGCGACGCGTGTCCGCTGGAGCCGCTTGTGGTGGACCGCGCCAGAGCCGCATTGCCATTAACGGGTCCTCCGCGTTTGTTGTCGGCAACCTAAAACGATGGAAGTAGCTGCCTATCATTGAACTTGTCGATGATACAGAGCCAACCTGCTACGCAGCCGCAGCCTTCCGCTTCCTGCGCCAACCAAACAGACCCAATGCGCCGAGGCCGGTGGCGAAGAGCGGGAGTGCGGCAGGGAGAGGGGTGGCGGTGGGAGTTGTGAAATCAAAGGTGACTGTCTCTGTGAGCGGGGTGTTGTTGACCCCGACGATGGTGGCTGACGTACCACCATTATTCGTCAAACTGTCCGTCTGGGTCCCCGTTCCGATCCACAGCGCAATCACCTGGGGGATTTGTGTCGTCATGCTTAAACCAAAGTCACCAAATTCAACAGGGGTATTGGCAACGCCGCTCAGGGGGAAAGTTTCCCGGTTGTTCACAGCAGCGCGAATGGGGTCAGAAAGGCTAAATACTACGTCTAAAAAGGCGATGCCGGAAGCGAGTGTGAGCGGTCCCGTAAGGCTCACGTCCACTTCAGTGAGGGTACTACCCAGAGGGACCCCGTTGCTACCCGGGTTAAATTCGTTGAAAGTGAAATCGGGCGAAAAGGTGCCCACGTCTACGGCGGTAGACGGAACCGTAGCTGTCTGCATCTGCGTTATCGTGTCTGCGCTCGCTGCCACAGGCGCAATGACGAGCATAGCAGCGATGCTTAGCGCACTGGCGAATAACTTTGTTTTCATAGCCATTCCTCGTAGGCAAGTTCTGCCAAGGCGGATGCCAGCAGCAGCCGCGTCGAACGCTGTGTTGTCTTGATTGCTTGCCTACCGATGGCAGCAGACTGCCGGTTATTGAACGGTGACTTCGGTTTGGTCACCGTCTTGTTGGCAGTATTCAGGCGAGAAAGTACCCCCCTCCAGGGAGCTGTAATCCGTGCCCGCTCGACGCTCTGCTACAAAATCAGCGTTAGCAAGCTTATTCGGAACTAACGGTCTGTATCGTTAGATATAGACGCGCCTGACGGGTGCGCCCGCCTGCCGCGGCGTAACCCATCGCCGAACCGGCGCACCAGCGGCCTCCGTAGGCCCGCTGGAGTCCCCTTGTAGGTCCACCGAATTTGCCGCGTCAGTGCTGGACATCGCTGTTGCTGCTGGCGCACCGCGCAAGCGTCGATAAACCATCGCCTGATCAAGCAGACCCACTGGCTGCGACGAAGTCAGCGCCGTTGCCAACTATCACCGACGAAATGGAAGTTAGAGAACAACGTCGGCATGGGAATGTTTGGTTAGACGATGAGCCCACATATCCGGGCCGTGATCCAATGCGGCGCTCCCCCGGCTATGATGCGGCCCTCAGTGTTACCAATACATCGCGCTCGGGCGCACAAATAGAAAGGCCGCCTTGCAGCGGCCCATTCTGTGTTTCCACTTATTTGTTTGTTCAGGCGGCGACCGCTTGCGCCTTCCGCTTCCTGCGCCAGCCGAACAGACCGAGCGCACCGAGACCGGTGGCGAAGAGTGGGAGTGCGGCGGGCAGCGGCGTTTGTGTGATAGTCACGTCCAATGTGCCGACCGTGATAGGCTGGTCGTTGGCGACGACTGGGCCAGACGCTTGGCACGAAGTGCCGGTACAGGGATTAGGAGGAAAAAAGGTCGCGATCGGGATGATCGACGGGCTGCCGGGAAATAAATCATTTGGTCCCAAGGCTTGAGCCAAGGCATAGGTTGTGATCGTTCCACCAATCAATCCATCAAAGCTGACACCGAGCTCGCATGATGATCCATTGCAGGGGTTCGGCGGGTACAAAACGGTTGAGAAAGTGTCGCCCAACGAGAGTGTCCCTATAGGGACTGAATCGCCCCAGTTGACGAACACATCATTGACGTCTTGCCAGAACTCTACTGTCCCGGTCAGTTGCCCAGTAGCGCCCGGATTGGGTGGATTCGTGTAGGAGATTGTCAAATCAATGCTGACCGGAACTGCTCGCGCTGAGCCGCTGCACGCTATCAGGGCGACTAGTACAGCGCTCGCGATTCCAAAAGCACGCATGGCCATGACTCACTCACACCGAAAGTCCCGGGCAAAACAATCCTATGCCTGCAACCGATGCGCCCGCAAGTATGAATTGCAGGCAATTTAGTTTCTACCGGCAACTAAATTCAACCTCGGTGTCCGAGTTGGGTCGTGATCTGCCGCGTCTATGAAGTGTGCGGCAGTTTGGTCGTGTCGATCTTAATCACTTTGGCACTTGGAAGGCTGCGCTGACGACCGGGATACTGGCTTGCAAGCGTTAGCTGATCTTTAGCGTGCTTCAGTTGCGCATCGCCGACCACGTCAGCCTGAACAACTTCCGTGTCATAAGGCGCAGTCTCGAACGTCTGCACGTTGGGCGGAGTGCCCTTCACGCGTCGCCATCCCCGGCCCGCGATTACTCGTCCAATGGCGGGGCAGGCTTCTTGCTGCGCCTCGCGTCTTCCTGATGCTTGAGCTCAGGCTCCGGCGCACTGTCGGCACTGGCGCGAGATGGTCCGCGCGCCCGGTGACAGCGGCACGGCATTGCTCTTGCGATTGATCGGCGAACAAACATCTTGCCTGGGCCCAGGCTGTGTGAAAACGTGCTCGCGCGAGCACGGCGCAGAATTGGTTTCTCTATCGTCTTCTACCGACAGTGGTCGTCAGCGTTTTTGTTTTTCAAATTGATGAAGTCGATACGAAATTTCTAACGGCTAATTCGATTTCGGAGTTTTCACACAGCCTGGGCCAATAGGAGACCTTTGCCGGGTCGGCAGTCCTTAAGCTGGCTCGACCCTTCTCCTATACTTCAAATCGTTACCGCCCGCACTCTTGGATCACTGCGCGCTTAAACGGGAGCGGCCAACAATCGAGCACGGCGCCTGGCGCCGATGTAACGCATGGTGGCGTATTGGATCAGGAACAAGCTGGCCTTGCTGACGATGGCGTAAGCCGACATGAACGCCGACCACGCCACGACGCTGAAATTCAGGGCGATAACCACATTCAGCGCCGCCGAGAAAAACATTAGGCCCGCCCAAACGAAGCCGAAAATGAAGGCGATGTCCGCCACCACTGCCATGGCGGCCGGCGGCAGATAACGGTTCATCCATCCCGGCTTCAGCATCACCAAGCCGACAATGGCGTAGATCAGGCTCGGTTTGACCATCACAACGCGCGGATCGTCGGTGATGAGAGTAGCCGTGCCGAACCCGAGCACCAGGAAGAGACTCATCCACTGCATCGTGTCGATCGGCTTCTTGCACACGGACTGCCAGCCGATCTGGGCGACGCCCAGCGCCATGCCGAGGCCCACCGAAAGGGGTAGATTCCTGGTCAGCAGAAAAATCACGAGGAAAAGGAAAGTCGACGCCATATCGAGGAGCAACAGTTTCGCCGCAGCGAACAAACTTTTCATCGGGCGTTTAACTCCGCGTAGGATAAAGCGAACCTTATGCCTAGAACTGTGCTGCGGCGAGGCGATTTCTGTAATGGCGCCGCTCAGCAGCCATGTCGGCTGTGGGTCAGGCGCGTAGGTTTGAGCGAGCGCCGGGAATTTCTGCTTTGCCCCCGAAAGCGGAAGTGAAATGACGAGCCAAGGCGGCCTTTTCGCCAGATAGCCGACCGTGTCCGAAGCGCCTTGCGCCTTAGGCCAAGTGTAAAGGGCGATCCAGACTCTGGGAGCGATCTGCGCGAGTGGCTTTACACTAGTCCTAATTACGACAGCTTCTCGGCGAATATCTTCATGGCGCGCAACAGCGCTGCAATCTCGCGCCGGGTTGCCATGGCTTCAGCTGAATAGCGCCCATGCTTGAAGGCGTTCTTGTTACCCTTCGGAGCCCCCGGAGACTTTCCGCCGTGCATCCGGCAGCGGCCGTTCGGCATGGCTGGGGATTGGCACAGGGTCTTGCGGCGGGTGCGGGCCAGGCATCTCGGGCTGAGGTGCATGGGCAATTTGTTTTGCATGAGGTTGATCCCCTGGCTTCGGTGTGAACCCTCCCCCCTTGTGCTCGACATGGCCCACAATGGCTTGGCCGCCCTCGTGGACGTGGACGTGCTCGACCGTGACCTTCTGCTGGCCCTTGCCGCGGTGGCGATTGAGGGCCTCGAGAAGGGTGGCAAAGGACCGCGACAGCTTGTTTGCTTGGCTCAGGTTCTCACGACGGCCCTCGAACGTTTGTTCGCCGATCATGGCCCGCCGGTAGCACTCCATCGCGGCGTTGTGCGCGGCGATGAGCTGGCCCGCGATCATTCCTTCGAGCTCGTCCTTTGGACCGATACCCATCAGCCCAGCCACGACCGCGTTGATTTGCTGGTCACGCGTCCGGTCGTCCGAATTATTCAGCCACAGCGAGGCCAGCGCCTGGTTGGTGATTACGTTGTTCCAGTTATCCGAGCACGAACCGCCGAGGTCTTTCAAGACGGCCGCTTGAGGGGGTGCGGGGGCCTGCTTGGCGGGCTGCCGCTTGGGGGCTGATGCTTTTCTATCGTCCGTCATTTGCCTCGTTCCAAAGTTGCCCATGATCCCTAAGTGTCCGTCCGGGAACATCTTGAATCCTTTGAATCGCTTTGATTCAAAGGAGGTGATCTGATTCGAGGAGGGTCACCGATGTGGACGGCGAAGAACCGCGGGCGCTATGACCGCAGCAAATTGCGATACCCCAGTGATCTGACCGACGATGAATGGGTGCACGTCGAGCCGTTGATTCCGTCGGCCAAGCGGGGCGGCAACAGGCGTCACGTCGACGTGCGCGAGGTGATGAACGGGATCATGTATGTTTTGAGTACGGGATGCCAGTGGCGGGCGATCCCGAAAGACCTGCCGGCACGCAGCACGCTGTTCGACTATCTCGACCTATGGAGTTGGGACGGCACGCTGGATCGCATCCATCACGCGCTTTATGTGGAGTGCCGCGAGCAAGGCGAACGCGAAGCCAGCCCCACCGCCGCCATCATCGATAGTCAAAGCGTCAAGAGTGCTGAAAAAGGGGGTCTTGTATCGATCCGCATGGCTATGATGCAGGCAAGAAGATCAAAGGCAAGAAGCGCCACCTTCTCGTAGATACGCTAGGTTTGTTGCTCCACGCCATCGTTCATCCCGCCGATATCCAGGACCGCGACGGCGGCATCCTGCTGCTTGCGACCCTGTTCGGAATGTATCCCTTCTTGAAGAAGCTCTTTGCCGACGGTGGCTATCAGGGGCCGCACTTCCAGAAGGCGCTGGCAAAGATCCTGCCTCACCTCACAACTGAAATCGTCAAGCGCTCCGATCATGCCAAAGGATTTGTGGTGCTCCCACGCCGTTGGGTCGTCGAGCGCACCATTGCTTGGCTCAACCGCTGCAGAAGGCTCGTCAAAGATTGGGAGAACCTCAACCGCACGGCGCTCGCGTTCCTACGCCTCGCCTCAATCCGCCTCATGCTCCGAAAACTTTGTAATCCCGCTTGATGTTCCCGGACGGAACTCTAAGACGGTTGGTCGGTTAGCCGGTTAGGCGGTTAGGTCGTTCCTCAAGATTTCCTCGGGAAATGCAATCTGGTCGGGGCAATCGACTATTCTCTTCTCTAGCCCAGACCTTTCACGGAATGCCCTAACCAATCTAACCTCTACCTAAACCCTGACAGCACGGGGTTTTTCTGGTTAGCCCTCTCCTGGGTCATAGGCTAACCTGGCTAACCGAAGAAGCGCCGCTAGAAGGGGATTTCCTCCATCTGCTGGGCATCGTCCGCCTTCGCCTCGCAGGCTTTGGCGCCTACGTACAGGCCGTCCCTGTTGCGACACACTTTCACCAACTCCAGTTTCTGTTCGTCTTTTTGGCCTCGAACCCAACCCATCACTTTTTGACCCTCGACTACAATTGTGCCCGCCGTGTTTGGCCGCTGCCAATTCAGCTTGCGCATTGCGTCGCCCATGCGCCGGTTCTGGTCGGGGTTGCGCTGGCCGGCCTTAACGTCGAGGATCACCCAGACGTCGGCGGATGTGATTTTGCCTTCCAAATCCCCTATGTGGGTTTGCAGTTCTTCGAAATACGGATCGTTGGTAAGGCGCTGGGTCTAAACGCAAGGCGCAAGCGGTCGCCGCCTGATCAAACAAATAAACGGAAACACGGAAAGGGCCGCTGCAAGGCGGGTTTCTCTATTTGCGTGCCATGTCTCGCGCCGAGTGGTGCGAAGGTAATTTGTCCGACAACGTGCGAGAAAGTCTTGGTGGCAAAGTGATCGTGTTCGACCCGGCCAAGCGATAATGCCGCCCTATGCGCGGGCCATAAATTGTCACTTAGAAGACAGGTCGGCCTATTTCTTTTCGAGTTTTGAGTTGCGCACGGCGATCAGGCGGCGTAGTCCTTACTTAGCTGCCCTAATCCCGGCTAGCCGAAGCCGCGGGATACGGGCAGCTATTGCTGCCGATCGGTGGGCACTACCTCAAACCCTTCTTTTTTGGTCCGCTTGCGAAGCGGGTGCGTCAGGGAGGCTCCAGTGGCGAACGAAGCGCGTTCACTCACGAAGGCGACGCTCCTCATTGCTTTAACAATGCTTGTGGGCGGCGCCGAAATTGCTAGGGCGTCTACGGTGACTTCTGTGGGGCCAGTGACTTTTGGGCCATTCAATTTTGGCAATCTCAACGGAACAGCGAATATCGATCAGTTCAACCCACTGCAGGGAACCCTGACGGAGGTGGAAATAGATCTGACTTCGCAGCTCGTCGACGTCCCTACTGCCAAGGTTGGCGCGGAGGTGACATCTCCTTCGGGTGATCTCACAGGCAGCACGTTTATCGCCACTATCGACACGGCGGGGGATCCCGTTTCATACGATAGTACGACTACATATTCGTCGTCTCTCGGCCCCTATCAGGGCACGGGTCAGTTCCCTCTCCATTTCGAATATTTCACGGATTGCACCCTAGTGGGTTCGGGTAACACTTGCGGCGATGGCTGGAGTGGCAGCGTTACTGTTAAGTACACTTACGATGCAACAACTCCAGTAACAACTCCAGTTCCCACGGCTCTCCCACTCTTCGCCACCGGCATCGGCGCACTAGGTCTGCTCGGCTGGCGCAGGAAGCGGAAGCAAACCGCCTAGATAGCTTGTTTTTGTGGAGGATCAACCCTCGGGCGAAAACGCTCGCTGATGCCTACGCCAGCGCATGTTAGCGGGTCGTGACTACCTTATGATTTTAGAGTGGCGTGTATAGGCGGAGGGGCTCTCTCATGCAGTTTCGATTTCCGGCTTTTGTTGGGGTATTCTTGCTGGCCGGTCCGGTAGTGGCAGAAGCATCGGTAATTTCGACCACGCCGACCTTACCTTTGCTCGATACGCCCTATACTACGTCGACCGCCCTCGGTTGTGTTGCGACCATTGGCACCTGCATAACGTCGGCCAGTTTTACCCTGTCGGCTCCGGTTACGGAACTGTTCGTTCCTGCCGGGCAGGATCTCGTCAGCAACATTAGCTTCTCAGCCACTCTGACTGACTTATCGAACACGCCCACTGGAACGTTGCTACTAAGTGGGACTGTGAAGCAGGAAGTGCTGGGGCGGACCTTCTCGATAGAAACCGGCACATGGACCACCGAGTTGATGGACCTATCGCTCAGCGGCCCACTATTAGGGCATACAGCGACTATTATTCTTGATCCGGCACAAACGTCCGGAGGAATGACCACGATCACGCCGTCTAACGGCGCATTCGCGATTGACAGTTTCTTCGATGTGTTTTTCGAATTCACGCTCGATACGTCGCCTCCCAGAAACCAATTATTAGGACCAAACGAATTCGTGGCCGCCGCCCCGACGATATCCGAGACGCCTCTCCCCGCCGCCCTCCCGCTCTTCGCCACCGGCCTCGGCGCGATGGGTCTGTTTGGTTGGCGCAGGCAGCGTAAGAACGCCGTTGCCGCCTGACCAAACAAATAAACGGAAACACGGAGGGCCGCCGCAGGGCGGCCTTTCTGTTTTGGAGGCGGTGGTCACAGCGGCCCCGCAGCGCAAGGCGAGCGGCACGCACGAGGGTGCCCGGAAGGGGCTATGCAGGGTCAATGGCGGGTCGTAGGGTATAGTGGGCTTTTGTGAGGGGTTTCGAGCACGAGGGCGCATGAACTTGAAATCTGTTGGCAGGTATTACCGCCTTGGGTCTCTCGGCGATTTGTTCATCACCAGCAAGTGCCGCGACCATCTACACTTATACGGGCCAGCTTTTTACCTTCGTCAGTGACGGCCCCGTAATCCCTGGGTCTTACGATAAGACGATGAGCGTCATGGGGAGTTTCACCGTCGCTAGCCCATTGGCTGCCGGTCTGTCATTGCAGGACATCAGCGCTGATTTGTTGAGTTTTTCGTTCAACGATGGGCGCAGCACGCTGACGATGCAGCTGTCGCCGCACCCGCGGCACGCTGGCCGGTTTGACCGACGGCTCGGGCCGCTGAAGTAGCAGCCCGTGTCGCCTCGCTGCTTGCGGCTGTCGCCGTTCGCGCCGCGTCACCGAGGGAGTTCAAAAGACCTGTGCCGCTGAGCAAGTTGCCAAAGCCGGAGGGTAATGCGGCTGCAATATTGTCCTTTTGGCCTGCGAAAAGGTTGGCAATGCCGTGCGCATCGAGAGCGCGCGCTGTAGTCTGGCTCTGGCCGATGGTACCCATGACAATTGGAGCCAACATTCCAAGAAGCGAGCCACTAGCGCCCTGGCCCAATCCCGTAAATTTGGCAATCGCCCCAATCAGGGCATTTTGGTTTTGACCACTTACTGTCCTCCAGCGGCAAGCACGCCAGCAAAGTTTTCAAGCGAGCCGGTCTGCTGCCGTGCAGCGTCGGCGAGCTTTTGTGCGCCACCCGGCTGAGTAGCGACATCATTGAACGCCGCCAGTAACGCCGGCACGGCGCCGCTGACGGCAGACTGAACTTTGTTGCGATCAAACCCGAGTGCAGTGGCGATGCGCCCGACCATGTCAGGCGTTAGGAACTGCATCACGAGCGAGACAAGGTTGGTTGCCATGGAACTCTCCGCAACGAAAGCCCCCACCTCAAATTGGCCTAGACCCATAATCTGACATATTCGATTGAACCTAGGTGTAGGTCGATCGAACCAAAGTCCAATAATGATGTGTCGCCGAATGACCCAAATCATCAGTCGACTCAGCCTTGCAGGCAGCCTAGCATCCCCCGACACCCTGTTCCGGGGACGCCCCGCAGCAGACATAGGCGCGCGCAATGATCGAGCTAGCAACAGCCAATCGCCGACTTGTCTTCGCCTTAGCGGTCGCCGCGGGACTCGGGCTCGGCCTGGCATTGGTAGCGTTCTTTGGTGCCGAGTACACACACAGCGGCTTCAACGGAGTGCAATTTATTGACACGCACTGATAGAGCGCAGTTTCGCACTTGAACGTCCAAAGAACTCCTAGGCCGTGTGGACGGATTTGATCAAGATGAAGCCGAGAGCAAGCGCGACGAATGAGCCGTAATTCTGCGCCGTCTTCTCGCATCGAAGCGCGATACGTTTGAAGCGCTTGAGTTTGCCGACGGCTTGTTCGATGCGTGCCCGCGCCTTGTAGAGTGTTTTCGGAAAGAAGGTGGGGATGTCCTTGGTGTTGGATCGATACGGGATCGCCGGACATATTCCACGTTGACGTGCGGCCTCGCGATTTGATTTAGAATCATAGCCCTTGTCACCGAGCGCGGCGCGCGGATTGATATCGGGGCCGATGTCGAGAAGCGTCTCGAAGTTGCGGCTATCGCTGGCTTCACCACCGGTGAGATGAAAGGCAATTGGCTAGCCACCGAAATCGGTCTTCAAGTGGATCTTGGTAGAGAAACCGCCACGCGAGCGGCCCAGCGCCTGATCGTGCTGCCGCCTTTTGCGCCTGCCGCCGAGACATGGGCGCGGACCACGGTGGAATTGAACATCTGCACCAGATCCGCCGTCTCGCTCAATGCCGCCAACGCATCGAAGAAAGCTTCGAAAGTTCCGGACCGGCTCAAGCGCCAGAACCGCTTCCAGACGCTGTTCCAATGCCCAAACTTTTACGGGAGTGCCCGCCAAGTGATGTTGTGAACCACGAAATACTGCAGGGCTTCGAGAAACTTTCGGTCATCCCGACCTTTGTCGCCGCGGCGTGGGCATGATGCATCAAATACCTTCAAAACAATCGTCCAGTCCTCTTCCGTCATGGCAGTGAGCATGGTCGGTCCTCCAAATAACCGACCGCCCATGAGTCACAGAAAAAATGATTTGGGAATCCCTCTACCCTATGACTTTGCTAAATCCGTCCACACGGCCTAGCGCCCGTGCTCGGACTCGTCAGTCCGTCGTCTGATATGCGCTACAGGGGCCCGTTAAATCGGTCGTACCGATCACGCGAAGGGCCCGATCACGCGTCTACAGGGGGCCGTTACGGCGTAACGCTGGGGTAGGTGTACTCGACAAACTCGCCATAGGGGTCGTCGGCCGCAGCCTGCTTCGGGAGGTCGGTCGGGTCCGGTTTACGCCCCCCCGCAGGAAGATGATCTGGCCCTGGCGCATGCGCACCTCGAGCACTTGGTCGGGTAAAATCGTCTCGCCGTCGTCCCTTGCCCTTGATGCCAATTTGATTTTTCCGCCCTCGGCCTTGGAAAATACCACCGTTAGGCCATCTGTGGTCGCAAGCGATTTTTCGTCCGAAAAGGCCATTGCTCTACTCTCATTAGCATCTTCAGCCAATTCCGAGCGAAAACGCGGCGCGGCGGTGCTGGATGACTACGCGTCTACCGGCGACGCATCGCTGGCCCGCCCCTCGCTAGCGGAAAGGCCGATCAGAGTAGAGTAAGCGATCTCGTATGGGAGATTACTCGGCTCGGAAAGCGGCGAAAACGGAGGGGGTCGTGAGTAAAACTGGTTCTCAATGACGAAAGGGCCTTGCCGCATCCGCACCTCGAGCACCTGGTCGGGTAAAATCGTCTCGCCGTCGTCCCAAGCCCTTGATCCCAATTTGATTTTTCCGCCCTCGGCGTTGGAAAACACCACCGTTAGGCCATCCGTGGTCAGTGGACGATATGGCCCTTGACCGGCTGAACGCGAGCGGCACGATATTTGGCGCATGCGACGTCGCACTGCTTGTCCAAAGCAAAAAGCTCGCCAGCGCCGCCGGACTTAGCGCGGATGATGCGGCAAAGGAATGGGCCACAAACGTGGTGCCGGGGATCACCATCATTCCGTCAGGAACATGGGGCGTGAACCGCGCGCAGGGCGCAGGAAGGCGGCTGTACGTACTGCGCGGGCGGGTGACCCAAGACGCCCCCCCCCCCGGCACCGTGGTTTCGCTCTTGGCACCGTCGCTGGCTTAATGCCGTGCGCCAATTCGGCGGCGATCGCCCGTGTACCGGACACGCCGTCGGTGCACCAATCACGGACGTGCCGCGACGTCAGTCGGCGCTCCGTGCCGCAGCGCCGTTCGCTTTCATCCAGGCCTGGATCGGCGGCCAGGGGCCCAGGCGATGCTGTTCGGCCGAAAACGGGCCGATAAAAGGTGGGTAGGTGGCGTCCACCGGCTTGCGGGAGCGATCGGGGAAATCCGCTTCCAGCCCGGATTTATGTGGGCGAGGCTGTTCGCTGATATATGCGATCACGTCGAAAGCATCCGATACGGAAAGCGCCGGCGCCTCATAGGTGGTCCCGACCGGCATGTTCGCGTGCACGAACTGGGCTGCGGTGATTCCGCGCGCCATGCCTGCACCATCATTAAAGCTGTCCGATCCCCACAGCGGCGGGAAGAGGTAGCGGCGTCCCGCCGCCTTGGCGGCCGCGGGCTCCAGACGCTGCCCCTGGCCATCCGCGCCATGGCAGGCGGCACAGATCTCGGTGAAGACCTGACGGCCATGCTGCGGATCGCCGGCCCTCTCGGGCAACGGCAGCGGTGGCGCCCCGCGGCCGTCGAGTGATTTCCCAACGCGTTCGGCGGTGCTGATGAAGTTGATATAGCTCAGCATCGCTTTCATCTCGGCTCCCCCGACGGGGAGTGCGCGGCCGTTCATGCTGCGCTCCATGCAGCCGTTGATCCGCTCTTCCAATGTGCGGACCTCGTTCTCGCGCGCGATGTACAGCGGAAAGACACCCCAGATGCCGGCCAATGGCAATCCAAAACGCTGGATTCCAGCCTGCAGATGGCAGGACTGGCAATCCAAGCCGTTGCCGCCGTAGCGCATGGCCGGGTCGGGCGCGTCGGGACCGATCAACGACGACGTTCTCACGATCAGATCCCGGCCGCGGCGAACGGTGCGGCCGAAAGCGTCATCTGGCAATGTGTCCGGATCGGGCACGATCCACGCTGGCGCTGCGGCTGGGACCGTTTGCGCACGGCTACCCGCCGACAGCACCGCCGCGAGAGCGATGCTCGATATGATTCGTACTAGCAATATGTTCGTCCTGGGCCTCGGTCCACCGAGCCGGGATTCCCAGGATGCCTCCCAATTCGCCATGAATACTCCCGGTATTCCACCCTTTCCGCAAGCGCGAAGTGCGGTGCGGCCGCTCGTTACCCCATCTTCAGGAATTACATCCCGAGCCGGTAATTTGAAGTGGAGCCATTTTCGGTGCCGGCTTCTTTCGCTCTGGATCTCGTGCGCAGCGGCAAAAATTGCGCGGATGGAGCTTTAACTTTTAAGAACCAGAACTCACGCCTTGCATCGATAGATGGCATCAAAGCAGCACGCGTAGGCTGCGCACCAGCATGTAGATGGCGACGGCGAAGATCAGAGTGGCGAAGGTCATGCTCAAATATCCTTTTCGGCTGGCCAGAGCGTAGGCCGAACGGCTCCCAACGAATCCACCCAGCACACCCCCACACAGCAACAATCCAGCAAGTATCCAGTCCACAGCTCCTGAGGCGGCATAATTGGCTGCTGTCGTGAGGCCGAATGCCGTTACGGCCACAAGCGAGGAGCCGACTGCATTTAGGATCGGCATGCCGGTTGCCAGCATGAGGCCAGGCACGATCAAAAATCCCCCGCCAATACCGAAGAACCCGGACAATACACCTGTAGCTAGCCCGATGACGCCGAGCCGAGGCAGGGTATCCCGGTTGAGGTGGACAGCTTTCTCTTCGGCGGTAGAGCGCCTGCGCAGCATCAATCCCGCGATGACCATCATAAGGACGGCAAAAGCCGCAAGTAGCTTCTGTCCGTCAACCATCTTGCCAAGCGTCGAGCCGAACCATGCCCCGACGACGCCCGCTGCCGCAAAGACCAGAGCACAACGCCAGATCACGTTTCCAACGCGGTGATGGTTCAGCAAGTTGGTAGCGGCATTGGCGGCAACTGCAATCGCGCTGGTACCGATTGCCACATGTGGGTTTGCGACACCGACCACATAGACGAGCAGCGGCACCGCCAGGACTGATCCGCCGCCACCAACAAGGCCCAGCGAAAAGCCGACGAGAGAGCCCGAAGCGAGGCCGAGGGCGGCCTGGGTTAGCGACGGCGCCATGTTGAAAACCTGCCTAGTCTAGGTGTTTAGTCCCGGCATTTGCTGGAGCGGATTGAGTTTGAAGCGGCCTGGCTGGGAAGCCCAGCATTTGCAGATGTATTCGTAAGGCGTGAGGCCTTTCAGAGTTTTGAGTCGCCGAGCGTAGTTGTAGGCGTTGATGAAGTCGGCGAGGTGTGTTTTGAGCTGATCGTGTCGATCGTAATGATAGCGTTGGACGGTCGCTTCCTTGATCGTCCAATTCATGCGCTCGACCTGACCGTTGGTCCAGGGATGCTTGATCTTGGTCAGCCGATGTTCAATTCCATTCTCCCGGCAGCACATATCAAACATATGCGTCATGTATCTTGCTGTCGGACCGTTCGCGTAGCGCGGCGGGAAAGTGAACTGGATCCCGTTGTCGGTGAGAACCGTGTGGATCTTGTAGGGGACAGCCGCGATCAGAGCTTCGAGGAAGGCCGAGGCGGAGGTCCTTCCGGTCTTCTTGACCAGTTGCACGAAGGCAAACTTGCTGGTGCGATCGATGGCAACGTAGAGGTAGAGCTTGCCTTCAGCGGTCTGGACCTCAGCGAGGTCGATGTGGAAATAGCCAATCGGATAAGCCTTGAACTTTTTCTTCGAAGGCTTGCTGCCTTCGACCTCCGGCAATCGGCTGATGCCGTGGCGCTGAAGACAGCGATGCAGGGATGACCGCGTCAGATTTGGGATGGTCGGCTGCAGCGCGTAGAGGCAATCGTCGAGCGGCAGCAGCGTATGCCTCCGAAAGGCGACGATAATCGCCTCCTCCTCGACGGAAAGAACCGTCGACTTGGCTTCCTTGGGACCTGTAGGGAGATCAGCAACGGTCTCGCGTTGCTTCCACTTCGCGACAGTCTTCTGGTTAATGCTGTAGCGTTTAGCGAGCGCTCTCAGGCTCTCTTGACTATTTTGTATTGCTCGACGGACCGCCTCCGTCGTGGTGGCGCAGCCGTGTAAAACTTGTCCCATAGCGCACCTTCGAATCGTGCGATAAGAATGCACCATCAAACTTTGGGATCAAACACCTAGGCATTTGGAATTTTAGACGCCACTTATCTGCGGACCAAAAGCCTCCCGATTCCAAGGAAGCGACGAAGTAAGGAAGCTTCGCTACGCGCATCGATCCTACCCGACTGGACAAAAAGGGCGCTGCCTTTCTGCGGTGCGGAATCGACGCGAGTGGCCCGCCGCGTTACTTGCCGCGATGCAGCGGTTCGGTAGCTATCGGAGCCAAAGCAGACAATCGTCGGGCGATGCCGAACGGTCGAGTCTGACCCCAAGCGGACATGGGCGGTCTTGGGATTGCTGCCGTGCAAACCGCCCACTGCCCCGTTTCACCGAATGGGAAACCCTGCTGTAATCGCGTTATTGCAAGCCGTCGGTCTTGCAGTTCTAATCCTTGGGCAGGCTATGACATGGCGCTCAAGAGAAAGCGGCAAACGGTTTTACCGATGTCGCAATTAAGACGATCAGAACGAGTTAGTAGCAGGAGGGACAGATGTCACGGACGGTTGCGGGTATCTTGGTTGACGTGCTCGAAAAGATTGGCGTCACGCACATATTCGGCCTCATTGCCGACTCGCTCAATCCGATCGGCGACGCTGTTCGCCACAGCAAAATTGAATGGATCGGAGTTCCGCCACGAGGAGGGCGGCGCGCTGGCGGCCGCGGGCCAAGCAAAGCTCACTGGTCGGCTGCGTTCTCGGATCGGCTGAAGGCACCATTAATTCACTCGGTCAAAGGCAAAGACATTATGCCTTACGACGACCCGCGCTGGATGGGCGGCATCGGCATGATCGGGACGAAGGCGGATTATCACGCCGTGATGAACTGCGATCTGTTTCTGATGCTCGGCACCGACTATCCCTATTCGGAGTTTTTGCCACGCAAATCCATCGTCATCCAAGTGGATGAGCGAGCGCGGGTAATCGGTCGCCGCGCGCCGACCGAGCTTGGCGTTATCGGCTCGGTGCGCCCGACGGTCAAATCGCTACTCGAGCGAGTAACGCCAAAGAGCGACAGCAGATTTTTCGATGGCGTCACGGCGCAGCGCAATGCTTGGAACGATATGCAGGACAAGCAATCCGATCCTGCGCGCAGCAAGGACCAGATTCATCCGCAGGCTGTTGCGCGTATGGTGAGCGATCTCGCCAAACGCGACGCGGTGTTCGTCATCGACACCGGGCTCAACACACTCTGGTCGGGCAACTGGATCCGCCAAACCGGCGAGCAGCGGATCATCGGCTCCTTCAACAATGGTGCCGTCGGTACTGCCCTGGGCCAGGCCAATGGCATCCAGGCGCTCGACCGTTCGCGCCAAGTCATCGCGCTTTGCGGCGACGGCGGTTTCAATATGCTGATGTGCGAATTCCTCACCGCTACGCAGCATAAGCTGCCAGTGAAAGCCTTGGTCTATAACAATTCATCCCTCGGGCTGATTACGCTGGAGGCCGAGTCGATGGGGTTGCCGGCTTGGAAAGAGGCGATCGACTTTACCAATCCGGATTATGTTGGGCTGGCGCGCGCCTGCGGCGGCGTGGGCTTCAGGGCCGAAAAGCCCGGTGAGTTGCGCGAGGCCATCGACCAAGCGCTCAAGGCGGAAGGCCCGGCGATTGTCGACTGCGTGGTTCCAGCCAATGAACTGCCTAACATGCCGCATATGGAACTGGGAAAAATCGAAAATTTCGCCAAGGCAAAGGTCAAGGAAGCGATACTCGCAGTTACCGGTGGGTGATGGCGAAAGTCGGTTCAGTGCAGGCGAAACTCGGCGATGACGGCGCCCCATAGGCCAGGTGTGATCGCACGGCGAAACCCCACCTCGCATCTTTGCCAAATCAACCCTGTCCGATCAGGCTGTATTTTGCCGCACTGCCGTTTGTCTGCTTATGTGCAGGTTTCTCGGACGCCTGAGTGAAGGTCTATCCGCGCGTGTGTTCGCCGGCGTCCGAGAAGCGCCAAGGCACGAAGTCGCGGGAGGTGATCGCGGGTGGTGCGGCGGGCGCTATGGGGATTGAGGCCGGGCGCGGCCGGTGCGGCGCGGTGATGGTGCGGCGCGGGTGAGACCGGAACCTGGCGCACAGGGGTATTTGTGGCCACTTGGCATGAGGCGGCGACGGTTTGCGGCGCAGACCGATGGGTCGAGCAGATGCGACAGACGGCATTTTGTGTCTGCGGCACGAGCGGCGGCGATGCCGACGGAGGGCCAGCGATGCGGATGTGTGTCAGTCTGATCTGGCATCAGCCGCGCGTTCATGACGTGTCGATTGATGGCTTGTGCCTGGGCGCCTCGCCGCGTGCAAAGACCTCGATGATGATCATGCGGCCACCGCAGCAGGGGCATGGGCGCGGCAGCACGCGGGGCTGATCAGGCTCCTGCATTGAAGCGGCCTCGGATTTCAGTCTGCGGTGTCGCCACGGCGAGCAGTTCACGCGCCTTGGCGATGCTCTTGGCTCGGTTACCGTTGGCGAACAACCCGTAGTGGCGGATGCGATGGAAGCCCTTCGGTAACACGTGCATCAGGAACCGACGGATAAACTCGTGGGGTGCGAGCGTCATGGTTTTCCAGCGGCCAGGACCTTCGATGCGATAGTCCTTGCAGCGGAATGACACGCCACCATCATCAGCAGCGACAAGCCGACGGTTCGAGATGGCAACGCGATGGGTGTAGCGTGACAGATAGCGCAGCACCTGCTTGGGTCCCGCGAACGGCTGCTTGCAGTAGACGACCCACTTGATCCGGCGCAGCGGCGCCAGGAAGCGCTTGAAGGTTCGTTTGTCGGCGAGCCCAACGTGGGTGTTGAAGAACTTCAATTGGCCGTCGGCGTGCGCGTCCATAACCAAGGTGAGGAACTTGCCTCGGAACAAACGCGCGAGCACGTTGACGTGGACGAGGAAGTTGGAGCGCGACGAGATCCATCTGCTGCAATCGGCCTCTTGCTGCGCCCTCGGTTGTTGCTCACGCACAAGCGGCGCGAGACCGCCGCCGGGCACGATCATATGCACGTGGGGATGATGCGTCAGCGCCGAGCCCCAGGTGTGCAGTACGGCGGTGATGCCGATCCTGGCACCGAGGCGCTTTGGATCGGCCGCGATGGCGAGCGTGGTTTCGGCCGCCGCCTTCATGAGCAGGTCATAGATGACGCGCTTGTTCTGATAAGCGACATCGCGCAGTTGACTGGGCAGCGTGTAGACAACGTGGAAGTAGCTGACGGGCAGCAACTCGGCTTCGCGCTCGGCGAGCCATTTCTGTGCCGCCGCGCCCTGGCACTTGGGGCAGTGGCGATTGCGGCAACTATTGTAGCTGACGACGGTGTAAGCACACGCACCGTTCTCGCAACGCGCGACATGGCCGCCGAGCGCCGCTGTGCGGCAGCGCTCGATCGCACTCATCACCTTGATCTGGTCGAGGCTGACATGCCCCGCGTTGGCCAAACGCCAAGCGGAGCCGTGGTCGCGGAAGATGTCCGCGACCTCCAGCGATGGCCGGGCCATCCGACGGCGTTACGCCGGCGGTCCTTCATTCGACTTGTCCTTACGGTTCCGCATTTTCCGGCGCGGCTGCGACAGTTGCGTCAGCGGGCTCTCGACGGCCGCGATCATGCCGGTGGCCACGCGCGTGTAACGCGCCGTCGTCTCGAGTTTGTCGTGTCCGAGCAAAGCTTGGATAATTCGAATGTCAGTACCGCGTTCGAGCAGGTGCGTCGCGAAGCTGTGGCGCAGCGAATGCAAGGTCAGCCCTGGCTTGCGGATACCGGCTGCTTTGACGGCCTCCCGAAACAGACGGCTGAACTGACGTGGTGTGATCGGCTTGCGGCGGCCATAGCTGGGGAAAATCCAGCGCTCTGCCGGCGGCATCCCGGCGTCGTCCAACGCCGAGCGCTCGCGCCACCACTCTCGCAATAGCGCGAGCACATCCGGCGGCAGCATGACGTTGCGATCCTTGCGGCCTTTGCCTTGCACGACGCGGATGATGTTCTGCGCGCCGTCGATGTCACCGACCGTCAACCGCGTCACTTCGCCCGCCCGCAAGCCGCAGCCATAGCTGATCGTCAGCATGGTTCGCGCCTTGAGGCTTGGCGCCATCAATAGAATTCGCTTTACCTCGTCGGAGCTCAATACCACCGGCACCTTCTGCGGCTCCTTGAGGTGATAGATCTCGGCGGCGAGATCGTGCCGTCGCATCGTCACGCGCAACAGGAACTTCACCCCCGTCATGATGCGGTTACGATTGCAGATGGTGAGCCCTTCTTCTTCGATGAGCGTCAGTTGGAACTGGCGCACGTCGTCGGCTGTCGCCGTCTCCGGCGAGCGTTTGAGGAAAGCGGCGAACCGCTTGCAACTGTGGAGATGGCTGCGCAGCGAATGACGCCCGAGTTTGCGCGCACGGATGTCGTCGATCATGCGTTGACGCAGCGGGCTGACCATGGGCCAGGTCATCAGAGAACTCCTGAGTGAGGTTGCTGGGACCGCAATCTCAGGACGCGGCCGCGTCCCCCGCTATCGTCATTCTCTCATCTGGCTACCGGCCTATCGGCTCAAGCACCCGCCTCAGCGGGCTGTCGCGCAGCGACTTTGTGCGTTGGCCCGAAGCCGACATTCGCTGCGGTGCCGAAAAATGTCCGCTTCGAGAGCAAGAGCGGACGTCCTTTTACACTCACGTTACGCTTGGATATGTCAGCACTCAGCCACTCGCTCACTTCGACCAGCGACGTCGGCCTGGGGATTCTTTGGCCCATTCGGACGCTCGAGGGCGTTTATGGTCATCGGCCAGGCATCAACTTCGTCACAAAAAAAATCAGACTGAGACCTGTTCTAGGCTTGGCGCCGCTGCGGATCACGCAGGTTATTTCGTTCGGGCTGACCAGTTGCCATCACGCTGCCGCTGCCCCACTTGCTGCATCGAAGCCGCTTTACGAATGAGGCGATCGGTGCGTCAGATTTGAGCCCCAAACGGGCTAGTGCCTGAGCCGGAAGCTCGCCCTTGTGCCGACATCGCATGCACCGCACGACGACGGGACGATCGGTAATCACGACCAAGCCTCCTCGGCCTCGCGCCGCATGGCCGGCGCTACGGGGTTTTTCACCTTCAGCCAATGATCGGACCGCCCGGAGCGATGCGGGCGAGCCGAGACGATGCCCTCACAGCCGAGCGCGCAGGCTTCCCGGTAGACGATCGCGCCCTCAGTCTCGAAATGCTCGTTATAGGCGATGCCGTAATTGGCACCGCCCAGCAGCCGCTGTAGGAAGCGCTTGCGCTTCTCGATCGGTTCGCGCCGGAGATCAGTGCCGTCGAGTTCGATCAGATCAAAGGCGCAGAGCACAGCGTCGAGGTGCGATGGTCGCCGACGGATCAGGTCAAACACCGCCAGCCCGGCGTCGTTGCAAACGATCGCTTCGCTATCGATGACGCATGAGTGGACGGGCAAGTTGCCAACTCCGGCCGCGGCGGCGGGAAACCGAGCGCTGAAGTCATGTGCGTTCCGGGAGCCTTGGCCGGCTTCGGAAGGCACGGCGGCCGCGCTTCCAGTGAGATGGCGAGGCAGAAGATGACCTATGCGCACCTATGGCTGGTTTGGCCGCTTCCTAAATGCTCCGCTAAGCCGATAAGATCTTCCCGACGAACGAGGCCGGGCGTGAAACGGAGGAAATTTCTCACCCTCTTGGGCAGCGTAGAGATAGCAAAGGTTTCGCTCATTTGGGGGAAGCTCGCGTTCGAAGCTCAATCGGCACCGATCACGCGTCACATGGGCCCGTTACGTCGGCCGTCTGATCACGCGTCTACAGGGGGGTGACTACGCGTCTACAGGGGGCCGTTACGACGTAACGGTGGGGTAGGTGTACTCGACGAATTCGCCGTAGGGGTCGTCGGCCGCAGCCTGGGTCGGCAGGTCGGTCGGGTCCGGTTTACGCCCCCGGCGCAGGAAGATGATCTGGCCCTGGCGCATGCGCACCTCGAGCACTTGGTCGGGTAAAATCGTCTCGCCGTCGTCCCAAGCCCTTGATGCCAATTTGATTTTTCCGCCATTGCTCTACTCTCATTCAGAATCTTCAGCCGGCACAATAGGCTTAAGGATACTAGATAAGCTGGCCATTTACAAAAATGTGTTGTTTACGCGACTACACGAAACCGATAGCGAATCGTCTCGCTAATGGGTGTCAAACAGATTGGCGAAGTGCAGTCTATCGTTTCGCGGCGCACCGCGCTATCAGTCCTAAGTGCCTCGCCCCTGCTAGTCTGCACGATGCCAATGCCAGCGTCGTCCGGCGATGCGCATTTGCTCACGCTCGGGCGCGATTTCGATGCTTATGCTGCAAAGCTTGACGATGCCATCGCCACCAGAACCGACGTCGACTGGCCTGTTCTTCACAAACCCGGGCAGCATGGAATACCCTCGAAGCGCCAGCACTATGCGCAACGGCAACGTGACCTCGGCGGCCGGCCGAGAGTAGAGTCGGTCGTCGAACTCCCAACGGCCGCCAACTGAACGGCCTTCATTCGAACTGTACCAAGGTTACATTGAGCAACTCATCGTAATCTCGCACGCCCTGCTGGGCCCGTTCGATAATGAATTTGGCGAGTACCTCGGTCGCTGGATCGTGGCGAATGGGGAGATCAAGTGTAGTGCACATCGTCTCGAACACTTTACCCATGTTGCGAAGAGTTTCGGGGTCAAAAGCCTGACCGGAAAGGTATGGAGTGATTGGCATTTGACGCTCCCGCTTTCACAGGCGAGAGCGCAACGCGCCTGGCAGGGCCGCAGTCGATGACGCTTAAGCTATGGAATCGGCCACTGCTTAAGTCGAGTGTCGAAAGACATACGCGTCTAATTCAGGCGGCTCATCCCGCCTCTTTGTCGCCAAGACCACAAGCCGTAGCGGCTGGAGACGCAAGGGCAGGGCATCCAATGGGCCCATGACGGACCGCCCGAAGAACACGCGCTGGGATGTTGCCCGGCTTGGCATTACGTCGGCACCGCGGCCGCGCCCGGCGCGCTGGCGCAGTCGCGATCTGAAAGGACCGCTGCCGGTTCGCGTCGTCCGCGCGTTGGAACTCGCAATCGCCGCCTTACGCCTCGATCGCCTACCGACAAAGTTCCTGACCTTTTCGTGTGCGCGCTGCGGCCGGAAAGTAACGGTCCCGTTGCTGACCTTTGCGCGACATTCGGGACCGATCGGAACGTCAAGACGATCGGGCAAGGCGTCCTTGCCTGCAAGGACAAGGCGTGGCGCCGCGACGGCGGGGAATGCCCGATCAGTTATCGGGCCTGACAGGAGAGAAGCCTCACCTCGCAATACACGCAGCCGCTGCGCTAATGTGGCCCCGTACGCAACCGCTCGCCCAGCTTCGACCAGCGCCGCCGGCCTGACACATTGCGAACCGCGACGGCGACCGCTTTCTTCTAGCCAACCAGTACGACCAGCCGCTTGCCGCTGTCGTCCAAAACACTTGCGTATCCCGGGACTGCACTGCGGTCTGCATTCGGCCATTGCCTCACACAGGTTCATGCCAGCCTGCTACGCGCTTAGAGGAGCTCCAGCATAGTCAGTGCCGTCGTCACCGGTGTCGACGTTTTGTCCGTCGTCGAAATCGTCGTCGACACCGCTCCAGTCGTCGGACGCTGCCGGAACGTCGGGGGCCGGGGCAGGACTTGCACCTCGGCTATCAACGGCATCGATGCCGAGATCACGCGCGAGATCACTGTCGGACGCGTTGCTTCCCCAGGGTGGATTTCGATCGCCGAGGCCCGCGAATGCAGTCTGATCACTTCCGCCGAAGTCGGAACGATGGCTGGACATCGAGCGGATTCCGTCGAGCAAGAGGGCTCCCCCAATAACGCCGGCTGCCGCCGCGCTTGTCGAGACTTTCAATCTCGGGCACTTTGGAAATAGAAGCTCGGCGCACTGCGCTCCTGGCCTTCCCTCATATCCCCGACATTCCCATGATCGATGCGGCTGACGCAGAAGCTCTGCGCCTCCTGGCGCGCCGCGTGCGCCACCTATCGATCAGCAGCCGCGACCCCGAGCGCTTCCATATGGAGAAGAGCGAGATCGAACACGATCTTCGCCGGCTCGCCAATCGATACGGACCAGCCCCGAAGCCCGTGGGGCAGGTCACCGAGACCACCGAAATCATCGCAGGTAGACGCGTAGTCATCCAGCGCCGCCGTGCCGCGTTTTCGCTCGGAATCGGCTGAAGAATCTCATGAGAGTAGAGCAATGCCCTTTTTCGACGAAAAACCGCTAGCGACCACGGATGGCCTGACGGTCGTGTTTTCCAAGGTCGAGGGCGGCAAAATCAAGTTGGGATCAAGGGCTTGGGACGACGGCGAGACGATTTTACCCGACCAGGTGCTCGAGGTGCGGATGCGCCAGGGCCAGATCATCTTCCTGCGCCGGGGGCGTAAACCGGACCCGACCGACCTGCCGAAGGAGGCCGCGGCCGACGACCCCTATGGCGAGTTTGTCGAGTACACCTACCCCAGCGTTACGCCGTAACGGCCCCCTGTAGACGCGTAGTCACCCCCCTGTAGACGCGTAGTCACTCCCCTGTAGACGCGTGATCAGGCCCTTCGCGTGATCGGTACGACCGATTTAACGGGCCCCTGTAGCGCATATCAGACGACGGACTGACGAGTCCGAGCACGGGCGCTAAAAGTCGCGGAAAACCCAACTCCCTTGGCAAGGCGGGCTTTCGGTTGGCGGCCACGCTCCGCGAGGTTGTTAGGCGCCATTAGCTGCACAAATGCGGCCCCGATTCGGTGCGGTAGCTACTTCCTGTTGACGTCCGGATGTTTTAGTCATGAGGCACGCGGCTCGGTGCCTGCCGTACACCCGCAAGCTAATGGCGTCGCACGACCCTGGAGCGTCTCCCGGCCCCGCAGCGTATCAGCCGGGACCGATCCCGTATCCGGCTAGACCGGCCTTCGGCTCGGGCGGATCGTTCCTCGGCACGGCGGCGTCATCGGCGGCCGGCGTTATTGGGGGAGCCCTCTTGCTTGACGGAATCCGCTCGATGTCCAGCCATCGTTCCGACTTCGGCGGAAGTGATCAGACTGCATTCGCGGGCCTCGGCGATCGAAATCCACCCTTGGGGAAGCAACGCGTCCGACAGTGATCTCGCGCGTGATCTCGGCATCGATGCCGTTGATAGCCGAGGTGCAAGTCCTGCCCCGGCCCCCGACGTTCCGGCAGCGTCCGACGACTGGAGCGGTGTCGACGACGATTTCGACGACGGACAAAACGTCGACACTGGTGACGACGGCACTGACTATGCCTGAGGTCCTCCATAGGGCGAAGCAGGCTGCTTCCTCCGCCGGTCCGCCCTACAACATTACGGCGCTTCCGCTTTCGAAAAGGGCGTCACCGGTGACGGCGTCGCAGTCGTGCATCGCCTATCGCCTCGTAGAGCAACTGCGCGAGGTGGCTTCGCGCGTTCGCCGGCTCATGATCTCCAACCGTGACCCCGAGCGCTTCCACATCGAGAAGGCCGACATAGTCGCTGACCTGGAACGCATTGCATCGCCGTATTGCGTTGGCGCCGCGGGTAAATCCATATGCTCCGTAAGGCTCGGATTGCCGAGGAAGAGGACCCGAAGCCTGGGAGCCGGTAATCAATCGCGGCGGCGCACCCGTTACGGCGTCACGCCGCATCGGCTAACCTATCGATCCAGTCGACCGCCGCGCGCCGCGCATCATGAAGACGCAGCCCAATCCATCCGATCAAGAGGTGCTGGCCGGGCTGGTCGAGCGCGTCGCTTACCAAAATGCCGAGAACGGATTCTGCGTCATCAGGGTCAAGGCGCGGAGCCACCGCGACCTGGTCACAGTGGTCGGGCATGCCGCCACGATATGCGCCGGCGAGTGGATCACGGCATCAGGGGACTGGGTGAATGACCGCACCCACGGCCAGCAGTTCAGGGCCCGCTTCCTCAAGACCTCGGAGCCGACCTCGGTCGAAGGCATCGAGAAGTACCTTGCCTCAGGCATGATCCGGGGCATCGGCCCGGCCTACGCCAAGAAGCTCCTGCGCGCTTTCGGCGAGAAGGTGTTCGAAGTCATCGAGACGCAGGCCGATCGCCTGCGGGAGGTCGACGGCATTGGGCCGGTGCGCGCGGCTCGGATCGTCGCCGCCTGGGCTGAGCAAAAGGCGGTCCGTGAGATCATGGTTTTCCTGCACAGCCATGGCGTTGGCACGGCGCGGGCGGTCCGGATTTTCAAGACCTATGGTGCCGACGCCATCCAGGTCATGACCGAGAACCCCTACCGCTTGGCGCGCGATATTCGTGGCATCGGTTTCAAGACCGCCGACGACATCGCCATGAAGCTCGGCATCGAGAAGACCGCCATGGTCAGGGTCCGTGCGGGGATCTCCTATGCGCTGACCGAGGCGATGGACGAGGGACATTGCGGCTTGCCGACCGACGAGCTTGTCCCGCTCGCCGAGAAGCTGCTCGAGGTGCCGCAGGACCTGATCCGCACCGCTCTCGACCTCGAACTCCAAGAGGGCACCGTGGTCACCGACCGCGTTGGCGAAACACCCTGTGTGTTTCTGGCCGGCCTGCACCGCGCGGAGCGCACGATCGCCGAGCGCCTCATTCGCCTCGCGAACGGCAAGCTGCCTTGGTCCTGGATCGACCCCGACAAGGCATTGCCGTGGATCGAGCAACGTATCGGGCTTGCCCTTGCGGAAAGCCAGGTTGCCGCCATCCGGCTCGCCCTGATGTCCAAGGTGTTGGTCGTCACCGGCGGTCCCGGCGTCGGCAAGACAACGATCGTCAATGCCATTTTGCGCATCCTCGCGGCCAAGGGAGTAAGCCTGCTGCTCTGCGCACCCACTGGTCGTGCTGCCAAGCGGATGACCGAGGCGACCGGCTTCGAGGCCAAGACCATCCACCGGCTGCTCGAAGTCGACCCGAAGGGCGGCGGCTTCAAGCGTGGCGACGACAACCCGCTCGACTGCGACCTGTTGGTTGTCGATGAGACCTCCATGGTCGATGTCATGTTGATGCAGTCGCTCATGAAGGCTGTGCCCAACAAGGCAGCCCTTTTGCTCGTAGGCGACATCGACCAGCTTCCTTCGGTCGGTCCCGGACAAGTGCTGGCCGACGTGATCTCTTCTGGCGCCGTGCCGGTCGTGCGCCTGACCGAAGTCTTCCGGCAAGCAGCGCAGAGCCGCATCATCACCACTGCTCATCGCATCAACCAGGGCATAATTCCCGATCTCAGCCCGCCGGGGGCCGAGAGCGACTTCTACTTCGTGCAAGCGGACGATCCGGAGAACGCCGTCGCCCGTATCATCGAACTGGTGAAGACCCGCATCCCACGACGGTTCGGCTTCGACCCAATCCGTGACGTCCAGGTGCTGTGTCCGATGAACCGGGGCGGCGTCGGTGCACGTTCGTTGAACATTGAATTGCAAGCAGCCCTCAATCCGGCGGGCGATCATAAGGTGGAGCGGTTCGGATGGACTTTCGCCCCAGGCGACAAGGTCATGCAGATTGAGAACGACTACGACAAGGAGGTCTACAACGGCGACATTGGCTATATCGGCAACGTCGACCCGAATGAGGGCGAGATCGTCGCGAGCTTTGATGGTCGATCCGTTAGCTACAGCTTTGGTGAACTCGACACCCTGGTCCCGGCTTACGCGGCAACCATCCATAAGAGCCAAGGATCGGAATACCCCGCGGTGGTAATACCGGTGATGACGCAGCACTACGCGATGCTGCAAAGAAATTTGCTCTATACGGGCGTGACCCGCGGCAAGCGATTGGTCGTACTCGTTGGCCAGAAGAAGGCCGTCGCCATCGCGGTTCGGAACGTCTCAGGCCGGCGGCGATGGTCGAAGCTGGGCGAGTGGTTGCGTCCCGGCACGTCCGCTGCGGCCCATACATAAATGCCCACCTCGCGGCAGCACTGCCTATGCCCTTTTTGAGTTTGCGGTCCTGGAAAAACATGATCACACAGCGCGTCGGCAGTTGGTTTCCGATCTATCGAGCGCGACAAGCAACCGACACAATGCCTCCGGAAGCGGACATTTTTCGGCACCGCAGCAAATGTCAGCTTTGGGCCAAAGCACAAGTCGCTGCGCGACAGCCCGCTGAGGCGGGTGCTTGAGCCGATAGGCCGGTAGCCAGATGAGAGAATGACGATAGCGGGGGACGCGGCCGCGTCCTGAGATTGCGGTCCCAGCAACCTCACTCAGGAGTTCTCTGATGACCTGGCCCATGGTCAGCCCGCTGCGTCAACGCATGATCGACGACATCCGTGCGCGCAAACTCGGGCGTCATTCGCTGCGCAGCCATCTCCACAGTTGCAAGCGGTTCGCCGCTTTCCTCAAACGCTCGCCGGAGACGGCGACAGCCGACGACGTGCGCCAGTTCCAACTGACGCTCATCGAAGAAGAAGGGCTCACCATCTGCAATCGTAACCGCATCATGACGGGGGTGAGGTTCCTGTTCCGCGTGACGCTGCGCCGGCACGATCTGGCCGCCGAGATCTACCACATTAAGGAGCCTCAGAAGGTCCCGTTGGTCCTCAGTCCGCGAGACCAAGCGCCTACTGTCGATGGCGACACGCCTCAAGGCGCGTGCCATCCTCAGGCTCGGCTATGGCGCGGGATTGCGTGCCGGCGAAGTTACTCGGCTCAAGGTCAAGCATATCGACGGCGCGCAGATGATCATCCACGTCGAACAAGTCGAAGGCCGCAAGGATCGTAACGTCATGTTGTCGCCGGAGACGCACATGCTTTTGCGCGCGTGGTGGAGGGTGCGCCCGGCACTCGACGACGAAGGCGTGCCGACGGCAGAGCGCTTGATCTTCCCGGCCAAAGGACGCAGCAAGTCATCACCCCACGTCAGCTCAACAACATCTGTTCCATAAGGCGGCCAATGCGGCCGGGATCAGGAAGGCAGGTCAAACCTTGCACTCGTTGCGCCATAGTTTTGCGACGGCACCTACTACGATCGCGGGGTCGATATCAGAACAATCCAAGCTCTGCTCGGTCACGACAAGTTGGAGACGACGGCACGCTACGCTCGTGTGGCCACAGGCTTGATCTCCGCCGTCGAGAGCCCGCTTACGCAAATATCGCAGCTGAGCCGGAAAAAGCGCAACAGTAAGGACAAAGAAGCAAGAAAGGACGGCCGCCGGAGGTAGCGCTCCTCTCGTGCTCCGTCCAGCTCTGGAGGTCGCGGACATCTTCCACGACCACGGTCCTGCTTGGCGTTTAGCCAATGCAGGGCATGTGAGCCTTGGCCAGCTCAAAGTCATGTCGGCCATCGAGCGCTGCCGCACGGCGGCGCTCGGAGGTCATGTTGCGCGCTGCGAGAACGCCGCGTGCGCTCACACCGTCATCGCTATATTGCAGTTGCCGCGACCGCCACTGCCCTAAGTGCCAAGGCGCTGCGGCGCGAAAGTGGCTCGCCGAGCGCCAAGCCGAGTTGTTGCCAGTCGGTTACTTCCACGTTGTCTACACATTGCCCAGCCGACTGCGCGACATCGCTTATCAGAACAAGCGCGTCATCTATGACCTGCTCATGAAGGCCGCAGCCGACACGACGCTTGCAATCGCAGCCAATCCCAAGCGCCTTGGCGCCAAGATCGGTATCACCGCTGTCTTGCACACCTGGGCCTCGGCGCTCACGCATCATCCCCACGTGCATATGATCGTGCCCGGTGGCGGACTTTCAGACGATGGCTGCAGATGGATCTCGTCTCGGTCGAACTTCCTTGTCCACGTCAAGGTCCTCGCGCGTCTCTTCCGCGGCAAGTTCCTCGCGATGCTCATCGACGCGCATGCAGGAGGCCGATTGAAGTTCTTCAACACGCATGTCGACCTCGCCGATATGCAAACCTTCAAGAAGTTCCTGGCACCGCTGCGCCGCATCAAATGGGTCGTCTACTGTAAACAGCCCTTCGCGGGGCCAGAGCAGGTGCTGCGCTATCTCTCACGCTACACGCATCGCGTCGCCATCTCCAACCGCCGGCTCGTCGCCGCTGATGATCGTGGAGTGTCGTTTCGCTGGAAGGACTATCGCATCGAAGGTCCTGGCCGCTGGAAAACGATGACGCTCACGCCCCACGAGTTCATTCGTCGGTTCCTCATCCACGTGCTGCCGAAGGGGTTCCATCGCATCCGCCACTACGGCCTGTTCGCTAACGCTAATCGCGCTGCCGACATCCCCAGAGCGCGTGAGCTCCTCGCTGCTGCACACCCCCAGAGGAACCGAGACCGATATCCAAAGGCTGTCGAGCCAGGCGAGCCGCGCGTGCTACCCTGTCCCTGTCCGCGTTGCGGCGGGCGCATGATCATCATCGAGGTCTTCGCGCGCGGCGGGCCACACCAGGCACAAGCCATCAATCGACACGTCATGAACGCGCGGCTGATGCCAGATCAGACTGACACACATCCGCATCGCTGGCCCTCCGTCGGCATCGCCGCCGCTCGTGCCGCAGACACAAAATGCCGTCTGTCGCATCTGCTCGACCCATCGGTCTGCGCCGCAAACCGTCGCCGCCTCATGCCAAGTGGCCACAAATACCCCTGTGCGCCAGGTTCCGGTCTCACCCGCGCCGCACCATCACCGCGCCGCACCGGCCGCGCCCGGCCTCAATCCCCATAGCGCCCGCCGCACCACCCGCGATCACCTCCCGCGACTTCGTGCCTTGGCGCTTCTCGGACGCCGGCGAACACACGCGCGGATAGACCTTCACTCAGGCGTCCGAGAAACCTGCACAATTTCCAGACCTGAGCAGGTGCAGCAAATTCAGTGCGGGTGAGGTGCTCCCTCTGGGACCGTGAACGTCACCGTCTGCCTGCACTCCGTGCACCCAGCGAATACGTGGTGGTTAGCGTCACCAACTCGACAAGCATCTTGTGCTGACCGGGCGGCAGACCCGCCACGCTGATTGTATTGTTGTCACTGTCGCTTCCACCCAACCCCAAGGCAGGTCGTCGATGTGTACGTGCAGATGCCCGATCCGTGGAGATACGTTGAGCGCGCCTGCCCCGAACACTGGTACGATACGCACGTTCTCCGCATGATATTGGATCCAGACGATGCCGTGGGCCAGTCCTGCGGCAAGCGGCGTGGGGTCCACAATCAGTTTGGGTGGGGGCTCGTTCTCGATGGCGACGTACGGTGAGACTTCGCGGACCTCCTTTGTGCTCTGGGCGAAGGCGTTCGTGGCGAGCACGGTACCAGCCGCGACTGCGGCAAGCGTCTTGATAAGCATGATCATTTGCGTCCTCACTTTTTGATCGCCAAAGCGAAAAACTTTCAGTCCGCCAGGCGGCGGTTCGATTGGCGGCCCAATTGCAATCAGGGCGTAGGCGCGCAGTGAGTGAAAACGTAGTCGTGATCTTTTGCAGATACGTGGCAGGGGAAACACTTTTCATGCAGCGCCTGATCGCCGGGTTTGCCATTCGTAAAGTCGGCATACCCCCAACCCCCAGACGCGGTGTACTTTTTACACTCCTTGACCCATGAACTGAACATTCACAGCGGACCCGGCAAAGACCAATTCTAGGCCGGGCGTAGGGAAAGCCCGGCGGCCAGGACCTGATTGTCCAGGTCTGACGTAGCTTCCGTCCAATGCAAGGCGGCGATGATTGATCCGTCCGGGAACGGGACTTT
>CAVSXY010000007.1:0-311787 GCA_963732015.1 uncultured Alphaproteobacteria bacterium | reverse complement strand
CGTACACCCAGACCGGACACGGGCAACGCTTTAATTGTGAGGCAATGACTTAGTCAGTACCGGCGATGGTGCGCTCTCATGGGTTGGTGGGTTTGGTGAGAAGGCCAAAGTTACCCACGCGCTCATACCGGAGGCCCGATCCTGCGTATCGAAGTCCCAATACGCTTTGAAATTAAGATACGCCTGCATCGATGCGCCCGGAATGATTATTCCAAGCTGCGGGCCAATCCCGACAGTGCGCGCCTCGAACGGGCACAATGCCGGCAGGCAACCGCGGTCGGAAGTGAGTTGATTGTAGACATAGCCGACCGCGCCAACTTGCAAGGTCTTCGTCTGGAACTGAGATGCCCCCCAGTCGAGATGCCAGTCGATTCCGCTCTGATAGCCGGTACTGGGATTTACCAGATTGTAGGTAAGCCCCGTTACCGTGGAAAATTCATGACCCAGTCTGCGGATCGAAATAGGTGTAACCAATGCCACTGTCGACGGCGCCATGGCCAATGCTGCCATTGGCGAGGTTGGCGGAGTTGTAGGTGCCGACGGGAATGTCGCCGATGAGGTAGGTCATCCAGTTATTGACGCCGTTGTTCCAGCGCAAAGTGGCCTCGGCCCGGGCAAATTCAAGGTGCCGAACTGGGACGCGGTCAGCCAGAAGAAGGTGCGCGATGCGCTGGTGGTGCTAGGCGAAACCCTCCCCGACTGGCGTCACGCTGCCGGCCGCAGGAATGAGGTCGATCCGGTTAGGCACCTGAACGTGACCACGACGGGCTAGGGCCTCAATCCTGATAAGGATGCCATTTATCTCAACGTCACGCCGAGCAAGAACGATGGCACGACGATCTACAAGCTCAACGTGAAGGATGTGCCCGTCGACGGCTTCTGGTCGATCAGCCTCTACAACGCCGAGGGCTATTTCGAGCCAAACAATTTCGATGCCTATTCACTGAACAACATCACGGCCAAGAAAGGCACCGACGGCTCAATCACAGTTCAGTTCGGCGGCTGCGACGGCAAAATTCCGAATTGCCTGCCAACCGTGAGCGGCTGGAACTACATAGTGCGGCTCTATCGGTCACGCGACGAAATGCTGAACGGCAAATGGAAATTTCCGGAGGCGCAGCCGGTAAACTAAGGACGTCTCTAGTATCGGACAAATGTCCGCAAGTCCGCTTCAGGAGAGAAGCGGACATTGACCGTTCCGTTCTTAGAACCGATTGTCTCGGCATCGCTGCCTGCGACCCCCACCTATCCTCCCGTTCCAGGGGTGGAAGAGGAAGCGGCAAGTCTTCGGCTCTACTCGATGGGCGTTCCCGGTTCGCTGTCCTCGAACACTGTCAGCGCCGGCGGCTCTCCAGGAAAACCGAATTCGTCCCACCGCGCCACCACCCGCTCGTACATCGGCTTGGAGAGTTTCGTGCGCTTGGAAAAGGTGTTGATGTAGCGGTAGTCCATGCAGGCGTTGATCAGCGCCTTCGATCCCCACGGCCTGATCTCCGGCGGATTGAGGCTCGGATCGAGGAACGTGCTCCAGGTCTCGCGCAGAATATCGATCGACTGCGCCGGCCGCGAGCGCGTCGCCATCGCCCACAGCACCTGATGAATGTTGGTCGGATCGACGTCGTCATCGACGACGATGACGTATTTGCCGAAATAGGCGCCGCCGGTGCATTGCGCCGCCAGAGCCATCACCTGCGGCGCGTGCCCGGCATACATCTGTTTGATCGAGACGACGGTGATGCCCCAGCCGGCGGCTTCGGGAATCGACCAGACGCCCTGGATGCCCGGAATGCCGAGCTTCTGCAGATCGGCCCAGATGGCGGCCGAGCGCAACGCCGCCCAGAACAGTCCGGCCTCGTTGGCGGGGCCGTCCGCCATCAGCGCACAGGTGAGCGTCGGATTGTTGCGGAAGCGGACTTTCTCGACGCGCATGTAGGGCGTCGCGCCGCTCGGCCGGCCGTAATAGCCGGTGAACTCGCCGAACGGCCCTTCGGCGAAGGTTTCATCCGGATAGACAAAGCCTTCAAGAATGATTTCGGCGCGCGACGGCAGCGGCAGGCCGGTGATGTCGCTTTTGAACAACTCGATCGGCGCGCCGCTGATGCCGCCGTAATACTCGTATTCGCTCTGCGTCTTGGGGAAGGTCGTGGCCCCGACCAGGAACAACAGCGGATCGATGCCGTAGCACGCCGCGATCGGCATCGGCTTGCCCATCCTCCACCACTTCTCACGATCGAGCGTCGCGTCCTTGCCGGGCGAGGTGTAGACGCCGATCTCGCGCGGCCCCTTGATCATCATGCGGTAGGTGCCGACGTTGATGCGGCCGGTTTCCGGGCATTGAGTCACTACGGCATCGCCGGTGCCGAGATAAAGTCCGCCATCGAGCGGCCACATGCGCTGCGCCGGAAACCGGCGAATGTCAATCGCGTCGCCGGTGACGATGTTCTGATTGCAGATCGCGGTTTCGGCCGGCACCTCCTTGGGCTTCATCGTCTTGCCCATCTTGCGCTGCAGCGCCTGCACCGCCTTAAGCGGATGGTCCACCGGCCCCTCGCCGATCATCAGGCAGAACCGCGACAGGTTGCAGCCGATCATGTTGTAGAGCGCGCGATGACCGGGATGGCCCTTGATGTTCTCGAACAGCAGCGCCGGGCTCTTCTCGCCGCCGACCAGATAGGTGATGGTCGCCGCTTCGAGATCGGGATCGACTTCCGCGGTGATGCGCTTGAGTTCGCCCATGGCCTCGACTTTCGCCAGCCATTCGTCGAGCCCGCTTGCGTTCGGGCTTGCTACAAAATCTTTCGCGTTTGCGTCTTTCCCATTGGTGTCGTCCGCCAGCGCGTCCTTTGCGGGCGCGACCGATACGCTCATGTCCATGAATATTGTTCCTCTACGCCCAGCTCAGGTCTTGATTGCCGAACGGCAGCGACCGGATGCGCTTGCCGGTGATCTTGAAGATCGCCTGCGCCATCGCTGGCGCGATCTGCGGGCAAGCTTCTTCGCCGACCCCGGAAATCCATTTGTTGTCGGTCTTGAGAAACCGGATGTTGATCTGCGGCGGATAGTCGGCCATGCGGGCGACTTCATACTGATCGAAGTTGCCTTCGACCGTGCGGCCGTCCTTGATGGTGATTTCCTGCCACATGGCATCGCTCAGCGCCCAGGCGATCTGGCCTTCAATCTGTTTGCGGACCGAGAGCGGGTTGATGAACGAAAAGCCCTGGTCGAACACGGTATCCACGCGTTCTAGCCTGACCAGGCCTGAGCGGCTGACCGAGACCGTTACGACTTCGGCGCAGAGCGAGGTTGCGGTCCGCCCCGCCGGGACGCGGCGCCGGTCGTCGACGGCGATGCCACGCGCCCAGCCTTCCGGCAACGGCCAGCCCCAGCCCGACATCTCGGCGACCATGTCGAGCGCCTTGAGCCAGTCGTCGCGACCGCGCCACGTTGTATTTCGCGAAATCAGTTCGCGGCGATATTCGTAGGGGTCCTTGCCGGCGGCATGGGCCAGTTCGTCGATGAAACTTTCGAGGTAGAAGACATTGACGCCGCTGCCCGTCGAACGGCGAAATCCCACGGGAACGTGGCTGTTTTGCGTGTGGACATCGTAATACACCGTCGGGAAAAAGTACGGCAGTTCGTGAAGACCGCGCACCGCTTGCTCGGCCAGCAAATTCTTGCGGGTGCCGGCGGGGACAAGATTGCGATCAAAGCGATCGCCGTTGGTACGCATGTTGAGAGCGAGCGGCCAGCCGGCGTCGTCGAGCGCCGCCTCGAATCGGCCGACGCCCATCGGCCGATACTTCTCTCCGGCGCGCATGTCTTCTTCGCGGCTCCAGAGCACCTTCAGCGGCCGTCCGTTCAGTGTCTTGGCAATGGCGACGGCCTGGCGAATCTGGTCCGAACCGCCGCCGCCGCCATAGCCGCCGCCCAGAAACGTGGTGTGAATGAAGACCTTATCGGGCGTGACGCCAGCTTCGTCGGCTGCCCGCAATAACCCGTACTGGGGTGACTGGTCGGCGGTCCACACGTCGACGCGACCGGCCGTCACCATCGCGGTCGCATTGCCGGGCTCCATGCGGGCATGAGCCAGGAAAGGCACCGTATAGGTCGCCTCGACGACCTTGGCGGCTTTACTTTTCGCGTCCGCGTAGCTGCCGCCTTCCTCCAGCACGATGGTGCCGGGCTGCTTCAAGGTCTCGAAATCGGCCTTGAACAAATCGGCAGTGCCGCGCTGGCCGCCGGCGCCCATGTCCCATTCGATCGGCAACGCATCGAGCGCCGTCTTCGCCCGCCACCAGGTGTCGGCGACGACCGCGACCGCGGCGAACCGATATTCCTTGCCGCTCGTGCCGTAGTCGGCATCTTTTCTGTCGCCCTTGCCGTCGATCGTGACGACCGAATGAACGCCCCGGCGATCCTTGATGGCGTTGAAATCGTAGCTTTTGACCGTACCGCCGAAAACCGGACAGGCCTTCACAGCCGCATACAGCATGCCCGGCAGATCGACATCGATGCCGTAGATCGCTTGACCGGTGACTTTCAGCGGGACGTCACGGTTCTTCTGCTCGGTGCCGATCAGTGTGAACTGATCCGGCCCCTTGATCTTAATTTTCGACGGATCGGGCAACGCGATTGCGGCGGCGCGCGCGGCGACGGCTCCGTAGGTCGTCTGCCGTCCGGTGGGACCATGGGTGATGATGCTGTTCTTCGCTGTCAGCTCCGACGCCAGCGCATTCCACATCGCAGCGGCGGCGAGCAGCAGGCGCTCGCGCGCCTCGGCTCCGGCCATTTGCAGGTAATAGCGGCTCTCGCGAACCGAACCGCTCGAATTGGTGTCGAGCCGGCGATACACGCCCTTGAAGTTTGGCGACGACACAGGTTCGCCGCCGCCGTCGCGGATTTTCGGATTGCCGCCGCCGGGAACAGCTATTGTCCACTCGGGAGCTTTCTCGATCACATTGCGTTGCGGCGAGCAGTATTCGGCGCGTACCTTATTCCAGTCGCACTGCAGCTCCTCGGCCACCATCATCGGGCAAGACGTCAGCACGCCGGTGCCCATCTCAGTCTGCGCCACGCGAATCGTCACCGTGTCGTCCGGCGCGATCGTCAGCCACGCATTGATCTCGGGCACCGTGGCGTCGCGATACCAGGGCTGGGCCCGGACCGGCGCTGCTTCGGCGCGGGCCGGCGGCACATGAAAGCCGAGCACCATGGCGCTCCCGGCCGCGCTTACGGCGGCGAGGAAGTCGCGGCGGTTCATCTCGGATATTGAGCGCGTGTCAGCGTTGCCGGTCATCGTGGTCGCCATCACGCCTGCAGCTCGGCCGCGCGGTGAATAGCGGCGCGGATGCGCGGATATGTCCCGCAGCGGCAGATGTTGGTCATCTCGCGGTTGATATCGGCGTCGGTGGGCTTACGCTTTTGTTTGAGCAACGCCACTGCCGCCATAATCTGGCCAGACTGACAGTAGCCGCATTGCGGCACGTCGAACTCGATCCAGGCCAACTGCACCGGATGCGTGCCGTCGGCCGACAGCCCCTCGATGGTGGTGACCGCCTTGCCGGCGACCGCCGACACGGCAACGCTGCAGGAGCGCGTCGCGCGGCCGTCAATCAAGACGGTGCAGGCGCCGCATTGAGCGATGCCGCACCCGTACTTCGTGCCTGTGAGTTTCAACGAGTCGCGAAGCACCCACAGCAATGGCGTGTCGGGCTCGATATCCGCCGTATAGGCGACGCCATTGACGATCAGCGAGATCGGCATGCCGGTATCCTCCCAGGCTGCAAACGCCTGCAACGCGGCCTGCAAGCCCGGTTCGGTACGAGTTGAGCACCTTCGACACTCGTGCCGGGCGGCTGCGGCTTCTCTTTTTTGACCTGACCGCGGCACGTTAGACCTCGGCACCGGGCACCTCAAGTCCGCCCGCGGAGTCGGCCGTTTCCGAACGACGCCGCGCGACGCTCTGCTGGCAGGTTTTCCAAATCTGTTTTTCGGGATAGAGCTTGTGTCGTCGGATGATAGCCAACCGTCACGGAGCGCGGCGTCGATGTCAGTGAACCCAATGGGCGGCGGCCAGATCGGCCGCTCGATTCCACGCCTCGAAGCACGCGAGAAGGTCACCGGCCGCGCCGAGTACACGCATGTGATGCGGCTGCCCGGGATGCTGCACGGCAAGATCTTTCGCAGCACCGTCGCACACGGCCGCATCAAGTCGATCGACACCAGCGCCGCGAAGGCGATGCCGGGCGTTCTTCGCGTCATCACCGCCGACGACGTGCGCAAGGTGATCCCCGATCCCTATTACGGTCCGGCGTTCCACGATCAGCCGATTTTGGCGATCGACAAGGTGCGGTTCGTCGGCGAGCCGGTGGCCGTGGTGCTCGCCGCCGATCCCCACGTCGCCGAAGCCGCCACGCAAGCGATCGTCGCCGAATACGAAGAGCTGCCGGCTGTCTACGACGAAGTCGAGGCGATGACCGCGCCGATCTATGTGCACGACGAACTCAAGCCGGCCGGCTCGTTTGCCGACCTCAAGCATCTCAAGGGGTTGAAGAACACCAACCTCGCGCTGAACGCTAAGTTGCGGCTCGGCGACGTCGACAAGGCCTTTGCGGACGCGCCGCACGTGTTCGAGCACGAATTCCGCACGCAGAAGTGCCTGCACGTTCCGCTCGAGCCGCACGCATCGATCGCCGACGCCAAAAACTCAAGCGTCACAATCTACAGCGGCTCGCAGGGGCCGTCGTTCGTGCGCTCCGAGATTGCCCGGCTGCTCGGCTGGCCGGAAAACCGGGTGCGCATCAAGGTGCCGTATCTCGGCGGCGGCTATGGCGGCAAGCTCTACATCAAGCTCGAAGCCCTGGTCACGGCGTGCTCGATGATCGCGCGGCGCCCGGTCAAGATCGCGCTGACCATGGAGGAGGCTTTCTATCAGATCACCAAGCACCCGGCGACGGTGCGCATCAAAACCGCGGTCGACGACAAGGGCCGCATCACCGCGCGCAAATGCGAGGTGTTCTGGAACGGCGGCGCCTATGCGGATATCGGCCCGCGCGTCACCCACAAATCGGGATTCCTCGCCGGCGGCCCCTACGACGTCGACAATGTCTGGATCGATTCCTACGCCATGTACACCAACATGACGCCGGCCGGCGCATTGCGGGGCTTCGGCATGCCGCAGCTTGCCTTCGCGCACGAGTGCCACACCGACTTGATCGCGAACGCATTGAACATCGACAAGGTCGAATTCCGCCGCAGGAATCTGTTGCGCGATGGCCGGCCACAGGCGACCGGCACGATCCTGAAAAGTGCGCCGCTCGAAGCGATCCTCGACCACGTCGCCGACCGGCTGCGGTGGAAGGACAAGTTCGATCACGGCAGCGGCACGATCCGGCGCGGCCGCGGCTTGGCCATCGCGCTCAAGGCGTGCGTCTCGCCGACGGCTTCGGTCGCGATCCTCAATGTCGGCGCCGACGGCAGTGCCACCCTCTACATTTCCACTGTTGACATGGGGCAAGGCTCCGACACTGCCATGGCGCAGATCGTCGGCGAGGTACTCAATGTGCCGGCCGAGTCGGTGCGAAGTCGTCGCCCGCGACACCGACGTGACGCCCTACGACATGGGCACGCTCGGCTCGCGCTCGCTGTTCCACATGGGGCACGCCGTCCGCCTCGCCGCCGAGGAGGCGCGCGACAAGATCGCCGCGATGCGCCGCGAGCTTGGCGAACCCGAAGGCAGCAACACGCCGGTCTCCGGCCTGTTCGTCAAAAAATACGGCATGAAGGCCGGCAACATCGTCGGCACCGGCAGCTATCGGCCCGACTACGTGGCGCCCGACCACGAGACCGGCCTGTCGCCCGAGATCACGCCGTTCTGGATGGCCGGCGGCAGCGGCGCCGAGGTCGAGGTCGACACCGAAACCGGCCGCGTGCGCATCGCCAGGATGATCAACGTCGTGGATTGCGGGAAGCTCGTGAACCCGCGCATCGTCGAAACGCAGATTTCCGGCGCCGCCTTGATGCAGCTCGGCTTCACGCTGTTCGAGAAGATGAACCTCGACAACGGCCAGGTCACCAACGCGTCGCTCGCCGACTACCGGATCCCCGGCATCGCCGACTTGCCGGACGCGATGGTGAACGAAGCGATCGACGCCTATCAGCACAACGCGCCGTTCGGCGCCAAGGGCGTCGGCGAATCGTCGACGCTGTGTCTTTCACCGGCGATCGCCAACGCCATCGACGATGCGGTCGGCGTCCGCCTGATGGAGCTGCCGCTCACCGCCGAGGCGGTGCTGCGCGCGCTGCGCGAAAAAGAAGGCCGGCCGCTCGACGCCGCGTAGCCGCCGTCCGGCGCATTAGGGCGTCCAAGTGGGCCGCGTGCCAACGCGCTGCGGGCGAATGTCACTTTCCTTCGCCCGCGGAGTGCCATAGGTTTCCGGCACCGAGAGCGGCAACGGCTCTCGCCAGAACAAATAATGCTCGTGGGGAAACGATGGCTGCGGAAGCGGAAGTTCAAGTTTCGCGCTTTCTGGACGAGTACGGGGTCGGCTCCTTCCAGATCAAGCTGATCGTCTGGTCCGTACTCATCGCTTTTATCGACGGCTACGACATCGGCGCCATCGCGTTTGCGGTGCCGAGCCTGATCAAAGAGTGGCACGTTGCCCCGAAGGACCTGGGCGTCGTGCTGAGCGCCAGCAATTTCGGTGTGCTGTTCGGTTCGCAGATTTTCGGCTGGATCGGCGATCGCTACGGCCGCAAGACGGCGCTGATCGCCTCGAATTTTTTGTTCGGCGTACTCACCTTCATCGCCGCCTACTCGACCAATCTCACCGAATTGTCGTGGCTGCGGTTCTTTGCCGGGCTTGGCATCGGCGGTGTGATCCCCAACATTGTGGCGATCAACGCCGAATCGGCGCCGCGGTACGCGCGCGCCACACTCGCCATTATCGCCACCGGAATGGTCCCGATCGGCGGCGCGCTCGCCGGCTTCACGAGTTTCTTTTTTGTGCAGAAATACGGTTGGCAGATTTTGTTCTTTGTCGGCGGTATTGCTCCGATCGTGTTCGCGCTCGCCGCTATTTTTGGCCTGCCGGAATCGATCAAATTCATGGCGCTGCACGAGAACCAGCGCCGGAAGATGGAACAACTGCTGGCGACCATCCGGCCCGGTTTCCAAACGCCGCCGAATGCTCGCTTCATCATCGAGGACGAACAACAATCGCCGAGCTCAAGTCCGGTCTACCTGTTCGGCAACGGCTTGGCCGCCATCACGCCGCTCACCTGGCTGATGTTCGCTCTCAACCTGATGGGATATTTCTTCCTCATCAGCTGGACGCCGACGCTGATGGGCGCCGCTCATGTGGAGCCCGCGACCGCGGCGCTGGCTGGCGCCACGCTGCAGGTCGGCGGCACGGTCGGCTCGCTACTGCTGTGCTGGTGGCTGCAGCGAGCACGTTTTCTCGCCATCGCGATCCTGTTCGTGGTCGCGGTGCCGATCGTCGCTGCAATCGGCTATGTCGGACTGAGCTCGACCGCCGCGCTGCTGGCGGTCACATTCTTTGCCGGGTTCGTCGTGCTCGGCATCCAGTCCGGCATCAACGTGGTCGGCGCGATGATTTATCCGACCTCGCTGCGCGCCAACGGCTCGGGCTGGCAACTTGGCATCGGCCGCCTCGGCGCCATCGTCGGTCCGCTGATTGGCGCGCTGTTCGTCGGCCTGCCGGTGCCGCAACTTTATATGTGGTCGGCGCTGCCGTTCGCCGTCGGCGCGGTGGTCTGCTTCATCATCCATATTCTGAACAGCGCCCGGATCGCGGCCAATCCCGAATTGGCGAAGGCGCAGTAATCGGCCGTCATTCCGGGGCGCGCGCAGCGCGAACCCGGAATGACGCGTCTAAAACGGCTCGTAGTCCCGTAGTGTCGGAATGACCTTTTCGCCGAACAAGCGGATCGAGCGCATAAGATCGTCTTCGGGCAAGTCCGAGAAATTGAACTCGCCCATGAACACGTTGAACACGCCGGCGTCCGCGCAGGCGCGGATTTTCCTGGCGACCGTCTCGGGCGATCCCATGAAGACCAGATCGTGTTTGAGCAGATAGTCCGCGTCGAACAGGTTCGCCATGATTTCCGATGCGCCGGGCTCGCCGCGCCCGATGAAGCGCTTGGCGTGTTCTTTAGCGCGCTGCTCGAAGGTCTCGCCCGGCTTTGCCGGCTCGAGAAAACCCTCGTAGGCGCGGCTCGCGCGAAACGCGCCGTTCTTGATCGCCCGCTCGTCGGTCTCGTCGACATAGCAAACCGAGCAATAGGCGATCTTCGGCTTTTGCGGCCAGCCGGCGCTCTTCCAATCGGCGAGGAATTTGCGATAGCGCGGCGCGGCGTCGGGACGCGGATAGACCAGAAAGTAACCCGGATTGATCCCGTGCTGAGCGCAGAATTCGAGCGTCTGCGGATCGCGGCTCATCATCCATAGCGGCGGGTGCGGCCGCTGCGATGGCTGGACCGAAATCAGAGCGTTGTCGGTGTGAAATTCCTGGCCGTGGAACGAGAACGGTTGCGTCTCGCCGAACGCCGCCCGCAGGTAATCGACAAATTCGAGCGTCGGCGATTTGCGGTGGCCGTAATCGAGGCCGAACGGGCGGAAGTAATCGGGATTGATGCCGGGCACCAGGCCAAGCTCCATGCGGCCGCCGAGCATTTGATCGACGATGGCAATTTCCTCGGCGAGCCGCAGCGGGTGATAAAGCGGCACGATGTAGCCCATCGGCCCGATTCGCATACGCTTGGTGCGCGCGCCGGCTCCTACCGCGTAAAGACTCGGCGACGACATCCAGCTTTCGTCGGGCCGAAAGTGATGCTCGACACAAAACGAATGATCGAACCCAACCTCGTCGCATAAATGCAGTTCGCGCCACAATTGCTCGTAGCGCTGGTGCGGCGTCATCCCCGGCTTGGCCCAGATATGCGTGAAATGCGCAAACCTCATCGATCCCCCCGCGCCGCGCCTGCGGCACCCTTTGCCCGCAGGTGGTCGCATAAATTCCGTAATCCGCCAAGAACGCTAGAGAAGGAAGAATGGAGCGGCGAATTGTTCACGCAGGCGGCGGCGTCGGCCAGCGTTTATCAACCGTTTATCAGAAGGGGCGCGATCGTCAGAACTCGGGACCTTTGCCACAATTCAACGCATTCGTTGGCGCTCTCCATCACATCTTCGTGCGGCCCACGCAGCGACGCGCCGTGACGTTTCAAAAAAAGCCGCGGCCACGCGTCTTATTTCACTTTCAGGGCGACTTAACGGCCCCATGCACTTTGCACAACGCTGCAATGAGTCAGTGGGATTGGTTCCAACGCCGCGGCTTCATACATCCGTTCAAACTGCGCCGCTTCGAAGCGCTTACCGCCGGGAGGTTGGTTGTCGTGCTAATGAGGTGTGAGGTCGCGCTTGGATCGTTTCACAGGAATGGCCGTTTTCGTCAAAGTGGTCGACGCCAGCAGCTTTGCGGCAGCTGCGCGCCACTTCGGAATGTCTCCCGCCATGGTGAGCAAGCACGTCCAGACGCTCGAAGAGCGTCTTGGCGTCCGGCTCCTTAACCGCACCACCCGGCGCGTCGGCGCGACGGAAGTTGGGCAGGATTACTACGAACGCTGCCTGCGCATTCTCACCGATATCGACGAAGCGGAACGCGCCGCCGGCGACCTGCAAACGGCGCCGCGCGGGCTCCTTCGCGTCACCGCGCCCGTCTCATTCGGCATTCGCCATCTCGCGCCCGCGATTGGCGACTATCTCCTCGCCTATCCCGATGTCTCGATCGACCTCAGCCTCGACGATCCCTACGTCGACCTTGTCGAAGAGCGCCTCGATCTCGCGATTCGGGTCGGTCATCTCGCGGATTCGAGCCTGATGGCGCGCAAGCTGTGCGAGGTGGCGATGATCGTGTGCGCGTCGCCGGCCCATCTGGCGGCGCACGGCGCGCCGCATACGCCGTCCGATCTCGGCAAGCACAACTGCCTTGTTTACACCTACTCTACGCAGCAGAGCACCTGGCGCTTTTTCGACCGCGCCGGAACCGAACACGCCATCCGCATTTCGGGCCGTTTTCTCGCCAATAACGGCGACGCGCTCCGCGCGCTTGCGCTCAACGGCGTCGGCATCATCTTCGCGCCCGATTTCCTCGTCGAGGACGATCTGCGGACCGGCCGCCTGGTTCCATTGCTGCAGGATTACACGACGCCGGAAACGCCCGTTCACGCGGTTTTTCCCCACAGCCGCTATTTGTCGGCGAAAACCCGGACCTTCATTGATTTCATCGCCGCCCGATTTGCCCGGCCGGCGGAGCAGCCCGAACCCATTGACACGCCGATTGACGGCGTTGAGGTCGCGCCTGAGAACCTGCGCGCCGCATCTTGACCAAAGCGACTCGCGCCACTGATGCGGTTTTCGCGCGCGGTTCCCATAACAAACAAATAAAACGCGCTACGATCGGCCGTCACGCTGCGGACATTCTTCAGCACGAGCGAACATAGCGCCGGATCATTTTACACGAACAGCTTTCAAGCTTCAGCACGTTTGTCGTCGACGAACAATCAAACAAATTAACTTTGGTTACGCTCCACTGTTACCAGTTTGTCATTGTCAACCGACAACAAAATCAAACTTTGATCGCGCCGGTCTTATCAATCACGCAGCGCGGCGGCATGTCACGCGCGGCGATGTCCGCAAGCTTTTGGAAGCGGACGCATCGCTCAAAGGAGAAATGGGACATGAAAACGTTAATCGTAGCGACCGCCGCAACATTGGCGGTCGCCTCGCCGGCGCTTGCCAAGACGGTGAAAAAGCATCCGCATCCGCACCAGACGCGGACGCTCTATATGCAGGCTCCGGTCGAACACACCGAACCTGCAATGATAAATCGCGGCATGCCAAACACGTCACCCGATCCGTTCATCAACAATTATCTGAAACGCTCGTACATGGGTAACGGCCAGGGTTGAGCTTAGGCGGAGCCAAAGCTGAACCAAGGCAGCGTCTGCAGCCGTTCTGCAAAAAAGATCGTCTCGAACGAGGAAAATTCCGGGAGCCGTCGCTCCGGGAACTCTCGTTTGCGATCGTTGCGGCTGGAATCAAACAAACGAACGCACGCCGATTGTTTAGTGCAACGCAACAGGTTGTTTCGTGTCGGAGCGGTTATCGGCGCGCTTGTCGTCGCCATCTGTCCGGCAGCGGCGGGGTCATCAGTTCGATCGATGAGTTCGATCTACGAGGTCGATCAGACCCGCGTCGTCACTGCCCCGCTAGGGGCGATCACGGAAAGGAGAGTTGACATGAAGAAGTTCGTCACGGCCGTCGCGCTTGCTGCGCTCGTTGCCACGCCGGCGTTGGCCAAGACGGTGGTGCACAAACACCCCGCACCGCAGTCCGCGCAAGGACTGTATCTGCAGGCCGAGCCGTCGAACACGACGCCGTCCCGCGGCCAGGATCCGGATCCCAACATTCGCTCCGAACTGCAACGCGACTACGGCCAGTCGCTCGGCGCGTACTAACCTGGCACGACTGGAGACGCACACTGCTTGAGCACCCGGGCCGGTGGCCCGGGGTGCTCCGTTTTTCGTTGCCCACGCGCAACAGCCGCGCCGGGCGGAGCGTCACACCAAATTGTTGATGAGATTGGTGCCGTGGAGGGCACCTCAACGGACATCTAAGATATTGATTACAATATTCATTTTATATGAGGTAGTTCGTCGATACCAACAGCAATACCAACAACTTTTTTGAAGGATGCCGGGCGCGGAGGCCAAAAATGCGCCCGAAGAATCGGCTTCGACTCTGCTCGACCGCTGCCGTCGCGTCGGTCGCAGGAGGCAATTGCGACGATTCCCGTCAACGTTGGCAACGTCAAGCTGGAGGCCGGCGATGAGGCGAGTGACAGGCCGCCTGTCAAGGATCCATCGGCATTCGGCGCAACGGCCCCCGACCAAAGCAACGTGCAGGCGCAAATCGATCCGGTCATCCGCCTGCATAACATTCGGCGATCAGGAGAGGCATGGGCGCTCCAATTCAGGGATTTTAGCGAGGCAGGTGTATGAGAGCATGGTGGGCCCGGGAGGACTTGAACCTCCAACCAAACGGTTATGAGCGCGCTACTCTACTCGAAAAAGTCAATGTTTATCGGCATTTTCACACCTATTTGGTGACGTTTGTTCGCGTTTGGTTGCGGCGTTTTATTGGTTATTCATTGGTTGGAAAGCGATCGGTATCTGCCGCCAAACTATCTTTGGCAAAGCGTGGTAAATTTGAAAAATTTGCGCCTACTTTGGAAGTCATCTGGAAATCCCAGCTGACGTCATCGGTCGCACTCATGCATTCACCGTGCCGCGAGCGGGGAATCACACAGCTTGTCCCTAGGAGAGGTTCTCATGCAGACCACCAGTTGCGTCGTGAATGTCGTATCGTGCGGCGCGGCGCTTACTGTGCTGTGGGCCGCAGTACCCGCCCAGTCACAGAACGCCAGCGTTGGGATCTGGGCTGCCAAGACCCCGATGCCGGCCATCCGCAACGAGGTTGCGGCCGCGGCCGCCGGGGGCAAGATTTACGTCTTTGGCGGCAGCGATAGCGGGCAGGCCGATTACAAGAGCACAATGGAATATGACCCCGCGGCCGACAAATGGCGCGTGTGTGCCGACATGCCGCGCGGCGCCAGCCACATGATCGCGACCATGCTGAACAACAAAATCTACGTGGTCGGCGGCTTTGCCGGCGCGCGGCATGCGAAAGCGATCGACAACGCGTCCGAATACGACCCGGCGACGGATACCTGGCGCTCGCTCGCACCGCTCAAGATACCGCTTGGATCGGTCGCACTCGCTGCAGTCGGCGGAAAAATTCATGCGCTCGGTGGGCGCAGTCTCGATCTCAAGCCGACCACCATCCATCAGGTGCTCGATCCCGCGAGCGGCACATGGAGCGACGCCGCGCCGCTCACCAAGGGGCGCGACCACACCGCGACGATTGCCGTCGACGGCAAAATTCACGTGATCGCGGGTCGCTTCGACGAGCCACAGGACACGACCGACATGCACGAGGTTTATGATCCGGTGAACAATGTTTGGAACTCGGCACCGCCGATGCCGAGCGCGCGCAGTTCGCTCGCGGTCGCCTATTACAGGGGATTGATCCTTGTGACCGGTGGCGAGACGACCACCGGCAGTCTGGCCGACAACGAGGGCTTCGACGTGAAGGAAAATCGCTGGGTCAAGCTCGCCCCGTTGCCCGAACCGCGGCACGGCATCGCCGGCGCGGTCGTTGGAAATTTGGCCTACATTATGGGCGGCGCGCAGGGTATCGGGGGCAACGGCAGCTCGGACAAGATTTTCGCGTTTGAGCTTCCGTGAGACCGGCATTGCCGATGGCACCCACAAAGTTGGCGCATTTCGCCTACGAGGGCGATCGTGGCAGGACGGATCCTGGGACCAAACTTCGACGATCGCGGTGGCTTTCGGCGTAGCGTCACGTGGGCGCAGTTTGCTGGGCGGCGTGGCGCGCGGCGCGCAGGCCGAACGTCAGCGCACCCGCAAGCGAGAGTCCAGCTTGATAGCCAACACCTGCGTAGAGCCAGGATGTTACGCCACCGCACGCATAAAGGCCGGGGATGGAGTGCCCGCGCAAATGGGTGACTTGGCCGTCTCCGTTGGTCACCAGGCCGACCGATAGGCCCTGGCCGGGGAGCACGGGCAGGCCGAAAAACGGCGGCTGCGAGACCGAACCGAGATTGGGGTTCTTCTGGTTGAGGTCGCTCGCGGCCTGCCGTGCCCACTTTAGATCACCGCGCTTGAAATCGTCATCGACTCCGCTTTCTACGAACTCATTGAAGCGCTTGATCGTGGCCGCAAGCCCGTCAGGGTCAATTCCCAGTTGATGCGCCAATTTGGTGATTGAATCAGCTTTCGTCAGCCAGTTCGGCGGAGGGCTGCCCGCTGGTACAGGTGGCAATCCGTACTTCTCTAAGTATTGCGAATCAAAAATAAAGAAGGTCGGTACGTTGGTCAGCCGGTGAGTTCGGGAGTCAAAATGCCTCAGCTTCGTGGCGACGTCGCCGAAAGACGACTTGTCGGCAAAGCGACAGCCGGTTTTGTTTACGATGAAGCTGTGCGGATAGGCCATTTCGCGCGAGCCCGAGGAGCGCATAAACGGCTGGCCATCGACGGTTTGCCCGGGGACTGCATAACAAAGCTTAAGGCTCAGGTTCCAATGCGACACGGCAAACGCACTGCCCTGCTCTAAAGCGAGTATCAACCCATCGCCCTGGTTTCGGGGAGCGCCCAGCGGCGGCCAGGAATTGAATTCATCAAACCAGCCCATCAGCCGCGGGTTGGAATCGTACAGGCCGGTTGCGAGCATGACACCCCGAGACGCCTCGATGGTCCGCTCCCGGCCCTCTTCCACGATATCGACGCCACAGACTTGTCCGCGGTCGACGACCAGCCGAGAGACCTCCGCGCCGGCGCGAATGGGTATGCCGCGATCGAGTGCGGCCTTGAGCAGATGCCCGGCCAACGCGCCACCGAAGGCCCGGACATCCCGCTCCTCGCGATCGGCAATGACGCTCTGATCCCACTTGTGCGGCACGGCACGTCCGCCCCAAGCGCTCATCTCCTCGAACGTGACGCGGCCATGGTCGTAAGGATTGGTCTCGAGCCGGGTTCGCCAAGCGCCGACGCTCTCGGATTCGAAAAGGCGTGCCTGGATGCTGCGGCCTTCCGGAAGAGAACCGTCACCGACTGGAAAGTAGTGATCGGGCAGCTTGCGGACGACGTAGAGCGGGATGTTGGCGCGGCTCGCGAAATAGCGCAGCGCCTCCGGTGCATGTTCGACGAAGCTGCGGGTCACCTCCGGGTCGTTGCGGCCGCCTCCGAGATAGTCGAGGTAGGCCAACGTCTGTTCGGCCGAATTGGCGATGCCCTCGGAGCGGGCGAAATCGTTGTTACCGACCCACAGGATTCCGTAAGACCAGACTGTCGTGCCGCCGAGCCGCGGGGTCTTTTCCAGCACCACCGTGCGCATTCCTGCATCGGCGGCAGCTATGGCGGCCGCCAAGCCCCCGGCGCCCGAACCGACGCTGACAAAGTCGAAACTCTCATCCCAAATCGGCATGTCTTAATCCGGCATGATGCGCAGTCTCTCACTGCTTCGGCGGCTGCTTAGCAGCTATTCGATTTTGGCTCCAATGTCGCGGATCAACTTGCCCCACTTGGCCGAGTCGCTTTTCATCAGCGCCATCATTTCGTCCGGAGTCGATCCCACCGGGACTATGCCCAGCTTGGTGGCATCGGCGAATTCTGGCGTTGCTACCGCGCCTTGGATGGCGCGGAGAAGCGTAGCGCGGATGCTTTCCGGAGTCCCCGCCGGAGCTAAGACTCCGACCCAGCCACTCAGCTCGAATCCTGGAATTGTTTCTGAGATCGCGGGCACGTTCGGCATCAGCGTGGAACGGTGAAGTGACGTAACCGCCAGAGTCTTGATCTGGCCGGACTTCGTGTATGTCGCCGCAGTCTGCTCGTTCAGCAGCATCAGTGAAACCGCACCGCGAAATAGATCGGGCAGCGCTGTCGATGCGCCCGTGTAAGGAATGTGGATCAGGTTTATGCCGGCTGCCGACTTGAAGTATTCCATGCCCAGATGCATCAGCGAGCCATATCCGACCGAGGCGTAATTGATTGCCCCCGGCTGCGACTTGGCAAGCGCAATTAACTGGGGGATGGTGTCAGCGCTGAGCGACGGATTGGCCAGAACCGCGCCGCGAGTCATCACGACAACGCTGATCGGCACGAAGTCGCGGAAAGGGTCGTATCGCGGGTTGCTATAGAGATGCGGGTTGATCGTGAGATTGGTATCTACCGCCACGAATAGCGTGTAGCCGTCGGGCTCGGCGCGCGCAACAAACTCCGCCGCGAGGCCGCCGTTAGAGCCGGGACGTGACTCGATTACGACCGGCTGACCGAGCCGCATGCTGAGGGAAGCCGCCAATGTCCTTGCCACCAAGTCGACAGAGCCGCCGGCGGGCTGGGGTAGAATGAGGTGGATGACTCGGCTGGGGTATTTATCATCCGCAGTAGCCCGCTCCGGGCCGGCGCTAAGCAGCAAGCCAAATATGATCGATAGCACGCCGATGGAGCGTCCAATAAACATCTTTCTCCTCTCGATCGTACTTCACCCGCGCTCAAATACGGTCCCGGACGTGGCAACGTTCCTGGACGGAAAGAAATCCAGGTCGAAAGATCGTTCCCGATCGACCGACGCCCCGATTACGTCAGCAATTCGTGGGGGATCTGAGTCGGCCCGGGTCCGGTCAATATTTTGCAATGTTGCAAATCGAAAGTATTTTGGTCGATTTCGCCAAGAAGCTCACTTCGCAAGATGATGGCAGTTGATCTGAACGGTCCTCCTTGTTCGGCGTGAATATCCCATGGAGGAACAAGATCAACCTTCCCTGACGATCCTTGCGTGACAGATTTCAATTGGACTTTGGCGTGATCCGTCAGGCTTCCATCATCCAAGCGCTGGTAGCGTTCCAAGCTTTCGATACCTGTCAGAACACCGTAGATCACCCATGCCGAGGCATGATCATGGACGCTGCCTCGTCGTCCGGGAATCCGGACGACACCGTTTACGGCGAATCCGTAGTCAGGATCGACATAAAAAAGAAGGTTTTTCCGGCCTTCCGTCGAGGGCCATTGCTCGGAGCGCTTCTGCATTTCAGTGTCGCTCACGAGCAGCCTGACAACGGGCATGGCACGCTCCATGCGCCGCTGTATGTCCGGCTCGGAAGCCCAGATGTCGCGAAGCGCGTCGATGAAGGCTTGAAAGACAGGAAGCCGATCCTTCGCCATGGCATCAACCTTCATTAGACAAGCCCATGATATGCGTGGAGACCATCGAGGATGAGCGCGCAGCTCACTCAAAAACCGCATCTCCCTCAATCGTGCAACGCCGCAGCATGCGTTCTTGATCTTTAGGAAAGTAGGTACGGGCGTGGATGGTTGCCAAATTGTCCCACATCACGAAGTCACCCAAATGCCAAACATGTTCATAGACGAACTCTCGGCGCTCGCCGATTTCATAAAGTTCGGCCAAGATCTCGTCACTCTCGTCTTGTGGCAATCCTTCGATCCGCGCGGTCATTAAACGATCAACGAAAAGCGATTTTCGGCCGGTGCGAGGATGAGTGATGAAGACGGGATGATACCAATGCGGAACCTTGGTGAGGTCCGTATCAACATCGACCTTTTCGTTGCGCTTGTATTCATGCACATGAAGCGCGCGCTTTCCTGAAAGCAGCTTCTTCAGTTTTTCCGGCACCGCCCGGTAGGCATCATACATGTTAGAGAACAAGGTATTGCCACCGGTCGTGGGCAGTTTCACGCCGTAGATAAAAGTGTATTTGTAGGGTTTCTCCCGGTAGCCGGAGTCGATGTGAAACCACATGTCGCCATCGCCAAAGGCACCGACCGGGACACCGTCTTTCTTGATGTTTGAGACGAGCAATACACGGGGGTCGAGCTGCAGCATGCCCTCCGTGCGGGAGGCCAACGCCTCCGGCGGCTTGGCACGCGCGCCCAACCTCCCGAAGTAAGCGGCGAAACGCAGCTGATCTTCCTGCGTGAATCCTGTCCGCGAAACAGTAGGACGAGGTTGTTGTCCCAAGCCGCTTGAATTTGTCGAACAATCGAGGTGGAAAGCTCCTTCGTGAGATCGACACCCACGATCTCGGCGCCACAGGCCGCGCCCCGGCGGACGACGGTCAATTCTCGATCCAGTGTAACGGTCATGGGCGTCTCCAAAAAAAATGAAATACCGTTTCATATTATTTATGCTAGGTCTCGTCCGCTGGGCTGTCAAGCGCTTGACGCGCAAATTTGGTTGACCGCGCGGCGCGTGCCGGAAGGAAAGGCTGCTCTCCACCCGGCCCGGGTTCAGAGCTCGGAGTGGGACCGGAAATCATGGGTGACAAAAGAACCGTGGCGAAGGGTCCAGCGGCACCTGCGGCCTACAAGGGTGAGGCCATTTCAAGGGCAGCGAGAGCGCTTTCTTGCTTTGCTTACGATCGAAGTTACTGGACCTTAAGCGAACTTTCCGACACGACCGGTACGCCGATCGAGACGTTGCGTGGCATACTGAACACACTGGTCGCGCACAATTTATTGAGACACAGCTCGGAAGGCTATCGCCTTGGTTTTGAGTGGCTTCGGCTCGCAACGATGCGCAGAAATCAATTCGACGCGCGAGCCATCGCTCTGCCCTTCATGAGAGCCATTCGTGACGCGTTGAATGAAACCGTGATACTGAGCGTGCGAAATGGGGATCAAAGGGTCCAGATCGATTCGCTCGAGAGCAAGCATTCCGTGCGACGCCAAGCCCAGATCGGCCGGAGCTCGCCGCTGCACACGGGAGCCTCGGGCCTCGCCCTCCTAAGCACGCTGCCTTGCGGCGAATTGGACGATTATCTGAGGCGCATGAAAAATTCACTCGCGCCCGTAATCTACCGCCGGATCGAACGCGAGCTCGCGGCCGTCCGGAAAGACGGATTTGCCGTCGCGGCGGGATCGGTGGCGGCTGATGCGGCGGCGATCGCCGCCGCAACACGCCTTTATGCCGGGCAGTCCATCGCCCTCGCCGTCTCCTGTCCGATCGAGCGATTTACGCAAGATTTTCAGCGAGCATCGTGCCGCATGGTCAGGGACGCGATTTCCCAGCTGTCGTCGAAACTGGGGGCGCGTATGTGACATGCGCCAATCCAGCACCGCGAGTTGGATTTTGCCTTCGGACCCAGCAGCCGAGAAAACAGTCCGTGCCGTCGACCGAGCAGCGGCCATGCTCGGCTGTTTCAGCGCGGACCAGCCGACCTTCAGCCTATCGGATCTGTCAGATAATCTGGCTTTGCCGAAGCCGACCGTCTTCCGTATCGCGAGCGTAATGCAGGGACTGGGATTTTTAGATAAAGCGACCCCTTCGGGGGACTATATGCTCGGACTGGCGAGCCTACGCCACGCGGACGCGTTACTCGCGAGCATCCCAATCCGTGAGTTTGCGCTGCCAGTGATGGAATGGATGCGGGATCAAGTGAATGAAACTGTGATCCTCAGTCTTCGCGAGGGCGATTTCCGCTACAACATCGACAGCGTGGAATGTACGCATTCAATCGTGCAGGCCCAACAGATTGGGACTCCCATTCCGCTGTATGCCGGCGCCGCGAGCCGGGTGATGCTCGCGGCGATGCCTGCTGACGAACTCGAGAATTACCTCAGGCGGGTGCAACTTGCCGCCTTTTCGTCCACAACGATTACCGACATCGGGGAACTAAAAGCGCAGATCAAGCACGCCCAGAAGACCGGGTTCGTCACGACATCGGGCGAATTCACCCCCGGAGGCCACGCTGTAGCCTCGCTTATTAAGGCTCCGCCGCTCTTCGGTACGGTTGCCTTACACGTTTCAATACCGCATGTTCGGCACTCTAATGATCTTATACGCGAGTCGATTGCCTGCTTGCGAGACGGTATCGATAAGATATCCGATGGTCTTTGACAGTCGATCGTTGGCTTAATGCCTCCCGATCATCATGCTTAGGGTCTGCGCTACCCTTCCCTCTTGTTTCGCCGCACGTGAGCGCAAGCATCGCCAACCGCGCTGAGGTCGCCGAAATTGACCAACCGCGTTGGGTTGCGGAGGTTGGACGCAGAAGCAGGGCGCATTGCGCCGCTGCCAGCGTGGCGCGTGCAAACGACGATCCTTAGATCAGCGGTCAAATTCTTGAGCCGGGCCGTTGTCGACCGATCATCTGACTGGGGCGCAACCCCATAGCCGGCAGGGACCAAATCAATCGAACACGCAAAATGGTCCTTGACACCATCCGCGGGTCCACTGCTTGTCACTCGAATCTTATCCCTCGCCCGATAATCCGTTGGGGGCCAAGGGCGCTGGCGAAGGTGGGATCATTCCGGTCGGTGGCGCTGTCGTCAACGCGGTGGTTTGGTGTTCAGCCAAATCACCTGCTGCTTTCGCCGAAGCGCCTATGGGAGCTTGTGCAGGCGGGACGCGCGAACAAGGATCAGGCGCGCGCGATCCCTTGATTTATGGACTTTCGCGTAGGCCGCTGGATTTAGCGTTCGGCCGCCTTGCATTGGTACTCGGAGCCAGCGTCATTGTCTGATGTCGCGCCGGCCCCCACTTGCGAGTCATTGCCGAGAAATCATATCCACACCTCCCAAGGCGACACTTGATTAACTTGCGCTTGCTGGCAGGCGTCGAGACAAATAGCGTTGGGATGAGCCCGCGATAACCACGATAAATTTCGTTCAGGCGATTGTGTAGAGAACGCCAATGAAACGGACCTCGACAGAAAGATGCGCAAACGCGGTGTCGATTTTGGCGGCCGCGGTGGTTTGCGCTTGGATGGCCTTGATAGGCGGTCCGTCCGATGCGCAGGCGGCCAGCGACTTCTACAAAGGTAAAACAATCACCTTGCTCGTCGGCTCAACGGCAGGCGGCGGCTATGACCTCTATGCGCGCACCCTCGCCCGCTTCCTCGGCGCTCATATTCCAGGCAATCCAACGGTTATCGTCCAGAACATGCCTGGCGCGGGCAGCCTGACGTCGGTGCTTTATCTTGATAACGCCGCACCACGAAACGGCACGTATATGACGATCTTTAACGCCGGCCTCTTGACCGAGGCGATCATAAATCCAACGGAGGCCAAGGTCGATTTCAGGAAGCTGAACTGGATCGGCAGTGTCACGCCGGACCTGCGCGTTTGTTACACCTGGGGCGCCTCGGGAATCAAAACGTGGGACGATCTCGCAGGATCGAAAGTGGTGACACTAGGCGCCACCGGCCAATCGAGTAGCTCCTATAACGACGTTCAGATGCTCAAGAACCTCTTCCATCGCGAGGTTCGTAGCATCCTCGGCTACCCGGGACGTAGCGAGGTGCATCTCGCGATCCGGCGTGGTGAGCTCGACGGGGAATGCGGATCGATCGCCGGGCTGCCAGACGACTTCCTCACCCAAAAACTGATCAATATACCGACGAAACTCGTCGATGAGCCGATCAAAGGCCTTCCGACGGATGCGCCCTTCATCGGCGCTTTCGCGAAAAGCGACGAGGAACGCGACATTCTCCAGGCGTTGACGGCCGCCAACGAGGTCGGCCGGCCGTTCGTCGCCTCGTCCGCTATTCCCGCGGACCGCGTACAAATTTTGCGCGCTGCTTTCGATGCAACGATGGAAGATCCCGGCTTCTTGAAAGCCGCGCAAACGGAAGCCGTGACCGTGATTCCGATGAGCGGCGCGAAGGCGGAGGAACTCGTCACGAGTCTCTACAAAGTGAGTCCCGAGATTGCTGAAAAAGCGAACGCCGCGATCCGCTGACTCACGTAGCTAGCTTATGTCCAGGCTGCGGTGATGGCGTCGACCCCACCATCAAATAAGATTGCGGGCACTCCTGCTGCTGCGACGGGATTCATACCGGCTGAGCAACAATTGGCACCTTAACGGATCGGGCAGTTAGGTCTACCGTTAACAGATAACGCCCGCCATCGTAGCGGCGTTGGAAGTTGCTAGGGATCAGAGGGAGGACCAACATGAAGCGCCGAGAATTCTTGCAGACTGTCGGGTTGACTGCTGCAGCGGGGGCCATCGCCGAGATAGCAATCGCGCAAGGATCAAATGTTATTGCTGAAGAAATGACGGTGCCGGCCTCAGGTCGCGGTATCATGGATAGGGTGGATGACTATCAGGCGCTGTTGAAAAAGGGATATGGCCATATTGGGCGAATTGGTTTTCTGCTTCCCGGGATCGTTGACGAGACTCTGTCAGCTCAATGGTACCGCATGGCACCGCACGGGGTTACGCTGGCGCTGACCAGCCTAGAATTGAAAGATATTACAGTCGAAGAGGTCGATGCCGCGTTGGCGCGAACGGAAAAGGCGGCGACCGTGCTCGGTAAATACAGGCCGGACTGCATCATCTTCGGCGGATCCCCAACAGTCGCCGTGCCGGGGCATGGCTTCGAAAAAACCGTCGTCGAGAAGATCGAAAAGGCGTCGGGCAGGAAGGCATTTTCTGCGCAAACCGCTGCGATTGAGGCTCTGCAGAAATATGGCGCACGCAAGCTTGCTCTTGCGACGCCGTTTCCCGACAATGTTAATGCCATGGTCAAGGAGTATCTTGAGAAATCTGGATTTGAGGTATTGAGCATCAGGAGTTCCGGCGTTGCCTACGTCGATCTGGCGCTAACACCGCTGCAAAAAAGTTGGACCTGGGAAAGCGAGTGTTTGAAGAGGCCAAGAGCGCCGACGCGCTGTATTTTCCCGGTGCGCCGCAACCCTGTGTTGACATCATCGACGCACTTGAGAAGGAGCTTGGTACCTTCGTCATTTCCAGCATGCAGGCATCGCTTTGGAAGGCACTTCAAATCATCGGATACGACGTTCCCATAGCCGGTTACGGCAGGCTTCTTCGCAATGTCGGGTAGCTTGCACTGCTTTTCATAGCTCCTGTCATCCACAATGCAGACGCTGGTCACCTTGACCGAAACGTCCAGTCCCGCAAAATGGTCGCTGCTGCGCTTCTCCTTCTGATGCTTTGAGGCCGCGAAAGCGAGACCTCGTTTCACCATCAGCCTGAAGCGCAGCACCCAAAATCTTCAGCTATCCACAAGCTGCCGGCCGATTACCCCATCTCTCTTCGTCGACCGTCATGTTGCTACCTTTGATGGCATTCTCCGCTGTTGCTCTTAAGGTATCAATCGTCGCGGCGGCGGTTCGCCGCGCCTTTCAACCGGTCTTCATATGGTGGGCCATTCTGCCGGCGTCACCGCTGGCCGCTGAAGCGGCTCTATCGTCAACGCCGCCTCGGACTGGATGTCGCTCGAGTCGCTGGTTGCAGGACGGGGCCTGGATTGGCACGCCCGGACGACATCCGCAAATCCATCGTCTTGTATAACAGTCAGCAGCTTCGAATCCGCCTCGTTGCAGGTGAATTTTGGTATGATTGGGCAAGCCGACCCGAACAGCCGATGACGCTGTTCGCACAAGAAGTCATACCGCACTTTGAGAGCCAGGGAGGTTTGCATGTCAGTTGCCGCTGTCGCCAACGCCCCAAAGACATTGTCGGGCCGGAACATTCCCACACTGGAAGCGCTCTATGAGGCAGCGGGAGGCGTGAACCTCACGCCGGGCTGGGTGCCACGCAAGAAGCCGATACTCTGGGGCGAGCCGTGTCCGGAATATATGCCCGGGCACTGGACATATGAGGATGCTAAGGCCGGATTGGATGCCGCGGGCCGGTTGATCGATGTCTCGCTCGCCGAGCGCCGCAATCTGGTGATGCGCAACCCTGCACCCGGTACCGATTTCGAGACGAGCCGCACATTGGTCTGCGCCTACCAGATGATCTTGCCCGGGGAGAAGGCGCCTTCGCATCGGCATTCGTCGCACGCGCTACGCGTCATTATCGACGGCAAGGGCTCGTTCTCCACCGTCAATGGCGAGAAGATGCCGATGGAGACCGGCGATGTGGTGCTCACGCCTGGCTGGTGCTGGCATGGCCACGGTCACGACGGTGAGCAACCGGCGTACTGGTTCGACGGGCTTGACGTACCACTCACCCGTCTTTTTGAGACGATGTTCTTTCAGGAGCATCCGCAAAAGTATGAGAAGGTCGAACGTGTGGTGGAGTCCTCACCATTTCGTTTCAAGCGTGACGACATTGCACGCCGCCTCGACGCGGCGAAAGCCGAGCCAGATGGTTTCCACGGTCCTCGCGTCACGCTGGAAGCACCCAGTATGCCGCCGATGGGTCTCCAAATGGAGCGCCTCGCGTCGGGCGCCAAAACGAAACGCTATCGCACCACGGCGAATATCATCTTCCACGTGGCCGAGGGCTCAGGCGAAAGCACGGTCGGCGACAAGAACTTCAGCTGGCAACACGGCGACACCTTCGTAGCGCCGGGCTGGCATGCGATCGGCCACCGCGCCACATCAGATGCGCAACTGTTCGCGCTGTCGGACGAGCCGCTGCTGCGGTTCTCAAATTACTACCGGTTCGAGGCAATCGAATAAGCGATCAAGTTCAAGAGGCAACCATGGGCTGCAAATCGCGCCGTTCACTGGGAAACCAAACAGGCGAATTTTGGTTAGATTAGGAGCGCCGCCAGCCATTTGCCATAATGGATGTCAAATTCGGCCGCCGGGTGCCGGAGCCGCGTAGGATTGAAGCGATCGAGTTTGGCTGCACCTGCCGCGTCATCGCGCACCAACCCGCGACGGACAAAGCCGAGCCCGCGGGCATGTTGATGGTGACCGACGCGAATTGTCCACTGTACTCAATTGCCGCTCCTTAACGGAAGCGTGTCAAGTTAGGGGATTCAAGGACTTAGAAAAAGGTTTGGTTGGGACAGGCTGTCAGTGAGGACCTTCATCTCGTTGTCAATTAGGTTGAAACTCTCTGGGTTGCAGGAGACTGATGAGGAAACACGATTTTTCCTAATCAGTTACCGAGTTGTCGGAGCGTGCGTGCAAGGGGAAAATACGAACCTCGAACCAAGCGGTTATGAGCGCGCCGACTACACTGGAAAACCCATATATTTCGAACGTTTCTGCGCTCATCGGGCCGCGTCCGTTCGCGTTTGGTTGCGGGGTTTTATTGGTTATTCATTGGTCGAACATTGGAGAACCGAGAGCAAGTTCGAAGTAAACTCCCACCCTGCCCCGGAAGGATTCGAACTCGCAGATGTCGAATTACGAACCGGTCTCTGATGCAAAAATCCCGGAAATCGAGTGGAAAATCTTGGAAATTGAATTCGTCGTGCAGCTAGAACCCAAGTGTCGGCACGACATCAAGGCGGCGCCTTTCCTTTTCTTGCGTGGATGCCCTCCGCAATCCAAGGCGCGGGCGAGGCGCTGAAAACCGCCTTCGCCAAGTTCGGCGTCGAGCCACGTGCCGGAGACCACGGCCTTCATCAAGGACGAATACGGCACGTGTCAAACTGATTACTGAGAGCCATGTCTCCCCGGAATAAGGGACACTCCCAGCCCTCAAACCGGCCGTCCACCTTTGAGGGTTCCTCATACTGGCGGACAATGTTGCGTGAGCACCAATCTTCGGTCATCCTTTGATTTGACGAAGGGTGGAAAGGCAGCGGGAGCAACTGGAATAAGCAAGCAGCCCGCGCCGCAGCCCGTTCCTGCGAACACATCCTCGATACCCACGCACCGCGTTCGACCGGAGGAGACCACGACGGGGGGACGTGCGCTGCTCGCTGTCCGGTCGACCAAAACAACCAAGGAGTCAAGTTGTCATGACTGAAAAACAATATCCCGGCGCTCTGACGAAGATGGCCGCCTTCGGCGACCGCGTTCAGGGCTTTCTGGCCGAGCCGTCGGAGGGCGCGGGCCGCTTCCCGGCCGTCGTGCTCGGCCACGAGCGTTACGGCCTCGTTCAGCACACGCTTGATCTCGCGGCGAAATTCGCGCGCGACGGCTATGTCTGCATTGCCCCCGACCTCTTTTCACGCTGGAAGGGCGATAAGGCAAAACTTAACCGCGGCGAGGTCCAGGTTCCGATTTCCGATGACGACATCAAATCCTACATGAGCGACGGGCTCGATTTTTTGCTTAAGCACCCGAAGGTCGATCCGAGCCGCGTCGCCGCCATGGGCGTCTGTCAAAGTGGCTCGTTCCCGCTCCTCCTCAACAGCATCCGCCCGGAAGTCATCGCCAATGTCGTGATCTATGGCGGCGCGCAGGTCGCGGAATACACTGCTCAGCCTCCGATCCGGCACGAGCTTTATGAGCAGATCGTCAGCCGCATCACCGCGCCCGTCATCGGCATCTGGGGCGAGGACGACTTCGTTATCTCAATCAACGATGTGCGCAAGTTGCGCGGCATCCTTGAGGATCATCGCAAGACCTACGAATTCACGCTGTTCCGTGACATGCCGCACGGCTGGATGAATGACACCATGCCAGGCCGCTACCGGCCGAAGGAGACCGCGAAGGTCTGGGCCATGATCTTGGATTTCCTGGAGCGGGTGCAGAATGGCGCCTTCCCGTCCGACCGCATGGTGTGGAAATTCGAGTCGGATGCCGCGGTCAGCTATGACTTCACCAAGAAAGTGCGCCTTGCCTAGATCGGCTTGAGATTATCGCCGACCAACTGCCGCGCCGCGGATTATTTCTCGGGTTGGCGCGGGCTCACTGTGGCGAAATATCTCTTAATATGACGCCGCGTGACGCACGATCCCGTCCAATACAGAGCTCGGTCCCGAAATCAGCGGCCGTCCTGGTCCAAGGCAGCGGCCGAAGACCACGCTTTTAAAGCTGGTCGGCTTGAACGGCTGCTGAACCGTATTGGCCACGCCAACTGTCGAGCGGGATGTGTCGGCGTGTAATCTGAAGAGTTTCGCAAGACCGCAAGGACGCTTATGAGTCTCAGGCAACAACCCTATCGGAGGAAGATATGCTAAGGTCGATCTTGAGTTGGCTCAGTGGGGCCGCGACCGGCCTCGCACTGCAGGGAGCGGCTGCCCAGACCATATCTGTCGGCGGAGTCGGTGCGGGATCGCCAATCCATTGGCCGATCTACATCGCGACCGAGAAAGGTTTCTATCACCAGCTCGGCGTCGAGGTTACGTACACGCCTATTGCCTCGAGCGCAAATGTCGTCCAACAGGCTGTGGCCGGATCGCTCGATATCGCAGCCAGCGGGCCTGGCGATGCGCTACGCGCGATCAATCAAGGCGCGCCGCTGACGCTGCTGCGCGTTGAAGTCGGGCCGTCGGGTTACGAAATATTTGCCAAGAAATCCATCAAGACCGTCGCGGAGTTGCGTGGCAAACTCATAATGATTGGAGGCGCGAAGGACATTACGCGCTACTATGTGGAAGCGCTTCTTCGTCAGGGGGGCCTTAAGCCCGGTGACTATGACTACATCTACGCCGGTGCTACGACACAACGTTACGCCGCACTTGTGTCAGGTTCAATCGACGCCACCATACTGACGGCGCCCTTCAATTTCACCGCGCGATCGGAAAATTACACGGATTTTGGCCCGCCACCGCCCGAGACCGAGCAGGTTCCTTTCGCCGTTTTCACTCTGCGCCCCGTGTGGGCGCGACAGCATGAGACCGAGGTGAAAAAGTTTTTGGATGGCTTCCAGCAAGGCGTCGATTACTTCTACGAACTCGAACAACGCCGATGAGGTGATCGACATTCTGCAGAAGGCCTCCAATGCACCGCGCGTAGATGTCGCAAAGACCTACAATTATTATCGGGACATAAAAATGTTCGACCGCGTTGGTCCAATTACGGCGGCCAACGCTCAAGCGATTGTCCAGCTTCTTCAGGACCAAGGTGACTCGGTGAGCGCCGAAACCGCCATCGCGCGAGCCGTGACGCCAGGCATAACGGTTACTGGTCCATAAGGACTTTCCTCGCGGCCGCCCTCAGCCATTGCCTTGGAGGAGAAATAATCGCGGCCACGGTGACATGAAGGCACTGCGCGAGTGGAGGTCGAATGGTGCTCGAAAGTTATGGCGAATCCACTGCCGCCGCCGACTTGCTACTCGGCCGCTACAGAACGTGCGGTGGCTGCAAGGCTGCCGAGATAGGCGATCGCCTGGTCAATGCCTATGACGTCGGCATATTTTTGGTTCATATCGAATAGGTTGATAGCATGACAGGCCTCATGCCGGTCGAAGACGCATTCCTCAACGACCTGTACCTTGAACCGATAGCTTGCTGCGTCGACGACCGTCGCCCGAACACAGCCGCTTACACTCTCGCCCGTGACCAGAAGTGTGTCGACGCCGAGATAGTTGAGCTGGGCCATCAAGGGTGTTCCGAAAAAGGCGCTTGGCGCCGTCTTACGCAAAAAGACTTCGCCCGGCAGCGGCGCGACCTCATCGATAATGTCGAGCCGACGCTCCCAGCGTTGGCGCACCGCGGGATCACTCGGCACCTCCCGCTTGCCGGTCGAATGAAGCGCCTCGAACCACCCCGGCACCCCTGCGTCCTCTTCCCTTAGGCCCGTAATATGGATCACGGGTACACCCACGGTTCGCGCCTTGGCTAACAGGCGCCGAATATATGGCACCGCCGCCCACGCCGACGGGCCGCAGTAACTTGGCCATTTCTCGATGCCTTCCAGGAGAGGCACATTCTCGTCGCCAAAGACCGCGCGATAGAGATCAATATCGATCACCGCCGGCCGATGACCGACGCCGACCGCGCACTTGCGCCCATGTTGCTTGTCTTGCTCCGTCAAAAATGAGTCCCATACCCGCTTTGGCATCGTCTCCGTCTTTGGCATCGTCTCTCTCTCCGTGTCTAACCAGTTCAGATCGCTGACGCGGCGGTCGCGTTGCGCCGCGCGTCACTATGCGGAGGCGGCCCCACGCAGCGCGCCTAAAGAACGCGCTGGGCGCTTCTTTACGCCCGTCACCAGAGGCTTGCCCTTCGGCAGATCGAACATACTGCTTGGCAACGTGTCAAGAAAGGCAAGCGCTCCCAATGCTGAAGGACGTCAAGGGCGTAATCGAGTTTCTTGCAGAGATAGGCCACAAAGAACTCAAGAAAACGGGCGCCTTCTTCGTGCCCGGATTGGCCAAATTCATTGTCATAAAGAAACCGGCCACAAAGGAACGCAAAGGCATCAATCCGTTTACCAAGGAGCCAACAATATTTAAGGCTAAGCCGGCTAGAAAGATCATTAGGGCGCGGCCGGTGGAGGCTGCCAAAGACGCGGTTACATAGCGTCAACGACATCGAAGGCCTCCGGCCGTTTCTGAGGAATTTGTCCGCAGGACTACCCAGCTTTAACGTGGATCAAAAATACATCAGGCAAACCAAAGGCGGCTGGACGTATCCAGCCGCCAAACTGAGACGTCACACTCAAAGGTGCCACGCCGACTGATGTCCAAGCGTGAAATTATTTCTTCTTCTTGGCCTTCGCTTTTTTCTTCTTCACTTTCTTCGCCATGGGTAGCTCCTTTGTTTGAAAGATCAAACACAAAGCGACAACCGATTTGCGCAAAAAGCGTATCATGAACCAATAAGCGACATACCCCAGCGACCGGAGGTATACACAGAAGATCAAGGCCCAGCATTTTTAGCGCCTCAATGGCACGGACGAAGAGACGGTGACATTCCAGCCACAGCTTTCGATGAACGATTTTTCCGGCCTCACCCCTGCGCTTCTGGCCGGCCTCGGCATCGGCGACCTGCCGCCGGTTGTGCAGCCCGAATTGGTGCGCCGCCTCGTCGAAGTCATGCCGAAATGGCGTTTCCGTACCCAGGACCTGTCCCTGCGGCAGCCGCAAAATGCCAAGACCGGTGCGCGTCTTCAAAGACTTCGCGGCCCGTATGGTGCCGACGCTATTTCAGAATCTCCCAACCTAACTGCGTAAAAGACACATCACCCAGCTGATGTCTCTTCTTTTGGCGACGTTTCCCTTATGTCTGGTCAGCGCCGGATGTTGCCACTATGCCCGCACAGCGGCATGCGGACTCGCCTTTTTGGTTTGAACATTGACCCAATCAAGAATCCAGGCGTTCGTTTCCTCAGGAGCCTGCCAAAAGAACCCGTGGGATTGATTTTTGATCAGCCGATATTCGGCACCGGGAATACGCGCGGCCATGACCTCCGACTGAGTGACGTGATTGCTACCAACGACGTCGCCATCGCCAACAGCGACAAGCGTAGGCATCGCGATGTCGTACAGCCGGTGCGTGCCTTCCCATAAATGGCGCGCAGTGCAGAGTTGCAGATATTCGTGGCAGCGCGCATGGTGCTTCCACGCGACGTCGTAGAAGGCGCGTACCTCGGCGGGATGGTTTTTCAGGTAATCAGTTGTGAAATAAGTCGTAGTTTCGCAGATTTCGTGACGGGCGTATTCCTCGAAGCCCTTATCGACAAGTTCACTTACGAGGTAGAACGGCAGGCCGGCTACGCAATACGGATCCGACCGACCAGCGGGACCAGATCCACTGCCCGCGAGGATCAGGCTGCGAACGCGGTCGGGATATGACAGCGCAAATGCAAGCCCAATACGGCCGCCCATGGAGTGGCCAATGATGTGCGCAGATTCCAGTCCAAGCACATCGAGCAACGCGCCGACGTCGCAGCCCATCGTTTCGAGCGAGTAGACACCCTTTGGCAGGGACGAGCGGCCACAGCCGCGCGGGTCGAAGGTAATGACTTGCAGGTACTTGGATAGCGCGGGCACCTGAAATTGATCCCAGACATTGCCGCTAAAGCCGGTCGCTGGAATAAAGACCAGAGGCTCGCCTTTCCCATGAACTTCATAATAAAGGTCAATGCCGGTGCTCAATCGCTGTTTGGGCATAATTTTCCTCCACGTCGTGTTGCCGGGTTACGTCCGGATTGCTGTTGTGATCGCTTCTTGAGGGCGCCAACGCATCAGACGGCGCTCAAGCCGGTCGAGGAGATCGTTGATTAGAACGACCGCCGCGGACATGATACTGATACCGCCGAGTACACCTGTGGTATTAAATGTACTCGCCTGCAGCTGAATACCGTAGCCGAGTCCATCGCCGGACGCGATAAATTCACCGACAACAGCACCAACTAAAGCCTGCGGAACGCTGATCTTCAGCCCGGTTATGATCCATGGACTGGCAGACGGCAGAACGACGTTACGCCAGACCTGCCACTCGTTTGCGCCTAGGACGCGTACGAGACGCCTTAACTCGGCGGGTACATTCTGCACGCCTTGATAGGTGTTGTAGAAGACCAGCAGAAACACAATCATTACAACGAGCACAATTTTGGACGGCGGTCCTATTCCGAACCAAATAATGAAGAGCGGACCCAGCGCGATGCGCGGCATGCCATAGAGGGCCATAAAATAGGGTGCGAGAATCCGTCTAGCAGTATCTGCCATTGCGAGAGCGAGACCCGCGGCGATCCCCCCTACGGCGCCAATACCAAAGCCAACGCTTGCTTCATAAAAGGTCACGGCGCTTTGGCGGAGCAGTTGTCCGTTGGCAAAGCCCTTCCAAACGAAAGCGATGATGGCGGCAGGACTGCTGATCCAGAATGAGTTGACAAGAGTGCCAGACGCAAGTTGCCAAAACCCAAATACAGTAAGGGCGAACAAAATATGATACGCGACCATGCGAACTCGAGCAGCACGCCAATATCCCTTCGACAATTGTCGCTGCTTCGAACTGTAGTCCTTTGCGCTCATTAGTCCGCGATCTCCTCGGACAACAACTCCCAAATGCGTGCGAAATACTGATGAAACGCGTCCGTGGTCTTTACCGCGAAGGTATCGCGCGGCCGAGGCAAGTCAATGTTGACCAGCGCTTTAACGGAACCCGGACGACGCGACATCACTGCGATGCGGTCTGCGAGTACGATGGCTTCCGCGAGATCGTGCGTAATGAAGATCACTGTCTTGCGCGCCTGCTCCCACAGGTCGAGCAACAGGCCCTGCATTTTGCCGCGCGTGAACGCGTCCAACGAACCAAATGGCTCATCCATGACGATCAGCGGCGGATTGTAGATTAAGGCGCGAACGATATTCGCGCGCTGACGCATACCACCAGAGAGCTCGTAAGGGTAATGTCGCTCGAACTGTTCGAGATTCACGCGCCGCAGAAAATCCATGGCGAGCTGCTCCCGCGCGTCCTTGGCGTATTTTCGCAGTTCGAGCGGCAGGGTCATGTTCGCGAGTAGCGATCGCCACGGCAAAAGATTGTCGTCCTGAGTTACGTAGCCGATGGCGCGATTGATGCCAGTCACCGGAACGCCATTGACCGAAACCGCGCCTGAAGTGGGCCGCAGGGTTCCGACCAAAACATTAAGTAGCGTAGACTTGCCGCAGCCGCTTGGACCTACGATGGCCAAAAACTCCTGCGGATGGACTGTAAGATTGAGGTCGCGTACCGCCTCGATGCGTTCACCAGCACGCACGTATTCGACGGCGAGCCCTTGAATTTCCACAGCCGCATCCGCTACCGGTTCGCCCGTTGATGTAGCTTCCTTCGGTATCGTCACATCGACCTGCCTATGACGGGCAGGAATGCGGCAAGTATTCGTTGGTGGCGATGTCCGTCCAGCGGATTGGCTGGGTCAGTTGGCCCGCAAGGTCAAATAGCTTGATAACGGACTCGACGCCTTTTTGCGATAGGCAGCCGGTCGACGGAAAGCCCTCTTTCACAAGGGCATATTGCTCGGTGACGATTTTCAGGTCGAGATGCGGCAAGAAGGACTGAATGATCTTAGCGCCCTCCTCCGCGCTATGATCGTGAGCCCAACGGTCGGCCTTTAACATGGCGCGGACGAAGGCTTTGACCAACTCCGGATTTTGCCGCGCCCAGTCGGGCCGCACGAGGATAGATTGGCCGGTAAATGGGGGCGCGTACATCGGGTCGTCACCCTTGGTATTGTTGATCAGCATGGCGCCTGCACCCTTGGCAACGATCGTCTCGGCCATCGGTGTGGTAACGGAAGCGGCGTCTACCTGATTGTACTGCAATGCTGCGAGCTGCGGCGCCCCTGCCGTCGTCGCTATGATTTTGGCATCGGTTTCGGGATCCAGGCCAGCGCGGCGGACATAAGACCGGGCGACCATGTCCGTGAGCGAACCCAGTCGCGTCACCGATATTTTCAACCCCTTGAGAAACTTGATGCGCTGTTCGATCGACAATGTGCCGAGCTTGTTCGCTTCATAAAAGTCTTTGTTGACCAAAAGATTGGCGGTCAGCAAATCGAAGAACGAGATCACCGAAAGCGTCTTCTGGCCTTGCTGATAGAGTGCGAGCTGATTGGGCGGGCCAGCCGCCGTAAATTCGACTTGTCCCGAGATCAGCGCCGCCACTTCAGGGCCGCCGCCGCCTGTGATGGCGACATTGACGTCGAACCCTTCCTCTTCGAAGTAGTGGTTGTAACGCGCGATGTAGATCGGCGCAAAACCCATTCCGTCCGCCGACGTCTGTGTTACCGTTACTTTTCGCAGAGTCTGGACGTGAGCACGCTCAGCTAACGGGACAAGTCCTGCCAAAAGCACAAGCGCCGGCAAGGCCGCCAGCCGCGCTACCCGGCACCTTCGGCCTCGGCGCCACGCTCTCGCTCGGTTAGGTTGTGCTCTTATGAAAGGCCAAGACTGCAACACGTTAGCCCTCGATCGGCAGAATACTCTCGGCTACCACAATCCTACGCCATGGCTAATTCACGTCAATGCGACCAACTTCGTGAATCGCAAAGATGGCGTCTAATATCTTTGAGGCGGATCGCGGGGGTGCAAATGGTTATGACGAGGAAATTCAAGTCGTAGAGGCAATTGTAGCGGGGACATTCATCAAGGGATCAGAAGCAGACAGCGCCTCGTTGTCGATGACGGCGTCACGGCCAAATTGATGATCCCAACAGTCCAAGGGATTCGAGCGAGCCGGCTTGTCGTCTGCGATCCCGCTCCTACCCCACCCGAAGAACTGGAGCGGACGTATCAATGGATCAAGGGCTGGGGCATGCTCGAAACGACCGATTCGCCGATCGATCTCGTCAATTTCAACGTCCAAGCGGCAGGCGCATGCCGTAGCGCAGTAGTCAACGACTTTGGCACGGTGGATGCCAGCTTGAACGTCCGTTCTTCCGAACTTTTGGGATTTGCTTTAAACTCGTCAAAGGTTCTGCGAGGGGAAGGCAGTTGCGATTACTATTATCGATGGCGATTGTGCTGCTGGTTGGCGCCGCCCCGGCCGCGATTGCCAAGGCCGACACGTGGCCCTCGCGTCCCATCAAATTCGTGGTGCCAGCCAGTCCCGGCTTCGGAATCGACATCATGGCGCGCTTGGTCGCCGAAAGGCTTGGGCCCAAGCTAGGCCAACCGGTGGTCGTAGAGAACATCCCGGGGCCCGGGAATCTCCTCGGAACAGAGGCAGTCGCGCGCGCCGCGCCTGATGGCTACACGTTCTTGTTTGCCGGACAGAGCCCGGTTGTGACGAACATCTTCCAGTTTAAGTCGCTGCCATACGACCCGTACCACGATTTCACGACTGTAGCGATGATCGCGGACCATGGGCCGTTCGTCATTTCCGCGAACCCCAGCGTGCCGGTAACGACACTCGCGGAGCTGATCGCCTACGCACGGGCGCGACCGCGTCAGTTGAACTATGCGGTGGACGCGTCGTCTACTTTGCAGAGCGTGGTCGGCCAATACTTCGCCAAACGCGCCGAAGTCGATCTGGTCGAGGTTGCCTATCGGGCCACTTCGCAGGCGCTGCAGGATACGGTGGCAGGATTCACCCAGTTATCCATCAGTACGATCGCATCGACCGTATCCCTGGTCGAGGACAAGAAGTTGCGGCGGATCGCCATCACCTCGAAGGAGCGGTTCCCCGGCGCGGAGAATCTGCCGACCGTCAGCGAGACCATCCCTGGTTTTCGGGTCGAGGGGTCGATCTTATTGTTGGCTCCCGCCGGCTTGCCGGACGACATCAAGCTGCACATGAACAGCGAAATCGGTGATATCGTTACAGATCCAGAGATATTGAAGCGCTTCCAAGTGCTCGGCTACGCAACAAGCGGTCCGTATACGCCGGAGGCCGTGAGCGATTACATCAAGAGTGAACGTGAGTTGTGGACGACATTCGCTCGGGAGCTCAATCTTCAGCCGAAATGAAACATTCTTGCGATCGGTGGATGGACCGATCAAAACGCCATCGGACAGCTAGACGGCCGGCAATATATCTACCGTTGTCGAACTTGCTGCGCGCAGTTGGCTGGTGCGGACCATGTCTACAGTTATGCCGGATGCGTCAATAGCGACCTTGTAGTCACGTTCGGCAGACTCGATTGACACGACGCCATTGCGCACGTCTTCCAGCACGCGTTCGACCGGACGCAGGGACGGCGGCCCAAAGCCGCCGCCGCCGGTATTGAAGTGGTGCGACACCGTACCGGCCGGTATTCCACCGACGATCTCCTTGGACGTGGTCTCGTGCGACGAACCGTCCGGATAACGGACCTCAATTCGGTTGCGGGGGGCGGTGTGGCCGCCGAACAAGCCCCATGGTCCGACCTCAATCCCGTCGCCGTGGATCACCGCCAGATTCTCCTCGGCGTAATACTCGACAACTGTTTCGGTACCCAGACCGCCGCGCCATTGACCGGGTCCAGCAGAGTCCGTCCAATATTCGTTCTTCCACAAATAAACGGGATTTTGTAGCTCGAACAGCTCGTAGTCCTGAGCGGAGCCGATCTCGCCACCACCGCCGGCTGCTCCGAGCAGCCGGTCCTGGTCGAAGCCGTCAACCCCGTACACTCCGCCGGCACCCTCACGGCACAAGAAATAGATGTCATGGAATGATCCGCCAGTACGGGGATCAACGCCGCTGATACGCCATGACAAGCGGCGACCCCATGCTGCGCAGACCTGCTTTGGAATTGCCTTCGACAGCGCCTGCATTACTGCTTCGCCGTTGTGCTCACACAGCTTGTTGCCGAAGAAGGTTGCTGCCGGATACTTGGCGTTAAGTAACGTACCCTCCGGGATGGTTATCTTCACCGTGCGGGACAAAGCCCCGTTGTGCGGTACGTCAAACTCAAGGCACAGCAGCAAAGAAACTATCGTCGCTCCTGCCGCCGAGGTGTACGCGGCGTTAACGAAGCCAGGCGTCTGCGGGTCTGTACCGGTGTAATCGAATTCGATCTCGTCACCTGACTTGCGAATGGTGAGCTTTATCTTGAAACCGTTCTCGCCGGATCCGTCGCTCATCTCGGAGCCGTCCATGTTGACCGTAGCCCCACCTGTGTATTCACCATCGGGTATTTGGCGAATCTCATTGCGAAGCATTCGCTCGGTCGAATCGAGCAGAGCGTCAGTCAGTTCCTCAAACCTCGGAATTCCCTCGCGGCGAACGAGTTCCTCGAGACGCCGTTCGCCCACGGTGCAGGCGCCTATTTGGGCGCGGGCGTCGGCTTCGACCTTGTCGCGCATGCGCACGTTGCAGAAGATCATGTTCCATACATCGCGTCGAAGTACGCCGCGATCGATGATCTTGAGCGGTGGAAGCCGAAGCGCCTCCTGAAAGACTTCCGTTGCCTCTGGGTTTGCAGTTCCCTTGACGGCCCCCCCGATATCGGCCCAGTGACCGCGGCATGCGGACCAGCCCACGAGTTGTTTGTCAACAAACACGGGCTTGTAGAAACCGGTGTCGGCGTGTTGAAGGTTGCCGTACCAGACATCGTTATGGATGAACACATCACCGGGATGGATGTCGTCGCCAAAGAAATCGACGACATGCTTGCATCCCGGATACAACGCAAGTGCCATTAACCCGATATAGCTGGCTTGCGCGATTCCCGTGCCTGACGCGCTCATCAAACCGGCCGCGAAATCACCAACTTGATTGAACAAAGGCGAACGGGTGGTCCGGATCAACGTTTTGGCCATTCCGTCGGTGATTGCCTCGAGCCGTCGCTGGAAGACGGCGACATTGATGTCATCCACCTTCCGGTTTGCCAGCCTCGAGTGTGCGATGTCGTCAACCATCAGGCTGCGCTCCTCGAAAGCACATAGCTACCAAACATATCTACGGTAACACGCCACGTGTCGGGTACGAATATCGTCGTCGACGGGCGGTCTATCAGGAGTGGCCCAGCGAATTCCCGCCCACCACCACTTGGCAAGTCACGGTAGACCGGAACGTCGGTGTACTCATCGCGCGATGCAAGGTACGCGGCCCGAGTGCTGACCGGTTCGGCGCTCATTGCGGAGGAAATGGACTCGGATAGCTTCGGCTGAACGGTGCGCCCGATTGCGGTCGTGCGCACATGAACCACCTCGACGCGCGCGTCCGGCACGGTGTGTCCGAACATCTGGTCGTGCATCTTTTCAAATCGCTCCACCACGTCCGCTAAAATCCTACTTTCGGCAAGCTCGTGCGGTTCGACTGGAACCTTCACCTCATGGAATTGGCCGACATAGCGCATGTCGGCGAAGTGATGCCAGTCTATACGGTCTTTGGAGATTCCCTCCATGGCAAGATCGCGAATGGCATCGGCAATCATGGCGTCGAAAGCTGCTGTGAACGTCGTCCCGATGGTCTTCAATCCCGGGCGCCATACCGAACGCACATACTCATGGGTTAGATCACTGAAGAGCATTCCGGTGGCACACAGCACGGAGCTATTCGGCGGAATGATCACCTTCATGATGCCGATTTCCTCGGCGATAAGAGCAGCATGAATTGGCCCGGCACCACCTGCGACCACCAGCGGAAATCCGCGCGGGTCATGGCCCCGGGCGACGGAAACCTCGCTAATTGCCGCGGCCATGTTCACGTTGATGATCCTAAACATCGCGGCCGCAGCCCCTTTGGCATCACAGCCGAGCTGGAGAGCAACATGCTTTTCAAGCTGTGTTTCAGCGCGTTCGCGCGACAACTTGATCTTGCCGCCCAGGAAATAATCCGGATTGATATAGCCGAGCAGCAGATCTGCGTCCGTGGCGGTGGGTAGTTCGCCGCCGGCCGAATAACAAACCGGCCCAGGCACTGCACCTGCGCTCTGCGGGCCCATGTGAAGCAAGTTCGCCTTGTCGAACCAAGCGATGCTGCCACCGCCGGCGCCAATGGTGTGGATGCTGAGCATCGGAAGCGCTATGCGCAACCGATCAATTTCTCCGTTCGGGGCAATCATCGGCTGGCCTGCTTCGATCAGACTGGTATCAAAGGAGGTCCCGCCCATATCCATGATGATGCAGCGGTCCAGTTTGAGCGGCTTCAGATAGTGTAGGGCGGCACGAGGGCCGCCGGCGGGTCCAGATAGGAGCGTCACAGCGGGATTTTGGTCGGCGCCCGGAATCGAAATGACTCCTCCGTCAGACTTCATAATCAGAATAGAGCCGAGGAATCCGATTTCGGACAGTGCGCCGCCGAGCTTGGAGAGGTACCGCCTGAGGGCCGGTCCAACGTAGGCCGCTAAGCTCACCGTGCTGATGCGATCGTAAAAGCCGACCAATGGCAGGGTCTCAGCCGAGCTGAGCTTGTAGATGTTGGGTAGCTGCTCCTCAAGCAGACCCATCGTCAGCCGCTCGTGAGCATCGTTGACGTACGAGTGCAAATAGCAGACCGCAACAGAACTCGACGGCTTCCTTACGTAGGACGTCGATGGCCGCTGAGACCGAACCCTCGTCGATTGGAAAGAGGACGTCGCCTTTCCAGTCTAGGCGCTCCTTGACGGCGAGGCGAAGGTAGCGAGGGACAACGGGCGCCGGCGACTGGTACTGGAGGTTGTATGGTTCCTCCTTTTTTGATTTGCGCATCTGCAGCGAGTTGCGCAGGCCTTCGGTCGTGAGGAGCCCGGTGCGGCTCCCTCGCCGCTCAAGTACCGCATTTGTGGTAATGGTAGTGCCGTGGACGATCAACGGCACTTGCGCCATGAACTGCCTGATCGTCGTACCGGCTTGGGCCGCCAACTGCAGCAAACCATCGACAACGCACTGAACCAAATTTGCCGGATCTGCAGGTACTTTAACCTCGGTGAGCGTGCCGGTCGCGTCTGCGCAAATGATGTCGACGAACGTCCCTCCGACATCTATTCCGATCCTCGCGGCGCTGCCCTCACCCATTGCCCGCTTTTATTCTCTTGGTAATTAAGCTCGGATCGCGCACGCTGCTCTATTCCGGAACAGTCAAACGCAAGACGCTGCTCTGCCTTGCGCCCAACCTAGAGTTCATCGGGACGAGAGCAGCTGTCAAGAGCCGACAAATGCGAGACGGATACCGCTGACCGGAACGCCTCTACATAAGGGACAGATAATCCGCCCTAGCCGGCAGGGCAATGCCAACTGCCGCCTGTGGAGTAAAACGAGCGGTGCAGCGATTTATTGTCGTGTGCTGATGTCGTCTCCGGCTTCTTCGGCCACCGACAACTGGTAAAGATCATCTGGCTTAGAATTGAGCAGTTAATGCTGATGCGTCACTCGTCTGGCTCGCCGAAGACCACGTAGCCCCAGAGCGCTTCGATCTCGTCGGGCTGCAGAACGTCCTCCCAGGACGGCATGTTGCCCTTGCCATAGATCACCGAGTCGACGAAGCGAGCGTGGGCGTCGTGCGGGAATTGTTTTAAGTTGATCGCCCATTGCGGATTGCGCATGTGCGCACCGTGGCAGGTTGCGCAATTCTTCGCGAATAGGGCGGCACCTCTCGCGATTTACTCCAGAGGAAATTTTGCACTGTCTTTTGCATCTTGGGCCTCGGCACTCGCCGCAATGATTGCAAGCCCGAGAGCAAAAGCTTTGCCGACCCCTCATCCTATTTTAACGGCAGCCAAATGGGTGGCACGGAACACAAACGCAGCCAAAAAGATCGTGTGATTTTCCTGCATTGGCGCGTCCGCGTTCGGAATGGAACCAGTCTCAGCAGATACGAAAAAAGTCTCTGGTGACTTGAAATCGGATATTGAAAAATAGCGATCGCAGACCGCGAGGAAGAATTGGCCGCCGCGCGTCTAATCTCTACGAAATATTCGGTGAAGAGACCGACCAGTATGCCGCTAAATGCCGGATTTCTTGGAGGTTTTCCGAGAGCACGGAAACCCGCTACAGAGACGGGACTGACTGGCTGAGGCCGTAGTGGGATTCGAACCCGTCTCCGGCGCCGAATTCCCTGATAACAGGGAAAAATGCAGGGAAATTTATCGAAAGCGGCCGTTCGATAGGCTGACAGTGATGAGAACGCCCATGAACCGTAGGCACTTCTCGCGAAATTCCCTATCGTAAGAACAGGGAATTTGTTGCGCGATAACAGGGAAAGCTATTTTCGGAACAGGGATTCGGGTCGCCCACGAGGCAGGGCTCTAACAACAAAATTGTCGCGCAGCGAAAGTAGGACAGTGCCTGACGAGGACGGCCTAATCCAATATCAAATCCCGGTATTCAAGTTCTGCGAGGCGCGCCTGCCTTAGATTTTTTTGGATGAAATCCTCCAAACAAAGCCATCCTGCGCCAGCGGCACTTGATATTGACCGTCACCCTGAGGTACGTCGCCGTCGCTAATCGACTGACATTCCCGCGGCTCGAAGCGGCGCTCCACTCTTCTCGATTTCAGGAACGATCATACCTTTGAAATAGTCCGTCGAGCGGTGCTCTGGCGGCACAACATATGTTCCGTTCGCGGCGAGTTGCTCTTGCACGGCGGGCAGCTCCATCGCTACAACGGCAGCGTCGTGAAGCTTCTCGATGATTGCCGCCGGCGTGCCCTTGGGCACAAAGAAACCGAACCAGCTCGACGCGTCAAAATCCATACCCTGTTCGAAGCTGGTCGGTAAGTTTGGCACGGATGGCAAACGTGTCTGCCGGAACACAGCGATGCCCTTGACCTGTCCGTTCTGCAGCGGAGCTACCGCCGTGCCGCTGATGGCGCAGAGAAAATCGAACTGACGCCCGATCAGGTCTTGCATCGCCGGCCCGCTGCCCCGATAGGGGATGGCCTGGATGTCTACTCCGATCTTGCCGGCGAAAATGGCGCAATCAATGGTACTCGTCGAACCGACGCCGCCGGAGCCCATCTTGATGATGCTCGCGTTTTTCTTCAGGTAGGCAATGAAGCTTTGCAGCCCGTCAGGCGGCAGATCCGCACGCGTCACCAACAGCGTCGGTTGGTCGGCAACGAGGACGACGGGATCGAGATCATCCTTGAGACTGAAAGTCGGGTGCTTGTAGAGCGTCATGTTGACGGCGTCCGACCGGCTGCCGAAATCGAGGGTATAGCCGTCGGGATTGGCCCGGGCGACGAGCGAAGAGCCGACCATGCCGCCGGCCCCGCTGATATTCTCAATGATGAATCGCTGGCCCAGGACTTCCGACATGGGCGGTGCGAGCAGGCGCGCCATCACGTCGGTGCCGCCACCGGCGGCCCACGGCACAACCAGCGTAACGGGGTGGGCCGGCCAATCCTGCGCCGACGCCATGCTGCCGGTAGCGCTCAGCAAACTCACGGAGATCAAAGCCAACTGGCGAAGCAACCGCATAATCACCTTACAATGGACCAAACAGCATCCGCGGCATGCGCGCCGCGATCACTCGGATCAACCACCGCGGGATGTCAAAGCATGAACCGTGCCACTCCGCTGCGGGGTGAGTTGGCGAGCAAGCTCTACAACCGGCGACCGGGTAACGTACTGCAACGCCACCGCCGGTCAACAAGCACCGGAACGAAGGTGGGTTGGGCATTCTGGGTCGGCGATATCAAGGCGCACTCTGCTTTTCCACTAAGCGCGTCCCTCGGCCGCATGCGTTGGCAAGTGAATGCCGTATATGGATATTCCACGTGCGCTGCCGGTCGACGAGCGCATATCGCACGTGCAACCAACGACCCGTGTCTTTTCCGGCTTCAGCAAGGCCATCACGACCGCGAAGATCGCAAGCGCGACCGGAGACCATCAAATTACAATGAACAATTCTCGATTGCAGCCGGAGGTGTCGATGGGAGACCGAGAACAACACTTGCGGCATCATGCCGAGTAGGCAAAGCCGAGAACGAAGCGCAACACGACGCGGCCAGTGGCAAAAATACCTACTGCAAAATCGTCTTCCGATTTGTTGTATGTCATCTCAGAAGATAGCTGTTATCGCATGGGGTATCACCGGAGTGAGCAATGACATTCTCGAGCTGGCGCGGCGACGCGGGCATCATCCTGCCTACGATGCGACCGGGAACCGCGGAAGAGCTGATCAGGCTTTTGCCTGACGGGATCGGGATCATTCCGCTATACCTGGACATTAGCCGCGGCGAAGTGGATGAATTCCGCGAGTCCTTGCCGCACTACGATCGGCTTGCCGCGCGCTTGGTCAAGGCGGGTTGCGAAGTCATCCACCCTGCTGGAGCGCCGCCGTTCATGCTGCTCGGATATGAAGGCGAGCGCCGACAGATTCAGACTTGGGAAAACTCCTACAACGCGCAGTTCTTTACGTCAGGCTCAAACCATCTCGCAGCTTTCGCGGCACTTGGCGTAAAGCAAATCGTGGGAGCGAGCTACTCACGTATACAAAATCAGATTGTGGCTTCATACCTGCAGCAGGCCGGCATCGAAGTGCTTGCCATGGAGCCAATCGAAGCGCCCTTCGAACAGGTGCAGTACATTTCGCCAGCGGCTGTCTACGCGCATATCAGGCGCCTGTTTCGCCAGAACCGGGGCGCGCAAGCCATCTATATGCAGGGTTCTGGCTGGCGGACACTTCGAAATCATAGAGGATCTTGAGCGCGATTTTGGCGTACCGGTCGTTCATGCAGCAGCGACCAAGGCATGGGAAATCCAGAAGCGGTTAAACGTGAAGGTACCTTGCGAGGGTTACGGTATTTTGCTTCGGGAATTGCCCGATATGGTGTGAGAGACGATGCCTGTCTGCCGTCCGCTCGATTGCCATAGATTCCACTGTCCACCGAGGAGCGCCGGTCGATGATGAACGCGTCAACCGAAACATGGGAGCCTAGTATTCTTGGTGCGAACCGCCTTCTGCTCAAGGGCGGCATCGTCTTAACACTCGATAAGCAAATCGGCGATTTTGCTCGCGGCGATGTGCTGATCGAACACGGAAAAATCCGCGATATCGGCCCCAATTTGACCGCGACGGCGGAAGACGTCGTCATCGTCGACGCGACCAATCGGATCGTGCTGCCCGGCTTTGTCGATACGCATTCACACTCATATCAGGGGCTGCTCCGGAGTCTGTTACCGAACGGCGCCTTGCCTGATTACGATGTGAGCGTTCAAAAGCGCATAACACCTCACTACCGACCAGAGGACGCCTACGCTGGCGTACTAATAACAGCGCTCGGCATGCTGAATATGGGAACGACCACAATGGTCGATATCTCCCAGGTCGCCCATTCACCAGAACACGTCGATGCTGTTCTGCAAGCGCTGCGAGATGCTGGAGTGCGTGCCGTCTATGCCTATTGGCGCGGCAGTGGACCGGCAGCTGATCATCCCAATGATATATTCCGGATACTACCCAAGTACTTCAGTTCGACCGACGATCTTATTACGCCCGCGTTGGCGACGAGCCTTGATGCAGAAAACTTTCAGGTCGCGCGCCGCGCGGGCGTGCGCGCGGTCGTTCATATCCGATTGAATTCGGAGCCACTCCTGGCGCTTGAACGAGCAAAGCTTCTGAAAGAAGGAGACGAATACATCCATTGCACCCATCTCAACTCGGATGCTTGGCAGCTTATCAGGGACACCGGCGGCTTTACCTCGCACTCCCCTCCCCTGGAAATGGCAATGGGGCACGGGATGCCGTCGATTCAAGACGCTCTCGATGCGGGGCTAAAACCGAGCCTGAGCTGCGACCACTGCGCAACTGTCGGCCAGGACATGTTCGGCATCATGAAGACAACCTTCAACTTTCAACGCCTTTCGGTTCATCAGCGCCGTCGCCAACAAGACGCCCAGGTCCCCAACTTGGTGTCATGCCGAGAGGTGCTGGAGTTTGCCACTATTGCTGGCGCCCGATGCGCTCGACTAGACCACAAAATCGGCACTCTTGACTCCGGGCAAAGATGCGGACATTATCATCTTGCGAGGCGACGACGTCGGCACATGGCCGCTCAATAATGCTGTCTCAACCGTCGTGAATTTGATGAACCCCAGCCACGTAGAGGCAGTGTTCGTTCGTGGCTCCGCAAAAAAATGGGCAGGTCGGCTGGTTGGGATCGATCTTCAGAAGATCTTGCAATCCGTCCAAAGGTCCCGCGACGCGGTATTGCGGCGCGCCGACTATGATATTGACCTTGTCGGATAGCATCGAGCCAAATGGTGTGCGCCCGTGCTTCATCATTAAATCAGGTTCTGCGCTCTTTGTCGATCCGATTGCTCTGGCTGCAATCAGACACGTGAACCGAGTTTCTTCGCGAGATGATGAGGAATTAAATGAGAATTGTAGCTCTAACCGTCGGCGCATTTGCACTCGCCAGCGTTCCGTTGGTGGTGGCAGCACAAGATGGGCAATGGCCTCCTGATCGGCCTATTAAATTCATTGTTCCGACATCAGCAGGCGGAGGCACCGACATTCTCGCACGCGAGGTCGGCGAGCGCCTCCACAACAGCCTCGGCGCCAACTTCATTGTCGAGGATCGACCTGGAAGTGCCGGCAATATCGGCACGATGCTCGTCCAGCACGCCGCTCCCGATGGCACGACCTTCCTGTTCACTCAAGGCGCGCATACCTCCAACGTTGTGTTTTTCAAGAGCAGTTACGATCCGGTCGCGGACTTCGAACCGATCGCCATCATCGGAACCATATCATTCATGGTTTGCGTGAACGCGAACTCCTCGATCAAAAACTTCGGCGATCTAACAAATCTTATCCGCAGTCGAGGCGATAAGGTCACCTTTGGCAGCGCCGGATACGCGACGTCGAGCCACCTGGCGATGGAGCTGTTCAAGTCGATGACCGACCTGAATATCACGCATGTTCCCTATCACGGCACCACCCCCGCCACGATGGCCCTCCTCGCCGGTCAGGTCGACTTTGCCGTCGTGACCGACTTCTCTATCGAACAACCCGTCGCGACAGGGCAGGTAAGATGCTTAGCTACGACAGGTTCGGCTCGTTCACCGGTATTCCCAGATTTGCCGACAATAGCGGAAGCAATGCCCCTGCCGGGATACAGTGTAAAATCGTGGTACGGCATATTGGGGCCTGCTAAGCTTCCGCATTCCATCGTCAACACTATGAACAGTGAGGTGAATCGGATCGTTCGCGACCCGGCCTTCGTGGCCAAGGATCTGAAGCCGGCCGGCATTGCGCGGACGCCTTCCACGCCCGAGCTATTTAAGCAGCGCTTGGAGGCCGAGGTAAAACAATATTTGAAACTTGCTCGTGACGCGTCCATTGCCCCGCAGTAGTCCGCGGCGTTGGCCCGCCAATTTCCACGGCAAAGCTGGATGCTTGGAGACCAATCAATGCAAGTTACACGCGTTAGCCTGAAGATCGCCGCAGCTCTGCTTGCCGCCGTGTACGGCATCGGCACTGCTTCGTCGCAGGAATATCCCGCCCACCGCGTCCGCATCATTGTACCCTATTCCCCCGGCGCTCAAATGGACACGGTCGCGCGGCTGATGGCGGACGGTTTGTCGAATAAATGGGGACAGGCTGTGTTCGTCGAGAATATCCCGGGCGCGGGCGGCGACGTGGGATCGGGGGACGTGTTTCGATCCGATCCTGACGGCTATACTCTGCTCGTCACGTCACCAGGATCCGTTACCAATCAATTCGTAAACAAAAATCCCGCATGGACGCCAAGTCAGTGGTCACCCATCAGCGTGCTGGCAACGACGCCGTATTTGCTGGATACCAGACTTCAATTCGATGGCGCAACGCTGAAGGACCTCATAGCTCAAGCGCACGCAAAGCCGAATTCGATCACTTACGCTTCAGGCGGGGTTGGATCATCGGCGCACCTTGCTGCCGTTCAGCTAGAAACACTGACGGGCATCAAAATGGTGCACGTGCCGTATCGGGGGGCAGCTCCCGCCCTCAATGACCTCATGGCCGGCCGTGTCGATGTGGACTTCGACGCCGTCATAACGACCTTGCCGTTGTGGCGGGACGGCAAAGTCAACGTACTCGGCGTCACAAGCAAAACGCGCTCGCACCTCTTGCCCGATTTGCCCACTCTCGCGGAATCCGGCGTTCCTGGTTTTGAGGCAATGAGTTGGACTGCTATGATTGCGCCGCCAGCAACTCCTCCCTCCATCGTGCAGAAGATATTCTCCGGCGTGCGCGACGTCTTGAGTGAGCCCAGCGTCATCGAGCGATTGCAAGTCCTCAATCTAGATGCGGTCGGATCGAACCCAGCGGAAACCGCCGCCTATCTGGTAAGCGAGGGTATGCGCTGGGATAAGATCGTTGGCAAAGCCGGGATTTCACCGGAATAGAGCCAGCATGTTTTCCGTGATTCCGTTTCGATGTCATTTGGCTTCACTGCATACAAGCGCCACATTCGTCGAGCGTTGACGGGGCGACCTTCCAAGTGAGGTAGCAACTCGACTGACACACCTGAAAGCAAACAACGAGCCAATGGGGACGGGCGTGGAGAAACAGCGAAACTATCTCGAGAAAGGAAATTCAGTCGTCGTAACAGGAGCAGCACATGGGATCGGCAGGGCCATCGCGCTGCATTTGGCGAGTCAAGCCGCTCACCTCGATCTTTGGGACGTCTCCGAGGAAGGGTGCGCTGATACGGCTGAGGCGTGCCAACAAGCCGGCGTAACCGCGCACGCGCGTAAGGTCGACGTATCGGATCATGAGCAAGTTGAGGCGGCGGCCAAGACTGCCATCGCGGCGCATGGACGCATTTTTGGTTTGGTCAACAATGCCGCAATCTTTCCGCGCGTGCGAATCCTCGATGCCGAGCCGACGATCTGGCGAAACGTGTTGGGCGTTAATCTACTCGGAGCGGTATTCTGTGCGCAGGCGCTTGGACGTCAGATGGTGCAGCAGAGCCGGGGCTGCATCGTGAACATGGCTTCAGGTCGCGCTCTAGAAGGTACGATTCGCGGCGCCCATTATGCAGCCTCGAAGGCAGGGATCGTCTCCCTTACCAAGTCGCTAGCACTGGAACTGGCGCCTTATGGAATCAGATGCAACACGGTCATTCCAGGCGTCACCGAGACCGCGCAGCCGCTGGCGGACACGACTTTGGAGCAGCTCAGATCTCGAGGTGCGAAAATCCCCCTGGGCCGCATCGGCCAGCCTGACGACATCGCAAAAGTTGCTGGCTTCCTATTCTCCGCGGCAGCGTCCTACATGACGGGACAAGCGGTCGCAGTAAACGGCGGCGCAATCATGGTCTCCTAGGCAACCGACAACCGACAAGACTCTGTAGCTGCAAAACGCCGATTATGCGAACCATCTCATCCAGCAGTTTGCCGCGGACAATCCGGGCATGAGTTCGGCTAACGTTGCTCGGCCGCAGTTGCGTTGAGCAGCCGAACGTCAATTAAATTGCAGCACATCCTGGTGCGCGTTATCATTTTCTACGTTCTGCTGCCGCAGGGCGAGCAAGATTCGCAGGAGCAAAAAAACTATATGAAGATTGTCGTCACCGGAGGCTTAGGGAAAGCCGGTCGCTGGATTGTTCGGGAGTTGATCCGAGACGACGGAGGACGAACGGCACACCATGTACTCGTGCTCGATCTGACGAGAGGGGTGCCGAACGAACGCGTCCGATATCTTGCTGGAGACGTGCTCAACGAGGGCCAAGTGTTTGAGGCCATCGCCGGAAGCGATGCCATCATCCATCTTGCCGGCGTTCCCCGGCATGGTGTCGTTGCCAACGAAGTGACATTTCGCACGAATGTCCTGGCAGCGTTTAATGTGCACGAGGCGGCGTGGCGTCTTTGCGTTCCGCGTGTCGTGACAATGAGCAGCGAAGCGGTTCTTGGATGGGCTCCGGGCGCTTGGGTTCGCGAGGTCCCGCCCGATTACCTTCCGTTGGACGAAGGACATCCCTTGCGACCCCAGGATGCCTACGGTCTCTCCAAACAGGGGATTGAGATGGTAGCGCGGTCTTATTCGGAGAAAGCCGACATGACAACCGTGCTGCTTAGACCTCCTCGCGTTGTCACTCCGGAGGAGCTCGGCGCGTTGCGCGAATCAGAAGGCATAAAGCCCACGAAGTTTGCTCTGTTCAATTACATAGATGTACGGGATTTGGCGGATGTCTGCCGCTTGGCGGTCGAGCGGCCGCTCAGTGGCTGCAATGTCCTGTTTGCAGGCTCCGGGGATAGCTTGGTCAAAGAGCCGTTGTGCAGCGTTTATCCGCGCCTGATGCCAGCGATCGGCAGAAAAGCCCAGGCACTGACCGAGGGCCTCTCTTCGGTTTCGCTCAAGGCGATTAAGCAAGCACTGGGCTGGCAACCAAGATACTCGTGGCGTAGCGGCCCTTTGTGAAGAATAATGGGCTGTAGTAAAAGCATTCTTCGGCGCCTCGACGAATTCGCCGGCTCCTTGCAAATGCCGCCGGCCATCGCAGCCAACGTCGGTCGGAACGCCGAAATCGACTGGCGTGCCGCTATCGCGCGTCCAGACTGCTGCCGCCAAGGGGGAGAATGATGGAACAACGTCAATCCGCAAGCAATGAGAACATCAGCAGATCCTGGTCGCGCTACAACGAGGCAGTGCTTGGCTTTCGAAACTACTGGTACCCAATCTTCATATCGAGTGCATTGAGACCAAAGAAGCCAGTGTCCGTCACAGTCGCCGGTGACAAGATCGTTCTTGTACGGGACAACGGCAAAGTTTACGCGTTGAACGATCGCTGCCCGCATCGTGGCGTGCCGTTGTCACTGGGGCGGTGCGAGTTCCCCGGCATGCTGACCTGCAGATATCACGGCTGGACCTACAATCTGAAAAATGGCGATTTGGCCGCTGCACTAACCGACGGTCCCAATTCACCAATTTGCGGCAAGGCCACCGTCAAAGTGAAGACCTATCCGATCGAGGAGCGTGCGGGGCTGATTTGGGCCTACATCGGTGAAGCTCCTGCGCCGGCAGTGGAAGAAGACATCCCAGACGAACTGCTCGCGCCTGATGCAGTGGTGTTGCCGATGCTGGATATTAGAAAGGGCGATTGGCGCTACGCCATAGAGAACGCGATCGATCCCGCGCACGGCAAATATCTGCATCGCGACACACCCTTCTACAAGCTTCACAAGTTTACGGCCTATCAGACCGACGTGCGCATGGTCGCCGCCGAAGACGGCAAATGGCTGCGCCGCAAGGCCAATCCCGTTTTCGGGCCGTCCGAATATCCCGGCGTTGGCATGTGGCCCAAGCATGAGTGGTGGCGCGGGGAACCTAAAAAGAAGGTGCAAGGGAAAAAGGGCGCAGGAGCGGTCATCGCCGGTGGGGCGCGGCTGCCAGCGATCTTTTATGTCGGGCATGAGGACTGGCAGGACTTTCAGATGTTCGTCCCGGTCGACGAGCAGCATCACATGGCATGGCAGGTTTCAGTCAAGCACACCAAAGGGCTGGGAACGCTGCTCTGGAAGTTGCGCTATTGGACCTATATCCGTCTCCTTCATCACATCATGCTGAACCGCTGGGAAGATGGGCTGATGGTCCAGCACATGAATTGCCCGCCCGAACGCCTCTTCCGTCCCGACGTCGCGATCGTCACTTGGCGCCGATGGTGTCAAGACAAGGCCCGGCGATCGCCAGCCGATGGCACCGCAGCCGGCACTTTGAGCGAAGCCGGCCCGTCGCAAGTCGCCTAGCAGCCGCATCACGCCGGCACCCGATGCTCCTGCGCCCCTTCGGAGCCGCTATTGCAGTCGAATGGACTCTATCAACTCAGACGAATACTGCGGCGTCAGCCGCCAAGTGAGGCAGCCTAGTAATGTTAAATCGTTGGGAGGCCATTGAAGTCTTCAACAGGGTTAGAGACGACGCAATCGTTGTTCATGGCACCGGAGGAATGTCGCTCGAAATCAATACTAAGTCGCCGAGCGATTTGAATATCTACGCGCCCATGCCCTATCCAACTCCTGTCGGGCTTGGCATCGCGCTGGCCCTGCCCGATCAACATGTGGTCGTCACCGAGGGAGACGGCTCCGCGCTTTCTGGGGTCTCCGGTCTTGCGACGGTCGCCAACATGGCGCCCGGAAACCTCACGCATATTGTTTGGGACAATGGCGCGTGGATGTCACCTGGCACGATGGGGAAGCGGAGCCACTATGGTCCGATGCCGACCGCAGCCGGCGGACGAGCGGATCTGGAAGGGTTCGCAAAGGCCGCCGGTTATGCCAACACAGCGACCGTGACGACACTCCGCGAGTTTGAAACCGCGTTCCTGGCTATCAAGAGGCTCAAGGGCCCAAACTATCTGCTGGTAAAGATCAGCTCGAACATTATGCAGGACGTTCCCGCGAAGCCAATGGGAACGGTCGAGCAGGCAATTACCTTTCGTCGCGCCTTAATTGAGCGAAAGATGATCAGTACAACACATGCTGGCGTGTCGCGGGGAAAATGGCTTGCAGAGTCGGCACCATCTGATTCAATCGTCTTGCCAGATATCGAGGCAGAGAATGAAAACGGCCCTCGTCCATCGCTGGAGAAAGCCAGGACTATTTACAGGGGGATGAGAGAAGCCGGAATAGACTTCTTTGTCTATCTTCCGGATAGCGCGAACTATTTCGTGCAAAGGTTCGCGGCCGCAGATCGCCAAGTTACCAGTGTTTCCGTGACGCGCGAGGATGAAGGCTTGGCCATCGCGATGGGCGCCTTCATGGCGGGACGCAATCCAGCGATCGTCATGGAGGCATCAGGGCTCGGTCTATGCCCGCTGGCTATCGCCATCTTGGCTCATGAACAGCGCATGGCATGTTTGATCGTGTATGCGCACAACTTCGCGCTGGGAGAAGTTCGCGACATTCATGCCTGCACGCGATGGGTCGCAGACCCTGTTCTAAAGGCACTGATGATCCCCAATCTCATCGTGCCGGACACCAAAGACGCTCCGCATATCATTAAGCAAGCGTGGCGAACTGTTCGTGGACAAATGACGCCTGTTGCTGTCTGCCTTCCCACTCACACGCTTTGGGACGCGTAGGATGAAACTCCTCGTCGTCGAAACGGCCGCTGCTTTTTTCTCGCTCAATTGCGCAAGGCGAAAGCAGCCACTGCGCGGCATGAGATTTATCGCGACGGCCGCCCTCTGCTTCGTTTTAACGATGTTGTCACCGTCTATTGCGCAAGACAATTTTTCATTCAAGGACAAGCTCATAACGATGATCGTTGGGTTTCCAGCCGGCGGCGGCGCCGACGTTATTGGACGGTTGGTCGCGCAGTACTTGACCAAGTATCTGTCGGGACACCCGACCATCGTCGTCAAAGACCAGCCTGGCGCAAATGGAACAACAGCGCTGAACTATATGGTGCAACAGACTGCCCCGGACGGACTGACGATCGCACTGGGCTCGAATGGACAAGTGGACCCGTTCAACTATCGAAAGCCGCAAGTTATCTATGATCCGAGCAAATTCATTTACATCGGAGGCATCGGCCGCGGCGGTGAGTTCTTGATCATTAGCAAGAAGGCTTTGCCGCGATTGTACGATAAGACCCAACCGCCCGTGATCATGGGGTCGGTTGGCAGCATGCCGCGTTCTGGCATGCAGGTGACCGCTTGGTGCATCGAATATCTCGGCTGCAACGCGAGGTGGGTTGTGGGCTATGCCGGCACCAACGACCTGATGATAGCCCTTCAGCGCGGCGAGATCGACATGACGGCGACGGCCAATTCCTACGAGGTCGAGAGAATGGTACGGGAAGGTAATTTCGCCATTGCCCTGCAATCGGGCACACTGCTCAACGGCAAAGTAGAACCGCGCCCGGAATTTATCGACGCACCATTGTTCCCGATCGAAATGCAGGGGAAGATTTCCGATCCGACTGCGCAGCAGGCCTTCGACTACTGGCTGGCGATCAACACCATAGACAAGTGGGTGGGTGTTATCGAGGGAACGTCCCCGGCGATCGTGAACGCGTACCGGGGCGCCTTCGCAAAGCTAGCGGAGGACCGAGAGTTTCTTGAAGGTGGAAAGCAGATCAGCGACGATTTCACCCCGATGCCACATGAAGAAGTCGAATCGCTCATCCATACTCTGGCAGCGACGACGCCCGAAGCAATGCACTTCATGACTGGCTTACTGCGGAAGCAGGGCCTACAAGTCACCGACTGATCTGTACGCTGGATCCTGCTCGACCCCGAGCGGTCAGTCGCTTTTTTCGGTGGCGACAAATTAACGATGAGCGCCTGCAGAGGTAGTTGGATCAATGACGACGCCGCTCTCTCAAGCCAAAATCGGGAGCCGTCAGTCGGGTCCGGCCCCTATGCATGATCGGAGATGAGGAAATTCGAAATGCACACCCTCAACGGAATGGTTGAGACCCTCGGACGAGTGATGATTGGTGGAATGTTTCTGTTTCAGGGGGGCGGTGCAATTCAACGGTTTGACTTTCACGTGGGCCGCCTGCGCACCTACAACATTCCGGGGGCCGGCTTCATTTTATGCATTGGCTTCGCCATGATGTTCACTGGAGGTGCAATGGTGGTGTTCAATATTTTTTCCGCCGTTGGCGCGATGCTACTTCTTGTATTTACTGTCACAGCGACGATCCTTTTTCAGAATTTTTGGTCGATCGACGAGCCGAAGCGTCGACGGGAGAAGCGCACGAGCTTTCATGTACAACTTGGCTATTATTGGCGGAATATTGCTAATAATCGCGCGCGGCACTGGATTGAGTGGTTGGTAGCCCCCGCTCGCGCGATCAACCTACAATCATCCGCGCCGCGATTCCGCAGCGGGTACATCGAATGCATTCACGAGGAGGCAAACCGTCGAATAAAACCCAACAGCACTCACGAGTTCGATTAAAAGGCTCTCGCCAAAGGCCTCCATCCCTTTCTTAAAGGCATGATCGGTGAGGCTCTTGCTTGAGAGCAATTCCCGCACCAGATCGTACACTAAGTGTTGATCCTCCTTCGTAAAATTCGGCCGACGTCCTTCACCGATCGCATCGATGATTGCATGAGGCAACCCGATCTTAAGTGCCTGGCCGATATGGAATGTCCAAACATATTTAGCGCCAAACTCATGGGCTACCATCAAGATCAGCATTTCGAAGAGTTGTCGGTCTAGGGCACCATGTAGCCGAAATGCGTTGTGCAGACTGTTAGCGGACTCCGCCAGCGCAGGCGTCCGGAACCAGACCGAAAACGGTCCGCCCAGTCCGGTCTTACGGGTGCTCGTAATAAGTTCGCATACCCGCCGTTGTTCGACAGTCATTTCATCAGGAGCAAGCTGCTTAAGTCGGGACATGCGCGTCGCCTGTCAGCTCTTCTTTGCGGATTTTAGAGGTTCTTGAGAAATGATCGGAATCAATTTTTGTAGAGGTGGGTCCGTCGTGCATTTGATGTTCCATGATGATCTCGCGCCGCTCACGAGTTCACGAGCGGAGGTCAATACAGCGAGAACAACCTCAAGTGTCGCCTTGCCCCACTGGGCATTTTGGGCGCAGGTCTCGCCGTTTCGCACGGTGTTCCACAAGGCATCCAATACGTTGCGATGGCCGGGCATGTTTGGGGGGTTACCGAGGTCAATGTTTTTGCAACCTTCCATTGCAAACACAGCAAGTCCTTCCGGCGTTAGGCGCACATCGGCTTTTTCAAAGGTTGCAATGAAGAAACCGAAATGCGGTTGCTTTGGACTGTGATTGGGAAACCTTCGGCTCCCGTAACCCAACTGTTGCCGTCGCTCCAATTCCGACCTCGTATCCGACACGAGAAGATGCCTCGAGCGCCCATTGGCGCCGGGCATTTTGGGCAGACCTGAACTCGGCAACCCACCCGTGAAGCTCGTCGCTGTCGAAAAAATCGTAGCCACTATACACCAGCGACGCCGCAGCATCGTTTTCGAATTCGAGAAAAATCGCCGCGTTCCCCTCAGTCGGCCGCGATGGATCGAGACTGCCGACGTTAGCTCTGACACTTCGCACATTTGCGTCGCAGACCGCCCTTGCCATCTCGACTTGATGGGTCAGCTGATTAAAGGCTATGCCGCCGCCTCGCGCAGTCACAAGCTCCTCAGGTCGGCGGGGTCTGCAAAGAAAATCGGTATAGTTGAAACTCAAAATCATGGCCAAGCGGCCATAGGCGCCGCTTCTCGCAATCTCCTGTAACTTGACAATGCTCGGATCGAAAGCATGCGTGTGCCCGACGATCACATGCCGGCCAGTCTTCGCCGCAGTCTGAATGACGGCGTCACACTGCGCTATTGTGAGAGCAATCGGCTTTTCGACAACAACGTCTTTTCCGGATTCCAAGGCGAGAATAGCCTGCTCGGCATGAAACTCGTGAGGGGACGCGATGTAGATCGCATCAATCGATGGGTCGTTACAAAGATCGGCGAAGTGTTCGTATCCCTTTGCATTGAAATCTCGCGCGAAACATTCACGTGGACCGGCCAGCGGATCGGCGGCAGCAGCAAGGACAATTCGCGGATCTTCCACAGCGGCGCGTATCATAAAGCTTGCTGCAGATCCGAGACCAGAGATACCCAAGCGGATGAGATTCGACATCGCGTCGCTGTGCCAACGGGAGATTTTGTCGAGTTTAAAGGATCAAGCTGACACACCCGGAGAGGGTGGAATGATCCAGCCGCACATCGCGCCGCGCGAGCTTCCACCCCCCCGAAACCTCGCGCAAACAGTCTTCGCGAAACCCTACATAAAGTCCGCCCTCCGCCATGTCATGCTTCGTGCGAAAAATCATAAGGTTGGTTTGGACAACTAATTCGTTCGGCTGATCGCCAGGCGAGACATTCAGCGCAGAGAAAATCTTCGCGCCAGCGTCGGTGGATTCTCCGCATGGGTAAGTCTGGGCGAGGCTATCTGCTCAACGCGCGCTCGCAACGCAAAAGCATTCTCGTCCATTATCGTATAATCCTTAACTCCGCTGGCTGCGTCTTGATTGAGCTGGACCGTCACCCGATAGTGAATATCGTCCGTCAGAAGGTTAAGCCATTCTTTGTAGGCCCGACGATCCAGAAGGCAGGCTTCGGTACTGAGAAAACGGTAGGCCGACAGATATACCGGGTCGGTCACCGCGCCGACGAGGGGGTCCTGCTTCATGTCAGTACGCAAGCTCCGCGCTCATGAGTTGCTGCCACGTGTTCATAAATTCAAGCTGGCTGATCTCCGCCACGGTTTCTTTGTAAGCGCGCCCCGGCCCAAAGAAATCATTCAATGGCTTTTCGCGGAACGGCAGCGCCGACAGAAAACTATATGGGTAAGGGTGCGAAACCGATGTCCGGCTGGCTAGGGTGGTCGACTGCCAGAGTTCGATGTCGTCCTGTTCGAAAACACCGGCAACGCCGAAGTTGTGCATACCCTTGGCGAGCACCAGGGCTTTATACTCCGCGGATGCCTCGCGCTCGGCCAACGTCCAACTCAGAATCTCCATCTCCGTTCCACTGACCGGATGCCACAACCGGAAGATCAGTGCCTTGGCGCCCTGCTCGACCTGGCTCTCAATGAAAGACAGATTTGGAAAAATCGTGCCGACTCCTGCCCGTAAATTCTTCAGTAGCTTGATTTGCTGAGGCGTTAGCGTCTTTGCATAGAGCGAAAGCAACTGGGGCGGATGAGTTTCGTACAACACTTCAGGAAGGCCCTGTGCGAGATAGTTCAGATTGCAGCCGTGTCTGCCGTCGACGATGACTTGGACGCTCGCGTCGGAACGAAGCGTTAGTCCTCTATTCGCGGCACGCACCGGATCAAGCGTAAGCGGACCAGCATGCGTTGTCGCGATGTGCTGGCTGTCTCCCAAGAAATTAAGCGCGCCAACCTTCCAATTAGCTTTGACCCGCCAGCGGTGTGGGGGTGCAATAACTTCCATGCCTTGCGGCGTGCGGCCTATGAAAGAATCCAGGTAGAAACGAAAATCCCCGAGGTACTCGGTAAGATTTTCAACCTCCGAGTTCCAACAGCCAAAAATCAGACCCTTGTACAACTCGACGCGAGGGACCGTAACCAGGCTCCATTGGCTGAGGTCCATGTCGCTCGGCATATAAGTATCGAACGACGTTGTAATGAGCTTTCCGTCGTGCTCGTAACACCAGCCGTGGTAGGGACAAACGAAGCGCCTCAGCTGCCCCGCATCCGAACGACATAATTTCGCGCCGCGATGCCGGCAGCTATTCAGAACCGCGTGTATCCGATTATCTGCCGATCGAACGACCACGACCGGAGCATCGCCAAGCATTCGAGTGACATAATTTCCCGCATTTGGGATTTCCGTTTCATGCGCCAGAAAAATCCACTTTCGATTGAAAATGAGATTGATCTCACGAGCGAATACATCCTCTGACAGGAACGCCTCGCGCCGCACCACGCCGCGCTTGGCATCGACCCACTCCGTGCAAGCTTCGCTCAAATCTCGCTGGTCCAAACGCTTATCCATAAGCTGCTCCGTCCCGTCCGGCCACTTGTTCGAGGTAGATCGGCAGTTTGTCGGTCACGTCCGGTCCGCACTGCCATCACCTTCTATGGCATTGAGATAGCGGTTTGCGCAAAACTGCACCGTTTTCTTACCATCCTTCAGAATAAGCCGATCGAAGAACGGCCCATAAATCACGTCGTAATCGAACGGCTCGGTCATCGCCACGATGTGCTTGATCGATGGACCGGCCAGCGGAATGTGGTTGGGATAGCTGCGCATGAAGCTAACGCTCTTACGGTCGCTCGTGATCAGCATGATGTCTCCCGCCAACAGGCAACCACGGCCGCGGCCGCCCTTCGACCAATGGAGAACCAGACCGCCAGCAAAATGCCCGCCACAACGGATCAGGGTGATGTCAGACGCAAGCGAAAGGGTGTCACCCTCCCATAGTTTGACGACAGGATCCGGCCGCATGATCCATTGCTGATCAGCCCCATGCAGATATATTGGCACGCCAGCAAATGCGTGGCTCCATTCGATCATCGAACCATAATAGTGCGGGTGCGAGATCGAGATCCCCTTCAGACCACCCAACGCCTTGATGATTCTAATGGTCGCTTCATCGATGAGAGAGATGCAGTCCCAAAGAAAGTTCCCTTCCGGTGTCAGGATCATAAGGGCCCGCTGACCAATCCCAAACTGGGGTGACGTACCAATTCCTAGAAGGTTAGGTTCATGTTCACGGAACGTGTTGCCAAATCGGCGTTTCATGGAATTGAGCGTTGTCCAATTCTGGCCGCTGGCAGGCGCATACTGCCGTTCGTCCTCGCACACCGGACAGGATCTAGGCGGAACTCGAGGATTCCGCGAATTGCGATCCACATGTACTGCAGATGTAGAATGCCATCAGTCACTAACCTCGCCTGCTATTGAAATGGTCAGGGATCAATTCGGCTCTCCTCCAAAGATGGCGGCGACCTTGTCAACTGCGCTTTTGGATCGAGCGTATGTTGCCCGGATAAGCGTAAGTAGATCATTCGCGGTCGACGGATATTCACACTCGAGTCGCACCTGCGCACATTCAGCCAAGTAAGCCGGGTCTTTGAAAACGCTGACGAAGGCGCTCTGCCAGAGGGCAACTTTCTCGGGGCTAACCCCCGGCGGGGCTACGATTGGACGCCCCATTCCCAGTCCTGCCTGCGCCACCTCCATGGCCTCTTTCTTATCTGTATCAGTAATGATGTCAAAAACATAAGGACCGGGGATATCAGGAATGCGATTTTGCCCCCAATAAGCAAGCACCCTGATTTTCTTGTCAGCAAGCCAATCGGACTTTTCCGCCTTCAGGCTGGACCAGTACGGTGACGCAACACCGTCATTTTCCCCTCGTTCCATGCCGAGTAGCGCTTCGTTCTGCGTCCGGTAACCGAGAACAAGCTTGATCGGCATATCCAGGACGTAAGACAAGATACGTGCGTAGATAGCTGGCGTTCCCGACGCGGACGTCGCGCCGACTGCCATCTGGTGCTTGCGAGCCGCGGCAATGGAGTCAAACGGAGACGTATGCCAAACGACAAATAGCGCTGTTTCCTTGCTCGGCGAACCGAGCCAATTAAATTTCTCGGCCACAAACTTAGCATTTTTGTCGCCAAACAATGGATTGAAGGCAAGATTGGTATTGATCATGCCGATGTTCAAGCCATCTTTGGGCGCCAGGTTGTAGAGCCAGTTCGTCGCGGTCAGTCCTCCGGCCCCCGGCATATTTCGCACTACAATGGCGGGGCTGCCGGGAATAAATCTTGGTAGGTGGCGCGCAATCAACCGCGCTGACAAATCGAAGCCACTTGCCGGACCTGTCGATACGACAAAGGTAATCTCCTTGTTGCGATAGAAGTCGGCCCCGGACGCCTGCTCTTGCGCAGAGGCTCCTTGCTGGCATTCCATGAGGCAAGCAATTGCGGCAACGAGTCGGAACGCCGCTTTCATGTTGCTCTCTTCAGGATCAAAGTTTTGGCTTCTCTACTTATGTTTACCAATGAAGTCGGTTGACGGCCGCCCGGCACCTTCCTTGGGTTTTTGATATAACCAATCTTCCATGCGCGATTTGGCACCGACCGCGCGCAGCGCGGCTTCGAATTCTTCTCGGATTACCGGATCCTCTTCGTGGTACGGAATCGATTTTCCTCCTTCGCTAATGTCACTCGACCCTTCGTCCGTTTCGGCGGTCCCTGGGCGTCCCGCAAGCGTAATGATTCCTCCAAAGGTCGCGTTCGGCCCGAACCAAGCCGTCAGACGCAGCGGCTCCTTACTGACGCCGAAGTGCTGATGGAACCAATCACCGCTCATCGGCGCCGCCGAAACCATCCCAATCGGCTCGTAGTCAACACGCACCACCTTATTACGGTGGCCGTCCGAAAATGGACGAGTCCCGAGCGATGCCGGCCATGTGTAAGTATAACCCTTGCCTTGCAGGCAAATGAGAACTGCAACAGGAGCGTGGGCGTGGCCCTTGGAATAGCGGCCGGTCTCGTGTTGGCCGATGAATTGGTAGAACTGATTGCCGGCTAAAAACGGCTCGACGCGCCGGTACCCGGGCGATCGCCGGTTATCTAACGGTAGATCACAATTGATCACATCGGGAATAAAATTGGACCGGCGCATAGCGCGTCCAATCAAAGGATCGGGAACAATGTCCTTGTTCTCTTTGAAATAGCCTGTGCTGCCATCGAACCGATCGCGAAAGACGTAGTTGTTGCCGAAAACAAAATCATTGTTTGCGTAGAGGTTCATCACGTTCGGCGCGGTCGTCCCGGCAAGCAACAGAGCTGGAGACGACGAAGCGTTGACGAGCGTGTGATAAGCGTTCAAAGGAATTGCAAACAGCGATCCGCGTTGCCACTCGAAAATGTGCTTCTTGCCGCACTCTTCCTGCCAAACCTCTGTTGTTCCGCGTCCCTCGACGACCAGAAATTGCTCCTCGTACATATGCTTCTCGACTTTCAGCACCCCGCGTGCGGGCACCTCAACGAGATAAGAGCCCCAAAGATTCTCAGTGCCGAAAAGCTGGATGAAAGCGCCGCGCCCGCCCACGCGAGACCAAGGCTTCAATGCTAAATTCTGGACCTTGTTGATTCCGAAATCGCGGTAGATCGGGATCCCTTGCTCTTCCATGAAGACGTCATAGGGTCTCGGCGGCCGGACGAATTTTCCTGTGCCAACTCTCTGAAATGTGTCGGTTGGTTCGTGCCAGTGATCCCCGGTGACCTCATGCATGAATCTGCCTCGCCGTTGATGATGCGAGATGAAACGCTGCAGTATCACATGAGAGACTGTTCATCTTACGAGCCTCGGGTCTTCAATTGCACAGCGGGAAGTCGGTCCCATTGCGCCTTCGTTTAATCACTTCGGCCGCGTCCGTGAACCCGGGCTGGTTGCCTGCCCGGCGCCTTATGGTACATTGCGCTAAGTACCGGGGTGAAGGACTTTTGCCCCTCTTTTTCGGTCATGACCCGCAAGGTCGTTTTCGTCGTCTATCCCGGGTTCCAACTGCTGGGTCTTTCGGGCCCGCTATGTGCTTTTCAGATTGCGAAAGAGGATGGGCGTCGGCGCGCTTATGATATCGACATCGTCTCCCCCACAGGCGGCGAGGTGACTTGCAGCGCCGGAGTTGGAGTCGCCACCGCCAAATCATATTCCGGTCCGATCGATACTTTGATTATCGTCGGCGGCAACGCAATCTGGAACCCGCAAACGCTCGACGACGTGTCGTCGATGATTCTGTCTCTCGCGAAGCGTTCCCGTCGGATCGCCAGTATATGCACGGGTGCTTTTGCGCTCGCAGAGGCAGGCCTATTGAATGGTAAACACGCAACAACGCACTGGCGACACACCGCAAGGCTTCAATACGACTACCCTGAGCTTGAAGTCGTAGACGATCGCGTTTTCACGCATGATGGTAACTTGTGGACCTCGGCGGGAATCTCGGCCGGCATTGATCTTGCGCTGGCATTGGTCGAGGAAGACCTGGGAACGGCCAACATGCGGATGTTGGCCGAAGATCTGGTTGTCTATGATCGACACGTCGGCGGGCAACCACAGTTCTCCGCCACCCCGCAATTCCAGACCATGTCGAATCGAATGCGGCGCGTTATCGATTACGCTCAACAGCATCTGGCGCAACCATTGACTGTCAACGTTCTTGCTGATGTTGCCTGTATTAGCGAGCGCCAATTCAGCCGAGCATTCCGGCAGGAGCTTGGCGTAAGCGTGGCCAAAGCTATCGAGCGCCTGCGCGCGGACGCCGCAAGAACCCGCGTTGAAACCACGCTGGAGCCAATCGAACTCATATCGCAATCCTGCGGTATTGGAGATTCCGAGCGCATGCGACGCGCTTTCGTGAGGCTATTTGGAAAGCCACCGCGGGCCCTTCGCCAGATGCGGCGTCGCGCGCGGTCTGTTAGCACAGTTCATGTGCTTCCCTGACATTTACCAAAGACCGAGGCTCCGGTGAAAATTTTGCCGCTGAGGACAGTCGAATTGCAGCGCAAATGGCTTTCGGCGTCATGACGGATTTAGGGGGAAAAATGTCATTCAATGACGCTGAAAGACGAACTAAATTACTGCTCGATCACGTAAAGCGTATGCCAGGGCAGGACGCCGCGGTAGCATTCGTCTTGAGAAGCACTCGCATGTTATGGCTGTAACCAATGATCAAAGGCGATATTGGGCGCACACACGGCGGGGCGGCAGCAGAGCGTGTTGACGGACTTGCAAAGGTTACCGGCGCTGCGCTGTACACTGCGGATGTTACGCTCCCGGGAGTGCTGATAGGCCGCTGCCTCAGGAGCCCCTATCCCAGCGCCCGCATTGTTTCTATCGACGTTTCTAAAGCTCGGCATCTCCCTGGCGTGCACGCCGTACTAACTGGCGCGGATGTGCCTGACACGCTTTTTGGAAGACTTGTTTTGGACATTCCGATTCTTGCCAAGACGCTCGTTCGCTTTGTTGGCGAGAAAGTCGCCGCAGTTGCAGCGGAGTCTTGCCGAGATTGCAGATGCCGCCCTCGCATTGATCGAAATAGAGTATGAAGAGCTACCTTCAGTGCTCAGTGTCGTTGACGCTTTGGAGGACGCCTCACACAGAGTGCACGACCAGCCGGCCAAGGTGCCACCGAACGTGTCATCCCGTGTCCATGGCCGCCTGGTAACCTTTCCACCTGATTCAAATATCGTATCTCATCTCATCACTGAGCACGGTGACATTGAAAAAGCATTCCGCAGCGCCGACAGAGTTTTCGAACATACCTTTGCAATTCCGTCTGTCCACCAAGGCTATCTGGAACCCCACGCTTGCCAGATTGCAATTGACGACGATGGAACCGTCAACGTTTGGATATCAAATAAGGCGCCTCACCCCACGCGCGTTCAAATAGCTGACACCATAGGTGTACCTATCGAAAAGGTGGTCCTGCATCCGGTGATGATTGGGGGCGACTTTGGCGGTAAGGGCGACTTGATGGATGCGCCACTGTGCTATTACCTGGCGCGACATACGGGCCGCCCCGTAAAAATGGTTATGACCTACTTCGAGGAACTGACCGCTGCCAATCCAAGACATGCCGCGTCAATTTTTCTTCAAACAGCACTCGATCGCGACGCAAAGATTTTGGGAATTAAGGCAAAGCTGCTTTTCGACACCGGCGCCTATGCTGGATTTTGCCCAGTAATTACACTTCATGGCTATGTGACGTTCGGAGGAGCCTATTGTATCCCCAATCTGCACCTTGAAGTTTTTCGAGTTTATACAAATTCGGTTCCGGCTGGACACATGCGAGGGCCAGGTGGTCCCCAAATAACTTTTGCGCTGGAAAGTCATTTCGACATCATCTCGAATGAACTGCAAATCGATCCGATCAAATTCCGTCGGATGAATGCCATAGCCGAAGGCGACTTGTCTCCCATCGGAGAACGGCGAAAATTCATTCATTGCGGCGCCACGATCGATGCCGCACTCGCAAAATGGGACTGGAACAAGGCCAAGGGCGCGAATGTTGGGCGGGGGATTGCGCTCTACGAGTATCCGCCGGGCACTTATGACCGCTCAACGGTCGAGTTTGTTTTCAGCCGATCCGGAATAATTCAAGTTAATGTCGGCGCGCCTGATACAGGCACCGGTTTCCACACGATTGTCGCACAGCTTGTTGCCGAACACTTCCGCATCCCGACCCGGGACGTGGACGTTCGGCATCCCGACACCAAAAACAGCGCATACGAAAAAGGCCCTAGTGCAAGCAGGCTCACGACGACGATATGCCAAGCGATAGACGACGCCGCAAAAAAATCCAAAGCAAGGTTTGCGCAGATCGTTGCCAAGCACTTCGGCTGCAACCTCGAAGAAGTTCGGGAAAACGATGGACAGCTGTTCTTTCGCGAACAAATCCTTGATTTGAAGGCAATCCTGGAAATTGCGGCTGGCTTCGGCGAGGAAACCATTATTCAGAGCGGCGAGAACGTATCCCGTCCTAGCAGCGAGATTACCGGTTTTGCCACCCAGATTGCCGAGGTGCATGTCGATCGTGAAACTGGAAAGGTCGATATACTGCGCATATTGACAGCACACGACGTTGGCAGGGTACTCAACACGGTCACGCATCAAGGCCAAATTGAAGGTGGATTAATCCAAGGCATAGGACAAGCCATGTTCGAACAGCTTCATCGCCAGGATGGAGCAGTCATTTCGGCTAGTCTCGGCGATTATAAATTGCCATGCATAATGGACGTGCCGGCGCTTGAAACCGTGCTTGTCACCAGCGAGCAAGCGGACGCTCACATGGTGAAATCGATCGGAGAAATCAGCAACGCGGCAATTGTCGCCGCGATATCTAATGCGATCTACGACGCCGTCGGCGTCCGTTTGATGGAGCTGCCTCTTAGCGCCGAACGGATCTATCGGGCATTACAATCGCGGAAATTGCATTCGTGACCGTTATCCGCACTACGATTAACGGAACGGAAATTGTCCGAGACATCCCGGATAACTTGCTCCTCATCCAGCTTTTGCGAGATGAATTACAACTCGTTGGTACGAAAGAAGGTTGCAGCGTAGGTGTGTGCGGCCTCTGTACCGTCCTGCTGGATAAAAAGCTTGTCAGTGCGTGCCTTACGCTAGCGGTCTATGCGGACCAGGCCGCAATTACCACTATTGAAGGCATTGCGAAGAACGGCGAGCTGCATCCGGTGCAGCAGGCATTCATCGAATGTGGCGGCTTTCAGTGCGGCATATGCACGTCCGGCCAAATCATGTCGGCTATCGCTCTGTTAGATGAGAACCCGAGCCCGTCACGCGGCGAAATTCAGCATTGGATGATGGGTAATCTATGTCGCTGCACCGGGTATTATAAGATTCTCGAGTTCGATTGAAGTTGCCGCACGGAGGATGAAAGGTGAAGCGGTTCAGGTACCTCGAGCCGACAACAGTTGAAGAAGCGCTGGAACAGCTTGACCAGTACGGGGACGACGCGAAGCTTATCGCGGGCGGCACCGCGCTAGTGAATTTTATGAAGCATGACCTGGTGAGCCCGCGTGTCGTCATCGGACTGCGCCGGTTAGCGTCCCTCGCATATCTGTCACAATCGAACGCAGTACACATAGGATCGCTTACGACAATTCATTCGCTAGCAACGGCGCAGACTATCGCAACGAATGTGCCCTTGCTGGCAAGCGCCTGCCATCAAGTGGCAACTGTTCGCATTCGCATGATGGCAACTCTTGGAGGGGCGATGGCCTATGCCGATCCCTCGCTAGATACGCCGCCGGCGTTGATTGCGTCCGATGCCAGCATAGTTATCAGAAGCGTTCATGTTGAACGCCGCGTCCCCGTTAGTGAATTTTTCAAGGGCATTTACGAGACCGTGTTGGAGCCGAACGAACTTATTTCCGAGATTGTTGTCCCCCAACAGCCGGTCGCTAGTGGCGCCGCGTTCTTGAAGTTTCTTGCAGGGACGCATGATGATTATCCCACAGTGTCGGTAGCAGCGCGAGTTGGCGTTGAAGATGGGATCGTCAACAATGCCAGAATTGCGTTGGGGGCCGTGGGGTACACTCCGATACGCGCGGAGGCGGCGGAACGCGCGCTTATTGGCATGAAGTCCGGTGAGGCCGCGTTTCGGGAAGTTGGCGCACTAGTATCCGACGCCATTGCGCCGATGTCGGACATTCGAGGATCGGCGGACTACAAAAGAGATATGGCTATCGTCCATGTTCGCCGGGCGCTAACGAAGGCGGCTGAGCGAGCCAGCGCCTCGGGCCTTGCGGCCCGTGAAGCAGGACCTTAGTTGCGCGGATACGGTCAAAGCGTACCGGGGACGGGAAGCGATCTTCGCCTTCCCGCCCCCGGAACTGTCTATTCCCTGAGAAATTGCACACCAAAATCCGGAATATATAGGGCGGTCTGGTATTATCTCTTTTTTTTAGCGAAAAATGTCATCCCTCCCCTTCAATAGACGCGCTATTGATCAATCAATAGACTTTGGTTGCTCGAAAACGGCAGCCAACGAAGACTGAAGCTGGCGCGTGTGAAGGCTTCGCGGCGGAAAGGTTTGCAATGATCAACAGTTGGGAAGCGTTCGAAATATTCAATCGAGCGAGGAATGACGCCATCGTCATACACGGACCTGGCGCCTCAGGCAGCGAACTCTATACCAAGTCTCCGAGCGACCTAAATCTTTATGCAGCGATGCCTTACCCAACTCCCGTCGGTTTGGGCTTGGCTCTAGCTCTGCCCACCCAAAGAGTGGTGATCGCAGAAGGCGATGGCTCGGCATTGTCCGGTCTCTCAAGTCTCGCCACGGTCGGCAGTGTAGCTCCGGCCAATCTTGTTCACATCGTTTGGGACAACGGCGCATATGTGACCCCTGGCACCATGGGGTCAGGGGAACATTACGGCCCAATGCCCTCGGCTTCGGGTGGCCGCGCCAACCTCGAAGTAGTCGCCAAGGGTGCTGGTTACGCGGATAGCCGGGTAGTGACCACTCTGAGTGAATTCGAAGCGGCAATGAATTCGGCCTTTGCGACGAGAGGTCCGCATTTCATCTTGGCAAAGACAAGCAAGAAGACCATGCCGGATGTGCCTGTGAAAGATGTCGGCAAAGTGGAACAGGCTATCAAATTTCGCCGCGGACTTATCGAGCGAAGATGGATCAACGCAAGCCACGCTGGAGTTTCTCAAGGAAAGTGGCTTGCACCGGTCGATCGATCATCAGCCATTGTCATTCCGGAAATCGATATCCCTCGTGAGAACGGCCCACGCCCGTCTTTGGAAAAGGCCAAACTCATTTATTCCGGGCTCAGAGAAGCCGGACTTGATTTTTTTGTCTACCTTCCAGACAGCGCGAACTATCTCATTCAAAGACTAGCTGCGGCAGACACCCAAGTTACCAGCGTATCGGTTACACGGGAAGATGAGGGCCTCGCGATCGCCATGGCGGCATTCATGGGTGGACGCAATCCCGCGCTCATTATGGAGGCCTCCGGCCTCGGCCTCTGTCCGTTGGCTCTCGCTAACCTCGGTTACGAACAGCACATGGCGGCATTAATTCTTTACAGCCACAATTTTTCTCTCGGCGAGGTGAGGGATTCGCATTCTTGCACGCGCTGGGTGGCCGACCCTCTTCTCGATGCGCTGAAGATTCCGAACATTGTGGTTATGGATGCAACTGATGCGCCATCTATGCTCAAGCGAGCGTGGCAGACCGTGAGAGGCCAAAAGTGCCCGGTAGCGGTTTGTCTGCCGTTGCACGTCACTTGGGACGAATAAGTGCGCTCACCCGGCAACACGGATAGAGCAATCAGTACGATGCGCTCTGGGCTGCGGATCAGCACAATTGCAGCGGCAGTTACGATATTTTTTGCAATCGGCTTTCCGGCATTAGCAGCGCCGTTCCAGGGCAAAGATCTCATCAATGTCATTGTCGGCTTTGATCCTGGAGCCGGTTACGACATGTACGGACGTTTCGTAGCGCGGTTTCTCGGAAAGTATCTTACCGGCCAACCGCGCGTTGTTGTCCAAAACATGCCCGGCGCCGGAAGCCTTCGGGCCGCCAATTACATTTACAACATCGCCCCAAAGGACGGCACGACGATTGGCATTTTGGGTCAGAGCGTCCCGATCATGCAATTGCTTGGGACGCCCGGCATTCTGTTCGACTCGGATCGCTTTGAGTGGCTCGGTCGTATCTCCGATATCGATGCGGTGTTGGGTGTCTGGTCCACCGTCGGTGTCCAGTCGATCGAAGATGTGAAGCACAAGGAGATAGCGATTGGAATCGGCGGCGCGCTGTCGGGCTCCGAGCTTTACCCGATATTTCTGAACAAGCTGGTCGGTACCAAGATCAAGGCAGTAGCGGGCTATTCTGCGCGCGAACAGCAACTCGCGATCGAACGCGGCGAGCTTGATGGTTCGTTTGCACTTCTGTTCAGTCAGATCAAAATGCAGAATCCGTTCTGGCTTTCGGACGGCAAGATTAAGCTTCTGGTCCAGATCGGTCTGCAGCGGCGCGCCTCGATGCCCGACGTTCCAACGTTGATAGAACTCGTGAGAAATGAAGACGGTCGGGCCATCATGAAAATTATTTCGAGCGGCGACATTCTCGGCCGCTCCTTTGTCGCTCCGCCCGACACCGACAAGGATCGACTCGCCGAACTGCGACAAGCTTTCGACGACATGGCAAAGGACCCCGAAGTCATCGAAGCCGCCGCGAAGGAGAAGCTCAATCTCAACCATCTTAGCGGCCCGGACACGCAGCTGCTAGTGCATCAGTATAAGGAGCTTTCGCCTGCTGTAGCGGCTTCAATTAAACAAACGATTCTCGATTCCGAAGCGAGCCACAGATAGAGCGCAAGCGACCGCACGGGACCGTCTAACGGAAGGTATGAATGCCCATGACAGAAACGCGCCCCAGGTACGATCTGAACTTTGCCCAGTCAGGGGGACGCTACCGAAGAGACACGATCGAGGCGCTCGCCGGCGGTTTCCAGCAAGCCGGTATCGACATGATGGTTTATCTGCCCGACGCAACGCTGGATGGCATCGAACAGCTGATCGTCGAGAAAAATGAGATCAAATCTTATCAGTGCGTTCGAGAAGACGAAGGCTTAGCTATCGCCATGGGCGCCTACATGGTCGGGCGTCGGCCGGTCGTGCTGATGGAGGGCTCCGGGATTGGAATGTCGGGCGTTATTCTTGCGCGTAGCTTGCTGCAGCGATGTCCGATGCTGCTCTTGGTCGGACACTGCAGTACGCTCGGCGAGCGATACGACTACCACGGCTCGACACGGCTAGTCGTCGAGCCGATCCTGCGCGCGATCAACGTGCCCTACATCGTAGCGATGGATGCAAGCCAGGTTCGAACTTTGGTCGTTGAGGGACAGCACACTGTGAACGGCCAGAAATGCCCGTTCGCGATTCTGCTTCCCACTCATGTCATCAGGGAGTAGCGGAATGACCCGACTTGATGTCCTAACAGCCATGCAGCCGCTGCGGCGTGGCGCGGCAGTCATCATCGGCCCGGGGTTGGGCGGCCGACTTGTCGCCTCCCTCGGCGATGATCCACTGACAATCTACAACATGGATATGGCCTATACGACGTCCACTGCACTCGGGGTCGCCTTGGGTCGACCCTCTCTGAGAGTGTTAGCAATCGAGGGCGACGGCTCTATGCTTATGAGCCTCGCGTCCTTGATCACCGTAGCCCGGTATCGGCCAGCAAACCTGATCGTCCTCGTTTTCGATAATGGCCGGTATCTGACCACAGGCTCCGGCACGGCCACCAGCGCGACCACCACTGGTACGGACATCGCGCGTATCGCCGTCAGCGCCGGCATCGCGCAGGCGCTCACCGTGTCCGGCATCAACGAAGCCACAGTTGCGCTCGGACGTGCTTTCGAGAGACCAGGGCCATGGGTCATTGTTGCGAAAATCGACACGTCTGATCGAGAGTACAGCAAAAACTTAGAACCATTGCCGACGGATTGTTACGAGTTTGGTCAAAGGTTCCGCCGAGCGGCTTTAGAACTCAACCGCAGATGAAGACACCGAAATCGTCAGCCCTGAGGTAACCCGACAAAAACTTGATGGTCGACGTCAAATGCAAACATCGAAGACGTGCGAGCAATATGATGCGCATAGTGAGATGCGCGACGCTCGCGCTTGCAGGCGGAATTATTGGCGCTTCAATTGCTTCGGCGGATAGCCAAAGTCCCTTTGCCAGAAAAACCATTACCATACTCGTTGGCACGCCTGTCGGTGGTGGTCCCGATGCGACTGCCCGTCTCATGGCAACATATCTAACAAAATATCTTCCCGGGCGACCGACTGTCATTGTTCAGAATATGCCTGGTGGCAATCAAATCATCGCAGCGAATTATCTTGAGCGACGTGCGGAGCCGGACGGCCTCACTCTTATGGCAGGCTCAAGCTCCCTCGTTGATCCCATCGTATTTCAGAACGCTAATGTTCAATATGACCCGAAGAGGCTTAGGCTGATTGGCGGCGTGGGGCGTTGCGGCAGCATCATATTCATCAGGAAAGAAGCTGAGCCGCGTCTCACGATAAGACCATGGCGCCGGTCGTGATTGGAAGTGTCGGGTCGTACCCTCGCTCGCCTATGCTACCGGCGCTCTGGGGCATCAAATATCTCGGGTGGTACGCCAAATGGGTAACTGGATATCCCGGAACACAAGAGGTCATGCTCGCACTCGACCGAGGCGAGGTCGATATGTCCTCCACCGGCACACTCTTGGAGATCCAGGATCGGCTTAACTCAGGCGTTTTGAAGATCTTGAATCAATCGGGCACCGTAAGAAACGGCAAGCTAGTACCCGCTTTTACGGAAGGCTGACTTGTGATTCAACATTGGGATGATTCCCATAGCTGCGAAGGTCCGGCTGACACCGGCGGATCGTGCGGTGCTTGAAGCGCGGGTTCGGGCACCGACGACGGAGCAACGCGACGCGTTTCGCGCGCGGATGGTCTTGCTGGCGGACGAAGGCCACTCGACCCGTTCGATTGCCCGCGCGCTCGGCACGATGCCGCGAACGGTCAGCACTTGGCGCGGCCGGTTCGCCCGCGAAGGCTTGGCCGGTTTGGCCGACAAGCCGCGGCCCGGCCCGGCACCGAAGTACACCAGCGAGACCGGTCGACGCATTCTGGCGGTCCTGGAACGGGAGCCGCCGGTCGGCTTCGCGCGCTGGAACGGGCCCTTGATTGCAGCCGAACTGGGCGACGTGCACGAGCAGCAGGTCTGGCGTTTCCTGCGGGTGCAAAAGATCGACCTCGCCGGGCGAAAGTCGTGGTGCGAAAGCAACGATCCCGAGTTTGTCGCCAAGGCCGCCGATGTGGTCGGGCTCTATATGGCACCGCCCGAGAATGCGATCGTCGTCTGCGTCGACGAAAAGCCTTCGATCCAGGCGCTGGAGCGCACCCAAGGCTATCTGAAACTGCCGAACGGCCGGACGCTGACCGGCCACAGCCACGATTACAAGCGCAATGGCACCACCACGCTGTTCGCCGCCTTTGAGGTGGCCACCGGCAAGGTGAGGGCTGCGCACAAGACGCGCCGCCGGCGTATCGAGTTCCTCGACTTCATGAACGACATCGTCGCCGGCCATCCCGACACCGCCATCCATGTCGTCCTCGATAACCTCAACACCCACAAGCCCAAGAACGACCGCTGGCTCAAGCGCCATCCGAACGTGCACTTCCACTTCACGCCGACGCGGGCCTCCTGGCTCAACCAGGTTGAAATCTGGTTCTCGATCCTGGAAGGACAATCGCTGCACGGCGCCTCATTCACCTCGGTCGCGCAACTTAGGGAGCATATCGATGCTTTCATCGAGGCTTACAACGAAAACGCTCGGCCGTTCGTCTGGACCAAAGCCAAGGTCCATCAGCGCCACGTCAAAGGATGCCGTATCAGTGAATTGTGATTCCGGGTACTAGTCTTACTGCGTCACAAATTTCTTGGCTGCGACGGTGCTGCGATCGGAGTATTGCAGCATGGACATCGCGGCAGGCTTCTGACGAGCGTGCCGATCAGCCGTCGACGCATGGTTGCGATGGAGTTTGGGATGTGACGCTCGGGCCGCAACGGCGGATCCTCTGGGTCGGTAATCGTCGGGTACGGCAAGTTCCGTGAACATCGTGGTGGAACGAGGTCTACAGGGGGGAATCGTCTCCCGCTCGGAGATTAGGAATCCGTAGGCCGCGATGCAGACGTGGCGTGATGATGAAAGCCTCGCCACCCACGCCCTTCAAAATGTCCGAGCCCGAGCTCCTGCTTGAGCTCCTGATAGTCGCGCTCGATGCGCCAGCGCAACTTGGCGGTGTCGACCAGTCGGCGGAAGGAGATGTCTTTCGGAAGGGTCGAGAGCCAGTATTTGGTCGGCTCGTTCTCGCCTTTCGGCCACTCAATCAGCAGCCACTCTTGCGGCCGGCTGTCAGTGGGACTGTAATCACGATGCGCGACCCGAACGTGGACACGCGCAAAGCGCGAGGACAGCCAGTCGGTCGCACCTTCCCGCCACTTGATTGTCTGCCATGCGCGCTTGGGCAGTCCGAGAGCGAGTTCCTTAACCGAAATCGGTTGATGCTTGCCGTCGCGGCGCAACAGCTTTGGTGGTCGCCCGCGGCCCGACCACTTTTTCGGCGGCAGCGGCCCCGTGCCCGATGCCCACACAGACGTCTGCGGCATGATGCCGGCGACATAGCACAGCGCGAGCGCGCTGACGCCGGCGCGCAGATCTGTGTTGCTGCCATAACCCGCATCCATCAGCACCACGCCGCGAGGAAGGCCGGCCTTGCGAGCCGCATCGATCTGCTCAAGCGCGATCTCTGGCTTGGTCTTGAAGCGCACATCCTCGGGCACCGCCGTCTTGCGCCGACGTTCGCCGTCCCCCGCCCAGTCTTCTGGCAGATAAAGACGGTAGGCCACCGGCAGGCTGGCGTGGTCATTAGCAACCGACAGCGACACCGCGACCTGACAATTGTCTTGTTTGCCGAGTTGACCGCAGTATTGCCGCGCCACCCCGACCGAGTGCCGGCCCTGCTTGGGAAAGGCGGTATCGTCGATGATCCAGGCTTTGATCGGACCGTGACGCTCGACCTCCGGCAGCACAATCTCGCGCACCTTGGCCAACACCTTCTCGTCCGACCAACGACCCTCGCCGACAAAATGCAATAACGATTGGTGCTGCGCCGCCGTCCGTGATGGCGCCGTTACCGCCGCCATCGGCTCCACGCTCTTGCGCTCGCAAGGCAACATCAGCCCCACGCAGTAGTCGTGCAGCGGCCGGGCTCGGTCCCTGTGCCCAATCACGCTCACAAGTCCCTCGACATAAGCCGAAAACCGCGATTCACTGTCGTCTGCCGCTCGGAGACCCATATCAGCCCTCATCCGCTGATATCTGAATCTCTCCGCTTACCTGAATCGCACAGTGCGTCGCCTGCGACTTTCTGACTCAGTGAGACTAGTAGGATGTGCCGAATATGGCGATGCACCTCTCTTCCCCGATCAAATGGAAGGCAATCACCGACCCGATCGCGCAAAGAGGGTTCGATTATTGGGTCGCAAGAAACAATCTAGATAAATGGATCGGCCTGCCGTCAAGGACGCCCGACCATATCTTTAGAGAATTATCGCGACGCATTTCGCAGGCTGGCTACGGACAAAGAATTTATAGAAACCGGTAGTAAGATTAGCGTGGGCTTCGTTCCGATGATGGCCACTGACGTCGAAAGCGCCGTGCGTGCTCTTGTCAACACTTCGCCTCAAGCATTGGAGAATATCAAGGTTATGATGCGCGAGCAGGGCCTGAGCGCCGAATAGAAAGGTATGCGGTGAGGTGCAAATCGCGCCGAACAAGGCTTAAATACGATCTTCCGATGAGGCAGCAGCAAAGAGCAATCAATGACCGCCCGTCTTGATCTGGAACCCGCACTCGATTTGCGAGTGTTTCTTGACCGTTTGAAGGCTAGCGGAGACCTGCGTACCGTTCAGGGAGCCCATTGGGACCTTGAGATTGGCGCGATCACTGAAATTTTCGCGGAACAAAGAGAACCGCCCGCTCTTTTGTTTGAGGACATTCCCGAACATCCGCGCGGATACCGCGTGCTTAGTAATATTTTGAATTCGCGTCGCCGAGAAGCCCTCGCTCTCGGCCTATCGCCCGATCTGCGAGGCGTTGAATTGGTGAGGTCCATAAAAGACACATTGCACAATCTAAAAAATATTCCACCTAAGGAATTGGAAGACGGACCGGTAATGCAGAATGTGGTCACCGGCAACGACGTAAACGTTTTGAAGTTTCCGACGCCAAAGTGGCATGAACGCGATGGCGGCAGATACATCGGTACCTATGACGCTGTAATTTGCCAAGACCGGATAATGGATACATCAATGTTGGAACCTACCGCTTTCAGGTGCACGACGAGCGAACCGTCGGCCTGTTCATTATTCCGGGCAAACACGGTGACCTCATTGCAAAGAAATACTGGTCCAACGGAAAGCCGTGCCCGTTTTTGATCGTGTGCGGAATACCCCCTGCATATATTCTTGCTTCCGCTGTGGGAATTCCCTGGAAGCTGGGCGAATACGAGTTTTTTAGGCGGATTGCTTGGTGAGCCCGTTCCAGTAGTCAAAGGCTTGCGTACCGGGTTGCCTATGCCGGCCGCTGCGGAAATCGTTCTGGAAGGATTTGCACCGCCGCCTGATCGCGAGAATTATCCGGAAGGACCCTTCGGCGAGTGGCCCGGATACTATGCGACGGACCGGCACCCGGCGCCAATTGTGAAGGTTGAGGCGATCTACCACCGGACTGATCCTGTCATCACAGGCGGGCCGCCGATGAAAGCCTATATGAACGGACAGGTACACAACTACATCCGGTCCGCCAACATTTGGTCGAGTCTCGAACGTGCGGGAGTTCCAGATGTGCAAGGCGTGTGGTTCCCACGACAGGGGCGTTTCCTAGCCGTGGTTTCGATTAAGCAGCGGTTTTCCGGCCATGCAAGGGAGGCAGCCTACGGAGTATTGGCAACTCGAGATGGAGGCCGGGACACGCGCATAGTTGTCGTTGTCGATGATGATATCGATATCACGAATATTGACGAAGTTCTTTGGGCGATTTGCAGCCGCTGGGATCCGAAAACTGCGTCTGAGATCCTAGAGGTAGCCGCCAGCTCTCTTAACCCACGCATTCCCCCCGACAAAAGAGAGCGAAATGACTTGACGAGCTCCTGTATCGTCATCGACGCCTGTAAACCCTATAGCTGGGTACGCGAGTTTCCTGTGGTGAGTGGGTTTGCTTCGGATAAAAAACGGCAGGTCGCCGAAAAATGGGCGCACCTTTTCTATTCCAACACAACCGCCTCAAGAACCTAGGCAAATCTATGTTCGAGAATAAAATGTGGTGACGGGCCGAAAGGAAAGGCGCTTACCGTATCTGCTAGCCGATCTATGCCTCATCTATTGAACGAGAATGCTTTTTAGGCTGTCGGCGATCGCGGGCGGCGTCTCCAACAGCCGGCGGACGATCTGCTCGGTCTCTTCGCCGCTGATCGGCGACGCAGCGAGCGAAGAGTGTTCGACTTCAGCTTTGAATTCGGGATGGGCAAAGGTTTGCGCCAACGCTTCGCGCAGAGCGGCGACCCTCTCGGCGGGAACGCCAGGCGGCGCGACGAAAGGCTTGTGCATCTGCGCCGGCGCGTCGAACGCTTGCAACAAGTGCCTGGCCGTTTCCGACGCTGCCAAGAGCTCCGCCGACTGCACCCCTTTCGCCAGGGGATTTGCCGCCTGCGATGGCGCAAGCCTGTCGGCCAAGACCATAAAGATCCTGCCCAACGGGGGATCGCCCTCCAGCATTACGCGGCCGGCCGGTTCGATCAATGTCGACAACGTCGAGCAAAGCGCATCTGTTTCCTTTTTGTTGATCGACATGATCAGATTGGGCGTATCGGTGTACCCGGAAACGATCTTTAGCTTCAAATTGAGCGTGGCGTTGAGAACGGCCGGGACATCATAAGGAGAGCTGCCCGGGCTCGTGCCTGCCACCACCAGCGGCTTGCCCTTAAGCAAGTCCTCGGCCGAAACGTTGAGATCGCTGCGCGCGGCGCAGGCATAGCTTGTCTGCACCGCGGCCCCGAGCCAGTTGAACTTACGGGCATCGAACCGGACGCTCGGATCTCCGAGCCTTTGCTGAAGCACAAGCCCTTCACTGATGGTGCCGAAAACTGTCCCGTCTTGCGGCTCAGTTACATAAAGGGCATTGGCGGCGACCAAGCTGCCGGCACCAGGCCGGTTGCGAACAACAATGTTCGGATTGCCGGGTAAATGGCTCGACATATGGCGCGCGATTATTCGCGAGTAGAGATCGTAGCCGCCGCCAGGCCCGAAGCCGACCAGGATGTCGATCGTCTTGCCACGGTAGAAATCGGCAACCGCCTTTTGGTCCGCTTGCGCGGGCTGCGCTATCGCATTTGCCGTCATCAACGCAGCGAGCAGAAGCGCTAACGCGGCCCGCTGTGCGCTACGGAGGATGGCCTTCGATCCCATGATATAATCTCCGTCATTTATGCCATCAAAGATCTGCGGCGACGCCGACTCACTATCTGCCCGTAGGATGTGAGCGCAGCGATTTGCGAGTTGACGCTGCTGCATCAAGATAATGCCCTAAAGGAATATTTCGCGGAAGGCGGACGCCGTTTGCCGCTCCGGTCGCTTTCGCCGTCATCCGAGTGATCAAGTCGTCCTTGTGTCGCGCCAGTATTTTATCCAGTGGGCGTGGACTTGAACAAGTGTAGTGACGGACGCGTGAACGTTGGCGAACCGAGCAGCACACCGAAAGAGCCTTTTTGGGAGGCCCTGCTTTCCATAATCTGTCATTATCCGAATGGAAGTGCCTTCATCGGCACGACGCGTTACGATCAGCTCAACGATTTGACTCGCTAGGAAATCCGTAATTTCCTTATCAGGCTATGCGAATCTTCCTTGTCTCGTCAGTAGCGAGGGAGGTCTCTTCTTAGCCGGGCGATGACACGGCTGTGTGCGCGGCTGGCTTCAATCCCCTTCGCGCGATTGTAGTACTTATTCGTCGTTCTCAAGTCTGTATGGGCCAGAAGATCTCGCGAGATACCGACTTGCGCCGGTGCCGCTATAGCCCACAGCGTTGCTGCTGCATCACGTGCGTCGTGAGGCGTGATTCTGATTCCCAGTCGCTCCGTAGTGTTTCTGGTGAAAATAGGCCCAACCGCAGAATACGACAGCGACCCGCCTTTTGGGCTGACCCAGAGGGATTTGCAGTTTCGACGGCGCAGCATTCGCGGACGAACAAGCTTGAGATAGGTTGCGAGTTGATTACGGATGGCTTCCGGAATTTCAAACTCAAGATGAGTTTTTGTCTTGGTTTTCTCCGGCGGGATGACGATGGACCAACTCTCGCCTTCCCTGATCAAATCGCGGCCGATTTCTAACGCGGCCAAATTCTTGTGTCGAAGAGGAACCAGAGCGGCAAGGGCAATTATGAGACCGTCCCGATAGCGTACTGCGTCGGCCAAAGAAATCGGCGTCTTGCTTGATATCTTGCTTTCCTCCATGAGCTGCATGCCGAGATCAAAGAGCTGGACACTTGTAATCACCGGCCGGGCGGAGGTTCCTCTTGGAGCTGCTGTGTAAAGACGCGTCTTGATATTTCGTAGCCACGTCCAATCCTTCTCTGGCATGAGCGTCCGCGCGGCGCCGTAGAGAGCATCAATCTGGATGGCGAGCGAATGAGGAGAATTGGTTTCTCTCAAGTGTTCGACAAACCGGCGTATGCGTTCTGGAGTAAGACGCTCCGTCAGGGATTTCTCGAGGGCCTCCGGCTCGGTAATCATTAAGAAACCGAGGAACCGATGCCACCCCATCCAGTACTTGTGACGAGTTGTGTTCGCGAGCCGCCCTCCGGGGCCGTCGGCAAATGGATCATCATTATTGACCGCTTGCGTCCACAGCTGTTGGTCGATCTCCGGCCAATCGGCAAATGACAGGTGAAGTCTGGGTTTGGGTCCCGCCATCAGCGCCCACCTCGAGTTGGATCTCGTAGCGACCCTGGCGACTCCCGAAGCTTTCGGATCAGTTCAGCGTGCGCCTTCCCCGCTCGCCGGGTATCTGGCCCGGCGTAGTGCCTAGTGGTTGTTTTGAGCATCTTGTGCCCCAAGACCTGCCGAAGCGCTTCATAAGCCCCGGGATTGGCGTCGAGGTGTAGCTTGGCTGCCAGGTGTCGGAATTGGTGCGGTGTTATCTTTAGCCCAACGCGTCTTAATATGGCGCGTTCGATGGCAACACGGAGCGTTGAGAGTTTCCTCGGCTCGCCATCGGCAGAGACGAATAATACGTCCGGACGACGGCCGATGACCGCCACCGCGATGTCGTTGCGGAACGCATAGAGCCGGTCGGAGAGATAGGGTGGCAACTCAAATTCAAGCGGATCTGCGTCCGGCACCTTTGCCTGTCGAATGACAATCAGCGCCGGTTTTCCGCGCCCCTGCGGCCAATGAACGTGCTCATCAAACTTCAAAGCACCAAGATCCTCGATACGCAGAGGCGTATGAAGGAGGATGTCGATGGCCAGAGCGGTTTGTAAGTCGACGAACCAGTAACCGGACGGCGGGTTTCTGCGCGCTCGGCGCCACATCTGATCCGGCAGATTGAGCAACTTTGCGAGTAGTCGAGGATCCTCCAATCGACGCAGTAGGTTTCGGTTCTTGTCTGTGAGACCGTGTCGGATGGTGCCAAGTTTGCTGCGTAGCTTCTTCAATGCGGCAAGTTGATCGGCCGGCGCCTTGACCCACTCCGAAGCCAGTTGGATCAAGTCGTTAGCGAAACCGGCCAGCCGGAAAGATAATTTGCCTCCGTTCTTCTGCCACTGCTGGCGCAGGATTGCACGGAAGGTCTCCGGCTCGACCAGCTTGCTGAGCGACGTTAATTCGGCAACTTTGATGCCAGATTCACATGCGGCGGTCGCGGCAAGATGGATGTATTGGCGCCGCAAGGTCACCGTGGTTGGAGCAAGTGGTCGCGCTCTTGCGTTCTCATCGAGCGGATCTGAGGCCGTACACCATGCAATGTAGTCTTCGGCTTCCCGTCGAAAGGCTTCTGGAAGCTTGGACCATGCGATTCGATGCCCACTGACTTTTAAGGTTGGAATTTCTACGGGTTTGAGGCCCTTGCCCGAAGAAAGTGTGATTAGACGGTTCCAAAGTCTAGCGACGTTACGCCGTTGAAAGCTGATGTGACGTACGAGGCTTTGCGATTCGAGGTCGGCAAAGAACTGCTCGAGCATCGCGCTGTCAATCTCGGCGGGGCGGTGATTGCGCAAAGTCGCCCACCGCGCCAAGCGGGAAAGTCCGTTGCTGATCCGCATATCATTTGCCGACCCGAGCAGCATTTTCCATTCATGGCTGGGTTCGACGTCCGACGTCTTGAGCATCGGTTGGACACCCGAGGCATTAATTGCCGCGGCAAGATCGCTGCGCAGGTTGGCCCAACGTTTCCTCGACACCTTGGCCTGCAGTGGTACGACGCCGTCGAGCGTCTTGCGTATCGCGCTAAGGTCGAGCGGGATTTCCGACAGCGGCTGGCCGTGGATTTTCCCGTAGATAACGACAGCCGACCGCAGATCGCGCCTGCGCGTCTCCGACAGATCGGCCTTGGCGCATAGCAGATCTACGACCGCCTGCAGCATGACCGTTGGCAGCGTCGTTTCTTTTTGGTTCTGACCTCTGGTTTTCCTCATCTTCTTGACCTCGATTTTGACAGGCCTTGCCTCAGAAGGACTGGGGCGGCCACGGACGGATATTCGGGAATTCTATTATAATAGATATGGGGGATATTCAGTTGTGGAGTTATCCCGAATATCTATAACTGATTGATATTACTCGACACTGATGGACAGCCGCGGACATGGCTACTGGTCCCGATATGCGGCCAAGAACGCTCGGAAATCGGCCTCAGAAATTCGCACCAGCCCATTGATCCGATGCGACACGAGAAGGCCCCCGTTGATCCAACGCCGAACGGTGCGGGAAGAAACGTCAAGACAATCTGCAATCTGATTGATCGTGAAAAAATGAGTTAGCGCAGATTTGCTTCGAGTGGCTTTGCCGGTACTTGCGGGCTTGCTCATGTTAGACCCATGTCGCGACGGGACATTGGAGTCGGCGTAAGCTTCGGCAACGTGGTGAGCCAAGCAAGTACATCATCGTAGAGAACAAGTGAGCGCCGACCGGCTTTTGTGACGACGAGCCGGCCTGCCTTGATCTCCTCATACAGAAAGCTCCGACCTATTCCCGAAATCTCCGTGAGTTCGGCGATTGAATAGGCCAGTTTGCGAATTTGTTCGGGCATTTTGACCAACTCCATGGAATTGACATTGTCGCTGGCCGCGTTCAATCGGCAGCAATCTTCGGAGTCCGCGGCGACCATGAGTCCGTTTCGCCCCAGCAAGTCGTGCATGTGGGCACAGGAATCGATCGCTGATGGTGTGCGGGAGTATGGAAGGGGCGACGCCGCCGGCGCATCACCGGCTTAAAGCGACGTTGAACGACACCTTATCCAACGCAAAAACCCGCAGGTCTGGGGCCTACGGGCGGACACAATATGTCTAGCGTCTATTTCCAAAGCTAGTTTATAATCGCTAACAAATACTTACACACATTTTTGCTGTCCAAGTACTTGTGCTGCAATATTTTTTTGAACGATCGTCAACTGCCCCGCGTTTGCGAAATTAAGCCCATCAGCGAATCGGAATCGAACGTGAAGGAGAACCAAAATTGATCGCTTCCTTCGTTGACCCTCCATTGCTGAGATGAGAACTCGGCTACTTCCGTTTCAGATGTTTAGGATGCCTTGTTCCTAGTGCTCCACGAGTGTGACGTAGTGCGCTTTTACTGCGCCAGATCGTCCATATCGCACACGGCGCCATTGACCTTTCACTATCTCCGTAGGTGCTTGCACAGCCGACTCCATAGTTCGCTTCGCGCGCACCAGAGAAATTTTTTCGTGATAAGGGCAAATTGATAATAGACAAAAAGTAGGCAACCGCCGTCGTACCAACCGCAAACACGGACTAAGTTGTTGGAATTATTGGCGCTCCCTACGGGAATCGAACCCGTGTTTCAGCCTTGAGAGGGACAAGACCGTCTAGTAAGTGTTCGCTCTTGATAAAGAGCGCGCTGGCGGAAACAGCACTTGCGGGCGCACAACCGCATACAGGTATTACGATCAACCGGCCTTCGGCAGCAGCACGACCTTCCCGCGTTCGCGAAGTTCATCAAGGTAATCGGCCCAAGCCTGCATCATCTTGACCCGCTCTGGCCAATACTCAGCCGCATGTAAGTATGCGCGCCGTACGTCATCCTGTTCTTGGTGTGCAAGCTGACGCTCAATCGCGTCAGGATTCCAGCTGCTCATTTCATTCAGTCGCGTCGACGCCATCGTTCGGAAGCCATGGGCGGTCATTTCATCAGTGCCATAGCCCAGCCGACGTAAAGCAGCATTGAGAGTATTTTCTGACATCGGCCGAGCTATGCTGCGAACGGATGGAAACAGAAAACGCCCGCCTCCACTGATCGGTTGCTAGTCGCGCATAACAGCCAGCGCTTGTCGGGAAAGGGGGACTCGGTGGGCACGACGCATTTTCATCTTTGCGGGCGGGATACGCCACTCCGCTGCTGCGAGATCAAACTCGCGCCACTCGGCATGCCGAAGTTCACCGGGCCTCACGAAAACAAGCGGCGCAAGTTGCAGTGCTGCCTTCGTCATTGGCAGCCCGTCATAGCCGTCAATAGCCCTGAGCAGCGCACCAATGCCTTCTGGATCGACGATGGCGGCGCGATGGGTGACCTTCGGCGAGGTCAACGCGCCGCGCAGATCAGCGGATGGATCGCGCTCAGCCCTGCCAGTGGCTATGGCGTAGCGAAAGACGGTGCCGCAGGTGCTTCGCAGCCGCCGCGCGGTTTCATAGCGACCGCGCGCTTCAACGCGGCGGAGTACCGAAAGCACCTCAAGCGCTGTGATCTCATGGATCGGGCGATCTCCAAACGCGGGGTACGCGAACTCGAGTAACCAACGTTTCTTGGTGAGTGTCGCATCAGCGCGCTTTTCTTTTTCCTGTTTGGCCAAAACCTCCTCGGCAACGGCCTTAAATGTGTTTTCGGTCGACGCAAGCTGCTTGTCCAGCCGGCGTTGTGTCGACGGATCGATGCCTTCGGCGAGCAACCGTTTGGCTTCTTCGCGTTGGTCGCGGGCCGCCTTTAGCGTCAACGTCGGATAGGCTCCGATGGCAAGTGTCTTTTGCTTGCCGCGAAAGCGATAAGCCAAGCTCCAAAGCTTGCTCCCGTGTGGCGCGATCAGGAGATAAAGCCCACCGCTATCGGAGAGTTTGATCGGCCTTTCGCAGGGCTTTGTCGTGCGTGCGCGGGCGTCAGTGAGCATGTTGGTATCGTCCTTCTGGGACCCCCACGATACCAACAAAAATACCAACAAATTGCTACCGGATACCAACAAACGATTACGGACAGCTGCGGACGTTCGCGGACTGGATAATACAGCAAGTGACTGATTATACTTTGTTTAATTAGTTGACGGCGAACGGCTGCGAACCTTGGCGTACATTGAGGTGGTGCCCGTGGAGGGAATCGAACCCCCACTCCTTGCGGAACACGATTTTGAGTCGTGCGCGTCTACCAGTTCCGCCACACGGGCATCGGGCCGGTATCTATATAGTCGGCTCCCGCGGTCCGCGAAATGAAAATGGGACGTGTCCGGCCCGATGACGCGCGGATAAAAGGCTCGTTGGCGCATCTCGCCGCGCCGGGCAGCGTCCTCGCCGAGCCGGCAACGGCGCGGCGGCAACCCGCCGCATGCCGCCGGCGGCAGAGGATGGGCTTGCGTCCACCCACAGGATCGGCAAATTGGCCCCGGCCCGGGGGCGCCGTGGCGAGGACGACATGAAGAATTCCTGGCTCGCTCAGCTTCGCGAAGAACCCGCAGCAGCCGCAGCGCTGGCGATCTTCCTCATCAGCACCGCGACGCTGCTCGGCGCCTGGTACTTCGAGGTCGTGCTCAAATACCCGCCCTGCCCGATGTGCCTCGAAGAGCGGATTTCCTACCATATCGTCATCCCGCTCTCGCTGCTCATGGTGATCGCCGCGGTCGTGCGTGCGCCCGCGAAGCTGCTCACGGTCGGATTTGTGGTCATCATGGTCGCAACGCTGTGCGGCGCCGCGCTCAGCATCTACCACTCGGGCGTCGAGTGGCATTGGTGGCCGGGCCCGACCGAATGCTCGGGCCCACTGGGCGATCTCAACAAGGCCGGATCGCTGATGAACCAGCTGCAGTCGATCAATGTCGTACGCTGCGACGAAGCGGCGTGGCGCCTGTTCGGCATCTCGCTCGCCGGTTACAACGCGCTGATCTCGCTCGCGCTCGCGGCCATCGCGGCCTGCGGCCTACTTGCGCAAAAGCCGGCGGCGTACGCGTCGGCCCGCTGACCGGTCTATTTGCCGACCATCACGTCGGACGCCTTGATCACCGCCCAGGCCTCGTCGCCGGCCTTAAGGCCGAGATCGGCGACGGCCTCGTTGGTGATCGAAGCCGTGATCGTCACCCCGCCGCCGATATCGATCTTCACGTGCGAGGTCGTGGCGCCTTTCGTGACGGCGGCGATCTTACCTTTGAGCTGATTGCGAGCGCTGAGTCCGGCTCCGTTGCTTGGGGGTTTGAGGCGTTCAGGGAACGGTTCCGCGCACCGCCCATGCGGTCGCGGTCAAAGGGCGCTCGCCGTCGGGAGAGCCCGAGCAATAGGCGCTGCGCACCGCGGCCTCGATCCGGCTGCGCAGGCCGTCGTCGAGCGCCGTGATGTAGGTGCCGACCGGGCCCTGCCCGCCGAGCAAAGGCTGCCAATAATCGTCGAAGTTTGCGTAGTTCATCCGGATCGTCAGCGAGGCGCGCTGCACGCCGGCCAGTCCCGCATCGTTTAACAAATTCGGCAGTCCGTCGGGAAGCGCGAGCGCGCCCGAAAACAGCCGGTCGCGCGCTTTGCCCGCGCCGGGGTCGATGCCCGCCGCCGTATCCCAGAACAGCCGCTGATAGACGAGGCCGCCGCGAAAATCCCACACCGCGGCCGCGACCGTTCCGCCCAGCCGCGTCACGCGCCGCATCTCGCGCACCGCCGCGACGGCGTTCGGCACGAAGTTGAGAACGAGCTGAGCGGCGGTGCCGGCGAACGTGCCGTCCGCAAAGCGCAAGGCCGACGCATCGCAGATGTCGAACTCGATCCGCGCCCCGTTCGCTTGTTTGCGTGCGTAAGCCACATAAGGTTCTGCGACGTCGACGCCGAGGACCCACCGCGACGGCCAGCGCTCAGCCATAGCGCACGCAAGGCCGCCAGTGCCGGTGCCGACGTCGATCAACGCGCCATCCGCCGCGAACTCCGCGAAATCGAGCAGATGCGGCGCGAGCAATCGGGTCCAGCGCCCGAGAAAGACGTCGTACGCCGCGCCGTCGCTCGCATGATACGTCGGAGCTTCCGGCATGATCGCCGCGATCCCTCGGCCAACCGTCATGTTCATCTGACTATAGCGAATATCGGAGCGCGGCAAGGAAGGGCGGCAGCGGCACCTGCGCGCGTTTCAACGATGCGTGATTAACGATTTGGCGATCGGGTCACCGACCAGCTCAGCGGCTCATGGCCACCTTGATCGACGTCTTCATGCGCTTCTGCGGGCTGCGGGCGCGATTGCGCAACGAGACCTCCAGCGCATGAAGCTGCGTCTTGGTGGCCGCCATCGCCTCCGATTCGATCGAGCGATACTGTTCGATCAATTCGAGACCGAACGGGGTCAGAGCCGCGCCGCCGCCCTGGGCGCCGCCCGGCTGCGTGGTGACGACCGGCTCGCGAAAGCAGTGGTTCATGTCGTCGACGAGAAGCCAGGCGCGGCGGTATGACATGTCGAGCGAGCGGCCCGCCTGCGATATCGAGCCGGTTCTGCCGATCGCCTCGAGCAGCCTGATCTTGCCGGGCCCGAGCGCGCGATCCGCGCCGAAATCGACTCGCACTGTCAGCCGCACGTCCCCCATCGGGCACTCCGCGCGCGTTTTCCCCGTGACACGGCCGACAGGTTATCATCAAGTGCGCCGCCGCCAAATATTTTGGAGCGCCGATCAAACCGGAGCGGCGTCGGAGGCCGCCGCCGATTGGCCTTGCAGCGTCGCGATCTCCGACAACAGGCACGTCAGGCTGGCGTTGCGCAGCGGCACGTAGCGTTTGCCGGCCTGGCGGCACTGCCGCTTGAGCGCGGTAACGGAATCATGACTGACGCAATCGACGGGGAATACCGCGACATCGGCTCTGCTGACCAGGCCGGGCAGCAGCGTCACGCTGTGCTCCAGGCCGCCGTCGTGATGCAGAAAGCGGCCGTTGGTGCGCTCGACCAATCCTTTCAGCAGCGGAGTCTGATGAGCGCGGCCGCCCACGTAGAGCACCGTCAGGCCAAGCAGATCGAGTCCGGAGCCGGGCTGATCACCATTTTGATAGAGCAGCGCTCCGATCTGGCTTTCGATCGACGAAAACTCCGCCCGCAATGCTTCACAGGCGCGTTCGCAGGTGTGAAGGCCGCGCCGCGCCTCGTCGCGTTCCGCCGTCACAGCCTCGAGCCGCCGTTCGGCCTTCTCGCGGCGCGTCACCTCCTGGGAGAGCCGCCGGTCACGCTCCGCGAGCGCCGTCGCCAGCGCCTCGGTGTGCTCGCCGGCTTTGACAGGGCCCGCGGCCTCGCCCACCTTTGCGGCAAGCGCGTCGCTCAAACGGCGGATCGTTGCGTCACGCGCGGTGAAACCGTCGCGCAGCTGAGACTGCTGCCGCTCCAACTTCGCCGACAGCTGCGCGTTGTGCTCTTCGAGGCTGCGCAAGCGCTGAATATCGGCGCGGTTGGCGGCGCCGACGAGATGCGACAGCATGTGCACCTCGCCGAACACCTGCTTGACCGTCGTGTCCGTCGTCTCCGGATGCGTCAACACCGCCCAGTAGGCGCCCGGAATATCGCCGCGCTTCATGGCGTCCTGCCACAGCGCGCTCACGGCGCCGGCGTCCTTCGCCTTGGCGAATTGATGGATCGTGGTCTCGTGGCGCCGATCCAACGTCTTCTGTAGGGGCTTGGCGCCGGCGTCCGGCCGCGCGGCGAGCAGAACGCCCAGCATGTGGAGATCGTGATCGCCGGCCGCGTCGGCGCCGGCAATGCGCAGCCGCATCAGAAGCCGGCGCAACTCGCCTGTCGTCAGGCACGTGCCGATGATCGAGCAATGCAGACTGCCGTGCAGATCCCAAATCCGGCTGCGCTGCTTCGGCGCCGATTTGACGGACGCGCGAACCTCGATCGCCGCGCGCGGACGGATCGCCGCCACGTCTGCAACCGAGGAACCGGCAACCGACGAACGCGCACCCGCGCCCGCCATGAGGCCTGGAAGCATGATCGAAGACGCTTGCGCACGAACCGACATATCGCTCGCTCGATTATCGCTATATCCGTAAGGATATAACGAATGTGACACAACCGGCGGGCCTTGAAAAGAGGGCAAAACGTGCGGCATCGCGTGCACTTTGTTTTGTCACACTTCGGCGCAGCGCGGGTTGTGCCGGCCTCCCCCGCATTGGTAAACTCGCGCGGCGTCAAATGGAGTGCGGCGCTTGCGACCGCCTCAGGAGGATCCAATGAGCATTTTCGGAAAAATCAAGTCAGCGATCTTCGGACACGCCAGCGCTGCGCCGGCGGCGCCGTCGCCCGGCGCTCCCGCCGCGCCCTCATCGTCGAAGCCGGCGTCCGGTTCGGCGCCGTCCGCAGGCGCGGCTCCCTCCGCCTCCGCGCCGGCCTCGTCATCGGCCAAGCCGATGACCGAAGTTGACGTCGAGGCCGTGCTGACCCAGCTGGCGGCGAAGAGCAAGGAGAAGCTCAACTGGCGCCTGTCGATCGTCGATCTGATGAAGCTGCTGAACCTCGACTCGAGCCTTGCGGCGCGCAAAGAGCTTGCCGACGAACTGCATTACACCGGCAACAAGACCGACACTGCGACCATGAACATCTGGCTGCACAAGCAAGTCATGCAGAAGCTCGCCGCGAACGGAGGCAAGGTGCCTGCCGACCTCATGAAATAATCAACAAGCGCTGCGGAGCCGGCCGCACGGCCCTGGCACGCTCAATGACGATAGACTAAGCTTAAACGGCGCCGCGGCTCCAAACGGCCGCGGCGCCGCTTTTGGGGGCGTCGTATTAGCTTCGGCTGGCGCGGGATCGCGCGATGAGGACGACCATGGGTTTGTTGGACAGTCTTGGCCTGAAATGCGCTGAAGGGCGCATTGAGCGAAGCCGAGGCAGCCGGCCTGCCGGTGCTGATCAACACCGTGCTGGCGCAGACGCAGTATCACGATCTCGCCGGGCTCGTCGCCACGCTCGAAAAGGGCGGTCTCGGTCCCCAGGTGCAATCCTGGCTCGGCGACGGCACAAATCTTCCCATCACGGCGGATCAGCTCAAAGCGGTGCTCGGCAACACGCAAGTTCAGGACTTTGCGCGGCACATGGGTCTGCCGGTCGGCGAGACCCTGAAACTCTTGGCGCAATATCTGCCGGAGATCATCGACAAAGCGAGCCCGAACGGCGCGCTGGTGGCGTCGAAGTGACGGCGATTGCGCCGCTGCATTTCATGACAAGCATTGACGATTGGGGAGAGAAACAATGAAAGCCATTGCCATCGTTATCGCCTCGTTTTGCCTTGCAGCCAACGCGATGGCCGCGAACTCGTGCATGGATCAGGCGACCGCAAAGAAGCTCGCGGGCGCGGCGATGACAAGCTTCATGACCAAATGTGAGAAGGACACCTGCACCGGCCAAGCCACCGATCAGAAGCTTGCCGACACGGCGCTGGTCAGCTTCATGGCGAAATGCACGTGCGGCGCGGGCGCGGCCGACAAGAAACTGGCCGGAGCGGCGCTGACGAGCTTTACCAAAAAGTGCGTGACGGACGCGTGCAATGCCGGCGCGGACGACAAGAAACTAGCCGGTGCCGCGCGAACAAGCTTCACCAAAAAGTGCGTGACCGACGCCAGCGGTGCGTAAGCCGCTCACCGGGATTTCTGTTGAGCTTGATGTTGGCGGCCTCGCATCAGGTGTGCGGGGGCAACGCTATCGCGCGAGAAATGGTGGGCGGTACAGGGATTGAACCTGTGACCCCATCCATGTCAAGGATGTGCTCTCCCGCTGAGCTAACCGCCCGATCCGCGTGATTGGGCGCGATCTTAAGGCCGAATTTGGCTGTTTCGGATCGCGCTCCGGCGCTGCATGTAGCGTCGCACCCCGGGCCGGGTCAAGACCGGCCGCGTGAGAAATCGCCCGCTCAGAATTTCACCCGGTCGGCCCCTTTCAGCCCGAGCATGGCCCGCGCCTCGGTCGGCGTAGCGATCTCGTAGCCCAGTTCCTCGGCGATGCGGCGGATTTTCGCCACCTGCTCGGCGTTGCTCTTGGCGAGCTTGCCCGGCCCGATATAGAGCGAATCTTCGAGGCCGACGCGGACGTTGCCGCCCATCATGGTGGCGTTGGTGCAGAAGTTCATCTGGTGACGGCCACCGGCGAGCACCGACCACAGATAATCCTTGCCGAACAACTTGTCGGCCGTGCGCTTCATGAAAACCAGATTATCGAGGTCAGGACCGATACCGCCCAGAATGCCGAAGATCAGTTGCAGGAATACCGGCGGCTTGAACAGGCCGCGATCGATGCAGTGGGCGAGATTGTAGAGGTGCCCGGTGTCGTAGCACTCGTGCTCGAACTTGACGCCGTGCCCCTCGCCCAGCGTCTTGTAGATCTTCTCGATGTCGCGAAACGTATTGGGGAAGATGTAGGCGTCGGAGTTGAGCAGATAGCTCTCCTCCCAATCGTATTTCCAGGTCTTGTAGCGCTTCGCCATCGGGTAGAGCGCGAAGTTCATCGAGCCCATGTTGAGCGAGCACATTTCGGGCGAAAACTGCACGGCGGCGGAGATGCGCTGATCCACCGTCATGGTCACCGCGCCGCCGGTGGTGATGTTCACCACCGCGTCGCAGGCCTGTTTAATGCGCGGCAGGAACTGCATGAACACGTTCGGATCGGGCGACGGCCGGCCGTCCTTCGGATCGCGGGCGTGCAGATGCAGGATGGCGGCGCCGGCCTTGGCGGCGTCGATCGCCTGCGTCGCAATCTGATCGGGCGTGATCGGCAGCGCGTCCGACATGGTCGGCGTATGGATCGAGCCGGTGACCGCGCAACTGATGATGAGCTTGTTCGCCATGGTTCGTTTCGTCCCCGTGATTTTTAAAGGCCTTCAATGATTTTTGCAGGCCTTCATGGCCGCGCGGCGCTACCATCGTCAAGGATCACGCGGCGTTCAAGCGGAAAAACCGAGAAGCCGAAGCGCTCGACGATCAAGCCCCAGATGCCCTTCGGCGCGAACAGCATGACGACAATCGCCACCGCGCCGAGCATGAGCAGATAGACGGTGCCGAGATCGGCCAGCGTCTGCCGCAAGAGGAAAAATACGATGGTACCGACGATCGGGCCTTCGATGCGGCCGATGCCACCGATGACCGTGATGAAGATTACGAACGCCGTCCAGTCGTTGACGCTGAAGGCGGCGTCGGGCGAGACGCGAAGCTTCTGCAGGAAGATCAGCGCGCCGGTCACCGCGGTACCGAACGCGGTGACGATATAGACCAGCACCTTGGTGCGCAGCACATCGACGCCGTTGCAGGTCGCCGCAAGCTCGCTGTCGCGAATCGCCTTGAGCGCCAGCCCGTAGCGCGACCGCAGCAGCAGCACGATCAACGCCAGGATGGCGACGACGAGCGCTAGCGCAATCCAGTAGATCGTAAAGTCGCGCATCTGCCGCGACGATGCGATGCCGAGAATGACCGACGCTGGCAAGCTCGTACCAGAGCCGCCGCCGAGCACCGAGACTTGCGACGCCAGGAGGCGAAACACCTCGGCGACGATCCAGGTGCCGATGGCGAAATAGTGCCCGCGCAGCCGGAACACCAGCGCGGCGACCGGAACCGCAACGGCGGCGGCCACGATCCCGGCGAGCGGAATGGCAAGGAGCGGCGACAGCCCGGCAAGGATCGCGAAGGCGAACAGCAGATAGGCGCCGAGGCCCACATAGGCCTGTTGCCCGACCGAGACGAGGCCCGCATATCCGGCCAGCAGGTTCCATAAGCTCGCCAGCGCGACGTAAGCATAAATCTCGGACAAGAGCTGCAGGTCGTCACGGCCGCCCCAGAACGGCGCCGCCGCGAGCACGACGAGACCGGCGGCGCACAGCGCCGTGCCGACGCGGCTCGACTTGCTGCCGAAAACGACGCGCACGGTCATGTGCGCACCTTCGGAAACAGCCCCTCGGGACGCACCGCGAGCACGGCCAAAAACGCGATGTGGCCGGCAAGCAGTTGCCAGCCCGGGTCGAGGTGCGCGCCGATCGCCTGCGCGACGCCGAGAATAAGTCCGCCGGCGAACGTGCCCCACAGGCTGCCGAGGCCCCCGATGATGACAGCCTCGAAGCCGAAGATCAGCCGTGCGGGTCCCTGTGACGGATCGAAATTGGCGCGCACCGCGAGAAACACACCGGCGATCGCCACGACCGCCAGCGACAACGCCATGGCGAGCGCAAAGACGTGATTCTTGTCGAGCCCCATCAACTGCGCCACGGCGGGATCGTCCGCGGCGGCGCGAAAGGCACGGCCTAACGCCGTGCGGTAGAACACGAACTGCAGTGTGGCGATCACTGTGACGGCGACGGCAAATTGCAATAGCGGCAAAGCGCCGACGTAGATGCCGTCGTACAGATGGAACGTCGCCACCTCGATGTCGCCGGCCTGCAATTTTCGGCTGTCCGCGGTGAACAATACCAAGAGGCTGTTCTGGATGATCACCGACAGCCCGAATGTCACGAGCAGCGGCGGCAACAGATCGTCGCCCAGCGTGCGGTTAAGCAGGACGCGCTGCAACACATAGCCGATGAGCGCCATTAGCGGTACCACCAGAACCAGCGACGTCAGCGGCCCGATGCCAAGCGTCTCGGTGACGACCAGAGCCACGTAAGCCGCCAGCACGATGAGATCGCCGTGCGCGATGTTGACGAGCCGCATGACGCCGAAGATCAGCGACAGCCCCGCCGCGAACATCGCGTAGAGCCCACCGACCAGCACACCCTGCAGGATGACGTTGATCCACTCCATCAATCAAATTCCGAAATACGCGGCGGTGATCGCCTCGCGCGTCAGGTCCTTCGCAGCGCCGGTGAGCGCAACGCGGCCCTCCTGCAAACAGTAGACGCGCTGCGCCGCTTTCCGCGCCTGCACGATGTCCTGTTCGACCAGCACGACTGAAATGCCTTCGCCGAGGATCGTGGGCAAGCGCGCGTAGATGTCGCGCACCACGATTGGCGCGAGCCCGAGGCTGATTTCGTCGCAGAGCAGTAGTTTTGGATTTGACATCAGCGCCCGGCCGATCGCGACCATCTGCTGCTGTCCGCCGGAGAGCGCCGTCGACGGCATCTGGCGGCGTTCCGCGAGCACGGGGAACAGCTCGTAGATGCGCTGCAGCGACCATGGACCCGGCCGCCCGAGCTGGCCGCCGATCAGAAGATTTTCTTCGACGCTGAGCGAAGCAAACAACCGCCGGCCCTCGGGCACGAGCGCAATGCCGCGCGCCGCCATCGCGTGCGCCGGCAGGCCGCCGACCGGTTCGCCGGCAAACACGATCGCATCCCGCCGCGCCCGCACGAGACCGGCAATGCTTTTCAGCAACGTGCTTTTGCCGGCGCCGTTGGCGCCGATCACCGCGACGGCTTCGCCTGCCGCAAGCTCGATCGAGACGCCGAACAGAGCCTGAAAATCGCCGTAGAAGGCGTCGAGCCCGGTCACGACCAGCAACGCGTCAGGCATCGGCGGCGATACCCATGTAGATTTCGGACACCGCCGGACTGCGGATCACCGTATGCGGATCGCCATCGGCGATGAAGCCGCCGTTGTAGAGCACCAGAAGCCGGTCGACGCTCGCCAGCAGCGCTTGAACGACGTGTTCGATCCAAACGATCGAGACGCCTTTGCGTTTGACGTCGCGCACAAGGTCGATCAGGACCTGACACTCGCGTTCGGTCAGGCCGCCCGCGACTTCATCGAGCAACAAAACGACGGGGTCTGTCGCCAGCGCGCGGGCCAGTTCGAGCCGCTTGCGATCGATCAGCGTTAGGCTGCCGGCGAGGCGATTGGTTTTATCGGCAAGGCTGCATTGATCGAGAATGTCCATGCAGCGGACGTAAGCGCCGTGCTCGCTCTGTCCGCCGCCGAAGGCCGCCGCGACCACGAGGTTCTCAAACACGCTCATACCGCTGAACGGCAGGGGGATCTGAAACGACCGCCCGATGCCCATGATGCAGCGTCGCGCCGGCGACAAATGAGTAATGTCGCGTCCGGCATAAAGCACGCGGCCGGAATCCGGCGCCACGGTGCCGCTGACGATACCGAACAACGTGGTCTTGCCGGCGCCGTTTGGCCCGATGATGCCGAGCGCTTCGCCTTCGGCGAGCGCAAGATCGATCTCGTCGGCGACGACGATGGCACCGAAGCGTTTCGAGACCTTGTCGAGAGTAAGAAGGGGGGCGCCCATGCGCTCAGTCAGCACGAAGCGCGCTGGAAGTCGATATCTTCAAAAGTAGTGGTTGGCGCTGAGGGGACAGCAGATCAGATTACGTCTGCGGCGCGGCGGCCCGGTCGATGAGCCAGACCAGATCGCCGTCCGCGTGGGCGCGCGCTGCCGGCATATCCTCTCCGGCCAGCACGCTCCGCACCGGATCGCGCTTGCTCGCGCCGTCGACCAGAAACAGCATTTCACGCGTCGACGCGAACGCCGGAAAGGTCAGCGTGACACGCGGCACGAACGGCTGCATGCCGGCCTTGGCGATCCCGACCACCCAGCGCTCCTTCTCGTCGAGCGCGGCGGAACCAGGAAACAGCGACGCGGTATGGCCGTCGTCCCCGAGCCCCATCATGACGAGATCGAACAACGGCCGCTCGGGATCAAGCTTATCCGCGCCATAGAACTGCTTGAGGCCGTCTTCGTAGAGCCGCGCCGCAGCTTCCGGATAGTTGGCGTCGGTCGCCATCGCATGCACGTTCGCGCGCGGCGCCCGAACGCGATCGAGAAACAACCGGCGTGCCATGCCCATATTGCTCAACGGATCGCTTTCCCACACGAAGCGGTCGTCGCCCATGAACCAGTGCACGCGATCCCACGGCACCTCGTTGCGCCAGGGCTCGGCCGCGAGCAGCCGGTAAAGCCCTTCGGGACTCGATCCGCCGGTCAGGCAGACCGCGGCGCGCCCCCTGGCGGCGTTGACGCGAGCGACAAGCCGCTTGGCCGCCGCTTCGGCAAGCGCCGGCGGATCGGCAACAACGATCACCTCGCGATTCTGATTTGCCGCCATGTTCCGTTATGCCAATGCGCGCTCGGCCGCGGCCGCAAGCGCGGTCAATCCGGCTTTCACGTCACCCTTCAGATGCACACGCAACGCGCGCCGGCCGCGTTCGGCGAGGACGCCGAAATCGCCGCGGGCCTGGGCGGTTTTGATGACGCCGAAAGTCGCGCGATGGCCGGGGATGGGCAGGTCCCTGGCGTCGCCGGACGTGACTTGAAGAAACAACCCGCTGCCGGGACCGCCTTTGTGGGCTTGCCCGGTCGAATGCAGAAAGCGCGGACCGAAGCCGAGGCAGGTCGTTACACGGTTGCGATCGCGCACGGCGAGCCGCAGCTTCTGTAGCGGCGCAGTGTTCGCGTCATCGCGCGCGACGTAAGCCAGCACCGCAAAATAATCGCCGCGCCGCAGCCGCCCGAGATGCGACTTGAGCCAGCTTTCAGCGCTGTCACCTGCGCCGGCGGTCCGAAGCGCCTTGGCATTCTCGGCGTCGGTGTAGAGGTCGAAATCCTTCGACGACAGAACCGGCGCCTCTGCCGGCAGTGCGCCGGTTTTTTCAAAAGCCGCCGTCAACTCCCGGGTCTTGATCTTGCTCGCTTCGACGTCGGGCTGGTCGAACGGATTGATCCCCATGATCGCTCCGGCGACAGCGGTTGCGATCTCGAAACGAAAAAATTCCTGACCGAGACTTAAGGGAGACGCCTGCACGATCCGGACGACAGGGTGTCCGGCGCGCTCCAGCGCTGCGAGCTTTGCCTCGTGCCCGGCATCGGCTTCGCCAGCGAGTGTCAGATCGAGGAAAAATCGATCATCGCCGTAAACCTCGGGCCGGCCGATCGGTTCGCCGTCGACCGGGATCAGGGCCTTGCCGTTCTTGCCGGTCGACTCCGCGATCAGTTGCTCGGCCCAAGCGCCGAAACTCGCAAGGCGCGGCGAAGCAAAAATCGTCACCTTATCGCGGCCGCCTCCGCTCGCGGCACCGAGCGCGACGCCGAGCGCCGCGCCCGGATTGTCCTTAGGCAGCACATCGGGGCCGCAGGCGTACATCATGTCCTGTGCGGCCTTCGCAAACTCTTCGACGCTTATTCCCGCGGCCGCCGCCGGGACCAATCCGAACGGCGACAGCACCGAATAGCGTCCACCGATGCTGGGCACGCCGAAGACGATGCGGCGAAAGCCTTCCGCCTTGGCGGCCTTCTCGAGCGATGAGCCGGGATCCGTAATGGCGACAAAATGGCGTCCGGCTTTGTCAGGGCCGACGGTGTCGGCGACGCGCTGGTAGAAATAATCCTTGAGCGCATTCGGTTCGGTGGTGCTGCCCGATTTGCTCGATACGATGAACAAGGTGCGGCCGAGATCGAGCGACGCATCGACCGCCGCAATCTGCGCCGGCACCGTCGAGTCGATGATGCGAAGCCGCGGCCAGCCGGGCTTCTGCCCGAAGGTCTCCGCGAGCACTTCCGGCCCAAGGCTCGAGCCGCCCATGCCGATCAGCACAACGTCCTTGAATTGCTCGCGGCGAACGTCCTCGGCAAAGGACGTGAAATTCTTGATCTCCTCAGCGCCCGCGATATCAAGCCAGCCGAGCCAGCGGTCTTCATCAGTATTCGTCCATAGCGATTTGTCGCGCTGCCACAGGCGGCGGACCTTGCCACCGGTCCGCCAATCTTCGGCAATCTCGTTCGCGCGTTTCTGCAGCACTGCGCCGAGCGAAATGGTCTGCTTATCCATCCTGTCGACTTATCCGTGCGTGGAACCCGCCGCCTTGGCCTGTTGAATCGCCGTCCAGATCGTGTGCGGCGTCGCCGGCATCGTCACGTCGTGCACGCTGACCTCGCGCAACGCATCGAGGATGGCGCTGACGACCGCGGCCGGCGCCGCCGTGGTACCGCCCTCGCCGCCGGCCTTGATGCCGAGCGGATTGGTCGGCGACAGCACTTCGGCGATTTCCGTGGTGAAGGACGGCAAGGTGTCCGAGCGCGGCATGCCGTAGTCCATGAACGAACCGGTCAGCGGCTGGCCCGAGTCGGGATCGAGATAGATCTGCTCGCACATCGCCTGGCCGACACCCTGCGCGATCGCGCCGTGGGTCTGGCCATGAACGATCAAGGGATTGATGCAGCGTCCGACATCGTCGACCGACGAATAGCGGGTGATCACCATCTCGCCGGTGTCGGGATCGATCTCGACCTCACAGATCGCGGTGCCGTTGGGAAAGACCGGCTCATGCATCTCGTTGTCGGTGACGACCGAAAGGCCGTCCTTGAATTGATCGGGAAGCGTATGGCGTGCCGCTTCCTGGGCGAGTTCGAAAAAGTCGAATGTGCAGTTGGTCTCGCGCGACGCAAAGCGGCCGTCGTCGAACGAGACATTCTCCGGCGCCGTCCGCATGATTATCCCCGCGATCGCCTTGCCCTTGGCGATCAGATCCGCGGCGGCCTTGGAGAATACGGTTGCGGCGTGACGCATCGAACGGCCAGAATGCGAGCCGCCGCCGATACGCACCACATCGGTGTCGCCCAGAATGATGCGCACGGTCGCGTGCGGGATGTGAAGAAGATCGGAGACGACCTGGGAGAAACTGGTCTCGTGGCCCTGCCCGGCTGGCTGCGTGCCGATCACGACATCGACGTGGCCTTCCGGCCGCACCCTGATCTGCGTCTGCTCACGCGGCGCGCCGATCGAGGACTCCACGTAGTTGGCGAGCCCGAGCCCCATCAGCTTACCGCGGCGGGCCGCCTCGCGTCGACGGGCCTTGAAGCCCTTCCAGTCGGCGATATCCATCGCCCAATCCATATTCTCCTCGTAACGGCCGCTGTCATAGAGCATGCCGACGGAGTTGCGGTACGGCATGGCATCGGGCCGCACCAGGTTCTTGCGCCTTAAGGCAATGCGGTCGACGCCAAGCTGTTCCGCGGCGGCATCGACCAGACGCTCGATCGCGTACGTGACTTCGGGGCGGCCGGAACTGCGATAGGCCTGGGTCGGCATGGTGTTGGTGAACACCGCCATGGCACGCAACGTCGTCGCCGGAATCGCGTAAGAGCCGGGGATCAGGCCCGAGCCTTTGCTCAGCGGCGACAGCGATACGCAGCGTGCGCCGATATTGCTGATGTTGGTGGCGCGCATGCCGATGAAACGGTGGTCGGCGTCGAGCGCCAGTTCGACTTTGGTGACGAGATCGCGGCCCTGGTAGTCGCTGAGAAACGCTTCCGAGCGCGTCGCGGTGTATTTTACCGGGCGGCCGACCTTGCGCGACGCCCACACCACCAGAGGGAATTCGACGAAGACGCGATTGCGCGTGCCGAAATTGCCGCCGACATCGCGGGAGAGTACGCGCATCTCGTCCGGCGGAATGCCGAGTATGGTCGCGATCTCGTTCTTTTGCCGCACCGCGCCGCCCGAGCCGGCGTAGAGCGTGTAGCGGCCGGTCGCCGCATCGTAGTGGCCGAGCGCGGCGCGCGGTTCGAGCGGCACGCCGGTGACGCGTCCGATGTGAAAATTCCTGCTGACGACGTGAGAGGCACGCGCGAACGCGCGGTCGGTTGCTTCGGCGTCGCCGAACAAGGTTTCGACCGTGACGTTGTTAAGCACCTCGTTCCAAACAGCGGGCGCCCCCGGGCGCATCGCATCTTCGGAATGAAGCACGAACGGCAGTTCCTCGTATTCGACCGACACGGCTTCGGCCGCATCCATCGCCTGCGCCTTGGTCTCGGCCACCACCATGGCGACAGCCTCGCCGACGTGGCGCGCCTTGTCGGCCGGCAAGAGCGCATGCGGCCCGATGAACACGGCGCCGCCGCCCGGCGCATGCAGTTTCATGTCGAATTTGGTTTTCGGCACCGGATCGTGCGGAATCGGCGTAAGCTTGTCGGCCGCGCAGTCGGCGCCGGTGAAGACACCCAGCACGCCGGGCATCTTTTGCGCCGCCACGGAATCGATCGCGACAATGCGCGCGTGCGGATAAGGCGAGCGCACCATCACCGCATGGGCCTGGCCGTCGAGATTGAAATCGTCGGTGAACTGGCCCTTGCCGGCGATCAGGCGCGCATCCTCTTTGCGCGGCAAAGGCTTGCCAATAAAGCGGAAGCCGGCATCGTCCGGTTGTCCGGTATCGTTCATTGCATCTCGCTGAGACTCAGGGCGGCGTCACGCCACCCTTCTGAAATCCTGCTGGCAGCGCCGCACGCGGCGCTCGTCCACCTCGATACCTAGCCCGGGGCGGTCCAGCACTTCAATGTGGCCGTTCTCGACACGAAGGGGCTCGACGGCGACGTCCTCGGCAAGCGCCGGACTCGTGATCGTCAACCCCCAAGCGATCGCCGGCGCCACAGCGGCGACGTGCAGCGCCGCCGCCGAAGCGACGCTCGATTCGCCGGTCTTGCAGGAGATGTTGACCCGCATGCCGAGTTCGTCGCACAGGCGGCAGGCCGCGAGCATGACGCGAAGACCGCCGAGCTTGATGGCCTTCAGGCTGCAGCCGCGCGCCGCCTTCGCCGCGTGATGGCGGCGGATATCGTCGAGCGACTGAATGCCTTCATCGGCGCCGATCAGTACCGAAGTTACAGACGCGAGCCGCGCCATCGCGTCGAGATCGTGCGCATGCACCGGCTGCTCGAAAAAGTCGAGGCCCGAATTGGCGACCTCGCGGATATACGTCTCAGCGTCGGCCGTGCTCCAGCCCTGATTGGCGTCGGAGGAAATAACAAAACCATCGCCAAGCGAGCGGCACAGGGCACAGGTGCGCGCGGCGTCAGCTTCGGGCGAGCCGATGCCGACCTTGATCTTGTAAATCGTGTAGCCGGCCGCACGCCGCTCCGTTGCTTCACGCACATCACCGTCGGTCTCGGCCGCGCCGAGCACGGTCAAAAGCGGCACGCGGCTTCGCCGTTTGGCGCCGAGCAGCGCGTGAACCGGTTGTCCGGTGGCGCGGCCGACAAGATCGTGCAGCGCGATCTCGATGGCGGCCTTGGCGCCGCTGTTGCCGTACATCTGCGCGTCCATCGCCGCGGATGCTCCGGCAAAATCCGCTGCGGGACGCTGCAGCAGCGCCTGTGCCATGTGATCCACCGCCGCGATCATGCTGGCGACCGTTTCGCCCGTCATGGTCGGCGCCGAAGCTGCCTCGCCCCAGCCGACACAGCCGTCGTCGGATTCGATTCGCACCAGCACATTATCGGCGCGCGCGACCGTCTCGGCCGCCATCTTGACCGGCTTCTTCATCGGCAAGCTGACCGCGATGGGCTCGATCGCCTTGGTTTTCACGTTGTCCTCAATCGCCGGTGCCGGCGTCTATCCCGGACGCCGCAACGCATGCGAATGTAGCCGGACGATGCAGGAGCGCAATCGGTTCGAACCAAGCGTCAAACGTCCGAGGGTATGCGGATTTTATAGACAATCCGCCGGCCGGGATGGCCGGATTTACTGCAAGTTTATGTCCACCGCGGCCGCGGCAGATGCCGTGCCTGGAGGTGTCATATAGCCGCAAAAGAGGGACTTTTTCGCGCTCGATTTGGTTAAAACCATTTTTACCGCCCTGGCTGCAGAGGTGCGTTTGAGGTGTTGAGTGAGGGAACTTGCGAGGCTAAATTCCCCCGCTCTCGGCCTGGGTTTTAGCCGTTAGATCGAACAACCTCCGGCGTGAAATTGCATGAAAATACCATGTTTTTCGCACAATTAGCGCACGCTGCCGTGACACACGCTTGCCATGATATCTATCCCGACTATGGGTTGAACACATCAACTCCGGAGTTCTGAAGATGCGAGCAAAATTTGCGACGGCTGCCGCTGCAGCCTTGTGCATCATGGTCGCCGGCAATGCTGCGAACGCACAGCAGCAGGTCCCGGTTGGTCTTTGGCAGGCGGTCGACGACGAGACCCAGCAGCCCACGGGCTGGTTTCTCATCAGCGATCATAACGGCGTATACGACGGCATCATCGCCAAGATGTTCATGAAGCCGGGCGAAGATCCCAACGCCATTTGCGACCAGTGCAAGGACGATCGCAAGGATCATCCCTGGCTCGGGCTCGAGCTCATTCGCGGCATGAAGCACGAAGGCGACGCCAAATATGCCGGCGGAACGATCCTCGATCCGCGCGACGGCAAGATCTACAAGGCGACGATGAAGGTTACGCCCGACGGCCAGACGCTGGTCGTGCGCGGCTATCTCGGCGATCGAACTGCTTGGGCGAACCAATACTGGACCGCGTCTGCCGGAGACCGCCTACAACCAGCTCGATCCGGCGATCAATCCGAAGACCCCTGCAGCGGCAAAGGCTACGGCGCCGACGCGCAAGACGGAAAACGCGCTCAAACGCTGATTTTTTTCCGCTCACCAGCGGAACAAAAAACCCGCCCCATAGCAGGGCGAGGTTCTTTTATTCTCAGCTTGTCGTCTGGGCGGCTTCGGCGGGAGTATCCTCCGGCTCGCCGCTGCGATGCTGACGCGGCTTGCCCATCAGGATCGGCTGAAACAGCGCCGCTGCCGCCATCGTGGTGAGCAGCGAAATCGCCAGCAGCTTGCCCATGCTCGACGTGCCGGGATGGCTGGAGAACCACAAGCTGCCGAAGGCCGTCGCGGTCGTCAGCGCGCTGAAGGTCACCGCGCGCGTCAGCACCGATTGCAGCAGATTGGTCTGCCCCTCGCGCCAGGCCATGATGTAGTAGATCTTGAACGCGACGCCGACGCCGAGCAGCAGCGGCAGCGCGATGATGTTGGCGAAGTTGAGCGGCAACCCGATCAGGACGCAGATTTCGAGCGTCACGACGCCGGCCACCAGCAGCGGAATGAGCGTCAACAGCACGTCGCTGATGCGCCGCAGCGTGATCCACAGAATGATGGTGATCGAAATCAGCGCGCAGGCGCCGGCCTCGATGAAGGCGGTGACGACGGTGCGGCGCGCTTCGAGAATCGAGATCGGTCCCTCGGTCGCGTCCGGCGCGACGGCCTGAACGGCGTGCGCGAACGCGCTGCAGCACGTCATTGTTGTTGGGATCGCCCTTTGGCGCGACATCGACGCGCGCGAGCCCGTCCGGCGTCACCCATTCGCGCGTCAGATCCGGCGGAAGATTGTCGCGCGTGATCTTCTGCGCCTTGAGCAAATCGCGCAGTGTGTCGAGCATCGTCTTCAGCGGCTGCACAAAAACGGCTTCAGCCCGTTGGCGCGTCGCCGGATCGGCCTTGGCCAGCGCAGCCATCGCCGCGGCGAGCCGCTTCGCCGCGACCGCTCCGGTGCCGGTGCCATCGCCGGCGAGCCGGTTTAAGCGCATCGACCGTCGAATTGATCATGCCCGACGGTCTGGGCGTCCGAGGTCGGCGACGCCGGCGGCTTGGATTGAGCGCCACATCGAGCGTCTTGGCGGCGTTTTCGATCAGCGCGAGCTTCTCGTGCTGGTGGTCCGGGATGAAGGTCGACAGCGTCGCGACGCGCGCCACCTCCGGCAAAGCCCGCAGCTTTGCGGCGAGTTGGTCGGCCTGCGGCAAGCGTACGGCTCCAGCACCTCGATGTCGTTGGCGCCGCTCTCCGGATCGCTCTTGAGTTCCAGATAGGTCGCGACCGACTTCGACCTTCGGGCTGCGCAGGTTCATCGGATTGAAATCGAACTGCAGCCAATACAACAGCGGCACCCCGCCAACGACGACGACGCAGAGTCGTGATCGAGGATCGGCATACGGTGCCGCTCGAGAAATCGGTCGACCGGCGCCAAGTACGCGTAGCCCAGATGTTCGGGCTCGCGCGGCGGTTTGAGAACGCTGAGCAAGGCCGGCAGCAGGGTGATGCTGGTGAAGAACGCGATCAGCATGCCGACGCCGGCAATCAGGCCGAGTTCGGAAACGCCCTTGTAGTCGGTCGGCATGAACGACAGGAAGCCGGCCGCGGTAGCCAGCGCTGCCAGCGTCAGCGGCGCACCGGCGCGGCGGCCGGTTTGCAGCAACGCCTCGTTCAGATTATCGATCTCGTGCCGCTCGGCGCGATACCGCACGCTGAACTGAAGGCCGAAATCGACGCCGAGCCCGACGAACAGGACCGCAAAATAGACCGATATCAGATTGAGCGTGCCGACCATCAGCATGCCGAGCGCCGCCGTGATCGCGAGCCCGACGACGAGGCAGACAAAGACCGCGAAAATGATCCGCGCACCAGCGCAACGCCATCCACAGTATGAACAGCACGATCGCAATGGTCACGCTGGCGTTGAGGCCGGCATTCTCCTTGATCGTGGCGAATTCCTCGTCGGCCATCGGCACCGGCCCGGTCAGCCGCAGGCGCGCCTGATATTTCGAAGCAAATTCGACATCGGCGGCAGCCTTGCGGATGGCGTCGGTCGCCTTCTGCCGGGTTCCAGCTCGGAATAGTCGAGCACGCCTGGATATTGAGGAAGCGGCGCAGGTCGCTCGGCTCGAAGCCTGGCCCTCGACCATGTCGCGCCAGGAGAAGCTCGCCGGCTGCTCGGCATTGACCTTCTCGATGGCGTCGGCGGCAAGCGTCATCGGCCAGGTCATATTGTCGAGCGTGATCTGGCCGCCTTGCACGCCGAGCAGCGCGAATTGCAGCGCCTGCACCACGCCGCGCAGGCTCGGATCGCCGGCAAGCACCTGCACCAGACGCTGCGCCTGGCCAGCATCTTGAGTTGCGGCCCGAGCTCGATCGGTCGGTTCGAACAGAAAACCGTTCTGCGCAGAAGAACGCGCCGCCTTTCGGCTGCTCGATCGAGCGAAACAAATCTGGCTGCTGTTGCGACATCGCCGGACCAGCGCCTTGCGTTGCCGCCTCGGCCAGTTCCGGCGTTGGCGCATCGATCACCGCGACGATCAACTCGATATTGCGGGAAAGCCTTCTCGAACGCCGCCTCGCGCTGCCGCCACGGAATATTCGTCGGAGATGAGCTTATTGATGTCGGTCGTCATGGAAAAATGCGTCGCCGCATACCAGGACGATGCCACCGTCAGGAGCAGAGCGCACCGCCAACGACCGGCCAAGCATATCGCGCGCAAAATTCGATCGCGCGGACGACGAAAGCAGTGATGTCTTCATGGGGCGTAGCGGAATGGATTGGTCAAAGGTGGAATGACGGCCTAACCAGCGTTTGAGGCGTCAAGAGAAAGGCGAAATGGAGGCGCGTGTTGCCGCCTTTCGGACTACCCCGAGAAGATCGGGCGTCGCACAGTGCCGCCTAGAGGTGCCCGTCGAAATGCCGCAAAAGTGAAATCAGCGGATATTTGCCCTGAAACGGCGCAATAGGAATTCAGGGACATATTCCTAGTCGCGCACCCGTCGTGAACCAAGCGAGGCTGTCCGGCAACATCTGGCGCAGCGGACCAGCGCTGGACAACAGACGGTGATTCCGCTCAAATGGTGTCCGCTGGGGTAATGTGGATCCGGCTCGATGGGCCGCCCGGACGAGTTACGCCAAAGAGCCGGGCTTGATTGTCACGCGGTCCTCGCCAAAGTAACCGGAGCGACCATGCATGCTGGCGGTAGCCGGGCGCTGTTGCGGCGCATCGCCGCAGTACGGCCGTTCGACCGGGAGGTAGCTTAGATGAAAGTGATACTTGCCCAGCCTCGCGGTTTCTGTGCCGGCGTCGTGCGCGCGATCGAAATCGTCGAGCGCGCGCTGCAGAAATACGGGCCGCCGGTCTATGTGCGCCACGAGATCGTGCACAACAAGCACGTCGTCGAGAGCCTCAAAGCCAAGGGCGCCCGTTTCGTCGAGGAGCTTTCCGAAGTTCCGCCGAACGCGGTGACGATCTTCAGCGCTCATGGCGTCGCCAAGAGCGTCGAAGAGGAGGCCGCGTCGCGGCAGCTTCCGGTGTTCAACGCGACCTGTCCGCTGGTCACCAAAGTGCACAACCAGGGCAAGCGCTATGTCGGCCAGGGCCGCAGGCTCATCCTGATCGGCCATGCCGGCCATCCGGAGGTCGAAGGCACGATGGGCCAGATCTCCGAGCCGGTGACGCTGGTGCAGACCGAGAACGACGTCGCTTCGCTCGACATCCCATCCGACACGCCGGTCGCCTACGTGACGCAGACGACGCTCAGCGTCGACGATACGCGCGGCATCATCGCCGCGCTGCATCGCCGCTTCACCGACATCGTCGGACCCGGAGACGCGCGACATCTGCTACGCGACGCAAAATCGGCAGACGGCGGTGCGTGAACTCAGCAAGCTTGTCGACGTTATCCTCGTGGTTGGAGCCAAGAACAGTTCCAATTCCAACCGGCTGCGCGAAATCGGCGAGGAAGCCGGCACGCCGAGCTATCCTGATCGCCGACGGCAGCGAACTCAATTCCGATTGGTTCCGCGGCGCGCAAGATCGTCGGCATCACGGCCGGCGCGTCGGCGCCCGAAGTGCTGGTCGAGGACGTGATCGATGCGCTGCGCCGGCTCGGACCGGTCGAAGTCAGCGAATTGACCGGACGCCAGGAGACCATCGAGTTCCGCCTGCCGCCGGAATTGACCGACGGCATGACGGCGGGCCGCGTGGCACGGCCAAGGTCTAATCGGGCAATCCCGAGTATGTCCAGCAAGCAAACGAAAATCGCGAAGAGGATAGCGGTTGTGAGTGTATCTCTGCGCCAGATGGCGGCCGTCGGTTCGTACGTGATGCACCAGCGTCTCGACGGGCCGGAAGCGCTATCCGCTGGTGCTGATGCTCGAGCCGCTGTTTCGCTGCAATCTCGCCTGCTTCGGCTGCGGCAAGATCGATTATCCGGACGCCATCCTGAACAAGCGGCTTTCGGTCAAGGAATGCCTCGACGCGGTCGACGAATGCGGCGCGCCGATGGTGGCGATCCCGGGCGGCGAGCCGCTGATCCACAAGGAGATCGGCGAAATCGTCAAAGGCATCGTGGCGCGCAAGAAATTCGTGTCGCTGTGCACCAACGCGCTGCTGCTGGAGAAGAAGCTGCATCTGTTCGAGCCGTCGCCCTATCTGTTCTTCTCGGTGCATCTCGACGGCCTCAAGAAGCATCACGACAAGTCGGTGTGCATGGATGGCGGCTTCGACAAGGCCGTTCGGCGCCATCAAGGCCGCGAAGGCCAAGGGCTTCACCGTCAACGTCAACTGCACGGTATTCGACGGTCATCCGGCCGAAGACATCGCGGCGTTCCTCGATCTCACCGAGCAGCTCGGCGTCGGCGTCTCGATTTCGCCCGGCTACGCCTATGAGCGCGCGCCCGACCAGCAGCACTTCCTCAATCGCCGCAAGACCAAGGAGCTGTTCCGCCAGGTCTTCGCACTCGGCAAGGGCAAGAAGTGGAACCTGACGCACTCCGGCATGTTCCTCGACTTCCTCGCCGGCAATCAGGAATTCCACTGCACGCCGTGGGGCATGCCGACGCGCAATATCTTCGGCTGGCAGAAGCCGTGCTATCTGCTCGGCGAAGGTTACGCCAAGACCTTCAAGGAGCTGATGGAGACCACCGACTGGGATGCCTACGGCACCGGACGCTACGAGAAGTGCGCGAACTGCATGGCGCATTGCGGCTACGAGCCGACGGCGGCCGATGCGATGATGAAGCATCCGCTCGAGGCGCTGGCGATCGCCATCGCGCGGCGTCAAGACCGAAGGCGAGATGGCGCCGGAGATTTCGCTCGATCAGCAGCGCCCGGCGCAATACCTGTTCGACGGCCAGGTGCAGCAGAAACTGTCCGAGATCCGCGCCAACGAGGCGCGCGAGAAGGCCGCCAAAGAAGCCACCAAGACAACGACCGCGAGCGCGGCGTAGCCGGCTGTCGTTTCTCGCGTGTGAAGTTGCGCGAACGTCCTACGGACGATGCCAATCTACAGAGTCATCATTGTCATCATCCGCGCAGGCGGATGATCCAGTAATCGTCACGCTTCAAATATTTACTGCATGCTCCGCCTTCGCGGAGCATGACAGGTCTTGATTATTGCCGCTGGCATTAGCGCCGGATTCACATTCCGAACGCCACCGCGCGCGCATTGCCGCTTTTCAGATTCCGGTAGCGCGCCATCGCCCAGAGTGGAAAAAATTTCGAATAACCGTGGTAGCGCAGATAGAACACGCGCGGGAATCCCGTTGCGGTGTAGCGCGGCTCATTCCAGAAACCGTCGGCGCCTTGGGTGTCGGCGAGATACTTGATGCCGCGCGCGACGGCGGGGTGATCGACCTCGCCCGCGGCCATCAGACCGAGCAGCGCCCACGCCGTCTGTGACGCCGTCGACGGCATGCGCTCGTAGCCGCGATAGTCGAGCTTGTAGCTCGTGCCGTCTTCGCCCCAGCCGCCATCGTCGTTCTGAATGGCGGCGAGCCAGTTGACCGCCCGGCGCATCTCCGGCACAGCATGATCGACGCCCGCGGCGTTGAGCGCGCACAGCACCGACCAGGTGCCATAGATGTAGTTCATGCCCCAGCGGCCGTACCAGCTTCCTTCGGTGAGCTGGACTTTGCGCAAATAGTCGACGGCCGCTTACGACTGCCGGGCTGTTTTCCAACGTCTCGCCGAATTGCGCGAGCATCGAAACGCAGCGCGCGGTGACGTCTTCGGTCGGCGGATCGAGCAAGGCGCCGTGGTCGGCGAACGGAATATTGTTGAGGTAGAAATATTCGTTGTCGGCGTCAAACGCGCCCCAGGCGCCGTTTGCGCTCTGCATTCCCAATATCCACTCGCGCGCGCGATCGAGCGACGCGCGAAACGCTTGATGGCCTGAGAGGTCCTGCACGCGGTCCATCGCCATGGCAACGACGGCGGTGTCGTCAACGTCGGGATAATGCGGGTTGGCGTACTGAAAGGCCCAGCCGCCGGACCGAAGATCGGGACGCCGCGCGATCCAGTCGCCGCGCACGTCGAGAATCTGCTTCGGCACCAGCCAATCGAGGCCGCGCTTGACCTGCGCAACCGCGCTCTCGCCGCCGGCTTCGAGCAGCGCGTGGCACGTCAGGCCGGTGTCCCAAATCGGCGAGACGCAAGGCTGGCAGTATGCCTCGTGCTCGTGAACGGCGAGAAGCTTTTCCACCGACCGGCGCGCGATGGCGCGCTGCGGATGGCTTTCCGGATAACCCAGCACGTCGAACATCATCACGCTGTTCGCCATCGCCGGAAAAATCGCGCCGAGCCCGTCTTCGCCGTTGAGCCGCTCGCCGACCCAGGCGACGGCACGGTCGAAGGCGCGCTGCCGCGTCGCTTTCGGAAAGTACGGCTCGGCCGCGCGCAGCACGATTGTCGACGCCGCGGAAGAAATAGAACCACGACGCCTTCTGCTGTGGCGCCTTGGGCGTCGGGCCGAGCGTCTGCGGCGGTTCGAGGAACAGTTCGTCGATACGCACGCCCTTGGCGTTGCGCGCCTGCGCCTTTTTCGCCATCAGCACCAGGAGTGGCACGATGACGGTCCGGCTCCAGTACGAAATCTTCTCGAGATGGAACGGGAACCATTTCGGCAGCAGCATGATCTCGACCGGCAATACCGGCACGGCATGCCATGGAATGAACCCGAACAGCGCGAGCATGATGCGGGTAAAGACGTTGGCGCGTTCGGCGCCGCCGCGCTGGCGAACCGCCTCGCGTGCCCGGCGCATGTGATCCGCGTCAATGGAATCGCCGATCATCTTGAGCGCGAAGTACGCTTTCACCGTCGCGCTGATGTCGAGATCGCCGTCGGCAAACAACGGCCAGCCGCCGTGCGTTCCCTGAATGCGGCGCAGATAGGCCGCGATCTTGGCTTCAAGCGCGGCGTCGACCGGTTCCCCGAGCGAGTGTCGCAGCAGCACGTACTCGGCCGGAATGGTGGCGTCGGCCTCAAGCTCGAACACCCAATGACCGTCGTCGCGTTGGCACTCTAGCAAGGCCTTCGCCGCCGCATCGATGTGCCGGTCGAGATCGCTGCTCACGCGCGGTTCGCTCACCAAATGCGTTTCGCTCATAAGCTCGTTCCTCAGCCGAGAGCAACAAGTTCAGCGGCGCGATTGCCCGAGCGGATTGCGCCCTCGATGGTGGCGGGCAAACCGGTGTTTGTCCAATCGCCGGCCAGCACGAAGTTGCGCCACTGCGTCGCGGCGCCCGGGCGTCTCGCATCCTGCTCGGGCGTCGCCGCAAACGTCGCGCGGCGCTCGCGCACGATCTGCCAGGGCGGCAGAATGTCCGGCAAACCGGCCACGCGCGCGACCTCGCTCCAGATCGTCTTCGCAAGTTCCTCGCGCGGAGCGTCAATCAGCCGGTCGCCGGCGCTGATGGTGACGGACATGCGGCCGGGAAATGCAAAAATCCATTCGGTCGTGCCGTTGAGGACGCCGACAATCGGCGGCTGCACCGCGGGCGGATCGATACGGAAGTGCGCATTGACGATGGCACGGAACTCGGACGGGACGGTCAGCCCGCTGACAAGCGACGCCGCCGCGTAGGGCGGCACGGCAAGCACGGCCGTGTCGCCGGCCGTGAGCGCAATGGTGTCATCGCCGAAGTCTAGCGCATCGACGCGGCCGGTTTCAAACCGGACGGCGCGAAGCTGATGCTCCATGCGGACGGTGACGCCGAGTTCCTCAAGCCGCAACAGCGCCGGCTCGATTAAGGTCGAGCCCAGTCCATCGCGGGCAATCAGCGGACGGCAGGCACGGCCGCCCGCTGCAAGCATTTCGCGGATCACCGCGGCTGCAAGCCGCGCCGATCCGAGCGGCGGATCGATGTTGAGCGCGGCAAGCAGAAGCGGTTCGACCAGGCGCCGATAGAGCGTGCCCTCGCAGGCGATGACATCGCCGACCGCTTTCCCCTGTGGCGGCCACAGCAGCCGCGCCAGCGGAACGTAATCGAACGGTCCCGTTCCGGGCACGCGCCGCTTCGCGTCAAACACCCACCACGGCATACGGCCGTCGTTGAAGCGCAGCGTCCAGCGCTCGCGGCTCTTGAGATCGACAAACGGAAATTCCGCCGTGGCAGGCCCGACCAATCGATGTTCAGCGCCGACGCGGCGCACGTAGTCGAGCGCGGCATGGTTGCCCGACAACAGCAGGTGGTTGCCGTTGTCGATCATCATGCCGACGGCTGCGTCGTGATAGGACCGGCAACGGCCGCCGGCGAAGGCCGTCGCCTCGTGCACGACGACGCTCCTGCCGCCTTCGGCGAGCTTGAGCGCCGCCGACAAGCCGGCAAGCCCAGCGCCGATGATGTGGACCGTACCAGTCATCCAACGAGCCGCATCACACGAGGTTGCCGAGCACGATCAGGAGCAGCTTGGCGCGCGGTAAACGAACCGGCTGGCGTGCCGGGTCAAATCCGCGCGCGACGAGCTTGTCGAGAATAATGCGATAGGCCGCGCCCATGATCCGCGGCGCCCGCACGACGCGCCGCGGACTTCGCGCCATGATAGCGTTCGCCTCCTGAAAATGGTCTTTGGCCAATGCGACGATACTGACGCACGCCGCGCCAAGCATCGGCTTGGCCAGCACCGTCGCCGGATCCGTGCTGATGATTCCGGCCTCGCGCAATGTCTCCCGCGGCAGATAGAGGCGGCCGATCGCCGCATCCTCATCGAGATCGCGCAGGATGTTGGTGAGCTGCAGCGCGCGACCCAGATGGTGTGCGAGTTCGAGGCCATCGTCGCGCTCCATGCCGAACACGCGGACCGAGAGCCGCCCGACGGCGCAAGCCACACGATCGCAATAGAGGTCGAGCGTCGCCCGGTCGGGCGCGCGGATATCGGCAAGCACGTCCATCTCCATGCCGTCGATGACGGCGTGGAAGTCCCCGCGCTTGAGGTCGAACGTGCGCACCGCCTGTGCCAAGCCGAGAAGTTGCTGCGGCGGCTTGCCCTCGTATAGCGCATCGATGTCGGCGCGCCATTGCTTGAGCTGCTCGCGGCGGACGTCGCGCGGTCCGGGATCGTCGGCGATGTCGTCGACGGCGCGGCAGAACGAATAAATCTCGAACATCGCCTCGCGTTGCGGGCGAGGCAGTATGCGCATTCCCTTGTAAAATGAGCTGCCCGAAGCGCGCTGGGCTGCCGGCGAGGATTTCGTCACTCACGCACCCCGTGGCTTTTGCGGTGCGGCCGAGGAGCGGCGACCAAACCGCCGCGACGTGGCGCTCAGGATGCCGCGCAGCGTCAGGCCGGCGACCGCCGGAACCGAAAGATGCACGCGTTCACTGAGCGGATCGTGCCTCATCAAAATGTGCGTCAGACGATGCGCCAGAGTGTTGATGACGGAGACTTCCAGACCGAGACGCCAGTCGTTGATGAGAGCGGAGAAGCCATCACTCTCGGTGAGCAGCCGCTCGGTGCGTTCGGCGAGCTGGTGCAGACAACCAAGCAATGCGGGCGACGCCTTGGGCGCGGCGAGCGCTTCGACACTAGCGCCGCTCGCGGCCAGCGCATCGAGCGGAACATAGACGCGGTCGAGATTGGTGTAATCGTTCTTGCAATCCTGCAGGTGATTGATGATCTGCAAAGCGGCGCACAGCGCGTCGTTCGCCGGCCAGACGCTGCGGCTCTCGCCGTGGACGTCGCAGACGAAGCGGCCGACCGGCATCGCCGACAACGAACAATAGCCGATCAGATCGCCCCAGTCGCGATAGCGCAGCTTGGTGACGTCGAGCCTGAAGGCGGCGAGCAGATCCTGCGGATGCTTCGGCGACAGACGACGCTCCGCGAGAGCGGCATGCAGGCGGACCGCGACGGCGTCCTCCGTGCTGGTGCCGAGCAAGCCCGCTTCGAGGCGATCGAGCAGCACCAATTTCTCGGCCGGCGGCAGCGTCGCATGGTCGGCGATATCGTCGGCGGTACGCACGAAATTGTAGAACGCCAGGATCACCCCGCGATGGCGCGGATGAATGAGCCAGGACGCCACCGGGAAATTCTCGTCCCGATGGCCCTTCCCCGAGCGCCAGCTTCCGGCGTCGTTTGTGGTCGCGTCGTTCATTGCGTGTCCGAAACATTGGCCTGCGCGCGGCCCTTCCACATGCCGCCGCGCCCGCGCGCATGCTGATAGGCGGAATCGAGCGTGAACGCCATATACATCGCCGCAATGGCCGGGAGCGCCGGTCCCCACAGCTTCGAGACGCCGTAGAACCGCAGCGTCGGCACAAACGCGAGCGCCATCAAGGCCCAGACGAAGATGCCGACGAATTGCGCCATTCCGGCCGCAAAGATCGCGAGATAGACCGGCGCCACATAGGTTGCGGCAAGGCCCAGGATGGTTCCGGCGAGCAGCACTGGCGAGTAACGCAGCTGCGCGTAGGCGGTGCGCGACACCATGCGGCGAATGTCCTCGACGCCGGGGTAATCGCGGATGCTGTGCACGCGCTCGGTCAAGCCGATCCAGATCGGCCCGCGCGCCTTGAGCACCTTGGCCAGCGCGCAGTCGTCGATCAGCGCGTTGCGGATCGCAGCCATCCCGCCCGCCTCACGCAGCGCGAGAAGGCGAACCAGCATGCATCCGCCTGCCGCCGCCGCAGTAGTGCGGCGCGGATCGTTCGCCCACGCGAACGGGTAGAGCATCTGAAAGAAGAAAATGAAGGCCGGAACGAACATGCGCTCGGCAAAACTCGCGCACCGCAGTTTCGCCATCAGCGAGGTGAGCACGGTGCCTTCACGCTCAGCCCGTGTCACGAGATCGAGCAAAGCGTCGGGCGCGTAAACGATGTCCGCGTCGGTGAAGAGCAGATAGTCCGGCGGCGGCGCCGAATTATCGGCAAGCTCGACGCCCTGGCCCTGCGCCCAGAGCTTGCCGGTCCATCCCGCCGGCAGCGCGCGCCCGGTCAGCACCGTGAGTCGGTCGGCGGCGCCGGCCGCAGCGGCAGCGTCGCGCGCGACCTGCGCGGTTGCGTCGCGGCTCTGATCGTCAACCAGAATGACGGTGAACACGCCTGGATAATTCTGCCTGAGCAGCGAAGTGACGGTCTCGCCCACACACTCGGCCTCGTCGCGCGCGGGAATGACGGCCGCCACGATGGGCCAAGACGACGCATCGCCTTCCGCAACACCTTTGCGTTCCGGAATCTCGTCATCACGCTGCCGGGCGGCCCAGAACCCGCCGCGGGCTGCCAGGAAATAAAGCCAGATCGCAAGCACCATTGACGCTACAAGCTCGTTGGCCACACATAGTCCCCGGGGCTGAGATGTGCCGCCGCCAGGGCGGCGGGCCGGTATTGATCGGCCCCGTTATCCCGTAAATGACGAACCGAAAATAGGACCCTGCGGGGCCTTGGAAACGCTGGGTAATACACCAATGAATGGCAACCAAAGCGCCTTTCTCTCGCGGCTGGACGCGGTGGCGGCGGAGACGGAGGCCTTGCTCGACCGGCTGCTCGCCACGACGCCGGTCGACGGCGAAATCAGCCGGCCGGCGCGCATTGTCGAGGCCATGCGCTATTCGAGCCTCGGTGGCGGTAAACGGTTCCGGCCATTTCTCGTGGTCGAGAGTGCCGCTCTGTTCGACGTGCCACGACAGAACGCCTTGATGGCGGGTGCGGCGCTCGAATGCGTGCACTGTTATTCATTGGTCCACGACGATCTTCCCGCCATGGACAACGACGCGCTGCGCCGTGGCCAGCCGACGGCGCATAAGAAATTCGACGAAGCAACGGCGATTCTGGCCGGCGACGGACTACTGACCTTCGCGTTCGACATCCTCTCCCGTCCCGAGACCCACGCGAGCCCAGCGGTCCGCATCGAGCTCGTGACCGCTCTCGCGCGTTCGAGCGGACTCGGCGGCATGGTCGGCGGCCAGATGCTTGATCTCGCCGCGGAGGGTCGCTTCAACGGTGGCGGCGCGGGCATGCTCGGCGAGAACGACGTACGCACGTTGCAGGCGATGAAAACCGGAGCGCTGTTGCGTTTCGCCTGTCAGGCCGGCGGCATCCTCGCGGCAACGGCGCGGCCGCAACGCGAAGCGCTTGAGCGTTACGGATCGGCGATCGGGCAAGCGTTCCAGGTCGCCGACGATCTGCTCGACCTCGAAGGCGATCCCACGCTGGTCGGCAAATCGACCGGCAAGGACGCCGCCGCCGGCAAGGCCACGATGGTCAGCGTGCTCGGCGTAGCGGCCGCTAAGCTGAAGCTGAGGCAGCTCGTCGCGGAGGCCGAACAGGCGCTTGCGCCGTTTGGTCCTGCAGCGGCGATTCTCGTCGAAGGCGCACACTTTGTGGCCGATCGTCACACTTAAGGCAAAGGGTGACGAATGCGTGACCGTGGATAAGCCACGAAGATTGGATTGGAATGCCGGAAGCGACTTTATAGTCTAGCGATCAATTCCGATTCACGCCGATTGAAGTTTGTGTCAAGCGTTCATATTTGCCGCGCGTCATTGTCGATCGTGGGCGCGTCGCCAGGCGGAATAAGGTCCGAACCTACCTCCATTTCGAGATACTTACGTCAATCATGACCAATCTCCCGCGGTGGATCATCGGCACGGCTGCAGTCATGCTGACGGCGCTGTCCGTACCAGTGGCAGCCACGTTTATGGTCGCTCCGGCACAGGGGCAAAACGTAACCGCGCCAGCGCGATCCGCTGTGGTGCAGAAGAAGCCCTCGCCACCTCGCGGCAAGACCGCCCCTGCCCAACCGCCGCCCGTTGCAACCGGACAGCCGCGTCAGTTGCCGGCGCGGACGCCGTTTTCCGCCACCGATGAGGCGGCCGCCGTGATCCCCGGCATGCCCGATGCACGCTTCTGGACGGATTCGACAACCGACTTCAACGATGCGCTGCCATCGCAGCCAGGTCCTTGGCTCGCGCTGTCGAGCGGCGGCTCCGACGGCGCTTTCGGAGCCGGCTTGCTGAATGGGCTGAGCGCCGCGGGACGACGCCCCGACTACGCCGTTGTCACCGGCGTGAGCAGCGGCGCGCTGATGGCGCCCTATATCTTCGCTGGCTCCAAATACGACGATCCATTGCGCGACGCGTTCACCAAAATCACGGCGGCAGACGTGTTCGAGGCGGGCTCGACCGGCGAAAGCTTCGTCGACACGTGGCCGCTGAAGGATTTGATTGCGAAGCTGATCACGCCGGCGCTGCTCACCGATGTTGCCGCCGCCCATCGCGGCGGCCGGCGCCTGTTCGTCATCACCACCGATCTCGATGCGGAACGCTCCGTGGTTTGGAACATGGGCGCCATCGCGGCTCACGGCGGCGACGACGCGCTCGAACTGTTCCGCACCGTTCTGCTGGCGTCGAGTGCGATCCCCGGCGCTTTTCCGCCGGTGCGGATCGGCGTTGAAGCCAACGGCAAGCGCTTTGAGGAAATGCATGTCGACGGCGGCGTCGGCGGGCAATTTTTCGTCGCACCGCTCGCGCTGACCGCGGCGACCAGCGACTACCGGCTGCCGGCGAGCGCGCTTTATATCGTCGCCAACACCGGTCTGCAGCCGGATTTCCAGGTCGTCGAGCGCTCGACGCCGATGATCCTCGCACAATCGGTCGGCACGGCCGTCAAAATCGATACGCGGCTGATGATGGACCGCATCTATCTCGCGGCAAAGCGCAGCGGCGTGCCGTTCAACGTCGCGACAATTCCGCCGGACTTCAGCGCGATCAGCCGCGGCGCCTTCGATCCGAAGTACATGACCGCTCTGTTTCAAGCCGGCTACGACCTCGGCAAGAGCGCAATCCCGTTCAGCGCCGAGCCGCCCTCGTATCCGGCACCACCCATGCTGCAGCCTACCGCCCCCCCCAAGCCGGAGCGAGCCGATGAAGAGCTTTGTCTGTCTTGTTGCGGCCGTGGCGGTCGCATGTCTGACCGTGGCGCCAGCGATCGGTGCCGAGCCCAAGAAGCCGGCGCGGGCGCGCGGCCCCTATGACGGCCTCTGGAGCGTGTCGATCTTTACGCAGTTCGGCCCGTGCGATCCGAGCTACCGGTATCCGGCCCGGATCGTCGGCGGACGCGTGGTGCAGGCCGATAATGATTTCAGTTATCAGATCTACGGCGTCGTCACAGGCGCCGGCGGCATCAGCGTGACCGTCGCCAAGGCCGGCCAGAGCGCGACCGGCTACGGCAAACTGATGGGGTCGCGGGGCGCTGGCTATTGGCGCGCCCAGGGCGGTCAGTGTTCCGGTAATTGGAGCGCCATCCGGCGCAGTTGATCGGCCTCGTGACACCCTAGTCTTGTGAGGCCCTCGTAAGGCCCTGGGACTTGCCGACGCAGGTCCCGGCTCGCCATTCCGGTTTCTCTGAAGAGCCTGCTACACTGCCTAAAGGTGCACGGCCGTGCTGCGCCTTCGTGTAGGCGCACCAATGCCGTGACGCGATCAGTCGAAACCAGAACGCCGTCCGAGCAAAAGGCGGCAAGAAGGGGAAGCGCGCAATATGAAACCGTTGCAGGTTGCGGCAAAGTCCGCGGCATTGCTCGTCGTCCTCTGCGGGGCGTCGCCGTCGCTTCATGCCGAGACGACTGTTCGCGTCGGTCTGGTCAAATCGATCACGTCGGGGGTGACCTACGACGCGATCGATAAGGGATACTTCAAGGAGTTCGGCATCAAGGTCGAGTCCGAAGACCTCGACACCACTGCCAATTCGATTGCGCTGTTGTCGCAAAATCAGTTCGACATCATCGAAGGCGGCATTTCGGCGGGATACTTCAACGGCCTGGAGAAAGGCCTTCCCATCACCATGGTGATGTCGCGCGTCAGCACGCCGATCGGGCACAACCTGATGCTGCGTCCCGACCTGAAGGGACAGATCACCGACGCCAAGCAGCTCAAGGGCAAAGTCATCGCCACCAACGGCACCGGCTCGGTCTCGACCTACGAGATCGGCAAGGTGATCGAGACCGGCGGGCTCGGTATCAACGACGTCGATCTGAAGGTATTGCCGTTCACCCAATACGCGCTGGCGTTCGCCAACAAGGCGATCGACGCCGCGGAAGTGATTCCGCCGTGGACGACGCAGTTCATCACTGACAAGATCGCGGTGCCGTTTCTCGACGTCGACGAACTGGTGAAGCCGACGCCGATGACCATCGCGGTCGTCATGATCAATACCGACTGGGCGAAGAAGAATCCGGACCTGGTGCGCAATTATTTCATCGCCTACCTGCGCGGCGTCCGCGATTATTGCCAAGCCTATCATGACGGACCCAGCCGCAAGGACTTCATCGATATGCTGGCGCGAACCGGCGCCGAGCGCCGTCCTGAAATCCTCAACGACCAGAAAGCGTGGCCGGCACGCGATCCGAACGGCAAGATCAATATCGCCAGCATGATGGACATGCAGGACTGGTACGTCGCCAACAAGATGTCGACGACGAAGTTCCCGGCGGAGCGCGTGGTCGATTCCTCGTTCGCCGACTATGCTGCCCAAAAGCTCGGGCCGTTCGTGCTCGAGAACAAGGCGAACACCACACCGGGATGCCGTTAATCTAAGGCACGGCCGAGCCCGAACTCAGCCGCGATATTGGGTCTGCATGCCCGACCTAAGTGGACAAATTGGCGTGTTTTTGAGCATTTCCGTTATCGGCCCCTGCTCGGCGACGCTTCGGGTAACCTTTAAGACCCGACTCGCACGCTTGCCACCCTTCCAGTGTGCTAATTTACCCCGCTAGATTGCCCTGATCTTCGGGGAAGGCGATGAGGCGGCGCTCCAAAGGAGACGGCGGGCCGGCGAAAGCGCAACGCCGCAAGACGGCTGCGCCGAAGCGTCGTGGCGCGCCAAAAGGGGCCGCGAAAAAACCGTCGCGCCGCCGCCCTCCCGCCGTCGCCAGCCAGCAAACAAACATTGAACAGCTCAGCCGCGAGCTGAACGAGGCGCTCGAACAGCAAAGCGCCGCCGCCGATGTGTTGCGGGTCATCAGCTCATCGCCGGGCAAGATCGAGCCGGTCTTCGACCTCATTCTGGCGAACGCCACGCGCCTCTGCGAAGCAAAGTTTGGCACGCTCTATCTGTACGACGGCAGCACGTTCACTACAGTCGCCACTCACAACGCGCCTGCGGCCTACGTCAAGCTGCGCAAACGCGGTCCAATTCGCCCCGGCCCGGGCACGGCGCTCGACCGTATCGTCAAGTGGAAGCGGCCCGTCCACGTCACCGATATTACCAAGGAGGAGGCGTATCTTCGGGGCGACCCAACCTTCACGACCGCAGTAAAACTCGGCGGCTATCGCAGCTTGCTGTCGGTACCCATGCTGCAGAATGGCAAGCTCATCGGCACGATCGCGATGCAGCGCCAGGAAGTGCGGCCCTTCACCAAGAAGCAGATCGAGCTGGTGACGAACTTCGCCGCCCAGGCGGTCATCGCCATCGAGAACGCGCGGCTGTTCGACGCCGAGCAGCAACGCAGTCGCGAACTGACCAAGTCGCTCGAACAACAGACGGCGACGTCGGAGGTGCTCAAAGTCATCAGCCGCTCGACCTTCGACCTCCAGACCGTGCTCGCTACATTGGTGAAGTCGGCGGCCAAGCTCTGCCATGCCGACCGTGCCGCCATCCGGCTTGCCCGCGATGGCCTTTATTATCATGCGGCGGGCTACGGCTTCACACCCGGACAAAAGGAGTTCATGGAGCGGCACGCGCTGAAGGTCGACAGCACGTCGCTCGCCGGCCGGGTCGTGCTGGCGGGCGGCGTGGTCCACATGCCCGACTCTCAGGCCGACGCGGACCTCAAGCTCACCGCCAGCTCCGGATTCGCCAATGTGCGGACCATGCTCGGCGTACCGCTGTTGCGCGAAGGATCTCCGATCGGCGTGCTGATCCTGACCCGCAACATCGTGCAGCCGTTCACCCCCCGTCAGATCGATCTCGTCAAGACCTTCGCCGACCAAGCCATCATCGCCATCGCGAACGTGCGGCTGTTCGAGGCCGAGCAGCAACGCACCCGCGAACTGACCGAGTCGCTGGAGCAGCAGACCGCGACGTCGGAGGTGCTTGAGGTCATTTCAAGCTCGGCGGGCGACCTTGGCGCGGTGTTTGAGGCGATGCTGCAAAATGCCGTGCGCATCTGCGACGCCAAATTCGGCAACCTCTGGCTTCGCGAGGGCGACACATTTCGCGTCGTCGCGATCCACGGTGCCCCGCAAGACTATCGCGACGTCATGTTCGGCGAGCACGCTATAGCGCCCCATCCGCGGAGCGCGTTGGGCCGGATCGCCCGCGACCGCGAGGTGATTCAAATCGACGACATCCGCGAAGCGCCGACCCACGGCATGAAGATGCGGGTCGCGACGATCGAAATCGCCAAAGCGCGCACGCTGCTCGCGGTGCCGATGCTCAAGGACGACGACGTCGTCGGCGTGATCGGCATCTACCGCCAGGAGGTGAAACGGTTCACCGACGAGCAGATCGCGCTGGTGCAGAATTTCGCCGCCCAGGCCGTCATCGCTATCGAGAACACCCGGCTGCTCAACGAGCTGCGACAGCGCACCACAGATCTGACCGAAGCGTTGGAACAGCAAACGGCAACCAGCGATGTTCTCAACGTCATCAGCCGCTCGACATTCCAACTACAGCCGGTGCTCGACACGATCGTTCAGACGGCGAGCCGGCTGTGCGATGCCGAATATGCTCTCATCTTCAAGCTGCAGGATGGCAGGTATCATCTTGCCGCTGCAAACAATGCAACGGCAGGCTTTATCCGCCACGCGGCGGAAAATCCCATCGTTCCCAACCGCGGCTCGTGCATTGGCCGCACCGTTCTTGAGAAGAAGACGATTCATCTGCCGGACTGCCTAACCGACGCCGAATACAGCTACTTCGAGTACCAGGGCAGCGGCAAATATCGAACGATGCTCGGAGTTCCGTTGCTGCGCGATAACGTTGCGGTCGGCGCTATTGGCCTCTTGCGGTCCGTCGTTAAGCCGTTCACCGACAAACAGATCGAACTTGTGACCACTTTTGCCGATCAAGCGGCGATCGCGATCGAGAATGTACGGCTGTTCGAGGCGGAACAGCAACGTAGCCAGGAGCTCAGCGAGTCGCTGGAGCAGCAGACGGCGACGTCGGAGGTTCTGGGCGTCATCTCAAGCTCGCCCGGCGAATTGCAGCCGGTGTTCGACGCCATGCTCGCCAATGCAACGCGGCTCTGTGAGGCAAGCTACGGCACAATGTGGCTACGCGAGAGCGGCGGCCAGATGCGCAGCGCTGCTTTGCACGGCGCTCTCCCGGACGCCTTTCGCGAAAAATTAGCCGCCGGCACCGTGTTCCAGCCCAACCCGTCGGTCCCGACGGCTCGCGTGTTCGATACCGGCAGGCCGGTTCAGGTCGTCGACCTGCGCGAAGACCCTTCATATCTCGATCGCGACCCGCTGGCCGTGACCTCGGTGGAGGTTGCCGGCATCCGTACTTTGATTTCCGTGCCGATGCTCAAGGACGGAGCGATCGTCGGAGCAATCAATATTTTCCGCCGCGAGGTTCGGCCGTTTACCGACAAACAGATCAAGCTGCTTGAGAACTTCGCCGAGCAAGCCGTCATCGCCATCGAGAATACGCGGCTGCTCAACGAACTGCGCCAGCGCACGACGGACCTGACCGAGTCACTGGAACAGCAAACGGCGACCTCGGAAGTGCTGCGGGTTATCAGTTCTTCCCCTGCACAGCTGGAGCCGGTGTTCCAGGCGATGCTGACGAACGCGACGCGCATTTGCGACGCTAAATTCGGGAATATCTATCGCTGGGACGGCGATAGTCTGCAGCTCTTCGCCACGCACAACACGCCGCCGGCTTTTATCGAATTTCGCAAACGCACGCCGTTCCGCCCACGGCCGGATATCCCTACCGGGCGCATGGTCACCACCAAAGTGTACACGCAAGTAGCCGATTTGGCGGCGGACCCGTCCTATGCCGAAGGCGATCCTCAGGCAGTCGCAGGCGTCGAACTTGGCGGCATACGCACCCTTCTGTCTGTTCCAATGCTCAAAGACGATGAGTTGGTCGGCGCCTTCATCCTCTATCGCGACGAAGTTCGTCCGTTCACCGACAAGCAGACCGCGCTGGTGCAGAGCTTTGCAAACCAGGCCGTGATCGCCATCGAAAACACGCGGCTGCTCAACGAACTGCGGCAGCGCACGACCGACCTGACCGAATCTCTCGAACAGCAGACCGCAACGTCAGCGGTGCTTTCGGTCATCAGCGCGTCGCCCGGCGATTTGAGGCCGGTGTTTGAGGCGATCCTGGAGAACGCGACACGCATCTGCGAAGCCAATTTCGGCACCATCTATCGGTTCGACGGCAAATTCCACACTGAAGCGTCGCTCGGCGAACCGCCTGAGCTTGTGGAGTTTCGGCGGCAGCGCGGCTCGTTTCTGCCGACCCCCGGCCAACCCCTCGATCGCATGTTGCGCACAAGAGCGGTTGTCCGCAGCACTGATGATACGGCCCAACCGGTCATGTCGCCCGCTGCACAGCTCGGCGGCGCGCGCTCCCATGTCGCCGTGCCTATGTTCAAGGACGATGAATTGGTCGGGGCCATCACCATCTACCGCCGCGAGGTCCGGCCGTTCACCGAGAAGCAGGTCGAGTTGCTATCGAACTTCGCCGCCCAGGCCGTCATCGCCATCGAGAATACGCGGCTGCTCAGCGAGTTGCGCGAATCGCTGGAGCAGCAAACGGCCACAGCTGACGTGCTCCGCGTCATCAGTTCGTCGCCCGGCGCGCTGGAACCGGTGTTCGACGCCATCCTGGCGAACGCGGTGCAGATTTGCGACGCGAAGTTCGGAAATCTGCTTATGTTTGATGACGGCAAGTTTCGGCATGTCGCCCTTCATGGCGCACCTCAGGCATATTTTGAAGAGCGGCAGCGCGATCCCATCATTGAGCTTAAACCGGGGTCCGATCTCGATCGGCTCGTGCAGACGAAGCAGGTCGTTCATACGCGGGATATTCAGGCGGACGGAGCCGCCAGCAACAGCGCGATCGTCAAGCTCGCCGGCGCCCGCACCGTGCTCAGTGTGCCGATGCTGAAAGAAAACGAGCTGATCGGCGTCATTGGCATATACCGCCAGGAAGTTCGGCCGTTTAACGACAAACAGGTCGAGCTGCTGGAGAACTTCGCGGCCCAGGCCGTCATCGCCATCGAGAACACGCGCCTGCTCAACGAGCTGCGGCAGCGGACCGACGATCTCACCGAGTCTTTGGAGCAGCAGACTGCAACCTCGGAAGTGTTGCGGGTCATCTCCAGCTCGCCCGGTGAGCTTATGCTGGTCTTCGACGCCATCATGGCGAATGCGGTGCGTATTTGCGATGCCCGCTTCGGCAATCTGTCGCTGTTCGACGGCACCAACTTGCGCATCACCGCCATGCATAACGCTCCGCCCGCCTACGAGGCGCTGCGGCGCGGCGATCCGGTCATTCCGCCGGAGCGATCGATCGCCGGTCCGGTGCTGCGGACCAAGCAGTTCATTCACATTCGCGATCTGACCGCCGAGGAGCCTTACGCTTCGTCGCAACTCGCGAAAGTCGCGGGCGCAAGAAGCGCGTTGGGCGTTCCCATGCTCCGCGAAGGCGAACTGGTGGGCATGATCGCCATTTATCACCAGGTCGTGCGCCCGTTCACCGACAAGCAAATCGCCTTGATGCAAAACTTCGCAGCCCAGGCGGTCATCGCCATCGAGAACACGCGCCTGCTCAACGAGCTGCGCCAATCGCTGGAGCAGCAGACGGCGACAGCGGAGGTCTTGAGCGTCATCAGTGCGTCGCCCGGCGAGCTTGGCCCCGTGTTTGAGGCGATGCTGGCGAACGCCACGCGAATTTGCGGTGCGAATTTCGGCAACATGTTTCTCATCGAGGATGGCGTGTTTCGCGCGGTGGCCATGCACAATGCGCCGGCCGCTTATTCGAGCGCGAGATCGGCCGCGCCTTTTCGTCCGCCGCCGGAAAGCGGCCTGGGCCGTCTCGCCGCAACGAAGGACGTTGTGCACACTACCGACTTGAAGGCAGAACCGGCTTATGTTCAGCGAAATCGCTTTGCCGTCGAAGCCGTCGAACTCGGCGGCATTCGAACGCTGTTGACCGTGCCAATGTTCAAGGACGGTCGGCTTGTCGGCGCTATCGTCATCTATCGTCAAGAGGTTCGGCCGTTCACCGACAAGCAGATCGATCTGGTGAAGAACTTCGCCGCCCAGGCCGTCATCGCCATCGAGAATACGCGACTGCTCAGCGAGTTGCGCGAATCGCTGGAGCAGCAAACGGCGACGGCCGATGTGCTCAAGGTCATCAGCCGCTCGACCTTCGACCTGCAGTCTGTGCTCGACACGCTGGTTGAATTCGGCGGCCCGGCTGTGCCGCGCAGAACGAGCCTCCATCACGCTGCCCAGGGGTGGGGTTTACCACCGCGCGGCAAGCTTTGGATTTACCGATGAGTTCAAAGCCTATTTTGACCAGCATCCGTTGACAATCGATCGCGGCAACATTGTCGGCCGCGTCGTGCTCGAAGGGAAGACCGTGCAGGTCGCAGACATCCGGTCCGATCCGGAATTCACCTTCGTCCGCGGCTCGCATCTTGGCCAAACGCTCACGATCCTCGGCGTGCCGATGTTGCGCGAGGGCGTGCCCGTAGGCGTCTTGGTGCTGACACGCAGTGTGGTGGAGCCATTCACCGACAAACAGATAGAGTTAATCACCACCTTCGCCGACCAGGCGGTGATCGCCATCGAGAACGCGCGACTGTTCGAGGCCGAGCAGCAGCGCACGCGCGAGCTAACCGAATCGCTGGAGCAGCAGACGGCGACGGCCGACGTGCTGCGCATCATCAGTTCGTCGCCCGGCGAGCTGGAACCGGTGTTCAAGACCATGTTGGAGAATGCGACGCGCATCTGCGAGGCCAACTTCGGCACAATGCAATCCTATGAAAGCCAGGCGTTTCGCATTACCGCGATGCACAATGTGCCGCCAGAATTTGCCGAACTCCGGGAGCGCGAACCGGTGTTCCGTCCCAGTCCACAAAGCGGAATTGGGCGCGTGGTCGCGACCAAACAGATGGTCCACATTTCCGACTACGCCGAGGACACGGCCTATAAGCACCGTGATCGTGCTGCCGTCATTTTGGTCGAATTGGCCGGGGCGCGCACCCTCCTCGTGATTCCAATGCTCAAGGAAAACGAACTGATCGGCGCCATCAGCATCTACCGCAAGGACGTCCGCCCGTTTACAGAAAAGCAGATCGAGCTGGTGAAAAACTTCGCCGCGCAGGCCGTCATCGCCATTGAGAACACGCGCCTGCTCAACGAACTACGGCAGCGCACCGACGATCTGTCCGAATCGCTCGAACAGCAGGAGGCGACGTCGGAAGTGCTGCAGTCCATGTCCAATTCGACAGGCGAGTTGGCGCCGGTATTTGAATCAATGCTGCGCAACGCGACCCGTATCTGCGGCACGAAAGTTGGCAATCTGTTTCTGCGCGATGGAAGCGGCTTTCGCGCGGTGGCCGTGCATGGCGACTCCTATTACGCGAACTGGTTCAGGCGGGAGCCTTTCATCGACCTGAGCGGCGATTCAGGCACCCCGCTCAATCGCGTTGTCGAGGCCAAAGCCGTTATCCACATTCCAGATCTTCAGCTCGACCAAAGCTATGTCGAGCGAAAACCCCGCATGGTCGCACTCGTCGAGACCGCGGGCGCCCGCACCCACATCGTTGTGCCGATGCTGAAAGAGGGAGAGTTGATCGGAGCCATCGTCACCTACCGCGAGGAGGTGCGCCCGTTCAGCGAAAAGCAAGTCGCGCTGCTTGAGAACTTCGCCGCGCAGGCGGTGATTGCCATCGAGAACACGCGTCTTCTCAGCGAATTGCGCCAATCGCTGGAACAGCAGACGGCGACGGCCGAGGTGCTGAGCGTCATCAGCGCGTCGCCAGGCGAGCTTCGCCCGGTGTTTGAGGCCATGCTGGCGAACGCCACGCGCATATGCGAGGCCAAATTCGGCATGCTGTGGCTCGCTGAAGGCGATGGATTCCGCCCGGTCGCGCTGCACGGCGTACCTGCGGCGCTCGCCGGCGAGCGGCCGCCCGATCGACCCGTGCATTTCACCCCGGATACGCCGATCGGCCGCCTCGTTACGACCAAACGACTCGTTCAAATTGCCGATATCACGACAGACCCGTCCTACATCAACGGCTTTCAACCGCTTGTCCGGCTGGCTGAACTCGGTGGGGCCCGCACGCTGCTGATGGTGCCGATGCTCAAGGATGAGGCATTGATCGGCACCATCGCCATCTATCGGCAGGAAATTCGGGTCTTCGACGATAAGCAAATCGCGCTGGTGACAAACTTTGCCGCACAAGCCGTGATCGCCATCGAGAACACGCGTCTGCTCAGCGAATTGCGCCAATCGCTGGAGCAGCAGACGGCCGCGGCCGAAGTCCTGAATGTGATCTCGAGCTCGCTCGGCGAACTTGGGCCCGTCTTCGAGTCCATCCTGGCCAACGCAACAAGGCTTTGCGAAGCAAACTTCGGCATCCTCCAGCTTCGCCAGGTCGATGACGCGGTCAGCATTGCGGCGATGCATAACGTTCCGCACGAATTTGCCGAACTGCGCAAGCTGCGGCCGGTTCTCCGCCCCAGTCCCCAAAGCGCGATCGGGCGCGCGATTGCCACCAAGCAATTGGTGCACATCGCCAACTACGCGGAAGATGAGGCCTACCGGCAGCGCAACCCGCAGGCCGTGAATTTGGTCGAACTGGCGAAGGCGCGGTCGCTCGTCGTCATTCCGATGCTGAAGGACGAGGAGCTGATCGGCACCATCAGCATCTATCGTCAGGAGGTCCGGCCGTTTTCCGACAAGCAGATCGACCTGGTCAAAAACTTCGCCGCGCAGGCCGTCATCGCGATCGAGAACACGCGGCTGCTCAGCGAATTGCGGCAATCGCTGCAGCAGCAGACCGCCACGGCCGACGTGCTCAAGACGATCAGCCGCGCGACATTCGACCTGCAGACGGTCCTGCAGACGCTCGTCGAATTGGCCGCCCATCTTTGCGAGGCCGACAAAGGGACCATTACCCGGCAGATCGGCGACGTTTTCTATCGCGCGGAATCCTACGGCTTTTCCCGCGAATTCATGGACTATGTCAGGAACGTCCCGGTCAAGCCCGAGCGCGGCTCAGCCACCGGACGGGCCTTGCTCGAGGGCCGCGTCATTCATATTCCCGACGTCCAGGCCGACCCCGAGTACACATTCACCAAGGCGCAGAGTTTGGACGATTACCGAACGATCCTCGGCGTGCCGATGATGCGCGAGGGCGTCCCGATCGGCGTGCTGGCGCTGACGCGGTCCGTGGTCCGGCCGTTCACCGACAAGCAGATCGAACTGGTGTCGACGTTCGCCGATCAGGCGGCCATCGCCATCGAGAACGCGCGGCTGTTCGAAGCCGAACAGCAACGGACCCGCGAGCTCCGGAGATCGCTGGAAGACTTGCGCGCCGCGCAGGATCGCCTGGTGCAGACCGAGAAGCTCGCCTCGCTCGGCCAGCTCACCGCCGGCATCGCCCACGAAATCAAGAATCCGCTCAACTTCGTCAACAATTTCTCAGGGGTATCGGTCGAATTGATCGAGGAACTGGAGGAAAGCCTGGCCGCCGTGAGCGCCGACCCCAAGAAACGCGCCGACATCAGCGAATTGACCAGCACGCTGCGCGGCAATCTCCAAAGGGTCGTACAGCACGGCAAGCGCGCCGACGCGATCGTCAAGAACATGCTGTTGCATTCGCGCGAAGGGACCGGCGACCACCGGACGGTCGACGTCAACGCCATCGTTGAAGAAAGCCTCAACCTCGCTTATCACGGCGCTCGGGCCGAAAAGCAGGGCTTCAATATCACCCTGGAACGATCGTTCGACCCGGACGCGGGGGAAGTCGACCTTTTTCCACAGGAGATCACCCGGGTCCTGCTGAACTTGATTTCAAACGGGTTTTACGCCGCAATCAAGCGTAAGGGCCAGGTCAACGACAATGGCTTCGAGCCGACACTGTGGGCGGCCACCAAGAACCTTGGCGACCGCGTCGAAATCGCCATTCGCGACAATGGCACCGGCATTCCGCCGGACGTCAAAGACAAGATGTTCAACCCGTTCTTCACGACAAAGCCGGCCGGCGAAGGCACGGGGCTTGGCCTTTCCATCAGCCATGACATCATTGTGAAACAACATGCTGGTTCTATCGTTGTTGATACAGCACCGGGCGAATTCACCGAATTCAAGATCATATTACCGCGCAAAGCGGCGTTGTCCGGGTCAGGAGGGCGGGCGTGAATTTACTCATTCTCGTGGTTGACGACGAAGCGGACGTCGAAATGCTGTTTCGCCAGCAGTTTCGGCGCGATTTGCGCGCCGGCCGGTTCACCATGGAGTTTGCGCAATCCGCGCCTGCGGCCTTGCAATGCATCAGCGAGGCCGGAGATGCGTCCCTTATCCTGATCCTGTCCGACATCAACATGCCGGGAATGAGCGGCCTTGAGCTTCTGCCCAAGGCCAAGGCCCTGCGACCTGATGTCCCAGTCATCATGATCACCGCCTACGGCGATGCCGAGACCAAGCGCAAGGCGCTGGAGAGCGGCGCCGAGGCGCTACTCACCAAGCCCATCGACTTTTCGCTGCTGCGAACCGAGATCGATACGCGGGTCGAACGGACGGCGTAGCGCGCTAGGGTGGATTAGCGAAGCGTCATGACTGTCATGCTCCGCCACCGGTCCGCCCGAAGTGGCCCGCCCCGATGACAAGCTCCGGCGGAGCATCCAGTAACCGCGACCAGTTCGGCGAAAAACACAAACTGCAGCGATTATTGGATCACCCGCCTTCGCGGATGATGACATCCCTTCCGACTGCACACCCGCCGCTATCCGGTCTTGCGGGTGGCAACATTGGCATTCCACCAGGGACAGACGTCCTGCGCACGAAGATAATTGCCGTCCATCACGTTGAGCGGCACGCGGCCGCCCGCCTCGGCGACCGCGGCGCGCAGATCGCGCGATTGTTCGAGCGCTTCCGGCGTGAGCCATTTGCGATCGTGACCCCACAGACTCGGGCCCTCGCTGCGCTCCTCAGGCACCCAGGTTGCGGGATCGATGGTGCGGCCGCCCCAGCCGTACTCGACCAGGAATTTTGACGGCGACCACGAATAGAACGAGGTGACGTGATCGTTGACGTGGCGGCCGAGCGTGGTGCCAATCATCTCCGGTTTGCGCAGCGCGATATCGTAGCCCTGTCCGACGTCATCGAGGTAGCAAAGCTCGACCATCAGATGATGGATGCCGTTGTTGCCGGTGTTGATGAAGGCGATACTGTGGTGGCGCGGATTGAGGTGGAAGAAATAAGCCGCGAACGGCTTCACGAAGTAATCGCTGAGCTTGAAGTTGAGGATCTCGGTGTAGAACGGCACGACTTCGTCGATCCGCTCCGTGGTCAGCACGGCATGCCCCATGCCGAGCGGCCCGGTGCGAAAGCCGGAGATCGAGCGGCCGGGCTTGAACGGATCGCTCGCGATCTCGGCGCCGTGAAACGCTTCGAGCCGGTTGCCGACCGGATCGGCAAAGACGATCAGGTCCTTGACGCGGCGCTCGTCGGCAAGCGCGCGGGAGCCGCGCGCGACTTTGACGCCGGATTTTTCGAGGTGCGCGGCAAGCGCGTCAAGCGCGACGGCATCGGCCACTTCCCAGCCATAGAACGACGGACCCTCGCCCGCATCGTCGTGGATGATCACGCGCTGCTTGCGGTCGTCCATGCGCAGCGCCAGCGTGCCACGGCTCCGATCGAAAAGCTGCATGCCAAGAAAGCGCGTGGCATACGCCGACCAATCGTCCAGCGTCTTGGTGCGGATACCGACGTAGCCGAGATTTTCGAGGCGCATCGCGTCTCTCCCGAAATTTTCGCGATCTTATCATGTTGAAGTTAATGCGTAAATTGACGTGTTCAAGGCGCGATCGAGGCCGCGGCGGGTTCGGCCTTCAGCCGGCATCGACAGCCAAAATGAGCCGATGCACTATCGCCGTTGGTCTTGGGAGGATCGCCATGAGGCGGCGCGAGTTCATTGCGTTGCTCGGTGCAACAGCAGCCGGATGGCCGTCCGCGGCGCTGGCGCAGCAGAGCAAATTTCCGGTCATTGGACGGTTCGAACTCGGAACGCCGGCCGCATACGATCTTTCGGGATTCCGTCAGGGCCTCAAAGACGCCGGCTTCGTCGAGGGCCAGTATCTGACGATCGAGTATCACTTCGCGAATAACGATCTGGCCCACCTGCCCGGACTTGCGGCGGATCTGGTGCGCCTTCAAGTGCGCGTCATCGCGAGCGTCGCCAGCGCTTATCCTGTTCGAGCGGCGAAAGACGCAACCGACACGATTCCGATCGTTTTCGGTTTCGGCGTCGATCCAGTCAAGGACGGCATCGTTGCAAGTCTCAATCGGCCGGGCGGCAACGCCACCGGGATCGTCTCGCTGGCCAATGAACTGTACGGCAAGTAGATCTGAATCTTGCACGAGTTGCTGCCGCAGGCGGAGCATTTCGGCGTCCTGGTCGGGACCAGCAGCTTCCTGCGCGACGTCATCATCAGAGACACCCAAGCTGCCACCGCAGCCCTCGGCAAGGCGATCGAAATTGTCGATGTCGGCACCAGCGAGGAGATCGATGCGGCCTTCAGGCGTCTCGGCGAGGAGAAGCGGGTGCAAGGACTGCTGGTCACGAACGATCCCTTCTTTATCGCTCAGCGCGCTCAGGTGATCGAACTGGCCGCACGCTATTCCGTGCCGACGATCTATCCGTTCCGCATCATGACTGATGCTGGGGGACTGCTGAGTTACGGACCTAATCTCGCTGAGCGGGATCGTCAGACCGGCATCTATGTCGGCCGCGTGCTCAAGGGTGAAAATCCGGCCGATCTGCCGGTGCAGCAGATGAACAAGTTCGACCTGGTCATCAATCTGAAAGCCGCCAAGGCGCTCGGTTGAGCATTCCGAACTCGATGCAACTGTTCGCCGAAGAGGTGATCGAGTAGACCATCGTGCGGCCGGACTTTGGAAGCGCGGTCCCGCGCGATACGATGAAGCGCCGCCTCAAGGCGGAGATGCGGCCGTTTTCGGTCCGTTCGGTCGACCGCTCTTGCCGGACGTCCGGGCGGTCAAATCATCAATCCTGGACAGAAACAACTTCAGGATCGGCGACGTGTTCGCCTTGTGATATCCGACAACCACATCGATGGTCGGGACCTCACCTTTAAGTGGGCGGCTGACCACGGACCATGGCAGGAAGTTCTCCGCGGAAGCCGGCAGCAGAGCCACGCCGCGGGTCGAGGCGACGAGCGAAATCGCCATCGCGTAATTGTCGATCTCGAACGCAGGCGCGATCTCGATTTTGGATCGCTTGAAATAATCGCCGATGACAGCCCGCAGCACCCGCGGCATCTGCGATACGCCGATGAATGTTTCACCGGCGAGGTCGTGCGGATAGATGGCCGCGCGCTGAGCGAGCGGGTGATCGCTGGGCGGGATGACGACCAGAGGTTCCTTGGCGACAATCTTGAATTCGAGATCGGGAATCTGTTCGGCCCTGAGGATGGCGACATCGAGCTTACCGCGCAGGAGTTCGCCAGCGAGCGTCGCCGAATGGTCGCTCGAGACTCTGATTTCGATATTGAGTAACTCGTCACGAAGAAGACTCGTGGCGCGCGGCAGCCACTCGGCCTCCTGGCCGGTGAGAACGCCCATGGCGAAAATCTGCTTGGCAGGCTGCGCGGCGCGCCGCTTCGGCTGCGGCCTCGGACTTGCGTGAGTGCGAGCCGCGCATGATCGAGAAAGGCGCGCCCCGCCGCGGTCAATTCGACGCCGTGAACGCTGCGGGTCAACAGCGCGACGCCGACTTCATATTCGAGATCGCGGATTTGCCGGCTGAGCGAAGGCTGCGCCGTGTGCAGTCGCTTTTCGGCGGCGACGGTCAGGCTGCCTTCCTCGGCGACGGCGACGAAATAGCGGAGATGCCGCAGCTCCATAACGCCGCTCCATACCTTCCAGGTATGGAGCGAAGCTTACAAAGTCTTTTTCGAGCGCACCAGAGCCTCCATATAGAGCCCAGGGCGACCACGAGGGCATGCCTGGACAGCAGGAACCTGCGACTTGGCGCTAAAACAATAAGGAGAACGGTCATGCCAAATCTCAGCGGAAAAACCGCGCTGGTCACCGGCGCGTCGCGCGGCATCGGCCGCGCCAGCGCACTGGCGCTCGCCAGGGCCGGCACGCAGGTCCTCATCCATTACGGACGCGGCGCGAAAGAAGCCGACGATGTCGTCGCCGAGATCCGCAAGGCCGGCGGCCGCGCCGATGCGATCGCGGCCGATCTCGCCGCCCCAGACGGTCCGCACAAGCTCGCCCGTCAGGTTCGCAGCATCATCGGCGACCGGCTCGACATCCTCGTCGCCAACGCAGGCGTTTCCAAAGCCGCGACCATCGAGGACACATCGGTTGACGACTTCGACCAGCTGTTTGCCGTCAATGTCCGCGCGCCGTTCTTCCTTGTGCAGCAATTGCTGCCGATCCTGCACGAAGGCAGCAGCATCGTGCTGGTCTCGTCGCTCGCAGCCCGCGCCGTCGTCGGCACGATTCCGGCTTATGCGGCGACCAAGGGCGCCATCGATACGCTGGTGAAGCATCTCGCCTCGGCGTTCGGCCAGCGCGGGATTTGGGTGAACGCTATCGCGCCCGGCGTGGTGGCGACCGAAATGTCGAACTTCGCTAAGACGGACGCGGGACGCGACTACACGCTCGGTCTCCAGGCGTTCAAGCGCCTCGCCCAGCCCGACGATCTCGGCGACGTGGTTGCGTTCCTCGCCTCGAACGATGCGCGGTGGATCACCGGCGATACGATCCACGTCGATGGCGGTTCGAAGCTCTGACGCGGCAGGAGGCGGTTTCCGGTTTGCGGCGGGGTTGCTTACCCGGCTGCTGCTGCGGCATCATTCGCGCAAAGGCCCATGGAGACGGCGGAGGCGGCCATGGTTGAAGCGCTTGAGCGCGCACCCGATCTCGACATTGATCCCTACGACGACGCCTTCATCGCCGATCCCTTTCCGGGATACGCGGCGATGCGGAGCGCGGGGCCGGCCTTCTACATGCCGAAATACGCGTGCTGGGGCATGGCGCGCTATAAGGAAGTGCGGCCGGCGCTGCTCGACTGGAAGACCTACTGCTCCGGCATGGGAGTGGGTTACACGCATTTTGGCAAAGAGAAGCCGTGGCGGCCGCCCAGCCTGCTGCTCGAGACCGACCCGCCGCTGCACGATCGCACGCGGCGTATCGTCGACCGGGTGGTGTTTCCACCGGCGCTGCAGCGCCTGCGCGAGCCGTTCGCCAAGGAAGCCGCTGCGGCGGTCGAGCGCGTGCTCGCGCGAGGCCGGTTCGACGGCGTGAAGGAGTTGGCGGAGGCGTTTCCGCTGAAGGTGTTTCCCGATGCAGTCGGGCTCGACGCCGACGGGCGCGAGAACCTGTTGCCCTATGGCGACATGGTCTTCAACGGCTTCGGGCCGCTGAATGCGCGCTTTAAGGCCTCGACCGCGACTGCCGGCACGGTGGTGCCCTGGATCATGGAAAAATGCTCGCGCGCGGCGCTCGCGCTCGACGGGCTCGGCGCGCAGATCTACAAGGCTGTCGACGCAGGCGAGGCGACTGAGGAGGAAGCGGCGATTCTCGTGCGCTCGTTCCTCTCGGCAGGGGTCGATACGACGGTCGCGGCGATCGGCAGCGCACTCTATCTGCTCGCAACCAATCCGGGCGAGTGGCGCAAGCTCCGCGCCGATCCGTCGCTTGCCAAGAACGTGTTCGAGGAAACTGTGCGGATGGAATTGCCGAAATCCAAAACCTCTTCCGCACGACGACCCGCGAGGTCGAGCTGGCCGATCTAAGCATTCCAGCTGGCGAAAAGGTGCTGCTGTTGCTCGCCTCAGCCAACCGCGATCCCGAACACTGGCAGGAGCCGGACCGGTTCGACATCACGCGCCGGGTGCAGGGTCACGTCGGCCTTGGCTTCGGCTTTCACGTCTGCATCGGCCAGGTCATCGCCCGCATGGAAGGCGAACTCCTGCTGACAGCGCTGGCGCAACGCGTCGCCTCGATCGAACTCGCCGGCCCGCCGATACGCCGGCTCAACAACGCCGTCCGCAGCTTCGCGAGCCTGCCGCTTGAATTGCGGGCGGCGTAACCGCTCACGATGTGTGATGCAGGCGATCGATGCTGGTTGGCGGCGCGGCCGGCGCGTCGCCAATGAAGTCGCGCAAAGAATGGAGCCGAGGAGGAACTCGGCTCAAGGCTGTCGCGGACGCCTGCTTTGCCTCAAGGGGCGGCTCGGCTGTTTCGTGGGGCATGACCGCTCGTGTCCGAGAACCGGACATAAGGGGACCACATGGATCACGTTGCAGAAATCGTCGCAAGTCTTAACCGACAAACAAGCTCAGGATTTGCCGCATCTGGCCGAGTTCCGTCTCGTCACCGTTTTTGCCGCGCATCTCGATGGCCGCTCGAAGCTCTGACCGCGAGGACACTTTCATCAGGAGGACGGCGCTGCTGCAGAACAAAGCACCTGTGCTCGATGTGTACTTCTCCTCTTGCCTCAAGAGCAGACATTTTTCGGCGTCGCAGCGAAAGTCGGCTTCGGGGCCATAAGCGACATTGCTAGTGCGAAAAACTGAAGGGCCGTCTCACGCGTGACCCGCCCCCGTGTTTCGTGGTGAAAGGCGCGAACGGAGACGTTGGCGCAAATGCTGCCGCGAACAGCAGCTACGAACAAGGAATAAGAGGTAATTTCACTGCCCTTTGCAAAGCGGAGGTGGGCGTTGTGGCGGTGCCGGATGAGCTTTGGTGTATTGGGCGAGCACCGGCTCGAGGGCTTCCTTGGGCCAAAATTTCGGAGTGGCGATTTCCTTCAAACAGGAAGCATTCCAATATAGTCCCGCCTGCGACAATGATCGGTTGGCCTTCACCGCTTGCGCGACTGCGTCGATGTCCGCTGCTGCAGGGTAGATGTACAGCGTCGTCGGATCGTCTTTCACTATCGAGATAATTTCCTCGGCATCCGACAGCGACCAACTCGTGCAGCCGTCGCTGCGGCCGTCGGTGTGGTTCTCCAGCTGCCCGAACGGAACGTAGCCGTCGGGATCCGCGAAAGAACTGTGCGGATCCTTTCGAAGACAGACGTTCCGCAACAATTCGGCCGGATGCCCGCCCGCCGATCTCGCGCTGTCTCGCGTTTGCGGTTTCGCCTTCGCCGTCGAACTGAACAAACGAGCGTATCAACACCGCGCTTTTTTTGCCAAGACGGGGTAATAGCCTTTGAAGGACGTTCTCGTCTCGGCGGTTACATAGGGCCCACCAGCTGTCTGGAAAGAATCCATAGCGTTGCCGAAGTTCTTCGCGCACCGCTTTCCATTGGTGAAATCCGCAATGCCTTTCAAATCGCGGACGTCAAGGCCAAGCGCCTACGCGGTTTCCATGTTGATTGACAACTCGCTTATGGGCGCGATTGCAAGGGTTCTCGGATGCGCGCGACAGTGAAGTTCGCTGCTATTTGCGTGTCGCTGCTCATGGCCGCTCACGCCTACGCCGTGGGCCAGCGGACTCAGATAAAAGCTTTGGATTTTCAGGAACGCGGGGCGCGGCTACGGTTTGAGCTGGAACGTGCCTACCAAGATCTACGACGCACAGGAGAGTTCAAGTCTGCTGGCAATGATGTGTCTTCGATAGTCCAAAAATATGTTCCCGTTGGAACGTCGTTTGCCAATGCGGAGATCACACTTCGAAGTTCCGGATTTAATGTAGGCCCGCTGCCACCGCGGGAACCACCAAAGACTCCATCTCCAGGTTGGAGCGATGAGCGCAAATTGGCGATTTTCGCGACGTTGGTGCTTGCACAACATGGAGTTTCCAGGATCACCGTCGAGATTACGCTTCTTCCAAAAATATTGGACGCCGATCACAATGCGGTGAAAAAAGTTCGCGCCACAATTTATTATCGAGGCGTCTGAATATGAAAATTACTCGGCCACGCGGAATTTGTTGACCAAGTGATTGATTCGTCCTGTCCACAGACTGACGAAGTCTTCGCTTGATATCTTCTCCACCTTTCCGAAGGTCCGCTTCCATTCCGGAAGAAGATTTTGCCAAATGCACTTCCTGCACCATTGCTCCCCCTTTAGAACACCCTCGTCGGTCGCACACATGGACTTCCAGGCCGCGCGCTTGGGGTGTGTGTAGTGCTCAATCGCGCCTTGGATACCCTGCTGATGCACCATGTATCTCTCGGCGTAATCGGGATAGTGACCAAGCGCCCATTTGAACTGCTCGGCTTGTACCAGAAACATGTGCGCTGCAGCGCGAGCGTTGTCCCTCGCGTCCCAGATGCTGCCATCGCCGTACTTTTCGAACTCGTGGTCGCTAAGCTGGAAGATCCCTTTGTATGATCCGGTGCCCGCGCGAGGATTGAAATTACTCTCAACCTTGGCGATAGACATCATCATAACTGGGTCCAGGCCGTACAAAGACGCCGCCTGCCGGATCTCGTCGCGCGAATCGCCCGTAGTCGAGTGCGGTTCATAGAACCGGGCTTCAAACAAGCCACCAAGATAGCCGAAAGCATCGAGAGGCATTACCTCCGTTTGGTGCTTACGAATGGAGTTATCTTCAGCGGCGCCATTTGCGCCGCCCAATAAAATCAGTACGCCGAATGTGATCGCTGCGGTGCTCGCCGCCCACCGTCGTTTGGATGCCCCCCTTGCCGCCTGCTGCGCGCGAGCCGCGAGCGGCTGTACTGCCGCCACGCCGCCGAGCAGCGTAACGAACTCGCGTCGTTTCAGTCGGCCAAATTGCATCCGCTGCCCGTGGTCTATCCAGGGACAGCATAGCGGACTGGCGCGCATCACATCAGGGGCTTCCTGCAGTGCGGGATTTCGGTTCGGCGTTGGTCAGCTAATGGAATGGTCCGGCCGTGCTCCTGCCCCGCCAGTGATTGAAGCTGGCAAGGGGCGCCCAAGACGAGGAGCACACCATGTCTCAGACTCTCAACAGCGCGGTCGCCGTAGTCGGCATCGATATCGGCAAGAACTCGTTCCACACCGTCGGCCTCGATGGCAGGGGCGCAATTGTGCTGCGCCAGAAGTGGTCCCGTGGCCAGGTCGAAGCACGGCCGGCCAATATGCCGTCGTGCTTGATCGGCATGGAGGCCTGCGTTGGTGCGCATCATCTCAGTCGGAAGCTCAAGGCGCTCGGTCACGACGCGCGGCTGATGCCGGCGAAGTACGTGCGTCCCTACTCCAAAGGACAGAAGAACGACTTCCGTGATGCGGAGGCGATCGCCGAGGCGGTACAGCGCCCGACGATGAAGTTCGTAGCGACGAAGACCGCCGATCAGCTCGACCTGCAGGCGCTACATCGTGTTCGCGAGCGATTGGTCAGCCAGCGCACCGGCATCATCAATCAAATCCGTGCCTTCCTGTTGGAGCGTGGCATCGCGGTTCGGCAGGGACAGTGCTTCTTGCGTGCCGAGTTGCCGCGCATCCTCGCCACGCCACCCGATGTCCTGTCGGCCCGCATGGTATGAGTCATCGAGGACCTGGCGGGCGACTGGCGTCGGCTCGACGAGCGCATCGAGAGTTTATCGGGCGAAATCGAAGCTGTTGCACGCCAGGATGCTGGTTGTGAGCGGTTGATGAGCGTGCCTGGCCTTGGGCCGATCACCTCCAGCGCGATGGTGGCCGCGATCGGCACGGGAGAGGCGTTCTCCAAAGGCCGCGACTTCGCTGCCTGGCTGGGGCTGGTCCCCAAACAGATATCGACTGGCGACCGCACCATCCTCGGCAAGATATCGAGACGTGGCAATCGCTACCTACGCGTCCTGTTTGTGCAGGCGGCATGGGTTGTATTGATCTGGCCGAAGAGCTGGGAGCGCCATGGGCTCAAGCCCTGGATCGAGGCGGCAAAGAGGCGACTACACCGCAACGTGTTGGCGATCGCGCTTGCCAACAAACTCGCTCGCATCGCCTGGAGCGTTCTGGCCCACAGCCGAAACTTCGAAGTGAGAACAATCGGTGCGGCTGCTGCTCAATGACGACACGATGATGTCACCACCGCTAGGCTAGCTGCCGAGGTCTGCGAGAGGATGAGATGAGATGGAGGTTCGGTCTTCCCGGCGCATGCGAACACTGGTGACCCATTTGGCCCGGTCGAGGCCTGTCCGCTAATGAGATCGCACGCGCGCTGATATCCATGATGGCCAGGGGTACAAAACGCTCCAATCAGAGGCCGGATACATTAATGCAAGACCAGACACCACTATCTCGACGAAGACTCTTGCAACGCACGGCCGGACTATACATATGGGTCAAACTCGACGCATTCGCAAAGTCAGTCGCGTGTCCGCTTGTGCTCCGATAGCTACTGAACCGGTACGTCGCGGCAAGTGACGCGTTGGGCAGCAGAGGCCAAGTAAGCGTCTCTCACACGAAGCGACCGGCACCGTCGATGTGCACGACTTCACCATTTATGAACGCGACTGTCATCAACATAAGCACAACACGCGCGACCTCCTCCGCCGCCCCGATGCGCTTGCCCGGCAGTTGGCTCGCAATACTGCTTATTCGAACGGGTTTTTCGCTCCCGAATGCCCGATCAAGGCGCGTTGTATCAATCCAACCCGGCGCAACGGCGTTGATGCGGATAGGCGCCAGGTCAAGGGCCAGCGTTCTTGCCAACAACTCCACCGCGCATAATGCAGCCGTCTGGGCCGACGCTCCCCTGCGGAGTCGCGATGCATTCATGCCTGACATCAACGTGATCGAGCCGTTTTTCATCTTCGGAACAGCGGTTTTTAGGACGTTGAAAGTTGCAAAGACCCTTTCTTCAAATGGGCGTCTCAGGTCATCCATGCTGCTGGTCAGGATGTCAGAGGTGCCGCCTTCTCCAACTGATACGAAAATGTGATCGATCGCATCGAGGTGAGCTAGGGATCGAAGTACGCCGTCTAAGTCGCGGATATCAGTAGATCGCCATTCTGATCTAGACATCCCCGCAGCGGCAGCTTTCAGCCTGTCCACATCGCGACCGATTATCGTGACTGATGCGCCCGCAGCCGACGCGAGCCTGGCTGTCGCCAGACCAATACCGCTGCTACCCCCGAATACAACGACGGCTTGATTGGTCAGTGTCCCTTGCATGGAATCCTCGGCGGGTCGCTAAATCGAAATATAGCTTTTCGATACATGGTCCGTTGTGATTCATACTCGACACGTTCGCGCTGTCAGCCAAACGTCTGCTTCTACTTCGTCAGCGATCGGATCGCTGCGCCGCACGAAGGGACGCAACGTCCGCCCCTTGAAGTCCGGGCCGCGCGCTCGGGCTTCTCCGTTTGGCCAGCCGGAAACTCACAGTGCCGGAAATCAGAGGTCGATTTCCGCGACCCATTCATCTGGCGCGGGCGTTCCTGCCGCGAAACGGACTCGGCATATTCTCGTTTCGTATTGTCCGGAAAAGAAGTGTGCCAGCTTGGCCGTGATCGCGCTCTTCAACAGGTCGCTGCTTTCATAGTTTCGCAGCGCCTGTTCGGTCGCCCACAGGCTAATCATCGAGCCAGAGTCGGGATCATCAACGTCCTGCACCAGCCAGCGTCCGCGAAGACCTTCAACGGGCCCGGCATTCGAGATCGCCGCCTGATACGCGCGCTCAAACGCGTCGCAGGTTCCCGGTTTGAGCTTGCCGCGAATGATGCGTAGTAGCATGTTTTCCTCCATCGCCAGCTGTTTGACGCCCTGCAAACCAGGCGTGCCGTTTGGCTGCGCCGTTTGAGCGCCGCGAGCCAGAGCCCCCTCACCTTGTTGAAGAACCACCACAGGCTCGGGTGGTTGCCCGAGACTGCGAAGTAATTCAGATGCCCTTTCAACATCTGTTTCACCCAGATGCCGGTTTTCGCGATGGGGTCGTGCATTTTCTTGCGCAACTCTATCTTGATGGCCAGCAGCTTGGCTCGCATACGCTTCTTGATCGTCTTGCGCCCGATGACGAACGAGCCCCATTTGCGTGATCGCGTGCAGAAATGCGTGAAGCCGAGGAAGTCGTACGTTTCGGGCTTCCCCTCTCCAAGATTCTCACGTTGCTTGACCGCGTAGCGGCCGAAGCGGATCAACCGGGTTTTGTCCGGGTGCAACGCCAATTCGAATTTGCGCATTCGCTCCCTGAGATCGTCAAGGAACGCCCGGACCTCATGCTCATGCTGAAAGCCGACGATGCTGTCATCCGCGTAGCGAGTGACGATCATGTCGCCCGACGCCTTGGTGAGGCGCCAGCGAGGGACCCATAGATCGAACACGTAGTGCAGGTAGACGTTCGCCAGGATCGGTGAGATCACCGCGCCTTGCAGAGAACCCGAGGAAGTCTTCCTCGTAGATCGCTTCGAGAACCGTCGCGACCGCCTGTTGGACGATCTTGTCCTCCAGGCACAAAATGCTCAGCGGTCGTTTCGAGCCATCAGCCTTTGGAATGTAAGTTCGTCTGGCTGGATACGCTCGGTAACTGCCCCGGTGCACCTTGTCGTGTAATTCCTTCAGCTTTTCTTCGAGGTTCTCTTCGTAGGTCTGCCACGTCACGCCGTCGATACCCGACGCGGAGTCCCTTTCGAGCGAAAGGTAGCTCTGCTTCAGGAGATCAATGGTGATGTGATGCAGCAGCGCAGTGAACCGTACACTCTTGCTCCGTCGCGCCGCTCGGCGCACGGCGATGAGTTCCGTTCGACTATGACCCCGTCCGAATTCTCATCCGCGTGCATGTCCATCGTTCGGCTGTTGCCGTCATGAAGGCCCGGCTTGCCTGTCCGGGCACGAATGAGACTTCCCAGGTTCCGTGCAAAGAACTTCTCCCCGTGCACAAGGTCTGCGACTGCGCGAGGTTCTTCCCATGCAAGCCGATACGCCATGGGACGATGTTGCCTTCTCTTCAGCGGAATGAGATCGGCACCTCGGAATTAGACCCGTTTCGCAGCTCAATACTTGGCCCGTGGTCTCCCCTGTGAACGCTTCACGGCTGCCTTCGCGAGCAGAGCCTCGTGCATCACTCGGGCTCGGGGTGGTCGGCTAAACCTTCCCCGTGGGGGACTTTCACCTCCTATTCTTTGCCAGCTTCCTGGCGCACTCCGCGTCGGGTCAAACTCGAAACATTCGCGATGCCGGCGGAATGCCCGCTTCTCGTCCGAAGGCGACTGCCAGCCGTCAAAATGTAACCAACGCTGCCGGCGCTATCGGCCGAAACAGGGAGGAGTGTCTCGTCTCGTCACGCAGAAAGCCGGCCGATCAGGTCGATCGCTCTTCGGTACTTCTCGATGCGTTGCAAGTCTCGCTCTGATGGCGCGGCAATACGCGAAAGATCGCAGTTATCTCGCATGTCGGCGAGTTTGACGCGGCGGCCGATCGGATTAGCGGCCGCTCGCCGCACAAAGTCTTCGTAGTCCTCACCATCGCGCTTCGTTACTGACCGCAGTGCTTCAATGATGTGATCAGGAAAACCTTCCTTGCGAAGCCGATCAAACGTCCACCCAGGGCAATCCTCGCACACATCATGAAGCACCGCGACGATGCGTTCATCGATTGATGACACATTCAACATCATTCGCAATGGATGAAGCACATACGGTGCGCCAGCCTTGTCTACCTGGCCGGCATGAGCTTCCGCGGCAATAGCAATCGCGCGCTCCAGCGTGCTCACGTTCTACCTTTATCTCTCTCAGAAAAAATCGTCAGTCTGCCAAAGATACTCTTCCCGTACTTCTGCTTCCAGACGTTCACGCCCGGCTGATGCCCCAGCTGACGAGCCGCGGGCAGAAGGAGGGCGCTACCTCATGGAGGGGGTTACCGGAAGGATCGCCGCAAGTCTGAACCCTCAAACGCACGCTCAGGACTTCCCCATCCCGGCCGAGTTCCACCGCGTCACCGTTTTTGGCGGCGACGCCGCACAACATCGCCACTCCTGAGCGCGAGGCGCGGCAACGCATGCCGCGCGATTTTTTTGAGTAGCGAGGCGATCACCTCTTCCGCCCCCGCGCAGCGGCGGAGGGGGACCACCCGAAGGGTGGTGGAGGGGGTCGCCCGATTGGATTTGCCGTCACGCAAGGCTCCAGAAAATTCATGACAGCGATGTCTCATCGGCAGCAAGACATTCGAGTCAGACGCCCCTCCCACCGCACGGAGCCCTGTCGTCGGGCCGGCCACTTCGTGCCGGACCCGTTGGTGCGGTCCCTCCTCCCCGCTGCGCGGGGCGCGAGATCGCATGCTCGCTCATTCGAAGCCGAAAAACCGGCAGAACTCCTCGGGCTCCGCCCGCGGCGAGCGAAAGCTGTTCGCCGGATGCGCATGATCGCGGTAGCCGATGGCGACGGCGCAGAACAGCATCTGTTCCGGCGGCATGCCGACGAACGGGCCGACGATGCGATGCATGCGCGCCCAGGATTCCTGCGGGCAGGTATCCAGACCGTAGCCGCGCGCCAGATACATCAGCGCATGGATGTAGCCGCCAAGGTCGGCCCACTGACCGGGTCCAAGCTTGCGGTCAATGCCGATGAACAGCGCGACCGGCGCGTTGAACAACACGAAATTGCGCTTGTACTGGCCGAGCCGGCCCTCGGCGTCGTCGCGCGCAACGTTGAGCGCACCGTAGAGCTGCACGCCGTGCTCCTCGCGGCGCGACTTGTAGGGCTCCCACATGGTCTTCGGGTAGATCGGGTATTCGGCCTCGTCGTGGCGCGGATCGCGGTTGGCGATGGCGTCGGCGACGCGGCGCTTGATCTCGGCAAGCGGCACGCCGGTCAGCGCATAGACATGCCACGACTGCAGATTGCCGCCCGACGCGGCGCGCGAGGCGCGCGCGATGAGCTCGCGCACGATCGCCGGATCGACCGGCTTGTCCAAAAACCAGCGGCAGGAAATGCGCGAATTGACCGCGTCGAACACGTCCATGGTCACGATCACCCAATCACAATGGCCGGGAAGGTCATATACTATCGGACCGCAAAGGCGAATGGCGCTCCGCCGCCCACACTCGCCAGAGGTTCAATGAGGCCAGGAATGAACAAGTTGATCGCGTCGTTGGGGATCGTTCTCGCGGTGCTGCTCACAAGTCCGATGCGCGGCGAAGACGCGCCGCCGTCGCGTTTGCCGCAGCTGCCGGACCCGTCCGACCCGTACCTGAAAGACATGTTCGACAAGGTTCGCGCCAAGGGCGGACAGCCGCTCAACATTCATTTGGTGCAGGGCTTCGCGCCGCCGCTCGCGAAGGCGCGGCTCGATCTCGCCTATGCGCTGCGCTACGACGTCGTGACACCGGCACCATTGCGCGAACTGGCGATCCTGCGCACCGGGCAGATCCTGCAGTCGGCCTACGAGCTCGACCAGCACGTCCCGTTGGCGAAGGCATGCGGCATCACCGACGCGCAGATCGCCGCCTTGCCGAATTGGCGCGGCAGCAATCTGTTCGATGGCAAGCAGCGCGCGCTCCTTGCCTACACCGAAGCGCTCGATGAGCACGGCGGCGACGTCGACGACGCGACCTACGACGCCTTCGCCCAGCAGTTCAGCCCGCGCGAGATCGTCGAGATCACGATCTCGATCGTGAACTATTACGGCACCGCACAGCTCACCAAGGCTCTCCGGGTCAGACCCGAAGGCGCCAAAGTGCTAGGGCATGATCCCGAAAAGTGGAAGCCGGTTTTCGGATAAGATCATGCCCAACGGTCTAGCGTCATTCCGGAAGCCGCGTAAGCGGCTATCCGGAATCCATAACCACAGTCAGTGCAGGATCGGCAGCAATCGTGACTATGGATTCCGGGCTCCTCGCTTCGCTCGGCCCCGGAATGACGGCTAATTAATTGGCCGACTTGTCGATGGGTGACAAAACAAGCACGTTAACTGGGGGACTCACATGCCGACCAATACGGCAGTCACAGTGGCGGCGCGGCTTGATCGGCTGCCGCCATCGCGCCATACACGCAGACTGATCACGCTGCTTTCGCTCGGCGGCTGGTTCGAGTTCTACGACCTGTTCTTCACCGCCTACATCGCGCTCGGGCTTTTCAAAGCCGGCATCTTCAAGCCGACCACCCAGGGCCTGTTCGACCTGCTCGGTTTTGCAAGCTTCGTGGCTGCGCTGTTCACCGGATTGTTCATTGGCACGCTGGCCTTCAGCTGGCTGTCCGATCGCTTCGGACGCCGCTCCATTTTCACGTTCGCGCTGCTCTGGTACTCGATCGGCGCGTTGATCATGGCGTTCCAGACCACGCCGCAGGCGATCGACTTCTGGCGGCTCATCGCCAGTATCGGCCTCGGTGTCGAGCTGGTGAACATCGACACCTACGTGTCGGAGCTGGTGCCCAAGGAGCAGCGCGGCGCGGCGTTCGCCTACAACCAGTTCGTCATGTTCACCGCCGTGCCGGTGGTGGCCTTTCTGGCGTGGCTTCTGGTGCCGCAGACCATCCTGGGCCTCGACGGCTGGCGCTGGGTTGTCATCATCGGCTCGATCGGCGCCATCGTGATCTGGTGGATTCGCCGCGGCCTGCCGGAATCGCCGCGCTGGCTCGAGCAGCAGGGCTACACCACGCAAGCCGAGCAGATCGTCGCCGACATGGAGCAGCGCGTGCGCACAGAAACCGGCCGCGATCTGCCGCCCCCGGACGTGCTCACCCAAGAAGCCAAGCCGCAGGCCGGCGCCTGGTCGGAAATGTGGAACGAGACCTACCGCGACCGCAGCGTCATGCTCATCGTCTACAATCTGCTGCAGACCATCGGCTATTACGGCTTCTCGAGCTGGGTGCCGACGCTGTTGGTGTCGCAAGGCATCGAGGTCACAAAGTCGCTGGCCTATACGTTCATCATCGCGATCGCGGCACCGATCGGCCCGCTCGTTGGCATCCTGTTTGCCGACCGCTTTGAGCGCAAATGGCAGATCGCCTTCGCGGCGATCGGCATCGCGGCCTTCGGTCTGCTGTTCGCCCAACAGTCCAGCGCCGCCGGCGTGATCGTGTTCGGCGTCCTCATCACGCTTTGCAACAACTGGATGTCGTTTTCCTTCCACGCCTATCAGGCCGAACTCTATCCGACCCGCATCCGCGCCAAGGCGGTCGGCTTCGTCTATTCGTGGAGCCGCTTCAGCGCCATCTTCTCCGGCTTCATCATCGCCTTCTTCCTCGGCCGCTACGGCAGCATCGGCGTGTTCGGCTTCATCGCCAGCGCAATGATCGCGGTCGCTGTGGTGATCGGGACATTCGGCCCGGCGGTGACGAGGCGCCGGCTCGAAGCGATCGCGGCATGAAGGCGCTCAATAGGGCGTCTTGTTGATCTCGCCGGAGCCGGTGACGTACCAGCGCTCGCTGACGAACGCCTTGCCGGCGAGACGGTCGGCGAGCCAGTCGGCCACCAGGATCGGCGGGAACGGCCCGAGATTGGCGGCCGGCACGTTGCCGACCGAGTGACGCGATTCCTGATAGACGACCATCTGCTTCGGTCCCGTTGAGCGCCGCCATCAGCCGCTCGGAATGTTCGAGCGGGCTCAGTTCCTCGGCCTCGCCGGCGACGCAGAGATACGGCACGCGAATTTTTTCGGCATGGCCTTCCCAGGTGATCGTCTTGCGGAACTCGTCGAACTCGGCCTCGTCGGTGATGCCCGACATGTACATGAAGCGCTTCTTGAAGGTCGGCGACGCTTCCTGAAAGATCGTGTGGCAGCCCGGCTCGTGGCAGACCGACATCACCGCGCAGGCCTTGATGCGCGGCTCGTTGGCGGTCAGCACCGTGCCGAACAACGAGCCGAAGCTCGTGCCGGACACGCCGATCCGGGTCGACATCAAGCTCGGGCCGCGCCGCGATCCAGTCGAGCCAGCGCCGGGCCGGCCGCCATCCAGTTCTCCATGGTGAAGTAGAGGCCGATCATCGGCGCTTCGTATTGGCCCGGGCCCGTCGATCGCGAGCACCGCCATGCCGCGATTGAGGATAGCGTCGCCGTAGAGCGCGACCTGGATTTCCTTGTAGCTGTCCATGCCGGGGACCGAGATCACGACCGGCAGCCGGCCGCCCGTATAGCCGGGCGGCAGATGCAGCCAGGCCGGGATCGCCTTGTCCTTGAACGGCACCCACACCGCCTCGACGTGATGGTCGGCGAGCGCCGCATACTTGGCGTAACATTCGCGCTTCTTGTTGTTGATAGGCGATGTTGGTCTCGTCGTTCTGGTCATACGGCCATTGCGCCGCGCCCCAATGCACCGCCGCCATGAAGAAATTGTCGCGCGCGGTGACCTTGCGATCCGCCTGCGCGGCGGCATTGGCCTTGGCCTCGCGGCGGCGCGCGACCGCGGCGAACGCCGGGCCGATGTCGGCCATCTTCTTCACCCGCTCGCGGATGCCGGCGAAATCGGCGTTGGCCTCGATGCCGCAGGGCGCATGCATATAGAGCGAGCGCGGCTGGTCCCAGTCGATGCCGTTGGCGCGGATGATGTTGTCGATCAGCCAGCGCTGCTCGTCGAAGCGGCTGCACATGCGGCTCGCCGCGCTTGTCGAGGATGGGCGGAAATCCTTGCTGCGGGCGGTTCATGGTTCCCTCCTCGGCTTCCTCGGATCGCGGACGACATCTTGCGGACGACGTCGCACCGGCCTGGGCGAGCAGGCGCATCGATTGCGTCCTCGCGCAAGCCGGGGAGGATGAAGCAAATGCGTGCGCATTGACAAGCGCCGGCATGACGGCCATTCTGACCGCCGCCCGGAGGACGCCGATGAACGAGCACACTGCATTCGGCCAGAACAGCAACGTCAAGGCCGCGATCGCCTATGACGATCTGCGCGAATGGCTCGCCTTCGCCGAGCAGCTCGGCGAGGTCCGCAACGTGCAGCGGCGCGAACTGGCAGGAGGATATCGGGCTTGCCGCCGAAGCGATGCTGCGCGCCGAAAACGGCCCCTGCGTCGTGTTCGACGACGTTCCCGGCTCGCCGAAGGGCTTTCGCGTGCTGCTCAACATGTTCGCCGGCAAGCGCCGCAACATGACGCTCGGCTTTCCCGATCACCTGACAAATGGGAGTTGAGCGACGCCTATCGCGAAGCCTATCTCGGACGAGCCAAAGATCATCCCGCACGAGATCGTCGAAGACGGCCCGGTGCTGGAGAACGTCCTCATCGGCGACGACATCGACGTGACCAAATTCCCTTCGCCGATCTGGCACGAAAAGGACGGCGGCCGCTACATCGGCACCGGCACCTACAGCATCACCCGCGACCCGGAGGAGAACTGGCTCAATGCCGGCGCCTATCGCGCGCATGGTGCACGACAAGAATTCGGTCGGCATCCTGATGGCGGCGGGCCATCACGGCTGCATCCATCGCGAGAAATATTTCAAGCGCGGCGAGCCGATGCCGGTGGCGATGGTGCTTGGCGGCGATCCGCTGGCTTCTTCTATGGCGGCGTCGAAGCGCCCTACGGCATGTTCGAGATTCGACATCGTCGGCGGCTGCGCGGCCGGCCGACCAAGATGGTGCGCGGCAAGGTCACCGGCCTGCCCTTCCCCGCCGACGCCGAGATCGTGCTGGAAGGCTATGTCACGCCGCGACAAGCGCGAGGATCGAAGGCCCGTTCGGCGAATGGACCGGCCACTACGCCGGCGGCGCGCGGCCGATACCGTGCTCGACATCAAGGCGATCTATCACCGCAACGATCCGATCCTGGTCGGCGTGCCGCCGATGGGCGGCGGACCCGACGAAATGGCGCGCTATCGCGCCGTGATGCGCTCGGCCATGATCAAGCAGAACATGACCAATGCCGGCGTGCCGGGCGTGCAGCAGGTGTGGTGCCACGAGATCGGCGGCGCGCGCATGTTGCACGCCATCTCGATCACGCAGCGTTATCCCGGCCACGCGGTGCAGGCCGGCGCATATCGCGGCGCAATGCGGCGCATCGGCCTATGCGTCGAAATATATCGTCGTGTGCGACGACGATGTCGACGTGACCAATCTCGACCACCTGCTGTGGGCGATGCTCACGCGCACCGACCCGGAGGAGTCGATCCAGTTCATCAACGGCTCATGGGATTCACAGCGCCGATCCGGCGCTCCCGCCGGAGCGCCGCGCCGTCGGCGACATGACGCATTCGGTCGCGCTGATCAACGCCTGCAAGCCGTGGCACTGGCGCGACAAATTCCCGCCGACCAACACGCCAAGCCCCGAAGTCGCGCGCAAGGCGAAGGAGAAATTCGGCTGGCTGCTGGATGGGAAGAGCTAGAATTCGCCCATGCGCTCATTCCCGCGCACGCGAGAATCCAGCCCGAAATCTCTGATATGACCCTGGGTCCCGTCGCAGCGGGGACGAGCGAACGTATGAAGCCTTCGGTCCCATTTGAACTTGAATCAGGAAAGCAGCGCCGATGAAACTTGCCGTGCCGGACATGATCTCGAACTCGTATTTCCCGGCCGAGGCCGCGGCCGAGCTTGGCTTCTTCAAAGCCGAAGGGCTCGACATTGAAGCTCGAATTAATCTTTCCGGTCGACAAAGCCTATCACGCGCTCCGCGACGGCGCGGTCGACTTCGTCGGCGGCTCGGCGCATTCGGCGCTGGCGGCATTTCCGGGATTTCACGGCGCCAAGCTCCTCTGTGCGCAGGCGCAAGGCATGTACTGGTTTTTGGTCATGTACGCCGACCTTAAGGCGAAGCGCGGCGACGTCTCGGTCGTCAAAGGACGCAGCATTGGCGCCGCGCCCTGGGTCGAAAAAGGCCTGCGCGGGCTCCTCATCGAAGCCGGCATCGATCTTGACCGCGACAAGGTGTCGATCGCGCCGGTGCCGGGATCGCTCAACGCTGGCGTCAATTTCGGCGTCACCGCCGCGAAGGCGCTGGAGGAGCGCAAGATCGACGGCTTCTGGGCTAACGGCATGGGCGCCGAGGTCGCGGTACGCCGCGGCATCGGCACAGTCGTGCTCGACGTGCGCCGCGGCGACGGGCCGAAAGCGTGCTTCAACTATACGGCGGCGACGATCGCAACGACCGACGACTTCATCGCCAGACATCCGGACAAGGCCGCCGCCGCTGTGCGCGCCATCGTGATGACGCAAGCCGCGCTCAAGGCCGACGTCGCGCGCTCGACCGAAGTCGGCAACAAATTGTTTCCGCCGTCCGAAGCGGCGCTGATCGCCGATCTGATCCGCCGCGATCTGCCATATTATGACGCGTCGCTGTCGCCCGACTTCGTCTCCGACATGTCGGGATTCGCGCGCCGGCTCGGCATTCTCGACCGCGACATGCCCTACGAGCGTGTGGTCGCCACGCAGTTTGCCCCACTCTGGAAGGGCTAGCCGCCGAGGCAGTCCGGTTCGAGCATGGCGCGGGCCTGTCGCGCCGCGCAGGTGCGCGGATGCTTGTCGTGGAGGAACATGGCGAGCTGCGGCCTCATGACCGTGGCCTCCGATCTTGCTGCGTCGCGAAACAGCCGCTCTTGCAGATCCTGGGGGAGACGCCCCCACATTCTGACTACCGCCTCACCTAGCGCGCGACAAAGCTTTTCGGACGTCTCATGGGCGACAGCGTCCATGACAAGCTCCTCAACCTAGACCGCGATAAGCCTTAACGCGCGACGTCGGTATCGGTTCCCGCGGACAAGCGCGGGCCGGGCGCAAATTATTTCATTTCGCCATGGAACTTTGTCGGACCTGGACAATTCCGTGAATAATTCCAGGCTGCACGGAGGCGCCCATGATAACATCGGACCGGCTGCTGAAATTCGCTGCGGAATGCGAGGTTATGGCCAAGTTTACCCGGAGCCGAGAAGACCGGGTTGCCTGGAGCGAGATTGCCCAGCGGTGGCTGCGCTGCGCCGAACTGATGGAGCAGCAGGATTCCGACGGCCGCCGCAGAAAAAAAGCAGCAAAATCAGTGCGTACGCTGTCGTAGGGTGGCGGCCTGCCCTGCCTACTCGGCCTTCATACCGGTCCGTTTCACGACATCGGCCCAAAGCGCATAGCCCGCCTTGATCCGGGCTGCGGTTTCGTCGGGGGTCGATCCGACGATCCAGATATCCTGCTTGGCGAAACGGTCCTTGAGCTCCTGCGGGCTGATCGCCTGCCGGATTTCGCGCTGCAAAAGATCGACAATGTCATCCGGCGTCCCGCCGGGCGCCAACAGAACGAAATCGGTTGTCAGTTCAAAACCGGGATAACCCGACTCCGCGACCGTCGGCACGTCAGGCGCAAGCGGCGACCGTTGCGCCGTCGACGTAGCGAGCGCTTTGAGCTTGCCGTCCTTGGCAAGCGGCAGCAAAGCGGCCGTCGAACCGAACGAAACCTTGAACTGTCCGGCCAGAAAGTCCGCGACCATCGCCGAGGCGCCGCGATAGGGCACCGGCACCGTCTCGAATCCGGCGAGCAGCCGAAAGTACTCCATCACCAGGTGCGACGATGTCCCGACCCCGCCATGGGCATACGTCACCGGCCCGTCCTTTTTAGCCCAGGCGACGAACTCGGCGAGGTTATTGACCGGCAGCGAGGGATGAACAAACAAAGTCTGTGTACTGTAGTTGATGACCGTAATGGGCCGCAGATTGAACGCCAGATTCTTGTAAAGATGCGGATTGACGGTGAGCGTCGAACTCAGAACGAAGACCAGCGTGTAACCGTCCGGCGCTGCATTGCTGACGTAATCGGCGGCGATATTGCCGCCCGCGCCGGTCCGCTGTTCGATCAGAACGGGCTGCTTCAACCGCTCCGATAATTTATCCGCAACCGCGCGCGCAACGATGTCGAGCGGCCCGCCGGCCGACGACGACACAACGATCTTGATCGGACGCGCCGGGTAGGTTTCCGCGCGCGCCATTTCGGACGCGCCCAGCGTCAGCGTTACCGCGACCAGAGCCAAAAGCGCAACCGACATCCAACGCATCGATCTCTCCCTTGCCGGCGAATGCGATGCAGGTTTCACGCCATCCCGGATACGAAGCGTGCAGAGAAGCCCTGCGGGCCGTCAGCGACCCGAACGACATGCGGCGCACCGAAATGAATCGGAAACAGCAATGCGTCGCGCGCGGCGCACGATTTCAGCAACCGGCGCCGCGAGACCGCCGCATCGGCGGGCCGCTCGTCCGCCACATGGTTCCAATGCGGCGCATAGACCTGAAGCGCATGATGGATGACGTCGCCGCAAAAGATCGCATGCTGTCCCGCATTCGCGAGCTTGAAGAGGACATGGCCGGGCGAATGGCCGGGCGCGGCTTCCACCGATAGCTTGCTGTTGATGTCGTAGCCGTCGTCGACGAGAACGGCCTGTCCCGACTCCACGACCGGCAGGATGCTGTCGTCGTACGCCATGTGGCGCAGGTCGCTCGCCATTGCCGCGTTTTTCCGCTTGTCCCAGTAGGCATCGTCAGCGCGCGAATAAAGGTATTTAGCATTGGGGAACGTCGGCACCCAGCGGCCGTCGCGCAGCATCGTGTTCCAGCCGACGTGGTCGGCGTGCAGATGGGTGCACAGCACCATGTCGATGTCTTCGGGGGCGGCGCCGGCCGCGCGAAGCCGTTCCAGATACGGCGTATTGAGCTGGTGAAAACGGTGCGCCCACGGCCGATCCTTATGATTGCCGCCGCAGGTGTCGATGCAGGATCGTCAGATCGCCCATGCGGACCAGCCACGAGTGCACGCTGGTCACGAAGCGATCGTGCTGGGGGCTGTAGTGGTCGGGCGCGACCCAATCGAGGTGGCGTTCCAGAACGTCGCGCTCGAAGCCGGGGAAATATTTCGTCGCAGGGCCTGTTGGTGATGCCGAGCTGCTCCTCGACACGCGTGATCGTGGCGGCGCCAACGGTCCAGGTCGGCATCGGGCGGCTCAGGCGTTGCGCGGCCAGCCGCCGCCGCGGCCCGGTGCGCCGAGCGCCTGCCAGTATTCCAGAATGCCCATCATGCCGGCGAAGCGCACCAACAGAAACGGATGCAGGCCGAGTTCGTAGAGCCTGATCATGTTGCGATCGCGCATCGCGGTCAGCTCTTCCTCGGTCACCACATAATTTTTGCGAAAATAATCCGGATCGTCGTCGAGTTTCTTGGCGAGCGTGCGATCGCGGATCATGTCGCTCGCGATGACATTCAGCGCGCTGGTCAGATGGCGCATTTCGGTCGCGAACGGATACAGAATTTTTTCTGTGCTGCGCTCTGCGCTTTTGTCGCTGGTTTCGGTTCCCGGCATTTCAGACCTCCCAATACAGATAGCCGAGGCCGATATGCCACAGCCGGACGTAGTCGAGCACGTGCGCTTTAACGTCGCCGCAAATTCCGGCGGTGATCACCCAGTTGACCAGTTCGCCGTTGCCGGATTGCATCAGATCGTCGGGCGTGAAATCCGCGAGCTTGCTGCCCTTGCCGCTCGCCAGAATGTCGAGCACGCTCTTGTCGAATGCCTCGTCGACGTGGCCATAGAGCGGCGTGCCCGGATAGTGCGACATGCCGCCGGTCGCCAGCACCAGAACGCGGTCGTCGACCTCGTCGAGGATCTCGCGGATCGCCTGGCCGAGCTTGTAGGAGCGCCTCGGCCACGGCAACGGCGGCACGTAGCCGTTGGTGAACATCAGCATGATCTTCTTGTCGGCCTTGGGATTGAGGAAGTTCGTCGTCAGCACTTCCTCGCCGTCCATCGTGCCGTCGGACGTAAACGGAATGTCGAAGTCGCGCTCCAACAGTCCCTTGAGCAGCCGCACGCTGAGTTCGGTATTGGCCTTGTAGACGTACGGCTTCTGGTTGTCCCAATTGGCCATGTGCTGCGGGATGCCGCTCGGCGCCGACTGATAGGACTCCTTGCCCTCGTATTTGCGGTAGGTCGCGCCGGTGATCTTTTCGATCGTGTCCGGATCGGTGACGCCGCTGCCTTTGGCCTCCTGGCCGACGAACAGCGCGAACGGCGGGTAGCAACGGAAATCGAAATTCACGAAGTGATCGTCGTGGATCACCAGGATGGTGTCGGGATTGGCGCGCTCGACTTCGTCGCGCAACGCGATCATGGCGTTGCGGCCCTTCTGCACGTCCTTCTTGTATTGCTCGCTCTCGGCCGGCCGCGTGAACAGCTGAAGATGCGAATGCGGCGCAGCGACCGCTCCAACCAGAGGCATCGTCATCTCCCAATGATCGAAAAGTATTGGACCATGCATCTGAGAGCGAAACAACGTGCAATATCGCATTCGCTCGGCGGCGGTTGCGTTGACCCTCCGAACCGGCTTCCTATACTGGCTTTGCCGGCTCCCGCTCGTGAGATACTCATGCCAAAATCAAATTCAATCATGGCCGCCATCATCGCCGCCGCGTGTCGCCGTGCTCGCGCTGTCGGCAGTCTCGCGCGCACAAAATGCGCCGCCTCAGTCCTGGCCGCAGCGTCCGGTCAAATTCATCGTCGGCCTCGGCCCCGGCAGCGCGCAGGATATCGCCGCGCGCATGTTCGGCGATCAACTGTCCAAGCGCTGGGGCCAGCCGGTCGTCATCGAGAACAGGCCCGGCGGCGACGGCATCGTCGCCATCAACGCGTTCGTCGGCGCGCACGACAACCACACCCTGCTTGTTCGCGGCGTCGGGCACATTCACCGCGCATCCGACGCAATACGCCAAGCTGCCCTACGATCCGAACGATCTCGTGCCGCTGGCGCGCGTGTCGAGCACCATCATCGGACTGTCGGTGCCGACCGCGCTCGACGTCAACACGCTCGACGAACTGGTGGCGCTGGCGCGCAAGGAACCTGGCCAATTGAACGCCGCGCCGACGCCCGGAACGACCGAGATCACGTTCGACAACTTCCTGAAGACGACCGGCATCATCATGACCAAGATTCCGTACAGCGACGTCACCAAGGCCGTGACGGATCTGAGCGAAAATCGCATTCAGGTCATGGTGGCGGGCATTGCGATCGTGAAATCGCAGGTCGAAGCCGGCAAAGTGAAGCTCCTCGCCATCACCAATTCCAAGCGGGCCTCGGCCGCCCCTGGCCTGCCGACGGCGATCGAAGCGGGCTATCCCTCGCTCGCCCTTGACGGGCTGATCGGGTTGTTTGGTCAGAAGGACCTGCCGACCGGCGCCGCCGATCGGATCGCAGCCGACGTCCAGGCTGTCGCTGCCGATCCGGTGATCCGCACCCGGCTCGCCGCCACCGGCCAACAGCCGGACCCGGCGGGGCCTGCGGAATTCGCAGCGGCCGTCGATGCGCAGCGCAAAAGAATCGCCGCCATCGCGAAGTCGCTCGGTATTGAGCCGGTGAAATAGAATCCGCGGACCTCAGTGCCGCGCTGCAATCTCGATGGCCGCCAGATGGTCGTTGAGAATGTTTTGCAGTTCGGACGGAGGATGCCGGCCGAAGCCACAATAGGCGCCAAGTCCAAACTCCGGGATATACTTGCGCGCCACGTCAATGCGCTCCTTGAAGTGCGCCATGTTGTGGATCGCGCCAAGATAGACGCGTGCACCTTCCGGCTTGAGATCGCGCAGCGGCGCATAGAAGGCGTCGTCGCTGCGATCGAGCACCGGGATATGAATCCAGTCCACCGGCCGGCCCGACGCCGCCACAAATGCATTGGCGAGCTTCACCGCATGTTCGAGATTGTCCGGGGCGAACCGAGGCCATCCGCCAAGCGTACCGAAACAAAAGTGATAGCCGAGCGCAACGCCGCGCGGGATATGGGGCGAGAGGTTGCGCACCTCCGTCAGGTTGCGCTCGATCGCGCCTTCGAGCGGAAATCCCGGAATGGCCCCATAGGCGTCCTGAATTTCAGTCGAACAGTCCCATTGGATGGCGAGTTCGCTTGCGGGGATTTTGCTCGCGATCATGGCGATCTCGGCACGAGTCGCGGCTTCGTAGCCCGGCCGGATTTTCGCAATGTCGTCGGGGTTCGGAAAAATCCGCGGCGGCAGGACGCTGTTGACCATCGGGATCGACACTTGAAAGCGCAGGTGCGCCGGCAGCACGCCCTTCTCCTTCAGCGTCTTGAAAACGAAATACGAGTTGATGGCGTCGCGCGCATAGCCGAGGCGCCAGCCCGGATCGCCAAACCGCACTTGGCTTACGCCGGCGCGGACCTTGAACCACCACGCGTCGGCGGCGTTGCGCGGATGCTGCCGCTCGACGCCGTTGTCGTCGGGCGCGGGATGCTGAACGACCTCAAGCTCCGGATGCGCGGCGAGAACCTGATAGTGCACGCGGCTGATCCAGTGGCGGCGCGGGCCGACTTCGCCGTCCGGCATCGCAAAGAGGTATTTTCCAAGCGTCGCGCCGAAAGACTGAAAGACCTCTTCGGGCGTATCGAATGGGATGCTGCCTACGAGCAGTAACTCTCCACTCACGTTATCCTCCTCGCTTGCCAGCGTAGCCGCTCACTATACACTGCACGAAACAATGCAAGTGAGGGCGGCCAAGGTGAAGGTATTTCTGCGCGCAGCGCTGTGCTGCATTTTTGCTGTGTTGGCGGGTGATGCAAACGCGCAGACTTGGCCGAACCGTCCCATTAAACTGATCGTTCCGACCGGACCCGGCGCCGCGACCGACGTCATGGCACGGCTCATTGCCGACGGCGTGTCGCGCGCCATCGGCCAAAGCATGTTTGTCGAGAACGTGCCCGGCGCATCGGGCATGCTGGCTCACGAAACCGCCGCCCGCGCCAACCCCGATGGCTATACGGTGCTGTTCACCAACACCTCGGGCATGGCGATCAATCTCATTTCCTTCAAGCAGCTCTCGTACGATCCGACGCGCGATTTCACCGCCGTCGCACTGGTCTGCAACCTTGCGCCGCAGATGCTGTCGGTCAACGAGGCGGTTCCCGCCAAGACTGTCGGCGAGTTGATGGGATACGCCAAAGCCAATCCGGGCAAATTGTCGATTGCATTCGACAACACCGCCGGCGCCGCCGCGTTCGGAGCAAAACTCTTCAACAAACGAACGGGCCTCGGTCTCGTCGAAGTGCCGTATCGCTCGAGCGCACAGGAAATGCAGGATGTCGCCGCCGGCATCAACCAGGTGATGATGAGTTCCATCGCCGCCGCAACCGCGGTCGTCGAATCCGGCAAGGTCCGCAGACTCGCCGTCACGTCCGAGAAGCGCTTTCCGGGACTGCCTGATTTGCCGACCCTGCAAGAAACGGTGCCGGGCATCGTGATGAACGGGTTTTTCGCCATCGTGGCGCCCGCCGGAACACCGGCGGAGATCGTCGGCAAGCTCAACCGCGCGATCGACCAGTATTTGCAAGATCCCGACATCCAGAAGCGGCTGCTGGCGCTCGGGCTTGCGACCGCGGGCGGCGGCACGCCGGAAACGACCGCGCAAGCCATCCGCCGCGAACAGGATCAATGGCGCGCGTTCGCGAAGGAGCTGGACGTCGAGCCGCAATGATGGCGCAGAAAGATCGGCCCGAATGCGGCAATTCGCCTTGAGGACACTGAAGAGGGCCGACGGTAAATCTACCGGCCAATTTTTGCTAACGCCGCGCTCGTTTTAATTCGCTGCCGAGCGGCCATCGACAAACACGTAAATGGGGCTGGATCACATGCTTAAGCGACTTCACACCTTGGCATTTGCCGTTGCGATGGGAAGTATTTCGCTCGCTGCGGGTCCAGTTGCCGCCCAGGACTATCCGACACGGCCCGTTACCATCATCGTCGCGCAGCCGCCCGGCGGCGGCACCGACATCATCGCCCGCATCATCGCCGACCAGCTGTCCAAGCAGCTTGGCCAGCCGTTCGTGGTCGAAAATCGCGCCGGCGCCGGCACCGTGGTCGGGACTGCCGCCGCCGCCAACGCGGCGCCCGACGGTTACACGCTGCTGACTGGCCTCATTGCCAACATGGCGGTGAACCCGAGCCTGTTCGCCAAGCTGTCCTACGATCCGATCCGCGACTTCACGCCGGTCGGCATGCTGGCGGAGTTTCCGTTCGCGGTCGTGGTCAACAACAACTTCCCGGCGCATTCCATCAAGGAACTCATTGCTCTGGCAAAGGCGAAGCCGGGTGAGATCAATTTCGCCTCGGGCGGCAATGGCACCGGGCAGCATCTTTCGACGGAGCTGTTCGAACTCCTGGCGGGCATCAAGATGACACACGTGCCCTATCGCGGCGCCGCGCCCGCCTATACGGACATCATGTCGGGGCAAACGCCGGTGTTCTTCGACAATCTGGCCAGCGCGCTCGGTCAGATCAAAGGCGGCACCGTGCGCGCGATTGCGGTCACCGGCAAGGAGCGCTCGCCGCTCTTGCCAGACGTGCCGACCGTCGCCGAATCCGGCCTTCCGGATTACGTCTACTACGTATGGTTCGGACTGTGGGCGCCAAAGAAGACGCCGCAGCCGATCGCCGAGAAACTGTACGCGAGCATTCAGAAAGCGCTGGCAGAACCGGCCCTCAAGGAACGGATCGCCGCCGACGCTGGCGTGCCAATGTCGATGCTGCTCGCCGACATCGAACCGTTCGTCAAAGGAGAGATCGCGAAATGGGCCGACGTGATCAAGCGCGCCGGCATCGCGGTCGAGTAAGCTTCGTCTGAAGAAATTCGACGGACCGCAGCGCGGCCACGGCTAGCGCGCCTGATCGAAATACCTGAGATCGGGCGGCGGCTGGTCCCTCTTGGTCGGCATCAAATAACCGTCGCCGCTGACGACGTAATTTTCCTTGCCGATGATGACCTGCTGATTGCCCTCGTCGCAAACGAACTCGAACCAGATCGGTTTAGCGGCGCGGCGATAGTCCTTGGTCACGGTCCAGGGGCGGGTGAAGGCATGATCGACGAGCGTAATCTCGTCGTGGAGAATGCCCGGCTTCGCCTGGTCCAAATAGAGACGTTCGGTGACGACGGTCTGATTGTCCGCATGAAGCGGCATGCCCATGGAATCGAGCGTCCGCGGACCCTTCAGGCCGCGGGTTTCGACCCGCAGCGTGTGGTAGCGGCCGTCGCCATCTTGGTCGTCCCACCGGCCGATGGAATAGCCGCTATACGTTGGTTCGATGGTCTCGGGCCAGTCGCGCCCGTCCGTATAGATGCGCCGCAGCGCGCCGAAATATTCCAGCAGCAGATAGGTCGCATCCGGCGTGATGAGGGCTTCCATCGGCTCGATCAGAGTCATTTCCCGCGGCATACCCGGCGGAATACACCGATAGGTCGGGTTGGCGCCGCTGCCGCCGGCTGCGACATCGTCGAGGTTGGCTTCAAGGATCGCCTGATACTCGGCGGTGTACGGCGCCTGCTGACCCCGCCCCGGCGGTTTGCTCGGATCCCATTGGACCCCGCCGACCCGGAGCCATTGGCCCGACCAGTTCGGATAGAGCGCTTCCGCATGAACGCATGTGCTCGCGGCCGCCTGCGCCAGCGCCGCCGCCATTGCCATGACGCACACGAAGCAGCGATCCATCGCCGCATCATGTCAGTTTTGCAGCGCGGAGCGAAAGGGCCCTCCCCAATCAGAAACCGCCGGCGCTGAAGCTCAGGCGCTGGGTCACGTCGTAGAACTGCTTGGCGACCGGATAGGCGTAGTCGACCCGAAGCACGCCGAACGGCGAGTCCCAGATCAGGCTAGAGCCGACCGAGGCGCGCGCCGCGCGCGAATTAGCGATCTGCTGCGCGGGCGACAGCGACGACAGGCTCGACGTGCTGGATGCGCTGTTGGCCCAGAGGCTCCCCACATCGGAGAACAAGGCAACCTTGAGGTTCGCGTCCGCCGGCACGAACGGCACCGGCGCCTGCAATTCGGCCGAGGTCGTCCAGTACACATTGCCGCCGACATTGTCCTGGGTCGTCCCCGGCGTAATGTCACGCGGTCCAAAACCATTGGGCGCAAAACCGCGCACGAACTGCGGCCCGCCGAAGAAGTTGTTGAGCAGGGGCAATTGCTGGCCGCCCCATGGCGTCACGTAACCGCCCTGCGCCCGCACCGTGCCGACCACATCGCCGGCAATCGGATGGTAGTAGCGGACGTCTTCGGTGGTGCGGGCGAATCTCGCCGCGCCGCCGAGGTCGGCCACGTCGTTGCTGGTCTGGACGCGAAAGCCGCTGGTCGCGCTCTTGGCAGTGTCGAGCGTCGAATAAGTAACGGACGTGCCGACCGACGACACCCACATCGGGCCCGCCTGCGCGGCCTGCTGGATCGGCAGCGAGGCCGTTCCGTTTGACGGATCGAGCGAGACGCCCTGGTTGTAGATCGAATAGTTCCAGGTCACGCCGAGGTTTTCGCTGAGCGGCGTGCCGAGCAAAAATTTCGCGCCGTAGAGCGTGCTGTCGTAGGACTGGTTGGTGTTTGCAAACGTCTGCTTGGCGAACAGATCGACTCCGGCCGAAAGCCGCTGGTCGAGAAAATAAGGATCGGTGAAGCCGAGGTCGAAGCCCCTGGCGTATTGCCCGTACGTGACGGAGGCCTTCGCCATGTATCCGCTGCCGAGAAAGTTCTTGTCGGAAATGCTGACCTGCGCCATCAGGCCGTCGCTGGTCGAATAGCCGCCGCCGATCCAGAAATCGCCGGTGCCCTGCTCCTCGACCGCAACATCGACAACGATGCGATCGGGCGCGGAGCCCGGTTGGGTTGTGATCTTGACGGTCTTGAAATAGCCGAGCCCTTTCAGGTGGCGCTCGGCACGATCGAGCAGCGCCCGATTGTACGGATCGCCCTCGCCGAAATCGAACTCGCGGCGGATTACGTCGTCGTGCGTCTTCACGTTGCTGTGGATGTCGATGCGTTCGACATAGGCGCGCTTGCCCTGGCTGACCTCGTAGTTGACATCAATCGCATGCCGGTCGGACTGCCGCTCGCTCCTCGCGAATGCGCCGGCAAACGGTTCGCCGCTTCTTGCTAACTGCATGGTCAGATCGTCGACCGTCTTGTCGACCGCGTCGGCATCGTAGACATCGCCCGAGGCCGTGCGCCGGAACGGTCGCAGCGGCGCTGGGTCGGCCTCTTTGAGGGCCGACGTGATGTTGACTGTGCCGAAGCGATAAAGCGGCCCCTCGTCGATCTTGAACGTGAGCACGACGCCGCTCTGATCGGCCTCGTAGCTCGCCGACGAGCCGACCTGCACGTCGGCGTAGCCGTGCGCGCGATAGAACCGCCGCAGCAGGTCGCGGTCATTCTCGATCTTGTCGGCGTCGTAGGTGTCGTTGTTGAGAAGAAAGCTCAGACATTGCTCTGGCCGCTCTTGATGACGCCGCTGAGCTTGTTGGCCGCGAAGGCCGCATTGCCGGCAAGCACGATTTTACGGACGGCAAGTTTTTTGCCTTCCCTGATTTCGAACGCGAGATCGACCCGATCGTCTTTGCGGCCGATCGTTTTCGGATCGACGCGCACGTCGAAATAGCCGCGCTGGCGATACTGCGCGATGACCTGTTCGGCGTCGCTTTGCACGAATGCACGCCACAGCGGACCGTTCGGCTTCGACTGCAGGCCCTTGTTGAGATCGGCGTCCTTGATCGTCGTGTTGCCCTCGAAGGCAAGCCGCGCGATCGTCGGATTCTCGACAACCTTGACGACGACGCGTTCGCCGTCGCGCGAGATTTTCACGTCCTGAAATAGTCCGGTCGCATAGAGGCTTTTCAGGCCCGCATCGAGCGCGGCTCCGTCGGGTCCGCCTTTGGCGCCGTCGTGGAAATGGGAGCGGATCGCGTCGGCGCCGACGTGACGGTTGCCGACAACGTCGATCGGCAAGTCCGCAGTGGCAGCCGCCGCTGCCCCAAGACAGACGGCAAGGACCGCGAACATCGCGATGGCAGCCAATCGGCGGCGCATCAGACCAGCCCCGGTTCAAACGGCCGTATGAATTCAGCCGGTTCCCAGGGCGGAAGCGTGACCGATTGTGTCGGAATGTGAGGTATTGTTGGGGCGCGCGCCACAAAGGTTTATGTACTGACCCCGTCAGTCCGGAAGCCGCGTTAGCGGCTGCCCGCTTTCTCGCGCCCCGGAATGACGGGCTGACTACGCCTGCAGCGCGCGCGTCGTGTCGTCGAACAGTTCCTCGACCGAATAGCGGCGCGGGATGATCTTCATCTCGAGCGCGTAGCTCGACATCAGTTCGAGCGCCGGCTTGAGCGCATTGAAGCCGTACGGGATGGTGTCGATGGTGCCGGGCTTCGGCAGGCCGGCAGCCCTCTTGCTTTCGAGCAGCATGCGGAAGACTTCGCGCACCGCGCCGGGCTCGGACTGCGACACCGCGGTCTTGACCACGACCATGTGGTTCACCGGCACGGTGTGGTATTTCTCGTACCACGTCTTCGCCGCCGCATCGGGATCGGGAATAACGCTCTTGAGCCGCGGATCGGTCGGGATCATGCCGCCGAAGATTGCGGCGTCGAGTTCGCCATCCAGCACCATCTTGGTCATGTCCTTGCCTTCGGGGGCGCGCTCGACACCGGGCAGATCCTTGAATTCGGGGACGTGGGCATCCTCGAACGTCACCCACTTCACCTTGCTGTTGTCGAGGCCATAGTCCTTCCAGAGGATGCCGCGCAGCCAGCAGCCGGTGGTCTGCGCGAACGATCGCACGCCGATGCGGCGGCCCTCAAGCGTGCCGGGCGTGACCGTGCCGCGCTCGGAATTGTACAGCATGGTGCCGTGCTGGAAGCGTCCCATCATGGTCGCCGGCATCAACACGAACGGCTTGCCGAAGGCCTTGGCCTGCAGGTAGGTCACGAGCGCCATCTCGCAGATGTCGAACTTCTGCTCGCGCACCATCACCGTGAACGCCTTGTAGACCGGATTGATCTCGGTCAGCGAGAGCTTGACCCGATCCGACTTGATCTGGCCGCTCTTGAGCGCTTGGGTTTGCGGATAGGTACCGAAACAGGCGCTGATGGTTTCAATTTTTTCCGCGGTCATCGTACTCATTGCAACTCACCTCCCAAGTTGGTTTGATTTTAAGCGCCGCCGCGGCGTTAAACCAGTCCGGCGCAATTGGGCAGCTTGGGGAGGACGAACACAATGACCGATAACGAACGCGTTCCGGCCGAACGCCTTGCAGCATTCGTCAGCTCGTGCCTTTGTCGCCGCCGGCGTTCCGGCCGCCGACGCCGAAACGCTCGCGCACCTCATGGTCGAGGCCGACCTGCGCGGCAGCGATACCCACGGCGTGATCCGGCTTGCCGCTCTATATGCGCCGCATCCGCGCCGGGGGCGTCAACGCCAAGCCGAACATCCGCGTGGTCAACGACCGGCCCGCGGCGGCGCTGATCGACGGCGACAACGGCATGGGCCACCTGGTGATGCGCCGCGCCGCCGAACTCGCGATCGAGAAAGCCAAGACGAACGGCATCGGCTGGGTCGGCGCGCGCATGAGCAATCACGCCGGCCCGGCGGCGCTCTATGTCACGATGCCACTCCGGCACGACATGATCGGGCTCTACTTCGCGGTCGGCAGCAACAACCACCTGCCGCCCTGGGGCGGCAGCGAGAGCCTCCTGGGCACCAATCCGATGGCGGTCGCCGTGCCGACGCAGGACGAGCCGCCGATCGTACTCGACATGGCGCCGACGGTTGCGGCCTTCGGCAAGGTGCGGCTCCAGGCGCAGCGCGGCGAACCGATGCCGGTCGGCTGGATGATCGATCGGGAGGGCAAGCCGCTGACCGATCCGAAGCGCGCCGACGAAGGCCATCTTCTCCCGATCGGCAACTACAAAGGTTACGGCTTGAGCCTCATCATCGGCCTTCTCGCCGGCGCGCTCAACCACGCAGCCATCGGCCGCGACGTGATCGACTTCGTTAAGGAGACCGGCAAGGCGACCAACACCGGGCAGGCCATCGCCGCCATCGCGGTGGATACCTTCGTGCCCGTCGCCGCGTTCAAGCGCACGGTGGATCAGGTCATCCGCGACATCCGCAACTCGCAGCGGCTTCCCGGCGTCGAGCGCATTTTCCTGCCGGGCGAGCAGAGCCACGCCAAACTCCTTGACCGCCGCGCTCACGGCGTGCCGATGCCGAAGGCCTTGCGCGATAGTCTCGATGCCGTGGCGCGCGATCTCGGCATCGCGGCGCTGGGATAGTCATTCCGGGGCGCGCTGAAGACGCGTACCCGGAATCCATAACCCCAGAAACCAAAGGCTTACACTTCAATCGTCCTGGTGCGATGGTGATTATGGATTCCGGGCTCCTCGCTTCGCTCCGCCCCGGAATGACGATCAGGCGCACAATGGCTTTAAGCACCCCCGTCGGCGTGATCGGCCTCGGCCTGATGGGCGAGGTTTACACGCGCCGCCTCATTGCGGCGGGATTTGCCGTGGTCGGCTACGACATCGACGCGGCGAAGAACGAGCGGATTGCGCGGCTTGGCGGGCGCGCCGGATCGATCGCCGACATTGCGCGCGACTGCAACCCCATCGTGCTCGCCGTATTCTCGACCGAACAGGTCGAGGATGTGGTGGAGCACGCTCTGCTGCCCGCAGCTGCGGGCAAGATCGTGCTCTGCACCAGCACGTGCGATCCGGACCGCATTGCGGCGCTCGGCGAACGCGTCGCCGGACGCTTGCGCTTTCTCGACACGCCGGTGTCGGGCGCGAGCGAACAGGTCCGCCAGGGCGACGGCGTCGGCCTGATCGGCGGCGACCCGAAGATGGCCGCCGACGCCGCCCCTGTGCTCGACGCGCTGTTTCCTAAGCGATTTCATATCGGCAAAATCGGCGACGGCGGCCGTGCCAAGCTCGCGATCAATCTGATCCTCGGCCTCAACCGTCTGGCGCTCGCCGAGGGTCTCGTCTTTGCGTCCCGTCTCGGTCTCGATCCGGCGGCATTTCTCAGGGTGGCTCGCAGTTCGGCCGCGGCCTCGCAGGTCATGGACGTCAAGGGCCACAAGATGATCAGCGGCGATTTCACCGCCGAAGGACGCGCCCGTCAGCATCTGAAGGACGTCCATCTCATGCTCGATCAGGCCCGCAAAGCCGGCCAGAAACTACCGCTGCTCGACGTTCACGCCGACGTGCTGGAAGCCTGCCTACGCCACGGCGAAGGCGACGCCGACAACAGCGTCGTCATCGAGGAAATCCGCCGCCGCGTCCTGTGATTCTCACCACTCGCGCCGCGGTGGACGTGTATGCGCGCGCATTCACGTTGAACGCGCGCCACGATGAGATTGCAATGAGTGGCGGCAGGTGAGACAATTTGCTCAGGGACGGATCAACAGTACCGCCCCGAGAAAACAAGGAGCTCGCCGATGACAGATACGGCGCTCGCGACACGTCCGGTGTCGGCCAACGACCCGATCAAGACTACCGGCATTCTGCACTTCACCATCGGCGTCCGCGACCACAAATCGGCGGCCAAATTCTATTCCGAGGTGCTCGGCTGCAAGATCATGCGCGTCGGCGACCGCTATGCGTTCATGGACTGCAGGGGCAGCTACTTCGTGCTGGCCAAAATGCCGAATCACGTCAACCCGAACTTGCCGGGCGATGACGCCCATCACCACGCCTTCACGGTCGAGCCCCAGGAGTTCGATCGCGCGCTCGCGATCATGAAAGCGCGCGGCGTTGAGATGATCAAATATTCCGACGAAGGCCACGTTACCTTTCCTGGACGCCACGCCTACTTTCACGACGCCGACGGCAACTGCATCGAGATCATCGATCTGCGCAAGTAAAGCGGCGCCAGTTGCGTAAAAGTGCCCCGTCCCGTGCGGCGGCGCGATGCCATCCGGGCCTGATTCTTGCTTCTGTTCGTTGCACCTTGTTGCAGGAATTGGAAGCATGATGATCGGTTGGCATTGCCGAGTGACGTCGGTGCTATCGGTGATTGCCGTATGCCTGATCGGCTCCGGCCAGCAGCCGTGCTGGGCCGACGAATACCCATCGCGGGCTGTGCGGATCATCGCGCCGTTTGCGGCCGGCGGATCGCTCGATGTCGTCGCCCGCCTCGTCGCCGAGAAGCTCAGCGCGACGTGGTCGCAGCCGGTCGTCGTCGAAAACCGCCCCGGCGCCAACGGTATCATCGGCGTCGACGGCTTCGCCAAGTCGCCTCCGGACGGCTACACGCTGCTCATCGGCACGTCGCCGGTGTTTACGACCAACAAGCTGCTTTACAAGGACTTGGCCTACGATCCCGATCGCGATTTCATTCCGGTGTCGCTCGCCGCGGTCGCGCCGAACGTGCTCGGCATCCATCCGAGCCTGCCGATCACCGACTTGCACGAATTGATCGCCTACGCGCGAGCCCATCCCGGCGCGCTGACGTTCGCCTCGCAGGGCAACGGTTCGACCGGCCAGCTTTCCGCCATGCTGTTCGATCAACTCGCCAACATCGACATGAGGCACGTGCCGTACCGCGGCGCGTCGCTGGCCTGGACCGACGTGATCGGCGGCCATGTCGACATGATGTGGGACGGCATCCCCTCCATCCTCAGTCAGATTCGCGCCGGCGCCATTCGCGCGCTCGCGGTCGGCAGCCGGCGTCGTTCTGATGCACTGCCGGACGTGCCCACCGCCATCGAACAGGGCCTGGTGGATTTCGAATCCGAAAGCTGGTTCGCCTTCGCGGCGCTGCGCGGCACGCCGGAGCCGGTCGTGCAGGCGCTGTCGAAAGCGATTTCCGCCGCCGTCCACGCTCCCGATGTCTCCGCACACATCGCCGAGATCGGCGCGCGACCGGTCGGCAGCACGCCGGAGGAGATGTCCGCCGCCATCACCACAACCACCGCCTCGTGGAAGCGGGTCATAGAGACAGCCAACGTGAGGATCGAATAGGACTTCTCCTTGCGGGTGCGACACCCTGATCCGCGACACACACGGCCTGCCCTGGAAGGATGACGCCATGCGCCTGCCGCTTCGGCCATTTATTCGGATGTGCGCGATCGCGATCGGCGCGACGGCGGGTCCGTGCTTTGCCGACGAAACGGTGCACATCGGGATCGTCAATTCGACGACGGATGCGCCGTTTTTCATCGCCGAGGCCAAGGGCTACTTCAAGGACGAGGGCCTGACGGCCGATTTCGTCGCCTTCGATTCGGCGGCCAAGATGGTGCCGGTGCTCGGCACCGGCGAACTCGATGCTGGCGGCGGCGCCATTTCGTCGGCGCTCTACAATGCGGTCGCGCGCGGTGTCGACATCAAGGTGATTGCCGACAAGGCGCATCACGATCCCGATTTCGGTCACGCTGCGCTCGTTGTGCGCAAGGAACTCATCGATAGCGGGACGTTCAAGGACTATGCCGACCTGCGCGGGCTCAAAGTGGCGGTTTCGGGCGCCGGATCGAGCGACGAATCGGTGCTCAACGAGGCGCTCAAACGCGGCGGCCTGACATGGGGCGACGCCGCTGTCGTCTACATGGGCTTTCCCCAGCACCCAGCGGCGTACGTCAACGGCGCGATCGACGCCGGACTGACGGCCGAGCCGGCGCTGACCAACTCCCTGAAAACCGGCGCCGCTACGATGTTCGCGCGGATCGGAAAATTCTACCCGAACCAGCAAAGCGCGGTGCTGATCTTCGGCACCAATTTCCTCAAAGGCGGACGCGAGACCGGCCGGAAATTCGTTCGCGCCTATATCCGAGCCGCGCGCTTCTACGATAATGCGATCGTCGACGGCGCGCTCACCGGACCGACCGCACCCGAGGTGATTGCGATCCTGACCAAATACACGCCGATCAAGAATCCGGATGTCTACAAGGTCACGACACCGCCGGCGATCAATCCCGACGGCAAGCTTAATCTCGACAGCATGCGCAAGGATTGGCAATTCTTCAAAGATACGCGTCAGATCGACGGCACCGCGACGGTCGATCGCGTGGTCGACCTGAGCTTCGTCGATGATGCCTTGGGCACCTATCATCCGGCCACTGCGAAATAAGCGAGATTACAAGGCGAAAGAGAGAGCGGCCATGCGAGACACCTGTTGGAACCGCCGTCTTCGATCCATCAGCGTGACAACGATTGCGCTTGCCGGATTGCTCTGCGTCGGCACCGCACAAGCACAGACCAAGATTTCAGCCGGCATGGTCGCGCACGGACCGCCGCAATGGCCCCAATATGTCGCCGAGGAATTCGGCTGGCTCAAGCAGGACAACATCGATCTCGATCTGATCACGGTGGGCGCGGGCGGCGTCCAGCAGGTCATGGGCGGCTCGCTCAATATCGCCCATAGTGGCTATCCCGATTTCGCGCGCGCGGCGCTGCAGGGGGCGCCGGTGCGGATCGTGATCAGCGATTTCGTCGGTTCGCCCTATGCGGTTTTTGCCAAGCCCGCAATCAAGCAGATCGCCGATCTGAAAGGCAAACTGATCAGCATCGGCGGCCCAAACGACATCACGCTGATCTACATCAAGCCGTTTCTGGCTTCGGCCGGCCTGAAAACAAGCGACGTCGACTTCGTCTACGCCAAAGCCGCAGGCGACCGTTTTGCCGCGCTCGCGTCCGGCGCGATCGATGCCTCGATCCTCAATCCGCCGACCTACTTCAAGGCGATCGCGGGCGGCTTCAGCAATCTCGGCGACACCAAATCGTATGCCGAGGGCATCCCGTTCACGGTGTGGGGCGCCAACAGCGCCTGGGCGAGCCAGCACCAGGACACGCTCACCGCGTTTGCCCGCGACTACAAACGCGCGGTGCGCTGGCTCTATGATCCGGCCAACAGGGAGCAGGCCATCGATATTCTGGTCAAGCGCGCCGCCCAGGACCGCAAGGATTCGGCGGACGCCTACGATTATCTGATCGCCAAGCTGAAACTGTTCAGCCTCGACGGCGACGTCTCCGACCAATCGTACGGCAAAATGGCCGAAGGGCTCTCCGACATCGGGCTCCTGAAAGAGCCGTATCCGCCGAAGTCTGCGATTTTTGACGGCGAGTTCGTGCAGAAGGCGGTCGTGAACTGACCTTCGTCATGGCCGGACCTGTTCCGGCCATCCACGTCTTTGCCTTTCAACCTGGATTCCCGCCTGCGCGGGAATGAGCGGAAGAACTTCAGTTCCGCTTCGCCGTCGCAAGCGCGGGCGTGATCGAAGCGGTCGCCGCATTGGCGCCGGCGGTTCGGATGCCCTGATCGATGTCATCCATGCGCGCCAGAACATCGACGACCGGATTGTCGGCCCAGCCGTGGGTGAGGAAATCGCGGTGCGAGATCGGCCCGGCCGGCAGGAACGTCACCATGCCCTGCATGTGGGTGCGGCGGAGTTCCGAATTGAACGGTACGTCCTTCTCGCGCAGTAGGCTCTGAAGCTCTGCATTGCGGCGCGCGAGGTGCGGTGTGAACGAGCTGATGAAGAAGTTCTGCCGGTGATTGGCGATCCAGTCCGCGAACGTATCGACGCCAGAGTAGATCGAATCCATAAGGACCAGGCCGTGGATGCGCGCATTGGCGCCGCCGCGATCCAGCACCGCGAGCGTCGGCCCAAAGCCGCCGCTGTAGGAGATCAGCACGATCGGCATGGTGGCGAACGTCCGTTCGGTACGGATATCGCCGTAGAGAGCGGCGAGCTTCGTCGCGGCCTCATCGAGGAAGCGCTTGAAGCCGTTCGCTTCGCCGAATTTCCCAGGGCTCGAATTGGCGGCGTCGTAAGCGAACTGCGGCGCGACCAGAACCGCGTTGGCGCCCGACTCGGTGATCTGCACCGGCAGGCGCTGGCGGTCACGCACGTCGCGCGCAAGCGTAGCGCCATGGCCATGGAAGAAGACCACCATGACGGCGGGGCGTTTCGGATCGAAGCCCGGCGGAATGTGCAGAAGGACGTGGTCGTCGCTGAACGTCCGCGAGTGCCAGGACACTTTCTTGCGGAAATGGATCTTGCCGCCCTGGTAGGGGAACGGCGACGTGGCAAAATCGACGATGCTGGTCTTGGCGTCGATGTTGGCTGGGACGTTCGACGGGATGGGGGAAATCGGAGGAGCCGTGACCTGCGGAACGGCGGTATCGAGAGACGCCACGCGGACCGGCTGTTTGATCGGCTGCGGCTGCGGCTGCGGCTGGGGCGGCGCTTGAACCTGAGCTTGAGCCTGCGGTTTGACCTTCACCCCTTTCAGAGCCACGACGCGATCTTTGCCGGCACCGGCGCTGGGGTCCTTACCGGCGCCGGGATCGCGGCCCACACTGGCCGCGCGCACCGATGCGAACATTTTCCATTCGCGGGCAACAATACTGGCGGCGCTTTCACCCATGGGAGCACTCGCCGAGGAGCTTGCCGCCGGCCACGTGGCGCGTTCCACCTGCGGTCCGGCGCTGCGCACATACGACGAGGTGTTCGCCGCGCCGAACGCTTCGTTGCCGGTGTCGGCACTCGCGGTCGTGGTCAGCCCATATCCGACGAAAGGCGGCTGCGGATCGCCGCTCGTCCAGCGCGATTGGCTGTAGAAAAAGCAGCCCCAGCCGACGGCGCCCACAAACAGCGCGATGGCTGACATCTGCAAGAGATTGTGCTCGACGACGTTGCGGAGCTTACCGGGCTGCGGCCTCGCGTGACCTCTGGTCTCGAGCCGAACTCGCGCGGTTTCGAAATGACTGCGCGCCGTCGCAGCGCGCGCCGTCGACGGCTCGCGCCGCCGCCTGATTTCCGGATCAATGTCGAGATGTCGCGCGCGCTGAACCGCAGCCGTTACCGGCAACGGTCGACGCGATACCTGTGGCGCTGGACCACGGAACCGATCTTGCACTATATCCCCACCCCGAACCGACGCTCCAACGTCGGCGATAACTATGTCGCCATTTTGGCAGTTAACGCCCGAGCGAATCCAGGGGCAGATTCGAACTAAACAGGAACATCGCGAAATTTGGCCGCGTGAGCTATATGTTGTGGATGACGTCGCACGCCTGACGCGAATCTTGCGACATCCACTCTGGCAATGCCCCCCATCGGCGGTCGAGATTCGGGGCGCCGGACCGCGGTACAACGTATTGAGGGATGGTTAATGCAGACCTAATCCGGCCGCGCCCCTATCGCGCGTGGCCTCATCAGGGCGCGATCCGCTGCGCGAGAAGCAGGTTCGATTTGTTTTTGCGCCAGCGATAGCCGATGCCGAAGTCGATCGGGATCGGCGTGACCTTGCGGAACAGCTCCGCAAGCTTGGGCTGATAGTCGCCGGGAAAGACCACAATCGGACCGAGATAGCGGCCGACCGGCTGCAGCCGCCATTTCGCCGGATCGAAATAGGCGACCGGAATGCCGCTGTCGTCCTGCAGGATCGTTGCGCTGTGGTCGAGCAGGAAGCTCCGGATTTTCGTGAACCCGCCGCGGTGCAGGAGATAAGACGCGCTCTTGATGAAGCCGTCGGCCGTGCCGAGCTTGCTGCAAAATTCGAGCAATCCGCTTCGCTTGACGCCGTCGTCCGCGATGTTGGTGCTGAAATAGTAGAGCGTCTGGCGCGGACCGCTGCCGTCGGAAAAAACGATCTTGACACCCTTGGCGGCGTACGGATTGGCGGCAACTTTTGGCCCGCCTTTGCCGGCCGCGTCACTTGGCGTCTCCGTACCGTCCTCGTTAAGGGTGACGTAGCTCACCTCGTGAACCGTCTTGCCGGTACGCGCCAGGAACACATAGAGGACCGGCAAGGTCCCGTAGACCGGGCCGGCGCGTAGCTGAGTCTTCATGTTCTTGGTGATGAAGAAACTCAGATTGAGAATGGTATTCAGCCCAACCTCAAGGTCGCGCAGCGTGCGTTCGACGGTGGGAACCGACAAACTCGTCAGTTGCGGAACTTCGCCGACCGGCTCAAGGCCGGCCAGCACATAATTCTTTGCGCCCGGGAAAAACGACGTCGCGAACAGAAAATCCGGCCCGCTGAACATGTACAGCATCGTGTCGTGCCGTTCGGTCAGGTGGGCGGCGGAGAACGCGCGCACTTGCGCCAGCGTGTTCTTATCCTCGCGGGCGAAGATGCCATCGAAATAACGAGCGTGCGCCTGCCAGAACGGGTCCTTGGTCAGCGCCGCCAGCGGCGAGTCGGGCGCCGGCGGCATTCCCGCCAGAAACCGCGCGGTGTCGTTCGGCGTCGCGGGTTCAGCGCTCTTCGCGGGCGCGACGGTCAGGGCCAGGAGACCCGCCATCAAAGCGGCCGCCAGCATCTTCGGCATCGTCAAGGACATGTTTGTTTCAAGCCACCGTACGAGGAGCATCCGAGGAAGGAACGTTCGAAAGCAGACGAAGCGCATAATAAATCGCCAAACCCGCCGACATCATCGCGAACCCTGCAAGCGACTGCAGCGGCCGGTTCACGACCAGATAATACATCATGAACATCGTCACCGAGAGAAAAATGACAGGGGTCACCGGGTATCCCCAGGCGCGATACGGCCGCGGCAGCTTGGGATCGGTGATGCGCATCTTGATGACGCCGAGGACCGCGAAAAACGAACAGAAGGTGAGGCTGAACTGGATGAAGTCCAATACGGCCTCGAAACTCTGCGTCAGGAGAAGCAAGTCCGAGACCAGGAGTTGGAACAAAATCGCCACAGCCGGCACGCCTTGCTTCGATCTGCGCGAAAAGATGCGCAGTCCGGCGATATCCTCGCCCATCGTCATGGTCACGCGCGGACCGATCCAGGTCATCGCGCTGATGGACGACACGAGGCCGATGCAGATCAGAGCGCCGACGATGCGGCCGCCCAGCGGCCCAAACACGTGATTGCTGGCGACCATGGCGACGTCGATCTGCCCGACCAATTCGCGCATTGGCGTGGTGATGAGGAACACCGCGTTCAGCGCCACGTAGAGGACGATGACGATCGCGGTGCCGGTAAACAGCGCCCGCGGCAGATTGCGGGCCGGCTCGTGGATTTCGCCGACGATATATGTCGCCGCGTTCCAGCCGGAATACGAGTACATGACGAAGACCAGGCTGATGGCGAACGGCGCGCCGGTCATGAACGTCAGATCGATGGCGCTCGGCGCGAACGAAATCGGCTGCGACGTGCCAACGGTGAGCCCGGCGATGATGAACGCGACGATGAGGAGAAGCTTCAGCGCCGTCCAGGCATTGTGAAACGCGCCGCCGGAGCGCAGCCCGCGCAAATGCGCAAGCGCCGTGAGCCAGGTGACGGCGAGCCCGAGCAGGAGCGGCCAGTTCAGTGTAATCCCGAAAAACACCAAAGGCGGCAACGGCGGCAGATTTGGCGCCACCCCTCCGAAATATTTTCCGAACGCCATCGCGGCGAGCGCAATCGGCGCCGCGAAGCCGACGGTCGCCGAAAGCCAGCCCGCCACAAAGCCGAAAGCGGGATGGTAGATTTGGCGGAGAAAATTGTATTCGCCGCTCGATCGCGGAAACATCGCGGCAAGCTCGGCGTAACAGAACGCTCCGCAGATCGCCGCGATACCGCCGACCACCCACAGCATGAGGAGCGAAAAGCCCGATGTGATGTCGGTGACCTGAAATCCGAGGCTCGTGAAAACCCCGACCCCGACCATGTCGGCGATCACGATCGCCGTCGCCGTGACCCACGACACCGTGGCGGCGGCCGCACCGCCTGAAGCCGAAATCAGCCATCAATGAGAGCTTTCTCTGCCCGGCGATGAGCGTTGCTTTGCTCTGAGGGCGCGCATTACATGGTCCAAATGGCAAAATTTCAACAAACGTTTAGTCACACGCGAAAGTAAATTGCTTGACGGGTGCCGCTCTATTTCGCTAGCCAAATCCATAGGTTGGGGGTCACGCCGGGGATAGGACGCAAGGGGCGGCCGTGAATCTCGAAAATATCGTGAGTGAGTGATGCAAGCCCGCCCGATGGTTCACCGGACGGGTCACGAATCAGGCAAGCGGCGACTGGCTCGATCGCAATTCGCGGTGGGGATAGCCGGCCTTATGCTGTTGCTCGGCGTTGGCCTGCTTTCGCCAATGACGCGGGCGGCCAAAGGCGACGCGAACGCCAAAATCAAGATCGCTTTCGCGGGCGATTCCATCGTCGACAATTACTGGTCCGGGATGACGCGGGTCGTCGATGCCAATCCCTGCCTCAAGACGACCGTAGAACTCGGCCGCTTCGCCCACAACGGTACCGGGCTCACACGCGGCGACCGGCTGTACTGGCCGCGCGAGATCCGGCGCATCGACGACGTTTTCAAGCCGACGCTCTCGGTGCTCTCCATCGGCCTCAACGACCGGCAATTCATCGTCGATGGAACGGGCGCGCGCACCGCCTGGGGCGCCCCGAACTGGCTCGACAAATACCGGCACGAGGTCGATGCATTTCTCAAGCCTCCATTGCGAGCAATGCGGTGGTCCTCCTGGTGGGCCTTCCGGCCGTGCGCGACAGTGAGGAAAATGCCGATCTGATCGAAAAGAACACCATCTACCGGGATGCCATGGCGGCGTTCGGCGCTCCCAATCTGCATTTCGTCGATCCATGGCGCATGAAAGAGTCCGGCCCCAACACCTTTGCCTCTTACGGTCCCGACAAGACCAGCAAGCTGGTGCAGCTTCGCACCTCGGATGGCGAGCATTTCACCATCGCGGGCGAGGATGTGGTCGCGGCTTACCTCTATCCCAAGATCGCGGCGGCGCTCGGCGAAGCCGGTATCGCCATCGGCCAGTGTCAGACGATGCAGACGAAGGAATAGAATCGACGGGCCAGCTTTGATTCGCCGCGATCGAAGCAAAACCGCGCCGCGCTCGCGGCTCGCCACCGCGATCGGCTGGTTCCTCACGTTTCAGTTCGTCAGCATCGCCTGGATTTTCTTCCGTGCGCCTCCTGGCGCCACCGTCGATCTACTCAACAAGTTCGACACCGGCCTGATGGCGGACGACCTGCGGCGGCTCGATCCGCAAATCGCCGTGGTTTCGTTCGGCACTAACGAAGCGTCGAAGCCCAATCTCGATCCGGTCCGCTATCAGCAGAACTACGAAAAGGCGATCGACAAGATCACGGCGGCATTGCCGAAGGCCAAGATCATCCTGATCGGACCGCCCGACGGCGAGGAACGAACCGCGCGGTGCCAGGGCAAACCGGTCCAGGACATCGCTTGCCACGCCTCGCCATCGGACGCGACGCCAGCCGCAAGCACGAGCGCAGCGCCGGAGGCCGAGGCCTGCGAGTGGCGCACGCTCCCAAAACTTGAAATGGTGCGCTCGGTGGAGCGCAAGATCGCCGAGAAGCGCGGCTTTGCCTACTGGAACTGGGCCTCGATCATGCCGCACGACTGCGGCGCGCATGTTTGGGCCACCGCATCGCCGCCGCTGATGGCGCCGGACCACATCCATTTCACCATCGCGGGCTATAACAAGGGCGCCGAACAGTTCGTCGAGACGACGCTGGTCCCGGTGATCGAGAAGCTGCAGGTGCGGCCTAATATCGCCGCCAACAACTGATCGCGCCCGCGCCGATCCCGTCTACCCTATCAATTCATCGCCGTGCAGCGATAATGCCCGTCTTTCCTGAAGGCAGGCATTAGAGACCATGACAACAGAGAGACTCCATGGGCAGGTTGCGCTGATCGCCGGCGGCGGCGGCGAAATCGGCGCGGCGATCGCGCGCCGCTTTACGGCCGAAGGGGCCGCGGTCGCGGTCGCGGACCTCGAACCCGCCAAGGCGGACATGGTCGCCAAGGCGATCACAAGCAGCGGCGGCAAAGCTTCGGCGCTTGCAGTCGATGTCGCCAACGAGGCGAGCGCCGAGGCGGCGGTTGCGCACACGCTCGACGCCTTCGGCAAACTCACCACGCTGGTCAACGTCGCGGCTACCGTCACGCCCGACGGTTCCGTCGAAACCTTGTCGCTCGCCCAATGGAACGAGGCGCTCGCCGTCAATCTCACGGGCGCGTTCCTGATGTGCAAATTCGCGGTGCCGGCGCTGCGGCGTGCCGGCGGCGGCAACATCATCAACATCGCGTCGCAGCTCGGCCATCTCGGCGTGCCGCTGCGCTCGCCCTATTGCACCACCAAGGCGGCGCTCATCCATTTCACCCGCATCCTCGCGATGGATCACGCTGTCGACAACATTCGCGCCAACACCATCTCGCCGGGCTTTATCCTCACCGAACGATCAAGCCGCCGCGTCGGCGGCAAGGACAAGGCCCGCGTCATCAACGGCCCGCGTCATCTGCTGAACCGGCCGGGTGAGCCCGAAGAGATCGCGGCCGGCGCCGTCTATCTCACCTCCGCCGACGCCTCGTTCGTGACCGCGACCGACCTTCTCATCGACGGCGGCTATATCGCCTTCAAAGGCAAGGTCGGACCTGAAGGGCGGCCGGTCTTTTCTTGACGCGAGAGGTCCGCTGCAGTTTGCCGCGCCGGCCCTTGATGAGGATCAATGAATTCGCAGCGGGCACTCTCCAATTTGAAGGCAGCGTTGCGCTCATGACCGGCCACACTGCACAAACGCGTACCGCGTTATTTCGGACACACGAGGCTGGCACGGTACCGAAGACGAGTTTGGCAACGTAAGGGCGATTGAGAGCGGAATGATCCCATGGCCATGAGCGACACTTCCGCGCCGCGCCTGCACGAGAAGTACGAGTCCCTGATCTATGCCTGCCACGCGCTCGCGCCGGTGCGCACGGCGGTCGCCCATCCGTGCGACGAGACCTCGCTGCGCGGCCCCGTCGAGGCGGCGGAGGCCAAGATCATCAGGCCGATATTGGTCGGACCCGAGGCGCGCATCCGCGCGCTCGCCGCGTCGCTGAACCTCGACATATCGAAGCTGGAGCTTGTCGCCACGCCGTACAGCCATGCGTCGGGCCGCCAAGGCGGTCGAGATCGTGCGCAAGGGCGAGGCCGACGCGCTGATGAAGGGCAGCCTCCATACTGACGAGCTGATGGCCGAAGTCGTCAACAAGGACACCGGCATCCGCACCGCGCGCCGGATCAGCCACGTCTTCATCATGGACGTGCCCACCTATCCGAAGCCGCTGTTCATCACGGATGCGGGGGTCAATATTTTTCCGACGCTGGAAGACAAGGTCGACATCGTGCAAAACGCCATCGATCTCGCGCACGCGCTGCACATCGCTCGGCCGAAAGTCGCCATTCTCTCCGCCGTCGAGACCATCACGTCGAAAATCCCCTCGACCATCGACGCCGCCGCACTCTGCAAGATGGCCGATCGCGGCCAGATCAACGGAGCCGTGCTGGACGGCCCGCCGGCGCTCGACAACGCTATCAACCGCGAAGCGGCGAGTATCAAGCAGATATCGTCGCCGGTTGCCGGCGATGCCGACATTCTGCTCGTTCCCGACCTCGAAGCCGGCAACATGCTGGCCAAGGAGTTGAGCTTTCTCGCCAACGCGGATGCCGCCGGCATCGTACTCGGCGCGCGGGTGCCGATCATCCTCACGGGCCGGGCTGACAATGTGCGCACCCGCATGGCAAGCTGTGCCGTGGCCGCACTCTATGTGCACGCGTGCCGCATGGCGGCCCTAGGGATCGGCAAATTCGCGGCCACCAAGCCGACTTAGCCACGGTCTTTGATGGTACCGCGTCGCGTCGGCCGTCGCATCACACGCCACGGCAACAGCACGGCCACAAAGCCCGCGACCGCAAGGATGACGACAATGACGGCGCGCAGCGGCCATGGGCCGAGCGCGTCGATGAACGGCGGAATCCTAGCCGGCGGCGGCGGGTCGCCGATGTAGCCGTAATTCGAGCCGAGCAGAAAATTCACCGGAACGACGGCGAGGACGTAGATCGCGCTTGCCGCATAGGCGCGCCCGAGATCGCGCCAATCAGGACGGAAGCCGAACACCGCGATGTCAAGGACGGCGCAGGCCAGAATGATCGTGTGCTGCGCCCAGAACCACCAGAACTCGACGCGGCTTGGACCGAACACCAGTTCCGGCTGGATGAAGGCCTGCGACGTCAGCGCGAACGTCCAGAAATAACACGTTGCGCGGAGCCAGCGATTGCCCGTCAGCAGCATAAGCGGCGCAATCACGCCGTTGAGATCGCAGATGTGCAGCGGCAGCGCGACGGCGAGATCGTGCGCGCGCTTCATCCACCAGACATTATAGGACACCCAGTAGGCGAGCCCGAAGATGCCGATGGTCCGGCGAAATGCGGCCTCGTGCGCGGCGCGCAGCTTGAGGCCCGCCACCGTCAACGCTGCGATCGCAAGCAGACACACCAGCAGCGTGACGAGGTGCAGCGCACCATAGGGCGCAAACGCGTCCCAGTGGAGCGGCGACACCACGATTTGAGGAAGATCCGTCATGACGGTTCGCCGGCGCCGGCGATCGTGCGCCGTAGTTGAACGGTTTACGGCACGGAAATCACAATTGCCGAAGCCTGGGATCAAGGTAGTCGCGCAGCCAGTCGCCTAGCAAATTGAAAGAAAGAACGACCAGCGCGATCGCCAGACCCGGGAATGCCGAGATCCACCAGGCGGAGTTGATATACACGCGACCGTCGGCGACCATTTGGCCCCACGTCGGGGTCGGCGGCGGAATGCCGGCGCCCAAGAAGCTCAGCGTGGCCTCAACAATGATCACGAACCCAAGCTGCAAGGTCAGGAGGACAACGACACTGTTGATGACGTTCGGCAGGATGTGAACGAACATGACGCGCGTATCGCTTGCGCCCGCCGCCCGCGCGAGCAGGATGAAATCCCTCTCGCGCACGCCGAGGACCTCGCCCCGGATCAGCCGCGCGAAGCGCGCCCACAGGATGAGGGATACGGCGACGACAACGGTCGCGATGCCGGGGCCGATCACCGTCACGAGGAGCAACGCCCCGAGAACGAGCGGAAAGGCCATCATCCCATCCGCCAATCGCATGACGAGCGCATCGACGCGGCCGCCGCGATATCCGGCGAATAATCCGATGAGCGATCCCAAATTCGAGCCGAAGCCGAGCGCGGCGAGCGAAACGACGAACGACGCGCGAGCGCCCACGATGACCCGGCTCAAGATGTCGCGCCCGAGATTGTCGGTGCCGAGCGGATAGCGAGCGTCGCCGCCGGAAAGCCACGCCGGCGGCAGAAAGCGGAATTCGCAGATTTTGCGCAACCGGCGAATGGGGCGCGAGCCAGTCACCCAAAACGGCGATCAGCACGAAGGCGGCAACGATACACAGAGCCGCCCACGGTAGTCCGACGCGGGAATTCGCCCGCCACCCCCGCCTGCTAGGCTGAGAAATCGCCGGTACCACTGCCTCATCCGCCATGGCCGATCGCTCCTAACGGGCCAACTCGGCGTGGACACGAATACGTGGATCGACCACACCGTAGAGCAGGTCGACGAAGAGATTGGCGGCGAGAACGCAGACAGCAACGAGACCCACAATCGCCTGGATGATCGGGAAGTCGCGCGCGGAGATCGAATCGACGAACATCGCGCCAACGCCCGGCCAGTCAAACACGACCTCAACGACGACCGACCCGGAGACAGCCGTGCCGATCCATATCGCCATGAACGTCAGCACAGGGATGATGGCGTTGCGGAGCACGTGCACCCAGATCACCCATGCCTCCGGCATGCCCTTGGCGCGCGCCATGCGGACGTAGTCGGAGCCCAGCGTTTCAAGAATTGACGATCGCAGCAGCCGCGTCAGCGACGCAAAGAGAAACAGCGACGTCGTGACCGTCGGCAGGACGAAATTCCGCCAGCTTGCGCCTGCGTCCCCGCCCAATCGTCCCGCGGGAAACCAGCCGAGCTTCACCGAGAACACGGTCATCAACACAAGGCCGACCCAGAAACTCGGCGCCGACTGCCCGAGCGCGGCCAGCAATCGCGCGAGATGTATCGGCGAAACGGCCGCGCCGGACCGCGGCTAGCACGCCGAGGGGAAAGGCTGTGACGAGGATCAGCGCGAGCGAGGCCAGCTGGAGCTGTAAACTTGCCCAGATGCGCGGGCGCAGAAGGTCGATGACGGGTTCGCGATAGACAATCGACCGGCCAAAATCGAGCGTGACCATGTCGCGCAAGAAAAAGACAAACTGCTCGACGTAAGGCCTGTCGACGCCGATGCGTGCGCGGGTTGCCTGGATCATCTCCGGCGTCGCGTCCGAGGGCAGGACCAGCATCGCCGGATCTCCGGCGGCGCGCGTCACGACGAACAGGACGGTCATGAAGATCGCAAGCGTGACGAGGGCCTGCAGCAGCCTTCCGACGAAGTACCTGATGAGACTCCCCCTGATCCCCGCGATGACAAATCCCAGCGTTGCGGACGGCGATGGTTGCGACATTTTCGAGCAAACACTAATAGGCGGTCATCCGATGTCAATCGACGGACGGAACGTTGACGCCACATACAGACCGGAGCAAGGTTCGGGGCAACGCGAGCCATTCATCGCGGCAAGGGAGTTCATGCGTGCCGTTGCTCGAAATCGAGGATCTGCGCACGTATTTGTTCACCCGCCGCGGCGTCAATCGGGCCGTCGATGGCGTCAGCCTGACCCTCGATCGCGGCAAGACGCTTGGCATCGTCGGCGAGTCCGGCAGCGGCAAGTCGATGACGGCCATGTCGATCATGCGGCTGCTGCCGGAGCCCCATGGCCGCATCGTGGGCGGCTCCATTCGCTTTGATGGTCAGGACTTGCTGAGGCTCAGCGAGCGAGACATGCGGCGCGTCCGCGGGGCACGGATCGCGCTCATACCGCAAGAATCCGATGACGAGCCTGAATCCGGTCTTCTCGGTCGGGTTTCAGATCGGCGAGGCCGTTGCGTGGCATAAAAGGTTAGGCGGCCGGGCGCGGCGCGATCGCGTCGTTGAGAGCCTGCGCGCCGTGCGCTTGCCCTCGGCTGAGACACGTGCGCGCGATTACCCGCACCAGTTAAGCGGCGGCATGCGTCAGCGGGTCGTGGGCGCGATTGGCGTCGCCTGCGAACCGACGCTGCTGATCGCCGACGAGGCGACGACGGCGCTCGATACCACAACGCAAGCGCACTACCTCGAGATGCTGCGTTCGTTGCAGCGCGAGTTCGGCCTGACATTGTTGTTCATCACGCACGATTTCGGCGTCGTCGCGCGCATGTGCGACGATGTCGCGGTGATGTACGCTGGCCGCGTCGTCGAGCATGGCAAGGTTGGCCGGATATTCGCGCGCCCGGCGCATCCCTACACGAAAGCCCTGATCAATTCATCGCCCCCAATGGATCGCACCGTCGACCGCTTGCCGGCGATCCGCGGCGCAGCGGCTGGAGGTTACGCCACATTCAGCGGCTGCTCATTCGCGGATCGCTGCGATTACGCGATGGACAAGTGCCGCAGCGGAAAGCCGCCGCGCGTTGACGTCGAAGACGGACACGCGGCGGAATGTTGGCGCGCGAGCGAATTCCAATCAGGGCTTCTGAATGCGGGAGCGATCGCGTGAGCGGGCGCAGCAGCGGCGCGGCCGCACCCATGTTACGCGTCGCCGACTTACACGTGAGTTTTTCCGTCGGAGGCGGATTGTTCGCGCGGAGCGGCCCGGCCCAAGTCAGGGCGGTTGACGGCATCAGCTTCGACATCGGGGACGGAGAGACTTTCAGCATCGTTGGCGAATCCGGCTGCGGCAAGACGACAACCTCGCGGGCGATCCTTGGCATTCCCGGCCGCACAGCCGGCGCCATCTATTGGGACGGAAGGGACATCTCGAGCTTCGACGCGCAGGAACGCCGGCGCTATCGATCCGAAGTGCAGGCGGTCTTTCAGGACCCCTTCAGCTCCATGAATCCCCGCCTGCGCGTTCGCGAATTCATCACGGAGCCATTGCTGCTCAACTCCACCATGAGTGCGCCGGAGCGCCGGGAGCGCGCCCGGGAGGCGATGACACGCGTCGGTTTGCGCGCCGACGATGCCAACAACTTCCCGCACGAATTCAGCGGAGGGCAGCGCCAGCGCATTGCGATCGCGCGGGCGCTCGCGTCGTCGCCACGGCTGATCGTGCTCGATGAACCGGTATCGTCCCTCGATGTGTCCATTCGCGCGCAAATCATGGAATCTGCTGAAAGACCTGCGCGACCGTGAGGGATTCGCCTACCTTTTCATTGCCCACCATCTGGGCACCGTCAGATACATGGGCGGAAAGGTGGGCGTGATGTATCTCGGACGGCTGATGGAATTCGCGGATGCCGAGGATTTGTTCAATCGTCCGACGCACCCCTACACAAAGACTTTGTTTTCAGCTGCGTTGCCGGATCGCCCCGATGCCGACCATGAGGCCATTCCGCCCGCCGACGATCTCGCCAGCCCGATGAACATCCCCGGCGGATGCCGTTTTCGCACGCGCTGTCCCAAAGCGCAGGCGATATGCGCTAATGCCGAGCCTGAAATTAAAATTGTGGGACCTGGGCACTGGACAGCGTGCCATTTCATCTAAACCATTAATTGATCTTCGTGCCCGCTCGCCAGCCGCGGGGGCTGGGCTAAACGCGAAAACAACAGGGGGAGCACCAATGCAATTGCCGCCTATCGCCACCACCAGCATCGGCAGTTTTCCGCGGCCGCGATGGCTTGCGAAGACGCATGTGACGCGCGCCGAGTTCATCGTGCCGCCCGAGCAGATGCAGGAAGCGTGCAACGACGCGACGATAGTGGTGTTGCGCGAACAGGAAGAACTCGGCCTCGACGTCGTCACCGACGGCGAAATCCGCCGTGAGGGATTTATCTTTCATATCGCGGGCCAATGGGATGGCATCGACGTCGTCAATACCGGCGTCAAGGACGTCTATCGCAATCGCGTGGCGCGCCATGTTGTGCCTCGGATCGCCGGCAAGATCCGGCGGCGCGGCCCCGCGATTGTCGCCGACACGGTATTTGCCCGCGCGCACACCGGCATGCCGCTGAAAATGCAGGTGCCCGGCCCGATGACCGTGGTCGATAGTTCGCTCAATGATTACTACAAGGACGAAGCCGACGCGGCGATGGACGCCGCTGTCGCGCTCAATGCGGAATTGCTTGATCTGCAGGCGGCCGGCTGCGATGTCATTCAGATCGACGAGCCGGCGATGACGCGATACCACGACAAGCTGCGCGACTACGGCGCGAAGGCGCTCGACCGTTGCCTCGAGGGCGTCAAGGTCCCGACGCTGGTCCACCTTTGCTACGGCTATCCCGGTACGGGAACCGGCCCGCGCCAGCATGAATATAAATATTCGGGCATTCTGCCGGAGCTGATGAAGACACGCATCAGCGGGATCACGGTCGAGTTCGGCCGCAGTGATTTCGACCCCGAAGTGCTGCAGTCATGCGGCGATCGCATCGTCACGTTCGGCTGCGTCGATCCGGGCGACACGCCGGCGCCGACCGTGGATCAGGTGAAACGGCGCATCGCCGGCGTGCTGAAATACCTCGCTCCGGAGCAAGTCTGGCTGGCGCCCGATTGCGGGTTGATGACGATCAGCCGGGAGCTCGCCGCGGAAAAGCTCGGTGTCATGGTCGCTGCGGCGCGCGAATTGCGGAAGACCTTGTAGACGGGCCGGGCCGGCCGCGAACATCGAAACGCCGCCAGGGACACTGCAGATGCCGGAACTCACAGTGAAGCAGGCCAAATGGATTTCCGTCACCGCTGCGGCGCTCGTGGTAAGCGTCTGCACGCTCGCCACACCGGCGCTGGCACAGCAGTCGACGTCTCTCGACTCTTGTCCGCCGCGGCAGCCGATTCTTCGCATCGGAATGGTGTCCGGCGGCGAGGAATATTCCTCGCACCCGGCGGAGACGCGATTCAGTTCGACGACGTTTTCGCGTCTGCACCAGATGCCGCTGTTCGGCGCCGATCCCACCGAGGAGCGGCTCGACGCAACCTACGGCGTCGCCGAATCCTGGGAGTATCTGCCACAAGCCAAAGGCATGATTGTGCATATTCGGAAGGGCCTGACCTTCAACGACGGCTCTCCGGTCACGGCGGACGATGTCGTGTTTTCGCTCGATGCGGTCAAAAGCAATTTCGCGGACTATCAGGGTTCCGGTCTTCTCAACGGCGTCGGAGCGACAGCGAAAGCGCTTGATCCGCTGACGGTCGAAATCGATTTTCAGCACGGCTCCCCGACATTCGACGTTGAGATTTCAGCGGCCGTCTTTCCGGTCTACGTGATGTCGAAGGCGTATCATTCCAACGGCGAGATTTCGCAGGCCGCCTTCGATCGCTTTCGTGAGAAGCCGCTTGCCGGAGGCCCCTATCGGGTCGTTTCGCGTCAGGCCGAAAGCTCGATCACGCTGGTCGCTGACCGCCGCGATCCTCTGCTTGGCTGTCCGCTCTACGACAGGATCGAGTTGCGCGAGGTTCTCGAGACCGGAACGCGCATGAACCAGCTTCGCACGGGCCAGCTCGACATCATTGCCGGCAGCCGCGATCTGATCGATCAGGCAAAGACGGCCGGCGCGACCGTGATGATCAAACCCCATGGCAACATGGTCGGCATGTATTTCTTTCAGACCGATCGGCCGGACAATGTGTTCCACGACATGCGGAATCCGGCAGGCAGCGGCTTATTCGATTGATCATGACCTGATCGCCGAGTCGATTTGGAACGGTGTCGGCATCGAACCATGGGGATGCTCGTGGCCGCCATCGACCGAGATTTCAACAGCAAATCCCCGCTTCAAGAAGGCGTGCGGGCAGCCGTGGCCGTTTGATCCCGACAAGGCCCGCGCCCTGCTCAAGCAGGCCGGCTATTCGGCTGAGAAAGATCCGCAAGTTCGCCTGGAGTACAGTGTCTCCTATCCCGAGGAGCCCGCATTCGCGGAAGCGATGCAACAGATGATGAGCGCCGTAGGGTTTAATGTCACAGTTGCGCGGGTGCCGTTAGCTGACCGAAATCGGCGCCGCCTGTCGGGCGAGCACGTCAATTCCATCCTTTTCTTCGGGTCCGGGGGACGCTTCACTTCACTCGCCGGTTCCTGGTCGGTCTACGGTCCGGAACAGGGTTGGGGACCGAAGCAAGATCCGGATGTTGTCAGCGCGCTAAAGCGGGCCTCGGCAGCCACGACGGTCGAGGAATACATGGACGCGACCGCGGACCTCGGCGAATTGGTGCACGACCGCGCCTACGGCCCGGGTTTTTTTGATGCGGGCTCGATCTGGTTCGCCCGCAAGGGAATTCCCGACTGGGGGCTCAGCAAGAGCAAGGGGCGCGGCCCATTGAACCTTGCCGCGCTGGTCACCAAGCGTTAGCCCGCGCCGGCCGCCACAACATCAGTTGCGATTTGGCTTCCCGGCAAAGCCGTTACCGTGGCCTGCCGCGTGGGCGGCCCAGCCGCCGGCGACGCGGCCGCTGAAAATCGATGGACCGAGCATGGTGCCTTCGAGGCCGGCGCGCCCATTGATATGACCGCCGGCCATGCCGGCGACCTCGCCCGCCGCATAGAGCCCGGTGATCGGTTCGAAGTGCTTGTCGAGCACGCGGCATTGCAGATCGGTTTTGACGCCGCCGAAATTCTTACGCGCCAGCGGAAATATCTGCATCGCATAATACGGCGGCGTGTCGAACGCCTTTGACGATCGAAGCGGCTTGCCGAATTCCGGCTCTGTCTCAAGCCGTTGCTCGCACGCCTTGTTGTAGCGCTCGACCGTGGCGAGGAACGCCGGACGCATCGACGTCCATTTTCTTCGGCAGTTCGCCAAGCGTGTTCGGCCTTGCGGATGAAGGGCGAGTTGTCGAGAAGCTCCACCACCTTGGCGCGCGCGACCTTGTCACCGTCGCGGTAATAGGGATCGGCGATCTCCATGGTCGCGGTCATCGGCGTATCCATGATGGCCCAGGCATGGCGCGGGATTCTGCGCCATCAGCGCCGGCGTCGCCGAGTTGCCGCCCGATATCGCCTCGTTGTGAAATCGGCGCCCCTGCTGATTCACCCAGATGTTGCCCGGCACCAGGCGGAACACGAGGCCGCGGCGCTGGGCGGGATCGCGGTAATCGGGCGTCGCGTAGACGTAGAACCAGATGTGATCCATGTGCGTGAGATAGCCGCCCGCCTGCCGGACGATTTTATGGCCGCTCCCGGTCGAATTGCGTCCCGATCCTTCGAGAACCTTCTGGTTGCCGAGACCGGGATTGTGCTCCAGCACCATGTCGAGGTTGGAATTGAAGCCACCGGTCGTCACCACCACGGCCTTGCTGCGCACAGAGACCGGCTCGCCGGTCTTGGTATTGCGGCCCTTCAGGCCGGTGACGCGGCCGCTCTCGACACTGAGTTCGGTGATCTCCGTTTCGGGAACGACCCCGCCGCCCTTGTTGCGAAAGGCCTCGATGAGGCGTGTCATCAGGCCGAGGCCGTTGCGTTCGGTCCTGGTCCAACGCAGTACCGAATTGCCTTCCTGGACCTTCAGGTCGACCCATTTCGCGCCGAAGCTTCCGGCCCAGATGATAAAGATCGTGCAGGCTGTGCTCGATGTAGTAGCGCGCCCAGACCTCGTCGGCCGACGGACCTCCCCACGCGATCCAGTCCTTGAAGGCGAGATCGGGCGTGTCGTGAATGCCGTTTTCTTTCTGCAGCGGCGATCCGACGATCAGGCAGCCGCCTCCCGAAATGATGGCGGCACCGCCAGGCTCGGCGTCCATTTCGAACGCGATCGCGCGCGCACCCGCGTCGCGCGCCTCGATGCCGGCCGCCATGCCGGCGCCTCCGCCCCAACGATCGCAACGTCAGTCTCGTATTGTGGAATGCTTGCCATCGATGAATGCTCTCAGTCGCGAAAAACACCCGCCCGGCGCGGCGCTGGGCTTGAACTGGCTTGTCGTGCGCGTGACAAATAAACCACGCCTGCCTGGCGAGACCAAGGCGTCGGATGCGACCGAACGGTGCCGCATGGACGCTAACTCGCCGTGGCAAGACCATTTTGAGGGAGCGCGTGATGATCCACGCTAAACGCTTCGCCCATGTAACGTTTGAAACGCCCGATCTCGATCGCCAGATCGCCTATTTCACCGAAGTCGCCGGCCCGGTGCTGGCGGAGCGCGAGAACGGGCGCGCCTATCTGGCGACCAAACTCGGCGATCTCGTCGTTCAACTTGAAAAAGGCAGCAACGTGGGCTGTCGCAGGCTGGCGTTCCAGGCCGCGCCCGAGACCGACTTCAATGACATCCGGAAAGGGATCGAGGTTGAGGGCCTGCGCTGTCAGACCCGAAGCGATCCGGCTCCCGGAATCGGCCAGATGCTTTCGTTCGAGGATCCCAAAGGTACCGTGTGCGAACTGTTCTCCGCGCAAAAATCCATTTGCAAGCCGCAGGCGTCGCCGGAATTGGGCCCATCAAGCTTGGGCATCTTGCTTTCGTGGTTCCGGAGCCGAAGAAATACGCGGATCCACTCCAGCCCCATGCTACTGAACCAAGCGCCAAGTTTGGAACGGCTACATCTACGTGCTTCAGCCGGTGCAGGTGTGCCAATAAACTTCGCGGGCAAATTCGGGCGACGCATGAATGAGCCCCGATGCGACACGGTGTCGGGGCTCTTCGTGTTGTCGACACCGAGCCGCACCTTCCGGCGGGTGCGCCCGGTAGCCGCACGATGATCGTCGTTGCAAAGTCGCTAACTAAATGTCGCGAATGCAACGCATCGGGCGAGTGGTGCGGATTGAACGGCGAGATGCAACCCACTCGAACTGCACGCGATTATCTTGTCCCGCCACTTATTGTGCAGTGCCGCAGACCGCGTGACAGGCGCGTCCACAAGTTCCGGCGCGTCACGTCAATGCCACAGATGCCGACTACGGTCCGCTTGAGGCGGAGGGGTTAGTTCAGGGAGGAAACAATCATGACCCTGCAGGCGGAGATGACACTGCCGCGTACGCGCCTGATGACTTACAGCAAAAACAATTGCCCGCAATGCAGCGAATGGCTGCTGGCACCCGACTGGTCCGAATATCTCAACGAACATTGCGTGCGCCACACGTGGTCGTGTGAAGCGTGCGGTTACGAATTCGAGACCGCGGTGTTCTTCAGAGAAAAAGCCGGCGCTTGCCCGGCTTGACGCGCGGACCTCAAAATTCCAGGCCGATCGGCTTACTGCGTGAAGGCGCCGCCCCAGCGGTCGGTGAAGGAGTTCGCGCTCGGCTGATCCGACGTTTCTTCGATCGGCGAAGACTGACCCGGAGCGGAATGGCGTGTGGGCGCCCGCGATGAGCTGACCGCGGCCGCCGGTCGCGCAGGATTGCCGGGCGCCGCCGCAGGCGCGGCAGTCTGCAACGCAGCCGCGCTATACATGTTGTACGGGATCAGCAAAGCGCGGCCGGGCTCGATCGGATGATCCTGATCGATGGCGTTGATCTGCGCAACCACCCAGACCGGCAGGTTGTATCGCGTCGCCACCACGTCGATTGTATCGCCGCCTTTGGCCTTCACACGGATCGCACTGTCCCATAATTCGATCGGCGCCCCGCCCGGCACCGTATATTTGAGCACGAGGGGCCAGACGTCGTTGCCGAAGTCCGCCCGCCGCGCAGTCCCCCGCGAATGTGCGAGCGTGCAAAGCACGACGATCTTGGCAACCACGAGAGCCTGCACCGCAACCGTCTTGTCGAGATTGATATGAACGATCTCGTTGTGCTCGCGCAGGTCGACATTGATCAGCCGTCCACGAAAGCCGCGGCCCGCTGTCGCTTCACCGCCGCCGATCGGGTTCGAGCGCTGAAACAGATTGATGAAGAGTTCGACGTTCGAGGGCACGTCATCGGCGATGCGGGTCGGATCGAAGCCGAAGGCGAGCGCGACCGGAACATCCGCCTGTTTCAGTCTCTCGGACACGGCGATGATCAGATCGCCGCCGGTTGAGTGGCCGATCAATATGATGGGGCCGCGCTCGTCGCCCGATTTGTATTTGCGGACGATGTCGTCCGCGACCGAGCCATATTCGGTGATGCCGTGCACCGTGGCCGTCACGCCCCGATGCACGAGCGTGTCGGCAAGTTGGTCCATGCCAAGCGAATAGATGTCGCCGACCAGGCCGCGGAACAGATAGACGTGCCCAGGGAGTTTCACCTCGGGCGCGGGCGAGTCCGACGAATGGTCGAACAGGGAGTGGACGACGTCGCTGTAACCGCACCCGCCGACCCAAACGGCGAGGAACAGCACGGTCACACATCGCCAGAATGCCGACTTCAATTGCCGCCCCTTGCAATCGAACGCTGGGCCGCCCGCCGGGTAACCCCCAATCCGGGCCCCACGCTTTTCAAGCTTGTATTGTACGCCCGTCCGCCCCCCCATCACAGCCACGTCCCCGGGGCCGATGATGACAACCCCTAAAACAACACAGATGCGTCAGGACTGTGGCAAATATTGGTGTTGTCCGCCGTTGAAATCCTCGACGATGGCGCCGTCCGGGCTGAGGTAATTGGGGCCAATCGGGGACTTGCCATAGCCGCCCGGGATATCCAGCACATAGGCCGGCTGGCAGAGGCCCGACGTCCGCCCGTGCAACGCCCGCATCATGGCCTGGCCGTCGGCGATGGTAGTGCGCAGGTGCGACGTGCCCGGCGCCAGATCCGCGTGGTGCAGGTAGTAGGGCTTGATCCTGTTCTCGACCAGCCCGCGCATCAGCGCCGCAAGGGTCGCAACATCATCGTTTACTCCGCGCAGCAACACCGATTGCGACAGCATCGGAATGCCTGCGTCCACCAGACGCGCACAGGCCGCCCGCGCGTCCGCTGTCAGCTCGCGCGGATGATTGGCGTGCAGCACGACGAATGTCGCCTTCCCGGTGCGTAGCGCGCGGACCAATGCCGGCGTGATCCGTTCGGGCGCCGCGATCGGCAGCCGCGTATGAACGCGGATGACCTTGACGTGATCAATGCCACAGAGGCTTTTCATTACGGCTTTGAGACGGCGCGCCGATAGCATGAGCGGATCGCCGCCAGTGAGGATCACTTCCCAGATTTGCGGCGAGCGACGGATGTAATCGAACGCCCTCTCCAGCGTGTGTGCCGAAAGCCCTCCCCGCCCCGGCCCAACCATTTCGCGCCGGAAGCAAAAACGACAATAGATCGCACACGCGTTGATGAGCTTGAGCAGCACCCGGTCCGGATACCGGTGGACGATGCCTTCGACCGGGTTATGGGCATTGTCGCCGATCGGGTCGTCGCGCTCCTCGGATTTAAGCTTAAGCTCACGGACATCGGGCACGAATTGCCGCGCGATCGGATCGTGCGGATCGTTCGGATCGATCAGATCGGCGATCGCCGGCGTGATCGCGACCGCGTAGCGGGAGGCAACCGCCTCAAGCGCGGCGAGACGATCGCGCCCGACAAGCTGCGCGTCCGCCAGATCGACGGGCGTGCGCAGCACTTTGGCGGCGGAACTCATGGGCGGACCTCGACTCAGCAGATTCGAGGGTCTTATGCGCGACGCCGCCAACCGCACGCAAGCCCGCATCCCGCGGGGCCATAACACCCGGTAGTGGCGCCAAAGCACGTTGCAGCGGGCGTCAATAGCGTGTTTGCTGCGGCACCGGTACGGCAACCAACAAACGAGACGATATCAATGAAAAACTACATGGACGGCGGGGAAGCGATCCTGGAAGCGTTCCGCAAACTGAAGATCGATTACATTATGTCCTCGCCGGGCTCGGAATGGTCGCCGGTCTGGGAAGCCCTGGTGCGGCAGAAGCTCGGCAACCGCGAAGGCCCGGCCTATATCGATGCCTGGCACGAGACGCTCGCCGTCAATATGGCGACCGGATACACGCTGATGACCGGCCGCCCGCAGGCCGTGCTGGTACACGCCGGCGTCGGTCTCCTGCAAGGCAGCATGGGCGTACACGGGGCGCTGCAATCCGAAGTCCCGATGATCGTCATGTCGGGTGAATCGCAGACGCTCGGCGAGGACCCCAACCTCGACATCGAGCAGCAATGGTACGGCGGCATCAGCGTCGGCGGTGCCGAGCGGTTCGTCGACAACATCACCAAATGGGCGCGGCAGGTGACGAGCCCCTATACGCTTTACGAGACCGTGATCCGCGCCGGCGAAATGGCGCAGCGCACGCCGAAAGGACCCATCTATCTCAACGTCGCGCTCGAGCAAATGCTGCACGACTGGACGCCGCCCGCAAACGAACGCGACGTGCCGTTTGCGCCGCGCCTGCAGCCGCATCCGAGCGACGTGGAGAAAGTCACGGCGCTCCTGCTCTCGGCAAAGAATCCGATCGTCGTCGCCGAACAATCGGGCCGCGATCCGGACGCCTTCACTGCGCTGGTCGAGCTTGCCGATCTGCTTGGCCTGCCGGTGACCTGGAGCCGCGGCGCGAACTTCACCAATTTCCCGACCAATCATCCGCTCTACCTCGGCGTCGGCAGCTACAAATATCTCGCCGATGCCGACCTCGTTTTGTTGGTCGGCGGCCGCATACCCTGGTACCCGCCGCACGAGCGGCCGACCAAGGGCAAGATCGTCGCCATCAATGAGAACCAGTTCAAAGGCCACATGATCTATCAGCAGCTGCATGCTGACCTTTATCTCGAGGGCGACATCGCAGCTTCCCTGCAATTGCTGGCGCAAGCGGCGCGCACCGAAAAGATCGAAGCCGATGCCGTCAAGAAGCGCCGCGACAAATGGACGAAAGAGCACGACGCGTTTGTCGCCTCCTTGAATGCCGAAAAGGCCAAGGCCCGCGGCAACGGCAAAGCGATCGATCCGCTCGACCTGATCGCGACGCTCGGCGAAACCCTGCCGGCCGATACCGTCTATGTGGATGAGACTATCCTGCACGGGCCGGTGTTGCGCCAGCACCTGCCGTTCACGACGCCGCAGAGCTTCTTCCGCGGCTTTGGTGGGCTCGGCCAAGGCATCGGCACCGCGCTCGGCGTCAAGCTCGCCGCGCCGAAGCGTCCAGTCGCGCTGCTCATCGGCGACGGCGGCTTTCTCTACAATCCGGTGATCCAGGCGCTCGGCGCTTCCAAGCAGCACAATCTCCCGATCCTCATCGTCGTGTTCAACAACAAGGGCTACATGGCGATGAAGAAGGGCCACGTGCACCACTATGCGGATGGCGCTGCCGAGAACGCCAATATTTACCTGGGCTCACAGCTCAACGGCCCCGACTATGAGGCGCTCGGTTCGCATTTCGGCCTGCACGGCGAACGGGTCGAGGAGCCGGCGAAACTCAAAGGCGCGGTGCAAGCGGCGCTGAAGAAGGTCCAGGACGGGACGACGGCAATCCTGAACGTTCACGTCAGCCGGTAACTGACGCTGAGGGGAGCAGGGTTAGAGGCGGCTCCGCATCTTGAACCTTACGTTTTATGTACGGATATAGTCCGTACATAACGTAAGGAACCACCGGATGGCCCAGAGCACCGCCAGCCGCGAAGATCGCATCGAACTGCGGACGACAAAGGAAGAAAAGCGCCTCCTTGCGATGGCGGCCGCCTATGAGCGGTTGGACGTGACCAGCTTTATCATGCGCAACGCACTGCCGGCCGCACGTGACATTGTCGACCGCGCCGAACGCATTGTCCTCAGCGCACGCGACACCAAGCGCGTGTTGGAACTGCTGGAGAATCCTCCGAAGCCAACCACTGCCCTTCTGGCTGCAGCGCAGCGTCGCGCAGCGCGGACGAAATAGCACCGTTGCAGGACTGGCGTGAAGAGCCTATCGGGCGGCATCACAACCGCAAGAGCTTAGACTGTGGCTCGGCTGAGTTGAACGAATATCTCGACCTTATGCTCGGCAGAACCACAAATCGGGAGGTGCGAAGACATTCGTCGCGGTGTCACCTGCCGCACCGGAGCGCATGCTCGGCTTTTATTCGATCGGTCATGCATCGATTGCGTTCGCACGACTACCGCAACAAGTGACCAGAAAGCTTGGCCGCTATGATGTTCCGGTCTTTCGACTTGGACGCTTGGCCGTAGACCGCTCCATGCAGGGCCGCGGGCTCGGCGGCGACCTGCTGCTGGCGGCCGGGCAGCGCGCCCTGGCTGTCGCCATCGAGGTTGGCGGCATCGCACTAGCGATCGACGCCAAAGACGCCAGGGCGGCAGAGTGGTACGAACGGTTCGGCGCTGTCACATTGCTTGATGATCCGCTCAAACTCATCCTGCCCCTCGTTGTTATTGCCCAAACTATTGTGGCGGGGGAAAAGCGGCGGAGGTGATGTCGGCTACGCCGTCTGCCTATATTCTTTATTCTGTTGCCATCGGCGTCCAAATCACCTGATCGATCCGTGACGCGCCTGTGGCGAGCATCACCAGGCGATCGAGGCCGAGGGCGATGCCGCTCGCTGGCGGCATCGCGCCGACGGCGGCGATGAAGTCCTCGTCGATCGGGTAGCGCTCGCCGTAGATGCGTTGCTTCTCCGCCATCTCGCTTTCCAGACGGAGGCGCTGCTCGGCCGGGTCGGTGAGTTCGCCGAAGCCGTTGGCGAGTTCGACGCCGCAGGCATAGAGCTCGAACCGCTCGGCGACGCGCGGGTCGTGCGGCGCCGGCCGCGCTAGCGCAGCCATGACGCTCGGATATTCATCGAGGATCGTCGCGCGGCCGATGCCGAGATGGCCCTCGACGCGTTCGACCAGGATGCGGCTGAAGATATCGCCCCAGGTGTCGTCATCGGCCGTGCGGATGCCCGCCGCCTGCGCGGCGCGCGCAAACGCCTGCCGGTCCGGCCGGCCGTCCGGCAGCGTCGCCAACAGATCGACGCTGGCGAAACGGCGAAACGCCTCGGCGACGGTTAGTCGCTCCGGCGCGGCGAACGGATCTGTGACCTTGCCGCGAAACGTCAGTTGCCGCGCGCCAGCAGCCTTCGCTGTCAGCGCCAGGATCGCCGCGCAATCGTCCATCAGCGTCTGGCAGGGCTCACCTGCGCGATACCATTCGATCAGCGTGAATTCCGGATGGTGCAGCGCGCCGCGCTCACGGTTGCGAAAGACCCTGGCGAATTCGACGATGCGGCGCTCACCGGCCGCAAGGAGCTTCTTGCAGGCGAACTCCGGCGATGTGCGCAGGTAAAGCCGCGACGCAGCACCGTCGGGTGCTGCGAGCGTGGTGGCGAAGGCGTGGAGATGAATTTCGTTGCCCGGGGACACCTGCAGCGCTCCCGTCTCGACCTCGACGAAATCCTGCCCGGCGAACCACGATCGCAAGGCGGCCACGATCCGTCCCCGGGCCAGCAAGATCGGCCTGCGGTCGGCGTGGACATGCGGCGCCCAAAAGGGCGACGAGACGAGCGGGGTGTCGGGCATGCCTTGTCCTTGGACGGGTTCGGAAATAACTAGCAGTTCGTCGCAAGATCAGTATGTTGCGCCTCGAAAAAGGCCCCCGCACCCAAGGATTCGACCCGTGAAAGTCATCGCCAGCTCGCTCCGAAAAGGCAATATCGTCGATCTCGACGGCAAGCTCGGGGTCATCGTTTCGACCGAAAACATCCATCCCGGCAAGGGTACCCCCGTCACCCAGATGGACGTACGCCGGATTGCCGACGGCGTGAAAGTCTCGCTGCGATTCAAAACCACCGACCAAGTCGAGCGTGCCTTCGTCGAGGACCGCAAGCATCAATTCATGTACCAGGACGGTGACGGCTTCCATTTCATGAATATGGAGAGCTACGACCAGGTCGCCGTGCCGGCCGATATTATCGGCGGTCAAGCGGCCTATCTGCAGCCCGAAATGGAAGTGACGATCAGCCTGCACGAAGGCACTCCCGTGTCGATCGAACTGCCGCCCAAAGCGGTGCTCGAAGTGGTCGACACCGAGCCCACGGTGAAAGGCCAGACCGCAGCGTCGTCCTACAAGCCGGCCAAGCTGTCGAACGGCGTGCGCACCATGGTGCCGCCCTTTGTGTCGATCGGAACCAAAATCGTCGTCATGACGGCAGATGGCAGCTATGTCGAACGCGCGAAGGTATGATGAGTGGCGCTGAAGGCCCTGAATTCTGAATGTTCATTCATCGCAGACCTCCTCGAGATCGAATTCTCGGCGCAACGAAACAAACACGCGAGCGAATTTCGATCTGAAAGACGGCGGCACCGCTTGGCAGATCGCGCGTTGGTGGAGATAGTATCAAGTTCCAAGTTTGGGATTTGACCTGTGTCCACGAGCGAAATCTTTGGCAGCGCCGTCGCACGGAGGCAAACGATCGGCGCGCTTTGCGTCATGGCCGGCACGCCTTCGCACCGGACGCTGCTTGCGATCGGTTTTGCGGCGGCGTTCATTTGCGCTTCGGCGCAGGACGCCTTGAGTTCAGGCTGCAAGCCAAGCCGGCCCAAGCCGACCGTCATTCTCAAGACCATGGGGCCCTGCTCGTTCGATCCCGCGGCGCTGAGCTATCAGGGCGAGCCCATCGAGCAGGCCAAGTGCCTGATGCGCTCCATGGACCAGTCGAGAAATCTGGGGCCGCCGCTCGACGATCTGCCGCCCGCACTCACCAGCCGCATCGGACAGGACACCGGTCTGCCCTCTCGCGAGGCGCTGAGCACTTTTCTGTCGGGCCAGAATTTGGAATGGGACTTCGCCGCCCATCTTTGGCAGCCACTCGCACGCGCCAGAGACAACGATCCAGACTCACCATCGGCGCGCTACTTCGTGATCCATGACACCAGCGGACCGAATTACGGACACAGGTCGTTTCCAGACGACATCGACGGCGCGTCAAAAATCAACAATCTTTCCAACTTTCGATGCACCGACAATTGGGAACTGGCGCACATCATCGTCAATCGTTTCGGCGGCATGCTGCTCGGGCATGACTTCGGCACTCCCTGGCGGGCGACCAAATTCGAGCGCGCCAAAGATTTCAACGGCGCCCTGAAGGGGCTCTTCGTCCACACCGAACTCATTCAGCCGCGCCGCGCCGCGCCGGGCTTCGGCCGCCATAACGACGCGGGCACGCCGACGCCCGCCTTTACGGCCGCACAATATGATCGGCTCGCCCTCCTTTATACGATCGCAAGCGCACGAGCCGAACATTGGCTGATTCCGGCGTTCCACGCCGCCATCGACGCCGACATTCGCAACGGTCACGACGATCCGCGAAACTTCGACATCGACAGCTTTGCGGCCAGCATCGATGCTCTCGTGGAGAAACTGAAAGAGCCGCGCAACGAAGCTGTCGCCGACGCGACCACTGTACCCACTCCAGTGCCGATGGCTGACGGCGAAGCGAGCGGCGTGCCGAAGGTCAAAGGTCCTGTCGCGACAGCGCCCACTGCCGAATCGCCTGCGGCTGATGAACCGGCGGCCACAGGAGCCGTCGCCCCCAATCCCGCCGCAGTCGCGGCGCTGGAACACCCTGTGGCGCCGCAGTCCACACTGCCCGACGCTCTTGTGGTACCAAATACTGCGCCTGACACTCCGCCCGACGATTTGCGGAAACCCGCCGGTGAACGCAGGACAACGAGCGACGAACACTGCACGACGCGCGTGGTTAAAAGGCATCGCCAGCGCGTTTGCGGGATCGATGCTGCCGAAAACAGCGCACGCGAAGGCCAGCAACACGACGGCCACAACGTTCGAGCAGTGGATCGCGACGTTTCGCACGAAGGCAATGGCGCGCGGCATCACGGAGGAGACGTACACACGCGTCATGCGCGGCGTTGGTCCCGACACCGGCGGGCTTAAGGCCATCCACAACCAGCCCGAGTTCACGCAACAGCTCTGGCAATACCTCAACCGCGCGACCTCCGAATGGAAGGTCACGGCCGGCAAAGAAACAGCGAAGCAATACGCGCCACTGTTTGCCCGCATCGAGAAGGATTTCGGCGTCGAGCGTTCGTTCATGCTCGGCGTGTGGGGCATCGAGTCTGCATTCAGCGATCCGGTCGTCGAAAAAAAAATCACATGCGGCCGATCATCCCGTCACTGGCGACGCTGGCCTGGGCCGAACCGCGCCGCCGCGCCTACTGGCAGCAGGAACTCATCAATGCCCTCACGATTGTTCAGCGCGGCTGGGGCACGCCCGAAGAAATGATCGGTTCGTGGGCCGGCGCCATGGGTCCCACTCAATGGATGCCGGAGGTCTGGCTCCATGTCGGCATCGATTACGATCACGACGGCCGCATTTCGCCGTTCGGCGCTCCCGATGACGCGCTCGGCTCCACGGCGCGCTATTTTCTCGAGCGCGGCGGTTATCGGCGCCGCGAGCACTGGGGCTACGAAGTGCGCATGCCGCACGCCGTCCATGGCAGTGCTTCGCGCAGCTTTGCCGAGTGGCAAAAGCTCGGCGTCACCCGAGCCGATGGCGCTCCCTTTGCCCAGCCGGACGCCAAGGCACGGCCTTGGATTCCAGTGCCGGGCGGTCCTGCGTTTTTGCTCGGTCCGAATTTCTTTGCGGCGAAGAGCTACAATCCGTCGATGAATTACGCGCTGGCGCTCGTCTATCTCGGCGACCTTTGCGACGGCGGCGCGCCGTTCGTGCAGAAGTTCCCTGGCAGCGAACCGCCCCCAACGCTTGAGGACATCCAGGAGATCCAGCGCCGGCTCACCGCGCTCGGCTACGATACCGGCGGCACCGATGGGCGCATCGGCACGGATACGGCGATCGCGGTGCGCAATTTTCAGCGCAAGGCCGGGATACAGCCCGCCGATGGCTACCCCGGAGTGGGACTTCTCGCCCGGTTGCGTCAGGGCTCATGATTCTATTGGATGCGGGCCGACAACGCTGTCCGCCCCCGTAAACCCTGAGGAAATGCCCGAATGACGCCGACCCCATCAGCGACCGCACGCGCCAAGACCCAGAACGCCGACCCGGCGGTCGCCTCCGTCGAGCGCCCCACGCCGGCTGGCGCCAATGCGCCGGGCTTCGGCAGTGACGTCATCGCCGATGCGCTGCGCTCCCTCGACGTTCCCTACATTGCGCTCACGCCGGGCGCGAGCTATCGCGGCCTGCACGACAGCATCGTCAACTATCTCGGCAATTCGAAGCCGCAGATGCTGCTCTGCCTGCACGAAGAAGCAGCCGTCGCAATCGCCCACGGCTACGCCAAGGTGACCGGCAAGGCGATGGTCACCGCAGTGCACTCGAACGTCGGCCTGATGCACGCCTCGATGGCGTTGTTCAATGCTTGGTGCGACCGCATGCCGGTCGTCGTCCTCGGCGCCACCGGGCCAGTTGATGCCGTCAAGCGGCGGCCGTGGATTGACTGGATTCACACCGCGCGCGACCAGGGCGCGCTGGTGCGCGAATACACCAAGTGGGACGATCAGCCGGCATCGCCTGGCGCTGCGCGCGAGGCGATCCTGCGCGGCACCTGGATTTCCAACACCGTGCCGCAGGGCCCGGTCTACATCAATTTTGACGCCGAACTGCAGGAGATGAAAATCTCCGAGCCGCCGCCGCCGATCGACATCGCGCGCTACATGCCGCCTGTGTCGACGGCCGCACCGGCCGATCTTATCCGTCGGGCCGCGGCGATGCTCAAAGGCGCCAAGCAGGTTCTGATCCTCGCTGGCCGCACCTCGCGCGATCCCGAGGTTTGGAACGCGCGCGTGGCACTCGCCGAAGCACTGAACGCGCGTGTCGTCACCGATCTGAAAATCGGCGCGAGCTTCCCGACCGACCATCCGCTCTATGCGGGCGCGCCGCGGGCGATCGCGCCGGAAAGCGTCGAGGGCCTCAAGAACGTCGACGTCATACTAAGCCTCGACTGGGTCGATCTCGCCGGCGCCATGCGCTATGCGGGTCCCTCACCGTCCGTGAAGGTCATCCAGGTCTCCCTGGATCACCGCATCCACAATGGCTGGAGCATGGATCACCAAGCCTTGCCGCCGGTCGATCTGCTGCTCTCCGCCGACCCTGACCTCGTCGTGCCGGAGCTGGTCAAGGAAGTCGGCAAGAGCACGAAGCCGCATGCTGTGCCGAGCGCGCGCAAAATCTCGGACAAGGAACCGGCAGGCTTCACCAACGAGAACATCGCGCGGAGCTTGCGGAAAGTGCTCGGCGACCGACCCGTCACCTACACACACCTGCCGCTGTCCTGGGACGACACCTGGGCCACCTTCAAGCACCCGCTGGACTATATCGGTTCCGACGGCGGCGGCGGCGTTGGCGGCGGCCCCGGCATTTCGGTCGGCGCCGCGCTGGCACTGAAAGGCTCGGGCCGGCTGCCGATCGCGATCTGCGGCGACGGCGACTTCCTCATGGGCGTCACCGCAGTCTGGACCGCGGTGCACTACAAGATTCCGCTGCTCTTCGTTCTCGCCAACAACCGCTCGTTCTACAACGACGAACTTCATCAGGAGCGGATGGCGCGCATGCGCAATCGGCCGGTGGAGAACAAGTGGATCGGTCAGCGCATGGCAGACCCTGAAGTGGACCTCGCCGCCATGGGCCGCGCCCAAGGCGCGGTCGGGTTCGGTCCGATCACCAAGCCGGCCGATCTCGGACCAGCGCTGGAAAAGGCGATTGCCGCGGTCGATGCCGGCCAGGTCGCGGTCGTCGATGTGCGGGTCGAGCCGGGCTATACCGCGGTCATGACGGCGGCAATGACGCGCGCCGGAAACTGACCCTGGACCGAAGCGAGCGTCCGATGGCCGTTGCGACGACGAGCAATCGCGTGGTGCCGATGCCTCAGGCCGACGCCGATGGCGCGATCCTCGTGGTCGAGGACATCGTGATGCGCTTTCTCACCGCCGAGGGCGGCGTTGCCGCTCTCGATCACGTGTGGTTCAACGTCAAACCCGGCGAGTTTCTGGCGGTGATCGGACCGTCGGGCTGCGGCAAGTCCACGTTGTTCAACATCATCGGCGGCCTGCTCAGCGGCTACGAGGGACAAGTGGCGGTCGGCGGCGAGCGCATCGCCGGTCCGCATGCCGCGATCGGCATGGTGTTCCAGGAGGAGTTGACGTTCCCGTGGCGCAACGTCGTCGACAATGTCGCGTTTCCGCTGGAGATCGCGGGCGTCCCCAAACAACAGCGGCTCGAGCGCGCCCGGCATTTTGTCTCGATGGTCGGCCTCGACGGCTTCGAGAAGCGCCACCCGGCCGAACTGTCCGGCGGCATGCGGCAGCGGGTGTCGATGGCGCGCACGCTGGCCTCGGAGCCGAAGATCCTGCTGATGGATGAACCGTTCGCGTCGCTCGACGAGCAAACGCGGCTGCTGCTGGGCGACAAGGTGCTGCAGATTCAGCAACAGTTGAAGCAGACGACGCTGCTGATCACACACAATATCACCGAGGCTGTGCAGCTTGCCGACCGGGTTTTGGTCATGACCTACCGCCCCGGCAAAGTGAAGCGCATCGTCGACATCAAATTGCCACGCCCGCGCACGTCAGAGATCGTGTCGAGCGAAGCGTTCGGCCGCTACGTCGCGCAAATCTGGGGCGATCTGCGCGAAGAGGCGAGCCGCGGTATGATCGCCGACGAGTTGCGTGCGCTCCACGCGGGTGAACACCCCTCATGAGGTGTTCCCTTCCCGCAAAAGCGGGAGGGCATAAGGAGGAACACAATGACGATCTTTACGGCCTCGTGCAGCTGCTGCATGGGACGCCGCCAATTCATCGCCACGGGTCTTGCCGCAGCGGCCGCCCTGCCCGCGCGCCGCGCCTTCGCGCAGGCGCCGGCTGCCAAGCCAGCCGCCACGCGGATCGACGTCCATCACCACTTCCTGCCGCCGCCATACATCAAAGAAGAACACGAGCGGATCAATTTCGGCCACGGCAGCGTCTCGACCAACCAGCTTCTGTCGTGGACGCCGAGCCAGTCGCTCGAACTGATGGACCAGAACGGCATCGCAACGGCGCTGGTCTCAGTCAGTACGCCGGGACCGTGGTTCGGCGATGTCGCCGCCGGCCGCCGGCTGTCGCGGATGTGGAACGACTATGCGGCCGAGCAGATGCGCAACTATCCCGGCCGCTACGGACTCTTCGCGGTCATGCCGCTGCCCGACACCGATGGAAGCCTCGCCGAAGCCGCGTATGCGCTCGATACACTGAAGGCCGATGGCATCGGCCTGCTCAGCTCCTATGACGGCAAATATCTGGGCGATACGTCCTTCGCACCGGTCTTCGCGGAGCTCAATCGCCGCAAGGCCATTGTCTACGTCCATCCGTCGACGTCGGCGTGCTGCGGCAGTGTGCTCCCAGGCGTCCCGCCCCAGGCGATCGAATATCCGTTCGAGACCACGCGCACCATCACGAGCCTTCTGATCAACGGCACGGTCTTCAATAACCCCGACATTCGCTGGATCTTCTCCCATGGCGGTGGCGCCACACCGATGCTGGCCGGCCGCATGGTCGAAACGGTCGGACGTCACCCCAACGCTGGCAAATTCATGCCGAACGGCGTCATGGCGGAATTGCGCGAGCTCTATTACGACACGGCAAGTGCCGATACCGAAGGATCGCTCGCCGCACTCCGCGCCATGGCGCCGTTGAATCATATCTTGTTCGGGACCGACTACCCGTTCGTGAAAGTCGCCGCCGGCGTGGAACACTTGCGGCAAGACGAACTGTCGGACGCCGAGCGGGCGGCAATCGACCGCAGCAATGCCGTCGCGCTGCTGCCACGGCTGGCGTAGCCGGCGCAAGAAGATTGAAGGCTGGCCTCTATGAACGCGGCTGACACAATCACAAGGAGCCGTTTCCTGCCGCCCCTGATCGGCGCCGGTTCGTTCATTCTTTGTCTCGTCGCTGTCGAAGTTCTGATCCGCGTCGGCGTCATCAATCGCTTCATCGTGCCGCTGCCGTCCGAGGTCGCCGCAAGCTTCGGCCGTGTCATCGCCGAGGAGGACATTCTGCACCGCTTCTTCCTCACCGCGTGGGAATGCCTGGCCGCCGGTGTATTGCTGAGCATATTCGGCATTGCGCTCGGCGTGCTGCTGCACCACGTGCAATTGTTGCGACTCGCCTGCGAGACCTGGGTGGCGGCCATGGCGTCGGCGCCGCTCGTTCTGATGTATCCGCTGTTCCTCGTCATGTTCGGCCGCAACGCGATGACGATCATCATGATGGCGTTCGTGTCGGGGCTTGCGCCCGTCATCCTCAAGACGATCGAAGGCCTTTCGGCAACGCGGCGCGTCCTCATCAATGTCGGACGCAGCTTCAAGCTGACTCCGTCACAGCAATTTTGGAAAATCCTGTTTCCGTCCGCGCTGCCGACGATCTTCGTCGGCATCCGGCTCGGCTTGATCTTCGCGCTCATCAACGTCGTGGGCGTGGAGTTCTTGATCAATTTCGGCGGGCTCGGCCAACTCATCAACGAGCTGGCCGAACGCTATGACCTCGCCGGCACGTATGCGGCGATCTGCTTCGTGATCCTGGTCAGCGTCGTGTTCTTCGTCACAACAGAGAGGGCCGAGCGATGGCTGAGATCGGTCGGCTGACGCGTACCAAACCGGCAAAGCCTTGGACGACGCCGGTCACCCTCATCCGCATCGCCATCATGCTGGCGGCGCTTGTCGTCTGGCAGTTGATGTCGGTCTCGGGCTGGTTCTACCGCGATGTCGTTCCGTCCCTGCCGATCATCGGCAACGCGCTGGTGAAGCTCTTGTCGAGCGGCGACTTCTATTGGAATCTCTGGGCGACCGGCGGCGAAATTGCAATCGGGCTCGCGATCGGCGGTATATCCGGCGTGGTGGCCGGGCTTGTACTCGGCGCCAATCGGTTTATCGGCAAGGCGTTCGAACCCTACCTCTACTATCTCGGCCCGACGCCGAAGATCATCTTCTTCCCGGTCATGATCATGTGGTTCGGCGTCGCCGGCGGCTCGAAGATCGCGATGGGCGCAGTATCCTGCTTCTTCCCGATCGCGCTTAGCGTCGCGGCCGGCATGCGCCAGATCGATCCGGTGCTGATCAGGGTGGGCCAAAGTTTTCGCGCCAATCCCTGGCAGATGGCGACGAAAATCTATCTACCGGCGATGCGCCATCCCATCATCAACGGTCTGCGGCTTGGCCTCGGCGTTGCGCTGATCGGGACGCTTCTCGCCGAGACAAAATTGTCGAACCGCGGCATCGGCTTTCTGGTCATCCAGGCGTACAGCACCTTCGACATGCCGCGCATGTACGCCATCCTCATCGTGCTGTTCGTGCTGGCGATCGGCGCCAACACACTGGTCGCCCACTTCGGCGGCCTCGACGAGATCAAGCAGAAATAAGAGAGCCGCAACGCCGGCTCCGAACCCAAGAAGTGCACCACGGACACTGCTATCCCGCTCGAACGCCTCAAGACGCGTCAAAATTTCCGTTCACAACGGCGGCCGGACAGGGCAACATCAACGCTGGAGCGGCCCCACCGCTCCGAGCATATGGCTCGAACGAACGGCGCCCCCAAGACGCCGATCAGGAGGATAAGCGCATGAAGATGCGTAAACGCAGCGGTGTCGCGCCGCCGCTCGAACAAGTGGCCGGCAACGGTCTGCTCCACCGCCGCGCCTTGCTTGGCAGCGGCATCGTCTTTGCCGGAGCGCTCAGCACCGGCACTTCGCTGACCAGCGCCGCCGCCGAACCGCTCACCGAACCCGAGTGGAGCCTTGAGCCGGGCGCGGTCACTCCGCTCCTGCAGACGCCCTCACGCTTCGAAAAGGATGTGGTTCGTAACCTGAGCAATCCAAAAGGCGAACCGCGCACCCAGCACGCGCGCACGCCGCTGCAGATGCTCAACGGCACGATTACGCCGAACTCGCTGCACTTTACGATTCTCCATTCCGGCATCCCGGACATCGATCCCGATCAGCACCGCCTTGTCATCCACGGCATGGTGAAACAGCCGCTGGAGTTCACCATCGACGCGCTGATGCGATATCCGATGGTGACGCGCAAACACTTCGTCGAGTGCGGCGGCAACAGCGCGCCACTGTTCTCCAACGAACCTGTGCAGGCGCCGGTCGGGCTGCTGCACGGTCTCGTATCGTGCGCCGAATGGACCGGCGTGCCACTGTCGGTCCTGCTCGACGAAGCTGGCGCCGATCCGAGCGCGAAGTGGATGCTCGCCGAAGGCGCCGACTCGCTTGCGGTCAGCCGCAGCGTGCCGATGAAGAAGGCCTACGAAGACTCGATGATTGCGCTCTACCAGAACGGCGAGCGCATCATGCCCGGCAACGGCTACCCCATGCGGCTCTTGCTGCCGGGTTACGAAGGCAACATGAACACCAAGTTCGTGCGCCGGATCAAAGTCATCAATCAGCCGGCCATGACCTTCTACGAGACCCGGAACTATTCGCCGATCTTGCCCGACGGCAAGGCGTACCGCTTCTACTTCGTCAACGAGGTCAAATCCTTCATCACCATGCCGTCGTTCGGCTACGCGCTGAAAGGCCCGGGCTTCTACGAAATCTCCGGCATCGCCTATTCGGGTAGCGGCACGATCACCACGGTCAACGTGTCGGCTGACGGCGGCAAGAGCTGGGGCGAAGCGGCGCTGGACGGACCGGCGACGCCCAAGGCGTTCACCCGTTTCCGCATGCCGTGGCGCTGGGACGGCCAGCCCACGGTTCTGACCAGCCGGGCCTGGGACGATTCCGGCGCTGTCCAACCCCTGAGGGCCGATTTCATTGCGTTGCGCGGACAAACCAAAACACCGGTGAAGAGCCCGCTCGCGTTCCCCAACAACCACTACAACAGCCTGACGTCGTGGGGCATCGACACCAAGGGTGAGATCAAAAATGTCTACGTATAAGCAGCTCGCTCTATCTGCTCTATCTGCCCTTGTCGCATTGTCGTGCGTTCCCGCCGCAGCGTTGGCCGCCGACACGCCGGGTCTCGGCCAGCCGGTCACCGAAGCCGACATCAAGGCCTGGGATATCAGCATCCTCGCCGACGGCACGAACCTGCCGCCCGGCAGCGGCACCGCAGCTCAGGGCGCCAAGCTCTTCGTCGACAAGGGCTGCAACCAGTGTCACGGCGATGGCGGCAAAGGCGGCCGCAGCAACATGCTGGTCGGCAGCCCGTCGCTGACCGAGCCGGGCATCGAAGCCAACAAGACCATCGCCAATTTCTGGGGCCAGACGTCGACGCTGTTCGACTATATCCGCCGCGCCATGCCGTGGCCGACGCCGCACACGCTCACCGATGACGAAGTCTATTCGCTCTGCGCCTACCTGCTCGCCGCCAACAAGCTCATCCCCGAGGACGCGGTGATGAACGCCAAGACGCTGCCCGAGGTGAAGATGCCGAACCGCGACAACTTCATCATCAAATTCCCGGATCGGATTTGAATGCGTCATTCCGGGGCCGAGCGAAACTCGGAGCCCGGAATGATTATAGCTTGAACGTCTCGTAGGTCGCCGGGTGAAACAGCTCGTCGACCGAGACGCGGCGCGACGACAGGCCCTCGGCGTGGTGCTGGCCAAGAAAATAATCGAGCACCTTGCGGTTCGGTTCGACCCCGTATGACCAGAAGTCGTGACCCATCAGGTCGCGCGCTTCCTTCAGACGCTCTTCGACGAACGGCAGCGTGACCTTGGTAGCCGACGTGTCGGAGAGCTTTTTCAGCCCCGCTTCCTTCGCCTGTTCGAACGCCTTCATCACCGCTCCGGGGAGCCACGGATGACGCTCGGCAAGTTCGCGGCGTATCCCTACCGCGTGCATGATCGGGAAAAACCCGGTGTGCTTGAAATAGTCCTTCGCCACCGCCGTCGGATCGGGAAACAGCCAGCCGACATGCGGATGGCCCTTCTCGACCAGCGTCGGCGGCCGCGGCGCGATGAAGCCGTCGATCTCGCCGGCCTCAAGCAGCGCCGAAATGGTCGCGCCCTCCGGTGCGTTGTCGAGCCGCACGCCGGGCGGCAGCTTGACCGTGATCTTTTCCGGCCGTCCGGCGTCCTCGATGCCGCCCCTGATCCAATGGATATCCGAACGCTTGACGCCGTAATCGTCTTCAAGGAACGCGCGCGCCCAGACATTGGCGGTCAGCTGATATTCAGGCACGCCGACCTTGCGTCCCTTGAGGTCCTCAGGCTTTTTGACCCGGTCGGTGCGGACGTAGATCGAGGTGTGGCGGAACGCCCGCGAGACGAAGACCGGCACAGCGATATAGGGGCTGTTGCCTTGCGCGGTCTTCACCGTGTAGCTCGACAGCGACACCTCGCAGATATCGAATTCGGCGGCGCGAAACGCGCGAAAGAAGATCTCTTCGGGAACGAGCGTCATGTAGACCGGATCGACGCCGTCGATCTGGACACTGCCGTCGATCAGCGCGCGGGTGCGGTCGTAATCGCCGATGGCGACGGAAAGATTGAGCTTGGCCATTTCAAGTCCTTCATGCGGCGCGCGTGCAGAGATAGCCGTGCGCGAGGCTCCGTGCCAAGGTCAAAATGCCAAAGGTCAAAATCCGCGGCGGGAGCTCGCTCGTGATACGACCGATTGAGGCGATTTGCAGCGGCCTGTCAGCTGACCGTGATGGCTGCTTCGGCGGTCGTGACCGTGCCGTCATCGTCGGTCCAGGTGAACGTGAACGTGCCGCTCTCCTCCACCTTCGCGGTAAATTCGAGATAGGGATTGGCGGCGATCGCGGGCTCGAGTTTGGCGCGGAACACCGGCTTGCCGTTGAACGTGCACGAGAACGCATTGATGATTTTGCGCGAAATGACATTGCCGGCGTCGTCCTTGCGCAGCCCGGTCTCCATCGGATGCGACACCAGCGACTTCAGCTGGATGATGTCGCCCTTCTTTGCCTCGGCAGGGACTCTTAGACGCGGTTTCTCGGCCATGATGCTTGCCCGATGCTTAGAGCACAATCGCTTCAGATTGAATCGATTGATGCTCTAACATTTTGTTGGTGCATGATCTCTTCGGAAAACCGGCTTCCACTTTTCCGGATCATGCACTAGCCGCCGCAACCGCCGACCGTCACCTTGACGAGCTTGCGGTCGGCGAAAATCTTGCCAGCCGATGTCTTGGCGACCACGATCACGTTCTCGGTCGTGTTCAGGCGGATCCGCGTTGCAGCCTCAGCGCGGCCGGACATCGGCGTGAGCTGAAATCTTGCTACGCCAGGATAGGGATTGCCGTCGGTGACAATGAGGATGTCGCTAACATAGTCGTCGGCATTCATCGGGCTGTCGATCTTGATCGATAGCGGCACGGTGTTGCCGTTCTCGGCAATATCGGGAAGATCGATCGCGATTTTTCCGCTCTCCGCCGATTGGCCGCCGGTGAACTTGGCGATCTCGGCATCGGCCTCAACCGTTGTGGCGCCGCTCCGCTCGACAGTGAGCAGCGAAAGCGTCAGGCCGGCACTCAGTTGCAACGCCCCGCGGCGAGATATCGTCGGCATTCCAAAGCAACTCCCTGGATGGCATCTAAATAGTATAGAGTCATGGCCGCTCAAGCGGAATTCGCGATTTTGCAACCACGTTCCCGCGGCAACCTCTCGCTTGAAATGTCCTTCTGCGTTACCCGTCCGAGAAGACACTTTGTGTCTTCGCTCAATGCCGGACAAACGGCTCTGCCGGGGCAATGTCGGCAATCTTGAACTGCACCCGCTCCTCGCCCTGCCAGCGATCCAGGGCGAATGAACCCGCGGCGTGAATCTGCGCGCCGCGACTGTTCATCAGCGCGGCGCCGAGCTTTTGCCCAGTGGCGCGAAAAGCAATGGCGTTGACGGTCGAACCATCGACGGATTTGAGCCGCGCGCGAATGTGCGCTTGGCCCACCTCCTCCGCATACGTCACGGCATGGGCCGGCAGTACGATGGTCGGCTCGGGGTTGCCCGAGCCGAACGGTCCGGCACGCGCAATCGTTGCGACGAGATCGGGATTGGCGCCGGCAGCGCTCACGGCGCCGTCGATCAACAGGCCGCTGTTGCGGCGCGCCACTTCAACGTCGGCGCTGAGCGTCGCCTCAAGATAGGCGCGCAGCGGCGCGAGCGAGGTTTTCTTCAACGTCACGCCCGCCGCCATGGCGTGGCCGCCGCCCTTGATCAGCAGGCCTTCCGCCACCGCGCGGCGCACCGCGCGGCCGATGTCGACGCCGACGATCGAGCGGCCTGAGCCGGTGCCGATCCCGCCCGGCTCGAGCGCGATGGCAAATGCAGGCCTGCCGTATTTCTCCTTGAGCCGTGCCGAGACGAGACCGACGACGCCCGGGTGCCATCCCTCGGCAGCCGTGATCACCACCGCACCCCGTTCCTCGGCACCAAGCGCCGCCATGGCTTCGGCCTCGGCCTGCGCCAGGGTGTCCTGCTCGATGGCCTGCCGCTCGCGATTGAGCCGGTCAAGTTCAGCCGCGATCTTCGCAGCCTCCGTCGGATCGTCCTCGATCAACAGCCGGACCCCGAGATCGGCCTGGCCGATGCGCCCGCCTGCATTGATGCGAGGCCCGAGCAGAAAGCCCAGGTGCCAAGCCTCGGGCGGCCCCGACAGCCGTGCGACATCCATGAGGCTGACATGGCCGTGACGCTCGCGGCGGCGCAGTGCGATGAGACCTTTGGCAACGAAGGCGCGGTTGAGTTCGGTCAGCGGCACCACGTCGGCGACGGTGCCGAGCGCGACATCGTCGAGCAGCGACAGCAGATCGGGCTCCGGCCGCTCGCCGGTCCAGAATCCCCGCCGGCGCAGAAGCCGGTTCACCGCCACGATGGTCATGAATGCGAGGCCCGCAGCGGCCAGATGACCGAGCCCGGACAGGTCGTCCCGGCGGTTCGGATTGACGATCGCGACGGCCGGCGGCAGCGTTTCGTCGGCTTGATGATGATCGATGACGACGACATCGACGCCGAGCGCGCGCGCCTCCGCGAGCGGCTCAATGCTGGTGGTGCCGCAATCGACCGTGATGAGCAGCGTTGCGCCCTTCGCCGCAAGCATGCGGACCGCTTCGACGTTCGGCCCGTAGCCCTCAAACAGACGATCCGGAATGTGGACGATCGGCTCGATGCCGCCGTGGCGAAGAAAACGGACCATCAAGGCGGCGGATGTCGCACCGTCAACGTCGTAGTCGCCGAAGATCGCAATGGTCTCGCCGCGCTGCACGGCGTCGGCGATGCGCTCGGCAGCCTGTGGCATCGCCGTGAGCACGTCGGGATCCGGCATCGACGCCTTGATGGTCGGGTCGAGAAACGTCTCGACCGCGTCCAGCTCGACGTTACGACCGGCGAGAATGCGCGCCAGCAGTTCGGGAAGATTGTAGCGCTGGGCGATCGCGAGCGCGCGCGCAGCGCCGCGCTCGTCGAGCCGGTCGCGCCACGCGCGTCCGGTCGCAGAGGCGGCGACGCCCAGGAAAAGGCGGCTTTCAGCCATGCCGGCAAATGGTTTGACGTTCACCGATAAAACGCGAGGCGCGCGACCGGCCAACGCCGATCACGGGCGATTCCTTACAGTTTAAGCCGGATCAATGCGTCCGTACGCGGAAATCGGGACGAGATCAGAATTTGTCAAGCTTGCGGTGCTGGGCCCTGATCCAGCGCACCGTCCCGGTCGCCGAGCGCATCACCACAGTCTCGGTCTCGATCATGTCGTGGCCGAAGGCAACCCCGCGCAGCATGCGGCCGTCGGTGACGCCGGTGGCGGCGAACAGGCAATCGCCTTTCACCATGTCTTCGATCTCGTATTTTTTACGCGGATCCTTGATCCCCATCTTGGTGGCGCGCTCGCGCTTCTCGTCGGTGTCGATGGCCAGCCGCGTCTGCATCTGGCCGCCAATGCAGCGCAGCGCCGCCGCCGCCAGCACGCCTTCGGGCGCGCCGCCAATGCCGAGATAGATGTCGATGCCGGTCTTGTCAGGCTCGGCAGTATGAATGACGCCGGCAACATCGCCGTCGGTAATCAGACTGACGGCCGCGCCAACTTTGCGGATCGCGGCGATCATGTCGGCGTGCCGCGGCCGATCGAGAATCATCGCGGTGATCGCTTCCGGTTTCACGCCTTTGGCCTTGGCGAGATTGAGGACGTTTTGGTCGGCCGGCGCGTCGAGATCGACGACCCCCTTCGGATAGCCCGGACCGATCGCGATCTTGTCCATATAGATATCGGGGGCGTGCAGAAGTGTGCCTCCTTCGGCCAGCGCCAAGGTCGCGATGGCGCCGGGCATATTCTTCGCGCACAGCGTGGTGCCTTCGAGCGGATCGACGGCGATGTCGACCTTGGGACCGGTCCCGGTGCCGACCCTTTCGCCGATGAAGAGCATCGGCGCTTCGTCCATCTCGCCCTCGCCGATCACGACCGTGCCGTCGATGGCGAGATTGCTCAGTTCCCGTCGCATGGCGTCGACGGCGGCCTGGTCGGATTTCTTCTCCGCGCCGCGCCCGCGCAAGCGCGCGGCGGCAACGGCAGCGCGTTCGGTGACGCGCACGATCTCCATCGCCAGAATGCGCTCGATGATGGGACTGGGATCACTCGACTTCGATGACATGAAACAATTCTCCTTCGGCCGCAAAAGACCGGCTTGGCTCAATTCTTTTCGATCCGGATCACCTGTGGCCGGCCGGAGATTACCCGGTCGCGACGCACGGCGACGAGGGCCTTGCGGACGGCATCTTCACTCGTAGCGTATGTGATCATGACGACCGGCACGGCTGCGCCCGAGCGGCCCGAAGCCGCGGCGCCGTCGGGAGCGCGGCCGTGGCGCTGCACAATCGACTCGAGCGAAATCTTCTGCTGCGCCAGCCGGCGCGCGATGGTCGCCGCGGTCCCGGGCCGGTCGCGCGCCAGCAGGCGGATGTAGTAGCCACCCTCGTGATGCTGCATCGGCGCCTTGCGTACGCCGGTCATTTGCGCGGCCGGACGTCCGAACGGCGGCGTGCGCACCCCGCGGGCGATATCGGCGAGGTCCGATACCACGGCCGAGGCCGTCGCCATACCGCCGGCACCGGGACCAACCAGCGTGATCGGGGCAAGGCCGTCCGCATCGACCGTAACCGCATTCGTCACGCCCATGACCTGGGCGATGGCGGAGTCCCTAGGCACCATGGTCGGATGCACGCGCTGCTCGATGCCCTCGGCGGTTTTGACCGCAACGCCCAGGAGCTTGACCCGATAGCCGAGTTCGCTCGCCGCATCGAGATCGGCGAGCGTGATCGAGGAAATGCCTTCTACGTAAATCGCAGCGGGATCGAGCTTGGTGCCGAATGCAAGGCTCGCCAGGATCGAGAGCTTCTGCGCCGTATCGTGACCTTCGACGTCGAACGTCGGATCGGCCTCGGCGTAGCCTAGCCGCTGCGCGTCGCGCAGGCAGTCGTCGAAGGCGAGCCGGTCCTGCTCCATGCGCGAGAGGATGTAATTGCAGGTGCCGTTGAGGATGCCGTAGATGCGAACGAACGTGTCGCCGTTGAGGCCCTCGCGCAGCGTCTTGACGATCGGAATACCGCCGCCGACCGAGGCTTCGAAATTGAGCGCCACCCGCTTGCGCTCGGCCAGCGCTGCGAGCTTTTGCCCGTGGCGGGCGAGCAGCGCCTTGTTGGCGGTGACGACCGATTTGCCGGCCGCAAGCGCAGTTTCGACCGCGCGCTTGGCGGGATCGCTTGCGCCGCCCATGACTTCCACCAGCACGTCAATCGATAGATCTGCGGCGAGCGCGACCGGATCGGCGGCCCAGCGAAATTTCTTCAGATCGATGTCGCGCTTCTTAGTGCGTGAACGCGCGCTGATCGCGACGACCTCGATCGGCCGCCCGCAGCGTGCGTTCAGCTTGTCGCGGCCGCGCTCAAGCAGATGAACGACGGCGGTGCCGACGGTTCCGAGTCCGGCAAGACCGACTTTGAGCGGTTCGGCCATAAAACGTCGCCAAGCTTTAGGTGTGGGCGACGGCCGCTAGCGCCGCGTCGCAAGGGGAACGACGTTGTGCAGCATTTCCGGGCCGGTTTCAAGAAAGCGCCGGATGTTGCGTGCGGCCTGCCGGATGCGCTGCTCGTTTTCGACCAGCGCGATGCGGACGTGACCCTCGCCGTATTCGCCAAAGCCCTCGCCCGGCGAGACCGCAACGCTCGCCTTCTCGACGAGCAGCGTTGAGAACTCCACGCTGCCGAGCGACTGGAAGGGTTCCGGGATCGGCGCCCAGGCGAACATGGAGGCCTGCGGCGGCGGCACCCGCCAGCCGGCGCGCCCGAACGACTCTACCAGGGCGTCGCGCCGGCGCCGGTAGATGGTCCGCATCTCGTGGATGCAATCGTCCGGACCGTTCAGGGCAGCGGTCGCCGCCACCTGGATCGGCGTGAAGGCTCCATAATCGAGATACGATTTCACGCGGGCGAGCGCGGCAATGATGCGCTCATTGCCGACCGCAAAGCCGATGCGCCAGCCCGGCATCGAATAGGTCTTCGACATCGAGGTAAATTCGACCGCCACATCAATGGCGCCGGGAACCTGCAGAACCGACGGCGGCGGGACATTGTCGAGGTAGACTTCCGCGTACGCGAGATCGGACAGCACCAGCAGTGAATGCTTTTTCGCAAACGCGATAAGGTCGCGATAAAAGTCGAGCGTCGCGACGCAGGCCGTCGGATTGGACGGGTAGCAGACAACGACTGCGATCGGCTTCGGAATGGAGTGCAGAACGGCGCGTTCGAGCGCCACGTAGAACGCGTCGTTGGCTTCGACTTGCACCGATCGGATGGCACCGCCCGCCATCAGGAATCCGAACACGTGGATCGGATAGGTCGGATTTGGGACGATGATGACATCGCCCGGAGCGGTGATTGCCTGAGCGACGTTGGCAAAGCCTTCTTTCGAGCCCAGCGTCGTGACGATCTGCGTTTCGGGATTGAGCTTCACGCCAAAACGGCGGCCGTAGTAGGCCGCCTGGGCGCGGCGCAGTCCGGCGATGCCCTTTGATGCCGAATAGCGATCCGTGCGGGACTTCCCGATCGTCTCTTTGAGCTTCTCGATCACATGGGGTGGCGCGGGCAGGTCCGGGTTGCCCATGCCTAGATCGACGATGTCAGCGCCGCTGTTACGCGCAGAGGCCTTGGCCCGGTTGACCTGCTCGAATACGTACGGCGGTAGCCGGCGGATGCGATAGAATTCTTCCATGGTTGTGCCCCGGCGGGTCGGCTCGACAAACTGACAAGACTTGAGAGATACCCTAAAAACGAACTTTTATCACGGCTTAGCGTCGGCACCGGCAGTTTGGGTGGTGCCGCCTGCGGGCGGAGCGGCCTGGGCCTTGTTCTTTTTCTTCGGCTGCTGCGGCACGCTTCCGGTCGTCGCCGGAATAGCGGCCGCCGGGGCCGCCGCCGGAGCCGGCGGCTGACCGTTGTTCTGCGTATCTGCGGTCAGGTGATCCCGCTGCGAAATGAGATCATCGGTCGCTTGCTGGACCTCGGCGGGGTTCATTGTCGTGTCGGGCCGAGGCGGCGGCGGCACGAGCACCGCGGGAAAGTCGGCACCCGGTGAGCACGCCGACAGCAGAGTGGCCGTCGCAACGGCGACGCCCAGCGCCGCGAGGCGAAGCCCGCGCCCGTTCACGCTCCCGTACACGCTAATCCCCTAATCCTCAGCGCCCCGCTGCCACTCGCCCTAAACGAGCCATGTCGACTTCCCGCGACAAAGGCCCTGGATGATCAATTAAGGTCTCAATACCTTACGATAATTGACTAAGAGATTACACAAGCAGAAGGCTACGGCTCCAATATGTCGAAACAAGGACGGCAGGTGCGGCGCGGCTCCGATCCACCCGGCCGCGGCGGCTTTTCCCTTGCACTGAATCACGTGCCTTGCGTCTATCGGCACCTCGGGCCATTTCTGCCGCAAAAGCAGCTTTAGGTGGTCTTTAGGGCTTAAGGAACGCTCGTGGGGGCTCAGTCGCAAGAACCGATGAAAGTCAGCTCCGTCAACGTGGCGGAGTTTTCGCGCAACCTTGCGCGGATCATCGAGGAAGGCGGCCGGGCGCTCGCGGCCTATATGAAACCCCGCGAGGAAGGCCGCAAAAACGATGAATTTGCAAACGAGCTGACCGAAGTCGTCAAGACATTCGGGCAGGTTGCCGAATACTGGCTCGCCGACCCGAAACGGTCCGCCGCGATCCAGCAGCAGCTTGGAAAAGCCTATCTTGACCTTTGGGTGTCGGCAGTAAAACGGCTCGCCGGCGAGGAAACCGCGCCCGTCATCACAGCGGCTGCCAGCGACAAGCGGTTCAGCGACCCGGAATGGACGACGAACCAGTTCTTCGACTTCCTCAAGCAGGCCTACTTACTCACTACCGGCTGGGCCAACAAACTGGTCGAAGACGCCGCCGATCTGGACGCTCACACCAAGCTCAAAGCCGAATTCTACATGCGGCAGGTGGCGAACGCCCTGTCGCCCTCGAACTTCGTCCTGACCAATCCCGAACTCCTTCGCGAAACGCTCACGACCAACGCCGACAATCTCGTGCGCGGCATGCGCATGCTCGCCGAAGACATCGAAGCCGGCGGCGGCGACCTGAAAATCCGCCAGTCCGATTCATCGATGTTCGAGGTCGGCCGCAATCTCGCGACGACCCCCGGCAAGATCGTTTTCCAGAATGACCTGATCCAGCTCATCCAGTATGCGCCGACAACCGACATGGTGCTGAAGCGGCCGCTGCTGATCGTTCCACCCTGGATCAACAAGTTCTATGTGCTCGATCTGACACCGGAGAAATCCTTCATCAAATGGTGCGTCGATCACGGCATCACGGTGTTCTGCATTTCCTGGATCAATCCCAACGCTCAGCTCGCGAAGAAAACCTTCGAAGATTACATCCGCGAGGGCCCGATGGCGGCGCTCGACGCCATCAAGGACGCGACCGGCGAAGACAAGGTCCACGCCGTGGGCTATTGCGTCGGCGGCACGTTGCTTGCCACAACGCTTGCCGCCATGGCGGCGCGGGGCGACGACCGTATCGTCTCGGCGACATTGTTTGCCGCCCAGGTCGACTTCACCCACGCCGGCGACCTCAAGGTCTTCATCGACGAGGAGCAGCTGGCGGCCCTCGAAAAGCGAATGAGCGAACGCGGCTATCTCGAAGGCAAGTCCATGGTGACCGTGTTCAACCTGCTGCGGTCGAACGACCTCCTGTGGCCCTACGTCATCAACAATTATCTGAAGGGCAAGGCGCCCTTCCCGTTCGACCTGCTCTACTGGAATTCCGATGCCACCCGACTTCCGGCGGCCAATCATTCCTTCTATCTGCGCAATTGCTACCTCGAGAACAAGCTCTCGAAGGGCAAAATGGTGGTCGGAAATACGCCGATCAATCTGAAAGCCATCAAGGTCCCGATCTACAATCTCGGCACCCGCGAAGATCATATCGCACCGGCAAAATCGGTGCAGCTCAGCTCGAAATTCTTCGGCGGCCCGGTGAAATTCGTGCTCTCGGGATCAGGCCACATCGCCGGCGTCATTAATCCGCCGGACAAGAAAAAGTATCAGTTCTGGACCGGCGCCAAGCCGCGCAACGCCGATGTCGACGCTTGGCTCGCCAAGGCCACCGAGCATCCGGGCTCGTGGTGGCCGGACTGGCTTGTCTGGCTCACGCGCCAGAATCCGACCGAAGTACCGGCACGCGTTCCCGGCGCGGGAGCTCTCAAGCCCATCGAGGACGCCCCGGGCAGCTACGTCAAGGTGCGCGATTGAGGCTTTCGTCAGCGTCTCGCGCCGAGATCGTCCCCCCGTAATTTCTATGTACAGGGCTTTCCCTGTCGTCCGATAGCTGTGCAAATGTGGCTGTGTGAGCGGCTTTCGCTTGGAAACTCGGGGGGAGAGCGACATGTCGCATGAACTGTTCTGGCTGGTCATGACCGTGGCAATGACCGGCTTGATGTGGGTGCCGTACATTCTCGAACGCGTCATGGTGCGCGGGCTCGCCGGCGCAATGGCGAACCCGGGCCCAACCGACAAACCGCAGTCGCCGTGGGCGCAACGCCTGATGGCCGCCCATGTCAACGCTGTCGAAAACCTCGTCGTATTCGCGCCGCTTGTGCTGGCGACGCAAGACCTCAACGTCAACCTCGCGACGCCGACCACAACGATCGCCTGCCAGCTTTATTTCTGGTCGCGGCTTGTCCACGCCGTGGTGTACACGCTGGGCATTCCGGTGCTGCGCACGCTCGCCTTTGTGGGCGGCTTCATCGCGCAGGTGATGCTGGTGCTGGCGCTGTTCAAACTCGCCTGACTACGGCCTCGCCTGAGAGCTGCAAAGCGGATCACGGAAACAGCGCGACCTGTTCGAGGCCTGTGGTCTCCGGGTAGCCGAGCATGACATTCATGTTCTGCACCGCCTGGCCGGATGCGCCTTTGGTCAGATTGTCGAGCGCCGAAACGATGATGGTGCGGCCGGGAATTCGGTCCGCCACCACGCCGATGAATGTCATGTTCGAACCGCGCACGTGGCGGGTCTGCGGCGTGGCACCGAACGGCAGCACGTGCATGAACGGCTCGCTCGCGTACGCCTTCGCGAGCACCGCGTGAAGATCCTCCGGCGACGCTTCCACGCTCCGCACATAGATGGTCGACAGAATACCGCGGTTCATCGGTACGAGATGCGGCGTGAACGTCGCCACGACCTTGCGGCCGGCGGCTTTGCTGAATTCCTGGTCGAGTTCCGACATGTGGCGGTGGCGCCCGACGCCGTAGGCGTGGAAACCTTCGGACACTTCGGAGAACAACATCTCCTCCTTGGCGGCCCTGCCCGCGCCGGTCATGCCCGACTTGGCGTCGATGACGATCTCGTCCGGATCGATTGCTTTCGCCTTCAACAGCGGGATCAGCGCAAGCTGCGCGCAAGTCGTGTAGCAGCCGGGATTGGCGACGAGCCGCGCCGACTTGACCTCGGCGCGGTAGACCTCGGTCAGCCCGTAGACCGCTTCCTTCTGCAGCTCCTGCGCCGCGTGCGCGTGACCATACCAATGGGAGTAGTTCGCCGGATCGGCCAGACGAAAATCGGCGGAGAGATCGACGACCTTGGTGCCCGGCGCGTGCGTGAGGAGATCGGCGATGACCTTCTGCGTCGTGCCGTGGGGCAGCGCGCAGAACGCGAGATCGAGGCCCAAAGCCTTCCAATCGATGCCTTCGATCGCGGTAAGCACCGGCAGCGCATAGGGCGCAAATTGCGGAAACACGTCCGCCATCGGCTTGCCCGCGCGACGATCAGCGGTCAGCAGCGCGATCTCGACGCGCGGATGAGGAATGAGCAGCCGCAACAATTCCGCGCCGGTGTAACCGGAGGCTCCGAGCACGCCGACTTTCGCTTTCGCAGACATCTTTTGACCTTTGCGCTTAGAGCGTGATGTCCAAAAGCATCATGCTTCACCAAAACAGGGCGTCAGGCAGGATTTCACGGAACGATATCAGGAGACGCGTGCCGCGGAAGGAGCGGCACGAACGATCACGCGCGAGCGGACGTCCATGCCGCGGGGGTACGGCGGCGGCGGGAGGCGGCTGAAGCGGCGCGCGATCGGCTCATGGCCGGCCATATAGGACGGGGCCAATAAGGCGTCAACGCCGGCAGCCTCGCCACGCTCGTTACCTTGAGTGCAGAAAGAACGCGACGCCGACCCCCAGCAGCACAACGACCGAGACAAACGCGAATTTCCGCTCGTATCTGGCGACGAACGTCATCAGCCTGTCGCCTAGGAGACAGATGAGCCCAGCCACCATGGCGAAGTGAAGGGAGCGCCCGATGACCGTGGCAACCATGAACGCCAATGGATTCATCTTCGCCACCCCAGCCGCGATGGCGATGATCTTGAACGGGATCGGCGTCAGGCCCTTGACGATCACGAGCCACACGCCCCACTCCTCGACCCAGTGCTGGTAGGTCGCAAAGCCGTGGCTGTAGCCGTAGAACTCCACGAGCGGCGCGCCGATCAGGCTCCACAGGCCCCAGCCGATCAGATAGCCGAGCGCGGCGCCGAGCGACGAGGCGACCGTGCAGAGCACCGACAGCGACCACATGCGCTCCGGTTGCACCAGCATCATCGGCACGAGCAAGAGGTCTGGCGCGAGCGGCAAGAACGAACTGTCCGCAAACGCGATCGCCGCCAGGATCCAGGCCGCGTAGCGGTGCCGGGCGATGGCTTCGAGGTATCGCATCAGCCGTCCAGGCGTCTTCGGAACGGCGGCATCATCCGTGGTCATGGCGCCGATCATGCCACATGGCGGCTGCCCAAATCGATGCGGCGTAACGGACGAAAGCCGTCGGTTGTCGGGTTCCGGGCTTTGGGCTGGTCGATTCTCGCCCCGGAAAGAACACCAGACATGGCATAGTTGAAGGCCGATTCGCCGCCGTCCGGCCGCCTCTGCGGCAAGCGGCCGGGCGCCTCCCCATATGGGACAAAGCATGGGAAAGACTGCAAAAACGCCGAAGGCGTCAAAAGCGCCCGATTTGTTCGCCAAGCTTGCGGAACCGCGGCAGGGCGCGGCGCGCCGCGCCGCGAGCCCGGCGGCGCGCGGCTCGTCGGCCGAAGCCGGCTATACGGCCCGCCACATCGAGGTCCTTGAAGGCCTCGAACCGGTCCGCCGCCGCCCCGGCATGTATATCGGCGGCACCGACGAGAAGGCGTTGCATCACCTCTTCGCCGAGGTCATCGACAACGCCATGGACGAGGCGCTGGCCGGTCATGCCGACTGGATCGACGTCGAACTGGAGGCCGATGGTTTCATTACCGTCACCGACAATGGCCGCGGCATCCCGGTCGATCCGCACCCGAAATTTCCGAAAAAGTCGGCCCTCGAAGTGATCATGTGCACGCTGCACGCAGGCGGCAAATTCGACTCCGAGGTCTACGAAACCTCGGGCGGTCTGCACGGCGTCGGCGTCTCGGTCGCGAACGCGCTTTCGGAGCGACTCGAAGTCGAAGTCGCGCGCGGCCAGAAACTTTACCGCATGGCATTCGAGCGCGGCGTGCCGAAAGGCAAGCTGCAGGACGCCGGCAAGGCGCCGAACCGGCGCGGCACTAAGGTACGCTTCCGGCCCGATCCGCAAATCTTCGGCGCCAAGGCGCATTTCAAGCCCGAGCGCGTGTTCAAGATGACGCGCTCGAAGGCGTATCTGTTCGGCGGTGTCGAAATCCGCTGGTCCTGCGCCAAGGAGCTACTGCAAGGCGTGGACACCGTACCCGAAAAGGCGACGTTCCACTTCGCCGACGGGCTGAAAGATTATCTCTCCGACGCGCTGTCGGGCGCGACTCTCGTGCACCCCGACATCTTCTCCGGCAGCGCCGGCAAGACCGGTTCGCATGGCGCCGCCCAATGGGCAATGGCCTGGACCGCCGACGCCGACGGCTTTCTCAACTCGTACTGCAACACCATCCCGACGCCGGACGGCGGCACCCACGAGTCAGGGCTGCGCAGTGCCCTGCTGCGCGGACTGAAGGATCACGCCGAGCGCGTCGGCCAAGGCAAACGTGCCGCGTCGATCACGAGCGACGACGTCATGATCGGCGCCGGCGCCATGCTGTCGGTGTTCATCCGCGAACCGGAATTCCAGGGCCAGACCAAGGACCGGCTCGCCACCGCCGAAGCGCAGAAGATCGTCGAACAGGCGATCAAGGATCCGTTCGATCATTGGCTCGCCGGCAATCCGCTGCAGGCCAGCAAGCTCCTCGACTTCGTCTGCGAGCGCGCCGAAGAACGCCTCCGCCGCCGCCAGGAAAAAGATATCGCCCGCAAATCGGCGGTCCGGAAACTCCGCCTCCCCGGCAAGCTCGCCGATTGCACCAACAGCGCGGCGGAAGGTTCCGAGATTTTCGTCGTCGAGGGCGACTCGGCCGGCGGTTCGGCCAAGCAGGCGCGCGATCGCGCGAGCCAGGCTATCCTGCCGCTGCGCGGCAAAATCCTCAACGTCGCGTCCGCCGGCAAGGACAAGCTCGCGCAGAACCAGCAGCTCGCCGATCTCGTACAGGCGCTCGGCTGCGGCACCGGAGCGCATTATCGCAACGAGGATTTGCGCTATGGCCGCGTCATCATCATGACCGACGCCGACGTCGACGGCGCCCACATCGCCTCGCTCCTCATCACGTTCTTCTACCGGCAGATGCCGCAGCTCATCGATCACGGCCATCTCTTCCTCGCCGTGCCGCCGCTCTATCGGCTAAGCCACGGCGGCAAAACATTCTACGCGCGCAACGAAGCGCACCGCGACGAACTTCTGCGCAAGGAATTTCACGCCAATGCCAAGGTCGAAGTCGGCCGCTTCAAGGGGCTCGGCGAAATGATGGCAGCCCAGCTCAAAGAAACCACCATGGATCCGAAGAAGCGCACGCTTTTGAAGGTCATGCTCATCCCCGACGACCGCAAGGACACGGAAAAGTCCGTGGAGCGGCTGATGGGAACGAAGCCCGAAGCCCGCTTTGCCTTCATCCAGGAACGGGCCGAGTTCGCCGACGACGCGGCGCTGGACGTGTAAGGCCGCGCCGAGCGCTTCTACGCCTTTCCAGACGTAGCAAAATCGACGGCTTCCATGGCCTGCGAGCGCGCTGCCCAGCAGGGCTTCACATTGCTCGCGCAACGCCGTCGGCGAACCGACGAGCAGCAAGGCGTCGCGAAACATCACCATACCGTCGTCCGTCCAAAACCCGAAATGTCCGATCCACAGCTCCTCGTTGATGCTGGACACGAGCTGCTGCACCTCGGGCAGGCGCAGTTTCGGTGCTTTCATTTCGAAGGCGTACGCAAGGTGCAGAACCTCAATGTCATCAATCCAGGTGAACGAAATGCGGTAGTTGGTCCAGCTTCCAGTGACCAGAATCGCTATTTCCTGCTCGCCTACACTTTCAAACGGCCAATCGTTGTCGTTTGCCAATCGTCGGATTACATCGAGAGGATCATCGCTCTCGTGTTCTGAATCATCAGTCAGGGGCATAGAGCGGATCACGTGAAAGCACCCAGCTGAAGAACGTGAACCATTTGGTTGCCATTCTTTCCAAAGCGGCCCTTGCCTGGGCCGATCCCAACTCAACAGCGCGTTGATAGAGCGACAGCGCCCGTGCGGGGTCGCCGGCAACGCCGACGGCATTTCGTTTGGCGAGCTCCCCCGAATCGTAAGTCGTTGCCAGAGCAAATGCGGCGTCGGCGTTACCGGCATCCGCGAGCCTGCTGAACGTGAGCCGCGCCGAGGAATCCCGCGTTGAGGGCGTCCTGCGCGCGCTTCATCATAACGGCCGTTTGCTCAACACTGAACGACGCGATGACAACCCCCTTTCGCGGGCCCGGATCGACCGCTTCGATTTGAGGGGAAACGACCTCGGCTTTCTTCGTCCATGCGAGCTTGATCGCCCGGCGATCCAAGATCCGCTGGCTTGGCGACACGAGATTGATGGCCGTATCCATCACGCCAGCGAAATCTTTGGGAGCGTAGAGGTACAATCCCTTCAAATCGTGTGACGGCAGCTGCCACGCAGACGCGCCGACGGCGGCGCCCGCCGACAGCCGCGTTCCCGTCTTGAGACCATCGAATAAAAGCGTTTCGTCGCCGGTCGATGGGTCGACGAAAGCCTCAAGCGGCAGGGGCCGGGCTGAAGTCCTGCTCGGCGTTGTAGAGGGGCCGCGGCTCAATCAAGCCTATCAAGACGCATTGCGCGAGCATTCCTTTGCCGAATGAGGTGCTGCGGGGTCGGCGTCGCCCGTTGCGTTCGTTTTGCCAACACGCTATCTGTGATTGAACTTGGAATTATTTCTACTCATGCTCTTGGCCGGAGCGCCAGGCGGCGCTGACTCCTCGGCCGTGCTGGTGCAGATCGGTTTGGAAAAGACACGATTTGGCGCGCCGGACGTCGGGTTAAGGGGTCTGGGACGCGGGATATTGCGGATTTAACACCCGATAATGATGGGTGCCGCAGGGTTGCGTAACATACGATGGGCGCCGCGGGTTTGCGCGCCCTATGAGCCGCCGGACAATCCTGAAGTGCATTTGCTGACGCCGAATCGCTCGCCTGAAGAACTCGGGAAGCAGTGCTGCAGGCTCTCGCCGATCGGCAGATCGCGACGCCCGATTATTGATCACAGCAATCTTCAGCAAGCACGAATTGCGGCGCCGCTGAGTTGTCAATGCGATCCCATAAGCGCCAGCGTAATCGAGGAGATCGGATTAAGATCTGCCGAGAGCTTGCTGGCCACAACGATGAGCGTTGCGGCGAGAACGTATCTCAGCGCACGATCAGGCACTCTCACGGCAAAGATGCTCCCGAGAATAATCCCCGGGACCGAGCCCACGAGCAACGACGTGAAAATATGCCAGTCGATCGAGCCGAGGAACCAATGACCGATGCCCGCAGCAAGAGTGAGCGGCACAGCATGAGCGATATCGGAACCCACGATCCGCGCGGTAGGTAATTTCGGATACAGCAACACCAGCGCCGTGACGCCAATGGCACCCACGCCGACCGATGTCACCGGCACGAGCACGCCAAGGATCGCGCCCACGGTAATCGTCGCAATCGCCGTTTTGCGGTTATCGAGCGGACCGACATGGGCCGCGTAAAGCTTCGTGATCCTGTCTCTTGCGAGCAGCGCGATGGCAGTCAGAAACAGCGCGGCCGTCAGCATCGCCGTGATGATATCGCGCGCCGTCGCGCCTTTGATATCGATCAGGGAAAGGCACAGCAGCGTGACGATGGTAGCCGGGACGCTCCCGCTCGCGAGCCGCCGGACGATCGTCCAATCGATGGTCCGACTCAAGCCGTGAACGGCGGTGCCGGCGACCTTTGTGGCCGATGCATAGAGCAAGTCGGTTCCGACGGCCGTGGCAGGATGAATGCCGAACAATAGGATCAGCAAGGGAGTCAAGAGCGAGCCGCCGCCAACTCCGGTCATGCCAACCAATAAGCCAACTGCAAATCCGCTTGCTGAATAGAGCGGATCTATAGTTTGAGCAAAAATCATTTGTTGGCCCCAAGCAAGCGATACCATTTACTTCGTCATTTTCGATCGAAGTGAGGAGGATGCGCGAATGCAGAGCGCCAGTGTAACAAGCAATCTTCCACGATGCGCGGGCACCAAGCGTAAAATTCGTACCACTAGCTTCAGGTAGTGCGAATTGTCATGCATCGCAACATAAGAAGCCAAAAAGCAAACTTTTCTCTTTGTTGCCCAATAACTTGCAACTCTTATCTCCCCGCTTTTCGTAATCCATGGAACTTGACAGAATAAAAAGTTTGGCTCATGTGATCACAACGAGCAGGGCAGAATGGAATACTAATTTTATTTTTTTATGCCGCGGAATTGGTCGGACCAATCCGCATTTTCTCAACAATTCTCGTAGTGCTTGAGTTCGGAACCAGCGGAACCAAAACCACCCGTCCGCCGTGCGCCTCGACGACGGAGTGACCGACGACTTCTTCAACCTTATAGTCGGAACCTTTTATGAGCACATTGGGTTTGAGTTCTGTTATGAGATCGAAGGGTGTCTCAGCATCAAACGCAATCACCGCATCGACGAAGGCGAGCGCTGATATCACTTTTGTTCGAGCACGCTCCGATTGGATAGGCCTTGTCGGTCCCTTCAACGTTTTTACCGACGCGTCACTGTTAATGGCGACAATCAGGCGATCACAATGCGACCGCGCTTCCGCAAGCAGTTCGACGTGACCCTCGTGGATGATATCAAAACAGCCGTTGGTGAACCCAACGACCAGGCCATCATCGTGCCACTTGGCAACCGTCTGCCGCAGTAATGAGCTTTCGCCGAAAATCTTCGATTGAATGTGGAAGTCTGGTCGCGACAATAGAGCGTCGTTGAGCTCCCGATGTGTAACGACAGACGTGCCGGTTTTCGAAACAGCGATACCCGCGGCATAATTGGCAAGGCGCGCCGCATTCACGATCGACGCTCCGCTCGCTAGCGCGACAGTGAAGCTCGCGGCGAGCGTGTCACCTGCACCGGAAACGTCAATGACACGCCGCGCCGTGGCGGCAAAGCTTGTCGCCTTTCCTTCTGCGGGAACAACCAAAACGCCATGTTCGCCGCGCGTAACGAGCACGGCTCGGCTATCCGTAATATCCATCAATTTCCGCGCCGCGAGGATTTGATTCTCCTCGGTATCCACCGGACTGACGACAACGTGACCGAGCTCGTTCAGATTCGGTGTGACAAAATCCGCGCCGCGATACCGCTCGTAGGATCGGCCCTTTGGATCAACGACCACCAACTTACCGGCTTGGTGAGCGCAATCGATGATTTTTCGTACAACGACATCAGTCAAAAGGCCCTTGCTGTAATCCGACAGCAATACGGCATCGACCTGCTGCATCAATCCGTCGGCAACGCGGATCACCTTCTGCTCGAGTTCATTCGAAATAGTCGAGGGATCCTCAACATCCGCGCGCAAGAGATGTGTATTATGCAGCTTTGCAACAAACCGACTCTGACAGTTGTCACTCGATCCGGCGCGTGAACCAGATGCGCCTCGATTTTGGGCAATGCCGCAAGGCACCGGCAGATTGAATTCGCCGCATCATCGGTGCCCACCATGCTTAAAAGATCACACTGGGCATTAAGCGAATCAATATTGCGCGCGACGTTGCCTGCCCCACCAACGGCCTCTTCAACCCGTTCAAGATTGATAACGGCCGCCGGGGCCTCAGGTGATATTCTGCCAACATCGCCGTAGCTGAACCGGTCCAACATAAGGTCGCCAACGACCAGCAAGCGCCGTGACGGAAACCGCTCCAGCACTGTCTCGAATGGCAAGTCCGACGCGTTGCTGTCCAAGGTGTTCGTCCGTCTATCCAGCTCGCCAAACGATAGCATACTTAATTTCGTCGCAATGTCGGTACTATCGACTCTTAAGATAGGTCGCGCGCGAGCTGGTCAAGCTCCCTCGACAGCGCGGCCTGCCAGTTTGTGGGTTTGACCCCGAATACCTGCTGTAATCGCGTCGTGTCAAGGCGCGAATTGTGCGGCCGCCTCGCCGGAGTTGGATATTCGGCCGCGCGAATTGAAACAATCTGCTCGACCGCGACTTCGACGCCGCGTTGCCGCAAACCGGCAACGATTGCGCTTGCGAATCCATGCCAGCTTGTTTCACCACTGGCGACGAGATGAACGATGCCGCCCGCCTGAGCCACACGGGCACGTAACTGGGCCTCACCCACTTGGATGATTGCGGCTACGGCATCAGCAATCTGGGCGGCCGACGTGGGCGCGCCGACCTGGTCGGCAACGACGCGCAGTTGCTTTCGTTCCTTTGCCAACCGAGCAATCGTGCACAAAAAATTTCTGCCGGTTGCCGCGTAAACCCAGGATGTCCGCACGATGAGCGCACAGCCGGCGGCTGCTTTGATCTCGTTTTCGCCGACGAGTTTGGTCTCACCATAAACCGAAAGCGGACGAGGTTTATCGTCTTCACGCCATGGCCGATCGCCCTCCCCGTCAAACACATAGTCCGTCGAGAAATGGATAAGCGGCACATCGTGTGTGGCGGCCCAGCGCGCGATGACGCCAGGCGCCTGGGCATTCACCGTCATCGCCAGATCGCGCTCGCCCTCTGCTCTGTCCACCGCTGTATAGGCCGCGGGGTTGATGATGAGTTCGGGCGAGAAACCGTCAAGCTTTTCGGCGAGGTACTCCGGACGAGAAAGATCAAACTCGGCTCGATCAACAAACAGCGGCGTGCCGCAAGCCTTAAGGTAGCTTGACAGCGCTCCTCCCACCTGCCCGTTGACTCCCGTGAGAAGGACACGCATCAAACGGTCCCGAATTGGGGCAACAATCCTTCAAGTTCCGACAGCCGCCGTCCAGCAGCATCGCGCTGCGACAATACGGGCGTCGCACACCCCCAATCGATGCCAACCTCCGGATCATCCCATTTCAGCACCAGTTCGTCGGCCGGGCTGTAATAGTTGTCACATTTGTAAAAGAAATCGGCGGTCTCCGACAGCACAACGAAACCATGCGCAAAACCGCGCGGTACCCAAAATTGACGCCTGTTTTCATCGCTGAGCATCACCGCAACGTGCCGTCCAAAGGTTGGACTGTGCACCCGCAGATCAACGGCAACATCCAGGACAGCGCCTCGCAACACCGCCACCAATTTGCCTTGAGGGTGTGGATTTTGCAAATGAAGCCCGCGCAAAGTGCCCTTGACCGAGCGGGACAGGTTGTCCTGAACGAAGGGCTGGGTGATCCCCGCCTCGGAATATCGCTCAACCTGGTACATTTCCGTAAAAAAGCCGCGGCTGTCGCCGAGGATCTTGGGCTCGATGATTAATAAATCAGGAATGGCGAGTTTGATAATATTCATATGTTCGGCACATTTCGACGCTGCGATATGTAAACTAGCTTATGCGTACAATCAACTTTTGGGCGCCCTCGGGAGACGTCCCCTCGGCGGACTCAAATGCCCATTTTGGAAAATCGGAGCATAGATGAAGGGCATCATTTTGGCGGGTGGCACCGGCAGCCGGCTCTACCCTTGTACGTCGGTTGTTTCGAAGCAGCTACTGCCCGTCTTTGACAAACCGATGATCTATTACCCGCTGGCCACCCTGATGTTCGCCGGCATCCGGGAAATCTTGATCATCACCACCCCGCAGGATCAAATACTGTTCCAGCGCCTCCTTGGTGACGGCAGCGATTTCGGATTGCGATTTTCATATGCATCGCAGGAGCATCCCAGAGGCCTCGCCGATGCCTTTATCCTTGGCGCCGATTTCATTGGTTCAGAACATGTTGCCTTGATTCTTGGCGATAATATCTTTTATGGCCACGGGCTCCCCGAGATGCTGGCGCGAGCCCATGCGCGCGGAAGAGGTGCCACGGTTTTCGGCTATATCGTCAATACGCCTGAGCAATTTGGCGTCATCGAACTCGATGCGACGGGACGGGCGCTTTCGATCGAGGAAAAACCAAAGCGACCGAAGTCAAACATCGCGGTCACAGGACTTTATTTCTACGACAGCGATGTCGTACGCATGGCAGCGTCGCTTCGGCCGTCGGCGCGCGGTGAGCTGGAAATCACCGATATCAATGAAGCCTACTTGAAACGAGGGGATCTCTCCGTCGAAGTGCTGGGCCGCGGCTTTGCCTGGCTTGACACTGGCACCCATGCATCACTTGTTGAAGCGAGTCATTTCATTCAAATCCTAGAGCAACGGCAGGGCTTGCGGGTCGCTTGCCCTGAGGAGATCGCGTTGCGTCTTGGTTATATTACGCTCGATCATTTTGGCAAACTTGCAGAGCGCTGTGCGAAGAGCAGTTATGGAGAATATCTCCTTGGCATCCACCGCTCATTCGCTCAATCACGGCGGGCGGAGCTTTAGGACATGCGTTTTGAAAACAAGGTGATATTCGTAACGGGTGGTGCGGGCTTTATCGGCTCAGCTGTTGTCCGCCATTTGTTGCGCGAGACTGACGCTTTTGTTGTAAACATCGACAAGCTCACCTACGCTGCATGTCTTGAATTGATCCAAACTGACGGCAATCCAAGATATCGATTTGCGAAGGTTGACATCGGCAATGGACAGGCAATCCGCCAATTGTTCGACCAATACGAACCCCACATTGTGATGAACCTTGCGGCGGAAAGCCATGTTGACCGCTCGATTGACGGTCCATCCGAATTTATCCAGACCAACATCGTCGGGATATTCGCGCTGCTGCAAGAATTGCTCCGGCATTGGCGCCGGCTAGATCGGCTCAGACGCGAGGATTTTCGCTTTCATCATATCTCGACGGATGAAGTCTACGGCACGCTTGGGGCTGATGGGCTTTTTACCGAAGCCACTCCTTACGCACCAAACTCACCCTATTCGGCCTCAAAAGCCTCATCGGACCACCTCGTTCGAGCGTGGCACGAGACCTACGGTTTGCCGACGCTTGTAACCAACTGCTCCAACAATTATGGGCCGTATCATTTCCCGGAGAAGCTCGTTCCCCACATAATCATCAAGGCGCTTGCCGGAGAAGCGCTACCTGTCTACGGCGACGGCCAAAATATCCGGGATTGGCTCTATGTCGAGGATCACGCTAAGGCCCTGACGCTGGTGGTCGAACGGGGCCGGCCAGGAGAAACCTACAATATCGGTGGGCGTAACGAACGCACCAATCTGGCCGTCGTCAAAACGATATGCGACCTGTTGGATAAGCTGGAACCCTCCGCTCACGGATCACGTCATCGTCTCATTTCATTTGTTCCGGATCGTCCGGGTCATGATCGTCGCTATGCGATTGACGCCTCAAAGATCGAAAATGAACTCGCCTGGCGGGCTACTGAGACTTTCGAGACGGGGCTTGCCAAAACCGTACAGTGGTACTTGGACAATCGGGTATGGTGGCAAGCGATCCTCGATCGCGGTTACAAAGCCGAACGGATCGGGCAAATCGCCAAGACGGGTCAGTAATGATCATCGCTGGAGACCTGGTCACAACAGTACCCTAGAGTGAGCGGTTTTGGCCACAGCAAGATCGTATGTGCGGCACCTAAGGGATATTTCAAAGCGGCCAAATGATTGTGTCTCGCGAGCAGCTTGCCCGACAGATCACCGATAGCGATCAGAACGACCAAGATAGTTCGTGACGTACCTGTTCACAGCATCTTCGAGCCGTGTGAAATCCGCGTTGTAGCCGGCGCGGCGTAGGTTGGTCATTTCGGCTTGGGTAAAGTACTGATAACTGTTGCGGATCGTCATCGGCATATCGATGTAATCGATCGCGGGTTCGCGACCAAGCGCCACAAACACCGCTGCCATCAAATCGCGAAAGCTGCGTGCGTCGCCGGTACCGACATTGAAAATGCCGGAAACGGCGGGGCTCTCGAGCAGCCAGCGTACCACGGACACCACGTCGTCGACGTAGATGAAATCGCGCATTTGATTGCCGTCGGCAATACCCGCGCGATGCGACTTGAACAACTTAACAGCCCCGCCGGCCTTGATCTCGTCGAAGCGTTTGGCGACGAGACTCATCATCTCGCCCTTGTGATACTCGTTGGGGCCGAACACGTTAAAGAATTTTAGTCCCACCCACTGCGGTGGCAGTGGTTCCTTGCGGGCAACCCGCGCCACAAGAGCACGGTCGAACAGGTGCTTGCTCCAGCCATAGAGGTTCATCGGCCGCAGCGCGTTCAAAGCCTCAGACGACCAGTCGTCAGAAAACCCCTGTTCTCCGTCGCCGAAGGTGGCCGCCGAAGACGCATAGATGAATGGCGTCCGAGTCGACGTGCACCAATCCAGTAGGCTCATGGACAAACGAAAATTATTCTCAATCACTGCGTCCCCATCAGACGCCGCGGTCGACGATATGGCGCCCAAATGAATGAGTGCGTCGAGCTTGCGCCCGTCAAGCCATCGCGCAAGGTCCGCAGGCGGCACAAAATCGGCGATCTGGGATTTGGCGAGGTTGCGCCATTTGCCGTCGCTGCCCAGCACATCGTTGACGACGACGTCGGCGCGGCCGCTGTCGTTTAGGCTTGCTACGACGTTTGATCCAATAAAGCCGGCTCCGCCGGTGACCAAAAGCATGATGAGGCGCGCCCGTTAATAACAGCGAATTCGCTTATGGGCTGTTTGCCCCATTCTGCGTTCAAGGACAACACGGTTTGGGTGCAACCTTCGGTGAGGGCGCGGTCGGAAGGCACTGACTTGGAGTTGTCTTTAGTGCTGCATGCCAATCCATATAGAGCTGAGGCATTCGCGGCCTTTTGCTCGTCGGTGGATCACCGAACTTGACTGAGGTAGTCCTATCCCAGCGGGCAGCGTTCGATCGTATGCTCCGTGAGATCGCCGGACTCATTATCAAGCGTCATATGACGACAGAGTAATCCGTCGCGCATCACAAAGCTCACCAACCTTCGCGGGCCGCAAATGTGACGGTCATCACATTTTAACCGATAGCAAAGTATTATTGTAAAGTTTTGGGAGCCTTCATGCGACCGCTGCTACCGCAAAGGAAAGGCCGACTGGCCTCATGGCGCTCGCGAAAGCCGCAGCGAGTTGCCTCCGTCCGCACGGACGAATTTGTAAACTGTCCAAGCTGCGGAGAATCAATGCGACTTGTAGGGACGGCGATGTTTGAGTGCGAACAGTGCCATCGCCGAGTCGAGGCTGAAGCAGCTATCAAAAGATTAGAAGCAACTTAGCGTCGGCCACTTTCTATTAAGGGCGACTGAACTATTAAGGGCGACCGAAAAATGTGCTCTTACGGGAGAGACACAAGTCCGATCGCCCCCGCCCCGGGAAAGGGCGAACTAAAATCACAACGCTCAGTGAAGATGTACGACGCTTTGTAGCATTTGCTGAAGCTGTACCGCGGTCATTCCTGGGATGCTTATACTATCATGATTGCCAAGATCGATCACGGCATTGCCGTGCTGGTCAGTGGTGATCATTGACGCCAGTTCCTGGACTGATTGAACGTTCTGGAAATGCGAAAGATCGATGGTGTCGCGCTGCGGATCGAAGTTAACGATGGTATCGGCGCCGATCCCTGGAGCGAACACGAAGTTGTCGTTGCCGGAACCACCCAACGAGACCGAGACCGTCTGATTTGAAGTGTTGTTCGGCCCATTGTTGACTGCGACATCGTAGGATTGGGTCACAGTCTGGCCGGACGACAGGTTGATCTGGTCATCGCCAAGATCAAAACCCCACTGTACCGAAGCACTTCCATTACCTGTCACTGCCGGCGTGACGGAGAATGAGCCGACGTAGCCGGCCCCCTGGGGGGTAACACTGACATTCGATCCAGCGGCTGACGTGTCGCCGGCGGAGGAAAGTACACCGCTCGCTGTTGCAGCCGAAGCAGCAGGTTCATCCGTAATGAGCGAGCCGCCGTGCCCGTCGGCTGCAAAACTCAAAGCCCCGTCCAAATTGTCAAATGTGACTGTTGCGGACTTGCCGCCTTCAGTTGCTGTCAGCACCAAACTGCCGTTTGAGCTTGTCTCCGAAAAGGTCGTCGACGCGTAATCAAATTCGGACAAATTGACAGTGTCCGAGTGAGCCGGATCTGGCGCACTTCCAGAGAAGCCAGAAATGTGCCCGGTGAATTCTGATGCATCACCGAGCACCATAGCCCCATAGGTCGTACCATTCGCGCCATGGTCGAACGCGACGTCGACATTCGACGCTGCGTCGAATTGGACTGTGCCACCCTGGATAACGGAGTTGCCACCCTCTACAGGGTCCTCGATCTTCAGAATGCCGCCGTTTGTCGCTTCCAGCAGACCAGCGTTAGTAATGGTGTTGCCGGTTTCGAGTGTAAGCGTGGCGCCAGTGATGTTGGCGTCGATCGTAGCGTGTGCTTCGTTGATCAACGTCAGTGTGCCGTCGCCAGAACCGATCTGACCGACGCCCGAGATGGTGTTGTCAACATTGGTCAACGTGCTGGCCGAAGAGGTGCCAACGATAACGTTGTCCGAGTTATCCGATAGGATGACGTAACCGCCGCCGTCCAGCGTGATGCCGTCGCCGGTGAGCTGCACCTCAGTTTGGTCGCCGCTGGAATACAGTAAAATGGTGCCGGTGTTATCAATGGTGCCGTTGAGCGGCAGCAGCGCGCCGTCGCTCACCACCATGCTGCCGGCATTTTCGGTGACCGGCGTCTGATCGAACACGAAGTTGCCCGCCGTGAGAGACCCAGCATCGGTGCCCTGGAGCGTGATCGTTTCGCCGCTCGCAAGCGTAATGACTGCGTTGCTATTGGCATCATCCGCCAGATGAATATCGCCGAAGCTCGTGATGCCGTTGAAGCCGATGAGATCAATTTTATCCGACGCGGCATTGAAGTTGTGGACGATGTCGTTGCCGATCGGCTGAGCAAAGACAAAGAGATCGTTGCCGCCGGCGCCGGTAAGCGTATCGTCGCCTGCAATCGCAAAGATCGGCGAGCCCGACGCATAAGCTTCGATGTTTTCACCGACGACGGTGCTTCCCGTGCTGCCGTCGGCGTTGGTCCACGTCTCGGTCACGTGGATGACAGCGGCCCCAGAATAGGTCGGAGGCGTCGTCAGGGTCAGGGCCGATAGGTCACTCGTCGTCGTCGTCCAGGACCCGTCAGTATTGGGCGTGCCACCGTTTAGTACCCAGCCAGCCAGAGCGTCTTTGATGGTCACCGTAACGATCGAGTTTTGACCTGAATCGGGAGCAATCAGGCCCAGATTGATTGGGTCTCCCGCGATACCGGCCGGCGCACTGTTGACCGTGAAGCTCTCTGTCGCCGGCGCGCTGATTACGCCATCGTCGGTGACCGTGAATGTGAAACTGCCGCTGCCAACAAAACCGGATTTCGGAGTAAAGGTAAACGCACCAGTGTGCGTGTTGGTGATCGTTACCGTGCCGTCAGCCGAAGGTGGGGCAGTAGCAATCGCGAACGTTGCGTCACCGCTCGCACCGCCCGGATCGCTCGGTGATAGGAATCCGTTCACGGCAGTATTGACGGTCGTAGTGATCGAGCCGTTGATCGCAAGCGCGCTGGAGGCTTCGTTCACGCCAATCTCCAAGCCCATCGCTTGTGTCAGCGTGACCTTGGCGCCGTTCACCGTGAACGACGTAATACTGAGGTCTGGAGTTGTTTCGTTTCCGTTATTCCCGGGCGTATAAGTGAAGATCAACTCATCTGGATTACCATTTTGGGTTACTGCAGAGGTCGTGGCCCCGTTATTGAAGGTCAAGATCGCGCCGGTTGTCGTCACCGCTTCGTTAAAAACAACATCAATCGTAGCCGATCCATGAACTTGATTGTGTTGGACAATTTCGCCGTCCGCCGATGGGCTAGTTGATACCGAAGTGATAGACAACGGCGCAATGACCGTCACCGTCTGGGTCCCGGTCGCGGCCGCGCTGACGTTGCCCTCGGCATCCTTCTCGGTCGCCGAGATGCCCAGCGATACGTTGCTGTCGTTGGCCGTCTTGATCGTCAGATCGCTGAGAACCCCGCTGGCGATCTGCCCCGCCGTCAGTATCAACGTCTGGCCGGCGCCGGCCGCGAAGGTCTGGTTCAACCCGGCACTGGTGCTGGCAAACGAATAGGTGTCGCCGCTCGGCACCGTAAAGGTCAGCGTCACCGCATTGATGATGTTGCTGTCGCCGCTCAGCCCGGTCGCCGTAATCTCCGACGCCAGGTTCAGCGCAATCGGCTGCCCCTCAACACCCGAGACCGTCGCCGGCGTCACCGTCGGCGCCGTCGGCAGTCCCCGTGACCGTCTGGGTCCCGGTCGCCGCGGCGCTGACGTTGCCCTCGGCATCCTTCTCGGTCGCCGAGATGCCCAGCGATACGTTGCTGTCGTTCGCTGTCTTGATCGTCAGATCGCTGAGAACCCCGCTGGCAATCTCAGTCGCCGTCAGTATCAACGTCTGGCCGGCGCCGGCCGCGAAGGTCTGGTTCAACCCGGCACTGGTGCTGGCAAACGAATAGGTGTCGCCGCTCGGCACCGTAAAGGTCAGCGTCACCGCATTGATGATGTTGCTGTCGCCGCTCAGCCCGGTCGCCGTAATCTCCGACGCCAGGTTCAGCGTAATCGGCTGCCCCTCAACACCCGAGACCGTCGCCGGCGTCACCGTCGGCGCCGTCGGCAGTCCCGTGACCGTCTGGGTCCCGGTCGCGGCCGCGCTGACGTTGCCCTCGGCATCCTTCTCGGTTGCCGAGATGCCCAGCGATACGTTGCTGTCGTTCGCTGTCTTGATCGTCAGATCGCTGAGAACCCCGCTGGCGATCTCAGTCGCCGTCAGTATCAACGTCTGGCCGGCGCCGGCCATGAAGGTCTGGTTCAACCCGGCACTGGTGCTGGCAAACGTGTAGGTGTCGCCGCTCGGCACCGTAAAGGTCAGCGTCACCGCATTGATGGTGTTGCTGTCGCCGCTCAGCCCGGTCGCCGTAATCTCCGACGCCAGGTTCAGCGTAATCGGCTGCCCCTCAACGCCCGAGACCGTCGCCGGCGTCACCGTCGGCGCCGTCGACAGCCCCGTCACCATCTGGGTCCCGGTCGCCGCCACGCTGACGTTGCCCTCGGCATCCTTCTCGGTCGCCGAGATGCCCAGCGATACGTTGCTGTCGTTCGCTGTCTTGATCGTCAGATCGCTGAGAACCCCGCTGGCGATCTGCCCCGCCGTCAGTATCAACGTCTGGCCGGCGCCGGCCGCGAAGGTCTGGTTCAACCCGGCGCTGGTGCTGGCAAACGTGTAGGTGTCGCCGCTCGGCACCGTAAAGGTCAGCGTCACCGCATTGATGGTGTTGCTGTCGCCGCTCAGCCCGGTCGCCGTAATCTCCGACGCCAGGTTCAGCGTAATCGGCTGCCCCTCAACGCCCGAGACCGTCGCCGGCGTCACCGTCGGCGCCGTCGGCAGCACCGTCACCGTCTGGGTTCCGGTTGCCGCCGCGCTGACGTCGCCCTCGGCATCCTTCTCGGTCGCCGAGATGCTCAGCGATACATTGCCGTCGTTCACTGTGATGATCGTCAGATCGCTGAGAACCCCGCTCGCGATCTCCGTCGCCGTCAGTGTGCTGGAAAACGTGAAGGTGTCGCCGCTCGGCACCGGAAAGGTCAGCGTCACCGCATTGATGGTGTTGCTGTCGCCGCTCAGCCCGGTCGCCGTAATCTCCGACGCCAGGTTCAGCGTAATCGGCTGCCCCTCAACGCCCGAGACCGTCGCCGGCGTCACCGTCGGCGCCGTCGGCAGCACCGTCACGGTCTGGGTCCCGGTCGCTGCCACGCTGACGTTGCCCCCAGCACCCTTCTCGGTCGCCGAGATGCCCAGCGATACGTTGCTGTCGTTCGCTGTCTTGATCGTCAGATCGCTGAGAACCCCGCTGGCGATCTGCCCCGCCGTCAGTATCAACGTCTGGCCGGCGCCGGCCGCGAAGGTCTGGTTCAACCCGGCGCTGGTGCTGGCAAACGTATAGGTGTCGCCGCTCGGCACCGTAAAGGTCAGCGTCACCACGTTGATGGTGTCGCTGGCAATCGCCATAATCTCCGACGCTAGGTTCAGCGCAATCGGCTGCCCCTCAACACCCGAGACCGTCGCCGGCGTCACCATCGGCGCCGTCGGCAGTACCGTCACGGTCTGGGTCCCGGTCGCCGCGGCGCTGACGTTGCCCTCGGCATCCTTCTCGGTTGCCGAGATACCCAGCGATACGTTGCTGTCGTTGGCCGTCTTGATCGTCAGATCGCTGAGAACCCCGCTGGCGATCTGCCCCGCCGTCAGTATCAACGTCTGGCCGGCGCCGGCCGCGAAGGTCTGGTTCAACCCGGCACTGGTGCTGGCAAACGAATAGGTGTCGCCGCTCGGCACCGTAAAGGTCAGCGTCACCGCATTGATGATGTTGCTGTCGCCGCTCAGCCCGGTCGCCGTAATCTCCGACGCCAGGTTCAGCGTAATCGGCTGCCCCTCAACACCCGAGACCGTCGCCGGCGTCACCATCGGCGCCGTCGGCAGTACCGTCACGGTCTGGGTCCCGGTCGCCGCGGCGCTGACGTTACCCTCGGCATCCTTCTCGGTCGCCGAGATGCCCAGCGATACGTTGCTGTCGTTGGCCGTCTTGATCGTCAGATCGCTGAGAACCCCGCTGGCGATCTGCCCCGCCGTCAGTATCAACGTCTGGCCGGCGCCGGCCGCGAAGGTCTGGTTCAACCCGGCGCTGGTGCTGGCAAACGTATAGGTGTCGCCGCTCGGCACCGTAAAGGTCAGCGTCACCACGTTGATGGTGTCGCTGGCAATCGCCATAATCTCCGACGCTAGGTTCAGCGCAATCGGCTGCCCCTCAACACCCGAGACCGTCGCCGGCGTCACCATCGGCGCCGTCGGCAGTACCGTCACGGTCTGGGTCCCGGTCGCCGCGGCGCTGACGTTGCCCTCGGCATCCTTCTCGGTCGCCGAGATGCCCAGCGATACGTTGCTGTCGTTGGCCGTCTTGATCGTCAGATCGCTGAGAACCCCGCTGGCGATCTGCCCCGCCGTCAGTATCAACGTCTGGCCGGCGCCGGCCGCGAAGGTCTGGTTCAACCCGGCACTGGTGCTGGCAAACGAATAGGTGTCGCCGCTCGGCACCGTAAAGGTCAGCGTCACCGCATTGATGATGTTGCTGTCGCCGCTCAGCCCGGTCGCCGTAATCTCCGACGCCAGGTTCAGCGTAATCGGCTGCCCCTCAACGCCCGAGACCGTCGCCGGCGTCACCGTCGGCGCCGTCGGCAGCACCGTCACGGTCTGGGTCCCGGTCGCTGCCACGCTGACGTTGCCCCCAGCACCCTTCTCGGTCGCCGAGATGCCCAGCGATACGTTGCTGTCGTTCGCTGTCTTGATCGTCAGATCGCTGAGAACCCCGCTGGCGATCTCAGTCGCCGTCAGTGTCAACGTCTGGCCGGCGCCGGCCGCGAAGGTCTGGTTCAACCCGGCGCTGGTGCTGGCAAACGTATAGGTGTCGCCGCTCGGCACCGTAAAGGTCAGCGTCACCACGTTGATGGTGTCGCTGGCAATCGCCATAATCTCCGACGCTAGGTTCAGCGCAATCGGCTGCCCCTCAACACCCGAGACCGTCGCCGGCGTCACCATCGGCGCCGTCGGCAGTACCGTCACGGTCTGGGTCCCGGTCGCCGCGGCGCTGACGTTGCCCTCGGCATCCTTCTCGGTCGCCGAGATGCCCAGCGATACGTTGCTGTCGTTGGCCGTCTTGATCGTCAGATCGCTGAGAACCCCGCTGGCGATCTGCCCCGCCGTCAGTATCAACGTCTGGCCGGCGCCGGCCGCGAAGGTCTGGTTCAACCCGGCACTGGTGCTGGCAAACGAATAGGTGTCGCCGCTCGGCACCGTAAAGGTCAGCGTCACCGCATTGATGATGTTGCTGTCGCCGCTCAGCCCGGTCGCCGTAATCTCCGACGCCAGGTTCAGCGTAATCGGCTGCCCCTCAACACCCGAGACCGTCGCCGGCGTCACCGTCGGCGCCGTCGACAGTCCCGTGACCGTCTGGGTCCCAGTCGCCGCCACGCTGACGTTGCCCTCGGCATCCTTCTCGGTCGCCGAGATGCCCAGCGATACGTTGCTGTCGTTCGCTGTCTTGATCGTCAGATCGCTGAGAACCCCGCTGGCGATCTCAGTCGCCGTCAGTGTCAACGTCTGGCCGGCGCCGGCCGCGAAGGTCTGGTTCAACCCGGCGCTGGTGCTGGCAAACATATAGGTGTCGCCGCTCGGCACCGTAAAGGTCAGCGTCACCGCATTGATGGTGTCGCTGCCAGCAGCCGCAATCTCGGACGCCAAGTTCAGCGCAATCGGCTGCCCCTCAACGCCCGAGACCGTCGCCGGCGTCACCATTGGTGAGGGTGGAATTATCGGGCCATCGATCGTGATGGTAACGGGTGTAGAGGCGCTCGCACCGAAGTTGTCTGTGACAATGACATCGAATACTTCAGTCAGAACCGTTCCCGCCGGCAACGCATTCAAGAGTGCCGGACTGACCGTAAACGTCCAGTCCACTGTGCCTGCAGAGCCGCCCGTTGAATTGGGTGCTACGCTTGCGCTGAACTGTCCAACAGCTTGTGTCTCTGTGACATTGCTCAGCGCGGAATCAAAGGCAAAACTGACTTTGTGTGTATCATCGAAATTTGGATCGGTGAAACTGATTGTGCTGGTGTCAGTGACGGAGGTGCCAACTGGCGCCTGGACGGGGGTCGGATCGGTCGCCAGCCCAATCACCGGTGCGTCATTGGTGCCGACAATCGTGATCGCCACCGTCTGAGTAGTAGTCTGGCCTGACGAGCTCGTGATCTGAATGGTATAGTTGAGTGTGACTGTCTCGTCTTGCGACAGATATTGGAAGCTTCCGGCCGGAGCAGAAAACGCGAAATTAGCTGTGGCGGGCGAACCGCTCACGCCTGTCGGATGAAGATAGCTCAACAGCGCCGGCGATCCAGGAAGTCCTTGGCTATTACCGGTATCCGCCACCCCGATAATTGCAAGCGAAAACGTGTCGCTGGCATTGTTGTCGGTAATGCCGAGTGAAGCACTGGTATTTAACTGATTGCTCGAGTTCGCGACGACAGGCGGTACTGTCAATTGTAGCGAGAGGTTTTGCGAACTGATGGGCGACGGCGGCGGGATGTTATTGCTGTCAGATACGAACGAAAGCTGTGCCAGATCCGGTTGGGTGATGTGGGTTAAAGTTGGTGAGGTACTTATGGTAATAAGCGGCGTGTCTAAATCGAAGACGGACGTGAGCGAAAAATTCGCCGGCGTAACGAGTTCCCCCGATCCTCCTGCATCGGTCGTGGATTGCGGATTCGCATTGGCACGATCGTTGGGGATGCCAAGCAATTGCCCTAAGAAACCTTCCTGCACGCCTCGGAGATACGCGTCGTGGACCCCCTGGTATGCGAACTGATGGTTCAACATATCCGCGGGCGTATTTGTAATCGTTTCTACGCTTGTGGCCGACCCGCGAGGGCGGATTACAATTGTCTCGGTCGCCTTATCGAGTAAGAAGTCTCGTGGGTTATCGCCTTTGGTATGGATGTATAAGGAGCCGAACTTAAGGTCGTTGGCATCAATCGCCCCATCATCAAGCAGCCCGAATTCGCCGCTTGCCGCGCTTAATTCATGGATAAGGCCGAAGGTAAGAATGCCGAAGACCAAACTGCCAATGCCAGCTGCCTGCCGAGTGCCTTGAATCTGCGCGAGGGGCGTATCGATGATTAGGCGTCCCGCTGACGCTAATTGTCCCGCAACAAAGGCGAACCGCCCCCTAGTGACGCGAAACAGGGCTGGTTTGGTTGATTGAGCTGGATCATGAGAGAATGAATCCAACACCATGCAGGCGTCGGCTTGAAGCTGAAAATTCGTCCCATCAACAAACGATAGGACAACTCGGCCGTCTATGCCCGTCTCAATGGCGTCGCCTTCATAGACAAGGTCGCCCACGGCCGGTTGGCCGATTGTGTACTTTCCATGCGCGAGCCTTACTGAACCGACGACGATCTCGAACTTGCCTATTGCGGAATCGGTCGCATTCTCAGCGAAGGGCGCATTCCCGCGATGTCCATCAGCGGCGTCGCGAAACATGCCGCGCCTCCCAATCAAAACGCGTTAGCAGCTATCTCGCTCTAGGGACTTTGTTCGGTCGCCGTGAGCAGTTTAGTGGGGCCCGGCCCCAAAACCCATCGCTCTAGGGACTTTGTCGCAGTCTGCCACGAGCAGTGTCTTCGTCGGGGCCACGCCCCGAAAAGTTCGCATTAATCTACTGGTTTTTGCGCGGTTAGGGAAACATTCACGACAAAGAACCGGAGCTTTAAGCGATTAAGTTTACCGCGAAGGCGCCGCAGACCCAGTCTTTTCGGCCTAAGCTATTGAAAACATGACAAAACTAGAAAAAACGTCAAATTATTTAAAACTTAGCCTAACCGTTGGCCTGAGGTGGTCGGCAGCCATCAAAAAGAGCGGGCTGTTGTGAACCGGGTGGACGTATTGATCTACATAGTAAAACGGGCTAGACCGAGAGTTTAGTTCCTCGAACTCCTCTAAGTCGGGGAATGCTATGAAGCTGCGCGCCATCATTCCGATATTGGTCGGCCTCATTTTGGGGGCGGCTGGTATTTGCGCAAGCGTCGCTTGGGGTCAGACCGGTCAGCCCCCTCAGCTAGACGCCAGTGCTATCGGTAAGATTATTACCGCGACCGGAACCGTACACATCGAACACGCCAGCGCTCTTGTGGTGCAGGCCAACCTAACGCCGAATAACCAGCCCAAAGTTGGTGATTTAGTCTACCGTGGCGACCTCATTCAGACCGGCGTCAGTAGCACGCTAAGTGTGATATTCGCCGATGGGACGTCCTTCACTGCCAGCAGCAATGCCCGAATTGAGCTGAATGAATATGTTTATGATCCCAACGGGCATTCCAACTCGGCGCTGCTTAGTCTGACATCGGGAACGTTCAATATCATTGCCGGGAAAATCGCCAGAACAGGCGACATGAAAGTCGATACGCCGGTGGCGACGATGGGAATACGCGGCACGGCACCCCGCATTGAAATCTTGCCCGACGGCACCGTCAAATTCTCTACACTCATCGAACAAAAATAGAGCGGCGCGCAAGAACGAACGTTCTACTGTGACCACTTAGCAATAGGCTTGGCGGCGTGGCCACAACATTGCACGCGGTGTGTGTGAATCAAGATGACCTACCCTGCCCTTAGATCCATGCCCCGTAGCCTTGCGTTTGTCTCGGTCTTGGCTTTTTTGGTAACGGAGGCAGGGGCGCAAACTCCGAAACTGAGCAATGTCGACCTTTGCAACGGCAGGGATCGCTCGTCCGCCAACCCGCAGATCGTCGGTTGCACGGAGCTTATAAAATCCTACGCAGAAAACCCGAAAGTCCTCGCCATTGCTTATAACAATCGAGGAAACGCCTATACCAGCATAGGACAATATGACCTCGCCATCGAGGATTACAACGAAGCAATCAAAGTAAAGCCGGATTTCGCCAAACCATTCAATAATCGAGGAGTTGCATACGAAAAAAAGGGCGATCTAGACAATGCGAAATCTGATTTCGACGCGGCAATCAATGTGGCTTCAGATTATGCTGATGCCTTCGCAAATCGCGGTGAAATTCTTGCGAAACAGGGCGACTATAGTACCGCAGTAACTGACTTTGACGCTGCTATTAGGATCAACCCCAAGTTAGCCGTTGTGTGGAACGAGCGGTGCTGGAGCCGCACCATCTTGGGCCAAGCCGATGCGGCACTCGCCGATTGCAATGAGGCAATTCGATTGCAGCCAAACTTAGCTGCCGCCTTCGATTCGCGAGGGATCGTCTTTCTTAAATTAGATCGATGGAGCGCTGCGGCTGCTGATTTCAGTTCGGCGCTGCGACTGGAGCCAAAACTGGCTAGCGCGCTATACGGTCGCGGACTTGCCAAACTGAAGGGAGGCGACCGACGTGGCGCCAATGCCGATATGGCCGCGGCCAAAACTCTCAAACAGGATATAGCGGAAGAATTCACCCGTTATGGGCTTTAATGAATGGGACTTAAGCTATCCGCTTCGATCAAACAAGTGTAGCCTAGGCCGTGTGGACGGATTTGATCAAGATGAAGCCGAGAGCAAGCGCGACGAATGAGCCGTAATTCTGCGCCGTCTTCTCGCATCGAAGCGCGATACGTTTGAAGCGCTTGAGTTTGCCGACGGCTTGTTCGATGCGTGCCCGCGCCTTGTAGAGTGTTTTCGGAAAGAAGGTGGGGATGTCCTTGGTGTTGGATCGATACGGGATCGCCGGACATATTCCACGTTGACGTGCGGCCTCGCGATTTGATTTAAAATCATAGCCCTTGTCACCGAGCGCGGCGCGCGGATTGATATCGGGGCCGATGTCGAGAAGCGTCTCGAAGTTGCGGCTATCGCTGGCTTCACCACCGGTGAGATGAAAGGCAATTGGCAAGCCACCGAAATCGGTCTTCAAGTGGATCTTGGTAGAGAAACCGCCACGCGAGCGGCCCAGCGCCTGATCGTGCTGCCCCCTTTTGCGCCTGCCGCCGAGACATGGGCGCGGACCACGGTGGAATCGAACATCTGCACCAGATCCGCCGTCTCGCTCAATGCCGCCAACGCATCGAAGAAAGCTTCGAAAGTTCCGGACCGGCTCAAGCGCCAGAACCGCTTCCAGACGCTGTTCCAATGCCCAAACTTTTCCGGGAGTGCCCGCCAAGTGATGTTGTGAACCACGAAATACTGCAGGGCTTCGAGAAACTTTCGGTCATCCCGACCTTTGTCGCCGCGGCGTGGGCATGATGCATCAAATACCTTCAAAACAATCGTCCAGTCCTCTTCCGTCATGGCAGTGAGCATGGTCGGTCCTCCAAATAACCGACCGCCCATGAGTCACAGAAAAAATGATTTGGGAATCCCTCTACCCTATGACTTTGCTAAATCCGTCCACACGGCCTAAGAGAAGATCAGCACTTCTGGTTCGCTCGGATAGATCAATTGCCACCCCGCGAAAACATGTCAATTCCGCCTTTGCTGTTCAGCAGATCATTCAACACATTCATCGCGCTAATTGGCGCTACACTTTCTGTCTTAGCGATGGACAGGCCTTCCGGCGCGCTCGGGGCGGCCGATGGACCGCTTTTGCCCGAGCAGGAGATGACGCTCAAGCCGATGCAAGTATTTCTCGAATGTACTGCCTGCCCCGAGATGGTCGTGGTGCCAAACGGATCTTTCGTTATGGGATCACCGGCGACGGAAAAAAATCGATTGCCTAACGAGGGCCCGCAACACGACGTTACGATCGCCAAAACCTTCGCGGTCTCCAAGTTCGAGGTGACATTCGATCAGTGGGACGCGTGCACTGCAGTTGGTGGCTGCAAACCGCATGAGCAGGCCGATGCAGGCTGGGGGCGCGGGCGGCAACCGGTGATCAACGTGAGCTGGGAGGACGCGCAGCAATATGTGGCATGGCTCTCGAAAACCACAGGTAAATCTTATCGGCTGCTGACTGAAGCGGAGTACGAATACGCTACTAGAGCCGGAACACAGACGCCCTACCCTTGGGGCACCGAAATCGGCAGGAAGAATGCGAACTGCATCGGCTGCGGCAGCGGTCCCTCCGATTTAGAGAGGCCAGTTCCGGTTGGATCGTTCACCCCGAACAAATTCGGCCTGTATGACATGGTGGGCAATGTCTGGGCTTGGGTCGAGGACTGCGACCATGAGAGCTATGAGGGTGCACCCAAAGACGGTTCTGCATGGACTAAAGGTGGGAACTGCGAGGTCCGCGTCGTTCGCGGTGGTTCGTGGTTCAGCACTCCGCAGAGCATCCGTTCAGCCACACGCAGCAGAGACGCTATGGGCAACCGAAGCGACGTGCTGGGGATGCGCGTCGGTCGTACGCTCGTCGAATGAAAAGGATGCGTTTCTAAAGTATTTGGACACAAGCCTCATTGTGTCGCGCCGCTGGGCTGCCGCAGCTCGCTGCCTTCCGATTAATTGCCAGAGATCCGCGACAGACAACTCTCTGGACACTACCCGGAATCGCTTTTGCACTCGTCCTACCTCTGTTGACTCCATTCGTGTGCGGAGCAACCTCACAGCAGTCTGCTGCTTTTAGCGCCAAGCTTTATTTGTCAGGCTGCAAAGACTTCGTTGCGGAAAAGTCCAATTTTTTCTCTGGACGGTGCGTCGGAACAGTTGGAGTCCTGGAAGCTATCAACCTATCAACAAAGAAGCCGGCCTTGTTTGCACGCCCGCGACTAACGACAGCCTTCAGCTGGTGCGCGCTGTTATTACCTATAATAACGATCGGCCTGAGCGAACAAATGAAGATTTCAGAACCTTAGCCCACGAGGCGATGCGAAATGCTTGGCCTTGCAAGAACTAGAACATTCAAGGACGTGTATTAGTTTTCAATCGCCCACGTGGCAGGATCCGCCGGCCAAAAGCTCCGGCATTATTCGTCCCTGGATGACCGTTCTTGTGGCCTTCATTGAGCGACCCCAAGAAGATGAGACCGCCTATAGCCACCTACCGTTCCGACATTTGCCAGTCGTAGATTGATGGTGCTCAGCGACCTAAAGGTGAAGCATAATCAACATTGCACCGGCCGCGCTACAGCGATATAGCTGATTTTTCTGCGAGCAAGTGTTTTCAAACGGATTCATTCGCGGCCGACCAGGAGGCGTCCGCAATTCTTTAGAGGATTATCAAATGACGGACCGCTGGATTATCGTTTCCCATCGCTGCTTTGAGCATCAATCACTCGAGACCGCGGAGGCCGAGTTGAACCGCCTCCGGGAAAAGCATCCGACTAAGGAATTTCACATTGTCAAAATCAGTGCATCGGATGAAGATCAGGCTCTGGAGACGGCTGAATAGAGCTGCCTGCTCGCTTGCCTAGGACCGAGCGCCTAGCGGTCGGGAAAGTCGGTGAATTTCCGTTCGGTTGCGATTATTCTCGTTCGCTCACGCCCAATGGCCTGCGTAATCTTCAGCATTTGTTGGTTCCAGACGGCGAGATATTCATTTCTCGTTTTTGATTGGATTCGCGAGCGGCCGGTCTGGCTCCGCCCCGGCGGGGCCTTTGCTTTCGAATCATCACAGTCAGGTCGGTGCGACGCCCAAGTCGTGAGGTCTCCCAGGGGCCGGCCGCTGCGTAAGCTTTAGTGGGGCTCTGGCCCAGCTCTCAGACGGGTTCAGGGTGTGCGTTGCTCCGCACGTGGCGACCTATCGGCGTCGCGGGCGTCGCGAGCGGATGGAATTGGCTTAGAATTGATGTGCCGCCGGAGGATCGCCGAAGGTTTAAATGACAACACGCGGCGCGGCGCGATTATATGTTTGGCTCCGGTGTTGGGATTGCGCCCAATGCGTTGGCCCTTCCCTCGGACGATAAATTTGCCAAACGATGACAATAGGACCGCATCGCCCCGTTCCAGGCAGTACGTGATTTCCTTTAGGACCTGCGCGACCAACTTTGCAGATTCTAGGCGGGAAAGGCCCACCCGACGTTCGACGACACGGCTCAGATCCGTACGCGTGACCGTTCTTCCTACCATCGTCGCCCCACTTCAATAACGCGAATCATTGCAGGTTGACCCGACAAAGAAAAGCCTCGACCTGCTAGTGCGAGGCGCCCCTAAGTAATGCGACAGCAGGTTTCACGGTGGCATTGGCACGTTGCCAGTTTTGATGTGAGAGTAAAAGATCGACCGGGGCGGCCAACGACACGATCTTGCCAGTCCGACGCAATGGCTAGCTTGCAGGAGAATACACGAATGGCTGCCCCGAGACGCCTGGATCGAAGCGCACAGACGGACGCAGCGGCTTGAGCCTGTCGCTGCCCTCTCGCTCCCTCCGCCGAGCGGTGCAAGATGGCTGCCACGTGAGTATTGAGAGTTAAATTTCGACACGCAATTCGTCTTACATCCTCATGACGTGGGCCTGTATACGGCTACGCGTCATCGTGCAGCGCTCAGGAAATGTCGTCACCACGCGCTGATAGAAGCGCTGATAGAGGCCCAACGCTTGACTCTCATTGCCAAGTGCATCGGCAAGTAAAGCCAACGCGGACCTGTTCTGACCAAGCGTCTTCGAGTTTGAGAGCTTCTGCCGGCTCTTTATTCCGGAGATCGTGCCTCGGATTGAGAATTGTTCGATCCGCTCCCTCGCGGACGATCACTTGCCCGTCACTTTCGTCCGTATAAAAACGCTCGCTCATAGTTTCCGCAGCTGCTGGCTTTCCAAGGCGACGTCGAGCCTCTATGGCCGGGCTTACCTTTAGCGAAATGTCCAATCTTACATCGACCCAAGAGGGCCAGGTCCGCCGAGACTGGCCTCAAAATTGGGCATTGAACGTTTATGGCGATGCTCGAGCGGCAAAGTACTGGCCGGACGCCTAGCACCCCAAAATAAGATTTGAGGGCCGGAATCGCCGCTCAGCGGGTACTTGGCGGTCGCCGTCCGGACGCTACTTGCAAGCCTGGGTCGTCGCACAAGATCGCGCAACACCAGGCGTGGCATTTGGGACTATATTCAAAGTGGTCGGCGGCCGTCCCGGGTTTTCGACCAGATACCCGCCACCTGGCTGCGGCCGGACGTAAGTGGGGGCCGCGCCTGGCCTTTCGATCATGTAGCTGTCGCCTGGCCCCGGGTTGACGTAGGTCGGCGGCCGGCCGGGGTTATTGACGATGTAGCCCCCGCCCGCCATTGGATCGACGTAGACCGGGGGTTGGCCCGGCGGTTGGGCCGAGTAGTAATCGCTCTGAGCCGCCGCGCTACTCATTACGGCGCCCGCGGCCATCAAGCAGCCAAGGCTGACGAGCAGGTTGCGCATGTTTCGGTACTTCCTTAATCTTCACGCCACAATGGAATAATCGCACAGTTCTCTCTGTTTTTAAACTGTTGTGGGGTGAAGGGGGTTCCATGCCAAAAGCCACAGTGAAATGGTTCAATCCTACGAAGGGTTACGGATTTCTCCAGCCTCAAGGCGGGGGCAAAGATGTCTTCGTTCATATTTCGGCCGTTGAACGCGCCGGTCTGAGCACGCTTAATGAGGGACAGGTCGTAGAATATGAGCTCGTTGAGAACCGCGGAAAAGCATCTGCAGAGCAATTAAAGCTCTCGAGGTGAGGGAGACTTGGGGTCCGAAGATAACTTTGGGATTCGAAGATAATTGTACTGCTCGAAATTTTTCGATCGGCCCTTACTGTTACGGCCAAGGCGATTTGCTTTAAGGCCGTCGCAGCTTTGTACGGCTGATAAATGCCGTGGCGCTTCAGGTCGGACACCTGGTCGGGGTTTATCTGCGCGGCGTCCTCGAGGAGGCTGGAATTGTTCACGACAGTGTGCGCAAACGCAGCGCTTCGTGATGTCCTCTTTGTAAGTCGCGTGAGAAAATTCGAAGAGGCCAGTCGGGATTCTCAGTCCAGGCCATGCAACAACTCGACAAAGCCCCACAGCAAGAAACAAGCCCAGGCGAGTGTGCAAAGCAGCCCAAATGAAATTCCCAAAATGGGCAACATGTCCTTCAGCTTCAGTGCATTAAAGCGTGACGACGACGTTTTTGCGTCGGAATGTTGTGTTAGATCGGTCATGCTACCTCACGTCTTACACCGCATCCGCACTCATGCATCAACGATGCCAAGAGCGAGCTTGCGTCGTTCCAATCAGACTAAATTACTTGTGCGTTAAATCGATGACGTTTGGGGAATTCAAATTGTGTCGCTCACATTCAAATGAGGACTAACAGCAAGCCAAGAAGTGCAACACCAAGCAGGAGCATCGACCAGTCTCCTGCATCAAGCCCGAATAAACGGTACGGCAGCACTCTCGGTGCAAACATGTCTCCCTCACGAATACTCACAACGTCGATTGTCGGTCACAACCAGCTCAAGCTCGATCTTGCCCTAAACGATATCCAGCATTCGCGTAAACCACCTGGTTCAGCCAGTGCGGCCTTCGAAGCGCTATGAGAACGCTTTGCGCAAGGCCGGCGATGTGATCGCCAACACGCTTCGAACGTTCGACGTAACGCCTTGATTTGCAAAGATATTTATGCTCTTGGCGGTCAGTTTTGATGAAGCTTTATGGGCAGACCATGCCGGATGTTTACGGTAATGCCGGCATTGTCTGGAGATTCCGGCACGCCAAGCGCCAAATGACATTTGAAAAATCATCGAACGAGGCTGAGTTCCAATGTTCGCGCCAGTCAGACCTCTCGTCGCGTTTGTGATTCTGATGTCGGCACTACTGACGCCAATCTATGCCAACGCCGGGGCAAGCGCCGCCATCGGCCATGGATTTGGCGGATCTTTCGGGTCTGCCGGTCACCACCATTTTTATGGGGGACGATTTGGGAATTCGTGGGGCACGCGGAGCGGCGTGATTGTCGGTTATCCGGGTGGATTTATTGATGATCCTCTCTCGTACGGTGTGTATCCGGGCTTCGGAGGAGGCGTTCCGTTCGGTGGCACCTGTGTCACTGACCGCATTCCGATTAGTACTCTCTATGGACTGGGGTGGCGCACGGTGACCTCTTGTTCCAATTGAGCCCTAACGAGGTGACGGTACTATCCACTGTTGTCCGCTCCCGTCCCGTGGAAACTCCCTGCAAGCAAGCAAGGTGGAGTGGGTTTCCCAAGCGGAAGATCACAAACTCCTTGACCTCCGAGGGCTTTGTGACTCCTCCTGATCCGTTGCGGCGGAACAGCGAAAAATTAGCTCACGAGCAGGGAGAAGCGCGGCCGTCGCCGGGAAGGGAGCAGGAAAAGCCAACACGGTAAATTATCTGAGACCTCCTTGAGCCGCGTGTCGGCGCTGCGGCTACGGGATCCAAAGTAGCGGGGCCGTTGTGGTCGCGTTGGGACCCCGTTTGGTTCGCTCCAACCGGTGGCGAGTTCCGAGAAAGCGGAACAACCAGCGGCTGCGACGACGGCGCTGAGAAACGGTTCGGCATCAAGGAGTTTGCGACTCGCGGCTCGCGCGTCCGCTGTAAAGACCCAGCTCGCGAAAAACGCTGGCGACTTGCGGGTGAGCACCCCGACGGCGGGCCTCCTGCAAGCATCGTTGTGCCAGTGATCGCATTTCCCAAGGCTGCATCGGAGAGTACTCGCAAACGCATAAACGCCGAAAAAGCAATTGGATCGTAGCCCTGATGGCCTAAATAAAGGTTTGCGCGCAATCGTTTTATCACAAGGCCATGGAGGTTTGAAAAACTTGGATAAATTTGGGTTTGTTTTGCATAAACTGACCTTAAGCTCAATCTAAGATTGCTTTCTAATCTATTTTCGCGCAATAATACGAGTGAGCGCGTCAGCAAGCATTTTTCTGCTCCGCCTTTCATATCGCTCGAGCTTGGAGAGTTCGTCGAAGGCGTTGTCTTGCAAGCTCATCGGGCCGGACGAGGTGCCTTCCGGCGGTAGCGTGTCTTCTGCTATCTCCATTCGGTTGATCGACGTCACGTTGGCCCGTCTAATCCGCGTGAGCTCGAACTGAGCGTACGCGGCGCAACGCTTCAAGTTGTCGGGCCTGTTCTGCGGTCGGTGCGACATGGATGCTCAGACCGTGACGATTCCGGGGTCGTGAGCCGTCAGCCTTATTCATAGGTCCCCTTGGCCCACCTCAAGCCGAGACCGCCCCCGTGCTGGTCGCGGTGCGCCGAGCAGGCGCACGAGAGCCGAGCATTGAGCCGCTCAGCGATGCCCACTCTCGGATGCTCATCCATCAAATCAAACAACGCACGCACCTCTCCCGGACGACGCAGTGCGATCTGGAAACGTTATGAGGTAGCTTGCCGCCTGGCCCGGCCTCTGACTTACGGCTCGTTAACCAACCCGCGTTAACCTCAGGATTGTTTCTACCTACTGGCTGCCTACCCAAAGAAGCCTCGGACCGACACCACTCCGAGGCTTCTTTCATGTTCGCCCGGCGCCGACATCTAACACGCCCGACGACAGGGTCGACGCCTGCGTGCTCGATTCCCGATACGATCTGGTGGATGCGCTCTGTTTGGCGTTTTGGGCGATGCAGAGACCGGTTCTCGCTATCGGCGCGACGAGACAACCAATAAAAACGTCGGAAAACTGGACGAGGCATTGGCGTTTGACGCCTACCACATGACTAAACATATAATGGTGCAATTTAGCAATACTTCGCTAACTTTTTCCGTCTGTCACAACAGCATTACGCGTTGAGAACGCTGTTAGTGCCGTGCACCCTGGCTATCTCCCAGGGACTGTGCACTTCAATTGGCGCCGTCAACGGATGAACGCGGCTCTCATGGAGCGCTGAGGTCGAGGATGCGGCTTCGCGCATTTCGGCGGTTCAATCGGTCGGTGAATACGCGGGCAGGCTCACGGCTCGGCCAACGTGAACTGTAAAAGTTCGGTGCGCTGAAGAGCTGAAAAGTTGTCATCTGAAATGAGCGTCAATACGGTTTGGCCCGCTGGCGTCTGGTGAACGGCCAGTCCCTCCATGTTATCGATTTCAAAGCGCAAGCCCGCCTCGAACAATACGGGGCCATCAACAATCGCACCTGGTTTGATATCGGTGATATGAACGCGCCGGATCTGAACCAACAGTCCCTCGGGCCAACTCAAGCTGCGCTCCAAGATCATGAGATCCCCGCCTGGCAAAAGTGCGGCATCGCTCACGTCGAAGTTCGCGATTCTTTTGACGGTGAACGTGCTGGGCGTCGGCCCGCCGATCAGAAAGGCGCGCAGGTTCCCCGCTTGATCGAGACCGCGTTCAGAAATTGCTATCAACGTACCGCCCATCGGCAAATTTCTCGGCACAAAAACCAGCGCCTCAAGACCTTTATCCGATGGCAAGGTCCGGATACCCGGCGGCACCGCAATCGGCTGCCCGCGGGCGAGCAAGCCATCCTTTCCATAATCGAACCGGACAATTTGGTTGACGCCTTCGATTCCGACATAGAGCGTACCGTCGTCCTGCGCGATCGATTCCGTATCGTGCCAACCGTGGGCTGCCAGGGCCTGACCATCTGGGCCACGGATCGGCGCCATCACCGCGTCTGCGATCGCGACAGGCCGAGCGCCGTCATAGACAATGCGCCCTTTCAGCCACCGACCATGGTCGCTGAGTGAAATGAACTGGGCGCCATCGGCTGCGATCCGGAGAGCCGATAGGCCGCCAAACTCCCGATAGGACGACGTCAGAGTCACGCCGCCGCGAAACTCGAGCTGGCCAAATCGTAGACGGTTGGGATCGTGCCGATCGAATGCCGCGATCGGCTCCGCATGAATGGTAATCGCTATCGGCGGTGTGCCCAATAGCGATGACATGACATCGGCTTTTGCCGTCGAGAGTGCCGCCGCACTGAGAACGAACGCAGCGAGTCGCTTGAGCCCAATTCTACGCTGACAAGAAATCGCAGACTCCCTCAAGGGGTACATCGGCGGCCACCCGGCAAGTGGAAACCGTCGACGCGATTAGCAAAACGCGGCTCGGCCATCCCGGTTCGGATGTCGCAGCGTCCAGCGACACGAGTCAAGACACTAATTTGACTTTCGTGTGCGGCGCAACCGATCGATACTCCATACCAGCCAGCTGTGTGGCACGTAACATGTCGTTTGGTTCGGAAACGAGTGCCGACTGTCACAATCCGCCGGCAATACTGAAAAATCATAATTTTTGTCAGCCATGCAGGCGATGATGTACTGACTTTTCGGGTCGTCAGGATTGGCGGAATTATACGATTGATAAAACCGATTAGCATCTTTCCGGCACACCGCCAAATCTTTGGCTTTGTCCGGCAAGCAACCCCCTAAGCTCATAAGCATAAGCAATACGGCTTCGCGCCTCATTGTCTGCATTCAATTCCGCACTGGTTATTAGAACGTGATCGAAAGTCGCTTGCCGCCCTTAGGCGCAGCCAGCAAGTCCGAGCTTATTTGCATTTCCGCGTAACAACCTTGGAGGTCACAGGTTTGCAGCGGGACCGGCCGAGGTTTGCCGTCGTCGACCTGGATACTAAGTCCTGCTGGCAAATAAAGCCCAACCGGAACCCGGATCATTATCACCGGTTCCTGTGTGTCAGATTGCGTTCGCACCAAGACAGTTGCCACCACCTGCTCGGTAGTCGCCAAGACGAGTGTCTCTTCGGCGGAGCACACAAGCGGGCTTTTCCGCGACTCACTCACACATTTCGAAACCCAGGCTGGACTGGTTGACATTTTGAGGTTCGATGGATCGAGCGCTTCCATAGGCGTTAAGGTCGCAGCATGAACAGTCGGCTTGAAAAATAGCATGACACCAAACGACGCAATGCTGAGCGTGGTTTTATGCATCTGAAATCCGTTCGCGCTAATGATGCCATACACACTGCGCTGCCCAATTTTAACATCGAAAATGAGTGAATCAACAACGTCGACCAGGCGTTTATCGGCATTCTCAATCTAGCAACCGTCGATGGTGTGCCGGAACGTCGTCCGCTAGAGCGCCGCTTCCCGGAATTCGGCGTTACCGGCGCGGGCCGCGCGCGCGTTACGCGGCCCTAGAGCGAAATGGGTCCAGTGGCGTGACGGTCGATGCCCCCAAGCCCGCATGACACGCTGTTCGAGCAACAAATCCGGTGCCTCGGTCATGGGCGCCATCGGAATCCACCTATATTAGGCGACACGCACGCGCTCGAAGTACGGGCGCGATCGGTCTGGGACCGGCCTGGCGAACCGAGCAGAGGGGCATCGCGCAACTGCACGCAATGAGCGACCGTCTGCTGCAGGATATTGGGCTCACGCGCTCGGAGATCGCCGACGTGGTGAATAAATGTTGCGTCCGACGCCTCGCAACGAGGCTCACCGTTCGAAAGACTGAAGTCGTCTCAGATCGAGGAAGAAGAACAATGATGTACTAAAGGCCAACGGTTCTCGCATGGGCGTTACAGACCGCGGCCTTTGCCGCGAGATCGCCGCGATATTCTTTTATAGTTCAAAGTGACCCTCGATCCGTCGCGCCGTGCGTCGAAATGATAATCGCCGCAACCTCCAGGAGCAATCGAACTAAAATGAGTTGCGTAACGACCCCGAGGACCAAGGGAATGGAATTTGGCACCCAAGCTTCAAAGCTGATCCCTCGTTGTGCCAACAGCTGCGATATTTGAGACAACGAACTATAAAGCTGAACACACGTGTTCAACACATAGAGGTACCAAATCACCTTCAGCCCGGTGAAAGTAAAAGTGGGCCTGAGTGCAAAGAAATTTATCACCGTTTCCATCCGATATTCTCCTCTTTGCGACTTCCTCTGTGGTTTGGTTTGGGGCTGTCCGCAGGCATCCGGATGGTAACTTGTTGCCCGGCCGACGTGAACCAAGGTGACGATCGAGGCCATTGCCGCTTGACCCGCCAGGACCCCACAAGTGCTCGGCGAACCGCAGCGTCATTCGCCACGGTCATTGTCGTCTGCCTTCCGAAAGTTCCCTACGACGAACGGTGTTGAAGCCTCAGACAGTGTAAACGGATTCCCATATCAGAAAATATAGGCACGGGCCGCGCGGATGAACGGGCCTATTCCGCCTTGATGTTGGCTGCACGAATGACTTTGCCCCATTTCTCTGTTTCATCGGCGACGAACTTACCGAAATCGGCAGGAGAGCCCGCAAGCGCGGTGGCGCCCCACTCGACGAAACGGGCCTTCACGTTGGGATCGTCCAAGCCCGCATTGACCGCCTTGTTTAGTTTGTCGATGATCTCGGGCGGTGTGCCTTTCGGCGCTGCTATGCCGCTCCAAAAGCTCGCCTCGTAGCCGGGTACGAACTCGGCCACCGTCGGGACGTCCGGCAACGCCGCCTGGCGGGTCTTGGTCGCGACCCCGAGCGCGCGCAGCTTGCCGGCCCTCACGTATTGGAGCGACGCCGACATGGTGTTGAACATGACCTGCACTTGACCGCCCATTAGATCGACCATCGCGGGGCCGGCACCGCGATAAGGCACGTGTACGAGGTCGATACGGGCCATCATCTTGAACATCTCGCCAGAGAGATGGTTGCCCGAGCCAATCCCGCCCGACCCGATGTTGACCTTGCCGGGATGGGCCTTGGCATAGGCGATGAGCTCCGGGATCGTTTTCACCGGCAACGAGGGAGTGACCTCCAACACGAAGGGGTCGAGCGCGATGCCGGCGGCCGCTGTCATATCGCGAAGGAAGTTGAAATTGAGATTGTCGTAGAGCGTCGCGTTGCCGGCGTTGGCCAGACTGGCGGCCAGCAGCGTGTAACCGTCGGGTGATGCATTCAGGACGGCCTCGGTGGCGACGTTGGTGCCGGCGCCCGGCCGGTTCTCGATGACGATTTGCTGACCAAGCCGCTCCGACAGCGCTGGTTGCAGGAGTCGCGCCATGACGTCGACGCCCCCGCCGGGTGCGAATCCGACGAGGAGCCGCACCGGGCGTGATGGGTACGCTTGCGCGCTCGCGACGCGCGACACGACCGGCAGAGTGGCAGCGACCGCTGCCAAATGCAGGAATTTGCGACGGCAAAGCTTCATGGATTCCTCCCAGAGAGATTTCCGCGATGCGCGCTCGCACGCTCGCGACTTATCAATAATTTACAGGCTCGCCTTGGGGCTGAAAAAGACGCGAAAAGCGGATGCCAATTAGGTTATGCATGAACGGCCAGTTTCACGCAAAGCACTAATCGCTGCGATTAATTCATTGGGTTGTGAGGTCGCCTCGATTTGGAGCGCCGAGTTCTATTCCTTCGCGGCCGCCGGCGCGCAAGGAGCGCTGACGGTGACCGTCTCGCACCGATGGTGACGGGCGTTGACCCTCCAGCACGATGGCGCTGACGGTGACCGTCGATCGATGGCGTCTGCAAAGAGGGCAACCGTCCTGAAGGATGGTGGAGGGGCGCTCGGGTCCTGTGAAGCTTTTCGGAGGGAGCTGGCACCACACCACCGCAATCCTTCATCATATTCGTTGTCGCCGATTTTGCTGTTGCTATGCGGCATAATCCGCGCGAGATGGCGGCGTGGAGGATGACAATGACCGACGCAGCGACGCAGGACGGCGCAGCACCGAAGCGGGTTCGCAAGACGCGTGACGACGCGGTGAGCGGCTATAAGCTGGCTGTGCATCTCGGCGTCAGCAGGCAATTCGTTAATGCGCTCGCTGCACAAGGCGTGCTGACGCGGCGGCCTGATGGTCTGTTCAACGAGACCGCAAGTCGCCTCGCGTATTTGAAGCATCTCCGCAAGCCCCGCTCGTCGCGATCAGAGGCCGATGTCGAGCACGTTTGGGCCAAAGCCGAGATGTTGCAAATCAAGATTGCGTAGCAGCGCCGCGAGTTGGTGCGCCGGGAGGATGTCAATGAACTGCTCGACACGATGTGCGGCATCGTGCTGACGCATCTGTCGGGCATGGCGGCGCGTTGCAGTCGCGACATGGTGGTCCAGCGCAATATCGACGCCGTGGTGCATCAAATCCGCACCGAGTTGGCGCAGGCTTGCACAAGGATGGCCGACGAGCGCGGCGAGCCGCCGCTTGATCAGCAGGATTGAAACGCGCGTGGCGATCCGACGCGCGGCGTCGCTCACCACGTGTAGCGCAGTGTACCGGTGCCGGCGTAGGTCTGTGAGCCAGAGGCGAACTCGCCGTCGAATTTGGCTGCCAGGGACCAGTTGGCCGTTAAGTGCAACTCCGCCCCGGCCGAAGCGAGCGCGGAGTTCTTCGGTGCTGCGGCGCCATAGACGATGAATGCGGAGCCCGGCAGCGCCTGGAACACCGGCATCAGGTTGGGAGTACTCACCCAGTCATGTGCCCACGCGGCGCGGCCGCGCAACGAAAGTGGCATGGCACCGATCATCGTCATGTCGTCGAACCGCGCGCCGAGTTCGCTCCGCGTGTCGGTAGCGTTCATGGCGTTGTAGGACAGCCCGAAGCCGCCACCCGTCAAATCGGTTTCGCTATAACCCGGTGTGTGGAAGTCCTGCACCTGCAGCGCCGCATAGGGCGTGACGCCGATCAGCGGCAGCACGGCGTAGCGATAACCGGCTTCGAGGCGTCCGGCATAGCTCTGGCCGTCAAAACTTGCATTGAGGTGATCGCCACCGAAGGCGTAACGGTCGGTCGTCATCCAATGATTGGCAAAGGCGAGGGCTGCCGACACATAGGTGGGTCCCGACCGAGTTGCGCCATAGACGCCGGCCTGGAACGCATCGCTGCGGCCGCCGCCGAGGCCCTGCGCCAGGCCCCAATTGGTGCCGCCGCCGGCGAGCGCAAAGCCGTAAACAATGTCCGGTGACGCGTGATAGTCCATACCGCCGGCAAAGCCGTAGTCGCGCGCGGTCACATTGGTCGAACCGATGACGGGATCGCCGTTCGTCGTATTGCTGCCACCAAAGCCTCCGCCCCAGGCGCTCCAGCGCTGATCGAGCGCCGCAGGTTTCGGCGGCGCCTTGAGCACGCCCGCGTAGGCGAGCGCGACATCGGGCGGAAAGCTCGCAGCCTGCTCGGGAGCAAAGCCCATGGCGTTGCCGCCGCCGCTTGGCCAGCCGGTGCCGCTGCGGCCATCGGCGAACGGATCGAGCATCAGGCCGAGGAACTGGTCCATCAGCTTGAACGCGCCCTTCTCGGCATCGGTCGCCGCCTCGCCGTCGATTTGCGTCAGCGCATTGGCGAGGTTGATGCCGGTGAGCCCGAAGATGGGGAGGAAGCTGGGTGTCAGCGTGCCGCCACCGTTGAAGAAATTGTTGAGACTGGTCGCCACGTTCTGCTGATTGACGTTGAGGCCGCCTGTCGGGAGCGACTGCGTTCCGGGCTGTCCTAGTACTGCGGTGAGATTTAAGAACGCATCGGTCGTGGAGTAACCCAAGCTCGCGGTGAAGCCCGCCGGCAGGCCCGCGGTGGCGAGTGCGCCGAACGTCGTGCCGTTGAGACCGGCCGAATGCAGGATGTCATACTGCTTCGTGACGTAGCTGCCGGATGCAAAGTTCGCATTCACGGTCCCCGCCAGCGAGGCCGTGCCGGTGACCTTGGCAAACGATGCCGTCGTCGCATTGATCTGCACCAGATAGATCGCGCCAGACTGGAACGCCAGATTACCGGCGATCGTCATCGAGGTGCCGGGGGTGCCGGAGCCCGGCGCTAACGTGGCGCCGGAGCCGATGGTGATGATGCCGGGATCGACCGTGCCGGTGCCCGTCAGGGTGCCGCCGGCGTTCACGTTGACGTTCGACGAGCTGGTGATCGCGCCGTCTACCTCCAAGGTGCCGCCGTTGATGTTGGTCGCTCCGCTGTAAGCATTGGCGCCGGTCAGGATGAACGTGCCAGCGCCGATCTTGGTCAGGCCGCCGGTGCCCGACATGGCGCCAGAGAACGTCGTGCTGGTGCCGTCATTGCCGGTGGTCAGCATGGCGGAGCCGAGGGTCACGTTGCCAGCACCGGCGAGCGAGCCGATGCTCTGGTTGAAGCTCGCGAGATTGAGCACCCCGCCGCTTGCGACCGTGAAGGCGCTGAACGGCGAAAAGGCATTAACGGCGCCGCCCTGCAGTATGCCGGTGTTGACCGCCGTCGGGCCGGTATAGGTGGTCGAGCCCGCGAGTGTGAATGTGCCAGCGCCGATCTTGGTCAGGCCGCCGGTGCCCGACATGGCGCCAGAGTACGTCGTGCTGGTGCCGTCATTGCCGGTGGTCAGCATGGCGGAGCCGAGGGTCACGTTGCCGGTACCGGCGAGCGAGCCGATGCTCTGGTTGAAGCTCGCGAGGTTGAGCACCCCGCCGCTTGCGACCGTGAAGGCGCTGAACGGCGAAAAGGCATTAACGGCGCCGCCCTGCAGTGTGCCGGTGTTGACCGCCGTCGGGCCGGTATAGGTGCTCGAGCCCGCGAGTGTGAACGTGCCAGCGCCGATCTTGGTCAGGCCGCCGGTGCCCGACATGGCGCCAGAGAACGTCGTGCTGGTGCCGTCATTGCCGGTGGTCAGCATGGCGGAGCCGAGGGTCACGTTGCCGGCACCGGCGAGCGAACCGATGCTCTGGTTGAAGCTGTTGAGGTCGAGGGCGGCGCCGCTCGCGATGGTGTAGGCGCTGTTCGGCGAGAACACATTCACCGCTCCGCCTTGCAGCGTGCCGGCATTGACCGCGGTCGGCCCCGAGTAGGTGCCCGCACCCGACAGCGTCAGCATGCCGAGCCCGACCTTGGTCAGGCCGCCCGGTCCGCTGATCGTGCCTGACAGCATCGCATTGTTGCCGGCGGTGTCGAAGGTGCCACTGGCCGCCATCAGGATGATCGGCAGACTGCTGCTGATGTTGGCCCCGGCGAACTGCAAGGTGCCCCCTGTGAAGATCGGTCCGGACGCGCCGGTCGGTCCGGACGCCAGCGTGCAGGACAGCGCCCCGGAGGTGTTGGCCTTGAAGGTTAGCCCGCTGGCCAGCAACGCGTTGCCGTTGGAACAGATGCCGGGAATCTGCGGAGAGCTTCCAACGCCGACGGCGCCGATAACCGTGTTGGTCGCGGTGTCGATGACGGAAACATTACCGCTAACGTTGTTGGTCACATAGGCGCGCGTGCCGTCAGGACTGAATGCGACGCCAACAGGGGCAACTCCGACGGGAACGGTGGTGATGACCGCATTGGTCGCGGTGTTGATGACGGAAACATTACCGCCGCTGGCGTTGGTCACGTAGGCAGTGGTGCCGTTGGGACTGATCGCAACGCCGAAAGGTTCATCTCCGACGCCGATGGTGGCGACGACCGTATTGGTCGCGGTGTTGATGACCGAAACACTATTGCTAACCTGGTTGGCCACATAGGCGCGGGTGCCATCGGGACTGACCGCGACGCCAAAAGGGGCAACTCCGACGGGAACGGTGGCGACGACCGTATTGGTCGCGGTGTCGATGACGGAAACATTACCACTGCCGGTGTTGCTCACATAGGCGCGGGTGCCGTCGGGACTGACCGCGACGCTGCGAGGGGCAGCTCCGACGCCTCCGACGCCGACGGTGGCGACGACCGTATTGGTCGCGGTGTTGACGACGGAAACTGTGCCGGACAGGTCGGTCACATAGGCACGGGTGCCGTCGGGACTGACTGCGACCCCCAGAGCAGAAGCTCCGACCGGGATGGTGGCGACGACCGTATTGATCGCGGTGTTGATGACCGAAACACTATGGCTGCTCTCGTTGGCCACATAGACCAGCGACTCATCGCCGCGCACCGCCGCGGTCTCGGGATTAGCACCGACACCGATGGCGGACCCTGCCACCGTGCCGGTGGGCGTATCGATGACCGAAACGTTATTGCCGGGGGTGTTATTGGGCACGTACAGGAACGGGCCGCTTTGCGCGCGTGCTAACGGCGCAAACGCCAAACTCGCGCCGACGAGTGCCGTGCTCCCACGCAGCACCGCGCGCCAGCCACGGCAGAGTCTCGGCTCGCGCCTCCCGACGCGCACAACGCGACGCACGCGCGTCGCGCTAGCACACGCCGCGACAGAAGCCGAAGCGACCGGCCCGGAACCACCGGATCGTTCCTGACCTGGCACGCCTTACCCTCCTTGCCGATGCGGTGATGTTAGCAGAAACGCGCCGGCCCGATATGATCGGCGTCCCAAACTCCTCTCGAAACGTCGGGAAGCGTCACAATTTTTCCATCTGAGGCAAATCGGCAACAGTGCGGAACGCTTTGCACATCGTGGGCCAACCGCTGCCGCCCACGGATTGTCGTGCCTGCGTTGATCGTCTTAAAGAAAGTCGTCATTCAGCAACGGCTTCCGCTCTCGTTTTTCTGCGGTGCACATGTCGCCTTGTCGCCAGCGGTTGGTGCAGCCATCTGGATGAAAGCTAGATGCTGGGCCTGATGCTGCCAGCCGTTTCGCTGCGCCTCGTTGTCGTTCGACGCCATGAGTTGCCGGCGAGAAAATTAGGAATGGCGGCCTGGGGGCATATGGTTAACGGATAGTTACTCCGCTTAGCCGCGAATAATATTGGCAGATAAATGTGTTATATCGAATGTGAGACTTTGAAATAATCGACCAATAACAGCGGTGTCTGGCGACCTCTTGGCAAGGTCGAGTGCGCCGATTCTTTAGGTAGCTCCCTGAAACTCAATGATCGATAGCAGGGGTGCCGCACTCGTCATGATCGAACCGGCTGATTGAATCACCAGTCGTCTTGAAGACCCGCCCTTCCCGCCGGCGGAATACCCGTTTGATTGCAGCACGGCTGCCGGATCTAAAAACAATTACACCCGATCGGAAGCGCCAACTTCCCATCGGGCCCCTAACCAGCCATCAATCTTGGCCAAGGCTAATTGCGTGAGTAACCCGAATCGTCTTGCAATTACAGCGGGAAGGCCCGTTTTCTTCCGATTTCCCCCTGCAAATACAGTATTCCGGCTGGAGGCGCACGTGACCGAACGGCGCGCGTTTATCGGCGGATCGGATGCCCGCATTATCCTCAGCACCGACGAGGCTGCCCTACTTCGGCTGTGGCGCGAGAAGCGCGGCGAGGTTGGCCCAGAAGACCTCGGGAAACCTTGCCGCTCAGCTTGGACTGGCCACCGAAGAGCTTAACCGGCGTTGGTTTCAGGCGAATACGGGCCAAATCCTCACCGATGTGCAACAGCGGTTTTTCCGCCCCGGGCTCAAGTGGATGGCGGCAACACCTGATGGACGAGTCGAGGACTATGTGGGTTGTGGCCTCTGTTTGGCACAGACATTGGAAGCGGTATGTTCAACAGAGCCAATCCTGGCGCTGCGTGTGGTACTTCGGCAAGCTGGCAATGCCAGAGCGGGATTCTTCAAATTGAAGCCGTTTCAGTCACAGTCACGCCACTTCCCGGTGGACTACTCCTGTTCGCCGGTGGTCTGGGCAGATCCTAACAACAATGAGATTGTTAGATCGGCGCTCAGCCGCGTCCGGGAAAACCATCGGTTTCATCGTCATTGACGTTCAGACGCCTCAGTGTTGCCGATAAAGGGCAGTTCATCGGCTCTTTGGACCCTGCGAGCCACCGGTTTCGAAGCCTAAGGCAAATCTGCCTTTTTGACAGCTCAGAACTGCGATATTGGAACCCCGGGTGCGACAAAGCTACGCATCGCGGTAAATTGCGCCAATCAGCTGCATACTGGTCTGGAGACGCGGTGGAACGTATCGTTATTAATTTTGCTTGCTAATAGACAGTGCGCGGAACAGACGACGGCTGAATGAACCTATCGGCCCCCTTCGTCGCCAGACCCGTGGCTACGACCCTCTTGACAATGGGCATAGCGCTGGCCGGTGCCCTCGCATTTGCAAAATTGCCAGTGGCACCGCTGCCACAAGTTGATTTTCCAACCATCTCCGTTTCGGCAAACCTGCCCGGCGCCAGCCCACAGACGATGGCGAGCAGCGTCGCGAGTCCATTGGAACGACATCTCGGTCAGATCGCCGATCTCATCGAGATGACATCGCAAAGCACTTTAGGGCAAACCCGGATCACCCTGCAGTTCGATCTCAACCGCGATATCAACGGAGCGTCGCGTGACGTGCAAGCCGCAATTAATGCTTCCCGTATCGATTTGCCATCGAGCTTAAAAGGCAATCCGACCTATCATAAAGTCAACCCGGCGGGCGCGCCCATCATGATCCTGGCGATGACCTCAAAAACGCTGACGCAGGGCCAGTTATATGACGTCGCCAGCAATGTTTTTCAGCAGCAGCTTTCGCAGGTCAGCGGCGTGGGTCAGGTTTCTCTCGGCGGATCATCGTTGCCCGCCGTCCGCATCACGCTCAATCCAGAGGCGCTGTTCAAATACGGTATTGGACTCGAAGACATCCGGGCGGCCTTGGCCTCAGCCAATGCCAACAGCCCGAAAGGATCAATCGATGACGGGAGTCAGCGCTATCAGGTCTATGCCAACGATCAGGCGACTAAAGCTTTGGACTATGCTCCGCTTGTGATCGCGTATCGCAATGGTGCCGCAGTCCGGCTAACCGACGTCGCCACGGTCGTCAATTCCGTCGAAGATACCCGTACTCTTGGCCTTTCTAATGGCCAACCGTCTGTCCTGGTCTTCGTCTTTCGGCAACCCGGCGCCAACATTATCCAGGCAATCGACAACATTAAGGCTGAACTATCGCAGCTCGCGGCAGCGATGCCGACCGACGTCAACGTCTCAGTTGCTATGGATGCCTCGGCGACAATCCGTGAGTCTCTTCACGATACGGAACTGACTCTGATCATCGCTGTCCTCCTCGTGACCATCGTCGTGTTTATGTTCTTCCGGGACTTCGGTGCGACAGTCGTCCCATGTGTTTCGATGGTGGTCTCCATCCTCGGCACCTTCGGGGGCATGTATCTTTTGGGCTATAGCCTGGATGTTCTGTCATTGATGGCTTTGACAATTGCGACTGGCTTCGTTGTAGACGATGCCATTGTCGTTCTCGAGAACATCTTGCGTTACCGCGACACTGGGATGCCGGCACTTCAAGCCACGCTGCACGGCGCGCGCGAGGTTGGTTTCACGGTGCTGTCGATTAGCTTGTCGCTGATTGCAGTATTTTTGCCGATCCTTTTGATGGGTGGGATTCCAGGTCGTTTGTTCCGTGAGTTTAGCATCACCCTTTCCATATCTGTTCTCGTATCTTTGGTCATCGCGCTGACCGCAGTGCCGATGATATGCGCGTTCATTTTGCATTCGCGCTTCGGTCGGGAACGACACGGTGGACGGATTTTCAACTGGGTTCTTCAGCGATACGAGGCCAGCCTAGGCTGGGCGCTTCGGCATAATGGATGGGTGTTGCTAGGTTTTGTCGGCACTATCGCGCTGAACGTTGTTTTGTTCTCGACGATCCCCAAAGGACTTTTCCCGCAGATGGATACCGGTCTGCTTTACGGGCAGGTTCAGGGCGACCAAAGCATCTCGTTTCAAGCCATGAGCGAGAAACTGCAGCAGATGATGGACATTATCCAGCAGGATCCCGCGGTGAGCAATGTGGTAGGGTTCACTGGTGCCGGCGCGATCTTTGGTGGATCCAGCAACACGGGCGCGGTTTTTGTGGCGCTCAAGCCGTTGTCGCAACGCGATGTCACAGCCGATCAAGTTCTGGCGCGACTGCGACCAAAGTTTACCCAAGTCCCAGGTGGCCGCCTATTTCTCGTTTCTCAGCAGGGCCTCAGCGTTGGCGCGCGCCAAAGCAACTCTCAATATCAATACACGCTGCTGTCGGATAACACCGACGATTTGTTCTACTGGGTGACCAAGGTGGTCCAGGCACTTGAGTACAGTTCCGTGCTTACCGATGTCACCTCCGATCAGCAGCCGAGAGGGCTCGAGACTGACCTCGCAATCGATCGCGATACCGCGGCGCGGCTGGGGATCACACCGGCGCAGATCGATAACACGCTCTATGATGCTTTAGGGCAGCGCCAGGTCTCGGTCATTTACAGCGCCAATAATCAGTACCACGTGGTCATGGAAATTGACCCCCGTTACGCGCAATTTCCGACGTCGTTGAAGGATATTTATGTAGCCACGTCGGGTGGCAGTGCGGCCGGCACCGCAATATCAAACGCGTCCGCTGGCAACGTCACGAAGGCCGATAGTTCGAAAGTGCCCGCCAGCACATCAGCAAATGCATCGTCAGCGACGGATGCTAACAACAATTCGGTGCGTAATGCGGCCACCAATGCGCTGGCCACCGCAGGCAAAGGCGATACATCGTCGGGCGCTGCCGTCAGCACCGCTAAGGAGACGATGATTCCACTTGCTGCCGTCACGCAGTTCTCAGCGGGTAACGCGCCCCTGGCGGTGAACCACCAAGGGCGGTTCGCTGCCTCCACCATAGCGTTTAATTTGCGGGAAGGAGCCACACTGAGCCAGGCCGCGGCCGAAATCGACAGTGCCGTGACCCAATTGCACTTGCCGGTCTCGATCCATGGCAGCCTTGCGGGAACCGCACAATTATTCCAGCAGTCACTCGCCAAAGAACCTATACTGATCGCGGCAGCCATCGCAGCGGTCTATATCCTGCTCGGCGTGCTCTACGAGAGCTATGTGCACCCGATCACCATCCTTTCGACGCTGCCGCCGGCCGGTGTTGGAGCGCTTTTGGCGCTGACCTTGTTCCGCATCCAGTTCGACATTATCGCACTGATTGGCATCGTGCTGTTGATCGGGATCGTCAAGAAAAATGCGATTATGATGATCGACTTCGCCATTGAGGCAAAGCGTGCGCGAAACTCGAGGTCCGAAGACGCGATCTTTGAAGCCTGTCTTCTGCGTTTTAGGCCGATCCTAATGACCAGCATAGCTGCTATTCTCGGCGCGGTGCCGCTTGCTACGAGTTTCGGCAGCGGCAGTGAAATTCGCCGGCCGTTAGGCATCGCCATTATCGGCGAACTCCTCGTCAGCCAATTTCTGACGCTCTACACCACTCCCGTGCTCTACCTTTATATGGACCGGTTTGGCCAATGGTGCTCGGAGTTCAGGCGGCGGATGTTGCCGGCCTGATCCCTTAAGCGAACTGGCTGTCCGTGGTTTACGCTTTTCTCCGCCTTGCCGACCTCAGCATGCCCTGCGGTGTTGGCGCGCCCCCTGTGCTGCCTTGATCGCGCCTAAGGAAACGTTGTTCGATCTCGCTCGAAATGTAGTGCAGCCATTTTTCAGCCCGATCGGCGCGATCTTGATGATATCTGACATCAGCCTCAAGCTCACGAATGCGCTCTTCGGCGGCCCGCACTTGTTGGGCAATCCGCTCGGTACGATCGCGGGCGTCATTGATCGCATCGTTGACTGACCCGGCGGCTTGCCGAACCAACTCCAAAATGAGACCGCCAGTCTCGTCCAAGGGATCGTTTCGCGCCAGGTCAGACGCTGCCTGCGGCTGGGAGCTGTTACGCTCATCAACTTGACTACTCATCGCACCCTACCCCACAAACGCGCGACCAAAGCCGTCAATTGACCTAAGCTACGCGCAACTGAACGGCGGTCGAAGAACTTCGGACTTCGCAATCGCAATACGTCGCTAAAGTATCGGAGGGGTGCCAGTTTAATTGGCAATTTTATTACGTCCACTCGGAGGGCCTGTGATCGCCGGGAACTGTCACAGACAAGTCAACAAGCGACTGCACCCCGTCGGCCCCCGATGTCGCTAAGATGCCGAAAGCCGCGGCGGCAAACCTTTAAGATGCTGATAACGCTCTCTATCGGCACCAGCGCCACGCTCGGCAGACATACTGTCGAATCAACTTTCGTTATGTCAGTCTGTAGTCTTCAGTGCCAGTACGAGCCGGCCAGGCCGAACTTCATTCAGACCCAGGGGGCAACCCATGAGATCTTGCGTCTTGAGCATCGGCATACTCTTATCTATGCTTGTGGCTCAAACGCCAGCTCGCGCTGATTTCTCGCTAATCAGATTTGCCGACGGGCACTGCGAAATTTGGTGGGGTGCCTACGCCGCGCCAATGAGCGCCGGCTGGATCAAACTCGGTATCACGCCCGATTGGTGGTCCGCTCAGATTATGCGTGATGAAGCTATCCTGCACGGAGCCTGCATCCTATAAACAGATCGTTGCCGTTCCTTACGACTGCCAAATCCGCGCGCGTCTATTGCGCCACGATTGATGCGCATTACAGGCCCTTAAAACGCGGCAGAAGCTCTTTGAGTTCTGAAAGTCAAAATAGGGGGATGCATCCCTGACCTGATCGAAGCGCTGGAAGCCAGCATCAGGTGGTGCAGAGATGCGACTACAACCTCCCTGGCCGTTCATTCAGAAATCCGAAGTCATACAGAAAAAGCAGAACGCCCCGATGTTACCATCGGGGCGTTCCATAAGCTTCACAATGAGGCTTTTGTCAGCCAGCAAGCATGCTAACCGGCGTCCGTTTCTTCGAGCTGTAATAGCCAAGAAGGCCCAAGCCCAAGAAGGATGCGAAAAGCATGGACAACGTCGAAGGAAGCGGCGTCGTCGTTATGCTCGCTGAAAAGGAGACAGGTTGGCCAGCAGGCCCTTGAGTAGAGAAGAAAAGAGCAATTGGAACACTGAACATATTGCCAGGACCAGTACCGGTTGCAGTGCCAGATCCCTCTATTTCCAGCTCATCGGCATCCACCTCCGTAAATTTGTAGGAAGTGAGTGTGATAGTATCCGTGTCGAGGCCATTGACAAGCGTCGCAAATGTAATCGGACCTGAAAGGCTGTTGAAACTAGCCGTCGTCAAACAGCTACCGCACGAGTTAAAGGGCGTAAAAACCCCGCTGCCGGGACCTGCAGTCCCTGGGTTGGTAACGGCGATACTGGTCGCAGTCCAGATCACAAATCCAGGGGGACTTGATAGGCTCAGAAGATCAGCCGATGCCGCCCCACTTAAGCACGCCGAAAGCGCAACCACGGCAGAAAATAGCGTCTTGTTGTACATCTAGACACTCCCATCCTAATCTCTCTAGGTCACGCTGACTTGCCGACCTTGTAGCGCACAATTTCCATATTTAAGGGGAGGGAGTCAATAACTAAAAGGATATATATCGTTCGATATACATGAGAGGGGGTCTCTGGCTAATTAATTGGAAATATTGGCATTTTTAGCAGGCTAGATCAGCGTTTTAAAAGTCTGGCGCCCTTCAACAGGGGAATCTGCGAATAAGCGATAAGCGCCCTCGCAACCGATTGAACCGGAAGGAGCTCATCATCATCCCCACTGCGCAAACAAGCGCGCGCGGCGGCTTGTCAAATGAACATAGCAAAGGCCGGACGGAAGGAGCCGTTCGGGCAGGCGAGCGCCGCGGGACAGTCGCCGCTTGTTGTGCGGTAGTGGCCGTGGGGATATGCCACTTAAGGCGGCATATATAAACGCGACCGACCGTGTCGAAGTATAAAAAACCTCGTCGGTTCATCACATCGGATCACCAACTATTTGAAAAAGTGAAAGTAATTGGCTTCGTTTTGCAATTTTCGCCTTATCACTACTTGTGATTGTTTTTATTATTTCATCTACCTTTGATTAGTCGAATGGACCGGTCGCGCAGGACTACGGCACGTCGTTCGTATCGGTCAAGCTTGAGCAGTTCGGGCAGCGCGCGCCGTACAGCCTCGGCCAAACGTTCCGGTTCTGCTGACGGCCTCGTCGCGGCTTCGACCGGTATCGGGACAATCGCTCTACTCTGATCAAGTGCATTAAGGATCTGCTTCATCTGGACCACCGAATTAAATACCTCCGGTGCTTGAAATTCTCCAAACGCCAACATCCGCCCGATGAGCGCAACCTTGACCTGCCGAATCTGCGCGAGGTCTAGCTCGGCTTGCGCGACGTCTCGCGCGCACCCAAGGATGATCACATCCGTGGAATTGCCGGCGATCTTGCGCGCCAATTTTTCGATGCATTTGGCGCGTTCTGCGCTCGAAGTCACGCTCGCGCTAAATCCGTGGCGGTAGGAGTTGCGGCTCGTCCGCCTTTTGCCAACGATTGACCGCGGCCCGGTACTCTTTCGTGCGTTGCGACGGTTCGCTTCAATTTTTCGTTCGCTTGCCACTGTCAAGCCGCTGCAGATGGTTTTTTGCTGGAGGGCTTTTCCAGCTCGAGGACTTTACCATCGATGATCCGATCGCTGCTCTCGCGCAATTGCCGGGCAAAGCCGCCGCGATAGTCTTCGATACAACGAAGCGCCTTGTTGCGCCGCGACTCCAACGATGCCAGTAACCTGTCGAGCCGCTCGAGGTCGGCGGCTGAACTCCTAATAGCCTCCGCTTCAATGGCCGATTCATCAAGTTCAAACTCACTGAGCAATTCAAGAACGTGCTTTTTCGCTGCTGGATCAGAAAACCAGGCCCGCGCGAGTTCTTCCGCCTCATCTTTCACTTGATGGGCCCATCCTCCGGGCTCCCGCATAAGCTGCGTGAGAAGTTCTTCCAAGGCGGAGCGGAACGCAGAATTGATGATGCCAGCTTTGCAGCGCCACAGTCGCAGGATTTCCCAGGTAAGTTGGGCAATATCGGCGACATATATCTGCTCGATAATCCCGCGAGGCTTGAGCTCCCGATCGAGGGCCTCACTGACGCAAACAAACTCATCCCCCGATTCGGTGATGAGTAGCGGCGACGCCGGCAGCAGCGCTATGCGCGGGCGATGTCGGCTGGACATCGAGTTCCCCTCGAACGCCTGAAATGTGTGCGACCAAACGGTATGGCCCTATGTGGGGTCAGCGGTTGCCGATTTCAACCGCTGATCCGCGCACGGTTGGACAAGCAGCTCGCGAGGGTTGGCGGATTGTTTTTGGTCCTCTACTTTCGTCTCGAGCGTCGGGGCTTCTGAAATCGGATGCCTTCGCCTTCCCCGTTTTCTTCGAGGAAATCAATTCCGGCAGCTTCAAAGGCTCGCCGGATTGCCGCCTCGTTGGCAGCTGTAACTGGAATTTCTCCGTCGACAACCTCGACCCGTCGGATCGTCGCGACCCCAACTCTGGAAGCGGCAGCTAAATCAAGCGCAGTCCACCGAAGCATGGCGCGGGCCGCACGCATTTGCGCGCTCGAAATCTTTTTCACCATAGCTATTGATATGTTGGATACAATATTGTATTATTTACATCACGCCAGGGAGCGGATTACTTTACTCTTGGCGGCTAGAAAAGGAGAAGGAGTCATGTCCACGACACTGTGGAAAGACCGTCGGTCCTTCATCGGCGGTTCGGACGCCCGGATCATCATGGGGAGCGACGAAGCCGCTCTGTTGCGTCTGTGGCGCGAGAAACGCGGTGAGGCCGAACCTGAGGATCTTTCCGGCAACCTCATCGTCCAGCTCGGCCTAGTCACCGAGGATCTCAATCGGCGTTGGTACGAAGCCAATACCGGGCAAATCCTGACTGACCTTCAGCGACGCGTTCATCATCCAGCGCTGAAATGGATGGCGGCGACCCTAGATGGTCGTGTCGAAGCCAGTGGAGCCGTGTTCGAAGCCAAGTTCATGCTGCCGTGGTCGTTCTCGGAAGCAGCAGCGGCCGAAAAGCACATCGCCCAGCTGCAGCACAACATGTGGGTGGTTGCTGCCAGAGCAGCGGTGCTCTCGGTGATCACCGGCGGCGGCAAATGGGTCGAAATCAAAACGTTGGCTGATCCGCTCTACCAACACCTGATCGTGACAGCTGAGCGGAAGTTCTGGCGGTGTGTGGAAAACGGCGAGCTCCCTCGCCTGTTTGGCGTTGAGCCGCCCAAACCGCGCATCGAGGCCATCCGTATCCTCGACATGAGTTCGTCCAATGCCTGGGCAGAATTCGCCGGCGTGTTTGCCCGCACGCGGAGCGCCTTTCTGGAACACGAACAGGCTAAGACCGAACTCAAGAGTCTGATGCCGGAGGACGCCAAGGAGGCCATCGGGCACGGAGTGCGTGCGAAGCGATCGAAATCTGGTGCGGTCAGTTTCGACCTCCTTAACGCGGAGGCTGATCGTGCATCGATCCAGTGAATCCATAGCCAGCCTGGCCGCCGCGTTGGCCAAGGCGCAAGCCGAACTCACCAATCCGGAGAAATCGTTGACCGCAACGATCCGATCGCCGTTCCCACGCGAAGGCGATCGAACGTTCCGCTATGCCCCATTGTCGAGCGGGCTCGACATCGTGCGCAAGACATTAGGCCAGCACGAGATTGCCACGGTCCAAACCACGGCGATTGACGATGAGGCCGGGTTCATTCGTCTGACCACCATTCTGGCCCATGCCTCGGGAGAATGGATGTCGTCGGATTGGCCGGTGTGTCCGGTCAGCGAGACAGCGGCACCCCATCGGATGGGAGCCGCACTCACCTATGCTCGGCGCTATGCCCTGTTCACCCTGGTCGGAATTGCCGGGGAAGATGATCTCGACGCCCCCGATCTCGATGCGCCAAGCCCGCCTGACGGACAGCCGTTGAAACCAACCACGCATAACAATGGAAATGGCGGCCTCAATAGCGGCCAAAGGCATTCAAGGCGAGATGAACCGGCGACGAAAGGAAGTCCGAATGCCCTTCTCAAAACCGCCCTGGAAGCCAGTGTGTCAGCCGTGACCTGCGAGCGCATGCTGGCCGAACTGGAGATCATTCCTTCGGCCGATGCCGCCGCCACGTGGGCGCACCGAATCATGGCGACAAAAAACAGCCTGGCAGCAAGTGACGCGCGACGCGTCGAAGACGCATTTGCGACCAAAATGGCAATTCTCGGAGACGGCGATGAAGGCGTGATCAACGCACCCATGTCTTCTCCTCAACCAGACCAATCGCGCTTGCCGAAAAATCCGCGCACACCAGTGCCGAGCGCACCGTCCGTCGCCAAAAGCGTCGACAAGAGCCTGCTAGCGTTACCGGAGCCGCGTCGGTTTCGGGACAAGGTCCACTGCAAATTCGTAGCCCAGCAGCCGTGCCTGATTTGTGGACGCCAGCCGGCGGATGCGCATCACCTTCGATTTGCGCAGCATCCAGCACTCGGACGCAAGGTGAGCGACGAATTTATTGTCCCGCTTTGTCGCGGCCATCATCGTGAGGTGCATCGTTCCGGTGACGAAGCCTCCTGGTGGAGCAAAACCGGAGTCGACCCCATCGGCATCGCCCGGATGCTTTGGATTGAGACAAACCCGCTGCGGTCAGTTGCTGACGCCCGGAACCCCGATCAGTCGGCCACCTCACGCCCAACGCCCTCAGAACCGACGACGGTGCCGCGGCCCGTCTAACGGCACCCGAAATCGCAGAACGAAGCCAATTTTCTCGGCTGGTGCTCAATGACGTCCTTCAGGCAAATCGAGGCCAACCGTCGCAATGCGCGCAAAAGTACCGGTCTCGTTACTGAAGAAGGCAAGCAGCGTTCGCGCTGCAATGCGGTCCGCCATGGCCTGACCGCCGCGACGGTGATCGGTGCGCTCGAGGATGCAGAAGATTACAAAGCCTTCGAAGCGTTGCTGACTATGATGCGCAATGGGCCGTGGAAGGGGAGTTGGTGTTGCGGTTGGCCAGTCTGCTGTGGCGACTGCGGCGCGCCACCACAATGGAAACTGGCTTGTTCGACATTCAGGCTGACAATCTGCGTGAGTTCCGACAGGACCGCCAGACTCAACCGAATTCACAGGATATTATCTATGCGAGATTCAGGCGGGCTTCTGTCGATGCCAACTCCGATCGTGCATCGCAGAGCGTCGCCGACGAACCGGAAGCCTCGCCCAGCGCTGGACTGAAATAGATTGATCCCGCCACCCAACTCGCTTGTTGCTTTTTGCGTCTGGCCAATCTGCCGAGCTACCCGCTCGACCGACTGAGCCGATATGAAGCCATCCTTTGGCGTCAGGCCAGCCAGATCCTGTTTGCTCTCGATGTATTGGATCGGCGCAAGCCTCAAGACAGAGGCCGTCGTTTTCGTATCGGGAGACGACACGACTTATCGACCGATGGGCGCGACGAATATTGAGCTGCGGCCCTGATCTGCCTCCACACGCTCTGGTGGCGCCGCCCGTGCCTTCGCCGGAAGGTCTATCTCAGACCACCGACACCCGAGCGTGTCCCCGGTGCGCGCCGCCGTGAGGATGGTGAATTCGACGGCGGCGAGCACCAATACCATCCATGGCGCGCACTTTCACCATGAAGGCGGGCAACTCAGCGTACGAATCGCGGCTAAGAAAACGACCCGCGCTGCTTGTCGGACGCAGGCAGGATTTTGTCGAGGTGCCCACGCCAGCGCGCTGAGTTCTCACCCGTGCGATGGTGAAGCACCTTGGCATAGAGTCCAAGGCAGCCCCAAGCCGAATATACGGTCGTATAGGTTCGCTCAAACAAAGATCCAATTGGCGGCGACAGACACGCCACATACCGGTCGGATCGGATACCGGTTTTGGTCCCCGACTACCCGGTCCTGCAGGCGGCCCGGGACACCCCCAATCCCCCCGACACCCCCCGTTCCGGGGCCGCTCCAGCCGAATCGGACCGCCGGTCCATGCTTGCGCACGGACGCCATTCAAACTCGATTTGTTTCTTATGCAAGCCGTGCGGCGTACGCCAGACGAAAAGGACAAATCAATGAGTATTCTATGGACGATCATAATCGGATTTGTGGCAGGGGTGATTGCGAAATTCCTTCATCCTGGAAACAACGAGCCTTCGGGATTTATTCTGACAACCGTGCTCGGCATTGTGGGAGCTTTCGCTGCAACATACCTTGGCCAAGCGATCGGGTGGTATAAAGCTGGCGAAAGCGCTGGCTTTATTGGAGCAATAGTTGGCGCAATCATAATCTTGGTCGTGTGGGGATTCTTCGCGCGTCGAAGGGCATGACGAAGGAGTACGCAGCATTTAATCGCATTCGCAGCAGTGGCGATATAGCAGCCCCGCTCGTGCACAACAGGGGCAGCCGGACGCGGAAGCATGGTGGTAAAAATGGCGTTCGACGCAGAAGATGGAGTGTGGCAACCCTATCTCGGCGGCGATATCAACATTAGCACCGCGAGAAATCACGCAAAAAGCTTCAATGACAAAAATGCGGAGTAGAAGATGATTTTTTAGATTGCACTATTGCGACATAGCGCTGACGGAATTTTTCCGACAACTCACGCCAGTTGATCAGTTGCAAGAAATCGTCACGCGGCCTTGGAAAGCCGCGGCAATGGATAGTCCGCCCGGGCATAAAGACGGCGAATTGCCACGCTATCATATCGCCTTTCGTTGACCTCCAAGTAGGCCCCTAAAAGGACGTCGTCAGAAAGTCTCTCGACGGCAAAGCGAATTGCCTCCGCGGCGTTTTCAAATCGCATATATCTATTAGCCCTTTCGGCGGCGTTATTGGAGATACACACGCGCCCGTCCTCAGAGCTATGCTTGAAAGTTGGTGACGGCATGAAGGTGCGCCGGGTTGAGGACATCACTGAGGCCCTACGGCTTCCTTAGTAGTAGGAATAATACCCAGAATCTGAAAAGGGCACTTTGTTTAATACCACACGGATGATTTCAACCGATTGGAGATGTTTCGCACATTCTTCAATTTCGGCTCTCGTCGACACTCCTGCCGCTGTGACCATCAAAAGGCAATCTAGCTGTGGCAGAATGGCGAGAACATCGTCGCTCCCCAAAATGGGAGGCAAATCAAAAATGATAAACTGCGATTGATAGTCGCTTTTGATGTTTTCCAACATTGTACTCATAGCACGTGACGCTATCCGATCCGATGACCCGATTGTTGGTGCCTCGGTGGGCAGAACAAAAAAAGAAGTATTTTCGATGTGAGCTCGCAAAATCGCACTCGACACTGGTGTTTGATGATCAAGAATGCTGAGAACGCCGTCACTGGGCCGCAGACCCAAACAGTTCGCCACCTGGGGCTTCCGCATGTCCAGATCGACCAAAAGAACCGACCGTTCCGGCTGCCTTGCTATGCTCAAAGCTAAATTGACTGATGTAACAGTCTTGCCACAATTGGGCGTTGGCGAGGTAATGCCAAGGAATTTCCACTCCTTTACATCCATCGCCTGAAGGACCTGCGTACGCAACACATCGAAAGACGCGGAGCTTGGCTCCTTATAGTCGTGAGCAACGATCCGATTCGACTCCAAATGCGCAGCGTCGAGCTGGATTTCTTTGATGCGACCAACGGGTCTTGCAGCAAGCCCGGTTGGGGCTTGCTGACGGCCCGAGCGTTCGCGTAGCCGCTGCTCCGCACCGATGACATCGCTGGCCTTCGCCCGCTCTATCGCTTCACGAATTTCTTCCATTATTTCAACTTTCAACCGCTAGCATTTTCGCTACTTGGATAACCGCGTCAGCCGATCGATCCATGAAGTCTGCTGGATGATCGATGACAAGTCGACTGTGAGTGCCACGTAGACTGCGATGCCTATGCACACGAGCCCCATCAGGGCCAAACCTCCAAGAAGAATACGCAATCGGGTCTTTCGCTGGCGCGTTTCCGCCTGGGTGGAGATGTACGGAATCGAAACGATTAATCTGCCATCCACAATTCCAGCGAGCTGCTGGCTGCTATGGATACATTTGTCGAGCGCCTCAATCGCCATGACCGTCCCAAAACCTGCGGCGAGGGCCAGAATGAAACTCAGCAAGTAAAGCTTGGGCCGGTTTGGCTTCGCCGGAGCGTTAGGCACGACCGGCTGATCAAGGATCAACAACCGTTCTGACTGTTGGTTCCGCTCAAGACTCTCACCGAGCCGCGCCGCTGATAGCTTGCTGTTAGCCTCGTCCAGACTGTGCACCGCAGAGTCTAGCTGCTGCCTGAGAACATCCACCCCATTATCCGCTTGAACAACCGGCTTGCTTTCCTCGGGCGCTTTTGCAACCATTTTTTCGAGAGCCGCAATCCTCTTTTTCAATACCGTCACTTCAGGGTGATTACTGGAGTAAACCGCCAACTTTTGAACAAGATCCATTTTCAATCTTGCCAGCTCTGCGCGCTGCTGTTTCAGCTGCTCCGGGACATCCTGAATGGGGTCTTGGGGCTTTAGAGTAGCTTCCGTAATTTGCGACCGTAGTGAAGCAACAACACCCTGTAGCCTCTTGACTTCTTGTTCTAAAAACCTCGAAGTCTCAGCCGCACGGTTAGCCCGGTTACGGGCGTCTTCGTTTAGGATCAGAGTGAGAAATTCGTTCGCCACTTGCCGGGCGATCTCAGGATTTTCGTACTCAAAACTTAAGGTGAAAACGACGGTCAGATTGTTTTGTTGCGCACCCTGTGTGAGATCCACCAGCGTGAGCTCAGTTCGCTCCTTCATCAGGTCGAGAATCTGCGATGGTGTCATCCACTGCTGCTGAGTCGCAAACAAGCCAAACTTTTTAACAATCTGCAGCAGATTATCCCGGGTCGTTATTCGCTGTTGGATGACTTGGATCCGTTGATTAGCGGTATCCGTGATCGTAGGCTTCACCAGATCCACAGGAATGTCCTGGGTCTCGACCAGGATCTTGCCCTCAGACCGATAGAGTGGCCGCTGTACTGCAACGAGCGCACCTCCGAGCACCAGAACGACTGCGAACGGAACCAGGAAGTAAAGTAGCCTCCGCTTTGCGGCATCCAGATAACGTTGCAGGCCAGCGTCCTGGCCGCGGCCCTCGTAAAAAGACTCTTGCGAAGGACTATACGTTTGAAGCATGGACGGCCCCTTACCGCAGCTGGTCTTGCCAGCATCAGCGCGCTGGCATTGCTTCTAGCATGGAATATAACGAGTTTAGTTGCCCCTCCTGTGGAGGGCAATTCAAATATCTTTGTCAAAATTTAATCTCATCATTTAATCTCATAATGTCAGCTGTGCGTACCCCCAAGATAGGCTTGTAGTCCGCCCAGATTTTGACCCATTTCCGAGGGGTCGAAACGCCCGATCGCATGTTTAATTAATCAATGAAGAACTGGTTGCTGTGGTGAGTGGGCCCCGGTAGTTTGAGCCTCGGCCGAGAGAGTGGATGGATTGTGCATGTACGAGGGATATTACGGACTTCGGGAAAAGCCCTTTTCCATCCTGCCCGATCCAAGCCTGATTTATTGGGGTCAAAATCATCGCATGGCCTTTGCGATGCTGGAATTCGGGGTGATGAACAGTGCGGGTTTCACCGTTATTACCGGTGAAATCGGTTCGGGAAAAACCACCTTAGTGCGTTACCTGCTCACCCGCCTCGATCCTGAAATCGTGGTTGGTCTCATCTCGAATACCCCCCGAGGCACGGACGGCCTATTGGCGTGGGTCATGATGGCTCTGAACCAACCTTTCGAGGGCACCTATCCAAACCTTTTTCGAAAGTTCCAGCAGTTTCTCTATGACGAGCACCGAAAAGGCCGTCGCGTCATCTTGATCGTCGATGAAGCCCAAAACCTCGGTCTTGAAACGCTTGAGGAACTACGGATGCTCTCCAACATCAACGCCGATAAGGATCAGTTCTTGCAGATTATCCTCGTGGGCCAACCGCAGTTGAAGGACATGCTTCGGACTCCCCAATTGGTGCAATTTGCCCAACGGGTGTCTTCTGACTTCCACCTACGACCCCTTAGCCCTCAAGAGGTTACTCAATACATCGACTATCGGCTCTCCTCTGTAGGAGCGCGACAGAGATTGTTTTCGCCAGAGGCTACCATGGCAATTGCGCGAGCCAGTCGCGGCATCCCAAGAACTATAAACATCCTGTGCGACACCGCCTTGGTCTATGGCTTCGCTACCAGCGCACCTCAAATCACCGAGGACATCGTCACGTCGGTGATCGATGATAAAAACCAGTTCGGCGTTCTGCCTCTTTCAGTCTCCGCGGGCTAAGCTGGTGTCTTCTTCAAAGCAGCTTGGATTTTTCCCTTCAACTCATCGTCGTTTCCCGCAAGCTTGAGCGCTTCATTAAGTTGCTGGGCGGCCTTCGACAAATCGCCAATCGCGATATAAGTCATGCCCAGGTGATAGCGCACAATCGCACGATTAGGCAGCGCGGCTACGGCATCCTCGAGCAACGGCAATGCGTCTTTGGCATTATCGTTTTTAAAAGTAACCCAGCCCAGCGTGTCCTTGAATTGCGCAATTGGCGATTTACGCAAGCCTGCCGCGAGAACCTGAGCACGCTGCAAACTTGCCTTATCGGTTCTATGATCCGACAGCAGGCTCGCTAGGTTATTCACGACTACTAACGAACCCGGATCGTTAACCACCATCGACTCATATACAGCGATGGCGCCGTCGTAGTCCTTCTTCATCTCGAGCGTTGTCGCCGTCATTAGACGCAAAGCAAAATTTTCTGGCAGCTCGCGCAATCCCGCATTCACTACCTCATCGGCCTTGGCAAGGTCTTTTTGATTAATATAAAAGTTCCAGAGCGCCTGGTAACCGACAACGCTCCGCGGCTGCTTCTCAATCGCCGCTTCAAAATTCTTGACAGCTTGATCCGAACTCTTGCTTTCGTCAATTTTGCCCAACAACACATATGCTTCGGCGTCGGCAGGATTCGCTTTCAGAACATTCTGTAATAGCGCGATTGCCTTCTCGGTTTGGTTGCTTCGGATATATGCTTGAACCAACGATAACATTGGCTGCACAGCCGATGGCGCAGCGGCATATGCACTTTGCAACGAAGCGATACCCTGATCATATTTGTCCTGAGCGAGAAGTGCTGTTCCGAGGATCTGATTGGCGATACCGAAATCCCCGATAGCTTTAATTCTCTCAGCAATCGCTTGCGCGCCAGCCCAGTCCTGGTGCGCAAGGAGTACTTCGGCCAGTTTTGACAAAACGTCTTTGTTTTGCGGCCAACGCCCCGCCAAATCCGCTAACACCTCATCCGCACGGTCGCTGCTGCTACGACGCCGCAAGAAAGCTATGTACGTCAATCCTATGGCAGGATCGAAATTCGACACTCTCAAGGCATCGGCGTATTCTTTTTCGGCTGGCTCAATCAATCCACTTCGTTCGTAGGCGTTTGCGAGCAGCAGCATCAATCCAGTTGAACGCGGTTGATCATTCAGAGCTTCTCGAAGATCATTAATAGCCGGCTCTAGCTCACCTTTTTCCATATGAATGGAGGCACGTAGTTCTAACCCATTGACGCTCCGATTGTCTTTAGACAAAACATCCGTGACAATTTTATTCGCAGCATCAATATCCTTCCGGCTGAGATAAATCCGCGCTAGAAGCAGCTGTGCGGTCTGCACGTCTTCAGGCGCCGAGCTTGCGATGAGCTGCTTCAGCAACGCTTCGCTGTCCTTAACATTACCCTGGTCAAAGTCGAGCTGCGCCAGAGCTATCTGGTACTGAAAGACATTTTTTCCAGCTTTGATCTTATCGAGCAGTTCCTGACGGGCGGCTTCGGCACCCTTGAAGGTATTCAGGAGGCGCACCAAAACCAGCTCTGTCGCCGTATCATCGGGCTTCTCAGCGATGATTGCGCGCAGTTCTTTTTCGGCGGCATCTGGTCTTTTTTCGGCCAGATACAATCGGACTAGCTGAGCTCGGAATGCGCTGTTTGGATAGCTAGCGACCAGCTTTTTAAGCAAGACTTCGGCAGACTCCAGGTCTTGGGTCTGTTCAAAAATCTTCAATTTAAAAAGTTCAACACCAACGTCCTTGCCGTCGGTCGCAGCCTCAGCCTTATCGAGGATCTCCAAAGCTGCCTTTGTGTCGCCGTTCGTCAAACGGTCGGCTGCAAAAACTGCCATCGCACCGGCGTTATTGGGATCCAGATCAAGGGCGGCTTGCGCCTCCTTCAGTGCCGCCGCGGAGTCCTTCATCCGCATCAAAACAGCCGCCTTCAAGGCTCGAGCGTCAGGATTATGATCATTTACTGCGTATATTTCATTCAGAACAGGAAGCGCGTCCTCGTACGCACCACCAGCAACCAGAAGTCTAGCTAGCTTCAACCTGTTATCCATGTCATTTGGATTAAGTTCAGTCGCAGCTCGCAGATAGGGTACTTGGCCCAAATAGTTCTTGTTGAGCTCCTCAAGTTTCGCCAACGCAAGGTAGGCTTCAGTGTAGTCCTTTTTGGCCTTGATGGCGCTCTTAAACTCAACGCTGGCTTTGCCGTAGTCTTTAGCAGCCAGCAGCTTCATTCCACTCTCGTAGTAGCTTTTGGCGCGCTCCTCTTTTGAGCTGCAGCCCGCGATCAAAATGCCGAGGGACAAAACAAGCGCAAGACGAACTCCAGCTATTCCGGTGATGTATCGAGCCATGCTCATAGGTGCTCCAGACTAAATCTGAGGTGCTGTCAGCATCGGTCCGACCGAAGCTGATTTAATCCGCGGCGGCGCAGCAGGAGGCAAATAAGATTGCAATGCCGGTACCAAGACGCCCATGAAAGTATGTAGCCGCTTGTCACCGTCGCTTTCTGCCTCGCCCGGCAGTATTTCCGTCGTCAGCCGCACCAAAGCAGCATCTGATCTGTTCTTGAGGATCGCGTCCGAAAAGAGATACCATTTCGACCACCACTCGTTGGCAATGGGCCGGCCGCGCTCATTAAACCAATAATAAACCAACATGGCGTGTTTGTCTTTGGTAATGACGACGCGGTTAAATGGGAGCGGCTCTGCGAAGTTTGGATCCTCAGTTCGCTCGAAGCGACTGATTTGCCAGCCTCCCGCCGGGATGCAGACTATAGGTGAATGAGGTGACTCGCCGAGTTGTTGGGACGCATAATACGCGACGTACAGGTTCACGGCTTTCCGAGAAGAATCGCTATAGTCAGACAATATGTAATCACTTAGCTTCAGAGCTTGTTCAACGTCTATATCCAAATTCGAAGTACGACCTTGCCACTGGCCGAGGCGATTAGGAAACGTCGCAAAGCGAGCGCGCTCCGGTACTAATTCGTCTCGGCTCGAGACATAAGCCATTGCGAGGCCACCTATGATCACGGTCGCCAAACACACCAACGACTTAGAATAACCACCCTCCCCGGTTTCCAGTTGTGGCTGTGGCTTTATCGATGGGGCGTAGAACACCTCGGAGAATGTCTTACCCGAGAAGCGTGCTAGCAGAAAAATCTCACCAGCCAACAACGCTGCGCAGGCGATAAATATGACCCACCCCTCAAACAGGTGAGTAAAGCCCTCAGCCTGTTCCGAACCCCATTTGCTGACCAGGATACCGACAATACCAAGTCGGACCCCGTTCATGACGATAGCGATCGGAATGGCCGACAACGCCACGATCGCCTGTTGCCATCTGGGTGCTCGAAACAGATACGCCGCCAGGAAACTCAGGCTCAGAAGCGGGTACAAATAACGAAGGCCACTGCACGCTTCCGCAACTTCCAGCTTGGCGTTGCCGAGGTCGATAATGTTCCCGTCGACATAAACGGGTATCTGAAACAACTCAATGATGGAGCTGCCAAGCTGGGACGACACCAGCTGCAGCTGCAGGGTCAATACTGAATCCACAAAGTATGGGAGTGGAATGGCAAAGAGCAAAAACGCGATCGGGAGCCAGGTCACGCGCAGTAACGAGTAGCCGCCGACAGCAAGAACGATGCCTGCCAACATTACCAGAAAGCCGACTTGAGAAAGAATAAAGATGGCGCTCAACTCTCCGACCAAGCCCATGAGCACAGCCACAGCGATAACAGCGAGGCCGCTCCAGGAGGGCCGACCGACGCTGCCCACCAAAGCTTTACGCCTACTCCAGAGCAGCCAAGCAACGACCAGGGGTATCAAAAACCCGTGGCTATACTCTTCTTGTGTCGACCACCTGCCCTCCAGGACTTGGAGCGCGTTATGAAATCCCAAGCCGGCAGCAAGCACCATGATGCCGATAAGAAGCGCCGTGTGACTTGGCGTGAACCGTGTCCGCTGAATCGATAATACCGACATTACACACCGTCATTTTCGGGCAATAAAAACTCGAGCCCGTTGAGCCAGAAGAGTCTCGCAACCCTCGCTGAAATGCCAGCGATCTCGAGGCTCTTACCGGAACCTTCAAGTTGTTTCTTTAACATAAGCAAGAGGCCAAAAAAACGGCTATCAATGTAACCAACACCGGCGAAGTTAATCACAAGCTGTTTATTGGGAGCGATGGCCTGCCGAAAGCAACGGACGGCATCGGGAACAAAACGCTCGATCGCGTGACCGGAGAAGCGCAGGATCACCCTGTCGGCACATTGAGTTTCGTTAATGATGAGGCGTTGGGGCCTACCGTGCAGAGACAGGCGTGAGGTCACGATGAGGGGTAATATCCTGCTGATGAACAGGCCTATAAGCACTCCGCCATCGTTCCAATAGCGCCTCCAGAGGTGCGGTTCCTCCTTGATGCGCCAAAGCCATTCGAGGCCTAAAGTCCTCAGGATGCGGGGCGAGCGCTTGACTGTGCCCGCTGTAAAATTGACCGCCGCACCGAGATGGCTCCGAACCGGCGGGCGCAGTCGGTGATGGTTGCGCAACAGCCATGCCTGTCCCTTTGCTGCCCCGAGGGCGACGATCAGGAAGTCTGCCCCACTCGAATTGATCGCATCGAGTATGTCATCCCCGCACATCGCCTCAACGCTGCCAAAACCAGGGTCAAGGGCACCAACGCACCGCAACTTTCCCGGGGTGGAGTTTAGCATCTCGGCAGCCGCAGCAGCAGTTCCTGCGGCCCCACCGAACAGAAATAATCTAAGCGGCCGCACCGCGTCTGGTGACGCCCTGAGCGCCTCAAACATGTCCGATCCAGCAACCCGACACTTGATCGGGATGCTCAAAAGACGGCTGATCCAAACAATCGGCGTGCCGTCTGCAGTGCATAGATCACTGAGGCAAATGGAATCTCGGAATTCCGCATTGACCCCCTTAGTCACCAGAAAGTTGACATTGACGGTGGAGATGAGGAACGGCCTGGCGCCCAGGACAGCAGCGTCAACCCGGCGCAACACCTCCGGCAGTTCGACAGCGTCGATGGGCAATCCAAGGATACAGTACACATCGCGTGCCAAATCGTCTGGCAACGCTGCCCCTACAGCGGATTGCGCGTCTTCTGCAAGCATAGGTAGGTTAGGCTCGGCTTCTTGGCCACGAATCAATACCGCCGTGGAGTTTCCTGCCACGGCGGTAAACATATCTCGCGGAACTAAAGAGCGCGCTGCCAAATCGCCCGACTAGGCGAACACGGACACTACCCCACGGTTGGAGCGCCTCTTTCGCCACGTTGACACACCAATTCCGCCGAACAGTACGCTGCCAAAGAGAGCCAACGCGCCGGGAAGTGGGGTGGGAACCAACGACTGGGCGCCAACAAGTCCAGTGTGGCTACCCTGACCAAGATCGGCCGCAAACCATAGAGCGAGGCTGTGTTTATCTGCGCCTTGTACGACGTCACTCAAGCTTAGCGCGCTAGCCGCTGAAACGACAAACTTCACCTCCGAGGTAGAAGCACTTCCGCATTGGTTGCCGGGTCCACAGACAATGCCGTAATCCCAGCTTGTTCCAATCCCATCCGAAAACAGAGGGCTCGCAACATTCGACCACGTCGCCGTGCCATTCTGGCTGGCAATACTGGATATAGTCGCACCACTGACATCCAAATCGAATGCAAATGTTACGTTGCCATCCGCGCCAGTATTGAGGAAATCGTAACCATTCACTAAGGCGACATCAAAAAGAAGGTCTCCCGCCTGAGCGCCCGTACCGACGGTGACGGTGACAGTTCCGATCGGACTCGTGCCGGGCGAAGAGGCATAAGTATTTGTGTCAAATTTTGCCTCCCCGGTAAACGTTACGGCGTGAGCTGCTCCGCAAAGCCAAAGTGCCACGCCTGTCGCCACAACGGCCCGCGCAACCGGCCTACCAATAGAAGAAAACATCTAGAACACTCCTTCAGGGGGAAACAAGCGCCTACCAAATCGGCGACTTGCAGTGGCTTTTACATATGGAACTTTCAGCAAGTCAATATAACCAAGGATATAGGACAAAGCCGCGTCCGATCTCGTATCTTGACTTTTTGCGCGGTGAATCAATAGGATACCGGCGTCAGACTTAAGATCGCTAAAACTTTAATTAATAGGCTTTGCGGCCCCGTAGAACCTCGACCACTACACATAGGGTCAGCCTCAGTCTGGATCCCCTGCATCCCATCTCATTGTCGGAATGTTGGCCGGTCCTTTTTCTGCCATAGCACTCGCCCTGTTCTTTTTCTTTGATTGGATCGGCTTTCGTTTTGGGTTTTCACTTCCGCGGCCAAAACATTACGGATACTCCATATGAACAGGACATCCATTGCCGGATGGGTCATCTCATTGTTGGGAACGGCCCTGTGGATCTACGGGTATTTCGTGACTGGCCATCCGTCGCTGGTCAACTGGAGCGCCATCACTCCCTCGTGGATTTCCGAATTCTTGCCGAACAATGAATCTGAAATCGGGATGGTGCTCGCTTTAGCTGGTATGGTCCCAATCTACTGGCCGTCTAAGCAGAGCCAACGGTAAAATTCCTTTGCCGTCGAGGCTATTCTCCCTTTGAGCTTGAGTTTCTTCCGTTCAGTGGCGGCCGCGTCAGCCGTTTGGCATCCGACATGCTTGAGGCAAACATCCGCCGTCTTCGCTCCAGCTTCGTGCTTCGCAAAATCCCGATGATCTGCTCTTCCGAATCGGCTCGGCTTCCTGTCCATCCCCTCGCAGGTGATGGCCTCTACCCATTTTTTTAAAAGTTCTCGGGGCTCAGGTCACTTTAGTAATTAGCCCGCTTTTGTTTGCCCTTCGGACCGATCCTCGGCTGAAGTGATTATTTCGGTTTGGCACCCGACACCGGACCGCCGAGAAGAATCCGGCCGGTCGAGAAGACGATGCAGACCGGGCATGTCGGTATTCCATGTAGACCGAATCTAGCCCGACAGCGGGCGTCGCTCCCCAAAAGCTTTATTCGCCGCACACCGGTTAAATCAAATCAATAGGCGTTGCGCCCACGTAAAACTTCAATGGCAGTACGTACCACGATCAAGCAGTCAAGATAGAAACTCCAGTTGTCTATGTACCAAAGATCGAATTCGACACGCTTTTGAACGTCCGCTGGCGTAGGCGTCGGACCGCGGCACCCGTGGACCTGGGCCCAGCCCGTCAGGCCCGGTTTCACGTGATGTCGCACAGCGTAATGGCGCACCATTTTGTCGAATTCATTGTCATGTGCGAGGGCATGCGGCCTGGGGCCTACCAGCGACATAGTCCCGCATAAGACATTCCAAAGCTGTGGCAACTCATCGATGCTGGTCCTGCGCAACAACCTCCCCAAACGGGTAATCCGTCGATCGTTCGGCCTAGCCTGACAAATTGATTCTCCGTCTTCGAGGACGGTCATCGTTCGAAACTTCCAGATGTCAAATCGCTGCCCATTAAACCCGCGGCGCTTTTGACGGAAGAAAATCGGCCCTGGCGAATCGAGCTTTATTGCGATCGCACAGATGATCAGCAGCGGGGCTAAAAGAAAGAGCCCCAGCCCGGAGAAGGCAACATCGAAAATCCGTTTCAGGAGAAGTTCAACTCTATCGAGTGGTTCACGCTGTAACTCGAGGCATACGGTATCGCCAATGCGAAAGGATGGCCTGGTAAGAATTTTAGCGCCCGATCCTATAGGCACGAAATGCACGGCAATTGGCAATTCACGCAATTTGGCCAATCGCTTGATCGTACAAGTGCAATCGTCGAGCTCGGCACTAATAATGACTTCGCTCAATGCTGAGGAGCGAAGATACTCAACGATTGAGTTGCCTTCGTCGACCGAGGCTGCATCAGAGGCTTGGATGGGAAGCACAAACTGCTGCTTCAACCTAAAGCCGTGTCCTGCAAGTGTCTGCACGAGCGCGGGCCCGGGGGACCCGATCGAGATTAAGGCGACGTCTCGGCCGAAGATTTTCCGCTGCGTCAATCCATCGGTCAGCAGCTGTCTCCAGAGGACGCGCAATGCCACTAAACATACGATTCCAGAGGTCGCGAAGGACAATACGGCGCCGCGAGAGAACTGATCTCCCACCTTGAGAGCAAAAATCACAGCGCCCAGAAATAGAAAAACGCCAACCCACGTCACAGCTATGACGTGAACCTGCTCTTTGAGCTTGGTCAGTTCCGAGGGCTTATAGAGGTCCCGGCCGATCACAAGTGAAACGAACAAGGCCGAAACAGTTGCAGCTGATCCAAGATAATGAAGGATATCGCCGGATTCGCCGATAGTCACGAAATGATAAACGGTGCCGGAAACGACCGATGCGAGAAAAATGACGAGCACATCGCAGCTAATCGCGAAAGACTCTATAGAGTTATAAGAGAGGAACCATTTGCCTGAACGAGGTTCCGTCACATTCGAGGTACTTGAACTCGAACTAGCCCTGGGATCCAGTACGCTCATCGGACTACGGCATTGCGGTTACGATTTCGCCCTTAATGGACTTTAACCATATTGCTGCAGCGCACACAAGCAGCAAACTGCCCCGGCGCTGGCAATAATGGCCTGATGGTGAAAATTGCTCGAGCGTAATCGTCGTTTACGATTTATTCGGTGGCGAGGCCGGGCTCGGGATCGCCAATGTCACACTCGTCTGCTCACGCAGCATTGTAGCCTCGCGGGGTTTCACCCCCGTCAGCGTCCATCCCGAATGACTCTCCCCGGTGTGAAGCCGGATAACAATTTTCGAAGCTTCGTCCTGCAGTATCGCGATACCCTCCTCACCCTGCGCAATCGTTCCCATCAGCGCCAGGAGGGGTCTCTCAGGCTCACTGTTGCGGGGCGGTGGGGGCGGCACAGCAGCTGCCAGCACAGGTGCTGGACGTCGCGACGGCGAGAACAGCGGCCGCTCCTCGGCGCCCGACAAAGACGATAACGGAACAGCCCACAAGGGATTCAACGTTGCCAGTGCATCAGGCGGAGGCCATTTGCTGGCAACCGCGGTGGTCGCGTCGGACGGGGGAGCATCCTTACCGACACTGTCTAGCGCTGCAGATTTTGCGAGCCCCAAAGAATCGGAAGCAGTTGCTAACTCGTTGCGAGGGCTTAAGCCGTCCCCCGCAACAACGACCTGAGCGCCGAACACAGCACTAAAAGCTAGCCAGGCAACGCCGCAAACCGCTTTCATTTTTTGCTCACCCATAACCCGGAAACCCCAAGCACGACCCTCAGCTTCCCATCGGCAGACGGTGCGGGCTGAGCCTGCGCCATGACCTGGTTTAAGAACAGAAACGGCATACCGGCCTCAAGGTCATAAAGCAGGCCGTGCAAAGATTTCTGCTCCATCTCGCAAGTGGCGGTTACGCGTAAGAACCGCTGCGCTTCGTGAGTTTCTTCGCTCGCCTCAACCTCGGATGAAACAATACTCCCTCCTACGGCGCTGATAGCGCTCGTCACGCGCTGCAAGAGCGCCGCACTCGCCTCAGTCTCGGTCTCCCCGTCCAAAAATGGAGATCCCGGCGGCATGGACGGCTTCGGCACATTGTTACTGCCCGCGTCCATTGCGCGGCGTCCGAACTGCGAGATAAGTTCGGCGGCTCTCAACACACTCTGATGTCGATCAACCACGTCGACGATGGAGGCGATGACGACGAATATCATGGCAACGACGACAGCAGCGTACAAAAAAAATGCAGGAACGCTCGGATGTCGAGAGATCAGACGAACTGCTGTTTGGTAAATGCTCATGACGCGTGGCTCATCGTCGATGAGATGACAGCTTCGATGTGAAATCGCTCGCCCCTTTCAGAGGGTGAACGCGTCGTCGGAGCGAAAAAGCTTGCTCGGCTAAAATAACCCGAATGTTCTAACAATCCGATCAAAGCTGGCGCATCGTTGGTCACGCCAACCACTTGAATCCTATTTTCTTCTATCTGCAGCTCAGTTACGTAGGTGTGATCCGGCAAACTCTTTGCCAACGCGTCTAAAACAACCACGCGTGGCACAACGCTCTTGCGTTCATGCAATGTCTGTTGGGCAGCGTCCAGCGGGCTTAGTGTTGTCCCATGGGCCGCAGCCCGAATTTTTGCAATGCGACTCTCGAGTTCCTGTTTCTGCGTGTCGGTATTGACATTGACCAGAGCACATCCGACCGTCGTAGCCACTGCGGCGGCGGCCGAACCTACGAGAATACGAATCAAGAGCCGTCGAATCTCGGCGAGATCCAAGTGCAACGCTGTCTTTTGCTGCGATAGATGTACCGGTTCGGCATCGGGGCGAATTGTCGTCGTCATGACGACCGACGAGGCACCGCACGTTGCGATCGCTTGGACGTAGGGTTCAAGTAACGTTCGCGCAGCGGCGGCCACCATCACCTCGATGCGATCAGGACCTAATTTGCGGGGCTTGCCCCAGCCAAATACCGCCTCATTGGCTCGCCATGGCGTCAGGCGGTCGATTTGAGCCTGAACGATACCACTCAAAAAATCCGCTGCGCGTGCGGGCAGTTCGAGCGGTCGAAAGACGAAGTGTTCAGGCAGGAGAACCATTTCGACGCGGCTCCCCTGGATCATCTCGCTGATGATCTTCGATGTATCACGAATACTTCGTGAGTCAGTGATGCGAATGGCCTCTCCCGTTACTCTGTCGTCTTCGCAAAGCTTGAATTCGTCAGGTGAAACCTCAAAGAACTTAACGGTGCGCGGCGTCGTAAATCGCGCGAGCAATGACGTCACAAATCCCGCCACCAGATCAATCCAACGCGAAAATGCCCCTGTCAGCGCCTTCTGGACTTTCATAAAGCGGCTCCCTCGTGATTTGCCGCGTCTAAGTCTTCCTGCCAGGACAAAATGCCATAAGGCTCCGGGCCTTCCTCAAAAGGCAAAATCACTGCCTCCGCGCCAGATCTTCGGCCGTTATCGTAAGCAATTCTAACCGTGGTCCGTGTCGCGCCGAACGATTCAAACGTGGCCATGGTTTGGCCTGATCCTAACAGCTTTTGCAGCGTTTGATTGTCGGAGGCCACATTTCGCTGGGCCAAGATCGCATCAATCCGATCTTTGGTCATTCCAGGTATGGCCGACAGAACTTCAGGCGAAGCTTCAAGGACATTCACCTCTGCACGACCGCTAAAAACCGTCACAAAGGGCAGCATTCTCTCCATCAGGGCTGTCGGCAATCCGGGCACCAAGGCCAATTCATCAACATGCGCGAACGGACCATTTGCGGGTCCCTTCAAGCTGTCAGCGGTATCATCGACCGAAATCCCATTTTTATTTTTGGCAGGCGTTCTGAAATGGATGATACTCTCGGCATATTTCGTGGCGCGTTCGGAGGAAATGCCAAGGGTGACAAGTAGCCCCGCTATGAGCTCCTTTGACGATGCATTGAGATCGATGCGAGCGGCCTCAGTTTGGAATTTGACCGTCACATTTGCGTTTGACATCCGAAAATTGAACTCTCCGTGCGTCGGTCGCGCGTTAGGCGGCGCTGACGTGAGCTGATAGGCGGCGAGCTCGATTGCCGCTGACTTGAGCGCCTCCGACTGGAGATAATCCGCGTGAAAATTAAAGGAACGCGCGGTTTGCATGACGTAAAGGCTATAGAGCGACACAAGGGTGGCGAGCGCTCCCACCATCCAGAGGACTACTATAATAATGAACCCATTGCGGCTGTGACGATCGGAAGAGCTCATAGAGTCTTGCCGGAAGTTTGCGGGCCGAGCCCGCCCATGTTCAAACCATCAGCATTGCTTTGATGTGACCGGACACATTCACTCAGCGACTTTGCTTTTAGACAGTCTGCCGGAACGGCGAGATGCAAGGAGATCGCGGTCGATGCGGCGAGTGGCCGTCGGCTTTGCGCATCTTCGACGGTAAGCCTGACGGAATGAGGGAGGAAGGTTTCCTGGTCCCAGATATCATGCCAAACACGATCGGCGCTCGAATAGGCAAATGAAACCCGGTAAGGAGCTCGCACTAGCACCACCGGATTCTCGAAGCGTGATTTTCCGGAATTGATCGAGTTGTTGCGGAAGATTCGAAACGGAGCCTCGGTCCGTACCAAAACCGGGCCATTTGCAGAACGAACCTCGGCAAAACGTACGAATTCAAGGCTCGGGCGCGCATTTGGCGAGAGCGTCGTTCGCACAAAAACGATCGAGTTGCTTGTACCCTCAAAATATGGGTCCAGCCACTGATTTGCAGAAACGTACTCTGCTGCCTCAATATCCGCGGTTAGTCGATCCAACGCGAGAGCGAGAATCCTCATCCCCTTGGACTCGAGCCATCCCCCGATTCCAATTTGGTAGCCATTGGGCTGACAGCGTTGATAGAGCCACCAAAACAAATGCCATGATGGCGGTACAAATCAACGCCTCGAGGAGGGTGAAGCCTGATTGAGCGCGACGTGTCTGTTTTGAAGTTGTCATCGACCCGCCACTCCGGACAATCGCACCGTATTGACTTGCAAACTGCCGCCATCGGGTGCTCGCACGGATACGGTCACTAACCGCGGCAGCCATTTGGGGTCGCGTTGGGGCGTTGTGTTCGGCGCGTCATAAGGCGAAACGGTGACGTGCCAGCTGTGACCTGCGCGCTGACCGGATAGTTCTCCTATCTCCAATCGATCACGATCCGGAAGCGCGGTCATGATGGCGCGCGTCGTTTCAACAGTCGTTAATTGGCGCTCAACAAAGTGAGTCCCGCGCATCGTCGTCGCAATCAACATACTGATCGACGACACCGACGCCGCGATGATTGCAAGCGAAACAAGCACCTCGATGAGGGTGAAGCCGGACGCCTTTCGTTTAGGCTGGATCGAACGCCACAATTTCCACTCCCCCGGTCAGCCAATTGACGCGGATCTGATAGCCGAAGCCAACCCGCGTCAATGTAATCGCCCCTCCGCAGGACATTCCCGACGAAAAAAATCGAATGACTGATTGCCGACGATAGTCGCTGCATTTGGACGCGAGCAAGGTGTCAAATTTAACGTCGCTGGGTATTTCCACGACATGATCACTGGCGCCAGAGCGGATCATGTGCGACGCAGCATAGAGCTCTGTCGCAACGGCTCTCCCCTCAACGATGGCAGCGTCACGATCGGACTTCAGTAACGCAGCGGCTGCCATCGCATATGACTGAAGCTGCGCGCGCGATGTGCCGTGAGGGAACAGCGGAACCACGAGCGTGGCCAGCATTGCCATGATGCCGATCACGCAAACGACTTCGAGGAGCGTAAAACCGCGCTCGGACCGGCGGCCCGCCTTATTCATGGCTCGCGCAATCATTCACTTGGTCCAACTCACGATGTCGCTCTGCGAACCTGCCCCGCCCTCCTGTCCGTCCGTCCCGTGTGAAACGATATCGTAGGCGCCGTGCTGCCCCGGCGATCGATAGACATAAGATCGCCCCCACGGATCGTTGGGGACTGCATCGCCTTTAAGGTAAGGACCGTTCCAAGCAGCCGCGGCCCCGGGGCGCTCGATTAAGGCGACCAAGCCTTCGGACGTCGATGGGTAACGTCCCGCGTCCAGATAGTAGAGATCGAGTGCGCTCTCAAAGCTCGCAATTTGTATTCTGGCGGCTTTGACTTTCAATTCGGTGAGGTAGTTCAGGACGCGAGGTCCCACCAATCCCATGACGAGAGCAATGATGGTGATCACCACCAACATTTCCACGAGGGTAAACCCGCGCTCCCAATGGCGCGCCGCTCGTTTCCGACCTCCACTCGCAATGTCACAGGACATGGCCAGCTCGTACTCTCATCCGACCATCTGACTTACCGATAGCAGGGAGGTCATTACCGAAACGATAAGCCCCCCTACCACCATGCTGATTGCAACAATTGCTAACGGACCAACGACCCCCACCACTCGATCGAGACTGCGCTGCAGCTTCGACTCGTAGAATTCGGCGACACGCCCAGCGAGTGCGGGTAGCTGACCGGTTTCTTCACCCAATTTTAACATTCTGATAGCCATCGGCGGCAGCGTTGCCTTTTCAGCTAGGGCATCAGACAGTTTGCGACCGTGGCGAACCTGCTCCGTGACGTTAACCCAAACCGCTGGGCTACCCGTGCCGGCCATCATGTCGGCGAGAATTCGCAGCGTTTTAGCGAGGGGAACGCCGGCGGCAAGCAGCACACCAAGATTGCGACAAAACAGAGCGCTTCGATGGAAGGTTAGCGGGGAACGCGCGAGCGGCACTCGCGACAAGCTTGAGATTATTTCTGCGCGCACGGACGGCTGACGAAAGACAAGAAACGCCGCGAGTAGCGCGGCCGCGAAAAACGAACCGAGCAATTCCTTATTGTGGGTCATGAAGTCCGACAGGTCAAAGAAAAATGCCGCAAACGGGTCGAGCTTTGCTCCGAAATCCTTCAGCACGCCGGCAAATTGCGGCATGACAAACATCAAAAAAAAGACAAGGACGCAGGCTGCTGCAAATAATAAAAACGCCGGGTACCGCAACGCATCAGCGAGCTTTCGCCGCAGCGCCTCAGCGCGGCTACGCTCCGCCGCAAGCATCTCCAGAACGCGATCGAGCGTCCCGGCAGATTCACCAATACGGACAAGCGCGACATACATTGTCGAGAACAATGATGGATGACGCGCCAACGCCTCGGCAAAACTTTCGCCCGATAAGACGCTGGACCGAATCTGACCTACCGTTGCACGCAGCCGACCAATATCAACATCCGTTGCAAGGAGTTCGAGGGCCTCATCAAGGCGGGCTCCGGCCTTGAGAAGAAGCGCCAAATCGAGTGTAAAGATGGTGACATCTTCGGTCTGAGAGCCGAGTGACAGCTGCAGGAACGGTTTGCCTTTTTTACCGTCCTCCAAACTGGTATCGATCGGCACAAGTCGGAGATATTCTATTCGGCGAGACACCTCCGCCGTTGTCGCTGCAGCAATTACGCCGCTCACCAACTCGCCATTTTGGGTCAAAGCCCGATAGCGATAATTGGGCATGTTTAATTCTCTGTGGTGACTCTGAGGATCTCTGACACAGAGGTCACCCCGGCTCGGCATTTGGCAATGCCGTGCTCGAACATTGTGGTCATCCCCGCGTTCCTTGCAGCCCGCGTGATTGCGCCCGCGTCGCTCCGAATTCCGATCAACTCACGAACTTGGTCGCTTGTTTCAATAACCTCAAAGACCCCTGTGCGCCCCCTAAACCCGGTCCCATTGCATCGGTCGCAACCACATGGCTCGTGTACGGGTTCTCCGACCCTCAACCCTAACATCTCGTATCGCGGATCGTCAGTAAGATCTGCTTGCGTCAACTGTCGTTCAACCTTGCAACGGTCGCATAATATTCTAACGAGCCGCTGCGCGATCACGGCGCGCAAAGTCGATTGCAGCAGGAATGCCTCGACCCCGAGATCCAACAGTCGCGGGACCGCCGCAGCCGCCGCCTCCGTGTGCAACGTGGTTAGCACCAAGTGGCCGGTCAGCGCGGCGTGAATCGCAATATGAGCCGTTTCGCCGTCACGAACCTCCCCGACCATGATGACGTCGGGATCTTGGCGAACGAAGGCGCGGAGTGCCGTGGCGAACGTCAGCCCAATGTCAGGCTTCACCTGCGACTGGTTCACACCGGGAATTTCGTACTCGATCGGATCCTCGATTGTCAGGATCTTTCGTGTCGAGTCATTGAGCAATGTCAGCATGGTCGCTAACGTTGTCGTTTTGCCGCTGCCGGTTGGGCCGGTGACCACGACGATCCCATGGGGCAGCTTAAGCAGCCGATTGAGTTTCGCTTCATCGGGAACGGAAAGGCCAAGTTTGGGAAGCTCAAGCGCGCTGCGATCTTTCGGCAGCAATCGAATGGCTGCCGATTCGCCGTATTTGGTCGGCATTGTCGCAACACGAATATCGACGTCCGATCGCGCGATGCGCAGATGCGCAGCTCCGTCTTGAGGCAACCGTCGCTCGGCGATATTGAGGCCGGTCAATATTTTGATGCGTGAGATGAGTGCTTGCGGCAGGATGTCCGAGGGCGTTGCGACGCTTCGCAACAAACCGTCGACCCGAATACGCAAAATCAAGCCGGATCGAACAGGCTCGACATGGATGTCCGTCGCGCGCAGTTCGATGGCTCTTTCGAGAAGGTCATTCAACGCGCGTACGACCGGAGCACCACTGGCAAGGTCGCGAAGGCTCTCGACATCGTCCTCCCCATGCAGGACCATGCCCTCATCACTCGACTGTGCCAGCGCCTCGTCTTCCTCGAGCCTCTTCGCCAAGACCGTCGTGATGTCTTCGAAGGAGGCTACTTCAATCGCGAGCGGCAGACCAAGCACAAGCTGCGCGGCGTGAATGACCGTTAAATCGGTCGGATCGGCCAGCACCAACGTGTTTGCGCACCCAGCCTTTGCTTGGCAGGGGAAGACACATGCATCGCGAAGGAAGCGCGCCGAGAACTTTGGCGCAAGAGAGTTGGCCGACAAGAGCTCCGGCAAGCTCAGGCGGGGCAGACCATAAAAAAAAGCAACTTCATCAGCAAATTCGTTCGCTGACAGGTCGCTAATGTCCCAGAGGTCACGAAGTCGATGGTGCGATTCCGCATCGGCTGTTACAGATTTTGACAGCAAGCCGCCCGTAATTGCGTATTTTCGCACCAGGTAGCCAGCGAACTCCAACCACCCGGGCTCTACAAGCGGTACCCTCGACTCAAGCGCAATCGTTCCCTGCCGTTGGGCTAAAAACAATGCACATCCCCCGGGCGCGCCGCGGCTGTCCCCGTCCGCATCCCCCGCGCCGATGGGCTGTGTATCGTTAACAACAACGGCAGAATTGTGCTGTCGCGCGGGCGTCATGATAAAATCTCGGATGCCGCGTGAGCAAATCGCTTATCAAAAATTTCGACGACGCTGGCGTCCCACTGCCATCTCCTCACCAAAACCAGGGTCGACGTCCACGCGGGGCGGGCGATGGCCATGCATATGGTCGTTGACACGAATCAGCAAATAGACCCAATAGGTTAGCAATCAATTGCGATGATTCGTATGCACACTCGCAAACGTTGTTCACAGACGGCGTGCAGAGGGTGGGCAACGATGATGTTGTTGCTGCCTCTGTTAGGCTGCACAAACAGTCACGCTCCGCCGACGAGTGCAGCTCCAGCGTCGTCGCCCGTCAATGTAATTTCTGACATTCGCGAGGTTGATCTAAGCGCGCGCTTTCCGACGCCTGCGGGGCCAGTTAGCAGCGTCGGCGGCGAAGCGACGCCGCGGTCGCAGATCTATTACGGCAGCGGCGCACCGGGTTTTGCAACCAATGATTCTGGAAATCAGACAGTTGACGAGAGCGGCCCTGCGACGACCGGAGCGTTACCTCCCGCTAATGCCCGCAGCGCTGAGGAAAAGGGCTATGAGATGAATTTCGAGAACACCCCTGTCGCTACAGTGGCGAAGGTTGTTCTCGGAGATATTTTGCACATCGGGTATACGATCGACGCTCGGGTGCAGGGAACCGTGACCTTAGCGTCAGGACGACCCGTTCCGCGCAAGGATCTTTTATATGTGCTAGAAAGCGCTTTACGAGTGAGCAATGTTGCCCTCGTGCGGGATGGCGCGTCTTACCGGCTCATTCCAGCCGCAGAGGCCACGGGTTCAGGTGCAATCGACGCGGCGCGAGGTGAACCAGGTTACGGCATCACCGTCGTCCCGCTGCAGTTTGTGTCGGCGGCCACACTAACAAAGCTCCTTGAAAATTTTGCTGCCAAACCAGGAATGATCCGCGCCGATCAGTCCCGCAACCTCGTTGTGATTCAAGGTAATGCCGCCGATCGCCGAGCGGCCTTTGATACCGTGCGTGATTTTGATGCTGATTGGATGCGCGGCCAGTCGGTTGGGATCTTCCCCGTCACAAACAGCACACCAGAGCCGGTCATTGCAGAGCTGGAGAAGATTGTTGACGCCGGCGAAGGAGGACTAAGCCAAGACCTCGTCAAGTTGCAGGCTATCGCACGTCAAAACGCCGTTCTCGCCGTCACCCGTAAGCCGGCCCTTCTCAAATCGATTGCCACATGGGTCGCGCGGCTCGACAAAGCAGGCACCGCTGGAACAAGTGTCCGTGTTTACCGTATGCGCTTTGGTGACGCCAAAGAAGTTGCCGGTCTCCTCAACGAGATTTTCACCGGCAACGCCGATAGCGGACTAGACTCCGCGACCAATGATTTAGTTCCTGGTGGCGGTGGCATTTCGGCGAGCAGCGGTCGAACAAATTCGACAGGTATCCCGCAGGCCAGCGGTATCCCACAGATCGGATCTGGAACAACTCAATCGCCTGGGGGAGGATCTCAACCCACCCAACTTGCAGTGAACTCGAGCTTCGGCGGTCCTAATGCCGGCAAACTCGGTCAAGGTGGTCTAGCGCAATCAACCTCTCCCAGTTCGGGCCGCTATCGTAGTGACGGAATGTCAACGGGAACTGGCGGGGCCTCTCTCCTACCTGGTGTTCGGATCGCTGCGGATATCGTGAACAATGCGCTGCTGATCTACTCGAACCAGGAAAACTATCGCATCATCGAACGAACGCTCATGCAGCTTGATCGTCCTCGGCTTCAGGTCGCCATTGACGCTACAATTGCCGAAGTAACACTCAATGATGCCCTGAACTATGGTGTCCAATTTTTCCTACAAAGCAGAAATCTGGGGCTGGCGCCGAATGTGGGGTCGATCGCCAACAATCCAACCCCCAATACCGTCACTCCTCCGCTGACAACCAACAGCACCACCACCACTAACGGCTCCAATGATCCTATAGCCGCGGCAAGCAGCGCGGTATTGAGCCGCGTGCTCCCTGGCTTTAATTTCCTTGTCGGATCTGAATTTAGCCCGCAGGCAATTCTTGACGCATTACACAGCGTCACCAGCGTAAAGATCGTGTCGACACCGTCGGTCGTTGCAATTGATAATACACCCGCCACCCTGGTAGTTGGCGATCAGATCCCGATCACAACGCAAACAGCAATGTCGGTCCAAGCGGCGGGCGCACCAGTTGTAAACAATATCGATTATCGCAACACTGGCGTCATTCTGCACGTTGCGCCAAGAATCAATGCTAACGGCAACATTTTGTTGGATATTGAACAGGAAATCAGCACCGTTGCGAACAATGCCAATGCTCTAACGCTTACGCCGACGGTCTCGCAGCGCATCGTGAAAAGCTCAATCGCCGTCGCTAACGGCCAAACAGTCCTTTTGGCTGGACTTATTAGTGAAAACCAAAATAACAACAGCAATGGTATTCCTGGACTCGATCAGGTCCCAGGCCTTGGCATTTTGTTCTCACAAAACAACAAGACGGTGCAGCGCGACGAGCTTATCATCTTCATCCGCCCACAAATCATTCGCAACGGCAGTGATGCGAGGCGCATTGCCGAAGAACTACGCGCCAAAATGATTGGCAACCTTCATCCGTCCAGTCCTTCCCTCGACAAGGCTCCGCTTTGTTGCGTGAAATAAGAGCGGGTTGAGTTTCTCGTGTCGAATATCCCTGCCGGCAAATCAAATTGGCTCAGCTGGCTTGAAGATCTCAGGTACGCCTATGCTGTGGCTGGATCAGCCAGTCGGACTGCGTTTATGGCGATGACGTTGGGCGCCGTAATTGTAAGCAGCGTCAGCGTAACCGCTCCGCAGGGACTGCTTGGAGCATGTCTAGCGATTTTGATGGCGCTAATCAGCGCAATCGACCGCTATCGATTTTTGATACCGAACTCGCTGACCTTTACTAGCTTTGCGCTCGCTATTTTTGCCGCGGCTGTAGCAGGGTCAGATGCGTTATTAGCATCCATTGCGCTGACCCTGTTGCGCGCGCTCACGTTTGCCGCTTTTTTTCTCCTGATTCACCTTGTTTATATCCGGCTGCGTGGTCGTGAGGCCTTTGGATTCGGCGACATCAAACTCGCAGGCGTCGCCGGCGCGTGGCTGGACTGGCCGATGATGCCGTTCGCTGTTGAGATCGCCGCGTGCAGCGCATTAATCGGGTACGTGCTCAGACAGTTGCTGATCCGAAAATCGCTGTCCAAAAGCAATCGCATTCCATTTGGCCTGTTTTTTGCGCCGGCAATCTGGTTATGTTGGCTCCTGCAGTCACTTCGGTAAGCCTTGGCCAATCGGGCACTTTGGTTGTAGGGTCTCCGGTAAGCAATTCTAAAAGCCAGATGCCGATTTCGTTCGCGCTTACCGTCGTGATTTTTGCCGCAATAACCGCCATCGCGCATGCGCAGCCTGTTGACGACGATCTAAAGGTGTACGGCGTAAAGATCATCAAAACGGCTCCCTGGCAGAAGCCCTTCATAGGTTATGGCATCTACCTCGGCGGTGGTACCGTGATTACGGCGGCCCACGTTGTGGGAAACTGGCCACTTATCACTCGTCCTCACGCGATAATAGGCGGCCTCGAGTTACCGACAAAAATGATCCGCCAAGGTTCGTTTGACCGAATAGATCTAGCTCTATTGTCAATCGACGAGTTTTCATTGCCTGTGTCTTTACGGCTGCGCCGTAATCCATTGTGTGTAAGTGCAAAGGCGGGTGAAGACGTCATTGACGTTACTCCCGATCGCACAATGAGAGCTCGCACGATCTCGCCTTTGGTTATTGCCCCCGAGCTGCGGGGTAAATACTCGACCCTGATCACAACTGAGCAGCCGTCAGGCTCTGGCATCTTTGACGCTGAGCGTAGATGTCTTCTTGGAATTGTCAGCGCGAAAATAATGAAAATCGGCGGCTCAACAAAGAAAGGGCCGTCTACTGATAGCAGTGACGCGTTCGTTGGCTACTACGTTTCAGCGCCAATAATCACTAAATTCCTAACTCCGGAGCCTTAATGGTCGCAAACAAAGCCGTCGCTCTAGCCGGAGTTGGTGCGGTCGGTTCTGATCCACCGAGTTTCCATTCTTTGGAAGGCTATGCGAGCGTAGAGACCAATTTTACTCGTCATATAGGGCACGATCGACAAAATCGATCGCGCGGGTAATACTTCTCGACCACATTTCAGCCATGCAAAAATAGTCGCTATGACTAGGCTCAAGATGCTTCCGGTGCTGATAAACACAGCGAGCCTCGAAAAGCCGAAAAGCGCGCCAAGCGATCCAAGTAAGAACATTCCGCCCGTAAGCATGACCAATAGCGAAAGTGGAGGAACAACTAAGTCCAGAGTTGAGAGCCAAGAGTTCGGTGTTTTTGCCCTTAATAGACTGCCAGAGCAGCGCCGGTACCATCTTTAGGATGGTTTGAATGTGGCCGTGCTCCCACCGGGCACGTTGAGTTGCCACTCCTGCCGCAGATGAAGCGAACTCGCTGGTTACGCGAGCGAACGGACAAAAGATCGGCGCATGGCCGGCCTTGGCCAAGTCAAGCCCAAGCTGCAAATCCTCTACAATCAGTCCCTGAGCCAGATCCGCCGAACGTATGACATGCCAAGGAAACGCCATCCCCGTTCCCATCAACTGGCAAGGCAAGCCTAGATGACTGAGCCCCAGCGGGCGCATCCAATTCTTCACACGCCACGCGAATTCGGCAACGCGACTATTGATCCCCGCATTTTTCGGGCTGACCATCAAGTATTGAGCTTGCACTGGTCGGCCCGACGCAGTGCAAGCCCTCACCAAGTGATCGATAGAGTTCGCCGCAAGCCCACAATCAGCGTCAACAAATATAATAATGGCTGGTGGATCCGAGCTAAAATGCCGAACGCCAAAGTCCAAGGCGTAGCCCTTACCAACCCGCTCAGCATCTCGACGCTCGATGACCTGTGCGCCGGCTGCGGAGGCCACAGCCGCAGTATCATCGCTGCAATTATCGGCGACAACGAGAACCCGATCGCCTGGAAGTAACTGACGTTTTATATCGGTCAGAGTTGGTAAGATTCCTATGCTTTCGTTATGCGCCGGTACGAGAACGGCTATTGGTGTACGACCGTCGCGACGTCCATCCACTGCTGTGCGCTGCCTCGATACAGCAACAGCCGCAATTATCTCCAAGAAAAACGCGATAACCGGAATAGCCAACGCTACCGCGCCACCAGTTAATATGCTCGAAACGAGCGTTCCCATCCGCTACTCTCTGCCTTTTGGCTCACCGGCCATTCGGGATAGCAGTTCAATTCATGTGGCCAGAATTGACCCGTCGCGCGTGGGACGATCGCCGCCCCGCTCCAGCATCCATGTCTCGCGACCTGAAGCTTAAAATATATCTGAGTTTAGCTCTTCCCTCAAACAGCTGATTGTCAATGACAAAAACCGACAAGAAAAAATTAGTTCTATAGCCCTGATTTCATTGCTTGAGAATAATAGGCAGCCATGTCGTCCCAGGCGTTCACTTCGTTCCAATTCAACGCGTTGCCATCTGCAGTGTCGGTGTTGATCCGTATTCGAGGCTCGGGGAATTCATATTGCGGTTTGAGGGCAAACTCACATGGCAAACCAAGCCTTCCCTGCATCTCCGTCGCCACACGATGAGTAAAGGCGGCCTGAGATTTAACGTATTCACTCGGATTAACGCGGCTAACGCCTCCAGCCAACGTCAAACAGAATCGTCCATATGCCTTCGCTAAAAGAGACACGTGAATGTTATCACGCACGTATGCTGGAGTGTTAATAACAGGCTTCATTCCGGCAAACCAATTCTTGATTAAATAGTGAGTAAATCGCGGTTCCTCGTAGGGCCCAAACGGATTTGGAATCACAAACTTACCTAAGCCAATTTGGCGAGCCTGCGTGTGATAACGAAAAATTTGCCAGGTGAGCCCTTTTGACAATCCATAGGGCGAAAATGCGCTGAGGGGGTTGGTCCCGGCTCCCTCGTCGTTTTCAAATACGCTACCGGTAATCACGATTTTTGCACAGCCAGAGTTCTGTAAGGTGTCGAGCACCAGTGGCAAGCGATGCGTATTATTTTCTAGGGCCGAATGGACGTTAAATTCAGAGCTTCGATAGTTGCTCACGTCAGCAGCATGGTGGCAAAGCAGGTCCCAGCTCCCACTTGCGACGAGCTGAACGAACCGCTCATCACCGAAAGACAACCCATAAACGGGCCGACATAACTTCGCTAGCGCCGCCACCCGCGACACCCTCAGTTTATCGTGATAGCCGTCCTGCTCCCGCTGAAATACGGCGACGACTTCGTGACCCGCAGACGTCAGTTCCTTGATGAACCAAAAGCCGGTGAAGGAGCTGCCACCAGTGAACAATATCTTCATGCAGTTAAATGCCACTCCGGATCGAAGTCGCGGTGTCCCCTATCCTTTTCGGAGATTATGCAAGGCATTGCGGGCCAGCGCAGGTCAAACCGAGGATCATCGTATCGGATGCCACGTTCATGTTCGGGAGAATAAAACTCGTCGACAAAGTAAAACGCTTCGGTATCAGCGGCTAGCGTCAAAAATCCGTGCGCAAACCCCTTGGGCACATACATCATGCGGCGATTTTCGGCGCTCAACTCGGCACCGAAACTACGGCCAAATGTCACCGAGCCGGCACGAAGGTCGAGAATGAGGTCATACAAGGCGCCGCGGATACATCGCACGAGCTTGGTTTCTGCTCGTGGCGCTAGTTGGTAATGCATACCCCGCAGGGTACCTTTCTCCCCGCTAAGTGAGTTGTTGACCTGACAGAAATGGCTAACGAGATTATGCTGCTTGAATTCGTTTTCGCAGAAGGCGCGCGCAAAAAAACCCCGGTCATCACCCTTCTTTTCCAGATCAATTAGGTATGCGCCGGCGAGTGGCGTTGGGGTGAAAAGCATGACCAAATTGAGCGAATTCTACGCGACCTGCTTGAGCCGATCCATTCGCCCCTTCAACGTGCGAAGCCTCACGAACTGATCACCGGTCCAATCGGCCATGTTAAAGCCGTGGTCGACTAGTTTTCGATGCAACTCCTCCATACCAGTCGAGAGGTTGTACTGAAGCTTGAAATCGGGAAGGACTTCTTTGAGTAGGTCAAATTTGACCCGGTAGTTTCGCGGATCAGCGCCGACTTCACCCGTATAGGTAATCGTCGCGTCGGGAATAAGTTTCTTTACTCTATCACCAATATCGCGAACCTGATAGTTCTCGTCGTTACCGCCGACGTTGACGGCCTTGTTGTGTATTTTTTCTTTCGGTGAATTCATAAAGGCGACAAAGGCTCTCGCGATATCGCGGCAGTGGATAAGGGGTGCGCCATGGCGATCCGTTGGACATGATTCGTATTTCGCCGGTCGCTACGGCACAGGCGAGAAGGTTATTGACGACCAGATCAATACGTAGCATTGGCGAGTGACCATATGCCGTCGCATTGCGTAGGTAGGCCGGCGTGAAGTCTCTATCCGCCAAAGCTGCAACGGCTTGCTCGGTTTCAATTTTGGATTTGGCGTAGGCCGTCAGAGGATTTAAAGGGTCATTTTCATCGAGATCAAGCTTCTCCCCTGCCCCGTAGACCGAGCAACTCGCGGCGAATAAGTAACGCGGCACACCAGCCGCTTTCGCCAGTCGAGCGATCCGAACCGATGCATCACGATTAATGGAGTACGTGGACGCGGTATCAACCTCTCCCATTGGATCGTTGGAAATTGCGGCAAGATGCATCACACAGTCATGGCCCGCGAGATGTTTGACGGTCACATCTCGAACATCCATGACCAAATCACGGTCCGCAGGGACGATGCTTTCCCACTCGCAGCCTTCAAATAGCGCAAGGTCACATCCGGTGACGGTATGACCCGCTTGCTTTAGCAGGTCGACCAAATGCACTCCGATGTAACCCTTTGTGGCCGGTGACAAATACTTTCATGTTGGACCTTCGCCGTTTGTTACTTTCACTGATTGGTATTTACTTAAATCTTCCAGGGCGCTTTTCCAGACTTCCAAAGCTCTTCGAGGTGCTCTCGGTCACGTTGGGTATCCATTGCATACCAAAAACCACGATGCTTGCGGATACCCATTTGGCGATCGCGCGCAAGCTTTACCAGCGGTTCCCTTTCCAGCACGCAACTGTCTTCGTCGCTAAGATACCGAAGAACCTCACGCCGGAAAAAAAAATAACCGCCATTGATCCAATTGTCTACGAATTCAGGCTTTTCTGCAAAGTCTACAACCTCGTCCCCATCAAGTTTCAATTCGCCAAAGCGCGAGGGTGGATTGACACCTAGCACCGTTCCAATCTTTCCTTGGGCCAGATGAAATTGGAACTCGTCAGCGAGGTTGGCGTCGGTGAGGCCGTCACCATAAGTTACAGCGAACTGTTCCGCGTTGCCGAGATATTTTGCTGCAGCCCGGGCGACCCGTGCACCCGTCATCGCAGCGCGCCGGTGTCGACAAGGGTCACTTGCCAGTCTTCATCGTGTTCAATTTTGTGGACCTTCACATCGTTGGTCTTCAATCCGATGGTAAAGTCACTATTCATCGTCGGATAGTTGAGAAAGTAGGCCTTTATGACCTCGGCCTTGTAGCCAAGACAAAGAATAAATGTCTTGAAACCGTGGTGCGAATAGGACCGCATGATGTGCCAAAGAATGGGCTGGTTTCCGACCGGCACCATGGGTTTAGGACGGGTCTCGGTTTCCTCACGCAGCCGCGTACCGAGTCCACCGCAGAGGATAAAAACTGGAACTTCCGAAGGTTTCAAGACCGCGACCTCCTGGATGTAGGAAACCGCTCGGTCGGCCAATGTTCCTACAGGCAATTATCCTATGCGATAGTGCAAGCTAGCGGTTAATGGCACGGCGGGCATAGGTCAAAGATCAACAGACCGCTCCACTTGGATTTAAGAGGCTCATGCGGATTCTCGATTGGACAGCTGCGCTTAAAACCGGATCTGCTGGTTGGCGTGGCGGCGAATGAAACTTCTGGTCGTAATCGTTAACTTTCGGGTGGCGGACCTGACGATCGACTGTCTGCGTTCGGTGGCGGAGGAAATCGGACGGGTTCCGGACACTCCTGTCGCTGTGTGTGAGAACGGAAATGGCGACGATTCCGCCGAGCGGATTGAACATGCCATCTCGGAGAATGGCTGGAAGTTCTTGGTGTACTTTGTCCGCTATTTATCCCAACCTCGGCTTCACGGGAGGTAACAATGTCATTCTGCGATCGGCCCTGCGGTCCGTGGATCGCACCGCGATATGTGCTACTCCTGAATGCCGACACGATCGTTCGACCGGATGCCTTTAAGGCACTGGTCGATTTTATGGATCAGCATCCGAGTGTGGGTATTGCGGGCAGCGGACTGGAAATTGCAGACGGGAATCCGCAACGATCCGCCTTTCGGTTTCATTCGCCACTGAGCGAATTCGAAGGAAGTCTTAAACTCGGACTGGTGAGCCGCTTACTGGAACCTTGGTGGCAGCGCCGCCGGTCAAGCATTACGCGTTTGAGACCGATTGGGTTTCGGGTGTATGCATGATGGTTCGCCGGGAAGTCTTTGAGACTTCGGTTTGCTCGATGAAGGATACTATACGTACTTTGACGACATGGACTTTTGCTTTAACGCTCGCAAGGCGTTTGGCCGACTTGGTACGTGCCGTCTGGTCAGGTGATCCACCTGGTCGGACAAACTACCGGTGTCACCGAACCAGATTCCCAGAGCGCCAACCGCGCTATGTCTTCGAAGCGCGCCGTCGGTATTTCATAAAGTACCATGGCGCCTGTTATGCGGCGACGGCTGACGCCGGGCTGATCGTAGGCCTAACGTTCTGGCGACTGCGCGTCTTCCTTGGGAAGCCCGATCTATCCCACCCGCATTTCCTTTGGGATTCGATTAGTCACAGCGTTTTTGTAAACGGCTTCAAATTGAAGAATGTTCAAAATCCAGCTCTGGAACTGCATGTAAAATAGATAAATGATTCCTTGCAAGAATAAAGGGAGCTGAGGCCAAGGTCAGCGCCGATCGGTTCCGGTGTAACGGCCTTTTGAACTATTGGCACAGCGTCCCCGCGTATCGTGGCTTTTGACCTATCAATATCTGATCGACGTCAAACTCCCTTTGAGCCGAGGAACGACCAAACTTTGTCGCCACCATCTGCGAGCCAAACTTTTTACCGAACGGAACAGAGTTACTTTCGAACGATCGAGTAGTTGACGGTAATACTATCAATCTTCTAGAACTCGCCCTGCGCCGCCCAATGGTGGCTAGAGATGTTATTTGACAGATGATTTTCAGAAAGATCGCCGTGATACGAGCCCAACTCCGCCCACTTTGGCGCGATATCTCACTGAAACATCGGTCGCATCTCGCACAAACGATCTGCTTGAGCTAAATGAGGCCCATAGTCCTCTCCAATTGCTAGTGGGCACGGCGAGTTGTGACCAATGCGCAGTACTAGTAACCGGCGGAGCGGGTTTTATCGGAAGCCACCTTTGCGACCGACTGCTCGAAGCGGGAAGATCAAGTCTGGTGCGTTGATAATTTGCGGCTCGGTCGGCGTCGGAACATTGCTCATCTGGCCAATATCCCTGAATTTCAGTTCTTCGAGTTCGATGTGTTGGACCGCTCGGCACTCCCACTCTTTTCGATGATGTGCGCTTTGATGCCGTCTTCCACATGGCGGCCAATTCCGATATTGCTGCCGGAAGCACAGACATCAGGCTCGACCTCGAGCTCAACCAACTGACCACCGTAGCCGTCCTGGAGGCGATGGCGACGCACGGCGTCAATCGCTTGTTCTTCGCAAGCACTTCGGCAATTTTCGGCGAAACGGACGCTATCCTGCATGAGGACTTTTCTCCTCTGCGTCCCATATCGTTCTATGGTGCGAGCAAGCTCGCTGCAGAAGCCTATATTTCGGTATTTGCGCATACCCTTGGTGGCCGCGCGGTGGTATTGCGCTTTCCCAATGTCGTCGGCGAGCGCGCCACGCATGGCGTGATTTACGACTTTTTGCGCAAGCTTGAGGCTGATCCCAACAGGCTCGAGGTTCTCGGGGATGGGAGGCAGTCGAAACCCTATCTCTATGTCCGCGATCTCATCGACGCGATTCTGGTAGCTTGGGACAAGTCGGACTGCCATTCGCTGTCTATCACGCGGCCGGGATTGGCAGCACGACGGTCAGCGAAATCGCTGAGATTGTCGTGGCGAGGGCCGGACGCCCAGACACGCGCATCGTGTTTAAGGGCGGTGACCGTGGCTGGCCCGGCGATGTGCCACAATTCCGTTACGATACGTCCCGATTGCAGGCTCTGGGCTGGCATCCGGCGCGTGACTCCACCGATGCCGTCCGCCATGCGGTGAACCGCATCTTCGAAAATGGCTTTTGACCCGACCTAGCTGCCATGCATGCCGCAATCGTTGCAGGAGGATTTGGAACGCGCGCTGTTGGAATGACGGCTGATCGTATTCCCAAGGCGTTGCTGCCGGTCGGGGGCGTGCCAATTATCTTTCGCCAGATGCGGGTACTACGGCGCGAGGGTATCACGCGGCTGACGGTGCTTGGCGGTCATCTCGGCGATCAACTTGCGCCTCAACTCGAAACTGAAGCTGCTCAGCTTGGATTGGAGTTGCGGATTATTGTCGAATCAAACGCCGCTCGGCACTGCCGGTTGTCTGGCCGCCATTAGCCACGGGGCAGAAGAAACGCTTATCGTTTATGGCGATATGCTGTTTGATATTGCGGTTTCTCCACTATGACAATTTCACCATCGACATCGAGCACTCCTAACCATCGTTGCGCATCCAAATGATCATCCGCGGACCTCGGACCTGATCGTCGAGGAGGAAGGCTTAGTGAAAGCAATCTTACCGCGCGCTCAACCGCGTCAGGACGATTATCGCAACCTGGTTCCGGCTGGCCTTTATCTTGCTTCGCCTGCTTTTTTTCCGGCCTCGCGCCAGGTCTAAAGACGGACATGATTTAGGATTTGCTGCCGAAGCTCGTTGCGCCTGGCGCGCGAATCGCCGCCTACAACACACCTGAATATCTGCGCGATGTTGGTAGTCCGACCCGGCATGCGCTGGCCGAGCGCGATCTGGCCGCCGGACGGGTCGAAGCGTCGAACAGTACGCATCGTCGGCCCGCGATATTTTTCGATTGCGATGGCGTTTTAAACGAGGAACCTGGCCTGGAGGGGGCCCGAACGCCTGATGACATCAAGGCCATTTCCGGTGCCGGGCGCGGCCATCCGACGCGAGCGCGAGGCCCGGGCCGGCTCGCAGTGGCGATTACCAATCGCGTCGCAGGTTGCCAAAGGATTTGTCACGTTTGGTGGCCTTGCAAATATTCTCGGCCGACTCGAGGCTCTACTCGCTGCGGATGGTGGCGTGCTCGACCGCATCTATTTTTGTCCGCATCATCCTGATGCGGGCTTTCCCGGCGAAGTTTCGGCCTTGAAGATCCGCTGCGAGTGCCGCAAACCCGGCACTTTGCTGCTGCGACGCGCTGTAACGGAACTCCCGATCCATCGCCGACGATCGGCGCTCATTGGAGACAGTTTACGCGATATTGGCGCGGCCCGAAATTTCGGCATCTGGGCGTATGGCGTGCGTACCGGTCGCCGGATGTCGCGATGACGAGCAATATCGGCGCGAAACCGGCACACCACCAACGCCGGACCTGATGTTCGAAAACGTCTCCGAAGCTGTAAACTTTGACCTTGAATATCGAGCACTGGCGGAGCCTGTTTTTTCCTCTATCCAACGTGTAATCCGTCCGACAAGCATGCCGATTTTGGTGGGTGTCTGCGGGCGTTCCCGAGCGGGAAAGACAGTCGCCGCCCACGCCATCGTGCGTGCATTAACCGAAAACGAAAACGCATGCCTGCATGTCCGGCTCGATGACTGGATAGTGCCAATGATCGAACGTAAGGCGACGTGCTCAGCAGAAGATCGCAATCGGGTTGTTGCTTTGCCAGGTATTGTTCAGGCGTTGCGCGCAGGAGCGAGCGTCCGCGCGCCTGGCTACGATGCCCGCTCCCGCGGCCAAGGCCAGCCAGTGACCTACGATCCCACTGGCCGCACAATCATCGTGCTTGAGGGTAGTTTTGCCGGGCATCGAAGCATTCGGCCCATGTTGGACTTCACCGTTTTTGTCACCGTATCTGAAGTGGTGCAGCACAGTCGTTTTGCCGCATTCTATCGATGGAAAGGTCTCGATCAGAAGGCAATCGGCAAACTTTGGCGCGAGCGCACTGAAGACGAATGGCCTGCCGTTGATGAACAACGCGACGCTGCCGATTTTGTCATGACATTGGGAGCAGCCCAATGATCGTTTCCTGTGCGCCATTCCGCGTCAGCTTTGCCGGCGGCGGTTCCGACATCGCCTCGTTCTATAGCAAACAACGCGGCGCCGTTCTATCCTGCGCTATTGCCAAATATAGTTTCATCGTCGTTCATCCTTTTTTTAATGCGAACAAATTTCACCTGAAATATACGCGCACCGAACTAGTTGACAGCGTCGATGGTATCAAACATCCGATATTGCGCGAGGCGTTGCGCATGCAGGCGGTCAATCCGGGAATTGAGATCGTCTCGGCGGCAGACATCCCTGGCGGCACCGGGCTCGGTTCCTCGAGTTCGTTCTCAGTGGCGCTCATCAACGCTCTCTATGCCCAGCGCCGCATTTTTGTGCCGGAGGAACAACTCTGGCGATAGAAGTCTGTACACTCGAGATCGAGCGGCTTCGAGAGCCGATCGGCAAGCAAGATCAATACGCTGCCGCTGGCGGCATAAACCTCATCGAGTTCGAGCGCCATGGTGGCGTAACGATGCAACCCATGTTGCTACCGCATGCGGTCTTATCCGAACTTGAAGGCAATCTCATGCTGTTCTACTCCGGCCATCAACGAGACGCTCGGGACGTGCTCTCAAAACAAGTGGCCGCGATCGAAAATGACGATCAAACCGCAAATCGCATTCAAAAGATGGTCGACCTCGCTTATGAGATGCGTGACTTGCTACTTTCCGGAAAGCTCGACGCATTTGGAGAGGCGCTAGATCACGGATGGCAGTTGAAGCGAAGCATTTCAGACCAGATCAGCACGACCGATATCGACACTATTTATGCTCAAGCGCGAAAGGCTGGGGCACTCGGAGGCAAACTCGTCGGCGCAGGTGGTGGCGGATTCCTGCTACTCTACTGCCCGAAGGCGGTTCAGGCGCAAGTGCGCGAGACCCTCAAATTTTTGCAGCCGTTAGAATTTCGCTTCGACTGGGGAGGCGCACGTATCGCATTCGCGCAGTGAGATCTTGATTTAGCAAGGTCCCGTGCCGCAGGCAGCGCAAATACGCCTTGAATGTTTCCCATCCCATGACAACAATAAAAGTCCGGCAATTATCGGATGCGGCGCCATTGCGCCTGAATAGCCTGTCCGCGCTCAAAAGATTGCCAAACGTTGAAGTCGTCGCCGTTTGCGACATTTCCACAGCGCGTGCCGAAGCGGCAGCTGAACGGTTTGGCATTTCCAAAATGGTATTTAGATTATCATCAACTTCTTGCTGATATACGACCGGATTGATCCATATTCACAACGCCGCCAGCATCTCATTTTGCAATAGCGCAGACCTGTCTTTCTTCTGGCGTGAACGTTTTGTGCGAAAAGCCAATCACTGTCACTTATTCCGATTTTCGCATTTTAAGACAATTGGCCGAAGACAAAAATCGCTTGCTAATCGAAAATCACAACTACCGTTTCCATTCGGCAATCAAAAAACTTCGCGACCTTCGACCTCGGCGTCCTGGGCACGATAATTGACGTCGAAATTCTTATCTCATTAAACGTCTACGCTCCCAATAGTCCCTATTCCGATCAGAACGTACCGCACTATACGCAAGCACTGCGTGGGGGTCTGGTTGGAGATTTCCTCACCCATATGACATACTTGGCGCGGCAATTCGTTGGTCCAGTGCAAGACTTTCGCGTTCATTGGGCGAAGCACAATAAACATTCTTCGGTTTTCGCAGACGAATTTCGGGCCTTCGTAATAGGAAAGGACGCCACGGCTTATCTTGCTTTTAGTGGCAGAGCCCAGCCCGATGGGTTTTGGGTAGAAGTCAGCGGGACTCAGGGACACGCTGAGGCCAATCTATTCGAGCCCCCGCGTGTGACAGTGAGACGTCTTCGCACCGGAGAACCTGCAGTTGCTAAGTTGTACGATGGTATTATCGAAGCGCGTGATGTTTTCCAAGGCACGCTGGCGAGTTTTTTGCGGAAACTAAGTGGTCGCAGCAGCTATGATGGCTTGTTTAAGTCTCTAGAACAAACCTACCGCTGTCTTGAGAACAAAGAACCGATCGCAGTCACTTTAGACGACATTGATGACGTGGCGCGCTTGGTCGCGCGATTCTCCGAGGCGGAGTATACTTTATGAAGGTCCTTGTTTCTGGCGCAGGGGGATTTTTGGGTCAACAGGTCGTAGAGCGCTTGCTGAAGAGCGGGCACGATGTCCGCGCCATAGTTCGCCCAGCCGCAAGCGCTCCACAATGGCTGGGAAATGTCGAAATTTGTCGCGCGGACCTTAGAATATCTAATAACCTTGGGTCTTTGTTTAAAGGCATAGATGCAGTTGTTCATCTGGCGGCGGCAACAAGCGGCGACGAAGATTTGCAGTTTGCCTGGTTACGGCACCGAAAATTTTTTGACCGCCATGGCCGATAGCTCGGCAAAGCGCCTAATACATGTGAGTAGCCTCGTGGTATACGATTGGTCGAGAGCCAAAAGAATATTCGACGAATCTACCCCCCTTCAATCGAACATGTATGAAATGGGCGCTTACACCATCGCAAAGATTTGGCAAGAGCGCATCATTACCAAGTTTGCGGCCGCGAACTTGTGGGACCTAACTATCCTACGTCCGGGTTTCATTTGGGGACCACAGAACAGCGAAATTGCCGGTATGGGAAGACGACTTGGTCGCACCTATTTGATGTTTGGTCCTTTCACGCGGCTCCCGCTTAGCCACGTCACAAATTGCTCGGACTGCATAGCTAAGACGCTCGAAAGTCCCAAGTCTATTGGCGAAACATTTAACGTGGTCGACAGCAACTCAATTCGTGTTTGGCGTTATGTCCGTGCGCATGCGACTGGTGCTGGAGGCCGCACTTGGCTCCTTCCGGTTCCCTATTACGGAGGATTAGCCACAGCGCGTTTCGCGGCATTTATTAGCCGAATATTATTCGGAAAGGATGGCAAACTCCCATCGCTGCTCACTCCGCGTCGTTACAAGTCGCAGTTTAAGCCGCTTCGGTTCAGCAATCATAAGCTCAAGAGTGTGGTAGACTGGAAACCGCCGTTAAGCTTTGAGGAATGTGTCAGCGCAACTTATGCATAAGCTTCACAAACAAGTCGCGCTAGGTATCGCCACATGAGAGAAGTCGCTTATCTACTTAATCGGTTTCCACAAATCACTGACACTTTTATCATTCGTGAAATCTCCGCACTCCAAAAGGAGGGCATGAATACTCGTATTATTTCAGTATGGAGACCCGCTCCCAAGGAAGCCGACAACAGATTGATGCACGAATGGCGCCAGCAGATTTCCTTCCTTCTACCCAGACCATCCCTCTCGTTCATCTTGGCGTCGCTCTTCATAAGTATTCGCTCGCCATCAAGAACACTCTCCACGATTTGGCTTGCTATTAGAACCGCGCGACCCGGCATAAGCGGCCTAATCAAGCAAATGTTTTATTTCGGGGAGGCCATTCTTGCGGCCGGAGTTTGTCATAAAGATAAGATCGCTCATCTGCACAATCATTTTGGAGACCATAGCGCGATTGTGACAATGCTAGCTGCTAAGCTGTGCGAAATTCCTTACAGCATTTCATTTCATGGGCCACATGTCTTTTTTGATGGGCCGTTGGCCAAAATCGATGAGAAGGTCTCGCGCGCCAGTTTCGTCCGATGCATCAGCTATTTTTGTCGCAGCCAAGTGATTCTGTTTTCTCAAATCACCGACTTGTCGACATTAAAAATAGTTCACTGCGGCTTGAATATCCAAGACTATGGGTTCCGGTTACCCCGGGAACAGGTAAAATACATTTACTGCGCCGCCCGTCTTGCTCCAGAGAAGGGCTTTCAGTTTCTAATCCAAGCCCTCAAGATACTAGTCAAAGAAAATATGAAGTTGAGCTTCGCCTAGTCGGCGATGGACCGAGCAGGAGGATAATCGAGGAGAACGCCAGAGCACTTGGGGTTGCGGATCGAGTACATCTCCTCGGGTCGGTCAATGAAGCGACCAAAATGCTCGAATTGGAAGCCGCCGATCTATTTGTCCTTCCAAGTCTTGCAGAGGGTTTGCCTAGCTCCATAACCGAAGCAATGGCCGTCAGAGTCCAGTGATGCCCACCAATATTGCTGGGACGAGTGAGCTTGTTGAGCACGGAAAGACAGGTTTACTTGTTCGGCCATCAGATCCTCTTGCGTTGGCCGACGCTGTTATTGAAATGATTAATGACTACGGCTTTAGGACAAGGGCAGCCACACTAGGCCGGCAAAAAGTCGTAAGCGAATTTGACGTTGATAAGGAGACCGCGAAATTGCGAGAATGCTTGCGACGATACTCGTTCGGTGGCCCGCACATAGCTTCGAATACTGCCAGTTAGGGGTACCGAACCAAGGAATAACATTGCGTGTTTACCAATATTCGCAAAGACCTTGCTAATTACGAATGGAGCTGGGGCGCTCAAGGTTTTTGGGCGATGCTGGTTTATCGTTTCGGTCGCTGGCGCTACTCCGTGCATCCGAAGGCATTACGCAAACTATTTTCTTTCTTTTACTGGATCCTCTTTAAAATTGTACAAATAACGACGGGCATCGAACTCCCGTGCGAAGTAGAGATCGGCGATAATTTCGTCATCGACCACTTCGGGGGCATTGTGATTAGCGGCTATGCGCAACAAATTTGGAACCAACTGCCGCATTCGCAATGGCGTTGTTGTCGGCGTTCGCCGTACAGGTGAGAAAGCGGCACCAATTATCGGAGACAATGTCGAGATATAGGATCCGGGGCGAAATCTGCTTGGCGCGATCCGAATAGGTGACAACGTCGTGATTGGTGCGAACGCCGTTGTTCTTTCAGATGTGCCCAGCAATTCGATTGCAATTGGAGTACCTGCTATCGTAAAGCCACGGTCCCAAAGCAGTTCTCATAGAAGGGAATTTAGTTCGGATGAGTATACTTAGGAAAGCCGCACAGCCATTTTTGGCGTGGCACGCGAGTCAGCGTGGTTACGAGTATTTACCCACCTCGAACTTCAGCAGCGGAAAAGTCGGCAGCGCCAAAAACCCATTGCAAACTTTTGCTGAAACTCATAAAGGCAACGGCTTCCTGAAGTGGGAACACTATTTCGACATCTACCATAGGCATTTTGCGTCTTTCAGAAATCGCGACATTTCAATTCTCGAGATCGGTGTACTCAAAGGGGGCAGCCTCGATCTATGGCGACACTATTTTGGGCCAGAAGCATCACTATATGGCATCGATGTTGACCCCGCTTGCAAGCGTTATGAAACAGACGGCAAGAAGATCTTTATCGGAGATCAGGCCAACCGCCAGTTTTGGCATTCATTCAAGCAAAATGTCCCAGCACTGGATATCGTGATCGATGATGGCGGTCATTTGATGGAGCAGCAAATCGTCAGTCTCAGAAGAACTGCTTCCTATCCTCCGCCCCGGCGGCATTTATCTGTGCGAGCGACATAAATGGAAATGCAAACCGATTTTCATCTTACATTTATGGCTTAGTCAGCAAACTCAATGAATGCAACGACTACCAACGGCATCCCGCGAGATCCATTACAACATTTGATTTATCGGGATTCATCTCTTACCCTTACGTCGCTGTCATCGAAAAGCGAGAACACAATATTTCAGAGCTCGCGTCCACCGCCTACGGAACTAAATGGGATTAAAAACGGCGCGCTGTAAAGGGCACGACAGCTCAAGTGGCCGCATCTCCACAGCGTAAACGCGAAATACGCGTAACCGAATCCGATCATCTCGCGTCCGCGAGCGGGCGCCATAGGTTGGCGGTAGATCACGAAGGTGCTAGGCCGTGTGGACGGATTTGATCAAGATGAAGCCGAGGGCGATGGCGACGAAGGAACCGAAGTTCTTTGCTGTCTTCTCGCATCGAAGCGCGATCCGCTTAAAGCGTTTGAGCTTGCCGACCGCCTGTTCGATGCGCGCCCGCGCCCTTTAGAGCGCTTTCGGGAAGTAAACCGGACGGTCGATCGCATTTGATTTTACGGGATGACCGGGCAGATGCCGCGCCGGCGAGCAGCTTCGCGGTTGGCTTTGGCGTCGTAACCCTTGTCAGTGATGGCGGCGCGGGGCGTGATGTCGGGTCCGAGATCAAGCAGGACTTCGAAGTTGCGGCTGTCACTGGCTTCGCCGCCGGTGAGATGAAAGGCGAGCGGCAGGCCGTCGAGATCGACCTTCAGGTGGATTTTGGTCGAGAAGCCGCCGCGCGAGCGGCCGAGCGCTTGATCGTTCTGCCCCCTTTTGCGCCCGCCGCCGAAACATGCGCGCGCACCACGGTGGAATCGAACATTGCACGAGATGCGCGGTCTCGCTCATTGCCGCCAGCGCATCGAAGAAGGCTTCGAACGTTCCGGTTCGGCTCAACCGCCAGAACCGCTTCCACACGCTGTTCCAATGCCCGAACTGCTTCGGCAGCGCCCGCCAAGTGATGTTGTGAACCACAAAATAATGCAGCGCTTCGAGAAACTTCCGGTCGTCGCGGCCCTTGTCGCCGCGCCGCGAGCGCGATGCCGCGAACACCTGTAAAACGATCGTCCAATCCTCTTCCGTCATGGTCGTGAGCATGGTCGGTCCTCCAAAAACCGACCGCCCATAAGTCACAGAAAAACTGATTCGGGAATCCCGCCGCTCTCTATTTCGCTAAATCCGTCCACACGGCCTAGCACCATGCTGGTGACTATCAGCACATTGCCCAAACGTCGCCCGGCTTGCAATTTGACATATGGTTTGTCGCCCTTGGCACGGCTCGTGGTAAGTTTTTTGAATGCGGGCCTCCCCCCCCACTGGTCAACGGGCGAAACGCGTCAGCAGTGACGACAAGCCCAATGCGGGCATTTGGCTTTCAACAAAAAAGGCGTAAGTGTTTTGTTTGATTGTTGTGGGAGGGAGCTACATGGCAAAACCTGACCTTCAAACGATAATCGGTCGAAAATCAAGTCAGCAACTCGAAGGCATCTAACAATGCATCGGGGTAGTGGGGGGACTATTTTTGCTTTTTTTCAAAGCGCGGAATACGGTGCCGCCGATTTGCCCACCCACTGTTTGCCAAATTGTCCCGCCATCTGTGGCGCCAGTTCAATCCCCAATGGTGCCCCCGGTTGGCACCACGAATTGCCAGCCAGAACAGGTTTTAAACCCGTACACGCGGCAGTATGAGTGGCGAAGCATCTGCCGGTAAAATACGTGACCCGTAGCTCTTTGTCCGAGAGCTTGGTTCACATTTGCCGCGCGGCAGATGGCATAAATCGCAAGACCGACATGATCCGGCACCGGCTTGGGCTGCCGGTGACCCGGATCGGAGCCTTGCGGATCGCGGCGCGGTTCTTTGATCGGTCCAAGGACACGATCATGTTCAAGCGCGGCATGGACGCTTTTAATCACGCTGAGTTCTACCGGCAGTTTGGCAAAGACCCAGATCAAATCATTGCAGCAGCTCTGACAACACTGGCGATGAGGCTTGACTTGAACACGCCGAACAGCGGACAGCGGGCGCCAATTTGATATATAGGTTTGTCGCCCTTGGCAGGGCTCGTGGTGAGTTTTTTGAATGCGGGGCTATTCGCGGCGCTTTGGCAGTGATGAGCTGCCGCTCCATTCGATGACCGCATTTGCTGGATTAGGATGCCCGAAGCACCTTTTCATGGGATTCAATTATGCTATTTAAGAGCAAAAAGAAGACAAAGTGGTGGAGATAGCGATGGCACCGGGACGATCGAAAGGTCGATGGCTTAATATGGGCGTCGAATTTAAATTGAAGATCCACGATTTGCGAACTCGCGGCCGGAACCTCTCAATGTACCACAAGGGGGTTCCTTATCGTTATTTTCTGAAGCATCTTCACGACATCATTGCTCCCGAACGCTACTTTGAAATAGGGGTCGATCAGGGTTCGACCTTGGCTCTGGCCAGTTGTCACGCCATTGCAGTCGATCCGTCATTCGCTCGATTGAAACAGAAACCGGGTTTGCTCCATGCTGCAGCAATCAAGTATTTCTTTAATCAGCCTGTCCGACAATTGTTTGAAATGACTTCAGACGATTTTTTTTGCAACTCAAGATTTGAGCGGATTATTTTCTAAGAAAATCGATATGGCCTTTCTCGACGATATGCATCTGTTCGAATACCTGCTGCGCGATTTTATGAACACAGAGCGACTTGCTCACCGTCATTCGGTGATCGTCCTGCATGATTGCTGCCCAGGGAATATTGAGATGACAGAATGCGCGCCTCGCCAAGGGTCTCGCACAGATTGCGAAACAGAAATCATGTGGACGGGTGATGTACTAAACTTCTCCCGATCCTGCACGAATATAGGAGTGATCTGAGGCAAATCGTGCTGGATCCCCCACCGACGGGCCTCGTTGTTCTCACGTATCCTCTATCTATCCTCGAATGTCTTGCACGATAAGTACGATGAAATCGTTAGGAAGTTCGCCGCTGTGACATTGGAGAGTTTGGCCTTGATCGCTTTCGCACTTTATTTCCTCCTGTCGAAAGCCGCTCTCTGGTTAACAATCGGGCGCTTAGAGACCTGCTGGGGCGCTTGCCCCTTAATAGGTAACCTGCCCTTCAGTTCGCCTGTCGCGACAAGTCAAAGACGCTGAACAGCTGACAGGGCCTAATTTGAATGGCTTTTGTCGCCCCTGGCAGGGCTTGTGGTGAGTTTTTTCTGAACTACCGGACCACCGACCAAAGGCCAAACGCATCAGCAGCCACGAAAAGCCCAGGCTGGGCATTTGGCTTCAAAAACTAAATAAGGCATCAGTGTTTTAGTCTTTTATTCGATGATCGATCCAAAAATTCGATCAGAAATTCGAAGGCGTCCGACAAAGCATCCGGGCAGTGGGAAAGACCTCTTTTTTGGCAAGGGCTGATCTAGTGGTCCAATCTGACGCTTGGTACCGTCATATGAGCATAGTAACCCGCGCGAATTCGGCATTACCCCCCAACTCAAGCCTATGATTTGCACCACTAGCTTCTACGCGAAGCGACGTGAGCCGTCGTTCGGGTATTGTAATGCCACGAGCCGTCCCCATGTTCACCGTGTCTCAATCTCGCGCCCGGTTTCCACACAAAAGGGCCAGGGACGTAGTTAAGTTACATCACTGTCAATTGACTGTGTTAATTGAGTATGTCATTTGCCATCTCTAGTGGACCCTTAAAAAGCCGTTTTTCTGGCCACTATTACCAGTGCCCGTGCCTAAAGCCGCGATGCTGACGCACTGCCCAGATGGCAAAGGTGCTTGCAGCGAGCGCGAAGGGTGGGCAACTTCACGAAGCCGGCAAAGTCGACTTGCTCCGAGAGCCCCGTTTGGCATATGTCTCGAAGCAAGTGGACGTTGGTTCTCTGGAAGTGGTAGCTTGCAGCCGTTGAGTTCGCTCACCAAATGGTGCCGTCATGGAACTATCGAGGCTTAGTACACTAGCCTGGAAACACATTAGAAACGCTGGGGCGGAGGAAACTTATCTTCGCACAGGATACGACGGCACCAAGCCTGTCACGTTTTACGGGTTGGTAAACGAGCATTGCAATGTAAAATGCCGTTACTGTGAATATTGGCGCCTAAAACATTATGCCAAAGAGATGAGCATTGAGGAATGGCAGGCCGCACTAACAAGCGTCAAGGATTTTGTCGGTTCATTTTCAATCAACTTCAGTGGCGGTGAACCATTCATCAAGCCGGGCTTCATCGATCTCCTCGCCTGGTGTAATAACAATGACATATCAGCCGGGGTCACAACAAACGGCTCGGCTTTGACCGCACGAAATGCGGCTAAGGTAGTGGCTGCGAACCCCTTTAATATAAATATTTCAGTCGACGCTCCAAACGCGGAAGTGCATGATTATTTGCGCGGCTATCCGGGACTGTTCAAAAAATTATCGGACGGCATCCGTTACCTAGTCGCCGAGCGGGAACGTCAGGGCAAAAATTTTCCGATCACGGTTAAGCCTACCGTCAATTCCAAAAACTTCCGATTAATGCCGGATCTTGTTGAGTGGGCAATTCGCAAGGGTGTCAGCTGCGTAAGCTTCCAGCCCATGGACAGGTGGACACAAGAAACTTATGACGAGTTATGGATCGAGGAGCCAGAACTTCCCGAATTCGAGCGAGTCATTGAACGTCTGATCGAAATGCAACTCGGCGGAGCCCCAATTCTTACACCGCCAACAATACTTCGCCTCTTTCCTGATAGTTTTCGTGGTAAAAAGGCGCCGGCTGACGTCATGCCCTGCCGCGTCGGAATGCGCGACTTTTTTATTCGAACCGACGGACGCGTAGAAGTCTGCGTCCACTATCCGCCAATCGGAAACATTCGAGAACAGAGCGCACGCGAAATTTGGTACGGGCCAAAAGCCCAAGAGATACGTCGGCAAACCGTGGCGTGCGATCGATTGTGTCTTGATTACGTGCCTATCGCAAAAGACCCTCCGGGATAAGGTTGACATGGGCCTTCGCCTCCTAAAGGGTCAAAAGCGCCGGGCTTTAACCAA
>CAVSXY010000006.1:0-280728 GCA_963732015.1 uncultured Alphaproteobacteria bacterium | reverse complement strand
AGGATTCCAGGGAGTCTCAGTGTCCGTCCCACTGAGGTATGTCTCCGTCTAACGCTCCAGCTCCTTCAGCACCTCCATCAGGGCTGCCTGGGCGGCTTCAGCGGCAGCTTCGGTAGCACCTTTCCCCCTCCCCCTCCCCGACATCGGCGGCGGCTTCACCGGCAGCTTCGGTAGCGCCTTTCCTCTGTGCGGCGGCGGAGGCGGCTTGACCGGCAGCTTCGGAAGCGGCTTTCCTCCTCCTCCCCTCCCTCGACACAATCGGCGGCGGCTTCACCGGCAGCTTCGGTAGCGCCTTTCCCCTTCCCCTCCCCGACATCGGCGGCGGCTTCACCCCTCGCCCCCGACTTCGGTGGCAAAGCGGCAGTGGTTTTGACATGATCTCCTCCCTTTACCGACTCAGAATTTAACTCCTATTGCTGTTAAAAGGCCCTCGCGGCGAAGATGCCTTACACGCCGCCCGCACCATGCCTCCGGCGCGTTTGGCGTGTTCCGGGTACGTTTCTTCAACATATTTCATTAAGCCTTCCGACCTCGGCCAGCAGAAAAGCGGTACCTTGCACGTCCGGTATGATGCGGCGCCCCCCCGCACCGCGTCCACCTCTGGAGAGCGATGTACCTGCTCTTAAGATTAACGTGATAGGCCGCAGTATAGATAGGCCACTCCATCTGCCGACGCCGGTCACCCTCCGTCAGGCAAACCACAAGGTTCCATCGTCACAGGGGCACAAATCCATGATTTTCCCTTTAGGACCAGTATCATTGCCCAGGTCGGGTGGCTACCCATATGGTGGTACATCCACTGGGCTGCTTGAGTTTCCCTTCCAGGCAGCGCATCACCGAGGCGTGCGTGGCGCACGCGAAGCCCAGTAGGTGCGTGGACCCACACGTGGCGCTGATCGACCCCGAGTCCATAGTAGTAAGCCCCTCCCCAGGGACCCGCACGAACCCGTCTTTCCGAATGGGTCTTTGCTTACGCGGCGAGCGCCGAGGTTCAACGTAAATATAATCTCCGGACGGTCCGTCCGGGCCGTCTACAGGATTGGTTTCCTCCATAAACGACGTAATCAACGTTTCGCAGGATGCCCGGAAGCTCTTTCGGTTTTGCTGATTTGACCCGGTCATCGGAACCGGTTGGGCTTGGGATGGCGCTTTTCTTGTCATCCGGATCACCGACCACCGCTTTCGGACCCTGGACAACGCGAACCCACTTTAGCTCGTGGATGTCGACATCTTGCCCGTAAATCCTCGTTACCGTGCGCCACTTTCGTTGTCTCGGACATACCCATTTATGAGTTCTTGGTCCCTTTACTGCATAAAAGTAGATGCGGTTCTTGCCCTTTTCCTTTCCGATGCCCGGCGGTGGATGGTATCGAGGCGGTGATCGCCGCCGACCATGCCCCAGGCGTCGGATAGACCGTTCAATTCTGGATGATCCAACATCCCAGACAATCCGTCTTCTTCGCTGGCTTCGATCCGAGGGTCCAATTACCATGGTGAAGCCTGACGCGGCGGAGCCACTTAGCGCCAGATCGTCCCCATCTAATGCCGGCCCACTGTAGGGCGAACGTAATTTCCGATGGACACATGGTACCGGCTGGAGGATGGGCTTGAGTCGCAGAAGGTGGTAAACGGCGATCGTCCGAGCCCCTCCTTTCTGCGACACGGCTACTGCCACCCCGTGGACACTCCTCCGAGGTTTCATTTTCCCCTCCTGGATATGGTCGCCGACCCACATCGGTTACCTCCTTTCGTGGCCAGCTGAAAGACCATCCCCCGATTCTGGACCGCGGACTTGATCTTTCGCAGGCTTCTGACCAGAATTTCAACATGCAGATTGAAGGTGGGCAGTCTCAGCTCACTTGGTGTAATGTTTTCTTTATCCGTTGGTAATAAACAGCCCCGGTCTTCGATGGGTAACCAATAGCTATCGTTACAGCTCGCAACAACTCGGCGAACACTTGACAGGTTTTGCTCAACATCTCGCCCGATACGCCAACGATTGCTTTTCCTGCTCTGAAAGCCACTGCCATGCGTTGTTGATCGGCGTAATTTCCGGACCTTTCCGAAGAGAGAAGGATTCCCAATCTGTTTCTTCGGCCCCCATTTTTGAAACTTTTCTCCAACCTATTGACAAAAACCCAAATTTCGTCCGCTGCGCTACCAAGCGCAAACTCTTTCTCCTCAGCCTGGAATTTGTTAAGGACTTCTTCGAGCTCGTCTTTCAGCGTTGGGGCTTTGTCGAGGAATTCGCCAGACTCGCTGTAGCATGCCGCTCAGCGCTGATCCCAGAGTCCCCACTCGGCCGAGCATCGGCGTCGCCATGGTTATGAAACCCGGAAGGTCCCCAGAGAGGCGATACTTATGGAAAGTGGATCACCGCTCTGACTTGCATAGACCAAGTCGATTACGCCCTGCGTCACATCGGGCAGACCTTCACTCAGGGACTGCGAATATAGCTCGAGTCTGTTGGCCGTAGCCCCTCTAGCGCGGTCATGATGTCCTTGTGATGATCATGGCTAAGGACGCGTTACTCCCCCAAGGTATCCAATTGGCTATTAATCAGTGCTTGATTATTAATCAGTGCTAACTCACTTCCGGTCGCCATGTGTGAATCTCCTCTTGGGTTCTAAACGCAGATTGCCGGCAGCGACCACGCCGCCCACAATCAGGCAGCCCGCGACGGCGAGATACCGATTCGGGAGACTGCGACGTTCAGGAGGGAAGCAACATGACGGCTCCTCCCTTCTTTGCTCGACAGCGTCCCGCTGGGCCGTGACCACCTGGACGGTGCCGGTGGTGGCGTCAAACGGACAATGAAGGTTGACCACATCACCTGGAACGCGGCCGCAGCGCCATTAACCGGGATTTCCGTTATGAACCTCCGGCCCGGGCCGACAACCTACCATTTGACCGGCCCAAATGCAACTGCAAGGTGCGTCGGACAGTGAATGCGCCACCGAACACGTTCGTCTGGCCTCCCTGAGCCTCCCAAGGGGCGATAGAGGAGCCGGCATTGTGACAATGGTCCTTAGGGAACAGATGTCCCCGACCCAATGGAATTTTCAAGCCCGGGAAAGGTAAACCGGTCGAACGGGTGCAGTCAGTGGAACCAACGTCTGGATTTGTCGGCAAGGGAAACTATCCACATGAGCGAGAAGTGCGCATCTCGGACAAGTGACCAACGCCGTCGGGATGCCCTAGCCTTTGTGCAGTCGGGTTATCGTGTAGTGCCTGGGTTTGAAAGACTCATCGGTCACCAGCGCTTGCGTCTGGCGCTCAAGCGCTTTTTGAGCCGGGCGCAGCTTTGTATAGGCAGCCAAGCAACGCACTTTCGGCACTACGTTTGACTCTGCAAAGGTTCTGCGTGGGATGGGGAACAGTGACAACCGCAGCGTGGAGCAGCAAGCGTACAATGTACGGCTGAGTATGGCTCGCGAGGTTTCAGTGACCGCAAACGTTCGATCGCATCAGCCAGGAGAAGCCAGTTTCAAGGCGACCTTGCCCGAGGACATTGACTGGAAGTCTTTTGCGGCGTTCCCACCGTCGGTGCGCCTCGCCGTGGTCGTAGGCGAACCGTCGAAGGAGGGCCCTTACACCATCAGGGTTCGCGTGCCTCACGATGTGAAGTTGATGCCGCATAGGCATCCCGAGGACCGCGTATACACGGTTCTCTCTGGCGTCTTCTACATCGGGCTGGGTGATCACTTCGATGCCGATAAGTTGCAATCGTATCCGCCCGGCGCCGTGATCGTTCTGCCCGGCGATACGTCCCATTTCCATTGGGCCAAGTCTGGTGAATACATCACCCAGGTGACTGCTATTGGCCCCCTGGGCATTGATTACGTGAACCCGGAAGACGATCCGCGGAATCCACACAAGCATTTTAGATTCGAGGCTCGATAGGAAGATTTTCCCTCAAATAAGGTCGAAATTAGCTAGTCCCCTCCTCATCGAAAAGGAGCCGCAATCAGTATCAGAGTCCTTACGACATGCAGCGAGCGCTGCCTGCAACACTCTCGACTAGACCCAGATTTCGAAGTCCGGACAAGCGGCGAATTCTGCCAACGAAATTGCAGTCCCAATCACACTGCGCATTAACGGTAAGGAACATGCGCTTGCGGATCGATCCACGTACAACCCTGCTGGATTGTATTCGCGAAACAGTCGTACTGACGGGCACGAAAAAAGGCTGCGATCACGGGCAGTGCGGCGCGTGTACCGTGCACGTTAACGGCAGACGCGGTATGAGCTGCAGCTGCCGCTTTAGTCATAAGCTGGACTACCAGCCAGTCCTGCCTCGTCGCAAACGATCGCCTCACCGTCGATTACGCATGAGCGGACGGGCAGGGCGCCGACGGCCGCAGCCGCAACCGGAAACAGGCGCTGAAGTATTTTGCGTTTCAGATTAAACAACACGGAAAATCCGGTCTCTTACCTCAAAAAAGGACGCACAACGAAATAATTCAAAATAAAGATACCATGCGCCGATTCACAATATTTGTCGAAATTGACGTAGCTTGCAGTGCGGGCCAGCGTGGCCGCTCTGCATAATTTTCAGATTCTGATCACCTATACCGATGGGGCTCCCAAAGGAATTCGCGCGATTAATTCCAAGAGGACTAGCCGAGGCCGAAATCCTAGCGATACAGGCAGAGGCTGTTGCAATGCGCCATTCACGAACGCAAAGGCGACCGGCTCGAAAGCACTGACCGAGGACCCTTCCAGCCACCCGGTCCAACGAGCTACGATATCGTCCCGGCCTGTGGTGGAAGGAATGGACGCTCCAGTCGACCAGCAAGCTCAGACGGAACGGCTCATCCGTGAGCGTGACGAAGCATTGGAGCAGCAGGCGGCGACGTCCGAAGTGCTGAGTATTATCGCTAGGTCGGCCGGTGAGCTTGAGCCTGTGTTCGATGCCATGCTCACCAACGCGGCCCGCATTTGCAAGGCCGAGTTTGCTACGCTGTATCTCTACGACGGCAAGGCATTTCGTACGGTTGCCGCAACCCGCAACGCACCGCCCGCTTATGTTGCCGCTCGTAAGCGTGAACCACACCTCCGACCGCCGCCGGACACGCCGCTTGGGCGTGTTGCGAGCACCAAACAGATCGCCCACATCGCCGATCTCAGCAAATTGCAGTCTTACGTAGAGCGACATCCATTTACTATCGCAGGCGTTGAACTCGGTGGGTACCGTACCGCGCTCGGCGTTCCAATGCTGAAGGATAATGAACTCATCGGTTCTTTCACCGTTCTTCGACAGCAGGTACGGCCTTTCACCGATAAGCAGATCGAGCTTGTTCAAACCTTCGCAGCCCAGGCCGTAATCGCAATCGAAAATGCGCGGCTGCTCAACGAACTGCGACAGTCGTTAGAGCAGCAGACTGCGACATCTGAGGTGTTGCGCATCATATCTAGTTCGCCCGGCGAGCTTGAGCCGGTGTTCCGTGCAATGCTGGAGAACGCCACGCGCATCTGCGAAGCCACGTTCGGTGTCTTGAACCTCCATGATAATGGGGCGCTTCGCATGGTTGCAATGCACGATGTACCGCCTGCCTTTGCCGAATTTCTCCAAGGCCAGCGCGGCGGATACCAACCGATGCCGGGCAGCTTGCTCGATCGCATGCGGACAAAGCAGGTGTCCCATTCCGCCGATAACGCCACCGAAGCGAACAGCCGAGCAACGATGCTCGGCGGAGCGCGATCTATTGTTTGCGTGCCAATGCTAAAGGACGACGAGCTGATCGGCACCATCACCATCTATCGGCAGGAGGTTCGCCCGTTCACCAACAAGCAAATCGCACTGGTCGAGAACTTTGCCGCCCAGGCCGTCATCGCTATCGAAAATGCGCGGCTGCTCAACGAACTACGCCAGCGCACCGATGATCTGACGGAATCACTTGAGCAGCAGACGGCGACCGCGAATGTGCTGAGTGTCATTTCCAGTTCAACCGGCGATTTGAAGCCGGTGTTCGACGCCGTCCTGGCAAATGCCGTAAAAATCTGCGGCGCCGGCTTCGGCAATCTGTCGCTCTACGACGGCATGGATTTGCGCATGGCGGCGATGCATAACGCGCCGCTCGCCTTTCAGGAACAGCGCCGCGTCGATCCGATCATTCCCCTCGGCAATTCGATTGGGGGTCCAGTCATTGCCAAGAGGCAGGTGATTCACGTCCATGACATAACTGTCGAAGAGCCGTATTGCCATTGCTGGCGAAAAAGGCCGGCGCGCGCTCCGCGCTCGGCGTCCCGATGCTGCATGACAACACGCTGGTTGGCATGATCGCCATCTATCGTCAGGAGGTCCGCCCGTTCACTGATAGGCAGATCGAACTGGTACAAAGCTTCGCTAATCAAGCTGTCATCGCCATCGAGAACACCCGGCTGCTCAATGAATTACGGCAACGCACGGACGATCTCACTAAATCGTTGGAGCAGCAGACTGCAACATCTGAGGTTCTGAAGGTCATCAACGCGTCGTCCGGTGACCTTGAGCCGGTATTCCTGACCGTGCTGACAAATGCGGTCCGAATTTGCGACGCAAAATTCGGCGTGTTGTATCGGTACAAAGATGAACTCTACGATCCTGTTGCTCTGTTCGGCGCTCCACAAGCGCTGATCGAGCACTATAGGGACCGTGGTCCGTTCAAAGCAGCTGATGGTACCGGTCTTGACCATGTGGCTAAAGCAAAGGGTGTGGTCAACAAGGCTGATGCCTCGCTGCTACCCGCTCCAGGTGCTCCGGTAACCTTCGGCGGCGCCAAATCCCTTGCCTGCGTGCCAATGCTCAAAGACGATCGGTTGATCGGTGCCATCACAATTTACCGCCAAGAGGTTCGGCCTTTCACCGATAAGCAGATCGACGTAGTCAAGAACTTCGCCGCGCAGGCCGTCATCGCCATCGAGAATACGCGATTGCTGAGAGAATTGCGGGAATCGCTGGAGCAGCAGACTGCAACGTCCACAGTTCTCGGCGTGATCTCCAGTTCGCCGGGCGACTTGAAACCGATCTTCCAGTCGCTGCTGGAGAACGCCATCCACATCTGCGGCGCCAAGTTTGGCAATCTGTGGCTTCGAGAGGGCGACCTTTTCCGCGCAGTTGCGGCACACGGTGCGCCGGCTGCTTACCGAGAAATGCTATTCCGTGCAGCCATCCGTCCCGGCCCGGACACCGGCCTCGGAATGTTGCTGAAGACGAAACGGTTCGTCCAGATTGACGATATCACGAAAGGTAAGGCCTACCTCGATCGTGATCCGCTCCGTGTTGCGACCGCGGAGCTTGGCGGTGGGCGAACCCTGGCCGAGGTGCCGCTGCTAAAAGATGGCGAATTGATCGGCTCGATCAATATCTATCACCAAGAGGTCAAGCCTTTCACCGAAAAGCAGATCGAGCTGCTGACGAACTTCGCCGCCCAGGCGGTCATCGCCATCGAGAACACGCGGCTGCTCAATGAATTACGCCAACGCACCGATGACCTCAGTGAGGCCCTTGAGCAGCAGACCGCAACGTCTGAGGTATTGAGTGTCATCTCAAACTCGCCAGGCGAACTTGAGCCCGTGTTTCACGCCATGCTGGAGAACGCGACGCGTATCTGCGGGGCGAAGATCGGTACTCTGATTCGTTTCGAGAATGGGGCGGCACAGATTGTTTCGAAGCTCGGCGGATCGCCCGCGCTTACTGAATTCATGCAGCGAGGCCCTCATCGGCCCGGTCCGCTCAACCCGATCAGGCGCGTCGAAAGTACCCGCCAGCCGGTCCACATCGCTGATTATCGTCTCGACGAGGCCTATCTCCAACGTGAGCCTTTGGCGGTTGCAGGCGTCGAGGTGGGCGGCATCCGCACCTTGCTTGTGGTGCCTATGCTTAAGGACAACGACCTCATTGGTGCCATCGGCATCTACCGACAAGAGGTCATGCCGTTCAGCGATAGACAGATCGAGCTAGTCCAGAACTTTGCTGCCCAAGCCGTCATCGCCATTGAAAATACTCGGCTGCTGAGCGAACTGCGCCAATCGTTGCAACAGCAGATCGCCACCGCTGACGTACTCAAGGTTATTAGCCGATCGACTTTCGATCTTAAGTCAGTGCTCAATATGCTGGTCGAATCAGTCGCCCAGCTTTGCGAGGCGGACATGGCGGCGATCCGTCGGCCAAAAGGCGCCTCCTTCCTTCACGTAGCAAGTCACGGCGCACCGAGTGAGTACAACGAGTACATGGAAAATCGCCATATCGAGCCGGAGCGAGGGACAATCGCTGGACGGGTTTTGCTTGAAGGCAAGCCCATTCATATACTCGACGTTCAGACTGACCCCGAATACACGATGGTCGGAATCTCGAGAAGAGCAGGTTTCCATACCATCCTTGGAGTGCCGTTGCTGCGAGAGGGAAGCCCGATTGGCGTTATCATTTTGGGTCGCGGCGCAATACGGGCCTTCACCGACAAGCAGATTGAGCTAGCCACTACCTTTGCCGACCAGGCGGTTATCGCAATCGAAAACGTGCGCTTATTCGAAGCCGAGCAGCAGCGCACACGGGAACTGTCAAAATCCCTTGTGGACCTCCGAACTGCACAAGATCGTCTCTTTCAGACTGAAAAGCTTGCCTCGCTCGGTCAGCTCACCGCCGGTATCGCTCACGAAATCAAAAATCCGCTCAACTTCGTCAACAACTTCTCAGGAATTTCCGTCGAGTTGATCGACGAGCTGCAGCAGGCGTTTGCTCACGTGCTTCTCGATGACAACGCCCGAACCGAGATCAATGAGTTGTCAGACACCCTGCGGCAAAACCTCGAAAAAGTTGTGCAACACGGCAAGCGTGCCGATGCGATCGTCAAGAACATGCTGCTGCATTCGCGGGAGGGCTCAGGCGAGCATCGGCCCGTTGATATCAACACTCTCGTCGAAGAGAGCCTCAACCTCGCCTATCACGGAGCTCGTGCCGAAAAGCAGGGCTTCAACATCACACTCGAGCGATCATTCGATCCCGCAGCGGGTGAAGCGGACTTGTATCCACAGGAGATCACGAGGGTCTTGCTCAATATCATTACGAACGGATTTTATGCCGCAACCAAACGCCAGGCGCAGGTCAATGGTGGCACCTACGAACCGGCATTATTGGCCGCAACCAAGGACCTAGGAGATCGGGTAGAGATCAGAATTCGCGACAACGGGACCGGCATTCCGCCCGAAGTCAAAGACAAGATGTTCAATCCGTTCTTTACCACCAAACCGGCTGGCGAAGGCACCGGACTTGGCCTTTCCATCAGTCATGACATCATCGTGAAACAACATGCTGGTTCCATAGTCGTCGATACCCAGCCGGGTGAATTTACCGAATTCAAGATTATTCTGCCTCGCAAATCTGCTCAGTAATTAGGGGGCAACCGTGAACCTTCTTGTTCTCGAGGTTGATGACGAGCCGGATGTCGAGACGCTGTTTCGGCAACCCGGCGTGATCTGCGGTGTGGCCGATTTACTATGCAATTCGCTCAATCTGCTCCCGCAGCGCTTCAGCTCATTATTGATGCGACTGAGGCGTCACTCATTTTGATTCCGTCCGATATCAACATGCCAGGAATGACCGGTCTTGAATTTTTGCCCAAAGCGAAGGCCCTACGGCCAGATGTTCCGGTCATTATGATCACGGCTTATGGCGACGCAGAGACCAAGCGCAAAGCCCTGGAGGGGTGAAACGGCCGCACATCCGCAGCTAGTGCCGTCGCCGCGCTACCAAGCGCTTCTGTTGTTCTTTGTTCGTGATCTTGAACTCCGCGATGGCGGCCTTGATGGCGCTGTCCTCATCCGGCGCGTGCACAATGCCGACAAATGCCGCGGGCGATCCCTTGATCCGCGTAATCTCCCATGCGTGCTCTTTGGTCTTGCGTGCCTTTTCCATCGTTCAGGTGACCCATTGCAGTACAGCAGTTCATTCCGCCTCTTTGCCGACGAGACCACAAGCGGTAACGGCTGGAACTCGACGCAAGGGCAGAGCATCCAATGTACCCTATGACGGACCGCCCGAAAAACACGCGTTGGGACGTTGCCCGGCTTGGCATTACGCCGGCGCCACGGCCTCACCGGGCGCGCTGGCGCAGTCGCGATCTAAAAGGACCGCTGCCGGTTCGCGTCGTCCGTGCGTTGGAGCTCGCAATCAAAAGCCTGCCGTCTCAGGGACCGTGGCCGGATATCGACGAGGAGGCATGGTGGGCGGACGTTCTCGCCGATCGGCGCGCAAGACCTCCGACCGCGAAGACGCTTGCGGATAAGCATGAGCATGCCGCCCTGCGCCTCGATCGCCTTCCCACAAAGTCGCTGACGTTTTCGTGCGCGCGCTGCGGCCGGCAGGTGACAATGAATGTTGCGGACCTCTGCGCGACGTTCGGCGGCGACCGGAACGTCAAGACGATCGGGCAGCATGTCATCGCCTGCAAGGACAAGGCGTGGCGCCGCGACGGCGACAAGTGCCCGATCACCTATCAGGCGTGAAGCACATCGCGGCGGCTACGGGCTGCCTCGCAGATGCGGTAATCTCCACCGGGGCGGCGGCGCATCATTGAGGAGACGGCGCAGGCGTCACGGTGGACTTCCAGCAACGGCCACTACCCCCATAACGGGGCGTCCGCGTGCAAATTTGAAGCTCGTAACGTAGCTGAACACGGCTCTCCTTGGAATCGCCCACTTATAAAACGCAGTATTGAAGTGCAACTGTTCGGAAACGAAATTCAAGTTGAACAGGGGGAATGGCGAACTGCTCGTGCCCCCGACTGGCTGACAACGGCCGGTCTAGGGCCATGCATTGCGGTGATCGTTCTTAATCACACTCTGAAACAAGCATGGTTATCTCATGATGCTGGGATTTCCGCCACAGACGCCGGAAATTTAATGAGCATGATCGCCGATGCAAATTCATCGCAAAAAAAATGGCGACGAAATTGATGTCAAAATTCTTGGAGGCGAGATTACTTTGAACTGCATTAAGCCCGCTGTACTGGCCGATCAAACATGCGCAAAGGAGCTTGTGAGAAGCAGTTTTCCTCAGGCTGAGGTGACCTGGGGTCCGGTCGACTTTCTAGAAGTGATATTCAAAAAGCATCGCTGGGTCACCGAGCCGTGACAGCGCGTTATATCGGATGACTGCGAGAGGCGTGCCGCTCCTTCAGCTTGTCGACCATTTCCCCGAACTAAGCCAAGCGAGTACTTCATCAATTCAATCAAAGACCTCCCGCAGAGCACATTCAATCATCGGATTGTCTCCGACGACCAAAAGCTTTCGAACCTGGGCTGGCGCTGAGTCGAAGCGTGACATTTGCCGATGCAATCATGGGATTGCTGAGCACGATCGAGATAGTTGAGGTAAGGCGCGAAGAAGGATGCCCCTTCACTGCGGATAGCAAGGAGTGGGAAGGCTGGATTCTCGGACAGTGTGCGTAGTCGGAGCCGCTTAATCTCGCCGCCCAATCATTTGATATGCCACTCGAATACCTCGAGTGTGGTTCGGGTCAAACGGACAGAGAACGCAAAAGCGACCAGCAAATAAGCGAGGGTCCTAGAAATATATAGCCCAATTGGATTTGGGTGCTCTATGTAATTTCTATCTCTACTGTAATCTTCCAATGCGTTTAATAGTTCAGAAAACTGCTGATCCCTCGGTAACAACCCGAACATCAAGCCATACGGTACAAAGAGCATCAAAGGTAACCCCAAATTCTCCGATGGGACCTTATCCAAGTCTCGCCCTTGGAATTTAGAGAACAGAAAACAGGCTATGTATTGTTGAAAGAAGTCAGGGGAAAGGTAGCTCATCACTTCGTTCCGAACGTAATTCACAAGTTTATCGGGGCTCGTTGGCGGCGGTTGAATTTTCAGTTGTCGGCAACGATCAAACTGAGAAGTCAAAGCGCGTTTGCAAGCTAGCCTGTGCGGCGGCGATGTTAGACGCAGCGATTTTCGCTCTTTCTCTGGAGTTCTGCGTATCAATATCAGATACCGCAATAAGGCCAGTCACGAACGTCAACAATGTCACATAATCCAATGCCTTTACTACGCTTTTTGAAATCACCGCTCTATTGTGGCGAAGGATCATCGTGGACGCTGGGAATCCTATTAGGAACATCATAGCTACAGCGAAGAGCAATGAGTTCGGAAGTAACGAGATACGACAGCAGAAATGTAGCTGCCCAAACTGCACCGGCTTTGATGAGCGCCCATATTGTTCGGGCCCGCGTCGGAGCAGGTGGCCGATCTCCCTGGGCGTTATCCTTTGCCTCAGACATCACTGGACCTCTCTGAACCAAAGGCGTGTCCACGACCGTGGTTTGGGCCGGAATTTCGTGGTCATTCCCTACCTTGCGGGGGTGAAGCTGTGCGTGGTTCGTCGCCGACGCGACGTTGGCGTAAACGGATGTTTTCGAAAATTTGGAGCGGCGATTATCGATTGTTTCTGTTTTGAGCAGGTAGGCAATCAACACCAGACAAATAATGCTTGAGATCAGGATAGCGACCATAGATGCCCTTGTGAAATTTCATGGGCCCAAGAGCGTCCGCCCCACTCGGATGCCGATGCCATAGCCCCGGTCGATGGGCATTAGTCCGCCTCGGAAAGCCGAGCGGAGGCCCCCCGAACTCCGGTCCCAAGAACCCCCCGGAGGACGCGTAGCTTACAAGGTTCTGAGGTCCAGGCCGACCCATCCGTTGGGGCACCATCATAGTTGTCATGATAGCAGTCCTCGACCCATTGCCAAACGTTGCCGTTCACATCGTAAAGCCCGAATGCATTCGGTTTGAATGAGCCCACCGGCGAGGGCGCGTGTTCGTCCACTCCGCATCCAATGCAGTTGGCATTCCCTTTCCCAATCTCGTCGCCCCAGGGATAGGCCGTCGTTGTACCGGCACGCGCCGCGTACTCCCATTCAGCCTCGCTCAACAGCCGATAGGGCTTGCCGGTTATTCGGGAAAGCCAAGCCAAGTAGCGTAGCGCGTCGTCCCAACTGACGTTGATCACCGGCTGTTGACCCACCCTAATGCCGTTGCCGCTGATCAGTGGATCGCAGTCGCGATTGCCATACGCCTCGCAAGCGGCCCAATCGTCGAATGTCACATCAAATCTCGATACAGCGAAAGGCTTGGCGAGAACTACTTCACGCACCGGGCCTTCACTGTCTTGGCGGCCAGTTTCGGTCTCAGGCGATCCCATATTGAAGCGTCCTGCCGGAACAACCACCATCTCCGGACAGCCGCTAGCGCATTCGTGGAAGGACTTCAACGGTTTGAGCGCCCGCTCTTGCTCTACCGTTTTAATGTAGGGGCGAATTCTGGTCGCGGATATAGGGGCCGATCGTCCAGACCAAGCGCCACTGCTCCCTGAAAAAATCCTGATTTAATACGGCCACGAGCCCAACAATGATGCCGACCAGCAGCACATAGACGAGCGCTTGCACCCGCCGCATCCGTGCCCTGGACTTTCGCTCGCGCTCCATGCTCTGGCCGATGAAGTCTCTGTCGGCATCGGGTAAATCTTCGGCGCGCTTGGAGAGCCAGTTCTGCGCCTCTGCTATGTCCGGCGTCAGCACCTGTGAGACAGATTTAGCGGCTTGAGGAACGGAGGATTTCTGGCTCATCGGTAACCATCAAGGAGTGGAGATGAGACAGAAATCAGGACGATTAGAATCCTCGTCTGAGCGAATTGTGAAAGACATTCGCTGGGCGACCCGCAGGCATCATTCGGCCGAGGAAAAAATCCGCATTGTGCTGGATGGGCTGCGCGGCGAACACAGCATTGCGGAGATATGTCGGCGCGATGGCATTGCGGAGAGCCTGTATTACAGCTGGTCGAAGGAGTTCCTCGAGGCTGGCAAGCGCCGGCTGGCGGGCGATACGGCGCGTGCCGCGACGAGCAGCGAGGTCAAGGATCTTCGGCGCCAGGCGCAGGAGTTGAAGGAGGTGGTCGCCGAGCAGGCGCTCGAGCTTCGGCTGCTTAAAAAAAGCATGATCGCGGATGGGGGAGACGAGGAATGAGATATCCCGCCTCCGAGAAACTGGAAATCATCCGCTTGGTCGAACAATCCCATCTACCGGTACGCCGGACGCTGGCGAAGATCGGCATCCTGCCCGCAGCTTTTTACCGATGGTACGACCGCTACCAGACTGACGGCCCTGAAGCCCTGGAAGATAGACCGTCCAAGCCCAAGCAGATCTGGAACCGCATCCCCGATGCCATCCGAGGCCGTCTCGTACAGTTGGCGTTGGATGAGCCGGAGCTGTCACCGCGGGAATTGGCCACGCGGTTCACGGATACGGAAAACTATTTTGTCTCAGAAGCTTCGGTTTATCGGCTCTTGAAGGCCCATGACCTGATCACCAGCCCAACCTTCATCGTCATCAAGGCCGCCGACGAGTTCAAGGACAAGACAACTGCGCCCAACCAGCTCTGGCAGACCGACTTCACGTATCTGAAGGTCATCGGCTGGGGCTGGTTCTATCTCAGCACGATCCTGGACGACTTCTCGCGCTACATCATTGCATGGAAGCTGTGTACGACGATGAAAGCTGACGACGTCACGGACACCTTGAAACTGGCTCTCACAGCATCAGGCTGTAGTCAGGCGCGGGTTGTCCATAAACCACGTCTGCTGAGCGATAAATGGTTCGAGCTATGTCTCCGGAGATCTGGCGAAATGGCTCGTGGCCCAGGGCATGAGACACGTTCGTGGCGCCCCTTGCCATCCGCAAACGCAAGGCAAGATCGAACGCTGGCACCAGACCTTGAAGAACCGAATCTTGCTCGAAAACTATTATTTACCCGGCGATCTCGAAGCCAGCATCAGTAGGTTCGTCGATCACTACAACCACCAGCGCTATCATGAGAGCCTGAACAATCTCACACCTGCCGACGTCTACTTCGGACGGGGCCAGACCATCTTACTCAACCGAGAAAGGATCAAATGAAGCACAATCCAGAACCGCCGCTTGCTGCACCAAAACAAAGCCGCTTAAGATCGCAAACCAGATGAGCTGGAGCCTCCACTAAATCAAACCGAGACTTGTCTCAAATCATTTGACGACGGACACGAACAGTCAGGCACGCCACCAGGACGGTTTCGTCGCTCAAGGTCAAACGGAGACCTTTACGAGCCTCCCGGTTCCATGCCGGCCGCCTTGATGGCCGCTGCGGCCGCTGGCGAGGTCAGAAATCTCAACAACGCCTTGGCGGCACCCGGCTCGGGTGCGGTCGTGAGAATTCCGGCTAGAATTGCGGTCGTGGCCTGCAGGTCGCCCGGCAGGGGGCCGAGGAACTCGGTGCCCGGGACCGATACGATTTCGCTGATCAGCTGAATGCCGAGCTCGGCTTCGCCGCGTGCCACGAACTCGGCGCTCGGCTTCGTCGCGGCCTGGGCGTTCAGGATCGACTTGGCTTTGATCTCTTTGGCAATGCCCAGGCGATCGAGCACTTTCTCGAACTGGATACCGCTAGCTCCGCCAACGGCCGGGTCCGTATAGACGATCGATTTGGCAGCGAGCAGCGTGCGCTTCAGCGCCTCGGGGGAACTGATGTCCGGCTTCGCCGCCCCCGCGCGAACCGCGACGCCAATGCCGACACGGGCGACGATAACCCGGTCACTCGGCGCGATTTTGCCCTTTTGCACGAGGTTATCGACCGTGGCGCCTGACATGACAACATCCACGATCTCACCGTCAGTGACGCGCTTCATGATCTCGGTAGGCGGCGCCAGAATCAGCGTGACTTTGTGTCCACTGGTGCCTTCGAATTTACCTCCGAGTTCGGTCAACACGTGGTTCATCGCACGGCTTGTCAGGACCTTGATTTCGGCGGCATCGGAAGAAGTCGGTGCAGCCAATGCGATGGCGAAACCGATCGTCACCGCAATCCGCGAGAGATAGAGCAATCGTCTTCGGTGGAAGCCTTTCATTGCGCTGCTCCACGAGCTTGAATGACTTCCGCGGATCAGAAGGCGCACGTGAACCAATGGCGATTTATTTTCGGATGCTCGCCCGCCGGGGGCACAATCGCGGCCTCGATTTCACAGAAGGTCGGCACGTCCCGATGGTAGCCCTGCGATTAAGATACGTCGATCGCAAGGGCACGCATAGGCGAGTGATGCTTCACGTTAGCCTTCATATCGACTCGCCACGATGCAACGGTTCAGTCGCTGCCGGGGTGAAAGCGAACATTCCTGGCGGACGCTCAAAGCGTCCAAGATGACCCATACCACCGTTTGCGATCGTCAATTACTGCATTGCGAAAGGGTCACTCGATCACCTCATCGGCGCGGCCGAGCAGTGCAGCCGGAACAGTGATGCCCAGCATCTTGGCCGTCTTGAGATTGATGACAAGTTCGAGCTTGGTAGGAAACTCAATCGGCAGATCGCCGGGCGCCGCACCTCTGGGTATCTTGTCAACGTAGGAAGCGGCCCGGCTGTAACTCCCGGCGGTATTGATCCCATAGCTGGCAAGGCCTCCCGCATCTACGCCATCCCGTTGCGCGAAGATCAACGGCAAGTGGAAGGCCAACGCCAGTTCGACGATCCGCTTTCGGCCAGAACTCAGCAATCCGTTCGGCGGCACGATGGTAGCGCGAACTTCTTCTTCGCCGAATTGTTTGGATGCCTGCTCCAAGTCGCCTAGTTTTTCGACGTGCTCGATATTTACCTCGACTCCCCGCGCATGGGCGGCTGTTTGAACTTGTTGCTCGAAACGCGCCATTGATCCGCCTGCGGGGTTGGCGAGGAAGCCAATCTTGGTCGCACTGGGGACCGCATCGAGCGTCAATTCAGTCAGCTTGCCGATTAGTCCTTCGACATCCGAGGCAACTCCCGTCACGCTGCCTCCTGGATGCGCAAAGCTCGCAGCAAGGTTCGGAATGAAGGCATCGCTAAAGGCAGGGCATACAATCGGCAAGGCCGGGTCTGTCCGTTTCATCACTCTCGTTGGAGTGACCGCACTGGTCAGGACGACGCCCGGCCTCAATTGGACCAATTGCTGTGCAAGTCCCGCCAACGCGTCGGTGTCGCCGTCCGAGTAGCGGTACACGATGTCCACGGTTCGGCCGTCGACATAGCCAAGACGCTGCAGGTCGGCGCGGAAAGCGGCCAGATTGCGACCGTCGGATTCCGCCGATTGGATGTCGAGAACTCCGATGCGCGGAAGGGCGCCGGCGGGGCGCGCCGCGAGCGGCCACGCGGCGCCTGCGCAACCAAGCGCGGAAATAAATCGCCGCCGTCCAATGCCGATCGCCATTTGCCGCGTCCGACTGGGATCATGCCCGTGGCAATGGGACGAAGAATATCACGCCCCAATCGGCAGGTCTGTGACTGACTTCACGGTGGTCCGCTCGCGGGCTTTTGCTGCGGGTGCGTGCGGCAGCAGTCGACACCTTGCTTCATTTCGGCGTAGCGATCCGGTCGTTAACGAGCAGCGCTTTGACACCTTCGATTGATGCTCATTTTGCCCCTGCGCAACGACGACCGGGGCAATAGTTGGCCGGTTTTGAAAGCCGGACCTGCTCATTGCATGGACCTGTAGATGATAAAGACTACAATGACAGCACCCAGAACGATCCCCCAATTGGGAATTTGAATGCCGGCTATCGATGTTTTCCTGCTAAACCATTCCATAACTTGCCTCCCCGGATTAGTCCGCCTCAGTCGGCGTCCCTTAAAAACATAAGAAGCATGACTACGCCGAACAGCTTTTGCATCCTGGTGCGAGTGGGGGCACCAACGCCGCCTTTTAAATAACGGGCTACGGCAGGCCCCGCTGGCAGCTCTAGAGATAGATACTCATCGTACGTGTGGCATTTGACAAGACCATGATGGCGGCTTGCGGTCTTGGCGCATAATTTTGGTCGCGATCGGAGGGATAGCGGACACGCGATGGACATCGTCATTCGGTCGAGTCTGACCCAACTCGGACATAGCCAACGTCAATTGATGCGTTGCGAAAGGTTTATTCGATGACCTCGTCGGCAGTCATTTGCACGGATTCACTCCGCGGTGATGTTCAGCTCCTTTACCAATTGCGCATATTTCTTCGAATCTGAACGCGCTAGCACGCCAAGCTGCTCTGGCGTACCGCCAGCGGCTTCTAACGAAGCCTTGGTGAAATTTTCGCGCAACGTCACATCATCCAGCGCCGCTGCAGTCGCGGTATTGAGCGCCTTAATCACCTCCGCCGGCGTCCCCCCGGCGCGAACAAACCAGACCAAGATTCTAAAATCATGTCTTTGTAGCCAGCCTCGACCAAAGTCGGGACCTCGAGCAGAGCTGCGGCGCGTTTTTCGCCGGTTTGCGCAATTAAGGTGATGGTGCCGGCGCGAGCGTGCGGCATCAGCGCGGATGGTCCAAGAATGCCGAACTTCACGTGACCGGCCAGCAAATCGGTGACCGCCTGTCCGGCGCCACGATACGGCAGATGGTCTAGCTTGATGCCAGCTTCCTTGCCAAACCATGCGCCGAGAACGTGCTGGTTGGAGCCGACGCCGGATGACGCAAAGCCGAGCCCAGGATTCTGCTTTGCATAAGTGACTAATTCCGCGACGGACTTGACGCCAAGCGACGGGTGTACCGCGAATGCGATTGGCTGCTGCGTTATGATAATCACTGGCAGCAGTTCCTGGGTATAGTCGTAAGGAAGATGGAGGATATGCGGAGCAATAGCCGCATTGTCGTTGGTAACGAGGAAGGTGTATCCGTCGGGCGCCGCCCTCATCGCCAAATCCATACCGATGGTGCCGCCGGCACCAGTGCGGTTCTCGACAAAGACTTGCTGGCCGAGATCACGCGACAGCACCGCGGTGCATTGCCGTGCGGCAAAGTCCAGGGCGCCGCCCGCCGCCAGTGGCACGATAAAACGTACCGGCCTTGTCGGCCATCGCGTCTCCGCAAACGCCGGCAGAATGCCGCCAGCCAGTACGAAACCGCCTGCGCTTTCGAGGAAGGCACGACGTCCGATTAGCCGCATATCGGTCTGCCTAAATCGTTGCCGAGCGACGTCCGCAATGGCACTCTCGGCCTGCTTTTTGGCGACCTCGAAAGGATACTCCATGACATCACCGACAGAGCGCACGATTCTCGCTGGCGGATGCTTTTGGGGCATGCAGGACCTGATCCGCAAAATGCCAGGGGTTCTCTCAACGCGTGTGGGCTATAGCGGCGGCGATGTCCCGAACGCTACCTATCGTAATCACGGCTCACATGCGGAAGCAATTGAGATCGTGTTCGACCCGAAAATCCTGGACTATCGAACGCTGCTCGAATTCTTTTTCCAAATTCACGATCCGACGACACGCGACCGGCAGGGTAATGACCGAGGCACGAGTTACCGCTCGGGAATTTATTACAGGAATGCCGAACAGAAGAAGATTGCGGAAGACACCATCGCAGACGTCGAAGCTTCGGGGCTTTGGCCAGGCAAAGTTGTCACGGAAGTCGCGCCGGCTGGTCCATTCTGGGAAGCCGAGCCTGAACATCAGGATTATCTAGAAAAATATCCCGACGGGTACACTTGCCATTTCGTCCGTTCCAACTGGAAACTTCCGCGTCGTGCAGAAAGAGCCAAGGCCAGCTAGGACGCCGCCACCAACGCTGTGGGGTGGAAAGGCCGCAAGTCTCGTCAGATAGACGATCGGTCACACGATCCCAGGATCGTAATCGCTCAACGCAACGTTTTGGAAGGGGCTTGCAACAGTTCACCGCCAATTCGATCGGCTCCGTGATTCACGAATTGAAGACGAAAACTCAGGGATTCTTGCGGCGAAAGAATAGTGACCAAAAGCGGTCCTCGCCCATAACCCGGCTAATCTCCCGCAATACGAAGAATGGCACCAGCACAACGGTGCCCATGATCCCTAACGATATTATTCCTTTCAATTTATTAGCCCCGACCTCCGCTATGCTCTCGGCCATCGTGCGTCCATGCAACATCCCGATAACCACGTGCTCCACGATGTGGAAACAAATGAGCGCAATGGCGAACAGAACCGATTTGAAGATGATCGAATAAACGAGCGGCTGATCTTCGAGTCTCCTGCCAAGATGCATGTCTTCGGCGATGAGCATCACTTTTGCGAAGACCAGGGCATTAATGAACGCAAGACCATGAGACTCAAAGTCGATTTGATGCTGTGCCAAGATGATTGATTCGTGAACAGCCAACATGCCAAACATTATCCAGAGGTAGAAAAACATCACGGCGAATTCACTGATTTGATGCTTGGCCCTTTCTTTGAAGTTGCGTTTGGTCACCCACCTTCCGCCTTCACCAGCGGCGCTACGATTGGACTGAATTGAACTCGTTTGGAAAGGTTCCCGCAAAAAGGCCGGACACATGTGCCGCCGCAATCCAATCGGCAAGTCCGGGTTTCCATATCCAGTCGTCCTCCAGAAGGCGTCTTTGCTGGGCGAGTTGCGCCAGATAGGCGAAGCGCAGCGGTCCGTATTCCTTTTCGCCTTTTAAGATATACCACTGGGCCTCGTCGGGCGACGCTCCCGGTTTCGCTAAGCTTTGGCGTTGGTGATTTAAGCCCGTGATCTTTCGGTTCGGATTATCCTATTTGAGAACAGCGTTTGCGGCAATCAACACACGAACAATGTTTTCGCCGCTACTTCGGGGCTTCTCACTCCCATTGCCGAACGCCTACATGAAGGTTTTGATTTGGATCGCCACAGCGCATGATTCAGCACGTCGGCTGCCGCATCCCTGCAATTTCGCGTCGGCGCCCATCGTGACGCCTAACCATTAGCCCGGCGGAGGAAAGGCTCACGGGCTTTCCACAGGGCGGAAGTCGCGCTGACATCGCGAATGTCAGAGGCTGTTAATTTGCGCTGCAACAAACGCTCGGACGCTTACTCTCCCACCCGCATCCGGCCGCTTGGTCGCGCCTTTGGAATTCCAAAGGCCGCGCGCAGGTGACCTGGTATGGGCGGTCAGTCCGCCAAATCGTTTGACCAAGTGCTTGTGAATCTTCGAATAGAGGGCTCGTTTGAATTTACGGCCATGGTTGTCCTGAACGGGCAGCAGAATTTGAACCAACTTCATTGAGATTCAAGCTTCGAAACGACGCCCGCTGCTAGATGCAGAAAAGTGCGGCGACGCCGAAGTGTCATGGCGTTTGCTCCAAAAACTGCTCGACGAAATTGGCCGATTAGTCTGGCTTGATATTCGCGAACTTGATCACCTTGGCCCACTTCTCGGTCTCATCGGCGATGAACTTTTCAAAATCGGCCGGCGAGCCGCGGAACACCGTTGTCCCCAAATCGGCGAACCGCCCCTGCATTTTTGCGTCTCCGAGAGCTTTTGCGCAAACCGATGGCGAACCACTCACTCGCCTCGTAGCCCGGCACGGTATCAGCGACCGTCGGGAGATCAGGCAATAAATCAAAGCGCGTCGAGCTGGTCACCGCCAGCGCACGAAGTTTGCCGGCTCGGATATGCTCAATTGTTGCCGGCAGGGTCCCAAAATAAATTTGCACTTGGCCACCGATCAGGTCGGCGATTGCCGGCGCGCCGCCGCGATAAGGCACGTGCGTCATATCAATATGAGTCATCACCTGGAACATCTCTCCCGCCAGATGCGTCGGATTTCCGACACCCGCGGAGGCCATGTTGATCTTGCCCGGATTCGCTTTGGCGTAGGCAATCAGTTCGGGAACCGTCCTGACTGGAACCGATGGATTTACCATGACCACGAGGGGACCGCGGATCATGCCAAGGATCGCGATATCGTGGATGAAATTAAAATTAAGGTTCTCATAGAGCGTTGCGTTGATTGCGGCGGCGGCATCGACCCCGAGAAGTGTATAGCCGTCGGCCGGGGCGCGCACGACTGCGTCGGTCGCGACATTGCTGGAGGCGCCTGCCCGGTTCTCGACGAGGAATGGTTGGCCGAACCGCTCAGAAAGAGATTGAGCCAGCAACCGCACGAAGATATCCGTTGGACCGCCGGCGGGATACCCTACAATGCAGCGCACTGGTCGGGTTGGATAGGACTGCCCCCTCGCACTAGGTGATAAAGCCGAAAACGCGGCAGCGCCCACTGCCCGTTGCAGAAAACGTCGGCGGGGAAGTTTCATTGTTCACCTCATCGGCGCACACAATGACAGAACAATATCACGCCGCAGTCGGCAGGTCCGGCTCGACGCAGCGGTGGTCGAAACGCAGCGACGCTATCGAATTGGGAGCGGACATTCTCAGTGGACGTTCAAAGCGTCGAAGACGACCCATCACGTCGGTTCGCCACCGTCAACTGACGCACTGCGAAAGGTTATTCGCTCGTCGGCGCTGAGGACAATGCCGACACGCAGTCCACCGCCGGCACGCAACCGATGCGAAGGCGTTGGGGACGCCGAACGCCTGATAGCCATCAGGGATAAGCGCCAAGCCGAAGCGCCGGCAATTAGGTAGGCCGCTTTTTTGACCAGCCTGCCGCTACCGGACGGGCGCGGTGGCGGCGACGCCTGATCGGTCTCGGAACCGGGTTTGGGCAGTGTTGGTTGTATAATCACGCCTGCTTCGCCGTGCGCTTGGGCGGCGTGTCGGACGGCAAGGAGACCCACGGGTGACGTGACTCCTCCCAAACCGCGATGGTCGGCGGGGGGAAATTCGGGTCGGCGAAGTTGCCAATGGCAACGGCGACATATCCAGGAAAGCCTTCGCTCTCCCAGTAGACGGTGGAGCCGCATATGGGACAGAAATGAAACGTCAACAAGTTGCCGCTTTCAGCTGTCCGCATCCATGACGTAGCCTCACCGGCGAAGGTGACCTGCTCACTGCGGAAGCGCGCCTGGTTGCTGATCACGGCGCCGGTGCGTCGCTGGCACTCCAGGCAGTGGCACATGGAGATGCGCGATGGTTCGCCTTCAATCGTCAGGTGAAGCTGCCCGCAGCTGCAGGCGGTGCGTCGGGTGGTCATGAATTGGCTCCGTGGCGGTCAACATGGGCGGAGTGTAGGCTGGAGCTTAAAAAGATGCATCGGGCACGCGAGAAGAAGTGCTGCGATACCGCAGTGCTTTAGGGGGCGCCGAACTGCAAGACTATCAGCAAGCGGACATCAAGCTGGGATCGCGAATTGTCTGCTTATGGGGCCTTTTGCTTCACCTAATGCGACGCGCGATTGGGTCGCGATCGGATGAACAGCGGACATTCGTAGCGCTCACGCGAAATGACGTTGATGCCGAGTAGGCCCAGGGAATTTCACCCTGAGCCTATCACAGAACCGGACTTGATACTCTCGCATCATCCGGCTCGTGCCATCGCACGAAGGCTGCCGCCTTCCGATGAACTTTCGGGCTCCTCCTGGTTTGACGCAGTTGGCCCACGCTCAACGGCGATGACCCACCCCCTTCGCTCCACGGGCATTACCCCGCTTCATAACTACTACAGGGCAGTCCGCCCCTCTCCGGCGCATCGGTACTTTCAGCCTCACGGTTGGAGCCGCTTGCGCTTTTTCCCTTGGCATCGCCGGCCAGGTTCTCACGTTCCATACAAAAGCCAGATTGAGCTTCGCGCCGCCTACATGCCGGATGCCGCTGGGGCAGTATCAGTGCATCCCCCAAAATCCCGGAAGATGGGTCAGCCCCCGGTTTTGACATCGTCTAATCGCATTTCGACACTTCTGCAGCGGTTCGCTTGCGCTCGCCTCTCTCAATCATGCCTGCCGGAATCTTGTTTTGGCTTTTCCCGCAACGTTCACCACCATCGCTTTTGACGACAGCAGCTTGCGGCGGCTTGAGATCAACACCTGATTGTCGACCTCGAAGGGCCCTCCTTCATCTCCCGTACAGTTACGCATCGCCGTGTGGACCGGCGTTACTCGTGACACAAGACCCAACAGCGACATTGGCTGTGCACTGCGGCAATGGTTTTGATGCTGGTTTCAGCCCCTATCAATGGACTCGTTTAAACCGATACGATGCCGTCTCCTAAGCTTGGGGACAGACATGAAGCGGCGGGAGTTCATCACGCTTCTCAGCGGCGCGGCGGCGGCATGGCCGCCAGTGGCGCGCGCGCAGCAGTTGACGAAGCTCCGCTTAATCGGATTCCTGGGCACAGACACCGAGTCCAATTCGGTCCCATGGGTAGATGGATTGCGAGCCGGTCTTCTCGAATTCGGATACTTTGAAGGTAAAAACATAGCGTTCGAATTCAGATATGCAGACGGAAAATACGAGCGGCTTGCCCAGTTAGCGGATGAGTTGTTGGAGCGCAAGATTGATATCCTTGTCACTCACGGAACTCCCGGGGGGCTGGCGGCCAAACGCGCAACAACTACTATTCCCATAGTCGATTCAAGCAGCGGCGACCCGGTTGCATCCGGTCTCGTTGCCAGCCTCTCGCGGCCTGGCGGAAACATTACTGGAGTGGCGTTCTTCAATCCCGAACTCTGCGCGAAGCGGATTGAGCTTCTAAGGGAAGTATTCCCACAAATTAAGGCGGTTGCTGTTCTCTTCAATCCAAACAATTCGATGAGTATTCCAAACCTTCAGGCGACGGAGTTCTGCAGCTAAGGCGCTCAACATCGAGCTGGAACAATTCGAAGCGCGCAATCCCGGCGACTTCGAGGGCATATTTGCCGCCATGGCAAACAGTCACGTCGAGGCTGTAGCTGTTTTGGATGACCCGATGCTCATCTTCAATGCTGGAGCTATAGGACAGCTAGTGGTTCATCACAGTGATTTTGACGTTTTGATACCGAGCCATTCAAGAATTGGCAAGCTTTCGGGCGGCACGAGGATTTCGATGCTTCTGGGGACGCCGGGTTGACGTCGGATGAAGGCGTTTCGTTCGAGGGTTACGATCATCTGGTGGACCGTAGGCGGGCTGACACGGAAGTGGCGCTGGATGTCGGCTTCGGCGGGTGGGCGTCCGAACATGTAGGCGTAGGTATGGATGAAGGCCAGGCAATGACCCTGCTTCTCGGTGAAGCGCGCGCCTGATTTTTGACTCATCGCTGGATTCGTCCCGGCCTCCGACAAGGAGGCAAAGCATGAATGTACGTTATCGGGTCGAATTGAGCCAAGCCGAGCGCGATGAACTGACGGCGATGCTCGGCGGCGGCAAGCACGCGGCCCGCAAGCTCAAGCGGGCGCAGATTTTGCTGGCGGCCGATGGGGGCGGCCGCGACGAGGAGATTGCCCGGACCGTCAGTGTCAGCCTCTCCACCGTCGGCCGGACCAAGCGCCGTTTCGTGGAAGGCAATCTGGAGCGGGCCTTGAGCGAGGAGCCGCGTCCGGGCGCAGAGCGCAAGCTGACCGGCAAGGAGGAGGCCCTGCTGGTGGCGACCGCATGCGCCAAGCCGCCCGCCGGCCGCAAACGCTGGACGCTGACGCTTCTGGCCGACACGATGGTCAAGCTCACCGATCACGACAGCCTGTCGGGCGAGACCGTGCGCCGCCGGCTGGCCGAGAACGATCTCAAGCCATGGCGCAGGGACATGTGGTGCATTCCCCATGTCGATGGCGAATACGTCGCCCGCATGGAGGACGTGCTCGATCTCTACGCCGAGACGCCGGATCCCGCCTGGCCGCTGGTTTGCTTCGACGAGACCCCCGTCCAGCTAATCGGCGAGGCGCGCCGGCCGGTCCCGGCGCAACCGGGACAGCGCGAGCGCTACGATTACGAGTATCGCCGCAACGGCACCGTCAATCTCTTCGTCACCTTCGATCCGCATCGGGGCTGGCGCAACGTCAAGGTCACCGACCGCCGCGCCGCCGTGGACTACGCCCAATGCATGCGTGAACTCGTCGACGTCCATTATCCCGACGCCGCCTGCATCCGTGTCGTGCAGGACAATCTGTCGATCCATAAACCTGGGGCGCTGCATGAGGCCTTCGCGCCCGCCGAGGCTCGACGCATCCTGCGCCGCCTCGAATTCCACTTCACTCCGAAACACGCCAGTTGGCTCAACATGGTCGAGTGCGAGATCAGCGTGCTGCAGCGCCAGTGTCTCGGCCGCCGCATCGACGATCCCAAAAGGCTCCGAAACGAAATCGCAGCATGGCAACGGCGGCGAAATAAAACCCGAGCCAGCATCAAATGGATGTTCACAACCGACAAAGCCCGCGCCAAACTCGGCCGCGCTTATCCAGCCACCGCCAAAGAGTTAAAATCACTGTGATGAACCACTAGCATTAAAGCAACGTCTTCCCTCAATTGGATTCATAGAGGTCGCAATAGGGGGCGGACTCATGGCGTATGGCGTCAGCTTTCCCGATATGTTTCGGCAGTCTGCTCGTTTGATTGACAAAATATTTAAGGGGACGAAGCCGAGCGATATACCGGTCGAGCGCGTAACTAAGTTCGAATTTATCGCCAATCTCAAAACCGCCAAAGCCATTGGCGTGACCTTGCCCGCATCCACTCTCCTGCGCGCCACCGAGGTCATCGAATAACGACGCTGTTTGCTGCGGTGTGTGAGTCCGCTTCTGGCCCAGGCTGTGTGAAAACTCCGAAATCGAATGCGCCGTTGGAAATTTCGTCTCGACTTCATCAATTTGAAAAACAAAAACGCTGGCGACCACTGTCAGGAGAAGACAATAGAGAAACCAATTCTGCGCGGCGCTCGCGCGGGCACGTTTTCACACAGCTACGCGGGGGCGGAGGCCGCCGTCGCAATCCTGGAAGACGTTCCTGCAAAACCACGCTGAGGCGATCGCCGCTATCGATATGTGCGTTGTGCCGACGGTGAGCTTTGATCTGCTGTTTGCCTTTTTGGTTCTGGGGCACGGCCGGCGACGACTTCTGTGGTTCGAGGTGACACGGCATCCGACAGCCGAGTGGCTGGCCCGCCAGATCACTGAGGCCTTCCCCTGGTTATCGGCGCCCGCCGACCTGGTGCGCGACAATGATGCCGGCTACGGAGATGTCTTTACGTCGCGGTTGCGGGCCATGGGTATCCGCGACCGACCGATCACACCTGGATCGCCATGGCAAAACGGTCATATGGAGCGTCTGATCGGCACCGTGCGCCGCGAGTGTCTGGATCAGATGCTGATCTTCGGCGAGATACATCTACGGCGAATTCTTTCGACCTATGCGGGGTATTACAATCAAGCGCGCACGCACTTGGCATTACAGAAGGATGCGCCTTTGCATCGAGCCATCCAGTGGTTTGGGCCCATTGTCGCCGTTCCGATCTTGGCTGGGCTACATCACCAATACGTTCGGACGTGATTTTCGGAAAGGACACCTCCGAACAGCGCGCATTATTTTCGCAGCGCCCAGGCGCCGCAGGTCGCGTTCGCGGCTTGCGGCGAAAGAACCGCTAGATCAGTGGCCCAGGATATTTTCGGTAGCGGTTCACGATGGCATCGGCGGTCATGTAGGCCAGCGCCTGAATTGTAAGCGTCGGATTGAAACCGGCGCCCATCGTCGGAAACGTCGAACTGCCGACTAAGAAAAGGTTGGAGTGATCCCAGGTCTGGCCATATCTATTGACAACGGAGTCCTTGGGATCGCTGCCCATGCGCGTGCCGCCCTCATGGTGCGCGCCAGGCAGGCCAGGTGCCACCGGCGCCCGCCAGACGTGGGGAGCGCCCATCGCATGGCCGATTTCCTCCATCTTGTCCTGCATGAACTTGACGCGAGCGAGCTCGTTCGGTCGCCGCCAATCGTAGGTCATACGTGGTGCCGCCAGGCCCCAGGCGTCGCGGACATTCGGATCGAGATCGATAGTCTGATCCGCGTACGGCAGGTTCTCAGTTTGCGCGACCATGGCGCCGTGTCGTGCATAGTACTTAGCGATAAAATCGCGGTAGGCAGCACCCCATCGCGGCACACCGGGCGGTGGGGCAATGAGCGACGCGCTGATCGGACCACCCTGAAGAGTTCGGGGTGCCGATCGATATTTGCGCGCCGCGGATAAAACCAAGGCCGCCATGGTCGAAATTGTCGGCGTTAAAGTCGTCAATCGTATGCTTCTGAGCACTAGGGCCCATGAAGTTATTGACGCAGCGGTCGTCGAAGGTAACGAACACGTTGGCCATCATGTGTGCCATGATGTGCTTACCGAGATGCCCGCTCGAATTGGCGAGTTCGTTCGGATATTTGGCCGTTTTCGACAACAGCATTAGCCGCGTGTTGTCGTAGATGAACGGCGCGATGATCACGATGTCCGCTTCGATCGTATTGTCGCTGCGGTCGACGCCGTAATAAGAAACCCCGGTTACCTTGCCTTCATTGTCGCTATTCACGCGATAGCACATGGCGCCGGTGATCAATTTGAAATTCCCGGTGGCATCGGCTTCCGGCAGCTTAGTCACCAGGATCGACGATTTTGCGCCGACATGGCAGCCAAACGCCTGGCAGAAGCCGCAGTAGGTGCAACCCGGCCGGTCCTTATAGGGCTGAGACAGGATCGCGTGTGGTGTCGGGAAGGGGTGATAGCCAAGCTTTTTGGTGCCGGCTTCGAACAATTGCCCGGATTGGTCCACAAATAAGGCGGGTAGCGGATATTCGCGTTGACGCGGGGCCTCAAGCACGTTGCCGCCGTCGATCTTTTTGCCTTGCAGGTTTCCGGCCTTGCCTGACACACCGAGGTCGTATTCCGCCTTGTCGTAGAACGGCTCAAGCTCAGAGTAGCTCACCGGCCAGTCGACCAACGAGGAGTTCGTTGGAATGGTCGGGGCGCCGTAGCGCTCAATCGTCTCGGTGCGGACGCGAAAGTCATCTTCGTGCATACGCCAAGACACCGCGCCGTAGTGGACGGTGCCGCCGCCGGCCTGATTGCCATTGCCAAGCGGACCGATTGGATGGGCCTTCGCATTGCCGTTTGGCCGCCACGTAACAGGATCGCGCGTCATGCTTGGGCGCAGGTCGGCACGCTGAAAGTAGCGTAGCTCATCATGCGGCTCGAAATCGTCGGTCTTGAGGCGCGGCCCGCGTTCGAGACCGATCACCTTCATGCCAGCCTTGCCGAGTTCCGCGGCTAAAATTCCACCTGCAGCGCCAACGCCGACGACCACAACATCAGTTTTCTCCGTGGCCATAGTTTTAGCCCTTCTTGCTCGTGGCCCGCGATTGCAGGCCAATGATGGACTCGCGTGTGAACGCCTCTTTGCTCTGCATGTCCTCCGTGGTGAACTGGCGCTGCGCGCCCGGGAACCCAACTAGCCGCCAACCGGCGAAGTCATTGTTGCCGCCATAGATCGGGTCAGCGAACATGCCTTCCATGGTGTGCGTGCGCATGGTGTTGAAGAACGCTTGCGCGGTCGGCCAAGTGAATTCCGGCGCCTTGCCTTGCTCGAGCGCGGTGATTGTTTCGTCCTGCTGGGTTGCGGTGAGGCTGCGGAATGGTTTGCCGTAGGTCTTGGTGCAGTGCTCATCGAGCTCGGCAACGCCGTGCCGATAGAACTCACGCTGGTCCTCGTATGCACCGGACAGAGCAAGGTCGATGTAATTGAGAACCCCGGCGTCGGTCGCGCCTGGCTTACCTGGCGAACCGGGCATCAGCCGTTCGGCGAACGCGGTTATGGTGCGGGAATCGTCGTCGTTGAAAAAGGCGCCATGGCCGCCGCTCATAGCGGCATGATCAGCCATTGGGCTGGCGGCCGGAGCATCTGCAGCCGCGTGATGTTCCCGCGTCTCGGCGAGCGCCTCTGGGACCAGCGCAACACTTGCAGCGGCCCCGGCTCCGACGGCGGTGCCGAGCAAAAACGCACGGCGTCCTTTATCAGGCTGTTTCATGATTCCTCCTCCCTTACGGCCATTCATGGATGCCACCTGCGCATTACACACAGGGACATCCAAGATGATTTGATCGCATTCTTGGATCATCCCACACTTATGGGACGCGCGATCGTGAGATGCTTAGACTGTCCCTTTTGTCAGCAGCAGGCAAGATCGCTTATGGAGAAGCGCTTAGCCAAGACACGATCTGTGGCCATATACTGTTTCGTGCCTGACCCCATTTTCTCGCGAATGAGCAAGCGGAGCGCGCACGCAAGGCGCGCGAAGGTTATGGCGAGCAAGCCGCAGCACCAACGCCGGGCCGCAGCCATCTCGACCGGATCGCGAGCAACTCGCGCGGCGGTTCGCCGGATCGTGGCTACAACAATTCGTTTCGGAGGGGCGGCCGTCCGGTCTCTCAGTACGGCCCCCGCGTCAAACTGCCGAGCCAAGTGTGAGCAAGCGTCATGCGCAAGTCCCCTAAGACCTTCACGCAGCTACCGCGCTCGACTTGCGCGTAAGCGAGCAAACGTTTTTTAGATGGCTGCAAGAGAGCCAACAAAAACCCGGCTCCGTTCACGGTTGAGTGGGTCGGCTGTATCGCGCCGCTGCACGTGCATGTGCGAAGCGCGATGAAAATGCAAGTCCATATCGTTGAGAGCCAAGCGCGCAAGCTCGCGTTCGATGGATGGGACGAGCCGGTCTTTTTCCAAGGGAAGCAATGCTACGTCGAGGACGAGCGCAAAGCCGGCGGTGATCTTGATTGGTGCGAGATGATCGACGGCCATCGCGATTACGTCAAGCGCGATCCTGCGACCGGCGACCGAATTCCATTGATGGCGAAGCGCAAGCCGAGTGACGCGCTAGTGTTTGCCGTGCTCAAGGCGTACATGCCCAAAGCTTACGGCACGAATGTCGAGCACAACGTCAACCATCAAGGCGGAGTGCTCGTGATTGGTGCGCCGAAAGGCGTGAAGCCGACGACAGAGCCGAAGGCGCTACCCGCGCCGGCAGAGAATTGCCTTGCAGCCATCCGACAGAGAATGCTTGAGGACGCGGAACGCACTTGAGCGATCCGAACCGCGTCAGCGAGATTAGCCTTAGCCTGATTGTGGTTAAAAAAAGGCAAGTTCGTCAGATGACATTCAGCTTGATCATGCTAATTTCGTCCAAGGTGTGGAGGGGGAGGGCGAGACTATTCATTCTGCCAAGATCAATTCAGGGGCGAACTACGCACTTGCTTTTAACCAACGTGCGACCGCAAAAGCGGTCGCTCGAATGGGTGTTGTTGCCTTTCTCCTTGCTTCGGTGACGTTGGCATCCGCTACTCACGTCTTAGCGAAGCCAAGCAACAAGCACCTGCCACCGCATGAGAACAAGAGCATCGCGGCAAAGCACCACAAACACCGCTCACTCGCTGAAGCCAAACACTTGGAGCGTGCGATCGGGGCGAGAATCTTACCGCCAAGCGAAGAAACGGCCACGGAGAATTCCACCGCGTCATCGCCTTCTTTGCCGCCGGATCTTAGCGCCACCAGGCGCGCGATTGAGCTGCTACGACAGCGCAAGTTTGAAGACGCCACCACGGTTGCCGCTACAATCGTCGACCCGGTGGCGCGGAGGCTCATCGAATGGGCGCTCCTGCGTAGCGCCGACAGCCCGGCGGGTTTCGACCGCTATGCGGCTTTCATTCGATCGAATGCCGAATGGCCTAGCATACCACTCCTTCGCCGGCGTGCGGAGGCAAGGCTGTGGCAAGAGCGACAAGACGCTCAAACCGTGCGCGGCTTTTTAGAAGACCATCCGACCAGCGTGATCGGCCGACTAGCGCTTGCGCGGCTTATGATGGGGGAGGGCGACCAAGCGGGGGCAGATAACGAAGTTCGCGCAGTATGGCAATCAGCGGAAATGTCGGCCGAGCTTGAAACTGCGGTGACCGAAAGCTTCCTCGGTGCATTAACCAATGCTGACCACGCTGCGCGGATGGACCGGCGTATCGGCGCCAAAGACTTTGGGGCGGCCATGCGCGCCGCGAAGCGGCTTGGGCCCGTTCAAATTGAAATCGTTAAAGCTTGCGAAGCTGCCGAGGCAAACTCGAGCAAAGCTGGCGCACCGCTCAATGCGGTCCCCGAGGACGCACGGACGGATTTGGGCTACGCACTGTGCCGTGTGCATTGGTTGCTGGCGCACGACGAGCTGGCAGCTGCTGCCAAGCTGGTCAATGGATCGTCAAGCCAAGAGATGGAGCGTCAGGATACCGATGAATGGTGGCGCGAGTGTCGCATCCTAGCGCGCAAACTCCTTGATAGGGGTGACGTACAGCTAGCCTATCAGGTTGTGCTGCACGGCGCGGTTCCAGCCAATCCATATTATCGTGCCGAATATCACTTCATGGCCGGCTGGATCGCGCTGCGATTTCTCGGCGATCCGAGTACTGCGCTTGAGCATTTTGCCCATGTCGATGACGGCTCAGCCGATCCAATTGTCCTCGCACGTGCTGCTTATTGGCGCGGCCGTGCAGCCGAGGCGGCCAGCCGGTTGGAGTTGATGCGTGCGCAGTACGAGACAGCCGCCCTCTATCCGACAGCCTATTACGGCCAACTGGCGCGCGCTCGGCTCGGCCTGGGCGAGGTTGCGTTGCATCCGCTGCCGCAGCAGCCCCTAGAGGGCGTAAACAACGAGCTGCTGCACGCTGCAGAAATTCTTTATTCCATCGGCGAGTTTGATCTTGTTTTGTCGTTCGTCTCAGACCTCGGTGAAGCGAGCAGCGATGTTGCGACACTAAAGGCGCTTGGTCGGTTGACGGCGCATTATCACGATGCCCAGGCAATGCTGGTCATGGGCAAGTCGGCAATTGCGAGAGGCTTAGCTTTGCAACGGTATGCCTTTCCCGAATTCGGCGTGCCGTCCTACAGTCCGATCGCACCCCCAATCGATCAGTGCATGGTCTATTCGATCGTGCGCACCGAAAGCGCCTTTGATCAGCGTGACGCCTCGCCGGCCAACGCAGTCGGCTTAATGCAGGTCACCCCAGAGGCTGGACGCGACACGGCCAAGCGGTTCGCCGTCAGCTATGATTGGAAACGTCTTATTTCCGATCCGGTTTACAATACGCAAATGGGAGCCGCTGAGATCAGTGCTTTGTTCAAGGAGTATGCCGGCTCCTACATCTTGACCTTCGCCGGCTACAATGCCGGCCGCGGCCGGGTCCGTGAATGGGTGGCCCAACATGGCGACCCGCGCGATCCGAAAGTAGATGCCGTGGATTGGGTGGAACGCATTCCGCTGGCAGAGACGCGCAATTACGTAGAGCGCGTTATGGAGAACCTGCAGGTGTACGGTGCGCGGTTCGGAGCTAGCATCGCGACGGTCGAGCCCAATCTGCATCGAGCGGCAACGATCGAGTGGCATCCCGAGCCCGCCACATCGGTGGAATCGATTCCCCAGTGACACCTAGCGCCTGCTGCGCCCGCACCGCGACCAGCCACAACCAGCCAGCTGTCTGCTCGGGCGACCAGTTAGTCTGAGTTTGTTCACCACCGCCTGTCGTAGCTGCAGATTGTCCGCCAACTTGCAACGCTTCGGACGCCGAGCTCGCGCCCACGCATTCGCATCAGCCACCGCCGCCCGGTATCGATCATAGCCGCCATTGCGCTTAATTTCTCGGCTCACTGTCGAGGGCGAGTGACCCAGCAGCCTCGCCATCAATCGCATTGATCGGGCCGCCGCAATGCCTCGAGAGATCTCCTCGCGCTCCGCAAGCGTCAACGCCAGTCGCGAACGCCGCCGTGGCGCAAGACGAATGCCGCCGGCGGGGCGACCTGAAAATAAATCGACGATGACGCCTTGCCAAACGCTCGCCCAATCGCCTTCAGCGACTCCCCGCGCTGCCAGCGGTCCCATAATTTCTCTTTTTCAACCACATTGAAACCTCGAACATAGCTCCGGTCCATCGGCATCCACTCCATCCCTCCGTCCAGGATAAAGTGTTGCATCGACCGCTTGAGACCACCCCCGAAAGATGGGGTAATCGGCCGGCGGCTGTGGACAGGTGAAGATTTTGGGTGCTGCGCTTGGTGAAACGAGGTCTCGCTTTCGCGGCCTCAAGCATCAGAAGGAGAAGCGCAGATCAACAAGACGGACCGCAACGATGCGCGCGGCATCGCGCAGATGATGCGGGTGGGACTTACCGTCCGGTGCATGTGAAGACGCTGCGCAGTCAGAAGCTGCGGATGCTGCTGACCCATCGCAAGCTGCTGCAGTCGAAGGCCATTGCGATTGAGAACGACCTTCGCGGCACTTTACGCAACTTCGGCCTCAAGGTCGGGATGGTCGGCAAGGTGAAGTTCGAGCAACGGATCAAGCAGCTGATCGAGACCCTTCCCGACCTGGCGGCCCTGGTGGAACCGCTGTTGATTGTCCGGCGGGTGCTTCGCGAGCAACTCGCCATCCTGCATCGCCGCGTATTGGCTGTTGTCCGGGATGATGAGGTGTGCCGGCGCTTGATGACGACCCCCGGTGTCGGCCCCGTGGTGGCGCTGACCTATCGCGCCACCGTCGATGTGCCGGCTCGGTTCCGCAAATCCAAGGCCGTCGGTGCTGTGTTTGGGCTGACCTGCTCCAGGTATCAATCCGGCGAGATCGATCGCAGCGGCAGAATATCGCGCTGCGGGGACGAGATGATGCGGGTCATGCTCTACGAAGCGGCTCAGAGCATGTTACGTTCGAAGACATGGTCTTGGCTCAAGGCCTGGGCGATGCAGATCGCACGGCGCCGCGGCATGAAGAAGGCGATCGTTGCCCTGGCACGTCGCTTGGCGGTGATCCATGCACCGCATCTGGGTTGACGGCACCGCGTTCCGCTGGAACCGGGAACAAGCCGCGTTGACCCAAAACCGCCGATTAGAGAAGCCGACATTGGCCAAGCGTCCAATTTTCCCTGTTATCAGGTCACAGCTTCCCTGTTCCGCCGAAATTATTCCCTGTTATTTTTCACAGGGAATTTCGCGAAAACCCCTATGGTTGCTGCATTAGGTGATGGTCGCGTTGCCGCGTCATGCCCTAATTTTGCAATTTTCCCTGTTAATTTCCCTGTTAGCAGGAAATACCGTTGCTGAGACGGGTTCGAACTAGGTGTTTGACGCTAGTGGGGGACTCTGCGCAGACCGCTTGCGCCCATCACTTGACTTATTTTCCTCTTTCGTGATTGTAGGCTCCAACATCAGGACGAGGGCTCTGGCGCTCTCTCCAACCTGCCTCATCCGTGGCAAGGTGGTCTCCAGGCAAAGTGGGATGTGGCCGTGAGTAACGGGCAATCGTAACGGAATCGCGCCAGCCCTCCGCGCCGAGCAGTGACGGAGGGTTTTATGTCTGTAGAGAATGCTTTGGTTTTGGAGCCGCTGGCGATTTCATCGCTCATCGCTGAACGCTCGCGCGTGCTCGGGCTATCCCGCGCTGACGTAGTTCGCCGGACAAATTACAAAAACATCGCTAAGGGCTTGCGGCGGCTCGACGACCTGCTGTGTATTCGCGCAGGACGCCGATCTTGACGCCGTCGAGCCGGCCCGCTTGCGCAAAATGCCCGTATCCCTCTTTCGGCAACCGGTTCAGGCAATACACGGTGAGATCGTCGGCCGGATCGTACCCGGCAATAACGTCCATCACGCGGGCGGCGTCTTCGACGGTTCGGGTGGCGGGGCCGATCCGGTCATTGAGAGGACCCGCTCCGATCATGCCGAGGCGGCTCACTAATCCCTGCGACGGCGATAGACCCGCACAATTGTTCACCCGCGACGGCATGCGAATGGACGGGCCGCCTTTCTCCGAGATGGCGCACGTCACAAGATTTGCAGCGACCGACGACGCCGAACCGCCGCTTGAGCCGCCGACATCGCGCATCGTGTCATAGGCGTTGCACATCGTGCCGCCAAAGGCGCTGCGGCTGCCCGATGCGTATTCACCGAGATTCGCCTTCGCGAGGATGATGGCGCCGGCATCCCTCAGCCGCTTCACCACGGTCGAGTCGGCCGGCGGCCGATCATTGGCATAGTCGGCGTCTGCGCCGCTGGTCGCCCGCATGTCGAACGTATCCAACACATCCTTGATGCTGAACACGATGCCGTGCAGGGGGCCTGCCAATTGGCCGGTGCGGGCGAAGTGCTGATCCAGCGCGGCGGCCGTTTCGAGCGCATCCGGCATGTTCGGATCGTCGTCGGCGCTGTCGGTCAAGCTGCGCGCTTTCCGATCATCAAAGCCCAATCGGCGCCGGGCGGCTGGCCGGAGGTTGAGCGTCATCAGGGTATTGATGCCCCGGGCGTGAGCGATGGGCTCTCGATCGGACCGAGAATGCCTTCCGGCTCGCTGACGCAGGGTCCGTCGAATGCCTTGATGCGCGCCAGATACATGGTGACGAGATCGGTCGCCGCAATCTCTCCGCTTCTGATCGCTTGCTGAATGTCCGCAAATCGTCGCCTCTACAACCTCAAACCTCTTCGTCATGAGCTTGTGTATCTCCAGCGATCTGCCGACCATATCTCATTGTCTCTCGAGCGAACGCTTGCCGATGGCGTTGCCTCGGAGATCTCGAAACATATCAGCGATGAGCGCATGGTACTTCTCCGGCTACACAGCGCCCGATATAGTTGACCCAAGAAGAGTGCAGACTCTCAGAGCGGGTTCGAACGGACCGGCAGCCATTGAACAGTTGGGGAGAAAACGATCTCAATGAGATTATGTCGATCGCTGACCTGCCTCGGCATGGCAATGGCACTTGTGGCTGGTGCTCGGACTGCCAATGCGGAAGGCTTCCCGGATCGTACAGTCAGGATCATTGTGCAGACAGCCGCCGGAAGTTCGCTCGACGCGATGGCGCGTCTTGTCACCGAGCAGCTGTCGCAGATTTGGAGCAAGGAAGTCATTGTCGTCAATCAAGCCGGCGCCGGTGGACTGAATGCGGCCCGAGCGACCGCTGCCGCTACACCGGATGGCTACACGCTTTTTCTCGCAGGCGGCTCGGTGTTCGTCGCACTTCCCGTTCTGCATCGTGACCTGCCATTCGATGTCAACGATTTCGAACCGATTGGCTTCGTCGCCGAGCAGCCATATTCCATTTTGATATCGAGCAAACTCGACGTTCATTCGCTGGCCGAGTTGATCTCTTACACGAAAGCGCAGCCGTCCGGAGTGGATGCCGTAGCCGGCACCCTTGGCGGCTTGCAGCATTTGACAGCGGAGCGATTTCGCAAAGTCACCGGCGCCAAACTGAATATGATCCACTACCCCGGGACGTCGGCATCGTTAAACGACGTTCTCAGCGGCAGGGTTCCTGTGATGTTTCAGACCATCTTGCCAGTTGCCGGCGTCGTCGCGTCCGGCGAGGTGAAAATGCTTGCGATCGCGTCGAACGCGCGGCTGCCGAACTATCCCGACATCCCGACCGTGTCCGAAACCGTTCCAGGGTTTACTGCATCGGGCTGGTCGATCCTGGTCGCTCCGCACGGGACGCCGGGCGAGATCGTGCGCAAAATCAACAACGATCTGCGTACGGCATTGTCCCGTCCGGAGGTCATCGCGAAGTTTCAGACGCTCGGCAATTATACGCGATCCATGTCGCCGCAAGAACTCGCCGACTTCGTGCACACCGAGCGCGATCTATGGCGGCCGATCGTCGAGCAGGTCGGAACTGCAGCCGAGTAGGATCTTGCTCTTATGACAGGGTCTGTGAGTAGCGCAGCAGCGCGCTGCACCCGAATGCAGAATCGCAACCGCTTTAAGCTCGGTCTGTTCGGCATGAACTGCTCGGGCTCCGTCGCTACGACGGCGCCGGAGCGCTGGAATGCCGGATGGCAGGAGAACCGCAAGGCCGCTCAGTTGGCGGATGAGGCGGGCATCGAGTTTCTTCTTCCGATCGCCCGCTGGCTCGGATACGGCGGCGCAACGGACCGGCAGGGCACAAGCTTCGAAACGCTGGGTTGGGCGTCCGCTTTGCTGGCCGCGACAAATGACGTCGTCATTTTCGCGACCGTTCACGTTCCGCTCGTCAACCCGATCTTTGCGGCAAAATCCTGTGTCACCGCGGATCATGTCGGCCGGGGGCGGTTTGGTCTCAATGTCGTGTCGGGCTGGAACTTCGAGGAATTCGCGATGTTCGGGACGAACCTGCTCGCCCACGATTACCGTTACGGCTACACCGAAGAATGGCTATCGATCGTCAGGCGCATTTGGTCGGAAACAGAACCGTTCGACTACAGCGGTACGTATTTCAAGCTCAAAAATGTCTGCGGCAAGCCAAAGCCTTGGAACGGCAACCGGCCGCTGCTGATGAGCGCGGGATCGTCCCCGGAAGGCCGATCGTTCGCGACGCGGCACGCCGATTGCCTTTTCATGGTGATTGCCGACGAAGCGAAGCTTGCCGATGAGATTGCCGCCTTGCGCAGCAACAGACGCGGTCTTGGTGTTTTTGCCAGCGGTCATCTGATTTGCCGTGCAACCGCAAAGGAGACGCAGGAGTACTATCATTACCTCGTGCACGAAAAGGGCGATTGGGTGGCTGCAGAGGCGGCCGTACGCAAGCGCCTCGCCGGCGATGGCCGGTCCCTGCCGCAGGAGCTTTTGCACGCGATGATGGAGCGTTTCATCAGCGGCGGTGGCACATTCCCAGTGATCGGCAGCTATGACGAAGTGGTTGCAACCTTCAAACGGCTCGCCGATGCCGGTCTGGACGGCATGTCGCTCGCATCAGTCAACTATATGCGCGCACTTCCGGTTATTCGGGATGAGATACTGCCGCGGCTTGAACGACTGGGCTTGCGGGAAAAGCTGCACTGACATGACCGATTGTTGGGTTGAAGGTGCCATAGCCGTGACAAGCCTCCCGACACGAATGCAGAATTCCAATCGATTCAAGCTCGGCTTGTTCGGCATGAATTGCTCGGGCTCGTTTGCGACCACTGCTCCCGAACGATGGCAAGCCGGCTGGCCCGAAAATCTCGAGGCCGCACGCCTCGCCGACGAGGCCGGCCTGGAATTCATTTTGCCGATCGCGCGATGGATGGGGTACGGCGGTCAGACCGACCGTCAGGGTACGAGCTTCGAAACGTTGTCGTGGGCCTCCGCCCTGCTTGCCGCGACACGGGAGATCGTCGCGTTCTCGACCATTCATGTGCCGCTGGTGCATCCCGTCTTCGCCGCCAAAGCGATCGCGACCGCAGATCACGTGGGCGAGGGGCGCTTCGGCATCAACATCGTGTCCGGCTGGAATGTCGAGGAGTTTGCCATGTTCGGCATCCCTCTTCGCGAGCACGATGAACGCTATGATTATTCAGCCGAGTGGGTCGCGGTCTTGAACCGTATTTACGGCAGCCGCGAGCCATTTGATTTTGAGGGCAAGTATTTCAGTTTGAAGAACGTCGAAGGCAAACCCAAGCCGTATGGAAATCGGCGGCCGATGCTGATGAGCGCGGGTTCATCACCTGCGGGCCGTAAATTTGCTGTTGAACATACCGATTGCCTTTTCATGGTGATTACGGAGGACGCAAAGATCGCTTCCGATGTCGCGCAAGCGCGGTCCATTGCCGGGGCGGAGAAGATCGGTCTTTACGCCAGCGGACATTTGCTTTGCCGCCCGACCGCAAAGGAGACCGAAGAGTACTATCACTATTTGGTGCGCGAGAAGGGCGATTGGGAAGCGGCCGAGCAGATCATCGCCAAGCGCGCCGCCGGAGGATCGCAATCCTTGTCGCCCGAACTGATGCGCAAAATGAAGGAACGGGTGATCAGCGGCGGAGCCACTTTCCCCGTTATCGGCAGTTACGATGAGGTCGCCGAAAAGTTCTTTCGCCTGTCCGAAGCAGGTTTGGATGGGATGGCTCTGATCCTCGTCAACTATGTCCGTGAAATGCCGGCGCTTCGCGATGAAGTGCTGCCCCGCCTGGAACGGCTGAAGATCCGGAACGGTCGCAGCCAATAGGAGAGAAAGACGAATGAGTGGTTTGAGGGATAAGTACGCCATTGTCGGGACCGGCAAGAGCCGCCTCGGACAAGCCGGAGCGAATTCGCTCGCTCTTCTGGAAGAGGCTATCAAGAGCGCGCTCGACGAAGCCGGCCTCGCCAAGAAGGACGTCGATGGTCTGGTCGTGCGCGGCGCCGACGACATCTACGCCTTTCATCAGCTGGCGGCGGCGCGACTCGGCATCGATGTCAACTTCAGCACCAGCCTCGACAATGGTGGCGCGAGTCAAATTCTGGCGATCATCCTTGCGATCATGGCGATTGAGGCCGGCCTCGCGACGACTGTGGTGTGCGGCTATGGGCGCGACAGCTGGACGCGAACTCACCAGAAGGGGGTTGGAATTGCGCAGAACGATTTGATACCCGCGGCACAGCGGCCGCGTGAGCACGGGCCGGAGTTTGGGCATTTCGGCGCCGTGTCGCAACACGCCTTTGGCGCCCGCCGCCACATGTTCGAGTACGGCACGACGCGCAAGGATTTTGCCGCCATCGCGACAGCGTTCCGCGAGCACGCATTGCGCAACCCCGATGCGGTGATGAAAAAGCCGATGACGGTCGAAGACTATTTCGCCGCGCGCCTTGTCGTCGATCCGTTCGGTTTGTTCGATTGCAGCCTCAATAGCGACGGCGCCGGCGCGGTCGTGGTGACCTCGACAGAACGCGCCAAGTCGCTCCGGCAAAGGCCGGTCCTGATCAAGGGCTTCGCGACCCATAACAACACCAAGGGATGGCTCGAGGAGGACCACATGCTCTCGACGGGCGCCGTCGAGAGCGGCGCGCGCGTTCCGGATGGCCGGGCTCGGGCCCGAAGATGTCGACACCGCGCAGATCTACGATTGCTTCACCTACATGGTCCTCACGCAGCTCGAGGATTACGGCTTCTGCAAGAAGGGAGAGGGTGGCGCATTCGTCAGTTCTGGCGCGTTGCGGCGCGACGGCTCGCTTCCCACCAACACGTCGGGCGGCCAGCTCTCGGAGGCGCACGTGGAAGGCATGCTGCAGATCGTGGAAGGGGCTCGGCAGCTGCAGGGCGTCTACGGCCCAGACCGTCAGGTTCGCGATGCCGAAATCGCATTGGTCAGCGGGCATGGCGGCAACCAGGTTTGCCATTCGACACTGATCCTGGGGAGGGCGTAATTATGCCTGAGTACAAGAAACCCATACCGGTGCCTTCCTTGGAATCGCAGCCGTTTTGGGATGGCCTGCGCGAAAACGAGCTCCTGATGCCACGTTGCGATGCGTGCGGGCATCGCTGGTTTCCGCCGTCGCTCCTCTGTCCGCACTGCAGCGCGGAGAATTGGTCCTGGGCTGCGGTGAGCGGCCGCGGCCGTGTCTTCAGTTTTGTGGTTTATCATCGAGTCTATCATTCGGGCTTCGCCGACGAAGTGCCCTACGCGGTGGCTGTCATCGAACTGGATGAAGGTCCTCGGATGATCAGCAACGTGGTCGGCATCGCGCCTGACAAACTCGTCTGCGACATGAAAGTTGAAATAGCCTATGAGGCAATCTCGCCGACGGTGACGTTGCCAAAGTTCAAGCCAGTCTCAACGTCGTGAGTGAAAGTTTGATAGGGCCTTTCGCTTGAAGCCAGACAGGACGTCAGTGTCAGGGAAGGAAGTGTCATGAAAGCGGGTGCCCTTGACGGCATCAGAGTCTATGAATTTGCAAGCTACGTCAGCGGCCCGTTCGCTGGCATGCTGTTGTCTGATTTGGGAGCCGAGGTCATCAAGGTCGAGAGTCCGGACGGCGGCGATCCTTTCCGCAACTGGGGCAAGCAGGACTATAACGGCACCTTCGGTTCCATGAACCGCAACAAAAAAAGTATTACACTCGATCTAAAAAGCGTTCAGGGAAAGGAAACAGCGCGCCGATTGATGCTCGACGCCGACGTGATCATTGAAAACTTCCGCGCCGGCGCGATGGAGCGCCTGGGGCTTGGCTACGAAGCGCTCTCGTCCGCAAACCCTGGACTGATTTATTGCTCGATCACGGGCTTCGGGTCCGAAGGGCCGTATCGTGAGCGTCCGGGCTACGACACGGTTGGCCAGGCCATGTCAGGCCTGCTCGCTGTCATGACCGACCGGAAAGCGCCCCAGCCCATGGGCGTATCTTTTTCCGATCATCTGGCTGGAACTTTTGCGTCGTATGGCGTGCTGGCGGCGCTGATGGCCCGCGCCAAGACCGGGCGAGGGCAGAAGGTCGAAACCTCTCTGCTGCAAGCGACGCTGGCCTTTCTCGGCGAGAATGCCGCGAACTATTTTGAGACCGGCTTTGTCCCGTCACGTGCAACGCGATGCCATCGCGCGCAGACCTACGCGTTTACGGCAGGCGATGGACTGCCATTTGTCGTCCACCTGTCTTCGCCCGAGAAATTCTGGACCGGGCTGCTGGCGGCGACCGGTCGAACGGAGTTGGCGAGCGACGAGCGGTTTCGGACGCGGGACCGGCGCGTCGCGAACTATGAGGCGCTCAATGCGGAACTCGCCACGACCTTCAAGTTGCGAACGCGGGCGGAATGGCTGAACGTTCTCGAGGAGCAAGACGTACCGTCCGGGCCGCTCAATACGATCGATGAAGTTTTCTCCGATCCGCAGGTCGTCGCACTCGGCATGCGAAAAGACCTGCCCCATCGCACGCGCGGTACGGTGTCCGTTGTCGGCAATCCGGTTCGGATGAGCGACACGCCGCCCGAGGTCGCCACGGCGGCGCCCGATCTTGGAGCACATAACGCCGAACTGCTGCGAGACCCGTAGCGAGCGGGCCCAAGGCCGATTGGTCGATCCGAACGCTCGTCGCGTGCGCCAAAAGGAGATCGGCCGAAAACAGAGGGAGGATATCCGTGGGGACGACAAAATTATTCCGAGTCTGGATATCGATCTTCGGCTCGGTTTTGATGGTCACGAGCGCGCCGGCGTCGGCCCAGACAGTGTCGGCGGATAATCCTGCGATGTACCGTGGTCCTGATCGCGAACAGTGGCTCGTCGAAGGTGCGCGCAAGGAAGGGCAGGTTACCGTCTATTCGTCCATGATCGTCAATCAGGCGCTTCGGCCTCTCGTTGCCGGCTTTGAGGCGAAGTATCCGTTCTTGAAAGCACCGTACGTCCGCGACGACCCTGCCCAACAGCTTCAAAAGCTGATGGCCGAAGCGCGCTCGGGTCACTTGGTGGCCGACGTAGTCGAAAGCACAGGATTGGAAGATCCCATGCGCGCCGCCGATATCGATCAACCGTTCTGGTCGCCGGAAATTGAGGCCTACGAGCCGAGCCGTCGCGATCCGAATAATTTCTGGGCGCCGACGCGCTTCAGTTATCTCGGCGCCTGCTACAACACCAATCTGGTCAAGCCGGCCGATGTGCCAAAGAGCTTTGAGGATTTCCTCGACCCGAAGTGGAGGGGGAAGATGGCCTGGTCGTCCGACACCATCGGCGCTTTGCTGTTCATAACCGGGGTTCGTAACTTCATGGGCGAAGACAAGGCGGTGGCGTATCTCGAGAAGCTCGCCCCACAGGATATAGCGCCGATTGCAGCCGCTAATCGGGTGACGGTCGATCGGGTCATCGAGGGTGAGTACGCGATATGCCTCGACGCTTTTCTGCATCATCCGATTATCAGCGCGCGCAAGGGTGCGCCTGTCGCATCGCTCCCCTTGGACCCGGTTCTGACGGTGGTGAGTTCGGTGATGCTGCCAAAGGCGCCCCCGCATCCGTACGCCGCCATGCTCTTCCTCGATTATTTGCTCTCCAAGGATGGCCAGGAGAAACTGCAGGGTGCGGATTATTTCCCGGCGCGCCCGGATGTTCCGGCGTCGCCTGATCTCGACAAAGTCGTGCCGTACAAGATCGGCTTGCACGAGAATTTCATTTCGCCGGTCAAGATGAATACGATGCTGCCGCGCTCGCGCGAGCTGTACAACGAGTTGTTCAAGAAGTGACGGCTGATGGTGGGTCAATCGTCGATTACCGCGATCGCGTTGATTTCGATCAGATAGTCGGGCGACGTCATCTTGCAGACCTCGACCATGGTGGAAGCCGGGGCGGGAGCATTGAAGTATTCGCGCCGGACTTTGTGAATCTGATCGAAGTGCTCCATGTTGCGCACGTAGACGTCGACCCGGCAGATGTCGTCCATGGTGCCGCCAGCCTGTTCGACGGCAGCTTTGATATTTTCCCAGACCTGCCTCGTCTGAGCTTCGATGTCGCCAATGCCGGCAATCGTTCCGTCGGCGCACCGCGCCGTCATGCCTGAGATAAAGACGAACCGGCCGCGTGCCGCGATGGCGGTTGCCTGCGAAAAGTGCCCGCTCGGCTGGCGGATTTTGGGCGATACGATTTGTGTCTTCGGCATGGTCCGCTCCTTGGTTCCTCGAACTGCAGGTTGCAGTCTTCGCTGTTTTTGACCGCGCTCATTCGCCGCCGCACTGAAGCTCTCAGTCTCCTGTTGCCTGGATTCTTCGAGGTGTAAGCTTCGCTCTAACAATAAGGGAGGAGCCATGAGCAGGGGAGCCGTAAGGCTGGCCGTATTCGCCATTGGCTTTTTTGTCTCGCCAGTTTCGGCACAGCAATATCCGAACCGCCCTGTCAGCATCATCGTGCCCTATCCATCGGGTGGGCCGGTCGATCTCATGGCGCGGACTCTTGGGGAAAGGCTCAGCGACGATTGGCGCCAGCCGGTTGTTATCCTGAACCGCCCTGGAGGCAATTCGGCCGTAGGCGCGATCGCGGCCGCCCGCGCCAATCCGGATGGCTATACGCTGCTCGTCGGAATGGACACGACGCTCGTCTACAACCTCGTCGCCGGGAGCAAGGTCGACTACACCTTGAAGGATTTTGCGCCGATCTCGATGACGACAAACAACACGCCGCTTCTGATCGCGCCGGCCGATGGTCCAAAATCAGTCGGCGAACTGATCGCGCGGGCGAAGGAAGCGCCCGGCAAGCTCAACTACGGCGCCGCGGTTTTTCCGTCGCGGATCGCCGGTTATTTGTTCAACTCGCTGGCGGGGATCAAGACGATCGAGATCCTGTATCGCGGCAGCTCCGAGATCGTGCAGGGACTGCTGACCGGCAGCATCGATTATTCCATTGACGGTCTTTCCGCGAGTCTGGCGCTCATTCAAGATGGCAAGTTGCGTCCGCTCGCGCGCTTGGCCTCGCGCCCGTTGTCGGCGCTGCCCGACCTGCCGAACCTCGACCACGACTTGCCGGGTTTTGGCAGCATTTCGATTTGGTCCGGGCTCGTCGCACCGGCTGGAACGCCGCAGAGCGCCATTGAAACGATCCAACATTCGGTGGCCGATGCTTTCGCCAAGCCCGAGATCATCGGACGTCTCGACAAGGTCGGAATTTCGATCACCAGCAGTACGCCGGCCGAGTTTCAAAGGTTTATCGGCGACGAAACGGCCCGCGCTGCGAAGATCGTCAAGGAAAGCGGCCTCACGCTTGAATGAGACCTTTCAGCTAAGGCTCAACAATTCGAAATGCGACGGAGAAGGTGATGCGGCAACAGTATGATGTCGTGGTGATTGGTTCCGGCATTACCGGTTTGGCGGCGGCGCTTGCCGCGGCAGAGCTCGGACTGGATGCCGTGGTGTTCGAGAAAGCGGAAAAATTCGGCGGCGGCACTGCGGCATCCCACGGCGGCCTTTGGATCGGCATGAACCATCTCGAACTAGCCGAAGGCTACAAGGACAGCCGCGACGATGTCGTCAACTACATGAACTTTCTCGGCGGCGGCGAGCTTGATCAGGACCGCATGATCACCTTCGTCGATCGCTCGCCCGAGGCGATGTGTTTTTTTGAAGCCTGCGGCGTTCAGTTCCGTCTGACAAAGGGCTTCACCGACCATTATTACGATAAAGGTCCCGGCACCACGGCCGAAGGCCGATTGTTCGAAGTCGAGTTGATTTCGGCGGATGACCTTGGCGACTTCAAGGATTCGGTTCTGGTGTGGCCGCAGGTCCCGCTCGAGATGACGATTGAGGAGAAGATCAAGTGGGGCGGTCCCAACGACCTCAACAATTGGAACAAGGTGCTAATGGAGGAACGCCGGCGCAAAAACCTGCGCGGGCGCGGGGTTGGCCTCATCACGCACTTTCTCAAGCAGCTTCTAAAACGCAACGTTCCAGTGCATGCGGGCACGCCGGTCGATCGGCTTTTGGTAAAGGACGGCCGGGTTGCCGGCGTCGCTCTGGCCGATGGTTCGCGTATTGAGGCAAAGCTCGGCGTGTTCATCGCGACCGGCGGGTATGAGGCGAATCCGGAGTTGGTCGAGACCTACGAGGGATTGCCCGGATGGCTTTCGATGGCGCCATCGAGCGTTTCGGGCGACGGCTTGACGATGGGCATGGAGATCGGCGCCGCGTGCCGGACGATTCACAACAACATTGCTTTGTTTTTGGGGTTCAACGATCCCCCAACCGGCGGCCAGCATTCGTTCCGGCTCTGCAGCATCGGTGAAATGCTCTGTCCCCACACCATCGTGGTCAACAAGGCCGGCCGGCGCTTTGAGGATAAATCCTATTTTCCGTCGATGGCGCCGGTGCTCCGGCAATTTGTGACCCGGACGCACGCTTACGCCAACCTTCCGTGCTTTCTGATTTTCGATAGCCAATTTGCGCGCCGTCTGTCGTTTGCCGGCCGGCCGGTCGGCGCTGCCATTCCTGACTGGGTCGGCTCCGGCGGTAGCATCGGCGATCTCGCCGTCAAGCTTGCGATTGATGCCGAGGGGCTTAAGAACACGATCGAGCGGTTCAACGGGTTCGCCGCAAAGGGCGTCGACGAGGATTTTCATCGCGGCGAAAAATACTGGAGCACCGGGCATCCCATCGGGCGGGACGAAGTGAAGAATCCGAGCCTCGGCACGCTCGCCGAGCCTCCGTTTTATGGGCTTGAACTGCACCCCAGCGCGTTCGCATCGGCCGGTCTCGTCACCAACAAACACGGCCAGGTCATGCATCAGCGTAATCGTCCGATCCCCGGCTTATATGCTGGCGGCAACGCCTCCGCCCACACGGAATACGGTGTCGGCTATCAGGCCGGACATTCGCTCGCGTCGGGCATGACCTTCGGCTACCTGGCTGTTCAATACATGGCCGAATCAAACGCCGAGAGTGAGAGGCGGCGAGCAAGCTAAACCTTGTTGCTGCGGCGGCGCTCTGATCTGCCGAAGCTCAAGGCGCTGAACGCCTTTCGGGCTCACCATCCATTCTTCGCGCTGGACGCAGCGCGATCACATCGGGTGCGGTCGCTGATTGACCTCGATGTTGGTTCCCCACGGATCGTGGATGAACAGGAGCTTGACGCCATTCGGCAGCGTCTCGATGGCGCGATCGAGTTTGATGCCGTTGTCCTCGAACCGCTTGGCCGCCGCTTCCAGGTCGACCACATCGAATCCGATGTGGTCCAGGATGCGTCCCTTGGTGGGTACGGTCGGCTTGTCGGTCTTGGAGAAGGTCAGATTGGCGCCCGGCACATCGGCGGACTTGTTGTTGCCGCGCATGCTGGGCTTCGCGCCGAAATTCTTGCCGTACCACATCTGGATCTCTGGAACGGCGGCCTCGGGCACGAAGAAATGTACATGTTGGAATCGGATCGGGACTTTTTGGTCCTTGTCTTCGAGGATCTCGATGCGCAAGCCGTCGGGCGTGAACACGTTAGCTTGATCGAGGCGTCCGTTGTTGCCTGGCAGGACCGGCACGCCCGCGGCCTTCCACTTGGCGACGGCGTCCTGCACGTTTGGAACCAGGAACCCGACGTGATTGATCACGGTGCCTTCGCTTGGACCGGACTCTGGCGGTGTGCCTTGCCGCAAATTCAGAATGACAATAACGCCCGGAAATCTGACGGACTGCAGCGGCGCCCCCGGATCGGCAAGCGCTTCGCCGCCCATGCCGACGAAGATTTTCTTGTTGGCTTCGACATCGCGTGAATTGAGATGCAGGTGTCCCATCGTCACGCCGGTTTCGTTCGGCGGCATCGTCTGCGCGCCCGCGGTTCGTGGAAGTAGACTGGCCGCGAGAAAAATCATGGAAACGAAGTTTTTCACGAATCCCCTCCCTGTGCGCTCCGTCACCGTTCGCCGGTGATCGATGTTGAACCATACCAATCGTACAATCTGGGCGATACGGGCACAATCAGGGCCGTTTCGCCGGCGCTGGGTCACTCTGAAAGGGCAAGAGGACGCTTCGCTCGGCTTTGTGCACGAGCGCCGACGCGGGCCGTTGGTGTTGGCGCGGCGGCGTCAGCGACACCATATCCATCGTTCCGGGGATTGAGAGGACAATCATGAAATTCGGCATTGGTCAGCCCGTGCGACGTTTCGAGGATTTTCGTCTCATCGCAGGGCGCGGCCGCTACACGGATGACATTACACTGCCGGGGACGACGCACGCCTTCGTGCTGCGCGCACCCGTCGCGCACGCGGATATCAAGCGCATCGATACAACCGCGGCGCGGCGCATGCCCGGCGTGCTGTTCGTCGCCACCGGAGAGGACGTCCGGGCGGACGGCCTCGGCGACATTCCCTGCGTGGTGCCGCTGAAGAATCGCGACGGCACTCCGCGGCACGATACGCCGCGCCCGGCGCTTGCGATTGGCAACGTGCGGCACGTCGGGCAACCGGTCGCGCTGATCGTCGCTGGGACATTGAGCGCCGCGCGCGATGCCGCCGAAGCGATCGAGGTCGAGTATGAGCCGCTGCCGGCGGTGACGGAAGCGAAGGATGCGATCGCGCCCGGCGCCGCTCAACTGTTCGAGCACATTCCCGGCAACCTCGTGTTCGACTGGGACAACGACATGGGCGACGCCAAGGCGACCGAAGCGGCATTCGCCAAGGCGTCACGCGTCGTCACGCTCGACCTCGTCAACAATCGCCTTGTCGCCAACTCCATGGAGCCGCGCAACGCGATTGCTGAATACGATTCGGAGAGCGGCCGCTCCACGCTCTATACAGCGACGCAAGGTCCGCATTTCGTGCGCGATCCGCTCGCCGAAGTCGTGCTCAAGATGCCGAAGGACAAGCTTCGCCTGATCACGACCAATGTCGGCGGCGGATTCGGCATGAAGGCGTTCGTCTATCCCGAACAGGCGCTCGTGGTTTGGGCGAGCCGCAAGCTGAAGCAGCCCGTGAAGTGGCAGGAGGATCGTTCGGAAGGCTTCGTGTCCGACAATCAGGGTCGCGACCACGTCACACGCGCCGAGTTCGCGCTTGACGCCGACGGCCGTTTCCTCGGGCTGCGAGTCTTCATTCTCGCCAATCTTGGCGCGTACCTGTCGCCGTTCGGCTGTTTTGTGCCGACGCGTTCGACCGACTTGGTATCCGGCCTCTATGCGATCGGTGCGATCCACGTGAACGTCAAAGGCGTTTGCACCAATACGGTGCCGGTTTGCGCTTATCGCGGCGCCGGCCGGCCCGAGGCTGCTTATTTGCTCGAGCGGCTTGTCGACGCGGCGGCGCGCGAGACCGGCATGAGCCCCGATGCCATCCGCCGGGTCAATTTCGTGCCGCCCTCGGCGATGCCCTACACGTCGGCCACCAAGCTCGTTCTCGATTCCGGCGAGTTCGAGACAATCATGGACCGCTGCATGGCGGCGGCGGAGTGGTCCACGTTTGCGGCGCGGCGCGCACAAAGCGAGCGCGACGGCAGGCTGCGCGGCATCGGCATGGCGACTTATACGGAGCGCTGCGGCGGTGGCTTTCCCGAAACCGCATCGATCGAATTCAAGGACGATCACGTTGAGCTTGTGATGGGCAACCAGGAATACGGCACTGGGCTGCTCACCGCCTACAAGCAGGTGGTGTCAGATCACCTCGGCATCGATGCCGATCGCATCGACGTCATCATGGGCGACACCGACCGGACGCCGTCGGGCCTGACCGGAGGTTCGCGCGCGCTTGCGGTCGGCGGTGCTGCGCTCTACGAGGCGGGCCGCACCATCGTCGCCAAGGGCACGCAACTCGCGAGCCATCTTCTGGAAGTGTCGGCGCAGGACATCGCGTTCGCCGACGGCGCATTCTCGGTGCCGGGTACCGATCTCCGCATCGACCTCATGGAGGTGGCGAAGGCGGCGCGCGATCCCGCGAAGCTGCCGGCCGGCATGGAGCCCGGGCTAGACACCACGCATCAGCGCATTCCGCCGGCGCAGACGTTTCCGAACGGTTGCCACATCGTTGAAGTAGAGATCGATCCCGACACCGGCGAAGTCGCACTCGACCGCTACACCATCGTCGACGATTTCGGCCGCACCATTAATCCGCTGCTGCTCGAAGGTCAGGTTCACGGCGGCATCGTGCAGGGCATCGGTCAGGCGCTGCTCGAGCACGCGGTCTACGATCCGGACAGCGGCCAACTCCTGTCTGGCTCGTTCATGGACTATGCGATGCCGCGCGCCGGCGATATTCCGAGCTTCGTGTTTTCGATCCACAACGTGCCATCGACCTCCAATCCGCTCGGCGTGAAGGGCGCGGGCGAAGCTGGCGCTGTCGGCGCGCCCCCGGCCGTGATCAACGCCATCGTCGATGCTCTGCACCCTCGCACCGGACTTCGCCATATCGACATGCCGGCGACGCCGCGCCGCGTCTGGGAGACGCTGAACGGGATGCATTAGGCATGATTTCGCTCGTAGGATCAGGCACTTAGTTGAACCCTTATGAGATGGCCCGGTCCGGGCTAGGCAACGTCGATTGACGTGACAATATACGTTGGGGCGGTGCAGCAAGCAGGGAGACTTGCCGTGGCGACACTGAAAATCAACGGTGAAGATAAGACTTTCGAGGCCCCCGACGATATGCCGTTGCTCTGGGTGCTGCGCGACGTGCTCGGGATGACGGGCACGAAATTCGGCTGCGGCATTGCGCAATGCGGCGCCTGTACGGTGCACATCGACGGCAATCCGGTGCGTTCCTGCCTGCTGCCGGTCGGCGCGATCGGGATCAAGCCGTCACGACGATCGAAGGCATCGGCGCCACCGCAGTCGGCGCGAAAGTACAGAAAGCGTGGCTCGATCTGGAAGTCATTCAGTGCGGTTATTGCCAGTCGGGTCAGATCATGTCGGCAGCGGCGCTGCTCGCGAACACGCCGCACCCGGATGATTCCGATATCGACGCGGCGATGGCGGGAAACATCTGTCGCTGCGGCACCTATGTGCGCATCCGCGAGGCGATCAAGCACGCCGCGGCTGATGGTCAGACATAGGAGGCCGCCAATGCATCTCGTTGAGAAGACCTTGTCCGCACCTTCCCGTCGCGCACGTCCTGAAAGGCGGCTTGGCGGGTGGATTTGTGCTCGCCTTCCATCTTCCGCTGCGGGCGACGCAGTCAATGAGCCGGAGCAAGCTCCCGACAACACGGCGGGCCAGTTTGCGCCCAACGCCTTCATCCGCATCGACCATTCGGGCAAGACGACGCTCGTCATGCCGCAGGTGGAGATGGGGCAGGGCGTCTATACCGCGGTGGCGATGATTCTCGCCGAAGAACTCGATGCCGATTATACGCAAGTGGTGCTGGAGCATGCGCCGCCGAACGACAAGCTCTACGGCAATCCGATCTTTGGAATTCAGGTCACCGGCAATTCCAATTCCATCCGCGCGTTCTGGAAACCGCTGCGCAATGCCGGCGCGGCGGCGCGGGCGATGCTGGTGCAGGCCGCGGCGCAGCAATGGCAGGTCGATGCGGCAAGCTGCTCCGCGTCCAACGGCAAGGTCATTCACGCGGCCAGCGGGCGCACGCTGGGCTACGGCGATTTGGCGGATGCGGCGGGCAACGTTCCGGTGCCGCAAAATCCGCCGCTCAAGGATCCGAAAGACTTCACGCTGATCGGCAAGCCGCTCAAGCGCTTCGATACGCCCGGCAAAACCGACGGCAAGGTCGTCTACGGCATCGACGCGATGCTTCCGGGCATGAAGTTCGCGACGATTGCCGCGAGCCCGGTCTTTGGCGGCAAGGTCGCCCATGTCGACGACAGTGCGGCCAAGGCCATCCCCGGCGTGCGGCAAGTCATCGTGCTCGACGATCTGGTCGCGGTTGTCGGCGATCACATGTGGGCCGCCAAGAAGGGCCTCGACGCTCTCGTTATCACCTGGAACGAAGGCGCAAACGCGCAGGTCAACTCGAGCGACATCTGGGAGGATTTGCGCGCCGCGAGCAAAAAAGACGGCGTCGTCGCCAAATCCATCGGCGACATCGCGAAGGGTCTTGACGCAGGGCGACAAATTCGAAGCCGAATACGAGTTGCCGTTCCTGGCGCATGCGACGATGGAACCGATGAACTGCACGGTTCACGTCACGCCGGGCGCTTGCGAGGTCTGGGTCGGGACGCAGGTCCTGACGCGCGCGCAGTCCGACGCGGCGAAGGCTTCGGGTCTTCCGCTCGACAAGGTGACCATCCACAACCATCTGCTCGGCGGCGGCTTCGGCCGCAGGCTTGAAGCCGACATGGTGGCGAGCGCCGTGCGCGTCGCCAAGCAGGTCGATGGCCCGGTTAAGGTCGTGTGGACGCGCGAAGAGGATATCCAGCACGACGTCTACCGTCCGGCTTATCGCGACGTCATTTCAGCGAGCCTGTCAACGGCAGGATCGCCGGCTGGAAGTATCGGGTGACCGGTTCATCGATCATGGCACGCTGGCTTCCGCCGGCCTTCCAGAACGGCATCGATATCGACGCGGTCGATAGCGCCGTCGACATGCCCTACGACATTCCCAATCTGCAAGTCGAATACGTGCGCGCTGAGCCGCCCGCGGTGCCGACCGGATTCTGGCGCGGCGTCGGACCGAACAACAACGTGTTCGCCACCGAGTGCTTCATGGACGAGTTGGCGCGCAAGGCGGGCATAGATCCGATCGCCTTCCGCCGCGGCATGCTGGGGAACAATCCACGCCTTAAGGCCGCGCTCGATCTGGTCGCCGAGAAATCCGGTTGGGGTCAGCCTTTGCCGGCACGGGCCGGCCGGGGCGTCAGCGTGCAGCCGTCGTTCGGCAGCTTCATTGCGACCGTAGTCGAGGCTGAAGTCGACGAACAGGGCGAAGTGCTGCTGCGTCGTGTGACGTCGGCGGTGGACACTGGCATCGCGGTCAATCCCGACACGATTGTTGCCCAACTACAGGGCGGGTTGATCTTCGGGCTCACTGCTGCGCTTCACGGCGAGATCACGATCGAAAAAGGGCGCGTGCGCCAATCCAATTTCAACGATTACCGCATGCTGCGCATCGACGAGGTGCCGAAGATCGATGTGCACGTCATCAAGAGCGGCGAGGACCCGGGCGGCATCGGTGAGACCGGCGTGACGGCGGGACCGCCCGCGTTGCGCAACGCGATCTACGCTGCAACCGGCGTTGCGCTGCGCAGGCTGCCGATCGATCGTGCCGCCTTGGCGACCACAAGAAAAGCGTGAGCGTCATGCGCAAAGGGGGCAAACGCAGCGGCGTCATCATCGTTGCAATCGTGGTCCTGATTGCTCTGGGCGTATTCGCCTGGAAAAAGCTTGCGCCAGGACCCATGGCGTTCGCTGGAGGAACGACGGTCGCGCTGTCGGACTATCACGCCGCCGACCCGACGGGCGTGCCGGCGGACCTTGCGGATGCGGATATCGTCAAGCGCGGGGAGTATCTGGTGCGCGCCGCCGACTGCGTGGTGTGTCACACCGCTCCGGGCGGCGCTGAGTATGCCGGCGGCTTGGCGTTTCCGCTGCCCTTTGGAACGCTCTATTCGACGAATATTACGCCCGATCAGGCAACAGGGATCGGTGCTTACAGCGATCAGGATTTCCTCAATGCCGTGCAGCGCGGCATACGCCGGGATGGGGCGCGTCTTTATCCGGCGATGCCGTTTACATCTTACACTTACATGACCGATGCGGACGTCTTGGCGATCAAGGCTTATTTGTTCAGCCTGGCTCCCGTGCGCTCCGCCGATCAAGCGAACACGCTGAAATTCCCATTCAATCAACGCTGGTCGATGGGCATCTGGGCTCCGCTCTTCAACGAAAATACCCGCTTCGCGCCCAACACGGCGCAGAGCGCCGCGTGGAACAGAGGCGCCTATGTGGCCGAGGCACTGGCGCATTGCGGCGAATGCCACACGCCGCGCAATCTCGCGTTCGCCCTCGACAACGGCAAGAAATTTGCCGGCGCGGTAACGGCAGGCTGGCATGCCTTCAACATCACGTCCGACAGGGGCTCGGGCATCGGCGCGTGGAGCGACGATGAGCTGGTCGCCTACCTGTCGAACGGTCACGCCTTGGGCCGCGGCACGGCCGCGGGGCCGATGGGCGAGGCCGTGGACGAGAGCTTCAGCCAGATGGCGCCGTCAGACATCCGCGCGCTGGTCGCTTACGTGCGCAGCGTGCCGGCGGTCGCCTCGCCGGATTTGCCCGCGACCATCGCGCCACCTGCGCCGGCATCACCTAAAAACGGCGGAACAGCATCGGATATCGTCGGCAAAAGAGTATTTGAAGGAGCCTGCGTCGCTTGCCACAATTGGACCGGAGTGAGCGCAATCACGCCGTTCGCAACGATCGCCGGCACGCGTGCCGTGAACGATCGGACCGCCACGAACGTGGCTCAGATCGTGATCTCCGGCACGACGCGGCACACGCCGCAGGGCGTCGTCTCGATGCCGGCCTTTGGCTCCGCCTATTCCGACGTGGAGATCGCGGCCGTCGCCAACTACGTCACCGCGCGCTTCGGCAGCGAGGAATCCAAGATCACCGAAAAGGATGTGGCGGTGCTGCGGAACGAAACGTCTCGCTGACGTCCAAATCCCGCCAATATCGCATTTATTGCAGCTGGATTTTCTGCCATAGGTCATCGGCGAACAACGCGCCGGGCAAATCTTTTCCCCTTGAGGCACCAGACCGCATGTTGAGCAGCGAGCGTCGCGAAGCGACCAGCGTCTCCGCGCCGCCGCCGGGGACCTTCGGCGCCAGAATCCTCAAAAAAGCCGATCAGCTGGCGCGATTTTCCGAAACGCCCGACGGTCTGACCTGCAGCTATTTCTCTCCGGCGCATCGGGCCGCTGCGGCACAACTGCGCGATTGGATGCGGGCGGCCGGATTGGCCGCGCGGATCGACGCTGTCGGCAATGTGGTCGGGCGCTATGCGTGCGGCATCGCTGGGGCGAAGACGTTGATCGTCGGTTCGCACTACGACACCGTTGCCAACGCCGGACATTACGACGGCCGGCTGGGCATTCTGACGGCCCTGGTCGTCGCCGAGCATCTGCATCAGATCGAGCGACGGTTGGCGTGCGATCTCGAGGTGATCGGGTTTGCCGAAGAGGAGGGCGTACGGTTTGCGGCGCCTTATCTCGGCAGCAGTGCAATCGCCGGGCGTTTCGATCCGGCGATTTTGCAGCGACGCGACGCGGCTGGTGAAACTCTCGAAAAAGTTTTGCAGACGGAGGGCGTCGACCTCGCGGCAATCCGCGCGCTGGCGCGAGAGCCGGACACGTTGCGCGGCTATCTCGAGGTTCATATCGAGCAAGGGCCGGTGCTGCTGCACCGAAAACTGCCGCTCGGCATCGTCGCGTCGATCGCGGGTTCTGCTCGCTTTCACGTCACCATTCGGGGCACGGCCGGCCATGCCGGCACAGTGCCGATGCCGCTCCGCCATGATGCGGCTGCGGCGGCTGCTGAAATCGTGCTTGCGGTGGAGCGGCGTTGCAGCGCCGCCGAGATGCTTGTCGGCACGGTCGGTCAACTCACCGTGCCGCGCGGCCTCATCAACGTCATCCCGGGCTGCTGCGAGTTTTCGATCGACGTGCGCGCGGGCGATGATGCCACCCGCGACGCCGCCATCGCCGACATCCTCGCAGCGATCAAGACGATCGCCGACCGCCGGGGCGTTGCCGCCGACGTCATGGAAATCGGACGCCATCCCGCTGCGCCGTGCGCGCCCGACATGCAGAGCATGCTGGCGCAAGCGATGGGCCGCGCCGGAGTTGAGCCGTTCCGTCTGCCAAGCGGCGCCGGACATGACGCCGCGATGTTCGCCGGCGTGACCAAACTCGGCATGTTGTTTGTTCGCTGCGGCAACGGCGGCATCAGCCATTCGCCGCTCGAAAGTGTCACAGTGGAGGACGCCGATCTCGCGGCACGCGTCTTGCTCGACGCTCTGATCAATCTGGACTAGCCGGATTTTTTTGAAGACGAGCTTGAGGAGGCTAAAATGGAGCGCATTCGCATCAAAGCCGGCCGATACGAATTTGTCGCGCAGTTCGAATCCGAGCGCGCCCCGAAAACCTGCGCGAAATTCCGCTCCATGCTGCCGTACCGGGAGCGCATCATCCATGTGCGCTGGAGCGGCGAGGGCTGCTGGATTCCGCTCGGCGAACTCAATCTCGGACTGCAATACGAGAACCACACCAGCTATCCGGCGCCGGGCGAGATCATCGTCTATCCCGGCGGCATCAGCGAAACCGAGATTCTGCTCGCCTACGGCAACGTGCATTTCGCCAGCAAAGTGGGCCAGCTCGCCGGCAATCATTTTTTGAGCATCGTCGATGGCCGCGAGCACTTGCGTCCGCTCGGCGAGTACGTGCTGTGGCACGGTGCCCAGGACATTTTGTTCGAAGCGATGTGAGTGCTTCCAGAGACCGCTCGCTATTTTGAGCCCGCGCGCGTGGCCCCTGGCACGAACTTTGCTTCGAAGCCTTGTATTTCGGTTGCTGGGAGGGATCGATGTCTACAGCCACAGTTGCCGCACCGATCGCGAGCGGACGATCGCCGCTCTTCGGCTCTCTCTTCGTGCAGGTGTTGGCGGCGCTTGTTCTCGGCATCATCCTCGGCATGGCGACGCCGGATTTCGCGATATCACTGAAAATCCTGAGCGACGGCTTCCTCAAGCTCATTCAGATGATCGTTGCGCCGATCGTTTTTTGTGTCGTCGTGCACGGCATCGCCGGCGCCGGCGATCTCAACAAGGTCGGCCGCGTCGGGCTCAAAGCCCTGATCTATTTCGAGGTCATGACGACGATCGCGCTCACGATCGGGCTGGCGCTGGCTTTCCTGTTCGCGCCCGGCCATGGCATGAACATCGATCCCTCGACGCTCGATGCCAAGGCGCTCAGCAATTATGCCGATCACGCCAAGAATTTGCAGGGCACCGGCGTCTCGACCTTCATCGTGAATATCATCCCGACCACATCGATCGACGCGCTGGCGCGCAACGATGTGCTGCAGGTGCTGTTCTTTGCCGTGCTGTTCGGTATTGCGCTCGCGCTCGTCGGCGAGCCGGCGCAGCAAGTGACTTCCATGGTCGAAGCGGTGTCCAAGGTACTGTTCAAGATCATGGGCCTGATCGTGCGCGTGGCACCGCTCGGTGTTCTCGGGGCTGTCGCCTACACGGTCGGCCGCTACGGCGTCGGCTCGCTCAAGCAACTGCTTTCGCTGGTGTTCGTCTTCTACGTGTCCGTCATCCTGTTCGTGCTGGTGGTGCTTGGCGCCGTGTTGCGCTTCGTCGCCGGCCTGAACATTTTCAAACTCCTGAACTATCTGCGCGAGGAACTGACCATTGTGCTGGCCACCGCATCGTCGGATGCGGTGCTACCGCAGGTCATGCGCAAGCTCACCCGCATGGGCGTGAAGGATTCCGTGGTCGGCCTTGTCATTCCGACCGGATATTCCTTCAATCTCGACGCCTTCTCGATCTATCTGACGCTGGCGGTCGTGTTCATCGCGCAAGCGACCAACACGCCGCTCTCGCTTGGCGATTTGCTGCTGGTGCTCGCGGTGTCGCTGGTGACGTCGAAGGGTGCCCACGGCATTCCGGGCTCGGCCATCGTCATTCTCCTGGCGACGCTGAACGCCGTGCCGACTGTGCCGGCGATCGGCCTGGTGCTCGTGCTGTCGGTCGACTGGTTCATCGGCATCGCGCGCGCGCTGGGTAATCTGGTTGGCAATTGCGTCGCGACGGTCGTGATCGGCGCGTGGGAGCACGAGGTCGATATGCCGACCGCTAAGCGGGTCCTCGACGGCGAAATGGCCGTCGATGTTACAGCGGGCTGAGGTTGGCAACCCGCCGCAAGATCGGAACGCAAGCGTAAGTCGCAGCTGTTTCGCCGAGCCCTATTTGGTCCAGCCTTGCTTCCAGGCCGGCGGCGTCTTGCCGTCGATCAGGATGAAGGCGATACGGCACGGCTTGCCGCTGTTGTTGACCCAGGCGTGATTGGTGCCCTGTTGGACCAGCACATCGCCGGCTTTCACATGCACTTCAGTGTCGTCCATGAGCATGTCGATCTCGCCCTCGAGCACGATGGCGTAGTCGATGCTGCGGGTGCGATGGGTGTTTTCGTGGCGCGCGTGGCCTTGCGTCGCCGGATCGATGCCCATGTTGAGCAGGATCTGATGATGATCGACGGCGCCATAGCCGCCGGTAGGCGTCGGCGCGAAGTCGACGATGCGGAAGATCGTGCCGTTGTCGGGCGGCGGAACCCCGACTTTGGTTTGTGCGCGGTCGGCTGAGCCGGACATCTCAACGGGAGCCTCGGTGGTCACCCACAACAGCGTCATGCCGTTGCCGCCGGCGCTGCGCTGGATCGCTTTGACGGGAGCGTCCTAGAGCGCGACCGCTTTGCCCTTCGCATCGTGACCGGTCACAATCCGGCGCGTCGACCTTAATTCCATCATCATTCCTCCCCGAATATTGCCAACCAGGCGTTGCGAACCTGTCGCGTTCGATAGGCGCAACGCTTAGACAATAATGCGCGCCTTTTCCAGTGAGACCCGAAGGATGCGTCCGCAGCAGGACGCCTCGCATGGATCGCTCGGTTCTCAAATAAAGGCGTGAGCAAAAATGTCCGCCGCGTCACGGGCGGATGGCAAGTCGCCCGGAATGAGCACCACGATTACGTCTGCCGTCGGTCCCGCATCTGCCAGTTCGGCCAAGCGAGAAGACATCAATTCCAGCGCCGCCGCCGGCGCGTCCACCCAGTTCGTGGTCCGGATCGACGCCAGAACCGTCGGCCTGCTGGCCGACCGCGTCCTCGACATCATCTTCGTCGATGCCGTCGAAATCCAACCTGCCGCGCGTCTTCCGTGGCGAGGGCACGGCCTCCGTCCGGCCTTCGGCGACGCCGATGACGCCCGCCAAAGCTGCGCCAGTCCGCGCTATGCGCACGGTCGCCTCCGCTGCGGTCAAGGAAGACCCGCAGTGGCAGGAATTCTAGGCGCCGATCGCCTCGAACACCTGTGGCGGGCTGCGGCTTGATTGCCGTCCGGTGGCGCATTAGACAACTCTCCGCGGATTGAATAACGGCGCCTGTTTGCGCGATGCGCCGCGGGCGGGAGAGGACACGTACGTGACCGTCGAGTCGCCGCGTCCATTGCTGCAATCCGCTGAAAATCCAGGATCGAATTACGACCGCGAACCGACATTTCGCGCGATCGCGCGCGACATGGACGTCATGGTGCCGATGCGCGACGGCATCAAAATCTGCGTCGACGTCTATCGGCCCGACGCGCCCGGAAAGTTTCCCGGCGCTGCTTGCGTTCGCGATCTACAACAAGGATTTCCAGGGCCCCGACATGGCGGAGGCGCTGCCGCCGCAGCCGGCCTGGTCGACCGCTGTGGACCGGCCCGATGGAGGCCGGCGACACCAAGTTCTTCGTGTCGCGCGGCTACGTCCATGTCATCGGCTCGCCGCGCGGCGTCGGCAAATCCGAAGGCGGCGGCTCGCGCGAATGGGACTGCTACGATCTGATCGAGTGGATCGCGGCGCAGCCGTGGTGCGACGGCAATGTCGGCATGGTCGGCATTTCCGGATTCGGCGCCGAGCAGCTTGCGGTCGCGAAGAAGCAGCCGCCGCATCTCAAGGCGATCTTTCCGTTCAACTCGCGCGGCGCCTATGGCGAGCTTCGGCGGCTTCCGCGACGAATATCCCGGCGGCGTCATTCATCTGTTCCGCTATCTGGTCGGCCATTTCTCGGCGATGCATCAGCACAAGGGCCCGCCCGGCCCGTTGCCGCCCGAGCGCGAAAAGCTGTGGCGCGAGGCGATGAACAATCCCGACTACAAGATGTATCCGCACGTCTACAATCTGATCGCGCAAAAGGGCCAGCACATGCCGCCCTACTACAATGTGCTGGTCGAGCCGTTCGACAACGAAGCGGCGGTCAAGAAAAGCGAAGCGGAGTTCGCCGACATCAAGGTGCCGACCTATACCGGCTCGGGCTGGTACGGCTACACCTACAAGACGCATCTCAACGGCTGCCAGCACTGGTACAGCAACATCGCGGCGCCGAAGAAACTTCTGCTGGCCGGGCCGGCGCATGTCGAGCGGCCGTATCACACCTTCCACGGCGAAGTGCTGCGCTGGCACGATCATTGGCTCAAGGGCATCGACACCGGCATCATGAACGAAGCGCCGGTGCGCTACTGGGTGATGGGCGCGAACGAATGGCGCACCGCGAGCGACTGGCCGCTGCCGGAAACGCAGTGGACCAAGCTTTATCTTGACGAGCTGGGAGCGGCTGACGCCCGATACGCCGGCACCGTCGAGCGCGACCGAAACGCAGCCGCCGGATTCGTTCGTGCAGATGCCGCCGTCGCAGACCAACGTCGATCCAGCGGCTGCGCTACATGACCGATCCGTTGCCGCACGACGTGCTGGTCGCCGGGCCGATCGTGGTCACGCTCTATGCCGCGATCGACCAGGACGACACCAACTGGATCGTCGTCCTCAAAGATGTCGGCCCCGACGTCTCGGTGCTGAGCGTCCGCGAGGGCGAGCGCGAGGTGCCGAAAAACCTGCACGAGCGCGAACTCACCCGCGGCTGGCTCAAGGCCTCGCATCGCGCGCTCGATCCGAAGCGCTCAAAGCCGTATTGGCCGTGGCATCCGCTGACCCGCGAGGCGCAGAAGCCGGTCACGCCCGGCGCGATCGAGGAATATCAGATCGAGGTCATGGCGACCGCCAACCTGTTCCGGCAGGGCCACCGCATCTGTCTCGACATCACCAGCCTCGACCTGCCGACCGGCGTCGCCGGCGCGACCAACGCCGAATACGTGCCGTACCACATCTGCTCGAGCAAAACGGTGCTGCACCGGATCTATCATGATCGCAAACATCCCTCGCACATCTTGCTACCGGTTGTTCCAGCGTGACCGCGCCGCCGTCATTCCGAGGAGCGCAGCGACGAAGCAATCCAGTCAGCCTCACCGCTCTGCACCCCGCTCCTGGATTGCTTCGCTTCGCTCGCAATGACGCGGCCGCAGCGCGCGTCACTCCGCCTTGATGCCGGCGGCCTTGATGATCGGCCACCATTTCAGGATTTCGGCTTTCTGCAGCGCGCCCAGCGCTTCCGGCGATCTGCTGCTCGCGCGGCGGAACGTCGAGGCCGAGATCGGCGAAGCGCGCCCGCACCTCCGGGTCGTGCATGGCCGCCATGGCGGCGAGGCTGAGCTTGTCGATGATGGGGGCGGGCGTTCCTTTGGGCGCCCACAGCCCGTACCAGATGTTGATGTAGAAACCCGGCAGGCCCGCCTCGTCGACCGTCGGCACATCGGGCGCCGACGCGAGCCGTGTCTTGGCAGTGACGGCGTATGGCTTGATCGTGTCGTCGGAAAGCCGGGGCGGCGCTTCCGAAGCCTGATCGAACATCATGTCGATCCGCCCCGCCATGAGATCGACCAGATGCCGGGTCGGTGCCGCGGTAGGGCACGAACTGCAGGCGGGTCTCGATGCGATTTTCGAAATAGACGCCGGCGATGTGCGAGCCGGAGCCGACGCCCGCGGTGCCGACGCTGACGCTCGGCGCGGCTCTGATCCAGGCGATCAGCTCCTTGAGCGTCTTTGCCGGCAGCGAATGTCTGCTGACGATGAGCAGCGGGTTGCTCGGCAACAGCGCGATCGGCTCGAAGTCCAGCAGCAGGTCGTACGGCAGCGCGTAGATCGCGCCGTTGACGACGTGCGTGCTCCAGTGGCCGAGGCTCAGCGTGTAGCCGTCAGGCGGCGCGCGCGCTGCGCGGCCGACGCCGATCGTGCCGGCCGCGCCGCTGACGTCTTCCACGATGATGCTCTCGCCGAGCATGCGGCTCATGTTTTCGGCCATCAAACGCCCGACGACATCGGTCGGTCCGCCGGCCGCGAACGGCACGATCATCGTGATCGGCCGCGTCGGAAAATTCTGCGCCGCGGCCGGTGCGATCGAGCCGCAGAAGAGAGCGAATGCGAGAGCAATGAAAGCCAATGTCCACATGTCTCTCTCCCGGCGTCGTCATTGCGAGGCCAAAGGCCGAAGCAATCCAGTCTACCTTACCGCTCTGCACCCCGCCCTGGATTGCTTCGTCGCATAGCTCCTCGCAATGACGGTTACAGCGCGGCAAAATCGATCGGCTTGTGCCGGTCGAGCGTGCGCTTGATCGGCGGCAGCGGATATTTGAGTCCGGTGGCGCAATTGAACAGCACGGCCTGTTCGTTGCGCGAGATGCGTCCGTCGGCGAGGCTTTGCTTGTAGGCCGCGTAGGTCGCGGCGCCCTCCGGGCACATCAGAAAGCCTTCCTCGCGCGCCACTTCGTCGAGCGCCGGCCGAGATCGCCTCGTCCGATACCGCGATGGCGAAGCCATCGCTCTCGCGCACGGCGCGCAGGATCAGAAAATCACCGACCGCCTGCGGCACGCGGATGCCGGCGGCGATCGTGTGCGCATCCTCCCAGCGCGGCGCGTGCTCGACGCCTGCTCGTAGGCGCGCACCATCGGCGCGCAGCCCGCGGCCTGCACCGCCACCATGCGCGGGCGCTTGCTGCCGATGAAGCCGATCGCCTCCAGTTCGGCGAACGCCTTCCACATGCCGATCAGGCCGGTGCCGCCGCCGGTCGGATAGAAGATCGACGTCGGGCACCGTCCAGCCGAGCTGCTCGGCGAGCTCCAGCCCCATCGTCTTCTTGCCTTCGATGCGATACGGCTCCTTCAGCGTCGAGACGTCGAACCAGCCGACCTTGGCCTTGCCCTCGGCGACGATTTTTCCGCAATCGTCGATCAGGCCGTTGACGCGATAGACCGCCGCGCCCTGCAGCCCGATCTCGCTGACGTTCACCTCCGGCGTATCTTCGGGACAGAAGATCGTGGTCTTGATGCCGCAATGGCTGGCATAAGCCGCGAGCGCCGCGCCGGCGTTGCCGTTGGTCGGCATCGCCATGTGTTTGATGCCGAACGCCTTCGCCATCGACACCGCCATGACCAGGCCGCGCGCCTTGAACGAGCCGGTCGGCAGCCGCCCTTCGTCCTTCACCAGAATCTCGCCGCCGCCGAGTTTCGCGGCGAGCTTCGGCAGCGGCACCAGCGGCGTCATCGTCTCGCCGAGGCTGACGATGTCTTTCGCGCGCCGCACCGGCAGCAGTTCGCGATAGCGCCAGAGATCGGGCGGGCGGCGTGCGAGCGCCGTCCTTGCTCAGCGCCTTCTTCACGCCGGCGAGATCATAGCGCACCAGCAGCGGCTTACCGGCGCGCGAGAGATTATGAATCTCGTCCGCCGCGTAATGCTCGCCGGTCGCGGAGCATTCGAGATGCGTCACGAAGGTCGGCCGTTCGGCCGTCAGGTTCTCATCGGTGCGCAAACAAAGTCTCCCGGCGGTTCATAGGGCGATTAGCGTAGCGTAATCCGCCAATTTGTCCGCGACCACAGCGGCGGGTTACGGCGCGCCTACCCCGCCCTACGGCCTAGCCTGCGAGACGGCGGATTGCGGCGCATGGCCCATTCCTTGTGATTTGCGGGTGCGGTGCGGCGCGGACCTCCGGCCAGCACCTCCGCATGCGCACGGCGCTGCCGCCGTTGCGACACGTTCGTCCATCCGCTTCGCAGACAGCGGCCCGGCTTGCCGATGCCGGCATTTCTTCCGGGCGCACGTGCGCCAGAGCTCCAGCGCGTCGCAGTAAAGCCGCTGCGTTGCCGCGAGCGCCGCGTTGCGCAAGTCCTGCTGCTGGCGCGGCGTATAACGATTGTTGAGATATTGCCGGTTCGGCGGCTTGTTGCGCCATGTGGGCATGATTGGAGCTACTCCTTTGTTGCGCGCCCATCGCCTTGCACGAATGCAACCTCCCCTGGAGGGGGAGGTCGTCGGCCGAAGGCCGGCGGGTGGGGCGAGAGCGCGCGAAGCGCGCTGCGACTCCCGGTGACGCCGCACACCCCACCCCGCGCTCTGCGGGCGCGACCCTCTCCCTCCAGGGGAGGGTGACGCAATTCGTTCTCGCGGCGCGAATGCGCCCGAGTTTTGTTTGTTTGGCCTCCCCAAACAAAGAAGGGAGGCGGAGCGCCGACAGGCGCACCAGCTATGATCCGCGCCGCACTGCCAGGTGTTGCCATCTGAAAGTGCTGCGGGCGCGGAAGCGCACCCAGCGGGGCGCGCTCTCCTCTCGGCGCTCCACCGCGGCTCTTGGTTAGGCGACCGAACGCCACCCCTCAGCCTCGGGCCGCGCTTCCTGGAATCACCGGGTCCAAACGGGCTTCCACCCTCTCCGGGCCAGTGCAGCGAGCTCCTCGCAGACCGGTCATAGTGCCGGCCGGGCGGGGTCCCGAAGCCGCCAAGGCGCTGGATCTCACTGTTCCGCATAACTTGCTCGTGCTCGCCGACGAGGTGATTGAATAACGGTGAAAATTGCTACGGCGCGATATGGCGCTAATGGCCCATCACTTAATGCGACGCAGCGATATGTCCGGTGTTGTGGGCTAAGCGGAAGTCGCTCGAACATCGAAAATGTGTCGAGTTTGACCCACAGCGACCGATTGCTGAGAAATTTCGGTGCAGCGCAGCAGGGGCAGCTTGCAGCCATCCCGACTTACAAACGCTCGATAAGGTGCTTGATCACCTCGTCGGCGATAACGAGAGGGCTTGGCGGAACGACGATAACGAGCGTCTTGGCCGTCTTGAGGATGATGACCAGCCGGTATTTGGTCGTCCGTTGGTCCGGCAAGTCATGATGTCGCTGATTTAGATCAAGCAGCCGCGATATAGGCGCTGGGTTGCCATTTGCCTTTGATTTGCGTTCGATGCATCACGCGCCGTTTCGTATTATCGAATGGGTCGCGCCGGTGCATCGTCGAGCGATTGTCCCAAAGAACGAGGTCGCCAACACGCCAGCGATGCTCATAAGCGAACGCAGGTGAACTTGTAAATTTCCAGAGCTCATCGAGCAACCTGTCCGATTGATCCGGCGTCAAGCCTTCAACGTAGGAATTACGCCGTCGGCCCAGATAGAGCGCCGGCTTGCCAGTGATGGGGTGTGTGCACACGGCCGGGTGCCATGCACCAGGCGCGTTATGCGGATCGTCTGTTGGTGTCACGCCTTTGCGAATGTAGCCACCGCTGTTGAAAGTCCCGTCGTGTTTGATGCGGCGTGTTCCGATCTGAACCTTCAAGGCTGCAGGTAGCGCTTTCCACACCTCCTGCATGCTGCAGAAGTGCGTATTTCCTCCGCTCGGTGGGATCTCCAGCGCATACAGCATTGACGCGTCGGGCGGCATGTCCAAATAGCTCATGTCGGTGTGCCAGACGGCTTCGCCGGCTCCAAGCGCGCCGATCGGTTCGCCCTTCTCGTCGAGCACGTTGGATACCACATAAACGTCCGGATACCCGGGAGGGCACTGACGGCCGTGCTCCTGGTTGGGCGGAGGATCGAGTTCGCCGAGCCGGCGACTGAAAGCAAGCAAATCATCGTCTGTCAGTTTCTGCCCACGGATCAACAGCACTGAATAGCGATGCCACGCTGACTCGATTTCGGCGAACTCCTCGTTGCTCAGCGTGGCGAGATCGACATTTCCGACTTCTGCGCCGATCGCCGGCGTAAGCGGTGTGATTGTCACGGGCATCGCCTTAGCCTCCGATTGATCCGACCCGAATGGTAACAGCCGCTTCTTCCTGTCTCCAGCTTACTCACGAAGGTCGAATGTTACGAAAACGGAAGCAAAGTGACAATCTGCGAGGAGGCGTTCGCGTGGCTGGCGCTGTGAACGATCTCGGTCGCCAATGCGTATATCGCGCCTTATACTGTCCCGGGGAGCGCTTTGCATGGGCAAGCCGTTTCTCTCTTTTTTGGCTTGCTAGACTTCGCGGGCGCTTTTCGCCGCCTGTTTGTTAGGAGGGACTAACTGGTATTGGGAGAACGTGATGAGGCGCCGTGATCTGCTCGCATTGGGGTTGGCTGCTGCCTCAGCTCGAAAATTTGTGCTTCGAACTGCCTTCGCAGAGAAGGGCTACCCGGACCGACCGATTAGACTCATCATTCCGTTCCCTCCTGGAGGCGGTTTCGACGCCGTCGGCCGCCCATGGGCCGAGAAGATCACACCGCTCCTCGGAACGATTGTGGTGGAGAACCAAGGCGGAGGTGGCAGTTCGCTCGGAGCTGCAACTGTCGCGCATGCTCGCCCCGACGGGTACACCCTCTTGCTCGGAGGATCGAGCACCCACATCACCGAGGCCATCCTTAAGACTCGGCCGCTGTACGATCCGATGAAGGACCTCGATCCGATTTCCAATATCGCAATTTCCGCTTTCGCGATCGCCATACATCCTTCGATCCCGGCAACCACGCTCCAAGAGTTCATCGACTACGATAAAGCCAACCGTGGCAAGCTTTCTTATGGGCATGCCGGCATTGGCTCGCTGAACCATCTCACCGGCGAGCTATTCAAATCTCTCGCTGGCCTTCCCGACCTATTGCAAGTCCCCTATCGCGGTTCAGGGCCCGCAACCGCCGACGCGCTTGCCGGCCATGTGGCCATGGTCACGCCAGCCGTGACGGGACAACTCATCGAATTTCATAGAACCGGCAAGCTGCGGATCTTGGCCGTGACCAGCCCAGCCCGCCTCGTTGCCGCTGCCGATTTACCGACTGCAGCCGAAACGCTTCCTGGCATGATCTCTCAACAATCAATCGGATTGTTCGCCCCCGCCGGAACATCCCACACCATTATTGAACAGATCGCGCAAGCAAATCACGCCGCCCTTGCCGAACCCGGCTACCAGAAAATGCTTGTAGCGACCGGATTCGAGCCCGACACCGATTCCTCTCCGATGAAATTGCGTCGCCTCATCGAAGACGAAATTGCGAAATGGACGCCGATCGTTGCGGCGCTCGGAATCAAAATCGACTGATCTCAATAATGCTGCAGAATAAAGTCTATGCGCGCCTTCTCATTCCGCCCCGCCCGTAATTGTTACGGAACGCCCGGGGCGGTACCGAAGCAGTTGTGTGATCGCCCCCTGCAATTGTCACTAGCGGGAGACAAGCAGACATTGCGCGGAGAGGGCGAATGTGCAGCGTTTGACCGGCTGCGGACATTCGCCACTATCAATTGCCGCATTGCGAAAGGTTTATTTGCCATTGATGTTGGCGCCCCTTGCAAGATTTCAGCGCTGGCGAGGCAGGAGCACGGCCGGACCATTCCATTAGCGGACATGCGGCGATGGTGATTTGTTCGGCGGCAATGGGCGGAAGTTGGCAACTTTGCCATTTTTTAGCACTCTGGCCGACGTCGGCATATATCACCACGACGCTCGCCGAATATTTCGGAATCTCGGTACGTCATTTTGTTCATACCGGAGTGCAGCGCGCCATAGTTCGGGCATCACCAGTCTGATAAGACAGGGGCGGGATAGTGAATTGTGAGTGTAGTGTTTTCGATTGAGCCTATTTCACGCCGTTCGGCTTATTGGCCTTCGGCCAGAGCCTGCGCGCGAGACGGAGCATCAGCCACAGGAACAGCACCACAACCGCGACCGCCGCAACGGGCGCCGCGAGCGCGAGGAACGACATCACCGCAGCACCGAGAAGCTCGAGCGTGGCGATAACCGGATTGCCGAGCCCACCGGTGAGAACGGTGGAATGTCCGCGCACCAGTCCGGTGACGCCCTGGGTGAGGCCGGCGATGCCGCCACCGGCGATCACGGCGGCCGTCCATTTCATCATCGGCGGCACGTCGGTCATCACCGAGGCCGATATGATCGTGCCCGCTATCGCCGCGGCGGGCGTGGCTATGGTGTCGAGGAGGTTGTCGATAACCGGAACGTAGTAGGCGAGGATTTCGACAACGGCCGCAGCGCCGAGCATCACAAGCGCCGGCAGCGTGCCAAGCCAGGCAAATCTGTCGTCGAGCGGCAAGTGCCCAGTATAGGCCACCGCGCTGACGACGAGGAGCGGTAGGAACACGCGGAAGCCGGTCGCCGCCGCAAGCCCAATGCCGAGAACGATCGAGGGCGCGTAGTCGGACATAATTCCTCGCGGTGCCGAGGCAACAATTCTACGCGAACTCGGCGTGATCCGCGACCCTCCGTATCGCTTACTGAACCCCGCTCGGATTTCGTGGCTCAGCTCCTCGAAAGCCGCTCGTCGGGCGGTTCGATCTCGGTGAAGAGATTGCGCAGATGCGCCTTGTTGAGCAGCGGTTCGAACAGCATTTCGCGCGGTTTGAACTGCGCCACCCGACTCGTTCGAATCGAATGTCGGCTGTTGGCACCAGTCGGGAGTTGTGCAACGTCTGCTTTGAGTCCGAGACGCGAACAATAGTGGACGTCATCGTTCAGCCGGGTGCGGCCGCCCGTCTTTTCGGAAAACCGGCATCCACTTTCCGGCTCATGCTCTAATCCGCCGAAAATCCCGTCGCTTTGACGACCTTGGCCCAGCGTTCGGTCTGCACCGCAATGCTGTCGCGGAATGCCTGCGCGGTCTGGCCGCTGACGTCAAAACCCTGGGCGGCGAGCTTGGCGCGCACGTCCGGGTCCGCGTGTGCCGCGATCGCCTCCGCTTCGAAGCGCTTGACGATGTCGGGCGGCGCGCCGGTTTTCAAGAGCAGCCCGAACCACGCCAGCGCCACCAGATCGGGCTTGCCGATATCGGCGAATGTCGGAAGCTCGGGCAGCAGTGCCGAGCGTCTGTTGCCCGAAGAAATCAGCGCGTGCAGCAAGCCGGAGCGTACCGGCTCGATTGCGCCCTGCAGCTGGGTGAAGCCGAACAGCGCATGCCCGGCGAGCAGATCGACCATCTGCGGGGCATTGCCCCGATACGAAATCTGCGTGAAGTCGAGGCCCTAGCGTTCGCTCACCTGATAGCCGAGAAAGTGCGATAGGGTGCCCGGACCGTAATTCGCGTAGGTTAGCTTGCCGCGATTGACCTTGGCCCAGGCGACGAATTCGTCGAAGGTCTTCGCCGGTACGCTATTATTAGACCCCGACACTTCCGCACCGCCCCAATTAATCATACCCTCCATTCAAGCGGCGGCGTCATCCTTTGCTGTCCAGGTGAATGCCGCTCCGGTTCACGTCAAGAATGAGATCGAAGGCGTTATCGCCGCACTGGCACGCAATCCGGATGGCGGGCTCATCGTGATGCCGGACCCATTCAACACGGTAAATCGCGAACTGATCATCGCGCTGGCAGCCCGCTACGGCGTCCCGGCGATCTATTTCAATCGCTTTTTCCCGGAATCAGGGGTCTGATCTCTTATAGCGCCGATTGCCGAACAGTTTCGCCAGGCGCCAGAGTACATCGATCGCATCCTTAAGGGCGCGAAGCCTACCGATCTGCCGATCCAAACGCCGACAAAGTTTGAGCTGATTATCAATCTCAAGACCGCCAAAGCGCTCGGTCTCGAAGTGCCAATGGTTCTCCAACAGCTCGCCGACGATGTGATCGAGTAGAGTTTATTTTTTTCCAGTGCATGAGTTTGAATCTTGGCCCGGAGCGTCACTTGTCGCGATGCAGCGATTCCGTCGCTATCGGACGAGAAGCAGACATGACCGGGCACGCTAGAAACATCGAAGATGACCCATATCGACCGTTTGTTTTGAGTTCTGGGTGCAAGGCAGCATGTGCGGCGCGTACATCAGCAAGAGCGGGCATTGTGCGGACATCGTCGATCGGTCGAGTTAAATCCGTTTTAGTTCGATTTCCTCCGGTGGTTTGTGGTGTCTCACCGACCTCACTAGCTGACGACGCGAGATGCCCACGGGTAGCACGACAGGATCTTAAGCGCGAGCTCACCAATCGCGCGAACGCGGCGGTGCCCTGCGAAGGATGATTGATATCGGGCAATGCGGGGCGTGCGCTTCGGTGATGACAGAAATCACCACCCTGTCGAGCCAGGCGAAGCGCGCGAGCGCTTCGATCTCGCCCTCGCGGCTCTCATAGCTCCGTTCGTGGCCATCCTCGGTCGTGAGGCAGAACCCCCGGAAATCGCCAAAGCGGTCGTACACCAGGCCGTCGACCTTGCCGGTGTGCTCGCGTCCCCGCTCGATGGGCTTCGGCAAAGGCTGCGGGCCATAGGGCGACGGCTCGATCGTCCCGGAATTGCCGCCGAGCCCATCGATGCGCCCCGCGATGTAGTCGAGATAGCGCGCGAGGACGGGACGCCACCGATCGGTCGTGTCCATCTGCTCGTATCTCCACTTGAGGATGGAATAGGTCGTCTCCTCCAAGGGCAGCATCACCCTTCGCGTCGTGACCGGAATGCGCACGGCGAAAGTGCCGACGACATAGCGCCAGTTGCGCATGACCTTCCCGCGTTCGGACGCCGCGGTTCGCGCCTCAATCTGGATCGGCGGAGGCGTCTCGGCCTGCCGCGTCGAGATTCGGCGGACCGAAATGATGAAGACTTGTCCGGTCGAGACGCCTTGCGGAAGGTCGACGGTGAAAAGGCCCGCGAAATTCTGTCCCGATCCGGCGGAATTGGCACGAAGGAGAAGCCGTGCGGGACCTTGCACTGGATGGTGTTGGAGTTGGCGGCCGAAAGCTGGTGGGTCGAATAGAGCTTGTCCGCAAACGACAGGACGTCGCTCGCCGCGACTTGAGGCCAATAGATGCTAGCGGTCGCGCCCACTGGCGTGTCGCCCCAGTCGATCATCAGCTCGTCGGGATAGTTCAAGAGTTCGCCCACCGTCGTGCTCGGCGTCGCGCTCGGCCTTACGTCGAAGGTTTGAGGGATGCGATGAGTTGAGGGGGGTCCTGGATTGTCGGAATAGGTGATGGCGAGGTTTCGCTGCGCGAGCTTGTCCGAGTTTTCCGGGCCGACCGCCGTGCCGCCGCTCGTGGGGATCGGCGCGTCGTCGAAGGCGATCTGTGCGACGACGCAGGCGTGCGTGCTCGGCAGCATCGTCTGCACGGCCTGGCCGTTGATCGTGTTGCCGGTCGGGTAAATGTTGAGATAGCAGCCGAAATAGGCCCAGGCCGTCCCACTTGCGGGAATGGTGATCGGGAAGCTGTTCAGAGTTGTCCCGGTCGTCGGATAGTCGTTGTTGATGCCGAAGTCGTTGTTGGCCTGGTAGTTCCCCGTCGCGAAGAACGGGATCGTGACGTTGCCGATTCCCAGCAGCGGCGCTCCGGGCAGTCCCGCGGCGTCGGCCGCGAAGGGGTAAGTCAGAGCCGGCTGATAGTCGGTGTCGCTGGTCTCGGTCGCGAACAGGCGGAAGAAGACGCGCATGTTCTTGACGGTCGAGTTCCCGGGCGTGCCGCTCACGCGCACCCTGGCGATGGCGAAGTTGTAGTTGTTGAACGGCGTCCCCAATGGGCTCGCCGGATTAATGGCGAACGGCGTGACCGAGGAATTGCCGGTCAGCGCGCTCGACTGGTCCGGCAACTGCGTGAACGGGTCGGAGGCCCCGGAATTGAAGCTCGAATTGGAGTTCAGCGTGTTCAGCAGGCTCTTGAGGTAGCCATACGCGCTTCCCGTGTCGAAGTTCGTGAAATTGGTTCCGGGCCAGCCGACGCCCGCGACCGGGGACGTATTGACGCCGGGCGTTACCGTGAACACGCGCAGATCGTTGCTGAGATAAAAGACGTTGTCCGCGTTCGTCGAGATGCTGGTGAAGTTCGCGAACGAGGGATCTTCTCCGGCCGAGAGTTCGAACACCATCGACGCCGACAGCGGCTGGCCTAGCCCGCTGATCAGCGCACTCAGCGGAAGGTCGAACGAAGACTGACTAGGGTTCGGGAAGATGCCCTCATTGGCGATCGAGGCAATCGCACTCTTCGCAAAATCGATGCTGCAGGGAAAGAGGATGCGCTGGGGCGTGCTGGTTTGCGACGGCAATTCCGGTTGAGGCGCGCCAACGGTGACGGTCACGCCGCTTTCGAGAGTGAGCGCGCCGGCGACCTTGGGGAGCGGAACGCCCGTGAGGGCAGACGGCGCAAAGCCCTCCAGCACCAGCCAGAACGGCGGACCGCTGCTCGACGAAGCCGAATAGAGCGAGTTGCCGGAGGCCGAAGCGTTGGCGCCAACCTCGTCCAGCCCGTAGGTGCTCTTTTGCGCCTGGAAATAGAAGGTCTGATTGTACATCAGGCCCGCAACGCTGTTGAGGAAGTTGGATCCGGCGACGCTGCCGAGCCCGGTGCAGGCGTCCCATCCGGTCCCGGAGCTGAAAAACGGCGCGTCGGGAGTTGTGCCCTTGTATCCCGGAATTGCAATGGCGACGTTGGTCGGCGTGTCGTGGGAATTGTTGTTGCCAGAGGCTCGCGGATTGAAGGCCGCAGTGGGAAGCGCATAGAGGATGGAGTTGAAAAAGCCCAATTCGACGCCGAAGGCGCTGCGCAGCACGGCCGCAAAGCCGGCGTAGAGGGGCGCGACGCAGCTTGTGCCGGTAAAGCCGTAACTGATGCCGTTGACGAAGAAGCCGGTGAGCCCGACCATGCCCCCAATGTCCGGCACGCCGCGGCCGGCGTGGAACGTTCCCGCCGAATCCGTCGCGCCAGTGATCCCCGCCGCGGTCTGGTAGGAGGGGGCCGGGAAGGTCGCGCTGACGCCGCCGCCCGTCGTGCCGAAGTTCGAGGTGGACGAGCCGAAGTTGCTTGTGGACCAGGCGTCGCTCCATACGGTCTCGTTGAACGCCGGCGGCGGAGTTGAATTGGATGCGATCACCGTTCCGCCGCACGAGGTGATCCACGGGTCGCTGCCCGGATACATGACGTGGCTCTTGCCGTCCGGCGCGGTCGGGGACGTCGAGCCGAGCGGCCACCAGTTGTCGGCGCCCCAGTCGCCGAGCGCGATGAACACGTTGATGCCTTGCGAGGCGAGCGCCTGAAAGGCTGCCGTCATCAGCGACGCGGCGGAGCCGGAGCTGGTGAGCGAGCCGATGTTGCTGCTGTCGTCGCCGATGAAGATTGTGAAGCTGCAGGTGACGACGGTCGGCTGATTTTCGCCTTCGGGCAAGAGCACCCGGTTCAGGAACACGAGCCAGCCCTGTTCAGAGGCCTGGGTGAAATAGACGTTGACCGTTGCGCCCTGAGCGATTGTGGCGGAGGTCGAGATGTCCTGGGTCAGCTCGATGATGAAGCTGAAGGGAAATGCGTTGAGGTTTGTCGAACTGGTGATGCTCTGGACGGTCGAGGTGCTGTTCGAAAAGGTGCTGGTTCCGACTGTCAGATTGATGTTGTTGATCGACGCCGGGGCTGTTTGATAGGCGGCATTGCTGAGGCCTGGGAAATAGAGGTTGTTGATGTCGTTCGACAGATAGCTCGCGCCGTTGCCCGGAGACGATTGCGGCGCGATGACGCCAATGGTTTGGTCGCTCGCGCCGGTGTTCGGGAAATTGTAGAGCTGTGCGACAGCGGGCGGCTGGAGCGAAGCTGCGCCGCTCGGATCGTTGCCGGAGCCGGCCGGAACGCCGAGAAGGCGGTTGTCGAGGCCGACGACGGCAAGAACGATCCCATCGAGTTCTTTGGGCACATGGACGGCGCCGTCATAGCCATAGTATGTGTAGGTTTCCGCCGTTGCCGGCGCCGGCGCATTAGTCCTGCCGCGCCGGCGCGAGGGCGCAGGCGTAGGCTCCCTTTCCGAGCGCCGCCCGGAAGACGGCATAGTCGCCTCGTAGCGGTTGAGGGCGACCCCAAAGGCCGCGTTCATTCGGGCGACCGTGCCGACAACGGTGACATGACGACGTCCCGCGTGGCTCGACGAAACCCTGAGGCCATGCTCCGCCGCGAAGGCCGCGACCGCGTCGAGGTCGGCCTGAGCCGCCCCATGAGCGCGCGCATACTCGTCCGGCGAAAGGAATTTCCTTTTGCCGGGAGGCGTCGATTGCCAATGCGAGAGATCGGGCAGGGGCAGGCTGCCGGGGCGCGGCCGCACGACGATCGTGACGCCAATCTGCGCGCCAGCGTCGGCGGCGCCGACGCGTCTGTGGCTCGGAGGGCGGAGGCGCTCGCTGCCGGCGACAGGAACGAAATCGCGCGAAGTAGGCATCCTGGTCTCCCATCCGCAGAACTGCGCAGATCAATATAAGCGTTGCAGATTGTGGCTTTGGCGCAATAGAACCTTAAAGCAGGGTCCCGTTATTTCAAAAGTGAAAAAACGGGAACTTAGCGGCGAAGAGACAGTAGCACCCGCGTCAGACAGTTAAGCCGGGATTCCCCGGATGACTGCCGATCTGCCATGAATATTCGCGTTTTTCGGCCTTACTACAAGACGGACGCGAGCTGCGGACGGCTACCGACACCTCGGGTATCCAGAATTGGTGGTCGAGTGGCTAATCTGGCTATTTTCGCTGGCATTTGGACGCACTGCTCCCGTCGATTGCTTGTGAACGCATGACAATCGCGCGCCTCACGCTGGCGCCGGTGGTGGCTGCGGCCGTAGTTCCGCAATCAGCCGCAAAATCTCTTGGAACATCTGCCGTGGGATGGCGACCTCCGCCATCTGGAAGGCAACATAGCGTCCGTGGCAGACCACCTTCGCACCGATCTTGATCAGCTTCTCCTTCAGGCTCGTCAGAGACCAGTCTTTGATTGGCTCGGGCGTCGCCAGCGTGCGCAAGAAATTGCCGAGATTGTAGGCCAGCGCATGAAGCTGGAGCCGGACGGCGTTGGCGGCGAACGTCCGACATGACAGCCGCGTCCATTTGATCGCGCCCTTGCGCTCCTTGATCCACTGCTCGCAAGTGTCGCGTTTGTTGTAGAAAGCGACGACATTTGTGGCGGGATGCGCCATGTTGGTGACGATGAAACCGACGCGCGGATAAAGCTTGCCCGGATGCCACTCGATTTTGGCGATGACCCGGCGCGGATGGGTCCAGCTTCCCGCCTGATAGATGAAATTGGCATAGAACCGACGCACCTCGTTCGGAGGTCGGCCGACCGGGCGCTTGAGCAGGTAGCCAATCCTATGCTGTAGGATTTGGTTGGCGGGTAACCGGATCGCGTATTTGATCCGCTCCGCCTCCAGGAACTCATAGACCCCTGGCATGGCGAAGGCTGCGTCCGCCCGAAAATAGATGCGCGCACAAGGAAATGGCGGCTTTCCTGCTGCATCATTTTGTTTTGGCTGGCGTCTGGAACGCGGCGCCATTGGAGACGGAGCTGCTCATTCAAGCGGATCGGCTCGTTGGTGGCAGCGATGCGGTGTTGGTGATCGACGATACGGCGGTGCCGAAGAAGGGCACGCACTCGGTCGGCGTCGCTGCGCAATATGCTTCAGCGCTAGGCAAGACCGCCAACTGTCAGTCTCTGGTGTCACTGACGCTCGCCCGCGGCGAAGTGCCGGTGATGGTGACGTTGCGGCTTTTTTTTCCAGACAGTTGGATCAGCGATCGGCAGCGGCTGCAGCGAGCCGGTGTTCCGGCCGAATATCGAACAACACGGACAAAGCCCGAGATCGCACTGGCGGAGATTGATCGCTTGATATCGATCGGCGTGCGCTTCCGCTGTGTGCTGGCTGATGCCGGTTACGGTCTCAGTGCGCCTTTCCGTCAAGGGCTGACGGCTCGCAAGCTCGCCTGGGCTGTTGGCATCCCTCGTCACCTCAAGGTGTACCCTGTTGGGGTGAAGCTCATTTGGCCAGCTACCAAAGTTCGAGGCCGGCCCCGTACGCGGTACGTGCCAGATAGTCTATCGACAGCAGCTGAAGACATGCTGGCCGGTGCCAAGTGGAGAACAGTGAGTTGGCGTAGCGGGACGAAGGGTCGGCTCAAAGCCCGATTTGCTGCTGTCCGTGTCCGCATCGCCGACGGACCTCCGCAGCGGATATGGGATAAGGGTCAGCAGCATCTTCCAGGAGACGAAGCCTGGCTCATCGGCGAGCACCGCGCGTCGGGCGAGAAGAAATACTATCTTGCCAACTTGCCCGCCGGAATGGACCCACGCAGCTTGGCCGCGACGATCAAGGCACGATGGATTTGCGAGCAGGCCCATCAACAGATGAAGGAGGAACTCGGTCTCGACCACTTCGAGGCAAGGTCTTGGCACGGCCTTCATCGTCATGCGCTGATGACGATGATTGCTTACGCGTTCCTCCAACATGAAGCCTCAGAGAGGTGAAAAAAATAAATGGCAACAAAAACGAAGCTCTCAGTCGTCAAGCCAACTGACACCAACTCGAACGCACCGCCCGCGATCTTGAGCAAAACCGGCGCAGCTTTATGGGCATCTATCACGACCGAGAACGACATCACCGACGCGGGCCGCCGCGAGACACTGTTGCAGGGTTGCTTGGCGGCAGACCGCGCTGCGGAGTGCGCGGGCTTCATTGAACGCAACGGCCCGGTAGTCGACGGCCAGAATGGGCGGAAAGAGCATCCGCTGCTGAAGACCGAACTGGCATGTCGCTCCTTCGTGATTTGCGGCTTGTCACGTTTGGGTGTTGCCGAGCCAAAGAAGAGACTTATAGGCCGTCCGCCAAGTGGCTTCGGCTGGGTGCCACCCGACGAAAGATGATGACGCGGGACCAACGCAAGAAAAGCTTCTTTAAGCTGATGGAGCGGTTCATCAAATTGGGTTCGATGCTCGACGACACGGCCGAACTTGACAATATCAAGCTGATCCTTAAGGAGACGGAGAAAGTCAAAACCCTAATCGATGTGATGATCGAACGCGAGGGGATCATCAGTCAGCAGGAGGAGAATGTGTCAGGGCGATACGGCTACGAATGATGCCCGCGTTAAAGTGACAGCCAGCTTGACCTTGTGAGTTGGGCTTTTGCTGGATGACGTTTGCGCCGGCCCTCTCTAGTATGAACGCCGGAAACAAACCTAGTACCCGGAATCACAATTCACTGATACGGCATCCTTTGACGTGGCGCTGATGGACCTTGGCTTTGGTCCAGACGAACGGCCGAGCGTTTTCGTTGTAAGCCTCGATGAAAGCATCGATATGCTGCCTAAGTTGCGCGACCGAGGTGAATGAGGCGCCGTGCAGCGATTGTCCTTCCAGGATCGAGAACCAGATTTCAACCTGGTTGAGCCAGGAGGCCCGCGTCGGCGTGAAGTGGAAGTGCACGTTCGGATGGCGCTTGAGCCAGCGGTCGTTCTTGGGCTTGTGGGTGTTGAGGTTATCGAGGACGACATGGATGGCGGTGTCGGGATGGCCGGCGACGATGTCGTTCATGAAGTCGAGGAACTCGATACGCCGGCGGCGCGTCTTGTGCGCAGCCCTCACCTTGCCGGTGGCCACCTCAAAGGCGGCGAACAGCGTGGTGGTGCCATTGCGCTTGTAATCGTGGCTGTGGCCGGTCAGCGCCCGGCCGTTCGGCAGTTTCAGATAGCCTTGGGTGCGCTCCAGCGCCTGGATCGAAGGCTTTTCGTCGACGCAGACGACGATCGCATTCTCGGGCGGCGCCATATAGAGCCCGACCACATCGGCGGCCTTGGCGACAAACTCGGGATCGTTGCTTTCGCACCACGACTTTCGCCCGGCGAGGTCGATCTTTTGCACCCGCAGGAAACGCCAGACCTGCTGCTCGTGCACGTCGCCCAGTTCGGCTGCAATCAAGGGCCCGTTCCAGCGCGCGAAGCCGGCCGGCGGCTCCCGTTCCAGGACCGCCAGAATGCGTCGACCGGTCTCGCTGGTGTACTTCGGTGCCGGGCCGGGCCGCGGCTTGTCGGCCAAACCGGCCAAGCCTTCGCGGGCGAACCGGCCGCGCCAAGTGCTGACCGTTCGCGGCATCGTGCCGAGCGCGCGGGCAATCGAACGGGTCGAGTGGCCTTCGTCCGCCAGCAAGACGATCCGCGCGCGAAACGCGTCGCGTTGCTCCGTCGTCGGTGCCCAAACCCGCGCTTCAAGCACCGCACGATCCGCCGGTGTCAGCCGGACCTTCGCAGCTATGGGAATCATCCCAATGTTGAATCACGAGTCAGCCTTCCGTAAAAGCGGGTACTAGAGGGGAGAGCAATGGCAGTTCTGGATGATCTTCACCGCTTGGCTCAATCGATCAGTGCGGACGGCACCATTGTGGGATTTCAACTTGGTTCGGTAGCGGCGAGTTGGACATCCAGTGAAACGCCATCAGCCGGGACAACGGTTACAATCACGATTGTCCAAGTGGTCCAGGCGCCGCCACCAGTTGGCACGATCCAACTCGGCATCATTGCCGTGAATTTGCAGCAACTATTACCTCAGGAATTGACAAACTAAATTGCGGCTTAGGCCGTAGCGCGCACTAGTCTTCGACGCGGGAAGTTTCAGCGCTGTTAACCTGCACCAGCACGGCGTTGATGGTGCGCTCGAAATCTCCGTTTGTCGGCAACCGTGCGGCAATAGCTTGCAGATATTGATCCCGCAGTTTGATCGGCACCACACGGGCGCAGTGCATTACTGCGGCTAGCTCTTGATCACTTAGGGCGAGCGGGGGGCATGGGCATCAGGTTTGGCGAGCGGACCAAGCAACTGTGCTTAGGATTGCGCTGGGTGTGGAGTAAAGCGCGGTTGAGCAATCAGCTGGTGCAGCAGCGGTTCCTAGCACTACTTTGGCAGATTTACTCACGCGCGCTAAAAGAGCGCATCGAGGAAGTCTTCGGCCGCGCTCTCTAGAAAGCTGGAATGCTCGTGATCGACCAGTCCCGGAATGGCGGCACTGCGGACGTGCAGGCGGGGGATTCATTTCTTATCCAGCTCTATGTGAGAACCCGACCACTGGATATCGCTGGCGCTTGCCCTCGCGGGTCGACCCGGCGTTGCGTCTTGTGGACGACTCCTTTGAGATGTCGCAAGATAAGCCGGGCGCCGTACGGCGGACCATCCCGCCATCGTCCGGTGGCATCCAGCCGAAGCCGCTTTTCGCTTTTGTCGACGGCCATTTTAGTGCCGGCGGCATCGGGGCCATGGTCGACAAAGCGCAGGGGCTTCCCGATGTGCCGCCGTACAGCTGGCACAGAAAGAAGCGATCGCGTTATACCGAAAGACCGTTGACGAAGTGGCGCTTAGCATGGACTTTGAGTGCGGTGACATCCAATTTCTCAACAACCGCGTGATGCTTCACACCCGTTTTGGCCTACGAGGACTGGCCGGAGGAAAGCCATAAGCGGCATCTGCTCCGGCTGTGGCTCTCTGACCCGACATCGCGGCCGATCCCAAAAGAGAAGCGTGATGGTCGCTTCGGCTGTGGTGTCCAGATCAAGGGAGGTCCAGCTGATCGCTCGCCTTGGCGTCTCCGCGGCGGTCTGAGCGCGCTGAGCAGCTTGACAGTGTTGTGATCGTCCTTCCGTATTGCCGAAGTCTTAGTGTCCGTCCGGGAACATCTTGAATCCTTTGAATTGCTTTGATTTAAAGGAGGTGATCTGATTCGAGGAGGGTCACCGATGTGGACGGCGAAGAACCGCGGGCGCTATGACCGCAGCAAATTGCGATACCCCAGTGATCTGACCGACGATGAATGGGTGCACGTCGAGCCGTTGATTCCGTCGGCCAAGCGGGGCGGCAACAGGCGTCACGTCGACGTGCGCGAGGTGATGAACGGGATCATGTATGTTTTGAGTACGGGATGCCAGTGGCGGGCGATCCCGAAAGACCTGCCGGCACGCAGCACGCTGTTCGACTATCTCGACCTATGGAGTTGGGACGGCACGCTGGATCGCATCCATCACGCGCTTTATGTGGAGTGCCGCGAGCAAGGCGAACGCGAAGCCAGCCCCACCGCCGCCATCATCGATAGTCAAAGCGTCAAGAGTGCTGAAAAAGGGGGTCTTGTATCGATCCGCATGGCTATGATGCAGGCAAGAAGATCAAAGGCAAGAAGCGCCACCTTCTCGTAGATACGCTAGGTTTGTTGCTCCACGCCATCGTTCATCCCGCCGATATCCAGGACCGCGACGGCGGCATCCTGCTGCTTGCGACCCTGTTCGGAATGTATCCCTTCTTGAAGAAGCTCTTTGCCGACGGTGGCTATCAGGGGCCGCACTTCCAGAAGGCGCTGGCAAAGATCCTGCCTCACCTCACAACTGAAATCGTCAAGCGCTCCGATCATGCCAAAGGATTTGTGGTGCTCCCACGCCGTTGGGTCGTCGAGCGCACCATTGCTTGGCTCAACCGCTGCAGAAGGCTCGTCAAAGATTGGGAGAACCTCAACCGCACGGCGCTCGCGTTCCTACGCCTCGCCTCAATCCGCCTCATGCTCCGAAAACTTTGTAATCCCGCTTGATGTTCCCGGACGGACTTTAGACTAAGTGGTCTCGGAAATGCCCAGTCTTACCGCCGTCGGTGGTGTGCATTCTACGGACGCGTCAATGAATGACGTGAAGTTCAGAAAACTCGCGGTCATCGAGGCGATGCGGTAAGCGGCCCAGGGAGGAGACCGATGAAGGCGCATATCGTTGGTGGCGGATTTGGTGGGCTGGCAGCGGCCGCGCTTCTCATTCGCAACGCGGGCGTGGCCGGGGCGGACATCACGATCTACGAGGCGGATGAAGTGCTCGGCGGAGGGTTCTTTCTCGGCGGTAGCGCGAAGAGCGGCTACAACCTGCCAGGCTCTGTTTTTGACAGGGAATTCCGCTGCACATTCGATCTGCTCAATTCGATCCCGTCCGCACGCAATCCCGCTATTTCTGTCACGGAAGATTTCTTCGCCTTCAATACGAGCGAGCCATACCACGATCGGGCGCACGTTCTCGATCGCGACGGCCACATCATACATGGTCCGCGTTTCGGCCTCAGCCTTGGCGACGGACTCTGCCTCGCGCGGGTCGTGCTGACGCCCGAAACAATACTCGACGGGCGGCGCATCGATGAGTTCTTTTCCAAAGAATTTTTCTCGACCGAATTCTGGTTGCTCTGGTCGACGATCATGGGATCGCTGCCTCAGCACAGCGCGATCGAGTTTCGGCGCTACATGGATCGCTTTCTCTACTTGTTCGGGCACCTGTCGGACATGACGGGCGTGATGCGCACGCCGCTTAACCAGCATCAAAACTTCATAGAACCGTTGGTCGCGTGGTTAACCCCGCGCGGCGTAAACTTCTTCACCGGCGCCTTCGTGCAGGAGATCGGCTTTGCGCCGGTCCCCGGCCGCATCACCGTCAACCGACTCGACGTTGAACGGGCTGGCGCCGCGACACCGGTTGCGGTCGCGCCGGAGGACCTCGTGCTCGTGACCACCGGATCGCAAGCCGCCGACCTTTCGCCGGGATCGATGACCGAGGCGCCGCGCCCACGGTCGACCGGACGGTCATGGGCGCTGTGGGAACGGCTGGCGCAGGGCCGCACGGTTTTCGGCAATCCCGGCGTTTTCTTCGGCCCGGGCCAGATACCCGACTCGCTCTGGGTGACCTTTACCGTGACCGACACAGGGACCGATTTCGTCAAGCAGATCGCGGCGCTGACCGGCAGCGAGTCAGGACGCGGCGGGCTCGTGACTCTGAAGGACTCGCCGTGGGTGTTGTCACTGTCCGTCTTCCACCAGCCGGAAATTATCGGCCAGCCGTCCGGCACGAACATCTGGTGGGGCTATGGTCTTTATCCTGACGAAATTGGCGAGTTCGTGAAAAAACGCATGGATCAATGCAGCGGGGCGGAGATTCTGGAGGAGGTGCTGCGGCACCTGCGGTTCGATGAGCAGTTGGACGCGATCATGGCGTCATCGATTTGCGTGCCTTGCTACATGCCATACGTCAACAACGTCTGGCTCCCCTGGAGCCGTGGCGACATGCCTCCGCCCGTTCCAGAGGGGGCGACCAATCTCGGACTCATCGGCCAGTATGTCGATATGCCCAACGGAAATAGCCTTCACAATCGAGTGCTCCGTTCGCTCGGCGTGGGAGGCAATCCATGTCCTGCTCAAGCGCGGCCCCGTACCGCCGCCCGTTTATCAGGGCCAATACGATCCGAAGGCGCTGCTCGGCGCGCTAAAGGTGTTTCTCTGTCCATCCCTTTCGGCATCGTAGGAGGAGACCGCCATGTGGCTCGATCGCCTTCTGCTTTATGTGATCGCGGCCTCTAGGTGTTGGCTTTCGCGCGCAATTGGTACATCAAGTTTTGAGTGCGCAAAGTCAATTGAACTGCTCCCAATCCTTGGACCACCGTGCTGGGCATTTTCCCGGGCGGCTCGATCAGGGCGGGCCGAGTACCGCTGATCGATTAACGAGCTCGATCGGGATCTTGTTGCCGATCGCGCTATGTGGTCGCACTTCGTTATAGTCTCTACGCCAAGCCTCGCATTTTCACCGCGCATCGTCGAGGCTCATAACCAGTGGCGTTCAAGCATTCCGCGCGGAATTAGTCGTTGAACAACTCGACGAATGCATTATCCGGCATGTTGTCCGTGGTGCTGCCATTCTCGGATTGTCGTGAAGCAGATAGCTTCCGGTGATCCGGGTCTCGGGAGCACGCAAGTGCGGGCAGGCCGTCGTACTGACATGAACCGAGAGTTCGATGTCGTTATCTGGCCGCCCCTGCGACTAGCCGGATGCGCTGGGAGCGGCTCGGTAATTGTCGTGTTGCCCGCTTGCTCCCTGTCCTGATTAACACGGAGAGGAGCATGCGAATCATAGGAATGGATATTCACCGCGTCGCCGCCGAGGTTGCGATGCTGAACGTGGGCTGTTTCACGAAGTTCGGACGTAGCGCGCCGCGTCGGAGGGCCTGACGTAACAGGGTCGGTTAATGGTCTTGCACCGACCGAGCGCTGCCGCGTTAGAAATATTTCAGGCGGAGCCATGCGATGACAAGCAGTTGCTGTCGAACGCTCATTGCCTGAGCTCTGCACACTGAGACGTTGACTTCATTATTGCCCAAACAGCATCAAGATGAGAAGAATTGTGATTACCATCCTTATCATCTTCCGGATGCAGGTGGCGCTGAATAGGAGTGGATAGCCACCAGCTCATGGATACGGTTTTTGATTGGTTTGAGTTGTTTGCATACTATGGCCAAACGCGAATTTGAATCATCGAAGCCCCACAACCCGGTGAGATTGCGTGAAGTTCGCTCTCGAACAGCCAAAAGCCCATGCGCCGTACGAGCATTTGAAACTGTCTTTAGGGGTGTGGCGATGTCTGTAACTGGCTCGCTTCCGTCGACCAAGGCTCTAGTCTTCCACACCTCTTCATCTAACTGAAATCTGTAGCTGCGCTTTGGCTGCCGGCGGATTTGAATCGTCATTCGAGTCAAGAAGATCATCTGGATCATTGGATATTACAACGACGGCAGGGGCCAGCGGGACGTAGTTGCCAAACTTTCAGCCACTGTCTGACTGCAAATCAGCCAAATGCAAATCCCTCATCAAAAGGCGCACCTTAAATTTTTGAAATCATTGGCGCTCCCTACGGAACAGTGATCAGCTCGCAAAATCAATGGGTTTGCCATTTTTCATTGGTATAAATCGGCCATTGAACCGCAACGGTTATTTTTTGATTTGGCAAGCTTTGGAGACCGGAAATTGCCCTGTCGTTCCCCAGAATTACATCCGGGCGGTTTCGGACGGTGAGCAGGATCAGCTCATCATTCCGTGATGATTGGGCTGCCAAGAGTTCCTGCCATCATCTGTAAGGAAGATCACAAGTCACACGAAAAAAGACAACACTTGCGGGTCAGATCCAATGTCCTCAGGAGTTCTTCTGGGGTGGTCACCATCGAAGACGCTGGTGCCGGAATAAAGGATGAGGACAAGGACCGCATCTTCGAGCCGTTCTTTACAACAGGGTCCGCCGGAACCGGAATAGGACTTGCTATTGTCGGTCGATCATCGAATCCCATAGTGGGGGCCTTTGGGCATCTACTAACAAGCCTTACGGGACGATCTTTCAGGTCGCTCACGTCTCGACAGCTACTGTCTCACTGCGGCGCGGTAAGCAACGTTGGGGCCAGTTCTGCCGCTCGCACCGCAGCAAAAACAGCGCCGCGAAGGACGTCACAGACCGAGATTGAAGCTTGATATTCTTTGCCATTGCAGCGGGCACGACCTATTACGGGCGGGTCAATTGGCAAATTGCATTGGAAGGCGGAGCAAAAGGGATAATTGACGCGCGGCATCACCGAAACGCAATGAAAACGGCACGCCGACCTTGCGCACTTTTAATTCCTTACCGCGGCGCGAGGATCTCCACAGACGGACGGTGGAACGGATACTCGGCAGCCGCTGGACTTTCGCGATGTCAGCCGAATGTCTGCTTACCTTCCGATTGCTACTGCTTCACTGCGGCGCGGTAGTAATCGATGTTGAGGGCCATTACCGGACAAAGACCCCGGCATTCGCGAGTGAATACGGCACTCTCGACCACCACGGTCACGGATATCGGGGGACACTGAGCTTTCGGTTAGGCCCGAGCCTCAAGGACCATGTTGAACGGCCCCGCCGTCGCCCTTCGAACCCGTGTGAACCCGCCGTCGCGAATGACCTCGGTGAGCTTGGTCTCACCTGCCTGCGCACCCAAGCCTTCGCCGACCTCCTGGTCCAGTGATGTCGGCACGCAGATCATAGTCGAAGCGTTGTAATAAAGCCGCCCAACGGGATTCATGTTGTCTTCGGGACTATTGCCGGCAATTGGTTCGACTATCATCCAAGTTCCGTCGGCCTTCAGGATGCGATGCATATGACCTGCACAACCCCTAGGATCACCCATGTCATGCAAACAGTCGAAGCATGTCACGAGGTCGAAGCCGGATTCCTTGATGTCCTTGGCGCTCGCCTCCTTAAAGCTTACGCGATCACCCAACCCATGTGCGACGGCATGTCGATTCGCCTCTTCAACGGAAGGCGCGTGGAAATCGTAGCCGACAAACTGACTTTTGGAAAAAGCTTGCGCCATCAGCAGAGTTGAAAAGCCAACGCCGCAGCCGACATCAGCGACCTTGGCACCCGACTTTAGCTTCGCTTCGACCCCGTCAAGGGCTGGCAGCCAGCTCTGTACAATGTTGTTCACATAGCCCGGTCGGAAGAACGCACCAGTTGCGCAAAACAGGCACCCCGCCGAATCGCCCCAGCGCACGCCGGCACCTGTTCGGAACGAATGCTCGACCTTCTGTTCTCCCTCGATCATGGCTGCCACGATGTCAAACGCTCCGGCCAGATAAACCGGACTGTCCTGTTCAGCAAAGACCATGGCCTGTTCTGGCGACAGACTGAATTTCCGCGAGGTCGCGTTGTAGTTGACGAAGCCATTCGCCGCTTGAGCGAGTGCCCACTCGCGGACATATCGCTCCGTCAGTCCGCCCGCTCGTTTCGCCAACTCATCGGATGTAGCTGGCCCGCCCTCGTGTAGAGCGTTGAATAAGCCGAGTCTCAGTCCGATGCGGACCGTCGGCACGCTGAATGCACCACCGAGGTCACCCAGCATTTTGCCGACGAATTCGTGAAGTTTTTTTTCGTCAAGTTGCGGCATATTCGGTCTCCCCTGCAGATCACACCAGAAAGTTTAGCGTGGCGTCGATCAACAGTCATCCGCAGAGCATTCTACTATCGCCGAACAGCGTCCTTGGTCGCGGGGCAAACCACCGCACCGGGAAGCCGTAGGGAATGAGTTCCGACATGGCCGTTCCGCGGCAGGCCGATGTCTATTGTGGGTGTGCGCCGTGATAAGGCGGCGCTTTCCAGTGGGTGCAAGTCCCGCCGGGCGACCGCTCCAGCCGGAAGCATCGGAGCAGTCATGGAGGTAACGAAGTGGCTGAAGCCTTCGATTAACTGACTTGCACGCGGCGTTCGAGGGGTTCGAGGGCCCCTTTGCCTCGCAAGCGCGCTTATCAATTGTGCTTTGCATCATTTTGCACGGTAGAAAAACAGCGAGCCTTTTCGCCGTCTGAGGACCGTGAAGTCGGCCACAGACCTGCCGATTGGGGCGTGATATTCTGCCCCACTGTGGCCAGCGTGATCACTTGCGGCGGGGCAAATGGCAATCGGCATTGGAAGGCGGCAATTCATATCCGTACTTGGCGACGCCGCAGCAGCTTGGCCCCTCGTGGCGCGCGCGCAATATTCGCCGAGCAAGCCCGCACGCATCGGGATCATCGATGATTCTCCCACCTGGAATCCATTCCGCCAGCAATTGCGCGAATTGCACTATGCGGAAGGTCAAAATATCGCGTTCGAATATCGGCGCGCCGATGGAATTCCAGATCGAATGGATGAGGCAGCGGCCGCGCTGGTGCAGGTGCCTGTTGATGTGATCGCGGCATTCGGCTCGACCGAAGCCAAGGCTGCGCAAAAAGCGACGAAGACCATTCCCATTGTCGCGATGTCAATCGGCGATCCCGTTGCGGCTGGGCTCGTAGGGAGCTTGGCCCACCCAGGGGGCAATATCACCGGAAACACAATTCTCGGCCCCGATGTCGTCAGTAAGCGGCTGCAAATCCTCAAAGATGCCATCCCTTCCGTTTCCCGCGTTGGCTTCCTGTGGAATCCCGACAATGCGTCCCATCCGGCGACTTTGGAACAATATCGGAGAGCCGCGCCCTTACTTCACATGACGCTTGTTTCCTTGCCGGCAAGAACAGCCGACGATTTCAAACAAGTCTTTGCGCAGATGTCATCCGATCGTCCCGACGCATTGCTGACCACGAACGATCCACTGCATCTGATGCACATAGCCTCCGTTATCGACTTCCTTGCGAAGAACCGCATCGCCGGAATGTTCCAAATCCGCCAGAACGTCGTCGACGGCGGCCTGATGTCCTATGGTGTGAACCTTCCAGGCCTGTTTCGGCAGGGCGCAATCTACGTCGACAAGATATTGCGAGGTGCCAAGCCCGAAGACTTGCCTATCGAGCAACCGATCAGTTTCGAATTCACCATCAACCTTAAAACCGCAAAGGCGCTGGGCCTTGAGATTCCCACTACGCTCGTCGCACGGGCCGACGAGGTAATCGAATGAGAAGGCGTCGCTTTATCGCGCTTGTGGGTGCCTCTGCGGCGACCCTCGCCGTCCCTGCATTAGCGCAACAGCGCGATCAAAAACCTCGTGTTGCGGTATTGCAGGGAGGCCTTTCCGAGGGAGACTCGGGCGGGCTCAAAGAGGTCGCGGCCTTCGAGGAGGGCCTGAAAACACTGGGGTGGACCCCCGGCCGCAATATCGAACTGGACTACCACTGGCCCGGCGCCGCGCTCGATCAGATGCGCAGATCAGCAGGCGAGATTGCGGATGCGAAACCCAACGTGGTTCTGAGCCGCTCAACGCCCGCTACGGCCGCGCTGACGCAGGCCGGGTTGCCGGTTGTGTTTGTCCTGGTGGCTGATCCCATAGCTGCCAGGTTCGTTCAAACCCTTGCCCGTCCAGGGGGCAATCTTACAGGATTTGCCAGCTTTGAATTGTCGGTAGGCGGGAAATGGCTTGGACTCCTCAAAGAAGCTGCACCGAAGCTGTCGCGAATTGCGCTCCTCTTCAATCCGGGCACCGCTCCTTACTGGGAAGGCTTCTATCAATCTGCCCAAGCCGCGGCCGGGACAATCGGCGTCGAGGTGATTTCGTTACCGTGCGGAAGCGTCGAAGATATTGAAGAAGCGATGGAAACACTGGGCCGGACCGAAGGTGGCGGGATCATTAGCCTGATCGATTTGTTCACGGCACAGCATCGCGATCAGATTACAGCGCTTGCGACACAGCATCGGCTGCCAGCGATCTATGGCAACGAAATCTTCATGCAGGCAGGCGGCATGATGGCTTATTCGGTCGATTACCCGGAACTGTTTCGACGCGCGGCGTCTTATGTCGACCGCATCCTGCACGGTGCCCGCCCGGCCGAGTTACCGGTTCAGCAGCCAGAAAAATTTGCGCTGTCCGTCAATCTCAAAACCGCAGATGCGATAGGACTAAGCTGCCACAGGCCCTCATTGCTCGAGCCGACGAGGTGATCGAGTGAAATTACCTTTCATTTGCCGAGGGCTACTAAGATGACGACCCAACCGGATGCGGCCCCGGATGCTGCGCTTCAGGGCCGTCTTGCCGGGCTCGCCAAGACGGCTACCTCGTCGGTGGTGCGCAGCCGTCTCTTTATCAAATATGTCGCCTTGCTTATCACGGTGGTGGTACTTGCGCTTCTCGCTAACGGTCTCTTTGAGATTTGGTTTGCGTATCAAGAGCAGAAGGACTCGTTGATCGGTATTCAGCGCGAGCAGGCCCAGGCCGCTGCGAGCAAAATCGAGCAGTTCATCACCGAGATACAAAGCCAAGTCGGCTGGACCACGCAGTTGCCGTGGTCAGATAGCACACTGGAGCAACGCCGTTTTGACGCGCTGCGGCTGCTTCGGCAAGTCCCTGCCATCACCGAACTTGCTCAGATCGACGCCACGGGACACGAACAACTGAAGGTGTCGCGGTTGACCATGGACGTGGTCGGCAGCGGCGTTGACTACACCAGCAAGCCCGAATTCACCGAGGCGGTCGCCCACAAGGTCTATTTCGGTCCGGTTTACTTTCGCCGCGAATCCGAACCGTACATGACGCTTTCGCTTGCCGGAGCGCGAAAGGAGACCGGCGTCAGCATTGCGCAAGTCAATCTCAAGCTCATCTGGGACGTGGTTTCAAAGATCAAGGTCGGAGAACGCGGCCGTGCCTACGTGGTCGATGCCAATGGCCGGCTCATCGCGCATCCGGACATCAGCTTGGTGCTCCGCAACACGGACATGTCGAACTTGGTCCAGGTGCAGGCCGCTCGTGCCGGCGGGGGCCGCTCGCAACAAGTGCAGACCGCCCTGGATATTGCAGGCCATACGGTGCTGACGGCCTCCGCTCTCGTCGCTCCGCTTGGCTGGCTGGTTTTCGTCGAGACGCCGATCGAGGAGGCCTACGCACCGCTCTATGCGTCGATGCAGCGTACCGGATATGTGCTGCTCGGCGCCCTGGCTTTGGCATTTTTAGCCGGAATCATTCTTGCCCGACGCATGGTGGTACCTATTCAGGCGCTTCGGGATGGCGCGGCGCGTGTCGGCAGTGGTGACCTTCACCAGCGCATCAATATCAAGACGGGAGACGAGGTCGAGGCGCTCGCCAATCAGTTCAACGATATGGCGGGTCGGCTCGAGGAGTCGTATGCCGACTTGGAGCAAAAGGTGGAAGATCGCACCCATGAACTTTCCCAGTCGCTGGACGACCTTCGTACCGCACAGGACCGTCTAGTCCAAACCGAAAAGCTCGCCTCCCTTGGCCAATTGACTGCGGGTATCGCGCACGAGATCAAGAACCCGCTCAATTTTGTCAACAATTTCTCGAGTGTGTCGGTCGAACTGATCGGAGAATTGCAGGACGCTCTGACAAAAGTGAACGCGGACGAAAAGACGCGCGAGGACATTGACGATCTAACGGAAACGCTGACCGGCAACCTTGAGAAGATTGCGCAGCACGGCAAGCGCGCCGATTCGATTGTCAAAAATATGCTGCTGCATTCGCGGGAAGGCTCGGGCGAGCAACGATCGGTCGACATTAATAACCTCCTCGAGGACAGCCTCAATCTGGCCTATCACGGCGCCCGGGCCGAGAAGCAGGGCTTCAACATCAATCTGGAGAGGTCTTTCGATCCAGCCGCGGGCGAGGCCGATCTGTTTCCACAGGATGTCACGCGGGTCCTGCTGAATCTTATCTCCAACGGGTTCTACGCGGCGACCAAGCGAAAGTCACAAACAAATGATGCTGCGTACGAGCCGACACTGATGGCCGCGACCAAGAACCTGGGCGACTGGGTGGAGATCAGGATTCGCGACAACGGTACAGGTATCCCGCCGGAAGTGAAGGAGAAGATGTTCAATCCCTTCTTTACGACCAAGCCCGCCGGAGAAGGCACCGGGCTCGGCCTTTCCATAAGCCATGACGTCATTGCGAAACAACACCATGGTTCTATCGCGGTTGACACAGCACCGGACGAATTCACTGAATTTAAGATCGTTCTTCCGCGCAAAGCGTCAATTGCCAAATCAGGGGGACGTGCGTGAACCTTCTCATACTCGTTGTTGACGACGAGCCGGACGTCGAAATGCTGTTCCGGCAGCAATTCCGGCGCGACCTGCGCACCGGACGTTTCACGATGCAATTCGCTCAGTCGGCTGCTGCGGCGCTTCGGCTTATTGAGGACGCGATCGAGGTCTCACTCATTCTGATCCTTTCGGACATCAACATGCCGGAGATGACTGGGTTTGAGCTTCTACCCAAGGCAAAGGCTTTGCGCCCGGAGGTCCCTATCATCATGATCACAGCCTATGGGGATGCTGAGACGAAGAGAAAGGCTTTGGAGAATGGTGCTGACGCGCTTTTGACCAAACCGATCGACTTTGCAGCACTCCGAGAAGAGATCGACAGGCGTGTTGGGCTTGCCGCGTGATCGCGTCACAAGGTGGCCGGCTTCAATCGGAATGGGTGGCCGACTTCCGTCGGAATCGGTGGCCGGCTTGCGTCGGAATCACTGGCCGCTTTCCGTCGGATTACGCAGTCATTGAATGAAGAGGGGAGTTTATTGCTCCTTGATGGCATGGTCGCTCGTTGCGAACAGCCGTCACATATTTTAGACTTCATTGCAGCCAATGGCGTTCTGGCTTAGGGGGCTAAGCGAGCGATGCGCAAATCCACACACAAAGTCAAAGCGAAGCAATGTGACACGGCCATAGGGGCCGATCGTGTATTTGCGTAACCGCGAGCCGGCACCAGCCACTCGGTACAAGACCAGGAAGACCTTCTTGCCCTTTGGGGTGACTTTGATGCCGAAGCCCGGCAGACCTTCGTCCCAATAGACGGTGTCTACTTGGCGCGTTTGCAGGCTATCGATGACGGACTTGGTCAAGCGCACACGGGGCAAAGACAGCTCCTCAGCCAGTTACCTTGAATCCATATAGGTAACACCGCCGAGGAAACGAGGTAAGCGCTTGTCCATCAGCGGACACGAATAACCCCATTAATAATAGTTAAATATCAACGGCCGTCTATCTGAGGGAATGACCAGGAAACCTAAACCAGACTCCGCCCGGGAGCGGTGTGCGAAACTGCGCGCGGGCACCGCACTCGCTCCGCAATCAGGATCGCATCCGGAATGCGCCCTTACATGAGCGAGATTAGGTGAATAGTAACTAAAACAGTGACAATAGTCAATAAAAATGTGACGATACGCATTCCAATTTGTCATCGTCCGCGCAGGCGCAGGCGGACGATTCAATAGCCGCGGGCGTCTGTGATCGCGCTCAAACCGCGGAGATTACTGGATGCTCCGCATTCGCGGAGCATGACAGTCAAAATTTGCTATCGGCAGAAGTCTCAATAAAGGCTGGAGTTGGATCGTCGCGCGCTTTAACTCGCCGTCGCGTTTTTGGCCTGGGCGTTCGTTTTCACCTACCAAACCCGGCCTCATCGACGAGCAGCCTCCAACTTGGACAAAGGCGCTCTGGTCGTTTGGCTTGCGGCCCATCTAGCAATATTCTCGTTACGCAAGAATGGCGAATGACGCTTCGCTAATCCGCCCTACGATGCCGGGGGTGGCGAAGGACCAGGGAACACATGCTCATCATCAACAACGAACTCGTCTCGCAACTGCTCACCATGGAAGACTGCATCCGCGTGCAGGAGGAGGCGTTCCGCAAGCTGCCGACCGGCGGCGCGATCCATCGGCCGCGCATCGATATGTATTTTCCGTGCGAGCGCGACGACGGCTATTTCCGCTGGGGCACGATGGAGGGCGCGAACGACGGCTATTTCGCCATCCGCATGAAGTCGGACATCATCACCTGGCCGAAGGACGCGACCGGCAACTGGACCGAGGACAAATATTGCCGCGAGCCCGGCACCTATTGCGGTCTGATCTTCCTGCATCTCGACGCGCAACGCCGAGCCGCTCGCCTTCATCAATGACGGCGTGCTGCAGCACATGCGGGTCGGCGGCGGCGCCGGCATCGGCGCCAAATATCTGTCGCGCGAGGATACCCACGTGGTCGGCATGCTCGGCTCCGGGCGGCATGGCGCGCACCTTCCTCGAAGCGTTCAAGTGCGTGCGCGACGTCCGGCTTTGCAAGGTCTACAGCCCGAATGCCGAACACCGCGAAGCGTTCGCCGAGGAAATGTCGCGGCGGCTCAACATCGAGGTGCGCGCGGTCGACATTGCGCGCGAGGCGGTGCGCGGCGCCGATCTGTTGTCGACCTGCACCGACAGCATGGAGCCGGTCTACGACGCCGAATGGATCGAGAAGGGCATGCACGTCACCAATCTCGGCCGCCGCGAAATGCCCGATGCGGCGATGGACAAGTTCGACCTCGTGGTGCGGCAGGGCACCGCCGGACTGCAGATGAAGCAGACCGAACGCTTCCAGGCCGAGCGCGGCCTATCGCCCGCGGCCTTCATCGGCGGCACGCGTCGAGGAGATGAAGCGCATTCCGGAGAAGAACACGCAGCCGGGCTTCGGCGGCGACAGCCCCGAATTCATGGATCGCGGCAAGGGCGGCGACAAGCCGGATTTCGCCGACCTCGTCACCGGCAAATGCAAGGGCCGCACCAGCCGCGACCAGGTGACGTTCTACCGCAACGTCGGCAATCAGGGCCTGCAGTTTTCCTCGGTCGGCGGCTGGGTCTATGCGCAAGCGGTGAAGGCCGGCAAGGGCCGCAGCATTCCGACCGAATGGTTTCTGCAAACCATTCGTGACTGATCTTCGTAACTGACCTTGGCGACTGACGCTTTGGATCGGGAGACTGGCCGATGTCCGTGCTGGGCCGACTTGCAACTGCAGCATCGGTCGTCATGCTGTGTGCCATGGCCGGCGTCGCGCACGCCCAGACGCCGGCTGAATTCTATAAAGACAAGACGGTTTCGCTTCTGATCGGCTTCGGCTCGGCGGGGAAGACGATCTGTGGGCGCGCACCATCGCCCGGCACCTCGGCAATCATATTCCCGGCAATCCGACCGTGGTGCCGCAAAACGTGCCGGGCTCCGGCGGGCTGCTTTTAGCCGACCGCCTCTACAACACGGCGCCCAAGGACGGGACCGTGTTCGGGCTGATCAATCGCGGCATACCGTTCGAGCCGCTGCTCGGCGGCAAGGGCACGCAATTCGATGCGCTCAAATTCAATTGGATCGGCAGTCCGGGGCGCGACACCACCGTCTGCGCCGTGCGCAAGGACGCCGCGGTCAAAACGCTGGCCGACCTCTACAGCACGGAGCTGACCGTCGGCGGCACCGGATCGGGAGCGGACACCGCCATCTACCCGCAGTTTCTTGCAGCGCTCCTCGGCATGAAATTTCGCGTTGTCCTCGGCTATCAGGGGTCGCACGAGGTGCAGCTCGCCATGGAGCGCAACGAGGTGCAGGGGATTTGTCTCGCCTATGACTCGCTCCAGCGCGGCACGCTGGCGCGCGAGCGGCAGATCAACATTCTGCTGCAGGCATCGCTCGAACCCGATCCTCGCGTTCAAGGCGTGCCGTTTGCGCTGCAGTTCACCGATGCGCCGGACCAAAAGCAGGAACTGCAGCTGTTCTTTGCACGCGCTTCGATCGGACGCCCGTTCGTCGCACCGCCGGGCGTACCGGCGGATCGTATCGTGGCGCTGCGGGAAGCGTTCAGTCTCACGCTCAAGGATCAAAAATTTCTCGATGACGCGCGTCTGCAGTCTCTCAACGTCATGCCGGTCACCGGCGAGCAGATGGCCGATACCATCGCCAGGGCCTACCAGGCACCGCCCCCTATCGTGAAACGCACGATGCAAGCGATGGGGCGCGGCGAATAGGACATAAACTCTCAAGCACGGCATTCGCGACGGATTGTCACGGCGCGCCGCACCCCCGGCGTTGGCTCCGGCGGCGGACCTCAGCGATATTGGCACTCAAGCAATATCAAGCGGCCGCAGTCCCGCGACCGGAGGAAACGTAAGGTTCAGCGCGCGAACAATTCCCGCAAGCAATTCCTGCAACTCGCAGCCGGTGCCGCACTGCTCCCGGAGGCTCCACGATTCGCGTTCGCCGACGCCTATCCGGAACGTCCGGTGCATTTCATCGTGCCGCAGGCTGCGGCGAGTTCGTCCGACATTACGGCGCGGCTGATAGGCGATCGGCTCTCCAGTCATCTCGGTCAGCAGTTCGTGGTCGATGACCGGCCGGGAGTCGGAGGCAATATCGGCACCGAAGCTGTGGTGCGGTCGTCGCGCGATGGCTACACGCTGCTGCTGGTCAATTCGCAGAACGCGATCAGTCCGGCGCTGTATCCCAATCTCAGCTTCAATTTCATCCGCGACATCGCGCCGGTGTCGCAGATCAACCTCGTGCCGCTGGTGATGGAGGTCAATCCGTCGGTGCCGACCAAGACCGTTCCGGAGTTTATCGCCTACGCCAAGGCCAATCCGGGCAAGATCAATATGGCCTCGGCCGGCGTCGGCGGGCCGCAGCACGTGGCCGGCGAATTGTTCAAGCGATGGCCGGCGTCAATCTGGTGCACGTGCCCTATCGCGGCACGACGCCGGCAGTCACCGATCTGCTTGGGGGTCAGGTGCAGGTGATGTTCGACGTGACGCCGACGGCGCTGCCGCAGATCAAGGCCGGCAAATTGCGGGCGCTCGCGGTGACGACAGCGAAGCGCCTCGACGCGCTGCCGGATGTGCCGACCGTGGCGGAATTCTTGCCCGGCTACGAGGCGGTCGCCTGGATCGGCGTCGGTGCGCCGGCCGGCACGCCGGCCGCGATCGTCGCGACGCTAAACAAACAGATCAATGCCGACCTCGCCGATACCGCGATCAGGACGCGCATCGCCGACCTCGGCGGCATCGTCAAAGGCGGATCGGTCGCCGACTTCGGCGCCTTCATCGCGTCGGAGACCGAGAAGTGGGGCAAGGTCATCCGCGACGCCGGCATCAAGCCGGAGTAGGGCGAATTTTAGTGCCCGGCGCCCGCGCCGGCGGGGGCTTTCGGGCGCTTCATCAGCAGGCCGAGGGCTGCGATGGCGAGGAAGATCACCGTCAGCAAGAGAAACACGTCCGCATAGCTCATGACGGCAGCCTGCAGCCGCACCATCCCCATCATCGCCTTGAGCGCCTGCGCCTTCGCGTCGGAGCCCTGAAAGCGCGTCGCCATGTTGGCCAGCGCTTCGTTTGCCGGAATGCGCGACCAGGTCACCGATTCGTGCAGGCGCTGCAGATGCAGATCCATCCGGTCGTTGAACCAAGTATTGATGGCGGCAAGCCCGATGGCACCGCCGAGATTGCGCATCAGGTTGAACAGGCCCGAGGCGTTCTTGACGCGCTCCGGCGGCAGCGTGCCGAGCGACGTGTTGGTCACCGGAATGATGGCGAACATCAGCCCGACGCCGCGGAAAATCTGCGGCCACAACAGCTCCCAGAAGTCCCAGTCCGAGGTGAGGTAGGTCATCTGCCAGGTGCCGATGGCGAAGAACACGAAGCCGGCGACGAGCACGAAGCGTGGGTCGAACCGTTCGACCAACTGGCCGGCGAGCGGCGCGGTGGCGAACATCACGAGGCCCGAAACGAACATTGTCTCGCCGATCATCAGCGCGTCGTAGCCGCGCACCTGCGCGAGGTAGACCGGATAGAGATAGGTCAACCCGTAGAGGCCGATGCCGAGCACGAAGGAGAACAGACTGCCGACCGCGAAATTGCGGTTGCGGAAGGCGCCAAGATCGACGATCGGCGCGCGGGCGATCAGCACGCGGGCGAAGAAGACCACTGCCGAAATCCCGGACACGATCGCCACGGTCAGGATCGTATCGTCGTCGAACCATTCGTAGCGCGGCCCTTCCTCGAGCACATATTCGAGCGCGCCGAGAAAGCCCGCCATGCTGATGAGTCCGTACCAGTCGAAGTTTTTCAGCAATGCGAAATCGGGTTTGTCGAAATCGATCAGCGTCACGCTGGCGATCGTCACGATGATCCCGGGGATGACGTTGATGAAGAACAGCCAGTGCCACGACCAGGCGTCGGTCAGATAGCCGCCGACTGTCGGCCCGATGGTCGGGGCGAGCGTTGCGATCAAGCCGACGACCGGCGCGATGAATTTCTGCCGCGGGCCCTGGAAGATCAGATAGGCCGAGGCGAACACGGTCGGCACCATGCCGCCGCCGATGAAACCCTGGATCGCGCGCCACAGGATCATACTGTTGATCGAGGAACTCATGCCGCAGGCCACGCTTGCGAGCGTGAAGCCGGCGGCCGAGATCGCGAACAGGATGCGCGTGCCGAGCGCGCGCGACAAAAAGCCGGACAGCGGGATCGCGACGACTTCGGCGATCAGATAGGCGGTCTGCACCCAGGGAATCTCATCGGCGGACGCCGAGAGCCCGGCCTGAATCTCGGACAGCGACGACGACACGATCTGAATGTCGAGGAACGCCATGAACATGCCGAAGCACATCGCGAGAAACGCGAACAGCCGGCGCGGCGGGATCGGGGGTAACGCTGCGGCGGCGCGCGGGGCTGGTGAAGGAATGGCCAAGGCGTTTGCGGTGATCGCGGTCATGACACGCGCTCTATTTGTTCAGTTCGTTTGTTAGAGTCGTCATTGCGAGCGAAGCGAAGCAATCCAGGGGCGGGGGTGCAAAGCGGTAAGGCAGACTGGATTGCTTCGTCGCTTTCGCTCCTCGCAATGACGACTACTTTCGTCCGGCTTCGGCTGCGCTCGCGTTCGTGGTCAGCGTGCCGCTATCGGCCGTGGTTTTGGCCGGCTTGGTGTCGACATTGACGACGACCGACATGCCGGGCCGCAGCAGCCGTTGCGCCGCGACGCTCGCGGGCACTTCGATGCGCACCGGCAGGCGCTGCACGATCTTGGTGAAGTTGCCGGTGGCGTTGTCAGGCGGCAGCAGCGAGAACACCGCGCCCGAGGCCGGCGACAAGCTGCCCACGGTGCCGTGGATGGTGTCTTCCGGCAGCGCGTCGACGCTGATCGACACCGGCTGGTCGGGGCGGATGTGCGCGAGCTGGGTCTCCTTGAAGTTTGCTTCGATGTAGACGTCGCCGAGCGGCACGAGGCTTGCGACCCGCTGGCCGGTCTGCACGTAGTCGCCGGTCTGCACCGCGCGATTTGAGAACACGCCGTCGACCGGCGCGCGGATCACGGTGAACGACAGGTCGCGTTCGGCCTTGGCGAGCGCGGTCTTCAGTTCGTCAAGTGTGCGGGCGGCTTCCTGCTGCTGGGCCTTGAGCACATCGAGATTGGCTTCGGCGGCATCGATCACCGACTGTGCGCTGTCGACTCCGGCCTTGCTCTGGTCGCGGTTAGCTTCCGCCTGTTCCAAAGTTTGCTGGCTGGCGAATTTCTGCACCGCGAGCGCCTGCTGGCGGGCGTATTCTAGTTCCGCCTTCTTGGCGCCGGCCCGCGCCGAAACCATCTGCGCCTTGGCCTGATCCACGCTCGCCTGCTGGGCGATGACCTGGCGGCCGATGCGGTCGACGGTGGCCTGCTGGGTCGCCGCCTTTTCGCGCGCCGCATCGACGGCGAGCTGGTAATCGCCGTCATCGATGGTCGCGATCACGTCGCCGGCGCGGACGTGGGCGTTGTCGTCGACCGGAATGCTGGCGACGTAACCGGAAATCTTCGAGGCGAGCGTCGTGTTGTGCGCCTGCACATAGGCGTCGTCGGTTGACACGATGTAGCGGCCGTCGATCCACCAGCGTGTGCCGAAGGCGCCGCCGGCGACGAGCGCGACCGTCAGAGCCGATGCCAAGAGGGTGCGCTTGCTCAGTTTCCGCCGTGCGGGCGCTTTTGGTTCGGCCACGGCCTCGCCCTCGATGGTCGGCGGCTCGACCGGCGCCAGCGGCGCTTCGCCGCTCGGCTGCTGGACATTTCGGCTCTCCAACACCGTCAGCGCCCGCTGGGTGAGGGGGTGTCTTGGTCCCGTTCGCGATACATGTTCGCGCTCCATTCACTTCGCTGCCAGCTCGATGGCCCGTTGGCTTGACCGAACCGTTCGGTCACTCTATATACTGCAACGTCAAAGCAAGTCAATATGACCGAACCGTTCGGTCAAAGAAATGTGCTTGGCGAGGCTAGGCTATTGGTCAATAAAGAGAATCTGGCTCGCAGCGCGCGGGAGAGGAACTAATGAACGCCCAGGCCCAGCTCAAAGTGGTGCCCCGCGGCTCAGACGACAGTGCCAAACGACGCCAGATCGTCGAGGGGGCGCGCGAGATCTTCCTGCAGCATGGTTTCGATGCCGCTAGCATGAACGACATCGCCCGCAAGGCGGGCGTCTCGAAGGGGACGCTCTACGTCTACTTCGAGAACAAGGAGCAGCTGTTCGAGGCTATCGTCCACGAGGAGTGCCTGGTCCACGCCGAACGGACGTTCGACCTCGACCCCGGCGACCATGACGTCGACGCCGTGCTGTCGCGTCTCGGAGTCGCGTTTCTCGAATTTCTGTGCCGGCCCGAAAAGGCGTCGGCGCTGCGCACCGTCATCGCGATCGCCGACCGCATGCCCGAGATCGGCAAGGTTTTCTACGAGACCGGCCCGGCGCTCGGCATCGAAAAGCTTGCCGATTATCTGCGCGCGCAGACGCAAGCCGGCGTGGTTGCGATCGACGACTGCGAACTTGCGGCGGCGCAGTTTCTGGACGCGTGCCAATCGACGGTGTTCAAGCCGGTGCTGTTCAACTTTGCCGCGGCGCCCGATGCAGAGCGGATAGCCTACGTTGTCGGCAGCGCTGTGAGGACCTTCATGGCCGCGTATCGCGCGCGGTAGCGCCATATCCGAATTCACGTTTGGGCCGCTCTGTTCGCCGCATGCCGGATCAAAAAGACCGCGTCGTCGTTGTCGGGGCGGGTCCGGTCGGGCTCACCGCTGCTCTGGCGCTGGCGCATCGCGGCATCCCCACCGTGCTGCTCGCCGCCGAGCCCGAACTCGTGATGGACCTGCGCGGCTCGACGTTCCATCCGCCGACACTCGATCTGCTCGACGAATTCGGCGTCGTGCCGCGCATGATCGAGACCGGGCTCAAAGCGCCGACCTGGCAGTTTCGCGACCGCGAGACCGGCCCGGTCGCGACCTTCGATCTGTCGCTGCTCTCGGGCGAAACCGATCATCCGTACCGCGTACAGTGCGAGCAGTGGAAGCTGATGCGCTTTCTCGAGGAGAAATTGCGCAAACTCCCCGGCACCGACATCCGTTTCGGCCACGAAGTCGTCGCGGTCAGCCAGAACGGCGACAGCGTGACCGTCACCGCGCGGGCGGGATCGGAACACGTATCGGTCGCCGGGCGCTACGTCATCGCCGCCGACGGCGCCCACAGCGCGGTGCGCCGTTCGCTTGGCGTCGAATTCGAGGGCTTCACCTACCCGGAATTGTTTTTGATCGCCTCGACCGATTTTCCGTTCGAGCGCACGCTGACCGATATCGCCTACGTCAACTACATCGCCGACCCGCTCGAGTGGTTGGTGCTGCTGCGCGTGCCGGACCTGTGGCGCGTGCTGGTGCCGGCGCCGGAAAATTCGGATCGTGCGCAGCTTCTGTCGGACGAGTTGCTGCAAGGCGTGCTGCAGCGCGTCGTCAGCCGCGCCGAGCCGTACCGCATCGCGCACCGCTCGATCTATCACGTGCACCAGAAGGTGGCTAAGAGTTTCCGGCACGGCCGCGTGCTGCTCGCCGGCGACGCCGCCCACATCAACAATCCGCTCGGCGGCATGGGCATGAACGGCGGCATCCAGGACGCCTTCAATCTCGCCGACAAGCTCAAGGACATCTGGGCGGGCGACGACGACCGTCTGCTGGACCGCTACGACCGTCAGCGCCGCACCGTCGCGGTCGAGGCGGTGCAGGCGCAGACCCATCGCAACCGGCAGATCATCAGCGAACGCGACCCCGCGGTTCGGGCGAAGGCGCTCGACGAGATGCGGCGCACCGCCGCCGACACGGCATCGGCGCGCGCCTATATGCTCAAATCGTCGATGATCGCCAGCATGCGTCGCGCCGCCGAGATCGAGTGACGGCGTTCTATGCGCTGCATCACTTGCTCGTCATGGCCGGGCTTATCCCGGCCATCCACGTCATCGTTCGTCTTAAGACGCGGATGGCGGACGTGGGCGCAATTGCGACGCCATCGGCACCTATGATAGGCCTCCGGCCATGCAGGCACACGAATTCAACGTGCGGGAGATTCTCACGGGCCTTGCGCCGCAGGATGCGCCGGTCACGGTGAAGGGCTGGGTGCGCACGCGGCGCGATTCCAAGGCCGGCATTTCGTTCGTGCATCTGTCCGACGGCTCGGCGTTCCATCCGGTGCAGGTGGTGGCGCCGAACACGCTGCCGAATTACACGGACGAGGTTTTGAAGCTCACCGCCGGCTGCGCGATTGAGGCGACCGGCGCTATCGTGCCGTCGCCCGCGAAGGGCCAGCCGTTCGAGATGCAGGCGAGCGCCATCAAGGTGATCGGCTGGGTCGATGATCCCGACACCTATCCGATCCAGCCGAAGCCGCACACCATGGAATATCTGCGCGAGGTCGCGCATTTGCGGCCGCGCACCAACGTGATCGGCGCGGCGACGCGCGTGCGGCACACGCTGGCGCAGGCGATCCATCGCTTTTTCGACGACAACGGCTTCTTCTGGGTCAACACGCCGATCATCACGGCGTCCGACGCCGAAGGCGCGGGCGCGCTGTTTCGCGTCTCGACGCTCGATCTCGCCAACCTGCCGCGCACGCCGGCCGGGCAGGTGGATTTTGCCAAGGATTTTTTCGGCCGCGAAGCGTTCCTCACCGTGTCGGGCCAGCTCAACGTCGAGGCGTATTGCCTCGCGCTCACTAAGGTCTACACGTTTGGGCCGACGTTCCGCGCCGAGAACTCGAACACCAGCCGCCACCTCGCCGAGTTCTGGATGATCGAGCCGGAGATCGCGTTCGCCGATCTCTCCGACGACGCGACGCTTGCCGAGCGGCTGCTCAAATTCACCTTCGAGACATTATTGAAGGAGCGCCACGAGGATCTGGCGTTCTTCGACGAGCGCGTCGAGAAGGGCCTCCTTGCAAAGCTGCAAGGCATCGTCGCCTCCGAGTTCGTGCGCATGGATTACGGCGAGGCGATCGCGGTGCTCGAAAAGGCCAAGGAGAAGTTCGAGTTCCCGGTGAAGTGGGGCATCGACCTGCAGTCGGAGCACGAGCGCTATCTCACCGAGAAGCACGCCAAAAAGCCCGTGATCGTGATGAACTACCCGAAGGACATCAAGGCGTTCTACATGCGCGTCAACGACGACGGCAAAACCGTCGCGGCGATGGACGTGCTGGCGCCCGGCATCGGCGAGATCATCGGCGGCAGCCAGCGTGAGGAACGGCTCGACGTGCTCGACGCCCGCATGACCGAGCGCGCGATCGACAAGGAGCACTACGGCTGGTACCGCGACCTGCGCCGCTACGGCACCGTGCCGCACGCGGGCTTCGGGCTCGGCTTCGAACGCACGCTCGCCTACGTCACGGGCCTATCGAATGTGCGCGACGCCATTCCGTTTCCGCGCACGCCGGGGCACGCACGGTATTGAGCGGCGCGCAGAGCGGGCAAGCGAAGCCGCCCCCGAGATGATGACCACCTGCTACGTGGCGTCACGTCGCTCTAGGCTTTTGGCCGGTTTAAGCTCGCTTTCAACGATGACGGCCTCCGTCTTGCCGCGCGCAATCATCTTTGATCCGCCGGCGGGTTCATGTCGGACCTGGCTGAAGGAGCTGCGATGCCGATTGTGTACAGGCCGGCGCGGGCCGACGAATTGCAGCATGCGCAAGAACTCATCGTTCTGAGCATCAACGACTTGAGCGAACGCCACGGCTTCGGCGCGATGGCGTCGGTTCGCCCGGCGACCTTTCAGCTGTTTTCCTTGAATGACGACCCCGGCGGTCTCTGGATCGCCGAGCGCGAAGGCGAGATCGTCGGATTTGCCTTCAGCTGGGTTTGCGGCGATTTATGGTTCCTGGCCGAGCTGTTCATCGCGCCGCGCATACAAGGCCATGGCGTCCGTGGTGAATTGCTGAAACGCACGCTGCGCCACGCCGACCAGGCGGGCGCCAAGACGAGAGCGCTCATCACATTCACCTTCAACACGGTGTCGCAGGGCCTCTATGTCCGCCACGGCTTGTTTCCGCGCCTGCCGGTGTACGTGTTCAGCGCCGGCCGCGATGAACTTCGACGCAAAGGCCTGCGGGCTCCGATGAAGTACCGAAGGGCCGAAGCGTCCCCATCGGACCTGGGCGCGCTTGCCGCCATCGACATCAGTGCACTAGGCGTCTCGCGCGAGAAGCACCACAGGTATCTCCTCCACGATCCCGCTATGACGGGATTTCTGCTTGATGAGGGTGACGATTGCGTCGGATACGCTTACGTCGCGTCGACCGGCCACGTCGGGCCGTTGGCTCTGAAAAGGCGCTACGCCATGGCCGAGGCGTTTGACACGGCGCTCGGCATCGCGGCCGAAGGACAGTCCGAGGAGGTCTCGGCCTTCCTTCCCGGATGCAGCGAAGCCGCGCTGCAGGTCGCGGCGAAGCATCGAATGCGCATCACTTTGCCGATGGTGCTTGTCTCCAACCGGGAGTTCGGAGGTTGGCAGCGCTATCTTCCGCGAAACCCCGGATTCATGTGAGGGCGCGATCTCGCTCGGTGCATGTAGGGTGGGTAGAGCGAAGCGAAACCCACCGTTTGATCCATGTCGGTGATGGGTTTCGCTCGCGCTCAACCCATCCTACGCCCTAAATCCGCGTTGACCTCCCTCGCCACAACCGGCAACATTGTCCGCCTAAAAATAAAACGAAGTGCTTATCCCTGGGAGGAAACCTATGCAGCGAATTCGGCATTTGCTTTTGGCTGGCGCGTGCGCCGGCATGCTACTCGGTCTCGCGGCGTCCGCGCAGGCGGCGGACATGTCGCTCACGCGTCTTGACTGCGGCACGCCGCAGCCGCCGGTCGCGGTCAATCCGCGGTTCTCGGACACCTATTCCTACGGCGATCTGAAATTGCAGTTCGTCTACAGCTGCTATCTCATCAAGCACGGCGACGATTATCTGCTCTGGGATACCGGGCATGCGATGACGACGCCGAACGTGGCGCCGAAGGTCAGCATCGTCGATCAGCTGGCGCAGCTCAATGTGAAGCCTGAGCAGATCAAATTCGTCGGCATCAGCCATTATCACGCCGATCACACCGGCCAGGTTGGCTCGTTTCCGCAGGCGACGCTTTTGATCGGCAAGGGCGACTGGGACGCGATCACCGCGCCGAAGCCGGCCGAAGGCGTGAACTTCGCGCCGTTCGCCAATTGGGCCAAGGGCGAGGGCAAGGTCGAGCCGCTGGCGCTCGACAAGGACGTGTTCGGCGACGGCAGCGCGCTGGTGCTGTACACGCCAGGCCACACGCCGGGCCATCACAGCCTTCTGGTCAAGCTTGGCTCGGGCAATTTCCTGATCACCGGCGACGCGGTCCACTTCCGCGAGAACTGGGACAACGACGGCGTGCCCTCGTTCAACGTCGATCGTTCGCAGACCATCGCGTCGATCGAGCGGCTGAAGAAGATCGCGGCAAATTTCAAGGCGACCGTGATCATCCAGCACGACGCGCGCGACGTCGAGAAGCTGCCGGCGTTCCCGGCGGCGGCGAAGTAGGCGGTCGCGGCGAACTTCGCCGCGGACAGAGCGCAATCGTTTCAGATTGAATTGATTGCTGCTCTACCATTTTGGTGGAGCATGATCTTTTCGGAAAACCGGCATCCACTTTTCCGGATCATGCTCTAGAATCGCGGAAAGAATTTGGTCGCGGAAAGAGGTGGGCACGGTGCTCTGCGCCGTCGCCCGCCTTACCGGGTCTCAGGGAGGACCTCATGCGCACCCGAAGCTCGATCTGCGCACTTGCACTGGCGATGATGCTGACGGCCCCGGCGCTCGGCCAGGTGGCCGATCTCGGCAAATATCCGAACCTCAAGGGCCAGTGGCTCCGGCCGCCCGGCTCGCCGAACAATTGGCAGCAACTCGGCGGTCCGCCGCCGCTGACGCCCGAGTATCAGAAGATCTGGGAGGACATTACCGCCGATCTCAAAAACGGCGGCCCCGGCAATTGGCCGTCGACCTTCTGCATCCCGGCCGGCATGCCGGCGATGATGAGTTTTTATGACCCGGCCGAGATCGTCGTCACGCCGGAGACCTCCTACATCCTGATCAGCCACAACGACGATTCCTATCGGCGGATCTATACCGACGGCCGCGACTGGCCGGCCGACCCGCAGCCGACGTTCGCCGGCTATTCGATCGGCAAGTGGGTCGATGACGACGGCGACGGCAAATACGACGCGCTCGAAGTCGAGACGCGGTTCCTAAAGCTGCCGCGCGGCTACGACACCTCCGGCATCCCGTTTCACCGCGACGGCCAGGCCGTCATCAAGGAGCGCATCTACCTCGACAAGGCCGACCCCAACACGCTCTACAATGAGATCACCGTGTTCGATCACGCCCTGACGCGGCCCTATGGCAAAAAGCAGAAGGCGACCCGCAATCCTAATCCGCGTCCGGCCTGGTATTCGGACGTCTGCTCGGAAAACAACAATTGGGTCAGAATCGGCGGCGAGGGCTACTATCTGAGCCCCGAAGGCAAGCTCATGCCGTCGAAGAAAGGCCAGCCGCCGCCGGACTTGAGCTACTTCAAACAAACGTCGCGGTGACAACGGCTGCACACTCGGACGCGCAGTGCGGATGGCGCGACGCTGCGAATCGCAGATGACATCCCCATATATGTCCTTGACTGGCAGACTGGCCGGTTACTAGGTTCACGGATATCCCTGATGATGTCGCCGAGCGGCTCAAGGCTGCTGGCGGTGACCTCTCGCGCCGCGCGCTTGAGGCGTTCGCGCTTGAAGAATACCGGCGAGGACAGCCGGCGAAGCCAAGTTGTGCCGCCTCCTCGGTTTCGGCACTCGCGACGCCTCGACGGCTTTCTCAAGGCCCACGACGTCTTCGAGCCCTACGGCCTCGATGATTGGGAGCGTGAGCGGAACGATTTGCAGCGGTTCGGCTACCGATGCCGACTCGCCGTCACGTCCAGCGCAGCCGCTCCAGGATCGCCTTGCCCATCACCCAGTCGAGGTCGTCCTGGGTGAAGAATTTCAGTTCCTCGGTGAAGTGCGTCACGCGCTGGCGATAGCTCGCCTTGATGTAGGAATTCGTCACGTCGGTGCCCCAGAAGCAGCGCTTCGGCCCATAGGCGTCGAACAGCCGATGGATGTTGTCGTCCATGTCGTGCCAGGGATAGGGCTCCTTCGAGAGCAGCGGCGTCGATGACAGTTTTACCGCGACGTTCGGATACTTCGCGAGCGCCGCGGCCGTTTTGATCGTCTCCGGCATCAGGCCCTCCTTGAGCGCGTCCGAGGAGACGCCCATGTGATCGATGATCAGCGAGAGACCGGGAAACCGCTCGGCGATCGGCCCGAAGAGCGCAAGCTGCCCGCGCGTCAGAAACATCACGGGCAGGTTGTATCGCTGCGCCGCGTCCCAGAACCAGTCGGCGGTGCCGTCGCGCAGCCACGCTTCCTGCTCGCCGACGATGTTGAGCCGCACACCGAGCAGCGCCGGCTGCTCGCGCCACGTGGCGAGCCGCTTCGCTTCGTTCGGGTCCTCGAGGCGGACATGGCCCATCGTGGCGAAGCGGCCCGGATAGCGCCGCGCCGCTTCCTGGCCGTAATCGTAGCGTTCGCCCTCGAGCGTCGGCGGCACGATGACGACGCGTTCGACGCCGGCGTCGTCGATGACCGCGATGACGCGTTCGATCGACATCGGCTCCCAGATTTGCGGTCGGGTGCCGGGCATCCACGGCTTTTCCGCCGAGTTCGGCCGCCACATGTGGATCTGCGCGTCGACGATCGTGCGCTTTGCCGGTGCGGGTTGCGCCATCGCCGCGCGAGCAAGCGACGCGCTCGCGGCGCCCAACAGAAAATGGCGGCGCTCCATGCAATCCTCCCGAATTGTGCCGGTCTTATTCCGAGGCCGTGCGCGCTGATCATAGCCTCGAATATACGCAAGCGTGAGCGCGTTCTATCGAGAGGCGCGCAGGCCGGACGGTCGACGCGCCGCAATCCTCAATAGCGCAAAAACTCTTCGCGCTCGGCAAGCCACGTCTGTTCGTCTGCCTGCGCCAGGGCGTCGAGGTCTTGCGGAGTCGCGCGCGCATCGTCGACCCATTCGCGCAACAGCGGACTGCCGTTGATGACATCGATGGTGGGCTTGCCGTGCTCGTACTCGTAAGCGAAATCGCGCCAGAGCGGATAGTCCGGATAAAGCCGGCGGATCGCCTTGAAGGCGAGCGCCTGGATGCGCCAGGGCTTGAACGCCGCGTGATCGTAGTCCGGCCCTTCGGTGTGAATCTGCACGCCGCTGCACAGCGTGCCGGCATGTTTGTGAAACGTCGGTTCGAACCAGCAGTCGCGCAGCCGGCAGCCGCCGAGCCAGTGCGGCGCGAGCGTACGCATTTCTTCGATCACAGCGCGTCCGTCGATGCCGGGCACGCCGAACAGTTCGAGCGGCCGGGTGGTGCCGCGGCCTTCGGACAATGTCGTGCCCTCGACCATAACGGTGCCCGCATAGGCGCGCGCCATCCACAGATTGGGCGCATTCGGGCTCGGATTGATCCACACGCGCTCGCCGAGCGGCCAGCCGAATCCCGGGGCGGCGCCGGGCTCAAAACCCTGCATCGCGACGAGCTGATAGTCGACGTCGAGCTTGAGCGTCTTGACGAACCAGAAGCCGAGTTCGCCGAGCGTCAGTCCGTGCCGCATCGGCAGTGGTCCGGCGCCGACAAAACTTTCCCAGCCGGCGCGCAGCCGCAAGCCTTCGACCGGCCGGCCGATCGGATTGGGGCGGTCCAGCACCCACACCGCCTTGCCGTGACGCGCCGCCGCTTCGAGCACGTAGCGCAGCGTCGTGATGAACGTGTAGATGCGGCAGCCCAGATCCTGCAGATCGACCAGGATCACATCGCATGTCGCCATCATCGCGTCGGTCGGCCTGCGCACTTCGCCGTAGAGACTGAACACCGGGATGCCGTGCGCCGGGTCTTTGAAATCCAGCGACTCGATCATGTTGTCCTGCTTGTCGCCGCGCAGGCCGTGCTGCGGACCGAACGCGGCCGCGAGCGGGACGTCGCCGCAGGCGGCGAGCGCATCGAGCGAATGGGTCAGGTCACGCGTGACCGAGGCCGGATGTGCCAGCAGCGCGACGCGTCGGCCGCGCAGCGGCGCGCGCAGTGTCGGCTCGCTGATGAGACGGTCGATGCCGAAGTGCATGGCGCTAAGCTTTAAGACAATTCGTACGCAAAGCCATCGGCATGATGAAAGTCCGGCCTGCCGGGCGGGTGCGCCAGCGCCCAATAGGATTTGCGGCCGCTGGTTTCTTCAATCACCGCCGAAAGCGCGAGACGCCAGCGCCCGTCGTCCGGCAGCTCATCGACGGCCACCAAGGCTTGCAGCGTATAGCGCGTGGCGTCGGACCGGAGCTCGATGCAAGGCGCGGCGATTTCGGCGGCGGCGCGCGTGCCGCTGCGATAACCATCGAACCGGTAGGCGGCCCATTGGGTCGACGGCGCGAAATTGAATTCGTAATAGGCGTCGCCCGGCGAGGGACGAATGAAAGCCTCGAAGCAGGTGTGCCGCCACAGTTCGTCGGTCCGCGTCGGGACGGTCATCGGAGGCAGGCGCAGATCGCCGATCGTGCCGGTCATCGCATAGGACAACGCCAAGCTTCCGGCGCGGGGGCGCGCGACATCCACGTCGATATGCATCACCGCCTCGCACGGGGTGTCCGGATGTCGCTGCAAGGCGAGGCGCATGCGGCTCAGTCGCTCGCCTTGTAGCGGGTCTCGCGGTCCCAGTAGTCCGGAAAGCCGACGAGCGTTTGCAGATCGGTGAACGAGATGCTCGGCGGCAGCGGCGCTGTGGCGCCGGGGCGCAAGCTCGCGAGCGTCGCCTGCATGGCGGCGATGGCCGCCGACATCAGCATGACCGGATAGAGCGCAAGCTTGTAGCCGATCGCCTGCAATCTCTCTGCCGTCAGCACCGGCGTCTTGCCGCCCGGCACCATGTTGGCCATGCAGGGCTTCGTCATCGCGGCGCAGAAGCGCTGCATTTCTGCTTCACTCTCGGGCGCTTCCAGAAAGATGATGTCGGCGCCCTCGGCTTCAAAATCGCGGCAGCGGGCGAGGGCCTCGTCGAAACCGTGCACGGCACGCGCATCGGTCCGCGCCATGATCAGAATGTCGGCGGACGCTTTGGCATCGACGGCGGCGCGGATTTTCATCCGCGCTTCGTCGCGCGAGATCACCTGCTTGCCGCGGGTGTGGCCGCATTTCTTCGGGCTGACCTGGTCTTCGATCATCACCGCGGCGGCGCCGGCGCGCGCATATTCGATCACGGTGCGCTGCACGTTGAGCGCATTGCCGTAGCCGGTGTCGCCGTCGCCGATCAACGGAACGGTGCCCGCCGCGTTGGCGCAGTTGCGCAGGCTGTCGAGCATCTCGGCGAACGAGATCAGCCCGGTATCGGGGAGGCCGAGCCGGGCCGCCGACACTGCGAAACCGCTCATGAATGTCACCTTGAATCCGGCGGCGGCGATGAGCTTGGCCGAGAGCGCGTCATAGCAGCCCGGCATGATCTCGACGTTCGGCGAGGCGAGAATGTCGCGCAGTCTTTGGGCAGGCGTCACGATGGCGTGCTCTCGGTGCGGGGAGGACGTCATTCGTATAGCGCTGCCGCGGCTCTTAACAAGCCCGGCGGCGCGTCGCCCACTTCAATAGCTAGACTGCTCCGTCACGGCCTCGGAAAAGGCGGCGGCCGGAATTGGCTGAAGGCGTCGCACGGGTAGGGGAGCTTCGGCGGCGGCGGGAACGGCGGAAACGGCGGCGGAGGCAACTGCGGCCAGGTCGCCTTGACCAGACAATAATAGTAGCTGCCAAGCGCGGCCTGGGCGTTGCTGGCCCAATGGCCCGGCTGATCGGCAAACAGCGTCTGATGCGCAAAGCTTGTCGGCTTGCTGGCGGTCGAGGCCGGCGAGCAAACAATCGCCCAGTCGGTCGTGATGTTGAACGACGCGTCGGGCTGCGGGCACGCGATCTGGCCGATCGTGTCCGAATCGTGGGTGATCCCGAACACCGCGGGCTCGGCAACGAGATCGCGGCGGACGCGGTTGGCGTCGCCCCAGGCAAACTTCGACCTGGTGAACGGCAAATTGAACGCGACAAGATCATCGCGCAGCGTCGTGTTGTAGAGGTGTCGGGCCGCCATTTGCTGGGCGGTGCCGAAGCTTTCCGGCTGATCGGCGACGATGGCGTGCCAGTCCTTGCAGCACAAAAGCTCATGGATGGCTTTGGCGAGTTGCACGGCCTGATTCTGGATATAGGCGTTTTGCGCTGTCCGGTCGGCGATGTCGTTGAGCGCGTAGCTGATATCGTTGGCGCCGGAATCGATCACGATGATGCCGTCCTCGCCGGGCTCGATATGCTTTTGGATGAAGGTGCCGATCTGCCTTACGGTCGGCACTGCGTTCGGGAAACCGCCGTTGCTCGGCGTATTCACCTCCACGTTCTTGGCGCCGCTGGTCGCGAAGTTGGTGCCGCCCCGGCTGACCGGCTCGACTTCGGTATGAAATAGCGCTGCCAGCACTTCGACCGACATCCGGCCGGGGCCGTTGGTTTGCCTGCCGATGCCAAGCGCAGCGGCATTCATCAGAAGGGCATCGTAAGCGGAACTTCCGCTGTATGGCGCGACCGTAAACGCGCCGGCGTCGACATTGCTGTCGCCGAAAACCCAGACCGCGGCCGTGGCGGTCTGCTGCGTCAACCCGAGGAGAGCGGCACCTGCCAGAAGGATCGCTGCGCGCATGACCCAAATCTCCCTTTTGAACAGTTTTCTCCCTTTTGCAGTTCGCAATCTTGGCGGCCTCCGCCACGGCGAACAAGACTTTGGCGAGCCTGGTCACGCATTCATGATGATGCGGCCCCTCTAGGTTCCATTCGGGCAGACGCGGCGAGTTCCGCGCCGATCCGTTCGATCGCCTGAACCAATATGACGAGATCGCCGTCGCCGGTGCGATGGTTGGTAATGCAGACTTGGATGCACAGCCGATCGCCAATCCGGCACGTTGACGGCGCGGCGATGCCGCGTTGCTGCAGCGTGGCGACAAGTCTGGCATTGAGCAAATCGACGGCAACGTCGTCCATGTCGGGCGGCTGATAGCGGCAGCAGACGATTTGCAGCGGCACCGGAGCCATCAGCCGCAGCAGCGGCCGTCTCGCTATCTGCGCCGCCAAAGTCTGTGCCTGCTCGCAGTTGCGCGCGATCGCCTCGCCGAGCGCGACGGTGCCGTGTTCCTGGATGGTGAACCATACTTTGAGTGCGCGAAAGCCGCGCGAAAGTTCGATGCCGAGATCGCACGGCCAGACGTCGCCGCCGGCGAGTGCGGCGTCGCCGGCGAGGTAGGGCGCGCGGTCGGCAAATGTCGCAAGCAGCTCCGTCTCATCGCGCACCACAAGGCACCCGGCGTCGTAAGGGACGTGCAGCCACTTGTGAAAGTCGAAGGCGAGCGAGTTGGCGCGATCGATGCCGGCGAGACGCTGAGCCAAGCGCGGCGACAGAATTGTCAACGCGCCAAACGCGCCGTCGACGTGGAGCCATAATCCTTCGTCGCGGCAGAAATCGCTGATGCCCGCGATGTCGTCGCAGGCGCCGGTATTGACCGTTCCGGCTGTCGCAACCACGCAGAACGGATCAAAAGCGGTGACGCGATCTCGCTTGACCGTCCGGCGCAGGCTGTCGAGGTCCATGCGGAAGCCGGCGTCCACCGGAATTCGCCGCAGCGCGTCGCGTCCGAGCCCAAGGAGTTCAAATGCCTTTGCCACGCAGGAATGGCCCTCGGCCGAGACGTATCCGGTGAGCGGAGCGCCGTTTAGTCCGCGGGTTCGCGCATTCGGCAGCGCGCGGCGGCGTGCGGCGGCCAAGCCGAGCAGATTGGCCATCGAGCTGCCGCTGACCAGCAACCCGCCCGCAGCGGACGGAAAATCGAACCACCGCGCCATCCATCCGATGACGCATGTCTCCAGATGAATGGCGCCGTGATCGCGGCCGCCGCAATTGGCGTTCATCGCCGCCGCGGCCATTTCCGCGAGCACGCCGCCCGCGGTGCCGGTGCCGTGGACCCATCCCCAGAAGCGCGGGTGGGTGTTGCCGGTGCAATAGGGCAGGATCAGATCGCTGAGGTCGGCGCACACGTCGTGCACGCCGCGCGGCGCGCCGGGCGGCGGCGCCGCCAGCTGTTGTTTGACGGCGTCCGGCATCGGCGTCCAGACCGCGCCGTCGCCCGCATGTTCGAGCTGCGCGATCAATCGATCCAACAATGCGTGAGCGTCATCGCGAAAGGCGCCCCAGTCGGCCGGATCGAGCGCCGATCGCGCGGCCCGTGCCGCCGGATCGGTCGCGGGGCCGGCAGCGGATTTGTTGGCCTGAGCGGTCATTGGCATCCGCAGCGGGAGCTTCGCTTTTTGTCTGCGCGCCGTCCTACACTGCCGACGAACAGCATTGATTCGCGACGCGAGAACAGGGCCTGATGGCCGGAACCAAACCCGCGACGGCGGCAGGCGGCCGCAGCTTTCGTCTTCGGCAGCTCGACCAGATGCTGGAGCGTGACCCCGAAGCGTTCGACGCGCGCTTCGAGCGCGCCGGTTTGTTGCGGGAGCAGGGCGCGTTCGAGGACGCCAAGCGCGATTACCTCGAACTCATCCGCCGCAGGCCGACCGACTTCGGCGTGCTCAACGATTTCGGCACCCTCGTTCTCAAAGCCGGGTACCGCGACGCGGCGCGTTCGCTGTTCAGCGAAGCGGTCCGGCATCATCCCGACAATCCGAACGGCCGGGTCAATCTCGCGAATTTGTTGCTCCTGCTCGGCGAACAGACGTCAGCGCGCGAGCACTTCGAGACGGCGCTCAAGGCCGATCCCGGCCACATTCACGCCCATCGCGGCATGGGTAATCTTCTGGCCGAACAGGGCGATCTCGGCGGCGCGCGGCGGCATCGCGACAAGGGATTTGGAAACCACGCGGTCGCGGTGCTACCGTATCGCGGCGACGGGCCGCCGATTTCAGTCCTGCTGCTGGTCGCAGCCACAGGCGGCAATATCCCGACCGGCGCACTGCTCGACATCGCACGTTCAAGACCACGGTGCTGGTGGCCGAATATGCCGATCCGAACGCGGCGCTGCCGTCGCACGACCTTGTCTTCAACAGCATCGGCGATGCGGATCTATGCCGCGAGGGTCTGGAGGCAGCCTGCACGCGGCTGACTCGCTCGCGCCGGCCGGTGATCAACCATCCTCGCGCGTTGCTCGACACCGGGCGTGCGGCGAATGTGCGCCGGCTGCACGGCCTGCCGAATGTCGTGGTGCCGCGCATGGTGACGCTGCCGCGCCAGGCGCTCGCGGCGCGAGACGCCGCATCCCTGGTGGCAAGCAAAGGCATTACGTTTCCGCTGCTGCTGCGGGCGCCGGGCTTTCACACCGGCCAGCATTTCGTCCGGGCCGAAACGATGGAGCAGCTTGCCGCGGCCGCGGCGGATTTTCCCGGCGACGGTGTGTGGCTGATCGAGCCGCTCGATGCGCGCGGTGACGACGGCATGTTCCGGAAGTATCGCGTCATGTTCGTCGGCGGCAAAATGTATCCGTTGCATCTGGCGATTTCTCGCCGCTGGAAGGTTCACTATTTCACAGCCGACATGGCGGACGATGCGGACCAGCGCGCGGCGGATGCGGCGTTTTTGGACGACATGGACGGCGTCATCGGCCGGAAAGCGGTGGCCGCGCTCAATCGCATTCGCGCAACGCTTCGGCTCGACTATGGCGGTATCGACTTTGCGGTGAGCCGCGGCGGCGACGTTCTATTCTTCGAAGCCAACGCCACCATGGTGGTCTATCCGCCGGTGGAGGACCCGAAATGGGCGTATCGGCCCGCCGCGGTCGAGGCTGTACTGGCGGCGGTGCGCACCATGCTGGTCGACCGATCGCGCTCTAGCGCGGCCTGACATTCGATCGCTGTCGCCAGGCGACGAATAAGATCAGGTGTGCGCCGCCCGGTAGACCGCGCGCGGTGCGGCTTGCGGTTCGTCTCGTCCGATCGGGATCGCGTCGGGGCGCCGCTTGGCGGCATGGCTCCCGCCGAGCGCCCGCCGGGACAGGTAACGCACCCGGCTGTTTCGCCAGAACGTCTGCGGCCGGCCGCCGCCCGGATTGCAGGCCAGCGCCAAGAGCCAATGCAGAATGTTCTCGCCGAACTGATGCAGGCGATCCCATGCCGAAGGCTGGGCCTGAGTGCACCCGGTTTCAAAGCCGTGCCGTTCCGCGATCGGGACGAGCATGTCGAGGTTGATCTTGGCGCGGATGATGGTGATGTCAGAAAATTCCGGCTTGCTCTTGAGATATTGAGCCAATTCGCCAAGCGATTTTGCGATGCTGCGGTTGAAGCGGCAGCCCCAGGCCAGCGACGAGCCGGCATCGGGTTTGACCGGGATCTGCTCGTTCCAGAAGTGGATTTCGATCACCCGGTCGCCGGCGTGACCGGCTGTGCCATCGGAGAGGAGAACATCGCCGGACAGCCGGCCGAGCTCGGCCCGGAAGATGCAATCGGAGCGGCGGCTGTACTCGAACACACCCCCTCGCCATTGCAGCAAGCCGTCGAGGGAAAAAATCAACCGTGCCCAAACCGGCCGGGTTGGGCCGTGCGTTCCAGGTAAAATCCCAATGCTTGACATCGCAAACCACCCGAGGTGTCGCCCCCGTGTGGTCATGCCAAAGGCTATGCCCAAGCCAAGCAGCCGGGCAAATTAATTCTTTTTCATAAAAGCGAAAAAAATGCTTTGGCGCAGTGGGTTTAGGCGTTGCCGCGCGAGTCCCGCGGCCGCTTCTTGCCAAGCAATGCCGCATCGCTGCGAGTCAGCGGGACGAACCGAGTGAATGAGGCCTCGGATGTTTCTGAAGCACGCGCCGCAGCTTCCAGGCGCAACAGAAAGATTTCCGCCAGCATGGCCGCCTCCTTAAACGTACTGCCGGGTCATCGCCCGGCCCTCGTTTCAGGCTCAACGCATTTGACGCGGCAGCACCGGCGAAGGTTCATACCAGGCTGCGATCACAAGATACCAATGGATCATTAAAGTTCCATTGTAAGAATGGTTCAAACTGTCGTGTTGTTTCGCCGCATGCGTGCGCTGCCGGATTTTGCATTGCGGAAACTCGACGGACCAACCCGGCCACTTGCCGGTCCATCATCCACGGGTAACCTGAGAACGTCCGGCATCGCTCCGACGGCGGCGTCCTTTTTCAGCAGCAATGAGCAAACTCCCGAACAGCCGCAGTCAAGCCGCAGCCGCCGATTCCGTATTCGAACGCGCGCTGTCGGCCGAAATCGTGTCGAGCGAGCGATTGCGCGTGCAGGTGAGGGCCGCCGCGCTCGCACTGCTGCTGGTCGTGGATCAGGTGCTGTTCCTCATCGCGCCGCACGGTCTTCAGGAACTGATGGGAGGCTCGATCCCGACATGGCTGCCGCTGCGCGCTCGCACCGTTCCTCGCCTTCGAGATCGGCGTCCTGGTCTTGCTGCGTTATCGGGGCCGGCAGGGCAAGGACATCCCGCGGTTCGGACGTTTCGGCAACGTGTTCATCGAAACGAACTTGCCGACCGCCATTCTCTGGTGGGGCCATGAATATATTGCCAATCCGGCCGTCACATTCAGCGGGTGGCCGTCAATGCTCTATTTCATCTTCATCGTGGCCTCAACCTTGCGGCTCGATTTCGCGCTGTCGGTGTTCACCGGCGTGGTCGCCGCGGTGGGCTATTTCGGCCTTGCGGCAGCGCTCTTGCCGCTGAGCTCGGATGCGGCCGATCCGCTGCTCCAGCCGCTCTTTCATCTGGCGAAGGCCGCCATCATGCTGCTTGGCGGCGTCGTGGCGGGCCTCGTCGCGCTGCGGCTGCGGGCAAAATTCCGCTCGGCCGTGAGGGAATCGGCGATGCGCGAAGAGGTGACGAACCTGTTCGGCCAGCACGTCTCGCCGGCGGTGGTCGAGCGTCTGCTGCAGCAATCCGGAGAATCCGAAGGCGACATCCGCGAGGTTTGCGTGCTGTTTCTCGATATTCGCAACTTCACCGCCAACGCCCGCAATCGTCCGCCTGAAGCCGTCGTCGAATTTCTCAACGGCGCCTTCGCCTTCATGATCGAAGCGGTCGACCGCAACGGCGGCTTCATCAACAAATTCCTCGGCGACGGCTTCATGGCGCTGTTCGGCGCGCCGCTGCACGATCCGGCCGCTGCCCAACACGGCGTTGCGGCCGCAAAGGAAATCCTGGCCGAGATCGATCGCCGCGGATTAGCCGACGGCGCGTGGCCGCTGAAGGTCGGCATCGGCCTGCACATCGGGCAAGCGGTGACCGGCAACGTCGGCTCGCCGCGCCGCAAGGAGTTCACCGCGATCGGCGACACGGTGAATCTGGCGTCAAGGCTCGAGCAGCTCACGAAGGAGAAAGGCGCGCGTCTGATCGTGTCCGACGACGTCAAGCGCGCGCTCGACGGCTCGGCCGCTGCGGCGAAACCGCTCGGTCCGGTTTCCATCAAAGGCTATGCCGAGCCTGTTCTGGCCTGGCGGTTGGATTAGGTGCTTCCCTGAAGAGCCGTTGAAACCTCACCGCAGTCGGCCCTATCGGTGCAGATTTTCCCTCGCGAACTCGCTATCATCTGAAAAAAAGAAATTCGCGCGCAGGCCAATGCCTCTGCGCAGCGAGCCGCAAGCACATCGGGAGGAGCGTATGATTGCAGGACGCAGGCAGTGTCTTCACGCGGCGGCTGTTGTGCTGCTGGCCTCTGTCGTGACGGTTCTCTCGGCCGCTCCGGCGCGGCTTGCGGCGCAGCAGGCGCAGGACCCGGCGATCAAAATCGGCGAACGAGACCTCGGCGGCGTCGTCACCGGCCCGAACGGGCCGGAAACCGGCGTGTGGGTGATCGCCGAGACGGCGGACTTGCCGACCAAGATGGCGAAGATCGTCGTGACCGACGATCAGGGCCGTTATGTGATGCCCGATCTGCCACAGGCCAAATACACCGTGTGGGTGCGCGGTTATGGCCTGGTCGATTCGCCCAAGGTCGAAACTGCGCCGGGAAAGATTCTGAATCTCACCGCGATGCCGGCCCCGAGCGCGGCTGCGGCTGCCGAATATTATCCGGCGATCTATTGGTACGCGCTGCTCGGCATTCCGGACAAAAGCCTGTTTCCCGGCACCGGCCGCGACGGCAATCACATGTCGCCCAAGGTCAAGAGTCAGGACCAGTGGCTGGTCGGCATCAAGACCCAGGGCTGCAATTCCTGCCATCAGCTCGGCAACAAGGCGACGCGTACCATCCCGGCGGCGCTTGGCCAGTTCGCCACCTCGACCGACGCCTGGGCCCGCCGCGTGCAATCCGGCCAGGCCAGCGAAATCATGGCGCGCAATCTCGGCGAACTCGATACGCAGATCGCCTTGAAGGAATTCGCCGAATGGACCGACCGCGTCGCCGAGGGCGAATTCCCGTTCGCCAAGCCGCAGCGGCCGCAAGGCATCGAGCGCAACATCGTGGTCACGCTCTGGGACTGGTCCAGCCCCAAGCACTATCTGCACGACGAAATCGCGAGCGACCGGCGTTATCCGACCGTCAACGCCGACGGCCTGATCTACGGCTCGTCGGAGGATTTCGACCGACATCGTGCCGACGCTCGATCCGGTGCACAGCGCGGCCGGCGGAGTCAAAGCAATCGTGCGCGATCCGGCGACGCCCGGCTCGATGTTCATCTCGACGCTCGAGACGCCGATGTTCGCGACCTCGCCCTATTACGGCGACGAGCGGACCTGGTACAGCCAGACTAGCGTGCACAATCCGATGTTCGATCAGAAAGGCCGCGTCTGGCTCACCGCGCGCATCCGTCCGCCCATGACGGCGGATTTTTGCCGAAAGGGTTCGGACCATCCCTCCGCCAAGCTTTATCCGATGGAGCGCGCGCCGCGGCAGCTTGAACTTTATGAACCGAAGAGCGGCGAGCTCACGACCATCGACACGTGCTTCACCACGCATCATCTGAGCTTCGCCGAAGATGCCGACAACACGCTGTGGCTCTCCGGCGGCGGTCCCACCACGCCGGTGGTGGGCTGGTTCAATACCAGGATCTACGAAGAGACCGGCGACGAGCGGAAGGCGCAGGGCTGGACCCCGCTCATTCTCGACACCAACGGCAACGGCAAGCGCGACGAGGGCTATTTGGGCCCGAACGATCCGGTCGATCCGGCGAAGGACAAACAAATCATCGCCGGCTTCTACAGCATCGCCTGGAATCCGGTCGACGGCTCGATCTGGGGTTCGGTAGAGCGGTTCCCCGGCGGCGTCGCGCGGCTTGCGCCCGGCGACAATCCGCCGGCGACGGCGCTCGCCGAATATTACGAGGTGCCGTTCAACGATCCGCGCGCGCCGGTCAACGGTTACGGTCCGCGCGGCATGGACATCGACCGCAACGGCGTGGTGTGGGTGCCGCTCGCGAGCGGGCATCTTGCGAGCTTTGACCGGCGAAAGTGCACCGGCCCGCTCAACGGACCGAACGCGACCGGTCGCCATTGTCCGGAAGGCTGGACGCTCTATCCGTTCCCCGGCCCGCAGTTCCGGGGCGTGACCGAGTTCGGGCAGCGCCGAGGCGAGCTACAATACCTGGGTCGACCAGCACAATATTTTCGGGCTTGGCTCAAACGTGCCGATCTCGACCGGCAACGAATCGGATTCGCTGCACGCGTTTGTCGACGGCAAGTTCGTCGAACTTCGCGTGCCCTATCCGATGGGTTTCTTTTCCAAGGGCCTCGATGGCCGCATCGACGATCCGAACGCCGGCTGGAAAGGCCGCGCGTTATGGTCGACCTACGGCGGACGGACGCCGCAGCATATCGAAGGCGGCGCGGGCACCTATCCGAAGGTGGTCAAATTCCAGCTCCGGCCCGATCCGCTGGCGCGGTGAGGCGGCATTTTCTGAACAGGGGGAGGGCGCATGAGGCGGCGTGATTTTATTGCCCTCCTCGGCGGCGTGGCGACAGAATGGCCGCTCGCCGTGCGGGCACAGTCCGGACCTTCGGTCAAACGCATCGGCGTGCTCCAAGTGCAGCCGGAAAGCGACGCCGACTTTCACGGCTGGCGCATGCTGTTCGCGGCGCGGCTGAAGGAGCTGGGCTGGAGCGACGGCCAAAATCTGCGGATCGAGTCCCGCTTCGGCAGCGGACAGACCGCAAGCGTGGCTGCCCTCGCCAAGGAGCTTGTCGATCTGCGTCCCGAGGCGCTGCTGGCCATCACGGCGTTGTCGGCCATTACGCTTCGCCAATACACGCTTTCGATCCCCACAGTCTTTGTTCAGGTCGGCGATCCGATTGCGCTGGGCCTTGTCACCAACCTCGCGCAGCCCAATGGCAACGTCACCGGCTTTACCTCGGGCAATTTCGAGACCGCCAGCAAATGGATCGAGACTCTCAAAGACACGGTCCCGAACCTGTCCTGGACGGCAGTTTTCTTTGAGGCGGGTAATCCTTCATCGATCCAATATATTCTCCCGATCGAAGCCGCGGCGGCAAAGCTGAACCTGCGTCTGATTCCGGTGCCGATACAAAGCGTCGGCGATATCGACGCCGCATTCGCGTCTTTCACGGATTTGCCGAAGGGCGCCTTCATCGTGGCCCCGGTCGGCATCGTCATACGGCAACGTAAAACGATCATCGAATTGGCGGCGCAACGACGCTTGGCTGGGATCTATCCGTACAGATACTTCGTCGACGAGGGCGGTCTCATGTCCTATGGCAGCGATGTCGTGAGTCAATATCAGGGTGCTGCGACTTACATCGACCGTATCTTGAGAGGCGCCAAGCCCGCCGATCTGCCGGTCCAGCAGCCGACCAAATTCGAGCTGGCGGTCAATCTCAAGGCCGCCAAGGCGAGGACTCGCCATCCCGCCTCGGCTTCTCGCGACCGCCGATGAGGTGATCGAATAGCCGCGCCGATGCGTGTAAAGTGGCGCGGCACAGCACAGCAGAAGGACTGTCATGTGAGTGAAGAACCAACGATGTTCACCGATGGTGCGGCTTACGAAAAGCGGATGGGCCGCTGGAGCCGCATCGTCGGTGAAACATTTCTCGACTGGCTCGCTCTTCCGAAGGGCCTGCGCTTGCTTGACGCCGGCTGCGGCAACGGCGCCTTCACCGAGGTGCTGATCGCGCGCTGTGCGCCCGCGGCGGTGAGCGCCATCGACCCGTCGGACGGCCAGCTGAGCTACGCGCGCACGCGGCCCGGCGCAAAACTTGCGGAGTTTCGCGTCGGCGACGCGCAGGCGTTGCCGTACTCGGACAAAAGCTTCGACGCCGCCACGATGGCACTCGTGATCAGCTTCATTCCCGACCCGGTCAAGGCGGCAATCGAAATGAAGCGCGTGGTGAAGCCGGGCGGCTGGGTTGCGACCTATATGTGGGATTTGCCCGGTGGCGGCATTCCGGTCGAGCCGATGTACCGGGCGCTGCGGTCATTGGGCATCGACGCCCCGATGCCGGGCGTCGAGGTGTCGTCGCGAGACGGCATGCGGGCGGTCTGGGAAAAGGCCGGTCTGCAATCGATCGAGACGCGGGTCATCCGCATCCAGGTCGTTTATTCCGGCTTCGACGATTTCTGGGACTCGTACCGCGTGCCGGAGGGACCGAGCGGCCAGGCGATCCGCAAGATGTCGCCGCCCCAAATCGAACAGCTAAAAGCGCGGCTGCGCGAGCAGCTCGTCCCCGGACTCGACGGACGCATTGCCTATGAGGCGTTCGCGAACGCCGTGCGCGGCCGCGTGCACAGTTGAAGCATCGGGGAAGGCCGATGAGGCGGCGGGAGTTTGTCACACTTCTTGGCGGCGCGGCGCTTGGCTGGCCGCTCGCGGCGCGCAGCAAGGTGATCGGCTGCGGCGCATTGGCGTCATGATGCAGCTCGCCGACACCGACCAGGAGGCGCAAGTACGGCTCGCGGCGTTTCGCGAGGAATTGCAGAAGCTCGGCTGGCGCATCGGAAAAAATCTTCAGATCGACTATCGCTTCGGCATCTCGAATGACGAACGGGCGCAGACCGCGGTCGTCGAATTGCTGAATTTGGCGCCAGACCTGATTTTTGCCAATTCCAGCGTGCCGCTGCGGGCCGCAAAAGCGGCGACCGATACGGTGCCGATTGTTTTCACGACGGTGATCGATCCGGTCGCTCAGGGCTTCGTTCCGAGTCTGGCGCATCCCGGAGGCAACATCACAGGCTTCTCATATCTGGAGTCTTCAGTGGGAGGAAAGTGGCTGGACCGGCTCAAGGAGGTCGTCCCGAATGTTACGCACGTCGCCCTCATGTTCGATCCGCAGCGCGCTACCTATGGCGCAAACATCTCACGTTTTGCCGCTGAAGCCGCCGAAAGACATGCGGTGCGATATCTCGCCGCTCCAGTTAACGAGGCCGCAGAGATCGAGACGGTCATGTCCGCGCTTGCGGGAGAGAAGCTATGGGGCGGGCGGCGGAGGTCGTGGCACCTTCATCGTTCATACGAACTGATGGAGGTTTCCCCGTGGCCCAAGTCAATGATCTCAGCCGAAGCCTGACTGCGTTTGATTCGATCTCGACCTTGGTGGTGGTCGTCGAGATGAGCAAAACGAGCTGGCTTGTGAGCGGCACTGTTCCCGGCGTCGAGCGCCAGCCGTTGAAGAAATTGGAGCCGGATGCGGCGGCACTGTTTCGATTGATCGAACGATGGCGGAACGAGGCGGTGCGTGCTGGCCGGCCGATCAGCCGGATCGCGCTGGCCTATGAGGCTGGCCGCGACGGCTTCTGGCTGGCGCGCTGGCTCATTGCTCGCGGGATCGAGGCGCATGTCATCCATTCGGCAAGCGTTGCGGTGTCACGCGAGCGCAAGCGGGCGAAGACGGATCGTCTGGATGCGGCGATGTTGATGCGCGTATTCCTGGGCTGGTTGCGTGGTGAGCGGGGGCACTGCGGGATGGTGGCGATCCCGACGATGGAGGAGGAGGATGCGAGGCGCCCGAGCCGCGAGCGCGAGAGCCTTGTCAACGAGCGCTCACGCATCACCAACCGCATGAAGAGTGCGCTCGCCCGTCTTGGGATCCGGGGCTTCAAGCCACATCTGCGCAAGGCTCCAGAGCGTCTGGCAGGTCTGCAGACAGCGGAGGGCACGGGCCTTCCGGTGAACATCATCGAGGAGTTCCGGCGCGACATGGCACGGCTGGCACTGGTCCGTGAGCAGATCAGCTCGATCGAGAAAACACGTGCCGAGCGACTCGAGCGGGCACCGGATACAGGGGCGCATGCGATGGTGCGACTGCTCGCCAGGGTGATCGGTATCGGCATCGAAACGGCGGACATGCTGGTACGGGAGATCCTGTCGCGGAAGCTTCGAGATCGAAGAGCGGTGGCGCGCTACGCCGGACTCACGGGATCGCCTGACGAGAGCGGTTTGAAACGCCGAGAGAAGGGCTTGGCCAAGGCAGGCAATGCGCGGGTACGACGTGGGCTGATCCAGTTGGCGTGGCGCTTCCTGATGTTCCAGAAAGACAGTGCGCTGGCGCGCTGGTATCGCACGCGGACCGAGGGGCCGAGTGGCGCGCGCAAGACGACGATGATCGTGGCACTGGCGCGCAAGCTGCTGATCGCGCTGTGGCGCCTGGTCACGACCGGCGAGGTGCCGGACGGTATCGAACTGCGGCCGGCGGTGTGAACAACACTCTAGAACGAGAAAGGACAAATAGGGTTTGGCACCTGACTGCGCTTGATGCGCCGGGTAGCCGATGACGATCCGAGGTGGCGGCAATCCGCATTCGGCTATGGCTGCAATGCCGCTGAGAGAATGGACCCGCCGCCTCGGAGCCTTGCCCGCAGAAGCGTATGACTGCTTCATGGTCGGGACCCGATACGGGTTCAACCGAATACAAGCGTGGTTCGACGCGAGTGGTCGCGGCCAATGGCAGGCTCCCCTCGGATCGTCGCGCGGCCAAGCCGGCCGCCGTGCTCGCGTCCGTCAAGAACAAGCCTTCCGCGGCGCTGGAGAAGCGCCGCTGCGCGCGACGGCGATGCAAATATGCGATCGGGACGGAAGAATGCTCGCGGCGCGGGTCGAACAAAAGAATGGAACGACAAAGAACGACAAAATGGCGCGATGCTCCCTTGACAAAGAAAGCCCCATACAAGCCGAATGGCGGATTGATCCTCTCTCCGGACGCGTTCACGGTGACCCATGGACAGGAAATCATTGGCATGGCGACGCGCGGCCGATTGCCGACAATATTTGCAGAGCGCAATTTTGCCGCCGCCGGCGGCCTGATCCTACGGTGCGGACTACATAGAACACTTCCGGCAGGCGGCAAGCTATGTCGATCGGATCTTGCGGGGTGAGAAGACGGCCGATCTGCCGGTCCAGCGGCCGGCGAAATTTAATCTCGTCATCAATCTCAAAACCGCGAAGGCGCTCGGACTGAGCATTCCCTCTTCAGTCCAATTGCTCGCCGACGAGGTGATCGAGTGATGAGGCGGCGGGAGTTCATTGTCCTCGGCAGTGCTGCAGCGATGTGGCCGTTCGCGCCGCGTGCGCAGCAAGGCGAGATGCCGGTCATCGGATTTCTTGACCCGGGTTCGCCCGGACCGATGGAAAAATTTGCAGGAGCGTTCCGAAAGGGCTTGAGCGAAGCGGGCTACACAGAGGGGCGTAATGTCGTCTTGGAGTATCGTTGGGGAGATGGCCACTACGATACGCTGCCATCGCTGGCCGCTGATCTCGTCAATCGCCGCGTCCAGGTTCGTCGCGAACGGCCCGGCAGTCCTGCCGGCCAAAGCGGCAACGACCACGATACCCATCGTCTTTACGACTGGAGCCGATCCAGTGGCGAGCGGACTCGTCGCCAGCTTGAACAGACCGGGCGGCAACATCACCGGTATAACAAGCCTTGGCATTGAGTTGGATGTCAAACGGCTTGAATTGCTCCGCAGCGTCGTTTCTTCCAATCCGCTTTTTGCTGTTCTTCTTAATCCTCACAACGTGAATGCCCCCGAGGTGCGCCTGCCGGCTCTTCGAGCAACGGCGGCGACCCTCGGGCTGCAGCTTGAAGTCCTTTATGCAAGTACGAAGAATGAGCTGGAAGCTGCCTTCGCAAAGTTGGCGGCGATCCGGCCCGGCGGACTGGTGATCGGCGGCGATTTGCTCTTCAACACGTATGCCGAACATCTCGCCGCGCTATGTGAGCGGTATTCGATTCCTGCGATCTTTCAGTATCGCAGTTTTGCAGCCGCCGGCGGCCTCATGAGCTACGGCGGAGACCGAATGGAATCAGCCCGTCTGTCTGGCGTTTATGCAGGCAGGATTCTGAAGGGCGAGAAACCCTCCGAGTTGCCTGTTCAGGAGTCAACGAAGGTCGAACTTTTTATCAACCTCAAGTCAGCCAAGACCCTGGGTGTCAACGTGCCGCTCGCACTCCTCGGCCGCGCCGACGAGGTGATCGAATGAGGAAGCAGCGCGATGATTTAACCTCCCCCGCAAGCGGGGGAGGAAAGACATTGAGACTGCGCCGCCGCACATTCATGTCGCTGCTTGGCAGGGCCGCGGCGGCAACTTCACTGTCTTGGCCGTTAGCATCGCGCGCGCAGCATCCGGCGCTTCCGGTCGTCGCGCTCATTAGCGGCCAGGGGCCCGAGGGGGCAGCGGAAAACGAGCCCGCCTTTGTCAAAGGGCTCAATGAAGCGGGCTATGTGGTCGATCAAAACGTCACGCTCGAACCGCACTGGCTCGCGGGCCAGTACGGCCAGATAGAGGCGCTGATTGCCGATCTGGTCCGCCGCAATGTCGCGGTCATCACCACGCCGGGGCTGTCGCCGGCGGCTATCGCGGCGAAGGCCGCAACAACGACAATCCCGTTTGTCTTCGGTGTCGCCGCGGACCCGGTTGTGCTTGGTATCGTCACAAGTCTCGCCCGGCCGGGCGGGAATGCGACCGGCATCAATTTCTTGGCGCGCGAATTGGTGGCCAAACGGCTGCGCCTCCTGCACGACCTCTTGCCGAAAGCGGCGCGGATCGCAGTGTTGGTCAATCCGGCCAATCACGTTGATTGCCGGAATTACGGTGGAGGACGCGAAGCAAGCCGCCCTCGCGATGGGTGTGCAGATCCAGACGGCCAATGCCGCAACGGCCGAAGAAATCGACGCCGCCTTCGTCGGCTTCGGTCGCGATCGCCCTGATGCCGTTCTTGTCGCTCCGGATGCGTTTTTCGGCAGCCGCGTTTCCCAGATCGCCACGCTCGCGGTGCGCGACAAACTTCCAGTCGCTTATTCGGACATTCATTTCGTCAGGGCCGGCGGCTTGGTGAGCTACGGGACTGATATCAGCGACATGTTTCGCCAGTGCGGGGTTTACACTGGCAGAATTCTCAAAGGCGAAAAGCCGTCCGATCTTCCAGTGCTGCAGCCGACCAAATTTCAGTTCGCCATCAACCTGCAGACCGCACGCGCTCTGGGCATCGACGTGCCGCCCGGCGTGCTGTCGATCGCCGACGAGGTGATCGAGTGAGTCGAATAGCGCTCGGCTGCGGGCTTTGCTGCCGCAGTCTCAGGTCGCGTCATTCCGCCGTGATGCCGGCGGCCTCGACCATCGTGTGCCACCGCGCGGCATCGTCGGCGACGAATCTTGCGAACGCGTCGGGCGCCATCGTGGTCGGCGCGCCGCCGTCCTCGGAAAACCGCGCGATGATTCTCGGATCGGCCACGGCGTTCTGCAGCCCGGTGTTAAGGAGCGCAACGATGTCGGGCAGGGTGCCGCGCGGCGCGAACATGCCGTACCAGACGTTGACCTCATAGCCCGGCACGGTCTCGGCGATCGCCGGCATGTCGGGGAGAAGCGGCCAGCGCTTCGCCGAGGTGACGGCGAGCGCCCGCAATTTTCCGGCGCGCACCATCTCGAGCACCGGACCGCCGAGATTGTCGAACAGCACATGGACCTTGCCGGACATCAGATCGGGATAGGCTCCCGACGATCCGCGATAGGGCACATGCACCATGTCGATCTGCGTCATGTATTTGAAATACTCGCCGGACAAATGCGGCGACGCGCCCACTCCCGACGACGCCATCGACAGCTGTCCCGGATTGGCTTTGGCGTAGTCGATGAAGTCCTGCACGGTCGTGACCGGCAATGACGGCGTGACCACCATGATGTTGGGCACGCGCATGACGATGCCGACCGGCGTGAGTTCTTGCACGACGTTGCTAAGCTTCTTGTAGAGCGAAGCGCTGATGGTGACGGTCGGACCGGCGAACAACAGCGTGTATCCGTCGGGAGCTGCATTGACGACGGTCTCGGTGGCGAGCGTGCCGCCGGCCCCGGTGCGGTTCTCCACCCCGAACTGATTGCCCAAATGCTCCGACAGCCATTGCGCGATCAGACGGGCGACAAGAAGACCCACGATCATGTGAACCGGCCGCGCTGGATAATCGAGCGCCAAGGCGATGCGCGGCGTGGTGGCCATCCCGGCAGAGGCCGCCGCCAGATGCAGAAAGGCTCTGCGGCTTGGATATTTCCCCATGGCGTGACCGTTTCTCTGTGAAGCCCGTCATCATAGTGCAGGCTCACACGGGACACCATAAAACCTCGCTTGGCCTCGATTTCGCAGTGCGGCAGGCGCGGAGCCGGGCCCGTGCGAATATATCGGGCGCGCCTCGAAGGTGATGTGCCGCTACTTGCCGAGTTCTTTGCGGACGGCCGAGGTGGAATTACCAACCTTGTCGACCGCTCGCAACAACTCCTCTTCGCTGACTCCAAGATGTCGAGACAGATATTTTACCTGATCTGCCTCGCTGGTCATGATGCGGCCGCGATCAGTGAGTTTCCTTGTTGGCGAGGTTGGCATGTGACTTTCAGCTAAGCGGCCGATGCGTTCTGCCGAGAAGCCAACCCAGCCCAATTGCGATCGCAACGGCCGTGTATGGTCTATCCTCGATCGTACGGCAAACGATATCCTCAACCGAGGACGCGGTCTTCCGTACGCCTTTGGCCGCACAGCTCGCGGCATCCTTGGCCTGCCCGTATAAATCCTCCGCGGTGCCTTGAGCCTGGTCGATGACGCCTTGGATTTGGCTCCTGGTATCGCCGGCGATACGGCCAAAGCTCTCCTCGATCTTGCCGGCCGCGTTCCTGGCCGTGCCGGCCACTCGATGTTCGTTCACTGTATTCTCCTTCATGGGGTCGGGCTTTAATCGCGAGTGAGCGTTACTTCCTGTCGGGCACCCAGGTCGTCGAGTCCTTGTCATAGGTGAATCCGGAGGCGCTCTTCAGGTCGTCCCGCGTGGCGTTCATGACCAGGTACCATTTGTTGTTATTCTTGGTCGTGACGCGCACGGCGTCGAAGGGAACTGAAACGTCCTTTTCGCCGGCGCCGAGAAACCCGCCGACGCCGACAATGAATGAGGTCACCTTTCCGGACTTGTCGACGAGAACGTCCATGATCTCGCCGATCTTGGCGTCCTTCGGGTCATAGACGCTTTGCTTGTACCAGTCGGTCACCGTGAAGGAATTGGCGGGAATGGTGTGCTGCGTGGCGCCCTCGGCGAAAGCGGCGGTGCTGATGACGGCAACAAAGGCGGTCGTGTAAGCGAGCCTCGACATGAACGCTTTCTCACATTTGAAGGTGTTTATTTGCTTGGCGCGTAACGGCGCCAAACATCCACAACCACAAGCGCTGCAACGACCGATTTGTTCCGCGCCGACGCACGCGATAAGTGTCGCCCGTAAGTGCAGGGAGAGGCGGAACCTAAAGGCGAGCTGACACTTGATGTCCGCAAACGCTGCGCACTTTCTCGAAACGCCCCCGCACGAGTTATGAAAAAATGAGTGATGAAAAAGGCTCCCGCGGGCGGTTCTTGATTGCGCCAAATTAATAAGACCGCTGAGTTGCACTAGACCAACATAGAAATTCGGAGACGATTTCATGTCTATCGGAACCATTCTGCTCATCATCTTGATCATCATCTTGCTCGGAGGCTTCAGCGGGCTTGGCGGCGGTCCATTCTACGGGACCGGCTACTACGGCGGTGGCGGCCTTGGCGTCGTGGTTGTCATCCTTCTGATCTTGGTCTTGCTCGGCAGGATTTGAGCGAGCGCGAATTTACCGGCCGCTGGCTTCCACCGGCGAAACCAAGAATGCTCGAGGGGTGACTCCGCGTCCGTCTGTTACGCCTTCGTCGTTGTCACATTCGTTGTTTAGTGGAATTGGAAATCGGTTTGGTTTGTCGCGGCATTGTTGCCGACGCACATTTGACTCGTGGGGTTACGCTCCTGTGCGCATCGCCGCTTCCGATCGGGCTCGGAAGCGCGGCATCGGCCTGCAACTCCGCGCCTGAGTGAACCGCCAAAGCTTGGCCTCGATCTTGCAACGCTGCGGCGCGGAGCGCCTCAAAACGCGGCGATAATGTTCTTTTCGTTCTTATGCAGGAGCGTGGCCCAATGACACGTGACCCCAAGACGACGCGTGGCCCAATAACACGTGATCCAATGAAAATCAGACGGAGAGAGTTTCTCCACGGCGCGGCGGCGGGATTGGTGGGCCTCGCGGCCCCGCATGTCGCGCGGGCCCAATCGGGAAGCGATTTACTAACGCTCATCTCCGAATCCGGGGCGAACAGTGTCGATCCGCACACGCCGGGCGCCAATCGCGGCTCCTACGAGGTGGCCTGGAATTGCTACGACCGCCTGCTGTCGTTGCAGATCGAAAAGGACGAGAACGGGGTCGATCACGCCAACGCCACCAGGCCCGCGCTCGAACTCGCCGAGGAATGGAACGACACGCGCCACTCGGTCACGTTCAAGCTGCGCAAGAACGCGACGTTTCACGACGGCGCGCCGGTGACCGCGCGGGACGTCAAATGGTCGCTCGATCGCGCGATCGCGGCCGGCGGCAATCCGAAGTTTCAGCTCGGCACCGGATCGATGACCGATCCGGAGCAATTTGTGTCCGTCGACGACAAGACCTTCCGCATCGATTACGACCGCTACGATCGCCAGATGCTGCCCAATCTTGCGTTCTCGATTCCCAACATTCTCAATTCCGAGCTGATCAAGAAGAACGCGACGGCGAGCGATCCGTGGGGCCTGGAATGGTCGAAGAACAATCTTGCCGGCGGCGGCGCCTACAAGATCGTCAATCGCACGACGGACTCGATCAGCTACGCGCGCTTCGACAACTGGGCGTCCGGCCCGCTGCCGAAGATGGAGCGAGTGGTCTGGCGCATCGTTCCGTCGGCGGCGACGCGGCGCGCGCTCCTTGAAGGCGGCGACGTCGATGTCTCGAACGAATTTCCGCCGCGCGACATCGTCGAGATGGAGCGCGACGGCAAGGTCAAGGTCGTCGTCGTGCCCATCGACAACGCCGTGCAGTTCGTTGTCATGAACGAGAAGATGCCGCCGTTCGACAACGTCAAGGTGCGGCGCGCCATGGCGTATGCGATCCCCTATCAGAAGATCATGGACGTCGCACTTTACAACAAAGCCCGCCCGCTGTTCGGCGGATCGGATGAGGTCGCCGACGCCAAGTGGCCGCAGCGCTCGCCGTTCAATACGGATCTGGCAAATGCCAAGGCGCTGCTCGCCGAAGCCGGCCTGCCGAACGGTTTCGAGACGACGTTCTCGTTCGACGCCGGCAGCGCCGGCATTCTCGAACCGATGAGCGTGCTGATTCAGGAAAGCCTGGGCCAGATCGGCGTCAAGGTTACGCTCGACAAGATTCCGGGCGCCAATTGGCGATCGAGCTTTGCCAGCAAGAAGCTGCCGTTCCTCACCAACCTGTTCGCCGGCTGGCTCGACTATCCGAACTATTATTTCGACATGGCGCTCGGCAAGACGTCGATCTTCAACTCCGGCGACTATGACGACGCCGCGATGATGCAGATCGTGCATGACTTGCGGTTCGAGCGCGATCCCGCAAAGTATGACGAGATGGTCAAGACCTTCATCAAGATCGCATACGACGAGGTGGCAAGCATTCCGGTCTACCAGCCGTCGTCCTACGTCGCCATGCAAAAGCGGATCAGTGGCTACCGCTACTGGTTTCACCGGCAGATGGATTACCGGACCTTGGTGAAGGCCTGAACACGGCCGGCGCCGAATCAGCCGTGACGGGCAAAGCCTTGACCTGATAAGTTCGCCAAGGGTCCCGGCGGCTCTGACAGAGGCGACCTTATGAAACGCCGCGACTTCATTGCCGCACTGGGGGCGCTCCCGCCGCTTGGCCTTTCGCGGCGCGCGCGCCCAGCAGCCGGCGCGCGTGCCGCGCATTGGCATTCTGCTGGTTTCCGAACAAGATCGCACGGTGATCGAGCCGATGCTGCGCGGGCTCGAAGCGCTCGGCTACGTCCGGCAAGAACGTCGCGATCACCTACCGCAGCTTCGAAGGCGACTTCGAGCGGCTTCCCAAGGTGATCGACGACCTGATCCGTCTCAATCCCGATGTGATTTTCTCCTTCGGCGGCGAACAGGCTTTGATCCTCAAGCAAGCGACGGCGACGATTCCGAGCGTCTCGGTCGTAAGCAACGATCCCGTCGCCACCGGGCTGGTCGAGAGTCTCCGCGCGGCCCGGCCGCAATATCACCGGGCTGACTTACGTCAACGACCAACTGTCCGGAAAGGCGGTCGAACTTCTCAAAGAAGCCGCGCCTTCGGTGACGCGCGTCGCGATTTTGTGGGACCCCACTCATACCGATCCCGAGTTCCGTGAAATGCAGCGCGCCGCGCCGGCATTGTCTGCACAGCTTCAACTTCAATCATTGGAGATACGCGAGCCGAGCGATTTTGATGGCGCATTTGAAGCGGTCATCCGTGAGCGGGCCGAGGCCGTTATCGTCATTGGTGCTCGCAGCTTGTTTCTGCACAAGCAGCAGATTGGTGACTTCGTGGGGAAAAATCGGCTCATTCTTGTCGGCACCCCGGCATGGCTGACGCCGATTGGAGGCCTGCTGAGCTATGGCGCTGATGCTGCGGAAATCCACAGACCCGCGGCCGGCTGCTTGGACAAAATCCTCAAAGGGGCGAAGCCGGCCGATCTGCCGATGCAGCAGCCGGCGACGTTCGAGCTCGTGATCAATCTCAAAGCCGCCAAGGCGGCTTGACGATCCCGGCCACGCTGCTCGCCCGAGCCGACAAAGTGATCGAGTGACGGGCTAGAACGGGCTTGGCGCGGGAGCCGCTCCGGCGGTCGATGCTTTTTCCACCACCGAGAAGCCTAGGTCTTTCAGTCTTTTGTTGGTGTGCTGGCCGCCGCTGAACACGAAGCGCAGCCGGTCGCTGCTCGCCATCTCGGCGGCCGTGGTCAAGACAAGCTTTGGCGGAAGCGCGGCGCCGTTTCGCGGATCGATCACGACATAGAGCGTCGGGTGGGAGCGCGGCGGCCATTGCGCCGGATCGGTTCCCACATACGTCATGGCGTCGAGCACGTGTTCTCTTGTGATCGGACTTGTTTTCGGCATTGGACTTCCACCTCGAACTTTCGGCACAACACTGAAGCGCGAAGGCTTCGCAGACACCTTGTTTCGGCTTATCGGCTGATGTTCATGGGTTGATGGGGTTCATGGCGTGCAGGCCCGGAAGAAACCTGTCTTGGCGTTGAAGTCGGTGATTTGCAGGACCAATGAATCGTCCGGGTAACAGGACTGGATGGTTCTCGGATTGGCCTGCGCGTCTTCGGCGGTGAGGACGACGACGCGCACACAGCTGTTGCAGTGAGAGATCGCCCACTTGATGTGGCTGATCCATTGCAGGCTGACCCGGTGCGACTTTCCCTTCAGCGTCGGGCCAAATCGCGATTGGTAGGTGACGCGGCTGTCTTCGCGAACAATTTCGTCTTCCCACATCGCCATAACGACGGTTCCGCCGTCGCCGCTGATCGCCGATCCACCGAAGTGCCGGCGCGATCGGGGAGCGCCGAAATGCTCGAAACAGGTCGAGAGAGTCCAGACTTGCCTCATGGCCACGAGAACGAACGTTTCAGCGGACAACTAAATCCGCTTCCGTAGGGTCACAATATTGCATACAATCATGCTAGTATGCATGCTCATATTGAAATATTGCATGCATAAAATCTGTGCAAATAGCGCCATTGGCCGTGCTATCGGTTCCAGATGAAAATGAACGCGCTTGAGGGGACGACACGCGCGGATCGTCTTGCTGACGAGATCGCCGAGTCGGTCTTGTCCGGCGAATTTCGGCCGGGGCTCCGGCTCGACGAAAAGACCCTTGCCGAGCGCTATGCGGTCTCGCGGACCCCGGTCCGTGAAGCGCTCCGCCAACTTGCATCCACCGGATTGATCGACGTCAAGCCGCGGCGCGGCGCGACCGTGGTGCGCGCGACGTCGGCGCAGCTCGAGACGCTGTTCGGCGCCATGGCGGAGATCGAGGCGACCTGCGCGCGGCTATCGGCCATGAGCATGACGCCGCTGGAGCGGCGGCGCCTCGAAAGCTTTCACGACTCCATGCTGCCGCTGGCGCTGCAGAAAGATGCCGAAGGATTTGCCGCCGCTAACCTGACGCTGCACACGCAGATCTATCAGGGCGCGCATAACGCCGTGATCGCCGACTTCGCGGCCGGACTGCGGCGGCGGCTTGCGCCGTTCCGCCGCGCGCAATTTCGCACCGAAGGACGCCTGCCGCGCTCGCACGAGGAGCACAAGCGGGTCGTCGATGCTATCCTCGCGGGCGACGCCGCGGCCGCTCACGCCGCCATGTTCGACCACATGAGTTTGGTCGAGGAGTTGTTCGAACGGCTGGCCGAGTCGATCTGATCAGATTGCATCCCGATCACGCTTTGCGTCGGCAATCGCTCGTGCGGCCCAGGCCTACGCTACGAAAACTGTGCATTGGAGGGAACTTGCCGCGGCGGGCGCGTGTTGGTGTCCTTCCCAACCTTCAGATCAAGCAAAAGCTGATGGCTGTAATAATCCTGGCCAAACTGCGAAACGGCGGCCACACAGACCCACTACCTGCTAACTTCAAGCATTTTTGCGACGTACTCTGCGAGCCCGAGCGACGCGGTAAGGCCCGGCGATTCGATTCCAAACAGATTGATCAGTCCAGGTACGCCGTGAACATCCGGCCCGCGGACTTGAAAGTCGAGCGAGGGTTCGTCCGGTCCGCTGATTGTGGGCCGGATGCCGGCATACGCCGGCTGCAAGGCGCCGTCGGGAAGTCCCGGCCAGAAGCTGCGGATCGCAGGATAAAACTGCGCAGCGCGTCCGGGATCGACGCTGTAGTCGAGGTGGTCGATCCATTCGATGTCGGGGCCGAAACGGACGCCGCCCGCGAGGTCCACCACGGCATGGATTTCCATCCCGCCCTTTTTGCTGTGGACCGGATAGATCAGGCGGCGGAACGGCGGCGGGCCGCTCGCCGTGAAATAAACGCCGCGCCGGAAGTACGCGCCTGGAATTGTCTTGGGCGGAATGCCGGCGATCGAACGGGCGAGCGGCGGCGCGCCGTGACCGGCGCAGTTTATGAGCAGCCGGCACGCGAGAGCCGTCGGTTCGGCGCCACCAACGTCGAGCAAAAAGCCGCCGGCCGTCACACGTCCGCCGGTCACCGGGGTGGAAAGCACCACCATCCCGCCAGCGGCTTCGAGATCGGCGCGATAAGCGAGCATCAGCGCATGGCTGTCGACGATGCCGGATGACGGCGACAAGTAGGCCGCATGGCAGTGCAGGTTCGGTTCCAGCGCCCGCGCCTGCGAGGGTTCGAGCCACTGTACGTCATCGACGCCGGCCGCAAACGCCCCTTCCATGTGGCTGCGCAGGCGCGGCACTTCCTCTTCGTTGCGCGCGACAGTCAACTTGCCGATGCGCTGGTGCGGCACGCCGTGTTCGGCGCAATAGGCGTACAGTAGATCGCGCGCCCGCAGAAACAATCGCGCGCGCAGTGTGCCCTCGCGGTAATGAAGGCCGGCGTGAATCACTTCGCTGTTGCGCGATGACGTATGCGCGCCAATGGTGGGCTCCTGTTCGAGCACCATCACCTCGCGTCCGCCAAGCGCCAGCGCCCGCGCCACCGCCAGGCCGACGACGCCTGCCCCCACCACCACGCATTCGACTGTTTCCGCCATGTGTTTTGTACTACGCCCCGATTTTCACCGACGTGTTTGTTTTTGCCCTAATGCCCAGGCTCGCATAGGCAGGGTTAAGCACAGAGGACGAACCGATCAAGCTACGTCTGCTGGTAAGTCGCCGAATGCCCAACAGTTGACGTTACGCACTATTGCTGCCGCGATGGGGAATATCGGTCGGTAGGCGACGGGCCGGCTACAGCGCTGAGCGGATGGCCCGGAGCAGCCGGTAGCGCATCTCGCCGTCGCTGCTCGTGAGCGAGATCACGAAACGCACCCGCCCGTGGCTTGACGTGTCGGCATAGCCCGCAAGCGTGCTGACCCCTTCCATGGTGCCTGTCTTGTTCGTGCCGCCGTCATGACCGTGGAGCAAATCGGCGTAGGGCGCGAAAAGCTCCAGCACTTTGGCGAGGCCGCGAGCGCTGAACCGGTTGTCGCGGCTGATGCCCGAGCCTTCTTCGAGATGGATGTCCGCAGCGAGGCCGTGCGCGGCGAGTATTTCGTTCGCGACCTGGAGCGACTTGTCGAGACTGACCGGGCCGCCCAGGCGGTGCCCGCCGATCTCCAGAAAGACCTGGTTGGCGACGTAGTTGTTCGAGGCGCGGAGCAGTTCAACGAGGATCTTCGAAAGGGGACGCGACTGCCGGTGAACATAGACCGGCTCCAATCCACTGGGTACGGTTCCGATCGATATCTTGCCCGTCACTTTCCCGCCGGCCCGCCCGATGAACGCGGCGATCAGTTCGCCGGCATACTGCAGGCTGATCGCGGGGTCCTTGCTCAGGCTGATGCGTCCCGTTCCATTTGAGCCCCGCGCCTGGAACAGGGTGATCGCGAGCGGGGTGATTGGTGTCTGCTTTTCGGCGGAGCGCACGGTATTGCCGCGCCGTACGGCGTAGATGGTGTTGAAATTCACCGCGAGCGCCGAGTTCAGCGCATTGTAGGCCTCGCCGGTATCCTCGATGCCCGGGATGCGGAGGTTCGAAGGGTAGTAGCTCGCGTCAAGTACAATGCCGTTGATCGGCTTCTTGCCAATCGCTGCGACCAGCGCGACCGCGAGCGTCGCCAGCTCCTCCGAGATCAGGAAAGGATCGCCGCCTCCGCGCACGTAGAGCACCCGCTTCTCGTCGAGGTAGAAACGGGTTTCGAACCGGTAATCCCCGCCCAGAGTTTCCATCGCCAGCCAGGCCGTCACGATCTTGGTCACTGAGGCCGGAACAAACGGCTCGTCGGCGTTCTGTGCCACCAACTCGTTGCCGGTGGCCTCCACCACGAGCACCAATCCCGCCGGAGCCAGCGCCGCGACCTCCTCCCTGACACCGGCCAGGGCTGGGGCGGGCAGCAGGAGCAAAGCAAGAGCGAGAAGGCGAAACCACATGACGACTCCAGTGCGGCGCAGCCGTGATCGCGTTGAGTAAAGGGTCAAGAACCCGCCTCGGTGAGGCCGATCGGATCGCCGGCATGTTGCATGACGGCTCGAGGAGTTTTTGTAAAGCTGCTGCGGAAGCTGCTTTTTTGAGGCGCGCAAGTTGACTACGCTTCTCGGCGGCGCTGCGGCTTGCCCCTCAGGGCGCACGCTCAGAAGCCCGCGATGCCGCAGATCGGGTTTCTCGCGCGTTTCTCACCGGAGGCGCGGCTCCGTCAGCGTCGTTCTTTTGCCGAAAGGGGGCGAAGATCACAAACCTCGTCTTGAAACTCGCCGTCTGGGATACCGACCGCACGCGCCCCTTGATCGATGGGCGGGTGACGGCGGCAGGCATTGATCTCGATATCGAGGTACTGCGGCCGCGCCAGATGTTCCCCCGCATGCTGGAGCACAAGGAGTTCGACGCTTCAGAATTGTCGATAGCCTCACTCGCCGCGCTGATCGGACGCGGTGATCGCTCCTTCATCGGCATACCCGTGATGCTGTCGAAGATCTTTCGTCACTCCTGCATCTACGTTCGAGCGGATGCAGGCATCCGAGCCCCTGCCGATCTCAAAGGAAAGCGTGTCGGCACAACGCAATTCAGTGCAACCGCGACCGTATTTATGAAGGGGCTGCTGCAGCACGAATATGAGGTGCGCCAGTCAGACATGCACTGGTACATGGGCGGGTTGGACAAGCACACCGAAGCCCCGTTAATTCCACTCGCACTTCCGAAGGATGTGCAGCTCGACTTCCTGCCGGAGGGCGAAACACTCGAGCGAATGCTCGCCGAGGATCGGCTGGATGCGCTGCTGTCGATCTACATTCCGCCGAGTTTCCTCCAGGGTTCTCCCAAGATAACGCGGCTCTTCCCTCGCTACCGCGACGCCGAAAGATCGTCCTACCAGCGCACGCGCATCTTCCCGATCATGCACACGTTGGCCATGCGCAAGGATTTTCATGACGCTCATCCATGGGCGGCAGGCAGCCTGTTCGATGCATTTTCCCGGGCAAAAGAGATTGCTCTCGGAGAACTTTACGACACAGATTCTCTAAAGCTCGGACTGCCTTGGCTGCTCGACCATGTCGAGGATGCGCAAGCGGTGTTCGGCAAGGACTGGTGGGCTTATGGTATCGAACCCAACCGCCCGACACTGACAGCCTTAGGGCAATATGTTTATGAGCAGGGTCTTTCGCCCTGCGCCGTCGCGCCTGAGGACATGTTCCTTAAGGAGTTTTTTAAGTGATCGGATTTGTCCTCTTGCAGCGCCGGGAGGCCTCCAAGCGGACGCGAAGCTGGCGTCGTCGGGAGGGCCGCCTTTGATCCATAGGCGACATGGACTGTTGGCATGCTAGGCTCTGTTCTCGGGGGTCGGGGAAGGCTCATGAGACGGCGGCGACGCCGGCCGCCTGCAGTTCTTCGGCGATCACGCCCACCTCGCCGACAGGACCGCGTTCAAGGTCTATCTCGCGCCGTTGCATCGCACGAATGTCGACGTTCTGCTCCAGAAGGTGGGTTGCAAAACTATGGCGAAGCGTGTGCGGCGACACCCGTTTGGTGATCTCGGCCATGTGTGCCGCCGCATGGCAGGCACGGTTGAGTTGGCGCGTCGATATCGGCTGCAACGGATCCTGACCCGTGAACAGCCAAGCCCTTGGGTGTGCGATGCGCCACCAGTCGCGCAGAAGCTCCAGCAGCACAGGCGACAGCATCGCGTATCGATCCTTGCGGCCTTTGCCTTGCTCGACACCCAGCATCATGCGCTCGCTGTCGATGTCGGTCACCTTCAGCGCGGCGACCTCAGACACGCGCAGGCCCGCCCCATAGGCGACGCTGAACGCCGCCTTGTACTTGACGCCCGGTGCGGCCTCCAAAAGCGCGCCACCTCCTCGGGGCTGAGAATGACGGGCATCTTGCGCGGCTCGGGACGAACGTCAGGTGCTTGATGACGTCGGCCCGGTCGAGCGTCACGGTGAAGAAAAACAGCAGCGCCGTAACCGTACCGTTGATGGTCGCCGCGCCGATAAGGGTACGCGGTGAGATGCAACTGGAAAAGCCGCAGTTCTCCGGTTGTCGCCGTATCGGGTGATCGGCCGAGAAACTTTGCCAGCTTTGCAACAGCGCGAATGTAGTTGTCCTGGGTCTTCGCCCCGAAATTGCGAACCGTCATGTCTTCGATCATGCGCCGGCGCAACGGACTGATGCACTCATCGGTCATGGCATACTCCTGTCTGAACCGAGGTTGTTGACCCCGTGATCTTCAGACAGGACGTCCCATTACCGCGCTCCCGTCAGCCAGAGCCGCCGCCTTGCGCGTAGCGCTCTACCGCGAGAGCGGTTTCGTTCCGTGGCGCGTCTCTGCCGTACCGGCCTGTTCAGTGCACGTCGGTTATCGGGCGAATAACGGACTCGCCTTCAACGTCGCCGAACCGGGGCTAAACACCAATGCTCGACCGTTTTTGTTGGTGATTGCCTTGGATTGCACTGGGGGTGAAATCCGGAGCGCGGTTCCGGCTGTCGCGGTCTCTTGATCCGTCCTGGGATTTCTCACGCTGCAGCCGCGAACTGGGGCGCGCCAGCGGCACCGAGGTCGGCCAGTGCAGCAGCCCGCGCACGCGATAGCCGCGCCTCGGCAATTCCCGCAGCAGGCGTTGCTCCGCCCAGGTCGGGCCCGTGAGAACGTTCAAATCTTGACGGCGTTCGTAAAAAGCGCGTTGCCCCATTCATAGAGCGGCCGCATGAAGTCTGATTGGGTATGGATCGCCTGCCCCTTACGAGCGAGCCATTTCCGTCCGTACGTTTGGAACGGAAAGTGCTTGATATAGTAGTCGCAGGTCTCCTCCCAATGCTCGACCGACAGTGACTTGCCATAGTGCTGGCAGTAGAGAGCGGTGCGCAACCGACTAATTCCACCCGGCTGGCGCTCGTGACCCTCGGCGAAAAAGACATCCGGCCGGTTGCGCCAAAGCATGAGGATGTCGCGCTGTTCGGGGCCGTAGAACCGGCGAAAGCCCAATAGTTCCTGGCCGGGTTGATAGGGCTTGCAATCGTCAGCCGTCAGGTAGGCGTCAAACAGCTGAATGCTGACACCGTCGCAGCCTTGCGCGTCCGGCCCGCTCGCGAAAGCTCGCATGTCGCCGGTAATGCGCTCATCCGCGTCGAAGCAAAACATCCAGTCGAATCGCAATTGCTCCCGGGCACATTGCAGCAAGAGCTGGCGATGGCGATGTTCGGCTGTCCGACGCGCCTTGACATCGGATTCCCACGCCTCATTGGCAACGATCAGGGCGACTTTCGGGTGACTACGGAGCAACTCCACGGTCCGATCCGTGCTGGCGTCGTCGTAGGCAATGATCGCATCGACATGCCGACCGACAAAATCCAGCGTATCGTGCAAAATTAACGCCTCGTTGCGAACGCGAGTGATTCCGATCAGGAAATGCCGCTGCGTCAAAAGCTCTGCATTGCCCGCGATCATCCGCTCGGAGTTGCGGAGGTGCCAAACGGCGGTGTTTGTATCGGCCACAGCGTTGCCCTGACGACAATTTCGCGAACAATCATGATTGAGCGCCGCAATATGGGCAAGAGGCAGTCGCGGCGCTCGGCAGCGCGCCTTGGGGCGGACCGCTCGCGGCCGCGTGCAGAAAGGCTATGCTTCAGTGACAATGCGCAACGTTGTTTCAAACTCGTCATCGGCCTAAAGGGAGTTGAGCCATAACAGCGGAAATGCCCGCGCTGCGATCGTGTCAACGAACGAGCTAAAGGGGGCTTGCCGGGCTTGCAGCGTCGTTGCGCGGAGATATGATTTTCCAAAAGGACAGAATTCAGCAGGGAGGATAGCCATGCGCCATGAGACCAGAGCCTTCGCGCTTGCAATAGTGCTGTCCGCGCTTTCGATCGCGGTCGCTGCCAAGGCCGGTGAGGTAAAGAAATATCCGGATTGGAACACGCTGTGGGAGCGCGGCAGCCCACCTGGCGCTTGGGACCCGAGTAAACCGAAGGGGCTTGGCCAGGAGGCGCCGCTGACATCGGAATACCAGAAGGTCTTCGAGCAGAACATCGCCAAGGAGGAGGCCGGTCTTGATTTCGACATCAAGGCGACCTGCGGGCCGGTGGGTATGCCGCGGCTGATGATCGTGTACGAGCCGATCGAGATCGTGATCACTCCTAAGGTGGTCTACATGCTCGCCGAATCCATGAGCCCGATCCGGCGCATCTTTACCGACGGGCGCGACTGGCCGAAGAATCCCGAGCCATCTTTCGTGGGTTATTCGATCGGCCAGTGGATCGACAGCGCCAACACCGGTACCTACGACACTCTCGAGATCGAGACCCGCTATATGAAGGGCCCGCGGCTGATGGACGGGAGCGGCATCCCGCTCGCGTCCGACAACAAGACCGTTGTGAAAGAGAAGCTTCATCTCGACGCGAACGATCCGAACATTCTGCGCAACGAGATCACCACCTACGATCACGCGTTTACCAGGCCCTGGACGGTCTCGCGTTTCATGCGGCGCGCCAAGGATCCCGTCTTCGAGGAATACAATTGCACCGAGGACAACCACTGGCTCGTGATCGGAGGATATTTGTACATGACTGACCTCGACGGCTACGTCATGCCTGTCCGAAAGAACCAGCCGGCGCCTGACATCAAATATTTTCGGAAGTATTTCAAAGAGCCAAAGATGCAGTGAGGAGGAGCGAAGCGGGCGTGACCTTCGGCGGGACAAAACCGCGTGACATCCCGGTCGAGCAGCCAATCGAGTTTGATTTTGTTGTCAACCTCAGAACCGCCAAGGCGCTCGGCCTTACGGTCCCGGAGACGCTTCTTGCCACCGCCGACGAAAGGGACCGAAGGGTACGATCTTGTTATGAGTGTCATGCCCGATATCGGCGCGTCCCAACCAGGGAATCCCGGCCCTCTGGCACCAGTACCGTGCGACTTCCTCTTCGTTCATTCCGAAGTCCGGTTCATTCGGTGTGACGTTGCTGCAACGGCCGAGCATGATGCCTGTCACACGCCGGACGTTAGCGTTGCTGGTGATATGAAACAGCGATCGATCGATTCTGTACATTGCTTCCCCTACCTCCTCCAACATGAGTACATGTCCGTCGAGGTCGGGCTCCAACGGAGTGCCGAGCAGGTGGCTGAGCACCGTGATGTTGAAAGCCACAGTCTTCTTCGCGCCGCCGACTGTCGGCTCCAGTGCCTCTGGCGCGCGATCGATCATCCAGGCGAGTGCTCTCGTAACGGCCGAGTCCCCTGCGTCGCGAAGAATATCCTGAGCCATCGGACCGTGCGCCACAGCCTCGAACCCCGCGCGGTACAAAGCAGCGAGCAGCATGCCGGCATCACTATAGCCCAAGTAAGCCTTTCGCTTTGACGTCTCCGCCAACCTGCACATGATCGATTCGACTAACCGGCACGAGCCGTATCCGCCGCGCGCAAACCACACCGCGTCGTAACTCTCATCGTTGGCGATGTCGAGAAAGGCCCACGCGCGCTTTTCGTCGTCACCCGCAAAGTGTCCGTGGGACGCAAAGCACTGCGGATGAAAAGCGATTTCAGGCGTCCGGCCGGGGTAAAGACGCTCGGCCAACGCCGGCACTCTCGTGGCAACATCGGGAGACATGCGGGAAGCCGGCGCTACGACGCCGATCTTGCATCTCGCTCCACTCATTCAGCGCCTCGATTGAGTTGTCCCCCATCGGCGATGCTTGTAGATTTTGCCGATGCACCAACCTGGAGACTACTTTTTCTGCGGCATTGGCGGTAGCGGCATGACACCCCTCGCATTGATCATCCAAGCGAGGGGCGGAAGGGTCGAGGGTTCCGATCGTGCTCTCGATCAGGGACGAAACGCTGAAAGATTCGATTTTCTTCGCGCGCGCGGCGTACTGCTTCATCCACAGGACGGCAGCGGTATTCGCCGCCACGGCCAAATCCTGGTCACCTCCGCGGCCGTCGAAGAGTTCGATTCCTGATGTGCAAGCCGCGCGTCGTATCGGTGCTGTTGTCACCACCCGCGCAAAAATTCTTGCTCAACTCTTCAATCGCGCCGCCCTGAGCGTCGGTATCGCCGGCACGAGCGGTAAGTCCACCACTGTGGGCATGATTGGGTGGATTCTGGACCGCGCTGGAAAAAGTCCGACGATCATGAATGGTGCGGATATGAAGAATTACATTGAGCCGGGCTCCCCGTTTGCCAGCGCGCGCGTCGGAGACGGTGACATTTTCGTCAGTGAGGTGGATGAGAGCGATGGCTCAATTGCACACTTCGAGCCGCAGATAGCGGCCGTGAACAACATCTCGCTGGACCACAAGTCACTCGATGAACTGCGCACCCTTTTCCGTGGCTTCATCGCCAACGCGCGGATGTCGGTGCTGAATCTCGACAACGCGGAAACAGCCGCCCTCGCAACCGAATTGAAGTCGGCACAGGTGGTGACCTACAGTCTGGGCGCTGCACCAGCCGATCTGCTCGCCTCCGCTCCGGTCCAGTCGCCGACTGGCATCGCATTTCACGTAAAGGCGCGCGATTTAGCTGAGGCTGCTGATATGACGCTGAGGGTTCCGGGGCTTCATAATGTAGCCAACGCCCTCGCCGCGTTGGGCGTCGCGAAGGCATGTGGCGTGAGCCTCCGTGAGGCAGCGACGTATCTGGGTGAGTTCAGCGGCATCCGCCGGCGATTGGAAATTGTGGGCACTGCGAAGGAAATAACAGTTATCGACGATTTTGCCCACAATCCCGATAAGATTTCGGCAACTTTCAAAACATTGCACGCGTTTCCCGGCCGCCTGTTGCTGATGTTTCAACCCCATGGCTATGGCCCAATTCGTCTAATGAAGGACGGCCTGGTGGACTGCTTTGTGAGTGGGTTACGCGATGAGGACGTTCTGATCATGCCCGAGCCTGTATATTTCGGCGGCACTGTCGATCGCAGCGTTGGAAGTCGCGACGTTATATGTGAAATCGAACGGCGTGGCCGAAAGGCTTTTGCATTTGCGGATCGCCGCGGCTGCGGCGACGCCCTTGTCGAGCTGGCCCGCCGTGGCGACCGCATTGTGATTATGGGCGCGCGCGACGAATCACTTTCTCAATTCGCGTGCGAACTTATTCGACGGATTGACCAGAGCTAGATTTTTGATTGCCGCCAATCAATAGCAGACGTCGCATCTTTCTTTACCATGCCAATGCCAAGGAGGATGACAATCGCAGGCGTGATCGTTAAGGCCGTCATTTTCCATTGTATTAAAGACGCAATTGGCACTTTGCGACGCGGCGGACTTGCCGGTCGACGTCCGCTCCTGTGAAGCTTTTCGGATGCCGGCCGTGACCGGCGGTGCCAATGGCTCCGGAGGCCGGCTACCGCGAGAGCGGTTTCGTTCAGTGGCGCATCGCCGACATAATGCGGCCAACGTCGATAGTCCGCTATGTCAAAGACGGACTTCGCGGAATCGCTTTACGGACCGAAGTTGTCCGGCTCTGCGATACCTGAGTGCCACGGAGCAGGGGCGGCGTGCGGTTAAGCCGCTGTCGTACGCCACTGGCGATGCTGGCTGATTGAACCTGCGGCGCAGTCGGCGCCACGAACGTCCGAGCGTAGCGCAGAGAAAATTCGGCACCAGGCCGTCGGCTCCCAGGACAATACTATGAAACGCGCCATCATCGCCTGCGCCTTACTCCTCGCAGCGACTTTCGCCGCGCAGGCCTATCATTCAAACGACACGTATTACGACTTGGTGCGTCCCAACGGCCGTCCGCGCAGCGATGCTGTCTTTCAGACCGGCATCAATTTCTGCTACCGCCAAACCGGCGCCAGCCGCTACGAGAGCGACACGACGGCATTCAAGCAATGTATGCCCGGCCGCAAATGGCGGTGGGAGTCTGTTCAAACCGTGGGATCAAAACGCCGTCTCGACTGCTTCGATATTCCGCCTTACGACTGTGGATTTAAATGAGAGACAGCCAGGGCGAGGTGATCGAATAGCTGAGGCGGTTAGCTGTGGCACACTTTGTCGCTGATGGCTCTTCTCCGGCCTCGAACAACACAACGTCGAATCGTATCCCGTTGTCGAACAGAATGGTCCAAGGGCGGCCGATCTGGCCGTCACGGCCGGCAGGGCGCCTTATTGAATTGCAAAAAGGGACATTTTTTGAGAGTAACAGCTTAAGAATGAGATGGCCGAACTGCGCTGCTCCCGGACTCTGATGGACCCGTTCGGAACAGATCCGTTCGGAACAACGGAAACGCTCATGTCCATTCGTTATGCGCCAGCTGCAATTGCGGTAGCGGTTGCCGTTTTCGCGGGCGCATCCACACCCGGTGTCGCCGGGACATATCCCGATTTCGAAAGCCAATGGCGAAACCCCGGCATCGGCGATGCCTGGGACCCAACAAAGCCTGCAGGCCTCGCGCAGCAGCCGCCGCTCACGCCCGAGTATCAGGCGATCTTCGAAGACAGCCTTAAGGATCAGGCCGCCGGCGGGCACGGCAACAACTACCAGAGTTCCTGCGTTCTCGACGGTATGCCGCGAATTATGAGCCTGACGGCGCCGATGGAGATCCTCATTCAACCGAGTCTGACATTCTTCATTTTTCAGACGGCCTTTGTACGCCGCATCCACACTGACGGCGCCAGCATGCCCGAGGCCGAGCTGCCAAGCTTTCAGGGCTACTCCATCGGCAAATGGATCGACGAGAACGGGGACGGCCGCTACGACGTGCTCGAGATCGAAACGGGTAACTTCAAGGGCCCGCGCGCGATGGATTCTACCGGCCTGGCGCTGCACAAGGATAACCAGACCGTCGTCAAGGAGCGGCTCTATCTCGACAAGGACAACAAGGACCTGCTTCACAACGACATCACGACGATTGACGATGCCTTCACTCGCCCGTGGACCGTGGCCAAGACCTATGTCCGCGAGCGCAATCCGCGCTGGACGGAATACAACTGCCAGCCACCACCGGGCTCCATCTTCGTCGGTCGCGATGAATATCGAGTTCAGTCCCGACGGCAAGCTCAAGCCCCTCTACGAGGGCCAGCCGGCGCCGGACCTGCGCTATTTCAAGCCAAAACAATAGCAACACGGGCTACCGGGAGGGGACAAACAAAGTGGAGGTCTTCATGCGCAAATCGATTGGTGCGCTGGTGGTTTTGTTGCCACTGATGAACGCACCTGCGATCAGCGCCGAGATGAAGTATCCCGATTTCGAAGCGCAATGGCGAAACCCAACCGCGGGCCGCGGCGGCAATCCTTGGGACCCGAACAAGCCAATGGGCCTTGGCCAACAAGCGCCGCTCACGCCCGAGTATCAGGCCATATTCGAGGCCAGCATTAAGGCGCAAAAGGCCGGCGGTCAGGGCAACAGCCTCGGCTCGACCTGCCTGCTGCCGGGCCTGCCCAAGGTGATGAATTTATCCGAGCCGATCGAAATCGTCATTCGACCGCAGATGACCTATTTCATCCCGATGCAATATCCCACTCGCCGCATTTACACCGACGGCCGCGGCTGGCCGGCCGACGAGCCGCCGACCTTTGGCGGCTACTCCATCGGCAAATGGATCGATGAGCACAGCGACGGCAGTTACGACGTGCTCGAAATCGAGACGCGCAACTTCAAGGGCCCGCGCGTTTTCGAATCGACCGGCCTGCCCTTGCACAGCGACAACCAAACTATCGTCAAGGAGCGCGTCTATCTCGACAAGGATAACAGGGACGTTCTGCACGACCAAGTCACGACGATTGATCATGCGTTGACACGGCCTTGGACGGTCGACCGCATCTATCTCCGCACCTTTCCCGCGCAATGGATCGAAAAGAACTGCCACGAATTCAAACCCGCATGTTCGGATCGGTACAGAGGAGTATTTCCTGAGCGCCGACGACAAGCTCATGCCGGTCGCAAAGGGCCAGCCGCCGCCGGACCTGAGCTATTTCCAGAAGAATTTTGAAGAGCCAAAGATGCAGTGAGGTGACCGAAGGTATCCACCCTGCCGTTGCTGAGCTCATTCCGCTATGCTCGGTGAGCTCCGACCGGTCTGATAGACTACACATGCGATCCAGGTGATTTCGATGACAAGCCTAGATATTCGTGCGGCTCTCGACCGTCACTGGTCGGCATCCGATGCGAGCGACTTTGAAACGGAACACGAGATTTATTGCGATGATGCAATACTCGATTATCCGCAATCAGGAGAACGAATCCGTGGCAGGCGGCAAATCCAGCTTTCACGGGCCGCTCAGCCCAACAAAAAGCGGTTCACCGTTAAACGCATCTTGGGTGGAGATGATCTTTGGGTCACTGAATTCGTCCTTACATACGACGGCTTGCCGTCTTACACGGTGAGCATCATGGAATTCAGAGACGGGAAGGTTGCTCATGAGACCCAGTACTTCGGCGATCCTTTCGAGCCGGGGTCTTCGCGCGCTCAATGGGTCGAGCGGATGCCCTGAAATGTACGCTGTGAAATTGAGGCCACCAGCAGGGTCGACATACGAGGCGGGAAAGGACAGCGACGATGATGGACATGCTGTTCAATGGTGTCGGATGGGTGGACATCGCACTGACCCTCAACCGGATCGCGGTCGGGGCATTCTTTATGCTGTCGGGATATCACAAGGTGTTCAACGCAGATCGCCACCGTTCGTTCGTCGACGAACTCAGGGCGCTTGGCGTTCATGCAGTGGGTTTCAATCAATGGTGGGTGCCGTTGGTTGAGTTCACCGCCGGCGGCGCCGTCCTGGTCGGGTTCCTCGCGCCGCTCGCCGCCCTTGGCCTTCTTTTCCTCATATTCGTCGCTATCGCCACGTCTGGACGGCAGCGTATCAAACTCTACAAGCCGATCGATGAAGCGGACCGTATCGACGATTGGCTCTATCTCCCGGAGACGCTTTATGCCTTTATGTTGATCCTCATCATCTCGGCAGGCGCCGGGCCTTACAGCCTCGATGCCCTGATCCTGAGCCTCATGGATAAGCACGTCGTGTGACGCCACGGAGCGAAGGTTGGCGCCATGATAAACGGCATCAACGATGAGCTCGTTCTTGCGGCCCGTCTTCTTCTCGCGACACTACAACGGAAACAGTATCTTATGGCCATCAGTGAAAAGCTCAGAACACTCGTCAGGTCCGCCTGGGACGACGGCGCGCCATGCCTTGTCGCCACGCAAGGGCCGAATGGGCCGAACATTTCGCCGAAGGGCAGCATGGTCGTTTACGACGACGAGCATCTCGCCTATTGGGAGCGCTCGAAGAAGCAGGCGCTGGAAAACCTCGCTCACGACAAGCGCGTGTGCGTGATGTATGCGAATTTCAAGGCGCAGCGCGACGGCGTGCTCGAACTCGGGCTTTTTGCGATTCTACGGCCAAGCCGAATTGTACGAAAGCGGCCCGGTCCACGACGCGATTTTCAATCTGCTGCTGCCGCGCGAGCAGACCCATGTCGGCGCCGACACCGGCATCGGCGTGCTGGTCAAGATCGACCGCGCGGCCGACGTTCGCGGCAAACCACTGCCGTGACATAGCGGCTTGAGAAAACGAAAAAGCCGCCGCGGCGTGCGGCGGCCGTTTTTGTTTGTCCAGGGAGTTCACACGAGCGCCGGCGTGGCAACCTTGTCTTGCTTTGCATGCGGCTGCACCGGATCGCGGAGATTGAGAATGCGGCGGGCGTTGCCGTAGTAGAGCTTCTGCTTGTCGGATTCAGACAGCGGAATCTCGGCCAGCAACTGCAAATTTTCCTCCGGTTCCCAGCAGGGATAGTCGGCGCCGTACATCACGTTGTCGATGCCGTAATAGTCGAGCGCGAATTTCAGGCCGGCGGCGTGCGGCGACACGGTGTCGGTGTACATGCGCTTCATGTAGTCCGTCACTGGGTGCGGCAGCTTCGCAGCCTTGGAGTTTTTGTCCATGCGGCCGGCCTGGTAGGGCAGGGCGCCGCCCGTGTGCGAGAGCACGACCTTCAGCTTTGGACAATGCTCCATCAGCCCGGAGAGGATCAGCCGCGTGGCGCCGACGCTGACCTCGATCACCCGGCCAAGGCTTAAGTGCAGCGCGCCGTCATAACCGTCGAGCATGTCGGCGAAGATGGCGTCGGTCGGATGCAGGAATAGCGGAATGCCGAGTTCTTCGGCGCGTTCGTAGAACGGCCAAAGCCGCTTGGCGTCGATATGAGGATCGACGCCGACGCTGCCCGGCAGGTTGGCGCCCATCAGGCCGAGCTTGTTGACGGCGTGATCCAAAACTTCGATGGCGACTCGGGTGTCTTTGAGCGGCACCGCGGCGCTGCCCCAAAACCGTCCGGGATAGCGGAGCTGGGCGGCCGCCATCTCTTCGTTCCACAGCATGGCGGCGTCGCGGCCGGCTTCCGGACGAAGCTCTGAGAAATAGACCGACAGCGGACCGATCGAGCACACCACGTCGACCCGGTGGCCGAGCGAATTCATGTGCTTCATCATGATGTCGAGGTCGGCCCAAGCCGGATGGTCGCGCCGGACGTTCACGACGTAGCCCTCGCGAATCCACCAGTTGTAACCGCCTTTTCCGTCGCGCTCGGCGCGCGGATAGCCCTTTGCCTTGCACGCCTCCTCCAAGAGCGAGCGCGGCCGCCAATGGAAATGAGAATCAATGATGTGCATCAGGCTGCTCCCGAAGGCGCTTCTGGGTGTTTCGCCGGGCACTTTACTCGAAATTTGCACGCGGACAAAGATGCGAAAGCGCATCCAAGCGCTGTTATTCGGGTTTCGCCAGCGCCTCCGCCTTCTCGACAAGAGCCGGGGAATAGTCGAACGACGTCATGATAATAGCCTGCAGCGCCTCGCCGGGCAGCGGGTCCAAGGTCAGCTGCAGCGCTTTGGTTTCCGCGGCGAAGTCGGGGTCCTCGAGCGTCGCCGTGAAGGCCGAGCGCAACGCCGCGACCCTGTCCTTCGGCACACCGGGCGGCGCCGCGATCGAGCGGCCGACCCGGTCAGACTGCGAAAACAGTTCAAGCAATTGGTGCTGTTCGTCCGTCTTGGCGAGATCGACATAGCGCGGCACGTCGGGCAAATCCGCCGCGCGCTCAAGCCCGCTCTGCAACAGGACATTGACCTTCTTGTCGCGCAGCCAGTCCTCGTGCGTTACGCGAAACACCACCCACGGGGCGCTGAGCGCATCGACCTCGCCGCGCTCCATGGCCAAAGCTGATTCCGCCGTTCCCTGAAGACCGACGATGAGCTTGAACTTGATGCCGGTGAGTTTCTTGAGCGCCGTCCAGCGCATCTGCGACGAACTTCCGCTGGCGGCCACGATCAATTGGGTTTGAAACGCATCTTCGATTGCCTTAACCGCGGCGGTGTGCCAGGCGAACAGCGCGGCGTTGTTGCTCATGATCCGGCCGAGCCAATTGAATTGCCGCACGTCAGCGAGCAGTCCTTCGTTTCTGAACAGCTGCGCCTCGTAGACCGATTGTTCGATCATCCCGATACTGGTGCCGTCCTGCGGCGCGCGGTTGAAGAGATAGTTCGCTCCGGCAAGCCCGCCGCCGCCGGGCCGGTTCTTCACCACCACGGTGGGGCCGCCCGGCAGGTGACGCCCGATGTAGCGGCCGACGAGCCGCGTCAGCGTGTCGAAGCTGCCGCCGGGACTGGTCGGAACGATCAGCTCGATCGTCTTGCCTTGAAAAAACTCATCAGCGCGCGAGGGCGAATTTCCGGCCGGCGCCAGACACGCGGCGAGCATCAGGCCGATAACGCTGAGAACCTCGCAACGGTCTCGTTTCATCCCTGCACCCAGTGGCCCGACCCAGTGACCCGTCAGCGAGCCGGACGGTCAAGCAAGCGGTTTGCTATTGCTTATAGTACTTTCTCGCCGTTTCGACTGCGGCCGGCGGCGCGGCGAACGCCTCCTTCACGATTTTTTCGAGTTCTTCGGCCCGTCCGGGCAAGAGATCGAGGTTGCGCTTCTTTGCGTCGGCGAGGAACGCCGGATCCTTGACCATGGCGTCGAGTGCGGTGCGCATGGCCTCGACCCGATCGGGCGGCACGTCGGGCGGCATGGCGATGGGTTGTCCCATTTCGTCGGAGCCCAGGAATAGATTGAGCACGCTGCGCTGCTCGGGCGTATCGGCAAGATCGAACACGGAGCGCACATCGGGCCGCTCAGGGATCGGACGGCGCACATAGGTGGCGACCACCCAGATCTTGTTGTTTTCGATCCAGTCGGAATGCGCCGACTTGATGAACTCCCAGGGCATCAGCGTGCCGTCGGCCTCGTCGCGTTCGACCGCGAGCGCCGCTTCGCCGCTGCCCTTATAGCCGCGCACCAGCCTGAACTGCGTCCCGACGACGCCGTTGAGCATCGTCGAGTCGAGTTCCGCCTGGCTCAGTGGGCCAGTGCTTGCGATCAGCGTCTCGCGGGTCTTGAGGTCCGCGAGCGTCCGGGTCTGCGACGTGTGCCAGGTGAACAGCGTGGCGGTGGTGGCGATGATGCGGCCGATCCAGTTGAATTGCCGCGTGTCATAGCGAACGGCGGGCACGGCGAGGATTTGCGCAAGCGTGATGTTGGGCACCAGCACCGACATCACGGTGCCGTCCTTTGGCGCGACGGTGGTGAGATAGTTCGCGGCCAGCATGCCGGCGGCGCCGGGCATGTTCTGCGGAATGATGAGCGGATGGCCCGGAATGAAGCGGCTGAGATTGTCGGAGACCAGCCGGGCATAAAGGTCGAACGAACCGCCGGGCGCGTTCGGGATGACGAGGGACAGCTTCTTGCCTTTGTAGAATTCCTCGACGGTCTGCGCTCGCGCGGCGTTCGCCGACGCCACGCTGATCAAGCCAGCGATCAGGCAACGCCCAAAACGTGTTGCGGTTGACATCGCGTGGTCCGGGGCAAACGCGACGCCTCAAGTCTCGGCCTTGAACAGCGGCGAAACCTCGGTCTGCGTGAACTCAGAGCCGTTATGATCGAAGAACGGCATGTAGGAGAACGCGATCCAGCGGCATTCCGAACCGGGCTGCAGGTTGAAGTGCTGGTGCTCGACGCCGCCCGGCTTGATCGGCAGCAGCAGGAGGTCGCCGGCCTGCCAGTCGACGCGCTCGCCGTCGACCACCGAATAGCCCTTGCCGATGATGACGTAGATGACGAGACCGCCCTGATGGCGGTGCTTGCCGGAGTGGGTCTTCAGATCATGAGAGAACACGCGCCAATCCTGCAGCGGCGTGTTCTTATGGATCTCAGGATTGAGGTGGTACATCAAGCGACCCTGACGCGTGATGTAGAATTCACGCTCGGACGGTTTGACGACGACCTGGCCGGTATTCTGCCGCTCGAGAAACTCGCGGCGGGCCCGCATGAAAATCTCATACGGCGTTTCGAGGATCGCGCCGCGCTCGCGGGTTCGCGTGCGTTCAATTTCGGCCATGGGGCTTACCTCCCGTTCTTGTTGTTTGATGTTTCGATCGTCACGTCGCCGGCTTGTAATCGGGCGACGGCTCCAAAAGGTTGAAGCCGCAGCCGCGATCGACGCTGGTCGCCGCGAACAGGTTCGGCTCGACCGCGAGAAACGCCGCGAGCTTGTCCGGATCGGTGTTGAAGTGCTGCACGACGATGCCGTCGCGCCGGGTCGGCAGATTGAGCACGTCGCCGGCTTCCCAGGCGTGCTTGACGCCGTCGAGCATGGTGTAGCCGCGCCCCTCGACGATAAACATGATCTGGCCGCCCTGGAATTTCAGTCGGCCGGTACGGCTTCCCGGCGGAATCTCCTGCCGGTAGATCGTGAGCGTCGACAGCACGGTGTCGATGATCGAAGGGTGCAAATACCAGCGCATTAGTCCGTGCTGGTTGTTCTCGAGCGGCAATTCGGACAGCCGCACCACTTGGACGGCGGTCTTGCGCGCTTCGCGCTGCCGGTCGCGTATCGCCATGAGCTCGTTCCAATAGTTCGTCTTGGCGAGTTTCTCCGTTCGGCTATCCGTCACCTTGTTGCTCCTGATCGAAACGCGTTGTTTGCTGTGCGCATTGATATCACGGCTGGCGAGGCTCTTCGTGCAACGCCTGCAGCGCGTCGGCGACGGTCGGCGCGGCGACCTCCCGGAAGCCGGTCCGCTTCATGGCGATCCGCTTCGCGTCGTCGCAGAGCTGCCGCAGCCGCGCGCCCGAGAAGCCTTCGGTGAGCGGCGTCAAGGCGCCAATGATCTCGCCGGCGATGCCGTCCGACTGCAGCTGCGCCGTGCGCAGGCAAATTCCCAAAATCTGCCGCCGCTCCTCGGTCGTCGGCAGGTTGACGGCGATGTGCACGCCGAAGCGGCCCGGCCGCAGGATGGACGGATCGATCAGATCGATGCGGTTGGTGGCGCCGAGCACGATGACGCGGGAGAGCTGCTCGACGCCGTCGAGTTCGGCGAGCAGCTGGCCGACCACGCGGTCCGTCGTCATGGCGCCGCTGTGGGCGCCGCGGACCGGCGCAATGGCCTCGAGCTGGTCGAAGAATATGACGGTGGGCGCCACTTGGCGCGCGATGCGGAAAATCTGGCGGACGCCTTCTTCGGACTCGCCGAGCCATTTGGTGAAGATTTCCGGGCCATCCACGGAAATAAAGTTCACGCCGCATTCGTTGGCGATCGCCTTGGCGAGCAGCGTCTTGCCGGTGCCGGGCGGACCGTACAGCAGGACGCCGGCGTGCGGCGGCAGGCCGCTCGCGGTCAGAAGCTGCGGATGCCGCAGCGGCAGTTCGACCGTGTCCTGCAGCCGCTGCTTGACGGCATCGAGTCCGCCGATGTCCTGCCACGACACGTCCGGAATGCTTATCAGCGTCTCGCGCATCGCCGACGGCCGCGTCTGCGAGAGCGCCAGCTCGAAATCCTCGCGCTCGACGCGCAAATCCTGCAGCGGGATTCTGAAAGCTGCGCGGTGATCTTCAAGATTGGCGGCGCTGCGCCGCAATCGGCTCAAGCCCGCATCGCGGCACAATTCCATCAGGTCGGCGCCTAGAAAGCCGTGGGTGCGCCGCGCGATTTCGTCGAGAAAATGCTGGGCATCGTCCGACAGCGGCATCTCGCGGGTATGGATTTCCAGGATTTCGCGCCGTCCCGCGGCGTCGGGGGGGCCGATGAAGATTTCGCGGTCGAAACGCCCGGGCCGGCGAAACGCCGAGTCGACCGCATCGATCCGATTGGTCGTGCCGATCACGATGACGGCGTCGACGCGCTTGAGCCCGTCCATCAGCGACAGCAGCTGCGTGACGGTCCGCGTATCGGAATGCGCGCCGGTCTCGCCGCGCTTCGGCGCCATCGCATCGAGTTCGTCGATGAAGATGATCGACGGCGAATGATGTCCGGCTTCGTTGAAGATGCGCCTCAGGTTCGCTTCCGTTTCGCCGGTGTAGGTCCCGATCACGTCGGGACCGTTGATGTAGTAGAACCGCGCCTCGACCTCATTGGCGACGGCGCGCGCCAGATGGGTTTTGCCGGACCCCGGCGGCCCATAGAGAATGATGCCGCGCGGCGCGCTGATGCCGAGATGGCGATAGATGTGCGGGAATTCGCAGCGGCAGCTGGATCAGCTCGCGGATGAGCTTGATCTGTTTGCCTAAACCCCCGACGTCTTCGAAAGTGACGTCGAACACGCCTTCGGGCAGATGCGAGTTGTGATAGTTGAGGACGATCTCGGTCGTCGCATCGATGTAGCCCGGGCCGTCCGCAACCTGATGGACCTCGTACGTGGTGCCGGCGTGCGAGTTGGGAAACGCCACGTAAAGCACGGCGCCGATGCTTGCCGGTGTCCGGTTCTCGGCCAGGACCATTTTGATGTGAGGCACGAGATCGTGCGCCATCGTGACGTCGACGGCAGGCAACAACTCGACGTGTTTAGCAGGCCCGATGTCCGCGCGTTCGATTTCGACCATCTCGTTGAGGTGCGCTTTGAGCGCCTGGCGCACGAAGCGGTCCAGACGAACGATTCCGCTGCCGAGATCGCCGTCGAGCGGCGCATCGAGCCGGGCCACGACGCTGCGGCCGCGCTCGGTCGCGACCCGAACGGTTTCGTCCACTGCGCGGCCGAGCTTCTGCATCAGCGCGGGGTCGAGACGGATGCCCAATCGCGCGCTGCTGCCGAAATCGCTCGCGAGGTGGTCGACGGTCGCGTGAACGTGAATCCGACCGCCGTGGCTATGGGCCTCGCGGTGATCGTGCACGTCATTCATGTCTTCAGGTCCCGATGCAACAGCGTGGCGGGACGTTGCGCGCGGCAAAACCAGCCGTCAAGCGGCTGGCCATCGCAGGACGTTGACGCGGCGGGCCTCATTAACGCGACAGCCGGCGTCCATGAGACGCCGGCTGGATTTAACGAAGAGGCGCGATGGGGCCGCTACCGTCGTTGCCGTCAGTTGCCGACCGTATTCTCTGCTGTTTGCGAGTGATAGGTCCGTTCCGCATAGTCGCGCATATCGGCAAGCGTCAGCCGCGACTGCTTCAACAGGTTTCCTGAATTCACAGACTTCGAAAGGGCATCGACGAAAGCTGCGGAGATTTGCCGGCGGGGCGGCGGTGCGGCGGGGAGACTCGGCTGCGCGTCGGCGACGATGAGGGGCGCAGCCGCATCCTTTTCGCGACGGCTCGGCGGCGGCACGGCGGGGGCGCTCGGCCGCGCCTCAGCAACCACAACAGGGACGGGCTTGACCGGCCTGGGGCGCGCCGGCGGCAGCGGCACGTCAAATTTTGCAACGTCAACTTTTGCAACTTCTACAGGCCGCGGAGCATTGGCGTCATTCACGCGGGCGACGTCCGTGTTGCGCTCAGCGGTCAGCTTGGTGATTTCTCTTTTGACCAGATTGCGAAAGTCGAGATTGAACTGCGCACCAGGATGCGAGTCGTTATTGGCAATATACTCGATGTTGGGGCCCTCTAATTTTTTCGAGCCCATGCCGCCGAACGTCATCCAGGCGTTCGGATTATAGACCTCGATCATGCGCCCGACTTTTCCGGTGATGCTGGGATTCCAGCTGAATACCGACGGCTGCAAGGCGATAATCAGATCGACGTATTTGGCTTTGTTCGCAACAAAGACCGAAGCGTTTGCGCCCAGGCTATAGCCGATCACCACAGTGCGCGTTCCGGCGGGCTGGCGCGCGATGTCGTCGACCAGCTGGGGCCACTCCTGATGCAGATACGTGGAGACTTCGACGTCCGGCATCCTCCGGATCTCAGCGGTCAGCTCGACAAGACCGATCGCAGGAAGCGGCCCGAACATGGGCCACAGGACGCCGACAAAAGTTTTTGCGTAGACCGGAGAGCAGACGAAAGAACAACAGAGCGCAATCGCAATCGACAGCTTCTTCACTTGCCAGTCCCCTGAACAAAGTCCCCTGAACAAAGTCCCCGAACCAAGTCACCCAACCGGCGCCGCCGGCACACCGCGATCCGCCGCGCCCCGAGCGCGGGAATGAGCTTGCCATCCGTGAGAGGCGCCCCCAATCGTCAGCAGTAGCCGACCATTGCGGGTATTTAACGGGAACAGGTGGGAGACATTGCGGACGAAAAGAGGCCGTGAATTGACAATCTTAACAAGTAACTAACGCCTTCGTGGTCGGTATTTGCCACAATTTTGCCAGATTCCGCCGAGATTTGGCTTGCCCCGCGCAACGCCGCGTCGACGGCCAGTTCGCCGACAACCTGCCGTGCGGGCCGATCGCGGCGAAGCGTCCACTGACCGTCAATCGAATGAGGCCGCGGTGGCATTCATTCCGGCTTGATGTTGGCGAACTTGACCACCTTGCCCCACTTCTCCGTTTCCTCGGCGATGAGTTTGCCGAAGTCGGATGGAGAGCCGACAAACGAGGAGGAGCCGAGGTCGGCGAGCCGCGCCTTGAGCTTCGGGTCGGTCAGGCCTGCATTGATCTCGCCATTGAGCTTGTTGACGATCTCGGCCGGCGTAGCCTTTGGCGCGCTGACGCCATAGAAGGCGCTCGCTTCGTAGCCCGGTACAAACTCGCCGACGGTCGGAACAACCGGAAGGGCGTCGGCGCGTTTTGCTGTCGTCACCGCGAGCGCGCTAAGCTTGCCGGCTCGCACATACTCGATCGATGCGGAAATCGGAGCGAAGTAGACCTGCACCTGTCCGCCAAGAAGATCGGTGATGGCCGGCGGCGAACCGCGATAGGCCACATGCGTCATCTGAATGCCGGTCATGAATTTGAAAAGCTCGCCGGCCATGTGCGGCGATGTGCCGACGCCGGGAGAGGCCATATTGATCTTGCCGGGATTGGCCTTGGCGTAAGCGATGAATTCGGGAACGGTCTTGGCCGGAAACGACGGCACCACCACCATCACGTTGGGGTCGCGGCTGATGCCCGCGACCGGCACCGTGTCGCGCATGAAATTGTAGCTCAGTTTCTCGTAGAGCGTGGCGTTGACCGCATTGCCGAGCGACGCGAGCAGGAGCGTGTATCCGTCGCCCGATGCCTGCACGACAGTCTCGGTTGCAATGTTGCTGCCGGCTCCGGTCCTGTTCTCGACGACGAAGGGCTGGCCGAGCCGGCCGGACAGCCATTCTCCCATGAGACGCGCCAGGATATCGGGAGCGCCGCCCGCGGCGAAACCGACGATCAGGCGCACCGGTCGCGTCGGATAGGTCTCCGCCCGCGCAAGCCGCGAGACGAATGAACAAGCGGGGGCGCCCGCCGCGAGCCGCAGAAATCGCTGACGCGAAAGTTTCACGGCGTTTCCCTTCTTGTTGCGTCGTCATGCGGCGCTCCTTGTGAGGGAACGCCGACAGCGCGTCGGCCCGTTATCCGGGATGTCGACGCATCCCCCTCGGGCCGTTATCGCATCAACTTACACCGTGCGCGTGCGCGCGAGGAGAGGGGACACCTCGCACCGCGACATCGCGAAAGGCCGCGGCTCATTCGGGCGCTGGAATTCCCGCGGTCTTGATCGCGCTCGCGTAGGCGTCGTGCTCTTTCTGGAACACGGCGGCGATCTCGTCCTTGGTCAAGCCGCCCGGAATGATGCCGAGGCCGGTGAGGCGTTTTGTGATTTCGGGCGTGTGGACGAACGCCGTCACCTCTTTCCTGATGGCTTCGATGATCGGCCCGGGGGTTCCGGTCGGCGCGAGAAAGCCGTTCCACGACGCGGCCTCGAATCCCGGCACAGTCTCCGCCACTGTCGGCAGATCGGGAAAGCCGGCGAGACGCTGCGGCGTGCTCACCGCGATCAATCTGATCTTGTCGCTGCCGATGAGCGGCAACAGCGCCGAGGCATTGCCGAAATAAAGGTCGGCCACGCCACCGAGAAGGTCGGAGATGGCTTGAGGCTCCGCGCGCGCCGGCACCATCACGACATCGACGCCGGTCGCTGCAAACAAGCGGACCGGCGAGAAGTGGCTCAAGTTCTGCGTTCCGGCGACCGTGAAGTTCAGCTTGCCCGGATTGGCTTTCGCGTAGGCCAGAAACTCCGGCAGGTCGGTCGCCGGCAGGCTGCGCTTGATCGCAATGACCTGGGCGCCGGTGCCCACATTGGTGATCGGCTCGAGTCCCTTCAGCGGATCGAAATTGAGCTTCTGCAACTGCAGCGTGAGCGTGATCATCGAAGAGGCACAGAAGAGTAATGTGTAGCCGTCGGGCGCGGCCTCGGTGACGATCCGAGAGCCGATGGCGCCGCCCGGACCCGGCCGATTCTCGACGATGAAGTTCTGGCCGAACTTCTCCGAGAGGTCTTCCGCGGCGAGCCGCGCCATCATGTCGGTGTTACCGCCGGGCCCGAACGGCACGATGATGGTGACGGGCCGCGTCGGCCAATCCGCAGCGCGCAGCGGCGCGCAGACCGCCGCCAGGGCGGAGAGCACGGCGAGCGCTGCCAATGTCGAAAGCAAATGAAGCCGTCGCAGCATGGTATTCCTTTCTTCGGGCCCGGATACGCGGGGGTTCAGCAATCCAGGGGTGAATGCAGGATTTATGCCGCGACCCTCCGGCGGAATGCTCAGGCCGTATGCTCATAACGCTCGGTTTGATGTCCGCTTGCGCACAAAGGCGGCCGGAATACCGTGTTGCCGCGAAGTGACGCGATATGCCAACAGTGGACTCATGCGCCGCAGCAAAGCGAACGCTATTCGATAACCTCGTCGGCGCGTGCAAGCAACTGCGGCGAGATGGTGAGGCCCAGCATCCGCGCGGTTTGCGCGTTGACGACAATCTCAAGCTTCGAGGACTGAACCACTGGAAGTTCGGAAACCTTCGCGCCCTTGAGGATATGGCTGCAATAGACACCGACCTGACGATAGGCGTCGGCAATGTCGGAGCCATAGCTGATCAACCCGCCGACTTCGGTATATTCGCGTCCCGAATAGGTTGCAGGGATGATGTAGCGTGCCGCCAATTGTACTTGTTGTATTCGCCGGGAGTTCAGAAAAGGACTTTGCTCGACGAAGACACCGTCAACATGCTCGTGCGCTGTTGCTTCAAACGCCACATCAATGTCGCGGCTGTTGGCTGCCTTGAGAATATAAAGCTGCATACCGCTGGCGCGCGCGGCTGTTTCCAAGTCTTGCAGCGTTATCTCGGTGGTCGATTGCGCAGCCGGATCGACAAGCGCCGCAATGCGCCTGGCGTTGGGCAGCATCTCGCGCAAAAGCTCGAACTGCTTCGCCGCCAGCTACCATTGAAGAAATTAGCGCCCGTCAAGTTTCCGCTTGGTCGAGCTAGGCTAGTGACTAAGCCGACCTTCACGGGGTCTTGAGGGCTGAGAAATATGACAGGTATCGTTGTCGTCGCCGCCTTTACCGCCAAATTTACCGGTTGGCCTCCACCGGCGACAATCACATTGACACTCCGGTGCACTAGATCACCGGCCAATTCTGGTAACCTATCTAGCTGATTTTCGGCCCAGCGATATTCGATCGCTACGTTCCGGCCTTCTCCGAAGCCATCTTCACTAAGACCTTGACGAAATCCCCGCAGGCGATTGCCGACCGTCTCAATTGATCATGAATTGAGAAATCCGATAACCGGCATCGCCGATTGTTGCGCGCGTGCCGAAAGTAGCCAGCCAGCCGCAACTCCGCCAAGCGCTCTGATGAAATCCCGTCGTTTCATAGGACCCGCCCGGCGGGAAAGCCTACCATTGAAACGCGTGTTGTGCATCACAGCAGTGGTGATTGGCTGATGACGGCTCTGGGTCATTTTCCACCGATCCAGCCGGTTTGGCCTGCCGGTTGATGTCCGCGTCGGCGCCAAAGCGGCCGGAATGCCACGTCGCCGCGAAGTGTCACAGAGGGTGGTAAGCAAATGCCGCAGGCGTTGCTATTCGATCGCCTCGTCGGCGAGGGCGAACACGTCAGTTGGAAATACAAGGCCAAGCGCATTTGCCTTCAGGCATCGTTTGCGTGGCAGCAATTTTGAGCCGCTCATGTCAGGTCAGGGTCCAATTCTGAGGAGCAGGCTCCAAACCGTCAGCATGACTGCGATAGACCTAAGTCCACTCGATTGAACAAAGCAGCGCCGCAAAGATTGTGCAAGTGAGCGCACCGCTGCGCTCAAACACGTGAAAGGGTGTGTGTATGACTGATGATCAAGGGGGGAATAACTTCGATCGTCGCCATTTTATGGTCACTGCCATTGGCGCATCGGCTGTGCTCGCGGCCAACACTGACCCTGCGAGCGCCCAGGCAGCGACCACATCAGGAGGAACGGTCTACACGGGGGACGTGATTGACGGAAAGAAAGTCGTCAGCGCGCTTAACATCGATGATTTGGAGGCCGGCAAGAAGCATCTCTTCTATTTTCAAGGCGTGCAGATGCCCACCGGGCAACATTGGCATGTGTCGACAATGGTCGCGAAGGGCGCGAGACCTGGCAAACGCGTCGCGCTCGTCAGCGGTGTGCACGGTGACGAGATCAGTCCTGTTCGCACCATACAGACCGTGATGGACCGCCTTGATCCGGCTGAAATGTCTGGCGCGGTCCTGGCCATTCTCGATGTGTCGCGCCCAGCCATGGAGGGCATGGCGCGGCGATGGCCGAACTCGGGGCGCGGCCTCGACCTGATTGACCTTAATCGCGAGTGGCCGGGGAATGAGAATGGTCTTACGGCGCCTTCGCGGCACGCCGGGCTGCTTTTCAACAGGCTATTGAAGCCGAACGCCGACTACGCGATCGACTTCCATACCTCGACAACCGGAATTGACATGACGGCGCTCCATATTGCGCGGATGGATCTACCGGAAGTCCGCGCGATGGCTGAGCTGTTTCCCACCGATCAGATCTTCGATAACCCCGCTTATCCCGGCATTCTGGCAAATGCGCTCATCGATGCCGGTATCCCGGCATTCACTCCCGAAATTGGCGCGGCGCGCATTCTGGATCACGACATGATCGCGTTGTTCGTGGAAGGAACGATGAACGTGCTTAAGCATCATGGGATCATCGCCGGGCCGATGGGACGCACCGGCAGAGACGCAGGCGTCTTTATTGCCAACAGTGCGCACGGTGTGATCGCGACCCGCGGCGGCTTTGTTGAACTGCTGGTCAAGCTAAACGACAAAGTCGAAGCCGGACAAAGGCTGGCCGTTCAGCGCAATACGTTCGGAGAAATCGTCGCGGATTACACCAGCGGCGTCAGCGGCGAGGTCGCGGCCTTTCGCACCGACGCAACATCGGAACCGGGCAATATGCTCCTGACCGTCATGTACAACCGCGCTTCGCCCGATGGCATCGACCCGTTGCCCGAGTGAATTCCAGCAAGGACTTTGATCCAAGCACCGACTACGAGTGAAATAATAGGTCCGCCTATCATACAATCCATGGGCGCGGCCGGCGCGCTGTGCGGTAAACTTCGGCGTCTTTCAAACAGCGAGCGATTTGATGTCCGATTCATCTTCGCAGTCATCCGATGCATCCGAGAATCTGGCGATTTCGCCCACGCCCGAGCTTGCCATCCGCACCATCGCGATGCCGGCCGATACCAATCCGCACGGCGATATTTTCGGCGGCTGGCTCCTCTGCCAGATGGACCTCGCGGGTTCGACTGTCGCTACGCGTCGCGCCGGCGGACGCGTCGTCACGATTGCCATCACCGCCATGACATTTCATCGTCCGGTCCTGGTCGGCGATGAGGTGACTTGCTACGGCGACGTCGAGAAGATCGGCCACACGTCGATCACCCTGAAGATCGAGAGCTGGGCGCGGCGCAGAATTGGCGGCGAGGCGATCAAGGTGACGGAAGGGGTCTTCACCTACGTGCGCGTCGGCGAGGACGCACGCCCGCAACCGATCGGTTCTTGAGAAGAGCTTTCTCTCGCGGGAGTCCGACGAGGCTCGCATGGATCCAGTTGCTGACTTGCTCGCGCAGTTTCCAGGTCCCGTGAGTCTCGCCTTCTCCAGGTGGAAGTTGCTGTTCTATCTGGCTGGATCGGCATGTCTTGGGGCTTTCAGCATTCATTGGATCGTCACGCCCGACAGCGACCACGCCGTCATGGGCTGGTTCGGCTCCTTCTTTATTCTTGGCATTCCAGTTTTCGCCATCGCGATGATCCCCGGCGCTTCTGAAATGGTGCTCGATCAGGACGGCTTCACGTTGCGGCTCGGCTACCGCAGCACGTCCTGGACATGGACCGAGGTCGGCGATTTCGCGGTGATCAAGGATTATCTTGTGCCGTTCAAGAAAAACGTGGCTTTCAACGACAGACGGCGGCCTCGATCGAGAAAACTCTCCGAGTCCGGCGAACTGCCGTCGTGGCGCGATGTCGTTCTCGACGACAGTTACGGTCTCAGCAAAGACGATTGCGTGCGGCTGTTGTCCGAGTGGCAGCAGCGCGCGTTTAAGAACATGCGTCATTCCGCCGGCATCAGTTCCGGCGGATCCCAATTGATGGTGTGATAGTCGAAGCCGGCAACGATGGTCGGTTTGACGATCGCGAAGAAGGGCGAAATGTCGAAGTCGCGCGGCGTGTAGAGCCCGTGCTTTCGGATGTGCTCGTTTTCGCTGTGCACGTATGGCGCGACGCCGTAGGTCTTGCCGTTGATCGTGACGTTTTCGGGCAGGATCGGGTAGCGGATCGACGCGAACGCTTCGGCGATCAGCGTCGAGCAGATCGCCTTTGTCGGATCGCCGGAGCCGATCGCGAGCATCCGGCGCCGGAGCCGGACCGGCACCGGCGGGTAAGGAAACAGATAGCGCGCCAGGTCGACGATCTGTTTGGAATTGTACGGCTTGCCGATACGGGCCAGCGCGTAGTCGATGATCTCCTGCTTCGCCGCTGCGCTGAGGCCGACCGGGCGGCAGATGCGCACGTTGAATCCGCCATACTTGGACAGCGGCACAATGACGACGCCGGTGTTGGCCTGCGCCTCGATCAGCACGTTCGGTTCGCCGTTTGTGGCCTTGTCGTGGTCCCGCTCGCCGACATAAAGGGCGGCGTGCGACCAAGTCGATTGGGTCAGGAACTTGATGATCGAGCTGAGCCGGGTATTGCCCTCTACCAGAACAATGTCGCCGGGTTGCAGTGCAGAACGCATGACGGCGGGATCGGGCGCGAAAAATGGTGCATATCGCACCATGGGCTGGGCCAGAAACGCCAGAATCTTGTCGCTGAGGTACGCTTCGAGTCTCTTGAACATGAGCGAAAATCTTGCACGCTGACGAGCGAACCGGCTGGCAGACCACCGCCACGAATGATTATCTCCGAGGCCGGAACAGACAGAAAATTGTAACATTTGCGGACGTAAAACCGATAGTGTCATAAGGGCCAAGGTGGAGCGCCTCGGCGCGTCTTGCCGTCAAAACCCCGGGATTTTTCATGTCAAAATCCTCGTTCCGACGGGAATGGATCACCAAACCGATCTTCCGCATGGCCAAGAGCGCTTTGCCGCGGCTGTCGGATACCGAACGCGAGGCCATCGAGGCCGGCGATGTCTGGTGGGATGCCGATCTGTTCACTGGCAATCCCGATTGGAAGAAGCTTCTGGCCTTTGCTCCGGCGCGTTTGTCGGACGAGGAACGGCAATTCCTCGACGGTCCGGTCGAAGAGTTGTGCGGCATGCTCGACGACTGGAAGATCAATTGGGAATTGCATGATCTGCCGCCGGAAGTCTGGGACTTTCTGAAGAGCCGCAAGTTCTTCGCGATGATTATTCCGAAGGCCTATGGCGGCCTCGGCTTTTCCGCTTTTGCGCACTCGGAGGTGATCCGGAAGCTGTCGTCGCGGTCGATCTGCGCTGCGTGCACCGCGATGGTGCCGAACTCGCTCGGCCCCGGCGAACTGCTGATGCAATTCGGCACCAAAGCGCAGCGCGACTATTGGCTGCCGCGGCTTGCGCGCGGCGAGGACATTCCGTGCTTCGGGCTGACCAGCCCCGAGGCTGGCTCTGACGCCGCCTCGATGATCGATTCCGGCGTCGTCTGCCGCGGTACCTACGACGGCAAGGATGTGCTCGGCATCCGGCTGAACTGGCACAAGCGCTACATTACGCTCGGGCCGATCGCGACGGTTCTCGGCCTCGCTTTCAAGCTGCACGATCCCGATCATCTGATCGGCGACCGCGAAGACATCGGTATCACGCTCGCGCTTGTGCCGACGCACCTGCCCGGCATCAGCATCGGACGTCGTCATCTGCCGGCCCTGCATGTCTTTCAGAACGGCCCGAACTGGGGCCACGACGTGTTCATTCCGATGGACAACGTGATCGGCGGCGTCGATCAGGTCGGCAAGGGCTGGAAGATGCTGATGAGCGCACTGGCGGCTGGCCGCGGCATCTCGTTGCCGTCGCTGTCAGCTGCGGGCGCCGCGTATGCGGCCAACGTCACCGGCGCCTATGCGCGCATCCGCGAACAGTTCCACGTGCCGATCGCGAAGTTCGAGGCGATCCAGGAGCGGCTCGGCCGCATAGCCGCGACCGCCTATCTGGTCGATGGCGCGCGCCGCATGACCTGCGCGGCGCTCGATGACGGCCACCACCCGGCCGTCGTCACCGCGATCATGAAGGAGCAGGCCACCGAGCGTCTGCGCGTCGCCGTCAACGACGCGATGGATGTGCACGGCGGCAAGGCCATCATCGAGGGGCCGCTGAATTATCTCGGCAGCCTTTATCGCGGCGTGCCGATCGCCATCACGGTGGAAGGCGCCAACATCGTCACCCGCGCGCTCATTCAATTCGGCCAGGGCGCGATCCGCTGCCATCCTTATCTCTTGAAAGAAATGATGGCGCTCGAGGACACCGACCGTGAGCGCGGCCTCGATGCCTTCGACGAAGCGTTCTGGGGTCACGTCAAGCACAGCCTTGCCAACGCGGCGCGCGCGTTCGGCCGCGCCTGGACCGGCGGATTGTTCGCGCCGGCGCCCGATGCCGGCCGAGCGAAGCGCTTCTACCGGCAGCTCAGCCGCCACGCGGCGGTGTTTGCGCTTGCCGTCGATCTGTCGCTGCTCACGCTCGGCGGCGCGCTCAAGCGCAAGGAAATGGTGTCGGCGCGCTTCGGCGACATCCTTTCGGAGCTTTATCTCTCGAGCGCCGCACTCAAGCGCTGGAACGATGAAGGCCGCCAGGACGCGGATTTCCCGCTGCTCGCGTATTGTCTGGAAGCGAGCTTCTGCACAATCGAGACGCGCTTCGACGAGATCATTGCCAACTTCCCGGTCCGGCCGGTGGCCTGGCTGTTGCGCTTTCTCATCCAGCCGCTCGGGCCGCGCCGCCGCGGTCCGTCGGACCGCGTGACCGACGCGTGTGCAGAGCTGATCACGGAGCCGAGCGCGGCGCGCAATCGCCTCACGGTCGATCTGTTCCATCCCGCGCCGACCGAGGCGACCAACGGCATTGCGCTCCTGGAGCGCGCGTTTGCGGCGACGGTTGCGGTGCAGCCGATCCGCGACCGCATGCACACCGCCCGCGTGCGCGATGTTGATCAGGCCGTAAAGCGGGGCACAATTACCGCGGACGACGCCGCGAAACTCAAAGCCGCGGCCGACGCCGTCGCGGCGGCGATTGCCGTCAACGATTTCGCGCCGGACGGGTTGACGTCCCGGGGCAGAGCTAAGGGAGACGTGTCATCGACAGCGACAGCTCGGGAAATCCCCCAATCGAGTCCGGGGCAAAGCCCGCCGAGCCTGCTCCCGCCGGATCAGCACCCGAACCTGGTGCCGTCGGCGCATCCCTAGCGGAGCCAGCGGCTTCGCCAGTTCCGATCGAACCTGCCCCCGCCGCTGCGCCAGCGGCTGAACCTGTTCCGCCAGCGCCGATCGCGTTTGATCCGCCGCCCGCTGCACCGGCACCGATCGAGCCGCTACCGCCGCCGATCGAACCGCCCGTGTTGCTGGTTGCATCCGAGCCAATTCCGACTCCGCCTGAGCCGCCGCCGGTTCCGCAACCGCCGATCGAACCGGCCGTTGTGGCGTTGGCCGCCGCGGCGATTGAACCCATCGCGCCGGTCCCGGCAGAGCCGGCGCCCGTTCCCGCTGCGCCTGTGCAGTCTCCGCCACCCGAGCCCATCAGCGCCCCGGCGCCTGTCGCGGCGCGCGGCGGCGGAACGGAGCGGCGTCCGGTCTTTATCGTCGATGGCAGCCGCACGCCTTTTATCAAGGCGCGTGGCAAGCCGGGGCCGTTCACGCCCGTCGATCTCGCCGTGCAGTGCGGCCGCCCGCTTCTGCTGCGGCAGCCGTTCGCGCCCGACGCGTTCGATCAGGTGATCCTCGGCTGCGTCAATGTCATCGCCGATGAAATGAATCCGGCCCGTGTCGCCGCGTTGCGGCTCGGCATGGGCGAAGCGATGACGGCGTTCACCGTGCAGATCAATTGCGGCTCCGGCATGCAGTCGATCGACACCGCGTACCGCTACATCCGCGAAGGCGTGTCCGATCTGATCCTGGCGGGCGGCGCGGAGTCGCTGAGCCACGCGCCGCTGGTCTTCAGCCGCGGCGCCGTGAACTGGTATGCGAAATTGTTCGCCGCCCGCGGCATCGGCGAGAAGCTCACCGCGATGCTCGGCTTCCGTCCGGCGTTCTTCACTCCCGTCATAGGGCTCGAACGCGGGCTCACCGATCCGATCACCGACCTCAACATGGGGCAGACCGCCGAACTCGTCGCGCATCTCTTTCACATCTCCCGGCGGCAGGCCGACGAGTACGCCGCCGAAAGCCAGAACCGTCTCGCGGCCGCGCAGAAGAACGGCTATTTCTCAGGCGAGATCGAACTGGCCTTCGCGCGCGATGGCACCGCGTACGATCACGACGACGGCGTGCGGCCCGACAGCACCGCCGACAGTCTCGCCAAACTCAAACCGGCATTCGAGCGGCCGTGGGGCAAGGTCACCGCTGGCAACAGTTCGCAGATCACCGACGGCGCGTCGTGGGTCATCCTGGCGTCGGAAGATGCCGTGAAGGAACACGGGCTCGTGCCCAGGGCGGTGATCCTCGACAGCGAATGGTCGGCGCTCGATCCATCCGTCATGGGGCTCGGCCCGGTGTACTGCTCGACCGCGATCCTGAAACGGCATCAGCTTGCGCTCGGCGACATCGAATTGTGGGAGCTGAACGAGGCGTTCGCCGCGCAGGTGCTGGGCTGTCTTGCCGCCTGGGAGGACGCCGAGTTCTGCCGCGACGCGCTCGGGCTCGATGCGCCCGCCGGCAGCATTCCGCGCGACCGGCTGAACGTCGACGGCGGTGCCATCGGCGTCGGCCATCCGGTCGGCGCCAGCGGCAATCGCATCGTGCTGCACCTCGTCAACGCCATGAAGCGGCTCGGCTACAAGCGCGGCATCGCCACCGAATGCATCGGCGGCGGGCAGGGCGGTGCCATGCTGATCGAAGCGATCTGAAGGGGCGGCCGATGAACACATCACACGCCGCCAAGCCGACCATGGCGATCCTCGGCAAGCGCAATCTCGATCTCGGCCCGTTCGCCGTCGGCGAGGCGCCGCAGAATACGGGTCCCTGGCAGAATTGGCGCATGCGCACCGACGAGGACGGCATCGTCTGGCTGTTGTTCGACAAGAAAGGCGCGAGCGCCAATACGCTGTCAGAAGACGTCCTGACCGAACTCGATGCGGTATTGGCGAAGCTCAAACGCGACCGGCCGCGCGGCCTCGTCATCCGCTCGGCCAAGCCTGCGGGCTTCGTCGCCGGCGCCGACATTGCCCAATTCGCCGGCGTCACCGACAGCGACAAGATCGAAGAGCTGTTGACCAAGGGCCATGCGGTGCTCGACCGGCTCGATCGTTTGCCGCTGCCGACGATCGCGGTGATCCACGGCTATTGTCTCGGCGGCGGCCTCGAAGTCGCGCTCGCCTGCGACTATCGGCTCGCCATCGACGAGGCGAGCTTCGGCTTCCCCGAAATCCTGCTCGGCCTGCATCCGGGCCTCGGCGGCACGGTGCGGCTGACCCGCCTGATCAATCCGGTCCAGGCAATGACGATGATGCTGACCGGCAGGAACGAGCGCGCGCGCGCCGCCAAGCGGCTCGGTCTGGTCGACGCCGTCACGCAGGAGCGTCACGTGCGGGCCGCGGTGAAGTCCGCGGTCGCGGGCGACTGGAAACCGGCGAAGCAAGGCGTCACCGGATGGGCGATGAATTCGGGCGCGTCGCGCGGGCTTCTCGCCTCGCGCATGCGCAGCGAAGCCGCCAAGAAGGCGCCGCCGTCGCATTATCCGGCGCCGTACGCGCTGATCGATTTGTGGTTTGCGCACGGCGACAATTCGGAAGCCATGCAGAAGGCGGAGATTTCGTCTTTCGCGAAACTTCTGATCACCGACACCGCGCAAAATCTGGTGCGCGCGTTTTTCCTGCGCGAAAATCTCAAGAAGCTTGCCGACGGCCGCTGGGACGGCAACCGCGTGCACGTGATCGGCGCCGGCGCCATGGGCGGCGACATTGCGGCCTGGTGCGCGTGGCATGGCTTCGTCGTCACGCTCGGCGACACCAAGCCCGAGCCGGTCGCCGGTGCGATCAAACGCGCCGCGGACCTCTACGGCAAGATCGGCCGCGACAACAGCCGCCGGGTGCGCGACTTGCTCGATCGCCTGATCCCCGATCTGAAAGGCGAAGGCGTGGCGGGCGCCGATCTCATCATCGAGGCGGTGCCCGAAGTGCTCGATCTCAAACGCAAGATCTTCGCCGGCATCGAGCCGAAGATGAAGCCGGACGCGTTCCTTGCCACCAACACGTCGAGCATTCCGCTCGAACAACTCCGTGAAGGATTGCCACGGCCGGAGCGCCTCGTCGGCATCCACTTCTTCAATCCGGTATCGCGCATGCAGCTCGTCGAGGTCGTCAGCCACGATCAGGTCTCCCCCGACGTGCTGGCCGACGCGCGCGCGTTCCTCGGCCGCATCGACCGCCTGCCGGCGCCGGTGAAAAGCGCGCCCGGCTTTTTGGTCAATCGCGCGCTGACGCCGTATCTGCTCGAGGCTCTCGTCATGCTCGACGGCGGCATGAAGAAAGAGGTCATCGACAAGGCCGCCGAAGACTTCGGCATGCCGATGGGACCGATCGAACTGGCCGACGAGGTGGGCCTTGATATCTGCCTGCATGTGGCCGAAATGCTGCGCGGCACGCTCAATTGCGACATGCCCGATCCGCCGCAATGGCTCAAGGACAAGGTCGCAAAAGGCGAGCTCGGCAAGAAATCGGGCAAGGGCCTTTACGACTGGAATGACGGCCACGCCGTCAAGTCGCATGAGGAGAACGCGGCGCCCGAGCCAGACACGACCGACCGGCTGATCCTGCCGATGCTCGACGTGTGCGTGACTTGCTTGCGCGAAGGGATCGTCGCTGACGAGAAGATCATCGACGGCGCGATGATCTTCGCGACCGGCTTTGCGCCGTTTCGTGGCGGGCCGATGCACTACGCGAGGTCGCGTGGCGCCGCCGACGTCCGCGACACACTCAAACGTCTGGTCGAGAAGTACGGTCCGCGCTTTAACCCCGACCCAGGCTGGGACACGTTGTAATGAGCCGGGCGGGGGGCGGCCCGGCGATCTACGACGATCCGGCTCGGCTCGCCGACGCCATCGTCGACAAGGTCGGCAAGACGATTGTGCTGGCGCTGCCGCTCGGTCTCGGCAAGGCCAATCACATCGTCAACGCGCTTTATGCCAAGGCGGCCGCCGACCGCTCGATCAGCCTCACCATTTTCACCGCGCTGACGCTCGAGGCGCCGCGCGTCAAAAGCGACTTGGAGCGGCGGTTCTTTGATCCGATCTCGCAGCGCGTGTTCGCGGGCTATCCGCCGCTCGACTATGCGGCGGCGATCCGCCGCGGCACGCTGCCACCAAATATCCAGGTCAACGAGTTTTTCCTCCAGGCCGGACAGTGGCTGTCGGTGCCGTATGCGCAGCAACATTACATCTCGGCGAACTACACGCACGCGCTGCAGTGTGTGCTCGATCGCGGCGTCAACGTCGTCTGTCAGCTTGTGGCGTACCGCCCGCGGGACACCGAGCGCCCCTACAGCCTGAGCTGCAACCCGGACCTGACGCTCGATCTCCTGAAACTCCGCAGCGCCGGCCGCGTGAAGTTTTTGTTTGCCGGGCAGACCAACTCGGAACTGCCGTTCATGCCGGGCGACGCCGCGATCGCGGCGAGCGAGTTCGACGCCGTGCTCGACAGCGCGGCGACGGACTTCCCGTTGTTCGCGCCGCCGCGCGAGCCGATTTCATTGGTCGATTACGCGGCGGGACTGCACGCTGCGAGTATCGTGCCCGACGGCGGCACGCTGCAGATCGGCATCGGCTCCCTCGGCGACGCCGTGGCGCAGGGTCTCATTCTTCGTCAGCGCCAGAGTGATGAATATTGCAAGCTGCTCGGACGGCTGGGTTACGATCACGCCCGCGATCCTGCGGTGCACTGCGAACGCTTCGATATCGGCCTTTACGGCTGCTCGGAAATGTTCGTCGAGGGTCTGCTCGATCTCTTTCATGCCGGCATCCTCAAGCGTGAGGTCGATGGCGTCGTACTGCACGCCGGCTTCTTCGTCGGATCGCGCGCCTTCTACCGTGCGCTCCGTGAGATGCCGCGCGAGACCGCGGCGAAGTTCGGCATGGCGTCGATTTCCTACGTCAACGAGCTCTACCACGATGAAGAGGCTAAGCGCCGCGCCCGCGTCGGCGCGCGGTTCCTCAACGACGCCATGATGGCGACGGTGCTGGGCGACGTGGTCTCCGACGGACTCGAGGATGGCCGCATCGTCAGCGGCGTCGGCGGCCAGTATAATTTCATCGCCCAGGCCTTCGCGCTTGAGGGCGCACGTTCGGCGATCCTGCTGCATTCGACGCGGGCGTCGAAAGGCAAGCCGCAATCCAATGTCCGCTGGCGCTACGGCCACACCACGATCCCGCGCCACCTGCGCGACATGATCGTGACCGAATACGGCATCGCCGATATCCGCGGCAAGAGCGATCGCGACGTCATCGCCGCCATGCTGGCTGTTACCGATGCCCGTTTTCAGGACGAGTTGCTCCGGCAGGCCAAGGACGCGGGCAAGATCGAGCGATCGTTCGAATTGCCGGCAGCCGCGCGCAACAACACGCCGGACGCCATCGAGCGCACGCTGCGGCCCGCCGCCGATGCGGGCCTGCTACCGGCATTTCCCTTCGGCACCGATTTCACCAAGGCGGAGCAGGGTCTCATTCCGGCACTGCAGGTGTTGAAGGCGGCGTCGCCGGCGCGGCTCGTGCTGACGGCGATTCGCGGCCTGGCATCCCGGGCAGGCGATCCCGATTGCCTTGATCAGCTTGGCCTCGCGCGGCCAAAAGGTCCGTCGGAATGGTTTTATGCCGCGCTGGTGCGCGGCGCATTGGCGGAGAGCGAGAAGACTCTCACTCCGCCTTGATGCCCGCAGCCTTGATGACCGGCCACCACTTTTCGATCTCGGACTTCTGAAACGCGGCAAGCGCTTCCGGCGTCTGCTGGTTGCGCGGCGGGATTTCCATGCCGAGTTCGATGAGCCGCTTCTGAAACGCAGGATCGGCAAGCGAGTCGACGATCGCGGCGTTGAGCCTTCCGATGACGCGCTTCGGGGTGCCGCGCGGCGCCCAGACGCCGTTCCACAGCGAAATGTAGACTTCGGGCACGCCGGCTTCATCCACCGTCGGAATATCAGGTGCGGCGCTGATGCGTGTCTTGCTGGTGACCGCATAGGGCTTGATCTGGCCGTTCCTGACATGCGGCAGGGAATTGGTGGCGAGGTCGAACATGATGTCGATATGCCCGGCCAGCAGATCCTGCATCGCCGGACCGGCGCCGCGGTATGGCACGAGCTGGAATTGTGTCCCGGTCTTTTGTTGAAAGAAGACGGCGGCGACATGGCTGGCGCTCCCGACACCGGCATTGCCGGATGTGGCCTTGTCCGGATTGGCCTTCAGCCATGCGACCAATTCCTGCAGATTGTTCGCCGGCATTGAGGGCTTGGCGATCACCAGAACGGGCTGCGTCACCACGAGTGCCACCGGCTCGAAGTCCGTGACGACGTCGTATGGCAGACGGTAGGCGACCGCGTTGACCACGTGCGTCGTCCAATTGCCGAGGAGGAGCGAATAGCCGTCCGGTGCGGCGTGGGCGACCGCGCCGGCTCCGATGCTGCCGGCGGCGCCCGTGATGTTGTCGACGATCACCGGTTGCCCGAGCGGCGCCCGCATGCGTTCGGCCAGCATGCGCGCCAGCACGTCGCCAGGTCCGCCCGCGGCAAACGGCATGTCCATCGTGATCGTGTGTGACGGATAATCGTCCGCCGCCAGCCGGCCGGCGCTTCCGGCGGCGCCGATGGCGGCAAGCGACGCAAGCACGGCTCTCCGCGTGGGCATGCAACTTCCTTCCCTATGTCTTTTACCGGCCGTCGGTCATCGTGCCGACGCTTTGCGGCGAGCTTATCTTGGCGTGCGGAATCCCACTAGGGTGGCAACGCCGCACGCGATGTGCAAAGGCGGCAGCTCTTTACAGATCGATATATGCAACAGAATATAGCGACGCAGGAATGGATCGAATGACACCACGCCGAAATTGGCTCTTCCGTTCAGGGTTCGCGTTGCTGCTGATTGCGCTCGCCGTTCTCCTGCCGCGGGCGCTCGCGGCGCGCGAGATCGTCGACTCGGCGGGGCGCAGGGTCACCGTACCCGACGCCGTCGCGCGGGTGATTGCGGCCGGTCCGCCGGCAGCTGCGCTGATGACGATCCTGGCGCCGGACAAGCTCGTCGGCTGGAATCGCGCTCCGGTTTCCGAAGAACTGCCATTCCTGCCCGCCGTGACCAGAAACCTGCCGGCGATCGGTCGGCTGACCGGACGCGGCAACACCGCGAACCTCGAAACCATCATCGCCGCCAAGCCCGATCTCATCATCGATTTCGGAACGATCTCGGACACCTACGTTTCGCTCGCCGACCGCACCCAGAGCCAGACCGGCATTCCCTATGTGCTGCTCGACGGCCGCTTCGCGCAGTCGGTGGCGACGCTCGGCCTGCTCGGGACCGCGCTGGGCGTTGAGGAGCGGGCGAAGCTTTTGGCGGCGCGCGTCCAATCGGTGTTCGATCAGGTCGACGCCACGTTAAAAGCGGTGCCGGAGGCGGAGCGCCCGCACGTTTATCTGGCGCGGCGCAGCAGCGGCCTGGAAACCAGCTACCGCGGCTCGCTCAATACCGAGATCATCGAACGCGCCGGCGGCATCAATGTCGTCGATACCGGCCCGCTGCAAGGCGGTCTCGTCAATGCGTCGCTCGAGCAAATCCTGGCGTGGAACCCAGACACGGTCATCACCACGGACGCGATGTTTGCCGAACAGGCGCCCACGACGGCCGGTTGGCGCGACGTCGATGCGGTGCGCAAGAACCGGATCTTTGTCAGTCCGCGGCTGCCCTACGGCTGGATCGACGAGCCGCCGTCGCTCAACCGCATCCTTGGGCTTGTCTGGCTCGAACACGTTTTCTTTCCGCAGCGTTTTTCGGGCGATATGCGAGCGGAAAGCCGCGATTTTTACAAAATGTTCTATCAGGTCGATCTTTCCGACGCCCAGCTTGATGAATTGCTTGCCCGCAGCGGCCGCGCGCATTAGGACGTATGTGCATCGACGAGCGCTCCAGCGAATGGCAGCTTTGTCTTCAAAAAGCAGACACTGCCGAACCCGGTCGCGATGTCACATTTGTGCCAGACCGGATTCCTGCAGAGCAGCAAAACTGAAACGCTTTTACGCCGCGACATTGCGAAGCAGATAATCTATTTGCGCTGGCAGCTGCTGCGTGGGTATCCGCCGTGACACAAGCAGAAATCGCCAGAAAATCAAGCGAATTCGAGCTATTAATCGAATTGCGGCGCCTTCCAAATTTTAACCGTCCTATCGCCGCTCGCGGACGCAATTCCTTTGCCGTCCGGTGAAAATTCCACCGCCCAGATCGTGCCGGTGTGCCCGGCATAGGGGGAACGCACGAGAGTGCCAGTAGCGGTGTCCCAAACCCTCACCACGCTGTCAGCGCCAGCCGAAGCGATCAGCTTGTCGCCCGGAGAGAATGCGATTGTCGTCGTGACGGACCGAGCCCCGGCATCGCAGCCGCTTGGAGCCGCGGCATGACGGAACAATCGGCGCTCTATATCGGCACCGTCATTCATCGCCGCCTGCGGCCGAAGCCGCACTATCTGCGCTACGCCGCGTTCTGGATGCTGCTGTACCTCGACGAGATCGACGCGTTGCAGCGCCGCCTGCGGCTGTTTTCGCGCGGCCGTTTCAACGCTATGAGTTTTTTCGATACCGATCACGGCGAAGAGACACCGGAGCCGCTGCGCGCACAGGTCGAACGGCATCTGCGTTCCGCTGGCATCGCGCTCGACGGCGGCTCGATCCAGCTTCTCTGCATGCCGCGCATTTTCGGCTACGGCTTCAATCCGTTCAGCATCTATTTCTGCCGCAGCCGCGACGGCCGGCTCGCTGCGCTGCTCTATGAGGTGCGCAATACGTTCGGCGAGCGGCACTCCTATCTCATCCCAGTCGACGATGACGGCGGCGCCATCCGGCAGAGCTGCGACAAGTGTTTTTACGTGTCGCCGTTCATGGACATGGCGATGCGGTATGCGTTTCGTGTCGTGCCGCCCGCGGACAAGATCTCGGTCGTCGTGTCAGCAAGCGACGCGCAGGGACCGGCGATCGTGGCGTCGCTGACCGGCCATCGCCAGCCGCTGAGCGATGCCGCGCTGCTCCGCCTGCTGCTGCGCATGCCGTTCCTTACCCTGAAGGTGATCGGCGCCATTCACTGGCATGCGCTCAAGATGTGGTGGCAAGGCTTCAAGCCCCGGCCGCGTCCGCCAAAGCCCGATTGGCCGGCGACGGCCGTCCGGGCGCGGGAGTAGCACGATGTCCTCGCCCGACACGGCGTTGAGCGGGCTCGCTGACGGTCACGCTGCCATCCGGCGCCCGCCTGCGGCATCAAGGCGGGCAGCCCGGTTCCGACGCGGTGCTGAACGTGCGCCGCTGGCGGGCCGTGCGGCGGATGCTCACGGGCGGCGATCTCGGTTTCGCTCGTGCTTACATCGACGGCGATTGGCACAGTCCCGATCTTGTGGCGCTGCTCGATTTCGCCATGACAAACGAAGCGCCGCTCGGCGAAGCGACCTCGGGTTCGCTGCTCGCGCGCGGCATGGATCGCCTTCGGCACCTGCGCCGGACCAACACGCGGCGCGGCAGCCGCCGCAACATCGCGGCGCATTATGACCTCGGCAACGCCTTCTACGCGGCCTGGCTCGACGCCGGCATGAACTATTCGTCGGCGCCGTTCAGCGATGCCGATCAGACGCTCGAACAAGCCCAAATCGTCAAGCTGCAACGCGTCGCTGCGGTGCTCGACGTAAGGCCTGGTCAGAAGATTCTCGAGATCGGCATCGGCTGGGGTGCGCAGGCCGAGTATTTGGCCAAGGCATGCGGCTGCAGTGTCACGGGAGTGACACTGTCCAAGGAACAGCTGGGTTACGCCGACGCGCGGATGCACGCCGGTGTGCGGACGAAGAATTGGGACTTGCGGCTGCAGGACTATCGCGATGTCGGCGGCTGTTACGACCGCGGTGCCTCGATCGAAATGGTGGAGGCCGTGGGGGAGCGCTATTGGCCGACCTATTTCGGCAAGCTCCGGCAGTTGTTGAGCGAGGACGGGATTGCGGTGCTGCAGGCGATCACCATCGCGGACGAGCGGTTCGCGGCCTATCGGCGGCGTCCGGATTTCATTCAGCGCTATATTTTCCCGGGCGGGATGCTGCCATCGGTCGAGATCATCCGGCGCGAGGCTGAGCGTGCGAGGCTGCGGACGGCCGTGTGCGAGACGTTCGGTGACTCTTATGCCCGGACTCTCGCGGAATGGCGCTGGCGCTTCCTTCAGGCCTGGCCGAAGATCGCTGCGCTCCGCTTTGACGCGCGTTTCCAGCGGATGTGGGACTATTACCTGGCCTATTGCGAGATCGGATTTCGCTGCGGCGCCATCGACGTCCACCTGCTTAAGCTCACGCCGGCCTGAGCCGGCGACGGCCGGCGCGGTTGCGAAATATTCTCCGCGATCTTACGTCATCGTCTTATGATGCGATCTACTCATTCGTGAGGCCGTGGACCAACGCGTGACAGACCAACCCAGGCACGAGTCGCTTCCCGCCATTCCGGTCGTCGATATTCGCGATGGCGGCCCGCTCAGCCATGCGCGGCAGAGCGCTGGCCAAGCGCGGGCGCTACGTGATGCGTGCCTGCAATTCTTTCCACGTCCCGCGCTGCCGCTCGTACCGGCACTCGACCGGATCGCGCAGGGCTGGCTTAAGCGCTCGCGTTCGCCCTACGTGCCGGAGATCAAACAGATTGCGGACGCGCTTGAGTTTTCCGGCGTGTGGATGCTGAACGCGTCCTATCAGTGGGGATGCACGGCCTTGGCGCGTGAGGAGGGGCATGACCTCTGGCTCGTGCGCACGCTCGATTGGCCGTTCACCGGCCTTGGGCGTCATGTCGAGATCGGGCGGATGCGCGGCGCGGGCGGCGATTTCTTCAGCGTCACCTGGCCCGGTTATGTCGGCGTCCTCACCGCCATGGCGCCGCGCCGTTTCGCGGCGTGCGTCAACCAGGCGCCGATGTGGCGCCGCACCGAGCATCGCTGGCTTCGCGCCTACGATATGGTGCTGAACGGGCTTGACGTCTGGGCGCGCGGCGACTGCATGCCGCCCGATCAGCTGCTGCGCCAGGTTTTCGAAGAGTGCGAGGATTACGGCGCGGCGCGGCGCATGCTGGAAACGACTCCGGTCGCGCGGCCGGTCATCTATACGCTCGCTGGCTGTGCGTCGAACGAGCGCTGCGTGATCGAACGCACCGAAACCGGTTTCACGACGCGCGAGGACGAGACCAGCGCGGCGAACGATTGGCTGCCGGCGAGGCCCCAGTGGGAAGGACGCATCGGCACGCGCAAGTTTTTGATCAGTACGTTTGACGAGGCTGCAGGCTACAGCCGGGCGCGCCGCGAAGCGTTGGCGAGTTTTGACGGTGCGGTATCGAGCGGCGGATTCGATTGGGTATGCCCGCCGGTGCTCAATCCCTACACGCGGCTTGCGGTCGCCATGTGCGCAAAGCGCGGAGTGTTGCGCGCGGCCGGCTACGATTTGAACGGCGCGGAACTCCCGGAGCCGGTTACCGCGGTATCGGAAGTTTCCACGCTGGCGCCGGCGGCGTAAGCGGGTCAAAAACCGCACTGCGGAACTTCTTAACAGTTCCTAAAAATCCAAGGTGCGACAAAAGCTTCCAGCAAAAGCATCGAACTGTGCTCCAGGTCACATTCGGCGGTGCGGGATCACGCTACTAATGACAGTAACGTTGGAACATGGAGCAGATCATGACGAAGACTTTCAAGAACACGTCGCTGCTTCGCGCTTCACGCTGGAGCAGTCTTCGCCAGACCCTCACGGAGTGGCAGCGCCGTGCGCATTCGCGCCGTGAACTGATGGGTCTCAGCGACACTGGACTGCGCGATATCGGCTGCTCGCGTTGCGACGCCGACCGCGAAGCTTCGAAGCCATTTTGGATGGTGTAGCGTCTATGCCTCGAATTGGCTGCGGCGCCATTTGACGGCCGCAGCCAGACCGTCGCGCTGGGTCCGCTCGCGGAACTCGGCGCTGACCTCGGTCCTGGCGGCGTAGAGCGGCGCCACGACATCGATGCCGGCCTGCATGGCGTTGCGAAAGCCGGCGGCATCGGCACCCCGATTGATCGCGAGCTTCGTTGCGGCGAGCGCCTCCGGTGCGATCAACGCGAGTTGTTTGGCGTATTTCATCGTGGCGGCGGGCAACTCGGCGGCCGGCACGATCTTGTTGATCATGCCGAGATCGAGCGCGGTGGCCGCGTCGATCATGTCACCGAAGTAGAGCAACTCGCGGGCCTTCTTGAAGCCGATGATCCACGGCATGACAAAGCCAGGTCCGGCCTGCGAATAGCGCGTCTCCGGTTCGCCGAACTTCGTATCGTCGGCGGCGATCGTCAGATCGCAGAACATCGCGAGCTCGCAGCCGGCGCCGAGCGCGTGGCCCTGAACCGAAGCGATCACCGGCTTTTTCATGTACCAGGGCTGCAGCTCGATGCCGAGGCTGAAGTCGAGCCGCGCGTGGTAGCGGAGCGCATCGTGACGCCATGACTTGTCTGCGCCTGCCTTTGGTGCTGGCGTGCCGCCGAGATCGTAGCCGACGCAGAAGCTTCGGCCGGCGCCGCGCAGCACCACGACGCTGGTTGCGGCATCCTCATCGGCGCGGTGCAGCACCGCCGACAGCGCCGCGCGCACGTCCATGCTCAGCGCGTTCAGTTTCTCCGGACGATTGAGCGTCACCAGTCCGACCTTGTCCTCCGTGCCGTAAAGCACCAATTCGTCTGCCATTGGCGATCCCTGCTTTCTGCGATCGAGATGTGTACTCACAAATACATCATGTTCGCTATCCCCTGTCAGAGACCGGACAGCGGACATTCAAAAGCAACGCCAAGCGCCAAATCCTGACGTCCCGGAGGGTGCGCGACGTCGGGCGATGTTATTTCGCAAAAAGCTGCATTGCTTCGTCTGCCAAAACCCCGCCGGTGATTTTGATCCGCGCAAAGGGGGCCTTGGCGGCGACTTCCCCGCTTGAGATCATGATTTGATCGATCTTGGTCGCCAGTTGCTGCAACGATGCAGCAAAGACAAGCCGGCCAAAGCCGGACCAAATGATTGCTCCCATACACATCGCGCACGGCTCGCCGGACGTGTAGATGGTGCTGTCCTGCAGGGCGGCACTGCCGTGATCGAGTAGGCATCGCCGAATTGCGACCATTTCCCCGTGCGCCGTCGGATCGCCGTCGGTTTTTCCAAGATTGCGCCCCCGAGCGAGGATCTGACCGTCGCGAACGATCACCGCACCAAACGGATAATCACCTTGGCGGGATTCATCCAGCGCCAACCGCATGAAGCGTTCATCATCGGGCGAGGCATCGGCGGCAACGACTGGCTTCGCCGCCAAAAGGGCAGCGGAAGCCACTCCGATAATCATACTTCTTCGACTTCGAAGGTGGGCCGCGGCATCCGAACCACAATGATTGTTAGAGCAATTCATGGGCGGGTTTTCTCCAACAGCTTCGTTTGTTTGGCCAACAGAGGAGCGCGGGGTCCCAAATCTGGTAGCCCTCGGAAAGCGGCTGATGTTAATCCAAAAAGCGCGGACGGCTAAAGCGGTCGGTCGATTGTCCCATAAGGGTCGCCTCCGGATTCGCAATAATGCCGTGGCCGTCCTACCTTTCAGGCCATGTTGCGTGAGCATCTCCGCCTTCTTGGCCTCGTTGAGCGCTGCCTATCATCGCCCGCCGATCAGCCGCAGGCCCGCCCTGACTGGGTCCATGATCGGCGGCTGGGCGCTATCACTTCCACCACGCTCGCATTGCTGTGCGCGACGATCGCACCGGGGCATCCCCAGGACGATGCGGATCGCTATTGGCTTACTGTCATGGGCCCATCGGTCCTCACCGCCGCGCAGGAACAGGCAGCGAAATCCGGCGCACAATTCACCGAATGCACGAACGGCTGCCCGACGATGATCGTCGTGCCGGCCGGCAGCTACATGATGGGCTCGCCCGCGGCCGAGGCAGATCGCTCGGCCAGTGAGGGCCCGCAACACCGCGTGACGATCGCGAAGCCGTTCGCCATCGGCAAGACTGAGGTGACCTTCGCGCAATGGGAAGCCTGCATCGCTGCGGGTGCATGCCGCGAGGTATCGGACAATGGCTGGGGCCGCGGCGATCGGCCGGTGATCAATGTCGGCTGGAGCGATGCCGTGCGCTACGCGGAATGGCTCGCCGGCGTGACCGGCAAACCGTACCGGCTGCTGTCCGAGGCGGAGTGGGAGTATGCAGCCCGCGCCGGCACCACCGCGCGATTCTCGTTCGGTGACGATGATACCGAGCTTGGCCGGTACGCCTGGTACTTCAAGAATGCCGAGCGCAAGACCCAGCCGACCAGCACAAAGGCGGCCAACGGCTTCGGCGTGCACGACATGCACGGCAATGTCTACGAATGGGTCGCCGACTCCTGGCACGACAATTACGAGCAGGCACCCTCCGACGGCTCGGTCTGGCAGGACGACGTGGCGCCAAATCGTCACGTCGTTCGCAGCGGCTCATAGTTCTTCGACGCGAAGGATCTCCGCTCGGCGAGCCGCGCCGGGCCTCCTTCCGACCTTGAGGACGGTAACGTCGGTTTCCGTGTCGCGCGAAGCTTGCCGGGAGTGCCCTAAGCTTCGGCTTGTTTGGTCATCAACCGCCTTGTTCCGCATCCAGTCTGCATCGATCAAACGTGCCGCTCTGATGAAAGTCCTGCTGGCTAAGACGCAAGCCACTGCGTGAAGCGCTCCTCGATCGCCGCGATGCGTTCGGCTTCCCAGATGTCGTCCTCTTTCACCGACACGGCGAGATTGTCCGGATAGGTCGGCAGCTGCACGGCGATATCTTTTGGGATCAGCGCATAGGCGTCGGGATTGGTCGGACCGTAATAGAGCCGGGTGTTGAAATCGGCCTGCGGCTTGGCCGCCGAAGTGAACTGAATGAACTCCCAGGCGAGCTTGCGGTTCGGCGCGCCCTTGAGCACGCACCAGGTGCTAGAGCTTCGCACCGCGCCGTTCCAGACGACGTCGACCGGCACGCCTTGCTCCTTCAGCTCGGTGCCGCGCGCGTTCCAGATCGACATCATGTCGACTTCGCCGTCGCGGATGAGCTGCTGCGACTGGTTGCCTTCGCGCCACCACACCTTGATGTGCGGTTTGATCTCGTCGAGCTTCTTGAACGCGCGGTCGAAGTCGAGCGGGTAGAGCTTGTCGAGCGGCACGCCGTCGGCAAGGAGCGCGTAGATGCAGGTGCGTGGCGAGTCGCTGACGCACAGCGACCGGGTGCCGGAAAAGTTCTTCACGTCCCAAAAATCGGCCCAGGATTTCGGTCCACCCTTCGGAAACTTGTCGGTGCGATAGCACAGGTTCGTGCCTTGAATGCAGAACGAGACGCCGTGCCCGTCGGCAACGATCGCGTCGTCCGGCAGCGTGCCTTTTCTCACAAGGCTCCAGTCGATTGGCTCGGCCAGCCCTTCGCGGCTGCCGCGCAGCCAGAGCATCGAGTTGATCGAGGTCATGTCGAACTCGTAGTTGCCCGACTGCACTTGGGCCTTGATGCGCGCGTAAGAGACCGGCGTCACGGTGCGGATTTCAACGCCGGTCGCGGCGGTAAACGGCTTGAAGAACGCGGCGTCCTGCGCCGCGGTGTAGCTGCCGCCCCAGGAATTGACGTAGAGGGTCCGGGTCTGAGCGATGGTCCGCTCGGTGATGAGCAGCGGCCCGAACACCGCTGTCGCGCCTGCGGCGCGCAGGAATGTGCGGCGTTTGCGGTCAAAGCGCCACTTGGTCATGGTCACCCTCCATCGCAGCGCGTGGTCGATAGACAGCGATCTTAGCGCCTCGGCAGAATGTGCGCATCCTCCGGGCTGAAGGCGAGGCGCACCACGGCGCCGTGGCGCAGCGCCTCGGGCCTTGTGCCGGCGATGCGGGCGCGCAAGGCGTGGCCGCGGCTGTTGCCGATGGCGAGGACGGAATCGCCATAGTTGATGATGTCGTCGACCGTCATCTCAAAGGTGTTGGCGCTCTCGGTCTTCGCCGGCGCGGCATCGTCTACGATGAGCCGCAGGCGCTCGGGCCGGAGCATCAGGTCGACGTCGCCCGCGGGCATGTCTTGGAGCATGTCTTGGCCGGTGACCCGCACCGGGCCTAGCCCGGTCAGTTCAACCACGCCGGGCCGCGCCGGATCGATCTTGCCGGCGAAGAAATTGCTGTCGCCGACAAATTCGCCGACGAAGCGGTCGGCCGGCCGGTTATAGACGTCGAGCGGCGCGCCGACCTGAACGATCTTGCCGTTGCTGAACACCGCGATACGGTCCGACATGGTCATCGCTTCGGTCTGATCGTGCGTGACATAGATCATCGTGATACCGAGCTCGCGATGAATGCGCTTGATCTCGACCTGCATCTGCTCGCGTAAATTCTTGTCGAGCGCGCCGAGCGGCTCGTCGAGCAGCAAAACGTCCGGATTGAAGACGAGGCCGCGGGCGAGAGCGACGCGCTGCTGCTGGCCGCCGGACAGTTCGCGCGGATAACGTCCGGTGAATTTGCTCAGGCCCACCAGCGCCAGCATTTTCTCGGCGCGCGCCGTGTTCTCGTGTCTCGGAAACCGCCGCATCCGCAGCGGGAACATGACATTGTTCAGCGCCGTCATGTGCGGAAACAGCGCATAGTTCTGAAACACCATGCCGATGTTGCGCTCATAGGGCTTGCTCAGCGTCAGATCGGTGCCGGCAAGTTCGATGACGCCGCCGAGAATTTTCGAATCCGGCGATCATCATCAGCGTGGTGGTCTTGCCCGATCCGCTCGGGCCGAGGAAGGTGACGAACTCGCCGCGCGCGATGTCGATCGAGATGTCGTCGACGGCGTTGGTCCTGCCGTCGTACGACTTCACGACATTCCGCAGGCAGAGGTAGCCGGTCATGCCTTGCCGTCCGCCCTCGCGACGATAAGCGCGTCAACCACGATGACGCCGCGGCCCTGCGGCAGCACCTTGATCGGGTTGAGATCGATCTCGGCGATGCGCTCGGCGTTGTGCTGCGCGAAGTCGCCGAGCGCATAAAGGCAGGCGGCGAGGTTTTTCACGTCGGCGGCTTCGCCGCCGCGCACCGAGCGGAGCAGCGCCGCCCCGCGCGTCTCGGCGATCACGGCCTCGGCGTCGCCGTCGCGCAGCGGCAGCATGCGCAGCGCGAAGTCGCGCATCACCTCGATGGCGATGCCGCCCATGCCGAACGCGAGCGACAGGCCGAAGTCGGGATCGCGCGACACGCCGGCAAACACTTCGACGCCGCCGAGAACGAATTCTTGGACCAGAAAGCCGAGATCGGCCGGCTTGGATTCGAGCTTGGCCAGGCGTTCGGTGATCTTGGCGAACGCACTCGCCAGTTCGTCTTCGGTCTTGAGGTTGACGGCGACGACGCCGAGTTCGGTCTTGTGCGCGATGGCATCGGAGACCGCTTTCAGCACCACCGGATAGCCGAGGCTTTTGGCGGCCTTCGCCGCGTCGGCGATCGCCTCCACGCGCTGTTCGCGCGTCACCGGAATGCCGTAGCCGGCGAGGAGCTTCTTGGAATCGAACTCGTTGATGGTGCGGGCCTCCGCCTTGAGCTGATCGGCGAGGCGGACCTGACCCGAAGCGGCACCCATGCGCAGGGGCTGCAAGCCCTGCGCCCACCGGCCCATTCGGTCGAGGGCGGCGAGGCCCTGCCGCGTGCCGCCGATGACGACCAGCCCCTCCTGCCCCATGGCGTCGATCTGCTTGCGGTTCATCACGCCGGATCGGGTGCTCAACAGATAATACGGCTTGGTGCTTTTGCTCGCCGCGGCCGACAGCATCGCCACATTTTCGAGCACGCGGCCCGGATGACCGATCACCGGTTCGTTGGACGTGTCGCTGCAATAGCAGATCGAATCGATGCGCTCGCTCCGATCGACCACCGACATCGCGTGCGGCAGGTTGACGGCGTAGTTGCCGTTGCCCCAGGCGTCGAACGGGTTGCCGTCGCCGGTGATGCGGCCGATAACTCGCTCGGCTTCCTTGCGTTCGTCTCCCGACAGCGGCGGCAGGTCGAGACCGATGGCGGTCGCGTTGTCGAGGATCAATTCTGCCAGTCCGCCCGAACCGGTGATGACCGAAATCCCGCGGCCCTTCGGCCAGCGCTTGCCCTGGCAGACCGCGAGCACTTCCGTCATCTCGTCGAGATCGTTGACCTCGATGGCGCGGTGCGCACGCAGCAGTTCCGAAAACACCCGCGAAGAGCCCGCGAGGCCGCCGGTATGGCTGGTGACGGCGCGCTGCGTGCGTTCGGTGCGTCCGACTTTGACGACGACGACCGGCTTGCCGGCGTCGGCAGCGCGATCAAGCGCAGCGACATAGCGCTCCGGCTCGCGCACGCTTTCGGTGAAGGTCGCGATGACTTTGGTGTTCGGATCGTCGATCAGCCATTCGAGGTAATCGACCGTGCGGGTCACTGCCTCGTTGCCGGCCGACACCGACAGGCTGACGCCGAAGCGGCGCAGATCGGACAGCATGCCGATGCAGACCGAGCCGCTCTGCGAGACGATGCCGACGTTGCCGACGATCGCCGCCGGATCCATGATGTGCTGCTTGTAGGTGGTGACGCGCGACGGTGGATTGAGGATGCCCATGCAGTTCGGCCCGCAGACCGGCATGCCGGCTTCGCGCGCCATCCCGGCGATCTGCTCCTGGAGCTTGGCGCCATCGGCGCCCAGTTCGGCGAAGCCCGAGTCGTAGATGATGGCGGCGCGCGCGCCGCGCTGCACCGCGAGTTTCATCTGCTCCGGGATCAGCGGATTACGGATGCTGAAGACCACGATATCCGGCGCTTCGGGCAGGTCGGTCAAGCTCGGATAGCATTTGACGTTGAGCACGGTCGGATATTTCGGGTTCACCGGGTAGATCGGTCCGGTGAAGCCGATGGCGCCGAGCGATTCCATGACGGCGCGCCCCGGTCCGCCGCGATCCGTGGCTCCGACGATGGCGACTGAACGGGGATTGACGAGAGGATCAAGTTGCATGGGCAGTCCTTTGACGAAACAACAGCGAGACGAGCACACCGAGGAGCACCGCGCCGGTCAAGAGCGTGGCCACCACGGCGATCACGGGATCGGATTCGAGCCGGATACTTTCAAACATTTTCTTCGGCAGCGTGGACGCATCGCGCCCGGCGATGAAGATCGCCACCACCGCTTCGTTGAACGAGTGCAGGAACGCGAACAGCGCGCCGACCAGCAAACCCGGCCGCAGCACCGGCAGCGTGACCCAGAGGAACGTGCGCAGCGGCCCGGCGCCCGCGCTCGACGCCGCGCGTTCGAGATTGCGGTCGAAGCCTTTGAGCGCCGCGCAGATCACCAGGAACGCCACCGGGATCGACAGAACGCTATGAGCGACAATCATTCCGCTCCGGGTCCCGACCAGATGCAGCCGGCTGAGAAAGCCATAATAGCCGAGAGCACTCACGACGCCCGGCACGATCAGCGGCAGCATCATGATAAGATTGAACGTTCCTTTGCCGCGGAAGCGATAGCGCACGTAGCCGAACGCCGCCGGCAGCGCCACCAGCATGGTCAGCAGCATTGAGCCGAGCGCAATGACGAACGAATTCGCCGTCGCTGCGAGCCATGTGGCGCTGTGAAAATATTGAACGTAATAGCCGAGCCAATAACCCGGCGGCGGAAATTCGAACGACACCGCGGTCGAAAACGACATCGGCACGATGATGGCCATCGGCGCGATCAGAAAGAGCGCCACGATCGCCGCCATCACGAGGGGAAGCTGCCGCGCCATCGTCATCCCCACAGCCGGTCGAGGCCGGCGAAGCGGTTGTAGATCGCGAGCAGCACGAGCGTCGTCGCCAGCAATGTCGTGGCGATCGCTGACGCAAAGCCCCAAGCGAGCAGGTCTTCGATCTGCTGATTGATAAGCTGCGAGATCATCATGTCGCGCGGCGTGCCGAGCAGAATGGGCGTGATGTAGAAGCCGAGGCAGATGGTGAAGACCAGCACGCAGCCGTTGACGACGCCGGGCAGGCTCAGCGGCAGAAAGACGTGACGAAACGCGGGCAGGGGCCTGGCGCCGAGGCTCTCGGCGGCGCGCAGATATGATGGGTCGATCTTGCGCATCACGCCGTAGAGCGCGAGCACCATGTAGGGCAGCAGGATGTGCACCATGCCCAAGGTCGAGCTGAACGACGTGAACAGAAGCTGCGGCGGCTTGCCGAGCCCGGCGAATGCGTAGAAGGCATTGAGCGGGCCCCGGTTTCCGAGAATCACGAGCCACGAATAGGTGCGCACCACAAAGCCGCTCCAAAAGCTCAAGCCCACCGCGACCAAGAGGATCGCCGCCACCCAGTCGTTACGCCGCGCCATCACGTAGGCGAGCGGGTAGCCAAGGCCCAGGCAGGTCAGCGTGACAATGAGCGCCGTCTTGAACGTGTTGAGCATCACCGAGGTGTAGAGCGGGACGGTGAAGAGCCGCCGGTAGTGATCGAGCGAAACCTTCGGGTCGGTGACGCTCAGCAGCAGCACGTAGCCGATCGGAATAATGAAAAGGATGAGCAGGTAGAGGGCAGCGGGCGCGACCAGAAACCCGGCCGTCATCGCCTCGCCCGCGCGGCGAGGCGTCGCACCTGGCCGGATCGAGGGCTCGTTCAATTCGCCATCGGCGACACGAGCGAGAGTGGCGATGGAGCCCTCCTTCAACGCAAGCGCTGCATTTGCAGTTCGTCTTGCAAATTATGTAGCATAGCCTTTGTCGAACTAGCATAGCCGGGAGAACGAAATCATGCGCGCCGGGGTTGATCGGTCCCGGCATGCTCGCAAATCGGCACTGCGCCATGCGATCCGGCGTCAGCGCTGTGAGGGGTGATCCGATGCAATCGCGAACGACGATATCGCGCCGCGGCGCGCTGCGACTGGGTGCCGGCGGCCTGCTTGCGGCGCCCGGCTTGATCCGAAGTGCGGCCGCAGAGAGCAAGACGCTCTACGTCAACTCCTACGGCGGCGTGTGGGATACGTCCTGGCGCAAGGCGTTCTTCGATCCGTTCACGGCGGAGACCGGCATTGAGATCAAGCTGGTTCCGGGCGTCACCATGGCCAAGCTCAAAGCCATCGTGCAGACGGAAAATTACGAATACGACGAGACCAATTTCGGCGACAGCGAGTTCGCTCAGGCCGTGCACGATGGCCTCCTGGAGAAGCTCGATCGCGACGCCGCCCGGGTCGACCGGCTGCCGCCGAACGTCGTCGGCGACTACGGCATCCTCGGTTATTCGCTCGGCACCAACATCGTCTACCGCACCGACAAATTCCCGAATGGCGGGCCGCAGAGCTGGGCCGATTTCTGGGACGTCAAGAAGTTTCCGGGGCCGCGCTGTCTGTTCGACCGTTCGTTCACCTGCCTGGCGTTTGCGCTGCTCGCCGACGGCGTTCCGACCGATAAGCTCTACCCGATGGATTCGACCGCGCTTTTCGCAAGATGGACGAGATCAAGCCGCACATTAAGGTGTGGTGGAAGGAGGGCGCGCAATCGCAGCAGCTCATCCGCGACGGCGAAGTCGACATCATCGCCATGTGGAGCGCGCGTGCGGTGGACCTCCAGGATGCCAAGGTGCCGGTCGAGATCGTCTGGAATGGCGGCGAACTTTATTACGCCCATCTCGTGGTGCCGAAGGGCGCCCCCAACGCGAAAGCGGCTTGGCAATTCGCCGGCTTCGCCGGGCAGGCCCAGCCCCAGGCGAACTTCACGGTGATCCTGCCCTACGGTCCGTCGAACGCGGCGGCGCGGGCGCTGGTGCCGGAGGCGCGGCTGCGCCAAACGCCGGCATGGCCCGACAATGAAAAAGTCATGTTCCAGCACGACGCCGCCTGGCTCGCGCCGCGCCTTGCTGAAATCCGCGAACGCTGGACGCAGTGGATGACGAGTTAGCATGCGTCATTGCGAGCGAAAGCGAAGCAATCCAGATGCGTCAAAAAACTGGATTGCTTCGTCGCTTCGCTTCTCGCAATGACGACATTCGGGAAAAAGGCTGACGCCATGACGGGACCGAATGATACGATGAAAATGGTCACTCGCCGCAACGCGCTTGCGCTTGGCGCGGGTCGCTCCTTGGCGCGCCGGCGCTGATCCGCTCGTCGCGGGCGGACGACAAGACCGTCTATATTCTGTCGTATGGCGGCGTCTGGGAGACGTCGTGGAAGAAGGCCTTCTTCGATCCGTTCACGGCGCAGACCGGCATCGCGGTCAAGACCGTGCCCGGCGTCGCCTTCGCCAAACTCAAGGCGCAGGTGCAGAACCACAACTACGAGTGGGATCTGATCAACCTCAACGATTCCGAATATGCGCAAGCCGTCCTTGAAGGCCTGATCGAGAAGGTCGATCGAACGGCCGTGAAGGCCGACGAAATTCCGCAGAACGTGGTGCGCGATTACGGGATCACGACCTATTCGCTCGGCACCAACCTGGTGTACCGCAAGGACAAGTTTCCGAACGGCGGGCCGCAGAGCTGGGCCGACTTCTGGGACGTCAAGAAATTTCCGGGCGGCCGCAGCCTGTACGACCGGTCGTTTACCTGTCTCTGCTTTGCGCTGCTCGCCGACGGTGTGCCGATCGACAAGCTCTACCCGCTCGATATCGACCGCGCGTTCCGCAAGATGGACGAGATCAAGCCCCACATCAAAGTGTGGTGGAAGGACGGCGCGCAATCGCAGCAGCTTATTCGCGACGGCGAAGTCGACATGATCGCGATCTGGAGCGCGCGCGCCGTCGATCTGATCGACGATCACGTGCCGCTCGAGATCGTGTGGAACGGCGGCGAGTTGTTCTTCACCAATCTGACGGTGCCGAAGGGCGACCCGAACGCCAAGCTCGCCTGGCAATTCGCCAACTTCGTCGCCCAGGCCAAACCCCAAGCCGAGTTCTGCATGATGCTGCCCTACGGCGCGGCCAATCCGCAGTCGCGGGCGCTGATGACCGAGGCGCGGCTCCGCCAGACGCCGGCCTGGCCCGACAACGAGAAGGTCATGTTCCAGCACGATTCCGCGTGGCTCGGCCCGCGGCTCGCCGAACTGCGCGAACGCTGGACGCAATGGCTGACGAGCTGAGCGGCGGCTGAAAGTCGGCGTTGGTACTGCGGCTTCAGGCTTTTCGTCGGCCGCTGGTAGCCTTCAGGTACTTTTTAGTCTGCGTGCTCAAATCGCTTGGCAGCCCATCGATGGATCCGATCAAGTCAACGATGGCGTCGACCGCTTTCGACTGTCGCCGACGCTGTTTGGGTGCCGTTGTTAGCCGCTACGTACGATGTCGGATTTCGATAGTTTACGTCGCCGCGCCTCCGCATCGATTTGGGCGAACAGTGCTTCCGACAGTCGAACCGTCAATGTTTTCATGACGTGACAAACGAAAATGTGCCAGACAACGTGATTCGGACCCACACAAGAATAAGCGTGTTACATTGGTTTGCGAAGCGAGGAGTGCTGAATGAAAATTGTCGATCTCTCGCACACCATGAGCATCCATACGCCCGGCTGGGTCGGCTATGCGGGCAACAAGATGTATTACGCGCAGAACCTGCAGACGCAGATGATCGTCGCGCAGCGGGTCGAGACCTCGATGCACAGCGGCACCCATTTCGACGGCGCCATGCACGCGACCGACGGGCGCACCGGCGACATGGCGTCGCTGCCGATGGATTATCTGGTCAGCCACGGCGTCGTCGTCGATCTCAGCGCCCAGGTGTCGGACTGGTCGGCGATCACGCCGGCGATGATCGAGAAGTCGGGCGCCGATATCCGCGACGGCGATATTTTGATCCTGCACACCGGCTGGCACCGCTATTACGAAGGGCGGAGCCAGCAGGACCTGGTGCGCTATTTCTGCTACCACCCCGGCCCGACGCTCGAGACGCTGGAGTGGATGCTCAAGAGAAAGATCAAATGGTTCGGCATGGACACCGGCTCCTGCGACCATCCGATGAACACCTCGATCCGCAACATGCGCCCCGACATCGCGCGCGAGTTCGAGGAGAAGCTTGGCAAGAAGCCCGCGGATTATTTCGGCACCTTCGAATACACGCACAAGCGCTCCGGCCGCAAAGTGCGCCAGGACATGTTTCCGTTTCACAATTACGCGTTCCAGGAAGGTCTGCTGCACGCCGAGAATCTCGGCGGCGATCTCGAGACCGTGCTCGGCAAGCGTTGCATCATCGGCGCCTTCCCGTGGCGCTATGAGGGCCTCGAAGCCTGCCCCTGCCGCATTCTCGCGATCTTCGACGCCGGCGACTCGCCGGTCGAGGCACTCGGCAACGCCGCTCGCGGCATCATTCGCTGAGGACGTGTACTAATAAAAATTCAGCCCAATGTCCTTGGCCCCGAAAAGCGACCGCATTGCTGCGCGGCGGCGAATGACGCTAAGGGCCATGTATGGACGGCGCCCGCGGCGCAAGAGGAATCTGACTATCAGCGAAGCGTTCGGGTGCAGCCATGTGTCCGGCCTCGCATGGAGGACTGACCCCCATTGCGATGCAGCCGCTGTGGCCGCTGGCCCTGATGTGATCCGCTGATCGGGTCCCAACCAAAAGCGCGCGCTCAAGTATCGCGTGGCCCTTCACGGGTTTTCCCGATCGACGGTCTCGACCGTTTCGCATCAACGTCATCATCACCCCTGCAGTTCGTGAACGCACAGACGCAACTTTATCCTCTCATTGGCAGACTCCTTACGCCGCTGCCGCAAGCGCAGGCGCCCGATAGGTGCCGCCCTTGGCCAGCAACACCCAGGCGACGCGCGCCATCTTGTTGGCAACAGCCACCGCCACGACCCTGAACGGTTTGCGGGCGAGAAGCCGTGTGACCCACGGATACTTCTCCGGTTGGTGGCGCGCCCGCTTCAACACCGCATGGGCCCCGACCACCAGAATGCGTCTCAGATATTGGTCGCCTCGTTTCGAGATCGGCCCAAGCTTCTGTTTGACCACCGGTCGAATCTTGCCTCGGTACGATCCCGATCCAGGCCGCAAAGTCACGACCCGATCGAAAAACCTTCGGGTCCGGGACGGTAGCGGCGATGGCGGTCGCACCCACAATGCCAATCCCAGGGATGCTCCTGAGCCGCTTACTTGCTTCGTCCACGCGATGCTGCGTAACGATCCGCCTCTCGATCGATCCAATCATCGTCTGCAGTGCCTGAAGCCCCGCCGCCAACACGACCAGGCTCGTGTGACCATCCACCGGCAATCGCGCATCCCCTTCGCTCGCAATGATCTTCAGCAACTCCTTGACCCCTTCGCGCCCTTGCGCAGCTACAATGCCGAGCTCAGCCAAATGCGCCCGCAAGCATTGATCAGTTGGGTCCGCTGTCGCATCAAAAGGTCGCGCGCGCGATGCAGCATCAACCGCCCCTGCTGCTCGACAGATTTGATCTGAACAAAACGCATGGTCGGCCGCCGTACCGCCTCGCAGATCGCCTCGGCGTCGGCGGCGTCGTTCTTGTTGCGCTTGACGTAGGCCTTCACGTCCCTCGCCGGCATCAGCCGCACCTGGTGGCCAAGCTTCGTAAATTCACGTGCCCAATAGTGGGATGTCGCGCAGGCTTCCATGCCGATAAGGCAACGAGGTAGCGCTTTGAAAAACGCCAGCACCTGACTGCGCCGAAGTTGCTTCCGAACGACGACCTTCTCCGCCGCGTCGATACCGTGAACCTGGAACACATTCTTGGCGATATCCAAACCGTGTTGTAGCTTGCATGGGGTCGCTCCTGATCTGATTCGTTGACAACGATCACCCTAATGGGACCTCGTCGCCGGGAGCGGTCGCCGTCCACCACATCAAAAGCGAGTTTTTGCACCGCGAAAAAAGGGCACCTCTTCTCTGCTAAACGCGAGGCATATCGCGACTATCAAGCCGTTAGTATCCGGACCAGCGCAGTAGGCTTTCATTTGCCTTGTGCTCCAAAGTCCTGGCTCCTTGCTCCGAGGCAATCTTGATGGCGGTGCGGAATGCGGCTTCGGCCTTGCGCTTTTGGCCGTGCGGTGGACGCGCCAACAGCTCGCCATGCAGCCGATGGAGCTCGGCACCATAGAAGCGCTCGGCCATCGCAAGCCCCTCCTCCACGACTTTCATAGCCTCGACGTGGTGCCCGGCCTTGAGGTGCGTATCCGCCAGCAAGCCAAGCAAATAGGCCGAGAAATGGCGCGATTGAATCGCCTTCAACGTAGCAATGGCTTGCGTCGCCAGCATCAGCCCGCGGTCCGGATCGCCGTTTTCGGCAATGCACCAACCGGCCACGCCCATGCTCCATGCCCTCGGCTGCGCCAGATCATGCTCTGTCGCCATTTGCATGCTCAGCTCGGAATTTGCCGTGGCCAGCGTTACGTCGCCGAGCATTTGGGCGGCTGCCGACGTGAAGTAGAGCGTCAGCGCCAGCGAGAACGGATCATCGAGACTCTTGGCCGCAGTGACGGACTGCTCGATCATCGCGCGCGCGCCTTCATCATCGCCGGCTAGCGCCAACGACATCGCACTGAAATTGCGAGCACAGCAGGCAGCGTCATGGTTGCCATAGCTCGACGCCATGGCTTGATGAATTTTCGCGTCGTAGATGGCAAGGCCGGCGTCGGCGTGGACACGGACTTCCGCCAATCTGCCGCGGCCAAACGCGGTCGCCCAGGAGGCGTGGTGGGCTTGCAGCTTGAGGCCGGCATCGCCGGATTTCTCGGCCAGCGCCAACAGCCTTTCGCAAAGGCGCCAGCCCTCGTCCACTTCGCTTCGTCCCCAGCGAAACAGCCATTGGCCCCACAGCGCCGGGAAAATCTCCGGGCGTTCGCCCAAGCCGTCGCACAGTGCCTCGGCCCTGGAGTAAACTTCGAGCACCTCCGGCGCGCCGAATCCGCGGATTGCGAAGAATGCGGCGCCCAGCGCGACGAGTAATCCGACTTCGACCCTGGTGCGTTCGGCCTCGTCGGCGATGTGCCCGACGGCCTCGAGTGCCCGCCGCAGATGACCGATCGCCTCTTCGTTGGCGCCGCGGCGCATGGCCTTGTCCGCGGCGCGCTGGTGGTGCGGGATCGCTCGCACCGGCTCGTTGCCACGCTCGAAGTGCTCGGCCAGCTCGGAAGCGATTGCGTCCAACCTGCCGACCCACGCGGCTTCGAGCCGCCGGCCAACCCGTGTATGGCAGAGTGCGCGGCGTGTCGCTGGCAAGCGGTCATACAAGAGCTCGCGGTAGAGATCATGCCGGAAGGCATAAAGGTCTGCGCGCGTACTGTCCGGCCAAATGGTTGATCCGGACTTGACGACGAACACGCCTTGCCGCGCCAGCCGCGCGCAGGCGATCTCGACCTGATCGACATCGATCTCGAGCGCGGCGGCAACGGCTGCGGTCGCGAATTCGCGGCGGATGACGCTGGCCGCGGTGAGCAGGTGACGGTCGCTTTCGGTCAGCTCGTCGATTTGCCGGTCGATGAAGCGGCGCACGTCGTGTGGGATTGCGACGATTGCGCTCGGCGTTCGACTTTCCTGCTGCGCAAGCTGATTGACGATACTGGTCATGAACAGCGGATTGCCGCCGGTCCGCTCCAACAAGAGCGGCGCCATACCGCGCAACTTCGCCGTACCGCCGTCGTCGCCGAGCCGAGCCTGCAGGTAGCTTTCGATGGCGGCAAGACCAAGCGGCGCGAGCGGTATTTCCCGGCACCATCGATGCAGCGCGAGTTCCGTTACCAGGCCGCCGAGGCCCACTTTGGCAGCCGCGACATCAGCCGGCCGGAACGTTGCGACCACCATGAGGCGCGCGGGCTCGGGGCGGCGCGCCACGTGGGCAAGCCAGTCGAGCGTCGACGTATCGCTCCAGTGGATATCTTCGAGTTTGAGCAGAAGCGGCACCTCGGAAGCGATCGCCTCGATCGCCAGCGTCAGTTCGCGCATCATGCGCTCGCGCGTGGCGCGTCCGCGCGCCTCCAATGCGCTGCGCTCCGATCGAGTCCACAACGCCGGCATTTGTGCGAGCCAGCTCGGTGCCTGAGCCGAAAGAATCTCTTTTACCAACGCGCCGTGCGCACCGCCGGCCAGGCGCGTCAACGCCTCGATCAAGGGCAGATAGGGCTCGCCGACCCCGTGATGGTCGAGACATTGGCCGTCTGCAATCCGGACCGTCTGGCTCGTTCGCAGCTGCTCCAAAAACACGTCGGCAAGTGTGCTCTTGCCGATACCAGGCTCGCCGCTGATGAAAACGATCTGACGCCGGCCGGACCGCGCCTGATCGAAGGCACGCGCAAGCTCGCCGAACTCCGCGACACGCCCGACCAACCGCGACGGTTCGGGTGACGCGACCTGCAATGGCGTGGCCGCACCGCTTTGTTCGTCGACCGTAGCCGGCACCATGAGGCGATAGCCGCGCCGGTGCCGGGTCTCGATGTAATGCGGATTGCGGGCGTCGTCGCCGAGCACACCGCGCAGTTCCTGAATACAAGAGGTGAGTGCGTCATCGCCGACTGCCATACCCCCCCAGACGCGCTCGACCAGGTCCTGCTTGGTGACGAGTTCTTGAGCCCGTTCGGCTAAAAGACGCAGCACCGCGGCCGCCCGCGGCGCCAGCTTGACCTCGCTGCCGTCGCACCAAAGCTGCCCGGTGCGCGGCGCAAAACGAAACAAGCCAAACGCGACTTGCTTGTCTTCGGCCATGCGCCGGATTGCCTCCGCATTTCCCGGAATTTTCCCGGAACTCCGCCAGGACATCCTGGACTGCCGCAACGAGAGTCTCACACACGATCGCCATGGCCGCAATCAGCAGGAGACCTCGCATGAACTCCAATTATCGCAATGCTTTGGTCGCCGTCACGCTCCTTGGCCTGGCCCGGCCAGCATCCGCCGACGTCATTTGCGACTGGAACGCCAAGGCGCTCGATTTCATCGTCAGCCACAAAATGTTACCGCCGCCGGCCGAGCGGATCGTCGCCATGACACAGCTCGCCATGTTCGATGCCGTCAACTCAATCGACCGCAAGTATCGGCCCTATCTGGTGCAGTTGGCGGCGGCGCCGACCGCCTCCAAAGAGGCCGCTGCGGCAGCAGCCGCGGCAACCGTGCTCGCCGGAGTCGATCCGGAGACACAGGCCCAGACAAAAGCTGCCCTTGCGGCCTATCTCGCCGCCATTCCCGACAGTGCCGCTAAGTCCGAGGGAATCAAACTCGGCGAAGAAGTCGGAGCCAAGATCCTGGAGGCGCGCGCCAACGACGGCGCCAACGCGCCCGACACCTACCGGCCGCGGACCGCGCCCGGCGTCTATGTGCCGACCGCGCCAACCGCAACGCCGCAATGGCCTGCCGTCAAGCCGTTCGCCCTGAGCGGCGCATCGCAGTTTCGCCCGGCGCCGCCGCCTGCCCTCACCAGCGCGCAGTGGGCGGCCGACTACAACGAGATCAAGGAACTCGGCGGCCGCAACAGCACCAAACGCTCCGCGCAGCAGACCGAGAGCGCCCGCTTCTGGCTGGCAACCGACGGCCGGGTCCACTATCCCGTCATCCGCACCTTGGTGGCAGACAAGGAGCTCAGCGTCATCGACAGCGCCCGGCTGTTCGCGCTCATTGCGATCGCGCGCGCCGATGCGCTGATCGCCGTGTTCGATGCCAAATACGCTTACGAATTCTGGCGTCCGGTCACCGCCATTCGCAACGGCGACATCGACGGCAATCCGGCGACCGAGCGCGACGCCGCCTGGCAACCGATCGACGCCACACCGATGCATCCGGAGTATCCTTGTGCGCATTGCATCAGCAGCGGCAGCCTCGCCGGCGTGGTGCAGGCCGTATTCGGCACGCCGGAAATTTCGGAAGTTTCGATGACCAGTCCGACCGCGCCCGCCGTCATCCATCATTGGACCAATGTGCGCGACTACTCCAACGAGGTTTCCGAAGCGCGCATCTGGGCCGGCTTTCACTACCGCTTCTCGACCAAGGTCGGCCAGGACATGGGCTACAAGATCGGCGAATACGTAGTGAAAAACTTCATGCAGCCCATCGCGACGGTGACGCGCTGACCGACAAGTTGGCCGGGCCGGCGCCTAGCCGGCCCGGCACCCGTTCGAGCGCATGGCCCGATCATTCCAAACGACTAGCGCCTTGGCCTAACTCTGCACAAATATTCGGCCTTGCGACGGTCACGCGGTGGCGAACCGACGCGATCGGTCATTTTCGACCGATCCAGCCGATTTGCCGTGTCGGTCCACGTCCGCTTCGCCCCGAGAGCGGACCTAAGGGCGGGCGGAGCGAGTCCCCTCGCAATGACAACTTTGAAGACTACTTCGCGTCGTGAAAGACGATGCCGAGCGTGTGGCGCTGGCCGGACCGGACCCGGCTGACGCCGTGGCGCAGGTTGACCCGGTAGGTGCCTTTGGTGCCCTGCACCGGCCGGTGATGAACCGCAAACAGCACGGCGCCGCCTTGCGTAAACGGTACGACCTCGGCGCGGCTTTGCATGCGCGGCCGCTGCTCGGTCAGGACAAATTCGCCGCCGGTGAAATCCCGTCCGGGCTGTGACAGCAGAACGGTGATCTGCAAGGGGAATACAAGCTCGCCGTAGAGGTCCTGGTGCAGGCAATTGTAATCGCCCGGACCGTATTGCAGCAGCAGCGGGGTCGGACCCGTTTGTCCGGCGTCGTGGCACAGTTTCAGATAATGGGCGTGCTCCTTCGGATACCGCGCCGCCGCCCCGATGCGTTCGATCCAATCGTTGGCGAACGGGGCAACGTGCGTATAGAGCACCGTGCGCAGATCGCCGATCAGCGTCGGCAGCGGATATTTGAAATACTGATATTCGCCCTTGCCGAAACCATGCCGCGCCATGTGAACGCGGCTGCGGAAATGCCGCTCATCGGGATAGAGCGCGGCGATCTCCCGGCATTCGTCCGGCGTGAGCAGTTTTTCAAGCGTCGCGTAGCCGGACGCGTTGAGATCGTCCCCGATCATCCGCCAGTCGAACCGGCCGACGCGCTGCTGCATCGCTTTCACGCCGATCGGGGCGGATGCCGGCACGGCCGTCATTCCGGACGGCACCGTTTGCACGGACGAAATCCGGCGCGTCTCGCGTCGCCCGATGTCTCGTAGAAGATCACGTTCTCGCGGTTCGGCCGGCGCGACGGACAGGCCGGGCGGCAATAGGCGCCGGTCGTCTTCACTGCATAAAGGAACTTTCCGTCAAACCGCGCATCGCGCTCCTGGACGGCCGCCCAGCGCGCGTTTGTTTGCGCTTGAGCCTGCTGCGCCCCGTCGCGGACCACGGGCTTTCGAACTGATCTTGGCGCTAGTCTTGATACTGCCTTTGATGCTGCTCTTGGCATCGGGACCTCATTGCAAGGATCGGCCGAGAGGGTAGGCCGCCGCCGCTTGGGGAACCACCCAAATCCTGATCGCTCACGTCCGCACGCGTGCGATGATATATCCGTTAGGCGAGCGTCCTCATTGGGTCGATTGGGGCGGATTTGCCGGAGCACGCGATGAGCAACACGGCCGGCGCAAGTTCAGACAAGGCTCCGGAGGAGACGTCCGACAAGACTTCGGGAACCGCGTTCCCCTTCACGGCGCCGTTTCGCCATCCGGTCTTCGCCGTCGTGTGGACGGCGACGCTCGTCTCCAATGTCGGCGGCTGGATGTACAGCGCGGCGTCGGGATGGCTGATGACAAGCCTCAATCCCGATCCGCTGATCGTTGCGCTGGTGCAGGCGGCGAGCACGCTGCCGATCTGTCTGTTCGCCATTCCCGCGGGCGCGCTCGCCGACATTTTTGACAAACGTAAATTCTTGATCGTGGTCGAAACCCTGACGACGGCGGTCTCGGCGGTCTATGCGGTGATCGTCGGGCTTGGCCTCGCCGCGCCCGGCAATCTCCTGTTGTTCACGTTTCTGATCGGCGCTGCGGGAGCGCTGACGGTGCCGGCCTGGCAAGCGGTCGTCCCGCAGCTTGTGCCCAAAGACGACCTGCCGGCGGCGATTGCCGCCAACAGCGTCGGCGTGAACGTGTCGCGCGCCATCGGACCGGCGCTCGGCGGCGTGGCGATTTCGGGCATTGGCATTGTCGCGCCGTTCTGGATCAATGCGATTTCCAATCTCGGCATCGTTGGCGCCCTGCTGTGGTGGCGCGACGACAAGGAGGCGCAAACGCGGTTGCCGGCGGAGCGTTTCTGGCACGCCATCACCGCAGGCCTTCGTTATGCCCGGCACAGCCGCCACTTGCGCGCAACGCTGATGCGTGCCGCTGGATTTTTTTTGTTCGCCAGCGCCTACTGGGCGCTGCTGCCGCTTCTGGCGCGCGTCCAGATCGCGAGCGGTCCCGGTCTCTACGGCATCCTGCTCGGCGTCATCGGCGTCGGCGCGGTCGGCGGCGCGTTTTTCCTGCCGTGGCTGAAGCAGAGGTTCGGACCGGATCGGCTGATGGCGCTCGGCGCGTTCGGCCAGGCCGCCGCCATGGTGCTCTACGGTCTTGCGCGCGAGCCCATCGTGGCGTTGATCGCAAGCCTGATCGCCGGCGCGTCATGGATCGCGGTGCTGGCGACGCTGACCGTATCGGCGCAGGTCGCGCTGCCCGATTGGGTGCGCGGCCGCGGGCTTGCGCTCTACACCGCGGTGTTTTTCGGCTGCCTCACTCTCGGCAGTACGGTCTGGGGCGAGGTAGCGGCATTGATCGGATTGCCGTCCGCGCACTTTCTCGCCGCTGCCGGTGCCTTCGCCGCCGTTCCGCTGACGTGGCGCTGGAAACTGCAGACCGCGGCCCACATCGACCTTACGCCGTCGATGCATTGGCCGACGCCGCTCACCGCACAGGAGATCGAGCATGACCGCGGACCGGTGCTGGTGACGGTCGAATATCGCATTCGGCCCGCAGGATCGCGCGGCGTTCCTGGAGGCTTTGGAGAGGCTCGAACACCAGCGTCGGCGCGACGGCGCCTACCAGTGGGGCATCTTCGAAGATGCGGCTGTCGACGGGCGTATGGTCGAGACGTTTCTTGTCGAGTCCTGGCTCGAACACCTGCGCCAGCACGAGCGGGTGACCAACGCCGATCGCATCATGCAGGAGTCCTTGCTGCGGTTCCAATTGGCCGGCGAGCCGATTGTCACGCACTTTATCGCCGCCGAGCCGTAGCGGTCCGATTCCCTTTTCAGCGGGGCCGCGAAAGCAACAAGAGGTCGCGCAGACGCTGCGGCGTCACGGGAAGCTGCGTCACCGCGCCCGGAACGCCGAGCGCATCGTCGATCGCCGAGGCGATGGCGGCTCCGACCGCGTTAGCGCCGCCTTCCCCGGCCCCTTTGAGGCCGAGCGCGTTGAGTGGGCTCGGCGCGTCCTCGGTGATCAGTGTGTCGATCTGCGGCACCTCGCGCGCGGTGGGCATAACGTAATCGGCGAAGGTGACGCTAAGCGGTTCGCCGCGCGCGTCGTAGAGGAATTCCTCCAACAGCGCGCCGCCGAGTCCCTGCGCGACGCCGCCCGTGATCTGGCCTTCGACCAGCATCGGATTGACGGCGCGGCCGACATCGTAGGCGACCAGATAACGCTCGACCGTGACGCCGCCGGTCTGGCGGTCGACGCGCACCACCGCGAGATGCACGCCATACGGATACGTCATGTGAGTCGACTCGAACCAGCCTTCGGCGGTCAGGCCGGGCAGCGCGTCGCCAAGGAGTTTCGAGTTCGGCGCCAGCGCTTTGGCGACGTCGCCCAAGGTGATCGAGGGGCCACGCGCGCCATTCTTGCTCACCACCTTGCCGTCGATCACGTCGAGCGCGTCGGGCGGCGACTGCAGAAGCTGTGACGCTGCGGCGATCGCCTTGTCACGAAGCTTTACGGCGGCAAGCCGCGTCGCTTCGCCCGTCATCACGGTGACGCGCGACGCAAATGCGCCCATGCCGAAGGCGATGCGGTTGGTCTGCCCGTGTATGACCCGCACATTCCGGTAGTCGACGCCGAGCGTGTCGGCGCAAATCTGCGCGACGACCGTTTCAACGCCCTGGCCGACGGAGGCGGCTCCCGTGACGACCTCCACGGTGCCACTGGTGTCCACGGTTGCGCGCACGCCGTCGTAGGGCCCGAGACCGCTCTTTTCGACAAAGACGGCGACGCCGGCGCCGACCGCTTCGCCTTGCTCGCGGCGGCGGCGCAGGTCCTGGCGAACCTTGTCCCAGCCAAACGCCGCTAGCGCCTTGTCGAGCAGACCTGCGTAGTCGCCGGAATCGTAGGTCAGCTCGGTGCCCAGCGTGTCGATGCCACGCGCGAACGGCATGTCGGATTTGGCGATGAGGTTGCGCCGGCGCAGTTCGACCGGATCGATCTGAAGACACGCCGCGATGGCATCCATCAGCCGTTCCCGCACGAACGTGCTCTCGTAACGGCCCGGTGCTCGATATGTGCCGCACGGTGTTTTGTTGGTCAGGCGGATGCGGCCCGTCATGTGATAGGCGCCGACCCGATAGGGGCCGGGAAGCATGGCGGCGGTGAGATCGGGCACCGTTGCCGCATGGGTGCGCACATAGGCGCCCTGATCGTGAAAGCACTCACCGTCGATCGCCAGCAAGCGGCCGGCAGCGTCGACCGCGGCGCGTACGCTGAATTTTTGTTGGCGCGAGTGATTGGCCGCGATCAGATGCTCGCGGCGGTCTTCGATCCATTTCACCGGGCGGCCAAGCCGCAACGCTGCAACGCAGACGAGGACGTCCTCGGGATAAAGCTCGCCGCGAATGCCGAAGCCGCCGCCGATGTGTCCTTCATAGAGCTGGATGGTGGCGGGATCGCGCGACAGCCAGCGCGCCAGGCTGTCGCGATTCCAGTGCGGCACCTTGGCGGCGCCGTAAAGCTCGAGGATGCCGCGCGAGACGCGGGCGATGGCGCCGCGTGTTTCAAGTGGCACGCCGCTGTGCCGGCCGGTCGCGAGATCGAGCGCAACGATCGTGTGCGCCGACGCGAAAGCTTTCACTACATCGCCGTAGGCTTTGGTGACGCAAGCAACGTCGGTGGAATGGCCAGCCGAAAATTCGCTGGGCAGTGCGCTGGCGTCGAGCAGCGCGGGAAGTTCTTCGACCTCGATGGTCACAAGATCGGCGGCATCTTCGGCGAGATAGGGGTCTGCGGCGAACACCACGGCGACTGGCTCGCCGACGTAACGCACGCGCTCTGTGGCGAGAACCGTCTGGCGGTACGGATCGAGCCCTTCGATGCGCGTGAGGCGGAAATCGATCGGCGGAATGTCGGCGACATCGGCCGCGGTCCAGACCGCGGCGACGCCCGGCATTTTGCGCAAGGCGCCGGTATCGATCGACACGATACGGCCATGCGCATAGGGGGACCGAACCACGCGCATGTGCAATTGGTGCGGAAAGGACACATCGCCGGCAAAGCGGCCGCGGCCGGTGACAAGCGGCCCATCTTCCAGACGCGGCACCGAACGGCCGATGAAGGTCACGGTTCCCCCGTGACGACGAGCGCGAGATGGCGCGTCTCGTTGACGCGCAGCACGCGGATCTTTCCCGCCGTTATATCGATTTCGTTGATGCAGCACGGCTCCTGGGCGAGACGCCAGTAGGCCGACAGCGGCTGATCGAGCGGCTGCAGCAGGATCGCGCGACTCACGCTGTCATGGCCGACCAGCACGATCGTTTCATCGGCATGACGCGCTAGCACCATGCGCAGCGCATTGGCGGTTCTCGCCACAAGGTCCTGCAGCGCCTCGCCATTGGGGAAGCGGATCAGATGCGGCGTCGCAAACCACGCCTCGAACAGCTCAGGGTTTCGGCTCTTCACATAATCGTAGCCGAGAAACTGCCAATCGCCGTAGTCGATATCGTTGAGATCGTCGCTTGCCTCGGCGGCGATGCGGCACGCCTCGGCGATCGCGGCGCCGGTCGCGACGCAGCGGCCCAAGGGGCTTGTGTAGATCTTGCTTGGCCGCCAACCGTGCGCGATCCGCCCGGCGAGGGCGCGGGCCTCCATGCGGCCGCGGTTGGTGAAATCGAGCGGTTGGCGCCTGCGGAAGCGTTCGGGCGAGATGCCCTCCACCTCGCCGTGACGGGTCAGGATAATCTTCGTCATCAGTCGAGGCTTACGCCCATTTCAGCCATTCGAGAATGGCGCAAACACAAGTTTGCCGCCTGCGACTTCAGCCGGCAATGCCCGCTGTTTGTATCGCTATACCCGGCGCATCGGCAGCGACCACGCGAGATAAGCGCCGAAGCTCGTGAACATCGCGATGGTGACGAAGGCGGCTCGAAAGGCGTTGCCGATCTCGGATTCGATCGCGGCCTGCCGCGCCGCCGGCAGCGACGCGATGGCGTCCGGGCCGTGATCGATGATGGTGCCGAACAGGCTCGCGGTGTCGCGATCCGTCAGTGCGAGGAACGAGAACAGGACTGCGGCGACGGTTGCGGTGCCGACCGCCGCCCCGACGGAGCGGGAGAACTGCACCATGGCGGCGCCGGTGCCGAGCATGCGCTGCCCCGACACCGCCTGAACCGTCACCTGGACCACGCCCATGACGGTGCCCATGCAGAGCGCGATGGTGAAGAACACCCAAGGCAGTTCGCTGGTGCTCAGACGCGGGATCCAGAACGCGACGATGAGAAGGCCGACCGTCGCCGCCATATATCCATAGGTTGGGAACACCGCGGTGCGTCCAGTCCTGGTCACGATCTGCCCTGTGATCATCGAACCGAGGCCGATGCCGAATGTCAGCGGCAGCAGCAGAAGGCCGGTTTCCGCCGGCGACGCTCCGCGCACGGCGCGCAGATAGATCGGCAGAAACGTGATCAGCGACACAAGCGCCGCGCCGTGGCAGGCGGCCAGGCCGTCGCTGCGCCAGATTGACGGCTGCTGGAACAATTTGGGCGGGATCAGGGGCGAAGTATTGCGCCGTTCCTGCCAAACCAGCGCGATGAGCGCGACAATGCCGAACATCAGGAGCGCCACCGCCACCGGCAATGTATTGGCGTCCATGCGCTGCACTTGTTCGAGTGCCAGAATGACCGGGCCCACGAACAGGATGAACAAGATGAGTCCCGGCGTGTCGAACGTGGTGCGGCGGCGATCGCCCGGCCGTGACTTCGATCCGCGACACCATAAAAAACGCGAACAGCCCGAGCGGCACGTTGACCAGGAAGATCGATTGCCAGCCGAACCTCTGGGTCAGATAGCCGCCGGCGACCGGACCGAATGTGCTCGACGTGACGGCGATGACGGCGAGGTAACCCTGATAGCGCCCGCGCTCGCGCGGCGGGATGGTTTCACCGATCAGCGCCTGCGACAGCGTCATCAAGCCGCCGCCGCCAAAACCTTGAAGCACGCGTGACGCCGTCAGCAGGACGATCGTGGGGGAGATGGCGCAGAGAACGGAGCCGATCACAAAGACGGCGAGCGCCACGAACATCATCGAGCGGCGTCCGAACGTGTCGCCGAGCCGTCCGTAAACCGGGGCGGCGATCGTGTTGGCGATCAAGTAGGACACCACCACCCAGGAGATTTGCTCGATTTCTCCCAAACTTGACGCGATGGCGGGCAATGCCGTGGCGACAATCGTCTGGTCGGCCACCGCCATGAACATCGGCAGCATGACCGAGGGAAACACGCGCCAGAACAGGAAGGCCGGCGACGGTTGCTCGCTCGGTGGTTCGCTCGACCGTAGTTCGCTCGGCGGGGGCGTGGGCTCGTTCGCGCGCGCCGCGGGATCCGTGTGGGCGCGGCCTTCGGAGGCTGAATTGTTCATGCGGAACGGTTCGCGAGGAATGAAGTCGAGGCATTCGCCACCAGCAACAACCTCCGATCCGCGCGGTTGCCGGCGCGGCGTTTCGTCACGATCGAGCATTTCGATTGGAGAATTATGCGTCGGTTTGCGTCGGATGTCATTGGAACAGAGCCGCGGGCCGGTCCCTGATCGCGCTAGACCGTCCTTTCAGGCCGAAAACAAACGCATAGGCGAGCCCCAACCAAAATATAGGTGAGTCAGCAATGACACATAATAGTCTTGTTGAGGGTGGTAATAATTTAGTGAGGGTCAAGGCCATCGCTTCTCACGCAGCGCGAGCAGCGGTGTCTCAAAGCGGGCATGCAACGATTGCACCGGGAGTAACGCCATGCCTCAACACGAACCGCATTATAACCCTGCGACTGAAGCCCAGAGCGCCGAACAGCAGGCCGAACGATCGGCGGCGACGAACGGATTGGACGGCCCGTTCGGCCGGATCGATTTCCGCGACATCGGCAGCTTCGGCGCCGACAGCATGAAGGCCGGCTTGCACGCGCAGCAGGAGATGATGAGCGCTTTCGAGGATGTCGGCCGCGCGTGGCTCTCGCGCGCGACCTCGGAAACCGAATTGGTCTTCGCGCTGCCGGCCCGTCTGACGGCGACGCGCAGCTTTCCGGATGCAGTTTCCGCATACCAGGAATGGCTCAAAGAGTGGATGAACATGCTGAGCGAGGACAGCCGTCAGATGATGTCCGACAGCACCAAAATGATGGGCGCGGGTGCGCGCTGCTGGGCCAGTGGCTCATCCGCCGTCCCGCCGGCGATGTCGACCTGAACACGCCGATCTGGTCCGGACGTTTCCAGCGTCCATTAACTTGCCAGTGATCTTCGTGCCTAAATCCGGCGTTCCAATTGATGGAACGCCGGAACGGGGCGACTGCCGATCCTGACGAGCGTGCGAGCGGTGGGGCCGCCAAGGCCGCGGCCATCGGCGGAACCAAGCGGCCGCGATGGGCATTGGTGTTCTGGGTGGATTGCGACAAATCCCCATTGGAGCACTGGGCGATGAGCTACAGACATCTACGGGTCGCGCTTGCGGCCCTTTTCGTCTGCACGCCCGCGCTGGCGCGTGACAACGGTCAATTCGGCAACGTGCCGGACGACGTCAGGGCTTGGTTCAAGAGCGTGAAATCCCCGCATGGCGTGCCGTGCTGCGATATCGCCGACGGCCATCGCACCGATTACGACATGCGCGACAATCAATATTGGGTGCCCATCAACGGCGAATGGATGCCGGTGCCGCCCGAAGCCGTGATTCGCAACGCGGGCAATCCGATCGGTGACGCCGTCGTCTGGTATTCGAGCTATGGCGCCCGCGTGGTGATCAGGTGTTTCGTTCCGGGCGGCGGGGCGTGATCAATTTTCACGGCGTAAACTTCTAACAACCGGCCGCCGCGATCGGCGGCCGGTGTTTCGCAATTCAGCATTCGTCCGCTCAGATGAGCGGAGAGCAACCCCGCTTAGCCAACGTACCCAACGCGCTCCTGCTCGCGGGCTTCTTCCGCCGACGCTGGCTGTGCCGGCAGCTGCAGCACTGTTGCCGTTTGACCTTCGCACAGCAACGTCAACAGCACGGTGCGCCCATCGGGAAATTCGAGCGCATCATGATGAGCGGCCAGCTTGTCCTTGTTGACTTGTCTGAAGATGGCCGTCTCGTGGTTGATGGTCTTCGTCTTCCAACCGAGCAACCCGGCCGGCAGGCAGGCGACTTCGCCTGCGAAGGCCATTTCCGTTCCGGGCAGCACGCATACTGCCAAACCAGGGTCATCCGAGGCGGCGAACCCGCGTGTTCCCGTCCCGAAGTCTCGTGTTACGAGTTTGTCTCCAACTTTGGCAGGCCGTGACCGAACGCTTTGAAGGCTAAAGTCACACATCGGCGACTCCTTTCTTCCAGGGTCAATGTAAGCCCCCCAATGAGCCTCCCTCCGGATAACTGACTTTAAGCAAGAATGGTGCCGCATTTAAATCCGGAAAGACACTCAAAAAGCGCACGGTCGCGATCACATTTCGTCGCCCTCTGATACACTTCGCGTGGTCAGGTCGGTCAGCGGACTGCCAGGAGAAAGATGGAGACTGCCGCCGGATGGGGCACGGCGAGCAGCACTCTCGCGGAGCAGCGCTATTCGACGGTTATGCCGCCGACCATTCCGGCCCAATCATGGTCCGAGCAGCGAAGATCGTAAGCTCCGGGCGCAGCAGGCGCGGTCAGAAACAGGTCTTTAACGTCGCCCGGCTGCATCACGATCTCAGTCCGCGCGCGGGTGAGCAGGTCGGGATTGTCGATTTGGGCGCTGGCGAAAAACACCGGCGCGGTGAACTCGTGCGTTTCCTTGCCGTGATTCTCCAGGTGCAGCCGGTACGGCATGCCGTGCTGGAAGAGCAGATGATCGGGCGTGAAGCTGTAGTCAGCCATCACGACACTGACCGCCATGGGGGGCGGACCTTCGTCGGCGCTGGCGGCAAGTCCGGGCGTCAAGAGCAAACAGACGAGCAGAACAGGCGTGGTCTTGAGAACGTCTCGACGCATGGTGTCGCACGCCAGTGACAATGGTGGAGCAATTCGCGCATGGCGAAGAAAGTCGCAGGGCCGCCGCGCACCGACGAGGGAGTGTGCCAGATTAGCATGCGAGCGGGCGAAGAAAACCCAAGGCTTCCATCAATTTAGGGCGCCAATTCGGGCAGCGGCGATCACGACGGCTTGGCCGGGGAGCCGAGCGCCGCCGCGATCTTCTGGCAAAATTCATCGAGCTCGCCACCTTCGATGTCGCTCACCGCCCAGAAGTCGAGGCCTTGTTCGGACCAATGCCGTACGTTGAAGCCCTGCACCGTGCCCGGTTTCATCTCATGATATTCGGCGCCCAATCCCTGACCGACGAACAAATTGATGATGTGCTTGCGGCGCCGGTACACGATCGAGGCGACCGCCTGCCCGTTGATGTAGTCGAGCCGCCCGCCGATCAGCGTGAAGCCCTGCGCCGTCAGGTCGATGACCGGCGGTGCCACCTCGAGCCTGCCATTGAACCAGGGTTTGACCGTGTGCTGGTCGCTGGTTTCGACGTCGGTCAGATGTCCGGCTTGCAGCGAGCGCAAGTGTGCCGAGACCACCTCGCTCGCGATCATGGTGTCCTGATTTTGACCGACCACCGCGATCATCAGCGTCGCGGCGACCGCCGCCGAAAGCGCCGTGCCGATCGCAAAGCCGCCGATGAACGTGCGCCAGGACGCGCGCCAGGCATTCAGCCATTTGTCGCGCCAGGATTTGCTGCCCTGCCGGGATGTGCGCAGCGCCTCCGCTTGCAGCGGCGCAGCCAAAGACGCTTCGATGCGGTTGCGCAAATGTGCGGGAGCGGCGTCCGTCAGATTGGCCTGGACCATGGCGTCGCGCATCGTGCGAAATGATGCGAGCTTCGCCGTGCAGGCGGGACACGCCGCCAGGTGCGTTTCGACATCACGCGCGTTGCCGGCATCAAGTTCGCCGTCAAGCAGCGCGTGGATGAGGATTTCAGCGTCAGCGCAGTTCATATCGTCGATCCTTCCTCGACGGTCCATGCCGCCCGCAGCATGGATCGCGCGCGGGCGAGCCGCGACATCACCGTTCCGACCGGCACTCCCGCGACATCCGCGATTTCGCGATAGGACAGATTGCTGATGTCGCGCAGCACGACGACCTCGCGGAAGACGTCGGGCAGACCGGCCACAAGCCGCCGGATGGTTGCGCCGTCGGCGCGGCGCATCAGTTCGGCTTCCGCCGACGGTTCCGGCTCCTGCCACATCGGCTGCTCGGCGTCGGCAATCTCCTGGCTATGGACGTCGGCCGGCTGCGGCTGTTTGCTGCGCCGCGCGAATTCCGCGTAGCAGACGTTTCGGAGAATCGTCAGCAGCCACGGCTTCATGGCCGGACCGCGATAACTGTCGAAATGATTGAGCGCCCGCAGATAACATTCCTGCGCCGCATCCTCGGCGTCCGCGACATTGCGCATCAGATGCCGCGCATAGGTGTACACGTCGTCGAGATATGGCAGCGCGGCGTCACGAAAACGCCGCGCCCGCTCGGGATCGACTTTGGGACGATCTGCCATGCTGTCGCGCTCGGCCATCCGCGGTGCCGTTGACGCTTGTTGCTGCGGCCGAGCGAGCATCACTGCGTCGCGCTGCTGCCCGCCGCGGCTTCTACCACAATCGTGCCCGTCATGTGCGGGTGAATGTAGCAGAAGTACTCGTAGCTTCCCGGCGTGGCGAACGTGAACGAAAAGCTGTCGTCCGTATCCAGCGCGCCGGATTTCTTGAAGACGTTGCTCGCCGACGCGATGCCGTGTGGAATGTCGTCCCGGTTGGTCCAGGTGACCGTGGTGCCAGCCTTCACCGTCACCTTCTGCGGATTGAAGGTGAAGTTGTCGATCGACACCACGGAACCCGCAGCCTGAGCTCCCGGCGCCTGAGCGTCGGCGAACAGAACGCCGACAGCGAGCATCGAACCCACCGCGGCGCCGAGCGCCGCGGCGGCAGACGTCATTCTCAACATGTCCGGCCCTTTCAGCCCTGCAGCGGCAAGTCGATGATGGCGAGACGCTGCTCGTTTTGTTTGAACGTGACATTGGCGATGCCGAGCATGCCGCGCAGCTGGTCGTCAGGGACTTTCATCGGGCCCGGAGACGGGGCTTGGCCTGGCGCCGGTTGCGGGAAGGCGGTGGACCGGGCGGTGTGGAAGGTGACGTTGCCTTCGACCTTCTGCATCACCTGATGAATGTGGCCGTTGAGCACGGTCACCGAGCCGAACGGCTTCAGATACGAGAGCGCCTGAGCGCCGTCCTCGGTGCCCCAGCCCCATTCGGGATACACGGTCCACAGCGGAATGTGGGCGAAGATCACGATGGGCGTGGACGCTGAGCGGCCTTTCAGGTCGGCCTCAAGCCACTCCAGCTGGTCTTTGCCGAGATTGCCGAGACCGCCCGCTTTCAGATCGACGACATTGACCATGCCGATGAAGTGCACGCCGTTGGCGTCGAAGCTGTACCAGCCCGACCCTTTGGTGCCGCGGCCATAGCGATCGAGATAGAGTTTCTGGTCGGGATCCAGAAAGTCGTGCTCGCCCGGGACATAGTGCACGTCGAGGCGCGACTGCGAGATGATGCGGTCGGCGTCGTCGAACTCGGACGGTTTCGAGAGGTGGCTGATGTCGCCGGTGTGGATCATGAAAGACGGCTTGGCCGGCAGCGCATTGACCTTCTTGATGGCCTCTTCGAGCGTGCCGAGCGCATTAGGATTGGCCGGCTTGTCGAAGCCGACATGGCTGTCGCTGATCTGCAGGAATGTCAGACCGCTCGCCGTCTGCGCCTGGGCCTCGCCCATGATGCCGAGCGAATGAGGAACGCCGCCCGAGATCGTCCACAGCACGCCCGTTCCGACCCACGTCATGCACTCGAGAACCTTGCGGCGGCTGACGCCGTCTTCGCTGGCCGCTGCGTTGCGGCCGTCATGATCGATGTCGTTCATCGCCTTCTCCTTTGAAGCCCAATCGCGGGAAGCCACGGCGGCTTCCAGGGCGGCTTCCGTGGAGAAGATCGGGCAGGGGGCCGGTTTATTCCCAGGCCGGCGGGAAATGTTGTGAGCGGAAATTTTCTAAGGCGGAACAATGGGTCCGCTGCTATACCGCTTCCGGGGCTTCCCGCCGGCCGGGCGCGTCGAAAGACGCGAGTTACATGCTGAATTCGTCGCTCATTCCGTCGATCGAGACGCGAACGTCATGGGTCGTCGCCAGCGTCTCCCTCGTGGTCATGGGAGTGGCATTTGGCGCCCCCTGGATTACCGTTGTTGCGCTGAAAGACATCGCGGCAGAGGTTGACGGCGCACGTTCGGTTCCCTCGCTTGCGGCGTCGCTGGTCTGGGTCGGGACCGGGTTCGGCGGGCTCCTCATGGGCCGCGCCGCGGAGCGTTTCGGCGTCCGCTTCACGGTGCTTTTCGGGTCCGTCATGATTGCGGCCGGTCTCGTGTTGTCGGCCCAGGGACCGTCGTGGCCGCTTTACATCGGTCACGGTCTCCTGATCGGCCTGATCGGCATCGGCGGCATCAACGCGCCACTTTATGTTTATGTGAGCCGCTGGTTCGACCGCCGGCGCGGCTCGGCGCTGGCGCTGATATCGAGCGGCGGCTACCTCGCCGGCACCGTCTGGCCGCCGATTTTCGAACGCGCCATCGCTTATGCGGGCTGGCGCCACACCATGCTGTTCTACGCCGCAGTCCAGTTGCTCATGATTGTGCCGACCGCGGCGATCATCTTTCGAGCACCGCCGGAAGCGCCGCACCGTCACGTGTCCGCGGGCGTTGCGCCGCGGGGCAGCAAGCTGGTCATGGGCTGGCCGCCCAATGCGGTCTTCGTGCTCATGACCTTTGCCATCTTCACCTGCTGCATCCCGATGTCGATGCCGCAGGCGCACCTCGTGGCGTTTTGCAGCGATCTCGGCATCGGTCCGGCGCACGGCGCGGCGATGGTTTCGGTGCTGCTCGGAATGGCCTTTATCAGCCGTCAGGTGTGGGGCGCCATTTCCGATCGGATCGGCGGTCTCTACACGATGCTCGCAGGTGCTGCTTTGCAGACCGTCGGCATGGTGTTGTTTCTGCTGACGCAGGATGAGATCGGATTGTTCACGGTGTCGGCGCTGTTCGGATTCGGATTCAGCGGTCTTGTGCCCGCCAACATCCTCGCCTCGCGCGAACTGTTTCCGGCGGCGGACGCGTACTGGCGAATTCCGACGCTCTTGCTCGCAAGCGGCACCGGTATGGCGGGAGGCGGCTGGATCGCCGGGATTCTCTACGATCATTTCGGCTACTACGCGCCCGCCTTTGCCACCGGCGCCGCGATCAGCCTTTTGAACTTCATGATCATCAGCACGCTCGCGCTGCGGCGCAGCCAGACCACCGCGATGGCGTAGCGGTTCGGTCTTACTGCCGGGCGAACGGCGCCGGCGCCGTGCGCGCAGGCTGCGCTACGTGCGGTGCAGCCGGACGCCTGACCAGCGCGACCGCATGGTTATGCGAACGGGCCGCGCAAAAATCCTCGACCGCCGACTCAACCGCGGCGCTCGTGAGCGCGCGGCGCTCCGGAGTCCCGAGTTCGAGTTCTTCCTGGCGGTTGACGATGGAGCCGGCTTCAAGCAGCACCGCCGGCATGCGAGTCGCGCGCAGCACGACCAGTTGGTCGTAGCGGTAGACGCCTGCTTCGGCGTCGACAAGGATGCGCCGCCGGTTTCCCATCAGCGGCAGCGTGTAGTGCGGCGTGTATTGCAGACCGCGCGCTTCGAGTGCCTTGCCGAGAAGCTTGCCGAACTGCAGGCTTCCCATCCGGTCGGCGTTGTCGTTTGAGATAAAGAGCGCGTAGCCGGGATAGTTGTCGTTGAACCGGTTCTGCTTGCCCTCGAAGTCCCACGATTGCAGGAGTTGATCCGGCACCGAATCGTGATGGATGGAGATGAACAGGTCGGCCGGCATGCCGTTGGCCCGCACGGCGCGCTCAACCAGGCCCGATGGCGGAGAGGTGCCAACGATCAACAGCGTCGTCTTTTCGAACCCGGCGTCGACGAGCGCCTTCTTGATGTCTTCGGCGAGGTGCAGATTGAAATCGTATTCGGGGACGCCGCGCGCGCTCATGGCGCCGGGGACCTTCACGGTGTGGCCGACATCGACGACGACGCGGAACGTGGCGCGCTGGCAGTCGGCATTCGCCGGCTTGGCCGCCTCCGGGGCTTTGTCCTCACCGTGTGCGGAACGCCATGCGGCGCCGGCGCACAGTATCGCAAGCGCGACCAGTGAGCCCGTGCATGCGCGCCGCAGCGTCATCATGATGTGCTCCGTCGTCGCGCAGCGGTGACTGGTTCGGCGCGTCCGGTCAATGCGATGGTACTCCATGGTGGCAGCGCCTTCTATCGTCTCGCACCGATGGAAGCGCTCGTCCAGTCTACTTGTGCACGGCGCGCTCCTGGCGTACCAAACAACAGAAGCGACAGGGCTTGGGGTGAAGCTTCAAAGATGGGCAGACTTGTCATTATTTGTGTCGCGCTTTTCGTCGTAGCGGCGGCTCTCGTTATCCTGACCCAATTTCAGGACCTTATTGCATTATACAATGCTTACCTCGCCGAGCCTCTGCTGAACCGGATTGTTTGGGCGATCGTTCTGGTGGTGCCGTTCGTTCTGCTGCCGTCGACCGTACTGATGTGGGATACGGTGGGGCGCGACCGCAAGACGGCGGATGCTCTGAAACAGCGGTTTGAGGGCGTTCGCCAAGACGCGCAGGATCTGACCCGGGCGCAGACCGAGGTGGATGGTTCGCTGCGTCATTTGACAGGCACCGATCCCGAAGAGGCTCTCGGCGCCGCCCAGCATAAACTGGTCGAGGCGGAGCGGATCGCGCAGGTTCAGCACGGCCGCAGCGAAACTCCCGATCTGCCAACCCGCGTCGATGACATCCGCAATCAGCAGCAGGCGCTGAAGGATCGGCTGGCTCCAATTCTGGAGAAGCGGCGGTCGATCGAACAGACATTTGCCGAACTCGACAGCCGTCAGCACGATATCGACCGGGCGCTCGCCGAAATCGCCCACGGCGACGATGCGACGGTGCTCGATCTGCATCTGAAGAATCTCGTCGACTTCATCAAGCGCAGCGAGGGCCGCTGTGACGATATCGAGCGCGCCTCGAAGACCTTGTCCGGCCTGAAGGACGACATCGCGGCCATCGGAGCGCGGGTCGCTCCGTTCGCCGAGAAGGAGACCGGGTTGCAGAGCCGTCTCCGCGACATGGGCGAGGCTCGCGACAAGATTGCCTCGACACTCGATGGCTTGCAGCAGACGCCCGAAGGGCCGCTCGCGGAGCGGGTTCAAAAATTCGCCGGCGACAAGAAGCAGTTCGAAGAGGGGCTGACGCATATCGACGCGCAATTCTCCAAGCTGATTTCCTTGCGCGAGGACGTCGGCGGCCTGTTTGCGAATTTCCACCGGGCGCTCGATTCGCTCCAAGGGGCGAAGTCGAAGGGGTCGGCGGCGGACATCGATGCGCGCGTCGATGAACTGCGGCAATTCATCGACGCGACGCAAACGCGCTTCGACGACATGGAACGCCGGCTGGTCACATTCGGCCAGCTGCAGGCGCGGCTTGGCGAACTGCAGACCAGACTGGCGCCGCTTCACGCCGAGTTGGGCGGCATCCCGAGCGTTCTGGGCGAAAGCAGCTCCGCGACGGTCTCGTCGCCAAAATCCGCAGTATCGAGGAAAGCGACGAGGGCGACCTCACCGAACGGGTTAAAAAGTTCTCCGACGCCAAGCAGGAGCTGGAAGAGCGCGTGTCGGCACTGAGCGAGCAGTGCTCGAAGCTGGCGACGCTGCGCAAGGACATCGCCGGGCTGTTCGATAAGCTGAGCAGCGCGGTGAGCGTCAGCGCCTCGGCAAATTAATTTCGCGTAATTTTCGCGGCGGCTTGCCGCGGCCGCCGCCGGTGGGCAAGTTTCCCTTGCGGCCCGTCATGCGCTCGGGCAAATTCGCGCACAATCCGACCCAAACCCCCGGCGACATAATCATGCGCCGTATCTGACAGGGAGGCGCTTTATGAAACGGGCCTTGTATTGCGGCGTGGCAGCCATCGCCGTCGCCGTCATCTGTAGCACAGCGCCGGCGCGGCTCAGCGCGCAAACCGCAGCCGTCGCGATCGATGGCGACGATATCGGCGGTGTGGTCACCGGACCGCACGGACCGGAAGCCGGCGTCTGGGTGATCGCCGAAACGCACGATACGCCCACGCGTTACGCCAAGATGGTCGTGACCGACGACAAGGGGCCGCTATGTGGTGCCCGACCTGCCGAAGGGGAAGTATAAGGTCTGGGTGCGCGGCTACGGCCTGATCGATTCGCCGAAGGTCGACGCCACGCCCGGGCAGCATCTGAATCTGACAGCGGTTCCGGCTCCGAACGACGCCGCGGCCGCCCAGTATTATCCGGCGATCTATTGGTACTCGATGCTGAAGATCCCCGACAAAGGACCAGTTCGGCGGCAAGACCGACATTCCGGACAAGATTACGCAGACCCAGTGGCTCACTGCCATCAAGAATCAGGGCTGCGTCGGCTGCCATCAGCTCGGTCAGCTCGCGACGCGCACTGTTCCGGCGGCGTTCGGGCATTTCGAGAGCGGCGAAGATGCCTGGGCGCGGCGCATTCAGTCCGGCCAGGCTGCGACCAACATGGTCAACATCGCCGCGGGCCAGATGGGCAGCGTGCCGCTGAAATATTTCGGCGACTGGACCGACCGCGTTGCCGCGGGCGAATTACCGGCGACCAAGCCTGAGCGTCCGCAGGGTATCGAGCGCAACCTCGTGGTCACGACATGGGATTGGGGCACCGAGAAGAAATATCTGCACGACCTGATCTCCTCCGATAAGCGTAACCCGACCGTCAACGGCAACGGGCAAGCTGTACGGCTCGCCCGAATATGCCGGCGATCACCTGCCGGTGCTCGATCCGAAAAACGGCAAAGTCACGTACCTCACGCCGCCCGAGGACCCGAGTGTGCCTGTGGCGCTCGGTCCCGGCCACGCGGCTGATCTGAAGCCGATGGCGGCGTCCGCCTATTGGGGCACGGAGCAGGTCTGGGATACGCAGATCAATAACCACAACGATATGATCGACTCAGAAGGGCAGGCTGTGGCTGACCGGGACCAATCACGGCCCCGGCACGCCGGCGTACTGCCGCAAGGGTTCGGATAATCCCTATGCCAAAGTCGATCCGATCGAGAGCAATGAACGCCAGCTGGTGATGTACGATCCGAAGACGCAGAAGTTCACCTTCATCGACACCTGCTTTGGAACGCATCATCTGCAATTCGGTTTCGACAAGAACGACACCCTGTGGACGAGCGGCGGCGGCAACCGCGCCGGCTGGCTCGACACCAAGGTGTTTGACGAGACCGGCAGTGTCGAAAAGGCGCGAGGGTTGGGCGCCGTTCGTGCTCGACACCACCGGCACCGGCAAGATCACTGCCGAGTTCACCAAGCTCGGCCAGCCCATGGATCCGGACAAGGACGTCATGCTCGTCGGCTCCGGCACGTACGCAGTGATGCCCAATCCCGCCGACGGATCGATCTGGTACACGGACAATGTGTTCGGCGGTCCGAGCGGCATCGCGCGCTTCGATCCAAAGACCAAGCTGTCGGAGTTCTACAAGATTCCGGCGCCGGGATTCGGCCCGCGCGGCGGCGACATCGACTCCAAGGGCGTGGTCTGGGTGTCGCTGGCGAGCGGTCATCTCGGCAGCTTCGATCGGTCAAGTGCAAGGGCCCGCTCAACGGCCCGAATGCGACCGGCGATCAATGCCCCGAAGGCTGGACGTTCTACAAATATCCAGGCCCGGGCTTTGCCGGCATCGGCGATAACAGCGCCGAGGCGAGCTACTACTGCTGGGTCGACCAGCATAACGCGGTCGGTCTCGGCAAGGACGTGCCGATCTCCACGGCAACGAAAATGACGGCTTTGCCGCTCTGGTCAACGGCAAGATGGTGATGCTGCGCATCCCGTATCCGATGAGCTTCTACGCTAAAGGTCTTGATGCCCGCATCGACGATCCGAAGGCCGGCTGGAAAGGCCGGGGACTGTGGTCGTCGGAAGGCGACCGTACGCCCTGGCTCAAGGAGGGCGGTAAGGGCATGACGCCCATGGCCGTGCACATCCAGGTTCGCCCCGATCCGCTCGCGCACTAGCTAACACTGTCATGTGCCGATACGAAAGAGCCGCCCGGCGTCGGCAGCGCCGGGCGGCTTTCACTTTCAGCGCATTTTGGACCTTCGTGGCCGGTATGATCCGCGGTCCACGATCTCAATCGGAGGAGCCGCGATGAGCCTTCGCGAGCCGACGTTGACGGACAGTCGCCATTGCTCGATCTTCGTCCGACCCAGATCACCGTCGGAATGCGCGAGGTGGAGGAGCAAGCGCAAGCACTGGCGCGACACCGGGCAAAAGGAAGGCCGGAAATTTCTTGGCAAGCACATGATCCCGGTCATCCTGGGCCCGAAGCAGCGCACTACGTCATCGATCATCATCATCTGGCGCGGCGCTGCATGAGGAGGGCCTTAACGAACTCGCCGTTACGGTCATCGCCAATCTGAGCCAGCTTGATAGCGACGAGTTTTGGGTTGTGATGGACAATCGCGAGCTGGATGCATCCGTTCGACGCCAAAGGGCCGCCGCCGCCACTACGAAGACATTCCGAAGTCGGTAGCCGGCGATGGTCGACGATCCCTTCCGCTCGCTCGCCGGCGAATTGCGGCGGGCCGGCGGTTTTGCCAAGGACACGACGCCATTCAGCGAATTTCTGTGGGCGGATTTCCTGCGCCGGCGCATCAAACGCAATCTGGTCGAGCAGGATTTCGAGCCGCCGTCGAATTAGGCGCTGAAATTGGCCAAGAGCAAGGATGCCAATTATCCTGCCCGGATGGTGCGGCCCGGTGCCGAGGACGATCTTTTGCAAATCCCTCGCCAGTGCGACTGCCGCGTGTTACGCGCATGTAAAGACGCACGCCGTTGTTATCCTGCGAGAAGGATAACGACCGGGCATCAGCGATGCGCTTCATGCAGGCATAGCGATCGGCATTCGCGACAGGCATTCGCACAGCCGGTCACGCGGCGGCTGCTCGGCGCGCGGCGCGGCCGCGGTGGCGGCTGTTCCCATCGCTCGCGCTCTGCGCCCGCAGGAATGCCACATTGGGCCGCCGGAGCACCCGACAGGGGCCGCAGCGTCTGGATGAATCTCGATCAGGTCGAGCTCGATGCCGCCTACGATCAAACGTTCTACGCGCCGCTCGGCACTCAAGATTCTGGCACAGGCTTGCGAGCAACAGTGAGTTGGCGCGCCAGCGCCTCGGGCCGCCACAGCGTGAGGCGTATGGCCCAACCGAGATCGAGAAGCTCGATATCTTTCGCACCAAGCGGCCCAAGGCGCCGATCTTCCTGTTTATTCACGGCGGCGCGTGGCTGCACGGCCGCTGCCAAGGAATACGCCTTATGCGGCCGAGACCTTCGTCAACGCCGGCGCCCATTACGTCGTGCCCGATTTTATCTCGGTCGACGCAGCGAACGGCGACCTGCGGCGTAATGGCGGAGCAGGTTCGCCGCGCCATCGCCTGGACCTACAAGAACGCCGCGAGTTTCGACGGCGATCCCGACCGGCTCTATATCGGCGGGCATTCCTCCGGCGGGCACCTCTGCGGCGTCGCGCTTGTCACCGATTGGCAAAAGGATTTCGGCCTGCCGCCGACCATCGTGAAGGGCGGGGTGTGCATGAGCGGCATGTACGACATGAAGCCGGTGCGGCTTTCCAAGCGCAGCAAATACGTCAAATTCACCGACGAGATGGAGCAGTCCATGAGTTCGCAGCGCCATCTCGATCGGCTCCGCGCGCCCATCATCGTCACCTACGGCACCAACGAGACGCCGGAATTTCAGCGTCAAAACCGCGATTTCGCCGCCGCCGTCAAGGCCGCCGGCAAACCTGTGGAACTGATCGAGGCGGCAAACTATAACCATTTCGAAATGAACGAATCAGTTGGCAATCCGTACGGGCCGAACGGCCGCGCCGCGCTTGGCGCTGATGAAACTTGCTGCGGCATGAAGACGCATTTCGATCGTATACGGCTATGAAGAGTTGGCGCGCAGGTGTCGTTTGTTTGCTCGCCGCACTGGCGCTCGGCGGATGCGGCGGCAGCAGCTGTTCGGAGGTCCGAAGCGCCAGGCCGCACCGCCCGTTGATCCGAACGCCTATCCGGCGAACTACCGAAAGCAGATCGCCACGTATGCTCACGACGGTTTTGACGGACCGCGCCGACTTCCATCGGCGCGCTCATCGCTCCGCCCGAGCTGAAGCCAGTCGCCGACAGTTCGACCCCGCACTATGTGGTTTGCCTTCAGCTCAACGGGCACAGTCAGCCAAGGACCAAAGTGGTGGTTTATCTGGAGGGCATCCCCACCCAGTTTATCGATGCCACGCCGGAGCAATGTACCGGCGTCGCCTATCAGTCGTTCACCGAGTTGGAACTGAAACGCCGCAGAGTGAGCGATGCCAGCTCGGAGCGGCGATTGGCGGCCGGGCCGTAACAGAGCATTCGAGACACGATGGACAGTGACGTTCTGATCGTGGGCGCCGGACCCACCGGGCTTACGCTCGCGATCGATCTTGGCAAGCGCGGCGTCCGCTGCATGCTCATCGAGCAGAAGGAGCGGCCGGCGTTCCTGCCGAAGATGGAGCGCGTCAACGCGCGCACCATGGAAATCTATCGCCGCATGGGGCTTCGCGCAGAAAATTCGCGCCGCGGGGCTGCGGGCCGATTGCCCGATGGACGTCTACATCGTTCTCGCGCTCAACGAGCCGCCGCTGCTGCGCCTGCCCTATCCATCGGTCGCGCAGGCGCAGGCCGATACGCGCGCAACCAACGACGGCACGCTTGCCGCTCGAGCCCTATCAGCTCATCTCGCAATACACGCTTGAGCCGCTGTTGAAATCGGTGGCCGAGACGATCCCGGCCATCAGCGTCCGCTTCGGCTGCGAGTTCCTGTCGCTGCAGCAGGACGGCGAGGGTGTCACCGCGCGCGTGCGGACCAGCGACGGCGGCACGCAGGATTTGCGCGCGGCGTTATCTGGTCGGCTGCGACGGCGGCACGAGCCCGGTGCGCAAGGAACTCGGCATCAAGCTTGCGCGGCGAGGGCAACACGCTGGCGCTGCGCCAGGCGCTCTACCGCTGCGACGAGCTTTTCGACCGTCTGCCGATCGGCAACGGCCCCGGCAAGGGGCGGCACTATCACGTCGCCGACGACAAGGCGACGCAGCTGATCATGCAGGATTCGACCAGGCACTGGACGCTGCATTCGATCGTCGACACCGATGAGGAGATGAAGCGGCCAGTTCGAGAAGACCGTCGGCGTCCCGATCAAATACGAGATGCTGTCCTGCGAGCCGTGGCGGCAGAATCTGCTGCTCGCCGATCGTTACGGCAAGGACCGCGTCTTCCTCGCCGGCGACGCGGTGCATCTGGTCATTCCGACCGGCGGGCTCGGCATGAATTCCGGCGTCGGCGACGCGATCGATCTGTCATGGAAGCTCGCCGCCACGCTGCGAGGCTGGGGCGGGCCGAACTTGCTGAAGTCCTACGAGGTCGAGCGCCGGCAGGTCGGCGAGCGCAATGTCGGCGCGTCGCGCTACGCCACGCTTGGCCGGCGCAAGTGGCGCTCGCTGTGGCGGCCGGACATTCGCGACAACACGCCGGCGGGCGAGCAGGCCCGCTACATTCTCGTGCACCATGGCCGACATCGAGCAGCGCAAGAGCAACGAGATGATCGGCGCCGAGCTCGGCTATCGCTATGTGGACTTGCCGATCATCTGCAACGTGCCTGGCGGGCCCGAGCATCTGTTCCGCGAATATCATCCGACGACGTGGCCGGGCGCGCGGCTGCCACATGTCTGGCTCGACGACGGCACGCCGATGCAGGATCACATTCCCGACGGCTACACGATCCTCAAACTCGGCCGCACCAAGGCCGACGCGAGCGGCCTGGAAAACGCCATCCGCGCCCGCGGCGCGCCGGTGACGGTGCTCGATGTGCCGGATCGCGTCGCGCGGGAGATCTACGGCTATCGACCTTATTCTGCTGCGGCCCGATCATGCATGTGGTGTGGCGCGGCAACGCTGCGCCGGAAGATGCGGCCGAAGTCGCGGCGATCGCGACCGGGCACTTCGCTGAACGCGCGTGACGTGATCGGTTTCGAGCCGAATTACGCGTGGATCGCGGCCAGCGCGATGCCGCCAAGCGCCCCGACAACGACAACCAGGAGCGGCGGCGCCTTCCAGGCGGTCAACAGCACGAAGCCGATCAGCGCAACGCCAAAATCTCCCGGCGTGTTGACCGAACTGGTCCAGACCGGCGAGTAGAGCGCGGCGCCAAGAAGACCGACCACCGCCGCATTGATGCCGCGCATCGCCGCCTGCGCGTCCGCGCGTTTGCGGAAGACGTCCCAGAACGGCAGCGTGCCGAGCAGAATGAGAATGCCCGGCAGGAAAATTCCGATCAGTCCCAGCGCCGCCCCGGCGACGCCATGCGGCGAAGGGCTCACGACGGCGCCGAGATAGGCCGCGAAAGTGAAGAGCGGTCCCGGAACCGCCTGCGCCGCGCCGTAGCCGGCCAAAAACGTGTCGTCGCTCACCCAGCCCGGCGTCACGAATGCCTCGCGCAGCAACGGCAGCACGACGTGACCGCCGCCGAAGACCAGCGCGCCTGAGCGATAGAACGCATCGAACAGTGCGATGCCGGGCGCGGATAAAAAGCGCTGCGCGATGGGCAGGCCCACCAGCAAAACAAAAAACAGCACGAGCGCGATCAATCCCGCCGTTGCGCGAGACCGGCAGCGGCATGTGGCCCGAGGCCGCCGGCTCGGCGCTGCGCAAAAGCAAGAACCCGGCGAGGCCGCCGAGCGCGATGCCTCCGATCTGCGCAACCGACGATGTGCTGAACAGGACGATCAGTGCGACGACGGCGGCAATCGACGCGCGCTCCCGGTCCGGCGTGAGCGTGCGCGCCATGCCCCAGACCGCTTGCGCGACGATCGCGACAGCGACGAGCTTCAGACCGTGCAGCAAGCCTGTGCCGAGCGGGCCGCCGAGAGTGCTCGCGCCATACGCGAACAGAACCAGCGCGATCGCCGACGGCGACGTAAAGCCGCACCATGCAGCAAGTGCGCCGGCGTAACCGGCACGCATCAGGCCGATCGAAAATCCGACCTGGCTCGACGCCGGTCCGGGCAAGAACTGACAGAGCGCAACGAGGTCGGCGTATGTTTTCTCGTCAAGCCAGCGGCGGCGAACAACAAATTCGTCGTGGAAATATCCAAGGTGAGCAATCGGACCGCCGAAGCTGGTGAGGCCCAGCCGGAGAAAGACCGTAAAAACCTCCGCGCTGGAGTTGTGCGCTGCGTCGCGTGCGCCCGAACTGGATTTTGTTAGCACGCCGCTCATCCCCGGATCGTTGACAAGTTCTGTAACGCGGTGCGACTGTCTCGCGCCGCCGGCACACAACAAGCAAGGCCGCGCGTTACGCTCGGGAGGATCGCATGACTATCACGGTTCCGCAGGGGATTGCGCCCACCGATGCAGCCGGCATCGCCGCGGCCACGCGGGTGCGATGGACCTACATCGCACCGACGCTCTTGATCTACTGGATCATTTCCATGTTCGACAAGAGCAATATCTCGCTCGTCATGGCGGATCCGAAATTCCTGAGCGAACTGCAGCTCACGGGACAGCCGGCGCTGCTCGGTTGGCTCGCGAGCAGCATGTTCATTTCGTACAGCCTCGCGGCGCCGCTGTGGGGCTGGGCGGTGACGCGTTATGGACCGCGCAACGCTACGATCGCGAGCCTCGTCATCTGGGCGCTCACCTGTTTCTGGTCCGGACTGTCGGAGAGCTACGGCATGTTAGTGGCCTCGCGCATCGGCTTGGGCGTGGGAGAAGCGGCCTGCTATCCGGTCACGCTGGCGCTGGTGGCCAACTGGTTCGCGCTGCGCGAACGCGGCAAGGCGACATCGTATTGGTGGATCGGCACCATGATCGGGCCGATGCTGACCGGGCTTCTGATCACCGCCCTGATTGTGAATTTCGGCTGGCGCGGGCAGTTTTATGCGCTGGGCATTCTGGCGCTTCTGCTGCCGCTGCCGATGGTCTGGTTCCTGATACGGGACCAGCCGGAGCAGCACCCCGCCGTCAACAGGGCCGAGGTCGATCAGGTCCATGCCGGCGCCATCGAGAACAATGACGATGCGCCGGGGCGCATCCTGAAAACCGTGACCAACGTATGGCGCAACCATCGCTTCTGGCTGATGGTGCTCGCCATCTCCTGCAACGCGATCTTCTTCTGGGGTTGGTCGATCTGGCTGCCGACCTATCTGCGCACTGCGCGCAATTTCACGTTCAGCACGTCGGGCTATCTGACGTTTGTCATCTATGGCTTTGCCGTCATCACCATTCTGCTGATTGGCCGGCTGTCGGATCGCGTGTTCCGGCGCGCACCGTTCGCCGGATTGGGCTGGGCCTTCGCGGCGGTGTTTCTGATGGCGGCGGCGCTCGCGCCGAATGCGACATGGAGCGTGGTGCTGATGATCTGCGCGCTCTGCGCGCAACAGGTCGGCATCTGCTGCGCCGAGATGCTGATGCACAGCGTCATCGGCACCGCCGACATGGGCAAGTCGCAAGGCGTGCGTGCGCTGATCACGCAGATGACGGGCGCGCTGTCGCCGCTGATGATCGGCTATATCCTGGCTGCGACCGGCGGCGGCTTCATCGCGCCGTTTGAGGTGCTGTCCGTTGCCGTCGTGGTCTCCGCCGGGTGTATGATCGCGCTGACAAAAGAAGGATTTTGAAATGGCGTTGCCAAGCATGCGCGTGGGCGATATCGAGGTGCAGGGCCTGAGTGACGGCATCCTCAAGACATCGCTCGATCTCGTCCTCGGCATGGAGCGGAGCGAGGCCGACAGGCTGGTCGGAGGCACCAAGGACGGTTCGCTTTATATCCCGGTCAACAACTTCATGATCCGCCGCAACGGCAAGATCGTCCTGATCGACGCCGGCGCCGGCAACACGATGCAGCCGACGCTCGGCAAGCTTCCGGATAATCTGCGCGCCGCCGGAGTCGAGCCCGCCGCGGTGACCCATATCGTGATGACGCACCTGCATCCCGATCACGCCAACGGTCTGGTCGATGATGCCGGCATGCCGCACTATCCGAACGCCGAAATCATCGTGCACGAGACCGAGGCGGACTTTTGGATGCAGCCGGTCGACGCCGGCACGCCCGAACGCGTGAAGGGCAACCGCGCGCGCACGGCGATCAACCTGAAGCCTTATCTCGATCGCATCCGGCGGGTGCGCAACGACGAAGAGGTTTTGGGCTTCACTCCGGTTCTGGCGCCGGGTCATACGCCCGGACATACCTGCTGGCTGCACGCCGCCAGCGGCGGCGGCTTCATGGCGTTCGGCGATGTCGTCCATCTCTCCGCAATCCAGATCTCGCACCCCGACGCAGCGCTCACCTATGACCTCGACAAGGATCAGGCGATCCAGTCGCGCAAGCGCATTCTCGACATCGCCGCCACCGAGCGGCTTGCCATCGCCGGTGCGCACGTCAACGCGCCGGGCTTCGGTTACGTGGTGCGCAAAGGCACGACCTACGCGTTCGAGCCGGGCGGCTAAGACCGAAAGTCCGCGTCGAGACAGGACGAGTCGCCCCGTCGCGGCGGCTCTGTTATGTTGCGCGCTCAGGTGATGATCGGCCTTGCAGCGGAGGATCCGATTTCCCTCAGGAACTCCTGAGTCTCTTCGATGAATACGTCCATGGCGGCATCAGCCGCCGCGCCTTTCTCGAAAGCGCCCAAAAATTTGCCGTCGGCGGCCTGACCACCGCCGCGCTGTTTGAAATGCTGCGGCCGAACTATGCGTGGGCCGTGCAAGTGCCGCCGGACGACAGCAGGATCAAAGCCGAAACTGTCACGGTGCCGTCGCCGCAAGGCAACGGCAGCATCAAGGGTTATCTGGTGCGGCCGGCCAACGCGACCGGAAAGCTGCCTGTCGTTCTGGTGATCCATGAGAACCGCGGGCTCAATCCGTACATCGAAGACGTGGCGCGGCGGCTCGCGACCGCCAATTTCATCGCGCTCGCGCCCGACGGGCTGACGTCGGTCGGCGGTTATCCCGGCGATGACGAAAAGGGCGCCGATCTGTTCAAGCAGGTGGACGCCGCCAAGATGCGGGAGGATTTCCGGGCCGCGGCGGTCTGGCTGAAGGCGCGCCCGGACAGCACGGGCAAGCTCGGCGCCGTCGGGTTCTGCTTCGGCGGCGGAGTCGTCAACATCCTGGCGGTGCAGATGGGGACCGATCTCGGCGCAGCCGTTCCATTCTACGGCAGCCAGCCGAACGCCGACGACACAGCGAAAATCAAGGCGCCCTTGCTGGCGCACTATGGCGAACTCGATACGCGCATCACATCAGGATGGCCCGCCTTCGATGCGGCGCTCACGGCCGCGCACGTCACGCACGAAGGTTATGTGTATGCGGGCGCCAATCACGGCTTCCATAACGACACGACGCCTCGCTATGACGAGGCCGCGGCGAAGCTCGCCTGGCAGCGCACGCTCGATTGGTTCAACAAGTATCTGAGATCGGCAAGCCCGGCCTGATCAACAGGCCGCGGCTCATCCCGGCTCAAATTGCGCGCAGCTGCAGCATCGACACGCCGAGCGCGACATTGACCGAGACCGAGCCTTCGACCGACAGCGGCTGCAGCGCGATGCTGCGGCCGGAACCGCCGATGAGAACATTGGCGCCGACGCCGACACCAAGGCCAATGTCGCCGGAGGCGCCGACATACTCGCCGGCCAGCGCACCAGCCGGCGTACCCCGGGTCTGCGCGAACACCGTCCATGCCAATATGCCGCCGGCGGTGACGCCGACGTCGAGGCCGATCGTGTTGATGGCGCCCTGATAAACCTGCGACGGTCCGACGTCCTGCTTGAAGGTGCACTCCATCGACTGATGGCCGGCAATAATGAAGCCGATGCTCGGGTCGAGCCGGCAGGTCAGGACGCCGGCTTGCGTCCACGATTGCTGCGCGTGTGCCGGTGCGATCAGCGTTGCGAACACGACCGAGGCGAGCAACAGGAAGCGCCGCATCATCATGAATCCCTTTCCTGATGCCGGAACGGGAGGGGCCGGCCCGGTCCGCAAATACACTGATACCGGCTTATCGCGACTGCGGTAAGGCACCGCCGATAAGGACATTCTCGCAGCCGGTTTTTTTTGGCGCAATTCTACTCCTATCGATCCGGTCTTTGGTAGAATAATCTTCTTTATGTAAGGGTGTTTCCCGCCATATATAGAGGAACATTTCTAATGACGGGGAGCCGCAGGAGCGTGTGTCCCCTGGCAATGCGAGGACGTCATGACATCCCCCCTCGAACAGAAGATCAGAATCACCGGGCCGGTCGTTGTCACCGCCAATCGGGTGGGCGACGGCGCGGTAGTCTATCGCCGTGCCGACGGCGGCTGGACCACGGACCTTGACGGCGCGGCGGTCGCGACCGACGCGGCGCGCGCCCGCGAACTGATCACGGCGGCGACTGCCGACGATCTGCGCGCTGTCGGCCCTTATATCGCGCCTGTGAAGCTCACAGCCGACGGCGACGTCCGGCCCGGCAATCTGCGCGAACTGATCCGGCTCGGCGGCCCGACCATCGATCTGCCGGTGACGTTCGGCATCTAGCGCCGGCAAATAAAAAGCCGCGGCGTGGAAGCAGGCTGGCATGTACCTCTACGATGATTTCGACCGGACGCTGGTCACCGAACGGGTCGCGGAGTTTCGCGACCAGGTGGCGCGCCGTCTGTCGGGTGAATTGACCGAGGACGAGTTCAAGCCGCTGCGGCTGATGAACGGCGTCTATCTGCAGCTGCACGCCTATATGCTGCGCATCGCCATTCCATATGGCTCGATGTCGTCCGGGCAATTGCGCATGCTGGCGCACGTGGCGCGGCGCTACGATCGCGGCTACGGGCACTTCACGACGCGGCAGAATATCCAGTACCACTGGATCAAGCTCGAAGAACTGCCCGACGCCATGGCCGATCTCGCCAGCGTCGGTATGCATGGCATGCAGACGAGCGGCAACTGCGTGCGCAACATCACGACCGATCAATGGGCGGGCGCCGCGCCCGACGAGATCGAGGATCCGCGCATCTGGGCTGAGATGATTCGTCAGCACGTGACGTTGCATCCCGAATTCTCGTTCATGCCGCGCAAATTCAAGATCGCGGTCGGCGCGTCGGCCCACGATCGCGCGGCGCTCCGGGTTCACGACCTGGCGCTGCAGCTGCATAAGAACGGCGCTGGCGAGCTGGGCTTCGAGGTCATGGTCGGCGGCGGGCTCGGCCGCACGCCGTTCCTCGCCAAGACGATCAAGCCATTTCTGCACAAGCGAGACGTACTGAGTTACGTCGAGGCGATCTTGCGCGTCTATAACCAGTTCGGCCGGCGCGACAACATCTACAAGGCGCGCATCAAAATTCTGGTCCACGAACTCGGCGTCGAGGCGTTCACCAAGGAAGTCGACGCCGAATGGCAGACCATCAAGGACGGCGCGCTGGCGCTCGATCCGGCCGCGGTCACCGACATCACACGCCGGTTCCGCTATCCGCAGTTCGAGACGCTCGTTGACAACCCGACGGAGGTCACTGCCGCACGCCGCGCCGATCGCGGTTTTGATTCCTGGTTTGGCAATTCGGTCGCCAATCACAAGGTGCCGGGCTATGCGATCGTGACGTTGTCGCTCAAGCCCGAAGGCGGCACGCCGGGCGACGCCACCGCGGCGCAGATGGATGCAATCGCGGACCTCGCCGAAAAGTTCTCGTTCGGCGAAATCCGCGTTGGCCACGAGCAGAACCTCGTGCTGCCGCACGTCGCGCAGCGCGATCTGCCGGCGCTCTGGCGTGCGCTCGACGGGATCGGTGTCGCGACGCCCAATGTCGGGCTCGTCACCGACATCATCTCGTGCCCCGGCCTCGACTATTGCAGCCTGGCGAACGCACGCTCGATCCCGATTGCGCAGGAGATCACGCGGCGCTTCAAGAATCTCAACCTCGCGCGCGATCTCGGCCGGCTGCACATCAATATTTCCGGCTGCATCAATGCCTGCGGCCATCACCATGTCGGCCATATCGGCATTCTCGGCGTCGAGAAGAACAACGAGGAATTCTACCAGATCACGCTCGGCGGCCGCGCCGATGATGATGCCAAGCTCGGCGCGCTGATCGGTCCGGCGGTGCCGTACGACCAGGTCGCGGACGTGGTCGAGGATATCGCCGCGGCCTATTTGGAGCTGCGCGAGCGTCCGGATGAACTTTTCATCGACACGGTCAAGCGGACCGGAGTCGAGCCTTTCAAGGAGCGTGTCTATGCCACTCGTTGAGAATGGGCAGATCGGCGAAGATCGCTACGTCCGCGTTCTCGATGACGCTCCGATCCCGGACCGCGTCCCGGTCATCGTGCCGGCGAAGCGCTTCCTGGCCGATGCGGACGAACTGATCCGCCGCGACGGTTCGCTCGGCGTGTTGTGGCCGAACGACCGCCGCGTCGCCGAGCTCGAGCCGTGGCTCGGCCACCTCGCGCTCGTCGCGCTGCAATTTCCGAAATTCCGTGACGGCCGCGCCTACAGCCAGGCGCGGCAGCTGCGCGAGCGCTACGGCTTCCGCGGCACACTGCGCGCCACCGGCGACGTGCTGCGCGACCAGTTCCAATTTCTGCTGCGCGCCGGCTTCGACTCGTTCGAGGTGAAAAAAGCTGCGGATGCGCAGGCGTTCGCCGCGGCCGAACATCGCTACAGCGTGGTCTATCAGCCGGCGGCCGACGGCCGTGCGCCGGCGCTGTTGCGGCGCGTGCATAGGACACCGGCGGTCCCGCAGGCGTGCGAGGCGGTTTGAGCGGCCGACCGGCGGTTTAGGAACGTCAACGCGCTTCGCTCGCTCATCAGGGGCTCCGGGCGCTGGTGAGTTGTCTGTCTACTCCTTAGCCAGCAGCATTGCGACGCTGCAGCTATCGTGCGGCTTTGCGGCTGTGGCGAAAGCGAAGGCAAATACTGCTTCCGGTGTCGTCACGCTGCAGCCATTATCTGCATTCGTTTTGCAGTACTTTTTGCGGGTCGCCTCGTCAGCGTCAGCCTCATCGATAACGAAAACAAGATAGACGCCGTCAACAACCTTACGCGTAATGGCGTATTCGGTGAAATTGTTCTTGTCGATGCTCTGCACGATGAGGTCTGTGCCCTCAAAGGCTTGGAGCGTCAGACGGCCGCCGTCTTTCTTTCCATCTTCGATTGTGAGGTATCTTCCGTTCTGCCAGCGAAGTATTCCGGTGGACGGATCATGCGCGACGCCGTCGCCCATGTGGAGGACTTGTAAGCGAACCGTTTCGCCAAGAAGCGGCTTCCCGTCGCTCAAGACTGGCGCCGTCGAGCTGATGCAGCCGCCGAGAGACACCGTGCTCGCAAGTGCGAGCAAACGCAGGAGATTTCGTAACGATACGCGCAAAATGGCCTCTCCAAACGCGGACCTTCGGACTACTTCGGTATCTCGTTCCAGCCTTGGCGGTGCCGACCCTTTGTCACGTCGCCGGCATTTCAGGTTCAAATAAGCTTGCGATTGATCAGAAAAGCGTGGCCCTGTTGTGCATCACAGATCGGTTTATCTCCCCCTTTCCGACATCAGGCGCAATCCCGTACCGAGCTCAGCGCCGAAACGACGCAAGCTAGTCATCGATTATTTGAGCCTTTCGATTAGGCCGTGAACGTCACCAAGCACCCACAGGTCGCGAACCTTAGGACCCTCAAACGTAAAAAATGGCGTGCCGTACCACCAGACATGACGTCCGGTCGGTTGGTGGCCGAGCAGTTCGCCCGGTGATAGCTATGATAGCGGAGCTTCGCGCAGACTTTGTTGCGCTCTTCGACCATGTGTCGGCAAACTGCTTGTGGCCGCGCAACACAGGCCCGAGCAAGCCGCGGAACGTGAAATCGGAATGAAACAATATCGGGATCAGGCTCTTATCAGCCCTGTCCCACATTTCCTTGAAGAAAATGCGGACGACTTCCTGCTGAGGTGACAAAACCACACCTGCGAAGGCCATGGCGGGTTCGTCCACGGGGAAAATCCTCCGTTGGCATTTGAACAATTTAATGCGCCTTTTCAGTTGAACAACTTCTGTAACGAGTCGCAATCTGCAGCGAAGCGAGGTGTGCGCTATGTCCGTTCATCCGCCTCTCTCCGACGTCGCCTTGCAGCGCAGCAAATGACGCTCAGCGCAGAAGCCGTCATGCACAGATCAGAGGGCCGGCCCTGGGTATTTCCCACGTGAACGCGGCGACAATCCGGGCGCTCGTTCGCGATCGCGGAGGTCGCGCCGATATTTTCTGCGTCGCAACATCGGCCGCTGTGCTGAATGCCGTCAGATGGGCCGAATGTTAAGATCAAACGGAAAGGCGCCGCTCACATTATGGGCGTGGTGTGACATTTATACGGTTTCCGCCTTCGCGTTCTCACGCAGGCGGAGGAAACAATGAAGACCCTTGGCAAGTGGATAGCGACCGCACTGTTTGTTGCTGCATTAATCGGCCGATAAGAACCTCAAGATGTCGCTCAATGAGGCAAGGGCTGTCATCGGGCGTCCTCTGACGCCGGGCAGTGTCGCAGGCGTCAACCGCCGCGTTCACAGAAGAGCGGCTCGCCGCTACTATTACTATAACGGACATCCGGTTTATAACTGAGCCCGGGCGCGGCCTCGACTGAAAGCCGGCTTGATGCACGACACGCGCGCTGCGGTCCTTGATGTCTCGGTCGGGTCACAAACCGGGTCCAGGGGCGCGGGAAACTGCGTACTGTTGAATAACACACGTATCGGCCCAACAGTTCGCTCCACTAACCGAGTGCGAACTGCTATGGTGATCCTCAATCCGTGAATTGAGGACATCATGACTCCAGTCGTTGCTGTGATCGCGCCCGGCGCCATGGGCGCCGCTGTCGGCAAGAGGCTCGTGGATCACGGGCTCAAAGTGCTCACCTCGCTGCAGGGGCGCAGCCAGGACACCGTCAAGCGTGCCGGCGACGCCGGAATGGTTGCCTCAAGCGACGAGGAAATCGCCGCCACGGACTTCATTCTGTCCATCCTGCCGCCGGGGGATGCGCTGTCACTCGCCGAGCGCTTCGCGCCGGCGCTCAACGCGAGCAATAGCAAGCCGGTGTTCGTCGACTGCAACGCCATCAATCCGAAGACGGTTGGGCGGGTCGCCGCGGTGATCGCGCCGACCGCGTGTCCGTTCGTCGATGCCGGCATCATCGGCCAGCCGCCGAAGCCGCAAGGTCCCGGACCGCGCTTCTACGCCTCCGGCCCCGCGGCAGGGCGCTTCGCCGCGTTGTCAGACTACGGGCTCGACGTCCGTGTGCTCGGCGGGCCGATGAGCGCCGCCTCGGCGATGAAAATGTCTTACGCGGGGATCACCAAGGGCACGCAAGCGATCGGTGCGGCGATGATGCTCGCGGCGACCCGCGCCGGCACCGCCGACGCGCTGTTCGCGGAGCTGCAGGACAGCCAGAAGGAAATGTTCGCCTGGTTCAAGCGCCAGATCGCGATGATGCCGCCCAAGGCTTATCGCTGGGTCGCCGAGATGCAGGAAATCGCGGGCTTCGTCGGCGAGGATCCGACCGCGAGTGAACTTTACCAGGGCGCTGCGCATTTCTACGAGCACATCGCCGCGGATTTCGAGGGCGACCAGAAGGACGTCAAGGCGCTGTCGGCGTTCATCGGTAAAACACCGTCCGGAAACTGACGCACGATTGCGGCCTGGGGGCGCCCGTGGTGATCGTTCGATGGCTCGCGGCCGCCGCTCTTGCCGGAGCGCTCGGCGGGCCAGCCCGCGCTGAAAACGCGGCGGTCTGGACGGTGCCCGAAGTCGCCGCACTGCCGCACGACGCTCACGGTCTGCAGGTTCGCGAAGGCCGCGATCTCGTCACCGCGACGTACGCCTATGTCGGCCCGAACGTGTCCGATCCGTCCAAGCGTTATGCGGGCAACAATCTTGCCTGCACCAACTGCCACCTGCAGGCCGGCGCCAAGAAATTCGGACTGCCGCTGTTCGGTCTCTACGGCGATTTCCCGCAATGCAGCGTCCGTTGGGCCGGCGAGATCAGCATCGAGGACCGTATCAATTACGGACGGCCGATGCCGGCCGATGCGCCGGAGATGCAGGCGATCGTCGCCTACATCAAATTTTTGAGCACCGGCGTCTCGCCAGGCCAGAAGCTGCCGGGGCTCGGTAGCGGCCGGATGCCGGAGCTTCACCGCGCCGCCGATCCGAAGCGCGGACAGCCATTTTTTGCGCGCGTCTGTGCCGGATGTCATGGCAGCGAGGGCGAGGGTATCCGAATCGGAACGCCGACGTCCGCTCTCGGCTACGTCATCCCGCCGTTGTGGGGCGCCGACTCGTTCAATGACGGCGCCGGCATGGCGCGGCTCATCACCCTCGCGAATTTCATCCACTTCAACATGCCGCACGGCACCGATTACCTCGACCCGCAGCTCTCGGTCGAGAATGCGTGGGACATCGCGGCTTACGCGTTGTCGCAAACGCGGCCGCAATTCGCCGACCAGCAGCACGACTTTCCCGATCTGCTGCAGAAGCCGGTCGACACGCCGTACGGTCCGTATGCAGATCATTTCAGCGAGCGCCAGCACAAATACGGGCCGTTCGCGCCGATCCCTGCCGCGATCGCGAAGCTCGAACACGAGAAGGGCGCACACTGAACGAGTGCGGGTCGCTACGTCTGCCTGCGGGAAATCTTACGCGCGTGTCACCGCGCCGCGCTCGATCCGGTAGGTGCGGCCGAGCAGGTCGGCGACGTGGACTTCGTTCGATTCCGACAGCAGCACCGATACCGATTGCGCTTTGAGGTTGGCAAGCACTTCGCCGAGCCGGCGCGCGAGCGCAGGCGCCAAGCCTTCAAACGGCTCGTCGAGCAGCAGCACGCGGCGGCCAGCCATCAGCGCGCGCGCCAGCGCCACCATTTTTTGCTGGCCGCCGGAGAGTTCGAGCGCGCGCCGCGTGCGAAATCGCGCGACTTCCGGCATGATGCCGAAGATCCAGTCCAGCCGTTCCTCGACGCCGGACAGCTTGGTCGCCCAGCTCGGCAGGCGGATGTTCTCCTCCACGGTAAACTCCGGGACCAGACGGCGATCCTCCGGCATGTAGCCGATGCCTTGTCCGACGCGGCGGTGGGCCGGCTGGTGCAGAATATCGACGCCGGCCATCTCGACGGTGCCGCTCGCGGGCAGAGCGCCCATCAGCGCGCGCATCAGCGTGGTCTTGCCCGCGCCGTTGCGCCCGATCAGGCCGCACATTTCGCCATCGCCGAGTTCGAGCGAGGCGTCACGGATGATGGCGACGGCGCCGATCGAGACGTTGAGGTTTGCGATCTTAAGCATGACGCGCCGCGGGAGCCGCGGTTTGCAGTTTGGGCCCGCTGATCAGTTCCTGGATACGCGGATTTTCCAGCGTCTCGACCGGAGGGCCGTCGGCGATCACCGCGCCGTCATAGAAGGCGAGCACGCGGTCGGCGAAGCGTTCGACGATGTCCATGTCGTGCTCGACGAACAGCACCGTGATCTGGCGCTGCTTGAGCGCCGTCATCACGACGTCCATCAGGCCGAATTTCTCCTCGATCGAGATGCCGCTGGTCGGCTCGTCGAGCAGCAGAAGCCGCGGCGCGCCCGCGACGGCCATGGCGATGTCGAGGAGCTTGCGCACGCCCTGCGGCAGCGTCGCCGCCACCGCGTTGCGATAATGGGCGATGCGAAACAAATCGAGCGCCGCGTCGGCTTCGGCCACAGCGCGCGGCGAGTGCAGCGGCGTGCAGGCCTGCATCAGCAGGCGGCTCGGACATAGCGCGATGGCGGTCGCCGCGCACATGTTTTCCAGCACCGTCAGCGACGAAAAGATCTGCGCTACCTGGAACGAGCGGGCGATGCCGAGCCGCGTGATCTCGCGCGACGGCCGGCCTGTAATGTCGCGGTCCTCGAAGCGAATTTCGCCTTTGCTCGGCCGCAGGTGGCCGGTAATCATATTGACGAAGGTAGTCTTGCCGGCGCCGTTGGCGCCGATAATGCCGACAGTCTGCAGCGCCGGCACCGCGACGGTGATGTCGTGGGCGGCGACGAGCGAGCCAAATCTCTTTTCCAGGTCGCGGACGGCGAGAATGGCGCTCATAACGCAGTGCCCAGTGGCTTCATTTTGGCGCGCCGCTTGCTGATTCTCCCGGCCAAGGAGCCTATGCCTTCGGGCAGGAACAGGATCGTCAACAGTAGCGCCGATCCCAGAAACATCTGCCACGTGCCGGGTAGGATGTCGTAGGCGATCGACTTCAAGAGTTCGAACAAAAATGAACCGACAAAGGCCGCGGCGACCGAGCCCGCGCCGGCGAGCACGGTGACAAATACGAAGCCGCCGGAGGTGGTCCAGTATGACATGTCGGGATCGACGTGCTCGATGGCGAGCGCCGCCAAGGCGCCGCCGAGACCAGCCAGCGTTCCGGCGATGACGAGCTTCAGGTGGATCAGCCGGTTCACGGACACGCCGAGGAATTCCAGGCGGATTTCATTGTCGCGCACCGGAACCGCGAGCGATCCGGCGACCGAGCGCAGATAGAGCGAGACGAGCAGCGCCGCGAGCGCGCCGCACGCGAGCACGAGCCAGAACAGGATCAGCAGATGCCAGACCCCTTGCGGCGCATAGCCGAAATAGTGGGGCTGCTCGACGTGAAAGCCGTCGGTCGAGCCGAGCTTTTCGGTTTTGACCAGCGCGCCGTAAAGGATCATCGACATGGCGAGGCTCAGCATCGCGAAGAAGATTTCGCGATAGCGCGCCAGCAGAAATCCGATCAGGTACGCGACCAGGCCGGCCAGGATCGCGCCGGCGGCAATCATTACGAAGACATCGCGGATTCCGGTATAGCGGCCGATCAGCGCCACCGTGTAGGCGCCGACGGCGTAGTAGAGTGCCTGACCGAACGGCACGAGGCCGGCACGCCAGAGGATGACCAGCCCGAGCACCACCAGCGCATTGGCAAAGGCGATGGTGGCGAGCGAGACGATCCAGGTGGGAAGAAACGGCGCCGCGGCCGCCACCAGGATGAAGGCGATCGCGCCGGAAACGATTGATCGTGCCGCCATCGTCAGATCTTTCGCGGTTGAGCGCGAGTAAAGAGGCCTTGCGGCCGGACCACGAGCACGAGCGCCATCACCGCGTAGATGACGAACAGTTCGATCTGCGGGGCCAGATGCACGGCCGCGGCTCGGCACAGGCCGACAATGAGCGCGCCGATAAAGGCACCGCCGATCGATCCCATGCCGCCGATCGCGACCACCGCGAAGGCAAGCACGATGACTTCGACGCCCATTCCGAGCGTCACCGCGATTTTTGGCGCCATCAGCGCGCCGCCCAGCGCGCCCAGCATGGCGCCGAGAATGAATGTCAGCGTGTAGACCAGCGAGACATTGACGCCGAACGAGGCGGCGAGCTCGCGATCGAAGATCACGACGGAGAGCAGGCGCCCCCACTTGGTATATTTGAGGGCGAAGCTTGCGGCGATCGCGAGCAGCGCGGCGAACGCCACCAGGCCGATGTCGTAGCCCGAGACGACGAGATCGCCGAGATCGATATTCCCGGCGATGTCGAGCGGCTGATAGAGCGCGTACGAATTGGTGCCCCACGTCAGCTGAATGACGTCTTCGAGAATGAGGAAGGCCGCGTACGTCACCAGCACGACGACGACTTCGTCTTTGCCGTAGACCAGGCGCAACAGGCCGCGCTCGAGGACGAAGCCGAGCACGAGGCCGATCGCCATGGCGACAAGCACCATGAGCAGAAAACCGCCGGCTGCCGGGTAGCCCTGATTGAAATAGACGCCGGCCGCAATCGCCGCCCCATAGGCGCCGAACGCGTAGAACGACCCGTGGGTGACGTTGAGGATTTTCATCACGCCGAAGATCAAAGTCAGACCCACGGCGACCAGAAAGAGATAGGCCGCGTAGACAAGCCCGTCAGTCAGGATGGCGAATGCGGTCAACACCATAAAACGCGATCAAGCTGGGGCCAGCCAAACATCGGCGATCCATCCCTGCGATGCGGGGAGGGCACGCTAGTTACACTTTGCGCCCTTCATGCCGCCTTGCAGCCAAGTGACCGAGTCGACGTCCGGGGGCGGGTTCACGCATTCCGCCGGATACCGCACGATGTCGACGAGCGTAGGCTTGCTTTCCGCCTTGTCGAACTTGTAGGTGCCGTACGCGGTGTCGCTGACGCCCTGGTGACCGTTGCCGTTCGCCATCCTGATGGTCGTGCTCGGCGTCTGAAACTCGATGCCTTCAAACGCCGCGATGACCTCCTCCTGGGTCGGCCGGGCGCCGCCTTTCTTAGCTTGGGCCTTTTCCCAGGCGGTCTTCAGGCCGAGCAGCGACTGTGCCAGATCGTAGGCCGGATAGATCGGCTGCTGGCTGTAGCGATCGACGTAGGTCTTGAGGAACCAGCTGTTTAGGGCGCTGTCGTGGGCGAAGAACGTGTGCGGCCCGCGCGCGCCGACGATCGTGCCGTCGGGCAATTTGGGGCCGAGCCGATAGAGCGAGGTCTCGCCTGTCGTCAGCACCAGCGGAATACGCTGCGGCAATCCGCGCGCCGTCGACTGATAGATAAAAGCTTCGAGATCGCCGTCGTAGAAGCTCGAATGAATGATCTGCGACTTCGATGTCAGTAGGGTGGAGATTTCGGCGCCGTATTCGCCGGCGAAGAGCTTGGGCCAAAGCTCCTTGTCGGCGGTCGCGCCGGGATCGAGGTCTTTCATCGCGAGCTGGAAGTCGCGCCAGGAATCCTGGCCCCAGGCGTAGTTCTGGTTGATGCCGGAATAGACGTAGATGTCCTTCATCTTCGCCAGCACATATTCGGCCGCCGCTACATTATCCATCGTCGCCGTCGGATTGACGCGGAACACGTAATGGCGCGGCTTTTCCTCAAAGATGCGCGGCGTGCCGCAGATATCGAGGACCGTGAGCTGCTTCATTTCCTCGGCGACTGGAACGATGGCAAGGCAATTGCCCGACGACACGTAGCCGACCACCGCATCGACATGGTCGCGTTCGACGAGATTGCGATATTGCGTGACCTGGTCCGCGGCGGAGCCGCTTTCGTCGATGTACTTGCCCTCGATCTTGGCGCCGCCGAGTCCGATCTGGTTGTAGGGCGCCGGCATTTTTCCGGCATTGAGGTTTTCGACCAGCATCTCAGCGGCGTTGCGATCCGGGATGCCGAACGGCGCGGCGGCCGGGCCGGTCAGAAAGGTCACGAAGCCGATTTTGATCGTGTCGGGCGCTGCCGGTTGTTGCGCCAGAGCGCCGCCGGCAGCCAAGGGGGCCAGAAGTGACAGGCCGGCTGCAAACGCAAAGGGCCGGCGACGCGAATGATTGCTCATGGTCACTTCCTCCCAAAAGTGGCAATGAATTCCCTTCCCCAAGCAAACGCGATCTTGAAGGGACTTTCAACCCATTTCGCATAGCGGCCCTGCGCTTGCGCCGACCGTGGCGTGCGTGGAATCGTCTCGGCAGTCGTAGGTATTTGCAGCCGCTTGATGATAAAATGTGCAACAAGGACTACGACTTTCGACGGAGGGAGCGCTGCAGCAATCCTCACACGCAACGCCTGATACGATGCAAAACCTGAATGGCGTTCCGCAGACCGGGCTTGCTGCGCGGCTCGCTATCCGCAGTAAAGACTATAATGGGCCGACATCCGGCCTCGCGCCGGGGTTCGTGCAAGCCAATCTCGCCATCCTGCCGCGCGCGCTGGCTGAAGACTTCCTGCGCTTCTGTCAGTTGAATCCAAAGCCGTGCCCGTTGATCGGCGTCTCGGCGCCCGGCGATTGGCGGCTGCCGAGCCTGGCGGACGATCTCGACATCCGGACCGACGTGCCGCGCTACCGCGTCTGGCGCGACGGCGCGCTCGCAGACGAGCCCGGCGATCTGACAAAATGGTGGCGCGACGACCTCGTGACCTTTGCCATCGGCTGCTCGTTTTCGTTCGAGCAGGCCTTGGTCGATGGCGGCATCGAACTGCGGCACATCACCCACGACTGCACGGTGCCGATGTATCGCACATCGGTGGAAACCGCTCCGGCCGGGCCGTTTCGGGGTCCGCTGGTGGTGTCGATGCGCCCGATGAAGCCGGCCGACGCCATCCGCGCCATTCAGATCACCAGCCGCTTCCCCTCGGTTCACGGTGCGCCGGTTCACCTCGGCAAGCCGGAGCTGATCGGCATCAAAGATCTCGCAGCTCCCGACTACGGCGATGCGGTACCTGTGCACGACGATGAGCTTCCGGTGTTCTGGGCCTGCGGAGTGACGCCGCAATCGGTGATCGCTGACCGCGCGCCCTGAATTCTGCATCACGCATTATCCGGGCACGCATGCTCGTAACCGACCGCCGCAACACCGAATTCGCCATCATGTAGAATGACGCCGCGTCATTCCGGGGCCGAGCCAACGGGTCCGGCCCAAAGTGGCCGGCCCGATGACGGGCTCCGCCAGGAACCCGGAGCCCATAACCACGAGCGCCGGGGATATGGATTCCGGACTCGCCGCGGTGCGGCGGTCCGGAATGACGGCCGGTGAGGGGACACAGAATGATCGTCGACTTCCAACAACACTACACGCCGCCGGAACTGCTCAAGGGCGATACCAATGCCGTTTCTGTCCAGGTGGATCAGGACGGCAACCCGAATTATCTGCTCAATCCGCTGCTGGCCGATCTGAAATCCCATATTCACGTGATGGATGCGTCCGGCATCGATGCCGCTGTGCTGTCATGCGGCTCCGGTTTCGATCAGCCGGACCTCGCGACGTGCCGGACCATCAACGACCGCATGCGCGAGGCCGAAATGGCGCATCCCGGCCGCTTCGTCGGTTTGGCGCATGTACCGGCGTTAAAACCCGCCGAAGCCGCGGCCGAGCTGAAACGCTGCGCCGTCGATCTCGAATTTCCCGGCGTCGTCATTGCGTCCGAGCTGCAGGATCAGCCGCTCGATGCCGAAGCGTTGCGGCCGTTCTGGAAGTCGTGCGCCGACCTCGGTCTTTATGTCTTCATCCATCCGCTACCGCGGGTGATCCGCTGGGGCCGCATGGATGCCGACGATCTTGGCCGCATGCTCGGTTGGGAGTTTTCGCTGATGACCGCGACGGTGCGCATCATCAATAGTGGACTGCTCGACGAGTTGCCGGCGCTGAAAATCCAGTTCTCGCATTTCTGCCGGCGGCATCGGCCGTTATCTCGGTCGCATCCGCGGCTTTCAGCAGCGCAACAAATGGGGCACCGCGAAAGTGCCGCGCCACGGCCGCCAGCCGCCAAAGCCGTTCGACCATTATCTCGATCATCGCCTCTACTACGATATTGCGGGCTGGGCGGGGCCCGACCACGCTGCCGAATGGGGCGCCGACTGGGTGCGGTTCGGCATTGAGGAACTGGCGTTCTCGCAGCTTGTGTTCGCGACCGACTATCCGCAGGCTGTGCGCGACGTCAGCGAAGTGGCCGCCTATGTCGAGGCGGTGCGCGGACTCGGCGCCAATGGCCGCGCGCTCGCGAGCGGCGCCAACGCCGAAAAGCTTATTCCGGACATCAGCCAGCGTCTCGCCAAGCGCGTTAAAAAGGCCTGACCGAGAAGATTGACCATGGACTTCGATCTGCCCGACGAACTGAAAATGCTGCGCGACATGGTGCGGCGTTTCGTCGACACGAGCTTATTCCGCTCGAAGGCAAATCGCTCGAGGGCGGCAAGCTCAAGCCCGACATCGAGGCGCCGCTCATCGAGCGCTGCAAGGCGCTCGGCCTGTGGCAGCTCGATCTGCCTGAGGAATGGGGCGGGCAAGGGCTCGGTGTGCTTGGCCGTTCGGTTGTCTGGTCCGAGCTCGGGCGCACGGTCGCGCTGCCGGTGCGCACGCGTCCGCATTCTCGGCCCCGACATCCGCGCGCCGCTGTTATGCGCTCGAAGGCGACATGCGCGAGCGCTATCTGATGCCGAGCGATCCGCGGCGAGCGCGAGAGTTGCTTCGCGCAAACCGAGCCCGACGCCGGCTCCGACCCGGGCGCGATGCGCACAACGGCGGTGCGCGACGGCGACAGCTACGTCATCAACGGCGTGAAGCGCTTCATCACCAACGCGGACGGCGCCGATTTCGTCATCCTGATGGCGGCGACGGATCGCGCCAAGGGCTCGCACGGCGGCATTTCGTGTTTCGTGTTCGACATGGACACGCCGGGCGTCAAGCTCGCCACCCGCTACAAGACGATTACCGGCGAAACGCCGTGGGAGATCGTGTTCGACAACGTGCGCGTGCCGGCCGCGCATCTCATCGGCAAGGAAGGCCACGGTTTCAGCCTCGGCCAGAAATGGCTCGGCTCCGGCCGCATCAAGCAAGGCGCCCGCGCGCTTGGGCGCCACGCGCCGCTGCCTCGAACTGGCGGCGGCCTATGCCAAGCAGCGCGTGACCTTCGGCCAGCCGCTCGCGCAGCGGCAGGCGATCCAATGGCGGCTGGTCGACAGCTATGTGGCGCTCGAAGCCGCGACGCTTTTGGTCTACCGCGCCGCCGCGAAATTCGATCGCGGCGAGGGCGACCGCAACGACGCCTATCTGGTCAAGCTGTACTGCACCGAAATGGCCTGGCAGGCCGCCGACATGTGCCTGCAGGTCCACGGCGGTATCGGGCTGACCACGGACCTGCCGGTGGAACGGCTGTGGCGCGATCAGCGCAGCCACATGATCACCGAAGGCACACCCGAGATCATGCGCATGGCGCTGGCGCGCCATGTGCTCAATACGTTTGGCTGAGTAACAGGAGGAAGAAACGTGAGCGACAAGCAATTCAAGAACGTGGCGATCGAGCGCGAGGACGGCATCACCTTCGTGATGCTCAACCGCCCGGAGAAGCGCAACGCCATGAGCCCGGACCTGCACTACGACATGGACGCCGCGCTCGACTGGCTCGCTGCCGACAAGGACACCCAGGTCGCTGGTCCTCGGCGGCGACGGCGAGGCCTGGTGCGCCGGACAGGACCTGCGGCTTTATTTCCGCGGCACCGAAAACGATCCGGAAGAGCGCCAGCGCTCCAACGACGCGAGCCATTCGCTGGCGCTGGGAGAAGCTCTCGACATTCCCGCAAGCCGACCATCGCCATGGTGAACGGCTATTGCTTCGGCGGCGCGTTCACGCAGCTCTGCGCCTGCGATTTCGCCATCACAGCCGAGGACGCGACCTACGGACTGTCGGAAGTGAACTGGGGCATCATTCCAGGCGGCATCGTGAGCTGGAACCTGGCCCAGATGATGCTGCCGCGGCACGCGCTGTTCTATGCGGTCACCGGCGACACCTTCGACGGCAAGCGCGCGGTCGAACTCGGGCTTGCCAATTTCGCCGTGCCGAAGGCGAAGCTGCGCGAGGAGACGGTGAAGCTTCGCCAGCAAGCTGATGAAGCTCAATCCGGCGTGGTGCGCTACACCAAAGAGGCGGTCCGCGCCGTGCGCGACATGAACGAAGACCAGGCGCGCGACTACCTGCGCAGCAAGCAGGATTCGCTCGCGCGCAACGACAAGGAAATCCGCGAAAAGGTCGGCATGAAGCAGTTCCTTGACGACAAGACCTATCGGCCGGGCCTTGGGCCTTATCAGCGCACGGAAGCCTGATCTCTTCTCCCTCTCCCGCTGGGGAGAGGGGCGTTCGTCTCAGAGCCTGGCCTCTCCCGAAACCGCTTCGCTGGTTTCTGTCTTTGCAGAGCGATGGCTGACCATTGAGCAACACGGCGGCATCGCGCGGCTCCTGCATCCGCGCAATGTCGTGTTGGTCGGCGCGTCCGACCGGCCGGGACATTGGTCGAAGCGGGTGTGGGATAACCTGCAGCGCTTCGGCTTTGCGGGCGGGTCTTTGCCGGTCAATCCCAACCGCGGCGAGATTTGGGGGGCGGCGTGCTTCCCCTCGCTCGCCGCATTGCCGGAACCGCCCGATCATCTCGCCATCTTCACGCCGGCCGAAACCACGCTGCAGGTCCTGCGCGAGGGCGCCGCCGCCGGCGCGCAAAGCGCCACGATCTATGCGGCGGGTTTCGGCGAAGGCGGCGACGAGGACGGCCGGCGGCGCGGCTTGCGATCTGCGCAAGTGTTGGCGGAGACGGGCCTGGCCGCACGTCGGCCCGAACTGCATGGGCGTCGCCTGCGGCCGATCGCGGTTCTGCGACCATCCCCGACGAAACGCTGCAGGAGCTCGGCCCAAGTCCGGTCGCGGTGATCTCGCAGAGCGGCGCGCTGTGCGCGTCGATCAACCGCGCCATCAACGATCTCGGGCTTAAGGTCGGTTATCTGATCTCGTGCGGCAATCAGATCGGGCGCAGCAGTCGCCGATTTCATCGATTACTTCGCCGACGACGCCGAGCTGCGGGTCCTGCTCTGCTATATCGAGGCCGTACCCGATGCCGAAAGCTTCCTCGATGCGGCGCGGCGCGCGCGCGACAACGGCAAGACCGTCGTCGCGGTCAAGATCGGCGGCTCGGACGCAGCGCGCGCTTCGGCGCTGGCGCATACCGGCTCGCTCGCCGGGCGCGCGGAGGTATTCGACGCATTCGCGGCGGCGGCCGGGATCGTCCGGCTCGACTCGCTCGGAGGACGCGATCGAGGCGGTCGAATTCCTGGCGCGCGCGCCGCTGCCGCGCGGCCGCAATATCGCGGCGATGACCAATTCCGGCGCGCTGCGCAGCCTGATCACCGAGGCGGCCGATCGCACCGGCGCGACGCTTGCGGCGCTGACGGCTTCGACCCGTGAGGCGCTGCGCGCCGCGCTCGGTCAGCCGGACGTCGACAACCCGCTCGACACCAAGCGCACGATCCCGGCCGAGCAATATGCCGCCTGCCTCAATGCGCTGATCACGGCGCCGGAGGTCGATATCGTGCTCGCCGCCGAGGAACTGCCGCGCGAGGAAGGCATCGAGCGGCGCATCGCCAATCTGCGCGTGCTCGCGGACGCGCAGCGCAGCGCGCAAGCGATCGGCAAGACTGTCGCGATGGTCACGCCGCTGCCGGTCGGCACGACGCCGTATGGGCGCAAGGTGAGGGCGCAGATGCCGCATCTCCCGGTGCTGCGCGAGACCGAAAAGTCGCTGCGTGTGATGCGCGCGCTCGCCGATGCCGGCACGCGGCCGATTCATGCGGGTGCATTCTTTCCGTCGCCCGCCGTACTTCGGGAGCGCACGCGCTGCGCGCGCGGGCGGCCCGCTTGCCGGGACCGGCTGCGCTGAACGAAGTGGAATCGAAAGCGCTGCTGCGGGCGTACGGCATTGCAGTGCCGCCCGAGACGTTCGTCGGCACGGCGCCGGATGCCGGCGCGGCAGCGGAGACAATCGGCTTTCCGGTGGTGCTCAAGGCGGTGTCGGCCGCGCTGCCGCACAAGAGCGACGCTGGGCTGGTCATTCTCAACGTGCGCGATCGGGACGAAGCGGCCAGTACGGCGAAGACGCTGCTCGAACGCTGCCGCGCGCTCGGCGTTTCTCCCGACGGCATCCTGGTCGCCAAACAGATGCCGGCGGGCATCGAAACCGTCCTCGGCGTCACCCGCGATGTCGAGATGGGGCCGGCGGTCATGTTCGGGCTTGGCGGCATCTGGGTCGAACTGTTCAAGGACGTCGCGTTCGCGCCGGCCTGCCTCGACCGCGAGCAGCGCTCTCGCCATGATCCAGACGACGCGCGCCGGCCGATTGCTCGAAGGATTTCGCGGCAAGGCGGGCGATCGCGGCGCAGTCGCCGATGCGCTGGTCAATCTCGGCCGGCTGGCCAACGATCTGGGCGACATCATCGAAGCGGTCGATATCAATCCGTTCGTGGTGTATGAGCATGGTGCCTTTGCGCTCGACGGACTGGTGGTGCTGCGGCCGCCGAGGTCTCATGCCGCAAACAGTTGAGCAGACCTGGGGGGGCCGCATTGCGGATCACGTGCCGCGCCGTCGCGATGTGTTTCGTCGCGCTGCTGGTCCGCCCAGCGGCAGCCGATCCGGTCGCCGATTTCTATCGCGGCAAAACGGTCACCTGCTACATCGGCTATGGCGTCGGAGGCGGCTACGACTCTGTTCGCCCGCACCATCAGCCGGCTCATGGGACGGCATATTCCGGGCAACCCGACGATCCTGCCGGTCAACATGCCGGGCGCCAGCAGCATGTTGCTGGCGAATTTCCTCGCCAAGAAGGCGCCGGCCGACGGCACGGCATTCGGCGCGGTCAATTCTGCGCTGGTCTACGAGCCGGATGTTCGATGGCGCGGCATCGAAGGCGCAGTTCAGCGGACCGGACCTCACGATGATCGGCAATGCCGTCAGTTCGGCGTCGATCCTGATCGCCTGGTCCACGACCGGCATCAAGACTATCGACGATGTACGGCAGAAGCCGTTTCTGGTCGGCGCGACATCCAAATCGGGCGATACGTACCTCCAGCCGCTCGCGGTGAAAAACGTCCTCGGCCTCGACAAGATGCGGATCATCACCGGCTATCCGGGCACGCGCGAGGCGGCGCTCGCGCTCGAGCAGGGCGAGATCGAGGGCCGGGTGTGGGATATGGAAGGCATCATCGCCGCGCGGCCGGATTGGCTGAAGGACCATCGCATCAATATTCTGGCGCAGCTCGCGCCGAAGAAAATGCCCGAGGTGCCCTCCGGCGTGCCGCTGGTGAAGGACTACGTGACCAACGATGACGACAAGACAGTGCTCGACGTGATTTTCATGAGCACGATCCTGGCGCGGCCCTATATCGCGCCGCCGGGCGTGCCGGCCGAGCGGGTCGCGGCGCTGCGCGACGCCTTCATGGTAACCATGCGCGATCCCGAGTTCTTGGCCGAAACCGACCGCATGGCGTTGACCATCGCGCCGACCTCGGGCGCCGACATGCAGCGGATCGTGCGCGAGAATTACGAATTGCCGGACACCATCATCCAGAAAGTGCGCAAGGCGCTCTCGGAATAGAACAAAGGATCAAGCATGAACGACGTGACTTCCGCCGCATCATCCAAGGCGGCATTCGATCCCGCGGCGGAGGGTTGGGAAGCCGTGATAACTACCGCATTCGGCACCCTGGTCGGGCCGATCTGGCGGAAGGAAGAAGGCGAGCGCCTGCGCTTCGGTCTCGTCGTCGCGCCGAAGCATCTCAACCGAGCCGGCAATCTGCACGGCGGCATGCTGATGACCTTGGCCGATCAGTCCATGGCGATGACCGCGCGCAAGGCGACCGGCAACAAGAACCACGCCACCATAGAACTGAACATGCAGTTTGTCGGCGTGGTGCGGCTCGGCGACTTCGTCGAAGTGCATGCCGAGGTGGTGCGCGCCACGCGTTCGGTGGTGTTCATGCAGGCCAAGATGTTCGTCGGCGGCCGCACCGTGGTGGCGACCAACGGCATCTGGAAAATCATCGGCGAGCCGTAACGCCGCTTATGTTCGCCTCCCCCTTGTGGGGAGGGGATAGGGGCGGGGGTCGGGAGGTCACACGCTAACGTCGACGTCCGCGCGGCACCTCTCCACCCCCCTCCCAACCCTCCTCCACAAGGGGGAGGGCTTCACGCCCGGAACCTCCTCAGATCGCCGCCTTTCATCACCGAGCCGGGCAGCGGATGGCCGACCACGCCCTCGGCGAGCCGCGCGCATTCGATCATTGCGTCAAGATCGATGCCGGTTTTGATGCCGAGTTCGTCGCACAGGAACACGAGGTCCTCGGTGCACACGTTGCCGGCCGCGCCGCTGTGGCTGGCGAACGGACAGCCGCCCAGTCCGGCCACCGATGAATCGAAACGCGTCACGCCCATTTCGAGACCGGCGTAAGCGTTGGCGATCGCCATGCCGCGCGTGTCGTGGAGGTGCAGCGCGATGTCGAGATCGGGCCAACGTTCGCGTAGCGCGCCGACGGTGCGCTTGATAGCAAGCGGCGTCGCCCAGGCCATCGTGTCGGCGAGCGTCACGTAGGAGAGCGTGACGCCGTGCTCGCGCGCGACATCGAGAATTTGTCCGACCAGCGCCACGATGCGCGCGATCGGCACGTCGCCCTCGAAGTTGCAGCCGAACGCCGCCATCACGCTGCCGCGCTCGACCGCGACGCCGTGGGCCTTGTAGAGCTCGGCGATAACGTGCTGGGCGGCGAGCTGCTGCTCCATGGTGCGGTTCTGATTGCGCTTGAGAAACTTCTCCGACGCCGCGAGCTGGATCGTGCCTTTGAGCGTCAGCCGGTCGAACGTGAGCGCGCGCTCAAAGCCTTTATCGTTGAGCCACAGCGCCGTGTAGGCGACGCCGGGGCGCGGCGTGATGCCGCGCACCACGTCGTCGGCGTCGGCCATGCCGGGCACCGCCTTCGGATTGACGAACGAGGCGATCTGGATGTGGTCGAGCCCGGTCTGGGACAGCGCATCGATCAGCGCGACTTTGCGCGCGGTCGGGATCGGTCCCTTCTCGAACTGAAACCCTTCGCGCGGACCTTCTTCGGTGATGCGGACTGCGGCCGGAAGATCGCTCATGTTTTTTCCCCCGATGGGTTTCCGGCTCCGAAAGTGATGATATCACGCTCGCCCAGTGCTTTGATCTCGGCTGGCTTGAGACCGGCTTCCGCCAAAACCTCCACCGTGTGCTGGCCGATGGCCGGAGCCTGCTGCCGCAACGCGAGATCGTGATTGCCGATCTCGACCGGCAGCCGAGGGATTTTTGCGCGCACGCCGTTCGCGAACGCAACATCCAGCATGCGGCCGCCGGAATTGAGCTGTGGATCGTCGAACAGATCGGCCGGCTTGGCGACGGGCGAAAACGGAATGTCGATGCGGTCGAACAGAGCCGCAAGTTCGGCAAGCGGGTGACGCGCGATGATCTCGGCAACGATCGGCTTGAGCGCCGGCCGCGCGCGCACGCGATCCTCGTTGGTCTTGTAGACGGGATTCTGCAGAAGGTCGGCGCGGCCGAAATGCTCGCAGAACCGCCGCCAATGGCCGTCGCTGGTGAGCCCGACGAAGATCTGCTCCCGGTCGGCGGTCGCGAACGGTTCATAGATCGCCCAGGCGCCTTCGCGCGCCGGCATTGGCGGCGGTGCGCGGCCTGTCACGGCCTGGCCTGCCATGTGCTGCGCCATCAGAAACGCCGCCGACTCGAACAAAGCCGATTTGACCATCTGGCCGCGCCCGGTGTGCTCGCGCTCGCGCAGCGCCGCCTGGATGCCGATCACCGCGAACATGCCGCCCATGATGTCGATGACGGATGCGCCGGCGCGCAGCGGCTGGCCCGGCGGGCCGGTCATGTAGGCGAGGCCCGCCATGAACTGCACCACTTCGTCGAGCGCCGGGCGATGCTCGTACGGCCCGCTGAGAAAGCCCTTGAGCGCGCAATAGACCAGACGCGGATTCACCTTCGCGAAATCCGCATAGCCGCAGCCGAGCCGATCCATGGTGCCGGGCGCGTAGTTTTCCAGAACGACGTCGGCGGTCGCTGCCAGCCGATAGAGCAGATCGCGCCCTTCGCTCGCTTTCAGATCCATCGCAACGCTGCGCTTGTTGCGATTGAAGGCGGAGAAGAATCCGGCGGCAAAGCCGGGCAGCCGCCGCGTCGCGTCGCCGCCGACCGGCTCGATCTTGATCACGTCGGCGCCGAGATCGGCAAGGATCAGGCCCGCGGTCGGGCCCATGATGGTGTGACAGAATTCGAGAACGCGGAGGCCGGTCAGCGGCAGGGACTCACGGGTCGCTGTGGGCGGATCGGTCATGACGATGGTCCCGGACTTCGGCTTGCGGCCCTAGATGTGCACTTTAGATTGGCTGCTGCAACCGATCCGAATTCAAGAGGCAGCCCATGCAAAAATCCTTCGTGCGCGGCACGTATCCGGAGCAGCGCGCCTATTCGCGCATCGTCATCATCGAGGGGAGTGCCAAGACGCTCTGGCTCGCCGGTCACACTGGCGCGGTCGACGATGCCGGAAAATCGCTCGCCGGCGATTTCGACGCACAGTGCCGGCAGACCTTCCGCAACATCGAAAAGACGCTCGCCGATGCCAGCGCGAAACTCTCTGACATCGTCACCATGACGGTGTTTCTGATCGACGCGCGCTATTCGACGCGGATGACCGAGCTGCGCAAGGAGATTTTCGGCAAGGACTTTCCGGCGAGCGCGGCGATCACGGCCGCGGGCTTCGCGCAGCCGCAGATGATGATCGAGATTCAGGCCGTGGCGGTGATCGCGGCGTGATCCCTCCCCCCTTGTGGGGGAGGTGGGGAGGGGGGTCGGGAGGCGATCCACTTCCGTGGAGGAGTGCACGAGCTCGCGTCAGCGCTCGTGATTGCACCTCCCGACCCCCACCCCCCCCAACCCCTCCCCACAAGGGGAGGGGAAGAGCATTCGTGCTCTGACGGCCTACAGATAGCCGCGGCTTTTCCAGAAGCGTTCGGCCGCGGGATGCAGCGGCACGGTCTGCGGGGTATCGGGCGCTTCGCGCGCCATGCGCTCGACCGGCAGATCGCCTGGCTCCTCCCAAGCGATGCGTGCCTTGCGCGCATCGAGGCTTTTGCAGATCGATGTGACCAGCGCGTCGTCGGCCTCGGCGTGGACGAAGATAGTCCAGCCGGAAAAATCCAGCGACAGCACGTCGCCCGGCAATTTCGGATAGGCCGCGCGCGGCAAGACCGCGCGGCGATAGCCTTTTGCTTCGAGCTTTTGCACCGTCGCCGCGGCGAGCGGCAAGATCCTCATCCCGGCATCGAGCGCCTGCGGCACCCATGAATGGGCGGCCTCATCGAAGATCGCATTGACATCGCCGCGGAGGAGCGACTTGAAGGTTTCGGTGTGCGGCCACGGCAACGCTGCCGCGCTTTTGCACGGCGCCGCCCCAGCGGGCGATGTCGGGGCGCGAAAAGCCCGCGGCCGCGGCGACGTCGTCGAAGAACTGATGCAGCGTGTGGTCGGGTGCGCTGCGCATCAAAATCCGCAGCTTCGGTTTTCGCTCGGCGATGTCTTCGAAGCGCGTCAGGCCGGTCTCGGGCCGCACCGCCACAACAAGCACATCCCACGACGGAATGACCGCGACGGCGCGCACCGGCATCGGCGCTTTGAAGATGCTTTCGCCGCGTAGCGCGACCGCAAGCACCGCGGCGGGGTTGATCATCGCCAGATCGGCCTCGCGGGCGGCCACCGCGAAAATGCCTTCGGCCGAGCTGGTCGCGAAAAACGTCACCGGCTTGCCTCCTCGCGATGAGCGCAGCACCACCGTGGGCTGGATGTAGTCCGGCACCGCATCGGCAGCGTCGCCGCCCGTCATCTCCGAAGCGATTTCGAGCACCACCCGCGAGCGCGTCACGTTGGGATTGACGGCGGGCGTTGTTGTGGTCGTCATCAGCTACGGCCGGATCGGCAGAAATTGCGTGGTGAACAGCACGTCATCCGGCGGTTTCGAGGGGAGCGTTCCCATGTCGACGTACGATTGCTTGAGCACGGCGACGGCCTTCGGATCGAAGTGGCCATCGTCGTTGAACATCCCGATTTCGGCGTCGTAGTCCTTGCGCACCACGGCCGGGCTTTGCAGCAGCACGCGCTCGGCGATCACGGAGGTTTCCTCCCGATGCGCCTTCATGAACGCGATCGAGGTAAAGAAACCCTTCAGGAAGCGATCAACAAGTCCCGGATTCTTGTCGACCAGCGATCTTTGCGCGAACACCACATGCGTAATGAAGTGCGGCGCGTAGCGATCCATCGAGACAAGCATGCGGGCTTCTTTGCGCTCTTCAAGCGCGAAGCCCATGTCGGAAGACAGCACCATGGCGTCAATCCGCCCGGCCAGCAGCGCCGCGAGGCTGGTTTCGGCCGCGCCGAGCGGGACCGTGCGGATGCCGCCCTGACCCCAGCCCTCCTGGATCGCCATCTGCTTGGCCAGCCACTCGCTGAGTGAGCCGACCGTCGAAACGGCAATGATCTTGCCGCGCAGATCGGCGACGGTCTTGATCGGCGAATCCGCCCGCACGATCGCCGAAAGATTACGTGGGGGACCGGCAAAGGCGGCGACGGCGATCGCGGGCGAGCCTTTGGCGATGAACGCCATCCCCGGGCCGCTGCCAAGCCCGAAATCGATGCTGCCCGCGGCCATCGCCTGATGCACTTTGGCATCGCCGCCGAGGTTGACGCTGTCGACCTCGAGGCCCCGCTCGGCGAAGAAGCCCTGCGCGATCCCGACATCGACCGGAAGGAATGTCCAGGAAACGCTCTGCGCCTTGCCGACATGAACCTGGTCGTTGGCGGCCGCCACTTGGACGCTGACTTGGACGCTGGCCAATACGGTAACAAGCGCCGGCAATGCGGCGCAAAGAAAGTTTCGGGCCGCGGCCCTACACACTTTTGCTCCGCGCCTCGTGGATCGCCTTCCAGATGCGCTCGGGCGTCGCCGGCATTTCGATGTGCCTGATGCCGAGCACCGAGAGCGCGTCGACCAGTGCGTTGGCCACCGCCGGCATGGCGCCGACGCAGCCGGCTTCGCCCGCGCCCTTGACGCCGAGCGGGTTGGTCTTGGTCGGCACCGGATTGCTCTCGACATGGAACGCGGTGAGATCGCTTGCCCGCGGCATGGCGTAATCCATGAACGAGCCCGACAGCAACTGGCCCTCGGTGTCGAATTTGATGTCTTCCATCAGAATCTGGCCGACGCCCATGGCGATGCCACCGTCGATCTGGCCGTGCAGCAACAGCGGATTGATCACCGTGCCGACGTCGTCGACGACATTATAATTGACGATATCGACCTCGCCAGTCTCCTCGTCGATCTCAAGCTCGCAGACGTGGCAGCCGTTCGGGTAGCTCGCGGACTTGCCCTGATAGATCGCCGTCGAGATAAGACCGACCTCCATGCCCGCGGGCACATTTTTCGGGTCGATCGAGGCCTTGGCGACCTCCTTGATCGTCAGGGTCTGATTGGTCTTCTGACTGGAGAAAATGCCGTCGGCGAAGTTGATGTCGGCGACATCGAGTTTCATCATGTTGGCGGCAATCGCCTTGGCCTTGGTCTCGATCTTCTCGGCCGCCAAGGTAAAGGCAGAGCCGGAAAATGCCGCCGAGCGCGAGCCGCCGGTGCCTTCGGCGAAGAACACCTGATCGGTGTCGCCCTGGATGTAAGTCACTTCCTTGGGATCAAGGCCGAGGCGATCGCACACCACCTGCTTGAACGCGGTCTCGTGGCCTTGGCCCTGATTGATGCTGCCGGAGAAGATCGACACCGAGCCGGTGCGGTCGAAGCGGATTTCGGCGCCCTCGAGCCCTGCCGCGGCCGAGCGCTCGATGGTGTTTGAGAAGCCGATGCCGCGGAGCTTGCCGCGCTTGCGCGCTTCGGCCTTGCGGGTGGCGACGCTCGAATTCTCGGCGAGATCGAGCGCCATGTTCATGTTCTTCTCGAACTCGCCGCAGTCGTAGGTGAACGTCACGCTAGTTTTGAACGGCATGGCCTCCGGCGCGATGGTGTTGCGGCGGCGCAGGACCGCCGGATCGATGCCGGTCTGGTCGGCAGCGAGATCGACCATGCGCTCGATCACATAAGCCGCTTCAGGCCGTCCGTTGCCGCGATAGGGCCGTATCGGCTGCGTATGGGTGAACACCGCCGTCACGTCGACGTGCGACGCCGGCGTTTTATACACACCGGCCAGCGTGCCGAGATTGCCGGTGAAGGCCTGCATGCCGACCTGCAGATAGGCGCCGATCGCGGCGATGATCGTGGCGCGAAAGCCGAGAAACGTGCCGTCCTTGTCGAGCGCAAGCTCGGCATTGGTGACATTGTCGCGCGCCTGCGCATCGCACAGGAAGGACTCCGAGCGCGTCGCCACCCATTTGACCGGGCGGCCGGTGACTTTGGCGCCCAGCAGCACCAGCGCGCACTCATTATAGACGGCAGACTTCATGCCGAAGCTGCCGCCGATGTCGCCACAGACCACGCGGATCTTGCTGTCTGGAACTTTCAGCACGCACTGCGACAGCTCGGTCTGGAAGACGTGGGTCCGTTGCAGCGTGGTGTAAATCGTGTAGCGGCCTTCGATCGGCTCGAAGAGGCCGATGCAGCCGCGCGGCTCCATGGTCGCGGCGGTGACGCGGTTGATGACGAAGTCGCCTTTGACCACGTGAGCGGCCCTGGCGAAGGCGGCGTCGGTCGCCTCCTTGTTGCCCTCGATCTGAATGAAGCCGATGTTGTTCGCACAGTCGTCCCAGACCAACGGTACGCCGGGTTTCACGGCATCGCCGGTCGAGACGATGGCTGGCAGCGCCTCGTAGTCGATTTCGATCAGCTCGGAGGCGTCGACCGCCTGGTAGTAGGTTTCGGCGACCACGAAGGCGACGTAGTCGCCGATCATGCGCACCTTGTCCTCGACCAGGGCCGGATAGCGCGGCTTGTAGCCCGGGCTGCCGTCGCGGCGTTTGAGACCGCCGGGCACCGGTAGGTCGCCGAAGCCCGCGGCCTTGTAGTCGGCGCCGGTCAGCACCGCGAGCACGCCGGGCGCGGCCTTGGCCTTCGACGTGTCGATCGAGCGGATGCGCGCGTGCGCGTGCGGCGAGCGCAGCACGTAGCCGAACGCCTGGCCGGGAAACACCATATCGGCGATGTAGCGGCCGCCGCCTTTGACAAGTCTTGGGTCCTCGAAACGGGGTACCGGTTGACCGATTGCGAATTGACCCATTTGCATTCCTCGCAGTCCGCCATCGCGGCGTGCCTCGCCGATCCACACACCTGTGGTCGCCGATTTTATTAGACAGGTCCGGCGGATAGCCGGGCCAAGATGAAGGCTTCGGTCTTACATCGACTTGGCAGGCCCTTCAATCGGGCGGCGCGCCGCGCTACGCTGCCGTGCCGCCCCGATGCGAAGGGAACCGTGCAAGCCATGCCCGAAACATTTGAATCCGCGCTGCAGGCCCGCGTCGACGGCATGGCGGACGCCTGCACTCGCTGCGGCAAGTGCGTCGAGGTCTGTCCGGTGACGGGTCCGGGCGGCGTCAAGGCCGAACCGCGTGAGGTCATCGGCGGCGTCATCGACATCCTGCGGCATGGCGAAGGCAACGACGCGGCGCGCAAGTGGGCCAACGCCTGCGTGCTCTCAGGCGAGTGCATCAAGGCCTGCGACTACGGCGTCAATCCGCGCTTCCTTCTCGCCATGACGCGGGTTGCCATGGCGCGCGCGGCGACCGATGCCACGACGCAGCGCCGCGGCGGCGTCGCAGGCTTCCGCAAGGTCGCGCGCGAGGTCACACATATTTCGCGGCTGCAACTCGACGACGCGCTGCTGGAGCGGCTGGGGCAGGGCGCCAAGCGGACCCCGACCGCCGAGAAACCGGACTTCGTCTTCTACACCGGCTGCAACGTGCTGAAGACGCCGCATATCGCGCTCCTTGCGCTCGACATCATGGATGCGATCGGCATCACCTATGAAGTCATGGGCGGCCCGACCCATTGCTGCGGCGTGGTGCAGATGCGCACCGGCGACGTCGCGACCTCGGGCCGCTTTGCCGAGGCGACGCTCGACAAACTCGCCAGCAGCAAGACCGGCCAGGTGCTGTCGTGGTGCCCGTCGTGCTACGTGCAGTTCACCGAGACGACGCTGCCGACGATCGAAAACACGCGCGGCGCAAAGCCGTTCGAGATGACGCCTTTCACCATGTTCCTGCGCAAGCATCTCGATCGTCTGCGTCCGCTGTTGCGCGAGCGCGTGCCGATGCGCATCGCGCTGCATCGGCATCCCGGTATCCACGGCGTGGTCGAAGCCGCCGAAGATATTCTGCGCGCGGTGCCGGGCGTTGAACTGGTCGATCTGCAACAGCCCGCAGTCGGACTCATGGCGAATTACTTCCGTGCGCTGCCCGCGTATCGCAGCGAGCTGCAGCAAAACGAGCTCGACGCAGCCGAGCGGGCCGGGATCGACGCGCTGGTCGCGATCTATCACGCCGATCATCGCGAGCTCTGCGCGCACGAACGCGACCGGCCGTTTCGCATCATGAACATGTATGAGATCGTCGGCGCCAGCATGGGTTTGCACCACGACGACCGCTTCAAGGAATTGAAGATCATGCAGGATGCCGACGCGATCCTGGCCGATTGCAAGGATTTCGTGAGCGCACACGGCCTCGATGTCGAAACCACGCGCGCCGCCATTTGCGCCATGCTCGACGAGCAGCCGCTGCCGCTGCGGGGCGGGTAGGAACGCGTCACTCCGTCCGTCATTCCGGATCGCCGCGCAGCGGCGAGTCCGGAATCCATAATCACAGACGGTGGTTATGGATTCCGGGTTCCTCGCTGCGCTCGGCCCCGGAATAACGGCCCTTACCTGATAAACGTCCCGTTGCGCAGTTCGGCGAACGCCTGCTGCAGCTCGGCTTGCGTGTTCATCACGATCGGCCCGTGCCAGGCGACCGGCTCCTCGATCGGCTTGCCGGAGACCAGCAGGAAGCGGATGCCCTGTTCGCCCGCCTGCACCGTCACTTCGTCGCCGCTGTCGAACAGGACGAGCGAGCGGTTGCCGGTCTGCTCGCGGACCAGCGTCTCGGTGCCGCCATTGGTCTTCTCGGTGAGCACGCCGAACGGTTGCGACGCGGCGCGGAAGTCGCCGGAGCCCTCGAACACGTACGCGAAGGCGTGCCGCTCCAGTTCGACCGGTAGGGTCTTGCGCGTGTTCGGCGGCACGAAGACGTCGAGATAACGCGGATCGGCGGCGACGCCTTCGATCGGACCACGCCTGCCCCAATAGTCGCCGCAGATCACGCGGATGCGCGTGCCGTCGTCGTCGGTGATCTCGGGAATCTCGGCTGCCTTGACGTCCTGATAGCGCGGCGCCGTCATCTTCAGCGACGACGGCAGATTGGCCCAGAGCTGAAAGCCGTGCATGCGGCCCTGCGCGTCGCCCTGCGGCATTTCCTGATGCAGGATGCCGCGGCCCGCCGTCATCCATTGCACGTCGCCCGCTCCAAGGTTGCCGCGATTGCCGAGGCTGTCGCCATGCTCGACGTTGCCGGCAAGGACGTAAGTGATGGTCTCGATGCCGCGATGCGGATGCCACGGAAAGCCGGCGCGATAATCGTCCGGCTTATCGTTGCGAAAATCGTCGAGCAGCAGAAACGGATCGGTCGCCGCCGTCTCGCCGAAGCCGAACGCGCGGCGCAGTTTCACGCCGGCGCCCTCCATGGTCGGCTTGGAGGTGACGATGCTTTTCACAGGTCGAATGGACATGACATTTTGCCCTTTGAACTCAGCCGTTTGAACGTGTTGCCAAACAGATGGGTCGCTGCGCCGGAGCTACAAGAAGGCACACCGTTGATACTAGGCGGGGCTGATTTGGACCTTCGGCGCCCGCCTTCGCGGACGATGACAAATCCGAGATGACGACGACAACTGGAATAATCAGCGGTTGGTGCTGTTCTTCTTAATCCCGAATATCCTGCAAGAACCATTCTGTCGGAATTACGCGGCCGAGGCCGTCGCGCTTGGCCAGTTCGTAGATCCTGCCCGCGACCGCGAAGAATTGCGCGCCTTGCAGGTTGCCGCGTTCCGAATAGGTGATCTGCGCGCGGTTGGTGCGGCCTTTGGCTTTGCCGCCGACGATGTCGGCGAGCGTGACGCGTTTGTCGGGGAGCGCGTTGCCGTGGCGGCGGTTGCGGCGGCCGTCGCCGAATTTCGACCGGTCGGGTCCGGCTTCGTAGCCGAGATATTCGTCGTCCACCGCAAGCTCGGGCTTGCCGACGGGACCTGGCGCATCGCCGAACCGTAAGTACACGTCGACCCGCCGCAGGCTCTCGTCGTCCGGCCGGCCGCTGCCACCGACATTGACGATGTGGGCGCCAGGCTCAAGGAGCGTGCCGTCGATTACTGGCACCGCCGAGTTGGTGACGCCGGCAACGATGTCGGCGCCCTTGTAGACGTCCTCGGGCCGGTCGCAGACCACGACCTCCATATTGTAGGCGGCCGCCATTTCGCGGCCGAACTCTTCGCGGTGCTCGCGGGTCGGACTGAAGACCTTAAGCTTCTTGATATTGCGCACCTGCGTGAACGCGCGCATGTGGGTGCGCGCCATGCCGCCCGAGCCGAGCATGCCGACGACCTCGGCATCCTGGTTCGCCAGATATTTGACGCCGATGCCGCCGTCGGCGCCGACCCGCATGTGCTGCAGGTGGCCGTCATTGATGAAGGCGAGCGGTTCGCCGGTCTCGGTCGAGGTCAAAAGAATGAGGCCGCAATAGAGGCCGGGCCGCGTGCAGTATTTCTCCTGGGTGACCGAACCGTTGTAGCGGGTCTCGTAAACGACGTCGGACTTCATGCGGATGGCGAAATAGCCCGCGGTCGAGCCGCCCTCCATCGTGCCCCACTGATAGTTCTTCGCCGGATCGCTGGTCGGAATACGGATATCGATGCGCGGCCGGCACACCGCCTCCTTCGCTTCGCCAATGCGAGGTACGTCTCCTCCAGCGCCGCCATGGTGTCCTCCATGGTGAGGACTTTGGCGACTTCGGCGTTGTTGATGATGAGGGTCATGATTGGGCATAATCTCCCTGGACGAAAGCGACGATATCACATGGAAGCCCGCACGGCCTTGGCTTCTAGGCGCTGGAGGCAGGTGTTGTTCGCCTTACTCGCGATCGGCGCGGCGGGCGTCGTCGCTTATCTCAATGACGCGGCCAATAAGGATGAGGGTGCCGAGAAGCGCTACCTTAAGGAGCATCCGCTCAGCGATGAGCAGGTCGCTGCGAACAGTCACTTCAGTACGTGCTGGCAGTACAGGAATGCATCACCGCTCGTGTTGCCGGAGAAGCAGCGCAGCAGAATGCTTCGCGCCGAGAAACGTTTCTTGGATGAGCATGACGACCCGCGCTATCAGTTTGCGACGTATCCCTGGAATCCCGATGCGCCGCAGCCGTGGAAACCGACGAAGCCGACCGTCCGCGAGTGAACTGGACATTACGGCAGCGTGACCATCCCGCTCCAGAACTGCTGATGGCTGCCGGTGTCGACATCGGTCTTGCGAATGAGAGTAAGCCGCCCGTCTGACCCGATGCGAAACACCGTAAGGCCTGCGGTCAGTGTGCCGATGCGGTCGCCGTCGCGCACCGGCATCGGCGTGATGCTGGCGGCGACCAGCAAGCGGCCGCTCGGATCGATGCCGAACGTGCGCAGGTGAATGCCGTGCCCGTCGATGGTCTGAATGAGCGTCGGCTCGCCGGTCGCCTGGTCGATGGTGAACACCGCGACGCTGTTTTCGCCGCCGGCAAAGACTTTCCGGCCGGCAAGTTCGATCATGTCCGAGGTGCGGTTGGTCAGGTAGACGAATTGGCCGTTCGGGTGAACGTGGATGGCGCCGGCGGCCTGGCGCACGGGCGCTGAAAAACCGGCCGGCAGCGTGTCTTTAACGAACAGCGGTTCGCGGGCGAGCCCGGTCGCGGCGTCAAGCGCGTACACATAAAGCTTGTTCTGCCGCTCGATCGACACGAACGCCCACGGCTCTGTCGGATGAAAGTCCAGATGCCGCGGGCCAAAGCCGAGCCCGTTGCCGGGCGCGATTGAGGCGAGATTGCCGAGCACGCCATTCGTGAAGCCGAAGGTCTTGATGGCGCCTGGATCCTCCGCTTGGCCGGGTTTGGCGTCGTTGCCGCGCGTCACCAAGGTCACGGCCGGTTGGACGGCGTGGCGCGCACCTGATGAGCGTAGATGCCGGTATCGAGTTTATCCGGCTGCGCAACCGGATCGCCAATCGTACCGTCGGCGTTGAGGCGATGCACGGTGACATTGCTCGGCGCGTTGTAGGCAGTCAGCAGATAGTCGCCGCGGGCGTCGACACTGGTGTGGATCGGCCGCGACGGCAGCGCAGCCGCGCCGCCGTGGGGACGCAAGGCGCCGGTCACCGGATCGATGAGCAACGCATTGGCGCGGTGCATGTCGCCGGCGACGCCCGGTCCGCCGTTGCTCGACACCGCATAGAGAAAGTTCCGCGACGGGTGGGGCCAGGCGTATTGGATATTGGCCGGCAGCGTGACCGAGCCGCGCTTGGTCAAATTGCCCTGGCCGACGTCGATGTCGTGCCAGGAGAGTACCGGTCCGATGCTTGTGTAAAACACCGTCCTGGAAGGAGTGGGTTGGGCCATTGTTCGGCTTCGGACAGCTCGTGGCTCGCATCATGCCCGCGTCTTCAGGGCGCGCTTGCATGGCGCACGCCATCATCCTCCGCGGCGGCGTTCGCGCCAAGGGGCGTTAACGATCAATCGCTTGACGCCAGTGGTGCGCGGCGGGCGGACGGCGGGAGTGGTGCTGGAATAAGGCAGACGCCGATCAGCCGTTAACGGCTTCGGCGCTGCGTGCGCAGGCGCGAACCAGCGCTTCGATGCGCGCAATCGAGCGGAAGTTCGCTGGCGTCATGTCCTGGTTGGAAATCTTAAGATCGAATTCCGCCTCGACCGACGGCATCAGGTTGACGATATCGAGCGACGACAGCCCGCTGTCGATCAGATCGTCCTCGGGTCCGACGGGCCGGTCGATCGACCGCTTTGCCAGAAGCTTGCGAACAAAGCGCCGCGATGCGATCCGTCGGGGGCGTCTCGATGCGATCATCGACAAGTCAGACACGATTTACGTGGCCGATTCCGAGTTGGAGTTCGTTTCGAAGAATTATGACGGCTGGTAACGAGGCATCAGGATCGGAAAGCTCGCCGATGGGATCGTGACGGCTTTCATCCCCGACCCGGCCAAGAAGGCGACAGGCACAAGCGCCGCCGAGGGTGTCGCTGCGGATGCGGCGGGCAATGTGTTTGGCGCCGAGGTGGGGCCCAAGCGGCTCGTCAAATACGTTAAAGAGTGACCCCGCATTCGTCGTTCACCTCAACGTCCCAAATCGCTCGAACTGAGCGTGCCCGCGACATTATTCGCTACAGCCGATAAGGTTGTCCGATTGGCGATAGAAACGTTTATGAGTGAGAGGGTCCGATGAAACTCATGGCCAGCCCTGGTAGCCCCTACGCGCGCAAGGTGCGCGTCGTGATCGAGGAGAAGGGCATCGCTTGCGACTTTGTGCAGGCGCGGCCATCGGACCCCAATTCTGGAGTCTCGGATGTCAATCCGCTCGGCAAGGTCCCGGTCCTGATCCGCGACGATGGCAGGTCGCTTTATGATTCGCCCGTCATCGTCGAATACCTGGACGGTCTGGCGCCGTCCCATCGGCTGATCCCCGAGGCTTTTGCGGACCTGATCGAGGTCAGGCGCTGGGAAGCGCTCGGCGACGGTATCGTCGATGCAACGGTGGCGATATCCCACGATTACCGGGTTCCTGAGGCTAAGCGGCAGCCGCCCGATTGGTACGCGAAGCAACAGCGCAAAATCGATGCGGGCCTCGCGACCATGGAAAAGGACCTCGGCGGCCGGAGCTTCTGCTTTGGCGACTCCTTCAGTCTTGCCGATATCGCGTGCGGCGTATCGCTCGGCTATCTCGACCGGGCGCTCCCCAAATTTGACTGGCGGCCCTCGTATGCCGGATTACGGCAGCACGCCGAGCGGCTCGCATCGCGTCCGTCTTTTCAAAAGACGCGGCCGGAGTAGGCAGGCGGCGCTGCGTAGCGGCGCGAGCGCAGCAAGCACCGGAGCGATTATTTGATGCGCGTCATGTTCTGTCCGCCGCAGACGCCCGGCGCGGCTTGCCGTGGTTCTCCATGCCGATGGCATCGAGCGTATGCCTTTGCCGCAAAAGCTGTTTGGCGTGTTCGATTGCGATGTGGTCGCTGCGCATCCGTTCTCGAGCCACCTGAAGCGGCTGCGCACGCCACATTCCCGCTACAACGATCTGTCGCAGCGCGCGCTGTCGTCATGCGGCTATCAGATCTTCACCCGATCCGTGTCGGCGGGAGTTGATGTGTTCGCCAAGCAGGGCAAGAGCTTCTTTTTGTTCTTCCAGGGGCATCCGGAATACGAGGCCGATACGCTGCTGCGCGAATATCGCCGCGACGTCGGCCGCTTTCTGCGCGGAGAGCGCGAGCGCTATCCGGCCCTTCCCGAAGGCTATTTCAACCTGGAGGCCAAGGCGGTCGCGAACGCCTTTCACGAGTACGCGTTGCTCGACCGGAGCGAAGACCTCGCCGCCGATTTTCCGATGGAAGCGCTGGAGATCGGCCTCGACAACCCGTGGCGCCAGTCCGCGGCCGGCCTCTATGCGAAATGGATCGCTTATCCGAGCGCGCGGCGATTGGAAGCCCCGAAGCTTGCGTCCGTCGAGCGGCCGTCGCGCGGCGGCCGTCCGCTCGCCGGCGTGGTTCGGAAGACGGCGGACGGGACCGTGCATTGACGCGAAGTTTCGAACGACGGCCCGGTCAACGCGACCTTTTTTGCTTGGTCTCTGTTGGGCGTTTGGTGCGCCCCCTGCGCAGTCCGTCGACAAAAATGTCCACGAGCCGCAGGACGTTGTTCTGCCAGCCGGGCTGGTCGTGCGCGTAGCACATGCCCACGATCGCGCGCAGCAAGTCCTCCGCACTGACGTCATTGCGGATTTCGCCAGCCGCAATGGCTTGCTCCAACAGCAGGCCAATCGCGTCGCGTCAGCTGGTCGGATGAATAGGAGACAAGGTCCGAGTCCTTTGAGATCGCGAGCGCGAGCGCTGTGGACATGCCCTTTTTTGTGGCAACAAATTTGACGATGGAGTGCATCCACTGGCGCAGCGCCTCGATCGGCCGCGCCTCTTTCTTCAATCGTTCGGCGAGATCGGCCAGTTGCTGAACCTCGTGGCGGTAGACGGCTTCGAATAAGGCTTCGCGCGTCGGAAAATGGCGGTAAAGGGTACCGATGCCGACGCCCGCCGTTCGCGCGACCGCTTCGAGGCTCGCCTCCGGTCCGCCGGCGCTGAACACGGTCCGTGCAGCCTCGAGCACGCGGTCGCGGTTCCGCAGCGCGTCGGCGCGCGGCTTTCGTGCAGCTTTTTTGTCCAACGTCTTCTTGTCCAACGGCTTTTTGTCCGGCGTTTGTTTGTCCTGGAGCGCTCCTTGAAAAACGGAGGCCTACCTCCGTATCTCACGTCCGGCGACGCTGACCCATAGCATTTTCATGCCCGGCGCGGCCACAGATCGGCGGGAAAGTCCTGACGGTGGAGGTTGCCGGAATCGTCCGCCGTCGCCGAATTCCGTCGGTGGACGGAAATCGCTCACCAATCGCTCTTATGGAGCACTGCATGGGCTTATCAACCACGCTCACCATCAACGGCGTCACGCGAACCATCGAACTCGATGATCCGCGCGTCACGCTTCTCGACCTGCTTCGCGAACGGCTGGATTTGACCGGAACCAAGAAGGGCTGCGACCGCGGCCAATGCGGCGCCTGCACGGTCATCGTCGACGGACGCCGGATCAATTCCTGCCTTGCGCTCGCGATCAGCCACGACGGCGCCGATATCCTGACGATCGAAGGCGTGGCGCAAGGCGACAGCTTCACCCGGTGCAGGAGGCGTTTATCGCGCATGACGGCCTGCAATGCGGGTTCTGCACGCCGGGCCAGATCATGAGCGCCATCGGTCTGATCCAGGAAGGTCAGGCCGGCGACGATCCGGAGCGCGTGCGCGAGGCCATGAGCGGCAATCTCTGCCGCTGCGGCGCCTATCGGGGAATCACCGAAGCGGTGCTGGAAGCGCAAAAAGCGCTCGATGCGGCGAGCCGCAAGGAGGTCGCATGAAAAACTTCGATTACGTCAGGCCGGCAACGGTTCGCGAGGCCGTGTCAGCCGCCGCCGCACCCGGCGCCGCCTATCTCGCCGCCGGCACAAATCTTCTCGATCTGATGAAGGGCGGCGTGACGAAGCCCGATCGGCTCGTCGACATCACGCATCTTCCCGGTCTCGACCGGATCGAAGATCTTGCCGATGGCGGCGTGCGCATCGGCGCGCTGGTTCGCAATGCCGATCTTGCCCATGATCGCAATTTCGCCCGGCGCTTTCCGGCCGTGGCCGAAGCGCTTTTGTCCGGCGCCTCCGCGCAGCTGCGCAATGCCGCGACCGTCGGCGGCAATCTCCTGCAGCGGACGCGATGCGCATATTTTTACGATACCGGCGAGCGCCTGCAACAAACGCAATCCGGGCTCGGGCTGCGACGCCCGCGGCGGCGACAACAGGCTCCACGCCATATTGGGATGGAGCGAGAGCTGCATCGCGACGCACCCGTCCGATTTCTGTGTCGCTCTGGTCGCGCTCGATGCCGTCGTCGAGATCGAGGGCAAAGCGGGCCGGCGGGAAATACCGCTCGAAGCGTTTCACCGGCTGCCTGGCGATAGGCCGGACCGCGAGACTGTGCTCGAGCCCGGCGAGATGATCGTCGCGGTTCGCCTGCCTGCCGAGGCCGCGCTTTTCGCCGCCCATGCGCGCTATCTGAAGGTTCGCGACCGAACGTCCTATGCTTTCGCCGTCGTCTCGGCGGCGGCCGCTTTGCGTATCGAGGCAGGCGTTATCGCGCAGGCGCGCATCGCGCTCGGCGGCGTGGCTTTGAAGCCGTGGCGGGCGCGTGAAGCGGAACAGATTTTGATCGGCGCGCGCGCCCGACGCGCGCGCTGTTTCGCGCGCGCGGCTAAGGCCGCGCTCGCCGACGCAAAACCATCCGGCGACAATGCCTTCAAGATCGAGCTCGCACGCCGCGTCGTGGCTCGTGCGCTTGCGCTCGCCGCGGCCGGTACGCCCGAGCGCATGCCCGCGCTGCCCGGCTCACCCTTTGCCGCCGTTTCCGGAGTTCTCACCCATGCCTGAGATCGCGCTCACGCAAGCGTCCATTCATATCCGCCACGGCTCGAATATCGGCCAGCCGCTCACGCGCCGCGACGGCGTGCTCAAAGTGACCGGCGCCGCCAAATATGCCGCCGATCAGCATCCGTCCGGCATGCTCTATGCGGTGCTCGCGGTGTCGAGCATCGCGCGCGGCCGCGTCGCCTTTCTCGATATCGCGGCGGCGAAAGCCCATCCGGGCGTGGTCGAGGTGATCACGCCGGCAAACCGGCCGGCGCTGGCGCAGGATCCGGACGAGAAATCCAATCCCTTCATGTTCCGGCTCGATCTGTTGCAAAACGATCGGGTCCGCTATGCCGGTCAGCCGATCGCGGTCGTCGTTGCCGAAACGCTCGAAGCCGCGACCGAAGGCGCAAGCCTGCTCGCGCCGCGCTACGAGGTCGAACCGGCGCGGGTCGGTCTTGATGCCGGCGAAAGCTTCGTGCCGTGCAGGCCGTCGGCCCCGGCTTTCCGGCGAAGCGCATCGCGGCGATGTCGAGGCTGAGCTTGCTGCGGCGAAAACGACGATCACGCAGACCTACGAGACCGCGGCGCAATATCACAATCCCATGGAGCCGCATGCGATTGTTGCCGCGTGGGAGGGCGACACGCTCTCGATCGATACGCCGAGCCAGGGTCTCGCGATGGCGCAAGGGCGTCTTGCCGGACTGTTCGGCATATCGCCCGACAAAATTCACATCCGCAGTCCGTTCCTCGGCGGCGGCTTCGGCTCCAAGGGTATGATGTCCGGACCGCAGGTTCTCGGCGCCATCGCCGCCCGCGCCGTGGGCCGGCCGGTCAAGCTCGTGCTGCGGCGCGAGCAGATGTTCGGTCCGGTGGGCCACCGCGCGCCGACGCGGCAGACCTTGCGTCTCGGCACCGACGGCGACGGCGCGCTGATCGCGCTCGATCATCGCACCAAGACGATGTCGAGCACATTCGACGATTTCTTCGAGCCGGCCTCCAATGTTTCGCACACGCTTTATGCGAGCACCGCCATCGCGACCTCGCATGAGGGCGTTCGGGCCGATATCGGCACGCCGCTGTTCATGCGCGCGCCCGGCGAGGCGCCAGGCTCGATCGCGCTCGAAAGCGCCATCGACGAAATGGCGCAAGCCTGCGGCATGGACCCGCTGGCCTTTCGGCTCAAGAACTATGCTGAGGTCGAGCCGATCTCCGGCAGGCCGTTTTCCTCAAAAGCCTTGCGCGAATGCTACCGGCAGGGCGCCGAGCGGTTCGGCTGGGAGCGCCGGCCGCTTCGCGCCGCGGCAGATGCGCGATCGTGACGGCTTGCTCGTCGGCTGGGGCGTCGGCACGGCAACATTTCCGGCGCATCATGTTTGCGGCGCAGGCGAGAGCGGTGCTGCGCCGGGACGGCAGCGGCATCATGGAGATCGGCGCGCACGATATGGGCCAGGGCGCCTGGACAGCGCTGGCGCAGATTGCGGCCGACGGGCTCGGACTCGATCTCGATCAGCTCGAATTCCGTTCGGGTACTTCCGATCTGCCCGATGGCGGCATTGCCGGCGGCTCGTCGCACACCGCGACCGCCGGCATGGCGATCCACAATGCCGGCGCCGACGTCATCGCGCGGCTCGCCGATCTTGCCACCAACGATGAGCGCTCGCCGCTGTTCGGCTGCCGGCAATGCCGGCGTCATCGCACGCGGCGGTCGCCTGTCGCGCCGCGACGACCCAAGCCGCAGCGAAAGCTATGCCGACATTCTCGGCCGCGCCGGGCTCGCGCAGATCGAAGGCCGCGGCATAGGCGGCAATCCGAATCCGATGGAGGCGCACGCCCAATCGGACTATGCCATGCACGCGCACGGCGCAGTCTTCGCCGAGGTCAAGGTCGATCCCGATCTCGGGCAGATGCGCGTGACACGCCTGGTCGGCGCCTTCGCTGCCGGACGGATCATCAATCCGCGCATGGTGCAGAGCCAATACTATGGCGGCATGATCTGGGGCGTTTCGTTCGCGTTGCACGAGCAGGCGGTGAGCGATCAGCGGTCCGGGCGTCTGATGAACGCCAATCTTGGCCGAGTACCACGTCCCGGTGAATGCCGATGTGCCGTCGCTTGAGGCGATCCTGGTCGAGGAGGACGATCCGCACGTCAACGCGCTCGGCATCAAAGGCGTGGGCGAGATCGGCATCACCGGCACGGCCGGCGCGGTCGCAAATGCCGTCTGGCACGCCACGGGCATTCGCGTGCGCAAATTCCCGATCACACTCGATCGCTTGATCGAACCTCAATGAGCATCGGCAAAATCCATGACCCGACGGACTGAGCATTTCGGGCGCGGCTTCGGCCCTGCGCCCGAATTTACGCTTTGTTCGGCACTGCCCGGTTCTAATGACCGTCTCTGTTTTGCGCGCTCATGGTTCCACGGAGGCCGCCGTGTCTCAGCCTGTCGTCTTTGCCGTTCCCGCTGACGTCGAACTCGAGCCGGCTCCGATCCCTCCGGCCTGGATCATCGAGGGTGCGCCGCAGGCTCGTTCCAAGCGGCTGGCGTACAGCGCCGACAGCACCTCGACCATCATGGCGTGGTCGTGCACGCCCGGCCGTTTCGACTGGTACTACACCGTCGACGAGACCCTGCACATCATCTCGGGTGAAGTGTTTGTCACCGACGAGAAGGGCGTCACGCGGCGGGTCGGTCTCGGCGACATGGTGTTCTTCCCGGCCGGCAGCCGCAGCACGTGGCATGTGACCAAAGAGGTTCGCAAGCTTGCCGTTTGCCGGCACAGCATGCCGCATCCGCTCGGCTTCGCACTGCGGGCATGGAACAAGCTTGTCGACAGGATCACCGGCTTCTCCGGCGGCGTTGGCGGGCTCGACCCACAGCCGCCCGAGAGCGCGAAAACCGCCCGCGCCTGAGCCGCCTAGGCACGCAATTACCGATCCACTATTCTCCCACGCGCTGCTTAAAACGAACGGCGTGTTGGATCGATAGGGCATGCTCAAGACTGAAGGCGTTTTGCACTTTACCATTCCGGTCAAGGACCTCGACCGCTCGGAAAAGTTCTATACCGACATCCTCGGCTTCAAAAAAATCGGCCGCACCGAGCGCATCGTGTTCCTGTGCGCCGGCGGCGACTACTTCAATCTCACCTATTCGGAAAATCCGGTCGCGCCCAATGTCGGCGACAAGCATGAAATCCATTCAGCGTTCCGGATGACGCCGCAAGCCTACGATGAAGCCTTGCGGACGCTCCCCGCCAAGGGCATCGAGATTTTCAAGCAGGAAGAGCGCCGGTCCGGCGTGTTCGTCGGCCGCAGCGCCTATATCCACGATCCCGACCGAAACGTGATCGAGTTTATCGATCTGACGCGCGCGCCGGCCGATTAGAACTGACCTTCAGTAAAAAACCTTGAGGAAATGCTTATGGCTCACCAGCCAATTCGTCGCGTCATCACGGGTCACAACGACAGGAACGTCGCCAGGGTCATTCTGGAAGACACCGCCAAGAACACCAAGACGCCGCGGCCGGGCGTCGCCTCGACGCTGCTGTGGAGTTCGGATCAGATGCCGACCGACATCGCGATCGGCGAGAAGGCCGAAGACATGGGCGCGCGCATTCTCGGCACGGCGCCGCCGGAGAACGGCTCGCGCTTCATCATCATGGAATTCGCGCCGGGCATCGCCTCGGAAATGCACCGCACCGAGACCATCGATTACATCGTCATGCTGTCGGGCGAAATCGAGATGGACATGGACAACTCGACCGTGAAGCTTCGCGCCGGCGACGTCATGGTCCAGCGCGGCACCAATCACGCCTGGGCCAATCGCGGCAAGGAGCCGGCGCGGCTTGCTATCGTGTTGCTCGACGCCAAGCCGCTCGGCATCGGCCATCCGCGAGTGCGCGGCGATCAGGTCCGATAAACCGCGCCGCCGGCTTGCGGCTCACAACGCGACCGGACCGTCCATCGTCACCCGCGCCGGCGCAAGTGCCGTTGCGAGAGCGGGGAGTTGCGTGCGATCGCAAAACGCCGGGATGACGGTCTTTGCCGCGACGGAGCGCACCAGCGCGACCGTGTCGGAGAGCCGGGGGTGCACGTTCCAGCGCAGAAATCGCGCGCGGTCGTTTTTGATCAGCCGGTCGGCGGGCGTGCCGGGTGCCCGGTAACCGGTGAACACGATGGCCGGTTGCGCAGCATGCTCCCACCGCCGCGAGCAGCTCTTTGGTCGCGCCGGATGTGCCGTCGGCGTTTGCCGCGAGCATGATGCCGCGCGCTTCCTCGATCGGATTGACGGTGGCCAAGAGAGCTTTGAGATCGTCGTCAGTGCCGGCGCGCAGCGAGACGCCGTCGCGCTGGATCAGTTGGCGCAGCACCGCCGCAATGGCGTCGTCGACATAAATGTCGGTACGGCCATAGCGCAGCAGTTCCAGCGCGATTTCCGGGCCGCGGCCGTTGGCCGGCACGGGCAGCAGCAGCGGTCCGCGCTCGACGAATTCCGCCAGCGCGCTCCAGCATTCCCCGAGCGGCTTTTGATAGTCGCCGCCATACGAGCCGTCGATGAGTGCGGTCGCTGCCGGCTGGCCTGGCGGGTCGTAGGCGTAGAGCGGCAATTCCGAGGAATAATCGCCGGTGTAGAGCAGGCCGCCGCCGATATCGAAGTGAAGCCAGACGCCGCCCGGCGCATGGCCATTGCGGCCGGTCCGGACGCCGATGCCCAGCACCTTGGCCGTTCCGCCGACCGGGAGCGGCCGGACATCGAGCTCCTTCGGCAATCCTCTGGCCACGGTCTCGGTCGCATAGACCGGCGGGTTGCCGAGCTTGGGCAGCAGCGTGAGCCCCCCGACATGGTCCTTGTGGCCGTGGCTGATGACGAGGGCGTCGATCGGGCCGATATCGCCGACGTCGGGGAGGAGCCCGGGCGGCGGCCCGTCGCCGAGATCGAGCATCAGCCGTTTGCCCCCCGTTTCGACGAGGAAGCAGGCCGGACCCTTGGCGCCGGCGCCGGAAATGAGCCGTAGGGCGGCCGAACCCTTGATCATCGCGCGTTCAACCACATGTTCAGCCTGAAACGGCTCCCCAGCCCCACATTGACAATCGCAGAGCGCGTCCTTATGCAACCGCGCGAGGTAGGGAATTGTGCCATGAAAGTCCGCAACTCATTGAAATCATTGCGCGGCCGTCACCGCGACAACCGGCTGGTGCGCCGCAAGGGCCGCGTCTACGTCATCAACAAGACGCAGCGCCGTTTCAAGGCGCGTCAGGGCTGACCCCGAAGCAAAGCCGCGGCTGCCGCAGGCCGAATTTCCCGGAGTTCCGCCTGCCCAATTGCGCCGCATTGATCACCCAATCTTGAGTTTTCGGGCTTGTTGCGACGCAACAGGTGGATAAACTCTCCGATATGGGCTTACAATTCACGGTCCTCATCCTCGGTGGCGTGCTGGCGGCAGCAACACTTGCGGCTGCCCCGGCTTTTGCGCAAGGCAGATCGTCTGACGACTGGGTGCGGCCGCGCAACGTGAGCCGCGGCGAGGTGACCTATAGTCTTGACACGTTGTTCGGCGCCCTGAAGATCGCGCCCGACGACAGCAGCGCCAAGGCGATCGAGGATCGCATCTGGTCGGTGTGGCTCGCGTCCGGCAGCGACACCTGCACCTTGCTGATGACGCGGGCCAAGGCCGCCGCCGATGAAAAAAACTACGATCTCTCGGTCAAGCTTCTGAATGCGATCATAGCGATCAAGCCGAGCTACATCGAAGCCTTAAATCGCCGTGCGACCGTCTACTACCTGATGAAGGATTATGGTCACGCGCTCGCCGACATTCGCGAAGTGCTCGCCAAGGAGCCGCGTCATTTCGGTGCATTGTCGGGCCTCGGCCTCATTCTGCAGGACATCGGCGACGACAAGCACGCGCTCGAAGCCTACCGCAAGGCGCTCGCGATCGATCCCCATCTCGAGCACATTCCCGACGTGGTCAAGTCGCTGACCGAGAAGGTCGAAGGCCGCGAGATCTAATTTCGTGCTGGACGCGCGGCGCGGATCGATTGCGCGCGGGACGACGGCGCTCTCATGCACACGCTTGCTATTATTGCGGCGCTGCTTGCGGCCGGCGCCGCCGTTACCGCCGTCGGTGCGTCGCTGATCGAGCGGCTGCATCCGCCGCGCGGGCGTTTCGTCGACGTCGGCGGATTGCGACAGCATGTCGTTGAAATGGGCGAGGGCTCGTCGAGCGCGCCGCCCGTCGTTTTACTGCACGGCGCCGGGTGCAATCTCGAAGACATGCGGACGGCGCTTGGCGAACAGCTTGCTTCCCGCCATCGCGTCATCCTGATCGACCGGCCGGGTCTTGGCTGGAGCGAGCGGGCGACGGAGCGCCGCTCTTCTCCCGCCGCCCAGGCCGCCGTCCTGTGCGGCATCTTTGATGGCCTTGGCATCGACCGGGCCATTCTGGTCGGCCATTCCTGGGGCGGAACGCTGGCGCTGACTTTCGCGCTCGATCACCCGCAGCGCGTCGCCGGAATTGTCGCCATCGCGCCGCCGACCCATCCGTGGATCGGAAGCTTCCGATGGCTTTACGTTGCGATCGCGACGCCAGCTGCGGGCTGGCTGTTGGCGCATACGCTGACATTGCCCGCCGGCCTTGTCCTGCTCGATCCGATGCTGCGGTCCGCGTTCCTGCCGGAGCGGTCGACCGCAGGGTACATCAAGCGCGCCGCCGCGATGTTGCTGCTGCGGCCGCGATCCATGCTCGCCAACGCGCGCGACATCGCCCACCTCAAGAAATTTCTCGTCGGCCAAGTGGCGCGGTATCGCGCGGTCGCGGCGCCCACCGTCATTCTCAGTGGCGATCACGATACCGTCGTGTCATCGCGCCATCACGCCGAGGTTCTGGCTACCGAAATTCCCGGAGCAAAGCTTCACCTGCTCAAAGGCTTCGGCCACATGCTGCACCATTCCGCTGCGGCAAAAGTCGTTGCCGCGGTCGACGAATTGGTCGGCAGGATCTAGAACGCTCCAGTTAAAGGCTCTACTGACGGCTTACGCTCAATTGTTGTCCCGGGGATTGAGTACCGGAGCGTGGGCTTTCGCGTAGTCACTGAGATTACGTGAGACCAACGTCAGACCATGTTCAAGCGCCGTTGCAGCGATGATGAGATCAGGCTGCGAGAAAGTGTGGCCAGCCTTGCGCCCTTCTTCCACAAGTAAACGCCACCTGAGCATCACATCTTCCGTAACCGGCAGAACCCGCTGCTCGAACATCGGGCGCACTCTGTGCGTCAGCCAGTCAATCAACTCCGAGCGCCGTCCGGAGTCCGCTAGTTGTTTGATGCCGAAGCGGATTTCGGCGAGAGTCACACTGCTGACGTAAGGGCTGTCGAGCGGCTGGGCAGCTATGAAGGAGACCACCTTTCTCTCCGGTCGCGGCCGGCGCAGCCCGGACAGGATATTTGTATCGAGGAGCCAACCTGTCATAGAGAGACGTCGCGCACGGGCATCCGCGTGCGCCTCGGTTCAATGTCGATGTCGCGGTGGGGGGATGCTTGCATCGCGGCGACAAGAGCGCCGCCCGTGAGATAACCTTTCATACGCCGGAACTCTTCGACGGCTACGACGACGACTTCATCGCGCCCGTGGACAGTCACGTGCTGCGGTCCTTCCGAGCGCACGCGGCGCACGAGTTCGCTAATGCGCGCCTTGGCGTCCTGTAATAGCCAGCGGCCAGGACGTTTGTCGTGCGAGCGACCTTTCGATTTGGGCGCTTCGGTCATTGTAATCGGCCGCTTCTGGTGGTTTCGGCGATCTAGGAGTGCTTATTGCAGGCTGAAGCCTGCGAGCAGTGGATGCCAGAACCCGATCTCCGCCGTGATGAAGGGGGCAAGCCATTCTGCCGCCCGTTTGTCCTTCGGCGCCGGTTCGATGCCGAGATCGGACATCCGCTGCTGCACGGTCGGATCGTCAAGCGCGGTGCCGAGTGCGTGATTGAGTTTGGCGACGATCGGCTGCGGCGTTCCCTTGGGCACCTGCAGCGCGAACCACGCGCTGACTTTGAAGTCCGGCAAGCCCGCTTCGGCTGCCGTCGGCACATCCGAGAGTTGGCGCAACCGGTGCTCGGCGCTCACGGCGAAGGCCTTGACCTCGCCGGCGCGAACCTGCTCGCCGACGTTGCTGTACTGGTTGCAGAGGTAATCGACGCTGCCGCCGAGCAGCGCGACGGTGATGTCGGATGTGGCGCGGTACGGAACGCGCGTCGGGTTGATGTTGATGAGCAAATGGAAATAGGTGCAGGCGACATGCGAGATCGAACCGACGCCGCCATTGCCTTCGGTCACTGTCTTTTCGTTCGCCTTCAGATAGTTGATGAACTCGCGCAGATTGTCCGCCGGCAATTGCTTCCGGCCGATCAGCAGCACGTAGGTCACGGCGACGAGGCCGACCTGCTCGAAGCTGCCGACCGAGTCGTAGCCCAATTCCTTGTACAGCGCCGGCGCTCCCGCGTGCGTCCCCGACGACGCCATCAGCATGGTGTAGCCATCGGGCGCTGCGGCCGCGACGTGACGCGCCGCGGTGATGCCGCCAGAACCCGGCATGTTCTCGACCACGATCTGCTGCCCGAGTTCGCGCGACATCGGGTCGGCGACGATGCGCAGGATCGTGTCGGGCGGCGCGCCCGGGCCCGCGGGCGCCACCACGGTGATATGGCGCGCCGGATAATCTTCGGCGCGCGCGAGTGTGTTTGCGAGCGGCGAGAGCACGGCGAGCAGCAGCGCAACTGATCGTGTTGTCATGACGGTCTTGAGCTCAGTTCGGCGGATCAGCGGGGCAGGAATTCATTGGTGAAAACCATGTTCGGCGCCACGGCGCCTTTCGGCAAGTTTACGTATTCGGTCAACAGATCGATCGTGTCTTGCCAATCGCTCTCGTCCATGACCCCGTAAGGCTTATTCTTGGTCCGTGGCGTATGCAGGAGCCGCATCGCCTCGTTCCATTGCGCGGCGACGACATTGCGGCTGAAGCCGGCGTTCGGCGCGTATTGCGTGAAAACATCGATGCCGTGTTGCGGATCGGCGACGGCAACGCCCATCGCCTCGACGGTGGCGGCGGCAAAACGGCGGACGAGGTCGGGCTTTTCGGCGATCAGCTTGTCGCTTGCGACGATGCCGTTGCTCATCAGGCTCAAGCCGTAATCGGAGAAACGCATCAGGTTGAGCTTGCAGCCGCACTTTTCTTCGAGGATCGGCAGTTGCGCCGCGGCCAGCGCGATGTCGAAGTCGATCTTCTTGAGCAGAAACAGACTGTCGCGGGTGGACGGGTCGACCGACAACCCCTTGATGCTGGCGAAGTCGATGCCGGCCTTCTTGGCGAAGGCGGGAAAAATCTGATCGGTGGCGCTGCCGGGCGCGAAGCCAGTAGTCTTGCCGTTGAGATCCGCGGGCTTTGTGATGTTGCTGTCGGGCAGCGTCATCACCGCATTCGAGCCGGTCTGCAGCATGCCGACGATCTGCCTGGCGCGAAGCCCCTGCGCGCTGAGGCGCACCAGCGTCGCCCCGTCGGCAAAGCCGAACTGATCGGACATGTTCGCCACGGTTTGGATCGTGGTGCCCGAGCCGCGGCCGGTTGCGAATGTCGCGTCGATGCCTTGCTTCTTGTAGATGCCGTCGACAATGCCGAGCATGATCGGCACGTGCGCGCCGTAAAAGAAGACGTCGGCCCGGACCGAGACCTGATCGGGCGGCGGGGTCTGCGCATCCGCCGTCGCGGCCGTGCCGGCCAGCACTGCCATGATGAGATAGGGTGTGGCCTTCCAACAGATCGGCATCGTGGAATCCGTCGTGTTCGAAACCGGCTCGATGTCCTTAGCATTGAGGAGAGGCCGGGCAAATCGCCGGCCAAAAAAGTCGCGGCTGCAACCTGTCGTGCGCGGGAGGCGCTTTCCGCTCGTAGCCGCGAAATTGCCAAACCAATGAACGCCACCTATCGTGACGGCGAACCCGCAAAGAAATGGGGGGCTGCCTTGGCTCTGACACTCTATGAGCTCGTTGACGCGAAGGGCCGGCGATACAGTCCTTATTGCTGGCGCACCCGCATGGCGCTCGGCCACAAGGGGCTCGAGGCCGCGCAGGAACTGTGCGCGCACAGCGACAAGAAGCTCGCCTTCAGCGGGCAATCGCTGGTCCCGGTCCTGGTCGACGGGGCCAAGGTCGTGAGTGATTCCTGGAATATCGCCGTGTATCTCGATGAGGCCTATCCCGATCGGCCGACGCTGATGGACGGCGCTCAGGGCCGTTCATTCGCCAAGTTCATCAACACCTGGACCGATACGATCATCGGGCGGCCGCTGGTGCGCTCGCTTTATCCTGACATCTGGAAGACGCTGCATCCCGGTGCTGATGCGGACCGTTTCCGCAAGCTGCGCGAGGAGCGCAACGGCGCCACGCTTGAAGCGCTCTTCGCCAACCGTGCCAAGGATTTTGCCGAGCTCAATCGCGAAATCGCGCCGCTCAACGATCTGCTGAACAACCAGCCGTACGTGGCCGGCGATGCTCCGGCCTATGTCGACTACATCGTCTTCGGCACACTGCAGATGGCGCGGCGAGTCGATGTAGAGCCGTTGTCGGCCCAGAACAATGCGGTGCTGCGCTGGCGCGACGCCATGCGCGGGCTGTTCAACGGGCTCGCGGACGCGGCGTGACGATGGCGGCGGGCGCCGGTTCCGCTGCATTGATCGATGCCAGGTCGATTTCCAAGGTGTTCAGATCGGACAATGAGACGGTCGCGGCGCTGCGCGATGTCACATTCAGCATCAAGGCCGGCGAATTCGTCTCGCTTCTGGGACCGAGCGGCTGCGGCAAGACCACGCTGATGCTCATCCTGGTCGGTTTGATTGGCGCTGACGCTGGCGAAGCGTGGATCGGCAGCCGGCGGACCACGGTGCCGTTCACCGACGTGGGCATCGTCTTTCAGACTCCGGAACTGCTAGATTGGCGCACCGCGATCGAGAACGTCATGCTGCAAATCGAGGTGCGAGCATTCCGATCTCGTGTTCATCACCAGCCCCGGCGGCGGTCACGTCGATGCGGCGATCGCGGCGCTGCCGCAGCACAACGCCGAGATCAAGGCCAAGGCTGCCGAGTTTGGGCGCGAGGTCCGCACCATCATCAATCCGATGATCATCTGCCGCCCGACCGAGAAAGAGGCGCGCGCCTACTACGACGCGATCGCGGCTGCGGCCGATGTCGAGGCGATCGAGGGCTTCGTCGGGCGGCGGCAGAGCGGCGATGCCAAGGGCTGGAAGACTGACCTTGGCGCCTACCGGGCGGTCGGCGGCAACATGCAGATCGTCGGCAGTCCCGAACAGGTGGTCGAGCAATTCCTTCAGCTCAAGCAGGCTGGCTGCGACGGCGTGCAATTGACGTTCTTCGACTTCGCCGAGGATTTGGAATTTTTCGGCGCCGCCGTATTGCCGTTGATGCGGCAGGCGGGACTGCGCGTGCCGGCTGCCTGATTGCCGCTCGTTTATGATCCATGCAACGCGGTGGCTACCCGGCGTTTCACGGGAAATTCATAAGAAGCCTTCCTCGCGTCGGCGTTATCGAACGGGAATTCTGCTATCAACACGCTCATTGGGGCTAAAAGACAAGACGAGACGGTTTTTGGTCTCGCAAGTCACCCAACGGAACGGCGGTCGCGATGATCTGGAAATAAGGAGAGCAGGCATGACGGAGACGAGGAAAGAGACGGACAGCCTCGGCGTCGTTGAAGTTCCCGCCGACAAACTCTGGGGCGCGCAGACGCAGCGTTCGCTCGAGTATTTCAGTATCGGGACGGATTTGATGCCCCGCGAAATGATCGCTGCCTATGCGATCTTAAAGAAGGCCGCCGCCATCGCCAACCACGAGAACAAGCAGCTCGAGGATCAGCACTATAAACTGATCGTGCAGGCCTGCGACGAAATCCTGGCCGGTCAGCACTACGACATGTTTCCGTTGCACGTCTGGATGACCGGCAGCGGCACGCAGTTCAACATGAACGTAAACGAAGTGATTGCCAACCGTTGCGCCCAAATCGCCGGCAAGCCGCTGGGCGGCCATGATCCGATTCATCCCAACGATCACGTCAACATGGCCCAGTCGTCGAACGACTCCTTCCCGTCCGCCATGTGCATTGCCGCCGCCGTGAACGTGAATCAACGTCTCGTTCCGGCCGTGGCCGCGCTCCGCGATGCAATCGACAAAAACGCCAAAGCCTGGGACGAGATCGTCAAGATCGGGCGAACGCACATGCAGGACGCGACGCCGCTGACATTGGGGCAGGAGTGGTCCGGCTACGCCGGAATGTTGTCCGACGATCTGGAGCGGATCGACGCGGCGCTGCCGGGCGTATACCGTCTCGCTCTCGGCGGCACGGCGGTGGGGACCGGCATCAACTCGGCGCCCGGCTTTGCCGAAGCGGCGGCGGCCCAGGTCGCGAAACTGACGGGCCTGCCCTTTGTCACCGCGCCCAACAAGTTCACAGTGCAGGGCTCGCATGACGCGCTGGTTCAACTGTCCGGAACGCTTCGGACACTGGCCGTCTCGCTGTACAAGATCGCCAATGACATCCGCTTGATGTCGTGCGGACCGCGCGCCGGATTTGCCGAGTTGCATATTCCAGAAAACGAGCCGGGCTCTTCGATCATGCCCGGCAAGGTCAATCCGACCCAGTGCGAAGCACTCAGCATGATCGCCGTGCAGGTGATGGCCAACGACGTCGCGGTAGGGTTTGGCGGCGCCGGCGGTTATCTGGAGATGAACGTCTACAAGCCGTTGATGATTTTCAACATTGCTCAGTCGATCACGCTCATGACCGACGGCTGCACAAACTTCGGCAAATACCTGGTCGAGGGCACCAAGCCCAATCTGAAGAAGATCAACGAGTACGTCGAGCGTTCGCTCATGCTGGTGACGGCGCTGTCGCCGGTCATCGGTTACGACAAGGCGTCGAAGATCGCCCACTACGCCATGGACAACGACCTCACGCTGAAGGAGGCCGCGTTGAAGCTCGGTTTTGTCACCGAGGCGGAATTCGATCGCGTCGTCGATCCGAGGAAGATGGTCAAGCCGTATGTGGCGGGCTCGGGCCGGACGGCAAGCGCAGCTTAGGTCTGCGCATTGAAGGTTGGGGAAGGCGGCTGGGCCGGGGCTTTCCGGCCGGAACCGCTGTGCCGTACAAACGCCCCTACATAGTGGGCTTGTCATGTCGCTGCAGGAGCGCTCCAATCTTATTCTGAGTTTCGCGAAGGTGCTGTTCGCCAACGGCCAGGCGACCGATCAGATGATCAGGGCGATCGAGGGTCTCGGCCGCGCGTTGGGGCTGCGCGCCAGGATCATCCCGCGTTGGGGAGAGCTTGTTCTTCAAACCGAGGATGCGGATGGCAAGCTAAGCTCGCAAATTGCCGCCGATCCGAGCGGCGTCGACATGGATCGCGTGGCTTCGGCGATGCGGGCGGTGGACGACGTCGAGTCCGGCCGATTGTCGGCCGATGCGGGGTCCATTGCGATCGCCGCTATCGCCAAAGCGCCCCCGGCGACGACTTGGCTGTTTGCGCTGGCCGCCGCGGCCGGCGCTGTGGCGCTGTCGGTGATTTTCGGCATCGAGCGTGTTCCGGCCACGGCGCTGATATTCGTGAGTGCGGGCGCCGGTGCGATCTTGCGGCGCGCGGCGGCGCGGATCAGCGCGAACCTTTTCATCCAGCCATTTTGCGCGGCGCTCCTCGCCGGTGTCGTCGGTGCGATCGCGGTTCGCTACAACTTGAGTTCATCGCTGCGTCTTGTCGGGGTCTCGCCCTGCATGATTCTGGTGCCCGGGCCGCACTTCCTCAATGGCGCGCTCGACCTCATCGCCGGCCGCATTCATCTGGGAAGCGCGCGGCTGATTTTTGCATCGCTGATCGTTCTGGCCATCACCGCGGGTTTGCTCCTTGGACTGGCGCTCTTTGGCGTGCCCCTGCCGCTCGATCCGCCGGGCCGCAGCGTCCCGTTATGGCAGGATGTGATCGCCGCGGGCGTCGCCGTGGCCGCTTATTCGGTGTTCTTCTCCACCCCGCTGAGCATGCTTCCTTGGCCGGTGGCCGTTGGAATGCTGGCCCACGCTTTGCGATGGGCGGCGCTGAGCGTGCTTGGTTTCGGTGCTGCGACCGGGGCTCTCGTGGCGTGCCTGGTCGTCGGGCTCGTTCTCACGCCGGTTGCGCGCCGCACGCACATGCTCTTCGCGGCCATCGGCTTCGCCTCCGTCGTTTCGATGATACCCGGCGTTTATCTTTTCAGGATGGGGAGCGGGCTCGTTCGGATTGCCGAGGGTACGCAAACTCCGACGGACCTGGCGGATACGGTCGGAAGTGGCGCCACCGCGGCGATGATCATATTGGCGATCAGCTTCGGCCTTATCATTCCGAAGTTGACCATCGACTATTTCGGCGACCGTGCTGCCAAAGCAACGTCCTAGGAATCCCCATTATCCAACACTTACTGGATGTCCCGACGCGCTCAGCCGGGTCAACTGTCCGGACGAGAGCTGCAATCGGCCGCCGCAACTTTCCGTAATGCTGAGAATCGCTGACCCCTCGATATGTGCTAAAGTATGAACGTGGAGTGGGGCGCTTTCATAAGGCGGCCTCAAGAAGCCGGCCGTTGAATATCGCGCGGGCGCATTTGACCCTCCTAAAATGGAACGCGGCTTGCCGGCCGATGAGTCCTGTTTGGGGGTACGGATGAACACTCGGGCGTTGGCGTTGCTGTGCGTCCCCCTGACGCTCGCGATGGCAGTTTGTTCGGCGCGATCCCAGCAGCCAAACAACCAGGTTGCCCTGATCGTCGGCAACGCGATCTATCCCGATGCCGGCGGACCGCTTGCCACGACAATCAAGGATGCCCGCTTGCTTGCCGACGAACTGCGCGGCGACAATTTCGATGTCGATGTCAAAGAAAACGTCAGCAAGGCCGATATGCTCCGGGCCATCGATGCATTCGCCGGCAAGAGCCGCAACGGCACGGTCGCGCTGTTTTATTTCAGCGGCTTCGGTATCCAAGTCGCGCGATTGAACTATCTGCTTCCGGTCGACGCACAAGTTTGGTCCGAAGACGATGCCAAAAGAGACGGCATCGGCCTTGACGCAATCGTATCTCAAATGCGTCAGAAGGGCGCGCGGGTAAAGATTGTCATCATCGACGCTTGCGGCGCTGAACGCTCCACCGAATACGCTGGCGATTTTTTCAGGGGCGCCTGGTACGACGGTCAATGACAAGGCCGCTGACGATAGTGTGTTCATGAGTGAATTGATCAAGGAAATGCGCGCACCGAATTCGACTGCGGAGGAGGTCTTCAATCGCGCGCGCATGGGCGTATCGCGGGCCTCCAACAACGACCAGGTTCCGTGGGTGGCCTCCTCTCTGATCGAGGGGTTCAGCTTCGGAGCAACTGGCAAGACCATCGCGACACCTGCGCCCGCGCCTGCGCCGGCGATGCCTGCTGCGCTTGCGCCGAAGCCCAAGGACTGTTTCCGGGACTGCGAAAAATGCCCCGAAATGGTGGTCGTGCCGACGGGCTCATTCATGATGGGCTTGACGGAAAGCGAGCGCAGCACGGTCGCGGCGGCTTACGCCCAGAATGGGATCGTCCCGGGCACGCTGACGACAGGCCCGCCGCTCACCTCCGAGGCTCCGCAGCATACGGTGACGATCGGGCGGCCCTTTGCGGCGAGCAGATTTGCAGTGACCTTCGAGCAATGGGATGCCTGCGTGAACGACGGCGGATGCAACGGCTATCGTCCGTCTGATGCGGGTTGGGGCCGCGGTCGTTGGCCGGTTATCAATGTCAATTGGGACGATACCCAGGCCTATGTGGCGTGGTTGTCGGGCAAGACGGGAAAAGCCTACCGGCTCTTGAGCGAAGCGGAATGGGAATACGTGGCGCGTGCGGGGACGACGACGCCCTTCTGGTGGGGCTCGACAGTTTCGACGAGTCAGGCAAACTATAACGGCACACGATCTTACGGCGGCCAGCCGACCGGCGAGAACCGGCAGAAGACATTGCCCGTTGATTCCTTCTCGCCCAATCCATGGGGCTTCTATCAGGTTGCCAGCAACAGCTACGATTGGGTCGAGAACTGCTTTCACGACGACTACAACGGCGCCCCTGCCGACGGCTCCGCGTGGGTGACAGGAACTTGCAAAGGTCATGTCGTGCGCGGCGGGGCCTGGAGCAGTTTCCCGTCGAATTCTGAGCTCCGCCTACCGGGGCTGGTTCCCGTCCGACTTCCGCAGCAGCAATCACGGATTTCGCGTGGCGCGAACGCTCCAGCCTTGACACTGCGGATCGCCCTGGCTGTGCGAACGTCCCTTGCCGGCCAGACACGCGTACTCCTTCCACGGTGCGGATCGGACCGATAATCTGACGGCCGGCTGCGGTCGGGAGGGGGCATGAGACGGCGGGACTTCATCACGGGCTTGGCTGGTGCAGCTTTGGCCGCGCGGCCGGCGGCGGCACAGCAAACACCAAAGCCCGTCGTTGGCTTTCTCAGCACGCTCGGACCAGGTCCGATGGTCGCCAATCGCATTGAAGGGTTCGTTCAAGACTTGTCCGAAATGCAATTCGTTCCGGGCCAGAACGTCGTGGTCGATTACCGCTGGGCCGAAGGGCGCTACGATCGCCTGAGTGTTCTCGCCGAAGAGCTGGTTCGCCGACAGGTCGCCGTCATCGTCGCGCCGACCTAGCGATTCGGCGCTCGCGGCAAAAGCGGCGACCGCGACGATCCGGATCGTATTCAACATCGGCGGAGACCCGGTCAGATTCGGTCTCGTCGCCGGCATGAACCGGCCCGGCGGCAACGCGACCGGCGTCAGCATGATCAGTAATCAGCTGGAGGCGAAGCGTCTCGGCCTGCTGCACGAAATGGCGCCGAAGGCCGCCACGGTCGGTGTCCTTATCAATCCGAACAACGCCAGCGCCGAAATCGAAGTGCCGGAAGTCGCAGGCGCCGCCCGTGCGCTCGGGTTGCAAACGCTGATCCGCCGCGTCAGCCGTGACAGCGAGCTTTAGCCTGCATTCGACAGTCTTGCGCAGGCCGGTGCCCGTACGCTGATGGCAGGCGCCGATCCGTTTCTCGCGGGCCAGCGCGAGCGGCTTGTGGCGCTGGCCGCAAAGCACAGCCTGCCCGCCATGTGGGAGTGGCCGGATTTCGTCGAGGGCGGCAGCCTGATGAGCTACGGCACCAGCATCGTCGACAGCTATCGGCAGGCCGGCGTCTATACGGGCAGGGTCCTCAAAGGTGAAGCGCCAGCAGATTTGCCGGTCCTGCAGTCGGTCAAGTTTGTGCTGGCGATCAACCTTCAGACCGCGAAGAATCTCGGGATTGACGTTTCTCCGACGCTGATTGCCCGCGCCGACCAGGTGATTGAATAAGTCGTTATGGCGCATAAGCGGAAATAAGCTCTGCGACGGGTGTTATCCGGCACAGCAGACGAGCCCGTAAGCTCGACATCCACGCTGGCTGTCATGCTTCATCTGGCGTTGCAAGTCGGACGCACCGCATTGTACGCTGTGTTGTCGTTGTGGCGGACAGCGCGTCGGCGCACTTATGCTCGAAGACTGAAATTCGAAATTGGAAATTGCATCGACGCCCGTTGACCGCCTGACAGGGGTTACCATCATGCATGACGCCACGGGCGAAGTTCACTGGCACGAACCTGCCGGCTACAAACGCGCCGGCTACGGCAAGTTCGATAGACCGAAAACGCCCTATGATCTGTTCATGGAGTCGGAAGGCATTCCGATCTTCCGCGATATCGGCGTGAGCAAGGTGCAGAACCTGCCGCTCGCGCCGTGGAAACGGACCGGAGGCCGCGGCACCTACATCCAGCTGTTTGGCACCGAGGGAAAGTGGGGCAGCTACGTCATCGAGGTTCCGGGCAAAGGCGCGCTCAATCCCGAAAAGCACATGTATGAGGAAATCCACTACGTGGTCGAAGGCCGCGGCTCGACCGAGGTCTGGCTCGAGTTCGACAAGAAGCGGCACATCTTCGAATGGCAGCAGGGCTCGCTGTTCTCGATCCCGATGAACGCCTGGCACCGCATCGTCAACGCCAGTTCGTCGCCGGCGCTGCTGCTTGGCGGCACCACGGCGCCCAATCAGTTGAACCTGGTCAACAGCGTCGAAGCGGTCTTCAACAATCCGTACGAATTCCGCGACCGCTTTTCCGGCGCCGACGATTTCTACAAATACAAGGACGACATCGAGCCCGATCCGGTCCGCGGTCTCGCCATGCGCCGCACCAACTTCATTCCGGACATCGTCAACTGCGACCTGCCGCTCGACAATCGCCGGTCTCCCGGCGCCGCCGGGTCGAACCATTCATGACCGGCAATTCGTTCTATCTGTGGGTCCAGCAATATCAGACCGGCCATTATTCAAAGGCGCATTCACACACCTCGTCGGCGGTGCTCATCTGTCTGAAGGGCCGCGGTTACACCTACACCTGGCCGGAACATCTCGGCATCACGCCCTGGAAGGACGGCAAGGCGGATCAGGTCAAGCGCGTCGATTATGAGCCGGTCGGCATGGTGTCGGCGGCGCCCGGCGGCGCGCGCTGGGTGCATCAGCATTTCGGCGCCTGCGAGGGTTCGTTCCGGATCACCGCGTGGTTTGGTCCCAATCATCCCTCCAGGAGCCGGGGCCGCCCGGCGAGAAGCAGACCGACTACACCGCGATCGACATCCCCGAGGGCGGCACTGCGGTGCCGTACTACATGGAGGATCCGTTCCTGCGGAAGGAATATTCGGAGATCATGAAGACGAGGGGCGCTGAAAATCGCATGCGCCCGGAATACTACGAGAAGGATTATCAGGGACTGCTGCCGAAGGAGTAGGCTCCTTGCGTTCCTTGGAGGACGAGCAAGGCAGGACACTCGATACGACTTTTGACTGCTTGCGATTATGTCTGCTTCCGCTCGCCGCTTTGGCGGCGACAGCGGCCGCGGCGCCGACGCAAGCGGCCGACACATTTTTCCAGGGCAAGACGATCAATTACTATGTCGGCTTCGCCGCCGGCGGCGCTTACGATTTTTATTCGCGGGTCGCTGCGCGCTATCTCAGCCGGCACATTCCCGGCAATCCGACCATTGTCGTGCAGAACATGCCGGGCGCCGGCAGCTTGCAGGCGGCCGGCTTCCTCTATTGGAACGCGCCGCAGGATGGAACGGCGATCGGAACGGTCTCGGCATCGGTTGCACTGGACGAGGCCTTGCATACGCCGGGCGTGCGCTACAAGGCGGCCCGGTTCACCTGGATCGGACGGATCACCAACTCGCTCGAAGCGCTGGTCAGCCGCAGTGACAGCGCCAAATCAATCGCGGACGCGAAACGCGCCGAGGTCTCCGTTGCGACCACGGGCGCAGGATCGACGTCGGAAGGCTACCCGCGATTGCTCAACGCGCTTGCCGGGACCCGATTCAAGCTGATCTCCGGCTTCACCAGTTCGCCGCAGGGAATGCTGGCCCTGGAGCGCGGCGAAGTGGATGCCGTGCAGTCGTCGTGGGACACGTTGAAGCGGAGCAAACAGGACTGGCTGCGCAGCCACTTCATCAGCGTTCTCTATCAGGCCGCGAGCGAGCGCCAGCCGGAATTGCCGGACGTGCCGACCACGGTCGAACTCGGCCTCACCAAGGACGCGACAGACGTACTGGCATTCTACACGGCGGGCGCCGAAGTCGGCCAATCGATCATGGGGCCGCCGGGCGTGCCCGCCGAGCGCGCCGCGGCGCTTCGCGCGGCCTTCGACGCGCTGCTTGGCGATCCCGATTTCCTGGCCGAGGTGGCGAAAACGGACGTCACTCTGCGGCCAGCTTCCGCCGAGGCGGTGCAGAGGATCGTCACGGCGGCGACGGAAGCGCCGAGCGAGATCACCGGCCGTATCGAGAGCATCTTGCATCCGAAGCTCGCGGACGCTCCGAAGTAATCGGAAGCGGCCTTCGGCGTCAGCGATGATGACGGGATCGCGCCGGCATCAAGACGATCGGCTGTCCTGAACCGCTATCACCCGTCAGCTGCCTCGCTGCCGACGAAGGCGATGCGCAGCATGTTGGTGGCGCCGGGGGTGCCGAGCGGGACGCCCGCCACGATGAGGACGCGCTGACCGGCCTTGGCGAATCCTTCCTTGAAGGCGATGCCGCAGGCGCGATCGACCATGTCGTCCTGATCGTGCGCGTCTTCGGCGATGACGCAGTGGATGCCCCACACGACCGACAGCCTCCGCGCCGGTCGCCGACGATTCGGCGAAATCGCAATGATCGGCGACTTCGGCCGCTCACGCGAGACGCGCAAGCCGGTCGAGCCGGAGGTGGTCCAGCACACGATGGCGGACAGGTCGAGCGTTTCGGCGATCTGGCGCGCGGCGGCCGCGATGGCGTCGGCGCCGGTATCTTCGGGCTCGGTGTGCTGGACGTGAATGATGCTGGGTAGTCGGCGTCGCTTTCGACTTCTTCGGCGATGCGGTTCATCGTCGAGACCGCTTCGACCGGATATTGGCCGGACGCGGATTCCGCCGACAGCATGATGGCGTCGGCGCCGTCGAAGATCGCGTGGCGACGTCGGACACCTCGGCGCGTGTCGGCACCGGGCTCGTGACCATCGATTTCAGCATCTGGGTTGCGACCACCACCGGCTTGCCGGCGCGGCGGGCGGCGCGGGTCATTTCGCTTTTGCACGCCCGGAACCTTTTCCAGCGGCATCTCGACGCCGAGATCGCCGCGCGCGACCATCAGCGCGTCGCCGAGATCGAGATTTCGTCGAGCCGCGTCACGGCCTGCGGCTTCTCGATCTTGGCCATCACGCCGGCACGGCCGTGCATGACTTTTCCGCTTCCGCGATGTCCTCAGGCCGCTGAACGAACGACAGCGCGACCCAATCGATGCCGGCATCGAGCGCGGCCTCGAGATCGGCGTGGTCCTTCGGGTCAGAGCGCCCAGCGGATCAGGGTGTCGGGGAGGCTGACACCTTTGCGGTCCGACACCTTGCCGCCGACCTCGATGCGCGTGACGATGGCTGCGGCGTCGTTTCAGTCGCGACCGGCGCAGCTTGCCGTCATCGATGAGCAGTCCGTCGCCGGGCTTGATGGCGGCAAGATTTCGGGTTGCGGCAGGTGGACCCGTGTGGCGTCGCCGGGAACGGATCGGTGTCGAGGACGAAGTCGTGGCCCTTGTCGATCACCGCCGAGCCGCCGTCGAACGCGCCGAGCCGCAGCTTCGGCCCCTGCAGATCGACCAGAATTCCGATCGGCCGGCTGAGTCGCTCTCGACCGCGCGGATCGTGGTCACAAACTCCCGCATCTTGTCGTGCGAGGTGTGGCTCATATTGATGCGGAAGACGTCGACGCCGGCTGCGAACAGCTTGCTGATCATGGCCCGGTCCGACGACGCCGGGCCAAGCGTCGCCACGACCTTGGTCCGCCTTTGTCGCCTCATCGGCCTTGGCTTCCGGGTGCAGGCGTCGCGCTTGGCGGGTTTCCATTGCCGGCGCCGGCCCCCTTGAGCGGGGCGGCATTCAGCGGGTTACCGGGCGGCAAAGGCTTTTGCGGAGGCTGTTCGGCGGATTCGGTCAGTTGCACCGTCCAGGCCCGCTGTTCGCCAGTGTCCACTTCGAAAAAGCCGGTACGGTCATAGCCATGGGCGAGGCAGTCGCCGGCGCCTCGAATGGTGAATTCCTTGTCGCGCGTACACATGTAGGCGCGTCCCGTCCATTCCCCGCCGCGATCATAGTCGACGGCGTAGACGTAGTAGAATCGCGCGACGAGGTTGCCCTTCAGAACGGTTTCGCAGGTGCGTGCAGGCAGGTTCCACCATCCTTCGGTGGTCCAGCCGTCGGAATCCTTATAACCGACCGCAACGCCCACCCGGCTCGCGGTGTTGTTGCACAGACGGAAATCAGCGTTCGCGGGATGAGCAGACCCGGCCAGCACGAGCATCACAAGGAGGCTCGCCGCCAGCGTTCTCGTTCTGCAAAAGAACCCCTTGCTCATCTCCGCCCTAGATTCCGGCGAACCTAGCGCCTGTCAACGACGATGGCGCGAAAGTCGGTTACGTTGGTGAACGTTGGGCCGGGCGTAAACAAATCGCCGATGCC
>CAVSXY010000005.1:0-86193 GCA_963732015.1 uncultured Alphaproteobacteria bacterium | reverse complement strand
AGACACGCCGATCAAGACCGCGGTCACCGCCGGACCGCTTCTACGTGCTCGGTCCGTCCGGCGCGTTGCGGCTGCCGAACGTCCTGATGCCGCCGCTGATGAGCAATCACGGCAATTTCATCGTCTCGCTCGGCGATGTCTGCCGCTATCTGGCGCGCAAGGCCGAAGCGCTCGGCGTCGAAATCTATCCGGGCTTCGCCGCCGCCGAGGTGCTTTACGACAACAACGGCGCCGTCGCCGGCATCGCCACCGGCGACATGGGCATCGGCAAGGATGGCCAGCCGAATCGGGCTTCACCCGCGGCATGGAGTTGCGCGGCAAGTACACGCTTGTTCGCCGAAGGCGCGCGCGGCAGCCTGACCAAGATGCTGATCGAACGCTTCGGTCTGGCGCAAGGACCGCGAGCCGCAGAAATTCGGCATCGGCTTGAAGGAGCTGTGGCAGGTCGCGCCCGAAAAACATCCAGGCCGGTCTGGTGCAGCACACGATGGGCTGGCCGCTGAGCAACAGCACCGGCGGCGGCTCGTTCCTCTATCACTTTGACGACAATCTGGTCGCGGTCGGCTTCGTCGTCCATCTCAACTATCAAAATCCGTATCTGTCGCCGTTCGAAGAATTCCAGCGCTTCAAGACGCATCCGCTGGTGCGCGACACGTTCGCCGGCGGCAAGCGGATTTGCTACGGCGCGCGCGCCATCACCGAAGGCGGCTAGCAATCGGTGCCGAAGCTTGCGTTCCCCGGCGGCGCGCTGATCGGCTGCGCGGCGGGCTTCGTCAACGTGCCGCGCATCAAGGGCAGCCACAACGCGATGCTGTCCGGCATGCTGGCGGCCGAGCATGTCGCCGCAGCGCTGCCCAAGGCCGCGCCAACGACGAGCTTGCCGACTACGAAGCGGCGTGGCGCTCGTCGCCGATCGGGCGCGATCTGTGGCGGGTGCGCAACGCCAAGCCGCTGTGGTCGAAGCTCGGCACGCTCGCCGGCATCGCGCTCGGCGGGCTCGACATGTGGACCAACACGCTCGGCTTTTCGCTGTTCGGCACGCTCAAGCACGGCAAGCCCGATTTCGCGACGCTCAAGCCCGCGGCGCAATGCCGGCCGATCGCCTACGCAAAGCCCGACGGCAAGCTCACTTTCGACCGGCTGTCGTCGGTCTATCTGTCGAACACCAACCACGAGGAGGACCAGCCGGTCGCATCTCGTGGTGCGCGACGCCGCGCTGCAGAAATCCTCCGAGCACGACGTCTATGCCGGGCCGTCGGCGCGCTATTGCCCGGCCGGCGTCTACGAATGGGTCGAGGACGGCGGCACGCCGCGCTTCGTGATCAACGCGCAGAACTGCGTCCACTGCAAAACCTGCGACATCAAGGACCCGAATCAGAACATCACCTGGGTTCCGCCCGAGGGCGGCGGCGGGCCGAATTATCCGAATATGTGATGGCGCGAGGTGTCGCAGGACCCGGCGGCGTCGCCGGCTCAGGGGCAGCGCTTAATCCGACTTGCCGCGATTTCGCCTCCGTTCGAGCCTAAAAATATCCTCTGCCGAATGCGTCGGGTCGGTCGGGTCGGAATGACGGGGGCTCCGGTTTTGTGACAGGCGTTCGGTATAATGCCGGGTGTGTATCCTTGCGGGCGCGGGCAAAACGGCCATTCTGGCGGCAAACCACATCCGGCGTCCGATTCTCAGTGGGCGAGCGCAGGTCGTAGCCCGGAAGCTGCCAATTACATTGCCAATGGAGATCTCGTGACTCATACGCTGCTGTCCCGGCAAGCCGCCATCGTTGGCGTCGCCGTGGCTTTGAGCCTGCCATCAGCTCTCGCCGCCCAGGCGCCGACCGCACAGGATCTGACGCATTCGAACGCGTCCGGCAGCTATCTGGCCGCTCGGCATGCCGGAGCCGAGCGCGATGCCGGCGACTGCGGCAGCCTATTATCTCAATGTGCTCAAGACCGATCCGCGCAATGCCGATCTGCTCAGCCGCACCTTTCTTTCGGTGCTGACCGACGGCGATATCGACGAAGCCGGCAAGCTCGCCGACCGGCTCGTCCAGGTCGATCACAACCGACCGCATCGCGCGGCTCGTGATCGGCGTGCGCGCGCTCAAGCAGAAGCAATACGGCGCGGCGCGGCAGAATTTTGCGCAGTCGGTGCGCGGCCCGGTGACCGATCTGACGGCGACGCTGCTGTCGGCCTGGGCGCTATAGGGCGCCGGCGATACGCGCGGTCGGCGATCGACACCCTCGACAAGCTCACCGGCCCGGATTGGTACGGGATCTTCAAGGATCTGCACGCCGGCCTCATCCTCGATCTCGCCAACAACAAGAAGAACGCCGCCAAGCGCTATGAGCGCGCCTACAAGGCCGATCCGACGGCGCTGCGCACCGTGCAGGCCTATGGCCGCTTTCTGTCGCGCAACGGCAGCAAGGACGATGCGCTGAAGGTCTATCAGGACTTCGACAAGGCGCTGCCGGATCATCCGCTGATCAAGGAAGAGATGAAGCAGATCTCGGACGGCGAGAAGCTGCCGCCGCTCGTCGAATCGCCGCAGGCCGGCGCCGCCGAGGCGCTATATGGTCTCGGCGCGTCGATCGGACGCCGCGGCGGCGAAGACTTGGCGCTGATTTATCTGCAGCTCGCGCTCTATCTCGAGCCGTCGCATACGATGGCGCTGCTGTCGCTCGCCGATCTCTACGAGTTGCTGAAGAAGCCGGAACTCGCGATCAAGGTCTATGAGCGGGTCCCCTCGACGTCGTCGCTCGCTGCGCAACGCCGAAATCCAGCTCGCCGGCGATCTCGATCTGCTCGACCGCACCGACGAAGCCAAGAAGCGGCTCGATCGCGTCATTGCCGAGCATCCGAAGGACACCGAAGCGATCCTTGCGCTCGGCAACATCCTGCGCGCGCGCAAGGATTTTGCCGGCTGCGCCGACGTTTACAGCAAGGCGATCGACACGATCGCCGACGCCGGAAAAGTCGAACTGGGTGATGTTCTACTTCCGCGGCATTTGCTACGAGCGCTCGCATCAGTGGCCGAACGCCGAAGCCGATCTGAAAAAGGCGCTCGAGCTGTATCCCGACCAGCCGCTCGTGCTCAATTATCTCGGCTATTCGTGGGTCGATCAGGGCGTCCATCTCGATGAGGGCATGGACATGATCCGCCGCGCGGTCGAGCAGCGGCCCGACGACGGCTACATCGTCGACTCGCTCGGCTGGGCCTATTTCCGCACCGGCAATTACGACGAGGCGGTGAAGAATCTCGAGCGCGCCGTCGAGCTCAAGCCCGACGATCCGACCATCAACGATCACCTGGGCGACGCCTATTGGCGGGTCGGGCGGACGCTGGAAGCGCACTTCCAATGGTCGCACGCCAAGGACCTCAATCCGGAGCCTGAAGACCTGCCCAAGATCGAAGCGAAGCTCAAAGATGGGCTTCCCGACGACACGTCGTCCTCCGCGGATGCCGACAAGACCGAAGAAGGACCGGCAACGGCGGGTGACGGTGTCCGCTTCCGTTGCGCTCGTCGAGAACGCGCCGGCCAAAGTCAATCTGACGCTGCGGGTGCTCGGCCGCCGCGCCGACGGCTATCACGAGATCGAAAGCCTGGTGGCGTTCGCCGAGATCGGCGATCGCCTGAGTCTTTACGCCGGGCGGCGAGCTTGCGCTCACCGTGCGCGGGCCGAGCGCCGCGCTGGCAGGCGACGGACGCCGACAATCTCGTGCTCAAAGCTGCGCGCGCGCTCGCCGCGCGCGTCGACGGGCTTCGCACGGGCGCCTTTCATCTCGACAAAACGCTGCCGGTCGCCGCCGGGCTTGGCGGCGGTTCGGCCGACGCGGCGGCGGCGCTGCGGCTGCTGGCGCGGGCGAATGATCTTTCGATCGACGATCCGCGGCTTTACGAGGCGGCCCGCGCGACCGGCGCCGACGTGCCGGTCTGCCTCGATCCGCGCGCGCGGCTGATGCGCGGCATCGGCGAAATCCTCTCCGAGCCGCTCGAGCTGCCGGCGCTGCCGGCGGTGCTGGTCAATCCGGGCGTCGCGCTCGCGACCAAGGCCGTGTTCGCCGGCTGGAAGCCCGCGGCGGCGTCGCCGCGTCGCCGTCGATCGTCGACGCGCTCGCGACAGCGACAAGCACGCGAGCAGCTTCTGCAATTTCTCAGCGGCGCAGTCGAACGATCTCGAAGCGCGCCGCGATCGGGATCGCGCCGGTGATCGCCGACGTGCTCGCCGCGCTGCGCGCGCTCGCGGGCTGCCGCTCGCCCGCATGTCGGGCTCGGGCGCGACCTGTTTTGGCGTCTTCGCGTCAGATGCTGCAGCGCGCGGTGCCGCCGCACGCTCTACGCAGCAAATATCCGCAATGGTGGGTGCGAGCGACCTCGCTCGGCTGCGCCGTCTGACGGAGGCTAATGCGTCCGCGCGATGCAGAAATCGACGGTCTCGGCGAGCGCCGATTTCATCGGTGAATCGGGAAACAGCGCCAGCGCGTCGCGGGCGATGGCGCCGTAATGATGCGCGCGGCCGATCGTGTCCTCGAGCGCGCGGTGCTTGGTCATCAGGCCGATGGCGTGATCGAGGTCGGCGTCGTTGGCTTCGCCGCGTTCCAGCGTGCGCCGCCAGAATTCGCGCTCGGCGTCGCAGCCGCGGCGGAACGCCAGCACCACCGGCAGCGTGATCTTGCCTTCGCGGAAATCGTCGCCGACGTTCTTGCCGAGCTTGGCGGCGGCGCCGCCGTAGTCGAGCACGTCGTCGACCAGCTGGAAGGTGATGCCGAGATTCATGCCGAACGAGCGGCAGGCGGCCTGTTCGGCCTGCTGCCGCGCCGACGAGCACCGGGCCGACTTCGCAGGCGGCGGCGAACAGTTCGGCGGTCTTGGCGCGGATCACCGCGATATATTCGTCCTCGGTGGTCGCCGTGTTCTTGGCGGCGCGCGAGCTGCATGACCTCGCCCTCGGCGATCACGGCGGCGGCGGAGGACAGAATTTCCAGCGCCTTGAGGTTGCCGACCTCGACCATCATCTTGAACGCCTGGCCGAGCAGGAAATCGCCGACCAGCACGCTCGCCTCGTTGCCCCACAGCATGCGCGCGGCGAGCCGGCCGCGCCGCAGCTCGCTCTCGTCGACCACGTCGTCGTGCAGCAGCGTCGCCGTGTGCATGAACTCGACGGCCGCGGCGAGCTTGATGTGGCCGTCGCCGGCGTAGCCGGTGAGCCGCGCCAGCGCGATGCGTGAGCATCGGCCGCAGCCGCTTGCCGCCGGAATTGATGAGATGGTTGGCGACCTCCGGGATCATCGTCACTTCGGAGCCGGTTCGCGCCAGAATCGCGCCGTTGACGCGCTCCATGTCGGCGGCGACCAGATCGACCAGTGGGTCGATCGACGGCTCACCCGGGACTTTCAAAGGGAACGACGACGGCCACAGCAATTTCTCCACAGAGGACGCGCGAGCATAGAAACGCTATGGTGACGCGGCAAGTGCGGCGGTATCGCGCCGATTCTGCACTGCTGGATGGATCGGTCCGTCAGCGCCGACTTCGACGTGGCGGCGGAGAGGGGCAATGTCAAGCAACCAGCGTTCTCGCGAGGAGCGTGACGGACAGCCGCCTCGAGGTGGCGGTTCTGGTGCCGTGCTACAACGAGGAGCGCGCGATCGCCAAAGTCGTGGCCGACTTCCGCGCGGCGCTGCCGGACGCGGCCATCTACGTCTACGACAACAATTCGACGCGACAACACCGATCGCGGCGGCGCAGGAGGCCGGCGCCGTCGTCCGCCGCGAAACCCATCAGGGCAAGGGTCATGTCGTGCGGCGCATGTTCAACGACATCGAGGCCGACATTTACGTGCTGGTCGATGGCGACGCGACCTATGACGCGCCGAGCGCGCCGGCGATGATCGAGAAGCTCATCGACGACCGGCTCGACATGGTCGTCGCGACCCGCGTCGATCAGCGAGGAGGCGGCCTATCGCCCCGGCCATCGCACCGGCAACTGGCTGCTGACCGGCTTTGTCACGCACATTTTCGGCCGCGCCTTCACCGATATCCTGTCGGGCTATCGGGTGTTCTCGCGCCGCTTCGTCAAATCGTTTCCGATCCTGTCCGGCGGCTTCGAGATCGAGACCGAACTGACCGTCCACGCGCTGGAACTGGAATTGCCGGTCGGCGAAGTCGCGACGCCGTATTATTCGCGGCCGAGCGGCTCGGTCTCGAAGCTCAGCACCTGGCACGACGGCTTTCGCATTCTCTGGACGGTGCTCAAACTCTATCGCGCCGAGCGGCCGCTGCCGTTGTTCGGCGCGTTCGGCGTTGCGCTCGCCATCATGTCGATCGGCCTCGCCATCCCGATCTTCATCACCTACCTGGAGGAAGGCCTGGTGCCGCGCCTGCCGACGGCAGTGCTCTCGACCGGGCTGATGCTGCTCGGCTTCCTGTCGATCGCCGTGCGGCTTGATCCTCGACACCGTGACGCGCGGCCGGCGCGAGGCCAAGCTCATCGCCTATCTGGCGCTGCGCGCGCCGGGCGAAGAGCGGCGCCGGAGCTGAGCATGCGCGAACTCGTCCGAACCAACGATGCCGTGCTGATCTCGGCGATCGAGGCGCTGCTCAAGGGCGCGAATATCGACCACATGATCGTCGATCAGAACATGAGCGTGCTGGAAGGCTCGATCGGCATATTTCCCGCGCCGCATTCTGGTCGAAGAGGACCAGCTGGCGGCGGCGCGGCGGCTGCTTGACGAGGCTGGCTTCGCCAAAGAGCTTCGGCCCGATGTCCGCTGACGCTGACTGCGGTCAGCGAGGACGCCGTCCTCGGCGGCCGGCTGTCCTGCGCCAGCCGTTGCGCGGCCATCGCGTCGGCCACGACGCTATCCTGTTGGCGGCGGCGGCCGGCGCACAGCCCGGCGAGCACGCCGTCGATCTCGGCGCCGGCGTCGGGGCGGCGGGACTGGCGCTGGCGCAGCGGGTCGAAGGCGTCGCGGTCACGCTGGTCGAGATCGATCCGGCGCTGGCAGCGCTCGCCCGCGATAACGCCGAGCGCAATCGGCCTGGCCGATCGAGTGCGCGCCGTGTGTCTCGATGTGGCGGCGTCTGCAGAGGCATTTGCGAGGCAGGGCTCTCGCCCGGTTCGGCGGATCGCGTGCTGATGAACCCGCCGTTCAACGACGCGGCAAAATCCTTCGCCGCGATCCAGGCGCGCCGTCATGCTCATGTCGCGCAACAGGGGACGCTGCTCGCATTGGGTTGCGTACGGCGGCGCGGCTGCTCGGCCGTGACGGCGTGATCACGCTGATCTGGCGGGCCGATGGTCTCGGCGACGTGCTCGCCGCGCTTGACGGACGGCTTCGGTGCCGTATCGGTCTTGCCAGTTCACCCGAAGCCGGGCGCGCCGGCGATCCGCGTGCTGGCGCGCGCCGTCAAGGCAAGCCGCGCGCCGCACGTCGCTGCTGCCAGGTCTGGTGCTCGCCGAGGCGACGGCAAGCCGACCGCGCAGGCCGAGGCCATATTGCGCGGCGGCGCGGCGTTGTCTGCTGATTGCGATGTTAGAATGCTGCTGCGCGATCAGGTATCACGCTGGCAGTGAATCGGGCGGCACCGCGGCAGCGGGCTTGGGCCGGCGGCGGATCGGATAGTGGGAAAGTCCCACAATCAGCGCGATCAGAGCCAAGAGAGCGTAGATTTTCATTGCTTCCCCACCTCGCCGCGCGAATCGGCGGCGCAACTCAAGCAAGAAACATTCCAGGAGGTGAAGAATTGGTTACTTGAGCGTTCAGCGTGTGCGTCCTATCTGGAACTCATGACAGAGGTTTCGCCCGGAAGCCGCGTGAAGGACTTGAGCCAGCGCGCTTGGGCGTTGCTGCGTCCGCTTGTTCCACAGCGGTTTCGCAGCGACCAGCCGGTGGTCCCGGTGGTTCGCCTGACCGGCATCATCGGCTTTTCGACGCCGCTGCGGCCCGGGCTGACGCTTGCGGGGATCGCCCGCACGCTCGACCGCGTCTTTGCCGTGCGCAACGCGCCGGCCGTCGCGCTCGCCATCAACTCGCCGGGCGGATCGCCGGTGCAATCGCACCTGATCTTCCGCCGCATCCGCGAATTGGCGCGAGCAGAAGAAGCGCCGCGTCATTGCCTTTGTGGAAGATGCGGCCGCCTCGGGCGGCTACATGATCGCGTGCGCGGCCGACGAGATCATCGCCGATCCGCATTCGATCGTCGGCTCGATCGGCGTGGTCGGCGGCTCGTTCGGGTTTGACAAGCTGATCGCCAAGTTCGGCGTCGAGCGGCGGCTCTATACCTCCGGCGAGCACAAGGCGATGCTCGACCCGTTTCTGCCGGAGGATCCGGCTGACGTCGAACGGCTGAAGAAGCTGCAGCGGGAAATCCACGACGATTTCATCGCGCTGGTAAAATCGCGCCGCGGCGACAAGCTCAACGGCCCCGAAAACGACTTGTTTTCCGGGGAATACTGGACCGGACGGCGGGCGGTCTGCAGCTCGGCCTTGTCGATGCGATCGGCGATCTGCGCGGTGTGCTGCGCGAGCGCTTCGGTGAGAAGGTGGTTACGCCCTTGGTCAGCGCCGAACGCGGCTTGTTCGGGCGGCGCGTCTGGGGCGTCGGCAGCGGCGGGTTGATGCAGCCGGGACTGGTGCAATCAGGATTTGCCGAGGATATGATTTCGGCGCTGGAAGCGCGCGCATTGTGGGCGAGATTTCGGACTTCTAGCGGCGGATTGAGGAGTTCGAAGATGCCTCCGCTGTTTGCTTTGGCGGTGGGAGTTGTGGGAGCCGCAGCGCTGGTGCGCTGGTGCGTCAAGGAAATGCATCGCGTCAACGCCGAGCTCGACAGCGTTCGCGCCGAAGCCGCCGCCGTCGAACCGGTCGACCGCGAGGCCATGCCGAAGCTCAAGCGCGATCCGATCACCGGCGAATACCGGCCGGGGTAGGCTTTTCGACATCATCATTCCGAGCTTCGCCCGGCCCCGGAATGACGGAAGACGAATTGTCGGACCCTACTGCTCGTCCTTGATGCCGCGCTCCTTGGTCGACGCGGCCCCATTTGTCGTACTCGCGCCTTCATGAATGTGCCGAAGCTCTCCGGTGTGCCGCCGACCGGCGTCGCGCCGGATTGGACGAGCTTATCGCGGATCGGCGGATCGTCGAGCGCCGCGTTGACGGCGGTGTTGAGCTTGGCGATCGACCGCCGGTGGCGTCTTCGCCGGCGCGAGCAGCCCATACCAGTTCGACGCGTCGGTGTTGGGATAGCCTTGCTCGGCGAGCGTCGGTACGTCCGGCAGGATTGCGTCGCGCTTGTCAGCCGCCGCGCCGATCGGCACGAGGTTGCCGGCCTGGATTTGTGCGATGAGCACCGGCACGTCGGCGGACAGCACGTCGACTTGTCCGCCGAGCAGATCGGTCAAAGCCGGAGCTGCGCCCGCGTAGGGCACGTGAAGAAATTTCACGCCCGCCGACGCGGCGAGCAGCTCCTGCGCCAGATGCGGCGTGCGAGCCGATGCCGGTCGAGGCGAACGGGATGGCGCCGGGTTTCGCCTTGGCGAGAGTCGACCAGTTCCTTGACGGTCTTGATGCCGAGCTTCGGCGGGACGACCAGTACTTCGGTCACGGTCGTGACGAGCGCGACCGGCGCGAAATCGCGCAGCGCGTCGTAATGGCATACTCGCTCATGATGTGCGGCGACACCGTCACTGCGCCGGCCGTCGTCAGAAACAGCGTGTAGCCGTCGGGATCGGACTTGGCGACGAACTCGCCGCCGAGCGTGCCATTGGCGCCCGGCTTGTTGTCGATGACGACGGTCTGCCCGAGCATCGCCTTCATCTTGTCGGCGATGACGCGGCCGACGAAGTCGGTCGGGCCTCCCGGCGGAAAGGCGATCACGACGTGAATGGGCCGGTTCGGAAAATCCTGCGCCTGCGCCGGCGGCGCCGCAAACGACAACGCTGCGCACAAGCCAGCAAGCACGCCCCATATGATCCGCACTGCTTCCTCCCGTATCAGTCTTTGCTGACCGGACTGAGGTATCAGATGCGCCGGGGTCCTGCCACTGATGCCTGATCCCCGCTTTTGTTAATGGCAGGCTTGACCTGTGCGTTGCCTTCACCCAACAACGTGCCATGACTGACGAATTGCCGCCGTACATGCGTCCGGAGCGCTCATTCCAGGGTCTGATCCTGGCGTTGCAGCGCTATTGGGCCGATTGGGGCTGCGTCATGTTGCAGCCCTATGACATGGAGGTTGGCGCCGGCACCTTCCATCCGGCGACGACCTTGCGCGCGCTCGGGCCGCGGCCGTGGAATGCCGTCTACGTGCAGCCCTCGCGGCGGCCCAAGGATGGCCGCTACGGCGAGAATCCCAACCGGCTGCAGCACTATTATCAGATGCAGGTGATCCTCAAACCGTCGCCGGACGATTTGCAGGACCTTTATCTGAAGTCGCTTTACGCCATCGGCATCGATCCGAAGATCCACGACATTCGTTTCGTCGAGGACGATTGGGAGAGCCCGACGCTCGGGCGCCTGGGGGCTCGGCTGGGAATGCTGGTGCGACGGCATGGAAGTGTCGCAGTTCACCTACTTCCAGCAGGTCGCCGGATTCGAATGCGCGCCGGTCGCGGGCGAACTTACCTACGGGCTCGAACGGCTCGCCATGTATGTGCAGGGCGTCGAGAACGTCTACGATCTCAATTTCAACGGCCGCGAGGGCGCGCAGCGCGTCAGCTACGGCGATATCTTCCTGCAGGCCGAGCAGGAATATTCCCGGCACAATTTCGAATACGCCGACACCGACATGCTGTTTGAGCAATTCCGCATGGCGGAGTCCGCCTGCAAGAAGTACCTCGATGCCGGCTGGCAGACGGACGGTGAGGGCGCCGACGCGGCGCGCAGCAATCGCGGCCGCCATCTGATGGCGCTGCCCGCCTACGATCAGTGCATCAAAGCCAGTCACGTGTTCAATCTGCTCGACGCGCGCGGCGTCATCTCGGTGACCGAGCGGCAGAGCTACATTTTGCGAGTGCGCGAACTCGCCAAGGCCTGCGGCGAGGCGTGGCTCGCAACGGCGGGCGGAGGGAAAGACTGATGAGCGAAATGCCTGACATCGGCGGCAAGCGGCCGATCCCGGTCAATGTCGAGGCCGGCAAGAGCTATTGGTGGTGCGCCTGCGGACGCTCGAAGGCGCAGCCGTTCTGCGACGGCTCGCACAAGGGCACAGGCTTTTCTCCGGTCGAATACAAGGCCGCGGCCTCCGAGGAAGCCTGGTTCTGCGCCTGCAAGCGCTCCGGCAAAAAGCCGATGTGCGACGGGAGTCATAAGGCGCTGTGAGCGCTCGTTCCTAGCACCCTCCCCTGGAGGGGGAGGGTCGCTCGCGCAGCGAGCGGGGTGGGGTGATGCTGCAGTGAGGCAAGCCATGGCGCGTGAGAGTTTCCTGATCGACCGATTTCGCCGTGCAAGCGCTCGCCGACTGCGTGCAAAGGCTACGCCGACCGAAATCCTTCTGTGGAAGCGCTTGCGCGCAATTCGAAACAGAAGGGACACATTTCCGCAGGCAGGTACCGATCGGACCTTACGTTGCCGACTTCGCATGTATGGCTGCACGTCTAGTCATTGAACTCGACGGCTCCCAGCACAACACTGAAGTGAACCGGGTAAGAGATCTGATACGTACGCGCTGGTTGGAAAGTCAGGGGTTTCGCGTGATCCGTTTCTGGAACAACGACCTCACTCACATTATGGACGGTGTGTTGGAGACCGTTTACGCGGCGCTGTATGGCTCGCGCGATGCGGACATGCAGTTCTTGAAGCATAAGCGGCACCGCCGTCACCCCACCCCGGCGCGCTTCGCGCGCCGACCCTCCCCCTCCAGGGGAGGGTGAAGGAAGCATGTAGCGGCACCATCCATGCCCGACCTTCTCCTTGAATTGTTCTCCGAAGAAATCCCGGCGCGGATGCAGGCGCGGGCGGCGGAGGATTTGCGCAAGGCCGTCACCGACCGGCTGGTCGATGCCGGTCTGCTGTATGAGGGCGCGAAAGCGTTCGTGACGCCGCGGCGGCTGGCGCTTGCCGTGCACGGCGTGCCGGTGCGCCAGCCCGACGTGCGTGAGGAGAAGAAGGGCCCGCGCGTCGGCGCGCCGGAAAATGCCATCGCGGGCTTTCTGAAAGCCGCCGGCTTGACGTCGATCGGCGATGCCAAGGTGCAGCCCGACAAGAAGGGCGAGTTCTATGTGGCGGTGATCGAGAAGCCTGGCCGCGCCGCGATCGAGGTGATCGGCGACATCATCCCCGAGGTGATCAAGACCTTCCCGTGGCCGAAGTCGATGCGCTGGGGCGAGGAGTCGAAGGAGCCCGGCGCGCTCAACTGGGTGCGGCCGCTGCATTCGATTGTCGCTACCTTCGGGCCGGAAACCGAAGACCCCGACGTGGTCAAGTTTTCGATCGATGGCATCGCTGCGGGCAACGAGACGCGCGGCCACCGTTTCCTCGCGCCTGCGCCGTTCACGGTGCGCCGCCTCGACGACTACGCGCAGAAGCTCGAGAAGGCCAAGGTGGTGCTCGACGCCGAACGGCGCCGCGACATCATTCTGACCGAAGCAAAGCAGCTCGCGTTCGCGCAGGGCTACGAGCTTGTCGAGGACGCGGGCCTGCTCGCGGAGACGGCGGGCCTCGTCGAATGGCCCGTCGTGCTGATGGGCTCGTTCGACGCGCAGTTTCTGAAAATCCCCGAAGAGGTGATCCGCGCCACCATCCGCAACAATCAAAAATGCTTCGTGCTGCGTGACGGAGTCCACGCCAAGCTCGTCAACAAATTCATCCTGGTCTCCAACGTGGAGGCGACCGACGGCGGTGCGGCGATCGTCGCCGGCAACGAGCGCGTCATTCGCGCGCGGCTGTCGGACGCGAAGTTCTTCTACGAAACCGATCTGAAAACCCGGCTCGAAGACCGGCTGCCGAAGTTCGAGCATATCGTGTTTCACGAGAAGCTCGGCACCCAGGCCGAGCGGATCGCGCGCATCGAACGGCTCGCCACCGAACTCGCGCCGCTGGTCGGCGCCGATGTGGACAAGGCTAAGCGCGCGGCGCAGCTCTGCAAGGCGGACTTGTTGACGGAAGTGGTCGGCGAATTCCCCGAGCTGCAAGGCCTCATGGGCAAATACTACGCGGAGGCGCAGGGCGAGGACGAGGCCGTCGCGCATGCCTGCGAGGACCACTACAAGCCGAAGGGCCCGGACGATCTCGTCCCGGCCGATCCGGTGTCGGTCGCCGTCGCGCTCGCCGACAAGCTTGATACGCTGGTTGGCTTTTGGGCGATCGACGAGAAGCCGACGGGGAGCAAGGACCCGTATGCGCTGCGACGGGCGGCATTGGGGGTGATTCGGATTGTTTTGGATGGCAACATTAGGCTTCGCCTGATTTCCGCAATGACTCATCCCTTGAGGTTCTCGTTAGTGCACATGAACGTTGCTATGCAACGAATGCTGCAAGGCCTGCCTGCTGAGAACAATCCGGAGATCACACCACGAATGGTTCAGCTTGGTGCGCAGGCACAAGAAATTGGCGCTCGCCTTCGCTTCAACGCGCCCGCGCAAAATGATGAGTTCACTATATTGCGATCATTAGTCGGCTTCTTCGCCGATCGTCTGAAAGTCCAACTTCGCGAGCAAGGTGCCCGGCACGATCTGGTCGACGCTGTGTTTGCTCCTGAGGAGCAGGACGATCTCCTCCTCATCGTCCACCGCGTCGAGGCGCTTGGCAAATTTCTCGACACCGAGGACGATAAGAATCTGCTGGCGGGTTTCAAGCGCGCCACCAACATCATCCGCATCGAAGAGAAGAAGGACGGGCGCGAGTACACGGGTGCGCCGAATCCGTCGCTCTATCAGCTTGCGGAGGAGAAGGCGCTGGCGCAGGCCATCGATGTGGCGAAGGCCGATGCCGCACGCGCGGTCGCCGCCGAGGATTTCGAGGGCGCCATGCGCGCCATGGCGAAACTTCGCCCCCACGTCGATGCGTTCTTCGACAAGGTGACAGTCAACGTCGACGACAAGGCGCTGCGCGAGAACCGGCTGAAGCTTTTGAACGAAATCCGCGCCGCCACGCGCGCGGTGGCGGATTTTTCCAAGATCGAGGGGTGAGCGGCTGGACCTCAGCCGTCATGCCCGGCCTTGTGCCGGGCATCCACGTCTTAAAGTCGCTGACAACAAAGACGTGGATGGCCGGGACGAGCGCGGCCATGACGACCGGATGAGCCCGTTTCCAATTACTGGGAACATGCTAGAACCCGACGCGCCGTTGCGCGTTATTGTCATGCCGGCGTCGCGTTGCTGAATTCACCGCCCCCTTGCTCCCAAACTCAGGACAATCCCCATGGTTATCACCGCCGCTCACATCACGCCGCTGGTTGCGCTGATCGCCGGCATTCTGATTTTGATCGTGCCGCGGCTTCTCAACTATATCGTCGCGCTCTATCTCATTTTCGTCGGATTGGTCGGCTTCAACGGCATCTACCATTTCATCCATTAGTGGATGTTTGACGGGGATCAATGTCGCTCGCCGTTTGGCTCCCTAGCCCCCGTTGAACTAAAGTCTGAGCAGAGCGTTCCAAAGACAGTCCCGGGCAACAGGCTTGTGATTGTTCGAACGAACGACGCACCGAACGAAGATCCTATGGCTAAATCGCGCTCCAAGGCTTCCCGTCGGGCGGTAAAAAAGTCTCCGGTCCGCGCCGCAAGCGCGCGCGGCCGCGGCACGGCACGTCCGGCAAAATCCAAAGCCAGACCTGCTGCCAAGGCGGCGGCCAAAGCTGCACCGAAGGTCGCGCCGAAATCTGCGCCGTCGAAGTCGCCTGCCAAAGGCAAATGGGTCTATGCGTTTGGCGGCGGCGCAGCACAAGGCCGCGCCGGCATGCGCAATCTTCTCGGCGGCAAGGGCGCGGGCCTCGCCGAGATGGCGCATCTCGGTCTGCCGGTACCGCCCGGCTTCACCATCACCACCGAGGTCTGCACCTATTTCTACGATCACGGCAAAGCCTACCCGAAGGAATTGAAGGCGCAGGTCGAAGCGGCGCTCGCCGACGTCGGCCGTATCACCGGAAAAAAGTTCGGCGGCGCCGAGAACCCGCTGCTGGTGTCGGTGCGCTCCGGCGCGCGCGCGTCGATGCCGGGCATGATGGATACGGTGCTCAACCTCGGCCTCAACGACGAGACCGTGGAGGCGCTCGCCAACAAGTCGGGCGACCGCCGTTTTGCCTACGACAGCTACCGCCGCTTCATCACCATGTACTCGGACGTGGTGCTCGGCATCGATCATCAGCACTTCGAGGAAATCCTCGACGATCACAAGGACCGCAGCAGCTACGCGCTCGACACCGATCTCAACTCCGACGATTGGGAGCAGATCATCGTGCGCTACAAGGAGCGCGTCGAGGAGGAGAGCGGCAGGCCGTTCCCGCAGGACCCACACGCGCAATTGTGGGGCGCGATCGGCGCGGTGTTCGGCTCGTGGATGAACCAGCGCGCCATCACCTATCGGCGCCTGCACAACATTCCGGAAAGCTGGGGCACTGCCGTCAACGTGCAGGCCATGGTGTTCGGCAACATGGGCGAGACGTCGGCGACCGGCGTCGCGTTCACGCGCAATCCATCGACCGGCGAGAAGAAGCTCTACGGCGAATTTCTCATCAACGCACAGGGCGAGGACGTGGTCGCCGGAATCCGCACGCCGCAGGAGATCACCGAGGCGGCGCGCCAAGCAACCGGCTCCGACAAGCCGTCGATGGAAGCGGCGATGCCGGAGGCGTTCGCGGAGCTCAAACGCATCCACGCGGCGTTGGAGAAGCATTACCGCGACATGCAGGACCTCGAATTCACGGTCGAGCAGGGCAAGCTGTGGATGCTGCAGACACGCAGCGGCAAGCGCACCGCGCAGGCGGCGCTGCGCATTGCCGTCGAGCTTGCGCAGGAGAGGCTGATCAGCAAGGACGAGGCGGTGTCGCGCGTCGATCCGGCGGCGCTCGACCAGCTTCTTCATCCGACCATCGATCCGGACGCCGTGCGCAAGGTGATCGCCACCGGATTGCCGGCGTCGCCCGGCGCCGCCAGCGGCGAGATTGTGTTTTCGTCCGAGGACGCCGAAACGCTGAAGAGCCAGGGCCGCAAGGTGATCCTGGTCCGCATCGAGACGTCGCCCGAAGACATCCATGGCATGCACGCCGCCGAAGGTATCCTCACCACGCGCGGCGGCATGACCTCGCATGCCGCAGTGGTCGCGCGCGGCATGGGCAAGCCGTGCGTCTCCGGCGCCGGCGCGCTCCGCGTCGATTACCGCGCGCAGACAGTGACGGCCGGCGGCACGACGCTGAAGAAGGGCGACGTGGTCACCATCGACGGCTCGACCGGCCAGGTGCTCCTCGGCAAGGTGCCGATGGTCCAGCCGGCGCTCGCCGGCGAATTCGCGACGCTGATGGAATGGGCCGACAAGGCGCGCAAGCTAAAGGTGCGCGCCAATGCCGACACGCCGGCCGACGCGCGCGCCGCGATCAAATTCGGCGCCGAAGGCATCGGCCTGTGCCGCACCGAGCACATGTTCTTCGAGGAAGATCGCATCCGCGCCGTGCGCGAAATGATTTTCGCCGAGGACGAGAAAACCCGCCGCGCCGCGCTAGCAAAGCTTCTGCCGATGCAGCGGGCGGATTTCGCGGAGCTGTTCAAGATCATGGGCGATCTGCCGGTCACGATCCGGCTGCTCGATCCGCCGCTGCACGAATTCCTGCCGCATACCGAGCAGGAAATCGCCGAGGTGGCGCAGGCGATGGGCGCCGATCCGAAACGACTGGCCGACCGCGCCCGCGAGCTGCACGAGTTCAACCCGATGCTCGGCTTTCGCGGCTGCCGGCTCGCGATCGCCTATCCGGAAATCGCCGAGATGCAGGCGCGCGCCATCTTCGAAGCCGCGGTGGAGGCGGGCAAGGCAAGCGGCGTGCAAATCGTCCCCGAAATCATGGTGCCGCTCATCGTCAGCAAGGCCGAGCTAGACCTGGTCAAGGCGCGTATCGACGCCATGGCCGAGACCGTTGGCCGCGAAACCAGCGCGACGATCAAATATCAGGTCGGCACCATGATCGAACTGCCACGTGCCGCGCTCAAAGCCGGCGAGATCGCCGAAACCGCCGAGTTCTTTTCGTTCGGCACCAACGACCTGACGCAGACCGCCTTCGGGATCAGCCGCGACGATGCGGCGAGCTTTCTCGGCATCTATACGTCGAAGGGCATTTTGCCGGCCGATCCGTTCGTGTCGATCGATCAGGACGGCGTCGGCGAACTGATCCGCATCGCCAAGGAGCGCGGCCGCAAGGTGCGCGGCAAGCTCAAGCTCGGCATCTGCGGCGAGCATGGCGGCGATCCGGCGTCGGTCGCGTTCTGCGATGAGGTCGGTCTCGACTATGTGTCCTGCTCGCCATTCCGCGTCCCGATCGCGCGCCTCGCCGCGGCGCAGGCGGCGCTCGGCAAGCGCCCGAGTTCAGAGGGGTAACGACAGCACTCCACCCTCCCCTGGAGGGGGAGGGTCGCGCCCGAAGGGCGCGGGGTGGGGTGCGCGGCGATGCAGGGATTCGCAGCGCGCTTCGCGCGCTCTCACCCCCACCCGCCGGCCTTCGGCCGACGCTCCCGCCTCCAGGGGGAGGTGTGGTGACGTCACGCGGCGACGCCGGCGAGGAAGGCCTCGACCTGCTTGCGCATTTCCTGACCGCGGCTTCGACCGATTGCGAGGTGTCGAGCACGGTCTGCGCCGAGACGCGCGTCTGCAGGGCGGCGCCGGCGACGTCGCCGAGCACGGTGGCGACGGTCTGCGATGCCTGCGCGGCGCTCGCGACATTCTGCGAAATGTGACTGGTCGCGGCGTGCTGTTCCTCGATCGAGGCGGCGACTGCCGACGTGTAGTGCTGAATTTCCTGCATGCGTCGCGTGATGCGGCGGATCGATTCCACGGCGCTTGCGGTCGAGTCCTGCACTGCCTGAATCTGCCCGACGATGGCCTCGGTCGCCTTGGCGGTCTGCACCGCGAGCGATTTCACTTCGGAAGCGACCACCGCGAAGCCGCGCCCGGATTCGCCGGCGCGCGTCGCTTCGATCGTGGCGTTGAGCGCGAGCAGGTTGGTCTGCCCCGCGATGGTCTGGATCAGTTTGACGATGTCGCCGATCTTCTGCGCGGAATCGGTCAGCGCCGTCATTTCGCCGTCGGTCGATTGCGCTTCCTCGACCGCCATGCGCACCAACGAGTGCGTTTGCTCGACCTGGCGCGCGATCTCGGCGATCGAAGTCGACAATTCGTCGATCGCGATCGCCGCCGCCTTGACGCCGGTCGACGCTTCGCTCGACGCCTCGACCGCGCTCTCGGCGCGCTGCGAGGTATGAGCGGAGGCGGTCGAGAGCGTCACCGCGGTCGATTTCATGGACACTGCGCTGTCGCCGAACGTCTTTATCGACGTTTCGATCTGATTACGGAACGCGGAGATCACCGCGTCGATGGCGCCACGGCGCCTCTGCTGCTCGGCCATTTCGTCGCGCTGCTCTTCCAGTTGCCGCTGCTCGGTAACGTCCTCGTGAGTCGAGACCCAGCCGCCGCCCGGCATCGGCTGATTGATGGAATGCACGATACGGCCGTCATTGGCGCCGATCAGCCACCGTGAACTCTTGCCGAGCGCGATGCTGTCCATGATCTCCCGGCAATACTGCTCGGGATCGCCGGTGAAGAGCCCGGTCTCCTTGCGGTGATCGATCAACTGACGCAGCGTGCTGCCCGGCTTCACCACATCGGGCGAAAGCTTGTACATGCGCAGGTATTGCTGATTGCAGACAACGATGCGGCCGGCCTCGTTGAACATGCACAAGCCTTGCGACATGTAATTGAGTGCATCGTCGAGATGGGTCATTTGACGCTGCATGCGCCGCATCGCGGCGGCGCAGCCGAGCAGAAGCAGCAGCGCAAGAGCGAGGCCGGCAGACTGCCAGTCCGGCAAGACCAACGAGACGATGTCAGGCATTGTTGTCACGGATCCGCTGCGGGCGAGCGCAGTATCTCCGAATGCGGCTTGCCTTTTGGTTAATGATTGGCAACGCCGTGCGCGCGCAGCGCGCTCAACAGGCTTCATCATTCATATAAATGGAACGCGAAGCGCGACGCCGCGCCGGATCTGATTGCTCTTGCTCGGTTAACGCGTTCGCAAGGTTAACCCGACATTAGGTCGGCCTGTCGCATTTGCGCCACTACGGCAAGTTTTGATGGCGCAGTCGTTGGGTGGATGAGCGTTGGGGTAAGGGGAATGGTTGCGTTGCGTGCCCGGGCTATGGGTGCCCACTATTCGGCGCCCTTCTGGCTCAGCGCTTTTTGTATCGCGTTGATGCCAACGTCGGTCGGATATCAGGACATTGCTCAGTTCCTCGTCCGGCAATCGAGCCTCACGGGAAACTTCGTCGACCGGTGGCTCGCGTCGCCGATGAGCGCGATTCACGCCGCGCAAATCAGTTTCTCTCGTCCGATCGGAACCGCAATCCCCGAGCCGCTCGGCTACCAGAAAGCCAATTTCAATCCGAGCGCGCTCGACGGCGGCGTGACGACACTGTCGCCATCCGCGCGCACGGCGGCGAACAGATATCCGACGGTCGATCGTTCGCTCAAAGGCGATCGCCTGGACAAAGCCGATCGCGCGATGGCGCCGAGCGCGCTGGAGAGTTTGCCGCAGCCTCAGCCGCCCGCCGCGGCGCCATCGGCTCGGCCAGCGCAAGCAGCACCGCCCACGCCCGCGCCGTTGTCCGACAATCTGGGCGTCGACGACGCGTCAATGCCAATGACGACGGCGGACGCCGCCAGCGAAGCGCCGGCCGCAACGGCGCCGGCGGTTCCGCGCGCTGCCGAGAAAGCCGATCCCGTTCAGATGCGCGCCGAGCCGCAGCGCGAGACGGTCAGCGCCCGCGGTCCCGCGGCGCGGGATGATGCGGCCGTAGACGACAGGCCGCCGCAACTGCCAGCCGCCGGTGAGGCGGAAGCAAACAGCGAGGCGCCGCCGGCCGTTGCTTCGCTGCCGTTCATCGATGACGCCCAAGCGAACCGCGGCGCGCAAATCTTTTTCAGCGAACGCGCGTTCGGTGCGTCGAGCGGCCTCGAACAATGGGCGCCTGGCGCCGAGCCGGTTCTGGTGACACCGTCGGCTGGTCCCGGGATCAAGCTCGCGGCGCTCGGACATGATCCGCTCGAGTCCGAGGCAGGCGGCGAAACCATTGCCGGCAAGGGCGATCCGGCGCTCCTTGGCAGCCCGATCGAACGCCTCAAGCTCGAAGGCAAGACGCTCGCCAAGGCGCAAAAGTGTCTGGCCGACGCCGTCTACTTCGAAGCGCGCGGCGAGCCGTACAAAGGCCAGCAAGCGGTCGCTCAGGTTGTGATAAACCGCGTGTTCTCAGGTTTCTATCCGAACGACGTCTGTGGCGTCGTTTACCAGAATTCCGGACATCACCTTGCGTGCCAGTTCACCTTCGCATGCGAAGGCAAGGATTTGAGCCGCATCGACGAGCCCGACATGTGGGAGCAGGCCAAGCAGATCGCCAAGGACATGCTCGACGGCAAGATCTGGCTTACCGAAGTCGGCCACGCCACGCACTATCACGCCTACTGGGTGCACCCGAGCTGGGTGCATGAGATGACCAAGCTCTACAAGCTCGGCGTCCATACGTTCTATCGGCCGCGCGCCTGGGCCGACAACGACGACGGGCCGGTGTGGGGCAAGGTCCCGACCCCGGACGCCAGCAAGGCCGATACGCCCGCGGACAAGTCCGATGCCGCGGCGAAAGCCGACGACAGCGCGGCTGCCAAGACTCCCGATGCAGCAGGCACCCCGCCGGACGCGGCAACGAGAGCTCCGGACACGACCGCGACGATCACTGGGCCGGCAGCCGCTAAGACTGTATCGGCGGCGAAGTTGTGAGAAAGACAGCGGCCCGAGTTTCTAAGCTGTCATGCTCCGCGAATGCGGAGCATCCAGTAGTCGCCATCTCTGCAGGATGAAATGAAAGTCTCGCGGTTACTGGATCATCCGCCGTCGCGGATGATGACAAGCCGGAGTTTTGCTCACATCTCGATGTCGAGACCGATGTCCAGATTCTGCACTGAATGGGTGAGCGCGCCAGAGGAGAGATAATCGACGCCGGTCTCCGCGATCTTGCCCGCGCTGTCGAGCGTGATGCCGCCGGACGCTTCGATGACCAGCCGGCCCGCGACCATCGCGACGGCTTTGCGCATCGAGTCGAGATCGAAATTATCAATCAGCACGACATCGGCCAGCCCGACGGCGAGCACCTCCTCGAGCTGTTGAAGTGAATCGACTTCGATCTCGATCTTGACCAGATGGCCGGCCGATTGCCGCGCGCGCTTCAGCACCGCGCGGATGCCGCCGGCGACGGCGATGTGATTGTCCTTGATCAGCATCGCGTCATCGAGACCGAAGCGGTGATTGAAACCGCCGCCGCATCGCACCGCGTATTTCTCCAGCGCGCGCAGGCCCGGCGTGGTCTTGCGCGTGCAGATGACGCGCGCCTTGGTATGGGCGATGCGCCGCACGAACTCCGCGGTCGCGGTCGCAATGCCGGACAGATGCCCGATGAAGTTGAGCGCGGTGCGCTCGGCGCTCAGGATCGCTCGCGCATTGCCTACGATCGTCATCAGCTTCGTGCCGGCCTTGATGGGATCGCCGTCGCGCACGCCATGCGCTTCGATCGTCATGTCGGGCGACAGCCGGCGGAACGATTTCCGCGACCAGCGGCAGGCCCGAGACCACGCCCGGTTTGCGCGCCACCACCATGGCGCGCCCGGGGGCATCCTCGGGCACGGTCGCGGTCGAGGTGATGTCGCCGGCTCGCCCGAGGTCCTCGCGCAGCGTGCGCGCCACCGCATTCTCGATTTCGAGCGGCGACAGGAACGCGTCGGGGCGCAGAAGCGACATCGGGCTGGTCCGAGAAGCAGACGCTAGGTTATTGGTTCAACGGGATATTTTTTGGTACCAGCTTCCGCTCCGCTGCGCCAGTGGGCGGTCCCAGCAGGTCAAGGCGGGGCTGCCATGCACGGTGAGGATTAGCCGTAAGTTTTGGTTGGGCGCTCCCGGTCGAGGCTTTATGGTCGGCGCTCTTGCGTCGCGCCGCGTTGGCGCGCGGGCGTTTCGTTTCGAATTGCCTGTGGGGCATTCATGACAAGTCACAGCGAGATCGCGAGATCTCAAACTAACCTTCCCCGAATCGCCGGATGGCGCACGCCCGCCATTGTGGTCGGCTTCGGCTGTTTGATCGCCGTCATCGCGTTCGGGCCGCGCTCGACGCTCGGCTTCTTTCTCACACCTTTGTCAAACGCCAATCACTGGGGCCGCCATGTTTTCGCCTTTGCGGTCGCGTTGCAGAATATCTTGTGGGGCGCCGGGCAACCGCTGTCCGGCATGATTGCCGATCGCTTCGGCACCGTCCGGGTGCTTTGCACGGGTGCGCTGCTCTATGCGTCCGGACTGGTGCTGATGGCGCACGCGACCAGCGGGCCGATGCTCGATGTGTCGGCCGGCGTCCTCCTCGGCTTCGGTTTGTCGGGCTGCTCGTTCCCTGTCGTGCTGGCGGCGTTCGGAAAAATTCTGCCGCCGCAATGGCGATCCATGGCGTTCGGTCTCGGCACGGCCGCGGGCTCGTTCGGCCAGTTTCTCTATTCGCCGGTCGCGGTCGCGCTGATGGACCAATTCGGCTGGCAGCAGGCCTTGATGATTTTTGCCGTAACCATGCTGGCGGTCATCCCGCTCTCGTTCGCGCTGTCGACGCCGCAGAGCGGAACGTCCAAACATCCGTCGTCGCAATCGCTGCGGCAGGCGCTCGGCGAAGCCTTCGCGCATCGGTCCTACGTGCTGCTGGTGCTCGGCTATTTCACTTGCGGCTTCCAGCTGCAGTTCATCACCATTCACATGCCGTCGTATCTGGTCGACCGCGGGCTGTCGGCGGAGGTCGGCGGGTGGACCATCGCGACGATCGGCCTGTTCAACGTCATCGGCTCGCTGATGTCAGGCTGGCTCGGCAGCCGCATGCCGAAGCGCTATCTGCTATCGATCATCTACTTCACGCGCGGCATGGCGATCCTCGCATTCATTTCATTCCCGGTCACGCCGTTCAGTTGCATCGTGTTCGGCGCAGTCATGGGTCTGATGTGGCTTTCGACGGTGCCGCCGACCAACGGCATCATCACGCTGATGTTCGGCACCCAATGGCTGGCGACACTGTCGGGCTTTGCCTTCTTCAGTCACCAGGTCGGCGGCTTTCTCGGCGTCTGGCTCGGCGGGCTCGCGTTCGACCGCACCGGCTCCTATGACGTGGTGTGGTGGCTGGCGATCCTGTTCGGCGTGCTTTCGGCGCTCATCAACTTACCGATCGTCGAAAAGCCGGTGCCGCGCGTTGCCGCCATGGCGGCGGCGTGATGGGAGGCCGCGATGGGAACGTTTAAGGCGATCGTTGTCGACAAGACGGATGCCGGCCAGACCGTCACACTGCGCGATTTCGACGAGAAGGATTTGATGGACGGCGATGTCACGGTCGCTGTCGATTGGTCGACGGTGAATTACAAGGACGGCCTCGCCGTCACCGGAAAGGCGCCGGTGGTGCGGCGTTTCCCGATGATTGCCGGCGTCGATTTCGCCGGCACGGTTTTGTCCTCCTCGCATGCCGCCTGGAAACCTGGCGACAAGCTGATCCTCAACGGCTGGGGCCTGGGTGAGACCCACCTCGGCGCCTATGCGGCGAAGGCGCGCGTCAAAGGCGACTGGCTGGTGCGGCTGCCCGCGACCATCAGCGAGCGTGACGCCATGGCGATCGGCACCGCGGGCTACACCGCGATGCTCGCCGTGATGGCGCTGGAACGCGCCGGCATTACACCGTCACGCGGCCCGGTGATCGTGACCGGCGCGGCCGGCGGCGTCGGGTCTGTCGCCGTGGCGATCCTCGCCAAGCTTGGCTACAGCGTCATCGCTTCGACCGGCCGGCCGGCCGAAGCCGATTACCTCAAGGGTCTCGGCGCGAGCGAAATCATCGATCGCAAGGAACTCAGCGGTCCGGCGCGTCCGCTCGCCAAGGAACGCTGGGCCGCCGGTATCGACGCGGTCGGCTCGACGACGCTCGCTAATGTGCTGTCGATGACACGGTATGGGGGTGCTGTCGTGGCCTGCGGTCTTGCCGGCGGAATGGACTTGCCCGGCTCGGTGGCTCCGTTCATCCTTCGCGGCGTGTCGCTGCTCGGGATCGATTTGTCATGTGTCCGTTGGAGTTGCGGCAGCAGGCGTGGCGGCGGCTCGAAACCGACCTTGATCGGGGCAAAATTGCGACGATGACGAGTGAAATCGGTCTGGCGGATGTGTTCGAGGCCGGCCGGCGTATTGTCGAGGGTGCGGTGCGCGGGAGAATTGTGGTAAAAATTGCCTAACCACGTTCAGAATTTGGTTACGAAGTTCGGCCAGCATACGAGGGGACTATGGTAAGGGGACGGTTAAGAAGTTTTGTTAACGTCGCTTTGCCGTTGGGATTGGGGTCGCAGATGTTGGTACGCGTCGCTGCTCTGGGTGCGTGTTTATTGGGCGCTGGTTCCGCTGTCGCCCAGGAGCTTGGGCCAGAAGAAGCCCGCGCCTTCGTGGTCGGCAAACTGTTCGCCTATGCCTGCTTCGACGGCACCGCCGGCGTCGGCCGCATCTTCTCCGATGGCTCGGTGGTCGGCACGATCAAGCCGCGCGGCCGCGGCGAGATGCGCTTTGCGGCGCTGCCCGCAGGCACCATCCACATCGCCGGCAGCTCCATGTGCGCACGTTTGGCGGGCATGCCCATTGAGCCCTGCTTTCGCGTGCAGAAGATCGACTACAAGAGCTTCCGCGGTTCCATTTCGGGCATGGGGTTCGCCTATTGCGATTTTTCGCAGCGTAATCCGCGCAACCAGCTGACCAGTGGCGTCCGCATGGCTCCAGCAGCCGCAACTTCGAGCGCTGTCACGACATCAGTCGCGACCACACCGGTCGTGACAACACCGGTTTCGGCATCGCCGCTGCCGGCGCCGTCCGCATCGCCTCCGGCAGCAGCCGCGCCAGCGCCCACGCCGGTTGCCGCCGGCCCGATGCCGGAAGACTGATCGGCCTACCTCGAAGCCTCAACGGCTAGTCGTTCGGCGTCGCGGCCGCGGGCGGCGGCCGTGTCGGGTACAGTATGCGCTGGTAGACCCAGCCAATTCCGAGCAGCGCGACGCCCAGTCCGATCACCGAAAGCGCGCGATAGATGCCGCTGATGCTCGCGGTGTCGATGATGAACACCTTTGCGATGGTCAGCGCGATGACTGCGAGCGCGGCGAGCCGCGCCGGCTGCGAGCGGATCAGGAAGCCGGCGGCGAGAAGCACGATGCCGAAGGCGAGCCACACGGTCGAATAGGCATATTGCTCGGCGTCGGTCGTCGGTCCGCCCAGGATCGGGCCGTGAAACAGCCGCCGCACTTCGAGCGTCAGATAGAACAGTGCGAGCGTTACCGCCGTGACTGCGGCGACGGCGCGATAGGGCATCGGGCGCGTCGTGCGCGCGATCAGCGCCAGCACGCCGGCGAGCAGCGCCGGCAGTCCGTAGCCAAGCAGAATGAGGTTGAAGACCGGCCCGCCAACCGGCTGGTTGTTGAACCGCGGTCCGACGACGAAGATCAGCTCGAATACGATGATGAAAAGCGTCAGCCCCGCGACGATGAGCGCGCCCACATTGTGGACGATGCTGTCGGTCCGGCCGCGGATGTGCTCGAGCCCGATCGCCAGCGCCAATCCGGCGTTGACGTCGAGGGCGGCTTCGGTGATCTGGCCCACCGGCTCGTAGATGTCGCCGCCGGTGACGTAGTGACGGATTTCGAGAATCACGAGCAGGACCGTGAACAAGATCGCGCCGGCATCGACGATGCGCGCCGGCACATCGTCGGCGCGCCGCCGCAACAGCCAGCCGCCGATCCAAAAGGCAAGAGCCGGTCCGCCATAGCCGTAGAGCAGCCAGTTAAAGATCGGCGTCGTGCCGAGATTCGTACCGACGATCCGCGGCTCGTAGGCGATGCGCGCCACGACCACGGCGACCATGATGGCGGCGAGCCAGCGCAGCCACGGCAGCGGGCGCTTCTCCGCAATGTAGGCGGCGCCCGGCACCATCAAGGCGAGGCCGATCGTGAGCCAGCCTTTTTCCAGCGCGAAGGTCAGCGCGAGCGCCAGCGCCGCCAGAGCGCCGGTCGCAAACATCGCGCCCGACGCCATCATGCCGGGCTGCTGCTCGCGCCGGATCAGCGTTTCGGTGGCGTAGCCATTGATGGCGGCAAGCAGGAGCGCCAGCCCGGCGAACGGCAGCGACCGGTCGACACCCGCGATGCGATAGTAGAGCGCGACCAGCATGGCGAGCGGAGCAAACACGGCGGATGCCGCCCACAGCATCGGCACGAGTGCGCGCGGCGAGCGGCCTTGCGCAAAAAATCCGGCGATGCCGAACAACGCCGCCCAGCCGGCGCCGAGGAGAAGATGCGAGCCATAGTCGTAGCGCTGCGGTTCGGGAATCGCCGGTGCGGTGGGACCTGACGGCGCGATCAGCGCGTCGAGATTCATCTGCACGGCCCAATGGGCCATGACGACCATCGCGAGAATAGCGGCGACCGGCACCGCGCCCGCGGTCGCGTCTGTGCGCCACGCGATCGCGACGGTGCCGACGGTGAGGACGACGAAGGCCGTAAGCGCCACCGAATCGTGCAGCGTCGCCAGCACCAAAAGCGCGGCGATCAACAGATAGACGGACAGCGCGATGGTCGAGGTCTGCTCGACTTCGCCTGGTCTTGCGGGCGGACCGTAGAGAAAGCCGCAGACCAGCAGCACTGCCGACAATGCGAAGCCTGCCACCGCGTGGAAGACGTGTGCGCCGATCGCTTCGACCGGGTTGAGATCGGTTCCCGGCAGCGTCCACAACGCGCTGAACACAATCGCCGTGATCGCGAGCCATCGCCACAGCCGAAAGCGCGCTAGCGCAAAGGCGGCGGCAGTCACAACGGCGAGGTAAATGTAGAGTGACCAATAGTCTGACGTGTTCGACGCCACCAGCATCGGCGCGAGGTAGGCGCCGATCAGGCCAAGTCCCGCGAGCGCCGGACCGTGCAGCAGCGCGGCGCCTAACGTGAGCAGCGCCACGAGGCCGAGCAGAACAAAAGCGACGGCTGGCGGGAGAAATCCGTAGAGCGCGTAAGCGGCGTACACCGTGGCGTAGGCCACGGTCGTGCCGGCCACCGTCAAAATGCTCGGGATATGTGCGGTCGGGAGCGCGGGCAGCTCTGCGAGCCGTTCCGTCCGCCGCGCCCATTCGCCCGTTGCAACAAGGGCGAGGGCGAGCAAAGCGCCGAGCGCGACTCGAACGGCAGGACCGATAAGCCCCTGCTGGATCGAGTAGCGCACCAAGAAGATGCCGCCGAGCGCAAGCGCCACGCCGCCGACCCACACGACCCAACGGGTGCCGAACCGCTCCTCGAAGCCGATCGGTGGCGGCAGCAGCGGCGGCGCGCTCGCGGACTGGCCCGAGGCGGGGACTGACGTCGACGCCGGCTGCGGCCGTGGCGGCAGAGGCGGGGGCTCTACCGCCGCTTCAGCCGGCTGAGGCTCGGCAGGCGCCTGTGCGGGGGCGGCGGGCTGTGCGGCCGGTTGCTGCGGCACCGCGCCGGCCTGCGGCACTGCGACGCGCGCCAGATTGCGTTCGAGCATCGCGACGCGCTGCTCGAGCCGCGATACCGCGCCGCGCACCCCGGCTGATTTGACGAGCGCAACGATGGCGAGGATCGGAAAGATCAGCACCACCGCGACAACGACTGTAATCAACAAATCTAATGTCGAATCGAACACCGGAGCCCCCGCCGCAGATCCGCCGGGTAATCCTATGGGTCGGCGGCGGCGGCGAAAAGTTCAAACCGCAAGGCCGTCGGGCGGCCGGTCTGCTAACGAAATTTCATTCCAAATCGAGCCGGAACGGGGTGGCCTCCTCGGCCATGATGCCGCGGCCGATCGTTTCGATCGCCGACACCATCCGTCCGTCCCGGCCAAGGAGCCGGTCGGCGAGTGAGACAATCCGGATGTTAGGCGTGGCCGTCGGCGAGGCGCGCCGCAACGCCCGCGCGATGCTGGCCTCGTCGCGCTGCGGGTTGAGCGCGCAGACGCTCGCATATGCGCTGGCGGTCGAGCGGCTGATGCCCATGTAGCAGTGCACGACCAGGGGCGCGCAACGATCCCAGCCGCGCACGAACTCGATCAGTTCGGCGACGTGCAGCTCATCCGGCATGATGTAGCCGTCGAGCGGCGACGAGATATCGTGCAGCCGCAGCCACAGATGGTTCTCGGGCGCGACAGCGGTCGGCCGCTCAATTTTGGCTTCATCGCCAATAAGCGATACGACGTGACGCGCGCCGGTTTCTTCGACCGTTTCGTGAAGACGCGCGAGCGAGCAGACGTGAATCATAGAGCGTTTTTGTTCCTCGAATCGGCAACGATAGTTCGATTGCACATATATAGGGTACGAGCGGCGCGGGTGTGACGTCTACACGCCGAAGAGTTTTTCAAACCTCTCCAGATAACGCGTTTGCGCCACCTCGGCGGGCCATGGCTTGAGATAATCGCGTTCCATCGCGGTGGTCAAAACCGGCGGCCGGCCAAAGAACCGCCGCGCCTCCGCGGCTTCGAAGCCCGCAAGCCGCGTCGCCTCGAGATAGGCCGCGGCATGATCGGCCGATTTGATCAGCGCATTCAGGTCCGGCGGCGAGTCCGGCAACCCGAAGTGGCGATGGATGGCGGCAAGCAGCCGCCGTTCCACCGCCTTGTAGGAGTCGCCAATGACCGCCTTGAACGGCGAGATCATGTCGCCGATGACGTATTCGGGCGCGTCGTGCAGCAGCACGGCAAGGCGGCGGCTCCGGTCGAGCCGCGGTGCGCGCGCTCGCGCCACCACTTCGACCAGAAGGCAATGCTGGGCGACCGAATAGATATGCGCGCCGATGGTTTGTCCGTTCCAGCGCGCCACCCGAGCAAGTCCGTGCGCGATGTCCTCGATCTCGATATCGAGCGGCGACGGATCAAGAAGGTCGAGCCGGCGTCCTGACAACATTCGTTGCCAAGCGCGGTCGGCACCTTTTTTGCTTGCAGTTGTCGGCACGTTCGTTATCGCATCAGACGCCGGGCACGGTATCACGCGATTCTCGGCGTTGCGACACGTTTCGATTGCGTTGGAGTGAGTGATGAAACTTGTGCGCCGCCGTTTTCTGAGCCTGGCCGCCGGCATGGCCGCCACGCCCGCATTATCGCGTTTTGCCGCCGCCGACGATTATCCGTCGCGTTCGGTGCGAATTGTTGTCGGCTACGCGGCCGGCGGCGTCAGCGACATTCTGGCGCGACTCATCGGTCAGAGGCTTTCCGAGCGGCTGGGACAGCCGTTCGTCATCGAGAACCGGCCGGGCGCTGTCAGCAACGTGGCCGCCGAAGTCGTCGTGCGTGCGCCGCCGGACGGCTACACGTTGTTCCTCGCCGGCATTTCGAACGCGATCAATGTCACGCTTTACCCCGATCTCAGCTTCAACTTCATGCGCGACATGGCGCCGGTCGGCCTGATCAGCCGGAGTCCTCTGGTCATGGAGGTCAATCCTTCGGTACCCGCTCAGACCGTCGCTGAATTCATCAGTTACGCGAAGGATAATCAAAACAAGATCACCATGGCGTCGGCCGGTGCCGGCGGCGCCACGCACGTGTCCGGCGAGCTGTTTCAGCTGATGACCGGCATCAAGATGCTTCACGTCCCGTATCGCGGATCGCCACCAGCGCTCACGGATTTGATGGCCGGTCGCGAACAGGTCATGTTCGACAATCTGGCTTCATCGATCGCGCTGATCCGCGCCGGCAGATTACGTGCCTTGGGGCTGACATCGAAATCGCGATCGGATGCGCTTCCCGACGCGCCGTCGATCAGCGAGGTCGTGCCCGGTTACGAGGCGAGCATTTGGAACGGCATAACCGCGCCGAAAAATACCCCGCCTGAGATCGTCGCAAAACTGAACGGCGAGCTTGGCGCGATTCTGGCGGAGCCAAAGATCAAGGCGCAATACGCCGATCTCGGCAACACGCCGGTCTCAAACACGCCGGACGAATTCGCGAAGCTTTTCGCCGACGACACCGAAAAGTGGGCCGAGGTGGTGAAGTTCGCCGACATCAAGCCTGAATAGTGCGTGCCGCGGCCGCGGCGGCTGGTTTCAGGCCGGAAGGATGTGGGCCCATTTGTCGTGAATGCGCTTGTCCAGCTTTTCACTGTTTCCGACTTTGGCCGGGAACGTGCTGCGCCGGGTCCATGGTTTGCAGGCGTCGATGACGACGCGCGCGTTGCGAGTGTCGTTTGATCCGTAATTCATCGGGTCCGACGTGCCGGTCCAGCAGCCGCGCAGAATCTCCAGTTGCTCGCGCGGATCGCAGCGCGTGCACATCGCCCAGATCACCTTATCGGTGTCGGCGGGATCGATATCGTCGTCGAGCACGACAACGAAGCGGTTGGCATACGCACCCGCATGACACGACGACGCGACGATCCCGGCTTGTTTGGCGTGACCGGCATATTGCTGCTTGATCGAAACCGTCAGCCATAGCCGGCTGCCGCCGGCCGGATGCGCCCACACGCCTTTCACTTCCGGAATGCCCGCCGCCTCCAGCTGATTCCACACCGCGCCGGACCGGTAGGCGCCGCGATAGAAGGAATTGTCGTCGGGCGGAACGCCCGGAATGGCGCCGAGCAGGATCGGATCGTTGCGATGCATCAGCGTCTCGACGCGGATCACCGTTTCCTTCCGCTTGCCGGCGACGTAGTAGCCGCACCATTCGCCGAACGGGCCTTCGTCGATGAGATCGTTCGGATGAACGTGACCTTCAAACGCGATCTCCGCGTGGGCGGGGATCGGCAGGCCGGTGCGCGGCGCGGCGATCACTTCGACCGGCTCGCCGATCAGGCCGCCGGCCACGTCGTACTCGTTCTGGCCGTATGGAGTTTCGAGGCCCGAGACCATGAACAGCGCGGGATGCATGCCGACGACGACAGCGACAGGACACGGCTCGCCGCGTTCGTGATATTTGCGCATGATCATGCTGCCGTGCTTGCCCTTCGTGCAGTGCACCGACGCGACGTTGCGGTCGTGCACCTGGACGCGATAGGCGCCGTAATTGATCCACCCGGAATTCGGGGTCCTTCATGATCACCATGCAGCCGGTGCCGATGAAATAGCCGCCGTCGAGCTCGTGCCACCTGGGCGTCGGGATCTTGTGGAGGTCGAGTTCGTTGCCGCCTTCGACGTTTTCCTGGATCAAGCCCTTGGTGACCGTCTTCGGCGGAATGGATTTCATCTCCTTCATGTAGCGGCGCCAGAAGCCGACGAGATCGATCGCGGTCGAGCCGATCGGCATTCCGATCGTCAGATTGATGCGCGGAATGGAAGTCAGGATATTCGCCAGGATGCGATAGCCGCTGGGGTAGCCCGGAATGTTGTCGAACAAGACAGCCTTGTTGCCGATTTTGCGCTGGAACACATCGACAATGCCGCCGATCTCATCTTCCGGTTCGGCGCCGCTCACCCGCTGCAGCTGATTGGCCGCATCGATCTCTGCGATCCATGCGCGAAGATCCTGCTTCGACATCGGTAAATCTCCTTGGGAGCGGCGGCCCTGGCTTACCGTTTGCCGAGCTTGGTGCATTCGTCGTGCCGATGGCACGAGACGAGATGGTCGTTGACCATGCCGACCGCTTGCATGAAAGCGTAGACGATCGTGGGCCCGCAGAATTTGAAGCCGCGCTGCGCCAAGTCCTTGGAGATCGTGCGCGAGACGCCTGTTTCCGCCGGCACCTGTGAGGTCGAGCGAAACCGGTTGACCTTCGGTTTCCCGTCGACGAAATCCCACAGCAACTGCGAAAAGCCCGGGCTCTTTTCCATGATGTCGAGCCACGCCCGCGCCGAGAGAACCGCGCCTTCGATCTTGGCGCGGTTGCGGACAATGCCGGCATCCTGCATCAGGCGCTCGACCTTCTTCGGCGTATAGCGGGCGATTTTCTCCGGCACGAAACCGTCGAAGGCGCTGCGGAAGTTCTCGCGCTTGCGCAGGATCGTGATCCACGACAAGCCGGCCTGAAAGCCGTCGAGCATCAGCTTCTCATAGAGCGCGCGGTCGTCGTACTCCGGCACGCCCCATTCCTCGTCGTGATAGGCGATGTAGAGCGCGTCATCCTTGGGCCAGGGGCAGCGCTTGAGGCCGTCGCTGTGAGCGGGCGCTTTCATTCGGCCGCGTTCGCTTCGCCGGGCAGCGCGAACTGCAGCCAATCGGGTTTGACGAGATGAATGGGCAGGCCGCCGGCGCGCAACGTCTCGCCTTGCGAGAGCGCGTTCGACACGCGGTCGAGGCGAAGGAGTGCGAGCCCGTGGCCCGCGGCGGCAGAGCCCATCGTGCCCACCTGACGGTCGCCTGCTGTTACGGCAGCACCGGCTGCGGGCGCCGCGCCCTCAAAGGCGACAGGGACGGTTCGTGTGCGCGCCGTACCGCGGTGCTGCATGCGCGACACGACCTCCTGGCCGACGTAGCACCCTTTGTCGAAATCGATGCCGCCAAGTTGATCCATGTTGCTCTCGTGGGGGAAGGCGTCGCCGTAGCTGAAATCACGTCCGCCTTCCGGAACGCCGAGCGCTATGCGGTGCGCCTCGTAGTCGCCGGAGACGGCGAGCTGTGCGCCGAGGTCGGCGGCGGCCTTGACGGCCAGATGCGGCGGCAGCATCACGCGCTGACCGAGCGGTGGTAGTCGCGGGTCGTCGTAGCACAGGCCGTATGTGGTCTTGCCGTTGCCGTCCCAGATCGCGAGCACGCCAAGCGTTTCGGACAAGTCTTCCACGATCACTTTGGCGCGCAGCTTGTAGAGGTTGAGTTTCTCAACAATCGTCAATGCGAGCACGCGCGGGACATCGAGGAAGAAACCGCCGCCGCTTGGTGCAGGGGCTTCGGTGATAATGAAATCTGCAATGATCTTGCCCTGCGGCGTGAGCAGCGCGCAAAACCGCGCCGAGCCGGAGGCGAGTTTCAGCATATCGACTGTGACGAGACCGTGGAGAAAGTTTCGCGCGCCATCGCCGGCAACTTTGACCACGCCCCGGTCGGGCAGAAGTGCAGCCTTCATGACAGCAACTTTCTCCGGATTGCCCCGAAACGCAAGGCGCTATCCGGCTCAATTCGCCGCGATCGTTGGGGTCAATTTTCGGTGCAGGCTGAGAAGGCTGGGAGCAGACGCTATTCAATCTTCAGTTGAGCCCGGCAAACCTATTGCCGGGCCAACCCGATGGAAAATTCGCCCTTGCGGATACGGGCACTGAGGTTCTCCGCGTATTGCGCGGTCGCCTCCTCACCATAGGTCATGATCAGCTCGGCCAGCGCCAGAAACAGGGAGGTCTGCGCCAGGCAGTCGCCATCGATGCCGTCGTGGCGGGCTTCGACCCAGGCATCTTGCAGATAACCGAGCGCGAGCCGCTTCTGCTCGTGCTCCGGGCGGGCCTCGTGGGCCGTCGAGTTTTGCGTCGCCGTGCTCATTGCAAATTTATCACGCCACAGCGCCGCGGCGTCCCTACCCAGCTCGACGTTAGCATGGGATTTGCCGTGGCCAGGGTCCACCTTAAGGCAGGGTTAATGCAGGTCGGGCCGCGTCAATTTGCGTATCGGGCCGTCACTTCGCGAGCGATTTTGGCGCCTTCGTCGAGATAGCGGCGGATCGCGACAATCGCTGCTGGCGTGCAGGACCGATAGCTCTGCTGGAACCCGCGATAGCCGCGGTTGAAGCTTGCGATCATCTGATCATGGCGATCGCCGTTGGGCGTCTCGGCGTCGATCAGCGCCTGCGCCTCATTGCGCCACTTTTGGCCTTCGTTGGTTCCGCAGATGCCGCGCAGAAAGTGCAGGGCGCCGAGAATTTCGGCGAGCCGCCGCAGATCGCGATCGTATGGGGTCGGCTCGGTATGGGCCGGAGGCAAAGCGACCGGCGCCGCCGGAGCGGCGGCGGGCGGGCGCGGCGCCTGGACCGGGGGGCGCGCAGGCGCGGGTGCGGGCGCAGGCTGGCCGAAGAATGGAAACTGCGCGCGGGCAGGGCCTGCGGCAAGGCAAAGGGCGAACGACAGGACGGTCAGCAGGCGAAACATGGCATCATTGAAACATGGGCATCGGAAGGCCCTTCTGCGTCGAGACCATAGGGGTGCTCCCGGCCCTCCAGCAAGCACCCGAACGGGGCATGGTTGAGGCAGATTACAAAAGCCCAGCGATCCGCTCGGCGGCCGTCGCGATGACCTGCGCCAGACCGTCAGTGGTCTTCAGGCCGTTCACCTCGGTTGGCTTGAGCCAGCGCCATTCGGCCAGCTCTTCATTTAACGATACCTCGCCGCCGAGCCAGCGCGCCGCAAACGGCAGAATGACAAAATGCCGTTCCACCCGGCCGTCGCCGTCGCGGACGATGGCTTGGCGGTAGCCGGCGAGCGCGACCGGCTCGACGTCGAGCGCGGTCTCCTCGCGGACCTCTCGGATCACCGCATCATCGAGCGTCTCGCCAAGCTCGACGCCGCCGCCGGGCAGCGTGTATAGGCCGTGGGCCGGCGGCCGAGCCCGGCGCACGATGAGCACGCGGTCGTCGCGAAAGATAGCGGCGCTGACGGCAAGAAAGGGGCGCGCCGGATAAATCCGGGATAGCGCGTTATCGCTCATTAAAGTCGGGACCGTTTCGGCATATATCGGAAGGCGGTTACCCCCGGCGTTCACCCAGGATTGTCTGCATATCCAGGATTGTTTGCATATCCATGTGCGGCCGCTATGTCATCATCTCGACCCCCGAGGCGATCCGGGCGCTATTCGGCTACGGCGAGCAGCCGAATTTTCCGCCGCGCTACAACGTGGCGCCGACGCAGCCCATTCCGATCGTGCGCCTCGCCGACGGCAAGCGATCGTTTGCGCTGATGCGCTGGGGGTTGATTCCGGCGTGGGTCAAAGACCCGAAGACATTTCCACTCCTGATCAATGCGCGCGGCGAATCCGTGCTTGAGAAGCCGGCGTTCCGCAACGCACTGCGCCGCCGCCGCTGTCTGATCCCGACCGACGGCTTCTACGAATGGAAGGCGGGACCGCCCAAGCAGCCTTATTTCGTTCGCGCCAAACACGTAGCGGAAGGAGCCCCAGTCCCGCTTGCGTTCGCCGGTCTCTACGAAACCTGGACCGGCCCGAACGGCGAAGAACTCGATACGGCTGCGATCGTCACCACGTCGGCGAACCGGACGCTTGCCGGCTTTCACGATCGCATGCCGGTGTTCGTGTCGCCGAAAGATTTCGAACTCTGGCTCGACTGCGGACGGTTCGAAGCCGAGGAAGCCGCCGCGCTCATCAAGCCCGCCGATGACGATCTGCTCGAAGCCTACCCGGTCTCGACTGCGGTCAATCGCGTCGCCAACGATTCCGCGGCGCTGCTCGAGCTGGGGACTGCGGCGGCTGCGGCAAAGCCGATCCATCAGAAGCCTCAGGCCAGGCCGAAGCGCCCGAAGGCGTCGGACGGTCAAGCGTCTTTGTTTTAGGATGCGTCATTTTTTATTCTGCTTTCATCAAGCTCCAGCCGATCATCGCTTCGCATGTGACGCGAGTTGTGCGAAACGAGCAGTGGTCGGGAAGCGTTGAAAAAGCCAAAAGGCCGCAGGCTCGACAACAACTAGGAACTATCGGACCGTTTGCAGATCACTTTAAATCCTGCCACGGGTCAGCAAGACGCGTGACAGTTTGAGTGCCATGAACGAAAACCCTTTTGTCAGCGGACAAAAAAGCGCGGGACGAAACTTGCGGGTGCCGGGGCTCAAGCGCAGTCCGCCTGCTGCCATAAAGGTGCTCCTCCCGGTGTGGGGGTATAAATAAGTTCGCCAATTTCTTGACTGTGGACTTCGCACGCCTCTCGCGCCCGGAAAATATTCCGGGTTTGTCCGCCCAGCTGCCTACCGAATTTGTTGTTCTGACCAGCGAAAACGATGCCATTTACATTCAGGACCATCCAACCTTCAAGCGGCTGATGGCCACGTGCAAAACGACCATTCATTGCATCGATCACCTTATTACCGACGGCAATTACTCCACGACTGTCACGCTCGCCTACCTGGAATTGGTGCGCGGCGCCGGCGAGCAAATGATAGATACTTGCTTTTTCTTTTTGGTCTCCGATTACATTGTCGCCGATGGTTCTCTGACAAAAGCGTTCAAGCGCATGCAGCAGGGATGCAGCGCGGTCGTCGTCGGTAATTTTCAGGTAGTCGAAGAAGAGGCCCGGCCCTGGCTGGACGACAGGCTCGCCGCTTCTGGACATCAGCTGGTGCTGCAGCCGCGGGAGTTGATGCAATGGGCGCTCAACTATTTGCATCCGGCAACGCTCGCCAACACCGTCAACATCCCGTTGAGCCACAACGTGCACACCGACAGGCTGTTTTGGCGCGTGGACAGTCAAACCATGGTCGGCCGTTTCTATTTGATGCACATGCTATGCGTGCGGCCAGAGATTTCGAATTTCGTCATAGCGTCCTCGGGTGACTACTCCTTTGTCCCCGAGATGTGTCCGTCGGGCAACGTCGAAGCGATGACGGACTTTGACGAGTATCTGGTCATTGAGATGCAGCCCAGGAACCACGAGGCTGCCTCACTACGCCCAGGTTCGATCAGCGTCCGCAGGCTGGCTTGGAGCCTTGACGACTGGACGACCGCCGTCCACCGCAGGAACACCTCCAACATCTTGAAATTTCACGCAGGCGATCTGCCGACCGATTTGGACAAGGTTTTCGGCCAATCAGAGTCATTTGTCGCGAAAGTTGCGCGTCATTTCCGGCCCGAGCCGAAGTCACATCGGGCATCCTTATTGGCGCGGCGCTATGGCGGCGTTCCTGGAGGCCAAGGGCCGCAAGCTCAGCGATGAAGAATGGCATTACGCTCTCGGGTTTTCGCCAACCCAGGGCTGGCCGGTCCGCTGGATATTTTGGCGGCTCAAAGATGCGTTGCTGGGGAGGCCTCCCGACGTCCGGCCGTGGCATCCCATTTGGCCGGACTATCGAGCGGTGCGGCGCGAGCTAGATGCATTCTTTGCAAGCGACATAACGCGGATGCTGACGCTGTCGAGCGAGCCGACTATGTGCGGAACGCGCCGGGCCGCGCCGCGCGGCATCGCATCGAGCATGCTCATGCATTTTCGCGTAGACCGAAAAAATCCCCAGGAGGACCCGGGCGGTTCTGCGGCGCCCACTGCGCCAAAAGCCAGATTGGGTCAGACAGCGATGCGATCGCATCCGAGCTGGCTCGGCACTCCGGATGCCCGCACACGCGAGCCGCAATATGACCGCTGCGTCGAGTTGAGGGACATGATCGGCCTCGCGTTGCCCCGTCGGACGAGCACGTCTATTTGCACAACTTGCGCGGCTCGCTCGAGGATAACGGCATCCTGATCATCGGAAGCCGCGTCGCTCGAGTTCACAAGCCCATTCCTCGGCGCCCAGCAAGGTCGGACATATCAATTGCAAGAGCGGCAACCAGCTTAAGGCGCTGCTGTCCGACTATTTCGGCGAAGTGCTGCTGTTTTCGATGAATGATGAGCTCGTCCACACGGGATTTTCACCGATGGCGCATTATCTGTTCGCGATTTGCACGAGAGCAAAGTCGTGATCTGGCTCCCGCTTGGTCGGAAACGGTATTCAACTCCGGCGGCGGTCGAAATGCTTCGGCCGCGACCGAAGCATTCGCGATGGCAATCGCGCGCGGTGGCGCTCATAGTTGGCCCATGTCGAACGCTCCCCTCATGGCGGAAGTCGCGGCCCTGGTCGGCGATCCAGCGCGGGCCAACATGCTGTGCGCCTTGCTCGGCGGCCGCGCGCTGACCGCCGGCGAGCTGGCCTATGCCGCCGGCGTGTCGCCGCAGACCACAAGCGGCCATCTCGGCAAGTTATCCGCGGCGCGGATCGTCGTGTCGATGAAGCAGGGGCGCCACCGCTACTATCGGCTGGCAGGCTCCCATATCGGCCACATGCTCGAAAGCATCATGAACGTCGCGTTGGTCGGGCCGCCGCGATTTCAGCCGAAGTCGAAGTTCGACGAACAGATGCGGCATGCGCGCACGTGTTACGACCATATCGGGGGAGTGTTGGGCGTCGGGCTCGCGGAGCGGCTGATCGAGCGCGAGTTCGTCATTCTCGGCGATGAGGCCGGCGAGGTGACGGCGACCGGCGCCGACTTCCTGTCGAAGCTCGGTGTCGATTTAACCGGCGCGCGCGCCAGGCGCCGCGTGTTCTGCCGGCCGTGTCTCGATTGGACTGAACGCCGCCCGCATATCGGCGGCGCGGTCGGCGCCGCGCTGGCCAACCGCCGCTTCGAGCTGAAATGGATCGAGCGCGTGCGCGACAGCCGCGCGCTTGCGATCACGCCCGCCGGCCGCCGCGCTTTGACTGAATTTTTCGCCTTGTCCATTTAGCGGCAGATGGAGCCTTCGCCGCTACAGCACCTTGCCCGGATTGAGAATGCCGTTCGGATCGAGCGTGCGTTTGAGCGTGCGCATCAGGTCGAGCGCGACCGGGTCTTTCACCGAGGGCAAGAGATCGCGCTTGATCACGCCGATGCCGTGTTCGGCGGAGATCGAGCCGCTGTATTTCTTCACCACGGCGAAGACGACGGCATTCACGTCGTCCCAGCGCTTGAGATACTCGCCCTTGTCGGCGCCGACCGGCTGGGTGACGTTGTAGTGGATGTTGCCGTCGCCGAGATGGCCGAACGGCAGCGGCCTGGCGCCGGGGATGAGCGCGACCACGGCCTCGTTCGCTTCCTTGATGAAGGCCGGCACCGCGGCGACCGGCACCGAAACGTCGTGCTTGATCGAGCCGCCGGCGTAGCGCTGCACCTCGCCGAACATTTCACGGATGCGCCAGAACATCTTGGCCTGTTCGAGGCTGTCGGCGATTGTGGCATCGGCAACGAGGCCTTTCTCCACGCCTTGCGCCAGAATGTCCTCCATCACGCCGCGCAAGCCTTCGCGCTGCTGTGAGGAGAGTTCGATCAGCACGTACCATTCGTGCGGCGCGCCGAGCGGATCGCGGCAGCCCGTGGCGTACTGCAGCACGAGTTCGATCCCGCGCCGCGTCATGATCTCGAAGCTCGTGACGCCGCCCGCGGTGCTCTCGGTGGCGATGCCAAGAAGCTCGAGCGCGGCTTCCGGCGAGGCCACACCCGCAAAAGCGGTTTCGACCGAACGCGGCCGCGGCACGAGCCGCAGCACCGCGGCGGTGATGATGCCGAGCGTACCCTCCGCGCCGATGAAGAGGTTTTTTAGATCGTAGCCGGTGTTGTCCTTTTTCAGCTTGTTGAGGTTGTTGAGGATGCGGCCGTCGGCCAGCACCACTTCGATGCCGAGCGCGTGCGAGCGCGCGACGCCGTGGGCGATCGCGGCTGTGCCGCCTGCATTGGTGGAGAGATTACCGCCGATGGTGCAGGTGCCCTCCGACGCCAGCAGTTGCGGATAGAGCCGGTCCACGGCGGCCGCGGCTTCGCGGGTGCGCTGCAGGGTGACGCCGGCTTCGCAGGTGATCGTGTTCGAGGTCGGATCGACCTCGCGGATGCGATCGAGCCGGTTGAGCGAGAGCACGATCTCGTTATGCAGCGGAACTTGGCCGCCGACGAGACCGGTATTGCCGCCCTGTGGGACCAGCGGCGTTGCCGTCTCGTTAGCGAGCTTGACGATCTGCGACACTTCGGCGACCGACGAGGGCCGCAGCACAACGGGCGTGTGGCCGTGGAACATGTCGCGCATCTCGACGAGATAGGGCGCCTGCGCCTGCGGATCGGTGATGGCGTATTTCTCGCCAACGATGGCGGCGAACCGCGCGACCAGCGCGGAATCGACAACGGCTGAGGGCTTTTGAGGCGGCTTGTCGAGCATCGGGCGCGTCCGGCGGATCGGCTGGCTTCTAGATTGGCTTTTCGCGAGATACGAGATAGATGACAGCCGGCCGGCCGCTGCGCAAGCGCAGCCTTGCGCGGTCAGAGCGACTTCAGGAGCGCGAGGAAGTCCTTCTCGGCGCGGCCAACGATGTCTTTGCCGCGGCCGGTGATCACGACGTCCAGAACGAATTCGTTGCCGTCCTTATCGGCATCGGTGCCGAACGAGCCGATCTTCTAGGCTTGCTGCGCATCCTTTGGATTGTCGAAGGCGAAGCTCAGAAAGCCCGGCTTGCCGTTCGGCCGATCGACCGCAGGCAGTTCGGTGATCTTGGCGCCGCTGACGGAGGCAAGCCAGCGCTCGTTGCTGACGCGCGCGAAGTCGGCCAGCGTCTGCTGCTTGTCGGGATGATAGAACACCTGCACATAGATCAGCGCCGGCGCGGTAGCGAAGGTCTTTCCCTTCGGCACCAGCATCTGCACGTTGTTCTTGGCGGTCGCATCCTGGTCGACGACCCAGCCGTCCGGCGGCGTCAGCACCACGCGGTACGACGGGCAGAGCTTTTGTCCGCTGCACGGTTTGATGAACTTCTGCACCTCGGCGCGGGCGAAGCCGCCGCAGAAGATCGCGGCGGCCGCACACGCCACCTGCAGCCGGCGAAGCCGTGTCATGACGCCACCCTCGTCGCCCATCGCGCCGCCGCTCTCGCCGCCGGATCCGGCTCAGCGCGGCGCCGCGGCGCGCGTCAGCCGGTCGTTGATGGCCTCGCCGAGACCGTCGTTGGGCACCGGCATGGCAGCAATCGAACCCGCACCGGCGCCGTCGAGCGCACGCAGATGCGAGAACAGATTGGCGGCTGCTTCTATGAGATCGCCGCGCTCGGAAAGGTTCAAAACGCGCGCGGCGTGTTCGGCGCCGCCGGCGGGCCGGGGGCCGAAGGCGAGCAGGGCCTCGCCCGGCTCGATGCGGGTTGCTTTGAGTCGAAGCCGCGTGCGCGGCGCGTAGTGCGAGGCGAGCATGCCGGGCGCAAGCGGTGCATCGTCCTCCGGCGCGATGCTGCAGGCCTCTTCGGCGAGCGGATGTCCGAGCACGCGCTCGATAGCGTGGCGCGGCAGGCCGCCGGGCCGCAGCAGAACCGGCTCGCCGAGGCAGGCGACGATCGTCGACTCGACGCCGATCGGCGTTGCGCCGTCATTGACGATCAGATCGATGCGGCCGCGCAGGTCGGCGAGGACATGCCCGGCCGTGGTCGGCGAGACATGGCCCGAGCGGTTCGCCGATGGCGCTGCAATCGGCTTGCCGAAGGCTTCCAGGATTCCGGCGCGCCACCGGGTGGTTTGGAACCCGCACCGCGATGGTATCGAGGCCGGCGGTGGCAAGCTCCGCGACCGGGCATGAGGCGGCTTTCGGCAGCACCAAGGTCAACGGTCCTGGCCAGAACGCTTCGGCAAGCCGGGTCGCATCGGCATCGAAGCTTGCGAGCTTTCGCGCCGCGGCGAGGTCGGCCACATGCGCGATCAGCGGATTGAAGCGTGGGCGGCCCTTGGCCTCATAAAGGCGCGCGATCGCCTCGCCGCTGGTAGCGTCGGCGCCAAGCCCATAGACGGTCTCGGTCGGGAAGGCGACGAGGCCGCCCGCGCGCAGGCAATGGACGGCGTCGCCGACCGCCGCGGCGTCGGCCCTCGAAACGCGCGTGACCGGAGGGGCTGTCATGGCCGGCCACCAGTGCCTAAATAGCGGTGAGGCGCAAGCCCCGGCGGGCTTGGAGGTTTCGCCGCTTGCGGGCGCGGAGGTCCGATTGTATAAGCCGCGCCACAGTCGGAGTGTGGCTCAGCCTGGTAGAGCACCTCGTTCGGGACGAGGGGGTCGCAGGTTCAAATCCTGCCACTCCGACCAACAAAACACCAGCAAAATCAGGGCCTACGCGCACCGGGACAGAAACGTCTCCGGGCCACCGGGAATTTTATTGGGAATTAAACCGCCGCATTGAGTTTTCTGCCGCACCGTCAAATGGCGGAGGCGTGCGATGAACACCAACAAGTTTTTCAACAGTTCAACACTTGGCGATGCAGGCGCCTTTCCGTTCGCCGAAAAACTAAACCCGTGGCCGGAAGCCTCGTTTGAAGCGCCTGATTGGGTCGGGGAAGCGCCTGATTGGGTCGGCTTTGAACAAGGCGACCGCGAAGAGCTTGCCAGGTTTTTCAGAGGCGACTTCGCGCTGTCGCGTCCACCGCGATCAGCGTTTGACGATTTTATCGAGAATGACACCCCAGGGGATGAGGGCGTAGCGCACCTCAAGACGATGTTTTGCCAGAGCCATCGTTTCTTGGTGACCTACGATTGGGCTGGAGCGTTCGCTGGAGATCGTGATTTTGACGATCGCGGCAGCGAGTTCCGGCTTCCAGCACCGAACTGCTGTTTCGACTTCTGCGTATCAGGCTGCCATGTACTCGCGCTTATTTCAGAGCAGGCGATTGGTGCCGATGGTTCACTAACACCCTTCGACGGGACTGACTACTTCCTGCTCGGCATTCAATTGAAATCGCATAACTGGATTATCTCGGGACATCATGGTGTTCGCGACGGTGAAATGCGGCTGTTTGCGTTCATCCTGAAAAACATCAAGGCTGCATGCGTAGCACTAGAAGCCGAGATCGCCGAAACCGAGATTGTGCGCGTACCGCACAAGCTCAATGCTGCGCGTGTTCGTCGTGGCAAACTGCCGCTTTCTGACTATCACATCATCAACTTGGCACATCGTGAGCGCCCAGCACCACTGCCGCTTGATCACGAGGGCGGAACGCATCGCAGCCCCCGCCTGCACTTCCGTCGCGGGCATTGGCGGCATCTCGTCAATCACAAAACTTGGGTGAAATGGACCTTGGTCGGGGATCCCGATCTCGGATTCATTGACAAGGATTATCGACTTTGACGGCAGGTGCGTTGAATGGCGGTACGCTCACGCCCAACCAAGCGAACTAAAATGAAGCCAAGGCCAGACAGGTTTTACTTCGGACGCGCGGTTTATGCCAAAGGCGACGAGCCATACGCAGACCACTACTGCGACACCGATCAGAACATCAATGAAATCGGGCGGCCATGCCCGGCCTGCAATCGTCATCCGACGGCGAAAGGTCATGACCCCTGCATTGCCGATTTGCAAGGCGTCAAAAATGCTTGCTGTGGTCATGGTCGCAGGCGCGGGCTCGGAGGACCTTACGTTATGTTTTCAGACGGCCGGTGTGTTCGCGGCACGCGAGCACTTGCGTTCTTCCAAACACTTGGTGTCGGTCCTGGGACACCGAAATCGACGCCGACTTCAGATCGGCAACGCCACGGTCAATTTGAAATGAGGGAGGTGATTCAATGCGTCTCGAAAGCACGAAGCACGTAACGATGCCAGCACTCGCCAACGAGTTGGGGCGGCACAAGACCACCGTTATCCGGGCTGTCGTGCGATGGCAGCAGAAGACAGGCTCGCGCGTCCTGGTTGGCCGTGCGGGAGGCAAGCAGCGGCGCTTCCTGCTCGTACCAAAAGACGCTGAATGTTTCAAAAGTTGGTATCGCGACTACCCGTCAACGATGATGAGCGACACCACCGTCGATAAGGAAGACCTCAAAACACGCCTTGATGAGATCGACGCCGAACTCGAAGAGATCAATGACGGAATCATGGATCTGCAGGACAGGATCACCGATTTGAAAAAGGAGCGCGGCAGGATAGCGGGCAAGCTCGACGATTTGATCGACGAAGAAAAGAACGAGACATGATCCGGAGAACGAGATGTGGGTCGAGGCCGAGTATGGCTCGATATCGATCCCGACCAACGGCTGCGGGGTGCGGTTCTGTCCCCATCCACGACAACTCGGCTTTGCCAACGCCGGTGACGCCAGACCATCGCATTGGAGGCCGCTCGCCGATCAGATTTTTCAAGCACTCGAACAGGGGGGTCACGCCATGAATCGTCACAAAAAACAAAAAGCCAAGAAGCGCACCGACCTTGTGCTTGTCGACTACAGCACCTTGTCGCCCCGTGACCCGACTTATGGCCTGCCGGTCAGCTGCTCCGTCTGCAACAAGACACACAAGGCATCCGGCATCGCCCGCAGCAGCGCAGAACAAACCATGCTGCTGTGCGAGCGATGTCTGGCAGCCCGCACCGGCGACGTCATACGGAGATTCTGGAACAAATCAGACCGTGCGACCGAACACTGAGAGCAAACCTATGACCAACATCCCACCTTGGTTGTTAACGCTGATCGGAGTGACGATCGGGGCAGCGTTGTTTGCTGCCGGTGTCGCTGCCGGTGTTGCTACCGGGGGCGCGTCCCTCAAATTGTTCGGATAACCGCAAGGGAGAAACAGATGACCCAATATGTTCGGTTGGACCCACACGATATCGCAGCGGCTGTTGCATTGGATGAGGGATTTACAGTGAGCGCGGACGGAATGACGGCCGCGATCACCGGTATCATGACATTCACGATAGCGCGTGCCGTCGCTGATGGGGTCGAGCAGTACAAGCTGAAACTGGAACTGCCCTCTGGCGAACCTTTTGAAATGAATACTCGCCGAGAGCCGTTGGTGAATCAGTTCAACTTTACCGGCGAATCAACCCCCAGCAGTGATCAGATGCCGATCAGTCCAAAGAAGGATAACGGACAATGAATGCTCTGGAACGTCTCGGTATCAAAGCTGGGCAAGATGGTGCGTGAATTGCAACGAGGATTTCCGTAATCCCATGGCCCGCATCCCGACCGAATCGCGGATCTTCGCCAACCGCTATTTCCGCGAGGCCCGCCGGGTCGAGGCGTTGCATGCCGCGCGGTTATCGCCGGGCACGCATACCTGGCGCGAAGCGCTCCGGGCGCTGTTTGAGCGGATGGAAAAAGCTGGCAGTCCGATCAAGCAGGCCGCCGTGCTCAGGCAGGCGATCGCGGCTCTCAACGGCATCGATCAGCAGGAGGCGATGCACATCGGCATCGTCGCCGGCGGCGGCCGCAAGCGCTCGGCTGGCCTGATGTTCGCCACCTTCAGCGCCGGTTGGCACCCCCTGGGCCTCGACGAGGAGGGACTGCGCGTACTGCAGCACGGCATCGTCTGCAGCCGCACCCATGCCACGCTGCTCGCCGATGTGGTGCTGGCCTACGTATCCAGGCACGCCGTGTCGCGATTGCACGAGCGCGACCATAGACTGACTGCTGCTGCCGCCTTCGGCGTGTTTGGTTTTATCGGCGTCCTCGGCATGATCAGCCATCGCAGCAAACGCCATGAGCGCGGCGGGATGTGCTTGCGCTATGGCGACATTCTTGCAGTCGGCTCGATCAAGCACGGCGTCGATGTCGGCGCATTTTTTGATGTGCGGACCGTGTTGCCAGCCAACGAAGTGCGGGATTCCGCCATGCTCGCGCAGGGTGCGGCTGCCTACGACGCGGTCAAGGCGTGGCTCCCTGGGTGCGGTTCAACGCAATTGGCGGCGCTGGCTGAAAAGATCCCGCCGCTGCCGCGGCGCGAGGACGATTACACTTTGCGATCGCAAAGTCAGATGCAGATTGGAGAGAACGATGCGCAAAAGTAAACCTGAACCGGCGGCTATTGAAGGAAAAACCCTGAGCAAAAAGCAACGGCAGCGCGGCGACGCGCCCGTCGCGGTCGAGACGGTAATCGATTACGAGATCGACTTGATGCTACGCCGGTTGCAACGCAAAGGAGTTTGTCCCGGATGTACGGCTCAGGGACTTTTGTGGCGCGGAGGTTTTCTCCACACAGATTTTGCGGGGGCTGAGAAGACCGCGGCTTTGTGCCTGGAGATCGCCGATTCAATCAAACAGCCGGACGATGCCGAGATGTCTGACACGCAACATTGATACGAGAATTACGACATCGATCCAAGCCTGCAGGAGCAAGTTGCTCATGACACAACTGACCACGCGAGCTTTCAAAGTCACATGTACGCTCAACCCCAAGGAGGTCGCGGCCCTTCCTGATCCGGCGACCGCACGGGTGCTGTTGCGGATTACCGACGGCAACCGGGTCGTCACCGCTGACATCAATTCGAAGTCGGTCCGCAAGGCGAAGGCTGCCATCGCCGAGCACGCCCCCGATGCCGCGGCGATAATTGTTCAGGGCAAGCTGGTGGGTGAGGCAATCACCGAGGCTGGGCTGGTGGCGCAAGTAAAGGTGAAGCCGCAGGGGGTAGCGGAGGTGGTGACGCCATGACCCCGATGGAAGCCAAATTGGAATTGCAGCGGCAAGCGCTGCGGCTTGGCTATGTCGGCGACAAAGGCCGTGGCTTGCAGCGCCTCTTCAATACAATCGATGCCGTCATTGACGGTACTGGCACATATCCATGGTCCGGGAAGAACGACGACATCGTCCGCTACATCAGAGAATTGCAGCAGCGCCCAAGGACGGAAAAATCATGAGGTTGAACCCACGCGCCACAGCCAGACAGAACCTGCTCGTCGCAACCATCAACACCGCACTCGAGCGGGGCCTGATCATGCTCGCATGCGAGCCGGTCGAATCAGCCACCTTCGAATTCAACCTCGGGCCGTATCCGGTGATTGCCCGCGTCAATGACGCAGGCTTCGACGAGGTCTCTATCAAGGCCATCGTCAATCCGACCGAGCTGGGGCGACGGACGGCGCAGTGTGCCGTATATTACGAGTTCCGGCGGTTTGGCGAGGCGACGACGTTCGCCTGGCTGGAGCGGAGAACCGGAAAATATCTGCAGTCGGGTGTGGAATATCACGGCACCAAAGAAGTCACCAAATATCTCGGCGGCCTCGCTATTACACCAAACGGGTTCGACACCGGGCCGACCAGGACGGGCTACGATTTTACAAAGGAATTCGAGAGTGTGTTTGGCCCGAGCATAGGGCGCGTGCAGCCGATCGAGCCGATCGATGGCACTCTCCACACTCCCATCCGGTTCGACAGCCTGCGAGCCAAATTCGAGCCGATAGGGCTATGTGCCAACGGATTCACCGACGACGCCGTAAAATGCACGGCCAGCTGGGACGTGCGCTCCGACCACCTGGAAAAAGAGGTCGAACGGGCGATCGACTGGCTGAAGCTCTGCGAGCAGACCGAGAAGGTCAATCGGCAGGCGACCAGCTACGGATTGAAGCACGAGGCGGAACGCTGGTGCAAAGCGCAGGGGCACCCGGACGGCGGTTACATCTCGAACGGCGCGTTGTTGATGGCCGCCTGCATTGTTGGCTTCAAGGTTTGTCGGCCGGTAAAGCCGTCAAATTTTCCCAATGCCTTTCTCAACATCTCGCGGCACCGACCTCAGGCAAAAGCAGCGTAGGAAAGCCGGATGCTCTGGGCACCACAGCAGGATCGCGCGTTGATCGCAGTCGACGAGTGGCTGCGATCACGGCACAAGCAAGTCTTCCGGCTGTTTGGTTATGCCGGAGTGGGGAAAACCACGCTGGCCCGGCACTTCGCCGAAGGCGTCAGTGGCCGGGTCCTGTTCGCGGCTTACACCGGCAAAGCCGCTCACGTCATGCACAGCAAGGGCTGCGCGGGTGCATCCACCATCCATCGCCTGATCTACAAGGTCGAAGATTTTTGGAACTGTCTCGAGCATCCCTGGGTGGAGCAAGCTCATGATGCCAAGTGCCGGGAATGCGCCAGCCCGCTGATGCGGCGGCCGAAGTACAGCCTTAGTCGGGACAGCACCTTGGCCGGCGCCAGCCTTCTCATCATCGATGAGTGCTCGATGGTCGGCGACACCCTCGGCCGTGACCTCATGTCGTTCGGCACGCCAATCCTGGTACTCGGCGACCCGGCGCAGTTGCCGGCATTGGATGGGTGCGGCTTCTTCACCGAGGCCGAGCCGGACGTGATGCTCACCGAGATCCACCGGCAGGCCCGCGACAACCCGATCATCCGGATGTCGATGGACATCCGTGAAGGCAGGCCGTTGCGGTACGGGGCTTATGGCAGCAGCCGTATCGTCTCCTCATGGCAAGAATTCGTATCGGACCGACGCAAGGTCGATCAATTCATCGTCGGCACCAACGTCGTCCGAATGCACATCAATCGGCAGGAATGTCGTGACTCGCTGACCGGCCCGCTGCCCGGCGACAAGCTTGTTTGCCTGCGCAACAACCACCAGAGGGGCCTTCTCAATGGCGAGCAGTTCACGCTGCTGCGGGTGATCGACGTTTCAAAAGACGGACGCATGGTTCTGCTGGTCAAATCGGATGACAGGGCCGAACCCGATCGTGTCGAAACGCACCGCCAGTTTTTTGAATGCAAGGATGTGGCGGTGGCCCGCGCCCGCGTGGGGGGAAATGGAATCGACGAATTTGCTTACGGGTTTGCGGTGACGTGCCACCGGGCACAGGGCTCGCAATGGGGGCATGTGGTGGTGAACGATGAAGGGCACGTTTTCGAAGAATTCGCCGGACGCTGGCTCTACACAGCGGTTACGCGGGCGAAGGAGAGTGTCTGCATCATTACCCAGAATGGTTGAACAATGAAGCAAATAACATGGCCCTGCCGTCGTCCCATGAACTCGAATTAATCCTGGACCCGGAGATTGGCCTTGCGCTGCTGGCAAAATGCGCCGGCGTCGGCGAAGAGACGCCGGTGCAGACGCGCAACCGCGAATTCTGGCAATACCAATTCACGTATTGGCGGGCCTGGCGTGCCGGCGACGTCGAGGCGATTGCGCACGCGGTGACATGTTGCATGTCTTATTACAGGCCGCCCCCGCTCTGGCTGTGCCGGGCAGCCTATGAGCTTCACGAGCAGTGCAGGGCCGACGACGAGAAGCGCCAGCTTGGCGCCTTAAGAGAACACATAACGCGCTGGCAGGCGGTGGAGCTGGTGTGTGGACGGCGCCCAGGGGACCCACGCAACTACAAAAGGAGGCTACGCGGTGACGCTGTTTGGACGGAGGCGGCGAAGCTCGTGGCAGGCACCGCCGCCGAGGCCAGCGCGGAGACGGTGTGCAAGAGCCACGCACTGGTCAGGCGTGCCGGCGGCGCTCAGGTCACGTTGGCGAGCTACCGGTGCGAGGTGGGACGCGAAATGGAAAAGCGCGAACAGCGACGCAACAAATCTAGGTAAACTCCTGCCGAGGAGTCTACCTCGACAGATCTCAAAAAATCCTTTGTCATCGCAGTCTCACCGGAGCGTTTGTTATGGATTCGAATCAGCAACAACATAACGACGATGGGAATGAGCGCGTTGCCGCCGGCGATCTGCTCGTCGGCGCCGACGCCGTTCGCGACTTCCTGAAATCCCTCGGGATGCCTGAGGGCACGGATGTCTACTACCTGAGGCGCTGCGGCCGGTGGCCGATCGGCAACACCGGCGGCAGCGGCGCGGGCGGAAGGCTCATCGCCTCAAAGAAGCGATTGCTGCATCACCTTGAACAAATAACGCGCGGCCCGGCTGCCGACGACGAAGCGACGGAGGAGCGTGTGTAATGCACCGTCGGCCCCGACGCTCACCTTAAAAAAAGAGACCCCGCCGATCGAAGCCGGCGGGGCCCAAGCCGTGTTTCCAAGACCCTCGACCAAAAAGGCCTACCAAACCCTCGACCAGGTCCAGTGCCACCCGAACCGCTACCGAAAGTTAAGCCCATGACGGATAGCATACCCACCGGAAAATTCACACCCTCCAAGGTCGCACCAGGCCCCTCACAACTCACAGCCACCAACGGCGAGCCAGGTCAGGCGGCCCCACTACCGAAACATTCGAATGGGGCGATTACGGTCCGGGATTTCCTGACGAGCGTGGCGCCGTGGCCTGCCGTCGACGCCGACGAGCCCGGCACCATCACGATCAACTGGCAGTTCCCGGAAACAGAGGGCTTCCACGGGCGCTCCTTCCGGAAGATCGATGCCGCCCTGGCATTTGTCGACGAACTCAAGGCCAAAACCGAATCCAACATCTACTTCTGCTTGACCCGGCAGAGCCGGGGCGGCGGACGCCGTAACCGCAAGAATGCGACTGCGGTCAGGGCGCTGTGGGTCGATATCGACGTCAAACCGAACAGCCCCGACCACTACGCCACATTGGCGGAAGCGATCGCCAGTCTATTTTGGTTTTGCGATCGGCTCGGCATCCCCCGACCATCGATTATCGTGGTCACCGGCGGCGGCTTGCATGCCTATTGGCTGTCGGATCGGGTGCTGACCATTGCGGAATGGCAGCCTTACGCCAACGCGCTCAAGGCTGCAGCCAAAACTGCAGGTCTCAAGATCGATGCCGCCTGCACCAGCGATGCCGCCAGGGTGTTGCGGGTGCCGGATACGCGCAATTTCAAATATGGCCCACCACGCCGGGTTCGCTTGCTGCAAAGCGGCCTTTGCAACGGGCTGCGCCATGACTTCGCAACGGTGTTCGCGAAGCTCCTACTATCCGAAAACAAAGCGTCGCCTCGGCCGAATAACAGAAAAATTGCCGACCAGCTGGACGGCATCGAGGTCCCGTCCGCGTTCAAGGACGTCGACCCCAATATTGGCTTGGCCGACGGGATATCCGGCGAACACTGGTACGGCCTACTGCAGCCCGCACAGAAAGACGAGGTCGTCGACTACGCGCTGGGAGTGATCGTTGCGTTCCTGGAGAACAACGGCGGGCATACCAACCCCCTGTGGTACCGACTGACGACCGCGGTTGCACGATCCGGTGCTCCGAACGCCGAGGAAATATTCGTAAAACACGCGAGGTCTACCAAGAACCCGGAGCCCGAGGACTTCCTGCGGCAGCATTTTGCCCGCTGCCAAAATAGCCCACCACCCGAAGGCCCTGAAATCACCATTGGCACCCTGCTGGGCCTGGCGCGGGAGCATGGCGCCGATTTCGGGAAATGGCGCCGGGAACATGAAGCGCAAATAGCCCGCCGCCGTGCCGAGCAGATCAAGCAAAACATCGAGATCGGCGACGACAACGGCGACGTTATTGATCTGGCCGTGCCGCTGATCCTGACACCGAACGAAATGATTGCGCGGCTGGTCTGGGTCGGCTTTTCCGGCGCCGTGGTGGATCGGGTGACCTTCCGAACCCGAAAGAAGGAACAGGCTACTACCGAGTATGCGGCGTCGGTGTATTACCCGAAGGAGGATGAGGGGAAAGAGAATGCGGAGAAAGAGGATGAGGGGGAGACGGAGGGGGGACCGAAAACAAAGAAGATAAAAGTAAAACCCAAAAAGCCGAAGCCAACCCCATGCCTCAACATATGGGTGTGCTCGCCGAAGCGAACCACGGTAGATGTGCTGGCGTGGGTACCAGGAGGACCGCAGTTCTGCCGCCCGCCAGAGGATTTTAATGGCGCACAGACGGCGTTCAACATGTGGCGCGGCATCACCCCGATGCCGACGGTTGAAAATTGGCAGGTGCTGGCTGAACCCTTCGTAGAGCATATGGCCTACCTGGTGCCGGTGGAGAGGGAGCGGCAGCGTTTCATGCAATGGCTCGCGCACAGCATCCAGGCGCCTGAGGTCCTGCCGCATACCGCCTACCTGATGGTGGCCGAAAAGACCGGCATCGGCCGCAACTGGCTGTCTTCGGTGCTGGTACGGGTGCTTCGTGGCTACGTCGCGGCCGGGGTCTCATTGCCCGAATTGCTGGATGGCGGCTTCAATGGCCGACTGTCGTGCAAGCTGCTGGCCATCGTCGACGAGCTGCGGGAAGGGCCGGGCAACCAGCGTTATCAACGGGCGCAGAACCTGAAGACGATCATCACCGAGGAAAACAGGCTGATCAACCCGAAGTTCGGGTTTCAGAGCGTCCAGAAGAACTGCTGCCGGTGGTTGATGTTCTCGAACTTCTTCGATGCGCTGCCGTTCGACAACACCGACCGGCGGATCGAGACCATAGCCAACCCCACGGTGCGAAAGACGGCGGCGTACTACGAGTACATCTACAGCCTGCTGCACAACCCGGCATTCATTGCGTCGGTGTGGTGGCTCCTCAAGACGATGGACATCTCAGGCTTCAAACCCGGTGCGCACGCGGCCATGAACGAGGCCAAGGAACGGGCGCTATCCGAGATGATGACCGACGTGGATCGAGCCGTTTTTGACTTCAGGGACGAATGTATCGCTGCCTTGGCATCACGCAAAGACATCGAGGCCGCCGCCTTGAGCATATTCCACACGGTGAACATCACCCACCTGACCCACGCCATCACCCATGCGGAGATGATCAACACCGGACGGCGGGTCAAGGACGCCCACGGGACCAGGCACCCCATCGTGATTGTCGACAAAGCCAAGTGGACGATCGAGATGGTGAAGACCGCACCGGTCAGCACACTGCTTAATGCTATGGGAAAACCAATAAAAAAGTAGACGGGGTCGTGTGGCCAATAAATACCAAAACCGCACAGATATTCGCGGCAGGGGGGCGGCGGTATCCAAAAAACCGTCCAGGACCAGGCAGGACCACCCAAACCACCCACTTCTATAGCTACCTTAAAAAAAAAATTATGGGGGGTAAGTGTTATTTTTCTGGCTGGCTCTATAGGAGTGCCCGGTTTGGGTGGTCCTGCCTGGTTTTTTCACTGCCACTGCCGCCACTGCCACTGCGGTGGCCGGCCAATAATTACGGTCAACCTAATTATCGTTGGCCATCAATAATTGATTGGGTCGTTCGGCCGATCGGCCGATCGGCTGTCGGCTGTTTGACTTTTGGGGTGTCAGACCGAGAGGCCAATCGGTCGATCTGCCGTCGGATGGGGCTGATGGCTGTTTGATCGCCATTGCTGCTACACTGCTATCGCCTAATTATTCGGACAATTATTCGGACAATTATTCGGCCGCTATGCTCGGGTCAGCGATCGGCTTTCGGACAATTCGCCATTTATGTCCGTTGTACTGGCGTGATTGGATGGGGATCAACCAGCCATTTTTGACTAGGACTTCGGCCGAGTTGGTTACGTTCTTTTGGTTTCGTAGGGCGTAGGGGCCGTAGACGCGAATATCCCTTACGCGGACGACGGGTTTGTCCCAGCGCAGCAGCCAATTAAGCAGCTTCTGCGCCGGCGAATGGGCTTGCACTTTCTCGATGGGTGGCGGTCGCGCTTTTTCCAACCGCTCAAAGAGGTTCGCCACCGCCGTCCTCCGATTTCTTCACTGTAAGCGCTGCAATCACACCAGTGCCGATGTGATTGGGGCTAATGTCATCTGGATCGGTTTCGCCCGGTTCGAGGGGACGAATCGATTTGTCGAATCGTTCGATGATTTCCTTGCCGGAAACGTCCGCTCCCAAATTAATAATTATAGAAAATCTATTTGAATCAACGATTGCAGCTTCCGGTCCATTTGCAGCGAGTTTATCGATTAGGGCGCCGGCATCGAGCCTGTGGCGGCTGTTGGCCCCCACGTCGTTCAATATGGACGCTGCCACTTCTGGGACGCGGACGACGTGTTTTTGTGCGGCCTCGCGCTTTGCCGAGCCATCCCTGATGCGACGGGCCGATTCCGCTTCGATCTTTTCAACCAGCAAATCCCCCTCAGTGCCGCCAAGCCGATCCCAGGTCGCATTGTTGAGCTTGTGCTTCCTACGGATAAATTGCTCTGAGCACAGCTGCTCCCGGAATCGACAAAGGTCCGATATGAGCTCGTTGTTCTCAATCAAGTCTTGCAGACCAATTGCCTCGCTCATTGTGATGACTCCGGGGTTTTTCCCGCTGTGGAAAACGAACGAGGAGAGGATAGCCGATCGCCGCATTGCACGCACCAGCGGCTTCCGCTGGGCGATTGGCGGGCATCCTATTGGCCGACCTGGGCGCGAAAAGCGCTCGGCGCTCCGGTGAATCACTTGCCCACAAGCGCCCGCTATCCTCTCGGCCTGATCTTGGATTAAGCTCGTATCCTGCATTCCCTGGTTTCTAGTTCCCGGAGCGGTCCCGATGGTCAACGGCCACGCCTTGCACCTTGCCCTCGATCCCGAGCCAGCCACCACTCCGGCGGAGCCAGGTGCGGCCGCGCCGATCTTGGTCGATGTCGATGTCGGCGACGCGATGGTGGCCGCAGCGTCGTGGATTTGTCGCAGCATGTGCGAATATCAAGCCGCCGGTAGGCTCACCATCCAAACCAGAACAACGGGTGGCGAGCGGGTCGTACCCTTGGCTATGGCGATGCTCGAGCACACTGGTAGCGATGATGTTTTTCTCACCAAGGCCCGTGCCGCCGGCCGGGCGGGTTTGCGCCGGCATTTGGAGTCCGATTTCCCCCCGCCCTGCAGCCCGGCTGAGATTGATCGGGTGATCGAGATTGCCCTCGATGGCACGCTTGAAATTGTGACCAAGGCGGTCGAGGCCGAACGCCTCCATCGGGCGGCGCACGCGAACTGAGTCACCGCGACTGTTTCGTGGTACAGTGGCGCAGTCCTCTTAAGCGCAGGGCAAACGCCATGGACAGCAGATTTTTAGAATTATGCGGCCGCGAGTTCGAACGCGGGGTCGCGCGAATGTTTGATAACGCCCCGCGCATTCCGGGAACGGGACTGGGCGAGATTCCCGTTGTCGGCGGCCGATTTTTTCTGGCCTTCGCGACGCCGCCGGAATTGATCGAGATGGTCGCCATGGCGCTTTGCGCACGCGAACGTTTTCGTCAGGACGTGTCAGAAGAATGGCCTGACTTGCCGTTGCACGAGACCGACATCGAAGCGGCGCAGTGCGACGACAGCAATCGGCGCAATCTCGTGGGTTACTACGCCGACTCGTTGAAGGGAGAGTTTTGGGACTACGAACTTCATCCGCGTTTCCCCGTTTTTGCCAGCGGGCTGTTGTCTTGTAAAACTGCGCCGGTCGCGCTCCGCAGCGACCGTTCACTGTTGAAGGAGTTCCCGCCAAGTCCGCTCGCCGGGATGTGTGATGATTGGTTGACCTGGCGCAGCCCCCAGAGACTGGTGGAGCGCCGAAAACATTTGGCGATGGTCGCGGCCCATGAGGCTGCGATGGGAAACGGCCGATCGGTTTGAGTACACCACAGTCGCCTGGCGAGTTTTGCGCAGCCGAGCAACGCGACAACGTTGCCCGGCCACTTGACCTCGAACCGGAAAGGACGGTCCGATGCCCGATATCGATACTGCCGCGAATCCGTTACCGGATTCTCTCTCAGCCCGAGAAGATATCATCGTCCGTCACGTCGACGGCTCGGCTGAAGGCCGCCATCCAGACGACCTGTCGGTAATAATCCGCGTCGATATCGGTCCGGAATTGCGGCCCACCGGCCCAGACGCGCCGACGACCTTTGCCTGGAATGTTGCCGCTCATGGTCTCTCTGGCCGTTCCCGCCAGCCGCTCCTGGACGCTTGCCGCAAATTGCAGGCGATCGGCCTTGATCCGGCGCTACGGGTCGGGTTGTTCCGCCAGAGCTCCCGTGAGCCCGACCTTTCGTGCCCGCTCGGCGTGGGCGCCGGTCTTACCGTCGAAGAAAACCGGAACGTTGGGCCTCGGCTTGCGAAATACCAACCGTTTCCCGCTCAAAAACGGGCGAGCCTTTCGCCGAGTCGCCCTAGTATCGTGGAGAGGACTTCCGGCAACCCCCTATGGGGGTTATCCGGAGGTGGAAAAAACGAGCCCGCGACCCGCACCACACACCCCTGCTGACCAACCAGATGGGGTCGTCGATCTCCCCGTCGGACCTGTCGCCCTGGCGCCTATGGCAACCAGCCTGCCGGTTGGCCTCACCGGTACGGCCGGGTGAGCGGCTCGCCGGCGTCAGGGTCAGCAATACCGCGCCTGATAAAGCTTCTGACGGGCGCCGGCCGGTTCGTCGGCGCGATAGCGGCCATGACTGTACCTCTGACAGTCGAGCGCCCAGCCGCGCCGAATGAGTTCACGGGAAATGTCGGTACCGTTCGGCAAGTAACAGATGGCGACGATACGCTCATAGCTGCGCGTGCCGTCTGGCCGGCAGGTAATCTCGTTGTCGGCGATGATTTCCTGCATGGCGACTTTGGCTTGCTGGCCATGCGCCATTGAAAGTTCCTCGCTGTCATTCCCCTGCAGCCTGATGTGGGTGCCGTGAATCACGATCGTGTCGCCGTCCAATACGACCGGGCGGCCGCTGATGGCGAGCGGATCAGGATTTAAGGGTTGTCCAGATTTCCGGATATCCCCTGAAGTTCTCGACAGCATCGCGACCGCTGCGGCAGCGGCGAGACAGATGAGAACGACGGTCGCAATACGGTTCATGGTTATCACGTCTACTGTATAGCACACGTTATGTGTATGATGGCGTTAGTACGCAAGAGGGTGATAATGAGCACCCGTCAGAACGCGAATCGCCTGGATGCGCCGATGCCCCCGAAACTCGACGACGACATCAAGCGGCTCAACATCGTCGCCCCGATCTCCTGGGTGAAGCAGATCGACGACTGGCGGCGGCGGCAGCCCGAGCTGCCGAACTTCTCGGAAGCCTTGCGCCGGTTGGTGGAAATCGGCCTCGAAGCCGAGAAAAAGGCCAAGCGGCGCTGATCTAGCGCCAGAAGTTCTTGAAGCGATCCGGACTCAGCTCGGTGTAACGAACGGTATGCTGGATCGACTTGTGGCCAAGGTAAGCCTGCAGGCTGCGGGTATCATGCCCCTTGTTGGCCAGCGCAAAGCCGCAGGCGTGTCTGAGCATATGGATATGCGCCGGGAAGCCGAGTGCCGCAGTCTCACCAGCACGCTCTACAAGCCGCTGGATACCCGATACCGAGAACGGCGTACCCCGTTCGGTCGTGAATACGAACGGGCTGGTGGGGCTTTGTTCTCGCTGCAGCCGCCGCAGTGCCCGCAGTTCGTCGCCCATGATCGGGTGGGTGGCCGGGGTGCCGCGTTTGGCACGGCGAACGTGCAAATTGGCGGTCTCGAAGCCGACCTGGTCCCAGCGCAGGTCGATCAATTCGGACACCCGCAGGCCATGGCGAAAGGCCGTGAGGATCAGGGTGGCGTCGCGGTGGCCGTGCCGGTTGCCCTTGGCGGCTGCGATCAGGCGCTCGATCTCGGCCTCGGTGAGGTATTCGCGGGTGCGGATCGCGGCGTTAGGTCGGCGCCGTCGCATTACTGTCTGTATTTCGTTGGCCGGGGCCACAAGTTTCAGGGCTGGGTTGTTCATGGTTTCCATGTTCGTTAGAAGGTGACTGTCTGTATAATGCATCTTTTACAGACTGTCTGCAAGCGCGGCGCTGGGCATCGCCGATCTCAAACCGTATCTTGGACTATCGGGGTTCCGCCGCCCTGCTGCCCGTTCGATCGCCTTGGTGTTGATCTTTCCGATCGCGAGCCGGTGAATCAAAATTGCAGTTGGTGCATGGTCGGGTTTGCTGGCTATCCGTTCACTCATACTCGAAGGGTCGTGGAGGTTTTCTCCTGCTGCGCCATTCGGCATAGTCCTTGGGTGGGCCGAACCGGTCCAGCCAGCCGCGCCATGACGCAACCAGCACGCAGGCGAATGCGACAGGAGCAACCAACGGCCAAAAACACAGCGCCACCGCCAACACGATCAGCCCAACCATCACGATGAATGCATCGGCATTCTGGTTGTTGGTGCGGGCCATCTCGCGCTTGAGGTCGGTGCCGTCCAGCGCCAGCGCAACATCCACGTAGTCCTGCAGCGGCGTGGATTTTTTATCAGTCATGACGAGTCTCCTGCCTATCTTCCTTGGTCAATTCGCGGGTATTGGATGTTTTGCTCACTTCACATGCTGCGGCTTAAGCTCTAGCCGCACCATCAGCCGCAATAATTTAGCCACTGGCTCGGGTATGGGTGCACCGTTTGCCCAGCCGTGGACGGCGCGGATACTGATGCCCAGCCAATCAGCTGCTTCGCCCTGGGTCAGGCCGAGGTCGTCGAGTGCTTTGCGGAAATGGTTGGCGGTCATGGGAACTCACGGGGCCTTTGGGTAAGTGTCGAAGGTTCCGCGCCTGCTTATACGCTTTTTCCGCGTACGCAAGGCTTGCGCAGATTGCCGACAATGCCGGGCGCTCGAACGCCCGGCATTAGCTGCAATCAAGCGGCCTGCTGCAATTCCGGTGCGGCGAGTGCCAAGCCCCGCAGATAGTCCGCTGCTTTTGAGGCTTGCGAGGCGGCGGTAAAGATCGCCCGTGAGTTCGCCTTGCAGGCTGATATCCAATGATCGAGGTAGGCGGCGGAGCGGCTTACAACGTCGAATCCGAATTCGGCGCACAGGAAGGCCGCGCCAAGTTCCGCAACCAGTTCCTCCAGTGCATAACCGTGCGAGCCGAATCGCGTCGATAGTTCGCGGTCAAGCCGGGTCTTGGCGCCGGTCCAATGCGTCAATTCGTGAAAGGATGTCGCATAGAAGGCTTGCTGCGAATTGAACGAGCCGAACGGCGGAAGGCTAATGAAGTCCTTTGAGGGGACATAGCAGGGCGAACCGGCACCCTCGCGAAAGTCGGCGCCCGTGGTCTTGATGAAGTCGTCGGCATCGGTCTCGCGTTGATCCAGATTGCGCGGCGCGACATATACGCCGTTTGCTATGCGTTCCGGCAGGTTGTCGCATTGCGCGACGTTGAACACGGTATAATCCCGCAGCATGGGAATTGAGCGTTCATCGCCGCTCGCCTTGTCGGTGACCTGCAGCTGTTTATAGAAATATATCTTTTCGCCACGCTCGCCTTTGCGCACGTTGCCTCCGGCTTCCAAGGCTTGTTTGAAAGTCAGATAGCGCGGCTTGGCGTAGCCTTTTTCGGCGGCAGACCAGAACAGCAGGATATTGATTCCACTATACGGCCGTTCGGTTATGGCATTCATCGGAATTGATGTGCCTGCAGTGCTCCAATCTTTTTTCCAAGGCAAAACGCCTTGCTCCAATTGGGCAACGATCCTGTCGGTGACGGTCTGATACAAGTCGCGTTTCATGATGTGGTTTTCTCTTCTCTGTTTGCGGCATGATCGCCGACACTGGCGAGCGGCTATGCCGCTCGCCAATAGCTGCAATCAATAAATCGACGGCAGATTGCGGATGAATGATCGGTCGCTGTATTGATCCGTGAATTGCGGTTTAGCGCCGAATTTAGCTTCATAGGTGCGAACAAACTTGGAGGCGTCGCAATCCTCTTCGAGGAAGAACCGCTTGCGGTCACGATATGAGTAGCGGCTGAAATCCGTCGGTTTGAGTCCGACTGATTTCAGATCATCGGCTGTTACTTGCAACCATCCATGACCTGGATCCGTGTGAAAAATGTATGCCATCGGTTTTGTTTCCTTCTGTGTCCGGCATGATCGCCGTTACTGCCGCGTGGTTTATTGGTCGCGCGGACATCAGTCATATACGCATATTGTGCGGATACGCAAGCCGTGCGTACTAATAATTTTGCAAGCGGCGTTTGAAGGCGTGGCAGTGCGGTGGACTAAGGGCACTGCCGCAGCTGTTGTTTGATTGGTGGTTCGATGGTCGGACGGTTTCCGAATCAATCAAATGAATCTTGTCGCTCTATCTGTTCAGATGATGATGTGGACAACGCCGTGTTTGTCGGCGACCCCCCACCGGCCTAGCCAGACGGACGATGGACATGGCACCCCCGGCGGCGGGCGACTTTCAGTGTCTGGGAAATATGTAGGACTCGAATAGTTCGTACAACTTATAGGAGTATCAAATAATTAAACAACCCTGCCCCCCCGACCTCGAGGTGCCGCTTGCGCGTGGACCGGACGACCCCGGCCGCGACTTAGGACTGGACAATGCGACAATAACCTAGTCAGCCAAACGGCCACGCCCAGGCTCACGCAACCTCCACCCCTCTAATGTCACCATTATTTTTTCTTGCTTTTCGGGGGGGCTTCTTTCTGCAACAGCGCGGCTGTACCGCTCAAACAGCTCTATATATTTCGTGTCGTAATGCTTAGTTCCATTGCTATCCATACTTTGCACGCCGTATATTCGGTCTCCCATAATCTTGGACAGACGATTACCGTAGTAAGGATATGCCTCGGTTGGCCGGTGCCAGCAATCCCAAAAACGCGATACAAAACTCTGTGCCAAAGGGAGTGGTACATTATTCAACGTGTCAAAATTGAAATAGAACGTGAACACTACGCTCCAAATGGCTTCGTTTTTGCGCGTCTCAAACAGCGAAAAAAATGCCTCAAAGTCTTTTACGTCGTCGTCGAAGTAGCCGGAAAACTCATGGACGAGGTGTGTCACTCCGTCATCAATAAAGCGATTTAGGTTCGAGAGAGCATTGTCGTTTGCCCCTTGCCTCTTCGCAGCGTCAAAGAGGTCATCATACAACGCAGTGACAGTATCGATGACAAATTTTGTCTTCTCGTTCGCGCTGTCCCCGAACAGCGGTTCTATCTCCGCCTTCATTGCTTCTTCGTATCGCCGTACTTCTTCGGCCACCGGAGCCAGTCTGCTCGACAACCGCAAAGGGTCTGAGACCAAATCGATCTTTGCGGACGCGACGATGTCTGGAAGTTTGGATGCCACGGTGTTGCCCACGCATGCGCTATTCAGGCGCCAAATTCCCAATAACAGCCGATGTTCGTTATATCGGTGTGACACGGAAAAACAGATCACACTCTTCGGGACATAAAGCCACAAGAGCGGCTGTCGGCCCAGATGCCCGCTGCCCTGCGCTAGTCGATAGCGAAGTTATCGCATATCCTGAAGGTTGCAAGCTATTTGTCTGAGCAAATAGGCGGTAGGGCAGGCACTTAATGACACTTCAAGAACGAAGAGCTGAGTTCATACGCCGCGTATGGGATGTCGTAATCCCAACGAAAGAGGTGCCTTATTATGAACTCACAATGTGGGCGCCGAGCAGGCTCATCGAGGGCCGGAAACGAGTCAGCAGAAAAGATCTTGATAAATTTGACTTGCGAGATCCCGACATATGCACCGTGTGTTTCGCAAAACTGCATCGGAATTTCAACCGAGTATGGTCGCGGCTGAAACCCGAATTTGCGGTGCTGGTGGAAAAGTCATTGGGCGAACTCGCCCTTTGGGACGGATTTGATCCACACAAAATCAGAATACCAGCCGATTGGCTCGACGTCGCAAAGGCACGTTTTGACATAGCAGACATCGCGTTTGCCGCCGGGAAGGCTGCTTTAGACCAGGAGCTTGAAGCGTTAGGCGTCGATCTAGAAAAAAAAACGAATTTACGAGCGTGTGAATGAACGAATACCGCAGGTGATCGTCGCCGTTCAACGGCGTGTCGCCGCTCGCGCCCAAATTGATCTCGCGATGTTAACAGTTCAAATGATACCGCGAGGAAAGGCGATCTTGGATCGCATTGCCGAACGTCTTGAAAGTGAGCGCTACCGATATCGCGAATTCTTACGTGACTTATTGCTGAATACCACGGTGTGGAGAGCACCTGATGGACGGAGCTTTTGGGGCAAAGACGAAATCCCGTCGCTTCACTTAAACGAAGCGTACAGTCGCGTCGATCATCGACTTGCTGACTTCTGTAATAGTCTCGATAAGCTGCAGGCCTCACTAGGGGAAGAAGTTCCGCCGCAAAAGATTGTGAACGAAGTGTCCGCGATGATGAAGGAATATATCATGCCAGAACAAAACATCACAACGAACATCAATGTGTCAAACAGCGAGATTGGCGTTTTGAATACAGGATCGATAAAGGACGTTCAGTCTATCGATGCCTCGATAACAACATTGAAGTCGCAAGGCGATATGGAGATCGGAAACGCGTTCAAAAAACTTACCGAAGGAATTATGAACGATGATATTCTCCCCCAACCAGATAAAGCCGAGCTTCTATCAAACGTAAAATATCTCAGCGAGATGGCCGCAAAGCAACAGCAAGAGCGAAGTCCGAGCGTACTAAAGAGTGTGCTGCGCACCGTTTCGGAAGGAATTGCCATCGCCGGTCCAGCAGTAAAGGGATTGCTCCCTCTAATTACCGTCATCGCTAAATACTTTGGACTTGGCTTTTAGTTTTCGCGTTCCCTACCTGCGACGCTATGCATGCGTCGCAGCAATCAGATAAATGAACCTTTTCCGGCACAACTGCCGGTTCGTTCGGCCGTTTGCAGAGAGACAGTCAGAGACGGTTTTTTCAAACCGGCCCGATCGTAATTTGCCATCGCTTCCGATCGTACCGGTGCGACGGGAGCGGAATTAACCAACCACGCTTTTCCAGAATTTCGGCCGCCTCAAGCGCACTTTTCCGATCCCGGATGAGGGTTGGTCCCTGGCGATGAATATCTCACTTCATCGTCGCCGGAATGGTCTCGGCAATGATTTAGAAACCCTCAAATTTTCACCTGAAAATTGATCGCCTCGAACTGCAATTCGTTTTTTAGGTTGCCAATCACACTGAAGACTTTTCCAGAGTTTTTTTCCATATCAAATTCGAAAACTCGGCATAGCACATAATTTTCAGAATGCTTTTCCGAAAATCGGATTTCATTTAGGGACATGAAAAAGGGGGTCGAAATACCGCCTCTGGTGGTTTTCACTTCAATATATTTCACAGTGCGGTCTTCATGAAACGATTTGATATCATATCCAGCACCGTCACCCTCTATTTCCGAGACATGCGTCACTTTCTCTGCCAAATCGGGTCGGCCGAGTATCAGTAGGGCTTGCTTCTCTTTCTCGAAAACAGCCAATTCACCGGCGGCCCATAACTTTCGGTCTCTTTCATCCTGTAAAGAATAGTCCGCCTTTTTTTGCCCTTTAAATTGCGAGGTCTTCATCCCAAACTTTGACGATTTGGACGGGGCCGGAACCGCTAACAATTCTCCGGAAACTATTGGGAATCCCGCTTCTGAAATAATTTGAGAATTGGGAAAAATTTCCAGTTGGGTCTTAAGACCAATGGCATTTTTCTTTTCCAATGGCATTGACCAGTCGAGGATTTGCCATTGAAAATAAACTGGCCTCTCTCGTTCCTGATCGTGGCTTAGATACTTAAGCTGACCAAGATAGGTATATTTCCGGCCAGCACTGGTCCTCAAAAACAAATAAATGCTGTTTTCAAATTCGTTGTGATGAATCCACTGCTCGATGCGTTTGTCGTTCAAATCTTGCTGTGGTTGAGATTGCCAAGTCAGAACACCTTCATCGGTTATGCCTTCATCAAAGACATGTTCGCCTTGGGTCTGACCAAAAGTGACGAAGAAGACAAAGTCGCCAGGACGATCCGGTATCGGGACGACACCTTGAAGTCCCCAAGTGCCTGCTTGCGGTGTAAAGGCTGTGTCAGGCGAGAAAATCGAGTGAACGTCCTCTCTCGAATAGTCGTCGTAGAGGACTAGTTCTGGCATTTTCGTTACGGACTCCTTACTTGGCTGAGAGAGCTGTCCGTTTCCAAGTCTCGTTTTCAAGCAACGTAGATCGAGAGACCTTGATAGGCTTACAGCCAGGAATTGAATGAATCTTTCTTCTGATGGAGGCTGCCTTTTCCTTTGACAATCGAGGACTTAAGGTTATCCTCAAAATCGAGCCAAAATTAATTGGGAAGTCTTTTGTTTTCAGTTCACTCTTCTTTTCAATATAACAGAGCCGAAACTCCCTTTCATCACTATACGGAAGTCGCTTTAAGAACGGCAACTCCTCGACTGCTGGTGGATGCCCTCGCAGCACTCTCACCTTCCTGTATTTTACGTCACCGGCTCTAATATTCTTCCGGTAATTCTTGAGCAGATGATCAAATGAATTGTGTTTAAACTCGATGCAGAACTCCATTTGGCCCGTCTGCGAACACTCGCCAATGATGAAAGGTCTCTTTTGCCATTGTGCAACATAAAAGCAAAACGGACTTGGCTCCTATTTTTGTTTTGTATTGATCAACGTAGAATGCATCGTTCCTATCACTCCATTTTGCCGAACTAAGGAACGTGATCTTACGGCTTCGTAGGAAGCGATAGAGATATCCCCGCTTCATATAGCGACGCAATATTCGTTTTTTTTCATTCATCGATGAAATAGCCTCTTGCCTCGAATTTGGTGCAAAATCTTTATTACCCGACATGGACACAACCACTTGCCCAAAATAATTCTCGCTGTAAAGTTCAGGTTGTGGGGACCGAAAGGTCAATCTTCGTGAGCCTGACCTCTTTCGGTACTGGAGTCCATGCCTAGCAAGATTTTCATAAGCTATCGGCGTCAAGACAGCGCAGCCAATGCCCTCGGCATTGGACAATATTTAGAACACGAGTTTGGCCGCAAGAACGTTTTCATCGACGTTGACATGCGAGCCGGAACTAAATTCCCGGCAGTTCTTGAACAGCGGTTGGCCGAGTGCAAGGTCATGTTAGTTTTGATTGGGCCGGATTGGCTCAATGCCAAAGACGAGCATGGCCACCGGCGGCTCGATGATCCTAACGACTGGGTGCGGCTCGAAATTGCCCACGCCCTAAGACGTAACATCACAGTCATACCGGTGCGGGTGAATGGGACCGAATTGCCTTCGAAGAAAGTGCTGCCGGAGGACATACAGGGATTGCTCGACCATCAAGCCGTTTCAGTGACCATCGCCAGTTTTCGCAACGATATGTCCGGGCTCGTTCGGGATATTCGCTCGATCCCTAACCCCCGGCGTTGGGGACGATCTGTAGCAATTGCAGCGGGTGTCAGTTTGGGGCTGGCTCTCTTCGCTCTATATCAGTTTTCTTCGATTACAACTGTGCTTGACCGATTTCGTCCCCATACTGTTACGCAAGCTTTGAAGACCACAAATCAGAATGGTATTTGGAGCAGCAGCCCCGGCGAGTGGGTCATGTATGCGACGGATCAAAAGCCAGTTGCTTATTACTTCAGGCCGAGTTCCGTGAGGTTCTTTGGGGATCGTGTTGTGTATTTGGGGCGTATCCCCTTTAAAACAAGTAACGGAAATGTGTCAAAAGAAAAAACATACGCTGCATATGAGGACGATGTCACTATAATAGATTGCAAAAAGTCGACATGGACGCAGTCCGAAAAGACTATTTATAACGGATCGGGCGAGGTTCTATCTCATTTCAAGAAGGGCGATCCAGCGTCACCGGATTTACCTGTTGGTGAGCCAATTAATCCCGGCTCTATCCTATCCGCTGCCGAATATATGTTCTGTAATGACCACCTAAGGACGCCGATTTCGCAGCAACTCGCAGACATTAAGCCCGCATATCTCGCCCCGACCGTGAGTGGTGATGGAGACATATTCTACGGCCCGGTAAAAAAGATTTCAGGAACAGACTACCAGAGCGAGTTGTTATTTTTTTTCAAGTTCCACGAAGATCATAAGATTGCTGACTTTTTTCCAGGACAAAATGTAGTCGGCCTTCCAATCAGCTACCGCAATATAGCAGAACCTTTACAGTTGAACTGCAGAGATAGAAAAGTGCGAGCGACGAAGATTGAGTATCTCGATCAGGAAAGTAATCTAATATACGTGTTCATACCGGTGCCTTTGCAGCCAATAGAAGTTAAGAATGGCTCGCCGTTTGACTTACTACTTAATATAAACTGCGACTCTGACGTAGGGGGTACCTATGATGGCACGGTCAATACGAACTACAAAAATGGTGGAGAGAGCGAGCAGAAAGTCTCAATCACTGTAGAGCAGAATGCGAGTGCGGTGAATGTAAGTTTCCAGGCGGGAGGCGGCGGTCAAGGCAAAGGTTCTGGAACACTTGATGGTGATGTAATTGATCCAGTCACATTACAGAGCACCACGCCCGGATGCCCTGGTTCATACGAAGGTTCTATCAAATTCGTTGGTGATACCGTGAACTTTTCCTACAGTGGTAAGGACTGTGGAGGCGAAATGGAAGGTCACGGCACCGCAACGAGAACAAAAAACTGAGTGTGGATCGACGGCTTGCATTACCCGCATTACGAGAGGCAGGTATGAAAAGGATAAATTGAGACTCCGCCCGTTCTTTACGTTTTCTTCTTCCTCTTGGGGGCCTTCATAGCCAACCGAGGTGCTGTTGGAGATTTGGCATAAAATTTCTCTCCCGCCCATTCCAGGTGACCCCGCAGTTCTCATTAGTTCCGCCGTTGTATATTGACAGGCAAAACCCTGAATTGACGTTAGTTGTTAGTTGCCGAAGGGCCTCCGGAGGCGGCATGTAGATCAATCTGTTCTGAACATAATTTCATAATTTCTAACTTATCAATCTTTAAAATCGGGGGCATGCCGAAACGACGAGCCGGTTTTCATGGCGCAATATGCGCATCGATTTCTGCCAACAGAGACTTTAGCTTGGCGTCGTATTCGGCTTTAATATTCCAATTCTCAAAGAACACCCCCTCTTTAGCGGGAGCACCATCTCTTGCAGGCTTGTCACGGATATCTTCGGTCCATAATTTTTGCATTTTGATGTTGGGGTGGCCGCTCAATTGCAATTTTGCGCACTCGAAGTGCTTAGCGCCTTCTTGGTCTCCATCGTACAGACCGAAGGCACGTATCCCAAGTTCATCGCACATCGTCAGCCAGGTAATAATGTTCGGTGCTCCTCCAGACCCATAACCGAATATCTCTAATTCACGTATATTATTTTGATCGATGTAAGATCGAAGGATATGTGCATCTTCCGAGCCTTCAACAAACAATGCGCCCCTCGAAAAGAATATCTCCTTCGCCACCGTGTCATATAGCATCACGTTTTTTCGATCAACTTCGGCTATCGAAACGATTTTGTTCAGCGTTTGCGAAGTTAATGTGGATACTTTTGAACCCTGCGGAGTCAAGTTAAATCGGTAAGCGACAGCGCCCTGCTTCAGGCTGTTCCATGAGAGGAAATGCGGCGAGTGTGTTGCGACAATTATTTGGTTCTTTAGCGACGCTTTCAGTATGAGGCCAGCTAAATTTCGTTGTACTTGAGGGTGTAACGACAATTCCGGCTCATCAATTAACAGGCAATCAGTTTCTTTTGCGTGAGTAATCTCAAAACATATTCGAAAGACGCTGCTTACGCCGTCACCGACATCTCCCATCCTATGCCAGCCACCTACTTCTGCTCGATATTCAATAAAATCCTGCCCGCCAGCCGTTTCTGTTCGCCAGTCACGAATAGTCGGATCCACTTCACGTAATAATTCCCCAAATCGTTTTTTTCCGCCTCATCTAGACTCAATGTCATAAGTGCGGCGCCAAATGCTGTATCCACCCAATTTCGGTTGTTCTTTCGATTGTTACGGGCTTGTATTTTATAGTCGGATTCGTCTTGATAACCGGAGAAAATATCCGTCCACGGTCGACGAGAAGGAATATATCGGAGAGATTGCTGAATGGGCTGCGTCGACCCTTCAATCATATATTTTGAACCCGATCCGGACTTTAGAGAGATTATTTGGTTCTCGAAATTCACGGTTACGGTAGGTAGATCGTCGCCATGTCGTTGTTCCTTAGCGGCAGTAAATGTTTGTCGGCCTGTGAGCAAATCCTCAACGGCCGCAAGCACGGTGCTTTTACCCGTGTTATTTGGTCCAACTAAAAGGGTAAGCTTGCTAACATTTCGATTGCGATCACAGGCAGGAGATAACGTCTGCTCCTGTTCAAAGGCCTTAAAGTTCGCAATCGTCAATTTTCGAATCAAAATATCCTCCTATCCAACCAATTCCGCCTGAGGTCTCGCTCGTAATAGCTCGTGCAATCCATCACTTCGGCGTCCGCTTCCTGGATGGATAATACTAAATCCTTCACTGGCCCCTCCACAACGTGGCGTTGAGGCGATACGATGGGTTCTTCCTTAGCCGGTGATGGATATGAGGCGGCGATTGCCTCATACCCGGATCAAAGGTTCACGTTGAGGAATGGGATTCAGTTTATCGGGGAGCAGTGGCCAACACTGATCCGGAATAGTCTCATCATGTCAGGAGGCCACGGACTAACTTTTCTATGCTAACATGACGAGCGTGGCCGATTTCATTGCGGTTATAATTTATGTCCTCATTGGCTGATCTTCCGGAACTGGTGGGCTTCTTCAGCTATTCCCGTCAGGACGACCAGCATTCACAGGGGGCGTTATCGGCGCTAAGGACTCGCATCCATAGTGAATTACGCTTGCAACTCGGGCGTGACCTCCGGCTGTGGCAGGACACTGCGGCTATTCCAGAAGGCTCTCTATGGGAAGACGAACTCAAACGAGCCATTGCCGAGTTTGCCTTTTTCATCCCTATCGTGACCCCAAGTGCGGTTGGCAGCAAACACTGCCGGTTCGAATTCGATTCCTTCCTCAAGCGGGAGGCTGAACTTGGCCGTAGAAATCTTATTTTTCCCCTGCTCTACATACGTGTTCCTGCCCTCGAAAAAGAGGAACAATGGCGGCAGGACGGAGTCCTCAAGATTGTCGGGGCACGACAGTATATCGATTGGCAGAAAATTCGACACCGCAGCTTATCCGAGCCCCAGGTAGCCGAGAAGATCGAGCAATACTGCCAGAACATTGTCGAGATTTTACGTGAGGCTTGGGTATCACCGGAGGAACGAAGAAAAGAACTTGAGAACCAACAGACGGCAGAAAAAGAACGCCAAGACAAAGAAGATCAAAAGCAAAAACGGCAACGGGCAGAGCGGGAGCAATTTACCAGAGCGGCCGAAGAGCGCCGCCGCAATGAAGAGGAAGCCAGCCTGATCCGGACAACCCAAGAGAAGGTTGCCGGAGTTCAAAAAGTGGCTATTTCCGCCGCCAGCGAACAGAAACTCATTCCGACTGACGGCAGTCCACTTACAACCAGACTTATACAATTCGGAAGCAAGGAGATATTTCGTCGACTGATGGGCTCTATTTTAATAGTCCTCGGAGTTCTCCAAATTGGGTTCTTCGCGTTTAGCAGCAATATAAATTTCATCGATTATTTTGGAGCAAATGGCTATCTACTGAATTTTCCTGATATCGGTTACACTCAGCAGTTGACGATGCTAACTGGATTGTTTGGTGCGATAACGATATCGGTAGGGGCGGGTTTGATAGTAGGTCTGCAGCGACATTGGAAGATTATTGGATTGGTTGCTTCGGGGGCCTCTATCTTCTTCAACTTCCTCTGTCTGAGGACCATGTGGGACTATTCAGCACTATACGATTTCGTTTTTTTGGCCGCTCTTATAGCACTTACCGTTTGCTTTATTGGACTTCTAAGAAGCAAGTTCGGACCGATGCTAACGTTGCTGTCAGAACGTAGACGTTGATCTGGCCACCTGCTGTCGTGAAAGTCGGGTTGGGCTCGGCAAAAAGTCGTTGAAATACAACGTCCGAAGGATTCCTTGTCGAGGATGATTTTCGTATGAGGTTTTACCCTCTCGTGCAGCCCATCACTTCAGCGCCGGGCTCTAAGGGCAGGGCCAAATCCCTCCACAGGCCCTTCCACAACGTTGCGTTGAGGCGTTAGCATGCTTGTCCTTTGGGCCGAGGGGCAAAAGATGAGGCGGCGGGAATTCATCCAGCTTGTAGGCGGCACGGCGATCGCATGGCCGCTTGCGGCTGGTGCGCAGCAGACCGGCAAGGTCTATCGCATCGGCTTTTTGGGCAACGATCCCACCATACCGACAACCGCCGCTGGCAGAGCGTTCCTCGGCGCACTCCGCGACAACGGCTTCATCGACGGTCAAAACATTTTAGTCGACTGGCGGTTCGCGGAGGGACGGGGCGATCAGTATGCCGATCTCGCCACGGCATTTGTCCGGCTCAAGATGGACTTGATAGTCGCATCAAGTTCACCAGCAGCGCGGGCGGCGAAGGACGCCACGAAGAGCGTTCCAATTGTGATGCTGAACATTCCCGATCCCCTCGGTCTTGGTCTCGTTTCGAGCCTCGCCTCCCCAGAAGGAAACATGACCGGCTTGGCTCAGGACATTTCCACGGCGATCGCCGCAAAACGATTAGGGCTGCTCAAGGATGCCGTCCCCGAATTAACGCAGGTCACGGTGCTAATAAATCCAGACGACAGATACGCGGTCGCTCAATGGAACGTCCTTCAACTCGCCGCGCAGTCTCTAAACATCAAATTGCGAGCAATCGGGGCGCGACAGGCTCCCGAAATTCCAAATGCCTTTGATGACATGAAACGAGAGCATCCCGATGCTCTCTTTCTTACCAACAACGGACTTTACCTAACCTATCGCAAACAAATCGTGGAACTCGCACTGAATGTTCGGCTGCCGACGATGTCGAATTTTAGAGAGTCCACCGAAGTTGGTGGTCTCATGTCTTACGGCACGAATCGGGCCGAATCGTTCAGGAGTGCGGCGATCTATGTGGCAAAGATTTTGAAGGGCGCGAAGCCATCCGACCTACCAGTCGAACAGCCGACTAAATTTGAGCTTGTCATTAACCTAAAAACCGCAACAACCCTGGGGCTCACTATTTCACGCGATCTTCTGCTCCTCGCCGACGAGGTGATTGAATGAAACGGCGGGAGGTCATCACGCTGCTCGGTGGTAGCGCGGTGGCATGGCCGCTCGTGGCGAAAGCGCAACAGCCGGGGCTGGGTCGGCGCATCGGCGTGCTGATGAGCAATGTTGAGAGCGACCCATTTGGACAGACCCTGGTCGTAGCGTTCAAGAGTGCACTCTCGAAGCTCGGGTGGAAGGAAGGCGGCGATCTTCGTGTCGAAGTTCGTTGGGGTGCCGCAGATGCAGATAAGATCAGAACCTTAGCAAAAGAATTGGTCGACCTGCGGGTCGACGCGATCCTCACTCATACCACGCCCGTAACCGAGGCCGTTGCGAGGGAGACACGGACAATTCCGATCGTATTCGCGGTCGTATCCGATCCGGTCGGCAGTGGCTTCGCTGCGAGCGTCGCACATCCTGGCGGCAACATTACTGGCTTCACGAATCTCGATCCCGCAATGGGCGGTAAATGGGTGGCACTATTGAAGGAGATCGCGCCGCGCACCGTTCGCATGGCGCTCCTATTCAAACCGGCGATAGCAGGGCCGATCCAAAGTTTCATGCCCTCCATTCAAGCCGCTGCATCGTCATTTGCGGTGCAGGTAAGTTTCACCCCGATTGACACCAAGGACGAGATCGAAGGTGTTATCGCCGAACAAGCCCGCAATCCAGGCGGTGGCCTCATCATTCTGCCGGATCTATTCAGTGTGGCAAACCGTGAATTGATCATTGCGCTGACGGCGCGCTACGGCGTGCCAGCGATCTATTTCAATCGCTACTTTGCGGAATCAGGTGGTTTGATCGCCTACAGCGACGATTTCACCGAAGAGTTCCGCCTTGCGGCCGGGTATATAGACCGCATCCTTAAAGGTGCGAAGCCTAGCGACCTTCCGGTGCAAGCGCCAACAAAGTTCCAATTGGCGGTCAACCTCAAGACCGCGAAAGCGCTTGGCCTCGCAGTGCCGCAGTCGCTTCTCGCTACAGCCGATCAGGTGATTGAGTGAGTTCGAAACTCCAGTCGGAACGCCGAGGAGATTTTGCCTAAAGTTTGTTCCGCAGTAGCTTCTTTCAAATGGGAGAAACCATGCGAACAGCATTAGTCGCGGCCGGCGCCGCGTGGGGAATGACCGGCCTTTCCGGATTGGCTCAGGCGGCACAGGTCTGCAGCGTGGAGGCCCTCAATGGTCTCAGCATAGCCGATCTCAAAGTTGTGGAGGCTAAATCAGTTGCCGCTGGCGGCGGCAATCCCTCCTACTGCGATGTGCTTGGCACGGTGGTGACCAAAGGCGCAGGGGTGGGCGACGGGCTCGCACGCTTTTCGATGAAGTTGCCTGAGAACTGGCAGCAACGCTTCCTATTCCTTGGCGTCGGCGGCAATACAGGCAATCTGATCCCCGCGGCAAATGCCACCGATCGTGCCACCGCCCTCGGCAAGGGCTACGCTGTGGTGTTGACCGACACCGGCCATATCGGTGACGGCACTTCGGCAAAATGGACGGTGGGACCGGACGGCAAACCAGACATGCCCAAGCGCGCCGATTTCTTCCATCGCGCGGCGCATAGCGTCACGATCGCGGGCAAAGCCCTTGTGCAGGCTTACTATTCCGAGAAGATCGAACACGCTTATTTCGACGGCTGCTCGACAGGTGGGCGCATGGGCCTAATGGAAGCCATGCGCTACCCGGAGGATTTCGACGGGATCATCTCGGGAGACCCGATGATGGATTTCCACACTTACACCGGCCGCACTGTGGTGCAGAAGGCCATTCTCTCCAGCCCGGCGAGCTATATTCCTGAACAATTGCTGGCTGCCCTCGACGCGCGCGTGACCGCGATGTGCGACGCGAAGGATGGCACCACCGACGGGCTGATCCAGAACCCGGCCGCCTGCCACATTCAGGCAGAGGACCTACAGTGCAAGCCTGGTGAGAAGGATGCTTGTGTCACGCCTGAGCAGGCGCGGGTGCTGAGATCCTTCACGTCGCAATTCGTCGACGCCAAAGGACATGAAATCTTCACGCCTTGGGCGATCACGAATTTGTCGGGCGTGCAGGGTACCGCTTACACGGTGACGGGCAAAGTCGCGCCGGACACTACGGATCAGGCACATGCGTACAAAGCCAATCCGGACGCGGCGGCACGCTCTTATAATCTGGTGCAGGAGATGGTGTCCTATTGGCTGGGTTTTGGCCCCGAGGCCAAGATCACCGACATGGATGTCGATCCGCGAACGAACACAGTTGGTGAGAACTTCCTTGAGTTGATGAACAGTACTTATGCCGAAGGTATCACGCGCGATCCGGAACGGCTCAAGACTTTTATTGCTCAGGGCCGCAAGCTAATCATGTATCATGGTGCTTCAGACCCCTCGATCCCTGCATCGCGGTCGATCCGATTCTATCGCGAGTTCATCGAGCAACAGAAAGGTGTTGCTGCAGCACAATCGAGTGCGCGGCTGTTTCTGGTGCCGGGCATGCATCATTGCAGCGGTGGCATCGGGCCAGATCAGTTCGATACATTGTCGGCAATCGAGGCCTGGCTTGAGAAAGGAAGCGCGCCCGATCAGATCGTGGCCAGCACCAAGCCTGGAAGTGCGGTACCTTACCGGCTGCCACTGTGCCCATTTCCATCGCAAGCGCGCTATCTGGGCCACGGTGAAATGACCAACGCCGGAAATTGGCGCTGCGAGGCGGCGAAGGAACAGCAGAATTAGGACCCATGGATTGGGCTACGCTCATTCGTCGCCAAAAGAAATGGCGAGCACGGCGTGGCGACGATATTGCTTCAACGGCTGGTGCAGGAGTTCGGACTCGCGGGGCTGATCTACCCTGTAGCGGCTTGCGGAAAACTGCATGAGCCGTGCGTCTTCCGGTAATAGTTCCTGCGGCCGTGGATGACCGCGTTGATCGCCTCGCTAACCTATTGTTGGAAACTCGTTTGATTGGAAGCAGAATCCAATGCCGTAGAAATATTTCACACCCCTTCAGTTTATATTTCTGTTCCTTCGGACGCCCCATTGCATCCACCGCCGCATTAAACGCGAGGGCGTTTACAGCATGCAGCGTAGGTGGCTCATCTGCAGCTATCCGAAGAAATTCAGAGCGGATACTATCCGGTGATTCTCCCGCCTCAAGTCGGGCAAGCAAGTCGAAGCACCTTCGTCGAAGGCTCGAATGAAGACGAGCCATGCCATCAACGCCCCAAAGCAGATCAACTAATCCAGCCAGTACGGCAAAAGCTGTACCAAAAGTAGCATATTCATTCTCTTTTGCGAGTGATGCTCCGGACGGCCGGGCGCTGACCGGCCACAGCCACGATTACAAGCGCAATGGCACCACCACGCTGTTCGCCGCCTTTGAGGTGGCCACCGGCAAGGTGAGGGCTGCGCACAAGACGCGCCGCCGGCGTATCGAGTTCCTCTCGACTTCATGAACGACATCGTCGCCGGCCATCCCGACACCGCCATCCATGTCGTCCTCGATAACCTCAACACCCACAAGCCCAAGAACGACCGCTGGCTCAAGCGCCATCCGAACGTGCACTTCCACTTCACGCCGACGCGGGCCTCCTGGCTCAACCAGGTTGAAATCTGGTTCTCGATCCTGGAAGGACAATCGCTGCACGGCGCCTCATTCACCTCGGTCGCGCAACTTAGGGAGCATATCGATGCTTTCATCGAGGCTTACAACGAAAACGCTCGGCCGTTCGTCTGGACCAAAGCCAAGGTCCATCAGCGCCACGTCAAAGGATGCCGTATCAGTGAATTGTAATTCCGGGTACTAGGACGCCCGCCGACGGCACCATGGCTGCCCAGTGCAATGATCGGGATTTTGGCACTTCCCGCTCGCAGCTTATTATCAATGCTACACGAAACTGTTGCGGTGCGGGAGGCGGTTCATGTGCAGGTTTCTCGGACGCCTGAGTGAAGGTCTATCCGCGCGTGTGTTCGCCGGCGTCCGAGAAGCGCCAAGGCACGAAGTCGCGGGAGGTGATCGCGGGTGGTGCGGCGGGCGCTATGGGGATTGAGGCCGGGCGCGGCCGGTGCGGCGCGGTGATGGTGCGGCGCGGGTGAGACCGGAACCTGGCGCACAGGGGTATTTGTGGCCACTTGGCATGAGGCGGCGACGGTTTGCGGCGCAGACCGATGGGTCGAGCAGATGCGACAGACGGCATTTTGTGTCTGCGGCACGAGCGGCGGCGATGCCGACGGAGGGCCAGCGATGCGGATGTGTGTCAGTCTGATCTGGCATCAGCCGCGCGTTCATGACGTGTCGATTGATGGCTTGTGCCTGGGCGCCTCGCCGCGTGCAAAGACCTCGATGATGATCATGCGGCCACCGCAGCAGGGGCATGGGCGCGGCAGCACGCGGGGCTGATCAGGCTCCTGCATTGAAGCGGCCTCGGATTCAGTCTGCGGTGTCGCCACGGCGAGCAGTTCACGCGCCTTGGCGATGCTCTTGGCTCGGTTACCGTTGGCGAACAACCCGTAGTGGCGGATGCGATGGAAGCCCTTCGGTAACACGTGCATCAGGAACCGACGGATAAACTCGTGGGGTGCGAGCGTCATGGTTTTCCAGCGGCCAGGACCTTCGATGCGATAGTCCTTGCAGCGGAATGACACGCCACCATCATCAGCAGCGACAAGCCGACGGTTCGAGATGGCAACGCGATGGGTGTAGCGTGACAGATAGCGCAGCACCTGCTTGGGTCCCGCGAACGGCTGCTTGCAGTAGACGACCCACTTGATCCGGCGCAGCGGCGCCAGGAAGCGCTTGAAGGTTCGTTTGTCGGCGAGCCCAACGTGGGTGTTGAAGAACTTCAATTGGCCGTCGGCGTGCGCGTCCATAACCAAGGTGAGGAACTTGCCTCGGAACAAACGCGCGAGCACGTTGACGTGGACGAGGAAGTTGGAGCGCGACGAGATCCATCTGCTGCAATCGGCCTCTTGCTGCGCCCTCGGTTGTTGCTCACGCACAAGCGGCGCGAGACCGCCGCCGGGCACGATCATATGCACGTGGGGATGATGCGTCAGCGCCGAGCCCCAGGTGTGCAGTACGGCGGTGATGCCGATCCTGGCACCGAGGCGCTTTGGATCGGCCGCGATGGCGAGCGTGGTTTCGGCCGCCGCCTTCATGAGCAGGTCATAGATGACGCGCTTGTTCTGATAAGCGACATCGCGCAGTTGACTGGGCAGCGTGTAGACAACGTGGAAGTAGCTGACGGGCAGCAACTCGGCTTCGCGCTCGGCGAGCCATTTCTGTGCCGCCGCGCCCTGGCACTTGGGGCAGTGGCGATTGCGGCAACTATTGTAGCTGACGACGGTGTAAGCACACGCACCGTTCTCGCAACGCGCGACATGGCCGCCGAGCGCCGCTGTGCGGCAGCGCTCGATCGCACTCATCACCTTGATCTGGTCGAGGCTGACATGCCCCGCGTTGGCCAAACGCCAAGCGGAGCCGTGGTCGCGGAAGATGTCCGCGACCTCCAGCGATGGCCGGGCCATCCGACGGCGTTACGCCGGCGGTCCTTCATTCGACTTGTCCTTACGGTTCCGCATTTTCCGGCGCGGCTGCGACAGTTGCGTCAGCGGGCTCTCGACGGCCGCGATCATGCCGGTGGCCACGCGCGTGTAACGCGCCGTCGTCTCGAGTTTGTCGTGTCCGAGCAAAGCTTGGATAATTCGAATGTCAGTACCGCGTTCGAGCAGGTGCGTCGCGAAGCTGTGGCGCAGCGAATGCAAGGTCAGCCCTGGCTTGCGGATACCGGCTGCTTTGACGGCCTCCCGAAACAGACGGCTGAACTGACGTGGTGTGATCGGCTTGCGGCGGCCATAGCTGGGGAAAATCCAGCGCTCTGCCGGCGGCATCCCGGCGTCGTCCAACGCCGAGCGCTCGCGCCACCACTCTCGCAATAGCGCGAGCACATCCGGCGGCAGCATGACGTTGCGATCCTTGCGGCCTTTGCCTTGCACGACGCGGATGATGTTCTGCGCGCCGTCGATGTCACCGACCGTCAACCGCGTCACTTCGCCCGCCCGCAAGCCGCAGCCATAGCTGATCGTCAGCATGGTTCGCGCCTTGAGGCTTGGCGCCATCAATAGAATTCGCTTTACCTCGTCGGAGCTCAATACCACCGGCACCTTCTGCGGCTCCTTGAGGTGATAGATCTCGGCGGCGAGATCGTGCCGTCGCATCGTCACGCGCAACAGGAACTTCACCCCCGTCATGATGCGGTTACGATTGCAGATGGTGAGCCCTTCTTCTTCGATGAGCGTCAGTTGGAACTGGCGCACGTCGTCGGCTGTCGCCGTCTCCGGCGAGCGTTTGAGGAAAGCGGCGAACCGCTTGCAACTGTGGAGATGGCTGCGCAGCGAATGACGCCCGAGTTTGCGCGCACGGATGTCGTCGATCATGCGTTGACGCAGCGGGCTGACCATGGGCCAGGTCATCAGAGAACTCCTGAGTGAGGTTGCTGGGACCGCAATCTCAGGACGCGGCCGCGTCCCCCGCTATCGTCATTCTCTCATCTGGCTACCGGCCTATCGGCTCAAGCACCCGCCTCAGCGGGCTGTCGCGCAGCGACTTTGTGCTTTGGCCCTTCTCCGCCGCGCCGACTGACCACCTTCGCGTCCGTTATCGGAGGTGTTTCTGCCACAGGACCCGGTAATCGCCGAGGCAGTTCGAGACCATTAGCGACATTGGCCTCCTTTCGGGGTGCTAGCCTAAGCCGATACGATATGCTGTCTTTGGCCTCGGGGGCGGCAATGAGGCGACGCGAGTTCGTCACACTTATCAGCGGCGCTGCGGTGACATGGCCGCTCGCTGCGCTTGCGCAGCAGGCCGCGATGCCGGTGATCGGCTATCTTAGCGGCTGGTCGAGCCGACGATGCTCCCGAATATCTGGCTTACTTCCGCCGTGGGTTGGCTGAAACTGGCTACACCGAGGGCCAAAACGTCGCAATTGAATTCCGTTTTGCGGACGGGCATTTCGAACGAATTCCGGAACTGGTTGCCGATTTGGTTCGGCGTCACGTAAGCGTTATTGCGATACCGAATACGACCGCGTCGGCGGTAGCGGCCAAGGCCGCGAGGCCTTATGAGCTATGGAGCAAACTTTCTCACAGCCGCCCGGGAATTGGGCCTGTACGCCGGCCGCATTCTCAAAGGCGAAAAGCCGGGCGACTTGCCTGTGCAGCAAGCGACCAAAATTGAACTCGTCATCAATCTAAAGGCCGCTAAGGCGCTCGGCCTCACCCTTCCAATCTCGCTGCTCGGGCGTGCCGACGAGGTGATCGAATAAGCGAAGGCGCCAGTAAAAGCTGGCGCGATCCGCCGGTGCAAGTCCGGCCCAGGTAAGGTCGTAGCGGGCCGCCTGGAAGCGAGTGTTGAGAAACCAATTCTGCGCGGTGCTCGCGCGGGCACGTTTTCCACACAGCCTGGGCCCTTCTCAGCCGCGCCGGTCGTGTTTTTTCCGCGCGGCAGCTCTCGGGGGCACTTCCGCCGCGCTCGGCTTTGCGGGCGCTCCGTGTCTCATATTGAGGGTACTGCCGCCACGACTCCGACGAGGCGGCGCGGCGGTTCGTGACCCACAACGTCACTTCGCCGCCGTCAATTGATGCACCGCGAAACGATCAACCGCTGCCTCACGAAAGCGACAATTCGTTTAACGGGACTTATGGAATATCCAACCCTCTACGGATCACTCCGGCTTGATGTCAGCCTCTCGGATCACCTTGCCCCATCTCTCGGTGTATTGGACGATAAACTTGCCGAACTCGGCGGGCGAGTTGGCAAACGGCTCCATGCCCAAATCGGCGAGCCGCGCTTTGAACGTCGCATCAGCCAGCGCCGCATTCACCTCCTTGTTGAGCGTTGAGACGATGTCAGGCGGTTGTGTTAGCAGGGGCGCCGATCCCCGCCCAACGGCCGTCTCATAGCCCGACACGAATTCGCCGATGGGTGGCACATCCGGCAACAAGTCAATGCGTGCGGCGCTCGCTACGCCCAGCGCCCGCAGCTTGCCGGACTTGATGTAACCAATTGCCGAAGCAACCGAGGTGAACATGACCTGGACCCGACCACTCATGAGATCAATCAACGCAGGTGCTGGGCCGCGATAGTTCACCGTGACCAAATCGACATTCGCCATTACTTTGAACAACTGGCCGAAAAGCTGCGTCGAGCTGCCCGGCCCGGACGACGCCATGTTGATCTTGCCTGGATTGGCTCTAGCGTAGGCAATGAACTCCGGAACGGTCTTGGTGCTGGCCGATGGGTTGACCACCATGACATATAAGGCGCGGCCAACGCTCGCGACCGGCACGATGTCATGAATAAAATTGAAATTGAGCTTGTCGTAGAGCGTCGCGTTATAGGCGTTCGCGTCGGTGACCGCGAGCAGCATATAGCCGTCCGGGGGCGAATGCACGACGGCCTCGGTGGCGATATTGCCGCTGGCGCCAGTCCGGTTCTCGATCACGAACGGCTGCGAGAGCCGCTCCGACAGCCATTGACCGGTCAGCCGTGCCGTGGCGTCAACGAAACCACCGGGCGGGAAACCGGAGAAGCAGATGCACCGGCCGCGATGGATAAGCATCCGCACTCGCGATCCGCGACGCGACCGGAATCGCGACAGCGCCCGCTGCCAGATGCAGAAATTTGCGGCGGGGAAGTTTCAGCATAACGCGCCCTCCGCGCATCGGCGCGCAATGCGCGCTTGGACGCTCTCAAATGTGGATGATGAACCGGGGCGCCCGCCGATGGCACCCTGTGCTGCCCATTGCAATTATCGGGGTTCGGCATGTCCCGCTGGCAGCTATTCCACAATGCTACACGAAACTGTTGCTGTGCGGGAGGCGGCTGTTGGCCCTTCTCGGCCGCCCCAGTCACGCGCCAGCGCGGCGGCTTTCGGGGGTACTTCTGCCGCGCTCGGATTTGCGGGCGCTCGTGTCTCATATTGAGGGTGCTGCCGCCACAACTCCGACGATGCGGCGCGGCGGTTCGTGACCCAGAGCGTCACTTCCCCACCATCATTTGATGCATCGCGACAGGGTCACTCGATCACCTCGTCGGCCACGGCGAGCAGCGCGGTCGGAACCTGAAGGCCGAGCATCTTGGCGGTCTTCAGATTAATCAATAGCTCGAACTTCGACGCCTGCATCACCGGAAGCTCGGCGGCCGTTTCGCCGTTGAGAATTCTACCGGTATACACGCCGGCTTGTCGATACACATCGGTGATGCTCGCACCGTAGGTTATGAGGCCGCCCGCCAGGCCATACTCGCGCAAAGCATAAATTGCCGGCAGCGCGTAAGAGGCCGCGAGCGCAACGATCCGGTCGCGCCGACTTTCGAAAATCGGATCCGTGGTTACGAGAAGGGCGTCCGCCCGCTCTCGCGCCAGCGGCTGAAACGCGGCATCGAAATCCCGCTCGCCGCCGACTTTCAGCACTTTCACTTGCCAACCGAGCGTGTGCGCCACGCGCTCCGCGACGGCGACTTCGGCCGCACTGGCGGGCGTGGTGGCGTTCATGAGAACAGCAAGCGTCTTGGCGCCCGGAAGCAGATCGCGCAGCAGCGCAATCCGCTTCGACACGATCTCACCGGAGATCAGCGTGATGCCGGTGACGTTGCCCCCGGGACGGTTCAAGCTGGCGACGAGCCCGAACGCGACGGGATCGCCGCCCATCGTGAAGACGATCGGTATTGCGGACGTCGCGGCCTTCGCGGCACGTACCGAAGGCACGCCGCCGGTCGCGGCGATCACCGCTGCGCGCTGGCGAACCAAGTCAGCCGCCAGTTCCGGCAACCGTTCGTTCTGGCCCAGTCCCCAGCGGTATGCGATCGCGACATTGCGGCCTTCGACGTAGCCTTTCTCCGCAAGGCCGGCGCGGAATGCGTCGACGCGAGGCTCCAGCTCCGACGGCGAAGCACCGTTGAGAAACCCGACCACCGGCATCGCCGGCTGCTGCGCGCGCGCCGCGAGCGGCCAAGCGAAGGCCGCTCCACCACCGAGCACTGCGATGAGGTCGCGCCTTCCGATGTGGATTGCCATTTGACGCCCCCCGGGGGGATCACGCCCGCTGCAATGTGGGGAGAGAGTACCACGCCCCTTTGGCACGTCTGTGGCTGACTTCACGGTGCTCCGACGGCGACAGGCTTGCCGCTTTTGCTGCGGCTGCGTGCGGCAGAAAGTGGCCCTGAAGGACCGCCCCGCTCAAGCGCCCGGCGGCAGCTATCGGGGGAGAAGCGGTCGCGACGGCCCGTGACCGGCGCGGCGGTTTGTGACCCATTTCGACTTTTTGGGCTCACCGTTTGCTGTGCCGCACAACGCAGTCCCGCAGGCTTCGCCGGCGTGCTAAGGTCTGAGTTTCCCAAGCTGGAGCGGTTTATGAGGCGGCGGGATTTCATTACGCTGCTCGGCGGAGCGGCGACTACATGGCCAATCGTCGTGCGCGCGCGAGAGGCGCTGCCAATTGTCGGCTTTTTGAACGGCGGGTCGCCCGTTGCTTCCTGGAGCAGTGCTTTCCGTAAAGGCCTCAACGGAACCGGCTACATCGAGGGCCAAAACGTCGCCATCGAATACCATTGGCTGGAGGACCATTTCGATCGCCTGCCATCGCTCATGGCCGACCTCGTGCGTCGTCAGGTGGCGGTTATTGCCACGCCTGCTGGCAACCTTGCTTCCCAAGTGGCCAAAGCTGCGACAACGACGATTCCGATCGTCTTCGGCGTCGGCGAAGACCCAGTCAAGTTGGGTCTTGTCGCCAGTCTTGCCGAGCCTGGTGGCAATGTCACCGGCATCAATTTCTTTGTCCAGGAGATCGGGGCCAAGCGATTGCAGCTGCTGCAGGACCTCGTACCTAAGGCCGTTCGGATTGCTGTCTTGGTCAATCCGGCCAATGTCCCGGTTACCGAGAGCACGCTCCGAGAGATGCCGGAGGCCGCCCGTGCAATGGGACTGCAAATTGAGGTCCTCAACACCGGCACCGACCGTGAAATCGAGGCGGCCTTTGCCACCCTCGTGCGGGATCGCGCCGACGCCCTTTACGTCGCTAGCGACGTGTTCTTCACGAGCCACCGCGTTCAACTTGCAACGCTCGCGGCGAGCTATCGGATTCCCGCAAGCTATCCGTTTCGCGAGTTTGTCGAAGTCGGTGGACTGATGAGCTACGCGACCGATCGTGTGGACATGTTTCGTCGCGTCGGCGAATACACTGGCAGCATCCTCAAGGGCGCCAAGCCCTCCGACCTGCCGGTCTTCCAGTCGACGAAGTTCGAGTTCGTCATCAACATGCAGACTGCACGCCTACTTGGCATCGAGGTGCCGAACTCGATCCAATTACTCGCCGACGAACTGATCGAATAATGCGCTTTTGTGCGCGCATATTACTGCACATGCTCAGGTCTCAAATTGTGCAGGTTTCTCGGACGCCTGAGTGAAGGTCTATCCGCGCGTGTGTTCGCCGGCGTCCGAGAAGCGCCAAGGCACGAAGTCGCGGGAGGTGATCGCGGGTGGTGCGGCGGGCGCTATGGGGATTGAGGCCGGGCGCGGCCGGTGCGGCGCGGTGATGGTGCGGCGCGGGTGAGACCGGAACCTGGCGCACAGGGGTATTTGTGGCCACTTGGCATGAGGCGGCGACGGTTTGCGGCGCAGACCGATGGGTCGAGCAGATGCGACAGACGGCATTTTGTGTCTGCGGCACGAGCGGCGGCGATGCCGACGGAGGGCCAGCGATGCGGATGTGTGTCAGTCTGATCTGGCATCAGCCGCGCGTTCATGACGTGTCGATTGATGGCTTGTGCCTGGGCGCCTCGCCGCGTGCAAAGACCTCGATGATGATCATGCGGCCACCGCAGCAGGGGCATGGGCGCGGCAGCACGCGGGGCTGATCAGGCTCCTGCATTGAAGCGGCCTCGGATTCAGTCTGCGGTGTCGCCACGGCGAGCAGTTCACGCGCCTTGGCGATGCTCTTGGCTCGGTTACCGTTGGCGAACAACCCGTAGTGGCGGATGCGATGGAAGCCCTTCGGTAACACGTGCATCAGGAACCGACGGATAAACTCGTGGGGTGCGAGCGTCATGGTTTTCCAGCGGCCAGGACCTTCGATGCGATAGTCCTTGCAGCGGAATGACACGCCACCATCATCAGCAGCGACAAGCCGACGGTTCGAGATGGCAACGCGATGGGTGTAGCGTGACAGATAGCGCAGCACCTGCTTGGGTCCCGCGAACGGCTGCTTGCAGTAGACGACCCACTTGATCCGGCGCAGCGGCGCCAGGAAGCGCTTGAAGGTTCGTTTGTCGGCGAGCCCAACGTGGGTGTTGAAGAACTTCAATTGGCCGTCGGCGTGCGCGTCCATAACCAAGGTGAGGAACTTGCCTCGGAACAAACGCGCGAGCACGTTGACGTGGACGAGGAAGTTGGAGCGCGACGAGATCCATCTGCTGCAATCGGCCTCTTGCTGCGCCCTCGGTTGTTGCTCACGCACAAGCGGCGCGAGACCGCCGCCGGGCACGATCATATGCACGTGGGGATGATGCGTCAGCGCCGAGCCCCAGGTGTGCAGTACGGCGGTGATGCCGATCCTGGCACCGAGGCGCTTTGGATCGGCCGCGATGGCGAGCGTGGTTTCGGCCGCCGCCTTCATGAGCAGGTCATAGATGACGCGCTTGTTCTGATAAGCGACATCGCGCAGTTGACTGGGCAGCGTGTAGACAACGTGGAAGTAGCTGACGGGCAGCAACTCGGCTTCGCGCTCGGCGAGCCATTTCTGTGCCGCCGCGCCCTGGCACTTGGGGCAGTGGCGATTGCGGCAACTATTGTAGCTGACGACGGTGTAAGCACACGCACCGTTCTCGCAACGCGCGACATGGCCGCCGAGCGCCGCTGTGCGGCAGCGCTCGATCGCACTCATCACCTTGATCTGGTCGAGGCTGACATGCCCCGCGTTGGCCAAACGCCAAGCGGAGCCGTGGTCGCGGAAGATGTCCGCGACCTCCAGCGATGGCCGGGCCATCCGACGGCGTTACGCCGGCGGTCCTTCATTCGACTTGTCCTTACGGTTCCGCATTTTCCGGCGCGGCTGCGACAGTTGCGTCAGCGGGCTCTCGACGGCCGCGATCATGCCGGTGGCCACGCGCGTGTAACGCGCCGTCGTCTCGAGTTTGTCGTGTCCGAGCAAAGCTTGGATAATTCGAATGTCAGTACCGCGTTCGAGCAGGTGCGTCGCGAAGCTGTGGCGCAGCGAATGCAAGGTCAGCCCTGGCTTGCGGATACCGGCTGCTTTGACGGCCTCCCGAAACAGACGGCTGAACTGACGTGGTGTGATCGGCTTGCGGCGGCCATAGCTGGGGAAAATCCAGCGCTCTGCCGGCGGCATCCCGGCGTCGTCCAACGCCGAGCGCTCGCGCCACCACTCTCGCAATAGCGCGAGCACATCCGGCGGCAGCATGACGTTGCGATCCTTGCGGCCTTTGCCTTGCACGACGCGGATGATGTTCTGCGCGCCGTCGATGTCACCGACCGTCAACCGCGTCACTTCGCCCGCCCGCAAGCCGCAGCCATAGCTGATCGTCAGCATGGTTCGCGCCTTGAGGCTTGGCGCCATCAATAGAATTCGCTTTACCTCGTCGGAGCTCAATACCACCGGCACCTTCTGCGGCTCCTTGAGGTGATAGATCTCGGCGGCGAGATCGTGCCGTCGCATCGTCACGCGCAACAGGAACTTCACCCCCGTCATGATGCGGTTACGATTGCAGATGGTGAGCCCTTCTTCTTCGATGAGCGTCAGTTGGAACTGGCGCACGTCGTCGGCTGTCGCCGTCTCCGGCGAGCGTTTGAGGAAAGCGGCGAACCGCTTGCAACTGTGGAGATGGCTGCGCAGCGAATGACGCCCGAGTTTGCGCGCACGGATGTCGTCGATCATGCGTTGACGCAGCGGGCTGACCATGGGCCAGGTCATCAGAGAACTCCTGAGTGAGGTTGCTGGGACCGCAATCTCAGGACGCGGCCGCGTCCCCCGCTATCGTCATTCTCTCATCTGGCTACCGGCCTATCGGCTCAAGCACCCGCCTCAGCGGGCTGTCGCGCAGCGACTTTGTGCTTTGGCCCTTCTCAGCCGCGCCGGTCGTGTTTCCGCGCGGCAGCTTTCGGGGGCTTAGCTTCCGCGCCGGCAGAGAAGTGGCGAGGCAGAGTTTGACCCATAGCCGACAACTCGAGCGGCCATTCTGATTGCGGCGTCAGCCGGCTCACCGCAACACCTGGTCCGAACGATAGGATGTGGTCTCCTGGTCCGGGAAGGCCATGAGCGACGGGAATTTTTTAGATTCTTCGTCGGTGGCGCTATCGGCAGATGGCCCTTGGCGCCCGAGCTCAACAGCCCGCAATGCCGGTGATCGGACTTGCTCAGCGGCACCGCCTCGAAATTCCCGCGGCTCGACGCATTCAGGCAAGGTCTGAACGAAACCGGCTATATCGAAGGGCGCAACGTGGCCTTCGAATACCGCTGGGCGGAGGGTCATCACGACCGATTGTCAGCGTTGGCGGCGATCTGGTCCGCCGCGACGTGACCGCGATGGCCACCATCCAGGGTGCCGCCGCGGCACTTGCGGCCAAAGCTGCGACGGCGACCATTCCGATCGTGTTCAGTTTGCAGGCGATCCCGTCAGATTGGTCTTGTGTCGAGTATTAATCAGCCAGGCGGTAATGTCACAGGAACGAGCTTTCTGTTCAACACGCTCGGGGGAAAACGTCTGGAGCTGCTACGCGACCTGATGCCGAGCGCAACTTTGGCTGGCCTCCTTGTCAACCCGAAAAATCCAGCTTCCGAATCTGAGACGAGCGACATACGGGCGGTGGCTCTCGCATTAGGATTGCAGATCTACGTCCAGAACGCGAGCAGCGACCACGAATCGAGGCGGCATTCGTGAATTTTGTCCAACAAGGGGTCAACGGGATTACGTTTGCGGCCGACGCGCTCTTCTACGGCAATCGTGACCAAATCGTATCGCTAGTAGCGAAGCACGGTTCCCACAATTTACTTTGAGCGCGACTTCGCCGTGGCTGGCGGACTGATGAGCTATAGCGGCAGTATTACAGACGCATATCGTCTGGCTGGAATCTACACCGGCCGAATCCTCAAGGGCGAGCATCCCGCCCGCCTACCGGTTATACAGACCACAAAAATCGAGCTAGTCATCAACATGAAGACTGCGAAGACGCTAGGGCTCGCTTTCCCACTTGCGCTGCTTGGTCGCGCCGACGAAGTTATCGAATAAGATACTCTTTGTTGCAGTGCATGAGTCTCGTTCTTGTGCAGGTTTCTCGGACGCCTGAGTGAAAGTCTTATCCGCGCGTGTGTTCGCCGGCGTCCGAGAAGCGCCAAGGCACGAAGTCGCGGGAGGTGATCGCGGGTGGTGCGGCGGGCGCTATGGGGATTGAGGCCGGGCGCGGCCGGTGCGGCGCGGTGATGGTGCGGCGCGGGTGAGACCGGAACCTGGCGCACAGGGGTATTTGTGGCCACTTGGCATGAGGCGGCGACGGTTTGCGGCGCAGACCGATGGTCGAGCAGATGCGACAGACGGCATTTTGTGTCTGCGGCACGAGCGGCGGCGATGCCGACGGAGGGCCAGCGATGCGGATGTGTGTCAGTCTGATCTGGCATCAGCCGCGCGTTCATGACGTGTCGATTGATGGCTTGTGCCTGGGCGCCTCGCCGCGTGCAAAGACCTCGATGATGATCAGCGGCCACCGCAGCAGGGGCATGGGCGCGGCAGCACGCGGGGCTGATCAGGCTCCTGCATTGAAGCGGCCTCGGATTCAGTCTGCGGTGTCGCCACGGCGAGCAGTTCACGCGCCTTGGCGA
>CAVSXY010000004.1:0-118454 GCA_963732015.1 uncultured Alphaproteobacteria bacterium | reverse complement strand
GCGCTTCCCTCGGATTGCTGGACGTCACCAGGTTCCAACCCGGCGCGGCCGCCGCTGATGGTATCCAGCGACGCGAACTTTCTGGCAATCGCGTACGGTTCCTCGAGACCGGTCGACGCTGTGCAGACAAGTCCAATATTGTTTGTGAATCCAGCGAGCGCCGTCAGCAGCGAATACGGTTCGATCCAGGCGACGTAGTGCATGCGATGCAGGCCTTCTTCCTGGGTGGTAAACGCCGTGACCGTGTCGGCGGAGAACAGCATGTCGAATAGGCCGCGTTCGGCTGTTTGAGCCATCTCCACGAAATGCCTGAAATTGATACCGGCATCAGCCTGTGCGTCCGTATGGCGCCAGGATGCAACATGATGCCCAACAGGCCTGATGAAGAGGCCGAGCTTCATGTGTTTTGAGGTTTCGGGGATCGTCCCTCCCTTCCCGGATCGAGCGGTAGCCGGCCGGGGCGCGTTACGAAATTATCATGGATAGCGTTGTCGCACTCATCGCGATAACCGGTGATCAATCTAAAGACCGCTAAGGCAGCCTCCACCCAAATGCGTAGGTGCCGCGATCAAGCACACGGCGGCCCGTGCGGCAAATGGGGATCGGGCGTGATATGTTCCAAGCTGAAGCTCGGTGACAGTTTGGGTGAAGGTACAGCGTCGGGCATGATAATCCGGCGCACGAAAACTCTGGCTTGGCTGGATGCCGTTAGACCAGATTATTTTCGGGTCTCGATTTAACCGCAGGATCAGCCCCCCTTTTGGTAACGAGCCAATCTAGGTGACCCACGATTGCAGTGGTCTCGTTTTCCGACGTTCGTGTGGTCACGTAACTATTTCGACCATACCGCGATTGTGGTCGATATTGTCGTTGCTGTTTTTTGAATCACCATTTATTTTCGCCGCTCGGAACGATAGTGAAGCAATTAGACCCTGCGTGTTCCCAACTTGTGCAGAATCCCTTCGCATTGAGTTTCCAAATACCGACTTGGTTTTGCCCGATTGTACGAGGGGCTGCCGCGTCATCTTTCCGTCCGGTGTGAAGGTCATTGTGAATTTGGTGCCGCTAGGCGAGGCCGCGTAAACGGCTGACCGTTGAAAAACGTTGTCTTTATATCGTTTGGAGCCATCGGCTGCTCAGCGAAGGCAACACTAGTCTCATATAGACTAAGATTGCAATTGCTAATGATATTGCGCGCATCGAACCCCTCGGGCACTATGCGGAAACTTGTTGACTAACATACACCGTCGGCGCGATCGCGCATATCTACCAAATTTCGAGGCCGAGATCGCCGAAAACTCCAAACTCATTTGAATGTGAAGCGGCGCCGGCCTTCACCGAAAAGCCGGCGCCTCCCCCATCAATCAGGCGGCCTTTGCCACCTTCGACGCGCCCTTTAAGGCCTGCATGTAGGTATCGAGCAGTGACTCCTGCTCGTCGCGCTCTTTCTGATCCTGTTTTCCCAGCCGGATCACTTCTCGAATAATCTTTACGTCAAACCCGTTGCTCTTGGCTTCCGCGTAGATTTCTTTTTTGGCTTCGGCAAGTTCCTTGATCTCCTCTTCGACGGCTCAATGCGCTCGACGATAGTTCGCAGTTGATCACCCGCAATCTCTTCCGGTCCGGCCATGGTTTACTCCTGGTCAAAACAACCGTTCGAGAGTCGCCCATCGCCGATCACGCTTCAACACGGGTCAACTGGCGTGGTAAGCAACCAATTAACGGCCAAGCCCGCGTGCGCCGATGCAGTCTCGCCGACGATCGGCGCGGCCATCACGTCCCGGCGTGCGTAACCTGTGGCTATCAACAATCCTCCATCCGGCCAGGCATTGCTCCGCTCGCATTGTGCTCGGGCGATTCGCAGACGCCCCGCGTAGCCGGCTTGACATTGCCGACGATGGCCCGCCCACACCCGCTTTCAGGCGCGCTTCAATCGCCCCGCCGGCGTGAGTTGAACATTTGAACCAGGGCTTCGATTTCGCGAAACGTTGCTCCCATCACCCTACGGTCCACTTTGGCCTCGCGGGTGTGGTTTGCGTCCAGCACGACCATCGGGAATGTGCTCCTCCGGAAAATGGTCCCGGATGCGCTCCATCTTGTCCTGCCAACGGTCATGCCGTGGTGACTTCAGCAACCCATTCGTCCCGCTGCCCCCGCTTCACGGGATAATGTAAAACAGGATCGGAGCTTTAAATCGTCGCGATTTAATTCGCTTGTGTCCATTACTCAGAGTTGCTACCGTGAATTTCGCTTGGTTCGCTTGGTTCGCTTGGCACTTGGTTCGCTTGGCACTTGTCATTTGAATGCGCAGATGTCCTGCACACCAGTACTGCGGATCGCAATTCTAGGGCTTGGGATTGCCGTCTCCTCATCGGCGGCGGCCCAGTGCGAACCGCCATCGTTTGGCCCAGCAACACTTTTTCCAGCTGACACCGGCATCCTGGTCCTGGCTGACTACGATATGGACGGACATATTGATGTCGCCGTTGGGAGCGTGGTGCTATACGGCGATGGTGTAGGGGCGTTTGCGCCTGCCGTACCCATACCTGGAATTCGCGCCATTTCAGCCGTGGACCTCGGTGGAGTTAATCCGCCTATCCCGGCTGTGAACAACGCAGCTCCAGAATTAATTGTTGAATTCCTCGCTAGCCCGGGCCCAGTGGCTGTCGGTATGGGATCGGGTCACCGATCCGATCCCTTTTACGAGCTCGCGGCTTTCCCCGCAGTGACCGGCAGGGCATTGTCGGCAGTGGTTGCGGATCTGAATGGTGATGGAGTGCCCGATCTTGTTATCGGGTACGGTCCTCCCACAAATATGATCTACATTTGGCTCGGCGTAGGTGGTGGGACCAACTGGACTTCGGAGATTGCGCCTATACAGGTGCCTTTCACGGACCCTCTAACGTTGGTCGTTGGCGATTTCGATAATGACGGGCTTTTGGAATTCCTTGCGTTGAGCGGAAATGCAAATACGCTAGCGGAATTTAAATTCGTCAAAGGTCAGTTTATTAGCGAGGGCGTCTCGATCACTGGAGGTCCTACCGACCTTGCCGTCGCCGACCTAAATGGCGATGGCATACCGGACGCTTGTTGTGACCACCGCTGATGGCAAGGTCGTCACGCTTTTCGGAACTGGCAAGGTGGTTGGATTCCATCACGTATGGCCCTCCCTTTAATACCCACTCAACCGTTTCCGTCAGCGCGACCTATCTGATACATCTTGCATTGGGTGACATCAACGGCGATGGACACACCGACGTAATCGTGGTCGACGCTGCGAATCAGCGGGTCGTGCCGTTGATCGGCGACGGGACAGGCGGGTTCGCGTCAAGCACGCCGTTGCCCACTAATACCGCCGCACCCGCGTCCGTCGTGCTCGCCGACCTTAATCACGATGGGACTCCCAGACATCATTACATCGGACGCTATCGACCAAGGCGTGTCAGTGCGCCTGAATACATGCGCTCGACCGTTCGTCGACTTGCAGGTGACTGGAATGGAGGTCACTCAAGCCATTCAGGATCTATCCAACACTGCACTCTTGGTGGCGGGTAGACGTACTTTCGTACGTGTCCATGTTCAAGCGCCCACCAACATCGACGGCGTGACCGCACGCCTGACCCTCACTGACATCAGCGGAATTCCGATCGATAATCCAATTTTACCGACCAATCCCGGCGGTCGCATTACGGTGAAATCAAATCCAGATCGCAAGCTTTTTCAGGATGCCTTTCTGTTTGAATTGCCCGCCCTTGTGGACAAACGTTGGAACAGCGCATCTAAGGGCAAGCGTAAACCCTGACCGAATGCCCGTTGAGACAAGTTACACAAACAATGATGCATCGCGAGATGTCACCTTCCATACGACTAATCCACTAAAAATTGAGCTCATCAAGATCAAATTTTTCACCGGCCCCGGAAGTGGCACTGACTGCAATATGACGCACGAGGCGAGCGACCGAGATCTCGACGTAGCCGAGTTGCAAACTCCGTCGAGAATTGCCGGGCCAGACGTTCGTCCTCACGCGCAGACCGGACGCCTGGGATTTAGGACTTACCATGTCCTGCAATAAACGTTTCGCCCGGCGTAGAGGTCACAACGTTTCTGTACTATTAGTAGACGCGTACGCATCTGAGCCGCTCGACCGCATTCGATTGGGGATTTTCGAAAGAGATTTTGTTGGCGGTAAAGCCGATGCGATTTCGGGATGGTTCGCTGTGGCGCTGTACCTCGCTCCGGGAGTTCCGGCACATGAAATCGGCCACACCCTCGGTCGACACCACGTTGATTTGCCAATGACGCCGCCCTGTAGCTCAATTGGCGGTGCCCAGGATGTTGACCCGAGCTATCCATTCCCCGGCGGCGTCATCGGCGGTCCTGCCAGCGATCCCGAACGTTTTGTAGGCTTCGATCCGGGTGACGCATCCGTTCCGGTGCCGCGCCGAGTGGTACCTCCGACCGACGGGGATGTGATGAGCTACTGTCACGAAACATGGGTATCCGCCTACACTTGGGCCGGCATGCGTGATGGCATCAATGCAAAGTTTTCTCCCAATGACCCGGTAGGCGATTTCCTTAGAATCACTGGAAGAATTAACCCGGCAGGAACTGCAGCAAGCGGGCTACAGGTGGTTCGCAGACCGAAGGTAGGTGCTATTGACCCGACTGTCTCAGGGAAGTTCCATCTGCGCCTGCTCGATAGGCGTCGCCGCGAGTTATCCGACCTCGCGCGGAGCACCTGAACAGTCGTCGTGACTGATGACGAGTTGCCTTCGGAATTAATCGTCCGTGCAGTTAGAACGTGACTTCCGGCCGAGAGCCGTACAGAGAGGAGCGGGCCCGTTCCGAGTAGTCCGTCCCGATCAGACGACCAGGTTATGGCTCGATCAATGGGACCATCCTCGGGATCAGTGGCGTTCGCCTGAAGCGTTACATTCTGGCCGAGCACAAATGCCTGACCCGCAAAGGGCGCCGCAATCCGTACATGAGGGGAAGACCCAAGCGCTATGAGCTGCTTCACATCTGAGGTGGCACTGAGCACCGGATTCCTGACGAAGACTTTAAAACCCCGCTTGGGCGGCCCTTGGTTCCGCGAAGCTTGGTCGCGTCGAACGTATAGCTAGTTGCCTGAATTTGACTGGCGATCGGCTCGAAGCTCTTGCCCCCATCATTGCTCCAGAGCAGACTGGCGATAAGAGGTTCACCGTCACGGTCGGATGCAGACCACGATACGGTGACCGGACCAGATAACGCCTTGTGCGTCCCAGTGGAGATTCTCACACCCGTAATCTTCGGTGAATGTGCGCTAACCGGAATTTTGCCAATCACAGTGCCTTCGGGATTGACCACTTCTACACTGCGTGTTCCTCTTAGGAATCCGACAGTCTCGGAAAGTCGCGTAGGCCGTCCATCCTCATCGGAACGCGCAGCCACATTTAGCGAAGCCGGCCCCGCGGCAAATGCTGGTACGAAGACCTCTGGTGCTGGTGGCTTGTAGCCGAGCGAGGCGTGCGGCCGGAGAGCATTGTAGTGCCGGCGCCAACTCTCGATGATGATCTGGGCTTCGCGTAGCGTATAGAAGATTTCGCCATTGAGCAGTTCATCGCGCAGGCGGGCATTGAAGCTCTCGATGTAGCCGTTCTCCCAAGGCTGCCGGGTTCGATGTAAGCAGTCTTGGCGCCAACGGCAGCGATCTAGTCCTGCACCGCCTTGGCGACGAACTCCGGGCCGTTGTCGGAGCGGATATGGCCGGGTATGCCTCGCAGGATGAACAGGTCAGACAAGACGTCGATCACGTCGATGGCCTTGAGCTTGCGGTTGATGCGGATCGCCAAGCACTCGTGGGTGAACTCATCGATGACGTTGAGCGTGCGATACTTGCGACCGTCATGGGTGCGATCCTCGACGAAGTCGTACGACCAGACGTGCTTGAGGCCGCTCCGGCCGCAGGCGGATGCAGGAGCCATCGGTGAGCCAAAGACGGCCGCGTTTAGGCTGCTTATTGGAGTGCGCCCCGATGGTGGACAATTTCAGGCGGCGGTTTTGACAGGTTGCTGGGCGTGTCGATCCTCTATCGCACTGGGCTCAAATAGCCCAGCGCGGAATGGCGTCTGCGAGTGTTGTAAACCTCATCGATGAAGCGGGGAAGATCAGCTGCAGCATCCTCGAAGGTTTCGTGGGCCATCAGATACACGGCTTCAACTTCAGTGTTTTCATGAAGCTCTCGGCCTTGGCGTTGTCATAGGGATTTGCCACGCCACCGAGGAGCCTCTGAGACCGTGCTCTCGCAAGACTGTGCGATAGTGTTCGGAGGCATATCGTGATCCACGGTCGGAATGATGCACGCAGCCCCTTGGTGGATCGCGGGCGCTGATGGCGGCCCTGAGCGCAGCAACAGCGAGCCGTGCATCGATTGAGCGGCTGATGGCATAACCGACGACCCGACGCCCAGCGCGTACGCCGTTTTCAGGTTGATGACCAGCTCGAACTTTGTCGGCTGCTGAACCGGCAGATCGCCAGGCTTTTCGCCTCTTAGGACACGACCGACATAGTTGCCGACCTCACGGTAAGTGCCGAGACTGCTAGCACCATAGCTCATCAAGGCCCCTGCAACCGCCGCCTCGCGACCCCCTGACGAAACCGGGATGCCATTACGCCGTGCCAGCCCCATAATTTGCTCGCGTTGATTTTGGAAGAACGCATCTGCGGTAATGAAAAGCGCATCAATGTGTTGCTGTGAGAAACTCGCGAACGAATTATCTATGTCGCTTTCCGTAATGACTTTGAACAAGATTAGTTGCAACCCGAGCGCGCTCGCCGCCCTCAGCGCCTCATTTGTTTCGAATTCGGCATTCGCATTTTTCGGATTTAAAAGAATAGCAAAAACTTTGGCGTTCGGAACAAGCTCATGCAGCAGTTCAAAGCGCTTCGCGGTAAGCAAGTTATTGAAAAATGTCGCGCCGGTGATATTCCCTCCTGGCCGATTGAGGTTGGTTACAAGCCCGTCTTTGATCGGATCGCTGCCGAGAGCAAAGACAATCGGAACCAACGTCGTAGCCTCCTTGGCGGCACGCGCCGCGACGGGCGTGCCGGCCGCAATGACGGTTACCTGTCGGCGAACCAAGTCAGCGGCTAGTTCAGGTAGCCGATCATATTGACCATCGGCCCAGCGGTACTTCCGAGAAGGGTCATAACGGACGCGAAGGGTGGTCAGTTGGCGCGGCGGAGAAGGGCCACAACCAGACATTCTGCGATGCAGTAGGAACAGTGCTATTCGATTACCTCGTTGGCGGTGGCGAGCATTGTTTGTGGGAATGTAAGACCGAGCGCTTTGGCCGTTTTCAGATTAATGACTAGATCGTAGCGTTCAGGTAGTTGGACGGGTAGATCTGCAGGTTTGGCTCCTTTCAGGATGCGGTCGGTATAATCAGCAGCGCGGCGGTAAAGATCCGGGTAATTCACCGAATAAGACATGAGCCCGCCAATCGGCGTGTAATTCGAGTTGCCATAGATCGCTGGTAGTCGATATTTGGCCGCAAGTGATACGATCAATTCGCGGTGGGCATTCAAAAATATATCGGCGATGGCCATGAAGCCACCTCCAGGTTCGCTTGCAAGATCGGCCAACGCAGCTGCAATATCGTTCGCATCGCTGAGCAGTATCGGCTTAACCGACACGTTGAGTGGCTGCGCAGCCTGAACCGCTGCCCGCAGAAAGATACCGGCAAATGGTGCTGTTGCTGGATTAAACAGGAGGCCTACGCTCTTAAGAGCGGGCGCTGCTTCTTTGAGCAAGACTAACCATTTGCCAGCCATTGAGTTTTCAAGGTTTGTGAAGCCCGTCACGTTATGACCGGGCTTTGAGATGCTTTGAACGAATCCAGGTGCGATCGGGTCAGCCACCACAAGGAAGATGATGGGCAACCCAGTTCCCATAATCGCGGCTGTTGCTGGTGTGGACCGACTAATCACCACGTCTGGCCGCGTGCGCGCCGCTTCGCCTGTAGCGTCACGAATCGAACCAATCTCCGCGCCCGGCCAGTAATAGTCTATGTCGATATTGGTGCCGGGTTTCCAGCCTAGTGCGTTTAGGCCCCGCTCGAATGCGGCCACCTCTCGCTGTCCGTCTGGATCGCCTGGCAAGAGCCCGCCTTGGATTACTGCCAAACGTCGTTTCTGCTGCTGTGCTTGTACTACGGACGGCCACGCTACCGCTCCGCATCCGATAAGACAGATGAACTCCCGTCGCCTCATGGACGGCCCCTTGGTTCAGAGAAACGTACCACTGGCGGCTGCGTTGTGCATCATGGCAAAAGCTAGCTGTCCACGACCGCTCTGTGTCAAACGCTACACATTCACGGCTTCGGCACGACTTCTGCTTCGCCCCCATATTTGGGCCTCGTTTGCAGGCGAGTCCAAACGCGCCTAAATCACAGCCAACGTCGTCACTTGGAAATTGGCAGAAAATAATTGGCTAATAGCATCGTTGCCCTGCGCCTGAGCCGACACGTCTATAATAAGTTGCACTTGGTTTGCTTCATCGTCGAGGGTAGCTTGCGCATCATCGATCGCACAGTTTATTGAGGTTGCTAAAGCGTTTGTCGTAATGCCCAAAGCGGCCACAGAGACCATCGCGGTTGCCTTGCGAAACTTCCCTGGGGCTAAGGTGGGGTCGAGAAGCACCTTGTAGCTTTGGCTTTGTGCTACAAGCGGTCCCGTCGACTGAGCTCGAAGAAGATTCGGCGTAGTCTCTATCTTTCCGGTGACGATGGTCACACGACTAGCACCTTCTGCAGTTGTCACATCAAATTCCATCTTCTGGAGATTTGTCGGCGTTACCAAAGTAGCCATCGTAACCCCCCTCAAAAATGACTTCGCTGTTCCATCGGGCTCTAAGCGAGACATCGTATCAATCTGTACGCGTTCTGGAAGGGGTCGAGGCCGATGTCCGCTATGGGTGTGCGCCGTGACAAGGCGGCGCTTTCCAGTGGGTGCAAGTCCCACCCGGTGACCGCTCCAGCCGGAAGCAATCGGAGCAGTCATGGAGGTAACGAAGTGGCTGAAGCCTTCGATTAGCGTGTCACGAATTGGTGACAGCGCGAGTGTGCAGGCCGCAACGCGAGTGAACGCTGAGCAATCCTCGAAAAGGACAATGCGCAGGCCGACCCGACAACCCTTTCGGGGAAGGCTGACACGTTTGGATGAAGTGAGCGAAGCGATACGTCCAGACGCTGCGCCGGGGTAGTGGCGGCGGCATGTACACAAGGAAAGCGCACGAAACACGGGAAGCCCCAAAGCGTGATTAGCGATGATCAACCGGACTCCCGCGAGGGACAGGCTGGGCGCTCTGGGGTGGCGGAGAGGTTCGTAGTACCGCTGAAGCCGGGTAACGCCGGTGGAGGGAAGGGGCCTCAGTTCAAGACAGACGCAACTACGTGGTGAAGGACATGGAGATTGGGCAACCTATCAACTCCGAAAAGTGTTCAGAAACTGCCGATGGCGTCGCACGCAAAAGCAAAGGTGTGAAGTCTTGTCCGAGAGCCGGATGCGGGAAATCTGCCTGTCCGGTTCGATGAGCGGGATGTGGAAACGGCGTCAGGGCTGAACCACTAAGGCACCGCCAGACGAAAGGGGCGGAAACAGATATGTTCAACCTAAAACCACCGCGCCACATCTCGACTCTACCATTCGCTACCGATCGGCGTCGCCCGACGATTGTCCGATAGCTACCTAACCGTTGCATCGCGGCAAGTGACGTGACGGGCCAACAACTGCCATGAGCCGATGCTGCAAAATTGCAGCTTATTCGATAACTTCGTCGGCGAGACTGAGCAACTTGTCGGCAATCGTGAGGCCAAGCGACTTGGCAGTCTTTTGGTTGATGATCAATTCGAATTTTGTGGGATTCTGAACCGGCAAATCGCCCGGATGGCACCCTTAAGAATTTTATCGACGTAGACAGCCGCTCGCTGGAACAAGTCGTTGTAGGTATGCCCATAAGCCACCAGGCCACCTTCAACCGCGTAATACTTGTACGCGTAGACGGCTGGCAAACGGTAACGAGCCATCAGCGAAATGATGAGTCCACGATTGGCAACAGTGAATGCGTCAGGATTCACAATGGCGCCGGTTTTCATTTCTCTTGCTGCTTCCGAAATGACGCGCTCGATCTCAGCAGCATCGCGGATCGGTTTTACCATTGGCTCTACACCGCGAGCCGATGCAGCTGCCGCTATCGATTGCGCAAATTTATCCGCGTATGGAAGCCCCGCTTCCGGGTTGAATATAAATACAATGCGGTTAACATCTGGCGCGACATTCACCATCAGTTCTACCCACTTGCCGCCGATCTCGAACTCGAAGGCGGTGAAGCCCGTAATGTTGCCACCGGGGTGTTCCAGACTTGAGACGAAGCCTTGTCCGACCGGATCGCCAACAACCAGGAATACAATCGGTCTAGCGTTGGTCTCGTTCCGCACTGCTTTCAAGCATAGCGTGGAGTTGGCGATGATCACGTCGGGCGTTAGTTTCACAAGTTCTGCGGCATAGGCCTTCGCACGCGCCGCATCACCCCCAGCCCATCGATATTCGAAATGGACGTTACGACCCTCGGTCCAGCCGAGTTCTGCCAATCCCTTCGTGACAATACCGACGCGCGCTTGCGCTTCTGTATCATCCACGCGCGGGGACATGAGGACGCCAACCCTACCCATTCGCTGTGCTTGTTGCGCAAGCGCCGCAAGTGGGCAGGCGGTCGCCGAGCCCGCAATCGCTTTGATGAAATCGCGTCGTCGCATTGCCTTCCCCAAAGGCATTCCGCACTAACGCCGCGACGCAATTAAAGCAGGGATTTGCAACTGGCGGAATGGGATTCAGTGATCATTTTGCGCGACAGCAATTCAGCAGACGGACGGGTAGAAATGGGTCTAACGCGTCTGTTTCAGCATTTCCGCTGTTCACCCAACTCCGGACATGTCGCGGCACCGCAACATCCGCCGCTTTTGAAAGCGGACCAAGTGCATCGCGGCAAAAATTGCTCCTATTCGATCACCTCGTCAGCAATGGCGAGGAGATTTGGGGGCACCTCGAGGCCGAGTGCCGTTGCCGTCTTGAGATTGATGACCAGTTCAAATGTTGTCGGCTGCATCACCGGAAGATCAGACGGCTTTTCGCCTTTAAGAATTCGACCAGCATAGGCACCCTGCTGCCGGTATGCATCGGCAAGATCTGAACCATAACTGATTAAGCCGCCGGCGACGGCGATCTCGCGACGCCCATAGATTGCGGGCATTCGATAGCGCGCCGCCAGAGCAACAAGCACATCTCTTTGATTGGTGAACAGTGGATCGCTTTGAACGATAATCGCGTCGATTTTCTGCTGGGCGAGGGCGGCAAAAGCCGTGTCGAGATCGCGATCGACCCCGATGTGATCGATGACAAGTTGCTGTCCTGTCACTTGGGCGGCTTTCTGCGCTTCCTTGGTGTCGAACTCCGCGTTCGGGCTATTGGCGTTGATGAGCAGACCGAATAGTCCAGACTTGGGCACCAGCGTGTGCAAATATTCGATCCGCTTGCCGATCACCGGCGCCGTCGTGAGCAGGCTTACACCGGTCAGATTGCCCCCCGGACGATTGAGGCTGGCAACCAGGCCCACCTGGACTGGATCGGCATTGGAGTTGAACACGATGGGGATCGTCGTCGTTGCTTTCTTGGCCGCCAGGGCCGCGACTTCGCCGCCGGTGGCGACGATCACTGCGACCTGTGCGCGCACCAAATCCGCTGCTAGGTCCGGCAAGCGCTCATAGTGGTATTCCGCCCACCGATAGTCGATTGTCACGTTCTGGCCTTCGACATAGCCGGTGTCACCCAAGCCCTTGCGAAACGCGGAAACAAGAGGCCTCAAAGGAGCGAGATACCCGATGCCCAGAAATCCGACCACCGGCATCATCGACTGCTGCGCACGGACGGCGAGCGGCCATGCGGCTGCCGCGCTGCCTAGAAGCCTGATGAATGCGCGTCGCCGCATGAGTTTACCTCCTTCCCACCGATAGCCGAGCCAAACACCTGGAATAAGGCATTATTCCGCGGACTCCGTGCGATGGGTTCGAAGAACAATTAACCTCAGCGCGATGGAGACCCAATGGCCAGGGACATTAGTGGGGTTGCTAACACATCGAGGTGGCTTCCTATATGGGCTGGTATAGCAGCGAGCCGGTGGAGGTTCCGGACTAGATTGAGCAATCCAATATCACTTGTCCCAAGTGCGGCCATCAGGCCACCGAACGGATGCCGACTAACGCATGCCAGTTTTTCTATAATTGCAAAGGCTGCGGTGAGAGGCTTATTTAAGCCGCTATCGGGCGATTGCTGTGTGTTTTGTTCTTTTGGACTGTTCCGTACCAATGCAACGCGGTCAAGCCTGCTGCTCAAACTGAGCGACTTCCGCTTCGCCCCCAACACCGGACATATCACTGCATCGCGCTAACCGACGCGATGGGGCCACGGAACGAAACCGCTCGCGCGGTAGAGCGCTGCGCGCAAGGCGGTGGCTGAGACTGACAGGAGGGCGGTAACGGTACGGGATGCTGAAGATCGAGGGTCAACAACCTCGGTTCAGACCGCAGTATCCCATGTACATCACCCCGTTGCGGCAGCGCATGATGGAAGACATGTCGTTGCGTAATTTCGGTGAGAAGACGCAGAAGGACTACATCCGGGCAGTGACAAATCTCACGATCTTCCTGCAGCGATCGCCAGATACCGTTTCCAATGAAGACCTGCGTCTGTTCCGGTTGCACCTCACCGCGAACCGCGTCGGCGCCTCGACCATCAACGGTACGGCTACGGCACTGCGGTTTTTCTTCACCGTGACGCTCGACCTGGCCGACGTCATCAAGCACCTGACGTTCGTCCCTGAGCCGCGCAAGATGCCCGTCATTCTCAGTTCGGCGCCGCGGCGTCCGCGTCAACAGTGGAGCCGCGTCACTTCACCTTCCGCTACCGCTCGACGCAGCACTTCCTCGACATCTTCCGAGGTTGTGATTACTAAGCAATGCAGAATTCCCGGCGGGGCCGCGCCGGCTGGTCGCCATCCCACTTGCGTAAAGGCCAGGGGGCGGGTCATTTTTCTGAAGGTCCCGACAGCCGCGGAGCGCCGCGCCCTAAATTCGTTGGATTCCCCAAAACTTTTTGACCCCTTTTAGAAAATCCGTCTAGCGCCACGCCTTGCGCGCAAGGGGCATCGCGATAGCGATGGGTTTACACTTGCGCATGCCGACCGCAGCCGCGATCCGAATGCAAAAAACGTACTGGCGCCAGAAGGCCGGCCGGATCGTTCTTTCGATCGAGGTCGACGAAGCCGCGCTCGTCGACGAGCTCGTTGTCGGCGGCTTTTTGAATACCAATGCCGGCGACGACCGCGTCGCGGTGGCCGGAAGGTCGCGAGCTGCTGGATTTAGATGCACGAGCGCAGCAGCGCCGCGAATGGGTGTGCTTCTCATGATCGCAGCTCTCCTTGGGGAGCTGCTATTTGTTTGCCACGAGTTCGATCTCACTCGGCCTCCACGCTTTCGTGAAGAACGGTTCGAGCGGGCTGTAAAGGCGTAGGACGGTGAACCAGCCTTTCTTCGGATCGGTCTGAATCCAGTTGCCGGCGTTCACGCCGTCGGGCTTGGTCGGGCCGAAATACACGGTCGTCGAGCCGTCGGCGCTGGCTTCGCGGCGGGCGACGGATAGCTCTGGCTGCCGGCGCGCGGGTAGCGCTGCGGGGTGTCGAGCATCGAGCGCGTCTGGTTGTCGTAGACGGTGAAGGACCAGAACTTCCCCGCCGGGATGTTCGGAGGCAGCGTGACCTTGTAGGTCTTGTCGCCGTCGAAATACTCGCCCTTGGAATCGACGGCCTGAATGAGGTACTGCGAGCCGATGTCCGGTCAGCCGCATGATCATCGCCGGGGTGATGAAGGTGTAGCCGAAGAACATGACGGTCCGCACGTTCAGCGTGCGCGCGCCCGTGGGCGGATATGGGGTGATGACGCCGTCGGCGCTGACTTCCGGCGGCGGCGTCTCCATGTTGTAGCCGCCGAGGAAGAGCGGGTTGAACCAGGTCGAGCTGGGATAGTAGTAGCCACCGTCGGACGGACGCCACTGAAGTTCAGGGTGCGCGCCGCGGCGTTTCCGATAGCCGCCGCGTCGGTCAGGATCTTCTTCATCCGCGCATCGGGATTGAACGGCTTGCCCTTCACGATGCCGATGGCAGCGAGCGATCCCATGATCTCCGGGTCGAGCGCGCCGACGGGCTCCTTCTGCACTACGTCGTTGAGCATCTCGAAGTAGCTGAAGTCGCTTGGCGGCACGGTGTTCATCACCTTGCCGGTGCCTTCGGTGAACTTCACCGGCTCTTGCGGCCGCAGGAAGGCCCAATCCAGTTTGTGGTCTGGCGTGAGCGCCAACGTCGCGTTGCCTTCCAACGCAGAGCCGATGCTCGTGCCGTATCCGCCGGGAAGGTAGGGATAGATCTTGAGCGTCTTCTTGATCAGCGCGACGACCGGCTTCGGGTCGTTGTTTTCAAGAAAGGCCCGTCCGAGCATCGTGGCGCGGGTCGTGCGCATCTTCTGGACGAAGTAGCCGCCGCCCGGCAACTCGCCCTTGTAATCGGGCGGCACGAACAGGTATTTTCCTCCCTCGCCCCGGTCAGGACCGGGCAGACCGAAGTCGGTGATCCACCGGAACCACATGTCATCGACCACGCCGAGCGAGAGTGGCGGTGTCTCAACGACGATCGGCCCCTTGGTGACATCCAGATTGACCCAGAAATAGATGGTGTCCGCATTGGCCGTTAGGAACAGAGACTTGGCATCCATCAGCTCCGAGAAGATCAGGGCCGTGTTGTTCGGGACGCCGGCGTCCTGCATGCCCTTGAAGATCGCCGCCACCGAAGCGCCCTGGTAGGCATTCACGAACGCCTCGACGCCGTGCATCAGGTCGAGATAGTCGTAGGCCTTCGCCACGGTCTCTTTGCTCGGTGCGCCGTCCTTGTACTCCAGCGTGCCGATGCTGGACTCGACCTTGTCGGGCGTTGTGACCGACGGCACGATCTGCGCGTCGACGGACAGCGGGATTACCGAACCTAGCGCGAGGCCGAGGGCTGCGATGAGTTTCTGTTTCAGCATCATCGTCATGATTTTTCCTTTCAACTCATTAGTGGCCAATCATCGGCATGCCGGAATAAATCCAGAGAGCACCGACCGTGATCCCGCCGAACCAGGCTACGGCTGGCCAACGACCTTCTTGCCATAACAATCGCAGAAGCGACGGTTGTGGTAATTGACCGACCGCCTGACAATTTCCGACCGAACCGTCGGATTGCCGTCATTTGCCAAGCTGCTGGATAGGTGTGTCATCGATGTTAGGCCGCCGCCTTGCGGATGCCGCCGTACGCGTAGATGACGCCGAGAACGTAGATCGAGATGCACACGGCTTGCAGTGCGAGCCAAGTCACCTTTCCGGCCGTAATTGGGGTGTAGTAGAAGTTCGGCCAGACTGCGTCGACGGCGAAATAGCCGGGGAACCCGGCCAGACCTTGCGCGGGACGGTGCAATGACGTCGGTCACGAGCGCCGAATGTATGGCGCCCTCGGATTTTTTCCGTTGGCGCATTACATGCACGGCTCGTTCTCCGAAGTGACCGCCGACCTGTGCGACATAGACCGCCAACGTCCACGCACAACCCCACCACAGCGTGACGTTCTTAAGGAACGGCTGCCAGTCATGCCTGCGTGTTGTGTGGTGACTGTCATTGATACCTCCCTGGATAGAAGCGTGTCCGCAGCGGTAGCAGCCGAATAGTCAATTCACCTTTCTTATGTCCGGCGGAATCCAAGCCCCGTTTACGGCGGATGCTTCGGGCCAATAGAGCCGCAGTATCATCGAGAAGCGCCCCGCGGGTGCCGGTATCCAGTTCGATTCATTCTCGTTGCCCGGCGACTTGGTGCCCAAGTAGAGGGTCAACGAGCCGTCCGCGGCGTATTTCAGCGTCTTGTTTTTGGTGCCGAGCGAGAAGCGGTTCAGCGGGTTCGCGAAGAAGAACTTCTCATCGTTGTACACGGTCAACGACCAGAACCCCTTCACGGGTGGGACTTGTCCTTTGGCAAACGTGACGGTGTATTGATTGTTTCCGTCAAGGAGCTTCCCCTCGCTGTCGAACTCGCGCAAATTATATTGCGTTTCCGCCGCCGTGTTCTGGTACATGCTCGATATGCTGATGGCGGAGCGGTTCAGGTAGTCGGTCCCCCACTCCGCGGCATTCACCGGCACGTTCCAGCCGTTGCCTATCACCCGGCCATTGTATTGAAACTGAAACAGCGGCCCAATGAGTTCTTTGTCGGCGGCAACGAACGATTCAACCAGCGCCTTCTTGGTCTCCGGATTCTTCGCGGCGGCCTCCCACACCGACGCGATCCAGCGGTAGAGCGCTTCCTCGCCGGGCAGCGGCGGCACCTCCTTCATGACCACAGGAAGTTCGTCGTAGTAGGTTTGAGGATTAACCCACCTGCTTTCGTCCTTGGGCGCATTGGGTGGTGACGGTGGCACCGGAAAGTGCGGCGACTTGCTGTAGTCCTTGGTCTTCATCGTGCCGTCGAACTGGCTGAGGGGATACATCACGATCTGATCGATCACCGGCTGAACGGCCGCAGTATCTTCCGGCGTCGAATCCTTGAAGATTCGCGGGACGATGAAAACAAGATCGGTGGACGAACGCACCGCCGCGGTGATGCCCTTGGGAAGCTCACCAGTCCAACCCGGCCCAACGATCATGTAAAAACCGGGTTTCGTGCCATACTGCTTGCCAATCCGCCCGATTTCGTCGGTGCGCTGGTCATACATTGCGTAAACGTAGAAGCGGTCCCCGAAGTCCGGCACCTGGATCACCGTAGGCTCCTTGTCGAGCGCGGTGAATCCTCCCCCGTAGACGACGTCCTGGTTGGGACAGACGATGAAGGTCTCTTGCGGTTCGATGTAATTGGTCAGCATGGAGTTGTAGCCGATCGGCGCGATCGGCACCACGCCGCCCAGCAGTCCGGGCGCCGGCGCTTCCGCAAATGCTGCGCGACGGTTGTGCGCATTCACCAGCGGATAGCCCCAGACGTAGGCCATTCGTCCGACAAGCTGGACGTACGCGTTGGTCATCCTGTTGCCGGGAACGGGGCCGGGAACCTCCGCCGGGGTCGTTGGTATGGGCACCTGCACTCCCGTAGCCGACGGAGGAATTGCTGGCGCCGCCTGGGCGGCGGCCGAGCGGGGCAGTAGCAGTGTGGCGCAGACGACAAATGCCACAAGGAATCTAAATTGCGTTCGGTATGCCGTGGTCAAGTTCATGCCAGGGGGCGGGCCCAGGACTTCGGCGGCGGTTGTTGGAATTGGCACCTGTTGCGCCCAAGACCTTTCCGCCAGCATCAGCGAGACGGCTCCAGCTCCTGGCAGGGTTCGGCGGTCAAATTCGACGGTCTTAGGGTGCGATCGGCCACAGAAATTACGAGGATGCGTCAGCATTCTCAATCTCCCTTGGTGATTCTTGAAACCCTAACTTGCCGGAGGGCATCCGCTGATTTGAAGCCCGAGCGAGCGTTGTCGGCTGGCTTGGCTGAGTCATTGGATGTGTTCTCACTCAAATTCACCGATGAACACAGGGCGCGACGGTAGGTAGTAAGCCTGTCGTCATCCATTGGACTTAGGTGGAATATGAGTGACGCCCGGGCGCCGCGCCTCCGCGATATGGCACCAGCGCGCCCTCGCCCGGTTCGCCGGCTATAGGCCTACAGCCCTTCAGTATTCGATGGTATGATCTCTCCAATTGTCCGGTCGGCCCGAGGCGACCATGGCGCGGAAACAGCGTGCGATACCAACCGGTCCGCGTCGTTCTCATATTTCGCCGGTCAGTTTTGTTTGTTCCGCCCTGGTTTTCCTGACCACATTGTGGCCCGCGGCCGCAGATGAACAGCCGCGGCGAATATTGTTGCTCGAAGGCCTGACCGTCACGCAGCCAGCGGGTGTGCGAACTCTTGAAGCATTCAAAAATCGGCTGAAGGAAAAGGGTGTCGAAAACATCGAGACGTTCATCGAATTTCTTGAGCTTGGAAGATTTCCCGGCCAAGCACACGAGACCCTGACCGCGCGCTTTCTTGCAGAAAAATACTCCGAGAGTCCGCCGGACCTATTGATCCCAATTAGTCGAGGCGCGTTGGCCTTCCTCCTGCAATATCGGAGCAAGATCGCCCCCAATACCCCCATCGTTTATTGCTGCACAGCGGCGTCTGCAGTGACCGCCATGAATGTTCCGCGTGAAGTGATCGGTGTTGTCACTGAATACAATTGGCTCAGAACGCTTGCGCTTGCCGAGCGCCTTCAGCCGGATGCGCGCAACCTCGTCGTGATTTCGGGAGCATCCGATTTTGATCGAGCCTGGCAAGAGGACGCGCGCCGTCAGATCGAGAGCGCTTCACAGCGATACAGCACGCGCTATCTGGCTGGTCTTCCCTATAAGCAATTGCTGCAGGAGATTTCGCAGCTCTCGCGCAACACCATCGTGCTCCTGGTTCCCGTTTTCGAGGACGGCTCGGGCCAACCGCGCCTTCCGCCAGAAGTCGCTGCCGACGTTGCCCGAGTCTCGTCCGCCCCGGTTTATGCGCCGGTCGACACCTTTTTTGGACGAGGAATTGTCGGCGGATACATGGATAGCTTTGAGGCGCACGGCACCGCTGCAGCCGACCTAGCTCTCGAAATTCTTTCCGGAAGAGACCCGGCCACGCTGCCCGCCGAGACCAAACCACCGCACAAATATAAAATCGACGCAAGGCAGCTCGCCCGTTGGCGGCTTTCGGAAAGCAACCTTCCATCTGAATCGGTCGTACTATTCACAGAGCCCACGCTGTGGGAGCGCTATCGCTATCTTCTGATAGCGGTCGTTGTGGCCTTCGCACTACAGAGCGGCGTCGTCGCATTCCTCTTGATTTCAGATGCGCAAACGCAAGCAAGCCGAGCTTTACTTGAAGGAGAGCGAAGATCGTTTGGCGTTCGCGGCGGCTGCAGCAAACATCGGAATTTGGCGCCAGGACGTAGCGACCAAAGACTTCTGGTCAACGGAGCATTGTCGGTCGATCTTCGGCCTTGCGGATCAGACGTCCCTTAATCTCGATACATTGCTCAATGCCGTTCATCCGGAAGATCGTCACAGCCTGGCCGATACATTGAAGTTTGCTGTGGATAGGGGATGGCCGGTCGACGGTGAATTTCGCACCGCTGTGCCTGGGCAAGAGATTCGCTGGCTTTCCGTACGCGGGCATTCTTTGTTCGATGACAACGGAAAACCGGTCAGAATCAGCGGCATTTTCGCGGATATCACCGCGCGCAAAGCAGCTGAAGCGGAGGCTGATCTTCAGCGCAAAGAGGTCTCGCACCTGATGAGAGCTTCCGTTCTTGGCCAACTGTCGGGTGCGATCGCCCATGAATTGAATCAACCCCTGACGGCGATATTGGCCTACGCTCAGGCCGCGCGGAAAATCATCGCCCGCAACAATCCTGAATTGGGCAAAATCACGGAAGTTCTTAACGACATCGTAGAGGAAGACACCCGCGCCAGCGAAGTGATCAGCCGCCTGCATCGGCTATTGCGCAAGGGTGAGATCAAGGCCGAATTGATCAACCTGAACGATCTGGTTGAGTTGACGCTGCGATTATTGCACAGCGAGCTGATAGGCCGGAGGATCAAGGTCGATGTCGCTCTGGATGACGATTTGCCCCGGACGTCCGGCGATTCCGTGCAACTGCAGCAAGTCCTGCTTAATCTCTTGATGAACGCCATGGATGCAATGAACGCAACCGCGGCTTCTCAGCGCATAATTACCATGGGGACGCGATTTTCCGGCAAGAGTGCCATCGAAGCTTTCATCTCCGATCGTGGCCAGGGAATTGCGGCCGACGACCATGGCCAGATTTTTCAGCCATTTTTTACGACTAAGCATCATGGCCTCGGCCTCGGTCTTGCGATTTGTTCCACCATTGTGAAGACGCACGGAGGCAAGCTTGAGATCAGCAATAATGCCGAGGGTGGCGCAACAGCGTCGTTCACGCTGCCGGCAATAGTCGAGACGGTGCCAGCGTTATGAGCGAGAGCAGGTTGACCGTCTTCCTCGTAGATGACGACCCCGGTGTCCTCAAGGCTCTTACAATGTTACTACTTGAGTCCGACTTTGAAGTGCGGGCTTTTTCTACACCGCAGGAGTTTCTTTCCCAACACGACCCGTCAGTGCCAGGATGTGCCGTATTCGATGTCGCGATGCCTGGCCTCGATGGCCTCGAACTGCAGGCGTCTCTTGGGGCCGGAAATACCGACAGACCCGTGATTTTTATTACAGGGGTGGGAGATGTGCCGACAAGTGTTCGGGCCATGAAGGCTGGCGCAATCGACTTTCTCACGAAGCCGGTGAGTGATGAGAACCTTTTGGGTGCAATCGCCCGGGCTGCGGAAAAAGATGCCGAGGCAAGGAAGCAGCACAAGGAACTGGAATTGATCAACGAACGGCTGGCAAAGCTGACGCCGCGCGAACGCGAGGTACTCACCCATGTCGTCGCTGGGCAGCTTAACAAGCAGATCGCTCATGATCTCGGGTTGGTTCTTAACACGGTAAAGGTCCATCGCGGTCGGGTCATGGAAAAAATGGGAATAAGTTCAGTAGCGGAGCTTGTTCGTCTTGCCGAACGGGTTGGCATTCGGGGTAAGGGCGCATCGGACCATTGAGGTTTTCAGGGATATTGATCCTTGGACCAACTGGACAAGGCCGATTTCCGGGGAAAGTGTCGTGCATGTCCAACCGGCAAGCATGCGTGGCCATCGTGGATGACGACCCTTCCGTTCGTAAGGCACTGGCACTGTTGCTGAATGCTTCTTCGTTCGCAGCCGATACTTACGGATCGGGAGCGGAATTTCTCCAATCGCTGCGCACAGGGATTCCTGAATGCCTGATCGTCGACCTGCAAATGCCGGAAATGACCGGGCTGGAACTTCAACAGCATCTTGTCCGTGGCGGCTTCAACATACCAACGATCGTAATTACGGCCCACAATGAGTTTGGCGCCCAGGAGCGATGTCAGTCCGCCGGCGCAAAGGCATATCTACTCAAGCCGATTCCGGAAGAGACCCTGATTGCCGCGATTAAGGCGGCGACTGTAGTCGCAAAGGGGGCATCATGGACGTGACCTTCGGCGTCCTCGACGCATTCGCCTTTGTCGTGATCGCGGTGATAGTTCTTGTTGCCGTCATCATCGTCATGAACTTGGGGAAATTTATCGGGCCAGCCTGGCGCGAAGACCTTTAATTTCGGGGAGGCGGTCGTGGAGAAATTGTTCCTTGCGGGTATCGCTGCTGTTGGATTGTTCGGCGCGTCTGCGGTTGCGGCCAATTTGCCCTCCAAGGCTCCGCCCTACAAAACTCCGGTCGCAGCGGTGCCCTATAACTGGTCCGAACTTTATGTCGGCGCAAATTTCGGCGGGGCATGGACCAACGGCAGTCTGACCATTCCCCGCAACAATTTCTGTGGCGGCATCACCGACCTCATGGTTGGCGGCGGCGGTTGGGTCCGAAGCGACGCTACGCTGAACTATACTGGGTTTGTGATCGTCGACTATGTCTGAATGAGGAGATCCGTCATGAAGACCACCTCGCTGGCATTCTCCGCAGCAACACTCCTTGTCACCACGTGCCTACCAGCAGGAGCCCAGCAGACCACGGGCGTGCTCGGCGCACCCGACGCCACCACTACGATCGACGGCCGCTATCTCCCTCCACCGCCGCAAAAATTTGAGGGCGAGATCAACCTCAACGCCGACCAGTCGACCCCGGCCTGGCCGGCGCGCGTGGTACCGCCGAAGGGCGCGCCGAATATCCTGCTGATCATGACCGACGATGTCGGCTTTGGTGCACCGTCGACCTTCGGTGGCGTCATTCCGACTCCCGCGCTCGACCGCATCGCTGCCAGCGGGCTGCGCTACACCAATTTCCATTCGACCTCGCTGTGCTCGCCGACACGGGCAGCGCTGATCACCGGGCGCAATCACCACTCGGTCGGGTTCGGCGCGATCTCCGAGATAGCGACGGGTTTCCCCGGCTACAACAGCGTGATCGGCAGGGACAACGCCACGATCGGTCGCATTCTCCTGGAGAACGGCTACCGCACTTCTTGGTTCGGCAAGAACCACAACACGCCAGTCTATCAGACGAGCCAGGCCGGTCCGTTCGACCAGTGGCCGACCGGCATGGGGTTCGAGTACTTCTACGGCTTCATGGGCGGCGATACCGACCAGTGGACGCCGGGCTCGCTGTTCCGAAACACGACGCACATCCAGCCCTTCATCGGGAACCCGCAGTGGAACCTAATCACCGCAATGGCGGATGACGCAATCCACTGGATGAATGAACTCAACGACATCAATCCGGCGATGCCGTTCCTCCTGTACTATGTGCCGGGCGGCACGCACGCGCCGCACCATCCGACGCCGGAATGGATCAAGAAGATCAGCGACATGCACCTCTTCGACAAGGGGTGGAATGCGCTGCGCGACCAAATCTTCGCGAACCAGAAGAAGCTCGGCGTGATCCCGCAGGACGCCAAACTGACGCCTTGGCCGAAGGATCTGCTGAAGGAGTGGGACCAGCTCACGCCTGTCGAGCAGAAGCTCTTCATCCGGCAGGCCGACGTGTATGGCGCGTATCTCGCCTACACAGACAGCGAGATCGGCCGCGTCATCCAGGCCGTGGAGGACTTAGGCAAGCTCGACAACACGCTCATCATCTACATCAGCGGTGACAACGGGGCTTCGGCTGAAGGCTCGCTCACCGGCGCGTTTAGCGAATGGGTTCCGTTCAACGGCATTGAGTTGACGGCCGAACAGGAGATGCCGTGGTACGACGCTTGGGGTTCCGCCGAGACCTACCCCCACTATTCGGTCGGGTGGGCTTGGGCGCTTGACACGCCCTACAAGTGGACGAAGCAGATCCCGTCATTCTTCGGCGGCACGCGCCAGGGCATGGCGATCTCCTGGCCGGCGAAGATTACGGACAAGGGCGGCATCCGCTGGCAGTTCCATCATGTGATCGACATAGTGCCGACGCTATTGGAATTGACCGGCATTCCGGCGCCCGTCATGGTCGACGGTGTCGCGCAAAAGCCGATCGAAGGCGTGAGCATGGCCTACACCTTCGACAAGGCCAACGCCAACGCACCATCGCGCCACCGCACCCAGTATTTCGAGATGGGAGGCGTACAGGGACTGTACAACGACGGCTGGATGCTGAGCGCGGTTCCGATCCGGGCGCCCTGGCAACTAGCGACGAAGGCAGTCACCGATCCCGCCACCGCCTTCAAGTTCGAGCTGTACGATCTGAGCAAGGACTGGACGCAATACACCGATGTCGCCGCGGCCAATCCGCTTAGGGTGCAGGAGATGAAGGATTTGATGTTCGGCGAATTCGCCAAGTATCAGGTGTTGCCGCTGGATGCCTCGGCCTCGACGCGGTTCGTCGCACCGCGTCCGAGCCAGGCAGCGGGCCGAACGATCTTCAACTATTCAGGTTCGGCGGTCAGTATGCCGGACGGCAACCAGCCGAGCATTCTCAACACCTCCTATACCATCACGGCCGACATCGACGTGCCGCAGGGCGGAGCCGAAGGTGTGATCGTTGAAGAGGGGGGACGTTTTTACGGATACGCGCTGTACCTGGTGAAGGGCAAACCGGTGTTCACGTACAACCTGCTCGACCTCAAGCGGACCCGCTTTGAGGGAACGGAGTCGCTCGCTCCCGGCAAGCATACGATCGTATACGACTTCAGGTATGACGGGCTTGGCGAGGCGACACTGGCGTACAACAATCTGAGCGGTGTCGGCCGCGGCGGCACCGGAACGCTGAAGGTCGACGGCAAGGTGGTGTCGACCCAGAAGGTGGAGCGGACCCTTCCCCTGGTCAAGCCGATCGACCAGAGCTTCAACATCGGTCTCAGCGGCCCCACGCCGGTGGACGACCGCGACTACAAGGCGCCGTTCAACTTCACTGGCACGATCAACAAGGTGACTATTGCGCTCGATCCGCCGAAGCTGACACCGGACGACGTGGCGAAACTGAAGGCCGCCCAACGTGCCGCGCAGGACGCGAACTAACCGGCACGCTACACACGCGGTGGCCGAGGGTCGTGCGTACCTCGGCCCCGATCTTTCCAGGCTTTCGGATTTCGAGTCGTAGACGCAATGTCCGACTGCAGGAGTTGACGAAGATCGAACTCATTATCAACTTGAAGATTGCCGAAGCGCCGTTTTCAGAAAAGTGCCCGGCGCGACGGCCGTGAATGCGAAGACGTTAGGGCGAAAGCCGCATGGGCGACAGTGAGGTTGCGTCAGTCGAACGGCCGCAGCAAGCGGCGCCGCCGAACATGATCTTCATTCCCGGCGGCACGTTCCGCATGGGCTCCGATAAGCATTACCCGGAAGAGGCGCCGGCACACCGCGTCACGGTCGACGGCTTCTGGATCGACCGCACGCCGGTGACCAACCGGCAGTTCAAGGCATTCGTCCGCGCCACCGGACACAAGACGTTTGCGGAAATCCCGCCCGATCCGAAGAATTATCCGGGCGCGCTGCCGCATATGCTCTTTGCCGGCTCGCTGGTGTTCACGCCGCCGCGGCATCCGGTCGATCTGAAAAACTGGGACGAGTGGTGGAGGTTTCTTAAGGGTGCGAACTGGCGCCGCCCTTACGGTCCGAAGAGCAGCGTCAACGCGCTCGATAATCATCCCGTCGTGCATGTCGCTTATTCCGACGCGCTGGCCTACGCCACATGGGCCGGCAAGGATTTGCCGGCGGAGGCCGAATGGGAATTCGCCGCGCGAGGGGGCCTCGACGGCGCCGAGTTTGCCTGGGGCGACGAGCTCACGCCCGGCGGCAAGCACATGGCCAATACCTGGCAGGGCAATTTTCCGCACCAGAATCTTTGCAGCGACGGGTTCGATCGCACCTCGCCGGTGACCGCGTTTCCGCCCAACGGCTATGGCGTCCACGACATGATCGGCAATGTCTGGGAGTGGACGACAGACTGGTTTTCGCAAAAGCACCAGGCCGAGGCGCCTAAAGCGTGCTGCGTTCCAGAAAATCCGCGCGGCGGCGGCGAGGCGGAGAGCTACGACCCCTGCCAGCCGCAGATCAAGATTCCGCGCAAGGTCATCAAAGGCGGCTCGCATCTGTGCGCGCCGAACTACTGCCGCCGTTACCGCCCGGCCGCGCGCCATGCGGAAGCGGTGGATACGTCCACGAGCCACGTCGGATTTCGATGCGTCATTCGAAACAGGAGAGCGTCATGACCGGCAAGCAAGAGAGCGGAAGTAGCCGAAGCCGCGGCGGTGCGCTGCGGATCGTTAGTGTCTCCGTCTTAGCAGTGAGCGCGCTGTTGGGGTGGGACACGGCAATGGCCCAGCAGACCACGGGCGTGCCGGGTTCGCCTAGTGCCACGACGACGATCGACGGGAGGTATCTGCCGAATTCGCCGCCTGCGTTCGGTGGTGAAATCAACCTCGATGCCACGACCTCGAAGCCTTGGTGGCCGCCGAACATCGTGCCGCCGAAGGGGGCGCCGAACGTACTGCTGATCATGACGGACGATCAGGGTTACGGGATTACAAGTACGTTTGGCGGCGTCATCCCGACGCCTGCCATGGACCGCATCGCGAAAATGGGATTGCGTTACACCGAGTTCCATTCGACCGCCCTCTGCTCTCCCTCGCGGGCGGCGATCATCACCGGGCGAAACCATCACTCCGTTGGCTTCGGAGTCATCGCCGAACAAGCCACCGGCTACCCCGGCTACGACTTGATCATAGGCGTCGACAACGCCACAATCGGCACAATCCTGAAGCAGAACGGCTATGCCACCTCTTGGTTCGGCAAGGCCCATAACACGCCCGACTATCAGTACAGCGTAGCCGGACCTTACGACCAATGGCCGAGCGGGATGGGCTTTGATTATTTCTACGGCTTCATGGGCGGCGAAACCGATCAGTGGACGCCATTTCTGTTCCGCAACACCACGCAAATCTTTCCGTGGCTCGACCACCCCGGCTACAACATGATCACCGGCATGGCAGATGACGCCATCCAATACCTCAAAGCGCTCGACGCGGCAGCGCCTGACAAGCCGTTCTTCCTCTACTACGTCCCAGGCGGGACCCACGCGCCGCATCAGCCAACGCAGGAGTGGATTGATAAGTTCAAAGGCAAGTTCGACATGGGTTGGAACGAATTGCGCGAGCAAATCTTCGCCAACCAGAAGCGGCTCGGGGCAATCCCGGCGAACACAACGCTCACGCCATGGCCGGACGGCCAGCCCGAGTTCGGCGGCACAAGGCTGCCGAAATGGGACACGCTCAGTAACATTGAGAAGAAGCTCTTCGCACGCCAAGCGGAGGTGTTCGCCGCCTACGTCGCCTACACTGACAACGAAATCGGCCGCGTCATCCAGGAAGTGGCGGATCAGGGCAAGCTCGACAATACGCTGATCATCTACATCAGTGGCGACAACGGCACGAGCGCTGAAGGCTCCACGATCGGGACGCCCTTCGACCTGGCGGCAATTGAAGGCATCGATATTCCAGTAGAGGAACAGATGAAGTTTTACGATGCCTGGGGTTCCCCGAAGACCACTCCGCACATGTCGGTGGCGTGGTCATGGGCGTTCGATACGCCGTTCAAGTGGACCAAGCAGGTTGCTTCCCACTTCGGCGGCACCCGGCAGGGCATGGTCGTCGCCTGGCCGAACCGGATCAAGGATGCCGGTGGCATCCGATCCCAATTCCACCACCTCATCGACATCGTGCCTACGATCCTTGACGTCACCGGCATTCCCGCGCCGAAGATGGTGAACGGCATCGCCCAGAAGCCGATCGAAGGCGGGAGCTTCGCCTACACGTTCGATAAAGCGAACGCCAATGCTCCCTCCACCCACACCACGCAATACTTCGAGATGTTGGGCAACAGGGCGATCTATCACGATGGCTGGATGGCCTCTACGACCCCACCTCAACCGCCGTGGTTGCTGGGCCTTGCCAAGATGCCCGATGTGGTCAACGGCTACAGGTGGGAACTGTATCACGTGGCTGACGACTACTCTCAGGCCAACGACCTCGCAGCCCAGATGCCCGATAAGCTGCGCGATATGCAGGAACTCTTCCTCGTGGAAGCGGCGAAATACCAGGTGTTCCCCCTGGACAATGACTTCCTCAAGCGGGTTCTCGCCCCCAAGCCGAGCTACACCGCTGGGCGAACCGAGTTCATCTACACGGGTGAACTGACGGGCACGCCCAATAGCAATGCGCCGAACATCTTGGCCAAGTCCTACACCATCACCGCAGAGGTGGAGGTTCCTTCGGGCGGTGGAGAAGGGATGATCGTGACCGACGGTGGCCGTTTCGGCGGTTACGGGCTCTATTTGCTCAAGGGCAAGCCGGTCTTCACCTATAATCTCCTCGCCGTTGAGAAATTCCGATGGGAAGGCGGGCAAGCACTTGCACCGGGCAAACATAGCCTTGTTTTCGACTTCAAGTATGACGGACCCGGCGCAGCCAAGGGCGGCACCGGCGTACTGAGGGTAGATGGCCAGGACGTCGCGAACCACAGCATCGCCCACACCACCCCGGTCGTCTTGACGATCGACGAGACCTTCGACATCGGCTCCGACACGCGCACGCCGGTGGACGACAACGACTATCAGGTGCCATTCCGCTTCAATGGAAAGATTGAAAAGGTGGCTTTCAAGCTTGGGCCGGATCAATTGATGCCTGCAGACCGCAAGGCCGCGCAAGACGTGATTAACAACCTAAACAAGTGAGCGGAGGAGGAACCGTTCCTCCCTTAGCCTGTGGCTACTATCCCTATCCGCCCTGCTACTGAGCACGACCACCAAAGGGGTTTCGGAAAGACCGCCGCAAGGCGGTCTTTCTTTTGTTCGATCAATTTTTCAGAATGTCCGCTTCTCAATCGGCCATTCGGGGTCAAGCGCTTTCAGACTATCGACCACCACTGCAGTGTCGGATGTCGCCCTCGGGCTCATGCTTCTCTTCGGAATCGGCACCAAGGCCTTCCATCATGGGAACCCGCATCAGGCGACGTGTCACGTCTCGGGCATATTCATGAACATTGCGGGGCCTTCTCGCGACGGAATCACTATTCGCCGAAAATCGCGAGACCCTTTTCAACAGCATTGACCTATCGTGTCATTTCGCGTCCACCATTTGCTGTGCTACACAACGCCGCAACATTGAACCACGCGGTAGCTTGTGAATAAGAGGTTTAAAACGCCGATCCTGAAATGCTCTGATTTATCACATCCCTTCTTCCCCTATCTCTCGCGGTACCACCTATAACGAAATTGGGCCAGAGATCATGAGTCGCGAATTCTCGCTGTTTATCGGTACCTTCACGACGTTGCTCGCGATCATAAACCCGTTCGAGGTGCTGCCCGTATATCTCAAATTGTTACTAGGGACAGACGTTCAAACACAGCGTCGCGTAGCCTGGAAATCGTGCTTTTACGCGCTGCTCCTAAGTCTCTTCTTCTTGATCTTTGGTACACTGATCCTACGGCTCTTCGGAGTGCCGTTAAGTATGGTGCGCATTGTCGGCGGCATTATCCTGATGAAGATTGGTTTTCAGCTTTTTTCGTCGTCTCCGTCTGGTGGCGGAATCGCTCCTGCCGGTGGTGCAAATGTGGGCGCAAATATTGCCTTTGTGCCGCTCGCGATGCCGCTAATGTTCGGTCCCGGCGCGATCGCAACGATCCTCGGAATGGCTTCGACCATTAAGCGGTCCCCGACCGAACTGGCATCGTTTGTCGCCATCGTGGCAGCCATCCTGGCCACAATGTTCGTGACGTATCTGTGTCTCGTCTATGCGGGTAAACTTTCAGAGAAATTGGGTCCAATGGGGATTGACGCCATTACCCGGATTGTCGGCTTCTTCGTCTCAGCAATGGGTGTTGCTCTTATCTTTGATGGCGTCATCGAGGCATTAGAAACTCACGGCGTCACCGCTCTGCACTGATTGCCTACATGGCTTGTCAGACCTACCTTGCCGTCACAATTCCGTCTCGTGAGGTCTGCCCGGATTGGCACCAACAGATGGAACATCCTGATTGAAACTGACAGCCATGTTGCATCACCCGATGAAACCCTGGGCGGCAAACATTTTAGGTCCGAACAGTCGAAGGAGGAGCCAATGCGCTTTGTCACTATTTTGCTGCTTCTATCGACAGCCCCGGCGCACGCACAGAACGTATTCTTGACTTACAGCCAGTGGGAGCAGATGCCCATAAACCTAAGAGAGATGTATGTTGCCGGAGCTTTTGATACGCTTTCGACTGTCACCACAGGCGAGCAAGTCGGTGTGGTCAAACATTATAACGAATGTGTCGCTAAGGCTCGACTTAATCTTCACCAACTTGCAGAAAACATGAAAGAATATGCTGAACTCAGCCTGATCTGCAATATAAGCCAACGCCCGGCGCATTATTGCGCTATCTAATATCGCTTTGTGGGCCTGCGGAACCGTGAGTGGTGAATTCACTCGCCGACATTACTGATGTAACGCCAAAATGCGCAGAAGCGAGCGTTACGCACAAACGAAGACGCCAAGCGCCAATGAGGCGCTGTCTCCCAACCGCAATGGGCACCTCGTTGATCGATGTCAACGATTTAGCTCACTTGTAGACCATCGGACCCCGTGACGTCGGCGGCGTTGGCGCAGTTGGTGCTCGCGGTGAAATCGAAACGTGAGCCACGCATTCCAGCCGGAAGGCCGATCTGACCCGTCGAATTCTCCGTAAGCTTTTAAATTGAGATAGCCCTGCATGTCACCGATCGGAAACAGATATCCGATCTGCGGGCCGATACCGACTACGCGCGATTCGAAGCAGCCGACACGATCGCCGGAGCCGCTGTCGCATGACAGCTGATTGTAAAAATAGCCGACTGGGCCGACAAAAATCTGTTTCGACAAAAACTGTGAAGCCCCCCAGTCCAGGTGAAAGTCGACGCCGTTCTGATAATTCGTGCTCGGATTTGTCATATTATAAGTCAGGCCGGCGACGGCCGAGAACTCGCGCCCGATATCCGGATTGAGGTAGGTATAGCCCACTCCGCCGTCCACCGCGCCGTGCCCGATGCCGAGATTTGCCAAGCGCGTCGAGTCATACGCGCCGACCGGAATGTCGCCTGTCCCATAGATCATGTAGTTGTTGACGCCGTCGTGCCATCTCAGCGCCGCCACCGGATACATGTCACTAAAACCGGTGACGGAGCTGCTGATGCTGTCGGAGCGAATAAGGGTGAAACGGAGATACCGTGGCCGTCAGCGTCCCGGCCAAGTTGGCGCTCTGCCAACCGACGAACTCCCCCAGCTCACGGTCAACTGGCCGCCGAAAACCGGGGTCGCGAAGGTATAGTTCGGTTGGACCCATTCGAGCGCCGCCTGAGCCTTGAGGCTCGCGGATAAGTTAACGCCCATCGTCGGGGTGAAGCGGCCAATCTGGATTTCGCGCGCGGCCGACACGTTGGCACCGGCCGTCACGTTCGTGTAGTAGCTAAAGGTGAAGAGCGACCATCCCGGCGCCGCCTGGGGAACCGCCGAAAGACTGCCGTATAAGCCAGGCAGCCAGAAGCTCACCCCACCTTCGTCGGCGAGCGAAATCTCCGGGACCGAGACGACCGCTGCCAGCGTGATTGTGCCCCAGACCAAACCCGATTGAATGGCGCAAGAAAGGATAGCAGGTTGCTCAAGACGTCTGTCTGTAGTCGCGACAGCTGGCTTCATTTCCGCCCCCGTTATGGTCGCATGTGCAACGAATTAGGACGCCAAACTCTCACTATTCTACTCGCGGAACTCGTTGTCACTATGGAACACCGCCCAAATCAATCGAATGTCGTTATTTGTTGCTCAAAAAACACGTTGACGAAAATTCCATAAGGAATCCCGACCGAGTTGTCGATCTTCGCCGAACAGGCATGGTGCTGGAGGCCGTCTTGCGCCATTCTGTAATAAGAACAGCCCGGCTACTTTTGAGGTCGAGCAATCTAACGCAGTGAGGAATACGCCCAAGAGTTCGGGAGTCGCCGATGCCAAGGCTTTCCCTTGCGACTATCGCTGCCATTGGATTGTTCGGCGCATCTGCTTTTGCGGCCGACATGCCCACCAAGGCTCCCCACTCGCCTGCTCCCGCAGCGCCGCTACAATTGGTCTGGATTTTACGTTGGCGCCAACTTCGGCGGCGGATGGACCAGCGGCAACCTGAACATTCCCGGCAACAATTTTTATGGCGGCATCAGCGAACTCATCGGCGGTGTCCAGGCCGGCTATAATGTTCAGGCCGGCTCGCTTCTATTTGGCGTCGAAGGTGACTTCGATTGGGCAAGCTTTGATCATCCGGCTTTGCCGGCTCCGACGTTAGGCTCCGTTAGTCAACACTGGATTACGACTGCGGCAGCCCGTGTTGGCGTGGTCGAGGACCTTTGGCTCGTCTACGGCAAGTTCGGCGGTGGCTGGGTGCACAGCGCTGCCGAGGTGAACGCTTTCGGCCAAACTTGGAACGGGTCGAGCACGAAGGACGGCTGGCTCGTGGGCGCCGGCGTCGAATACGGCTTCAAATCGCATTGGACCGTTAGACTTGAGTACGACTATCTTGCGTTAGAAAATTGGACTTTGGCCACGGTGCCCGCGGTGTCGTTGAATCGCGATGTGCAAATGGTCAAAGCCGGCATCAACTACAAGTTCGAGAGCGGCATTTCCGATGCGACGGCCGCGACAAGCGGCGGGCATTCTCGCGAGGCTTCGGAGGATGAAGATCTAGCAAAGAAATCGCAGAACCCGATCGCGGATCTCGTTAGCGTTCCGTTTCAGAGCAACACCAATTTCAACACTGGACCGTTCAACCGCACGCAGGAAGTGCTGAATATTCAGCCGGTCGTGCCGCTGCACATCAGCGCGGACTGGAACATGATCTCGCGCACCATCGTGCCGGTGGTCAGTCAACCCAACCCGATTTTAGACAGCAACACCAATGGCATTGGTGACATTACCCAATCGCTCTTTCTGTCACCCGTGCACTCAGGCGCGCTTATCTGGGGCGTCGGCCCGGTCTTTACCGTTCCGTCAGCGACTGATCCGATCCTCGGCACCGGACGCGTGCTGCTTGGCCCCACAGCTGTCTTTCTGACGACCCCGGGCCATTGGGTGATGGGTGTGCTCCTCAATAATCAGTGGTCGGTCGGCGGCGATCCGTTGCGACCGGCCGTGAACACTTTTCTTGGCCAGCCCTTCATCAACTACAACATGGCGCACGGCTGGTACTTGACTTCATCACCCCTCATAACCGCCAACTGGCTCGCGCCATCGGGTCAGCAATGGACCGTACCGATCGGTGGCGGCTTCGGTCGAATTTTCAGATTGGGCGATCAACCGGTTAGCGCGAATATTGCTGGCTATTACAACGTGGCCCGACCAACAGGCACAGCCGACTGGCAGCTTAGGGCGGAACTCTCGCTTTTGTTCCCAGAGAAATAGCGGATTGGCTCCGCACCCCAAGTTCATTGAAGGAGGAGATTGAAGCTGTTGTTGCTGCCGAAGCTCGCGATGCGGGTGGGTAGGTTAGAACGAAATAGATCATCCCTGGCCGCCGGGGGCCTCCAGGTTCAAAAAAGAGAGACCGCACCGGTTGAACCCGCAGCGGTAAAGCGAACATTGACGAACTGGACCCTCACCCCCCGGGGGGGGCATGAAAAAACATAGGCGATCAGTAACTGCGGAGCGCTGCGCCGTCGGAATTGTGCTAATGATGCCGAAATTTGCTTATGAAATGTTTTATCTTCAAAATAGAACCCGATGAAACAACGTGGCCGTAAATCCGCCGCCTCCTTGGCCGTGCCGCGCGGGCCGCGTCTTGTTGCCTCGAAACCGATCGAGGACGATCTACCACCACCACCGGATCACCTCGCCGATTCCGAACGTCAAATCTGGAACGACGTAGTGCGCGATTGGCAGGGCACGGCGGCATCGTATGCCGTGCTGGTGGCTGGCTTGGAGGCGCATCAGCGAGCACGCGAATGCCGCGAGATCATCAGCGCCGAAGGCCTCATCGTGACCGGTCGGGATGGCCAGGCTAAATCACATCCGCTTTGCACCGTGGAGCGTGACAGTGCTGCGGCGTTTCAAAGAACCTTCCGCTCGTTAGGGATCAAAATCTAAATGGAACGCCGCCGCTCCGATTTGCGACGTGGGTTGAGCGCTTATAAGAGCTACGAATTGTTGAGCGGCCGGGTGTACTTGCCGACACTGGGCTATAACGGCTGCGGCAACGGCACGTCGGACGACCTGTCGGTGTTTATCTCCGAAGACATGAAACGGGATTGGTCGGCCAACCGGCGACAGTTGCTCGCCGTTTGGCGCGACGAGGTCGACGTGTACGATGCACTCGGCGACTGGCGGCCCTGGCTCTATATCGACCGCGATGATGAGCTGCCGTGGTGCGAGCGGCAGTTCGGCGAGGAGATCGCCAAGGTGCCGAAGGCGACGGGTCGTCCGTCCAAAAATCTTACCGCGCAGAGTAAAAATAAACCAAGCCGCCAGGCGGCGATGCCGTCCGGCACGTTGGGCAGCCTAACGCCTAGTGGTCCTTGTCAGGTACATGAGAATGACGAAGGCGAACCATAGGTAGACCAGCATCCAATTCTGAAAGTGGTATCCAAAGGCTGTGAACTCTTCGGTGAGCCATCCGCCGTTCATGTGGCGGATTTAATTGCATGGCGCACAAACCGGCCACTGTGACTTGTCAACGGCGGCCACTGTCACTGTGTCGCAGCCAGTAGGGGCCGCACTCGCACATAGCGCACCGCCAGCGCAAGCTCGGGCGAGAAGCGATAAACGGCGCCGGCTTTCTGCTACTTTGGCAAAAAGAACCCCGGTCTGGGCCGGGGCTGAAGGAGAGAAGAGACGTTCTCAGCTTTGCGCCATTTCCGGCGCGTCACAAGAGGACGCCCCCGTATGCCGACCATCCGCCCTATCGCCGTGTCCGATCAGCAAATGACCGCAATCTTAACCGCCGCGACGCCGCTGCAGCCGATCGACCGCAGTGCATTCTTGAGCAGCCTCGCGCATCGCCTTCGAAGCGAATCGGATCCGATTCGGCGACGGCGCGCTGAATCGGCTTATTCGGGAAACTGTTCGCGAGTTCTGGCGGCCGCCGGTGATCGACAAAGGGCCGACGTCTCATCGCGTCGTCGGCGAGCCGATTGCCTGATGGCGGCGGCTTTGGGCAGCGGCGATCCAGGCGGCTCGAACAAATCGGCGATCGAGCAGCTGAAGGTCTGGGCCATAGCCGGCAACAGCTCGGCCGGAATGTGAATGCTGCCGTCGAGATACCGAAAGGTCGTCGCCCCGGTGACGCCGATTGCCTCGCCGAGCCGCTGATAGGAAATGTCGATGTGATGTTTCAGCTCGCGAAATCGCGCCGCGAGCCGCGCATCTGGCTGTCCTCGCATGGTGCTAGTCCCTGTGCTGCTGCTTCGCCCCAGGGGGCGAGCCTAGCGCGCTTACGCGGGCCTCCTGTAACGCACCAGCGCGCGCCGCTGCGGCTCTGCGCGGCGCTGAGCCGCCGTCGGTGCAAGTCTAGCGCCGTCGCTGCAGAAATCGAGCCGCTACCGGTGTCACAAAAAGGCCGCCGCCATCGCTTCTATAACGAGACCGACGCGGTAGGCATCTGAGCTAGACGTTGAGCTGGAGGAGGAGAAGCTGGAGGGGGAGGGCCCGGAGGCTGCGCCGGCACCTGAGCGGGCATTGGCACAAATTGAACATTCGTCACTCGCACATAGGCCTTGCCGAGATTATTCTCGATGATCTTTACGGCACCCGTACTTGCGAAAGTATGGGCGGTCGCGTGGTAGACCGATAAAACAAGGTCCTGCTCAACTTGATCGCTTTCGAGCCAGCGAACTCCAGTTAGGCCTTTGGCGATTAGTTGGTCTCGCGAGATCGGTCGCGCATGTGTCTTGAACGTCTTGTGCGCAGAAAGCCACCGAGCAATGTCCTTCCCTTTCTGCTCAGCGTCCCGTTCGCCACGAAACATGTAATTCTCAAGCCATTCAGAGACGAGTTCTTCGGCGAGGGCGACCGAATTTTGACAGGTTACGAGAAGGTCGGGGCCATATTGGCTCAGCATTGGTGCCCAGACGCGAAGTTTTATCGGATCCGCAGCATCCTGTAATGCGCGATCAAACTGTTCGAGAATAGCCTGCGCAGGAACCGATCTGGGCCCCAGTGCTGTCTGAATGATGAGCTGCGCATCAATAGGCCCGAGAAAAGAATGACTGGCCATGACAATTTCGTCAGCACCGCACGCTATCATCGTCGCCGCAGACATTGCCATGTGCGGGACGATAATTCTGATGTGATCAAACTTGGTTCTTAGGTACTTGATGATCTGTTCTGCCGCGCCTGCTGAACCACCAGGACTGTGGAGAATCAGGTCCAAATTCGGGCCGGCAAGTCCGTGGATGGCTTCCATGAACCCATGCACATCATCTTCGGTCAGGCTCACCAAGGGGGCTGGAGCGTTCGAGTTTGTGAGCCACGCGGTTGCATAGAGGATAGTGGCACGGTTGGTGTGCGCTGCCAGTTGGCCGAGATATTTTCGGCGCACAATATCGAACGGAGAAAGGCTTGGGAGGCCTTGGGCGTGGAGGAGCTGTGCCGTCGTATTGATTTCGGCGAGTACCTCACCCCAGGTGGGCATGAGCAGCGTCCGTCGGTAGGGCTGACGCGACGCTCCGATCAGAAGTCACCGAAGAGATTGGTACGGCATACAGGTTGGAAAGTTCGCGCGCCTGCCGGTCCAGTTGTTGACTGAGGCGCATCAGTTCTTCGACGTCGCGGACGCCGGGCTGTGCCGCACCGCGCGCAATAAGGTCGTTCAATTCTGCGACTGTCATGGCTGCCTCCGCCGTCTGTGGTGATCGCGCGCGAATCCTTACCATGCGGTAAAGATGGGGTGAACCCTACTGCGGCTTTAAGGCCCGGACTACCGTCATCTGAGCCGCCCCGACAATCCCCTGGGTTTGCCGCCTGCGGGCCTCACCCATGCGTTTTAGCCTAGCCGACCAAAAACCGGCGCTGCGGCGCGGCGAGGCCACCGGCGGTCGAGTGCCCAGGCTCCGGGCCGAGCGTTGCCACTTCTGGAAAAAGCCTTTTGCGGTCAGTAGTGGCGTTTGGGCACCGTTGCCACAGCAAGTCTTTGAACCTGCAAGGCCCGACGATTTCCTCCACTCCTGCCAGCGCTCCGCAGTCAGTTTCAGCGTAATCCGGCTCACGTAAGCCATCGGCCATCCGGCCATCCGGCCATCAGGGCCCAAATCGCGAGACGATGTCGCTGAGCGGGGGCCGCGGCCGATCCTCAAGCTGGCCTGGAGCCCGGCCGATGTGAATGAAGCCTGCGATGCGCTCGCGCGGTGCGAGGCCAAAGGCATCGAGCACGCCTCGATCATAAGCGTACCACTCCGTAATCCAGTTCGCCCCATATCCGAGCGCATGCGCTGCCAGAACCAAGTTCATGGTCGCCGCTCCTGCGGAGAGCAATTGCTCCCACTCAGGAATCTTCACGTGAGGACCGGCGCGGCTGACCACTGCGATGACCAGCGGCGCACGCATCAGCCGCGCGCGCTCGGCCTCGATGTGCTCGGGTTTCGCGTCCGGGTATTTGGCGTGAAATGCAGCCCCAATGGCGTCGCCGGCCGAACGCCGTGCATCGCCTTCGAAGACGATGAAACGCCACGGAGTAAGTTTGCCGTGATCCGGGACCCGTGACGCAATGGTCAACAGCGTCTCGATTTCCGCCGCTGATGGGCCAGGGCCAGCCAGTTCGATCGCCTTGGAAGAGCGCCGGGTGGTGAGAAGTTCGAGGGCTTCAGACATGAATTCGCTTCCTGGAGTGACGACGCGAGGCGACCAAAGAGTTCAATCTCGCGGTATTTGCGGCGATTATTGAGCGCCGGTCGCTATAGCACTGAGTCCTGAATATTTCTGGAGTTTCATGCTCGCCGGGCCTCCGCGCTATTGCAGCGACAGCGACGAGATCGCCACGTTCACCGTACCATCGGCGTCGGCAATGATCCGCAGCGTCTTGTCGTCATAGGCGATGCCGGTGAGGCGAAGATCGTTAACGGCAACATTGGCGCTGAAGCCGCCGCCTTGCGCTGTGAAGGTGCTGACCGCGGCAGCAATGCGTTTCCTGGCGTCTTCGGCCAGCGGCTTCAGGTCGATCACCGCTTTGTCGGCGAGCGTCTTCTGGAGATAGGGGATGGCCGCCTTTGCCGCCGCGTCGAGCAATCGGAACGCCGCTTCGGACTGCACATCGAGCGCGATGTCGGTGAAACGCAGGATCTGCTGACCTTGATCGAGCACCGGCCGCCCCCAAACGTGCACCGTGGCGTCGGCGCCAAAGCTGAAGAAGCCACGCTGCTTGGCGTGAACCAGGAGCGAAATCAAAAGCCGGTCGCCCGACGCCGCAACGGCGGCGCGCTGAATGGTCGCCGCGAATGAACCGCTGCCGTCTTCCGGAAAGGTCTTGTCCTTAATCTGCGCTTCGAGCAGGCGGCTCACTTCGGTGAAAGGCATGTCGATCGGCACCGCGATATCGACTCCGCCCTCGTTGGCTTGGGGTACGAGGTCGAGTTGCTGCGGGAACGGGCAATTGGGCTTGGTCTCGCTCGGCACGATGCGTGTTTCAGCCTGCACGCCGACGAGCAGCGTGACCGCGCTGGGATCGATCTTGGGCTGGGCCGCGATCGCCCGCGTCGGACGGATTTCGAGCCAGAGGTTGGGCATGTTCTGTCCGGCTGCGCCGAGCGAAATGGCGCGGCAGAGTTTCGTCCATTCGGCGCGAGCTGCATTTTCGATGAAGGGGTCGCTGCGCAGGCGCGCTTCAAAGGCGCCGGTCTGCTCGCGCACAGCATTATCGAGGAACGGTTTGATCACGTTGGCGATGTTGACCTTGAGGCCGGCGATAGGAAGCGCGACATCGGCGAGATTGACCTGCGCGTTGAGATTAGGCGCAAGCCGCCAGTTCGCAGCGATTGTCGGGCGCGAAGTCGCTGCAGCAGTGCCGCGGAGTTCTGCCTGCTGGTCGAATGTCTGGCCGGCAAGCTTTTGTACCTGCTGGCCGACATTGCCTCCGACGAGACCGCCGATCATTCCGCCAACCGCGTTGACCTGGCTCGTAATCTGCCCCTTGGCCTGGACGGTACCGTTGAGCGGCGTCGCGACGACCAGCCCCTCGGACCGGCCGGCTACGGTCAGCGGCCCGCGCGTGATGGCCCAGGTGACGTCGGCATTCTGCAGGAGCTTGGACGCGGGGTTTTGCTGCTTGCCGCCGAGATTGTGCGGTGTTTGCGCTTCGAGCGCGTCCCGGATCGCCGACATGGCGATGGCGGCGGGGGCGAGGATCGTTGAGTTTCCCGCCAGGGGCTGCAGTGGCGGCATCGCGACCAGTGCCGGCCGGCCTTGTTGAAGCTGGGCCGCGGGCCACAGCACATTCATGATCAACATCGCACCGATAAAGGAGGCGACGACGATCGAAACGCCAAAAATGATGGTACGAATGTCCATTGCAAATCGTTGTTTTTTCGAAGCTTAGGCGCTCGTATCAAATCAAGGTCATTACACTATAGTTACGGTCCTGTCGGGCGCTGGCTTTCGTGACACCGGGAGGCAGATTTCCCCCAAATCCCTTGACCGGCGAGGACTTAGACCGTATCTGAGCGCCTTGAGCGCGCCCGCCGGTTGGCCGTATCGCGGCCCGGCGCGGCGATACCTTGAGAAACTCTTGTCGCTCCCGGCGTTTCCCTTTTGCCGTTGGGTCGGAAATTGACCCGTGCGGCAGGGGAATATTGCCATTTTTCCCTGCCACTAAGGGCCGGCGAAGACGGGGCGGAAGACGGCGGGCGACAGCGGACGGGCGGGAATGCCGAAGATCAGTCCATTCAAGTTCCTGCAGGAAGTGCGGGCCGAAGGGCAGAAGGTCACGTGGCCGACTCGCAAGGAGACCACCGTGACGACGATCATGGTGTTCGTCATGGTGTTCGTCGCGTCGATCTTTTTTCTCGTGGCCGATCAGGTGATGCGGGTCGGCGTGAGCTTCCTGCTCGGCATCAGCTCTTGAGCCTTTGCAGTACAGACATTCACAACTGGATCATGATCTGGAATTGGTGACATGACGAACCGGTGGTACGCGGTCCACGCCTACTCGAATTTCGAGAACAAGGTGGCGGAATCGATCCGGGAACAGGCGAAGCAGCGCGGACTGTCTGACCTGTTCGAGGAGATTCTGGTGCCGAAGGAGAAGGTCGTCGAGGTCCGGCGCGGCCGCAAGGTCGACGCCGAGCGCAAGTTCTTTCCGGGCTATGTCCTGGTGAAGATGCAGATGACCGACGAAGCCTATCATCTGATCAAGAACACGCCGAAGGTGACCGGCTTCCTCGGCGCCGACAACAAGCCGATGCCGCTGTCGGAGGCCGAAGCGCAGCGCATCCTGCATCAGGTCCAGGAAGGCATCGAGCGGCCGAAACCATCGGTCTCGTTCGAAGTGGGCGAGCAGGTGCGCGTCTCCGACGGCCCGTTCGCGTCTTTCAACGGCACCGTCGAGGAAGTCGACGAGGGCCGGTCGCGGCTCAAGGTCGCGGTGTCGATCTTTGGCCGCGCCACGCCAGTCGAGCTCGAATTCGGACAGGTGGAGAAGCTCTGACATTGACCCGTCATGGCCGGGTTTGTACCGGCCATCCACGTCTTCGTTTTTTGCCTCTCAAAGACGTGGATGCCCGGCATGAAGCCGGGCATGACGAAGCAAGAGAGGCGGACGTCGTGGTAGGTGAGGCGGTCTGCCAGCCGTCGATATCCGCACCACTAACAGGAGCAAGCGATGGCAAAGAAGATTACCGGCTACGTCAAACTGCAGGTCCCGGCGGGGGCGGCCAATCCGTCGCCGCCGATCGGTCCCGCGCTCGGTCAGCGCGGCCTCAACATCATGGAGTTCTGCAAGGCGTTCAACGCGCAGACCCAGAAGTTGGAGAAGGGCGCACCGATTCCCGTCACCATCACGGTCTATGCCGACCGCTCATTTACCTTCGAACTGCGGACCCCGCCGGTCTCGCACTTTCTCAAGAAAGCAGCGAAGCTCGAGAGCGGCTCCAAAGCACCGGGCCGCGACGTTGCTGGCTCGGTGACCAAGGCTCAGGTGCGCGAGATCGCCGAGCAGAAGATGAAGGATCTGAACTGCGATACCATCGAATCGGCGATGCGCATGATCGAAGGCTCCGCCCGGTCGATGGGCCTGCAGGTGAGGGAATAACCATGAGCAATCTTGGCAAAAGCACGGTAAAGGCGCGCGAGGGCATCGATCGGCAGAAGCTTTATCCGCTCTCCGAAGCAGTCAAACTCGTCAAGGAGCGCGCGAAATCGAAGTTCGACGAGACCATCGAGGTTGCGATGAATCTCGGCGTCGATCCGCGCCACGCCGACCAGATGGTGCGCGGCGTCGTCAACTTGCCGAACGGTTCAGGCCGGTCGATGCGCGTCGCCGTTTTTGCGCGCGGCGCCAAGGCGGACGAGGCCAAGGCCGCCGGTGCCGATGTGGTCGGCGCTGAGGATCTGGTCGAGAAGGTGCAGGGCGGCGCCATCGACTTCGATCGCGTCGTCGCAACCCCGGATCTAATGCCGCTCGTCGGCCGCCTCGGCAAAGTGCTCGGCCCGCGCGGTCTCATGCCCAATCCCAAGGTCGGGACTGTGACGATGGATGTCACGAGCGCGGTCAAAGGCGCCAAAGGCGGCTCGGTTGAGTTCCGCGTCGAGAAGGCCGGCATCGTGCAGGCCGGCGTCGGCAAGGCGTCGTTCAGTGCCGATAAATTGGTTGAAAACATCATGGCGTTCGCCGACGCGGTGCAGAAGTCGCGGCCGGCCGGCGCCAAGGGCCACTTCATCAACCGTGTCGCGATCTCGTCAACGATGGGCCCCGGTGTCAAAGTCGAGCTGGCAAGTCTGTTCCCGGCTTCACAATCGGCGCACTGAATTCCTCCTCCCCACAAGTGGGAGGGCTCACTACGCCGCGGCTTTCTTGCCCCACAGCGTTTGTGTGGCGATCCGCGCGCCATCGACCAGCGCTTTGAGCTTCGCCCACATGATCGAGGGGTGCACGCGGCGTGCGAACGGGCTTTGCGCAAAGCCGCAGTCGGTGCCGCCGATCACGTTCTCGCGTCCGACAATCTTGGCAAGCCGCACGATTCGTTCGGCGACCAGCTCCGGGTGCTCGACGATGTTGGTGGCGTGGCTGATCACGCCGGGGATCAAAACTTTGCCGGGCGGCAGCTTTGCGGTCTCCCAAACTCGCCATTCGTGCGCGTGACGCGGATTGGCGGCCTCGAACGAATAATGGCCGACGCGGACCTGCAGGAGGAGGTCGATGATGTCCTTTAGCGGTACGTCGAAGGCGTGCGGTCCGTTCCAACTGCCCCAGCAGATGTGATAGCGCGAGCGCTCCCCCGGAATTCCTTTGAGCGCGCGGTTGAGTGCGTCGATGCGCAACTGCGCCCAGCGGCGATAGTCCGCGTTCGTCATCGGCGGCACCATCCGCTCGTGCATGTAGGGCAGGAACGCATCGTCGATCTGGACGTAAAGCCCGGCATCGACGATCGCCTTGTATTCCTGGTGCAGCGCGTCTGCGAGCGCGAACAGAAAGGTTTCTTCGTCCTTGTAGTGTTCGATCTTGGCGCCGGGCAGCGCGCTCGCCGGCGCGACCACCGGAAGGAACGCGTTTAGCGCCGGATGTTTGTCCTTCGCGGCGGCGACGCCAGCCTTGAGGTTGCGGACGTCGCGGCTGACCTGTTTGTTCGAATACGTGATCGGCCCGCTGACGACCACCCGGTTGCCGAGCCGCTTGGCCAGTCCCGACGCTGCATCGTATTCGGCATAGAATTCCGGGAAGGCTTTATGGTCGCGCCCGCCGCCCATAGAGGCCATTGGATCCTTGGCTTCCTCGGGCGTTGCCGGCCGCACCGTAATGCCGGACAGCCGCTTATGGACATAGAACGCCCAGTTGGCGCCTTTGCTGAATTCGCCGTCGCTGACGATGTCGATTCCGGTGTCGGCCTGGCGACGGACCACGTCGGTGACGGCTTCCGTCAGGCACGCTTCGAAGGCCGGCTCGTCATAGGGCTTGCCATCCTCGACGGCGCGCCAGAATTCGATGAGCTTTGGCGGGCGGATTAGGCTGCCCACATGGGTAGTCAGAATACGATCGTTGTTTTGCATGATTGGCGTCCTCCCGAGCCGGATTCATAGCATCGCGAGGCCGGAATCTGCGCCAAGCCCCGGGGCCAAAACCCGCGGCGCTGCACTGCGACAAACCGATCCGGAGGAAAAGCGCCTGAAAGGCTTGGCAAACCCGGCGCAAACGGCTAAATAATCGGTCAGGGCGTGCCGGCCCCGTTTGTCGGCGCGCTTTTGTGCGCTTCTCGAAAACTAGGTAAGCGAGGCTTCTTCTTAGCCGATCCCGCGTGGATTTCTAAGAGGCAGAGGAGCTTAGCGGCTTTTCGGGGCGCATCCTGTCCGAGACTGCAGGCGCCGGCGACGGCTTAATCCATACTGCATGGGCCAGCACAGACGGGTGATGACCTAAAGGGCAGGCGATTGCCCTTCGGTTCTGACCTCGATGGCCCGGTGCAGCCATAAACTGTGCCCGGGGGGCAGGGTGTAAGTGTCGTCCTGCTCGTGGTTCGTCACCGAACGGCATGCGGGACGGCGGGCATCAACCCGGCGGCTTCCGCAAGACGGACCGCCAACCGGAGAGAGCTGGTGGATCGCACGGCTAAAAAGGAGCTCGTCGAGACGCTTGGTGCGGCCTTCAAGGCCACCAACGTCGTCGTCGTTGCTCACTATTCGGGCCTGACGGTCGCCCAGATGCAAACTCTGCGTCGGCAGATGAGGCAGGCTGGAGCGAGCGTGAAGGTTGCGAAGAACCGCCTTGCCAAGATCGCTCTTGAAGGCAGCGACGTCGCTTCGATCGCGTCCCTTCTCAAGGGGCCGGCCCTGATCGCCTTTTCGGGCGATCCGGTAGCGGCGCCGAAGGTCGCCGTCGACTTCGCCAAGACGAACGAGCGGTTCGTCATTCTGGGCGGAGCGATGGGAAAGACCGCACTCGACCCGAATGGGGTCAAGGCGCTCGCCGCTTTGCCCTCGCTCGACGAGCTGCGGGCAAAGCTCTTGGGACTTCTGGTCGCTCCGGCGACCAAGATCGCGCAGGTGGTCAACGCCCCTGCCGCCAAGGTCGCCCGCGTGGTCCAGGCCTATGCCTCAAAGAGCGAAGAAGGCGCGGCCGCCGCCTGAACTCTTCAACGTTTAAGGTTCGAACCGAAGGACAAGACTTATGGCTGACCTGCAAAAAATCGTCGACGATCTCTCCAGTCTCACCGTTCTCGAAGCGGCGGAACTCGCCAAGTTGCTCGAGGACAAGTGGGGCGTTTCGGCTGCCGCAGCTGTTGCGGTTGCGGCGGGACCTGCGGCCGCCGCGGCACCTGCCGCCGAAGAGAAGACCGAGTTCACCGTCGTTCTCGCCGCGGTCGGTGAGAAGAAGATCGAAGTGATCAAGGAAGTCCGCGCCATTACCGGCCTCGGCCTCAAGGAAGCCAAGGACCTGGTCGAAGGCGCGCCGAAGCCGGTCAAGGAAGGCATCAACAAGGATGACGCCGCCAAAATCAAGGCGACGCTCGAAAAGGTCGGCGCCAAGGTTGAGCTTAAGTAGGCAGTGCTTACTTAATGGGTACCCCGGGCGAGACAGCGGAGGTCCGGGACCCACAGAATTTATGGTGATTGCGGGGTTTGCGCCCCGGAATCACCGCGATTGCCGCCTAGCGGCGAGCGCGTCGCGGCAAGTCGGTTTTTTGGCCGAATCGCCCCAGAAATAGGGCGTACGAACGCCTGTCCCGACGGTCGCGATGGATTGCGGCCTTCTGGAGAGTCGTCTTGATCGCCTCGATAACCTCGGTTCGGGGCCCAATCCCAGCCGGGCGTACTGGTTTGAGCCGGGCGGTTCGAACCCGATGGTTCGATTGAGCGAGAGGACATAATGGCGCAGACGTTTATCGGTCGGAAGCGCGTTCGGAAGTTTTTCGGAAAAATCGAGGAAGTCGCGGAGATGCCGAACCTCATTGAGGTTCAGAAGACGTCCTACGACCAATTCCTGCTAGTGCTGGAGCCGCAGGGCGGCCGGCCCAACGAGGGCCTGCAGGCCGTGTTCAAGTCGGTGTTCCCGATTTCCGACTTCTCCAATTCTTCGATGTTGGAATTCGTGAAGTACGAATTCGAGCCGCCGAAATACGACGTCGACGAGTGCCGCCAGCGCGGCATGACCTATGCCGCTCCGCTGAAGGTGACGCTGCGCCTCATCGTGTTCGATATAGACGAGGAAACCGGCGCCCGGTCGGTCAAGGACATCAAGGAGCAGGATGTCTACATGGGCGACATCCCGCTCATGACCAATAACGGCACCTTCGTCGTCAACGGCACCGAGCGCGTCATCGTCTCGCAGATGCATCGTTCGCCCGGCGTGTTCTTCGATCACGACAAGGGCAAGACGCATTCGTCGGGCAAGCTGTTGTTTGCCGCGCGCATCATCCCGTATCGCGGCTCCTGGCTCGACATCGAGTTCGACGCCAAGGATATCGTTTACGCGCGCATCGACCGCCGCCGGAAAATTCCGGTCACCTCGCTGCTCTACGCGCTCGGCATGAGCGGCGAGGAAATCCTCAACACGTTCTACAAGCAGGTGCAGTACAAGCGCACCAAGGACGGCTGGCGCGTGCCGTTCGATGCCAACCGGCTGCGCGGCTACAAGGCGATCAACGATCTCGTCGACGCCGACACCGGCAAGGTTGTGCTCGAGGCCGGCAAAAAGCTCACGGTGCGCCAGGCGCGCCAGCTCGCCGAGAAGGGGCTGAAGGCGCTCCGCCTCACCGATGATGAGTTGATCGGCCAGTACCTCGCCGAGGACCTCGTCAATCGCAAGACCGGCGAAATCTACGCCGAAGCCGGCGAGGAGATTACCGAGAAGAATCTCAAGCTCCTCAACGAGCAGGGCTACAAGGAACTGCCGCTTCTCAACATCGACCACGTCAATGTCGGCGCCTATATCCGCAACACGCTGGCGATCGACAAGAACATGACGCGCGAGGAAGCGCTGTTTGACATCTATCGTGTCATGCGTCCCGGCGAGCCGCCGACGATCGACACGGCGCAGACGATGTTCAATTCGCTGTTCTTCGATCCCGAGCGTTACGACCTCTCGGCGGTCGGCCGCGTCAAGATGAACATGCGGCTCGATCTCGATGCGCCGGACACGATGCGCACCCTGCGCAAGGATGACATCATCTCGGTCATCCGCACGCTGGTCGACCTGCGCGACGGCAAGGGCGAGATCGACGACATCGACCATCTCGGCAACCGCCGCGTCCGGTCGGTCGGCGAACTGATGGAGAATCAGTATCGCATCGGTCTTCTGCGCATGGAGCGCGCCATCAAGGAGCGCATGTCGTCGGTCGATATCGACACCGTGATGCCGCAGGATCTGATTAACGCCAAGCCGGCGGCTGCCGCCGTGCGCGAGTTCTTCGGGTCCTCGCAGCTCTCGCAGTTCATGGACCAGACCAACCCGTTGTCGGAGATCACCCACAAGCGGCGTCTCTCGGCGCTTGGTCCGGGCGGTCTGACGCGCGAGCGCGCCGGCTTCGAAGTGCGCGACGTGCATCCGACCCATTACGGCCGTATCTGTCCGATCGAGACGCCGGAAGGGCCGAATATCGGTCTGATCAATTCGCTCGCAACCTACGCACGGGTGAACAAGTACGGCTTCGTCGAAACGCCGTATCGCAAAGTCAAGGACGGTCGCGTCACCGACGAGGTGATCTACCTCTCGGCGATGGAAGAGGGGCGTTACACCGTCGCCCAGGCCAACTCCGCCATCGATCCTAAAGGCCGCTTCACCGACGATCTGGTGGTGGTGCGCCATGCCGGCGACGTGCAGCTCATTCCGCCCGACAAGGTCGATTTCATGGACGTGTCGCCGAAGCAGCTCGTTTCGGTTGCTGCGGCGCTGATCCCGTTCCTTGAAAATGACGACGCCAATCGCGCGCTGATGGGCTCGAACATGCAGCGCCAGGCGGTGCCGCTGGTTCGCGCCGAAGCGCCGTTTGTCGGCACCGGCATGGAAGGCGTGGTCGCGCGCGACTCGGGCGCCGCCATTGCGGCGCGTCGCACTGGCGTGGTCGATCAGGTCGACGCCACCCGTATCGTCATTCGGGCGACCGACGAGCCCGATCCGACCAAGCCGGGCGTCGATATTTACCGGCTGATGAAGTTCCAGCGTTCGAACCAGAACACCTGCATCAACCAGCGTCCGCTGGTGAAGGTGGGCGATCAGGTCAAGAAGGGCGACATCATCGCCGACGGTCCGTCGACCGATCTCGGCGAGCTTGCGCTCGGGCGGAACGCGCTGGTCGCGTTCATGCCGTGGAACGGCTACAACTTCGAGGACTCGATCCTGCTCTCGGAGCGGATCGTCAAGGACGACGTCTTCACCTCGATCCACATCGAGGAATTCGAGGTGATGGCGCGAGACACCAAGCTCGGCCCTGAGGAAATCACGCGCGACATTCCGAACGTCTCGGAAGAAACGCTGAAGAACCTCGACGAGGCCGGCATCGTCTATATCGGCGCCGAAGTCCGCGCCGGCGACATCCTCGTCGGCAAGATCACGCCGAAGGGCGAAAGCCCGATGACGCCGGAGGAAAAACTGCTCCGCGCCATCTTCGGCGAGAAAGCCTCAGACGTGCGCGACACCTCGCTGCGGGTGCCACCGGGCGTGCAGGGCACCATCGTCGAAGTGCGGGTGTTCAACCGGCACGGCGTCGAGAAGGACGAGCGCGCGCTCGCAATCGAGCGCGAGGAGATCGAACGTCTCGCCAAGGACCGTGACGACGAACAGGCGATCCTCGATCGCAACGTCTACGGCCGTCTTGCCGAGCTCTTGGAAGGCCGTCAGGGCATTGCCGGTCCGAAGGGCTTCAAGAAGGACACCAAGATCACCCGCGCGATCCTCGACGAGTATCCGCGGGCGCAATGGTGGTTGTTTGCTTCGCCCAACGACAAGATCATGGCGGAGATCGAAGCGATCCGGAAGCAGTACGACGAATCGAAGAAGCGCCTCGAACAGCAATTCCTTGATAAGGTCGAGAAGCTGCAGCGCGGCGACGAACTGCCGCCCGGCGTCATGAAGATGGTCAAAGTCTTCGTCGCCGTGAAGCGCAAGATCCAGCCGGGCGACAAGATGGCCGGCCGGCACGGCAACAAGGGCGTGGTGTCGAAGATCGTGCCGGTCGAGGACATGCCGTTCCTCGCCGACGGCACCGGCGTCGACATCGTGCTCAATCCGCTCGGCGTGCCGAGCCGCATGAACGTCGGCCAGATCCTGGAGACCCATCTGGGCTGGGCCTGCGCCGGCCTTGGCATCAAGATCGGTAACGCCGTCGACCTTTATCACGGCAAGAGGGACTCGAAGCCGCTCAAGGAGCTGCTGCGGAAAATCTACGGCGAAGAGGAGACCATCAAGTCGCTTGACGAGAAGGGTCTCATGGAACTTGGCAGCAATCTTCGGCACGGCGTGCCGATCGCAACGCCGGTGTTCGACGGCGCGAAAGAGGCTGACATCGAGCACATGCTCGATCTGGCCGGTCTCGACCACTCGGGTCAGGTGACGCTCTACGACGGGCGCACCGGCGACACCTTCGACCGTAAAGTGACGGTTGGGCACATCTACATGCTGAAGCTGCATCACCTCGTAGACGACAAGATCCACGCCCGGTCGATCGGCCCGTACAGCCTCGTCACCCAGCAGCCGTTGGGCGGCAAGGCGCAGTTCGGCGGTCAGCGCTTTGGCGAAATGGAGGTGTGGGCGCTCGAAGCCTACGGGGCCGCCTATACGCTGCAGGAAATGCTGACGGTGAAGTCGGACGACGTTGCCGGCCGCACCAAGGTGTATGAGGCGATCGTGCGCGGCGACGACACCTTCGAAGCCGGCATTCCGGAATCGTTCAACGTGCTGGTCAAGGAGATGCGCTCGCTCGGCCTCAACGTCGATCTGCACAACTCCAAGCAGCAGCGCGGCGACGGCATGTCCGAGGCGGCCGAGTAATGAGGGGAGAGCCGCGGACACGCGGCTCTTTTAATCGTCATCGCCCGCGAAGGCGGGCGATCCAGTAACCCGCAGCGGCGGTGATTACCGGGTGCCCCGCTTTCGAGGGGCATGACAAATCGAATTTTCGGGCTGTCAAGGCAGCCAAGGAGAAGACGATGAACCAAGAGATTATGAATCTTTTCAGCCCGCAGGTGCCGGCTCAGGTCTTCGACCAGATCCGGATTTCGATCGCGAGCCCGGAAAAGATTCTGTCGTGGTCCTATGGCGAGATCAAAAAGCCCGAGACGATCAACTACCGCACCTTCAAGCCCGAGCGCGACGGCTTGTTCTGCGCGCGGATCTTCGGGCCGATCAAGGACTACGAGTGCTTGTGCGGCAAGTACAAGCGCATGAAGTACAAGGGCATCATCTGCGAGAAGTGCTCGGTCGAGGTGACGCTATCACGGGTGCGGCGCGAGCGCATGGGTCATATCGAGCTTGCCGCGCCGGTTGCGCATATCTGGTTCTTGAAGTCGCTGCCGAGCCGGATCGGTCTGCTGCTTGACATGACGCTCAAGGATCTCGAGCGCATCCTATACTTCGAATACTACGTCGTGCTCGAGCCCGGCCTGACCCCGCTGAAAGACCGCCAGCTTCTCTCCGAGGACGAGTACGTCAAGGCTCAGGATCAATACGGCGCCGACAGCTTCACCGCGATGATCGGCGCGGAGGCGATCCGCGAGATGCTCAAAGGGCTCGATCTCGAAAAGATGGCGGCCGATCTGCGCCAAGAGATCGCGGAATCGACGTCCGAGCTCAAACCGAAGAAGCTCGCCAAGCGGCTTAAGCTGATCGAGGCGTTCACCCAGTCCAGCAACAAACCTGAGTGGATGATTCTCGACGCATGTGCCGGTGATCCCGCCGGATCTGCGTCCGCTGGTGCCGCTCGATGGCGGCCGTTTCGCCACGTCCGACCTCAACGACCTCTACCGGCGCGTCATCAACCGCAACAACCGCTTGAAGCGGCTGATCGAGCTGCGCGCGCCCGACATCATCATCCGCAACGAGAAGCGGATGCTGCAGGAGGCGGTCGACGCGTTGTTCGATAACGGCCGCCGCGGCCGCGTCATCACCGGCGCCAACAAGCGGCCGTTGAAATCGCTCGCCGACATGCTGAAAGGCAAGCAGGGTCGCTTCCGGCAGAACCTGCTCGGCAAGCGCGTCGACTATTCGGGCCGCTCGGTGATCGTGGTCGGTCCCGAGCTCAAGCTGCATCAGTGCGGCCTGCCGAAGAAGATGGCGCTCGAACTGTTTAAGCCGTTCATCTACTCGCGGCTCGACGCCAAAGGCCTGTCAACGACGGTCAAGCAGGCGAAGAAGCTCGTTGAGAAGGAGAAGCCAGAAGTCTGGGATATCCTCGACGAGGTTATTCGCGAGCATCCGGTGCTGCTCAACCGCGCGCCGACGCTGCATCGGCTCGGCATTCAGGCGTTCGAGCCGGTGCTGATCGAAGGCAAGGCAATCCAGCTGCATCCGCTGGTCTGCGCCGCGTTCAACGCCGACTTCGACGGCGACCAGATGGCGGTTCACGTGCCGCTGTCGCTTGAGGCGCAGCTCGAAGCGCGCGTGCTGATGATGTCGACCAACAACATCCTTCATCCCGCGAACGGGCAGCCCATCATCGTGCCGTCGCAGGACATCGTGCTGGGTCTCTACTACCTGTCGATCATCCGCGACGCAGCTGCGGACGAAAAGCCGAAAATATTCGGCGACTTGGCGGAGATTGATCTCGCCTTGCACGAGAAGGTCATCACGCTGCACTCGCGGATCAAATACCGTTGGGAAGGTGTCGGCGAGGACGGCAAACCTGTCACGCGTTGGTACGACACCACGCCGGGCCGCGTCATTCTCGGCTCGGTGCTGCCGAAGCTCGCCAAGACGCCGTTCGACCTCGTCAACAAGCTTATGACGAAGCGCGAAATCTCCGGCATGATCGACAACGTCTACCGCCATTGCGGTCAGAAGGAGACGGTCATCTTCTGCGATCGCGTCATGGCGCTCGGTTTCCATCATGCGTTCAAGGCCGGCATTTCGTTCGGCAAGGACGACATGGTGGTGCCGCGCTCCAAGCGCGCCAGTGTGGAACGTACGCGCGAACTCGTGAAGGAGTTCGAGCAGCAGTACAACGACGGCCTGATCACCCAGGGCGAGAAGTACAACAAAGTGGTCGACGCCTGGTCGAAGTGCACCGAAGAGATCGCCGAGGCGATGATGAAGGAGATCTCCGCTTCCCGGCCCGCGGCCGAGAAGGGCGCCGAGGCTCAGGTGAATTCGATCTACATGATGGCGCATTCCGGCGCGCGCGGCTCGCCCGCGCAGATGCGCCAGCTCGCCGGCATGCGTGGCCTGATGGCCAAGCCGTCGGGCGAGATCATCGAGAGCCCGATCATTTCGAACTTCAAGGAAGGCCTCTCGGTGCTCGAGTACTTCAACTCGACGCACGGCGCCCGCAAGGGTCTCGCCGACACCGCGCTCAAGACTGCGAACTCGGGCTACCTGACACGCCGTCTCGTCGACGTGGCCCAGGACTGCATTATCACCGAGGTCGATTGCGGCACGAAGCGGGGCATCAAAGTGCGTGCCATCATCGACGCCGGCACGATCGTGGCGTCGCTGGCGAGCCGCATCCTCGGCCGCACCACGGCCGAGGATGTGCGCGATCCGTTGGGGACCGACGTCGTGGTTCCGAACGGCACGCTGCTTGAGGAGCAGCACGTCGACCGCATCGTCACCGCCGGTGTGCAGGAGATCAAGATCTGCTCCGTGCTGACTTGCGACACCCAACCCGGCGTTTGCGGCATGTGCTACGGGCGCGATCTTGCCCGCGGCACGCCCGTCAACATGGGCGAGGCTGTAGGCGTGATCGCCGCTCAGTCGATCGGCGAGCCGGGCACGCAGCTGACGATGCGAACGTTCCACATCGGCGGCGCTGCTCAGATCTCCGAGCAGTCGTTCGTCGAGTCGAACTTCGAAGGCACCGTGAAGATCAAGAACCTGAACGTCGCCAGGAATTCGGACGGCGGCATGATCGCCATGGGCCGCAACCTCATCGTTGCCGTGCTCGATCCGGACGGCACCGAGCGTGCCGTGCATCGTATCCAGTACGGCGCGCGGCTTCGGGTCAACGATGGCGAGCACATCAAGCGCGGCCAGCGGATTGCCGAGTGGGATCCATATACCCGGCCAATTCTCACCGAGCTCGAGGGCACGGTCGGCTTCGAAGATCTTGTCGAAGGCCAGTCGATGTCGGAGACGCTCGATAAATCGACCGGCATCGCCAAGCGTGTGGTCATCGATTGGCGCTCGGGCTCTGCCCGCGGCCAGCAGGACCTGCGGCCGGCGCTCGTCATCAAGGGCAAGGACGGCAAGATCCTCAAGCTCAGCCGGGGCGGTGACGCCCGCTACATGCTGGCCGTGGACGCGATCATTTCGGTCGATCCCGGCTCGCAGGTGCAGGCTGCCGATGTGATCGCGCGTATCCCGACGGAGAGCGCGAAGACCCGCGACATCACCGGCGGTCTGCCGCGGGTCGCCGAATTGTTCGAGGCCAGGCGGCCGAAGGAATCTGCAGTCATTGCGGAGATCTCCGGCACTGTTCGTTTCGGCCGCGATTACAAGAACAAGCGGCGCATCACCATCGAGCCGACCGAGAAGGGTGAGGAGCCGAGGGAGTACCTGGTTCCGAAGGGCAAGCACATCCACTTGCAGGACGGTGACGTCATCGAGAAGGGTGACTTCATCGTCGAGGGCAACCCTGCGCCGCACGATATTCTGGCGATCAAGGGCGTCGAGGAGCTCGCGGGCTATCTCGTCAACGAGATCCAGGAGGTCTATCGGCTGCAAGGCGTCGCGATCAACGACAAGCACATCGAAGTGATCGTGCGGCAAATGCTGCAGAAGGTGGAGATCGACAACTCGGGCGAGACCGAACTGATCCAGGGTGAGCAGGTCGACAAGATCGAGTTCGACGAGGTCAATGCCCGCGCTGCCGAGGAAGGCAAGAAGCCGGCAACCGCTCACCCGGTGCTGCTCGGCATCACCAAGGCCTCGCTGCAGACCCGCTCGTTCATCTCGGCGGCGTCGTTCCAGGAGACGACGCGCGTGCTCACCGAAGCAGCGGTCAATGGCAAGGCCGATACGCTCGACGGCCTCAAGGAGAACGTCATCGTCGGCCGGCTGATCCCGGCCGGAACCGGCGCCATGATGAACAAGATCCGCGAGGTTGCCATCAAGCGCGACGCGCTCATTCTCGCCGAGCGCGAGAAGGAGGCGGCGGTCAAAGCCGAAGCGGCGGCCGAGCCCGCGGCGTTGCCGGCGGCGGAATAACCGGTCAGAGCGCAAACGAACGATCAAAGGGCCGCCAATTGGGCGGCCCTTTTAGCTGTCATTGGCGCCACCTGAACCTGCCGGAGACCGCCGGTGTTCCCACCCGAGCGCATCGTCTGTCTGACGGAAGAGACGGTCGAGACGCTTTATCTTCTCGGCGAGGAAGACCGCATCGTCGGCATCTCGGGCTACGTGGTTCGTCCGCCGCGAGCACGGCGTGAGAAACCGCGAGTTTCCGCTTTCACCTCGGCAGATATTCCGAAAATTCTCGCGCTGAAGCCCGACCTTGTCCTGACCTTCTCAGATCTGCAGGCGGATATCGCGGCGGCGCTGATCCGCGGCGGCGTCGACGTGCATGCCTTCAATCAGCGCACTATCGCGCAAATCTTCGACATGATCCGGACCGTGGGCGCGCTGGTCGGCGCGTCGGATCGCGCCGACGCGCTGGCGCATAAGCTCGGCGGCATCCTCACCGATGCGCGCATGCGCGCCGCCCAGCAGCAACGCCGTCCACGCGTCTACTTTGAGGAATGGGACGACCCGATGATCTCCGGCATCGGGTGGGTATCGGAATTGATCGAGGCCGCCGGCGGCATCGATATCTTCGCCGACCGGGCGCGGTGCCCGTCGGCCAAGGACCGGATCGTAACGATTGAAGAGATCGCCGGCCGGGCGCCGGACATTATTGTCGGGTCGTGGTGCGGCAAGAAGTTCCGTCCCGAGAAGCTTGCGAAAAGGCCGGGTCTCGCTGACATCCCCGCAGTGCGCAACGGCGAACTCCACGAAATCAAATCGCCGTTGATCCTGTAGCCGGGGCCTGCCGCCCTGACCGACGGACTCGCCGCATTACAAGCGATTATCGGCCGTTAACGATTTGCTAACCATTCCGTTGCGGCGGCGTATTTCGTGGTAGTCTTTCCCTTAAAGGAGGTCAGCCATGGCCGACAGCGTGACCGCACCCCCTCATCTGCCGCTTCGGCTCGCTCCGGTCGAGACGCGGCTGGCGCCGCTATTCTGCCTCGCCTTGCTGGCGGCCGCGTGCGGACTTGCGAGTTTCGCGTTTGCTTGCGCGACGCCATTTGCGGCCTTCGCGGTGGTTGCGGCGGCCATGCTGCCGTTGCGACAGGCCTTGCTCGTCGTGGGCTCGGCTTGGCTCGTCAATCAGGCCATCGGGTTTGGCTTCCATGGCTATCCGGCTGACGCCCACACGATCGCATGGGGCGGCGTCATCGGGGCTGCCGCGCTGTTCGCGACCGCGACTGCGGCACCGGTGCTGCGCGCGCTGCCGCGCGCCGGCAATGTCGTCGCCCTGGTGGCGGCCTGGATCGTAGCCTTTGCGGCTTATGAGATTCTCCTGCTCGCCGCGACGCCTCTTCTCGGCGGCGCCGGCGATTTCACGGCGGCCATCGTCGGCCGGCTCGGCATGCTGAGCCTCGTCTGGCTGGTCGGGATGGTGACGGCGTGTGACGTAGCGAGCGTGCTGACGTCACCGCGGCGGCCTTCGCTGTCGTCCTAATCGTTGAGCACCATCAAAATCTTGAGCGGCGGCGCCATGCGCCCGCTCATGGTTGAAGCCGTGCCGTTGTTCGAGCGGGCGAGCGGCAACACAGCCGACGTCCAATATCGGCTGACGTCCGTTCTCACCAAGGAGGTCGAGGACGGCGCGGCGTTCGACATTGCGCTGATGCCGCGTCCCGAACTCGACGCCCTGGTTCGAGCCGGCAAGATCGCAGCCGGCAGCGAGACCGACATGACGCGATCGGCCGTGGGCGTTGCGGTTCGCGCAGGCGCGGCCAAGCCCGACATCGCCACGGTGGATGCCTTCAAGCGCACACTGCGTCAGGCGCGCACGATCGCCTATAGCGACGGCCCGAGCGGCCTTTACATCGCCAGCCTGCTCGACCGGCTTGGGCTTGCCGAGGATATGAAGGCGAAGACCAAGCTGACCACCGGGCCTGTGGCCGAGTTGGTCGCGAATGGCGTAGGCCGAGATCGGCCTGCAGCAGATCGTTGCTATCCTGCCGGTCAAAGGCGCCGAACTGCCGGTCCACTGCCGAACGAATTGCAGAGCACCATCGTCTATGCGGCCGGTCTTTCGGCGCGCAGCCCGAATGCGGCTGCTGCCCGCGCCTTTGTAGCATTCATGGCGACGCCCGCTATCGCCCACATCATTCGCGCGAAAGGCATGGAGCCAGGCTGAGCGACTTTCGCACGTCCAAAATGGTGTCGGCCGATAGCACAGTTGTGCTTGTAACATCGCGCTTTCATGCCCATATCGGCTTGACTTGACGTGGTAGCGCCGATACATACCGCGAACTTTTCGGCAGGCGGTGAGCTTCGCCAGTCGGAACGGCCTGCCGGGTCTCTGTGTAAGCTATTGAAAGTATATCGCTTTCTTGGCTCCCCGCTTGGGGACGCGGCGTGACGCCTCGACGAAGGAAGCTCAAACGCTGCCTCTGGCTTCGGATAGTCTGATTATGAGGTGCATGACCGCGGCTTCGTTGGCCGTGGTCCTCTGCAACGGCCAAGCGCCCTTCCGCACCGGGAGCGGATGGCGCGATTTGGTTTTGCGCGAACGGTTTCGTTCGCGTCGCGTTGAGGCGTTCAGCCTCGGTTGGAGATGAAGGGACGCAAGTCCCGAAACGGTAGCCGGGGTTTGAAAGCCTCGAACAGGAAAGTTTAGGCCAGCGATGCCGACGATCAACCAGCTCATTCGCAAGCCGCGGGTGACGCAGCACGCGAAGAAGAAAGTGCCGGCTCTGCAGCAGAGCCCGCAGAAGCGCGGCGTCTGCACGCGCGTCTACACGACGACGCCGAAGAAGCCGAACTCGGCGCTGCGCAAGGTCGCCAAGGTTCGTCTGACCAATGGCTTCGAGGTCATCGGCTACATCCCGGGCGAGGGCCATAACCTCCAGGAGCACTCGGTGGTGATGATCCGCGGCGGCCGCGTCAAGGATTTGCCCGGCGTGCGCTACCACATCCTGCGTGGTGTGCTCGACACGCAAGGCGTGAAGAACCGCAAGCAGCGGCGCTCGAAATACGGCGCGAAGCGGCCGAAATAACCGGAGCCTGATCGATGTCCCGTCGCCACAGGGCCGACAAACGCGAAATCCAGCCGGACCCGAAATTCGGGAACGTCGTGGTCACGAAATTCATGAATTCGATGATGCACGCCGGCAAGAAGTCGGTCGCCGAGAACATCGTCTATGGCGCGCTCGATATCATCGAGGGCAAGACCAAGCAGCAACCCGATCGGCGTGTTCCAGCAGGCGCTCGACAACGTCATGCCGTCGATCGAAGTGCGCTCGCGCCGCGTCGGCGGCGCCACCTATCAGGTGCCGGTCGAGGTGCGCATCGTCGCGGCGCCAGGCGCTCGGCATCCGCTGGCTCATTTCGGCGGCGCGCGAGCGCAACGAGAAAACGATGACCGAGCGGCTCTCCGCGGAACTGCTCGACGCGTCGAATAACAGGGGAAACGCCGTCAAGAAGCGCGAAGACACGCACCGGATGGCGGAAGCCAACCGCGCGTTCTCGCACTATCGCTGGTAAAGCCGGCGACAGCGAAGGAATAAACCCATGCCCCGCACCCATCCCATCGAGGACTATCGCAATTTCGGCATCATGGCCCACATCGATGCCGGCAAGACGACGACGACCGAGCGGATCCTCTATTACACCGGCAAGAGCCACAAGATCGGCGAGGTGCATGACGGCGCCGCGACCATGGACTGGATGGAGCAGGAGCAGGAGCGCGGCATCACCATCACGTCGGCCGCGACCACCGCGTTCTGGAACGGCAAGCGCCTCAACATCATCGACACGCCCGGCCACGTCGACTTCACCATCGAGGTCGAGCGCTCGCTGCGCGTGCTCGACGGCGCGGTATGCGTGCTCGATTCCAATCAGGGCGTCGAGCCGCAGACCGAGACGGTGTGGCGGCAAGGCGACAGGTACAATGTTCCGCGCATCGTGTTCTGCAACAAGATGGACAAGATCGGCGCGGACTTCTTCCAGTGCCTGAAGGACATTGTCGATCGCCTCGGCGCCAAGCCGGTCGCGATCCAGCTTCCGATCGGCGCCGAAAGCCAGTTCAAGGGCATCATCGATCTCGTCCGCATGGTCGGCGTGGTGTGGGACGAAGAGACGCTCGGCGCGAAATATCACGACATCGAAATTCCGGCCGATCTCGCTCGATCAGGCCAAGGAATATCGCGAGAAGCTGGTCGAGGCCGCTGTCGAGCTCGATGACGACGCGATGACCGCCTACCTCGAAGGCAAGGAGCCCGACGAGGCGACGCTCAAGCGGCTGATCCGCAAGGCGACGATTACGAGCGCATTCTTTCCGGTGCTTTGCGGCTCGGCGTTCAAGAACAAGGGCGTGCAGCCGCTGCTCGATGCCGTCGTCGACTATCTGCCGTCGCCGCTCGACGTGCCGCCCATCAAGGGCATCGACCCCAAGGGCAACGAGGTCGAGCGCAAGCCGTCCGATACCGAGCCGATGGCGCTGCTCGCTTTCAAGATCATGGACGATCCGTTCGTCGGCACCATCACGTTCTGCCGCATCTATTCGGGCAAGCTCGAGAGCGGCACCGGCGTCTTGAATTCGACCAAGGATCGCAAGGAGCGCGTCGGCCGCATGCTGCTGATGCACGCCAACAATCGCGAGGACATCAAGGAAGCCTTCGCCGGCGACATCGTCGCGCTCGCGGGCCTCAAGGAAGTGCGCACCGGCGACACGCTGTGCGATCCGCAGAAGCCCGTGATCCTGGAAAAGATGGAATTCCCCGATCCGGTCATCGAGATCGCCATCGAGCCGAAGTCGAAGGCCGACCAGGAGAAGCTCGGCGTCGCGCTGGCCAAGCTCGTGGCCGAGGACCCCTCGTTCCGCGTCCACTACCGACCAGGAGTCCGGCCAGACCATCATCAAGGGCATGGGCGAGCTGCATCTCGACATCAAGGTCGACATTCTGAAGCGCACCTACAAGGTCGACGCCAATATCGGCGCGCCGCAGGTGGCCTATCGCGAGAAGATCACGCGGCCGGCAACGGTCGACTACACGCACAAGAAGCAGACCGGCGGCCACGGCCAGTATCGCGCGAGATCAAGATCGTCGCCGAGCCGAGCGCGCCCGGCGCGGGCTTTGAGTTCGAGAACGAGATCGTCGGCGGCTGCGGTGCCGAAGGAGTTCATCCCGGCCGTCGAGAAGGGCCTCGAAGGCGTGCTGGGCTCCGGCGTGCTCGCCGGCTTCCCGGTGGTCGACCTCAAGGTCAGCCTGATCGACGGCGACTCGCACGACGTCGAATTCGTCGGCGATGGCCTTCGAGATCTGCGCGCGCGCGGCGATGCGCGAGGCGCTGCAGAAGGGCGGCTCGGTGCTGCTCGAGCCGATCATGAAGGTCGAGGTGGTGACGCCGGAGGACTATACCGGTTCGGTCATCGGCGACCTCAATTCGCGGCGCGGCCAGATCCAGGGCCAGGACATGCGCGGCAACGCCAACGTCATCACCGCGATGGTGCCGCTCGCCAACATGTTCTCCTACGTCAACAACCTGCGCTCCATGAGTCAGGGGCGCGCCACATTCACGATGCAGTTCGACCACTACGCAGAAGTCCCGAAAGCGTCGCCGAAGAGGTTCAGGCGAAGTACGCCTGACAACAGCATTCACAAGGATCAAGAAAGAGCCGGAACGGAGAGTCCCATGGCCAAAGAAAAATTCCAGCGCAACAAGCCGCATTGCAATATCGGCACGATCGGGCACGTCGATCACGGCAAGACGTCGTTGACGGCGGCGATCACCAAGGTATTGGCGGAGAAGGGTCAGGCGACCTACACGGCCTATGACCAGATCGACAAGGCGCCGGAAGAGAAGGCGCGCGGCATCACGATCGCGACCGCGCACGTCGAATACGAGACCGACAAGCGCCATTACGCGCACGTCGATTGCCCCGGCCACGCCGACTACGTGAAGAACATGATCACCGGCGCCGCGCAGATGGACGGCGCGATCCTGGTGGTGAGCGCCGCCGACGGCCCGATGCCGCAGACCCGCGAGCACATCCTGCTCGCGCGCCAGGTCGGCGTGCCGGCGCTCGTCGTCTTCCTCAACAAGGTCGACATGGTGGACGATCCGGAGCTGCTTGAACTCGTCGAGCTCGAAGTCCGCGAGCTTCTCTCCAAGTACAATTTCCCCGGCGACAAGATCCCGGTGATCAAGGGCTCGGCGCTGATGGCGCTCGAGGACAAGGACGCCAAGCTCGGCAAGGAAGCGATCCACGAGCTGATGAAGGCGGTCGACGACTACATCCCGCAGCCGGAGCGTCCGAAGGATCAGCCGTTCCTGATGCCGGTCGAAGACGTGTTCTCGATCTCCGGCCGCGGCACGGTGTGCACCGGCCGCATCGAGCGCGGCATCATCAAGGTCGGCGAGGAAGTCGAGATCGTCGGCATCAAGCCGACGGTCAAGACCGTCGTCACCGGCGTCGAGATGTTCCGCAAGCTGCTCGACCAGGGCGAGGCCGGCGACAACGTCGGCTGCCTGCTGCGCGGCACCAAGCGCGAAGAAGTCGAGCGCGGCCAGGTGCTGTGCAAGCCGGGCTCGGTGAAGCCGCACACCAAGTTCAAGGCCGAGGCCTACATCCTCACCAAGGAGGAGGGTGGCCGCCACACGCCGTTCTTCACCAACTACCGGCCGCAATTCTACTTCCGCACCACCGACGTGACCGGCGTGGTGACGCTGCCGGAAGGCACCGAGATGGTGATGCCGGGCGACAACATCGCCATGGAAGTGACGCTGATCGTGCCGATCGCCATGGAAGAGAAGCTGCGCTTCGCCATCCGCGAGGGCGGCCGCACCGTCGGCGCCGGCGTGGTGGCGAGCATCATCGAGTAAGGAGACGCGTCATGCGCGGCCGCGGATCAGACCGCGGGCCTCATTCGACGTTCGGAGAGCAGAAGCAATGAACGGCCAGAATATCCGAATCCGGCTCAAGGCGTTCGATCACCGCATCCTCGATGCGTCGACGCGCGAGATCGTCAATACGGCGAAGCGCACCGGCGCGCAGGTGCGCGGGCCGATCCCGCTGCCGACCAGGATCGAGAAATTCACGGTCAACCGCTCGCCGCACATCGACAAGAAGAGCCGCGAGCAGTTCGAAATGCGCACGCACAAGCGCCTGCTCGACATCGTCGATCCGACGCCGCAGACGGTCGATGCGCTGATGAAGCTCGATCTCGCCGCCGGCGTCGACGTCGAGATCAAGCTCTGAGCCGCGGAGAAGGATAGACAATGCGTTCCGGAGTGCTCGCGCAAAAGGTCGGGATGACGCGGCTCTTCACCGAGGCCGGCGAGCATGTGCCGGTGACGGTGCTGCGGCTCGGCAATTGCCAGGTCGTCGGCCACCGCACCAAGGACAAGAACGGCTACGTCGCGCTGCAGCTCGGCGCCGGCGCGCGCAAGGTGCAGCGCACCACCAAGGCCGACCGCGGCCACTTCGCGGTCGCCAAGGTCGAGCCCAAGCGCAAGCTCGCCGAATTCCGCGTCGACGAGGATGCGCTGATTCCGGTCGGCGCCGAGATCACGGCGGATCATTTCGTCGTCGGCCAGTTCGTCGACGTCACCGGCACCTCGACCGGCAAAGGCTTTGCCGGCGGCATGAAGCGCTGGAATTTCTCGCGGTCTGCGCGCCAGCCACGGCGTGTCGATCTCGCACCGCTCGATCGGTTCGACCGGCGGCCGCCAGGATCCCGGCAAGACCTTCAAGAACAAGAAGATGCCCGGCCATCTGGGCGTCGATCGGGTGACCACGCTCAATCTCAAAGTCATGCAGACCGATGTCGAGCGCGGCCTCATCCTGGTCGAAGGCGCGGTGCCCGGCGTCAAGGGCGGCTGGATCACGGTGCGCGACGCGGTGAAGAAGAAGCTGCCGGACGGCGTGCCGAAGCCCGGCAAGTTCAAGCTCGCCGAAGCCGCGCCTGCCGCAGCCAAGGCCGAGCCGGCAGCCGCCGAGCATGCGAGGGAGCGCGTGACATGGAACTGAAAGTCACCACGCTCGACGGCAAAGCGGCCGGCTCGGTCACGCTGTCCGACGCCATTTTCGGGCTCGAGCCGCGCACCGACCTCATTCATCGCTGCGTCGTCTGGCAACTCGCCAAGCGCCAGCGCGGCACGCATGAGGTCAAGAACCGCGCCGACATCCACCGCACCGGCAAGAAAATGTACAGGCAGAAGGGCACCGGCTCGGCCCGTCACGGCTCGGCGCGCGTCAATCTGTTCCGCGGCGGCGGCCGTTCGTTCGGTCCGCACACGCGCAGCCACGAGATCGGCCTGCCGAAGAAGGTGCGCGCGCTCGCGCTCAGGCACGCGCTCTCGGCCAAGGCCAAGGACGGCGGCATCATCGTCATCGAAGCGCTGAGCGTGAAGGAAGCCAAGACCAAGGCGCTGCGCGGCCATTTCGAGAAGCTCGGCCTGTCGAATGCGCTGATCATCGACGGCGCCGAAGTCGACGCCGACGTGCGCTCCGCCGCGCGCAACATTCCGAATATCGACGTGCTGCCGGTCGCCGGCATCAACGTCTACGACATCATGCGGCGGCATAAGCTGGTGCTGACCAGCGCCGCCCTCGATGCGCTGGAGGCGCGCTTCAAATGACCACCAGCGATCCGCGCCATTACGACGTCATTCTCTCGCCCCGTCATCACCGAAAAGGCGACGAACGCGTCCGAGCACAACAAGGTCGTGTTCAAGGTCGCGATGACGGCGACCAAGCCGCAGATCAAGGAAGCGGTCGAGAAGCTGTTCGACGTCAAGGTCAAGAGCGTCAACACGCTGCGCCGGCGCGGCAAGTGGAAGGTGTTCAAGGGCCGTTTCGGCCAGCAGTCCGACACCAAGCGCGCGATCGTGACCCTCGAAGAGGGTCAGCACGATCGACGTGACCACGGGACTGTAAGGGAGCGGGTCGATGGCACTCAAAACCTATAATCCGGTCACGCCAGGCCAGCGCCAGCTGGTGCTGGTCGATCGCTCCGGCCTTTACGCCGGCAAGCCGGTCAAGGCGCTGACCGAAGGCAAGAATTCGACCGGCGGTCGCAACAACAACGGCCGCATCACCGTCGCGCTATCGCGGCGGCGGCCACAAGCAGGCCTATCGCAAGATCGACTTCAAGCGCCGCAAGTTCGACACGGCCGGCCAAGGTCGAGCGCATCGAATACGATCCGAACCGCACCGCGTTCATCGCGCTGATCAAATACGAAGACGGCGAACTCGCCTACATTCTCGCGCCGCAGCGGCTTGCCGCGGGCGATACCGTGGTCGCCGGCGAACATGTCGACGTGAAGCCCGGCAATGCCATGCCGATCGCCAACATTCCGGTCGGCACCATCGTGCACAATATCGAGATGAAGATCGGCAAGGGCGGCCAGATCGCGCGGTCGGCCGGAACCTATGCGCAGATCGTCGGCCGCGACGGCGAGTATGTCATCCTGCGCCTGAATTCGGGCGAGCAGCGGCTCGTGCATGGCCGCTGCATCGCGACCGTCGGCGCGGTGTCGAATCCGGACAACATGAACATCTCGATCGGCAAGGCCGGGCGCACCCGTTGGATGGGGCGGCGTGGTCATGTCCGCGGCGAAACCATGAACCCGGTCGACCATCCGCTCGGCGGCCGCACCCGCGGCGGGCGTCACCCGGTGACGCCATGGGGTCAGCCGACCAGGGGCAAGAAGACCCGCAAGAACAAGGGCACCGCGAAGTTCATCATGGTGAGCCGCCACGCGCGGAAGAAGAAAAAGTAGGAGCGACGATCATGGTGCGTTCGGTTTGGAAGGGTCCGTTTGTCGACGGTTATCTGCTGAAAAAGGCAGAGATCGCGCGTTCGTCCGGACGCCACGATATGATCCGCATCTGGTCGCGGCGATCGACCATTCTGCCGCAATTCGTCGGGCTGACCTTCGGCGTCTATAACGGCCAGAAGCACATTCCGGTGATGGTCACCGAGGAAATGGTCGGCCACAAGTTCGGCGAGTTCGCGCCGACCCGCTCGTTCTACGGCCATTCATCCGATCGCAAGAGCCAAGCGCAGCTCCGGGCCCGCGGCCCCCGGTGGCGCGGCGCCGGCAGCGCCGGCTGGCGGAGCATCGTGAGGCGGGACCCGGTATCATGAGCAAGAAAGCCCACGATCGCGAGCTCTCCGACAATGAGGCCAAGGCGGTTGCGCGCATGCTGCGCGTCAGCCCGCAGAAGCTCAATCTCGTCGCGCAGCTTATCCGCGGCAAGAAGGTGTCGACGGCGCTCGCCGATCTTGAATTTTCGCGCAAGCGCATCGCGCGCGACGTGCGCAAATGTCTGGAATTGGCGATCGCCAACGCCGAGAACAATCACGACCTCGACGTCGACGATCTCGTCGTTGTCGAGGCCCATGTCGGCAAAGCGCTGGTGATCAAGCGGCATTCGCCGCGCGCCCGCGGCCGCTCCGGAAAGATTTTCAAGCCGTTCGCCAACCTCACCATCGTGGTGCGCGAGGTCGAGGCGGCAGCGCAGGCTTAACAAGCGGGTGCCGAAGCGGGGCGCCCAGGAGAACGTTATGGGTCAGAAGGTCAATCCGATCGGGCTTCGTCTCGGCATCAACCGTACGTGGGATTCACGTTGGTATGCCGGCAAGACGAGCTACGGCTCGCTGCTCCATGAAGACATGGAGATCCGCAAGGCTCTCATGAAGGAGCTGAAGCAGGCCGCGGTCTCCAAGATCGTGATCGAACGTCCGCACAAGAAGTGCCGAGTCACCATTCACTCGGCGCGCCCCGGCGTCGTCATCGGCAAGAAGGGCGCCGATATCGAAAAGCTGCGCCGCAAGGTCGCCGAACTGACCGACAGCGATGTCGTCATCAACATCGTCGAAATCCGCAAGCCCGAACTTGACGCGCAGCTGGTCGCCGAATTGATCGCCCAGCAGCTCGAACGCCGCGTCGCATTCCGCCGCGCCATGAAGCGCGCGGTGCAATCGGCGATCCGGCTCGGCGCCGGCGGCATCCGCATCAACTGTTCGGGCCGGCTTGGCGGCGCCGAGATCGCGCGGATGGAATGGTATCGCGAGGGCCGCGTGCCATTGCACACGCTGCGCGCCGATGTCGACTACGGCGTCGCCACCGCGTTTACGACCTATGGCACCTGCGGCGTCAAGGTCTGGATCTTCAAGGGCGAGATCATGGAGCACGATCCGATGGCGCAGGACAAGAAGATGGCCGAAGGCGATGTGGGCCGTCCGCGTCGCGACGCGGCGTAAGCGAACAGGTCCGAGGAAAGGTTTTTCGTCATGCTGCAACCGATGCGAACGAAATTCCGCAAGGCGCACAAGGGCCGCATCCACGGCATTGCGACCAGCGGCGTGACGCTTTCGTTCGGCCAGTTCGGCCTGAAGGCGCTTGAGCCCGAGCGCGTCACCGCGCGCCAGATCGAGGCTGCCCGCCGTGCGCTCACGCGCCACATGAAGCGCTCGGGACGGGTTTGGATCAGGGTGTTCCCCGACGTGCCGGTGTCGAAGAAGCCGCTCGAAGTGCGCATGGGCTCCGGCAAGGGTGCACCGGAATTGTGGGTGGTGCGCGTCAAACCGGGCCGCATCCTGTTCGAGATCGATGGCGTGACCACCCAGGTCGCCAAGGAAGCGCTGGCGCTCGCCGCCGCGAAGCTGCCGATCAAGACCCGCTTCATCGAGCGCATCAGCGAATAGGGCGTGTCATGAAAGTTGCCGACATCAGACCGATGACGATCGACCAGATCGACGACGAGGTGCTCAAGCTGAAGAAAGAGCAGTTCAATCTGCGCTTTCAGCGCGCCACCGGCCAGCTGGAAAACACCGCTCGGGTGCGCGAGGTGCGACGCGACATCGCGCGTCTGAAAACCGTTGCCAAGACCAAACGCCCCGCCGGCGCGAAGAGTTGAGAGGACTGAAATGCCAAAGCGTACCCTCCAAGGCGTCGTGGTGAGCGACAAGCAGGCGAAGACACTGGTGGTGCGCGTCGAGCGGCGCTTCACCCATCCGCTGTTCAAGAAGACGGTTCGCCGCTCGAAGAAATATTACGCTCACGATGAGAAGAACGAATTCAAGGTCGGCGACATCGTGTGGATCGAAGAACATCGGCCCATCTCCAAGCTCAAGCGTTGGGCTGTGGTGCGGGGCGAGAAAAGGAAAGCGTCGTAATCGCGGCGCGACCGGAATGGAACGAGTGGGGTAGCCCATGATCCAGATGCAAACCAATCTCGATGTGGCGGACAATTCCGGCGCGCGCCGTGTCATGTGCATCAAGGTGCTCGGCGGTTCGAAGCGGAAGTACGCGACCATCGGCGACGTCATCGTCGTCTCGGTGAAGGAGGCGATCCCGCGCGGCCGCGTCAAAAAAGGCGACGTGATGAAGGCCGTGATCGTGCGCATCTCCAAGGACATCAAGCGCGCCGACGGCTCGATCATCCGCTTCGACCGCAACGCCGCGGTGCTGATCAATCCGCAGATGGAGCCGGTCGGCACGCGCATCTTCGGCCCGGTGCCGCGCGAGCTGCGGGCCAAGAATCACATGAAGATCATTTCGCTTGCGCCCGAGGTGCTGTGATGGCGGCGAAGATCAAAAAGGGCGACACGGTGATCGTGATCGCCGGCCGTGACAAAGGCCGCACCGGCGAGGTGATCGAGATGCGTCGCGCCGACGGCCGCGCGCTCGTGCGCGGCGTCAACATCGTCAAGCGCCACCAGCGCCAGAGCACGTCACAGGAAGGCGGCATCATCTCCAAAGAGGCGCCGATCCACCTGTCGAACATAGCGCTGGCCGATCCGAAGGGCGGCAAGCCGACGCGTGTGGGTTTCAAATTCGTGGGCGAAGGCGAGAATCGCAAAAAAGTGCGCGTCGCCAAGCGCTCGGGAGTTGAGATCGATGGCTGACAAAGACGACAAGAAAGCGAAAAAGCCGGATAAAGCCCAGAAGCCCAACAGGGCCGAGGCTTCGGCTACCGCGGCAAAAGCTGAGAAGGCCGAGAAGGCCAGCAAGGCGAAGGCGGCAAAAGCGGAGAAGGCCGACAAGGGCGCCGGCAGGCCGGCGACTGCCGCGGTCCCGCAGGAGCGCCTGCCGGCAAGGCTTAAGGTGGAGTTCGACCAGTCGATCCGCGCCAAGCTTGCCGAGCAGTTCGGCTACAAGAACCGCATGCAGACCCCGACCATCGACAAGGTCGTGATCAACATGGGCATCGGCGAGGCAGTCGCCGACCGCAAGAAGGTGGAGAACGCGGCCAGCGATCTCGGCTTGATTTCGGGCCAGAAGGCCATTGTCACCAAGGCCCGCAAGTCGATCGCGACCTACAAGGTCCGCGACGGCCAGGCGATCGGCTGCAAGGTGACGCTGCGCAAGGCTCGCATGTACGAATTCCTGGATAGGCTGATCAACATTGCGTTGCCGCGGGTGCGGGACTTCCGCGGTCTCAATCCGAAGAGCTTCGACGGCCGCGGCAACTACTCGATGGGGATCAAGGAACACATCGTGTTTCCTGAGATCGACTACGACAAGGCGTCCGATATCTGGGGCATGGACATCACCGTATGCACCACCGCGCGCACCGACGATGAGGCACGCGCGCTGTTGAGCGCATTCAATTTTCCGTTCCGGCAGTGAGGCCGAACAGGCTTCAGACGCGGATACGCGAGGAGAACGAGATGGCGAAGAAGAGTTCGATCGAGAAGAACAACCGGCGCCGCCGGATGTCGAAGAAGTTCTCGGGCCGGCGGTCGCGGCTGAAAGCGATCGCGCGTGACAAGACGAAGCCGATGGAGGAACGTTTTGCCGCAACTCTTAAACTTGCAGAACTGCCGCGCAATTCGTCTGCCACGCGCATCCGCAATCGCTGCGAGGTCACGGGCCGTCCGCGCGGATTCTACCGCAAGCACAAGCTGTCGCGCATCGCGCTGCGCGAACTCGGCTCGAAGGGGTTGATCCCCGGCCTGGTCAAGTCGAGCTGGTAAGGAGCATTGCCCGATGTCGATGAATGATCCAGTCGGCGATTTGCTGTCGCGTATCCGCAATGCGCAGATGCGCAACAAGTCGAGCGTGACGAGCCCAGCCTCGAAGCTGCGCGAAAGTTTGCTCGAAGTGCTCAAGAGCGAAGGTTACATCCGCGGTTACACGGTGACCGAGCGTGAAGGCCGCTCGGAAATCGAGATCGAGCTGAAGTATTTCGACGGCGAGCCCGTCATCCGCGAGATCGAGCGGGTATCCAAGCCGGGCCGCCGCGTTTACACCTCGGTCAAGAATTTGCCGCGCATCAATAACGGCCTCGGCGTTGCCATCGTGTCGACGCCGAAGGGTGTCATGGCCGACCACGACGCCCGCGAGGCCAATGTCGGCGGCGAAATCCTCTGCACGGTGTTCTAGTCGCCGCGGAACGAAACGAGTTGAGAAGAACGGACCTAAGTCATGTCCCGCATCGGCAATAAACCAGTCGCGATCCCCGCAGGCGTTACCGCCAACGTCGAGGGTCAGATGGTCAAGGTGAAAGGGCCCAGGGGCCTGCTGCAGGTCGTGCTGCACGACGATGTCGCGGTCAAAATGGAAAACGGCCGCATCACCATCGATCCGCGCGCCGAGACCAAGCGTGCTCGCTCGCAATGGGGCACCTCGCGCACGCTGATCGCCAATCTGATTGCCGGGGTCACGAAGGGCTTCGAGCAGCGGCTCGAGATCAACGGCGTCGGCTACCGCGCCGCGGTGCAGGGCAAGAACCTGCAGATCGCGCTCGGCTACAGCCACGACATCATCTATCCGATCCCCGAAGGCATCACCATCGCGACGCCGCGCCCGGTCGAGATCGTGATCAGCGGCATCGATCGCCAGAAGGTCGGCCAGGTCGCCGCCGAGATCCGCGATTACCGTCCGCCGGAGCCCTACAAGGGCAAGGGTATCAAGTACGCCGGGGAACGCATCTTCCGCAAGGAAGGCAAGAAGAAGTAACGGAGCCGGCTATGACGAAGTTGAGCGACAGAATTCTGCGGCGAAAGGGGCGAGTGCGCGGAGCGTTGCGCCTGGCTGCGGGCGAGCGTAAGCGGCTGACCGTGTTTCGTTCCTCCAAGCACATTTACGCGCAGGTGATCGACGATACCAAGGGCGCCACGCTCGCCTCCGCGTCTTCGATCGAGAAGACGACGCGCGACGGCCTCAAAACCGGCGCCAGCGTCGAGGCGGCCAAGGCGGTGGGCAAGCTTATCGCCCAGCGTGCGCAGGAGAAGGGCGTCAAGGACGTGATCTTCGACCGCGGCGCCTACCTCTATCACGGCCGAGTCAAAGCGTTGGCGGATGCGGCGCGCGAAGGCGGTTTGAATTTCTGATCATCGGACAACAGCGAACGGATCGCATTGATAACATGACGGCACACACAAACACGGCAAATCAACATGGCACGTGAACCCCGCGATCGAAGAAACGAAGAGCGCGACAGCGAGTTTGTTGACAAGCTCGTTCACATCAATCGCGTTGCGAAGGTGGTGAAGGGTGGCCGGCGCTTCGGTTTCGCCGCGCTCGTCGTTGTCGGCGACCAGAAGGGCCGGGTCGGGTTCGGCCACGGCAAGGCGCGCGAGGTGCCTGAGGCGATCCGCAAGGCGACCGACGCTGCGAAGCGCGGGCTCACGCGGGTGCCGCTCCGCGAAGGGCGCACTCTCCATCATGACGTCGCCGGACGGCATGGCGCCGGCAAGGTCTATCTGCGCGCGGCGCCTCCCGGAACTGGTATCATCGCGGGCGGACCGATGCGCGCCGTGTTCGAGACGCTCGGCATGCAGGACGTGGTGGCGAAGTCGGTCGGCACGTCCAACCCCTACAATGTGGTGCGCGCCACGTTCGACGCGCTCAAGCATCAGGATTCACCGCGCTCGGTCGCCGCACGCCGCAACGTCAAGGTATCGACCCTGCAGGCGCGCCGCCGCGACGTCGACGCCGAACAGGCGGCCGACTAAGCGGCCGTATTCGGGAGTTTGAGATGAACACCGGCAAGAAGACTTCGGGTAAGACCATCAAGGTGAAACAGATCGGCAGCCCAATGCGCCGGCCATTTACCCAGCGCCAGACGCTCGTCGGGCTCAAGCTCAACAAGATCGGCCGCCTTTCGGAACTCGCCGATACGCCGCAGACGCGCGGGATGATCGCGAAGGTCGCGCATCTTGTGGAAGTGGTGGAGGAGTAGGCGATGAAGCTGCAAGACCTCGCCGGCCGGCCCGGCGCCCGCAAGGCGCGAAAGCGCATCGGCCGCGGCATCGGTTCCGGCAAAGGCAAGACCGGCGGCCGCGGCGGCAAGGGCCAGACCGCGCGCTCAGGCGTTCGCATCAAGGGCTTTGAAGGCGGGCAGATGCCGTTACACCGGCGCCTGCCCAAGCGCGGCTTCAAGAATGCCGCGTTTGCCCGCAAGCTCAACGAGGTCAATCTCGGCCGTATCCAGGAAGCGATCGACGCCGGCAAGATCGACGCGGCCAAGACGATCGACGCCGCCGCACTCGTCGCGGGCGGCGTGCTGCGCCGGGCCAAGGAGGGCGTTCGGATCCTTGGCGGCGGTGAGATCAAGGCCAAGGTGGTTTTGGCGGTGTTCGGGGCCTCGAAGTCGGCCGTGGCCGCGGTCGAGAAGGCCGGCGGCAGCGTCCAAATCCTCGCGCCCAAGCCGGAGACGAGCGAACAGGCAGCCTGACCCCTATATAGACGGGGGTCGACCTTAAAGGCTTGGGCATACGGAGCGTCGCCGGATGGTCTCTGCAGCAGAACAACTCGCAGCCAACCTTAATTTCGGCGCGCTGGCGAAGGCTGAAGAGCTCAAGAAGCGCATCTGGTTCACACTGGGCGCGCTGCTCGTCTATCGGCTCGGCACCTACATCCCGCTGCCCGGCATCGATCCCAACGCCTGGGATCAGATCTTCCAGTCGCAGGCCGGCGGCATTTTGGGAATGTTCAATATGTTCGCCGGCGGCGGCATTCACCGCATGGCGATCTTCGCGCTCAACATCATGCCGTACATCTCGGCCTCGATCATCATTCAGCTGATGACGACAGTGTCGCCAACCCTCGAACAGCTCAAGAAAGAGGGCGAGCAGGGCCGCAAGATGATCAACCAGTACACTCGTTATCTGACGGTGGTGCTGGCGGCGTTCCAGGCCTACGGCATCGCCGTCGGCCTCGAAGGGGCCAGCAGTGTCGTTTCCGATCCGGGGCTGTTCTTCCGCATCTCGACTGTGATCACGCTCACCGGCGGCACGATGTTTCTGATGTGGCTTGGCGAGCAGATCACACAGCGCGGCATCGGCAACGGTACGTCGCTGATCATTATGTCCGGGATCGTCGCGCAATTGCCCTCGGCCATTGCCGGGACGCTTGAACTCGGCCGCCAGGGCGCACTCTCGACCGGGCTGATTTTGGTCGTCTTGGTCATGGCGGTCGCCGTCATCGCCTTCATCGTCTTCATGGAGCGGGCGCAGCGCCGGTTGCTAATTCAGTATCCGAAGCGCCAGGTTGGCAACCGCATGTTCGAGGGCCAATCTTCGCACCTGCCGCTGAAGCTGAACACCTCCGGCGTCATTCCGCCAATCTTCGCCTCCTCGCTGCTGCTGCTGCCGACCACGGTCGCTAATTTCACGGCCGGGCAGGGGCCTGAATGGCTGACGGCCATCACTACGCAACTGGCGCACGGTCGGCCGCTGTTTCTGGCGCTTTACGTCGGTCTGATTGTATTCTTCGCCTTCTTCTACACGGCGATCGTGTTCAATCCGACGGAGACCGCCGATAACCTGAAGAAGCACGGCGGCTTCATCCCGGGCATCCGGCCGGGCGAGCGCACCGCGGAATACATCGACTATGTGCTCTCTCGCATCACAGTGATCGGCGCCGGATACCTGGCAATCGTCTGTCTATTCCCCGAAATGCTGATTTCCTACGCGGCTGTGCCGTTCTATTTTGGCGGTACGTCGCTGTTGATCGTGGTCAGCGTGACCATGGATACGGTGGCGCAAGTGCAGGGATACCTGCTAGCCCATCAATACGAAGGGCTCATAAAGCGATCGAAATTGAGGGGGCGCCGTAGATGAGATTGATCCTGCTGGGCCCGCCAGGGGCTGGCAAAGGAACGCAGGCCCAGCGGCTCGTCGCCAAATACGGAATTGTCCAGCTTTCGACCGGTGACATGCTGCGCGCCGCGGTCAAGGCCTCGACGCCGCTTGGCAAGCAGGTCCAGGACATTATGGCGCGCGGCGCGCTGTGCCCCGACGAAATCGTTGTTGGTATCGTGGAGCAGCGCGTCGAGCAGCCGGACGCGCGCAAGGGATTTATCCTCGACGGGTTTCCGCGCACCGTGCCCCAGGCGGAAGCGCTCGACCGCATGCTGGAAAGGCACAGCCTCGCACTCGATGCGGTTATCGAGCTTCGCGTTGACGAGGCCGCGCTTCTTAAGCGGATCGAGACCCGGGTCGCCGAAATGCAGGCTCGTGGCGAGTCGCTGCGCGATGACGACAAGCCGGAGGTCCTGCATCGCCGGCTGAGCGCTTACCGTGGGCAGACCGCGCCGCTGATCGCCTACTACCAGCAGCACGGCATGCTGCACACGATCGACGGTATGGCGCCGATCCCTGAGGTGGCCACGGCGATCGAGCAGGCTCTTGGCGGGTCGGCCAGTGGCAAGTCCGCTGCGAAGGCGCCGAAGACGACGATGACCGCCAAGGTATGACATATTGTCGCATCGTAAGTGCGCGCCGGGATGATCGGCACCCGCGGCCGCGCAAGTCGGCCAAGGCGCTCTTGATTCGGTCTCAACGCCCAGCGGCTAAACAGCAATTTCGTGAACAGTATTTTTTGCTTGGCACGCCCGCCGAGGTTGACGACAGCGCGAGGAATCCATTAATAAGCCCGAATATCCAGTCGGAGATTTAGCAACGAGGCCGGGCCGTAACGGCAGGCAGGCGTTGGTTTTTTACGTTTGTGGCCTTCTCAGGTGACATTGGTACCGACGGAAAGCGACCGGGCGCCATTCAAATGGCGGACCCGCCAGCACAGGAGTAGCTAACTTGGCCCGTATCGCCGGTGTCAACCTACCGACCAACAAACGGATCGTGATCGCGCTCCAGTATATCTATGGCATTGGCGGTGCTAAGGCCAAGGAAATACTGGAGAAAGTGTCGATGCCCGAGTTGCGCCGGGTGTCGCAACTGACCGATCAGGAAGTGCTGCAGCTCCGTGAAATGATCGACCGCGACTACGTGGTCGAGGGCGATCTGCGCCGCGAGGTCTCCATGAACATCAAGCGGCTGATGGATCTCGGGTGCTACCGCGGATTGCGTCATCGCCGCGGTCTACCTGTGCGCGGGCAACGCACCCACACCAACGCACGCACCCGCAAAGGTCCGGCCAAGGCTATTGCCGGCAAGAAGAAATAGCGCGTCGACCAGGACAATGTGACGGCACCGGAACGGTCGGTTCCGATCCGCGAAAGGGTTCAAAAAATGGGTAAAGAAGCCACGCGCGTTCGCAAACGCGAACGCAAAAACATCGCCTCCGGCGTGGCCCACGTGAATGCCACGTTCAACAACACCATGATCACGATTACCGATGTCCAAGGCAATACCATTGCCTGGTCGTCGGCGGGCACCATGGGCTTCAAGGGTTCGCGCAAGTCGACCCCCTACGCGGCGCAGGTTGCTGCCGAAGACGCCGCCAAGAAGGCGCAGGAGCACGGCATGCGCACGCTCGAAGTCGAGGTCGCCGGTCCCGGCTCAGGACGGGAATCGGCGCTGCGTTCGCTGCAGTCCGCCGGCTTCACCATCACGTCGATCCGTGACGTGACGCCGATCCCGCATAATGGATGCCGGCCGCGCAAGCGGCGGCGCGTTTAGGATATCCGGCCGATGGAACAGTGATCTGCCGCCGCATAGACCTTGGCCTCACGGAGCGGAGTGAGGTGCGCGAGACGTTCGCGCCGCGAAACGCGATGGGTGATAACGTGACGATCCAAAAGAATTGGCAGGAATTGATCAGGCCCAACAAGCTGCAGGTCAGCCCTGGCGGCGATGCGCGGCGCGTGGCGACGGTCGTCGCCGAGCCGCTCGAACGCGGTTTCGGCGTGACGCTCGGCAATGCGCTGCGGCGCATCTTGCTGTCGTCGCTGCAGGGCGCGGCGGTGCAGTCGGTGCATATCGACGGCGTGCTGCACGAGTTCTCCTCGATCGCCGGCGTGCGCGAGGACGTGACCGACATCGTGCTCAACATCAAGGACATCGCCATCAAGATGCAGGGCGACGGGCCCAAGCGCATGGTGGTGAAGAAGCAGGGCCCGGGCACTGTCACCGCCAGCGACATTCAGACCGTCGGCGATGTCGTGGTGCTCAATCCCGACCTCGTGCTGTGCACGCTGGACGAGGGCGCCGAAATCCGCATGGAATTCACGGTCAACACCGGCAAGGGCTACGTGCCGGCCGAGCGCAATCGTCCTGAGGATGCGCCGATCGGTCTCATCCCGGTCGACAGCCTGTATTCGCCGGTGCGCAAGGTCTCCTACAAGGTCGAGAACACCCGCGAGGGTCAGATCCTCGACTACGACAAGCTCACGCTGTCGATCGAGACCAACGGCGCGGTGACGCCCGAGGACTCGCTCGCCTATGCGGCGCGCATCCTGCAGGACCAGCTCAACGTGTTCGTCAACTTCGAGGAGCCCAAGCGCGAACCGCGCACGAGCCGATCCCCGATCTCGCGTTCAATCCGGCCTTCCTCAAGAAGGTCGACGAGCTCGAACTCTCGGTGCGTTCGGCGAACTGCCTGAAGAACGACAACATCGTCTATATCGGCGATCTCGTTCAGAAGACCGAGGCCGAGATGCTGCGCACGCCGAATTTCGGCCGCAAGTCGCTCAACGAGATCAAGGAAGTGCTGGTGCAGATGGGCCTGCATCTCGGCATGGAAGTGCCGGGCTGGCCGCCGGAGAACATCGAAGAGCTCGCCAAGCGCTTCGAGGATCATTACTGAGCAGGAATCGAGTAATCAGACGTCGGTGATCAGAAAGAAAATCTGATTAGTGATTACCGTCCACTGATTCCTGTCTCCGAAGGAGACGAAAGTGCGTCACGCCAAGACCCACCGCAAATTCAACCGGCGCTCGGATCATCGCCGAGCGATGCTGGCGAACCTTGCCGCGTCGCTGATCAAGCATGAGCAGATCGTCACCACGCTGCCGAAGGCGAAGGATTTGCGTCCGGTCGTCGAGAAGCTCGTCACGCTCGGCAAGCGCGGCGACCTGCATGCCCGCCGCCAGGCGATCGCGCAGATGCGCGACCTCGCCATGGTCAAGAAGCTCTTCGACGTGATCGGCCCGCGCTACAAGGACCGCAACGGCGGTTATACCCGCGTGCTCAAGGCCGGCTTCCGCTACGGCGATTCCGCGCCGGTCGCGGTGATCGAATTCGTCGATCGCGACGTCGAGGCCAAGGGCAAGGATTCCGGGCCGGTCCAGGCGCGGACCGAAGAGACCGCTCCCGCGGCCGCGTAGGTCTTTCGCAAACCCGATTGTCGATAAGGGGCAGCTTCGCGCTGCCCTTTTTTTTGCCTGGTACCGTTTTCAAGCGGGCATTTTGCGCGCACGACTCAAACTGTGTTTGGCGGTCGATGGGTCATGCCATATGGTGTCCGGCGGAGCATCGCCATGGGGGAATTCATGATGCGGCTTGCGACACTTACCGTTGCGGCACGCTGGTGGTCGCCGGCGCGGCTCGCGCGCGGATACGCCGCTCGAGCGCGGCAGCTATCTCGTCAACACCATCATGACCTGCGGCAATTGCCACTCGCCCAAGGGGCCGCCCGACGTGGTCGCGGGCAAGGATTTTTCCGGCGGCCTGCGTTTCAACGAGCCGCCGTTCGACGTCACCGCGCCGAACATCACGCCGGACAAAGACACCGGCATCGGCACCTGGAGCGCTGCCGACATCAAGAAGACCTGCTGACCGGCGTGCGGCCAAACGGCGTCCCGCTCGCGGTCGTCATGCCGACCGGCTTTTACGGCATTCTGCTGCCGACGCCGACCTCGATGCGATTACGTTGCCTACCTGCAAAGCCTCAAGCCGGTCAGCAACAAGGTGCCCGATCCGATCTATAAGATGCCGGTGCCGCGCCAGATTTTCCCGGGCGCCGAGAAGCCGATCGATCCGGCGGACCTCAACGACAAGGTCAAGCGCGGGCATCTATCTCGCCACTATCGGCCATTGCATGGAATGCCACACGCCGATGGTGAAGGGCGCGCGCCGATTTTCAGAACGCGCTTGGCACCGGCGGCCGGCGAATTCCCCGGCCCTTGGGGTGTGTCGGTCTCGCGCAATATCACGTCGAGCAAGACCAAGGGCATCGGCGACTGGAGCGATGCCGATATCAAGCGCGCCATCACCCAGGGCATCGACAAGGACGGCAACAAGCTCAAAGGTCCGATGGGCTTTCAGTATTATGCCCATATGACCGATGCCGACCTTGACGCCGTCATCGCCTGGCTGCGCACGGTGCCGCCGAAGGAATAAGTTCGCTGCTCTTTCCTCTCTGAAAGACGGGCGCGCGACCGCGGCAGGCGAGGGTTGCTGATGGCGGTTTCGGGGACCCAGGCCGCAACGGACATGTGCCGAGGAGATCAACCGCCTCGGGACTTGGCTCATCCGTATCGTCGGCATGGTGCTGATGTGGCTCGGCGCCTTCCTGGTGCTGCGCCCTTTGGTGGTGGTCGCCGATGTGGTGCCGCTGATCGGCAACGTGCTCGGTGCGGGCGCGGCCCTGGTCGCCTTGGCATTCACCGTGGTGCTGGCTCCAGTGGTGATGGCGATCGCCTGGCTGTGGTACCGGCCGCTGGTTTCGCTCGCCGTGCTGGCGGTCGGGCTCGCGGCGGGTGTGGGACTGCACCGGCTGGCCGGGCGGCGCAGCGCCGCCCGCACATCGGCCGCTTCGGGGTGATGTGGGCTCCGGGGCCTGGATGCGGCGCCGGTCGCCCTTCTATTGCCTTGGACAATCCTTATATGGCCGCGGCAAAAGCCAATTTCATTGTCATTCGGGACCATCGATGCCTCGCCGCTTCTTGTCAGCAATGACGCTACGCACCCTGGCCTTCTTCCTGGCGTTTGCGGCGACCGCGAGCGCCCAGGAGCGCCGCGTTCCATCGTCCGATGCCCAGCTTCAACTCTCCTTCGCGCCGATCGTGCAGCGGGTCGCGCCGGCCGTGGTGAACGTCTACGCGGCGCGGATCGTCGAGAACCGCAACCCGTTTATGGCCGACCCGTTTTTCCGCCAATTCTTCGGCGGCGGCATGCCGCGCGAGCAAGTCGAGCGCTCGCTCGGCTCCGGCGTCATCGTTGATCCGTCCGGCCTCGTCGTCACCAATTATCACGTCATCGCGGATGCCAGCGAAGTGAAGATCGCGCTCTCCGACAAGCGCGAGTTTGCAGCCGACATCGTGCTGAAGGACCAGCGCAGCGATCTCGCGGTGCTGCGCATCAAGGGCGCCAAGGAGCGCTTCCCGACGCTCGATTTTGCCAACTCCGACGAGCTGCAGGTCGGCGACATCGTGCTTGGCGATTGGCGATCCGTTCGGCGTCGGCCAGACGGTGACGCACGGCATCGTCTCGGCGGTGGCGCGAACGCAGGTCGGCATCAGCGATTATCAGTTCTTCATCCAGACCGATGCCGCCATCAATCCCGGCAATTCCGGCGGCGCGCTGGTCGACATGAACGGCCGGCTGGTCGGCATCAACTCGGCGATCTATTCGCGGTCCGGCGGCTCGCAGGGCATCGGCTTCGCCATTCCGGCCAATATGGTGCGAGTAGTGGTGACGTCGGCGGAGGGCGGCAGCGGAGCCGTCAAGCGCCCGTGGCTCGGGGCGAAGCTGCAGGAGGTGACGCCCGAGATCGCCGACAGCCTCGGCCTCAAGCGGCCGACCGGCGCGCTGGTCGCGAGCGTCCTGCCCGATGGTCCGGCGGCCCGCGCCGGCATCAAGACCGGCGATCTCATCATCGCGGTGGATGGTCAGACTGTCGACGATCCGAACGCCTTCGACTACCGCTTTGCCACCAAGCCGCTCGGCGGCACCGCGCAGATCGGCATTCTGCGCCAAGGTAAGGCTCTCGTCGTGGCGGTCGGGCTGCAAAGCCTGCCCGACACGCCGCGCGCTGAGGTCGAAATCCGCGGCCGCTCGCCATTCCTTGGTGCGACCGTCGCCAACCTCTCGCCCGCCTTGGCTGACGAGTTGCGGCTCGATCCGCAAAGTTCGGGCGTCGTCATCACCGCTATCGCCGATGGCTCGACCGCGCAGTCGATCGGATTTCAGAAGGGCGATATCTTCGTTTCGGTCAACAATCAGAAGATCGCCAACTCTGCCGATCTCGAGCGGATCGCAAACGCCGGAGGCCGCAGCTGGCGGGTCACCATCGTGCGCGGCGGCCAGCAGATTTCGGTTATGTTCTCGGGATGAGCCCGCTCGTGTCCCTTGCTTCGTCATGGCCGGGCTTGTCCCGGCCATGTACGTCTTCTCTTGTCGCGTTCTCACAAGACGTGGACGCCCGGCACATAGGCGAGCGAAGCGACGCCGTTCTTCGAACGGCTATGGCAGGGCATGACGCGGTGCGGGGCAGTGGATGAGCTCTCGCCCGAAAAAGAACGCGCCGAACCTTTTCGCGGCCGGCGGCCTCGACCGTGACGCGCCGCGGCCTCTCGCCGACAAGCTCCGTCCTGACAAACTTGCCGACGTCGTCGGTCAGGATCATCTGCTCGGTCCCGACGGCGGGTTGACCCGTATGCTGGAGACGCGCTCGCTCGGCTCTCTGATCTTTTGGGGACCACCGGGCACCGGCAAGACCACGGTGGCGCGGCTTCTCGCGCATGCGACCGAACTCTATTTCGAACAGATTTCGGCGATTTTTTCCGGCGTCGCCGATCTCAAGAAGGTCTTTGACGCGGCGCGGCTGCGCCGCGAGACCGGGCAGGGAACGCTGCTCTTCGTCGACGAAATTCATCGTTTCAATCGTGCCCAGCAAGATTTATTTCTGCCGGTCATGGAAGACGGCACGATCGTGCTGGTCGGCGCGACGACGGAAAATCCCTCGTTCGAACTGATCGCGCCGCTGTTGTCGCGCGCCCGTGTGCTCGTCTTCAAGCCGCTCGATGCGGCGGCGATCGGGAAGCTCCTTGAGCGCGCTGAGGCGATCGAAGGCAAGACGCTGCCGCTCGACGCCGATGCGCGGGTGTCGCTGCTGCGCATGGCCGACGGCGACGGCCGCGCCGCTCTGACCCTTGCGGAAGAAGTCTGGCGCGCCGCGCGCAAAGGCGAAACCTTCGATGCCGCGGCCTTGCAGGAGGTCGTGCAGCGCCGTGCGCCGATCTACGACAAGTCGCAGGACGGCCACTACAATCTGATCAGCGCACTGCACAAATCGGTGCGCGGCTCCGACACCGACGCGGCGCTCTACTATCTCTGCCGCATGCTCGACGCCGGCGAAGACCCGCTTTATCTCGCGCGGCGCATCGTGCGGATGGCGGTCGAGGACATCGGGCTGGCCGACCCGCAGGCGCTGGTCGTCGCCAACGCGGCGAAGGACGCTTACGATTTTCTGGGCTCGCCGGAGGGCGAACTGGCCATCGCCGAAGCCTTGATCTACGTGGCGACCGCGCCGAAATCGAACGCAACCTATGTCGCCTTCGGCGAAGCGATGCGCACTGCCAAGGAAGCTGGCTCGCTGTTGCCGCCCAAACACATCCTCAACGCGCCGACCAAGCTGATGAAGACCGAAGGCTACGGCGCCGACTACACGTACGATCACGATGCGCCGGACGCGTTCTCAGGCCAGGACTACTTCCCCGAAGGGCTCGGCAGGCGGCAATTCTACGATCCGCCCGAGCGCGGCTTCGAACGCGAGATCAGGAAGCGGCTGGAATACTGGGCGAAGCTGCGCAAAGAGCGGAGCGGGTCATGAGAGGCTCGCGTGGACCGCGTCAGCCGGGCGGTGGCAAACAAACGGCCGGGCCGCAGCATCGCGACCGAAAGGTTTCCCGTCACCCTGAGGCGCGAGCGCAAGCGAGCCTCGAAGGGCGACGGCCTGGGCAGGGCCGCTCCTCCTTCGAGGCGCGCCCACGGCGCGCGCCTCGGGATGACGCGGAGCAGAAGAGCGCGCCCGCCCCCATGCCGACTGCCGTTCAAACCGTCGCCGTGACCGCCGACGAAGCCGGCATGCGGGTCGATCGTTTCCTTGAAGCGCGCTTTCCGGGCTTAAGTTTTTCCCACATCCAGCGTGTCATCCGGAAAGGCGAACTGCGGGTCAACGGCAAACGCACCCAGCCGAAGAACCGGCTGGAAGCGGGTCAGAGCGTGCGCATTCCGCCGCTGCGGCTCGATCAGCCGAAGCCTGCGGCTGCGGGAAGTGAAGCGGATCAGAAAACCCGCGCCTTTCTGAAATCGATCACGTTGCACGAGGATGCCGACGTGCTGGTGCTCAACAAGCCGATGGGCCTTGCGGTGCAGGGCGGTTCCGGCACCACGCGTCACATCGACGGCACGCTGGACGTCTTACGCGACGCGCACGGGCAGCGGCCGCGCCTCGTGCATCGGCTCGACAAGGATACGGCCGGATGTTTGCTCGTCGCCAAGACGCGATTTGCGGCAGCGGCGCTGGCGAAGACTTTCCGTTCGCGTTCCGCACGGAAAGTCTATTGGGCGCTGGTGGCGGGCGTGCCCAAGGTCCAGCAAGGCCGCATATCGACGTTCCTTGCCAAGGAGGAGCGCGAGGACGAGTCGTTCATGCGCATCGCGCAGCACGGTGAAAAAGGCGCCAGTCACGCGGTGACCTATTACGCGGTGGTGGAGACATCAGGCCCGTTGCTGGCCTGGGTCTCGCTCAAGCCTGTCACCGGCCGTACCCATCAATTGCGTGCCCACATGGCGCATATCGGCCATCCGATCGTCGGCGATCCCAAATATTTCGTGCGCGAGAATTGGGAACTGCCCGGCGGCATGCAGAACAAATTGCATCTTCTCGCCCGGCGGATCGCCGTGCCGCATCCGCGCGGCGGCGTTCTCGACGTCAGCGCGCCGCTTCCGCCGCATATGCAGCAATCGTGGAACCTGCTCGGGCTCGACGCCGAGCGCTACGACCCCATTGTCGAGGCGCCGCAGGAATAGGGGTTGAACGGCTGGACCTGCCGCACCACGTCGATGGCATGGTCTTTCGCGTCTGCCAGACGTTCGCTCTTGCGCTCATTTTCGCGGTCGTCGCCGTTGCGCCGGGTCGCGCCCAACACTTTGCGGGTGACGATCAGTTTCCCAATTCCATCATGGCGCCTGAACCCGGCGCCGGCGGCCATCACCGTGGAACCTCAGCCGCAAAGGGCCGGCACAAGGCGAACTCCCCCTCGCAGCCGAGTGAAACGGTGACGAAAACCAACCCGCCTCGAGGCAAGGTCGCCGTTCGCGGCTCGCCGGGCGTGGTCCTGCCGACGCCGTTGCTCAAAACGCGGCTGATTCCGCCGGAAGGCGGCAGCAGCCTCGTTACGCCGAATTTGTCCCGGGAGCACGGCCCGACCTTCGTGCCCGGCGTGGCCCAGCCCGTTCCGAATCTGCCGCACGGGCCTGAGACCTTTCAGGATCGCGCGTCGCGCTGTTCGTTCCAGGCTGGCCTCTACGGCCCGCAAGGCGGATCGAGCCCGAAGTACATGGGCGCCTGCCTGCAGTGATATGTGGCGGCGCTGCCAGCATCGCCGCGCTGCTTCCCGGCGCGCGATGAAACCGATAGCATTGCGCCTAACCCAACCGCCACACGCCCGATGTGCGCGACATGACGGCGAAACTTCAGCTTCCCGGCGTGACGCTGTTGACTGTGACCGGCGTCGACATCGATCAGGCGCACGCCGCCTTGCAGCATTGCGCCGGACAGGCCGAGTTCGGCGCCGTTAAAATGCTGAGCCCGACCCGGCCCAGCATCGCCGATTCGCGAGTCACGTACCGAGCAGATTCCGGCGATCGATTTTGTCGGCTACAGCCGTTTCATCATCGAAGCGCTGAACGCGCACGTGCAGACGGAACATTGTCTGATCGTGCAAAGCGACGGCTTCATTCTGAACCCGGCGCGCTGGGATGACCGCTTTCTCGGCCATGACTACATCGGCGCGCCGTGGCCTGCATCGGTGCCGCTGATGCCGCCCGGCAGCGGCTTCATGCGGCTCGACAGGAACTCGGTCGGCAACGGCGGCTTTTCATTGCGCAGCAAGAAGCTTCTCGAAATTACATCGCGCATTCGATTCGACGAGCTGAACTTTCCGCTTAAGTCCGAAGACTTGGTGATCTGCCATTATCTCTACGACGAGATGCGGGCGGCCGGAGTTTGCTTCGCGCCGCCCGAGCTCGCGGCGCTGTTCTCGATCGAGTCGGTCGGCATTTACGGACAGTCTGTGAATTCCGTCTTTGGATTCCACGGCAAGCATTGGCTCGATGCCTGGCGCGCCGCGTCCCGCCCGGCGCAAGGGTACTATAACGTGACGATCAATACGGCCGGTTACGCACAGTCCTGGCGTCCGCCGCCGGGCGCAAAATCTTGATCGACCTCACGCAGCTTCACCTCCGCTGAATCGTTGATCGCCGTCGGCACGGACCCTCGCCCTTCGCCGCTGTGTTTCTAACTCGTGGGCGGACTTTTCCTCCTCGGCAAAAGAAGGGCTTGACAGGTAACCTAAAGGTTACATATTGTTCGCCATGGATGCGGTGTTCAAGGCGCTGGCCGATGCCAGCCGCAGGGAACTGCTGGACCGATTGCGGGCGACAGGCGGCTTGACGCTGTCCGAGTTGTGCGAGGGACACGCGATGACGCGTCAGGCCGTGATGAAACATCTGGCGGTGCTGGAGGGCGCCAATCTCGTCGCCACCGTGCGGCGCGGCCGCGAGAAACTGCACTACCTCAACCCGGTGCCGATCCACGACATCGCCGAACGTTGGATCGGAAAGTTCGAACGCTCACGCCTGCAGGCGCTGAGCGAACTGAAGAAAGGACTGGAGGGCGCGTGATGAATAAGCCGAGTTTCGTATATGTGATGTATATCGCGTCGACGCCCGAAAAGGTGTTCGCCGCGCTGACCGACGCCAACATGACCGAGCGTTATTGGCACGGCAACCGCCTGGTCTCCGATTGGACGGTCGGCGCGCCGATCTCGATGAAGATCAAACACCAGACGAAAAACATCACCGGAGTCGTACTCGAATTCGATCCGCCGCGCCGGCTCGCTTATTCGTTCGAGCCGCATCACGGCGGCATGGACGGCGAGCCGCCGTCGCGCGTCACCTTCGACATCGAGCCGCAGCAGGATCAGGTCAAGCTCACCATCGTGCACGATGGCTTCGTGCCTGGCAGCAAGGTGTTCGAGGGAATCAGCCGCGGCTGGCCGCTCATTCTGTCGAGCCTCAAGAGCTATCTGGAAGCCGGCAAGGTGCTGCAGCCGGATTGGTATCGCGAGGGCGCCTGCGCCGCGCCGCCAAGCCGAAATTCGTCTACGTCGTTTACATCCGCACGACGGCGGAAAAGCTGTGGCGCGCGCTGATCGAGCCGGAATTCACCCGGCAATATTGGGCGGGCACCTGGCAGGAGTCCGATTGGAAGGTCGGTGCCGCCTGGCGGATCATGATTCCTGATGGCCGGGTCGCCGATTCCGGTGAGATCATCGTGATCGATCCGCCGCGCCGTCTCGTGCTGACGTGGCGCAACGAGTTTCGGCCGGAGCTGCACGAGGAGGGCTATTCGCGGCTCACCTATCTGATCGAGCCGCAGGACGACATGGTGAAGCTCACCGTGAGCCACGACATCGACAAGTCGGAATCGAGGTTCATCGAAGCGGTGTCGACCGGGTGGCCGGCGATCCTGTCGAGCCTGAAGAGCCTTCTCGAAACCGGCGAGTCGCTCGAAGCGACCCGCCGCTGGGCAGTTCTCGAAGTAGGACGGCCTAGGTTCGAGGGCAGGATCATTCACACCCGTCGTCCCCGCGAACGCGGGGAGCCATAGCCACGGGTCGTGCGGGAACTGCTTCGGCGGTGAGTATGGATTTCCGCCTTCGCGGGAATGACGATCGGGCGGTCCGGTCAGCGCAGGCCGGCGTTGATCTTTTCCAGAGCCGCTGAGCCGGGGCAAAGCTCTTTTTCGCTGAGCTTGTTGAGCGGCGCCTCGACCGTGTTGAGATGTCCGTGCAGGTCTTCCGCGTCGGAGGCGACATAGAGCAGGCCGGTCACGATCTGAGCCTTGGCGGCGTGGTGCTGCAGGAAGCTCATGGCGGCGAGCCGGTCGTGCACATCGTATTCGGCGTTGATCTTGCGCAGCGCAAGCGTGGTGCCGTCATGCTGTTCGACCAGTTCGACCGTGCCGGGCGCATAATCGACGTGGATCGGCGTGCGGCCGGTGATGAAGTCGAGGTAATTGACCGCCTCGTTGTGCTCGCGCACGTAGTCGAAGCTCTTGGTCGAACCGGCGTGATTGTTGAACGCGACGCACGGCGAGATCACGTCGATGAAGGCGGCGCCTTCGTGTTCGATCGCGGCCTTGATGATCGGCGTGAGCTGCTTCTTGTCGCCGGAGAACGAGCGGGCGACGAACGTGGCGCCAAGCTGCAGCGCAATGCCGACCATGTCGATGGCGCTGTCATTGTTGATGACGCCACGCTTCGACTTCGAGCCGCGATCGGCGGTAGCGGAGAACTGGCCCTTGGTCAGGCCGTACACGCCGTTGTTCTCGACGATGTAGACCATGTTGACGCCGCGGCGAAGCGCATGCGCAAACTGGCCGAAGCCGATCGAGGCCGAAATCGCCATCGCCGGAGACGCCGAGATAAATCAGTTCGCGGTTGGCGAGGTTAGCGCCGGTGAGCACCGAGGGCATGCGGCCGTGCACGGAATTGAAGCCGTGCGAATTGCCGAGAAAGTAGGTCGGCGTCTTCGACGAGCAGCCGATGCCGGAGAGTTTCGCCACCCGGTGCGGTTCGATCGACAGCTCGAAACAGGCTTCGATGATCGATGCTGAAATCGAGTCGTGACCGCAGCCGGCGCACAGGGTCGAGATCGAACCCTCGTAGTCGCGGTGAGTGTAGCCGAGTTCGTTCTTCGGCAGTTCGGGATGGTGGAATTTCGGTTTGACGACGTAGGTCATGCTCCCACCTTCCGCAGCGGCGTGACTTTCAGGGCATCGAGGTGGCTGCCGACGGCGTTCGCGATGAAGCGCGCTGTGATCGGCGTGCCGTCGTAGTGCAGGATTGGAACGAGCCGCACCGGGTCGATGTCGCACTCATTGACAATCAGCGAGCGCAATTGTGCATCCCGGTTCTGTTCGACCACGAACACGAAATCATGCTCGGCAATGAAGCTCGTCACGCTCGAGTGGAACGGAAAGGCGCGAATGCGCAGCCGGTCGAGCGGCTTGCCATTGGCCTCGATCATGTGGATCGCCTCGTCCATCGCCGGCGAGGTCGAGCCGTAATAGATCACGCCATATTTGGTCGGCTTGTCCGAATTGGCCTGCAGCGGACGCGGTACAAGGTCCTTGGCGGTGTCGAACTTGCGAAGGAGCCGCTGCATGTTGTCGGCATACGGCGTGCCTTCCTCGGTATAGCGCGCGTAGCGGTCACGCGACGTGCCGCGGGTGAAGAACGAGCCCTTGGTCGGATGCGTGCCCGGGTAGGTACGGTACGGGATGCCGTCGTTGTCGACGTCGAGATAGCGGCCGAAATCCTTGCCGGCTTCCAGCTCTTCGGCGGTCATCACCTTGCCGCGGTCATAGACCTTGGCGTCGTCCCACTTCAGCGGACGGCACAGCCGATGGTTCATGCCGATGTCGAGGTCCATCATGACGAACACCGGCGTCTGGAGCCGGTCGGCGAGGTCGAAAGCCTCAGCGCCAAACTCGAACGCTTCCGCCGGGTCCTCGGGGAACAGCAGAACGTGCTTGGTATCGCCGTGCGACGCATAGGCGCACGAGATGATGTCGGTCTGCTGGGTGCGCGTCGGCATGCCGGTCGAGGGACCGGCGCGCTGCACGTCGAACACTACGGCGGGAATTTCCGCGAAATAGGCAAGGCCCAGAAACTCCTGCATCAAGGAGATGCCGGGGCCGGAGGTCGCGGTGAACGCACGCGCGCCGTTCCAGCCGGCGCCGATCACCATGCCGATCGAGGCGAGTTCGTCTTCCGCCTGCACGATGGCGAACTTGTTCTTCTTGGTGTCTGGATCGACGCGCAGACGCTGGCAATGGCGGCTGAACGCCTCGGCCAGCGACGATGACGGCGTGATCGGATACCAGGCGCAGACAGTGGCGCCCCCATAGACCGCGCCGAGCGCCGCCGCCGAATTGCCTTCGATGAAAATGCGGTCGCCGACCGTGTTGGAACGCTGAAGCCGCAATCCGATCGGATGATCGGTATTCATCATCACCCAGTCGCGGCCGAGGTGCAGCGCGTGCTTGTTGGCGTCGAACAGCTTTTCCTTGCCCCGGAACTGTTCGGCGATGAGCTTTTCCATCTCGCCGACGTCCATGTCGAGCAGCGCCGAAAGCGCGCCGACGTAGATGATGTTCTTGAATAGTTGCCGCTGTCGCGGGTCGGTGTATTCGCGATTGCAGATCGCGGTCAGCGGCACGCCGATGACCGTGATGTCGTCGCGGAATTTGGACTGCGGCATCGGCTTGGTGGAATTGTAGAGCAGATACCCGCCCGGCTCGATGCCGGCGACGTCCTTGTCCCAGGTCTGTGGGTTCATCGCGACCATGAGGTCGGTGCCGCCGCGCGCGCCGAGGTGGCTGGCTTCCGAAATGCGCACTTCGTACCAGGTCGGCAGGCCCTGGATGTTGGATGGGAAGATGTTGCGCGGCGCAACCGGGATTCCCATGCGCAGCACAGAACGGGCGAACAGTTCGTTGGCGCTTGCCGAGCCGGAACCGTTGACGTTGGCGAACCGGACGACGAAGTCGTTTACGCTTTCGAGTGGCATGCTTGTTCCGCGTGAGTCATGTCGATGAGGTATTTCTTCATGTCCCAGGCGCCGGTCGGGCAGCGCTCGGCGCACAGGCCGCAGTGCAGGCACACGTCTTCGTCCTTTACCATGACGCGGCCGGTTTTCAGATTGTTGGCGACGTAGAGATCTTGCGTGTGATTCTTCGCCGGAGCCTGCAGCCGCGTGCGTAGATCGGCTTCCTCGCCGTTCTGCGTGAATGTGATGCAGTCCATCGGGCAGATGTCGACGCAGGCGTCGCATTCAATGCAGAGCTGGCCAGTGAACACAGTCTGAACATCGCAGTTGAGGCAGCGCTCAGCCTCCTTGAGCGCGAGTTCAACGTTGTAGCCAAGCTCGACCTCGGCCCTGATATCGCGCAACGCCACGACCTTCTCGCGATGCGGCACCCGATAGCGCTTATCAAGCGTGATCTCGTTGTCGTAGCTCCACTCGTGGATACCCATCTTCTGGCTGGCGATCGCCATCTGCGGCGCCGGCCGGACGTTGACGTCCTCTCTGCGGCAGAAGCGGTCGATCGAAATCGCGGCCTCATGGCCGTGCGCGACCGCCCAGATGATGTTCTTCGGGCCGAAGGCGGCATCGCCGCCGAAGAAGACCTTCGGATGGGTCGACGCCATGGTCTTCGGATCGACCTTCGGCATGTTCCACTTGTCGAATTCGATGCCGCAGTCGCGTTCGATCCAGGGGAACGCATTCTCCTGGCCGACGGCGACAAGGACGTCGTCGCAGGGGAGCGTCTCGTCGGGTTCGCCGGTCGGCACCAGATTGCGCCGGCCCTTGGCGTCATATTCGGCCTTGACCTTTTCGAAGGTGACGCCGGTCAGTTTGCCGTTGTCGTGGGTGAAGGCCTTGGGCACCATGAAATTGAGGATCGGAATATCCTCATGCATGGCGTCTTCTTTCTCCCACGGCGACGCCTTCATCTCCTCGAAGCCGGACCGCACCACGACTTTGACGTCTTCACCGCCAAGGCGGCGCGACGAGCGGCAGCAGTCCATGGCGGTATTGCCGCCGCCGAGCACGATGACGCGCTTGCCGATTTTGTCGATGTGGCCGAACGAGACGCTCGACAGCCAGTCGATGCCGATGTGGATGTTCTTGGCCGCTTCCTTGCGGCCCGGAATTTCGAGATCGCGGCCGCGCGGCGCGCCGCAGCCAACGAAGATTGCGTCGAAATTTTCGGCGAGCAGCGCTTTCAAACTGTCGATGCGCCTGTTGCCGATAAATTCGATGCCGAGATCGAGGATGTAACCGCATTCCTCATCGATCACGCTTTCCGGCAGGCGGAATTTCGGAATCTGCGTGCGCATCATGCCGCCGGATTTTGGATCTTGGTCGAACACGACGCACTCGTAGCCCATGGGGGCGAGGTCCCGCGCCACGGCGAGCGAAGCAGGGCCGCCGCCCACCAGCGCAATGCGCTTACCGTTCTTTTCGGCAGGCTTCGGCAGGCGGCCGCGGATATCGTCCTTGAAGTCGGCGGCGACGCGCTTTAATCGGCAGATCGCGACCGGTTCTTTTTCGACGCGGCCGCGCCGGCAGGCCGGCTCGCAGGGCCGATCGCAAGTACGTCCCAAAATGCCGGGAAACACGTTCGAGTCCCAATTGATCATGTAGGCGTCGCTGTAGCGACCCTCCGCGATCAATCGGATGTATTCAGGGACCGGCGTGTGCGCCGGGCAGGCCCATTGGCAATCCACCACCTTGTGGAAATAATCCGGGACCGAAATGTCGGTGGGTTTCATTGACTCCTCTTCCACGCAGCGTTCCGCTCGTAAGCTTCAACCGGTACTTACGCTGCTGCGTGTATCGGCTTCCTCCGCGCGTGTACCCCGCGTCGCTCCAGTGGCGCGATACTAGTCGAGCGGGGACCGCATTTCTACCGCTTGTGCTTGTAATGACAAGGTTTTGTCCCCCCGTGGTTCACAGAAAAAACGCTGCGGTGTCGTTGGCGCAGGAGGCCGGCGCCGGCCATATGACGGAGCAGCGGGGAGTTGTGTAAGGCATTGATAAAAATAGCTGTTCCTTCGGAGAGGATGGCAAAGCGGGCGGCCCCGGCCCCCGAACGCAGAACGAGAGCCACCATTGCGGCGACGCGATCTGCATTCTGATGGTATCGATGCCCCATGCGCGACATTTTCGAACAGATTGAGCCTGAGCGCGCGACCGAAGCGGCGCAAAGCGCGGCGCGGCCGGTCTTGCGGCGGCGCTTTTACAAGAAGGCCGCGCCGGTCGCCGCGGATGGCGGCTATGGCGTCGCGCTCGACGGTAAACCGATCCGTACGTCCGCGCGCCGGCCCCTGATCGCGCCCTCGCTCGCGATCGCGGAGGCAATCGCAGCGGAATGGGATGCCCAACACGAGACGATCGATCCGGCCACCATGCCGCTGACGCGGCTTGCCAACGCGATCATCGATGGTGTCGCCGACACGCCGGGTCCCGTCGCCGACGAAGTTGCAAAATATCTCGCCTCCGATCTGTTGTTCTATCGCGCCGGCCATCCTGCGGCGCTGGTCGAGCGACAGGCGCGCCATTGGGATCCCATCGTGGCCTGGGCCCGGGACGAGCTTGGTGCGCGTTTTCATTTGGCTGAGGGCGTCATTCACGTCGCCCAACCGGACGACGCGCTCGCGGCGGCGCGTGCAGTGATCCCCGACGATCCATGGCGCCTCGGCGCGGTCAACGCCGTCACCACGCTTACCGGGTCTGCGCTCATCGCGCTCGCACTGTCGCGCGGGCGGCTGTCGGCGGAGGAGGCCTGGCAGGCCGCCAATGTCGACGAAGACTGGAATATGGAGCAATGGGGGCGCGACGAGCTTGCGCTCGAGCGCCGCGCTTTCCGCTTTGCCGAGCTTAAGGCTGCCGCCGCCGTGCTGGCGTCGCTCGACGGGCGCTAAGGCGAGCGACATAACGTCAACAATTGATTTCGATGCCCAGCGGAATCAGTACAAGTTTAGAGAATCTTGCGCCTGTGTTTTAGACAATTTGCACGATGGTCCTCCGGTTAGCTCCGGCTCTTCCAATTCTTGGATGGCCGAGGAGGGGCGACGGGAGGCTCACGTGGCTGATTTCTGGCAGACTTGGATGGAGGCGGTCCGCTTCACCTACGAAGCGCAGGGCGTCGTCCCGGCGAGGCTCATGCTGTTTGCGACAGCTGTCGAAGCCGAGCGCATGATTTCCGAAAAGCTTGCCGCGTTTTCCGAAGCGCACAATGCGGCCGAACAGGCGCTGGCGGAGGGCTTGGCATTTACGCCGCGGCCGAACGGGCCTACGCGCCGTTGCAGCGCTGTGTGCATGCCAACAACGAGCGCAAATTCGAAATGATGCACTGATGAGATGCTGCGCCGATCGAATGGGTTGATTCGATCGGAACTGCGGGCTTAGCCGCCGGTCACGCTCATATGGCGCGCCAGCGCCGGCTTCTTGTGGCGCCGGTCGATGATGAAATCGTGGCCCTTCGGCTTGCGTGAAATCGCTTCGTCGATCGCGGCAAAGAGACGATCGTTGCTTTCGGACGCGCGCAATGGTTTGCGCAGATCGGCTGCATCTTCCTGCCCAAGACACATGTAGAGCGTACCGGTACAGGTAATCCGCACGCGGTTGCAGGATTCGCAGAAATTGTGGGTGAGCGGCGTGATGAAACCGAGCAGGCCACCCGTTTCGGCAACACGCACGTAGCGGGCGGGCCCGCCAGTCCGGTAATCGAGGTCCTCGAGCCCGTAGTGCTGGGCAAGACGTCCGCGCACGATCGACAGCGGCAGATATTGGTCGAGACGGCCTTCGCCGATCTCGCCGAGCGGCATGACTTCGATCAAGGTCAGATCCATGCCGCGGCCATGCGCCCACTCGATCAGCTGCGGGAATTCGTCCTCGTTGACGCCTTTGAGCGCGACCGTGTTGATCTTAATCTCAAGACCGGCCGCTTGAGCCGCGTCGATTCCAGCGAGCATCTGGTCCAGCGCACCCCAGCGTGTAATGGCGCGAAACTTCTCAGGATCGAGGGTATCGAGCGATACGTTGACGCGCCGCACGCCATGCGCCTTCAGCTGGCCGGCATAGTTGGCAAGCTGAGAGCCATTGGTGGTGAGCGTCAGTTCGTCGAGGCCGCCGCTGTGCAGATGGCGCGATAGCGACGAGACGAGTGTCATGATGCCACGGCGTACGAGCGGTTCGCCGCCGGTCAGCCGAAGTTTGCGCACACCGCGCGCGATAAAAGCTGAACAAAGGCGATCGAGTTCTTCGAGCGTGAGCAGGTCGGCTTTCGGCAGGAACGACATGTTCTCCGCCATGCAGTAGACGCAGCGGAAATCGCAGCGGTCGGTCACCGAGACGCGCAGATAGCTGATGGCGCGGCCGAATGGGTCGACCAGCGCGTTGCGCTCGGCCGCGGCATCCAAATCCCGCGCGGCATCCAAGTCTCGCATGTGCGTGCCGTTTTGCTGCATGCCGTCCATGTCAACGCGCTCCAATGGGCCGCTCGATCAACCGCAATCCATGTTCACCCAATAAGATAACAACTCAGCCGGCCCAATTAAACCCGACCCGGTTCTCCACAGCTGCGAGTGAAATGACCGGACCAACCTTGTTGCGGTGCACCGCTAGCGGCCGGTTGTACCGATCAGTTGGCGGTTTTCTTCGGCTTCGGTGCTGGTTTTCTCGATGCGGGTTCAGGAGCGCCAGGGGTGCCTCCGGGCAAGAGTTGAGCGATGGCGGGATTGGGCGAGAAGTCGACCGGATAGATGGCTCCGCTCTGATCGGTGCGTTCGTACATTTCGTAGTGGAACGTCGCCGGCAGCCAGGTAATTGGAATGGTCTGCGGAGCGTAGCCGGCAAGCGTGAATGTCACACTGGTATCAGCCATCGGCAGCACGATCTGACACGGCGTCCGGCACGATGGGCCTTGCAGTGATTTCGCTTCGGCCCCGGGCGGCTCGGACTTCAGATAAAGCGTCCATTGGCCTGCTGGCGGCGTCTGGCTGGCAATTCCGCTACCGCCAGGGGAGGACGCGGCCGAGCATCCGGCAAGCGCGGCGCTCAAGCATACGAGGCCGAGGGCAGGGGCTGCGCGGACGCGGGGCATGCACAGTCTCCATTTCGCGCCGGAACCTAAGGCTCACGAGGGTCGCGGTAAAGACCGCAGGCGTAACTGGATCTGCATGACGGGACTCGCCTGACGTGGTCTCCACATTGGCAATCTGGAAGAAAATAATAACATAATCATATACTTGGCGATGCGGGATGGGTGTTTTAGCCCCCTATAGACAGAACGGCAATCGCTGCGGGAAGTTCTGCGAACGAACTGATCACGCGGTCCGGCAGCAATTCGGCCACGGGGACGTCGGTGTAGCCGAAATCGACGGCAACGACGGGGACTCTGGCGGCGCGCGCGGTGCGAACATCCGTCCCCGAATCCCCGACCATAATGGCCTGCGCAGGCACACCACCCGCGCGCGCAATGGTCCGCCGCAGAATTTCGGGGTCCGGCTTCTGTATCCCGAACGTGTCCTGTCCACAGATCGCCGCGAAGTGCCTGGCGAGCTTCAGTTCGTTCAGGAGCCGCACGGACAGCCATTCCAGCTTATTGGTACACACCGCCAGCCGATGGCCGGCCTCGGCGAGGCCGTCGAGCACGGCTTCAAGGTGCGGAAAAGGGCGGGAGCGGTCGGCAATATGGTCGGCATAATGTGCGACGAAGGTCGTGTAGAGCCGATCGACCTCGGCCTTCGAGCACGTTCGTCCTCCGGTCGCGAGCGCGCGTTCGATCAGGCCGCGGGCGCCGCCGCCGATCAGCGGCCGCGCCGTTTCGAACGGCACGTTGGGCAGGCTTTCCTGCGTGAGAGTGAAATTGAGCGTGTCGATGAGGTCGGGGGCCGTGTCGACCAGCGTGCCGTCGAGATCGAAAACAATGGTGAGCATGGACTTTCGCCTAATCGGTGATTCTCGACGCCGCAATGCTTTTCCCTAGGACCGCGGCACGAACGTCGCTAGATAACGGCCTGACAACAAGGATTTTCCGCTTCGCCGCCGCCGTCCGCCATGGATCCCGACGCCTTCAAAAAAACCGCCGCCGCTCGCGCTCTCGACTTCGTGCGTCCGGGCATGCGGCTCGGGCTCGGCACCGGTTCGACCGCCGCCCATTTTGTCGACATGCTGGGCGAACGTGTTCGCGCAGGCCTCAACGTCGTCGGCGTGCCGACATCGGAAGCGACGCGCGCTCAAGCAACGCGGCTCGGCATCGCGTTGACCACGCTCGACGAGACGCCGGAGCTCGATCTGACCATCGACGGCGCTGATGAGATCGCCCCCGATCTGACCCTGATCAAAGGCGGCGGTGGTGCGTTGCTGCGCGAAAAGATCGTGGCCTCGGCATCGGCGCGGATGATCGTGATCGCCGATCACTCAAAATGGGTGCCGACGCTGGGCCGCTTTCCGCTACCGATCGAGATCGTGCCTTTCGGGGCGTCGGCGACCAGACGCGCCGTTGAGGCCGTTGCCGTGGGCGTCGGGTGCCCCGGCCCGGCGCCGCTGCGGGAGGCTAAAAACGGCCATGCTTTCGTCACGGATGGCGGGCACTGGCTCCTGGACGCCCAATTGCAGCGCATCGCCGATCCGCAAGCGTTGGCGACTCGCCTATGTGCTGTTCCGGGCGTCATGGAACATGGCTTGTTCATAGGTCTGGCGTGGGCTGCTATTGTGGCCGGACCAGAGGGGGTGCGGCTCGTCGAGCGGCCCTGACTAAGAGCAAGGAGGAGTGCGTTCATGATCGCCCGTCTGTCTATGCGCTGCGCTTTAGTGGCGCTTTTTGCAGTTGCGGCGGTCGGTATCGCCGATCGGACCTCCGCCCAGGCTCAGGCGCCGGCGTCGACCGCAAAGCCGCCGTCGCCGGCCGCGATCCTGATCGCCAAGCAGATTGTCGAACTCAAAGGCGTCAAGGACGTCTTCGATCCGGTCGTCCGGGGCGTCGTCGAGAAGGCCAAGAGCGTATTCATGCAGACAAATTTCCAGCTGGCGAAAGACATCAACGAGATCGCCGCCAACATGCACAAGGACTACGATGGGCGGGTCAGCGAGCTTGTCGATCAGACCGCCAAGATCTACGCGACGCATTTCAGCGAGCAGGAACTGAAGGACATGCTAGCGTTCTACCAGTCGCCACTCGGCAAAAAGATGATCGTCGAAGAGCCGAAGGCGCTCGACGAGAGCATGCAAGCGGCTGCCACATGGGCGGATAACCTCTCCGAAGACGTCATGGCCAAAATGCGCGGGGAAATGAAAAAGCGCGGGCACGAAATGTAGCATGGCCGACTACGACGTCGATCTATTCGTCACTGGCGGCGGCTCGGGCGGCGTTCGGGCTGCGCGCATTGCGTCCGAGCATGGCGCGCGCGTCATGCTCGCTGAGGAGTATCGGCTCGGCGGCACCTGCGTGATCCGCGGCTGCGTACCGAAAAAGCTTCTGGTCTACGCGTCGCGGTTCAGCGCCGAATTCGAGGACGCCGCGGGCTTTGGCTGGACCGTTCACCACACCACGTTCGATTGGCCGACGCTCATTGCCAACAAGGATAAGGAGATCGCGCGGCTCGAGGCGGCGTATGGCAGATTGCTCCAAAGCGCCGGCGTCACCGTCGTCAAGACCCGGGCGGCGTTCGCAGACGCTCACACGCTGCAATTGGCGAATGGCGACAAAGTGCGGGCCGCCTATGTACTGATTTCGACCGGTGGCGCGCCGAGTTTCGGCGATCCCATACCGGGACTGCAGCACGCCATTTCGTCGAACGAGGCGTTCCATCTGCCGGAACTGCCGCGTCGCGTCGTCATTCAGGGCGGCGGCTACATCGCCGTCGAGTTCGCCGGAATATTTGCCGGTCTCGGCTCGCACGTGACGTTGATCTATCGCGGCGAAAACATCCTGCGCGGTTTCGATGACGACGTGCGCGCGCATCTACGCGCCGATATGGAAAAGCACGGCGTCAGGGTTGTCACTGGCTGCAAGATTGCGGCGATCGAGGAAACTGGCGGGCACTTCTCTGTGCGTGTTTCAAATGGGAATTCGATCCCCGCCGATCGCGTCATGTTCGCTACGGGCCGCGCGCCCAACGTCGCGAACATGGGGCTGGAACAGGCCGGCGTCGCGTTCGGCAAAAACTCGGCCATCGCGGTCGATGAATTCTCGCGGACAAACGTGCCGAACATCTACGCCGTCGGTGACGTGACCGATCGCATCAATCTCACGCCTGTCGCCATCCGGGAGGGTCACGCCTTTGCTGATACGGTGTTTGGCGGCAAGCCGACGAAGGTCGACCACTCCAACGTGCCGACGGCGGTGTTCTCCGACCCTGAAATCGGCACGGTCGGGCTTACGGAGACGCAAGCGCGGTCGCGGCTCGCCCAGACCGACATCTACAAGGCGATGTTCCGGCCGTTGAAGGCAACGCTTTCGGGCCGTGACGCCACCGTGCTCTTGAAGCTTGTCGTCGACGGCATGACCGAACGGGTGGTCGGCTGCCACATCGTCGGTGAGGGGGCGGCCGAAATGGTTCAGCTCGCTGCTGTGGCGGTGAAGATGGGCGCCACCAAGGCTGATTTCGACGCCACCATGGCGCTACATCCGACCATCGCCGAGGAGCTGGTCACAATGCGTAAGAAAAGCGCGACCTACGCGCGGGAAGCCGCCGAATAGGGCTTATTTCGCGGGCTGTTACAGCCGCCCGCGGTTGTGTATATATCCCCCCGTCATTCCGCCGAGCCGCCAGAGCGGCGAGCGCCGGAATCCATAGCCACCGTAGGTGAATATGGACTGCGGGTTGGCGGGCTTGAGCCCGGATCCCGGATGACGTTTTGGAGCAGACTATGTCGCAACGGTCCAACATGGCGAAGTGGAGCCCGGAGTCCTGGCGCTCGAAGCCGATCCTTCAGGTGCCCGACTATGCCGACTCGAAGGCGCTCGCCGACGTCGAGGCGCAACTTGCCACCTTTCCGCCGCTGGTGTTCGCCGGCGAAGCGCGGAGCTTGAAACGGGTGTTGGCGAAGGTCGCCACAGGCCAGGCTTTCCTGCTGCAGGGCGGCGATTGCGCGGAGAGCTTCGCCGAGCATGGCGCCAACAACATTCGCGATTTCTTCCGCTTGTTTCTGCAGATGTCGGTCGTGCTGACCTACGCGGCGGCGTCGCCGGTGGTGAAGGTCGGCCGCATCGCCGGTCAATTCGCCAAGCCGCGCACCTCGCCCACGGAGAAGCGCGGCAACGTGGAATTACCGGTCTATCGCGGCGACATCATCAACGGCACCGAGTTCTCGGCCGAAGCGCGCACGCCCGACCCGCGGCGCCAGCTGGAGGCCTATCGGCAATCGGCGGCGACGCTCAATCTGTTGCGTGCGTTCGCCGGCGGCGGCTACGCCAATCTGTCGAACGCTCACCAATGGATGCTGAGCTTCGTCAAGGATTCACCGCAATCGAAACGCTATCAAGAGCTTGCCGGTCATCTGACCGAGGCGCTCAACTTCATCCGCGCCTGCGGCATCGATCCGGAATCGCATCCGGAAATGCGCACCACCGATTTCTTCACCAGCCACGAGGCGCTGCTGCTCGGCTACGAGCAGGCATTCACGCGCGTCGAATTCGACCACCGGCGACTGGTACTGCACCAGCGGTCACATGCTGTGGATCGGCGACCGCACCCGGCAGGCCGATCATGCGCAGGTCGAGTTCTGCCGCGGTATCAAGAATCCGCTCGGTCTGAAAACCGGTCCGACGCAGAAGGCGGACGAATTGCTGCGGCTCATCGATATTCTCGACCCGGACAACGAGCCCGGACGGCTGACCCTGATTTGCCGCGTTGGCGCCGACAAGGCGGCCGATCTGTTGCCGCCGATGGTGCGGGCGATCAAACGCGAGGGACGCAATGTGGTCTGGTCGTGCGACCCGATGCACGGCAACACCATCACCTCGGTGACCGGCTACAAGACGCGTCCGTTCGATCAAATCCTCAAGGAAGTGCGGACGTTTTTTCAAGTTCATGCCGCCGAAGGCTCCTATGCGGGCGGCGTGCATCTGGAAATGACGGGCCAGAACGTCACCGAATGCACGGGCGGTGCGCGCGCCATCAGCGACGAGGATCTGAACGACCGCTATCACACGGTCTGCGATCCGCGGCTCAACGCCGAGCAGTCGCTCGACCTCGCGTTTCTGCTCGCCGATCTGCTCAAGTCGGAACGCCAAGGCAAAGCCAAGCCGCTCCCGGCAGTTGCGGGGCTTTGATGGACGTTCAGTTGCGCGTGAAAGAGAGGGGCATCTACGGTGTCTTCGTCCATGGCAGCATCAAATTCGGATCGTATCCCGTAAGCATGAATTGGTATTCGCTTTATGCTTGTTGAGCCATTGCGGGGGCGGTTCATCGGGCGCTAGACGTTAAAGAATGAACCAGCGCCCCGCCGACCGCCTCGCTATTGCGGCGGCCCAGCTCAATCCGATTGTTGGCGACGTGTCCGGCAACCTGGAGCGCGCGCGGCGCGCCCGCACCGCCGCTGCTCGCGACAGCGCAGATTTGATCGCGTTTTCCGAACTGTTCATCGCCGGCTATCCGCCCGAGGATCTGGTGCTAAAACCGGCGTTCCAGGCCGCCTGCCGCGCCGCCGTCGAAACATTAGCCCGCGAAACCGCCGACGGCGGACCGGCCGTCCTCATCGGAACGCCGTGGGTCGAGGACAAGAAGCTCTACAATGCCTACGCGCTCCTTGCCGGGGGCCGCATCGATGCGATCCGCTACAAGGTCAACCTGCCGAACTACGGCGTGTTCGACGAGAAGCGCGTCTTCGCGCCGGGCCCTGTGCCCGGCCCGGTCAGCTTTCGCGGCGTGCGGCTCGGCCTGCCGATCTGCGAAGATACCTGGACCGACTGGGGCGATTACGAAAACGTCGTCGAATGCCTCGCCGAAACCGGCGCCGAGCTTTTGCTCGTGCCGAATGGATCGCCGTATTGGCGCGACAAGATCGACGTTCGCCTCAACGTCGCGGTATCGCGCGTCACGGAGGCTGGCCTGCCGCTGATGTACATCAATCAGGTCGGCGGCCAGGATGAACTCGTGTTCGATGGCGCGTCGTTCGTTCTTAATCCCGACCGTTCGATCGCCTTGCAGCTTCCGGCGTTTCATGAAGCGGTAGTGACGACCCATTGGTCGCGGATGCCGGCGGGCGCTTGGCGCTGCGCGCAGGGCCCGATTGCCGCAGCAGAAAACTCCGAGAAGGCAGACTACACCGCGTGCGTATTGGGGCTGCGCGACTACGTCGACAAGAATCGTTTCAACGGCGTCGTGATCGGACTGTCCGGCGGTATCAATTCGGCTTTATGCGCGGCAATGGCCGTGGACGCGCTGGGCGTCGATCGCGTCCGTTGCGTCATGCTGCCGTACCGCTACACGTCACAGGAGTCGCGCGACGATGCGGCCGAGATCGCCAAGGCGCTCGGCATCCGTTACGACATCGTGCCGATCGAGAGCGCGGTGAATGGACTCGAAGCGGCGCTCGCCGGCGTGTTCGGCAATGCACCGCGCGATGTGACCGAGGAGAACCTGCAGGCGCGTGCGCGCGGCACGATCCTGATGGCCATTTCCAACAAATTCGGCCTGATGGTGGTGACGACCGGAAACAAATCGGAAATGTCGGTCGGCTACGCGACGCTCTACGGCGACATGAATGGCGGCTTCAATCCGATCAAGGATCTCTACAAGACCGAAGTCTATCGCCTGGCGCGGATGCGCAATTATTGGAAACCGGATGACGCGCTCGGCCCCGCTGGCAGTATCATTCCCGAGAACGTTCTGGTACGCGCGCCGACCGCCGAATTGCGCGAGAACCAGACCGATCAGGATACGCTGCCGCCCTATGACATCCTCGATCAGATACTCGAGCGGCTGGTCGAACGCGAAGACCCTATCGCCGCTATTGTCGCTGCCGGTTTCGACCGTGTCACCGTCATGAAGGTCGAGCGCATGCTGACGATCGCCGAATACAAGCGGCGGCAGGCGGCACCCGGCGTCAAGGTGACGTTAAAGAACTTCGGCCGCGACCGGCGCTACCCGATCGTCAATCGTTTTCGCGATCCGGGCACCGCGCTGCCCGAGCCCGATGCGGCACTGACGAAAAATGCCGCGATGGCGAAAGCCGGAGCATCCGACGTCTGATCGCGGGGGCGAGGCCGACCCGCCTATTGCGACATGAACGGCGGGCCGACTGTGCGCACGGTGCGCTTGCCGGGCGGCGCCGGGTCGGGTGTGGCATCGCCGGAGGGGCTCGCCGCAACGGTCAAGTCCGGCTGCGGAGGGGTGCTGCCTTTGAGCGGCGGTTTGCCAGGTGTGCTCGGGGCCTGCGAGAGCGCCTTGGCTTTCTGATCTGTCACGACGATATCGCCGGTTTCGAGCGTCGAGCTGTCATCGGCGCCTTTGAGGGCGTCGGCCCAGCTTTGTCCAGGCCGCCGGCATGAGCAGCCGGCGACAATTTCCTTGCGATAGCGGAACGCGTTAGGCAGCGCCGTATAGGACTGGCCGCTGAGCGAGGCCGCTTGCTCCATGCCTTCGCCGGGATTGCGAAACGAGTAAAGCTGCACTTCGGCGGCGGGACATTCGCGCTGGCAGACACGCGCGTCGTCGGCGAACCGGCTCGATACCGTCGAATACGAGATCGGGAAATAGTAGCCGTCGCATGTGCGCACACAGACCGTGTGGAACGTTCCCGCCGGCGCGCCGTCATTGCCGGGATTGACGATCGTGCCGTTGCCGAGCAGCGCGTCGAAGAAGCCGCGCGTCGGCGTCTGAGCGGCAGCCGACGCATATTGGGCGCCGCAATTGTTCTGCGCGAGCTGCCCGATCAGAAAGCGGCGCTGCGCGTCCTGGTCCGAGTTGCCGCTCTTGAGATGCTCGAGATCGCTTATGGAGCGATCGAGATTGCTCCGCATCTGCTGAATCTGCTGGGTGATCGGTCCGCACTGGGGCGACAGACCGGAAAACAGCGCGAAAAATCCCTCGCCGGCGCAGCCGGACTTGTGCGCCTGGGCGATGGTGCGGTCGATGTCGGCCTGCTGCTTGGCGACGGAATCCTCAGCCTGCTTGATCTGATTGGCCCGGCCGGGATCGGAGGTGCCGCGATCGACATTGGCGAGCTGGCTTTCCAGGCGGACGCAAACCGGATTGGAGGACGGCTGGTCCTGCGCCACCGCCGCCGACGTCGAGAGCACGAGCGCGCCAAGCATGGCTTGGACCGCAGCTTGGCTAAGCCCGTGCAACAGCTCGATGTTCATGGGTCCCGACAACGGCTCCACCCGAGGTCTCGGATCAAGAGCCCGCAATGGTGACTAAAGTGTGAACGGTAGGTTTCGCGGCTCCGCGCGCTCATGAACACCCACGCCCCGGCCCGCAGGACGCAGCTTATAGGCTGAGGGCGCGCAACGCGAGCGTCGCGGCCGCATTTTGTGAACGTCCGCCGTTGGATCACTCGGCGTCCGGCTGGTTCTCCGGCCGCGCGCGGTCGAACGCCGGTAACATCATGCAGGCTGCATCGACGCCGACGATCTTGGGAAACGTGTCGATCGGCACCTTCAGCCGCCTGGCGTTGTAGACCTGCGGCACCAGGCAAATGTCGGCGATCGTCGCCTGCCTGCCGCAAGCGAACGGCCCGGGTTCGATCAGCGCTTCGAGCGCTTCGAACCCGGACAGGATCCAATGGTGGTACCAGGTGTCTATCGCGGACTGGTCCTTCCCCATGTCGTTCTTCAGGTAGCGCAGCGGCCCGATATTGTTGAGCGGATGGATATCGCAGGCGACGAGTTCGGCGAGCGCGCGGACTTTGGCGCGTACAATCGGTTCCTTGGGCAGAAGCGGCGGCTCCGGATGGGTCTCCTCGAGATATTCCATGATGGCGAGCGATTGAATGAGCGTGTCGCCTGCGTCCGTGACCAGCACGGGCACACGCATCTGCGGATTGATGGCGCGGAACTCCGGCCGCCTGTTGTGGCCGCCATCCTTGACGAGATGAACGGCCGCCGTCTCGTAAGCGAGGCCCTTGAGATTGAGTGCGATGCGCACTCGGTACGCCGCTGACGAGCGGTAGTAGGAATAGAGCTTCACGCGTCCTCCCGATCTTAATCCTCGGCGTCGTCCGCGCCAGCGCCCTGCTGCTCGACTTCGGCGACAAGCTGCGCGGACCGCTCGGTGAGTTGTTGCAAGGCGCGATAAAAGCCTTCGCGGTCGTCGGGCGCCAGGATGTCCGTGAGCCTTTGGGCAAAATCCAGCGCGTGCGGCGCGAGCTCTTCATACATGTGCCGCCCCGCCCCTGTGAGCGACAAAAAGGATTCGCGCATGTCCTCGCGGTTGGCACGCCGCGCCAGAAGCTTGCGCTTTTCCAGGAGCGCCACCGCGCGCGACACCTTGGTCTTGTGCATGTGGGTGTGTGCGCCGACCGCCTTTCCGGTCATCACGCCGTACTGGCCGAGCGTCACCAGCACCCGCCATTCCGGCACGCCGATGTGATAGCGCCGGGCATAGACCCGCGACAGCGCGAGCGAGACGAGGCTCGAAACCACATTGAGCTGATACGGCAGAAATTCTTCGAGCTTCAACGGCGCCTGGTCGTGGCCCGGCGTCCCGTCTGCAGCCGCCTCGCGGACGCCGCCTTCGGCCGCCCGGCTACCCAAGATACTTGTGCTTGGCGTGGCACGAGCCATGGTCCGTCCTTTGCGCCGGCGGCCCAACCCATCCTGCGGGGCAGCGGCGCGAACATTGGCCGAACTTGCGGCAGCGCGCAACGCCAAGAAACGACACCAAGAACAGCATCAGGCGGAGCGCCAGCCGACGACGCCCGCGGCGATTTGGGTCAGCTCCCGGCGGCCGGCGGTGAAGATAACCTCCTTGGCGGTGTTCGTATCGGTGCTAGGCTATTTGTACAGGAGCCGGCCGCACGAGCCGGCCCGCTTGGGGGGAACGTCATGTCGCAAGAAGCGAACCGATCGTCGCATCCGCTGTTGTCCTGCACCGACGGAATCGCAGCCGGAATGAACGACACGCTGCTCCTAATCGGGCGTATTCTCGTCGCCTTGGTCTTTCTTCTGACCGCGTGGTTTGGATCGCCGAACGCCGGTTATCTGACGTCGCTCGGCTACCCGAGCCCAAGCGCCATGAGCCTGCTCGCCGTCACGGCCGAGTTCATCGTTGTCGTCTCGCTCGTGCTCGGGATCGGCACCCGCTATGGTGCCTTGCTCGGCCTTCTGTTTGTGATCGTCGCGACCGTGACGGCGCACCGCTACTGGACCTATCCGCAGCCGCAGCAGCTCGTTCAATATACGTTTCTGGTGAAGAACTTCGGCATCGCCGGCGGGCTGTTGCTCCTGTTCGTGACCGGAGCCGGCCGCTTCAGCGTCGATCAGGTGCTGTCAGGAAGGCGATAGGATTGCGATTACGGCTATTCGCCACTCGCGCTGAATCAGCGCGAGCACTCGATCGCGACGAAGTCGTCGCAGGCGGCGCCGTGGCAGGAGCCTGGGCCGCTCGACGGAATGGCGCCGGTCAGCTCGTCGCGGTCGACCTTGCGGTATGACAGCGCCTGCGTGTATTCGCGCGACTTGCAGTACGAGTTGGCGACTGCCGCGCCGCACCTCTCGCCCGAGGCGAGGCAGCGGTCGACGCCGTAGCCGTCGGCATTGTTGGCGATGACGAAGATGCGTTTTTCCGCCTGCGCGGAAGCGACGCTCAACAGCACGGCGGCGCAAGCCGCGGCCGCGATCACGGAACGCATGAAAAACCCCAACTCAATCCCCAGCCGAATTCTCGTTGGGCGAACCGCTCAAGCCCGAATGGCCGCGAGTGCAGCGGATCAGTACCCAACATGAAGATTGCGACGGTGGGGTTAAGGTCTCGTTGACTGGCGCGCCCCCGCGAACAATTTGCGGCTCGGCAGTGGCATGATTTGCCCGAGCCGGGCAATGCCTGGCGGGTGCGGCGCCACCGTTTCGACAGCCGCGGCCGCGGTTTTCGTGCCGGCGTGGCGTTCGGGCGACAGGTCGGCGCAGCCGGGACCTTGACGGGACGCGCCGCGTCGACCATTTTGCGGTCATGAACGGCCTTCATGCTATCTGCGGCATTTGCCGGGAGATTATTCGCTAGCGACCCCGCTGGTTGTGGCCGTCTTTATCTCATCATCGAGACCGATAGACGCCCGGCCAGCAGGCCCAGGGCTTCCTGTTGAATTGGCGTAGTGTCCGATTCCGCACCGGTTGATTCGATCCGATGGACCTCAAGCTCTACGATACGCTGACGCGCGAGAAGCGGCCCTTTCGGCCGCTCGATCCGTCGAACGTGCGCATGTATGTGTGCGGGCCGACGGTCTACGACTTCGCCCACATCGGCAACGCGCGGCCGGTGATTGTCTTCGACGTGCTGTTTCGGCTGCTGCGCCACCTCTACGGCGCCGACCACGTCACCTACGTCCGCAACATCACCGACGTCGACGACAAGATCAACGCGCGGGCGGCCGAGGAATATCCCGGCCTGCCGCTCAACGAGGCGATCCGGCAGGTCACCGAGAAGACAGACCGGCAATTCCACGAGGACGTTGCCGCGTTCGGCTGCCTGCCGCCGACGGTCGAGCCGCGCGCCACCGAGCACATTGCCGAGATGCGCACGCTGATCGAGAAGCTCGTCGCATCGGGCCATGCGTACGTCGCCGAGGGCAACGTGCTGTTCAGCGTGCCGTCGATGCCGGATTACGGACAGTTGTCGAAGCGTCCGCTCGACGAAATGATCGCCGGCGCGCGTGTTGAAGTCGCGGCCTACAAGAAGGACCCGCGCGACTTCGTGCTGTGGAAGCCGTCGAAGCCCGGCGAGCCGGCATGGCCGTCGCCTGCCGGGATCGCGGCGCCCGGACGGCCCGGCTGGCACATCGAATGCTCGGCAATGTCGTGGAAATATCTCGGCGAGGTTTTTGACATCCACGGCGGCGGCATCGACCTCGTGTTTCCGCACCACGAGGACGAGATCGCCCAATCCCGCTGCGCCTTCCATACGCCGGTGATGGCGAATTACTGGATGCACAACGGCTTCCTGCAGGTCGAAGGCGAGAAGATGTCGAAGTCGCTCGGCAACTTCGTGACGATCCACGAGTTGTTGACGACGACGAAATTTGGCGGCTCAAAATGGGAGGCAAGCGTGCTGCGGCTTGCGATGCTCCGCACACACTATCGGCAGCCAATTGATTGGACCAGCCGGGCCCTCGGTGAGGCTGAGAGAGCTCTCAATAAATGGCAATCTCAGTTTTTTGCGGATGGCGGCGGAGCATATGGACTCGGGTTGCCCAATGGGGGCGGCTATGGTGATCCGTTCGGTTCGGGTGATGGAAGTGGGTATGGTGGAGGGGATGCCAGCCTTCAAACATTTATGGAGGCTTTGTCCGACGATCTAAACACGCCGCTCGCTTTGGCGATACTCCATCAGATCGACGACCTGCTCCAATTCCGCGAGGCTGCCAACCTTTTGGGGTTGGATTTGAAAGCTTTTTCGGATTGGCAAAGTTCTCAAGTCGCGGCCGTTGACACTACACAAGTCGATACTTTGATCGTTGCGAGAAACGCAGCACGAAAAGCAAAGAACTTCAGTGAAGCTGATCGGATCCGCGACGAACTCGCCAGGATGGGCGTTGTGCTGAAAGATAGCAAAGACGGCACCACTTGGGAGATCGCGCGATGACCCGAGGCCGTCATGGCCGGGCTTGTTCCGGCTATCCACGAGTTGCCTTCCGGGCCGCCTGCAAAGACGTGGATGCCGGCGACGGGCGCGGGCATGACGGCGTTGTGCATTTACAGGGAGACCGATGACCCCGCGCCCGCAAACAACGCTCGCGATGCGGCCGATGTTGCCGGAGGACGTGCCGCTGCTCGCGGAAATCTTCCGCGCCAGCATCGAGGAGTTGACCGCCGAGGATTACAGCGAGGCGCAGCAGGAGGCGTGGGCGGAAACCGCCGACGATCTCGAAGCATTCGGCGAACGGCTTGCCCGCGAACTGACGCTAGTCGCGACTTCCGGCGGCTCCGCCATCGGCTTTGCCTCGCTCGCCGACAACACTCGCCTCGACATGCTGTACGTGCATCCGGCGGCGGCCGGGCAGGGCGCGGGCACCATGATGTGCGACGCGCTGGAAAAGCTCGCCGCCGCGCGCGGCGCTAAAGAACTGGCAGTGGAAGCGAGCGACACTGCGCGCGGCTTCTTCGAGCGCCGCGGTTTTACGGCGAAGACCCGCAACACTGTGTTCCGTGCCGGCGAATGGCTTGCCAATACCACGATGACCAAAAAACTTGCGGCTGTCCCAAAAGGCGCCGTCAACGGAGGCGTTTCATGAAGCGCACCGATTCACCGTTCCAGCGCCATTGGCTCTACTACATGATCCTAAAATACGCAGTGATCGCCGTGGCGGCGGGCATCACACTGTTCACAGCCTATCGGCTCTATTCCGGCTGACGCACCAATCACACGGCACCCACCATGGCACAGCATTCAACATTCTTCGGCCTGCGGACTCATCACGTTGTGATCGCGCTGATCGCCATCGTGATCGCGGTGGCGCTCGCCTCGAACTATTATCTCTGGTGAACGTGCCATGACGCGCGAGTGGCTTTATTTGTTCGATACCACGCTGCGCGACGGCGCGCAGACGAACGGCGTCGACTTCACGCTCGCCGACAAGCTCGCCATCGCGCGCATCCTCGACGACCTCGGCATCGACTATGTCGAAGGCGGCTATCCGGGCGCTAACCCGACCGACACCAGTTTCTTTGCGGAGAAGCGTACGACGCGCGGCAAATTCACCGCGTTCGGCATGACGCGGCGGCCCGGCCGTTCGACCTCGAACGATCCGGGTCTTGCCGCTTTGCTCGATGCCAAGGCAGACGCCATCTGCTTCGTCGCCAAATCCTGGGACTATCACGTGCGCGTTGCGCTCGAGACCACCGAGGAGGAAAACCTCGCCTCGATCCGCGACAGTGTGCGCGCCGCCAAGGCCAAAGGCCGCGAGGTGCTGCTCGACTGCGAGCATTTCTTCGACGGCTACAAGGCCAAGCCCGGCTATGCGCTCGCCTGCGCCAAGGCGGCCTACGAGGAGGGCGCGCGCTGGGTCGTGCTGTGCGATACCAACGGCGGCACGCTGCCGCACGAGGTCGAGCACATCGTCGGCGAGGTCTGCAAGGCGATCCCGGGCGATCACGTCGGAATTCATGCCCACAACGACACCGAACAGGCGGTGGCGAATTCGTTTGCGGCGGTGCGCGCCGGCGCCCGGCAGATTCAGGGCACGCTGAATGGGCTCGGCGAACGCTGCGGCAATGCCAATCTCGTCTCGATCATTCCGACGCTGAAGCTCAAATCGGAATTTGCGGACAAATTCGACATCGGCGTGTCAGATGACAAGCTGCACAGCCTCGCGCACGTCTCGCACGCGATCGACGAGATGCTCAATCGCGCGCCCGACCGCCACGCGCCCTATGTGGGGGAGAGCGCGTTTGCCACCAAAGCCGGGATCCACGCCTCCGCGATCATGAAGGAGCCCGCGACTTACGAGCACATCGCGCCGGAGACGGTCGGCAACAAGCGGAAGCTTCTGGTCTCCGATCAGGCCGGCCGCTCGAATGTGCTGGCCGAACTGGAGCGGATCGGTCTTGTCCTCGACAAGGACGACGCCCGCGTCGTGCGCCTGCTCGACGAGGTGAAGGACCGGGAGGCCATCGGTTATGCGTACGAGGCCGCTGACGCCTCGTTCGAGTTGCTGGCGCGCCGCACGCTCGGCCAGGTGCCGCATTATTTCGACGTCGAGAAATTCGACGTCAATGTCGAGCAGCGGATCAATGCCAAGGGCGAGCGCGTGACCGTCAGCCAGGCGGTGGTGAAGGTCAAAGTCGGCGCCGACACATTGATCTCGGCCGCCGAGGGCAACGGTCCGGTCAACGCGCTCGACGTCGCGCTGCGCAAGGACCTCGGCAAGTACCAGAGCTACATCACCGGCCTCGCGCTGACCGATTATCGCGTGCGTATCCTCAACGCCGGCACCGAGGCGGTCACACGGGTCCTGATCGAGAGCGAAGACGAAACCGGCGAGCACTGGACCACGGTTGGGGTGTCGCCAAACATCATCGACGCCTCATTTCAGGCGCTGATGGATTCCATCATCTATAAGCTGGTGAAGTCCGGCGCGCCGGCTTGAGCAAAAATCCCTCCCCCCTTGTGGGGGAGGGTAGGGAGGGGGGTTGGGAGGTGAGCTTCAGAGAAGACTCTTGCACAGCATCGTCAGAGCATGCGAGCCGCCTCCCGACCCCCACCCCTAACCCCTCCCCACAAGGGGGAGGGGAAGAGGACCCCTCACATGATCGACCATATCTCGATCGCGGTGCGCGATCTGGCCGAAGGCGAACGCCTCTACACGGCGCTGCTCGCGCCGCTCGGCATGACGAAGCTGCGCGAGTGGCCGGATGCGGCGATTGGATACGGCAAATCATACCCGGAGTTCTGGATCAACCGCCGCGACACGATGGGCAAAGTCGCCGACGACAGCGGCGTGCATATCTGCCTGCGCGCGCGCAACAGCGCTGCGGTCGACGCGTTCCACACGGCGGCGCTCAAGACCGGCGCCACGTCCGATGGCGCGCCGGGTCTGCGGCCGAAATATCACCTTCGCTATTACGCGGCCTTCGTTCGGGACCCCGACGGCAACCGCATCGAAGCGGTGACGTTCCTGCCGGAGGAGGCGTCATTCCGGTGCGGGCGTCAGCGCGAATCCGGAATCCATAGCCAAAATCGCTTCAGAAAAAATTACGGGCAATCCTTGGACGTCTGCGTTTGTGGATTCCGGGCTCCTCGCTTTCGCTCGGCCCGGAATGACAAACACTCACAGCCGTTCGGCCGGCACCGCCATGATCTTTTCTGCTTCGGCAACATCGCGCGTCGCTTCACGCATCTGCGGCAGGATATCCTCGACGCGTTTTGCGACCAGGACGTCGACGCGCATCGACGACGGCATGAATTGCTGGGTGCGCATGTGGTCGATCAGAGTCAGCAGTGGGTCCCAATAGCCGTTGATGTTGGCGATCAGGATCGGCTTTTTATGCCGGCCGAGCTGTGCCCAGGTCATTTGCTCGATCAACTCTTCGAGCGTGCCGATGCCGCCGGGCAAAGCGACGAAGCCGTCAGCGCGCTCGAACATCGTGCGTTTGCGCTCGTGCATGTCGCGGGTGACGATCAGTTCCTGCGCGATCTGGCGGGGCCGCTCCCGCTTGGTCAGAAATTCCGGGATGATGCCGGTCGCCTCGCCCCCGTGCGCGAGCACTGCGTGCGCGAGCGCGCCCATCAGACCCAACGAGCCGCCGCCATAGACCAGCCGGACGCCCTCGCGGGCGAGGATTTTGCCGAACGCTTGCGCGGCTTCGACGAATGCCGGGTCGGTCCCCGGGCTCGACCCGCAGTAGACGCACAGCGCATTGATTTTGCTCATGGAGTTATTCTCATTCAGTCCTACATGTGGCCTTGATTCGTCCGTCCTGCAAGCGTCTTGCCAGAACGTCGTTGCCGGTGCGGAGCGCGAAGAAAACCTCTATATGACGGTCACTGGATTTGACCTGCACGTGCGGCCGGTGGCGGCCCATCTAGTGGTCCGATTCCAACACTCCACTGACCCGGGCCTGCAATGAGCGACGTCCAACGACCCACCCACCGCCTCAAACGTGAGGTGTCCGCCGACGGCGGCGCCATGCTGCGGACGCTGGTCCAGCTTTGGCCCTACATCTGGCCGGCCGACCGGCCCGACCTCAAGGGCCGCGTCATCATCGCGACGGTGCTGCTGTTCGTCGCCAAGTTCGCCACCATCGCGGTGCCGTTCACCTTCAAGTGGGCGACCGATGCGCTCGCCGGCCACGGCACCGCTCCGCTCGGCTCGGACGATGTGATCGCGTGGGCGCTGGCGACGCCGGTGATGATGACGCTCGCCTATGGCGGCATGCGCATTGTGATGGCGGTGCTGACCCAAGTCCGCGACGGCATTTTCGCCAAAGTCGCGATGAACGCGGTGCGGCGGCTGGCGATGCTCACCTTCGAGCACATTCATCTGCTGTCGCTGCGATTCCATCTCGAGCGCAAGACTGGTGGCCTCACTCGTGTCCTCGAACGCGGCCGCAACGCCATCGAGACCATCGTCCGCATGGTCCTGCTGCAGCTCGCGCCGACCATCGTCGAACTGGTGCTGATCGTTGCGGTACTGCTGTTCCACTTCGACTGGCGCTATGTGGTGGCGATCACGCTCACCGTCGCGCTCTACATGTGGTTCACCTATCTGGCGACCGAGTGGCGCATCAATATCCGCCGCGAGATGAACACCAGCGATACAGACGCCAACGCGAAGGCGATCGATTTGCTGCTCAACTACGAGACGGTCAAATATTTCTCCGCCGAGGAGCGCGAAGCCAAGCGCTATGACCGCTCGATGGCGCGTTACGAGGACGCGAGCGTGCGCGCTTACGTGTCGCTTGCCGTGCTCAATGCTGGGCAGGCCATCGTGTTCACGCTTGGGCTCGCCGCCACCATGGTGCTGTGCGCGTACGGCATCCAGCACGGCTCCAATACGGTCGGCGACTTCGTCATGATCAACGCCATGATGATCCAGCTCTATCAGCCGCTGAACTTCATGGGCATGGTTTACCGCGAGATCAAGCAGGCGGTGATCGACATCGAGATCATGTTCGGGATGCTGGGGCGCAAGCCGGAGATCGAGGATCGCCCGGACGCAAAGCCTCTCAAGGTCCGCGCCGGCGCGATCCGTTTCGAAAGCGTGTCGTTCGCCTATGAGCCGGCGCGGCAGATTCTTAAAGGTTTGAGTTTTGAGGTCGCGGCAGGCCACAGGGTCGCTATTGTCGGGCCGTCGGGCGCCGGCAAGTCGACCATATCGCGCCTGCTGTTCCGGTTCTATGACGTGACCGGCGGCCGCATTCTGATCGACGGCCAAGATATTCGCGACGTGACGCAGACGTCGCTGCGCGCCTCGATCGGCATGGTGCCGCAGGATACCGTGCTGTTTAACGACACCATCCGCTACAACATCCGCTACGGCCGCTGGGACGCGACCGACGCCGAGGTCGAAGAGGCCGCGCGCCAGGCGCAGATCGACGGCTTCATCTGCCGCTCGCCCAAGGGTTACGACACCGAAGTCGGCGAGCGGGGCCTGAAACTCTCCGGCGGCGAGAAGCAGCGGGTCGCCATCGCCCGCACCATCCTCAAGGCGCCGCCGATCCTGTTGCTGGATGAGGCGACATCCGCGCTCGACAGCCATACCGAGAAGGACATCCAAGACGAGCTCGATCGCGTGGCGCGCAACCGCACCTCGCTTGTGATTGCGCATCGTCTCTCGACAATCGTCGACGCCGACGAAATCCTCGTGCTCGATCAAGGAGTGATCGTCGAGCGCGGCACGCACAAGGAGCTTTTGGCGCTTAACGGCCTCTATGCCAGCATGTGGAACCGTCAGCGCGAAGCGCAAATTGCGCGCGAAATTCTTGCCGAGGTCGGCGAGGACGACGAGCCGGTGGCGCCGAACCGCAATCCGCCGCCGGTGGGCGACGACCTCGTGCCGGCCGCCGACGCGGCGGAATGACGACGGGGCCGGGCACTTCCAGGTAGCATCATTGCGAGCGCAGCGAGGCAATCCAGTCCTGTGCTAACACTGGATTGCTTCGTTGCGGAGCCCGCCACCGGACTTGATCCGGTGGCTCCTCGCAATGACGCCGATTCCACAACTGACATGACAAACAAATGTCCATTGTCGCCTCGATCCGCTCGCAACTGTCGCCGATCCATCCGGAGGGCTATCCCTTCATCGGCGGCTTTGCGCTGGTGAGCCTCGTTCTCTTGTGGCTGTGGCCGCCGCTGGGCTGGGTCGCAACCTTCGCCACGGCGTGGTGCGCGTATTTCTTCCGCGATCCGCCGCGGGTGACGCCAGTGCGCGAGGGCATCATTGTGGCGCCGGCCGACGGCCGCATCAGCCGGCTGGCGAACGCGGTGCCGCCGAAGGAGCTTGATCTCGGCGACCGGCCGCTGCCGCGTGTTTCCATCTTCATGAGCGTGTTCAATTGTCACGTGAACCGCAGCCCGGTGTCCGGACGCATCGAGCGCATCGTTTATCGCGCCGGCGCGTTCCTCAGCGCCGACCTCGACAAGGCAAGCGAAGACAACGAGCGCAACGCGTTTGTCATCTCCATCAACAAACGTCAGCGTGTTGCGGTGATCCAGATCGCCGGCCTCGTTGCGCGTCGCATTGTCTCGTTCGTGCGCGAGGGCGAGACCATCGGGGCGGGCCAGCGCATCGGCATGATCCGGTTCGGTTCGCGGGTCGATGTCTATCTTCCCGAGGGAACCCGGCCCCTGGTGGCGGAAGGTCAGACCGTGATTGCCGGCGAAACCGTGATTGCCGATTTCAGCGCCGCCGACCAGGGACGGACCTTTCGCGTGACCTAATGGTTAACGGGGCTGGCTGGCTGCTTCCCAAAGATGTCACGCAATGACGGGGATTCCTGGAATAGGCCCGCTTCCCAAGAACGGCCTGGGAAGCACCTGGGAAGCGTCTATCCGGGGTAAAACGCACCGGCGAGGCTGCTAACGGCCTGGGCGCGGCATGCCCGAGGCCGCTGCGGCCTCCGGCTCCGTGAGCCGCCCTCGTTGACCCAAGCATTCCTCAGCCAGCCACCATGGCAGCAAGAACAAATGTTTGGCGCAGAGTCACAAGAGCCGCACGCGGGCCGAAGTTACAAGAAGCGGAGACGGCAGCGCGGCGCAATTGCTCTAGCACCGCCAAGTTGGCGAGACCCGTTGCGGGGTCAGCGCTGCTTTCACCCCCCCTTGGCGGCGCGGCGACCATGAAGCTCGGCCAGAAATGAGGACCCGGAAATTGCTCATGCCAAATCCAAAATCAGAACCTGCGCGAACGTATGCGGCATCGCTTCGCGCCACCTTTAAAGCCTACCGTTTCACCCGCTTCGCCGCCCAAGATCACTTATTTGAACCGCACCCCTCCGGCGGACCGGTGGTTTTTCACCGCGACCACGTCGCTGCCAATCTGCTTATACCGCCTACTGCCAGCGCGCAGGATCGCCGACGGATAATCGATCTCATAGCGCAAGCTCAGCGGCACCGCCATTTTGGCAGCATGCAGAGTTCGCAAGCGCTTGCCCAATCGGTGTTCGGTACAATCACGATTCTGAATCGGTTACCACTCTTGTCAGCTATCGTGGCGAGGACGGCCGAGCAGCATTTGGTCCGAACCTGGATGAGCCGCAGTTAGAGCTGGAGAAGGTGGTTCAAACACTCGGCGAGCCACGCAAGACGTCCATCGATGTGTGGTTCGATGGTCCCTACCGGGTGGCGGTGGAATGCAAACTGGCAGAGGTCGAATTTGGTACCTGTTCTCGACCACGGCTTTGGCAGGACCATCCGTCATACTGCGACGGAACCTACACACGCCAAAAAAATCGAACGTCACGATGCCCATTGACCACGCTTGGAGTGCGCTACTGGGACTACACCGAAGAATTGTTCGGTTGGCGAAGCGAGACGGACCACCGGCCATGTCCTTTGGATTCAACGTATCAGCTTGTCCGGAACGTCCTGGCGGTGTGTGTGGACGAAGCGGGCGTGCTCGATCTGAAACGTGGGCACGCATTAATCATCTACGACGCGCGTAATCCATCAATGGTTGCAGGTGGCGAGGGCGATCGCCAATGGCGCGCAGCGTCCAAGGCATTAAGAGTGCCAGGATTGCTACGGCGGTTGTCATGGCAGGCGTTCATTTCCCAGTGGCCGAACGACCCTGTTTTAGGATGGCTGAAGCAGGAGCTAGCCGCGAAGTACGGGCTGCGCTCAGAAAAACCATCCGACCGAAGTGAGCGGGAGGGGAATGAATTCTTCTCTATTGTCAACGGGAAGAAGACGGACGCGCACCTCCACGAAGAGATTCTCGCCGGGGCGGACCCTGTTGAGATCGACAAGCTCGAACGGGAGAACGCCCGGAACATCGGTTTCTCCGAGGAGCAGATTTCTGAGTTTCTTCGGGCCGCCCTTGACTGAATCCGAATAGACGGGAGCAGGAATTACCAAGGTTGGTAAATCTTATTCCGGTCGGGCCACCGTCGAGTGTCATTTGCGGGTTTATTCTCCGCGGTTCGTCGATCTTCGCCATCGTAGCGTATGGACGTTGGGACGCGCCTGCGGGTGACCGCTGTGCAATCATATTCGACATGTTGCGACCAGCAGGGGGCAAGTCACCGCTCCGGTAACGCCGCCGCACCGCCTACATCGCGATAATCGGCCAACCGATGCCGACGGAATTAAAGGCAACGGTTCGAAACCCTCCCTCTACGCCAAACCATTCCAATATGTTATTGATATATAAGCCGTATTATAAAGTCATTGCCGTTATGCCCTAGCGCAGCTAACGTCGGTGCCTCGTCGCGATTAACAACATATCCCACCACGCCTCATCGCACCTGGCGCAAGGTCCCTGCGGCTTAGGTCGGCGAGCCCGAGACCAACTCGCCACCGAACTTGGCCGCCCGGCTGATGACCGACACGCCGTCGCCGAGAGAGCAGTTGCACATGACGCTGCCTCACAACAGCAAGAAGATGTTGCCACCGACGCCGATCGAGACCTGCACGCCGACCGGACAATGGCAGAAGGGTGTCAGCGGTAATCCTTCCGGTCCCCCTCGCGGCGCCCGCAGCAAGCTCTCCGAAGAGATCATCCTCGCTGCGTTCTCGACCGACTTCGCAAAGCACGGTGCCGATGTGATCGAGCGGGTGCGCGTCGAGCATCCAGAGCAGTATCTTGCGATCATAGCCCGATTGGTGCCGAAGGAATTTCAGTTGGGTGAGGTCCGCGACGACCCGATCGAGGCGGTGTCGGACGAGGAGCTGACGGCTTTGATTGCCGATGTCAGGGGCCTTCGAGGGAACGGTTAGGAACAGCGACCGCGCGAACGACCTGAGAGAGTCCGCTTTGGCGCCGGAAGCAGACATTTTTCGGCACCGCAGCTGCAAAAAGCAGTCGCGAGATTCGTGGAAGTCTTACAGGTCCGCGATGCGAAGGGTTAGGGTGGAAACCATGAACAAGATTTAACGCCGCGGTCATCTCCCCTCCAGATGCGGCTGCGACCAACCGTCAGACAGCCAGGATTGGAGGATGCCATGGTCCGCGCAAAAACAACCTCGCACGCCAGAACAATGTCTCGCGCAAGAACAATTCGACACACTGCGTTCGCCACGGTGGCAATGATGGCGCTTTCGCTGGGTGCGGCAAACGCCGACACCTATTACTTCAGGGACGTCCTCCGGCCCAACGGACATGAGCGCAGCATGGCCGCCAAGTTTGCCGACGGGCGCGCTTGCGGCGCCACGGCCGGCCATACCTTCAGCAATGTGCCGGCCTTTGAAACATGCATGCGTGCCCGCGGCTGGGTGTTCGATCACTACAAGGCTGACCCGCCAACATCGCGTGTGGCGGCAGGCCGCGCGGCTCCGGGTGGTAGCCGCTCAAGCTACATCGATCCGGACACCGGGATGGTCTGTCAAAACTTCGGCGGCATTGCGGTTTGCGATCCGCCGCAGGGCACCGTGAGATACTACAACCCCGAACAGGGACTCAACTGTCAACGTACCGGGCTCATGGCCATTTGCTCGAACTGGTAGGCGTGTACGGCTCCGCCGCCGTCTACATCGACGGCGGCGCTGGCTTTTTATCGCCAAGTGGCCGCACCAGATGGCCAGAGTCCATTTCGCATACCGGCCTTATGCGACAAAGCGTCGATCACTCCAGCCACGGCTGCTTTTATAGCCTCGCGTGCGGCCTGGGCCTCCGCCTCAGTTCGATATACCAGTGTGATCCATCGGTAGCCGGTGCTGTCCTTCAGGTCGAAGCCGTAACCGTATTCGCCGTATTCGCCCGACCTTGTTGAGACAACTTGCACCTCGCCAACGTCCGTTGCCATTTGTTTACTCTAGCTGCCCTGAGCAGATGCAGCAAATAGCAATGCTATTCGATCACCTCGTCGGCTGTGGCGAGCAGCGTTGACGGCACAGTGAGGCCGAGTATTCGGGCGGGCTGAAGGTTGATGACCAACTCGAATTTCGAGGCCTGGATGACCGGGAGATCGTCGGGCTTGCTACCCTTGAGGATGCGGCCCACGTAGACGCCAACCTGGTGATAGGCATCATTGATGCTTGCTCCGTAGCTCATCAGCCCACCGGCTTCGGGATAGTCACGCAACGCATATGTCGCGGGGATTCGATAGTGAACTGCCAGAAGCGCCAATTGGACACGACGATCTCGGAAGAAAGGATCGGGCCCGACGAAAAGCCCGTCGGGGCGTTCCCGCGCAAGAGTTGCGAAGGTCGCTTCGATCTCGCCGATCGTGCTGGCGTTATGGACTTGGACCTGTAGTCCTGTGGCGCGGGCAGCGGCTTCCACTTCTCGCACCGTGGAGTCGGTCGACGCGCCATTGGCAGGATTGACGAGCACGGCAACACGGGTGGCTCCGGGAACCAGCGCACGCAGCAGTTCGAGCCGCTTTGCAGAAACCTCGGCATTGAAAAAATTGATTCCTGTTAGGTTGCCGCCCGGCCGGTTGAGGCTGGCGACCAGACCAAGCCTGACCGGGTCGTCAACGACTGCGAAGACAACGGGGATCGTCGTGGTTGCCGCCTTGGCCGCGAATGCCGCAGGCGGAGCTATAGTTGCGATTACGGTGACGGGCCGGCGGACCAATTCAGCCGCTAGGTCCGGCAGCCGGTCCATTTGACCTTCGGCCCAACGGTAGACGATCGCCACGTTCTCTCCCTCGACAAAGCCCGTCTCCTTCAGGGCCTGGCGAAATGCGCGCACATACTCCGCGTTCATGTCAGGCGCGGCGGGACTGAGGAATCCGATCACCGGCATCGCTGGTTGCTGCGACCGCGCCGCGAGCGGCCACACTGCCGTCGTGCTGACGAGACCAGTGATGAAGTTGCGTCGCCTCATCGGCGTTGCCCTCGGGACGAGGACGCCAGTCTAGCACCTATAGGACATCTACGGTGCAGTGCGGAAAGCAAACGGGACTGATGTCCGCCTAGGGTCTCATCAACGTCACTTCGAGCGCGCGCCAGCGATATCCGCTCTGCCCCCGATTGCGGAAGTAATACTGCAACGCACTAAGTGACGTGATGGGCCACAGCACTAAATCGCTGCGCGATAGCTCGCTGAGGCGGGCGGCTTGTCTGCGAGTGCGGGCACCAGGTTAGAGATCATCGATAGCGTACGCGCAAATCACTGCTGGCGTCGCTGACCCCGGATTTAAGGCTCGACTTCTCACCATAGGTGTTGAGCCGAGGACAATGACAACCGCCGCACTTGGAAAATTTATCGCTGACGAAACCGAGAAGTGGGCCAAGGTCATCAGATTCGCGAATATAAAGGTGGAGTAATCTGGCTCGGACGTTCTGTAACTTCCGTTAGGCGAATGCGCTCCCCATCTCGGCTCTGAGCTGGTCGCGTTCGTACCCCGCCATCCGGGCGGTCCCACCGACGTGATCCGGCGAATGGTGGGGGAGCGGTTGTCCGACAGTCAACGCGCCGGCAATATTCGCACCTGCAAGGCCGATGCGCAGTAGCTCCGGGATCGCCATGAACGAAAAATCGAAGCTCGTGCTCTATCATGCCCCCCATTCAACCTGCAGCCAGAAAGTCCGCCTGGTGCTGCACGAGAAGGGACTGCCGTTCGAAGATATCCGGATTGATCTCGGTAAAAAAGAGCAGCTGAAGCCAGAATACCTGGCCATCAATCCGAATGGCGTCGTGCCGACACTCGTCGATGACGACAAGCCGATTATCGAGTTGAGCGTGATTTGCGAATATCTTGACGAAAAATACCCCCAGAACCCGCTTGTGCCGGCAGACATCGTCGATCGCGCCCGAATGCGGGCTTGGACCCACTATATCGAGGAAGTCGCGGTGGCGGCGATCCGTGTTCCGTCTTTCAATCGTGCGTTTCTCTATCGCTTCGAGCACAAGAATTGGGAGCAGTTCGACGAAGAAGAAATCGCTCCTCGTCCCATCCGCCGCGAGTTGTTTCAGCGCATGGGCTCACCGAAGGGCTTTCCGAAACAGGAGATCGACCGTTCTCTCGAACAGCTCTCCGAAACATGCCGGCGTATGGACGCGGCGATCGCGAGGAAAGGGCCCTGGCTGATGGGCGAACAATTCACCCTGGCCGATGTTCTGGTCATGCCAAGTATCGACCGGATGGCCGACCTCGGCCTGTCGCATATCTGGGAAGGCAAATATCCGGGCGTCAGCGAATGGTACGCGCGTCTGCAGGCCCGCCCTGCGTTCAAGGCGACCTATTTTCCGGGATCGCGCGTTTCGGAAATCTTGCCGCTCCGCTCGCTCTACGCGGCCGGCCGAGACCATTAAAATAGAATGCGGCAGTGCCGTATTGTGCGCAACGGCAGTTTGCGGCCAAAAGGTCGCTTAGGGTCACAAGCCGCCTCGGCACTTCACTGCCGCCGCGGAAGCTATGCCGCGACCGCTGGCCGCCGTGGCTTCTGAGATGGGCCATGAACCGCCTCCCGCACCGCAACGGTTTCGTGTAGCATTGATGGAGAGCTGCCAACGGGACGTGCCGAAATCCCGATCATTGCAATGGGCGGCAATGGTGCTGTCGGCGGGCATCCCAGCTTCATCATTCAGATATTGAGCGTCGTCGCGCGCACTACGCGACGACACTGGGGGCATCATGAAACTTCCCCGTCGCCAATTCTTGCATCTGGCAGCGGGCGCAGCCACGTTGCCGGCCATCTCGCGGATCGCGAGCGCGGATACCTACCCGTCTCGGCCAGTACACATCATCGCCGGCTATGCCGCCGGCGGCGCGACCGACATTTCGGCGCGTTTGGTGGGCCAATGGCTATCGGAGCGGCTCGGTCAGCAATTCGTCATCGACAACCGGCCGGGGGCCTCAAGCAATATCGGCACTGAACTGGTCGTGCGAGCGCCGCCGGACGGCTATACGCTCCTCCAGGTCGGCCTCACAAACGCAATCAACGCGACACTGTTCGACAAACTCAATTTCGATTTCATTCGCGACATCGCGCCGGTCGCGAGCACCATGCGCACAATCAATGTGATGGAGGTTAATCCGTCGTTCCCGGCCAAGACCGTTCCGGAGTTCATCACCTACGTCAAGGCCAATCCAGGCAAGATCAACATGGCGACAACCGGCGCCGGAAGCCCACCACATCTTAACGGTGAGCTATTCAACGTTATGGCTGGCGTCAATTTGGTCCCGGTGTCTTATCGTAGTTCGGCGCCAGCATTGACCGACCTGCTTGGCGGACCAGTGCAGGTCATGTTCGACAACATTCTCTCGTCTATCGCGCACATCAGGGCCGGTAAGCTGCGCGCGCTGGCGGTGACCTCGGCGAAACGTTCGGACCTGCTGCCGGACATCCCCACGGTGGGCGAGTTCGTGCCGGGCTACGAGGCGAGCGGGTGGTTCGGCCTTGGTGCACCCAAGAATACTCCGGCGGAAATCATCGACGCGCTCAACAGGGAAATCAATGCGGGGCTCGCTGATCCCACGATGAAAACGCGGCTTGCTGATCTGGGCGGAACCGTGCTTCAGGGCTCGCCCGCCGACTTCGGCAAGCTTATCGCCCAGGATACCGAGAAGTGGGGCAAGGTGATCCGGGCCGCCAACATCAAGCCGGATTAGAAAATTTTCACCACGTCGATGTTCTGTAACTTCCGTTCGGCGATTCGCCAGCCTATGTCGCAAATGCCCATGCTGCACCGCACCGAAGACTCGCTACAAACGGTAGAGTTGGGTCCATCAACGTCACTTCGTGTATTGGATAGGAGTGCGCTCCGGCGATGTCCCGCTCTGCGACCGATTGCGGAAGTAATACTGCAACGCACTTGGTCACGCGAAGGGACAAAGGGAGAGAGCGGCGGAGCAGCAAAAAGGGAACTATTCGATCACCTCGTCGGCGGGAGAGCACGTCCGGCGAAATTGTGAGACCGAGCAACTTGGCGGTCTTGAGGTTGATCGCCAGGTCAAACTTGGTGGCTTGCACCACAGGCAGGTCGGCGGGCTTCTCGCCCTTGAGGATGCGCCCGACGTAGACGCCGAGCTGGCGATCGTTGGCAATTCCGTCGACGCCATAGCTGATTAGACCGCCAACTTCCACAAATTCGCGGCCAAAATACATTGTTGAAATCGCGTAATGATTTGCCAAGGTGACGATCTCGATTCGCCGCCGACTGGAGTATGCGCCGCCACCCAATATGAGCGCGCGGACTCGCTGCTCACCGAAAGCCGCGAAGGCGGCATCAATTTCAGCATCACTTGCCGCATGTACAAAACGAATTTGTCTGCCAAGCGTGCGGGCCGCGTCCCCAAGATTTTGCGTTTGAAGATCGACGCTCGGATTCTTGGGGTTCAGCAACGCGACAATCGTTTCGCCGGCGGGCACCAACTGGTGCAACAGTCCCAGCCGCTTACCCTCCAGCTCAATGGCGAGGATCGTCGTTCCGGTCGCATTGCCTGCCGGGCGATTGAGGCTTGCGACTAGGCCGAACTTCACGGGATCGACGCCGGTGCCGAAGACAAG
>CAVSXY010000003.1:0-696121 GCA_963732015.1 uncultured Alphaproteobacteria bacterium | reverse complement strand
GACGCGGGTCACGAAGCTGCGCGTCTCTTCGATGTCGAGGATGGCGGCGCTTTCAGTGATTTCGACGGTGAGACGTTCTTAGACACCGCTATGCGAACGCAGCAGCGTACCGAGCCCGGCCCACCAGTCGGGATCTGTGGTCGAGGCGGGCGACACATCGAAGCTCGCCTGCAAGGCCGGCGCCGCTATCATTTCCTCGACCACGAGTTCGAGCACGCGGTAGTCAAGCAGCCGCACCAGGCCGAGCCACTCGGCGGCCGGTTTAATCTCGTTGGCCGCGATCAAGCCGCCATCGGTGCGGCGGATGCGCATTAGGCACTCGTAGAAGGCCGGCCGCCGGTGCGCTGCTGAGACGATGGTCTCGTAGGCAAGAAAGATGCGCCGCTCGTTGAGCGCGGCGACGATGTCGTCGGTGGCGCGGATGTTTTCTCGCCGCAACGCTTCCCGTTCAACATTTGGGCGATAGGCCACAGGAATGCGCCCCGGTGTTTGCTCTTCGCGGCGTCCAGGTCTCCTGCGCGCGCGCCAGCATTTCGGCGAGACTGCGGGCATGGCGCGGCGCGGTGATGCCGCCGATCGTCACCGTGACTTTGATGGGGCCGGCGCTGGTCGGCAGCATGTCGTCCCGGACGCCTGCTAGCAACCGCTCGGTTGCGATGGCCATGTCGTCCGGCGTACAGTCGCGCAACACGAGACCGGTGCGCTCGACCATCGGCCGGCGCCCTCCGGACACGCGCTCTCGCGTTCGCTCTGACGGCGTCGAACGGCGACAAGCTTGTGTGTCGACGCTTGGGAGCGTCAGACCCGGCCGCTGCTTTCGATTTCGACCTGACGCTGCGAACCGCGAACGCTGACGATGAAGCCTGCCAGCACGTCGACCAGCGCGATCGTCATCAACAAGAAGAACGTCGACGTCCCGGCGCGGCGCACCAGCAGGAACTCGACCAGCATGACGACGAACAACGCCATCGCCAACAGATGATCCATGATCGCACGGATGCCCATCCGGGTCGCTTTGACGATCTCAATCCACAGCAAGAAAATCGAAAAAGCGATCAACAGGTCTTCCCAGGTCAGCACCCACTCCTGCCCCGACATCATCTGCACGGTAGTCACTGGCGCAGTCCAGCTGACGCCGGGCGTCAGGAAGGCAATCATGTTGTAGAGCGCAAACGGGATGAGCAGCAGAGGGAAACCGAGAACGAACATGGCGCGTCTCTGGACGGGATCGGGTTCCAGTCTAACTGCCTGTTTGCGTCTTCACCAGCCGCTAAAGCGCGCGGCCTTCGGTCAGGCGTCGGTCTTTCGGCTCAGCACTTGCCGGCCGCGATACATGCCGGTTTTCAGGTCGACGTGGTGCGGCCGGCGCAATTCGCCGGAATCCTTGTCTTCCACATAGGTCGGCGCCTTCAGCGCATCGGCTGACCGGCGCATGCCGCGCCTTGACGGCGATGTTTTTCTCTTCGGAACGGCCATGGGTCGCTCTCCTCTCAAGGTCGGTCGCTCGGGATGCGCGCTTATAGAGGAATGATTGTGCCGATGCTAGTGCCCCGGCCGAGCCTTTGAGCCGTGTCATAGCCCGCGGCGCTAGTTGGCCCGAATACAGGCGTCGAGCGCCGGAAAGGCCGCCAAGCGGCGCTCATAGAGCCCGGCCAGCCGGCGAACCAGAAGGCCGGGCGTGCGCGCGCTGCGTTCGATCGGGTTAGGCAGGATCGCCGCCAGCGTGGCGGCCTCCCGCTCGTTCAGATCGCGGGCCGACTTGCCGAACGCCCACCGCGAGGCTGCTTCGGCGCCGAATTCGCCGTTCGGACCCCACTCGGCGATGTTCAGATAGATTTCCAGCACGCGCCGCTTCGGCAGTACCAGGTTGAGCCAGAGCGCCAGCGGAATTTCGAGCGCCTTGCGGACGAAGCTGTGGCCTTGCCAAAGGAATAAATTCTTTGCGACCTGCTGGGTGAGGGTCGAGGCGCCGCGTGCCTCTTCGAGGTCGTCGCTGTTGCGAAGTACCGCGCGGATGGCGCCGAGGTCGATGCCGTAATTGTGACAAAAGCTGCCATCCTCGGCGCCCACCACGGTGAGTGGCAAGGCCGGGGCGATGCGGGCAAGCGGCACCACGATGCGCTCGACCCGCTCGCCGGTCAGCCTGCGCCAGAGCATCGGCATCGAGACCGGCATGACGACCCGATAGAACGGCGCGATGACGTAAGGCGCGCCGACCAGAACGACGAGAATCGCCGCGATGCCGACAGCGATGTGCCGGAACGTGCGCGCTCCGGAATGTCGGGTCGTCTTTTTCGCAGGCGGCATGGGTTTCATTGTAACCCGGGCAAAATGGCAATGACGTGCCCGCCGATCACATGGAGCCGCTGCGGGGATTGCGCGTTCAAACCAAGCCTTGCGGAGGTTGCGGAAGCTGCGAAAATCGGCACACTCGGATCAAAAGCAGCCGCAGAACGCTGCGCCGGACAAGGGAGAAGAGCGTGTCGAAAGGCATGGTTGTTTCTGATGAGCTGGCCGCCAAGTTCAGGACCGAGAAGGATTCGCCCTATCAGCGCCTTGTGCGCAACGACGGTCTCGACATCATCAGCGCGCATTACGTTCCAAATCTCCTCACTGTCGAGTTGAAATCCTGGCCGCGCCGCGGCGCCAAGGGTGTGTTCATCAATCACGAGGCATCACGTTTTTCCAACGATTGTTACGTCTGCGAGATCGCTCCCGGCAAGTCGCTTGCGCTCGCGCATCATCTCTACGAGGAGATGCTTTACGTGCTGGGCGGCCGGGGGTCCACGACGGTCTGGAACAATGCCGGCAACCGCATCACGTTCGAATGGAAGGCCGGCTCGATCTTCGCCATCCCGCTGAATTGCTGGTACCAGCACTTCAACGGTTCGGGCCAGGAGCCGGTGCGTTTCGTCGCGGTGACCAACGCTCCATCCGTCATCAATCGCTACGAAGATCTCGATTTCGTTTTCAACTGCCCGTACGACTTCAAGAATCGTTTCTCCGGCGAGCCGGATTATTTCAGCTCGAAGGGCGAGCAGGAGGGCTTCCTGCTGCGCACCAATTTCGTGCCCGACGCCGTCAATCTGCCGCTGATCACCGCCAAGGAGCGCGGCGCCGGCGGCGGCCACATCCGCTTCAACATGGCGCGTGGCACGATCGCGAGCCACATTTCGCAGTTCCCGATCGGCACCTACAAAAAAGCGCACGCGCATGGGCCAGGCGCGCACGTGGTCATCCTGTCCGGCGAGGGTTACTCGCTGATGTGGCCGGAAGGCGAGGAGCCTCAGCGCTATGAATGGCAGGTCGGCACGCTCGTTGTGCCGCCCAACATGTGGTTCCATCAGCATTTCAATTCCGGTGCGACGCCGGCGCGCTATCTCGCGTTCAAACATTGGTCGCCGCGCAACACGCAAGGAGTGCCGATCTCGTGGATCAGCCGCCGCCTCGGCGGCACCCAGATCGACTATGCGGACGAGCATCCGAAGGTGCGTCAATTGTTCGCCGATGCGCTGGCCAAGCACAGCCTCGCGCCGCGAATGGATGACGTCTACGCGGCTGAAATTCCGAACCTGCCGCCCAAGGTCGCGGCGTGATCGAGCGAGCGCCAGCAATAATACGGCGCGGCGCCATCGCCGGATGGCTTGCGGTCGCGGGATGTTTTTTCGCCTCGGCGAACGTCCATGCCGAAACGATGGCGGACGTCGCGAGTTATTCGGCCCCGGATCGCGTAGAAAAGCTGATCGAAGGCGCCAAGAAGGAAGGCGTCGTCACGCTGTACTCGTCGGCGACCGTGGACGACAGCAGCGCCATCGCCGATGCGTTCAAGAAGAAATACGGCGTCGACGTGCGGCTGTGGCGCGGCAGCTCCGAGGACATTTTGCGCCGCGCTGTGACCGAGCATCGCGGCGGCCGCGACGATGTCGATGTCGCCGAAACCGCCGGACCGGATATGGAAGGCTTGCAGCGCGAGAAATTGCTGCAGGAGATATCGCTGCCGGTGTTTGCCGATCTGATCCCGCAAGCGTTGGCGCCGCATCGCGCCTGGGTGACGCATCGCCTCAGCATCTTCACCGCCATGTACAACACGACGCTGGTGAGGCCGGCGGAGGCGCCGCGTGCCTATGAGGACCTGCTCGACCCGAAATGGAAAGGCAAACTCGGAATCGAGGCTGATGACGGCAACTGGTTCATGGCGGTGGTGCAGGCCATGGGCGAAACCAAGGCCTTGCCGCTGTTCCGCAACATCGTCACCACCAACGGCATGTCGGTGCGCAAGGGCCACACCCTTCTTGCCAATCTGGTCGCCGCAGGCGAAGTGCCGCTCGCGCTGACAGCTTATGGCTATCGCATCAACGAAATGAAGATGAAGGGCGCGCCGGTCGAGGGCACCCTGATCCCGCCGGTCGTGGCGCTGCCGACCGGCGTCGCGGTGTTCGCCAAATCGCCGCATCCCCATGCTGCGGCTTTGCTCATGGACTTCTACCTGACCGACGGCCAGCGCATCCTCTTGGATCGCGGCAATGTCCCGACCAACCGCACCGTCTATACGCCGCCGCCAGAGCTGATTTTCGTCGACGTCTCCAAGTTCATCGACGAAGGTGACAAGTGGACGAAGCTGTTCAAAGAGACGTTCGCGAGTCCGATGCGGTGAACGTCTCCCGCGCCTTCAGGACAGGTGGCCGAACTCGTCCAAGAATGTTGCCACGAAGGCGGAGCGCTGCGGATCGCCGTCGCCGAGCTGGAAGACCGAGTTGGCCCGCTCGGAGCAGGCGAGGAAAATCAGGGTTAGCTGCCGATCCGGTACCTTGAACAGCAGCGAGGAAAAGGCGGTCGGATAAAGTCCGTAGTGCCAGACCAGCTGCGACTTGCTGCCGAAATTGCCTTCAACAAACCAGCCAAGCCCGTACGGAAAGACCTGACCCGTCGGTGATACGCTCGGCGTCCAGATTTGGCTCTTGATCTGCGGGCTGTAGACCTGGCCGCGGTCGATGCCGATGTCGTATCTCGCAAGATCCATCACCGTCGAGATGATGCCCGACGACGCGTTGCAGCGGTCGAACGATCGCCAGCTGCCGCCCGAACTCCACCACGTCCTCGCTCTGATTGAGCGCATAGGGCTTCGCCATGCGCGAAACGACCGAGGTTTTCCGCGGGTCCTTGGAGCCGAGCGCGGTGTCCCTCATCTGCAGGGGATCGAGCACCTCATCTTCGATCGAGCGCAGAAAGCCTTTGCCCGATACGGCGTCGACGACCGCCGTCAAACGCGCGAACAGGAAGGCGCTGTACTCGAAGTTCGTTCCCGGCGTGCCCTGCTCGGTGTGATTGAGAAACTGGCGAACGGTGATCTTTTCCGTATCGCAATGGAAGTTGCTCCAGGAATTGTTGCCGGTTCTGAGCGTCTTACACCACTTGCCGTAATCGGGATCGTAGGTCGTCATCGGCTCGTCGAGATTGAGCTTGCCGCGTTCGACGAGGCGCATGATGACGGCCGTGGCAAAAGTCTTGGTCAGCGACGCGATCGGGTAAGGCGTATTGACGGCGGCCTGGGTGCGCGCCGCCACGTCGACCATGCCGAGGCCGCGCGCGAAGATGATGTCCTGCTGATGCAGGACGGCGACCGACATTCCCGGAACATCCAGCGATTGGCGGATAAGATCGATGCGCTTCTCGAAGCGCGCCAGCCGCCGCGTCGTCGCTTGCAGGTTCGGCGCCGGATGCTGGGCGCGGGCCATGTGGGCGCCGCTCAGCGCAAAGACGCCCGCGGCAGCTGCGGCGCCCAGAAGGCCACGGCGATTGATGGTGCGGTGGCGGCGAATCGGACTGCTCCACGGTCGTGGACGATTTTCCCAGCCGCCGAAGGATAGCGTTTTTGCGCGCTATGCCAACGGTATGGGCTTACGCCGCCTCGGCCTGCGGCAACGGTGGTTTGCCGCGAATGATGTCGGAGGCTTTCTCGGCCATCATCAGTACGCAGGCGTTGATGTGCGCGGAGACGAGATCGGGCATCGCGGAGGCATCGCAGACGCGAAGCTTCTCGATACCGCGGACTTTCAGATCGGAATTGACAACGCCGTCGGGGCCGATCGCGCAGGTGCAGGATGGGTGGTGCGCGGTGATGACGGTCTTTTTGATCCAGCCGTCGATCTCGGCGTCGGTTTTGACGTTGAGCCCGGGATCGATTTGCTGATCGCGGAACTCGTCCATCGGCTTCTGGAATGCGACCTCGCGCGCGCGTTTGAACCCTTCGCGCAGCGTCGGCAGATCGTTGGGCGCGGTGAAGAACTTGTAGACGATGCGTGGCGGCTTGAGCGGATCGGCCGAGCCGAGGAGAACTTCGCCACGGCTGTCGGGATGGAGCAGCGTCGGACGAATACCGAAGCCGTCGCGGAACGGCGCGCGGAACGGCGGCAAATAGAGGTGCGGTTTTTGGGCGGTGCCGCGGAACATGAATTCGATGTCGGGCACCGAAAGCTCCGGCCGCGTCTTGATGAAGGCATGCAGGCCGCCCGGCACCACAGTGCCCGGGCCGCTGCCGAACACATAAGCCCGTATCATGCTCACGGCCATGCGATCGAGCCGCATTTCGCGATGGAACGAGCCGGGCTGCTTGCGGCTGTAGGTCATGTACGCGCCGAGATGATCCTGCAGGTTCTTGCCGACCGGCAGATCAGCGACCGCCTTGATGCCGAAGCTCTGCAAATGATCCGCCGGCCCGATGCCGGACAGCATCAAGATCTGCGGCGTATTGAAGGTGCCGGCGCTGAGAATGACCTCGCGCAATGCGTTGGCGCGAACTGTCGCGCCGCCCTTGACGTATTCGATGCCGGTCGCGCGCGTGCTGTCCAGCATGACGCGGGTCGTCTGAGCGTTGATCTCGACCGTGAGATTCTTCCGGCCGCGCGCGGGTTTGAGGAAGGCGTTGGCGGACGAGGAGCGCCAGCCGTCACGGATCGTATACTGGCTGCGGCCAAATCCTTCCTGCTGTTTGCCGTTATAGTCGGACGTCAGCGGATAGCCGGCCGCCTTGCCGGCCTCGATCCAGCCTTCATAGAGCGGGTCCTGGGTTTTCGCGAATTCAGTGCCGAGCGGTCCGGTGCCGCCGCGATAGGTGTCGTTGCCGCCTTGCCATGTTTCGCAGCGCTGGAAATACGGCAGCACATCCGCGTAGGACCAGCCGCGCGCACCTTTCTGTCCCCAGCGGTCGTAGTCGCCGCGATTGCCGCGCGTATACGCCATGACGTTGATCGAGGACGAGCCGCCCAAAACCTTGCCGCGCATGGCCTCGATGTGCCGGTTATTCAGGTTCGGCTCGGGATCGGTCTCATAGCCCCAATCGAACATCCCATAATCGTGCATGCGGCCCATGCCGAGTGGGATATGGATATACGGATGCCAGTCCTGGCCGCCGGCCTCGAGCAGAAGCACATTGGCGCTGCCGTCTTCGCTCAGCCGATTAGCAAGCACGCAGCCGGCCGAGCCGGCGCCGACGATGATGTAATCATAACCTGTGGCTGTCATTTCACTCCCCCGGACGGCCGCACGCGCAACATCACTCCTCCGCACATCAATCCGCAGATTTCAGTCTCGCGCGTAGCCGATAAGGGGCTTTTTCTTGCGGCCAAGCAAGATCAGGATCATTGCGACGGCGCCAATACAACCCAGGTTGGCAGATCGAACAGCGTCTGCAGATAAGGGTCCCAGGCCCAGGCCGCTTTCTGCTTCAACCAGTCCTGCGCCGCATTGAGACTGTTCTGATCGACGATGGCCCAGGCGTCGTCGACTTTCATGTAGATGAATTGCTGGTTGGCGATCGATTTGGTGCCGTCATAAACGAAAAATACGAAGGCCATTGCGAGCAGGCAGAGGCCGATGAAGCGAAGCAGGAATCTGATCATGGACAGGTCCGATGGCCGCTATCAGCCGGCCGCTGCGGGATGTCGGGAGCAATCCGATGGCAGGGATTACTCTTCCGCGTGTCGTTGTTCAATCCATTGCGGGTGTCGCTCTTTTTGCAGGACAGCGTTGGGGGTTTTGGGATCGGTACCTCCCTTGAGCACCGGCGGCCGGGTTCGCTAAGGTCTACCGGCCCATCACGCTCAGGCTGGGCGCCCAGCTGGGAAACGCAATGACAACCCAAGACAACAGCCGGTCGCACCGGCCGACCTTTACCGACCAGGAAGCCCTGCTGTTTCACAGCCAGGGCCGGCCCGGAAAACTCGAAATCGTCGCAACCAAACCAATGGCGACGCAGCGCGATCTGTCGCTGGCCTATTCGCCGGGCGTTGCAGTGCCGGTGCTGGCCATCGCCGAGAACGAGGCGCTCGCCTACGACTACACGACCAAGGGCAATTTTGTCGCCGTGATCACCAACGGCACCGCCATTCTGGGCCTCGGCAATCTCGGCGCGCTGGCGGCCAAGCCGGTGATGGAGGGCAAGGCCGTCCTGTTCAAGCGCTTCGCCGACATCGACTCGATCGATCTTGAGGTCTCCTCTGAGGATCCCGACGAGATCATCAATTGCGTGAAATTGCTCGGCAAGAGCTGGGGCGGCATCAACCTTGAGGACATCAAGGCGCCCGAGTGCTTCATCATCGAGCAGAAGCTGCGCGAACTGCTCGACATTCCGGTGTTTCACGACGATCAACACGGGACCGCGATCATCGCGGCCGCGGGCTTGATCAACGCCCTCGAACTGACCGGGCGCGAGATCAAGAGCACCAGGCTCGTCTGCAATGGCGCCGGCGCCGCCGGCATCGCCTGCCTCGAACTTCTGCGCGCCATCGGGTTTCGTCCCGAAAATCTCGTCCTGTGTGACACCAAAGGCGTGATCTACGAGGGGCGCACCGAGGGCATGAACCAGTGGAAGTCGGGCTTCGCGGTCAAGACCAAAGCGCGCACGCTCACCGAGGCTTTGGCCGGCGCTGACGTGTTCTTCGGTCTGTCAGTGAAAGGCGCGGTGACGCCGGGCATGGTAAAAGCCATGGCCGACAAGCCGATCATCTTCGCCATGGCCAATCCTGATCCCGAAATCACTGTCGAGGAAGTGGCCGCGGTGCGCTCGGACGCCATCATGGCGACCGGCCGCTCCGACTATCCAAACCAGATCAACAACGTGCTCGGCTTTCCCTACATCTTCCGCGGTGCCCTCGACGTGCGGGCGCGCGCGATCAATATGGAGATGAAGATCGCGGCGGCGCATGCGCTGGCCGAGCTTGCGCGCGAGGATGTCCCGGACGAAGTCGCGGTGGCGTACGGCGCGCGGCCGAAATACGGGCCGGAATATATCATTCCGGTGCCGTTCGATCCGCGGCTCATTTCCGACATTCCCCCCGCGGTCGCGAAGGCGGCCATGGAGTCGAAGGTTGCGCGGCGCCCGATTGCCGATATGGACGCCTATCGCCAACAACTGCGTACGCGCCTCGATCCGATCGCGGGCGTGCTGCAGGGCGTGTATGAGCGCTTGCGGCGGGCGCCGCGCCGTGTCGTGTTTGCCGAGGGCGAAGAAGAGCAGGTGATCCGGGCCGCGGCGACATTCGTGCACCAGCGGCTTGGTACGGCGCTTCTGGTCGGCCGTGAGGCGCGGGTGCGCGACACCGCCAAGGCGCTCGGCGTCGAACTCGGCGGCGGCATCGAGATCATCAACGCGGCGATGTCGTCGCGCAACGCCGCCTATGCGGCCTATCTCTACGAACGGCTTCAACGCCAAGGCTTTCTGCAACGCGATTGCCAGCGCCTGGTCAATCAGGACCGCAACCATTTCGCGTCCTGCATGGTCGCGCTGGACGATGCGGACGCGATGGTCACCGGCGTGACCCGTAATTTCTCGGTGGCGCTCGAAGACGTGCGGCGTTGCATCGATCCGAAACCCGGCCATCGCGTGATGGGCGTTTCGCTGGTGCTGGCGCGCGGCCGCACAGTGCTGGTCGCCGATACTGCGGTAACCGAAATGCCGAACGCGCAGGATATCGCCGAAATCGCCATTGAGGCGGCGCGGGTTGCCCGCTCGCTCGGCTATGTACCGCGGGTGGCCCTGTTGGCGTTCTCGACGTTCGGTCATCCGCCGGGTGAGCGGTCGGAGCGGGTGCAGGAAGCCGTTCGCCTGCTCGACGGCCAGCGCGTCGATTTCGAGTACGACGGTGATATGGCCGCCGACATTGCGCTGAATATGGAGTTGCGCGAGGCCTACCCGTTCTGCCGCTTGTCGGGTCCTGCCAACGTGCTGGTCATGCCGGCATTCCACTCTGCGTCGATCTCGACCAAGATGCTGAAGGAGCTCGGCGGCGCCAATGTGATCGGTCCGATGCTGGTCGGTCTCGACCGCTCAGTGCAGATCGTGTCGCTGTCGGCGAACGACGCGCAGCTCGTCAACATGGCGGCGCTCGCCGCCTACAACAGCGGCTGATGCAAAAGCGCAAGCTCGGAACGTCCGGTCCGGAGGTTTCGCTCGTCGGTCTCGGCGCCAACAATTTCGGCGGCCGGATCGATCTCGATACGTCGCGCCGTGTGATCGACCGGGCGCTCGATCTCGGCATCACACTGATCGATACCGCCGATACCTACGGCGAGCGTGGCGGTTCGGAAGAGGCGCTCGGACAGATACTCGGGCCGCGTCGCAAGACCATCGTGCTGGCGAGCAAGTTCGGCATGCCGATGGACGACGCCGGCAAGCTGCAGGGCGCGTCGCGCGGCTACATCGTGCAGGCCGTGGAGGCGAGCCTGCGGCGGCTCAAGACCGACTGGATCGATCTCTATCAGGTCCATCGGCCCGATCCGAAGACTCCGATTGAGGAGACGCTGCGCGCGCTTGACGATCTGGTGAACGCCGGAAAGGTTCGCTTCATCGGCTGTTCCAATTTCTCGGCCGCTCAGCTTAAGGACGCTCAGGCGGTCGCCGCCCGCCACGGTCTCACGCTATTTGTGTCCTGCCAGGACGAGTACAGCTTGCTCGCCCGCGGCATCGAAAAAGATCGCGTGCCGCTGATGCGCGAATACGGCCTGGGCTTGCTGCCGTTCTTTCCGCTTGCCGGCGGCCTCTTGACCGGCAAGTACCGGCGCGATGCCGCTTTGCCGTCCGGCACGCGGCTTGCCAAAAATCCGCGCATGGCCGACCGCGTACTCAATGCGAGGAATTGGCGCATTGTCGATGCGCTTGGCAGCTTCGCCGCCGCGCGCGGACATGCGCTCCTCGAACTGGCGATAAGCTGGCTCGCCTGCCAGCCGGCGGTGTCGAGCGTCATCGCCGGGGCGACCCGGCCCGAGCAGATCGATCAGAATATCGCTGCTGTCGGCTGGTCGGTGTCGCCGTCAGACTTGGCCGAGATCGACCGGATAACACTATAACGGTCGGCCCTCAAATCGCTGCGGCCGATTCACGACCCCGAAACCTCTCTGAACTAGCGTGGCACGCCAATTCGTAGAGGCGCGAATGAGTTTCATGCCGCCCGCCACATCCCCCGCCATCTCCGCTGCGCCGCTCGCTCTGGAGGTCAGAGGCCTCGCAAGCGCTTCGACCGGCCCGCCGTCGACGGTCTCGATCTTTGCGTACGAGCCGGCGAGTTCTATGCGTTGCTTGGCCCCAACGGCGCCGGCATGACCACAACCTTGCGCATGACCGCCGGGCTGCTTCACCCCGACGCCGGTTCGGTCTGCGTCGCCGGGATCGATGCGCTCGCCGATCCGGTGGCAGCGAAGCGCATCATGGCGTGGATTTCCGACGAACCGATGATCTACGACAAGCTGACGCCTCGCGAGTATCTCGAATTCGTCGCCGACTTGTGGGGTACTGAGGTCGCGACCGCCGAGCGGCGTGCAAAAGAATTGCTCTCCTGGCTTTGGCTTGCGGCGAACGCGCATGAACGCTGCGAGGGCTTTTCCAAGGGTATGCGGCAGAAAGTGGCGCTCGCAGGCGCGCTGGTTCACGATCCTCGCGTGATCATCCTGGACGAGCCGTTGACCGGTCTTGATGCGGCTTCAGCTCGTCAGGTCAAAGGCGTGTTGCGCGAGCGCGTCAATGCCGGCGGCGCGATCATCATGACCACGCACATTCTCGAAGTCGCCGAGCGCATGGCGGACCGCATCGGCGTCATCGCCGGCGGCAAGCTGATCGCCGAAGGCACGCTGGACGAACTGCGCCAGAAGGCCGGTGAAAAGATCAGCGACGGTTCAGGCGGAAGAGCAAGCCTCGAAGATACATTTCTCGCGCTGGTCGCGGAGCACGCCGAAGCTGCATGACGGTTCAGCCCGGCACTGCGGTCTGGTTCGCGCACCACGAAGTGCGGCTGGCGTGGCGATTGGCTCGCCATTGCGCTGTTTGTGATTTTTATGCACTTCGTCGCCTACTGGATGGTCGGCCGCTACGCGGGCGCGATCGCCGACAAGCAGACGTTGATCGCCATCACCGGCAGTGTGCTGTTGTCGTGGCTCCTGATGATTTCGCAGGCGAGGGAATCGATCACGCGCGCGTTCTACTCGCGCTCCGATCTCGATCTCATTCTCGCCTCGCCGTCCTCGGCGGATCGGGTCTTTGCGGTGCGCATCGCCACTGTTGCGCTGTCGCTCTCGCTGATGGCTTTGCCGCTCGCTGGTCCATTCATCAACGTGCTGATCGTGCGCGGTGGTTTGCGCTGGTTCGGCGCCTACTGACTGATTGCCGCCATGGGGGCGGCGGCGACGGCGCTGGCGGTCGGCCTGACGGTCGCGCTGTTTCGCGGCATCGGTCCGAAGCGAACGCGCCTTGTGGCACAGGTTGTCGCCGCGGTGATCGGTGCGGCATTTGTGATCGGCCTGCAGGTCACTGCCATCCTGTCCTACGGAACGGTGTCGCGGACGAGCGTGCTGGAGTCGAATGCGTTGCTCTCCCTCGCGCCTGGCCTCGATAGCCTCGTCTGGTGGCCGGCGCGAGCCGCGCTCGGCGATGGTGTCGCTCTGCTCGGCGTGCTGACTTTAAGCTTCGCCCTCCTTGGCGCGGTGATCGCGCTCGTCGGTCCGCGCTTTGGCGAATATGCGGTCACTGCCGCCGGCGTCGGCCGTTCGGTGGTTCGTCAAACCCGAGAGTCTTTGTCATTTCGATCCATGTCGCCGCAGGCGGCGCTGCGCCGCAAGGAATGGGATCCTGCTGAGGCGTGATCCTTGGCTCGTGTCGCAGACCTTGATGCAGGCGCTTTATCTGATCCCGCCTGCCGTCTTGCTGTGGCACACTTTCGGCGGCGATGCAGGCGCGATGCAATTGCTGGTGCCGGTCTTGGTGATGGGGGCGGGTCAGCTTGCCGGCGGACTCGCGTGGCTGGCGATTTCAGGCGAGGACGCGCCCGAGCTTGTCGCGACCGCGCCGGTCCCCGCGCGCTTCATCGTGCGGGCCAAGATCGAGGCGGTGCTCGGCATCGTCGCGGTTGTCTTTGCACCCTTGGTCGCCGCCATGGCCATCGGCTCGCCGTGGCATGCGCTGGTCACCGGCTGCGGGATCGTTGTCGCCACAATGTCGGCCACCGCAATTCAACTGTGGTTCCGGACCCAGGCGAAGCGCAGCAATTTCCGCCGCCGCCAGGTATCCTCGCGTGTGGCGACGTTCACCGAGGCGTTTTCGTCGATCGGCTGGGCTGCAACCGCCGCAGTTGCGGCCGTCAGCCTGTGGCTTGCGCTGACTCCCGCGGTGATCGCGCTGCTCGTCGTTTGCGGCGCGTGGCTGATGAGCCCGCGGCCACGCAACGCAGGGTGACCTCGGCCGCAGGCCTCTACGGCACGACCGTCTCGACGAGGCCGCGCCTACTGATTAAACAGGCTCTCGACAGGTCCTGCGCCAGCGGGGTCGCCGTCGCCCGCGGAGCCGCGCATGAAAAAAGAGCCGCAATGGGTCTGGCCGAACGGCAAGCGCATTGCCGTCATCTTCAACGTCTGTCTCGAGGCATGGTCGGACGGCAAGGCGCCGGGCATCAGCCCGATGGGCAATCCGCTGCCGGCCGGCGTGCTCGACACCATGGCGATTTCCTGGGCGGCTTACGGCGTCGAGGTCGGCATCCACCGGCTCATGGAAGGGTTCAAGCGGTATGGCGCCAAGGCGAGCGTGATGACCAATGCCATCGTCGCCGAACGCTCGCCCGATACGGTCAGAGCCATCGCGCAGAACGGCCACGAAGTGCTCTCGCATTCCTACACGATGGACGTGATCCCGGCGCTACTGTCGGACGATGAGGAGCGCAAGAATATCGCCCGTTGCACGGAACTGCTGGAACAGGCTTCAGGCCAGAAGGTGCGCGGCTGGCTGTCGCCGCGCGGTACGTCGCGGACCGAGACGCCGCGCCTCCTCGCTGAGGCCGGATACCGCTGGTACGGCGACGTCTTCGACAGCGATCTGCCGTACATCAAGAAAGCGGGCAACGGCAAAATTGTCGCTATTCCGCTCGGCACCGACGTCAACGACATGCCGTTCATGAAGTACGGTAACCCGCCGAAGCTGATGCTGGAATCGTTCGAGGAGAATCTGATGGTCGCGCGCGAGCGCAGCGCAGGGCCGAGCATGATCGACGTCACGTCGCATGCGCATATTTTCGGCCGCCCGCGCGGCGCGTATTACTACGAGAAGATCGTCGAGCGCGCGAAATCAGCGTCCGACGTCTGGGTCGCGACCCGCGCTGAAATCGCGGACCACATGCTGAGTAACGAGACCGCCTGATCAATCAAAAAGTCCCGACGGGAGGAGTGCGCGCGTGATTCCATTCGACATGGTCGAGCCGACGACGCTCAAAGAGGCGATGTCCTTGCTTGATCCGGAAGAACCGACGATCCGGCCGGTCGCGGGCGGAACCGCCTTGATGCTGATGATGAAGGCCGGCGTATTCCAGCCGACTCGTCTCGTCTGTCTGCACAAGATCGAGCCGGAGCATAAGCGAATTGCAGCCACGAGCGCCGGCGAGTTGCGCATCGGCGCCTTGGCGACGTTGAGCGACGTCGAGCACGACGCGAACGTCGCAAAGTATCAGCCGGTCATCAAACGCGCCATGCGGACGCTGTCGAATCCGCGCGTGCGCAATGTGGCGCGCGTCGCCGGCGCGCTGGCGCACGGCGATCCGCATATGGATTTGCCGCCGGTGCTGACCGTGCTCGGCGCGCGCGTCGCCATCAGCGGACCGAACAGCGACAGGGAACTGGCGCTCGAAGACCTCTATGCCGGCTACTACGAGACGGTGCTGGAAAAGAATGAGCTCATCACGGCTGTGACGGTGCCGGCGCTCAATGGGCGCAAGGCCGCCTACATGAAAGTCACGTCGCGCTCGGCCGATGACTGGCCGGCGCTTGGTGTCGCGGTCGCGTTTGCGGTGCGCGACGGCTTAATCGACAAGCCGGTCGTGGTCGTCAGCGCGGCGACCGAGAAAGTGACCCGCGTGACGGACGCCGAGAAGGCACTGCAGGGCGCCACGCCTGACGATGTGGCGCTCAATCGCGCCGGCGAAGCGGCGGTCGCCGAAGTCTCGATTCTCGCCGATGCCCATGGCTCTGCCGCCTATAAGCGCGAACTGCTGCGGGTCTATCTGCGCCGCGCCGTTCGTCAGGCGTTGAACGGCAGCGCGCATTAGGTGCGGCAATGAAGCAGGTCGGCCGCGATATTCCGCGTCTCGAAGTGCGCGCCAAGGTGACCGGGCGCGCCGATTATACCCATCACATGCGTTTGCCCGGCATGCTGTACGCCAAAGTGTTTCGTTCGACCGTGCCGCACGGACACATCCGCAGTATCGACACCAAGGCCGCGGCCGCGCTCAAAGGCGTCTACCGCGTGGTGACCGGCGCCGACGTCCGCAAGGTCATTCCTGAACCCTATTACGGGCCGGCATTTCACGATCAACCGATTCTGGCGATCGACAAGGTGTGTCACGTCGGCGAACCGGTTGCGGTCGTGCTGGCGAGCGATCCGCATGTCGCTGATCAGGCCGTGCAGATGATCTCGGCCGAATACGACGAACTGCCCGCGGTCTATGACGAGGTCGCGGCCATGCAGCCGGACATTCTCGTCCATGACATGCTCAAGCCCGCCGGCACATTCGCCGATCTGAAACACCTGAAAGGGCGCACCGGCACCAATGTCGCGCTCGATTATCACCTGCGCCGCGGCGACGTCGACGCCGGTTTCGCGAAAGCCGATCGCGTCGTCGAGCACACGTTCAAGACGCAGCAGTGCCTGCATCTGCCGTTCGAGACCTTTGTGGCGATCGCCGAACCCGGCGATGGCACGCTGACCATCTACACCTCGAACCAGACGCCATCGTTCGTCCGCATCGAGATCGCGAGGCTGCTCGGCTGGCCGGAGAACCGGGTGCGCGTGAAGGTGCCGCATCTCGGCGGCGGATTTGGTGCAAAGGTCTACGTCAAGGTCGAAGCGCTGGTGGCGGCGCTGGCGATGCTTGTGCGCCGTCCGGTCAAGATCGCACTGACCATGGAAGAACAGTTCTACGTCATCACCAAGCATCCGACGACGTTCCGCATCAAGAGCGGCGTCAGCAAGGATGGTCGCGTGTTGGCGCGCAGCTGCGAGGTCTTCTGGAACGGCGGCGCCTATGCGGATATCGGCCCGCGCGTCACGCAGAAGTCGGGATTCACGGCGCCGGGGCCTTACGATATCGAGAACATCGCCATCGATTCCTACGCGCTCTATACCAACCGCACGCCGGCGGGTGCGTTGCGCGGCTTCGGCATTCCGCAGCTGGTCTGGGCTTACGAAAGCCACACCGATCTGCTCGCGCGCGAGCTCGGCATCGATCCGGTCGAGTTTCGCCGCAAGAACATTCTGCGCGAGGGCCGGCCGCAAGCGACCGGCACGAAAATGCAGGATGCCGCCATCGCCGAGGTGCTCGATGCCGTGGCGGCGCGCATGAACTGGAGCGCGCCGTTCGACCGCGGCTCCGGGACACTGCGCCGCGGCCGCGGCGTCGCCATCGGCTTCAAGGCGTCGATCTCGCCGACCGCCTCGGTGGCGATCGTCAATGTATCAGCTGACGGCAGCACGACGCTTTATACAAGTACCGTCGATATGGGGCAGGGCTCCGATACGGCGTTCGCGCAGATGACCGCCGAAGTGCTCGACGTTCGCGCCGAGGACGTTCGAGTCGTCCATCCGGACACCGACGTGACGCCCTACGACATGGGCACGCTCGGCTCGCGTTCGCTCTTTCACATGGGCAACGCCGTGCGGCTCGCCGCTGAAGACGCCCGCACCAAACTGCGCGCGCTCGCCGTCGAGGCCGGACTTCCTGAAGGCACCAACTATCCAACCGCGGAGATCTTCAAGAAGCGTTACGGCATGCAGGCCGGCAATGTGATCGGCACGGCGAGTTTTATTCCGACCTACAAATCGCCAGACGCGGTAACCGGCCAATCCGACAACGTCACGCCGTTCTGGATGATCGGCGGCGCCGGCGCCGAGGTCGAGGTCGACATCGAGACCGGCAAGGTGCGCATAATCCGCCTGGTTAATGCCGCCGATTGCGGCAGGCCGATCAATCCCGGTGTTGCGCGCACGCAGCTCTCTGGCGCCGCGGTCATGCAGCTCGGCTTCACGATGTCCGAGGTGATGAATCTCGACGGCGGGCAGGTCACCAACGCGTCGCTGGCTGACTACAAGATTCCCGGCATCGGCGACATTCCGCCGATGGAGAATGAGCTGGTCGAGGCCGAGCAGCATACCGGGCCGTTCGGCGCCAAGGGTCTTGGCGAATCCGGGACATTCGGCGTATCGCCGGCAATCGCCAACGCCATCCACGATGCCGTCGGCGTCCGCATCACCGAATTGCCGATTACAGCCGAGGCGGTGCTGCGCGCATTGCGCGCGAAAGAGGGCCGCCCACTCGAGGACGAATAATGTCAATGCACACCATCAACTTTACGCTCAACGGTGAACCGGTCAGTGCCGACATCGAGCCGCATCGCAATCTCGTCGAGCTTTTGCAGCGTTTCGACTTGTTCGGCGCGCGGGAGAGCTGCGGGCAGGGGCTATGCGGCTGCTGCACGGTTCTGGTCGACGATGTTGCGGTGTCGGGCTGCCTTTATTTTGCGGTGTGGGCCGATGGTAAGAGCGTCACGACGGTTGAGCATCTCGATGCCGGCGGCGCGTTGTCGACCGTGCAGCAGGCGTTCATCGACTGCGGCGCGTTTCAGTGCGGCTACTGTACGCCCGGCTTTGTGCTGATGACGCATCAATTGCTCAAGCAGCACCCGAACCCGAGCGACGACGACATCCGTCACTACTTGGCCGGCAATCTCTGTCGCTGTGCCGCTTATCCGGAAATCATCGAAGCGGTGAAGCGTGCGGCGCAGCGCTGAGGGGGCTTCCCATGCCCGTTCCGTCTCGCCCGAGGCCCTACACCGGAGATGGCAAACGTTGCGTGATGTTTGCTCTAGAAAAGACTTAAGGGGAAACGTCCAATGAAAGTTGCGCGGACATTTACGCGGCGATCGCTCGTCCTTGGGACTGCAGCCGCGCCTTTCGCGGGCTGGGTTCTGGGACAGAAAGCGCGGGCCCAGAATTGGCCCTCCGGCATCATCAAGGTCATCGTGCCGTTTCCGCCCGGCGGGACCGTCGACCCGATTGCCCGCATGGCGCAGCCGGGGATGCAGCAGGAACTCGGCGCCACCATCGTTGTCGAAAACCGACCAGGTTCATCGGGCGCCCTCGGCGCCGAGATCGTGGCCAAATCGCCGCCCGACGGAAATATATGGCTATTCGTGTTCGATACCCTCGCGGTCAATCCATTTTTGTTCGATCTGAAATTCGACACCGTCAAAGACCTCGATCCCGTGATCTTGATCGGCACAGCGCCAAACGTGCTCGCAACGCATCCGTCGCGGCCGTTTCGATCGTTCGCCGATATCGTCGCGGCCGCCAAGTCCAAGCCCGACACCATCACCTACGCTTCGATTGGAAGCGGCAGCGTCGGGCATCTGACCATGACGCTGCTTGCGGAGCGGGCCGGCTGCCCATGAACGATGCGCTTGCCGGTCATGTCGATCTGATCATCGGCAGCGCCGCACTGATCATGCCTCAGGTCTCCGCGAAAAATATCGTCCCGCTGCTGCAGACCGGGAAGACTCGGCTGCCATCCCTGCCCGACGTCCAGACCGCGATCGAGCGGCTTCGGGTTCGAATCCTACGCCTGGTGGGGCGTGTTCGCGCCGGCCGGTACGCCAAAGCCGATTATCGAACGTTTCGCCTCGGCGCGTCGCGACTCTCTGAAAGACCCTGCCGTCAGCAAACTCCTGAGCGAAAGCCTTCAGGTCAGCTGCGTCTCGGCAGCCCGCAGGAAGAGGCCGATTTCCTCGCCGCGCAAATGGCGCTGTGGGGGCCGGTGGTGAAGGAAAACAACATCAAATCTGACATCTGATCGGGCGATCCGGGCTGTTTCAGGCGGAATTCAACGCATCGATAAATCGCTGCTTGATCGCGTGCCCGTCGCGCAGCGGCAGCACGCGCGGCACGTCCTCGCTGGCGATGCGCGCGCTGACAAAAATCGGGCCCTCGCCGGTGTGGAGCAGTTCGCGGATCGTGGCAGCCTCTTCAATGCGCGAGATGGCGCATCCACGGTTGAAGCGGCAAGCCAACGCCACAGCCACGAGATCGATATCGTCGCCAGGCTGCCGAGACCCATCAGCATGTCGCCGTCGCCGGTGAGCACCGCAACGCGGCGGTCGGGCCGCGCCTGCGCGAGCCCGAGCCCGATCATGGCGGTGCCGCCCATCGCGCCCCATGAATAGAAGTTGAGCGGATGATCGCCGGCCGCGGCGGCGTCATAGGTCGCTGATCCAAGTCCGGTGACGACCAGGAGATCGCCGCGGTCGACCAGCAATCGTCGCACGAATTCGCGCCGATCCAGCATCATCGCGTCCACACCTTGCGGCCGATCATTCGCTGCGAAAGCAGAATGGCAATCTGCAGGTTGCTGTCGAACGCCATGTCGCAGCCGGCGCCGACGATGTCATCAACATCTGCGGCTTCCTCGACCCGGTAGGTCAGAAAGCCCGAGAGGCGCAGCGTCTCCTCGGTGATCGACCCGATCGGCACTTGCCAAGGGTTGAACTCGCCGAACTCGCCACGCATGGTCACGAGTACGACGCAGCCGAAGCCGCAATTGCGCAGCAGCGAAAACATATTGATGCAGTTGCCGACGCCGCTCGATTGCATTAGGAGCGCGGCGCGCTGACCGCCGAGCGCAGCGCCGGCGACGAGGCCGATGCCCTCCTCTTCGGTCGTCAGCACCACGTCGGCGATGTGGGGGTCGCTCTGGCATAGCGCGATGAGGCGGCTATGGCCTGCGTCAGGCACATACCCGACCTGCCGAATTCCGGCCCGCCGAAAATGCGCATAGATCGCGTCCGGCCACGAGATTTCGCTGTGCGAGGGCGTGTGCAAAGGGTTGTCCCGGCGCTGGTTTCACGCGCAGAGCTAGCGTTGCAAATATCGCATTGCCGATTATTGTGCGCCATCCCCTGAGCAAACTCCAATGGAGACCGGCCCATGGCCACAAGACTTCGTCACATCGCCATCATCGTTCCCGATCCCGAGAAGGCTGCGAAATTCTTCGAAGAGGCGTTCGGTATGACGCGCGCCGGCACCGCGCGCCGCGGCATCTACATGTCGGACGGCGTGATGAACGTCGCGCTGCTGAAGACAGAAGGGCAACGAGAAGAACGGCCTCTATCATTTCGGCATGTGGGTCGACGATCTCGACGCGGCCGAGAAGAAAGTCATTGACGCCGGCGGCAAGTATCTCGCCGGCCGGCCGACCTCGCCCGAACTCGTTCTACGAAGCAAAGTACAAGGACCCGAACGGCGTTGTGTTCGATCTCACCCACAACGGCTGGGCCGGCGCCGTCAAGGAAGTGGCCGCGAAGGTCTAAGCGCCATAATTCATTTCGTCATTGGCGGGTCAGGTCCGGCATGACGAATGGAAAGGAATCGACCCCGCGTCACATGTCGCAAAACTCAGATCGTATCGTCGTGATCGGAGCCGGGCCGGTGGGCCTGTGCCTTTCGCTCGCGCTCGCACAGGCCGGACCAAAGAGTCACGCTCGTCGAAGCACTCAACGACGACAATTTCCTCGAGCAGGTGCCTCGCGCCGGAACAAATCATCCGGCCACGCTCGAAATGTTCGAGCGCATCGGGCTCTATGAGAAGCTCGAGCCACGCGGCATCATAGCGCCGGTCTTTCACTACTGGGACCGGCACGAGGGCAAGCTGATCGCGGCGTTCGATCACGGCCATCTCAAGAACGACACGCGCTTTCCCTACGTGCTGCAATGCGAGCGCATCAAGATCGTCGAAGAGGCGATGAAGATGGCGAAGGCGCATCCCAACATCGATCTGCGTTTGTCGACCGAATTCGTCTCGTTCGAACAGAATGCCGACGGCGTGACGGCGCGTGTGGTCAATCCGGCGGGCGAGGAAGAGACGATCGAGGGCCGCTTCATCGTCAGCGGCGAAGGCGCGCGCAGCATCATCCGCAAGGACCTCGATATCGCGTTCGAGGGGTTCACCTACGACGACCGCACGCTCAACATCGAAGTGGCCTACGATTTCCGCAAGCACGGCTACGCCGATCGCAATTACATTTCCGACCCGACCGAATGGTCGAACCTGTTTCACTGGAAGGGGCCGCCCGACCGCTGGCGCGTGCACTTCCCGACCGATCCGAACGCCGATGAAAACGACCTGATGAAGCCTGAAGCGTTGCAGGCGCGCATGCAGGGTTTTTTGCCGACCGGTAAGCCGTTCGACATCATCGGCAGCAATCTTTACGTCGTGCACCAGCGAGTCGCGGGCAAGTTTCGCGCTGGCCGGGCCATCCTCGCCGGCGATGCGGCGCACGTGAACAGCCCGATCGGCGCCATGGGCATGAACAGTGGCATCCACGACGCGATCAATCTAGCCGACAAGCTGATCGCCATCGCGCGCAAAGAGGCCGACGACAGCGTGCTCGATCGTTACGAGCGTCAACGCCGCCACGTGGCGATCACACACACCCAGGCGCAGACGATCCGCAACAAGAGGCTGTTGGCAGAGCAGGACCCAGCCGTGCGTGGGCGCAATCACGACGAACTGCGCCGGACCGCCGAGGACCCGGTGCTGGCGCGCAAGTTTCTATTGCGTGCGGCATTGTTTGACAGCCTCCGCGAGGCGGAAGCGATCACCTGATCAGCGGCGCCAAGGCAAGTCTGAAGCGCTCTCGACAAAGAACCACGCGCCTTCGCCAAGCGCGGCCGGAAAGCACGCAACGATGCCGTCGCCGCCGTCTAGCGCGCGCCATTGAAGGTCTGCGCTTTCAACGGCCGCCTCAACTGCGGCGAGCGATTGTACGCGCAGCACATAGCCGGCCATGAAGGGCAGCTTGGTGATTGGTATCTCGGGCAATCTTTGCGTGATCCTGTCATGGCTGACGAGGTAGACGCCGCCGCGATCGAGATGCAACACGGCGCCGCCGGATGTGCGGGTCGCCTCACGGCCGGTGAAGCGCGCGAAGCGCTGTGCAGCTTCTTCGACATCGGCCACGGCGATGACAACATCCATGAGGCCGATGGCGCTGTTTGGATGTGACAGCCATCGCGGCTGCCACACCGTGTGCTCCGTGTGGTGCGTCAGCATCTGAATGCGACCCTCTGGCATGACGCCAAGCTCGACGCGGGCAATCGTAAAGGCCGCCGCTGCGGGGCCGGTTTCGGTGTCGGCCGGACGTTGCATGTTCACCAGCGGGCGGACACGAAAGCCGTTGGCCGCAAGTCGCGCATGCGCGCTCGCCGCATCGGCCACCGCGAACGCCGCGAGATGAAGGCCGGCGTAGCGTTCAAGCGCCGCGTCGAATTCGCGGCCCAGCGCCGTGTCGGCGGTCTTGAACAGAACCTCGATGTAGCCGCGCGTGAGCATCGCGGTGACATTGCCGGTTCCGGTCGGGCTCGTGCCACCCGCGGGATCGGGGCTCACCTGAATTGAGACCGGCGCTGGAGCAAAGCCCGCACGCGACAGCGCGCGGGTCGCAGCATCGGGATCGCGCACGAAATGCGCGACGTGATCGAGGAAGATTTCGTCGCCAACGGGGATTTGGCGATCGACGTCGTGCTGTAGGGGTGCCTGTTGATTGGCGGGCGGCATGGCGACGATCCCGGGAGCTGCGACACATACTTCGTTGCAATCGCATTTATCACGCGTATTTAGTCCTTAAGTCCAAGGTCGGAAAACAACAATCGTTCATGAGAGGGATCATGAAACGCCGCGATCTTTTGCGCTTCGGCGCCGGCGGCTTTGCTGCGATGGCGCTGCCGCGGGGCGCTTTCGCCCAAGCCGAACGCACCGTCCGTCTTGTCGTGCCGTTTTCACCTGGCGGGGCGACCGACGTGGTTGGCCGATTGTGGGCCGATCGGATGCGTCCCGTGCTCGGTCCTGTCATCGTCGAAAATCACGGCGGGGGCGGCGGCGTCATCGGCGCGACGGAAGTCGTCCGCTCCGAACCTGACGGTCATATCTTTTTGATGGGCAACAGCAGCACTCAGGCCATTATTCCGGTGGCGATGTCCCGCCCTCCCTACGATCCTCTGAAGGACTTTTCCTCAATCTACATTTTGTGCCTGTCGCCGAATGCGATCGTGGTACACGAATCCGTTCCCGTACACACGCTGCAAGAACTCATCGCGTACATCAAAGCCAATCCAGGCAAACTGTCGTATGGCTCGGCCGGAACCGGTACCACCACCAATCTGACCGGCGAATTGTTCAAGCAGCTCATCGGGGCTCCCGATATCGTGCATATTCCCTACAAGGGCGCCACGCCCGGAGTGACCGATCTCGCCAGTGGCCATATTCCGATGATGACGCCGAACCTCGGTGGTCCGCTGCTTGCGTTTCATCGTGAGGGCAAGATTCGCATTCTGGCGATCACATGGACCAAGCGCATCAAGGCTGCGCCCGACATTCCGACCGCGATCGAGGCCGGATTGCCCGGCATGATCGCGGCCAATCTCAACGGGGTGTTCGGGCCCGCAGGGTTGCCGGCGCCGCTCGTGGAGAACGTCGCCAACGCGACGCGCGCCGCCATGAACGACGAGAGTTTCACTCAGCCGATGATCGATTCCGGCTTCGAGCCGCTCGCCGATTCCGGTCCAAAAGAGGCCGTCCAGATGGTGCGCGAGGAGATTGCGCGCTGGACTCCTGTGATCAAGGCGACCGGCTTCCAAATGGACTGATCATTCGGAACCCTCGAGACCGGCTTTTTTTACGATCACGCTCCAGCGTGCGATTTCAGACTGCACGAACGATCCAAGCGCCGCCGGCGGCGGAGACGTGACCGGCAGCAAACCGAAATCGTTGAATTGCTTTTTAACGTCGGCATCGGCGGTCAATCCGCTCAGCGTCCCGTACAGTCTGTCGATGATCGGTTGCGGCGTCTGCGCCGGAGCGACCAGCATGAACCACGATGAGGCGTTGTAGCCTGGCACGCCGACGTCGGCGAGCGGCGGTACATCCGGCAGCGCGTCGATCCGTTCTGTGGCGGTGACGCCCAGCGGCCGCAGCTTGCCGGCGTCGATGAGCGGCAGCGCCATCGTAATCGGACTGAACATGAGTGGAATATGGCCGCCGGCGACGTCGTTGATGGCCGGCGCCATGCCGCGATACGGCACGTGCGTCATCGCGATGTTGAGAAGACTTTTCAGCATTTCGCCATCGAGATGCTGTGCGGTGCCGACCCCGGCCGATCCGAACGACAGCCCGCCGGCTGTCTCCGTCGCAAGTGCAACGAGGTCCGCAATCGAACGGACCGGGAGGGATGCGTTCACCACCAGCACTTCGGGAATTCGTGCAATCAGAATGATCGGTATAAAGTCGGTTGCGGGATTATAGGGCAGCGCGCGATGCAGCGTGACGTTGGTCGCCATCGTCGTGCTGTTGGCCACCATGAGGGTGTAGCCATCGGGCGCCGCATGCGCCACATAGGTCGCGCCGACGACCGAGGCCGCGCCGGGACGGTTCTCGACGATGAAGGTGCCGTTGAGCGAGCGTTCGAGTTTGTCGGCGATCATGCGCGCGAACAGACTGTAAAGTCCGCCGGGTGCCGAAGGCGCCACGATGGTGACGGTCCGGGCCGGATAGTCGTCCGCATCAGCGCGGCTCCCGATCAGCGCGGCGGTCATGGCGAACAGCACGAGAGCCGCCGTGCTTGGCCGCATTCTCAGGCGCGCGAATCTTGCGAACATCAAAGCCGCGCCCTCGTCACTCCGTGCCGGCGATGCCGATTTTGCGCACGATGTCGCCCCAGCGCACGATCTCGGTTTTGACGAAGCCTTGCAGTTCGTCGACCGGCGGCGTGTCGATCGGGATCAGTCCCATCGTGATCATTTGCTGCCAGATTTCAGGCGCCTTGATCACAGCGCGAATGTCGTCATGCAGTCTGTTCACGACGTCCGGCTTGGTGCCGCTCTGGGCGGCGATGAGATGCCATGACACCGCGTCGAAGCCCGGTACAGAATTGGCAATCGGCGGCACGCCCGGCAAGACACCGACCGGAGTCTTCGACGACACGCCGAGCGCGCGGATTTTTCCGCTCGCGACCAATGGCGGGCTGATGGCAGTGTCTGCGAAGAAGATCTGGACGTTTCCCGCCATCACGTCATTGAGCGCCGGAGGCCCGCCCTTATAGGGGACGTGGACCATGTCGATCCCGGCCATGCTTTTGAGGAGTTCGCCGGCAAGATGCGGCACCGCGCCCGTTCCGGTCGAACCGAACGACAATTTGCCGGGATTGGCTTTGGCATAGGCGATCAGTTCGGGAATGGTTTTGAACGGCAGTTCCGGATTGCTCACGAGCACGAACGGCACCTGGCAATAGAGGGCGATCGGCACGAAGTCCTTCACTGGGTCGTAGGACAGCTTCTGATAGAGCGTGACGTTGGTCGTGAGCGTGCCGCTCGGGGCGACCAGAAGCGTATAGCCATCGGGCGCGCCGTGAGCGACGTCGTTCGCCGCGATCACGGTGCCGCCGCCGGTGCGGTTCTCCACCAGCACGATCTTGCCGAGACGGGCCGCGAGCTTCGGCGCGAACGAGCGCACGATGATGTCCATCGCGCCACCGGCGCCGAGCGGGACCAGCATTGTGACGGGACGGCTGGGATAATCCTCGGCTGCGGCGCTGTTAGCGCGCCATGCTAAGTCGAGTGCCGCGATGGCCCCGGCGCCGAGGCGCAGGGCTTGGCGTCTTGACGGTGTGGGCCCCTCTTGCTGGTCCGGCATCGCGGTTCTCCCTGGCTATTCTTGTAACTCTTGATGCGTGAGGCGATCTTGCCCGCAAAAAGGCCGAAGCGGAATGTTGATCGAGTTCGCAACGGCATAAAGCTCTGCGCCGAGAGCGGCTTAGGCGGGGTGGTCGCCCGGGCAGGCCGTCGGGGCACCATCGGTTCGCCTTTCTTGACAAGCACTTAAGCTGCCGTCATAAGGACGCCCGGTCGGCGCATCGGATACGGCCGAATGGCTGTTGCGACGCGCCGGTCACCATCAACAGTCTCGACTGCAAGAAGCCGGTCCGGACCTCAAGTCCGAGCACCGGGATCGAACACGAGGAAAAAAGATGTTCGCGGTCTTCAAAACAGGCGGCAAGCAATATCGGGTCGCCGCCGAAGATGTGCTCGAGGTCGAAAAGATCAAGGGCGAGCCCGGTGAAGTGGTTGAGTTCGGCGAAGTTCTGGTCGTCGGCGGTGACAAGGTGACGCTCGGCATGCCGACCGTTGCGGGCGCGACCGTCGCGGCCGAAGTGCTTGAGCAGGGACGTGGTCCGAAAGTCATCGCGTTCAAGAAGCGCCGGCGCAAAAATTCGCGCCGCAAACGCGGTCACCGCCAGGAGTTCACGTTGGTGCGGATCACCGAGATCCTGACCGATGGCGCCAAGGCGAACAAGACGCCGCCGCCTAGGCCGAAGCGGGTACGGCCGCCCGTAGCGGAAGCTCCCGCCGCGGCAGCGCCAACGGGTTCGTGATGCCGGGACGCGGTGTTTTGTCACGAATGCAGTGTAACCCTTAAGTTCAAGAAAAGCTCTGGAGGCCAGCAATGGCTCACAAAAAGGCAGGTGGTTCCTCCCGCAACGGCCGCGATTCCGGCGGCCAGCGGCTCGGAATCAAGATCTTCGGCGGCGAGCAGGTCGTCGCCGGGAACATTATTGCGCGTCAGCGCGGCACCAAGTGGCATCCGGGCCAGAATGTTGGCGTCGGCAGGGACCACACGTTGTTCGCGCTCGTCGATGGCCGTGTTGAGTTCCGTGCCAAGGCCAAAGGCCGCGTATTCGTATCGGTCCTTCCGATGTCGGAGGCAGCGGCCCAGTAGTACGGTGGATCATACATGAGGTCTGCCGGCATTCAGTCGAACCGGCGGGCCCAGTGGGCTTCGAAAAAGGGGGAGACCGGGATGCCGGCTCCCCCCTTTCGGTTTCTCAGGAGCCCACAATGACCTTGTCGGACGAAGTCTGTATCGAGACCAAGCGAGAACGCTGTATTCCCGTCCTCGAGACTGGGCGGCTCACGTTGCGCGCGCCGTGTCACGAGGACGCAAAAGCGATCGCCAGGCTCGCCGGTGAGCGCAGCATCGCCGAGAACACCGCACGCATTCCGCACCCCTATGGCATGGCCGACGCCAAGCACTTCATCGGCGCGGTCAACCGGCAGGAGGGTGAGGCTACCTTTGTGATTCTTCGTAACGGCGCGCTGATCGGTGCCTGCGGGGTCGAGCCGCGCGAAGAGGGCGCCGAGATCGGCTATTGGCTTGGCGCTCCCTTCTGGGGCCAAGGCTTCGCCACCGAGGCGGCACGCGCCTTGATCGATCATGCCTTCGGCGAGTTGCATTACGAGGCGCTCGAAGCGGGCGCGCGCGTCAGCAACCCGGCGTCGCGACGGGTGCTCGAGAAATGCGGCTTCCAGTGGACCGGAGTCCGGCTCACGCGTATCCGCGCCATCAATTCGGCCGCGCCCGTCGACCGCTTTCGTCTCGATCGCGGTTTGTGGTCCTCCCTCAAGTCCTGGGGAAGGACAGGCCGCGTCTCTTGAAACGGCTTGATCGCTGATTACTGCGCGGCGGTCTGCGCTGCCTGGAATAATGGATCAAGCCTGCCGACCAAAAGCGGCCCGAAATGACCTTGCGGGTTTGACGGCGGGACGTGATCCATCAGTTCCCAGCCCTGGATCAGGACGCGGGCGTGATCGAAGGCGTGCTGGAAATCCGTTCCGCGCTGCAGGCTCTGCCGGAACAGGGCGTCGCCGAAGTAGGTCCAGTCCCGCTCCGGCGCGCAGCCGAACGAGGTGTGTTTGTCGTCAGCGGCGGTCATGACGATGGTGCTGTCGTTTGCCAGCGGCGGCAGAAAGATTCCGGCGTAGCAGGCCGAGATGATGACGACGCGGTTCTTGATGCCCTCGTTGTCGAGCGCTGCCGCAACCTGCTGCGGCGTCAACTCGGTGATGGTCTTGTCGGGCAATTCAAGCGCAAATCCGTTGCGGTCGCCGTGTGAGGTCATCAGCAGGATCAGAACATCTTCGTTCCTGTCCATCACCTGGCCGACGGCATGCACTGCGGCGGCGAAATTTTGCAGCGTGGCGAGCGGCGCATTGATCTGCATCTCGCCCTGATTGACGAGACGGACGATGCGATCCTTGATCGGCAAAACGCTTCCGATCGCCGCTAAGGCGCCATCGAGTTCCTTGACGAAGACGCCCTGATCCGCCCATCCGGCAAGACCGATCACATAGATATCGGTGACGCCGCTGCGTTGTGGCGCCAAGGTCGCAACTTCGGCCTGCAGCAGCGCGCCTTGCGATTTTTCGACGCTTGCGCCCTGCGTCTTCTCTGCGCCGACGTTCTCCGCCAGGGAACGTGCGCGCAGAAACTCCCACCAGTTGGCGCTGCGGACGTCGAAGTCGCGGGCGATGAAAACCGGAGCGTGCGGCACCAGTGCGTTGGCGACGAATAGGGCCACCCACAGTGCGGCGACCCGTGCGAACAGACGCGGCCGCGATTGCTGTTCGAGGCTGCGCAGAACGCACATCATGGCGCCGAACCACCAGACAACCGCGATGATGAAAACGACTCCGGCCGCGATGTTGCTCCAGAGCGCGCTTGGCACCGCAATGGACTCAAGCTGGGCCGCGCCAAACTTAATGGCCGCGCCGGCGACATCGGCGAAGATCGAAAGCACGAACATGGCGGACAGTGCCGTGGCGCGTCCCATCGGCCGCACAAATAGCGCCGCCACGGCGAGTTCGAATGCAAGCCATGCCACGACGGCGTTCAGGCCGTAGGGATTGAAGTTCGGCGATGAGCCTGCGGTCAGGTACTGGATCGCTACGCGGACGAGCGCGAGTGCGGCAGTCCAGGCAAGCAGGCTCGGCAACCCGATGAGCGGCAGAGCGTGCGTTGTCCGCCACACCGCGGCCCGAGCCGCAAGCTTAAACGCCGACCACACGCCTTATATCTCCACCCCGGTTCCGCGGACGGCCGACCGTCGCATCCTCGATTTTCTAACCTATATCAGGCCGGCGCGACCGGCCATTGCGCAACGCCGCCGCGTCAAATGAGATTGCCCGCCGGACCCATGCATCTTATTGAGTACGATCATGAAATTTCTTGATGAAGCCAAGGTCTATATTCGCTCCGGTGCTGGCGGAAACGGCTGTGTTTCGTTTCGGCGCGAAAAGTTCATCGAATTTGGTGGTCCAAACGGAGGCGCCGGCGGCGACGGCGGCGACGTGGTCGCGGAGGCTGTCGAGGGCCTCAACACGCTGATTGATTACCGTTACCAGCAACACTTCACGGCGAAGAACGGCCGTGGCGGCATGGGCAAGGATCGCCACGGCGCTAATGGCGCCGACATCGTGCTCAAGGTGCCGGTCGGCACACAGATTTACGAAGGGGACGGCGAGACCCTTCTCGCCGATCTCACCGAACGCGGCGAGCGTGTCGTGTTGGCCCATGGCGGGAACGGTGGATTCGGCAACGCGCATTTCAAGACGTCGAGGAACCGCGCGCCACGTCACGCCAATCCAGGGCAGCCCGGCGAGGAGCGGACCATCCGCCTGCGGCTCAAGCTCATCGCCGATGCGGGGATTGTTGGTTTGCCGAACGCCGGCAAGTCGACGTTTCTCGCCGCCGTCAGCGCCGCCAAGCCAAAGATCGCCGATTACCCGTTCACCACGCTGCACCCGCAGCTTGGCGTCGTGACCGTTGATGGCCGGGAATTTGTGCTGGCCGACATCCCGGGCCTGATCGAGGGCGCTCATGAGGGTGTCGGCCTTGGCGATCGATTTCTCGGTCACGTCGAGCGATGCCGCATCCTGTTGCATCTCGTCGACGGGACGACGGGCAATGCGGCCGAGGCCTACAAGACGGTGCGCGCGGAGCTTGCCGCCTACGGCGAGGGCCTCGCCGCGAAGCCCGAGATTGTAGCGCTCAATAAAGCTGACGCCATGAGCGCCGGCGACATCAAGCAGCAGGTGGCGCGGCTCAAGCGCGCCGCAAAGCAGTCGCCGCTCGTAATTTCTGCCGCGACCGGGCAAGGCGTGCCGGAGGTGCTCCGGGCCTTGCTGAAAGTGATAGATGCGGCGCGTCCGAAGGCCGCTCAGACAGACGCGGCGAATGCCGCGTGGACGCCCTGACGACTGTGGTGGCTTGACACTTCGCCGGGCCGTTCAGCGTTCCATGAACGAAAACTTCGTCGAACCGTCGCGTTCGATTCGCGGCAGAAGGTCGACCTCCCAGGCCAAATACTCGCTCATGGCGGCCTTGGTGTCGCCGCTTCGCTCGTACGGCTTGCGCCACTGGTCGACGGGTTCGTCCGCCATCCTGGGTTCGGCCGAGAAGGCGTAGCCGGCCGCCTGCCAAGCCGCGTTCCCGCCCGCGAGAGCGCGAACCGGACGGTCCGTCAGCGATTGCGCCTCCAGTACCGCGAGGTATGCCAGAGCGCCGTCCTCCGATGTCAGCACCAGCGTGCCCTGCGGTTTCATCTTCCGCAGCGCATGATCGAACCGGGTCCTGATCGCAAACCAGGCGCCGGGAATATGTCGCATCTGATAATCGCGGCTCAGCGAAAGATCGATCACCGTCGCCTCGTTGCCGGCGAGTAATTTGTGAAGCGACGCACTATTGATCGTGGCACAATTGAGCGCCGCCGCATCCAACATCGGCGCAGCAGGCCATCCGGTCTCTGTTCCGGCTTCGGCCAAAACGAAAACATCGCGCCAGTCCATTTGCCGCAGCCATGACGCCGTCATCGTGGCGCGAACTTCAGCGTCGTCCGCGAGCACGATGCGTGCGCCGAGCGTACCGACAAATTGGTCGGTGGCCTGGACCAGTTGACCTCCCGGTGCCGGGATCGCGCCCGGAAGATGGCCGGCGGCGTACTCGGACGGATCGCGCACATCGAACAGATAAAGCGTGCGCTCGCCGTCATTGCGCCAGGCTTCAAGCGTTGCGCGATCGATCGAGGTCACGCGGCAGCTTTGCGCGACGCGCCGGGCGGCCTGGCGTGACCACGTCAGTGTCTCTGCCGAGACGCCGGGCGCGCGACGGCTCTTGCCGTTGTCGCACGTGAAGCCGGCAAGGCTCCATCCCATCGTGCCGTTGCGGAGCGCGACCACCTTGTTGGGCATGCCGGCGTTGATCAAAGACTGGGCGCCAATGATGCTGCGAGTCCGCCCGGCGCAATTGACCACGACCAGCGTATCAGGCGACGGTGCGATCTCTCGCGCCCGCAACACCAGTTCCGCGCCCGGCACGTTGGTGGACGTTGGAATCGAAACCCGCGTGTATTCGTCGAACGGCCGGCTGTCGAGCACGACGAGGTTGGCGCGCCCGCGCAGCAATCGTTCAAGCTCTTCCGCAGCTATGCTGGGTGTGTGATTCGCATGCTCGATGAATTCGCCAAACGCCTTGCTCGGCACATTGACGCCGGAGAAAAGCTCGAAACCCGCCGCCGCCCATGCGTCGACGCCGCCGTCGAGAATGAAAACGCTTGAGTAGCCGTTGCGGGCGAGGATCGCTACCGCCCGCTCAGCGAGACCATCATTTTCGTCACACAGGACGACGCGTGTCGTCCGGCGCGGAACGAGTTGGGCGAACTTCAGTTCAAGTCGGCTCAGCGGCACGGAGCGCGCCAGCAAAAGGTGACGCTGCGAAAAGATCAACTCCTCGCGGACATCGGCGATCGCAAGCTCGACGCCATCCGCGATCATGCTGCGGAGCGCGGATGCGCTGGCCAAAGACGCCATTGATGGGCCTGCCGCCGTCAGGTGGCCTGCTGGGGCGTCATCTGATGGACTTCTCCGGTCTTGAGATCGAACCGAACGCGATTGATGCGGTCGAGGTTCGTTCCGGTGACGCGGATGAAGCGGGCGTAATCCGGATAGTCGATCGAATGGATGGTGCCGTCCTGATAGATGCCGGCATGACCCGGATTGAGGCGATATTTTCTGACCGGCTTGAGTTTGGCGTGGGCGGGATCGCTGCCGTCGTCCTCGCGCTCCCATTCGATCATATCGGTGTAATGGGTGGCTTGGCCATAGATCGCCCATGACGCGCCATGATCATGCGGCGGCGAAACGCGCGCCTTGTCGTTGATATGCGCGAGGATCTGGAAGCCGAGTTTGGGATCCTCGTGCAGCACTTTCAGGCCGCGCGGCACGTCTTCGCCGCAATAACGGCGAATGAAGTCCGGGTTGTGGAGCAGGCGTTCGAGCCTTGTCCGCACCTCTTCGCGTCCGCCCGGGCCGCCGTCGCGCGACAGAGTGGCGCGACAATCCGCGATGAATTGATCGAGGTCGTAGGCCTCGGCTATGGTTCGAGTCGTTGCGTCAGTCGTTGTTGTGTCAGTCATGGCATCGCTCCGGCAGCTGTCGCGCCCTAGTGCTCGCAGTCCAGTTTCGCGCATCTGCGAGGTCAGTGCCAGGCCGGTTTAGATTGGGTGTTCTCAGTATTACATTGGTTCCGATGTTCGGATTGCCACGAAGTTATGATCGGCCCCGTAACGTGCGGCTGGATACGCTTGTCCGGCTGCGCTGGCTCGCCGTTTTCGGCCAGCTTGGAGCCGTTCTGGTGGTGCATTTCGGCCTCGAATTCGAGGTTCCGATCTGGGCCTGCCTCGTCGTCATTCTGCTGTCGGCGCTCCTGAATGTGGCGCTGCGTGTCGGCTTCCGTCAGACGCAATGGCTTGAGCCGGACCGCGCCGCCTGGCTCCTGGGCTTCGACATCGCCGAACTCGCCGCGCTGCTTTATCTGACCGGTGGATTGGAAAATCCGTTTGCCTTTCTGCTTCTGGGTCCGGTGCTGATCTCGGCGACCGCACTGCCGCCGCGCATGACATTGCTCATCGGGACCTTTGCGATGATGTGCGCCACCGTGCTGGTGTTCTTCCACTACGATTTGCCGTGGGACAGCGAAGACCCGCTCGATCTGCCGGAAATCTACATGGTCGGGGTTTGGCTCTCCATCCTGCTGGCGATCGGTTATATCGGCGTCTACACGTGGCAGATTGCTGAGGAAGCCCGTCAGCTCTCCGATGCGCTAGCGGCAACCGAGCTGGTGCTGGCGCGCGAGCAGCATCTTTCTCAGCTCGACGGTCTTGCGGCGGCGGCGGCGCACGAGCTTGGCACGCCGCTTTCGACCATTACGGTGGTGGCTCGCGAGATCGAGCGTGCGCTGGAGCCCAAGTCTCCGCTTACCGACGACGTGAAGCTCTTGCGCGAGCAGGCGCAGCGCTGCCGCGAGATTCTTTCCAAGATCACCGAACTCCCCGCCGGCGAACCGTTCGATCGGATGCCACTGTCCGCCCTGATCGACGAGGCGGCAGCGCCGCATCGTAATTTCGGCGTCGCGCTCGGCGTAACGTTGCCACCCGACCGCAGCGACGAGCCGTCGGGCGCGCGCAATCCAGCGATCCGCTACGGCCTCGGCAATCTGATCGAGAATGCGGTCGACTTTGCGAGGCAGCGCGTCGAGATTTTTGCCGAATGGACGGCGGACGAGGTCGGCATCACCATCAGCGACGATGGACCGGGCTTTGCTCCGGAAGTCGTCGACCGGATCGGAGCGCCCTATGTGACCCACCGCCGGCCCGGGCCGCGCGGTTCTGAAGGTGACGATGAAGTGTTCGGTCTCGGTTTGGGCTTTTTTATCGCCAAAACGCTGCTGGAACGCTCGGGCGCCAAGCTGACTTTGACAAATCAGGCCCCGCCGCTCCACGGCGCCACCGTTAAAGTCACCTGGAGCCGTGCTGATTTTGAGCAACCGCTGGCGTCACCCCCTCTTGAGCCCGCCGCCGCGGCCCCTTAACTGTGACAATGCTGTTGGCTTGGTGTGATGACTCGCCGGACCTGGACTGGAAATTTGTACTGGATAGCAAATCCGCGGCACTGATCTTGGTTGCACTGCAGCAATTCTTGTTCGCCCAGGCGTAGAAGCTTTCGCCTTCGGTTTGATGGAGGAAACTTGCGATGACGACTGCAACAGCCACCGTGCTGCCGAACGAGCGTTCGCTTCTGATCGTCGAGGATGACAAGTCTTTCCTGCAGCGCCTGGCGCGCGCGATGGAAGGGCGCGGCTTCGTTGTGACGACAGCTGAGTCTGTCGCCGACGGTCTTCTTCAGGTTGAGAAAGGCGCACCCGCCTTTGCGGTCGTCGACATGCGGCTTGGCGACGGCAACGGACTCGATGTGATTTCGGCCATGAAGAAACGCCGCCCGGAAGCGCGCGCGATCATTCTCACGGGCTACGGCAACATCGCGACCGCCGTGAATGCGGTCAAACTCGGTGCGGTCGACTATCTCGCCAAACCGGTCGACGCCGACGATGTGGCCTCTGCGCTTCTTGCGCTGGACGCCAAGAAGATCGAGCCGCCGGAAAATCCGATGTCGGCGGATCGCGTGCGGTGGGAGCACATTCAACGCATCTATGAATTGTGCGGCCGCAACGTCTCCGAAACCGCGCGCCGGCTCAACATGCACCGCCGCACGCTGCAGCGTATTCTTGCCAAGCGGGCTCCCAAATAAAGTTACCGACCCGTAGCGGACGCGGTGCACCGCGCGCGCTGTTTACGATCGGCTAACCGCATTGACGCAGTCCCGCGTCGAACCTCACTCCGAACTCGGATATCGGCGAGCGCGTTAAGCCAAATTTCGCGACCGCGCCTTACCACTGGTCCATTTTTGTATTGGAATTTCGGTTGGGGACAGGATGCTCGAACAATCGCAAGCGCTCGATTCAACGAGCGAAGGCTTGTTGTCAGCGGGGGTCGCGGCGTCGCCGCCGCGTTTGCTCGTGATCGATGACGATAAGCTTCACCGTTGCAGGCTTGCAGCCCGAATGGGCTACGCGCCCGCCGGAGCGGCGACTTACGCCGAGGCGGTCAAGCTCACTCAGCAGTCGGCGTTCGATTGCATCGCGCTTGATCTGTCGGTCGGCGCGCACGACGGCGCCGAAATGCTGCGGCACCTCTGGTCCGTCGGCTGCAAGGCGCCGATCTTCGTTATTACCGGTTCAGATGACGCGGCCCGCCGGGAGACTGCGGATATCGCCCGTTCGCTCGATCTCAACATTCGCGCCTTCATCGGAAAGCCGGTTGATCTCGACGAACTCCGCGACGGACTTGATCGGTTGCGAGCGGAGCGGGATGTCGCGTCGCCGTTTGACCGCGCTCAGACTTCCCCCGCATAAGGCCCTTGCGGATCGGCGAGCGCCTGCAGCCGGAGCGCTGCGGCGTGCGCGAAGCGCAGCATCACCGACTTGCGCCTCGCCGCGGCAAGGCGGTGTTCGGGCGCTTCGCAAATGATCGATGCGCCGAATGCGTCAGCCACGATGAGGCCCGTGTCCTTCGGGAATATCTCGCGCGGCACGTCAACAACGGTGGCGAAAAATAAGCGGTCGCAGTGCATCCGATAATCCATCCACTTCCGATCGGCGCGGAAATCCGCCACCGACGATTTGATTTCCACAATGACGATCTCGCCGTCGCCGCCGAGCGCCACGAGGTCGGCGCGCCGACCTGACGGCAGCGGCAGTTCGCCCACCACCGAATAGCCGAGCGCATGGAGGAATCGCGCGGTGCCGCGCGCCACCGCAAGCGCGGTCGGCGATTGCCGCCGGTCGACCGGCAAGGATGCTGCTAGTGACGTCAAACTCATGGCCAGGATTCCGGGAAGACACAAATTCGCCAACGGGCGAGCTTCGACCTTACGCACAACGCACTCCCACCGAACCTGCGCGACGGGCAGGACTCTCGTGCGGAAGCGCTTATTTTGCCGCGCCGGCGCGGTCCGGGAAAGCCCCCGCCAGCGCCGGCCGTGTCGCTGCGATGACTCCGCGCTCGGTAATCAGACCCGTCACCAGCCGTGAAGGGGTCACGTCGAAGCCGTAATTCGCAACAAGCGAACGGTCCGGAATGATGCGCACGGTTTCGATGTGGCCGTCCGTGGTTCGGCCGGTCATGGTCGCAACCTCGTCGGCGTCGCGCTCCTCGATCGGGATCTCGGCGATGCCATCGGCTACGGTGAAATCGATCGTCGGCGACGGCAGCGCGACATAGAACGGGACATTGTTGTCGCGAGCAGCCAGCGCTTTCAGATAGGTGCCGATCTTGTTGCAGACGTCGCCGTTCGCGGTGACGCGATCGGTACCGACAATGACGATATCGACCAGACCATGCTGCATGAGGTGCCCGCCGGTATTGTCGGCGATCACGGTATGCGGCACGCCGTGCTGGCCGAGTTCCCAGGCGGTGAGCGAGGCGCCTTGGTTGCGCGGCCGGGTCTCGTCGGCGAAGACGTGAAGCGGGACGCCCTTATCGAATGCCATGTAGATCGGGGCAGTCGCGGTGCCGACGTCCACCGCGGCAAGCCAGCCGGCGTTGCAATGGGTGAGTACGTTGACACGCTCGCCCGGCTTCTTGCGTTGCGCGATCGCTTCGATGAGTGGCAGCCCGTTGCGGGCGATGGCGGTGTTGATCGCGACATCCTCATCGCAAATTTCGGCGGCCCGTTTATAGGCCGCCGCCGTTCGTTCGGATCGCGGCCGGTTGCGCACCGCGGCCATCATCTCGTCCAGCGCCCATTTAAGATTGATCGCCGTCGGCCGAGTCGCAATCAATGCCGCGTAGGCGCGTTCAAGCGATTCGTCGGACGCGTCCGCCCGCAACGCGAGGCAGATGCCGTAGGCTGCTGTCGCTCCGATCAGCGGAGCGCCGCGGATCAGCATGGAGCGGATGGCATGGGCGGTTTCTTCGAGCGAGGTGAGCCGCGCGGTGGCGAACCGATGCGGCAGCTTGGTCTGATCGATCACGCCGACCGACCAGCCGTCCGGTTCAACCCAGATGCTGCGCATCGCCTTGCCGTCGACTTTCATCAGCTACGCTCTCGCCGTGCGGGGTTTTTGCCGAGACCGGGAACCGAACGCCGGAATCGCTGGCTTATCTCAGCGCGATCATGCTGTAGCAAGATTGCGGTGCGCTGTGGAAGTCGAATCGTTACGACGCGCTTGTCGCGGTTGCAGCCCTGTCGCAATCTTTGAAGGTCTTCGCGAGGGGCGCCAATGCCGGCTATCGACTACGAAGTTGAATATAACAATCGCGCCCGCGTGCCGGAATACGAGGACATCTTTGCGCGCTGGGCGCGCGAAGGGGAAGATTACCGCGCCGAGACGCTCAAGCGTGGCTGTGCCGAGCTCGGTTTGGCGCACGGCGATTCGCCGCGGCAATTCATGGACCTGTTCCTGCCGGACAATAAAAGCACCGCGCCGCTGGCGCTGTTTATCCACGGCGGCTGGTGGCGTTCGCTCGATCCCTCGATGTTCAGCCAGATGGCGCGCGGGTTGAATGCGCACGGCGTTGCGGTTGCGGTCGTGGGCTACGATCTGTGCCCGATGGTGTCGATCGCGGACATCATCGAGCAAGTGCGCCGGGCCTGCGTGTTCCTTTGGCAGCGTTTCGGCCGGCGCTTTCTGGTTTACGGCCATTCGGCCGGCGGTCATCTGACGGCGGCGCTGGTCGCAACCGACTGGCCGGCGCTCTATCCCAAGGCACCGGCTGGCTTGGTTCCAAGCGGCTATGCGATCTCCGGCGTCTACGATCTTGCACCGCTCATCCAGGTGAGCGCCAATCAGGATTTGCGCCTCGATGCTGAGGAAGCGCACGCCCTCTCACCGATGTTCTGGCCGGTGGCTCCCGGCCGCACGTTCGACGCCGTCGTCGGCGGTCTTGAATCGAGCGAGTTCAAACGCCAGAGCCGGATCGTGACGGAGGCTTGGCGGAAAACCGCGCAGACGCGCTACGAAGAGGTGGCGGGTATGAACCACTTCACCGTCATTGATGCGCTCGCTGATCCGGCCAGCGCCATGGTGGCGCGGGTGGCGCAGTTGGCGTTGCAAATCAGGACTTAGCGCGCGACCAGCTCATCGGATGACAGAATTTTTCGCTGCGGCGTGAGCAGGATGCACGCCGACGCAGCGAAGATCAAAACGAAGCCGATCATATCGGAGACCGTCGGCACCTCGCCCAGGATCAGGAAGGACGAGAGAATGCCGATGGTGGGTACGCTCAAACTGCCAAGGGTCGCGGTTGCAGCCGACATTCGCCGCACCACCGCAAACCACAGCCCGTAGGCGACGCCGTTACCGACAATGCCGACGAAGATCATGGCGGCCAATCCTCCGGGATGCGCCGCCTCAAGATTGAGCCGGCCATCGAACAGCAGCAGGCACGCGGCGATGACGACGAACGCGATCGTCATTTGCCAGCTGGCAACGCCCATCGGATCGGCTTCGATACGGGCCCATTTCAAATAGACCGTTCCGGCGCCCCAGGTCACGCCGATGCCAAGACCCAGCAGGACGCCCGGTGGAATTCCAGCCGCTGCCAACGGATAGATCAGAATGGCGATGCCGGCGGCGCACAGCCCGAGCGCGGCGGTTTGTATCCTTGCCGGCCGCTCAGCAAGGAACGGCCAGGCCAGCAGTACGGTCCAAATCGGCGTCGTATAGGCGAGGATCGTCACTCGCGAGGTCGTGGCTTGGAGTTGTGCGAACGCGCTGAACAGAGCGAAGCAGACGACATTGAGGATCGAGGCGATGGTGACGTGCGCCCAATCTTTCGCGGTCTTGAGCCGGAAGCTGCGCCGCTGTGCAAGGCAGACCAGGTACAGCGTCAAAGCGCCGAGAGCGGCGCTCAGCGTTCGCATCGTGAGCGGCGGAATCTCCTCAAGAGCAATCTTCATCAAGGGCCACGTGATGCCCCAGATGATGCAATTGAGAACGAGCATCGCTTTGGCCCGAATGTCGCCGGCATCGCCCTGTGCCTGCGCGCGATCTCGATCGGTCACGGCTGCATTCACCGATGCTTCGGTTCGACGCTCAGGTACCAGTCGAGAATTTGTTCGCCGGTCCAGAACAATACGTCGGGCTTCTTGCGGATGACTTCGAACACGCGGCGAAAGTACTTCAGCCGGTGCGGCGCGCCCATGATGTAGGGGTGGACGACGAGCGCCATCACGCGCGCTGAGTCCGCGGAATCTGCGTATATCTGCTCGAACTGATCGAGCGCGCGATCGCTGTACTCGGACGCCTTGTGGTGCTGGATCAGCATCATGGCGACGTCGTTGCACTCCTGGGTATAGGGCAGGTTGATGATCGGCTTGGTCCGCGTCTTGAGCCGAACCGGCTGATCGTCGAGCACCCAGTCGGCGACATAGTCGTAGCCTTCCTCGACCAGGAGGTCTGGCGTTTCCCAGGTTTCGGTGAGGCCGGGTCCGAGCCAGCCGCGCGGCGGCTTTCCGGTCGCTTTCTTGATGACGTCGCGCGTGCGTCGAATGTCGGCCTGCTCGTCCGGCACTTTTTGCATGTTCCGCTGCGTAAAGCCGTGGCCGATGAATTCCCACTTGCGGTCAATCGCGGCCTCCACAATCGGCGGATAGGCGGCGAGCGCGGAGCCGTTGATCGCCAGCACGCCCGGAATGTCGAATTCGTCGAATACACGAACGAAGCGCCAGAAGCCGACGCGATTGCCGTATTCATGCCAGGCCCAGTTAGGCACATCGGGGCTTGGCGAACCTCCAGCCGGCGGTGTCAACACCGTCCGCGGCATCGGCTGGGTCGCGTCCCATTCCTCGACGTTGACGATGACCCACACGACCATGCGGGCGCCGCCCGGCAGTTTGAGCGGCGGGCGCGCAACGATGGGCGAATAGTCGAGGCGGTCGGTCGGCAGCATCGGTGACGCCTTTGCGCTCTTCCGCGCTGCCGGTTTCTTTGGTCGCTTTACCATCGTGAAACTCAAGCCTTTCGATCGATGGGACACGAAACGAATGTCCCGTGAAAGTTCCGCCTAGGTGTTCGGTGATAGGAGGCGCCACATCGAAGCGGCCCTCCGCCGGTTGAGCTTATCGCCGCCGCGCCGCGCTCCCTCAAAACCTTACCGTGTTGACGCGTGGCGTGCGTCTTTTGTCGCACGCCTGCGCGTACGGGCGGCCGCCGTCCGGCGGTCGTCGGCCCGAGCCGACGAGAGGGCATGTGCAGATCGATGATCTGAAGAACCCGGAATACCGCAAGGGCCGGTGCAAACCGGCCAAACCAGTCGAGAGTGATCAGCTGCGATGGCCGCAGCAGACCGAACAAGAGAGGAGAGCATTGTTCGCCGTTCAGACCGCCCGGGCCGAGTTTGGTCGGTACTGCGAGGAGTCGCGCCGCCGCCTGCAGCGGGAGCTTGAAAGGTCGATGCGCAAGCGGCGTGAGGCGGAACGGTCCCGCCGCCGCAGAGGCAACGGGGCCAGTCGATAGGCCTTCGAGTCCCGGCCGGTTACTCACCGGCCGGGCACCGGTATCGGGAATTTGCGAAATGAGACCATGAGGGGTGCGCTGCCGGGGTGGAAACTGCATGAGCGGGCTGCGCCGCGCAAGAAACGGGGGCGCCCGGTACGCTGCGCGTCCGGTCACTTGCGGGAATCTTAGAACAAAGTTAGAACATGGTGGCCCAGACCAGAGCACGTGATGTCGGACTTGAAGGCGGCGCAGGGAATTCTTCGCACCACGTTCGGCTTTGAGGCTTTCCGACCCGGTCAAGCCGAGATTGTTGCAGCCATTCTCGACGGCCGCGATGTGCTCGCCGTCATGCCGACCGGCAGCGGCAAGTCGCTGTGCTATCAGCTCCCCGCCTTGCTGCGCGACGGCTTGACCATCGTGGTCTCGCCACTGATTGCGCTGATGCGCAATCAGGTCGCGCAACTCCGCGGCTATGGCGTTGCGGCGGCTGCCCTCAACTCCGCGAACGACGCTGCCGAAAACGGAGCCGTCCTCGATCGGATTGCGCGAGGCGATTTGCGTCTCGTCTACGTCGCTCCCGAGCGGCTGCTCAGGCCCGAAACCCTTGAACTTCTCAAGCGCGCCAAGGTCGCGCTGCTGACGGTCGACGAGGCCCACTGCATCTCGCAATGGGGCCACGACTTCCGTCCGGAGTATGCAGCGTTGGGCCGGGCGCAGGCCGAATTGGGCGGCGTGCAAACCGTAGCCTTCACCGCCACCGCGGACGCCGCCACGCGCGCCGACATTCTTGAGAGGCTTTTCCCGCGCCCGCCCGCGGTATTTGTGCACGGTTTCGATCGCCCGAACCTGCGCCTCGCCATGCAAGCAAAAACCGGAGGCCGCAAGCAGATCGCGGACTTTGTCAAAAAACACAGTGGCCAGAGCGGCATCGTCTATTGCGCTTCGCGGCGCAAAACCGAGGAATTTGCCGATTTTCTGATCCAGAACGGTATCGCGGCGCTGCCCTATCACGCCGGCATGGACGCTGCGGCGCGCTCGCGTAATCAGGATGCTTTCCTGCAAGAGGACGGCGTGGTCATGGTCGCGACCGTGGCGTTCGGCATGGGCATCGACAAGCCGGACGTGCGTTTCGTCCTCCACGCCGACATGCCGTCCAACATCGAAAGCTACTACCAGGAAATCGGCCGCGCCGGCCGCGATGGTCTCGTCGCCGATACGCTGACGCTCTACGGCATGGGCGACATCCGCCTGCGGCGTTTGCAGATCGACGACAGCGATGCCGCCGAAGAGCAGAAGCGGGTTGATCGGCAGCGGCTCAATGCGCTGGTGTCGCTGTGCGAATCGCCGCGCTGCCGGCGCCAGACGCTGCTGGCCTATTTTGGTGAGACCGCGGAAGTTTGCGGCAATTGTGATTTCTGCTGTGACGGCGCCGAAGTTATCGATGGCACCATTGCGGCGCAGAAGGCGCTCTCGGCCATCGTGCGTACCGGCGAACGTTTCGGGACGGAGCACCTGGCCAACGTGCTGCTCGGGGACGCGACCGACGCGATCGTGAAATTCGGTCACGATCATCTGCCGACGTTCGGCGTCGGCCAGGAATACGGCAAGCAGGAATGGCGTTCGATCTTTCGCCAGCTCCACGGGGCCGGCATCATTGCGCTCGACATTACAGGCTTCGGCACCTGGTCGGTCACCGATGCGGGTCGGCGGGTGCTCAAGGGCACCGACAAGATCACGCTGCGCAAGGACACGCTCAGACCAGCCACGCGCAAAGCCGCTCGTGCCGCCGCCAAAGTCGCGGCCATGGCTGAGGGCGCGGCAAGCGATCCCGCCTTGTTCGAAGCCCTGCGCCGCCGCCGCTCCGAGCTTGCCAGAGCACAGGGTGTCGCGGCCTATGTGGTGTTTGCCGACAAGACGCTGATCGATATGGCACGGCGCAAGCCGACCAGTGAAGCCGAGATGAGCGCTGTGCACGGCGTCGGCGAGGCGAAGCTTCGCCAGTACGGCGATATTTTCCTCGAAATCATCCGGTCGTACGCAGCGCGAGCGGCGTAGGTCCTTGGAGCTGCTGAGAGCCTTGGGAAGCTTGTTCTGAGCCGCCTTCCGCCGTGTTGCGCCGCACCCCGCCGTATGTTAGCAACGCCGCGATTTTCGCGGGGTTGCGGGGCGCTCCGCCACCACCGAATTCCGAAAGTCCCGCAAAATCCCAAGGACTTGTATCCTAGGGGTCGCGCCGGCCGCCCGTGCCGGCCGCGGCTCTTGCGGAACGGGTCCCAAGCTTGCGACGAGAGCACGCCAACGTGGCAGCAGCAGAACCCATCGTATCCGGCATGGCAGGCCGCTATGCGACCGCGCTTTTCGATTTGGCGCGTGAGACGAACTCCATCGATGCGGTGAAGTCCGACTTGGATCGTTTCGACTCGCTTGTGGCCGACAGCGCCGATCTCTATCGCCTGGTGCGCAGCCCGGTGTTTTCCACCGAAGAGCAATTGCGGGCCCTGTCGGTGGTGCTTGACCGTGCCGGAATTGGTGGTCTCGCGGCAAAATTTCTGAAGCTTGTCACGATGAACCGCCGCCTGTTCGCGGCCCGTGATATGGCCAGGGCCTATCGGGAACTGGTGGCCAAGTACAAGGGCGAGGCGACAGCCGAAGTCACGGTCGCCGAACAGCTTAAGGACGACCATCTCACCGCACTGCGCGCAGCGCTCAAAGCGGTCAGTGGCAAGGACGTCGACCTCAATGTCAAAGTCGATCCCGCCATCATCGGTGGGCTCGTGGTCAAGCTCGGCAGCCGCATGGTCGATACGTCGCTGCGCACCAAACTCAATGCGATCAAGCTCGCGATGAAAGAGGCCCGATAATGGATATCCGCGCCGCGGAAATCTCCGCCATTCTCAAAGAGCAGATCAAGAATTTCGGCCAGGAGGCCGAGGTCTCGGAGGTCGGCCAGGTGCTGTCGGTCGGCGACGGCATCGCCCGCGTCTACGGTCTCGACAACGTGCAGGCCGGCGAAATGGTCGAGTTCGAGAGCGGTGTGCGCGGCATGGCGCTCAACCTCGAGAGTGACAACGTCGGTATCGTGATCTTCGGTAGCGACCGTGAGATTGCAGAAGGCCAGACCGTCAAGCGCACACGTGCCATCGTCGAAGTGCCGGTCGGCAAAGGACTGCTCGGCCGCGTCGTCGACGCGCTCGGCGATCCAATCGACGGCAAGGGTCCGATCAAGGCCGATCGCCGGGCCCGCGTCGACGTCAAGGCGCCCGGCATCATTCCGCGCAAGTCAGTGCACGAGCCAATGGCGACCGGGCTCAAGGCAATCGACGCGCTGATCCCGATCGGGCGCGGCCAGCGCGAGCTGATCATCGGCGACCGCCAGACCGGCAAGACGGCGATCGCGCTCGACACGATTCTGAACCAGAAGCCGCTCAACGCTTCGAACGACGAGAAGATCAAGCTCTATTGTGTCTATGTGGCGATCGGCCAGAAACGCTCGACAGTCGCACAATTCGTCAAGGTGCTCGAAGAGCAGGGCGCGCTCGACTACTCGATCGTGGTCGCCGCCACTGCGTCCGATCCGGCGCCGATGCAATACCTTGCGCCGTTCGCGGGCTGCACCATGGGCGAATATTTCCGCGATAACGGCATGCACGCTGTGATCATCTACGACGATCTATCCAAGCAGGCGGTTGCCTATCGTCAGATGTCGCTGTTGCTGCGCCGACCGCCGGGGCGCGAGGCCTATCCGGGCGACGTGTTCTATCTGCACTCGCGGCTTCTGGAACGCGCCGCCAAGATGAACGACGAGAACAAGGCCGGCTCGCTGACGGCTCTGCCGGTGATCGAGACGCAGGCCAACGACGTCTCAGCGTATATTCCGACCAATGTCATCTCCATCACCGACGGTCAGATCTTCCTCGAGACCGACCTGTTCTATCAGGGCATTCGCCCGGCGGTGAACGTCGGCTTGTCGGTATCACGTGTCGGTTCTGCGGCCCAGACCAAGGCCATGAAGAAAGTCGCTGGCCGCATCAAGGGCGAGCTGGCCCAATACCGCGAAATGGCGGCCTTCGCACAGTTCGGTTCCGATCTCGATGCGACGACCCAGCGTCTGCTCAATCGTGGCTCGCGGCTGACGGAGCTTCTCAAGCAGCCGCAGTTTTCGCCGCTCAAGATGGAAGAGCAGGTCTGCGTCATCTACGCGGGCGTCAACGGTTATCTCGATCCGATTCCGGTGAACCGCGTGCGCGCATTCGAGGATGGGCTGCTCGGCACGTTGCGCTCGCAACATGCCGACATTCTCAACACCATCCGCGACTCGCGGGACCTCGACGACTCGACCACGGCGAAACTCAAGGGTGTCGTCGATAATTTCGCCAAAGCGTTTGCGTGATTGATCGGCGATGCCTTCCCTCAAAGACCTCCGCAATCGGATAGCGTCCACCAAGGCGACGCAGAAGATCACTCGCGCCATGCAGATGGTGGCAGCGTCGAAGCTGCGCCGCGCGCAGGTGGCTGCGGAGGCTGCGCGTCCTTATGCGATGCACATGGACAAAGTGCTGGGCAACATCGCCGCGTCGGTGGCCGGTTTGGAATCGGCGCCGCGGCTGCTGCGCGGCACCGGCAAGGACGATGTCCACCTGCTCGTCGTCTGCACGGCAGAACGCGGCCTGTGTGGCCCGTTCAACACCGCGATCGTGCGTTTGGCGCGCGAGCGGGCGATCGCGCTGACAAACGAGGGCAAGGAGGTCAAAATCCTTTGCGTCGGCCGCAAGGGCTTCGACCAGCTCAAGCGCAACTTCGAGAAGCAGATCATCGAGCTCGTCGATCTGCGCTCGGTGCGAACGCTCCGGTATGAAAATGCCGAGATGATCGCCGAGAAGATCATCGCGCTCTATGACCAGTTTGGCTTCGACGTTTGCACGCTGTTCTTCTCGCGGTTCCGATCGGTGATCGCGCAAATTCCGACCGGACTACAGATCATACCGCCGGTGTTCGAGGCCAAGGCTGCGGAAGTGCTCGGCGGCGCGGTCTATGAGTTCGAGCCCGACGAGGAAGACATTCTCAAGGAACTCCTGCCGCGCAACATCGCCATTCAGGTGCTCCGCGCGCTTCTCGAAAACAGCGCCTCTTTTTATGGCGCGCAAATGTCCGCCATGGACAATGCCACGCGCAATGCCGGCGACATGATCCGCAAACAGACGCTCACCTACAACCGCACACGCCAGGCGATGATTACCAAAGAGCTGATCGAGATCATCTCCGGTGCCGAAGCGCTGTAAGCATTCCCGAAGAGGACGAAGATGGCTCAAGCAGTCGGACACATTACCCAGGTCATCGGCGCCGTCGTCGATGTGCACTTCGACGAAAATCTACCGCCGATCCTGAACGCGCTGGAAACCACCAACCAGGGTCATCGCCTGGTGCTCGAGGTTGCACAGCAACTTGGCGAAAACACCGTGCGCACGGTCGCCATGGATACGAGCGAAGGCCTGGTACGCGGCCAGGAGGTCGTCGACACCGGCGGGCCGATTTCTGTTCCGGTGGGCCCGGAGCTGCTTGGACGCATCATCAACGTCATCGGCGAACCGGTCGACGAGGCGGGCCCGGTCAAAAGTACGATGAGGCGGGCCATACACCAGGACGCGCCCCCCTACACGGATCAGTCGACAGAGGCGCAGATTCTGGTGACCGGCATCAAGGTCGTCGACCTGCTCGCGCCTTACGCCAAGGGCGGCAAGATCGGCCTGTTCGGCGGTGCCGGCGTCGGCAAGACTGTGCTGATCATGGAACTCATCAACAACGTCGCCAAGGCCCACGGCGGCTATTCGGTGTTTGCCGGCGTCGGCGAGCGTACCCGCGAGGGCAACGACCTGTACCATGAGATGATCGAGTCAAAGGTCAACAAGGACCCGAAGGAAGGCTCGGTAGAAGGCTCGAAGTGTGCACTGGTGTACGGACAGATGAACGAGCCGCCTGGCGCGCGTGCCCGAGTCGGCCTCACCGGCCTGACCGTCGCCGAATACTTCCGCGATCAGGGCCAGGACGTGTTGTTCTTCGTCGATAACATCTTCCGCTTCACCCAGGCGGGTTCCGAGGTGTCGGCGCTGCTCGGCCGCATCCCCTCAGCGGTGGGCTATCAACCGACGCTCGCGACCGACATGGGCGCGCTGCAGGAACGCATCACGACGACGACGAAAGGTTCGGTGACTTCGGTGCAGGCGATATATGTGCCGGCCGACGACCTGACCGATCCGGCGCCGGCGACATCCTTCGCGCATCTCGACGCCACGACTGTGCTGTCGCGCGATATTGCCGCCAAGGGCATCTATCCGGCCGTCGATCCGCTGAACTCGACGTCGCGCATGTTGTCGCCGCTGATTGTCGGCGAGGAGCATTACGGGGTGGCGCGCTCTGTACAGCAGGTCCTGCAACGCTACAAAGCGCTGCAGGACATCATCGCCATCCTTGGCATGGATGAGCTGTCCGAAGAGGACAAGCTGACCGTTGCGCGGGCGCGCAAGATCGAACGGTTCCTGTCGCAGCCGTTCCACGTCGCCGAAGTCTTTACCGGCTCTCCGGGCAAGCTCGTCGATCTCCGGGACACCATCAACGGCTTCAAGGGCCTGGTCGAAGGCAAATACGATCACCTGCCGGAAGCCGCCTTCTACATGGTCGGGACCATCGAAGAGGCGGTCGAGAAGGGCAAGAAGCTCGCTGCGGAAGCGGCGTAAGGACGCGGGCAATCCATGGCCGACCTTCACTTCGAATTCGTCTCTCCCGAAAGCGTGCTGTTTTCCGGCGACGTCGATCAGGTGGATTTGCCGGGAGCTGAAGGCGACATGGGCATCCTTCCCGGGCACGCGCCGGTTGTGACCGCGCTGCGCCCGGGGATCGTCACGGTGTTTCGCGACGGGACCCGATTGCCGATCGTTGTCATTGGCGGTTTTGCCGAAATGAGCCCGGCCGGATTGACGGTGCTGGCGGATCGCGCCATGCCGCGCGAGACCTTCGATACGGTGATGCTCGCGAACGAGATCAAGGACACCGAGGAAGATCTCGCCGACAGCACCGATCAGCAGGCGCGCGACAAGCTTGCCCATCGGCTCGATCAGCTGAAGGCGCTGCAGGCGGCGCTGGCGCAATAGACGGTGTCCACCCGTCGCGGGATCTGATTAACACGCCGGTTACCCCGTACCGTTTTGCCACAGCTTTGCTGCAGCGTGCCCGTTGCGCGGAAGGGCGGGGGTCGGCATTCTTGGGCGCAATCTTCATCATGCGCCAGGCCCGCCATGAAAAGGAAAATCGCGGCTATCTTCGCCGCCGATGTCGCCGGCTATAGCAGGCTTGTTGCCGAGGACGAAGAAGAGACGCTGCGGCGGCTTGCATCGTACCGCGCGGTGATGGACGACTTCATCGGACGCGCAGGCGGGCGGATTTTCAATACCGCGGGCGACGCTGTGCTCGCCGAGTTCTCCAGCGCGGTCGAAGCGGTACGTTGCGCCATCGATATTCAGGAAAGCCTGCGCACGCGCAACCTGGCGTACCCGGCAAGCCGGCAGATGAACTTCCGCATCGGCATTACGGTCGGGGATGTCGTCGAGCGTGACGGCGACCTGTTAGGCGACGGCGTCAACATTGCGGCGCGCCTTGAGGGGATCGCGCCGGTTGGCGGCATCTGCATTTCGCGAACGGTCCACGAACAGGTCGCCAACAAGTTGTCGGTGCAGTTTGCCGACATCGGCGAGCAGCAGGTGAAGAATATTCCGAACTCCGGTCCACGCCTACAAGATCGAGATGCGGCCGGACGAGTCACGTGCTGAGCCGCACCCGGCAAAGAAGCCGGCGCAAAAGCCGACGTGGGTTATTCCCGCAGCCGTTGGTGCTGCCTGCATCGCGGTGCTGGTCATTGCGGCGGCCGCTTATCGGACGGGTCGGTCGAGTCAACCGCAATTGGCCAGTCAAACGCCTTCGCCCGCGACCGCCGTTACGTCGCCTGCGGTCCCTGTCGCGCCGACTGTCGTTGCGACGCCGGCGCCCCCGCCAGCGCCGCCACCGGCCCCTTCGCCGCAGGCCATCGCGCTGGAGCCGAACATGATACCGATCGTCTCTGATCGCGTCCGCGCCGCGATTCGCGATGAGTATGTGGGCGCGCCCGATCACAAAGCGCTGGCCATCAGCGCCGGTCCGATCGGTCTCATCACCGGACAAGCCGACGACGACGCGGCGAAAGCCACCGCGCTTGATATTTGCCAGAAACGTGCTGACGCGCTGCCGCAGCCGCGAAAATGCGAGCTCTATGCGCTTGGCAACACCGTCATCTATGCGCGCGGCCGCCCCCCATGCCGCCGGCGCCTTGGTACGTTCACGATCCTTCGGTCGAGAGGCCGCTGGTGGTGAACGACATTCCGCTCATCCAGGACAACCGCAAGGCGGGGGTCGAAAAGAACTACCTGGGCGGGCATAAGTCGAAGGCGCTGGTGATCGGCCCGGCAGGCGGCGATATGTGGTTCATCAACCAGGAGAGCGCCGACGAAGCGGTGCGTCGAGCCCTTGAGCTTTGCGGCATAAACGCCGGCGTTCCGTGTCAAATCGTTGCGGTCGACGACAACTTTATTGTGCCAATACCAATGACGATGAAAGCTGTCGGCCTGTTCCGGCCGTCGAGTTCGCCTGCCATCGCGCCCTTGCTGAGAAGCGATCTGGCCAATCGTCTTGCGAATTCCGGCGGCTGGACGGCCGTCGCGACAGGCGCCGATGGACGCCCCGGCGTCATGACGAAGGCGGCGAACGAACAAGCGGCGATCGATGGCGCCTTGGCGGACTGTGCGAAGCAGGATCGATCTTGCCGCGTGATCGCAATCGGCCCGTTCACGGTCGAGCCGAAGTGACGGCGAGCATCACCGCAGGATTTCGACGAGTAGCACCCACGCACTCCAGACCGTGCCGGCAAGGGTGATCAGCACGCCTGCGGCGAGCCGCTGATGAGAGAGCCGCCGCCCACCAGCACGGGCAGCCCGCACATAACGCAACGAGCAGCCGCCACAGCCACCAGGTCACCGGCTGACTTTTGAGCATCGGCAGCATGCGGCCCTGAATGACCAGCGGCGAGATGGTCATGAGCAGGCCCGCCCCGAACATTTCGCTGCCGAGCACTTTCGGCGATTGATTGGGTATGAGCCCGAAGCTGGAGGCGAGCAGCTTGCCGACCAGCATGATCAGCATTTCCGCGGCGCGGCCCGGCAACTGGGGAAATGCCAGGATGCGCTGCAGATTGATGGAAATGGCGACGATGACGAGCCCGCTGAGTGCGGCGGCCGCCCCGACCTCGGAGGCGAAAAAGTTTGCCCAATCGGCTACAGGCGCGCCCAGCCTGAAGGGTCCTCGTCACGAGGCAAATTTTTTGAATTCCTCGACGACTTGGTCGTAGACCTCGCGTTTGAACGGGACTACGAGGTCCGGAATGTTTTGCATCGGCTCCCAGCGCCACGCAGCAAATTCCGGTTCGTGCGCACCCTCGGGATTGGCGACATCGATTTCGCTCTCCTTGCCGGTGAACCGCAGAGCAAACCATTTCTGCTTCTGGCCGCGATACTTGCCCTTCCATGCTTGTCCGACGATGTCGCGCGGAATGTCGTACTTGAGCCATCGCTCGATTTCGCCGAGCCGCTCGACCGTTCGGACGTTTGTTTCCTCGCGCAGTTCGCGAAGCGCCGCAGGCCACGGATCCTCGCCGGGATCGATGCCTCCCTGCGGCATTTGCCAGGAATGCGTGGCGTCAACGTGCTCCGGCCCTTCGGTGCGGCGGCCAATGAAGGCGAGCCCATCGCGGTTGAGGAGCATCACGCCGACGCAGGGCCGATAAGGAAGATCTTCGAAGCGCATGGGCAGCGAACGGTGAATTGAAGTGATCGAACGCTTTGCGAGGCGGCCATCTTATTCGCTATTTGGCCACCCGCCATTCGCTCTTTCAACTCTGCTGCCTTGGCGGCGACTGCCGTGACGGGAACCAACAGCAATCCACGGCCTGCGGCTCCCTTCGCCCATTTGGCGATGTGATCGATCGACATCGGCAGAGCTGACGATATTCCAACCACGACATTGCGTTCCCGTGCGGCAGCTTCCAGGCGCGCCAGTGCGCGGTCGATTTCGGCCGCTGTCGGAACCAAATCAATCACGACGTCGGGCTTGGCGAACGGTACGTTATTGGCGCCCGCAATCCGGCCGGCCACACTGCGCGGGTTCGATCCATCATCGACAAAGATCAGGCCGCGTTTGGCGGTTTCGCGCAGCACCGGCGTAAAGGCCTGCTCGGAGGCCGTAAAACGGCTTCCCATCGCATTCACGAGCCCGACGTAACCCTGAAATCTGCTCATCAGCCAATACAGCCGGTCGATGTTTTGCTGCGGCTCCAGCGAGGTCAGGAGCGTTTGCGGCCCAGGGTCGTTGTCGGGGTAGTCGAAGGGTTCCATGGGAACCTGCAGCAGGGCTTCGTGGTCGCTTTGCCGCGCACGCGCCACGATTGCCGTGATGTCCGCCGCATAGGGCATGAAGCTAAGGGTGACCGGACCCGGCAGCTTGGCGATAGCATCGGCGGTAGCGCTGTCGCTGATGCCCAGTCCGTTTACTATGAGGGCGATACGAGGCGCTTCCGGCCGGCCGGGTAGCGGGCTGACGAGCCGGGCAAACGCGTCCGCCGGCCTCATGCCGTCGGCGGCGATCTTCGGCACCAGGCCGTGCGGCGTGAACTCGAGGAACTTCGGGTCGACCTGCGCACCGTTCGATCCGCCAGCGTCACCCGATGAGCCGGGAATGACCACTTGCTGCTGCGCGCCGGTCTTGCCGTCAATGATGGTAACGGTCTTGCTGCCCGGTGGCGGTGCTGCCGGATCGGCGGCCGGAGCCTGTGGGGTTCCGGGTCCGTCATAGCGGCGAGGGCCGGGAACGCCGCCCGGTGGCTTTGTTGGCGTCACAGGCCGCAGATCGGCGGAGACGACCACCATGGGCTCACCGCCAAAGGGGTCGTTCCCGAGCACCCCCCAAAGGACAAACACCGGGAGCGCCAGCCCACCGGCGATGGCCTGTGCGGCCGTGATCGGAAATGTCCGTCGCGGCTTCTTCGGCTGCTGGCCCAGCGGGGCGCTTAGGTCATCGGCCGTCATCGGCCGACCCCGGGAAAATCACGGACCTCAGACCTTGCGAATCACGCCGTAAGTCTATCACGGCGCGCCAAAGCCCCTTGCCGGTGGCGCCGGAGCGTCAATTTGCACCGTAGGCGACGCGGCAAAAAAATTCGGGGCGGTCGAAACCGCCCCGATTTGCAGATCACATTTTTTCCGGCGTTCAGTTCGGAACGGCGGCCTTCGGATTCGGCGGGAAGGCTGCATTCGTCGTGGTGCCGCGCAGGAGGTCGAGCGCCATCTTGAGCGCCGCGTCGTCCTTCTCGTCCGGCGGAACGTAGGACTGCGATCCCGACTCTTCGCTGCCTTCGGCCTTCAAGTGGCCGCGCAGCGAGGCTTCGCCCTTCGAATCGGTCCGCGCCTTCAGGTCGTCGGGGACGTCCTGCTGCACTTCGATATCGGGCGTGATTCCCTTGGCCTGGATCGAGCGGCCCGACGGCGTGAAATAACGCGCCGTGGTCAGCCGCAACGCGCCATTGCCGGCGCCGAGCGGGATGATGGTCTGCACCGATCCCTTGCCGAACGAGCGCGTGCCGACGAGCGTCGCGCGCTTGTGGTCCTGCAGCGCGCCAGCGACGATTTCCGACGCCGACGCCGAACCGCCGTTGATCAGGACGATCACCGGCTTGCCCTTGGTCATGTCGCCCGGCCGCGCATTGAAGCGCTGGGTTTCTTCGGGGTTCCGGCCGCGGGTCGATACGATCTCACCCTTGTCCAGGAACGTGTCCGATACCGAAATCGCCTGGTCGAGCAGGCCACCCGGATTGTTGCGCAGATCGATCACATAGCCCTTGATCTTGTCGGCGCCGAGCTGAGCGTTGAGATCGTTGATTGATTTCTTCAGACCATCGGTCGTCTGCTCGTTGAATTGGGTGATGCGGATATAGCCGACATCCTCACCCTCGTTATGCGAGCGCACCGACTTCACGCGGATGACGTCGCGCATGATCGAGACCTCGATCGGCTTGTCGGAGCCCTTGCGCATGATCGTCAGCTTGATCTTGGTGTTCACCGGCCCGCGCATCTTGTCGACGGCCTGGTTCAGGGTAAGGCCCTGAACGGCCTCGCCGTCGAGCTGCGTGATGATGTCGTTTGCCATGACGCCGGCCTTGGCCGCCGGCGTATCGTCGATCGGCGCCACGACCTTCACCAACCCGTCTTCCATGGTGACCTCGATGCCGAGGCCGCCGAACTCGCCGCGCGTCTGCACCTGCATGTCGCGGAAGCTCTTCGGGTCCATATAGCTCGAATGGGGATCGAGCCCGGCCAGCATGCCGTTGATCGCCGAATTCGACCAGCTTGCTGTCGTCCGGCTTCTCGACGTAATCGGCGCGCACGCGCTCGAACACGTCGCCGAACAGGTTGAGCTGCCGGTAGGTATCGGACGCCGCCGCTTTAGCGCTCGAACCGACCAGCGCCGAGGGTGGTTGGGTCGCAAGCAGGGTCACTACCGCGCCAGCCGCCGCACCGAGAAAAAGGAGAGATGTCTTGCGCATCATCCGCGAACCTTTTCGCCTTCGTTTGTCGCCCACCAGGGGCTGGAATCAATAGGAGCGCCGTCCTTGCGGAACTCTACGTATAACACAGGTTGCATTGACCCGGTCGGGACGGCCGCGGACACCTGCGATCCGCTGCCCATTACAGCCACGGGCTCACCAGTCAGCACGAACTGGCCCAGATCGATGGAAATCCGCTCCATCCCCGCTAACAACACATGATACCCGCCGCCAGCGTTCAGGATCAAGAGTTGCCCATAACTGCGAAACGGTCCAGCGTAAACAATCCAGCCGTCACATGGAGCGGTAATCTGCGCGCCACCCTTGGCGGCGATCGAAAGTCCCTTTTGAGTTCCACCAACCCCGTCCGAGGTGCCGAATTCCCGGATCCTCGCTCCGTTGACCGGCAGCCGGAGGTGTCCGCGCGTCGCCGCGAAGGCGACCGCGGGCGCGAGGCGGCCCGGATCCTTGAGCGCCGATAGATCCGGGCGCGTGGCATCCTCCTCGACCGGCCAATTCGTCGCGCGGGCCGCGCGGCTAGCCTTGTCGAGGCCCGTTTCGAGCTTGGCGATGAGATCTTTGAGACTGTCAGCTTGGTTCGCGAGGTCGGCGGCACGTTGCCGTTCGGCATCAAGCGCGTCCTCGGAAGCGGCCTGTTTCTTCTGCCGCTCATCAATAAGCATGTTCAGACGCAGTTGGTCACGAGCCAGGACATCGAGCCCGCCCGCGAGCTGCTCGCGCTCGCGGACGATGTCCTTGCGAACCCGCAAAAGGTCGGCGAGATCGCCGGCAAGCGCGTCGGCCTGAGCTCGCATTTCCGGGACCACGGCGCCAAGCGCGATCGCAGTACGCACGGCTTGGAGCGCGTCTTCCGGCCGCACCATGAGGGCCGGCGGAGGGCGCCGTCCAACACGCTGGAGTGCCGCGAGGATTTCCACGATCACAGCACGCCGCTCGTCGAGCGATTTTTGGAGGACGCGCTGCTCCTCATCGAGCGGTTTCAGCCGAGTCTCGACGGCATCGATGTTTGCCTCGGCGTCGCGAACACGCGCCGCCGTGTCGATCAATTGCTGATTAAGCTGGCGCTGATTGTCGCCAAGCGTCTGGATTTCTCGCTTCAGCTTCGCCTGTGTGTCCGCCGTCTCGCCCTGCTGCGTGCGCAGAGTGTCGAGTTCCCGATCGTGCTGCTTGAGCGCGTCCAGGTCGGGTTTGGCGGCTTCGGCTTTGGCAGGTGCCTGCGGCGCGGGAACCGCCGGGGGTGCCGTAGTTTGTGCGGCCGGAGCCTGTAAAGAGGGCGCCTGAATATAGGGAACCGGCGCCGCTGTCGCCGGGGCTTTGTTGGGAGAAGCCGGCTAAGTCTGGGCCGATTAGTCTGGGCGGATGCCGCCAAGTCGGCTCCGAGCGGGAGCGCAAAGGCCAAGGCTGAACCGAGCACAAAGCGCGGATCAGTGCGGCTTGCACGTCGAAAATCATCGTACCCAAAGTAGACTTAAGCCTCCGGAAGGCAAGACAAAGCACTTACGATCAAGTCCGGATTAAGACGCGCCCCGGCGCGGTCCCTCACGATTCGGTGATGCCGAAAATGCGCGGAGAATGGACCCTTCGCGCGGTTAAGCCCGGTGGTAGGGATGGCCGGCCAGAATGGTCCCGGCGCGGTAAATCTGCTCAAGCAACATGACGCGAACCAGTTGATGCGGCCACGTCGCCGCCCCGAACGACAGCTTGAGATTCGAGCGTTCGATCAGGCTGGGCGCGAGGCCGTCGGCACCGCCGATGACAAAGCACACCGCGGGCCGGTCTTCCGCTCGCCACTCGCGTAGACAGCCGGCCAGCGCCGCGCTGGTGATACCATCGCCTCGCTCGTCGAGCACGACAACGATTGACCGTTCGGGAATGACATTGGCGATCGCGATCGCTTCTTCGATGCGGCGCCGTTCGACATCGGCGGCACGGCTCTCGCGAATTTCCACGATCTCGATGTCGCGCAGGCCGAGCGCGCGTCCGATGCTCTCGATCCGTTTGCGATACGACGCGGCAAGCTCGCGTTCGGGCCCTTGTTTCAGGCGGCCGACGGCGGCGACAAGGATCCGCATGAAACGAGGATCCAAATGAGCGACGACAAATAACAACTTCGCCTGAGCTCGATGCGAGCCCCGGCAACCGTCCAGTTTACGGGCGAGCTAACTAGCCCGCTGAACCGAGCGTCCCGTCATCCACATCTTCTCGAGGTTGTAGAAGGTGCGGACTTCAGGCCGAAAGACATGAACGATCACATCGCCCGCATCGATCAGCACCCAGTCGCAATGCGGCACGCCTTCGACGCGAGCCGACACTCCGACTTTGTGCAAATCTTCGACAATTCTGTCGGCCACCGATCCGACATGGCGCTGCGATCGGCCGGATGACACGACCATATAATCGCCGATTGAGGATTTGTTTCGCAGATCGATGGTCAGGGTGTCCTCCGCCTTCATATCGTCGAGGCGGGCGAGGACTAAGCGGAGGATCTCCTCGGCGTCAACGCGCCTTCTGGAGACCGGTTCGGGCACGCGACGGTCGGCCCGAAAGATGACAGGTGTGGACAGGGGTCCTGATCCTTTCGTTCCTTCATCAGCCCCGGTCATCGACCCCGGGGCACGCTGTAAGATAGGCATGCCCAGTTAACACTTTCAACCACCTTTCCGCGCACGCGCAGCCCGCAACGCCGTCGATGACAGCGGCGATTTGAGGCCGTGCAAATAGACCCAAGCTGGCGGATTTCGGTCCGGCAGCGTCCGCGCCGCCAATTCGGGAATGCGCGCGCGCGCCAATGCTTGACCCGCGGCGCTTGCCGCCGAGTAGAGGCTCGGTCCCAGCCGATCGATCACCGCAATTGGAACCAGGGCCGCGATATCGCGCCAGCGCTGCCAGCGGTGGAAGCTGCGCAGATTATCGGCGCCCATGATCCAGACGAAACGCAAGTTTGGACACCGTCGCACCAGGTAAGAGATGGTTTCATACGTGTAGCTCGTGCCCAAATGCGCTTCGAAATCGGTGACGTCGATACGCGGATGGCACGCCAACAATTGCGCAGCTTCGACGCGCTCCTGTAGCGGCGCGAGACCGCGCGTATCCTTGAGCGGATTACCCGGCGTGACAAGCCACCAGACCCGGTCGAGGGAGAGCCTTCGCAGCGCCAGCAGGCAGGCAGCGCGGTGCGCGGCGTGCGGCGGATCGAATGTGCCGCCGAACAACCCGATGCGCATGCCGTCGGCATGCGGTGGCAGGATGACGCGGTCGCTGACCCTTACCTTCGCGGCCCTGCGCGCGCGAGAGGCTGGAGTGGGAGCAGGGCGCCGCGGAGCGAACTCGCTCGTCATGACTGTCAGAAAGAACCCCCTCCCCGCGCATCGCTCGCCAACTCCCTGCAGAATGCCATGGGAGGCGGCCAAAGAAGCTACGGCCGCGTCTGTCCGCTGCCGCGGATGCGGTATTTGAAACTGGTGAGCTGTTCGACGCCGACGGGCCCGCGGGCATGCAACCTGCCGGTCGCGATCCCAATCTCGGCGCCGAATCCGAATTCGCCGCCGTCGGCGAATTGCGTTGATACATTGTGCAGAACAATTGCCAAATCGACTTCGCGCAGGAATTTTTCCGCCGCGGCCTTGTCCTCAGTGACGATAGCGTCGGTGTGATGGGAACCGTACCGCTCGATATGTGCAATCGCGGCATCGACACCATCGACAACGCCGGCCGTCAGGATCGCATCGAGATATTCGGTGCTCCAGTCGGCTTCGCTTGCCGGTTTCACACTGCTGTTGACGGCCTGCACCGTTGCATCGCCGCGGATCTCGCAGCCCGCTTGGAGCAGCATATCGACGAGAGCCTTCAGCATTTTCGGCGGGGCCGCGCGATCGACCAGCAGGGTCTCCGCCGCGCCGCAGACGCCGGTGCGCCGCATCTTGGCGTTGAGCACAATAGCTTTGGCCATTGAGAGCTTGGCCTTGCGGTCAACGTAGACGTGGCAGACGCCTTCGAGATGGGCAAAGACTGGAACGCGGGCTTCGGTCTGGACGCGAGCCACGAGGTTCTTACCGCCGCGCGGAACGATGACGTCGATGGCGCCGTCGAGCCCGGCGAGCATCATGCCGACGGCATCGCGCTCCCTGGTCGGCACCAGCGCGATCGCCGAGGACGGCAATCCGGCCTCGCGGAGACCTACGGCCATCGCGGCGTGGATCGCACGCGCCGAGCGGAAACTCTCAGAGCCGCCGCGCAGGATCGCGGCGTTGCCGGCCTTAAGGCAGAGCGCACCGGCATCGGCCGTCACGTTCGGGCGGCTCTCGTAGATGACGCCGACCACACCCAGCGGGACCCGCACGCGCTGGATGCGCATGCCGTTGGGCCGCTTCCAGGACGCCATGATCGTGCCGACCGGGTCTTTGAGCTTGCGAATGACGTCCAGTCCCGCCGCCATGGCCTCGACGCGCGCCGCATCGAGCGTCAGCCGGTCAAGAAAGGCGGCGCTGGCACCCGAAGACGCCAACTCGGCCCTGTCCTCCTCGTTGGCGGCCAAGATGGCCGGCCGGGAGCTGCGGATGGCTTTCGCCATTGCCGCGAGCGCCTGGTTCTTCTGCGATGCTGGCGCGAGCGCCAGCGCACGCGCGGCATCGCGGGCCTCGCGGCCGATCCCGCGCATCGCGTCTTCGAGGCTGCCGGAGCTGCTGACCGCTTTGAGCGGGGCGTTCATGGCATTGATCCGTCTAGTATTCAGCGGTTCCTACCACGTTCGGGGAGACGCGGCGAGGCGGCTTTGCACCTCATCCCGTCCACACGAATTCACAGACAGTCACGGGTCTGTCGGAGAATCCGGGGAACCTCAGAACGCGGCGAGCAACCAAGAGGGTGCCATGCATCTGTCAGTGAGTGGGGCGAACAGTCTCCCCAAAAGCTTTCCCGTTGGGGCCAGGTACATAGTCGAAGGGTACGGTGGTGAGAACGGGATTTTGCAAGTGTATTCCCGTTATGTGGTGCTGCCGGATGGCAAGCGCATCAATCTCGCGGCTGATGGCAGCGCTGGATCCGCGCAGGCGCCTACCCGGCGCAGCGCTCGCGGCCGCAGCAGGTCGCAAGGCCGGGCCAAAGCCCGTTCGGCTGGCCCAAAAAAAATTATGGCACGGGCCGGAACTGCAAAGGGGCGCCGCCGTTGGCAGTGCAGGCGCCGGGCGAAGCCCCCCAGCCCCTTACCCTCAATCACCCGGCGTCGAGCCCCGGCCGTTTTTGCGGCCGGGGCTCATCCTTTGTGAGCCAGGGTTTGCGGCTATTGTCGGCCGACGACCAGATCGTCTCGGTGGATCATTTCGGCGCGTCCGCTGAAGCCGAGGATCGAGGCAATGTCCGTTGACGAGCGGCCCTTGATCTTTTGCGCGTCGTCGGCGTCGTAGGCACTCAAGCCCCGGCCAATTTCCGCCCCGTCCGGCCCGCGGATGATCACCGCGTCGCCGCGTGCGAAGCCGCCATCGACGCGGACGATGCCTGCCGGTAGCAGGCTGCCGCCCCGCCGCAGCGCGGTCACGGCCCCCTCGTCAATCGTCAGCGTGCCCTTAGGTTCGAGCGAGCCCGCAATCCATTTTTTGCGCGCGGCGACCGGAGTCGCCGCTGTCATAAACCATGTGCAGCGCGCGCCTTCCGCGATGGCGCGAAGCGGGTGCTCGACGCGGCCGGAGGCAATGACCATGTGAGTTCCGGAGCCGGTCGCGATCTTGCCCGCTTCGATTTTGGTTTGCATGCCGCCGCGTGACAGTTCCGAGCCGGCTGCGCCGGCCATCGCCTCGACGTCGGGGGTGATGCGCTCAACGCGCGGGACATGACGAGCCGAAGCGGCCGTACTCGGCGGCGCGTCATAGAGGCCGTCGACATCGGACAGCAAGACCAACAGATCGGCACTCACCATGGTGGCGACACGCGCGGCCAGCCGGTCGTTGTCGCCGTAGCGGATTTCGTTGGTTGCGACCGTGTCATTTTCGTTGATCACCGGCAGCGCGCGCCATTCGAGGAGCTTGTCGATTGTCGAACGGGCATTGAGGTAGCGCCGCCGTTCTTCGGTGTCGCCGAGCGTCACCAGCACTTGTCCGGCGGTGATGCCATAGCGCGACAGCGCCGCCGCCCAGGTGCGGGCCAGGGCAATTTGACCCACGGCCGCGGCAGCTTGGCTGTCTTCGAGTTTGAGCGGGCCCTGCGGCAGCTTGAGCACCGCCCGGCCGAGCGCGATCGCGCCCGAGGATACCACCAGGAGATCGCGCTGGGCGTGATGCAGTTCGGCCAGATCGGCGGTCAGGGCCGCGAGCCAAGTCTCGTTCAGTCCACCTGCTTGGGCGTCGACGAGAAGCGAAGAACCGACCTTCACGACGATGCGTCGGAAATCGGCGAGCCGGGGCGTTTCCATGATCGCGCTTGAATGAGGCAAGGCTTAAGAACCGGGCTAGTGCTGCGTTACAGCTCGGCTTCTTGTTCGAGTTTTGCCCTGTTCTCAAGGCAATAATAGCCCGACAATCGGCTGACCAGCTTGCGGCGCTTCCAATCGTTGAGGATGCGGCTGACATTCTCGCGTGCAATGCCCGCCATCGCAGCGAGGTCGCTCTGCCCGATTTTCTGCCGAATGACGACGCGGCCCGAGCCGACGTCGTGGCCGAAATCGCCAGCCAGTTCGAGCAACGTCCGAGCGACGCGGCCCCGCAGCGGCAGGAAACTTCCGGCTGCGATCGCCGCGTCCGTTTCACGCAGCCGTGCAGAGAGCAAGGTCACCAGCGACCGGTAGATCTCCGGGTGCTTGCTGGCAAATTCCTCGAATGCCGCGCGGCTCAGAAAGCTCAATGTGGTGTCTCGCACGGCGATGACCGACGCCGACCGCGGCAGGCCGTCGATGATTGACAGCTCGCCGACGATTGAACTCGGACCGAGGAAGGCCAGGATTCGTTCTGTGCCTGAGCGCGACACCATCGTGACCTTGAGGAGTCCGTCCTCAACTCGATAGCACCCGTCGCCGACGTCGCCGGCCAGAAACAAGACTTCATCCGCGGCAATCCGAGCCGAGGTTGCGGCGGCAAAAAGGTCCGCCGAAAGATGCTCGGGAAGCTCAGAGAGCAGGCTCTGAGTGGGGCGGGTGTGATCTTGCATAGGCTGTCGCCAGTGTGCCGGTGAAGCAGCTACCAGCCGTTGGGCAAAGCATGCGGCAGAATTGGCCTAAAGTAAAAGCCCGCCCGGACCTTGATCCGAACGGGCCAGTCAGACCCTTTGCGGGTCATAGGGGTGTGGCGTGGGGGGACCGAGACTCACCCCTTCGGGGTTCGTTCTGCTTTTTCACCGGCCTTGGGGGACAACAAGGCCAGGAACTGAAAGGTCTGGGTTAAAGTACGCGTGAGCCGGTGTCGCTGCCGCGCCCACGGATTTCCTGGCTCATCTCCTCTGCAGGACCGTGCTGACAAATCTTCTGACCAAAACGCGCGAAAATGCGCGTCAAGCCGCTTTGTATCGTCTTGCTGGTCGGGTTCGTGCTTATTGGGGTCATACGACCCTCCTGCGAGTTTCAGTAGCGGAAATTTATGGGCTCTCGGCTGGCCACGAAGTGACCGTCATCACATAAAACCTCTTTCCTTTAAGTCATTAATTCAAAAAATAGTTTAGGGAGGCAGGTGGCAATCGAGGCCGCGCGGCGATGGAACCGGGCCCTAGCTGCGTCGCCCTGGACGCCAGCAGAAATCTGGCGAGCCCCCGGCGGGGGCTAGCCTTCAGGATCGCGCACTTCGACGCCGGCACGGCGCTCGATCGGCTGCACGATCGTCGAGAGGTCGGCGTCGGGACCGTTTTCGTCGCAGCCGAGCTGAAACAGAGCCGCGACCGCCGCAAGCACATCCATCGGAACGCCGAGCGCCGCTCCCTCGGACCGGCACAGGTTAAGGTCTTTCAGCATCAATCCCGCCGCAAAGCCGAGGTTGAACTTCCGCGGCAGCACGATGCGGCCGAATTTGTCCTCGGTCGCGGTGTTGCGGCCCGTGCCGTGGTTGATCACGTCGAGCATGATGCGTGGATCGAGGCCGGCTTTGACTCCCATCACCATCGCTTCGGAAGTCGCCGCCATCGCGGCGGCGGAGAGAAAATTGTTGGCAAGCTTGACGGTCTGTCCGGCGCCCGGGCGCTCGCTGACAAAGAAAACCTTGCCGATCACTTTCAGGGCCGGTTCGACCGCCTCGACGTCGGCGCGCGGTCCCGAAGCGATGACCGCAAGCGCACCTTTTTCCGCGCCGGTCACGCCGCCGGTCACCGGCGAGTCGATCTGCACAATGTTGCGTGCCTGCAATGCCGTGAAGATGCGCTGGGCCATGAACGAGCCGGTAGTGGACAGATCGACAAACCGGCGCACGCGTGTTCCCTCGATTATGCCATCAGGCCCGGTCGCGACTTTCAACACGACGTCGGGTGTCGGCAAACTCACCATCACGGTGTCGGCCATGTCGGCGACTTCTTTCGGCGAGCGCGCTGCCACGGCGCCAAGCGCCGCGAGATTGCCGATCGCTTCCTGCCGCGTGTCGTAGACGACGACCTTGTGCCCGGCCTCGACCAGCCGGCGCGCCATGTGGGAGCCCATGTTACCGAGACCGATGAAGCCGATGTCCATGACGGGGCCTTCCAAGATTTTGGAGTGAGCTCAATATGACCGAGGCAAGCCGAGCACGTGCTCGGCGATGTAGGACAGGATCAGGTTGGTCGAGATCGGCGCCACGGTGTAGAGCCGGGTCTCGCGGAATTTGCGTTCGATGTCGAATTCCTCGGCAAAGCCAAAGCCGCCGTGGGTCTGCACGCACATGTCGGCGGCGGCCCACGAGGCTTCGGCAGCGAGGTGCTTCGCCATATTGGCTTCCGCGCCGCAGTCCTTGCCGGCTTCGTAGAGTGACGCCGCCTCGCGCACCATGAGTTCCGCGGCGCGCATGCCCACGTAGGCGCGCGCAATCGGAAATTGGACGCCCTGGTTTTGTCCGATGGGTCGGCCGAACACGACGCGTTCGTTGGCGTAATGCGATGCCTTATCGATGAACCACTTGGCGTCGCCGATGCACTCGGCCGCGATCAGAATGCGTTCGGCATTCATGCCGGACAGAATGTAGCGAAAGCCGTTGCCCTCTTCACCGATGAGATTGTCGGCCGGCACGCGGAGATTTTCGAAGAACACCTCGGTGGTGGCGTAATTCATCATCGTGCGGATGGGCCGGATCGAGAGTCCGTTGCTCTTCGCGGTCCGCATGTCCACCAGAAAGACCGAAAGGCCGCCCGTGCGCGTCCTGGCTTGGTCACGCGGCGTGGTGCGCGCGAGCAGCAGCATGAGGTCTGAATGCTCGGCGCGCGACGTCCAGATTTTCTGTCCGTTGATCACGAAGTGATCGCCGTCGCGCACAGCAGTGGTGCGAAGGCTGAGCGTGTCCGTGCCGGACGTCGGTTCGGTGACGCCGAAGGCCTGCAGGCGGAACTCGCCGCGCGCGATGCCGGGCAAGTACTTGGCTTTTTGTTCCGCGCTTCCGTGCCGCAGCACGGTGCCCATCGTGTACATCTGCGCGTGACAGGCGGCGCCGTTGCATCCCGAAGCCTGGATCTCCTCCATGATGGCGGCCGCGGCCGTCATGGTCAGGCCGCTGCCGCCGTATTCTTCCGGAATGAGCGCGGCGAGGAAGCCGGCCTTGGTCAGCGCCGCGACGAACTTGTCCGGATAAGCGCGGTCGTGGTCGAGTTCACGCCAAAAGGCGCCGGGAAATTCCGCGCACAATGCGCGTACGGCCTCGCGGATGGGGGCGAGGTCGGTGCTGTCCATCAGGCCTTCACTTCGGCGCGGCCGTTGTTGATGGCGAGCACATCGCGGTCGACCACGCGCGAGCGAAAACTTACCATGGCGCCGTCGCGCCACATCTCGGTGCGGATGGTCTCGCCCGGGAATACCGGCGAGGAAAAGCGGCAGGCGAAGGAGACGAGCTTGGCCGGATCGTAGCCGCACATGGTCTTCAGCACGGCGTGGCCGGCGATGCCGAAATTGCCGAGCCCGTGCATGATCGGCCGCGGAAAGCCGGCGGCCTTGGCAACCGCGGGTTCGGCATGGAGTGGATTACGGTCGGCGCTGAGCCGGTAGATCAAAGCGGCCTCTGGGCGTGTGCCGAGGTCGCAGACAGCGTCGGGTTCACGCCCCGGAATCGGATGCAGCTCCGGTGTTACCCGCGGCGGTCCGCCGAAACCGCCGTCCGCGCGGCAGAAACTTGTTTGCGTCACGGTCGCGATCGGCTCTCCAGTCGTCTTGTCGGTCACCTCGCGCGTTGTCAGCACCAGTGCGCCCTTGCCGGCGCCCTTGTCGATCACCTCGACAATGCGCTGCTTGCCGACGACGGTGCCTTGTCCGGTGAGCGGACGGTGCAACGTGACGCCTTGTTCGCCGTTGACCATCTTCAGCCAATCGATCCCGGTGTCGCGATCACGCGCCCAGAAGCCGACATAGCCGAGGATCGCCGCCATGGTCGGCAGCACTTTCAAATTTTTCTCGTAGACGAACGGCAGTTCGTCCTCGTTCATCGGATTGTGACCGAGCCCGATGCCGAGTGCGTACAGCATGCAGTCCTTCGGGCTGTAGGTCTGCTCGGCGGCCGGAATATCGAGCGCCATCAGCTTGTCGTAGACAATGGTCATGGCGCGCCTGTCATGCTCACACCGGGTCCCAGGAAAACACGTCGCTTGACCGGTCGAGGGGTGTGAAGGACGGACCGAAGGCAGCCTTGAGCTGTGCATCCAGCGTTTCCGGCGTCCAGCCGTCGGAGCGATGCAGCGTGCGGATCGGACGCGTCTGGTTGAACAGATAGATCTCGTTGTTGCGCACCGAGAAAATCTGGCCGCTGATCCCTTCGGCCCGATCGGAGCCGAGATAGACAACGAGCGGCGCGATCTTCTCCGGGGTCATTTCGCGGAACCGTGCGACTCGCTGCTTTTCCTCCTCCGTCTCAGCCGGAATTGAATCGATCATGCGCGTCCAGGCAAACGGCGCGACGCAGTTCGAGCGGATATTGAATCGCGCCATGTCGAGGGCGATGCCGCGCGACAGCCCGACGATGCCCATCTTGGCCGCCATGTAGTTGGCTTGACCGAAATTGCCGACGAGGCCCGACGTCGACGTCATATGCACGAAGCTGCCGGAATTCTGTTCGCGGAAATGCGTCGCGCAGGCCCGGCTCATGGCGAAGCTGCCGTGGAGATGCACCGCAATAACATCGGACCAGTCCGACCAGCTCATGCGGTGAAAAATGCGGTCGCGCAAGATACCGGCGTTGTTGACCAAAATGTCGACGCGGCCGAAGGCGTCGAGCGCCGATTGAACGCTCTTCTCCGCATTGCCCGGTTCGCTGATCGACAGCGTCGAGGCGATGGCTTGGCCGCCGGCCTTTTTGATCTCGTCGACGACTGCCTGCGCGGGGCCCGTGTCATTGCCGGCGCCGTCGAGGCTTGCGCCGATGTCACAGACGATGATCCGCGCACCCTCCTGCGCCATCAAGAGAGCGATGCCGCGGCCGATACCCCTCCCGGCGCCGGTGACGATGGCGACCTTGCCGGCAACGATGTCCGCCATGTCCTAACCCCACACCTCGCCCGCAACCTCGCCGATCATGCGAAGCTTGGCCCATTGTTCGTCCTCGGCGAGTGCGTTGCCCTCCTCGGTCGATGCAAACCCGCACTGCGGCGAAAGGCACAGCTGATCGAGATCGGTGAACTCGGCCGCCTCCTCGATCCGGCGCTTGATCGCATCCTTGGATTCGAGCGTTCCGGTTTTTGTTGTCACCAAGCCGAGCACCGCGAGCCGCCCCTTCTGCAAACGCCGCAGCGGCTCGAAGCCGCCGGTGCGCGCCGTATCGTACTCCATGAAATAACCGCGCACCTTGATCTTGTCGAACAGCACTTCTTGCATGGCGTCGTAGCCGCCGGAGCCCATGAAGGTCGATTTGTAGTTGCCCCGGCACAGATGCATGGTCACGGTCATGTCGGGCGGGATGTCTGAAATCGCGGTGTTGATCAACTCGCCGTATAACGGCCCGAGCGCTTCGGGATCGTCGCCACGGTCTTTCATCTGCTGGCGATATTTTTCGTCGCACAACATGGCGATGAAGACTTCATCGAGCTGCAGGTAACGGCAGCCCGCATCGGCGAACGCCCGCACGGCTTTTTTGTAGGCCTGGCCGAGATCGGCAAACATCGTATCGAGATTTGAGTAGGCGGTCTTGTCGATGGGCGTCCGGATCGGACGGCCGTACAGGGCCGACGGTGCTGGAATGGTCATCTTAGGCGTCCGGCTGGTATTCGCCTTCAGGAACTTGAAATGCTCGATCATCGGATGATTGGAAAACCCGATCTTGCCGGTGACCTGCACGCCTTCATTGCGCGTCGTCACCGCCGCAAACGCAACGCCGGTGTTCATGACATGGCGCTTGACGCCATCGAGGCCCCATAGAAAGTCGAGATGCCACCATGAGCGGCGAAATTCGCCGTCGTTGATCGATTGCAGTCCGACCGCTTCCTGTTTGCGGACGATGTCCTTGATCTCACGGTCTTCGACAGCCTTGAGTTCGGCGGCGGTCATGGCGCCCTTGGCGTAACGCTCGCGCGCTTCCTTCAGCGCCGCCGGACGCAACAAGCTGCCGACTTGGTCGGCGCGGAACGGCGGCGTGGTTTGCTTGCTCATGGGTTTGCTCCCTATGTTGTCATGCCCGCGAATGCGGGCATCCAGTAATCACCGCCCCGGTCGGCAACTCTCGTGGTTACTGGATCGTCCGCCTGAGCTTGTCATCGGGCCGGCCACTTCGGGCCGGACCCGTTGGCGGACGATGACATTTTGATTGTCCCTTAACCCCATACCTCGTCCGCGATTTCGACGATCATGCCCAGTTTGGCCCATTGTTCGTCTTCGGCGAGTGCATTGCCCTCTTCGGTCGAGGCGAAGCCGCACTGCGGCGACAGGCAAAGCTGATCGAGATCGACGAATTTGGATGCCTCCTCGATGCGGCGCTTGATGTCATCCTTCTTTTCCAGCGTGCCGGTTTTCGACGTGACGAGCCCAAGCACGATCGTCTTGCCCTTTGGCACGAAGCGCAGCGGCTCGAAACCGCCGGCGCGGTCGGTGTCGTATTCCATGAAGTAACCGTGCACGTTGATCTTGTTGAAGAGCAATTCCGCCACCGGCTCGTAACCGCCGGTCGCGACAAAGCTCGAACGGAAATTGCCGCGGCAGAGGTGCATGGTGATCGTCACGTCGGACGGAATATCGGTGATCGCCGCGTTGATCATGGCTGCATAGATGTCCGGGAGCCTGGCCGGATCCTCGCCGCGATCCGTGACCTGCTTGCGCAAGGCCGGATCGCACAGATAGGCGAGGTTGACCTCGTCGAGTTGAAGATAGCGGCAGCCCGCATCCGCAAAGGCGTTGACGGCTTTGCGATACGATTGGCCGAGATCGCGATAGAAGTCGTCCATCGAGGCGTACATCGACTCCGGCACCACGTCGCGCCCATAGCGGAAGTGGAGCGACGACGGCGATGGGATCGTCACCTTTGCGGTCTGCCGCGTGTGCGACTTCAAGAACTTGAAATGTTCGATCATCGGGTGCGGCTTGTAACCGCCAAGCTTGCCGATAACCCGTAACAGAATCGGCCGCGGCTGTGGACCCGTGCTGGCGAACTTGATCTTGCGCTCGCCCACGTAGGATTTGACGTTGTCGAGCCACTCCAGAAAATCGTAGTTCCACGAGATCCGCCGGTACTCGCCGTCGGTCACCGACTTGAGCCCGACGCCCTCCTGCTTGCGGATCACGCCCTCGATTTCGCGATCCTCAATCTTCGTCAGCGCTTCGGCAGTGATTTCGTTTCGCGCGCGTTTCTCCCGCGCCTCCTTGAGGGCTGGCGTCCGCAGCAGGCTGCCGACATGATCGGCGCGAAACGGCGGTTTGGTTCGTTGCATTATCGACCCCATACTTCATCAGCGATTTCGACGATGAGCTGCAGCTTCGCCCATTGTTCTTCCTCGGCCAGGATGTTGCCTTCTTCGGTCGAAGCAAAGCCGCATTGCGGCGACAGGCAGAGCTGATCCAGTGACACGTACTTCGTGGCCTCGTCGATACGGCGCTTGATGCCGTCTTTCATTTCAAGTTTTCCGCTTTTCGAGGTGACGAGTCCGAGTACGAGCTGTTTCTTGCCTTTCGGAAAGAACCGCAACGGCTCGAAGCCGCCGGCGCGATGACTGTCGTATTCAAGGAAGTAACCGTCGACATCGACCTCGTTGAACAGCCGCTCCGCCATCGGTTCGTAGCCTCCTTCCGCGATCCAGGTCGAGCGGAAATTGCCCCGGCAGGAATGCATCGTCACCGCCAAATCGGCGGGCTTGCCGTCGAGCGCCTGGTTGATCATGCGCGCATAGGCCGCGGGCAACGTCGCTGGGTCGTCGTCCCGTTCGCGCGAGTGGGCAAGCTCCCGTTCGTCGCACATCATCGACCAGGTGGTGTCGTCGAGCTGCAGGTAGCGGCAGCCGGCCTCATAGTAGGTGCGCACGGCTTTGCGATACGCGGCTGCGACGTCATCGAAATATGGACCTAGCTCGGGGTAGGCCTCCTTGCTGATCGATCGGCGGCCTTGCCGGAAGTGCATCACGCCCGGCGCCGGAATGGTCATCTTGGGGACGACCCGGGTGTGGGCCTTCAGGAAACGAAAATCTTCGATGTGGGGATGGGACGAGTAGCCCACCTTACCGATCACGCGCACGCTCTCGGCTTTGGTTTTCACGCCGTGGAAAACGATGCCTTCGCCCACCTGATAAAGTTCGACTCCGTTCAGATCTTTGAAGAAATCGAACTGCCACCACGAGCGGCGAAGTTCGCCATCGGTGGCGAGTTTGAGCCCGACCCCCTCCTGCTTCCTGATGATATTCTCGATCTCGCGATTTTCGACCGCGCGCAGCGCTTGCGCTGTGATCTCATTGCGCTCGCGTTTGGCCCGCGCCTCCTTCAATGCGGCTGGTCGCAACAGGCTGCCCACATGATCGGCGCGAAATGGCGGCGTGGTTCGTTGCATGGCTCGTCCTCCCGCCGGCCGATTATGCTTTTGTTCGCGCGGCCGTGCGCGACACTCAATCATTTTGCAATCATTTTGAATGAATGGCGCGCCAGACGCGCTCTGGCGTGGCCGGCATCGGCACGTCGCGCACGTTCTTCGAACCCATTGCGCGCAGCGCGTCGACCATGGCGTTGATGACCGCCGGCGGCGCGCCGGTTGTGCCGCCCTCGCCGGCGCCCTTGACGCCGAGCGGATTGTTGGGCGCCAGCACTTCGTTGTTCTCGCTGACAGAATGACGGGAACATGTCGGCGCGCGGCATGGCGTAATCCATGAACGAGCCGGACAGCAATTGGCCGGTTTCGCGATCGTAGACGCATTCTTCCAGCAAGCGCCTGGCCGACGCCTTGCACCGTTGAACCGTGCATCTGGCCGTCGACCAGATCATCGGATTGATGACGCGCCCGACGTCGTCGACGCCGACATAGCGCACGATCGTCACCGCGCCGGTGTCCGCATCGATCTCGACCTCGCAGGCATGGCAGCCGTTCGGAAACGTCGGCAGCATGGTGGTGTTCTCCGACGAGGCTTCGAGCGCGAGCTGCGGCTCGTTGAATTCGGCCGGCAGGCCGCGCAACCTCGAACAGGCCGATCGCGCGCTCGGTGCCCGCGACGCGAAACCTGCCAGCCGCGAACTCGATCTTGGCGGCATCCGCCTGCAGCGCGCGGGCCGCGAGCTTCTTGCCCTTGTCGACGATCTCGGCCGCGGCGCGCCCGAGCAGCAAGCCGGCAAGCCGCATCGAGCGGCAGGAATGCGAGCCCGAACCCATCGTCACCATGTTGCTGTCGCCGTGGATCAGCTGATGTCTTCGAACGGCACGCCGAGCCAGTCGGTGATGAGTTGCGCGAACGCCGTCTCGTGGCCCTGCCCGCTCGCCTGCGTGCCCATCGTGATCTTCGACGCGCCCCTCGGGATGCACCTTGATGACGCCGCGCTCCGGCGGAATGCCGGTCGCGGTCTCGATGATAATTGCCGAAGCCGAGACCGCGATATTTGCCGCGCTTCTTTGCCTCCTTGCGGCGCGCCGCGAAATCCTTTGGCGTCGATCAGCCGCCAGTGCGCGCATCATGTTGGCGTCGAACTCGCCGCTGTCATAGCGTGTCGTCATCGAGTTGACGTAGGGCAGCATCGCCGGCTGGATGAAATTCTTCCGCCGCAGCGCGATGCGGTCGATTCCCATCTCGACCGCCGCCGTGTCGATCAGCCGCTCGATGATGAAGATGGCCTCCGGCCGTCCGGCGCCGCGATAGGTCGAGGTCGGCGCGGTGTTGGTGAACACCGCCGCGAGCCGCGCATACACCGCGGGAATATCGTAGACGCCGTTGGTCACGGCGGCGCCGCGCGCCAGCGGCACGAGATGGAGCAGTCTGCGAGCCGAGGTTCTGGATGTTGTGCGTGCGGATGGCGAGAAATTTCCCGTCCTTGTCGAGCGCGAGCTCCGTGGTGCTGACGAGATCGCGGCCGTAGGGATCGAAGAAGAACGCCTCGCTGCGCTCGCCGCGCCACTTCACCGGCCGCCCGACCTTGCGCGCCGCCCAGCACACCAGCACGTATTCGCGATAGATCAGATTCTTGGTGCCGAAGCCGCCGCCGACGTCGCGGCAGATCACCCGCACCTTGTCTTCGCCGACACTGAAGCAGCCGCACAGCGCGCGCTTCTGAATCAAGATGCCCTGGCTGCCGGCGCGCAGCGTGTAGCCGCCCTTCGACTCGTCGTAGAGGCCGATCGCGGCGGCCGGTTCGAGCGGCAAGCCGGTGACGCGATTGTTCTTGATCTCCATGCGCGTGACATGGGCGGCGCGCGCGAACGCCGCGTCGACTGCCGCCTTGTCGCCGCGCCCGCCATCGGCGCAAACGTTGCCGGGCGCCTCGTCCCAGATCGTCGGCGCGCCTTTCGCCAGCGCGCCTGCGGCATCGACCACGGCCGGCAACGGCTCATAGTCGACCGCAACCAGTTCGGCCGCCTCGATTGCGCCGGCGCGCGTCTGCGCCACGATCAGCGCGACGCCTTCGCCGGCATGGCGCACCTTGTCGACGGCGAGCGGAAAATCCGGCGGCTGCGACGACCGGCCGGCCGTCGAAATTCGATGACCGGCACGTCGCGCGGATTGGACTGGTTGGGGATCGACTGATGGCCGTCGGCCACATAGTCGCGCCCGGTGAGCACGGCGAGCACGCCCGGCATCGCCAGCGCGGCCGAGGCATCGATCGCGCGGATGTGCGCATGCGCATGCGGCGAGCGCAGCACGATGGCGTGGACCTGATTGGGCGCGTTGAGATCGTCGCTGAATTCACCGCGGCCGGTGATCAGGCGCAAATCCTCCTTGCGCCGGACCGGCTTGCCGATGCCGTTTGCAGTCATTTCCCGTCGCTTTCGAGCGACGTAGCGGCCGTCCTCGTTCCGGCCGAGCCGTTGCGCGGCGTAGAGCGCATCGAGCTCGCGCACGATTTCGCGGCCGTCTTTGCTGCCGCGCGCGGCCATCAGTTCGAGGAAACTCGCCGGGCCAGCCGCCAGCGCATCCGCGGCCGACTTATGCTGCGCGCCCGGCTTCGCCACCGGCGGCGTCGGCACCGAGAATTCCAGCGTGTTCGCCTTGCCGAACGGGATGGTGCAGTCGAATCCCATTTTTGCGCCGGTGCGCGCACCGCCGAGCGAGGGATCGAGCGGCACCACGCGCATGCCGATTCGCCAGCATGAGATCGCGGTCGGCCTGGAAGCGCGACGCGAACGCCCAGTCGGTCTCCTCCTCGGAGAACACATCGATGTCGGCGTCGAACGCGAACACGTGCTTGGCTTCGGCGTGCGAGCCGAAAATCGCCGCGATGGCGTTGCGCGCGTCGCCCGGCACGCGCTGGCGCAGCGAGACGCGCACGTTGTACATGCCGCCGCTCGACGGCGTCGCGAACACCGCGACCGGTTCGCGCACCGAGGCCAGCAGCGCCGCCCACGCTGCGGTTTCGGTTTTCATCGTCGTGAGCTGCGCCGTATCGGTGCGCGCCAGCGAGCGCCCGCCGATGGTCACGGTCTGGAACAGCGCGTCCTCGCGATGCGTGATCGCGGTGAGTGAAACACCGGATTGCGTTTCACCACGCCGTAATAGCCGACATATTCGCCGAACGGTCCTTCCGGCTCGACATGCCCGGCCGGATCGAGATAGCCCTCGAGCACGTATTCGGCATCGGCCGGCACGAAAATATCGCTGGTCACGCATTTCACCACCGGCACCGGCGCGCCGCGCACGGCGCCGACGATGTCGAGCTCGTTGACCGTTCGGCAGCGCCGCTCATGGCGGCGAGAAAATCCGCCGGATGCGAGCCGACCGCGTAGGCGACCGGCACCTTCTCCTTGCGCGCGGCGGCATCGAGATAGATCGCGCGCATGTCGCTCGGCGCGATCAGGTCGACGCCGGCCTGCCGCGGCCCGCGCAGCATGATGCGGCGGCAGCCCACGTTGGTGAAGCCGGTGCCGGGAAACAGCGCATAGTCGATGCTGGCGGAAATGTACGGCGCGCCGTCGGCGCCGTGCTGCAGATGCGCCGGCAGCGCGCACAGGTCGGCGTCGTCGCCCTTGAGCACGACCTGCTGCACCGGCGCTTGCTGCGACGATCACCTTCGATCGGCGGTGCAGCGGCTTCGCAGCCGCTGCTGCAGCGTGCCGAGCAGCGCCGCGCTCGTCGGTATCGAGCGCAAGCGCCAGCCGCTCGCGCGAACCCATGACGTTGCCGACAAGCTCGGCTTTCTCCGGGCCCGGCGGCCTTGAACAGCGTCGCCTTCGGATTGCCGTCGAGCACGGCGGCCACATCGATGAGGTCGATCGGCTTGTCGTGCACCTCGCATTCGCCGAGCTGCACCAGCCGGTCGACGAAATTGCGCAGCCGGAAGCGTTCGGTATCGATCGGCAGGCATAAGGTCCTGCCCAGCGGCGCCGCATCGCTCTATTGGACGGAGCCAGGCGCGATTTAGCAATGGCGGCGAGCGCGGTGTAAACTCCCGTCATCGTCATTGCCGGGCTTGACCCGGCAATCCATAGGACGGCAACGCTCGTGGATGCCCGGTCAAGCCCGGGCATGACGGAGGAGTGAGAGGAGAACCCATGCCTCCCATGCTGCGGCTTTACGAAGACGTGCTGTCCAACGACGCCGCGGAGGTGGCGGCTGCCGCGCGCTGCCGCGCATGATCTACGTGGTGCATGGCTCGGTCACCGTCGCCGACCGCACCTTGCGCGACGACGAGGCGTGGACGGCGAGGGCGCGGTGACGCTCAAAGCCGGAAGCCGAAGGCGCGACGCTGTGGCGCTTTGAGCTTGTGCGGGCGATGCCGCTCGCGGCGCTGCCTCCGGCAAGGGCGTCGCATCGCGCGAAAAGCTTTCCGCGCGGCTCGAGACCCTGCCGAAAGGCGATTGCTCCTGCGTGGCGACAGCGTCGCGTTTCCGCCCGGCGGCTGCGCCTATCTGCACCGGCATCAGGGGCCGGGCATCCGCTGCCTGGTCGAAGGCGGCATCCGCATCGACACCCATGGCCGCTCGACCTCCTACGGCCCCGGCGGCGCCTGGTATGAGAGCGGGCCCGACCCGGTCTTCGCGCAGGCCGGGGACCGGCCGACGCGCTTCGTCCGCGTCATGGTCCTGCCGGTGTCGTATGTCGGCAAAAGCTCGGTCGAGTATCTCAACGAGGAAGACAAGGCTAAGCCGAAGACGCAGCAGTACAAAATTTACGCCGACCTGCCGGTCGCGTTCGTGGCGGCTCCCGCGTGACGGGTATTTCGTGATGCCAGTGTGAGGGTGGGACAAATGTGAGGCTGGTGCCGCGGAAGGGATTCGAACCCCCGACCCACGCATTACGAATGCGTTGCTCTACCGGCTGAGCTACCGCGGCGCGCCTCCGAAAGTGGCGTCCTAGTAATACCCGGCAACCGTTAACACAAGGCATGTGGGCGCTGCAGAGCGTCCCGCAAGGGCCGCGCGGCCCGCATTCTTGCATCCCCTAAACCGGGGGCCTACGCTTGCACCAACAGCAAACGTGCGGGCCGAATCGGCGAAGGCTGTGCGAATGCCAGGCCTGACGTGGGAGGTTTTGATGCGATTTAAGACCGTTTTGCTCGTCTCGGCGGCGACGCTTGGCACGCTCATCTTGCAGCCCGAGTCGCAGGTTCTGGCGCAGACCGCAGCCGCGCTCTCGGGCACCATTAGTTCCGTCCAGGAAGGGGCGATGGAGGGCGTCGTCGTCAGCGCCCGGAAAGACGACTCGACCATTACGGTCTCGGTCGTGACCGACGACAAGGGCCACTTCAGCTTCCCGGCCTCGCGCCTCGATCCGGGGCACTATGCGATCAGCGCTCGCGCCACCGGTTACGATCTCGATGGTCCCAAGGACGCGACCATCGCTGCCGGCGAGGAAGACAAGATCGACGTCAAGCTTGTGCCGACCCGGAACTTCCCGCGCAACTGACCAATGCCGAGTGGCTTCATGAGCATGCCGGGCACGAACGACCAGAAGAAGTTCGTGCTGGAGTGCAACTCCTGTCACACGCTCCAGCGCATCGTGCGATCGACCCACGATGCCGCCGAGTTCATGCAAGTGTTTCAGCGCATGGCCGGCTACTACCCGGGCAGCACGCCGCTCAAGCCGCAGCGGCTGACCGGCAACGCGGTTCGCAATCTCGGCAGAGGCCCGGAGGCTGAGAAAGCCGCCGAGTGGCTCGCGAGCCTCAATCTGAGCCATCAGGACAAATGGAGCTGGCCGCTCAAGACACTGCCGCGGCTGACCGGCAAATCTACGCACGTGATCATTACGGAATACGATCTGCCCAAGAAGCTGATCGAGCCGCACGACGTGGTGCTCGACCATGAAGGCAACGTCTGGTACTCCGACTTCGGCCAGATGTTCGTCGGCGAAATGGACCCGAAGACCGGCAAGGTTACGCAATATCCGATCCCGGTGGTGAAGCCTGGCTTTTCGCTCGGCACGCTCGATCTCGAAATCGACAAGGACGACAATCCGTGGGTCGGCGTGATGTATCAGAGCGCGATCGCGCGGCTGGATCGTAAGACCGGCAAGTTCGAGACGTGGTCGACGCCCAAAGAGTGGGACACCGATGCCGGCCAACTCGGCCACCTCGCCGTCGAAGGCACGCCAACCGACGCCAAGGTTTGGATCAAGAACTCGGACGGCGGCCACATCTACCGGCTCGACCTTGCCACCAACAAGTTCGAAGACCTCGGCTCGCAGAAAGACCCGCGCACCGGCAAGCGGATCGGCACCTACGGCATCCACTCCGACGCCGAGAATAATCTTTATCTGCTCGATTTTTCGGCCGGCAACATCGTGCGGATCGATGCCAAGACCAAAGAGCCGACGGTGTTTCTGACGCCGACGCCAAACTCGCATCCGCGGCGCGGCCGCGTCGACGATCAAGGGCGGCTGTGGTTTGCGGAGTATTACGGCGACGCTATCGGCATGCTCGACCCCGAGACCGGCAAGATCCAGGAGTGGAAGGTGCCGACGCCGTGGTCGGCCCCTTACGATGCGCTCGAGGACAAAAACGGCAACGCCTGGACCGGTTCGATGAACACCGACCGCGTGTCCCGGCTCGACATCAAGGCCGGCCAGTACACCGAATATCCGCTGCCGCGTCCCACCAACATCCGCCGCGTCTTTGTCGACGATTCAAAGAACCCGGGAACGTTGTGGATCGGCAGCAACCACGGCGCCTCGATCGTGAAGGTCGAACCGCTGGATTGATGCCTGTCATCATCCGCCAACGGGTCCGGCCCGAAGTGGCCGGCCCGATGACAAGCTGCGGCGGATGATCCAGTAAACGCCAGAGAGCAGGCGTGGCTTGGCGTCGACGCCGGGTGAGTACTGGTTCGTCCGCTTTCGCCTGCGCGGACGATGTAGCGTTCACGTCGCTTCGGCTTCCGCGCGCAGCTTGAACCGCTGAATCTTGCCCGTTGCGGTTTTCGGCAGCTCGGTGCGGAATTCGATCCAGCGCGGATACTTATAGACAGCGAGCTTCTTTCGGCATTCGTCCTGCAGGGTCAGAGCAAAGGCATCGCACGCCTTGTCGGGCGATTTCAGCACGACGAACGCCTTTGGTTTGACGAGCTTGTCGACATCGGGCCAGCCGACCACGGCGGCTTCCAGCACGTCGGGATGGCTCTGCAGCACGCCTTCGACCTCGAACGGCGAGACGTACATGCCGGAGACTTTCAGCATGTCGTCCCGGCGGCCGCAGTAGACGTAATAGCCGTTCTCGTCCTCGACGTATTTGTCGCCGGAGCGGGTCCACTCGCCGAGGAATGTCGAGCGCGACTGGTCGCGATTGTTCCAATACATGATCGCGCTGGTCGGGCCGCGTACCTGGAGTTCGCCCATCTCGCCGTGCGCGTTGATCACGTTGCCGTCGTCATCGACCAGCCGGACCTCGTAGCCGGGCACCGGCTTGCCGCTCGTGCCGTACTTCACGTCGCCGGGCCGGTTGCTCAGAAAAATGTGCAACATCTCAGTCGAGCCAAGCCCATCGAGAATGTCGGCGCCATAGCGCTCGCTCCAGCGCCGGCCAACCTCAAGTGGCAAAGCCTCGCCGGCCGAGACACAGCGACGCAGTTTCAGTTCGGCGACGCTGGGCGCGGCGGGGCTCGCCAGGAAGCCGGCGTAGAACGTCGGCACCGCGAAAAATACCGTAACGTGATGCTTCTTGAGCAGATCAGCGACCAGATCCGGCGTCGGCCGATGCGGCAGCAGAACCGTCGTCCCTCCCGCGGACATCGGGAAAGTGAGCGCATTGCCGAGCCCGTAAGCGAAAAACAGCTTGGCAACCGAATAGCACACGTCATTTTCAGTGAGGCCGACGATCGGCTTCGCATAGAGGTCGTCGGTCAGCTTGAGATCGGCGTGGGTATGCACCGCGGCTTTTGGCTTGCCGGTCGAGCCGGAGGTGTAGAGCCAGAAGCACATGTCGTCGCGCGTGGTCGGAGCCGTGACGGGCTCGCTGGGCGCTTCGGCCATCATGTCCTCGAACGACACATGACCGTCTGGCCGGCCACCTGACACGATGACGTGCGGCGCGCTGCTGCTTGTGCTGATCGCCTTGACGAGCTTCGGATAGAGTTCGTTGGAAACGACCAGGAGCCGCGCGCGGCTGTCTTCCAGCATGTAGCGATAGTCGTCTTGGGTCAAAAGTGTGTTGACCGGGACCGGCACCATGCCGGCTTTGATGACGCCGAGAAAGGCCGTCGGCCAGTCGATGGTGTCGGTGAGGCAGATCAGCACGCGTTCCTCGCGGCGCATGCCGAGCCGGCGCAGCACATTGCCGAAGCGATCGACTCGTTCGGCGAGGTCGGCGTAACTGTAGCTGCCGCGATCGTCGATATAGGCCGCTTTTGCGGAACGTCCGGCGTCCAGGTTGCGCTTCAAAATATCGGCGGCGAAGTTGTAATCACGCGGAATGGTGTCGGCGGCCGCGCTCGGCGCCGGTTGAGCGATTGTCATCGCCGCTGTCCTCCCAGATCACGCGGGCCGTCGCCCACGGCGTCTCCATTGCAAAGCATTATGCCGACACCAAAAAACCGCCGCAACGGCAAGCGCTGACGGACCCTGTCATTCGGACGGAATTGCGCTATGACAGGGCGCGTTTGACCGTATCTTTATGCTGCCGCCGGGAGCCTTCATCATGATTTTGAGCCGGGATCGCATTCTCACGACCCATGTTGGCAGCCTGCCGCGCAACGAGGCACTGAGCGAGCTTTTGATCCTTCGCGAAGCCGGCGGCAGTTACGACAAGGCGCACTTCGATGCCGAAATGGAAAAGGCGATACGGCATGTTGTGGCCAAGCAAAAAGAGGCCGGCATCGACATCGGCAACGACGGCGAGCAACAGCGCGTCGGTTTTCAGACCTACGTGCCGCAGCGCATGTCGGGCTTCGCCGGCGAGTTCGAAGCGGCGGCGCGGCCGCGAGTTCGAGGAATTTCCCGATCTCGTCAAATATCTGACGCACCGCTTTCCGAGCGTCAGCAAGCAGCAGAACGCGCCGGAAGCTCAGGTCGAACTGCACTATCACGACACCTCGGCCATCGACACCGAGATCGCGCGCTTCAAGCGGATCGCGGGCGAGGGCCGTCCGTTCGCCGAAACGTTCATGACGGCGCCGTCGCCCGGCATCATCGCCTCGACCATGCTCAACGCCTACTACCCGTCGCAGGAGGATTATCTCGCGGCCATCGCCCGCGAGATGAGGAACGAATACCAGGCGATCCATAAGGCGGGCGTGATCCTGCAGGTCGACGCGCCCGATCTCGCCATGGATCGAACTATGTTCTACCGCGACCAGACGGACGCGCAGTTCGCCAAGACCTGCGAGATGCACGTTGCGATGATCAACAAGGGGATCGAAGGCATTCCGCGCGATCGCGTGCGCCTGCACATCTGCTACGGAAATTGGGAGGGCCCGCACATCCACGATATCGCGCTCGACAGGATTTTGCCGGCGCTCTATCAGGCCAATGTCGGCGCGCTGTCGATCGAGTTTTCCAACCCGCGCCACGCCCACGAATACGCTGCGCTCAAGCGCGTGCCGTTTCCGAAAGACATGATTCTGATCCCCGGCGTGGTCGAGACCACGAGCAATTTCGTCGAACATCCCGAGGTGGTGGCGCGGCGCATCGAGGAGGCAGTGGCGGCGATCGGCGACCGTGAGCGCGTCGTCGCCTCGACCGATTGCGGCTTTGGCACCTTCACGCGGCGCGAATGGGTCGTCGAGTCCGTGGTGTGGCTCAAGCTGAAGTCGATCCGTGAGGGTGCCGATATCGCCTCGAGCCGATTGTGGGATAAGAAAACCGCTGCATGACATGGCATTCTTTACACTCAAGATAGGACCAACACAGTGATCGATCTGTACACCTGGACGACGCCGAACGGCCGCAAGGCCTCCATTGCGCTTGAAGAGATGGGCCTGCCCTACACCGTGCACCCAGTCGACATCGGCAAGGACGAGCAGTTCAAGCCGGAGTTTCTGAAAATCAGCCCTAACAACCGCATTCCGGCGATTGTCGACCGTGACAACGGCATGAGTCTGATGGAGTCCGGCGCCATCCTGATCTACCTCGGCGACAAGACCGGCAAACTGTTGCCGAAGTCAGGAGAGGCTCGCTATCGCACCATCGAGTGGTTGATGTGGCAGATGGGTGGCCCTGGTCCGATGTTCGGCCAGGTCCATCACTTCGTGAAATACAACAAAGGCAAGGCGCCTTACGCCGAGGAGCGCTACCTCAAGGAGGCGCACCGGCTCTACGGCGTGCTCGACAAACGCCTGAAGGATCACGAATACGTCGCCGGCGATTACTCGATCGCCGATATCGCCATCTGGCCCTGGGTGTCGCGCTACGAGTGGCAGACGGTGGATCTCAACCAGTATCCGAACGCGAAGCGCTGGTACGTCGCCATCGCCAAGCGGCCGGCGACGCAAAAGGGCTACAAGGTGCCGAAGGATACCGGCGAAATACCGATCCCGTGAGGTCGTCGGCGGCGCGCCTCTTTGGGGGCTTTCTCGCTCATCCGCGCCCGGGAAACGGTCTATAATCTACAAAACGCGCCAAGGAGGTCGCCATGGACGATATCACCCGCGATCCGACGACGATCCGCGCTGAGGACGTCAACCCGCGCTACAACTGGGGCCGCGCGTTGCCGGCGCTCGGCACCATGGGTGTCGATTTCGAGGAGCGTGTCGATTACCGGAGGCTGCACCGTTATCGGCACGGCCGCGTCAAGCAGGCGCTGGAGAAGTCGGAACTCGGCGCGCTCCTGGTCTTCGACGTCAACAACATCCGTTACATCACGTCGACCAAGATCGGAGAGTGGGAGCGCGACAAGCTTTGCCGCTGGGCGCTCATCACGCGCACCAGCAGCGATCCGATCTTGTGGGATTTCGGCTCCGCCGCCGTGCATCACAAGCTTTATACGCCGTGGCTCAAGCCGGAGAACTGCAAGGCCGGACTGATCGGGCTGCGTGGCACCGTTAATCCGGCCTTCGGCTTGATGGAGCGCCACGCCAACGAGATCGCGTCTCTGATCCGCGAAGCAGGCATCGCTAACCTGCCGGTCGGCGTCGACATCATCGAGCCGCCGATGATGTTCGAGCTGCAGAAAGCCGGGCTGAAAATCCAGGACGGCCAGCAGGTGATGCTGGAAGCGCGCGAGGTCAAGAACATCGACGAGATCGCGCTGCTCAATCGCGCCGCCGCCATGGTGGACGGCGCCTATCATCTGGTCAGCGAGGAACTCAAGCCCGGCATCCGCGAGAATGACGTGGTCGCCAAGGTCAACGAGTTTCTCTATCGGCACGGCTCCGACGACGTCGAAGCGGTCAACGCCATCTCGGGCGAACGCTGCAATCCGCATCCGCACAATTTCACCGACCGCATGCTGCGGCCGGGCGATCAGGCGTTCTTCGACATCCTGCAGTCGTTCATGGGCTACCGCACCTGCTACTACCGTACCTTCAATGTGGGCCGCGCCACGCCGGTGCAGCACGATGCCTACAAGAAGGCGCGCGAATGGCTCGATCGCGCCATCGAGCTGATTAGGCCGGGCGTGATGACCGACGAAGTGTGTCAGGTGTGGCCGAAGGCGCAGGAGTTCGGCTTTCCTGACGAAATGTCGGCCTTCGGGCTGCAGTTCGGCCACGGCCTTGGGCTTGCGCTGCACGAGCGGCCGATCATTTCGCGCGTGGTGTCGCTGTCGCACCCGACCGAGATCAAGGAGGGCATGGTGTTTGCGCTCGAAACCTATTGCCCGGCGACGGACGGTTACTCGGCAGCGCGCATCGAGGAAGAGGTGGTGGTGACCGACAAGGGCTGCCGCGTCATCACCCTGTTCCCCGCCGAGGAACTGCCGATCGCAAACCGGTATTGAGGTCTGCGCCGTCGCTTTAGTTCCGGCTCAGCCGAGACGATAAGTCGGCGGTCAAGCTGCGGAGCGCGGCGAGCCGCGTTTCCATTTCCTGCTTGAGATTGTACCGTGGATCGCCGAACGACTTGTTGCGAGTCGCAATGAAGTCGCGCTGGTCCTGGCGCAGCTGTGCGGCTGCTTTGCCGTTGCGGGTCGCGAGCGCCGCCCGGTAGGCGGCGTCCATCTCTCGGTCGAGCCTTGCGAGATCGGGATCCGAGCAGATCGCTTTCTCAGCCGCGCGGGTCGCGGTGCGGCAGTCGAAGGTCGGCAGCATTCTGTCGGCGTTCACGGCGAGGCGCCGGTCGCGCTCCTGGCGCGCTTCGGCAAGATTTTGGGCGGCCTTATCGAATTGCGGATTGATGGTCAGCGCCTGTTCGTAGTCGGCGATGGCGTGATCCAGATTGCCTTTCTTGCCGTACGCGGCGCCGCGATTGTTGTAGGCGAGGTAGAATCCCGGATTGAGCGCGATGGCGCGGTCGTAATCGGCGATGGCGTGGTCGTAGTCGCCTTTGTAATTGTAGGAGTTGCCGCGGTCGGTGAGGAAGTTCGCTTGCGGCCGCGGCCGGATCGCTTCGGTGTAGTCGGCGATGGCACGGTCGTAGTCGCCGTTGTCGGCTTCGGACAGCCCGCGATTGTCATGATATTCGGGAACCAGCGGATCGAGTTGGATCGCCTCGCTGTCATCGGCGATGGCGCGGTCGTTCTGCCCGAAATCCCGGTAGACGGCGCCGCGGTTGCTGTAGGTCTGAGCGTTTTTCGGATCGAGCCGGATGGCTTCGCCGTAATCCTTCAGCGCGGCCTGATAGTCCTTCTTGAAGTACTTCGCGGCGCCGCGGTCCGAGTAGGCCTGCGCATAGTTGGGTTTCAGCCGCAGCGCTTCGTTGTAGTCGGCGATGGCGCGGTCGTATTGGCGGTTGTTGTTGAAGATGTTGCCGCGGACGTCGAACGCCGTAGCGTCGTTGGGATCGAGTTTCACCGCCTCATTGGCGTCGGCAATTGCCCGGTCGAGCCGGCCGAGCGTGCGGTAGGTGTTCGCACGTTCCCGGAAGGCGCGCGCATTGCTCGGATCGAGCGCGATGGCGCGGTCGAGGTCGTCGAGGGCCTGCTGGGTCTGGTTGATGTACCAATATGTCGCCCCGCGATTGACCAATGCTGCGGCCTGCGCCTGCGGCTGGTCCTTGAGACTGTCGATCAGTGCGCTGCAAGCCGCAATCTGTTGCTGTGGCGTGTAGGCGTCGCCGCTGCTGGCGCAGATGTCGGCGTTGGTACCGGCCCGGGCGTACGCTGCAGGAGCGGCAAAGGCGCCTAGCACAAATGCGACAGCAACGACTGGTATGGCGCGATGCATGACAAGCTCCCGTCAACAAGGGTCGTGGACGGCCACATCGGCCCCCGCCGTTGAGTTGCGGCCCGCGGCAAAAAGGTTTCCCGATCGGCGCGAGCCGGTGCTGGCCGCTGCCTTGAGGACGTTTCCGGCCGGTTTCTCCCGTTGCAACAGGTACTTGACGGGCCTTGCGGATTCCCGCGACATGGCTCGCGCGCACCCGACCGCAGAGAGGACGTGAGCATGAGTTCCGACGCGTTGCCGCAGACCGCCGTGGCCGAACATTTGGCGCAGAAGATCGCGGCGCTCGATCCGTCGCGGTTGCCGAAGGCGGTGCGGGCGAAGTGCGAGGAATTGTTGATCGACGTGATCGGCCTCGCCATCACGGCGCGCAACGAAGACTATGTGAGGAGCGTACTCGCCGGCTGCGACGACGATGGGCCGTGCACGGTGTTTGGCCACAGCCGCACGCTCACGGCTGCGGCCGCCGCCACCGTGAACGGCACAGCGATCCACGGCGAGGATTTCGATGACACGTTCGAGGGCGGTCCGGTTCACGCCGGGGCGGTGATCGTCCCGGCCGTGCTCGCGGCCTGCGAGCGGCATGGTCTCGATGGCTCAGCTGCTCTCCTTGGCATCGCAATCGGCACTGAAGTCATGTGCCGGTTGAGCCTTGTGGCGCCGACCTTGACCCACAAGGCGGGCTTCCATCCGACCGCGGTGTTCGGCGCCATGGGGGCGGCCGCCGGTGTCGGCGCAGCGCTGAAACTTAATCAGCGGCAGCTGATCGACGCGCTCGGCACGGTCGGCTCGATGGCGTCGGGCATTATCGAATATCTCGCCGAAGGCGCTTGGACCAAGCGGCTTCATGCGGGGTGGGCAGCGCAATCTGGATTGCGTGCGGCGCTGCTTGGCCGTGCCGGCTTTCTCGGTCCGCGCACCGTGCTGGAGGGCGTCCACGGTTTCTTTCACGGCTTCGCCAATACCACGAAGGGCGATTACAACGCGCTGATTGGCGACTTCGGCACGCGCTGGGTTTCGGAAACGCTGGCGTTCAAGCCGTACCCCTGCGGAACCATGACGCATCCCTACATCGACTGCGCGCGGCGCCTCGCGGCGCGTGGCATCAGGGAAGACGACATTGCCGAAATGGTATGCGAGGTCGGCGAAGGCACGGTGCATCGCCTCTGGGAGCCGCTCGCCGCCAAGCAGCGGCCGGCTAACGGCTACGCCGGCAAGTTCTCGACGCCCTATTGCATCGCGGCAGGCTTCGTGCGCGGCAGTGTGGGGCTCGGCGATTTTTCTGATGCCGCCGTCAAGGACAGCGCGGTGCTCGCGCTCGCCGGCAAGGTTCATTACGTCATCGATCCGGACAATCCCTATCCGAAAAATTTTACCGGGCACATGCGCGTCGTGCTGCGCGACGGCACCGTGATCGAGGAGCGTCAGCCTTACATGCGCGGCGGCGCGCAAGAGCCGCTGACACGCGCCGACGTTGAAGAAAAATTCCTGCTCAATGCCGGGCACGGCGGTTGGAGCGCCGATCGCGCCGCAGGGGCCTTAAAGCTCATCGCGGCGTTATTCGGCGGCCCCGTCAACCTTGCGACCTTAAGGGACTAGCCCCGTGTGAACCCATCGACATAAGATGCGTGACAAGATCAAAAACGATCACGCCGAATGAGGGAGGAAAAACGTGAAGCTCATACAATTTGGATCGTCCGTTGCCGTCAGCACGGTGCTCGCGGCCGCGCTGATGTCGGGGCCGCTGTCCGTCGCTTACGCGCAGGACAGCAAGACCTATACGATGAAGCTGTCCACCGCGACGATCAACGACACGCAGCATGAGTGGATGAAGCGTTTTGCAGCGGCGGTGGAGAAGGATTCCGGCGGCCGTATCAAGGGCGAAATCTATCCGGCGAGTCAGCTCGGCGCGATCCCGCGGCAGATCGAGGGTACGCAATTCGGATCGATCCAGGGCTGGGTCGGTCCCCCGGAATTTCTCGTCGGCGTCGATGAACGCTATGAGGTGATCGACGCTCCGGGTCTCTACACGACGCGCGAACAATACGACCGCGTGCTGGCCGATCCGCCGGTCCGCGACATGATACTCGGCCTCGGCGCCAATAAGGGCATCCTCGGAGCGGCAATTTTTCCCATCGGGCCGTCCTGGATCGACACGCGAAAGCCGATTGCTCGGCTGGCTGATTACAAGGGATTGAAAATCCGGGTGCTGGCGTCGCGCTTTCAGGAGGAAATCATCCGGCGGCTGGACGCTTCGCCGGTCGCGATGACGCTGGCCGACGTTTTGCCGGCGCTGCAAGGTGGTACGATCGACGGCACGCTTACCACCATCACCCAATATACCACGCTGCATTACGTCGATGCGGCCAAGTACGTCGTCCAGACCGATCAGCCCTTCGTGAGCACCATTGCGGTGTTGAGCAAGAAGTGGGTCGATTCGCTGCCGCCGGATTTGCAGAAGATCGTTCGTGATGATGCGGCCAAGACCGGCACCGATATTTTCCCGTTCGTGCGTGAGTTCTTCGACGCTCAGGTGAAGGTCTGGACCGATTCGGGCGGCCAGCTGACGAAGCTGCCGCCGGAGGACAAGGACGAGCTGAACAAGCGGGCTTCCGGCATTGCCATCGATCTCTCGAAGGACAAACCGGACCTGAATCAGGCGGTCAAGCTCGTGATGGAGGCGGCGGCACGCAACAAATAAAATCAGCCGCTCGCCAACGGGAAACACGCCCATGAGCACGATGATCGCGGCGCGGCTTCATGCTTATGGCTCGCCGATGACGCTCGATCGGATTGCGGTGCCGGAGCCGCGTCCGACCGATGTCCTGGTCGAGGTCAAAGCCTGCGGCGTCGTGCCGAATCTTGCGCGTGTGGTTAGCAACTTTTTCGGCACGCAGGTGCCCGACCTCAAGATCATGCCACCGCTGCCGGCGATCTTCGGTCTCGATCCAACCGGCGTCGTCGCCAAGGTGGGCGAGCAGGTCTCGGCCATCCGTCCGGGTGAGCGGGTTTATGTCAATCCAGCGCGCAGTTGCGGTTCGTGCCGGATGTGCCGCAGCGGCCAGACGCTGGATTGTCCGCAATTCACCTTCCAGGGCTATTTCGGCCGGTCGCAGGACATTATGCGCGCTTATCCGTACGGTGGTCTCGCGCAGTACATCACCGCTCCCGCCACGGCGCTGGTCAGGCTGCCCGACAACGTGACGTTCGAAGCCGCGGCACGGTTCGGCTATTTCGGCACCGCCTACGCGGCGATGCGAAAGATCGGCGTCGGTCCCGGGCAAACGCTGCTGATTAATGGCGTCACCGGGCAGCTCGGGCTGTGCGCCGTGCTTTTGGCGCTGGCGATGGGCTCGACCAAAATTCTCGGCACCGGGCGTAACGCCGCGCTGCTCGATCGAGTCAAAGTGCTCGACCCGCAACGCATCGACGTTCTCGCGGTCCCGAATGCTCCGGCGCAAGGCGGCGCATCACCTGCTCAACCCGACCCGCTTGTGGCTTGGGCGAAGGCGGCGACAAATGGTGAAGGCGTCGATGGCGTGATCGACTGCCTGCCGCCCGGTGCGCCGGCCGGCGCCATGATGCGTGCGCTGTTCTGTCTGCGCCGCGGCGGCCGCGCGGTGAATGTCGGAGCCGTCATGGAGACGCTGCCGATCAATGCGTTCTGGCTGATGACCAACCGGATCGGGTTGCAGGGCTCGGTCTGGTTCACGACCGCCGAAGGCGAGGATATGGCTGCCATGGCAGGCGCCGGCACATTGGATCTCTCCGCGCTGGAACACCGCATTTCGCCGCTGTCGAAGGTCAATGAAGCGCTCGCCGGAATGGACAATCGGGACGGCGGTTTCACCAACTTCATCATCGATCCGACGCGCGTCGCGTGAGCCGCTCGGCGGCTCGTTAGGCAGGTGAACGGTTTGCCGAAACCTGCTATTTCCTCGACCGTGAAGGTTGCGCTCCGCAGCGAGTAACATACGAGGTCGCCATGTACGCCAATCTCGAACTTTTCATTGACGGCAAGTGGCTCGGCGCCGACGGCCGCAGCGGCGAGGACGTGATCAATCCGGCGACCGAGAAGCCGATCGCTCATCTACCGCATGCCAGCATGGCCGATCTCGACCAGGCGCTCGAAGCCGCCAAGAAAGGGCTTGCAATCTGGCGCGCGACCTCGGCGTACGATCGCGCCAAGATTATGCGCAAGGCTGCCGACTTGATTCGCGAGCGCTTTGACGCGATTTCGAAAATCCTGGTGCAGGAGCAGGGCAAGGTCTACCCCGAAGCGCGCGCCGAGGTGCTGACGTCAGCCGATATCATCGAGTGGTACGCCGAGGAGGGACGCCGCGCCTACGGCCGTATCGTGCCGGGCCGCGGCAAAGGCTTGCGCCAGATCGTCGTGCAGGATCCGGTCGGCATCGTTGCCGCGTTCACGCCGTGGAATTTTCCGACGCTCACGCCGGCGCGTAAGATCGGCGGTGCACTCGCGGCCGGTTGCTCGCTCATTCTCAAAGCATCCGAGGAGACGCCAGGCGCCTGCGTCGAAATGGTGCGCTGTTTTGCCGACGCGGGTTTGCCTGCCGGCGTGCTAAATCTGGTGTTCGGTGTGCCGTCGAAGATTTCCGAGCATCTCATCGCCAAGGACGATGTACGCAAGATTTCCTTCACCGGCTCGATTCCGGTCGGCAAACATCTTGCTGCGTTGGCCGCCAAGGGCATGAAGCGCTCCACCATGGAGCTTGGCGGTCACTCGCCGGTCGTCGTGTTCGCCGACGCCGATCCCGAAAAGTCTGCCGAGACGATCGCTGCGTTCAAATATCGCAACGCCGGCCAGGTCTGCATTTCGCCGACGCGCTTCTATGTACAGGAGCCGATCTATAATCGTTTCCTTGCCCGCTTCACCGAATACGCCAAGGCCATCAAGGTCGGCGACGGTTTGGAAAAGGGCATCGGCATGGGGCCGATGGCGAACGCGCGCCGCATCGATACCATGGATGCGTTCGTCAACGACGCCAAGGATCGCGGCGGCAAGATCGTCACCGGCGGCAATCGCCGCGGCAACCAAGGCTATTTCTTCGAGCCGACGGTGATCACCGACGTTCCCGACAATTCCAAGATCATGACCGAGGAGCCGTTCGGGCCGCTGGCGCCGGTGGTGACGTTCAAGAGTTTCGACGAGGTCGTGGAGCGCGCCAATTCGCTCCCCTATGGGCTTGCCGCTTATGCCTTCACCGGTTCGGCGCAGACCGCGAATCTGATCGGCGACGCCCTACAGTCGGGCATGGTCGGGGTGAACTCGATCAACATTTCGACGCCGGAGACGCCCTTCGGCGGCGTCAAGGAATCCGGCTACGGCAGCGAGGGCGGCATCGAGGGCCTGCAGGCCTACCTCAACACGAAATTCATTTCGCAGATGTAGTGCTGTTCTTTCGATTGACGCGGCGGCGCGGCCTGAGCAAGGCTGCGCGTAACTTTGGTGCATCCGGCTGGCTTTCTTCCGCACGGACCGGGTCATCGGGAGCAAATTCGGGGTTCGCAGCGTGGATTTCGGAGCGGCTCTTTTCGACATCATTCTGCTGATTGTGATCGTTGGATTTTTTTCTCGCAAACGTATTCGCGGATGGATTGAGCGTCGGCGTCAGAAGACCAAGCAGGCCGTCCTCCAGGGCGAGGTGATCCCGCCCGCATTGCTCGAGCCGACGGTACTGACGGCTCAGCTCTATACGCTGGACCAGTCCTTCGCTCCGTTTGGTTCGAATGCCGCGCACGCGAACGCGCTTTACTCGCAGACGCAGTTCATGGAGGCGGTGAGCCTCCTCGCTGCGCCAAACGTGCCGTTCGCCACCGTGATGCAATATGTCGAAGGCAACAGCTGGTCGTTGGCGAGCGCAGCCCTCGCCGCGCTGAGAAAGCGTCCCGATCGCAGCGAGGCGATCGGCCGTGTGCTTGCGCAATGCGAGCACTATGCGCCCTGGACGATGTATTTTGCGCTGGAATTGCTGACCGAAGCCGAAGTGCGCGTGCCGGTCGGCGCGCCGATCGCGCGCGCCAAGGATTGGTGGATCGACAACCGGTGGATGCCGAATATTTTCCGCGACTACCTTGAGCGCTGCGCGGCGCAGGGGGACGCCGTGACGTTTGGCGACACGCTGGCGGCATCAGGCGCGTCACCGCACGATGTCATCAGAAGATTTCTGCTGCGCGTCACCCACCCGTCGGCGGCAGCGTTGATCAAGGAGCTCGACGATCGGCGGGTGCCGTCAGCGCCGGCAGCGTCAGGCACTGATTCGCTCAAGGACATCGGCCGCTACTGGTCGACCGAGGCGGAACTCGATGCTCTTGTCGAGCCCGATGGTTGGCGTAAAGCCTTCGCGCTTGCCGAGGCAACGTTGCGGCAAAACCCGCCGCGCTCCCTGCTGGTCTCAGGAGAATCGCTGGTCGGCAAATCATCGTTCCTGGTCCTCTTGGCGCGCCGCCTTGAGGCCGACGGCTGGATCGTCTTCGAAGCGAGCGGCGCCGATCTGCAGGCGGACCAGATCTATATCGGTCAGCTCGAAGGCCGCATTCGTCAGCTCGTTGAGGAATTGGCCAAGCGTCACAAGGTGATCTGGTACATCCCGGACGTCGTCCAGGTGGCGATGAGCGGCCGTCATCTCGGGCAGAGTGCGACGATGCTCGACCAGATCATTCCGGCCGTCGCAGCCGGACGATTGGTGATCTGGGCCGAGGCGACGCCGAAAGGCACCGCGCGGCTCATGCAGATCAAGCCGTCGCTTCGCGGTGTGTTCGAAACCGTGACGATCGATCCGCTGTCACCGCGTGAGACGCTGGCGCTGGCACGCGCTGTCATTGCCGAGATGGCCGAAAACAACGATGTGCACTTTCGGGAGGAGTGTGCCGAGGTCGCACTCGACAGCGCCGGCCAATATCTCGGAAGTGGCGGACTGCCGGGCTCCGCCATCCTCATGCTCAAGCTCACCGCGGCGCGCGCGGAAACGCGCGACCAGTACATTACGCCGCATCGTGTCCTGGAGACGCTGTCGCAACTCTCGGGCCTGCCGATTTCAATTCTCGACACCAAGGAGCAACTCGATCTCGCAGCGATCCGTGCATTCTTCACCGCGAAGGTGATAGGCCAAGAGGAAGCCGTCGAGGCCATGGTCGAGCGTATCGCGATGCTCAAGGCTGGCTTGAACGATCCCGGCAAGCCGATCGGCGTGTTTCTGTTCGCCGGGCCGACCGGGACCGGCAAGACCGAGCTCGCCAAAGCCGTTTCGCAATTCCTGTTCGGCTCGGTCGAGCGGTTGATTCGTCTCGACATGAGCGAATTTCAGACCCACGAGTTGATCAGCAAGATTCTCGGACAGAGCTCGGCACCGGCGATGATCGAAGCCGATTCGCTTGTCGGCCGCGTCCGCAAACAGCCGTTCTCGGTTCTGCTGCTCGACGAATTCGAGAAATCCCATCCGATGATCTGGGATTTGTTCCTGCAGGCGTTCGATGAAGGCCGGCTGACCGACGCCATGGGACAAGTCGCGGACCTGCGGCATTGTCTGATCGTTATGACGTCGAACCTCGGCGCGACGGCCCATCGCAGCGCGGGATTGGGTTTTGCGCCGGCCGCTGACGTCTTCACCAAGGAACAGGTGCTGCGGGCGATCAGCCAGACGTATCGGCCGGAATTCCAAAATCGGCTCGACAAGGTCATCGTGTTTCGGCCGCTTACGCGCGATCTGATGCGCGGCATTCTCAAGAAAGAACTTGCCGCGCTGGTCGATCGGCGCGGTCTGAAGGATCGCACCTGGGCGATCGAATGGGAGCCATCGGCGCTGGAATTTCTGCTGGAACGCGGTTTCTCCCCCGAAATGGGGGCGCGGCCTCTTAAACGCGCCATCGATCAGTATGTCGTCGCGCCGCTCGCCTCCATTATCGTGGAAAAGCGCTTTCCGGAGGGCGAGCAGTTCCTGTTCGTGCGCAGCGATGGTGAAGGCATCCAGGCGGAATTTGTCGATCCGGACGCGGACGCCGTGACCGGGAGCGCCGCGCCATCCGCCATGCCGATGGAAGCGGCCTCGCCGTCGGCGCTCGCCGCGATTATCCTCGCGCCGCAGGGAACGCCTGCGGAATTCCAGATGCTGCAGAACGAATTCGAGGATCTTGAGCGCAAACAGGGTTCGCCCTCGTGGGACGACCTCAAGCAACAGCTCGCCGACGAGATGTCGTCGGCCGATTTCTGGAGCCGAGAGGACCGTTTTGGAACGCTGGCGCGTTTCGCCCTGATGGATCGAGTCAAGACCGCGGCCGAAACGGCCAGCGGGCTCCGGCAGCGGCTGCTCCGCCGCACGCATTCGCCGCATCCCTATTCGTCGGAACTGAGCGCCCGCTTGGCCTTGCAACTTCGTCTCGTCGCGGAAGGAATCAAGGACGCGATCGGCGACGCGCCGATCGAACTTGCCCTCGTCGTCGAGCCTGTGCTCGACGGCATGGGCGACCGTCAGGCTACGCTGGTGTGGTGCTGGCGATTGGCGGCGATGTATCGCGGTTGGGCCAACAAGCGCCGCATGGCTCTGACAGAGTTGCAGAGCACATCAAAGGACGCTGGATCGCCGCTTCTGGTGATCAGCGGTTTTGGCGCCTACCGAACGCTGGCGCTTGAGACGGGCCTGCATGTATTCGAGTTGAACGAGGGTGGAACGGGCCGCGTTACTGCGCGTGTCCGTGTTGCCGCCGTACCGCTCGGCGACGTTCCGGCGACCAAGGAACGCAAGACCATTCTTGGGGCGCTCGATGCGTCGGAGCGAACCAACACCGTGGTGCGGCGCTATCGCGAAGAACCGCCGCTGGTGCGCGATGGTGCCGGCAAATGGCGGAGCGGCCGCCTCGACCTCGTCCTCGGCGGCGATTTCGATCTGTTGCAAGGCGCGCACGAGTAGCCGGACATTCGGCCGATCGCGGCCAACTCATTCAACATCCTCGCCATAGAGCGTCGCGAGCGCGTTCTTGACCGTCAAGGCAATCGGAACCGCGAGAATCACACCCGGAATGCCAAGGATGACGGCGCCGGCCAGAAAGCAGAAGATGATCAGGACCGGATGGACGTGCGCCGCTCGGCCAAGCACCAGCGGCGCCACGATCTGGTCAATCGAGAGCCGCAACAGAACCGCATAAATTGTGAAAGCGACGATGCTCATGAAGCCGGTCGCCGTGCGCAGCGAAACCAAACCGGCGATCACCGCCGCCGATGTCGAACCGATCATCGGAATGGTCTCGAGACTGCCTGTGAGTACGGCGAGCAGGGCGGCGTGCTCGACGCCCAGCAGGCTGAGCCCGACATAGGCCGCCGTCGTCGAATAGATCAGGATCGTCAAAATGCCGAGGAAATACCGTTTCAAGATCGGATCGACCCGCGATCCGATCCGCGCGACCAGGTCTCTCAGGCTCGGCGGTACCGTCCAGAACAGCCCGCGGGCCACGCTTGGCCCGCTTATCAGGAAATAACAGAGCAGCACGGCCGTCAGCACCGTGCCCATCAGGGCCGCGAGACTGAAGCCGGCGATCATCGCGAGCCGGTCGGTCTGACCGAACCAGTCGTGGATCCGCTCGAGCATCGCACGGGCGATGTCCTCGGAGTTCATCGTTTGCCCGAATACATGGATCGGCCGGCTGCCGATCATCTGGCGGATGAGGCTTTCGAAGCTTCCCTGCAGATCGGCGGCCGTCGCTTTTACCTCAGCGACGAGATGCTCTCCGGCGAGGCCCACCATGAGGGCGGCGGCGGCGATCAGGAGAATGAACAGCAGAATCGCAAACAGTGCCCGCGGCAACCGTGTGCGATCCGCCAGCCAATCCAGCAGCGGAGCGCTCACGTAGGCAATGACGCCTGCGATCACGAATGGCAGCAGGATGGGCCTGAGCACATAAACGAAAAACGCCAGGCCGGCGGTTATGAAAATCAGTGTGCGAGTGTCGGCGCGGCTGCTCGGTCCGCCTGGTGTGCCGGCTCCTGGACTGTGTGCAGTCTTGTCGGCCCTTTCGGGCGGCTTCATGCGCGGTTGCCCAACTGTTTTCGCTTTCGCAATCGCGGCAGCGTTACGCCCGATCGAAAGGGGCGTTTCGGCCGGTGCCCGGATCATTAGCTGACGATCAGTTCGTGATCACGACGCGCGTATCGACATTGGCGCGTTCGTACAGATCGGCCACGTCATCGTCGACGAGCATGAAACAGCCGAACGAAGAGTCCTTGCCGATATTGCTCACCGTTGTGGTGCCGTGGATACCGTAATCCATGTCGCTCAAATAAATCGCGCGCGCCCCGAGCTTGCTTTCTGGCCGGTGCTGACTGGCGGTCTGCGGGGTCTCGGAGCCGCCGGAACCCGGCGGAAACGGCGGCCACATTTCCTTTCGCAGAACCTTGTGCAGGCCGGCGACATTTTCGCACGAGGATCCGATGCCGATACTATATTGCAGGGCGACCGTATTCGGCCGCACCTCATAAAGCGTATGCTGCGACTTGTTGATGATGAGCGTGCCGGGCGGATAGGTGCTGCGGTAATAAACGAGTTGCCGTCTGAAAAGGTACGGGAGGCCCGAGTTTGCCGCGTCGGCGGTCTTGGCCGGCGCCGGAGTCGCAGGCTTCGGGGCCGGTGGAGTGGCGCCAGGTTGCGCCGGACTTGCAGCAGGCGGCGTCGGACTTGGAGCGGTGGCGGCAGGCTTGCTCCCGCCGGTGCCAGTATCGACACCGGCCGTCACGGCCGGCGCGCGCGTACTCGACCGTGACACGTACGCGTAAGTCCCTGCACCGATGATCGCGAGCGCGATGGCGCCGATGGCGGCCAAGGCGGCGGGAGACAACGGCAATGAGAACGGCGTTTCGTCAGCGTCTTCGGCCGACTTCGGCTCTGGCTCCGTGGGCGGCGGAGCGGCGCGCTTTTGCTGGCGGGATTGGAATTTTCCCAACAGTCCGCTCTGCGACGCGATCCGCGGTCCAGGCTGCGTCCCAGTCTGCGGCTGCGAGGTGCTGCGAGCAGCGGAGCGTCGAATCTCGAATTCAATTTGTCTAATGGCCGCTTCCAGCGCCGCCGCTTCGGATTTGACGTCGGCGTCCGACCAGGGCGGGTCGGCGTTGCGCAACTGTCCCCGAAGGGCGGTGCGGGCGCGATTGTACAGCCCCTCGCGAGCCTCTTTGGTGTTGTGATCCAGCGACGCCACAGCGCGGGATAGCAACGCGAAGTAATCAGCCATCGACTTCGGTGCTCCTGCCGAACACGCAACGCCCGTTCATGGTCTTATGATCTGACAGAGGCTCGTTCTCATCGAATTGGCGGTGCGTAGAGTATGCCGCCGTTTGACCAAAGATTGTTGAGCCCACGCGGGATGCCGAGTTTCGAACTCCGTTCCGATATTGCGTTCGAAGACCTCGCCGTAGTTGCCGACGAGCCTGATGATGCGAGCCGCCCAATCCTTGGTCAGCCCCATTTGCTCGCCCATATTGTCGTCGGCTCCGACGAGGCGCCTGATATTGGGCTTATCGGACGCGAGCGCTTGATCGAGGTTCTTCGAACTCACGCCAAGTTCCTCGGCATTGATCATCGCATAATTCGTCCATTTGACGATATTGAGCCACTGATCGTCACCCTGGCGGACGGCCGGACCCAGCGGCTCCTTTGAAATGACATCGGGCAGGATGATCTCGTCGTCGCGGTCGGCAAGCTCGACCCGGCTGGCGTAAAGCTGAGACGTATCCGACGTGAACACGCTGCACTGGCCGCCGACGTAAGCCTTGAGCGCATCAGCCGCGCTCACGAATGTAACCGCTTCGTATTTCAGATTGTTGCTGCCGAAATAGTCGGCGAGATTGAGTTCGGTCGTGGTGCCCTTCTGCACGCAGACTTTGGCGCCGCCGAGATCGAGCGCCGTCTCGGCCTTGAGTGCCGGGTGCACCAAAAATCCCTGGCCGTCGTAATACGTCACACCCGCGAACATCAGGCCGAGCGCCACCTCGCGCGACATAGTCCATGTCGTGTCGCGCGACAAAAGGTCGATCTGACCGGATTTCAGGGCATTGAAACGGTCCTGCGCCGCCAGCGGGATGTACTCGACCTTGCTTGGATCGTTGAAGATCGCTGCCGCAACGGCGCGGCACAGATCGACGTCGAATCCGCTCCAGGGCTTGTCGGCGTTGGGGGCGGAAAAACCGTAAAGCCCCTCGCTCACGCCGCAGACCAGATGGCCGCGCTCCTTCACGGTATTCAGGGTCTGCGCGGAGGCGGCATGAGCAAGCAAAGGCAGCCACGCAGCCAGGGCGAGCGCGCGGGCAATACCTTTCATTGACCTCTCCATCCGTGTTGCGCCGGCGATCTTCGCCTGCGGTTCGATTTCAGCACCTGCCGTGCTACGGCGCAATCGTGGCCGCATTGGCGGCGGAACGGCTGGCCAGTGACAATCGGAGCATCAGATATTCTTCAATAAGATGAAGCTGTTACAGCTGGGTCGGCGAGAGTTTGGCGGGCGCGCGACGATACGGTTTGGCGGAGAGGGAGACCGTCATATCATTAGTCGCCTATGTTCGCCATGGTTCACCAATCCTTCATTTAACGACGATTTCACGGGCTTTTCTCAAATCCTTTGTTTGTCTGTGTCCGCTAGTCACCGCTACAATCCGGCGCGAACGCTTTGGCACGTGCTAGGGCAGAAAGGCTATGTGATGGCACGTAAGATCAACCGGTTGAACGCGCGGGCGGTGGCCACGATTACTCCAGAGGTTGCGCGAAGTCGACGCAGCCGAGGCTAGCCTGCGAACGGCGGTCGATATTGCGGCGGCGCAATCCGCCAAAGGCGCCCAGTTGCATTCAGCCAATTCGCTGGCGCGGCTCTGGCGCGACCAGGGCAAGTCGCAGCAAGCTCGCGAACTGCTCGCTCCGGTCTACGGGTGGTTTACCGAGGGGTTCGACACGCTCGATCTGAAGGAGGCCAAGGCGCTGCTCGACGAGCTGCACGCCTGAAAACCAATTTCGAAACCGCCCCGACTTTGTTGCGGTGCGTGAGGCTGGTTCCTTGGCCCTTCTCCTCCGCGCCGACTGACCCCCCTTCGCGTCCGTTATCCGAGGTGTTTCTGCCACACGACCTGGTAATCGCCGAGGCAGTTCGTGACCCAAACAGCGACATGAACCGTCCAAGACTTTCGCAGTGCAAAGATCGTTCAGCGTCCCTTTTAAAACACTTGCTGGGCGGCGTTGGCTTTGGCGTGATGAAAGTGATCTACGTCAACGAAGCCGCCGAGCGTTCGCGTCAGTATGGTATGGGCGATCCTTTAGGAGGTACAAGACCATGAGTGAGATCGACCGCAACGAGCTTGACTTGAAAGACGCTGAGATCGTGAGCGCTGATGTCACTGACGAGGCGTTGGAAAACGCAGGCGATATCGGACACGCAAAGGCGGCCGCCTGGACGGTGGTCGCCTGCACCGGCATTTATTGTGACGTCGGCGGACGTGCTCCGACAGAAGCCGGGTGGCGTGCGCTTCTCTAATCGAGTAGATCGCTTTTGCTGCAGTGCCGTTGGTCGCCTTAGGGCCCAGGCTGTGTGAAAACGTGCTCGCGCGAGCACCGCGCAGAAAATTTCCAACGACGCATTGGATTTTTCACACAGCCTGGGCCCTGAACGTCGCTTACCGCGCCGCAGTGAAACGGTAGATCGGAGGATAAGCAGACATTTCGCCGAGATCGCCAATCGGTAGAGAATGACCGATGCTGTTGAAAAAGTCGTTTTCCATCGCTGATCAAAATTTTTCTAGGCCGCTGATGCGATTCTCGGATAAATACGTAAGGGACCTCGTCTCCTAGTGAAAAAATCCACAGGCGGCTTCGACAACGGCCTGGGTGCCATATTAACTGGCGACCATAGTTTAGCTTCGTTTCTTTCGAAAAATCGCCAGAAGGCATTTCGGGACTTTTTCAACAACATCGACTCATCACGACGCTTTGCCGCGATACTTCAGTACAGCGCAGCACGCTTCCCATCAGTTGTCGTGGAGGCAGGTGACTCGTAAACTGCTGCGCTGCCACAGCGAGTAGTCTGTTCCACGCCCGCAGCGCTACGGTATTGAATGTGGTCACGAAAGGTAGCTGTCATGAGATATAGGCCAATCCTTTCTTTCAAGCCGCTCCTGGCCACACCGAGTTCGGTAGGGATACTACTTGCGTTTCTGGCGATTGCGGCTCGCGCGGATTGCGTGCTTCCAGAAAGGAATCTTGCGCTTGCGCGCGTTGTCACCAAAGAAGCGAAGCTTTACTACGTGTCAGGCCCCCGAAAGGGAACGCCGGAATGCCCGTCCGCTGCCAACGCTTGCAGGCTTAAGGCATACCTCGTGCCAGGGGACGAGGTTCTCACGAACGCGACAGACGATCCGTACGTATGCGCACGGTTTAAAACGCAAAGCTTCAACGAGACGATTGGCTTGTTGCCACGAGCATCGCTCCAGATCGTGCTGCCGGAGCAGGTATCTATTCAAAAATGGGATGGCACGTGGCGCCGCGACGCAGAGGCCGAGATAGTCATTAAATCTCGTGGAGATGAAGTGACAGTCTCCGGTAACGCAACGTGGGGCGGTAGCGACCCTCAGCGCGTCAAGAGGGGGGCAATCAACACGGGGGAACTCGACGCTAGCGGCAAACCAAGGGGTCAGGTTCTTGCCATCGGCTATGACCCCGATCGATCAGGCTTTCCACCGGCGAAGGCCGCAGCGTCGGACATCTGTGCCGCGCAGCTGGAGCTGTATGGCCGATATTTGACTGTCGAGGACAACGGGGGGTGTGGCGGTGTGAATGTGAGTTTCACCGGCCTTTATGTACGGACAAACTCAAAATAGACCGAAGTCGCCGCCCGTGCGGCTGTGGTTACTCTTGCAAACCTTATGTCGCCTTCTGGGCCCTTGCGACTGATTTTCGGCGCAAGCGAACGTCGGCTTTCGGGGCGGATTCAAACGATCGACGCAACACCCTTCCTCTCTATCCGGCACGTTGAAACGGTATGCATATGGAGGGGCACGCGTCGCCCCGCTTTCCGCTTGATCGACTGGCAAAAATGGAGTTCAGAAACGGCGCGCCTTCGCGTCACTGCTACGTTTGTGACATGTCGAACGGCGGAAGCGTCACTTGTCGCGATGCAGTAGTCCGTCGCTGTCGACGAAAACCAGACATGACTGGAGCGCGCTCAAAACGTCGAAGACGACCCATAGCGTCACTTCAGCCTCATAAATTGACGCACAGCGAAAGCACCTCCTCGGCGAGAGGCGCACGACAATCGCTCCCTCGCGTACAAGTCGCTTCACAACCATCTCCTCCAGCGGAAGAACACATAGGGGCCGATCGCCGCGAAAGCCATCAGCGTGATCGCCAGGGGGTAGCCCCATTGCCAATTGAGCTCCGGCATCTCCTTGAAGTTCATACCCTAGATCGAGGCTATGACAGTCGGTGGCATGAAGATGACCGCGATCACCGAGAAGAGCTTTATGATGTCGTTCTGAGCGAGGTTGATCCGGCCGAGCGTCGAGTCCAGCAGGAACTGCACTTTTTGCGCCTTGAAACTCGCGTCCTGTTCCATCGTCTGCAGATCGCGCAACGCCGTCTTTGTCGCCTCGCGCACAGACTTCGGCGCATTTTCGCCGCGCCCTTCGGACATCAGGAAGAGCAGAAGGCGTTCGACCGACACCATGCTTTCGCGCAGATTCGAGATCCCTCGGACATTGGCCGATCCCAGCGTCGAGCTAATCGCCATCGAGCGTGACAAGATCAAGGGCGCGGTTCGTACCGACTTCATTCTCTCTGCCGAGATCATCGTGATCTCGCTCGGCACGGTGGCGAAGCAGGCATTCGCGGTCCAAGTCGGCGTGCTGATCGCGATCGCTGTCGTGATGACAGTCGGCGTGTACGGCCTGGTCGCCGGCATCGTGAAGCTGGACGATGCCGGTCTGTACCTCAGCCGGCGCGAAGGCGAGAGCGGCCTGGTGCGCGCTAAGCGCGCGCTCGGCCGCGGCATCCTGCGCGTTGCTCCCTGGCTGATGAAGTTCCTCTCCATAGCCGGCATGGTCGCGATGTTCCTGGTCGGCGGCGGCATTCTCGCCCACAATGTGCCGCCATTGGACTTCGCGACCCAGGCGTTCCCCCGCACGGCGTGCTCGGTACCGTACTCGGCATGCTGGCCGACCTCGTGGTCGGCGTGATCGCCGGGGCCGTCGTGCTCGGCGTTGTCAAGCTGATCGGCAAGCTGCGGCGCAAGCCGGCCGCGGTGGCCGCAAACAAACCAGCGTAGCAAGTCGACGACATTGCCGGACGCGCGGGCTCGCTAACGAAGTAGAAGCGCACATTCGTGGCGGACGCTCAATGCATCGAAAGTCGCCCTTAGCAGGCATTCGGCTCGGCCAATCGCTGCTTTGCAAAATGGCCTCTGAACCCCATTTCGTCGGCTGCAAATCCCTGGTCTAATCGTCACATTGCAGCCTGATCTGCGCACCCCCAAACCGGGGGGCCATGAGAGATGAGACGATCATTTGAAGGAGTTTTTCAAAACGACGATTATCGGCGGAGCCGTTTTTCTGCTTCCAGTCGCTCTAGTTCTATTCATTTTGTCCTACGCATTGCGGTTGGCAAAAGGTATCGCCGAACCTCTTTCGAAGATTCTACGCCTGGATCAATTGGGCGAGGTGGCGAGTGTCAGCATCGTTTCAGTCCTTTCAATTGTAGTGCTGGTGTTAGTCTCATTCGCTGCGGGTTTTGTGGCCCGCACCAAAATCGGCAGACGGTTCACCCAGTGGTCGGAGAATTCCCTTCTCGGCAATTTGCCGCAATATCAGCTTATGAAAAACATGGCTGAAGGCCTTGCGCAGATTGAGAGCGCCAGCGGTTTAAAACCTGTTTTGGTTAGTACCGGCGATGGCTGGCAGATAGGATATCTGCTGGAGCAACTCGAAAACGACTGGGTTTCGGTATTTCTACCGCAGTCTCCTACGCCTATGTCCGGTAATGTGATGTATCTTCCGGCCGAGCGGGTGCGGCCACTTGCGATCACAATGGTTCAGGCTATTTCGATCGTGAAGGCAATGGGTGTCGGATCCGGCGCCCTGCTTCGCGGTGTTGATCTTAGCTTGCCGAGTACGGATTCTTGATAAAGATACGCAAACTCCAAGCGGAGGGACCTCAATCAAATTTGATAAGAGTCTCGCGCGCTTCAACAGCCCGCATGCGTTGTCGTGCGTGTCTAAGAGATATGGTGCGGAGATGCGAATCCGTCAGCAGCTCACGCAGTCCCCTAGTTTGAGCGCGATCACCATTGTGATTAGGCACCCAGCTTGACCCCTCCAATCGGATAATAATCAATACCTTAGCGTGCCGATCGGCGCCCGGACCCCGTGCCGATTTACACCCTCGGAGGATCGTCCGTCGCGCTTCCGGCGAAGTAGGGCGGCAAAAGGTCATTGCATCGGAGTTCCCCTTTTTGTGTTTGGGGACCGCATGTGTGAGTTCCTCCAGGTCTAAGGAACTGCAGGTAATCTTTCCGCGTTGCAAAATGTCGGTCAGAAATCGGGGGTTACTTCCGGTGGTGGATAGGTCGTCCGAGTACCGTCGCTTCGCCGCAGAGTGTTTGAAAATAGGACAGGCCGCTGAGGATGAAAAGCAGCATGCCCTTTTCCTACAAATGGCGAGAGCGTGGTTGGCTCTGGCGCAAAAAGACCAGACAAATGCTGATTGTGATCAAAGTCTAGAGGACGAGATCAAGTAGCTTGCCTCTTGGCTGCTTGCACCTCAGCTTCCCCCGCAAGCTTCGCCCACATCGCTTCCATTTCCAGCAATATTTTTCTTTGCTCGTCTGTCTTAGCTAATAGAGCAAAGCGGCGGCATTCATCCGTGAATTCGCGGTATTGTGTTGATGGCTCCATGTAAAAGAAACCGCTTGTCCGTCTGCCACGTTCCCCAAAAATAAAGGCCGAGCACGCTGGAACTTGCTTTTGGCAATGTCGCCTATTGAGCCTAGCGTCGCTTTTACCGCGCTACAGTGAAACAGTAGCGATCTGACGGTACCCGCTACGACAACCTCAGAAGAACCATCTGATGGAACGAGGCTTCGGTTGTGAGAAAATCCGAGAGCCCCAATCCTTTTTGCCTTGCACAAGCAAAAGATCGATGGCTCTAATCTCTTCTTACCCTGGGCTCTCTTTTTGCCTGAGTCGTGAGTGGGCCTTGATTGCACTGCAGCAAGAACCTAGTCCGGCGTACCCTTCGCTGCGCTTTTTTTAGAGCACAAACACGGCGACGACAAAAAAAGCGACGCTGACAAAGACGCCGAATAGCACGAGGCCGATTATTTCCTCACTGTCCATGCTTGGATAATAGACTGAGTCGGCAAGCCTTCTTGGCGCGAAAAAGAACGAATCAACTGAGAAGCGGCCTCAGCTTCGGGCCGGAACCGTCAAGTTTGTGTTAAGCGTTTCTGCGTTGCCTCAGTTCCTTGCCGCTCAGATCGCCGATGAAATGCGCGATGGGGCATAGGCGGCGAGTATTGGGGGAGAGCTGAGGCGGCGCCATTGCGTTCTCCTTATAGTTCAGCGATCATGCGGCATGGACTTTGACAAAAATGCAGAAAGCGCCTCGGCACAAGTGGTCGCACTGGAACCGCTGACGTCACCCAAAACCGACGCCGAGGTTCTCAGACACATAGATTCCCTTGCGGATTCATCGAATGTCCGTGAGCCGACTGGCAACGCGGTTGCTTTCGAGCGGTCGACGCCCAAGAAGTCCAATGATGCGTTAGCCGGCGGAGTTTTGGCGATTCCACCACGAATTTTTCGAGAATACGCGGACGAGTTCAAAGAAATGGCGCTTGCAGCTAGCGACGAACATCTGCGCGCCCTCTATTTAAAGCTGCAAAATATGTGGAAGGACGCCGCCACCCAATTTGAGACGGGCCTCGCTGACGAAGTGCGTCGAGAATATCGACCAAGTAATCGGCGCACCAGGGCGGCGGAAAGCGTCGTTCGGCCCGATGGCGCAGGTTCGGAAGATGGCTAGCTAGCTGGGATAGCCAATACTCCTCTTGCGGTCACGCGCATTTTAACCGCGACTCTCACGTTCAATCTCAGCGGGGGCCGCGCTGTATGGAGCGCATCAGACGGTATCAACTGCCTCGGGGTAAACACGGACGGTTCCGGTGAGTTCGATCTCGGTCGCGTTCACCCCGCGCTTGAATGCAGCGACTGAAATAATCGATACGTTCGGAATGGGTGGTCGTGCGATGATTGCGGCCACCAGTATGAGACGTCGTCCTACTTTTTCACACTGAAGAATACTTTGTGCGGCGAAGTTGCGGGAGCGATAAAACGCGCAATCCATATGGTTGGCCAATAAATCAGATCCTTGAAGAAAGAGGCCGCCTTTTAGAGCGGACCTTTTCATAGAAGACGAACCAATTCATAAGGGACGAGACAAAGTCGTCGATCTCAGGCCCGGGTCCGCTCGCGCATCTCTTCCAGGAAGCGCCGGGCGTCGGCCTCGTGCTAGAACCCGACGATGAAGTCGTCGGCATAACGCACGATGATCATATCGGCCGTGGCCTCGCGCCGTCGCCGGCGCGCGGCCCAGAGGTCGAAGGCGTAGTGCAGGTAGATGTTGGCAAGCAGCGGTGAGGTCACCGATCCCTGCCCCGTCCCCTTCTCACTGACGCTCGCGACCCCGTCTTCGGGGATGCCCGCCTTCAACCATTTCTGGCAATCCAGCCTCAGCCGTGAGCGTTGCTGGCGCGAACCGGCGTGATCGACGTCAGGATCGGCGCCATAAGAAGTGACCAACCACGACGACACAACCACACAATAAGGGCGTTTGAGGGGCTACCGAAGGGTGGCCCCTCGCATTGAGTGTCGGTGCAAAATGTCCTCTGGCCCAAGCCCGCCCCAAAGCTGCGCGCCGGCTGATATGAATTGCCGTCTGCCGATGCCGATTACCATTTGCTTCGCCCGTAACGGGATCATGCCCGTTGCAGTGTGCGGAAAAAATATCATGGCTCAAATCGGTCCGTTGGCGAAGGAATTTCGCTGTTTTTCTGCGGTGCGAGATGTCGATGGTGGCCCAAACCCGCCCTAAACGATGTCCGCTTCTCTAATCGGCCGATTGGGGTCAAGCGCTTTCAGACTATCACCACCACGAGTGTCGGATGTCACCCACGGGCTCGTGCTTCTCTTCGGAATCGGCACCAACGCCCTTCCATCATGGGATTCGAGGACGAGGCGGAACAATCTTTTGGTCGGCCTTGCCGTCAAAGAGACGGCAGGTCCAAGCGGACATGCGAACTCACCTCATCTATCGTCCCGCGAGGGACATCTTTCCACCGCTCGGTGGAGCTCGATTTTCCTCCTTATTGGATTTGATCCCGCACGGCTATCATGCGGCTGCTGCCTGCTCCCGGGTCCACCGGAACTCGGTGCCATCAACCCATATGCGGTGCATGATTACGGCCAATCGGCGTGCCAGCGCGACGATCGCCTTTTTCATCCCGCGGCGCCTGGCGATCTGCATCGCCCAGGCCTTGAGCCACGACCATTTCTTTGAACACAGCATGCTCTGAGCTGCTTCGTAGAGCATGACCCGCATCATCTCGTCTCCACATCGTGATATTCTGCCGCTCCAATCAATTTCGCCGGATTGATACTTGGAGCACGTCAGCCCAAATACCGCTCCGACTGACTTGGATTTTCGGAAGCGAGCAGGCACATCGACGGTGGCACGATAGGTCAGCGCCACCACGGGGCCGACACCAGGGATCGTCATCAAACGCCGGCACACCTCATCATCCCGGACGATGGCCAGTAAGCGGCGATGCAGGATGACGATCTGTTCGCGTAGCACCCGCCGGACAATGAGCAGTGGTTCGACCAACGCGGCCAAGTCGGGAAGGTTCTCGACTAGCTCTTTAATGCGGGCCTCGAACCTCGTCTTTCCGGCCATTCCGACCTTGAGACCGAAGTCGCGCAAAGTACCGCGCAGATCGTTCTCGATAGCAATGGCCTTCGACTGCAGCAGCTTGCGATGGGTCAGCAGCATCCGCAGTTTCTGACTGCGTACCGTCTTCACGTGCACCGGACGGTAAAGCCCCACCCGCATCATCTGCGCGATGCCGCGCGCATCGTTGCGGTCCGTCTTGTTGATCTGCGCCTTCAACACCGCACGCATGTGCCGCGTCTCAACACAGATCACCGGCAACTCGCATCGGCCAGAGCGCTGTAAAGCCATTGCGACAGCGGCCCGGCTTCCAATCCAATCCGCTTGAAGTGGTAGGCGGGGTTCTTCAGCGCCGCCAACAGCGCTTCAGGCTCGCTCGCCACCTTCACTTCCCGAATGATCTTGCCCGTGTCATCCACAATGCAGACGCTGGTCTCCTTGACCGAAACGTCCAGTCCAGCAAAATGGTCCATGCTGCGCTTCTCCTTCTGATGCTTGAGGCCGCGAACACGGACCTCGTTTCACCATCAGCCTGAAGCGCAGCACCCAAAATCTTCAGCTATCCACAAGCTGCCGGCCGATTACCCCATCTTTTGCGCCACTTTTGCGCCACTGTTGGGGGTTTACCGGACATTACGCGGCCGGGATCAGTCTCGGGCGCTGCTTTCAGAAAAGGTGGCACGATAAAACGATCTCACGCCCCGCGCGGCGACACGGTTCTCAGCCGTCTACCTCCGCGCGGCAGGGGACGGCCGTAGACGCCAATCAACCGTCGGTCGGACAAAGTCTTGGTGTCAGGGGGTCTTCAAAGCTTTCTCGCTACATCCGACCAAGTGTTCGACCTTGAACGGCTTGCTCAGGAAGCCAATCGCTCGGGCCTGCATTGCGTGTGCCCGAGCGCGATCCTCAGGATAACCCGTGATGAGAATAATGGGGATGCAATGACCTCGGGCAATTAGCGGGTCTTGCAAATCAATGCCGCTCAATCCCGGCATATGCGGGTCGGAGATGATGCACGATATGTCCTGGAGTTGCTCGGATTTAAGAAATTCTTCGGCCGGGGCAAACGTAAAAGCGTGGTAGCCCCAGCGCGCACGGCCTGTTTGATCGCATCGCGCATGTCTTCATCGTCATCGACAATCGCAATCAATACCGGAGACATAGCGCGCTCCGGCGTCTGCCGTCGGCGGGAGCGCGGGCGTATCTCTCAGCCACTGACGCCCATTTCGTATGTCAGTGATAAGGGATGATACGCTGTCCTATGTGGGATGGGAACCATACGGTTCTTGCAGGCCGGCTGCTTCGCCTCCCAGCGGCGTGTTTTGACTTTGACGTTTTTTTGTGGTGTGCGATACTGTACGTCCCGTTTAATATCTCTCACGATCAACCTATAGGATCGAGGAAAGTAGTGACGCGTAATCGGAACGCCGGGGCGACGCAGCGGCCCAAGCCGCCGACTGTTGGTAGATCATCTCTGCAAGATCAGCAATTCGACGAACGCCTACGCATTGCCGAACGTGTCGTTCAAATCCTACGCGAGGCTAATTACTCGTGCGGGCTAGCCGATGACCACACGCGGGCGTTAAGGCGTGAAAATTAAGATTGTGCAGAATGTGGCTTGGGCCATCGCTGCACTCCGTTAGTCTCCGAGCGAGGTCCGCTGCTGTAGATTGCCGCTCCGTGGTCACAAAACCGGCGTCGTGCTAACGATAGCGCTCATACGGAGCCTTTTCACACGGCCTGGGCCCGACGCGGCGCTTAATCGCGTTCGGGAATGGTTAGAATATACCGGGAAAGCGCGGTTTTTGTCGTCCCGCAACAGTGGAAAAGGTCAGTTTAAACTGACCCGCGATCGGATCAAATCCACGCTGAACCGATGCGGATCTCTATGCCATTCCCACGTAGAAGTCGGTTGACCGCAAGGGAGGATGAAATGGAACAGATTGTCCTTCTCGCCATTGGCTATCTCATTACGTTTATTCATTACGTGATATCTCTTTTGGGCGGATAAGGACGAAGGCGGCCACAATTCTCCGCCTTTTCGCCTTCACCGCCGCCCACGCTGGCATATTGTTGACACTCCCAAGGGTGGCGGTCCGGTCACCAAACTCTCGGATAAGCAAATCACCGTTTGCCAATTTGCGCGCGCAATGAGCCCGGTCGACACCGCCAGTTTCAGGTGCTTGGCATTGAAGGCGACCGGGGCTTGCGTGGCCCAAAGCTAAAAAGCGGCGTCCGTAGGCGGTGCCACTTTAGAACCGACTACGGACGCCAAACAGACGCGGATAAAGACACCGTGGCACTTTCTGTCGACGACGCAAGGATGACTGTAGTGGAGCGCAACGCGATAGATCGGCGCATCCGGCTCTAGCTCGTTTCCGCAGGCTTCGCGGCACATGGACGTTACGGGTAACATAGCGGCAGAAAGATTGCTCTTAATACCCGTAACGAGCCAGCGCGCCCGCTTTGCTCTCGCGGCTCAGCCGCGTCAGGGAAGTGCATGGCGCCGTCCTACGGTAAGCCATCGGCACTAGGTTCGGCTTTCAGGACAAGAAGGTTGAGACTATCGGGCTGACGGTTCCGATCACGATGAAGAATAAGCCGAGCCAGCCAAGCCACTCGCACAATCTTTCCGCTTTGACCGCCTTTTGATTGACGTTGGCGGCGATCAAGCTTGATCGCTTTGGTGGACTCATTCAGTGCCGCACACGGCGAGTTACAAGATCGAATTCAGCTTAGTGGCAAAGTAAAGGCTGTCAGCAATGACTGCGAGCATCAGCAGGATGCCCATGAGTAAGTGCGAAATCGGTTGCACATCTGGTCGGGTGGCCTTGATGGCATGGCGGACCAACTCGTCGTCAGAGGGGTGTTCTCGAAACGACCGCTCAACGTCGTCATAGTGCCCCCGCTGCGCCAGCCTAACGAGATACGCCAGCACAAAGGCTGTCAGCAGCGTGAACATCAGTCTGCGATCCGGTCCTATTGCGCGATCTTCTGAGTGAAGGAGCAACTTGTCGAGTTTCCCAGCATCGTCGTCGTGGCTGGGCCGCGTTTGACGGCGGAGTTAGAGCCATTATGTGGCAGTGGCTCTACATGATCGAAAACCTATCTGAGATCGCGCACGGTTGACCCGGTTCGGGCAGGATTATACCACCGCCCTTGTACAAGCGGATCTTGTTGCGTAGTGCACGAACCGAAATGCCGAGTACATCGGCGGCGTGTGTTCGATTTCCGCTTCGCCGAGCTAGTGTTTCGCAAATGAGCTGACACTCGACGGCCTCAATGCTATAGCCGACAAGTTGTCGAATGACTTCAACGTCTGCCGGGATAAATTCAAATCGGCGAAAGAGAGCTTTCGCTACAGGTGGCATGTCGGGGCGCAAAGCTTTGGGCATCACCCGTCTCCCGTGAAGACCGGGCTCGGCGCCCGTCGCGTTGCGAATATAGCCTTCCCTTCAACCCATATCGGTACGCCTGAGATGGTTAATAGGCTCTTAAAAGCCCGTTGGGAACGGGCAGAGCAGAGGAGGCGCAAAGGGCATCGGCGTACTTTATCGTAGCTAACAACACTACCCACCCGCAGCTCTACAAGTTAGGTGATGATGAAAGCGTGACGCCGTGGGCCGATATCAATCCAGGTCCCGCAAGCTCTTTCCGGCAAAATACGAAAGCGTTTGGAGCCCAAGACGGAAGGCGGGATATCGCGTCGGTCTGGGATCATCCGCGTAGCCGTCCAGAGGGCTTTGCTGGGAGGAAAACATGTGGCCGTGTTTAAGGCCAATCCAACGACCCCGTGGTCCCAAAAACCGCCGTCGCGCTACCTTCGCGGTCTGGCGCTCGCCGAGGTCTCGGAAATTGCGGCGTGAGGGCGCCATGGCACGTGCAATCGTTACCTCAACAATGAAGCAGCGCCCGCAGTGCGAACCGCTCTACGGGTCGACCCACGGACCGGGGCGAGCATCGAGGTGTTCCACGCTGACCCTGTGCTCGCCAAGTCCTTCGGCAGACACAGCGGCTGGTACTGGTGGAGTTGCCGGCAAGGCTGTCTGCCGGATGACCTCCCGACTGGTCCCTTCACAACGAGCTTTGCTGCATACCGAAATATCGCGGTGCGGTAGATGATGACGCTAACCTGGGGCGAGTTTTGACGAAAGCGCCGGAGTGCCTGACGGCGCGCAACACTTGTCGCACTAGTCAGGTTATTAACCAAATGAAGAACGGATCATGCGCGAACCTGCTAGGGCAGCAGCTAGGGCACTTGCAGAGCGTCGTGTGAAGTATGTTTGCAATCAGTAGGTTACTGGATCATTTGGCGGAGAGGGAGGGATTCGAACCCCCGATACGGTTGCCCGTATGCCGCATTTCGAGTGCGGTGCTTTCAACCGCTCAGCCACCTCTCCAAAAGGCCAAAATGCGTGAGCGTCGCGGCGCAGTATTTAGCGGCGGCCACTCGCCGAAACAAGGGCGCCCGAGACGAGGGGCGCCCGAAATAAGAACGTGAACGCGCGTCGGAGGCTATAATTCCCAGCCGAGCTTGCGGTCGAGCGAATAAGGACCGCCGCCGCGCAGCGCGATAGCGAAGAAGATCAAGCCCCACAGCAGGGGGTATTCCCAGCCGCCGCCCGCGGCCGTGAAGCTATAGCCATGCGGGAAGAACACCAGGAAAGTGATTACCGCCATCTCGATGGCGATCGAAGCGGCGAAGAAGCGCGTAAAGAGACCCAGGATGACGCAGACGGCGCCGACGGTTTCGTTGATCCAAACGATGGAGGCGACGAGCATGGCCGGTTCGATGCCGCGCTTTGCCATGCCCTGCTGCGCGAAAGCCGAAATCGGCGGTCCCATGAGCTTGACGATGCCGTGGACCAGGAGTGTACCGCCGACGGTCGCGCGAATGATCGGATACGAGATATCGCGCGCAAAGCTGTAGAACGGCGCCAGCGCCGGAATGATCGGCCGCGGTTCCGCCGCGCCGCCCTGCTCGGGTGTCGTGGTGCTCATACTATCCTCTGAATGAACGGCGCCCCACCGCTTCCGCGCGGACCTTATCCGATCAACACCGGCGCGAGCAAAAAATTCGAAGCCGCAATTTTGCTCATCGAGCGAAAGCCCGGAGGAGCCTAAAGCTCCCGGCCAAGCTTGCGGTCGAGCGAATAGGGGCCGCCGCCGCGCAGTGCGATGGCGAAACACACCAAGCCCCACAGCAAAGTGTATTCGTAGCCGCGCCGCGTCCAGGCGAAGCCTGTCTTCCAATAGAGGAAGGTGATGACGAGGAGTTCGATGGCCGCGGCGGCCGCGAAGAACCGGGTGAACAGGCCAAGAATGAGCGAAATCCCGCCGAGGATTTCGATGAGCATTCCGCTCCAGAACCAGAATTCCGGCGCGCTCAGGCCAAGATCGGTGAAGCCTTTGAGAACGGTTTCCGAGGGCGGCACGATGAAGATCTTGCCCCAACCGTGCACCAGAAGATTCCAGCCGACGGCGACGCGAACGATCAGCCATGAGAGTGGAATGGCCGTGTCGTAGAACGGCCGCAGGACCGGAAATAGGAGCTTGGGCTCGGTATGTGCGTCAGACATAAGTCCTCCCGGTCGGACCGCTGTTGTGGCTGAAGCATAAGATGGGTCGGCGCTGATGCATAGCCGCGTGCGCCCGACGAATGGGGCGCTCCCTTGTTGCTCCCGGCATGGCCCCTATACTGGACTGCACAAGCAGCATCGAAATCCCCCATTCGCGGCGGGAGCACCCAAGGGGTACGGAATGGCAGAATGGTTCGTCGCCAAGGCGGCCGACTTGTCGGACGGCGATCGGCGCATCGTAGCCGCCGGCAAGGATGAGATCGGCGTATTCAGCAAGGGCGGCGTCTATTACGCCTACAGCAATTACTGCGTCCATTCCGGCGGGCCGGCCTGCGAGGGCCTGATGATCAACAAGGTCGTCGATATCATCGCCGCCGACCGCACCTATCAGGGGCAGACCTTTTCCGACGAAATGCATTTCGTCTGCCCGTGGCACGGTTACGAGTACGAACTCGAGACCGGCCAGTGCGTCGGCGATCGCAAGCTCAGGCTGAAAAAGTTCGAGGTGGTGCGCCGCGGCGACGACATCTACGTCGTCGCCTAGTCCGATAAAAACCATGCGCCCTGTGGGCGGGAGAAACTGATGGATACGATCCCGAGCGACGTCCGCAAACTCAATTTCGACGACTACTCGACCAGCAAGCACTTGGAACACGCGTCGCGGCAAGCGCGCGAGCGCAACTACCAGGATTTCCTGATCGTCGACGTCGACGCCCACCACTACGAAAATGAATCCTACAAGGATGTCTTTCAGTACATCGAAAGCCCGGTGATCCGCCGCGACGCGATCGATTCCTCGCGGCGGCCCGGCCGGTCCGGCATCCTCAACAGCCAGGTCGGCAATCAGGGCATCGGCGGCCGCATCACGCGGCACAATCTGCGCGCCCTGCAGAAAGTCCCTGCGGACGGCAAGCATCGCGACATTCACATGACGCTCGAATGGATGGATGCGATGGGCGTCGATTATGCGTGTCTGTTCCCGACGCCGATGCTGTTCCTCGGCCTGCACCCGCAGGTCGAGATCGAGGTCGCGATGTGCCGCGCCTACAATCGCTGGCTTTGCGAACGCATCCTCGCGGTCGAGCCGCGCTTTGTGTCGATGCTCTACATTCCTTTCAACGATCCGGAAGCCGCCTACCAGACCGTGAAGGATTTCGGCGACAAGAAGGGTGTGGTCGGCTTCATGGTGACGTCGCCGCGCTACAAGGCGGTCCACGACAACGCATATATGAAGACCTACGCGCTGCTTGAGGAGATGGGCAAGCCGATCTCGTTCCATGCAGCCTACAATTGGAACGATCAGGCGCTGTCGGTGACCAACCGCTTCATCTCGGTGCACGCGCTTGGCTTCATGTGGTTCAACATGGTCCACATGACCAACTGGGTCATCAACGGATTGCCCGAACGCTTTCCGAAGCTGAAGGTGTTGTGGATCGAGAGCGGTCTGACTTGGGCTTACTGCCTGATGCAGAGGCTCGATCATTCGTTCATGATGCGCACGTCGGACTGTCCCTCGCTCAAGCGCAAGCCGAGCGAGTACATGCGCGAGATGTATTACTCATCGCAGCCGATGGAGAAGCCGGCCGACAAGTCGATCCTCGAAGCGACCTTCAAGATGATCAACGCCGAGACGCAGTTGTTGTGGTCGTCCGACTATCCGCACTGGGATTTCGATACACCGGGCGTCATCTACGATCTGCCGTTCCTCAGCGAGAAGGCCAAGCACAACATCCTCGGCGCCAACGCTGCGAAGGTGTTTGGGCTGCACACAAAGGTCGTGAAGCGGATTCCATAGCGCAGCCAATGGTTTGCGCCGCGATCTATTCCGATCCGGCGATTCCGGCCTGCTCGATCACTTTGCCCCAGCGCGTAATCTCGCTGGCGACGAAGCGCTTCAATTCCGCGGGGGGCGGTGACTGCTGCGGAATGGCGCCGTCGCGAATGAGCCCCTGCACGACACCCGGGTTGCTCATGATGTCCGCGATGGTGGCGTGCAGTTTGTCGACCACGTCGTCCGGCACGTTCGCGGTCGTCGTCACAGTGTGCCATGACGACGCGTCGTAACCCGGAACGCCGACCTCGGCGAGCGGCGGAATGTCGGGCGCTGCGGGCACACGCTGTGCCGTGGTGACGCCGAGCGGACGCAGCTTCCCGGCCTGAATGAGCGGCAGCGCCGGTGGAACGTCGCTGAACATCATCTGGATATGCCCGCCGGCGAGATCGGTCAGGGCCGGCAGCGCCCCCTTGTAGGGCACGTGAATGAGATCGAGCCCGAAAATGCTTTTGAACATTTCGGCATTGAGATGATGAAACGTGCCGGGTCCCGGCGTGCCGAAGGCGATCTGGCCGGGCTTGTCCTTAGCGAGCTTGACCAGATCGGCGACCGAATGCACCGCCAGGTCCGGGTTGACGACCAGCACGAACGGCACGCGCGCCAGAAGCGAGACTGGCGTTAAATCCTTGCGCGGATCGTAGGGCAGGTCCTTGTGCACGGTGACGTTCAGCGCGAGGAGCGTGCTCGACGCCATCATGATCGTGTAGCCGTCGGGCGTGGCGTGGACGACGTCCATCGCGGCCGTAATTCCGCTGCCTCCTGGTTTATTCTCGACCACGAACGGTTTGCCGAGGCGCTTTTCGAGATTGAGCGACAGCAGGCGGGCAAAAATGTCGGTGACGCCTCCCGGCGCGAACGGCACCAGGAACGTCACCGGCCGGACCGGATAATCCTGCGTCGCAGCCCGAGCAGCGATGGCGACAATCAAGACGGCGGCAAGCAAGCCGCGAGTGAGCAGGCTCATGCAAACATGTCCGTGTCAGGTGCCGGTAAAGACCGGTTTGCGCTTCTCCATGAAGGCGGCGCGCCCCTCGTTGTAATCGCGGCTCGAATAGCAATTCTCCACCAGCTCGGTGGTGAGCGGGATGTTACGCTTCGACTCATCCTTCAGGATTTCGTTGACCGTCACTTTGACGGCTTTGATCGTCAGCGGCGCGTTGGCGCAGATCATGTCGGTCAAGTTCTTGACGGACGTTTCCAGTTCCGCTGACGGCACGACGCGATTGACGAGCCCCATGGCGAGCGCTTCCTGGGTGTCGAACTGGCGCGCGGTGTAGAAAATCTCCTTGGCGAACGACGGCCCGACGATGTCGACAAGGCGTTTGAGGCCGACATAGCCGTAGCCCAATCCGAGCTTGGCGGCCGGCACCGCAAACTTTGAATTATCGGAGCAGATGCGGATGTCGCAGCAGGTTGCGAGCCCAAGGCCGCCGCCGATGCAATAGCCCCGGATCATCGCAATGGTCGGCTTCGGAAAATCGTAGATGCTGCCATAGGCAGCCTCGGACCGGGCACCGTAGGCGCGCTGTGCCTCAAGCGTCGCGCGCTCGCTTTCGAACTTCGATATGTCGGCGCCCGAGACGAACGCCTTGCCGCCGGCACCGGTGAGAACCACGACGCGCACGTCCTTGTCGGCTGCGAATCCATCGAGGATGGGTTTCGTTGCTTCCCACATTTCCAGCGACACGGCGTTGTGCCGCTCGGGATTGTTGAAGATTACAAACCCGACGCCGCCTTCCTTGCGCGACAGCATCTTGTCGGTCATGACTGCACTCCTCGTTCTTTGCTTTATCATCATCCGTGGAAGCGGATGATCCGGTCTTGCGCGCGTTTAAGCTTGATCTCGTGCGTGCTCTTTACTGGATGCCCCGCCTGCGCGGTGCATGACAATGAGAAAATATCATCACACCGCTTTTGCTTTGTGCAGGGCGGCGATGTCTCGCGCACTGAAGCCGAATTCCTTGAGGACGGCATTGGTATGCTCGCCGAGCGCCGGCGGCCGGACGGCGAGGCGCGACGGCGTACGCGACAGCGAAACCGGCTGCGCGACGAGCCGCATCTTGCTCTTGTCCTTTTTGGTCACGCTCTGCGCAATGCCAAGATGCCGCACCTGCGGATCGGCGAACATTTCATCGATGGCGTAGATCGGTCCGCACGGCACGCCGGCCTTGTTGAAGCGCTCAACCCAATCGTTGCAGGTGCGGCCGGCGAGCAATTCGTCGATTTCGGCGTTGAGCACGTCGCGATTCTTGGAACGTGACGATGCCGTCTGATATTCTGGCTTCTCCAGGAGCGCGGTTGCATCAGCGGCTTCGCAAAATCGTTGCCATATCTTCTGGCCGGTGGTGGCGATATTGATGTAGCCGTCCTTGGTTTTGAACACGCCGGTCGGAATGCTGGTCGGATGGTTGTTGCCGGCCTGCTTCGCCACTTCGCCGTCGACCAGATAGCGGGCCGCCTGGAAATCGAGCATGAAAATCTGCGCCTGCAACAGCGAGGTTTCGATCGCTTGGCCCTTGTGGGACTTCTCGCGCTCGAGAAACGCGACCAGGATGCCGAGCGCTGCGAACAGTCCGGCGCACAGATCGGCGATCGGAATGCCGACCCGTACCGGGCCCTGCCCGGGCAGTCCGGTGATCGACATCAGGCCGCCCATGCCCTGTGCGATCTGATCGAAGCCCGGCCGGCTGGCGTAGGGACCGTCCTGGCCGAAACCGGAAATGCTCGCATAAACCAGGCGCGGATTGATCTTGGCGAGCGACTTGTAATCGACGCCGAGGCGCTTCTTCACGTCGGGACGGAAGTTCTCGACCACGACGTCGGCTTTCTTGACCATGCGCTTGAATGCGGCAAGCCCTTCGGGGGCTTTCAAGTTCAGCGTCATGCTGCGCTTGTTGCGATGAAGGTTCTGGAAGTCGGGGCCTTCGCGGGGACCGCCCATCGGCTCTTCCAGTCCGGGGGGCGTCTCGATCTTGATGACGTTGGCTCCCCAGTCGGCAAGCTGGCGGACGCAGGTGGGGCCGGAGCGCACGCGAGTCAGATCGAGCACCGTAAAGCGCGCGAGAGCTTTCGAAGCGCGAGGAAAAGGCATTGCGGGCGCCTCCAACGCCTGGGAGATGCAGGCCTGTTTGCGGGGTGTTTTCAGGCCTTTTTTCCGGGCCGGTGTGCCGGAAGGGAGCAGAACTTCCCCGATCTGATCGTCAATGTCCACCGGCCACAGGTGGCGTCCGGCCGGTCGTTCCGCCGCTGCCAATCCGATAGAATGGCATTTCGCACCGGCCATCATTCGGGCGCTTTCACGAGGCGATCATGAACGAAGATGTACTCAATGTGAGCGTGCGCAAATTTCTCAAGAAGGTCGGCATTACCTCGCAGCGCGAGATCGAACAGGCGGTGCGGGCGGCGATCGCCGGTGGCCGGCTGAAAGGTAACGAGGCGCTGCCTGCCAAGATGACGCTGACGCTTGAGGGTGTCGGCCTGTCGCTTGAGATCGAAGGCGCCGTCGAGCTCGAGTGAAAGATTCGCGCGCTCCGCAATTCTCAGGACAAAGGACATGATCGATCGTCGCCGTACCGTTGCCGCGTTGGCGGCTGCCGCCATCGCGTTTGCGGGCGTAACCGCCAGTTCGGCCCAGGAGCGTCCCGGCCGCCCCAATCGGCAGGACCAGGGTCAACAGGGTGGCTCCGCGTCAAGCGGTCCTGGCGTGCTGTCGCTCTTGCCAGGCGACTCCGTGACCGAGCACACTATCGATCTGCCCAATGGCAAGCTCGCCTATACGGTTACGGCTGGGACATTTCCGCTGTTCGACCAGTCGGGCGAGCGTTCGGCTGCGATCTTCTACACGGCCTACGTGGCCAAGACCGGCAGCCCGGCGCCCCGCCCGTTGACCTTTGTGTTCAATGGCGGTCCGGGCGCGGCCTCGGCGTTTCTCAACCTCGGCATCGCGGGTCCGCGCCTCGCGGAATTTGGGATGAACGGCCACGACGGCGCCGACGTCCGCCTCGTGGATAATCCCGATACGTGGCTCGCGGCGACCGATCTGGTTTTCATCGATCCGGTCGGCACGGGCTGGAGCCGTCCCGCCAAACCTGACGGCGGCAATGCCTTCTGGGGCGTGCGCAGCGACGCTCAATCGATGGCCAAGGTCGTCGCGCTGTACGTGTCGCGCAACAGCCGCGTCAGTTCGCCGAAATTCATCGTCGGCGAAAGCTACGGCGGTTTTCGCGCCGCCAAAGTGGCGCGCGCGCTGCAGAACGAGCAGGGCATCGCCGTATCGGGCATTGTGATGCTGTCGCCGATGCTGGAAGGCGCGTTTCAGTTCGGTGGCGACCGCTTCGCGCTCGGAGCGGCGCTGCGGCTGCCGTCGCTGGCTGCCGCCGAACTTGAACGCAAGGGCGAATTCAGCAAGGACGCCTTGGCGCAGGCCGAGCATTTTGCGCTGACGGACTATCTTTCGACGCTCGCCGGGCCGCCGCTGCAGGGCGATGCGGCGAAGACATTTTACGCGCAAGTCGCTCAAATGACCGGAGTGACAGCCGACGCCGTCGCCGAATCCCGCGGCTTCATCGGCGATGCCTATGTCAAGAACCTCTACGCCGGCGACCACAAGATCGTCAGTCACTACGACGCAACATTTGCGTCGGACGATCCCTATCCGGAGTCGCCCGTGGCGCGCGGACCCGATCCCATTCTCGACGGCGTCGTGCGGTCCTATGGCAGCGCCTTCGTGGCGTACGCGCGTGACGAACTCGGATACAAAACCGACATGACTTACAACCTGCTTGCCTCAGAAATCACGGGGAAATGGGAGTGGGGTGAAGGCCACGGCCAGCCAAGCGTAGCGGACGACATTCGCGTCCTCCTGGCGCTAACGCCCTCGTTCCGGCTTATGGTCGCTCATGGTTACAGCGACATGGTCACGCCGTACGCCGTAAGCCGCTACGTGCTCGATCACCTGCCTGCCGCCGACGGCGAAGAGCGCACTCAGCTGCGTCTGTACCGCGGCGGTCACATGTTCTATCTCGATCCGCAATCCCGCAAGGCCTTCTCCGCCGACGTCCGCACGCTATTCTCCTCACCCCAATAGGCCCGGCGACCGCCTGCGAAATACCAGCCGCACGGTGGATCACCGTGCGGATCGCCATAATAGATGGCCATGACGGACGTTCAGCATCATACCAAACAGGACGGGCTCGATCAGTTCGTGCCCGTCCGCAAGAGCGACATCATCGATACGCTGCTCAAGTCGAAGAGCCTCACCAGCGAACTGGAACGTGAAAAATTTCGCCAGCTCTGCAAATCGCTCGGATCGATCTATCACTACGAATATTTCGAGATGCTCGAGCGCCTGCGCAACGACTACTATTACTTCAGTCCCGAGGCGGCGCTGCTGGAGCTGTCGATCGCGGCCTGCTCGAGAGGTCATACACCGACCTCGTGCAGTCTCTCGACGAGGTGCTCAAGGGTGCGAACTTTGTCGAACTGCCCCACGACGAAATCGGCGATCTGCATCGGCGCCGGACGGTCCTGCGAGTCGAAGTCAGGGAGTCGCTGGACGATTTTCGCGAGGTGCGCTTCTACCGCAGGGGAAAACACACTGAGCACTTCGAGGTCGCCGATTGGTTCGGGCTGCGGCGGCGCAAGGTCGACGCCGACGTCTACGACGACGTCGTCCTGTTGGTGGCGATGAAATCGCAGGCCGAGATCGTCTCGCGGCGCGAGTTGCGGACGCTCGAACGCCGCAAAATCGTGCCCGGCTCCATCCTGCTCAAATATTTCCGCAACATCGCCAGCACCGATCTTCACGCGCTGTTTCCCAACGTCCGCGTTGTGATGAGCAATGTGGACAAGCTCGTCCTCGGCGTTCCGGCGATCGCCGGCGGGATTCCGATTCTGCTCAATCTCTATGCCACCATCACGGTGCTTTTTCTGGTCGTTGGATTTTATCTCGGTTTCACCTCGGCGGTCGAGGACAAGGAGATGAAAACGGCGCTCGCGCGCGCGTCGAGCGGCGCTGGTGGCGCTGGGCGGCTTTGTCATGCGGCAATGGGTCAAATATCAGCGGCAGTCGCTCAAATATCAGATCGAGCTCAACGACAACGTCTACTACCGCAACATCAACAACAATGCGGGAATATTCGACTACATCATCGGCGCAGCCGAGGAACAGGAATGCAAGGAGGCGTTTCTCGCCTATTATTTTCTGCATACGGCGCCGGCGCCGCCGACCGCGGACGAGCTCGATGGCCGCATCGAAGCGTGGCTGCGCGACACCTTCGGCGTCGACCTCGATTTCGAGGTCGACGACGCGCTGGCCAAACTCGAACGCCTGGGCCTGCTCAGCGCGATGGCGAGCGGCTCTTTGTCTCACCTCTCGATGAGGCGGTCGCCCACTTCGCCGCGTGTGGGACAGCTTTTTCGCAGCCCAAGCGGCCGATAGCGTGCGGGATAATCTCATTTGCTTTCGCTTTATGGGCGAGGCGGTGATGCTACTTTCGTTTGATTGAAGGGCCGGCATCGTTGCCGGTATGGAAGGTTTGGGGGCGCTGGTCCTTCTGAAGCGACGCTTCTCGAATTGGACCTTCTGGAAGTGACCCCAGAGAATAAATACCCCGGAAGGGGCACACGGGAGGATACATGTCCAAGCAGCTTTTCGGCGGCCGCGTGCAGCGCCGAACGATACTCAAGGGCGGCCTCGCGCTTGGCGCGATGCAGGTTGCGAGCCCATTCGTCGTCAAGTCGCTGGCTGACGAACCGGTCAAGATCGGCCTCGATAACCCGTTGACCGGGACCTTCGCGGCACTCGGCAAGAACGAGTTGATCGGTGCCAGCTCGCCATCGATCAGATCAACGCCAAGGGCGGCATTCTGGGCCGCAAGGTCGATCTCCTCGTCGAGGATTCGACCAGCGGCGACGCCGCGACCGCCGTGCAAAAGGCGTTGAAGCTGATCGACCGCGACAAGGTCGACTTCCTGATCGGCAACATCAATTCGGCGCTGGCGCAGGCGATGGCGAACACAAGCTTCCAGAAGGGCGTGTTTCACATCGTTCCAGGCGGCCACACCGACACCGTGACCGGCAGCCAATGCCATTGGAATGTGTTCCGCGTCTGCAACACGACGCGCATGGAGACGAATTCGGTCTCCAAGTTGCTGCTCAATTCGTACGGCAAGAAATGGTACTTCATCACGACCGACTACGCTTTCGGTCATTCGCTGCAGGAAGGGTTCGAAGCAAGCCTGAAGGCAGCAAACGGCACCGAGCTTGGCGCCGACTACACGCCGCTCGGCACCGCCGACTTCTCCGCCAATCTGATCAAGGCGCAGTCGACCAATCCGGACGCACTTATCCTGTTGTTGGCCGGGGACGACATGATCAACTGCCTCAAGCAGGCGGTGCAGTTCGGCCTCGACAAGAAGATCCATATCGCAGGCGCCCAGCAGGAGCTTGAAGTGAACAAGGGCTTGCCGCCCGAAGCGCTGTTCGGCGATTGGGTGTTCGAGTGGTACTGGAAGCAACCGGGCGTGCCGCACGTGGAGGAGTTCGTCGCCGACATTCGCAAGCGCAGCGGCGGCAACGTGCCGACGGCGCGCACGTGGTTCGGCTATACGGCGATCCAAACCTGCGCGCTGGCAGCCGAGAAAGCCAAATCGCTTGAGCCGATCAAATTGGCCAAGGCCATGCAGGGTCTCGTGCTGCCGCCCGAAGTGGCGTTGATGCCAAATAATCCCTACTACCGTGTCGGCGACAATCAATTGATGCCGACGCTCTTTGTCGGTCAGTCGCAGCCGGCCCCGAAGGGGGGCGATCCGGAGGACCTGTTTAAGGTCAACCAGTTGGTCAAGGGTGACAAAGCCGCGCTGCCGGTGGATCAGACCGGCTGCAAGATGACGTGGCCGGCCTGAGCTTACTGTTGGCTTGAGCTCAGAATAAAAGCTAAGCCCCTTCCCCCGGCCTTCTGTGAGTGGACAGGCCTTGGGAGGGGGTAAACGTATCCGGGGCGCGATGACGCAACTCGTCCTCTTCAACATCTTCAACGGGCTCATCATCGGCGCGTTCTACGCGTTGATGGCGCTCGGCCTGTCGCTGATCTTGAACCTGTCCGGAGTCATCAATTTCGCCCACGGTGGATTTCTGGCGATTGGCGGTTACCTCGCCTACACGCTCATTCCCTATCTGGGCTACTGGGGCGCGCTGGTGGCCTCGCCGTTCCTGACGGCGTTCATCGGAATTTTGGTCGAGCGCGTGCTGATCCGCCAGCTCTACGGCCGCGATCCGCTCTACAGTTTGCTGCTGACCTTTGGCCTCGCCTTCATGATCGAGGACGGCACACGCTTCATCTGGGGGGCGCAAAGTTTGCCGTTCCAGATTCCGAGTTGGCTGTCACGGCCATTGAGCCTGCAGTACTTCTTCCTCACCGGCTACCGCGTGTTCATGGTGCTACTGGTGATGGCGGCCGTCGGCGGGTTGTTCTTGATCCTGAACTACACCCGGCTCGGTATTCGCATTCGCGCCGGCACGCTCGATCTCGAAACCGTCTCGGTCCTCGGCGTCAACGTGCGCGTGCTGCGCAATCTGAACTTCGGGCTCGGTATTTATTTGGCTGGACTTGCGGGCGTGCTGGCGTCCGGCATGCTGGGATTGCAGCCGACGGTCGGCGACAACCTCATCATGCCGAGTTTTATCGCCATCATCGTCGGCGGCCTCGGCAGCCTGCCCGGCACTCTCATAGGCGGTCTGTTGATCGGCGTCGCCTCGGGCGTCACCAGCGTCTTCTTCCCCTCAGCGAGCGAGGCGGTGATGTACGTGATCATGGCACTGGTGCTGATCGTCCGGCCGCGCGGCCTCCTCGGTGAGGAGGGCCGCTTCTGATGCCGAACCTCGAAAAACGCACCGGCGATATCCTGGTCTGGCTGTTGCTGCTGAGTGCGCCCTATTGGCTGCCGCTTGTCGACAGCTACGTCGAGCTTGGCAGCCGCGTCATTGTCTACGCGCTGGCGGCGACGGCGCTGAATTTCCTGCTCGGCTATACCGGTGTCCTCTCATTCGGCCACGCCGCCTATTTCGGTCTCGGCGCCTACGGCACCGCGCTGACGATCAAATATCTCTATCCCAGCACGCCGCTCGGCATGCTGGTCGGCGTCGTTCTCGGCACTGTCGCCGCGGCGGTGATCGGTCCCTTGATCGCGCGGCTGCGCGGCGTTTATTTCGCCATGTGCACGATCGCGTTCGGCCAGGTGTTCTATTTCATCGCCTTCCAATGGTCTTCGCTCACCGGCGGCGACGATGGCGTCAGTGCGTGGCATCGGATCCCGCTCGATCTCGGCTTCACCAGCATCGACATCCTCGATAATTCCAAGGCGTTTTACTATTTCGTGCTGGCCGTGTTTGCTGTTTGCGCGGCGGCGATGGCGTTCCTGCTGCGCTCGCCGTTCGGCCGCACGCTGCTGGCCATCCGCGAGAACGAGCGCCGCGCGCGCTTTATCGGCATTCCGGCGGACCGTCACATCTGGTTGTCCTGGGTCATCTCCTGCTTTTTTGTCAGCATCGCCGGGACGCTGTTTGCGCTGATGAACAACTTCGTCGATCCGCGTGCGCTGCGGTGGGACCAGTCGGGCAATTTCGTCATCATGGCGGTGCTGGGCGGCATGCGGTCGTTTTGGGGGCCGCTGGTCGGATCTGCGATTTTTCTGGTCCTGCAAGACTACATTTCGAGCCAAACCGAAAATTGGATGTCTTTCATCGGCTTGTTCTTCGTACTGATCGTGCTCTTCTTCCCGCGCGGCGTGCTCGGCATCGTTCGACGAAAGGAAGCTCAATGAGCCTCCTTCGCATCGAAAACGTATCGAAACATTTCGGCAGTCTGGTCGCCGTCAGCGATGTGTCGATGACGGTTGAGCCGGGCGAATTGCGCGCCGTCATCGGTCCGAACGGCGCCGGCAAGACGACGTTCTTCAATATGATCAGCGGCTTTTTCACGCCGAGCGCGGGCCGGATTATTTTCGACGGCGAGGACGTCACGGACCTGCTGCCGGCCCGCCGGGTCTGGCGCGGCATCGCCCGCACCTTCCAGATCACCGAAGTCTTTCCCGAACTGACGGTGCGCGAGAATTTGCGAATCCCCGTCGAAGTCGCATCAGGGTATCGCGTGCGGCCGTGGCTTTCGGGCGACGCTGACAAAAAGGTCCGCGCCGGTGTCGGCGAACTGCTCGAGATGGGCGGCCTTACCGCGAAGGCGGATCGCCTCGTCGGAGAACTCGCGCACGGCGATCAGCGCGCCACCGAGATCATGATGGCGCTCGCGCTGCGGCCGCGGTTGCTTCTGCTCGACGAGCCGACCGCCGGCATGGGCGACCAGGAAACCTACGACATCACCCAACTGATCCGGAAGCTGCATCGCGACCACAAGATCACGATCGTGCTCATCGAACACGACATGCGCGTCGTCTTTCATTTGGCGGACCGCATTATGGTGCTCGACCAGGGCAAATTTCTCGCCGAGGGCACGCCGCGCGACATCGCGGCCAACAAGGCGGTCCAGACCGCCTATCTGGGTCAAGCCGCATGAGCGCCGCGCTGATCGCCGAAGGGCTCCATACCTATTACGGCAAGAGCCACATTCTGCATGGCGTCAGTCTTGAGGCCGAGGAAGGCCGCGTCACGGCGCTCCTTGGCCGCAACGGCGCCGGAAAGACCACGACGTTGCGCAGCCTCATGGGCCTGACGCCACCGCGCGAGGGCCGGGTCAGGATCTTCGGCACGGATACGACGCGCTGGCCGCCATTTCGCGTTGCCGGCTTGGGGGTCGGGTTTGTCCCTGAAGGCCGCCGCATTTTTTCCAATTTGACGGTCGACGAAAATCTGCGCGTGCCGCTCGATCGGCCCGGCCCTTGGACGCCGGCGAGCGTCTATCGCTTGTTCCCGAGGCTGGAGGAGCGCAAATTCAACCGCGGCCGGCAGCTGTCGGGCGGCGAGCAGGAAATGCTGTCCATCGCTCGCGCGCTTCTGATCAATCCGAAGCTTCTCATTCTCGACGAGCCGTCGCAGGGACTTGCGCCACTGATCGTGCGCGAAGTCTTCCGCATCGTGGCGCAGATGCGGAAGGAAGGCATAACGGTGCTTCTCGTCGAGCAGAATGTCCGCATGAGTCTCGAAATCGCCGACCATGCCTATGTGCTTGATGACGGACACGTCGTGTATTCCGGGCCGGCGGGCGACCTTGCCGCCGACGAAAGCCGCGTCCAGTCGCTGGCTGGCGCCAGCGCTGAGGAATGGGCGCACGCGTGACGGGCAGCTCCATTTGTTGCGATCAGGTGCTTGCCTAAGCGTAGGCTGCGACTGATTTAGTTGGCGTCGTTCGGATTGAGGCCGTACTTGGCGCACATCTTGGTGACGAGCGGGGCGTCCTTGCCGCCGGCGATCAGCCCGACCACAGCCGATGATATTTGGCCGCCGCTGACTTTCGCTTCGACGATATAATTCTGCCAGCCGCTATAGGCCGGATGCGGGCTCTTTGCGTTCACCATCGCGCAGTAATTGACGTCGTCCGACGGCATTAGCGGAAATTTGGCCCATTTGTATTTCGCCGACCCCGGGTCGCGGATCGACGAACTCAGCGCGTCGATAATGACCTTCTTCTCCTGCGGCGTGAGCTCTCGCGCGCCGAGACCGCTGGATGCGCTCGACGCACTCGGGCCGGTCGTGCCACCGCTCGGTGACGGCGCGCCTGTACACGCCGACAGCATAAGGCTCGCGGCTAAGAAGCCGAGCAATCTGCAGAACGTTGAATGCAATTTTGGTCCGTTATTGCGGCGCAGGCTCGGATGCAGCGTTCGATACGCGAACCGGACCGATAATGACCCGCGGTCCCGACGGCGCCGCCGTCGAGGGCGAGCGATCGTCGCCCGGATGGGCTACGACGGTGCGTACGCCGCTATTGATCATCGCTCGTCCGTCGCGCGTCGGACTCTGCATTTCCTTCATATTTTCGCTGACAAGCGTATCAGCGGCCTCCGGATGCCCCGTGTTTATCTTGCGCATGTTGTTGATATAGACCCGGGGATAGATAAGCGACGACGCGGGAGCCTTCAGGCCCATGAACTTGGCGACATCGCCCGCAAAGGCGTTGCAATTATAAAGCTCGGCGCTCCAGGTATGCGAAGTGGCCTGCAGATGCCGGATATAGGCGACGGTCCGATCGTACTGTTCCTTGTTCATCGTGACGCGATAGCGCGCCGATATGTATTTCTCTTCCAGGTCGCCGTCCGTCCAGCCGGTTTCGGCGGGCACCGGAACGTAATGCCCCATGACCCAGGCGGCGGGGTCGTCGCCGACCGGCGACAGACCGGCGACATTGCTCTTGCCCAGTCGTTCGCCGACCCGGCCAAACACCATGAACGTATGGCCATAGTCCCACGCGTAGCGCGCGCGGAATTCGATGAAGTACTCACCACCATTTCCGGTGCCCGAGACGGGCCTCGCGCTCGGCGTCGGACTCAGTTCGGGCGCCCAGATATTTTGGGCCTGCGCCGTTGGGAGCCCGAGCCCCGTGACAGCGGCCAAAGCGCAAAAGCCAATGAGCCAATGAAGGCGGCGTCCGCCATGCGGTTTATGCTGCATTGTGCCCTCTGAGAGCCATGAAGATATCCAATTGGGCGATTCGCGCCCGGCACGCGATAGCTTCGCTATATTCAGCCCCAAGATGGTATCAATTATCGCCTTCGGCCGGTGGCAAATGTACGACCGGCGTTGTGGATTTTTCGCAGTGCGTCATATTTGCAACGGTCAGGATGCTCTGGGGCGAGAAACGATAAAAACGCGCCCAATTGGCGGGTTTGTGGGGCCAATTTTTCGAGACAAACGCCTCAGGTGCCCCGCCCGGGCGGCTTGGACATTGCCTTTTGAGGAAATCACCATCGGTTCCACCGGGGAACCGCCCTTAAGGGTGCAATCAGATGTCGACTGTGTCTTTTGAGCACTAGAGGACCGCCTGGCCCCTCTGTATGGTTAAACCGTCATGACGCAGGGGGAGTTCTTCATGAAGAAGATCGCTTTCGCTACAGCTGCGGTGCTTGCTCTCCTGAGCATCGCGGGCTGCGCTCAAACCGGCAAGGGCAAGGCCCCGCCGCCGGTCGTTACAAAGGGGTAAGCTATACAGCTTATGTATGGGGGAAGGGCCGGCCTTGTGCCGGCCCCTTTCTTTTTGGGGCTCCCTTTCCGTATTGCGGCCGGTTTTTCCGATCGCGGTTGGCGCACCAGCGTCTCTTACTTCACATTGGGCAGGATCGTCTTGATCGTCGCGATCAGACGCGGCGGCGGCGCGTAGAGCTTGGCGACCAGCGCCTCTAGCTGGTCCGGTGCCGTGTAGGTCATATCCAGCTGAATTTTGGCGGCCTCGGCGACAAGTTCGGGATCGTGCGCCGCATCGGCGATCGCCTTGCGCATGGCGTCGACTTGATCCTTGGGGACCTCCGGCGGATACACGTACGGCCGGCCGAATTCAGTGCTGGAGAAGACAAAGCGCATGAGTTGGCGCTGCTCCTCGGTCTTGGCGTAGTCGAAGATTGACGGCACCTCGGGAATTTCCGGAATGACGGTCTCCTCGGCGCGCAGCAGGAACAGCATTTTGCCGTCGCGGATGAGATGCTCGCTAGCGCGAAACTGCGCGTACGAGGCGCAGATCCCCTGAAGTTCACCGCGCTCGACCGCAAGAAGGGCATCGTTGGAGCCCTGATAGCCCTCGACGATGCGGAATTTGGTGCCCAGCACCTGATTGAGCACGGTCGGCAAGATCGCCAAGGATGAGCCGGCGCCGGCCGCGCCGACGATGAATTCCTGCGTGAACAGATCGGCTGGCGTTTTGACGGGCGAGGTGTGCCAGCGTACGCAGACCCGAGCGGGCAGCGACGTCGCGCCGAGCCAGCCGAAGCGGCGCGGGTCTGCCTCGAGATTCTGACCCGTGAGCGCCTCGTTGACGATGTTGCGCGAGAACGACCCCATGACCGTGCCGTCCCGCGGCGCTTGCGTGTAAAGATAATTGGCCGCCGCGACGCTGGCGGCCTGGGGCATGTTCTGGACGATGATGTTCGGGTGTCCCGGAATGTACTTGGGCAGGTACTTCACCAGGAGCCGTGCACCGAGATCGTAATCGTTACCTGCCGGGAATCCGACGATCAGCCGCAGCTGTTTGCCCTTGAAGAAATCCTCGGCGCCTTGTGCGATGGCAGCGGTCGCGAACAACGAAGCTATCGCGACTCCACAGCATGCGATCGCAAAGCGGCCGAGCGACCGAACCGCAAGTTTCATCGAATGTCCCCCCGGCACTTCTTTAGCGGCAGCGCCATTGCACAGCGCCAATCGCCCTCGCCTATTCGGCTGCGCGCTTTCGCGCGAGCGCCGCGGCAGCCTTGTCGTAGCTTTCTTCGCGCTCAAGGAGCGGCTTCAGCCCGACCAGGTTGTAGTAGTCCTCCAGGGACAACAGATGCGGTTGCGCCGGAGTGAGTGAATTTTCGCTCTTCAGGATACGCAGCACATTGCGGACGGCGTGCCCGGCGGCAAACAGCGCGATCGAGGGAAAGCTCGCCGCGACGACGCCGGCCGCTTCGAGTTCGGCGAGGCTTCGCTGCTTCGGTCCGGCCGCTTGCGACAGCGTCGCCATGTGCGGTCCGCCGACCTCGCGCAAGACGCGCTTGATATCGTCGATCGTGTCGACGCCTTGCGGTTTTGCCATGTCGCTGCCCGCCTCCATGAACAGTTGGCAGCGCCCGATCGCCGCATTGACCCCCTTAAGCGCCGCGATGTCGGTGCGAGCGGCGATGAAAAAATCGCTGTCGCGCCGCGCATCGACCGCGGCTTTGATCTTGGCGAGCATCTGTTCGACGGGCACCACCTGCTTGCCCGGCAAGTAGCCGCAACGGTTCGGAAAAACCTGGTCGCTGAAAAACATGCCGGCCACGCCGGCGCTTTCGAACGCGCGTACCATCTGCCGCACGTTATTGACGCCGCCGAAGCCCGTATCGGCGTCGACGAACACCGGCACTTCGACCGCGTCGGCGATACGCGCGTAATGATCGGAGTAATCGCGCATGTTGGACTGACCCATGTCGGGTTGCGCCAGCATGCTGCCGATCGCCGCGTACCCGCCGGCCGCGATCGCCTCGAATCCCTCGGCTTCCATGATGCGGGCAGACAAGCCGTCATAGGCGCCGGGCATGAGAACGAGGCGCTTGCCCGCCATGATGGACCGGAATTTCTTTCGCGCGTTCATGAGAATCCTCCGCTATGACCGCTGTGTCGCGTTTGCTGTTCGGTTCTACGACAGGCGGCCCGACCGCGCGTCGTGCGTTCGCTGCAGCCACGGCTGCGCGACAGCCGCGCGTTTTTCCCAGGCCGCGATGTCGTGCATGTGCTTGAGCGTCAGACCGATATCGTCGAGGCCTTCGAGCAGCCGCATGCGGTCGGCGGGCGTGATCTCGAACGCCACGTCAGGTCCGCCGGGTCCGGAGATGCGCTGCGTTGTCAAATCGACGCTGAACGGGGCGCCGCCATTGGCCTCGACAACGCGAGCGACAAAACGATCGGCGTCTTCGGCGCCGAGCACGATTGGCAAGACGCCGTTTTGCAGGCAATTCTCGCGATAGATGTCAGCGAAGCTGCGCGCCACGATGGCGCGGATATTGTTCGCCAGCATGACCCATACCGCTGATTTCGCGCGACGAGCCCGCGCCGAAGTTGTGACCGGTCACCAAAATTCCTGCGTTGCGGAACTGCGGCTTGTTGAGGACGAAGTTCGGGTCTTCGCTGCCGTCTTCGCGCTGCCGGGCCCGCGCGAACAGCATGGCCTTGTAATCCTCTTTGAGCCCGCGCGAGTGCAGGATCGGAGCGATCTGATCGGTATTGACGTCGTCCCTGAGGAGCGGGGCGGCGATCGCGGTATGGCTGGTGAAGGGCTGCACAATTGACTCCTAAACCAGCTGCCGCACGTCGGCGATGCGGCCGGCGATCGCACTCGCCGCCGCCGTTGCCGGGCTCGCAAGATGGGTCCGCACGCGCGGGCCCTGGCGGTTCTCAAAATTCCGGTTGGTAGTCGAGACGCAACGCTCGCCGGGCTCGCCGCGGTCGCCGTTGCCGCCTGCACACATCGAGCAGCCGGACTCGCCCCAGAAGAAGCCGGCGTCGCGAAAGACGCGATCAAGGCCGGCAGCCTCGGCCTCGCGTTTGACCGTTGACGAGCCGGGCACGACCATCGCGTTTACGCCTTCGGCCACTTGCCGTCCTCGCACAACGGCAGCCGCGACCTCCAGGTCGGGCAGGCGGCTGTTTGTGCACGAACCAATGAACACGCGCTTTACAGGCAATCCGGCAAGTGGCGTTCCGGGTTTCAGGTCCATGTAGGCGAATGCGCTTTCCGCCGCGGCGCGCCGGCCGGGATCGATCGCCGCCGGATCGGGCACGCGCCCCGAAATATCAACGACCTGGCTCGGATCGGTGCCCCATGTGATTTGTGGTTCGAGCGAATTGCAATCGAGTTCGACCTCGCGGTCGAACGTCGGCGCCGTCATCGGTCGAAAGCGTGCGCCAATAGGCCAGCGCGTGATCCCACATGTCGCCGTGCGGCGCATAGGGCCGCCCCTTGAGCCACGCGAACGTCGCATCGTCAGGCGCGACGAAGCCTGACCGGCCACCCATTTCGATGTTGAGATTGCACAGCGTCATGCGCTGCTCGATCGGCATCGCGCGAATGGCCGAGCCGGCATACTCGACCGCATAGCCGCGGGCGCCCGCGACCCCGAGTTCGGCGATGATGCGCAGCGCCACGTCCTTGGCGCTGACATGCTTGCCGAGCCGGCCTTCGAGTTTGATACGCATCCGCTTCGGGCGCTTCATCGCCATCACTTGGGCGGCGAGAATATGCGTGAGTTCGCTCGTGCCGCAGCCGAACGCCAACGCACCGACACCGCCAACGGTGCTCGCATGGCTGTCGGGGACCGCATGCGTTGCGCCAGGCAGCACGATGCCGAGTTCAGGCGCCACGACGTGCGAGATGCCTTGATCCGGATCGTTGATGTCGAACAACTTGATGCCAAACCTCTGCGTGCCTGCACGCATTGCTTTCAGAAACGCCGTACCCGATGGGTTCGTGTCGTCGTTGCGGCCGGGTTTGGTTGCGACGGTGTGATCCTGCACGGCGAATGTGAGGTCGGGCCGGTGAACCGACCGGTTCTGCTTCTCCAAGTGCGCGAAAGAATGATGCGCGTGCAGTTCGTGCAGGACATGCCGGTCGATGTAGAGGAGATCGCGGCCGTCGGCGCGTTGTCCGACCAGATGAAAATCCCAGATTTTGTCGAACAACGTTTGCGGCATCCGCTGACTCCCCTGCGCTCGATTTTCTGACGAGCGACCTGTTGTTGGTGCTATCTTGGTCGGGCCAGCCGCTCAAGGCAAGCGGCGGGCAGCTGCGAACGGGGAACGAAGCGCCGCATGCGGGTTTGTTGAGCCACGTTCGTCGCGCAAGGACCAATCTCATGGCTCGCGTCGTCGGCATTGATCACCTCGTACTCAGCGTTGGCGACTTCGCCCGCTCAAAGACCTTCTACGGCAAGTTGTTGCGCTTTCTCGGCTTCAAGCTCAAATACGACTATGCCGACATGGCCGGCTGGAGCAACGGCAAGACGCTGTTTTGGATTGCCGCCGCCGACGCGCAGGGAAGAAAGCGCAAATATCGCAAGGGCGATATCGGGTTCCACCACTACGCGTTCGAACTGTCGAGCCGAAAGGACGTCGACGATCTGGGCGCTTTTCTAGAAGCGAATGACATGACGGTGCTCGACCTACCGGGAGAGTATTACGGCCGCAACTATTACGCCGTCTATTTCGCCGATCCCGATGGCATGAAGCTCGAAGGCATGATTTGGGCGCCGCCCAAGCGGAAGTCCAAAAAGGCAACCAGTCGCAGGAAGCGTTGACGGGCGTTTACGCGACGAGCGGCGGGTGCGTCTCGCGCGCGCTGACCAAGCTCACGGCCTGGGCGACGACACGGTTGCGGCCGCGCCGTTTCGCTGCGTAAAGCGCGCTGTCGGCCCCCTCGAGCAAATGCGCAGCCAGTTGGTCGTTTTCAGGCACCAGACACTCGACGCCGATGCTGACGGTGACATGGCCGCACGGATTTTCGGCGTGCGTGATGCGAAGCGCTTCGATCGCCTTGCGGGCCTCTTCGGCGAGCGCGGTCGTCCGCTTGACGTCGAGACCGGGCAGCAGCAAGGCAAATTCCTCGCCGCCGTAGCGCGCCACAAGCACGGCGCTGTCGAGCGTCACCATCGAGAGTGTTTCGCCGACGGTGCGCAGGCAGGCGTCGCCGGCGACGTGACCGTAGCGATCGTTGTAGAGCTTGAAATGGTCGATATCGATCATCATCAGAGCAGCGGCGAACGGTGCTCGCCGGCCCGCTTCCACTCGCGCTCGAGTTCACGATCGAAACCGCGGCGATTGGCCAGTCCGGTGAGGCCGTCGAGGCTCGCAAGTTCGTCGAGGTGCTCGTTGGCAATCCGCAGCTCTTCCTCGCGCACCGCAAGCTTGCGCGCCATGTCGTCGAGCGCAACGGCGAGAGGCTCGAACTCGGCGATCCAGGCCTCCTGCGCGGCGCGGGTGCGCAAGTCGCCGCGGCCGAATCGCGTGGCGGTCCGGACCAGCGACCGGATCGGCCGCACGATCAACTGCTCGCCGCCGAATCATACGACGATGAGGACAAATACGCCGACCAAGTATCAGTTGCAGATAAGCGATGCCGATCTCGCGGTCGATGCCGCTATGCACGACATTCTCATCGAGCCCCACGGCGAGCCGTGCGTTGGTCCACGGCACGCGGACATAGGCAAAGATCCGGCGGACGCCGTCGACGCCCGCGGTTGCGGTCGTGCCTTCGTCGTCGGCGAACATCGTCTTGAGCAGCGGGTGATCGGCAAAACGTTTGCCGACGAGACTTTCCTCATCGGCCGATGCCGCGATCTGCGTGCCGCCTGTGTCGAACAGCAAAACCGCGGTGCCCGGACGCTGCGCGGCGGTCGCAAAGAGATCGCTGAGCCATTGCAGATTGATCGAAGCCAGGACGACGCCACCAATGGAGTCGTCATCCTTGATGGCCGGATAGCTGGCAATCAGGCTCGCCATCTGATGGGTTCGATTGATCATGTAGTCGCTGGGCGAGAAATCGCGCGAATTCAGCGCGTTCAAGAAATGCGGCCGATCGGCCACGTTGATTCCGACCGCGAGCGGCTCCGTCGAGCATTTGATCTGGCCGTTGGGGCCGGTTGCGGAGACGGCGCGGAACCACGGAATATTGCCCGTCAAATCGGAGAGGTAGCGGTTGCAATCGGCAGGATTGACCGGCATCCCCGCATAGACCCGGGCGGCGACCTGAAGCAGTGCTCGCACCGCGTAAATGATTTTGCGCTGGCTTTCGGCGGCATGGCGGGCCACGTTCATGACGTCGACATGAGCGCGCGCGGTCAGGTCGGCTCGCGCCGTTTCCAAGCCGCGCACGCGCTGGACCATCAGCGGCGCGATCGCCAGCAAGGCGAGAACGATCAGGCGGGCACGGATGCTGAGAAAGCGCTTCTTGCGCTTTGCCGTAGTTTCAGACTTCGCCAGTGCGTCCGACATTGACCTAAACCCCGCCCGCTTTAACAACGCATCTGACACGCGTAAAAACGGGCTTCGGGGTTCCGATAAAATTTGAATTGTTTTCTGAAGTATTCACCACATGGAAAGTATGAATTGACTGGAGGGCATTACGGCGGTGCGCGACGAGATCGCACGCGCTTGCCGTGAGGCCAGGCGCGATCCGGTAACCGTGACGCTGGTGGCCGTATCGAAAACATTTGGCCCCGACGCGATCGAGCCCGTAATTGCCGCCGGTCAGCGGGTTTTCGGTGAAAACCGCGTCCAGGAGGCGAAGGCCAAATGGCCGCCGCTTGTGGCGCGTCACGCCGACATCGAACTGCACTTGATCGGGCCGCTGCAGTCCAACAAGGCGCGTGAAGCGGTGGCGTTGTTCGACGCCATCCATTCGCTCGATCGCGAGAGTCTCGCCGACGCGCTCGCCAAAGAGATCACCCGGCAGCAGCGCCGGCCGTTGCTGTTCGTCGAGATCAATACCGGCTCTGAGCCGCAAAAGGCGGGTGTCCTGCCGAAAGACGCAGACGGGTTTTTGGCAGGGTGCCGCGAACGCCACAACCTTTCGATTTCGGGTCTCATGTGCATTCCGCCCTTTGACGAGGCTCCGGCACCGCACTTCGCCCTGACCGCCCAAATCGCCAAGCGCAATGGACTTTCGCTCCTCTCCATGGGGATGAGCGCGGATTTTCAAATCGCCATCGCGTTCGGCGCGACTCACGTGCGGGTTGGTACCGCGATCTTTGGGTCGCGTGCTGCTCCCCGCTAGGAATGAATATCGAATTCTTGTCTTTAGCGTGAGCCGTGACACCAGCAAGCGAAGGTCCCGGCGCGAGAAGGCGATACATCCCGCGGTCGGCGCGTAGCCGGGCCGGGCAAGGTGCAGAAACACGGCGCTGCCCCGGCCGGCAATGCGCGGCCGTGTGTTGTGGTCGATTTCGACAATCAGGTCATAGAGATGATCTCTGCGGCGGAGCCGTTCGCCTGGTTCAGTGGCCGACCTGCGAACCGGATGGTTGTACCGCCGGTCCTCAGGGTTTTCGCACCACGCGTCATAGGGGCGGATGCGGCGAACGGGCAGCAAAGTGCGCGGCCGCATCATGCGATCGGCCCGCCACCACAGCCGAACAGGATAAAACGAGCCGCGTGGCGTGCCACCGTCGGCTTCACGTTTATTTGCTTTAATGCCGGAGCGGCCGAGCGCCACTGGCGCCGGCACGGGGCCGGCGAACAGCCGGCCCTGCGATTGGCGGCCCGGCCTGGGCGCAACACGAACAAGATTGAGTGAAATCCGTCGCATCCGCCCGTCCGGATGGCGAGCCCCGGTCCGCCAACTCGCGCTTGCTCTTTTATCCATGAATGTTCTACTTCGCGATCAATTGATGTGGCGAAGCCGCGGGACATGATGCTCGCCGCGTCGCGAGCCGGTTTTCCGGTGGCTCCAGGGGTCGAATTTAATGCCGAATACGCGGAAGATTCTTATTGTCGACGACGATACCGAATTGCGTGACGCGCTGACCGAACAACTCTCATTGCATGAGGAGTTTGAGGCCGTCGCGGTTGAAAACGGCACCAAGGGCGTTCAGGCCGCCAAGGCCGGGCAAGTGGACCTCGTGATCATGGACGTCGGCCTGCCCGACATCGACGGCCGCGAGGCCGTTCGCATCCTGCGCAAGAACGGCTTCAAGGCGCCGATCATCATGCTGACCGGCCACGACACTGATTCGGACACCATTCTGGGGCTCGAGTCAGGCGCCAATGATTATGTGACCAAGCCGTTCCGCTTTGCGGTGCTTCTGGCGCGCATCCGCGCTCAGCTTCGGCAGCATGAGGCGAGCGAGGACGCGGTGTTCGCGATCGGGCCATACACGTTTCGGCCCAGTTCGAAGCTGCTGCTCAATCCCAAAGGCAATAAGGTCCGGCTCACCGAGAAGGAGACGTCGATCCTGCGCTATTTGTATCGCGCCGGTCAGAAGCCGGTTTCGCGAGAGACGCTTTTGCAAGAAGTTTGGGGCTACAATTCAGGCGTGACCACACACACGCTCGAAACCCACATTTATCGGCTGCGGCAGAAAATCGAAAAGGATGCCGCAGCCCCCGCCATCCTGGTGACCGAGGCCGGTGGCTACAAACTCGTGCCGTGATCGCGGCGTGCCATGAGCATCGAGGACGACATCGCGTTCCTTGAGCGCGTTCCGGTCCTCCACCGGCTCGGGGTGGGGGCGCTGCGCATCCTTGCCATTGGCGCCGAGAGCACGCCGCTTCAAGCCGGGCAGGTGCTGTTCACGGCTGGAGATGCCGCCGATTGCGCCTTCATCATTCAGAGCGGCTCCATCAGCCTCAAGCCCGAGCGAGCCGGCGAAAGCGAAGTGATCGCCGAGGCCGGTACGTTGCTTGGCGAATCGGCGCTGCTCGCGGAAACGAAGCGGCCGGCTACCGCCACGGCGCGCGAGGATTCGACAGTGATGCGGATATCGCGCGTGATGTTCCTGAAGATGCTCGAAGGCTATCCGGAGGCGGCGCGCCGCCTCCGCGAATTCATGACGTGGCGCGCTGACCAATGGTCGCGCGAAATGGAGAACGTCCGCGACTCGCTCACCGGCGATAAGCGGACGCGATAGCTCCGCCGCCTCGGCTCAGGCGACCTTCGCGGCGCGGCCCTCGATATACTGCCGGACCAGTTCGGCCGTGAGCACGACCTTCGGATCGTATTCCGGGGCATCCTCGATCTGCACCAGATCGTTCAATCCGGAGTTCTTGTAGATGCGGTTGGTGCAGGAGATCAGCCGGGCCGGCCGCGTCGGATCGCCGTTGAAGTGCTGGTGGATGGTGCACGGCGGCACATAGACGACGTCGCCGGCCTCCCATTCGAAACGCTTGATCTCGTCCTGCGGTATCCACGAATAGGTGTCGGTGATCTCGACGTCGCAGTCCTGGTGCAGGTCGTAGCCATAGCCTTCGACGACGTAGAGGCATTCCTCGGCAAGATGACGGTGCTTGCCGGAGCGGCTGCCCGGCGGAATCACCTGCATGTAGGCGTCGACCGTTTCCATCCGCGTGTTCATCTGCTCGTTGAGAAGGTGCTTGAGCAGACCCTGCCGGGACATTTCCCACGGCATTTCATCCGGATGTACGATCTTCTTGCGGAGCGCCATGCGTGACGGCCGCGTCGTCGCATCGTCGAGGAGATTTTGATAAAGCGTCTTGTTGTTGGCGCCGGCGAGCCAAGTCCTTGATTCATCCCACGCCATCGTTAAATCTCCTCCTCGGCCAGATCTTTTTCGGAGGGGTGATTGTAGTCCTCGTCGTAATCGCGCGGCACGAAATTGCCCTGCGTCTGCGACGGCGTCTTCGGCCGCTTGATGACCGTATGCTGGAACAGCATGTTCATGAACAGGTACATCGGCTTGGTCTTGATGACCAAGGCGCGGGCCGGCTCGCGGGCATTGGCGTTGGTGTGCTGGTGCACGCAGTTGTTGTGAACGATGGCGACGTCGCCGGCCTTCCAGTCGTAGCGGACGCCGTCATGGATTTCGTAGCCGGCGCCGTCGAGAATGTAGAACGCGGCTTCGTTGACGTGGCCGTGCTTCTGCGTCGTGCCGCCCGGAGCGTATTCCTCAAGGTGGATGTGCAGCGTCTGACAGAGGCCGTCTTCCGGCTCGACATAATGCCGGCTGAAGTGCTGCGGACCGCCATCGAGTTTGGTTTCCGAGCCCTTGATCACGCGCGGCATGGAGCGCAATCGCTTCAACTCGTCGGTGAGGCTGTAGGCCCCGGTTATCGGCCGAACGAATACCCGTTCCTTGTCAGGATCGTGCTGCTTTTTCCCCATAGACACTCCTTTCGTGTGGTGTCGTCGTCGCGTGCCCCGCTGGATGTCCGGTCCGTCAAGTTCGGGACCGTGACGTCTCTACGCAGTATTTACTCCATTTTTCGCAGTGTTCCAGGGGCTGGAGCGAGTCCGTAATCGATCATTTATGCGGATTGAGGATGTCCGTCAGGCGGCGCACCACCTCCGGAGAGGCCGATGTGGTGAGTTTGACGAAGGCGTCGATGTCGCTCGCCGGCGTCGGATCGTCCAATCCGAGCGCCCTGGCGTCGGCTATGAAGTCCGCGTCGTCCTTCAGCGCGATGAAGGCCTGGCGCAAGGCGTCGAGCCGGTCAGCCGGCACGCCAGGGCCGGCAAGCACCGGGCGAGCGATCTGTTTCAGTCCGAAATAGAGCGAGGCCGCCTGGCGGTCCGTGTCGTCCTTGATGAAGTCCATCGCCAGCGGCACGTCCGGCAAATCCGGCGACTTCCGCAGCGCGTTCTGCAGGATCAGATTGATCTTTTCGTCTTTGACGTAATCCATGTGGCGGGACCTGATCTCCGACCACGACCAGTCGGCGGTGCCCTGGATTTCGCCGCGCTCCATCGCGAGCAGTACGTCGGCCTGCCCGGGGTAACCGCTCACGATCTTGAACTTGGCGCCGATGGTCGCGTTCAGGAGCCGGGCCGACGCCTCGAGATCTGATGTCGAGCCGGTACCGCCGACGATGAATTCCTTGGCCAGCAGATCCTGCACGGTCTTGACCGGCGCGGTGTGCCACGACGCCACGAGCGACGTGTCGGGCGAAACGTTGCCGATCCAGTTCAATTTCGTAATGTCGAACTGCACGTTCGGCTGTTTGAGCAGCTGCGCCAGCAGCACCCCGCGCTGAACCAGACCCATGACCGTGCCATCCTGCGGCTCGGCGCGGTAGATGCGATTGCTCATCGTAATGCTGCCGCCGCCCGGCGTGTTTTGCACGATGATGGTCGGATTGCCGGGAATGTGCCGGCCCATATGGCGGGCGACCACCCGCGCGATGGCGTCGTAGCCGCCGCCGGGGCTGGATCCGACCATCAACGTGATCTGCTTGCCGCGATAGAAGTCGGCCGCGCTTTGGGCGTTGGCCGGCACAGCCTGCAGGCCGCCGATCAGAGCGGCGCATGTCAGGCTTCGGAACGCGAGAAGGAACAGGTTACGCATCGTCACTTCTCCTTCGGCCGCGCCGATGTTCGAGTTCAAGGCTGACAAGCCGCGCGATCAGCGTTGCGGGATACAACTGTCCGATCACCGCTTCAAGATTTGCAAAATTGCGCACCAAGGGATGAACCGGCGTGATATCGCCGTATCCCACCGTGGTGAGCGTGCTGAAGCTGAAATAAAGCAGCGCCGCCCCGGTGCCGTGCTCGGCGCCGCTTTCCGGCAGGCCCTTGAAGGCATCTGGCAAGAGCGTGTCCAGAAATCGATAGAGCGTGAAAAAGAACAGCGCGAAGTTCATATAGAGCACGACGGCGCCTTGCACGCGGTGCCACGTCACATTGCCGCTGCCGAACACCGCTTTGGCCATGACAATGCTCAGCGCCGAGATGGCGACCAGCCGTCCGGTCACGCTGACCCAGTCCGTGAACAAAGACGGATGCTCGGCATGAACGAAGGAGCCGAACGGGCTCAGGGCGACAGACACCGCCACAATCAAGGTGGCGACATGACTGCGCGAGGTCACGACCAGCGTGGCAGCCACCAGCAGCAGGAATGCGATGATGAGAACATGGTTCGGCAGCCAGCCCATTCCGGCGAGCGGAATGATGAGAAAAATCAGAAAGCCTTCGATCAAAAGCAGCGCGGTAAGACCGGGCTCGCGCGACTGCTCCTGCCACTTTTCGAAGCGGCGGCGAAACCTTTTCCATGCCCTTGCTGCTGACGTCATCGTGCGCCGGCCTCGAAATTTGCGGCAATCCTATCGCCCGCCGCGATGGCCGCAACTGCGCGGAGGCCGCCAGACCGATCGGTCAAAGCTCAAGCGTCGCCGTCACCGGGACGTGGTCGGAGGGACGGGCCCAGCCGCGGGCGTCTTTGAGGACCGTGACCGCGGACAGCCGGTCGGCCAGCGCAGGCGTCGTCCAGATATGGTCCAGCCGGCGCCCCTTATCGACCGCAGCCCAATCCGGCGACCGGTAACTCCACCACGTGAAAATCTTGGCCGGTTCGGGCACGAAGGTACGAACGGCGTCGATCCAGCCGCCGGCGGTCTGCACCCCGTTCAGCTTTTCGCACTCGATCGGCGTGTGTGAGACGACCGAGAGCAGCTGCTTGTGGCTCCAGACATCGGATTCGAGTGGCGCCACGTTGAGATCGCCGACGATGATGCTGCGGGCCGACGCCGCTGGGCAGAGCGCTTCACCGCCTTTCATCTCGTCGAGAAAGGCGAGCTTGTGGGCAAACTTCGGATTGACAGCAGGATTGGGAATGTCGCCGCCGGCCGGGACGTAGAAATTGTGCAGTGTGATCGGGTCGCGCAGCGCGGCGCGCTCTCCCAGCACGACCGATGTGTGCCGGCTGTCGCTCTTGCCGCAGAATGCCCAAATCGCCGTGGTCTCGAACGGCAGCCGCGAGACGACGACGACACCATGATAACCCTTCTGCCCATTGAGCGCGACGTGCTCGTATCCGAGCCGCTTGAAACGCTTCAGCGGGAATTTGTCATCCGGGCACTTCGTTTCCTGCAGGCAAAGGATATCGGGGCGGACCGCCTTGATGAACTTGGCCACGAGATCGATGCGCAGGCGCACCGAATTGATGTTCCAGGTTGTGAGCTTGATCTGCATTGCGGCGATATATGGCGGCGAGGCGGCCATTAAGCCAGCATCGTTACGGCCTGTCATCATCTATGACGGCGCACCGCCGAACTCGCTCCCGTTTTTTATTTGCCGTAACATGAGCGCCGGAGACCGTCATGAATGACGTGCCGCGACGGCCGCAGGTGGTGATTGTCGGCGGCGGATTCGCCGGGCTTGAAGCGTGTAAAGCCCTCGCGGATGCCGACGTCGAGATCGCGCTGGTCGATTCGCACAATCATCACTGCTTTCAGCCCCTGCTCTATCAGGTCGCCACCGCGGCATTGTCGCCAGCCGATATTGCCTGGCCGATCCGCGCCATCGTGCGGCATCAAAAGAACGTGCTGATCCTGATGACGCGCGTGACTGGCGTCGATCCGCAATCCCGTCACGTGCACACCACCGAGATCGAGCTGTCCTACGACTACCTCGTACTCGCGACCGGTGCGACGCATTCGTATTTTGGCCATGACGATTGGGCGCCGTTCGCGCCCGGCCTCAAACGGCTCGAGGATGCGACCGAGATCCGACGGCGAATTCCTGCTCGCCTTCGAGAAGGCTGAAGTGGTGGACGACGGTCCCGGGCGCCAGCGCCTGCTGACCTTCGTCATCGTCGGCGGCGGAGCGACCGGCGTCGAAATGGCCGGCGCCATGGCCGAAGTTGCGCGCCGCACCCTAAAGCACGACTTCCGCCGCATCGACCCGCGCGAGGCGCGCATCATCCTGATCGAGGCCGGTCCGCGGCTGTTGCCGACATTTCCGCAAAAGCTGTCGGATTACGCCAAACGCTCGCTGGAAAAGATGGGCGTCGACATCCAACTCGGCCGGCAGGTGACGGGCTGCGACGCGCAGGGCGTGTCGCTCGACGGCAGCCAGATCGAGGCCGGCACGGTGATATGGGCGGCCGGCGTCGTCGCTTCACCGGCGGCGATGTGGCTCGGCGCCGAACACGATCGGGCCGGACGCATCAAGGTTAGCAGCGATCTTAGCGTGCCCGGTTGGCCCGATATTTTTGCGGTCGGTGACACGGCAACGCTTCTCGGCGAGAACGGGCGTCCGATTCCTGGGATTGCGCCGGCCGCGAAGCAGATGGGCGCCTATGTGGGCCGCCTCATTGCCGCGCGCGTCAAGGGTCAGAAGCCGCCCAAGCCGTTCGAATATCACCACCTTGGCGATCTCGCCACGGTCGGCCGCAAATCCGCCGTGGTGAAACTCGGCCCGATCAGGCTCACGGGCTTCCTCGGCTGGCTCTTCTGGAGCGGCGTCCACGTCTATTTTCTCATCGGATTGCGCCGCCGTTTCGTGGTGGCGCTGAACTGGTTGTGGAGCTACGTCACGTTCCAGCGCGGCGCCCGGCTGATCGGGACTGCACCGCGGTGAATGAACCGAGGGTGGCGCTCGCAATGGCGGGCGCGATTATTGAATGTTGCGTTGATAATTGATGACGAACAGATTCGGATCGGGCTTCTTGGTCTGGTCGAGATTGTAGACCGCAACGGTGGTGTCGTAGCCCTGCGGATCGGTGACGGTCCATTGCTTGAGCTGCTGATCCTTGGCGTCGAACATGATCATCAGGCGGTTGGTTCCGATCATCACCTGCTTTTCTTCGATCACCACGGTATCGAACGTGTCGTCGGCGGTGACGCTCACCACGTCGGTGTCGCGTATCAGATCGATGTGATCGGCGAGCAGATAACGCAACGGCGTCTGCGACAGCGGATAAAGATCCTGCGTGGCGAGTTTGCGGTCGCGCACCACGACCGACGAGCCGTCGGAGATCAGTTCGATCGGGCTCGGCGGATTGTATTCAAAGCGCACCCTGCCCGGCTTCTGTATATAGAACGTGCCCTCGGTTCGTCCGCCATCGGGGCCGATCTGGACGAAGTTCCCCACCATGCTCTGCACGCTCGACAGATAGGCACTGACCTTGTTGAGCAGTGCGCGCTGCTTGTCGTCGAACGCGGACTTTCCGGCCGGCGCGAGCTTTTCCATCAGCGAAAACGGAAAGAAACCTCTCTTCGAATTGCCTGACGACGATGTATCTGTCGATGCCGGAGGCTTTGTGGCGGGTGCCGGCGGCGTGCCGGTCTTGGCCTGCGGCGCCGGCGTCGGCAGCGGCACATTGTCCGCGAAGGCCGGCGCGCTCGCTAAAACGCCGCAAACGATGGCCGCGAAGACGGCCGTTGCGCCTACGCCTCGCATGCACCTGTCCGCCATGTCCCGGTCATCCTCTCCCGCCCCTACGCCGCCCGTACAACCGAAGCTGCCGGCTCAAAACGACCGGCCCATGTCGCTAGTCATGCGTTATGGCGAATTCGCGGCTGCCCCTGCCGATTAAATCGCAGATATTCGATTCTCAATAGGGAGTCTGTTCCGCGCCTTCGACCAAAATCTCCCGTTTGCCGGCATGATTGGCCTGCCCGACGATACCCTCTTGTTCCATCCGCTCCATCAGCGTCGCGGCGCGATTATAGCCGATCTGCAGACGGCGCTGGATGTAGCTTGTTGACGCCTTGCGGTCGCGCAACACGATCTGCACGGCCTGCTGATAGAGATCGCCGCCCTCGCTCGCGCCCATCCCGGTCGAATCGAACACCGCCTTGTCGTCGTCGGCCGGATCATCGGCGGTGACCGCTTCGAGGTATTGCGGCACGCCCTGCGCCTTGAGGTGGCGCACGACCTTTTCGACCTCTTCGTCGGAGACGAACGGTCCGTGCACGCGGCTGATGCGTCCGCCGCCCGCCATGTAGAGCATGTCGCCCTGGCCGAGCAACTGCTCGGCGCCCTGCTCGCCCAGGATGGTGCGGCTGTCGATCTTCGACGTCACCTGGAAGGAGATACGCGTCGGGAAGTTGGCCTTGATGGTGCCGGTGATGACGTCGACGGAGGGCCGCTGCGTGGCGAGTACGACATGGAGGCCGGCGGCGCGCGCCATTTGCGCAAGCCGCTGCACGGCGCCTTCAATGTCCTTGCCGGCGACCATCATCAGGTCGGCCATCTCGTCGACGATGACCACGATGTAGGGCAGCGGCTCGAGATCGAGCTCCTCTTTTTCGTAGATGGCTTCGCCGGACTCGCGGTTGTAACCGGTGTGAATCGTGCGTGTGAGCTTCTCGCCCTTGCCGCTCGCTTCGGCGACGCGCGCGTTGTAGCCGTCGATGTTGCGCACGCCGAGCTTCGACATTTTCTTGTAGCGCTCTTCCATCTCGCGAACCGCCCACTTGAGCGCGACCACCGCCTTCTTGGGATCGGTGACGACGGGCGTCAGCAGATGCGGAATGCCGTCATAGACGGAGAGCTCGAGCATTTTCGGATCGACCATGATCAGCCGGCATTGATCGGGATGCAGCCGATAGAGCAGGCTGAGGATCATGGTGTTGATGGCGACCGACTTGCCCGAACCGGTGGTGCCGGCGATCAGCAGGTGCGGCATGCGGGCGAGATCGACCAGAACGGATTCGCCGCCGATCGACTTGCCGAGGCAGAGCGGAAGTTTGGCGCTGGCCTCGGCGTAGTCGCGCGAGGCCAGAAGTTCGCGCAGGAACACCTTCTCGCGCGTCGGGTTCGGCAGTTCGATGCCGATGGCGTTGCGGCCGGAGACGACGGCGACGCGCGCCGATAGCGCGCTCATCGAGCGGGCGATGTCGTCAGCGAGGCTGATCACGCGCGACGATTTGATGCCCGGCGCGGGCTCAAGTTCATAAAGCGTCACCACCGGGCCGGGGCGCGCATTGATGATCTCGCCGCGCACGCCGAAATCGCCGAGCACGCCTTCGAGCGCGGTCGCGTTCTGCTGCAAGGTTTCCGAACTGATGGTCGAGCGGCCGCTCTTGCTGGGTTGCGCGAGGAGATCGAGCGGCGGCAGAACGAAGCGGCCGTTGGAGCGGCGCTGCGCCTTCGGCGCCCGCGGTTTGCGCGGAGCGCGCGGTGCGGCTTCGGCCTCCTCGTCTTCGATGTCTTCATCCTCGAGGCTGGGTTCGACGCGGCGCTGCGCGGTTGAGCTCCGCAGCATCGTTTGCGGAGGCGTGCGCCGTGCGAACAGGCGCGCGATACGGGTGCGGACGCTGAGCACCGTGTGCGTCAGGAAGCCGAGCGAGATGGACGCCGCCTCGTCGGTTTCGGCGTCGTCGTCCTCCTCCTCGTCTTCCTCCTCGTCTTCCTCTTCGTCTTCCTTCTCGGCTTCGTCTTTTTCGCGCGCTTCCGGCCATGCGATGCCGGCGGCGCCCGCAAAGGCGATCAGCGCCACAACGCCCAAGGTCGCGGCAACGACGATGCGGCTCGTGCCGGTGAGCGGCGAACCGAGAAACGTCATCGGCAGGCGCAGCACCGCGTCACCGATCACGCCGCCGAGTCCCGACGGCAACGGCCAATGGGCGCTGCGTGGCAGGCAGGATGTGAAAGCGGCGGTCAGCACCGCGCCGGCGAACCAGAGCAGCACCCGTAGCCGCTCCTGGGTGAGCGGCCGGTGACCGAGGAGCCGATAGCCCCACACCGCGACCGGCAGCAACAGAGCGAGCGAGCCGAGCCCGAGCAACTGCATCAGGAGATCGGCCGTCACCGCGCCCGGCAGGCCGAGAAGATTGTGCACCGGCGCGTTGGTGGCGTGGCTGAGCGACGGATCCTTGACCGACCAGGTGGCGAGCGCGAGCGCCGTCATCATGGCGAGGCTGATCAGCGCAATGCCGCCAGCCTCGCGCAGCCGCCGGCGCAGAATGGCGCCGAGGTGGCCCGAAATGAAGGCCATCCCATCAATGCTGCGGTCGATGACCGACATCGGCTCCTTTCGGCCCCTCTTCGTTCAGCCGAGCGCTGCGACCAGACGGTGCAGCGCCTCCGCGGTGATCTCGTTGTTCTGAACCATAGCGACGCGCACGTAGTCGGCGCCGGGATTGCTGCCGTCGGCCTGTTCGCGCGCGAGATAACGCCCCGGCACCACGCGAAGTCCCGCGTCGCGCCACAGATGCAGTGTTGCCGCCTCGCTGCCGCCCTGGGCCGAGACGTCGAGCCAGAGGAAGAATCCGCCGGCCGGGCGGCGATAGCCATAGCGGTCGCCGACGATCTGGTCGGCGAGATCGAATTTCATACGGTAGAGGCGGCGGTTTTCTTCGACATGCGTCTCGTCGCCGTAAGCCGCGATGGCGACGCGTTGTGCTGGTATCGGCACTTGCGGCGCTGCGACGTTGCGAAGTTCGAGGTACGACGACAGAAATCTGCGGTCGCCCGCCGCAAAGCCGACGCGCAGGCCGGGCAGGTTCGATCGCTTCGACAGCGAGTGGAACACCACGACGTTGGCGAAGTCCGGTCCGGCGGCTTCAAGCATGCCGGCCGGCGCGTGCTGGGTGTAGATTTCGCAGTAGCACTCGTCGGCGAGAATGAGAAAACCGAAGCGCCGCGCCAGTCCGATGAGCCGCGCGAGGTAAGCGCGATCGGCGACTGCGCCCTGCGGATTCGACGGCGAGGCGATATAGCAGGCGACGGTGCGCGCCAGGAGCTCTTCGCCGAGCGCGTCGAGATCGGGCAGGAATCCCGTCGCCGCCGTGGTCGGCAGGTAGACCGGCTCGCAGCCCGCCGCGATCGCGCCCGCCGCGTAGGCCGCGTAGAACGGATTGGGGATCAGCACCGCCGGCGGTCCCTTGCGCGGCGTCACCCAGTTCTTGGCGGCGAGCGCTGCGAGAAACAGGCCTTCGCGCGTGCCATTGAGCACCAGAACTTCGGAGGCGGCGTCGACCGGGGGGTCAAGCGTGTAGCGCCGGCCGAGCCAAGCGGCGACGGCCTGTCCGAACTCGTCGAGCCCTTTGTTCATCGGGTAGCGGCCGAACTCGTCGAGGTGCTTGGCAATGACGGGGCCGACGAAGGGCGGAATTGGGTGTTGCGGCTCGCCCACGGCGAGGCTGATCGCGGGCTTGCCGGGCGGCGTATCGCCCAGAAGCTCGCGTAGGCGCACGAACGGTGAGCGCGAGTTGGCGGCGCGGACGGCTGAAGACGGGGACTGGCGGGTCATTCTGTACATCATGAACAGCGGGGCCGCCCGCCGGATTTCCGACGAAATACCTTAGGGGCGGCGAGGTTAAGACCCGATTAACCATCGGGCCGGGCGTCCGTCCTTACATTCTGCCCCGCGCCGCGGGGAAGGGGGACCCGCCGTGTGCCTCACACCTCCCCTGGAGGGGGGAGGGTGGCGAGCATCGAAGTTGCGAGCCAAGTGGCTGCATCACCCCAGACCGCAGCGCTTCGCGCGTTTGTAGGGCGTAAGGCAGTAAGCTATACTACGACGATGAACCGCCAAACACGCCTTCCCTCATCCTTCTCGAAAGTCTCGGTCAAGAGCCAGACTGTCATTCCGCGCGGAATCCGCGATCTCCTCGATCTCAAGCCGGGCGACACACTGCGCTATCGCGTTACCGATGATGGTGTGCTGCTCGACAAGGCGCCGACGACCGAAGTGGACGATCCTTTTGCCGCTTTTTCTGAATGGTCCAGCGAAGCCGATGAAAAGGCCTATGGTGACCTCTGACACCAAGCGCTTTGAGCCTTTCGACGTGGTCGTCGTGCCGTTTCCTTACGCCGACCGTCTTGCTGAGAAACGACGCCCTGCGCTTGTTATTTCCAACCACAAACTCACGCTGCACGGTCTTATTTGGCTCGCCATGATCACCAGTGCGGACAATGAGCCCTGGCCGACTGACGTTCCGGTTATGGATCTCAAGCGTTCGGGATTGCCTGCACCATCTGTCGTTCGACCGGCGAAGATTGCCTGCATCGAGCCAAGTCGGATCGATCGCCGCATCGGGAGGCTCGATAAAGCTTCGGCGCGAAATGTGAGCCAGAAGCTACGCGGGTTTCTCTGCTGACAGGCCCAAAAAAAGTGAGAGGCCCTGGCAGGGCCAGGGCCTCTCGACGGACGGGGCGGTGCCGGGTCTCCACCCCAACCGTTGTTCGCTTGACGCGTCGCCTTACTGCACGGTCTCCCCGTGCAGCGCGAGATCGAGACCGTCGCGTTCGACTTCTTCGCTGACGCGAAGCCCGATCACGAGATCGACGATCTTCAGGATGATCAGGGTCACGACCACGTCGTAGATGAAGACGGTGCCGACGCCGATCGCCTGGTTGAGCACTTGCGCGGCATTGCCTTCGATCAGGCCCGAGGTGCCGCCGTAGGCGCTGACCGCGAACACGCCGGTGAGGATCGCACCCGACGCTCCGCCGACCGCGTGCACGCCGAAGGCGTCGAGCGCGTCGTCGTAGCCGAACATGTGCTTCAACCCCGTGCAGCCCCAGTAGCAGATGATGCCGGCGGCGACGCCGATGGCGAACGATCCCATCGGACCGACGAAGCCTGACGCCGGTGTAATCGCGACGAGTCCGGCGACGGCGCCCGAGCAGATGCCGATCACAGTGGGCTTACCGCGCATGATCCATTCGACGATCATCCAGGTGAAGCCGGCTGTCGCCGTTGCGGTGTGGGTAACGAGCATCGCCATGCCGGCTTGCATGCCGGCGGACACCGCCGAACCGGCGTTGAAGCCGAACCAGCCGACCCATAGCAGCGAGGCGCCGATCATGGTGTAGACCATGTTGTGCGCCGGGCCGGTGTCTTTGCGCTTGCCGAGCATCAACGCGGCCATCAGGCCGGCGGTGCCGGAATTGACGTGCACCACCGTGCCGCCGGCGAAGTCGAGTACCTTCACCCAGGCCGCGTCATTGCCGGAATTGAAGATGCCGTCTGGTCCCCACACCCAGTGCGCGACCGGCGAATAGACGAAGATCGCCCACAGTCCGATGAACCACAGCATCGCCGAGAACTTCATGCGCTCGGCGAACGAGCCGGCGATCAGCGCCGCGGTGATGATCGCGAACGTGAGCTGGAACATCGAGTAGACGGTCTCGGGGATCGTCGGCGCCAGCGAGTTCGGATTGCCGGTGTTGTTGGTGATGTCGCTCAGGATGCCTTGCATGAACGCGCGGTCGAGGCCGCCGATGAACGGCGTGCCGGCGCGGAATGCCAGACTGTATGTGAAGAACAGCCACAGCACGCTGATCAGACACGTGATGGCGAAACTCGTCATGATCGTGTCGCCGACGTTCTTCTTGCGCACCATGCCGCCGTAGAACAGGGCGAGGCCCGGAATGGTCATCATCAGCACGATGGCCATCGAGGTCATCATCCAGGCGGTGTCGCCGGAATTGGGGGAGCATTTCTCGAGTGTCTTCGCGTCGCAGGATGGCGGCGCGGGTGGCGAGGCGTCAGGCGCGGCGGCCGGCGCCTGATCGGTCGCGGCGGGGGCCTGGGCGTAGGCGGCGTGGTACGTCGGCGCGCTCAGCGCGATTCCAAGGAGAATCACGCCGGCGAGAGCAACGAGCCCCGCACGGAAAGTCTTCTTCAGCGTCATGGGTTCACTCCTGTCCGTGGAGATGGAGGCGCGGGGTTCTAAAGGGCGGCGGCGTCGGTCTCGCCGGTGCGGATGCGGACCGCATGGTCGAGGCCGAAGACGAAGATTTTGCCGTCACCGATCTGTCCGGTTTTGGCTGCGGACGTGATGGTGTCGATCACCTTGTCGACCTGATCGGATGCGCAGGCGATTTCGAGTTTGATCTTCGGCAGGAAGCTCACGGCATACTCGGCGCCGCGATAGATTTCCGTGTGGCCCTTTTGACGCCCGTAGCCCTTCACCTCGGTGACGGTCAGCCCCTGAACGCCAATTTTGGTGAGTGCGTCGCGGACCTCGTCGAGCTTGAACGGCTTGATGACGGCCATGACAATTTTCATTTGATGGATCTCCCGTCCCCCTTTCGTGGTGCCGATCGGGCGGACACACAGCTGACTGGTGACCGCGCAGGAAACATGCCCCCCTTTGCGGCGTAACCGGGCGGGGACAATCAAACGGCGTGCCAGTTACGGGATACCGCTGTTAAGGTGTTGCTAATCAACCCTGAATCGGTCCGGCTAGGTCCTGGCGGGGACGTTCGGCGAGCCAAGGCTGCCGGTGGCCGCCCAGACAATAGACGGAATGCCTAAAACATAGGCTATTCGCGTTTTTGCTAATGGGACGAATGAGTTGCCGATAGGCACGCCCACGAAGCGCACGACCCTGTCGGCCAATGGCCGATAGCCGAGGATTCAGCGGGATTTCGGGACGCCCGGTCGCGTCGGCGCGGACCTAGAGCGCATCCACGTCCGTTTCGCCGGTTCGAATCCGGATGACGCGGTCGATACTCGTGGTGAAGACCTTGCCGTCACCGATCTCACCCGTCTTTGCCGCTGCCCCGATGGCCTCGACGACCCGGTCGGCCATCTCGGACGACACGGCGACCTCGAGCCGGATCTTCGGCAGGAAATTGATGGCGTATTCAGAGCCCCGATAGATTTCGGTGTGTCCCTTCTGGCGGCCGTAGCCGTGAACCTCGGTGATGGTCATGCCGTGAACACCGAGCCCAACGAGGGCGTCGCGCACCTGGTCGAGCTTGAACGGCTTGATGATGGCAATCACGAGCTTCATTGATGGGGACCGGCTGGCGATGGAGCAACGCAGCGATACTATCGGCATCGCGGGCGATAATTAAGCAGTTTATTGCCGCGAGTGTGACGGGCAGGGTATTTCCGCGGTTTCATTGACCGAGGCGGCCGGTCACTCCGTGCGCCGCTGCCGCAGCAAGCCCTCCTGGGCAACCGAGGCCACCAAGGTGCCGTCGCTCGCGAAGATGAGGCCGCGCGCTAGACCGCGCGAGCCGGCGAGATTGGGGCTGTCTTGGGCATAGAGCAGCCACTCGTCGGCGCGGAACGGCCGATGGAACCAGAGCGCATGGTCGAGACTCGCCGCCATGATGTCTTTGCTGAATACGGTGCGTCCGTGGACGATGAGGGCTGCGTCGAGCAGCGTCATGTCGGATGCGTAGGCCAGCACGCATTGATGGATGGCCGGTTCGTCAGGCAGTTTGCCGGTGGCGCGAACCCAGACATGGAAGCGTCCGCCTTCGAGCCTCTCGCCCAGATACCGATTAGTCTCGACCGGCCGCAGTTCGATCGGCCGTTCGCGCTCGTAGTAGCGGCGCACCGGCTCCGGGATGAGCGGCATCACGCTCCGCTTGAACTCGGCTTCGGTCGGCAGCGCGTCGGGCTTCGGAACGTCGGGCATTGTGTGTTGATGCGACAGCCCTTCCTCGTGGAGTTGGAACGAAACCGACATCGAAAAGATTGCGTGGCCGTGCTGGATCGCCACCACGCGCCGCGTGGTGAAGCTCTTGCCGTCGCGGATGCGGTCGACCTCGTAGATGATCGGCACCTTTGGGTCGCCGCCGATCAGGAAGTAGGCGTGCAGCGAGTGCGGCGGTCGCACCGCTACGTCCTCGACCGTACGGCAGGCCGCAACCAGGGCCTGGCCGATGACCTGGCCCCCGAACACACGCTGCCAGCTCGATTGCGGCGACCGGCCGCGAAACAGATTCAACTCAAGCGGTTCGAGATTGAGAATGTCGATCAGGTCTTGGATGGCGGAGGCCAATGATGTCTCCCGTCACGCTCGATCCCGTGCAGCGCTTTGTTGCATACGGGAACGGTTCCGGGGTCAAGCCCGCCGGTGATAGGATGGTGCTGCGGCATGAGGCGGCCGGCCGCCCCCGCCGTCCGGGATTTGAGTATGACGCGTAACGAAGGACCAGCGAGCAACGTCGACGTCCTGATCGCGGGCGGAAATTTCGCCGGCTTGTCGCTTGCGATCGCGCTGCGCCAGGCGCTTGGACCGTCGTTCGCAGTGACCGTCGCCGATCCGGGCCTCGCGGCGCCTCAGAGCGGCGACGAGCGCGGATTCTGACGAGCGGGCGTCGGCCATTGCCGCCGCGGCGCGGCGGCTGTTCGAGACGCTTGGCGTCTGGCAAAGCGTCGAGGCGAACGCTCAGCCGATCCTCGACATGGCGATCACCGACAGCCGGCTCGGCGACGCGGTGCGGCCGGTGTTTCTGACATTTGCGGGCGATGTCGAGTCCGGAGAGCCGTTCGCCCATATGGTGGAGAACCGGCATCTCGTCGACGCGCTGATCGCCAAAGCGCGCGATGCCGGAGTCGAGCTAAGATCAACAGCGGTGGCCGGTTTCGACCCTCCTCTTTCAGGGGAAGGGACCGACATTCGCGTTCAATTGAGTAACGCGACCACGATCGCGGCGCGGGTGCTGGTCGCCGCCGACGGCGCGCGGTCGACCATTCGCACGGCTGCGGGCATTGCGACGCACGGCTGGTCCTACGATCAGTCCGCGATCGTCATCAACGTCAGCCACGAGCGCGATCATGGCGGCCGCGCCGAGGAGCACTTCCTGCCGGCGGGTCCGTTCGCGATCCTGCCGCTGAAAGGCCGGCGCTCATCGATCGTGTGGACCGAGCGCGCCGATGAAGCCAAACGCATCATGGCGCTGCTGGACGATGCGTTTCACGCCGAGCTCGAACAGCGCTTCAAGCTTCATCTGGGCGACATCACGGTTGACGGTCCGCGGCGTGTCCATCCGCTCGCGTTTTTCATCGCCCGTTCATTTATCGCCGAGCGCGTCGCGCTTGCCGGTGATGCCGCGCACGTCATTCACCCGATCGCGGGCCAGGGTCTCAACATGGGGCTCAAGGATGTGGCGGCGCTCGCCGAAGTCATCGTCGACGCGGCGCGGCTCGGGCTCGATCCGGGATCGTCCGACGTGCTTGAGCGCTATCAGCGCTGGCGCCGCTTCGATACGGTCGCCATGGGGATCGCCACCGACGGCCTCAACCGGCTGTTCTCCAACCGCTCCGATGCGCTGAGGTTTGTCCGCGACATCGGCCTTGGCCTGGTGGATCGCGTGCCTAATCTCAAGCGTCTCTTCATCCGCGAAGCGGCGGGCCTCGTCGGCGAGGTGCCGAAACTCTTGCGCGGCGAGGCTCTGTAAGGATTTGCGCGCGGCGGGCATGACGGGGACATGACGTTCAACCAGATCGCGGTCATCGGAGCCGGAGCGTGGGGCACGGCGCTGGCGCTGACCTGCGCGCGCGCCGGCCGCAAGGTAACGCTCTACGAGCACGACGCCGCCAACGCGGCGCAGCTTCGATCGAAGCGCGAGAGCCTTTTTCTGCCCGGCGTGCGGATCGATGACAGTGTCGTCATCGCGCGCGAGCTTGCCGAAGCTACGCGCGCAGAGGCGATCCTCCTCGTGGTGCCCGCGCAGGCGGTACGTCCAGCGACGAGGATGCTCGCGGCGCTGATCGCTGCACGGACGCCCGTTGTGGTGTGCGCCAAGGGCATCGAGCGCGGCACAAAAAAATTCATGAGCGAGGTGATCGCCGAGTGTGCGCCCAACGCGGTGCCGGCGATTTTGTCTGGACCGAGTTTCGCCATCGACGTGGCGCGCGGATTGCCGACCGCGGTCACGCTTGCGGGGCGCGACGGCAATCTCGCCGGCGAACTCGCGCAGGCGATCGGCGCGCCGCATTTCCGGCCGTACCATTCGACCGATGTGCGCGGCGTCGAGATCGGCGGCGCCACCAAGAACGTGCTGGCCATTGCGGCCGGCGTCGTCGCCGGCCGTGAGCTGGGTGCAAGCGCCGCGGCGGCGCTGATCACGCGCGGCTTTGCCGAACTGGTGCGCTTCGGCAAGGCCAACGGCGGAAAGCCGGAGACCATGATGGGCCTGTCCGGTCTCGGCGATCTGCTGTTGACCTGCTCCAGCCCGCAATCGCGCAATTACAGGTTCGGCGTAAGCCTTGGCCGCGGCGACAAGCCCGCGTCCATTCAGGCCGCGACGGGGCTTGCCGAAGGCGTCTTCACCGCGCCGGTGCTTCTCGAAATGGCCCGCGAGCGTAAGATCGATATGCCGATCGCGTCCGCCGTCGCCGCCGTGCTCGATGAGACCATGAGCGTCGATCAGGCGATCGAGCGTCTGTTGGCGCGGCCGATCCGGGCGGAGGACTAGAGCACCAATCGCTTCAAATTGAATCGATTGGCGCTCTAATATTTTGTTGGTGCATAATCTTTTCGGAAAACCGGCTCCCACTTTTCCGGATCATGCACTAAAGGCTGGAGGAAGGCGTATGGCTTATTGGTTATTGAAGACCGAGCCCGAGGAATTTTCCTGGGACAATCAGGTCAAGCGCGGCAAGAAGGGCGAGCCGTGGGGCGGCGTTCGGAATTTCACGGCGCGCCGGAATCTGAAAGAGATGAAGAAGGACGACGAATTCTTCTTCTATCACACCGGCAGCGAGAAGCAGGTCGTGGGGATCGGCAAAGTTATCCGCGAAGCCTTTTCGGATCCGACCGCCAACGCCGGCGAGCCGTGGGTCGCGGTGCAGACCGAAGCGGTCGAACCGCTGCCGAAGCCGGTGACGCTCGCCGCCGTCAAGGCGGAGCCGAAGCTGAAAGAGATGGCGCTGGTCAAATATGCTCGATTATCGGTTCAGCCGGTGACGGCGGCGGAATGGAAGCTTGTCTGCAAGATGGGCGGCATGAAAGTCTGATCGGCCGGCCGTGATCCAAAATCGCGACCTACAGAAATCGTGACCTAAAAAGAAAGCCACGGAGTCATTTATGAGGAAACGCCTTGCATTCGCCCGGCCGCTTGCCGTGCTGGCTCTCATCGCCGTCTGCGGCGCTGCCGTCGCGCAGAACGCCCAACAGCCGCCGCCGTCACCGCCCGCGAATGCACCGGTGCCCTATGCGCTAAGCATGGGCGACATGATGAATACGCTGGTGCAGCCGCGCCACGCCAAGCTTGGCTTGGCCGGAAAGGCCGAAGCGTGGGCCATCGCCGGCTATGCGCTGACGGAAATCCGCCAGGTGTTCGCCGGCATCGTCAAGGCGCAGCCGCGCTTTCGCGGTCTGCCGGTTGGGGACCTTGTCGAGGCGGCGCTCAGCCAGCCGGAAAGCGACCTCGACACTGCGATTAAACAACGCGATCCGCAGAAGTTCGCCGAAGCCTACGATCGGCTGACGCAAGGCTGTAACGCCTGCCACGCCGCCGCCGATCATCCGTATGTCGTCATCAAGGCGCCGGACGCGTCGGCGTTCCCGAACCAGGATTTCAGCCCGCGGCGATAAACAAATTCAATCGATCTTCGCGCCGATGCTGCGAATGAGCGCGCCGTATTTCTTGTAGTCGCCGTCGATCTGCGCCGCGAACTCGGCCGGCGTCGACGCATAGGGGTCGCCCGATCCGGCTGCGGCGAGTTTGTCGGCGAAGGCTGGCTGCGACAGCAGGGCGAGGATCGCGCCGCGCAGCCGGTTGATGATCGCCTGTGGCGTGCCGGCCGGCGCGAATAGCCCCTGCCACAGCGTGGCTTGGTAATCCGGATAGAACTCCGAAATGCTTGGCACATCCGGAATTTGCTGCATGCGCTTCGGACCGGCGACGCCGAGCGCGCGCAATTGACCGCTCATGACCATCGAGAACACGCCGCCGCCGCCGAAATTGGCGCTGACATCCTGGGCCATCACTGCCATCGCCGCCGCGACGCCGCCGCGATACGGCACGTGCACCAGGTTCATTCCCGTCTGCTGCTTGAACAATTCCATCGCCAGATGCGACTGCGTGCCGTTGCCGAACGACGAATAGAACAACGGCGGCTCGGACCGTTTCGCGAGCGCAACGAAATCAGGAACGTCCTTGACGGCGAGCGTGGGACTGATGACGAGTACGAGCTGATTGCGCACCAGCGACGAGACGGGGACGAGATCTTTCAACGGATCGATCGGCATCGTGCCGTAGAGATGCGGATTGATCGTGACGAGGCTGTCGGGCGCGACCATCAGCGTGTAGCCATCGGGCTCCGACTTCGCCACGAAATCGGCGGCGATGTTGCTGCCGGAACCGGGCTTGTTTTCGATCACGACCGGCTGTCCGAACCGCTGCTCCAGGGCTTGGCCGACGAGGCGCGCTACGACGTCGGCGGCGCCGCCAGGCGGCAGGCCGAGCACGAGGCGGATCGGCTGCGACGGATAAGTCTGTGCGGATGCACCGCCACCCCCGGGCGCCGTCGCCAGGCAGGCTGTGAGGACGTATGCGATGCGGCGCAGTCTTGATCTCACCATCCAGCGCATCATTTCCGACGCGTGGCTCCTTGCAAAGATCAAAAACGAGGCGCTATGCGACCAAAGTTGCATCCGCACGGCCTTGTCGCATGTTGGCGCGCTGTCCCATCATGATCGGTGATGACGCCGATTTCCGGCCGTGACGCAGCCGGGTGTGATTGGCAGGGGCGCCAGTCCCGGCTTGACGCAAATCAAGGTTGAGACCCGCCGCTTCGCGCATGGGTCACGAAGCGGCGCATGCGGGTCCCACCCAGGACCTAGCGTGGCCGCTTGTCCGTAACCGGGGAGGCGTTAATAATGGGCACAAAGAGTGGCAGTCGCACGTTTTGGCGCGCCGCGTGGAGGAAACGATGTCGGAGAAGACATACGAGGTGCCCGCCGATTGGGCGAAGAGCGCCTTCATCAACGGAGCCGACTACAAAAAGATGTACGAGCGCTCGCTCGCCGATCCGAACGGATTTTGGGCCGAGCACGGCAAACGCATCCACTGGATGCGGCCGTTCACCAAGGTGAAGAACACCTCGTTCGACCGTCACAACGTCTCGATCAAATGGTTCGAGGACGGCGCGACCAACGCGGCCTACAACTGCATCGATCGTCATCTGCGCGAGCGCGGCAACAAGACCGCGATCATCTGGGAAGGCGACGATCCGAAGGACTCAAAGCACATCACCTACAAGGAACTGCACGACGAAGTGTGCCGCATCGCCAACGTGCTGCGCAACCGCAACGTCAAGAAGGGTGACCGCGTCACCATCTATCTGCCGATGATTCCCGAAGCGGTCTACGCGATGCTCGCCTGCGCACGCATCGGCGCCATCCATTCGGTGGTGTTCGGCGGCTTCTCGCCGGAATCGCTCGCCGGCCGCATCGAGGACTGCCAGTCGAAGGTCGTGATCACCGCCGACGAGGGGCTGCGCGGCGGCCGCAAAGTGCCGCTCAAGGCCAACACGGACGCGGCGATCGCGAAAAGCGGCGGCGTCGACCACGTCATCGTGGTCAGGCGCACCCACGCGGCGGTCGATATGGACCCGGTGCGCGACGTCTATTACGACGAGGCCGCCGACATGGTCACGTCCGAATGCCCGTGCGCCGAGATGCATGCGGAGGACCCGCTGTTCATCCTTTACACGTCCGGCTCGACCGGCAAGCCGAAGGGCGTGTTGCACACCACCGCCGGCTATCTCGTCTACGCGTCGATGACGCATCAATACGTGTTCGACTATCACGACGGCGACATCTACTGGTGTACCGCCGACGTCGGCTGGGTCACCGGCCACAGCTACATCGTCTACGGGCCGCTGGCGAACGGCGCCACCACACTGATGTTCGAAGGCGTGCCGAACTATCCGTCGATGTCGCGGTTCTGGGAGGTGATCGACAAGCACAAGGTCAACATCTTCTACACCGCCCCGACGGCGATCCGCGCGCTGATGCAGGCTGGCGACGCCCCGGTGAAGAAAACGTCGCGCGCCTCGCTGCGGCTCCTTGGCTCCGTCGGCGAGCCGATCAATCCGGAAGCGTGGGAATGGTATCACCGCGTTGTCGGCGACGGCCGCTGTCCGATCGTCGATACCTGGTGGCAGACCGAGACCGGCGGCATTCTGATTACGCCGCTGCCCGGCGCGACGCGGCTCAAGCCGGGCTCGGCGACGACGCCGTTCTTCGGCGTCATTCCGGAGATCGTCGACGCCGAAGGCAAGGTGTTGAGCGGCGCCACGACCGGCAATCTCTGTATTGCCGATTCGTGGCCGGGACAGATGCGCACCGTCTACGGCGATCATCAGCGCTTCGTCGACACCTACTTCAGCGCCTATCCGGGCAAATACTTCACCGGTGACGGCTGCCGCCGCGACGAGGACGGTTATTACTGGATCACCGGCCGCGTCGACGACGTCATAAACGTGGCCGGCCACCGTCTCGGCACCGCCGAAGTCGAAATCGGCGCTGGTGGCTCATCCCAAAGTGTCCGAGGCCGCCGTCGTCGGCTACCCGCATGACATCAAGGGTCAGGGCATATACGCCTATGTAACTTTGATGACGGGCGAACAGCCGACCGAGGAGCTGCGCAAGGAGCTGGTTAACTGGGTGCGCAAGGAGATCGGCCCCATCGCCTCGCCCGATCTGATCCAGTTCGCGCCGAACCTGCCGAAGACCCGCTCCGGCAAAATCATGCGCCGCATACTGCGCAAGATCGCCGAAGACGAGTTCGGCAATCTCGGCGACACCTCGACGCTGGCCGACCCCGCGGTGGTCAACGATCTGGTCGACAACCGGCAGAACCGGAGCAAAGAGAGCGCGTAGCGCGGCGCATTCAGCGCGCGATCGCGTGCGGCATCTCACTGTCAGGGCTCCGAAGGATTCCGCATCCTTCGGAGCGGCAATTCTTTGCCAACAGGTATCGGAATTTATTTCAGCAGATATCGAAATATTTCTTGACCAGGGGATCATATTTCAATATCTATTGAAATATGAAAAAGGATCGCGCCGTGGCGGCTTTGGCTGCCCTGGCTCAAGACAACCGTTTGGATGTTTTCCGCCTGCTGGTGCAGGCGGGACCGGAAGGAATGCCAGCCGGACGCGTGGCTGAAGCATTGGATCTCGCGCCAAACACGCTGACTTTCCACTTCGATCGTCTCCGCGACGCCGGGCTGGTCACGGTTCGCCGCGACGGCCGCTCCATGATCTATGCGGCGCGCTTTGAAGCGATGACCGACCTTATTGCGTTCCTGACTGAGAACTGTTGCCAAGGCGCGGCGACTGAAGCGTGCGCGGCGGCGGCGGTCTGCAAACCGAAAGGAGTCGCCCATGAAACGGTTTCACGTGCACGTCGCCGTTGACGACCTGAAACAATCCGTCGGATTCTATTCGGCTCTGTTCGCAGCGGAGCCAAGCGTCATGAAGACGGACTACGCCAAGTGGATGCTCGGCGATCCGTGCGTCAACTTCGCCATTTCAACGCGCGGGCGGCAGCCTGGCCTCGATCACCTCGGCATTCAGGCCGAGAACAGCGAGGAACTCAAAGAGATTTACGCGCGGCTTCACCAAGCCGGTGGCGACATCGTCGAGCAGGGCCAGACAAGTTGCTGCTACGCAAAGTCGGAGAAGTCGTGGATTGACGATCCGGCCGGTATCGCATGGGAGACGTTCCGCACGACGGGCGAAAGCACCGACTACGGCGATGGCAGCGGTGAGCGTATTGCGCGCATCGCCCATGATGAGACGTCGTGTTGTGCTCCGGCGCCGAAGATCGCCGAACCCGGCGCGGCATGTGGCTGCTCGTCGACGTGAGGCCGTGCCATGCATGAGCCATGCTGTAGGAATGATCTTCGCTATCTGCTGCTGCAAATCAACGTCATTTGCCTGTTGCTGGCCCTGATCGGAACGACAGCCGTCGTCAAGCATCCTGCGTGGTTCGACGGGATGCCCGCCGCTAATTCGTTTGCCGGGAGGTAGACCACGGCAGAACCGTACAAGGTGCTGTTTCTTTGCACGGGTAACTCTGCGCGCTCCATCATGGCGGAAGCGATCTTGAACAAAGTCGGCGCGGGGAAATTCCAGGCCTACAGCGCCGGCAGTCATCCGAAGGGTCGCGTGCATCCGGAAACGCTGCGGCTGTTGCAAAGCCTCGGCCATGACACGTCCAGGTTCCGGTCGAAGTCTTGGGATGAATTTACTGCCCCCGACGCGCCCGCCTTCGATTTCGTGTTCACTGTCTGCGATAATGCGGCAGCCGAAACGTGCCCGCTTTGGCCCGGTCAACCGATGACGGCGCATTGGGGTGTGCCCGATCCAGCAGAGGCGAAGGGAACACCGGCAGAGGTTGCGCTGGCATTCAAGGACGCCTACCGGATGCTGAATCAGCGCATCGGCATATTCACAGCACTCCCGCTGCGCTCGCTTGACCAGTTGACACTGCAAAACATGCTCAAGGACATCGGCCGCATCGGCAACGCGGTTGAACGGACGTGACGTCGTCGCTCGCGCAGCGCGGCGTTGCGGAATGTCTGGGGACCGCGTTCCTTCTTGCGGGCGTCGTCGGCTCCGGGATCATGGCGGCGAAGCTCGCGGGCGGGAATGGCGCGCTTGCGCTGCTGTGCAACACGCTTCCGACGGGTGCGATTCTTACCGTCTTGATACTCACCTTCGGTCCGGTGTCGGGGGCTCACTTCAATCCGGCCGTCAGCGCCGCACTTGCTGTCCGCCGTGAGTTGCCGGCCAAAATTGCCGCCACGTACATCGGTGCGCAGGTGCTCGGCAGCATTCTCGGCGTGATCGCCGCGCATGCCATGTTTGAGCTTCCCCTATGGCAAGTATCCGCGACGCTGCGAACAGGTCCGGGTCAATGGTTCGCCGAATGTGTCGCCACGTTCGGGCTGCTGCTGACGATCTTCGGATGCGGAGCGCGAACGCCCGCTGCCGTACCCTATGCCGTCGGCCTCTACATCACTGCAGCCTATTGGTTCACCGCGTCGACATCCTTCGCCAATCCGGCTGTGACCATCGCGCGCGCTCTCTCCGACACCTACGCGGGGATCGCACCGGCCGGCGTCTTTGCGTTCATCTGCGCCCAGCTTGTTGGCGCGGCGGCAGCCGTTCTTCTGGCGCGGTGGTTCTGGCGACAGTGATGTCGCGTTCGTCTCAGAGTTGCCACACCGTCGCCCAGAGGAAAACTTTCGTCCGCGCATGTCTTGAGCGCGCCGCTGCAGGTTGCCTCTGTACGTTCAAGAGACCACACTGACGCCGTCGGGCACGCCGACGTGCGGGCACTCGAGATGCGGACGAAGCGGACTCGGACGTGAGATTGCTCGTGCGATTTATTCGGCGCTGTCTTGTGGCCGCGCTCGGCATTTTCAGCGTCTGGCTGATCGTCTTTGTCATCTTCAGAATAGCGGATAACAGACTGCCGTGGATTTTCTGGCGGTGGCAGTCACCTATGGGCTCGCGGCTTATGTCATTCTTCCGCGTATCGTGCGGATGAGTTTGAAAATCCTCAAGCGAAAGCGGGTGCCCCAATACACAGTGACCGGCGACGGGCTGCCCGGCGATCCCGTCAATCTTGCGTTGATCGGCACGCTTGTGCAGCTTCAAAACGCTTTTGCCGAGTTCCGGATGGTCCGCCGCCGACAAGCTGGGCCTTGCAAGTTCAGTGCGAATGATCCGGACATTCTTGACCAATACGCCCTATCCGACGGCTCCCTTCAGCACTCTTTATCTTTTTGGACGCGGCCAGGATGTGGGCTTTCAGAAGGCCATCGGCGACAGTCCGAGAAAGCGTCATCACGTCCGGTTCTGGGCTTTGGGTCTCGATGAGGCCCAAGCGACATTGGGAAACGCCAATTTCTGGTTCAACACAGACCGCCCTGCCCTCGACACACCCGTTATTTGGGTCGGCGCCGGCACCAAAGATACCGGCTTCTCGCTGACCCGCCTGACATTCCAGGTCACGCACGCGACCGACTCGGATACCAACATCGAAAGAGATTTCATCATGGATGAGTTGAAGAAGCGCGGCGTCATTGGCGACGTGACGATCTACAAGGCCGACCAGGAGTTGGCGGTCGTCAAAGTCAATCACTACGTCACAGACGGCGAAGTTGCCGCCGCAAGTCTGATCGCTGCCGCATAAGGCAACGCCGCATCAGCGGGCCGCGACTTAGATTCCGACAGCAGCTTTCGGTGTCGGGACGCGCAAGGCGGAGCCCCAGGCCGGCACCGGCAGTCCGAGGTGCTGCCGCAAGGTCGTCCCTTCGTAGGCGGTTCTGAAAAGGCCGCGGCGCTGCAGCTCCGGCACAACGAGTTCGGCGAAATCGTTCAGGCCATTGGGAAACTGCGCTGGCATAATGTTGAAGCCGTCGGCGCCGCCCGCCTCGAACCATTCCTGAAGATTGTCGGCGATCTCGGTGGCTGTGCCGATGAGCTGGCGATGGCCCTTGGACACGACGAGCTTTTCATAGACCTCCCGGACCGTCATGCGCTCGCGCCGCGCGGTCTCGACGATCCCGACGGCGCGGCTTTGGGTGAGCTTCGCCATGTCGATCTCCGGAAGCGGTCCGTCGACGTCGACGGCTGACAGATCGGCGCCGAGCGTGCGCGACAGGGCGTGCAGACCTGCGTCGGGATGAATGAGGGCCTGAAGCTGTTCGTACTTGTCCTGCGCTTGCTGTCGCGTGCGCCCGATGATCGGCATGACGCCGGGCAGGACCAGGGCATGCTGCGGATTGCGTCCATGCGCGGCGGCGCGTGCCTTGATGTCCTTGTAAAAGGCCTGAGCGCCGGCGAGATCGCGCTGGATCGTGAAGATCACCTCCCCGACCGAGGCGGCGAGATTCTTGCCGTCGTCGGATGAGCCGGCCTGCACCAGCACAGGCTGGCCCTGCGGCGATCGTGGAATTGTCAGCGGACCGCGGACCTTGAAATGCCGGCCCACGTGATCGAGCACGTGCAATTTATCAGGGTCGAAGAACACCCCGCTCGCTTTGTCGATCACGAGCGCGTTCTCTTCCCAACTGTCCCACAGCCCGCGCACGACCTCGACGAATTCGTGGGCGATGTCGTAGCGGCTTGCGATCGTCGGGTGCGCGTCATAGCCGAAATTGTGGGCCTCGAGCGCGGACGACGACGTGACGATGTTCCATCCGGCGCGCCCGTGGCTGATCTGATCGAGCGAGGCGAACTGGCGCGCGACGTTGTATGGCTCGTTGTAGGTCGTTGTCGCAGTGGCCGCCAAACCTATGCGGCTCGTCATCATCGCGAGAGCCGACAGCAGAGTGAGCGGCTCGAAGCGCAGCGTGTCCCGATGCTGTCCGTCGGGCGTCAGCGAAAAGACGTCCGCAACGAACACCATGTCGAAACAGGCCCGTTCGGCCGTCTGCGCGAACGCGACGTACGATTCTATGTCGAAGCCGTGGGGATAGGCGTTGGGATGTCGCCAGGCGGCAAGATGGTGGCCTCCCGGTGCGAAGAACAGGCCGAGCTTGATCTGCCGCATGGTTGTTTGTTCCCGAAGTTTCTGTGGCTCTTTTCCGCGGCCGCGATGATACGAAGGGCTGGAACTTTGTCCATGGCCGGGTTCATGGCCGGTCGCTGCGAGTTCCGGCGCCCGACGTTTCAACCCGAATTCGCCCACATTGCGCCTAACGACTTAGATTGGTGGTTTTGCTCCACAAGCATGGGGACCTAGAGGAGTCAGAACTGCTGGCAAGGGAAAGGGAGATTGGCTATGGGACAAGCACCTCCCCCACTACCACGCCATCGTGAGCATAACCGCAATTCCCAACCGCTCCGGCGTGACAACGAGCAGGGGACGTGAGTGCGCTTGTAGAAGAAAATGCGCAGCTCCGTGAACTTGTGATCCAACTCTCCAAACTGGTTGTAAGGAACGTTGTGAACCGCCGATGAGGCAACAACTAGGACTGCCTTACTTGGCAGTCTCTTCTTTCTGCGAGCGGGTCGCTCGGACAATCAGAACAAACAACCAAACAATCGGTCAGACTGTCATTGCGATTTTGAGATATCGGTCTTCATTTTCAGATAGTCTTCCCGGTTGATCTCTCCCGACGCATAACGCGCATCAAGGATGTCGAGCCCGGACGCCAGGCGCTTCGGGCTTTCTCGGCGCCGGCGCCATCGGCGCTGCACGTCCCAGATCGCGACTGCGGCCAAGATTGCAATGATCAATATTGGGATTGGCATAACCATTCGTCGCCCAATTCTGTTATCGTTCCGATCAGGATATCACGCCGACTTATTCGATGACCTCGCCGGTCCGGGTCAGCAACGCCGCAGGCCTGGCGAGCCCGAACGCCTCGCCGATTTGAAATTGACCGCCATCGGGCGTTCGCCGGACCTCTTGGCGGATGCGGCAAGCGGCCACGCCGTCACCGTGGCGTCACGGAGCAGCGTGAGAAATTCCCGTCGCCTCGTGGTCCGCCCCCTCAAGGCTGCGGCAATACTCTACCACATCGTTACCGGGCGCCGCCTTCCGGTAGATTCCCAGCGTTGGTGCGTGGAGATCACACCAGCGGAAAAATTGGCGAAATTTTTGCCGTGTTGCTGGCGTGACACAGGGTGAAACCAGGGTTTCGACTAAGATGGCTTCCGGCTGGTGACTCCGCCGTATGGGGGTCGGTGGGCGATTCTCGTAGGGAATTCGACAATGCGTGTGAAACTTCTGTCCTTGGCCGCACTTGCGGCGCTTTTCGGTACGTTGGCGCTCGTTCCGCAGGCGGCTCAGGCGCATGGCAGCGTGGTTGCTGTGCGCGACAGCTATATGGCCGGCACGATCGTCATCAAGACGCGTGAGCGCGCCCTCTACTACTTCGTCGGGCCCGGCGAAGCGATCCGTTATCCGGTCGGCGTCGGCCGCCTCGGCATGCAATGGGCCGGCACCGCCTATATCGACGGCAAATACATCCGGCCGGCTTGGTCGCCACCTGACTCGATCCGTAAGGACTACCGGTCGCTGCCGCCGGTCATCCCGGGCGGCTCGCCGCAAAATCCAATGGGTGTCGCGGCTATGACCCTCTCGGGCGGCGGCCAATACGCCATCCATGGCACCAACAACGAAGGGTCGATCGGCGGTTTCGTGTCGCACGGCTGCATCCGCATGCACAACGCGGATATCACTGACCTCTACGGTCGCGTCGGCATCGGCACCCCGGTCGTTGTGATCCAGTAATCGGTGGACAGTCGGTAGTAATCAGAAGTCCAAAGTAGGCGCAGCGCGATCTACGACTTCTGATTACTGACTATCCAAAGATTGATTCGTCACCCGCACCAAGAGCCGCGGCGGCGGCCATCGTAACTGCGGGCAAAGCCACCGTTGAGCAGCGCCGCCGAAACATCGACGGTGGTGCGGGTCGACACCGCGGCATCGACGCGTCCGCCATACTTGTCGACGCCGACGCGCGATACGGCAACGCCGCCTTCCGCTAAAATCTTTTCCAGCGCACCGCGCGCCGCCTCGGCTTTGACGTACTCCTCGCCGCAACGAGCGTGAAGCTGCGGCGCGTCGATGCCGCGCAGCCGCACCTTGGTGTCGACGTCGAGCCCCGGCCACACGCGCACCCGCGCCTCGAAGGTATCGCCGTCAATGACCCGAATGACGTCGGCCGGGTAGGAGAGCTGCGGATCGAGCCGCGGCGAACTCGCGGACGAGATCGCGCTCCCGCGAGCCGGATCGTCCGATGGGGCCGCGTGCAAAGTGAGGGGCGATCGGACCGTCGCGCCTGCCGCGAGCCCAAGCGCAAACATCGCTCCGGCAAGGACGAGCGCGTTGCCGCGGTGAGGATACGAAAGACCCGCAAAGGACAAGTGCTGCCTCATGCCCGGCTGGTCCAAATCGCCGTCCTCAGAGCATCGGTGCTTAAAGGATTTTATTCACCTATATAGGAATAATGTCAAGATCGCCCGGCGGGGTGTCGAAGCCTAGAAATCCGGCGTTAGCCCGTTGATTTCCCAGTCGCCGTAGCGGTTCGGGTCAAGGCCGCCGCGGCCGGCGATCTCCGTGGGCTGCTCCGCGGCCGCGCCGTCGCGTTCGGCGCGGCGCGCGGCAGCTTCCTCGAGCGCGCGTTGCGCCTCGGGCGTGAGCGGCCGCTTCTCTGCTGGCTGGTCTACTGCGCCTTTGCCCGATGGGCCGGACGGTGTGTGCTGGTCTTTACTCATCTCGCATCCGCTGCGGCGGCACCGCGCCGCGGAACCTTGCAGGCCGTGATGGGTCACACGACATTGTGCTCAACAGCCGGCTGCTACCAATGACCGGCGGTTCCGATATGGCGCAGGAGCGATCCGGCTGCAAGGAGGGTTGTCATGAATTTTGCGCGTACGGCCATTCTCCTGGCTGGCCTCACCGGCCTGTTCATGGCGGTCGGTTATCTGATTGGCGGCGGCAGCGGCGCCGTGATTGCGCTGATCATCGCGGCCGGCACCAATCTGTTCAGCTACTGGAATGCCGACAGGCTCGTGCTGTCGATGCACGGCGCCCAGGAGGTTGACGAGCAGAGCGCGCCGGAGCTTGTCGCCATCGTGCGCGAGCTTTCGCAGCGCGCCGAACTGCCGATGCCGCGCGTCTATATGATGGACAGTCCGCAGCCCAATGCTTTCGCCACGGGGCGCAATCCGCAGCACGCCGCTGTCTGCGCCACGACGGGTCTGCTGCAGGCGCTGACGCGCGATGAAGTCGCCGGCGTGATCGGCCATGAGCTTGCTCACGTCGCTCACCGCGACACGCTGACGATGACGATCACCGCGACGATCGCCGGCGCCATCTCGATGCTGGCGCAGTTCGGCATGTTCTTCGGCTTCGGCCACAACCGCGACAACAATAACGGCCTCGGCATTGTCGGCACGCTTTTGATGATCGTGCTCGCGCCGCTCGCCGCGATGATCGTGCAGATGGCGATCAGCCGCACCCGCGAATATGCCGCCGACAATCTCGGCGCCCGCATCAGCGGCCGGCCCGACGCGCTTGCATCGGCGCTCGCCAAGATCGAGCAGATCGCCCACGCGGTGCCAAACGAAACGGCCGAGGCTCATCCAGCGACGGCGCCGCTTTTCATCATCAATCCGCTGTCGGGGCAGGGCATGGATAATCTGTTCTCGACGCACCCTGCTACCGCGAACCGGATCGCCGCGCTTGAGGATTTGGCGCGCGAGATGGGGCAGGGCGGTTATGCCGGTCCAGCTGCTTCCGGTCCGTGGAGCCAGCGCGCGCGCCGCCCCGGAAGCGTTCCGCCGGTCGGCGGCTCTTCGCTCCGCGGTCCTTGGGGCTGAGCTTGTCATTCCGGGCGGCCAGAAGGGCCAAACCCGGAATCCATAACCCCGAAAAGAGTGGTAAGGCGAAGCCGGTGTCCGAACCAGAACGGCAGCGATGATGGATTTCGGCTCTCGCTCGCGTGGCTCGCTCGACCGGAATGACGTGCATCCTCGGGCGATGTTTACGAGGAACGCCCGATGAAGGCCGCGCGAAAGCCTTCTGTCCGTCCCACACGCTCCGATGACGCAGTGCCCGGCTTAGCGGTGCGCCGCATTGCCGCCGACATCGTTGACGGGGTGCTCCGCCGCCGCCGGGCACTCGACGAATTGCTCGACGGCGCGGACTCTCCGGCCGGTCTCCGCGAACTGGACGATCGTGATCGTGCGCTGACACGTGCGCTCGTTGCGACCGTGCTGCGTCGGCTCGGCTCGCTGCGGCACCTCCTGGGAGAATGTCTGGAACGCGGGTCGCCGCCTCAGGCGCCGCGCGTCGAGACCGTGCTGCTGATCGGCGCCGCGCAGATTCTCTTTCTCGACGTGCCCGATCACGCCGCCGTCGATCTTGCGGTACGCTTGGCGCGTGCGGACCGGCACGCTACGCACTTCGCCAGTCTCGTCAATGCCGTGTTACGCCGTATCGCGCGCGAAGGCGCGGCGCGGCTCGCGGCGCTCGATCCGGTCGTGCTCGACACGCCCGGCTGGCTGATGTCGCGATGGATCAAGACTTACGGCGAGGCGACCGCACGCGCCGTTGCGGCCGCCAACGGCCACGAGCCAGCGCTCGACCTGACAGTCAAATCGGACCCCGAAGGCTGGGCCGAACGGCTCGGCGGGCGCGTGCTGCCGACCGGTTCGGTCCGCGCCGTTGCGCACGGCGTGGTGACGGCGCTGCCGGGTTTCGCCGAGGGCGCGTGGTGGGTGCAGGATGCCGCCGCGGCGCTGCCGGCGCAGCTATTCGGTGACGTCAAAGGCCTGCGCGTCGCCGATCTCTGCGCGGCGCCGGGCGGCAAGGCGGCGCAGCTGGCCGCGGCGGGAGCAATGGTCACGGCGGTCGACCGGTCGCCGGCGCGGTTGAACAGACTTGGTGAGAATCTCGCCCGGCTGTCGCTGCAAGCCGAGCTTGTCCGCGCCGATGCGGCCGAATGGAGTGCGGAACCGTTCGATGCGGTGCTACTCGACGCGCCGTGCTCGTCGACCGGAACTATCCGCCGCCACCCCGACGTGCCATGGCTGAAGCAGGCCGTCGATATCGTCCGGCTTGCCGATCTGCAGCGCCGCCTCATCGACCGCGCCGTCACGCTGACCAGGCCCGGTGGTATCCTGATATATTGCACCTGCTCGCTCGAGCCCGAGGAAGGCGAAGAGATCGTCGCTGCGCTTCTTGAGCGCGAGCCCGCGCTGCGGCGCGAGCCGCTCACGGCCGCTGAGGTCTTCGGTTGCGCCGAGTTCCTCAGCAAAGACGGCGATTTGCGAACGCTGCCGTGCCATCTGCCCGACGCTGATTCGCGCCTTGCGGGCATCGACGGTTTCTTTGCAGCCCGTCTCCGGAAACCATAAAATTCAACCTTTTATCTGTTTGTTAGCCGTTCGCCCGGCGTTTCGTTATGGTGCATCCGGCGGGACGTCCGGCACCCCGTGCCCAAGGAGGGGCGAGCGCGTCGATGTCGCGCGGCTCGATTGCAGATAACGCGAGGCTTTCGTGGCTGCTGCTGCGCGGCGGTTTGCGGCAAACGGCGGGGCGTCTCAACGGCCATCCGCTGCTGCGCTGGCCGCTGCCGCAGTTCAAATCCGATCGGCTCCTGATCGCGCCGCAGGATCTGCGCACCGCTGACGCGACCCTTGCGACCGAAATCTATTCGGGCCGTTTCGCCTTCGCCGGCAAGGTCGTCATCTGCGATGGCCGTTCGATATTCGAAATGGAACCGCCCTCCGACGAATGGGCGACGGCACTGCTGGGGTTCGGCTGGCTTCGTCATTTGCGCGCCGCCGAATCCGGAATCACCCGCGCCAATGCGCGTGCGCTGGTCGACGAGTGGATCGCGATGCAAGGCTCTTGGCATCCGCTCGCCTGGCGGCCCGATATTCTGTCGCGACGCATCATCTCGTGGCTCAGCCAGGCGACGCTCGTCCTGCAGGACTCGGATACGCGGTTTTATCGCCGCTTCCTGCGCAGCCTGGTGCGTCAGGTCCGCTATCTGCGCCATACCGAAGGCGATGCGCGCCGCGGTATCGCCCGCATGCAATCCGTGATCGCGCTCTGCTACGCGGCGCTCTGCATTGCCGGACAGGCGCGCTACATCAAATCGGCGACGGAGCGGTTGAAGAGCGAACTCGAGCGCCAAATTCTGCCCGACGGCGGCCACGCCAACCGTGATCCGGGTGCCATCATCGAAATCCTGCTCGAACTGTTGCCGCTGCGTCAGGTTTATTCGTCGCGCAACATCGCGCCGCCGCAGGCGCTTCTCAACGCCATCGATCGCATGATGCCGATGCTCCGGTTCTTCCGGCATTCCGAGGGCACGTTCGCGCATTTCAACAGCATGGGCGCGACGCCGGTCGAGTTGCTGTTGACGTTGCTCGCTTATGACGAAACCCGCGGCGCCCCGCTCTCGAGCGCCCCGCATTCCGCGTACCAGCGTATCGAAGCCGGTGGCGGCGTGCTGATCATGGACGTCGGCCGCGCTCCGCCACTCGAAATGGGTCTTGAGGCTCATGCGGGCTGCCTGTCCTTCGAGTTCTCGACGCCGAAGCAGAACCTCGTTGTCGTGAACTGCGGCATGCCGTCGATCGCGCGCGAAGAGTGGCGGCCGCTGGCGCGCGCCACGTCGGCGCATTCGACCGTGACGTTCAACGAAACGTCGTCGGCGCGATTTGTGGAAACGGTCGCATTCCGCCGCGTGCTGGGCGGCGCGCCGATGCTGGGCGGCCCGAGCCATGTCGTGGTGATGCGCGACGACCACGCCGATGCGGTCGTCTTACGCGCGACCCACGATGGCTATGCGGACTCGTACGGCGTTCTGCATGAGCGCACCCTCATGATCGCGACCGATGGCACGCGTTTTGAGGGCGAAGACGTGTTTCTGCCGGCCGACGGGCGGGAGATGCGCGCCAACCGCGACAGCTTCGCGGTGCGGTTTCACCTGCATCCATCCATCAAGGCCACGCGGTTGACGGACGGCCACGGCGTCATGCTGATGGCGCTCAACAAAGAGGTGTGGACCTTCAGCGCCCACGAGGATGCCGTGCATCTGGAGGACAGCGTCTACCTCGCCGGAACCGAAGGGCCGCGGCGCACGACGCAGATCGTGATCCGCGGTCACGCGCGCGGAACGCCCCGCGTGACGTGGACGTTCCAGCAGGCTGCGCCCGCCTACGCGACCGCAGGCTCCGGGCGCCGCGCCCGGGAAGCCGAGCCGCGATTGCCGCTCTGACTTTTTCACCGGCTTTTGCGCGTGATCACGGCCGCCCCGCTTGCGGTCGCCGCGAACCCGGCGTAGCCGGATCGCAGCCGAGGCGGCTCGCCTCATCCCAAAACCTCCCCGCCAGCGGGAGGCCATAGAGACACAGCATGTCCGAAGACCTGCGCCGCGCCGCGCGCGCTCTGATTTCCGTTTCCGATAAGACCGGCGTGGTCGACTTCGCCCGCGCGATTGCCGGCTACGGCATCGAATTGGTTTCGACCGGCGGCACGCGCAAGACGCTGAGCGATGCTGGCCTCAAGGTGCTCGACGTCAGCGATCTCACCGGCTTTCCCGAGATGATGGACGGCAGGGTCAAGACGCTGCATCCGGCGGTGCATGGCGGCCTGCTCGCGATCCGCGGCAATCCCGAGCACGTCGCGGCGATGCAGGCGCATCGCATCGGCGCGATCGACCTTCTGGTGGTCAATCTCTACCCGTTCGAGGCGACCGTCGCGCGCGGGGCCGATTTCGCGACCTGCGTGGAGAACATCGATATCGGCGGTCCGGCGATGATCCGCGCAGCGGCGAAGAATTACGACGATGTAGCGGTGCTGGTCGACACAGATGATTACGCCGCGGTGCTCGACGAACTCGCGCAGCACGGCGGCAAGACGACCCTTAAGCTCCGTCGACGTCTCGCCGCCAAGGCCTATGCGCGGACCGCAGCTTACGACGCGGCGATTGCCAATTGGTTCGCCGCACAGCTGCAGGAGACCGCGCCGGCCTATCGCGCGGTCGGCGGCCGGTTGATCGAGCAGCTACGCTACGGCGAGAACCCGCACCAGACCGCATCGTTTTACCGGACGCCCGATTCGCGCGCCGGGGTCGCGACGGCGCGGCAGGCCCGAGGCAAGCAGCTCTCATACAACAACGTCAACGACACCGACGCCGCCTATGAATGCGTCGCCGAGTTCGATCCGGCGCGCACGGCGGCCTGCGCCATCATCAAGCACGCCAATCCGTGCGGCGTCGCCGAGGGCGAGAGCCTGCTCGACGCCTATCGGAAAGCACTGGCGTGCGATCCGGTGTCGGCATTCGGCGGGGTCGTGGCGCTCAACCGCACGCTCGACGCCGCCGCGGCGCGCGCCATCACCGAAATCTTCACCGAAGTCATCATCGCGCCGGATGCAACCGACGAGGCGATCGCGATCGTTGGCGCGAAGAAGAATCTGCGGCTCCTGCTCGCCGGCGGCATACCCGATCCGCGCACTGCGGGTCTCGTCGCCAAGACCGTCGCGGGCGGCCTCCTGGTGCAGTCGCGCGACAACGCGGTGGTGGACGACATGGATTTGAAGCCCGTGACCAAACGGGCGCCGACCAACGCCGAATTGCGCGACCTGCGGTTCGCGTTTCGCGTCGCCAAGCACGTCAAGTCGAACACGATCGTCTACGCGAAGGATGTGGCGACCGTCGGCATTGGCGCCGGACAGATGAGCCGCGTCGACGCTGCCCGCATCGCCGCGCGTAAAGCCGAAGACGCCGCCAAATCCGCCGGACTGAAGGAGGCCGCGACCAAGGGCTCGGTCGTCGCCTCCGACGCGTTCTTTCCGTTTGCAGACGGTCTCCTCGTCGCCATTGAGGCCGGCGCAACCGCGGTGATTCAGCCGGGGGGATCAGTGCGCGACGATGAGGTGATTAAGGCGGCCGACGACCATGGCATCGCCATGGTGGTCACCGGCACGCGGCATTTCCGGCATTGACGCCAATCGCGTCAGTTGTGCCCGTCATCTATCCGCTCTCTTGCCGACGTGCTACGCGGAGAACCGCGCCTGCGACCGGTCTAACTCTAAATGGTCGGCCGAATTTCCAAAATCAGCAAGGCAAATGAGCGTTTCGTTCCGTCGAGTCACAGGCCTTAGCGTCGGTCTTTTCACCCTGCTGGCGTTGATTCATGCCGCAGGCGCCGAAGACTATCCGACCCGTCCGATCGCGATGGTGGTGCCGTATGCTGCGGGCGGCCCGACCGATATTGTTTCACGCGTCATTGCCGGCCGCATGAGCACGGCCTTGGGAAAGCCTGTTGTGGTGGACAATGTTCCAGGTGCATCCGGCGTTATCGGCGTCACAAAAGCGGCTCGCGCGACGCCGGATGGCTATACGCTCAGCATGGGCAACTGGTCGACGCATGTGCTCAACGGCGCCGTGTTTTCGCTGCCGTTTGATCTGCAAGCGGCTTTCGACCCAGTCGCACAGATCGCGAGCGATCCGCCCTTGATCGTTGCCCGCAAGGGCTTGTCCGCCAATTCCCTGACGGAGTTCATCGACTGGCTCAAGGCAAATCCCGACAAAGCGACCGAGGGCACCGGCGGCACCGGCACGGTGGCGCATGTGCTGGGAGTCTTCTTTCAGAAGAGAACCGGCACGCATTTCCAGTTTGTGCCTTATCGCGGAGGAGTCGGCCCCGCCATGCAGGATCTCCTGGCCGGAAACATCGACATGTTGTTCAGCGTTGCGGCAAACGCGGTGCCGCTGATCCGCAGCGGCACCATCAAGGCTTACGCCGTCACCGCGCCGCATCGGCTTGACGCAGTGCCCGAGGTGCCGACGGTTGACGAGGCGGGGCTGCCGTCCTTTTACGCCGCGAACTGGCACGGGCTCTGGGTGCCGAAGGGAACGTCCCCGGCAACGATCTCTTTGCTCAATCAAGCCGTCGTAGCGACGCTCGCCGATCCCGATGTGCGCACGCGCTTGGCTGATCTGGGGCAGGACATCGCGCCGCGCGAGCAGCAGACCCCGCAGGGACTGGCGCAGCTTCAGAAGGTGGAAATCGAGAAATGGTGGCCTATCATCAAGGATGCGGGCATCACCTCGCAGTGATCGAGCTTGGAGGCGGCCCGCGTCGCCTGGATTGTTTCGGGAGTTCTCATGACGTCGCATAAGATCAAACTGACCTCCGCCAGCGTGGCTGGCCGCGGCTACCACGATATTGGTGGCCTAGACTACGGAACGGTTGATCCAGCGGTCACCGAGGCGCGACCATGGGAGAAGCTTTCGTTCGTTCTCGGCAATGCGATCGGTCGCGGCGGCACCAAGACGATTTCCGTCGACGAGGTGCGCCGGTCGCGGGAAGAGATGGGAGAGCAGCTTTATAATGAGCTCGGCTATTTCGAACGCGGGATCGAATCCATGCGCCGCCTTCTTATCGAAAAAGGCGTTCTGAGCGACGAGGAACTCGAGACGTGCATGGCGGAAATTGCGGCACGGATCAGAGACAACGGCCGATGACGCGAAGATTGGCGGCTGGCGACATCGTGCGGGTCTTGAGGACGGACCCTCCCGGTCATCGCCGCACCCCATTCTATATCCGGGGCAAGCTGGGCCTTATCGAACGGTCGTGCGGCGAGTTTCCGAATCCCGAAGAGCTGGGCCACGGATTCGACGGCCTGCCGAAGAAGCAGCTTTACCGCGTCCGGTTTCGCCAGAAGGATTTGTGGCCCGACTACGGCAGCAGCGACCGTGATACCGTTGACGTGGATGTCTACGAGCACTGGTTGATTCCGGTCGCGGCAAACGCTGCAAATGAGGAGTGCGCTGATGACCGACAGCGACCATGACCATCATCACCATCGCGGCGATGCGGTCCCGTTGCACCATCCCCCGCAACCCGACGATGTTTCGCCGCCCGGCCGCTACGAGGTCATGATTCTGGCCATGCGCGACCTTCTGATCGAGAAGGGAGTCGTCTCTGCCGAGCAAATACGGCGCGCCTTCGAAACGCTCGACTCGTGGCAGCCGTCCCGCGGCGCGCAGATCGTCGCGCGCGCCTGGACCGACGAGGACTTCAAGGCGCGACTCCTCGAGGACGGCAATGCCGCCATCAAGGAGTTTGGCATCACGTTGGGAGAAGCAAAGCTCACCGTCGTCGAGAATACCGAGACGGTCCAGAACGTCATCGTCTGCACATTATGCTCGTGCTACCCGCGGGCGATCCTGGGCCTGCCGCCGGACTGGTATCGCAGCAAAAGCTATCGCTCGCGCATCGTCCGCGAACCACGTCAGGTCTTGAAGGAGCTCGCCACCGAACTACCGGACGACACGACGATCCGGGTTCACGACAGCTTGGCCGATCTGCGTTACCTTGTGCTGCCCAAGCGTCCCGCCAACACCGAAGGATGGTCCGAAGAGCGACTGGCCTCCGTCGTATCCCGGGACTGCATGATCGGTGTCGCCAATCCGGTCATCCCGAAATAACGGCGGTGTCGCATCGGACAGGGCCCGCGCCAATCAAGCAACGACCACCCTCAGCTTTGAGACTGGCTGCTTCGTTCCGCGGCGAGCGCTTCAGAGCGACGGAAGGGATGTTACACCGAGCCGGTGATCCACTGCTCGAGCTTCTGCTTCGGCGCGGCGCCGACCTGGCGGGAGGCGAGCTGGCCGTCCTTGAACAGCATCAAGGTCGGGATTGACATGATGCCGTACTTCGCCGCTGTGCCCGGATTCTCGTCGACGTTGAGCTTGACGATTTTCACCTTGCCATTGAGCGAATTGGAAATCTCTTCGAGAGCCGGCGCGATCATGCGGCAGGGGCCGCACCACTCCGCCCAGAAATCAACGACCACGGGCTCGCTCGCCTTGAGCACGTCCTGATCGAACGTTGCGTCTGTCACCTTCTCGACCATGGAAAACCTCGCTTTTTCGGAAGAACCGGCCCGTTTGGACGAATCTGAACTCGCGGGGATCGAACGTATGAACCGCCCTCACAGGCGTCAAGGGACCTTCACTGTAGCGTGAGTTTCTTTATTTTTAGCATGATCTTGTCCAAAAACCGGTTTCGACTTTTCGGGATCATGCTTTGAGGATTTCAGCGAGCGCCGCCTCCAGAGCGGCAGCCGGGATCTCGATGAGGCGCGGCGCTTCGGTGAAAACCAAAGCCGCGCGGACGGTCTTGCCGGGATAAATCTTTGCCAGCACGGCGCGGTAGAGCGCGATCTGCGCGGTGTAGGGCTTAGGCACCTTGCCAAGCTCGAGCGGGGCATTCCGGTCGGTCTTGAAGTCTGCGATCAGAATGGCGCTGTCCGTCATGGTTAGCCGGTCGACTTGTCCGGCGACCGCAACTGGGATCGCGGGAGGCCGAAAGATGCGCCCGACGATCGGCACTTCGGCGTGGCTTCCTGGCGCGAACACGCTGGCGAAATTCGGGTCGTCGAGAATGCCGAGGATCTGTTTGACGATGGCGCTTTGCTCCGCCGCCGTAAAATCCGTTGCGGCGCTCCCGAGGTAGTGCATGGCCGCGTCCCGGCGGCGCTCTCTTGGAATATCGGGGAGCGACTGCATCAGGCGATGCACAACGCGGCCGCGCTGCAAGGCTTTGACGCGATCGACGGCGGAACCGCCCATACGCGTCGCGTGAGCAAACTCTTCATCATACGCCGATGATGGAGAGACGTAGACTGCAGACGGCACTTCAGCGGGCACCGCCTCGCGCAGCCAGGCCGGAAGCGCCGGCCGTTCGGGTTTTGCTTCCGACTTCTGGGAGGAGGGCGGTGGCGTCGCTTTGCCTGTGGATTTGCGATAACGCCAGACTGTCTCGCCGCCGTCCTGTTCCTCGACCAGCAATTCCGCAAGTGGCGTGTGCACGAGATCGTACCAGCAGTCTGGCGGCCGGCGCACGCCTTCGGCGCCGCAGACGATCAACCGATCGGCGGCGCGCGTCATTGCAACGTAAAGCAGACGCCGGTATTCATCCTCGGCGTCGCGCAGAAAAAGTTGCCGTGCCGCCTGCACCGGCGCGACGTCGTCGGCCTTGCGCCCGACCCAGATCAGCGGGCCGCCGGCAAGCGTGAGCAGGCGCGGCGGTCGGGGTCCGGCCGGCGGCGTGACGGTGTCGGCAAGAATCACAATCGGGGCTTCGAGGCCCTTCGCGCCGTGCACCGTCATGACACGCACTTCGTCGCGCGCAATTTCCATATCGCGCTTGATCTCGGCGCGCGCTTTGCGGAGCCACGCCAGAAAGCCCTGCAGTGATGGCGTTTCGTACCGTTCGTAATCGAGCGCGAGATTGAGGAATTCGTCGAGCGCGTCGTTCGCCTCCGCGCCGAGCCGCGCGAGGAAGCGATGCCGCCCGCCGCCCGCACCTAGGACATCGGCGAAGAATGCAAACGGCGCGGCGCGCCGCGCCTGATACGCCAGCGTTTCGAGCCGCACGCTGGCCGCCGTGAATTTATCGCCGGGATGGCCGGCGAGCGCCAAACGCAAGGTCTTGCGGACCGCGATCCGCGGCAATGTCATAGAGGTTCTTGATCGCTGAAACCGAACAGCGGGCTGCGCAGCACCGCCGCGAGCGCAAGATCGTCGTGCGGCAGCAGCAGCGCATCGGCCAGCGCCATCAGGTCCATCACCGCGATGTGCTCGGTGAGCACAAGCCGGTCGGCGCCCGCCACTTCGACGCCTTCGTTCTTGAGCGCGCGAATGATCGCTTCGAACAGCGAGCCGCGCTGGCGCACCAGCACCATGACGTCGCCATAGCGCGCCGGACGGCGGTCGAGGCCGACCGGCTCGCGTGCATCGATCAGCCGGCGCACCGTACGGGCGATGCGGCGCGCAAGCTTCACGCGCGGGCTGACTTCGCTGACCGTGTCGAACGGCGCATCCCAGCCTTCGATCGGCTCGCGTTTCTCCGGCTTTATGGTCTCCCAGATTTCGACCACGCCCGGTTGCGCATCCGGCAGCGCGATGTGGGGCGGAATGCCGCCTTCGAAATCCGCGGTGACGCTGCTGGCGATATCCTTGAACACGATATCGACCGCGCCGAGGACGCTGTCGCAGGACCGGAACGAATGTTCGAGCTTGCGATACTCGAATATCAGGCCGCTGTCCTCGTGCTTCTTTCGAAAGTAATTGCGCATCTTTGCGAATTCGTGCGGCGCTGCGTTCTGGAACGAGAAGATCGATTGCTTTTCGTCGCCGACCGCGAAGATCGTGCGTGTGCCGGGCCGTGCACCGGCGCCTGCGGTGAATTCCTCGACCAGCCGCTGCACGATCTCCCATTGCTTGGCGCTGGTATCCTGCGCCTCGTCGATCAGGAGATGATCGATGCCGAAGTCGAGCTTGTAATGAACCCAGGCGGCATCCGTGTTGCGCAACAAATCGAGCGCCTTGTCGATGAGGTCATCATAGTCGACCAGTCCGCGGCGCTGCTTCTCGTTGCCGTACCGCTCGAGCACCTCCGAAGCGACGGTGATGAGGGCTGCGCTTCGGTCGCGGCAACAGATAGCGTTGCGGAGTTCGCGGAGCGGCATCACGCGGTTCTGCTCGTCCAGCAGTCTTTGCGCGAGGCCGGGCTGTTTGGCGGCGAATCCTCTTGGTGAGGAGATTGGCACGCGGCTGGAATTTGGTATCGATGAAGACTTTCAGATAAGTCTCGACCTGCTCGCGGCCGCTCAGGCGCAACATCAGCGCAAGGCGTTCGCCTTGTTTCTGATCGTTTGCCGAGCTCGTTTGGCAAATTGCGGCGACCGCCGCCCATTCCGATGACGGCAGGATCGGACCGTTGACGATCTCCTGCTCGACCTGCGCCAGCGTCATCGTTGGGTCGACGTCGAGCGCCTTCGACAGGGCGGCGATCGCACCGTCCTTGCCACCGTGTTTTTCGATCCAGTGCCGGATCGTATCGCCTTGCGCGATCGCGCCGCGCACGACTTCGCGGAAGGTCTGATCGGCGCCGGCGGTCATCGCAACATCAAGCGCCTGCCTGAGCGGGCCTGTGGGCGTCTCTGCGCCCTGCAACAGCACGGCGAGCGTGAGCGATTCCAGCAACTGCGTCCGCTCGGCATCGTCGAGCACAGAGAAGCGCGCTGCCACATTGGCCTCGAACGGGAACCGATGCAGGAGCTCGGTGCAAAACGCGTGGATGGTCTGGACTTTCAAGCCACCCGGCGTTTCCAGCGCGCGTGCGAACAGCCGCCGTGCCAGCGTGCGGGTTGCCACGCTGCTCTCGATTCCGGAGCCCCAGATCGCTTTGTCCAGCGCTTCGTCGTCGAGGCTTGGTCCAAGCGCCGAGCGTGTCGAATACGCGCTTCGCCATGTTGGCGGCGGCGGCCTTGGTGAAGGTGATGCAGAGAATCTTTTCCGGCTCGACACCTTTGAGCAGCAGGTTGATCACGCGCTGCGCCAGCACGTGGGTCTTGCCGGAGCCGGCATTGGCGGCGACCCACGCCGACACGTCCGGATTGGACACGGCCGTTTGCAGTTGCCGCACGACGAGCGGGATATCGTCAGGCGTTCTCATTCGCCGCTCTGCCGTCGTCGTCTTCTTCGCCAGCGCTGGTCCATTCCAGCACGCGAGCGAGATGGTCGTAGTCGCCGTATTGGGTCGCCCACATCGGGTGCACGAGCGAGCGATAGGGCGTGTTTTCATCCTCGAACCGCGCCGCCAGGTCCCGGACCTTCTGCAAGGCGCGGTCGGCCTGCGAATCGGCGTCGCCTTCCTTGAAGTCGATGAATTTTGAATCGCCGGGCGGCTCGCCGCCTTTCACCAGAACGTAGGCAATCTCGGCGACCGAGGATTGCGCGGGGATGCCTGGAAATCCGCCCTGGCGGAGGATCGCGGCTTCCAGCGTGAGCTGCGGTGCGAGGCCGGTGCGCACCTGCGGTTCGGTGCGGGCGGAGCCGGTCTTGTAATCGAAGATGCTGTAGCGGCCGTCGCTGCCGCGTTCGATGCGGTCGGCAATGCCGCGCAGCCGGAAGCTGCCTTTCTCCAGCGGGATCTCGTAAGTTCCCGTGATCTCGGCTTCAATCTTCGTGACGGCAGCGCGGCGTTCGATCTCCCAGTTGGCGAACCAGCGGGCGATACGTTCAAAGCGCGGCCACCAGAACGCACGCGCCTCTGGATAATCCTGGATCTCGGCGAAGCGTGCGCGGCCGAAAGCGAGCAGATCGTCGACGAGCTCGGTTGCCGGTTTTGCGGTGAAGGTCTTGGCAAACTCCGCGATGGCGGCGTGGATAAAAGTGCCGCGCTCCGCCGCTCCCGGTTCCGCGTCGACAGGATCGAGCGGCCGCAAGCGCAAAATGTGCTTGGCGTAGATGGTGTAAGGATCGCGCAGCCAGTGTTCGATTTCGGTGACCGAAAGCCCCTTCGGCCTCGCCGCAAGCGGCGGTCTTGGCTCCGGCCGCGGCTCGGGCGTCACAGTTTCCGGATGATCCAGCGCACGCGCCCATGTGAGATAAGACTTCGCCGCGCTTGAATCGCCTCCTTCCAGCGTTCACCGGCCACGGCGGCAAGGCGCTGGATGAAGCGCGACGGAACGGTCGGCGCTCCGGCGATCTTTGCTGAAAGAGTGAGAATCACTTCGCGAGCGCCGAGCAATTGCGCGAAGTCGTGCGCGGTGAGGCCGATACGCCGCTCCGGCAAATCAAGTCCGAGATCAAGCCGCATCGGCCGGCTCAGCCAGGCGTCGGTATGGCTCTCCGGCGGCCACGTGCCTTCGACCAATCCGCCGAGCACGACGCGATCGCTTTCAGTCAGCCGCGCTTCGAGCAAGCCGAGGATGCGGACCCGCAGACCCGAACGCAGCGGGCGGCGGACGATGCGGCCGCTCAGCAGCGCGGTGAAAAGCTCGACGTAGTCGTATGCCGCTACGGCGAGGCTCTTGGCTGAAGGACTTGCCGCAATTTCGTCGAGGGCGTCGGCAAGCATCGCACCATCGGGGCCAATGAATGCGGCCTGTTCGCCGCTGTGCTCCGACAGTGCCGCCAGTACATCGCGATGCCGCTCCGCAAGCTCACTCAACGTGAGGGCCTTGCCGCCAAGTGTTTCCAGCGGCTCCAAAGCCTTGGCGAGCTTCGCGACAAGACCCTCCGCCTCGCCGATCTGGCCGTCGCTCAGGCTCTTGCGCGGATCGGACGGATGCAACGTGTCCTTGACGGTGCACAGCGACTTCAACGCGCCGGATAAGACCGCTCGTGCCACGGCTCGGACGGGGGCCGCGCAACACCGCGCGCTCCAGAATATCGGTTGCGTATCTCTGGTCGCTGGCGCTAAGCCGCAGCAGTGGATGCTTGAGCAGCGCCAGCAGTGTCACCGGTTCAAGACCGGCGATTGCGGCTTGTGCGGCGAGACGGGCGAAAATACCGGCGGGCGTTTCGGCTAGCGGATCGCCCCCGGTATCTTCCACCGCGATATTCCATCGCATCAGCGCGGCGGCGACGCGGCGGGCGAGAGTGCGGTCCGGCGTGACCAGCGCGGCGGTCTTGCTGTCCTGCACGGCCTTGCGGAGTGCGATAGCGATGGCGAGCGCTTCTTCCTCGGCATTGGCGGCTTCGATCACCGTCATCGTTGAGACCGCGGCATCGGCCTGCGCGGCGAACACCAGGTCGTTGCCGCGCTGCCGCCAGACGTCGGTTTGCATGGCGGGCCGCATCGCTTCTGACAGCAGCGTCTCGCGGCCGTTCGCTTTCGCCAACGAACCCACCGCATTGCGCGTGATGCCGATCCGCGTCAGCAACGCCTGCATGGCGAATTGCGGATGGCCCGGTGTGGGCGCCCCCACCCTACCCTGCCCCGCGCGCGGGAGGGTAGGGTGGGGGTTTGTCGCCCGCGATCAGCCGCCATGTCTCCTCGTCGAGATCGGTGTCGAGCCCGGGCAGCACCACGGCGCCGTGAGGCAGATGCGCGATCGTCGCGATCAGTTCGGCGGTCGCCGGAATCGAGCCGGTCGATCCCGCGGCGATCACCGGTCCGTCGGTCTTGCGCGACGAGCCGCGCGGCTTCGGCCTTGATCAGCGTGTCGCGCCGCTCGGCCGGCTCCATGCAGTTGCGCTCGCGCAGCATCTCCGGCCAGGCCTCGCGCGCGATCTGCGAGGAACTTCAGCGTTAGCTGCCAGTACTCGTCGAAATCCTCCGGCACGAGATCGTCGAGCCGATTCCACGGCACGCCGCGCATGGTCATGTCGTCGATTAACCGTGCCAAATCGTCGGCGAGCGCGCAGGCCGCTGCGGGCGTCTGCGCGACCGCGGACTGCCGCTCGCGCCGTGGACCTCGGGGGCGCTCACCCATCGGGTGACAAGCTGCGTTAGCAGCAGGCGGCGTTCGAGGCCGCCGAGCGCTTCAGGGCAGAGTCAGCGCGTCTTCGGCGATGGCGCCGGACGCTGCTTCGGCGAACGCGATTTCGTCCTCATCGATATCGCCGATGGCGACGATGCGGGGCAGAATTGCGGCATCTCCCTTCACGACATCGAGGAAGCGGTCGCGCGCCAGCCGGCAGGCGCGCCGCGTCGGCAGATAGAGCGTCGCCGACGCCAGCGCCAATGGATCGCTGACCGGCGGCAGGCCCAGCCGGCCGCTGACCAACGCGTCGATCAGGGTCGGCAGAAACGGCGCCGAGGGCGGGATGGTGAAAACGCGTGGAGCCATGTGTGCTGTTCAAGGCGCGGCCGCTCGTCATTTGTCCCGCTTTCGCGAGAACGAGACCGGCGCCCGGACGTAGTATCAGATTTTAAACCGATGCAGCCAGCGCGTGCTCGGCGGCGGCGACCGCTTCGGGCGTGCCGACATGCATCCACAGGCCTTCGAGGCGCAGCCCGAACAGCCGGCCGCGTTCGCCGGCGCTTTGTCGAACAACAGCGTCAGCGGAAAGGCGCCCGAGGCGCATCCTTGAACAGCGCGGGCTTCAGGATCGCGGCGCCCGCATAGACGAACGGCACCACCTCGCGTTCGGCGCGGCGGGTGAGCCGGCCGTCCGGCACCATGGCGTAATCGCCACGCCCGGTGTAGCCGATGCTCCCGGTCGTCGGAGCGAGCAGCAGCAGCGCATCCATCGTCGGCCGGCATCGAACGCTTCGGCGAGGCGCGTGAAGTTCGGCTTCACGCCGTCAAGCCACAGCGTGTCGGAGTTGACGAGAAAGAACGGCGCGTTGCCGAGGAGCGGCAACGCGTTGGCGATGCCGCCGCCGGTGCCGAGCAGTTCGCCGCGCTCATCGGATATGACGATGGCTGGACGCTGCCGCGTTGCCAGATGCCGCTCCAGCGCGTCAGCGAGGTAATGCACGTTGACGACGGCGCGCTCGACACCGGCCTCGGCCAGATGATCGAGCGCGTAGTCGATCAAAGGCTTGCCGCCGACCGGCACCAGCGGCTTCGGAACGCTGCCGTTATAGGGCCGCATCCGCGTGCCGAGTCCGGCCGCCAGCACGATGGCTCGATCAGGTATCGCCTTGGCCCCCAGCCCGCTCATCGACCCTCCACGATTCGTACTATCATAACCCACTTTGTGGCGCCGGACATTGGCGTCATACCAGGCCTGAAGTGGGGCGAGCGCGGGGTGGGCGAGGGAGCGCTGGAGGTACTTCAATATGCGGGGGATATGACGCAGGTATTGCGGTTTGCCGTCGCGCTTGTTGAGCCGGGCAAAGATGCCGAGAACCTTGGTGGCGCGCTGTGCCGCAAGCGTCGCGTAAAGCCGGGCGAAGGCCGCGAGCGTCGAACAGCAGGTCCTCCTTGCGCCGCGCGCGGGCATATTGGCTGAGCAGCGCCAGTTCCATCTCTTCCGGCACATCGACGCGCGCGTCCTGCAGCAGCGATGCTACGTCGTAAGCCGCCGAGCCCAGGACGGCGTCCTGAAAATCGACCACGCCGATTCGCGCGATGCCTTCGCGTTCGGGCAGCCACAGGAGGTTCGGGGAATGATAATCGCGCAGCACCCATGTCGGAGCCTCCGTCATCACCGCCGGCTCGAGAGTTTGGCTCCACAGCACCACGAAGGCTTCGCGCACCGCGGGCGTGGGCCGCGCATCGAGGCTCGGCAGATACCAGTCGAGCAACAATTCGGCCTCGATCAGGAAGGCGTCCATGTCGTAGGCCGGCAGCTGATAGTTGAGATGCGGCGCCACCGGCAGGGTTTTCGGCAATTCCTGAGTGTGCAGCCACGCCAGCAGTTCGGTCGCAACCGCGTAACGCTCCTCGATCGGCGCCGGCGGGTCGCCGGCGACGACGCGTTCGGTGCCGAGATCCTCCATGAGGACGAATCCGCGATCGAGGTCCGCGTGCAGAACCTCCGGCGCCGAGATGTAATGATGACGCAGCGCCTGCGCGAGCGCGACATACGGCACGGTGTTCTCGGCGAGATGGGCGATTGCGCTGTAGGGTTTGCCGTCGCGCACCGGCGGACCGTCGGGATGCGGCGGCGCGTTCATCAGGATCGCGGTCCGGCCGGCAAGCTTGAGCCGTTCGAAGATGCGGGTTGAGGCATCGCCCTGCATGCACTGCCGTTCGGCCTCGGCGAAATCGGTGTCGTCGAGGAACGCACGGACTGCGCACCATCCGCTCGACGCGCGATGCGGAGCTGCCGTAGCCGGTCACGCGCGCGTTGCGGACCTCGGGGCCGAGCTTCGGCTCGAGCGTGAAGGTGATATCGAGCCGGTCGGGCGGCAGAAATCCGGCGGCACGATCGGGCCACTCCAGGAGTACGACGGCATCTTCGGGCAGATCGTCGAAGCCGAGTTCGGATAGTTCGGCGGCACCCGAGAGCCGGTAGAGATCGGCGTGCACCACGGGAAAGCGCGGCAGCTCGTAGGTTTGAATCAGCGTGAATGTCGGGCTCGGCACCTCGATCGTGCTGTCACCGGCAAGATGGCGGATCAGCGCGCGTGCGAATGTCGTCTTCCCGGCGCCGAGATCGCCGGAGAGCGTCACCAGATCGCCAGGCTCCAGTGCGACGGCGATGTCGGCCATGAACGGCATCATCGCCTGCTCGCCGGACAGTGTCACGGTGTAGCTGGCGCCACTGGCGGCGGACAGAAGCATCGCAGCCCCCGCTGACTACGCTGCACTCAACGCGGCGGCTGCGCCAGACGGGAACGTGCACGTTACCGTGGTGCCTTCGCCGACGACCGAAGAAATCAAGACCGTACCACCGTGCAGCTCCACGAACGACCGCACCAGCGAGAGTCCGATGCCCGGTCCGCGATGCTGCGAGCCAAGCGAATGGCTCTCGAACCAATCAAATACCTTTTCGACAGCTCGGGGGAATACCCGGTCCGCTGGTCGGTGACCGAGAACGTCACCGCGTCGGCGCTGCGCTCCGCCAACAGAGTCACCACTTCGCCGGCTGGCGAAAAGCTCATGGCATTGGCGAGTAGATTGAACAGAATTTGCCGCACGCGCCGCTCGTCGGCCACGAACGCGCCGATGTCGGGAGCGGCCTGGATGTTGAGCGCAAGCCCGGCGCTGACCAGCCGGTCCTGAACGCCTTCGGCCGCCGCCGCCATGGTGGCGCGGATGTCGACGGCGCCGAGATTGAGCTGCATGCGGCCGGCGTCGATCGTCGCAAGATCGAGAATGTCGTTGATCAGCGCCAACAGCGTATTGGTCGAGATGGTGATGAAGTCGAGATATTCGCGCTGCTTGGGCGCGAGCGGTCCGGTTGATGGATCGCCGAGCAGGTGGACGAAGCCGATGATGTTGGTGAGCGGTGACCGCAACTCGTACGACACGTGGTGAACGAAATCGATCTTGATCTTGTCGGCGTCCACGAGCGCTTCGTTACGCTCGCGCAACGCCCGCTCGACATTGACCGAATCCGTAACGTCGTGAAACGTCACCAATGTGGCGCCGTCCGGGAGCGGCACCGTGGTGCAATCGACGACATTGCCGTCGCGCCGTTCCAGCCGGTCTTCGATCGGATTGCGGTCATCGATCGCGGTGACCACCGCGCGGAGCGCCTGCCAGGTCGGATGATCGGCGTGCAGCGGCCGGGATAAGGCCGTGATGGTTTCGATGTGCGGGCGGTCGACCAGCGCCTGCGGCGACAGGTTCCACAGACGCGCGAAGGCGACGTTGTGCAGCCGGATGCGGCCGTCGCTGCCGAACACGACGACGCCTTCGGCGAGATTGTCCAGCGTCTCGCCCTGGACGCGGATCAGTTCTTCGAACCGGCGTTCGAGGTCGAGCCGTTCGGTGACGTCGTGGAACAGATACGTGACGCCGCCGCCAGGGTCGGGGGTGGTGACGACGCGGAGCGTGCGGCCGTCGGGCAAATGCCACGTGTGCTCCTTCGCCTCGATCGCCCGATAGGCCTCGTGGAGCTGCGACTTCCATTGCCGGAAGTCCTGCTCTTCGGGAAGTTTGCGCGCCACGCGAAGCGCCTCGATCACCGCCGAGTTGGTCGGCCGCTGGTCGAGACAGCTCTCGTCGAGGCCCCACAGGGCGCGATAGGCCGCGTTGTAGAAACTGAGGCGATGATCGCCATCGAACATCGCCACGCCGGTCGGCAGCTGATCGAGCATGCGGCGGTGCGCATCGGCCAGCCGTGCGAGGGCGCCGCGCATGGTCTCCGCTTCGGTTGCCTCGATGCCGATACCGGCGCTGCCGTTTTGCGTGCTGAATTCGAGCACGTCGAAGGTGCGCCGCGCGCCGGCCACGATGGCCGGAAGCCGCCCGCCATAGGCGCCGGTTAGGCTGCGCTGGCGCGCGATGTTGTCGCGCGATGCACGGTCGAGCAGTTCAAGATGCCGTTCGGCCGCGTATGCGGCACTTTTGGCTTCGACGGCTTGGGCGTAGGCGGCATTGACGAAGCTGAGCCGGCCGGCGGCGTCGCGCGTCCACACCGGCGATGGCAGCGCTTCGATCAGCGTGCGCAGCGAAGCGGCTTCGGCCAGCAGGGTCTCGTGACGTCCGCTCAGCTCGGTCAGTTCGCGCTTGATGCCGCTCGCGTCTTTCAGGCGGAGCACGGCGCGCCCAGCCGATCGCGCGGCCCTGCGCTTCGAGTGGGCGCCCGCCAAGCGTCACGAGCGCCATCGAAAATCCCTCGCCGCGGGTCCGCAATGCTTCGACCGCGTGCTCCATGGCGCGCGCCTTCGCGGGATCGAGCCAGCTGCCGAACGCCAACACGCGATACGGCTCGCCGACGCCTACGATCGCCGGATCGCCTTCTATGCGCGGCCGATCGGAGCCCGCCGGCCAGTCCACCATGACTTGAGGCTCCGACAGCAACAGCGCATTGGCGCGATCGAGGTTGTTGCGCAGCGCCGTGATCTCGTCGCGCGACCATGTTTCATAGCGCGCCAGCCGGGCGCGGGTGCGGAGCAACAAGATCGCGATGACTCCGGCGGACACGATAACGCCAAGCATGAGCACCAGCACGGCGATTTCATGCCGGTCGATGCTCTCGTGCGCGCTGACAACAAGCTGGTGCAGCGCCTGCGCCGGCCGCTCGTCGGCAAAGGCTCGCGCCGGCCAGGCCGGGCAGATTGCGGCCAGGAGTCCGCGTTGCCACGGAAGAGCATAGCCCCCGCTCGCCCGGGTCGTTTCCGGCATGCCCCATGCGCCTCTGCTGGCTTCCACCGCCATCCCGCCAGCGGGTCAATCGCGGGTGGCCCGCGAATTGCTTGACTTTACTCTCAAGCGGAATCGCGCCGAAAGAGTCCAGATCGTGAACGCAAGCCGATGCTCAGGCCTTCCCGGTGTCGCCGCTTCGAAGCGCGGCGAGCGCTTGCGCATTGCGCGCCATGTCCTCGACATTGATGCGGCCCAGCGCGACGCCGAATTCAAGTTCAGCGTTGGCCAACGCGGGCAGCACGATCTTGGTGAGAATGTCGGAACCTGCCGCGGGATGCTCGTCGGGATCTTCGACGCTGCTGGCGGCGCGAAGAATATCGTTGGCCGTCACTAGCTGCCAGTCACGCGCCAGTTCGTAACCGCCGCGCGGCCCGCGAATGCCTTTCAGGATGCCGTCGCGCACCAGCGCTTGCAGGACCGGCTCTAGATGACGTGGCGGCAGTCCGTGGCAGGCTGCGAGTGACTTTGCCGAGATCGGATGTCCGGGCCCTTGTAATGCAACATCGATCACAGCAGCAATGGCGAGGACTCCTTTGCGGGGGAGGAGCGGCATGTATGCGGGCAGTTGCTGGAGGGTCATTTGCTGTTCGGCGGGCGGTAAAATATTACACCCAAGTTCCAGTGTTCCACCAGTAAAACTTTGTTTTAGTTTTGTCTTGCTAAATCTTTGTTGTGCCCCCAGTCGAGCCAAACCCTCCTTGGCCACGTTCAGTTGTGTCTAGGCTCGCGGTTTCGACGAGTATTACGTGTTCTGCGGTTGCAAACACTATCTGCGCTATGCGCATTCCACGTGGAACAATGAAAATCTCTTCTCCTAAATTAACAAGAATTACCTGTATTTCCCCGCGGTAGTCCGCGTCGATGGTGCCGGGAGAGTTGAGAACGGTGACGCCGTGACGTGCGGCGAGCCCGGACCGCGGCCGAACCTGCGCCTCGAAGCCTTCGGGTAAAGCGATGGCGATGCCGGTCGGAACAAGTGCCCGGCCGCCCGGAGCGATCGTGAGCGGCATGTCTTCCGGCACGGCCGCCATGAGATCGAGGCCAGCGGCAAGCGCCGTCTGATATTGCGGCAGCGGCAGCCCGGCTCCGTGCGCAAGCCGCACGATCCGCACTTCGGCACGGGAACGCGCGCTCACCGATCCGAATCCTTGAACGCTGTGGCGATGCGTTCGATCAGCGTGTGCGCAACATCATCCTTCGATTGCGGCGGCCAGTCTTCGACTCCGGCCGACGAAATCAGATGAATGGTATTGGTATCACCGCCCATGATGCCGGTTGCGGGCGACACATCGTTCGCCAGGATCCAATCGCAACCCTTCTTCGCAAGCTTTGTTTTGGCGTTGGCGATGAGGTCGTCGGTCTCCGCGGCGAACCCGATCACCAGCCGCGGCCGCTCCGATTTGCGGTGAGCGATCGTCGACAGAATGTCCGGGTTTTCGATCAGCGCCAGCGTCGGCGTGCGGCCTTGTTGTTTTTTGATCTTGCTGTCACTCGTCCGCTCCGGACGCCAGTCCGCGACGGCGGCGGCGAATATGGCGGCGTCGGCCGGCAAAGCTTTCTCAACAGCGGCCAGCATCTGACGCGCCGTTTCGACTTTCACGACTTTCACGCCGGTCGGATCAGGCAGATGAACCGGGCCCCTGATCAGCACGACATCGGCGGCCGCCGCCGCCGCCGCCGTAGCAATCGCATGGCCTTGCTTGCCGGACGAGCGGTTGGCGATGAAGCGGACCGGATCGATCGGTTCGGCGGTCGGTCCAGAGGTGATGACGATGCGCCGGCCTGCAAGCGCGCCGGTCCGGTGCAGCAGCGCTTCAACCGCCGCGGCAATCTCCAACGATTCCGCCAAGCGGCCGGTGCCTGCTTCGCCGCGCTCGGCCATTTCACCAATGCCGGGACCAACGATGTGTAAGCCGTCGGCGATCAGCTGTGACAGGTTGCGCTGCGTCGCCTTCGCCGACCACATTTTTGGGTTCATCGCCGGCGCGATCAGGATGGGCTTATCGGTCGCCAGCAAGACGGCGGTGGCGAGATCGTCGGCATGGCCTCCGGCCATTTTGGCAAGGAGGTCGGCGGTCGCCGGCGCGACGACGATTGCGTCGGTGTCGCGGGCCAGACGGATGTGGCCGACATCGAACTCGCTCCGCGGATCGAACAGATCGGTATGCGGCGGCGTGCCGGCCAGCGCGCCGGCGGCGAGCGGCGTGATGAAGTGTTGCGCGGCCGCGGTAAGGATGCAGCGTACCTCAGCGCCGCGGTCCTGCAGCCGGCGGATCAGATCGAGCGATTTGTACGCGGCAATGCCACCGCCGATGATGAGCACGATGCGCGGGCGATGCGCCTCGCGTCGGTCCGCGGGCGCTGGCGACGACTGCGCGGGCGGGCTGAACTGATCTAGGGCGTCTCGTCCGGTCTCCTCCGCCGCTTGACGGAGGATCATGCGAACCTCGTCTTCCATCGAGCGGCTGTGCCGTGCCGCGCGAAGACGCAACAGCTTTTTCAGCTTGTCGTCGAGCTGCCGAACGGTGAGGCTGGCCATCGGATGGCTCCGGCGTTTTTTCCAGTGTCCCGGACACCATAGCGCGAGGGTGATTGCATTGCAATCAATGCAATCACCCTCGCAAATCACCGCATGCGCAGGACGATCCAGAGCAGCAGCGCGGCGATGACCCAGAGCGCCGCGACGATCCAGCGGCTCCGGCGGGTGCGCGACTTTTCAATGTCCCCTATGGTCTGCGGCGACAGCGTCAGGCCATCGCGCGTAACGTCGTCGAGTTGATCGAGTACGCGCGCACCGCGCGTGAGCAGGCCCGGCACGCTGCCGAGGAAGCGGCCGACTTCGGCGGTGCCTTCGGCTGCGCTTTCGAGCTTGCCGGCCGGACCGAGATGCCGCGTCATCCATTCACGCACCACCGGCTCGGCGGTCGACCACATGTCGAGCTTTGGATCGAGCGACCGCGCCACGCCTTCGACCACCACCATGGTCTTTTGCAGCAGTAGCAGTTCGGGGCGCGTGCGCATGTCGAACAGCCCCGTCACCTCGAACAGCAAGGTCAGCAGTTTCGCCATCGAGATATCTTCGGCCGCACGGTTGTGAATCGGTTCGCCGATGGCGCGGATCGCCTGCGCGAAATTCTCCACCGAATGATGCGGCGGCACGTAGCCGGCCTCGAAATGAACTTCCGCGGTGCGGTGATAATCGCGGGTGATGAAGCCGTGCAGAATCTCGGCGAGAAACAGCCGCTCCTTGGCGCCAAGCCGTCCCATGATGCCGAAGTCGACCGCGATCAGCCGCCGCTCGTCATCGACAAACAGATTGCCGGGGTGCATGTCGGCGTGAAAGAAGCCGTCGCGCAGTGCGTGACGCAGAAAGGTCTGGATCACCGCGCACGCGATCTTGGGAAGATCGAAGCCCTTGGCGACGAGCCGCGCGCGATCGGTCAGCGGTGTCGCGTCGATCCATTCCAGCGTCAGGACTTCCTTGGTGGTGCGGTCCCAATCCACCGCGGGCACCCGGAAATCCGGATCGTCCTTGGTGTTCTCTGCCATCTCGGAGAGCGCCGCCGCCTCGAGGCGGAAGTCCATTTCCATGGCGACCGAGCGCCGCAACGTATCGACCACTTCGATCAGGCGCAGCCGCCGCGCCTCGGCCGACAGACTTTCCGTGTGCGTGGCCGCGAAGGTGAAAGCATGCAGATCGGCGTTGAAACGCTGCTCGATGCCGGGCCGCAGCACCTTGACGGCCACGGCGCGGCGGCCTCGCGCGTCTTCGACTTCGCCCCGGTGCACTTGCGCGATCGAAGCTGCGGCAACCGGCGGACCGAGGCTCGCGAATATCGCGCTGATCGGCTTGCCGAACGACGCCGTGATGGCGGCTTCCGCCTCTTGCTGCGGGAACGGCGGCATCTGATCCTGCAGCCGTTCGAGGTCGCTCGCGAACGCCGCCCCGACCACGTCCGGCCTCGTCGCCAGGAACTGGCCGAGCTTGACGTAGCTGGGACCGAGCCGCGTCAGCGCCGCCGACAGCCGCGCCTCGGTGCCGCCGCGGACCGGCCGCTCGATGAGACGCGCGATGCGCACCAGCGGACGCGCCGGTGGCGGAATGACGGCCGGATCGATCGCGCCGAAAACGCCTTCGCGCGCAAACACGAAGCCGGCGCGGCCGAGGCGAACAAGATGCGCGGGAGCGGCGATCACAAACGCCAGCCGGAATGCAGCGCGACGATGCCGCCGGTCAGCTTCTGAAACGATGCGCGCGCAAAGCCCGCCGCGCTCATCATCGCAGCAAATGCCGGCGCATTTGGAAAGCGCCGGATCGATTCCACAAGATAACGATAGGACTCGGCGTCGCCGGCGACGACCCGGCCGAGCGCCGGAATGACGTTGAATGAATAAAGATCGTAGAACTTGTCGAAGCCCGGAATATCGACGGCGGAAAACTCGAGGCACAAGAAACGCCCGCCGATCTTGAGCACTCGAAACGCCTCGGCGAGCGCCTGATCGATCCGCGGCACGTTGCGGATGCCGAATGCGATGGTGACTGCATCGAAGCTGCGGTCCTTGAACGGCAGCGCCTCGGCGTTCGCCTCGGTGAAGGTCACGACGCCATCGAGAGATCGCGCGCTGGCGCGCTCGCGGCCGACCTCGAGCATGTCGAGATTGATATCGCAGACCGTCACCCGGGTCTGCTCGCCGCCCGCCTCGATCACCCGGAACGCGATGTCGCCCGTACCGCCCGCGATATCGGCGACCGAGAACGGCCGGTTACGCGGCGGATTGAGCGCCGTGACCAGCGCGTCCTTCCAGGCGCGGTGCAGGCCGAGCGACATAAGGTCGTTCATCACATCGTAGCGGCGCGCCACGGTGTGGAACACGTCGTCCACCAGCGCCTGCTTTTCGTCAAGCGGCACGTGGCGATAGCCGAAATCGGCCTGCTTTTCCTCAGGTTCGCTCATGATGTGGTCCTGCTTGCTAACGATAGCGCGGCCAACGCTCCGGCGCTACAAAACCCGGACGGTACGATTAAGGGCGCGTGCAGCGAAGGGAGGCAACGATGACCGTGACGTTCGAGCGGGTCATCCCGACTTTCCGTATTTTCTCGCTCGAAAAAGCCCGCGAATTCTACCTCGGCTTTCTTGGCTGTGCGGTGGACTGGGAGCATCGCTTCGAGCCGGACGCGCCGGTCTATATGCAGGTGTCACGAGGCGATCTGGTGATCCGCCTGAGCGAGCATCATGGCGACAGCACGCCGGGCTCTCGCGCATACGTCCCCATGACCGGGGTGCGGGAGTTGCATCGCGAATTGAACGACAAGAGATACCGACATAACCGTCCGGGGCTGCAGGACCAGGAGTGGGGCATGACCGAATTGACCGTGATCGATCCTTTTGGCAACCGCATTACGTTCGGCAAACCGACGAACAAGTCCACCGCGTGAGCAAGATGATCTGATGCCTGAACTGCCCGAAGTCGAAACCGTGCGTCGCGGCCTTGAGCCGGCGATGCAGGGCGCGCGCTTTACCAAGGTCGACGTGCATCGCGGCGATCTGCGCTGGCCGCTGCCGAAGGATTTTGCCCGGCGCCTCGAAGGCAAGACCGTGACCGGCATCGGCCGCCGGGCCAAATATCTGCTGACTGATTTGTCGTCCGGCGATGTGCTGTTAATGCACCTCGGCATGTCGGGCTCGTTTCACGTCTTTCGTGACAAAGGCGACGCGGCGCTCGGCCGCTACTATCACGAACGCGCGCAGCATGCCGCGCACGATCACGTCGTCTTTCACATGTCATCCGGCGCAATCGTTACGTTCAACGATCCGCGCCGCTTCGGCTCGATGAAAATCGTCGCCCGCGACAGGCTCGACGATGAATTGCTGCTGCGCGGGCTCGGCCCCGAGCCGCTCGGCAACGCCTTCGACGCCGCAATGCTGGCGCGCGCGTGCCGCGGCAAGAAGACGAGCCTGAAAGCTGCGCTGCTCGATCAGCGGGTTGTCGCCGGTCTCGGCAATATCTACGTCTGCGAGGCGCTGCACCGCGCATTGCTGTCGCCGAAGCGCCTGGCGTCAACGATCGCCACGCGTACCGGCGCGCCGAACGGACGCGCCGAGCGGCTGGTGGATGGCATCAAGGCGACATTGAACGCTGCGATCAAGGCCGGCGGCTCGTCGCTGCGCGATCACAAGTTGACCGACGGCGCACTCGGCATGTTCCAGCATCACTTTCGCGTCTACGACCGCGAGGGCGAGCCGTGCCTCACGCCCGGCTGCGGCGGCACCGTCAAACGCATCGTGCAGAACGGCCGCTCGACGTTTTATTGCCCGACGTGTCAGAAGTGAGTGCTCGTCATGCGCGCGGTTGTCGTCATCGCGAGGAGCGAAGCGACGAAGCGATCCAGTGTGGCTTTCAATAGCGCTGGATTGCTTTGCGGAGCTCGTCATCGGGCCGGCTACTTCGGGCCGGACCCGTTGGCTCGCAATGACGATACCGGGATGCCACGCACTACTCCTTCGCCGGCAGAGCCTGATCGAGCCACTTCGCGATCACGGCGGCGATCTCCTTGTTGTTCTTCTCCAGCATCATGACGTGGCTGTTGCCCTTGATGCCGAGATCGGCGAGCCGGATGTGGGCCGGCTTGACGCCGGCCTGCTGCAGATATCGCACAGTGCAATGGTCATACGGCGCGTGATACGAGGCTTCCGAGGTCAGCACCAGGATCGGCATTTTCTGCAGGTTAGGGAGTTGCCGGGCCGGCTCCTGTTGGGCGTAGCAACGCACGAAGTCAGGGCCGTCGGCCTTGTCCTGCTGCACGATCTTGAGCTCCGCGCCATCCTTGATCGGCGGCGAATAGGTGATCGGTACGGCCGTAATGCCGTAGGGCAACGCCAGCGAGCCTTGCTTGAAATAGTCGGGCGCGCCGATGAACTCGACGTTGTAGAACGGCGGGCCATTCGGTTCGATTGCCAGAATAGCCTTCACCAGATCCGGCCGCGCGTCCGCGACCGGCCAGCCAAACGCGCCGGCCTGGGAATGCGTCAGAAGGATCGAGGGACCAATCTTGTCGATGAGCGCAATGAGGGCGTCGCGATTGAGAAACTGCTGCTTGGTGAAATCCTCTATTGCTGGCATCTGGCTCCCAGCCAGCTGTACGGTCGCCGGATCGTCCGGGTCACCGGTGCCCGGCCATTGTGTATGCAGCACGGCCTGCGGCCACAGTTTGTATTTTTCCTGCGCGACGAACCGGGACAGCGAATTGCTGCGCTCGACGTTGCGCATCGGACCATATGCGGTTTCCAGATAACCCGACCGCGCGCGGCCCGGCTGGTCCACCACGTAAACGGCGTAGCCCTGGCGCACGAAATATTGGGCCCAGCCCTCCCGGCCGTCGGGCGTGCCGGTGTAGTTGGTTCCCGACATCGTGCCGCCGTGCACCATGATGATCGGATAGGGATGCGTTTGATTGGCCGGGATACGCACCTCGACGTACATCTGGTGGCTGACATATTCGTGGCCGTCGACCTTGGTCGACTTCACGTTGACGTAAAAGTAGCCGTCGCGCGCAAGCGTGAGCGGCGGATCGGCTGCTGCCTTCGCCGCCGTCACGATGAAGGCCATGACGGCGCCCGCCGCGAGCAGGAGTGCAATGGCCAATGCCGAATAAGCGATCATGGGATTTGCTTTCACGGGTTCCTCCCTTTTGGCGGAGCATATCAGAGTGGCTGCGACGGCAAATATCGGCTAGGCCAGCGTAGATCACGTCCGCGAAAGGCCGAGAGAGCTGGCACCATGAGCACCGAGCACATCATCGTCGAGACGCGCGACAGGGTCGGATTGATCCGGCTCAATCGTCCGCAGGCGCTCAATGCGCTCAACAGCGCGCTGATCGGCGAGCTCAGCCAGGCGATCGACGCATTCGAGGCCGATGCCAATATCGGCTGCATGGTGATCACCGGGTCCGAAAAGGCGTTCGCGGCCGGCGCCGATATCAAGGAGATGGCCGATAAGGATTTCGTCGATGTCTTTCTCGATAATTTTGCCGCGACTTGGGATCGCGCCGCGACCGCGCGCAAGCCGATCATCGCCGCCGTCGCGGGCTTTGCGCTCGGCGGCGGCTGTGAGCTGGCCCTGCAGTGCGACCTCATTATCGCGGCCGACGACGCCAAATTCGGCCAACCGGAAATCAAGCTCGGTATCATCCCTGGCATCGGCGGCACGCAGCGGCTGACGCGTGCTGTCGGCAAGGCGAAGGCCATGGACCTCATTCTGACCGGCCGCATGATGGACGCTGCCGAGGCCGAGCGCTCAGGCGTCGTCGCGCGCGTGGTGCCGGCCGCGAGCCTCCTCGACGAAGCGGTCAAGGCCGCGGCAACGATCGCGTCGATGTCGCTGCCGTCGGTGCTGGCCGCCAAGGAAGCGGTCAATCGCGCGTTCGAGACGTCACTCGCCGAAGGGGTCCGGTTCGAGCGGCGTATCTTTCATTCGCTGTTCGCGACGCTCGATCAGACCGAAGGCATGTATGCGTTTGTCGAGAAGCGGCCGCCGAAATTCGAGAACCGGTGATTTACTTCCGCACGCAGATGACGCGGACGACCGATTGATCTATCGCGGCATTGCCCGCGGCCGGTGTGATGCCCTGCGCCGACAGAAAGGCGCGAACCGTGGCGGCCGGAATAAAGGCGGCTTGCTGATTGAACGAGCCTGCGCCGGCGACCGCGGGCGACTTCAGGGTTACCACGCCGGCAAAGCGGCTCTGCGCGTCGATCACCGCGGCGCCGGAGAAACCGAGCTTTGGCGCCGGATCGATGCGTTGAGCGATAGCCTGCGCAGGAACACTCGTGACCGCGGCGCCGCCCGCCTGGGCCAGCGGATCGGCCACGCCGACGAGCTTGAGCTGCGTGTTGCTGTTGCTGCCGCTGTCGCCGGCGATCGAGGCGGCAACGAGATTTTGCGCGCCATAGAGACGTAAGAGCGCGAGATCGCTCGATCGGTCCTCGGCGACGCGCGCGGCGTGGCCCAACCCTGAGATTTCGATGGCCTGGCACTCGTCGGTGGCGCCGCTCACCGCGAGCAGATCGCCCTGGCCGCTCACCGCGATGGCGGTGGAGTATTCAACGCCGCGCTTTCGTCCCGGCGGAGCGGCATTCGGATCGGGGAAGCCCTGGAACGCGTTGGCGATCACGCTCGCCATCCGGTCCATCGTGCCTTCGATGGCCAGATCGTAGAGAATGATGATGCCGCGCAGCTCGGTGCCGTTCGCCTGAACGCGTTCGACGAATTTCTTCAGGCCTTGTTCGCCCGCCATGTAGAACGAGTCGGCCTTGAGCACGCTGGTGCCGACCCGGCGGCCGCGCGGCGTGCGTTTCTCCTGATCGAACAGTGCCGAGATCGATGCTTCGCGTAGCCTAAACGTCTCCAGCTGGACCTGGCCTTGCGCCGAGGACCAGTAGCTGCCGGCGCGGGTGGTGCTGCTCTTCGACACGAGCTTCTGCGGCACGCCGACGCGCGCGCCGGTGGCGTCGTCATCGATCAGCCGCCAGCCGACCGCCTCCTTGCGCGATTTGACCGCAGCGGTCAGCAGCGCGCGCTGCTCGTCGGTGAGCACTCCGGTTTCCTTGCCGCCGTTGCGCTTCTGGAACGCCTTGATGATGGCGGCCGCGCGCTCGTCAAAGTCGGCGGCTGCCAGAATCCTCGTCATCGCCGAACCAAGCGAGATTGGAGCGAATGATGGAATCGGGGACCGCCGACTCGACCGTCGGCGACGAGCGATCGCCCTTGGTCTTGGCCGCACCCTTGCGGCCGGCCGCTGGAGGCGGATCGGCCGCCGCCGGCGCTGCGGCCGCCGCATCGGTGTTCGCGATATCGGTCTTTTTCGCCGCGGGTTTTTGCGCGGTCGGCTTCTTGGCCGGCGCGGGCGCGGCGGTCGCGGGCTTCGGCGGCGCCGTGATGACGGGCTTGGCGAAATTGGAGTCCTGAGCGAGGGCAGGCTCGCCGATGGCCAGACCCACCGCCGCAAAGAGGCAGGAAAAGACGATGCTCGCCATTCTGTTCGGCATCGTTGTACGCGCCCCACCTGGTGGCATTGAGCGTAGCCCAATGGTGCGCCAAGGCAATGCTCCTCCCACATGAACGGGCGGGATGCGGCAACGCGGCTGGCTTGACGCGGTCCACCCCGAAGGCTTCCGTGAATGTGCACAGGATGATCGCATGCTGAGTGCCGATGAACTGGAGCGTTACGCGCGCCACATCGTGCTGCGCGAAGTGGGAGGGCCGGGGCAGGCCGCGCTCGGCCGCGCCCGCGTGCTGGTGGTCGGCGCCGGCGGGCTCGGCGCTCCGGTGCTGCTCTATCTTGCCGCCGCGGGCGTTGGTACGCTCGGCGTCGCGGACGACGACGCGGTCACGTTGTCCAATCTGCAGCGTCAGGTGATCCACGCCACACCCGACATCGGCGTGCCCAAGGTCGACAGCGCGGCGGCGACGATCCACCGGCTCAACCCTCACGTCGCAGTCGAGCAACATCCGGTCCGGCTGACCGCGCAGAATGCACTCGATCTGATCGGCCGCTACGATATCGTCGCCGACGGTTCGGACAATTTTGCGACGCGTTATCTGGTGTCGGATGCCTGCTATTTCGCTCGCAAGCCGCTGGTGACCGCGGCGCTCGGCATGTTCGACGGTACGCTCACCACCATCCGTGCCCACGAGCGCGGCGCCGACGGCAAGCCCAATCCAACCTATCGGTGTCTGTTTCCCGAGCCGCCGCCGCCCGGTTCCGTCCCCGCCTGCGCGGAGGCGGGAATTCTCGGGGCGCTCGCCGGCGTCATCGGCTCGATGGCGGCGCTCGAAATCATCCGCGAAATCGTCGGCTTCGGCGAAGGCCTCGTCGGCCGCCTCGTCATGCTCGATGCCCGCGCCATGCGGTTCGAAACGCTACGCTACGCCTGGGACCCGGCCAATCCGCTGTCAGGCGAGCAGCCGACGATCAAAGATCTTTCGGCGCATGCCTGAGCCGTGAGGCTGCGCGTCCTCGCACCGGGGTTATTTGCTCCAGGTCGCGACGACGGTCGAGCCCTTCATGACCGACCACTTGTTGTCGCCGGCGCTGACCACCGTGAAGCAGCTGGCCTTGGCGCCGGTCCATGTGGTGCAGAAGCCATCCTTCGACAGCTTCCAGGTGCCCTCGCCCTTAGTCCCGCCCGTGGTCGGCTCACGCTTCATCTTGCCGTCGGCCGTGAACGTCATTTTGTATTTGACGCTCGAGTTCGTCGATGCGGTGAAAGGCTGGCCGGTGAAGAACGCGCTCTGAATATCGTTCGGCGCAAGCGCTCCGGCGGGCGCCGCAACCAACGGAGTAACGAGCAAAAAAGCAAAAGCAGCACCGGCGCCGCTCGCAAGACCGGTACGCATCAGACACGCACGCGTCAGATTTGTACGCATTGTCATCCCTCTGCGCTTGTGATTCGCGCGGCTCAAATGATACGGCAATCAGGCCGGCATTCCGAACGCCGCTTGGCGCGCAACCTCATCGGCCTTGCCCATGATACACGCTGTTTGGCCGCATGTCGGTAGCCGAAGCGACGCGGTTCGACATGTTGAAGAACCCCGCTACGGCGGCGATGTCCCAGATATCCCGATCGGTGAAGCCGGCGCGCCGCAACCCGGCGCGATCGTCCTCTTCGATCGCCCACGGTTCGGCGGTGAGTTTGACCGCGAAATCCAGCATGGCGCGCTCCCGCTCCGACAGCCGTGCGGCCCGGTAGTTCATTGCCATGAGTTCGCCGAGCGAAGGATCGCCGGAGAGTTGACGCACCGCGGCACCGTGAGCGACCAGGCAATAGTAGCAGCGATTGTGCGACGAAACCGCGACCGCGATCATTTCGCGCTCGAGCTTGCTCAAGCCGGACGGCGCGAGCATCAGGTCGTTGTACATGGCGACGAAGGCCGAAAGCTTCGCCATGTCGAACGCATAGGCTTTGAGCACGTTCGGCACGAAGCCGAGCTTTTCCTCACATTTGGCGAAGTAGGCCGCCATGTCGCCGCTCAGTTCCACCGCTGGCAATGCCAGGGCGGTGATGTCGGTATCATCGCCGGCGACGGCGTTCGCGCGAGGTTTAGCGATTGGGCGGGCCGGAACGGTCTTGCGGCTGGTTTTGGCCATGATGATCTCGTTCAATCGTAACGCCCGCGGAGGCGCTGGGCAGAGGGCATTATAGGACGGATGTCGCAGTAGCGGATGCGCGCCGTGCACCGCTATGATTGCGAGGGGCCGTGGATCGCGCGATCGCGACCGGAACCGTGACGCATGCAAGAGACGCCCCACCACGTCGATGATCCGGCCGCCGCGACGCTCATCGAGGCGGCAGCGGCGGCGCTGGCCAAGCGCCAGCCAGACATTCCGCCGGATTTTGTCGCCGCGATATTCGGGCTCGCCGTGCCCGAGGATCTGGAGCGCTACGACGCAGAACAGCTTGCTGTCATCGCCGAGCAATCGTGGTCGTTTCTGGCCACACGGAAGACCGGCACGCCGAAAGTGCGCTTCGAGCCGATAGCTGAGCCGCGCGGCATTTCGGTGATCGAAATCCTCAACGACGACATGCCGTTTCTTGTCAATTCGGTCGTCGGCGAAGTCAACGACCGCGGACTCAACATCAGCTTGCTCGTTCACCCGGTGTTTGCGCTCGTGCGCCATGACGCCGGCATGTTGAAGACCATCGATCTGTCGCCCAACGGGAAAGGGCGGCGCGAAAGCTTCATTCAGATTCACATCGACGGCGTCGAGGAGGTCGCCCGCCGCGCCGAGGTCGTTAGCGCGCTCGAGGAGGTGCTCGCCGACGTGCGCGTCTGTGTCGATGACTGGCGGCCGATGCTGGTGCGGGCCGATGAGATCATTGCCGACTTGCGGACCAATCCGCCGCCGTTGCCGGCTCCCGAGATCGCCGAGGCCGTGCAATTCCTCGAGTGGCTTGCCGCCGATAATTTCACCCTGCTCGGCGCGCGCGACTACACGTTCGTGGACGGCGATGAGGCGCTCAAGCCGAAGTTCGAGACCGGTCTCGGCCTGCTGCGATCGCACGAGGTGCGGCTCCTTCGGCGCGGCGGCCAGCTGATGACCTTCACCGACGACATCATTGAATTCCTCAAAGAGCCCCGGCTTTTGATCATCACCAAGGCGGCGGTGCGCTCCCGCGTCCACCGGCGGGTTTATCTGGACTATATCGGGGTCAAGCGCTTCAACCGTGACGGCAAGCTCGTCGGCGAGCGCCGCTTTTGCGGGCTGTTCACCTCGACCGCTTACACGCGGTCGTGCCGCACCATTCCGTACCTGCGGCGCAAGGTCGACAACGTCATCCGCCGCGCCGGCTTCGATCCGGAGGGGCATTCCGGCAAGGCGTTGGTCAACGTGCTGGAAACCTATCCGCGCGACGAGCTGTTTCAGATCGACGAAGATACGCTCTACCACTTCGCGCTGGCGATCTTGCAACTCGGCGAGCGTCCGCGCGTGCGCGTCCTGCCGCGGCGCGATCTGTTCGACCGCTTCGTCTCGGTGCTCGTCTACGTTCCACGCGACCGCTACGACAGCCAGATCAGGGCGAAGATCGGCGACTATTTGGCCGGCGTCTTTCAGGGACGTGTGCGCGCCTACTACCCGTTCTTCCCCGAAGGAGCGCTGGTACGCGTGCATTTCATCATCGGACGATACGGCAGCGAGGCGCCGGTCCCCGATCGCGACAAGCTCGATCGCGCGGTCGAAGACATCGTGCGCAGCTGGGTCGACGGCCTCAACGAGGCGCTGGTCGGTAATCCGGCGTCGGACAGCGGGCGCAGGCTGTTCGTTCGCTATCGCGATGCGTTCCCGATCGATTACCGCGAAGTCTATCCGCCAGCGGCGGCGGTGTCCGACATCCGCATCGTCGAGGCACTGGTGGCCGACCGGCCGCTTGGGGTAGAACTTTATCGCGATCCCGCCGCGACGCCGGCCTGCGCCGGCCTGAAGGTGTTCAGCCAGAACCGGCCGATCCCGCTATCGGAGCGGGTGCCGGTGCTGGAGAATATGGGCTTTCGCGTCGTTGACGAGCGGACCTACCACCTTCGTCCGCGTGACGCCGCCGAGGTCTGGTTCCACGACATGGTGCTGGAAACCGCCTCGGGCCGGCCCTTCGATCTCGCCGAACTCAAGACTCGGCTGGAGGCCTGCTTTCTCGTCGTGATGGGCGGCTCGGCCGAGAGCGACGGCTACAATGCACTTGTGCTTGGCGCCGGGTTGATGTGGCGCGACGTGGCGCTCATTCGCACGCTGTCGCGGTTCCTGCGGCAGATCCGCGTGCCCTATTCGCAAGACTACATGTGGTCGACGCTGCGCAAGCATGCCGGCATCGCGGCGCAGATCGTCGCCTTGTTTCACGCCCGGTTCGATCCGCATCTCAACATATCGGACGAAGAGCGGAGCGCCCGTCAGCACGACATCGCCGCAGCGATCGAGACGGCGTTGCAGGCGGTGGAGAGCCTCGACGAGGACCGGATCCTTCGCCACTTCGTCAACGCCGTTGAAACGGCGATCCGGACGAATTTCTATCAGCTCGACCGCGACGGCCGTCCCAAGGAGTTGATCGCGATCAAGTTTTCGAGCCGCGAGGTCGACGACATGCCGCTGCCGCGGCCGCTCTACGAGATTTTCGTCTATTCGCCGCGTGTCGAGGCTGTGCATCTGCGATTTGGCAAGGTGGCGCGCGGCGGCATCCGCTGGTCCGACCGGCCACAGGACTTCCGCACCGAGATTCTCGGCCTGGTCAAGGCGCAGAACGTCAAGAACGCCGTCATCGTGCCGGTTGGAGCCAAGGGCGGTTTCGTGCCGAAGCGAATGCCGGCCGGCGGCACGCGCGAGGCGATCCAGGCCGAGGGCGTGGCCACCTACAAGATGTTTATTTCAACGCTGCTCGACATCACCGACAACATCGGCGCCGGCTCGGCGGGCGTGATTGCGCCGCCCGACGTCGTGCGCCACGAGGGTGACGATCCTTATCTTGTGGTCGCCGCCGACAAAGGAACGGCGACATTCTCCGACATCGCCAACGAGCTTGCGATCGCGCATGACTATTGGCTCGGCGACGCTTTCGCCTCAGGCGGCTCGGCCGGGTACGATCACAAGAAGATCGGGATTACGGCGCGCGGCGCCTGGGAATCGGTCAAGCGTCATTTCCGCGAAATGGACGTCAACGTCGCGGCCGTGCCGTTCACGGTCGTCGGTATCGGCGACATGTCGGGCGACGTGTTCGGCAACGGCATGCTGCGCGAGACGACGATCAAGCTCGTCGCCGCTTTCGATCACCGCGACATTTTCGTCGATCCGGACCCCGATCCCGAGCGCAGCTTTGCCGAGCGCAGGCGGTTGTTCGACCTGCCGCGGTCGAGCTGGCAGGACTTCGACAAGACGGTTCTGTCGAAGGGCGGCGGCGTCTATTCGCGCGCCTTAAAGGAGATCAGACTGTCGCCGGAGGCGCGGAGCCGGCTCGGCATCGGCGAACGGCTGACGCCGCAAGATCTGATCCGCGCGATCCTGAAAGCCGACGTCGACCTGATCTTCTTCGGCGGCATCGAGACCTATGTGCGCGCGTCGGACGAGGGTGACGAGGCGGTCGGCGACCGCGCCAATGACGCGGTCCGGGTCGCCGGCAAGGACCTGCGCTGCAAGGTCCTCGGCGAGGGCGCCAATCTCGGCATGACCCAGCGCGGCCGCATCGAAGCGGCGCTGCACGGCATCAGGCTCAATACCGACGCCATCGACAATTCGGCCGGCGTCAACACCTCCGACATGGAGGTCAACATCAAGATCGCGCTGAGCATCCCGCTGCGCGATGGCCGTCTCACCATGCCGGAGCGCAACGCGCTCCTTGCCGACATGACCGGCAATGTCGCCGAGCTTGTGCTCCGTAACAACTATCTGCAGCCGCTCGCTCTGTCGCTCGCCGCACGCTGCGGCATGGAGGATTTCGGCTTCCTGCAACGCTTCATTCAGACCCTGGAGGCGCGCGGGCAGCTTGATCGCGTTGTCGAGTTTTTGGCCGACGATATGCAGCTCGCCGAGCGCCGCCGCCGCGCCCAGCCGTTCACCCGGCCGGAGCTCGCCGTATTGCTCGCCTACGCCAAGATCACGCTCAACGGCGATCTTTTGGAATCGGCCGTGCCCGACGATCCTTATCTCAGCCGCGAGCTCGGCCGCTATTTTCCCGCCGCGATCGCACAACGGTTTCCCGACGCGCTCGAGCATCACCGCCTGCGCCGCGAAATCATCGCGACCCAGCTCTCCAATTCGATGATTAACCGCGGCGGACCCTCGCTGATCATCCGCATCGCCGATCAGACCGGCGCCGCGCCTTCCCGCATCGCGTCGGCGTTTGCGGCGGTTCGCGACAGCTACGGCATGACGACGCTCAACGTGGAGATCGACGGTCTCGACAATCGAATTTCCGGCAAGCTGCAGCTCGATCTTTATGGCGCGGTGCAGGACCTGCTGCTCGACGGCATCGTCTGGTTCCTGCGCAATCTCGACCTGTCGAAGGGCCTGGCGGACATGGTCGCACACTATCGCGACGGCATCGCGGAAGTTGCGGCCGCGCTCGATATTTCGCTGTCGGAAGAAAGCCTCAACGCACGTGCGGCGCGGCGGCGCGAACTCACCGACGCGGGCGTGCCGGACGATCTCGCTGGCCGGATCGCCAATCTCGGCCCGTTGGCTGCCGCGCCCGACATCGTGCTTGTCGCCGACCGCACTGGTAAGGCCGTGGCGGACGTTGCAGCGACCTATTTTGCTGTCGGAGCGTTCTTTCGCGTCGACCACGTCGTCAGCGCCGCGAACGCAATCCCGGTCGCCGATTATTTCGACCGGCTGGCGCTCGATCGCGCCCGTGATGCGATCGGCGATGCCGAGCGACGGTTGACCGCCGCGATGGTGGGGAACGGCGCGGTCGGCGCGAGCGCGGTCGAGACGTGGGTCGGTGCGCGCAAGGTGGAAGTCGAGCGCATCCGCCTCGCGATCCACGAAATCGCCAGTTCGGGACTGACCTTGTCGAAGCTTTCAGTGGCCGCGAGCCTGCTCAGCGATCTTGTGAAGAATTGAGCGTCGCAAAGCCTTATAAGAAACAACGCTTTATCCCCAATATCCCAAGCCCGAGGGCCTTATCGCCAACAAGGTGTCGCCACAAAAAAGAACCCCAAGCAAGATACGCGCTTGGGGTTCCTGAGTTGTTGCCTCAACTTTAGGCTTATTGTCCGGGTGGTGGGGTGTCGGGGGATGGGGAACCACCCGGGCGGCCTAATGGTCTAAAAATAGGTGCGCGCGCGGCTGATGCAACGCGGATCACGCGTTAGTGTTATTTCCTGCGGCAAAACGCGCATCTTGAAAGTGCGTCGCAGCAATCAAGTTGCAGTGCAATCGCTCGACGTCGCTTGTGCCCGAACCGCAAACCGGGCAGCACGATCATCGTGAAACATCACGCTTTTTGATAGCGGTTGCCGAGCGCGATCCGCGTTGCGCCGTCAGGCGTCCGCGTCAGGCAGACCGTAGCGATGCAGGTCCGTGCCGTGTACATCGAGCCACGCCTTCGCGCGTTCGTGATGCGGGCAGATGCGCTGCACCAGCCGCCAGAACCTCGTGGAATGGTTCATCTCGACGAGGTGGGCGACTTCGTGCGCGGCGAGATAATCGAGCACGTGGCTCGGCGCCAGAATGAGACGCCAGGAATACGACAGCACGCCCGTGGTCGAGCACGAACCCCAGCGGCTCGACTGATCGCGCACGGCCACGCGGCGGATCTTGACGCCGATCGCTTCGGCAAAGCGCAAGCTTGCCGTTTCAAGATCGCGCTTAGCTTCACGCCGCAGGAAATCGCCAATGCGCCGGTCGATATACGGCGCGTTGCCGGCAACGCAAAGGAGCGGTTGACCGTCCGCATCCGCTTCGGTCCATACGGTTCCGCGCACGCCGCGGCGATGAACGATGCGGTGCGGCACGCCGCGCAGCGGCACCACGACGCCATGAGCGAACGGCGCCGCTTCCGGCAGTCGCCCGAGCCGCGCCGCAATCCAGTCGCCGTGCTTTTGCGCAAACTCGCGCGCTTCCTTCAACGTGCCGCGCGGCGGAATGGTGAGAACGACTTCGCGCGTCGCCGCCTGGATGCGCAGCGTATAGCGCCGCGCTTGCCGATGCCGCCGCACCCGCACGAGGTAGATCGATCGATCAAAGATGACCTCGATCGCCTGAGGTTCACTCGGACGACGGTAGAGCAGTGCACGCAGCGGCATGACGAAGCATCCCGAACCCAACCCTTCGAGGATACTGCCATATCCGAAAGGGGGTGCAGCCCCCTTTGATGAGGATCTCGCCGCCATACAACAGCTTGGGGCTCGCCGGGTGTCGCAGCGCCAGCGCGTGTGCGCAATGAGTTGAATCCTACTTCAAACTTTGCCGATTTTGCTACGCACAAAATTGAACTCGGAATGATTCTGAAATTTGGCGGTGTTTTCAGAACCTTAGCGCGTGAGATAAGCGGTCGGCGGCGATTTCTTGTGCAAAAATAACGACTTCCTGGCATTTGCCGGGACGAAACAGCCATTCCCGACGGCGGGCGCGATGGTCTAGCGGCTGCCGCTCTCGACCAGATGGACGGCCGGCTTGCCGCGCGGGCGCCGGCGATCGAGGCTCTGGAACACGTTCCGCCTCGTTTGACTCATCGAGAGTACGAAATCAGAGATGCGCGGAGCGATTTCCGAGCGAAAGCGCGACCCGTTGAACACGCCGTAATGTCCGACGCCGGGCTGCAGCCAGTGCGCTTTGCGATCGGCCGGAATGTTGACGCACAAATGCTGTGCTGCCTCAGTCTGTCCGACGCCGGAAATGTCGTCATGCTCGCCTTCGACCGTGAGCAATGCGACGCGCTTGATGACGGCCAGATCGATCGGGCGGCCGCGGTGAGTCATTTCGCCCTTCGGCAGCGCGTGGCGCACGAAGACCGTTTCGACGGTCTGCAGATAGAATTCCGCCGCGAGATCCATGACGGCGAGATACTCGTCATAGAACTCCCTGTGTTTATGCGCCGAGTCGCCGTCGCCCTTCACTAGATTCAGGAACAACTGCTTGTGAGCCTCGATGTGCCGATCGAGGTTCATGCTGACGAAGCCGTTGAGCTGCAAGAAGCCCGGATAAACATCGCGCATGAAGCCGGGATTTGGGAACGGCACCTTGGTGATGACGTGGCTGCGGAACCAATCTGTGCCGCGCCGCTGCGCCAGCGCATTCACGCCGGTTGGATTGACTCGCGTGTCGATCGGGCCGCCCATTAACACCATGGAGGCCGGCACGTAGGGATCCTCGTCGGCTTCCATGATCGCGACGGCCCCCAGAACCGGCACGGAAGGCTGGCACACCGCGACGACGTGCGTTTCGCCGCCGAGCGCATGCAGCATCGAGATAACATAGTCGATGTAATCGTCGAGATCGAAGCGGCCCTCGGAGACCGGCACCATGCGCGCATCGACCCAGTCGGTGATGTAGACGTCGTGGTTGGGCAAGAAGGCCTCGACCGTGCCGCGCAGCAGCGTCGCGTAATGGCCCGACATCGGTGCGACGATGAGGAGCCGGGGCTGCGGCCGTTGCGGCGGCCGCTCGAACACGCGCTCGAAACGAAGGACGCGGCAGAATGGCCGCTCCCACACCGTCGAGACGTGCACGGGCACACGCTCGCCGCCGACCGTCGTCGATGTGATGCGCCATTCGGGGCGGCCGTAACGGCGCGTCGAACGCTCGAACAGCTCGCACGCGGCGGCGACGGATTTGCCGAATGTCGTGAACGACAGCGGATTGATCGGGTTCTTGAAATACAGACGCGTCGCATCGGCCCACGCGCGCGACGGATTGAGGGCAGCATGACTGATCTCGTAGAGCCAATACAGCGGCGCCGACAGCAGCAGGCCGTTCTCGCCCGGCAACGCCGGCGCGCCGCCAAACTCCCCGATTGCCATGGATGGTCCTTGCCCGGATTGCTGCGCTGCAGCAAGATGTCGCTGGTATGTCATACGATCACGATAAAAGCAATTTCTCACGATCCGTTACGTATTGCTTTAAGGTCCTGTAAGCCATTCCGCGCGCACATAACGGCCAAATCGCAGCTATTCGCCGGTCTGCATCAGCGAGCCCAGTCGGCGTGCGCTTTGTAAAAGCTTGAGAAAAGCGAACACGCCGACGGCGAAAAAGACGGCGTTCAGCGCCAGCGCGTCGAGCATCAGGTCGGGGCGGAACGTCTTGTCGATCAGCAGGGCGCGCATGCCTTCGAACACATAGGTCGGCGGCAACGCCCAGGCGACCGGCTGAAGCCAGCCCGGCAGCGTTGTGACTGGGTAGTAGACGCAGGTCAGCGGCATGAAAAGAAACATGATCGACCAGGCGAGATTTTCGGCCCCCATGCCGTTGCGCAGGATCAGGCCGGACACCAGGATGCCGATCGCCCAGCTGGTCAGCATCAGGTTGAAGAAGAACGCCACCAGCGACAGCCCAAGCCCGTAGAGATTGAAGCCGAAGAACGCGATGGCCAGAAAGGTCACCGGCACGGCGCCGACCGCAAGGCGCACCACGCTCATCACCATCAGCGCCGTGATGAATTCCATCGGGCGCAACGGGCTCATCATCAGGTTGCCGATGTTGCGCGACCACATTTCCTCGAGAAACGAGATCGAAAAGCCGAGCTGGCCGCGGAACAGGATGTCCCACAGCAGCACCGCGCCGATGAACGTGCCGCCGGCGCGGGCGAAAAAGCCCGCATTGGTCGCGACGTAGTACTGGAGGAACCCCCACGTGATCATCTGCACCGCGGGCCAATAGACGAGATCGAGAAGCCGCGGCCACGACGAGCGCAGCAGATACCAATAGCGCAGCATCATCGCGGCGATGCGGCGCATCGAGAACGCCTGGATTGTCTCCGCCGGAACACTCATTGCGCCGCCTCGCGGATGTCGGTGTTGCCGCGCGCCACGTCGAGAAAGACTTCTTCGAGTGTGCTGCGGCAATAACGCGTGAGCAGCTTCGCCGGCGTGTCGTCATCCTCGATGCGGCCCCGCTTCATGATAATGACGCGTTCGCACAGCCGCTCGACCTCGGTCATGTTGTGCGAGGCCAAAAGGATCGTGGCGTTCCGCTTGCGCCGATAGCGTTCGAGATGTGCCCGCACCCAGTCGGCCGTATCGGGATCGAGCGAGGCCGTCGGTTCGTCGAGCAACAGCAATTCAGGACTGTTGATCAGCGATTTTGCCAGCGACACCCGCGTCTTTTGGCCCGCGGACAGGCGTCCCGTGGGGCGGTCGAGCAGCTCGGTCAGATCGAGTTCCTCGCCCGAGCTGTTCGATCCGCTCCGCAAGATCGGTCACGCCATAGAGCATGCCGAATACTCTCAGGTTCTGCCGGATCGTGAGCCGCATCGGCATCTCGACATAGGGGCTCTCGAAATTCATCCGGTGCAGCACTTGATAGCGCTGCCGCGGCATGTCGGCGCCAAGCACGGAGACACGGCCGGAGGTCGGCGAGACCAGTCCCATGATGGTCGCGATCGTCGTGGTCTTGCCGGCGCCGTTGCCGCCCAGAAGCGCCGTGACCGATCCAGGCGCCAAGGTGAACGAAATGCCGTCCACGGCCGGGATGGTCTTATAGATTTTGACCAGCCGCTCGACGGCGATGGGGGGTGGGGTGGGCATGACGCGCGCACATGTGGCGCGGTCGGCGGTCCGAGGCAAGAGGCCGCGAGACCCGGCTGGACCGGGATATGGAACAGCGCGGCAGAAGATGGCAGAACACCGGCCGGGGAGTGAGCGAGCCGCGAGTATGTCCGCATGAGCACCATCACGCTGGCGCAGGCCGAGCGCATCATCGATGCCGTCATCGAGCAGGGCGCCGCACTCGATTGCCGCCCGTTGAGCGTCATCGTCGTCGAGCCGGGCTGCAAGGTGAAGGCGTTCAAGAAGGAGGACGGGCCTCGATGATCCGCTTCGAGATGGCCTTCGGCAAAGCCTATGCGGCGTTGTCGCTCGGGCGCAGTTCCATGCTGGTTCACCGGCGCGCCGAAGAGCGGCCGATCTTCATGCGATATTTGATTGCGGCGAGCGGCGAGCAGATTTTTCCGGAAGGCGGCGGCATGCTGATCCGTGACCGATAACGGCGAGGTCATGGGCGCGGTCGGGGTGACCGGCGACACCGAAGACCGCGATGAAGAACTTGCAATCCACGGCATCCACGCGGCCGGTCTCAAGACCGACGAGGATTGCGCGGGCATGGGCAGCCGCATGTCGGCCTGCCGAAAACGAGCTAGCGTGAGACAATCGCGCCAATCAACAAAGAGGTACCATGAAAATCGGACTGTTTGATCACGTCGAGGATGGCAGCCGCCCGCTCACGACGCTGTTTGACGAGCGTTTAAGATTTCGCCGAAGCGGCCGACGAGGCCGGCATCTACTGCCTGCACCTTGCCGAGCATCACGCTACCCCGCTCAACATGGTGCCGGTGCCGGGCGTCTACATGGGCGCGGTGGCGCGCGCCACCAAGCGCATGCGGCTCGGACCGCTGGTTTATCTGTTGCCGCTTTATTCGCCGCTGCGGCTGATCGAGGAAATCTGCATGCTCGATCATCTGAGCTATGGCCGGCTTGACGTCGGCGTCGGCCGCGGCGTGTCGCCCTACGAGTTGAAATACCACAAGGTCGAGCATGAGGACTCGCGCGACATTTTCATCGATGCGTTCGATTGCCTCAGCGCCGGCCTGACCACCGACTCGCTCACCTACAAGGGCACGCATTACGTCTACGAGAACGTGCCGATCGCGTTGCGGCCGCTGCAGCAGCCGCATCCGCCGTTCTGGTACGCTTCATCGAATGAGATCGGCTCGACCTGGGCCGGCGAGCACGGCCTGCACTTCGTCACGCTCGGGCCGACGCCGTTCGCCAAGACCAACATCACGGCGTTCAAGGAGGCGTTTGCCAAACGCGGCAGCGCCGGCGCAGCCGAAGGCGGAATTTCCCGGCGGCATCGTGATCGGCGTGCAGCGCCACATCTTCGTCGCCGACACCGACGCGGAGGCGAAGCGCTTCGCCAAGCCGGCGATGGAAGTCCATCTCACCAACCTCAACTGGCTCCGCATCAAACACGGCGTGACGGGATTGACCTCGCGCCTCAACGTGCCGCGCGGCGCGACCTTCGAGGATTGCATCGCCGACGGCTCGGTGATCGCCGGTTCGCCGCAGACCGTGCGCGCCGAGATCGAGCGGCAGGTCAGCGGAGCTCGGGGATCAATTATCTGCTGACGTACCTGTTCCTCGGCACGATGTCGCTCGCCGACGCGCTGCGCTCGCTGGGTTTGTTCTCTACCGAGGTCATGCCGCATCTGGCGAAGCTGTGATGTAGCCGGCTCGTTTGTCACTTTGGTCGACTGCACGACCGGCAGGTCAGCCGGCTTTGCACAAATCCGATGGTGAGAATGGGCCGCTCTAAGCCGACAGCGCGGCGGCTGCGGCACCGTGCTGGGGCTCTTTTCGATTGAAGCCGATAAACAGCACCATCAGGGCGGCGACGAGGCACATCAGCCCCGACAGCATGAAGGCCTCCAGGTAGTTGCCGAGATCCATGCGAAGGATGCCGGCCATAAAGGCGGCTGTGGCGCCGCCGAGTTGGTGCGCGGCGCCGAGCCAGCCATACATGATGCCGGTATTTTCAGTGCCGAAGGTCTGCGCGGTCAGACGTACGGTCGGCGGCACCGTCGCCAACCAGTCCAAGCCGTAGAATATCGCAAACAATGACAGGCCGTAAAAGGATACGAAGCTGTACGGCAGGTACAAAAGAGACAGACCGCGTAAGCCGTAGTAGACGGCGAGGAGTATCCGGTTGTCGACGCGGTCGCTCAGCCAGCCGGAACCGGCGGTGCCGATCAGATTGAAGATCGCCATGGAAGCCAGTAGACCCGCGCCGGTGGTCGCCGGAATGTCGTGGTCCACACAGGCCGCAATGAGATGTGTGCCGATCAATCCGTTGGTGGAGGCTCCGCACACGAAAAAGCTTCCCCCCAACAGCCAGAAGTCGCGCGAACGCAGGCCGACGCCGAGTCCTGACAGTGCCGCGCGTACGGGATTTTTCTTGCTCGGCGCAGCGGCTTCCTCACCAGGCAGTTGGCCATAGGCCGTGAGTCCAATGTCCTCTGGACGATCGCGCATGAAAAGCGCCACGAGCGGAATCAGACACAATGCGGCGCTTGCGACGGTCAGCGCCATCCACCTCCAACCGAAACTCGTCGTAATATTGGCAAGCAGCGGAAGAAATAGGAGCTGCCCCGCCGCCGTGGCTGAGGCGAGCAGACCGACAACCATCCCGCGCTTGGCTTTGAACCACCGGGTGGCGACCGTGGCTGCCAGGACGTTGGCGGTGAAGCCCGCACCCGCGCCGACAAGGAAACCCCACAGCAGGACGAACTGCCAGGATTGGCGCATCAATGGCGTGACGGCGACGCCGATACACATCGAGGCGAGCGCCGCCAACATGGTGCGGCGAATGCCGAAACTGTTCATCATGGCGGCCGCGAATGGCCCCATCAGACCGTAAAGCAGCAAGTTGATGCTGATCGCGAACGAGATCGTCGCCAGAGACCAATGAAATTCGTTCTCGAGCGGCACCACCAAAATGCCCGGGCTCGAGCGAATCCCCGCACCCACAAGCAGCGTCGCAAATGTCACCGCGGCGACGATCCAGGCGTAGTGAGGCTTCTGCCATCCGGCTATGGCCGACACCCTCATTGCGGGGCGCCCCTGCCGATGTCCCCCAATGCAGGCTTCGTGCATTGCAGAGCCCTACCGCGAGCGGAAAGGATTTGCCGCCTGCCGCCGTCGATTGCCATTGGTCCGTCCTCACCGCTCCGTCATGCGTAACGATATCACGCACAGATCGGTAGGTGTGTGCTTCGCGGTCCGATTGATTTGGGCATCACCCGCGCGTTATTGCCCCGGCTCGTCGATCCGTTGCTGGTCGGCCCGCAGCGCATCGGGATGTGGCATGGCGATGACGTTATAGCCGGAATCGACGAAGTGAATTTCGCCGGTGACGCCGCTCGACAGATCGGAGAGCAGATAAAGCCCAGCGCCGCCAAGTTCGTCGAGGGTGACGCCGCGATGCAGCGGCGAGTGGCGCTGCTGGAATGCGAACATGGCGCGCGCATCGCCGATGCCGGCGCCTGCGAGGGTGCGGATCGGTCCGGCGGAGATGGCGTTGACCCGGATTTTGTTCGCGCCGAAATCGACCGCGAGATAACGCACCGAGGCCTCGAGCGCCGCCTTGGCGACGCCCATCGCGTTGTAGTTGGGCATCGCGCGCAAGCCGCCATTATAGGTGAGCGTCACCATGGCGCCGCCGTTCGGCATCATGGCGGCGGCGCGCTTGGCCGCTTCGGTGAACGCGAAGCACGAGATCAGCATGGTGTGCAGGAAATTTTCGCGCGTGGTGTCGGCATAGCGGCCGGTCAATTGCGACTTGTCCGAAAACGCGATGGCGTGGACCAGAAAATCCAGCGTGCCCCAGACGCGGCCGAGTTCGGCGAACACCGCATCGACTGAGGCGGTGTCCTCGACGTCGCAGGGCAGCACCAGATCGGCGTTGACCGACGCCGCGAGCGGCTTCACGCGCTTGCCGAGCGCTTCGCCCTGATAGGTGAAGGCGAGCTTGGCGTCGTGGGCGGCAAGCGCTCTGGCAATGCCCCAGGCGATGGAGTGATCGTTGGCGACCCCCATGACGAGGCCGCGCTTGCCGTGCATCAGACCCGGCATGCGTCACACATCCAGCTGCTTGAGCACCACGGAGGCGTTGGTGCCGCCGAAGCCGAAGGAGTTTGACAGCACGCAGCCGAGCGTCACGCCGTCGCGGCGTTCACGCACGATCGGCATGTCGGCGAAGGCCGGGTCGAGGTTGGCGATATTGGCGCTTTCGCAGATGAAGCCCGAGCCCATCATCAGGATCGAATAGATAGCCTCCTGTACGCCCGCGGCGCCGAGCGAATGGCCGGTGAGCGATTTGGTGGCCGAGATCGGCGGGCATTTCGCGCCGAACACGTCGCGGATCGCTTCGATTTCCTTGAGGTCGCCGATCGGCGTCGATGTGGCGTGCGGATTGATGTAATCGACCGGCGGCTTGACGGGAGCGAGCGCCATCTTCATGCAGCGCACGGCGCCTTCGCCGGATGGCGCAACCATGTCGGCGCCGTCGGAGGTCGCCCCATAGCCGGCGACTTCGGCGTAAATTTTCGTACCGCGCGCCTTGGCGTGATCGAGCTCTTCGAGCACCAGCACCCCGGCGCCGCCTGCGATGACGAAGCCGTCGCGGTCGGTATCGTAGGCGCGCGACGCCTTATCGGGCGTCTCGTTGAAATTCGACGACATGGCGCCCATGGCGTCGAACAGCACCGACAGCGTCCAGTCGAGCTCCTCGCAGCCGCCGGCAAAGATGATGTCCTGCTTGCCAATCTGGATGGTCTCGAACGCATTGCCGATGCAGTGGTTCGAGGTCGCGCAGGCCGACGAGATCGAGTAGTTGACGCCCTTGATCTTGAACCAGGTCGACAGCGTCGCCGAAGCGGTCGACGACATCGCCTTCGGGACCGCGAACGGTCCGACGCGCTTCGGGCCTTTGCTGCGCGCAATGTCCGCGCTCTCGACGATCGTGCGCGTCGAGGGTCCGCCCGAGCCCATGATCAGGCCGGTGCGTTCGTTGGACACCTCGTTGTCCTGGAGGCCGGAATCGCGGATCGCCTGCTCCATGGCGACGTGGTTCCAGGCGGCGCCGCCGCCGAGGAAGCGCATGGCGCGGCGATCGACGGCTTCGCTCGGATCGAGCGTGGGTGCGCCGTGCACCTGGCAGCGGAAGCCGAGCTCGGCGTATTTGTCGGCCCGCACGATGCCCGACTTTGCCTCGCGCAATGACGCGAGCACTTCCTGCGTGCTGTTGCCGATCGACGACACGATACCCATGCCGGTGACGACCACACGCCTCATCTTCGCCTCGTCTGCTGTGCTTTTTGTTCGAGTATGATCTTGTCCGAAACCCGTTCTCGCGTTTCGGGATCGCGCTTTACGCGCCTCTCTATCAGAACTCCGGTCGGCTCGACCTCAACGTTCTGGAACAGCCCCACCTTGAGATCGAGGGCGCGATAGATCACGGACCCATCCGCAGAGAGCCAGCCGTCGGCGATGCCGAGGACGAGCTTCGAGCGCATGACGCGCTTGATATCGATGCCGTAGACAACCTTCTTCACGGTCGGCAGCACCTGGCCGGAAAACTTGATCTCGCCCATGCCAAGCGCGCGGCCCTTGCCGGGAGAGCCGAGCCAGCCGAGGAAGAAGCCCAGCATCTGCCAGAGCGCATCAAGTCCGAGGCAGCCGGGCATCACCGGGTCGCCCTTGAAGTGGCAGGGAAAAAACCAGAGCTCGGGCTTCAGATCGAGCACCGCCCGCACCAGACCCTTGCCGTATTCGCCGCCCACCTCTGCGATTTCGGAAATGCGGTCGAACATCAGCATGGGCGGCAATGGCAGCTGAGGTCCCTCGGCAAACAGCTCACCCCGTCCGCAGGCCAGCAGATCCTCGTATTCGAAATTCGAGCGCCGTTCCAACATCCGTTTCCATCCCGCCGCGCACGGCCGATCGGCTAAATTCCTAACATAATCCCTAACATATCGGGGACAACGCGGCAAAGCCGCTCCCGACGCGGCGGGGGTGTCGCGGTAGGGTAACACCCTGCATCTGCTGTCGCCCCGGGAGTTGCAGTACCCGCAAGGTGGCGTATAATGATTTCACTTGCAACAATCTCGTCCGGCCAGGTCGAACCCGCGGCGAAACCGCGAAATTCTGGTTGGCGACAGAACGCTGATCAAAGAACGCTAAAGAACAGCCATGACGATACAACCGCCGCGGATATTGTCGCGTCCTCCAGCCTACGGGTTGGCCGCGCCGAAAATCGAGCCGAATCCGGTGCCTGCCACGCGCACCGATCTCAATGGTTGCCCCTGGCACGACGTCAAGGAGAAGCTGCGCGACGTTGGCTTGCGGCCGACGCGGCAACGCATGGCGCTGGGCTGGATTTTGTTCGCCAAGGGCGACCGGCACGTCACGGCCGAAATGCTCTATGAGGAGGCGACCCGCGCCAAGGTGCCGGTGTCGCTGGCCACCGTCTACAACACGCTGCACCAGTTCACCGAAGTCGGATTGCTGCGGCAAATCGCCGTCGACGGTTCAAAGGCTTATTTCGACACCAACAATTCGCTGCACCATCACTTCTTCGTCGAAGACCAGAACGACCTGATGGATATTCCGTCGACCGACGTGTTCGTCGGCAATGCGCCGACGCCGCCGGAGGGCTATGAGATTGCCCGCATCGACGTCGTGGTCCGGCTGCGCAAGAAGCAGAGCTGAAGCTCTGCCTCACCCCGCGCGGTGCGATGCCGCCAAGACTGTCGTGTACTTCTCGCAGAGCTGCCGCCAGCGCCGGGCGTTTTCCTTGGCGCATTGCGCGTAAGCCTCCGGCATGACGTTGTACGGCGGCCGGATCGGGCCGGCCTTGCAATATCCCGCGGCCTCGATCCGAATCTTCTCCATCTGAATGTTGTAAGTTGCAAACAGGTCGGGATCGCCGGTGATCTCGGCGATCGGCTGCCGCGCCCAGGCAAGGTCGGCAGCGATCCTGCGCAGCGCTTCGGTATCGCTGGCGAGCAGCGCGCGCATCTGCTCCAAAACCGGCTCCGGACCCATGGACGCGGCGGTGGACCAGCACGCTGTCGTCGTCGCGGGCGAAAGCTCAGCGAATTTGCTGACGTTGCCGTCGTGCGGCAGGAAATGAACCCGGCCTTTTGCCGCCGCAAGGGAATCCAGGAGCGTTTTCGGGCGCGAGTATTTCGCGGCCATGAGCGTGGGGGCGGCGTCGACCACGCGACTCCAGAATTCCGCTGGGAATGAGAAGCGGAAAGCGCGGCCGTTGCCGTAGACCATCAGCGCAAGGTGTGGAAACGCCTCGGATATGCCGCGAAAGTATTCGACCGCCATGTCGACGGTGAGCGGCTGCCACATCGGCAAACCCAGCAGAACGCCGTCGGCGCCGCGATCGGCGGCAAAGCGCGTGCGCCGCACCACTTCATGGGTGCCGAGCGCTGTCGTGCCGATAAAGGCGGGAATCCGTTTTCTGACCGTCGCCAACACGGTGTCGACGAATGCCTCGTATTCCGGACCGGTGACGGTCGCGCATTCGCCAGTCGTTCCAAGCACGATCAGTCCATCGACGCTGTCGCCGATCAGGCGATTGACGACGCGCTCGGTCTCGGCCAGGTCGACCGTGTCGACGGCGTCCCAGCGATCCGCGCCCGCTTTTGCCGGAGTCGGAATGATGGCGTAGACGCCACGAATGTCGGCAGGTTGCAGCATCGGTTAGGCCCCGATTGATAAGGCGATGTAGACCAGATTGTCGGCGCCGGTGTTGCGCAATCCATGCACCGTGTTGCGCGGATGGACCACGAACAGTCCCGGCTCTACCGTTTCGTGGTGTCCGTCCTCCATCGTGACTTCGCCAGTCCCCGAAACGATGAACCACGCATGAGTGGTCGACGGATGCAGATGCGGTTCCTGGGCGTCGCCGGGCGGCAAGGTGATGACCACGGCCCGAAATTCGTCGCCGACATACATCCGGCCGGCGCGGGTTTCGCCGTTGAGCACAATATGATCGGCAATGCGAAAGACGCGCGCGGCCGGATCTGTCTTCGGCCGATCGGCGTAGCGACTGGCGATGACTTTCACTTCCATCGCGGCCTCCCCCTGTGCGCCGAGTATGCAGGCTTTTTTGCGATCTTAGGTGCGTACCCTATTGAGTCAATTGCGCCGCCTTCCAAGATTGGTAAGCCTGCTTGGCTGCTTCAATGATGCCGTCGTGCCGCGCACTCCAGCCGAGCCGTTCGTGCGCCTTCTGCGACGCGATGAATTCATTCTGGTTGAACCAGGTGCTGATGTTGTCGCCCTTCACCGGACCTTCGAAGCGGATGTCGCCCCGGTAACCTGCCGCATCGAGGCAAGCGCGCATGACGTCGAGACTGCGCGGCCGGCGCTGATCGCCGAGATGAAAAATCTCGCCCTCGACGACGCGTTGCTCCGCCTCGACGACCAGGCGATAGGCTTCGGCCAGGTCGGCGATGTGGATCCACGTCCAGCCGCGGTCGCGGTCGCCGCGAAACACCGCATCCCCGCCGTCGGCCATGGCGAACCAGTCGGCGCTCACGCTGTTGTAACCGTCGTTGCCGAACATGAAGCCCGGCCGCAGCACGACGGTGCCCGTGTTGGTAAGCGCCATCGCCTCGCGTTCAAGCTGACGGCGGAAGGCCAGCGGATGCTCAGGGTTCGGCTCGGTATGCTCGTCCATGACGGCCGCCGAAGCCTTGCCGAAAATCGAGCACCCGGTCGTGTAGATGAGCCGCCGCCGCGGCGTCCGCGCCGGCAATTGCTGCAGCGTGGAGAACAGCGCCCGGTCGGCCTCAAATGGGCGCTTCTTGTCCAGCATGGTGTGGATGACCACGTCGCTGCGTTCCAACTCGGCCCGGTAGGTCTCGGCTTGGCAGACGTCGCCGCACACCAGCGCGACCTCCTGCATCCGCAAGATGTTCAGGCGCGGCTGCTCGGGATTTCGGACGAGTCCTGTCACCGTGTGTCCGGTCGCGGCGAGCCGGAGTGCACAATAGAAGCCCGCATAGCCGGAAACGCCCGTCACGAAGACCCTCATGCGCGCCTCTCTCGTTCTATCGCGCCGTCGGCTTTCTATTGCGCCGTTGGCCGCTCTCGCGGCAAAGTGAATCAGATTTTGCTTGTGAGGTACAGGTTTCGAGTTTTCCTGCTACGTTCGACAGTCCGAGGTGAGGTGCAGCCGTGGAGCATCTGAAATTCGGTGTGTTCGATCATCTCGATCGCGGCAAGCGCTCTATCTCCGATCTTTACGAACAACGCCTGCAAATCGTCGAACAATATGACCGCGCAGGCTTCTACGCTTATCATCTCGCAGAACATCACTCAACGCCGCTCGGCATGGCGCCTTCGCCGGGCGTTTTTTTGTCGGCAGTCGCGCAGCGGACGAAGGCGCTGCGCTTCGGGCCGCTGGTCTATCTGTTGCCGCTCTACCATCCGGTTCGGCTCGCCGAGGAAATCGCCATGCTGGATCATCTGAGCGGCGGACGATCGGAGGTCGGCGTCGGCCGCGGCCGATCGCCGATCGAGCTCATGCTCTACGGACGGGACATTGCCGAGGCGCAGGCCGTCTTTGACGAGGCATTCGCCATTCTGCAGCTAGCCTTTACGCAAGATCGTATCAACTACGCCGGCAAGCACTTTGACTTTCATGACGTCCCGGTCGAGTTGCGGCCGCTGCAAAAGCCCCATCCGCCGTTCTGGTACGGCATCGGCACGCCGGAGAGCGCCAGCGAGTATGGCGAGCGGGGTTTTCACGGCGTCACCTTGGCCAAGCCCGCCGTTGCCGCCGAGATCACGCGCCGCTTCCACGAAGGGTCGGCGCGCGCAGGATGGCGCGGCCGCCACATGGGAATTTGCCGCTTCATCGTCGTCGGCGAGACCGATCGCGAGGCGCAGGAGCTGGCGCGCCGCACCTACCCGATCTGGCACGCAAGTTTTTTCGAGCTGTTCCGCCGCTACGGCCAAGAGCCCGTGCAGATCTGGCCGGATCGCTTCGAGGACATGGCCGCCAATGGCCTGGCGTTTGCCGGTTCGCCCGGCACGGTCGCCGATGCGCTGCTCGACCAGTTGCGCATGGTCGGCGCGAACTATCTGGTCGGACAATTCGTGTTCGGCGACATGTCGCTTGCCGAAAGCACGAAATCGATTGCGTTGTTTGCGTCGGCCGTAATGCCCCAACTGGTTGCAGGCCTGCCGCACGGGCGCGCGCGGCGGCAGGCTGACGCCTAGCGGGATACCGAGCACGGCGTTGCGCGTGACGTCCCTTGCGAGCGTCATCGCACGCCCTACACTGCCGCGTGGGGAGAATTCGGCTCAGAGGGTTCGGCCATGAACGCACTGGAAAAGGCCCGTTACGGCATCGACTCGTACAAGGAGTGGCTGCAAGCTGAGGGCTTGCGGGTCGTCGAGGGCTTGGCCATCGATTGCACCGAAGTCGAGACCGCTGATTGGCCGCGGCTCGGCGCGCGCGCCGCCGCCCTTCACCTCGATGGACGCGGCGATTTCTGCAACATGCTGCTCTACGAACTCGCGCCGGGACGATCGACGTTGCCGCAGCGTCATCTTTTCGAGGAAGTGATCTACGTCGTCGAAGGAACGGGAAGCGCGCAGATCGAACTGCAGTCCGGCGAGCGGCGAAGTTTCGAGTGGGGCCCGACAAGCCTCTTCGCCATCCCGCTCAACGCGAAATGCCGTCACTTCAACGGCAGCGGCTCCGAGCGCGCGCGTCTCGTCAGTACGACAAATCTGCCGATGATGCTCAATCTGTTCCACAATGAGCGGTTCGTCTTCGACAACGACTTCGATTTCGAAGACCGTATCGGCAAGAGGGAGTATTTCGCGGGCGAAGGCGTGCTCAATCTCGTCCGTCAGGGCAACGACACCTGGGAAACCAACTTCGTGCCCGATCTTGGGTCGATCGAACTGCCCGATTTCTCCGATCGCGGCGCCGGCGGCGGCTGTCTGATCTTTCTCCTGGCCGACAACTCGATGCACGCCCACGTCTCGGAAATGCCGGCGGGGACCTACAAGAAGGCGCACCGTCACATCGCCGGCTATCACGTCATGTGCGTCGCCGGCAGCGGCTATTCGCTCATGTGGTACGAGGGCGATCGGGACTTCGTGCGCATCGACTGGAAGAACGGCGTGGTGTTTCCACCCGCCGATCAGCAGTTCCACCAGCATTTCACGACCAGCGCGAAGCCCGCACGCTATCTGGCGACGGGTTTCGGCAGCCTGCGCTACCCGTTCACGCTGGCGCGGCGCCGCGAGATTCTCGGCGAGAAGGTCGCATTCTCGACCAGCACCAAAGACGGCGGCGATCAGATCGAATACGAAGATCAGGACCGGCGGATTCATCCGATGTGGCTTGACGAGATCGCCAAGTACGGACTGGTGTCGAAGATGGATCGGTTCTTTCCGCAAATGGCGCGTTAGAGCGCAGCAAATTGTTCAGCCGCCGCCCTACGGCTGCAGCGATGCCACGTAAGCGCCCAGCGCCAGCAGGTCTTCGCCGGTGAGTTTTTCGACCACCGGCTTCATCAGCGCGGCCGAAGCGCCGCCGCGATCGCCGGTCTGGATGTAATAGATTTCGCGCGCAATCTGGCCCGGTGATCGACCGGCGATGTTCGGCACGTCGGCCAGGCCTCGCAGGCCCGGACCGTGGCAGGTTGCACACGGCACCGTTTTGCCGTCGCCGCCGCTGGTCGCGAGCGCCTCGCCCCGGGCGACGCTGCCATAAGGCACATAAGAGATAAAGCTCGCGTGCGGATCGCGCCGCTGCACGCGCTCCTGATCGTCCGGCACCTCGATGATACGCCGGCCGATCGGCTCGGCGCCGTCCTCGGTCTTGAGACGCCGCGTGCCTTCGAAAAACGTCTTCGGCACCGTGTCGGTCTCGACCACGCGGGTCCAGGTCACGGGCTTCAAACTGCCGAAATACGCGGTCGCAACGCGGACGTCGTCGTCGGTCATGGACTGCGAAAACTTGGTCATGTTGCCGACGCCTTCGCCGCCGCGCGCGCCGCTTTTGAAGTCGGCGAGCTGGCGGGCCAGATACGCGGCGGTGCTGCCGGCGAGCCGCGAATTCTCCGGATGGCCGAGGCCTTGCGGCAGGTGACAACCGATGCAGGCCCGCACCGTGGTGCCGTTGCCGTGCGCCACGATGGTGGGCATCGGCGGATGCTCGTCGGGAAACCAATCCGGCGCGTCCATGCGGCCATCGATTTCGGCGCGCGTGTAGGTCCGGTCACTGCCGGGCACGTGCAGGGGCTGGTTGAGGTCGCTCGGCGCGCTCCTGACGGCGGCCACTTCTTCCGCCTGCTTGGGCGGATACGCCCAGTCTGGCCGGTCAGCGGCAAGCGCGCGTTCGCCCGGCGTGGTCGCGCTCAGCGCCAGCGCGGTCCACAGACATGCGGCTATGCGGATCGCAACAAACACCCTCATGGGCTTCCCCCCGATTTTGTCGTTTCCCGGAAGCTTATTGCACTTCCGTTGCTGATGTCAGTACACGGCCTAATTCGCCGAGCCGATGCCCTGCCGGTTCGATTCAGTCTGGATGAAGTCCAAAGTCTCGGGCGAGATCTTGGCGAGTTGGCGGACGAGCTTTTCCAGGTCGGCTCGGGTTGCTGCGGGTGAGTCCGGATCGAGCCTTGCCAATTCTTCCTGATATTGCGGATCGGCGACCATGGCCTCGAAGGCTTTGGAATAGGCGGCGACGATCCGGTCCGGCGTTCGCGGCGGCAGTGCCAGCCACATTCCAACCTGATTGACCGCTTCGCCATACTCGAACGCCTGACGCGCCAGCGGATCGGCGATCTTGCCCTTGACCATTTCGGCGATGGTCGGCGCTTCGCCGAGCATTGCGCGCGGGGTGGCGGCGGACTGGCTCACCACGACAAACTTTCCTGTGCCGCGCAGATACGCGATGTCGTTGGTCGATCCGAACGTGCTCATGTCGATCTCGCCGCGCTCGATCGCCTGCCGAAGCTCGGCCGTGCTGGTGTAGCCGCGCACCCACTTCACGTTCCAGCCGAGAAACGCCGTGCCCCAGAACACCAGGTAGTTGCCGCTGCGCAGCGACGAGCCGACCATGCCCATGGCCACCGGCTTTGCCGATTTGTCGTAGAGCCGCGCCACCGCATCCTTGTTGACGAAAAGCCCTTGGCTCGATGCCGCGAGCCCGCCCACATATTCGAATGTTGCCGGATCGAATTTCGCATGGGTGCGGATCAGCGCGTAGGGATCGGTCTGCGATTCAGCGCCGATGGTGTTGAACAGTCCGTTGGGTTCGGCTTTATTGCTCCAATCGTTGAGCGCGACCACGCCGCCGGCGCCGAGCTGGTTGAGAACGATCAGACTGGGCTGTCCCGGCAGGTAGCGCATCAGATAACGGCCGATCATCCGGCCGTAGAGGTCGGTGCTGCCGCCGGCTCCGAATCCGATGGTCATGCTGACGGTTTTTCCCACGAAGGAGATTTCATCCGCCGCCTGGGGTTGATGTGACGGTGTCGAAACGAAGAGGCTCGTGGTGAAGATGACGAGGAGGACGGATGCGCATTTCATCGTCTGCTCCGACCACCCATCGTCAATCGACGCCCTGCCGCTTCAGCTCAGCCTGGATGTAACCCAGAGTTTGACGTGAAACCTTGGCGAGTTCGCGGATCAGCGTGTCCAGATCGGCTTTGTGCGCCACCGGCGAATCCGGATCGATCTTGGCGAGTTCGGCCTGGTACTGGGCATCTTGCAGTGTCGCCTCGAAGGCCTTGACATAAGTGTGGATGACGCGATCGGGCGTGCGCTCAGGCAAAGCGATCCAGGTTCCGATCTGGCTGACATATTCGCCGTAGGCGTAAGCTTTTTGCGCCAGCGGGTCCTTGATCTTGCCTTTGACAAGATCGGCAATGAGCGGCGCGTCGCCGAGGCTTGGCCGTGGATGAATACGGCCATTCTCAACCGTGCCCGACTGGCTGACGATCGCGAACCAGCCGGTGCCGCGCAGATAGTCGATGTCCGGCGCCGCGCCGAACGAGGTCATTTCGATCTCGCCGCGTTCCATCGCTTGGCGCAATTCGGCAGTTCGGGTGTAGCCGACGACCCATTTCACGTTCCAGCCCAGGAGTGCCACGCCCCAGAGCACCTGATAGTGGCCGCTGCGCAGCGTCGTCCCGACCATGCCCATGATGACCGGCTTGGCCGTTTTGTCGTGAAGCCGCGCGACGGCGTCTTTGTTGACGAACAGGCCCTGGCTCGGTCCTGCGAGCCCGCCGATGTAGTTGAACGTCGCCGGGTCGTACTTGGCCTGCGTGCGCATCAGCGCGTCGGGATCGGTCTGCGACAGCGTCCCCAAAGCGACGAACAGGCCATCGGGCTCAGCCTTGTTGGCCCAGCTGTTGAGGGCAACGACCCCGCCGGCGCCGAGCTGGTTGACGACGATCAGGCGTGGTTGCCCGGGCAGATAGCGCACCAGATTTTGACCGAGGATGCGGCCGTAGATGTCAGGTCCGGACCCTGCCTCGAACCCGACGGTCAAAGTGACAAGTTTCCCGGCGAAGGAAATGTCGCCTTGCGCAACGGCAATGCCGGTCGCGCCATTCCATGCCAAAGCAGCGATGGCGACGAAGCGCATGCCCAAAGCAACGCGCGAGCGTTTCCTCGTGAGCCCCCGAGAAGGCATTGTGTTGCTCTTCAGTAGGCTTATGGCGCGTTCTTCCGCCGCGCCGACCGAGCAATACCACGGCGGTCTTCACACGAAAATATGACGGATCGAACCCCGCAACTCGGGCCTTGCTATTCGATCTTTTCTTCGGGATAGACGCCCCACAGGCTGTGCTGTTCGATCCAGCCGTCGAAGCCTTCGCCCGTGATCAGGCACCATGTACCGGTGCAGCGCTTGACGGCGGCGAGCACGCCGAATTGCAACCGCGCCGTGATGGCGCTCTGCCCATCGGGCTGGGCGTGGAGCGGCGCAAGGTCGGTCTTTGTTTTCAGCTGGACCGATGCCGTGCGCTTTCCGGACAGCAGCGAGTGGTAGACCCAGCCCTCCGATCCGTCGGAATTGCGGATCCGCCGCCAGTTCTCGAACTCGGCCGTGATCTCGACCGGCCAGCCGACGCGCGTATAAATGAAGGCGACGTCGTGATCCTTGTCGGGGCCGCCGCGCACGTTGACGCGGTCGGTCTTCAGGCTGACGAAGCGCGGTACCGGAAGGCCGCTCGACGCCGCGTCACCGCCGGCCCACACCGCCCCCGTCAGGGCCGGAACAGCCAGTGCGGCCGCGATCGAGGCCCGCGCCCACACCGCCGCAAGCCTGCCGATCAACGCCCCGCCGCGTCGCAATGTCATCGCGACCTGCCCTGTTGCAGTTTCAGCCCGTTTTAAAGCGCAACCACGCCCGGGGCGGGCCCCGGCGCGCTTTGTGAGAAACGCAGCCATCTGGTAGAGAGAAATTGACACCCCGCCTCCGAGCGCCAGTGTCGGCGAGGGGGGTTAACGAGACCTGAATAGCGGTGCGGCAACCGATTGGTATGGTTGACCGCGTTTTGGAACACTGTATTGCGGGTGTTTCGCAGGCCGATTTGTAAGTTGGTTTGCGGACGAGGCAGCGAATGGCACCGAGCAAGAAACCGCTGGTGATCGTGACCCGCCGGCTGCCGGACATCGTCGAAATGCGCATGCGCGAACTCTTCGACGCGCGGCTCAACACCGACGATAAGCCGATGAGTCAGGCCGAGCTCGTTGCGGCTGCGAAAGTCGCCGATGTCATCGTGCCGACGGTGACGGATCAGATCGACCGCGCCGTCCTCAGCCAGTCGGGCGAGAATCTCAGGCTGATCGCGAATTTCGGCAATGGCGTCGACAATATTGACGTGGCGACCGCGGTTCAGCGCGGCATCACTGTGACCAACACCCCCGGCGTGCTGACCGAAGACACCGCCGACATGACGCTGGCGCTGATCCTCGCGGTCCCCCGCCGCTTGGCCGAAGGCGCGCAGGTCCTGATTAGCGACAAGGATTGGACCGGCTGGAGCCCGACCTGGATGCTCGGCCACCGTATTTGGGGCAAGCGCCTCGGCATCGTAGGCATGGGCCGCATCGGCCAGGCCGTCGCCCGTCGAGCCCACGCGTTCGGCTTGAAGATCCACTATTACGATCGCCGCAGGCTCGCCGCGGAAACCGAGGACGAACTCCACGCCACTTACTGGGAGAGCCTCGATCAGATGCTCGCCCGCATGGACATCATCTCGATCAATTGTCCGCACACGCCAGCCACCTATCACCTGCTCTCGGCGCGGCGGTTGAAGCTCATCCGTCCCGAAGCCTATGTGGTGAACACCGCGCGCGGCGAAGTGATCGACGAGAATGCGCTGGCGCGGCTTCTGGAAACGGAAGAGATCGCCGGCGCCGGCCTCGACGTGTTCGAGCATGAGCCGGCGGTCAATCCGAAACTCGTCAAGCTCGCGCGCGCCGGCAAGGTCGTGCTGCTGCCGCATCTCGGCTCGGCCACCATCGAAGGCCGCATCGACATGGGCGAGAAGGTCATCGTCAATATCAAGACCTTCCTGGACGGGCATCGTCCGCCGGATCGTGTGCTGCCGTCGATGCTGTGAGAATTGCAATTGCCACGAGTTCGGCGGATTTGAAGTTCCTATGTGATTGAGCGGCAATCTGGATTAGGAACTTCAAGTCCAACAGCCCCACCGGCGTCACATATCCCTTCGTGTCCCTTTGATTTCGAAGTTCGCATCAGAGGTGCCGCAAACACTTGCGAACTTCGGAATCGAGACACTGGAAATGTCGAAGGTTTGCCGGTTGTCGATCCTTCGCTTCGCACTTCTTCCGCTTGCCGGTCTTCTCGCGCTCTGTATCGCCGCGTCGAGCGAAGAGCGGCCGCCCGATGTCGCGCTCGCGGGAGCGCAAGGCGTTGTCGCGCAGTACGGCATGGTGGTGGCGCAGGAAGGCCTGGCTGCGCGCGTCGGCGTCGACATTCTACAGAAGGGCGGCAATGCCGTGGATGCGGCGGTCGCGGTCGGCTTCGCGATGGCCGTCACCTATCCGCGCGCCGGCAATATCGGCGGTGGCGGCTTCATGGTGATTTACCGCGCCAACGGCGATGACGTCACGATCGATTACCGAGAGACTGCACCGCAGGCCATCAACGACAAGTCCTTCCTCGACGATCAGGGCAATGCCGATCCGCACAAATCGCGCGATTGGCGCTCGGCATCGGCGTTCCCGGAACGGTCGCGGGTCTGGCAATGGCCGAACAGAAATACGGCTCGGGCCGTTTCACGCTCGCCGACCTCATCGCGCCTGCGATTTCGCTCGCGCGCGACGGCTTCGTTTATTCGGACGACCAGGCGGAGTTGCTTCCGAACGAGCGCGCGCGGCTCACCCGCTGGTCGGCGACGGCGAAGATCTTCTTCAAACCCGACGGCAGCGATCTTGTGCCGGGTGATCGTCTGATCCAGAGCGATCTTGCGGATTTGCTCGAGGCCATCGCGCAAGGCGGCCCGCGCGCGTTCTACCAGGGTCCGATCGCCTACAGGTTAGCAGCCGCGGTGCAGGCTGCGGGCGGCGTGATGACGGTCGAGGATTTGAACGACTATCACGCCGTCGAGCGCGCGCCGGCGCGCGGCACCTATCGGGGCTACGACATCGTGTCGATGCCGCCGCCATCCTCCGGCGGTGTCGAGCTGATCGAGATGCTCAACATCCTTGAGGGCTACGACCTCGCGCACGAAGACCAGGCGCAGGAGCTTCATCTCTTGGTCGAGACCATGAAGCGAGCCTACGCGGATCGCGCCCTGTTTCTCGGCGATCCCGATACGGTGTCGGTGCCGGTGGCGCGCCTGACGTCGAAGGACTACGCCGCGACGTGGCGCGCCACGATCGATCCGGCACGCGCGACCGCCGCAAACGACATCCGCGCCGGCGGCACTGTAACGTCCGAAGGCCGCAACACCACGCATTTTTCCGTCGCCGACAGTTTTGGCAACGCGGTGTCGAACACCTATACGTTGAACTTCAGCTACGGCCTGGGTCTGGTCGCGGTCGGAACCGGCATCATGCTCAACAACGAGCTTGACGATTTCGCCGTCAAACCCGACGCGCCAAACGCCTACGGCCTGCTCGGTTTCGAGGCCAATGTGCCGGGTCCCGGCAAGCGGCCGTTGTCGTCGATGACGCCGACCATCGTGCTCAAGGACGGCAAGCCGTTTCTGATCACGGGTTCTCCCGGCGGCAGCCGCATCATCACCGCGGTGCTGCAGGTCGTCGTCAACGTGATTGATCGCGGCATGGACGTCGCCAGCGCCGTCGCTGCGCCGCGCATCCATAATCAGTGGATGCCCGATCAGGTGGTGGTGGAGCAGACGCTGTCGCCCGATCTTGTGGCCGCGCTGCAGGCGCGCGGCGATAAGGTCATCCTCAATCGGCCCTTCACGTCGGTTAATTCGATCGAACTGACGCCCGGCGGATTCGTCGGCGCCGCCGATCCGCGCACCCGCGGCGCGCTTGCGGTGGGGTATTAATCGCTTTGTTGGTCAGTTCGGTACGAGTTCGCCCTTTTTGGCGACCTCGGCCCATTTGGCGATTTCGTTCTTCAGGTAGGTGCCGAGTTGTTCCGGCGTGCCGCCGACCAGACGGAAGCCGAGCTGCGTGGCGCGTTCCTTCATGTCGGGAGTGTCGAGGACCTTCGCCGTGGCGCCATTGATCTTGCCGGTGATTGCGCGCGGCGTTCCGGCGGGCGCAAAAAGTCCGTACCAGCTGGTATCGGTGCCGTACGCGACCCCAAGTTCGTCGAAGGTCGGCACGTCGGGAAGCTGCGCGGCCCGGGTCGGACCCGACACCGCGAGCGCCTTCAGTTTGCCCGCCTGGATGTGACCGATGGTGCCGCCGAGCGTCGAAATCCAAATCGAAATCCGGCCCGTGCTGACGTCGGTCACGGCCTGGCTGAACGACGTATAGGGCACGTGCTGCAACGTCACGCCGGTGACCTCGCTGAACAACGTCGTGGCCAGATGGCCGCTCGATCCGACGCCGAGCGACGCATACGTCACTTCGCCGGGGTGCGCCTTGGCGTGGTCGATGATGTCCTTGATCGTGTGGAATGGAGAATTCGGCGGCACCATCAGCACGTCCTGGCCGGTCGCGACCAGGATGACCGGATCGAAGTTTTTCACCGGATCGAATCCGTGCATCGGTGCGATCGTTACGTTCGCGGCGAGAAACTGGCCGCCGAACGCGATCGTGTAACCGTCGGGAGCGGACTGTGCGGCCGCGGAGGCGCCGATATTGCCGCCGGCGCCGGGACGATTTTCGACGACGACCGATTGGTTCCAGGCTTCGCCGAGTTTCTGCGTCAGGATGCGTCCGATCGTGTCGATGCTGCCGCCCGGCGGAAACGGAATGATCAGCCGAACCGGGCGCTGCGGAAAAGTCTGCGCCCACGCGCTCGGTGACCCGAACATTGCTACGGCGACGGCAGCGGCGCGCAAAAGCGTACTGAGATTCACTCATTCCTCCCGATGGGTAAGTCGACCGTTGACGATCGGTCTTGCGGGTAACCTACAGCATCGGTCGGCGGGTGCGGAGACGTCTCATCGACGCGCTGCCATGCTGTTCCAGCGCGCTACCGCGCCACCGGCGGCGGCCGGCCGGCCCAGGTCACGGTCGACGCCAGGGTGATGATGGCGAACTCGCACAGGGCGACGCGTGCGAGTGCAGCAACCGGCATATGCGTCGTATCCCACAGCCACCCTCCCAGGATCGAAACGACCATCGCGAGGCTGTAGCTGATGGTGAACATGCCGGCCGATGTGCGAGGGATGTCGTCGGGCGCGCTGAGCACCGACGGCAGCGCGAAGGCGAGAATGAGCGTGACCGCATTGGCGAAGCCGAGAACGCCGGCCCAGAACACGATCCAGCCGCCGCTCATCAGCATCATCCCGCCGAGGCTCACAAGACACAGCAGCGCGGTCGTCACATAGGCCCCTGGCCGTTTCACCAGCCGTCCGGCCAGTCCCAGCATCAGGAACGAGGCCGGCAATTGGCCGAGGTTGATCGCGGTCAGTGACGCGCTCACCAGATCGGCGCGGCCGGCGGCGGTGACGTAATCGGGCAGGAATGCGTTGGTCACGAAGTAGGTGGTGTTGACGCTGCCGAGAATCAGTCCAAGCCGCCAGATGAGCGGATTGGTCCAATCAGGCCACCACTTGCGGCCCGCGGCGGGCGGCGCCTTCTCGACGCCGCCGAGCGCGGGCGCTGCGGTTGCAACGAGCAGCGCAGTTAAAAGGATCGGAATGGTCCAGATCACGAAGTTCCAGCGCCAGCCTTGAACGAGCGGCAGCACCAGCGGAATGGTCAGCGCAACGACGACGATTTCGCCGATCAAGAGGCCGTTGGTGTAGACCGCCGTGGCGAAGCCGATGCGTTCCGGAAACCAGGCGCGCACCAGCGGCGGCAATGCGGGTTGCATGATCGAGACGCCGGCCGCCATGACGATCGTGGAGCCAAACAAAAACGCCGTGTCTGGAATGGCGCCGCGCACGCTCGACCCGATGGCATTCAGCAGCAGACCCACCAGCAGAGCGCGCAACACGCCAAAGCGCGCGATCAGCAGCGCGCCGGGAATCGCCGCCATCGCAAACAGCATCGGCGGCAGGCTCTACAGCCAACCGATCCCGGTCTCGGAGAGGTGCATATCCGCATGCAGAAGCGGGATCATGGGCGGTACCGCCAACACCGTGAGCCGCAGACACACGCCGCAGAGCCACAGAATAATGAGCAGGATCGAACGCGGACGGATGGGTGCTCTCCCGCTCTTGTGATTTCTTGGCCTTTGGCGAGTTTTTGGCCCTGTTGGTCAGGGCGGCGGGCGCGGGCGCAGCTATAGCACGCCCCCATGGTCCCGCCGCAACGGCACGGTCATTGCATCGAGACAGCCCAGGTATGAGGGTGGCTAGGACGCGTGGCCAAGAGGTGTGACCAAGAGGCGTGGCCGACACATGATCGGGGCGAACGCGAGGAGGGGAGCGATGACAAAAGTCCAGCCGGTCGACGAAGTTCTGCCGTTGCCGCAATTGTTTGCGTTCGGCCTGCAGCACGTGCTGGTCATGGCGGCGTCGCCGATCACCGCCGCGTTCCTCATTAGCCGGGCGCTCAACTTCAGTCCCGAACTGACGCTTAACCTGATCAGCGCCACTTTCCTGATCTGCGGTCTCGGCACGCTGCTGCAGAGTTGGGGGCCGTTCGGGTTTGGCGCGCGGCTGCCGTTCATCATGGTGCCGGGCGGCGCCCCGATCGTTATCTTTCTGACCATCGCGCAGCAGACCAACCTTCCCACGGCAACAGGCGCCGTGATCCTCACGGCGATCGCCTACTTCGCCATCATTCCGGTGTTTGCGCGCTGTCTGAAATATTTCCCCAAGCTCGTGATCGGCACGATCCTGCTGTTGGTCGCCATCAACCTCGTCAAAATCTACGGCGGCATCATCACCGGCCAGCCCAATTCTCCGAGCTTCGCCGATCCGACCAACGTTTTGCTGGCACTCGGCACCATCGCCTTCACGCTCTTGTTCGCGCGGTTCCTGACCGGCATGTGGCGTCAGCTGTCGGTTCTGTTCGGTCTCGTGCTCGGCACCTGCATTTCGGCCGCGCTCGGTTTGATGAGCGTCGCCGGCGTCGGCAGCGGCGCGATATTCAGCGTGCCGACGGTGTTTCCGTTCGGCTGGCCGTCGTTCGATCTGATCGCCGCCATTCCGCTGATCGTGTTCAGCGTCATCTCGATGGCGGAGGCGACCGGGCAAACCGTTGCGATCGCCGAGGTGGTCGGCAAGGACATTGAGCCCGGCAAGGACGTGCCGAAGACAATTCGCGGCGACGCGCTGGCGTCGCTGGTCGGCGGCTGCCTCGGCACTTCGCTCATCATCACGAGCGGCGAGAACATCGGTATCGTGCGGGCGACCGGAATCCGCTCGCGATTTGTCACGGCGGCGGGCGGCTGCATCCTGATCGTGCTGTCGCTGCTCGCTCCGCTCGGCCGGCTCGTCAACGCCATTCCCGGTCCTGTTGTCGGCGGCACCGCGATCATCGTGTTCTGCGTCATCGCCGCGATGGGCATCGACATTTTGCGCAAGATCGACCTCGGCGAACACGGCAATCTGTTCACGCTGGCGGCGGCGCTCGCCATGGGGCTTCTGCCGATTCTCGTGCCGGGCGTCTACAGCAAGTTCCCGCAGAGCGCGCAACTCATCCTCGGCAACGGGCTTGCCGCCGGCACGCTGACGGCGGTGCTCTTCAACATCATCTTCCATCATGTCAGGATCGGCGGCAGCGCAACCGCAGACAAAGCCGCGGACGAGCCGATGACGGAACGTCCGGCCGCGCCTTCGCACGCGCCGTAAGCGGGTTCGATGGCTGGCCTCGATCCGGAACTGTTTGCCCACGCCGCATTTGTGCTCGCGCCGGAGCACGTGCTGCTCGAGGCCGGTTGCGAACGCGGCCAGGCGGTCGTAGTGCGCAACGGCACCATCGCGGCTGTCGGGTCGCTCGACGGGATCTGCTCCGGCCATCCCGATCTACCGGTCTGCGATCTGCCCGGCCACGTCGTTATGCCGGGCTTCATCGACGCGCATCACCATCTGACCCAGAGCTTCGGCAAGGCGCTGGCGTTCGGCGAGCCGTCGGAAATCTTCCGCCGGATTTGGGTGCCGCTCGAAGGCTCGCTCGACGCGAGCGGCGTCTACCTGTCGAGCAAGCTTGCGGCGCTCGAATCGCTGCGCGGCGGATTTACCACAGTGGTCGATGCCGGCACGCGATCGGAGGCCGACGTGGAATCGGTCGCCCGCGCCACGCAGGAGGCAGGATTGCGCTGCGTACTCGGCCTTATCTGCAACGACGCCGGCCCGGCTGCCGGCGGCCGCGATCGCGACACGATCCTCCGTGCCGCGGAGGCGCATCTTACGCGCTGGCCGGCCGGCGGCCTCGTTCATCCCTCCCTCGCGATTTCGATCCCTGAGGTCGCGACCGACGGCATGCTGCATCGCGTGTCGCGTCTCGCGGCCGAAGCCGGCGCGATCTTTCAGACCCACGTCAACGAGCACCTGGTCGCCGTGGAGCGCTCGCTGGTCGATCGCGGCCTGCGGCCGCTCGAACATCTTGCCGCCACCGATGCGCTCGGTCCGCAGACGCTGATCGCACATTCCACCTTGGTGACGCCGCCGGAACTCATGCTGCTCGCGCGCACCGATACGGCGGTCGCCTACAATCCGGTGGCCTCGACCTGGAAGGGCAACGCAGTGGCGCCGGCCGAGATGATGGCCGAGCTCGGCATCCGCTTTGGCATCGGCACCGACGGCACCCGCAGCGATGCGTTTCGCATGATCGAAGCCGCCGAGACGCTGCAGCGCATCGCCTTCGGCATCGGCGTCGGCGATTTCTCCTGTGGCGGCGGCTGGACCTGGCTCGACCGCGCGACACACGGCGCCGCCGATGCGGTCGGCCTCAAAGGCCTCGTGGGTGAAATCGCGGTTGGCGCCGCCGCCGACCTTCTGATCGTCGACGTAAGCCTTCCCGAATTCACGCCGTCGTGGGATCTCGATTGGGAGCTCGTTCGCTTCGGCAACCGCGATCAGATTGCGGCGGTGCTGGTCGCGGGCAAGCTGCGGCTCTGGCGCGGCTGGCCGACCGACTGGGACGCGGAGGATCTGCTGGCGAAGGTCCGCGCTATGGCGGGCGGCGCCGTCGCGCACGCGCCGATCAAGCGCATCCATCCGACCGCGCGCGCGCATCGGGCGCGGCGTCAACGGCCGGGCGGCGGCACTGCATGACCGCACTCGCCCTGATGGCGCTCGCCGTCACGGTGGCGGCGCTGATCCAGGGCGCGATCGGCGTCGGCTTCGCGCTCGTGGTCGCGCCGCTTGCCGCGGTGCTGCGGCCCGATCTTTTGCCCGGCGCCGTCCTGATGCTCATGGTGCCGCTCAACGCCTACGTGGCGTGGCGCGAGCGCGCCTTCTTCGACCTGCCGAGCACGGGCTGGATCACCGCGGGTCGATTCGCCGGCACCTTCGCGGGCCTTTGGATTCTCCTCGTCGTGACGACGCCGGTGCTCAATCTCGTGGTCGGCGTCACCACGATCCTCGCCGCCATTGCCACCAAGGTCGCGCCGAAATTCACGCCGAACCGCACCGCCTTTGTGGGCGCAGGCCTCATCACCGGCGTGACCGAGACCGCGACCGGCATCGGCGGCCCGCCGCTTGCTCTGGTGTATCAGCACCATCCGGCGCCGACGCTGCGCTCGACGATCGCGCTGTGTTTCCTTATTGGCGAAGTATTCTCGCTGGTCGCCTTGATGCTCAAAGGCCGGCTCGGCTGGGCGCAGTTCAGCGACGCTGTTCTGCTCGGCGTACCGCTTGTGCTCGGACTGCTCGGCAGCGGCTGGGCGGTCAAGAAACTCAACGCCGCCCGCTTGCGCGATGCGCTGCTCGCCTTCGCGGTGGTGTCGGGGCTCGTGCTGATCGTGCAGTCGACTGTGGGATGAAAGCCGCGGCATTTCACGCGCGGTCCGCTCTGACAACGAACGCATGGAGCGCGCCGAGCGCCATCAGCACCGCGGTGCCGAGAAACACCGCGCGCATGCCGATGTGGCCGCCGACGAATCCGCCGAGCAGCGGGCCCACGACCTGGCCGACGAACTGCGACGAGGTCGAATAGCCGAGCGCACGGCCGGCGATGCCGTCGGGGACGCTGTGGCGGATGATGCTGGCGATGCAGGGCAACAGCCCGCCCAAGGCGAGCCCCATCAGGAACCGCAACACGATCAATTGCCAGCCTGCGGTGACGAAAGCTTGCGGGATCAACAGCAGCGCCGCGGCGGCGAGCGCGCCGATGATGACGCGCCAGTGGCCGACGCGGTCGGCGAGCTTGCCGAGCCGCGACGCGGAGAGGATGCTGCCGAGCGCGCCGGCGGACATGGCGATGCCCGACACCAGCGTCACGCGCGACGCGTCGGTGATGATCTCCCCCACGTAGATCGTGATGATTGGCTCGATCGACATGTTGGCGACCATCAAGAGGCAGCCCATCGCCAGCATGGCAATGAGCGGCCGCTTGTCGGGGATCTGCCACCAGCCGACGCCCGATTGCGCCTTCCCCCGCAGCGCCGGCCGCCGGGTTTCCTTGATCAGCGTCGTCGTCGCGATGAAGGTCAGAAAGATCAGCCCGCCCGCGCACCAGAAGGTGGCGCGGATGCCGATGAGCGGCGGCAGCGCGCCGCCGATCAGCGGGCCGACCAGGTTGCCGGCCATCATGCCCGAGGCGAGCATGCCGAGCGCCCATCCGGAGCGTGCCCGCGGCGTCTGCGTAGCGACCAGAATCATCGCGCATGACGCGTAGCCGCCGGCAAATCCGGCGAACAGGCGAAGCCCCACCAGTTGCCAGATGTTTCCAGCCATGCCCATCAGTGATTGGGCGACCGCCATGCCGAGGCTCGCGCGGATCAGCATCAGCTTGCCGCCGTAGCGGTCGGCGAGCCGGCCCCAGATCGGCGCCATCAGCGCGGCGGCGAAGAAGGTCGCGCCGTAGGCGACGCCGGACCATTGTGCGATCGCGGCGTGACCGGTGACGCCGAGCTGCTCGACGTAGATCGGCAGGAACGGCAGCAGCAAGGTCATGCCGATGATGGTCGTGAACGAGCCGATCAGGCTGACGGCCAGGTTCCGCCGCCAGTAGCGTTCTTCCTGCTCCATATCAGGCGGATGCCTTGCTGGCCTGGCCTTGGCAAGCCTATGCGGCGCCGCCAGGCGTCGCTCGTAGCACCTCTGGCGTGATGCCGCCTGCAGTCAGTCCGACTTTATAGCAATGCGTCTTGACGAGACGTTTGCTACAGAGCCATCTAGGCTGACTAGATGCGGTTTACGTATGACGTACGTCACAGTGATCACTGCCGGCATTTAATCGTGTCAAATAATTATTGGCGATCTGCGGGCGGCATAATAGCCGACAGGCGGCTCGGGCTGATCAAAGATTGGAACGACAGTAGGCTTCACCGCTTCATCGAGCGCCCCATCTGTTCATCTGTCAGCGGATTGCACTAACAAACGTGATCTACGCTCGTCTTGCAGATTGAGTTATGTTGATTGAGCGCACTTTTCAGCTTTGAACCAAAGTCCAACGCAAGGCCTCACGTTCTGCTCGCACTCTGAGTTTGGGCAGATGTGGCACCCGCCTTCCTAAACAAAACCTGAGCCACAATCAGCGAAGACCATCTGCCAAATACGGATTCATGCGGCTCAAATGATTTGGCGAAGCTCAACTGCCAATTCTGCAATCCAGGTGGTCATGCGGCCCGTTTGACCCGCATGTCGATTTCGTTGCGGAGTATCACGAAGTCGATCGGCTTCGTCAGAAGCGCTTCAGCGCCACGCTCCAGCGCCTTGCGCCTGGTTTCCGTGTCTCCGTAAGCGGTTATCATGATGAATGGAGTGTCCGGTCGTAGATTTTTCGCAAGCGGCAACAGGTCCAGTCCCGTCATCCCCGGCATGTTGATGTCAGATAAAATGAGAATCAGCGAGCCTTCTCCAGCTTCAGTGATGCGTTGCAGCGCAGCGTGAGCAGATCGCGCAAACTCCATGACAAACCGACCGGCGCGAAGATCACGGCGGAATTGCTGGCGAAACAGCACCTCGACGTCAGGCTCATCATCAACCACCAGAATGAGAAGGTTCATGCTCATGCTCATCGTTTCGGAAGCAGTTGTGCACGGAAAAGTTACTCTGAAGTCCGCGAACACATCAGAATGAGTTGGGATTTCTATGGGCCCGTTATGTCGTTTGCGGGGTACATTCGTCACCAACGTTTCAGAACATCTCTGGCGGATTTGCGCCCCGATCCGTGCTCGTCTGCTGCGGCGAACTGCGGTGAGATCCCTTATGTCGTCAAGCTCAGAAACGTTAGGGAAATGATTCCTGGCGCTCGTTCGCCGGAGCGTCTCTTTCGTCCGCCGAAAAGGTTGCCCGCGGGAGAAGTCGGATATCGGACGATGGCAGGTTTAAATTGCGAAGCCTAGCATAGATATTATCATTAATCCGGTGACGCATACCATGACGAACGCGATATAGTCGGGAGAGGTAATGGTCGCGACGATTACATTCCATATGCTCACATTGCATACTAATCTTGCATCACTCGGATCCGCCAGAATGAGACGTTCGCTTCGCAGAAAAATGGAATTCATCTTAGCCTCCACTGCGGCGCTCTCTGCCAATCTGGTTCGCGAGAGATATGGCGACTAGGCGCCTACACTCGGCAACAGGCTAAGTCATTGTCCGCCGATGTCCGTGCCCCAGGTCACAGCGAAATTGCCGATCGCGCCTTCATCGCCCGAAGTCTGAGGCGAGTGTGGCGCTTTCCGGACTGAGACTTCGACACAGCATAACTAGCGAAAGATAGGTACAGGCTACACGGTATCCAGCAACTCACGGAGTGCGTCAGGTTTGAGGATGATAGTCCATCGATTCCTCAGTTCGAGAATGCCCTGCCGCTGCCAGTTGCGTAGGCAACGATTGACTTTCTCCCGTGTTGCGCCGGCCATTTCAGCCAATTCGCTTTGGGACAGTGAAAATTTCATAACTCCGCGGGTATCGAGCGGATAATTCAGTAGAGTTTTTGCTAGTCTCACTGGCAAATCGAAGAACGCAATATCCGACATTCGTTCATCGGAGCGGCGGAATTCGCGCACAGAGAATCTCCATTAGCTTCATGCAGGCATCGGGGTTACGCTCTAGGAACGGCAGCACGTCCCGCTGCTCTAACACCATAAGATCGCAGTTGGTCACAGCTGTTGCATTTGCGGAGCGTGGCTTGCCGTCGAGAAGCGCAATCTCGCCAAACAATTCACCAGGTTTCAGATCAGCAAGAATGATTTCCCTGCCTTTAATAGTTGGTCGCGAAATTCGCACAGTACCCACGATCACCGCCATCATGCTATTGCCGCGATCGTCCATGCGAAAGATCGATTTACTGGCAGAGAAGTTGCGCAACTTTGCGTTAGAGGTGATTTCGAGCCGCGCCGTTTCATTTAGCGCACTAAACAGGGCACACTTTTGCAACATCTTCTTGCCACGGTCGGTGTCCCGTACGCCTACCATTTTGTTCATCCTTTTTGTATGCGCTTGGCTGAAGCCATAATTGTACTTCGCAGATATCTCAGATAGCCAGCTCGCCGCTCCGAAGAAGCGCACTTCAAATCTCATCATCAGCTTCTCAACCACCACTGAAAAAAGCGGTCTCGCCGAGGTTAGGTTGCCTTCGGGATGATTGAGGCTGGCCACAAGTCTGGTGGAAATCGGATCGGCCCCGGTTAAAATACAATGGGAATTGTTGTTGTCGCGACTTTCGCAGCTTTAGCCCCAGGTATTCCGACCGCTACAAACGCGTTGACTCGTCGTCGAACCAAATCGATTGCAAGTGTGGGAAGTCGATCACATTGACCGCCTGCCCAGGCATAACCTCCTAGAGGACGCCGTCAATCCTGGCGCCAAGATGGATAGCACGGGGCAGCCGCTGAGTGGCGCCAACAAATACGTGATACGCTTTCCGAAGGGTCAGATGCCGCCGGTGCGCGGGTTCTAGTCGTTGGCGATGTACGACTCGGACTGGTTTTTCGTCGCTAATCCACTGAACCTTCACCCTCAGTCAGCGCAATGCTCTAAAGCCCAATCCCGATGGCTCGGTGGATTTCTGCATTCAGGCAGCCAATCCCGGCCCGGACAAGGAGACGAATTGGCTGCCGGCGGCGAAACGGGCGCGTTTACCTGACGCTGCGCATGTATTGGCCGAAGGAACGTCCGCCATCTCTTCTCGACGGCACTTGGAAGCCGCCGTTGATCGCGCGCGTCACGTAAGCGGATCACAAAAGTCGATATTGCGACGTAATCATCGCGCAGGATTTGATGCGCTCTCCGTTTTCCTTGTTCTTCCATTGGTCCCACAAGCCGGGCACAGTCTGAACGGGCGAACCGTCTCGCGCCGTGAAATACCCAGGCTGCTTGCCGCTCGGGGTGTCCTGCCATTCAAAGTAATCCGACACGGGCATCAGGCAGCGTCTGCTTTTGAACGCCTCGCGGAAGAATGGCTTGGTCGTCACGGTCTCGACACGCGCGTTGAACGTCGCAAGGCGCAGCTCTTTAAGTGGCTTGCTCCACCAAAATGGGACAAGCCCCCAGCGCATTTGAACCAGCTCGCGTTGCCCGTCCTGTGCAACCACCGTATCAACCGGATCAGTGGGGAAGACATTGAAGCTCGGCTGCATGTTGGGGATGGCAGCCGGGACGGTCAGTTGGTACATCGCGTGGATCGTCGTGCTATTTTGCTGGACTATTCGTATGGTCATTTTACCGACATGAGCGGCAGGTAATTGTGCCGAGTTTCCTCCCTTGACGGCCTTTGGCGAAACATCTGCTGGGGCCGTTTTTCCATCGGCCGAGGTTGTCATGGATTGGTTGGATTTGTTGCCCTCTCTATTGCTCTTTCCGACCGTCGGCACGATCGTGATTTGGACGATGCATAAAAGGGACAGGCTCTAGCATAACAAAAAGCCCCGGCCGCCGGCGGGTTAGCTGATCAGCCGCTTGCGCACGGGACGCGGTACTTCTTGGAGCGCCCGCTGAATACGTCCGCCCAGGCGCTGCAGGACGTCCCGGGGTACCGAGATGGTCAGATACTCGCCATCCACTAAGCGGAAATGTACCCGTGCGACGTTTGGTTCATCTGGAGAAATTCTGGCGTCGGCCGAGGATGCCTCCCTTAAGTGAAGCTGCTGATCCGTTGCCATCGCGCACTTTTCCCCGCTTTAAAAGCATAGGCCTATCGCCCAATCGCCGCCGTTTCATGACGGCGACATTGTCAAAGTCTTTAATTTCGGCGGCATGAAAAAACTCAGTTGCGGTGTTCTCGCAAGCTGGGCGGCTCGGATAAATGGGTGAACCGGTGGAAGACTATCGAGAATATGCAGCCGAATGCATGGACTGGGCCCGCACGGCGCGCTCGAAGCGGGAGCGATCCATCTTCATTCAGATGGCAAATACGTGGCTCCGCCCAGCAGCGCTGTTGGAAGCATTCAATAGGGATGAACAATCCGCCGCCGGGTCCCTTGATCAACCGAATGACGATTTCGTCGCGTCGTCGCACGACTGTCATCACACACCATGAAGCATGCGTCCGTCTCCTCGATGATCCAGGGAATGGGGAAGCGGCGGCGTTCGGGCATGAGCGATCATATCGCAGAATTGAAACCCCGACCGTGTCGGCTGCACGGTCAGGGCTACGCTACATATTCGTCCGGACTAGGCCGTGTGGACGGATTTAGCCGTGGTTCACAACATCAGTTGGCGGGCACTCCCGGAAAAGTTTGGGCATTGGAACAGCGTCTGGAAGCGGTTCTGGCGCTTGAGCCGGTCCGGAACTTTCGAAGCTTTCTTCGATGCGTTGGCGGCATTGAGCGAGACGGCGGATCTGGTGCAGATGTTCAATTCCACCGTGGTCCGCGCCCATGTCTCGGCGGCAGGCGCAAAAGGGGGCAGCACGATCAGGCGCTGGGCCGCTCGCGTGGCGGTTTCTCTACCAAGATCCACTTGAAGACCGATTTCGGTGGCTTGCCAATTGCCTTTCATCTCACCGGTGGTGAAGCCAGCGATAGCCGCAACTTCGAGACGCTTCTCGACATCGGCCCCGATATCAATCCGCGCGCCGCGCTCGGTGACAAGGGCTATGATTCTAAATCAAATCGCGAGGCCGCACGTCAACGTGGAATATGTCCGGCGATCCCGTATCGATCCAACACCAAGGACATCCCCACCTTCTTTCCGAAAACACTCTACAAGGCGCGGGCACGCATCGAACAAGCCGTCGGCAAACTCAAGCGCTTCAAACGTATCGCGCTTCGATGCGAGAAGACGGCGCAGAATTACGGCTCATTCGTCGCGCTTGCTCTCGGCTTCATCTTGATCAAATCCGTCCACACGGCCTAGGACGGGAAGCCTCGGGCTAGGGGCTGAGGCAGTTTGATCGGCTGAAACGACGCGAGTTCATCACGCTGCTCGCCGGAACGGCAGCGTGGCCGTTCGCCGCGGGCGCGCAGCAGCCGGACGCAAAGCGCATCGGAATGCTGATGAACGGCGTCGCCACCGACGTTGCTCATCATCAATTTGAAGACGGCGATTTTCTTCCCTGCCAAGCGATGTTCCGGGCGGCACCTAGAGAAGATTGCGCCGGTGGACCGATGACGCAGGTGCCTTGACAGAGATTATCGACGGCGAGACACTTTATCGTCCGCGATGCGAAATGCATCGATCAGGCATCAGGAGGTCGAGATGGAACCGCCGATGCAGACTGGCCGCGGTGACTGCTGCGGGTGACGTTCGGACCCCGGCACAGAGCGGCCTTGCAAGCGAACAGCCCGGCGGGAGCGGCCTCCGAGGCCGTATCAGCAAGGCAAGGCTTCGACTTGGCCCCTCCCGACGGGTCTACTGCTGATCACGGGTCGCAAGCTTGGAAAATTGCGGTGACCGGCATGCACTACTCGGACTATCTCCGCGAACAAGCGGCCAATTATCGGCGGCAAGCCGACGCGGTCGAGGAGTTTCTGGTCAAGCGGGAGTTTCTCGAACTGGCCGCGGTCTGCGAAGAGGTCGCCAACGAAGTCGATGATCGGCGCGCCAGCGGCTAGCTTGATCCCTCAAAGCTCAAAGGGTTTCACCCGGCCTCAGTGAGGAGCCGTAGACGGGCCCGATCGGGCTTGTTCGCGCGCTTCGTCCTCGTCCGACGGGATGGCCATGCCGGACATCGGCTCGACCCAAACCAGATGGTCGTGCACCTTTTTGACGCCGCCGGTATTTTCAGCGGCGACGATAATCGCTTCGCGCTCGCGGTCGTCCGAGATCACGCCCCAAATCTCCGCGACGCCGTCTTTGACGATGACATTGACGCGAGGCGCCCAAGGTTGATTGGCGAGGGTCGCGAGGATTTGATCGCGGATCGCCGTATCGCCGCCGGCGGGCGCCGGAGTGTCGTGGGCGAGACTGGCGAGCGCGTGCAACAGATTAGCGCGGCTGACGATGCCGACCATGCGCCCGTCGCGCACCACGGGCACGCGCTTGATGCGGCGGCGTTCCATCAAGGCGACGACGCTTTCCAGTAAATCGTCTTCGGACACGGTGTGCGGGTCCACCGTCATGACATCGCTGACCTTGCGGCTCGAGGCGCGAACGTATTCCTCGGCGAGGCGGCCGGGCCCGACCAGAAACTCCAGCCATTTCGGCCGGCGGCGCTGGGTGCCGATCTCGCCGCGCCGCAGAAAATCGCCCTCGGTCACCACGCCCATAAGGCGTCCGGATGAATCGACCACCGGCAGGCCGCTGATCCGGTTCTGCAGCATCATCTCGGCAGCCTTCGCCACCGTGGCATCCTCGGTGATCGAGATCACGTTCGGCGTCATGACATCGCGGACTTGCATGACTGCTCCTTATTATTGGCGGGCGTTACATAGCCGACTCGGCGGCCGGCCGGCGCTCAGCTTTTGCGGAGGCCGATAGGCAACCAAAGCGCTGCGGCGTTGTAACTGATCTAGATCAAGCCGGCAAAAGCCCGCCGCCGCCTCACGCCTTCCGCGGGGCGTAATACCATTCGCGCAGCTGCATATAGGTCATCGGCTCGTAGAGCGGCGGGCGTCCAGGGCCTTGGCACGTCGGCAGCACGTCGATCAGCGCGTCGCCGCTCGGACCGAAGAACACCGGGATCGAGTAACGGTCGACCTCGTTGGTGTTGATCACGCGGTGCTTGGTCGACAGATATTCGTCGTTGGTCCAGCGCACGATCAGATTGCCGGTGTTGACCAGCAGCGCGCCGGGCACGATGTCGACCTCGCGCCAATGGCCGGACGGCATCCGCACCGCAAGTCCGCGACACGTCCTTCTGCGCCAGGAACGTCATCATGGCGTTGTCGGTATGCGGCGCGATGCCGTATTGGCGGTCGCCGACCTGCTTCTGCGGCGGGTAGTACAGCAGATTCATCGTCAGGTGCGGCGTGGCGAAGAACTTGTCGAAATAATCCAGCGGCAGTTCAGCGCGGTGGCCCACAGCGGAAGAAACTTGCGCCCGAGTTTCTCGATGCTGCCGTGATATTCCTGCAAGGTCTCCTTGAAGCCCGGGAGATTGTCCGGCCAGATGTTGACGCGGGCGTTGCGCTCGGCGTCCGTCATGCTCAAGCCGCCGGAGCCGCCTTCGCGATTGATCAGCGTATTTGGCGACGAGGTTCGGCTTGGCGTTCGAGATGATGTTGACGTTGGTGCGCTGATAATCGTCGTGAAAGCACGGCTGATAGCCGGACTTGAAGCCGCCGGTCTCGAAATACGGAATGGCCGTTTTGATTGGAGCTCGGCAGCGCGTGGAAACCGCTCGCGACTGTGCGAACACGCGATCGATCAGGTCCTGCGGGATACCGTGGCCCTCAGATAGAAGAAGCCGACGGTCGTGCTGATGTCGCGGAACTTCGCCGCCACCTTCTCGCGGCCGCCCGGCTCGCCGCTCAGATAAGGCGATATGTCGAGCGTCGGGATCTCTTCATCCGAATCCGGATGATCCATCAGATAGACCGAATGGTCGTCGTCTCTGATCTCGCCTCGCATATCGCGCGGTTTCTTTTCGGGAGTCTTGAGAGCCTCAGTCTTGAGAGCTTCATCTTGAGAGCTTCCATATCGTTGCTTCCTTCAAGCCCGGTCTATTCCGGCGAACGGCCAGCGCAACGCGACGCCATCACAGCGCAATGCCAAGGTCCGGAATTTTGCCACGGCCCGCAAAAACCGTAAATGGCGCGCGCCGATCGCGCGCGCCGATCCGCTCAATTCCCGTAATTGGCCGCGAGATAATCGGAAATCGCTCGCGTCTTCGTCGGGCGTGGCGGTCGCGCCGCGCGCCACCATGTTGGCGACGATCGCCGGCCAATCCTGCTTGCTGCGCTTGATCGTGGCGACCCGTTCGAGGTCGTGGCACAGCATGCAGTCGCGTCTCGACCAGGTTTTTGCCCTGCCCGTCCGGCAGCGCGACCGGCTTCGGCGGCGGCAGCTCGCGCGCCCGGGCCCAGATTGAGCGCGAGATAATCCACGACCTTGTCGACCTCGGGCGCCGTCAATTGCGCGCCGCGCAGCACCATGTTGCTGACATAGATGCGCCAGCCTGCCGCGCCGTCGCGAATTTTGGCGATGGTGCCGAGGTAGTGGCATTGCGAACACGCCACCGCGACGATGTCGCGGCCGTCGCCCTCCGGCAAGGGATTGGCATTGCTGTGCGCGGCTCGGCGAGGCGGCCACGATGATCGCGAGCGCGAAGAAACCCAGCAATACACAACGCATGATCACACCTTCCGCGTCCGCAGGTTCGGCGACCGAATAGGGCGGATGCCATTCGCGACACCGCGCCAAGCCCTTCGCGCTTGATGTGGATGTCGAGCAGATAAGGCCGGCCTTCCACCGTCGCGTTCTTGGCGCGCGTGAGCGCGCCGCTTCAGAGCCGCGCTGCTCCTTGACGGTCTCGCCCTCGACGCCGAACGCCGCGGCGGCCTTGGAGTAGTCGACGTCGGGGCTGCCGTTGTAGCAGGTCATGTCGCGGGCGGCGTCGAATTGCCGGCCGGCGCCGTTCCAGATGCGGTTGCGCTCGTTGTTGTAGCTGTGTTGTTGAGCACGATGACGGTGATCGGCGCCTTGTAGCGCGCCATGCTCCACAGCGGCTGCGGCCCCGAGAAGCAGAAGCTGCCGTCGCCGACGACGGAGACCACCGGCACGTCGGGCCGCGCGAGCTTGACGCCGAAGGCCGCCGCCATGCCCCAGCCCAGCACGTTGGGGCCGGTGCCGAAATACTGCTTGTCGTCGCCGCCGAACGCCATCAGCGGGTCCATGGTCTTGCCGGAATTGACATCGGCGACGTAGCAGGTGTCGCGGTCGAGACTGGCTTCAAGCTCGAGGCCGAGCCGCTCCATGCTGATCGGCGCTTCGTCGGCAAGGCCCTTGGCGATCGACTGGCGCACCTCCGCCATCTGCGCCGAATAGGCGCGCGGTGCGCGCGGACGCGCTCGTCGGCGATCTCCTTGAGCCGCGACGCCGTCGCCATGCTGCGGATCGCGGCGTTGAGATCGGCGATGGCGAGCCGCAGGTCCGCCACCATGGCGAGATCGACCGGCGCGCCGCGCGCCAGACTCGTCGGATCGAGCCGGATCGAGATCAGTTTGGTGCCCGGCGACGCCATTTCGCCCCAGCGATTGCCGAGATTGAGCAGCACGTCGGGCTTGCCCGGATAGCGCATGGTCCGCAGCAGCGTGCCGATGAACAGCGGATGGCGGGTCGGGAACGGCTTCGACCAGTAGCCGAGCGAACCGGCTTCGCCCGGCAACCGGCGAGGCCGAGCAGTTCGGCGAGTTCGACCAGCTCCTTGTCGGCGCGGCACCAGGTGATCTCGTCGCCGATGCTGATCAGCGGATTCTTGCGCCTCGATCAGCATGCGCGCCGCCTTCTCGACATCCGTCCTTGTCGGGGCGGATGCGCATCGGCACGTCGAACTTGCTGCGCTCCCAGATCTGCGACTTGGCCGTGCCGTTCGAGCGTGTTGGTCGGCAGCGACAGGAACACCGGCCCGCACGGCGGGGTCGAAGCGAATTTCAGGCCGCGGCGGGTCGTCTCCGCGATCGCCGCCGTCGATCTGCGCCTGCCAGTACCATTTGGTGATCGGCTGCGTCATCAGTTCGTGATGGTCGGTCTCCTGCAACTGGTCGCGGCCGAGCGCGTTCTGATCGATCGAGGCGACGGCGACCAGAAGCGGAATCTGGTCCTTCCAGGTGTTGACCATCTGCGTCATGGCGTTGGGCAGGCCGATATTGGCGACGACGACGACGCCGGTCTTGCCTCGAGGCGCGCGCATAGCCGTCCGCCATGGCGACCACGGCGCCTTCCTGAATGCCCTTGATCAGATGGATGTCCGGGCACGTCGACCAGCGCGTCGAAGATCGGATGGTCGCCGGTCGAGGGATTGAAGAAGATGTACTCGACGCCGGCGGCCTTGAGCTGCTCGACGAACAGCGCGCCGCCATTGCCCTCGACTTCGCGGATCGCGCCTGTTGCCGCGGCCGCCGCGGCCGGCGCGCGCCCTGGCCCATCGGCGCGAGATTTTGCGCCACTGCCTTGGCGGCGACGCGCGCTCATGCCGAGCGCGCTCAGTCCGGAGATGAGCTGCCTGCGGGACAAGCCGTGATCGAGGTACTGCTTGATCAGTTCCTTCATGGAATTCTCCCTATCGCGCGGCGCTCGGATCGGCGGCCGTCGATGCCTTTGCGACTTTCACGCAGTGTATCATCGCCGTGACGGCGGCCAAGGGTAAAGGATAGGGCTTGGTGAATTGCCCAGGACCCCGCCGATATGATGATCTGCAGAGCGGACCGTCGGGAGGACGAAGGGCTTTGGCGCGGAACTCGGCGGGCCCATTGCCCCGCAATATTCCGGTCTTTCTCGCACAGGGCACGACCGACGAGATCATTCGGCCCCAGGTGACGCAGGATTACATGCGGCGGCTTTGCAAGGGCGGCATCAAGGTGCAAATGCTGGTCATGCCCAACGTCGGCCACGCCTTTGCCGGCCGCGACAGCGCGCCAGCCGCCGTCGATTGGATGACGGATCGGTTCGTCGGATTTGGCGCGCCGAGCGATTGCAATTCCGGCTGATCGATCCGCGGCTGGTTCGCTAAAAAAAACGCGGAGCTTCAATTCCGCTCGGCATCCAGTTCGGTGATGTCGAAGCCAAGCGGCGCCTTGCCGTCGGCCGGCTCGAGGTACGTCACCGTGATCTTCATGCCGACCTTAAGTTCGGAGCGGTCCTTGATGCCTTCGAAGTCGACGTCTCCGGCGGCGCGGAGATGCAACTCTTTGCCGTCGTCGGTGGTGACCGTCAGGAAGCGGCCTTCCTCCGTCATGCCAGCAATTGTCACGTGAGCTGTGCGCTCGGTGTATGGCGTAATCTCGGGACCTTCGCCTTTCAGCTCCCGATAAATGGTCGCTGCTGTGGCAGAGAGGTGCGCGCCGCGATCCCAATCCTTGAACTCGTGCATGTCGAATTGCTTTTCGATGTCGGCGAGCGGCAGGCCTTGGGCCATCATGGTACGGACCTTCTGGCGCGCCAGCAGCAAGTAGTCGGTCAGCGTCGAAAGCGCAGTCGCGTCGCCGACTGGGCCGTGAGCGGGCACGACGATTTTGGGCTTGAGCGCGCTCAATACTTCAAGCTGCTTGAGCATCCCCCACGTCGTGCCGTGGCTGTAGTCAGGCCGAATGTCCGGATGCCGCCCGATATAGCCGACGAATCCCGCATGCATGATCCCGCTGTCCGGCAGCCAAACGGCAACGTCGCCGGGATTATAGGCGTCGTCGATATAGATAAGTTCGATAGTCTTGCCGCCGAAGTGAAGAGTCATGCGGTCGGAAAAGCTGACGACGGTGTCGAGAGGCTTCACACCGGCGAGCGCTTCGGCCCGTTCCGGAAAGCGCTTCTGCCACGACTTGATCTGGTAGCCCTTCATGCCCGCCCAGTCCTTGGCGACGCGGTCCTGAACAATGACGGTCGCGGGTGGGGAAAACAGCGGCGTGCCGCCGGTGTGATCGCCGTGATTTTGCGTAATGATCACGGCGCGAACCGGCTGCGTCGTGACCGACTGAATGAAGGTCTGCAGGATGCGCGTTTCGGGCGGATTGTTTCCGGTATCGGCCACTACGACGCCCTGGGTCGTCACGATCGCCATGGCATTGGCATCGTTCACTTTGCCGACGAACGCGTAGACGCCGTCGGCGAGTTTCTGGAATTCGGCCTTGTCGCCGGTCATGGCCAAAGCGGCGGCGTGCACAAACAACAATGTCAGCACAACGAACAGCTTGAAGCGGCTCATAGTCGGCACCCGGACCGAGTTTTCGGGAAGACCCCAAGGCTATGGTGCGCCGTTGGCATGCTCCTCCCGATACAATATGATCCATTGTGCTCCGGATCAGCAATGGAGGGCATGATGAAAGCACTCGTTGTGGGAATTGGACTGGCGGTCGCAACGGTCCTCACTTTATTTTCGCCGGTGATGGGTGGCGCAGCTATGGCTTTCGGCGCGAAAAACGTGAAAACGTATGACGCCCAAGGCAACGCGCTGACGCACCACCAATTGAGTGTCAAAAAAGAGCTGGCGAGGACTAAAGCCAAGCAAGGGTAGAGCGCGACTTCTATGAAGGCGCAGGGCCGCCAGCGATGGCGGCCTCATGCATTTTGACGTGGCAAATACCGCCACGGCCCGGAAATTGCATGGTCTTTGCGTAAATGTTGGGCAGACCGACCCGGAGCGTCACACTATTATCGATGGTCGGCATTCATCACCAGTCACAGTCCAAATCAGTCATGGTCACTCAGCATGTCGATCCTCGTCGGGCTGCATCACTTCACGCGGTACACGTATGACCGGCCGATCAGCCTAGGCCCCCAGACCATACGGCTTCGTCCCGCGCCGCATTGCCGGACCCGCGTTCCAAGCTACTCGCTGACCGTGACGCCGGCCCAGCACTTCGTGAACTGGCAGCAGGACCCGCACGGCAATTGGCTGGGGCGCTTTGTCTTTCCGGAGAGGACCAGTGAGTTCTCCATCGCGGTCGACCTCATCGCCGACATGGAGGTCATCAACCCGTTCGACTTCTTCATCGAGCCCTCTGCGGAAAAGTGGCCGTTTGAATTTCCGCCCGAGCTGAATGAGGACCTCGCGGCCTATGTCACGCCGGAGCCCGCCGGTCCGCTGCTGCAGGGTCTGATCAACTCGATTTCACGCGAGCGGAAAAACACTGTCGACTTTCTGGTCGAACTCAATCAGCGGCTCCAGCGCATGATCCGTTATGTCATCCGCATGGAGCCGGGCGTGCAGACTCCCGAAGAGACGCTCGCTTCGGCCGCCGGTTCGTGCCGCGATACGGCGTGGCTGCTTGTGCAGTTGCTCCGGCACATCGGACTGCCGGCGCGCTTCGTGTCCGGATATCTCATCCAGCTGAAGCCCGATCTGAAGCCGCTCGACGGTGCGGCCGGCACCGATCACGACTTCACCGATCTGCACGCCTGGACCGAGGTCTATCTGCCCGGCGCCGGCTGGATCGGGCTCGACGCGACGTCCGGACTGTTGTGCGGCGAGGGCCACCTGCCGGTGGCGGCGACGCCGCATTACCGCTCGGCCGCGCCGATCAGCGGCGTGGTCGAGCCCTGCGAAGTGTCTTTCTCTTACGACATGAACGTCAAGCGGATTGCCGAACGGCCGCGCGTCACCGCGCCGTTCTCCGAGGAGGCGTGGACGGCGCTCGACGCGCTCGGCGAAAAAGTCGATGCCGACCTCGCGTCGCACGACGTGCGTCTGACCATGGGCGGCGAGCCGACATTCGTCTCGGTCGACGACTATCAGTCGGCGGAGTGGAACACGGATGCGCTGGGGCCGATGAAGCGCCTGCGCGCCGACGATCTGATCCGGCGGCTGCGCGATCGTTTCGCCCCCGGAGGCTTGCTGCATTACGGGCAGGGCAAGTGGTATCCGGGCGAGGCGATTCCGCGTTGGGCGTTTTCTCTGATCTGGCGCCGCGACGGCGTGCCGATCTGGCGCAATGACAGCCTCATCGCGCGTGAAAATGCGCTGCAGCAGCTTTCCCCCGGCGATGCACAGCGGTTCGCCGAAGGGATTGCGGCGCACCTGGGAATCATGCCCGAGTACGTGCAACCCGCTTACGAGGACCCGGCGGACCGGATGCTCAAGCAAGGTCTGATTCCCGAGAACATCGATCCCAGCGATCCCAAGATCGACGACCCCGTCGAGCGGACGCGCGTCTTGAATTTGTTCGATGCTCACCGCGTGCAGCCGGCCGGCTTCGTATTGCCGCTGCAACACTGGACGTCGCAGGCCAAGCCCGGATGGCTGAGCGAGGTGTGGCGCACGCGCCGCGGCCATCTGTTCCTGCTGCCGGGCGATTCACCGCTCGGCTTCCGGCTGCCGCTGCAATCGCTGCCCCATGTGGCTCCGGTCGCCTATCCGCATCTCGTGCCCGCCGATCCGTTTGCCGAGCGTCAGCCGCTGCCCGACCCGCGCATCACGCATCCGCTCATGGCGCGCGTCATGTCCGGGTCCCCGGGCGACGAATTGGCGCCGCCGCTCGCGCCCGACACGCTGGTCATGCATGGGCCACCGCGCCCCGCGGCCGGCCTGAACGCCGGCGGCACGCCCATTCGCACTGCGTTGAGCGTTGAGATCCGCGACGGGCGGCTGTGCGTGTTCATGCCGCCGGTCGAGACGCTCAATGATTATCTTGAATTGCTTGCCGTTGTGGAATCGACGGCCTCCGAACTCGGTGTGCCGGTGCACGTCGAGGGCTATCTGCCGCCACCCGATCCCCGGCTCAACGTGCTCAAAGTGACGCCCGATCCGGGCGTCATCGAGGTCAACATTCAGCCAGCGACCTCATGGCGCGAAGCTGTCGATATCACCCGCAGCGTGTACGAAGACGCGCACCAGTCGCGGCTCGGTACCGACAAATTCATGATCGACGGCCGGCACACCGGAACCGGGGGCGGCAATCATGTCGTGCTCGGCGGACTGAATGCCGCCGACAGTCCGTTTCTGCGACGCCCCGATCTGCTCGAAAGTCTGGTGCTCTATGCGCTGCGGCATCCTTCATTGTCATATCTGTTTTCTGGCTTGTTCGTCGGTCCGACCAGCCAGGCGCCGCGGATCGATGAGGCGCGTCAAGATCTGCTCTACGAGTTGGAGATCGCGATCGGAAAGGTGCCGTCGCCCGGCGGCGCCCGCTGGGTGCCGCCATGGCTCGTCGACCGCTTGTTCCGCAACATCCTGGTCGACGTGACCGGCAACACCCATCGCACCGAAATCTGCATCGATAAATTGTTCTCGCCCGACGGGCCGACCGGCCGACTTGGTCTCGTCGAGTTCCGCTCGTTCGAAATGCCGCCGGACGCGCGCATGAGTCTGGCTCAGCAATTGCTCCTGCGCGCCATCATCGCGTGGTTCTGGCGAATGCCACTCGACGCCAAGCCGGTGCGCTGGGGGACCGCGCTGCACGACAGGTTCATGCTCGAGCATTTCGTCTGGGAAGATTTCCTCGACGTGCTCGCCGATCTCAAGCAGGCGGGCTACCCATTTGACCCGGCCTGGTTTGAGGCGCAGCGGCAATTCCGCTTCCCGCTGTGCGGCACCGTGCAGTACGGCGGCGTCGAACTCGAACTACGGCAGGCCATCGAGCCCTGGTATGTGCTTGGCGAAGAGGGCGTCCAGGGCGCTACCGTCCGGTTCGTCGATTCGTCCGTGGAGCGGCTACAGGTGAAGGTCGCCAACCTGAATCAAGACCGCCACATCGTCACCTGCAACGGGCGGCGCGTGCCGCTGACGTCGACTGGCCGCACCGGCGAGTTCGTTGCCGGTGTGCGTTTCAAGGCCTGGGATCTTCCGGGATCCCTGCACCCGACCATTGGCGTCCACGCGCCGCTGACGTTCGATATCGTCGATACCTGGAACCGCCGCTCGCTCGGCGGCTGCGTCTATCACGTCGCGCATCCCGGCGGCCGCAATTACGAAACATTTCCCGTCAACTCGTACGAGGCCGAGGCGCGCCGCCGCGCCCGCTTCCAGGATCACGGTCACACCGGCGGGCTGATCGATATTCCGCCGCTTGAGTCCTCGCTAGAGTACCCGACCACGCTCGACCTTCGTCGTCCGGTCTAAAAACACGCATTGTCATGACGGCCCAACCGGACAACGCTGTCAAACAAACAAGCGCAGGTCTCGAACGGTTTGTTGCCGGCTATCGGCCGCTGCCCGGCGTCTTCGACGAGATGATGGACGATGACGGCCGCGTGCGCGCGCACTGGCAGCCGTTTCTCACCATGCTGGCCGCGCTTGGCGGCGACGAGATTAATCGCCGCTTCGCCGCCGCCGACCGTTACCTGCGCGACTCCGGCGTCTTCTATCGGGTCTATGAGGACGCTGCTGGCCTCGAACGGCCTTGGCCGCTCAGCCATATCCCGCTCCTCATCGAACCGAGCGAATGGAAACAGCTTGAAGCCGGGCTCATCCAGCGCGCCGAACTGTTGGAAGCGGTGCTGGCCGACGCCTACGGTCCGGCGTGGTTGACCCGTGACGGCCGCCTGCCTGCGGCCTTGATCGCCGGCAACCCGGAGTTCCTGCGTCCGCTCGTGGGCGTCAAGGCGCCCGGTGGTTCGCATCTTTATTTCTATGCGGTCGACGTCGGGCGCGGCGCCGACGGACGCTGGTGGGTGCTCAACGATCGAGCGCAAGCGCCCTCGGGCGCCGGCTACGCGATCGAGAATCGTCTCGCCCTCTCGCGCGCAATTCCCGATCTTTACCGCACGGCGCGCGTCGAGCGCGTCGCGCCATTCTTCCAAGCCTTTCAGGCCGAGATGTTCGCGCTTAACCGTCAGGAAGACGCGCGCATCTGCCTGCTGACGCCCGGCCCGATGAACGAGACCTATTTCGAGCACGCCTATCTCGCCCGGTATCTCGGGCTTCTTTTGGTTGACGGCGAGGATCTGATCGCGCGTGACGATGGTGTGTTCATTCGCACGGTTGCGGGCTTGCGGCGGACCGAAGTGCTGTTGCGGCGGATCGATGCCGACTTTGCCGATCCGCTTGAGCTCAACGCCGCCTCGCGTCTCGGCGTCGCGGGGCTACTGCAAGCGGTCCGCGACGGCAAGATCGTCGTTATCAATTCGCTCGGCGCGGGTCTTATCGAAGCGCGCGCCATGCTGGCGTTCCTGCCCGCGCTGGCGCCGATCGTACTCGGTGCCGATCTCGCAGTACCGAATGTCGCGACCTGGTGGCTCGGCCGCCCGGACATGCGCGAGGAGATGCTCGGCAAGCTCGACAGCATGGTGATCGCTTCGGCCTTTACTGAGCACCTCCCGGATGCGCGGCTCGGCAACGAGATTCTCGGCGCCAAGCTCAGCGACGCGCAGCGTGAGGCTTTGATGCGATCGATCCGCGATCGCGGCGTCGATTACGTGATGCAGGAAGCCGTGACGCTGTCGAGCATGCCGGTGTGGCGTGACGGGAAGCTGCAGCCGCATCCATTCACGTTGCGTCTCTATCTCGCGCGGGTCGGCGAACGCTGGCAGGTGATGCCTGGCGGCTTCGTCAGGATCGCCGAAAGCGCGGACCCGCGGGCGGTGAGCCTGCAGCGCGGCGCGGCGGCGGCGGATGCCTGGGTGTTGACGCATGGACCGGTACCGGAAACCACGCTGCTGCCGACGCCCGAGCACATGCAGGTGCAACGCGCGAGCGGTCTTCTGCCAAGCCGTGCCGCCGACAATCTGTTCTGGGTCGGGCGCTATGTAGAGCGGACCGAGGCGACGCTGCGGCTCGTCCGCGCCATGATGAACCGCATCGCGGAAGCCGACGGGCCTGCTGCGCCGGTCATCGCCAGGATCGGCGGTCTCCTCGGCGCCTGGGACGCTGTGCCGAACGATGCCGTTTCGGCGCCGGTTACGTTCATCGCGCGGGCCGCGCTGACGCGCAGCGACCTCGGCGGTTCGCTGCCCTATCTGATCCATTCGGCGCGTTCGGCGGCTTCGGTGATCCGCGACCGCCTTTCGCCGGACGCTTGGCGGGCGATCAGCGATCTCGCGACCATGATCGCCGTGCCGCTCGCGATCAGTCCGACTGAAAGCGCCATCATCGAGCGGGTCGAGGCCGCGCTCCGCATCATCTCGGCGCTCTCCGGCTTGGCGCAGGAGAACATGACGCAGCTCGCCGGCTGGCGATTCCTCGAACTCGGCCGCCGCATCGAACGGGCGCTGGTGACCTGCCGTCTGGTACGCTGCTTCGCGCAACCCGGCGCTTCCGACGGCGAACTTGACGTGCTTCTCGAACTCGCCGACAGCCAGATCAGCTATCGGCAGCGCTATGTGATGGTTGCGGCGCTCGCGCCGGTGATCGATCTCGTCATGCTCGATCCCAACAATCCGCGCTCGGCGGTGTTTCAGCTCGATCGCATCGAGACCCATCTCGGCGCACTGCCGCGGCGCAGCGACACCGGCCGGTTGTCGCCGGTTCAACAGATCGCGGCGTCGATCGCAACGCGCTTGCGTACTGCGGAGGCGAGCGCCGTCGACGACGCGTTGATCCTCGATATCGAGCAATCGCTGATGAAATTGTCGGATGCGATCTCGTCATCCTATCTCACTAACAAGGAGCGCTCCGACGCGGGCTGGGAGGCGTTGGCGTGATCTACGACGTCCGGCAGACGACGACGTGCGGCTACGCGTCTCCAGTCGCGCACGCCCGCCACGTGCTGCGGCTGACGCCCGTGAATCGGGACGGACAGCGCGTGCACGTCGCGGCGCTGCAGATCGTGCCCGAACCGATGCACCGCCGCGAAGGCCAGGACTTTTTCGGCAACCGTCTGACGTGGATCGAGATCGAGGAGCCGCATGACACGTTGACCGTCAAATTGGCGGCCCAAGTCGCTGTCGATCCGCTGACGTTGCCCGACCCGCTGTCGACACCGGCCTGGGAAGCGGTCCGCGAAGAAGCATTCGCGACGAGCGACATCGGACCGCTGTCGCCGGCGCATTTTCTGTTTCCAAGCCGCATGGTGTCGCTTGATCCAGAAATCCGCGACTACGTCGCACAGAGCTTCACGCCCGGCCGCCCCATACTCGACGCCGCGACCGAGCTGATCCATCGCCTGAAGGCCGATATCGCGTATGAGATCGGCGCGACAACTGTCACGACGACTCCGCCCATGTCGTTCGCATTGCGCCGCGGCGTCTGTCAGGATTTCGCGCACATCATGATCTCCGGCCTGCGCGGCATCGGCCTGCCGGCCGCCTACGTCAGCGGCTATCTGCGGTCGGCGCCGCGCACCGATGCGACACGGCTGCAGGGCGCTGAAGCCATGCATGCGTGGGTCTTATTGTGGTGCGGTTCGGCGACCGGCTGGATTGGGTTCGATCCGACCAACGCCGTACTCGCCGCCGAAGATCATGTCATGCTGGCCGTCGGCCGCGATTATACCGATGTAGCACCGGTCGACGGTGTGATTGTGGGGTCCGGTGGGCAGCGGATGGGCGTCTCCGTCAACGTCACGCCGGTTGCTGCCTGAAGCTAGATGGCTGCGGCTTTCGCCACGGTGCCGATTGCGGCAGTCAAGCGCTGCGTCGCCTCAGCGGTTCCCTGCGGCAGGCTGTGACGAGCGGCGAGCCAAGCCGGCTCGTTATACGACAGCCAGACCTTGCCGTCGGCATCCTCCCACGCCAACGCCTTCAGCGGCAGGTCGATGCCGATCCTCTGGTTCGCTTGCATGAGCGGCGTGCCGCCCCTGGCGTTGCCGAACAGCAAAAGCTCGGTGGGGCGCAACGCCAAACCGACCGCCTTTGCGCCGGCCGCATGATCGACGCGTGCAAAAATCGTCATGCCCTTGGATTTTACGTCCGATTCAAGCCGGTCTATGGTGTCCTTCACGCCGTGAGCGCTTGGCACCGTGGTCAGGCCTTCCACTGTCATCATCGGCTCTCCAACCAAGATCGTCGCCGCCCGGACCACGAGTTTAGCCGCGAGGATCGAAGTCGGCCACGAGGAGGACAACGCATGCGAGCTTATCAATTGCCGAAGGGCGGCGCCGGCATTGAAGCGCTCAAGCGAGTTGATCTGCCCGAGCCGAAGCCGCTTTATCGGCAGGTGCTGGTCAAGGTCGCCGCCTGTTCGCTGAACTTTCGCGATCTCGGCATAGTGCGCGGCACATACCGGATGCCGGTGCGCGACAACATCGTGCCGCTCTCCGATGGCGCCGGCGAAGTGGTCGACGTTGGCGCCGGTGTCGCGCGCGTCAAAGCCGGTGACAAGGTTGCCGGATGCTTCTTTCAGCGCTGGCCCGGCGGCGAGCCGAGCCCGCAGGTGCAAGCGAGTGCGCTCGGCGGCAGCATCGACGGCATGCTCGCCGAATGTGCGGTGCTGGAGGAGGACGGCGTGGTGAAAATCCCACCGCACCTTTCGCTCGAAGAGGGCGCGACGCTGCCGTGCGCGGCTGTCACCGCGTGGCACGCTATGATGCGGCATGCGCACTTGATTGCGGGACAGACCGTGCTGCTGCAGGGAACCGGCGGCGTCTCGATTTTCGGATTGCAATTCGCGCACGCCATGGGGATCGCGGCGATCATCACATCATCGAGCGACGACAAGCTCGCGCGCGCCAAGACGCTCGGTGCGGCGTGCGGCATCAACTACAAGTCGACGCCGGAATGGGACAAGGCGGCGGTAGAGTTCACCGGCGGCCGCGGCGCCGATCACGTCGTCGAGGTTGGCGGAGCTGGCACGCTAGGGCGCTCGTTCGGGGCGATCCGCGTCGGCGGGAAGATCAGCATGATCGGCGGGCTGAGCGGCGCCGCGACCGAGCTCAATCCCGGCCTGATCCTCGCCAAGCGCGCCAACGTGCAGGGCATTTCGGTTGGCTCGACGCAGATGTTCGAAGCGATGAACGCCGCCATCGCGGTCAGTCGCATCAAGCCGGTCATCGACCGCGTGTTCGGCTTCGACGAAGTCCAGTCAGCCTACCGGCACATGGCCTCAGGCGCGCACTTTGGAAAAATCGTCATCCGCGTATCGTAAGCCGCGCTGCGGCCCTACTTGAGCGCCGACGAAATCGACGAGAAGGTGGTCTTCAGCTTGCTTCCCAGTCCGGTGATGACCGGGATGATCGCGACGGCGATTCCCGTTGCGATGAGGCCGTATTCGATAGCGGTGGCGGCGCTCTCGTCTTTGAGAAACCTAACGATAAGACGTATACTGCATGCTCTGGAGTCCGCGCATGACATTAGATTTGGAATCTTATCGTGACCTTAAACTCGCGCGGCGCCGTGACTGCGCGTACTTAATGGCGTCTTACTCCGTTTAGCGGCGAATAACATTGGCAGATCAATATGTTATATCGAATGTGAGACTTTGAAATAGTCACAATAAACCGCTCGGCGGTGTCTGGCGACCTCTTGGCAAGGTCAAGTGCGCCGATTCTTTAGATAGCTTCCTGAAACTCAATGAGTGCGAGCTATGCCGCCAACACGAGCCCGAACGTGCGATCGGCCGCTTGGTTGACTGGCTGCGAACGTGTCTCGCTGCGTAGTTTGAGCCAGCCGACGTTGGCGCCAACACTGGCAACAACAGGCTGCTGTTCGTGACCACGAGCGAAAGGGTCACCTCGTAGGTCATCCAGGCCCCCTGTGCGGTTTGCACCGCGTGGAAAAGATCCTGATAGATGACGACGTCGTATGAAAGCTGGATAAGGCGGACTAGCCCTGCCGTGTTGGTCAGCGTGCTCCCATTTTTTCCTTCTTCACAAATCGTCGCAAATTCATCGAGCCGGTGTAGCCGCCATAAATATTGCCGTCATCGTCGGCGGCAACAGCTTCGAGTGCACCGAGTTCCTTCGTTTCCGGGATGTAGGCCGTGACCTTGCCGTCCTTGATACTGCCAATTCTGATACCTTGCTGGTAGCCCGGATTGGTCTTCTCGCTCGATTGCGAGTTGGCTACATAGATGATGTCGTTCTTGTCGATGAAGACGCCGCTCGGCCGGCCGAATTGCCGCCATTCCGTGAGGAATTTGCCGTCCTGATCGAAAATCTGGATGCGGCTGTTTTCGCGGTCCGCGACGAACAGTCTTCCGGCCGAATCCATGGCGAGCCCATGGGGCAAGCCGAACTCGCCGGGCTCCGATCCTTTCTTTCCCCACGCCTTGATGAATTTCCCATCATTCGTGAGCTTCACGATCCGCGCGTTGGTGTCGCCGCCATGCCCGTCCGCAGCGAAGATGTCGCCGTCCGGAGCAACAAGCACATCCGAGGGCGCGTTGAACGTGTCGGGGCCGTCGCCGGCAAAGCCGGGCTTTCCGAAGGTCATCAAGAGCTTCCCATCCGGGCGGAATTTCATGACGGTATGACCCTTGCCGTCCTTGCCCTGGCCGTCGGTCACCCAGATATTATCGTCGCGGTCCACGAACAGGCCGTGCGGGAAGATGAGCATGCCGGCACCAAAGCTCATCAACAGCTTGCCGGTGCCATCAAATTTCTGGATCGGCGCCACGGTCGAGCCGGCGCATGTCCTGGCACCGCAGCGATCGAACACCCATAGGCTCTTGCCATCACGGTCGATGTCGAGGCCGATGGTCATGCCCCAGTGACGCCCTTCAGGCAACTTCGCCCAACCCTCCTCGACGCGGTACGGATTTGGCGCAGCATTCGGATCAATCGGTGTCTGTGCTACTGACGCCGGCGGGTGCATTAGAAGTGTCGCGAATGCGGCAACAACAAGCGAGCCGATCATTCGATAGTGCCACATGGGCGCCCTCCCTTATCGATTTTGCTTAAATGATTATATTTATCCGGCCTAATGTCTACCCGAATCACCTTGCCCCATTTCTCTGTTTCAGCGGCGATGAACTTGGCGAAGTCAGCGGGCAGCCCGCAAACACCGTCGTCCCGTCGCGTCACTTAATGCAACGCAGCGATTTAGTCGCAATCAGGCGCAAAGCGGACATCGCTGGGGCGCACTCGAAGTGACATTGATGACCGATACTGTTGAAAAAGGTTTTTCGGGGGGTCGAACAGATTTTTTCAGAGGCACTGGTGCGGTCGTCCGAAAATGATGTAGGGGGACACATAATCAATCCGATTTTCAATCAGCAGCCTTCGCAAGGTCTCTGTGATGCCTTGGATTATGGAAGAAACCGGCTTCGACGGGCACACAGGCAAAAATTTTGCCCGGTTCATTTTGGCCTTTTTCAACAGCATCGACCCAAAGCGACCGTTTGCGGCGAGACTTCTGTGCGGCGCAGCGGTGGCGTACGAGGTACACGGCAACACCAGAGTGGGGTCGCTGCGCATCGGTGTGACGCCGGATAAAAGGGGGAATTAGAGTGACGAATTTCAACTGGACCCCAGGCATCGGAGATCCGACCATTGGCGGTTGGATAACGGTGATCTTGTATCTTCTTGCCGTAATCAGCTGTTGGAAAACAGCAAACAAGCTTGCGAAGGTAAATACTGGAGCGTCGGAAGAGCAACGCACATGGCGAGCCATATCGGCGTTATTCTTAGCCCTCGGCATTAACAAGCAATTGGATCTTCAAACCGCGCTGACGGAAGCTGGTCGCATGCTCGCTAAATCTGAGGAGTGGTACAATCAACGTCAGGTCGTGCAGCTTGCCTTCATCGTTCTCGTCGCGATTATCTGCGTTGTTGCTACACTTGTGTTGCTGATTTGGGCGCGTAACGCACCTGCCCCCACTTGGCTCGCTCTGATAGGTACAATTTTCGTTCTCGGATTTGTGCTGATGCGCGCAGCATCGTTTCATCACATGGATCGCTTCCTTGGCGAACGCATCCTGGGCTTTCGATGGAATTGGATCCTGGAAATTGGTGGAATTAGCTTGGTGCTACTAGGAAGCGAATGGCGCAGAATGCGCAGAAACGCCGCGACCAAAGCTGCCTCATCCTAAGCTACCGAGCGACAGTCGGAGAGAACGCCGCGAGAAGCGGTCAGGCGGCGCCGGGTGGGTAGCAATAATCTGACGTTGCTCAATGTAAATACGGGCCAGACGGTTTCCTTCAGTAACAATCAGACAAATACGGGCTGGACGCTGGGCGCGGGTATCGAGTGGGCGTTTGTCGAAAACGTGTCCGCAAAGCTTGAGTACGACTATGTGGGATTGAGCACGGCCTCTTTTGCCATTCCGACCAACTTCCCCAATGGACCCGGGGGACGTGTATTTGCCAACGACGTTTTCGCCAACAGCAATCGCAACATCTCGATGCTAACCCTCGGGATCAACGTACTCTTCCACTAGACGATCGTTCTAGGGTGGATCCCGAGGGCGCCGATCCGTCTGATGAGAACGACAAGAGGGCTGCTCGGCTCCTCTTGTGGGTGCTCAAACCGCTGCTCAATTTACGAGGATCGATCCCGCGCCCGTTTCGTGACCACGTTCTTGTTGTAGCCGCGGGTGAAGATAAGGGGATCAACGAATACGCGGCCCTTACCGTTGTTCATTATTCCGGAGCCAAAAAGAAGCCGCGCTTTTTTTTAACGGCACGCCTGAACACGGGTGCGCGCAGCGTTGGCACGGCGCCAGAGACCGCTCGAACGTCCTAGGACTTAGGTTGGGCGTCTTGTTGGCATTGAGGGACAATAACTAGCGCGCGTAACTCCTTCATGCACCGGCGTAACGCCAAGCGAATCTTTAGGTTCGGCAAGGTCTTTGCCGCAACAGATCGCTCAATGATTTGCAGGTCCAGAATGGCTTGTTCAAGCACGAAATGATCCCTTGCTCACCTGATATGAGCCAGGGTTGGCTGAGTTGGTCAATTTATTGTTTCGACAATCCCAGTGCCGTGGCGAGGCCGTCTGCCACATCCTCGATTTTGGATGCACGTGCTGGAACCTGAAGCGGCGCCGTAGGACTAGCGACCGGTTCCGGCGGCAGTGGCGCCGTAGCGACTGGGGGAGTGGGTTCGTCCGCCTCCAGTTGCAGAGCCTCTTGGGCCTCTGGAGCAACCGCTGGAGTAGTCGCGTTGGGGAATTCACGACCAGCTAACACACCGAGAACTTCGGAGATTTCCGTAATTGACTTCTCGACCGCGAGCAATGCTTGGTATTCGCGGACCTTCATCAGTCGGTCAATGATCTTCGTCTTCGCGGAATCCAAGCAAGCCATGAGGTCGGGAATATTTGCGACTTCCTCAACTGCCGTTTCGACTGCCACCATTGCTCGAAATTCCGGCACATTCGTCAACTGCTCCACCACCCTCGCCCTAACGCCCTCAAGTGACTGGATGACTCCAGGTGATTGAAGAATTTCCGATGACTGGACTGCTGACTGCGCCCGCAACATGACTGACTACCCCTGCCATGCTTGAGATATCTAATTGGTGATCAAATAGCCTTCTTAGGTGGGTGTCAATTGATAGGAATAGCTTTGCCGGAGACGTATTGTCGGAAATGACAGCCTGCGCGGGCTTCTCCATGCTCCGACACCGCCCTTTCGGATACCGATACGTTTGCCAGTTCCATCTTCGCCAGCCTCGGCGTGACACCCGGCACCTATCTACGGGTGGCGCTGATTCGCCGGAAAACCGGCTGTGGATGACGCTGCAATCCGCAAAATGTTGAAAAATCGATATTTTTCACCACATACGGAGCAGCGCAGAGGACGGCCCGACGTCAGCAGCCGCATTTATCCGCGCTTCGCCGCCCGAGCGGTGCATTGACCTGCGGTCAACGGCGCGGGAATAAGGTTTTTGCCGCGCATTGGAGAGCCATTGATGTCCGATCAAGAAGAGAAGAAACCGGGGGGCCATACACTTGACGACCATCTTTACGGTCAGAATATCGTCCACGAGCACGACGGGGATTCCGACCACGATCACGACCACGATTACGACTTTGAAGACGACGACATTCCGCTCGAGCAAAACCCGCTGTGGATGCAGGATTTCGTGTCGCTGATGACGGTCGGCATCGATATCGGCTCTTCGGGCACCCAGGTCATCTTCTCGCGCGTCAACTTGCGCCGCATGGGCGAAGACCTCACCAGCCGCTACTACGTGGTGTCGCGCGAGACGTTATTTCAGTCTCCGGTCGCGCTGACGCCCTATCAGAACGAGGAGCGGATCGATGCCGCCAGGCTCGGCGAGATCATCGATGACGCCTACGAGGCCGCGGGCGTGCACCCCGACAAGATCGACACCGGCGTCGTCATTCTTACCGGCGAGGCGCTGCGGCGGGAGAATGCCCAGGGCATCGCCGGCATTCTCGCCGAGCAGGGCGGCGAATTCGTCACCGCCACGGCCGGCCATCACATGGAGTCCATGCTCGCCGCTTACGGCTCGGGCGCCGCGCGCGTGTCGAGCGACGGAGGCAAACGCATTCTCAACATCGACATCGGCGGCGGTACCACCAAGCTCGGCCTGGTCGAAAAGGGCAAGGTGATCGCCACTGCTGCGGTCCATATCGGCGGCCGGCTGCAGGTCGTTGAGAACGGCAAGATCATCCGTCTCGATCCGGCCGGCAAGCATCACGCCAAACGTGCCGGTTTCTCCTGGGACCGCGGCGACGCCATCGACCCCGCCGACATGGGGAAAGTCGCGGACGTCATGGCCGACACCCTGGTTGCCGCTGTGGCGCAGCGGCCGATGCCGCATGACGTGGAGCACCTTTATCTGACCGATCCGATCTTCGACTTCGGCCAGATCGACGGCATCATGTTTTCGGGTGGCGTCGCCGAATACATTTATCAGCGTGAGGAGCAGGATTTCGGCGATATGGGTCCGCGGCTCGGCCGGGCCATCCGCGAGCGCATCGAGAGCAAGGCGTTCCCCTGGCCGGTGCTCGCCGCCGGCGAATGCATTCGTGCCACGGCGCTCGGCGCGTCCGAGTACAGCGTGCAACTGTCCGGCAATACCAGCTACATCTCGGCGCCCGGCGTGCTGTTGCCGCGCCGCAATCTTCAGGTGCTGCTGCCGCCGTTCGATTGCGAGGATACGATCGATTCCGACAAGCTCGCCAAGGCCATCCGAAACCACATCACAGCGTTCGATATTGTCGACACCGATCGTGAAATTGCGCTGGCGCTACGCTGGACCGGGTTGCCGTCCTACGAGCGGCTTGCCGCCTTTGCGGAGGGCATCAAGCGCGGGCTCGGCGATCGCATCGCCAAGAAGCAGCCGCTCTACATCATGCTTGACGGCGACGTGGCGCAGACGCTCGGCCATATCCTGCGCGACGAACTCGGCGTCGACAACGAGATCCTGGTGATTGACGGCGTCGTCTTGTGGGATTTCGACTACATCGATCTCGGACGCATCCGCATGCCGTCCTACACGGTGCCGGTCACCATTAAGTCGCTGGTGTTCAGCGAGGATCCCCGCGGCCCGCGGCCGCGCCAGCGCATCCACCATCATGACGACGAACATGAACACGGCCATCAACACGATCATGCGCACGGTCACCACCATCATGGCCACGGTCATCACCACCATCACCACGATCATGGTCACGATCACGACCATCAGCACGACCATGAGCATGTAACGCCGACTTAGCGATAACCTCCGCCGTTCGACGTCCACGCCGGACGGAATAACAACAAAAAAGCTGGAGGGAGGCGCGAGAGTCCTCGCTGGAGGATCGCATTGTCCGTTGCGCTAGCCGTCGCGCCCCCGCGAGAGCGCTTCGCCTGGAGTTGGGTCGTCATCGCGATCGCCATCGCGCTGGTCGCCTGGCTGGCGCTCGTACCTCTCGCCTTCATGCTGTGGCAGAGCGTGCTGTCGCCCGAAACGGCGGCATCACCGGCGCATTTTACGCTCAACAATTTTCGCGCCGCCTATGCGAGTGCGGACACAGTCCAGCTATTTTCCAACTCGTTGCAATTCGCCTTTGGCAGTGCGGCGCTCGCCTTCACGTTCGGGACTCTGCTGGCCTGGATCAACGAACGCACTGATACGCCGCTGAAGTCGCTCTTCTTCGCGCTTGCGCTGGTGCCGCTGATCATTCCGGGAATTCTGTTCACGGTGTCGTGGATCTTTCTCGGCAGTCCGAAGATCGGTCTTATCAATCTGGTTTTGCAGCGTGCGTTCGACAGCAACGCCGTCTTCATCAATATCTATTCGATCCCCGGCATGATCTGGGTGGATGGTCTGCACTATTCGCCGATGGCATTCCTGCTGATGACCTCGGCCTTCCGGGCGATGGACCCGTCGCTTGAAGAATTGGCATTGATGAGCGGGGCGACGTTGCGACAGATCATGCAGCGCATCACGATCCAGCTCGCCGTGCCAGCGACCGCAGCCGCGCTCCTCATCCTGTTCGTGCGCGCACTGGAATTGTTCGAGGTGCCGGCACTGCTCGGCCTGCCGGTCGGCATCGAGGTCTACACGTCGGCGATCTACGACGCGATCCATGCCTACCCGAGCGATGTCGGTCTGGCATCGGCCTACGGGCTGACGCTGCTTGTCATCACGTCGTTCTGCGTGTTCCTGAACCTGCGCATCGTCAAGCGCGCCGGCCGCTATACGACCGTGACCGGCAAGGGCTTTCGCCCGCGCGTCATGAGCATCGGGCGCTGGCGCTATCTGACAACGGGCGCATTCATTCTTTATGCCGCGCTTGTCGTCGTGCTGCCGTTTCTTGTCCTGCTTTGGTCGTCGCTGCAGCGGTTCTATAGCGTACCGACGCTCGCGGCGCTCAAAAATCTCACACTTCAGCCCTACCAAAGCGTGCTTGCCTATCCGGCGATGGGCACCGCGATCTGGAACAGCGTGCTGCTCTCGCTTGCCAGCGCGACGTTGATTATGTTGACGACATCGATGCTGTGCTGGGTTGTGGTGCGCACGAAGCTGCCGGGCCGCTGGCTAATCGACAATCTCGCCTCGCTGCCGCTGGTGTTTCCGGGCCTCGTCCTCGGTCTCTCTATCATGGTCTGCTATTTGGCCCTGCCGATCGGCGTCTACGGCACGATCTGGATCATGCTGATCGCCTACGTGACGCGGTTTCTGCCGTACGGCATGCGCTACAACACCGCCTCTTTGCTGCAGGTGCACAAGGAGCTCGAGGAATTGGCCGCGATGAGCGGCGCGTCGCTTGGCACGACGTTCGGACGTATCGTTTTGCCGCTGCTGAAGCCCGGTCTGATCGCAGGCTGGATCTACATCGTGATCGTGTCGATCCGGGAACTGGCCAGTTCGATTCTGCTCTATAGTCCCGGGACCGAAGTGGTCTCTGTCATGATCTGGGAGCTGTGGCAGAATGGCCAGTACGTTGAATTATCGGCGCTTGGCGTCATGATGATCGTGGCTTTGTTCTGCTTCGTCCTGGTCGCCCAGCTGATAGGCCGGCGTTTCGGCGTCGCGGAGACATAGGCCAAGATCGTAGTCTATGATCGTGAAAGAGATAAAATAACGTCCATGAGGGTCGAGACCCGCTTCCGCAACACATCGGAAGCCGGCCGTAAGGGAGGTGAGCGTGCTCAGCGTCAAATCGCTGTATACGGAATATGCGGCAGCCGACGGTCAGGTCGTCAAAGCGGCGCAGGATGTCTCTTTTGACGTGCCGGACGGCGCGCTGTTCACGCTGCTCGGTCCGAGCGGTTGTGGCAAGACGACGACGCTGCGTTCCATCGCCGGCCTGGAGCGGCCGCAATCGGGTACGATCGAGGTCGGCAAGCAGGTCGTGTTCTCGTCCGAAAAGGGGATTTTCGTCGCTCCCAATAAGCGCAATTTCGGCATGGTGTTTCAATCCTACGCCATCTGGCCGCACATGAACGTGTTCAAGAATGTCTCATTCCCGCTCGAAGTGCGGAAAGTCAGGCCGAGCCGGAAGCAAATCGAAGAGAAGGTCATGCGCGTGCTGTCGGCCGTGCAATTGGTGGACCTCGTAGACCGTGACGCGACCAAACTGTCCGGCGGTCAGCAGCAAAGGCTCGCTCTCGCCCGCGCGCTGGTCATGGAGCCGCAACTTCTGCTGCTCGACGAGCCGTTGTCGAATCTCGATGCCAAGCTGCGCGAGAAGATGCGCTTCGAGCTCAAGCGCATGCAGCGCGATTTCGGCCTGACCACGATCTACGTCACCCACGATCAGAGCGAAGCGCTGGCGCTGTCGCATGAGATCGCGGTGATGAACGAGGGCCGCATCGTCCAGATCGGCTCGCCGCGCGACATCTACGAGCGGCCACGCAACAAGTTCGTTGCCGACTTTGTCGGCAGCACCAATTTCATTGACGGCAAGATGATCTCCGCGACCGCCGGCAACGGCCGCTGCCGGGTCGCAACGGCGCTCGGTGAAATGAACGTGCAGTGCGTGGAGAACCTCGCCAGCGGCGCGCCGGTCGTGGTATCGGTGCGGCCGGAGGATGTAGAGCTGTCCGAGGGTGCCCCGGTGCGTGAGGATGACGACAACCTCTGCCGCGGCACCGTCGAGGCCAAGGTGTTTCTCGGCGAATACCTGGATTTCCAGGTCAAAGTGGGTGAGTCCGTCTTGTTGGCGCGGGTCCACCCGTCGCTGCGGACGCCGACCGGCGAGCCCGTCCATGTGCGCATGCGGGCCGAGAAATGCGTGGCCATCGCCGAGGCGGCTGCGCCCAGAATTGCCGCTTAACAAGCCCGGAAAAAGTGGTAACTGATCTTCCGGTAGACTGGTGCACGAAGGAAGCCGTTCGAGAAGGAGTGCCCTATGGCCAAAAACGCCGTCGTTTCCGATGAATTGGCAAATAAATTCAAGACCGAGAAGGAAACGCCCTACACCCGGTGGGTCAAGGCCGAAGGGCTCGATATCATCCCGTCCTTCTATGTGAAAAATCTGCGCACCGTAGACCTCAAGCCTTGGGCGCGCCGCGGGGGCAACGCCGTCTTCCTGAACCACGACGCATCGCGGACCTCCAACGACTGCTACGTCATGGAAATTGCGCCGGGAAAGAGCCTTGTGCCGCACCGGCAGCTCTACGAGGAAATGACCCTGGTGCTCAGCGGCCGCGGCTCGACCACGGTATGGAACGACGCCGGCGCGCGCATCACTTTTGAATGGAAAGAGGGCGCGCTGTTCGCCATCCCGCTGAACTGCCACCACCAGCATTTCAACGGTTCGGGCAAGGAGCCGGCGCGCTATGTCGCCGTCACCAACGCGCCGCCGGTCATCAACCTCTACGAAGACATCGATTTCATCTTCAACACCAAATACGACTTCAAGGATCGTTTCTCGGGCGAGCCCGATTACTTCAGCGCGAAGGGCGAGCAGATCGGCTTTCTGCTGCGGACCAATTTCGTGCCCGATGCCGTCAACCTGCCGCTGATCACGGCGGCCGAACGCGGCGCCGGCGGCGGCCATATCCGCTTCAACATGGCTAAGGGCTCGATGAACAGCCACATCTCGCAGTTCCCGATCGGCACCTACAAGAAGGGGCACGCCCATGGTCCGGGCGCTCACGTCATCATCCTGTCCGGGGACGGCTTTTCGTTGATGTGGCCGGAGGGCGAGGAACCGCAGCACTACAAGTGGGAGGTCGGCACCATGATCGTGCCACCCAACATGTGGTTCCACCAGCACTTCAATGCGGGCACGACGCCGTCACGCTACTTGGCGTTCAAGCATGAGGGCGTGTCGATCCGTAACGCCCAGGGCGTGCCGAAGGCCTGGATCAGCCGCCGCATCGGCGGCGATCAGATCGACTACGTCGATGAGAAGCCGGAGATCCGCCGCATCTTCGCGGACGAACTCGCAAAGCACGGCCTCACGTCGCGCATGGAACAGGCCTATGAGAAGGAGTTGACGAACCTGCCGCCGCTCCCCTCTGAGGCCGCGCGGCTTACTGCTGCAGAATAAGCCCGCCTGACCGCGATATACGGTATCGCAACCGCCGCCGCTTTGGCGGCGGTTGTTTTTTGCGCCCTCGTCGCCTTCCGACATGGCCGCCCGACTCGGCCGCCGCTGACGATGCGGTAAGCGATGCATGCGCCGATATGCTCCGCCGTTGTACATCGGCGGATCACGATCTAGTGTTTGGCTGGCGAGGTCTGCGTCCTTGCAGACGATGGGCTTCGGCCAGGGGGGACCAGCAAAGATGATATCAATCGCGTTTCCCAATTCGCCGGCGCGGCGCGAAATTGTGGCCGGCTAGAGAGGAAACTGCGACACCGCGCGCCCGTTTGGGCATCAGGTGCCGCTGTCAGTTTGCGTCCGGGGGACATGAAGCCAGCACCTTTCGATTATCACGCGCCGCGGCAGCTCAAGGAAGCTGCCGAGTTGCTGTCGACCTTGCCGAACGCCAAGATTCTCGCAGGCGGCCAGTCGCTCGTGCCGATGATGAATTTTCGCTACGTGATCGTCGATCATCTCGTCGATCTTGGCGGCATTGCCGATCTTCGCGGCGTTGCGGTCGGCAACGGAATGCTCCGCATCGGGGCGATGATGCGCCAGCGCGATCTGGAAATTGCTCCGGAAGTCGCCAAGTACTGCCCGCTCATGGCGGAGGCGTTGCGCCACGTCGGTCATCGTCAGACGCGCAATCACGGCACGATCGGCGGCAGCCTTGCGCACGCGGATCCCGCGGCCGAATTGCCCGCGGTCTGCGCCGCCTACGATGCAGTCCTTCACATGGCCAGCGTTCGCGGCATCCGGCAGGTGCCGTTTGGCGAATTCAATACCGCCTTCATGGCGACCGCGCTGCAGGCTGACGAAATGATCGCAGCCGTCGAGCTGCCCCTTTGGCGCTCAAGCCACGGTCATGGGTTCCACGAGTTTGCCCGCCGGCACGGTGATTTCGCGCTGGCCGGCGCCGCCGCGCTGCTCGATCTCGATGCCGACTGCGTGGTCCGGCGTGCGGCGCTGGCGGTTTGCGGCGTGGCGGCGACGCCACTTCGGATCGAAGCCGCGGAGGCAACGCTGACTGGTAAGCCGGTCGATGCTGCCTTGATCCGCACGGCCGCGGCCGCGGCGTGGCTGATCGAGCCGATTTCGGATATCCACGGCAGCGCCGACTATCGGCGCCACCTCGCGCAAGTCTTGAGCGCGCGCGCGTTGACCGACGCAGCGCGACGCGCCGGTGCCGACGTGCCAAATGTTGCCTGACATGCGCGGGCGGTGAGCGTAGAGCAAAGTGTATGAGTAAGCAGGCGACGCGATTGATTGTGAACGGCAAGTCTTATGCGCGGGTGATCGAATCGCGGTTGACACTTGCCGATTTTCTGCGCCACGAGCTCAATCTCACCGGCACTCATCTCGGCTGCGAGCACGGCGTGTGCGGCGCTTGCACGGTATTGGTCGACGGCCGCACGACTCGGTCCTGCCTGATGTTCGCGGTCCAGGCATCGGGCTCCGACGTGACGACGGTCGAGGGCCTCGCCCCGGACGGCAAGCTGTCGATCCTGCAACAGGCCTTCATCGACAATCACGGCCTGCAATGTGGATTCTGCACCCCCGGCATGCTGATGACGCTGACCGAGTTGCTGCGCGAGAAGCCGTCGCCGACCGAACAGGACGTGCGGGAGGCGCTCACCGGAAACCTTTGCCGTTGCACCGGCTATGCCGGGATCGTCGCGGCGGCGCTCGACGCGGCGCAGCGCATGCGTAGTGGCGGAGGCTAGGGCGCCGCCATGGGGACCAGGCATTTCGGCGCACGCGTGAAGCGGCTTGAAGATCCCGCTCTGTTGTCGGGCCGGGGACGTTTTGTTGATGACGTGAAGCCGCCGCCGAGCCTGCTGCACGCCTGCTTCATCCGCTCGCCGCACGCGCACGCCAAAGTTCTTTCGCTCGACACCAAGGTGGCGATGGTGATTCCTGGCGTGCATGCGGTGATCACCGCCGACGATCTGCCAGACCCGATGCGCCGCAGCCCAATGCCGATGCTGTTGCCGAATCCGGCAATTGCTGCGTCGCGGACGCAACTGGCACTGGCGCGCGACGAAGTCAGCTATGTCGGCCAGCCCGTGGCCGTGGTGCTCGCCGAAACGCGCTACATCGCCGAAGACGCTGCGGCGGCGTTGATCGTCCATTACGATGTGCTCCCGGCAGCCAGCGACTGCCGCGAGGCCGCAAAGGAGGGTGCGCCGCGCGTGCACCAGGACCTCGCGTCGAACGTCGTGTCCACGTTTCGCCTCGCTTACGGCGATATCGACGCGGCATTTGCCAAAGCGCCGCACGTCTTCGAAGAACAGATTTGGCAGCACCGCGGCGGCGGCATGGCGATCGAGACGCGCGCCGTGCTCGCCAGTCATGATGCCGGAACCGATCAGCTTACGGTCTGGTCGACGACACAGACGCCGCATATCGGCCGCCGCACGCTGGCCGACATGCTCGGCCGCGAACTCGAAACAATCCGGATGATCGCGCCCGATGTCGGCGGCGGCTTCGGCCCGAAGGCGATCTTCTATCCCGAGGAAGCGGTCATTCCGGCAATCGCGCTCAAGCTCGACCGTCCGGTGAAGTGGATCGAGGATCGCCGCGAGCACTTTTTGTCCGCCACCCAGGAGCGCGACCAGTATTGGAGCGTCGCGATTGCGGTCGAGAAGAACGGCAAGATCCGCGGCGTGCGGGGCCGCATGCTGCACGACAGCGGCGCGTTCGTGCCGTGGGGCATCATCATGCCCTACATCGCTGCCGCGACCGTGCCGGGCCCCTACGTCGTTCCAGCTTATGCTCTCGAAACGCAGGTCGTTTTGACCAACAAGGTGCCGACCACGCCGGTGCGCGGCGCCGGCCGCCCCCAGGCCGTGTTCGCCATGGAGCGGCTGATGGACCGTGTGGCGCGCGAGCTCAGGCTCGATCGCGCCGAAGTGCGGCGGCGCAATTTCATCAAGCCGGAGCAGATGCCCTACGAGGTCGGCCTGATCTTTCGCGACGGCAAGCCGCTGGTCTACGACAGCGGCGATTATCCGAAGGGACAACAAACCGCGCTTGTCTTTGCCGAATATGAAAGCTTTCCCACCCGCCGCCTTGCGGCGCGCGCCGAGGGCCGGTACGTCGGCATCGGCTTCGCCAATTACGTCGAGGGTACCGGTCTCGGTCCGTTTGAAGGCGTGACTGTTCGAGTGTCGCCGAGCGGCAAAGTCGCGGTCGCGAGCGGCGCCACCAACCAGGGGCAGGGCACGCGCACAACGCTCTCGCAGATCGTCGCCGAGCAGGTTGGCTGCCGCCTGGAAGACATCGTCATGACCCTTGGCGACACCGGCGCCATCGCCCAGGGCGTCGGCGCGTTTGCGAGCCGTCAGGCGGTCAACGCGGGCTGCTCCGCCCTGCTCGCGGGGCAAGCCGTGCGTGCCCAAATCGTTGCTCTGGCGGCGCTCGTTCTCGGCGTCAAGGAAAGCGACATCGATCTGGATGACAGCCACGCGATCGCGAGCGGCGGCAACCGGCCTTCGGTCCCGTTCGGCGATCTGGCGCGGCTCGCACAAGGCATTCCAGGTGTCTCGCTGCCGGCCGGTGTGGCGGCGGGACTCGAGCACACGTCCTATTACACACCGTCGCAGGCCGCCTACTGCTCCGGCACCCACGTCGCCGAGGTCGAAGTCGACGCCATGACCGGCGGCGTCAAGGTGACGAGATACACCGTCGCCCACGACAGCGGCCGCGTCATCAATCCGCTGATCGTCGACGGCCAGGTGCAGGGCGGCGTCGCGCACGGCATCGGCAACGCGCTGCTCGAATGGATGCAATACGACGCCAACGGCCAGCCGCTCACCACGTCGTTTGCCGAATATCTGCTGCCGATGGCGACCGACGTGCCGACCTGCAATATCGCGCATGTCGAGACCGTCAATCCGCTCAATCCACTCGGCGTCAAAGGTGCAGGCGAGGGCGGCACCATCCCGGCTCCGGCGGCGATCATCGCGGCGATCGAAGATGCGTTGAGTCCGTTCGGCGTGCATTTTGCCGAAACGCCTCTGACGCCGGAGCGGATCGTCGCGGTGTTGCGGGGCGCGGGCGCGTACGAGAAACTGTTCAGCGCGTGACGCGACGATGACCGAGCCGCAGTTCGAAACCACGCCTTTCTGGCGCTTCTCGCTGGATGTCTATCGGCAACCCGGTGTTGCCGATGCCTGCATCGCGCTGCAGGACGGCTGCGGCGTTGACGTCAACGTCCTGCTGTATCTGTTGTGGCGCGCGGCCGGCGGCCGGCTGTTCTCGGCGGATGACGTGAGGACGATCGACGATACCGTGCGCGACTGGCGCAACCTGACGGTCATCCCGCTTCGCGACCTGCGCCGGAAGTTGAAAGGCGCGCAGACAGCGATCGAGCCGCTCAAGCAGGAGGGCTTCCGCACCAAGCTGAAGGGTCTCGAACTCGAAGCCGAGCGCCTGCAGCAGGAGGCGCTATACACCCTGGCCCATACCGGCCCGATGTGTGGTGAGGTGGCGCCGGGGGAAGCGGCCCGCGGCAACGTCGCCGCCTATGAAAGTGTTCTTGGCGCGAGCTTTCCCAAGGCATCCGTCGAGGCGATCCTCCCTGGGTTTGATGGTCTCAACCACGGCGATTTCGCGCGCGGCCCCGCATCGTAAGGTGCCGGCGGACGATCCCGCTGACACCTCGTGGGCGTTCGGCGACCCTACTGGAACCGCCCACCGTCCCGTGGCACAAGCACCCGGCACCAAGCCGAAAGAGGGCAAAGAATGGCCAAAACTGCTGGGCGGCTGATCGTCGCGATTTCCGGCGCGTCGGGGACCGTCTATGGCGTGCGGCTTCTCGAAATGCTGCGCAACACCGAGGTCGAGACCCACCTCGTCATGAGCAAGTCGGCAGAAATGACGCTGGCGTACGAGACCGATCTCAAGCCCAAAGATGTGCGGGCGCTCGCGAACGTGCACTATCCGGTGGCCGACATCGGCGCTGCGATCTCTTCGGGCTCGTTCCCCACCATGGGCATGGTGATCGCGCCGTGCTCGATCCGCACCATGAGCGAGATCGCGACCGGCGTCACTGGAACGCTGCTCACCCGTGCCGCCGACGTCGTGTTGAAGGAGAAGCGCCGTCTGGTTCTCGCCGTCCGCGAGACGCCGCTGCATGGCGGCCATCTGAGGACGATGACGACGCTTTCCAATATTGGCGCCGTGATCGCGCCGATCGTTCCCGCGTTCTACAATCGGCCGAAGACGGTCGACGATATCATCAATCACACCTGCGGCCGGCTGCTCGATCTGTTCGGCATCGACACCGGGGTTGTGAAACGCTGGAAGGGCGGCGGGCCGGCGGAAGAGTGACCGCCGCTGATGTGGTACGTTCGGCCGCCGGAATGACCGACGAAAATAAAGGCCTGTTCCATGCTCGATAAGCCCGCAGCCGCGCCCGATAAAGCCCGCGCCGTCCAGCCGCCGCGCGATTTCCAGGAGCATCTGGCGAGGCTTGAGGCCGAAGGGCTGCTGGTCAAGATCGATCGTCCGGTCAACAAGGACACCGAACTACATCCGCTGGTGCGGTGGCAGTTTCAGGGCGGACTTGCCGAGGACCAGCGGCGCGCATTCTTGTTCACCAACGTCGTCGACAGCGAAGGGCGCCGCTACGATACGCCCGTCGCCATCGGCGCGCTGGCGTCGTCCGCGCGCATCTATGCCGTTGGCATGGGCCGCCCGGTGGAGGAGATCGAGACCGCCTGGCTGGAGGCGATCGATCATCCGGTTCCGCCCGTCCGCGTAAGTGCGGCGCCGTGCCAGGAAGTCATCATCAAAGACGACGATCTGCGGCGCCCCGACGGCGGCCTCAAGCTCCTGCCGGTGCCGATCTCCACGCCGGGCTATGACGCGGCGCCTTACCTGACGGCGACTTTGTGCATCACGCAGGATCCGGAAACCGGCATCCGCAACATGGGGATGTATCGCGCCGCATTGAAGGCGACCGACCGCCTTGGGGTCCGTATGGCGGCCCGCGTTGGCGGCGCGGGTGGTTATCTGCACTGGCAGAAATACCGCAAGCTGAAAAAGCCGATGCCGATCGCCATCGTGGTGGGCTGCGCGCCGGTCGTGATTTTCACCGGACCACAAAAGCTGCCCATCGATCAGGACGAAATGGCGGTCGCGGGCGGACTTGCCGGCGCGCCGATCCGCACCGTCAAGGCCGTGACCGTCGATCTCGATGTGCCGGCTGACGCCGAATTCGTGGTCGAGGGTTTGATCGATCCGGAATTGCTCGAGCCCGAAGGGCCGTTCGGCGAAAGCCACGGTCACGTGGCGCTCGAAGATTACAACATGTCGATGCAGGTTACCGCGATCACGCACAAGCGCAATCCGGTCTGGGTTTCGGTGCTGAGCGAAGTGACGCCGAGCGAATCGAGCGTGATGAAGCGCGTCGCCTATGAGCCGCGTTTTCTGGTCCACCTGCGCGATACGCTGTCGATCAAGGGGGTGCGCCGCGTGGTGATGCACGAACCGCTCAGCAATCTGCGCAAGATCATCTTCGTGCAGTTTGCCCACGGTGTGCCGCGCACCGAAGTCTGGCGCGCACTGCATGGAGCGGCGACCTTGCAGGCCGATTGCGGCAAATACGTCATCGGCGTCAGCGAGGACATCGATCCGGAAAATCCGAACGCGGTGTTCTGGTCGATGGCGTACCGCGCCAATCCGCTCGACGATGTCTTCGTCGCACCCCATCGCGCTGCCGGCCACGGCCCCAAATCGGGCCCGCGCGGCGAGGAATCGACGCTGCTGATGGACGCGACGCTGAAGGAAAAAGCGCCGCCGCTCGCCCTGCCGAAGCGCGAGTTCATGGAGCATGCGCGCAAGATGTGGGAGGGACTCGGCCTGCCGCCGCTGACGCCGCAGCTGCCGTGGCATGGCTATTCGCTTGGCGACTGGGACAGCGTCTGGGACGTCTACGCCAGCCGCGCCGTCGCCGGCCAATGGGAAGAAACCGGCAAGGAGACGTTTGCAAAACGCCGCGGCGGGCTGACGCCGGAAACGCCGGTGCGCAATGTGAAGGATTGATGGCGCCGTCATTCCGGGTTCCTCGCTTCACTCGGCCCCGGAATGACGGAGAGCGAGGAAGCCATGAAAGACATCCGCAGCGTCGGAATGATCGGACTCGGCAAGATGGGGCTGCCGATGGCGCGCCTGCTGCAGGAGCGCAAGTTTTCAGTCACCGGCTACGACGTGGCGCTGGCGGCGCTCAAAGTGGCCGCCAATCTCGGCATCAAGGTCGTCAACTCGCCGAAGGCGGTGGCGGCCGCAAGCGATCTCGTCATCATCGTGGTCGGCTTCGACTCTGAAGTTGAGGCGGTGATGTTCGGCGACAACGGCGCGCTCGTCGGGGCCGCCGACGGCTGTGTCATCGCGATCGCTTCGACCGTGGCGCCGGCGACGATGCGCAAGCTCGGGCGGCGTTGTGCCGGCCGGCCGGACGTGACGCTGCTCGACATTCCGCTCAGCCGCGGCGAGCAGGCCGCCGAGCGCGGCAAGCTTCTCGTTATGGGCGGCGGCGACAAGGCGGCCTTCGATGCGTGCCGGCCTGCATTTGCGGCGTTCGCCGACTCGGTCTTTCATCTCGGCGCGCTCGGCTCCGGCCAAGTCGGCAAGATGGTCAACAATCTCATTCTCTGGGCCTGCATCTCCGCCAACGACGAAGGGCTTAAGCTCGGCCACAAACTCGGCGTCGAACGCGATACCTTGCGCGAGGCGCTGGTCGCCTCAAGCGCCAGCAACTGGGCGCTGGCCTCGCGCATCGAAGAGCAGCCGATGCCGTGGGCCGAAAAGGATATGAGCATCGTGCTTAAGGAAGCCGACCGTCTGCATATGAGCGTGCCGTTGTGCGGCGTCGTCAAGGAAGTCGTGAAAACCGTTAAATTCGAGCACAATTGGCCGACGCCAAGCGAACCGGGAGACTAGCGCATGACTGCAACACTGCTCGGCCTGCATCTTCTTGCCGCCGTTTTCTGGGTCGGCGGCATGGCGTTCGGTTATCTGGTGCTGCGGCCGGCTGCCGGTCCCCTCGATGCATCGGCGCGGCTGCCGCTGTGGCGGCGGGTATTCGCAATCTTCCTGCCGTGGGTCGGCGTCAGCATCGTTGTGCTGCTGGTCACCGGTTACTGGATGGTGTTCACGACGTTCGGCGGCTTCCGCAGCCTTCCGATGGACGTCAACGTCATGCAGGGCCTGGGCATCCTCATGATGCTGCTCTACCTGCATATGTTTTTCGCGCCGTGGCGCCGCTTTCGCGCCGCCGTCGATCAAGGCTCGCTGGCCGTTGCCGGGCGGCACCTAAACCAGATCCGCATGATCATCGCCATCAATTTGGTTCTCGGTGTTCTCACATTGCTGGCGGGCGGGACGGGACGATATTGGTAGGTCACCACGATGCGAATGGCGACATTTCTTGATTGTCATGCCCCGCGGAGGCGGGGCACCCAGTAAGCGCAATCGGTGCAGAAAATTCGACGCGTCGCGATTACTGGATCATCCGCTTGCGCGGATGATGACAGCAAGCGGATGATGACAGCAAATAAGTCGCGACCTGACGTTAGCGACTACCGAGGCCTCAAGATCGTATCGACCAGCGCCGGCGTGCCGGACTTGACCTTCGCGATGGCGCGGCGCAGCGCCGGAATGATGTCGGCGGGCTTCTCGATCGGGCCTTCGGCGTACCAGCCCATGCTCTTCGCCATGGTGGCGAAGTCGGGATCAGGCCCAGTGATGTCCTGCGCGATGTAGGCGCGCTCGACCGGCGTGCCCCGATGATGCGCGACGCGGATCTGGTGCTCCCAGTCGTTGTAATAGGCGCGGTTGTTGTACATCACGATGAGCATCGGGATGTTGTTCTTCGCCGCGGTCCACAGCGCGCCGGCGTCGAACATCAGGTCGCCGTCCGGCTGGATGTCGACGACGAGCCGGCCTTTGTCGCGGTGCGCGAGCGCGACGCCGAGCGAGACGCCGATCTGCGTGCCGGTGCCGAGCGCCTGACCGGCGTGGCGGTAGGCCTTGTCGAAGTCCCACAGTTTGTAGGTCCAGTCCTGCAGAGTCGAGGCGGTCAGCACCCAATCTTCATTCTTGATCACTTCCCAGAGGTCGCTCGCGAGCCGCGGCAACGTGATGGGCGTGCCGTCCCATTCTTTCTTGGCCTCTTCGGCCCATTTTTTGAAAAACGCGTCGTGCTTTTGGCCGACCGCCTTGGCGCGCTCGGCGATGGTCTTGGCCAGCGCGGGGTTCTTGGCAATTCGCTCGCGGCAGATGCGCGTAAGCGCGGGGATCGCGGTCAGCGTGTCGCCGAGCACGCGCAGGCTGCAGGTCGGCATGCGCGCATAGTCCATCGACCATTTGCTCAAGTTGATTTCGCCGAACCCAATCTCGATCATTTCGCAGTTCGGCGGATAGTGCGGCACCACCTGGCGCTTGGTGCGGTCGTTGAAGTGCGTCGACTTTTCCCAGTCGCGGGTGTCGAGTGAAAGGATCAGGTCGGCGTCGCGGAAGATTTCCTTCTCGCAACTCAGATTGAGCGGATGGCGGTTGGGGAAATTGAGCCGCGCGTGAACGTCGAACACCGCGGCCCCGAGCGTCTCGGCAAGGGCGACGAGATTGTCGAAGCCGCCTTCGCTGCGCGCCACGTATTCGGCCATCAACACAGGGTATTTCGCGGCGAGCAGGCGGTCGGCGACTTCTTCGAGCGCCTTGGTGTCGGCCGCCATTGGCACCGGCACCTTGTTGACGGTCGCCTTCGGAAGCGTCACGTCCTTCGCCAAGGGCTGCTCCTGCAGCCAGGCGTCGTAGCACATGTAGATCGGGCCCTGCGGTTCGGTCATCATCGTTGCGTAGGCGCGCATGAAGGAGTCCGGCACGCCCTCGATGCTGGCGGGCTGGTAGTCCCACTTCACATAGTGGCGGAGCTGCTCGCCATTGACGTTCGCGGTGTGAATCCAGTCGATGAACGGACGGCGGCGGCTCTCATCCATCGGACCGGTCGCGCCGATGACGAACACCGGGCAGCGGTCGATATAGGCGTAGTAGATGCCCATGGTGGCGTGCAGCATGCCGACGACGTCATGCACGATCGCCACCATCGGCTTGCCGGTCGCCTTGGCGTAGCCGTGAGCGATCTGCACGGCGATCTTCTCGTGCTGGCAGAGCAGGATGGGCGGCTGGTTGCCGCCGTAATTGACCAGCGAGTCGTGCAGGCCGCGATAGCTCGCACCGGGATTGAGTGCGATATAGGGGAAGCCGTAATGCTTGATCAGATCGACGATGACGTCCGACTGCCAGGCTTTCTCAGCGTAGCTGACTTGTGTGTTTGATTTGGCGGTAACGTCATTCATCGGCTCGATCCTCGCGGGGCGTTTTTTGCGCGGTGACCATACGGGGCGGGCGGCGACGGGGCAACACGCCGCACCGCGGCGTTATGGCCGCACGCCGGGTGTTTCCATCGCCATGCCGCGGGCGCGCCACATCAAGAAAATATCGAGATCGACGAGTTCGGGGGCGCCGAACGGATAGGGCTCCGCCCGCATGGCACTCATGCAATTGCGCAGCCGCCGCTGCAACGAGCCGAGCTGCTGCCACTCCAGCCGGTAGATCGGATAGCCGGTCGGGTGGGCCTGCGGCACCAGGTTGCCGGCGATGCTCTTGCCCCAATTATCGTTGTGGCACTGCGCGCAGGACAGATTGAGCTGACCCTGGCGGCCCTCGTAGATGCTCGCGCCCCGCCGCAATGAACGGCTCCAACTGCGCGGTCGCTTCGACGGAGATTGGCATGCCGCGCGATTGGAACGCCACGTAGGCCGTGATCGCGAGCAGCTCTTTGCTCTCGAACGGAAACGGCTCCGCTTTTTGATCGTCAGCGCGGCTCATATTGATGCGCTGCTCAAGGTCGGCGGGACGTTTCAACGCCGCGACGAAAGCCGGGTAGCGCGCGGCGACGCCTTTCATGCTGGTCTTGGCGTCGCCGTGACAATCGGCGCACGATTTGCCCGACGCTCCCGCCTTTTCGTTCCATATCTCTTCGCCGTCGAGTACCGCGAGCATCCCGGGGTTGGCGGTGTCGTCGTTCTGCATCGCGCGGGTGTCGGCGCTGACGAAGTCGCTGCCGGAGCGGCGTTGATCCATAGGGATGTCGGCGGCAAGCGCGGCGCTACTGGCAAGAAGCGCGCCGAAGAGTGCAGCCGCAAAAACGCGCCGCACCGTGTGCCTCATTCGACTGTGATCGAGGCGGTCTGAACCTGAGTCTGGCCGTGCTGATCCGTCCATGTGAACGCCAGCGTCCCGCTTTCCGTGGCGACGGTGAAGAACGTGATGTAGGGGTTCGCGGCGATGGCGGGAAACAGTTCGGCGCGAAAGACCTCTTCGCCGTTATACGTGCAGACGAATTGATTGATGATGTCGCGCGGGATCGGCTCGCCGCTGACGCCGATGCGATAGCCTGTCTCCATGATGTGCGAGATCAAAGTCTTGATCTCGATGATCTCGCCGCGCTTGGCGGTCGGCGGAACGTGGATGAGAGCGCGGGCCATCAGTGCGTCGTTTCCTCGATGCAGGCCGCGAGCGTGACGATGACATCGATGTCGCCCGACCAGAATGTGCCGTCGGAAAGTTCGGCGATTGCCGTCACGGTCTGAGAGTCGGCGAGGCGAATGCGCGTCGAGAATTCAGCGCGTCCGGCGCGCGGGCCAAGCCGCACGCCGATGACGTTCGGCTGCGGATTCTTTTCGTTGAAGACGTGGATCGCCTTGACGTAATCCGTGGCCGTCATGGGGCTGTCTACCGACACGGTGCACGGCACGGAATTGCCGTTCTCCACGAGCGGCTGCAGGTCGAGCTTGACCTTGCCCTTGCTGACCGGCGCCTCGCCGACAACGCCGCGCACCGCCTCCTGCATCATCTCCGGCGTGGCAGCAGCGGGCCGAATCGTGAGCCGTAAGAATGCGCCGCAGCCGGCGAGCGCGGCCGCGCTTTGCAGGATGTCACGCCGTGAATGGCGGTTTCGCGCCATGGTTCTCTCGTGTTGGCCTTCGCCTCACTTCAAGGTCAGTCAAATAAGCAACCACGTCCTCGATTTCCACCGCGGTCAGCACCGGCTTGTCGCGAAACGCCGGTGCAACCTGGGTCAAATGATCGATCCGGTAGAACGGCGGCATGATCGTATCCGGATTGAGTTTGCTTGCATCGACGATCCGCAGCCGCAATTGCCCTTCGCTCCAGCGCGAACCGGCGCCGCTCAGGTCGGGGGCGATATTGCCCTGAAATCTGTCTTCAGGAAACGGGCCGGAATGACAAAGCAGGCACAGTCCGACCAGACGGTTGCCGACAACGGCCCTGCCGCGCACTGGGTCGCCCGGAGCGCCGGTCAGTGACACCGGAATGGAATCGTCGGCGATCACGTAGGGCACGAGCTGTGCACTCGCCGCAGACCCGAGTGAAAGCGCTGCAACAAACGCGAGCGCCCTAGCCGAACATCTCGGCCGTGTTGGTGCGGAACCACGCATCGGCGAATTTCGCCTCCTCGGCACGGAAGGCCGGCGGCGCGTTGAGCGGGCTCACCCCGCCAGCGCCTTCGACTTCCACGTATTGCCCGTCGACCGGGTGATACACGCCGGCGATCGAGATGGCGTAATCGGACGCGACGAGGCTGTAGCAATTGCTGACCAGCTTCGGCGCCGCGGGCGTTTCACCCGCAAAAAGCTGCACGATCGCGGCGGCGCAGAGTTTGCCCTCGACCGAAGCCGCGAATGCCGATTTCGGCATCGCGCCGGCGATGGCGGCGTCGCCGATGACGTGGATGTTCTTCTGCTGCAGCAATTCGAACGTCACCGGATCGATCGGGCACCAGCCGGTCCGGTCGGCCACGCCGGCCAGCATAGCGAGCTTGCCGGCGCGCTGCGGCGGAATCACGTTGGCAACCGCGAATTTGTAGGTGTCGAAATCAGTCTCGATCGTCTTCTTCGACAGATCGATCGACGCGACATTGCCGCCCGACGACGGCGAGACCCATTCGATGAGACCAGGATAAAGCGCTTTCCATGCATTCTGAAAAAGCTGCTGCATGGTGAAGGTGTCCTTGGCGTCGAGAATGACGACCTTGGAACGCGGCTTTTTCGCCTTCAGATAGGACGCGATCATGCCCGCCCGTTCATAAGGGCCGGGCGGGCAGCGCGCCGGATTGACCGGCGCGACGATGGCGACAAGGCCGCCGTCGTCCATCGCCTCGATCTGGCGCCGCAGCAGTTCGATCTGCGTTCCGTCACTGGTCCAGGCGTGCGGCAGTTGCGCCGCCGCCGCTTCGTCGTAGCCGTGCAGCGCGTCGAAACGCAGATCGATGCCGGGCGCGACTACCAGCTTGTCGAAGGCGAGCTTGTCGCCGGTCGACAACGTCACGCTGTGCGCTTGCGGATCCACCGCCGTCGCCGACGCGATGATGACGTTGATGCCCGCCGCGGCGACCTTGTCGTAGCCGAATTGCTGCGCGGCGAGATCGCGAAGTCCGCCGAGTACGCCGTTGCTGAGCGGCGGCGCCGTGTAGGTTTTCCGCGCCTCGACGAGCGTGACGGCGAGCCGGCTGTCGGCTGCACGCAGGGCGCGGGCACAGCTCGCGCCCGCGAAGCCACCGCCGACCACCACGACCCGCGGCGCGGCCTGCGCGCGGATGACGCGCGGCCACAGGGTGGCTGCCGCCGCCGCTCCCACAGCTCCCGCAGCGTAGCGAAGAGCTCGGCGGCGGCTCTTATCTCCACGACCCATTGTGCCGCTCGTCAATTTGCAATGCCCGTCAATGCTGCGCCGCGTACCAGGCAGCGATCGCCGAATTTCGTCTGCTGTAAAACCCTTGGCGATGCGATCCATCACGGTCGCCGGCCGGTTGCCCGATCGAAACGCGTCCATTGCAGCGACGATGTCGCTGGCGCTGCGGCCGGTCAACGAGGGCAACAACGAGCTGTCCGCGCTGTTGCTCTTGGGGTGGCAACTCGAACACGCCGCGACGCCGGCGGGTGCGAGCGCCGCCGCGCGCGCATGCACACTTACCGACGCCAGCGTCAGCGAAAGGACGATGCGTTTGATGGTCATTCCTTAGTAGGCGGCAGCCGGACCGAAGCCCGGCTGCCGCCTTTAAGTTCGCTAGGCCGAACGCAGATCGTTGTTCTTGAGCGGGAAGTTGTAGATGCGCTTGCCGGTCGCCGCGAAGATGGCGTTGAGCACGGCAGGCGCCGCCACTGCGATCGTCGGCTCGCCAACGCCGCCCCAGAACTCAAAGTCCGGCATGACGATGGCTTCGACTTTCGGCATCTCGTCGAGGCGCATGACCTGATACGTATCGAAGTTCTTCTGCTCGATGTGGCCGCCGCGCACGGTGCATTCGCCGTACAACATCGCCGACAGACCGTAGACGAACGAGCCTTCGACTTGGCGAGCGATCTGCTCCGGATTGACGGCGTGACCGGAATTGGTCCCGCCGATGATGCGGTGGATCTTGAGCTGGCCGTCGGTGACCGACACCTCGGCGCAGCCGGCGACGTAGCTGCCGAAGCCCATGATCTGCGACAGGCCGCGATAAACGCCTTTCGGCGCCGGCGTGCCGTAACCGGCCTTGTCGGCGACGGCCTTGAGCACCGCGGCATGCTTGGGCTTCAGGTACTTGAGGCGGAAGGCCAGCGGGTCTTCGCCGATCTCGTGCGCGAGCTGGTCGATGAAGGTCTCGACGTAGATCGCATTGTGGTTGGTGTTGACGCCGCGCCAGAAGCCGGCCGGCACCGACGGGTTCCGCATCGCGTGATCGATGAGGATGTTCGGAATGTTGTAGCCGAACGCACCTTCCGGCCCGCCGGGGCCGAGACCCTGGAACGTGACCGGGTCCTTGCCGTTCTCCAGGCGTGCGGGGAACACCGTCGACAGGATCGACTGACCCGAAATGCGCATGTGCAACGCGATCAGGTTTTTGTTGGCGTCGAAGCCCGCCGTCATCTTGCACTGCGTGATCGGATGATAATAACAGTGCGTCATGTCCTCTTCGCGCGTCCACAGGAGCTTGATGGGCGTACCGGGCATCGCCTTGGCGATCTCGACGGCCTGACGGACGTAGTCGGTCTGTCCGCGGCGGCCGAAACCGCCGCCCAGGAAGGTCTTGTAGACCTCGCACTTGGCGACCGGCAGACCTGACGCTTCCGCTGTCGCCGCCAGCGCCGCCTCGCCGTTTTGCGTGGAGCACCACACTTCGCAGCGATCCGACGTGTACAGCGCCGTGGCGTTCATCGGCTCCATCGGCGCATGGTTTTGGTAAGGGTACGAATACGTCGCTTCCACGACCTTCGCGGCGGCGGCGAGCGCACCCTTCACGTCGCCTGACTGATTGCCGACGAAAGCCTGGTCGGCGTCGAGGCCCTCTTTCAGGAAGGCGGCGATCGTCGCGCTGGTAACCTTGGCGTTTTCGCCTTCGTCCCAGACGATCGGCAGCGCTTCGAGCGCCTTCTTTGCCCGCCACCATGAATTGGCGACGACCGCGATCGCGTTGTCGCCGACCTTCACGACTTTTTTGACGCCCGCCATGTCCTGGACTTTGGCTTCGTCGTAGCTCTTGAGCTTGCCGCCGAACACCGGACACGCGTTGATCGAGGCGTACATCATTCCGGGCAGCCGGGTGTCGATTCCGAACACGGTCTTGCCCACGATCTTGTCGGGCGTATCGAGCCGCTTGAGCGGCTTGCCGGCGATGGTCCAGGTCTTCGGGTCCTTCAACGTGACATTAGCCGGCGGATCGAGCTTGGCGGCGGCTTCGGCGACTTTGCCGTAAGTGACCGTGCGGCCCGACCCTGTGTGGGTGATGACGCTGTTCGCCGCGCTGCACTCCGCAGCCGGCACATTCCAGGCATTCGCAGCAGCTTGAATCAGCATGATGCGCGCAATGGCGCCGCCCTCGCGGACGTACTGGTTGGAATTGCGAATGCCGCGGCTGCCGCCGGTCGAGAAGTCCTTCCACACGCGCTTGCGCGCGACGTTCTGGGCGGGTGACGCAACTCGGTCGCGACTTTCGACCAGTCGCAATGGAGCTCTTCGGCGACGAGTTGCGCCAAGCCGGTGAGCGTGCCCTGGCCCATTTCGGAGCGGGCGATACGGATGACGACGGTGTCGTCCGGCCGGATCACGACCCAGGCGTCGATTTCAGGCGAGCCGTCGGCGGCGCGAAAGACGTCGGCCGCACGCGCAAAATCGGGTCCGAGAGGCAGCTTGAAGCCGATCACGAGGCCGGCGCTGATCGCGCCCGAGCCGAGAAAGAAGGAACGGCGATTGATCTTGGGCATGTATGTCATGGCTGCGTCCCCTTACGCTTTGTCGGCCGCAGCGTGGATCGCGGCACGCACGCGTTGATAGGTTCCGCAACGACAGATGTTGGTCATCGCCGCGTCGATGTCGTCATCGGTGGGTTTCGGCTTGTCCTTGAGCAGCGCTGCGGCAGCCATCATCATGCCGCTTTGGCAATAGCCGCACTGCGGCACGTCGAGATCGAGCCAGGCCTGCTGCACTGGGTGCAGCTTGCCGTCCTTTGCCAGAGATTCGATGGTCGTGATCGACTTCGATCCGACGCTGCCGACTGGAACTTGGCAGGAGCGCGTCGCGACGCCGTTGATATGAACCGTGCAGGCGCCGCACTGTGCGATGCCGCAGCCGTATTTGGTGCCGGTCAAGCCGATCGTGTCCCGCAAGACCCAAAGCAAAGGTGTGTCGGACTCGACATCGACACTGTAGGCTTTTCCGTTGACGGAAAGAGCAATCATGCTTGTCCTCCTGCATTAATTGCTGAGAGGCCGACCGAAGTACCCGCGCACAGCGGACCGGCCGAAGAGTGGGCGCCCCTTATCGATGCAACCTTACCCTGTTCTAAGTCGAATGCGAAATCGCAAATCCGCGAGGCGCCGGCGGGGCAGGCCGTTGATCGGCCGTGCCGCAGGAACATTTCGCATTGCAGTATATTCCGTTTGGATATGAAATAATTCGCCGGGCGACTGTTCGGCCTAAGCGGAGATTGGGCGTTCAGCAGGACTCGGGTTTAGGCCGAACCATGATTTGGCCCGCTGTGACCGGGGGACGCGGGACAACCAGCCAATAGTGTCTTGTCCCGCTTCGTTGGCGGTATCGTTTCGTGTTGGGACCGGGCGTGGGCACGCAAGAGTGGGAGCACAGGGCATGAGCGACGATTTCGAAGACCATTGCTGGAAGGACATCGTTACGCCGGACATTCTCGAGGTCTATTCCTGCTACAAGCGCAAGACCTTCGTCGGTCCGGCGCCGGCATTGCTGGCCATCGATCTGTACGAACTGGTCTACCGCGGCGGGGGGCATCCGCCCGACAAGATCGCCAAGGACTTTCCGAACGCCTGCGGCCACTATGCCTACGAGGCGATCGAGCCGACCAAGCGCCTATTCGCCGCCGCCCGCACCGCCGGGCTTCCGATATTCTACTCGACCGGCGACGTGCGCAGCGAAAGCAAGCCGGCATTCGTCAGCGCCACCAAGCGCGTCAAGCCGTCGATCGAAGCGTCGGACTACGCCATCCGGCCCGAGTTCAAGCCGCAGCCGGGCGACGTGATCATTTCCAAACAGCGCGCCAGCGCCTTTTACGGCACGCCGCTGACCGCCCATCTCACGCAACTCGGCATCCAGACGCTGATCGTCTGCGGCGAGAGCACGTCGGGATGCGTGCGCGCGAGCGCCGTCGACGCCTATTCGCACGGCTACCACGTGGTGCTGGTGGAGGAATGCTGTTTCGACCGCAGCGCGCTGTCGCACAAGGTCAACCTGTTCGACATGCACCACAAATACGCCGACCTCATGCACGTCGACGAGGTGGTTGCGCACCTCGCCAAGAATCCGGCTGTGAGAAAAGCGAGCTGAAATGAAGCCTGCACGTTACGGTCCGTTTCCCTATTCGCCGATCATCCATCGTCCGCCACTGAAATGGCCGAATGGGGCTCAGCTCGCGCTGTGGGTCATCCCCAATATCGAGTTCTTCGCGCTCGACGAGAAGGTGCCGCCGGGGTCCGGCGGCACCGGCGTTCCGGTGCCAGATGTTCCGTCATGGTCGACGCGCGACTACGGTAATCGCGTCGGTGTCTTCCGGCTCATGGAGGTGCTCGACCGGTATGGCATTCGCGCGACGGTCGCGCTCAACAGCGAGCTTTGCGCCGAACACCCGGTCATCATCGAGGAAGGCAACAAGCTGAAGTGGGAATGGATGGGTCATTGCGAGAGCAATACCCGCCGTCTCAATGCGGCGTCGCCGGGCGACGAACGTCGAATTATCAAGAACACGTTCGCGACCATCGAGCGTGCCGCTGGCATCCGGCCGCGCGGCTGGCTCGGGTCCGGCCTGCAGGAGACCTGGGATACGCTCGATCTGCTCGCCGTCGAATGCTGCGATTACGTCTGCGATTGGACCAATGACGACCAGCCCTACACCATGACGCTCGAGGGTGGAAAAACGCTCGTCAGTGTGCCCTACAGCCACGAGATCAACGACAAGCCGGCCTTCGAGAAATTCCACCGAACCGCCGACGAATTCCGTGAAATGATCTGCCGGCAGTTCGACGTCCTGTATCGGGAGGGCGCGCAGTCCGGCCGCGTCATGGCAATCGCGATCCACCCCTATCTGACCGGGGTGCCCCACCGTATCGACGCCTTCGAGGCAGCGCTGCGCTATATCTGCCAGCATGAACGGGTTTGGAAGACAACCGGCACGGAGATTGCACGCCATTATCGCGCGGTAACCGCGAAATCCTGATGGAGGCGACCATGCGGTGTAAGGCGCAACTTGGTTTTACCACCGCATATTGCTTGGCCGCGTGTATCTCGCTGGCGCTGGCGGTCCTGGCCGTTCCCGCCGCTCGCGCGGCCGAGAAGGTGACCGTCGGCACGGTTGGGCAGGCGTCCGCCAATCTGTGGCCGGTGCTGATCGCACTCGACAAGGGCTATTTCACCGAAGAAGGCATCGACGCCCAGCTCGTCTTCGTGCCGTCGAGCGCCGCTTTGGTGCAGCAGATCACCGCCCAGTCGCTCGACATCTGCATGTCGACGGGAGTGGTGGACCCGATCCGTGCGGTCGGCATGGGTGCGCCGATCGCGATTGCTCGCATCGAGGTGCAGGCGCCGCCCTATGCGCTGGTGTCGAAGCCGGCGATCAAGAGCATGGCGGAGCTCAAGGGCAAGCTGATCTCGCTCGGCGGCGCGAAGGACATCACCCGGATCTACGTCGAGCGGATGCTGGAGCCGAACGGCGTGAAGCCCGGCGAATTTGACATGGTGTTTGCCGGCGCCACGACCGCGCGCGCCCAAGCCCTGATCAGCGGCGCGGTCGATGCCGCCATTCTGCTGCCGCCGTTCAACTTCCATGCGACCGACCAGGGCTTCAATCAGCTCGGCCTGACCATCGACTACATCAAGGACCTGCCGTTCTCGGGCATCGTGGTCAATGTAAACTGGGCCAACGCGCACAAGGAGTTGGTCGCGAAATTGTTGCGCGCCCATGCCAAGGGCGTGGCCTTTTTCGAGGACGGCAGCAATCGCGACGAGGCGTTGCGCATTCTGCAGACCGCGAGCGGACTGACCAAAGAGGACGTCGAGAGAGGCTACGCTTTCCTGCACGACGGCCATTACTTCGACACGACCGGCAAGGTTTCGAAATCGAAGCTCGTGGCGGTCGCCAAGGCGATGGAGAGCCTCGGCGACTTGCCGGGTGCGCTCGACATCGACAAGGTCGTGCTGCCCGGCGTCACTCAGGTGACGGATTGAGTTTCGGCATGGCACCGACGCGCCGTGTCGCCCAGCGCGCGCTTTTGGTCGGCGCGCTGTTCGCCGCGTCCGTCCCGGCGTTCGCCGCCGACACGGTCTTGATCGGCTCGGTCGATCCGACCTCGGCCAACCTCTGGCCGCTGCATATCGCCGCCGACAACGGCTACTTCGACGCTGCCGGCATCAAGATCGATCTTGTCTTCTCGCAGTCGAGCGCGTCGGTGATTCAGCAGCTGGCGGCCGGCTCCTACAACATCGCGCCCACCGCCGGCATGGTCGATCCGATCCGCGCCATCGACAAAGGTGCGCCGATTGCGCTGGTTCGCATCGTCATTTCCGCGCCGCCCTATGCGCTCCTCGCCAAGCCTGAGATCAAGACGATGGCCGATCTCAAGGGCAAGACCATCATCGTCGGCGGCGCCAAGGACATCACCCGCATCTACACCGAACGGATGCTGACACCGAACGGGCTCAAGAGCGGCGACTACGATCTGGTCTATGCGGGCGCCACCAGCGCGCGATTTGCCGCGTTGAAATCCGGCGCCGTCGATGCTGCGCTACTCACCATGCCGTTCAATTTTTTCGCCGCGACGGCCGGCTATACCAATCTCGGGTTCACGTTCGACTATATTCCCGACATGCCGTTCGCCGCGACCACCGTGAATCGTGAATGGGCCGATACGCACGGCGACGCGCTGCGGCGATTTCTCGACGCCTACAACAAGGGCGTTGTCTGGTTCTATGACCCGGCCAACCGCGAGGCTGCGGTCAAAATGCAGATGGACACCAGCAAGGTCGCCCGGGACGAAGTGGAAAAGGCGTACGATTTCTTGCACGATAAGCATCTTTTCGAGTCCACGGGTAAATTATCGAAGAAGAGTGTGGGCGCCGTGGTTGATGCCTTGCGCGATCTCGGCGATCTTCCTGCAGACTTCAAGGTCGACAAGCTGTTGCTGCCGGGCATCGCCCAGATTTCCGACTGACGAGTACCCCCGATGAGCGCCACGAGCGATAGCGTCAAGGTCGTGAGCCCGCCGGAGTCCCGGCCGGCGAAGCCAGCGGCCTCGCATCAGCTACTGGCTGGATTTCGGCGAAGCTATCTCGCGGCGACCGTGTCGGTGTTTGGCGGGCTGTTGCTGTGGGAGTTCATCAGCCGCTTTCTAGTCGCCAACGCGCTGTTTCTGGCGGCGCCGTCGCAGATTCTTGTGGCGATTTATCGGCTCGCGGTGACCGGGCAGCTCTGGCATCATGTCGGGGTCAGTGCCGCCGAATTCGCGGTCGGCTACGTGATCGCGTGCTTGCTCGGTGTCTTGCTTGGGCTCGGCATGGCGTCGAGCGTTACGATCAAGCAGGCCCTGCAGCCGTGGGTTTCCGGCCTCTATGCGACACCCACGATCGCGCTGGCGCCGCTGTTCATTCTGTGGCTCGGCATCGGCATCTGGTCAAAAGTGCTCGTCGTGATCTCGCTTGTATTGTTCCCGGTCGCCATCAACACCGAGGCCGGATTGCGCACGACGAGCGAGCGGCTAATCGAAATGCTGCGTTCGTTCGGTGCCACCCCGCAGCAAATCTTCTTCAAGGTATCGCTGCCGTCGGCGGTGCCGTTCATTCTCGCCGGGCTCAAGCTCGGTATCGGCCGCGGCCTCATCGGCGTCGTCGTCGCCGAACTGTTTGGCTCGCGGGCGGGTCTCGGCAATCTGATCAGCCAATCGGCGGACGCCTTCAACATGCCGGATCTGTTCGCCGGCGTCATCGTGCTCGCGGTGGCCGGCATCGTTATGACGGCGGGCTTCGGCTCGCTCGAAAAGCGGCTCGTGCCATGGACTCGGGACTAGGTATGGACGCAAGAGCCGCCATAACGCCAAAGCTCGCAGTTGCGCGCCTGACCAAATCGTTCGGCGATCTCGAAGTGCTGCGCAGCATCAGCGTGGGTGTCGAGCGCGGCGAATTTATTTCCCTGGTCGGGCCGAGTGGCTGCGGCAAGACGACGTTTCTCCGCATCGTCGCCGGACTGGAAAAGGCGAGTTCCGGCGACGTGCAACTCGACGGTCGTGCCGTACGGGGCCCGGGCGATGATCGCGGCTTTGTCTTTCAGAGCGACAATCTCCTGCCGTGGCGCAACGTTTTCGCCAACGCCATGATCGGTCCCGAGGTGGCCGGTAACGCCGGGCCCGCCGAGCGCAAACGCACGATGGAGCTTCTCAAGCTCGTTGGCCTCGAAGGCTTCGAGAATTACTATCCGCGGCAGCTATCGGGCGGCATGCGCCAGCGTGTCAATCTGGCGCGCGCGCTCGCCATCGATCCGGAAGTGCTGTTGATGGACGAGCCGTTCTCGGCGCTTGACGCGCAGACGCGCGAGATCATGCAGACCGAACTGCTGCGCATCTGGGAGAAAGGGCGCAAGACCGTTCTGTTCGTGACCCATCAGATCGACGAGGCGGTTTTCCTCTCCGACCGCGTGCTGGTCTTTGCGCGGCGGCCCGGCCGATTGCAGGATGACATCAAGATCGAGTTGCCGCGCCCGCGCAACCTTGCGATCAAACGCACCGGCGAATTCGTCTCGCTGGTCGATCGCATCTGGCGGCTGATCGAGGACGACGTGCGGGCCGCCGCGCTCTACGAGAACGCGTGAACGAGATCGCCGCGGCCTTCGCGCCGGTCGTTGCGTTGTCCGAGGCGCTCAGCCTATTTCACGTGCCCGATGTAGTAGGCTAGATCCAGAATCTGATCGTCGCTGATGGTCGCCACGACGTCGGCCATTGCGGCGTCGTAGCCGCGCCGCGAATTATCCTTGTAGCCGCGCAACGCCTTGATCAGATAGTCCTCGCGCTGATCGGCGATGCGGGGGACGTTATCCTGTCCGGCGAAGGTCGCGGTATGGCAGAAATGGCAGTGGTTCTGCTCGACTAGCGCTCGGCCTTCTTGCATGCGTGCGGCATCGGCGTCGCCGGCGGGAGGCTGCGGCGCCGGCAGCTTTGAAATGATGTCGGCAAAGCTGCGCAAATCGTCGTCGGTCAGTCCTTTCGCCATGTCGTTCATCGGATCGACGACGCGCATCCGGTCGCGAAACATTAGGAGCTGCACTGTCACGTAGAATGCCTGCTGCGCGCCAAGCGACGGAATATCGGGATACTGCGATTGCCCATTTTCACCGTGGCAGGCGAGGCAGGTGGGCAGCCGTTCTTTCACCGTCTGGGCTGAGATGGGAAGCGCAGCCAAACATCCCAGCACCGCGGCGGCAAACTTGCGCAGCATTGTGGTCCACCTCGTCCAAAAAGTCGGTCGAGGGTGACGGGCCACCCTCGACCGTTTTACCCCCAGCAGTCGGCGATTAGCGGCCGGCCACTTTCTTGTTCCGACCGTAAGTGACGCGATACACCGCGCCGTTCCAGTCGTCCGAGATCAGGATCGAGCCGTCCGGCATGTTCATGACGTCGACGGGCCGCCCGATGTAGTTGTTGTCGGTCTGCAGGAAGCCGGTGATGAACGGCTCGACCGATTTAACGCTGCCGTCCTTGTTCAGCCTGACCAGCGCGATGTCGCCACCGAACTTGATCGTCCTGTTCCACGAGCCGTGACGCGCGACGAAGATTTGATCGCGATACTCCGCCGGGAACATGGTCCCGGTGTAGAAGCGCATGCCTATAGCTGCCGCGTGCGGACCCATCAGGGCGACCGGCGGAACGAATTCGCTGCAGCTGCGGCCCCAACCGAATTCGGGATCGGCGATATTGCCTTGGTAGCAATACGGCGCCCCGAAGTCCTGCCCGAGCTTGGTGATGCGATTAAGCTCGTCATTCGGCAGGTCTTCCGACATCCAATCGCGGCCGTTGTCGGTGAAGTAGAGTTCCTTGGTCTTCGGATTCCAGTCGAAGCCGACCGTGTTGCGGATGCCGAACGCGATGACTTCGGCGCCGCTGCCGTCGAGATTGATGCGCCGGAGCTGACCGTGGTCTTTGTCGTGCAGCACGTTATTGCCCGGCTGGCCGACCTCGAAGTAGAGCTTGTTGTCGGGGCCAATGGCCAGGAACTTCCAGCCATGCGCCTCGTCCTTCGGCAGATCGTTGTAGATCACGACGGGCTTCGGCGATGCGTCGATCTTGTCGTCGACATGCTCGATCTTCGAGATCTGCGACAGCTCGGCGATGTACAGCGTGCCGTCTTTGAAGGCTACACCGTTGGGACGATAGAGGCCCGACACGAGAACGTGGATTTGGCGCTTACCGTCCTTGTTGGTGATCGCATAGACCTTATCCTGCAGGCGCGAGCCGACAAAGACGGTGCCCTTGTCACTCAGCGCCAGCGAGCGCGCGTTGGGCATGCCGCTGGCATAGAGCTCGATATTGAATCCCTTCGGCGCCTTGAATTTATCGACCGGCACCTTGTCGGCGGCGGTGGCAAGCGGCGGCGACGGTACGGGGGCGAGTTTTGCGGCTGCCGGACTATTGTCCGGTCGCCCGATCAACGGCGAGCCGGGCGGCAGCGGAGCCGCTGCCGGCGGTTGCGCTGGCGCCGCCGGTTGTTGGGCAAAGGCCGAGGTTGCGAGAAGGCTCAAAACACCGGCCAACAATGAGCCGGTCACTATGCGCAGTGTCATGACAGTCCTCCCAGATTGGGACGTCGGTCACGCCGGCGTCCTTGGTTGCAAAGTCCGACATTTCACTTCCACTGTGCAATCTGCCATCAGCCGCTTGGCGCGGCGTGGACCCTCCGTCAGCCGCTTGCCGCGGCGCGAAACCTCCATCAGCGGCTTGCGACTTTGCCGTTGCCGTATGTGATGCGATAGATCGCGCCCTCGTAATCGTCGGAGACAAGGAGCGAACCATCTTTCATCGGCTGTACGTCGACCGGCCGGCCCACGTAGTCGTTATTCTGGATAAAGCCGGTCATGAACGGCTCCTGTCCCTTCACGGTGCCGTCTTTGTTCAGATAGACGACGTAAATATCGCCGCCGATCTTGTTGGTCTTATTCCAGGAGCCATGGCGCGCGATAAAGATCGCGTTGTGGTACTTCGCCGGGAACGTCGAGCCGGTGTAGAACCGCATGCCGAGTGCCGCCGCGTGCGGTCCAAGCAACGCCACTGGCGGGACGAATTCGCTGCACGAGTGGCCCCAGCCGTACTGCTGATCCGGAATATTGCCCTGATGGCAGTACGGAAAGCCGAAGTGCTGGCCCATTTTGGTGACGCGGTTGAGTTCGTCGTTAGGCAATTCCTCCGACAACCAGTCGCGGCCGTTGTCGGTGAAGTACATTTCCTTGGTGACCGGGTTCCAATCGAATCCGACGGAGTTCCGATTGCCGCGGATATAGGGCTCGGCACCGCTGCCATCGAGATTGAGGCGGCGAATCTGTGAATTCGATTCGGGCGGGATGCAAATGTTGCAGGGCGCGCCGACATTGACATAGAGCTTGTCGTCGGGTCCGAGCGCCATGAATTTCCAGCCGTGCGACTGATGGTTGGGAAAATCGCTGTAGATGACGACCGGCTTCGGCGGATTGTCGAGATTCTCTTCGATCTTCTCGAGTTTCGATACCCGCGTGCCTTCGGCGATGTAGAGCGTGCCGTCCTTGAAGGCGAGGCCGTTCGGCCGATCGAGGCCCGACGCGATCACTTTGATGTCGCGTTTACCGTCGCGGTCGACGATGGCGTAGACCTTGTCGCGCACCCGATTGCCGACGAAGACCGTGCCCTTGTCGCCAATCCGTATTGAGCGGCCGTCTGGAATGCCGCTGGCATAGACCTCGATCTTAAAGCCCTTCGGCAGCTTGAGGTCGGCAAGCGGGAGCTTGTCGGCCGGCGCGGCGAATGGCGGCGACGGAATTCCTTTGAGCTTCGAGGCCTCCTCCGTCGTCGGCATCCCGGGCGTTGGGGGCGGAGGCGCCGGCGCTGCTGCCGGTGCTGACGATTGCGGCTGCTGGGCTGCGGCGGGCGTGCCCGCGAAAAGCAGGCCGGACGCGACAACGGCGGCAATGAAGGCGAAACGATCAGGCTGAATGCGCATATGGGCCTCCGGGCTTTTGACCTGTGGCGCATTGTTCTTGGAGTTCGGTATTCTTGGGCAGTGTCGGACAATTTTGGGCCTGCACGCAATGCCGCCGCGAGCGTTTATGGTCGCCCGCCCACTCCGGCAGCAGGCAATATACTTTCGTCGAAGTCGGTCACATCGTCATGCGGCCTGTCGCACTCTTTTCACATCCGCCGAACCAGGGCATATCATATGCTTGAAACTGTCGCGTCAGACCCGGAACGGGCGGCCTGCAGGGTATTCGAAATCGAGAAGAAGACCTTCGGAGGAAACGAACATGAACCATCACTTGACCCGGCGCCGCGCAGCCAGCGCGTTTGGTGCCGTTCTGCTTGCGGCCGGCCTTGCCGGAACGCCGTTGCCCGCCGCCGCGCAGAGCGGCGAGCCGATCAAGATCGGCTTCAGCATGGCGCTGACCGGCCCCCTTGCGGCGAACGGCAAGCAGACGCTGCTTGGTGCGCAGATTTGGGAGCAGGAAACCAACGCCAAGGGCGGCCTGCTGGGCCGGCCCGTCAAGCTCATCTATTACGATGATCAGTCGAATCCGTCCAACGTGCCCGGCATCTATACCAAGCTGCTGGATGTCGACAAAGTCGACCTCGTGGTCAGCGGTTACGCAACCAATATGGTCGCTCCGGCCTTGCCGGTCATCATGCAGAAGAACAAGACGTTCATTGGCTTGTTTGCCCTCGACGTGAACGGCGAGTTCAATTACCCGAAATATTTCTCGGTGCTGCCGACCGGTCCGGACACCAAGGAATCCTTTACCGAAGGTTTCTTCCAGGTGGCGGCGGAGCAGAATCCGAAGCCCACGACCATTGCGCTCGCGGCTGAGGATGCCGAGTTCTCGCGTAACGCCTGTGAGGGCGCGCGCAACAACGTCAAGAAGTTCGGCTTTAAGCTGATCTACGACAAGACCTATCCACCGAACACGGCCGACTTCTCGCCGATTGTTCGCGCGCTGCAAGCCGCCAACGCCGACCTCGTCATCATCTGCTCTTATCCGCTGAGCTCGGTCGGCATGCTGATGTCCGCGAGCGAGCTCGGCTTCAAGCCGAAAATGATGGGCGGCGCCATGGTCGGACTGCAGGCGACCGTGTTCAAGGACAAGCTGAAGTCCAAGCTCAACGGCATCGTGAACTACGAGACGTGGGTGCCGTCCGAGAAACTGATGGCTCCGGCCGCCGACTTCTTCAAGAAGTACCAGGCGCAGGCCGCGGCCCAAGGCGTCGATCCGCTCGGCTATTATCTCGGCGGCTGGGGCTACGCCTACCTCCAGGTTCTCGGCGACGCGGTGACGGGCGCCAAGAGTATCGACGACGACAAGCTTGCCGATTACCTGCGCAACCATGAATTCAAGACCATCATGGCTGACATCAAATTCGGCAAGAACGGTGAATGGACCAAGTCCCGTATGATGCAGGTCCAGTATCACGACATCACCGATGCGGCGAACCTCGATACCTGGCGGGGAATGAGCTATCAGACGGTGCTCACGCCTGAAGAACTAAAAACCGGCAACGTGATTTATCCCTACGCGAACGCCCTGAAGTAACGCCGTTTGTTCTCTCCCGCCGAGCGAAAACGACGCGGAAAGGACGATCCGGCCTAGCGAGGGAAGAAAAGGATCTGAATGCTCCTGCCAACGTCCCTCGTCGGCTCGTATCCGCAACCGGAATGGCTGATCGACCGCGTGAAGCTGTCGAAGCAGGTGCCGCGCGTGCGCGTCGACGATCTCTGGCTGGTCGCGCCGGACAAGCTCGAAGCCGCTCAGGACGATGCAACGCTGCTCGCGATCCGCGACCAGGAGCGGGCCGGGCTCGATATCATCACCGACGGCGAGCAGCGCCGCGAAAGTTACTCCAGTCGCTTTGCCACCGCGCTCGATGGCATCGATATCGAGAAGCCGGGCACCGTGATCAACCGCAGCGGCAAGCCCATTCCGGTGCCGCGCGTGGTCGGTCCGATCAAGCGGAAGCGTCCGGTCGAGCTTCGCGACCTCAACGTGCTGCGCGCCAATACCGGCCGCAAGATCAAGGCAACGGTGCCGGGTCCCTTCACGATGGGCAAGCAGGCGCAGGACGATTACTACAAGGACGAAGAGGCGGTGGCGCTCGCTTATGCCGACGCTGTGAATGCCGAGATCAAGGATCTGTTCGCCGCCGGCGCCGACGTGGTGCAGATCGACGAGCCGTGGATGCAGCAGCACCCGGACAAGGCGCGGCAATATGGGCTCAAGGCCCTCGACCGCGCGCTTACCGGCGTGAGCGGCACAGTCGCGGTGCATCTGTGCTTCGGCTATGCGGCCGTCGTGCACGACAAGCCGTCGGGTTATTCGTTCCTGTCCGAACTGGAAGGCTCCAAGGCGCAGCAGATTTCGTTCGAAGCGGCGCAGCCGAAGCTCGACCTCAAGGTCCTTAAAGAACTGCCGTCGAAGACCATCATTCTGGGCGTCATCGATCTGTCCGACATGACGGTCGAGACGCCGCAGGCCGTCGCCGAGCGCATCAAGCGGGCGCTGGCCCACGTGTCCCCAGATCGGGTGGTGGTGGCGCCGGATTGCGGCATGAAATATCTGCCGCGTGCAGTTGCGTTTGGTAAAATGAAGGCCATGGCCGACGGTGCGGCTTTGGTGCGGCATGAGATCGGCGGCGGATAAATTGGCCGTGGGAGCTTCAAGGAGACGGGTATGGTTTATGTCACTGAGAAAACCCTGACTGACGTCGTCAAGGAGCGGTGGAGCGACATTCCCGATCCGCGCCTCAAGCACGTAATGAAGGCGCTGGTCAAGCACGTCCACGCCTTCGTGCGCGAGATCGAGCCGACCCAGGCGGAATGGTTCACGGCGATCGATTTTCTCACCCGCACCGGCAAACTGTGTGACGACAAACGGCAGGAATTCATTCTGATGTCGGATGTGCTGGGCGTCAGCATGCTGGTCGATGCCATCAATCACCGGCAGTCGAACGGCGCGACGCCGAGCACGGTTGAGGGCCCGTTCCATGTTCCCGATGCGCCGCCGGTGGCGAACGGCGGCAACATGGCGGCGAACGCGCCCGGCATTACTTGCTTCGTCAGCGGGACGGTGCATGGCGTGAAGGGTGAGCCGATTGCCAGCGCCGTGCTCGATCTATGGCAGACCGACGGCGAGGGCCTCTATGAGGCGCAGCGTCCGGAGATCGACGGTCCGTGGATGCGCGGCCTTTACCGCTCGCAGCCGGACGGTTCCTATCTGATCCGCACCGTCGCGCCGATCGCCTACACGATCCCGATGGACGGCACCATTGGCGAACTGATGAACCGCACCAACTTGAGCCACATGCGGCCGGCGCACATCCACTTCGCGCTCAGCGCTCCGGGCTATCACGGCCTGGTGACGCACCTGTTTCAGTCCGGCGACAAGTGGATCGAGCACGACGCGGTGTATGGCGTGAAGGAGCCTCTGATCGTCGAGTTCAAGAAAATGCCGGCCGGCAGCAAGGCGCCGAGCGGCGAACTGATGAACGAGCCGTTCTATGTCGTGCACTACGACTTCGTGCTGGACAAACTCGCCCAGGCTGCGGCGGCGTAAGCCGCTATGATGAGCATCCCGTTTTTTCTTGTCGTCGCGGCTCTGGCGGCGGCCTGGTCGGGGCGCCGCCAAGTGTCCTTGGGCTTATGGGCGGCGAGCCTGGTGACACTGCTGCTCTTGTTCCGCCTGCACGCAACGGACACGCTCAACCTCGGCTTATGAAGGAACAGCCATGACGCCGGCACTGTCCGTTCGCCTCAACGCGCTCGGCTTGCTGGCGGTCAGTGCCGTGCTGCTGGTTGCTTTCTTTGATCAGCTTGTGCCGCACGATCTGCCATGTCCGCTGTGCATCCTGCAGCGGGCGGGCTTTGTTGCGGCTGGATTCGGTCTTGCGCTCAATCTGAAATTTGGGCCGCGGGCGAGTCATTACGCCGTCATGATCATCAGCGCGCTGGCCGGCGCCATGGTGGCCGGCCGGCAAATTCTGATCCACATCGCGCCCGGTTCCGGTTCCTACGGCAGCGCGCTGTTCGGCCCGCACTTCTACACCTAGGCCTTCATCGTCTTCATGATGATCGTGCTGGGAACAGCATTCATGCTGTTGTTCGATCGCCAATTCGCTGCCGGAGAGACTCCAGCAGCGCGGCTTACCGGCTTGGCCTTGTGCGCATTTGCTCTATTTGCGCTGCTCGCGCTCGGCAACGCCGTCTCGACCGTGCTGGAATGCGCCGGCGGGCTTTGTCCCGACAATCCGACCGACTATCTGCTGCTGCACTAAGAACGGCCGGGCAGATTATGGCGCCTTGAGCCCAGCGGCCTTGATGACGTGCGCCCACGTCTCGCTTTCGGCCGTAAGCTGCTTCGCAAATACATCCGGCGGGGCGCCGATCGGGGTGAAGCCAAGCGTCTCGATACGCTCGGCGATATCAGGGAGCGCGATGATTTTTGCGATCTCGTCACTGAGCAGCGTAACGATCTCCGCGGGGGTTCCGGCGGGCACAAAAAGTCCATCCCAGCCCTCGCCATCGAGTCCGGGATAACCCGCTTCGATGATGGTCGGGACGTCCGGCAACGCGTGCGAGCGGGTCTTGCTCATGGTCGCCAGCACGCGGATTTGGCCGTTCTGCGCAAGCGGCGCGGCGGCCGTGAGCCCGGCGAAGCAAACTTGGGTATCGCCCGCGAGCAGGGCGGCGGTCGCCGGTCCGCTGCCATTGTATGGCACGTGGACCATATCGAGGCCGAGTTTCTGCCGGAATTGCTCGCCGAGGAGATGCGACGGCGTGCCGACGCCTGCCGATGCGAAACTGTATTTGCCGGGCGTCGCGCGGACGACCGCCACGAGTTCGGCGACCGTGCGTGCCGGTTGCGAAAGATTGACCGAGAATGCGGTGGGAAAGCCGACCGCGAGCGAGACCGGCGCAAAATCTTTGAACGGATCGTACGGGACCGTTTCGTAGAGAGCCGGATTGATGACGTGATTGTTGGCAGTGAGCAGCAGCGTGTAGCCATCGGCTGCGGCCTTCGCGGCGCGGCCAGTCCCGATGTTGCCGCCGGCGCCGCCGATGTTTTCGATGAAAAACTGCTGGCCGAAACGATCCGACAGCTTCTGGGCTAACAGCCGCGCGAACACATCGACGGGGCCTCCCGGCGCGAATGGAACGATCACGCGGACCGGCCGGGCTGGAAAAGCCTCAGCCAGCGCCACCACGCACATGGTTGGAAGCGTGGCAGCGCCTGCGGCAAGTTGGAGAAGGCGGCGACGGGACGGTCTTAAGAGCATATTTGCAAGCGCGTCGTCTCGGCGCGGGGTTGTTCACCCCGCCGCGAGCCTGATCGCTCCCTTTTTGATTGGTAGGTCCGCCGTGCCAGGCGGATTTGCAGCTAAGCTACACCAATTCAGCGGCTGGGTGGAGCGCTCGATGCTTGCGCAGGCGCGCGGGATCTATGCGCCCTGAGGCTGACTGCGCTCCAGTGCTGCGCGGTCCCATTTCGCGAGGTCCGCGGCGGCCGCGTAGGTCTCCTGCAGGAAGCCGAGCAGCAGCACATCCGGATCGGCTGCTTGACGCACGGCGTCGTAGGGCAAAATGAACTGCCCGAGTTTTTTGTCGTAGAACGCGTCCACGGTATTCAAGCGCGTCTCGCCATAACCTTCCGGCTCCGAATACGCATAGACGTAGAAAGCCGCGCGGCCATAGCCGCCGTTGCCCGGCCAGAAGCCACAGCTTGAGACCTCGTGCGAGTAGGCTTCCGCCATCACCCAGCCCGCCACGTTGGGCGTCACCCCCTTCGGCGGGGTCGCGGTGCGGCCGGAGAAGCGGCTCACCGCGAGATCGAAGCTGCCCCAGAAGAAATGCACCGGGCTCACTTTGCCGAGATAGCGCGAGCGGAACACGTTGAACACGCGGTTCACCTGCACCAATGCCTGCGAGAAGCGCTGGACATGGGCCGGGTCGTATTGCGCGTGCTCGTGGTCCTGGTCGAACGGGATCGCGTTTTCGATCTCGCCCGGCATGGTCCAGATGTGGACGTCGATGCCGAGACTGCACAGCCGCTGCATGAATTCGGCGTAGAAGTCGGCGACCCTCATCGGCTTGAGCGCGAAGCTCTCGACCCGTCCGTCGCTAGTCGCAATGCGAAGCTGATGGTCGGCGAAGTCGAAGATGATGTCGAACGTGCGGCCACGATATGGGTTGGCCGGCGCCACCAGTCCGCGCGAGTTCACATACAGGGTGGCGTTCCACCAGTGATTGATCAGCGGCGTCAGCGCGATGCGCACTTTGCCTGCAATCTGCGTCCACAGATGCAGCGTGTCGCATGTGTCGCTCCATGCTGGGAGAGGCAACTCCGGCCAGGCTCGATTCATCGCGTCGCCCCAGCGTTTCAGCTGTCCATGAGGTGGCCGAACTTCTCCATGGCGATACGGCGTTCCTCCGGCGACGGCATGTTCACGGCGGGAAACTTGTCGCGCCAATGCCATGGCCGGCAGGCGTCGATCACGGCGCGGCTGTTGGTAAAATCGCCGGCCGCCCTGCGTTCCGGCTCGATGCGCGGATCGAGCGGCGTCGACCAGGCGCCGCGGATGATGTCGATCGAGGTTGCCGGATCGGAGCGCGTGATCAGCGCCCAGATGACCTCTTCCAGATTGGAGACGTCGATGTCATCGTCAACGACAATCACGTAACGCCCGCAATAGGCGCCGACGTGGCACATGGCGGCGATGTGGCCGGCCTGTTTGGAGTGGCCCGGATAGCGCTGCTTGACGGCGACTGCGAGAAACAGCCGCGCGTTGCCGACCTCGTGCGCCCACGCCGCGGTGATGCCCGGAACGCCGGCCTTCTCGATGTTCTCGCGTAGCAGCGCCGAGCGTACGATGGCGCGATAGCGGCAAATCTCATCCGGCGGCCGTTGCGGAATGCAGCCGAGCAGGATCGGCTCGTTGCGATAATAGATGGCTTTGATGTCGATGACCGGCTCGGGCCGCAAATCGCTGGCGTAGTAGCCGGTCCATTCGCCAAAAGGCCCTTCGACCCGCGTGTTGTTGGGCTCGACAAAGCCCTCGATGACGATTTCGGCATTGGCGGGGATAGGAAGCCCGGTGAACGGCCCCTTGATCACTTCGACCGGCACGCCGCGCATGCCGCCAATCACATCGAGTTCGCAGACGCCCTGCGGGACCTCGCTCGATCCCATGAGGAAGCTCATCGGATCGCCGCCGCAAACCACGACGACCGGCATGCGTTCGCCGCGGGCCTCGTACTTGTCGCGCATCTGCCGGCCGTGTTTTCCCGGCGAGATATAGAAGCCGAGCGTTTTTGCGTCGTGGATCATGACCCGATAGGTGCCGCAATTGATCCAGCCGTCATCGGGATCGCGCAGGATGTTGTAGCAGCCTGTCCCGATATAGCGGCCGCCGTCCTGCGGGTGCCATTGAGGCGCTGGAAATTTCGTGACGTCGATTGCCTCGCCGGTCATGACGTTCTGCATCACCGGGCCGGTCTCGACGAATTTCGGCGGAATGCGCTTGACCATGCCGGCGTGGTTGACGCGGAAGCCTTCGCTGAGATCGAGCTTGGAGAGTTCGGCGGGAAAGCCGAGGGTCATGTTCTTGCGCTTGCCGGCAAAAAAATTGACGAGGAGGCGGCTTCCTTCGAGCGTGCCCGGGACGTCCTCGAACACGAAGCACGGCGCGTTTTCGGCGTGTGCCGACATCTCGGCGACCATGCCGATGTCCTGCTGATAGGACAATCCACCGACCTCCCGCACCTCGCCCAGTTTCTTGGCTTCCTCGAGCCATTGCCGCAGGTCGTGGTACGGCAAAAACGGTGCGGTGTTCGAGAGAGTGGGCGGAGAGGAACCGTCACCCATCGGGGTCGACATCGGATCGGACTGGGTATTCTGACTTGCCATTTGCTGCACCGCGCCACTGTTTCGCATCGCCGGCCTTTTTTGCGGTCCGACAAAATGCTTATAATGCTAAGGAATTGTCTCCCAGCCATCCTATCATGCCAGAAGACGCCGGCTCAAACCTGTCGCTCCATTGGATCGCTCGCGCCGCGGCGGGTGCTCCGGACAAGCCGTGGGTCGTGTCGGCAGAGGATGGGCGCGCCGTAACCTACGCGCAACTGCGCGAGTTCACCGGACGCTTCGCCACCCTGCTGCGCGAGCGCGGTCTTGGCCGCAACGATCGGGTGGCGTTGCTCGCCAACAACTCGATCGAGCAGCTGTTGTGCTACTTCGGCGTGATGGCCGCGGGTGCGACTGTCTGCACGATCCACGTCGAGATGAACCGCAACCAGCTCGGCGACATTTTCGAGCGGCTCAAGCCGAAGCTCATTCTTGTCCAGGACGGTCTGGGACTGGACGATCTTCTCGCCAGCGCCGCTGCGCCGCGGCTGCAACTCGGGCCGTGGCATGAGCCGCGACTAGACACGGTATTCGCCGCATTGTCGCGCTGCGAGCCCAGCGAACCGCAGGGCGCGGCCGGTCCCGACGACGACGCGGTCATTCTCTTTACCTCGGGAACCAGCGCGAAGCCCAAAGGCGTCGTCCTCAATTTCCGCGAATACCTTTCCAACATCGATCCGCTGGCCGAGGGCTTTGGCTTCACGGCGGACGATCGGCTTTACGATTTCCGGCCCTTCAGCTGGGCTTCGGCCCAGCTTCTCGGGGCGCTTGGCGTCGTCAATCGTGGCGCCACGCTGGTGCTGGCGGAAAAATTCTCGGCGAGCCGGTTCTTCGGCCACCTTCGCGATCACAACGTGACGATCGCTGCCGGCAATCCCACCACGATCAATATTCTGCTCAACAGCGACGGCACGGCGCATCGCGACAATCTCCCGGCGCTTCGGTTTGTCACCTCGAGTTCGGCGCCGCTCCTGCTCGAAGAATGGAAGCGGTTCGAGCAGAAGTTCGGCATCCCGATCGCGCAAGGCTGCGGCGCCAGTGAAGTCAGCTGGATCGCAGCCATCCCGGGCGAACAGCGGCGCCTCGGCACGGTGGGCCGGCCTTTCGCCTATCACGATCTCGCCATCGTCGACGCCGAGGGCCGGCGTCTGCCGCCAGGTGAAATCGGCTATGTCGAACTCGGCGGCTTTGCCGATCATCCGTTCCGCTATCTAGGCGAGGACGGCGAAATCAAAGTCCACTGCCGCGGCCGCATCCGCACCGGCGATCTCGGTTGCCTCGACGCCGAAGGCTTTCTGGTTCTGACCGGCCGCGAGAAGGAGCTGATTATCCGCGGCGGCGCCAAGATTTCGCCGGTCGAAATCGACTCGTGCCTGATGCAGCGGGCCGATGTGATCGAGGCTGCGACTGTCGGCGTGCCGGATGCAATCTATGGTGAGGAAGTGGTCAGTTATGTCGTGGCGCGTCCGGGCGCTTCTATCGATCCCGGCGAACTGCTGCGCTATTGTAGCGCCCATCTCCCAGCCTTCAAGGCGCCGAAGCAGATCGTACTGAGCGATGCGCTGCCGAAGACCGAGCGCGGCAAGCTCGACCGGAGGGCGCTGGTCCAGCAATGGAAGCAAAGCATGGCGGTTGAGTAAGCAAGGCGGCGAAGAATTTCGCAGAAATTTGCGGTATTCTTGCACGACGAGCACGGCGGCGGATGATGGTAGCGATTCCAAGCTTCGACTACATCGTTGTCGGCGCGGGTTCGGCCGGCTGCGTGCTTGCCAACCGGCTCACCGCGTCCGGTTGTCATCGCGTGCTGCTCTTGGAAGCCGGCGGACACGACCGCCACACGTGGATTCACATCCCGCTCGGCTTTGCCAAGCTTTTCGACAACGCCAAAGTCAATTGGCGCTACACCTCGGAGCCCGAGCCCGAACTCAACAATCGCAAGATCATCCAGCCGCGCGGCAAAGTGTTGGGCGGATCGAGCTCGATTAACGGCCTGCTCTACATCCGCGGCCAGAAGGAGGACTACGATCACTGGCGTCAACTCGGCAATGCCGGTTGGGCCTTCGACGACGTGCTGCCGTATTTCCGGCGCGCCGAGGATCAGGAGCGCGGCGCCGACGATCTGCACGGCGTCGGCGGACCGCTCGCGGTGTCCGATGTCTGCGAGCCGCATCCGCTATGCGAGGCTTTCATCGCGGCGGCGCAACAGATCGGTGTCCCGCGCAACGACGATTTCAACGGGCCGCGCCAGGAAGGTGCCGGCTATTTCCAGCTCACGACCAAAAACGGGCGGCGCTGGTCGACGGCATCCGGTTATCTGAAGCAAGCCCGCGATCGGCACAATCTGACGATCGAACTCGACGCGCTCGCTACCCGCATTCTGTTCGATGGCCGCCGCGCCGTCGGGGTCGAGTATCGAAAGCGCAATGAAACGCGGACCGCCCATGCGGGCGGCGAAGTCATTCTCGCCGGCGGCGCGTTCAATTCGCCGCAACTCCTGCAAATCTCCGGCATCGGCCCGGCGGACCTGCTGCGCCGTCACGGCATCGCGGTGATGGCCGACATGCCGGGCGTCGGCGCCGACCTCCAAGACCATCTGCAGGTGCGCATGCAGTTTCGTTGCACCGAGCCGGTCACCATGAACGATGTTGTCAATAACTGGCGCCATCGGTACGCGGCTGGACTGCGATACATGCTGTCCCGCAAGGGACTGTTGTCGATCGGCGCCGGTTACGCTGGAGCCTTTCTGCGCTCGCGGCCGGACCTCGCCTCGCCTGACGTGCAAATTCATTTTCTTATTTTCTCGACCGAGACGGCGGGGGCCAAACTGCATCCGTTCTCCGGTTTCATGGCGTCGGTCTGTCAGTTGCGTCCGGAAAGCCGCGGCTTCGTGCGCATCAGATCGAACGATCCCGGCGTGGCGCCTGCGATTCAGCCGCGCTATCTGTCGAGCCGGAATGACTGTGACACCGTCGTGGCCGGTCTGACACAGCTTCGCCGCATCATGGATCAGCCTGGGATGCGTCGGCTGATCGCCGAGGAGCGCGCGCCCGGACTAAAAAGCGTAACCGACGACGATCTGCTTGCCTATGCGCGGGCGACCGGCACGACAGTCTATCATCCGACGTCGACCTGCCGCATGGGTTCCGATGCGACTGCGGTTGTGACGAGCACCTGCGCGTCCGCGGTTTCGACAGACTGCGCGTGGTCGACGCGTCGATCATGCCCACGCTCGTCTCGGGCAACACCAATGCGGCGGCCGTGATGATCGGCGAGAAGGGCGCCGATATGATCCTCCACGACGCCGCCGCCGGCGCGCCCATGTCCATCCCGCCTGGTGCCTTGGCGACGGCGGGAATGAATTCGGACGCGCGGCGATCATTATTCCATTGACGCAAGAATTTCCCGAAGCGCAACGAGCGAGCGCGCCATGAATTGGAACTTTAATGTTTGGCGGAGCTATCTCCGGCTCGGCAGCGCGCTCATCCTGCTGTCCTTCGTCATCTGCCATTTGACCGCCCATTGTCTGCTGCTGGTATCCTTCCAGGACGCCGAAGCCGCGCTCAACTTTCTCATGTATCCGTGGCGCTCCGCCATCGGCGGGGCAGTGTTGTTGTCGGCGTTTATCGTTCACTACTCGAACGCTTTGTGGTCAATCTACATTCGGCGGTCGCTGCGCTTGAGCCGCTGGGAATGGGCGCAGGTGTCGCTTGGCCTGTGCATCCCTTTCTTGTTGATGTTCCACGTCATCGCGACGCGCCTCGCCGCGGCCTTGTTCCAAGTCACGACCTACTACAACACAGTGTTCATCGTTCAGTGGCTGCTCATGCCGTGGGTTGGCGCCGTGCAGATGCTGGCGGTGCTGACGGCGTGGACCCATGCGTGCATCGGCATCCATTTCTGGCTTCGCACCAAGCCGTGGTACGCAACATGGCGGCCGCTGTTTTTCGTCTACGGGCTTCTGCTGCCGACCCTGGCGCTCGCCGGCTACATCACGGGCGGCAACCAGGTCATGCGCCAAGCTGCGAACGATCCGGGCTTTGCAAATTTGGCGCTGGAGGACTCCAATCTCACGGACGATACGGCCGCCGCCGTCAACCGGCTGGTCTATATCGGCTGGGGCACCGCCATCGGCTTGCTGCTGCTGCCGTTCGCCGCCCGCGGGATCCGGGCCTCGTACTACCGTAGCCGCAAACCGCCCATGCTGTCGCACGCATCGGGCCGCGTGATGCCGATCTTGCCGGGCGCCACCGTGCTTGAGACGCTGCGCCAGAACGGCATCGCGCATGCTTCGGTCTGCGGCGGCCGCGCGCGTTGCACCACATGCCGCGTCATGGTGACCAAAGGTCTGGATCGGCTGCCCGCAGCCTCCGGCCTGGAGGCCGGCGCGCTGTCCCGCATCGAAGCGACGCCCGGCCTGCGGCTCGCCTGCCAGCTCCGCCCGACGCACGACGTTGCGGTGATGCCGTTGCTCGCCGTGGACGCGACTGCCGCCGACGGTACCGTTCCCGGCGGTCTCGAAGGCAGCGAGCGTTTGATCACCGTCGTGTTTGTCGATCTGCGCGGCTCAACCACCTTGGGCGAGGCGAGGTTGCCGTACGACGTGCTGTTCATTCTCAACCGGTTTTTCCATGAAATGACCATAGCGCTTACGGCAACCAATGGTCATTACTCGCAGTTCACCGGCGATGGGCTGATGGCGCTTTACGGTCTCCACACGGCAAAGCCCGAGACCGGCGCGGTCGATGCGCTGCGCGGTGCGCGCGAAATGCTGGCGCGTCTCGGTGAGCTGAATGTCCGGCTGCGCAACGACTTGCGCGAGCCGTTGCGGATCGGCATCGGCATTCACTACGGCGAGGCGATCGTCGGCGCGATGGGCCCGCCGCGCTCGCAGATCATTACCGCCATCGGCGATACGGTGAACACCTGCGCGCGCCTCGAAGGCCTGACCAAGGACTATGACTGCGCGGTGATTGTCTCACGCCCGGCGGCCGAGGCCGCCGGGCTGGAGCTTTCAGGCCACAAGCTGCAAGAAGCGCCGGTGAAGGGCCGCCTGGAACCGGTGCAGTTCTATGCGTTGTACAAGCCGGATGACCTCTTGGCGTAGTCCGTGAAGCAGGTCACGGCGCGGCGATATGCCAGACGTTGTTGACGCCGTCGCCGGTCGCGTCGCCAGGTTTGGTGTCCTTGCTCCAATTGTAGAGCGGCTTGGTTTTGTAGGCCCATTGCTGGGTGCCGTCGTCGCGCGTGACGATCGTGTAGTCGCCCGAGGCTGCGCCGCCGGCGGCCGAAAACGGCGGCCAGTTGGTGGCGCATTGGCCGTTGCAGGTCGACTTTCCGGCCGCGTCGCGGTCGAACACGTAGAGCGTCATGCCCTTGCCGTCGACGAGCGCCTTGCCTTTGGACGTATCGCCAACTTTCGCCGGTGCCGTTTGGGCAAACGCCGTTGCACTGAATATCGACAAGGCAGTGACGGCAATTCCTGCCGCAATGAACCTTCGCATGAACATCCTCCGTTATTGCCAGGCGCCGTCGAGGGCGCCGGAGGCCACATATTATCCCTCTGGCATCTTCGCTGCGCCATGTGTCGGGCATGCGTCGGCGGTGAACGCCTAGTGCAAAAGGATTTCTCGCCTTGGCGCGGCGGCAGATTTGACGGCGGCGCTGCTATCGTCCGGTCCTTGCTAGCGAATTCACCCAGCCCTGCATGCGCTTTTTGGCGTTGGTGATGTCATCCTTCGAGAAGAAATCTTCCGGCTTCACTTTGTCGACCGGATACACCGGACGCAGGAAGTCACTCTCGTAGCCGAATGGAACCGTGGCATCGATGCCCATGCCGCCTTCGAACTGGGTGTTCGATGCGGTCCATTGCCGATCGCCTGCAGTCATGCGTTCGGCCGGCATGAAGGTCTGGCCGCGGCCGCCGGGGATCGGATTGAGGATATCGGTGCGCGGGTTCACGCGCGTGGTCAGGCACCACATGACGTCGTCCATCGAATAGGGATCGACGTCCTCGCTCACGGCGATTGCGAGCCGCATGCCCTGCGAGCACGACAGCGCCGCAGCCATGAAGTTGCGCTGCCAGCCTTCGTCGATCTGGTGACGCTTCTTGACCTGGATGATGCAGCCGCCCCAGTCGGTCATGCAGTAGGGGATCACCACATTCTGCACGATGCCCGGCTGCAGCCGGTTGCACAGTTCGTAGATCGCGGCCTCGCGCACCGTGGTGTCGATGTTGTGATCGTCGAGCATGTGGACGCCGAGAGCGAAGATGATCGGCTTCGTCTCGGCCTTTCGCATCGTGATCGCCGTGACGTGGAAGGTCGGCGCCTTGTAGGACTTGCCCATGTAGCCCGCCCACTCGGGGTGGAAGTGATAGCGGCCCTGGACGCCGGCGTCCTCGGCTTCCTTGGTCTCGAAGCGGCGGTCGCGCGGATTGACGTAGCCTTCGAGCACCAGTTCGCAATCGGCGAGCGCCATGGCGTCGACCGTACGGGCTTTGACAAGACGGATCGGCGCGCCCTGTACGGCGGACGCGATGCCGATCTCGTCGCAGCCCATCGGCAGCACCGCATAGTCGAAGCCCGCACCTGCGAGCAGCGTACAGGCCGGCGGCACGCCGAAGCACATGGTGATCGGCACCGGCTGGTCGTCTTTGTAGTATTTGTTGACCACCTGCCACATGTGCGAGCCGGGCGAAATCTGGAACGTACCGACATTGCCCCAGCGGAAGTTCATGCGGTTGTAGCCGAGGTCTGAGCCGCCCTCGAACTGCGGGCCGGTGACGCAGCGTATGCCGGAGCCGACGGTGAGTTCGGGCTCGTAGGTGGTGTGCCGAATCGGTACCAGCCATTTGTTGACGTCGTCCGGCTTATCGACGACGAATTCCTGGCACGGCGCCTCGCTCTGCGCGATCTCCACCGGCTTGGTTGGATGCGACAGCGCGTGCGCGAGCTTCTTGACGCGCTCGGCGTCATCCTTCCAACCAAACATGCGATTGATGATCGCCATGTCTCCGAACAGGTTGGTGACGACGCGATGGTTCGGCTTGCCTTTGACGGTGTTGAACAGAATCGGACAGCCGCCGTCCATATGCTTCTGCAGGCCGGTGACCTGCAGATCCGGATCGACTTCCTTGTCGGTTTCGATCAGTTCGCCGGACGCGCGCAGCCATTCGAGCGTGCTGCGCAGATCGAAGGCCTGGTTTGGTGTCGCGGCAGAGTGCTGGTTCTGACGCACGGGCTGTTGCATCGCTGGCGTTCCCATTGCATAGATTTCTAAGCAATTATCTGCCCGGGAAGCCCAAGGCTGTCAACGCCAAGGCTGTCAACGCCGATGCCTCCGCGGTCGCCGCTAAGTCCGAAACCCTCCGCGCGCCGCCGGATCGTCGAACTGCCGCCGCGTTTGAGCTCCGGCTATCTGGTGCGCGATGCGCATCGCGCGTTTCAACGGCTTCTGGAGCGCCGGATTGCGGCCTACGGTGTGACGCGGGGGCAGTGGTATTTTCTCCGCGTTCTCTGGATCACGGATGGGCTTTCGCAGCGCGAACTGTCGGCGCGCGTCGGCATGATGGAGCCAACCACCGTCATCGCGCTCCGCACCATGGAACGATCCAGCCTCATTCGCCGCGTGCGCAGCGAGAACGACCGGCGCAAGGTCGAGGTCTGGCTCACCAGCAAGGCAAAGCGGTTGCGCAACGAATTGCTCAGTGTCGCGCGGACCATCACCGACGAGGCGGAAGCGGGCATCAATCCGCGCGATCTCGCCCTGTTTCGCCGCGTCATCGAGCGGATGACCGCCAATCTCGACCGCGTCGAGCGCTAGCGCCCTGCTTTGCCCCTCTATGGGCGTGACAACGGTCCGACGGCGGAACGAAAGCGGCCGACGAGACTCCAGGCCAGCGGCGAGTGCTTGATGAAGCGCTTGACGCGGCGCTGCACCGTCGACGCGCAGCGCGCCGGCCAGCCGCGGCCTGTCGTCGCTGCTGTGTAGTCGAACAGCGGCACGTGGATGTCGCACCATTCGAGCTTGTAGCGCTCGTCGCCGATCGTGAAATCGAAGCGCCGCAGACCACGTTCGATCGCGTGCGCCATCAGTTCGCGCAGATGCGGTGCGCCGGGGCCGTAGCGCGACGCCGCGATATCCTGGTCGTAGCTCGCGAGCACGTGGTAGTAGCAATCGCCAAACACGAGGCCGAAATTCGTCGCCGCACAGTCGGAGCCGATATCGACGCGGCTGAGATGGACGAGGTCGCGCGTTGTCGGGCTCGAGATGAGCTCCAGGAAAAATTCGCGGCAGCCTGGCCGCGCGAACATGTCCGCGATGCCTTGGCGGGCGAACGCGCGGCTTTTTTGATCGATCAACGTTTCAAGAATAAGCCGCTGTTCGTCATGTCCGCAGGCGTTCTGGAAGCGCACCTTGCCGAATTCCATCATGCGCTTGCGCTTGGCGCGGTCGTGCCGCCGCGTCGCCGAAGATCCCTTCTCGAAATAGAAGGTCTTCCAATCGTCGCCGAGACGCGTGAGATGTGCGCTGTTGGGGTTCGGCGTGACGGCCAGATAGGTAAACGGATTGATCTGATCGCCGGCGTCTGGGGCATCTTTTGCAGTTCGATCCAATCGTGCCGCAGCGCCGGCTCCGACTGGATGCTTTGTAGCAGGTCGTGCCAAAACGTGACGAAACGATCCGGCGGAACGCGTTCGGAGAAGTCTCGCGCCAGCAGCGGCGCGTTGTAATCGCAGAACTCCTGGCCGAGCCAGCAGAGCCGCCGAACCGAACGCTTCGTCTCCAACGCAAGCGACAGAATGAATACAATGTCTCCGCGGGCGCGGGAGCTGACGACGATCGCCGGCAGGGTCCCCTCCCGTTGGCGTAGATGCTGACGCTAAGATCGGGCGAAAGCTCGCAGCGATATTCGGCGTGACGCGGCAGGGCGATGCCGGTCACGCTGACCGGCACACTCACATTTCTGAACGCCGTCAATGGTGTCGCACGCGTCACTGAACGCACCGGCCGCAGGGATGGGATCTGCCAGCGTCATAGTTGGCATCGCTGCACCGGCGGTCATCTGTTACTAAGGTCAAAGAGAAGCCGCTCAATTTTGCTTGCATTTGGCGTATTGCGGCCTGAGGCGTGCGACCCGCTGCGAAACCTTGTCGCATCGGGGATATTTAAGGCCTGCAGTGAACGTGCAGCGTTTGCTCTTTGACCAAACGCCGAAGGCTGCAGCGCAAGACCGCCGCCAGCTTTCGGGGAGTCAGCATGAAGTTTCAGGGAACGCCGATCTGCGCTCTGCTGGTTGCGTCCACGTCGTGCGCTGCGTTATCGCCCGCTCTCGCCAAAGACCCGGGCGCGGACGCCTACATGATCCGCTTGCTCGTCTGCCAAGGCGAAGGTGTCACGATGGAGGTGTACCTGCCGGAGAGCATCGCCTTGAACCGAGCGGAACTGGCGCGGACGCTCGCCAAGCCGGTGATCGGCTACTACACGCTCGACTTGTCGTCGATCAACAAGGGCAAGCCGCTCGAGCCGGTGAAGATCTCGATGACGCCGGACGGCAAGGCGGTGGTCGTCGACCAATACACGCGGGGACTGCCGCCGACGCGGATTCCGGCTGGTGGCGGCACAGTCGACTTCGACCGGCGTTTCGCCTCGGGCGCCAAATGCGGCCCCTTCCAGGCGCAGGACCCGAATTTCCAATAAGGCCCCAAGCTACCGACGGCGTTGTCTGCTGCTGGTACAGCTGGGTGGACTCGAACCACCGACCTCCTGATCCACAGTCAGGCGCTCTAACCAACTGAGCTACAGCTGCACGGGCCCCTGGTCGGCAAGCGGGCGGAACCTATGAGCAACGCTTGAGTTTGGCAAGGCCGGCGCCGTGAACGCAAGCCGGATAGCGGGCGATCCGCATAATGCGAAGGCGGTGCCGGCTAACATGCCCCGGCCAGTACACCCGCTCGAAACAAGAAAAAAAGCCCGGACCGTGCCGGGCCGTGCTTCTTTCGTCATACGACGAGGGACGTTGTTCGATTTCAACGCACGGGATCAAGCGACGTTGCTGAACGCCTTGTTCATGCCGCTCTTGATCGGCTCAGCGGTGTCCGTCGCAACCTTCTGCGCCAGCGCGCTGAGTTCCTTGCTCTGCGCGGTCAGCGTCTCGAATTGCTTGCGGGCGTGAGCGCTCGACAGTTCGATCACTTCCGACAGCGTCTTCGCGGTGAGCAGTTCGCCGGCAAAATCGAACGCCGCATTGGCGTTGGTGCGAGCCGCCTCGATCATCTTGAGGCCGTAGTCAGAGGCGCCCTTGGTGGCAGTCGAGTAGGTGGTTTCGAGCACATCGGTCGCCTCTTCGGCGGCGGCCTTCATCTTCTCGTAGGTGTCCTTGCACTGAGCAACGCCGCGTTCCGCGAACTCGCGAAATGCGGCCGGCATCTCGACCTTCGGCATATCGAACTTCGGCATTTCAAATTTCGGCATTTCGAACGGGCCGGTTCCGGCCTTGCTCGTCTTGGCAACTGAGAGGTCTGCCATAGCGCGCGTCCTTGACTTTGATCGCTACCTTGATCGTTGCACGTGGGCCGTAACGGATGAAAATCGATTACCCGGCTTCGCTGCCCGTGATACGAGGCCCGATGCTTCATCGCGAAGCCCCGCCGTTTGAACGCCTGAGCCTCAAGCGCGGGGACTTAACAGATGGCTGTATACCAAATTATTTGGTGCATCGCAACAGAAATTATTGCATTGCACAAACTCAATTTAAGATATTGATAAAATTATATTTTAGGACGAAGAGACGCAAGATAGGTTCGTTTCCTTACGTCTTCTGCTTGGCCGCGTCCATCACCATTTTGGTGGCGCTTTGCCCGAGGTCTTGGACCTGCGTCGACAACGTCTGCATCTGGCGGCTCAGATATTCCGACTGCAGGCGCATCAGGTCGGTCGCATCCTTTGCGTGCATCAACTTCTGCGCGAAGTCAAACGTGCTCGCGACGTTTTGCTCCGCATATGCCATCGACTTATGCGCGATTTCAGTCGCGCTGCTGCTTGCCGCCTGGGCCTGATCCTGCATCTGACTCATGGCTTGATTGGCGGCCTGGATGAAGCCGTCGAAGGCCTTGCGCGCCTGCGCCACGCTCTGTTCGGCGAACGCGCGCATTTCGCCTGAGATTGCAAACTGCTCGAACGGGTCCTTCGCCATGGTTGTTTCCTCTGAGGCGTTTCGTCTTGGGGCCGGCCCATCGATCCTAGCTTAGGTTCCCCCATGGCGCGCAAGGCCAAACGCGGGCGCAGAGCCTCGCCTCGACAGGGTTAAGGTTATTGCCGCGCGCGGGCCCCAAATGGCTGGACGCGCCATGGACGCCGCAGATTGCCGGCTTTATTAAGAATTCGTTAGGCAATGAGTTCAGTGGCATGGCGGTCGTTGAGTCCGAACTCGGCCTGTCGCATCACCCGCGACTTGCGGCTTTCGCGACAAGCCCGTGGCCCGCGTGGCTGTGGAGCGCGGACGGTTCGCGAATTTTGTGGGCCAACGCGGCTGGCACCGCTGTTTTTGGCGCCGTATCGGCGAGCGACATTGCCGGCCGCCGGTTTGGGGCGAACCAGCCGGCTGCCGCGCAGATCCTGCGTCTGGCGGTGACGCTGCCGTCGTCCGGTCCGCCACGGCTCGAACGGCTGCGGCAGTTCGGCGCCGGCTTCAGCCGCGCACTCACCTGCGCGTGCTCATGCATCATTCTTCCAGATGGCACGGCGTCCGTTCTCATTGCAGCGACCGAGGCTGCAGGCCCGGCGCTGACTTTGGCCGAGCGGGTGCGCCGGTTGCTGGCGGATCGTCACCAAGCGCTCGCGGTGTTCGCCCCTGATGGCGCTCTCATCCACGCCACCGACGCGGCGCGGAAGAGACTTGACGCAGCGAATACGCTCTCGGCCCTCGGTCTCGCTGAGACTGCGCCCGCGGCGCTTGCCGCCGGTAGCGCGAGCGGACGTGCGCGCTGCGGACGCGATACGCTCCCGGTGACCGTCGAGCGTCTCGGTGAAGATGTGTCCCGTGTACTCGTCGTCGTCTTTCCCCATCAGCCGGTCGAGACTACCGCCGCGCCTGCGCAAACAGGTGAAAGCGTGGAAGCTGGTACAGCGGCCGACCAAAAGCGTGAAGACTTGCCGATGTCGGCGTCTCCGGCTCCCGCACAGGCGTCGCTGGCTGCCGCCGATGCAAAGCCTGCAAGCGCCTCCGCTGACGACCCTGTCGCTGAACGCCGCCACCCCTTGCGGTTCGTATGGCAGATGGATGCCGACGGCCGCTTCGTTGTCGGATCGGATGAATTCATCGAACTCGTCGGGCCGCGAACCATGGCGTCCTTCGGACGGTACTGGCGCGAGATCGCCGCCGAGCTCATGCTCGATCCCGACAATCAGTTTGAGCGCGCTGCGGCCACGCGCGAGACCTGGAGCGGCATCACGCTGCAATGGCCGATCGACGAGACTGACGAAAGGCTTCCGGTCGAGTTGGCTGGTCTTCCGGTATTCGATCGCGATCGGCTTTTTCGAGGTTATCGCGGCTTTGGTGTCTGCCGCGATGTTGCTCGCATCAATCAATTGGCGCGCTTGCGCCGGGACCGCCCGATTGGATTTATGGCTGCAGCAGAGCCGTCCGACACGGGTTCGGCATCCGACACGTCCGCAGCGGCGCCCATCGCCGAGCCCGCGGCTGATGCCGCGCCGCCGCCGGCGGCGGAACCGGCCGCCGTAGAACCGGCTGCGGCACAAATGTCCGAGCCGGCAGAGTCCGTGGCCAGGGTCTCCGCTGCAGCCGAACGTTCTGCGCCGGTTCTCGCTTCCGTTCTTGCTCCCGTGCATGCCTCGGCGTCGGCCAATGTCGTGCCGTTTCGTCCAGGGCCTGCGGCTGAACCCAAAACTCCAAGTCAGACTCCGAGTCAGACTTCGAGTCTCAGTCCGGTGGAGCGCAAAGCGTTTCGCGAATTGGCCCAGGAACTGACCGCGCGGTTGCGTGGTTCGCCCGAGGCTTCCGCGGCCGCCGAAGATATTGCTGCAGAGGGCATGGCTGCCGAAGACACGGCGGGCGGTTTGCAGGCGGCCGAGCCGCTGCAGGATCGCAACGAAAATCGCGAGGAAGCCGACGAGATCGAGGCGCTAGCGGCGGCCGCCTCGACGCACGGCCAGACGCAATCGCCCCCGGCGATCGAGCCGTTGCTGCTTGATCGGGGCCCCGTTGGCGTTCTGGTCTACCGCAATGATCAACTGGTTTTCGCCAACCGGCATTTCTTCGAGATGAGCGGCTTCGATAGCCTCGATGTGCTCGCGGCGGCCGGCGGCCTCAAGGTCCTTTTTGACGGACCTGGGCCCGGCGCCCTTACGGAAGGCGAGGGCGCCCAAACTCTTTCGCTCGTCAGGCGAGGCGGCGACCGGCTTCCTGTCGAGGGCCATTTGTTCTCGGTTCCGTGGCAAGAGGACATAGCGCTCGCGCTTTTCCTGACCAACGGGCAGGCCGAAGAACGTCACCGTGTAACCGCCGTCGCACTCGCCGCCGCCCAACGCGAGATCCATGCGCTGAAGTCGATCCTCGATACGACGATGGACGGCGTCATCGTGCTCGATCGCGATGCGAAGGTTCTAAACGTCAACGCTGGCGCGCAAGCGTTGTTCGGCATTTCGGCCGATGAGTTCGGGGGGCATCCGCTCGTCGAACTTTTGACGGCGGACAGCGAAACCGCGGCGCGGGACTGTTTCGAGCGCGTGGCGCGCGGCGAAACGGTTCTTCACAGCGCCGTCGACGTGACCGGTCGCGCGGCGAAGACTTAGGTCGTTCCGTTGGCGATGATCGTTGCGCGCATCCGCGCCGATCGTTTCTGCGCCGCCTTTCGGGATGCGACGGCCAGCCGGAAGGTCGAGGAGGAGCTGCGCGCGGCGAAACGCGAGGCGCAAAAATCCGCCGCGGCCAAGGCGGATTTCCTCGCCAAAGTCAGTCACGAAATTCGCACTCCGCTCAACGCCATCACGGGCTTCGCCGAGGTCATCATGGCGGAACGCTTCGGTCCGATCGGCAACGAGCGCTACCGCGAATATCTGAAGGATATGCACGCGGCCGGCGCGCACCTGGTCTCGCTGTTGAACGATCTGCTCGATCTGTCGAAGATCGAAACCGGCAAGCTCGATCTCAATTTCGCCAACGTAAATCTCAACGATCTCGTTCAGCAGTGCGTCGGCATCATGCAGCCGCAGGCGAATCGTGCGCGCATCATCATTCGCAGTTCGCTGACACCGGGACTGCCTCACGTCGTGGCCGACGAGAGGTCGCTGCGGCAGATCGTGCTCAATCTGCTGGGCAACTCGGTCAAATTTACCGGTCCCGGCGGGCAAGTCATCGTCTCGACGGCCGTGACTGACAGCGGCGATGCCGTCCTGCGGGTGCGTGACACTGGCGTCGGCATGAACGAGAAGGACATTCAGACGGCGATGGAGCCGTTCCGACAAGTCGCCACAGCGGGGAGCTGGGGCTCGGGCGGCACCGGCCTCGGACTGCCGCTGACAAAGGCGCTCGCCGAGGCCAACCGCGCCAATTTCAGTATCAAAAGTTCGCCGAACGCCGGCACACTGGTCGAAATTGTCTTCCGCCAGAGCCGCGTTCTCGTCGAATAGGCAGCAACTTAGGCGCCTTCGGTGGGCCGCGTACCAACGCGCGCGGCTGCCCCGCCACATTGGCATTCCACGATTTGCGGACAGCCCGGAATCGGTTAAACTCGGCATGTCGGGACTTTCGCCGTGCTGGGCGGCAATTCATGGTGAGTTGCAAAAAATGCGCGCAATAAGAAGCCTCCTAATATTCATCATTGCCGCGGCTAGCTTGCTCCCCGCGGCGGCTATTGCTGCCGACGACGTCGATCTCTTGCTGGTTCTGGCGGCCGACGTGTCGCGCAGCATCGACAGCGCGAAGTTCCAATTGCAGCGTGAAGGTTATGCCGCCGCTATCTCCGATCCTCGCGTCCTCGATGCCATCCGATCGGGCCGCTCCGGCCGCATCGGGCTGATGTTCGTCGAGTGGTCCGGTGTCGGTGCCCAGCGTGTCGTGATCGATTGGACGACCATCGGTGATGGCGATTTGGCCAAGGGCTTCGGCGATCGCCTCCTGGAGGCGCCGCGTTCGTTCGCGGACCGCACCTCGATCAGCGGCGCTATTGAATTCGCGATGGCGCAATTCGACCGTGCGCCGTTCCAATCCGTCCGCAGGACCATCGACATCTCCGGTGACGGCACCAACAATGCCGGCCGCGATGTTGCGCTTCAGCGCGACGATGCGATCGCCAAGGGCGTCACCATCAACGGGCTGGTCATTCTCAGCGACAACCCGATGTCGTGGAATCCGGACCACACCAACCCGCCAGGCGGCCTGGCCAACTACTACAAGTCCAACGTCACAGGCGGACCCGGCGCATTCGTCATGGTGGCGGAGAACTTCAACTCGTTCGGACAGGCGATCGTCAGCAAGATGATCGCCGAGGTGGCGCAGACGCACGAGTTTGAGCTGCAGCAGGCGTCGGCCCGCTAGAGGCCGGAACGCCTTCCGGTGGCGTGACGATCATCCACGCCGCCGGCATGCCGGCCGGCATCAGGCCCATTTTTCCCTTGCGCTTCTGTCCCTTAGGTCAGGCGCGTGTCTGCCGTTAGCCACGAAAGCGACACAGATGCCGCCCATGTTTGCAGCTTGGCGGACGCTCGGTATATTCGACCGACCCAGCAAGGAAAACTCGTCCTGTGACCGCGGCTACCGGGTTGAAACGCTTCGCCATTGCGGTTGCGGCGATGGTCGCGGCAGCGTTTGTCACGCTAGTAACGCTATCCTTCCTCATCCCTGCCGCAACCGTGCGGGACGCGGTCAAGAAGGAAATCAGCGCCGTCACCGGCCTCGATCCGTTGTTGCGTGGCGAAACCTCGGTGTCGCTGTTCCCGTCCGGGACCGTGAGTTTTCGCGATGTGATGCTCGGTGACGATCGGACCGGTGAGCCCGCCGTGGTGGCTGATGAGCTGACGGCGCGGCTGCGTTACTTCCCGCTGCTCGCCGGACGGATCGAAATCGCCGATGTTACGCTGGTGCGGCCGACGATCACCGTCACGTTCCAGCCCAATGGCCAATCCAACTGGTCGGGATTGATCGCCTCGCTGTCGCAAGCGCTCGCGCCCGATCACGAGCGCGTCGCGTCGTTCTCGGAAATCGGCATTCGCGATGGCACGGTCATCGTCAACGACGCAGCCAACAATCGGCTCCTCCAGCGGCTGGAGAACCTCGATTTCCTGGTGGCTTGGCCGTCGATCTCGCGGAGCTTCGGCGCCAACGGACATTTTGTATGGCGCGATCAGCCGGTCGAGGCGAGCCTCACGCTCAGCGACTTCCCGGCCGCGCTCAACGGCCAGCGCTCCGGCGTCAAGCTGCGGCTCTCGGGCGAACCGCTCAAACTGGCTTTCGACGGCGCCGGAAGCTACCAGCCGACGCTCAAGGTTGAAGGCACGCTCGGTGTCGAATCGCCTTCGCTCCGGTCGGCGATGCGCTGGACTGGCGAGAGCAAATTGCCGTTCGGCGGCTTTGGGCGGTTTGCACTGCGCGCGCAGAGCGACATCACGGGCGGGGTAGTCTCACTCACAAACGTCAACGTCGAACTTGACGGTAACACCGCCGAGGGCGTGCTGACATTGTCGAGTGACGGTCATCGCACCATGCAAGGCACGCTTGCGGCCGATGCGCTGGATCTGAGCCCCTATGTGTCCGGATTTCGCCTGCTGGCGGCGAACGAGCGGAACTGGGACCGTCTGCCGCTCGCGCTCGACGGTCTGAGCGACTTCAATCTCGATCTGCGGCTGTCGGCGGCCAGCATCAAGATCTCCACCGCCCAACTCGGCCGAACCGCGGTCGCCGCCACCATGCACGGCGGTAAGCTCGACGTTGCGATCGGCGAGTCGCAGGCATTCGGCGGAATCGCCAAAGGTTCGGTCGGAACTCGCCAGTTCCGAAGGCGGGATCGGAGTGACCTCGCATCTGCAATTCGCCGATGTCGACCTCGAGAATTGTCTCGGCCAGGTGTTCGGTGTGCACAAGCTCGTCGGCCGGGGCAACCTGGCGCTCAATATCGACGGTTCGGGCGGCTCAGTGCTGGCGGTCACCCATACGCTCAACGGCACCGCGACACTCGCCGCTCGCGCGGGCTCACTCGCCGGGATCAACGTCGAGCAATTATTGCGGCGCCTTGAGCGCCGGCCGCTGTCCGGCAATGGCGACTTCCGCAGCGGGCGCACGCCATTCGACCAGCTGGTGCTGAATCTCAAGATCGTGCAGGGCATCGTCTCGGTTGAGGACATGCATATCGATGGGCCATCCGTTCGGCTCGCGGTCGGCGGCCAAGCCTCGGTGCCGGAACGCGATCTCGATCTGAAGGGCGTTGCGACGCTGGTTTCGACGAACCCTACGGACGAATTCCAGCTGCCTTTCGTGGTGCAAGGTCAGTGGGATGATCCGATCATGCTGCCGGACCCGCAAAGTCTGATCCGGCGTTCCGGCGCCGCCGCTCCGCTATTGGATGCGGTCAAGGGTCATGCCGCGGGCGACGCCGTTCGCTCCGTCATCGACCAGTTGTTCGCTGCGCCGAATGGACAGCCCGCCCCCGCGCCGGCAGAGCCAAAAAGTCCTTAGATCCTTCGCCGCCATAACCTTTTGATGGAGCCTTGAGTTGGCCAAGGTCCGGTTAAGCCCTTGGCAGGCTTTTTAAGGACTGATGCTCTATGGTTTCGGCCCACGAATCAGCGCGGGATTGCGCCCGCGATGGTGGCCGGATGCTCAACCGCCTCACTCGCACTGTTGTCAAGGTGTTGATCGCTTCGCTGATCGTGGGGACCATTCTGGCGCATTTCGGCATCACCACCGAACAGTTGATCAAGGCCGCCGGGGTCTCGCCCGAGCGCATCGAAGACCTGGCGCACCAGGGTCTTGCCTTGGCGCTGCCGGATCTGCTCCTCGGCTCGCTCGTGATCGTACCGGTCTGGTTTGTGTTGTTTCTGTTCCGGCCGCCTGGCGAGAGCAAAGACTGAGGCGGCGTTCGCACCGCTGAGCCTTTGGCGGCATGGAGCTTGGCGAGTAGTGACGCGGCGATCACCGCGACGCTGACGACGCCCACCATGATGCTGCACACAGCGTTCATCTCAGGCTTTATCCCCAGGCGGACCGCCGAGTAGATGCGGATGGGTAGCGTGGTTGCACCTGGTCCCGTAGTGAAGCTCGCGATCACGAGATCGTCGAGCGACAGTGCGAAAGCGAGCATCCAGGCGGCGATAATCGCCGGCAGGATCAGCGGCAATGTGACGGCCATCAAGGTGCGCAGCGGCGAGGCGCCGAGATCCATCGCCGCCTCTTCCAGGCTCATGTCAAAATCGACCAGGCGAGATTGCACGATGACCGTGACGAAGCACGTCGCCATCGTGGTGTGGGCGATGACGATGGTCCAAAAGCCGCGATCGATCGAAATGGCGACGAACAGCAGCAGTAACGACAGACCCATGATCACCTCGGGCATGACCAGCGGCGCATAGATCATCGACGAAAAGAGCAACCGGCCGTGAAAGCGCCCGAAGCGGACCAGCGATGTCGCCGCCAGTGTTCCCAGGAGCGTCGCCGCGGTTGCTGAAACGATGGCGACCCGGATGCTGATGAAGGCCGATTCGAGCAGCGCTTCATCTTCGAACAGCGCCGCATACCATTGCGTCGACCAGCCGCCCCACACGACGACGAGCCGCGACGCATTGAACGAATAGATGACCAGGATGACGATCGGCGCGTACAAAAAGATGACGCCGAGCACGATGGACGCGAGGTTGAAGGCTGACATCCTGCGCATGGTCAGCTCTGGTCCGCGGTCCGCATCGCCTGGTATTGAAAGATGACGATCGGCGTGACCAGCAGGCACACCAGCGTCACGGCCGCCGCCGAGGCGGCCGGCCAATCCTTGTTGCCGAAAAATTCATTCCAGATGGTCTGCCCGATCATCGAAATGTTCGAGCCGCCCAGCAGATCAGGGATGACAAATTCGCCGACGGCGGGAATGAAACACAGCAACGCGCCCGCCACTACGCCAGGCGACGACAGCGGCAAGGTCACTTGCCAGAACGCTCGCCAGCGTGGACAGCCAAGATCGGCCGCTGCCTCGAGCAGCGTTTCATCGAGCTTCTCGAGCGTCGCATAGAGCGGCAGCACCATGAACGGCAGGTACGAATAAACGATGCCGATATAAACGGCGGTGTCCGTCGAGAGCCATGCCGGCGGCTCGTGCACAATCCGCAGCATCATGAGCAACTGATTGAGCGGGCCGTCGCGCTGCAGGATGTTCATCCACCCGTAGATGCGGATGAGAAAGGCCGTCCAGAATGGCAGCACGACCAACAGCACAAGGAGAGGGTGAAGCCGGCGCGGCGCGCGTGCGATGCCGTAGGCAATCGGGTAGCCAATCAGCAGCAGCAGGATCGTCGAGAACGCGGCGATCTCAATGCTCTTGACGTAGGACAGCACATAAAGCGGATCGCTGCCGAGCAGGGCATAATTGTCCAGAGAGAGGCCGCTTACAAAGGCCACGATGCTGTCCCAGCCCGCCGAAAGATCGAGGGTGGGCGTGTAAGGCGGTTGCGCGATCGCCGACTGCGAGAAACTGATCTTCAGCACGATCAGAAACGGCACGAAAAAAAAGACGAGCAGCCACAGAAATGGAATGCCGACGACCAGCCTCGCAACAAAGGATCTCTTGCTTCCCTTCATCGGCGGGATCACGGCTTCATCGTGTCAATGCGATTGCGGCCTGGGGCGGAAAGGTCAGTTGGACCGGTTCGTTTCGACTGAGGCGTTCACCGGCTGTCCCGCTATTGACGGTCGCTGCCTTTAGGATGGAGCCATCGGCGATCCTGATCTTGTAGATCGATAGATCGCCAAGATAGCCGATATCGACGATCGTACCAGCGACCGAGTTCTCATCCGATTCCCCGCTTGCCGCATCGTTTGGCCTTGGCAATGGACGGGCCATACGCAAGCGCTCAGGCCGCACGGCGATGCAGACTGCGGCTCCCGGATCGGCGTCGATCGTGACGGCCGTTCGCAGCCGGCCCGCGGACGTGCCCTCGACGACCGTGCGATCGCTGCCAAGCTTGCCTTCGAATAGGTTGACCTCGCCGATGAACCCCGCGACCCAGCGCGAGTTCGGCCGCTCGTAGATTTCGGCGGGCGAACCCACCTGGATCAGCCGCCCGCGATCCATGACGCCGATGCGGTCGGCGACGATCATGGCTTCGCTCTGGTCGTGCGTGACGATAATGAACGTCAAGCCCAGACGGCGCTGCAGGTCCATCAGCTCGAACTGCGTCTCGCCACGCAACTTCTTGTCGAGCGCGGCCATGGGTTCGTCGAGCAGCAGAACGCGCGGCCGTTTGACCAGCGAACGCGCGAGCGCGACACGCTGGCGCTGTCCGCCCGAAAGTTCGTGGGGTTTGCGCCGGCCGAAACCTTCGAGCTTGACCAGCGCGAGCATATCGGCGACGCGCTCCGCGATTTCCTGCCTCGGCAGGCCCTCTTGCTTGAGGCCGAATGCAATGTTGGCCTCGACATCGAGGTGCGGAAACAGCGCAAGCTTTGGAACATCATGTTCCCAGCAGCGCGAAGAATTCGCCCTGATGGATCTCGAGCGAAAGTTGCTCCACCGCGGCCGAACTGCTGAAATGCTTACTGACGCCTTCGATGCGCAAGAACGGAGGCGACGTTCGATCAGACGGCGGAGCCAAGCGTCGTTCCGTTTCGATGGCCTGCATCGGCACTCCAGCGGCGGCCGCGCGACGAGGCGATGCGCCAATTGCGCAACACGCTAAATCATTTTTTGATTTTGCGGAAATAGCGAATGGTTTTTGACGGTCGAGCCCGCCGCCCTGCCGCCGCAGTGAGGATCAACGGCCCATCTCGATGACGGCCGACTTGGCAACGTCGACTTCGTCGGGCGGTTCGGCTAAATGCTTGCGGGGCTCGGGACCGTAATAATCGCCAAGCTGAACGATCGGCCGCGGTTGCGTGATGATCGAAACCAATCGGTCGTAAATGGGTTTTGCCGAGACCAGCTTGATCAGAAACTCGTTGACCCCGAGACGCGCGGCCTCGACGATCCGCCAGCGCTCACCGTGACCGCTCAGCATGATGATTGGAACGTCAGACATCGGAAAGACGCCGGGCGAGCGGACGATGCGGACCAGTTCGGCGCCGCTCAGCAACGGCATCTCCCAGTCGAGGATAACCACGTCGGGCGCAATGGTGCGAATGGCGTCGAGCGCGGCGATGCCGTCTGCGGCTTCGTAGATATCCTTGACGCCGCAATTCACCAGCAGAGTGCGGATCATCTTCCGCATGTACTGGTTGTCGTCGACCACCAGTACGCCAAGCGACTGGATCAGATCGGCAACTTCTTTCTTGGAAAGGGAGGCTGACATGACCGGCCGCCAAGGACTATGGGCGCTGAAACGGCTGTCCTCGCCCATGAAAGCATGAGCGTCTTGCGGTTGGGTAAAGGTCGAATTGATCCGCCGCATACAGCTGGTCGTGGCCGGAGCGGAGTTGCGGCAACGTGGTGAACGTTTGGTAAAGATCGCCGCTGTGCGTCACTCCGCCGGCACCCTTATACGCATCACTGATTGTACTTTGGGCCACGGCATCACCCGCGCTAGATGAGCACGACCTCGCTGAGGGCGGGATCGGGCTCGGGCTTGTAGCTCGCCGCATGGCGCGGTTCGGGGCCGTAATAATCGCCGTCGCGGACCAATCCAGCGCGGCATTGCCAGAACCGAGATGAAGCGAGCCAACAGCGCCGCCGATGACACCGGCTTGAGTAGGAACTCGTTGACGCCAAGCCTCATCGCCTCGACCACGCGGTAGCGTTCGTCGTGGCCCGTCAACATGATGATCGGAACGTCGGGCAGGGGAAAGCTTTCCGGCGAGCGCACCAGGCGGACCAGCTCCGGACCGTTCATGCTCGGCATTTCCCAGTCGAGGACAACAACATCGGGCTCGTGCGCGCGAATGGCCTCGAGGCCGCTGAGCCCGTCATAGGCCTCGAAAATCGTTCTGACGCTAATCGCCTGCAGCAGAGCGCGGGTCACCTTGCGCATGCCGGACTCGTCGTCGACGATCAGCACCCTGAGACCTTCAAGCTGCTTTGAAATCTCGCTCGGGATGGTTCCCATGCTCGCTCGCGGTCCGTGCGAGTTGCGCCAGGGGAGAAAATCACACGGGCATGATTTTGCCGTGAAACGGATCGGCGCAGTTTGATTAAACTTTTGTGCGGTTTTTGCCTTCCGGCTGCGCCATGAACCGGTCGAGAGTTTGCCGTTGGGCGTCCGAGAAGTGCAGGCCAAGCTTGGAGCGCCGCCACAGTACGTCGTCGGCGGTCTCCGCCCACTCCTTGGCCATCAGGTAGCGGACTTCGGCGGCGGTCAGATCGGCGCCGAAGCGGACACCGAGGTCGCCGGACTTGGTCGCCGATTTGAGAACGTTGTCGATGCGGGTCCCGTAAGCCCGCGTTAGACGCCACGCATGATTGGCCGTCAGAAACGGCCAGGTCCGCAGCGTGCGCTCGACCAGTGTCTCCATCCCGTCATAGACAAAATCGCCGCCCGGCAGGGCGCTGCTTGCGGTCCAATCGCGCGATACAGGAAGGTGGTGCGAGAGCTTGGCGATGGTCTCCTCCGCAAGACGCCGGTACGTCGTGATTTTGCCGCCATAAACCGTGAGCAGCGGCGCCTTGCCGTACGGATCGTCGAGGGCGAGGACATATTCACGACCCGTGTCCTCCGGTTTGCGCGCGCCGTCATCGTAGAGTCCGCGCACACCCGCGTAGGCCCAGACCACATCGGCGGCGGCGATCGTGGTGCGGAAATACGCATTGATGACGCCGCACAGATAGCCGATCTCATTGGGCGTCGGCACCGCGGTTGACGGGTCGGCTGAGAAACTCTGGTCGGTCGTGCCGATCAGCGTGAAGTCGCGTTCGAACGGGATGGCAAAGACCACTCTCCGATCAGCGGTTTGCAGAAGGTAGGCGCGATCGTGTTCGTAGAAACGCCGCACCACGATGTGGCTACCCTTGTCGAGGCGCAGCTTGCCCGCCGCTGGCAGGCGCAAGGCGTTCTCGGCAAAGGATTCGGCCCAGGCGCCGGTTGCGTTGATCAGGATCCGTGCGGTGATGACGTCGGGCTGGCCGCGCGCCATGAGCACGACACGCCACACGTCGGTGCGTTCGGCGCGAATGCAGCGCCTGCGCGGCCGGATAACGGCGCCGCGCTCGGCCGCGTCCACCGCGTTGAGCACGACAAGGCGTGAGTCGTCGGCAAAGCAATCGGAATATTCGTAGGCGTTATGAAATTGCCGCCGCAGCGGCTGCCCGGCTACGTCGGTGATCAGATCAAGCTCGCGCGTTGCCGGCAAAATCCTGCGCCAGCCGATCCAATCGTAGATCAAGAGTCCGATCCGCACGACGAGCGCCGAGCGCAACGTTTCGTCGATCGGCAGTACGAAGCGCAGCGGTCGCACCAGGTGCGGCGCCATCCGCAACAGCACTTCGCGTTCGCGCAGCGATTTGCGGACCAAGGCGAACTGGCGATGCTCGAGATAACGCAAGCCGCCGTGGATCAGCTTCGACGACGCCGACGACGTGCCCGACGCCAGATCGTTTTGCTCGACCAGCACGACCCGCAAGCCGCGGCCGGCCGCATCGCGCGCGATGCCGGCGCCGTTGATGCCGCCGCCGATGATGGCGAGATCGAAGTCAGCCACTGATTCTCCTCTGGCGACAGAATACTGATTTCTGCCTCATTGGACCTGGACGATGGGGGAAGCGCGTCGCTTGCGCGGCTTTCACGATTGTGGATGATACAGCATGGACTTCCATGACCGTCACGTCGTGATCACCGGCGGCGCCGGTGCACTGGGAACCGCCGTGGTGGCGGCGCTTCTTGAGGCTGGCGCAGTCTGCCGCGTGCCCTGTTTCGATGACGCCGAGGCGCAACGCTTCCGCCTGCGAGATCACAAGAACGTCACGCTGGTCGTCACCGGCAGTTTGACCGAAGAGGTCGCAGTCGCACGCGCCTACGACGGAGCAGGGCCGCTGTGGGCGTCCGTCCATCTGGCCGGTGGCTTTGCGGCGGCGCCGCTGCGCGAGGCTTCGGTCGCGATGATCCGGCAGCAGATCGACATGAACCTTGTCAGCTGTGCGCTGTGCTGCCGGGCTGCCGTCAATGCGATGAGCGGGGGCGGCCGGATCGTCAACGTTGCCGCCCGCGCGGCGCTGGAATGGCGCAGCGGCGCCGGCATGGCGGCTTACACGGCGAGCAAAGCCGCGGTCGCGGCCTTCACGGCGGCCCTCGCCGAAGAGGTTGCTACGGACGGAATTCTGGTCAACGCGGTCGCGCCATCGATCATGGATACGCCGGCCAATCGTCACGCCATGCCTAAGGCCGACTACGCGCCGTGGCCCAAGGTCGAGGAGGTCGCGGCGACCATCCTTTTTCTCGCATCGCCCGATAATCGGGTCACGCGCGGCGCGGTCGTACCGGTCTACGGGCGCTCGTAGCCCTTAATAGCCCGGCCACAAACCCGGCGTGGCGAGTTCGAGCAGGTGTCCGTCGGGATCGCGGAAATAGACGCTCTCGCCGCCGCGCGGCCATCTGGTCCGGCCTTCGGTGGCGACGCCCGCTTCGGCGAGCCGCTTCTCCCAGTCGGTCAGTTCGGCGGCGGCAATCGAGAAGGCGATGTGCACCGGGCCATGCCCGTCGTGCGGCGGAATCGTGCCGCCGGGCATCTTCACCGTCTCAAGCGATCGGCCGCGCAAGAACAGCAGCAGCACGCCGCGGGAACCGACGTCGTAGGCACACAGCCGCTGATCGCGGTAGATGCTGTTCAGCCCCAGCACCTGTTCGTAGAACGGGCACGCGCGCTCAAACGTGTCGACATAGAGGGCGGTTTCGAGCACGCCAAGCAGGTTGGGCATGAGGCAGTCTCTGGGTGAGGTGCGGTGAGCATACCGTCATTCCGGGGCCCGAGCGAAGCCTTGGGAACCCGGATTCCATAAGCACGGTCTGTGAGTATGGATTCCGGACTCGCCTCTTCGAGGCGATCCGGAATGACATTCACCCGGAAACCGGAACGATCTCGCGCGCCGGCGATGTAACGAGCTTCGTCACTGCGCTTGCAGCCGCAATCGCGTGCTGTTGCGCGTAGGCCTCGTGGTTTTTCTCGATGTAGCCGAGGTCGTAGAGGTAATTCACCATCAGGCCGTAGGATTGTTGCAGCGCCCGCTCCGAGGTGTCGGCGGGCCAATCGAGCCGTTCGAGGCGTGCACCGTTGCCGAGATGGAAACGCGCAACCGAATCCACCGGGAGGCCGCGCCGATTGCGCGCGCGCACATAGTAATAAGCGGCGGCGCGCAGGAGCGGCTCCCGGACCTTTTCGGTCATCTCGGGGTTGCGCCACCAATTGGCGCCGTCGAGCGCGGCGAGCACTGCTCGGTCATCCTCGTCGAGCGCCGGCGACGCTGGGTTTGCACGCTCGCGCTTTAGCCATTCGGCAAAATTCGGGGCCGGGGACAGGGTGACGAATGTCGCTACGCGGTTGAGCTCTCGGGAGAGTTCTTCGACCACCTGCTTGATCAGAAAATGGCCGAAGCTCACGCCGGCGAGCCCGCGCTGGCAATTGGTGATGGAATAGAACGTCGCGGTCGTCGCTCGTTCCGGATCGACCTCGTCGCGCTTGTCGGACAGGATCGGCGCGATCGCAGCCGGAATTTCCCGGGTCAGCGCCACCTCGACGAAAATCAGAGGTTCGTCGACCAGCGCCGGATGAAAGAAGGCATAGCAGCGCCGGTCCGGCGGATCGATGCGCCGGCGCAGATCGTTCCAGTCACCAATCTCGTGGACCGCTTCGTAGCGGATAATCTTCTCCAGAATCAGCGCCGGCGTCGACCAGTCGATGCGGCGCAGTACCAGAAAGCCGCGGTTGAACCACGAGGAAAACAGATGAACAAAATCGCTGTCGATCTCGCGCAGATCGTCGCGGCGATCCATGGCGTCGAGCAGTTGTTCGCGCATCCGCACCAGCGCCGCCGTGCCGCCGGGCGCAAGGTTGAGCCTGCGGAACAGTTCGAGGCGGCGCGGCTCGGCGGCATGATGCAGCTCCGCTGCATGTTCCGCCGACGGCGACGATCGCCAATCCGCGATGGCGGCGTCGATCCGGTCCCGGTCGTGGCCGAAGGTCTTCGCCAGCGCTTCGAAAAAGGCGATGCGCGGCCCGATGGTGAGTTCGTCATAGCCGGCGAGGATCTCGCGGGCGAGCGCGACGCCGGAGGCCTCGCCGCGGCCGGACAGCAGATCGTCGCAAAGCTCGATCAGCCCGGCCGACTGTTCATGCGCCGGCTCGCGGCGCTCGCGCAGGATCAATGCGCGGCCGCGATCGGCGATGCTCTGCAGCATCTCGCTGAAAAAGGAGGTGTTCACCGCTCGTCCCAATCCGCTCGGCAGCATGTAGCTAATGATCGGTGGCGGCGATGACAAGCCGAAGAAATGCGCAGCCTGTAGACAAATCGGGCCGTCTGGGACACTTAAGCGCCGCGCGGCAGCGTCGTCGTGCTAAGCAGGGGTTAAGTTATGCCGGGTCCGTCCAATCAGGGTCCCTCTGGTCCAGGTCCATCCGGCCCCGGACCGCTGGCCGGTTTGCGCGTGCTGGAACTTGCCAGAATCCTGGCCGGGCCGTGGGCCGGGCAGCTCCTGGCCGACCTCGGCGCCGATGTGATCAAGGTCGAGCGCAAGGGCGCCGGCGACGACACCCGCGGCTGGGGTCCGCCCTTCGTCCCGGGCGCCGACGGGGGCCACCTGGGCGCGGCCTATTTCCACGGCGCCAACCGTGGCAAGCGCTCGATCGAGCTCGATTTCGACACCCCCGAAGGCCAACGCATCGTGAAAAAACTTGCGGCGCGGTCGGACGTGCTGATCGAAAATTTCAAGGTCGGCGGGCTCGCCAAGTTCGGCCTCGACTACAAAAGCCTTGGACCCGACAACCCGCGCCTCATTTATTGCTCAGTCACCGGCTTCGGCCAGACCGGCCCGTACGCGTCTCGCGCCGGCTACGATCTGATGGCGCAGGGTATCGGCGGCCTCATGGGACTTACCGGCACGGCCGACGGCGAGCCGATGCGTGTCGGCATTCCGGTGTCGGACATTTTCTCCGGCGTCTATTCGGTGGTCGGCATCCTGGCCGCGCTGGCGCGGCGCGAGAAGACCGGACGCGGCGGTTATGTCGATACGGCGCTGGTCGATTCGACTGTCGGCGTCCTGTCAAACCAGGCCCTCAACTATCTGGTGACGGGCAATATCCCAACGCGCATCGGTAACACGCATCCCAATATCGTGCCCTACCAGGTGTTTCCGGTCGCCGACGGCCACATCATCATCGCCACGGGCAACGACAATCAGTTCGTCAAGCTGTGCGGGATTCTCGGCAAGCCTGACCTCGCCAAGGAGCCGGCGTATCAGGACAACAAGGGCCGGCTCGAACATCGCGCCGTCCTGGTCGATACGCTGTGCACGCTAACATCACGCCTGTCGAGCGCCGAACTTTTGCAGAAGCTCGAAACAGCCGGCGTTCCAGCCGGCCCGATCAACGATCTCGATCAGGTTTTTGCCGATCTGCAGGTCAAGCATCGCGGCATGCAGCTCGAATTGCCGAGCGAAGCCGCCAAGGGCGGCAAGATTCCCGGTGTGCGCACACCGATCGTGCTAGACGGCGCACCGATGGCGTCGGACCGTCCGGCACCGCGGCTCGGCGAACATACCGCCGAAATTCTGCGCGAGATCGGCGAGGGGTAAGAGCCGGAAGAACCGTGAAGAGGGGCGTTGCTGCCACAATTCTCCACGCCCCGACAAAGCACGAGTGGTTCGCCAAGGACGCCTGGGTCTGCGACGCCGAGTGCAGTGCCTATGACTGCGTCTGTGAGCGCAAGGCGGCCTGACAGTCCTTGTCTCTCACAGCCGGCCGCTCGGACATTTATCCCGCGCTCAATCAGGCCTCATCAGGCGAACATCGCGACGCGTATTGGTAGTGTAACAATAATGAGCGCCAGAGATTGCCGCAGGAAGGCGAACGAGTTTCTGTGCACCGCTGATTTGATCACCGACGATTTGGACGCGAGGCTCGGCTGGCTTCTGCTCTGCAATATTTGGTTTTCGCTGGCTGATCAGATCGAGCAACATTCCGGACCTGTGCAACACGGCGAATCGGATGGGCAGTCTGTTAAAAAGTCCCGCAAACGCTTAATCCCGGCCGTTGAGCCAGCCGAGGACCCAGACGCCGCGGCGGCGCAGCTCGGCGATCTGCTACGCGAGCGTCTCGCCCTATAGGACGCCTGACGAGCGGGCCTGCCAGCGATCCTCCGAGGCCATGTTTAGGGGCGGTGGGTGACGCTCGAAGACAGATGGTGTATTCGAACCGTCCCGCCTCAGCCCTGCGAAAAGCATCATGGCCCGCATTACCTACATCGAGGAAAAAGATCATCCCGAGCTTGCCGATCTGATTGCCAAGGTCCGCGCCGGACGGCGCGGCACATTGATCAACGTCTACAAGCTCCTGCTGCATACGCCGCAGGTTGCCGCTTGCTGGCTCGACATGATCAGCAATGCGCGCTTCAAGACCCAGCTCGACGGACGGCTGCGCGAGATTGCCATCATTCGCGTCGGATACCTCAATCGCGTCGACTACGTGGTCAAACAGCATGTGCCCGAACTGTCGGTGCCGGAGGGATTGCCGAAGGAGCAATCCGATGCGCTGGCCGATTGGCAGAACAGCACGTTCTTCAGCGCTCGCGAGCGCGCGGCGCTGGCCTATACGGATGCCATGACCCGTGACATCACGGTGTCCGACAGCGTATTCGATGCGTTGCGGCCGCATTTCAACGAGCGACAAATCGTCGAGTTGACCGTGCTGGTCGGCATTTACAACATGCACACACGCGTCTTCAGCGCGCTCGGCATCGATCCCGAGCCGCACCACACTTAACCTCCATCCATCGGTGGCGTCATGATCCGGAGGTTCGCATTTGCGGTTGTTCTCGCCGTCGCGGCGCTTCCGTTGCAACGGATTGATGCGTGGGCTGACGCATCGGCTTGGCCGGATCATCCGGTACATCTGGTGGTGCCGTTCCCTGCCGGCAGCAGCACCGACACGATCGCGCGCATTGTCGGCCAGATGCTGGCGCAACGGCTCGGCCAGCAGATTGTGGTCGACAATCGGCCCGGTGCGAGCGGCGATCTCGGCGCCGAAGCCGTCGCGCGCGCGGCGCCGGACGGTTATACGATCGGCATCGCCACCACCTCGACGCACGCGCTCGCCGTCAGTCTGAGCGCGCATCTGCCATACGATCCGGTCAAGGATTTCTCTCCGGTCGCGATGATCGGGGATTCGCCCTACGTGCTTGCCGTTTATCCAGGCGTGCCGGCAAAATCCGTGGCCGAGCTGATTGCGCTCGCCAAGGAGAAACCGCACGCGCTCAACTACGCTTCGGCGGGACCGGCGAGCCTCGCCCATCTCGCCGGCGCCCTGTTCGAAAAGATGGCGGGCATCGAACTGACCCACGTGCCTTACCGCAGCTCCGCGCAATCCGTACTCGACCTCGTCGAGGGCCGCATCGAGATGCAGTTCGGCCAACTCGCCCCAACGCTGCCGTTTCTGACGAGCGGCAAGATGCGCGCGTTGGCGGTGACCGGCGCGAAGCGCATCGAGGCGCTATCCGACGTTCCAACTGTCGCGGAAAGCGGGTTGCCCAGCTACGAGGTGTCGCTATGGATGGCGATCGTGGCGCCAGCGGGCGTTCCGCAGCCGATCGTCGAGCGGGTGAGCCGCGAAGTCGCCGCCGTCGTCAATTCGCCGGATGGGGCCAATGCGTTGAAGGCGCAGTTGTTTGTACCCGGTGCGAGCACGCCCGACGCGCTGCAGATCGTCATTCGCGATGAAATCGTCAAGTGGCGCGACGTCGCCAACGCGGCCGGCATCAAGCCCGAATAATCAGCCGACGGCTTCCCGCGGCGATCGCCGCACCGTGCCTTGCGCGTCGCGCAGAGCGCGTTCCAGCGCGGCGATGTCATAGGGCTTCTGCAGAACCGCAAAGCCCTGATGCACAGCATCTTGTGCGCTCGAACTATAGCCCGTCGTCAGCAGCACGACGATGTGCGGAAACTGGCGGCGGATGATGTGTCCCATGTCGAGGCCGTTTACCCCCCCCGGCATCAAGATGTCGGAGAACACTACGTCGATGCCGCCTTCGTTTTCGATCAAATCCAAAGCCGACTGTGCGCTCGCCGCCTGTTTCACGCGGTAGCCCAGTTGCTCGAGGTACGCTTTGCCGACCTCGGCCACTTCGGCGTTGTCCTCGACGATCAGCACCGTGCCGGCCGAGCGCGTTACATCGGCGGTGGCGGCCTGCTGCCGCGGCCGTGATGGAGTTTCCCAGGTCTGCGGCAAGAACAGCGTGACCGCGGTGCCGCGCCGCGCCGAACTGGTGATGGTGGCGGCACCGCCGGACTGCCTGGCAAATCCGTAAACCTGGCTCAAGCCAAGGCCGGTGCCCTTGCCGACGTCCTTGGTGGTGAAGAACGGTTCGAACACTCGCGGCAAGACGTCGGACGGAATGCCGGCGCCGGTATCGGCGACCCTGACCGCGACGAAGTCGCCTCTCAGTCCTTCTTCACTGGCTTTGCCCCGCAGAACCACCGGCTTTGCCGTGATGGTCAGCGTACCGCCGGAGGGCATGGCGTCACGCGCGTTGAACGCGAGATTGAGGAGTGCAAGTTCGAGTTCGCTCGGGTCAACCTTGATGCTGCAGCGCCGGTTCGGAACGCTCACCCGAATATCGATGTCGCCGCGCAGCGAGCGGCTGAGCATCTCTTTGAACTCGGGCAGCCGTTCGGCGAGGTCAATGACGCTCGGCTGGAGTGTCTGCCGCCGCGAAAAAGTGAGCAGCTGCCGGGTCAGACTCTCGCCACGCTGCGTTGCGTTCATGATCGCATCGAGGAGTTGCGTCTGCTTTTCGTCGGTGATGTGGCGGCGCAACCGCTGCACGCTGCCGCTGATGATCATCAAGAGGTTGTTGAAGTCGTGCGCAACACCGCCGGTCAATTGGCCGATGGCCTGAAGCTGCTGCGCCTGGTGCAAAGCGTCTTCCGCTATTTCGCGGCGCCCGGCCTCGTCGTGCATGCGACGGGTGCGGCGGAGCGCAATCCAGAGCACGCCGAACAGCACGATCGTGACGGGCAGGCCGAAAATCAGGTGCGGTCCTATGGTGTCGAGCCACTCCTGCCGGATCGCCGCAGTCTCGACGCCGGCGAGGGCGTAGACCGGATAGCCCTCAAGCTTGCGAAAGCCGATGCGCCGCGGTAGGCCGTCGATCTGCGACGTGGCGGTGAACAGCCCATGATCGAGGTCGCGCTGCTCGATCGCGACGCGCAGTCCGCTCGCCGGGTTCAGTCGCTGCATCCGGTTGCCGCGGACCGGGAAGCGGGCAAGGAAAGCACCGTCCCTTGTCACCAAGGCGTAGAAACTTCCAGGCGCCTGTCCGATCCGCGCATAGAAGTCTTCAAAATAACTCGGACGCACGGCCACCGCAATCACGCCGCCGAACGAACCGTCCGGTGTTGCAAGGCGGCGCGAAAGATCGAAGAAGTCGGTTCCAACGCCAGGCAATTGCGGCGTGCGCACGTCGCTGACGTAAGTCCCGGCGTCGTGATCCGTCTGGGCCTTGAAATAATCCCGTTCGGAAAAGTTGGCGTCGGGGCGTACTGTTTGGAGTGTGCTCGACGCGAGCGGATGTCCGTCGCTGCCGATCAGGACGATCGCCTGAAGCTGCGGCATCGCTTCTGCGATGCGCTTGAGCCGCGGATGCAAACTTGGCTGGGCGGCGCGAATCTGATCGGCGGACATGTCGCGCACGACCTCGTCGACCTCCGCGAATGTGCGGTCGACCGTTTCGAACACCTTCAACGCCTGTTCCTGCAAGACGTCGAGCGAACGGTCGATGCGCTCGTCGGCGACGGCGTGTATTTCGCGATCGGTTATCCAGGACGCGTAGCCGAACAGCGCCGCCGGCAAAACCAGCGACGCGATCATCATGAACTGCAATAGACGAACGGCCGACGCTTGCGCCGTGCTCATCGTTTGCGCGCGGTCCCTCGCATGGTGTCCCCCATGCAATGTTTCAGTTTTTCATACTTTCCGGCTGTGAACGAGGAGTCATTTGTCGCTCACGGTTGCAAATTCGTGATTGCAATGACGCATTCGGATTGGTCCGATGTACAAATTTCGCCGTATTTGAATTGAGCGAGGACAACCGGCAATTTTATGGCCTCAGGGCCTGCAAATGGTGGCGCAGCGGCATCCGCCGGCCAGCATCCATTTGAAATACCGTCCGATACCGAAAACCGGAGGCGTGGCCCGGTCATGCTGGCGCCACTCGGGTACCCGTGGGAACCGTGGTTCCAGGGCAGCAAAATTCGCCACGTTAGGTCACGGCCACCGGAGCCAGCGCCTCAATGTCCGTGACCACGTCAATCACCGCCGGGCGGTTTGCCGCTAAGGCCTGCGCCAGCGCTGCCGGGAAGGCGGCGGCCTGTTCGACTCGAATGCCGACAGCACCCATGTCTTCGGCAATACGGGCGAAGTTGACTTTGCTGAACGTCCATAGTTCGCGGGCCTTTGGGGTTTGCTGGCCGCCATAGACCCGGTCGAAGCCCCGCTTCGACTGATTGCCGCCGCCGTTGTTGTTGACGACCGTGACCGCATTGATGCCCCAGCGGGCCGCGGTTTCGATTTCGGCGATGTGGTACCAAAAACCGGCATCGCCCGTGAACGTAACGACCGGCCGGTCCGGACAGGCGCACTTGGCGCCAAGGCCTGCCGGGAACGCCCAGCCGAGGTGGCCGGCGCTGCGCATGTAGCTCTGACGCGGACTGGTCAGATCGAACATCCCGCCCATCCACATGCCGGCGTGTCCGGTGTCGACGACGACGATGGCGTTGTCCGGTACATGCTGCGAAAGTTCGCGGCACAGCCGCTCCGGCCTGATCGGAACCGCGTCGGACTCGAGCGCAGGCTTATACTTGCTGCGCCACTCGCTGCAGATCGCCTGCGCTTGCGCCACCCAGCCCTTGCGTTTCGCCGCGCCGGCGCGGTCGGCCAACGCAAGCATGCGCGCGAGCGCGACCTTGGCGTCGCCGTTGACTGCGGCGGCGAGCGGATAGTTGCGGCCGAGCGCCTCCGGGTCGATGTCGATCTGGATCGCGGGCGTGCCGATTTTCGGCACGGCCCAGAAATGCGTGGTCATGCCACCGGTTTCGGTGCCGATGAAGCATACGAGGTCGGCGGCGTTGACGACGCGGTTCGCGCTCTCTCGCGAATAGGTGCCGACGACGCCGACCGATAGCGGGTGGTTGCCGGGGATCGAATCCTTGCCGTTGAGCGATGTCGCGACCGGAATTTGCAACGCCTCGGCCAACGCGGTGAATTCGTTCGCCGCGCCAGATGCGTGCACGCCGCCACCCGCCACGATGACCGGCCGCTGCGCGTCTTGCAGGATTTTGAGCGCGGCCTGGATACTCGCTTCATCGGGCTCCGGGCGAAACGGCGGCACGCGTGCGAACAAAGCTTCGCAAAGCGGCTCCATGTCGCCTTCTTCGCCGTCGATCTGACCCTCGTTGCCACGGAACTGCAGGTGCACCGGACCGGGCGTGCCCGATGTCGCAACGCGGAAAGCCTGCCGCACCATGTCGGGAAAGCGCCCCACATCGTCGACGGTCGCGTTGAATTTGGTCACCGGCTCGAACGCCGGCATGTCGTCGATCTCCTGATAGACCTTACGGAACTTTGTCTTTGGCTCGCGGCCGCCGGTCAGGGCGATAACGGGCGAATGAGCGAGCCAGGCGTCGCGCAATCCGGCGGCGAGGTTGAGCGCGCCAATCACCTGCGCCATGCAGATGCCGGGCCTGCCCGAGGCGCGCGCATAACCGTCGGCCATGTAGGCCGCTGCCTTCTCGCCGTGAACGTGCAGCCGCCTGATATCGGTGCGCCGCTCCATCTCGGCGAATGTGGTGCGCAGCACCGCCGGCACATGAAAAATGTGCGTGACACCGTAGCCTTTGAACATGTCGGCGAGGCACTGCGCCCCGGTCATCTTGCGATTGTGCCCGATCTGCATCTTGGTCGTTTCCCTACTCAGAGTCTTTTTCCAGCCGGACCCCGACGCGTCCGGGCTCAACGATCCACAATTCACCGCTGACCGATCGAGAGGCGGCGACTGCTAGAAAGTCCGTGAGACGTTCGTTGAGAAGCCGCGTCGATGCGAATTCGCCCCCCAACTCCAGGATCACAATACCCGCGGATTGCTGAGGCGGGAATCGCAGGACATGACCAAAGTCACGATCCAGGGTGATCAACGTTCGGGATTCGGCCACGCATACGTTGAAGACGTGCTCATCCGCGCTGCCACCAAGGCCTTGTTCGCGAACGGTAGTTACGTCGTGGCCCCTTGTTCGCAGGAGGATGACCCCACTGCGGCCAATGTTCTCATCGACTTTGAGTTTCACCCAGTCGGCTCCAGGGGAACAGGAATAACGCGGTCGCGAGCGGCCTCCGCGCCATAGGCAATGGCAGCAAGGACATCCTCGTGCGTTAAGCCCGAGTACTCCGCCATCAGTTCGCTCTCCGACATGCCGCTGGCGAGCAGATCGAGAACTAGCGAAACCCAGATGCGCGTTCCTTTGATGCACGGCTTGTCGCCGCACACGGCGGGATCAATGCTGATACGTTCAAGGAGATTTTCTGCATCGTCAATATCACTTGTCAGAACAGATTATCTCCGACACAGGACCGCGTGACAATGTCGAACGGCGGCCTCAGTGGTTGAACACCGCGACCGCGCGGATCGGCGATCCCGTGCCGCCACGCCATTTCAGCGGCAGGCCGATATATTGGAATTCGCCGTGGCCGAGCAGCGCCTCGAGATTGCACAGGCTTTCGATATGGGTGATGTCGAGATCGAGGCAGGCTTTGTGGACCAGTGAATTGACTTTGCCTTCCGGACCCGGCCGCATCGAGTCGATGCCGAAATGCACGATGCCCTGTTGCGCCAGCCATTCGGTCGCCTCGACGTTGACGCCGGGATTGTCGGTCGAATAGGCCGCGGTCGGAAAGGTGCGCGCGTGATGGCCGGTGCAGAGCAGCACCGTGCCTTTCTTTGGAACCGGTACGCCGGTCTTTCTCACCGCCGCCTCGAGATCGGCCGGCGTGATCTCGGCGCGCGGCGGAATATGGCGAAGGTCGATGCAGATGCCGGGCACAATGCAATATTCGAGCGGATACTCGTCGATCGGCGTGCCGTTTTTGCCGAAATGCCGCGGCGCGTCCATGTGGGTGCCGCCGTGGTCCGGCATGGAGAAGAACATCACGCTGTTGCCCTGCACGCCGCCGGACTCGGCGAGCGCCTCTTCGTGGGTCTTCCAGATGCCGTGAATGATCGGCGGCTGCCCCGGATAGGACGGTGTGCGGTGATAGAGATCCCGGCTTAGATCGACGATCCTCATTGGCATTCCCCCTAGCATCACACTTGCCGATCCGGCGTGGCGCGCACACTATCCTCCGCCCACAACGACGACAACGCCACTGCAGTGTCCGGGAGTGCCGCATGAAAATCTCGACCGACCGCATCCTGACCACCCACACCGGCAGCCTGCCGCGGCCGAAGCCGCTCATCGACCTCATCCTCGGCCGTGAAAAGGGTGAGGCCATAGCGCTGGACGTGTTCGAGCAGGCGACCGCCAAGGCGGTCGATGAGGTTGTCGGCCAGCAGGTCGCAGCCGGCGTCGACGTGGTCAGCGACGGCGAGATGAGCAAGCCGTCGTACACGACCTACATCCGCCATCGTGTCACCGGCATCGAGCCGGACCCGCGCGCCGCTGAGAAGGGCCTCGACATCATGATCGGCCGCGACCTGTTGGCGTTTCCGGAGTTCGCCAACCGGCACGGCAATTTCGCCGGCTGTGCCGTTTCCCGGCTGCGTCGGCGATCTGCGCTACAAGGACCGCAGCGCGCTTGACCGCGACCTCGCCCATCTCAAAGCCGCGGCGGCGAAGGCGAAGCCCACGGAAGTCGTTCATGACGGCGCCGTCGCCCGGCATCCTGACGCGTTTCGTCATCAATCTGCACTACCCGACCGAAGAAGCCTACGTCGCCGCGCTCGCCGACGTACTGAAGGTCGAATACCGCGCCATCGTCGAAGCGGGCTTCATCCTGCAGATCGACGCGCCCGATCTCGCTTCGGCGCGCAACAACCAGTACCGCCATCTCAGCGACGACGAATTCCGCAAGGATATCGCCGAGCGCAACATCGCGGCGCTCAACGCCGCGACCGAAGGCCTGCCGGCCGATCGTATGCGGCTGCATATCTGCTGGGGCAATTATGAGGGGCCGCACACCCACGATCTGCCGGTGACCAAGATCATCGACATCGCGTTCAAGGCGCGGCCGCAAGCGATCAGCATCGAGGCGGCGAATCCGCGCCACGATCACGAATGGGAAGACCTCAAGGAGATGAAAATTCCCGACGACAAGATTCTCATCCCCGGCGTCATCGATTCGACGACGAACTTCGTCGAGCATCCGCGCCTCGTCGCGCAACGCATCTGCCGCTATGCTGACGTTGTCGATCGCGAGCGGCTGATCGCCGGCGTCGATTGCGGGTTCGGCACGGCGGTGCGCGCCGAGCCGATGGTCGCCGACAGCATCGTCTGGGCGAAACTCCGGGCGCTGAGCGAAGGAGCCGCCATCGCGAGCGAGCGGCTGTGGGGCGCCAAAGCGGCGTAGGGACCTTCCGGGAACGAGGGAAGAACGGGCCGCAGGCCCGTCACCGCGTCGTCTTGGTGCAGTCATAGCCTCGTTCCTTGGTGCGGCCCGTGGCCCAAATCTTAAATCTCAAGCCGAGGGCGCCCGGTTACGGCGAGGCCGCAGATGAACAAGTCCTCGGGCGTTGTGGCGGGTGCAGGCGGCGTTTTGGCCGCCGGCGCTGGCGACCCTCATTCCGAGGACCATGCCGGAGCGGGCAATCACCGGCATCATGCCGGTAATCCATGGTTTCTGGCGCTCACCGCGCTCGGCATCGTCTACGGCGATATCGGCACCAGCCCGCTTTATGCCTTCCAGGTCGCCCTGAGCGGCGTCGGTCATCCGGCGCCGACCGCCGGTGACGTCTTCGGCATTGTGTCGCTGACCTTCTGGGCGTTGATGCTGATGGTGTCGCTCAAGTACGTCGTATTCGTGCTGCGGGCCGATAACGAAGGCGAGGGCGGCATTCTGGCGCTGCTGTCGCTTGTTGCCGGCGACCGCGTCAGTGATGGGACGAAGCTGCCGCTTCTCGTCTTGCTCGGCATCTTCGGCGCGGCTTTGCTTTACGGCGACGGCGTGATCACGCCGGCGATTTCCGTGCTCTCGGCGATGGAGGGCCTGAAGCTGGTCGCGCCATCGTTCGACATGGCGATCGTGCCGGTGACGATCGCGATCCTGATCGGCTTGTTCCTGATCCAGTACAAGGGCACCGAGGGCATCGGCCGCGTGTTCGGGCCGGTCATGGTGATCTGGTTCGTGGTCATCGCGCTTCTTGGCATCGTCAATATCTGGGCTGCACCGCGGATCGTCTGGGCCATCAATCCGCTCACGCAATCCGCTTTCTGACGACGGACCCGGTGGTGTCGTTTGCAGTGGTCGGCGCCGTGTTCCTGACGCTGACCGGCGGCGAGGCTCTCTATGCCGACATGGGGCACGTCGGGCCGACCGCGATCCGCCGCACCTGGTTCGGCTTCGTGCTGCCGGCCTTGCTGCTCAACTATTTCGGTCAGGGTGCACTGGTGCTCACCGATCCGTCGGCGGCCGACAGCCCGTTCTACAAATTGGCGCCGACATGGTTGCTGATCCCCATGGTGGCGCTGGCCGCGCTTGCCACCATCATCGCGTCGCAATCGCTGATCTCCGGTGTGTTCTCGCTGACCCGGCAGGCCATGCTGATGGGGCTCTGCCCGCGGGCCAAAATCGTCGCGACGTCGAGTGACGAAGCAGGCCAGATTTACGTGCCGGCCGCTAACTGGCTCTTGATGGCGGCCACGCTGTTCACCGTGGTTTTTTTCAGGACGTCGGACAATCTGGCGGCGGCTTACGGCATCGCCGTGTCGGGAACGATGCTGTTCACGACCGTCCTGCTTTATCGCGTCACTGTGACGAGATGGAGCTGGCCGCCTGCCGTCGCAATTCCCGTCGTCGCTGCGTTCGGCTGCGTTGATGCAAGCTTTGTAATCTCCAATTCGATGAAGATCGTCGCCGGCGGATGGTTTCCGGTGATTATCGGCGGCTCGATTGCGGTCTTAATGCTGTGCTGGCGCAAAGGTGCGACGGAGGTCCGGCGGCGCCTGCGCGAGATGTCGATGCCGCTCGACGAGTTCATAACCTACGCCGACAACACCGTGATCGGCCGCGCTCCCGGATTGGGCGTCTGGCTGACCAAGAGCGAGTTCGGCGCGTCACCGATGCTGCTGCGCCACGTCGAGCACAACCGCGTTCTACACGAGAAGGTCGTGCTGCTGACCTTTGTGGGCGACAGCCGGCCGCGCGTTCCGTTCCATCAGCGCCATTCCGTGCAGCGTCTCGGTCACGGCTTTTGCCGGATTCAGGTCAGACTGGGCTTCATGCAGACCCCCGATATTCCGCTGACCTTGATCAATTGCAGAATTCTTGGTTTCGATGCCGATCTCGATCACAAGAACTACTATCTGGCGCATGAGACGATCGTTCGCCGCGCCAAAGGGCCGTCGATGCGGCCGATCGCCTTTGCGATCTTCTCGTTTCTGAGCCGCATCGCCAGCCGGGCGCCAGACTTTTTCAGGATCCCCCACGATGCCGTCATCGAAATCGGCTTCCGCGTGGACATCTAACCGCAGCTCGGCGTTTGAAATGTTAGTCTCGCCGGCGACGGAGGACCGGCATGAACATTCACATTACGAACGGCGTCGATTTCAATCCGCTCATTGCGCTCGCTGTGTTCGGCGCCACGATCATTACCGATGCGGTCTATGTGCAGTTCACCGCCGCGGTCGCCTCCCGTCACCGGTTGCGCGCGGCCAACTGGAGTTCGATCTGGTATCTGCTCGCCGCGTTCTCGGTGATCAGCTACACCGGCAATGCCGTCTATGTGGTGTTCGCGGCGCTTGGCTCATGGGTCGGCGCTTACCTGTCGGTGACGCGGCTCAATCGCGGTCAGCCTGCCGCGACTGCGATTCGCCCGGGACCGCCATAGCGCACGCCTGCATCGTGCGAACAGTGCTCACTCCGCTTTGATGTGCGCTTCGCGGATCACCTTGCCCCACTTCTCGGTCTCGCTGACGATGATTCTGCCATAGTCCTCGGGCGAAAGCGGCGTCGGTATAGCGCCAAGCGCGGTGAATTGCGCCTTGATCTTTGGATCGACCAGACTGTCGTTCAGCGCCATGTTGAGCGTCTTAGTGATCTCGGGCGGCGTCGCCCGCGGTGCGCCCATCCCGTTCAGCAGGCTCGCTTCGTAGCCCGGCAGAAACTCGGCGAGCGACGGCACATCGGGAAACATCTCGGAGCGTTGCGCTGTCGTGACCGCCAGCGCCGTCAGCTTCCCCGCCTTGATGAATTCGCCCGAGCCGGCAAGCGTGCTGACGTTGAGCTGGATGCGGCCGCCCATGAGGTCATTGAGCGCCGGCGGCTCGCCCCGATAGGGCACGTGCGTCATGTCGATGCCGGCCATCATCCTGAACAGTTCGGCAGCGACATGGGTGACCGTGCCGGTGCCGGCCGATCCGAAAGCAACTTTGCCCGGATTGGCTTTGGCGTAAGCGATGAATTCCGGAATAGTCTTTGCCGGAAACGACGGGCTCGTTACCAGAATGAAGGTGCTACGCGTCACGGTGCCGACTGGTGCGATGTCGCGGATGAAATTGAAATTCAGGTTGTCGTAGAGTGACGCGTTGGTGAACACCGCTGTGCTCGCCATCAGGAGCGTGTAGCCGTCAGGGGGTGCATTGACGACAAATTCGGTCGAGACGTTGCCTCCGGCGCCGACGCGATTTTCGATGACGATCTGCTGGCCGAGGCGATCCGACATCGGCTGCGCGATCAGCCGCGCGTAAATGTCGAGCCCGCTTCCGGCCGCCAGGCCAACGATCAGGCGTATCGGCCGCGCCGGAAAGTCGAGCGCCGAAGCGCGGCGCGAAACGAGCGCACTGGCGGCGGCAGCCCCGGTCAGTTGCAGCGATTGGCGGCGCGTGAGTTTCATAATGTCTCCGTTGTGAAAGCTTCGCGGTCGAGCCGTCCGGTCATTGCGGCTTGAGGCCGGCGAACTTGACCACGTTGCCCCATTTGTCGGTTTCGGCCGCGATGAACGCGCTGAATTCGGCAGGCGAGAGTGCAAACAACGGTGCGCCGAGGTCTGTCAATCGCCCCTTGAACTTCGGATCGGCCTGTGCCGCGCTGACCGCGTCGGCGATCTTGTCGACAACAACCTTCGGCGTGTTCCTGGGCGCCACGAAGCCGCTCCAGCCGCTGGCTTCGAAACCTGGAATGGTCTCGCCGATGGTCGGCACATCAGGCATTTCGGACATCCGCGCCGGCGTGGTTAGGCCGAGCGCGCGCAGCTTGCCCGCCTTGATGTGCCCGATGCCTGAGGAGATGCCGCCGATGCCGGCCTTGAGTTGGCTGCCCAGGAGGTCGGTCACCATCTGGCTCTCGCCGACATAAGGCACGTGCACGATATTGACCACGGCTGTCATCTTCAGAAGCTCGACCGCCAGATAGGGTGGGGTGCCGGCTGAGGGCGAACCCATGTTGACCGCGCCCGGATTGGCTTTGGCGTAGGCGATCAATTCGGCAACGCTGTTGGCCGGGAACGAGGGGTTTGTCTCCAGCACCAGAGGAATGCGATTGATCGGAGCGATTGCGGTGGTGTCGCGAACGAAATCGTAGGGTAGGTCGGCGAACAGTGTCGTGTTGACGGCGTTTGACGCCGCAGCGAAGAACAATGTGTACCCGTCGGGAGCTGCGTTCACCACCGCTTGGGCGCCGAGGTTGCCGCCGGCGCCCGGTTTGTTCTCGACCACCATCGGTTGCCCGAGGCGATCGCCGATCCACTGCGCCGCGACGCGTGCAATGATGTCAATCTGGCCGCCGGCCGGGAAGCCGACGATCAAGCGTATGGGATGCGAGGGGTAAGTGTCCGGCCACGCAACGCGCGGTGCGAGCGGCAGCGCGGCGACCGGCGCAGCCCAGCGGAGAAATTTTCGGCGTGAAAATTTCATCGGATCCTCCCAGGGCCCCGCGGCACATGGCGTGCGTGCGCGCGTTAAGGCCGTTAAACTATAGCACAACGGTCCATCCGAGGTCGGTCAAAAGGGACGCACCATGAACCTTCAGGCATCGCCTACAAAGCCCGTAGGATCACGCGAGCGATCGCTCGCCGAGGTCAAGGCTGAGTTGCTGCGGCGCGCCGGACGGTTCAGCCCGTTCGAAGACATCCGCCGCGAAGACGCCGAGCGCGTGATGAACGCGCTGCAAAGCCTCGACAAGGATCATTGGGCGGAGGAGTGGAGCAAGATCGGCTTTTCGTACGAACAGAAAGCCGATGTTCGCGCCAAGGCTGGCGCTCCCGCCGCAGAACTCGCCGAACTCTACATGCACGCGTTCGATGCCTGCCGGGTCGGGCGTTATCCGACGCCGAATTCGCCGGGCAAGCTCGAAGCCTACCGCAACTCGCTGCGCATGTTCCGCAAGGCAGCGAAGTATTTCGATCCACCGCTCGAGATCGTCGAGTTACCCTTCGAGGGCAAGACGCTCATAGGTTATTTGCAGCGGCCGCCCGGTGTGACGAAACCGCCCGTGGTGCTGCATTGGGGCGGCGTCGACGGCTGGAAGGAGGATCGCCTCCACATTGCCGCGACCGTGATGGCGTCGGGTCTCGCTTCGCTCACGATCGACATGCCCGGCACCGGCGAAAATCCAGTGCTTTACAGCGATCCGTCGGCCGAGCATACGTTTTTGACCTGGCTCGATCAACTCGCGCAGCGCTCCGACCTCGACGGCCGCAGCGTTGGAGTCTGGGGCGGAAGTTTCGGCGCCTACTGGGCGGTGCGACTCGCCTACGCCGCCGCCGATCGCATCAAGGGGGCGGTGTTTCACGGCGGCAACGTCCATTACGGCTTTCAGCGCCAATGGCTCGTTCCGGCGTTCACTACCGGAGGCGCGACCTATTTGTTTGGTGCGCACAGTCTCCTCGAAGCGCGCAGCCGCGCCATGGGCACGACGACGCTGGAGGAATTTCTCGACATTGCGCCACGCCTCTCGCTCCTTACGATGGGTCTGCTCGACCGGCCGTCGGCGCCCATCCTGGGTGTCAACGGCAAGCTCGACGACCAGGCGCCGGTCGACGACATTTATCTGCTCATGGAGCACGGCATCCCGAAATCGGCGCGCATCTACGCCAACGGTCACCACATGGGCCGCACTCCCGGCGAGCCCTCGGAGCATATTACGGCGACAATCGTGCAATGGTTGCGCGGACAGCTCGTGCGTTAGCGGCAAGCAACCGCTGTTGTGCCCTGCTTATTTGATCAGCGCGCCGATCCGCTCCACGACGCTCTTTGGCGTCGCGTAGATTTTCTTGATCAGCTGTTCGAGATAGTCGCCGCTTTGGGGCTCCAAATTCAGTTTCTGCGCTTTTGCTTCGGCCCTGAAGTCCGGGTCTGTCACGGTGGCTTCGAACGCCTCGCGCAGCATCCGCGCGCGGTCGTCCGGCAAGGCGGGCGGCGCCAGAAATGGACGGCCGATGCCCTGACCGGCGTAGAGAAACTCGATGGCGGTGCGATCGTCCGCGCTCCTGGCTAGATCGGGAACGAACGGCACGCCGGGCAGGTCTTTGCTCGGACGCGCGCCGCCCTGGAACAGGATGTTGACGCTCTTGGTCGCGATCCAATCGGGCCGTTTGCTGATCACGCTGTCGAGGCTCTCGCAGTAGCCGTCCACTTCCCCGCGCTCCATGGCGAGAAAGACATCGGCAGAGGATGAGTAACCGCCGACGATGCGAAATTTCAAACCGAGCAGTACGTTGAGGGCTCGGGGATAGGTACCGGTCCCGGTACCGGGACCGTTTTCGCCGACGATCAACTGCTTTTCGGTGAGGTCGTGCACGGTTTTCACCGCCGCGGTCTTGTAGGACATGCAGATGTTGGTCTCGAGCGTCGGCGTGCCAAGCCACGTCATGCTTGGCGGATCGAATTGCGCGCCCAGCGCACCGGTGATCGGTCCAAGCGCAGCGTCACGCGCAATGAGGCCAAAAACCGTGCCATCGCGCGGCGCGACGCTTTGCAGATAGCTTGCCGCACGGTAGCTGCCGGCGCCCTCCATGTTCTGCGCGATCACGGTTGGATTGCCGGGAAGATGGCGGCCGATGAAATGGGCCACCGTGCGGCCCCACAGGTCGTAGCCGCCGCCGGTGCCGAGACCGATGATCAGCCGCACGGTCTTGCCGGCATAGAAGTCCGGCGTGGCGTGCGCCCCCATTGGGGCGCCAGCCACGACAAGTAGAACGGCAAGGCAAACTGCGCGGGCCATGCACCGCCTGCAGGAGTTGAGGGTGGGGCGCGGCCGGCGCCTACTGCATGACCTCCACGAAGCCGACGCGGCCGGGCGTATTGCCGGAGAAGAAGATGCGGTTCGGATTGGTCGGATCGATATCGATCCGGCGCGGATCGCTCTCCGCTTCGGGCAACGGGAATTCGACCCACTCCTCGGTCTTCGGATCGAAGCGCGCGATCTTGTCGACCTGGTGTTCGCTGACCCAGATGTAGTTGTTCTTCCTGTCGACGATCACCGAGTAATTGCCTCCGGTCGGCGTCGGCGGCGAGTAGATCGTCATTTGTTTGGTCTTATAGTCGATCTTCATCAGCTTGCCGGCGTTCCACAGCGCGACCCAGAGATCGCCGTTGGCGTCGGTGTTCATGCGCCGCGGGAAGGCGTAGCCGTCGTAGGGAATTTTGAATTCCTCGACGACGCCGGTCTTCGGATCGACACGCGCCATCTTGTCGGCGGCGTCTTCGGCCCACCACACCGAGCCGTCACCGGCGACCGCGATGCCGTAGGCACCCGGCGCCTCCTTCGCAGCCTTCGCGCTCGGCGATTCATAGAACTTGAACTCGATCTTGTCGGGATCGAGCATGCGCGCTTCCTTGTTGCCGCCGGTCGCCCAGATCGTGCCGTCCGGCGCCAGCGCCATGCTGTTGCCGCCGGCGTTGCCTTTGCCCTTCGGCCACGCGAAAGCGATGAATTTTTCGGTCTTGGTGTCGAAGGACAGCCAGCGTCCATTCGGTCCGTCGGCCACCCAGAGGATGCCGCGGGAGTCGATCTGCGGATTGCCGAGGCTCTGCCGGTCAAGCGCGGCGGGGCCTGGCGGCGTTCTCAACTCGACAAACTCCAGGCTATTCGGATCGAAGCGGCCGAGCCTGCCGGCACGTTCGGCAACCCAGGCGTTGCCTTGCGGATCGGAGGCCACGTCGTGCGGTTCGGCGTAATGATCGGTGAGATCGTACGTCACGGCCCGATAATGCAACGCCTTGCCTTGCAGCAGCGCCGTCGGCAATCGGCTGTTTGGATCATACGGCTGCACCGGCGGGAATTTACTGGCGAGATAGTTCGTGATGGCGGCCGCTTCAGGATCGGTGAGATCGGGCATCGGCGCCGCCGTCATGCGCGCGCGCATGCGCTGGACGATGTGGCCCCAATCGTCATGATCGGAGCGTTTGACGACGACCCGCTGCAGGTCGTGACACGTCGTACACCGCGCGTCGACCAGGTCCTTGCCGTCACCGGCTGGCAAGTCCATGGACACGCCGGGGATCTGCGCCTCCGGAATGCGCTGCGGCCACGCCGGCGGTAGCATCGGACCGCGCGCCTTGTTGAGCGACACGCCGACGGTCGCGCTCTGTCCCGCCGCGACGTCGATCGGAGCAGAAATACCGCTTTGGAAGTTGCCGCCGACGCCCTGCACCACGTAGTGGCCGGCGGGCAAGTCACCGGCCTGGAATTTCCCGCTGCCCTGGCTGATGACCAGGAAGGTCAGACGCCGTTCTGAGTTTTTCAGCTTGACGAACGCGCCGGTGACCGGCTGGCCGGAGGCGTCGGTCACCACGCCCTGCACCGATCCCCGATCGTTCGCTGCCCGCCCGGGCCCGGCAGCCACAGCGAGGGCCATCGCTGCAATGAGTGCCCATAAAATTCGAGTGCTGTGCGTCATCGCGCTCTCCATCCCTATCGCTGTTTTCGCATTCTGCGGCGAAAGCAGCACACGCCGCGGCGTCGTTCAGCGGGACAAATCTGTCCGTCACGATCGCTCTGGACGTTTTACCGACAATACAAAAATTCAGACGGCAACGCTACCGCTTCGCGATCCGGTCACTCGGCCTTCATGTAGATAGCGTGACAGGCGTTGCAGGCCGCAACGCAATTGCTCGACCGAAGGCCTAAAAGTGTCCGGCCGCTTGGCGCGGGCTGCATCCAACGCAAAGTTCGAAGCCTCCGTCGCACGCGCATAAAAGTCCGTCATATTCGACAGACATCCGGCGAAGCGAACGTATCGGTCGCCGGATCGCGCTCGGCGCCGACTTTCCATTGATTTGTCGATGCCGGAAACAGGTGTGGGAACGCCGTTAGCGCCGTCGAAATTATTTCCGCATGTTCTCGGCCGTCGGCGAGATCGAGCTTTCCCTCCGGTGCCAGCATGGTCTCTATTTCGTCCATGTTCCGGTCAATCTCGCCCATCAGAATCTTGCGGGCAAAGATCGTATCCTTGGGCGGGGGTATCGAACGCTCCTGGCTTAGCGCCGCGCCAAAGGGAACAACCAAGAGCGCAGCGACAAAAATCGCGCCGATGGCAGATTCGCAAACGGCGGGCCGAAAACGCACCTCGTGCCCCTTACAAGTGCTTATTCGAGGCCTGGTTGCTCTTGGTCGAGGAGGTTGTTGATGAACTTCGCGCCGGTGTCGACGAGCACTAGCATCTTCAGCGCGCCGCCTCTGTGGTCGGTCTCGCGCAGCGGGTTGAAGGTTACCTCAACACGATCTCCCACCTTGACGGCGTCGCGCCGCCAGCCTCCGGCACGAACCAAGTTGCCGGGACTTGTCATTTCAAAGACCGAGTGGTGGGCCGCCGCCGACGTGATGCCGATTGAGAGACTAGCGAGAGATGCCAGACCAGCCGCTGCTTTCAGAACCTGCTGCATATTTTCTCCGTGAATTGCCCGGTCGATTGCGCCCCTCTGATCGGCTCAAATGAGATCACTTCGGAGCGGCTAAATTGCCATACTCCGTCTTCTCCAGGGGTACAAAGACGTGGTCGCCGTTGGCGTCGATTTTTTCCGAATAGTCGCCTTGGACGCATTCGCCCTCGACGATATCGAACTTGCGCGCGCGCTGCCGAAAAAATATCCGCGTCGTATTCCACGGCTTGGTTAGGACGTTCGGCGCGAAGATTTCGAGATCGTCGTGCAGGATATCCTTCTCGGCGAGGTGAATGCGCTCGACGACGTGCATGTCGCCGTTATTCGGAACGCCCACCGCCTCGCAGACGGCGAGCGGCACCTCGGGAAGAATATCAACCGTGTCGATGACCAGCGTGTCGCCCTCCCAATGGCCGATCGAGTGGCCGTGATAAGTCGGATCGGAAACGTCGGGATGCGAACGCCCGTCGGTATAGATTCGGCGCAGACGGTTACCGTCCGATTCGCCAAGCATCGTCACCCGCCCGGGCGTGAATAGAAATTCCATGGCGTTGTGCGTGACCAGCATCCAGCTCGGCTCACCTTCGGGGAAGCAACCGAAGAAGATCAGGCGTGGCCGTCCGGCGCGCTCCTCGGCGAACATCTGCTCGACTACCTTGCCGCCTTCTCGTTCCAGGACGGCGGATTAGTCTTAACTTGCGCGTATTGATCGCTGATTTTCGGATTCCAGACGCCGCTCCAGTCTGGAAGTTTCGCGAGGTCGGCCCAGTCTTGGGCGGTCGGCGGCGGGTTGATGATCGGTGGGGGCTTTTTGGCCGGCTCTTGCGCCTGCACCGGAATGCCGGAGATCGAAAGCAGTGCGAGAACAGTCGCCCACGCTCACAATCTCATGATCTGCGTCCCGCGATCAGGAATTCGCCCCGGCCCCGAACCATATGGGCGATTGCGCGCATTGTGAAGGCGGTTCAGCTCCCACGTACGGCGCAAAATCCAAGCCCGTACCGACACGGCGCTGGCCGCATTGGCGGTGAATGGAGTTTGCATTGTCACTTTGCAGCGATCTCGCGAAGCGACAGAATTTGATGCAGTGTAGGGCGCTTGACGACGACATTCTTGGCATTACCGCATAGAATGACGTCCAATCATCAGGGGCAGGAAGCACCAGGAAACACGCGATGAATGAACGGGTCGTTGTGGGACGCAATGCGCGCTTGACCGAAGCCGCTCAGTATTTGCGGAAGGAAGCGCTCGACGGCCTGATTGCGTCGAGCAATGGCCTCAATAACTTTCTGGACGGGAATGCGGTCTACGTCCTCAGTGGCGTGCGGCCGATCGGCGAAAGCGCCGTCGTCGTCGATCGCGATAGCGCATCGACGCTGATCGTGACGCCGGCCTGGGATGAGGAGCGCGCCGCCGCGGTGTCGTCGACCGACCGCACGATCGGGACCGACGATCTCGCCAAAGCGCTTCAGGGTGCTGTCAAAACCCATCGTCTGGACGTGGGGCGATCTGTCTCTGTTGGTTTAGCGCTGCTCGGCCAGGCTCTGGTCGATCGCATCGCGTCGGCGCTCGGCAGTCTGCCGAAACCAGCCGATGACTTGACGCGCGATTTCGCCCGTATCCGCAGCGCCAACGAACTCGCGGCGGCGGAGCGCGCCACCTGGATTGCCGAGCGCGGCTACGAGCGGCTGCTTGAGTATGCGCGGCCGGGCATGCGCGAGTACGAACTCGCCGGCGAGCTTTATTGCTTCATGAAGGGGCTCGGCGCCGAGGACAATTTTCTGCTGATGAGCGCCTCCCAGCATAATCAGGCCGTTCGAGCCGCGGGCGAGCGCGTGCTCGATATCGGCGACATCATCCTGTCAGAGATCACGCCGTGCTATCGCGGCCAATTTGTGCAGATTTGCCGCACCACGGTCATCGGTGAGCCCCCGCCGGTGGTGCGCGCAAAATACGCGATCCTGCAGGACGCCATGACGGCGGGCCTGGCCGCGGGACGCGCCGGCGCCCGCGTCGCCCATGTCGCGGTTGCCATCAACGGCGTGTTTCAGAAAGCCGGCTACGGCGATTATTGCCGGCCCCCTTACATGCGCGTCCGCGGTCACGGGCTTGGCATCACCTCGGACCGTCCAGGCGACATCGTCGACAGTAACGACCGTGTGCTGGAAAGCGGCATGATGTTTGTCATGCATCCCAACCAGTACATCCCGGAGAGCGGTTATTTGATGTGTGGCGAGCCGGTCGTGGTGACCGATCAATCGTCGCGTCCGTTGTCGGCGCGGCCGGCGCAACTCGACGTCATCGCGGTCTGAGGACTCCGACATGCTGACCATGCAACCTTCAGTCACGCTCGGCTCCTATGTGTGGGCGCAGGACCGTTTGCCGGTGGACGAATTCGGCTTGCGTCTCGACGACCTGCGCGCGGCGACGGACCGCAACGGCTGGGCCGCTGTTCTTGCTTATGGCGACGTCCGCGAGCACGCCGCCCTCGCGTACCTGAGCAATTTCATTCCTCGCGTGCGCTGGGGCATGGCGTTGCTGCCGCGCAATGGCGAGCCGCGCCTTCTTGGCGCGATGAGCACCCGCGATTTGCCGGCGATGCGCACGTTGACCTGGATCGCCGATGTGAAGTCCGGCATGGGCCCCGAATGGGTGAAGTCGTTCGATCCCTGGATCGAGCAGCTCAGCGGCGATGGAGCAATCACGCTCGGTACGCTCGGCTTCGACATCATGGCGTCCGTGCTGTTTCAATCGGTGCAGCGCAGTCTCGGCAATCGCTTCGTGTTGCAGCGCGCCGACGACCTCGTGTCGATTCCGCCGCCGCGCCGGCGTCCGCGGGAACTAACGATGATCCGTGCGGCCTGCAAGGTCCTGGAACCCGCGGCGCGGACCTTTGCCGAGAGCTGGCGAAGGAACCGCGCCGCGGAGACTGCCGCATTGGACGCCGAACGCGCTGCGCGTTCGCTCGCCGCGCAGGACGTGCGCACTCTGGTAAGCCTCGACGGCGGCCGCACGCTCGTTCCGTTCCAGGGCCGGTTCGAAAAGAAGGACGGACCGCTGGTCGGCTATCTCGCCGTCAAGGTCGCTGGCTACTGGGCCGACATGTTCGTCACCGTCAACGACGGCGCAGCAACGCCGGCGTCGCGTCGCGTCGAGAGGGCGCTCGATGGGCTCGTTGCTTCGGTGCGGCCGGGCGCTGCGGTTGCGGATCTGTATGCGAAAGCGGCCGATGCGCTCTCGCCGCTTCAACTTCATCCCGCTCTCAGCGCGAGCGTCGGGCACGGCATCGGCTTGTCGCTCAACGAAGCGCCGGAATTTCGCGCGGCAGGAGAAGGAGCCGTGGTCGAAGGCGGTGTGTACACGCTGCAGGTCGGCGCCGCCGACGCAAAGGCCGGCAACGCTCTCCTGTCAGCCGTCGTGCGCGCGACTGCGAATGGAGCGGTAGTGCTCGCCCGCTCGCCATCGATTGTGGAGGGCTGAGATGACAGGGGCGATCGAAGCCGTGGCGCCGCGATGCTGTCGCGATGAGCCAACATCGCCGGGGCTGTGACGTGCAGCGCCGCCGTTGTTTGATGATTGCCGGATTGCTGCTCGCAGTTTGTGTGCCGGTCGCATCGTCGGCGATGGCCGCCGATACGGTTCGCGTCGGCAAATCGGTCTCTCAGCCGTTCGCCTTCGCGCCGCTTGAGATCGGCACAGCCGAGGGCATTTGGGCCAAGCACGGGCTCGACGTCGAGGTCACGATCTTCGCCGGCGATGCGAAGCTGCAGCAAGGGCTTGTGGCCGGCTCTGTCGATTTCGGTCTTGGCTCAGGACCCGCGATGGGATTCCTCGCCAAGGGCGTTTCTGCCAAGGCCGTCGGCGCGCTTGCCAACGAGCCCTTGAGCATGGGGTTGGTCGTTAGCGCGTCGTCGGCAATTCAGAAGCCGGAGGACCTCAAAGGCGCCAAGATCGGCGTTACCACCGCGGGCTCGCTGAGTTATTGGCTGGTGCGCGAACTGTCGCGGCGAATGGGTTGGGGTTCCGAAGGTATCGAGCCGGTCGCTCTCGGCGCCATGTCGGCGGCGTTTGCCGCGCTCAAGCGCGGTCAGGTCGACGGGGATATCGTGTCGTCGTCACAGGGCTATGGGCTCGAGAAAAAGAACGAAGGCCGCCTGCTGCTCAAGTTCGGCGACTACATCAAGGATTTTCACACCCACGTCATTTTCGCCACAACCGACATGATCGCCAACAAGCCCGACCAGGTCAGGCGCTTCCTTGCCGGCTGGAAGGATGTCATCGCGTTCATGGCGACCCACAAGGCCGAGACCGTTCGCGTCGCCATGACGGTGACCGGTCTCGACGAAGAGATCGAGAGCCGCGAATACGACGACGTCATGCCGATGATGTCGCGCGATCTGCGATTCAGTCCGAAGGCCCTCGAACTGATCGCCGCATCGTTCCCGGAGATGGGCATCATGGCGGAGAAGCCCGACATGAGCTCGTTCTATACGGAAGAATTCCTCGACGATCCGAAATGACCGCTGTCGTCACCGCTGCGGTTTGATGCCGGCGAACTTGACGACCTTGGCCCATTTCTCGGTCTCATCGGCGATCAGTTTGCCGAACTCGGCCGGCGTTCCGCCAAGTTTGATGACGCCGAGTTCGGCGAACTTCGCCTTGATCCCCGGATCGACGAGGCCCGTATTCACCTCGGCGTTGAGCTTGCTGATGATCTCGGCCGGCGTCGCTGCGGGGGCGGTCAGACCGCACCAGCTCACTTCCTCATAGCCCGGCACGAACTCGGCGACGGTCGGAATGTCCGGCAGCGCCTCCAGCCGGGTCGTGGTCGTCACCGCGAGCGCGCGCAATTCGCCGGCTTTGATATGCGAGATGGATGACGACATGCCGTCGAAGGCGACCTTGATCTGGCCGCCGAGCACATCGACCAGCATCGGACCGGCGCCGCGATAAGGCACGTTCACCATGTCGATGCCGGCCATCATCTTGAGCAACTCGGCGCCCATATAGGGTCCGGTGCCGATCCCGGGCGTCGCAATGGTGATCTTGCCGGGACTGGCCTTCGCCGCGGCGATCAGATCGGCAACCGTTTTCACCTCTAGCGACGGATGCACTTCGAGCACGTGCGGAATGCGGTTGACGCCGGCGACCGCCGCGATGTCGCGCACGAAGACGAAATTGAGCTTCTCGAACAGCGACGCGTTGACGGCGTCGGCGCCGTTCGCCATCAGCAGCGTGTAGCCATCCGCCGTTGAGCGCACCACCGCCTCGTCGGCGATATTGCCGCTGGCGCCGGGCCGGTTGTCGACGATGAATTGCTGGCCAAGCCGCTCCGACAGCCATTGCGCTATGATCCGCGCCGAAATGTCGATCGGGCCGCCCGGCGGAAAACCGACGATGACGCGCACCGGCCGCGATGGATAAGCGTCGGCCGCCGCAATCCGCGATACGGCTGGAAGCGCGGCGGCGCCTGCCGCCAGTCGAAAGAAGCGCCGACGCGCAAGTTTCATTTCGTCTCCGTCAGACCCGAAGTCTTTGTCAGGTTTATCTGTTGGGGACCCCGGTCCCGGAGCGGCAGATTGAAGCACTGCTATTCGGGCTTGAAGTTCATCGCCACGCCGTTGATGCAGTAGCGCAGGTGGGTCGGCGGCGGGCCATCCTCGAAGACATGGCCGAGATGGCTGCCGCAGCGGCTGCAATGCACTTCCGTGCGGATCATGCCGAAGGCGCGGTCGGTCGTGGTTTCGATCGAGCCTTCGACCGGATCGTTAAAGCTCGGCCAGCCGGTGCCGCTCTCGAATTTCTTCTTCGAGGCGAACAACTCCTGGCCGCAGCCGGCGCAATAGAACGCGCCGGCGCGCTTCTCGTAATTGAGCGCACAGCTTCCTGGCCGTTCGGTGCCGTGCTCGCGCATGATGTGAAACTGCTCGGGCGTGAGGATTTTCCGCCATTCCGCGTCGGTGTGCGTGACGGGATACTGCTTGGTGTCCAAGTTCGGGCTCATTGGATGCTCGTTAGGGGTGCTCGCTGGGCGTGCTCTGGGCCGCGCGCCATTTCATGGCGGTGGGACCCCATAAACGTAGTCAATGCGGCGTGAAGTGCAACCGCGCTCCGCGTGAACTCCGAAGCTGTGATGCTCGCGGGATCGGTGTTTGCCGGGCGTCAACCCGCAACACCTCTCCCTTCAACCTGACCGGCCAGGCGCCATCAGCGTGACCTGCGGGATCGAGGACAGCGTCCGATGGGCCTGATGCCGGTTGGGCGGTACTACGACCAAGACGCGATCTACGGCGCGGCCGCGGCGTTCGAACGCGCTTGCGATTGGACGATGTGTTGAGCGTTATCATTTGATGCCGTTACACCCTCGCATCTGACTAACCTCAACGTTAAACTGAGCTGATAGAACAACCTTGCATAACTTGTCCTTAATCCTGAGAAGTCCCCCGGCGATCCAAGCCAACACGCGCTATTTTGGAAGCGATTGGCAAGGGAGACGACAAATAATGTTCGAGGAATTTCGTCGAGAGCGGAAGACGAAAATCAGATTCGACTCGGAGCGCGTTCCACGGGATCTGCTTCACGACCATCATGTCGGCAGCGCCGCGGGTACTGCCCAAGGCGCCGCACAGGAATATCTCGGCAACTTCCATGACCTTTTGGCAGTACAAGCCGGAGAATTGGAAAAGCTCAGCCAGCGCCCGAATAAACACCCGATCGATGCTGGGGTCGAATACCGGTTTCACGCCGAGAAGCGGCAGTTCGACACGACTACCGTCGCCTATCACCAAACATTTTTCGGATTGCCGGTTTGGGAGGCGGGCCTGGCGGTGCACATGAAGCACGCGCCGTTTCGGATTGTTGGCGCCCAATCAACCCGACACGCCAACGTCCAAATTGCCAAACCCTCCGCAAAAGCTCTTTCTCGCCTGAAGAAACTCAGCGCCAAAACGTTGGTGAAGGTCCTCGGCTTTGCTGAGAAGAGGACCGAGTTTGACCCCAAGTCCCTGAAGGTGCTGAGCCGCAGGCTGATGATCTATCGTTATGAAAGATCGAAACGCGTCGTCCGTCCGGAGCGTCGCGACGGCGAGGTGCCCAAGGAGCTGTTTATCGATCATCCCACGCTGCCGCTGCCGCCGTTGGACCGCGCCATCAAAGAGGGACGACACTACGTCGTTGCGGCCCTGGATTTCCGCACCGGCGGGCCACAGTTCGGTAATCTTCACTGGGTCGCGCTGGTGGAGGCCGAAACGCTCTCGGTCTTGTACTTGCGCGCCTTGGTTGACCATATCTGCGGCCTAGTGTTCGAGGTCGATCCGATGACCCTCGCGGGTGGGCCTCCACCGAGAGCCAAGAATGCGGCTCTCGATCCGCTACGCAAATCGGTCCGTTTGCGGGGGCTGAAGGCTCCTGGTGCTGGAGCCTATTCGTTGCACGGCGACATTATCCGCATTCGAGATTTTGAGCCGCCGGAATCCAAGCCGCCGAAGAAGCCCAAAGGCAGCTCCTTCGATTTTTCGGCCCGGACCGATGAGTTCGCCGCCGTGAGCGCTTATTACCATTGCGATCAATTCTTCCGCCTGGTCGAGGACCTTGGCTTTCCTCGTGCCAGCTATTTCAAGGCCACGAAATTCCCCCTGCCGGTCGATCACCGCGGGCGCGTGAACACGCAGGACGGAATCGAGGTCAATGCACGCTGTCAGGGTAACACGACAGCGACCGGGGGGCTCCTGAACGTTCGCTTCGCGCTTGCCGATCTGCATGACACGACGAATCCCATAGGAAGCTCATGCGACGCGCGGATCGCGTTTCACGAACTTGGCGGTCACGGAACGCTGTGGAACCACATCAATACCGGGATGTTCAGCTTCGCTCACAGCGCCGGGGACAGTTTTGCTGCGATCCTCAACGATCCGGATACCAAAATGCGAGGCAAACGCCGGTTCGTTACCTTTCCGTGGATTCCGAGTCTTGATCGCCGCCATGATCGCAGGATCGCGGACGGATGGGGCTGGGGCGGAACGAAGGATTTGGGCGTCAACCCAGATCGAAAGGTGGACCCGAAGGGATACCAATCGGAACAAATTCTCAGCACAACGCACTTTCGCATCTATCGCTCGATCGGTGGCGATTCGGCGCGGCCAGGCATGCGCCGCTTCGCCGCCCGCTTCGTCGCCTATTTAATTCTGCGGACTATCGGCGGCCTGACACCCGCGCACCCTCCCGACCACGTCGCCGCCTATGCGGCGGCGCTGATGATGGCCGACGCATCTGATTGGACGACCGAAGGACATGCTGGAGGCGCCTACGGCAAGGTCATTCGCTGGGCGTTTGAGAAACAGGGTCTCTATCAAGACCCCAAAGCCCAGATGCCTGTGACGAGGCAGGGCGCTCCGCCACTCGTGGACGTCTATATCGACGACGGCCGCAGCGGTGAATATCAGCATCAGCCAAATTACTGGCGCTGCCGGGCGATCTGGAATCGACTCGCCCCAGACGGCGGCATGACTCATCAGCAGCCGGCCGCCGGCGAAACCAATTTCGCCTACGTCAAGCTCAAGAACCGCGGCACCACAACAGCCACGGGGGTTGCCGTAAAGGCATTTCATCACAAGGCTTCGGCTGGGCAGGCCTATCCCGACGACTGGGCCGCCATGATCACGACTGAGCTTTCCGCTCCCGATATTCCGCCAAATACCGAAGTCATAGTGGGTCCGTTCGTGTGGCAGCCGCCCCAGGGCGGCCACACGTGCATGATTATGGTGGCAACCGCCGCCGGAGACGCCAGCAACATCGTCAACTTCGACCCGGAGGAGTCGATTCCGGAGTGGCGCCTAGCGCCACATGACAATAATATTGGCGTGCGCAATCTGTTTGCGGTCGATGGAGCCGGGTGGAAGCAGCTTCTTGTCGCTTTCGACGGAATGCGCTTCTATGTGAAGAATCCCCATGACACGCGTGCCCGAATGGTCATCAAGCCGATCCTTCCACCGCTGCTCGCCGAGCGCGGATGGCGATTGGAATTTACGACCCGGGACACGTTTCCGCTTGCAGCGCGCGCCGGCCGTGACGTGGTCATGAGGCTGAAGGCCGGTAAGAGATTTACCGCGAGTGAGGTCAGGCGCGCGCGAGACCGCAACATTGATGTTGAAGTGTTTGCCAACGACATCCTTGTTGGCGGCGTCACCTATACCCTGGACGCAGCAGTGCGAGCGCCACGTCGGCGTAGAAATTTAGACGATTAGAGCGCGATTTAGGAAAGTGGCACCCGGCTTTCCGGGCATGTCACGCGCCATCAGAAGCCAGAGCGTTCAACGCTTCTGAATTGAACCAGTTGACGTTCTGGGACCGCAGTGCCGCACGGTAGATGCGGGCCGATAAACATTCTGTTGGTCGTCGTTCAGCTGCCCAGGTGCTCGCGAATCTTTTTGAGCCCGCGGTCGGCGTCGTCTATCTGCTTTTGAAGACCCTTCTTGTGCTTTTCCAGCTTTGTCTTCAACTTTTTCAACGCCTTCGTTTGCCCCTTGCTCTTCGCATTGCGGCGGATGAGTTTTGTTGCATCTGTCAAGCTCATTGCCTGCCCCTTCGATCTTGTTGATTATTTTCCAACTCGATCGATCGCTCGATCAAACGGATGCCAATGATACGAACGCAGGTTCGGAACTCTAATGGTTCGGAGCGGATAATCAAGCCAAAGCCTCTGTTATCTTCGTCGCAGGAGGTCTTTTCGACCGTTCCGTCTCTGTGTTTGGCTGTACCGGACACACGCGATGGCGCGCTCCAGCCCACCTATCTGGATGTGATACCATCGTTCAACGATCGACCAATCGGCCTAGCGACGTCTTGGGATTGGCAACCGCATCGGCCAGGATCGTCTCATATTCGGCAATCCAAATCCGCGGAGCGTTCGGTTCGAACAAGTCGACCTTATACCCGCATGTGCCAGTGATGCCCGCCGGTGTCTCTTTGAGAATCATCGTGAGCCAATTGCGATCGATCGGCATGACGGGCCGTCCTTCCCGATCGCCGAACGGCCGGACTGCTACATTGGGCAGCTTGAGCGGTTGCCGAAATGCGTTCTGCACGACAAAAAAAACTTGAATGAGCGACGCCGGGTCCAGGCCGACTTCTTCTGCCAGCCGGGCAGCAAGGATATCGAAGGGAAGTTCCTGGCTGGCGTGGGCGCCGAGGACCGCTTCGCGCACGCGAGAGAGTGCCTCCTGAAACGACATATCGGTATCGATGCGGGTGCGGATGAGTGTCGTGTTTGCAAAGGGGCCGATCACGCGCTCCGTGCCCGCTCGAGTGCGGTTCGCCATGGCGGTCGCGATGCAAATATCGTTGCATCCGCTTCGCGCCAACAACAGCGCCTTGAGCCCAGCCAGCAAAGTCATGAAGAGGGTCGCGCCCTGCTCGCGGCCCAGGACGCTCAGACGCGCAACCAGATCGTGCGGCAGATGAACCGGTTCGCTGGCAGTCGACGCGGCCAGTAGTGCGCCTTCAACGTCGACCGTTGTGCGAAATACAGGCGAGGGCTTTCGCAGGCGCTCCTTCCAGTACGTGAAGTGCCCGCTCGCAGCACTGCTGGCCGACCAGCCGCGTTGCCAGTGAGCGAAGTCGGAAAAACGCAGCGCTGGTGCCGGCAAATGCAACTGACGGCCGGCAACAATAGAGGCGTAGAATTCCGAGAGCTCCTCCAGGAAGACTCCCATCGACCACCCATCAAGGATGATATGGTGCAGGACCAGAACCAGAATGTGGTCGTCGGCACCGAGCCGTAAGAGGCGCACGCGAAACAAGGGAGCGTGGCTTGTGTCGAAGGGTTCGAGGGCTTCCTGCTCGATCTTCAGCTCTGCCTTTTTGATGAGGAGTGCCCTATCGCCGTCGTGGCGCGCAGACGCACGCACTGCAAGATTCTCGACGACGAGAGACAATCGGAAAGCGGCGATCGAAACGACGCGAGCAAAAGGCTCCTGATCCAACCAGGTAAATTCCGTGCGCAGAGAGTCATGTCGATGCACGACCTCGGCCAGGCTCCGATCAAGCGCGGGCACGTCCAACGATCCTTGCAGCCGATAGGCATAGAGCGAGTTGAATTGCGGTAGCCCAGGAAGATCGCGCTCGATCCGCAGCACGTCCTCTTGCATGATGGACATCGGCCGGGAGCCATTGTCCTTGACGCGTGCGATGTCCATCGTGGAATCGCTCAACCCGCGCGAGCCGGCGGTGGAAGCCCTTTGCTGCGACTCGATGCGAGTCGCGAGTGCCACAACGGTCGGGGCGGCGAAAAGAACCTCCATCGAAAAATCGACGCCAAATTGCGCGCGCAGGCGCAAGAGCATCTGCATCAGCGTGAGGGAATCGGCGCCAAGCACAAACACGTCCTCGTCGACGCCGACTTCGTTAAGCTCGAGGAGGTCAGCCCAGATTTTGGAAAGTTGCCGATGCAGCGCCGGGCGCGACCGAGCCGCCTCGTCGGCGCTTGCTTTGCGTGGGGCTTTCGGCGTCATCGCCAACTCGGCCACGAGATTGGCACGATTGATCTTTCCGGCGGGCCCTTTCGGAATTTCCTGCACGATCCGGATCAGACTAGGGACTTTAAACTCGGCTAATCGTTCGCGGACGAAATCGCGAAGCCGGCGCGTGCCGACCTTGGCGCCGCTACGTAAAACGACGGCGGCAGCGACGGCGGCGCCAAGTCGTTTGTGAGGGACGGAGAACGCGACGGCGTCAGCCACGTCCGGATGGTTCAGCAACGCCTCTTCCACCTCGGCGGGCGCGATCTTCTGCCCACCCCGGTCGATCACGTCCTTGATCCGGCCGACGATGAACAGATAGCCGTCTGCGTCCAAGTAACCAAAATCGCCGGTTCGGAACCAGCCGTCGCGAAACGACGACACGGTCGCGGCAGCATCGTTGTCGTATCCCCTTGTTATCGTCGGACCTCGCAGCGCGATCTCTCCGGTTGCGCCGTGAGATTGCCGGCTGCCGTCGCCGTTCAAGATCGCGATCTCGGCGCCCGCAGGTTGGCCGACTGAGCCGATCTTGCGCCACCCCAAGGGATTCGCGGCAATCTGTGTGGCGGCTTCCGTCATGCCATAGGTGTCTATGACGGGCACGCCGAACGCCGTTTCCAACCCAAGAAGCAATCCGCGCGGCAAGGTCGAAGACGCGGAACGGATGAATCGCAACGAGGAACGCTGCGCGCCGCCCTCACGGCGTTCCGCCTCCGCCAGCACCGCACGATGGATGGCGGGGACCGCCGTGTACCAGGTCGGTTGAAACTCGTTCAGCCAGCGGAAGAAAGCGTCCGCATCGAAATTCGGCGCACACACCACACTTGAGCCGGCTGCCAATGCGGCGAGGACGCCGGAGATGAGCCCATGCCCATGGAACAATGGCAGTACGCTTAGCAGCCGGTCTTGAGACCCAAGCGCCACTGCCTTCCCCACATTGTAGGCGGACCGGCAGATGTTCTCGTGGGTCAATGGCACAGTCTTCGGCCGCGAAGTGCTGCCCGAGGTCAACAGGATCAAGGCATCGTCGGTGCTGGACGAGAATTCGGCCACGCGCGACGCCGGCGAACCGACAGTCCTGAGCTCGCGTGCCTGCATCGATAGACCGATCACCGGCAGGCCGAGCGCCTGCGCGGCTGCTCGGCTGCCGGAATCCGCGTCCCGACCGGCGATCAGCGCCGCGAGCCGCAACTCGCGAAAGTAACGCTGCCATTCGTCGGCCGTTAGGCGGGGATTGAGCGGAACACAAACTGCGCCGGCGGCGACCATAATGATCGTCACGGCAGCGTCATATCCAGCCGGCAATACAACCGCCACCCGATCGGTTCGGCCCACACCTGCGCTTCGTAACCGGAGAATGGCATCGTTCGCTTGGGTCCAGAGCGCACCATATGTGAGCGCCGAGCGTCCGGGAGCCAGGATGGCAATCCGATCAGGCGCCATCCTTCCATAGTGACCGAGAAGCCTCTCGAGGGACGAAAATATGCGGCTTCCGGCACTTCTATCCGCCGGTTGCTCCGACAATGCCTCGCTCTTTTCCGACAAGCCCAACCCCAAATTGATCCAAGTTTGCTGAATTGCTTGTTATTTGATCATTTCTGGGCCCTCCGATAGTCGGCGTCCAGCCTGGCTTGCCACGCCATGGGATGCCTCGACGGTCTTCAAAGATCGCCGTCGCGGGGCCTTTACTCGATCACATCGGTGGCAAGTGCGCGCAGAGTTTCCGGTATGTTAAGCCCCATCACCTTGGCGGTTTTCATGTTGAGCGCCATCTCGAATTTGGTTGGGAACTGAACCGGCAAATTACTCACCTTTTCGCCGTGCAGAATTCGGTCGACATAGGATGCGGCACGCCGGAACAGATCGGAATTGTCCGCGCCATAGGACATCAGACCGCCGTCGATGACAAAGGATTTCGCGTTGCTGATCGAAGCCAGCCGATCCCGCTGTATCTGATAAATAAACTCCGTGGGATAATCGCTGACGGGAGGGACTAAAATAATACCTCCGTTCGGTTTGGCCGCTACCGCAGCCGCCGCGCTTTGAAGCTCTGTTACGTTGCGATACGGCATCCGGATGACAGGAACGCCAAATGACGAGGCCGATGCCTCGATGGTGACGATATAACTTTCACCGAAGAGTAAGTCAGGGTTGAACAGCAGTCCGACGTGCTCGATATGAGGAGCGGCCTGCTTGAGCAGTTCCAGCCATTTTCCGCCAATCGAGGGGAATAGATTGGTAAAACCGGTGGTGTTGCCCTCGGGAGTGGCGATGCTCTTGACAAAGCCATTCGCCACAGGATCGCCCACAGCCACAAACACGAGCGGAACAGTTTTTGTTTGTTGCTGAACTGCGCCCAGTCCCGGACTGCTATGGACTACGATTAGATCCGGCGTCAGGCCCACCAGTTCTTTGGCGGACGCCTGAACGCTGCTTGAATCTCTTGCGAGGCGGAAGTCGATATGCATGTTGCGATCATCGAACCAGCCCAGTTTCTGAAGCTCTCCTTCGAATACGGTTGCCCAGAGTTTGGGGTTCGGATCGTACTCGCGCCCAAATATCAGCAGGCCGATGCGGCGAACTGCGCCGCGCTCCTGCGCGCGCACCGACAACGGCCATGCCGCTGCTGCGCCACCGAGAAGCGTGATGAGGCTTCTTCGCGCGATAGGTGTGGGCATCGTTGCTACCTGCATGGTCGCTCAACAAAAGAATAAAAGGACATCCTCTCTTTTCGTTTCCAAGAACTGCGTCCGAACCGCTGGCAGCAAGTTCAACTGCATGCCGCTTCTATTACTTTGCGACCGCGGCCAAGCAAAATCCAGATTAACACATGCCGGGGCGCATGTGTGCCCCATTGTCGCACGACTATATGGTTATTTTATTGCTGATGATTTGGGCACAACCGGCCGTGGGTTGACCGCAAGCGTATCATCTGTGCGGCATCCGCGTCGCGCCGCCAGCGCGGTCCGATCGCATATCATTCCCTCACGAGAGGCATCACTTTATCGCCAGCGGATTAGTCGGCGAGCCGACGGCGCCGGTAATCGGAATGGCCGGCGCGACGAACATGAACTCGTAGACGCTGTCGGCGGTGCAATCCTCGGCGAGCTCTTTCAGATAGAAGATTTCGCCCATCGTCATGCCCATAATCGGGATGGTGATCCAGTGCCAAGGCTGGTTAATGCCGCCCTCGGTGTTGTTGGGGCGGACCTCGCAGCCCCAGGTATCGCTGGCGAGCGCCGCGAGTTCGGTGCGGGCGACGAATTCCAATGTCTCGAACGCAAATCCGGGCGCGTCACCGCCCGGGTATCCGTCCCAGCTTCCGACCTTCAGGCAGCGCTCCATCTGTCCGGTGCGCACGATGATGTAATCGCCGCGCTTGAATTCGATTTTCTGTTTCTTTGCCGTCAGGTCGAGATCGGCGCAGGTGATGCCGTAACCGTCGTCGAGGCAGTCCTTGCCGAGCGCGCGCGCTACGTCCAGAAACACGCCGCGGCCGACCATTTTGTCTTTGGTTTTCTCGATCCCGCATTTCTGCGCGCCCAACGAGGACACCTCTCGGCAGTCGTAACCGTTCCACATGTTGTTCTCATAGAACACGTGGCCGAGGCCGTCCCATTGAGTGCCGCATTGCAATGGGATGACCACCATGTCGTCGGCGGCGCGGATGCCGCGCTTGTCGAGCACGCCCGAATAGGCGTCGGTGCCGGTGCGCAGCATGGTGTGCAACGGATTGATGCGGCCGAGCGCCGGATAATTGGTCTTGCCGCCCTGCGGCCCGTTGTTGTCGAAATTGAGCGCGAGCGAGATCACTTTGCCCTTTTTGACGAGCTGTGCTGCCGCGACGATGTCTTCCGGCCGCGTGTAGTTGAGCGTGCCGATCTCGTCGTTGGAACCCCACTTGCCCCAGTTCTTGTATTTCGCGGCTGCGTCGGCGAGGTCCTGTCGGGTAATCTTTCCGGCCATGATATGTCCTTTTGATTGGGATAAGAGCGGCAGACGGTCAGTTTCCGATTCCTTCGCCAAACACCAAAAGGTGGCCGTTGGGATCGTTAATCGCGAATTCGCGCATACCGTAGAGTTCGTTCTGAATCGACTTCGAAAACGTCACGCCGCGCGCCGCAAATTGATCGTGCAGCGCGTCGACACCTTTGCAGAAGATGCACACGATCGACTTCGCCGCCGGTGCATAGGTGCTGAGATGGATCGCCGCATTGCCGAGATAGAGGCACACGTATTCCGGCGGATCTCGCCAGGTGAATTGGACAGAAAAGCCCAGTTTGTCTCGGTAGTACGCGATCGCCGCTGGCATGTTTCTGACGTAGAGGACTGTGGCATGACCCGTGACTTTAAACGTCGCTGCGGTCACGTCCGCCTCCCTGCCACGCGCGCTTTTCCGGTTTACTGCTCTTATCCGGGAGGCGATGATAGCATCGTTACGAAGTCCAAAAAGGACTCGAATCAAGAGCCGATTCCAGGGAGGAACTGATGAGCGCCATCAGGGCATCCGTGCGTCTTGCCGTCCTGTGCGCAGTTTTGGCGGCGGCAGGCGCTGGCTGGGGCGCTGAAGCGACTTATCCTGATCGCAAAATTCGCATGATCGTGCCATTTGCGGCCGGCGGCCCGACGGATGTCATCGGCCGCGTGGTAGCGGAACGGCTGTCCGACATGTGGGGCCAGCAAATCTATGTCGAGGACATGCCCGGAGCCGGCGGCAACCTTGGCGTCGAGACCGCGGCCCGCACAGCGCCCGACGGCTACACCATCCTCGCGGTCTCGACCGGCTTCATCATCAATCCGAGCATGTACACCAAGATCGGCTACGATCCGATCAAGGATTTTGCGCCGATCTCGCTGGTTGCCGCTTCACCGAACGTGGTGATGGTGCATCCCTCGGTACCGGCGAAAACGCTTCGTGAGCTGATCGATCTCATCAAGGCCAATCCGGGAAAATACAGCTTCGCCCAGCCGGCTACCGGTTCGACGCCACACCTCGCCGGTGAATTGTTCAAGCAGCAATTCAATCTCGATCTCGTCATGGTCCCGTTCAACGGCGCGCCGCTGGCCGTCAATTCCACGATGGGCGGCCACACGCCGATCGCGTTTACGGCATTGCCGCCGGCGCTCGGCAATATCAAGGACGGCAGCGTGCGCGGCATCGCGATCCTCGCCAAGGAGCGCGTCGCGTCGCTGCCCGATTTGCCGACCAACATTGAAGAAGGCGTGCCGGGCCTCGAAAGCGATACGCTCACCGGCATTCTGGCGCCAGCCGGCACGCCGCAGGCCATCATCGACAAATGGCACGACGGCATCGTCAAGATGGTGTCCGATCCCGAGATCAAGAAGAAGCTCGACACGCTCGGCTTCATTCGGGTCGCCAACACGCCGGCCGAATTCAGCGACCGCATCAAGTCCGAAATGGCGCGCTGGAGCAAAGTCGTGCAGGCGGCGGGGATTCACGTGGACTGACAATACGCACAGCAGCATGCGGTGATGCTGCCACCATTTCCACGCACATTGAGATGCAGCGTCAATCCGAAGGGGGCAAATTCATGCGGAATTTCACGAAGCGTCTTGCAGCATGCGGTGCGCTCGCGGCTGTTATCGCGAGCGCCGGCGTCGCGTCGGCGGCCGACTATCCGGATCGTCCGGTCAAGATGATCGCGCCGTTCACGGCCGGAGGCCCGACGGATCTGGTCGCGCGGCTTCTGGCGGACAAGCTGTCGCAAAGCCTTGGGCGGCAATTCTATGTCGAAAATCGCACGGGCGCGGGCGGCAACGTCGGCATGGCTCAGGTCGCGCACGCTACGCCGGACGGCTACACCATCCTGGTGGCAAGCTCGAGCTATGTCGTCAATCCGAGCCTCTACGCCAACAATCCTTACGACCCGTTCAAGGATTTTGCGCCCGTCACGTTGGCCGGCGCTGCGCCAAACATCGTGGTGGTCCATCCTTCGGTCGCGGCCAAAACTGTAAAGGAATTGGTGGACCTGCTGCAGGCAAATCCCGCCAAATACGCCATCGCCAATCCGGGATTTGGCACGACCCCGCAGCTCGCAGCCGAATTATTCAAGCTCGCCTTCAAACTCAACCAGCCCAGCGTGCCCTTTGCTGGCGGCGCTCCGGCGATCCAGGCAACCGTCGCCGGACAGACCCAGGTCGGGTTTGCCAACTTGACCCCCGCCGCGCCGCAAATTCTCGGCGGCACACTGCGCGGCATTGCCATTACAGCACTGAAGCGCTCGCAGGGATTGCCGGACATCCCCACCATGCTCGAAGCCGGCGTCGAGGGCCAAGAGTCCGAGACCATGCAGGGCGTATTCGTGCCGGCCGGAACGCCGAAGGAGATCATCAGTCTGCTCAACCGTGAAATGATCAAAGCGTTGGCTTCGCCGGACGTGCAGGCCAAATGCCGGGACGTCGGTTTGGACATCGTCGCCAATACGCCGGAGCAGTTTGCCGCCTATATCAAAAAGGAAGTCGACAAATGGGCGCGTGTGATCACGGACGCGGGGATTCAGAAAATTCAGTAAGAGCCGCTTGCGCTGTCACAAGCGTCCTCAGCTTGTCGCGTTCAGCGTGACTCTAATAATGCTGCCGATGCGAGTCGGCGTGCCGAGGCGGCTTCGTTAAGTGCCAGAAGCGCGCGATGTGATGGGTCGATGAAATCCCGGCGTCGAGGAAGAAGGCTCCGGTCTCGCCGCAATACTCTTCGTGTGTGTCCGATGACAGCGGCGCGCCGTGTGCCATTCCGCTGATCGAATATGCCTCGATCAGGACGTTGCCGCGCGAGTCATGCCAGACGCGGCGTGTATGGCGGTCAATCCGTTCTTCGCCCGAGGGCGCCACCGACAGGCCGTGCACGTGCGTCCATTGCCGGATGAGGTCTTCGCCGTTCGAGGGTTTGACGATGGGATCGGCGGTACCGTGCCATATCGAGACGCGCGGCCATGGGCCGTCATGCCGTGACGCCGAGCGCACGCGTCCCCCAAGTTCGGGCGCGGGAAACGATTGCTCCGTGAACATCGCCTCGAAGGCCTGTTCGACGGTCCGCGCGCAGCCGTAAGGCAGCCCAGCAAGGATCGCCCCGCCGACGAACAGTTCCGGATACGCTGCCAGCATGACGGCCGCCATGGCGCCGCCGGCCGAGAAGCCGGTCACGTAAATGCCGCGCCGGTTGAAGCCGTATTTGATGAGGGCATGGCCGATCATCTGGCGGATCGACAGCGCTTCGCCGTGGTCGCGGGTGATGTGGCCTGGCAGGAACCACGAGAAGCAGTTCTTCGGATTATTGTCCGGCTGCTGCTGCGGAAAGACGATGGCAAAGCCGTGACGGTCGGCGAGCGACGACCATCCGGTGCCGCGATTGTATTCGTCGGCGGGATTCGAACCGAAGCCCTTCAGTTCGCGAATCCGCGTGCTTCGCCGCCCGTGCGGCCTTGCGCTGCCTGCCTTCCGCCGCGCCGCTTCTACCAGCGATCCAACCTGGCGCGGAATGCATAGAGACGGGCAATCGCGCTGCCGTAGTCGCGCATTCGCGACCTCTTGTTGCGTTGCAACAAATCTCCGCCGCCGCCGGTCGGTGTCAAATCCTAAATATGGGCGAAGTGTCTTCGGCGGCGCCTCGGCAATCCGTATTATAGCGATCCCGCTCCTTTGTTACACAGCTCCGCTCATGCGCATCGTCGACATTCGCGAAACCGCTATCCCGCTCAATTCGACGCTGGCCAATTCGAGCTTCGATTTTTCCGAGATGACGACGTCGGTGGTCGCCGTCATCACCGACGTCGTGCGCGACGGCGGCCGGTCGTTGGCTTCGCGTTCAACTCGACCGGCCGCTACGCCTGCGGCGCGCAGATGCGCGCGCGCTTCATTCCGCGCATCCTGAAGCGCCGATCCGAAATCGCTGCTCGACGACGCGGGCGACAATTTCGCGCCGGAAAAAATCCTCGCCGTCATGATGCAGAACGAAAAATCCGGCGGCCACAGCGAGCGCTCGATCGGCATCGGCACCATCGAGGTCGCGGTCTGGGACGCGGTCGCCAAGATCGCCGGAAAGCCGCTGCATCGGCTGCTCGCCGAGCGCTACAACGGCGGCAGGACGGTCGACAAAGTGTTCTGCTACGTCGGCGGCGGCTGGTATGCGCCCGGCAAAACCATCGCGGACTTGCAGGACGAGATGCGCCGCCATCTCGATGCCGGCTACACGATGGTGAAGATGAAAGTCGGCGGCATGCCGCTCGCCGACGATCTCGCGCCGCGTCGAAGCGGTGAAATCGATCCTGCCGCCGGGCGCGCAAGCTTGCCGTCGATGCCAACTCGAAATTCGACCGCGACGAGGCGCTCGCCTATGCGCGCGGGCTCGCGCCGTTCGGCCTGCGCTGGTTCGAGGAGCCGTGCGATCCGCTCGACTTCGCGCTGCTTGCTGAGATCGCCGGCGATCTACGACGCCGCCGCTCTCGACCGGCGAGAACCTGTTCTCGACGCAGGACGTCGAAAACCTCGTGCGCTTCGGCGGCCTCAAGCCGGAGCGCGACGACGTCATCCAGGTCGATCCGCCGCAGGCCTACGGCATCGTGCAATATGCGCGCACGCTCGACATGCTGGCGCGCCACGACTGGCCGCGCACGCCCGCTGTTCCCGCACGGCGGCAACCAGATGTCGCTCGCCATCGCGGCCGGCTTCGGTCTCGGCGGCGCGGAATCCTATCCCGGCGTGTTCGGCGATTTCGGCGGCTTCGCCGACGACGCGAAGCTCAGCGACGGCTATCTGCCGCTGTCCGATCGGCCCGGCATCGGCTTCGAAGGCCAGGCGCGGCTCTACCGCATCATGCGCGAGCTTGCGGCTTAGCGTCCGGGATCGAGACGCGACGTTCAAGACCCGATAAGAAGGCCGGACAACAAGAAGACGGCGTGCGGAGGAGATCATGCGGCGGGCAGTGCTTCGTCTAGTGTCGATCTGGGCCTTGGGGCTCGGTGTTGGCGCTGCGGGTGTCGCTGCGGCGCCCGAGACTGCATCGTCGCAAGCCTATCCCTCGCATCCGATCAAGCTCGTGCTGCCGCAGCCGCCTGGCGGCGTCATTGACCTGATCGCACGCACGCTCGGCGAGCGCCTGTCCGAGCAGATGGGCCAGCCGGTGATCGTCGAGAACAAGCCGGGCGCGAACGGCGGCCTCGCGGCGGGAGACGTCGTGCGCTCGTCGCCGGACGGCTACACGCTGTTCATGGCGGTCGATAGCAATCTGGTGGTCAATCCGACGCTTTATCGCGACCTTGCCTATGATCCGTTCCGCGATTTTGCGCCGATCAGCGTGCTGACCAAGACCGCGCTGGTGCTGGTCGCAAATCCAGCCGTACCCGCCGGCAACCTGCAGGAACTGATTGCCTATGCCAAAGCCAATCCCGGCAAGCTCAACTATGCCTCGATCGGGCTTGGTACGCAGGCGCATCTCGGTATGGAGCTGTTCAAGCTCCTGACCGGCACCGACATTAATCAGGTCGAGTATCGCGGCACGGCGCCAGCCATGACCGACGTCGTTGCGGGCCATGTCGACATCATGATCACCGGCCCGCCTTCCGCCAAGGCGATGTCGGAAGGCGGCAAGCTGAAGCTGCTCGCAGTGACTGGCCGGCGGCGCATCGCGCTGCTGCCCGAGGTTCCGACAATCGATGAGTTGGGCGTGCCCGGCTACGACGTCACCGGCTGGTTCGGCATCTTGGCGCCCGCGAATACGCCGAAGTCCGTGCTCGGCCGCCTGACCGACGAGGTACGCCAAGCCGCGGCCGATACGCGCTTTCGCGACCGACTAACGGCACAAGGACTGGAGATCGTCGGCAGCACGCCCGAAGACATGCTGGCGCTGATGCAGGCCGACACGAAAAAGTGGGCCGAGGTCATCCGCGCCACCGGCGCAAAGATTCAATAACCCGGGGACTTGTGATGATGACACGAATACGATCGATCGACGCTTCGCCGATCAATCTGCTGGCGATACTCGTGCTGAGTCTCGGCCTCGTTGCTGCCAGCGCCGCGGCTGCGCAAACTCAAGCCCCGAATTGGCCGCAGCGCACGGTGCGGCTGATCGTGCCGCTGTCGCCCGGCACCGCAACTGATGTGACAGCGCGCCTTTATGCGGAACGGCTCGCAGAGCGCTGGAAGCAGCCCGTCGTGGTCGAAAACAAGCCGGGACCGGACGCACTCGTTGCGGTGAATGCGCTTGTCACCTCTAACGACGAGCACACGCTGTTGTTCTCTTTCGGCGGGCCCGTCACTATTAATCCGATTCTCTACGAGAAGCTGCCATACGATCCGCAGCGCGATCTGGTGCCGATCGTGGCGGGCACCGACTCGTTCCTCGGCATCGCGGCGAATACCGCGTCAGGCATCACGTCGCTCGGCGATTTGCAGGCCCGGGCCAAAGCTGAGCCAGGCAAGCTCAATTGGGCGGCGACGGCCGGCATGCCGCAGTTCGTTTTCGCGATGTATCTCAAATCCGCCGGCGTCGACATCACCTACGTGCCTTATCGCGACTTCACGCCAGCGCTGCAGGATGTAAGCGAAGGACGCATCACCGTGGTGTCGACCGGTTTGTTGCCGCTCTTGACGCTCTTGCAGGGCGGCAAGGCGCGCATCTTGGCGGTGACGAACCGCGAGCGGTCGCCCGGCGCGCCGCAGGTGCCGACCGCAATCGAATCCGGTTTCCCCGATGTGGTTGCCGGCGGCTTCCAAGGCTTCTTTGGCTGGCGCGGCATGACGGACGCATTGCGCGACCGCATCGCCGCCGACGTCCGCGCCGTCGCGCCCGATATGCCAGCTGAACGTCTCATCAATCTCGGCCAGATCGTCCGCACCGGCACCACAGCGGATTTCTTCGCCATGATCGATGAGCAGCGCGCACTGGTGAAGACTGCGGTCGCGGCCGGCGGATTCAGCCCACGGTGACACGGCGTCGGCGCATCCCGAACGCGGGTTACGCCAGCAATCCCGCCGACCGGTAGGCTGCGATCGCTCCAGGATGCAGCGCGACGCCGCCGAATTCGAGCGCGCCGGCGCCATCGGACCGCAGCGGCTCGAACAAGTCCGGGAGCCCGTTGAACAGTGCGTTTAATCGCGGCAACTCGTTGCGCGCGTCGAAGATGGCCGACGTGACGCGCTGCACTTTATCGTTGGCGACATGCGCATGTGTCACCAGCACATTGACGACGGCCGCTTGCGGCACGTCGGCATCGAGACCGCGGATCGCGCCCTTGCGCATCACGGTGCGGCGATAGAACGGTACGGCGGCAGAACTTTTTCCAGTTCGCCCGGCGCGTAAGGCAGCACGCGGATCGACGCGCGTTCGGCCAGAGCCGTCATGACCTTGTTGGGAATCGGGCATTGCAGCTGCGCGTCGACGTCGCCGCGCGTAAGGGCGTCAGCGCCCGCGGCGAAATCGAGATAGACCGGCGTCAAATTCGTAAAGCTTAAGCCCAGCGTGCCGAGAATGACGCGGGCGTGCTGGGTCATGCCGCTCTTTCTGAGGCCCGACGACGAGCCGCTTGCCGCGCACGTCGGTCACTTTTCGCAGCACCGAATCGGCGCGCGTGATGAAGAACAGCGGACCCGCATTCATGGGCGCGACCATCCGCAGATCGATGCCGTGGGCAAAAGGCGCCTCGCCCTTTCTGGCGCGGCCGATCCAGTTCGACGCCATGAAGCCGAAGTCGATGTCGCCTTTCTCGAGCCGATTGGCGTTCTCGACGCTGGCGTCGCCCGACGTGCTGACGTCGATCGGCGCGAGCGCGGCTTGGCGCTCGAGCACCGCTTTGAGCGCGTTGCCCTGGCTCAGGAACGTGCTGTCGCGTTCCGCCGTGCCGATGCGTATTCCCATTTCTCCAACCCCATGCGGCCATTCTTCAAGCTGGGCATATTATCCCGCGCGGTGTTTTGTCCACAGAAGTTATGTCTTGAACGGTCATGCTCCGCGAATGCGGAGCATCCAGTAGTCGCCGAAAATTCGTGGTCTACTGGATCATCCGCTTCCGCGGATGATGACAATCGCGCGCAACAAGTTGAAGGCTTACGCCGACAGCCGCTCGATCGCGGCACCGCAACGGCCGAGTTTTTCCTCGAGCCGCTCGAAACCTCGGTCGAGATGATAGACGCGGTTGACGATGGTTTCGCCTTCGGCGGCAAGTGCGGCGATCACGAGCGAAACCGAGGCGCGAAGATCGGTCGCCATCACCGGCGCGCCTTTCAGCCGCTCGACGCCTTCGACGGTGGCCCGTTCGCCGTCGAGCTGGATGCGCGCGCCGAGCCGCGCCAGCTCTTGCACGTGCATGAAGCGGTTCTCGAAGATCGTCTCGACGATCTGCGAGGTGCCGCGTGCGCGTGTCATCAGCGCCATGAGCTGGGCCTGCAGATCGGTTGGAAAGTCGGGGAACGGCGCGGTGGTCACTTCCACCGGTCCGATGCCGGCGCCGTTGCGCACCACCCGAATGCCCTCGTTGGTGGAAGTGATCGACGTTCCGGTCTGGGCCAGCACGTCGAGCGCGGCCTGCAGCAGCTCGGGACGCGTGTTCTTGAGCAGGATGTCGCCACCAGCCATAGCGACCGCCATCGCGTAGGTTCCGGTCTCGATGCGGTCAGGCAGCACCGCGTGGCGCGCGCCTTTCAGCTTGGTGACGCCTTCGACCGTGATGCACTTGGTACCGGCGCCGGAAATGCGTGCGCCCATCTTGTTGATGCATTCGGCCACGTCGACGATTTCCGGTTCGCGGGCCGCATTGTCGATGACTGTCGTACCATTGGCGAGCGAGGCCGCCATGATCGCCGTATGAGTGCCCCCGACGGTGACTTTCGGAAACACGATCTCACCGCCTTTGAGTCCGTGCGGCGCGTGCGCCACCACGTAGCCGCTGTCGATGTCGATTTTGGCGCCGAGTTGCTCGAGCGCCATGATGAGCAGATCGACCGGCCGCGTGCCGATGGCGCAGCCGCCAGGCAGGGACACGCGCGCCTCGCCCATGCGGGCAACGAGAGGTGCCAGCACCCAGAAGCTCGCCCGCATCTTGGACACCAGTTCGTAGGGCGCGGTGGTGTCGACGATGTTGGCCGCCGAAATGTGCAGCGTCTGGCCGTCATCGGCGGTCTCACCCGACCGCTTGCCGCCGACCATGATGTCGACGCCGTGATTGCCGAGAATGCGTTGCAGTAGGCCGACGTCGGCGAGCCGCGGCACGTTATCGAGAATGAGCGTCTCGTCGGTGAGAAGACTAGCGATCATCAAAGGGAGCGTGGCGTTCTTCGCTCCCGAGATCGGGATCGTACCGTTGAGGTGTCGGCCGCCGACAATGCGAATGCGATCCATTTGTACCCCCCACACAACGGTCCGTCCCTGGACCGCAAAGCGTCACAAACTATGAACCTGGCGCGGCCTGGGCGCAAAGCGCCGCGCGCGTCACGGTTAGCAGTTCATGTGCCCAACCCGTCCTCAGACCCCTAGTCCCGGCCCGGATTGCGGCGAAAGTCAGGATCGGCGGACGGAATATTGCCATCCTGAGGTTCATCGCCGCTTGCCGGCGGAGCGTCTTCAGTGGTTTGCGCGGCCGCCCGGCTGCGAGCTTGAGCCTTGCGCCGCTTGAGGTTTTCCCGCAACGCCGCCGAAAGCCGCTCGCTTCGCGCCGCCCATTTCTCCGCTTTGCCGGTTTTGGCCATGATTAAGCGTTGTCAAAGCACGCGCGCCGCGGCGCCGCAACCAATCGCCGCATCCGGTCCGCCGCGGGTGGCCCGATGCTCACGGCCGAATGCCCTGTGTGCGCTTGCGCCGAATGCCCCCGTATGGCAATGAACGCCGCGTTTTCACACATGTGTGTTCGCCGCGTGCCGGCCGCAAAGGCCGGCGTTTTGGCCGCCGCAACGGCCGCTGCCGTAGCTCAGTGGTAGAGCACTCCCTTGGTAAGGGAGAGGTCGTCAGTTCAATCCTGACCGGCAGCACCATTTCTTCAACATAGCCCCGAGGCGGTCGCACCGATCTTCATCTGCTTGCGCGGTAGATGGGAGCGTCATGATTGCACATCATTACAGTCATCTGATCCCAAGACGACGTGCCGACAAACTCGCGGGCGGGTTGGTGTGAGTTCGAGACGACAATCACGTTGACGCCCCTTCCTGCAACTGTTTCGATATCACAGGCGGGAGTTGCGACGTGTAACTTGGGGATGAGTGATGCCGAACAAAATGCTCATGTTCGCATTCTTGATTGCTGCGACAATCTTTGGGTCGTCCTCGAGTCAAGCTCAACAATTATTAGAAAGCTATGTAGCCCTGCTGAGTGAAAGGGATCATTTCAATTCCGATGGTCAGCGACTAACGAGTGCGGCTGCGATCATTCGACAAGATCGCGCAAACTTTCATCGCTTTGGTTTAAGAGACCCCGCCGACGAAGATGACAGGTTTTTCGTCGATGAGGGTAATCGAGCAGCCCTTGAAAATCTGCTTGCGCACGGTCGAGCCGATCAAGGAGTTATCAATCGTATTGTGAATGGTACTCCACTCGTTCGTGTAGAAGTGTGGAAGGAAAATGCGGGACCATTCATTGTGGTGACCCTTATCGATTTGCCCACAACGGGTGGCGCAAACCCACAGGAGACGAACGCGCCACCCGCTAATTTTTACTATTACGTTGCTAACACGAGACCACCCGACGCGTTTCTCGCCCTGCGAACAGAGCCATCAGCGTCACTTGGGCAGCGCATAATGGCGATGGCAAATGGAACAATGTTGCAGGTTCTACAACGTCGGGGTGACGGATGGTGGTATGTGAAGGTAGTGCCAACGGGTCAGGACGGCTGGGCTTTTAGCGGACAAGGGAACCAAGCATTTATTGTCTGCTGCACCATGGCAGGAGCCTTTCCTGAAGGACCTTCAGCGCAGCAGCAGCTCAATCAGTTTAGTTGTGATCAGCTCTGGTACGCTCGCAACAGTATATTCACAGCAGCAGGTTTCTGTTTCAAAACCCCTCGAGCAATTAGCGCATTTGGTAACGCGGGCTGCCTTTACGACAACGAAGATGATATTCCTTTGTCGCAAAAGGATCGAAACACAATCCAAGCAATTCAGGGCGCGGAGCGTAATCAACAATGCCCAAGGTAATAAATTGCGATAAGCTCATTCGCTCGCATTTCTTTATGTCCTGGAGCTCGTTTTGAGTATCATGGCAGCTAAACATCTTCTTTCGAGCAAGCTTTTCCCAATCGGCAGCTTTCGCTTTATTCCGCTGTTAACTAGTCTTACTGAGTTAGAAAGCCGCAGGCGACGCACTGTGCGATTCAGGTAAGCGGAGAGATTCAGACATCAGCGGATGAGGGCTGATATGGGTCTCCGAGCGGCAGACGACAGTGAATTGCGGTTTTCGGCTTATGTCGAGGGACTTGTGAGCGTGATTGGGCACAGGGACCGAGCCCGGCCGCTGCACGACTACTGCGTGGGGCTGATGTTGCCTTGCGAGCGCAAGAGCGTGGAGCCGATGGCGGCGGTAACGGCGCCATCACGGACGGCGGCGCAGCACCAATCGTTATTGCATTTTGTCGGCGAGGGTCGTTGGTCGGACGAGAAGGTGTTGGCCAAGGTGCGCGAGATTGTGCTGCCGGAGGTCGAGCGTTACGGTCCGATCAAAGCCTGGATCATCGACGATACCGCCTTTCCCAAGCAGGGCCGGCACTCGGTCGGGGTGGCGCGGCAATACTGCGGTCAACTCGGCAAACAAGACAATTGTCAGGTCGCGGTGTCGCTGTCGGTTGCTAATGACCACGCCAGCCTGCCGGTGGCCTACCGTCTTTATCTGCCAGAAGACTGGGCGGGGGACGGCGAACGTCGGCGCAAGACGGCGGTGCCCGAGGATGTGCGCTTCAAGACCAAGCCAGAGATCGCGCTTGAGCAGATCGATGCGGCTCGCAAGGCCGGCCTTCCTCGCGGCGTGGTGCTGATGGATGCGGGTTATGGCAGCAACACAGATCTGCGCGCCGGCGTCAGCGCGCTCGCGCTGTGCTATGTCGCCGGCATCATGCCGCAGACGTCTGTGTGGGCATCGGGCACGGGGCCGCTGCCGCCGAAAAAGTGGTCGGGCCGCGGGCGACCACCAAAGCTGTTGCGCCGCGACGGCAAGCATCAACCGATTTCGGTTAAGGAACTCGCTCTCGGACTGCCCAAGCGCGCATGGCAGACAATCAAGTGGCGGGAAGGTGCGACCGACTGGCTGTCCTCGCGCTTTGCGCGTGTCCACGTTCGGGTCGCGCATCGTGATTACAGTCTCACTGACAGCCGGCCGCAAGAGTGGCTGCTGATTGAGTGGCCGAAAGGCGAGAACGAGCCGACCAAATACTGGCTCTCGACCCTTCCGAAAGACATCTCCTTCCGCCGACTGGTCGACACCGCCAAGTTGCGCTGGCGCATCGAGCGCGACTATCAGGAGCTCAAGCAGGAGCTCGGGCTCGGACATTTTGAAGGGCGTGGGTGGCGAGGCTTTCATCATCACGCCACGTCTGCATCGCGGCCTACGGATTCCTAATCTCCGAGCGGGAGACGATTCCCCCCTGTAGACCTCGTTCCACCACGATGTTCACGGAACTTGCCGTACCCGACGATTACCGACCCAGAGGATCCGCCGTTGCGGCCCGAGCGTCACATCCCAAACTCCATCGCAACCATGCGTCGACGGCTGATCGGCACGCTCGTCAGAAGCCTGCCGCGATGTCCATGCTGCAATACTCCGATCGCAGCACCGTCGCAGCCAAGAAATTTGTGACGCAGTAAGACTAGCCTCGCGTTTGTTTTGTTATATTTTGCGACGGAGAGCCAAATAGCGATGGCACAGGGTGATTCAGCTATCGCCTGGAAAGACTGCCAATCCTCAGATGATGATAAACGCCTCAGTGGCTGCACGGCGGTAATTAATGCAAATGGCTTTGGCTCAAAATCCAAATTAGCTGATGCGCTAGATGGGCGCTGTTGAGCATATCATGTGAAAGAGCAATTTGATCTTGCTATCGCCGATTGCAAGGCGTCGATTCGAATACGACCGAAATACTCCTACGCCTACAACAATCTCGGAACTGCATACAATGGGCTGGGCGATTACAAAAATGCTCTTTTAGCATTCAGCACTGCAATCGAATTGAAGCCAGATTTTTATTGGTCACGGTTCAACCGTGCAAAAACGCTTATCGCTCTTGGAAAAACAGATGATGCCATTAAGGACTATGAATATCTTTTGAATCGAGACCCAACGAACCAAGACCTCAAGAATAGGTTGAAGAATCTTAGGACAGGAATTACCGATATTCCAAATGCGCAACCTCCAACTAGCTCTTCTACTGGAATTCAAACCCCGCCTGCTGATCAGCCTCCATCAAGTGGTTCGATATCCATACCGATGCAGATGATTAGCGGGATCTACGTGTCCTGTTCTCATAAACGACGCCATTACTTTGAATTTTGTCGTTGATAGCGGTGCAGCCGATGTGAGCATTCCCGCCGATGTGGTGATGACGCTAATGAGAACAGGTACGCTCAAGGAGACCGATTTCCTCGGACAGAGAACCTATGTTCTTGCGGACGGCTCAGAGGTTCCTTCGCGGACATTTCGTATAAGGTCGCTGAAAGTTGGCAATAGGGTCCTTGAGAATGTGGTTGGCAGCGTCGCATCCGTGAAGGGCAGTCTGCTACTCGGTCAGAGTTTTCTTAGCCGCTTTAAATCGTGGTCAGTAGATAACATCAGACACGCGCTGGTATTCGAGTGAATACTGCCAATTCTCTCGACGAAATGGCTGATGGGATGTCGTATCAGGATATTGCCGCCAACCAATGACAGGGCATGATTATGCTGTGGGACGCAACCCCGTCGACCAACCAAAGCCTGACCTTTTCTCGACCAATTCGGTCCGAGATGCTTCTTCCATCAGAGCCGACCGAGGCGTTGACGTCTGATCGAAGGCTTTAAACGAATCACACCAACTGATGCCGACCACCCATGTCGTTTCCGATCACCGCACCACTGGATCTATTCTCAAGGGCAGAAATCCTTCAACGACCGTCGCCAGCGCCCAAATCACATGGATTGTACGCTTGGTATTTTCGAGATATTCCAGCGACCATCCCGATCGACGGCTGCCTAAAAGTCGATGACAAAATATTGCTCTATCTTGGCATTGCGCCCGACAAAGTGAACAAACCCTACAGCCGCGCGTCACTTTTGAGCCGCATCCGACAACATTATCGAGGAAACGCTGAGGGATCCACGCTTCGCCGCACACTAGGCGTGCTGCTCGAGGATACGGCTGTGCGAAGTGGCGAACATGACCAGCAGTTGGCAGCGGCGAGCAAGCAAGCTACTCCGCGGAAGTCCAAGCGGGCAGCGTGACGAATATGGGGAGTGGCTTTTCGCTGCTCCCCTCGCTTGCCTTACGCGACGAGTTGCGACGGTGAAGTATCGTCCGCTTCAATCGATTTAGTGCTGACTACAGTTTCAAAACAAAAGTCGCATTTCCAGCAGCGCCACAGATGGCGGTTTTGCTGTTTACTGCGATACTCGGACCATTCGGGAGCAATGAGCTCGGTACCGCATTGAACGCAGTCCGTGCCGAAGCTCGAACGACGATTGGCAACCTTCGCCGTCATCGAAACCTCCCCTGTCTTCGAATTTTGAGTAGCCTGAAGAGATTACGGTATTATGGCAGGCGACGTCGAGATGAATCACTTTGGAAGCAGAACCTCTTCTGCACTGCGGTAACAAGACGACCGAATAGCGAATCTTATATTGCACTGCGGTGACAAGGCGCATGACATGCCGCACGTTCTTGTATGGGACATCGAAACAGTGCTCGATATACGGGGCTTTGCTGCCGCGAATGGTCTTGAAGGCAAGAGCGAGGATGATGTTCGCACTGCAATGGGCGATAAGTTTCCAAAACACATCTATCACTCGATTGTCTGCATCGGCGCCTTGATCGCTCACCACGACGGCGATCATTGGGTCGTCCACGCGCTCGGCGCGCCCCATGTCGGTGATCGATCCGAGAAAGAACTGATCGCCGCGTTTGTCGACCGCATCGCCGAGCTAACGCCGCAACTCGTGACGTTCAACGGAAACAGCTTCGACCTGCCCGTCTACGATATCGAGCGATGACACACAGTGTGTCAGCGCTTGGGTTATCGGTGCGCCCCTATTTCAATCGTTACACCGACGATGCAATCGACCTGTGTGACGTTCTCTCTTCGTTTATGCCACAGGCGAAATGCACGCTACACGAGCTGTGTCGAGTGATGGGGTTGTCAGGTAAGCCCGCGGGCATCGATGGTGGAGAGGTGGACACGTATTTTCGTGAGGGGCGAATTCAAGAAGTCGCGGACTATTGCGAGAGCGATGTCTTCAACACCTATCGGGTTTGGCTACGGCACGAGCTATTTCGTGGAAAGATAACCAATGAGGCTTTCCAAGCAAGCGAAGCTAATTTGGCGGAGTTCATCAAGGCTCGCAGGTGAAAAATGAAGCTGCAAACGCCGAGGAAAAGAAAAAAGCCCCTTTTGCGCGCAGCAAATCTTCCCGGATCGGGTGTTGGCAAGAAGCGCCACGATCTGTACGCCAGTGCATATGAGCAAATTGGTAAGGCGCGTAACAACGGTTTTTACATCGAGGGCATAGCAATTTGTGCGAGCATAATTGAGGACCGGCTTGAGGCGCGCCGTCAATGCATAAACTACGAAGACCCTTCTAAGCATAAATTCGGAACACTAGGCGAGATGCAAAAAGCTCTTAACAACGAAGAGACTGATAATGATAAGAAAATCAGAGGCTTTATACGACAATCGCCAAATGGAGTTACAAACGAAATAGGGCAATTCATCAAATGGTGAAATTCGGAGCGGAAAGACACAGAGCTGGATGGAAGGTTCGGTATAAGGCTCTTCAAAAAACGTTGGAGGAGGGAATGGCACTTGCTCAGAAAATCAGTCAAAAAGTTAAGACCTTCAACAAACGGGATCTATTGCGGCGCGCAAAGATGACAGGGTAATATATCATCAACGCTCACGCCTTTCACATCTGCGATAAAATCCTCTCATAAACTGAACTCGCAAGCGCCTTGGTCATCAATGGCGGCACCATCCGACCAATTCGCTCTGCCTTCTGATTGAACGATCCGCTCAGTCGAAAATCGTCGGGTAATCCCATCAAGCGTTTCAATTCGGCGATGGTGAAAAGACGATCTTCTTCAGGATGATGAAGACCTCCGCGAGTTAATTGGGCGCCAGTTGCTGTAATGGTCGGGCACGGCTGGTCCCAGGATGCACGGATCAGATTGAAGTCAGATTTCCACTCCGGAATGATATCATGCATTGCCATTTGCTTTGGCGGATTTAGCGGAATCTGTTTTAGTAGCTCGTAGCTTGGTCCCTTTCGGCATGCAACCAACAGCATGTCTCGTTCCTCGGAAATCGATCCTAACCCCCGCCAAACAAGCATCGTTAAAGCCTGCCAAGATGCTACCCAGAAACGACGACTACGCGATGCTGGAAACAGACGAGAAGACCGATTTGAGCTACTGCGTGATGTCAATTCCGAAGCATCTTGCACACGACCAGAAAATGGATCGCTTGGCTGAATTCGCCGATACCGTGACGGATGTCGACGGAAGCGATGTCTTTGTGATGGCGCTTTGGATCCCAACTAGCTAAAGGCTCTTGCTGTTGGTCGTGATGGTCCCTGATCAGCCCAAGCGGTTTCGCTCAGTAGTTGCAAGCTCTCGCAGATTGTGCACAATCGAATTATCTACCCAGGGAGCGGGAATGCCGAAATCACCGCCGGGGGAATTGTGGGGTAGTGGGCATGCTGTCGGCAGGCAATGGAAGCTTCTAGACGGGCGTCTTTAGCCCGTCATCGACCTAAATCGAAAATTGAACCTAAACGGATGGCGCATACCGCGCCCGTCCAGTCCATCTCATTCCAATTAGGGAGCGACCACGTGAAACGAGTTACGTTTGCAATCTCGATGCTCGCATTTGGGCTAGCATCAAGTGCCGCATCTGCTCAGCAGAAACAGCACGTTTCGTTCAAAGCCCCCGCAGCAAATACAAAATACACTCAACAGCACGCTATTGATGTTGGCGATGCGCCAGGGCATCAGGTGCGCATTTATGAAATTTATCTCACCTTTCCCACAGATGCGCCTGTGATCAATGGTAGCAAAATCAAGGAGTTGTATGTTCGTGCGTTATCTGATTACACGAATAACAGCGGAAGAGGGATTACCTATTCCACGTATACGCTCGAGAACGGTGATAAGTTCTCCGTTCGGACAGCACTGATTGCTCAAAGTGGTGAAGGTGGAAAGCTTACGGCAACTACGGTCGGGACAATAACAGGTGGTACGGGTAGCCTAGCTCGGATCAAAGGCAGCACACTGGGAATATCGCATGCCGATCCAAAGAACGGTGTAAATGAAACGCAGACCGATATCGACTACTGGATCGAACAGTAGCTTTGGATTTCCCGTGGGCGGGTCGGCTGATTTCAGACCTGCCCACATCGCTGCGGCGCAAGCTCGCGGGGAATGACGCCGCGCCGCACGTCTCTTTAATCGAAGGTTAGACGAGTTTCGCGTTCGAGGTTACTCAGCTCCCAAATAACCCGCTGAGGTGGCAACCGTGCTTACCTATTCGCTTCGCAAAAGCAGCTGCAAGTTCGTTGGCTAACCCTTGCCAAGTCCCAAACAAACCCCATTCTTTCCATTGCTTTGTTCAAACCAACCGTCAGGAGACCATCATGGCACCTACGTTTGAGACTTTAGACAAGAATGTCGGACAAGCAGTAGAGCAAACTATGAAGCAAGCCGCAGCGCAAGCTCGTGGGGCCATGGATGGCTACTTCGATTCTCTTCAGAAGACAGTTTCGTCTTTTCCTTCGGACGGGACTGTGCTTGGTGGAAAAATCAAAAGCTACTCCGAGCAAAATATCGCTGCCGCGAAGGCATTCGTCGACAAGCTTAGCCAAGCACGAGATTTTCAGGAGGTTGTTCGACTTCAGACGGAGTATATGCAAACACAATTTAGTACATTCGTCGCCCAGGCACAAAGTCTCAGCGAGGCGTTTACAAAAACGATGACAGATGAATTGAAGACGCCCCTCAAGAGGGTTTGATTCTCGATTTTTCCACTCAACGATCTGACGCGTCTCTTCCGAAAAGCTTGGCATAAAGATTTGTTATGATCGATCGAGGTGACCGCAAGTTCGGAAAGCGGTTTCGATAGAATCAACGAAGTGTTAGGATGGTTCGACTCTCGCCTCATAATATCGGACGAAAGGCAGACCCAATGTCCGACGCGCTTGAGACCGATCCTCCGCTCGTTGACCCAAATCGCAGTTGGTCAGAACGAACTGAAGCAAATTTCGAAGCAAAACGAATTGAGCTCGGTGTTGCGAACGACCTCAAGAACATTTCCGCTGTTACGACATTGATGCTCGTCGCGCTCGGCGAGAGCGGCATTAAGTCATTGGAGGACCTTGCTGCGTGCGCCACTGACGATCTTTGCGGTTGGTATGAAGACAAGTCGGGTATGATCATCAAACACGATGGCATTCTTGCCCGGTTCAAGGTTTCACGTCCTGAATGTGATGCGATGATCCTGTATGCCCGCGTCAAAGCAGGATGGATTGAAGAGTCTTTGAAATACGCAAATTGTTCACAAAGAGCCTAATGACGATAAAATAACGTGAAAGCAATGAGTTAAAGGCGATCATTTATTTGGTAAGGGAGAGGTCGTCAGTTCAATCCTGACCGGCAGCACCAGCCCAACTACAATTGAAAATTTGTCTCACGGTAACGGAGCGCACTCCTGCGCAATCGGGAGACGCAAGGAGGATGTTCTGTCGGTTCAAGCCGAGCACTGCGCGCCTCGCGGTCACCGCGTGGTTACAGGTAGATGAACAGTATCAACCCGCAACGCGTAGACGGCGCGCTTGCAATGCGGGCTGCGGACCGTCGTCGGCGTGATGATCGGGATGAAGAAGACCGATTGCGCGATCGCGGATTTGATCTCTTCTTCCCACAGCGCGCCCTGTGGGATCGCCGCCGTATCCTGCCACAGCCGAAAGTTTGCCCGTGTGCGGCCGAGCCGGCCGCGCAGTTCGCGCTGAATTCGGCCTCTGAGCGCCGGTGGAATTGGTGTCGTCGTCGCGCGAATAGCTGAAGAAGCCGATGATCTCGGGAAGGTCTGCCAGAGAAGACAAGAGTTTGCGCAGCCCAATCACGCCGTTTGCACCCGGGGTCTAAATTAGCAAAGCCGCCGCAACTGAAAAGCCGGTTTCCGGGGTCACTGCAGCCGGCCGGTTGTGAGAAGGCGATGCGGCTAGGCGGCCGCGCCGAGGGCTCCTATGATAAGAAATCCCTTTGGGAGACGCCCGACGCCGGCTTCGCCCACGGCTGGGCTACCAAGGCGCATGGAATCGCCAGGAGACAGAAGATGGACCTCATCGCCGACCGCGGTCGCCGCGTCAGTATCGACGAACTCAACACCAGCCGGCTGTTGGCGCATGCCAGAAAGCAGGCACACACGTACAAGTTCGACGACATGCTGATTGTCGACGTCGATGCCCATCACTACGAAAACGAGAGCTACAGCGAATGGCTGCCGTTCATGCAGAACGATGTCTTCAAGCAGTTGACGTTGTCGGGCGGCCGCGATGGCCGCAGCACGATCGGGTCAAGCCGCGTCGGCTTCCAGGACATGGGCGGCCGCGTAACACGCTATCCGCTGCGCAAGAGCGAGAAGACCGCTTCCGGCAAGATGCGCGACATCGAGCTCGGCCATCGCTGGATGGACGCGATGAGCGTCGACTATGCCTGCCTGTTCCCGACCGGCATGCTCAGCATCGGGCTTCATCCGCAGAAGGAAATGGAATCCGAACTGTGCTGGGCCTACAACCGCTGGCTCACCGAAAAAGTTCTGCCGGAATCCGACGGGCGCTTCTTCTCGATGCTGTGCCTGCCGTTCCGTGATCCGTCGGCGTCGCTGCGCCACGTCGAGGCGTTCGGCGACCGCAAGCACGTCGGCGGCTTTATGGTCACCACGGTGCGCCCGGCCATGGGCGTCTATGACGATGCCTACATGAGGCTCTATCGGGCAATGGAAGAGCGCGGCCTGGTACTGGCGTTTCACTCCGCCACCAACTGGAGCGAAACTACCTTCCAAAGCTGTAACCGCTTCCTCACCGCGCATGCGCTCGGCTTCACCTGGTACAACGTGCTGCATCTGAGCAACTGGGTCATCAACGGCATGGGCGAGCGCTTTCCCAAGCTGCCGGTGATCTGGATGGAATCCGGCCTTGCCTGGATACCGTTTCTGATGCAGCGGCTCGATCATGAGTACATGCTGCGGCCGTCGGAGGCGCCGCTTCTGAAAAAGCTGCCGTCTGATTACATGCGCGACATGTTCTATTCATCGCAGCCCATGGAGGTGCGCGATTACGGAGCGATGGAGTGCACCTTCCGTATGATGAACGCCGAGACGCAGCTGCTTTATGCGTCGGATTACCCGCATTGGGATTTCGACCTGCCGTCGTCGATCTACGATCTGCCGTTCCTCGGCGAAAAGGCCAAGCACAATATCCTCGGCGGTAACGCCGCCCGGCTGTTCAAACTCAAGCCGCGCAACGACGCGCAGAAGAAGAATCTGAAGAAGCACGGCAACCTCACAGCCGCATAAGCGTAGTCAGCGAGGATGACGCGGCGCCGCCTTGACAGCGCCGCGCGCCGAACTCTATTGGCGCTGCAGAGGAAACGCAGCCAACGCAGCGGTTGACACATGCCCGCCGGAGAGCAGCCGAAAGAGCGCGCTATTGTCGCGGAAAACGCGAGCAAGCTGTTTCTCGACGGCGCGGTGACCGCTTTCCGTCAACTCGATCTCACGGTTCGCGACAGCGAAACGCTGTGCATCGTCGGCCCGAGCGGTTGCGGCAAGACGACGCTGCTGCGCTGCATGGCGGGGCTCACGGATTTGAGCGGCGGCCGGCTCCTGATCGCCGGCCGGCCGATTAAAGGCCCGCCGGACGGTGTGGCCATGGTGTTTCAGCACTTCGGTCTGTTGCCGTGGAAGACCGTCTACGACAATGCCGCGTTCGGTCTGACAATCGCCGGCGCCCCTGCCGCTGTGATTCGCGAGCGGGTCGGGCATTACCTCAATCTCGTCGGGCTCGCCGGCTTCGAGAAAGGCTACCCGTATCAGCTCTCCGGCGGCATGCAGCAGCGCGTCGGCTTGGTGCGGGCGCTTGCCATCAATCCGGCCATCCTTCTGATGGACGAGCCGTTCGCTTCGCTCGACGCACAGACACGTGAAATTCTTCAGGAGGAGTTGCTGCGCATCATGGATCGTCCCGAGGAGCGAAAGACCATGGTGTTCATCACGCACTCGATCGACGAAGCGATCCTGTTGGGCGACCGCATCGCTGTGATGAGCGCGCGGCCTGGGCGCATCAAAGAGATCATTGATCTGCCGTTCGGCCGGCCGCGTGACGTCGAAGCGGTGCGCGCCGATCCGCGTTACGCAGAAATCCGCGCGCATATCTGGCACGAATTGAAGGCCGGCCGGCCCACACGGGTGGCCGCGTGAGCGTCACGGCTGAAACCGCGCCCGCACTGGCCGATGATGCGGAGGAAGCCGCGCGGGCGCGCAAGGCCGCCATCGGCCGCAGGCGCCACCGGCAATTTCTCACCATCGCTATTCGTCTCGTCTCGCTCGCCAGCGTGCTCGCGATCTGGCAGATTCTGGGTGCGCGCGTCGATCCGGTCCTGTTCACCACACCGGACGCGATTGCACTTGCCGCGGTCGACATGATCAGGAGCGGCGAGCTATGGCACTATCTGTGGCCGAGCCTGGTCGTGCTGGCGATCGGTCTGACGCTCGCAGCGATCGTCGGTGTCGCGGTCGGCTTGCTGCTGGCCCGCTTCTGGGTGCTCGATGTCGCGTTCGGCAGCTACATCACGTTTTTGTATTCGATCCCGAGCGTGGCGCTGGTGCCGCTCATCGTGCTGTGGGCGGGCTTCGAGACCACCGCCAAGGTGATCATCCTTTTCATGTTCGCGTTCTTTCCGATGGCGATCAACACGCATCAGGGCGTCAAGAACGTCGATCCCAAGCTGATCGAGGTCGGGCGTGCTTTCCGCGCCAGCGAGCGCCAGCTCTGGACCAATATCGTTCTGCCCGGAGCGCTGCCATTCATCGTCACCGGGTTGCGGCTTGCCGTCGGCCGCGGTCTGATCGGCATGGTGCTGGCCGATCTCTATACCGCCATTTCGGGCATCGGCTATCTGATTGTGCGCACCGCCTCGACCTATCAGATCAACAAAATGTTCGTGCCGATTGTCACGCTCGGCTTGCTGGGTGTGACATTGACGGCGTTGGTGCGCGTGCTGGAACTACAAGTCGCGCCATGGACGGCGTCAGCGGGACGGACTAGAATTTGCGGGAGAATCGAATGCAAGCCGCAACGCGAACGCTCGTCGCCGCAGGGGCGATCCTGCTTGTCTTCGGCGCAAGTGAGGCCTCGGCGCAGACATGCGCGACCATGCGCACCATCAATGTCGGCGTCTCGTCGGCGCCGCCCAACGTCGTGCACACTTCGCCCTATGTCGCCAAGGAGCTCGGCTTCTTCGCCAAACGCTGCATCGACGCCAATATCGTGCAGTTTGAAGGCGGCGAGTTGGCGACGGCAACGGCTGCGGCCGTGCAAGGCACGGCCATCATCGCGGTCAGCAACGTTGCCATCGGCCGCGGGCTGAAGGTGAAGCAAATCTGGGGCCTCGCGCCGCGTATGCCGCAGGCCTACATGGTGTCGCCCGACATCCATGCGGCCGCGGACCTGAAGGGCCGGCGGCTCTCCGCCGTCGGCGGCGGCGTGGGCGGTTTCAACTGGCGCATGGGCCGCGAAGTCTTGCGATCCGCCGGGCTCGACGTCGGCGACGCGCAATTCGTCTCTGCCGCCATGTCGGGACGGCTGCCGGGTCTCATCTCCGGGCAGATCGACGGCGTGGCGCTGCATCCGGAGGACGTCTATCTGGCCAAGAAACAGAAGCCGACGTTGAATCTCCTGGTGCGGTTGTCCGAGCTGTTGCCTAAATACATGTTCAATGCCTACGGCGCTTCGACCGACTGGATCGTGCGCGACCGGGGCCTGCTGCGCGAGACCGTCGCGGCCATGATCGAGGCCAACCGGACCATCTATCGCGAGCCCGACAAGGTGGTGCCGATCATCATGAAGGCGACAGAGAAGCCCAAAGAAGCCGTCGAATACGCCATCGATGTCGAGATCAAGAATTGCGTGTGGTCGGTGAACGAAGGCTTCGACCGCGAACGCACCCAATGGTCGATCGACAACAGCGTCGCGAACGGCGACATCGAGGAGGCCAAGAAGCCGACTCCCGATCAGGTCGTTGACATGTCGCTCGCCACCGAGGCGGTCGAGGCCGCCGGCGGTCGCGTCACCATCGGCAAGTGCACGGAATAATTCGTCCAAACAGTCGAGGGGCTCCGCAATGAACACCCAAATACGTCCGCCGCGCATCGGCCCGCAGCCGTGGGACATCGTCCGCACCAAGCTCGACCAATCGCTGCCGTTCGCGAACATGCGCGACACGCCGTACTATCGCGACGCGGTCTGGGAGCAGTTCTCGAAGGCCGAATACGACCGGCGTTACGCGGCGCTGCGCGGAAAAATGCGCGAGCACAAGCTCGACGTGCTCATCGTGCCGGGCGGACCGAGCCATTGGAGTTTTGGCGGCGGCATGCTGTGGCTGACCGGCCACTGGGAATGGCATGCGCTCGCGAGCTACGTGCTGGTGCCGCTCGAAGGCGAGCCGACTATGATCTATTCGATGGGCGGCACGCACGCCGAGGCGGTGCGCCGTCAGGTCGAGATCGCCGTGAAGGATGTGCGCCACAGCCGAAGCGGCCGCTATGCCGACATCATGGTCGAGCGCATCCGCGAACTGACACTCGAGCGCGGCCGCATCGGGCTGATGGAGGTCGATCCGCGACACAGCGATTACATGCCGGTCAACCAGTACAACGTGCTGCGCGATAACCTCCCGGACGCTGAACTTGTCTTCACGTCCGGCTTTCTGCACGAACTGCTCTCGATCCACAGCGCAGAAGAACTCGACTGCATCCGCAAGGCCGGTGTGCTGTGTCAGAACGCCATGGAGGCGATGGTCGAACGCGCGCGCCCCGGCGTGAAGGAGTACGAATTGCGTGCCGCGGCCGGCGCCGCGATCCTGGAAGGCGGCGGCGATATCGATTTTCTGATCATCGGCTCGACGCCGATGGCAAACCCGGCGCTGATCTTCGGCAATCCGCGCCCGTCTGGCCGCGTGCTGCAAAAGGGCGACATCATCAACATGGAACTCGCCGCCGGCTATCGCGGCTACACAGCGCAGATCGGTTCGCCGATCTGCGTCGGCGAGCCGACCGAAATGGTCAAGACATTCTGGAACGAGATCACGCTGCCGGGCTACCAGCGCATCATCGCTGAGATCGCGCCCGGCAAGCCAACCGAAAACATGAGGCTCGCCAGCAAATTCTTCCGCGACAAGGGCTACCAGTCGCGGCCGACTCAGGTACACGGCATCGATCTTGTCACCGACAAGCCGCATGTCGTGTCCGAGCACGTGTCGGCAGAGAAATTTGAGGAAGTGCTCAAGCCCGGCATGGTGATCATGGCCGAGCCCAATCCGATCACGCCGGACGGACTGTTCGGCATTTTCCTCGGCCATACCTTCATCGTGACCGAAAGCGGTCACGAAGTTATCGATGATTTTCCGTTGGAGATCGCAGTTGCGAAGGGCTGAAGCTTGTCATTCCGGGGCGCGGCCTAAGGCTGCGAACCCGGAATCCATAACCCACTGCACCGCTGGTCCGTAGACCGCGCACGATCCGCTGCTCCGCAGCTTCCGGAATGACGACACTGCGCACATTCACCGCGGCATCAAAAATTTGAAATCGCAGCCCTCGTCGGCACCTAAAATCTGCTCGGCGAAAAGCCTGGCATAACCGCGTTTGGGCTTGGACGGCGGGGGCGGCGCCGCAGCGGCGCGCTCTTTCAGTTCGGCGTCGTCGACCAGAAGTTCGATGCGGCGCTGCTTGACCGAAAGCCGGATGCGGTCGCCGTTCTTCACCAGACCGAGCGGACCGCCGGAGGCGGCATCGGGCGTCACGTGCAGCACGATGGTGCCGAACGCGGTGCCGCTCATGCGCGCGTCGGAAATGCGCACCATGTCTTTGACGCCACGCCGCGCGAGCTTCTTCGGGATCGGCAGATAGCCGGCTTCCGGCATGCATTCGAGCGCGTGCGGCCCGGCGTTCTGCAGGACCAGCATGTCCCGCGGTTCGACATCGAGCGTCGGATTGTCGATCCTCGCGGCCAGATCGGCCAACGACGAGAACACCACGGCCCGACCTTCGTGCTCGAAGAGCGATGCGTCGGCGGCCGAGCGTTTGAGGATGGCGCCTTTCGGCGCCAGATTGCCGAACAGTGCGACCAGGCCGCCGACCGTTTCGAGCGGTTTATCCATCGGCGCGATGATGGTGCGATCGATGTAGCTCAGGTCATCTCCGTCGAGGCGCTCGCCGAGCGTCTCGCCGGTGACCGTTATGCAGTCAAGATGCAGGAGCGGCTTCAATTCGCGCAGCAGTGCCCCCATGCCGCCGGCTGAACAGAAATCTTCCATGTAGCCGTTGCCGACCGGCTTGAGGTTGACCAGCACTGGCGTCGATTCGGACAGCGCGTTGAGCCGGTCGAGCGAAATTTTCACGCCGGCGCGTCCGGCGATCGCGGTGAGATGGATCACCGCGTTGGTCGAGCCGCCGAGTGCGAGCAGCACGCGTAGCGCGTTTTCGATCGACTTATCGTTGACGAGTTGGCCGGGCGTGAGTTTTGAGCCGATCAGCTTGACCGCGGCGGCGCCGCTCGCTTCGGCGGCGCGCAGACGGTCGGCATGCACGGCGGGGATCGCGGCGGTGCCGGGAAGACAAAGACCCAGCGCTTCGGTGAGGCACGCCATGGTCGACGCGGTGCCCATCACCGCGCAGGTGCCGGCCGTGACCGCAAGCTGTCCTTCGACGGCGGAGATTTCTTCCTCGTCGATGTCGCCGGCCCGGTAGCGCGCCCAGAAGCGCCGGCAGTCGGTGCAAGCGCCGAGCCGCTCACCCCGATGGCGGCCGGTCATCATCGGACCACCGATTAGCGCGATGGCGGGAAGATCGGCCGACACCGCGCCCATCAGCTGCGCCGGCACCGTCTTGTCGCATCCGCCCATCAGCACCACCGCATCCATCGGCTGCGCCCGGATCATTTCCTCGGTGTCGATTGCCATCAGATTGCGAAACTTCAAGCTCGTCGGTGACAAAAACACTTCGCCAAGCGAGATGGTCGGAAATTCGAGCGGCAGCGCGCCAGCCGCGAGCACGCCGCGTTTAACGGCGGCGAGGAGTTCTGGAAAATGCCGATGGCAATTGTTGAAGTCCGATGCCGTGTAGGCGATCCCAATCACAGGCTTGTCGAGGAACGCACGCGAATAGCCCATGGACTGCGCGAGCGAGCGGCGCAGATAGCGGGAGAAATCGCGATCGCCGTAATTGGTCAGCCCGTGTGCGAGGCCTAAGGTCGTTTGCTCTGACATTTTTTGTTATGCCCGATTCAACATCCACCGAGAGTGAAACAAGAAGCGCTTAGTTTTTAAGCGCAGCGCCAATAATTCATGCGTTGCGGCGCGGCTTTGGGAAAGGTTTTGGTAATCGAATATGCGCAATTTCGATCAAGTTCTCCAGTCTCGCCGCACCGGGTATTTTGTCCGCGCCAAGTGAAGCCTCCTCCGTATGGCCGCCGAGAATCGCGCCAAGATTCGCTAGAACCCGATGCCGGCCTGGATTCTCCTTCCCGTTCTGTGCGCGTGCGCCGTATCGGTGCTGGTCGTGTGGGTCTCCGGCAGCCTCCTTCTTGGACTCGCGGCTGCCCTGGTCGGCGCGCTGTCGGCAGCGTGGTCCTGCGAGCAGACGTTGCGCGGGGTCGCCAATGCGATCGGGGAGATCGCCGGCGGCGATCGTTACGCGGCATCGCCGGTGCGGACCGGCGGCGGCGCCCTGGCCGACGGCGCGGCGGCGGCGGAAAAGATGCGGCAAGTGCTGATCGACGCCGATGCGCTCGAGATCGATCATCGCAGCCGCGAAGCCGAAACCAGACTCCGTCACGACCGGCCGTAGTTCCTTTACCCAGCGCTTTCGCACTACCGTCGACAAGCTCATCGGCGTCTTCCAAACTGCGGGTGAAGATATCCGCGTCACCGCCGCCGCTCTCGGCGTCCGCAACGCGGATACCCGCGAGCGCACGGCGCAGGCGATCGAATCCGCGACGACGGCGAGCCGCGATGTGGCGGCCGTCGCCGAAGCTGCGCGCGAATTGCTCGCCCTCATCGAGCAGTCGAAAACCGAGCCCGCTGTTGCCAAGGATGCGACCGATCGCACGATCGGCGACCTGACGCGTACCGACCGCACCGTGCGCAGCCTCGCGGCCGCGGCCGGGCGCATCGGCATGGTGGTCAAGCTCATCGAGACCATCGCCTCGCAGACGTCGCTCCTGGCGCTCAATGCGACGATCGAGGCGGCGCGCGCCGGCGCGGCGGGCCGGGGCTTTGCGGTCGTCGCCTCCGAGGTCAAGACGCTGGCGCAGCAGACCGAGAAGGCGACCGGAGACATCGGCGCGCAGATTCACGACATCCAGAGCGCGGTCAATGAAACCGTGGAAGCCATTGCCGGTGTGTCGTCGATGGTCACGATGATGAGCGACGCGCACCGGCAATTGAACGGCATCCTCGATCATCAGGCATCCGAGATCGACCGCATCGGCAATCGTGCCGAGCGCGTCGCCGAGACCGTCGCGAGCGTCTTGCCGCAGATTTCGACCATCGCCAGCAGGGTCGAGGAGGCAGGCTCGGGCGTGCTCACCGGCGCCAACGAACTCTTGGGCCGCTCGCAATGGCTGGCCGATGCGGTGTCGCGCTATTTTACCGACCTCGAATACGACTCGATCAAGATCGGCATCCTGCACTCGCTGTCCGGCACCATGACTGCAAGCGAGCGGCCGCTGCAGGAGCTGCTGGTCATGATGATCGAGCGGCAGAACGCGCGGCGGCCTGCTCGGCCGGCCGATCGAGCCGGTCATCGTCAACCCGCGCTCCGAAACAAGAGCCTATGCCGACCTCGTCCGTAATCTGATCCAGACCGACAAGGTGGCGGCGATCTTCGGCTGCTGGAGTTCGGCTTCGCTCAAGGAAGTGTTGCCGATTGTCGAGCGCGAGAACGCGCTGTTGTTTTATCCGAGCCAGTACGAGGGCGAGGAAGCGTCCCGCAACATTTTCTACACCGGCGCGACGCCGCCGCAGCAGGCCATTCCAGCGGTCAATTTCCTGCGCGAGCAGGGCATTCGGCGTTTTCTCCTGGTCGGCACCGACTACATTTATCCGCGCATCACCAACGCCATTCTCAAAGGTTATCTCGCCAGCGAGAAGATCATGGCTGTGACCGAGCGCTACACGGCGCTCGGGCGCACCAACTGGCGTGACGTCGTCGAGGAGATCCGCCGTTTCGCTAAAGGCGGCCGCACCGCGGTCGTGGCGACCGTCAGCGGCGACGCCAACGTCCATTTCTTCCGTGAACTGGCGGAGCAGGGTATCAGCGCGGACACCATCCCCGTCATGTCGCTCTCGATCAATGAGTTGGAACTGCCGGCGCTGATGCGTTCGAACGTCAGCGGTCACTATGTGGCGTGGAATTATCTGCAGGCCTTCGACACGCCGGAGAACCGCGCCTTCATCGCCGAGGGGCGCCGCTTCACCGGACGGCCCGATGCGGTGACCAACGATCCGATGGAGGCAACCTGGATCGGGCTTCCATCTCTGGGCGGCAGCCGTTGAGGCCTGCGGCTCGATAGCGGTCGACAAGGTGCGCGAAGCGCTCGGCGGCAGGCGACTGACCGCGCCGAGCGGCTTTTCCGTGCAGATGGATGCACAGACGCACCATCTCCTAAAGCCGGTCACGATCGGCCGCATCACCGACGATGGACGGATCGTTCCGGTCTCGGTCAGTGAGGGGCTCGTGCCGCCCAATCCCTGGAGCCCGTGGCTCGATGGCTCAGGCTCGTTCGAGCGTCAGCAATTTGGGGCTGCGAGTAAGTCGCAACAGCGGGTGAAGACCCCGCTCGAACCGCTCTTGATCCCGATCAATGGCGCGGCAACCGATCGCCGCTATACGGCCTCGACAAACGCCCTGGAACGCTTCTAGATAGGAAGGATTCCAGGCGGTCGAGCCACGGTTTTAACGCGGGCCAATGCCGCCGGAAGAAGGACGCGCAAGGACCTGCTGGGAAGTATCTCCATGAATTATCGGACAAATTACCACGGCGACTACCAGGTGTATTTTACCGATGCCCTGGCAAAGCTGCGGACCGAGCGTCGGTATCGTGTGTTTGCCGACCTGGAGCGGATCGCCGGCCGTTATCCCCATGCCATCTGGCATTCGCCCGAAGGCCCCCGGAACGTCGTGATCTGGTGCTCGAACGATTACCTCGGCATGGGTCAGCACCCCAAGGTGATTGGCGCCATGGTCGAGACCGCGACCCGCATGGGCACCGGCGCCGGCGGCACCCGTAACATCGCGGGCAACAATCATCCCCTCGTCGAGCTTGAGCGCGAGCTTGCTGACCTTCACCGCAAGGAAGCCGCTCTCGTTTTCACCTCCGGGTATGTCTCGAACGAGACAGGCATCGCCACGCTCGCCCGGCTGATGCCGAACTGTCTGATCCTGTCGGATGCGTGGAACCACAACTCGATGATCGAGGGCGTCCGCCAGGCGCACACCGAGAAGCAGATCTTCCGGCATAACGACATGGCGCATCTCGAAGAGCTGTTGGCTGCGGCCGATCCGGCGCGGCCCAAGCTTGTTGTGTTCGAAAGCCTCTATTCGATGGACGGCGACGTCGCGCCGGTCAACGAGATCTGCGATCTCGCCGCGCGCTACGGCGCGATGACTTATGTGGACGAAGTGCACGCGGTCGGCATGTACGGTCCGCGCGGCGGCGGCATCACCGAGCGTGACAACGCCACGGCGCGCATCGATGTCATCGAAGGCACTCTCGCCAAGGCGTTCGGCTGCCTGGGCGGCTACGTCGCGGGATCGGCAGCGCTGATCGACGCAGTGCGTTCTTATGCACCGGGCTTTATCTTCACCACCGCGCTGCCGCCTTCGGTCTGCGCCGCGGCGACCGCCGCGATCCGGCATTTGAAGTCGTCACAATGGGAACGTGAACGCCATCAGGACCGCGCCGGGCGCACCAAAGCTGTTCTGACGGCGGCGCGGCTGCCGGTGATGACGAGCCCGACCCACATCGTGCCGGTATTTGTCGGCGATCCCGAACGTTGCAAGGAGGCGAGCGATTTGTTGCTCGCGGAGCACGGCATCTATATTCAGCCGATCAACTATCCGACGGTGCCGAAGGGCACGGAGCGGCTGCGGATCACGCCCAGCCCCTATCACGAGGATGCGCTGATCGACACGCTGGCCGAAGCTCTTGTCGATGTGTGGCAGCGCCTCGGCCTGCCGCTGAAGCCGCGCGCGCTGGCCGCGGAGTAGTACGGCTGTCATTCCGGGGCCGCGCTCTGTGCGGAACCCGGAATAGCTACCTTTCCTTCAACTCCTTCAGTTCGCCCTGAACTGCCTTTTTCTGCCGCGCGATCCGCCGCGCGCCGGCCGCGACCGAGAACGTGACGACCAGAAACCGCGCGACGTGGTGAGCGCCGACGTAGACCGGATCGAGATGAAGCGCGAGCGCGAGCACCATCATGGTGTCCTGCGCGCCGGGTGAGAAGGCGATCACGACGTTGGCGATCGGAAACGTGAAGAAATGCGACACAATCAGCACGAAGATCGTGGCGACGGCCATGGAGACGGCTGACGAGCCGAACGCGGCGCCGAGGTAGCCGACCAGCATGCGGATCGACGTATTGGCGAACCGCGATCCGACCACGCCGCCGAGCACGATTACCGAGCCGCTGCCGATCCACCAGGGCAGCACCGCCTGCATGAATCCGGTGCCGTGCAGAAACGCCGAACCGATCATGGCGCCGAACAAGAGCCCGCCCGGGAAACGCGCCCGCAGCGCGATGACCGCGCATGTTGTCGACACCGCGACCAGCAGCGCGAGTTCCCAAAGCGAAGAACCGTCGGCCGGACCGCGCGCGATCGGCATGGTCGGCGCGACCAGGCCGAACAGCGCGAGTCCGTTCGGCAGGCCGAGCACCAGGATCAGCACACGCACGGTCTGCACGATAGCGATGGCGCGCAGATCAGCGCCGAGCTCGGTCGAGAGCGCGATCACCTGCGCCATCGAACCGGGGCTTGCTCCCATCAACGCGGAGAGCGGATCCCAGCGGTGCACCACGCGCAGGTAACTCGACGTGGCGATGATCATGCAGACCGACGATACGCAGAGTATCGCGACGCTCGCCGGCCAGGTGGTCACGCCGCGCAGCGTTTCGGGCGTCACGACGGTGCCGAGCAGAATGCCGATGATGACGTAGCAGACGCGCGCGAGCCCAAGCGGAACTTTGCTGGGGCGGCCCAGCACGGCCGCAGTCGCGACGGCGAGCACCGAGCCTGAAACCAGCCCGGCAGGAAATCCCAAAAGCGTGAAGGTCAGGCCGCCCGCGAGCGCAGTCGCGAGCGTCTCGGCGATCTCAAAGAGTGCGCGGCGCGGGGGAAGGGCGGGGAGCATCGACGCGGCATGAATGCGCCTTGGCAGCCGTGCCGTCAAATGAGCGCGCGGACTGCGCATGGCTGCTGCTCGCGGCGAGCCGCAGGTCCTTGTTGCTCAGGATTTCAAGGGCCGACCGTCAACAGAGCGAGCAAGGCTTGACCGACCGGCGGCCATTAACAAACAATAATTTCAGATATCGCGTCGGTCGCATCCCGCAGGAAGACCCGGTATACTGGAAGCTGAAGACAGAATGCGCGGCGGCTCAACATGCCTGGTCACGGTCGTACATCGCGTTAAGGGAAGATCATGCTGCAAGGCTGGGTCGTCGTTACGATCGCACTGGCCTATATCGGCTTTCTGTTTCTGGTCGCGAGCTACGGCGACCGGATGCATCGGCCGGTGCCCGGCGCCAGGTCGCGCCGTTTGATTTACCCGCTGTCGCTGGCGATCTACTGCACGTCGTGGACGTTCTTCGGCTCGGTCGGGCTCGCGTCACGCGCGGGCTTCGACTTTCTGACGATCTATATCGGGCCGATGGTCATGCTCGGCCTGGCGTATCCATTCATCATCCGCATTGTCCGCCTTGCCAAAGGCCAGAACATCGCCTCGATCGCCGACATGATCGCCGCGCGGTACGGCAAGAGCCAAGCCGTCGCGGCGACCGTCGCCTTGATCGCGATCGTCGGCATGATCCCCTACATCGCGCTCCAACTCAAAGCCGTCTCGGCCTCGGTGGCCACGATATTGTCCGAGCCGTCGGCCAACGGCGCCCTGCAACCGATGCTCGGCGACAGCGCGCTTTTCGTCGCGCTGTTCATGGCCGCCTTCGCTGTGCTCTTCGGTACGCGGCACACCGATGCCACCGAACATCAGGACGGGCTGATGCTGGCGATCGCCACGGAGTTGATCGTCAAGCTCGTGGCTTTCCTTGCGGTCGGCATCTTCGTTACGTTCGCCATGTTCGGCGGCCCTTACGATCTGTTGTCGCGCGCCATGGCCCAGCCGAGCACGTCGGCGGTGCTGACCAGCGTTCCGCCGCTCGCGAACTTCTGCGCGATGACGACGCTGTCGCTGTTCGCGATCGTCCTGCTGCCGCGGCAATTTCACGTCACCGTCGTCGAGAACTACAGCGAGGCCGAAGTCCGGCGCGCGGCCTGGCTGTTTCCGGCGTATCTGGTGGCGATCAATCTGTTCGTGCTGCCAATCGCAATGGCGGGCCTGTTGACGTTTCCCGCCGGCCGTATCGACAGCGATATGTTCGTGCTTGCGCTGCCGCTGAGCGCCCATTCCGAAGTCTTCACTCTAATCGCGTTTGTGGGTGGCCTCTCGGCCGCTACTGCGATGGTGATCGTCGAGTTGGTGGCGCTGGCGATCATGGTGTCGAACGACATCGTGATCCCGCTGCTGCTGAACCGCCGCGGCAGCCTTGCGGGCGAGTCGACCGACGCCGCCGCCCATCTTCTGACCACACGGCGGATCGCGATTTTCGTGATCCTCTTGCTGGCCTACATCTATTATCGCTCTGCCGGTGAAGCGCAGCTCGCCGCGATCGGACTTCTATCGTTCGCTGCCGTCGCGCAGTTCGCGCCCGCGTTTTTCGGCGGCGTGATCTGGCAGCGCGGCACGGCGCGGGGCGCAATCGTCGGGATGACCGCGGGCATTCTGGTTTGGGGCTATACGCTGCTGCTGCCGAGCATTTTGGATGCCGGCATCGTCAGCGAGAGAATTCTGACCGACGGCCCGTGGGGCCTCGCGCTGCTGCGGCCACAGGCAATGTTCGGTATCGATCTGCCGCCGCTCGTTCACGGCGTGCTGCTCAGCCTCGCGGCCAACATTGCGCTCTACGTCGGCTGTTCGCTGAGCCGCCGCCCGACCGCCATCGAGCGCATGCAGGCGGATTTGTTCGTGCCGTCGACCTTGGCGCCCATGGCGCCGAACTTCCGGCTGCGCCGCGCGGCAGTCACGGTCGACGAACTCATCGCCACGGTTGCCCGCTACCTGGGTGAGGAACGTACCCGCGAATCGTTTGCGAGCTTTGCCAACTCGCGTCGCATCAGCATCGAGCCGCAGGCCGAAGCCGACTTTCAGCTCCTGCAATACGCCGAATATCTTCTGGCGTCGGCGATCGGAGCGGCGTCGTCGCGCCTCGTGCTGTCGCTGCTGCTACGCAAGCGCACAGTTTCGACCGAAGACGCGCTCAAGCTGCTCGACGATGCGAATGCCGCCATTCACTACAACCGCGAGATTCTCCAGCACGCGCTCGATCACGTCGGCCAGGGCATCGCCGTGTTCGACAAAGAACTCAATCTCATCTGCTGGAACCGGCAGTTCGGCGAAATCCTCGATCTCCCGCACGGTCTGACCCGGGTCGGTATCGCGCTCGACGAAATACTGCGCTACACGGTCCAGCGCGATGCGCAGCATGGCAAGGACCTCGAAGCGGCGGTCACCGAGCGCCTCGCCAGATACACCTCCGAGGTCGAGCCGTTCTTGGAGCGTTTCGCTGAGCGCGGTCTGGTCATCGAAGCGCGGCCTAACCGTATGCCGGACGGCGGCTTGGTCACGACCTTTACCGACATCACGCCGAGCGTGAAGGCGGCGGAGGCTTTGGAGCGCGCCAATGCGACCTTGGAGCGCCGGGTGCGCGAGCGAACCCGCGAGCTGACGCGGCTGAACACTGAACTTGAACGCGCCAAAGCCGAGGCCGACGAAGCCAACGTCTCGAAGACGCGGTTCGTCGCGGCTGCAAGTCACGACATTCTGCAGCCGCTCAACGCTGCGCGACTCTACGTGACGAGTTTGATCGAGCGCCAGCATGCCGGCGATGATGGCTCCCTGGTGCGCAATATCGACGCCTCGCTCGATGCCGTCGAAGAAATTTTTACCGCGCTCCTCGACATCTCGCGGCTCGACACCGGCGCGATGAAGCCGGAAATCGCCGATTTCGCCATTGCCGAATTGCTGCAACGGCTCGAAGTCGAATTCGCGCCGCTGGCGCGGGAGAAGGGGCTCGACCTCATCTTTATGTCGTGTTCGCTCGCGGTACGGTCCGACCGTCGGCTGCTGCGCCGGCTGTTACAAAACCTCGTCTCCAATGCCATCAAATACACGCCGTCGGGCAGCGTTCTGGTCGGCTGCCGCCGCCGTGGTCAGCAACTGCGCATCGAGGTCTACGATACCGGCATCGGCATCCCCTACGCAAAGCGGCGTGCCGTGTTCCGGGAATTCAACCGTCTCGATCAGGGGGCGCGCGTCGCGCGCGGCGTGGGCCTAGGCCTCTCCATCGTCGAACGCATTGCGCGCGTGCTCGATTGCGAGGTCATGCTGAAATCGGCGGTCGGGCGCGGTTCGCGATTTTCGCTTGAGGTGCCGCGCGCGGCAACGGCCGCGGGGGCGCCGGCGATTCACGCGCTTCCAAGCGCTGGCGCCGGACGGCTCGCCGGGACGGTGGTGCTGTGCATCGACAACGAGCGTGCCATTCTCGACGCCATGGAGACGCTGCTGGGCGGTTGGGCCTGCCGCGTCCTCACCGCGGCGGATCTCACGGAAGCGCTTGCGGCGATCGATGCGAGCGGCCTCGAGCCGGACGGGCTCTTGGTGGATTATCACCTCGACGGCGGCAATGGGCTCGTCGCCATTGCGGAACTGCGCCGGCGGCTCAATCGCGATGTTCCGGCAATCCTGATCACCGCCGACCGCACCGCGCATGTGCGCGAAGAGGCCAAGGCCGAGGGCGTGCACCTCCTCAACAAGCCGGTCAAGCCGGCCTCGCTGCGTGCGCTGATTACGCAATGGCGGGTCCAGCGAGTGGCGGCAGAGTAGCGGAAGTTCAGCCGTCCCGCGCCGCTTGATGTGGCCACTGGCCGGCTTCGATCTTGCCCGCGGCAATCACCGCCTGGGTGCGGCTCTCGACGCCGAGCTTTTGCAAGATCGCCGAGACATGCGCCTTTACGGTCGCCTCGGATACGCCGAGCTCGTAGGCGATCTGTTTGTTGAGCAACCCGCCCGACAGCATCATGAGCACGCGGACCTGCTGCGGCGTCAGACTCGATAGACGCGCGATCATCGCCGCGCTCTCGGCGTCGGCGTCACGTGTAAGGTCGACGTCGGGCGGCGTCCACACTTCGCCTTCCAGCACCTTCGCGATCGCTTGCCGCATGGCCTCGATGCCGAGCGTCTTTGGAATGAATCCCGACGCGCCGAACTCCATGCAGCGCCGGATCACTGCGGGATCGTCATTGGCCGAGACCACGACGACCGGAAGGCTCGGATATTGCGCGCGCAGATACATCAGACCCGAAAAGCCGCGCACCCCCGGCATGCGCAGATCGAGCAGAATCAGATCGGCGTCGCTGCCTTGTTCCAGAAGTTCCGTGACTTCTTCGAACGTGCCGGCCTCACCGACTTCGGCGCGGGCGAATAATCCTTCGACCGCTTCGCGCAGCGCGCCGCGGAACAGCGGGTGGTCGTCGGCAATAATCAGGTGGTGGGAGTCGCGTCTCGCTCAATGGGTGTCTCAGCCGGCTGCGAGCCGAAGCGGTCTGGTGCGCTCGCTCGCCCGCCAGTTTATGTCGGTTCCTCGGGTCGGGTCCACCGAGGCGTCTAAGCGCGCGACCCGAGAAACTGCAGCGTGATGTCGCGCCGATGCGGGGCCGTGCGGTGTTCGGCCAGATAGATGCCCTGCCAGATGCCAAGGCCCATCGTGCTGCCGGACACCGGGATCTGCAGCGAAACGCCGTTGAGCATGGATTTGATGTGCGCCGGCATATCGTCCGGTCCCTCGACCTCGTGAACCCAGCCGGCGTCGGCCGGTGCGATGCGTTCGAGTGCCGTGGTGAGGTCGGTGCGCACGTCCGGATCGGCGTTTTCCTGAATGACCAGGGACGCCGACGTATGTTTGAGAAAAAGCAGGAGGGTGCCGTCACGCGCGCCGACCTTGCGAAGAAAGCCCACGACGTCGCGTGTGATCTCGACGAAGCCTTCGCCTGAGGTCTCGACCGTCAGCGTGGCGGTCGCGATCGTCTCCACCTTTGCGGTGTGGATCGCGGACAACGTTGCCAAGGCAGCAGCGTCGCTCAACTCTTGTTCAGCACTTGTTTTTGCGCACGAGAAATCGCGTCGACGAAGCGATGCCACACGCGGCCGACGAACGCTACCATGCGATCGATGTCGGCGTCGGTGGGCAGTTGTACCGTCGGTCCGCCGTCGCGCGCAGCCGGCGGTTCGGGCGCGGCGCCCGATGGCAGCGGCAGGCCGCGCGACAGAATGTCCTTCTTGAGGGCCGCGTTTTCGCTGCGCAGGCGCGCAATTTGCGCTTCCAGCGCGGCGCGGTCCTCCGGCGCTGCGAGGCACGCCCAACCCACCGCGCGCGGGCTGCACACCGATACTTCGCCGGTCTGGGAATCGAGCCGGAGAAAGCCGTCGGCGATCTTGCTGAACGTGTAGCGGCCGCCCTCATTGGGCGGCGGCGCATCATCGGCGAAGACGGGCGAAGCCAGGACGAGCGCGGCGGCGGCGACGGTCCACTTGCCGATCATGACGATCTCCCCGTGGTGCAGCTTGATACCCATGATCTGGAAGCCGATCGCCCGGCGTCCACACCGTTCCAATAGATTGTGTGGCGAAGCACCGGATTGCAACGGGTTGGTATGATAAGGGCGCGCCGTTACGAAATACGGCGTGCGGCGCACAATTGATGCTCGGCGCCGGTGCAAAAGCAGCCCGTATCCTTCGTGATTCCAATGAATTAGAGACTGTGGCGCATTTCTTGACTTGGTAAAATGCTGTGATTATGGTCCGCGCGGCTTTAAGGGGGCGGGCGTGCCACGATCGCCGCAAAGCCGCGAGTGTCGAAAGCATGAGCGACGGCGCGCGCGGACATGGTGACCGCGACAACCAGCAATCCGATAAAGCCGCTCTCTCCGCGAGACTTCAGCGGCTCGGCGAAGGACTTGGCCACGCACGTCAACGTGCAGGTCAGCCTGCGGATAGCCCTGGAGACGATCGGGCAACGACTGCTTCCGGTTACGCCAAGGGCTTCCGGCTCTCAAGCGAACTCGTTGCAGGCGTCGTGGTCGGTGCCGGCCTCGGCTGGTTGATCGACCGCGTGCTTGGGATTTCGCCGTGGGGGCTCATTGTATTTCTCCTGCTCGGCTTTGCCGCCGGCGTGCTCAACGTAATGCGCTCGGCGGGTGTCATGGCAGGCAGTAGGCCGGACGACGGCTCCTCGGGGAAGCGGAAGAACTGATGGCGCGCGTGTTGCGCCCACGGCGATGAGACCATGACGATCGATCCGATCCATCAGTTCAAGATCAACAATCTCTTCCATATCGGCTCCATGGCCGGGCGGGAGATCGCCTTCACTAATTCGGCGTTGTTCATGTTCATCGTCGTCGCCGCCGTTTCGACGCTGATGATCGGCGCGACGTCGCGCCGGGCGCTGGTGCCGGGCCGCTTCCAGTCCATCGCCGAGATGTCCTACGAATTTGTCGCCAACGCCGTGCAGGCCTCGGCCGGTACCGAGGCGATGCGATTCTTCCCCTTCGTGTTCACGCTGTTCATGTTCATCCTGTTCGCCAACGTGATCGGCCTCATTCCCTATTCGTTTACGGTGACGAGCCAGATCATCATTACGGCGACGTTCGCCTTGCTGGTGTTTTTCATCGTCGTCATCTATGGGATTTGGCGCAACGGTCTGCATTTCTTCAATCTGTTCGTTCCGAAGGGCGTGCCGATCTACATTCTCCCCGCGATCGTGGTGATTGAGATCCTGTCGTTTCTGTCGCGGCCGATTTCGCATAGCGTGCGATTGTTCGCCAACATGCTGGCCGGGCACATCACGCTGCAGGTCTTTGCCGGCTTCATCATCATGCTGGGCAGCGCCGGCGCGATCGGCTGGCTTGGCGCGACGCTGCCGCTTGCGCTGGTCGTCATGCTGACCGCCCTCGAACTTCTGGTGGCCTTCCTGCAGGCTTACGTGTTCGCCATCCTCACCTGCATCTACCTGAACGATGCAATACACCCGGGCCACTGAGACACACCCGATCAACACCAAACAGACCTCGAAAAGGAGTTTCCCATGGATCCTGTTGCGGCAAAGTACATTGGAGCGGGCATCGCCTGTATCGGCATGGGCGGCGCCGGTGTCGGCGTCGGCATCATTTTCGGCAACTACCTTGCGGCGGCGTTGCGCAATCCATCCGCAGCGCAGGGCCAGTTCGGCAACCTGATCTTCGGCTTCGCCATTACTGAAGCGCTCGGCATCTTCTCGCTGCTGATCGCGCTCTTGCTGCTGTTCGCGCTCTAAGCGATCGACTAAAGCGACCGTCAGAAGACCACCATGGCCGAGCCGACCGCGCATACCGAGGTTCCACAGGCCCACGGCGCGTTTCCGCCGTTCCAGAAGGAAACCTTTGCTTCGCAGCTTGTCTGGCTGACGGTGAGCTTCGTCCTGCTCTACCTCCTGATGTCCAGGATCGCCTTGCCGCGCATCGGCTCGATCCTGGGCGACCGCAGCAAGCATATCGCCGACGATCTTGCGGCCGCGCAGCGCTTCAAGGAGCAATCGGACGCCGCCAACCTTGCCTACGAGAAGTCGCTCGCCGACGCGCGATCCCGTGCGCAAGGGATGGCCAGTGCCGCGCGCGAACAGCAGGCGGCCGAGGCCGAGGCGGCCAACAAGCGGCTTGGGGCTCAGCTGCATGAGCGGCTGACGGCAGCCGAGCAGTCGATTGCAGCGACGCGCGCGGCCGCCATGGGCAATGTCGGGACCATCGCAGCGGACACCGCATCCGCCATCGTCGAGCGCCTGATCGGTAGGGCGCCCGCTGAGCACGACGTCGCCGCTGCGGTCGGCGACGTGGTCAAGCGGTGAGGGCCAACCAATGCTGGATGCATTGCAGGAAACCGAGAATTGGGTCGCCCTCGGATTGATCCTTTTCCTCGGTCTGCTGGCTTACCTGGGTGTCCACCGCAAGCTGCTCGAAGCGCTCGATCAACGCGGTGTTCGCATCAAGTCCGAGCTCGATGAGGCGGTCCGCCTCAAGACCGAGGCTCAGGGCCTGCTCGCCGAGTTTCAGCGCAAGGGACGCGAGGCTGAAAAAGAGGCGGAGGCAATCATCGCCAGCGCCAAGGCGGAGGCCGAGCGCCTCGCTGCCGAGGCCAAGACGCGGATGGAAGACTTCGTGGCGCGCCGGACCAAAATGGCCGAGTCGAAAATCGCGCAGGCCGAGGCGCAGGCAGTCGCTGACGTTCGCTCCGCCGCGGCTGACGCCGCGGTCGCGGCGGCCGAGAAGATCCTCTCAAGCGCCGCCAAGGGCAAGGTCGCTGACGATCTGCTCGCCAAGGGCATTGACGACGTCAAAAGTAAATTGAATTGACGCGCGCACGGCTGCCGGCCGTCGCGGCGGCCGCTCGTCAGCCTGTGGTGTCCTTCGTCTTGGGCTTGGGCTTCGCCTTCGGCTTGTGGGAGTCCTGGGCCTCCGCGGCCAGCGGATCGAATCCGATATAGACAATGTAATTGTCGAGGTCCGCCGCCGATGGCATCGGAAAGCTCAAACCTTCTTCGATGTGGGTGAAGGTCGGATTGTCGGCCGCGGAGGGGACCGCGACCGGAATGTGCGCAAGCCTGGTGACGATCGTTTTTGAGCTGTTGGCAGTTTCATTGACCACGGCTATCCGCAGCGGCACGTCGACATTACCGGGCCCGCCCGCGGGTCCGACAATGATGCGCCCCTCGACACCGACCCGCATCACCATGTTGCCGCCGACGGCGGCACATTCGCGCGCGGCGCGCAGGAACACGCCTTGATATTTGAGCATCATCGCGGCGTTGTCGCCGCCGGGACCGATGCTCAGCGTTGAGGCGCCGCGCCGGATGTCGATGAAAGGGCAATTGAGGTCGGCCTGCGCGCCGGCGACGGCCTGTTTGGAATTTGCCGTGGAGCCTGAGAAGAAATTCGAAATCTTCTGACTGAGCGTGGGTGCCGGTGGCGGCGCCGCAGCAGGATCAGATGCAGCCGGGGTGCCAACGTTGCTTCCTGCCGAGCAGCCCGACGCCAGAAGCGCGAGCGACAACAGCGCAGCGACCGACGCATGATCGCGCCACCACATCAGCACGAACGCCTTTGATGGATGTCCCGCAGCATTTCCCCAGATCATCGCCGAACTCGTGCCGATTCCGCCAATAGGTCCTGCGATGCCCTTGACTTATATAGCAAATGAACCGTGGCCATCCCAAGGCGATCCGGGCGCGTGGTTAAGGCGCCGGCGGCCGCTTTACGGCTTCGGCGCGTCCTGCAGCCGTGCATACAGCAGATGGTCCTGCCACATGCCGTTGATGCACAGATACTCGCGTGCATAGCCTTCGCGCACGAAGCCGTTTTTTTCCAGAAGCCGCATGGAGCCGGTGTTGGTCGGAATGCAGGCCGCCTCGATTCGATGCAGCCGCAGCGTGCCAAAGGCAAAGGGGATCACGTCGCGCACCGCCGCCGTCATGTAGCCGTTGCGAACATACGGCAGACCCATCCAATAGCCGAGACTGCCGGCCTGGGCGACGCCGCGGCGGATATTGGCGAGCGTCAGACCGCCGACGAGCGCGTGGTCGGAATTGCGGGTGATCAGAAAGGCATAGCCCTGATCGGCCCGCAGGTCCTCAGAATAGCGTTTGATCCGCCGCCTGAACGCACTGCGGGTCAGATCATCCGACGGCCAGGTCGGCTCCCACGGCGTCAGGAAGTCGCGGCTCGCCTCGCGCAGCGCCGCCCACTCATCATAGTCGGTCATCTGCGGGGTGCGCAGCGTGACCACGTCGCCGACGATGTTGGGCAGCGGTTCGGTGAAATTGATGGTGCGAAAGAACGCCATGAGGGCTGTGCTGGAGGGCTTTGCTCGGCGTCGTCGACAACGTTCCTGGATCCACGGATTCAGTTACGCGGCCCGGCGGGTCAAAGTCTCCGCAATCGCCGCCGCGCTTTCAAGTCCGGAGCCGAGACCGATGACAGCCGTTGCGAGTTTGCCCCCGGCAATCAGCGCCCGTCCAGCGGCCCGTGCGCTTTCGACCGACACGCTCTCGACCTTTTGCACCAGTTCGTCGAGTGGAACGGGCCGGCCCCGCGTTATCATCTGACGGGCGAGCTGCTCGATGCGGGCGCCGGAGCTTTCGAGCGCCATCAGCAGGCCGGCCTTCATCTGCGCCTTGGCGCGCGCGACCTCCGGCTCGGAAATCGTTTCGATGGTGCTCGCGATTTCATCCACGATCAGGCGCATCAGTTCGGACGTGTCGGCGGCGTCCGTGCCCGCATAGAGGCCGAACATGCCGACGTCGGTGTACGGTACGTGGAACGAATAGATCGAGTAGCACAGGCCGCGACGTTCCCGTGCTTCCTGGAACAGCCGTGACGACATTCCGCCGCCCAGGATGTTGGTGAACACCTGCAGGCTGTAGAGCGCCGGGTCGGTCGTCGACACGCCGGGCAGGCCGAGCGCAATGTGAACCTGCTCCAGCTCGCGCTTCTCGACGTGAGTGCCACCGCCGAATTTGGCGACCTCTGGGACCGGGCCCGCCGGGCCGTTGAAGCTTCCGAAACGCCGCTCGACTTCGGCCAAGACGCCCTGGTGGTCGACGGCGCCCGCCGCAGCCACTACGATGTCGGGGGCGCGGTAGTTTCTCCCCAGATAGTCGCGGAGCTTGCCGCCATCGAACGATCGCACCGTCTTGGGCGTGCCCAGGATCGAGCGGCCGAGCGGCTGGTCCGGAAAGGCGATGACCTGCAGGTGTTCGAAGATCAGGTCGTCCGGCGTATCGGCCACGGCGCCGATTTCCTGCACAATGACGTTCTGCTCGCGCACGAGTTCGTCGCGGTCGAATGCCGGCTCCGACAGAATGTCCGACAGCACGTCGATGGCGAGCGGCACATCGGCTTTCAGTACGCGCGCGTAGTACGCGGTGCTCTCGGCGCCAGTCGCGGCGTTAAGGTCGCCGCCCACAGCCTCAATCTCCTCGGCGATCTGCCGCGCCGTGCGGCGGCGCGTGCCCTTGAACGCCATGTGTTCGAGGAAATGCGAAATGCCGTGTTCGTCGCGACGCTCATCGCGGCTGCCGGACGCGACCCACACGCCGAGCGAGGCGGTCTCGAGATGCGGCATCGCGTCCGTTACGACATTGATGCCGGATTTCAAGGTGGTCACCTCAACGCTCATGCTGCCGCTCCTTCTTGTGCGGCTCGGCTCGTCTTCAGGACAAACCGCTCGACCGCAGACTGATCCGCCGGCAGCACCGCGACGCGCTCCGGACGTGTATTGAGATCGCAAAGCCATTCCGGCAATGCGGGCCGGTGGCTGCAGGCTGCAGCCACCGCATCGGGAAATTTCGCCGGGTGCGCCGTCGACAGCACCACCATCGGTACCGCCGGATCGCGCAGCTCTTCCTTCTCCGCGACCGCGATGCCGACGGCGGTGTGCGGATCGACGAAATCACCGGTTTCTCGCAAGACGGTACGGATCGTGGCGGCGACTTCGTCCTCGTCGGCGCGGCCGGCGGAGAACAGCGCGCGAATATTGCCGAGCGCCGGCCCCGACAGCGTGAATTGCCGCGATTGTGCAAGCGATGCCATCAGCGAACGCACCGCGCCCGCGTCCCGGTGATAGGCGTCGAACAAGAGCCGCTCGAAATTCGACGACACCTGGATGTCCATCGAGGGCGACGTGGTCGCAACGACATCGCGCAGCTCATAGGTGCCGGTTGCGAGCGTTCGCGCCAGGATGTCATTGACGTTGGTCGCGATCACGAGCCGGTCGACCGGCAAGCCCATGCGCTCGGCGACGTAGCCGGCAAAGATGTCGCCGAAATTGCCGGTCGGCACGGTGAAAGCGACTTTGCGGTGCGGCGCGCCGAGCGATACTGCGGCCGTGAAGTAATAGACAACTTGCGCGACGATACGCGCCCAGTTGATCGAGTTGACTCCGGAGAGGCGCACGCGCTCGCGAAAGGCCTGATGATTGAACATGCCCTTCACGAGAGCCTGGCAATCGTCGAATGTGCCCTCGATCGCGAGCGCGCTGACGTTGGCGGCATTCGCGGTCGTCATCATGCGGCGCTGCACGTCTGACACCCGCCCCTGCGGAAACAGCACGACCAGATCGACCTGATGACGGTCGCGAAACGCTTCGACGGCTGCTCCGCCGGTGTCGCCCGACGTCGCCACCACGATCGTGCGCCGCTCACGCTGCTTGTCCAGCACCTGATCCATCAGCAGGGCCAACAGCTGCATCGCGACGTCCTTGAACGCCAAGGTTGGGCCGTGGAAAAGCTCGAGGGCGAACGTATTTGTGCCGAGCTGAGCAAGCGGTGCGACCGCGGGATGGCGGAACGTGCCGTAGGCGTCGCGGGTCATCCGCGCGAGGTCTGCGTTGCTGATGCTGTCGTCGGCAAATCGCCGGATGATCTCCAGCGCCACCTCGGCGTAGGGTCGGCCGGCAAACGATCGGATCGTGTCCGGCGCGATGCGCGGCCAGGCGTCGGGCACGTAAAGACCGCCGTCGCGGGCAAGACCCGCGAGCATGGCCTCTGCGAAGCCGAGCGGGGGGGCTTCGCCCCTGGTCGAGACGTGCTGCACCTTTAGGGTCCTAGGGGTCCGGGGAGCGCCGGCTGGCTAAGCCTAAATGACTGATTTCCCAACGCATTTACGGTGATGGCCAAGCCGCCAGCCGCTGCGTCACGCGTCACACTAATAGAAAAGACGATACCTTCACAAGGAACGCGAAGGGCTCTCTGCCGCCTTCTGAGCGCCTTCCGCGGCCGTCCCCTTGCGGCTGGAGCTGAAGGCCCAGGCGCCGAATACCCCGACCAGGACGGCCGCGAGGCCGTACCAGGTCAGTGCGTATTGCAGGTGGTTATCGGGTAAGGCGACCACAAGTTTGCCCGGTTGCGGTAGCCCGCCCGGCGGGACCGGTGCTTCCTGTTCGACGAAGAACGGCGCCACCCGCCCTAAGCCTTTGGCCGTGGCGATCGCCTGCGGATCCCGAGAGAACCAGAGATTATGGGCGGGATCGTCGTTTGGCGTGAACCAGTTATGGCCGTCAGGCCAGCGCAAAGCGCCCGTAAGCGCGATTGTCCCAGCCACCTGGCCGTCGGGCCGCGTCTTGGGTCCCTGCCGGCCATCAGGCACAAAGCCGCGATTGACGATCACTACGCCCCCGTCGGCGAGGCGGCCCGGCGTGAAGACCCAATATCCGGGGCTGACGATCTCGGGCCGAAATGCCGAGCCTGCCGCGAACACGAACGCCTCGTGCGCGTAATCGAACGCGGCGTTGAATGTCACGCGCCTATATTCATCGGCTGTGCGATCGAGGTGCGGCCAATCCGCAGCGGCAGGGAGGGCTGTCGGGGCTACGGCGAGCCGTTCGGTCAGCGAGGCGATCAAGCCCTCCTTCCAGGCTTTGCGTTCGATTTGCCAGGTCCCGAGACCGACGAGAACAATAAAAGCCAGGACGGCAGGCACGAGCAGCCCGACCCACGATCGCTGGTCTGGCGCACTCAAGCGTCGCCTCCGCCGAAGCGCCCCTCCGCCGCCTTGTGGTGATATTGCAGGGCGATCATCAGCCCCTTCATGGGCCGCAACGGGCCGAGCGTGACGATCAGGATAAGCGGCAGCCACAGCATGGCGTGGACCCAGTAGGGCGGCTGATAGAGCACCTCAGTCACGAGGGCAGCGCCGACCACGATGAAGCCCGCGAAGAACATGATGAACACCGCCGGCCCGTCGCCGGCATCCGCGAAGCTATAGTCGAGCCCGCAGACGTCGCAGCGCGGCCGCAATGTCAGGAAGCCCTGAAACAGCTTGCCTTGGCCGCAGCGCGGACAAGTGCACGCCAGACCGGCGCGGATCGATCCGGACAGCGACGAGATGGTTTTTTCCGTCATGGCCACGATGTCGTGCTTCGCACGACCGCGCACAAGCACGGACGTGCAGGGTATGTGCAGCAACCTCAAATCCCGCGGTCGCGGAAGCTGCGGGATTTGAGCGCGGCGCGGCGCTATCCGGCGTTCGGACTCTGGCCCCAGACGTAGATGCAGGCGAACAGGAACAGCCAGACCACGTCGACGAAGTGCCAGTACCAGGCGGCGAATTCGAAGCCGAGATGCTGGGTCGGTGTGAACTGGCCTTTGAGCGCGCGGATGAGGCAGACGATCAGGAAGATCGAGCCGATGATGACATGGGCGCCGTGGAAGCCGGTCGCCATGAAGAACGTGGCGCCGTAGATGTTGCCGGAAAAATGGAACGCAGCGTGGCCGTATTCGTAGGCCTGCACGCAGGTGAAGGTCAGCCCGAGCGCGATGGTGCAGACGAGCCCCCACACCAGGCCCTTGCGGTCGTTGTGCAGCAGCGCGTGGTGCGCCCAGGTCACGGTCGTGCCCGACGTCAGCAGAATGAGCGTGTTGAGTAGCGGCAAATGCCAGGGATCGAATGTTTCGATGCCCTTCGGCGGCCACACGCCGCCGATGAACGCGTGCCGCGTCGCGTCCCGCAACTCGTCGGGAAACAGCGCCGTGTTGAAATAGGCCCAGAACCAGGCGACGAAGAACATCACCTCGGAGGCGATGAACAGCATCATGCCGTAACGGTGCGAGATCTGCACCACGCGGGTGTGATCGCCTTCGACCTCGGCTTCATGGATGACATCGCGCCACCAGCCGATCATGGTGTAGGCGATGCCGACGATGCCGACGCCCATAATGATTGGTGCATAAGCGACCGTATGATGCATCCACAGGATGGCACCGACAGCGGTGAGGAACGCCGACGTCGCCCCGATCACCGGCCACGGGCTGGGGTTCACCAGGTGGTAATCGTGGTGCGGTTTGGCATGGGCAGCATCGGCCATCGTCATCGTCTCCAACTCGACGCCGCCGCAATCGCCGGCCGCGCCGTTCCTGTTGCCTTTATCAGATCGGTCCGGATTTCTCCCGACCCGTTCCCTCCGCCACCGGCTGCTCTGGCTCGTGCACCGGATAGAAGGTGTAGGAGAGCGTAATCGTGCTGAGATCGTTCTGCTCGGCATCCTGCGCGAGCTTCGGATCGACGTAGAACACGACCGCCATGTCGCGCTTCTCGCCAGGTTTGAACGCCTGCTGGGTGAAGCAGAAGCAGTTGATCTTTTCGAAGTAGATGCCGACGGTCGGCGGGCTGACATTGTAGCCGGCCTGTCCGACGGTGCGGCCGGCGGATTTGTTGGTGACCGCGTAATAGACGGTCACGACTTCGCCCAGCCGGACGTCGACCGTGCGCACCTCTGGTTCGAAGCGCCACGGCAAGCCTGCGGCGACATTGGAGTTGAAGCGCACCGTGATCTTGCGGTCCAAAACCTGCGCGGGAGCCGACGTCGCCACCTGCGTGGTGCCGCCGAAGCCCGTGGTGCGGCAGAACCACGAGTAAAGCGGCACCGCTGCGTAAGACACCCCGACCATGACCGCGACAAAGCCGCCGCACGCGAATGCGACGGCGATGTCGCGGCGGCTGGTGCGTTGATGCTGCGGGGTCTGCGAATTCACGGCGATTCAAACCGACGGTCCGGTTGGTTTCAGTTGTTCAAGACGCCGGGTCCCTTCACCAGCGTCACGATGTAGAACAGCACGGCCAGTACGCCAAGCGCGATTGCGATAGCGATCGAACGATGCCGGCGCGCCCGGAGCTGCTGCTCCGTGAGCCTGATGCCGGGTTCCGGTTTGTTGTCGGACATGGCTCTCACTCGTTGGCGTCATGCAGTGAAGTGGCCGAGCAGCCCTCCAGAGACCCGATCGACCAACAACATCGCAAACAAGACGAACAGGTACAGGATCGAGAACGCAAACAACCGCTTGCTCGCTGCGTTGCCGTGCCGTTCGGCGCGCACGCGCAGCGCCAGTGCGATCATGACGGCGCCCATCGCGAGCGCGACGATGCCGTAGGAGGGGCCGGCATAGCCGAGAAACCAGGGTGCGGCGCCAAGCGGCGCGAGCAGCAGCGTGTAGAGCAGGATCTGACGGCGTGTTTCCTGCGCTCCGGCGACGACCGGCAGCATCGGAATGCCGGCGCGCGCATAATCGTCGGTACGATAGAGCGACAGCGCCCAGAAGTGCGGTGGGGTCCAGAAGAAGATGATCAGGAACAGCAGAAACGACTCGACCGCGACGCTACCCGTCACCGCCGCCCAGCCGATCATCGGCGGCAGCGCGCCGGCGGCGCCGCCGATCACGATGTTCTGTGGCGTCGAACGCTTAAGCCACATGGTGTAGACGAGAACGTAAAAGCCGATCGTCGACGCAAGCAGTGCGGCGCTGACCATGTTCACGAGCAGGCCGAGCACCACCACCGATCCGGTCGCAAGCGTCAGCCCGAATGCGAGAGCTTCGCCGGGCTGAAGGCGTCCGGCAGGAATCGGCCGTCCCGCCGTGCGCGCCATGCGCGCATCGATGTCGGCGTCGTACCACATGTTCAGCGCGCCCGCGGCGCCAGCGCCGACCGCGATGCAGATGAGCGCGGTCAGGGCGATCACCGGATGGATATGACCCGGTGCGACCAGAAGTCCGACAAGCGCCGTGAAGACCACGAGCGACATCACTCGTGGTTTCATCAGTGCTATGTAATCGCCGACCCCCGCGATGCTGGGTTCGACGCGGGCAAGCGTTCCGCTCATCGGATCAAGGGCAGCGTTTCGAATTGATGGTAGGGCGGCGGTGACGGCAGCGTCCATTCGAGCGTGGTCGCGCCGGGCCCCCACGGATTGCCGGCGGCGCGTTCCTTGCCGATGAACGCCACCGCCATGCCGAGCAGGAAGACCAGCACGCCGACGCCCGAGATGTACGAGCCGATCGATGACACGTAGTTCCAACCGGCAAACGCGTCCGGATAGTCGACATAGCGGCGCGGCATCCCGGCGAGCCCGAGGAAGTGCTGCGGGAAGAACACGATGTTGACGCCGATGAAGGTGATCCAGAAGTGAAGCTTGCCGAGGAACTCGTTGTACATGTAGCCGGTCATTTTCGGGAACCAGTAGTACCAACCGCCGAAGATGGCGAACACGGCGCCGAGCGACAGCACGTAGTGGAAGTGAGCGACCACGTAGTACGTGCCGTGCAATGTGCGGTCGACGCCGGCGTTGGCCAGCACGACGCCGGTGACGCCGCCGATGGTGAACAGGAAGATAAAGCCCATCGCCCACAGCATCGGCGTCTTGAAGTCGATGGAGCCGCCCCACATCGTGGCGATCCAGGAGAAGATCTTCACGCCGGTCGGCACCGCGATCACCATGGTGGCGGCGATGAAGTAGGCCTGCACGCTCGCCGACATGCCGACGTTGTACATGTGGTGCGCCCACACGACGAAGCCGATGCCGCCGATCGCCACCATGGCGTAGGCCATGCCGAGATAGCCGAACACCGGCTTGCGCGAGAACGTCGCCACGATTTGGCTGACCATGCCGAAGCCGGGCAGGATGAGAATGTAGACTTCGGGATGACCGAAGAACCAGAACAGATGTTGGAACAGCAGCGGATCGCCGCCGCCCTGCGGGTCGAAGAACGTCGTCCCGAAGTTGCGATCGGTGAGCAGCATGGTGATGGCGCCAGCGAGCACCGGCAGCGCCAGCAGCAGCAAGAATACCGTCACGAGGATCGACCACACGAACAGCGGCATCTTGTGCAACGTCATGCCCGGCGCGCGCATGTTGAAGATCGTCGTGATGAAGTTGATGGCGCCGAGGATCGACGACGCGCCGGCCAAGTGGATGGACAGGATGGCGAAATCCATTGCCGGGCCGGGATGGCCGTAGGTCGACAGTGGCGCGTAGAGCGTCCAGCCGGCCCCGACGCCGTTGGCGCCCGGTTCGCCCTCGACGAACACTGACGTCAGCAACAGCGCGAAAGACGCCGGCAGAAGCCAGAACGAGATGTTGTTCATTCGCGGGAACGCCATGTCGGGCGCGCCGATCATGAGCGGAACCATCCAGTTGCCGAAGCCGCCGATCATCGCTGGCATGACCATGAAGAAGATCATGATCAGCCCGTGGGCGGTGATGAAGACGTTGAAGGTGTGCGTTTCGTGGAAGATCTGCAGGCCGGGATACATCAGTTCGGCCCGGATCGCGATCGACATGGCGCCGCCGATCAGGCCGGCGACGATCGCGAAGACAAGGTACATCGTGCCGATGTCCTTGTGGTTCGTCGAATAGACAAAGCGGCGCCAGCCGTGCGGAATTGCGTGTCCGTCATCGTCGCCGTGTGCCGCATGTGCCATCGTATCCATTGCCAGTCCCTTCGTTAGCAACTGCTCGTCTTCGGCTTGTCGTTACGCGCGCATTCTCAGCGCGCTTGCAGCGCCTCGGCCGCCGCCAATTTACTCGCGGGCTCCGCGCCGGCGAATTTCTTCTTCGCGTCTTCGACCCACGCCGCGAAGTCGGCGTCCTTCACCACCCGCACCGCGATCGGCATGAAGGCATGGTCCTTTCCGCACAGCTCGGAGCACTGGCCGTAGAACATGCCTTCGACCGTCGACTTGAACCACGTTTCGTTGATGCGGCCGGGAACGGCGTCGATCCTGCTGCCGAACGACGGCACCGTAAAGGAGTGAATGACGTCGGCGCCCGTGACCAGCACGTGTATGACCTTATTCACCGGCACCACCATCTCGTTGTCGACCGCCAGAAGGCGGGGCTGACCGGGCTTCAGGTCCTTGTCGGGTATCATCAGCGAGTCAAACTCGAAATTGCCGTTATCCGGATAGGCGTAGCTCCAGAACCATTGTTTGCCTGTCGCCTTGATGGTGAGGTCCGGCGTGGGCACGTTGAGTTGCAGGAATAGCAGCCGGAACGACGGGACAGCGATGAACGCCAGAATGATGACCGGAACAATGGTCCACAAGACTTCAATCAGCGTGTTGTGGGTGGTGCGCGACGGCGTCGGATTGGAGCGCGCGTTGAAGCGGACGATGCAGATCAGCAGCAGAGCCAGAACGAACGCCGAGATCACGCCGATGATCCAGAGCAGGATATTATGAAACCAGGCGATGTCCTGCATGATCGGCGTCGCGGCGTCTTGCAGATCCATCTGCCACGGGGTTGGTTGTCCCATGGCGGCCAACGCGGCCCCGGCACTGGCGAGTAACGCTGCGGCGGACACCGCCATAACGGTCAAGCGCGAGAACACCTGCATCTGTCTCATGGCTCCCTATTCTACATCTCGGTCATGACCGTATCACGAGCCGTGCGAGGCTCGTTCAGCGCACAGACGGCAGTCTGACGCCGCCTCCTTCAGGCGGGGCTTGCGCCACGGGTCTGGTTCCTGTGCAGGCATCGGCGGGCGGGGGATTCCCTGTCCCTCAAAACCACAAAACCGGCTCTACCGCAATGCACTCTTCGCAGCCGATCCGCGGGCCAAAATCGGCAACTTTCACTGCGGCCGTCCGGGAGTTTTTGGGGCGCCTTTTCCGTCCTTCGCGCAGCCACAATGACTTGGTTTGGTTCATTCTTGAACGCGGCGTATTCGCGATGTACGCAGGCTCCGCCGTGATCGGCGAAAGCCCGCCTGATTTCGCGGCGGGCCATCCTGTCGGGGCGGATCGAGGGAACGATATCATGGCGATGATCGATGGTGGCCGGCAGATGCGGCCATTGACCCTGGCGCTTGCCGGCGCCGTCCTGTCGCTCGCGGCCGCGATCGGCTGCAGCGGTCACGCGCGGGCCCAGGGCGTGGTCAAGGCCGTACACGGGGACTGGCAAATCCGCTGCGACACCCCGCCGGGCGCTCAGGGTGAACAGTGTGCGCTGATGCAGAGCGTCACCGCCGAAGACCGGCCCAACGTCGGATTGACCGTCATCGTCCTGAAGACGACGGACCAGAAGGCCCGGCTGATGCGGGTGGTGGCGCCGCTCGGCGTTCTGCTGCCCTCGGGCCTTGGGCTCAAGATCGACAACCAGGACGTCGGCCGCGCCGGCTTCGTGCGCTGCCTGCCCAACGGCTGCGTCGCCGAAGTGACCATGGACGACAATCTGATCAAGCAGATGCGGACCGGCCAGACTTCGACCTTCATCATCTTCCAGACGCCGGAAGAGGGCATCGGCTTCCCGATGAGCCTGAAGGGCTTTGGCGAGGGTTTCGATCAGCTGCCGTAGCGTGTTGACGGCCGCCCCCTCGCAGGACGCCCCAGCGTCGCTTATGTTTCCCGGGCAGATGCAAGGATCACCAAGTCATGACAAGCACCTCGCTCGTTGATCGCGCCGGGCTCGACCGGCCGCGCCTGGCCAAAATCATCTCACGCGGCCTCGAGGGTGCGGACGACGGCGAACTGTTCCTCGAATACCGGCAGGCCGAAATGCTGGTGTTCGATAATGGCCGGCTGAAGCAGGCGACCTACGACACGTCGCAGGGCTTCGGCTTGCGCGCCGTCAAGGACGAGGCGGTCGGCTATGCGCACGCCTCGGATGTGTCTGAGGCCTCCATCGAGCGCGCGGCGGATGCGGTGCGCGCGGTCAAGGGAGGCTATTCGGGCAGCTATGCGGCGGCCCCGACTCGGACCAACGTCAAGCTCTATGGCGAGGACAGCCCGCTCGTCAGCCCAGCCTTCGAGACCAAGGCGCGGCTCCTCGAGACCATCGACGCCTATGCGCGCGCCAAGGACCCGAGAGTGCGGCAGGTGTCGGTTAGCCTGGCGGCAACCTGGCAGGCCGTCGAGGTCGTCCGCGGCGACGCCGAAACCTATCGCGACGCGCGGCCGCTGGTTCGCGTCAACGTGTCGGTCGTCGTCGGCGATGGCGACCGGCAGGAAACCGGCAGCGATGGGTACGGCGGCCGCGAAGGCTATGAGGGCTTCATCGCGACCGCTGCGTGGCAGGGCGCGGTCGATAGCGCCGTGCGTCAGGCGCTGACCAATCTGGAAGCTGTGCCGGCCCCGGCCGGCGAAATGGATGTCGTGCTTGGACCGGGCTGGCCCGGCGTCATGCTGCACGAAGCCGTCGGACATGGCCTCGAGGGAGATTTCAACCGCAAGAAGACGTCGGCGTTCGCTGGCCTCATGGGCCAGCAGGTCGCGGCCAAAGGCGTCACCGTGGTCGACGACGGCACCATTGCGCTCCGCCGCGGCTCGCTGTCGATCGACGATGAAGGCACCCCGACCAATCGCACCGTGCTGATCGAGGACGGCATCCTCGTCGGCTACATGCAGGACCGCCAGAACGCGCGGCTGATGGGGATGAAGCCGACCGGCAATGGCCGGCGCGAGAGCTTTGCCCATGTGCCGATGCCGCGCATGACGAATACCTACATGCTCGCCGGTAACCGCGATCCGGGAGAAATCATCGCGTCCGTGAAGGACGGCATCTACGCCGTGCATTTCGGCGGCGGCCAGGTCGATATCACCTCGGGCAAATACGTGTTCCAGTGCACCGAGGCCTATCGCATCGAGAAAGGCAAAGTCGGCGCTCCGATCAAAGGCGCCATGCTGATCGGGAACGGGCCGACCGATCTGCATCGCGTCTCCATGATCGGCAATGACCTCAAGCTCGATAGCGGCATCGGCACCTGCGGCAAGAACGGGCAGGGGGTGCCGGTCGGCGTCGGCCAGCCTACCTTGCGCATCGACGGCATCACGGTCGGCGGGACAGGGTCATGACAGCGTCAGAGCGTAATGTTGTGCAAGAAGCGTCACCGCTGCGCCGCTGGGGTAAGGTCGTCGTCGATACGGCCCTGATCGTCCTCGTGGTCATTGCGGCAAAGACCGCGATCGCGGAACCGTATTACGTTCCGTCCGGCTCGATGGAGCCGACATTGCAGATCGGTGACGAACTTCTGGCGACGAAATTTCCTTACGGCTACAGCGCCGCGTCGCTGCCGATCTTCGTTACCCTGCCGGACACGCCGCGTATTCTTGGTTCGCTGCCGCGCCACGGCGATATCGTGGTATTCCGCTGGCCCGGCGACCGCTCGCAAATCTGGGTCAAGCGTGTGGTCGGGCTGCCGGGCGATCGCATCGCCATGCGCAATGGCCGGCTCTGGATCAACGATGAAGCCGTCGGCATCGAGCCCGACGGCATGGGTCAGGACGAAGCCGAGGACGGCTCGCATCAGCTGGTGACGCGCTTCATCGAGACATTGCCGGGCGATCGCCAGCACACGATCTTCAAGCGCGGCGCCAGCGGCCCCTTCGACAACACGCCCGAAATCGTCGTGCCGCCGGACAGCGTTTTCGTCATGGGCGACAATCGCGACAATTCGGCGGACAGCCGAATTCCCGTCGAGCTTGGCGGCGTCGGCATCTTGCCGGTGTCCGATCTCGTCGGACGGGTCGATGCGCTGGTGGGCTCCTGGGACCTGGGCGTGAAGAACCAGCCGATCTGGACGTGGCCGTCAGGATTGCGGCTGTCGCGGTTTTTTACCGGGGTGCAGTAGTCAGCGCACCACGCCGGAAATGCAGCAGGGGCGCCGGCGCGGCGGCTTGATCGTATCCTTGAGATAGCAGCGCGCGACCGGCGAACCGTAGCCCGGGCGGCGATAGGTCCAGGCGCGGCAGCGCGATTCGGCTTGGCAGGCGTCGGCGCACGCCTTGCCCTTTGGGTCAGGTGTTGTTTCGAACGACCGGAAGTCGCCGCCGTAGCGATCGATCGAATACTCAACTTCGCCGACCTTGGGTTCGATAACGCCGGCGCCGCGGACGCCCGAGACGCAGCAGCTGTCTTCGACCCGCGCCGGGACTTCGCGCTTGAGCCAGCACATGGCCGGGCCGCCGCCGGATGTCGGCGGATAGGCAAAGCTCCAGGCGCGGCAATTCTTGTCGCGTTCGCACCGTGCCGCGCACACCGCGGGGTCGCCACTGTTAACTGGCGCGTTCGTGTAGTCGCCGCCCGGTCTGTCATAGCCCGATTGCGCCGCGGCCGGCGCAAGGCCGCCGATCATCCACGCCGCCCACAGCAGGACGCCAATGCCGACGGTGTGTGCCGGCCTGATGCGCCGCCCTCGCATGGTCTGGGCTTATCCTTGTGATGCCCCGGCAGAGAAGAGCGCCCTTCCCGATGAAATGCCACAAGAATCTTGCGCGGCTGGCGCCGTTGAGCGATTTTGGCCGAATAATCCGACGCGCCGAATTGCCTCCTACGGGCCGGCCGCCGGCGAACCTATGGTGCGCAGATGCCGGTGCCAAATAATGCGTCCACCCGGATCGGTTCGACTCTAGCTGCGACGCTCATTTTGTTGCTGCCGGCGTTTTGGAATCGTTTTCCGCTCCTCGAATATGACACCGGCGGTTACCTGGCGCGCTGGTTCGAAGGCTACCTCGTCCCCAGCCGTTCGACGACCTACGGCCTTTTTGTCACCGCCGGATGGCCGCTCGACTTCTGGCCGGTAATCCTTCTGCAAGCGCTGGCGACGGTGTGGATTATCGGCCTGTTGCTCCGGACGCATCGCTTTCCGGTCTATCCGCTTGCTTTGCCGCTCACGATCGCGGCGCTCGCTGCCACCACATCGTTGCCTTGGCTCGCCGGCGAACTTCTGACCGATATTTTCGCCGGACTTGCCGTGCTCGCGGCGTACGTCCTGATCTGGCAGGGAGATCGGATCACGCCGCGCGAACGCGTCGCGCTCGTCATCTTTACCGCGTTCGCCGGGTCTACGCACAGCGCGACGTTCGCGGTGCTGCTGGCGCTCGGCGCTGCGGCGCTGCTCTTTTCGTGGCTCAGCGTGAGGCTCGTGCCGCGGGGCGGGCTCGTGCCGTTGATAGGCGCGATCGTCCTCGGCACCGTGATGCTCATGACCACGAACGCCGTCGTCGACAAGAAATTTGCCTGGACGCCGGGCGGCTACGGCATTGCGTTTGGCCGCATGCTGCAGGATGGCATCGTGACCAGGTACCTCAACGATCATTGTCCGGATCCGCGCCTGAATCTGTGTCCCTATCGCAACAACTTGCCGCTCGACGCCGACGAATTTCTCTGGGGCCGCAGCGTGTTCAATCAGCTCGGCCGCTTCGACGGGCTCGGCGACGAAATGCGCACCATCGTGCTTGAGAGCCTGCGCGACTATCCCGGCATGCAGATCAAAACCGCGCTGATTGCGACCGCGAGGCAGCTCGTTGCCGTCGGCACCGGCGAAGGCATCCTTCCGAGCGTGCTGCACACCTATGGCATCATCGAACGCTATATGCCTTCGGTTGCTCCGTCCATGCACGACGCCCGGCAGCAGCGCGGCGAGCTTAGATTCACCGCGATCAATCGCATCCACGAGCCGGTGGCCTGGGCGGCCATGGCGCTGCTGCCGTTCCTGATGTTTCTTGGACTGAGGAGCAGTGAGTTTGCCGGTCTCGGGCGGCTTGCCGCAACCGTGGCGCTCGCGCTCCTTGCCAATGCGGCGTTCTGCGGCGTGATCTCAAACCCGCACGATCGCTACGGCTCGCGCATCGCCTGGATTGCGGTGTTCGGCGTGGCGCTTGCGGTCTGGCGTGTGGCCGTTCTGGTCCGCGAGCGCGTGCCGATCGTCAAGCGCGAAAGTGCTTCGACAGCTTGAGCCCCTGCGCCTGATAATTCGAGCCAATGCCGGCGCCATAGAGCTGGCCGGGACGCGCCAGCATCTTTTCATAGACGAGCCGGCCGACAATCTGCCCATGCTCGAGAATGAACGGCACCTCGCGCGAACGCACTTCAAGGACCGCGCGCGAGCCTAACCCACCCGCTCCCGCATAACCAAAGCCGGGATCGAAGAAACCCGCGTAGTGCACGCGGAATTCGCCGACCAGCGGATCGAACGGCACCATCTCTGCGGCATAATCCGGGGGCACCTGTACAGCCTCGGTCGACGCCAGGATATAAAATTCGTCGGGATCGAGGATCAGACTCCGGTCGGCGCGTGCGGCGATCGGTTCCCAAAAATCGGCGACCTCATAGGTGGCGCGCCGCTCGACGTCGATCACCGCGGTGTGCCGTTTGGCGCGATAGCCGACAATGCCGTTACTGAGCGCCCCGCCTGATGTTGTGGCGGGATGCACGCCCGCGCCCAAAAGATCGATGCTCACGGCGATGCCGTCGCCCATCACGGCCTCGGTGCGGTCGACCAGCCGTTCGTGCAGGTGGAGAGTGCGCAATGCCTCCGCACCGAGCGCAGCATCGCCATGGCGGAAACGCAGTTGCGACAGCCGCGAGCCCTCGCGCACCAGAACGGGAAACGTCTTCGGGCTGATCTCCGCATAAAGCGGTCCCTGATAGCCGGGCTCGACACGATCGAAGCCGCGCGTCTCGTCGGCGATGACGCGTGTGAAGACATCGAGCCGTCCGGTCGAGCTTTTCGGATTTGTCGCCGCCGCAATGTCCGGCGGCAAGGCAAGCCGTTCGAGCAGCGGAACGATGTAGACGCAGCCGGTTTCCAGCACGGCGCCTTCGGCGAGCGGAAACTCGTGCAGCTTCAGTTCGGCGATTCTCTTTGCGACGGTCGTGCCGGGCCCCGGCAGGAAACTTGCGCGCACCCGATAGGCGATTGAGCCGAGACGAAGATCGAGGCTCGCCGGCTGAATCTGGTCGGACGCAAACGGCCGGGCGGACTGGATTCCGCCGCGCTCCGCCAGCGCGCCGATCATGTGGTCGGGCAAAATTCCTTTTTGGGACGGTGCGAAGGACAGCGTCACGCGGCACCCACGCCGATCTTCCGCCAAGTGCGGGATGTGTCAGTCGTAGGCGATCTAACCCGGAGCCCGGCTTGACGCAAAGACAAGCGCGGCGTATGAGCCCGGTTATCCCGTGGTCATTTGAGCCGGCCGGCTTGCAGCCACGTAAAATAAATCGCTAAAAGGCCGGGGACGCGTGAGCCCGGCCTGAGGATTTTTTCCTCCCGGCCGGGTTTTTGTTTGGCCAAAGGAGGGCCGTATGTCCGCGTCCGTAAGGAAGAAGTCCTACCGCCCCGAAACACGCCTGGTTCATGCCGGCACGCTCCGCTCGCCGTTCGGCGAGACGTCGGAAGCGCTCTACCTCACACAGGGCTACGTCTACGACAGCGCGGCGCAGGCCGAAGCGCGGTTCAAGGGCGAAGATCCCGGCTATCAATATTCGCGCTTTGCCAACCCGACCGTCGACATGTTCGAGCGCCGAATCGCGGCTTTCGAAGGCGCCGAAGCCGCGCGGGCGACCGCAACCGGCATGGCGGCCGTAACGCTGGCGCTGGTCGGCCAGGTGAAGGCGGGCGATCACGTTGTCGCCTCGAAGGCCATGTTCGGCTCGTGCCTTTATATCGTCGAGGAATACCTGCCGCGCTTCGGCGTGACTTCGACCCTGGTCGACGGCTGCAATCTCGATGCGTGGCGCAAAGCGGTGCGGCCCAACACGAAGACGTTTTTCCTCGAGAGTCCGACCAATCCGGCGCTTGACGTCATCGATATCGCAGAGGTCGCAAAGATTGCACATGAAGCGGGCGCGACGCTCGTTGTCGACAACGTGTTCGCCACGCCGCTGTTTCAGTCGCCGCTCGCGCTCGGCGCCGATTGCGTTGTCTATTCGGCGACCAAACACATCGACGGGCAGGGACGCTGCCTGGGCGGCGTCGTGCTTGGTTCGCAGAAATTCATCATGGAGAAGATTCACATCCTGCTTCGCCAGACCGGGCCGTCGATGTCGCCGTTCAACGCCTGGGTGCTGCTCAAAGGTCTGGAGACGCTTCACGTGCGCGTGCGGCGGCAGACCGACAGCGCGGCAACGCTTGCGGTCGTGCTCGCCGAACATCCCAAGATTTCGCGGCTGATTTATCCGGGCCGCCCGGATCATCCGCAAGCCGCGGTCGCACAAAAGCAGATGCGTGGCGGCTCGACGCTGGTCGCGTTCGAGATCAAAGGCGGCAAGAAAGCCGCGTTCCGTTTTCAGGACGCGCTCAAGCTTATCCGCATCAGCAATAATCTCGGCGACGCCAAGAGTCTGATCACCCATCCGGCGACGACGACGCACCAGCGGCTGCCGCCGGCGCAGCGCGCGGAGCTCGGTATCAGCGACGGCCTCGTCCGCGTGTCAGTCGGTCTCGAGCACCCCGACGATATCGTGGAAGACGTCCTCGCCGCGCTTGACACGGCGTAGGATGAGTCGCTGGAGGCCGATGTCTCTAAAGGCGTCTCGATCGGTGCGCGACGATCAGCGCGCGCCGTGATCGGCGGCCGATGCAACGAGGCGGGTGCTCGCTTCGGTGATCGACGCGGCAAGCAGTTTCGCGACGCAGGCGTAGCCCCAGTCGTTCATGTGCAATTCGTCCGGCGCCGAGAACACATCGAACGCGATGTGTTGAATCTCGTACCAATTGCGCATGATCGCGAAGCGCCGGAACAGGTCGACGTTTTCTTCTTTGGCCGTCATGGCGATCTGATCGACCATCGCCAGCGTCTCTGACTTCGCTATGACCTTCGGCGTGTACTGTAGATCGAGCAGCAGGACGTCGGCGCCGGTCGTCTTGAGTTCTTCGATGCCTTCGCGGAGCTGTCCGGCGTGCTGCTTGAGAGAATGATCCCGCAGCACTGAATTGGTGCCAACCTGCCAGATCACCAGATCGGGGTGCTCCGCGATCACCTGTTTCTCAAACCGCGCCATCATGTCGGCCGTTTCTTCGCCGTTGACGCCGCGGTTGATCACCGTGATGTCGTGACCCGGAAAGCGCTGTTTGAGTTCGACGGCAAGACGGCTCGGATAGCTCGCATCGGGCGAACTCGCGGCCGCGCCCGCGGTCGACGAGGAGCCGATGGTGACGATCTTCAACGGCAGGTCGGCAGCAAGCCGTCGTGCGAAACGACGCAGCGGACGATCGAGGCGCGTGAAGGTCGCCGGTGTGCTGCACGCAACCGGCGGTGCTGCGGTCGCGGCGGCGGGCGGCGAGGAAGCAGCCGGTGTCTGATTTGATGCGGCCGGTGGTGTGGGTGCGGCAACCACGGCAGGTGCCGGAGCGGGAGCGACGGCTGGCGTCGCGGTCGGCAGAACCGCCGGTGCGACAATATGCGCAAGGTCCGACATCTGGGCGCGCGCCGGCACAAGCGCAGCTGCGAACACGGCTGTTACCGCACCGCACACAAAAAAGCGGAAGGTTTTTGGGGTAAAAACGAACATCAATAAGTCGCTAATGCGCCGTTTGCAGTTTTGCTACGTCAAGATGTGCAGCGAGGATGATTTGAGAGGCGAGTGCCCGACCGATACAGTCATGAACTCGTCGGGCCATATCATAATTCTTAGTTGCGGCATAGAGGTCGAAGGTTCCGACATCGTTCCAGTAATGCATGATGCCTAACCGGTCGAACAGCAGCGCGCCGCGCTGTTGAGCTTCCCAGCGCATGATGTCCGCATAGTTCGACACGTCCAGCATCGTGTCGGTGCGCGGGCTGTACTGCATGTTCACTAAAATAACGTCGGCTTTCGCGTTCTGGATGGTGTCGATGCCGTCGTCGAGACTGGTGCGGAATTCTTCGGGCTCGACGCCGCTCAGCGCGTCGGCAGTGCCGGCCTGCCAAATCACCAATGATGGTTTGTCGTCGCCGAGAATTTTCTCCAGGCCCGCGGCCATGTCGGCGGTGGTCTCGCGCGACTGAACATGCGCCGTGACTTTGATATCGTTGCCGGGAAGCTGCTGCTTGAGAGCCGCCTCGAGACGCGCTGGATAAGCGTAGCGCGCGCCGTCAGGGCCGGGCAGGGAAGACGATCCCGAACCGATCACGCTGATCGTCAGCCGATGTTGATCCTTGAGTTCGCTCGCCACGTGGGTGAGATCGACCTCGCTCGACAGGAAGGATTGCGGCACGTCGCATTCATCGCCGGGAGCCGCGGCGGCGCTGCTCCCCAGGAGCGCGATCGTTGCCAGAACGGCCACAAAGAAAGTCATGCTCCGCCTCCAGCGAGGTCGGCTTCAGGCGGTTTGCCGCGCGAGGAAGGATTTCGCCCTTCGATCACCTTGTACCACGATATCATCTGCGCCGTCGCAATCATGATCATAATGCCGAGCAGGCTGACGACCACCTGGATAAACGGTCCGCCCGACCATTCGCTGATGATGAACTGACCGGCGAAGGCGAGGAACACGCCGAGGCAGAATATCTCAAGCGAATGCTGTCCGCAGCAGATGGCCGGCCGCAGGAAGGGCGATTCCAGGCCCGGCCAGGTCCGCGACACGAAGCGCACCGTGACGGCGGCCAGCGCGAGAAAGTGCGCGAAGCGCAACACGTCAAGATTGGTCTTGTCGATTGGATACATCCATTCGCTGAGCCAATTCGGCACGAAGCGAGCGAGCGACTCGAAGGACCACGTCAGCGTGATGAAGAAAGCAAACAGCAGATAGACGATCGCGACCACCAGAACAGTGCGTGAGCGCAACACTCTGGAAAGACGCTGCGCTCCACCGAGTGCGCACCAGGCGCCGAACACGAACAACAATTGCCAGCAGAACGGATTGAAGAACCAGACGCCGTTCGGGTATGCGGGCAAATTCCAGTCGAGGTCCCACGCCAGTGTATAGACGACGGCCGATCCCGCCAGCGCGAAAGTGGGTTGCAGCAGCAACAGATAGAGCGTCGGGGGAAACAACACCAGCAGGACGATGTAGAGCGGCAACACATCCATGTTGACCGGTTTGAATTTCAACAACAGGGCTTGGAAGATCGTGACGTCGGGCTGCTTGAGGAAATCGAGAATGTTCATTTCCTCGGCGTAGAGCGGATTGTCGAATGTCGCGGCGACGTAGGAGATCTCGGCCATGAAGATCGTGAACAGAAAGATGTGCGCCACGTAGAGCTGCCAGGCGCGTCTCAGGATGCGCGCGCTCGACACCACCAGACCGCGTTCGCGCATCGCCCGGCCATACACGAAGGCGCCGGTATATCCGGAAATGAAGATGAAGATTTCGGTCGCGTCGCTGAAGCCGTAATTGCGGATCGTAAACCAGTTGACGATGTTCTGCGGGATGTGGTCGAGGAAGATCAGCCACAAAGCTACGCCGCGGAACAGGTCCAGCCGCAAATCACGCTCGGTCGCGCTCGCGGCAGGCGGCGGCGCCCTTTTCGCAGCATCGGAGTTTGTCAGCTCGGCATCTGGCGCTGCGGCCGGCAACAGAGCCGCGGCGGTGCCTGGCCGGTGTCCGATGCTGGTCGCACGTTCACTCTGCAACATGGTCTGCAATAGCGGAATACGCCGGGCCGGAAATATGATGTTCCGCCAGCGGGCGAAAGCGCCAATCACTTGATCCTGAAGCGCCGGCACCCCAGTCCCTCATCAGCTTGAGAAACCGCGTCCGCACCGATATTGCAATAGTGCGGTCAACGCTATTCACTAATGCGTGGAATTGTAAGAAGCTTACGGCGCGTTCCGCGTGCGTGATTCGGGCCAGCGCGTGCGGCGTATCCGTCCGAGATTGGCAACGAAGCAGGACCGGGATCAGGCCAGGAAGACCCTATGTATCGCGCCGTCACCCGCAATATCGAGGTTGTGGTGACTCCCCGCTTTGTTACCGACCGGTCGTCGCCCGATAACAACTATTTCTTCTGGGCCTATACGATCTCGATCACCAACAACGGGACCGAGACAGTGCAGCTCAAGACCAGGCATTGGCGCATCACCGACGCACACGGCCGTCTCCAGGAAGTGCGCGGCGCCGGCGTCGTTGGTGAAGAGCCGGTGCTCAAGGGCGGCGAAGCCTTCGAATACACCAGCGGGGTACCGCTGCAGACGCCATCGGGTTTCATGGTCGGCAGCTATGGCATGGTCAGCGCGACCGGCGAGCATTTCGATATCGACGTTCCGGCATTCTCCCTCGACAGCGTCGAGTCGAAGCGGACGCTCAACTAGCGCTCACCACAGGCCGCCGCCACAGCTAGAACGGATTGGATGAGCTTGGAGCCGCGCCGACGTAAGATTCCGCGCAGCTCAACAGGTCCGGTAGCAACTGCGACGTGTCCGTCAAATCGAAAACAAAACTCTGCGACGACGTTATCAGCTTCAGCTGATTGCCGCGCATGAATTGCTGGAACAACGTCTGGTTCGGCGGCAGCAGGACTTGGACCGCATTGGGGCTTATCGCAGTGGCGATCGGGTTGGCGCTTCCGTACGAATCGATGCTGTAGGTGACCTGATACGTCGATCCTGGATTGAGCTGCCAAGACGAACTGTAGAAATTCATGTTCCATTGGAAAGCGTGGGTCACCGCGAAGATGAGCGTGATGCCGTTCTTGTAGTCGGCAGACCCCGCGCAATAGTCGAACACCATCGAACCGGCAGCCGTGTAAGCGCCGGCTGACCAGTTCCCCACGGTGAATGTCTTAAGCGTCGTAACGACCGGAGAAGGGTTGGTACCTGGAAGTGTACTCGAACCTGGCCCGGTCGACGGTCCGGGGCCGGTGGACGGTCCTGGCCCTCTCGAAGGGCCAGGCCCCGTCGAGGGACCGGGCCCGGTGGATGGTCCAGGTCCCGTTGAAGGCCCGGGTCCAGTGGACGGTCCAGGTCCCGCCGAAGGTCCGGGGCCGGTGGACGGTCCTGGCCCGGTCGACGGCCCGGGTCCAGTGGACGGTCCAGGTCCCGCCGAAGGTCCGGGACCGGTGGACGGTCCTGGCCCCGTCGACGGCCCAGGCCCTGTGGATGGTCCAGGTCCCGTTGAAGGGCCAGGACCTGTCGAAGGTCCAGGCCCCGTGGAAGGCCCAGGGCCGGTGGACGGTCCGGGTCCAGTCGAAGGTCCGGGGCCCGTCGAAGGACCACTGGCGGGTGGTGCGCCGGGTACTGACCCGGGCGGCGACGACGGTCCCACAGTTGGCGGAATTTGTCCGAAGGCGCTGCCAACGATCGCGAAGACGCAACAGGATGCCGTTAGAGACGCAATCAAGCGCATGAAACCCGCCCCTGTACGCTCAATGTCCTGTTTAAGATGTTGCGACAAGCGCACGCAGAATTCAATACACGCTGGGCTTTGCATCGCGGCAGCGCGCGTGCCGCCCACGAAAAGCGTTGCGGGTAAAAGGCGTTGCGACGAGAGCCCGTTCATGGGCGAGAGCCGAGGCGGAGAGCTCTCATTTTTACATGATTTCGAATTGCAGTGGTCACGCGGACTTCATGAAATCTTGATCGGGCGCATTCGATTGTCGGGAACTGCGTTCTCCGCGCGGCGTTTTACATTGTCTATATCGAGCAAGGCGCCCGATCAAAATGCAATGGTTCTTTAATGCCGATTTGTGGACGTCGATTTGAACTTGAAATGCGTGCCCGCCGACTTATGTGAAGCGGGCGTTTGTTGATCGGCCGGAGACGCGTGATGGCTTTGCCGCTGATCGGCTATTTCTGTACCATGGTGTCGGCGTTCGCCGCCCTCATGTTTGTGCTGAGCGGTGTGATTTCACCGAGAGAAATGCGCCAGCCGCACCCCGTTGTGTCGATCGCACAGTCGGCCGCGCCGGAGACGCCGGAGAAGAAGACAACCGAGGAGGCTGCCCCTGTTCGCCCCTCGATCAAAACGGCAGCGGCCCGCTCGGATGCGGCACTGCGAAAGAAGCAACAGATCGCGCGCAATGCCGAGAAGCGCAAAGCGCTTGCGCTCCAGCGCCAGAACAGCGGCTATCCGACCGCGCTGGCATTCGGGCAGGAATTCCCGAACGAGCGAGGGCTGTCTAATCGGACGCCGCCGCCGTTCTTCCGGTTCTGAGAAAAAGCGTCGACGGCGCGCTTCTACGACGGCGCCGCCGCGTTTGCCGCTATCTCTCTCGGCTCGAACACGTAGGTCGAACTGCAGAACTCGCAGGTCACGGTAATCCTGCCATTCTCTACCATGTCGTCGCGATCCTCCTGAGAAAAGCTGCCGAGCATGTTCTCAACGTTGTCGCGCGAGCACGAGCACTGCGCGTGCACTGGAGCCGCGCGAAATACCCGAACGCCGCGCTCGTGGAACAGCCGGTAGGCGAGGCGCTCGCTCGATAGATCGGGATCGATCAGTTCGATGTCGTTGACGGTAGCGACGAGGGAGCGGCCCTCGACCCACGCGTCGTCTTCGGGCGGCGCATGGACTTCGGCGCCGGGCGGTGCATCACCGGGATCAAGGTCCGCTTGCCTCTGGCGTTCGGCCGAGTTCGGTAAAAACTGCAGAAGGATGCCACCGGCGCGCCAGTGGCGGCGCGTGCCGTTTTCGCCGGCGCGGAATTCCTCGGCGACCGCAAGCCGCACGCGCGTTGGAATCTGCTCCGAGCGCGCAAAGTATTCGTGCGCGGCCCGCTCGAGGTCGCCGCCTTCGAGCGGCACCAGTCCCTGATAGCGGCTCATTTCGGGACCCTGGTCGATGGTCATTGCGAGATGACCGTGACCGAGCAGCTTCCCGGGTTCGGCCTCGCCGGCGGCGACGGCTGCGGCGACGCGAGCGCCATCGAACCGCGCACAGGCGCGCACCCGGTCGGGCGACGTGAAGTCGACTACGAGCATGCGCACCGGGCCGTCGCTTTGGGTCTGCAGAATAAAGCGGCCTTCGAATTTGAGAGCCGACCCGAGCATCACGGTCAGCACGATCGCTTCGCCCAAGAGCTTCGCGACCGGCGGCGGATAGTCGTGGCTGGTCAGAATGGTATCGACCGCGGGTCCAAGCCGCACGATGCGCCCGCGCAGGTCGAGCGCTTTCACCGCGAACGGCAGGATCGTGTCATCGAGGCTGGTCTGAGCCGGTGCGCGGACCGGAATGGCGAAGTTGGAATTGGTCATCGCCACCGAATATAGGCGACCATCCGCAAATTGTGAGCCCTTTGAACCTCGCGCGAGGCGTCAGGGGCCGCCGACCTCCAGGCACCAGGCCAGGATGCCCTTCTGCGCGTGGAGTTGGTTTTCGGCCTCGTCGAACACCGCCGACTGCGGTCCGTCCATCACATCGTCGGTGACTTCTTCACCGCGATGCGCCGGCAGACAATGCATGAAGATCGCATCCGGCTTGGCACGCGCCATCAGGCGCGCGTTGACCTGGTAGCGCTTGAGCAAATTGTGGCGCCGCGCTCCGTTGCGATCGCCCATCGATACCCAGGTATCGGTCACGACACAGTCGGCGCCCGCGACCGCCTCTTCCGGATCGCTGCCGACGCTGATCTCGGCGCCCGACGATTTGATCCAGTCGAGCAACGGCTTCTTCGGCGCGAGCTCGGACGGAGCGGCGACCCGCAGACGGAAATCGAACCGCTCGGCGGCATGGGCCCATGATGCGAGGACGTTGTTGGCGTCGCCAGCCCAGGCGACGGTGCGGCCGCGGATCGGCCCGCGATGCTCTTCAAACGTCATGACATCGGCCATCACCTGGCAAGGATGGGACCGCCGCGTCAGGCCGTTGATCACTGGGACAGTAGCATAGCGCGCGAGTTCGGCGACGTCCTCGGCATCGAGCGCACGGATCATGATGGCGTCGACATAGCGCGACAGCACGCGCGCCGTATCGGCGAGTGTCTCGCCGCGGCCGAGTTGCATCTCCTCGGCGGTCAGCACCACGGCGTCGCCGCCGAGCTGGCGCATGGCGACTTCAAACGAAACCCGGGTGCGCGTCGACGGCCGTTCGAAAATCATCGCCAGCGATTTGCCGGTAAGCGGACGCTCGGCAAGCGGACCCTTCGCCTTCATGGCGCGGGCCGCTTCGATCATCTTGCGCAGTTCAGCAGCCGGTACGTCGATGAGATCGAGGAAGTGGCGGACGCCGCTCATCCCCCGGCCTCCTTTTGGAGTTTCTCCTCATGCACGCGCTGAAGCTTGCCGCAGGCACGATCGAGGCGGAGAATTGCCTCGGCGACTTCCGGATCGCCGACGATGAGCGGCGGCAAGAGGCGGACGACATTGTCGCCCGCCGAGACTGTCAGCATCTTCTCGGCGCGCAGCGCATCGACCAGTTCGGCGGCCGGAACCAGCATCCGCAAACCGATCAGCAATCCTTCGCCGCGCACCTCGGCAATCAGCGTCGGATAGCGATCCTTGATCTCCGCCAGCCGCTGCTTGAACAGCAACGCCGTCCGCCGCACGTGATCGAGGAAGCCGGGCGCGAGGATGACGTCGAGCACCGCGTTGGCGGCGCTCATTGCCAGCGGATTGCCGCCGAAGGTCGAGCCGTGCGTGCCCGCGGTCATGCCCTTGGCGGCCTCGTGGGTCGCCAAGCAGGCGCCGACCGGGAAGCCGCCGCCGAGGGCCTTGGCGAGCGCCATCACATCGGGTTCGACGCCGACGCGCTGGTAGGCGAACATCTCGCCGGTCCTTCCGACGCCAGTCTGCACCTCGTCGAATGCGAGGAGGAGGCCGTTTTTGTCCGCAAGGTCGCGCAGGGCCCGCAGAATCGCGGGCTCGACGACACGGACGCCGCCTTCGCCCATGATCGGCTCGATCAGGATCGCCGCGGTTTCATGGGTGATGGCGCGCTTGGCGGCATCGAGGTCGCCGAACGGCACCTGATCGAAGCCGTCGACCACCGGACCGAAACCTTCCAGATATTTTTTCTGGCCGCCGGCAGCGAGTGTCGCGAGCGTGCGGCCGTGGAAGGCGCCCTCGAAGGTAATGATGCGGCAGCGTTCCGGGGCGCCGTTTGCCGATTGGTACTTGCGCGCCGTCTTGACGGTGCACTCCAGGGCCTCGGCGCCTGAATTGCAGAAGAACACCACGTCCGCAAAACTCGTCTCGCAGAGGCGCGCGGCAACGCGTTCGGCCTCCGGGATCTGGTAAAGATTGGAGACATGCCAGAGCTTCTGCGCCTGCTCGTTGATCGCCGCGACAAGCCGCGGATGGGCATGTCCCAGTGCGTTCACGGCGACGCCAGCCGTAAAGTCGAGGTAGCGGTCGCCGTTCGTTGCCGTGAGCCACGCGCCTTCGCCCCGCTCAAAGGCGAGGTCGACGCGCGCGTAAATCGGCAACAGATGCGATGTCATTTGCGGTTACGATGTCATTTGCGGTCACGACGTCATGGCCGATCATAGCTACGATGTCCCGATCGGCCCAAGGCTGTCGCGCAGCCAAAACAAAATGTGCCGCCTCTGCGGGCGGCACGCGCAGATATCATATGGCGGCGCGTGTCTCTGTCAACACAGGATAATTGGCCGCGGACGCCACGTTTTGTTCTTCGATCATCCACACCGAATACGAAAATGTGGACGCGCAGACAGCGGACTCTTGCGCGCGACTCCCGTCATATTGTAGCCTTTTCATTGTCAAGTACGACATCTCGTGCGGCGGACAGTCTTCTAAGCAAGCGTTGGGTGATGCGTGCGAGTTGGGCGGCGAATGCGCTGCCTGGCCCAATGTTGGATTCTCTGAAGGCTTTCCCTCGCGCGTTGAGGAGGACAGGGCATGTCGTGGACGGACGAGCGGGTCGAGCGGTTGAAGAAGCTGTGGTCGGATGGTCTCTCAGCGAGCCAGATCGCGGCCGAACTCGGCGGCATTACGCGCAATGCCGTGATCGGCAAGGTGCATCGGCTGGGCCTGTCGGGCCGCGCCAAAAGCACGTCCAGCACCGCGCCGCGCCAGCGCAAGCCGCGGGCACCGTCGCACATGCTGCGCATCGGGCGAGGCGCGATCCGCGGCAATACCGCGCTCGCGCAGGCCTACGAGATCGAAACCGACATCGAGCCGGATCTGATCGAGAATGTGATTCCGATCGGCCAACGCCGCACCATCCTCGAACTGACCGAGCAAACCTGCCGCTGGCCGGTTGGCGATCCAGGGAGCGGCGACTTTTTCTTCTGTGGCGGTAATGCGCTCGCTAGCCTGCCGTATTGCGCCTATCATTCGCGGGTTGCCTATCAACCGGCCGATCGCCGTCGGGACAAACGCCCACAGCGGTGACAATCGGCGGATCATTCCGTGTCGGCGGAAATGCGGCCAGGTAAGCCGATCGGCAGACAGTTCGCGCGGGGATGAACGGTTTAGGGCGTTCAGTTCGCCTTGCCGAAACGATCGTCGAGTGAATAACCGGCGCCGCGTACGGTGCGGATTGGATCGATGGCGTGGCCGCGATTAAGCGCCTTGCGGAGCCGGCCGACATGCACATCGACGGTTCGCTCGTCGATATAGACGTCGCTGCCCCAAACGCCGTCCAGCAATTGCTCGCGTGAAAACACTCGGCCGGGCCGCTCCATCAGAAATTCGAGCAGGCGGAATTCGGTCGGGCCGAGATCGACCGGGCGATTGGCGCGGGAGACGCGCTTTTTCTCGCGGTCGAGTTCGAGATCGCCGATCACCAGCACCATGGCGACCCGTTCGGGGCTGGCCCGCCGCAATAGGGCGCGGATGCGCGCCAGCAGTTCCGGGACCGAGAACGGCTTGACGATGTAGTCGTCGGCGCCGATGGCGAGGCCGCGCACGCGTTCGCTTTCCTCTCCGCGCGCCGTCAGCATGATGATTGGCAGAGACTGCGTCTGCGGCCGCGCCCGCAGCCGCCGGCATAGTTCGATGCCCGAGAGACCGGGCAACATCCAGTCGAGCACGATGAGATCGGGCGCGGTTTCCCGCAGCCGGGTGTCAGCGTCGTCGCCTCTCGTGACGGCATCGACCTCGTAGCCTTCGGCCTCGAGGTTGTAGCGCAACAGTGTCGTCAAAGGCTCTTCGTCTTCAACGATTAGGATGTTGGCTCCCATCCCGGGTCTCCTATTTTACTTCTGCAGCAAAGCTGCCCCAAAGCTTGTGGTGTCACTTTTCGGACGCTGCTCGGTAATGGGCTGGCCTTCGGCCATATAATAAACGGTCTCGGCGATGTTGGTGGCGTGGTCGCCCATGCGCTCGATGTCCTTGGCGCAGAACATCAGGTGCATGCAGAACGTGATGTTGCGCGGGTCCTCCATCATGTAGGTGAGGAGCTCGCGGAACAGCGACATGCAAGTCGAGTTAATTTCCTCGTCGTTTTTCCAGACCGCGAGCGCAGCCTGAACATCGTGGCCGGCATAGGCATCGAGGACCTGCTTGAGCTGCGCCTCCACCAACTCGCCCATGGCCTCAACTCCGCGGATCAGCTTTTGTGGGTAGAAATCGTTATCGAGAGCAACAACACGCTTGCCGATGTGCTTGGCGTGATCGCCAATCCGCTCGAGATCGTTGCACACGCGCATGGCGCCGACGATCTCGCGCAAGTCCACCGCCATCGGCTGCCGGCGTGCAATTGTGAGGATCGCCTTTTCCTCGATGTCGCGCTGCATCACATCGATCGTCGGATCCGTAGTGACGACACGTTCCGCAAGTTCCGTATCGCGATCGACCAGAGCCCGGATGGAATTGGCAATCTGCCGTTCAACGAACCCGCCCATTTCGGCGACCTTGCGCGCGATCTCCTGCAGATCGGTGTCGAACGCCCTGGTGGTGTGGTCGATTCTGGGGGTCTGATCGGTCATGGTTTTTTACCTGGTGATCCTTGCCTGCCGATCATCCGAAGCGGCCGGTGATGTAGTCCTGCGTACGCTGATCGTGCGGTGCCGTGAACATTTTGCTGGTAGAATTGAATTCGATCAGCTCGCCGAGATACATGAAGGCGGTGAACTCAGAGACGCGTGCCGCCTGCTGCATGTTGTGGGTAACAATGATGATCGTGTAGGTGTCGGTCAGTTCGTCGATCAGCTCCTCGATCTTCGCCGTTGAGATCGGATCGAGCGCCGAGCAGGGCTCGTCGAACAAGATCACCTCGGGCCGCACTGCGACGGTGCGGGCGATGCAGAGGCGCTGCTGTTGGCCGCCCGACAGGCTCTGGCCGTTGGTGCTGAGCTTGTCCTTGACCTCGTCCCACAGCGCGGCGCGGCGGAGCGAGGTTTCGACGCGCTGATCGAGTTCCGCTTTCGGCAGGCGCTCGTAAAGCCTAATGCCGAACGCGATGTTTTCGTAGATCGACATCGGGAACGGGGTCGGTTTCTGGAACACCATGCCGACACGCGCACGCAACAGATTGAGGTCCTGTTTCGGCGAGAGGATGTTGTTGCCGTCGAGGATGACATCGCCGGTCGCGCGCTGACCCGGATAGAGGTCGTACATCCGGTTGAGGACGCGCAATAAGGTCGACTTGCCACAGCCCGACGGGCCGATGAACGCGGTGACCTTGTGCTCGAAAAGCGGAAGGCCGATCGACTTCAGCGCTCGTGAGTCGCCATAGAAGAAGTCGAGGTCGCGGATCGCGATTTTCTCGGCGAGACCGGTCCGATCGATGGGAGCGTGGGCAACGGAGGGAACAGCAACGGATGCTTCGGTCATGACTGTCTTCCCGATGGGACAAGGCTGCGGGCGGTGATGCTCAAGGCCAGCACCGCAAGCGTAATGATGAGGGCGCCGGTCCAGGCCAACGATTGCCAGTCCTTGTAGGGACTGAGCGCGAACTGGAAAATGACGACCGGCAGACTGGACACCGGTGCGTTGAGGTTGGTGCTCCAGAACTGGTTGTTGAGCGAGGTGAAGAGGAGCGGCGCGGTTTCGCCGCTGATCCGGGCAACGGCCAGAAGGACCCCGGTCATCATCCCGGCACGCGCGGCGCGATAGCAGATGCGCGTAATCGACAGCGAGCGCGGCAGACCGATCGAGGTGGCGGCCTCGCGCAGCGCATTCGGTACCAGCGTCAGCATGTCCTCGGTCGTTCGCACGACCACCGGAATGACAAGGACGGCAAGAGCGACGCCGCCGGCCCAGCCGGAGAAGTGCCCCATGGGCGCAACCATCACCTCGTAGATGAACAGACCGACGACGATCGAGGGTGCGCTGAGCAGGATGTCGTTGATGAAGCGCACGACACTGCTCAGCCGATCGTAGCGGCCGTATTCGGCCATGTAGGTGCCAGCCAGGATTCCGATCGGGGTGCCGATCGCGACAGCGATGATGGTCAGGATCAGGCTGCCGATGATCGGATTGAGCAGGCCGCCGCTGGCGCCGGGCGGCGGCGTCATCTCTGTAAACACCCTAACCGACAAACCGCTGAAGCCATTCCACAGCAGCGAGCCCAAGACCAGCACCAACCAGCCCAGCCCCAAAACAGTTGCAGCCAACGCAAACGCGGTGGCGATGGTGTTGCGGCGGCGGCGGGCGGGAAAAAGGCTGGCCATGGCGTCACCCGATCCGGCGTTCGATGCGTAGCAGCAGGTAGCGCGCCGCCGCCAGCACGATGAAGGTAATAACGAAAAGGATCAGCCCGAGCGCGATCAGCGCTGAGGTGTATAGATCGCCGACCGCCTCGGTAAACTCGTTGGCGATGGTGGCGGAAATGGTGGTGCCGGGCGCCAGCAGCGAGGCCGAAATCCGGTGCGCGTTGCCGATGACAAAGGTGACCGCCATGGTCTCGCCGAGCGCTCGCCCGAGGCCAAGCATTACCCCGCCGATGACGCCGACCCTCGTGTAGGGCAGCACCACGTTGCGTACCACCTCCCAGGTCGTGCAGCCGAGGCCGTAGGCCGCCTCCTTGAGCACCGGGGGCACCGCCTCGAACACGTCGCGCGAGATCGAGGTCACAAAGGGCAGCACCATGATGGCGAGGATCAGTCCCGCCGTCAGCATGCCGATGCCGTAGGGCGGTCCGGCAAACAGCGGCGCGATTACCGGCACATTGCCGAGCGTATTGATCAGAAATGGTTGCAGCGTCTCCTGGAGGAACGGGGCGAACACGAAAAGTCCCCAGATGCCGTAGATGATGCTCGGAATGCCGGCGAGCAGTTCGATCGCGATGCCGATCGGCCGCCGCAGCCATTGCGGACAGAGTTCAGTGAGGAAGAAGGCGATCATCAAACCCATGGGAACGGCAATCAACATCGCGATGAAGGACGTGATGATCGTGCCATAGATGGCCGGGAGAGCTCCGAAGTTCTCCGTGACTGGGTTCCACCGCTCACTGACAAGAAACCCGAAACCGAACGTCCGGAGCGCCGGGATCGAACCTTGGATAAGCGAAATGATGACGGCGCTGAGCAGCACCAGGACACCGAACGCCGCGGCGCGTGTCAGATGGCGGAAGGCGTTGTCGCTGAAGCGAAACCGATCGAGAACCTTGGCGCGTGAAGCCGTTTCGGCTGACACGAACGTTCCATTCTGCATCGCAACATCAACCACGGATGGCCTCCCCGCCCGACTCATCAAGACGCTCCTCAAGGGGTTTCGGGAGCGTCTACTCAAACCGGCTGCAGGCCTGCCGCACAAGATCTTCGTGCGTTAAGCCGGTGGAATACGCGGCAAGGCGAGCAGAGCAAGCCTTGCCGCGGAGGCGTCATTGGACTCAGTTCGACGTAACGTGGAGCGGCTTTCCGCTGAGTCCTTGATTTCCTTGGCCCACATGGCTTCGATCGTACCGACAACCTTCGACGGCATCGGCACATAGTCGAGTTCCTCGGCCATCTTGTCGCCCTTGGCGAAGGCCCAAGCAAAAAACTTGAGCGCTTCGGTCGCTGCCGCGGCATCCTGCGGCTGTTTGGGGATCAGGATGAACGTCGCGGCCGTCATCGGCCATGACGTGGCACCCGGTTGATTGGCAAGGATCACGCCGTAGCCCGGTACGGAATTCCAGTCCGCATTCGCGGCTGCTGCCTGGAAAGCGTCGCTTGTGGGCGAAACGGTCTTGCCGTCCTTGTTCTGCATTTTCGTGAAAGTCATCTTGTTTTGCACGGCGTAGGCGTACTCGACATAGCCGATCGAACCCTTGGTCTGGGTTACGTTGTTGGACACGCCCTCATTACCCTTCGCGCCGATGCCGACGGGCCATTCGACCGAGGTATTGAACCCGACCTTCGAGCTCCAATCGGGGCTGACTTGCGCGAGGTAGTAGGCGAAATTGAAGGTGGTGCCGGAACCGTCGGAACGGTGCACGACAGCGATCGCCTGCGAAGGAAGCTTGGCGTTGGGATTGAGCTTCTTGATCGCCGGGTCATCCCAAGTCTTGATATCGCCCATGAAGATCTTGGCGAGCGTCGGTCCATCGATAACGAGATCGCCGGCCTTGATGCCATCGAGGTTCACGACTGGCACGATGCCGCCCATGACCATTGGAAACTGCACAAGGCCATTCTTGTCGAGCTCATCGCCCTTGAGGGGCGCGTCAGTCGCGCCGAAAGTTACGGTCTTGGCTTCAATCTGCTTGATGCCGCCGCCCGAGCCGATCGACTGATAATTGAGACCAACGCCGGTGTCTTTCTTATACGCGTCCGCCCATTTGGCGTAGATCGGGTACGGGAATGTGGCGCCGGCGCCGGAGATATCCAAGGCCGCGGCTGGAAGAACCGACGCAGCAAGGATGCTGGCGACGGCAATCGCTCTGATGTGCTTCACGGGTTTGTCTCCTGTAAGTGGAATTCGGGCGACCGCGGTGCTAGACCCGCGGCGGCTCAACGTCCCTGTTTCGGTGCTTTCGCTTAGATCGATGTCTGCCAGAAAGCCGCTACGGGCAGGCTTGGCCAACCGAAGCTGTCACGTAGCGCCGGGATGCTTAAATTCGGCACGTCTCTGTTCTATGAGGGTGAGATGACAATTAGATGACAATATAAGCATATGATATAATTTATAAATTACGCGCGATCGGCTAAGGGCAGGTGGACAATGAAGGTGGCTCCGGAACCGGGTGAGCTTTCGATTGAAAGCCGCCCGCGATGCCGATTGAGAATATGTTTGACGAGCGCCAAGCCGAGCCCAGTACCGCCCAGAGCGCGGCTTTCCGTGACGTCGACACGATAAAAGCGCTCGGTCAGGCGTGGTAGATGTTCCGGCGCGATGCCAGGCCCATAGTCACGCACGCTCACATCTGCTTCGGGCTCACCCCCCAACGATCCAAGCGTGAGCGCGATATCGACCCGTTTGCCGGCGGCGCCATATTTGAGCGCATTCTCCACAAGATTTTCGAACACGCGAACCAATTCATCCTGGTCGCCCGGGATCTTCAAAATTGGGGGGCCGCTGACGGTGACGGTCACGTCACGGTCGCGCGCCAGTGTCTGAAGGCTGTCCACCACCTGTCGAACAATCGGTACGAGATCGACCGGCGTATCCGGACGGCGGTGCGCATTGAGTTCGATACGAGACAGCGACAACAGATCGTCGATGAGACGCGCCATCCGTTGCGCCTGTTCCTGCATGATGCCGAGAAAGCGCTGACGCGCCTTGGCATCGTCGCGCGCTGACCCCTGCAACGTCTCGATGAATCCGGAAAGCGCGGCCAGCGGCGTACGCAGTTCATGGCTGGCGTTGGCGACGAAGTCGGCGCGCATCTCCTCGGCACGCCGCAGCGGCGTAAGATCGTGAAAGGTCAAAAAAACGAGGTCCGGCTTGCCAAGACTGGGGTCGCGCTTGACCGGCACTATGATGGTTTCGAACCAGCGATCGTGCGGCACGCGTTCGGAGTACTGCACGCGCTGCTCTTCCCCGGCGGCGTAGGCGCGCCCAATGGCCTCGATCAATTCGGGCGATCGCAGCGCCAGCGACACCGGTTCGCCCTGGCGCAGCGCCGGCGCCAGAGAACGCGCCCACTCGTTGAGCGCCAGCACCCGGCCGTCACCATCGAGTGCAATAACGGGATCAGGGAGACCGGAGACGACCGCCCTGAGCGGGTCGACCGTGCGCGCCGACACCGCAACGGGGCGTACCAAGCGATCAACATGTTGGCCCGACCGTGTTGCGAGGAAGGCAGCAGCCGCAACGATGACAAAGCCCGCAATTGCCGGCCCTACGGCGAGATCGCCGACGGTGGCGAGGCCTGCGAACACGACGGCAGCCGACGCTGTCACGAGCCGTGCGCCGCGTAAGCGGCCGCCGCCGATCGCGCCTCGATCGTCATGCGTGCTCATCGGGTGCGCTCGTTGCACCGAGCGCACATTAAATGGGCGCATGTCGTACACGCTGCGGCCGTCACCTCGAACCCCCGATCAGGACGCGTCCGGTTGTTCCCGAACGCATTCGTTCGCGGGGATCGTAGGCGGCGGTCCGGGCTGAGGGACACGGCGCGCCACATGGCTGAGCAGGATTTCACGAATGCCGAGGACCGCCAAAGAGAGCGCGAACGGAACTATATAATAGAGTAGACGGAACAGCAGCAGTCCCGCGAGCAAATCCTCTTTATCGAATTGCCAAAGCGCAACCATCATGGCGGCGTCGAATACGCCAAGGCCGCCGGGCGCATGGCTGGCAAAGCCGAGGAGCGTTGCGGCGACGAAGATGACCGCAACGGTGACGAAGCCGAGATTGGGTTCGTCCGGCACCAGCATGTACATGGCGGCGGCGCAACACGCGAGGTCGATGATGCCGATGGCGATCTGAATCAAGGTCAAACCGCCGCCTGGCAGCCTCACCTGCCAGCCCTGGCGGCCGATGACGCGCGGTTTGGTCCAGACCCAGGCGATGTAGCAGGCGAGCAGACCTAGAATCATCAGCGCGAACGTGCGGTTGAACCACAGCGGCAACTGATCGATGGCGCGCGCTGCCTGTGGTGCGTAGAGGACGCCCAGCCCGAGAACCGTGGCATTGCCGAGCCAGAAGGTGAGCCCGGCAACGAAGCAGATCTTCGTGACCTCGATGACGCTCAGGCCCCAGGCGGAATAAATCCGGTAGCGCACGGCGCCGCCCGAAAACACGCTGGCGCCGACATTGTGTCCGACCGCGTAGCTGGTAAATCCCGCTAGTGCTGCGACACGATAAGGCACATCGGAACGGCCGATCGTGCGCAACGCGAACAGATCATAGAACGTCAGTGTGATATAGCCGGCGGTGACGAAAAGACCGGCGATGATCAGCGTTCGCCAGTCGGTCGCTTCGATGGCATCGAGCAGCTCGTCAGGATCGATATCGCGCAGAATATGATGGAGCACCACCACCGCGATAATGATGATGGTGACGCTCAACGCCACGCCAATCCGGCTCAGGCCGATTTTCATGTCGAAGAAGTGGACGGTCCCGCGCAGCGCCTTCAACATTCCGCGCTCCGGACCGGATGCATGTCCATCAATCGATCGTCTCGTCCCGTCGCCCGCCGACAGCCGGCCCCCCACTAGCAGATGTAGTGTGTCGGCGCGAGTGTGCCGTATACACCGTCTGCGCGCGTTGATTGGCCACACCTCACCTGCCGCGGCAAGCGACGGTCTGGTATCGTCCACTGCCACAATAAGTGGCTGCCAGCCCGGAACGGCGGGCCAAAGGGAGAGCACTATGACGGATCATCAGATCGGGCGCCGCACCGTTATCAAGAGCGCCGGTCTCGGCATCGGTGCAGGTCTGACGGCCGGGATTGCGCCGGCGCACGCTCAGAATCCTGCGGCGGCCGTTGAAGCCGCTACGGCCGACGTCTGGAGCGGCGAATATTGGGCGCATAAGGGCGACGTGAAGCTTTACATGTTCCGCAAGCGGGTTGGCGCGCCGAAGGCCGGCGAGCCGCCGCGGCCGGTACTCTTTCTGGTGCACGGTTCCTCGAACGCGTCGCGCAGCAGTTACGACCTCACGGTACCCGGCAAAGGCGAATATTCCATGATGAATGTATTCGCCAGCTACGGCTATGACGTGTGGACGATGGATCATGACGGCTACGGCAACTCCGGCAGCTCCGGCAACAATTCCGACATTGGGAGCGGCGTCGCCGATTTGAAGGCCGCGATGCCGGTGGTGACGAAGGAAACGGGCCTGCAGAAAATCCATTTCTTCGGCACCTCGTCAGGAGGCATCCGCGCCGCCGCCTTCGCGCAGGCGCAGCCGGATAGCGTCGATCGCCTGGTGCTCTCGGCCTTTACCTACAAGGGCGAGGGAGCTGCCGAGATCGAGAGGCGGCAAAAACGCATCGCAGAGCTGCGAGCGAGCCCGCGGCGCAAGCGCGATGCCGATATGATCCGGTCGATCTTTACCCGTGACGGTCATCCCGGCATTTACGATCCGGCCGTGGCCGAAGCCATGATCGCCACGGAGGCGCCGTTCGGCGACACCATCCCGAGCGGCACCTATCTCGACATGGCGGCGAACCTGCCGATCGTCGACCCGGCGAAGGTGCTGTCGCCGGTGCTGATGACGCGCGGCGAGTGGGACGGCAACTCGACCAACGAGGATCTGCTCGATTTCTTCGGACAGCTGGCGAACGGAGATCGTCAATTCGTGATCCTGCCGCATACCGCGCACAGCGCGGGCTTGAGCAGCAACCGGCACCTGCTCTGGTATGCGATCAGGAATTTCCTCGCTGAGCCGCCGCTCGCCGCGAGCTGAACGCGTATTTCTAGATCGGCTGCGCCTCGATCTCCTCACCGACCGCAATCGGATGAGCTATCGTCTCGTGCAGCGAGATGGCCTCGGCAAAATCCCGATTCTGCAAAAACTATGGGATGCTGCGGCTATGCCAGGAAAAAGTCACGCAGCTCGCGATAGGTCTCTTCCGGCGCCTCTTCGGACAGGTAGTGCCCGCATGGCAACGCCTTGAGGCCGCGAATATCGGCCGCGTAACGCGGCCAGATTTCCTCAGATTTCTGATTGCGGCCGACGCCGCCGGTTGCGCCCCAGAGGATCAGCGTCGGACAGGTGATCTTCCGTCCGGCCTCGAAATCCTTGGTGTCCATCTCGAGGTCGATGCCATGCGTGGCGCGATAGTCCTCGCACATGGCGTGGATGGTCGCCGAATCGCGGAAGTGGCGCTTGTATTCGGCGAGCGCCAGCGGGTCGAAGAAGCTTAGGCCCTGTTTGGTTTTGGCGAGCTTCTTCTCGATGAAATAATCGGGGTCGGCGCCCATCAGGTGCTCGGGAAAATCGTAGGGCTGGATCATGAAGAACCAATGCCAGGAGAACGTGCCCCAGGAGCGGGTGACATTGTTCAGAAGGTAATGCTGCGGCACGATATCGAGGATTGCAGCGCGCAAAACTTTGTCCGGATGATCGAGGCACATGCGGTGCAGGACGCGGGCGCCGCGGTCGTGACCGGCCGCATAGAAGCGCTCGAAGCCGAGTGCGGCCATCACCTCGACCTGATCCTGCGCCATGGCGCGAAACGAATAGTTGGCGTGATTGTCGCCACCCGGCGGTTTCTCGCTGTCGCCGTAGCCGCGCAAATCGGTGGCGACGACCGTAAACTCCTGCGCCAGCCGCGGCGCAAACTTGTGCCACGATAGATGGCTGAACGGGTTGCCGTGCATCAGCAGCAGTGGCGGCCCATGGCCGCCGTATACGGTGACGATCCGCGCACCGCTGGTCTTGATGTCGGCGCGGCTAAAGCCCTCGAACATTGTCCTTCCTCCCGTCACTCTGGGCGCGCGGAAGGCGAGCCCGCGATCCACGCATCCTGCCCTGCCATATTAGCGCGCCGCGAAGGAACCCTCTCGCTTTATGCTGCTGGATGCTAATCGCGCAACGGAAGCGAAGGAGACGATCATGCATCTGCGCCGCGTCACTCATGTCCTCTCTGGCGCAATCATGGCGTTGGCGCTCCTTGCCGTCCCACGCGTCGCCGCGGCGCAAGAAACGACACAGCCCAGCATGGAGAGCAGAATGCCGTCCGATATCGATCCACAATCCGGTTTTCGCCTGCCGCTGCCGAAGCGGGAAGACATGGACGAGGCCGGCAAGCGGGCCTACGACCGCGCCGCAACCAGCAAGAGATCGATTGTCGGCTTGCGCGGGCCGGGAGGCATCGCGCTCTACAGCCCGAAAACCATCGAGTCGCGCAACGCCTACAACGAGTATCTGCGCTTCGAGGTGTTTGCGCCGAACATCCGCGAGGTTGCGATTTTGACGGTGGCGCGCGAGATGGAGAGCCAGTTCGAATGGGCGGCGCACGAGACGCAGGGTTTGAAGGACGGCGTGCCGCAGGAGGTGATCGACGTCATCAAATACCGCAAGAGCACCCAAGGACTGGACGAAACCTACGCGGCGATCATCGAGCTCGGCCGGCAGACCTTTGGTAACCACAAGGTGACGTCCGAGTGTTTCGCGCGCGTCAAGAAGCTGTTTCCGCCCAGCAAGCTCGTCGAGCTTGTGATGCTGATGGGTAATTATTCGGCGACCGCTGCGCTTCTGACGGCGTTCGACATGCAACTGCCGGAAGGCCAGAAGCCGCTTCTGCCTATGCCGTAAAGTCTTCACTCTGCGGATAGACTTCAACGGCTCTTCTTATCGAGCCCCAACTCGCTCCAGCGCGCCTTGACGGCTTCGATGTCCTCCGCCGCTGGCCAGACCGTCGGCGGAAAACGCGCGCCGCCGAGGTCGGGATCGGGGTCGTAGTCGAGATTGATGGTGGCGTCGATGAGCACGCGATTCCACTTGCCGGTACCGAACTGCGACACGTTGCGGTCGCGCCGGCGGGTCGATGGGTCAAGACCGGCCCCGAAGGTTCCCGGCATGATGACGATATCGTTCTCGCCGGCATTGACACGATAAGCCACCGCCCAATCGATGGCGGCGTAGTCGTGAATGTCGATATCGTCGTCGACCACGGTGACGTGCTTGTAGCGTACATGCGCCGCCGAGCTTCCCCACAGGGCGTTGGCGACCTGCTTGGCCTGCCCGCGATAACTTTGTTTGATCTGCACGAGCGTGTTGACGCCCGCCTGTACGGGCGGACACCACACGTCGGTGACACCCGGCACGCCGGCCCGGTCAAGCACGTTCCAGGCGGTGGCCGCGCGCATGATCGACGAGCACATGCCGTTTTCCGAGTAACTTCCCGGCATCGAGCCTTCGATGGTGCCGCGCAGAATCGGGTCGGTGCGGTGCGTGATGCAGGTGACGCGGATCGTCGGCTTCGGCGATCGGTCGCCCGCGATATAGCCGGTGAACTCCGCGTAGGGGCCTTCCATCACATAGCTCTCGAGATCGAGCCCCAGATAGCCTTCGATGACGATCTCGGCGCTCGCCGGCACGCAAAGATCGACCGTTTCACATTTCACGAGGTCGACCGGTTCTCCGCGAATGGCGCCGATGACGTCATATTCGCAGATGCCTTTCGGCACGGGTGAGCCGCCGACGAAGCCGAACGACGGCTCCCAGCCGATCGCGACTGCAATCGGCATTTCCTTGTGGCCCTTCTCCAGCCACGACGTGACATGGTGGCCGATATGTTGCGCGCGCCACATCAAGATCGGGATCTGGCTCTTGCTCGCCACCATGCCGCGGTAGACGCCGACGTTCATGACGCCGGTGTCCGGATCCTTGGTGACGACGCCCCCATAGGTGAGGATGTAGCGGCCGCCGTCGGCCCAATTCCACTGCGGCACCGGGAATTCGTAGAGATCAATGTCGCCGCCGGTGAGGACGTTCTCTTTGACGGGACCGGTCTTGAGGATCTTCGGTGCGATGCTGTCGTTGAGAATGGTGCGGCCGAGCTTCACAAGCTCGCCTGGATGCGTATCCGGAGGCAGCCCCAACATCATGGCGACGCGGCGCGGGCTCGACAGGCCGCCAGTGAACACCTGACGGCAGCGGGCGTTGGCGCCGTAATCGCGGATGTTGTTGAAAAGCACCGCCGGTCCGGTGCCGGCGCCCTGCGCGAGGCGAGCGATAGTGCCGAGTTCAATGTCCCAATCGACCTCGGCATCGATCCGATGCAGTTCGCCGGCGGCGTCAAGCGTCTTCATCCAGCCGCGCAAATCGCCGAACGCGGCCGGTTTTCGTTTCGTTGTCATTGCTGATCCCGGTGAGCCTGAACGGGCCGTTCTTCGCCGCCCATGCGAGTCTTGTCAACGCTGCCGTGGTAGGCCGCGATTTCACCTCAGGCGGGTAAACCCGTCGGCGCTCCAGTCCTCGCTGCCGACGCCATGGTGGACGAAGAACAGGCCCGACGGATCGTAGGCGCGCTTCACTGAGAGCAGGCGGGGATAGTTCGCGCCCCAGAATGCGTCTTGCCAGTCGTGCTCGAAGAAATTGCTTTCCGACACGTAGGAGTCCGCGTTCGGGACCACCGTTTTGAGCTCATCCGCCGCCTTGCGATGGCGCCGGCATTCTTGCGCGCGGCCGCGAGATCGACCGTGCCGTTGAGCACCGCTGCGTATGCGCCGGGATCGCCGCCCGCTATGATGGCCAAGGCGAAGGCCGTGAGCACCGCCGGGTTCATCGCGGTGTCTTTCGCTGCCGCGATGTCGGCCACGCTCGCGCCGGCCAGTCCCTTATTGAAATGCAGCGCAACGGCCCAATGCCGCGTCGCTGCGAACAATGCATCTGCGAGGCGTTGCTGTTGCCGGCCGCTGCTCAAGAGCGAGGCCGGCAGCCACATCGACTGATAGCCGTGCATGAAAACGCCGAGTTCGGTGTTTTGCTCGGCCAACCAGACGTTGTTGTCGGCCGCACCTCGGCGCGGGTCGAAGAAGGCGCGCCCGGACTGATTGGCTTTGAGAACTGCGGCGTTCCACCAGTCCTGCGCCGGCTTGACCGAAAACTGGAACGGCGCCGTGACGGTGAAATCGCGGGGCGCCGCGGCGATCCAATCGGTGAACGGGCGCCACACATCCTCGACCTCCTGCCGGTCGAGGACCAGGTGCACCATGGTGGCCGTGAACGTGTTATCGGCGCCAAACGTAACGCTTTCGCCCCACAACGCGTTGAACAGGCGGTCGTTGTAGAAGCCGATGAGTTTGGTAATGAGCCGCCGGAACGCGGCGTCGGACGCGGCTTTGATCGTGACGTTGGCACCGCCGAAAAACGCCGGCAACTCGTGGGTCCGCAGCGTCAACCGGGTGATGACGCCCAAACTGCCGCCGCCACCGCCTTTGATCCCCCAGAACAGGTCGGGGTTCGTGCAGGCGTTGGCGATGCGCACCTGACCGTCGGCGGTCACGATCTCGGCTTCGAGCAGGCCCGCTGCGGCGGTGCCGAAATTCTTCGAAAAGCTGCCGAAGCCGCCGCTCTGAATGAGCCCGGCAACGCCGACGGTCGCGCAACCGCCGCCCTGCACATAGCGGCCGCCTTTGGTCGTGACCGCGTCGTAGACGTGCATCCAGATGGCGCCCGCTTCGACCGTGACGGCGTGCTGCGGTGCGAGTTTGCCGACGCAGCCTTGCGCAACCAACGCGTTGCGCAACACGATGCTGTTCATCGCTCGCGTCCAGATCAGGAGCGAGTCGGCGCTGTCGGACGTACCCTGATAGCTGTGGCCGCCGCCCTTGACGACGAGCCGCAGCTTGTTCTCGCGCGCGAAATTGACGGCGGCGACGACATCGGCGGTCGTCCGCGCCGCCACTGCATAGACGCTTGGCGCCGACGTCCAGGCATCGACCCAGCCGGCAGCTTGCGTTCCGGCGGGCTGATCGCCGACGTAGTAGGGGTTCTGCACGTCCTTGAGCACGGCCCGGCAATCCGCGCTGTTCGCGCACGCTGCGAGCAGCGGCTGCACTTTGATAAGGCGCCCGCCGGCAGCCTGATTGAGCTTGTCCCAGCTTGCTGTGCCGGGCAACGACGCGTCCGACGGGCGGACACGCTGAAACAGCGGGCGGGTCGCGAGTGGTTGCGCGATCGCACCGGCACGGCGGCGGACCGTGTGATCGTAGCAGCGGAATTGCCGCGGCAGCGGCGAGCAGGCGTCGTCGGTTCATCGCAACAGCTCCGCTACGGCCAAATCGCGCGAAGGGTAAGGTGATTCCCATGACCGGAGGAAGATGGCTGCGGCGAACGGAGAAGCAATGCCGCAACCTATCGGCTATGCTGTTGAGAGTTGGCGCATGCAGTGCGGATTAAGCCGCGCGACATCGTCGTTTGTTGTAGAAAGGCATCATGTCGACGGAAGGGTTCTGGCAAAACTTCTTAGATGCGCCGCCGATGGCGGGCCCGCCTCACACGACAGGTTTCCCGGTTCAGGTCGCAAAAGACAAATTTTTGCTGTTGCCGATCCGCCAATTGCCGGGCGGTGGCAATCGCGCCGTGGCGTCGCTTATTCTCAATCAGGCGTCGTTTGCGGTGCTGGACGGAATCGCCGCAGCGATGGCGGCATGCGCCCGTGCATTTCGCCCGGAGGTGATCGTCGGCCTGCCGACGCTCGGCCTCACCGTCGCGCCGCTCGTGGCGCGGCATCTCGGTTTCGCCAATTATGTGGCCTTGGGCTACTCGCGGAAATTCTGGTACGACGAAACGTTCTCGATCTCGGTTTCTTCGATCACAAGTCCGGACCAGACCAAACGCCTCTTCCTCGATCCCAATCTGAAGCCGCGGTTGCACGGACGTCGGGCGCTGCTGATCGATGACGTGGTGGCACGCGGCACGACGCTCTCGGCGGCGCATCGGCTTCTGGCCACGCTGCCCGTTGAGATCGCCGGCGCCGTGGTCGCGATGGCGCAGACGGACACATGGCGAAGCGCACTTTCCGATCTGCGATTGAGGGCGGTTTTCGAAAGCCCGCTGCTGGAGCGGCGCGGCGACGGATGGTGGTCCGCAAAAGCGTGACGTCAAGATTGGCCACGATGTCAGCAGTGATGCCCTGCTAGAGCCTCTTTGTGCTAGCTTGCTGCGTCTCAAGGTGAACCAATGGCCGAAACGGTAGCGGCTGCGCGACAAACGATCGACCAGGGCTTTCAGCTGCATCGGCAAGGTCGTCTCGCTGAGGCGGAGAAGCTCTACACCGCGGTGTTGAGCTCGCATCCCAGTCAATTCGACGCGCTGCATCTTTTGGGCCTGTTGCGGCATCAGCAGAATCGGCCCGCCGAAGCCGTGCAGCTGCTCAAGCGAGCCTTGGATGCCAATCCGCGCTCGGTCGCGGCGCTCGCGGATTACGGTCTTGTCCTGCAGCAACTCGGCCGGGTCGAGGAGGCGGTCGATTGTCTTCGCAAGGCGGTCGCTCTGGCGCCGGGCAATGCCGATCTCGTCATCGACTCTCGGGGATGCCTTGCTGCCGCTGGGCCGTCCGGATGAGGCGCTTTCGACCTACGACCGCGCCCTCGCCATCAACCCCAATGACCAGACGGTGTTGTTCAATCGCGGTTATGCGCTCCTGCAACTTGGCCGCTTCGCCGAGGCGCTGTCGAGTTACGACCGCCACCTGTCAATCCATCCAAGCGATGCCGAGGCGCTCAACAACCGCGGCAACGTCTTGAGGGGCCTCAACCGGCATGAAGACGCGATCAAGGATTACGATCGCTCTTTGACGCTGCGGCCACACTACGCCGAAGCATTCAACAACCGCGGCTTGGCGCTGTACGAACTTCGCCGCACCTCGGCCGCGATCGAAAGTTTCGGTCGCGCCTTGACGTTGCATCCCGACTATGCGACCGCGTTGAATAACCGGGGCAATGCGCTGAGCAGCCTGATGCGCTACGCCGAGGCTGTGGTGGATTATGAGCGTGCCATCGCACTCAACCCCGATTACGCCGACGCTCATTTCAATCGCGCCGGCGCGCTGTCAGAACTGAAGCGGCACGAGGACGCCGTCGCAAGCTTTGAGCGCGGATTGGCACTCGAGCCCAATCATCCTCATGCCTATGGCGGTCTCGCGACCTCGGCGTTGACGATTTGCGACTGGGCGCGCGTCGCGCGACTGAAGACGCTGGCCGAAGATCACGTGCGCAATCGAAAATCGGTGATCGGGCCGCTGGCCTTCGTGCATCTTTGTGACGATCCGGCGCTGCATCTTACCTGCGCGCGCAACTACACCGCGTTTCATGTGCCGCAGCCGCTGCCGCCGATGCATGCCGCCATCGCTTCGGGGGATCGGCGCATCCGGATTGCTTATGTGTCGACCGATTTCTGCCGCCATGCGACGGCACATCTTGCGGCTGGGCTGTTCGAATGCCACGACCGATCACGCTTCGAGGTCTTGGCGGTGTCGCTCGGGCCCGACGACAACAGCGCCATGCGGGCGCGGCTGGTCAGCGCCTTTGATGATTTCCACGACGCCAAAGCCAAAAGTGACGACGACGTCGCCAAACTAATCCGCGATCTTGGGATCGATATCGCCGTCGCCATGACGGAACGGCGGCCGCGGATCTTTGCCGTGCGCCCGGCGCCGATCCAGGTCAGCTATCTGGTGTTTCCAGGTACAACGGGCGCCGATTTTTACGACTACGTATTCGCCGACAGCACCGTGCTGCCCTTCGATCAGCAGCCATATTTCAGCGAAAAGATCGTCCATCTGCCGGGATCGTATCAGATCAACGATTCTAAGCGCGCAATCGCTCCGCTGACGTTTGGCCGAAACGAGGTCGGCTTGCCCGAGGACGGGTTCGTCTTCTGCTGCTTCAATAACTCCGCCAAGGTTGCCGCTGATATGTTCGACGTCTGGATGCGCCTGTTGCTCGCCAAGCCGAATGCTGTCCTGTGGCTGCTGAGCGATGAGGCCGCGACCGAAGCAAATCTCCGCAGCGAGGCGGCGGCGCGCGGTGTCGATCCGGCTCGTCTCGTATTCGCACACCGGCTGGCGCCGCCCGAACACTTGGCGCGGCACAGACTGGCGGATTTGTTCCTGGATACGTTGCCATACAGCGCGCATACGACGGCGAGCGATGCCCTTTATGCCGGCTTGCCGGTGCTGACCTGCTACGGCCGCTGCTTCGCCGGCCGGGTTGGCGCGAGCCTCCTTCAGGCGATCGGCTTGCCGGACCTCATTACCCACTCGCTCGCCGACTACGAGACCCTGGCGCTGCAGCTCGCCGACGATCCGTCCGCTCTTGCCGACTTGCGCGAGCGATTGCAGCAGAACCGGGACTCGCAGCCATTATTCGATACGGTGCGGACCTGCCGCCACATAGAGGCGGCCTACTTGCGCATGTGGAAATTGGCGAAATCCGGCCAGCAACCGGTAAGCTTCGCCGTGGCTGAACATTAGTTCATGTCAACAGCGGCGCCTCTTGTCAGCATCATCACGCCGACCTTCGAGCGTGCGCAGTTTCTTCCCTTCATCGCGCAGAGCGTGCTCAGCCAGAGTTTTTCCGACTTCGAGTGGCTTGTGCTCGATGACAGCGCCCGCCCGTCGAGCTTCATGCAAAAGCTGTCCGATCCGCGCGTGGTCTACGAGCACACCGGCCAAAGGACCACGATCGGGCAAAAACGAAACCGTCTGGTCGAGCGTGCTCGCGCCAAGATCATCGCGCAATTCGACGACGACGATTTTTATGCGCGCGACTATCTCGCGAGGATGAAGGCGGCGATGGGCGACGGCGACGCCGACATCGTCAAGCTGTTCGGCTTTTTTCTCTACAGCAAGCTCTGGAAGACGTTTGGATATTGGGACCTGACGACGAAGGTCGGCCCGCACTGGGTGTGGTCTGCCGATCCGCCGAACTTCGTAATGCTGACGCCGAACAACAACATCCACTTCAGAGATTCGCATCTGGGATTCGGCTTTTCCTATCTCTTTAAGAAAGCGGTGTGGGAGCAGGGCCCGTTCCCCGATCTGAACTTCAACGAAGACGGCGCGTTCGTTGTCAACGCTCTAAAGCGCTTCAAGCTGAAAGGCATTCAGGACGATCAGTGCATGAGCATTCACGTCCTGCATCAATCCAATACGTCGCACTGCTTCCCTCAATTCGTGCTTCCCGGATTTCTGCTGAGCCGGCTGTTTCCCGACGCGGGTGGGCTACTGTCGGTTATGGCCGGTTCGTCCGAGGGCCGCGGGTGAAACAGGCCGGAAGCGTGCCTGAGGTCTATTTGAACCGTTCGTTTGGGGGAGCGATCTCGGTGACGAGATCGCGGACGAGTTTTTTGTTGGGCAGCGGCGTCAGCGCCATTTCGCGCGGCTCCAAACGCGCCGTGCAGGCATAGACCGTCTCGCCGTCGACCTGGATCATGCACTCCTTGCAGGCGTTGGCGTTGATGCAGGAATAGCGGATCGCGAGCGAGGCATCCTTGTTGGTACGCAGCCAGCGCAGTCCGTCCAGCACCGATTGGCCGGGCTCAAAGGGCACCTCGTGGCGCTCCCAGCGGCCGGTATCGCGGTCGGTGCCGCGCCAGATTTTCAGCGTTGCGGTTTGGCTCATGACGCGAGCCCCGCGCTCGCGGCCGGTGCGTCCTCAAGGCGGAGCTCACCGTCATCCAGACTGCACGTTCTGATGCACCTGCCATTGAGGCTGCGAGTGCGGGAAATCCTCGCGCTGATGGGCGCCGCGGCTTTCGGTGCGCGCGAGCGCGGCTGCAGCGACGGTGCGCGCGATCAGAAGCATGTTGCGCAGGTCGAACCAGTCGAGCCGCTCCAGATCGAACGGCGCAGGGTGGCCGGGCGGCAGGTCGCCGAACTCGCCGCCAAGCGCAGCGATGTCGGCCACCGCGCGCGCCAGCTTTGCTCCGGTGCGGATCGGGCCGACACCGTCAGCCATAGTGGATTGCAGGCGCGCGATCAGTTCGGCGGAATTGACGCGGCTTGGCTTGCCGGTTCCGCTGCGTACAAGGTCGATCGCCATGCTCGTAGCCGGCGCGTGAAGGCTTCGCCGTGTCGCACTCTTGGCGCGGGCCGCGGCGCACCGGCCGGCGCGGCGGCCGAACACGAAGGCTTCGGCGAGCGCGTTGCCGGACAGCCGGTTGGCGCCGTTTGCGCCGCCGACCACTTCGCCGGCGACGAAAAGCCCAGGCACGTTCGCGCTCATGCCAGCGTCGGCCTTGACGCCGCCCATGTGGTAATGCGCGATCGGCGCGACCTCGATCGGCATGCGTGTCAGATCGATGTCGTTCGCCGCGAGCCGATCGATCACCGGCCCGAACGCTGCACGCAGCGCCTCCGCCGTGCAATGCTGGAAACTCAAATAAGCGCCGCCGTGCGGAGAGCCGCGGCCGGCTTCCGCTTCCTTGAAGATCGCGTAGGTGGCGAGATCGCGCGTCAGCCGATAGCTGCCGTCTTCGTCCGAGCCATAACGCGAGGTGAATTCCTCCATGCGGCCGTTGAGCAGACGGCCGCCGAGTTTGTAGCGGAACGGGTCCCACATGATCGGGTCCATGCCGATCAGCCGCGGCGCGAGGTGCCCGATCGGAAAGAATTGTACGAATTCCATGTCGATCAAGGGCGCGCCGGCGCGCAGGGCGAGCGCATAGCCGTCGCCGCCCATGTTGGCCGAGGCGCTGTTGCGACGGTAGAGCCGCGTCAAGCCGCCGGTCGCCAGCACCGTCGCCGCCGCGGTGATCATCACCGGCGCGCCGCTGCCGACGTGATAACCGGCCGCGCCGGTCACTTCGCCATCGTCTTGGAGAAGATCGACGACGCAGAGGTCGCCTGCTTTGCGGATATCCGGATTGCGCGCCATCACGGTGCGCAGTGTCTTCGACACCGCGGGACCGGTGTTGATGAAATCGACATAGACGCAGCGCGGCCGGTCGTGGCCGGGCGCGGCGGTTGCGGTGATGTGGCCGTCCTTGCGCGCCCAGCCGACGCCCCAATGATCGAGTTCGCGGATGCAGTCCGGCGCGCCTTCGCAGAGCAGTTGCGCGAGCGTCTCGTCGCAGAGCCCGCGCCCGGCGGCGATGGTGTCGTCATAGTGATGATGCCAATCATCGGGCACCTCTTCGCCGATCGCCGCCGCGACCGTCATTTGCGCCATCACGGTGGCGCCGCCGCGCCCGATCAGGCTTCGATCGGCGAGCAGCACTTTCGCGCCGCCGCGCGCTGCCTCGATCGCCGCATACATCCCGGCCGCGCCGGAACCGATGACCAGCACATCGGTTTCGGCGGTGATGGGATCGGGGCTCATCGTCGACCGTTCGGCTAAGGCGATGATGTTGCCTGATCGGCAAAGGCTGCGGCGAGGCGAGAGGCGAATTGCCGTTCCATCTCTTTGGCCTTCACGCGCAGGACCGGCTGGCCGAGGCTCCCGAGTTTGCCGGTCAGGGCGGCTTCGACGCTGTACGCAATCTTGGTCTCGTCGCCGGCCTCGGTCAGCGTCGTCAGCGAGGTGGCGGTGAGCCGGCCGACGATGCCGAGCGGCGTCCCTTCGACTTTCGCCTCGATCTCGCTCGGTTCTGTGGCGCGCTCGACTTCGACCGTCACCTTGAAGCTGAATTTCATGTAGGCGACTTTGGTCTCGAACACCGCCGCGTAGGTATCGGGAGCGATCTCTTGCAAGTCGCGCACGCCGTCGACGCACGACGCGAAGAAGCGCGCATCGCGGACCGCCTTATAGACGCGCTCGCGCGGCGCCTTCACCGTAAGTTCGCCGGAAAAGTTCATGGTGACGTGAATATCTCAGGCCGTCGCCTTCAGCAATGAAGCGAGCGGGCGGGCCGGATCGGCGAGCGCCGCGGGTTCCACCGGGATGCGGCGCTCGATCAGCCGCCGCGCCGCCGCGATATCCCGTTGCGCGTTGATGCCGAGCACGCCGACGAGGTGGCCGCCCGCGACCTCGAAAACCAGCCGGCTCTTGCCGGCAAGCGGACGGCTGACGCGATCGCCCGCTGTCGCCAAAGGCCAGCCGACCCCCTGGATGTAGAGGTCATACTGCTCCGACCAGAACGACGGCACGGTCTTGTAGGTCTCGCTGCCTCCCGCAGCATTGCGGCCGGCGACTGCGCCGTGATCCTGGGCGTGACGCCAGTTCTCGAGCCGAATGAGGCCATGAGGCCCGGGAAAGCGCACGGCATCTCCGGCTGCGAAGATCGCCGGATCGGACGTGCGGCATTGTTCGTCGACCACGATGCCATCGTCGGTTTTAAGTCCCGTAGCGGCCGCCAAGGTGTCGTTGGGCTTCACGCCGGTGCCGACCACGACGATATCGGCGAGAAATTTCTCGCCGGATTCGGTCGCCATCGCGATGGCCTCCGGACCAGGCGTGACGTTCGCGATGCGTGTGCCGGTGCGGATATCGACGCCGTGCTGCCGATGCTCGTTGGCGACGAAGGCGCTCGTCTCTTCGTCGCAGACCCGGGCGAGAATGCGCGGCGCGACCTCCAGCACGGTTGTCTTGACGCCGAGTTCGGACGCCGAGGCGGCGGCTTCGAGACCGATCAGTCCCCCGCCGATGACGACCAGATGCCGGCAGCCCGGAAGCGCGGCGGCAAGCGGGCGCGCGTCGGCTTCGGTCCGCAAGTAGTGCACGTGCGGCGTGCCGAGCGGCAGGGCCGGCAATTCGCGCACCACCGACCCGGTGGCGAGTACGACCGCATCGTAAGGGAAACGCTTCCCCGTCGCCGTGACGACGGTGCGCCGGGCGCGGTCGAGGGCGGTGCAGATCGCGACCTGCTCCAGCACTACGTCGTGTTTGGCGGTGCCGCCAGGGCCGGCGATGAGCGCGTGTTCGGGCAACGCTTTGCCGGTCAGGACCGCCTTCGAGAGCGGCGGCTTTTCGTAGGGCTCACAGGGTTCATCGGTCAGCAGCACGACGTCGGCGGCTGGGGCGGCACGCTTCGCCTCGATGGCGGCAAAAACGCCCGCCGGGCCGCCGCCGATCACGACTATTTTCCGCGACTCTCCGTCTGGCATCTGAACTTCGGGCGGGTCCTAAGCTACCCTTACGCGCGCAAGGCCGTGAGCATGTCCTTGATATACTCGTCGGCGCTTGAAATCACGAGCATCATGACGTGCGGCCGCAACTGCGCGAGCATCTTCGAAATGGTCTCGTCGCTCGATGACGCGCCGCCGAGGATCAGCGCGGTGGTCATCACGTGCTTGACGTTGCAGGCTTCGCCGATGATCGCGGCGGCGGCGGCATTCTCGCCGGCGGTGGCGACCATCACGACGAGATCGGCGGTGTCGACCTCGTTGACCAGGTCCTTGGTACGGCCAGCGAGATCGTTGAGCCAGCCGCCCACGGAGAATGGCTTGCCCGCCTTGGGCGCGCTGGAGAAGGCCGACGCGGTCAGGAAGGTCGCGCGCTGCCACTGCGACTGGGCGAGGTCCTTGACGATCCGCTCGCTTTGCGGGTCGAGCGCGATCACCTTCACCGCACGGGGCTGCGAATTCGGCCGATTGATGCGGAATTTAGCCTCCGCCGCCGAACTCATGCGGGCCGATTCGCTTTCCATTCCTTCACTCCATGGACCTGGTGGCTGATGACCGGAAGACCAGATATAGCCGCCGGACCCGGGCGAAGGCCAAGGATATTTCATTATTTGCGGCGTCGGTTATAACGGCGCTCCATTGCAACGAGAGCATAGCCAACGAGGCCATCACCCATGTCCGCCGGAGCCAAACGTCTGGAGCTCTGCAGCACTGCCGATGTCGCGCCCGGCGCGGCAATCAAAGTCGAGACCGAGGGGCTGACGCTTGCGGTCTTCAACGTCGACGGCGAGTTTTTCGTCACCGACGACCTCTGCACCCATGGACCGGGTTCGCTGTCGGAGGGCTACATCGAGGACGAAGTGGTCGAGTGCAATTTCCACAACGGTCAGTTCAATATTCGCACCGGTGAGGTGGTGTCGCCCCCGTGCATGATCCCGGTCAAGACCTACCCGGTGATCGTCGTCGACGACAAGGTAACGATCGAGGTGTGAGGTCTCCGGGTCGCCTCTCGACATTGGGATTCTTCCCAACGTGTGACTATTTGCTGAGGCATTTGCGGTTGACGAAACGCGCGGTCCCGGCTTGTTAGCGGCCAACACCTGAGGAGGATCGCGCCAATGACGAGAACTAAACCGCCGTTTCGCGCCGATGTGGTCGGCAGCATTTTGCGCACCGCGCCGCTGAAGGAGGCGCGGGCCAAGCGTGAGAAGAACGAGATCACGGCTGCGCAGCTCAAGGACGTCGAAGACCGCGAGATCGAGAAGATCATCAAGAAGCAGGAGGACGTCGGGCTGAAGGTTGCGACCGACGGCGAATTCCGCCGCTCGTGGTGGCACTTCGACTTCTATGGCATGCTCGACGGCGTCGAAATCCAGGACCTGGACCACGGCATCCAGTTCCAGGGCGTGCAGACCAAGGCGCGCACGCCGCGCATTGTCGGCAAGCTTGGGTTCTCCAATCATCCGATGCTTGAGCACTTCAAGTTCTTGAAAGCCCACACCCGCGTCACGCCGAAGATGTGCATTCCGAGCCCCGCGACCATGCATTTCCGGCTTGAGCCGGACGCCACCAAGACCAAAGAGTACGCGGATCGCGACGCCATCTTCGACGATCTGGCAAAGACCTACCGGCAGGCGATCCGCGGCTTTTACGACGCGGGCTGCCGCTATCTGCAATTCGACGACACCGCCTGGGCGTATCTGTGCTCGCAGGCCGAGCTGAAGAAGGCGCGCGAGCGCGGGCTCAACGCCGACCGCCTCCAACAGGACTATGCCCGCGTCATCAATCAGGCGCTGGAAGGCAAGCCCGCCGACATGACGATCACGACCCATGTGTGCCGCGGCAACTTCCGCTCGACCTGGATTTCGGAGGGCGGCTACGAGCCGGTTGCCGAAACGCTGCTCGGCAAGATCGGCTACGACGGTTACTTCCTCGAATACGACACCACGCGCGCCGGCGGCTTTGAGCCGCTGCGCTTTCTGCCCAAGGGCAATAAGATCGTGGTGCTCGGTCTGATCACGACCAAGAGCGGCCAGCTCGAGAAGAAGGATGACGTCAAGCGGCGCATCGAGGAGGCGAGCAAATACGCGCCGCTCGATCAGCTTTGCTTGTCGCCGCAATGCGGCTTCGCTTCGACGGAGGAGGGCAACGTGCTCGCCGAAGACGAGCAGTGGGCGAAGCTCCGAATGGTCGTCGAAATCGCCAACGAGGTGTGGGGCTGACCGAGAGACGAGGACCGGCTTCCGCGCACCGCTGCCGCTTTCTGCGGCCGATCAGACAAATATCTGAGAATGAAATGAGGCGGCCCGCAGGCCGCCTCATTGCTTTCAGGCTCAGTGTTTGTTGCCGTAATGATGCGGCAGCACGATCGGAGCACTCATATAGAGCGGCCGTGAGCCGCCGGGCTGCGCCTGCGGGGCCGCCTCTTCCACGGTCCAGCCGCCGACCTGCCGCAACGTCGCTCCGTCATAGTGATTGGGCCGTGCGTTGCCGATACGCTCGCCAACGACGGGCGCGGATTGGGCGAAGGCTGTTGTTGTGCTCAAAGTGCCAACGACTGCCAACGCCAGCGCGGCTGCGAGAGATTGAGTGGCGATGGAAATTTTCATGATAGACCTCCCATATCCCGGGCTGGGACTCTGAGCGGCGGTGTTTTGCTGTGCCGCCGCTTGTTTTCACGACATGGGTCCGGCTGCGATGCACGACTACGAATCAAATGAGAAACAGGTCGTTGCGGAACACTGAACAATTGCTGGCGGCCCTCGATCGACGGCGTGGTCTGAATCTCAGCGTTCTCATGCCGCCAAGCCGCGTCTCAAAGCATTCAAGCGATGAACTTGCCAGCGCCAGCGCGTTCGGCAGAAGAAAATTTGGCTGCGTATCCGCTTTCAGCAACACTTTTCCAGATGGGATGTCCTGCCTGAACCAAAATAATGCGGTGCAACAACGAGCCGGTCAAAAGATCGGCTGCTTTGACAAAAGCGCATATGCTCTCGAATTAAGAGGATATACCCTTATGTCGTGTCGCAGCGTCGCGATTGCGGTCTGCCGTGGAGCGGAACTGTTCGTGGATGGCGGCTTCGCACAAGTCTAGGCGCAAAATGCAACATGCTTCTGTGATCGCAGACGCCGCGCGTTAGGCAAGCTCAGGATGGACGTTACAGTGGCGGCCTTGGTGTGGCGTTAAGCCGGCCCGCCGTGCCCTGTTGCGCCGCCAGAAGTCCTGCGCTCAGCCTCTTATGCACGTGCACCATCATCGCCATGGCGAACAGCGGCGTTGCCAGATTGACGATCGGGATCGAAACGAACGCGGCGATGAAGAGGCCCGCGATGTAGACCGTGGCGGCGTTGTGCTTGCGCAAGGCCTTGGCCTCTTCCGCTGTCCGGAAGCGCATCGCGGCGAGCTCGAAATATTCACGTCCGAGAAGCCATGCGGTCGCAAAAAAGAAGATCAAGGCGCCAAAACCTGCGAACAGCAAAAACGGCGTCGCGATCAAGTAGACGCCGACTGCCAGCAGCGCCGTCTTGGTGCCTTCAACGACCGCGCGGACCAGCGGCAGCGCGACGCCGGGTGGATCGGCGGGATAGTGGACACGCTCGACCTCGTCGGCGATCTGGTCGGCGAAGAAGCTTGCGACAAACGAGGTCACGGCGGGCATCAGGAAGATGCTGCCCACGATGATGCCGAGACTTGCGGCGATCGAAAGCAGCCACGCGATGACGTGGACCGGAGTGTCGGCGTGAGCCCCTAACGTGGTCTCGACCGAAGTCGAGCCGGCGCCGATGAGCCAGACGAGCAGCCGGTTGAGCGCGATCCCGATGACGGCGATCAGTGCGAGCGCAAGTCCGATCGATTTCCAAAGGATCGACCGCAATGGCGGCGAAAACATTTGGGTCAGCGCATTAATGGCGGCTTCGATCACGACGTCCTCTACCGGTAGGCACAGGTAGCGATGGCGTCCCGCGAGTACAAGAGGCCGTTCAGGCCGCGATGACTTCGGTGCCTTCGGACGCCTCGGCGCTCCGCGGAACCAAACGTCTCGCATCGCCGCCCGTGTGCGTCAAATCGGCCCATTGCAGTGACTTGTAATTGAAGCCTTGCCGGATCGTCGGCTTGACGACGTTGAAATACGGCGAGATGTGGACGTCGCGCGGGCAATAGAGCGAGGAATGACGGATTTCCAGAATCTGCTCGAGCGCGTGTACGCTCCTCGCGAGCGTGATCTTGGGCAGGATCGGATAGCGCACGGCAAGGAACGCATCGGCAATCGATGATGTTCATTCGGCCTTCGATCGGTCCGACATAGAGCGCCGAGTGCGACCACGTCGATTGGGTCAAGTATTTGATGACGCCGGAGACGTGATTGTTGCCTTCAACGAGCAGGACGTCGCCCGGCTCCAGCGATTGACGCAGCGCGTTCGGATCGCTCGGCGTGAACGGCTCATAGCCGGCGAGCGGTTTCTGCAGATAGCGGGCGATTAACCGCCCGACGCCATCGAGCACGACGTTCATCAGACCCTCCCTGGCGGGCCGCGCGGGTTCACCGCGCATTTCATTGTCGCGTTTTTGTTGTCGGCATTTTATTTGAAGTCCCTTGCAATTTGGTTCACAGGAACACGGGCGTTGTTGACCGAACCTTAAGTTTAGTGGTTGCCGCCCGCGCGCATTTCGTGGCATTTGCAGCGGGCCGCAATGATCCGGAAACCATGCCGCGATTGAACCGCCGCTCTTTTCTTGCCGCGTCGGCCGCGCTCGTGGCGCACCCGGCGCTCGCTGCGCCCGTGCCAAGCGCAACCGACATCGTCATTGTCGGGGCGGGCGCGGCCGGTATTGCTGCGGCGCGGCGGGTCGCGGCGGCGGGCCGGCGTTTCGTGCTCCTGGAAGCATCCGATCACATCGGCGGCCGTTGCATCACCGATACGGCGACGTTCGGCGTTCCGTTTGATCGGGGTGCGCACTGGATCTATGCACCCGACAGCAACCCGCTGACGAGGATCGGTCCGCGCCGCGGGATTGAGGTCTATCCGACCCCGCCGAGCCAGAAGGTGCGGATCGGGCGGCGCAACGCGCGCGAGGGTGAGCTTGAGGATTTTCTTGCGGCTCAGGTGCGTGCGACGCGTGCCATCGGCGACGCCGCGCGTAAGGGCGACACTTCGTGTGAGCAAGCGATGCCGAACGACCTCGCCGATTGGCGTTCGACGGTCGAGTTCGTGCTGGGACCGTTCAATTGCGGCAAGGATCTTGCGCGGCTGTCGTCGCTCGATTTCGCGCATGAGGCCGAGCGCAACGCCGCTGCCTTCTGCAAGCAGGGCTTTGGCGCTCTGCTCGCCGCGCTCGCCGACGGTATTCCCGTCGAACTGTCGTCGCCGGCGACATCGATCGACATGCGGCGTGGCGTGGCGGTGGAAACGCCGAAGGGTACGATTTCGGCGCGCGGCGCTATCGTCACCGTACCCACCAGCGTGATCGCGTCCGGCGCCATCAAATTCATTCCCGATTTGCCGCATCGCCAGATCGACGCCTTCGGCCGGCTGTCGCTTGGCAGTTACGATCACATCGCGCTCGAGCTCGACGGCAATCCACTCGGCCTCGAAAGCGACGATCTTGTGTTCGAAAAATCCACCGACAGCCACACGGCGGCGATCCTCGCCAATATTTCGGGAACGCCGTTGTGTCTGATCGACGTTGCCGGAGCCTTCGGCCACGATCTGTCAGCGCAAGGGCAAGCCGCCATGGTCGATTTCGCCGCCGACTGGCTCACGCGGCTTTACGGCGCCGAAATCAAGAAGGCGATCGGGCGCACCTATGCGACGCGATGGAACAACGAGCAATGGGCGCTCGGCGGGTGGTCGAGCGCCGTTCCGGGCGGCGCCGCGGCACGGCGCATCCTGGCCGAACCGCTGAACGACGTGGTCTGGTTCGCCGGCGAAGCCGCCCATGAGACCTGGTGGGGTACTGTTGGCGGCGCCTGGGAATCAGGCGAGCGCACCGCTGACGCGGTATTGCGCAAGATCGGCGCACTCAAAGAGCCAGCTCCCGTCGAAGCCGCGGCGCACAAGGGCAAGCCGGCCGGTACGCGGACAGCGCTGCCGCCGCGGGTGCGGCCCGACGCCGTGCCGAACATTGTCGGTGTCGAGCGGCGCTGACCGTCCAGCCCCGGGGCTATGGGACGCACTGCAGGCTGGCCGCCGGTCGCAAAATCGCCTTTATACTCGCTGACTGATCTCGGTTATTTCGGTACCCCGATCCCGCTCCGGGCTGGCGGGGCCAAATGGAGTTCGAGGGCACTCCAAGAGGGGATTTCACTTGTTTCGAGCGCGCCGGTTTGCTTCCGCTCTGACGGCCGCGTTGCCGGTCGCAGCGGCCCTTTTGGTCGTCCAGTTCTCGGCAGCGAACGCGCGGGCCGGCAGCTGCGAAGATGACGTCGCGCTCCTGCCGTCGCCATTTGCGCCGTGGACGGGCGCACCGTTACGCATCCTGATCGTGACCGAGAAACCGTCTGAGGGCGAGTTTTCGCTGATCGCACCTAATGGAACCGTCGCCGCCAAATCGCAGGAGCGCCATGGCGGGCCGCCGTATTTCTGGTTCGCCGAGGTCGCGTCGCCGGCCGCGGGGACGTGGCATGCCACGCTGAGGCGCTCGTCGGCCGAATGCGGCACGGTCACGCGCGACATCGTCGTCAGCGCGCAAAAGCAGCCGTCGCCAGCTTCGGCACCGGGCAGTGTCTGGCCGGTGCGCAACGCGTGGAACCACACCACCGAGAACCTCTATTCCGCATGGGTTGCGAAGTTGTTCGACGCGCCGCCCGATGTCGAGCTGTCATGGAAGGCGTGGCACGAGGTGCTGCGCGATAAATCGCGAAACATGCTGTTCGACTATCTGGGTCTTGGCGAAGACAACGTGTCGCTGAGCCTTCGCCCTGACTGCGCGGACTTTGTCTACTTCTTGCGCGCCTATTTCGCCTTCAAGATGGGGCTGCCATTCGGCTATTCGAACTGCTCGCGCGGCATGGGTGGCAAGCCACCGAAGTGCAATCAGTGGTTCGATATCATGCATCCTGACGCGACGCGTCCTCCGCCGCCCGAACAGGACGCATCGGTCAATCCACTGATTGCGAACTCGCCGAAGCCCAAGCAGAAGCCGACATTCGGGTCTTATTTGCGCGACGTCGGCGATGTCGTTCATACCGGATCCGTGCGGGTCGCGGCGAACGACGATAACACCGATTTTTACATGATCCCGCTGACCCAGGACACGCTGCGCCCTGGGACCGTGTACGCCGATCCGTACGGGCACGTCCTGGTGCTGGTTCAGCGCGTGCCGGAGGTGAACGGCAAGCCTGGCGTCTACCTTGCGGTCGACGCCGAGCCCGACGGATCGATCACGCGGAAGCGTTTTTGGCGCGGCAATTTCCTGTTCGTTCACGAGCCAGCGCTCGGCAGCCCGGGCTTCAAGCACTTCCGGCAGATCGTGAGTGACAAAAGCGGCGGCCTGCGGCGGCTGACCAATGCCGAGATCGCCAAAGATCCGCAGTACGGCGATTTCTCGCTCGAACAGTCGCAGTTCACCGCCGAGGAATTTTACGACCGTATGGATGATGTGATGTCGCCCCAGCCCCTCGATCCAGTCGGTGCAATGGAGGACGCGATCGCGTCGCTTGAAGAGCAAGTGAAGACACGCGTCACGTCGATCGAGAACGGACGAAAGTGGCAGGCCACCGCGCGCGGCGATGCGACGATGCCTGATGGCCCGGCGATCTTTGAAACCAACGGCCCGTGGGAAGATTTCTCGACGCCAGCACGCGATTTCCGCTTGTTGATCGCGATCGACGTGGTGCGCGGGTATCCGGATCACGTGGCGCGGCGGGCCGACCGTTACTCCATCCCCTTCGGCAAGGGCGTCGCGGGCGTCAAAGCCGAATTGGAAAGCGTGCTGGCTTCGGACCTGTCCTCGCGCAAGTTTTCCTACACGCGCAGCGACGGCTCGCAGTGGACGCTGTCGCTCAAGGACGTCGTCGATCGCGCGCCGGCACTTGAGATGGCGTACAACCCGAACGACTGCGTCGAACTGCGCTGGGGCGCCGCGGAGGGCAGCAACGAAGCGTCGACGTGCAAGCGACACGCACCGGCAGCGCAGCGCGCCAAGATGACGGGATACCGCACGTGGTTCCACGAGCGGCACTGGCCGACGCACGCTGGAGCGTGATCCCGAAGCTTTGCGCAGTCGCCGGACTCGCATTGCTGGGCGGCGGAACGCTTCTTCTCGCCCAAGACGATCGACCAGCCGATCAGGTCCGCACAGCGCTCGACGGCCTGGTCGCTGCTTATCCAAATGTGCTCGCTGGTCATGATGCCAAGGTCCTGCGCTGGCGCGACGGAACGGTCATGCCGGTCTCCGACGGCAGCGAGAATAAGCCGCTTCCGGACCTCCTGCGGCACGCGTCCATCATCGATCAGTTTCGCATCGCCTATCCGCGCGGCCCGCTCGTAAAGCAGCCACCGGTCGATTCCGATCCGGCGAGGTTCCGCAACACGGCCTTCTTCGTGAAAATGTACGGCGATTGCCAAAAGGTCGACGTATCGCGGCGTCTGGTGTCTCTTCCCTGGCTTCCCAAGACGTGGGGCAAACCGATCAGCATCACGTCCGTGAACGGCGCCGATCAGCAGTTACGTGCGGTATCGGTGGAGATTGACGCGCTGCCCGATAAGATCAAACGCGCCGCATATCCGATCGCCGGCACCTACAATTGCCGCGCCGTGGCGGATACCGGGGCGCCGAGCCCGCACAGCTACGGAATCGCGATCGATCTCAACACCGCCGTCTCCGACTATTGGTATTGGCAGCCTCATAACGGTCCCATCGCCTATCGGAACCGCATGCCCGAAGAGATCGTCGCGATCTTCGAAAGGTACGGCTTCATCTGGGGCGGCAAGTGGTATCACTACGATACCATGCACTTCGAATTTCGGCCTGAGCTCCTGGTGATGCCGTAGCGCGTCAGCCTTACGCCCGCAGCACGCCCCCCGTGCGCTTGCCGACCTCGGCGACAATCTTCGCGGCAAGCGCGTCGATCTCGGCATCGGTCATGGTCTTGTCGCGCGGCTGTAGAGTCACGGTGATCGCGATCGACTTCTTGCCGGGCTCGATGCCGGTGCCTTCGTAGACGTCGAAGACGCTGACGCCCGAGATGAGCTTGCGGTCCACGCCGGAGGCGGCGCGCACGATGTCGGCCGCCTTGACGCTGCGCTCGACCACGAAGGCAAAGTCGCGCTCGACCGGCTGGAACGCCGAGAGATCAAGCACGGGCTTGGCGCGGGTGGCGAGCGCCTTCGGTTCGGGGATGCGCTCCAGCTTGACTTCGAAGGCCACCAGCGGCCCTTCGGCGCTGAGCGCCTCGAGCGCGCGCGGGTGCAATTCGCCAAAATGGCCGAGCACGTTCTGCGGGCCGATCTGGATCGTTCCCGAACGGCCGGGATGAAACCACGCGGGGCCGCCGGGAACGACCTGCAGCGCCTGCGGGGGCGCGCCGGCCGCAACAAGAACAGCGAGCGCATCGGCCTTGGCGTCGAATGCATCGACCTCGCCGTCGCGCTTCGACCAATGACGGCCGATGCCGGACGGCTTAGCCAGTGCGCGCCGTACGCCGGCGGCGGCGATCAATTGATCCTGCGGCTGGTCGCCGCGAAAGACCTGGCCGACTTCGAACAAGCCTACGTCCGGAAAGCCGCGGTCGGCATTGCGCTGGGCGGACGCGACCAGCCCCGGGATGAGGCTCGGTCGCATATCGGATAGTTCGGCCGCGATCGGATTGGCCAGGGCAAGCTCCGGCTTGCCGCCGCCGAACAATTCAGCGGGCTTTTTGGCGATGAAAGACCAGGTCACGGCTTCGACGAGGTTGCGCGCGGCGAGCGCGCGCTTCGCCTTGCGCGTGCGCATCTGGATCGGCGTCAGCACCGGCTTGCGCGGCGCCTCGCCGCGATCGAACGGCGTCGACGGCACCCGGTCGACGCCAATAATACGCACCACCTCTTCGACGATGTCGGCCTTGCCTTCGACGTCGGGCCGCCAAGTTGGCACGGCGACCTTGGTGCGCTCGTCCTGACCGGCGATGAAGAAGCCGAGTTGGCTTAATACGCGGCGCACTTCCGGCAACGTAACGGTGATCCCGGCAAGACGCTTGAGCTCGGACGACGGAAAATCAATCACCCGCTCTGGCGCCGGGACCGTGCCGGCGACGGTGATGTCCGACGGCGTGCCGCCGCACAGCTCCAGTACCATTTTGGTCGCGAGCTCGAGTCCGGGCAGTGTGAAAGCCGGATCGACGCCGCGCTCGAACCGATAGCGCGCGTCCGAATTGATGCCGAGTTTGCGTCCGGTCTGCGCGATGTTGATCTCGTTCCACAGCGCCGATTCGATCAGCACATCGGTCGTCGCTTCGGAACAGCCGGTGGTCTCGCCGCCCATGATGCCGGCGAGCGACTCGACGCCGCTCTCATCGGCGATGACGCAGGCGGTGTCGTCGAGCGCATAGATCTTGCCGTCGAGCGCAAGCAGCGTTTCGCCCGAGCGGCCTCGCCGCACTACGAGATTGCCGCGGACCTTTGCGGCGTCGAACACGTGCAACGGACGGCCGCGGTCATAGGTGATGAAGTTGGTAATATCGACGAGCGCATTGATTGGGCGAAGCCCGATCGCGGTCAGCCGGCGCTGTAGCCATTCGGGCGACGGGCCGTTCTTGACGCCGCGCACCAAGCGCAGCGCAAAGGCCGGACAAAGCTCCGGCGCCCCGATCTTGACGGCGACCGGGCAGGGAAATTCGCCGTTGATCGCCTCGATGGCCGGGTCCTTGAACTTGCCCATGTCGGCTGCGGCAAGATCGCGCGCGATGCCGTGGACGCCCGCGCCATCCGGACGGTTCGGCGTCAGGTTGATCTCGATCACCGCATCGTCGAGGCCGGCCCATTGCGCGTAGTTCGTTCCGACCGGCGCATCGGCCGGAAGTTCGATGATGCCCTCATGATCCTCGGACAGTTGAAGCTCGAACTCGGACACCAGCATGCCGCGGCTTTCGACGTCGCGGATCTTGCCGACGCCAAGCGTCGTGTTCTTGCCCGGAATGAAGGCGCCGGGCGGCGCGAACACGCCGGTCATGCCGGTGCGGGCGTTGGGCGCGCCGCACACCACCTGGATCGGTTTGCCGTCGCCGGTGTCGACCATGCAGATGCGAAGCCGATCGGCGTTCGGATGCCGCTTCGCCTCGACAACGCTAGCGATGGTGAAGGGCGCCAGAAGTTTCGCCTTGTCCTCGACGCGTTCGACTTCGAGCCCGATCATGGTGAGCTTGTCGGTCAGCTCGCCAAGCGAACGATCGGTATCGAGATGCTCCTTGAGCCAGGCGAGGGTGAATTTCATCATGGCGCTACTGGCTCAATCCCCCCGCCAGCGTCGGCCAATCGAGCGGGCGGAAGCCGTAGTGCGAGAGCCAGCGGACATCGGCCTCGAAGAAGGCGCGCAAGTCCGGCATGCCGTATTTGAGCATGGCGATTTGGTCGATGCCCATGCCCCAGGCAAAACCCTGGTACTCGTCGGGATCGAGTTCGCAATTCTTCAGCACGTTCGGATGCACCATGCCGCAGCCGAGAATTTCGAGCCAATCGTCGCCTTCGCCGAAGCGGATTTCACCCTTGTTGCGGCGGCACTGGATGTCGACTTCGAGCGAGGGCTCGGTGAACGGGAAGAACGACGGCCGAAACCGCATCTTGACCTGATCGACCTCGAAGAACGCCTTGCAGAATTCCTCGAGGATCCATTTCAGGTGGCCGAGGTGGGAGCTCTTGTCGATGACGAGGCCCTCGACCTGATGGAACATCGGCGTATGCGTCTGGTCTGAGTTCGCACCGATAGGTGCGACCCGGGATGATAACGCGGATCGGCGGCTTCTGGGTCAGCATGGTGCGCACCTGCACCGGTGACGTGTGGGTGCGCAGCAGCAGGCGCTCGCCGTCCGGCTTCGGATTGAAGAAGAACGTATCGTGCATGTCGCGCGCCGGATGATCTTCCGGGAAATTCAGCTTGGTGAAGTTGTAGTCGTTGGTCTCGATGTCCGGGCCTTCAGCGACCGCAAAGCCCATGTCGGCGAAGATCGCCGTCAGTTCGTCGACAACCTGCGTGATCGGGTGCACGCGGCCGATCTCGGCTGGCGTTTCGCGCACCGGCAGCGTGACGTCAACGCTTTCGGTTTTGAGTTGCGCGTCGAGCGCCGCGTGCTTGAGCGTGTCGCGGCGCGCGCCGAGCGCCGCGTTGACGCGGTCTTTGAGCCCGTTGATCAGCGGTCCCTGCATCTTGCGCTCATCGGGTGACATGGCGCCCAGCGTCTTCAGAAGCGCTGTGATCGAGCCGCTCTTGCCCAGGGCCGCAACCCGCACGGACTTAAGCGCCGCCTCGTCGCCGGCGGCGGCGACTTCCGAAAGGATTTGTTGTTCAAGCTGCGCTGTGTCGGACATTGGTTCTGTTTCCGGATCAATCCGGCATGAACGGCAGGTCGGTATCGTGTGGCTTGCCGCCGGCTTGCGTCAGCATGCAATGGACCTGACCGCGATGATGGGTCTGATGATTGAACATGTGCGTGACCAGGAGCCAGCGCGGTCTCGTCCATTCGCGCTCAGTCGCACCCGAAAAATACGTTTGATCCACCGCGAGCCACGATGAATTGACGGTGCCGGCCCAATCGAGAATTTTCTGGTCGAAGCCGGCGCGCTCCGATTTTAAGTTCTCCCAGTCGGGATAGAGCGTGACCGACGCCGGAATCCCAACCTCGGGCCGCGGCAGATCGGTGAAGCGGCCCATCCAGCTGTGATCGGCCCACAGCAGATGGCTCAGCGTCTTGTGGATCGAGCCGAAGAACGCGCCGCGCTCGCGCCGCCGCTCCTCCGCCGACAGCCGGTCGGCTACGCCGTACAGATTGTCGTTCTGCCAGCGGTTATAGCGCGCCATGCGCTGCACATAAGCAGTGTCAATCATGACACGTTTCCGTGCGCGTTCATGGCCGGGCTTCGGCCATCCACGTCTTACCTGTCACAGAGGAAGGCGTGGATGCCCGGCATAAAGCCGGGCATGACGGGAAGTGATTACGCGAGTGCGGATTTCGCCTGACCGACGATCGCCTCGAACGCCGCCGGTTCGCGGATCGCGAGGTCCGAGAGCACCTTGCGGTCGACCACGATGCCGGCCTTGGCGAGTCCCGCGATAAAGCGGCTGTAGTTGAGGCCGAACGGACGCACCGCTGCATTGAGGCGCTGGATCCACAAAGCGCGGAACGTGCGCTTCTTCCGCTTGCGGTCGCGATAGGCGTATTGGTTCGCCTTCTCGACCGCCTGCTTGGCGATGCGGATGGTGTTCTTGCGCCGGCCGTAATAGCCCTTGGCGGCTTTGAGGACTTTCTTGTGCTTGGCATGAGCGGTGACGCCGCGTTTGACGCGTGCCATGGCTGATCTCCTTTAAGATCGAATAATGCTGAAGGCGGACGATGGCGGCAGCCGGCGCGATCATCCGTTCGGCAGAAAGTATTTTTTGATGGTGTCGCCGTCGGTCTTGAACAGCACGTTGGTGCCGCGCAGCTGGCGGATCTGCTTCTTGGTCCGCTTGATCATGCCGTGGCGCTTGCGCGACTGCGCATAGAGGACCTTTCCGGACCCCGTGACCTTGAAGCGCTTCTTCGCGCCCGACTTGGTCTTGATCTTGGGCATTTGGCTCTCCTTTGGGCCGCAAAAGCGGCTCTGCGGCATCGATTGCCGCCGAAATTGCTCGATATGAGCGTGTGCTGAGCACATCGCCGCCGCCACGGCAGCCCTAATCGCCGGGCAACGGGAGGGCGGCGTTATGACAGAGGCGGCCCAAATTGGCAAATATTTCCCGCCGCCGCGCGGAGGCCGCACGGCGGCCACACCCCACCGAAATCGCGGGCCCGAACGGAGGCTAGGGCAGTTCCGAAATAATCTTCATGTATTCGGCTTCCGGCCAGGCGCACGGTCTCGGTGCGCACATTGCCCATGGCGCCGAGCGTCATACAGAACTTGGCGACATTGGCGCCGTCGGCCGCATCGACGATGAGGATGAGGTCGGAATCTCCGGTGGTCAGGAACACCTGCTTGATGTCGACGCCGACTTTCTTGCCGAGGTCGCGAGCGAGCGCAGCACGTTTCGGCGAGTTTTTGACGTTGCGGATACCTGGTCGGTCCAATTGAGGGTGATGACAAACGTTGGCATGTCTCTCCTCCCATGAGTGAGTTGCACAACTTTGCCACGCGCAGCGAGTGGTAGGCGCATCACCAAAACCATGTCAGTTCGTTCGATCGTTGCGGCTAATGGGCCGGACAAATCAGCGCGGCGCCAGGACCATGACCACCTGACGGCCTTCGAAGCGCGGCTCCTGTTCGATCTTGGCGATCTTGGAAGTGTCGCCCTTGACCCGGTCGAGCAGCTTATAGCCGAGTTCCTGGTGCGCCATTTCGCGGCCGCGGAAGCGCAGCGTCACCTTGACTTTATCGCCTTCCTGGAAAAACCGCTCCATCGAGCGCATTTTCACATCGTAATCGTGATCGTCGATCATCGGCCGCAGCTTGATCTCTTTGATCTCGACAACCTTCTGCTTTTTGCGGGCCTCGGCGGCTTTCTTTTGAGCCTGATATTTGTACTTGCCGTAATCGAGGATCTTGCAGACCGGCGGCGCCGAGTTCGGTGCGATCTCTACGAGATCGAGCCCGGCCTCCTGCGCCATGGCTATAGCGGCGTTGATTTCAGTGACGCCCTTGTTGGCGCCATCCTTGTCGATGAGCTGGACCTCGCGGACGCGGATCTCCTCGTTGATGCGCGGCCCCTCCTTGGGAGCAGGCTGCGCGGTTCTGATCGGGCGACGAATGGGTCGTATCTCCTTTGATCGTTGCAACGAGCCGCCAGCATCCTCATGGGAGACCTCTCCTCGTGCGCACCAATCCGCGAAGCTGAACGGCAGGAGGAGAAGATCGGGAGTTTCCTGCCATAAGTCAACGGCAATACACGCGGATTGGATGATCAATAGCGACGTCAATTCGGCGCACTGGTCCGAACGATTTGGCGCTGCGATCGGCTTTGTACCCTGCCGTTTGCTCGGGACACGGCAGACCGAATAGGCTTTCCAACCCTGATTATCTGTGCGGAAGGCAGTGCCGGTTATGGGCGATAAAGGACTGAAATTCTTGCACATCGGCGAAGGGTCCGACCGGCGGGCGATCGTGGTGCGCGCACAGAGCGGGGCATCGCCGGGGCTGCTCTGGTTGTCTGGGTACAAATCGGACATGAAAGGCACCAAGGCTGAGGCTCTTGCCCAGTGGGCGGAACGCGAAGGGCGCGGCTGCATTCGGTTCGATTATTCGGGCCACGGCGAATTGGAGGGCGCGTTCACCGACGGCACCATCGGGCGCTGGCTCGCCGACAGCCTCGGGGTCTTCGATGCGTGCTGCCGGGGGCCGCAGATTCTGATCGGTTCGTCGATGGGCGGTTGGCTGGCGCTACTTCTGGTCCGCGAGCTGAAGCGGCGCGCCCAAGCCGCCGGCGCGTCAGCGGGCGCGCCGGTGGCCGGCATGGTTCTGATCGCGCCCGCAGTCGACTTCACCGAGGAGCTGATGTGGAAGCGGTTCACGCCGGCGATCAAGAGCGAACTCGAAGAGACCGGTGTCTGGAAGCGGCCGTCGGAGTATTCGCCCGAACCTTATCTGGTGACGCGGCGGCTGATCGAAGAGGGCCGCGACCACTTGCTGCTCGGCGGTCTGATCGAAACGGGTTGTCCGGTGCGCATTCTGCAGGGCGTCGAGGATCCCGATGTGCCTTGGCAGCACGCCGTCGAGCTCGTATCGCGGCTTGCGAGCGACGATGTCGTGCTGACCCTCGTCAAGGACGGCGATCATCGCCTGTCACGGCCTGAGGACATCGAACGAATGATCCGCGCCGTTGCGGAGCTTTGAAACCCGATTTGCTGCGGCGTCACGCCGCAACACGAACCGGACATAAAGACAGCGGGAGACCCAAAGGTCTCCCGCCGTTCATGCGTCCCACTTCACTGCAATTTCCGGATTCCGTTTGCGGATGCTCAGTCCCCTGAGGCAGCAAAAACAGAAAAGCAGAAAATAGGAATGTCGCCGGATCAGCCGTGGCCGACGACCGAGAGCGACACCGGCGCAAGGCCGTCCATGCCGATGGCGTGCGCGCCAGCGGGCGTCAGATCGATGACGCGGCCTTTGACGAACGGCCCGCGATCGTTGATCCGCACCACGACAGAACGGCCGGTGCGCTCGTTGGTGACGCGAACCAGCGTGCCGAACGGCAGAGTCCGATGGGCGGCGGTCAAGCCTCCTGCAGCGGCTCGCTCGCCATTGGCAGTGCGACCACCGGAATAGACCGAGGCAACGCCACTTTGTGCAGATGCAGAGAGTGGTATTGCGATAGTAGTAGCAAGAAGAGCCGAAAGTGCAAAAAGACGTGCAAGGCTATTACAAGCCATAATGTTCCTATTCAGTTGTCGGTGGGATGGGTGAATTGGCTCGTTGATCTGGAGCCGCGGGCGCTAAAACAGGCCAAATGTGACCATAATACGACGGATCACCCCTGGATGATCTTTATGCATCAACTGTCCGTTTGGAACAATTGTAGGCAAAATTTCCAAGTTATTGTTTGAAAAACAAAAACCGGCTCGCTGGTGGACACCCCACGTCACCGGCCATGTGTGAATGGGCAACTGCTCTGCGTTAGTGCAGGCAGAGCAATGGAACAAAATCACCGGCCGCAAAGAATCATCCGAACAATCAAGTTGCTGCAGTCTCGGCCGTCGGCAAAACGTAATCCTTGAATTGTTCGCGCAGCGTCATCTTTTGAATCTTGCCGGTTGCGGTGTGCGGTATTTCGTCGACGAAGACGACATCGTCGGGCATCCACCATTTGGCGATCTTGCCTTCCATAAACGACAGGAGTTCGAGCCGGGTTGCCGGCTGCCCCTCCTTGAGCACCACGACCAGCAAAGGCCGTTCGTCCCACTTCGGATGGCGCACGCCGATCACCGCCGCTTCCGCGACCTTGGGGTGACCTACCGCAAGGTTTTCGATTTCGATCGATGAGATCCATTCGCCGCCGGACTTGATCACGTCTTTCGACCGATCGGTGATGTTGAGATAGCCGCGAGGATTGATCGTCCCGACATCGCCGGTATCGAAGTAGCCCTCCTCATCGAGGATGCGGCTGTCGTCCTTGAAATAGGCTTTGGCTACGGCTGGCCCGCGCACCTTGAGGCGGCCGAAGGTCTTGCCGTCCCACGGCAGCCTGCGGCCGGCATCGTCTGTGATCTTCATTTCGACGCCGAACGGCGAATGGCCCTGTGTCTGTTGAATATCGAGACGCGCCTCGCCTTCCAGCCCGGCATATTCCGGCTTGAGCGAGCACACGGTGCCAAGCGGGCTCATCTCGGTCATGCCCCAGGCATGATGGACCTCGACTCCATATTTGTCCTGAAACGTGCTGATCATGGCGCGCGGGCAGGACGAACCGCCGACCACCACGCGTTTGAGATAAGGCAGCTTTGCGCCGGTTTTTTCCAGATGTCGCAGGAGGGCGAGCCAAACCGTGGGCACCGCCGCCGTGCAGCTGACCTTGAACTCGGTCAACAGGTCGTAGATCGACGCGCCGTCGAGCTTCTGACCGGGCAGCACCATGGCGGCGCCGGCCATGGGCGCGGCAAAGCCGAGTGCCCAGCCGTTGGCGTGAAACAGCGGCACCACCAGCAGCACGATGTCGCGCGAGGACAGATTGAACATGTCCGGGCGAAGCGCGGCAACCGCGTGCAGAACATTCGAGCGGTGCGAGTAGAGCACACCTTTGGGATTGCCCGTGGTGCCGGACGTGTAGCACATGCCCGCCGCGGTGTTTTCGTCGAACCATTTCCAGGCGAAATCGCCGTCGACCTCGGCGATCCAATCCTCAAATGCAACGGCATTGCGCAGCGTCGTTGCCGGCATGTGAGCGCCGTCGCAAAGCACGATGAAGCGTTCCACGGTCGGCAGCTTGTCGGCGATCTTTTCGAGCATGGGCACGAACGTGAGATCGGTCATCATCACGCGGTCCTCCGCGTGGTTGACGATCCAGATGATTTGCTCGGTGAACAGGCGCGGATTCACGGTGTGGTAGACCGCGCCGATGCCTAGAATGCCGTACCAGCATTCCAGATGACGCCACGTATTCCAGCACAGCGTCGCCACGCGGTCGCCGAGCCTGATGCCGTCACGGTCGAGGCGCTGCGCGACACGAAGGGCGCGGGCGCGAATCTCCGCGTAATTTGTCGCGTGGACCGCTCCTTCGATCGAGCGCGAAATCACCGGCCGCTCGCCATGATTGATCGCGGCGTGGTCGATGATGCGGTGACACAGGAGCGGCCAATCCTGCATGAGTCCGAGCATGATTTTCCCCTCGTGTTGCGGCTGCGTCTTGAGGCCGGCACCCGTTGCGCCAAGGTTAGCCGCGCCCGCCCGCAAGGCAAAGACCGCACCATCTGAAAATCGGAAGCGCTTGCGGGTCCGCGGTCTGTTGGCTTATGGACTCCCCGGGTGACGGATGCCTGCCTCGAACAAACGCCGCAATTGTGCCGGACTTGTTCTCACAGGAGGCTTGCCCGTGAAGGGTGCCGTCGTCTTCGCCGTACTGGTGGGCTTGAGCCAGTTTGCGGCGGCGCAAAATGCGTCTGCGCAAAATACATCCCAGCCCGATGCGTCCGCGCCGGCACCGAAGCGGGCCAAGGCCGAGCGCGCGCCCTCCAAGCCGGCACGGCCGGTGGCGATCCCGGACGAATTGTCGCCGCCGCAGGAGGCGTATGCCTCGTTCCCGGAATCATCGGGTGCTGCGGCGGCGCCGGCAGCGCCCTCGGCCTGTCAGGTGCGGCTCGCCACCGTCGCGGTGTTCAAGCCGCTGCCGGTGCTGATTGGGCCCGGTGAGTGCGGCGCCACCGACGCGGTGCAACTAATTGGAGTGATCCTGCGCGATCAGACGCGAGTGCCGCTGGCTCCAGCCGCGACGTTGCGCTGCCCGATGGCGGAAGAAGTCGCGCGCTGGACGCGCGAGGACGTTGCGCCGGCGGCGCTGAAGCTAGGATCGCCGCTGCGCGGCATTGACAATTACGACTCCTATGAGTGCCGTGGCCGCAATCGCGTACGAGGCGCGGTGCTGAGCGAGCACGGCCGCGCCAACGCGCTCGATGTTCGCGGCTTCAAGCTCGCCAGCGGGCGGATGGTCGGACTAACCGATGTGAACGTGCCGAAGGATTGGCGTGACGGTATCAAGGCGAGCGTGTGCGCGCGCTTCTCGACTGTGCTCGGTCCGGGCTCCGATGGTGCGCACGAAGAGCACATCCACCTCGACCTCGCCGAGCGGCGCAACAACTTCAAGCTCTGCGAATGGGAGGTCCGCGAGCCTGCCGCGCCGGCGGAGGACGCCGCCCCGGGCGACGAGGCGGCCGCTGGTCCAACTTATGAGACCGTACCGTTGCCGCGTCCGCGGCCGCCGACGCATGCCCGGAGGGCGGCCGACTAGGACATGGCCTCAAAAAGCGGATTCCGCCCTGTCCGAAAAGATCGTGTGCCTTCAACAAGCTAGAGCGCCAGCCGGTTCAGCCTGGAGCGATTGCCCGACGTCTGACCCTTCAATTCGCCCGGAACTGATTTGCTGGCTCCCAGCTGACCTATGCCAATTTGTTGCATTTCGATTTGATGCGTTTCGATATAGAATCCGGCTCGTGGGGTGCCACGCGATCGATTGATTTGAATTGGCGCGGGTCCATCAGATGATGGAACGACGCAGCGATGGCTTGGCACAGGACGGTGCGTGACTGGCTGCTGGCGAACCTATTGTTGGGTTTCCTGGGAGCAATGTCAGCGTCAGAACGAATACAAATTGTGATGGCGTTGCGCCAAGGCGTTGCCGTTGGCGCGGCGACGCCTGTGTTGGAGGACGTACGGGATTCTGATGGGTGCCGGCACGGCAGACGTCGCTAAATCGATCGGTCGTCAAACTGGGAGGTGCAAATGTCGGAGAGATTGTCCGCACTGGCCCAAGGCCAGCAGGCCGCCTCTGCTCAATCGATCGGGCCGTGGCTGAGCGGCATGTTGCTCGCGGCGGCGATCGGATTTGCATATTTCCTGGCCGCGCAGGTGAGCCTAGGGCTGCTGATCAAGCCTGACGGGGTGGCCGTGTTCTGGCCAGCGGCCGGACTTTCATCGGGCGTCCTCATCGCGCTCGGTCCGAAAACGCGATGGCCGGTGGCGGTTGGAGCATTTGCCGCGACCGTTTTCGCCAATCTGACCGGGGACAGGAACGTCTGGGCCGCCGTCGCCTTCGGAATATGCAACGCTGCGGAAGCCCTGATCACCGCCGGCTTGATCCAGTACTACAGCGGCGAGGATTTCAACCTCGATCGTTTACGCAACGTCGTTGTGCTGCTTGCCGCGGCAATCGCCGGTACCGTCATTTCAGGCATCGGCGGGGCGTTTGCCTACAAGATGTTTCACAGCCCGGACGTGCCGATGCTCATCACGTGGTGGCACTGGTTTGCGTCCGACGCGCTCGGCATTGTTACGGTCGCGCCGCTCGTCATCGGGCTTGCTGTTGCCGCTCGTGACCCCTTGGCGCGAAGTCAGTTCATCGAGGGCATCACGGCGCTCCTGATGCTCGGCTTGATGACTGGAATTATCATTTCGCTGCCTGAGCAGCCGTGGCAGACGGTCGTGCCCGGCGCATTGCTGTTTCCAATGCTGCTGTGGCTTGCCGCTCGTTGTCGGCCGGTCTTTGCGGCGACGGGCGCTTTTCTGGTTTCGATGGCGATCGTCTGGACGACGATTTTCGGCATCGGCCATTTCGGCGACGCCAGGTTCCCCATCAACGACCGCATCTTGCAAGCCCAGGCGGTCATCCTGGTGGTGACGCTCGGTGCGTGCGTTCTTGCGGCGCTGTTTGCAGAGCGGCGGGACAGCGAGGCGCGTCTTGCCGGCTCCAACATGATGCTGGAGCGTGAACGGCACAACAAGCTGATGAACGCTCAGGCGATTACCGCTTCGATCGCTCATGAGGTGAGGCAACCCCTGGCGGCCATCGCAACAAACGGCGGCGCCGCGTTGCGGTTTCTGGCCATGTCGCCGCCCAACGTCGCGGAGGTGCGGGAGGCGATCGAGCGAATCGTCAGCGACAGTCATCGAACCAGCGAGGTGTTCGACGGCATTCGCGCTCTGTTCCGTGAAGCCGATCAAGGACGGTTGGCGGTCGATTTGAACGAGACGATTCTCGGCGTGCTTCATTCATTGGGCCGAGAGTTGATGGATCACGACGTCACGGTCCGCTACGAACTCGCGTCGGGACTTCCGCCCGTCGATGGTCACCGCAATCAGTTGCAGCAGGTGATCTCCAACCTGGTCCACAACGCCATGGAAGCCATGAATACGACGACGGATCGAAGTCGCGTATTGAAGGTGAAAACGCAGCTTCGTGGTCCCGCTACAATCATCGTCTCAGTGGAGGATTCCGGACCGGGAATCGATCCGAAGCAACTGGACAGCATCTTCGGCGCGTTCTTCACGACCAAGGCGCAGGGAATGGGGCTGGGCCTGGCGATCTGCCGCATGATTATCGAGCATCACGGCGGTCAACTGACGGCGACGTCCGATGGCAAGACCGGAGCCCTGTTCCAGTTCGTCCTGCCGGTCAACGTCGCGGAGAAGGCCGAGCTCACGGCCAATGAGGCTTCAGGCCCGCGAGCAGGCTGACGTCCATAAGATTGTTATCAACGGACTCTCTGTCTGGCACGGCGCGTTCGCCGGCGCAAAAATGTTTGCGGCCGGTTCCGAGGGGGCGGAACCGGCCGCTGAATACGCTAACTCGGGGACGGGGTGTGGGGGGTGTGATGAGTTAGCGTAGAAACCTTTCTCCGATAGCTTGCGACTTGGTCAGAACATCATCGCAAGGGCTGTCACCAACACAACGCCGAGCGCAATCGTCGAAATCTCCACCAGATCGAAGCGCCGGCCGCGAATGACGTCGGCCAGAAACTCGGTACCACTCGACAGCCGGAACATTATCGCACCGTCGGCAGGTGTCCGCTCACAACAGCGGGCTCACCGGCTTTGACGAGCGGCGCCGTGCCGAGATCAAGGCCGCTACCGACATGCGCAAACTTACCGACGACTGCGAGCACGAGCGCGCACAGGAGGCCGACCGCGACAATCTTCAGATGGGTGCCGCGATCGGCACCGTACATGGAATGGTTCATGGCAACCTCCGCACGCTTTCGCTTCTGTTTGACGCAAGCGCCGTTTGATTCGGCGTCCCCTGATTTTTATTGTTGTTTATTATTTTGTAACTATAGTTGATGACCCGATCTCGTTACATTGTACGCAGGTAAGCTCCGATATACGTTGGTATAGAGCGCCAACTTTCTGCAGCTCGATCACACGGTGCACCGCTTGTAAATTCCGCCTCGCGCGGGATCCGCAACAGGGCTGAAAGCCGGATCGCATCCCAGCGGCGGACGTTTGAGCACCGGTTTCGGCCCTTCCGTCGACGGCGACAATCTCGGCAGCGCCTGTTGATTCTGGGCTGTCGGCAGACGATCGCCTTTGTCGGCGCGATTGACCGAAACAACGATCTCAGTCTGTCCGCCGGCCACCGCGCCCGGAGCGTTCGTTGCGCCGACGAGTCCGGCGGCGATCGAGCAGAAGAACAGGGAACCTGCCGCCGCCATGAATTTCTGTCCAAACAAATTACGCATGTCGCTGCTCCCGATCGGCTCTAATGGCGTGGGCTTCGATGCATCATCGGCTGGTTGATCGCGATGACGCGTACGGCGCGGGCATTGCCGTCCTGCTGGCCGCTGTCGTGTAGGCACGATCGCTCGTAGTACGGCCAGTTCTGGAAGCAGGCGCCCTTACTGTCGCCTTCGGCCGTACTGGCGGCCTCAGCCGGCTCTGGTTCGGGTATCAAGCCGACGATGACGGCGGCGCACACAGCAGCGGCGGCAATCGCAATAACCTTATGCATCGGAATCTCCCTGAGATGTTCGCTTGGAACTGACGCATTCGGCGCTCAGTAGAGAATCCGGGTCGAATTACCCGCGATGACCGCACCCACAGGCTTGGCATGCGAAACGGCTTGCGAGACGCGGGTCGGCTCGCTGACTGGCGAGTTGCTCGGCAGGACGATGACCTTCGTACCGATGTGGGTACGGCCGTAGAGATCGATCACGTCTTCATTGACCATGCGGATGCAGCCGCTCGAGACGTGCATGCCGATGGTCGACGGCGCGTTTGTTCCGTGGATCCGGTAGACGGTGCCGCCGAGGTACATCGCGCGCGCGCCGAGCGGATTACCCGGGCCGCCGGCCATGAAGCGCGGCAGGTACGGCTGACGCTCGAGCATCTCGGTCGGCGGGAACCAATCGGGCCATTCCGATTTGCGCTCGATCGACTTTGTGCCGGCCCAGGTGAAGCCCTCGCGGCCGACGCCGATGCCATAGCGGATCGCTTTGCCGCCGCCCAGCACGAAGTAGAGATAGGTATTCCGGGTGTCGACGATGATGGTGCCAGACGCTTCCCGGGACGGATAGTCCACCACCCGGCGCCGGAAGCGCGCCGATACCTCGTCAGCGGAACTGCCGCTGTCGGAAGCGGCGGGGCTGTATTGGGCCGCGCCGCCAACATTGCTTTGGTACGTCAGCGCCTGCGATTGCGCGTTTGTACTCCAGAAGCTCGCCGCTGAGAGAACAAGCGCTGCCCCCGCGCAACGGAATAGATCGCGATGCTTGATGCTGCTAGACATTGACCACTCCCCGACTTCACGTCCTGTCGGGAGAATAGAGAGCCGCGGCGCGGCGGCTCCATTGTACGTTGGTTAACGTTTGGTTATCGAACGCGACGAGCTGATCTATACCTTCGTATAGAAATCGCTCTCGCTCTATACGTTCGTATAGGTGCGCTTGGCCAAAGCGCGGAACGCGTTTATTCGATTGGAGGGGGTTGCGTTCTTGAGGCGCCGACAAGTGCGGCTGGAATTCAGCGCTGCAGCGCTTTGTCGATGCAAGCGATCAGGCTTGGTTCGTCGAAAGGCTTGCTCAGGAAGCCGTACGCGCCCGCGTCGAGCGCGTGCCTGCGCATTTGATCGCTCGGAAATGCCGTCACGAAAATGATGGGAGTGCTGTGGCCGTCCGCGATGAGCTGACGTTGCAAATCGATTCCGCTCAAGCCGGACATTTGCAGGTCGGATATGATGCAAGCCGTGTCGCGAAGGCGGTCCGAGTCGAGATATTCTTCGGCAGAAGCGAACGTGGCAGTCGCATAACCCAGAGATCGTATCAGGCTTTTGATCGCCTCGCGGACGGATCGGTCATCGTCAATGATGGAGATCAGAGCGGAAGTCACTGGGCCTGGGTCCTTGGCGGCTTGTAAGCGTTGGGGCGGAGTTGCCCACTGCAGCTCGCATATTTCTGTACAGAGGGGGGCGAATAAAACTATACGAATGTATAGGTCCTAAGAGCTTGACGCGCGAATCCCAAGCGCATCAGCCATTCGGACCAGTTCGGCCAGAGATTTCGCCTCCATTTTTCGCATGATGTTGCCGCGGTGAACTTTGGCGGTGATTTCGCTTACGCCGATCTTCCCGGCAACTTGTTTGTTCATCAGGCCGGTCGTCACCAATCCCATGACCTCCTGTTCTCGCGGAGTGAGTTCGTCAAAGTTCGCTCTCAACTTGGCGAGCCCGCTGTCGCGCTCTCGCCGTTCGCGATCATGCTCCAGTGCCTGCTGAACGGCGTCCAGCATGTCCTGGTCGCGAAACGGCTTCGGCAGGAATTCGACGGCGCCGGCCTTCATGGCCTTCACGGTCATCGGAATATCGCCGTGTCCGGTCATGAAAATGATCGGAATGTAAATCCCTGCCGCGGCAAGCTCGGCCTGAAAGTCGAGACCGCTCAGACCCGGAAGCCGGACGTCAAGCACGAGGCAGCTCGGTGTATCGGGAAGTTTGTTCTGCAGAAACTCGGTGGCCGAACCGAACGTCTTCGCCTGCAAGCCGATTGATCGGAACAGCCGATCGAGCGCCTCGCGGACCGAGGCGTCGTCGTCAACGATACAAACCACAGGATGCGCTTCTGTGGCCTTGCTTGCCATAACCAGCCCCATGGTGCTGACACCTTACCCGAGCGGCCCCAGAATAGTACGCGCTGAGATATGACACCTGTCAACGTCATAGCTGCCGCACCGGTGCTGCAAAGATATGACGCGCCCGCACTCACGCGGGTAAATCAGCTAGTCTTGCCCGATTGTCTCGACTAGCATCCCCTCGGGCATACGATGAGCGGCGGTGACGAGGATGGATCGCGGCACCTCTCATGCGGATCCTATTCAAGATGCGGCGTCGGCCTCTCAGCTTCGGCTGATTTATGAAACCGCGCCGATCGGTCTTGCGTTTCTCGGCACCGATTGCCGTTACATTCTGATCAATCAGCACTTGACCGAAATCTGCGGGATTTCGATCGCCGAGCACATTGGGCGGACGGTGCGGGAAACCGTTCCCAAAGTCGCCGAACAGGTCGAGCAGATTGTGCAGACGATCGTGCGCACCGGCGAACCGATCACCGGCATCGAAGTCAATGGCCAGCGGCCCGACGGCTCGAACGTCGATCGCATCTGGATCACGTATTGGCATCCTTTGAAAAATCAGGACGGGGCGGTCGTCGGCATCAATGTTGCGGCTGAAGAAATCACCGAGCGCAAGCGCGCCGAAGCAAGGCTTGCCGCCAGTCAGGCGAGTTTACGCAAACTCAACGAGACGTTGGCCGAACGGGTCGAGCAGCAGGCGAAGGAGCGCGATCGCGTCTGGCAACTGTCGCAGGATTTGATTGTTGTCAGCGACATGAGCGGCACCATTCTGAGTGTCAATCCGGCCGTGTCGGTCATTCTCGGGTGGTCGCCGGATGATCTCGTCAATCGACATTTTGAGTGGCTCGTCCATCGCGACGATCGCGAACGCGCCTACACGGCGCTGGGTGATCTCACTGAGGGGCAAAGCACAATTCACGCGGAAAATCGCGTGCTCTGCAAGGATGGCTCTTTTCGCTGGCTGTCATGGCGTGCCGTGCCGGATCGCGGAGCAATCTACTCGATAGGCCGAGACATTACCCATTTGAAGGAGACCCAAGAGCAGTTGGGCGCGTTGCAGCGCGAACTGAACCGATCGTCCCGGCAGACGACTTCAGCGCGATGACCGCGACGATCGCTCACGAAATCAAACAGCCGCTGGCGGCCATTGTGGCGAGCGCAAATGCCGGATTGCGGTGGCTGGAGAGGCTGGACCTTGCGGAAACGAGACAGGTGCTGGAGCGTATCGTCGGTGACGGCCTGCGGATCAACGAAGTGATCGCGAGCGTTCGGGCGATCTTCGGCAATCAGTCGAGCGAGACGAGCAACGTCGATATTCCAGCGCTTATCGGAGAGGTCCTGGCATTGGTGCAGGGCGATCTGGAGGTTCATCGCATTACGGTGCGCAGCGAACAGCATGGCGAACTTCCGCCGGTCCAGGGCGTGCGCATTCAATTGCAGCAAGTCCTTTCCAATATCGTCACGAACGCCATCGAAGCGATGAGTTCCGTCACTGATCGCGAGCGTTGCTTGACGGTCACGTGCGGAATTGACGGCCAGTCTGAAATTTGCATCGCCGTCGAGGACACGGGTATCGGCATCGATCCGGCTGATTCCGAACGTATCTTCGATACATTCTTCACGACGAAACCGCAGGGAATGGGCCTCGGCCTTTCGATCTGCCGTTCGATTGTCGAGGCGCACGGCGGGCGGCTTTGGGCGTCGCGGCGCGATCCATCCGGCGCGATCTTACATGTATCCTTGCCGAAGCATCGCCAGTCGCGCCACCCATCCGGGACACGGTCGCCGTCTCTTGCCAGTCATTGACGGTGCGGTGGGCTTGTTCGCGGGGTCGTATTACCCGCCGCCTTCTGCAGAATCTCGTCCGGCGTCGAGGAAACGACCTCGACATATTTCGGAATGAACTTGCCGCCTTCGATGTACTTGATGAATTCCGGCTTGACCTCGTTGGCGAGGATTTTGCGGATGCGGGCGTGCTCTTCGATGTCGGACCATTCGGCGATCAGGAAGAAACGCTGTGGGTCCTCGGTGTCACGGCACAGCACGCCGTCCTTCACTTGTGCACTGGATTTGTGCATCGGGTTGCCGTCCGAATAGTCGAACGTCTCGAACAGGCGAATGAATTCAGCTTCTTTGCCTTTCATTACCCGGAAATCGTAGATGTGCAGAAAATTACCCTTCGTGGCGAGAGGCTCCTGAGCCATGGCACTCCTCGTGATGCTTTCGGTGCAAGCGTATGACGGCGATACGGGGATCGCAACGTGCTTGGTGGCGCCTGAGCGAACGACCGCAAGGCCGAAAGCGATTGCAACACGAAGGCGATGAGATATGCTCGAAAGCTCTTTATAATCGCATTAACCGGGCACTCGCATGGCGTGGCAAAAGGTGGCATCGCTCGATGATCTGCGTGAGCGCGGAGCCATCACCCTCGATGTCGCTGACGCAACGATCGCGTTGTTCCAGGTCGGCGACAAGGTTTTTGCGACCAGCGGTATCTGTTCCCACGAGTTCGGGTTGCTGGCCGACGGTTATCTGGACGCGGCGGAGTGTACGATCGAGTGTCCGCTGCATCAGGCCGTCTTCGATATCCGCACTGGCAAGGCGCTGAGCGCCCCGGCGACAAAGAACTTGAACGTCTATCCGGTCAAGATCGAGGGTAGCGATATCCTGGTCGATGTCGAAGCCGCGCAATCCGACGCAGCGACGGCCGCGGGCGCCTTGCCGCGTGAGCCCGTCAAAGCTGCAAGTCCAACTCCGAACCCAACTCAAAGCCCATCCGGCAACGGCAAACCGTCCGGTATCGCGCGGTCGAACGGCGTCTCAGGCTTGGCGCAGCAATATATCTGGCCGGACGACGATCTCACCGTCATTCCGGATTGGGTCTACACCGATCAGACGATCTACGAGCGCGAGGTCGAGCGAATCTTTCACGGCGCCACCTGGAATTTTGTAGCGCTGGAGGCCGAGGTCCCAAAGCCCGGAGATTTCATCCGCTCCCATGTCGGGCCAACAGCCGTCGTGGTCGCGCGCGCCGAGGATGGGTCGATCAACGTGTTCGAAAATCGCTGCCGCCATCGCGCCGCGGAGTTCTGCCGGGCGCTGAGCGGCACGACGAAGGAATTCGTCTGCCCCTACCATCAGTGGACCTACGACCTGAAGGGCTATCTGATCGGCGTTCCGTTTCGGCGCGGCGTTGCCGGCAAGGGCGGGATGCCGGCCGACTTCAAGCCGGAACAGCACGGTTTGACGACGCTCAACGTGACGACGCATCGCGGCGTCGTCTTTGCTTCGTATTCGCGGGAGATGGAATCGCTTCCGGACTATCTCGGCCCCGAGGTGTTGCGTGAATTCGAGGCGACTTTCGACGGCCGCACGCCGCGCGTGCTGGGTCACTATCGTCATTCCCTGCCGGGCAACTGGAAGCTCTACCACGAGAACCTGAAAGACCCTTATCACGCAACGCTGCTGCACACCTTTCTGGTGACGTTTGGGCTCTTGGTGGCGGGAAACCGTTCGCTGATGCTGACCGACAAGAGCGGGCGGCACGGCGTGATGGCGTCGGCCAAGTCGGATGCGAAAGCGATCTCCGGCGATGACAAGAAGGAGATGCGCGCGTTCAAGGAAGGGCTGACGCTGCGCGAGCCGCGCTTCATGGATTTCATCGAGGAATTCGACAGCCCATGGTCGGTGACGATGGCGACCATCTGGCCGAACCTGATCGTGCAGCGGGAGATGAACACGCTCGGCATTCGTCAGATCGTGCCGACCGGGCCGCACGAATTCATCATGAAGTGGACCATGTTCGGCTTCGAGGGTGATGACGAGGCGATGACGCGCCATCGCCTGCGGCAGGGCAATCTGATGGGGCCCGCCGGATTCCTCGGCCTTGAGGACAACGAGGCGATCAAATTTGTTCAGGACGGCATGCAGCACGTGCCGCGTGGACAGCACGTCGTCAAGCTCGACCCCGAAACGCCGGCCGGAACCTCCGACACGCTGATTTCGGAGGCCGCTGTGCGCGCGATGTACAAGCATTGGCGCCAGGCGATGGGCTTGTAGAGGCTTCGTCATGCTGGTCGGTAAGATTGACCCTGCAGCCAACGACCGCCGCATCGAAACGCTGTTGCTGCATCACGAGTTGCACGAATTCAACAACGCCTACGCTGCGGCACTCGATGAGCAGCGCCTCACCGACTGGGCGGAGATGTTCACCGACGATGCCTTTTACGTCGTGATCTCGCGCGAGAACGAAGATCGCGGCATGCCGGTCGGACTCATTTATTGCGAGAACAAAGGCATGATCTGCGATCGCGCCTTCGCCCATGAAAAGACCGAGATGTTCGCGCCGCGTTACCTGCGTCACATCATTGGCAACTTGCAGCTGCTCGGCGAGGAACCGAATGGCGACGTCCGCGCCCGCGCCAATTATGTGATCGTGCAGGTGCTGTTCGACCGGCCGGACGCAAAGCTGCACCAGGTCGGCGTCTACTATGATAAATTCCGCCGCGTCGGCGACCGTCTGAAACTCGCCGAGCGGCGCTGCGTGTATGACAGCTTGTTGGTGGACAATGCCTTGTGCCTGCCGGTCTGACTTTGCCGCACCCGCCTTCCATCGGCGCGCCACAATAACGGTCGCTATTCGGGCGCATGGTTGAAAGGCGCATCGTCGCGCCCGAATCGTCCGGCTGTGACGATGGAATGACGCAGTTCGACCCCAATCGGCAGAGGCTATTTCCAAAGGCTCATCAATGGCTCCGCTCAGCAACCTCGCCACCCGCGACGTCGAAACGCTGGTGCATCCGTACACCAACCTCGCGACTTTCCGCGAGACCGGCCCCCTGATCATCGAGCGCGGCCAGGGCGTCTACGTCTATGACACCGACGGCAAGCCCTACATCGAAGGGATGGCGGGGCTCTGGTGCACGGCGCTTGGTTACGGCAACGAGGAGTTGGTCGAGGCTGCGGCGGCGCAGATGCGCAAGCTCTCGTTCGCGCATGTGTTCACTGGCAAGAGCCACGATCCAGCGATCGAGCTGGCCGAGAAGCTCAAAGAGATTGCGCCGGTTCCGATCTCGAAGGTGTTTTTCTGCAACTCCGGATCGGAAGCAAACGATTCCCAAGTCAAGCTCGTCTGGTATTTGAATCACGCGCGCGGCCAGCCCAACAAGAAGAAGATCGTCAGCCGCATCAAGGCGTATCACGGCGTCACGGTGGTGGCGGCCTCGATGACCGGGCTTCCGGCTAATCACCGCGACTTCAATCTGCCGCTGCCGGGATTTGTGCACGCCGCCTGCCCGCATCACTATCGCTTTGCGTGGGAGGGCGAGACTGAAGAGGAATTTGCGAGCCGCCTTGCTGCTGACCTCGACGAGCTGATCATCAAGGAAGGTCCGGACACCGTGGCGGCTTTCATCGCCGAGCCGGTGATGGGCGCGGGCGGGGTGATCGTGCCGCCGCGCACCTATTTTCAGAAGATCATGGCGGTGTGCGCCAAGCACGATGTGTTCGTCATCAGCGACGAGGTGATTTGCGGCTTCGGCCGGCTCGGCACCATGTTCGGCTGCGAAAAGGTCGGCTTTCGGCCGCATTCAATCTCGATCGCTAAAATGATGTCGTCGGCTTATCTACCGATCGCTGCCGTCATGATTCCGGAGATGATGTACGAAGCCTTGCTCGCCGAGAGCAAGAAGATCGGCGTGTTCGGGCATGGCTTTACCTACGGGGGCCACCCCGTTTCCGCCGCGGTCGCGCTCAAGACCATCGAGATCTATGCGCGCGAGCGCATCATCGAGAAGGCGGCCAAACGCGCGCCGCTGTTCCAGGCGCGGCTTGCCGCGCTCAACCAGCATCCGCTGGTCGGCGAGGCGCGCGGGCTCGGCCTGATCGGCGGCGTGGAACTGGTCGCCGACAAGCAAAGTAAACGCTCGTTCGCTCCGCAGAATGGGGTCGGGGCGCGAGCGGTGCGCTTCGCCGAAGAGGAAGGTCTCATCGTTCGCTCTGTATTGGGCGACGTTTTGACGCTATCGCCGCCGCTCGTCATCAGCGCGACCGAAATTGAAGAGCTGTTCAACCGGCTTACGCGCGCGCTCGATAAAACGCTGAACTGGGTTACCAGCGAGCGCCTCGCGCAGTCGTGATGGTGCGGTAACACATTTGCTCGCCGAATGTCGTATGGCACTGCGTGCCGCAATGGGCGTGTGCTTCATCGCGGGTAGCTTGAGGCCGCGATGACGTTAACCGTACCCAAAGCCGCGCCGTTGCTGGCGCCGCACGCAAAACCTTTGATGACGAGACGCCGTGTTCTCACCGGCGGGCTCGGCGTTCTCGGTGTGTGGGGCGGCACGACTGCCGCCTATGCGACCGAGATCGAAGCCAAGGGTCTTGTCGTCACGCGTTATGCGCCGGCGCCGCCGCGCTGGCCGGCGGGGCGCAAGCTCACGATTACGGTCATCGCCGATCTGCACGCCGGCGGGCCGGCCCGCTCTCGCACATCCGTGAGGTGGTCGACACGGCCAATACGCTGCGATCGGATCTGGTCGTTCTGCTCGGCGACTTTATCGCCAAGCACCGCTTCATCACCGAGCACGTGCCGGATCCGGTCTGGGCGGCCGAGATGGCGCGGCTTACCGCGCCGCTCGGGACGTGGGCGATCCTCGGCAACCACGATTGGTGGTTCGATCTTGCGGGGGTGCGCCGCGCTCTCGCCGACGTGGGCATCCCGGTGCTCGAGAACGATGCTGTCAAGCTTGCGATCGACGGGCAGCCGTTCTGGCTCGCCGGTCTCGGCGATCAGCTCGCGCACTGGCTCGGGCCCAACCGCTTCCGCGGCGAGGACGATCTGCCGGGGACAATGGGCGCGCATCACCGATGCGGATCCCGTGCTGCTGCTCGCGCACGAGCCGGACATCTTCCCGCTTGTTTCGGACCGCGTCGCGCTGACGCTCGCCGGCCATACCCACGGCGGGCAGGTGCGCCTGCAGTTTATCCGGCCGGCTTTCGTGCCGTCGAAATACGGAGCGCGGTTCGCCTACGGGCACATCGTCGAAGACAATCGCAACATGATCGTTTCAGGCGGCCTCGGCACGAGCTTCGTTCCGGCCCGTCTCGGCGTCCCGCGCGAGATCGTGCACATCGAACTGGGCACAGCGTAAGCCTCGCCGCAAAATCAAACGGCGCTGGCAAAGGCCGGCGCCGCGATTATAGGTGTCCGTGTCTTTAAGCGTCAGTATGGCCGGGGTGTCTGCGCGACGTCCGGGCCGGCCGCCATGCGCGGATTGAACGGCGAGTCGCCCTGCTTCGGTGCGAGCACAACGACGATCGAGCCCATCTTGACGCGATTATAGAGGTCTATCACGTCCTCGTTGGTCATCCGGATGCACCCGGACGAAATCGCCTGACCGATATATTCCGGCTGATTGGTGCCGTGGATGCGGTACAGCGTGTCCTTGTTTCCAGAGAACAAGTAGATGCCGCGAGCGCCCAATGGATTGTGCGGTCCGCCGGTGACGAAGGCCGGCAATGGACCAAGCCGTTGCTGTTCGCCAGGCGTCGGCACCCAGGCCGGCCATTCTTCCATTCGGCCGACTTTGGCGATGCCGCTCCAGGCTTGGGCTTCTTCGCCAACCGTGATGCCGTAGCGGATCGCCTTGCCGTTCGGCTGCACGTAATAGAGGTACCGGGCGTCGCTATCGATGACGATCGTGCCGGGTGCCTCTTTGCGGTGATAATCGACGATGGCCCGCCGGTAGGCCTCGGGGATGGACGCCTGCGCGTAGGGCAGGTTCGCCATCAATTCCTTGTCGCGCGGCTTCCAGCCGGCTTGCGTCGCAGGCTCAAGTGTCTCCTGCATGCAGCCGCCCAGCGTCAGCGCCGCCAGCCCGACAATCAGAAACGCAATCGCACGCATGGCCATAGCTTGCTTACTCTCCGCCATCCCCGCGCTTAACCCAGCCGACAATTCTGCCCAAAATCCAATAGCGAAATCGTCCCGTTATTGCCAGACGTTAAGCTGCGTTCGACCCATACTGGCGGCCACCTGTTGCAGGAATGCCGCACTCTCCACAACGATCGTTGGATAACCGAGCCTCTGTTCGGTCCGGGCCAACAATCGAACCTCTTCCGGGAGGTTCGAGCGGTACTATGCCCCGCAGACATTAAGCGAGGGTTTACCGTTTAAGTACCGATTTACCATGATTTGCGAGGACAATGCCGCCGCTCCAAAAGGGGCTGGAAATGTCACGGCGACGAACGATTTGCCGCCCACTTCCGCCGCACTCGGCGCTCAGAACTTGGTCATCGCTCACCGCAGAGGGTTTCGGAATGACACAAGTAACCGCCCAATCGGCCAAAAAGACTGGTCAAAATAAGAGCACAGCCCGCAAAGAGTCCATCGAACGTGCTGCACTCGACCGCTGCTACGGGCAGATCGGCATCCCCGCGGTTGCGGCCGCCGCGCGCTACCAGGGCGCGGCGAAGAATCCGGCCTATGCCCCGGTGCCGACGAAGTGGGATCGGACCGAGGACGCCGCGTAAGCCGTCATCCGAGGTCACCATGTGCGGTTGCCGTGTGAAGTGGCCGCGGTCGACGAAAAGGGGACGCGCAGTCCCCTTTTTCATTTTGAACCGCCGGTCGTCCTGGAAGCCGCTTCGCTCCGGCGATACGATGATGCAGGCACATTCTTTCCGTCCATCGTTGTTGCCCGCACGGGCGGCCGGCGACGAATAATCAACAGCACCGCTAATCAACAGCACCGCGATGATTGCTCGGACGCTTGGCGAATTTTCCACGGCGGAGATCGAGGCGGGCCGGCGGCTGTTCGCCGGCGATTGGCAGTTTTTGTCGGCGGCCGGTTCGCTCGCGTCGCTCCCGCCCATGAAAGGTCCGGAGATCGCTTTTGCCGGCCGCTCCAATGTGGGCAAGTCGAGCCTGATCAACGCACTGACCGGCCGCCGCGCGCTCGCCCGCACCTCCAATACGCCGGGGCGGACGCAGGAGCTGATTTTCTTCGGCGGGCCTGACCGGCTGGTCCTGGTCGACATGCCGGGCTACGGCTACGCCGCCGCGGCGAAAAGCAAGGTTGCCGCCTGGACGACGCTTATTCACGACTACCTGAGCGGCCGAGCCACGCTCGCCCGGGTCTACATCCTCATCGATGCGCGCCATGGACTGAAACCTGTAGACGAGGCGATCCTCGACACCCTGAGCCGGGCCGCCGTCAGCCATCAGATCGTGCTGACCAAATGCGACCAGATCGGCGCCGAGGCTCTCGCCGAGCGCGGTGACGCCATCAAAACCGCCATGGCAAAACGCCCGGCGGCCTTTCCCGACCTGATTGCGACCTCGGCGCGCACAGGCGCAAGCATCGGCGAACTGCGCGCCGCCATCGCGCGGCTCTTAGCGGAGCGGGGCGGCCGCGCGGCCTGATGCATTGTCGTTGCCCCGTCGCGCCGCTACATAGGCTGCGCCGAATGCCGGGAAGATCGATCCGATGAGCCAGAACGACTCCGTAAGCCCCGAGGTGCAGGCCCGCATCCTGTCGGAAGCGCTGCCGTACATGCAGCGCTATGACGAGGAAATCGTCGTCGTCAAATACGGCGGCCACGCCATGGGCGAGGAAAATCTGGCGCGCGAATTCGCCCGTGACATAGTGCTTCTCGAACAGACCGCGATCAATCCGGTGGTCGTGCACGGCGGCGGGCCGCAGATCGAGGCCATGCTCAAGCGCGTGGGCGTTCAGTCACAGTACACGGCGGGGCTCCGCATCACCGACGCGCCAACTTTGGAAATCGTCGAGATGGTGCTGGCCGGCTCCATCAACAAACAAATGGTCGGCTACATCAACGAGGCCGGCGGTAAGGCGGTCGGCCTGTGCGGCAAGGACGGCAACATGGTGGTGGCGCGCAAGCTCACCCGTACCGTGGTCGATCCGGGCTCGGAAATCGAGAAAGTGGTCGATCTCGGCTTGGTCGGCGAGCCCGACAAAGTCGACACCACGGTGCTCGATCAAATTCTCGGCCGCGAGCTGATCCCCGTGCTGGCGCCAGTGGCCGCGGCGGCCAACGGCGGCACCTTCAACGTCAACGCCGACACCTTCGCCGGCGCCATCGCTGGCGCGCTCAAGGCCAAGCGCTTCTTGCTGCTTACCGACGTGCCTGGCGTTCTCGACAAGTCGAAAAGCCTCATCAAGGAGCTTTCGGTCAACGATGCGCGGCGCCTTATCGCCGACGGCACCATCTCGGGCGGCATGATTCCGAAGGTCGAGACCTGCATCGATGCGCTTGACCGCGGCGTCGAGGGTGTCGTCATCCTCGACGGCAAGGTGCCGCACGCGGTCTTGCTCGAACTATTCACCGAGCTCGGCGCCGGCACGCTCATCCATCACTGACGCCTGATGACCTCAAGCAGCGCGAGCGAGCGGCTTTACGCCCTCGGCCCCGGCGTTACCGCCGCTGTGTCGTTCGGCATCTGCGACACGCTCGCCAAAATGATTTTCGCCGACGGTGTCGATCCGCTGACGCTCGCGGTCATCCGCGGCGTCGTCGGTGTCGGCATCATGTTCGTCTACCTGCGCCTTGGTTCGCCGCCCGTGCCGGCAACGCCGCGCGCTCACCGCTTTGCGCTCGGCCTCGGCGTTTTGTTCGCCGTCATCGTCTATGCGCTGTTCAAGGCGATCGCGCTGATTACCGTGCCGCTCGCGATCCTCACGTATTTCATCTACCCGCTGCTGACGGGACTGGGTGGCGCGATCTTCGGCGTGGAACGGCTGCGCTGGCAGGGAGTGCTCGCGGCTATCGTCGCGTTCTGTGGCCTCGCGCTCATGATCGGCGCCGATCCGCAGCACCTGTCGTTCGCAGGCGTCGGTTTTGCGGCAGGGGCTGCGCTCTGCCGTGCCACGTTTCTCCTGGTCGCACGCACCGAACTGCAAAATACCGATCCGCGCTTGACGACATGGCATTCGCTGATCTCCTCGACCGCCGTGCTCGCGATCGCTGCGGCGGCAACCATGAATTGGCATGGACCGCAGACATCCTACGGATGGACACTGGTCGTCCTCTTGAGCATCGGTGTCGCGGTCGCGACATTGACGCTCTACGTTTCGACGGTGCGCATCGGGCCGTTCCGCAGCGCGCTCATCATGAATCTCGAGCCGCTGCTGGTGACAGTGCTGAGCGCCATACTGCTTGGCGAGATCGTCACGCCCATTCAGGGGCTCGGCGCCGCCATCATGCTCGCCGCGCTGGTTGCGTTTCAGCTCCGGCGATAGCGCTTCAAGCAGCGAGCGGCCGTTCGGTGCCTTTGACGAACATCCGGTGGCCCGAGCGCACGTTCGGCCAATAGTCCCAGATTGCATAATGCTGGGTGCAGCGGTTGTCCCAAACGCGATTGAATGATTGGTCCAGCGGAACCGCATGCTCCAATGCGGCCGGGCTAGATGGTCGCAAAGAAACTCCAGCACGCCACGGCATTCCGCCGCCGGCACCTCGTTAATGTGGCTGGTGAATTCGCGGTTGACGAACAGGAGCTTTCGGCCGCTTTCAGGATGCCGAACCACGACCGGATGGACCGATACCGGATAGACGTTTTGTTTCTTGTCGAACGCGCGGCCGCCGCGTGGGTCGCCGTCTTGCCCTCGAGATAGATCGTAAGCGGTGCTCTGTCCCCATCTTGCAGCGTTCGATCTGATCTGGAAGATGTAGCCCGTCTTGATTGGATCGGTTTGCATATATGGTTGACCATATAGTTGACGCTTCGGAGCGACGCGGCCGCATTGATATTCGCACCGGGGTTGGTCGTCGGCGCCGGTGGAGCGATGAGGTCAAGGGCCAAGTAGTCGCGGAATCCTATGAGCCTGGCGTAGTCGTGTCGGAAGTGGCGCGACGGCACGACATCACACCGCAGCATCTGTTTGGGTGGCGCAAAGCGGCGCGGACTGGCCGTCTGGTCCTTCCGGCCGCGGAGCCGCCGATGTTTGTTCCGGTCGTGACCGCGACGGGCGCGCCTGGCGCGGCAGGTGCAGTTAGGCACCGTGCTGGGTCGATAGCGATCGAGATCGCGGGGACGGTGGTACATGCTGAACCCGGCGTTGACCTTGGCTGGCTCAGAGATGTGCTGCGCGCCGTGAAGGCGGCCACATGATTGCGGTTCCGGCGGGAATGCGGGTGCTGGTGGCGACGCGGCCGATCGATTTCCGCAAAGGTGCCGATGGGCTTGTCGCCCTGGTAAGCGAGACGCTCGGAAACGATCCGTTTTCCGGAACGGTCTTTGTGTTCCGCTCGAAGCGAACAGACCGGGTGAAGATTTTGGTCTGGGATGGCTCGGGCCTGGTATTGTATTGGAAGCGGCTAGAGCAAGGTGCATTCCGGTGGCCGCCGGTCACGGACGGCGTGATGCGGCTGACGTCGACGCAACTCGCCGCACTGGTTGATGGAATGGATTGGTCGCGTCTGCATGCGCACGATGTTACGCGGCCGACTGCAACGTCGTAAGAGCTGTGACTTATTGAATCAGAGCGCAGGTTATTCGTCACAACCGAGCGCGAATCTGATTCGATCATATGCATGCCGATTGACGCTGTCCCGGATGATGTCGATGCTCTGCGGGCGCTGGTGAACCAGCTATCGAGCGAGCGTGACGCCGCCATTGCGGAGAGCCGCCGGCTGACCGAGCAGAACGATCAACTTCGCCATCTGTTGAAGCAGCTCCAGCGTGCGCAGTTCGGACAGCGGTCCGAGCGACTTGATCGCGATCAGATGCAGCTGGCGTTGGAAGATATCGAGACCTCGCTCGCGTCACGAGACGCGGAACAGGAAGAGCACCAAAACGGCGCAGCCGACAAGCCGGCGGTTCAACGCAAGAAGCGGCGCACCAACCGCGGCGCACTGCCGGCGCATCTTCCCCACGTTCATGTCACGCTTGAGCCCGAGAGCACGGTCTGCCCGTGCTGCCACGGCGCGATGCATGTCATCGGGGAAGAGAACTCACAGCGTCTCGACAAGATTCCGGCCCAGTACCAGGTGATCGTTACGCATCGTCCCAAATATGGCTGCCGGGTCTGCGAAGGCGCGATCGTCCAAGCGCCGGCTCCGGAGCGCCTGATCAAGAGCGGTATTCCGACCGAAGCTCTCGTGGCCAGCGTCGTGGTCGATAAGTTCGCCTGGCACAATCCGCTTTACCGGCAGGCGCAGATCATGAAGCTGCAGGGCTTGCCGGTCGACCGCTCCACGCTGGCCTTTTGGGTTGGCGTCGCAGCGGCGGAGCTCAAGCCGGTCTATCTGCGCATGAAGGAGATCCTGCTCGGCTCGGCCAAGATCGCGGTCGATGAGACGCGGGCTCCCGTGCTCGATCCCGGCCGGGGCCGGACCAAGACCGGCTATTTCTGGGCGATCTCGCGGGACGACCGGCCGCTGGGGTGGGTCCGACCCGCCGGGCGTCGCCTATACCTATGCGCCCGGCCGCGGTGGCGAGCACGCGTTTGCTTTGCTGACAGGCTATTCCGGCATCGTGCAATGTGACGGCTATGCGGTCTACAAACAACTGGCTGATCCGGGACGTGATCGAGGCGCGGTGACGCTCGCTTTCTGCTGGTTGCACTGGAGGCGCCACTTCTTCGATATCGACAAAGGCGGTCCGGCGCCGATCGCCCACGAGGCGTTGGAACGGATCGCGGCACTCTATGCCATCGAGAGCCGGATCCGCGGCCGCAGCGCGGAGGAACGTCGCGCCGTCCGACAGGCCGAAACGAAGCCGTTGGTGGAAAAGCTCAGGGCTTGGCTCGAGACCAGGCTGGCCGCCGTCTCGGAGAAGAGCACCATCGCGGAGGCGATCCGCTATGGCTTCCACCACTGGGACGGCCTCGTACGTTTCCTCGACGAGGGTCGCATCGAGATGGATACTAACAGTGTCGAGCGAGCGATGCGCCCGATCGCGTTGAATTGAAAAAATAGCCTGTTCGCCGGCCATGACGAAGGTGCCATCAACTGGGCCTGCCTCGCATCTTTGATCGAGACCGCCAAGCTTCACGGCATCAACCCGCAGGCCTATCTGGCCGATATCCTCGCCAAGCTCGTCGATGGCTGGCCCGTCCAGCAGCTCAATCAACTCCTGCCGTGGGCTTGGGCCGAGCAGACCGGAGTTCGCCGCGCAGCTTGATCGCCGCTCCTATAGCGATCTGGCGCTGATGCGTGTAGTCGTGTGGTCGCGGCACCGCTTACGATAGATCTTCATCCCTGGGCTCAGTTCTTCATAGGCCTTGTAGGCCGACGAAAACATGGTGTCGCCGCCACCATTCGGCGGAACCTGCTCCTGGTAGAGGATGCTGTACATCGGCGGGATCTCGGCGCAGCTCTGGTCGGAATGCCATTCTTCGCCGGAAACGCGCTTTGAAAGCGCGTCGAAATATTGCTTGCGGATGGCCGGGGATGGCTTTCGATGCAGTGCCCTCGCCGGCCGACATGGACGTGGGGTTCGCCGAAATAGCGCACAAGACGCTCGTGAGATTCGAAGTCGATCTTCTAGTCGCGAAAGAAGATCACGCCATGAGCGACTTTGGCATCGTGTACTTCTTCCACCTGCCGATTACTGAGCGGCCGGGTCAGATCGATATTGCCAATCTCGGCCCCGATTTGTGGGGATGAAGGCGTGACGGAAATCGCGTCGTAGCTCATGGATTTGCTCCTTGCCGCGATGCGCTGGCGACATCGCAGCCCATCCATTGTCTCGAAGACGTCTGGTTACGTTTGCAACTTTATGGACGGCGCCGCAGGACAATTTGATCCAGATCAAATCCGTCGCGCGCAGCGCTGCTCGACCGCGCAGGGAAGCGAAATTACGCATCGGGATCGAGCGTAAACAGCTCCTGAACCTGCGCCACGCCGCGCAACGCGTATCGTCCGACCGAAACGAGGCGGCGCTTCATATCGTCTACACCGGCGAACGCCGCCGACACGAGAATCGGCTGATCGACCGACCGGCACATGCCCGCGATTGCCTCGTTGACGGCCGGACCGATAACGGTGAAGTCGAGCCGCTCCCGGCTTCCGACATTGCCGTAGAAAACCTCGCCGACGTGCAAACCGAGATACATGTCGGTGACGGGCTTGCCGTCTGCCATGCGGCGCGTCTTCAATTCGGCCACGGCGCGGCGCGCGGCGATGGCGGCGGAGAGCGCGGCGTTGCAGGCGCGCATCCGGTCTTCGCCGGTGAAGATGGCGAGCGTACCGTCGCCGATCAGCTTGAGTACGTCGCCGCCGTGTTCGTGAATCGCCGACACGATCGCATCCGAGTAATCGTTCAGCAGCGGAATGACCTGTTCGGGGGCCGTGTCGGTGACGCGCGTGAACCCGCGCAGATCGCTGAACCAGACGACGGCGTCGATCCGCTCCGCAATGCCGCGGACGATCCGTCCGCTGAGCACGCGCTGGCCGGCGTCACGGCCCAGATAGGTTTCCATCAGCGTTGCGGTCATTCGCGCCAGCGACACTGATTTGATAGCAAGCGCGAGGTATGGCGCGATGCGCTCAAGCACGGCGATTTGACCGTCGCTGAATCCATCAGGCGAACTTGTCGCCCACGAGGAATACACGCAATCCATCTCGCCGATGACGCCTTCGGCGGCAAAACGGGTGATGATCGCGACGTAGTCGGTCATGCCGGCGGCGAACAACTCCGCTAGGAACGCGAAGTCGTCCTTGGTCGCGGCGTTCAAGCGGCAGCGCAGCAGCGAGTCGCCAGTTTGCAGCATCTTGTAGAACGCGCTGCGCTGCCAGCGTCTGACGGCCTCGAGAGCCTTTGGATCGGAGCCGGACGCAGCCAGCGCGTCAGGACTGGTGCGGCCATACTCGAGCACAGGAGTTTCGGTGGCGCCAAAGCCCCAGCGAAATAGTCGGCCCTCGTGGATCGGATGGAGGGTGTCGATAAACACTTGGCCGCGATCGAGAGGAAGTCCGGCGGCGACGCAGCGATCGCAGAAGCCCGAGACGATGCCGGTCTCGGACATGCCGGCGAGACCGGCTTGAGTGAGCCACGTCGGCAATTCGGCAAAGACGGCTTCGTTCATTGTCGCTGCGCTACGTTCGGGTGAGAGCGTCACCACTTCCAATGCGCCAGTTCAGCCACTACAAAGCGTTGGCACAAGGGATATATGAATGAAGCGTCGTCAATTTCTGGCTGCGCTCGGCGGCAGCGCGATCGCATGGCCGCTTGCCGCGCGAGCCCAGCAACCGGAGCAGATGCGTCACATCGGCGTATTGGTTGGACTGGCGGCAAGCGCTGAGGACCCGATCGCCGAAGCGTATCTGCGGACCTTCCGCGATGCGATGCAGGACGCCGGTTGGATCGAAGGCAAGAACATCCGCATCGATTATCGGTTCGGCGGCGCGCTCGCCGATCTCGCCAAGACCGACGCGTCTGCCGCCGAGCTTGTCGCGCTCCGTCCCGAAGTGATCTGCGCACAGGGATTGCCGGCGACGGTCGCCGTTCATCGAAAGACCAAAACGATTCCGATCGTTTTTACACAATTGGCGGATCCCGTCGGCTTCGGCCTGGCCGCGAGCCTCGGACACCCCGGCGGCAACGTGACCGGCTTCGTCGTCTGGGATTTTTCGATCGGCGGCAAATGGATGCAGCTGCTCAGGCAGCTTGTCCCCAACGTCACCCACGTTGGCATCTTCTACAATCCGGATACGACGCCTATGCGGCACCGTTGGTCGCATCAGCCAAAGAGGCCGCCGGAAACGTGCAGGTGATCGAAACTTGGAGCCATCACGACGCCGAGATCGAAGGTATGCTGGCGTCGCTCAGCAAGGAGCCGCACGGCGCGCTGTTGGTTCTGCCCGAGCCCTTCACCAACGGACATCGCGATCAGATCATCACACAATGTGCGCGGTTTAAGCTGCCGGCGATCAATTCGGTGATCCGCGGCGTGGAGAACGGCGCATTGATGTCATACACGTTCGAATATGACGAACTCATCCGGACGCCGATCGATTACATCGATCGGATCCTGAAAGGCGACTCGCCGGGCGATCTGCCCATTCAGGCGCCGACCAAATATGCGCTCGCAATCAACTTCAAGACCGCAAACGCGCTCGGGCTGACGGTGCCGCCGGCGCTATTGGCGATCACGGACAGGGCCATCGAGTAAGGCCGTCTTAAAAGATAGGGCTGTTGAGGATGCGATCGCTCGCGGCAATCCGGGCGGACGCGTTCAGCGCCAGTTCCGAGCGCGCCGCGGCGAGGTCGGCGAGCGCGCGGATCGATTGCTCGTCCATCATCCACTGATACGAGAACGTGTAGACAAAAGCGCATCGCCCGTAGCGCAGCTGCGAATATCTCATCAAACGCGCCTCGATCGGACCCGTATCCGCGAGCGCCTCGCGCGCGAGCACGTAGCCGTCCTCGGCGGCCATTGCGGCGCCCTGGGTTAGGTGGGGCGGGAAGGTGTGAGCGGCATCGCCGCCGATCACGACGCGGCCGCGAAACCACGGCCATGGCAGCAGTATCGGCTCGATCGGGCTGTAGACGATGTCGGAGTCCGCATCGAGCGAGGCCGCAATGCCTGCGACGTAGCTGCCGTATCCCGACAGGCGCTCTCTGAACAAACTCGGCAGGTCACGCTGCTCGAAAACAGCGTCCGGCGCTTCCGGCCGGATATGAAAAATATACATGAGGTTGTCGCCGAGCGGCATGGCGCCGGTCTTGCTGCCGAGTCCTTGCAGGAATTCCATGCAACTCACGTCGGCGGGCCGGGGCACCTGCACGCGCCAGCCGCCGTAGCCGGAAGGCCGCGGCACAAAAGCTGTCCCAACGAGATGCAAGCGGGTCGTCGATCTGATGCCGTCGAAGCCGGCGAGCAGATCGAACGAATTCGTTCTGCCGTCCGAAAGCGTGACCGCGACCCGGCCTTCTTCGTCCTGGATACGGTCGACCGTAAGCCCGGTGTAGACCTTCACGCCGGCACGCTCAGCAGCCGCCAAGAGGATGTCGTGCAGGCGCAACCGCGACAGTGCGCAGAATGCCGGCACCGACGTGTCGCCCAAGAGGAACCTGTGCTCGACGATCAATTCGCGGTCGGGATCGCAAATGTGCATCCGGTCATAGACGAACCCTGCCGCCAGGATCTCGGGCAGCACGCCAAGCGTCCGATAGACGCGCAGCGCGTTTGCGGGCTGGCGGAGTCCAACGCCGGGTACGTCAAAGGCCGGCCGCCGCTCGATGAGGACGACGTCGACACCTCGCTGCGCGAAGGCTATGGCGCATGTGAGGCCGCCTACGCCGCCGCCGACCACAAGGACGCGCCGGATATCGGTCATGATCGTCTTTGCTCGGCTTGGTTGATTGCGGCGATGACCCGCGATGGGATTTGTAATATCAATTCAGCACAAGAACCGGGAGGACGTCATGAGTCAGCGGAAGGCTGCACGCGCCAATCGATGGTCCTACACGTGCACGTGCTGCACATCGCGGCGCGGGTTTCTCGCCGGTGCGGTGGCCGCCGGCGCGGCGGCGCTCTTACCCGGCGAACAAACGCGCGCCCAGGGCGCCGCGCCGAAGCTGATCGATACGCATCATCACTTCTATCCGCCGGCCTATCAGAAGGCCTGGGGCGACTGGGAGGATCGGCGCAAAATTCCACATCTCGGCGTTCAACTGTCCTGGACGCGGGAACAGGACTTCGAGGCGATGGACAAGAGCGGCATCACGACCGGCATCCTCTCGCTCGCATCCACGCCAGGTGTCTGGTTCGACGGCATCGCCAAGACGGCGCAAGACACGGCGCGGCTGTGCGCCGATTTTGGCGCCGAGATGGTTCGCGACAAGCCCGGCCGCTACGGCCTGTTCGCGCCGCTCTCGATGATCGATATCGACGCAACCTTGAAGGAAATCGAGTACGTGTTCGATACGCTGAAGGCCGATGGCGTCGGCCTGCAGACCAACTACGGCGACAAGTGGCTGGGGCACCCGACCTACAAGCCGGTGTTCGAGGAATTGAACCGCCGCAAGGCTGTGGTCTATGTACATCCGCTGGTCGCGAATTGCTGCGGCGGCAATCTCGGTATCGGTATCTTTCCGGCGGCGCTCGAAGTGCCGCACGACACGACGCGCACCGTCGTGAGCCTGCTGATCAGCGGCACCTTTGCGCGCTTGCGCGACATCAAATGGCTGTTCTCGCATGCCGGCGGCACGATCCCGATGCTTGCCGGCCGCGTCGAGGCTTTCTACGAGCGAGCGAAGACCGTCGGGGAATTCGCCCCGGACGGCATCGAAGCCGAATTGCGGCGGCTTTATTACGATACCGCAAACGCGACGCATCCCGCGTCGATGGCGGCGCTCATGAAGCTCGTCCCCGCTTCACAAATTACGTATGGCACCGATTACCCCTACTTTCCGCTCAACCAGGTCGATAATCTGCGCAAGCTCAACCTGCCGCCGGCCGATTTCGAGGCGATTGCGAGCGGCAACGCCGGCCGGCTGGTGCCGCGGCTGAGTGCTTGATGCGGAGGTGGTCCGTTTGCGGGTGAGGGACACGATCGGCCGTCGCGTGCTGCTCCGTGGAGTTGTGGTTTGCGCTCTCGCTGCGCTGGCGGCCGCCGGCATGGCGGTGCGGGCGCAGACACCCGCGCCTCCGCCGCCGCAACCGCGAGCCGACGTGGCGATTGCTCTCGTGCTTGCGGTCGATGCGTCGGGCAGCGTCGATATGCGGCGTTTCGAGCTGCAAAAGCAGGGCTATGCCGCGGCGTTCCGCAACCCGCAAGTGTTGAATTCGATCCTCTCGCTGATGACGCAGTCGATCGCCGTCACCATGATGCAATGGACCGGCCCGCGGCTGCATGTGCAGGTGGTCGATTGGACGCTGATCAAGGACCAGGCCAGCGCGGAGGCGTTCGCCAGCGCCGTCGTGGCGGCGCCGCGGCAACTGTTCGGCGGCGGCACCTCGATCAGCGGCGCCATCGACTATTCGCGCCTGCTTCTCCTGCAATTGCCTTTCAATCCGGCGCGGCGAGTCATCGACGTGTCGGGCGACGGCTCGAACAACAGCGGCCGGCCGGTGCGGCTCGCCCGCGACGAGGCCGTGCAGGACGGTATCGGCATCAATGGCCTGCCGATTGTGGCGATCGAGCCCGATCTTGACCGCTATTATTTCGACAATGTGATCGGTGGCCCCGGCGCATTCATGATTGCGGCCGACAGTTACGACACCTTCGCCGACGCGATCCTTAAAAAGCTCATTAACGAGATCGCAGGGACCAAGCCCGAGATTGCGCCGGACACGAAGCTGTCACTGGGTTTTGATCCAAATCATGCCGTGGCGTCACAAACTCGGCCAACTCTACGCCGAGCGTTTGCCACATCCCAAACACCCATCCCGGCGGAGCCGCGGTGAGGGCGGCTGATGCGCGGGTTCCACAATAATGCCTTCGATCCGCAGACGCTCGTCGTATTGGAGACGGCGTTCGACGAGGCGTGGCTGACGCTGAAATCGATCGGCAACGCCACGGTGAAGCCCGACGAACTGGCGCGGTGCGTGCTGCGGCTCGCTATGGAGGGCGAGCGCGATCCGGTCCGGCTGCACGACGGCGCCCTCAAGGGATTGCTTCCCGCGACGTCCTGGCGGGAGGCGGGTTAGGGTACGGCGGTCAGGTATGCGATGCGTACAGCGCGAAACTGGCGACCAGCGCGGCGGCCATTGTGCCCAGAATAATTGCCAACACGAACGGTACTGACTTGCGCGACACCTGCCGCATCCTTTGTTTTCTCCATTCCGCCTGTTAAATCCGATTCGGCGAGCCCGCCGTCTCCTCGCCGCCAACTATGGCAACACCAAGTCGCCGCATCGATGATGCAGCAGCACCAATCCGTTCGTGGTTATTCCGGCCAACGCGGTTTCGAGCAAGTCGAGACGTGGGTGTTCGATCTCGATAACACGCTTTATCCCCATCGTCTCAATTTGTGGCAGCAAGTCGACGAGCGCATTCGCGATTATATTGTGGGCTTTTTGCCTATCACGCGTGACGAGGCGTTCCGTCTGCAGAAGGATTATTACCGGCGCTATGGCACCACGATGCGCGGCCTGATGGAGGAGCATGGTCTCAATCCCGATGAGTACCTCGAAATCGTGCATCAGATCGACCATTCGCCGCTGACGCCGAACCCGGCGCTTGGCGCAGCGATCGCGAAACTGCCTGGACGCAAGTTCATCCTTACCAACGGCACGCGCGCCCACGCCAGGGCCGTGATGGGGCGGCTCGAAATCGAGCAGCACTTCGACGACGTGTTCGACATCGCCGCGGCCGAACTTGAGCCTAAGCCGCAGCGCGTCGTCTATGAGCGGTTTCTCGCTCGCCACAATGTCGATCCGGCAAAATCGGCGATGTTCGAGGATTTGGCGCGCAATCTTGAAGTCCCGCATGCCCTCGGCATGACCACCGTGCTGGTCGTGCCGGAGGGTGCGGGAGTGGTGCTGCGCGAGGATTGGGAGCTTGCCGGGCGCGATGCGCCGCATGTCAATCATGTCACCGACGATCTGACGGGCTTTCTGCGCGGCGTGCGCGCCGCGCTCCCTTGACATCGCTGGGGCGGCCCCCGAAAAACGCCGCAGCAGGGCGGCCCTCCATGTCGAACGACGAACTCGCCAAAACCATCGACGATGCCTTCGAACGGCGCGATACGGTCGGCCCGTCGACCAAGGGCGCCATTCGCGATGCGGTCGAGGCGGCCCTTGATCTTCTCGACCGCGGCGCCGCTCGCGTTGCGGAAAGGACCGCGGATGGCTCCTGGCGGGTCAATCAATGGCTCAAGAAGGCGGTGCTGCTGTCGTTTCGCCTCAACGACATGAGCGAGATCGGCGGCGGCCCCGGCCGCGCGGTGTGGTGGGACAAGGTGCCGTCGAAGTTCGACAACTGGCACGACGCGAACTTTCGCGCCGCCGGCTTTCGCGCCGTCCCTGGCAGCGTAGTCCGCCGCTCAGCCTACATTGCGCCCGGCGTGGTGCTGATGCCGTCTTTCGTTAATCTCGGCGCATTCGTCGATCAGGGCACGATGATTGACACCTGGTCCACGGTCGGCTCCTGCGCGCAGATCGGCAAGAACTGCCATATCTCCGGCGGCGTCGGGATCGGCGGCGTGTTGGAGCCGTTGCAGGCCGGCCCGGTGATCATCGAGGACAATTGCTTCATCGGCGCGCGCTCGGAGGTCGCCGAAGGCGTGGTGGTGCGCGAAGGGGCGGTGCTGTCGATGGGCGTGTTCATCGGCGCCTCGACCAAGATCGTCGATCGCGACAGCGGTGACATCGTGCAGGGCGAGGTGCCGGCCTATTCAGTCGTCGTGCCCGGCACCATGCCGGCCAAGATCGGCAATCGTGCGGCATCGAATGCCGTCAACCCCAGCCTCTACTGCGCCGTCATCGTCAAACGCGTCGATGAAAAGACGCGCGCCAAGACCAGCATCAACGAACTGCTCCGGGACTAGAGCATGATCCCGAAAAGTGGAAGCCGGTTTTCGGAAGAAGATCATGCTCCAGCGAAAGATTCAGACTGTGATCCGATTCGCTTGATTTGGGTCACAGTCTAACCACGGCGCGCCGATGGATTGGGTCTATCTCCTCAACGGTTTCCACGGCCGCATCAGCCGCAAGACGTTCTGGATCGCGATGAGCGTGGTGGCGCTGGCCAACATCGTCGGCTACTACGTGGCCGAACAGATCGACGGCGACCGCCTCGCCGCGATTGTCGATCTCGCCTTCACCTATCCGGAGTTTGCTATCGCCGCCAAGCGGGGCAATGACCGCGATATGCCGCTGTGGGTGCTCGCGATCTTTTTCGGCGCCGGCGTGGTGCTCGATCTGCTCGACGTGCTGCAGTGGGGTGGTACCGCCGAAGAGCCAAGCATGGCGGCGCTTTTGATCGCGGTTCCGTTCACGGTGTTCGGGATCGCGCTACTCGTCGAGCTTGGCTTTCGCCGCGGCACGCCGGGGCCGAACCGGCATGGTCCCGATCCTGTCGCGAACAGTTGACCGCGACCCTGCGTCGGAACAGGGTTGCCGGCGCTCGGTACGGTGGAGGCGCAGGAAGGCGGCCTGTCGAAAGACGCGCGCGCTGATGCTTTACGACGCCAACAAGAAGAACGTCCTGGTCGCCTATGTGCTGTGGTTCTTCCTGGGACTGTTCGGCGTGCATAATTTCTATCTCAAGCGCATCAATGTCGGTCTGATCCAGCTCATCCTGACGCTCACCGTGGTGGCGATGCCGATCTCGCTCATCTGGGTCCTGATCGATGCGTTCCTCATCCCTGCCTTGGTGCGCAATCACAACATGGCGCTGGCCACGCAGTTTGGTGCATAAAGAATGACTGCCGATCCTGTCTCAATCGCACGCGATTTGTTGCGCTGCCGCTCGGTGACGCCGGACGAGGGCGGCGCTATCGGCTATTTGCAGAATGTGCTGACCAAAGCGGGATTTGAGGTTCACCGCACGACCTTTGCCGAACCCGGCACGGCGCCGATTGAGAATCTCTACGCGCGCATCGGCAGCACTCGTCCCAATCTCGTGTTCGCCGGCCATACCGACGTCGTGCCGCCGGGGGACGAGGCGTCGTGGCATCATCCGCCCTTCGCGGGCGACGTCGCGGGCGACGTGCTCTATGGACGCGGCGCCGTCGACATGAAGGGCGGCATCGCCTGCTTCGTCGCCGCGGCCCTCGATCACCTCGCCGCGAACGGCGGCAAGCCGAAGAAGGGCTCGCTCTCCTTGCTGATCACCGGCGACGAAGAGAGCGTCGCCGTCAACGGCACAATCAAACTTTTGAAATGGGCTGCCGAGCGCCGCGAAACATTCGACCACTGCATTCTCGGCGAGCCGAGCAATCTCGAAGTGTTGGGCGACACCATCAAGGCCGGCCGGCGAGGCTCGCTCAACGGCACCCTCGTCGTGACCGGCCGCCAGGGCCACGTCGCTTATCCGGATCGCGCCGACAACCCGATCCGCGGGCTGGTGACGCTGATTGCGGCCCTGCAAGCGCGGCTCGACGACGGCAACGCCCATTTCGATCCGTCGAACCTGGAATTTACGTCCGTTGACGTCGGCAACCCGACCGTCAATCTCATTCCGAGCGAGGCGCGTGCGCGGTTCAACATCCGCTACAACGATCGCCACAGCCAGGCCGCGCTCAAGACTCTGCTTGAGCAACGTGCGCAGGCGGCCGCAGCCGGGCGCATCCGTTATGCGTTCGAGTGGCAGCCCTCCAACGCCGACGTGTTTTTGGCCAAGCCCGGTCCCTTCACCGATCTGGCCGCCGCCGCGATCGAAGAGGTGACCGGTCGCAAGCCGAAGCTCTCGACCACCGGCGGCACCTCGGACGCGCGTTTCATCAAGGACTATTGCCCGGTGCTGGAATTCGGCCTGGTCGGACAGACCATGCATCAGGTCGACGAACGCGCGCCGGTCGAGGACCTCGTGACGCTGACGGCGATCTATCGGCGGATCGTCGATCGCTATTTCGCCTGAACGCCTTCACTCAATCACTTCGCCGGCGGGTACAACCACAAAACTTGCGTCGTACGGAGCTGTTCTGATGCGCATCAAGAATTATCTGGGCATTGTCATTTGGGTGGTTCTTTGGGCGATCGGGGTGCTTGCCGTGTACGGCATCATTTATGTCACGTGGGGAGTCAAATTTTGGCAGCCGATGCATTAGCCGCTGTGACGATTCTCGATCGTCCACCATCTGCATCAGATAGAGGTTTAGCGGCGACGCGGTCGATCACTTCCTGATATCCCACCAGTAAAAACCATTGGCTGTGCCGGTGCCGGCCGCGGAGCGGTAGCACGGCACATAATCGAGCTCGTGCATCTCCGCATCGAGATCGTCAAGGACGCCCGCGAGAGATCCAGGATTTGAGCTCGGACGTGCCCGACTGCAGTTCGTTCGGCGGCAACGTGGTCAGATATGTCTTGTCCTTGTTGCGCAGCCCCGCCACGAACCTGCGGTCGAACGCCTCGTCGATGACGAAATGGCTCATGCCGCCCGACGCGAACACCGCCACCGTCTTGGGCGAATTCCACGAGTCGATGGCCTTCTTGACGATGCGGCCGAATTCATAGGAGCGGGATGCCTTGGGCTGGTTCGGCGGAAAGAACGTGTTTTGGTAGATCGGCACGTTCGGCACGACCTTGTCGCGCATGACCTGACGGTAGATGTGCCCGAAGGCGTGCGACGCGCCGTTGCGGGCATTCTTCGGCCATTTCTTCGAGGCGGCGACGTCGAAGTCGTGTTCGATCAGCGTCTTGATGATGTGCGTGCCAAGCTCGGGAACGCCGCCATATTCGGTGTAAGTGTCGGCCGCATGTCCGTGTTCGGCTTCGGCGATTCCCGGCGGCAGCGCTTTCTTGGCATCTTCGGACTGCGGATAATTCGGAATCGTATCGCCGCAAAACACCATGAACGGCGGATTGAGCTCGTCGGTCTCGTAAATCTCGTTCTGATCGTTGCCCAAGATGACCGCGATATCGGCGCCGACGTTGTCCCATGTGTCGGCGAGCTGTTTCATCGCGGCATGGCAGCGCGTGTGGTAGCCATGCTGCGCCTTAAGGCTCGATTTCTCGTCAAGGCCTTCGGCCCGGCGCATCGCCACAAGTTCGTCGAATACGTGCCATCGCGGAACGGATGCTTGCGCGCCTTGTCGGCCCTCACGCGCAACTGCCACTGCTCGACCGTCGTATGCAGCTGCGGCCCGTGCGTGGTCGCCATTGCAAGCACAATGTCAGCCATTGTTGCCTCCCGAATTTTGCAACGCGCTCATTCTGACAATCGCGGACCACGAATGTCGACGCCTTTGTTCGGCTGATGCCATTTTTGGTGCGCTGCAGCACGCCCTGAAACAACGGGCTTGCGGTGGCTGGCGCGTTGATCTCTGCTTGGCGGGTCACATGTGGAGACACCGGGATCATGTCAAACATCGTGACTTATCGGCTGTTGGCCGCCGCGATGATCGTACTCGCGCTTGGAGCAAACGCGGGAGCCGCTTCCGCTCAAGAACTCCGCGAAGGACTATCCCAACCGCGTCATCAAGATCATCGTGCCGTTCGGCGCCGGCGGCCAGCCCGACGTGGTCGCGCGCGTGTTCGCGCAATATTTTCAGAACAATCTCGGTCCAACCATCGTCGAAAATCATCCCGGCAGTAACACGACGCTTGGAGCGCAGGCCGCAGCGGCGGCAAAGCCCGACGGCTATACACTGTTCTTCGGCTCATCGACGTCGCTTGCGATTGCGCCCGCGTTGAATCCCGCCGCCGGCTACGATCCGGTGAAGAGCTTCACGCCGATCGCCGGCATCTCGAGTTCGCCGATGTATCTCACGGTCGGTCCGGCGGTTAAGGCCAGGACCATCGGCGACATGATCGACTATGCGAAAGCCAACCCCGGCAAATTGAACTTTGCCGCTCCGACAGGAGGGCCGCCGCACCTTTCCGGCGAGATGTTCAAACGCGCCGTCGGCATCGACATGTTTCCGGTGTTCTACGCCAGTATGAACCAAGCCTTCACCGATCTTCTGGGCGGTCAGATGGACATCGTGTTCGACTCGCCCGCGGCGCTGGCGCCGCTGCTGCGCGAAGGCAGGATCAGGGCGCTCGTGGTGATGGGCGACCGGCGCATGGAGCAATTGCCTGATGTGCCGACGATGGCGGAGAGCGGTCTGCCCGATCTGCGCGTGACCACCTGGAACGGGCTTGTTGCGCCGGCCGGAATACCGGCGCCCCTCGTCGTCCGGCTCAACAGCGTCATAAACGCGGCGCTCAAGTCGCCGGACATCCGCGAGGTGCTTAGGAAATTCAGCTCGGAGCCGATCGGCGGCACTCCGCGCGAATTCGCAGATTTCATCGCGGCCGAGTCGACAAAATGGTCCGACATCATTCGCCTGTCCGGCGTGAAGATGGAATAGCGGCCTCTCAATACTCCACCCGCACCAGATAAAGCCCGTGCGGTGGAGCGACCTGGCCGCAGGCGGCTCGATCGCGGGCGGCGAGCGCCGCGGCGAGATCGGCGGCACTCCATTTGCCTTCACCGACGTGCACCAGCGAGCCGACCATCGAGCGCACCTGATGATGCAGGAATGAGCGCGCCGAAGTGATAACGCGCACGTCGTCGCCGTCGCGCGCGACGTCGAGCGTGTCGAGCGTCTTCACCGGCGACTTCGCCTGACATTCGGCGGCGCGGAACGTCGTGAAGTCATGGCGGCCGATCAAGAGCTGCGCGGCCGCGTGCATGGCCGCCGTATCGAGCGGCCGAGGGACGCGCCAGGCGCGGTTGACGTCGAGCGCGAGGTCGGCGCGGCGATTGCTGATGCGATAGAGATAGTGCCGCTTGATCGCCGAGAAGCGAGCGTCGAAGTCCGGCGCGGCGTGCTCGGCGTTGAGGACGGCGATCGGCCGCGGCCGCAGATGGAAATTGAGCGCGTCGCGCACCCTGTCGTCATCCCAGTCTTTGGTCAGGTCGACATGCGCGACCTGGCCAAGCGCGTGCACGCCGGTGTCGGTGCGGCCGGCGCCCTGCACCGCGGCGCGCTCGCCCGTGAACGCCGCGACCGCGTCGGTCAGGGCGCCTTGCACCGATGGCCCGTTGTCCTGGATCTGCCAGCCCACGTACGGCGTGCCGGCATATTCGATGGTGAGTTTGTAGCGGGGCATGGCCGCTGTTCAGCCCAGCACGCTGGCGCGCGCGACCGGTGTGCCGCGCAAAAACTCGTCGGCTTTCATGGGCTGTTTTCCGGCACGCTGCAGTTCGACGAGACGCACTGCGCCTACGCCACAGGCGATCGTCAGCGTGTCGTCCAACACGCGGCCCGGCGGTCCGCTGCCATCGCCTTTTCTGGTGTGCAGGATTTTGACGCGGCCCGCGCCGGGAAACTCGCACCAGGCGCCGGGAAACGGCGACAGCCCCCGGCAATGGTTGTGGACCTCTTGCCACGGTCTGGCCCAGTCGATGCGGGTCTCGATCTTGTCGATCTTGGCTGCGTAGGTCGCCCCCGTCTCGGGCTGCGGCGTCAATTGCAGCGAGCCGCGCTCAAGCGCGCCGAGTGCAACCACCATCAGCTTGGCGCCGAGCCGCGCGAGCTCATAGTGGAGGTCGCCCGTAGTGGTGTCGGGACCGATCGGCAGGCGCTCCGCCATGGCGACTGGCCCGGTGTCGAGACCTTCCTCCATTTTCATGACCATGACGCCGGTTTCCCTGTCGCCGGCCATCACGGCGCGATGGATCGGCGCCGCACCGCGCCAGCGCGGCAACAGTGACGCGTGTAGATTGAAACAGCCGAGCGGAAACGCGTTGAGGATAGGCTTCGGCAGGATGAGTCCGTAAGCGACCACGACAGCGGCATCGGCTCGGTGTTCACGCGTCGCGTTCGCGGCGTCGGTGTCGCGCAAGGTCTTGGGTGTCAGTATTGGCAGACCAAACCGCGCCGCTTCGCGCGCGACCGGTGTCGGCGTCAATTCGAGCTTGCGTCCGGCCGGCTTTGGCGCACGCGTGTAGACCGCAGTAATCCCATGGCCGCTGGCGAAAATCTCCGCCAGCGTAGGCACGGCGAAATCGGGCGTGCCCATGAAGACGAGGCGGAGCGCCAATCACGCCTCCACCTTCTTGGCGGCTTTGGCGAATTTCTTGATCACGCGGTCACGCTTGAGCTTGGAAATGTAGTCGATGAAGAGAACGCCGTTGGTGTGGTCGATCTCGTGCTGCAGGCAGGTCGCCAACAGGCCCTTGGCCTCGATCTCATGCGCCTCGCCGTCGAGGTCGAGATACTTCACCTTGACCCGCGCCGGCCGTTCGACCTCCTCGTAATATTCGGGGATCGACAGGCAGCCTTCCTCGTAGGTCGACTTTTCGTCCGACGTCCAGGTGATCTCCGGATTGATGAACACCTGCGGCTTGTGGTCGTCCTCCTTCTTCGACAAATCCATGGTGACGACGCGCTTGGCGACCCCCAACTGGATCGCCGCAAGCCCGATGCCGGGTGCGTCGTACATGGTCTCGAACATGTCCTCGACCAGCTTGTGGATGCCGGCGTCGATCCTTTTCACTGGTTCGGACTTAAGCCGCAGCCGTTTGTCGGGAAGCTTGATGATCTCGCGCACCGCCATATTCGGCGATTTAAGGGGTGCATAAAGCGGGGTCAATGCAGGCGCGATGCGTTGCGCGAGGGGCCCGCCGCGGCTAATAATGTTCTCTATTCGTTCACTATGCCGGGATACAGTGCGCGTGTCCGGCCGGCGAATCGCGTAGAGGCATTGCATGATCGAAAGTCTGCCCATCATCGCTGCGGCAGCCGCGCTCACGGCCTTGATTGTGATCGCTGTTTTGGCCGTCGCGCTATGGCGCGCCCGCCGCCCCGATGATTCGCATGCGGCCGTGATGGCCGAATTGGCGCGCGCCCAGGCCGATGCCTCTGCGCGGCTCGACGCCCTGATGGGCCATCTGACGAACAGCCAGTCGCAGCTCCAACGCGCGGTTAACGAGCGGCTCGATTCGGTGTCGCACCGGCTCGGCGATTCGCTGCAGAGGACGACACACAACACCACCGAGAATCTGCAGAAGCTCCATGAGCGGCTTGCGGTCATCGACAACGCGCAGAAGAACATCAGCGCGCTCGCCTCGCAGGTGACCTCGCTGCAGGGCGTGCTGAGCAACAAGCAGTCGCGCGGCGCGTTCGGGCAGAGCCGGATGGAGGCGATCATCCAGGACGGCTTGCCGAAAGGCAGCTACGCCTTTCAGCAGACGCTCTCGAACCGGACGCGTCCCGATTGCTGCGTGTTCCTGCCGGACAGCCGCCCGCTGGTCGTCGATGCCAAGTTCCCGCTGGAAGCTGTCACGGCTTATCGCGACGCCAAGTCCGACGAGGAGCGCAAGGCCGCCGCGCAGCGCCTGCGTGGCGACGTCGCCAAACATCTGACAGATATCGCAAGCAAGTACCTCATTCCCGGCGAGACTCAGGACATGGCGTTCATGTTTGTGCCGTCGGAGTCCGTGTATGCCGAACTTCATGAGGACTTCCACGACATCGTGCAAAAGTCCTTTCGCGCCAAGATCGTCATTGTCTCGCCGTCGCTATTGATGCTCGCGGTTCAACTGGTGCGGCAAAGCCAAAAGGATGCCCGGATGCGGGAGGCGGCCGATCAAATCCGCGACGAAGTCGGGCGGCTGGTCAAGGATGTGAGCCTGCTGGGCGATCGCATCCGTAAGCTGCAAAGCCATTTCAATCAGTCGAGTGAAGATATCCGGCAGTCGCTCATTTCGGTTGAAAAGATCGAAGGCCGCGGCGAGCGCATCCAGCAGGTCGAATTCAGCGCCGATGCGGCGCTTGCGGGGCATACGATCGCCCCGGTCCCGAAACTGCAGGCCGGGGAGTAGGGCCCTGTGGCGGTGACGCCCGACGGCGCAGGCGAAATCGACGCCGCGCGTCCGTCCTGGACGGAGACGTTCTCCGTCTATCTCAGGCGGCACGTGCTGATCGTGCTGTTTCTCGGCTTTTCGTCGGGCTTGCCGCTTGCGCTCTCAGGCTCGACGCTGCTGGTTTGGATGCGAGAGTCCGGCGTCGATCTCGGCACCATCGGGCTGTTTGCTCTGGTCGGCACACCCTACACGGTCAAGTTCCTGTGGGCGCCGATCATCGATGCGCTCGATGTGCCGGTGCTGTCGCGGCGGTTCGGGCGCCGGCGCGGCTGGCTTCTGCTCTCGCAATTCCTGCTGATCGCCGCGATCGTCTTTCTCGGCGTGTGCGATCCCTCGGTGTCGCCGCTGATGGTCGCGTTCGGCGCGCTTGTGGTCGCCGCGGTATCGGCCACACAGGACATCGTCGTCGACGCCTTTCGAGTCGAGAGCCTTGACGGAAGCGAGCAGGCGGCCGGGATGGCGTCCTACGTCGCGGCCTACCGTATCGGCATGCTGGCGTCGACCGCGGGCGCGCTGTTCATCGTCAGCGGCTTTCAGGGTCTCGGCCTGGACCATCAGAGTGCATGGAGCGCAGGCTACGCGGTCATGGCCGCGCTCGTGCTGATCGGCGTGGCGACGACGCTCTTTGCCGATGAGCCTGGAAAGTCGGTGCAGGCTGAAGCCGTCCATGCGGAAGAGGGCAGGCTCGCGCGCGTCGTTGAGGCTGCGGTTGGCGCCTTTTCGGAATTTCTGTCCCGGGACCTCGCCTTCGCCGCGCTCGCCTTCGTCGTGCTCTTCAAATTCACCGATGCGCTATCCGGCGCCATGACGGCGCCGTTTGTCATCGATCTCGGCTTTTCACGCAACGAATACGCCGCCATCATCAAGGGTGTCGGTCTTGCGGCGACGCTGATCGGCGGGTTCGCCGGCGGCTTTCTGGCGCGAGCCTATTCGCTGCCGGCAAGTCTTCTTATCGGCGGCGTTCTGCAGTCGCTCGCCAACCTTGCGTTTTCCTGGCAGGCGGTCGTCGGCCTCAACACCGCTTGGCTCACGGTCGCGATCATTGCGGAGAATTTTACCAGCGCAATCGGCACGGTGATCTTCGTCGCCTACCTCTCGGCGCTCTGCCGCAACCCGCTGCACACCGCGACGCAGTATGCACTTTTGACTGCGCTGGCAGCAGTCGGGCGGACTTACCTCTCATCGGGGGCGGGATTTATTGCCGCCGCGGCCGGCTGGGCGTGGTTCTTTGTCATCTGCGCGCTGGCCGGCCTCCCAGCGATGGTACTGCTGCTCTGGCTGTGGCGGCATGGCCACTTCAAAGGCTTGACACTCGCCAAGCAATGACCCCGCTATCGCGGGCGCAAAATTGAACCTAAAACCTTGTCAGGCGCACGAAATGTCACGCCAATGTCAACCGGACATCATCCGATTCGTGACCTTTCGGGGCGGTTCCGAACTCCCCGCAAAAAAGTCTTTTTGTAAGGATCGGATCGCTATAATCGGCCGTTAACCAAGGCTGTGCGTTCCTCAAATTTGGCTGTTTTGTCACCCCCCGCATGGAAACGATCCTCGTCAAGATTTTCGCCACCGCGCTCGCGCTGAGCGAGGTCCTGACGCAACCCCAGGCGGTCAAGACCAAGTTCGACCCCGCGACGGACCGTGACGAGGTCGTGCAGATTCTGCGCGCCGGCTGCGCCCATATGAAGCAGGCGTTCGACATCGAGTCGATCAACATCGATGACCTTATCTCGACGGCGCTCGACGACCCGGCGGCGGTCGGCGCCAACATCAAGGCGTTCCACGGCATCAATTTCGCCGACCTCAACACCGCCTACCATCAGTTCTGCAAGAACGAGAGCGCCGACAGCCCGGTCGTCGATCTCGGCCAGGTCATCACGTTCTTCAACGGCGCAGCGGCCGATCTTCCGGATCCGACGACGCTCAAGGGCCGAAAGCTTCCCAGCATGAGCGCGGTGCTCGACGGCCAGGGCGCCAATTTCGCCGACGTATTCGAACCGGGCAATCGGCGCGTCTGGGACAAGCTGTCCGATGTCCCCGATTACGTTCAGAAGGCTTTCGTGGCGGCCGAGGATCGGCGCTTCTTCGAGCATCACGGCATCGACGAGCGCGGCATCATCCGCGCCTTCATCGGCAATCTCGCTGAGCCCGGCCGCCCGCAGGGCGGCTCGACGATCACGCAGCAGGTGGTGAAGAACCTCCTGGTCGGCGAAGACGTGACCTACGAGCGTAAGATCCGCGAAATGATCGTGGCATCGCGGCTCGAAACGACGCTGACGAAGCCGGAGATTCTCGAGCTTTATCTCAACTCCGCCTATCTCGGCCGCGGTTCCTGGGGCGTCGAAATGGCCGCCCGCAGCTATTTCGGCAAATCGGCGAAGGATCTGACGATTGCCGAAGGCGCGATGCTGGCGGGATTGCTCAAGGGCCCGAGCTATTTCAATCCCGACCGCCATCCAGACCGCGCCAAGGACCGGCTGGGCTATGTGCTGGGCCGCATGCAGGAGGACGGCGTCATCACCGCCGACCGGAAGAGCCAGGCCGTAGGGAGCTTGCCGAAGCTCGTCGCATTCGTGCGGCCGCACCGCGATATTGGGTTCAATTTCGTCGACTTTCTCGGCCGCGAGGCGAAGTCCGACGGGGTCGCAAGCCTCACCGCCGATTTCTACACGGTGCACTCGACCGTCAATGCGCAATTGCAGCGCGCCGCCGAAACCGCGTTGCAGGACGGATTGGCGAAGTACGAAATGTCCGCAGGGCGCGTGCAGTTCCGCGGGCCCGAAACCAACATTGCGGATGCGGTGCAAAAGGCCGGCGTCAACAACACGTCAGGCCTGCCGGCGTGGCAGGTCGCGCTGCGCGACACGCGCCTGCCGCTCTATGACGTGCACTGGACGCCCGCCCTGGTGGTCGTACGCGGCAATCCCAAGAAAGGCGACGACACGATCCGTGTCGGCTTGGCCGACGGCCGCACCATGCCGCTGACCACGTGGAACGCGCAGTTCCGACGCAAGATCAATCTCTACGACGTGGTCTACGTCAACGTCGTCGAATCAAGAGGCAGTGCGGCTCCGAAGCCCAGTACTCAGCCCGGCGCTCCCAACGCCAAACCGAAACCCGTTGCCGCCGCCAGCGGGGTTGCGCAGTTGCGGGTGCGGCCGACCGTGCAGGGCGCAACGCTTGTGCTCGAGAACAAGACCGGCCGCATCCTCGCCATGGCGGGAAGCTTTTCGTACCCAATGAGCCAGCTCAATCGGACGGCGCAGACCCAGCGTCAGCCTGGCTCGGCCATGAAGCCGTTGACCTACCTCACCGCGCTGCAGAAGGGGTTGCAGCCGAACACGCTCGTTCTCGACGAGCCGATCACGCTGCCACCCATCGGCAGCAGCATCGGCGGCCGCGGCGCAATCGCCCGCGAGTTCGGCGGCACGGCGCGCGACGAAGACTTTTGGACGCCGCGTAATGCCGATTACGGTTCGGGCGGCGTCTTCACCTTGCGGCGCGGTCTCGAGAACTCGGTCAACATCGTGACCGCGCATCTGCTCGATGGCGGCATCGAGGGGGACCCCGAGAAGAGTCTCGACGAGGTGTGCGCGACGGCGGTCGCGGCGAAGATCTATCCGAGCTGTATTCGCTATTATCCGTTTGTGCTCGGTGCCCAGCCGGTGCGCATGATCGACCTCGCCGCGTTTTATGCCGCGGTCGCCAATGAGGGCGCGCGGCCGCAGCCGCACGGCATCGAACTCCATCGAGCAGGGCGGGCAGACCATCTACGAATATCCGAAGACGCCGCTACCGATGATCGCTGCAGCCGACCACGCCTCGTTCTACCAGCTCAAGACCATTCTGCAGGGCGTGGTAGCGCGCGGCACCGCGCGCGCCATCGGCGGGCTGTCGCCCTATGTGGCGGGCAAGACCGGGACCACCGAGGATGCGGTCGACGGCTGGTTCATCGGCTTTACCAACGACGTTACCATCGCAGTGTGGGTCGGCTACGACAACGGCGACGGCAAGCGCCGTTCGCTCGGCAACAGCGAAACTGGCGCCAAGGTCGCGCTGCCGATTTTCGAGCCGATTCTTCAGGCGGTGTGGTCCGAGCATATCGCGCCGAAGGCGCCGCTCAGCGGACCGTCGGCCGAGGCGCAGCACGAACTGGTCGATATCCCGATCGACTACGCAAGCGGCGATCGCCTGAGCGGCAAGAACACCGGCGGCTTTATCGAGCACTTCAAGCGCGGGCCCGACGGCCACGTTGACGACACACAGTTCCAACTGGTGTCTCGCGAGGACATGTACGCTTGGCGCAATCAGGGCCAACCGGAACAGAACGATGGCTGGAACTGGTTCTGGGGCAACAACGGGGGTTTCTTCGGCAGCCCGACCTATCAGGGCAACCAGGGCTACTACGGTCAGCAGGGCGGGGGTCGAAACTACTATCCGAGCCGCGGCTGGCAGCAGGCGGCACCGCCGCCACCGCCGCCGCCGCCAGTGGCTCGCGGCTTGTTTCAGCCGTGGGGCGGGCAAAACGACACCCAGCGGCAAGCGCCGCGGCGCGATCCGGATTACTGGGGCGGCCGCTTCAACTAGAGCCAAGAGATATTCGCAAAGTGATATTTGAAATGTGGCTACGGCATGCGCTGATGCTTGTCGGCTTGATCGGCCCTGTCTCCGCCGTCTGGGCACAAGAGTTTCGCATCGATGAGGTGACTGCGGCGCGGCGAGTCGACCCGGCGCAGCTGAAATCCGGCACGATCGAATTCAGCGATCAGACCGGAGGTGGCGCGGTTTCAAGCGATAAGGCGCTGCAGCACTTCGACGAGTGGGCGCAAAAGCATCCCAACGAGAAGAAGTTTCTTGCGCTGTTTCCAAGCTATACCGAGCCGACGGTGACCAAGACCTCCGACGGCGGCAGCGCGGCGCCGGCCATCGACAAGCTCTACATGTACATTGCGCAAGCGCGTTTTCTGCTCGACAAGCCGCCGGGCGCTGTCGGTCTGTCACGGTACATAACGTTGCCGTTTCTGCAGAAGGTCGATTCCGCGGTGAAGCACCAGACGATCAGCGCATCCGATGTCCCGCCGCTCGATGACGAGCGCGGCGCCGGTAATGCGAACCCGGACCGCAAGTGGTGCACCGGCCGCGCTGCGCTGGTCTGCATCCAGTCGACCTACAAGTTCGAAGGTAAGATTCCGCTCGGCATCATGTTGGTGAACAAGCTGCGCGACAGCGCCAAGAAGACGGCCGATCACATCGATTTCCAGAGCGAATTGGCGGCGCTCGCGCCCGCCGATGCCGATCAGGCCGGATTGCAGGAATTGACGACGCTCGACACGCCGGTCAGCGGCGTGCTCGAGCAGAACGTGTTCTACGTCAATCAGGTGTTCCGCTTCGCCAAATTTCTTGCGGTGTTTCAGGCTGATCCGGCGGACCCGAACAAGACTGTTGTGACAGCTTTCATGTCGCTCGCCGTCGAAGCAAGCGTGCTCGACAAGAAGCGCGACTACGAGAACGTGCCGGTGCTGCGCAACCTTGTGCCGGCCCAGGTGCTGATGGGTCAGTCGTCGTTCAACACCGGCAACTCGATCAGCGCCGGCCTGCCGAAATATGCGCGCAACGAGATCAGCACGATTGCCGGTATCCTGCAGCACGACGCTGGCGGTAAATAAATAAGTCGACGCGGTCAGCTTTCGTATGGGATCGGCCACCGCGCAGGGACTCGATGGTGGCAAATACCGGTCAAGTCGCTGATGCGGATACTGGCTCTGACATCCGCTGCGTTGACGTGGATCGACTCGTTCGACGCTTCCGCCTCGTCTATCCATAGATAATCTTCCTTGAGAATGTCCGCCAACTGGTTGCCGCTTCCGCGATCGGGCTGGTTCTGGGTGCGACCAGATTTTTTGTGCACTACGCGATCGTCTTGCGAAGCGGTTCGGCGTCGGCGCCGATCGAGATACAGGTCTTTCTCGTCACTGCGTTCGCTGCGTTCGTCGTCATCGGGTACGTGTCGCTTTGGGCGGCGACGGTCCGAAATTTCTGGAAGCTCGGCGGCCTGCTTACGCTAGCCATCGCGCTGTTTATGAGCTGGTCCCTCCTTGACAGCGGAAGCGAAATCGCCGTTCCGGTCGCCGACCTCATTTCCGCACTGATGACGATCGCTCCGCTCGATGCAGGACTCTTGTTGGCGATCGTCGGTTTCGCTTTGGCCTACTACGCTCATTTGATCTGGGGGCTCGTCCAAGCCGCCTCTGCATTGGCGTTCGTAAATGCGTCCGATTGCAAGTTCATGCGCGATCTGCCGGCCCGACAGGCCGCCATGAGCATGTTCAGCCGGTATCGGGGCTTCCGGCCCTGTGTCGCTGTTTTGCGCGCTTTTGTTCTCGATCGTGACCGCTCTGCCGCTTCTGCTGACCGTGCCACTCGAGGACATCGCGGGAATCGGCGAAAAATGCGGCGCGGAGCCTTCCTGCGTTACGGAGGAGGTCCCACATGCGCTGAGCGACCTTGTCTATCCCTTCGGCTTTGTTCTCGTCTGCGTGGTCGTCGGTTGGATTTCCCAGCGATTGCTGCAGCGCCTGCTGCGCTTTTCGCTCGAGACGTTACAGGAAATCGACTCTCGCCCTCCCGTCCTGTTCCTAAGAGCGTTTCGAGATGATCAGGTTCCTTTGCGAGCGCCGAAGCTCGCCTTGTTCGGACGGCTTTTTGGAGATCGGACGCCGTTCAAACACGCTGGATCGGTTACTGCTCGAAGAGGCGACGCCTTATGGCCCTGTTGTCGGCCGGGGCAGTCCGGCGGACACTGGTGGGAAGTCGAACATCTCATTGATCGGCAACATCTGAGCAAAACGCTGTTTCTCATCCATCCCCGTTACGCCGGCGAACAAGAGAACGCGGCGATCCTTGAACGAACCGCGCGCCATTTTCGCGATGTTCGAGATGGAGAGGCATTGCGGGCCTCGCCACCGCAGCAGCCACGGCGGTCGCGGCGGCCGGCAGTCATTGGCTTTTTCCGCGATCAGGATGGTTTCCACATCCTGCAAACCTCGGATTTTTCCCGCTTTGCCTATCTGATGACGCTCCGTTTGTTCATGCGCGGGCGGCTCGGAGCAGCCCAGCCTACGACCCGTTCGCGCCCGGCAGCGGCACGAACAGCTTTTCAACCAGAATCCGCTCCGGAATGAAGTGCTGCTCGACCATGTATTGGACCAGCGCCTCCAAGGTCGGCCGGTTCGGCTCGACGCCGTAAGGGAACGGGTCGCCGCCGAAGACCTCATCGATCTCTTCGATCTCGTCCTGAAGCCACGGCAACATCGCTGCGAGCGACCCGGCGTAGCGCAGCCGCGCGCGGGCGATGCGCTTTGACTCGACGAACGCCGCATAGAGGCTTGAAGCGAGCCAGGGTTGCGCCTGATGGACTTCGCGCCTGATCGCGACGAGATGCATGATCGGAAAGATCCGCTCGCGCTCGTAGAGTTCACGCTCCAGCGCGTGGTGATTGGGCAGAAGCCGGACCACGTCCGGATGGGTGCCGAACGTGAGTGGTTTGCGCGAACCGAGATACGCGTCGATCTCGCCGTCCGCGAGCAGTTCGCCGAGCGAGCGTCCGGAGCGGTTCTGTTCGATCCTCGCTGGCTTCAGGAGCGGCAGCGCATGCGGATTGCCATGCGTGCCGGCGGTTTCGACGGCGCCCTGCACCCACTGAATGGTGTCAATGTCGACGCCGAACTGATGCGCCAGGTGGCCGCGGGCCCAAATCGAAGCAGTCTGCGTGTAGAGCGGCAGCCCGACGCGGCGGCCCTCAAGGTCCTTCGGCGTGCGGATGCCGGCACGGTTGTTGACGAACATGTAGCCGTGGCGAAACACCCGCGAGGGGAACACCGGGATCGCGACGAAGGGGCTTTCCTTGCGATCCATCGCGCTCCGCCCCATCCAGCTGATGAACTCGGACGCCGATAGTTCCGAGGCGTCGAACTCGTGGCCGCCGACCATGCGATCGAAAATCTGCCGGCCGGACGGGAACACCATGAAGTTCAGATCGACGCCTTCGACCGCGACTTCTCCGGCGCGCAGCGGCTCTATGCGATCGTAACGGCAACTGGCGTAGGTGAGACTGACAGGAGGCATGTGTGGCTCGCGATGTTTATTGGACCGCCATGCACGCTGGCTGATTGGCACGCCCGGCATTGTGTGCCATCGGAAGATGCAACAGCGCAACTACTCGGCCATGAGGGCCGCCCATAGGGACGGGAATCGTTCATGCGCAGGACTCTTTCATGCGTCTGACCGGGGGGCAGGCCCTCGCGCGCCAGCTTGTGCTCGAGGGCGTTACGGAGGTGTTCGGCGTTCCCGGAGTCCAGCTCGACTGGGCCGTCGACGGTCTGCGCCAGCTTGGCAATCAGATTCACTACATCGTACCGCGGCACGAGCAGACCACGGCCTACATGGCGGATGGTTACGCCCGCACCACGGGCCGCATCGGCACCTGCATGGTGGTGCCGGGACCAGGCCTACTTAACGCCATGGCGGGTCTCGCCACGGCGTACGCATGCAATTCGCGCGTGCTGGCGATCGTCGGCAACATCTATTCTGCCGCTATCGGCAAAGGCTTCGGCCTTTTGCACGAAGTGCGCAATCAATCGGAGATTCTCGGCAGCGTCACCAAATGGCATGCCCAGGCGCGTTCGCCGAAGGATATTCCGGGGCTGGTGCGCGAAGCGGTCTCGCAATTGCGCTCGGGACGGCCGCAGCCGGTCGGCGTCGAAATCGCGCACGATCTTCTCGCCGCCACCGACGACATTGATCTGGTTCAGCCCAATCCGAACGAAGATGGACGCGTGCGGCCGGACGCAGCTGCCGTCGAACAGGCGGCGGCGCTCTTGGCGCAGGCGAAGCTGCCGGTCATCTATGTGGGCGGCGGTGCGCTCGCGGCGCGGGCCTCGGCCGCGCTGCAGGCGTTGGCCGAAAAACTCGACGCGCCGGTGGTGATGAGCGAAAACGGCCGCGGCGCGCTCTCGGACCGTCATCCGCTCGCGCTCAACGCGCTGTCGGGACGCGTGGTGTTTGCCCACGCCGACGTCGCCCTCATTGTCGGCAGCCGGTTCGCCGACACCACGCTGGGTTCGCCGTCCTGGGGTGGTGACAATCTCAAATACATTTGGATCAACGTCGATCCGCAGTCCTGGACGCCGCCGCGCAAGGCCGATGTCGCGATCGAAGCCGATGCTGGCCTCGGCATGGAGGCGATTGCCGCCGCGCTGCCAAAGGCGTCGACGTCGCGCGATCTCGATCTCAACAAGGCGCGGGCATGGGCGGAGGAGCAACTGCGTGGTGCGCCCGATCTCGTCGCCTGGATCCGCGCGCTGCGCGCGTCAGTTCCAGACGACGGCATTTTCATCAACGAACTGACGCAGGTGGGCTATCTGACCCGCTCCGCCTATCCGGTCTATAGCCCCGGCACCTACATCACACCGGGATATCAAGGCACGCTCGGTTATGGATTTCCGACGGCACTCGGCGCAGCCTACGGCAATCCCGGCCGCGCCGTGGTGTGCATTACCGGCGACGGCGGCTTCGGCTGGGGCATGCAGGAACTCGCCACCGCGAGCAAGTACGGATTGAAAGTCGCCGTCGTCGTCTTCAACGACGGCTATTTCGGCAATGTGAAACGCCTGCAGGAGGACCAGTTCGGCGGTTCGCTCGGCGCCGATCTGCGCAACCCGCATTTCGACCGTCTGGCGGCGGCGTTCGATGTCAGCTACGCGCGTGCCGACACGCCGGGCGAGCTGCAGAAGGTCCTGCAGCAGTCGCTCGGCAAAGTGCCGCTGCTGGTCGAAGCACGCGTCGGTGCGCTGTCGTCGCCGTGGCCCTACATCCGGCTGCGCGGCGGCAAGGCCGACGAGGTTTTTCCAGACCCGAGGCGGCATGCTGCCGCGCCCGCCAATCGCTGAAGTCCGCACGTATGCACGACACCGATTTCTCCCACGAGCATATCGAGACCGCGGAGGAGCGCGCCGCGATCGCACGCACCATCTGGGACCAGGACAACATCGCGCTCACCACGGTCGGCATCGATATCGGAAGTTCGACGTCGCATCTGCTGTTCGCCAAAGTTATGCTGCAGCGGCAGTCGCAGGGCCTCTCCAGCCGCTTTGTCGTGATCGGCCGCGAGATCGTATGGCGCTCGCCGATCCTGCTCACACCCTTTCTGCCCGACGGCACGATCGATGCGCATGAACTCGGCGCCTTCATCCGCCGCAGTTACGAGGACGCCGGCTTCGTGCAAAAGGACATCGACAGTGGTGCAGTCATCCTCACCGGCGAAGCGATCAAGCGCAAAAACGCGCGCGCCATCGACGACCTGTTCGCAGCGGAGGCCGGCAAGTTCGTTTGTGCGACCGCCGGTCACAAGCTCGAATGCCGGCTCGCGGCGCACGGCTCCGGCGCGGTGGCCCTGACGAAAGCGCGTGACACCTGCATGCTGCACGTCGATGTCGGCGGCGGCACGACGAAGCTTGCGCTGATCGACAGAGGAAACATCCTTGGCCTTGCGGCTTTCGCGGTTGGCGGCCGGCTTGTTGCCACCGATAGCTGCGGCTCGTGGAGTCGCATCGACGAATCGGCGCAACTTGTCGCCGACGATTTGGGAATCGCGCTGTCTCCGGAAGGCCTGAAGGATGAGGACGTCCGCCGCCAGATTGCTCGGCGTCTCGCCGTCATCGCGACCGACTGTGTCACCGGCGGCGATCTCGACCGTCTCGGCCGGTCGCTTCTGCTGACCGAGCCATTGCCGCGCGCGCCCGCGCCGACGGCTCTGACGTTTTCGGGAGGCGTCGCCGAATACATTTTCGGTCACGAAACGGAAGAGTTCGGCGATATCGCCAAGCTGCTCGCAACCGAACTGACCGGTGAACTCAGCCGGCGCTGCGGCTTGCCGCTCATCGATCCCGGCCAGCGCATTCGCGCCACAGTAATCGGCGCGTCCCAATTTACGGTGCAGGTCAGTGGAAAGACGATCTATCTGCCCGACCCGTACGTCCTGCCGGTCCACAACGTGCCGGTGGTCCGCATCAGCATCGATCCCGATGTCGATCCCGACCAGATTGCCAATGCGATTCGCACCGGGCTCGAAGAGACCGACATCGATCGTAACGGCCGTATTGCGATCGCCTTCAGCTGGCCCGGCGATCCGGAGCACGGGCGGCTGAAGGCCGCCGGCGAGGGTGTCGTGCGTGCGCTTGAGCCGCTCAAGGACCGGATCAAGCTCCTGCTGCTGATGATCGACGGCGATGTCGGCAAGACTTTCGGCCGCCTGCTGCACCGGGAGCTCAACTGGCGAGGGAAGGTCGTTTCGATCGACGGCATGGAGTTGCAGGAGCTGGATTACGTCGATGTGGGCGAATTGATTGCCCCGCCCGGCGTCGTCCCAGTGGTCATCAAGTCGCTGCTCTTTGCATAGCTTAAGTACCATCCGGCGGTGTAATCTCTCCCGCATAAGAGTTGCGGGAGGACTTCAATGAACATCCGCGAAGTGCCGGAACAGAAGCCGCGATACGGCGTCGATCCCTATCTCGATTGGCTCGCCGGCGAAGGCATTCCGGTCGTCGAGGACTACGCCGTCTATCTGTTCGACGTCAAAACCGCGCCCTGGCCACGCTACGGCGTCAACGGCGCGGCGGTGCATCTGAAGGGCCGCGGCGACTTCGCCAATATGTTCGTGCTGGAAATCGCGCCCGGCAAATCGACGGCGCCGCAGCGGCATCTCTACGAGGAAGTGGTCTACGTGCTGGAAGGCCACGGCTCGACTCAGGTCGAATTCGCCGACGGCACCCGTCGCAGTTTTGAATGGGGCGCCAAGAGCTTGTTCGCCATTCCGCTCAACGCCAAGCATCGCCATTTCAACGCCAGCGGCACCGAGCGGGCGCTCCTCGTCACCACCACCAATCTGCCGATGGTGATGAACGTCTTTCACAATGAGACGTTCGTGTTCGACAGCGATTTCGATTTCAGCGACCGAGCCGGCAAGAAGGGGTATTTTTCCGGCGAGGGCGATCTGATCACCGTTCGGCCCGGCAATCACATGTGGGAAACCAACTTCGTTCCCGACCTGACTGGCATCGAACTGAAGATGTGGGGTGACCGCGGCGCCGGCGGTACCAACATCATGTTTGTGCTCGCCGACGGCACCATGCACGCCCACATTTCCGAGATGCCGGTCGGCACCTATAAAAAGGGCCACCGCCACGGCCCAAGCTTTCACGTCATGTGCGTCATGGGGCAGGGATTCTCGCTGCTCTGGTTCGAGCACGAGAAGGATTTTCGCCGCGTCGATTGGAAGCACGGCATGGTTCTGGTGCCGGCGGACCGGCAATTCCATCAGCATTTCAACACTGGGCCACAGCCCGCGCGTTACCTAGCGACCGCGGTTGGCGGCCTGCGCTATCCGACCATGCAGGCGCAGCGGATTTCGCTGCTCGGCTCCGGCGGCGAAGACCTGCCGGCAGTTTCGAAAAGCGTGAAGGAGGGCGGCGATCAGATCGAATACGAAGATCAGGATCCGCGCATTCACCGCATCTGGCTCGAAGAAATGCGTAAAAACGGCGCCGCGCCCAGGATGGAGAAATTCGTCCCGACGCCCGACGATATGAAGGCGCTGGCGACCTGACGTCATTCCCGGCTCGACCCTTTGGGCGGCCGTGGACGTGACAATAGAACAGGGGAGGTACGAGAGTGCTTGCGTTCGTTCGCGTCGCCGCCGCCATGGTATCCGCTATGGCATTCGCAGCGGGTCACGCCGCCGCAGCCGATCCCGCGCTGATCGAGGCGGCGAAGAAGGAGGGGCAAGTCACCTGGTACACGACGCTGATCGTCAACCAGATCATCCGGCCGCTGAAGGATGCGTTTGAGAAAAAATATCCCGGCATCACGCTGCAATACACCCGCGCCGACGACCTCGTAACATCGGCAAAGATTCTGGCCGAAGGCCAAGCCGGCCGCGTGCAGGCCGATATTTTCGATGGCATCGCCAACATGCTGCCGCTGGAAGAAGCCGGAATGCTCGCGCCGTTCACCGTTCCCAATGCCGACGACTATCCGGCCGTAATGAAAGCGAAGAACGGCTACTGGATGGCCGTCATCATGTATGTGTTCACGCCGGGCATTAACACCGACCTCCTGCCGAAGGACAAGGCGCCGAAGACTTTTGCCGACCTGCTCGATCCGAAGCTCAAAGGCAAGATGGCCTGGAACGGCAGCTCGATGGCCGGCGCGTTCGGTTTCGTCGCCAACATCCTCACCACGATGGGCGAAGACAAAGGCATGGCTTACCTGCGCGAACTCGCAAAGCAGCAGGTCGTCAATGTCGACGCCTCGTCCCGCGCCGTGCTCGATCAGGTGATCGCCGGCGAATACTGGATCAATCTGATGGCGTTCAATCATCACACTGTGATCAGCGCGCGCAAAGGCGCGCCGACCGACTGGCTTAAGGTCGAGCCGGCGCCGGTCACGCTCGACGCGCTCGGGCTGCTCAAGGATGCGCCGCATCCGAACGCCGCACGGCTATTGCTCGAATATCTGTTGTCGGAAGAAGGACAGAAGGTGTTTCAGAAAAACGAATATCTGCCGGCGCTGCCAAGCGTGCCGGCGATGGTCGCGGGGCTGCGGCCGAACGACGGCGGCTTTCAAGCTAATTTCATGCAACCTGAGGAAATCCACCGGCAGCTGCCGGCGTGGCAGAAAGTCACGCAGGACCTGTTCCGATGAGTGACGCGATCAAGGCCGACGTGTCGCCGCGCGGGATCGCCACGATCCTGCTCAACCGCCCGGAGCGCTCCAATGCGTTCGATCAGCCGATGCTGAACGCGCTGGCGGAGCAATGCGATCAACTGGGCACTGACGAGCGCGTGCGGATCGTCGTTATTCGCGGCAGCGGCCGGCATTTCTGCGGCGGCGCCGATCTCGCCGCGCGCGGCACCGAAGCTCCATCGTCCGCCAACGTATCGCTCGTCGACGTGCTGGTCGCGATTGACCGGCTGCCGAAACCAACAATCGCTGTGGTGCACGGCGCGGCTGTTGGCGGCGGCGCCGGCGTTGCCGCCTGCTGCGACGTCGTGCTGGCGACTGACGCGGCGTTCTTTTCGATTCCAGAGGTGCGCGTGGGCATGGCGCCGCTCGGCGTCGCGCCGTTCATGATCCGCGCCATGGGGCACCGTAGCTTTCGCCGCTACGGCCTGTCGGGCGAACGCTTCGGTGCGGCCGAGGCATTGCGCATCGGGCTCGCGCACGAAGTCGCTCCGGCCGAGAAGGTTGACGAAAGGCTCGCCGAGATCGCCGACGCGCTGCTGCACGGCGCGCCCGAGGCGCTGCGCATATTGAAGTCTGAAACGGAGCACTATGCGGCGCCTCGGGTCGAAGCCGTTCTCGCGCGCAAGGCCTCTCACGGCGCGCCGCGCTCGGCGGAGGCGCTCGAAGGCATCGCGAGCTTCAAGGAGAAACGCAAGCCGAGTTGGTACCCGCAATGAGAACGAACAACCGCGCCATCGCTTGCCTGACGACCATCCTCGTGACGATCGCCGCCGGTCCGGTGGCTGCCAATAATGCGCTCTACGAAGCGGCGAAGAAGGAGGGTCAGGTCGTCTGGTACACCTCGCTGATCGTCAATCAGGCAGTGCGGCCGCTCGTCGAAGCCTTCAACAAGAAATACCCCGGCATCGAGGTCAAATACGCGCGCGGCGACAGCGGCCCGAACGCCATCAAGGTCATCAACGAAGCGCGCGCCGGAAGGGTCGAGGGCGACGTGTTCGACGGCATCGCCACCACGCCCCCGCTGCTGAAGGCGGGTCTGGTCGAGAAATTCATTCCCGCGGACGCGGACAAATATCCTGAAGGGATGCGTGATCCCGAAGGCCGCTGGAATGCGCTGATCGTTTACTTCCTCACGCCCGGCATCAACACGCAGATGGTCGGGAAGGACGAAATCAAGACCGCGCAGGATCTGCTCAATCCTAAATGGAAGGGCAAGATCGCGTGGAGCACCGAGCCGTCATCAGGGGCTCCGGTCTATGTTGGTGCAGCGCTGCAAATGATGGGCGAGGACAAGGGGATGGATTTCCTGCGCGCGCTGGCCAAGCAGGACATCGTCAACGTCGATGCCACGAATCGCGCTATTCTGGACCAAGTCATCCTCGGCCAGTACGCGATCGCGCTCAGCATCTTCAATCACCACGCCGTGTTGAGCGAAATGAAAGGCGCGCCGACGACGTGGCTTAAGGTCGAGCCGATCCCGGCGCCGTTTCACTCCATCGGCCTCGTCAAGAACGCGCCGCACCCGAATGCCGCCAAGCTCCTGATCGATTTCCTGCTCTCGGAAGAGGGCCAGCGCACGTTCGCCGACGTGGAGTATCTTCCGGCCATGCCGTCGGTGCAGGCGAAGACCCCGGAGGTCAAACCCGAGGCTGGGGGCTTCAAGGCCACTTTCATCTCGCCCGCCATGGCGGCCGACAACATCGACCGCTGGGTGCAGATCAAGAAGGAGTTGTTTAATTGAGCCTCCTTCCCTGGTTATCTTAACTCCGGCCCAACGATGTGAGGAGTTCGCCGGAGAGTATGGCCATCACGTTTCCCTCAACGCTCAGACCTGCTCGCGCCGCGTCCGATCCGACGCGGCCGCTCGCGGTGTTGCTGGCCGTCATTTTGCTATTGCTCGTCGTGCCGCCGCTGCTCTTTCTGTTGCAGGGCAGCCTTCACACCACGACGGCGACGGGCGCGCCCGGCGACTTTACCTTCGCCTATTATCGGAGGCTTCTGTCCGATCGGCAGTTCTCCACCAGTCTGGTCAATTCGCTCACCTTCGCGGTTGGCAGCATGGCGATTGCGCTCGCCTTCGGCGGATTGGTGGCATGGCTGGTCGAGCGCACCAATGCGCCGTTCAAGGCGTTCGCCTATCTGACCGCGATCATCTCGCTCGGCACGCCGTTCGTGCTTTACGTGATCGCGTGGCTGTTCCTGCTCGGCCGCGCCGGGCCGCTCAACGATCTGCTAACGTCGTTCGACCTCCCGCGTTTCAATGTTTTCTCCATGCCCGGCATGATCGTGGTCGAAGGTTTTCTGTGGTCGCCGCTTGCGTTTCTCTTGCTGTCGTCGGTGTTCCAGCAGGCCAACGCCGAGTACGAGGAGGCCGCGCGGATGTGCGGCGCGGGCATCCTGCGCACCATCACCCGCATCTCCATGCGGCTTGCGCTGCCGGCGTTCTTTGCCGTCGCGTTGCTCATCGTCATCCGTTCGATCGAGGCGTTCGAGGTGCCGGCGCTGGTCGGCCTGCCCGGCAACGTCAGGGTTCTGACCACGAACATCTATCTCGACATGAAGGAGAACGTGCCGCCCGACCTCGGCTATTCGAGCGCGTTTTCGGTGGTCCTGCTGCTGCTTGCCGGTGGGCTCATCAGCCTCTACGCGCGGATCTCGCGCCACGCCTCGCGCTACCACAGCGTCACGGGGCGCGGCTATCGCACCCGGGTGTTTGATCTCGGCCCGTCCCGTTATCTCGGCGGCGCGATAATCCTGTTCAACTTTCTCCTGATCCTGGCGACGCCGACCGCGGGCTTGATCTGGCTCGCGCTGATGCCGTTCACGCAGAGCATCACCCGCCGCGGCTTTTCGCTCATCACTTTCGACAACTTCCGCACCGTGTTCCACTCGACGTTCTACATCGATCTGGTGTGGCAGACGCTGGTGATGAGCGCAGGCGCGGCGACCTGTGTCATGGCTCTCACCATCATCGCCGGATGGCTTGCGGTGCGAAGGAGGCCGGGGGGCTGGCTGCTCGACCAGCTGGCGACAGCGCCGCTGATTTTTCCGGGCATCGTGCTCGGCGTCGCGATGATTCAAATCTATCTGGCCGTGCCGTTTCCGATCTACGGTACGCTGTGGGCGTTCGTGCTTGCCTTCACCATCCGTTATCTGCCTTACGGCATGCGCTACGCGGCGTCCGGCGTGATGCAGATTCATCCCGAGCTAGAGGAGGCCGCGTCGGTTGCGGGCAGCCCGCTGCGGACGGTGCTGCGGCGGATCATCGTGCCGCTCGCGACTCCCGCGCTCATTGCCGGCTGGCTGTTCATCTTTCTGATCGCCGCGCGCGACTTGTCGCTCGCCGTCATCCTCGCCTCGCCCCAGGCGCAGCCGGTGTCGGTCGCGATGTTCGACCTCTGGGCCAATGGCCAGGGCACCGAACTTGCCGCATTTGGATTGGTGTGGACCGCGATCATGACGGTCATTGCGGCTGCGTTCTATCTGATCGGGCGGCGAACCATCGTGTCGGCGGTTCGCGCCTGATGCAGTGGGCTTGATGTGGAGTGACAGGTGAATCTCGAAATATCAAAGAAGAAGGTCGCGGCGCTGACCGAACCGCGCAATGCCGTTCTCGTCGGCGCGAGCGATCGCCCGGGAAGCTGGGCGGCGCGGGTGTGGCGCAATCTCAAACGCTATGACTTTCCGAAACCCGCTTATCTGATCAATCCGCGCCGGACCGAGATTTTCAACGAACGATGCTACCCGGACTTCCAGTCGTTGCCGGAGCCGCCGGACCACCTCGTCGTCTTGGTGCCGGCGCCGGGTGTGCCGGAACTGTTGCGCAGCGGCGCCGCCGCGGGAGCGCGCAGCGCAACGGTCTTCTCTTCGGGTTTCGGCGAGGCCTTCGATCAGGATGCCGCCAAACTTGGGCGCGAACTGGCCGACGTGATCGCCGAGACCGGGCTCGCCGTCTCCGGCCCGAACTGCATGGGCAACATCTGCGCCAAGTCGAGTTTCGTGACGCTCGCGGAAGACCGGCCGCTGACCTTGCGGCAGGGGCCGGTGGCGCTGGTCGGACAGAGCGGCGGTATGATGCTGTTCATGAACGCCGCGCTCGAAGAGCGCGGCATGAACGCCGAATATCTGATCACCAGCGGCAATGAAGCCGGCCTGAGCGTTCCCGATTACATCGCGTTCTTTGCCGATCAGCCGGAACTGAAAGTCATCATCATCTACGTCGAGGCGATCTCGGACCTCGACAAGTTCAAGGCCGCATCCCTCCACGCCCGCGCCGCCGGCAAGTCGATCGTTGCGGTCAAGCTCGGCCAATCGGAGAAGGGCCGCGGCGCCGCCATGGCGCATACCGGCTCGCTCGCCGGTTCGGTCGAAGCGTTCGACGCCGTCGCCGGCGAACTCGGCGTCATCCGCGCCAACACGCTCGACGATGCCGTCGAAATCACCGAGCTTCTGGCGCACACGGGCGCGCCAGGCGGCCGGCGCATCGGCGCAATAACGCTGTCCGGCGCCTTCCGCGGGCTGCTGTATGACGCCGCCGAGCGTCATCATCTGCAGTTCCCGACCCTTGCCGACGAGACGCTGGCAAAGCTCAACGCGATCCTCGGCGTCGGTTCGCTGGTCAGCAATCCGATCGACGGCGGCTTTGGCGTGTTGACCAGCGCCGACAATTACCGGGCATCCATTGCAGCGCTGCAAAACGACCCGAACGTCGACATGATTCTGCTGCAGGAGAATCTGCCGCGTGAAGCGGGTTCCGATCGCGCCGAGCGATATATCGCGATGGTCGAGGAGATCGCGGCGGCGGACGCTTCAAAGCCGATCGCGTTCATCACGCCGGTCACGCACAGCCAAAGCGACTATAGCCGCGCCATCCGCGCAAAGTCGCCGCACGTGTCGTTTCTCTTGGAGGCCAACAAGGCGTTGCGCACCATCGAAAGTGTGGTGCGCCGTGACGAGCTTGAGAGTTTGGCGCGACCATCGACGCGCGTTCCAGCGACCCCGACCGAGACGGCCGCTGCGTCGCGTGTTCGGGCTTTAGCGAGTTCCGGCGCGGCCGCGCTCAACGAGGTCGAACTCGAAGGAGCTGCTGCGCGCCTACGGCATCGCGGTTCCTGCGGAGATTGCGGCGCACACGCCGGACGAGGCGGCGAGCGCCGCTCAGCAGATTGGATATCCGGTGGTGCTCAAGGGCGTCTCAGCCAAGCTGCTGCACAAGTCCGACGCCGGCGCCGTTGTGTTGAATCTCGCGAGCGCCGACGATGCGCGCGCAGCTTATGTGTGTATCACCGAGAACGCCCGGCGCGCCGGTGTCGACGAACTCGATGCCATGTTGGTGTGCCAGCAGGTCAGTGGCGGCCTGGAGCTTGTGCTCGGGCTCCATCGCGACCCGGAAATGGGTCTCGTCGTCATGGCCGGCAGCGGCGGAGTGCTGCTCGAACTGACAAAGGACGTCGCCTTCGCGGTGCCTCCGATCACGCGTGATAAGGCGCGGGCCATGATCGCCCGCACGCATGCGGCGCGGCTTCTCGCCGGCTATCGCGGCAACAAGACGCTCGATGCCGATGCCGTCGTCGACGCGCTCGTCGCGCTCGGCCGCATCGCCGAGGATTTGGCCGACGTCATTCAATCGGTCGACATCAATCCTTTTGTCGTCCTGCCGCGCGGCGGCATCGCGCTCGACGCGCTGTTCGTGCCGCGCAACGACAAACCGTAACAGCAACGACAGGAGACGGCGATGGTGGATAAATGGCGCGCGCTCAAACAATGGCCGGAGCTCATACTTGAGCAGCTTGCCGATGCCGGCGTGGCGCGAAGTCACGCTGAACCGTCCGGACAAGCGCAACTGTCTGAACGAGCCGCTGGTCATGGCCTGGTTCGAGTCGCTCGACATCGTGCGCGCCGACCGAGACATCAAGGCCGTGATCACCAAAGGCGCGGGACCGTGCTTTAGTTCGGGTCTCGATCTGCATTTCCTTCGCAAAGTCAGCGAAGAGCCGCGCGACTGGGATCGGCCGACACCGACCGTGCAGATGGCGGAAGCGCTGCGCGCCTTCCCCCGCATCGTCATCGCGCAGGTGCACGGCTATTGCCTTGGCGGCGCGCTTGGCATCATGAACTGCCATGATCTGGTGTTCGCGGCCGATGACGCGCAATTCGGCATGCCCGAAATCCTGCGCGGCAGCTTCGGTCAGCTCGTCACCTCAACGCTGGTGCACGGCGGTATCCCGATCAAGAAGGTCGCGCTGATGCAACTCGTCGGCCGCAACATCTCGGGCGAGGAGGCCGACCGCTGGGGCATCATCTCGCAAGCGATGCCGGCCGCGGAGCTTGAAGACACGGTCACCGGCATCGCGCGCGAAATCGCCGCCCGGCATCTGGCGCCGCTCGAACACTCCAAGATCACCGTGCAGATGGGCCGCGATCTGTCGTTGTCGCAGGCCATCCAGCTCGATCAACTGGTCGCCGCGCGCATGCGGCGCGTCCTCGATCCGACTGCCCACGTCGAAACGTACCTCAAGTCGCAGAAGGGCGGCCCGAACCTCGAGTACAAGCGGTCGGACGTCTGACGGCGGGGAAAGACGGGCGGCCGCTGCAGATATTCCTGAACTGTCAGCGGCTTAGTCGTCGCTGAATGACAGCCGGCACAGGCCGGCTCCAGCAGGATTTTTTGCGGCGCACCCTAAAGAGGGCCGCCGGTCGATTCTCCGAGCTTCTGTTTAGCTATTTTTTCTATATTATTGTGGAGCATGGGCTGGTACGTGCAAAAGAGATAAATGGCAAAAGAAACAATAGCGATTGGCGCGGTAAGTGGGGCATCCGAGATGGGGCTGATGCGGCGGGTCACGCCGGTCGTGCTTTCGTTGACGGTGATGGCGGTTTCGACCGCCGTGCTCTGGCGCATCAAAACGGCCGGCGTAGACGGCCATTTGATCTTTTTCTATCTGCTTCCTATCGCTTTGATCGCGGCGTTTTACCGTGCGCGGGTCGCGATGCTCTGCATCGTGATTGCGATGGCCGCCGCCGACTACTTTTTGCAGGACCCGCTGTACAGTTGGTATAACACCAACCCGCTCGAATACGGCGATCTGCTCTGTTTCGGCTTGCTGGCGGCCATGGCTGTCAAATGCACGAGAGAATTGGTGCGTCCAGGCCGAAAGACTCCGATAACAAACTCACCATTCGTGAAAACGCGCAAGCGGTAACGGCCGCCTCCGCGCTCCGAATGCACTTTCTGATTTGGCTGACAGCTGAGCCGTAGCGGCCGCCTACGCTGCGGCGCGAGCCTTGTCGCCGCGGGCGAGCGACTTCGAACAATTCGTCGACGGTCTGGACGTCGCCGAACTGGCCGTAGAACGCCGATAGAGCCGCGTTATGCTCGCGGTCGGTGTGGGTTGCGAGACCGTCCGACACCATGATGGTCTTGAAGTTGAGCATCATCGCGTCGCGCGCCGAACTTTCGCAGCAGACGTTGGTGGCGGTGCCGGTGATCAGCACGGTGTCGACGCCGCGCTCGCGCAGATGCGGCTCGATATTGGATGAGCCTTGCAGAAAGGCGCTGTAGCGCTTCTTCGTCACCAGCCCGTCTTCCGGCCGGATGTCGTTGAGGTGCCAGTATTCGTAGCCATCGGCGCCGATGTCCATCGATTGCAGCCTGCGCTCCGAGCGCTCCGGCGTCTGCAGGTAACTGTGATAGTTCGACCAGCTCTCGCGGGTGTCGGCTGTGCCGTTGCGGACCCAGACCACATGGCCGCCGCGGCGGCGCACTTCGGCGGCAAGCCGGTTGATGTTCGGCACGATCTCGCGCGCCGCCGGCACTTCGCTCTGGTGTCCCTGTTTGACGAAATAGTTCTGCATGTCGATGACAACGAGCGCGGTCCGGTGCGGATCGATCGCGTCGAACGGATGCGGTTTGCCGAGACGCATCTTGACGCGAGCCACCGCGTCTTCGGAAAGTGCGATCTTATGCATGTGCTGCCTCGTATGTTGGCCCGGCCGGTTTGCGCTTCCGCTATCTTCCCCGACCGCGCGGCCAGCCACAAGCCCGCGGGTCAGATTTTCCGGCCATAAGGACAGGAATCGCGAATGACGGCGAGTTGGGAGTTCTGGATCGATCGCGGCGGCACCTTTACGGACGTGATCGGCCGGCGGCCGGACGGCGCGCTCCTCACCCACAAGTTGCTGTCGGAAAATCCAGAAGCCTATCGGGATGCCGCTGTCGAAGGCATCCGCCACCTGCTCGGCCTCGAACGGGGCGAGCCGATTCTAAGCGAGCGTATCGGCGCCGTGAAGATGGGCACGACGGTTGCGACCAATGCGCTGCTCGAGCGCAAGGGCGACCGCACGCTCCTTCTCATCACCAAAGGTTTTCGTGATGCGCTGCGCATCGGCTATCAGGCGCGGCCGAAAATCTTCGCCAAGCATATCATCAAGCCAGACATGCTCTATGAGCGCGTGGCCGAGGTCGACGAGCGGGTGCGCGCCGACGGAACGGTCGAGCGCGCCATCGATCTCGATGCGGTGCGGTCCGAGCTTGAGCGCGCCAAACGCGACGGCATCCGCGCGGTCGCCATCGTGTTCATGCATGCCTACCGATACGGCGATCACGAGCAGCGCGCCGCGGCGCTGGCGCGAGAACTTGGCTTCGAGCAGATCTCGGTCAGCCATAACCTGTCGCCGCTGATCAAGCTCGTCGGCCGCGGCGATACGACGGTGGTGGATTCCTATCTCTCGCCGATTCTGCGTCGCTACGTGGCGCAGGTGGCGGAAGATCTCATTCCCCACTCAGGCGCGCGCAAGGGCCCGGGTGGGGGAAGGGAAACTAAGCTCATGTTCATGATGTCGTCGGGCGGGCTGACGGCGGCGGATTTGTTTCGCGGCAAGGACGCGATCTTGTCAGGTCCGGCGGGCGGCGTGGTCGGCATGGCGGAAACCGGCCGGGCCGCCGGATTCTCCCGCCTCATTGGGTTCGATATGGGCGGCACCTCGACCGACGTGTCGCATTTCGCCGGCGAGTACGAACGCGCCTTTGAAACCGAAGTCGCCGGCGTGCGCATGCGTGCGCCAATGATGCTGATCCACACGGTTGCGGCCGGCGGCGGCTCGATCCTGCACTTCGACGGTGCGCGCTTTCGGGTCGGTCCGGATTCCGCCGGCGCCAATCCGGGACCCAAATGCTATCGCCGCGGGGGTCCGCTGGCCGTGACCGATGCCAACGTCATGGTTGGCAAGCTCTTGCCCGATTTTTTCCCCAAAATATTCGGGCCGCGGCAGAACCTGCCGCTTGATGCGGATGCGGTGCGCACGGCGTTCGGGGCGTTAGCCAAGGACATCGGTGACGGCCGCACCCCCGAGCAGGCCGCCGACGGCTTCATCAAGATCGCCGTCGAGAACATGGCGAATGCGATCAAGAAAATATCGGTGCAGCGTGGCTACGACGTGACACGCTATGCGCTCAACTGCTTCGGCGGCGCCGGCGGCCAGCACGCGTGTCTGGTCGCCGACGCGCTTGGCATGACCAGCGTGCTCATTCATCCGCTGTCGTCGCTGCTCTCCGCATACGGCATGGGTCTCGCCGATATTCGCAGCGTGCGTCAGCAGGCGATCGAGGAGCCCTTAGGCGAGAAATCGCGCGCCACGCTCGAAAGCGTTGCGCACACTCTGTCGCGTGCTGTGATCGATGAAGTCGCGGGGCAGGGGGTTGCGGCCAACAAGATCGCACTGCACGTGCGCGCACACATCCGATACGCCGGCACCGACACCGCGCTGATTTTGAGCGCTGGTACTTCTTCTCCCTCCCCCCTCGTGGGGCAGGGTCGGGGAGGGGGGTCGGGAGGTTACACGCGTGCGTCGACGCACGTGCGTCGCCTGTCGACCCCCACCCCTAACCCCTCCCCACAAGGGGGAGGGGAATTGCGATTGGCATCCCTCGCCGCGATGAAAGCCGCCTTCGAAAAGGCCCACAAGGCGCAGTTCGGCTTCGTCGACCGCAAGAAGTCGCTGGTGATCGAAGCCGTGTCTGTAGAGGCGGTCGGCGGCGGCGCGACGTTCAGGGAAAAGACGCGCAAGACCTCGCGGGCGAAGCTGCCCGCTCCGGCGCGGCGCACACGGTTTTACTCCAACGGCAAATGGCAGCGTGCGCCGGTCTATACGCGCGACACGCTCGCGCCCGGCCACAAGGTGAAGGGACCGGCCATCATCATTGAGCCGCACCAGACGGTCGTCGTCGAACACGGCTGGCAGGCTGAACTGACGGCGAAGAACCATCTGGTGCTGCGCCGCGTACAAAAGCTTGCGCGTGCCCGCGCCATCGGCACCCACGCCGATCCGGTGATGCTCGAAGTCTTCAACAATCTTTTCATGTCGATCGCCGAGCAGATGGGCGTGGCGCTGCAGAATACGGCCTATTCGGTGAACATCAAGGAGCGGCTCGATTTCTCGTGCGCGGTGTTCGACGGCAACGGTTCGCTGGTCGCCAATGCGCCGCACATGCCGGTCCATCTCGGCTCGATGGATCGCGCGGTGGAGACCATCATCCGCGAGAACAAAGGCAAGGTTCGTCCGGGCGACGTTTATGCGATCAACGCGCCCTACAACGGCGGGACGCATTTGCCGGACATCACCGTCTGCACGCCCGTGTTCGACAAGAAGAAGATTTTGTTCTGGGTCGCCTCGCGCGGCCATCATGCGGATGTCGGCGGCATTTCGCCCGGATCGATGTCGCCGAACGCGACGACGATCGAGCAGGAAGGCATCTACATCGACAACGTCATGCTGGTCGATCGCGGCCGCTTTCGCGAAAAGGACATTTACGCGCTGTTCGAGGGCAGCAAATATCCCGCCCGCAATCCGCTGCAGAACATCAACGACATCAAGGCGCAGATCGCCGCCAACGAAAAGGGCGCGCAGCAGCTGCACAAGATGGTGCACCACTTCACGTTGCCGGTGGTGCGGGCGTACATGCGTCACGTCCAGGACAATGCGGCGGAAAGCGTGCGCCGGGTCATCGACCGGCTGCACAACAGCGCGTTCGCGATCGAGATGGACCAGGGCACCACGGTCAAGGTACGCATCAAGGTCGACAAGAAGAAGCGCGAGGCGACGGTCGATTTCACCGGTACGAGCCCGCAGCAGCTGACCAACTTCAACGCGCCGGAGCCGGTGACGCGCGCCGCGGTGCTCTATGTATTCCGAGTCATGGTCGATGATGACATCCCGATGAACGCCGGTTGCCTGCGTCCGATCAACATCATCATTCCGAAACGATCGATGCTGACGCCGGAATATCCAGCCGCCGTCGTGGCCGGGAACGTCGAGACCTCGCAGGAGGTGACGAATTGCCTGTTCGCCGCGCTCGACGCCATGGCGGCGGCGCAGGGCAGTATGAACAACCTCAATTTCGGCAACGCGCGCTACCAGTACTACGAGACGATCTGTTCCGGCTCGCCGGCCGGTCCCGGCTTCCCGGGCACCGACGCCGTGCACACCCACATGACCAATACGCGGCTGACCGATCCGGAAGTCCTGGAATTCCGTTTCCCGGTCGTGCTCGAAGATTTCCATATTCGCAAGGGCTCAGGCGGACGCGGTCAGTGGAACGCCGGCGACGGCGTTCGGCGCACCATCCGCTTTCTGGAAAAGATGGAGTGCACGATCCTGTCGGGTCATCGCAAAGTGCGTCCCTTTGGCTTGGCGGGCGGCGAAGATGGCCAGATCGGCGAGAACTGGGTGCGGCGCAACGACGGCCGCATGGAACGCCTCGCAGGCGCGGATGCCACGACAATCGACGCCGGCGAAGCGGTGATTATTCAGACGCCGACGGCAGGCGGCTACGGTAATCCATCGTCATCCTCCTCCGGGCGGGGGAGAGGGTAGGGACTGCGGTGGCGAGGGCGGAGTCGGTGGCGAGGGCGGCGGAGTGGCTGCCGGACTGTCGGCCGCCCGCCGCGAGATCGAATATTTCATGTTCGCGCTGCGGCCGTCCCAGGTGAAGCTGTAGTCGATGACGACACTGGCGCCGTCCGGCAGCGGCAGCACCGCGTTGCAAACGATCTGGTCCTTGCTACTCGAAACGGTGTTCATCGCATCGTAGCGCACAGGCTCGAAATTGAGCTGCTTGAGGATTTCGCCAAGGGTTTTTTTGGCGCGCTCGGAATCGCACTTCGGCAGGGCGAGATAATCCTGCAGTCCGTAGTAGAGAAAGACCCCCGCCACAATGAGGATGGGCAGGCCGAGAATGCGGAACGCCGTGCGCGGACTACTGGCTCTGCCCGGCGATCCAGCCGGCCCCGGCGGCGGCTTCCAGCGCGACGCGCGTATCGGCGGAGGATTATCAGGGGCCATTCTTCTTGTCCGTCATCCTGAGCAGGACCTTTTTGCCGACCTGATCTCAGGCTTTCGCCAGCCATACGCATTGTGTAATCCACGAATGGGCTTAGCCCGTAAATATGGGGGGCGACGCCACTGAACTATCGCATAACAATCGGGAGAATTGTATGTTTCGTCCGGCCACCGAAAGCTAATCATTGGGGCCGCAATCGCATCGAGCTTTGGGATGGGGTATGCGCTCGGGGCTCAACCACACATGGACGCTGCACTCGCCTTGTTGCCGAACGCGCGAGGCGAACTGGCGCAAGCCGAACCGAACAAGGGCGGGCAGCGTGAGCGCGGACTCGCATTGATCGATCAAGCAATCGGTGAGGTTCGCGCCGGCATCGCGTTTGCGGCCGGCCATTAACACCGCGGCTGGATTGTAGGACCAGTCGCAGCTATTGTTTACAGACAGCGAAGGCCGGACCTGAGGTCCGGCCTTTTTATTTCGATCGACTTGCGCCGCGGAACTACACCGACTTGACGATCTCTTCCGTCATCTTCTTGGCGTCGCCAAGGAGCATCATGGTGTTGTCGCGGTAGAACAGCGGATTGTCGATGCCCGCATAGCCCGATGCGAGCGAGCGCTTGTTGAACATCACCGTACCGGCCTTCCACACCTGCAGCACCGGCATGCCGAAGATCGGCGATTTCGGATCGTCCTCGGCGGCCGGATTGGTGACGTCGTTGGCACCGATCACGTAAGCGACGTCGGCCTGCGCGAACTCCGAATTGATGTTCTCAAGTTCGAACACTTCGTCGTACGGCACGTTGGCTTCGGCGAGCAGCACGTTCATGTGGCCCGGCATGCGGCCGGCGACAGGGTGGATCGCGTATTTCACCTCAACGCCTTCGTCCTTGAGCTTGTTCGCCATTTCGCGCAGCGCATGCTGTGCTTGCGCCACCGCCATGCCGTAGCCGGGCACGATGATCACCTTGCCGGCGTTTTTGAGAATGAAGGCGGCGTCTTCGGCCGAGCCGATCTTGACCGGCCGGTCGCCGGCCGCCGCCGCGGGTCCCGCGACTTCGCCGCCGAAGCCGCCGAGAATGACCGAGATGAACGAGCGGTTCATGCCCTTGCACATGATGTAGGACAAGATCGCGCCCGAAGAGCCGACCAGCGCGCCGGTAATAATCAGCGCCGAGTTTCCGAGCGTGAAGCCGATGCCTGCCGCGGCCCAGCCGGAATACGAATTCAGCATCGAGATCACGACCGGCATGTCGGCGCCGCCAATCGGCACGATGATGAGCACACCGAGCAGGAACGAGACTGCGGCGATCAGCCAGAATGTGACGTGCTGCTGCTGCTCGAAGAACCACACGATGAGGACGATGAGCGCCACGCCAAGCGCGATGTTGATAGCGTGCCGCGCCGGCAGAAGGATCGGCGACCCGCTCATGCGGCCGGACAGTTTCAGAAACGCGATCACCGAGCCAGTGAAGGTGACGGCGCCGATCGCGACGCCGAGCGACATCTCGATCAGGCTTTGGCCATGGATGGCGCCCTCGGCGCCGATGCCGAACGCCGCAGGAGCGTAAAGGGCGCCGGCGGCGACCAGCACCGCGGCCATGCCGACCAGCGAGTGGAATGCGGCGACCAGTTCCGGCATCGACGTCATCGGCACGCGCCGCGCGATCACCGCGCCGACACCGCCGCCGATCGCCATGCCGACCACCACCAGCGCCCAGGCGGCGGCGGAGGCAGGCGGATGCGACGCCAGCGTGGTGGCGACCGCGATCGCCATGCCGATCATGCCGAACCGATTGCCGCGCCGGCTGGTTTCCGGGTTCGACAGGCCGCGCAGCGCCATGATGAACAGCGCGCCGGCGACCAGATAGCAGAGAGCTGCGAGATTGGCGCTCATTGAACACCTTGGCGTGTTGTCATCATCCGCGGAAGCGGATGATCCAGTAAGCTCCGTCGCCCGTTATCGTCTTGAAGATTGCCGATTACTGGGTGCCCCGCCTTCGCGGGGCACGACAATTGAGAAGCGCGTGCCGCCATTATCGTTGCTTTCGCTGGAACATGGCGAGCATGCGTTGCGTCACGAGGAAGCCGCCGAAAATATTGACGGAGGCGAAGATCAGCGCGACGAACCCCAGCGTTCGCGCCCACAGCGGACCGTCGTCGTTGCTGACGAGCGCGACGCCGACCGCCAGCAGCGCGCCGACGACAATGACCGACGAGATCGCGTTCGTCACCGACATCAGCGGCGTATGCAGCGCCGGCGTCACCGACCATACGACGTAGTAACCGACGAAGACCGCGAGCACGAAAATCGACAGCCGGAAAACGAACGGATCGGCCACGTCGCTCGCCGCCTGCGCGGTGCCGGTCGCCGCCGCCACGATGTCGAGCTGGCCGAGGATCGAAAGGGTTAGCATGCAAGGTCTCCGTTCTCCTTCTCCCCGCTGCGCAGGGAGAGGGTCGGGGTGAGTGGGCCTCTCCGCTGGGCTCAGTAAAATTTGCCAAGCTCAGACTCGCGGTAACGCCCCTCACCCTCCTTCGCTTCGCTCAGTCGACCTCTCCCCGCGTGGCGGGGAGGTTTAGTTACACCTCACGCCGCGGTCTTCGGCTTGAAGTTCGGATGGACGACAGCGCCGTCGCGCGTGAGCGCCGTCGCTTTGACGATCTCGTCATCCCAGTTGACGGCGAGCGCCTTGGTCTTCTTGTCAATCAGCACTTCCAGGAACGCGTAGAGGTTCTTGGCGTAGAGGTTCGACGCGGTTGCGGCGAGGCGGCCCGGCACATTGCGATAGCCGACGACCTTGACGCCGTTCTGTTCGCTGACCTTGTCGGCGCTGACGCCTTCGACATTGCCGCCGCGCTCGACCGCGAGGTCGACGACCACCGATCCGGGCCGCATCGAGGCGACCATGTCCTTGGAAATGAGGCGCGGCGCCGGCCGGCCAGGAATGAGCGCCGTGGTGATGACGATGTCCTGTTTCTTGATGTGGTCGGCCACGAGCGCCGCCTGCTTCGCCTGGTACTCCTTCGACATCTCCTTGGCGTAGCCGCCGGCGGTCTCGGCCGCCTTGAACTCCTCGTCCTCCACCGCGATGAACTTGGCGCCGAGGCTCTCGACCTGCTCCTTGGCGGCCGGCCGCACGTCGGTCGCGGTCACGATGGCGCCGAGCCGGCGGGCGGTCGCAATCGCCTGCAGGCCGGCGACGCCGGCGCCCATGATGAAGACTTTGTGGCCGGCACCGTGCCGGCCGCCGTCATCATCATCGGCAGCGCGCGGCCAAATTCGGCGGCGGCATCGATAACGGCACGATAGCCGGCGAGATTGGCCTGACTCGAGAGCACGTCCATGACCTGCGCGCGGGTGATGCGCGGTAAAAGCTCCATCGCGAACGCGGTGACGCCGGCATCCGCCATGGCGCGTAGCGCCGGGTCGTTGCCGTACGGGTCCATGATGGCGATGACGATCGCACCCTTCTTCAGGCGAGAAAGCTCGGCCGCTTCCGGCCGCCGCACTTGCAGAACGATATCGGCGCCGTTGACGGCATCGGCGCTGATCGTCGCGCCGGCGGTGGCGTAGTCGGCATCGAGAATGCCCGACTTCACGCCCGCGCCGGGCTCTACGCCGACTTGCGCGCCAAGGCCGACCAGTTTCTTGACGGTTTCGGGAACGGCGGCCACCCGCGGCTCGCCCGCATCGGTCTCGGCAGTCACCGCAATTTTCATGAATTCCTCCCGGCGGCCACCCGTAATTCTATGCCGGGATATCAGCCAGCGCCGTTAAACGCGATGAACTCACACCAGAAAATATGCCATCAGAATCAAGATCACGACGATGATCGCCGTCATCACCTTCACCATGGTGATGAACGTTCGATACGTCTCCTCGTGGGCGGCATAATCATTGCCCGTTGCAGTTGCGTATTCGACCTCGCCGTGGTCGGCCATCGCGCGCCTCCAGAACCTTGCCCCACTTTGACTCGTAATGCGCGGAATTAGCGTAATTGCCTGCGCAGAGCAACGGGACGGCGCGGCGAAGAGCGAGTTTTTCGCCGATTGTCATGATCCGCGCGCAGTGCTGCAACCGCAGACCCTGGGCCGGGATGCGCCTGCTCTTGCTCCGACTGGATCGAATCCTTACTCTGAGGACGAAGGAAGGTCCGCGTTGGCCTTCGCGCTGTGCCGGGACCTCTTCCCGATGAGAGGTCGCGGACCCCGTCGGCACCCAACGCCATCAACCCATCGTCACGGACAACGACCATGCTCAGAAAAGAACAAAACGAGCTTCTGACTCAGACCGGCCCCGGCACGCCGATGGGGCAGCTGTTCCGTTCCTATTGGATGCCGGTCCTGCTCGCCGACGAGTTGCCGGAGAACGACTGTCCGCCGGTGCGGGTCAAGGTCCTCTCGGAGCGGTTGCTGGCATTTCGCGACTCCGGCGGCAAGTATGGCCTGATCGACGAGTTCTGTGCCCACCGCGGCGTTTCGCTGTGGTTCGGACGCAACGAGGAAGGCGGCCTGCGCTGTCCGTATCACGGCTGGAAATACGACGTGAACGGTCAGTGCGTCGATGTTCCCTCGGAGCCGATGGAAAGCGGCTTCTGTAGCAAGGTCAAGCTGACGTCGTACCCGCTGGTGAAGATCGGCGCAGTGCTGTGGGCCTATCTCGGTCCGGCCGATAAGAAGCCGCCGCTGCCTGAGTGGGAATTCGCGTTGGTGCCGGCGGAGCAGACCTTCGTGTCGAAGCGCTTGCAGGAATTGAACTGGCTGCAGGCCATGGAAGGCGGCATCGATTTCAGCCACGTCTCGTTCCTGCATCGCGGCGACCTTGGTTCCGATCCGCTGTTCAAGGGCGCCAAGGGCAACCAGTACAATCTCAGCGACATGCAGCCGCACTTCGAAGTCGTCGAGCAGCCCGGCGGGCTCTTCATCGGCGCGCGGCGCAACGCTGAGAGCGGAAAATATTATTGGCGCATCACGCCGTGGGTCATGCCGTGCTTCACCATGATCCCGCCGCGCGGCGATCATCCGGTCCACGGCCATTTCTGGGTGCCGATCGACGACGACAATTGCTGGGCGTGGTCTTACGACTTCCACCCGGTGCGGGCGCTCACCAAGACCGAAGTCGACGCCATGAAGGACGGCGCCGGCATCCACTGTAAGTATGTCCCTGGGACCTACCGGCCGCTCGCCAACAAGGACAACGATTATCTGATCGACCGCGCGGCGCAGAAGGCGGGTAAGACCTATAGCGGCGTCGCCGGTTTCGCCATTCAGGATGCGTCGCTGCAGGAAAGCATGGGGCCGATCTGCGATCGAACCAAGGAAAACCTGGTCTCGACCGACAACGGCATCATCATGGCGCGGCATCGCTTGATGCGGGCCGTCAAGGCGCTGGTCGACAAGGGCACCGTGCCACCCGGCGTCGATCCTGAGCACCACAGGATCCGTTCGTGTTCAGTGGTGCTGCCGCCCGACGTGTCGTTCAAGGATGCCGCCAAAGAGGCGCTGCACCGGCAGGCCGGCAAGGCACACACCTCAGTTTAAGACCGGCGAACGGCAACTTGGCGGTAGCGAGTAGATCGTTACCGTCGCTGTTGGCCGTTTGTTGTTCGCGCAGAGACCCGCCATGGCCGGACCCAAGCTCAAGACCGTCACCCGCACGCAAGGCAACAACCAGGCGCTGAAGGACGGCAGCGTCCAGCCGAAAACATTTGAATTCGCATTCGAAGAAGTCGATCCGCTGATTGCCGCGTTCCGGCGCATGGTGCGCGGCAACGAGTTCGACATCTGCGAGATGGCGATCACCACCTACATCTGCGCCAAGTCATTCGGGAAACCGATGACGGCGATCCCCGTGTTTCTGGTGCGCGCGTTTCATCACGGTGCCATCCTGGTGAACGCCAAGGCCGGTATCGCCAAGCCGAAGGACCTCGAAGGCAAGAAGGTCGGCGTCAACCGCGGCTACACCGTCACCACGGGCGTGTGGGCGCGCGGCATCCTGCAGAACGAATACGGCGTCGATCTGAGCAAGATCACCTGGGTGCTGTCCGGCGACGAACATGTCGCCGAGTATAAGCCGCCCGCGAATGTCGTGCCGATGCCGGCGGGCAAGAAGATGGAAGACATGCTCGTATCCGGCGAGCTGGTGGGCGCGATCGGCGTCGACATCAAGCACCCCGACGTGAAGCCGCTCATTCCGAACGCGCTTGACGCCGGCCTCGCGGCGCTCAAGCGCGACGGTCATTATCCGATCAACCACACCGTCGTGATCAAGGACGAACTGATCGCCAAGCATCCCGATCTTGCGGCGGACGTGTTCAATTGCTTCGTCGAAGCGAAGCGCCGCTACATCGCGCGGCTGAAGAGCGGCGGCATCGAGAAGCCGACCGAAGTTGACAACGTGCATCGGCGCGTAATGGAGATCGCCGGCGATCCGCTGCCCTACGGGATCGTGCCAAACCGTAAGGTGCTCGACAAACTGGTCGGGCACGCCATGACCCAGGGCATCATCACCAAGCCGGTCGCGGTCGACGAACTGTTCGCGCCAAGCACTCGCGGACTGGTCGGTTGAGCGATTAGGGCAGTCCTGCTGCGATGTCTCCGGTCGAGGGTTCGACATGAGCAAAGTCGGTCCATCCGAGGCAAATCTGACCGGTGTCTGGCACGGCCTCTACAGCTATTCGGATGGGCTTTCAGTTTCGTTCGTCGCAACGCTGATCGATTTGGGGTTTCGCTCAGCGGCTCAACTCACGAGCCGCGCACCTTCGGCAATTCCTCGAGCCAGACGCTTTATGCCGACGTCTCCGGATCGCGGCAGGGAAGAGTCGTTGCGTTCCTGAAAACCTACCAGGACGCCGGACCTCAATATGGCACCGTCCATTACGAGGGCCGCTTGAGCGGTGACGGTACCGAGATCGAAGGCCGCTGGGCCATTGGCGCCATGCGGGCCGGCAAATTTCTGATGATCCGCTCGTCCGGCAAAGCCGTCGAGGTGGAACGCAAGAAAACCGTGAGGGTCTGATCACCGAGTCATTGCGAGCGAACGCGAAGCAATCCAGCTGTCTGGCCGGCCTCGTTCTAAATATTGTCCATCGCGGCGCTCTTGCCGGCGATGTAGCCCTGGCAGACGGCGCGGGGCAGACCATGCATGGTGAAACCGCCGGCGGATTCGCCGCCGCAATACAGACCCGGAATAACGTCGCCGTTCATGTCGATCACCTGGCAGCGGGCGTTAATGCGTAAGCCTGCGCGCGTATCGTGGATCACGGGCGTCGCCCACGCCGCATAGAACGGCGGTTTTGCGATCTTGTAGAGCGGTTTCGGCTTGCCGAAGTCGGCATCCTTGCCGGCGTCGACGAAGCCGTTGTAGTGCGCGACCGTCGCCGCGAGATTTTGCGGCGGCATTGGCACACGCTGATATTTCATGGCGATCTTGGCGGCGAGCTCTTCGATGCTGCCGGCGGTGAAGAAAAAGCCCTCGGCGGGATCGACGTGCGGCGGCTCGGGCTGCCATTGCTCGCGCACGACCGCGGCAGAGTCGAAGATCGCCCAGATCGGTCCGCCGCCATTGTGACCGTCGCCGATGCCGGCGAGCGCCGCATTGATGAAATTCGCCGGCTCGTATTTGATGTTCTTGGCGTTGAGGTAGCTTCCCGGCTCGTACGGATCGGTGCTCTTGTAGGTGTTGTAATTGAAGTGATGACCGCACTCGTCATAGAAACGCTGTCCCAGCATGTTGACGAGGATGACATTCTGCCAGTCCTTGACCGCAAGCCCGATGGCGCGCGCCTCGTCGAACACTTCGCTGCCCGGATACCAGCGCACATTGACATAACCATACTGGCAACCGATCGCGCCCGGCTTGGTGATGCCTGAACCGTACTCGCCGGAAAAATTCGCCAGTCCCCAAAGCGCGGCGCCGATATCCATCGCAGCCAATTCGCCGCTGGCGTCCTGATCGGACCAGGGCATGCCGGCGAGGCCGCAATATTCCTCGGTCAGCCGCGGATCGAACATGCGGCGGAAGTTGACGTTGCCGGACGAGCCGCCGGTGCCGATGATAACGGCCTTTCGGGCACGAATATTGAGTTGCTTGCCTTTATGGTCGACTGCAATGCCGGTGATGCGGCCGGATTTCGGCGCCTCGCGGTGGATCGCAGTCATGCGGTGCCCGAGCAGGATGTCGACGCCGGCTTTGAGAGCGGCGGCGTGCAACGGCCGCATCAGGCCGGCGCCGGCCCTGGTTTGTGGTCCGCTGCGGGTGTCCTTGTCGTTCTCGTCGGCCGGCTTGCCGGTATGAGCCATGGGCCAATCCGCGAGATCGATCTGCATCGTTCGCATGACCGAGACGCCGATCTCGTGGCCGACGCTGTTCGGCGGCCGGTTGTGGACCTTGACGCCATGGGCGAGCAGGAATTCGCACGCCGCGACACTGTTGTCGGCGAATGCGCGGATGATCTCGCGGTCATTGTAGCGGTAGGGCGCGGACCCGTTGGTCTCGACCACCGACCAGTCGGTCAAATCGCGAAAGAACAGCTCAGGCGAATCCTCGATGCCGTACTTCTTCTGATAGCTGGTGCCGCCGCCGAACGGGAGATTGCCGCCCGACGTGATCGCGTGGCCGCCGATACGGTTTTGCGCCTCGACCAGAATGACCGAGGCGCCGGACTCGCGTGCCACGATGGCGGCCGGCAAGCCGGTTGCTCCCGAGCCGATCACCACGATGTCGGCTTCGCGATCCCAGTGCGACGGCGCGGTCGAATTCCCTGTCACGTTCAACTCTCATTTTCCTTCCGCGCGGCACGGCGGAAAGACACTAAGGGCCTGGCCAATTCTGTGTCATGGGATGTCGGAGTTGGTCAACGCTGCGCATAAGGCATTTCGTCATGGCAGAAATTGTCGCCACTCACCGGCTCACCCATGAGGCCAGCTTGAAGATGCTGGCCGCCGGCGTCGCCAAGGCGAACGAACTCGGCTGCAAGGTCTCGCTGGCGGTGGTCGATCAGAGCTGCCGGCTGATCGGCTTTCTGATGATGGACGGCGCGCGGCATTTTTCGATCATCACCACGCAGCGCAAGGCGATCACGTCGGCGTCGCAGCGCATGCCGACCGGCTACGCGCCGGAGGAGAACGCGCTTTCGATGGCGGTGCGCATGGGCGACTTCACCAACGTGCCGGGCGGCTTTCCGATCGAGGTCGGCGGCGAGGTGATCGGCGCGGTCGCGGCCGGCGGCGCCAAGATCGAACAGGATGTCGAAGTCGCGAAGGCCGCGCTTGCGGCGCTGAAGTTGTAGGATCGCGCCGTGTTCGCTCAATAACCGCGGCTGCGATCCACCGCCTGCGCGAGCGGCTTCCCGGCGCGAAAGTCTCGGATCGTCGCGCAGATGCGCGAGACGACCTGTTCGGGAACCAGGCGGCGCGCGACGTGCGGCATCACCGTGATCTTGGGGTGCCGCCACAGCGGGCTGTCCTTTGGCAACGGCTCGACCGGATAGACGTCGAGCGTTGCGGCGGCGACGTGCCCCGAATCGAGCGCGGCGATCAACTCCGCCTCGACGACATGATCACCGCGGCCAAGATTGATGAATGCCGCGCCGGTCGGCAGCGCCTTGAGCGTCGCGGCGTTGATGATGCCGTTCGTCTGCGGCGTCAACGGCAGAAGGTTCACCAGGATTTCGCTGCGCGCCAGGAAGGCGTCGAGCTGATCGCCGCTGAAAATCTCAATCCCGTCGCCCGGGCGCGATTGCCGCACCCAGCCGGCGACCCGGAATCCGATCGAAGCGAGGGCCTTGGCGGCCCCAGTTCGACCGAGCCCAGACCCATGACGCCGACCGCGCGCTCACGCGCCGGCTTGATCGGCCTTCTGATCCACTCGCAGCGCTGCTGCGCCTGCAGATAGTCCGGCATGTAGCGATGATGGCGAAGCACATGCAGCAGCACGGTCTCGTTCATCATGGCGTCGCCGTCGAGGTCCGCGGTGCGTGCGATCGGGACCGCCGGCAGGCTGGGTTCGCTCAACAGCGTATCGACACCCGCGGTCAACGACAGGATCAGACGCAAGTTGGGCAGTTTCGCCAATGCGCCGGCCGGTATCGAGCCGACGGCGGCGACCTCGATCGAGGCCGCATCGCCGACCTCGGGCCAGACGCGAACGTCTAAGTCCGGCATCGCGGCCGCAAACGCCCGCCGCCAGATGTCGGCGGTGCCCGGCTGAGGCGAAATGAGGAGGGCCATACTCAAGCAGGCTGGCGTTCGCGCATCTCGTCGCGCGCCGCCTTCACCGCCTTGATGATGTTCTGATAGCCGGTGCAGCGACAGAGGTTCGAGGAGAGCACGTCGATCAATTCCTCATCGTCGATGTGCGGGTTCTTCTCCAGCGCGTTCGCCGCCAGCATCAGGAAGCCGGGCGTGCAGTAGCCGCATTGAAGGCCGTGATTGTCGATGAACGCCTGCTGCAGCGGATGCAGCTTGTCGCCGTCGGCGAGGCCCTCGACGGTGCGGATTTTTTTGCCGGCTGCCTGCACCGAGAACATCAGGCAGGACCGCACCGCCTCGCCATCGACGATAATGGTGCAGGTGCCGCACACGCCGTGTTCGCAGCCGATATGGGTGCCGGTCTGCCCGCAATCGTCGCGGATGGCGTCGACCAGCGTTTTGCGTGCCTCGACGCGGATCGGATAGTCGCGGCCGTTGATGTTGAGCGTGATGTCGAATTTTTCGTTCATGCCTAAGCTGACTCTGTCATGACGAATTGTATTATCCCTTCGGCAGCACATCGGAGAACTTGCCGCGCACCAGGTTCTCGACCTCCTGGCTCGATCGCACCACGATGGGGAACGTATCGCGGCGTCTGAACGGCTTGCAGGCGTCGATGACGACGCGGGCGTTGCGCGGATCGTCTGCCGCATACGACATCGGATCGAGCGCGGTCGACCAGCAGCCGCGCAGCGTCTCCATGCCCTCGCGCGGATCGAACCGCGTGCACATCGCCCATATCACTTTGTCCATGTCGGCCGGATCGATGTCGTCGTCGACCACGACGACAAAGCGGTTGGCGTAGGCGCCGGCGTGGCACTGCGAAGCGATGAGACCGGCCTGCTTGGCATGGCCGGCATATTGCTGCTTGATCGCGACGGTGAGCCACAGCCGGCTGCCGCCGGCGGCGTGCGCCCACACGCCCTTTACTTCGGGCACGCCCGCGGCTTCGAGCTGGTTCCACACCGCGCCGGACCGATAGGTGCCGCGATAGAACGAATTGTCGTCGGGCGGGATGCCGGGAATCGCTCCGAGCAGGATCGGTTCGTTGCGGTGCATGAAGGTCTCGATGCGGATCGCGGGCTCCTTCTTCAGTTCCTCCGGCGTAATAGCCGGTCCACTCCCCGAGCGGGCCTTCGTCGATCAGATCGTTCGGATGGAGAAAGCCCTCGAAGGCGATCTCGGCGTGCGCTGGAATTGGCAGGCCGGTCTTCGGCCCGGCGATTACTTCGACCGGCTCGCCGATCAGGCCGCCGGCGGCGTCGTATTCGTTCTTGCCGTACGGGATTTCCAGGCCGGCGATCATGAACAGCGCCGGGTGCATGCCGCACACGACCGCTATCGGGCATGGTTCGCCGCGCTCGTGATAGCGGCGCTTGATGATGTCGCCGTGCTTGCCTTTGGAGAACATCACGGTCGCGAGGTTGCTCTCGTGGGCCTGCACCCGGTAGGCGCCGTAATTGATCCAGCCGGTGTCCGGATCGCGCATGATCACCATGTCGCCAGTGCCGAGGTAGTAGCCGCCGTCATGTTCGTGCCAGCGCGGCACGGGGATTTTGAAAATGTCGATGTCTTTGGCGGTGCGCACGTTCTCCATCACCGGACCGGTCTTCACGGTCACGGGCGGGATCGCGCGCGCTTCCTTCATGTAGCGCCGCCAATAGTGCACGAGGTCGATGGCGCTCGCGTCCGGGTCGAGCCCCAGCGTGATGTTGATGCGGCGCACCGAGGTGAGAATGTTGGCGAGGATGCGGTGGCCGCGCGGAAAGCCGGGCACGTCGTCGAACAGCACGGCCTTGTTGCCGATCTTGCGCTGATAGATGTCGACGATGCCGCCGATTTCCTTCTCGCGCTCGGCGCCCTTGATGTCCTGCACTTCGCCCGCGGTGCGCAGGTCCGCGATCCAGGAGCGCAGATCGCGCCGGTCCGGCGCCGCCTGTTGTTTCGTCGCCCGAGTTTCAACGGCCGTATCCATGAAGGCTCCGTAGGGTGGGTTGAGCGGAGCGAAACCCACCATTTTTGCATGCGATGATGGGTTTCGCCGGGCTCAACCCATCCTGCGGACTTGTATAGTCCGCCCGCAGAGGCTCGTCACCACCGGGGTTGACCCAGGTCCATGGCGATATGCGGTTTATGCAGGTGGCCGAAGGACGAGCGGCGGCGAACTACATGTCAAGGACGAGACGTTCGCTCTTGCAACCGGCGCAGCAGATCATGACGCGGTCGTTGGCGGCCTGCTCCTCTTCGCTGAGCACCGAATCGCGGTGCTCCGGAATGCCGGAAATGACGCGGGTCTCGCAGGCGCCGCAGATGCCAAGCTCGCACGAATAGTCGACGTCGACGCCAGCTTCGAAGAGCACTTCGAGGATCTTTTTGCCCTCCGGAATGTAGTACTCCTCGCCGGACCGGGCGAGTTCCACCCAGAAGCCGCCGGACGTCGCGGCCTCGGCTTTCGGCGTGAAGTACTCGACGTGCACGAGACCCTTCGGCCGGCCGGCCGCTGCCGCTTCGAAGGCCGCCAGCATCGGCGTTGGCCCGCAGCAATATAGGTGAGCGCCCGCCGGCGCTGCCTCGAGCGCGGCTTTCAGATCGAGCACGGCACCGCCGGTTTCGTCGTCGAAATGCAGATGCACGAAGTCCGGCCCGAACGTCTCCAGCGTTTTCCGGAATGCCATGTCCTCGCGGGACCGGCACGAATAATGCAGCATCCACGACCGCTTGAGCGCGGCAAGCTTCTGCACCATGCACCAGATCGGCGTGATGCCGATGCCGCCGGCAATCAGGACAACATGCTCGACGTTGTCGACCAGCGGGAAATTGTTGCGCGGCGCGGTGATTTTCAGTTCGTCGCCGACATTCATCTGATCGAAAATGTAGCGCGAGCCGCCGCGGCTTTGCGGGTCGCGCTTGATGCCGACCACGTAGCTGTCGGGCTCCGCGCCCGGCTGGACCAGCGAAAATTGCCGGATCAGGCCGTTGCCGAGGTGCAGATCGATGTGAGCGCCCGGCTCATAGGCCGGCAGCCGGCCGCCGTCGCGGCGGCGAAAGGTATAGAGGTTCGTATCCCGCGCCACCGGCGTAACGTCGGTCAGGCGGGCGTCGATTAGGCCCGCGGATGAGGCCGTCTGCGGCGGTTGGGCGGTTACCGTATCCATGCGCGGCTTAAATAGGCGGCCCCACCGGGGTTCCGCAACCTCAACTTTGGCCCAGTCATTCCGGGATACGGGCAAAGCCCGTGGGCCCGGAATCCATACCTACGAATTGCGCCGCTACGGAAAAGACCTGCCAAATCTCATGCGACGGGGAGCATGGATTGCGGGCTCGCCAACTGCGTGTCGCCCCGGAATGACGGCTACTCCGTCGGCAGCGGGAACTGCTCCAGATAGGGCCGATAGTCGTCCTCGACGTCGATCTGCATCGTCGCCAGGACGCGCACGACCGCGGTGTAGAACGCAATCACCAGCACGAGATCGGTGAGGCACTCGGTCGCCAAGCTGGCTGCGCAGCGCCGCGAAGGTCGCTTCCGATACGGCGAGACCGGTCGTCATTTCGCGCGCTGCTTTGAGCACCAGTTTGGCGAGCGGATCGAGCTCGGTGGCACGGCCCTCGGTCTCCTCGGCGATCGCGCGGATATCGTCGTCGCTGACGCCGAACTCGCGGCCGATCTTGACGTGATGGGAGTACTCGTAGGGTGAGCGCGCGAGATAGCCGACCTGCAGGATCGCCATCTCGCGCAGCCGCGGATCGAGCTTGCTGTCGAAGCGGATGAAATTCGCCAGCGCGCCGAAACTGCGCGCGCCGCTTCGGGCTGTGCACCAGCGCGCGAAACAGATTGATGTTGCGGGCCAGCAGGTCCTGATATTCGGGCGCGAGGTTCGAACGGTCGAGATACGGCACGCGCGCCATCACGGCTCAGCGCGCCTTTGGCGGTTCAGCGAGCTTTTCAACCGCGCGCACCGACGTCTCCGGCATCACGCCTGTGCGCTGGCGCGCCAGCGTCTCGCGGCCGGACATTTCCCAATCGCCGGCGGTCGTGCGCTGCGGCGAACTTCTCCCAGGTCTCGGTCCAGTCGCCGAGATGATAGCCGTGCCACGGCGAAGTCACAGTGAGCGGATGCAGGCCGAGCCGCTCCCAGAGTTCGCGCGCATGCTCCATGTGCTCGCGCGTCGGCAGCGCCAGCGGCGCCATCGGGCGCTTGCGCGTGGCGTCGATCAGCATGCTGGAATCCGATTGCCTCGGCCCGTATTGCGCGCCCTGCACGCCGCCGCGATAGGGCACGAGCTGCACGTCCTCGATCGGATTGGTGCGATAGGCGAGCGACCACAGCACCGCATCGACGCTCGCCGGATCGATGTCGTCGCTCACCGCGACGACGATCTTGCCGCAATTCGACATCAAGGTCGCCGCGCCGTGCAGCGCGCGCCACACCTCGGTGCGCGGCGTGCCGTGTGCGAAATCTGCACGAAGATCACCGGCCGCAGGTTGGTCAGCCGCTCGTGCATGGCGACGCGCAGCACGCCCTTGATCGCGAGATGATCGCGCAGATGCGCGAGGAACAGCGGCTCGTAGGCGACCTTCTTGATCACGCTCGATTCGCTCGGCGTGACCTGGCTGATGATCGAGGTGAACACCGGCTTCTTCTTGCGGGTGATCGCTGTCACCCGCATCGGCATGTTGAAGGCTTCGAGCGCGACGTAGCCGTTGCTTTCGCCGAACGGCGCTTCCGGCTCGAGCTTTTCCGGATCGATCAGGCCCTCGATGACGATCTCCGCATCGGCCGGCACGTCGAGGTCGACGGTCTTGCACTTCACCATGCGGATCGGCTCGCCGGCGAGGCCGCCGGCGACGCCAAGTTCGTCGATGTCGACGGCGAGCTTTTGCGGTCCGGTGAATACTACGACGGGCGCCGCGCCGATGACGATCGCGATCGGCATCGGCTCCTCGCGGTCGCGGTATTTCAGCCAGTGCCGAAGCCGCCTGCGCCGGTCGCCTCGCGCGCCACCATGCGCACCACGAGACGGTCGGCGGCTTTCAGCGCGGCGCGGTAGGTGCCCATGTTCTGCATGCCGGTTTCGGGATCGCGCGTGATGCAGAGCGTCGCCGTCAGATACGGCGCGGAGTTCGAAGCCGGGCGTCGACACCGGCACCGGCAGCGCGGCGAGGCCGCCGGGCGCTTTCAGATCGTCGCCGGTGATAACCACCTCCTGGCACGGCGCCGTCGGTAACAACGACGCGGCGCGATTGGATGGGCGATCGCCTGCATCCAGGCATCGCCGATCTCGTCGACCTTTCGCCCCATGCCCATGGCGTAGATTTCGGCTGAAGCCGCCAGCGCGCCGACGACGACCGGAATGTCGTACTTGCGGCCTTTGGCATCGATGATGTTGGTGAACAGGAACGCGCTGCGCTTTTCCTCCGGCACGCCGCCGACGAATTGCCAGCGCACCAGCGGATGTAGTTCGGTGTCCTTGTTGATCTCGGTGTCGATGCGCACGAGCAGGCCGGCGGCTTCGAGGTCGGCGATGTGGTCCTGAAAATCGAGGCGCGGTCCGCTCTTTGAACGCGAGCGGCGAAGGTCGTCGGCTTTATCGAGCATGATAGTACGGCTTTCCTAACCCTTTGGGGCCTAGACCCTATCACACGACAATATGGATGTCCGAGCGGCGCTATGCGCGCGCTTTATGGCTTGGAGCCGTCACTGCGCGTTGCAGCAACATCACCTGAAGCGGCGGCGCTCGACAAATTCTGCGAAGGCGCGTCCGATCATCACAATGACTGGACCCGTCGGCGGCTCGGCGGCAAGCCGTGACGGCAGATCGGCGATCGTCGTAGCAATCACGCGTTCGTCGGGCCGCGTCGCACGTTCGATCGCCACGGCCGGTGTCGAAGCATCAAGCCCCGCCCCAAGCGCGTTGGCGACAAGTTCGGGCAGAGTTTTGATCGGCATATAGACGACGGTCGTTACGGCCGGATCGGCGAGGCTCGTCCAATCGATGTCGGGCGGCAACTTTCCGTCGCGGCCGTGGCCGGTGATGTATTGCACGCGGCGGGCCTCGGCGCGCCGGGTCAACGAGACCAGGAGGCGGCTTGCGGCGCCCTGCGCGGTTGTGATGCCCGGCACCACTTCGACGGCGATGCCGGCGGCGCGGCAGGCGTCGATCTCCTCCGCTGGCGCGGCCGAAGATCATCGGGTCACCGCCCTTGAGCCGTACGACGCGGCGGCCGGCCTTGGCGAGCGACACCATCAGCGTGTTGATGTCGTCCTGTTTGCATGACGGCGCATGGCCGGTCTTGCCGACCAGCATCTTCTTGGCCTCGCGGCGCGCGAAATCGAGAATGTCCGGCGACACGAGATCGTCGAACAGGATCACGTCGGCAGATTGCAGCGCGCGCACGGCACGCAACGTCAAGAGTTCCGGGTCGCCAGGGCCCGCGCCGACGAGAATCACCGAGCCTCCGTCGCGCGCGGTGACGGGCTCGAGCAGACGCGTCGAGATCGGCGTCGCTCGGATCGTCGTCGGGGGCGCCGACCGCGCGCGCCGTAAACTGCTCCCAAAAACTCCGGCGGCCGCGGAACGGCAACGCCAGCGCCTGCACGCGTGGGCGCCAATGGTTGGCGGCGTCCGCCCAGCGTGCAAAGCCTTTCGGGATCAGTGCTTCGATCTTGGCGCGGATCGCTTGACCGAATACCGGCGAGGCGCCGTCGGTCGAAATGCCGATCACGAGCGGCGAGCGATTGACGATGGCGCCAAAGGCAAAATCGCAGAAGTCCGGCCGGTCGATGACATTGACGGGCACGCCAGCCGCGCGCGCCGCGTTGGAGAACCGTGCGGCCGCCTCGTCGTCAGCGCAGTCGGCAACGGCGATGGCGGCGCCGGTGAGATCGTCCGCCATCCATGGCCGGTTATGAAGGATGATGGCGCCGCGCGGCGGCGCGGCTGCGAGCGCAAACATGTCCTCATCTGGCGCCGGCGCAAAAATGTCGACCACAGCGCCGGCCGCCGAAAGCAACTCCGCCTTCCAGGCCGCGGCCGGCTTCCGCCGGCGACGATGGCGCGTTTGCCCTCAAGCGCGAAAAACGCCGGCAGCCGGGACAGCGGCGCCATGCGGGTCGCGCGAATTTCGGTAGGCGAGCGGCTCATTCGGGGCGTCCTTGCCACTCCAGGCAGATAGAATTTTCTCCTGCTGCGGACAATAGAAAGTCAAATATTTGAAATAAATCTCTTTTCATGAGCGAATTCATAGGTGATTTCTTCTGGCTAAGGTCTGCCGATCCCCAAACTAGCATTGCGGCTCGCCGCGTGCATCCTCATTCAAGTGGCGTGCCAGCCGCAGCGGGGAAAACTGGTCGGTACAAAACTTGGCGGGCGCCCGACGGGTTTCCGCCGGGCGCCCTTAGTTCACGTCAGTCAGCCTGTAAGCCGGGTTCTGGACGGCACGCGGACCAGGTCCGCGTACGTGACGGCCATTCCTCTTGGACGACGGTTACCCGGCGCCTCAAGCAACCAACCCGAACGGCCGGATCTGGACAAGATCCCGAAGCCTCCTGCGCTTTCGCGCACAAAACTCCGCGCCGTTCCTATTCGGTCTTGCTCCCGGTGGGGTTTGCCGTGCCGCCGGCGTTACCGTCGGCGCGGTGCGCTCTTACCGCACCGTTTCACCCTTACCGCCCCGCCTGCCCGGCAAGCGCGCAGGTGGGGAGGCGGTTTGTTTTCTGTGGCACTGTCCCTAGGCTCGCGCCCGCCGGATGTTATCCGGCACCGCTTGTCCACGGAGCCCGGACTTTCCTCCCCGGCAACCTTTCGATCTTGCCGGAGCGGCCGTCCGGCCGACTGACGCAGAGAGGGATGGGGGCGTGAGTGTTCGCCGTCAAGAGGCAACGACAAGGCGCTCGAATACGATCGAGCGCGCCGCGATGGTTTTTGGCCGATTGCGGTGAGCCAGCAGGTCGCGCAGCGTAGCGATTGTCGATTGATCGCCGATGCCGTCGATGCGATCCGGCCGGAAATGGCGCTGGAACGCCGCCACCACATCGTGCGTGATCGAATTGTAGCTGCCGGTGACGGCGATGCCGTAGCCATACTCGCTCAGCGCCTCCTGGAGCGCGATGACGCCGCCGCCGCGATCGCCCGGAGTGAGTTGTGTGCCGCCTTCGGTGATCGGCGCCGGCCTGACCCAGTTGCCCACGCCGGACTTCATGGAGAGTTCGCCACGGGAATTTCTCTCCGGGGTCCCTCTTGCGCGCCGGAGCCACGTCGGAGTGGCCTAGCACGCGCGCCGGCGGAATGGTGTGGCGTGTTTGGATGCTGCGGCACAGCGCCGTCACGGCGGCGATCTGGCGCTTCGGATAATCCGGATAACCGAAGTCGTGGCCGGGATTGGCGATCTCGATTCCGATCGAGCACGAATTGATGTCGGTCTCGCCGGCCCACGAGGAAACGCCGGCATGCCAGGCGCGGCGGTTTTCTTTCACGAGCTGCGTGATGCGGCCGTCCTCGAACACCAAGTAATGGGCGGAGACTTCGCTGCTCGGCGAGCCGCAGGACCGCCAGCGCTTCGGCGGCGTCCCGCATTCCGGTGTAGTGAAGCAGGATCATGTCGGGCCGGCGGCCGTCCTTACGCTCGCCATGATTGGACGACTGCACGACATCGGCAACGACGGAGGAATCCGGCAAAAACGAACTCGACATGCAACGACTTTTAGGTCATTGCGCATCGTCCACAAACTGATTTACGGCTTTGGCACAGAGGAACTCGTGAAAAAAGCGGCACTCGTTGCGCGCGGGCAACGCATGGTGACAGCGCGGTGACACGGCTCGATTGATCCTCACGGTCTGATGCGGTGCGGCGATTGGATGCGGCGCGCGGACGCTGCGTGAAGTTGGCTTGTCGGGCAGGAGTTCAGCGGCCGGAAGGTCGGTCAGCGTCGCCAACGGGGATGACCCGCATTTGCGACGGCGCGCCCGCGCAGTCCTCAACCTTTCCTTAAGGTTACACCTCGCTAATCGAAATCGAGCGGAGCGGTCGTTCGGTGCGGTGGGCGCGTTGACGCCCAATTTTTCCCATGGTAACCCATCCATTCCCACAGCTTTTTGCGCTCCCCCGCAGGGGCCCGACGATCCGAGCGCAAGACATCGCGCAGCTTGCGCCGCTGTGGGTGTCGAGCCTGACGCTCGGCGAGGGGCAGGATGGACCGTTTTGTGTCCCATTACGAGCTACGTCTGGACGCCAAGGGGCGCGTATCGGTGCCGGCCGCCTTTCGCGCAGTGTTGGCGCGCGACGGGTTCGACGGTCTCTACTGCTATCCGGCGGTCGATCGGCCGGCTCTCGACGCTGGCGGCAACGCGTTGCTCGCCGAGATCGAGGCGCTGAACGCAGGCTTCTCGCCCTATTCCGATCAGCGCGAACAGTTCTCTCTCGCCCTCTATGGCACGAGCGAGACGCTCAAGATCGACGGCGAAGGCCGTGTGATGCTGACCGACACGCTCAAGGCGCATGCGGGGATTACCGAGGCGGTCACGTTCGTTGGTCTCGGCCACAAATTTCGAATCTGGGAGCCCGACCGCTTTCGCGCGGAACTCGCGGAGGCCACCGAGAAGGTCCGCGCGTTCAAGCAGGAGCTGGGCACCCGGACGGCAGCGGCGACGCCGCCTGGAGCACGGGAATGATGACGAACAGCGACAGCAACGCTGTCGCTGGCGGACTGGCTCGTCACATTCCCGTGCTCGCCGACCCTGCCGTCGCCTGGCTCGCCGTCAAAGAGGGCGGGCTCTACGTTGATGCGACATTCGGTGCCGGCGGTTATACGCGCGCGATCCTCAAGACCCCCAGCACTCGCGTCATCGGCATCGATCGCGATCAAGGCGCCATTCTGCGCGGGGCGACGCTGGTCGAGGATGCAAAGGGCCGACTCGATCTGGTCGAGGCACAATTTTCCGAACTGGCCGCGATTGCCGGCGGCGACCGCGGTCCCACGGTGGACGGCATCGTGTTCGATGTGGGCGTGTCGTCGATGCAGATCGGCGAAGCGTCGCGTGGCTTTTCGTTCCGGCTCGACGGCCCGCTCGACATGCGAATGGGTCAGCATGGCCCAAGCGCCGCCGACGTCGTCGCGCGGGCTAGCGAGCGCGAGCTTGCTTCGATCATCGCGACGCTGGGCGAAGAGCGCCATGCCCGCGCCATCGCGCGCGCCGTCGTCAGGACGCGAAACGAGAGCCCCATCGACGTCGACGCGCGAACTCGCCGAGATCGTCGCGCGGGTCGTGTACGCCCGTAACAGCGCGATCCATCCGGCCACCCGGACGTTTCAGGCGCTGCGCATTTTCGTCAACGACGAGCTTTCAGAATTGGCGCGCGGCCTGGCCGCATCCGAAGGTGTCGCTGAAACCCGGCGGCCGTATCGTCGTGGTCGCGTTTCATTCGCTCGAAGACCGCATTGTCAAAACCTTCCTCGCCGAACGTAGCCGCGTGCAGGCCGGGTCGCGCCATCGTCCGGAAGTCGTTGCGCCGCCGCCCACCTTCCGCGTGCTGACACGCCGGCCGGAATCGCCGGACGAAGCCGAGATCGCCGCCAACCCGCGCGCCCGCTCGGCCAACTCCGTGCCGCCGAACGCACCGGCGCCGCACCGCGCGCTCGGATCCGATCGACGACCTGATGCCTTCCTTGCCGTCGCTGACGTCGATCATGCGGGGGCGGCCGTGATTCTGCGGATCCTCAACCTCATCGTGATCGGCGCGTTGGTGCTGGCTGCGGCTCACGTCTATCGCATCAAGTTCGACGCAACGGTTCAGGCCGAGCGCCTTGCCAAGATTCGCAGCGAGGTGCAGCGCGAGCGCGACGCCATCGCGGCGCTGCGCGCCCAATGGGGGCAGCTCGACAACCCGGCGCGCATCGAGCGACTTGCCAAGCGTTATTTGGCGCTGAAGCCGGTCACTCCGCAGCAATTCGATTCCCTTGACCACCTGCCGGATCGTCCGCCGCAATGGCTCAGGGCCGACAGCAAGGATCCGATCGGCGGCATGATCGAAAATTTGGAGGAGCCCGAGAGCGTTACGGGAAGCATACCGCCGCCGTCGGCAGCGCCCGCGGAATCGCCGAGTTCATCGGACGAAGCGCCAGCGCGACCCCAGGCGCCCGCGATAAGCCCGGTGCCGCTCCCCGACCCCGCGCCAGGCCGTGCGCCGGGTGGAGCGTTGAACCGATGAGTGCGATTGCGGAAACTTTGCCGGCGGTACCGGCCGAGCCGTGGCGGAGGCGCTTCGTGCGCGGCCTGCTTTACGGCAGGAACATCGATCGCATCGCCAAGGCGCGCGCACGGGTCGGATTGGCGATCCTCGCTTTCGCTCTCGTCTATGTCATCATTTCCGTCCGGCTCGTCATGTTCGCGGTCATCGCAGACGGCCGGACGCAGCATCGCGCCGGCTCCATCGACGCGACCGCGACGGCGCGGCCCGATATTCTCGATCGCAACGGGGAGGTGTTGGCCACCGACGTCCGGGTGCCATCGCTCTACGGCGAACCGCGCCGCCTCATCGACGTCGACGAGGCGGCTGAACTTCTCACGGCCGACCTGCCCGATATTGACGCGACTGAATTGCGCGAGCGGCTGTCGTCGAAGCGCGGCTTCGTCTGGCTCAAACGAGACATTTCGCCCGAGCAGCAGCGCGAGATTTACAGTCAGGGTTTGCCGGGCATCGGCTTCCTCAACGAAAACAAGCGCACGTATCCGAACGGCCCCGAAGTTTCTCATCTGATCGGCCACGTCAACATCGATAACCAGGGCATTGCCGGAATCGAGAAGTGGCTTGATACCCACGGTCTCGCCGCACTGCACATGGCCGGTCTCGCCACCGATCGGCTGCAGAACCCGGTTCAGCTCGCGGTCGATCTGCGGGTGCAGCACGCGCTGCGCGACGAGCTGATCGCCGCGCGTGAAAAATACAAAGCCATTGCTGCCGCCGGCATCGTGCTAAATGTCCGAACCGGCGAGATCGTCGCCATGGTGTCGGAGCCGGATTACGATCCCAACAATCCGCGCGAAGCGCTCGATCCGACGCGCATTAATCGCCTGACGACCGGCGTCTATGAGATGGGATCGACCTTCAAGGCGTTCACCGTCGCGATGGCGCTCGACTCCGGCAAGGTCGACGCTGAAATCCACATTCGACGCGCACAACCCGATGCACTTCGGCAAGTTCGATATCCACGATTTCGAGCCGCATGCAGCGCGCGCTGTCGGTCCCTGAGATTTTCACCTATTCGTCCAACATCGGCGCGGCGCACATTGCGATGTCGGTCGGCATCGACGGGCATAAGGCGTTTCTGAAGAAATTGGGCCAGCTCGATCGGCTGCACACGGAATTGCCGGAAAGTGCCGAGCCGATCGTGCCGAAGCGCTGGGGCGAACTGAACACCATCACGATCGCGTTCGGGCATGGCCTCTCGGTTGCGCCCTTGCAGGCGGTGATGGGCGTCGCGGCATTGATGAACGGCGGCATCCTGATCCCGCCAACGTTCCTGAAGCGGACCGAAGACGAGGCGGCCGCGCTCGGCAAGCGGGTCATCAAGCCCGAGACCAGCGAGATCATGCGGTATCTGATGCGGCTCAATGTGGAGAAGGGCACCGCGCGCCAAGGCCGACGTGCCGGGCTATTACATCGGCGGCAAAACCGGAACCGCCGATAAGGTCGTATTCGGCCGCTATTCGAAGACCAAGGTGCTGACCGATTTCATGGCGGTGATGCCCGCTGACAATCCGCGCTATCTGGTTCTGATCATGCTCGACGAGCCGCATCCGACCCCGGAATCGCACGGCTTCAAAACTTCGGGCTGGAACGCCGTGCCGACCGGCGGCGCGGTGGTGTCGCGCATTGCTCCGCTCCTCGGCATCGAGCCGCGCATGGACCTTCCGACGCCGATCAGCTGATACTGGCCTCAGTGAAGGAAAGCAGGTAAGGCGGTGGCCGCATCGCGACCGAGCCGCCATGAAGCTTCGCGAGATCCTGCCCGAAGATGCCGAAATCGACGCCGCGCCATGCCGATGTCGATATCGTCGGCGTGACCGCCGACAGCCGGGCGGTCAAGCGCGGCGACATGTTCGTCGCGATCACAGGCGGCAAGGCCGATGGACTGCGTTTCGTCGATGCAGCCGTCGCAGCCGGTGCGGTTGCGGTTCTGGCCGAGCGGCTGCCAGCCGCCGCGCGGCGGCAAGGCGTCGCGTTCGTCCGGGTCGCCGACGTGCGGCGCGCGCTCGCGCTCGCGGCGGCGAAATTCTATCCGCGGCAGCCGGCGCACCATTGCGGCCGTCACCGGAACGAGCGGCAAAACGTCCGTCGCGGCATTCACGCGGCAGATTTGGAGCGCGCTCGGGCACTGCGCCGCGAGCATCGGCACGATCGGCGTTGTTTCGCCGAGCGGCGAAACTTATGGCTCGCTGACGACGCCAGATCCGGTCGCGCTGCATCGGTCGCTTGATCAGCTCGCGGGCGAGGGCGTCACGCATCTGGCGATCGAAGCGTCCTCGCACGGCCTCGATCAATACCGGCTCGACGGTCTGCGCATCGCCACGACCGCGTTCACCAACATCACGCGCGATCATCTCGATTATCATCCGAGCTTCGAGGCCTATCTCGCGGCCAAGCTGCGGCTGTTCGAAGAACTTGCCGCGCCGGGTGGCCCGCCGTCATCAATGTCGATCACGATCATGCCGGCGACGTCATCGCTGCCGGCAACGCGCGCGGACTGGCCGATCATCGAGCGTCGGGCGCACAGGCAACGGGCATTCGCCTTGTCGAGGCCGTGATTGATGGCTTCACGCAAAAGCTCGGCATCGAACACGGCGGACAAAATTTTCAAGCGCATCTGCCGCTTGTCGGCGAGTTTCAGGTCGAGAATGCGCTCGTCGCCGCAGGTCTCGCCATTGGCGACTGGCGAGCGACGCCGCAAACGTGTTTGCTGCGCTCGAACACCTCAAAGGCGCCAAGGGCCGCCTGGAACTCATCGGCCAAAAACGCGGCGCGCCGATCTTTGTCGACTACGCTCACAAGCCCGATGCGCTTGCCAAGGCGCTCGAAGCTTTGCGGCCCTACGTGACCGGCAAGCTTGTCGTGGTGTTTGGTGCGGGCGGCGATCGCGATCGTGGCAAGCGGCCACTGATGGGCGCCATCGCTTCGGCAAAAGCCGACCGGGTCATCGTCACCGACGACAATCCGCGCAGCGAAGATGCCGCCGCCATTCGCGCGGCCATCATCGCGAGCGCGCGCGGCGCGACGAGATCGGCGATCGGCGCGAGGCAATTCGTACGGCGATCGCTGAACTTCGTCCCGGCGACGTTTTGCTCGTCGCCGGCAAGGGTCACGAAACCGGCCAGATTATCGGCGACCGGATTGTGCCGTTCAGCGATCATGAGGCCGTTGCCTCGGCGCTCAAGGAGCTTGCCGCATGAGCGCGCCGCGCTGTGGACCGTCGAGACGATGGCGGCGGCGATGGGCGCCCAGCGATCCGGTCCGCTGCCCGCCGTCGTGTCCGGTTTGTCGATCGACAGCCGCACGATCGCTGCGGGCGATGGGTTCCTTGCTCTCAAGGATCAGCGCGACGGACACGACTTCGTTGCCGTGGCGCTGAAGGCGAAAGCCGCACTCGCGGTCGTAGCCGCCGATCGGCGTGCTCAATTCCCTGACGATGCACCGCTGCTCGTCGTGCCCGATGTGCTCGACGGATTGCGCGGTCTCGCGCGCGCCGCCCGCGCACGGACCAACGCCAAGATCATCGGCGTCACCGGGTCGGTCGGCAAGACCGGCACCAAAGAAGCCTTGCGGCTCGCGCTCTCCAAGGAAGGCGAGACCCACGCCTCGGTCGCGTCCTACAACAATCATTGGGGCGTGCCGCTGTCGCTCGCGCGATGTCCGGCAAGCGCGCAGTACGCCGTCCTCGAAATGGGGATGAATCATGCGGGCGAGATCGAGCCGCTGTCGCGGCTGATGCGCCCGCACATCGTCATCATCACCACGATCGCTCCGGTGCATCTGGAATTCTTCGGCACGCTCGCAAAGATTGCCGACGCCAAAGCCGAGATTTTTCTCGGCCTCGAACCGGATGGCGCAGCCGTCATCAATCGCGACATCGCCCAGTTTGCCCAGCTTCAAGTCGGCGCGCCAAGGGAGCAGGCGTCGCACGCCTGGTGTCGTTCGGCGAGCATGAAAAGGCCGACGGGCGCCTCATCAAATGCGCGCTGCACGCGCGCTCATCGGCGGTCGTCGCCGACATTATCGGTACCGAAGTCACCTATAAGATCGGCGCGCCCGGCCGGCATCTCGTCGACAATTCGCTCGCGGTGCTGGCAGCGACGAAGCTCGCCGGCGCCGATCTTGCGCTTGGCGCGCTCGCGCTTGCCGAATTCACGCCGGTGTCAGGACGCGGTGCCCCGATCGAGATCGAACTCCCCGGGGGCTCGGCGCTCGTGATCGACGAGAGCTACAATGCCAACCCGGCATCGATGAGCGCAGCGCTCGCGCTCCTCGGTCAGGCCGAGGTCGGCCCGCGCGGGCGGCGTATCGCGGTGCTAGGGGACATGCTGGAACTCGGGCCGAAAGGGCCATCGCTGCATCGCGGCCTCGTCGAACCGGTGCTCGCCAATGCGGTCGATCTCGTATTCTGTTCCGGCCCTCTGATGCGTTCGCTCTGGCAGGCCCTTCCCGCGAACCGTCGCGGCGGCTATGCAGAGGACTCGGCCGCGCTCGAAGCGCAGGTGGTGCCCGCAATCCATGCCGGCGACGTCGTCATGGTGAAGGGCTCGCTCGGTTCGCGCATGGCACCCATCGTCAAGGCGCTGCAGCGGGCGTATCCGCGGCACGACGTACACGAAGACGCGTCCGCACAAGGTTGATGCAATGCTGTATTGGCTGGTCGAACTGTCCGACAAGCTCTCCGTGCTCAACGTGTTCCGTTACATCACGTTCCGGACCGGCGGTGCGGTCATCACCGCGTTGCTGTTCGTCTTTCTGTTCGGCCAGAACCTCATCGATCGGCTGCGGCTGCTGCAGGGCAAGGGTCAGCCGATCCGCACCGACGGACCGAAATCGCACATCATTGCCAAAGCGGGCACACCGACGATGGGCGGCTTGCTGATCCTGTCCGGCATGCTGGTCTCGACGCTGCTGTGGGCCAATCCGGCAAACCCTTATGTCTGGGTGGTGCTGGGCGTCACGCTCGGCTTCGGCTTCGTCGGCCTCTATGACGATTATCTGAAAGTCAAAAAGCAAACCCACAATGGCTTTGCTGGGCGCACGCGGTTGCTGCTCGAAGCCATTATCGCGGGCCTTGCCTGCATCGCCTTGGTGGCGCTTGGCACCGGGACGTTCTCGACCGCGTTGGTATTCCCGTTCTTCAAAGAGCTCGGCATCAACCTCGGCTGGTTTTTCGTCTTCTTCGCCGTCTTCATCATCGTCGGCGCGGGAAATGCCGTGAACCTGACGGACGGCCTCGACGGTCTCGCCATCGTTCCGGTCATGATCGCGGCGGCGAGCTTCGGCATGATCGCCTATCTGTCCGGCAACGCCGTGTTCGCCGATTACCTGCAAATCCACTACGTTGCCGGCACCGGCGAGCTTGCGGTTCTATGCGGTGCTGTGCTCGGTGCGGGCCTCGGATTTCTCTGGTTCAATGCGCCGCCGGCCTCGATCTTCATGGGCGATACCGGTTCGCTTGCGCTCGGCGGCATGATGGGCACCGTTGCGGTCGCCTGCAAACATGAAATCGTGTTGGCCGTAATCGGCGGCCTGTTCGTGCTCGAAGCGGTCTCGGTCATCGTGCAGGTCGTGTCGTTCAAGCTGACCGGTAAGCGCGTCTTCAGGATGGCGCCCATCCACCACCATTTCGAACAGCTCGGCTGGACCGAACCACAGATCGTCATTCGGTTCTGGATCGTTTCCGTTGTGCTCGCGCTGGTGGGCTTGTCGACTTTGAAGCTGAGGTAGTTGCCGTGATCCCGGTTACGACCTTTGCCGGCAAAAAGGTCGCGGTGTTCGGGCTGGGCGGCTCGGGGTTAGCCAGCGCGAGCGCGCTTCTCGCCGGCGGCGCCGACGTCGTCGCATTCGACGACAATCCGCAAAGCGTAGCGAAGGCCAACGCGGCCGGCATTCCGACCGCCGATCTGCGCAAGATCGATTGGTCGAAAATCGCGGCGTTGCTGCTCGCACCCGGAGTTCCGCTTACGCACCCGGCACCGCATTGGAGCGCGGACCTGGCGCGCCAGGCGAACGTCGAAGTGATAGGCGATGTCGAATTGTTCTGCCGGGAGCGGGCGCGCCATGCGCCCGACGCGCCGTTCGTCGCCATCACCGGCACCAACGGCAAGTCGACAACGACGGCCTTGATCGCTCATCTCGCTGGGTCAGCCCGCATGGACGTCCAGCTCGGGGGTAATATCGGCACGGCGATCCTGTCGCTGCAGCCCCCGCGCGCCGGCCGCGTCCATGTGGTCGAATGCTCGTCCTATCAGATCGATCTCGCGCACTCGCTCGATCCGTCAGTCGGCATTCTCATCAATCTCTCGGAAGACCACCTCGATCGTCACGGCACGATGGAGCATTACGCGGCGGTCAAAGAACGCCTGGTCGTCGGCGTGCAGCAGCACGGTACGGCGGTCGTCGGCATCGATGACGATTGGTGCCGCGCCGCCGCCGACCGGCTTGAGCGCTCTGGCAAGCGCGTCGTTCGGATTTCAGTGCACAAGCCGCTCGACACCGGGATCTACGTCGAACAGCAGCGGATCATGAGGGCGACTGGCTCGGGGGTCGCGCCCACGGCCATCGCCGAACTTGGCGGCATCGGCTCGGTACGCGGCCTGCATAACGCGCAAAACGCCGCCTGCGCTTTGGCAGCCGCGTTGGCGCTCGGCCTCGATCCGGCCGCGATCCAGGCGGGCTTGCGCTCGTTTCCGGGCCTCGCGCACCGCGTGGAGGAAATCGGCCGTCGCGGCGCCGTTCTTTTCGTCAACGACTCCAAAGCCACCAATGCCGATTTGTCGGCGCAGGCGCTGGCCTGCTTCGCCGACATCTTTTGGATCGCCGGCGGCAAGCCGAAAACCGGCGGCATCGAATCGCTCCGCGGCTTCTTTCCGCGCATTCGCAAGGCTTACCTGATCGGCGAATTGGCGCAGGATTTTGCAGCGACGCTCGGCTCCGCCGTGCCGCACGAGATTAACGGGACGCTCGACAAAGCGCTCGCCGCCGCGAGCCGCGACGCCGAAGCCTCCTCGGCGGCGGAGCCGGTCGTACTGCTTTCGCCCGCGTGTGCTTCGTTCGACCAGTATCGGAATTTCGAGGTCCGCGGCGCTGCGTTTCGCGACCTGGTCCTGGCTTTGCCGGGTCTCGTGGCGAAAGGGCCTTAACCGTGCGGTCTTAATCGCCTGGAAACCATCATGATGTCACCAGTAGGCGGGGCGTCCCGGTTCCGGGGCCGCCGGCCGAGGGGACGATCAATGGCGTCGCGCGCGCAACCCACGCCATTCAGCGAATGGTGGCGGACGGTCGACCGGCTGACGCTGGCGGCGCTCGGCGCGCTGATGCTCGGCGGCATCGTGCTGTGCCTCGCCGCGAGCCCGCCGGTCGCGACTCGCATCGGTCTCGATCCGTTTCACTTCGTCAATCGGCAGGTGCTGTTCCTGATCCCCGCGATCGGGGTCCTGATCGCCACGTCGTTTTTGTCGCCCCGCGAAATCCGCCAAGTCTCGCTGATCGTGTTCTTTGCCAGCTTGCTGCTGGTCGCGGTGACGCCCTATTTCGGCGCCGAGATCAAGGGCGCCAAGCGCTGGCTGGTGATCCTCGGCGTCAACGTCCAGCCTTCGGAGTTCCTCAAACCGGCTTTCGTAATCCTGATCGCCTGGCTGTTCGGGGAGTCGGGGAAGCGGCCGGAAATGCCGGCCAATACGCTCGCGCTGCTCCTGCTTGTCCTGGTCGTCGCGCTCTTGGTGATGCAACCGGACTTCGGTCAGACCATGCTGATCTCGCTGGTCTGGGGCGCGCTCTTCTACATGGCGGGCATGCGGTTCATCTGGGTGATCGGCCTTGCCGGGACGGCTGGGGTCGGTCTGATGGCCGCCTTCTATACGGTCCCGCACGTCGCCCAACGTATAAACCGCTTCCTCGATCCGGCGTCCGGCGATACCTTCAATATCGATATAGCGACCGAGTCCTTCGTCCGGGGCGGCTGGTTCGGCCGCGGCCCGGGCGAAGGCACCATCAAGCGGATCCTGCCCGAGGGCCACACCGACTTCGTGTTTGCCGTGGCGGGTGAGGAGTTTGGGGTCATGCTCTGCCTCATTCTCGTCGCTCTGTTTGCTTTCATCGTGATCCGCGCTTTGGTGAAGGCGATGCACAACGACGAGCCGTTCATCCTTTTCGCCGCCGCAGGCCTCGCCATCCTGTTCGGCCTGCAATCGACCATCAACATGGCGGTCAATCTGCACCTCATGCCCGCCAAGGGCATGACGCTGCCCTTCATTTCCTACGGCGGTTCGTCGCTGATCTCGCTCGCTTACGGGATGGGCATCCTGGTGGCGCTGACCCGTGAGCGGCCCAAGGCACAGTTTGTCGGCAATATCCTGATTGCTGGGCCTCGCATCGAGGGCCTGTCCGAAAGCCAAGGGGCCGAGCCGGCCCTTGACCAAGTGGCTGATGAGGACACGGGCGGCGCGATCGGGGATCACGTCGCGGGTTACGCGTAATGCATGGGCCGGGCCGGCCGCCTGTGCTGGTTGCCGCCGGCGGCACCGGCGGTCATTTGTTTCCCGCAGAGGCGTTGGCCGCGGCGCTGGCGAAGCGGGGCATCTCCGTCCATCTCGTGACCGACCGGCGCGCGACACGATATGGCGGCGCGTTTTCCGAAGAGACGGTCCACGTGGTTGCTAGCGAGACGCTACGCGGGCGCAATCCGGTCGCGCTCATGCGCACCGCCGGCACGCTCGGACTTGGGCTCGTGCAGGCCTGGAGGCTGATCGGTCGCTTGAAGCCGGCGGCCGCCGTCGGCTTTGGCGGCTATCCGACGATCCCGCCGCTCTTGGCCGCGGTCTGGCGCGGTGTTCCGAGCCTCATCCACGATTCGAACGCGGTGATCGGCCGCGCCAACCGGCTGCTGGCGCCGCGCGTTACCGCGATCGCCACGACGTTTCCTGACGTCTTCGGCGGCGAGCCAGCTTTGGCGGCTAAGGCGACGCTGACCGGCAATCCGGTGCGGCCCGCCGTAGTCGAAGCCGCCGCAGTTCCGTATCCGTCGCTCGACGGTCCGCTGCGTCTCCTGATTTTCGGCGGCAGTCAGGGCGCGCGGGTCATGTCCGATATCGCGCCGGCTGCGATCGGAAAGCTCGACGCAAGCGTTCGCGCCCGGCTCGCCGTCACCCAGCAGGCTCGCGATGAGGATTTGGACCGTGTCCGCGCGGCTTATGCCGGCCTCGCCGTCGCCGCGGACATCGCGCCGTTCTTTGCCGACCTGCCCGCCCGCATGGCTGCGAGCCATCTGATCGTGTCGCGGTCCGGCGCTTCGACGGTGGCGGAACTCGCCGCCATCGGCCGGCCCTCGATCCTGGTTCCGTTGCCGCACGCCCTTGACCAGGATCAATTCGCCAATGCGGGCGTGCTTGAACGCGCGGGCGGCGCCATCCGCCTGACGCAGGACGCCTTTACGCCCGAGCGGCTTGCCGCCGAAATCGGGGGCTTGGCGGCAGCAACCAGCCGGCTCGCGGCCATGGCCGCGGCGGCACGCTCGGTCGGCCGGCTTGACGCCGCCGACCGGCTTGCCGATCTGGTGCTGACAGTGGCGGCAAACGGTGCAAACAAGTAGGTTTGCGCATTCATTGCGTCGCCGGACGGACCGGGACAGAGCTTTCTAGAAGCTTGGGAGAGTCCATGAAATTGCCGCACGACATTGGCCCGGTGCATTTCATCGGCATCGGCGGCATTGGTATGAGCGGCATTGCCGAGGTTCTGGTCAATCTCGGCTACGTCGTGCAGGGCTCGGATCAGTCCGAGGGCGGCAATGTCAAACGGCTGCGCGAAAAAGGCGTGCGCATTAGCGTCGGGCATGCGGCAGAGAATCTCACCGGCGTCCGGGTCGTCGTCGTCTCCTCGGCGATCAAGTCCGACAATCCCGAACTCGTCGTCGCGCGCGCCCAGCGGCTGCCGGTGGTGCGCCGCGCCGAGATGCTCGCCGAGCTCATGCGGCTCAAAAGCTGCGTCGCCATCGCGGGCACCCACGGCAAGACCACCACGACGTCGATGGTGGCGGCGCTGCTCGATGCCGGCGGTTTCGATCCGACCGTGATCAACGGTGGGATCATCAACGCCTACGGCACCAACGCGCGGCTTGGCACCGGCGAGTGGATGGTGGTCGAAGCTGACGAGTCCGACGGCACGTTTCTCAAACTGCCGGCCGATATCACGATCGTCACCAACGTCGATCCTGAGCATCTTGATCACTTCAAGACATTCGACGCCGTGCAGGATGCGTTTCAGGCGTTCGTCGAGAACGTGCCGTTCTACGGCTTCTCGGTGATGTGTACCGATCATCCCATCGTGCAGAGTTTGGTCGGCCGCATCGAGGATCACCGCATCGTTACTTATGGCGAGAATCCGCAGGCCGACGCGCGGTTGGTCGATGTCTCGCATGCGGGCGGGACGTCGCTGTTCACCATCGAGTTCCGCAATCGGGCCGGGCAGTTTCTGCATGAGGTCAAGAATATCGCGCTGCCTATGCCGGGCCGGCACAACGCGCTCAACGCAACCGCCGCCGTTGCGGTGGCGCACGAACTCGGCGTCGGCGACGAGGTTGTTCGAAGAGCGCTGGCGAGCTTCAGCGGCGTCCGCCGGCGCTTTACCCGCACCGGCATGTGGAACGGTGTCACCATCATTGACGACTACGGCCACCATCCGGTCGAGATCGCCGCGGTGCTCAAGGCGGCGCGCGAATCGACCAAGGATCGAGTGATCGCTGTCGTGCAGCCGCATCGCTATACGCGGCTAGCGGCGCTGTTCGATCAGTTCTGCACCTGCTTCAACGACGCCGATGCGGTGATCGTTGCGAATGTCTACCCGGCCGGCGAAGCCCCGATTGCAGGCGTCGATCGCGACTCGCTGGTCCAGGGCCTGCGCACCCATGGACACCGGCATGTCAGCCCGCTGGAGAGTCCGGAAAAACTCGCCTCGCTCATTGCCGGCATCGCGCGGCCCGGCGACTACGTGGTCTGCCTCGGCGCCGGTTCGGTCACCCAGTGGGCCTCCGCACTGCCGGGAGAATTGGCGGCGGTAGGATAGCGGGATGAGTTTTCCCCATCTCGTTTCCAGCATCAAACAAAACGCGCCCGAACTGCGGGGCCGCCTGCTGGCCAACCGGTCGCTTGCAGAATTGACCTGGTTCCGTGTCGGTGGACCGGCGCAGGCTTTGTTCACACCGGAGGACGAAGCCGATCTCAGCTATTTCCTCAGCGCTCTCCCGCGCGAGATTCCCGTCAGCGTCGTCGGTCTCGGTTCCAATCTTATTGTGCGCGACGGCGGCGTCGACGGCGTGGTCATCAGGCTCGGGCGCGGCTTCAATGAGGTCGCGGTCGAGGGTCTGCGGGTCCGAGCCGGTGCTGCGGTTCCCGACGTCAAGGTGGCGCGCGCCGCGCAGGAGGCCGGCCTTGCCGGATTGTCCTTCATGCGCGGCATTCCGGGCGGCGTCGGCGGCGCGCTCCGTATGAACGGCGGCGCCTACGGGCGTGAGACTAAAGATGCGCTGATCGAATCGCGCGCCGTAGATCGTCAGGGCGGCATCCATGTGCTGAGCAACGCCGATATGCACTACACCTATCGGCATTGCGGCGCGCCGGAGGACTACATCTTCACGCGGGCTTTGTTCGAAGGCGAACGCGGCGATCCGGCTGTCATCGCCGCCGAGATGGACAAGATCACGGAGTCGCGCGAAGCGACTCAGCCGATCAAGAGCCGCACCGGCGGTTCAACCTTCAAGAACCCGCCGGGCCACAGGGCGTGGCAACTGATCGATGCTGCCGGCTGCCGCGGCCTGAAAGTCGGCGGCGCTCAGGTTTCCGAGATGCACTGCAATTTTCTGATCAACCTGGGCGATGCGTCCGCCGCCGACATCGAGACGCTCGGTGAAACCGTAAGGCGCCGCGTGAAAGAGAATTCCGGCGTCGAACTGGAGTGGGAAATCAAGCGGATCGGGGCGGTGAAGTAGCTCGCAAAACGCGCTAATCTGCAGCCATGTCCGGGGAGGATTCCATTCTCGTCGTCGGCGGTGGGCTCGGCGGGCTCACCGCGGCGCTGGCGTTAGCTAAACAGGGACGGGCCGTCCGCGTGCTTGAAGGCGCTCCGGAATTCGGGGCCATCGGTTACGGCATCCAGTTCGGCCCCAACGTCTTCCATGCCTTCGACCGCATCGGCGTGAGCGATGCCATATTGGAGAAAGCCGACTCGCCGCCGGCGGTCGTGATGTTCGACGCGCTCGACGGCAAAGTGGTGACGCGGATTCCGACAAGAGGGTCGTTCCGCAGCCGATTCAAATATCCTTACATCATCATTCACCGCATCGATCTGCATAACGTGCTGCTCGGTGCCTGCCGCCGCGAACGTCTGATCACGCTCGTGCCGGACGCCATGGTCACGCACTTCGATGACCGCGGTGACGGGGTCACGGTGACAACAGCGGACAACCGCAGTTTCGAGGGCGCTGCTCTCGTTGGCGCCGATGGCATCCGTTCGCGCACGCGCACGCAGCTGTTTGCCGACGGCGATCCGCTGCCCAACGGCTTCGTGGGTTTTCGCACCATTGTGCCGATCGGCGAGGTCACCGCGGATGTTGCCCGCGACATTGTCGCGCTGTGGGGCGGTCCCGGCTTCCACATCGTGCATTATCCGTTGCGCCACGGCACACTTTTCAACATTGTGGCCGTGTTCCGAACGTCGCCCCATTTCGAGCGTGGCGACGTGGCCGCTTACCGTGCCGAGCTTGAGCAGGCGTATCGCAACGCCCACCCGACCATGAAGGCGCTGCTGGCGATGCTCGACCTGTCGCGGCGTCAGGCGGTCGGCGACCGCGATCCGATCCGCCGTTGGCACAAAGGCCGCGTGGTTCTGCTCGGCGACGCCGCCCATCCGACACTGCAGTCTTTGGCGCAGGGCGCCTGTATGGCGATCGAGGACGGTGTCTGCCTCGCCGACTGTGTTGCAGCTGCCGGCCATGACTTCGAGGCCGCCCTCTGCCGCTATGAAAGGGCCCGCACGTTGCGCACTGCGCGTGTCACGGTGGAGTCCCGCTACATCTGGGACGTCTACCACGCCGACGGCATCAGCCGCGACGTGTATTGGCAGATGATGGGCGAGAGGACGGAGGCCGACACGTTCCAATGCCTCGCTTGGCTCTATGACGGCTTCGTCTTGCCGCCTGCCACAAATAGGCCCTGACTCCCTCGACCTTTCCGCAATTGTCGATTCTATTGGGGCGGGACTGCGAATCACCGAATCGGCGGGGCAATCGCCTAAGCAATGGCCAAGCACGTCGCCGTTCTGATGGGTGGCTGGTCGGCTGAGCGCGAAGTTTCGTTGCGCTCCGGTGGAGCCTGCGCGGCTGCGCTGAGCCGGCTCGGCTATCGCGTGACCGCGGTGGATGTCAGCCGGAACATCGCTTCGGCGCTGACCACGATCAAGCCAGACGTCGCCCTCAACGTGCTGCATGGCCGGCCAGGCGAGGACGGCACGCTGCAGGGCGTGCTGGAGATTCTTGACATCCCCTATACGCATTCCGGCTTGCTGGCGTCGGCGCTCGCCATGCAGAAGGACTATGCCAAAGCGCATTTTCGAGCCGCCAGCGTGCCGGTCGCGGAGGATCGGGTGGTGTCGCGGTTCGAGGCCGCCAAGGGCCACCTGATGCTGCCGCCTTACGTCATCAAGCCGATCGCCGAAGGCTCGAGCGTCGGCGTTTTCATCGTCACCGAGGCCCATGCCCACCCGCCCCAGGAGCTTTTTCGCGACGACTGGGCCTTCGGCGACAAGGTCATGGTCGAGCGCTACATCCCCGGAAAAGAGCTGACCTGCGCCGTGCTCGGCGACTGCGCGCTCGACGTCATCGAGATTGTCCCGGCCACACGCTTTTACGACTATGAGGCCAAATACGCCGCCGGCGGCTCCAAGCACGTGCTCCCGGCGCAAATTTTACCAAATGTTTACCAGGAGGTCCGAAGACTCAGCCTCGCTGCCCATGGCGCACTTGGCTGCCGCGGCGTCAGCCGGGCAGACTTTCGCTATGACGATCGGGGGATGGGTGAGCTTGTTTGTCTTGAGGTCAATACACAACCGGGCATGACGGAGACGTCGCTCGTGCCCGAGCTTGCTGCGTATGCGGGCATCACGTTCGATGAGCTGGTGCAATGGATGGTGGAGGACGCCTCGACCAACCGCTGACGGGGTCGGGGCTATCAGGCGCGGGCCAGTCCGGCATGCCGAATGGCGAGCCGTCTCGTCCGCGCGGCAACGTTGGTTCTCGCGGCGAAGACGTGAATCGCTTCGCGCGCGGCGCGGCCTATCGCCGCTCGGCGGCTCGTTGGTTCAAGAGATTTGTCCGTCTGCCGCCGCCGCGCGGCACCGGCATCGCAGCCTCTTTTCTGCTCATCGCCGCAAGTCTCGCCTACGGTGTGGTGAAGGGGGGTCACGTCCCCGCCGTCATCGATTGGCTCAAGGACGCGCGCGACACCGTCGCCAATTCGGTCGGTTTCCGCATTGCCGCCGTCTCGCTGACCGGTCCGAAGGAGGTCAGCCGCGAAGAGGTCCTCACCATCGCCGGCGTGACCGGACGTGCCTCGCTGCTGTTTCTCGACGCTGACGCGGCGCGGGCGCGGCTGATGGCGAACCCCTGGATCGGCGACGCCGCCATCCTCAAGCTTTATCCCGATCGGCTTCAGATCACGATCACCGAGCGCCAGGCCTTCGCGCTCTGGCAGAAGGATGGGCATGTCAGTGTCATCGCCGCCGATGGCACGGTGCTCGAGCCCTTCGTCGAGGACCGCTACGTCGGTTTGCCGCTGGTGGTCGGAAAGGGCGCCGAACGGCAGGCCAAGAGCTTTCTTGCTGTTCTGGACCACTATCCGGAGATCCGATCGTTGTTGCGCGCGTCGGTTCTGGTCGCGGATCGCCGCTGGAATTTGAGACTCACCAACGGCATCGACGTTCGCCTGCCGGAAGCCAATGTCGATCAGGCGCTTGACCGGCTGGTCGCACTTGATCGCGACAAAAAGCTCCTGTCGCGGGACATCAATGTCGTCGACCTTCGGCTGCCGGATCGGGTGACAGTCCAGTTGTCCGACGCCGCGGCGCAGGCGCGCGAGGATGCCCTTAAGGACGCGAAGAAAAAGAAAAAAGGAGGTGACGCGTGAGCGCCCTCCAATACGGCCTGACGCCGAAGATGAAACCGATCTCGCCGCGCCGCAGTGCGCTGGTCGCGGCGCTCGACGTCGGCTCCAGCAAAGTCGCTTGTCTGATCGCCCGGCTGCGGCCGCACCCGCCCCAGCAAGTGCTGACGCGCCGCAGCCATTCCGTCGAAGTCGTCGGCTTCGGTCACACGCTCGCGCGCGGCATGAAGGCGGGCGGCGTCGTCAATTTGGCACAGGCCGAGGACGCTATCCGCCAGGCGGTCGATACGGCCGAGCGCATGGCATCGGTCGAGATCGAATCGGTCGTGTTGTCGATTTCGGCGGGGCGGCCGGGCAGCGAATTGTTCGCCGCCGACGTCGATATCGTCGGCTCGGCCGTCTCCGACGGCGATATTGCGCGGGTGCTCGCTGCCGGCAGCCGGCATTCGTCGCGCGACGGCCGTGCTGTCCTGCATTCCCTTCCTGTCGGTTATTCGATCGACGGCACCGAGGGCATTCGCGACCCACGCGGCATGTTGGGCGGCACCTTCGGCGTCGACATGCACGTTGCGACCACCGACGTCGCCGCTGCCCGCAATCTCATGCTCGCGGTCGAGCGCTGCCATCTGGCGGTCGAGGCCATGGTGGCGGGCCCGTACGTCGCTGGCCTTGCCGTGCTGGCGGACGACGAAGCTGATCTTGGAGCCGCCGTCGTCGACATGGGCGCCGGAACGACAACGATGGCCGTGTTCATCGGAGGCCGGTTCGTGCACCTCGAAGGATTCGCGCTCGGCGGCCAGCACGTCACCATGGATATCGCGCGCGGACTGAATGCCCGCATTGCCGACGCTGAGCGAATCAAAACGCTTTATGGCAGTGTGCTGAGCGGTGGATCGGACGAGCGCGACATGATCACGGTGCCGCCCATCAGCGAAGACGAACGCGACCAGGGGCACTTTGTGTCGCGAGCGACGCTCGTCAGCATCATCAAGCCTCGGGTCGATGAAATTCTCGAAATGGTGCGCGACCGTCTCGCGGCTTGCGCGTTCGCAGCCGAGCCGCGCGGGCGCGTCATCCTCACCGGCGGCGCAAGCCAGCTGACCGGCTTGCCGGATCTCGCCGCAAACATTTTTGGCCGGCCGGTGCGCGTCGGGCGCCCGCTTGGCATCGCCGCGCTGCCGGACGCCGCCAAAGGCGCGGCGTTCGCCGTGGCGGCCGGACTTCTGGTTTATCCGCAGGCGGCGCATCTCGAACATTTCGAACCGCGGCGGGCGCGGCACTCAACAGGCACGGGCGGTTACTTCGCCCGGGTCGGACAATGGCTTCGCGAGAGCTTCTGATGGCCCAAAGAGCGCGAGCCACAACACCACTACGGCCGGCGGCGGACCGGCCGGGGCCGTGCGCTGCAAACGCCCGTCCCAGAAAGAAGAGGCAATCATGACGATCAATCTCAACATTCCGGACATTCGTGAGCTGAGGCCCAGGATCACCGTGTTTGGGGTCGGCGGTGCGGGTGGCAACGCCGTCAACAACATGATCAACGCCGGCCTGCAGGGCGTCGACTTCGTGGTCGCCAACACCGACGCACAGGCGCTCACAATGTCGAAGGCCGAGCGCGTCATTCAGATGGGCGTGCAGGTGACGGAAGGTCTGGGCGCCGGTTCGCAGCCAGATATCGGCCGCGCCGCAGCCGAGGAAGTGATCGATGAAATCCGCGATCATCTTGTCGGCGTCCACATGGTGTTTGTCACCGCCGGCATGGGCGGCGGCACCGGCACCGGCGCTGCTCCGGTGGTCGCCAAGATCGCCCGCGAACAGGGCATTCTCACAGTCGGCGTCATCACCAAGCCGTTTCACTTCGAAGGCCAGCGCCGCATGCGCATCGCCGACGGCGGAATTACAGAGCTGCAGAAGTCCGTCGACACGCTCTTGATCATTCCGAACCAGAATCTGTTCCGGGTCGCCAACGAGAAGACGACGTTCGCCGACGCCTTCGCGATGGCAGACCAGGTGCTTTATTCGGGCGTCGCCTGCATCACCGATCTGATGGTGAAGGAAGGCCTCATCAATCTCGACTTTGCCGACGTCCGCGCCGTCATGCGCGAAATGGGCAAGGCCATGATGGGCACCGGCGAAGCGGACGGCGACAAACGGGCGCTCACCGCGGCCGAAGCGGCGATCTCCAATCCGCTGATCGACGATGCGTCGATGAAGGGCGCGAGGGGCCTGCTGATCTCCATCACTGGCGGCCGTGACCTCAAACTCTACGAGGTCGACGAAGCGGCGACCCGCATCCGCGAGGAAGTCGATCAGGACGCCAACATCATCGTCGGCGCGACGTTTGACGAAAGTCTCGACGGCATCATCCGTGTGTCCGTGGTTGCGACCGGCATCGATCAGGCCAATGTCCAGCGTGCGCCATTGCCGGCGGCGGAATACCGTATCGCCGAGGTTGCGCAGCGGCTGCGCGCAGAGAATCAGCGAATCGCCGAACGGCTCGAGCGTTCCGAGCCGCCGCGGCACGCCGCGCCTGCGACGGCCGTGACGTCAGCGCCGGCGGCAATGCCGGCACCGGTGCCTCCGCCACCCGCTCCGCCGTCGATCGACTCGTCGATCGAAACAGCGGCCAAGGCGGCCATCGCGGCCGCGATCCTGCCTCCCGCTTCCAGCGAGGATGTCACGATCCGGCCGCTGACGCCGAAGCCCACTCTGTTCATCGATCCGGCGTCAAGCCGGCCTGAGGTGCAGGAGCCCGAAGCGTTCATTCCACCCCAAGCGGATCGCTTGCCGTCGCGCGGGCCTCGCATGCCACGCATCGATGAGTTGCCTGTGCCGGCGCAGAACGAAATTCGCGCGCGCCGCGGGGAACTTACCGAGGAGCATCCCGACAAACGGCGAAAGTCGCTGTTGGAGCGGTTGGCGTCAGTCGGTCTTGGCCGCCGCGAGCCGGAGAAGGAGGAGGCGCCGCCAGCTCCGCGGTTGCCGACGCCTGTGCCGACGGATCGGCTGGCGGGACGCCCGCTCCCGCGGACATCCGATCCGCGGCCCGAGCCGGTGTCCGAATACGCCAAGCGTCAGGCCCCCCAGGGCTTGGACCAGCACGGCCGGCAGGCGCCTGTGCATAACCAGAGTGAGGAAGATCAACTCGACATTCCTGCGTTTTTGCGGCGTCAGGCCAAGTGAAGTCGGCCCTTCCGGGGCCGGCCTTCAATCTCGCTTCGATGCCCAAAGGGCCAAGCAAGTTTTGTAAGCGTCTGATCCGAAACAGTAATTGTTCTTTATGGTCGCCGTGGCGTGGTGTTCCCTGCGGCAGAATTGGGCTATCGTTCGTGTCGGTTATGTGACGGACAGCGTCCGCGAAGCCAATATTTTGGCAGGGTGCTGACCAGAGTGCGGCTGGAAAGAGGTAACAGTTGGTAAGAAACCGTGAATTGGCGCAATGCAGCATCGCCGTTAAGGTTGAGGCCGTTAGAGGGGATTGTATCGGGGATAGAGAGTTCTGCGGGTGATTTCCCGGAGCAGGTAATAACGCTGCTTTTGTTTCCCTCAGGTGGGGTCGGCCACGACTGTTAGCGTAGCGCTAGTGCTCGCGCAGATTGGCCAAAAGGTGTGGGACACAGCATGACGAGGGGCATGCAGGCCGGCAGGCAAACAACGCTGCGCGATCACGTGAGCGTTGCAGGCATTGGCGTTCATTCTGGTTCGCCCGTCACCCTGACATTGCATCCTGCTGAAGCCGATACCGGAATCGCGTTCGTGCGATCCGGACTTGGCGGCCAGCGCGATCGCGAACTGCGCGCCAATTTCCGTTCTGTCACGGCAACCGAATTCGCAACCGTTTTGGGCGACGAGAGCGGGCCTGCGGTCTCGACGACCGAGCACGTCATGGCGGCGCTGCACGGCCTTGGTGTCGACAATGCCGTCGTTGAAGTTGACGGTCCCGAAGTCCCCATCATGGATGGCAGCGCTGCGCCGTTCGTTGCCGCAATCGATCAGGCTGGCATCGTCGCGCTGTCGCCGCGGCGGCGTTACATCCAAGTCCTTAAGCCGGTGCGCGTCAGCAGGAACGGAAGTTTCGGCGAATTGCGTCCGCACCGAAACGGTCTGCGAGTCGAGACCGAAATCGAATTCGATCATCCGCTGATCGGCCGGCAGAGTTTTGCGGTCGATGTTGAGCCCGGCGTGTTCCGGCGCGAATTGGCGCGGGCGCGCACCTTCGGCTTCATGCGCGATGTGGCTAAGCTGTGGAGCGCGAGTTACGCGCTCGGCGCCTCGTGCGAGAACACGGTGGTGGTCGCTGAGAACCGCGTCCTCAATCCCGAAGGCGTGCGCTTTGCCGATGAATTCGTCCGCCACAAGGCCGTCGACGCTATTGGCGATCTGGCGCTCGCCGGTGCGCCGCTGATCGGCGCTTATCGGTCGGTGCGCGGCGGACACAAGCTCAACCATGCGGTGCTCAGCGCGCTCATGGCCGATACGAGTGCCTGGACCTTTGTGGAGATGACCGAACCGGTACGGCGGGTGCGCGGCCATGCCGATCTCGCCGCGGGTTTTGCGGCCGTCGCCTACGGTCCCGACGTCTCTTAAGCGGCTTGGCTCCCAGCGCGGCTTAACGCTTCCGCCTTATTGCGGGCCGATTGTCGGCCATAATTGCTTTTATTATCATTGGGCTGTCGGGTGCTCGCCACGAGACGCATGATGCTTGTCATGCGGCGGCTTGGAGCGAGGCAGAGTGGGCTGAACGGGACTCTCAATCGCGCACATGACGTTGCGGCTACGAGGATCAATCGGATCCGGGTGCAGGTTCCGTGCTTTGGTGTGCTGGCTGGCGCTGGCTCTTGTCGTCGTGCCGCTGGCCGGCTGCAGCATGTTCAACAAGGACGATGATTACGTCCCCGACGATCCGGCCGACAAGCTCTACAACGAAGGCCTGTTCCTTCTAAATAACAAGCAGGACTACAAGGCCGCGGCGAAGAAGTTCGACGAGGTCGATCGCGAGAATCCCTATTCGGATTGGGCGCGCAAGGCGCTTTTGATGTCGGCCTACGCCAACTATCAGGCACAGGAATACACCGACTGCATCAATTCAGCGAAGCGCTACGTGACCCTGCATCCCGGCAGCCCGGACGCCGCCTACGCGCAATATCTGATCGGGTCCTCCTACTACGACCAAATCCTCGACGTCTCGCGCGATCAGCAGCGCGCCGACAAGGCGATCAATGCGCTCGAAGAGGTGGTCCGCAAATATCCGGATTCCGAATACGCGATCACCGCCAGGAAGAAGATCGACATGGCGCGCGATCAACTGGCCGGCAAGGAAATGGAGATCGGCCGCTACTACATGAAGAAGCGGGACTTCGTCGGCGCCATCAATCGCTTCAAGGTTGTCGTCACGCAATACCAGACGACGCGGCACGTCGAAGAAGCGCTGATGCGATTGACCGAAGCCTATCTCTCGCTCGGCATCGTGGATGAAGCGCAGACTGCGGCCGCCGTGCTCGGCCATAATTTCCCGGACAGTCCCTGGTATAAGGAAGCCTACGGGCTCGTGAGAACCGCCGGCGGCGAGCCGACCGAGAACAAAAACTCCTGGATCAGCCGCGCCTTCAAGAAGATGGGCCTCGGCTGAGACGCTCTCGGGCCGCAAGCGGGCGGCCCTGGCGTCACGCGACAGAAAACTGAATCGCGAATATTATCCACCTTCCGACATCCGTCGTGTGTGATCATGCTGGCTCGCCTGTCCATTCGCGACATCGTCCTGATCGATCGCCTCGATATCGACTTCGGTTCGGGGCTCGCTGCGCTCACCGGCGAAACCGGCGCCGGCAAGTCGATTCTGCTGGACGCTTTCGCGCTCGCGCTGGGCGCCCGGGGCGATTCGGCTCTGGTCCGCGAGGGCGCCGAGCAGGGCCAGGTGACAGCGGCCTTCGAACTGGCGAAAAAGCATCCGGCGCGGCGCGTGCTCGCCGAGAACGATCTGGCCCCGGATCTCGGCGGCGAGGACGAACTGATCGTGCGGCGCGTGCAACTCGCCGACGGTCGCACCCGCGCCTTCGTCAACGACCAGCCGGTAAGCGTGCAGGTCCTCCATGCGCTCGGGGCGGCTCTCGTCGAAATTCACGGCCAGCACGATGACCGCGCGTTCGTCGACGCCGCGACGCATCGTGCGCTGCTCGACGCTTATGGCGGCCTTGAAGAGGACGCGGCGGCGGTGCGGCGGTTCTGGGACAAGCGGCGGGACAGCGAGGCGGCCGTTGCAAGCCATTGCGCCGATATCGAGCGGGCCCATCGCGAGGCTGAATGGCTCCGTCACGCGGTGGACGAACTCGGCCGGCTCGCGTCCGAGAGCGGCGAGGAAACGTCGCTGGCGGAGTGCCGCACCGCCATGATGCAGGCGGAGAAAGTTGCCGAGGATTTGCGGGCGACGCATGACAGCGTCGCCGGTCCGCAATCCGCGGTGCCCCCGCTGTCGACTGCGATCCGCCGCCTGGAGCGCCGCGCCGCGCAGGCGCCCGCGTTGATCGAGCCGGTGGTGAAGGCGATCGACGCGGCGCTGACCGCGCTCGACGAGGCCCGCGTCCATCTCGAGCAGGCGTTGCGCGTAGCGGAGTACGATCCCAAAGAACTGGAGCGCATCGAAGAGCGACTGTTCGCGCTGCGGGCGGCAGGGCGCAAGTACAACGTGCCGGTCGACGAACTGGCCGCGCTCGCCAAGCGCTACGTGGGCGATCTTGCGTTGAACGACGCCGGCGCCGAACGCCTGGCGGCACTCGAAAGAGAAGCGCAGGCCGCGGCAGCGCGCTATCGCGAGGCGGCGCAGGCGCTTTCGGCGGCCCGGCGGCGCACTGCGCAGAAGCTCGACAAGGCGGTCAACGCCGAGCTGAAGCCCCTCAAGCTCGAACGAGCAGAGTTTTCCACGCAGGTCGAGAGCGAATGCGAAGGGCCGGACGGGCTCGACCGTGTCGAGTTCTGGGTGCGCACCAATCCGGGCACGCGGCCGGGACCGCTGATGAAGATCGCCTCAGGCGGCGAACTTGCGCGCTTTCTGCTTGCGCTCAAAGTGGTGCTGGCCGATCGCGGCTCGGCGCCGACCCTGGTGTTTGATGAGATCGACACCGGCGTCGGCGGCGCCGTCGCCGACGCGATCGGCGTCCGGCTGGCGCGGCTTGCCTCTGGCGTGCAAGTGATTGCGGTCACGCACGCTCCGCAAGTCGCGGCGCGCGCCGACCGACACTATCTCATCAGCAAGGACGCGCTTGCCAAAGGCAAGCGCGTCGCGACCCACGTGATCGAGCTGCAATCCGAGCGCCGCCGCGAAGAGATCGCGCGCATGCTGGCCGGCGCCGAGATTACCGCCGAAGCGCGCGCCGCCGCCGAACGGCTGATCCGCGCTGCCGGATGAACGTCGCCTTCCGGCGCGATCTCTGCTAAATTTTTCGCAACATGGTGCGGCGGCCAAACCGCCGGCGACCTATGTCCGGGGGAGGAAAGTATGGTCGTTCGTTTCGCCGTTGTCGCGTCGGCGTTCCTATTGACGAGCGCGACGCTTGTCCCGGCGGCTTCCACGCTCGACTACGAATTCTACAAGGCGAAAGTTCAGCCGATTTTCCTTGCCAAGCGGCCGGGCCATGCGCCGTGCGTGATGTGCCACGCCGAAGCCAACAATATGCTTCGCCTCGAACCGCTGCCGCCGGGCCAAACGACCTGGACCGAGGAACAGACGCGCAAGAATTTCGACACGGTCTCGAAAATCGTCCAGGCGGTCGACGATCCGCTGACCGCGAAAATCCTGCTGCACCCGTTGGCGCCGGAGGCCGGCGGCGACGCGTTCCATTCCGGCGGGCGCCAATTCGCCAGCAAGAACGATCCCAACTGGAGGATCATCGCCCAATGGGCCGAAGGCGCGACGCTCGCGCCGCTGAAGCAGAAGTAGCGCGGAATACCCCCAAGCGCTGTCATCATCCGCGCCGGCGGTGATCCAGTAATCGCAATGCCACGAGCTTTCTGCACCGCCTGTGTTTACTGGATGCCCGCATTCGCGGGGCATGACAAAATCATTGCGCCGATGCCCGGCGGATCGGCCCTCGCGAGGTGGCGCGCCTGCCGTCGTCGGGGATCACCAGCGTATTGTTGCGCTTCGGCACCTCGCCGACCGGAATGACCTTGACGACCTTCATGGCCGCAGTGTCGACCACCGAGACCGAACGGATACCGGAGTTCGACACGTAGAGCTCCTTGCCGTCCGGCGTGAACGTGACCCAGTTGGCGACCGCCGACAGCGGCGCCTCGCGGCCGGCGATCTTTTCGGTCGGCAGGCCCACCTTGCCGATCAGCTGCAGGTCGGACAGTGAGTATTCGTAGACAGCGTTGTTGGGGATGCTCGTCACCCACAGCGTCTTGTTGTCGGGCGCAATGCCGATGCCGTGCGAGGGTTCGTTGGTGCGGTAGCCGCCATGGTCGAATTCCTGCGGCACGGACGGCAGCGTGATCCGGGCGGCCTCCTTCTGCGCGGCAAAGTCGATGACGGAGAAGCCGTTCAGTGACGACATCTGCGAGAATACGCGCTTGGTCGAGCCGTCCGGGTTGGTTTCGATCGCCATGCAGCGGACTCCGAGGTCCATCGGCATCGCCCACGCCAGCTGCTCCTTGTCGAGATCGAACACATAGAAGGTCTTCGACGGGATCGAGCCGCCGACCACGTACTTGTTATCCGGCGTGACGTAGACGTTGTGCAGGCGGCCGCCGTTCGTGGCGATCGTCTTCTTCAACGTCAGTGTCGCCGCGTCGACAATGTCGAGGCCGCCCTTGCCGCGGGCGATCGCGACGACGATGCGATCGCCGTTCTTGGTCACCGAAATGTTGTTCGGATGGCCGGACAGCGCGACCTTCTTGATGAGCTTGCCGCTTTTGCGGTCGAAGACGTCGAGCGTCGAGGTCTCCTCGTTGCTGACGTAAACCCGCGACGCGTCCGGCGAAAACGCGATGCCGTGGGCGCCGACGACGTCCTTGATCTGCTGCACGACCTTGTTGCTGGCCGGATCGATGACGTCGATCGTGTCGCCCGCCGAATTGGTGACGTAGATGCGGACGGTGGCGGCGTGAGCCGGCAGAGATGTCAGCGTGAGCGTCGACGCCAGTACGGCACCCATGAGAATTGGTCGCGTTATCATGAGAATCCACTCCTCAGCCGGCGTGAAACCACCGTCAAACTTACGCGCGTCGCCGCGGCTAGACAACGCCGGGGACGCTCGGCAATGTCCCGCCCTCTCCGCCCACGCGATGGTCGAAAATGGCAACAAGAGACGCTTCGAAGGTTCCCGTCGACGCCCTCGCCGAAAGGCAGGCGAAGACCGAGCATGCGCGGCTCGCGACCGAGATCGCGGAGCATGACCGGCGCTATTATCAGGAGGACAAGCCGTCGATTTCGGACGCCGTCTACGACGCACTGCGGCAGCGCTACAATGCCATCGAAGCGCGCTTCCCTGACCTGCGCACGCTTGAAAGCCTGTCGGAGCGTGTCGGCGCCGCGCCATCGGCGCGCTTCGCCAAGGTCCGGCACGCGGTGCCGATGCTGTCGCTCGACAACGCATTTGCCGATGACGACGTCGTCGATTTCGTCGGCCGCATTCGCCGCTTCCTCCGTCTCCCGGAGGATGACGAGATCGCGTTCAGTGCCGAGCCAAAGATCGACGGCCTGTCGATGTCGCTGCGTTACGAGGACGGTGAACTCGTCACCGGCGCGACGCGTGGCGACGGCAACGGGGGCGAGGACGTCACCGCCAACGTGAAGACGCTTAAGGATATCCCGCACAAGCTGAAGGGCAGGGGCGTGCCGTCGGTGTGCGAGGTGCGCGGCGAAGTCTACATGACCAAACACGCCTTCCTCGATCTCAACCGTAAGCAAGCGGAGGCTGGCAAGCAGCTTTATGTCAACCCGCGCAACACCGCGGCCGGCTCGTTGCGTCAGCTCGACCCGTCGATTACGGCATCGCGCCCGCTCGGCTTCTTCGCCTATGCCTGGGGCGAAATGAGCGACATGCCGGCGGATACGCAGTCGGGCATGGTCAAATGGTTCGCCTCGTGCGGCTTCAAGACCAATCCGCTCACCAAGATGTGCCGGTCGGCCGAGGCGCTTTTGAAGTTTCACCGCGAGATCGAAGCGCAGCGCGCGACGCTCGATTACGATATCGACGGCGTCGTCTACAAGGTCGACCGCCTTGATTGGCAGGAGCGCTTGGGCTTCGTGTCGCGCAGCCCGCGCTGGGCGATTGCGCACAAATTCCCGGCCGAAAAGGCGACCACGATCGTTCGCGACATCGAGATACAGGTCGGCCGCACCGGCGCATTGACGCCGGTGGCGAAGCTCGAGCCGGTGACCGTCGGCGGCGTCGTGGTGCAGAATGCGACGCTGCACAACGAGGAAGAAATCAAGCGTCTCGGCGTTCGTATCGGCGACACGGTGCAGATCCAGCGCGCCGGCGATGTGATTCCGCAGGTGCTGGGTGTGGTCGAGGACCAGCCGAGGGGCGTAAAGGCCTTTGCGTTTCCCAAGAAATGCCCGTGTTCGCTGAAGACCGATGTGGTCCGTGAAACCATCGCCGGGGGCGAGGAAGGCGCGCGCGCCCGCTGCACCGGTGAGTTCGCTTGCCCGTACCAGACGATCGAGCATCTGAAGCATTTCGTCTCGCGCCGCGCCTTCGACATCGACGGATTGGGCGAGAAGCAGATCGAATTTTTCTACGAGCAGGGCTGGGTCAAGGAGCCTGCCGACATTTTCACGCTGCAGGAGCGCAATGGAAAGCTCACGCTTAAAGAGACCAAAGAGAGGATTCGCCTCGAGGACGTCGAAGGCTTTGGCGAAACCTCGGTGCGCAATCTCTTCAACGCTATCGCTGCGCGGCGCGAGATTCCGCTGGAGCGCTTCATCTATGCGCTCGGCATCCGCCATGTGGGGGAGACGACCGCCGTCGCGCTTGCCCGCGGTTATGGCTCCTGGCGCGCGTTCCATGACGCCTGCCTCAAGCTCGCCAAGGACGACGAAGAGACCAAACAGGAGATGGATGCGCTCGATCAGATCGGCGAAACCGTCATCGAAAGCCTGCGCGATTACTTTGGCGAGAAGCACAATCGAGACCGCATCGAACGGCTTGCCGGGCAAGTGCGCATCCGCGATGCTGAAAAGCCGCGCAGCGATTCCGCGATTGCCGGCAAGACCGTGGTTTTCACCGGCACGCTGGAAAAGATGACACGTGACGAGGCGAAGGCGTCCGCCGAACGGCTTGGCGCGGAGGTGTCTGGTTCGGTCTCCAAGAAAACCGACTATGTCGTTGCTGGACCGAAAGCCGGCAGCAAGCTGACGGACGCGCAAAAGCTTGGGGTGAAAGTGCTGACCGAAGACGAGTGGTTAGCGCTTATTCGTTAGGCTGACCGGGCCCGTCACCATGAACAGCCAGGCGCGCAGCTGCGGCTCGAACAGCGAACCGAGCGTGTCGCGCACGCGCGCGTGGTAGGAATCGATCCAGGCGATTTCCTCGGCCGTCATCAATGCGGGATCGATCAGCCGCCGGTCGATCGGCGCCATCGTCAGCGTTTCGAAGAAGTTGAGCGGCTTCTCGGCGCCTTTGACGGGCGGCGATTCGGCGACCAGAACGAGGTTCTCGATACGGATACCGAACGCATCGGTGCGGTAATAGCCGGGCTCGTTCGACAGGATCATGCCGCGCCGGAGCGGGGCTGTGCCGAGCTTGGCGATGCGCCCGGGACCCTCGTGCACGGAGAGATAGCTGCCGACGCCGTGGCCGGTGCCGTGATCGAAATCGAGTCCCGCCCGCCAGAGGAATTGCCGCGCGAAGCTATCGAGCTGCGCGCCGGCCGTACCGTCCGGGAACACGGCGCGCGCGATCGCGATGTGACCCTTGAGCACCAGCGCGAACGCCCTCTGCATGTCGGAGCTGGGCTGCCCGACGGCGACCGTGCGCGTAATGTCGGTCGTGCCGTCCTCGTACTGGCCGCCCGAGTCGATGAGAAACAGCTCGCCCGGCAGGATGCGGCGATTGCTTTTGCGAGTGACGCGATAGTGCACGATGGCGCCGTCAGCGCCGGCGCCTGCGATGGTTGGAAAGGATACGTCTTTTAGGACTCCGGTGTCGCGGCGAAAGCTTTCCAGCGCCTCGACCGCGTCGATTTCGGTCAAGTTGCCGCGCGGCGCTTCGCGGTCGAACCAGTTGAGGAAGCGCGTCACGGCCGCGCCGTCACGCTTCTGGGCGGCGCGCGCGCCTGCGATCTCGACGGCGTTCTTCACCGCCTTCATCGGCACGACCGGGTCGCCGCCGCGCGTGACCCTGCCGCCGGTTTCGGCGATCACGCGCGCGATGGCGTCGGGGCAGATGGCGGGATCGAGCCGCACGGTCCGTCCCTCCTTGCCGAGAGCGCCGAGATCGCGTTCGAAGGCGGCGTTCGGCCGTACGTCGGCCGCCTGCTCCAGGCGATAGCGCATCGGCTCGTTGAGCTTTCGCAGGTCGACGTAAATTGCGGGCTTGCCCTCCTTGGGCACTGTGGCGAAGGCCAGCACTACCGGCGTGTGCGGCACGTCGCTGCCGCGGATATTGAACATCCACGACACCGCATGCGGATCGGACACGACCAGAGCATCGGCTCCGTGCTTGTCGATTTCGGCACGGATGCGCGCGAGCTTTTCCGGCACGTCTTCGCCGGCGTAGCGCATGTCGTGCGGCACGACGCCGCCGAGCGGCGGTTGCGGCCGGCCGGTCCAGATCGCGTCGATCGGATTGTCTTCGACCGGCACAAGCGTCGCGTTCGCCGCCTCGCACGCCTTGGCGAGCCGCTCGGCGCCGTCGACCGTGTGCAGCCACGGCGAATAGCCGAGCCTGGCGTCGGCCGGCAGATTGGTTTCGATCCATTGTGCCGGCGGCCGCTCGACCAGATGCTCGACGGTAAAGATCGAGCTGTCGATTTCCTCCTTCACCTGCACGAGGTAACGGCCGTCGACGAAGATGACGGCGCGGTCATTCAGCACGATCGCCGTGCCGGCCGAGCCGGTGAAGCCGGTCAGCCAGGCGAGGCGCTCCGCGCAGGGCGGCACGTACTCGTTCTGATACTCGTCGACGCGCGGCACGATGAAGCCATCGAGGCTGCGCCGCGCCAGTTCCGCCCGCAACGCCGCAATGCGCGGCGTGCTTTCCGCGCGGTCGCCGCCATCCTCAAACGATTGGAAATGCGCTTCGAACATGACGGCAATCTATGGGGCTAGGCGATGGCGGGCAACGGCACGGCGATGCTTTCCGCGTCGCACCAGAATAAGGGTGGTCCATCCGTCGATCTGGATTCGCCGCTCCAGCACGAGGCCCCGATAGGCGGCGAGGGCCGCGTTGGCCTGAGCGTCAAGAAGGCCGGACAGAACGAGGTGGCCGCCCGGCGCGATAAGCTTTTTGAGCGGTGAGGCAAATCGCTGCAGCGGCCCGAGCAGGACGTTGGCCAAGACGAGATCGTACGGCGCGTGGGTCGGTACGGTTCGCCAACACACGCCGTCGGTTTTTGCGACGTTGACGAGCGGCGCGGCGCGGTTGAGCCGGGCATTGCCGATCGCGGCGCGGACGGCGTCGGCGTCGTTGTCGATGGCGAGCACGCGCTGCCTGGTAGCGCGGGCGGCCGCGATGGCGAGCACACCCGTGCCGGTGCCGAGATCGAGCACGTGCAGCGTGCGCCGCTCCCCAAACCGTATGAGCAGCCGATCGAGGGCCAGGAGGCAGCCGCGCGTCGTGCCGTGATGGCCGGTGCCGAACGCGAGCGCCGCTTCGATCTCGATGCCGATCCGGTTCGCCGGGACGCGGTCGCGGTCGTGCGAGCCGTGTACGATGAACCGGCCAGCTGCGACCGGTTTGAGCCCGGCAAGGCTTTCGCTGACCCAGTCTTTGGCGGCGATGTCCCGAAAACTTAGGCTGTCGGCCGCGGCAGGGCCGGCCGCCGCCGCCAGCGTGCGAAGTGCCTTCTCGTCCGGCTGGGCCTGGAAAAAGGCTTCGGCGTGCCAGCGTCCGCCGCCCGCGTCCGTGAGCGATACGGCGACGGCATCGGCGTCATCGCTCTCGGCGACGAGGTCGGCGAAACGCCGCGCTGTTTGTTCATCGGCTTCGAGGTGGACAAGCGGGGTTCTGCCGACCCCAGGAGTCGCCGGAATCATTGGCGACTTTTCCGTTTTATCAATTATGCGCATCATTCACTGGTTGGTGCGAACCTTAGGAGCCGCGTCCTTGGTCGAAATTTGTCCACAGCGCAATACCCAGCCTGTCCACAATCGATCCACAGGGTTTTCCTGATGGTTTGGGCCTATTGCCCGACAGCGCGGCAGGCCGGCTCGTCCTTGTGAGCGGCCGAGCGTGCGAAGTACGATGCGGCCCGACAATGTCCATTGAGGCGAGTGCAGACATGACCGAGGGCGAACGGACCGGCCGGCTCAAGTCCGGCGATGTCGAGATTTTCTATCGCGCCTTTGGCGCGCCGGGCCGCACACCAATCCTCTGCATGCACGGCTCGAATTATTTCGACTGGTACGACTGGCTCGGCATCTGCGGCAAACTCGAAAGCGACCGCGAGACGGCCACCTTCGACAAACGCGGGTTCGGTGACTCGACCTGGAGCCCCAGCAAGAATTATTCGCTCGAAGCGCAAATGGGCGACATGCTCGTGGTGCTCGGCAAGCTCGGCTGGAACAAGCCGGTCGTGGTCGGACATTCTTCGTCCGGCCGGTTGTCGATTGCGTTCGCGGCGTATCATCCGGACCGGATTTCGGCGCTTGTGGTCGTCGACAGCGCGATGACCCGCGACGAAGGCGGGCCGCGCGCATCGACCGGGAACAAGCCCATGGTCTTCCCGACGGTCGACGCCGCGATGCTGCATTTCGCCAAGCTGAAAAATCCGCCGCGTGTTGCGCGCGACCGCGCCCGTGCCGAACGCGCGCTGACGCCCGTCGATGGCGGCTTTAAGCTCAAGCGCGACCCCGATTTTGAAAATTCGGCGCCGCAAGGCGCTGATGCCGGAAAGCCAGTACTCACCGCGTGGCAAATGCTCGCCGACGTAAAGTGCCCGATCCTCGTGGTGCGGGGCCTCCGCTCCGACCGTTGGCCGCCGGACATTCTGGAACCGATCCAGCGCGATTATCCGAACATCCAATGGGCGCCGGTCGATTCCCAGCACGACGTGCCTTATCAGGCGCCAGACGAGCTGGTCGCGGCCATACGAAAGTTCATTGGCCCGCTTTGAGGAGACTCATCGCGGCTGCGCTGGCGTGCCAATGGCCTGTGCGTATTGCGCCAAGACGTCTGGCGCGGTGGCGGCGAGCTGCCTGATGATCTGATCGGTGGCCGGACCTGCGATCGGTGATACTTCGAGATCGGACCGCTCGGCGTCGGCGAGGAAGTCCTTGTCGGTTGCAAGGGCCGCAAACGCGTTGCGCAGTGCGTTCAGCCGATCGGCCGCAATGTCCGGCGGCGCGATGATCGGCCGTGCGATGGTCTTCTGTGTGAAGTACAGCGTCATGACCTTGCGGGCCATATCGGTCTTGGCGAAGTCGATCGCCATCGGCACGTCCGGCAGTTCCGGGTCCTTCTGCAGCGCGCCCTGCGCCAGCATCGTGAGCTTGTGGTCGCGAATCCAATCGGGCTTCTGCTTCTTCAGGCTTGACCACGACCAGTCGCCGATGCCCTGCACCTCGCCGCGCTCCATGGCGAGCGCGATGTCAGCCGTGCCGCTGTAGCCGGTAATGATCTTGAATTTGGTGCCGAGGAACGCGTTGTAGAGCCGCGGCGTCGTCTCGGGATCGACGCCGGTGTGGGCGCCGACGATCAGTTCCTTGCTCAGCAATTCCTGCATCGTCTGGACCGGTGCGGTGGACCAAGCGAGCGACAGGCCGACTTCGCTCGCAAGGCTGCCGAGCCAGTTGAGTTTGTCGAGTTCGAACCGCGTGCCGGTCGGATTGGTCAGTTTGGTGAACAGGAGCGAGCGCTGGATCAGGGCGATCACGGTGCCGTCGCGCGGCGCGGTGTTGTAGATGTAGTTCGCCGCCGCGAGACTGCCCGCGGCCGGCATATTCTGCACGATGACGGTCGGATTCCCCGGAATGAGGCGGCCGAAATGCCGCGCCATGAGCCGTGCCAAGAGGTCATAGCCGCCGCCGACCGCAGCGCCGCACAACAGCATGATTTGCTTGCCGGCGAAGGGCTCCTGCGACTGCGCGACGGCCGGCGCGCTGCACGCGACGAGCGCAGCGACCATGCAGGAGCAAAGAGTGCGCGGCATCCGGATTCTCACGGCCAACCGATCTTGCCTTCGTTTTGCCTAGCCTTGCCCCTTCATCGTACGCCGCTCGATATCGAGAAAGCGCGTGAAATCGCAGGTCTGCTGAGCCGCCTTCATTTCCTTCTCGGCGCCGCCGCGGCCCAGGAACGGATCGAGCGTGTCCCGCGCCAAACAGTCGTAGGACTGCTTCACAGCCTTGTGCATCGCTGCAAACGCCGTGCCGGACGATGCGGCGAGCCGGAAACCGAGCCCGGCGAGATCGGTCGGCGACATCGGAAATTCGGCAAAGCCGTCCGGCGGCGCGAACGTCATGAGCGGCGGCGGCAGGCGCTCGCCGACGACGCGCAGCTCCTCGGCGCTGCGCGTGTAGATGAACAGCATGTCCGCGCCGGCCTTGTGAAAGGCTTCGCCGCGGCGCAGGGCGTCGTCGAGCCCGCCGACGCGGCGCGCATTGGTGCGCGCGACGATGACGAGGCTCGGATCGGTGCGTGCGGCGAGCGCCTCGGCAAGCTTCTTCAGCATGAACTGCGTCGGCACGAGGTGATCGATGCCGGCGTGATGTTCGAAGCGCCGCGGCAAAAGCTGATCTTCGATTTCGATCGCCGAGAAGCCGGCGGCCTCGGTTAGCGCGATGGTGCGATGCAGATGCACCGGATCGCCAAAGCCGCCGCCGGCGTCGAGCACGATCGGCAGCTTGCATGCGGCGCGCATTTCGACGGCGACCTGCGCGAGTTCGGTCATGCTGATGTTGGCCTCGGTGACGCACTTGTACCAGCCGAGCGAGCCGCCGCTCAGATAGACTGCCTTGAAGCCCGAGGCCTCGGCAAGCCGCGCCATGATTGGGTTGAGTGCAACGGGTGCGACAATCAGTTCGTTCCCGGCAATGAGTTCACGCAATGTCGCCACGTTCGTTCCCCTTGACCGATTGCATTGATCCGCATGACATACGACACCGATGCGCGCCTCGGATGTCATACGAAAACCGCGGCGGTGAAAAGGGGAGGGCGGCAATGCCACGATGGAGGGCGCTGTTCGGCTGTGTGTTGTTGTGCCTCGCCGCCGCGACTGCACAGGCGGCCTATCCCGAGCGCAACATCACCCTGATCGTGCCGTTCGCGCCCGGCGGACCGACCGACATCGTCGCCAGAATTCTGTCCACCGCATTCCAGAAATCGCTCGGCCAATCGGTCGTCGTCGACAATCGCGGTGGCGCCGCCGGCAATATCGGCATGGCGGCAGTCGCGCGCGCGACGCCGGACGGATATACGTTGCTGCTGACGTCGACGGCGATCGCCGTCAATCCGGCGCTGTTTGCGCACCTGCCCTACGATCCGTTCAAGGACTTCGCGCCGATCTCCGAACTCGTCAACGCGCCGAACGTGATCATCGTGCGCGCCGATTCGGGCATCGCCTCGATCGCCGATCTGGTGGCGCGCGCCAAGGACGCTGCCCAATGCGTTCAACTATTCAAGTCCCGGCGTCGGCACCAAATCGCAACTTGCGGCTGAGCAGCTCAAGCTTCGGGCCGGCATCCAGATGGTGCACGTGCCGTATCGCGGCGCAGGACCGGCGACGCTCGCCGTGCTTGAAGGCACCGTGCAGGTTGGCTCGGTCGCTCTCTCAGCGGCCGAGGCGCTGATCAAGGACGGCAAGCTGACCGCGCTCGCGGTGACGGGAGCCAAGCGCTGGTTCTCGCTGCCAGAGGTGCCGACCATGATCGAGCAGGGCTATCCGGGCTTCGTATCGGATACCTTCAATGCGCTGTTTGCTCCCGCCGGAACGCCGCGCGACATTGTCATGCTGCTGGCGAAGGAAAGCCACGCGGCGCTGACCAACTCGGCGGCCCGCGAGCAGGCGCGGCTTGCGGGCTTCGAGATTGTCGCCGGTACTCCGGAGGAACTTGCGGCGCGCATGGCCGCTGAGATTCCGGCCGTGAAGGAGCTGGTCGAGAAAGTCGGGATCAAGCCGGAATGAATCTGCGGAAACTAAGCAACGCGCCCGCGATGCGCTACCTCGCAGTTCTCGCGGCGGCTGGTGCCGTTTTTCTGTTGTGGGCCGCAGCCGAAGCGGAGACCTGGCCGTCGCGGCCGGTCCGCATCATCGTGCCGTTTTCCGCCGGCGGCGCGACTGACACCTTCGGCCGGCTTTATGCCGATGCGCTCAGCGCCGCGTTCGGCACGCAGTTCTTCGTCGAAAATCGCACCGGCGCCGGCGGCCTGATCGCCACGCAGGACGTCGCCCGCGCCAAGCCCGACGGCTACACGCTGATCGTGTCCGGCATCCCGACGCATGTGCTCGGGCCGGCGATGAACAAGAACGTCGGGTTCGATCCGATGCGCGATTTCACCCATATCGCCTTCTTCGGCGGCGCGCCCAACGTGTTCGTCGTGCACAAGGACTTCGGCGTGCGCTCGCTCGGCGAGTTCATGGCGCGCGCGAAGAGCGACAGCGGTGGCATCGATTACGTGTCGGCCGGCGTCGGCACGCTCGGCAACTGGGTCGCCGAGTATCTCGCCGCCAAGGCGAGCATCAAATTGAACCACGTCGCGTACAAGGGCGGCTCGAACGCGCTGCTCGATCTGGTCGCCGGCCACGTCCAGGTCGGCATACTGACCTATTCGAGCGTCGGCGAGCATATTCGCGCCGGCACGCTCGTGCCGCTGGCGGTCACCGCATCGGCGCGCCTGCCGCAAATGCCCGGCGTGCCGACGTTTCGCGAACTCGGCTATCCTGACCTCGTCGCGACGACGTGGTTCGCGCTGTCGGCTCCGGCCGGACTGCCGGATGATATCGTCGTGCGGCTCAATCGCGCGGTGGTCGGCGCCATGGATCTGCCGCCGATGCGCCGCCAGATCGAACAGGATGCGGTCGAGACCAAAGCGATGTCGCCCGCCGAGACCACGCAATATTTTCAGAGCGAAATCGACAAGTGGCAGCCGATCATCACGCGGATGATCGGCGGCAAATCTTAGTCGGCAAGTCATAACAAAGTGACGGAGCCGTGAGGACGGCGGCGCATTCTTGATGCTACAAGCCTCATGCGTATCGCCTGATATAACGACATGATGTCGGGGAGAAAACGATGATCGGACAATTTGCACGCAGACAATTCACGTTGGTTTCGTTCGGCTTTGGCGCGTGCCTCATGGCCGGTTTCGGCGCGGGCGCGGTGTGGGCGCAAGCGAAGGCGCCCGATTACGCGGCGCTCATCGCCGCGCCGGACCGCAGCGATGCGGATCGGGAAGCCGACAAGCGCCGCGATCCGCTGCCGCTTCTTGTTTTCACCGGTGCGCGGCCCGGGATGAAGGTGCTCGATATGGGCGCGGGCGGCGGCTACAGCACCGAGCTGATGGCGCGCGCGGTGGCGCCGAATGGCACCGTCTACGGGCAAAATCCGGCCGATATATTCCCGCGCGCCATGGAGGCGTTCCAGGCGCGGATGAAAACGCCAGCGATGAAGGATGCGGTCGCCGACATTCGGCCGTTCGACGATCCGGTCCCGCCGGACGTGCACGATCTCGATCTGATCACGTTTCTATTCTACTACCATGACACAACCTACATGAAGGTCGACCGCGCCGAGATGGACCGCAAGATGTTCGCGGCGCTCAAGCCCGGCGGCATTCTGGTGCTGGCCGACCACACCGCCGCCGCGGGCGCCGACGTCAGCGTCGGCAAGACGCTGCATCGCATCGACGAGGCGATCGTGCGCCAGGAGCTCGGCGCGTCCGGATTCAAGGTCGCCGCCGAGGGCAACTTCTGGCGCGTGCCCGGCGATACGCGCGACTTCTCCAGCAACAAGCCGCCGTCGCCGGTCGACGCCTTCGTGCTGAAGTTTCAGAAGCCGATGTAAAGTCCGGCTCCGGCTACTGGAGCTGATCCTTCACCTTGTCAATTCCTGCATTGACGCAGTCGGAATCGACGCCCGGCGAGCCTGAAACCCCGGCGCCGCCGATGACGTCGTTGCCGACCTTGATCGGCACGCCGCCGTCAATCGCGATGACGTTCGGCAGCGTCACCTGCTGGCGCACCACGACGTTGCCGTCGTTGAGCTTCTTCGCGTACTCCGATGTCGGCTGCTTGAAGGTCATCGCGGTGTAGGCCTTGCGCCGAGCGTTCTCCAGCGTGTGAATGCTGGCGCCGTCGCCGCGCATCGCCACCAGGATTTCACCGTCGCGATCGACCACCACCGCGGACGTGCCGTAGCCTTTGGCGAGGCACGCCTGGATGGCCCCTTCGGCGATCGTCAGCGCCATGTCGTGCGACAGATCCTTGCGCATGATGAGCGCGGCGCCGGCGGGCGCGGCTAGCGCGCTGATCACCGCGGCAGCGGCAGCAAAACCAACAAAGCGAACGATTGGCATAACGATTGGCATGTCGGACATCCTCCCGAATAATGAACGCGTCCCCTGTGAGTAACAGCGGACGCGCGAAGCCTATTCCATGATGGGTCGCCGCAATAAGACGGCGCGATCAGTAGGCTCGGCCGTAAGAGGGGGGCGGCGGCTGTGGCGGAAAGCCCGGCTGGGCATAATACGGTTGCCCGTAGGCCGGCTGCCGATAGGTGGTCTGGCCCGCATAGGCCTGACCGTACGCAGGCGGCGGCGGGTTATAGCTCGGCTGATTGTAGCTCGGCGGCGGCGGTGCATAGGCAGGCTGCCCGTAGCCGGGCTGACCGTAGCCGGGCTGACCGTAACCCGGTTGCCGGTACGCGGGCTGACCGTATGCTGGCTGTCCGTACGCAGGCTGACCGTACGCAGGTTGACCATGCGCCGGCTGACCGTAAGCCGGAGGCGGCGGGCTGCTCGGCGCAATCGACAACGGATCGGCCGCTGCCGTCTCGGTCGCCGGCGCGCGGCGCGCGACCGCCGGGCTGCCGCCGGACGGCGCCTGGCCGGACACGGTGACGGTCGTCTCGGCCATGCCCTCGGCCTTCACCAGATCGAACAGGGTCGCGGCATGCTCCGGCGACAGCCGCACGCAGCCGTGCGACACCGCAAGGCCGAGATGCTTGACGTCGAAGAAGCCGTGGATGGCGTGGCCGTGCATGTCGAAGAACATCGCATGCGGCATCGGCGCGTTGTCCCATTCCTGGGACAGATGATCCGCATCCATGCGGTTCACCTTATAGCTGCCGTTCGGCGTGTCGTAGCCGGGCCGTCCCGTCGACACCGGCCACGCATAAGTCGGCTTGCCGTCGACCGCGACCGACATCTGCTGAGTGGTCTTGTCGACACTGACGACGATGTTGGCGCGGGCAGCCGAGGCAAGTGGTAGCGCCAGCGCTGCGGCAAAGAGCGAGGCGGAGATGAGGGTGGCGGGACGCATGGTGAAGCCCCCGATGGAATGGGCCCTAAACAGTGGCCCGATATTTAGAAGTCTCAGACGGCCGATTGGTTCAATCAAGAGCTTAAGTCCCCCGTTCGGGGCATGGTGAATGAAATAGCGGCCGGATGATCACGATTGCGTGGATGTATTCCGGCAACAGCAGCATTGCCGATGCCGGGCCTCAATGCCGCTTGAAATACTGCACCGCACGCTCGTGCCGTTCGGCCGCGGCGCGGCTGTCGAAGGTGCCGAGGTTGCGGCGCTTGCCGGTTTTCGGGTTCTTCTTGCGCGAATAGAGCCGGTACTTGCCGGACGGCAACTTGCGGATCATGGGACGCTCCTTCCTGCGGTGGTCCGGATTGGGCCACCGGGATCAGGCGGGCGTCCGGCCGGGCGTTCCCCGTCCGTCCACCTGGCCGGCAGCCGGCGGCTCTCCGCTTTGTAATGCGGCGGTAGCCGCCCGGTCATGAAGGGACCTTGCCGGCAAAAATCGGAGCCGCCATCTTGCGGGCTGCAACTCCCACGCAGCCTCGAATCGTGAGCGCGCCGGTTTTCATCAGCTATTCGTCCAAAGACCAAGCCATCGCCGAGACCATCTGTGAAGCGCTCGAGTTCGCGTGGCCACGATTGCTGGATCTCCTGCCGCGACGTCCAACGAGGATTTGGGTCCGCGGATCGCGGAGCATCAATCGGGTGCCCATCAAGGTTACACCTCCACGCGCCGCCCGGTTCACTTGGTCTGGTCCGATTACTTTGATCGGATCACCGACGCGATTGCGGTGGAGCGGAAAATCAAAGGATGGAGCCGCGCAAAGAAAGAAGCGTTGATGAAGGGTGATTGGACCGAGATCAAACGTCTCGCGCGCCGGCGATCCGGGAAGCCGCAGCGCTCGTGCTGAGATGCGCGCCATGCGGGCCTCGAGGGATGCAAGCCGAAGCGCGCGGGCCTCGTCCTTCGAGGCTCGGCGCTTCGCGCCGAGCGCCTCACGATGAGGTTTTAGGTTGCTCGCGCCCACCAAACCCGGCGCGCGCCAGCCGCACAATGGCCTGATCGAGCGCTGCGAGAAACGCCGAGCGGTCGCGCGGTGCGAACGGTTTCGGGCCGCTGGTGATCTCACCGGCGGAGCGCAGTGAATCCATCAGGTTGCGGGTCGCGAGCGTCATGCCGATCAAGTCCGCGGTGAACGGCTTGCCGTTCGGCGCAATCACGGCAGCGCCGGCTTTGACGCAGCGGCTCGCCAGCGGCACGTCGGCAGTAATGACGATGTCGCTCTCCTTGGCGCGTTCGGCGATCCAGTTGTCGGCTTCGTCCATGCCCGAGCCGACGACGACGCGCTCGATCAAATCGCCCATATCGCGCGGCACCGCGATCGGCGCATTGCTGACGACGAGGACTTTCAGCTGAACGCCCTTTTGCGCATGGCGCTCGGCGACGCGATAAACCTCCTGCTTCACCGGGCAGGCATCGGCGTCGATGAAGAGGGAGATCATCCTACTCAACTACGACATGTGATTGCCGGGCTCGATTCAGTGACCCATTCGGCGTCTTGGCGTGACCAAGGATCAAGTCCGGACGCATCCGCGAAGGAACTCGTCATGCCCGGTACACGGGTCCGGCCCGAAGTGGCCGGGCCGAGCATAAGCCATGTGCCGGGCATCTACGTCTTTCGGTGGGGCATAGTCGCGGATGGCCGGGACAAGTCCGGCAAAGACACACGCGCTATGACGCATGCGATGAGTCACAATGCATACTTTCGGCAAGCCGTAAGAATCGCTACCGTATATGAAGACTTCGGGGTCAATCTGTCGACCTCGTCCGGGGGAATCCCGCTTCAATCGAGGAATGGAATGACCAATAGACTGACTGCGGCGCGATCCACCCGCGTTCGCGCCACGGGCTTTCGCGCATCTGCCGCCGTGATGACGCTCGCGGCCGCGGCCGCGCTGACGGTGTTGCCGCCCGCCGCCGCCAAGCAGGCGGGCCCTGCGCGCCCCACCGAGGCGACGGCCCCGCGCCCGGCGGCAGAGCCGATCATGGCCATCGTGTTGATCAAGAGCCAGCAGGTGACCTTCTACGACGTCGACGGCTGGATCCTGCGCGCGCCGGTCTCAACCGGCACGACCGGACGCGAGACGCCAGCGGGGGTCTTCGCCGTCATCGAGAAGAACAAGGATCACCATTCCAGCCTCTACGACGATGCCTGGATGCCGAACATGCTGCGCATCACCTGGAACGGCATCGCGCTGCACGGCGGCCCGTTGCCCGGCTACGCGGCCTCGCACGGCTGCGTGCGCATGCCTTACGATTTCGCCGCCAAGGTGTTCGATAAGGCGCCGATGGGGATGCGGGTGATCATCTCGCCAACCGACACCGAGCCGGTCGCGTTTTCCGATCCGGCGCTGTTCGTGCCCAAGCAGGATGCGATTGCTGCCATACCGGCGCGCGCCGCAGCGCTGGCCGGCGATGCGGACGAGGCCGCCAAGGCGGCCGCTGCCGCGAAGGCCGCTGTCGTGTCGGCGAAGCGTGCGGCTGCCGCGGCGCCTGCGGTCGTGCGCAATCTCGCGTTGCTCAAGGCCCGCGCCGATGCCCAACTCGCCTACGCTGAGAAGGTGCTCGCTGCCGCCGACGCCGACCCGAGGAAGACGGACCAAGCCAAAGCGGCAGCCGAGGACGCAAGGCAGAAGGCCGCCGCCCAAGCCGAGGCGCTGGGGCCGCAGCTCGACGCCGCCAGAGCGGACTTGAAAGCGAAACAGGACGCCGCCGCGGCCGCGGAAGCCGCCGCCAAGGCGGCCGAGGCCAAGCGGGTCGAGACCGCCAAGGCCGCGACGGACGCGAAGCTCGCAAACGAGCCGGTCTCGATCTTCATCAGCCGCGCGACGCAGAAGCTTTACGTGCGGCGCGACACCCACAAGAAGTGGTCGGACGGCGGCGAGCTGTACGACTTCAGCCAGGAGTTCCCGGTCACAATCAAGGATCCTGACAAGCCGCTCGGCACGCACATCTTCACCGCGGTGGCGCGCGCCGAGGGCGGTTTGCGCTGGACCGAAGTCTCGATCGACAACGGCGACACCGCCAAGAACGCGCTCGACCGCATCACCTTCCCGCAGGAGGTGCTCGACCGGATCGCGCCCACCGCACTGCCGCTGTCCTCGATCACCATCTCGGATGAGCCGCTGAGCAGCGAAACCAACTATCGCACCGAGTTCGTCGTGGTGCTGAACAACGAGCCGCAGGGGGGCTTCGCCAATCGCTTGCCCTCGCCGACGCACATCGCGCGCGATCAGGACGACGGCGGGTTTTTTGGTCAAATGGGCGGTTGGTTCGGCTCACCCGGCTACAGTCAGCCGGCGCCCGGCAGACGGCCGACCCGCGGCACCTCCTATTACCCGGCGTGGGGTTGGCGGAGCTATTAGCTAGTGAGCGCGTGTCCGGCGACGCGATAAATCTCCTGCTTCACCAGGCAGGCGTCGGGGTCGATGTAGAGGGTGATGGGATTCGACGGCGGCGAAGAACCCATTCGTACAATGCGCTGTCAGCGCCGCACGTAGAGGGGGGCATCATCGCCCGAGCCAAACGCGGCGTTGATGATGAGATCGCCGCACCGCAATCCGGCATCGGTCGCCATGCCGTGGCACCAACAGCCCATCCGATACGCCCATGGGAACGGGCCGCGGCAGTCAGCCTTGAATGCCAAGTCGCAAAGCAGATGCCCGAGCGTATCGCCCAATCGGTATGTTGTTCGGTCGAACGGCATCGGGCCCGGTCTTACAGCGAAATGGTGCGCCTCATGATGTCGTCGAACGAATAGGGACAGGTTGCCGGAAAGACCGCCGCGTCGAGCCCGGTCTCCTTCGCCGCCTCGATGGGGGCACGGCGATAGGCACGAGCGATGGCCTCGCCAATGCGCAGTTTGAGACCGGGATTGTCCGCCAGCACGTCAGCAATTTCCAAACGCTGCTCCTCGATGGACAGCAGCCACGAGCGCGAGCGCGCGGTTGGCTGATGATCCCATTTCAGCATGTGCATCATCGCAACGCGTAATCCGCTGACGAGCTTGTTGAACTGCTCGCGGCCCAACGATTCGATCTCCTCGGCTAGGTTGTCGCGATCGAGCGCATCGAAGCGGCCCTCGCGGACGAGGCGGGCCTGCTCCATCAGCCAGGAATAGAAGTCGCGCTCGTACTCCGCCGGCACCGGCGCATCGCCGGGGGCGAGTTTGGTCTCGAAGTCCTTGGAACGTGCGGCCATAGTTACCTCTGCCCGGACCATAGCAGATTTGGCGGCATAAATATCGCTCTGCTGATTCTTGTTGGTCATCCTGAGGCGGCCGCAAAGCGGCCCTCGAAGGATGCGGCCGAGGTGTCCGGGCCGTCGCCCTTCGAGGCTCGCGTCGCTCGCGCCTCAGGGTGACGGGTATCAGCTCAGTGCCCCTTGCCGCTTGGCGACGGATAAACCTCCTTCTTCACCGAACAGGCATCGGCGTCGATGAAGAAGGTAATGCCCATCGGATTTAAGCTAGTACCCGCTTTTACGGAAGGCTGACTCGTGATTTAACATTGGGATGATTCCCATAGCTGCGAAGGTCCGGCTGACACCGGCGGATCGTGCGGTGCTTGAAGCGCGGGTTTGGGCACCGACGACGGAGCAACGCGACGCGTTTCGCGCGCGGATCGTCTTGCTGGCGGACGAAGGCCACTCGACCCGTTCGATTGCCCGCGCGCTCGGCACGATGCCGCGAACGGTCAGCACTTGGCGCGGCCGGTTCGCCCGCGAAGGCTTGGCCGGTTTGGCCGACAAGCCGCGGCCCGGCCCGGCACCGAAGTACACCAGCGAGACCGGTCGACGCATTCTGGCGGTCCTGGAACGGGAGCCGCCGGTCGGCTTCGCGCGCTGGAACGGGCCCTTGATTGCAGCCGAACTGGGCGACGTGCACGAGCAGCAGGTCTGGCGTTTCCTGCGGGTGCAAAAGATCGACCTCGCCGGGCGAAAGTCGTGGTGCGAAAGCAACGATCCCGAGTTTGTCGCCAAGGCCGCCGATGCGCCGCCCGAGAATGCGATCGTCGTCTGCGTCGACGAAAAACCTTCGATCCAGGCGCTGGAGCGCACCCAAGGCTATCTGAAACTGCCGAACGGCCGGGCGCTGACCGGCCACAGCCACGATTACAAGCGCAATGGCACCACCACGCTGTTCGCCGCCTTTGAGGTGGCCACCGGCAAGGTGAGGGCTGCGCACAAGACGCGCCGCCGGCGTATCGAGTTCCTCGACTTCATGAACGACATCGTCGCCGGCCATCCCGACACCGCCATCCATGTCGTCCTCGATAACCTCAACACCCACAAGCCCAAGAACGACCGCTGGCTCAAGCGCCATCCGAACGTGCACTTCCACTTCACGCCGACGCGGGCCTCCTGGCTCAACCAGGTTGAAATCTGGTTCTCGATCCTGGAAGGACAATCGCTGCACGGCGCCTCATTCACCTCGGTCGCGCAACTTAGGGAGCATATCGATGCTTTCATCGAGGCTTACAACGAAAACGCTCGGCCGTTCGTCTGGACCAAAGCCAAGGTCCATCAGCGCCACGTCAAAGGATGCCGTATCAGTGAATTGTGATTCCGGGTACTAGTTCGCCTAAGTACTCGATAATTGGTAAAATACTCAGAGTCCGTCCGGGAACATCAAGCGGGATTACAAAGTTTTCGGAGCATGAGGCGGATTGAGGCGAGGCGTAGGAACGCGAGCGCCGTGCGGTTGAGGTTCTCCCAATCTTTGACAAGCCTTCTGCAGCGGTTGAGCCAAGCAATGGTGCGCTCGACGACCCAACGGCGTGGGAGCACCACAAATCCTTTGGCATGATCGGAGCGCTTGACGATTTCAGTTGTGAGGTGAGGCAGGATCTTTGCCAGCGCCTTCTGGAAGTCCGGCCCCTGATAGCCACCGTCGGCAAAGAGCTTCTTCAAGAAGGGATACATTCCGAACAGGGTCGCAAGCAGCAGGATGCCGCCGTCGCGGTCCTGGATATCGGCGGGATGAACGATGGCGTGGAGCAACAAACCTAGCGTATCTACGAGAAGGTGGCGCTTCTTGCCTTTGATCTTCTTGCCTGCATCATAGCCATGCGGATCGATACAAGACCCCCTTTTTCAGCACTCTTGACGCTTTGACTATCGATGATGGCGGCGGTGGGGCTGGCTTCGCGTTCGCCTTGCTCGCGGCACTCCACATAAAGCGCGTGATGGATGCGATCCAGCGTGCCGTCCCAACTCCATAGGTCGAGATAGTCGAACAGCGTGCTGCGTGCCGGCAGGTCTTTCGGGATCGCCCGCCACTGGCATCCCGTACTCAAAACATACATGATCCCGTTCATCACCTCGCGCACGTCGACGTGACGCCTGTTGCCGCCCCGCTTGGCCGACGGAATCAACGGCTCGACGTGCACCCATTCATCGTCGGTCAGATCACTGGGGTATCGCAATTTGCTGCGGTCATAGCGCCCGCGGTTCTTCGCCGTCCACATCGGTGACCCTCCTCGAATCAGATCACCTCCTTTGAATCAAAGCGATTCAAAGGATTCAAGATGTTCCCGGACGGACACTCAGATTGGTTCTTCGCTGACGATCCAATGTTTAACCGCCAATCAATTTTTGTTCTTGGAGCGGGCTAGAGTGAGGAGGTTGGATTCCCCCTAGGGGAAGCCCTCGCGCAAAAAATTGGTCGAAAAATGGACATTAAGTTTGAGCACGGATTCAAGCCTATCGGAGATGGTGACTTTGAGCTTTATGGTCGGGTCACCCATCAGAAACAAAACGAGCGCCAGAAATTTCAACAGGCTGCGTGGCTAATCCGAGACGGGATAGGATACGCTCAATCAATCGACGACTTTCTTGATCAGCATCGTAGCAATGAATTTGCAAATCAGTATGGAAAGGCGGCAATCGTAAGAACTATTTTGGAAGCCGAACGGGATTCCAAGCTTTACTTCAATCCCTTTGATGGTCGGCAGTTCGATGTCGCTAAGTTCGCTGGTTGTGGCTCGTGAAATTTATGTACATCTTAGGTCGCGGCGTTCCGAGAGAAGATATCGGAACCATATTCGAGAGAGTCTCTTTCATCATTTTCAACTATGATCGATGTGTCGAATTCTTTTTCTCAACGCACTACAACAACTGTACGGCGTCTCCGAAACGCAGGCGAAAGATGTTCTTTCTAATCTTCATATCCTTCGTCCATACGGTGCGGTGCCGAGCAGCGTCCCCTTTGGCTACGTTGGCGCCAACTGCGCTCAATTAATTCAAGGAATAAAGACCTATACCGAACAAATCGCAGACACTGAAATTGTCGAACAATTGGCCGCTGAAATAGACAATGCGGCGCACATCGTGTTTCTCGGTTTCGCCTACCACGACCAAAACATGGCGCTTTTGAAACCGGCGAGACCATTCGCTGCGTCCAAACAAGTGTTTGGGGCCGCCTATCGAATGTCCGACTCTGATGTTGATGTCGTCGGCCACCAGATCGATGCTTGGTTCGCAGGTCGGAACGCTCAAGCCTGCCGCTCTAGTATGATCAAGCCAGAGAACAAGTTTAAGTGTGCTGATTTGTTCGACAATTACGCTAGATCGCTTGCCGGATGATGATGTGCATTGATACTTTCACACCCGCTCGACAAAGCTATCCACCACGCGCTTTTCGCCGGCGCGGTCGAACTGGATCGTGAGCTTGTTGCCGTCGATGGCGGTGACGTTGCCATTGCCGAATTTCTGGTGAAAGACGCGGTCGCCCAGCGTGAAGCTTGAGACGGTGCCGGTGGATTTGGCGACCAGTTCGCCTTCGATGGTGAGCGGCAGGCGGCGGGTGGCGCTGCGGTCCTCGCGCGAGCGCCAGGGGGACGGCGACGAATTGTCGTCAAAACCGTCGCCTTCGTCGTCGGCGTAGCGCGCGCCGCCCTCCGCGAAACCGCCGCTCCCGCCGCCGGTTTTCTTTGATTGGGCGCGCTGCCAGCCGGGCGTGCCGTAGTTCGAGCCGAACGATGTTGCGGCGTCGAAGCGCGACGCGCCGTAGCCGCCATAACCGCCGAAGCCGCCCTGTGCCTCGGTGACTTCGACGTGCGCTTCCGGCAGTTCGTCGAGAAAGCGCGACGGGATGTTGGTCTGCCACAGGCCGTGCATGCGGCGGTTGGTGGCGAAATAGATTTTCGCCCGCCGGCGCGCGCGGGTGAGACCGACATGCGCGAGGCGGCGTTCCTCTTCGAGGCCGGCGCGGCCCTGGTCGTCGAGCGTGCGCTGGTTCGGAAACACGCCTTCCTCCCAGCCGGGCAGAAACACGGTGTCGAATTCGAGCCCCTTGGCCGAATGCAGGGTCATGATGCTGACGGCGTCGGCGTCGCCGGCGTTGTCTTTGTCCATCACCAGCGAAATGTGTTCGAGAAAGCCCTGCAGGTTCTCGAACTCCTCCATGGAGCGGACCAGCTCTTTGAGGTTTTCCAGCCGGCCGGCGGCGTCGGCGGAGCGGTCCTTCTGCCACATCTCGGTGTAGCCGCTCTCGTCCAGCACGATTTCGGCCAGCTCGGTGTGGGGCAGGCTGTCGCGCTGCTTGCGCCAGCGGTCGAAGCTTTCGAGCACTGCGCGCAACGCGCCACGCGGCTTCGGCTTCAGCTCGTCGGTCTCGATCACGGCGCGCGCCGCTTTGGTGAGCGGCACGCGGCGCTTGCGGGCATGATCGTGCAAAAGCTGCACGGTGGCGTCGCCCAGGCCGCGCTTCGGCACGTTGACGATGCGCTCGAAGGCGAGATCGTCGGCCGGCGAATTGATGACGCGCAGATAGGCGAGCGCATCGCGGATTTCGGCGCGCTCATAGAAGCGCGGGCCGCCGATCACCCGATAGGGCAGGCCGAGCGTGACGAAGCGGTCCTCGAATTCGCGCATCTGAAACGACGCCCGCACCAGGATGGCGATCTGGTTCAGCGCATGCGGCTCGCCGGATGGACCGCCGCGCTGGAGCTGCTCGATCTCCTCGCCGATGGCGCGCGCTTCTTCTTCCGAGTCCACGAGCCGCTGACGGTGACTTTCTCGCCCAGCTCGTCGTCGGTGCGCAGCGTCTTGCCGAGCCGGCCTTCGTTGTGGGCGATCAGATGCGAGGCGGCGGCCAAAATGTGGCCGGTCGAGCGGTAGTTGCGCTCCAGGCGGATCACGGTGGCGCCAGGGAAGTCGTGGTCGAAGCGCAGGATGTTGTCGACCTCGGCGCCACGCCAGCCGTAGATCGACTGATCGTCGTCGCCGACGCAGCAGATGTTTTTGGGGGCGGCTGAAGTCTTGCTTCAACACGTTCCCCTGGAGGGGGAAGGTCGGCCCGCGACAGCGGGCCGGGAGGGGGTGACGGCGCTGGAGCAGGTGCGGCATCGCCGTCACCCCACCCCGGACCGCCTGCGGCGGTCCGACCCTCCCCCTCCAGGGGAGGGTGAGCGATCGCATTGCTCGCCGCTTGGCTGGTGCGCTGCGCCAGCAAGCGCAGCCACAGATACTGCGCGACGTTGGTGTCCTGATATTCGTCGACCAGGATGAATTTGAAGCGCGCCTGATATTGGCGCAGCACGTCGGGCTGCTCGCGGAACAGCCGGATGTTCTCGAGCAGCAGGTCGCCGAAGTCGGCGGCGTTGAGAATCTTCAGCCGCTCCTGAAATGCCTTGTAGAGTTTCAGCCCCTTGCCGTTGGCGAACACAGCGGCTTCGCCGGACGGCACCTGCTCGGGGGTGAGCCCGCGGTTCTTCCAGCCGTCGATCAGCATGGCGAGCACCCGCGCCGGCCAGCGCTTCTCGTCGATGTTCTCGGCCTCGAGCAACTGTTTGAGCAGCCGGATCTGGTCGTCGACGTCGAGGATGGTGAAGTCGGGTTTGAGCCCGACCATCTCGGCGTGGCGGCGCAATATCTTCACGCCGATCGAGTGGAAGGTGCCGAGCCACGGCATGCCCTCGACCACGCCGCCGACGATCTCGCCGACGCGGTGCTTCATCTCGCGCGCCGCCTTGTTGGTGAAGGTGACGGCGAGGATTTCGCCCGGCCGGGCGCGGCCGAGGCTGAGGATGTGGGCGATGCGCATGGTGAGCACGCGCGTCTTGCCGGTGCCGGCGCCCGCGAGCACCAGCACCGGGCCGTCGAGGGTCTCGACCGCGAGCCGCTGTTCCGAATTGAGCCCTGCGAGATACGGCGCGCCGCCTGCCGCTGCGGCGCGGGCGCGCGCGGCGATGCCGGCAGGCGCGGGCGCCGGCGAGGCGGCAGGCTCGATTGTACGCTTCAGAGGGTCAGCCAAGGTGTCTAGACCCGCGCTTGGAACCGGTGATTCTCACGCCCAGAAGATGGCACCTCGACGCGGCTTTTACGAGGCGGGCTGTGCGTCATTCCGGGGCGCGCCGAAGTCCTCCCTCTCATCGTCCGCGGAGGCCGAATGCGGACGATCCAGTATCACCGTCATCTCGGTGATTACTGGGGCCCCGCCTTCGCAGGGACGACAGTATCTTCACGTACCCGATTTCCTCGCGCGCACGCGTGAGGCAGAGACCACCACCTCACTTCGTCGTGGCGGGGTCGTATTGCTCCGGCTTGGCGTTGGCGATCTTGATGAGTTCTGCGGCGGCCTTGCGGTCTTCCTTGAGGAAGGCGGCGAAGTCTTCCGGCGTGTCGGTCGCCGACACCACGGCGTTCTTGTCGAGGAACGCCGTGAAGTCCGGCTCGGTGAAGAGCTTGACGAAAGCCGCATTGAGCTTGTCGACGATCGGCCGCGGCGTGCCCTTCGGCGCCGCGAGGCCCCACCAGCCCTGGCCCGGATAATCGCCCCAGCCGACTTCCGCAAACGTCGGCACCTCGGGCAGCAGCGGCGAGCGCTTCGCCGAGGTGACGGCGAGCGCCTTGACCTGCCCGGCCTGGATCAGCCCCATAAAGTTGCCGACGCCGAAGCGCGTCATCTGAATCTCGCTGGCGGCGAGCGCCTGCGCGGCCGGGCCGCCGCCCTTGTAGGGAATGCCGACAATTTGCGCGTGCCACTGGTTGTTGAGCCAGCGCAGGAACAGATCGGGGAACGAGCCTTCGCCGAGCGTGCCATAGTTGAGCCCGTTCGGCTTCGCCTGCACCAGCGCCTTCAGCTCGGCGACCGAATTCACCTTGAGACTCTCCGGCACGAACATGCCCTCGACCAGCCAGAACAGCCGCGTCACCGGCACGAAGTCGGTCTCGGGATCGTACGGCAGGTTGGTGAAGAGCAGCGGGTTATACGACATCGTCGAATGATAGATGACGCAGATAGTGTAGCCGTCGGGCGCGGCCTGGGCGCAGGTCTGGCCGCCGACGATGCCGGAAGCGCCTCCGAGATTCTCGACGACGATCGGCTGGCCGAGCCGTTGCTGCAATTGCGCTGCGGCATTGCGCATGATCACGTCGGTGACGCTGCCCGCCGCGATCGACACGATCATCTTGATCGGCCGGTTCGGATAATCCTGGGCACGGGCGCCCGTCGCGAGCACGCAGCCGATCAGCAGCAGAAAAATTTTCTTCATGTGTTTCCTCCGCGCGAATGGCGAGTGGCAAATAGCGAGTGCATTCATTTCCCCATTCGCCATCTCACCATTCGCTATTCGCTATTGCTTTTTGCCATTCGTTATTTGCCTAAAACTACCTCTCCGATCGAGCCGCAATCGTATTGGGTGAAGAACAAGCGGCCGTCGGCGAGCGCCGCAATGCAGCGCGCGCCGCTTGCCGGCGTCGGGATGTCGTATTCGCCGCGCACCGTGCCGTTCGGCGCCATGCAGCCGATCTTGTTGGCGAAGTTCGCGGTGTACCAGAGATCGCCGCCCGGGCCGACCGTGACGCCGCGCAGCGACGCGTTCGGCGTCGGCACCTTGTGCTCGGTGATGGCGCCGCCGCGATCGATGCGGCCGAGCGCGTTGGTCGAGGTTTCGACGAACCAGATGCTGCCGTCGGGGTGCGTGACCATCGCGCGCGGCTGGCTATCGTGGCTCGGAATCGCATACTCGGTGACCTCGCCGTCGACCGTAATGCGGCCGACGCGGTTGCCGGCCGCCTCGCTGAACCACAGCGCGCCGTCGCGGACCGCAATCGACAGCGGTTTCGCGCCGGGCGTGATGCCGGCGGCAAATTCGGTGATGCGGCCGTCCGGCGTGATGCGGCCGATGCGGCTCACCTCGGTCTCGGAGAACCACACGTTGCCATCGGGGCCGAGGATCATGCCGTCGGGGCCGGCGCCTGGTGTCGGCAACGCGAATTCGGTCACGTCGCCGCGCGGCGTGATGCGGCCGATCTTGTTGGCGGATTTTTCCGCAAACCACAGATTACCGTCGCCACCTGCCGTGATGCCGATCGGTGTGGCATTCTTGGTCGGCAGGCCGAACTCGGTGAACGCGGCGCGGTCCGGATCGAAGCGGCCGATCTTCGACGCGCCGCTCTCGCAGAACCACAGCGCGCCGTCGGGACCCTGCACCGCGATATAGGGCTTGGCGTCCGCGCTCGGAATCTTGTGCTCGCGGATGGTGACGTGCGTGTTCTTCATTGACTGGCCTTCATCGCAATGCGGCGGCCGGCGCCGTCGGGTACGCCGAGCTTGTCGTGCGCCGCCTTCATTAGTGCCAGCCGCTCCATGACGCTGGCCGGAAACGGCGCGGTTTTCTTTACCCTCATGGCGACATTGAGCGCCATGTTTTCCGAGGTCGCCGACAGCCAGCCTTCCTCGGCATGAACGAGCCGCTCGAAATAGTGCATGCGCTTTGTGTCGAAGCCGAGCAGCTGGAAGGTCACGCGGACCGGCGCGTCGACCAGAAGCTCGCGCAGATAGCGTACGTGCACTTCGGCGGTGAAGGTGGAGTGCTTGGTGGTCTCGACATAGCTGAGACCGAGGCCGAGGACTTCGTACACCTCGTCGACGGCGCGGTCGAACAGCACATTATAGTAGGCCATGTTGAGATGGCCGTTGTAGTCGATCCAGGCCGGCTCGACCCGCATCACTGACGAGACGAACGGAGCAGACGTCGCGGGATCGGGCGGGCGGTCGTGCATGACGCTGAACGTGGTATCGGTACGTGATCTTGGCCGGACGCGGGGCGCTCAATGCACCCGACCGGGGGCGATTTGGCAAGTATCAATTCCGTGCCATTGTTGCCCCGGTACTAACGGGCGGCGGGCCGCCCGCCGCGACGCTATGCCCGGGACATGTCCGTGCCGACCAAGCCGAAAAACATCCTCTTCATCATGTGCGACCAGCTGCGCTGGGATTATCTGTCCTGCTACGGACATCCCCGGTTGGCGACGCCGCATATCGACGCGCTGGCGGCGCGCGGCGTGCGGTTCACGCGCGCCTACGTGCAGTCGCCGGTGTGCGGCGCCTCGCGCATGTCTACCTATACGGGGCGCTACGTGCAGTCGCACGGCGCGGCGTGGAACGGCTTTCCGCTCCGGGTCGGCGAGCTGACGCTCGGCGATTACTTAAGGCCGCTCGGTGTGCGCACCGCGCTGGTCGGCAAGACCCACATGGAGGCCGACGTCGACGGCATGCAGCGGCTCGGCATCGATCCAAAGTCGATCATCGGCGTGCGCGTCGCCGAATGCGGCTTCGAGCCGTACGAGCGCGATGACGGCCTGCACGGTCTCGGCCCCGACGGCCGCTTCGATCCGCGCACGCCGCGCTACAACCGCTATCTCAACGAGCGCGGCTACGGGGGCGACAATCCGTGGCACGACTTCGCCAACGCGGCGGACGGCGAGGGCAACGGACTGGCGTCCGGCTGGGCGATGCGGCACGCGCGCAAACCCGCGCGGGTGCGCGAGGAGGATTCCGAGACGCCCTACATGACGCGCCGCGCCATCGACTTCATGCGCGAGGCTGGCGACACGCCGTGGTGCCTGCATCTTTCCTACATCAAGCCGCATTGGCCCTACATCGCGCCCAAACCCTACAACGATATGTACGGACCCGCCGATGTGATTCCCGCCGTGCGGTCCGACAGCGAGCATGCCGACCCGCATCCGGTGTTTCGCGCCTTCATGGAGCACCGCGTGAGCCGCGTGTTCTCGCGCGATGAGGTGCGCGCCGAGGTCATCCCCGTCTATATGGGCCTGATCAAACAAATCGACGATCAGATGGGCGTGTTGTTCGCCCGCATGGAAGAGCGCGGCTTGTTCGACAACACCATGATCGTGTTCACCTCCGATCACGGCGACTATCTCGGCGACCATTGGCTCGGCGACAAGGATTTTTTCCACGATGCGTCCGTCAAGGTGCCGCTCATCATCTACGATCCGTCGCCGGACGCTGACACGGCGCGCGGCAGTGTCTGCGATGCCCTCGTCGAAGCCATCGATTTCGCGCCGACGTTTCTTGAGGTGCTGGGCGGCGATGCGGTCGCGCAATCGCATCGGCTCGAAGGCCGTTCGCTCTTGCCGCTGTTGCGCGGGCAGAAGCCCGGGACGTGGCGCGCGTTTGCCGTCAGCGAATACGATTATTCGATGCAGCCCGCGGCGCAAAAGCTCGGCGTCGAGCCGCGCGACGCCCGGCTGTTCATGATCGCCGACGAGCGCTGGAAGCTGATCCACGCCGTCGGCTTTCGGCCGATGCTGTTCGATCTTGCCGACGATCCCGGCGAGCTCAACGATCGCGGCGCCGATCCGGCGTGTGCCGACGTGCGGGCGCGTCTCGAAGCGGCGCTTTCGCAATGGGGGCTGCGGCTCTCCCAGCGCACTACGCGATCGGAACAGCAAATCCGCGATGCACGCGGCAAATCGGCGCGGCGGGGCATTCTGATCGGCGTGTGGGACGAAAGCGACGTTCCCGCCGAACTGTGGAGCGGCTATGCTCACGAGCGCAAATGACGTGGGCCGCGGCTGACATCATCGCTTCGGCGCAACGCGGAGGGAGGACAATGCGAAGCCGTCTTTGCCGGCCGTTCGCCCTGCAGGTTGCGTTGATCGCCGCCTGCGTTCTGCTGGCCGCGCCCGCGCTTCGAGCCCAGCTGGTCGAGCAGCCGATCCGCATCATCTTTCCGTTCGCGGCGGGCGGCTCGGGCGACGGTTTGGCGCGCTTGATTGCCAACAAGATGCAGGCCGCCATCGGCCGCCCTGTGATCGTCGAGGACCGCAGCGGCGCGGCCGGCCGTATCGGCGTCACGACGGTGAAGGCCTCGGCGCCGGACGGCAACACGCTCTTGCTGACGCCGATCGCGCCGATGTCGATCTATCCGCACGTCTACGCCAGTCTCGACTACGACCCGATCAGGGATTTCGCCGCGATCACCCAGCTGGGCGTATTCGATTTCGGCATCGCGGTCTCAAGCGAGGTCGAAACAAAGACGCTCAAGGATCTGATCGATTGGCTGAAGGCCAACCCGGGCCACGCCAATTACGCCATCCCGGGCGCCGGCGCGCTGCCGCACTTTTTGGGTGTCATGCTTGGCCGCGCAGCGAAGATCGATCTGCGTGCGGTGCCCTATCACGGCTCGGCGGCTGGTCTCGCCGATGTCGTCGCCGGACACATCCCGATCATCATCACCACGACCAGCGATCTTGTGCAGATGCACAAGGCCGGCCGCATCCGCGTGCTGGCGACGTCGGACAAAACGCGGTCGCCGTTTCTGCCCGAGGTGCCGACGTTGCGCGAGAGCGGCTACGACCTCGTCGCCACCGGCTGGTACGGCATGTTTGCTCCGGTAAAGACGCCGGCCGAAACCATCGCGCGGCTCAACAAGATCATTGTTGACGCCGTGCGCTCTCCCGACGTCAGGGACCGCTTGCTGGCGTTCGGACTCGCGCCGACCGGCACGTCTGCAGACGAGTTCGCCAGGATCGTGAAGGCCGATTCCGAATTGTGGGCGCCCGCCGTCAAAGCGTCGGGCTTCACGCCGGAGGATTAGCTTGGCAGTGGCCGAGGCACAAGAACGAAGCCCGCGCGATCGCGCGGCGATCGATGCCGTCATTGCGGCGCTGGCCGCGCGGTTCGGCAACCGGCTTGTCACCTCGCAGGCGGTGCGCGAGCAGCATGCCAATACGCTGACCTGGATCGAGAACCAGCCGCCGGATGCGGTGGTGTTTCCGCAGACGACCGAGGACGTGCAGACCATCGTGCGGCTCTGCGCGCAGAACCGCGTGCCGGTGATCGCGTTCGGCACCGGCACGTCGCTTGAGGGTCAGATCAATGCGCCGCGCGGCGGCATCTCCGTCGACTTCCACGACATGAACCGTCTCGTCGCGGTTCACGCCGAGGATCTCGATTGCGTGGTCGAGCCCGGCATCACGCGCAAGCAGCTCAACGAGCAGTTGCGCGACAAGGGCGTATTTTTTCCAATCGATCCCGGCGCCGACGCTTCGCTCGGCGGCATGGCGGCGACGCGCTGCTCTGGCACCAACGCGGTGCGCTACGGCACGATGAAGGACAACGTGCTGGCGCTCAAAGTCGTGCTCGCCAACGGCGAAGTGATGACGACCGCGCGGCGTGCCAAGAAATCCGCCTCGGGCTACGATCTGACGCGGCTGATGATCGGCGCCGAAGGTACGCTCGGCATCATCACCGAACTGACGCTGCGCCTGTCGGGCATTCCCGAGGCGATCTCGTCGGGCGTCTGCCCGTTTCCGTCGGTCGAGGCGGCGTGCAACGCCACGATCCTCACCATCCAGTCGGGCATCCCGGTGGCGCGTATCGAACTCCTTGACGCCCTGCAGGTGCGTGCATCCAACGCCTACTCCAAGCTGGCGCTGCCCGAGACGCCGGTGCTGTTCTTGGAGTTTCACGGCACCGATGCGAGCGTCGCCGAACAGGCGCAGCGCTTCGGCGACATCGCCGCAGACCTCGGCGGCGGTCCGTTCGACTGGGCGACGCGGGCGGAGGACCGTTCGCGGCTCTGGCAGGCGCGCCACGACGCCTACTGGGCCGGCCGCGGCTTGCGTCCCGGCGCCCACGCGATCGCAACCGACGTCTGCGTCCCGATCTCGCGCCTCGCCGAATGTGTCGTTGAGACGCAACGCGATATCGCGGCGAGCCGCCTGGTCGCGCCGATCCTCGGTCACGTCGGCGACGGCAATTTTCATCTCACACTGATGGTGGATCTCGGTGACCGCGAAGAGGTCGCGCGCGCCAAAGGCCTGCTGGAGCGGTTGGTCGACCGCGCGCTCGCCATGGACGGCACCTGCACCGGCGAGCACGGCGTCGGGCAAGGCAAGATGAAATATCTCAAAGCCGAGCACGGCGATCCTGCGCTCGATGCCATGCGGTCGATCAAGCGCGCGCTCGATCCGCTCGATATTCTGAACCCAGGCAAAATCGTCGGGCTCTGAAGTGTGATCCGGAAAATGCTCTTTGAAGGCGCAGGAAAGAACGCCATGACCAATAAGTCATTATCGCTTCGCCGCAGCCTGTTGGCCGCCGCAGCGGCAGCATTCGGATTCGTTGTCGTTGCTGCCCCTGTCGTGTCCGGCGCGGCGGCCGATGATATCGCCATTCACCCGTTTTACTACCACGCCTCCGACAGCGCGTTAGCCGATCTGCGCAAGCGCATTGCCAACACGCGGTGGCCGGACAAAGAGACCGTTCCGGATCGTTCGCAAGGAAATCAGCTCGCGACACTCAAGGCGATCATTCGCTACTGGGGAACGGATTACGATTGGCGCAAGGTAGAGGCGCGACTGAATGCGCTCCCCATGTTTACGACCAGGATCGATGGTGTCGACATCCAGTTCATTCAAGCGAAGTCCCATAATCCGAATACTCTGCCGATTATCATCACACACGGCTGGCCGGGCTCGATCATCGAGCTTCTAGGCGTCATCGATCCGTTGACGAATCCGACGGCGCACGGTGGAACCGCGGAGGATGCTTTCGACGTCGTCATCCCGTCCATGCCCGGCTACGGCTTTTCCGGAAAGCCGGCGGGGACAGGTTGGGATCCCGATCATATCGCGCGAGCGTGGGGCGAACTCATGAAGCGCCTCGGTTACAACCGCTACGTCGCTCAGGGCGGCGACTGGGGCTCCCCTATCACTGAAGCGATGGCCCGCCAGGCAGCTCCGGGCCTTCTGGGCATCCACGTTAATTTGCCGGCGTCAGTACCGCCGGAAATCGGCGCGGCAATCGGCAGCGGCGGTCCAGCGCCACCTGGGCTTTCCGATAAGGAACGCGCGGCCTTCGATACGCTCGTCGCCTTTAACAACAAGGCAAGAGCCTATTCCGTGATCATGCAGACGCGTCCGCAAATGATCGGCTACGCATTGACGGATTCTCCAGTTGGGCTTGCGGCCTTCATCTATGACTACAACAACGGAGAGCCCGAACGTTCACTCACCAAGGACCAAGTGCTGGACGATATCACGCTCTATTGGTTGACGAACTCCGCGACCTCGGCGGCGCGGCTTTACTGGGAAAACCAGGGACGCAGCCCCCTCTCGGCCGGCGCGCAGAAGACGAGCGAGATTTCTCTGCCGGTGGCTGTCACGGTCTTTCCAGACGAACTCTACCGAGCACCAGAGACGTGGGCCCGCCGCGCTTTTCACAACCTCGCCTACTTCCACGAAGTCGACAAGGGCGGCCACTTCGCGGCCTGGGAGCAGCCAGAGCTCTTCAGCGCCGAACTTCGGGCGGCGTTCAAATCTGTTCGTCCGGCACTGTGAATACGCCATTGCGATTTGATGCACGCATGGGAGGCTTACATGAAAATGACTCGAATCGCGGCGATTGCGGGTCTCCTCGTTGGAAGCGCTTTGACACTGCATGCGCCAGCTGCACAGCAGCCGGGAACCAAACGCACCGATCTGCAGCGGCATGACATCAGCATTCCCGGATATGAGGCCGTCCAGGCTCGGGTCGACTTCGCGCCGGGTGCCGTCTTCCCCAAGCACAAGCATCCTGGCGAGGAGATCATCGAATATGACGTCGAGGGTCAGCCGCCAGTGACGGTCAGTGCCGGAGGCGTCTTGTTCTTTCCGGCCGGAATCGTCCACTCCGGGAAGAATGTCGGCACTGTGAACGCTGCGGAGCTCGGCACCTATGTGGTTGAAAAAGGAAAACCGCTCGTCACAATCGTGGAGTAATGTTTACGCCCGCGGTTTGTCGCAGCTATCCAAATCGGTTAGCCGAGATATCTGGCAAGCGCGGACAGCAAAGCGGTTACGCCCATCAGTCCCGCTGCCCAAAAATTCCATCTGTTCATTCGTTGCAGCACTTTAGACAGTTCCCTGTGGTCTATTTCGTCAGTGTCCAGCTTCGTGGTGGGTAAGCGGCACATTGCGGACAGGAACCAGAATACTGCCGAACCACAAGCGCCAATAATGACTGCCGTCTGAATGAACGATCTCATAACCACTCCATATGGTCAGGCGACGGCCACGGTTATTATACCGCCGTTCCAAATCGTCCAGAGCCAAGTCCGTCTTGGACAGCTACCGCAAGTCCACGACGGCTTCTGCGATGTTCGCTATTGGCGCGCCTCGGACATGAATCCATGTTCGGCTTATCTTTGCTGTCGGAGTGCATGCGGGCATCGGCCGATTGCGGCCATTCGACTGGATGCATATCGTAGTTTTCACGCGACAAGGATGATGGGGGCGGGTGGAGAAGGAGAAATCACATGGATCGGCGTACTTTCGTACGTGCGACGGTTGCAGCCGCCGCGAGTTCTCTTCTGGTGCGCGCCGCTCAAGCGCAGCCAGCCCCCGAAGCAAAAAATGTCGTCCTGGTCCACGGCCTTTTCGCAGACGGTTCGTGCTGGTCAGAAGTCATTCCACGATTGCAGGCGGCGGCCTCAATGTGACCGCCGTACAAAATCCTCTGACGACGCTGCCGGAAGCGGTCGCTTCAGCTCAGCGCGTGCTGGCGCGGCAAGATGGGCCGACGGTGCTCGTCGGCCATTCGTTTTCCGGAATGATCGTCACCGAAGCCGGGGTGCATCCGAACGTCTCGGCGCTTGTCTACGTGGCTGCGCGAGCGCCGGACGCCGGCGAGGATTACACAGCTCTCGCCAAGACGTTTCCGACACCGCCCGCATCGGCTGGCATCGTATTCGACGGTGACGAAGGCCGTCTCAGCGAGGAAGCGTTTCTGCGCGATTTCGCCGGCGACCTGCCGGAGGCGAAGGCAAAAGTGCTCTACGCGGTCCAGTGGCCGTTCCATAAAGATTTGCTCACCGGCAAAACCACGCAGGCGGCATGGCGCTCGAAGCCGAGCTGGTACGCCGTGTCCACGGAAGATCGCACCATCAATCCCGATCTCGAGCGCTACATGGCCAAACGCATGGGGGCCAAGACCATCGAAGTCAAAGCCAGCCATCTTGCGCTGATCTCCCATCCGCAGGAAATCTCCCAACTGATTCTGGAAGCGGCCGGACAAACGTAGGCCATAACGGAAGGGATCGCACTTCGCCGCGAACTGACCGGTTTGACCCAAATTAAAAGAAAGGGAGAAGGCGTGGAAGTCCTGGAAAAGGCAGGCGTGGCGATATTCAAGAGCCCCCAACTCCGAGACGTGCTGCTTTACGCGAACTTATTGCTCGTATTCGCGACCGCTTGGGTGTTTTATCGCTGGCCCGCTTTCGCTATTCCGGTGTTTGTCATGGCTTGCATTCTCTTGAGTAGAGAGGCGTTGCTTGTTTATCTCGTCGTCAAGCGCTTAAAGGCGTCATCAACGACAGATGGCGATGCTGACGGCAAGCACCCCTGAAAATTTGCATCGAGACCCGACTCGGATATGGGCGGCTCAAAATTGCTGCCACGTCAATGTCCCCAAACCCCATTCCGCCAGCCGTAATTCCCTGCTGTAATTGGTGAAGGGCCAAAGTCATCGCGGTCGGGGAGCTTGAAGAGACAATGCGGCGACGCGAGTTCATCAAGTCATTTGCTTGGTCGGCGGCCACATGGCCGCTCGCGGCGCGCGCCGAAGATGCGAGCGGCATGCGGCGTGTTGGCGTTCTGGTCGGCGGCAGCGAGAGCAGTCCGCAGTCGATCGGGGGGTGTCGCAGCATTCGCCAAGGAGCTTGCGCAGCTTGTCTGGAAGGAGGGGGGCAACGTCCACATCGACTACCGTTGGGGTAACGCCGACGTCGATCGCATAAAGGCGCTCGCGAAAGAGCTTGTCGGCATGTCGCCCGCCGTGATCGTGGGCGTCACCACTCCGGTCATCGCCGCGCTGCAAAGCGAAACCAAGACGCTCCCGATCGTGTTCACTGTGGTGTCCGATCCCGTCGGCAGCGGATTTGTAGCCAGCTTGCCGCGCCCCGGGGGCAACATCACCGGCTTTATTAATCTGGAATTGTCACTGGGCGGCAAATGGATCGAAATACTCAAGGATATCGAGCCAGGCATCGCGCGTGCGGCGCTCCTCTACAACCCGCAGACCGCTCCTTATTTCAAATACTACCTGCAGCCGTTCGAGGCCGCGGCCCGCTCTTCTGCGATCGAACCGATCGACGCCACGGTTCACGGAACGGCTGATATCGAGCGAGTCATTGCGGGCATTACCGACAAGCCGAATGTTGGACTGGCCGTGATGCCGGACGTCCTTACTGGAGCTGAGGTCAATCTCCAATCGATCATCTCGCAGGCAGTTAGGTACCGCATTCCGACAGTCTATCCCTATCGATACATGATCAAGCCGGGCGGCTTGATCGGATACGGTATCGACGTTATCGACCTCTACCGGCGCGCGGCAGTTTATGCCGATCGTATTCTCAAGGGTGACAAGCCGGCAGACCTGCCCGTGCAATTGCCGACGAAATTTGAATTGGTCGTCAATCTCGCCACCGCCAAAGCCCTCGGCATCGAGATTCCATCGAAGCTTTTGTCGCTCGCCCACGAGGTGATCGAATAGAGGCGGTTTTTACCCTGGTGTCGCGGGCAGACGATTATCGAGCGCCAAGGTAGCGGATCGTGGTCTGCTTCCACCAATCGCTTTGCAGCGCGTCGAGGACGGCGATGTTGACGCGTTTTCGTATCGGCCGATCGGTCGGCAGCGCAAATGCGTATTCCTGGGGTTCAAACGTCGTGTCGACGAGATCGATCGAGGCCGGAAAGCGCTGCTGAATAATCCAGGCGAGCAGGGGCTTGTCATAGACAAACACGTCGAGTGAATGCGCGCGGAGCGCCACGAGGCGCTCCTCGGGAGTGGAAAATCGCCGGTAGGCGATGCGCAATCGCGACAGCGTATCTTCGGTCGAGGTGCCGATGACCGCGCCGACCCGCACGGACGACAGATCGCCGATTTCGTGCACTGACCCCTGCAGGTGCTTGACCGTCAGCACGGAGGTGATGCTCGCCGTGAACACCGCGATCGCAATGATCGAGCCGACCATCCAGACGATTGCGACAATCCGGCCGGGAAGGGTCCGTGGCCCGAAATCCCCCGAGTGACGCTGCGTCATCGCCATTGCCGACCACCAGACGCCGGTGCTGAGCCCTTGCCGCACGCCGCCACTGAAGTGTTCGTTGTGCCGTCTTTCAAATAGCCAGACCATGAGCCCGAAAACGACCGCCAGGCCGATGAGCGCAGCCACCGCCTGGGCGAAGCCGAACGATGTCATGGTCCGGATAATCGGTATCCAGCTTGCCTCGCCGCCGGCCGGCACCGCAATGCCGAGCCCCGTGCTGTAGAAGGGCTCCGTGAAGTCGATGACTCGCTCGCGCGCAGCAGTCACCGTCAGGGCGGCAACAGCGGCGTCGTATTTTCCGCCCGATACGCCGTCGATCAGCCCTTGCACATTTGGCTCTTCGGCAAACCGATAGCGCAGATGCAGGTCGTCCGCGACGCGCCGCCAAAGGTCGATGCTGATGCCGCTCCAGGTTCCGTCAGCCGCCTTCATGGCGAACGGCGGCGCTTGTTTGGTGCCGATCACCAATACCGGCTGAGAAGGATCGGCAGCACCTGGGGCGTCTTGCGCTCGAGCCTGAGAGGGCTGCGCCAAGATCAGCGCCGCGATCAACAAAGCGGACGAAGCCCCGTAATGCACCGTTGCGCGTCGCGTCGTTCCTGACGTCATCCGCGGAACTTGCGCCGACTGACTATCGAACTGGACTGCATGACAAACTCCCGGCCTTGATTCGTTGGTCAGATTAGGAGTCTTAAGTCTGATCCAACAATAAACCGATGCAAAGAGGCCAAAGTGTCCGCCTCGGGCGGCACGCGCCGGCGGGGAGATCGAATAAAGGCGGTTTTACGCCCGTGGCTCGGGCGTCACCTGAAGCAACGAATGCGCTGCCATGTGTTGCGGCGGGGCTGTGCGCAGTGACATGCTTAGTCTTTCGGGTCCGGGGCAAGGATTGATGCTGAGAGATCGTGAAGTCGATGTGCTCGTCGCGGGTGCGGGCGCCGCCGGAATGACGGCGGCGCTGGTCGCGAGTCTGCCGAGTCTGCAAGGTCTCGATGTTCTGCTTTGCGAAAAGTCGCGTGAAGTCGGCGGCACCAGCTCGACGTCGGCGGGAACCCTATGGATTCCGGGAAACCATCAAGGCAGGAATGCAGGTTTCGATGACAGCGCGGAAAAGGCGGAAGCGTATCTGGATGCGCTGATCGGGAGCGCGGTGAACCGGCGCTTGCGAACAGCCTTTCTCGAGACCGGCCCGATTGCGATCGATTATCTGGACGACAACACCGACGTGAAATTCTCACCCTGCGGACGGCATCCGGACTATCGCAGCAACATGAAAGGCGCGGCGGTGGCGGGCCGCGCGATCATTCCTCAAGCCTTTGACGGGCGATTGCTGGGCTCCGATTTCGCGCGCGTCCGTCCGCCGATCCGTGAGTATATGGTGCTCGGCGGCATGATGGTCGGGAAGGCCGACATCGCTCCGCTGATTGGACGCTTCAAGTCGCTATCCAATTTCAGCTACGCGGCCAAGCTTTTCGTCCGTTATCTGTTCGATCGAATTCGTTATCCGCGCGGCTCGCGCTTGGTGATGGGCAACGCGCTTACGGCGAGACTTTTCTTCAGTCTCCGAAAGCGGAGTAGACATCGTGTTCAACGCGCCGATCGTCGAGATCATCGGTGAGAACGGACGCGTCGTTGGTGCGAAACTCAAGGTCGAGGGCGAGCAGATCGAGGTCAAGACACGAAAGGGCGTTGTTCTCGCCACCGGAGGGTGCGCGCACAACAAGCGTTTTCGCGAAGCCTTCATGCCGCGCCCCGTGCCCATCCACTCGCTGAGCAGCGAATTCAACCAGGGCGATGGTCTCGCCCTCGGCGAACAGTTGGGCGCGCGCATCGCACCGGACGAACATGGCCATTGCGGTTTGTGGACGCCGGCATCGGTGACGACGAGAGCCGACGGCACGAAAGGCCTCTACCCGCACATCATTCTCGACCGTGCCAAGCCGGGCCTGATCGCGGTCATCGCGACCGGGCGGCGCTTCGTCAATGAAGCGGTGTCGTATCATGATTTTGTCGAGGCGATGTTCGAGGCAAATGCGAAGGCGCCGTCGATTCCCTGCTATCTGATTTGCGACACGGCGTTCATTGAGACGTATGGGCTGGGCGCCGTCTATCCCGGCATGCGCAGCCTGTCCGGCTTGCTGAAATCCGGATACCTCAGGCGCGCCGACACGCTGGAAGGCCTTGCCGCCCAGATTGGCGTCGACGCGCAAGGACTGTGCGCGACGGTTGCGCGCTACAACGGCTTTGCGCAGACCGGTGTCGATGTCGACTTCGGCAAGGGGGAAACCGAGCTCAATCGTTGCAATGGAGATGAGGCTCACAAGCCGAATCCTTGCACAGGACCCGTTGCGACAGCTTCGTACTACGCCGTCGAGATTTGGCCGGCAGACATTGCGGTGAGCACGGGTTTGTCCACCGATCTGGATGCCCGCGTGCTGGACAAGGATTTTCAGGTCATCCCCGGTCTTTATGCATGCGGGAACGACATGGCGTTGCCCATGTCGGGTTCATATCCCGGACCGGGCACCACGCTGGGCCCCGGAATTGTTTTTGCCTATCGGGCCGCGATGCACGCGGCCGGAAAGAATCCACTGGGATGAAACAGACGCGCCGTCGATGACGCCCGACGGACATTGAGCCGGCCAGATTTGCTGTGCCGCACAACAGTGCCCGTTCGATGTCGGCGGCATGGTAGTGTATGAACCTCGTTTCAGGGGGCATCCATGAGGCGAAGAGAGTTCATCGCGCTCATTAGCGGTTCAATGGCAGCATGGCCGCTTGCCGCGCACGCTCAACAATTATCAAAGCCGACGATCGGGTACCTGGGCGCAGCGTTCCCCGGACCGTCAGCCGTCTTCGTCGACGTTTTCCGTCAGGTCCTGGGCGCGGCAGGATTCGATGATGGTCAGAACGTGACGATCGAATACCTCTGGGCGGAAGGTCACACCGACCGCCTTCCGGCGCTTGCGGCCGAATTTGTCCAGCGGAAGGTCAATCTGATCGCGGCCGTGCCCTATGTGGCAGCACTTGCAGCCAAAGCAGGGACGTCGACGATCCCATCGTTTTCATCAGCGGCGCCGATCCGGTTTCGACCGGGCTCGTTGCCGGGCTCGACCGGCCGGGAGGCAACCTGACCGGCATCAGCAATCTGGCTATCGGGTTGATCGAAAAGCAGCTCGAATTGATGCACGCCGTGGTGCCCGACGGCGGTGTGCTCGGCATACTGCTGAACCCCGTCAATCAGGCTGCGTTTGCCAACGTACAGCAGGATGCGCAAGCGGCCGCGGCTGCGCTCGGCGTGCAAGTCCGAATTCTAGAAGCGACCAATGCAGGAGAGATCGAGGCTGCCTTTAACGCCACGGGCGCTGAAAAGATCGCCGGCATGGTCGTCAGCTCCGACCCTCTGTTTACCGCGCAACGCGACCAACTGGTCGCGCTTGCGGCTCGAACTGCGCTTCCCGCCACCTATGCATTTTCTGAGGTCGCCGCGGCCGGCGGCCTTATGACCTATGGCACTCGCCTCAGCGACGCCTACCGGCTTCTTGCCGTCTACGCCGCAAAGGTTCTTAGCGGCGCAAAGCCGGCCGACTTGCCCGTTCAACAGTCCATGAAAGTCGGACTGGTTATCAACCTTACTGCCAATGCTCTCGGCCTCAAGATCCCACTGACATTGCTCGGCCGCGCCGACGAAGTGATTGAATAGGGGCTTTTTTATCCTCGTGTCTCAGGCGAACCTGCGAGAACAAAAGCGCCGCCATGTGTTGCGGCGGCGCTGTGCGACGTGACAAGCTCTTAAGTCCTCTCACTCCAAGCGGCGCATGATCGAGCGATGAAAAATTCGGGACTGGTCCTCTTTGCATGTTGCCTCGCAATGTTGTCGGTCGGCGACAACAGCACGGCCATCATGGCGGCGCTCCCGGTCATGACTCGCGAGCTGCGGCTTGCTTCCACAGAAACCGAATGGGTGGTCAACGCCTATCTGCTTGCTGCCGCCGTGTTCATCTTGCTTGGCGGCGACATGGCGGATCGGTTTGGCGCGCGGCGTTCGTCCACATTGGGGATCGCCGTATTCGCCCTCGCCTCAATGATCATCGCGCTCGCGCCGACCGGACTTGTCTTGATACTGGCGCGCGCCCTTCAAGGGTTTGGCGCGGCCTTTGCAGTTGCGGGGACTCTCGCTGCGGTGACCGAGGCGCCTGAATCGCAGCGGGCCGGCGCGATCGCCGCCTGGACCGGGTTCTTGATGCTGGGCTTCAGCGTGGGACCGCTGGTCGGCGGCGCCATGACGCACTATGCGGGGTGGCGTTTCAATTTCTGGCTCAACGTCGTCGCGATGGTGCCCGCCGGGATAGCGCTGTCGATGCAGCCGGGTTCCTCGGGCCGCCGCAGCGATTCGATCGACTGGCTGGGCGTTTGTTTGCTCGCGTTCGTCATGGTGTCGCTGGTTTTGGGGCTGCGCTCCATGCCGGCCATTCGCTCGCAGCCGCAGATGACGATTACCCTGATGGGCCTCGCGATTGTTTCCTTCGCGGCCTTGATTTTTGCCGAAGCACGAAACGAGCGGCCGTTGCTTGACTTCAGGTTGCTTGCAAAACCCGGCGTGGCCGTCGCATGCGAGATGGCGTTTGTCCTCATGCTCGGCATCATGACGTTGCTGCTTTACTACAATTTGTACGCTCAGGCGCCGGAAGGGCTCGGCATGTCCGCCATTGGGGCCGGTCTATCGCTATTGCCGCTTTCGGTCGCGCTCTTTGGTTTCGCCCGCGCGGCGCCGCGACTTTCTGCCGCCGTCGGCCTGCGCAGAACTTTGGTGGGCGGATGGCTCGTGTTTGCGCCTGGCTGTTTCGTTCTGTGGGCTTCGGTAGCGGAGGCGCGTTTGGTGGTTTCGCTGATTGGTCTGTTCGCCATTGGGGCCGGAATCGCGCTCCCCTATGCGTCGGCACCTCGGATCGCGCTGGCCGCCTTGCCGGCGACCCAAGCCGGCAAGGGCTCCGGCTTACTGAATACCTCCAGTTTTCTTGGCGGCACCGTCGGCGTCACGTGCGGTGGCATCGTGTTCGAGCATGGCGGCTTCGCTGGCGTGATGATCTTGCTGGGACTTTCGGCATTGATCGGCCTTGGACTTGCCCTGCGCGTACGGGGGTAGCGGATTGTCGAACCTGCGATGAGCGCATCAGCCGTCGCGGCGGACCAAGCCCATTAAGCCTTTGCAGGCGACACACAATCGCCCCGAAGGCGGCCGACACGGGTGCAGCCGAGATGAACCTTTAAGTCGTGCATTCCGCATGGGCCTGTTTTAGGCTTCGGTCGCGCGCGCAGACCCCTCGGCTGACCCAGGCGCGCGGAGGTGCCGTGCAGACCACCCTGCTCGGAGTGGCGATCGCAATCATTCTGGCGCTGGTTTCGGCGCTGGTCGCTCCGCTTGTGGTCGACTGGAACCAGTATCGTTCGGTCTTCGAGCAGGAGGCGAGCAGCCTCACCGGAATGGATGTCCGGGTGAACGGCGCAATCGATGCGCGCATTCTGCCGACGCCGCTCATTAAGCTGCACGACATCGAAGTCGGTGATGCAGGCCGCGAACCGGCGTTGCGCGCCGACACGATCGAACTTGAACTCGGCCTCGGGCCGTTGCTGCGCGGCGAGTTCCGCGCGACCGAGATGCATGTCATCGAGCCGCGGATCAACCTCGGTCTCGATCGTTCGGGGACGGTGGTCTGGCCGGCAATCGCCTCGTCGGCGCATCCTGAATCGCTGTCGATCTCCCGTCTCAACATCGAGAACGGCCGCGTGGTTCTTGGCGACGCCGCCTCAGGCTCCCGCGCCGTTCTGCAAAAACTTTGGTTCAAAGGCGACATTCGATCGTTCAACGGCCAGTTCAAAGGCGAGGGCGCCTTCATCTCCAACGCCGAGGGGTACGGCTATCGGATTTCCGGCAACCGTCCGGAGGTGAACGGCGGCCTGAAAATCAAGCTCGGCATCGATCCGGCCAATCATCCGTTGACGACCGACTTCGACGGCACGCTCAGCTTCGATCACGGCAGTCCGCAATTCGACGGCACGTTCGTGCTGGCGCGGCCGGTGGGTGCGGCGCTCTCGGGCGGTGAGCGCGTCGTGAACGACCCGTGGCACGCCGGCGGCAAGATCAGCGCTACTCCCGCAAAGGCGACGCTGCGCGACATAACTTATCAGTACGGGCCAGACGAGCGGGCCGTGAACTTCAACGGCCAGGCCGACCTGACGTTCGGCGTGCGCCCGCAGTTCAGCGGTACGCTCTCGGCGTTGCAGGCGGATATCGATCGGGTGCTGGCCGATCCGGACCTTACGCACCGCCCGCCTTTGCTGGTGGTCAAAAGCTTCATCGAGTCTTTCGTTGCGCCCCTTAAGCTTCCGCTGCCGGGCGATCTCCACGCCGACGTCACCGCGATGACGGTCGGCGCAACGACGCTGCAGGCGTTGCGCGGCACGGCGCGCTTCGACGGCGCAGCCTGGAGCTTGAATGATTTTGCGTTTCGCGCGCCGGGATCGACCGATGTGTCGCTGAGCGGCCGGCTGACGACAACGCCGCGTGGTCTGTCGTTCACCGGGCCCGGCGCCCTGCAGTCGGCTGATCTGGACGCGTTTCTCGGCTGGCTGAGAGGCCGCGGCGATCAGCCGACCGGACAGTCGCGGAGCTTGAACGCCCGCGGCGTCGTCACGTTGGCGAGCGATCGGATGGCGGTCGATCAGTTGACGGCGGCGTTCGACCGGCAAAACGTCGAGGGCCGGCTCGCCTATACGTGGGCGACGGACAAGACGCTCGCCAACCTGGACGTGGAAGTTCGCGCCGCTGCACTCGATCTCGATGCGCTGTCGACGTTCGGCAAGGCGGCGCTGGCCGGCGACGGTCTGCCGTTGCCGCGCGAAGCGACGCTTGCGCTCGATGTCGGCAAGGCGACGCTCGCCGGCGTCAACGGGCAAGCCATCAAGGCCCAGATCAAGGTCGATGCGGGCGTGCTGCAGATCGACAAGCTCTCGGTCGGCGAACTCGGTGGCGCCGCGCTCGACATCAGCGGACGCATCGACGAACTGTCGTCGCAGCCGCGCGGCCGGCTCACGCTCAACCTCAATGCGCACGCATTGACCGGATTGGCGGACGTCATCGGCAAATTCGCGCCGCAGAGCGCGGACGTCTTGCGCCGATTTGCCGATCGCCTCGCGCCAGCGAACATTCACGGCACGCTGACCGTCGACCGCGCAGCGGCCAAGAGCAGCGCCGCGAAGCTTGATCTCGACGGCCAGATGGGCGCGCTGCATGTCAATCTCAACGGCACTGCCACCGGCGAGCCGTCCAGCATCGGTAAATCCGTGGTGCGCGTCGCAACCGAGCTTGATGCCAGCGACAGTGGCACGCTGGTTGCGCTGTTCGGTCTCGACAGCGTCGTCGCGGTCGCTCCGCGCGCCGGACGGTTGTTGCTCGCCGCAGCCGGCCCGCTTGACGGCGATTTTAAGATAGACGGGCAGCTCTCGGCCGGCGGTCTTGATGCTGCGGTCCAGGGCACGATGCGCTTGACCGGCGACCAGGCGCCGACCGGGGCGATGCAGGTGCTCGCATCGGCGTCCGATTTTAGGCCGCTCAACCGCGCCATGATCGGGCAATCCGGTGTCAGCGTTCCAATGTCCGGGCGCGCTGCGCTCGCGGTCAACGGCAAGGCGCTGTCGTTGACCGACCTCGCCGTCACTGTCGGCAAATCCTCACTGCGCGGCCGCATTGCGCTCAATTTGGCGAAGCCACTTGGCGTTGACGGCGATGTCCAAGCCGACAACGTGGACGCCGCGAGCGTATCCGCCCTGCTGTTAGGTCAGCCGAGCAAGACCGACGCCGTCGGCGGATTGTGGTCGAGCGAGCCGTTCGCCGCCGGTGCGTTCAGTGCCGCGAGCGGGGCGGTGCGATTCAAATTCGATCGCGCCGCGTTCACGCCGGCTTTGGTCGTTAGCGATCTGAAAGGGACGGCGCAGTTCCGCCCCGCTGAGATCACCTTGAGCAATATAGACGGCAGCGTCGCCGAGGGGCGCGTCACCGGCGAGGTCGCGTTTCGCCGCGACAAGGACGGGCTCACCGTGCACGCCCGCGGCGAATTGGCCGGCGCGCGCGGTGCAGCGCTGTTTCCGGCACTGTCCAAAAACGCGATCGATGGACCGCTCACCATCAAGCTTCAATCCGACAGCGTCGGGCAGAGTCCGCTCGGGTTCATCGGATTTCTGCGCGGCAGCGGCGCCATCACGCTGACGGATGCGCAGATCGCTGGCCTCGACGGCGCAGCCTTCGACGCCGCGGTGCGCACCGCCGATCAGAGCGGCACGATCGAGGCGCCGAAGATCCTCGCTGCGGTGAATGCGGCGATGGCGAATGGACGTATCACTGTGCCCCACGGCGACACGGCGTTCGTCATCAATGCGGGACGGCTCAGTCTTCAAAAGTCGACGTTGCAGAGCGTGGGCGGTACGACGCTGTCGCTCGGGGGCACGCTCGATCTTGCCACCGCCGCGCTCGATGGACGGGTGACGCTCCAGGCAAAGCCGGCCGTCAATGCGCTGATCCCTTTGCCGCCTGAGTTGTCGGTCACGTTTCAGGGACCGCTTGGCGCCCCCGCCCGGGCGGTCGACGTGACGGCTCTGGTCGGCTGGCTCACGCTGCGCGCTGCCGAACTGCAGACGAGGCGCATCGAATCGATCGAGGCCAACCGCCGCCCCGAAGCCGCCGGCCCTCTGGTTCGCCTTGAGCCGCCAACGATCCGCACCGCTCCGGCCGGAACGGTCGTCGAATCCGAAGCGCCCGCGGATGTGCCTCCGCCCGGTTCGCGGGGGTTTGATCGGCTGCAAGCGGACCCCACTGCGGCTCCGGCCGCTGTGTCCGCGCCGCCGCCGGTCCGGCCCGCAACACCACGGCCGACGGGCAAATCGACCAGCAGTGCCGAGACGACGGATCAAATCCGGCCGCCGCCCGCGCCGCAGACAGCAGCGCCGACGCCGGCTGCCCGTTCGGGATTCGATTTTCTATTCCGTCCGCAAAACTGACGCGCTTGTCGGCTGCGTTACCATCATGTCGCGCGACGCTTGGCCGCCGTCGCCGGTTCTAGCCTCATCATGGCCGTTGGTTCGCGTCTGATAGTGATCCAGCACGAACAGCCTGATCGCTGACGACAGGTTGCCGTGCGGCCGTTCGGAATCGATCGCAGCCACAAGGTCGGACAAGGTCGTACGCCGGATGACGGCGATCTCCTTTAGGCTTTTCCAAAAAGCGTCTTCGAGGCTGACGCTCGTCTTGTGACCGGCGATGACGATAGAGCGCTTGATAACCGGCGACTTCATTGCCCGTCTCCCGTTTCAATCCGATGGTGGTCGAGGTTCCTGTTGGCTTTGTCGCTCTTGGCCCGGTCAAAGGTTCGCTGTTTTTTGGACCGGCCATGGGCAAGACGGTTAGCGGCGGCCTCTTGCTCAGCTTGGCGCCGTTTGGCCTGCTTTCGTGCCGCTCGAAGGTTGACGACGTGGCCCATCTGAGAGCTCGGCGGTAACCGGATAAAGTTGATCGGGGTCCTCTTGACCCCTGTCCGTCCAAATAAATACGCCGACTGAGTGGTACCGGATCACTGCAACGCGAACTTCCGGCGGTGCAGGCCGCGATCAGTATGTGAAAGTGTCGTTATGCCGCAGCCTTTTGCAAGACACGGTTGCTTGAACACAACGATTGCACTTTTGAGCTACTTTTGTTTCAGTTCGAAATATATTGGCTGAGAACGAAATTGATCGTCTATACTGATCGTCATCTAATAAGTAGGTTCAAGATATCAGCATGTATACCTTTGATGACGGCGTCGAAATCACTGCGTCATCCAGGGAAAAGCTCCAGAAATCACATGAAATATTGGTAGAAGGATACTAGCGGCCATAACGGCGAATTGTTGTTCACCGTACTTGAGATTTCACATTCACTCTTGTGCAACTTGAAGTGTTGGGGCCGGCCGTCCCGCTTCGACCTACTTCTTCCGGAAGCGATCGAGCCGGACCACTTGGGCGCCGCCCTCGGATGGGGCGCCCGCAGGCTCGCTCTTTTCGGCCGCCGCCGGGGCGGGGCCAGGCAACGTCCCTGCCGGCTTCGCTGCTGTGGGAAGAGAAGGCACTGCCGTCGCCGATTGGTTTGACGCGGCGGCCGGTTCCTCCGTCGTCTGGCCCTCAAGCGTTTCGAACTGGAAGCCAAATTGCACGGCCGGATCGTAGAATGCTGTGACCGCCTCAAACGGCACGGCGATCAGTTCCGGCACGCCGCCGAAAGACAGTCCGACCTCGAAGATATCATCTGCGACGGTGAGATCCCAGAACTGGTGCTGCAGGACGATGGTCATCTCCCCCGGGTACTGCGCACGCATGCGGTCCGAAAGCCGCACGTTCAATGCCATGGTATTGAATGTGATTTTGAAATGATGATCGCCCGGCAAGCCATTTTTGGCGGCATCCGCCAGCACAGTGCGTACGACGCCGCGCAAAGCCGCCTGCGCCAGGATGTCATAGCGAATGTGATCGACCGCCATTGGCCTTCCCTCGGTCTCGCCCGGGAATCGTCCTGACTGCGATGCTAGCCCCTATCGCGCGAAATTCCATTATTTATGCGCGGAAAGTGGAGGCTTCTGTTGCCAGGTGCCTCCGAACCCCGCCTGACGCTGCTAAGACGCCAGGACTTTAAGTCGGTATTTCAAACCGCGTTACGCGGCCTGAGCAACCGGAGCATAGTTGTCGTTGGCAACTATGAAAGTGGCCCGATAACGCCGGTACCATGCCGGGCAAAAGCGCGCCTTTTACGCCCTCGTCGATCCTATTTCGACCCCGTGAACAGGAGTCAGTGGTCAGTCATCCGTAATCAAGAGCGCTGCTCTGATTACTGACATCCGATCACCGACTCCTGGATTGGTGGAGTCGCCGGGTACTGCCCCCGGGTCCGAAAGGTTTATTACGACGGCCATTTATCGCCATAGCCGGCTCGCGCCGGCGCCCGAAATATAGGCGTAATGTCTTGCCGAAAAAAGAGCGGGTGCGGCCTCTGGCCCGCGGCGTCGCGGCGGCGAGGAGCCGGGCGGAACGGATCGGCAGGCGCGGAAATCCACCGCTCGATCACGTGAAACGCACGTGAATCGCACGTGAAACCCATGTCGCGCCTTACCCAAACCGACCGCGAAGTAAAAAGATTTTTACGCTCTCTTTGGTAATAAATAATCCTCAATGAAGCTCGTCTCCGGCGGACAAACAGGCGTTGATCGTGCCGTGCTCGATGTCGCGATCGAGCGGGGTTTGGATTATGGCGGCTGGTGTCCGAAGGGCGGCTGGGCCGAGGATTTGACCAAGCCGCCGGGCTTGCTGGCAAAATATCCGAAACTTCGGGAAACCCCGATTGCCGATCCGGCGCAGCGTACGCAGTGGAACGCGCGCGATTCCGACGCCTGCATGATCATCGGTGACGCGCGCAATATTGCGGCCTCGAAAGGCACGGCGCTGGCGCAAAAAATGGCGCATTGGTACCGCAAGCCGGTCTTTGTCGCGGACCTCAATCATCTCGACACGGCCGAGCGTGTGGCGCGGTGGCTCAGCGCCCAGCGCGAAGCATTCGGAGATGACTTCAAGCTCTCGATCGGCGGGCCGCGCGAGAGCGAGGCGCCCGGCATTTACAACCGGGCTGCGGCGTTCCTCCGCAAGGCGATCGAACGACCCGAAATGCCGGCCGCTGCAGCCAAGCCGCGCGCGCGCAGCTGACCCACCATCACTGCGTTTTGACAACCGGCGCGATCGTGTGACATTCGATCCACGGAGCCTTTGCGACGAGCATCGGCTTGATAGTGGCTTGGTAATTGGCTTTGTAAGTCGCTTGGGGCGGCCATGAATAGAACACTGAACAAGAACACTGGACAAAAACACTCGGAGAAGAATGCGTGGCTGCGGTCGATGTGGAACTCTGGATCGTCTTCGCTTGTGCAATTGTTTTCGTGATTTGCGGTTGCATCCTCACGGCGCCCAAGCGCAACCCCTCTCAAAGTTCGCGCTGAAGCGTTCGGCAGCTCGTTAAGCTGCCCGGACACGGCTGACGAATTGCACGGCGTCGCGGCGAAGTGTGGCGGCCTGGCGGTTGAGTTCGGCCGCCGCCGCCAGCACCTGATCGGCGCCTTGGCCTGATTGGCGGACCCGATCGCTCACTCCGGTAATGCCGGCGGAGGCCTGGACCGTGAGGCTTGCGGCGTGCTCGACGCTCTCGGCGATCTTGCGCCTGGCCGTGTCCTGTTGCCGGATCGATTCGGAAATCGCCCCCGATATCGACCGCACGCGATTTATCGATTGCGCCATGGCCTCGTTGGCGCTGCGCACGATCTCGATCACGCCGCCGACCGCAAGCGTCTTGTCCTTGATCTCGGCGAGCGCCGCCGTCGTCTGGGCGGCGAGCGCCTTGACCTCTTGGGCGACGACGGCGAAGCCGCGGCGGCCCTCGCCGGCGTGCGCCGCTTCGATCGTGGCATTGAGCGCCAGCAGATTGGTCTTGCTGGTGATCGCGCTGATCAAGGAGGCGACCTGATCGATATCTTTGACGGTCTTGACCAGGGCTGCGGTGTTGGTCACGGCCGTGCCGACGCAGCGCGTCGTTTCGGCGACGACGTCCGACGAGTTCGCGACCTGCGCGCTGATTTCGCCGATCGATGCCGATAGCTCTTCGATCGCGCTAGCCGCGCCGGCCGCGCTGTCGGTCGTCTCGCCGGTAACCGCCGCAGCGGTGCGGGCGTGCCGTTGCGATTTATCCAGCACCGCGCTCATGCCGCGCGCGAAGGTTTCGAGTTCGGTTGCGGCATCCCCGACCGACCCGGCGACGGCGAGAATGTCCTTTTCGAAGGCAGACCCTATGGCCGCGAGCGCCGCGGATTTCTCGCCTTGAGCCCGCTCGCGTTTCGGCGATGCGCGCGGCTTCGGCATCCTGCAGCGCGATGGCGTTGTCGCGGAACACCGCGACCGCCCGCGCCATGGCGCCGACCTCGCCGGCGATCGGAACGTCGAGTTCGCCTCCGGCCATCTGGCTCATGGTCCGCGCCATGCGGCGCAGCGGCCGGGCGATGAACAGATGGCTCGACAATAAGGCGCCGAGCAGCGCCGCTCCCGTGCCGGCGATCAGAATACCAACCGTCGTCCGGTACATCGCCGCACCGCGGGCAGCCACCTCGGCCTCGGTGTTGCGCGCTTCGCCGCCGAGGATGTTGATCAGCCGATTCATCTGAAATGTGACGTCGTCGCAGGCCGGATCGAATTTCAGGTCGACGATGCGTTTGGCTTCGGCCCGATCGCCGCGGCGCAGCGCATTCTTCAAGTCCACAGCGATGCCGCGGGCGATCTCCAGCTTGTCGAGGATGCGGCGAACGTCTTCCACCGTTGCGGGCATGTAGGACAGCGCGTTGTTCAAGGCGCCCTTTGCCTCGTTATACCCGTCCTCGATCCCGCCGGCGGCCTCGGCATCGTATTCGGTCGCCGCATCGAGCTTGTAGGTCGCAACGCCAAACGATTTGATCGCACCCTTGGCCTCGGCCAGCGCGAGACGTGCGGGCGCGAACTGGGTCGTCAATTCGGTATTGAGGCGATCGAGTTCGTTGAACCGCTGCAGACAGAAGACGTTCGCAGCGATCGACAGCAGACCCAAAGCCGCGATGAGCAGAACGGCCTTCGCGGCGATCGGCAGATGAAATGATGTCATGCGCGAACAAACAGCAGGACTTTCGAGTTAAATCATTTAAAGCACATTGGTTTTTGTTGGCTTAACGAAGCGGTCCGCGCCGCTTGCGTGGTGCATATTTTCGTCTCGCCTCCGCCGTTCGCTCGCGGCGCCGGTGGCGCAACGAAGGTAGCGCCGAAATTCCCCGGTTATGCAAATGCGTCTGGCCGAGGTGGCGAACCGGCGCTAAACGAAGTCCATGAACTGGTCGCAGCCAGAATCGCGCGCCTCCGAACAGTCCGACATGACTGGCATGCCGCCGTCCGGCGAATTGTCCGTGGCCGGCGCTGCTGCTTCGCCGCCGATTTAGCCGAGCCTCGCGGAATTGTTCGTCGCCTTTGCGACGATCTCGCTGTCCGGCTTCGGTGGCGTGCTGGCGTGGTCGCGGCGCATGATGGTCGAGGAGCGCCGCTGGATGACGGCCGAGGAGTTCAACGAGGCTTATGCGCTGTGCGCTTTTCTGCCCGGCCCGAACATCGTCAACTTCTCGGTCATTTTCGGCTCCCGTTTTCGCGGGCCGCTGGGCGGCCTGATCGCGCTCGCCGGCCTGCTCGGGCCGCCGATGGTGCTGGTGACGATCATCGGCGCGATCTACGCCCATTACGGTGACTTGCCGGCGCTGCGCCGCGTGCTGACCGGCGTTGCGGCGGCTGCCGCCGGCCTGATGATGGCCACTGTCGCCAAGATGGCGCGGCCGTTGTTTCGCGGCCGGGCCGTGACCGGTCCGCTAGTCGGGATCGCGACCTTTTTCAGCATCGGCATCATGCACTGGCCGCTGCCGCTCGTGCTGATCGTGATTTTCCCGGTCAGCGTCGTACTGGCGGGGGTGCAGCGATGAAAGCCGACGGCGGGATGATCACGACGCTGGCGGGCTTTTTTGCCCTGATGTCGCTGTTCGCCGTCGGCGGCGCCAATTCGGCCGTGCCGGAAATGCATCGCTTCGTCGTTGGCGTGCAGCACTGGATGAACGACCAGCAATTCAGCGACACGTTCGCGCTGGCGCAGATGACCCCCGGCCCGAACGTCATCATCGTCACGCTGATCGGATTCCACGTCGCGGGAGTGTTGGGCGGGCTAGTCGCGACACTCGCGATGTGCGGACCGACGTGTCTGTTCGCGTTCTTCGTCGGCCGCGCCTCCGACCGTTTCAAGGGGGCGCCGTGGCACGGGGTGGTCAGCCGGGCGCTCGTGCCCGTAACCCTCGGGCTCACCGCCGCCAGCGCCACGGTGGTCGCAACGGCTGCGGACTACAGCTGGATGGCGGCCGGACTGTCGCTCGCCGCTGCCGTGGTCGGCTATCGGATGCGCATCAACCCGCTATGGGTTTTTGCCGCTGCGGCGGTGCTTGGCTTCGCCAGGTTCGTCTGAGCGCCGGAACCTTTGTCTGAGCCATCCACCGCCGCTTGCGTCGCGCCCTTGCGCTGCGCCCGCGCCCGGCTCATTTGAGGTAAACTCGCAAGCCGAGTTGGTCCGATGGGGCCGCGACCAAGCGAAGGGCGATGCGCCAATATCTCGATCTGATGGAACGCGTGCTCGCCGAGGGCGTCGAGCGGCGCGACCGCACCGGTGTCGGCACGCTGTCGATCTTCGGCCATCAGATGCGGTTCGACGTTGCCGACGGCTTTCCGCTCGTTACCACCAAAAAGCTGCACGCTAAATCCATCATCTACGAGCTGCTCTGGTTCCTGCGCGGCGACACCAACGTCAAATATCTCAACGATCACCGCGTCACGATCTGGAACGAGTGGGCCGACGAGAACGGCGACCTCGGCCCGGTCTACGGCAAGCAATGGCGCTCGTGGCCGGCGCCCGATGGGCGAACGATCGATCAAATGGCGAATGTGATCGCCGAAATCCGGCGCAATCCCGCTTCGCGCCGGCTGATCGTGACGGCGTGGAATCCGGCCGAGATCGAAGGCATGGCGCTGCCGCCGTGTCATTGTCTGTTTCAGTTTTATGTCGCCGACGGCGCGTTGTCGTGCCAGCTCTATCAGCGCTCGGCGGATGTGTTCCTCGGCGTGCCGTTCAACATCGGCTCGTACGCGCTGCTGACGCTTGCGGTCGCGCATGTCACGGGATTAAGGCCGGGCGCGTTCATTCACAGCCTCGGCGACGCGCACCTTTATCTCAACCATCTCGAGCAGGCGCACCTGCAGCTGTCGCGCTCGCCGCGCCCACTGCCGACCTTGCGCATCAATCCCGACGCCAAGGATTTGTTTGCGCTGCGCTACGAGGATTTTGTGCTCGAAGGCTACGACCCGCACCCGCACATCAAGGCGGCGGTCGCGGTCTAAGCGTTCAGGTATCCATCTCATGAGCTAGGAGCGCGGCGCAGGCCTCGACCTGTGCGGGCAATATCGTGCGCAGCGGAAATAACGAGTTGGGGTCGGCGGCGTCGCGGCGGCAGAGCAACGCCTGTTCGATGGATGTCGGATCGAGGCCTGCCGGCGCGTTGGCGCACACAAACGCAACCGCCGCATCGTTCGAGTTCATGTGTCCGGTGAGGTAGCTGTAGCAAAACCGCGCCGGATAGAGCAGCGTTCGCAAGAACGTCTTGCGATCCCTGGGATCGAGTGTTTCGGCTGCTGCAAACCGCTTGGCGTTGGTTGTCCAATTTGCAAACGGGGTGCCGCTCAAATAGCGCTGAATGTCTGCAAGCGAAGGCCGCTCCGGCCGCACACGCTCGCGCTCCATCAACACGACCGGGCGGTCGAGAAAATCGATCCGATCGAGCGGCGGAAATCGTCCGGTTGTGAAATCTCTGTCAGTGAAGAACATGGAGAGCTTCGGGCCCCAATCCGCCGAGAGCGCGGCAGCTTCGCCACGCACGCCCTCGAGGACCTGCGGCTGTAATTCCGCTTCCGTGACCACCGCCATGTCGACATCACTGTAACGCCGGCTGAAGCCGCCATGGGCGAGGCTGCCGATGAGGTAGATGCCAATGAGATCTGCACCGGCTGCCGCATGACAGCACGGGACCAGCCGATGTGCAAATTCGGTCGCCACACGGGCGGCGGCTTCATCGGGATCAACAGACGTCATCGGATCCCCGGGCGAAAGCGGTCCGAGCTTCGACTTTATAGATTGCTTGCCTCATGCAAAAAGGTAGGCGTGACGCCGCGTTGCGGCAATCAGCCCCGGTCGCTGCATGCTGGACATCGTACTCATCGCCGCCATCGCCGAGAACAACGTGATCGGCCGCGGTAACGCGCTGCCGTGGCGGCTCAAATCGGACATGCAGCATTTTCGCGCGCTCACGATGGGCAAGCCCGTGATCATGGGGCGTAAGACTTACGTGTCGATCGGCCGGCCGCTAAAGGGCCGCACCACGATCGTGGTCACCCGAGACGGCGGTTTTGCCACCCCAGGAGTGGTCGTGGCGCCGAGTTTGGACGCCGCGTTTGCCGTGGCGCGCGGCGACTCGCTGCGCCGCAATGCCGACACGATCGTCGTCGCTGGCGGCGCCGACATCTACCGTCAGGCTATGCCGCTCGCGACACGGCTCGCCATCACGCGCGTTCACAAACGCGTCGAAGGCGATGCGCTCTTCCCGGCGATTGATCGGCAGCTGTGGCAAGAAATGGCGCGCAGCGAGCATGAACCCGCGGCTGAGGACGAAACTTCTTACGCTTTCGTAACCTACGAGCGCGCCAATGGCGGGCCGGCGGACAGCCAAAGCGCCGCATGACTTTGCGTTGTAAGGGGCGGTACGCTCCCCTATAACCCCCCGAAACAAGAGGCCGGCCCCGTGCGGTTTCCCTGCTGGCCGGCGTGAGGAGAGAATTGATGCCGTGGAGCAACCAATCCGGCGGCCCGTGGGGTTCGGGTTCGCGGGGACCGTGGGGCTCGGGGCCACAATCATCCGGGCCGAAGCCGCCCGATCTCGAAGAATTCCTGCGGCGCAGCCAGGACAAGCTGCGCAGCGTCCTGCCCGGTAATCTTGGGGGTCGCGGCATCGCGCTGATTGCGCTAGCCGCGGTCGCGCTGTGGGGCTTTTCCGGCTTCTTCCGCGTCGAGCCCGACGAACTCGGCGTCGTGCTCCGCTTCGGCAAGTTCGTGCGCGAGGTGCAGCCCGGCCTGAACTACCATCTGCCGTATCCGATCGAGACCGCGCTGACGCCTCAAGCTTTGCGCGTCAACAAGCTCGACATAGGCATGCGCGTCGCCGAGGACATGCGCCGCGGCACCACCGTGCGCGATGTGCCGGAAGAGAGCCTGATGCTGACCGGCGACGAAAACATCGTCGATGTCGATTTCTCGGTGCTGTGGAAGGTCAGGCCAAGCAGTGTCGGCGACTATCTCTTCAATGTGCAAAGCCCCGAAGGCACCGTGAAAGCGGTAGCCGAAAGCGCCATGCGCCAGGTGATCGGGCGATCGAACATCCAGCCGGTTCTGACTGGCGCGCGGCAGACCATCGAAACCGCGGTGCAGGAGCTGATGCAGAAGACGCTCGATAATTACGGCGCCGGCATCATCATCCAGCAGGTTCAGCTGCAGAAGGTCGATCCGCCGACGCAAGTCATCGACTCGTTCCGCGACGTCCAGGCGGCGCGCTCCGATCTCGAGCGCGCGCAGAACGAAGCGCAGACGTACGCCAACCGCGTCGTGCCGGAAGCGCGCGGCCGCGCCGCCAAGATCACTCAGGACGCCGAAGCCTATCGCGAGCAGACGGTTGCGGAAGCGAAGGGGCAGACCTCACGCTTCCTTCAGGTCTACGAGCAATACAAAAAAGCGCCCGACGTGACCCGCCAGCGCATGTATCTCGAGACCATGGAACGCATCTTCGGCGGCACCGACAAGACGATCATCGATACCGGGCCGCAAGGCGGTCCGGGCGTCGTGCCTTATCTACCGCTCAACGATCTGTCGCGCTCGCGGCCGCCGCAAACACCGCAGCCGCAGTCGGGAGGCAACCCATGAAGCTCGGTCTCGTCGGCGGCGCGCTCGCCGTCATCGTGCTGCTGGCCGTGGTGATCGGCTACAGCACGCTGTTCACGGTTTACCAGACCAGGCAGGCCATCGTGGTGCGCCTCGGCCAGCCTGTCCGCGTCATCACCGAACCCGGCCTCAATGTGAAGGTGCCGTTTATCGACAGCGTGATTTACATCGACAAACGCATCCTCAACATCGAGTTGCCGGCGCAGGAGGTGATCGCGTCGAGCCAGGATAGTTCGGCCGCGACGGCGGGCGCCGGGCAGGCCGGCGAGCGCCTCGTGGTCGACGCGTTCGCACGCTATCGCATTACCGATCCGCTGAAGTTCTATCAGACCGTCGGACCGTCCGGCGCCGATGCGCAGTTGTCTATTCTGCTCAATTCGGCGTTGCGGCGCGTGCTTGGCGCGGCGACCTTGTCAGACGTGGTGCGTGACAAGCGTGAAGAGTTGATGGCGCGGATGCGCGACCAACTTGATCGTGACGCCCAGCCGTTCGGCATTCAGATTGTCGATGTGCGCATCCGCCGGGCCGATCTGCCCGAGCAGAACAGCCAGGCGGTCTATCAGCGCATGCAGACGGAACGTCAGCGCGAAGCGGCGGAGTTCCGCGCCCAAGGCTCGCAGAAGAGCCAGGAGATCAGGGCCAGGGCCGATCGCGACGTCACCGTGCTGTTGGCCGACGCCACGTCGCAATCCGAGCAAATCCGCGGTCAGGGCGACAGCGAACGCAACCGCATTTTCGCGGAGGCCTACGGCCAGGACCCGGATTTCTTCGGCTTCTATCGCTCCATGCAGGCTTACGAAAAGGGCATGCAGCACAACGATACCCATCTGGTGCTGCGTCCGGATTCCGACTTCTTCCGCTATTTCGGCGATCCGTCGGGCAAGATGGCGCCGGGCGCACCGAATCCTTCGCCTGGCGCTCCGCAGCGCCCAACCAGCGCTGCGAAATAAACGCCGCCTGAGGAGCGCCACCGGGACGCGTTCATGTCGGACTTTCTTGCTGCCCTTGGCCTGCTGTTTGCGATTGAAGGTATTTTTCTTGCGGCCTTTCCGACGAGCGCAAAACGCGCCATGACGGCGGCGCTCGAAATAGCCGATGGCCCGTTGCGCATCATCGGCATCGTGTCGGCTCTGGCAGGCGTGCTGGTCGTGTGGCTGGTTCGACACCACTAGAGTTGTCTTGGTTCTCAGCCCGTGGCGGCAACGCCGCGGAAGTCGGATCATGCCGAAAAAGCGAGCAACAGCGCCGCGCAGGAACCGCCGCAAGATGGGTCGCTTTTCCGCCCCAATCGGGTTCCTAATTGCTGAGATTGGCTGCTTATGGCCTTGCGTCGAAGGCGGGCCGAGGGCACCTTTCCCAATAATGAGTCCCTTTCAGGAGCGCTGACGTCCATGTCTCGCCATTTATGCTCGGCTTCCTCCCGCGTCACCCATCGCGGGCGCTATCGCGGGGCGGTCGCCGCGCTGGCGGCGGCGATGTTGGTTCTACCGGCTTGGCAGGCCTCGGCGCGCGGGCCGGAGAATGTTGCCGACGTTGCCGAACAGGTGATCGATGCCGTGGTCAACATCTCGACATCGCAGACCGTGGAGTCTCACGTCGGCAATCTGCCCGATCTGCCGCCCGGCTCGCCGATGGAGGAATTTTTCGACGAGTTCTTCAAGAACCGGCGCGGCCAGGGTGGTGACAACGCCCCGCACCGCGTCAACTCGCTCGGCTCGGGCTTCATCATTGATCCCGCGGGCTTCGTCGTCACCAACAATCACGTGATCGCCGACGCCGACGAGATCAACGTCATCCTCAACGACGGAACCAAGCTCCCGGCGCAGCTGGTCGGCAAGGACTCCAAGAGCGATCTCGCGCTACTGCGCGTGCATTCCGACAAGCCGCTCAAGGCGGTCAAGTTTGGCGACAGCGACAAGCTGCGGCTCGGCGAATGGGTGATCGCGATCGGCAATCCGTTCAGCCTTGGCGGCACGGTGACCGCCGGCATCATCTCGGCGCGCAACCGCGACATCAATTCGGGTCCGTACGACAATTACATTCAGACCGACGCCGCCATCAATCGCGGCAATTCGGGCGGACCGCTGTTCAATCTCAACGGCGAGGTCATCGGCGTCAACACGGCGATCATTTCGCCGTCCGGCGGCTCGATCGGCATCGGTTTCGCCGTGCCGTCCGACAGCGCCATGCCGGTGATCGATCAGCTGCGCCAGTATGGTGAGACGCGGCGCGGCTGGCTCGGCGTGCGCATCCAGCAGGTCACCGACGACATCGCTGAAAGCCTCAACATCAAGCCGACGCGCGGCGCGCTCGTGGCCGGCGTCGACGACAAGGGGCCCGCCAAACCAGGCGGCATCGAGCCGGGCGACGTGGTCATCAAGTTCGACGGTCATGATGTGAAGGAAATGCGCGACCTGCCGCGCATCGTCGCCGACACGCCGGTCGGCAAGCAGGTCGACGTCGTCGTCATCCGCAAGGGCAAGGAAGAGACCCACAAGGTTACTGTGGGCCGGCTCGAGGACGGCGAGAAGAAGGTCGCGTCGGCCGATCCGAAGAAAGACGCCGGGCCGGACCAGAAGTCCGTGGTGCAGAAGACGCTAGGCCTCGAACTGTCCAGCCTGACCGACGACATACGCAAGAAGTTCAAGATCAGGGACTCGATCAAGGGCGTCGTCGTCACCGGCATCGATTCGAGCGTGGACAACTCGGCGCCCGACAAGCATCTGTCGCCTGGCGATGTGATCGTCGAAGTGCAGTATCAGGCCGTCGGCAATCCCGCGGACCTGCAGACGCGCGTCGATCAGCTCAAGGCCCAGGGCAAGAAGGTGGCGGTGCTGCTCGTCTCCAATGCGGACGGCGAGACGCGGTTCGTCGCTTTGAATCTGCAGTAGCGGAAGGGCGCAATAGCGAAGTTGCGAATAGCGAATGGGGGAAGATCTTCTCCCATTTCGCTGTTCGCTATTCGCCTCCGACCAACTCATCCCGCCGATAACTCTGCGCATAGAGAAGCGCGGTCAGATCGCCGTGCTCGATGCATGCGGCGGCGGCGTCTTTGATGGCCGGTTTGCCGTGGAAGGCGACGCCGAGACCAGCCGCTTTGACCATCGGGATGTCGTTTGCGCCGTCGCCGACCGCAAGCGTGGCGTCGGGCGCAAGCTGCAAACGCTCGCGCAGGGCAACGAGCGTGGCGAGCTTGGCGTCGCGGCCCAGCACCGGCTCCGCGACGGTCCCGGTCAATCTTCCGGCAGAGTCGATCAACAGCGTGTTGGCGTGCTGCTCGTCGATCCCGATCATGGCGGCAACGCGCGACGTGAAAGCGGTGAAGCCGCCGGAGACGATGCAGGTGTAGGCGCCGTTCGCCCGCATGGTCGCCACCAGTGTGCGGGCACCGGATGTCGGCCGGATGCGTTCGGCGATCACCTCGTCGATCACCGTTGCGGGCAGCCCCTTGAGCAGCGCCACGCGCTCGCGCAGCGCCGGTTCGAATGCGATCTCGCCGCGCATGGCGCGCTCGGTGATGGCGGCGACGCGGCCTTTCAGGCCCGCATAGTCGGCGAGTTCGTCGATGCATTCCTGGCCGATCATGGTGGAGTCCATGTCGGCGACGAGGAGCTTCTTGCGGCGTGCGTCGCCGTCTTTTTGGATGACGGCGTCGACCGGCTCGCCGCCGACGATGTCGCGCAAGTCGCCCGCAAGATCCTTGAGGAGGGCGCTGTCTTCGGCCGGATCGTTCCCGGCATCGTCGATGAGAAACGGAATATCGATGGCCACGTTTGGCGCGAGCCAGCCGAGCGGACGGCCGTGCGGCAGGTATCGCGCGGCCTTTTTCGCCATTGTCTCGGTGACCGCCGGCCGATCGGGATGCGAGATCAACGTTGCCACGTAGAACATGCCGTGCGATCCGGTCAGCGGAACAAGGAGCGGTCAAAGGCGTGCCGAAGACGATCCTCATTGCAGGTCCGACCGCGAGCGGCAAGTCGGCGTTGGCGCTGACGCTCGCGCAGACCCATGGCGGCGTCATCGTCAACGCCGATTCCATGCAGGTGTACCGTGACCTGCGCATTGTCACGGCGCGGCCGACGCCCGCAGAAGAGTTCGCGCGTCCCGCATCGGCTCTACGGCTATGTTGATGCGGCGGAGAATTTTTCGGTCGGCCACTGGTGCCTGGACGCCGCCGAAGCGCTGGCCTCGGCGAGGCGGGAGGGCCGCACCGCCATCGTCGTCGGCGGCACCGGGCTCTACTTCAACGCACTCACGCGCGGACTTGCGGCGGTGCCGCCGATTCCACCCGAGACCCGTACTGCCGTCCGCGAGCGGCTCGCGAGCGAAGGCGCTGCGGCGCTGCACGACGAACTGAAGTCGCGCGATCCCGCAGCCGCGGCGCGGCTGATGCCGAATGACCGCGCCCGCGTGTCGCGTGCGCTCGAGGTCGTGCTGGCGACCGGACGTTCACTGATCGACTGGCACGAGGAAGGAATGCCGGCCGCTCTCGATGTTACGCGGGCCGCGAAAGTGTTTCTCACGCCGCCTCGCGACGCGTTGTTCCGCAACATCGATGCGCGCTTCGATGCCATGATGGAAGAGGGGGCTCTGGAGGAGGTGTGCGCGCTCACTGCGCGGCATCTCAATCCGAGCCTGCCGGCCATGAAGGCGCACGGCGTGCCATGGCTGATCCGGTATCTGAGAGGCGAGATTGCGCTCGCTGAAGCGGTCGAAGGCGCCAAGCGCGATACCCGCCAATACACTAAACGCCAGGGCACGTGGTTTCGCAATCGGCTTCCGGACTTCGCGTGGGTCGAGCCGGAGCGCGCTTTCGCCGCGGTTGAGGAGCAGTTGCGCGCGCTGTCGCTGCCCGCCTAACGTGAGAGCGAAACCGCCAAAATCTCCAACTGGCACAGAGGTTGCTCGGCTCTGATCGGCGTTTTCACACGCGCGAACAGCGCGCAGCGGCGCGCCCGAAAGCGCGTCGTCAGCATCAGATTGAGCGAAACATGATCAAGTCTAGCCCAATTGGTGTGCATGGCTGTGTGCAGGCGTTTTTCCTGATCCTTCTGGGCATACTGGGGGCACCGGCCGCCCGCGCCGGCGATCACGTGGTTTTGCAACTCGACTGGATCCCGACGGGGAACCACCAGGCGCCGTTTGCGGGAATCGAGCAGAGTTTCTTTGCCGCCGAGGATATCGACCTGGAAATTAGGCGAGGCACCGGCGCCGCCGATTCCCTGACCAAGGTCGCAACCGGAACAGCCGACTACGGCTATACGGATATCGCCAACCTGATGATGACGCTCGGCACCGGCGTCAAGGCGATCATGTCGGTGGATCGCGAAGTTCCACATGCCGTGCTCACCCGCGGCGACACCGGCATAAAATTATTTGCCGATCTGCCCGGACATACGCTTGGAACGGCGCCCACCGCATCCTCGAACCTGTACTTTCCGTTTGTCCTGCAGGACGCGAAGGTCGACGCCTCGACGATCACGATCGTCAATGTCGATCCATCGGCGTTGGGTCCGATGCTGCTCACCAAGCTCATCGACGGCGCGATCATGTGGACCACCAACGTTCCGCGGCTGAAGCCGGAGGCCGACAAGGTCGGAATTTCGATCGTGGCGGCTGCCGTTCGATATCGTCGACGGCACCATGTACGGCTCGATCGTGGTGGCGAACGAAAAGACGCTGAAGGCGAGGCCCGATCTGACGCGGCGCTTTGTGACCGCGATGCGCAAATCGTTCCTGTTCACGCGCGATCACCCCGAAGACACCGCGGCTTACGTCAAATCCGTCAACCCGCAGCAGAACCTCGACTACGAGCTCGCCGGGCTGAAGGAGTCCAACAAACACATCTACACGTGGCAGAACGACGAAAAAACCTTTGGCACGTTCGATCCGGCCAAAGTCAAAGCGACCTATCAATGGGTCGTGCGGGCGACTAAAGCGGACCCGGCTGTCGATCCTGAAATCTTCATCGACCGCTCATTCCTGCCCGCTGAATAACGATGCCGGCGCAAGCTCAAGCTTTTTGCGTCGACGGCACGGCCGCAGTTCTCGGCCAAGTCAATCACGCCTATGCGGCGAGCGACGGCAGTTCCGTGCTCGCTGTGCGCGACGTCAGCGTAACCGTCGGCGCGCAGGAATTCGTCTCGATCGTCGGTCCGTCGGGCTGCGGCAAGTCTACACTGCTGCGAATTCTTGCCGGACTGGTGACGCCGGTCTCGGGACAGGTGTCGGTGCTCGGCGAGCCGGTCGGCGCAAGGCGCAGGGACGTCGCGCTGGTGTTCCAGCGGCCGGCGCTGCTGCCTTGGCTCAACGTTCTCAACAACGTGCTCTTCCCGTTACGCCACATGAGCCGGCCGGTTGGCGCAGCCGAGATCGATCGCGCCATGGCGCTCCTCGACATGGTGGGCATGGCAGATTTTGCAAAGTTGCGGCCGAAGGAACTGTCCGGCGGCATGCAGCAGCGCGTCGGCATCTGCCGCGCGCTTATCACCGACCCTTTGCTGTTGCTCATGGACGAGCCGTTCGCGGCCCTCGATGCGCTGACCCGCGAGGAATTGGGGGTTGAGCTGCTGCGGGTGTGCGCGGCGGCGCCGAAAGCGATTGTGTTCGTGACCCACTCGATTCCCGAAGCGGTCATGCTGGGCGACCGTGTGGCCGTGATGTCGGCGAGACCGGGCCGCATCCGCCGGGACTGCCCAGTGCCTCTCGGCCGGCCGCGGAGCGGCGACGTCATTCGCGACGCCGCCTTTCAGGAGAGTCTGCGCGACGCGATATCTTGAGGGCTTGTCGTCCCGGCAGCCCGAAACGCCGGCGCGGCTCTTTCGCGTCGCGCAGGGGCCGCTGTTGTCGGCCGGAGTGATCGCCGCGTTGATCGTATTCTGGGAAGCGGGCGTCCGTCTGTTTCACGTGCCGGAATTCATTCTTCCTGCGCCGTCGACCATCTGGCGCGATACTTCGCAGCTTGGGTTCGGTATCGTTACCCACATCTCCGCCACGGTGCTGACGATCGTGGGCGGATACCTAATCGCTCTCGCTATCAGCTTGCCGCTGGCGATCGCCTTATCGAGTTCGCGCTTGTTATCGCACGCGCTCTATCCGCTTCTGGTCATAAAGCAATCAGTCCCGGTCGTGGCTCTGGCGCCAATTCTGATCGTCATTCTCGGCTCCGGCGAAGCGCCGCGCATCGCCATTACTGTGCTGATCGCGCTGTTTCCCATGGTCGTTTCGACGGCGACCGGGCTTCGCGCGACGCCCATCGAGCTTGTCGAACTCTCACGCGCCATGGGCGCGCCCTGGTCCAAGCAACTGATCGACATCCGGCTGCCGAGCGCCGTGCCTTACATCTTCAGCGGCGCAAAAATTTCCATGACGCTTGCCGTGGTCGGCGCGGTCGTCGGCGAATTCGTCGCCGCGGAGCGCGGGCTCGGCTACCTCATCTATACGTCGACCGCGTACTTCCACGTCTCGATCGCGTTCGGCGCCATGATCGTGCTGTCCGCCATCGGTCTGGTGCTGTTTCAGACCGTCGTGTGGATCGAGCGTCTCGCTTTCCCTTGGGCGATTCCCGAAGAACCGAATGCGGCATGACTCCGAGTTCATGAGCAAAACCGAGCAACACCGATGATCATCTACACGCCTCCCTCCGATGCCCGCGACATCCCCGTGATCGACTTGGCGCCGACGTGGTCGCCCGACCTCGCGACCCGCAAGGCCGTAGCGTGGGAGATCCACAAAGCGTGCTGCGATACCGGGTTTTTCTACATCAAGAACCACGGCATCCCCGAGGCTCTGATAGCCGGACGGCTGGCCGCCGCGCGGCGATTTTTTGCTCTTCCGCTCGAAGACAAGCTCAAGCTCGACATGGCGCAAAACCGAGGTCCTTCCGGCTACGAGCCGATGAAAATGCAGACGCTCGATTCCGGCTCGCCGCCCGACCTCAAGGAGGGCTTTCAATTTCATCGGGAAGTCGATCCGCAGACATCCGGCGAAGGCAGCTATCGGGGCGCCAATTTCTGGCCGGATAATCTTCCCGGGTTTCGCCCGCAGATGGAGGCGTACCACGCCGCCGTCATGGAGCTCGGCAAGCGTCTCATGGCGTCGATGGCGCTGTCGTTCGATTTGCCCGAGGACTATTTCGCTCCCGGCCTCGAAGACCTGATGTGTTCGGTCCGGCTGCTGCACTATCCGCCCCAATCGGCGGATTCCGCCTACAACCAGTTGGGCGGGCGCCCACACCGACTGGGGCTCGATCACCATGCTGCTGCAGGACGATTGCGGCGGTCTCGAAGTGCGGCACGCGTCCGGCGAATGGATGCGCGCGACTCCGATCCGCGGAACTTTGATCGTCAATCTGGGCGACATGATCCGCCGCTGGACCAACGATATCTATCATTCGACGATGCATCGCGTGCTGAACAATATCTCGAACCGCGACCGCTACTCAGTCGCGACTTTCTTCAACGTCAACTACAACTATCGGGTTAGTTGCCTGCCGACATGCCTGCCCGAAGGCGCGGTGCCGCTCTATGAACCGTGCACCGTTGGCGAACACCTCAAACAAATGTTCGAGCGCACCTACGGCCGCAAGGCGGCCGTCGCTTAGATCGTGATCCAATTCAAGAGAATCGGATCACGGTCTAAGTTGTTATTTTGGCATGATCTTATCCGAAAACCGGCTTCCACTTTTCGGGATCATGCTTTGAAGCACGGCGGCCCGGATCAGAATTCTCATTCCGGCAACGCGAGAGAGCCTTCGATCATCCAATCACGATCGCTTTGCGCCGCCGATCATTGCGGCTTGATGTTCGCGTCGCGGATGACCTTGCCCCATTTCTCGGTTTCCGCCGCGATATAGGCGCCGAATTCCGACGGCGAGCGTGCGGTCGGCGTAAAGCCCAGGTCGGCAAGACGCGTCTGGTTCTTCGGGTCGGCAAGCGCCGCATTCGTCGCATCGTTGAGCTGGGCGATGATGTCGGGCGGCGTGTCTTTGGCCGCGCCAAGGCCATACCATGTGGTGGCGACGTAGCCGGGCAGGTACCCGCCGATGGTCGGCGTGTCGGGCAGCGCGCCCTGGCGTGTCGCGGTCGTCACCGCCAGTGCGTTGAGCTTGCCGGCCTTGACGAATTCGATCGCCGACATGTCCGACACGACGACATCCTGCCGTCCGGCGAGCAACTCGCTGACCGCCTGCAGCGAATTGCGGTAGGGCACCTGCAGAAACTCGATGCCGGCCATCATGCGAAACAGCGTTGCGGACAGATAGGGCGGAGTTCCCGTGCTCGGCGACCCGACGGTGAGCTGGCCCGGGTTGGCCTTTGCATAGGCGATGAGTTCCGGGACCGTCCGGGCCGGAAATGACGGATTGACCGCGAGCACGAACGGGGCGCTGGCGACGCTTGCGATCGGCGCGAGGTCGCGCATCGGATCGACCGCCGAATGGAGTGACGTATTGATGCAGTTCGCCACCGTCACTTCAAACAGCGTGTAGCCGTCGGGTGCAGCTCGCGTGACGGCTTCGGCAGCGATGTTGCTGTCGGCGCCCGGCCGGTTCTCGATCACGAACGGCTGACCAAGCCGGTCCGAGAGCCACTGCCCGAGCAGACGTCCAATGATGTCGGGCGCTCCGCCAGCCGCAAAGCCGACGATAAAGTGGACCGGCCGCGCTGGATAATTTTGCGCCCGCGTCGCGCGCGGAAGAGTTGGAACAGCGGCCGCGCTCGCGGCCAGCGCGAGCAGCCGGCGTCGTGGAAGATTCATGTGTGTCTCACGCCGGCAAAACAAATCGTCATAAGGCAACGTCACTCCGGCTTTGCACCCGAAAGCTTGACCACCTTGGCCCACTTTTCGGTTTCGTCGACAATGAACTTGCCGAACTCGGCGGGAGAAACTGCAAATGTCATGCCGCCCAGCTCGGCGAAACGAGCCTTGATGTTGGGGTCGGCGAGCACCGCGTTGGTTTCTTTGTTCAACCGGTCGATGATCTCCGGCGGCGTTTTTGCCGGCGCGCCGAGACCGAACCAGGCGCTGACGTCATAGCCCGCAAGGGTATCGCCGACGGTCGGCACGTCGGGCAATGCGTCTGAACGCGTCGCCGTGGTCACGGCGAGCGCGCGCAGCCTGCAACGTATGCGATCGACGGCGCCATCGCATCGAACATCACTTGTTCTTGTCCGGCCATCAGATCGGTCAGCGCCGGCGCCGAGCCGCGATACGGCACATGCTGCATCTCGATGCCGGTCATCATCTTGAAGAGTTCGCCGGCCATGTGCATCGACGTGCCAACTCCCGATGACGCCATGGCTACATGATGAGTTCTTCGCATAGGCGATGAACTCGGCAATGGTCGTGACCGGGACGTCCGGATTGACTTCCATGATGTTCGGCGAACGCACGATGCCGGCCACCGGCGCCATGTCGCGAATGAAGTCGTAAGGCAAGCTGTCGTAGAGCGTCGCGTTGATGGCGTTCGGCAGGCTGACGAGGAACAGCGTGTAGCCGTCGGGCGGCGAGCGCATGACAAAGTCGGTGGCGACGTTGCTGGCGGCCCCTGGCCTGTTCTCGACGATAATCGGCTGGCCCAGCCGCTCGGAGAGCCCTTGACCCAAAAGGCGCCCCCAGATGTCGTTTGGGCCGCCGGGAGGAAAGCCGATGATCAAGTGAATCGCCGGCTCGGATAGGTGTCGGCAAGGCGCGTCGCGACACGGCTGGCGCCGCTACGGCGCTCGCCGCAAGGTGCAGAAAATGCCGTCGCGGAAGTCTCAAGATCATGCTGATGCTCTGCTCACTGAACTGCCCTCGCCCTCACACGCGGCATGCTGTCATATCTTGCCGGGAGTGGAAATTGCCGGCGCCGCTCCGGTTGTGTGCAGAGGGAGGCCATAAATTAAGCTAACTCCCCCTTGGATGAGGTTGAGTGGTAGCCTTTGCGGACCGGTGCGAATTGTGACTTCTGAGCCGCAGTCCGTTCTGCAATAAGAACGCAGAACGCTGATGGCGCGGTTGCTCAGTATTGCGGCGTTCAGGATCAAGTGATTGTGTTCTCGCTCGGCCAGCATGGCCGCAACGATTTTGTATGAGGGGTGGATCAGTCGATGCTTAACGGCACTCTTAACGGCGGCTGGATCGCTTTATCTGTTGCGCTGTTGTCGTTGTCCGGTTTGGCCCAGGCTATGGCCGACGAAGGCCCGGGCGACTGTCTCGGCGTCAACTTCGACAAGCAGAAGCCGGTCACGATCGAGAAAATGTCGGCCGCCAATCCGCGCATCTATTTCGTGAAAAGCGCGTGGGAGAATGCGGCCTGTCCATCCGATGCGCCGGCCTGCCAGGCGAAGGCGTATCTCGTACCGGGCGATCTCGCGCTCGCCTGCAAGACGAAGGGTGCCCTCACCTGCATCTCCTATCAGGCGATGGCGACCCGCGAGCAAAAATGGACGGTCGGTTGGATTCCGACCGCAAGCTTCGCGCCCCTTCCGCCCGATCCAGCTTCCGCGCGGTCCGATTGGACCGGCACTTGGAGCCACGCCGGCGGTCACATCACGATCTCGAACGGCAAAGGCTGCGCATCGAGGGCCACCTATGCGGCGGCTCAGAACGTGCACACGGGTGACATCAGCGCCACCGCGACACCGGCCCAGGGTCTGCTCGTTTTGGCCGATGACGGCTCCACGCCGTTCGATAAAGCGGACGACAGCTCTTGTCTGGTCCGCATGCAGCGGCTCGGCAATTTTCTCATCGTGGAAGACAACTCCCAGTGTGGCGGCGTCATGGTCACCTTCACTGGATTTCATCAACGGCAGCGCTGATCTCCGCGCGTTGCGCTTACGCGGGTTCTGCCGCGAGCGTGCGGGCTGCGCCGCGCTCCTGTGCCTCGACCGCGCATTTTGCTGCATGGACGTCGCGATTGATCACCTGCAGGTTGGGCAGGCCCCAGAAATCGAGCAGCGCCGGCCACGGTAAGTCGCGATGGTCGCGCCACACCCGAAACAGCGGCACGCGATGGTCGATCTCAGCGGTCTTCCATAACCGTCCGCCGCTTTGCTTGCAGCGCCGCGTTTGCAGGCGCCGCAGCAGCCGTGCCTCGCCGCTCGGCGCACTCCAGAATTGCCAGGCGATCACGCAGGCGCAATGCCAGGTCGCATTTTTGTTGGCGCCGCCTTGCCACAGATCGACATGCCAGCCAAAACGAAAGACCGGCTGACCGCAGACGCAGCAGAAACCGGGACCGCGCGCATAGGCGCGCTCGCGATAGGGTGCGGGCGGTGTTCTGAAGGTGCCCGGCAATCCGCTCTTACGCTCATCGCCGAGCCGCCACGTCCAGCCGTTTGGCGCGCCGCTCCGTGCGGCGAGCGCGCGGGCGAGCCGGTCGGCGCGAAGCGGGTGGGCGCGCCAATACGAGTCGATGGCAAGCCGGGGCGTCGGCGGCACGAACGGACGGCTCAGCGCACGCGACAGAACGGCCGCCGGAAAGATCGACGGCAGCGATTTGTTGAGGCGCGCGAGCGATTGGCGATTTCGCTCCGCCTTTTCCTCTTGCCACTTTGTCATCGTCGGCTGTCCCCGGACCCGACGCCATGATGCGGGCGAGGCGTAAAGCCTTTGTCACGACGGCGAAGCTCGAGCGCGTGAGTGCCTGCCTTCAGGTCAGGGAGCACGAGATTGGTAACCAATCCTTAACGATAGAAACCGATCCCGTAATATGTGGCGGGAGTGCCAGGCCGCGCCGGCGCGGCCGTCGGTCCAGCTATTTGGCGGCGGCGGCGAGGTCGTTGCGCACCACCACGCCGCCCTTCATCACGAACTTCACGCGTTCCATCTCGCTGACGTCGGTCGTCGGGTTGCCCGACACCGCGATGATGTCGGCGAACTTGCCGCTCTCGATGCTGCCGATGTCCTGCTCCCAGCCGTAATTGAGCATCGCGGCGGCGGCGAGGTAGGCGGTCTGCAGCGAGCGCACCGGGCCGAGGCCCCATCGCGCGTAGTAGGCGAACTGGTTGGCCTGCTTGCCGTGCGGAATCTCGACCGACGTCGCGCCGCTGCCGAACACGATCGGAACGCCGCCCGCCACCGCGCGCCGCACCGCCTGCTCCAGCAGCTTGAGCCGCGAGTTGCGGCCGCCGGTGTCGCGCAGGTCGGGCTTTTCGAGCGCGATCAGATCGTCGACGGTCGGCACGAACGGAAGTTTCTTCTCGAGCAGGATCTTCACGCCCGCATCGTCGAGTTCAAGCAGGTGATTGGGCGCATCGACGCCGGCTTTCAGGCAGCTGAACATGCCTTCGCCGCCGTAGGTGTGGCAGGCGACCTTCAGGCCCAGCCGGTGCGCCTCGTCGACGACCGCCTCGACCTCCTCGAACGTCAGCGACGGACTGTTGACCAGCGTGGCGTCGCGCTTCCACATGTGGATCGGTCCGACGAAATCCTGCGTCGTGTAAATCTTGATGTAATCGACGCCGTGCAGCTTGTTTTCGCGTACCGCCGCGCGCGCCAGCCACGGCGAATTGACGTTCTTGGTCTCGGTGAACCCCTCGTAGTAGCGGCCGTAAAGCGGATCGGGGTGCGAATCCGGATAGTAGTTGGTGGCGCGCTGATTGATCGATTGGCCGACCACCTGCATGCGCGGTCCGAGCAGCATGCCGCCGTTGATCATGTCGCGCAGATCGACGGTGTCGAAGCCGCCGCGCGAGTCCATGTCCATGATGGTCGTAAAGCCCGCTTCGAGATCGGTCTGTGCATTCGCCATCGCGATCAGCGTGCGCTGCGCCGGCGTGTTGCCGCCGGTGTTCAGATGCACGTGGGTGTCGATCATGCCGGGCATGACAGTTGCGGCGCTGAGATCGATCACCTTGGCGCCGGCGGGAATCTGCAAGTTCGGTCCGACGTCGGAAATGCGATCGCCTTTGATCAGGATCACCTGATTGTCGAGCAGATTGCCCGATTGTGCGTCGAACAGATGACCGGCCCGGATCGCGACGACCTGATCCTGCGGTGCGCGATATTTCGGCGTCGGCTGCGCGAGGGCCGGGATGCTCGCTGCCGTCAAGAACGCGGCCGTCAGCACGAAAGCAAATACACCACGCTTATGCATGTTCGATCCTCCCTGGTTTGCGGTTGCGCCGACGGCGTGCCGCACTTTGTTGTGTCATCGGCGCAGGTCGGGTGATCCGGAATGCGCCGCGCGGCCGGGGTTGTCGAACGTTCCCTTGTTCGTCGGCCAATGGCCGCCCGCGTCAGCCACAATGGTGTAGGTTTTCCCGACCCACTTGACCTTGATGTCCGGCACTTTATCGGCTGCGAATGCAGACGACGAAGCTATTGCGGCAACTGTCAGCCCACAAATGGCTTGCGCTTTCATCATCTTTTTCTCCCTTGATCGATCATCGCACAATGCTCGATCAAGCCGCAATCAGAAAGAGCGTGCGGATGCTGCGGACCGGTAGTTTTCTCACGCGAGAATCTTTCAAATGCCGCGATTTTTTGAATTGTTGTAAATCTGTCAAAAGTCAGCAGGCGAGTTTGGAGGCGTTGATACACCGTTCAACGGATCAAAAATGGCAAAGACCGTGGTCTGCTGCGCTTCCGTTATCGCTCTCGTCGCTGCGGCGGCGCCGGTTTGGGCTGTTGAACAGACCAAACCGGACAAACCCGTTTTGCAGAGCAGCGCAAATTCCGCCAGTGACGATTGCGCAGCCAGGATCGAGAAACTCGATGCATCGGACGCCGAAGGTGAGGAACGCTTGTTCGAGAAGCGCTCGGTGATCGACGCCTGCTTCAATCAATACAAGCGCGACAAAGCGATCGTCGGTGTCGTGCGGGAATGCGCGAAATACGAGGAGCAGCCGGTCGTCAAGCGGCAGTTCGCCGCCGATTGCCAGCTAGCGGCGTTCAGATACGGCAACGAACTGCGCGCGCTCAAAGCACAGTACCGCAAGTAGCTTGCGGCCGGATCGAACGACGCGGCTACCCCGGGCGTAGCGCAGAAGTCGGCTCAAGGGAGCCCGTGGTCCCTAGCGGACAATTCGCACGTCTCTTTCACGAAAGCGTCATCAACCATCGCTTGGAATTTTGGACATGAACCCTCGCATCCTCGGCTGTGGGATCGGCGACGGGACAGTTCCAGCTGGGCAACCCCCTTGAAATTCCGTGGGGCGAGCTTCAACCTACTACCAAGGAGAGCGACCATGTCCAACGATACGCTTTCGTCACACACACGGCGCGCCGTTTTTGCTGCCTCTGGGGCTGCACGTGCCGCTAGCCGACCTCGCGAGCAAACGGCGGCAGCGAGCGATTCCAGCGCGATCCGACCCTTTCACATCGAGACTCCGCAAGAAGCGCTCACCGATCTGCGCAAGCGCATAAACGCAACCAAGTTGCCTGAAAGCGAAACAGTCTCGGATGCGACGCAAGGCGTGCAGCTTGCGACGATTCAGAGGCTCGCGCGCTATTGGGCGACTGAGTACGACTGGAACAAGTGCGAGGCGAGACTGAAAGCGCTGCCGAATTTCATCACCGAAATCGATGGTCTCGACATTCATTTCGTTCACGTCCGTTCGAAGCACGAAAATGCAATGCCGCTGATCGTGACGCATGGATGGCCGGGCTCAGTCGTCGAGCAGCTGAAGATTATCGATCCGCTGACCAACCCCACCGCACACGGCGGACATGCATCCGATGCGTTCCATCTGGTGATCCCGTCAATGCCGGGCTACGGATACTCAGGCAAACCGACCACCACCGGGTGGGATGTTTCTCACATCGCGCGTGCCTGGGTCGTGCTGATGAAGCGTCTCGGATATACGCAATTCGTCGCGCAAGGCGGCGATTGGGGCGCGTTAGTCGTCGATCAAATGGGCGTGCAAGCAGCGCCGGAATTGCTCGGCATCCACACCAACATGCCCGGCATCTTTCCGGCCGACATTGACCAAGCGGCTGCTTCGGGGAAGCCCGCGCCATCGGGTCTCTCGGCCGATGAGAAGTTCGCCTACGAGCGCTTGCAGTTCGTCTATCAAAAGGGGATCGCGTACGGGTACCAGATGGGGCTGCGACCGCAAACGATATACGGGATCGTGGATTCACCCATCGGCCTGGCGGCTTATTTTCTTGACCACGATGCGCGCAGCTACGAGCTGATCTCGCGTGTCTTTCAAGGACAGGCCGAGGGCCTCACGCGCGATGACATCCTCGATAACATCACGATTACCTGGTTGACGAACACGGCGCTTTCCGGCGCTCGTCTCTATTGGGAGAATTGGGGCAAACTCGGGTATTTCAACGTCAAAGGCGTCTCAATCCCTGTTGCTGTGAGCGTCTTCCCTGACGAACTCTATCCTGCTCCACGGAGCTGGGCAGAGCGGGCATATCCCAAACTCATCCATTACAACAAGCTCGACAAAGGCGGACACTTTGCGGCCTGGGAACAGCCGCAACTCTTTTCCGAAGAAGTTCGCGCTGGTTTCAGATCACTCCGCAAATCGAACTGAAGACCTCGGCGGCCGGAACGCGCGATTTAGATTTTTGCATGTCGGCCATTGGTTGAACTAGCGGTATCTCAGATTGGCACGCGACAACTGACTGACGGAGGAGCACCCCATCAGCTTCATATCCCGCTCGATTTCAGTGCGCATGAGGCTGAGCGCCTGCTCGACGCCCGCCTGGCCGGCGGCCGCCAGCGGGAACAGATAGTAGCGGCCGACACCCACCGCTTTGGCGCCCAGCGAAAGCGCTTTCAGAACGTGGGTCCCGCGCCGAACCCCGCCGTCCATCATCACGTCGATTTCGTCGCCCACGGCGTCAACGATTTCGGCGAGCTGATCAAATGCCGCACGCGAACCGTCGAGCTGTCGCCCGCCGTGGTTGGATAAGATGATGCCGGTGCAGCCTATTTCGACCGCACGTCTTGCATCCGCGACCGACATGATGCCCTTCAGGCAGAATTGACCGTTCCAAACGCGGACCATTTCAGCCACATCGTTCCAGTTCATGGAAGGGTCGAGCATTTCGGTGAAATAACGTCCAATCGACATGGCGCCACCGCTCATGTCGACGTGTTCATCCAACTGGGGCAGCTTGAACCTCTCGTGAGTGAAATAGTTGATCGCCCACATCGGTTTGATCGCGAATTGAAGCATTCCGCCCAAAGTAAGCTTCAAAGGAATGGAAAATCCGGTGCGCAGATCGCGCTCGCGATTGCCGCCCGTAATGCTGTCGACCGTCAGTATCATGATGTTGATGCCCGCGTCTTTTGCGCGTTGCATCATGGCGTGGTTGAGCGCTCGGTCTTTATGGAAATAGAACTGATAGACCTGCGGCGTGTCATATGCGTTGCGCAGCTCCTCCAGACCAACCGTGCCGAGCGAAGACACGCCGAACATCGTTCCGAATTTTGCCGCAGCTGCTGCGACCGCTCGTTCGCCCTGGTGGTGGAACAGCCGCTGCAGCGCGGTCGGCGAGCAATAGACCGGCATTGCGAGCTTTTGGCCCATCACCGTCACCGACATGTCGATCGTCCCCACCCCCCGAAGGACGTTCGGCACCAGGTCGCAGCTTTCGAAGCTGGCTACGTTTTGGCGAAGCGTCGTCTCGTCGTCCGCCGCGCCGTCGATGTAGTTGAAAATCGGCCCTGGCAGCTTACGCTTGGCGAGCGCACGGAAGTCCTGAAAATTATGACAATTGTCCAAGCGCATAGTGTGCCCCGGCATCCGCACCCGTGCCCGTGAGAAAGTTAGCTAAGATCGGTCTCAGGGGCCATGACCTTGGGCAGCAGCCCTTGGGCAGCGACCTTTCTGCTGAAGCGTGGAAGCCGGTTCATCGCGCGTCGCGGAGATCGCCCGATATCCGCGTGGCGCCCCGATCAGGCGCTCAGCAGACATTCGTCACCAAACGAGAATGTGGCGAAGATCATGTCGCGTCATCCCATCATGTTCGTGGTGGATGCCACCAAACCATTCTCGGTGCCGGCTACACTGCCCTCAAGCGCGTGAGCGCGAGTTTGGACGGCAGGAGCTTGAAGATGCGGCCGGTCGATTCAGCTTATCGCCGGTTCGGCGATAGGCCGCGCGGCTTTGGATGACGGCCGGCTCAGACCCAGATGGTCACGGAGAGTTGTTCCGGAATAGTCATACCTGAACAACCCGCGGTGCTGTAGTTCCGGGACGACACGGTCAACAAAGATGTCGAGGCAATGCGGGAAATACGCCGGCAGGATCATAAATCCATCCGTAGCCTCGGCGAGAAACCACTCTTCCAGGATATCCGCAACCTGGGTCGCAGTGCCACAGATGGCCCAGTGTCCTCGTGCCGCCGCGGCTATATTGTAGAGGTCGCGAAATGACATGTGCTCACGACGCGCACGATCCAATAAGGTTCGCGCGAAGCTTTGTCCAAGATTGGTTTCAGGCAGTTCCGGGATCGGAGCATCTAAATCATAGGCCGAAACATCCCGTCCAAGCCGCTTGGTAAGGACGGAGCGTACGATAGCATCGCTCGCCTTGAGCCACTGTTGCAGTTGCGCGAGTTCTTCACGCGCCTGCTCGGCGCTGTCTGCGACCATTGTCATAATGCCTGGGAGAATAGCCAGATCATTCCGCTCGCGTCCGTATTTCGGCAAGCGGTCTTTGAGGTTTTTATATTTGACCTTTGCAGATTCGAGGTCGCCATTGATGGGTGAAAAGACAACATCTGCAACGCGCGCAGAAAGCTCCTGGCCAGGCTCCGAGCCTCCCGCTTGTATGATGATCGGATGCCCCTGCGGACTCCGTTCAATATTAAGAGCGCCCTTTACCGAGAAAAAACGGCCTTTATGATTGATGTCCCGCACCTTGTTCGGGTCAACAAATAGGCCCCGGTGCCTGTCTGCGACGAGCGCGCCATCGTCCCAGCTGTCCCACAGTTCGCGCACGACATCGACGAACTCGCCGGCGATTTCATAGCGAAGATCGTGATCCTTCAGCCGATCCTGACCGAAGTTCAAAGCGGACGCATCCATCGTACTTGTGACGACATTCCAGGCGGCTCGCCCGTTGCTCATACGATCAATGGAGGAAAACATCCGCGCTACATTATAAGGTTCGCTGAAACTGGTCGAAACAGTCGCTCCTAGGCCGATCTTGCTGGTGACACGCGATAGACCCGCGAGCAAAGTCGTAGGTTCAAATCGCGTGATGAACGAGGGGTGCAGATCGAGCTGCATGGTTACGGCGTCGCCGACAAAAAACAGGTCAAACTTGCCCCGTTCGCACGTCTGTGCGGCAGTCTCGACAAACGACCATTCGCTATTGCTGAACGTCGCGTTTGGCATGCGCCAGCCGGCCGAATGGTTTCCTGTGCCGAGCCAGAATATTGCGAGATGCATCTGGCGTTGATCAGCCATGGCGTCGTTCCCTCATTGCTTGCAAATCCTTGCTACAGCTCTACGTCGAGAATGAACGTGCGTTCGCGAAAAAATCCTCATCACGCCGGATCCCCGCGTCGTCGCGCCACGCTGATCTCCTTTTAGCCGTGTGTTCAAATCATTGGTCAACAAGCCACGAGCTTGTCAATCCCGCTGCCACTGGCCGAAATCTTGCATCTCTGCAGCAGCGGACTGCAATTTTGCATCGCTGACGTATTTGCTGCGAACCAGCATGGCTAAGCGGCGGTCGAATCCGGCTGCAGTGATTTGGCTGTTGACCTCTTCAGGCACACCGATGTCGCTTCTTTGGGCTTTGCGGGCGCGGAGCGGCGTGGAATGATCCGCCGGGAGTTCCTGAACATGACCCTCAACCGTACGTTCGCGCACTCTTTCATCATCGCCATAGCGCTTGCCTGTTGCGCAGCGGCGGCATCCGCCGAGACCTATCCAAGCCGTTCTATCCATCTTCTTCTTGGCCTGCCGCCGGGAGGCGCCGCCGACGTCACGGCCCGTTTGCTCGCGCATGGCCTTGAAGAGAAGTTGGGCCAGCCCGTCGTGGTCGAGAACAAGCCGGGCTCTGGCGGCAATCTCGTCGGCGAACTCGTCGCGAAGTCTCCGCCCGATGGCTACACGCTTCTGCTCGGTCCGGACAGCCTCTTCGTGGTCAATCCGCATCTCTACGCCAGCATGCCGCTTGATCCGCTCAAGGACCTCATCCCGGTCGCTTCGCTTACCAGCAATTATTACGCGTTCGTGGTGAGCAGCACGCTGCCGGTGAAGACTCTGTCCGACTTCGTCGCGCTGGCGAAGCGCTCGGACCCGCCGTTGTTCTACGCGTCCTTCGGCAACGGCACCCAGTCGCACCTCGGCGTGGAGATGCTCAAGCAGATCGCGGAGTTCAAGCTCAACCACGTGCCCTATCGCGGCGGCACGCAAGCCGGGATGGCGGTGGTGAGCGGCGACGCCAGCCTCAGCCTTGGCGGCGGCGGCGTTTATCCGCTGATGCAGAGCGGCCAGTTGCGCCCGATCGCGGTCGCGAGCCGAGAGCGGATTGATGAATTGCCGGGCGTGCCGAGCGTCTCGGAGTTCTACCCGTCGTACGAGCTGGAGTCGTGGCAAGGTCTGTTCGTGCCGGCCGGAACGCCACAGCCGATCATCGACCGGCTGCGCGCCGCGACCAACGAGGTGATTGTCGAGGCGGCGTTCGACGCTAAACTTCGTGGGACGCTGTCGGGCAAGTCCTACCGGTCAACGCCCGAGGAATTCGCCGCCCAGATCAAAAGCGAATACGAGAAATACGGCGCGTTGATCAGAACCCTCGGCATCAAGGTCGAATAGAGAACTCTGCGCCAGTGCGTCATGTACTGCAGCCCGGCCGAGTAGGCGGCGCCGCCGATCACGCACGGAATGCCAAGCTCGATCTGGCCGGTAGCGGCTGCGACCACGCAGCCCATCGATAGTGCGCCCTGGCCGACCTGGCCCCAGCCGTTCAGCTCGCGCTTGGAGTTCGGACCCTTCTGTTTCAGCTCCTCGATCGCGGCGAGCGATTCCTTGCGCATGCGCGCGGTGTCGACGGTCTCCGCGGTCTCGATCACGTCGTTGAGCACCACGGCGACGTCCTTGGGCTGGGACTTCACCGACCATTTGAGCATGGCGAGAAGATTGAGATCGCGCACGGCGTTGCTGGCAAGCGTGAACTTGGCGGCGCTGCCGGTCGTCAGGTTCTCGACGTTTTCCTTGTCGTTGGCGAGCGGCAGGAGCTTGATGATGCGGCCAACCGGCGCGTAGGTCCCGGTCGCCAGATAATAGCCCCACAGCACGTCGATCAGTTCCGGGCTCGGATCGAGCTCGACCTTCTTCTTATGCTCCTCGCCGAAATTGAACGAGGCCTTGATCTTGTCGAACATCCCGGGCTTCTCGCTCCGATAGGCGATCTGCTCGAGCGTCGGCAATTTGCCGTCGAGATATTGGTCGATCATGGCGCTCCTAGTCGCCATGCGGTCGACGAACGTGGCGAGCAATTCGTGCCAGTTCGGCGATCCCGAATAGGCGATGGCGCGCACCAGGACCCAATGATCGGACGGCGCGATCGTCACCATTCGAGCGATCAGATCGTCGGCGCGCGCCGGATTGGTGCCAATGACGCCGGCGATGAAGCCGATATAGGCGCCCGACGACTCGGCATCCTTGAACGCCTGCATGTCGCTCAGCGCATGCACGACGGCGGGCAGCGCATCGGGATCGGGCTTAACGCGATAGGCGTTGATCCACCTCAACATCGCGTCGACGGAGGTGAAGCCGTTGCCTTGCGGCGGGGCGGCGCGCGCCGGCGCTGCCAACAGGATCGCGGAAACCACCAGCGTCAGAATGACGGTCAAGCCGTCCGCGCGCGGCCGGACGTTCGAGACAAAGAGTTCGGCAAACCCTTCAACCACCATCTTTCCCTCCAACGAGAAAGCCGTCGGCGCGGTTTGGCGCGCAACCTCGGACCCCGCTCGAATCCAACAAGACGCCTGGGCAATTTGCGGGCTGTGACGGTCCGAATTCGGGGCCGGGCTGTGGCAAAGATGGCTGCTTTGCCACCTTTTTGGTTAATCGGCGAGCGTGCCGAGCGGCGGCCAGCGATAGATTTGCGCGGCGCGGCGGATCAGCGCCGTCGCCAGCGTCGTGCCGTTATCGGAGCCGGTCAGCACCACCATGCCCTGGCCGGTCTCGGGGAAGATCAGCATGTAGGACTGGTAGCCGATGTTCTGCCCGCGTTTCATCAGCAGCAAGCTTTCGCCCGAACCATCGACGGCGCCGCCGAGTCCATAGAGCCTGCCGTTTTGCCGCGTCATCATCGCGTGCGCCAAGTCTTTGCTCAGGATCGCACCCGGATCGCCGCGATAGGCGCTCTGCAAAGCGACCAGCAGATTGGCGAGGTCGGCCGCGGACGACCACAGGCCGCCGGCGGCAAGCTCCGGCACTACGCGCCAGCCGCCGGGAAGCTCACGGCCGGACGCGTCATGACCGGTTGCGGCGCGCGCGGCGATCTTGGTCGTTGGCGGCTGCAGGAAAAAGCTGTTGGGCATGGAGCCGGCTGCAGCAGCACGCTTTTGAGTGCGTCCTGATAGCTCAGCTTGGTCTTCGCCTCGATGAGCGCCTGGACGATCTCATAGCTGCCGCCCGAATAGGCGTAATGGCTTCCCGGAACAGCCTTGACGGGTACCGGCGGTGAGTTCGCCGGCGGCGCGCTGTCGAGGATTTGCCGAAGCGTGGGCAACGGCGCGCCCGGTTCATAGCCGAGATAGCCCGGCACGCCGATGCCGGCGGTCATGCTCAGCAATCCGCGCAACGTCACCGGGTGGTCGCGCGTGAAATCGTTGTCGGGGACGCGCCAATCGGCGAGATCGTCGTTGACGTTGCGGTCGAGATCGAGGACGCCGCGCTCGACGAGGCGCAACGCCGCCACCGCGCTGACGAGCTTGGACAGCGACGCGGCCTGATAAAGCTCGTTCGCCGCAGCGGTTCCGAATGTGCGCGACCAGGAAATTTGCCGCCATCGATCAGCGCCACATCGACCGAAGGAATGTGCAGAAACGTAAGCGCGTCGCCGAGGCTCAGGGCCTGCGCCGCCGCGCCGGGCGGCCGAATCGCGAGGTTCTGTTGCAACGCCTCGATCGATTGCGCTTGCAAGCCCCCGCCTGTTACGAGGCAAAGGCGCGCGGCGGCGACGAGACGAATGAGGGTTCGCATCGGCATCTACGACTGTGACGCCGGCTTGTACGAGCGCGTGACCCATAACAGGAGCAAAATCGCGAGCGGTGTCAAAAAGTCGGTGAACAGAATCGGACCGGCATTTCCGGCGGCGAGATTTCCGGTTTCGATGATGTCGCGGACATGACCGACCCCCGCGCCGCCGAGAAATCCCAGCGCGACCATGCCGGTCGCGAGCTGCGCGTCGTGGGAGCGGAATGCTGAGTAGAGCGCCGACATCCCGATGCCGAGATTGGCGACGCCGACCTCGAACTGAAAGGGACTGGTCTGCCAGCTGATCGCCCTTGCGGCGAACTCGGGCACAAAGATATGACCGAAGGCGGCCCAGAGACTCATCAGCCCGAGCGGAAACACCATCACGGCGCGTACGAGCCGGTCGGCGACGAACGGCACCGTGAGCGGCCGTTGGCCGCGTGCGACCGCGATCGCTGCGGCGAGGACGGCCGCGGTCCAGGCTATGATGGGTACGTAGATGACCACGAGCACGCCTCCAACAATTCGTCGCGAGGATGGGCCGCTTGTTTCAGATGGCGGCAAGGGCGAACCGCTACTAGCCCGCTTGACCCATGCAGGAGCAATGCATATAAATATGGACGTGAGCGAAAAGGGCACATTCGTGCGTTATTCTCATTCAACGCTGATCCTCGTAAGCAGGCGCACCGCCGGGGGTGGATGATCCCACCCGCGAGACGAGGCGGTGCGCGATCCAGGGGGGCTCTTGAGCCCCTTTTTTATTACCCGAATGTCAAAGCTCATATGACGGAAGAACGAGAGACTGGAGCGAACGATGACCGAGATGACCGGCGCGGAAATGGTGATGGCGGCGCTCGCCGATCAGGGCGTTGAGCACATTTTTGGCTATCCGGGCGGCGCGGTGCTTCCGATCTACGACGCGCTGTTTCAGCAGGACAAGGTGCGGCACATCCTGGTGCGCCACGAGCAGGGCGCCGTGCATGCCGCCGAGGGCTATGCGCGGTCGACCGGCAAGGTCGGGACCGTGCTGGTGACCTCCGGGCCGGGGGCGACCAATGCGGTGACCGGGCTCACGGATGCGTTGTGCGATTCCGTTCCGCTCGTCGTGATCACCGGACAGGTGCCGACGCACCTGATCGGCAACGACGCGTTCCAGGAATGCGACACTGTCGGCATCACGCGGCCCTGCACCAAGTACAATTATCTCGTCAAATCGATCGCCGATCTGCCGCGCGTGATGCACGAGGCGTTTCATATTGCGTCGAGCGGACGGCCGGGACCGGTCGTTGTCGATATTCCGAAAGACGTGCAGTTCGCCACAGGCACCTACTCCAAGCCCACGGAATTTCAGCACAAGGGCTACCGGCCGAAGCTCAAGGGCGATCCCGACAAGATCAACCGGGCCGTCGAGACGATGGCGGCCGCCAAGCGTCCGCTGTTCTACACGGGCGGCGGCGTGATCAATTCGGGCCGCGCGGCGAGCGATCGTCTGCGCGAATTGGTCAAGCTCACGGGCTTTCCGCTCACGTCGACTCTGATGGGGCTCGGCGCATTCCCGGCGGCCGATCCGCAATGGCTCGGCATGCTTGGCATGCACGGCACCTGGGAAGCCAATTGGGCGATGCACGATTGCGATCTGATGATCGCGATCGGCTCGCGCTTCGACGACCGCATTACCGGCCGTCTCGACGCGTTTTCGCCGGGATCGAAGAAAATTCATATCGACATCGATCCGTCCTCGATCAACAAGAACGTCAAGGTCGATCTCGGCATCGTCGGCGACTGCGCGCACGTGCTCGAGGACATGCTGCAGGTCTGGCGGGCCAGCGCGCCCAAGCCTGATAGGAAGGCGCATGATGCCTGGTGGGCTCAGATCGAGAAGTGGCGGGCGAAGAACTCGCTCGCCTACCGCAACTCGAATGAAATCATCAAGCCGCAATACGCGATCCAGCGTCTCTACGAGCTGACCAAGGACCGCGACACCTACATCACGACGGAAGTAGGCCAGCACCAGATGTGGGCGGCGCAGTTCTATCATTTCCAGGAGCCGCAACGCTGGATGACGTCCGGCGGCCTCGGCACCATGGGCTATGGATTGCCGGCTTCGGTCGGCGTCCAGCTTGCTCACCCGGATTCGCTGGTCGTCGACATCGCCGGCGAGGCCTCGGTGCAGATGACGATCCAGGAGCTGTCGACGGCCGTGCAGTACGATCTGCCCATCAAGATCTTCATCATCAACAACCGCTACATGGGAATGGTGCGGCAGTGGCAGGAATTGTTGCACGGCGGGCGCTATTCGCATTCCTACAGCGAAGCGCTTCCCGATTTCGTCAAGCTTGCCGACGCCTATCAGGCGCACGGCATCCGCTGCGAGCACCCCGGCGAACTCGACGAGAAGATCCGCGAGATGATCGACGTGAAAAAGCCGGTGGTCTTCGACTGCGTGGTCGATCCGACGGAAAACTGCTTCCCGATGATTCCGTCGGGCCGGGCGCACAACGAAATGCTCCTCGGCGACGCAACCACCAAAGTCGAGGACGCTGTCACCCAAGAAGGCAAGATGCTGGTGTGAGTTTAACTGTCGTCCCCGCGAAGGCGGGGACCCAGTAATCCCCAAACGCCGGGTGATTACTGGATCGTCCGCTTTCGCGGACGATGACAAGCAGAGAATACGCGCTGAGGATGACTGTCATGAACGCTCCGACCTCGCATTATCCGTCCGCTGCGGTCAACGAACGCATCGAGACCCGCACCCTGTGCGTGCTGGTGGACAACGAGCCCGGCGTGCTTGCCCGCGTCATCGGCCTGTTCTCGGGGCGCGGCTACAACATCGATTCTCTCACGGTTTCAGAAACCGAGCACGAGAAGCATCTGTCGCGCATCACCATCGCCACGCGCGGCACCCCGATGGTGATCGAGCAGATCAAAAACCAGCTCGACCGGCTCGTGCCGGTGCATCGCGTTGTCGACGTGACCACTGCGGGTCCCGCCATTCAGCGTGAACTCGCCATGGTCAAGGTGCGCGGGCAGGGCGATCGGCGCATGGAGGCGCTCCGCCTCGCCGATGCCTTTCGCGCCCGCGTCATTGACGCCACCACGGAAAGCTTCGTGTTCGAGATTACCGGCGCGTCGGAAAAGATCGAAAGCTTCATCAACCTGATGCTGCCGGTCGGCCTGGTCGAAGTCTCGCGCACCGGCGTCGTCGCCATCGGCCGCGGACCGGAGGGCATGGGGGATCGCTAGGCGGCCGAGCGTTCGGTTGCCGGACCCAAGCGGCTGACCAGCGTGGCGAAGCGGTCGATGAAGCCTTGCAGGAAGGTCTTCGTGCTTTCGTCGCCGATATTGCCGTGCTCGTCGATCAGGTTCGGCTTGAACGTCACGTAGGCCCCGCCGCCGAGCAGGATCATCCCGAGCCCCGTCATGACCGAGCGCAGGTGCTGCTGGGCGAGCGCCGACCCGATCGCGCCCGGCGAAGTGCCGGTGATGAAAGCCGGCTTGCCGATCCAGGAACTCTGGCCATAGGTCCGCGGCCGCGATCTCATTCTTGAATCGCGCCACGGCCGGCGGCAGCGGCGACTCGATGTCCTGGTTGTAGAGCGGCAGATCGTCGATGCACACGAACGCCGCGTCGAATTTGCCGGCGCCGAGCTTGGCGAGGGCATGGGCGACCTTGCGGTTGATCGAGTTGCGGCGGTTGCTGCCGACGATCACCGCGATGCGCGGAATTGTCATAGCGGGAAACCTCCGTTAAATTTGGTAACTGAGGCTACATAAGTGACCGCAAAGGACCGGCGCAAGAAGGCACATCTGTGAAACCAAGGTACACCCATTTACCCGCCGACTGCCGCGCGATCAGCGACGTGCTCTCCCGCGTCGGCGACAAATGGTCGGTGCTGGTGGTGACCCGGCTCGGCGGCGGGCCGTTGCGCTTCAACGAACTTCGGCGGTCGATCGGCGGCATCTCGCAGCGCATGCTGACATTGACGCTGCGCGGTCTCGAACGCGACGGCCTGATCACGCGGACAGCGTTTCCGACCATTCCACCGCGGGTCGACTATGCGCTGACCCCGCTCGGGCGCGATCTCTTGCAGCCGGTGTCGGCCCTTGGCGACTGGGCGCTGCGCAATCAGGCGAAGATTGCCAAGGCGCGCGAGCGGTTCGACGGCACGGCCAGCCACTAGTCTGGTCCGGCGCAGGCGCCCGACGGTAGACAGTGAGATGTGCCGGATATACATTGTATATCCGGCAGGAAGGTCGTCCGGCTCGAAGATCTCCTTGCCGAAATGGATCGGCTTGGCCCCGAACATCGTCCGGCTTTGATCGATTGGGGGCCGGACGTGGGAGCGGAAATCATCGAGGACGACTACAGCCGCGAATCAATCCACGCTCCGGGCGGGCGACCTCGTTTGGGTCGATCTGAGGCCGACACGCGGGCGAGAGCAGGGCGGCGTCAGACCCGCCGTCGTCCTCACGGATGACGAGTTTCATCGCAGCAGCGATACGGCGATCGTATGTCCGGTGACGTCCAACACGACCCCATGGCCGACCAAAGTCGTGTTGCCTGACGGTCTGAAAGTGCAGGGCGCGGTCCTTGTTGATCAGGTGCGAACGCTTGATCGGTCGGCACGCGGATATCGCGCCGTCGATCGCCTGCCGCCTGAGATTCTGGACGAAATCCGAGGCCGGCTGGCGGCGTTGCTTGGACTGAATTTGATTGCTATCAGCCGCGGATCAGGGGGAGACCTGAGGCAGACGCCTGAGGTGTCGGCTTGGCTACCGGGCGCTACGCAATCAGGCCAAGATTGCCAAAGCGTGAGAGCGCTTCAACAGCGTATCCGTGTGACCGTGAGAGACCTAGCGCCTGACATTGTACCAAAATGGATATGGGAAACTGCAATGTCGGACAATCTCATCAGTCAAAGCGAGGATATCAAGACCTTGCTTGAGTTCTACAAGGACATGTCACGTACCAAAGACACCACGAGGATATTCGCTTCAAAAGTTCGCAGCTAATCGTAACCTTGGCCGGAGCGCTAATAGCCACTCTGAAATTTCTTCCGAGTAGCGCTGCAACAAATTACGCAATTGCCATTTTTATTGTCTTGATCGGACTTTTGGGGATTGCGCAAGTTGTCAAAGCGCGCGGACCGCCACGCTACAATCGCTTGATCGTATCGGAAGCGGGTAGACGAAGTGTCTTGTCAGCACGGCGGATCACCAATTGAGAGCATTCATGACGGTGCCGCCACAATTCACAAGAGTTGTGCGGGCATATCGTATTCATTGCGAGCTCGTTGGCTCTGGGTGGCAATGCACATTGCAATAATCCTTATTGGGTTGGCGTTGTTAATTATGAATCATTATCGTGCTGTGTAAGTCGGTTGACCGCGAGAAACAGGCTGCGTTCGTAGGGCTTGCCCGGGTGCTGCTTAGAACCTAGAAGCAGCGGCAGAAAAGCCGAGGCCTAGCCTTCGCTTTCAAGAGCCTGACCCAGCGTCAAAAACGAGGCTTAGCCTTAAGTCTAACGCCCGAGGAGGGGTAGAACGATGCGTGTTTACTACGACCGCGACGCCGACTTGAACCTGATCAAGGGCAAGAAGGTCGCCATCATAGGCTATGGCAGCCAGGGTCACGCTCACGCGCTCAATCTGCGGGATTCCGGCGTCAAGGATGTCGCGGTCGCGCTGCGCAAATCGTCCGCCGGGGTGAAGAAGGCGGAGGGCGAAAAATTCAAGGTGATGGAGGTCGCCGAGGCCGCCAAATGGGCCGACGTGATGATGATGCTGACGCCCGACGAACTGCAGGGCGACATCTATCGCGACCATCTCGCCGCCAACATGAAGAACGGCGCCGCCTTGATGTTCGCGCACGGCCTCAATGTCCATTTCAATCTGATCGAGCCGCGTGCCGATCTCGACGTGCTGATGATCGCGCCGAAAGGGCCCGGCCACACGGTGCGCTCCGAATACCAGCGCGGCGCCGGCGTGCCGTGCCTGGTAGCGATCCACCGCGACGCGTCCGGCAACGCCCATGATCTCGGCCTGTCCTACGCCTCCGCGATCGGCGGCGGCCGTGCCGGGATCATCGAGACGACGTTCAAGGAAGAGTGCGAGACCGATCTGTTCGGCGAGCAGACCGTGCTGTGCGGCGGCCTCGTCGAACTGATGAAGGCCGGCTACGAGACGCTCGTCGAGGCCGGCTACGCGCCCGAGATGGCCTATTTCGAATGTGTCCACGAGGTGAAGCTGATCGTCGACCTGATCTACGAGGGCGGCATCGCCAACATGAACTATTCGGTGTCGAACACTGCCGAATACGGCGAATACGTCTCGGGTCCGCGCGTGGTCACGGCCGAAACCAAGGCTGAGATGAAAAAGGTGCTGGCCGACATCCAGTCCGGTCGCTTCACCCGCGACTGGATGCTGGAGAACAAGGTTAACCAGACCTCGTTCAAGGCGACCCGCGCCAAGCTCGCCGAGCATCCGATCGAGAAGGTCGGCGCCAAGCTCCGCGAAATGATGCCGTGGATCAAGGAGCGCGCACTGGTCGACCGGAGCAAGAACTGATCCACGGCCTTTTTCGGAAGAGGCTTTTCAGACGGGCTCGCGGGGCGAGCCCTTTTGGGATCAAGGAGCGCGCACTAGTCGACCGGAGCAAGACCTGATCCCGGTTTTTTGCACCAAAACTCCGGCGGCGGCCGCGTGGCGTCTTGTCATGACGGTATAAATACAGTTTTATGACAATACGCGCCCTGCGCTGGGGTCATTGCTGGATCATTTCCGGGCATGCGCGCGCTGGTCATGCGTGCCGCCTGCTCTTATCTGGCCAACCGGGCCGCCGAGATTGTCGCCATGCATCGCCCGTGGCGGGTGGCGCTGGTCGTCATTCCGCATCTGATCGCCCTGGCCATCATGGTCTCCACCGAGACCACGCTCACCGCCATGGCGGCGTTTCTGCTCGCCTGGGGTATCCTGAATTTTTTCTGGCTGGTGCTGACCCGTCGGCCCGCGTTTGCAGCGACGGTGTCGCTCCTGATGATGACGGTGCTCGTGCTGCTGTCGCAGCTCAAGTACCACGTGCTCCTGATGACGGCGAACTTCGTCGACCTGATGATCGTCGATACCGATACCGTCACCTTCCTGTTTACGATCTTCCCTGAGCTGCGGTGGATTGTGGCGCTGAGCGCGCTTGCGCTCGTTCCGATCGTGGTGCTGGCCTGGCGTTGCGATCCGTTTCGTGTCCACCGCCTCTCAGCCGCCGCGCTGGCGCTGGTTTGTCTCGGCGCGCTGACGGGACTGGAGATGCACTCCCCGATGGCGCCCTTCGAGGCGTTCTACGGCGGCAATCTCGTGTCGTCGTTTGCGCGCTCCGGCGTCGACGCGATTTCGGAACTCGTGACTCATGGCCTTATGGAGTCTGCGCCGTTCGCGGAACACCGTTTGCTCCCCGCGGACGAAACCTGCGAGCCCGCAGTTTTTTCTTTTGCATCTCGGACAGGCCGCAGGCTCGTGAGACGTCGTCAACCTGAAGCGTCAGCAGAGTATCGAGCTTGTTGCGGCCTGCCCCGGAGTTCCTGGGTCCGCCGAAGATCCATTGATCGAACTGATCGTCGTTGAGCATGAAGACGGGCTGCATTCGCTGGGCCACACCATTTTCAACTTCGACGGCCTCGTCTTCCTCATCCGCATCTGGTGCGGCCTCTTGACCGGGAAGCTGAACCGCCACGGCTTCCTGGACCACAACCGCTTGAACCTGTGCGCGGCAGTACGTTCCCCACGGCATGATGAGGGCAACGATCGCGACCAGGAGAATCCGCGACTTGAATCGTCGACCGATCCCCATCATGGACCATCCTTCCGGCGGGCCTCGCCATTCGCCGCCGCCTGCTGTTCCTTTTGCTTTTCTCTGGCCTCGGCTTCCTGTCTGGCCTCCACCAGCTCCGGGTCGTCGAGCGGATCGTTTTCCACTTGCATGCCGCCGAATTGGAACCCGAAGAAGACGTTCTGGTTCCTGGGTATCCGCTGCCACGATTTTTTCTGGTTTTCGGTCAGGAACGGCACGACGAGGTTGTCGGGGATGTTGGGAAAGAATTGCTCGATATTCATGAGCATCTGCATCGATTGAGACCACGAATCGTTCCAATGCGACGACAGCGACTCGCTGATCTTCTCTCGCTGCAGGGCGGTGAGCACGAGGTCGGAATCGAGCTTCGCCACCAGGTTGTCGAGGGCGACCTGCTTGCGGTTGGCGATGCGTTTGTCGATCTCTTCCTTGTATCGGGCTCGCTGGGCGGGTGAGAGAAAGCCTGTGACCGATTTGCTCAGCACGTCTTCGAGCACCTGCTGCGGCTCGGGATACTGTGTTCCCGGCCGCCATCCGCCTTGCATCATTTTTTGTTGCAGCTCGGCGAACTTCTTGGCCGCGTCGTGGACCGCGCGTTCGCCTTCACGGGCCACCTGCTTGCGCTGGTCGGGCGCCAGGTCGCAGATCCGGCGCAGGAAATAATACTCGGCGCGGAACAAAGGCCGAAACTGCTGGATGAATTGCTGGACCTGCGCATCGAGCTGCGCGGCGGGCTGCAACGGCACGGCCACGGCCCGGATCCTGACCGCACCCTTGGCGACCGCCTTTTTCTCGACGACGGCGCCGCCCTTGACGGCCTCTTTCCTCATCTCGGCCCGAATCTTCATCACGCCGGGTGCCGGGGCATTTGCCTTCTTTGCCGCGGGCTGCGCTGAACCGTGATCTTCACTTGAGGAGGTGGGGTGGTGGCGGTGCGGCGACCTTCTGAACCTGCCCAAGCACGTAGCTCGAGCCGGCGACCGCCAGCGCAACGCCCAGAACCACCACGAAATCACGAAGCCGGCCCATGCTGCTTTTCCCGCCTGCCTGTTTCACTGACCGCCGGCCCCGCGTTCCAGCCGGTTGAAGTATTCATCGAGCCCCGCGCGGAACTCTTCGGGAAGGACGGCACCCGACTCGCCGGTCGCCTGCGAGACGCCGCGGTCTTCGCGCACTTCCTTCGGGTTCACGCCGCCACCCAGGAGCGCCATGGCCGAATCATGGGTTGTACCCGAACCGCCGCCGCCAGGGTTGGCGCCTCCGCCTCCGCCACCCTTGGGGTTGATCCGCTTGGACTGGAGCAAGAGTTCGATGGCTTCGGTCTCGGCGGCGATCGCCTGAGAGCCTGTTTCCGGCCGGGCGAGGATCTCGGTGGCCTCGCTCATCACGCTGGAGACCTTGCCCAGCAGGTTGATCTCGTAGGCAAACTCTTCCTCGCCGTCGGGCAACTGCTTGATCCGGTCGATCACCTTGTCATCGCGCTCGCGGAGAACCTTCTGCGTATCAGCGAGCTGATGAGCCTGGCGCTCATACTCCTTGGTTTCCATCGCGGCCCGCGCTTGCTGGGCCACCCGCGTCTGCTCGCGGAGATTCACTTCGCCTTCAAGGATTTGCAGTACTTCCAGCACGATCGAGGGCGGCAAACTGCCGCGCGATTTGGAGCCCGGTCAGGTACCGCCCGACACAGGATCGATCAGGTCGTCGGCCCATCGATCGAGCGTGTCGGACCAGTATTCGCACTGGGCGATGGAAAGACCGTTTTCTTTCTTGAGGTCGTCGCCAAGCTGCCGCAGGTTGCCGATCACGTCGAGCTTCCTCATCTCGTCGAGAACGGTCTTGAACTGCATGAACCGCCGGCGCTCGAAGTAAGACTGCATGTCGTCCATGATCAGCGAGACGTTGTGGCTTGCCTTGGCCTCCTGGTTGCCCAGGTTCAGGATCACTTTGGCCGAAGCCGCGTCCGGTTAAGTGGTCGACCCTCCGAAGGCCCGGTTCACCAGGTCGATGATCCGGCCCGAGATGCTGTACTGCATGCGCGAGGCGGCCTTGAGCCGCTTGAGCAGCGTGCTCCCTTCCAGGTTGGCCAGTACGCGGTTGAGCTCGTCGGCGATTTTCTCGAACTCGGCGAGCAAGTCTTGCTGCTTGGCGACGGCCTCGTCAACTTTCTGCGCCGTGGGGCAAGACTCGTTGTCCTTGCTCTTGCCGGCCACCGTCGTCACGGGGAGCCCAAGGCTCGGCTTGCCCGCCGACTTGCTCGGTGCGGGTTCGCCGGCATTCTTGTCGGGTGACTGCTGCGATGACTCGCGGTCGACAACCTGCGGAACGGCGGACTGGTCTTTCTTCGAAGGATCCGGTTCGCCCGGCTTGGCACCCGACCGGGTGTCGCGGACCATGCCGGCCATCGGAGTCTTGGAGCGCTGGGCGTTTGCGGCCACGGGCGCCTGGGACGCTTGCTTGAGCAGGTCGGCGACCGACGGCATCCGGTTGGCCGAGATGTCCTTCAAGATCTGGAGCATCTCGGCCCATTTTTCGAGGTGGCCGACGCCGAATTCCGGATTCCGCATGGCCTGCTTGACGAGGTCTTCGCCGCTCACGACCAGGTTCGACAAGCGCCGGCCGTTGGTGTGCTCGGCGGCGGCCTGGTTTTCGATTCGCCGGCGCGTCTCGGGGCGGTCAAGCTCGTCGGGTGCGAGGGCTCGCAATTGCTTGTTGGTCTCGAAGAGCTGGAGCTCGCGGTCGCGCACCTCCAGCGATTGACGGTGCCACTTGCTGAGCTGCTCGGTCAGCCAGATGGCGTGCTGCTCGGCGTTCAGGACGTAAAGCGTGTAGGTGGGCGAATAGACGCGCGGGCGGCCCGGGAAATAATCTTCGACGAAGATCCGCACGTTCACCGCCTGGGGCTCGATTCCCAGCGCCTTGGCCGAGAATGTGCCGCTGGCCTCGAGCACCTCTTTGTCGCTGGCGCCGCCGGCCAGGAGCTGCTCGCCCTTGGCGGGCGATTTGACAACCGGGTTCTCCACCCCCTGCCACTGCATGCCAATCTTCTTGAGGCCGAAATCGTCCTGCGCCCGCACCTTGAAGGCGATCTGCTCGGAATCGAGCACGACTTTCTGGCGGGGCAGGTTCTCGCACGAAAGTGTGGGTGCCTCGTCGTCGCGGCCGTCGATGGAAAGCAGGAACGGAGCTTTGCCGGCCAGGCCGAAGCTGTCTTGCCAGCGGAATTCCATGGTTCGCGGCCCTTCGACCTTGGTCACCGGGCTGGAAACGGCCGTGCCCCGGGGCCGTCTGTCCTTGCCGTCAACCAGGGCGCTTGAGAGCTCGCGGCTGGCGCTGGCGGTAAAGCTTGCCGCCGATCCTTTCACCAGCGAGGCCACTCCGCCTCGAACGTCTTTCTGAAACGGGCGGGGACGCCCCAGATACTCGGGAAGAGACACGTCGGCCACGACCGAGGTCAGCTCGGGCCGCAGCGTCGGCTCGACGCGAACGCGCTGCACCGAGTCTCCGATCTTGACTTCCAGCCAGCCGGAATCGATTTGCGACGGCAGCTCGAACTCGTATCGGCCGTCGTTGAGCCTGGCGGTGATCGGCGGCTGATCGCCGATCCGGGCCACGCCCTCGCGCGGCCGCCAGACGGTGCTGGCCTCGAGGGCCGCCGTGATCGAGAACGGCTCGCCATGCGCGACCACCAGCGTGCCTGGCAAGGGACCGACCGCCGCGAACGTGTACCGCGGGGTGTTTTTCCACGGGGCGAACAGCCGGGCCGCGGCGCTCGTGCCCGCGGCGGGAAAGATCGTCGAGCAAGGCGATCGCCGCCACGGCGGGAACCGCGACCAGCCAGGCCCAGAGCCGGTGCCGCGGGTTCGGCACCGCGCCTCGGAAGTCGCGATGGAGCGCGTCGTCGGCCACCTGCCTGATCGCGGCCTCGCAGAGAGTCCGCGACCGGGCTTGCTCGGAATCGTCGCGCGCCAGCTCGATGACGCCCAGCAACTGGTCGCCGATCTGGGGCTGCCCGCGGGAGAGCAGCCGGGCCAGTTGATCGAGCCGGCGGTTGCTCCAGACCCAGCGGTGAATCGCCAGCGGCAAGAGCGCCAGTCCCACCCAGGCCAGAACGAACAACACAGCCCGTGCCCAGGCCGGCGTGTCCCACACGCGATCGATGGCGAACATCAAGAGGAACGAGACCAGGAGGCCGAAGATGGCCGCCGAGACGGCTTCGGCCAGCTTGATGGTCCAGACTCGCCGGCGAAAATCCAGAAGCTGGTCGCGCAGCGAGTCCGGCAACTGCAACCGATCTTGTGCTTGAGCGAGGCTCATGTTGACCTCATGTTTGGCCCGGAGACAACGACGGTTTACTCACGCTTATCATACGAGACCGATCACCTTGCGTCCTACCCAGAAAACGCCCAGCAGTACCACAATTCCCGCCGCCAGGGCGGGATGACTCCAGAGTTGCAAACGGCGAATCGACGGCGGCGGTTCGGGAAGCTCCGCGAGCGCCCGCACCACTTCATCGAGCTTATCCGCCGCGATCACCTTGCCGCGCGTCACGCCGTGCGATCTCTTCGAGAACTTCCGGCCGCGCCGGGCGGCCGATGCGTTCGGCCGCCGCCCCCTGCACGAAGAAACTCGCCTCGAGGGTCGCCCCGGTCTGCTTGCACGACAGGGTCAGCTCATGTTTTCCCGGCTCCAGGGCGGTGTACTTTCCCGCGAAAACGCCCCATTCATCGCCGGTGGAGCTGAATCGTACCCGATCGGACTTGCCCGAGGGAGCCTTGATCAGGGCCGAGACCTCGCCGCCGTGCAGCGGCTCGCCTCCCTTGTCCATGATGTTGGCATGGAGCGAGATCGTCTGGTTCATCTTGGGCTGATCGGGCACGTAATACAGCCGCATCGTCTCGCCCTTGGCCATGTTGCGCTGGTAGGCCATCCACCGCACCACCTGGCCCCAGAAACGATAGTGGTACTTGTCTTCAACGCCCTTGCGCCACCGCCACGCGCCGTCGGTTCCCATGAAGAGCACCTTCCCCGCGCCGAACGTGCGGGTGGCCAGCAAGGGCAGCCGGCCGAACTCATTGGCGGCGTCCTTGTGCACGGCCAGCACCTCGCTGCCGGCCTTGGCCCGCAGCACCGGCGCATACCACTGAAACCCGGGCAAGCCCTCCCAGACCTCGGCATTGTCGTCCTGGGTGTCGGCGAGCTTGGTCAAGAGGCTGGACCGGCCCGTCTCCGTGAGCTCGAAGTGATTGGGCGTGCGCGAGCCCCAACCGCCGGGCTGGGCGGCGTCGAGCAAGACCGGGCACAGATCGCCCAGCTCGGTGTCGAAGAGCGATTGCTCCCGCCCCTGCATCCCCGGCATGAAGACCAAGTCCGCTCGCCTGGAATTCCACCAGTCCCTTGAGCAGCCGGCATTGCTCGGCGGTCAACTGGCCATCGCCCACGCCGACGTCGCCCAGAAACACAACATCATACTTGGACAATTCATCAAGCCCGGTGGGGAACTGCTTGATGTAGTCTTTGTTGCCGCCGCCGACCTTGGTCAGCCCCGGATGGAAGAGCAGGCACGAGACTTCGACGCCCGGATCTCGCGACAGGGCGTTGCGCAGGTAGCGATATTCCCACCGGGGGTACGACTCGACGACCAGCACCTTCAGCTTCTCGTCGCGGATCGCGATCGGCGCTGTCATCCGGTTGTTGTCGGTCAGAGTCTCCTCGCTGTGCTTGGGGACCTCGAGGCTGAGCGTGAAGTTACCGGTCGACTTGGGCTTCCAGACGATCGCGTCGGTCGTGCGCGTCATCGGCGCGATCCGCACTTCCTTGGAAAGCTCGTCGCCGTCGGAACTGCGCAGAATGACCGTCGTGGCGTACTCACGTGGCAGCGAGCTATCGATCGTGAACGGGATGCGCACCGACTTGCCCGCCACGCCGAAGGTGGGGGCGTCGAGGCTCAAAAGCTCGACATCGGGCAGCCTGCTGGGGCTGCCCACGGCAACGGTGAAGACGGGTATGTTCTTGATTCGCAGGCGGGCCGCGGATTCGACTGGCGGTTTCCCTTCGTTCCAGTCGCCGTCGGAGGCCAGCACGATTCCGCGCAGGTTTTGAATCTTTTCAAGCGCCTGGGCCAGGGGCTCGTTCAGGTCGGTGCCTCGCCCCGGCTGCGGCGCCGAGAACGGCTGCACAACGACGTTCAGCCGCTCTCGCAGCTTGATCCAGGGAGCCGATTCGGCGAGCGGGGCCACGGCCTCGCGGCGGGCCCGAGGCGCGGCGGAAGGTGCTTCCCGGCTTACGACGTCGCGAGTGTCCATGCTGGCCGACGCATCCCAGAGCACGGCGACCGACGGCTTTTCTTGCGGCCGGTACTCCTCGATCCATTCCGGCTGGTTGAGCAAGATGGCCGCGATCACGACCAGCCCCAGCCGCAAGAGCTCGAGAAGTCCCAGCGACCTGCTGTAACCACTGCGCCGCCAGGCGACGAAACAGAAGCCGGCCGTGGTCAGCACGGCGACGACCGAGATGGCAAGCGACCACGTGGTCCAGAGGAAAGTCAAGGATCGGCTGGCCGTCATGACGCACCTCCCGCGCCAGGCGCGGGCCGCGGCAAGCAGAGGCCCGCCTCGACAACCATCGCCACCATCATGGCCACCAGGAAGAGCCGCCAGATCTCCTGAATGAGCGAGCTGACATTGCCCGCCTGGTCGTCAACCCTGGCGAAATCCAGGCCCCGGAAAAGGCCTGCCACGCGTCCGCCCTCCAGCACTGGCGCCAGGTCTTCGGCGGGCGCTCGGCTCACCGCCAGCAAGCGATCGCCCGCGCGGTAGATCCCTCGATGGAGCGGATAATCGGTCGAAAGCCCGACGTCGGCGCCGGCCACGCGCTTCCACTCGGCGGGGATCTTCGCCGGCGGGGTCGCCGGCCGTCAGCCTGCGCGTGTTGCCCAGAACCGAAGCGCCCGCGGCCATGGCTCGCTGCACCAGCACGTAAAGCACAACGCCGCCGGTCGCCAGCGACGAGTCGGCCGCCGCGGGCGTGGTCGTGCAGAAGTAAGCGGCCCCGGTACTCGCTGGCACCGGCGCAAGGAGCGGATCGCCTCCGCTCAGGGTCGCCAGCCTCGTGAATTCGCCCGCGAGGCCGCAGTACTTACGAATCTGCAACTGGCCGACCGGCAGCGCCGCACCGCTTTGCGTCTGGGCCAGGAGATCCTGATCGCCACGCCAGTTATCGACCGGAATCTCCCGCGAGCGATCGACCCAGGTGGTCCACCGCGCGCCTGCGAACTCGGTCTGGCCCGGATTCCGGGGCGGAAAGAAGATGGCCCGGCCGCCCCGGTCGAGAAACGCTTGAACAAGTTTTCCTTCAGCCCCCGCAGGCAGCGGCGCTTGCCAGAGCAAGAGCGCGACTTTTTCCCATTCCACGGCAGCCAGCTTATCGGGCGTGACGACCTCGGCCGAACATTTCACCGCCGGGTCGGGACTGATCGCCGCGGCAAGCTGGAGCGGACGGGCCGCGAGCGGATCGTCGGCCACGATGATCGCCTGCCGGGGCGCGGGCTCGTCGAAGACGAACCAGTCGTCGTTGTCGGCCGGATTGGCGTCGGCCGGAATCGACACCTTGCCCCACCCTCGCACGTGGCTTCGCTCCAGTGGAATGCGGTGGTCCTTGAGCTCGAACTTGGGACCGGCCATCTCGATCGTGAGCTCAGACCCCGCCCCGTCGATCTCGAAATGTACCGGAATCTTCTCCCTGCCGGTGCTGTCTCCTTCCCGGGCGATCCGCAACGAAACGAGCAGCTCCGCCCCGGCGGCAGTCTGCTGGCGGCGGACGTCGGTCACGCGCACGGCCAGGTTGTCTGGCGAGGTTCGAGGATAGGCCAGCAGGTGAAACCGGACCCCTTGCGAGAACTCCAGGAAAGCGTCACGCAAGGTCTGCCAGCGGCCGCTATCGGCGTTCCAGTCGTTCTCTCTCAGGTCCGAGCAGATCCAGACCTCGGTGCGCCCTGGCTTGTTGGCGCGAATGTAATCGCGCGCCGCCAGCAGCATGGCCGGCAAGTCGGCCGAGGCGCTGGCCGGTTCGGTGCTGGGCGAATCGAGCAAGGCGCGAGGAGATTCGAGCTCACGCGGAGGGTACGGCGCGCCTTCGATCAAGACCCAGCGCGCCGAGCCCAGCGTCTCGAGCGTGCGCGCAAGCTGACGCCGGCCCGTCTCCAGCTTCGAGCCGCCTCCGCTCGATCCCACCTGCTGCATGCTGGGCGAGCGGTCAAGCAGGATGATCGTCGTATCGGCGCGATTGCCCGCGGCCAGGCCCAGCCAGCCCCCCGCCAGCGGCCGGCTGATCGCGAAGACGAGCGCGGCGATGGCCGCCATCCGAAACGCCATGATCAGCCACTGGCGGATGCGGGCATACCCGCGCGACATCCGGTTGGCGGCCAGCAGGAACATCATCGCCGCCCAGCGAATCGTCTGATAGCGCCGCTGGTTGATCAGGTGAATGATGATCGGCAGCGCCATGAGCGGAAGCGCCGGCAGGAGCATCGGCTGCAGGAAGCTCATCGCACCCCCTTGGCCCGCGCCCGGCCAACCAGAAACCTCATGAGCACCTGCTCATAATTTTCGTCGATGCTCACGCGATGGTAGTCGACGGCCGATTCGAGCACGACCTGGTGGAGCGCTTCAAGATAGGTCGGAGAGCGCCTTGTGATAGCGATCGGCGATCTCGTTGGGCTCGGCGAAGAGGGAGGGCCCTCCTTCCATGTCGAGAAACCGCATGGGCCGGCGAAAGTCGAAGCCGAGCTCGCGGGGATCGAGCAGGTGAAACACGGCGACGTCATGCTTGCGGAACCGCAGGTGCTGAAAGCCGCCGCGCAGCAGCTCGGGCTCGACGAACAGGTCGGAAATGATGACGCAGAGCGCCCGCTGGCGGATCGTCTCGGCCAGCTCGTGCAAGACCGGGGCAAGCTGGGTCTCGCCCCGCGGCTCCATCTGCTCAAGGATGTCGTGGACGGCCGTGAGGTGGGCGGGGTTGCGCCGGGGCGGGATGTTCCGCACGATTCCTTTGGCCACGCAAGACACGCCGACCGCGTCTCCTTGCTGCAGCGCCATGTGCGCAAGCGCCCCGCCGATCCGCCGGGCATACTCGATCTTGGTGATGCCCTCGGAGCCGAAATCCATCGAGCCGCTCGTGTCGACGACCAGGCAGAGGCGGAGGTTTGTATCGGCCTCGAATTCCTTGACGTAGAACCGATCGGAGCGGCCGTAGGCGCGCCAGTCAAGCCGGCGCAGGTCGTCGCCGGGCACGTACTTGCGGTATTCGGCGAACTCGACGCTCGAGCCCCGGTGCGGGCTGGGATGCCGTCCGGAAACGGTTCCCAGCATCGGCCGGCGCGCAAGCAAAGGGAAGTTCGCCAGCCGCGACAGGACGCCATGGTCGAGAAAACTGCGTGCTCGGCGTTCCGGGAACATCGGGTCCGTTCTTCTCCGGTGAATTGAATGCTTACACGTCGCTTGCGGTCTCCTCGACCAGCCGGCGAGCGATCTGCTTGGCGTCGATGCCTTCAGCCTGGGCGGCGAAAGTGGTGATGATCCGGTGCGTGAGCACGGGAACGGCCACTTGCTGCACGTCCTCCAGACGCACCATGTAGCTGCCCAGAAGCGCGGCGCGGGCCTTGGCGCCCAGGATCAAGTATTGCACGGCGCGCGGACCGGCGCCCCAGGAAACCAGTGGTTTCAACCACGGCGGGGCCGTCGGGTTGCTGGGACGCGTCTTGCGGGCCAGGCGCGCGGCGTAGGCGTAGATATGATCCGGCACGGGAACCCGCCGCACCAGGTTTTGATGCACGATGACCTCGCCCGGCGTGAGCAGGTGATCGAGCCGCGGCAAATCTTCGCCGGTCGTCGTGCGGGCGATCTGGATCTCCTCGGCTTCCGACGGATAGTCGAGCTCGATCAGGAACATGAACCGGTCAAGCTGGGCCTCGGGAAGCGGATACGTCCCCTCCTGTTCGACCGGGTTCTGCGTGGCGAGGACCAGGAACGGCTCGTCCAGGTGAAACGCCTTGCCCAGCACTGTCACGTTGTGTTCCTGCATGGCCTCGAGCATCGCGGCCTGCGTCTTCGGTGGGGCCCGGTTGATCTCGTCGGCCAGGACGATATTGGCGAAGACCGGCCCGTGCACGAACTGAAATTCGCGCCGGCCGGCCTCCGTATCCTGGAGGATGTCAGTTCCGGTGATGTCCATCGGCATGAGGTCGGGTGTGAACTGGATGCGGCTGAACTTGAGCGACATCGTCTCGGCCAGCTTGCTGACCAGAAGCGTCTTGGCCAGCCCCGGCACGCCCATCAGAAGCGCATGCCCGCGCGCGAACATGCAGATCGCCAGCCGCTCGATCACGTCGCGCTGGCCGACGATCACGCGGGCAAGCTCATTGCGCAGCCGAGCGTAAACCTCGCGTAAATGATCGATCGCCTGCACATCATTTTCGCTCAGTCGTTCCTGTGACTGGGACGGCACTGCCTGAGCCATGCGCTTGCTCCCTGGGTGCGATTGTTCGACAGCTCGAAGATGGCCCAGATGATAGGCGAAAAAAGTCGTCGAAGAGACCGCTCATTATTCTTGCGTCTTCGCGAGCCGCTTGACCACCCCGTTTTCGGACAATAGTCATAGGAAGCCGCCCGGGGTTCGATCGTGACAGGAGGGGGCGACTCCGAAGAAAATCAAACTTACCGGGGAAATGGGCCGGTGACAAGCGCGAGAGGATTGCGTGATGGGGTCACGGCGGGCTGAATCGAGTTATGGGCCGACTGCGCCGCTGCAATCGTTGGGAACAAGAGGCTTCGGCTCATGCCGAGGCGATCGCCAGGGGCGAGCAATTCGTCCCAGCTCGAGACGTCGAGGATCCGTTCCAGCAAAAGCTTGAGGCGGTCCAGGTCATGGATTTCCGCGATTTGGGCGCCGATTTTCTCGTCGGGCGGCCCCAGCTTCTTGCGGCCCTGGATGAGCAAGGCCTCGCGGATTCCCCTCCGCCTCGCCTTCGGCCCGTCCCTCGGCCCGTCCCTCGGCCCGTCCCTTGGCCTCGCCCTTACGGAGAATGCCCTGGTAGACCGACGACTCCTCGATCCCACGAATCCCGAACAGCATGGCGGTTACCCCTTCGATGATCGCGTCGACCTGCTCTTCCTCGTAGCGCAGCCCCATCAGGATCCGGGTCGCGTTCCACAAGGTCGATGCCTGCTCGGCGCTGGCCTCTTGCTCCAGCCGCGCCGAGATGGCCATCAAGACCCCGGGCACCTGCTCCGGCACGACGTCACAGATCGGTGCCAGCGGCAAGACGGTCAGGCCGCAGCCCAGCACGGCCTCTACAGGCTGCGCCAGACTCTCACCACATCATACCGGAACCAGTCGTAGATTTCTCCGTCATCATACCGCTGCTCGAACCTACCGGTCAGCTCGGGCCCATCGGCCGCCGGCCGGAGCAAGACCAGCGACGTTCGCACGGGCACGCGGTGGTGGGATTTCAGCAGCGCGCTATACGTGTGCATCCGGTCTTCCAGCCGGGTGTCCCGCCCCGCCTGGAGCTCGATGTGCTCGATCCAGGGCCGGGGATCCTCGACCCGGATGACGCGGTCGGCCTCGGCGGTGACGGTCGAGAGGTCCGAGTCGATCACGGTGACGCGACTCGGGTCGGCCACGGGGAAGCCCAGTAGGCCAGCCAGTCGGCCGGTCCCAGCTCGATCAACTGCCGCGTCGTCGCGTCGAACGGCTTGCTCATCGCCACCTCGCTATGGACCGGCCACCCCGCCGGTTTTCGGGCTCTCGCTGTCGTCCCACGTTAATGTCCGCCAGAATGCCCCGCATCTTGGGCCTCCCGGCTCTTGGCGTCTCGCGAATTTTCCTTAACCCTCTCCAGGAAAACGCTCATGACCCGCATCTAGCTTGGCCTGTAGCTCGGGTGGATTCCCCCCGTTGATGCGTTCCATGATCTTCTGATAAGCCGCCATCACCTCGTCCCGATGCTCCTCGATATATCTTGAATTGCGACCTCGACCTGCACGCGAGCTGAGGTTGAACTGGTCGGCGATCAGGTCGCGGTGCCATCCCGACCTAGCAATCAGATGTCTACACCGTGATCCGCTGTCCCGGCATCCCAGATCATCGGTTAGGCCAGCCTTCGATGATCTTCGCTTCGAGCATGATTCGAGCCCTCCCCCTTTGCAAAAGCTCGACGACCTTATTCTACATCGGATTCTGGCCGATGAGCCCAGATGACCAGGTGAGACAGTCATTCATCGAATCGCCTCGGCGATGAGGCTTAACGGGAAGACCCGTTGAGAACTGCCCTTGCACCGATCATGATCAGAAAACTCTCCGCCGCGTGAATGACAACCACCCACGACCGCCCAAGAGCCGAGCTTGACATGAACGAGAACTGGATCGAAGCGGAGTTCGCCGCGCAGGAAATGGCATCCGGAGCAGAGACAGCGAGCGAGGATGGAAAGACCGCAGCGCGACACCACACATTGCGGCGGCGAACGGTGCTCAAGGCGCTCGGCGCGATGGGAATCGGCACCGCGACGTTCCGCCGGGCCCTCGCGGCGCAGGCGGCAGATGCCGCCAAGGTCACGCCCGAGATGATCAAGCAGGCCGAGTGGATCGCCGGGCTCGAGCTGACGGAGAAAGAGCGGGAGAGCGCGGCCAAGGAGGTGCAGGCGAGCCTCGGCTCGTTCGAGGCCCTGCGCAAGGTCGAGGTCGGCTACGACGTCCCGCCGGCCCTTTCCTTCCACCCTTCGCCCACGCTCAGCCCGGCCCAGGGCGTGAAGCGAAACCAGGCCACGACGCTCGAATCGCACGCTCCCAAGCGGCCCGCGTCGGACGAGGTGCTCGCGTTCATGCCGGTGACGGAACTCTCGGCCTTGATCCGAACCCGCCAGGTGACTTCGGTCGAGCTCACCAGGCTTTACCTCGGCCGGCTCAAGCGATTCGACCCGATGCTCCATTGCGTCGTGACGCTCACCGAGGAGCTCGCGCTCAAGCAGGCGGCCAAGGCCGACGCCGAGCTGGCGGCCGGGAATTACCGCGGCCCGCTGCACGGCATTCCCTGGGGTGCCAAGGACCTGATCGCGTATCCGGGCTATCCCACAAGCTGGGGCGCGCCGCAGTTCAAAGGCCGCGTCTTGAATGACAAGGCCACGGTCGCCGCCCGGCTCGAGGAAGCGGGCGCCGTGCTGATTGCCAAGCTGACGTTGGGTGCGCTGGCGATGGGCGACCAGTGGTTCGGCGGCAAGACACGCAGCCCGTGGGACCCGCGGCGAGGGTCAAGCGGGTCGTCGGCCGGTTCGGCCTCGGCGGTCGCGGCTGGTCTTGTCGGCTTCGCGCTCGGCAGCGAGACGCTGGGCAGCATCGTCTCGCCCTGTCGCGCCTGCGGCGCCTCGGGCCTGCGGCCCACGTTCGGACGCGTCAGCCGGCACGGCTGCATGTCGCTGGCGTGGTCCATGGACAAGATCGGGCCCATCGCCAGGTCGGTCGAAGACTGTGCCCTCGTGTTCGACGCCATTCACGGACATGACGGCCTCGACCCGTCAGCCGTCGATCAGCCGTTCGCCTGGCCGCCACGTCTGAGCCTGGGAGAGCTCAAGATTGGTTACGTCGAGGAGCCCCGCAGGCCCACCGAAGCGCGCGAGGAGCTGAAGGTGCTGCGCGAGCTGGGTTTCAACCTGGTTCCCATCGAGCTGCCCAGGGAGTTTCCCTTGCGGGCGATCACCCTGATGCTGGGCACGGAGGCTGCCGCCGTGTTCGATGAGCTGACGCGCAAGCACGTCACCGAAGGGCTCAATAGCTGGCCCGAGACGTTCCGCCAGGGGCAGTTCGTGCCGGCCGTCGAGTACCTGAGGGCCGCCCGCGTGCGCACCTTGCTCATGCGGTCGATGGCGAAGCTGATGAAGACCGTGGACCTCTATGTCGGCTCGGGGCAGGATCTTGTGATCACCAACCTGACCGGCCATCCCACCGTGGTCTTTCCCGGCGGCTTTGCGGACCGTGATGGCCGGCCGGCCCCTGGCTCGATCACGCTCACCGGCCGGCTCTACGACGAATCGACGCTTCTTGCCGTGGCCCACGCCTACCAGCAGGCCACCGGCAACCACCTGGAGCGCCCGCCGCTGGAGCGGTTCCTGGCGGAAGACCAGGCAGGGAAGAAAGACGCGCCCAGCACCTGAGCGCGAGCGGGCAGTTCGGCGCGGGTCTCCAGACCCCGCCGTCACCGGCTCAAGTCAGGTTCGGCAGCGGCCCGTCGCCGCAGAAGTCGGGATTGCCGAACCGCTTGATGTGGTGGCCCATGCCGTGGGCCAGCGACAGGAGCAGCCGGTTGTGGGGCAGCTTCTTGTACTTGAGCGACCGGCCCATCTTGAAGTCGAGCCCGTTGCCCACGAGCACGAACGGAATGTTGTCCAGCGTGTGGGAATTTCCCTTGCCCAGCTCGTTGGTCCAGACGATGAGCGTGTTGTCCAGCAGGCTGCCGCCGCCGCCGGGCTCGGGCGTCTCGGACAGCCGCCTGGCCAGATAGGCCATTTGTTCGCACCACCATTTGTTGATCTTGGTCAGCTTCTCGACCGAAGCCTTGTCGCTGTCGGGGTTGTGCGACAGCTCGTGGTGGCCTTCGGTAACGCCGATCCAGTGCATCTTGGCCATGCCCACCGAGTTGGTGTACTGGAGCGTGGCGATGCGGGAGAAGTCGGCGGCGAAGCTCTTGACCATGAGCTCGATCTGCATCTTGCTGATCTTGGGCAGGTTGTCGTTTTCTTCCTTCACGCCGGGCTCGAGCTCGGGAACCGCGTGGCCGACCGAGTCCTTGCCGGCAGACTGGAGTTCCTGCTCCATCTCGCGGACGAACGTGGCGTGCTCTTCCAGCAACTGCCGGTCCTCGGCGCTCACGGTCGAACGCAGCTTGCCCAGGTCGTCCTGAATCTGGTCGAGGACGCTCCTCAAGTTCTCCTGGTCCTTCATGCGGCCGTACAGCTTGGAGAACATCTGGTAGGGGTTGTCGATCGGCGCCAGCGGCTTGTTCGGGCCCGCGTAAACCATGCCGCGTCCACGTATCGGCGCGGTCGGGCACCATGGCGCCGAATTCGAGCGATCCGAATCGGGTTCGCGTCTTGGGGTCTTTTTGCAAGAAATTCTTCAATTCCTGATCGATGGAGAGGCCGCTGGCCCACCCCGCCGGCGTGTCGGATCCGCCCTGGATATTCCCCGGGAAACAGCTCAGACCCCGTGAGCAGGCAGCCCATGCCGCGCATGTGGTTGTCGCCATCGCCGCGCACCTTGTCGCAAACGCCGTGCAGAATGAGCGTGCGGTTCTTGAACGGCTCGAGCGGCGTGAGGCTTTCCTTGAGCTTGAAATTCGATCCCTCTTCGTCGGGCCAGAACGCCGACGGCACCACGCCGTTGGGGCTGAACATCACCACCAGCCGCTGCTTCCGCTGCCCCTGATTGGCGAAGCCCAGGCTGGGCAGGTTTAACAGGAACGGAAGAGCCCCCGCGCTGATGCCCAGGTCCCTGATGAATTCGCGACGATTAGTGGTGTAAGCCACGAGATGCCTCCGGTCCAGCGTCGGCGAAAGGCCGGCGAGGGATGTCCATGAAAAAAGGTTCAACGGCCTTGGTCTTTAACAGCCAGCGGGATCGACTTGTCTTTCGTTTTCGGGTCGCAAGCCCGTGGAGTCAAGGCCGAGCTGGCGATGACTTCGACCATGAGCTTGCGGATGTTGAAATCGTGCTTCGCGAAAACCTCGCGCAGCTCCGTGAGCTCCTGGGACCCGAACGCATGCACCGGCTGCTTGACCAGGTAATGGAAAAGCTGCTGGACGAAGGCCGAGTGGGTCTCTTCGCTGCCCGCCAGGAAGGCCGCCAGAGACCTGGCGCCCGTGAACGTGACCGCATCGCCCGATCGGGTCTGGTAGGTTCCCGTGGCGTCGATTGGCTTGCCTTTTTCTTCCTTGCGGTATCGGCCCACGGCGTCGAAGTTCTCCAGCGTGTATCCCAGCGGGTTGATCATCCCGTGGCACATCTGGCACGACTTCGGGCTGGTTTGCAAGCGCCATGCGCTCGCGAGTGGTCAGACCGGCGTGCAGATCGGGCGCAGGGGAGCTACGGCCGCCGGGGGCGCCGGCAGCGACCGGCCCAGAACCCCGCGAGAAAGGAAAACGCCTCGATGGATCGGCGAGGTCGTGGCGGTGTAGGCGAATGTCGCCATCAGGTAGGGGTGGGTCAAGAGGCCGGCCCGCTCCTTGGAGTCGAGCGACACCTTCTGAAACGAAGCACCGGCAGGAAGCTTGGCGCCATAAAACTCGGCCAGGCGGCCATTGAGATAAAGCTCATCAGCCAGCAGGAACCTGCGAAAGTCGGACGATTCATTCCACACCACGTCTTCCAGGAAGATGTCCAGCGAGGTTCGCAAGTCGGACGCGAGCTCGGGAGTGAACTTCGGAAACAGCTTCGGGTCTTTCGAGACGTCGGCCACCCGATCGACGCGCAGCCACTGGAGCAGGAATTCACGAACCTTCGAGCGAGTTCGCAGGTCGTTCACCATCCGCTCGGCCTGCCTGGCGATATCGTCCTTCGTGGCCAGCTTGCCCGAGGCCGCGGCGTCAAGCAGGGCCTGATCGGGCAGCGAGTCCCAGAGGCCAAACGAAATCCTCGACGCCACGTCGTAAGCGTCGAGCCCCCCCTTCAACTCGCGATAGAGGAACCACGGCGATTTGAGAGCCAGCAAGATGACGCGCCTGAGTGCCGTCTCGGTGTCCTTGCTGGTCTCGAACATGCGATTGACGAACAGCTTCTTTTGATCGTCGGACAGAGGACGGCGCAGGGCCCGTTCAACGAACCGGGCGGAAAACTCGCGCAGGCGAGGCTCGCGGTCCTTGGCGTCGTCCTTGATTCCCGACAGCTCGGCGAGATGCGCCGCCACGTAGGCCGCCACTTCGATGGCCGCGTCGGTCGTGGCCTGGTCCCAGGCTTTTGACACCGAAGAGCCCCGCTCATAGCCCACGCTGCGGTCATCCGGCGGGAACGGCGTCTGGATCACGAACGATTCGGCGACCTTGCTCGGCGACAGGTTGCGACGCGGTATGACCTGTTCGGCCTGCTGGGGAATCTTCCACAGCAGTGTGATCGACGCCTTCGTGGGCTTCGGTTCTTCCACCTTCTTCTTGTCCGGCTCTCCCTGCTTGCCCTTGGTGAACTCGAGGCGAAGCGGATAGACGCCGCCCGCCCAGCAGGCGGATCGACTGCCGGTATTCCGTGTCGTTGCCTGACTTCACTCCCGCGTCGATCAGCGGCCGCTTCAGGTCGTTGATCCAGAGCCGCGCGGCATTCTCGGTGCGGATGATGAACTCGTAGTCGCCCGTCTCGGGCGCCAGGACCGATCCCTCCCAGTTGATCGCGTACTTGTGCTTGTCGAATTCCTTGGAGGGATCGGGAGATTCCACGCCAAAATCAAACGAGATCTCCGGGATCAACGCGTTCGATCAGACGTTCACCGGCGCTCCGCCTCCGCTTCGATTTGAAATACTCGCCATGCAACCCGCGCTGATCGTCCCACTTCGCGGGCGATCGGAAGCTGCCGATCAGGTCGGCGAGCGTGTTCTGATACTGGCGAACCGTCAGCCGTGAAAGCTCGATCCGGGGGGGCTTGTTACGTGCCTGGGCGGTCTTCGAGTAGAAGGCATCGTGGATGAATGCGGCGACCTTGTCGGCATCTTGACCCACGCACGTCCCCGGGTCGTCATCGGGCATCGACTTCGCGATATACTTGGCAAGCTGGCCTACCGATTGGTCACCTACCAGCGGATGCCCGTACTCCTTGCTCCCTTCGCCCTGTTTTCCATGGCAGGATGCGCATTGTTCCTTGTAGATTTGCTCTCCCGTGCGGCCCTCCGCGGCATTGACCGCACCAGGCGTGAGCAGGACCAGAGCGGCAAGGGCCATCATGCCGAAGGCGGGGAGCGGAAGTCTCGAGGGACGAGGCTGATATTTCTTCATGGCAAGGTCAACCACGGGCAAGTCGGGCTTTTCGGGCGTGATCGGACAGGCGGGAATTTGCGCGGAGGGAAGAGCACGCGCTCGCGGCGGTCTCACAAGGTTTTCAGAAGGTCGCTTTCGCCAGCTCATGGGGATGACGCAACCGGCATGCCCTGCAAAGCCACCAACTGTTCAACTTTTCTTGTACCGAATTCTACCATGCGGATCAAGTCCCTGCGTCTGCGATGAAAAGGGTTCGATTCGTTTGTGCATTTAAGTGCATTGAGATCTGGGGCTCGAGTCGGGGCGTGCTCAGACTCCCAACTCCGGACGTGTTTTCCACCGCTTCGTCTCGCCAAGACGAGTTCGTTCACGACTTTTTGGCCATCCCGTTAATCGACGTGTACGGTTGGGTCGATCCTCAGAGTCATGCGCGGACCAAGGAGGAGGCAGCGAACTTCGGGGAGCCGGTCGTTATGGAGTAAAGCTGAGCGGTCGAGGCGTGTCCGGTGCTATTGATGCGTAGTGCTCGTCGATTCACCCGTGCACCAGGTTGTTCCGGTGGACCCTAACGGCTTGGGCTTCGTCAATGACGTCTTGCAGAATCACACACGCGGCACCACTTCCTCGAGCCGGACGTCTCCTTCGGCGTTCCTGACGTCATTGCCGGGCAGCAAACGCCAGTACGAATGAATCGCCCGTTCGAACACTAAGAACATGCGGATCAGATAGGTCGCATCAAGGTTCCGGTCGGCTGCATAGATATCCGCGACAGCCAGATCGTCCCAGCCCCTTTCCTCGGCGACGTCGTGGATCTCGTCGGGCGTCGCACCCAACAACCAGTCCACTGCCACCCGCACCGCTTGATACTCGCGCTCCGCGGTCTTGATCCGGCTTTCCCAATCGAAACGATTATGCGGCATGGGCGGCGATCTCGTTCAGGACCCGATTCAACGACACCTCGTCTAGCGTCATGGATTCGGCCTGGTTGATCCTGGCCACCACGGCTGTGGAACGGAACGCATAATGTAGTTTCCAAGCACCGTCGACGAGGTAGAGGCTGGCGATGTCGTCGTAGGCCGGAAACAGGTAAAGGTTGTCTACTCCGTCGGTCCCGGGGGCGAACCGTCCGACCGGGTCGAGGATCACCTCGACCGTCTCCCGCTGCATGAGCATGGCCGGTGCTTTGTATGGGCCTAAAACCGAATCCTTCATCGACTTCTCAATGACGCGGGTTCTCCAACCAGACCCTTCCGTCCATTGCCTCACCCGAGCCAGAAGCTCATGTAGATTTGTGAGCCATTCATCCCGTGTTGCCTCCGGGTTGACGACCTTATGTCTCCTCGTCTCCGAAACCGTCATCGTTAGGACTCCTTGCAGTCTTGGCTCTTCTTGGGTCGGCCGGTTCAGTTGACTTGCCTCGTCCACCGCGACTTCCTATTGCGAATTCTACCATGCCGATCAAGTCTTGTGCGGAGCTTGGTACACGGTGAGGACGGACATTGAGGTGTCCTCTTTACGCGGCTTTCGTAGTCAGTTCGTTTCCGGATTTGCTGCTGCCGGGAATTGTGCCCTCAGCCTTTCTTATCGGCTTCCTTCTTTTCAGGCTCTTTCGGCTGCAATTCCTCCAGGGTTTTTCCCGGTGTCAGGTTCTTGCCGGCGAATCCTGGGAAGCTGGTCGCATAACGAAGAGCGCGGAAGAGCGGACGTCCGCCCTGGGGACCGCCGCCGCCGGGTCCGCCACGCCGGGGCGTCGCTGCATCGCCTGGAGCTGATTTTTCTGGTCCTCCGTGAGCAACGTTTCGAGCTTCGCTTCGAGCTCCTTCTGAATCTCTTCCAGGCTTTCTTCTGCCCGGCGGAGAGCTTCAAGGTGTCTTGTTGTGTCGAAGAAAAGATCTGGCCCGGCTGCTGAGGATCGCCGGGACGGGGACCAGGACCGCCCGGCGGAGGGCCGTATGGGGCGAAGACGGTCTTCAACTGATGTCTGCTGTGCCGCGGTGAGCACCTTGTCAAACCTGCCGTCAATCGCCTTCTGGAGAGCGAGCACGTCTTTCTTCTGGTCGTCCGTCAGTTTCAATCGGCTCTGCTCGGGGCCGGCCATGACATGGCCGGGCCGCGGCGCAGGATTGTATCCGTTGCCGCCCCGGCTCCCGCGGCCATTCTCGCGGCTTGCTTCTTTTGATCGGCCGTGAGCAGCTTATCCAGGTGGGCGTCGATGTCTTTCTGAATCTCGTCGAGTTGCTTCCGCTGGTCGGTGGAGATGCCCAGCATTTCCCCCGCGATGGGAGTCATGATCTGCCCCGGCCGCGGAGGCGTGCCGATCGGCGTGTCGTTTTTGACGGGATTGATGTACTTCCAGACGATCGCCTTATCCGGTGTCACTTCGAAGATCGTGCCGTTGGCGCCCGAGCAGATGAGCGTGTTGCCGTTTGAAAGCCGCTGGGTGCCCGAAATGAAGGACGAATAAAAATCCGTCTTCTTGGGCGCAGTGTAGCTCCACACCGGTTGGTCCGGCCCGTAGGCCTTGCCCGGCTGGCGAATGTATTGCCCCTGCGAATCGGCGGGGAGCACCAGCTCGTCCACCGACGAATAATTCCCATCCGGCCCGGCCGCTCGGGGCCGTTATTGAACAGCAGCAGATGCCCCGCGCCGGGAAGACCCCTGGGAATCCAGTGCGCATTGTGCTGGGAAAAGAGCTTGCGATCCGCCTTCGTGCCGGCTCGATAGGCCCGCGGGTTGCCCCAGCGGTAGAGCAGATCGCCGCCTTTGCCCATGCGGCCGCCGGTGTGGCTGGCCGCCTGGGCGGTCGTCGTGCCGTGATCGATGATCCAGAATTCGCTGAAGGCCCAGACGCTCACCGAGATCTGATCGAGGTCTGGATTGTAGTCCACGCCGTTGAAGTGCGTGTAATCCGGATTGATGCGGGGCGGCCTGTTCGCCGCCGGCTTGTCATCCGCCTTGGTCTTGTCTTTCCCGTCCTTGGTGGCGGCAGCGATCACGGAAGGAAGCTCGTCTTCCCCATAGTTGATGTTGACCAGCTCCGGATGTTCGCCGACGTTGCCGAAGTTGGCCTTGGTCTTATCGAAGTCCTGGACCAGGTGGTCCCAGAGGTGCCATTCCCACACGACCTCGCCGGTCGTCTTGCCGGTCGGCTTGATCTCCACGAGCGAATCCACGATCAAGTGCTTGTCGCCGGTCATCTCCGGCCGGCGGCCGGCGGCAATCGCCTCCTCGGTGGTCTTGCGGTCCCAAACGATCAGCAGCACGTTGCCGTTCGGCAACCGAGTGATGGTGTGGTGAGGAAGCTGCTTCGCATTGTAAAACTTGAAGTCCCAGACCAGTTCTCCGTCCCAGGTGAACTCTTGAATTCGCCCGCCGACAGCGGGCCCAGGCCCAAAGACCCCCGCGTCTCCTCCGATCGAGCCGGGACGCATCAGGTGGCCGTTATCGAGGAGGAAACGCGGAGAGTGCCGGAGGACAGCCCGTCTCCCACGAACGCACAACTCTGCCCTGCATGTCGAAAAGAAACGTTTTCGAGGAATCGAATGGGGAAATCAGGGTGTACCCCTGCAACGCCTTCGGATCGTTGATCGTGCAGCCCGAGCTTGACCGGGGCGGGTTTCGACTCGTCCTGCTTCTTCGGTGCGTCGTCCTTGCCCTTGGCTTCTTTGGCAATGGTCGTCCTGGGCTGATCCTTCCCCTGGGGCGGCCTGGCGGCGTCCTGCCCCGGCGCGGCGGTGCCGAGCGCCCCGATCGCCAGCAGAAGGGCCGCCGTACCGCTCGCGCCGAGAGCACGCCCCATGATTCTTGAGCTGCGCAATTTCATCTTCGTCGTTTCCCGGTCGGGCCTGGTCGTGGATCGAAACCGAGTGAATCTTCGCAGACCAGGGCGACCACGGCAAAACAAAAGATTCTTTACGGGCCTGAGAAAGGTTGTGGCCGGTGGGCCGACGCGCCATGGCGTTCCTGAGGCCGTCGCCAGCCCGCCGCGTACAACGGGTGCAACGTGCAAGCCCGAATTTAGTCGCGACCGGCATCCAACGACGCTAAGGTTTCGGTTTCGAGAATCAATGCACCGACCTGTTCACCAGGAGTATGGCCTCCATGGCAGAATCCAACGTCGCCACCTTGTCAGAATCCAATGTCCGTGAAGCTGAATTCCAGAAGGCCATGAACGATCAGGCCCCGGCCAGTGCGCGCGCTCGAGGCAGCGATAAAATCCTGCCCTATTGGTTCCACTCGATCGAACTGGCTCCCGGCATGACCACCCCCGGCAGAAAGTCCCCAGGCGGTATTGGACGAGCAGGTACGCTCATGTCAACTGCCCGACTTACGTGGCAAGACGGTCCTCGATATCGGGGCCTTTGATGGCTACTTCTCGTTCACTGCCGAGCGTCTCGGGGCGGCAAAGGTCACGGCGCTCGACCATTATGTCTGGTCGTTCGATCAGCCCGAGTACGTCAAGGCTCGAGAGGAGGCCGAGCGGACCGGGCCCGAGTACCCGCCGCCGCACCAGAGGCGTCATTGGCGACCGGACGAATTGCCGGGCCGGCGACCCTTTGATCTGGCTCGCGCCATCCTCGGCAGCAATGTCGAGCCGGTGGTGGGAGACTACATGACGATGGATCTGGCCACGCTGGGACAATTCGATGTCGTCCTGTTCCTCGGCGTGCTCTACCACATGGAGGAGCCGCTCAGGGCAATGCGGCGCTGTTCGAAGTAACGGCTCCGGGCGGCCTGGCGGTGATCCAGACAAACGCCATGGAGATTCCCAGATTGGAAAACAGGCCTGTCTGTGAATTCATCCCGGGCCGAGAACTCAACAACGACCCGTCGAACTGGTGGATACCCAATGCGAAGGCACCGGAAGGCCTCTGCCGAGCCGCCGGGTTCCAAGAGGTCAGCATCATCTCCGGGAGGCCAATTCCATCGAGGAAGGACCGACTCTCCCAGGCGTTCAAGCATTTTCTCTACGAGTCGCGCATCCCGAAGCGGCTTGGATTCCTGGAGGACCCAGGCCTTCAATTGATGCGGTATCCGGCTTATGCACACGCCCGGCGGTGACCGGCATCCGGCGGGCCGACCGAGTACGGGAGCAGCGTGGCCGGTTTGCCATGCGTTCAGATTGCAGTGAAGGAGCGGGTTCTGCGGCAGCTTCCTGTCGTAACGGCGGACGGCAGCATATCGGGATCGGGGATGGAACCGGCTCGCCGTTTTCGGACATCGTGGCGAAATTGGTGTCGATGTCCGAAAATGGCGAGACTTGTTCGCGCAGGGCCGGTACAGTGCCATCATGAAACTCGACAACGACACCTGTTATCGTGCCCTGGCCGCCCGCGACGTGCGGTTCGATGGGCTGTTCTTTGTGGGTGTGACGACCACCGGCATCTACTGCCGGCCGATCTGTCCGGCGCGGCACGCCCGGCAGCGATCGATGTCGATTTTTTCCCAACGCCGCGATGGCCGAGCAAGCGGGATTCCGCCCCTGCTTGCGATGCCGGCCCGAGCTCGCGCCTGGGCATGCACCGGTCGATGCGGTGGGACGCACGGCCCGGCTCGCCGGTGCGCGGATCGAGACCGGGGCGCTCAACGGCGACGGCAGCCTGGAGTCGCTCGCCCGCGAGCTTGGCCTCAGCTCGCGACAGCTCCGGCGGGCGATCCGCCAGGAGTACGGCGTCTCGCCGGTCGAGCTGGCTCAGACTTGCCGCCTGCTGCTGGCGAAGAAGTTGATCGCCGAGACGAATTTGCCTCTGATCGAGGTCGCCCTGGCCAGCGGCTTCGCCAGCGTGCGCCGGTTCAATGCCCTCTTCCGCTCTCATTACTCGATGACCCCTTCGCACATGCGGCGGGCCGTCGGGCACCAGCCCCGCTCGCGAGACGCTCACGCTGACGCTTGCCTATCGCCCTCCGCTCGCCTGGGAAGCCATGCTGCACTTCATGGCCGGAAGAGTCGCCAGCGGCGTCGAGAGCGTGACCGATCAGTCCTACGCGCGTACCGTGCGCCTGGGAGAAACGCGCGGCTGGGTCAAGGTGGAGCAATCCGACCGGCCGCATTCGCTTCGCGTCCAGGTGTCGACCTCGCTGGCCAGGGTTCTTCCTGCCTTGCTTGCCCGGTTGCGGTGTCTCTTCGACCTCGACGCCCGGCCCGACCTGATCGCCGAACAACTGAGCGTGGACCCCGTGCTGGCCAGGGCGATCAGCGCCTTGCCTGGACTTCGAGTGCCGGGTTGCGTCGATGGATTCGAGATGGCGGTCCGGGCGATCCTGGGCCAGCGAATTTCCGTGCCCGCGGCCACGACGCTGGCCGGCCGGCTCGCGGCCGCGTTTGGGGAACCGATCGAGACTCCGCTGGCGTCGCTCAAGCGTCTTAGCCCGACACCCGAGCGGCTGGCCCGGGCCGAGCCGGAGGAGCTTGATCTCGCTGGGCATCGCCGCGCCGCGGGCACGGGCGATCCGCGAGCTGGCCCGGGCCGTGGCCGATCGGCTGATCGTGCTCGAGCCGGGCGCAGATCCCGACCTCACGATCGAGCGGCTCAAGCAGCTTCCGGGCATCGGCGACTGGACTGCGCATTACATTGCCATGCGCGCCCTGCGCTGGCCCGACGCCTTCCCGGCGGCCGACCTCGGCTTGCTGCGAGCCAGTGGTGCACTTTCGCCAGGCGAACTGGCGAGGCGGGCCGAGCGATGGCGGCCCTGGCGGTCTTACGCGGCGATCATTCTCTGGAACAGCCGTATCCCCCTTCCCCCTTTGGAGCTCTCGATCCATGGACAAGACCATGTATTACCGTCACCTTTCCAGCCCGCTCGGTAAGTTAATGCTCACATCCGAGCGGCCAGGCGCTCACCGGGCTCTTCATGAGCCGCCTGGCTGAAGCCTCGGCGCCGGAGTCGGCAGCAACCTGGAAGCAGGACGACGCGGTTTTCCGCGAAGTCTGCGAGCAGCTCGCCGCTTATTTCGATGGCGAGTCGATGAGCTTTGATCTTACACTCGACCTTGCCGGCACGCCGTTTCAGCGCCGGGTTTGGAATGAGCTGTGCAGAATTCCGTACGGCCGCGCGATCTCCTACGCCGCACTCGCCCGGCGCATCGGTCAGCCCGGGGCGAGCCGGGCCGTGGGCGGGGCCAATGGGCAGAACCCGGTCGCGATCATCGTCCCCTGCCATCGCGTCATCGGCGCCGATGGCGGCCTGGGCGGCTACGGCGGCGGCCTCGACCGCAAGCGGTGGCTGCTCGAGCTCGAGGCCGAAGGCCTGGCACGGCATCCCGAGTGGGAAGAGGAACCTCTCGGCACGACGATCGCTGACGTGCCCGTCCAAGCTTGATGTTTCACAGCCAGCAACCAGCCAGAGGAGGCCCCAAGATGCCGATCGCGCCCGCAAGCTTGAAGCACAGTCAACACGATCCGTCGGTGGCGTGTAGCCGACATGTTCTTACTGATCGTCACCGTGGGGGCGATGGCTTGTCGAGCCGGCGATTCCGCGGCGGCCGGACAGGAGCCCGCCGATCCTCTCGAAACCTTGAACAACCGCTCGCGGATGCTGTACGCCCAGGCGAAGGCCGTGGCAATGGCGCCAAGGACCCGGTGCTGATCGTGGTGGGAGACGACCTTGTGCTTCGCAAGGGAGAAAAACGCACCTCGGCCCGGGTGATTCCCCAGATCTACCATACGCTCAAGAGTTTTGCTCATATCCCGATGGCCCTTGATGTCGCCCTTGCCGCCCACGGCGAGAGCCCGCTCGACGAGGAGACGCTGCACGACCTGCGAGACTACCGCGGCCTGTTCACGGCGGCCGGTGAAAAACTGGCGACGGCCGGACTCGACGGCGAGGAGCGCAAGCGCCAGAAGGCCATCCTGGCCGCGGCGACGACATTCCTCGATTCCGTCCTTGAGAAGCGGCGCTGCCGATCGGCCGAGCGCATCGCCTTCGCCCGCCAGATGAATCCCCTGGTCATGGCCAACGCCGCCGCCGCGGCACGCGCCGCGATCGATCTGTTGCATCGCCAGGTCTGCCAGTGGAAAGGCGAGATGACGCCCGAGGAGTGGAGCCGCACCACGGTCCTGATCATCGGCCGCCAGTTGCCTCGCAAGGACAACCTGGCCGTCCAGTACTTCGCCCGGCTTTTCGGCCAGAGCGGCGAGGGCAAGCGGCTCATCTACGCCGAAGGCCTGGGAGAAGAACCCCGGGCACTTGACCTCCTGGCCACTTACCGTGTGGACACCCAGATCGGCATCGATTTCTTCAACGATCCTTTGCGGATGCAGCGAGACCTGCTGGCCGATGGAGCAAGGAGTTACTTGCCGCTCCTCATCGACCACCCTTGAATCGCCTGCAGGAATCGGTTCGAGTTGAATGAACCGAAGCCTCGCAGCCACCTCGCTGGAGCACCACGATGCCAATCGCCTGTGGAAAGCCCGACGAGAATGCTGGATGCCCGTCCCACCGTACTTTCGGCCACGTGCCCTTCGCAGTGGTGGTCTTCATAGCCGGCATGATTCACTGCGATGCCCGCGCCAGTCTGTTACCCGGCCCGTTGATGCCGCTCAGCTCCTCGAGCGCACCTCCTTTCAAACCGGTGCTCCGTGGGACCCCATGCTCCAGCTTCCGGCCGACGTGGCGATGTGCTATGGCGTGGGAAAGGACCTGGGGCGGCGAATCAAGTTATGGAAAGATCAAGGCTACATTATCCACGTCATGACCGGCGTGGCCTGGGGCAACTACCAGGATTACCTGTACGGCAAGTTTGACGGCAAGAGGCACGTCGACGAGGCGCAAACCGATCGGCGGGGCAACGTCATCTCGCACGGGGGAGATGTTTATTACATGTGCCCCGGTCCAACGTTCGGCGATTTTCTTGCCCGGGCGTGCTCGCCGCGATCGAAGCCGGAGCACAGGCAATCCACCTGGAAGAACCGGAATTCTGGTCGCGCGCGGCTACAGCGAGGGCTTCAAGCGCGCACTGGCGCAGCCTACGGCGAAGACTGGGTCGCGCCTCATACTTCGCCTGATGCTCAGTATCGGGCCTCGCACTTGAAGTATGACCTGTATCGGCAAGCCTTGAAGCAAGTTTTCGACGCCGTGCAGGCCGACAACAAGAAGACCGGACGCGACATCAAGTGCTACGTGGCGACCCACAGCCTGATCAATTATGCCCACTGGGGCATTGTCAGCCCCGAGTCGAGCTTGATGCAGGTTGGCGCCGAGCGGCTTCATCGCCCAGGTCTGGACGGGCACGGCGCGAACGCCCAACGTGTATGAGGGCGTGCTCCGGGAGCGCACCTTCGAAACCGCCTTCCTCGAATACGGCGCCATGGTGGCCTCAACCCGCGGCAGCGCCGGGCGGCTCTGGTTCCTGCACGACCCGGTCGAAGATAACCCGGGCCATTCCTGGGACGATTACCGGACGAACTGGGAATGCACGGTCGCTGCCTCGCTCCTCTGGCCCGAGGTTTTCAGGTACGAAGTGGCACCCTGGCCCGAACGGGTCATGCACGGCAAGTATCCCAAGGTTGACCGCAAGCAGCGCAAGCTCGGCGAGCGCGTGATTCGAGAGCCGATTTCATCGGCCTACGCTAGCGAGCTGCTGACGGTGATGAACGCGCTCAACGACATGGACCAGGCAGAAACTCGCTGGGATTGTGGAACCCGGGGAATCGGCGTGGTCGTCTCCGACACGATGATGTTCCAGCGCGCCGATCCGGTCCGCTCCGACGCCCACCTCGGCTCCTTCTTCGGCCTGGCGCTTCCACTCTTCGAGAAAGGGATGCCCGTTCATCCCGTCCAGCTCGAGACCGCCACAACGCCCGCCAACCTTGCCCCGTACAAGGTGCTGGTGATGACCTACGAGGGTATGAAACCGAGGGACCCAAACACGAGCCAGGCCATCGCCGACTGGGTCATGGCCGGTGGAGCGCTTGTCTTCATCGACGACGACGGCGATCCGTACAATCAGGTGAAAAGCTGGTGGAACCAGCCCGGCCCCGATTCTCATCGCACGCCGCGTGAAGCTCTCTTCGCGGCCATGGGGTTAAACCACGACGCCAAGTCCGGCCTTTCGCCGTGGGCAAGGGAACTTTGATCTTCGATGCGTCGAGCCCGGCGGGCCTGACGTATCAGAAACAGGGATCCTCACATGTGCGGGAGTCTCGTTCGGCAGGCCTGCGCCGTCGCCAAACTCGACTATCGCGAGGCCGGCCATCTCGCCGTCCGCCGCGGCCCCTACCTGATCGCTGCCGGCCTGGAAGGCTCGAGCTCGGAGGTAGGCCACGAGCTGCGCGGTCGATTCATTGACCTGTTCGCACCGGGCTTGCCGATTGTCACGCTCAGTGACTCTGAACCCGCACGCCCGAGTGTTCTTATTCGATATCGAGCAAGCTCGGAAAACGTTTCCTCGCGTGCTTGCCTCGGCATGCAAGGTCCTGGGCGAGGCTCACGGGCCGGGCAACGGACTCTCGTTCCTCGCTCAGGGCCCCGACCAGACCGAGGCCCAGATCCGCGTCGGTCTGTCCCATACTCCGCGGAGAGTGACCGTGAGCGGTAAAGCCCTCGCCGCGAACTTGCAGACATGGGACGAGGAATCTCGCACGCTGCTTGTCCGTTTTCCCAACAAGGCGGTTGGCCAGCGGGTTGTAATCGAATGAGGCGATCATCATTAAACCTCAGGATTTTTCCGCTGGGATCATGGTTTCTTCACACACTTGTGTCATGCTGACTCGCTCGTTCCTTCGTAGGCTCCGCTGTGCGGAGCATGAACACTCCCGTGTCGTGGAGAACCAGCCCGATGAAGCGCTACTCGATTCTCTTGGCTGGCCTTGCCGTGGTGTCGGCCCTTGCCCTCGGCATGGCGCGATGGACGGGCGTCCGGATGGGGCGGCAGCCCGATGGCAGCTTTCTCGTCTCGACCGGTCAGCGCATCGAGGGCGGATCGATCGCCTTCACGGGCAGGCCCATCGATCTGGCCCTGCACCCGACGCGGGATCTCCTGGCCGTCTTGAACAAAGACAACGTATTCCTGGCCACGGCCGAGGGAGTGAAGAAAGGGACCGAGGTGGCGCTGGGCTCGAATGCCGGCTTTCGCGGCCTGGTCTGGACGCCCGGCGGCGACCGCCTGCTGGCCAGCACCGAGGAGGGACACATCCAGACGTTCCGGCTCTCGGGTGAAACCCTCCAGAGCGACGTCAAGATCAAGCTGGCTCCCGAGGGCCAGCCGGCCAACCCGGTGCCCGGTGGCATGGCGATCACCCGTGATGGGTCTCGCCTGTTCGTGGCGGCCGCCAATCGCAACGCCATCGTCGAAGTGGACCTGGCGCATAACGTCCGCGTCCGGGAATATCCCGTCCAGAACCTGCCGTTCGAGCCGAGGTTAACGGACGATGAATCGGTCCTGATCGTCAGCAACTGGGCGGGTCGCCCTCCCAGGCCCGGCGAGCGGACGGCCAAGAGCCAGTATCTCGACATCGTCGTCAACGAGCAGGGCGCGGCCGCCTCTGGCTCCGTCAGCCTGATCGACCTCAAGTCGGGCACGACCCGGCACGTCGAGGTCGGCATTCATCCGACGGCCATCGTCGTCGCCGGCAGCCGGGCCTATGTCGCCAATGCCATGAGCGATTCGATCTCCGAGGTTGACCTGCCCTCGGCGAGCGTCATCCGGACGATCCCCCTGCGCTGGGGCCGCGCTCCGCTTGCTGGGTGGCATGCCCAACGCGCTGGCTGTCCGGGGAAAGACACTCTACGTTGCCGACGGCGGCGACAACGCCGTGGCCGAGGTCAACCTGGAGACCGGGCAGGTCGCCGGCTTCCGCCCCGCCGGATTTTTCCCGGTGGCCATCACCCTCAGCCACGATGGCGGCAAGGCGTTCGTGCTCAACACGAAGGGTAATGGATCGGTGAGCAAGACGACTCCTCGGCAAACCGGGCAACGCCCATGACTTTCAGGGAACCATCACGGTGCTCGACCTGGCGAAGGACCTCGAGCGCGAGACCGCGATCGTCGCCCGCGACAACCACTGGAACACCAACCCCGGTCGGCCCGCTCTCAAGGTTTACAACGGCGGCATCAAGCACGTTCTCTACATCATCAAGGAAAACCGAACCTACGACGAAATCTTCGGCGACATGCCGATCGGCAACGGCGATCCCAAGCTGTGCAGCCTGGGCGAAAAGGTGATGCCCAACCATCGCAAGATCGCGCGCGAATTCACTCTGTTTGACAACGGCTACGTCAGCGGTACCAACAGCGCCGATGGACACGCCTGGGCCACGCAGTGCATGGCGAATGAGTACCTCGAGCACTTTTACGTTGGTTACTCGCGAACGTATCCCGACGACGGCGACTGCGCGATGAGCATCTCGAACGCGGGCGCCCTCTGGGACGCGGCGGCCAGAAAACAGAAATCGATCCGCGTCTACGGCGAGTTCTGCGACAACGAACTCGCCCGCTTCGAGCCCATGCCCAAGGACTGGTTCGAAGTCTGGGAAGACCGCCAGAAGGACACTCGAAAGTTCAAGATGACCGCCGACACCACGGTCATCTCACTGAGACCGTACATCAACCGCGACGTTCATTACTGGCCCTTGCTTCAGAGCGACCAGTATCGCGCTGATGTTTTCATTCGCGAATATCAAGACTTCAGCCGTCGTGACGCGGTTCCCGACCTGACGATCTTGAGCCTGCCGTGCGACCACTCCGAGGGTGTTGACCCCAAGTATCCAACGCCGCGCGCCATGATGGCCGACAACGACCTGGCCTTGGGCCGCGTGGTCGAGGCCGTCTCGAACAGCCCCCAATGGAAAGACACCGCCATCTTCGTGATCGAGGACGACGCCCAGTCGGGCCCCGATCATGTCGACGGCCACCGCACGGTCTTCATGGTGATCAGCCCCTACACGAAGCGAAAGTTTGTCGATTCCACATTTTATGCTCAAACGAGCATGATCCGCTCGATGGAGCTGATCCTGGGCCTCGATCCCATGAATCGTTTCGACGCCCTGGCCGAGCCGATCACCACCTGCTTCACCGAAGAGCCCAACCTGGCCCCCTACCGCGCGATCCCCAACAAGATTCCGCTCGACGAACGGAATCCCGCCGGCACGGCCATGAGCGAGGCCGATCGCTTCTGGCTCGACAAGACGCGCGAGCTCGACTGGAGCCACATCGATGGCCCCGACTCCTACTGGCTGAACCGGATCATCTGGTACAGCATCCATAAGGGAACGCGCCCGTATCCCGCCCGTGCCGGTGAAGAGCCAGGCCACGTTGACCTGGATTGAGGCACGATCACGCCAGCCACCGAACCGCGTTGCTGAGGATTCGCAAAACCACTTCTTGCTTGAACACCGGATACGTTTCGTGCCCGGGCCGGAAGTAGAAGACTCGGCCCTTGCCCAGCGTCCAGAGTGAGCCGCTGCGAAACCACTCGCCGCCGGCCCAGCGCTCTTCCAGGATCACCTCGTCGGGCTCGGGCACGTGGAAGGGCTCGTCGTACATCTCCGTGTGAGGAATCTCGAAGATGGGCGGAACGCCCAGCGCGATCGGGTGATCGGGATCCAAGATCCGCACCTCGCTCGGTTTGCCGTCGGTTCGATAGGCCGGGAAGCAGCAGTAGGGGAGCTGGAGGGTGACCTTGGTCAGTCCATCAGGGAACTTGCGTGCCGAAGCGAAGGGCGTGGGGCGCTCGTCGGCCTTGGGCTGGGTATAGCGCCTGGGTGGGGCAACCTCGTGAAGTTCAATTTGCTCTCCAGTCGGCGTGTTGAACCGCCGCACCGCATCCATTCTCGCTCGCTCATTCATGGCTTCAACAAAAGGCGTGGACCAGTGCGCCGAGTGCAGGGCGATCAGCGAGAGCGCACCGGCCTTGATCCGCCGCACGATCTTGCGGCCCGTCTCGGGTGTCACTTCGGCCTGCCGCACGTGGCCCCACCAGATCAAGACGCGACAGTCGTCAAGCACCGAGGATGGCAGCCCTTGCTCGGGATCGTCGAGCTTGACTGATTGAACGGAGAGTTCCGGCTGCTGGCCCAGATGCGAGGCGATCTGATTACCCAGGAAGTTTTTGTACGCTTGCTTCTGGGCGGGTTGTTGTTCGTCCCAGACCACGACTTTGATCTGAGCGGTTCCTGGCGGGACGGGTTGCGTGCTCTCCGCGGCCCGAGCCTCAGTCCCGGCCACGCCACGCAGGGCATGGCCAACCGCGGCCATTGCCGACGTCTTCAGGAGGTCTCGCCGTGTCCTCGAATGTCGCATGTGCGTCTCCCAGGTTAACAGAAGGCGGCTGGTTGTCGTGCCGCTCCGAACTCTCTGGCGTGACTCGATCACGTTGCCGGCCTGACCGACTCAGCATATCGACTCGAAAACGAAGTGCTACCCGCAGTAAACAGGGACTGGAATTCCTGGATTCGAGTTTTCGGCCCTGATAACCGCCTGTTCAAGACCTTTCTCCCAGAGCATGGAGGCTCAAAGGCGAGGCCGAAAGACTTCATTGCGTGTGATTCCGACCTCCGAGGAACAGAATGAACTGGAACGTCGCCTCCGCTGGACGACGACCCGCGTGGGCTTGGCTCGGCGATGCCGTGTGATTCTGGCGGTGGCTGAAATCGGGGAAGGACAGGGCCGACGGAGAAGTGGCTTCGGTTTGAGATCCTGAAGATCAGCGGAAATTGCCGTGAGACTTTTCGGCGCCCTGTCCCACGCGGTTCCTGGGCCGCCTGGGCGGGCGAGCCTCAGGTCCTATCTCATGCTGCTGCAACGATATGCCGAGTGAGCATTGCCGCCTGGAAGGCACGCCGAGGGTCCCCAAAAGTGAGACTAAATGGGACTTTTCCAGCGAAATTCCAGCGTCTGTACACTCGGCTGACCTGGCGGTTCTTGGGTTGGCGTGGTGCTCGCGAGACATTGTCTGTTGTGAGTCTTCCGCCTTCTCCTTCATTTCCTTCGGTCCTTCCTCCTTGCAGTCCTCAGCGCACGGGATGGAGCCCGCGGTGTGCGGGATGTTCAGGTACCCTGGCCCATCCCAGACAAGGGCGCGGCCCACCTGTACCTTGCCGGGTAGCAGGGAGGTATTGCTACCTCCCCGCCCCCTCAGAACTGCACGTGACAGTTTCCCGTCATGCAGCTCAAGCCTTCACGAACGCCCCTCGCGGGACGCGGCCGTTTTGGTCCGTTCTTCTTGCACGTGGATCTGCCGATGGCAGTTGACATGTAACAACTCCATGTTGTCACTCCTGTCCTGACCGCCTCGGCTGCGCCAGATGCGATGATGGATCTGACAATCTTCCTCTGCCAGTCGCAGCGGCTGACCGCAGGCCATGCATCGTCCCTTTTGTTTCTTCCAGAGATATTCGATCTGCCTGTGACCTGTCCGCGTCTGGGCCAGTTGCCAAGTCCACCGTGCTTCCAGGTACAGTTCCCACTGCGGATCGTAGGGATTCACGGCATTTCGGATCTTCACGTAACGGATGATCTTCACCTGTGCCGCGGCCATCAACTGGATCGGCCAGCCCTGGCCTTTGGGGTCCCGCAGCGTGCCGGTAAAGACCCAGTGGCGGTGACCGTCTCGCAGGAAGTATTTCTCCTTGATCCACTTCCTGCTCTTCTTCGGGTGCCGTCGCCGGCACCACCGCCACACTTTTTGGAAGATCCGGTGATCGACATAGCTAAAGGTGCGTTTGCTCGATGCATAACGGTGATACATGGTCCAGCCTTTGATCTGTTGATTCAAACGCCGGATCAGTTCTCCTGCCGTTTGGCTGCCTGAGCGGTCGATGGTCTCCTGGATCTTGGCCAAGAACGTCTTCACATTGCGTGACGAAGGCTTGATAAGAACCTTGCCGCAACGATAGCGTCGTACGTTCTGTCCCAAGAAATCGAAGCCTTCCTCCACATGCGTGATCTGGGTCTTCTCGTGGGAGAGCTCGAGCCCTCGTTGCTTCAAGAAGTGAGCCACGAGAACTTGGACTTGATCACGAAGGAGCCCCTTCGATGTGCCGGTGATCAAGAAGTCATCCGCATAGCGGACCAGGTGGACTTTGTTCATCCCTTGTTGTTTGAGCGTCTTGGCGAAGTGTTCCGCCAAGAGCCGTTGCAGTCCATCCAGGGTCCAATTCGCCAGGGCGGGTGAAATGCAACCGCCTTGAGGTGTTCCTTCCGTGGTGGCGAACTAGGCATGCTTCTCCAGGAAACCCGCGTTCAACCATTTCCTCAGCACTTGCCGGTCCATAGGGACGTGCGTCAAGAGCCATTCATGGCTGATCTTATCAAAGCAAGCTTTGATGTCCCCTTCGAGAATCCATTGGGGACCGTGGCGATGGTCTCAACACGGTATGTGTTTGTGCCATCGCATCGGCACAGCGCCGTTCCCGCCAAAAGCCATAGGAATGACCGTCGCCAGCTCTCCGCGATGGGATCGAGACCGGCAAGTGCAATGCTTGCATGGCTCATCACGATGATGAGGAAACCCCACAACCGCAAGCTCCCCTCATCCAACCACCTTCGGGGTTCGTTCACATCACCATCCGCCGTCATTCCCTCTCGCCGCCAGCGCATCAGAGATCGTGAGTTTTCACCACAACAACCTCACCTTATCGTCGTGCTCCTCGCACATCGACACCACCCATCGCCTAACCACACGAGCTGCACTTTTTGAGCTCTCGAAGGTTCCGCCCACGGAGCAGACCGCCTGCTCGGCCACGATGGCTTGGTCGAGTAATTGAACTGCTGAAGCCACTAGCCCCGACAAGCGCACGTGGACTGTGCTCGCGGTCGCATCCCCCAACCAGACAGTCCCAATCGCGGTGTCGCATTCGCCTCGGCCGGCCCGCGCGGTGGGTTCTATCGAATTAAAGAAATACTCCTGTGAGCCATTCAGTTCGCCAAAAACGGGGCTTAGTGCCAGCCAAGTCAGGGTACCGTGCGGGTCTCGCCACCAGTGCCAGCCATGTCGTCGGTCGCGCGCGTGCACATCCCCATTATAGTAACCAGAGAGTCAATCCCCACCACCCAGGGCTGCTCTGAGGATGATGATGATGTCGTGGTCTTGCCTGGGAGGGGAACCCACTCCCGGGTCAGTTGACCACCCTGGCCCTCATCTACGTCCACCAATCCACCATGATTAGTGCACCAAACATACACCAGCAGCCACAATATAGTCTGCCCACCACGCACAGCCGCATCAGATCGCCCCATCAAACCATACATTCATCGTTTCGCATCATCGCATCACTGGCGTCGTTCGAGCGACGCATCTCTGAAAAACAACTCGACCCATCTGGTCTTCTCGTTCCGAAAAATGGGTGAACAAAATGTATTGTTCGTTTTGATAACACACCGAATACACCGCATTTCTCCCACTTCCATTCAAAAGCAATTTTCTCCGTCACAAACCACCACATTGAAAGGAAACCACCATCCCAAAAAACCACCACCACGTCTCCGCCCTGCCTGACAAAGAGTTCAGCAAACAGCCTCGGCATTCAACGGCGGCCTCCCATTCCAATCCTTCAAAATCCACAGCGCTCACGGCGCGCCGCACTCAACCGCGCCAAAAGTTGCGAACGGCAGAGCCGGCACACAAAAAAAAGCACCATCGCACAAATCCACGCCCAGCCTCGATCGGCTCCTCAAACTCCGCCGCCGCACCATGGCGCGCCGGCAAAGCTCTTGGTCTCCGCCGCCGCTCCAAACACCCCGTGAACTCGCACCGCAACCTGGCACGTTACTGCTCCCAGCCTGTCGGCAAGCCGTGCGCAATGTTCTGGACCGGGAACGCAAGTGGCTTGCTCGCGGCACTTTGGACGGCCGTAAGAAGCGGGACATCGAGTACCAGGCCGCGTGCCGGCGTCGCGAGTTCTTCGCCAATGCGAGGT
>CAVSXY010000002.1:0-496931 GCA_963732015.1 uncultured Alphaproteobacteria bacterium | reverse complement strand
GCCCCTCAACGTCACTTGTTGCGATGCACCGGTTCGGTAGCTATCGGAGCCTAAGCGGACCTTCCCAAGCCACACTCAAACCTACGCGGTTGACCCAATTCGGAAGTCGAGCGGCACAATTTGCTGTGACGCACAACAGCTTCCCATTGATGTGGTAGAGTGTCTTCCTCCAGGCTTGGGGATGGAGACTTATGAAGGCGGCGGGAATTCAACTCTTGGCGGTCCGGTGGCATGGCCGCTTGCGGCGCGTGCTCAGGCCTATCGCAGCAACTGCAACGTGACATTGACTGCAATGCACAGGCTAAAGCCGAGCAGGAATCCGAATAGCCACGAGGGTAGCATCACTTAGTTGCCGCTCTTTGCAGTCAGTATCAATGCGACCGAATCGTTGCGTGGGTGCCCCGGATACAGCGGTCGGATGCGATGCACCGACCGCCATTTGCCACGCATCGGCTCGGCTGTCACCTGGGTCCCGACAGAGGTGGGCCTACGTCCGCCCAAGACGCGGTGCGAGGAAACCCCACACTGCCAGAACTATGATCGCGCCAACGATTGCCCCAATGAAACCTGCGCTCTCGCCAGCTTGATACCACCCGACTGCTTGGCCAAGGTATGTTGCAGCGAAAGCTCCCACAATCCCGAGCAGGGTAGTCACGATAAATCCAGAAGGCTCATACTTGTTTCCAGGATAAAGGAACTTGGCGATCACGCCTGCCACAAACCCAATTATGATGGTCCAAAGAATACTCATTGCGTCCTCCCACTGTCGTTCGTTCATTGTGCACTCGAATGGGGTAATTTTCAATAATCCCGCCGATCATCAGCTAAACTGCTCACCCGCAACGAGGCGCGGCGCATGGCGGCGAACGAAGGTCGCGGCTGCTTGTGCCCGTCGCAGTCGCGCCGGTCGCGAACGGCGGGTCCGTTATCAGGGGTACTACCGCCGCGCTTCCAGTGAAGCGGCGCGGCGGAAGATGACCCAGAGCAGTCATCAACGGAGCTATGGGCGAAAGTTGGTGACGGCATGAAGGGTTGAGGCGGCGTATCGTGGTGGTGTTCGAAGCCCCCACTTCTCCACCGAAGGAGTGATACGCCGTGACCGAGAGTAATGTTTTCCAACTCTCCCAGCCAGGGACATTCTCCGATCCGCTGACCGAGGTTTTGCGCAACGGCGCGAGAGCGCTGCTTTCGCAAGCGGTCGAGGCCGAGGTTGCGGCCTTGCTCAACTGCCATGCCGACAAACTCACCGACGACGGCCGCCAGCGGCTGGTGCGCCACGGACATCTGCCCGAGCGCGAGATCGTGACCGGCATCGGTCCGGTCGCGGTGCGTTGCCCGCGCGTGCGCGACCGCGTCGGCGAAGGCTCCGAGCGCATCCGCTTTTCGTCGGCGATCTTGCCGCCCTACGCGCGCCGGTCGAAGAGCCTCGAGGTGCTGATCCCGATCCTCTACCTCAAGGGCGTCTCGACCGGCGACTTCGAGGAAGCGCTCGCTGGCTTTGCTCGGCAAGGACGCCGGCGGGCTCTCGGCCTCGACCATCGGGCGGCTCAAGGACGCCTGGTCGGACGAGCACGCTGCGCTGGAGCAAGCGCGACCTCTCCGCCAAGCGCTACGTCTACTTCTGGGCCGACGGCATCCACGTGCAGGCTCGCCTGGAGGACGATGCGCAGTGCCTGCTGGTCATCATCGGCGCCACGCCGGAGGGCAAAAAGGAACTCGTCGGCCTCATCGACGGCGTGCGCGAGAGCGCCCAATCCTGGAGGGAGTTGCTCCTCGATCTGAAGCGGCGCGGGCTTGCGGTCGGCGCCCGAACTCGCGGTCGCCGACGGCGCGCTCGGCTTCTGGCAGGCGATCGAGGAGGTGTGGCCGAAGACCCGCGGCCAGCGCTGCTGGGTCCACAAGACCGCCAACGTCTTGAACAAGCTGCCGAAGAGCCAGCACTCGAAAGCCAAGCGGGCGCTCCAGGAGATCTGGATGGCCGAGACCAAGAAGGATGCGCTCGCCGCGTTCGACGCCTTCGTCGAAACCTGGGGCGTCAAATACGACAAGGCGGTCGAATGCCTGATCAAGGATCGCGAGGCGCTGCTTGCCTTCTACGACTTCCCGGCCGAGCACTGGAAGCATCTGCGAACGACCAACGTCATCGAAAGCTCGTTCGCGACCATCCGCCACCGCACGGTGCGCTCCAAGGGATGTCTCTCCAACAAGACCGCGCTCGCCATGATCTTCAAGCTCGCCGAGGCCGCCGAGAAAAGCTGGCGTCGCCTCGATGGCCACAACCAGTTGCCGAAAATCATCCTCGGTGTAAAGTTCACCGACGGAATCGAAGTCGTCAGATCGCAAGCTCAAACCGCTGCCGCCTGATCCCCTTCCGTCACCAAGATTTGGCGATAGCTCTCATCAACGGCTCGGCTATCGCTGTGATGCACAACGCGATCGTCAATGGTAGGCTTCTCTGAGAGAGGGCGACCCATGAGGCGACGGAAATTTTTGACGCTATTCGGTGGCGCCGCAGCATGGCCGTTTGCCGCGTAGGCGCAGCAGCCCACGATGCCGGTGATCGGGTTTCTCAACAATGCAACACCGGAGAGCTATGCGACGTTCGTCGCTGCGTTCCGCCATGGGCTTGTTCAAACCGGGTACACCGAAAGCCAAAATGTGACGATCGATTACCGTTGGGGACGCAACCAGCCTAGCCAACTCGCGGAAGCGGCAAAGGCGTTGGTGCAGCGTGGCGTCTCGGTCCTCGTGGCCAGCGGCGGCAATCAGGCTATCGACGCCGCCCAAGCGGCAACGGTAACGATCCCGATCGTCGCCACGTTAGGCAGTGACCCAGTCGAGTCGGGTCTGGTAAGCAGCCTCAATCGGCCCGAGGGTAACCTCACTGGCGTTAGTGTATTTGCGGTCCAACTGGTGGCCAAGCAATTGCAGTTGGCGCGCGAACTTGCACCGAAAGCGCAGACCATCGCGTTCTTGGAGAATCCGACGAACCCGACCGCGAAAATCGGCCGAGATGAGATCGAAGCCGCCGGAAAGAGTATCGGCCAGAAGATTGTGATACTCGACGTGGCGACCGAAGCGGACGTCGGCGCGGCCTTTATAACACTGGCGCAAATCGATCTGGCGCGGCAATCGTTAGTTCAGATCCGTTCTTCAATGGCATCACAGAATCCTGGCGGCATTGGCCGGGCGCAGTGAGGTGCCGGTGGTTTTCCCGCGCCGTGAATTCGTTCTCGCCGGCGGCCTAATCAGCTACGGCTCCAGCCTGACCGAAGCTTATCGCCAGCTCGGCATCTACGCCGGCCGGATACTCAAGGGCGATAAGCCGGCCGATTTGCCGATCCTGCTGCCGTCCAAATACGAACTTGTGGTTAACTTGAAAACGGCGAAGGCGCTGGGTTTCGAACTGCCGACATCGATCTTGTTGCGCGCCGACGAGGTGGTCGAATAGGCCGCGATATTGCTGCGGCGCATTTGGTCGGCTTTTGTGCAGGTTTCTCGGACGCCTGAGTGAAGGTCTATCCGCGCGTGTGTTCGCCGGCGTCCGAGAAGCGCCAAGGCACGAAGTCGCGGGAGGTGATCGCGGGTGGTGCGGCGGGCGCTATGGGGATTGAGGCCGGGCGCGGCCGGTGCGGCGCGGTGATGGTGCGGCGCGGGTGAGACCGGAACCTGGCGCACAGGGGTATTTGTGGCCACTTGGCATGAGGCGGCGACGGTTTGCGGCGCAGACCGATGGGTCGAGCAGATGCGACAGACGGCATTTTGTGTCTGCGGCACGAGCGGCGGCGATGCCGACGGAGGGCCAGCGATGCGGATGTGTGTCAGTCTGATCTGGCATCAGCCGCGCGTTCATGACGTGTCGATTGATGGCTTGTGCCTGGGCGCCTCGCCGCGTGCAAAGACCTCGATGATGATCATGCGGCCACCGCAGCAGGGGCATGGGCGCGGCAGCACGCGGGGCTGATCAGGCTCCTGCATTGAAGCGGCCTCGGATTCAGTCTGCGGTGTCGCCACGGCGAGCAGTTCACGCGCCTTGGCGATGCTCTTGGCTCGGTTACCGTTGGCGAACAACCCGTAGTGGCGGATGCGATGGAAGCCCTTCGGGTAACACGTGCATCAGGAACCGACGGATAAACTCGTGGGGTGCGAGCGTCATGGTTTTCCAGCGGCCAGGACCTTCGATGCGATAGTCCTTGCAGCGGAATGACACGCCACCATCATCAGCAGCGACAAGCCGACGGTTCGAGATGGCAACGCGATGGGTGTAGCGTGACAGATAGCGCAGCACCTGCTTGGGTCCCGCGAACGGCTGCTTGCAGTAGACGACCCACTTGATCCGGCGCAGCGGCGCCAGGAAGCGCTTGAAGGTTCGTTTGTCGGCGAGCCCAACGTGGGTGTTGAAGAACTTCAATTGGCCGTCGGCGTGCGCGTCCATAACCAAGGTGAGGAACTTGCCTCGGAACAAACGCGCGAGCACGTTGACGTGGACGAGGAAGTTGGAGCGCGACGAGAATCCATCTGCTGCAATCGGCCTCTTGCTGCGCCCTCGTGTTCGTTGCTCACGCACAAGCGGCGCGAGACCGCCGCCGGGCACGATCATATGCACGTGGGGATGATGCGTCAGCGCCGAGCCCCAGGTGTGCAGTACGGCGGTGATGCCGATCCTGGCACCGAGGCGCTTTGGATCGGCCGCGATGGCGAGCGTGGTTTCGGCCGCCGCCTTCATGAGCAGGTCATAGATGACGCGCTTGTTCTGATAAGCGACATCGCGCAGTTGACTGGGCAGCGTGTAGACAACGTGGAAGTAGCTGACGGGCAGCAACTCGGCTTCGCGCTCGGCGAGCCATTTCTGTGCCGCCGCGCCCTGGCACTTGGGGCAGTGGCGATTGCGGCAACTATTGTAGCTGACGACGGTGTAAGCACACGCACCGTTCTCGCAACGCGCGACATGGCCGCCGAGCGCCGCTGTGCGGCAGCGCTCGATCGCACTCATCACCTTGATCTGGTCGAGGCTGACATGCCCCGCGTTGGCCAAACGCCAAGCGGAGCCGTGGTCGCGGAAGATGTCCGCGACCTCCAGCGATGGCCGGGCCATCCGACGGCGTTACGCGGCGGTCCTTCATTCGACTTGTCCTTACGGTTCCGCATTTTCCGGCGCGGCTGCGACAGTTGCGTCAGCGGGCTCTCGACGGCCGCGATCATGCCGGTGGCCACGCGCGTGTAGACGCGCCGTCGTCTCGAGTTTGTCGTGTCCGAGCAAAGCTTGGATAATTCGAATGTCAGTACCGCGTTCGAGCAGGTGCGTCGCGAAGCTGTGGCGCAGCGAATGCAAGGTCAGCCCTGGCTTGCGGATACCGGCTGCTTTGACGGCCTCCCGAAACAGACGGCTGAACTGACGTGGTGTGATCGGCTTGCGGCGGCCATAGCTGGGGAAAATCCAGCGCTCTGCCGGCGGCATCCCGGCGTCGTCCAACGCCGAGCGCTCGCGCCACCACTCTCGCAATAGCGCGAGCACATCCGGCGGCAGCATGACGTTGCGATCCTTGCGGCCTTTGCCTTGCACGACGCGGATGATGTTCTGCGCGCCGTCGATGTCACCGACCGTCAACCGCGTCACTTCGCCCGCCCGCAAGCCGCAGCCATAGCTGATCGTCAGCATGGTTCGCGCCTTGAGGCTTGGCGCCATCAATAGAATTCGCTTTACCTCGTCGGAGCTCAATACCACCGGCACCTTCTGCGGCTCCTTGAGGTGATAGATCTCGGCGGCGAGATCGTGCCGTCGCATCGTCACGCGCAACAGGAACTTCACCCCCGTCATGATGCGGTTACGATTGCAGATGGTGAGCCCTTCTTCTTCGATGAGCGTCAGTTGGAACTGGCGCACGTCGTCGGCTGTCGCCGTCTCCGGCGAGCGTTTGAGGAAAGCGGCGAACCGCTTGCAACTGTGGAGATGGCTGCGCAGCGAATGACGCCCGAGTTTGCGCGCACGGATGTCGTCGATCATGCGTTGACGCAGCGGGCTGACCATGGGCCAGGTCATCAGAGAACTCCTGAGTGAGGTTGCTGGGACCGCAATCTCAGGACGCGGCCGCGTCCCCCGCTATCGTCATTCTCTCATCTGGCTACCGGCCTATCGGCTCAAGCACCCGCCTCAGCGGGCTGTCGCGCAGCGACTTTGTGCCATGGCCCTCAACCGCCCCGGTTGCAGCTGACCGGCGCGGCAGCTTTCGAAGGCACTTCCGCCACGACTCCGACGAGCCGGCGCGGCGGCTCGTGACCCATCTGAGACATCGGTCGTCCGAATTTGCTGTGACGCACAAAGCGGTATTTCCAACTGCATCGTGGTAGGCTGCAAGCCCTGTGTTACGAGGAGCATATGAGGCGGCGCGAGTTCATCGCTTTGCTCGGCGGCGTGGCAACCGCGTGGCCACTAGCGGCGCGTGCGCAGCAGCCGGCGCCAGTGATCGGCTATCTCAGTAGTGGAGGGCAGCCCAGAGAGAGCACCCTCGCCGCTCTACGCGAGGGTCTTGGTAAAATGGGCTACGTTGAGGGCCGTAACATAACGATTGAGATTCGCGCCACTGAGAAATACGACCAGCTACCGGCCCTTGCCGCCGAGCTAGCGGGCCAAAAGGTAGATCTGATTTTCGCGTGGGGATCGGCCAACGCGGCGTTGGCAGCTAAGGCCGCGACCGCGACAATTCCGATTGTGTTCACCAACGGCAGCGACCCGGTCAAATCAGGCATTATCGAGAGCATGAACCAGCCCGGCGGCAATATTACCGGGGTCAGCTACTACAACAGCGGCATAATGACAAAGCGGCTAGAGCTGCTGTCCAAACTCGTGCCAGGCGCGACCAGGATCGGGTTTCTCAACAATCCTACGATCCAGACCAGCGGCCAAAATCTAGCGGACATGGAGGATGCAGTTCGCGCCCTCGATCGTCAGATGTCGGTTCTAAACGCGAGTTCCGAGGACGAGATTAATGCGGCTTTTGCCAAAGCTGCCGACCTGCATGTCGACGGGCTGTTGGCCGGTCCCGATCCGACATTCACCGCCAGACGCGCGCAAATCGTCGCTCTCGCGGCGCGCTATCGGATTCCGGCAAATTACTACAATCGGGTGCTTTGCAATGCCGGAGGTTTATCGAGCTACGGGGCCGTTTTCGAAGACACGGATCGTCAAGCGGGTGTCTATATTGGTCGGATTCTCAAGGGCGAGAAACCTGGCGATCTTCCGGTCCAGCTGCCCACCAAATTCGAGACGGTGCTCAACCTCAAAACTGCCAAGGCGCTCGGCCTCGTCATCCCGCCGACGGTGCTGGCGCTCGCCGACGAGGTGATCGAATAGGTACTGCCGCACCTGCTCACAGCCGCTACTAGCCCGTCGCTTCACTTAATGCAACGCAGCAATTCCGTCGCTCTCGGAGGAGAAGCGGACGTGCGCTTGACTCCGTCAATCGGTAGAGAATGACCCAACTGCGACATCAGGGTGCGAAATTTGCTGTAATGCACAACGCGCTCTTTTTCAAAGATGTGTTAGTGTGATCCTCGGCCTGCGGGGAGAACATGAAGCGTCGCCAGTTTATCACGCTTCTCGGCGGCGCGGCGGCCGCGTGTCCGTTGATGGCGCGCGCGCAGCAGTCAGCAATGCCGATGGTCGGATTTCTCAGCAGTGGAGCACCTGGCGAGTCCGCCAATGTGCTCGCAGCGTTTCGCGAGGGGCTGCGCGAAGTCGGATTTGTCGAAGGACAGAACCTGGCGATAGCCTTCCGCTGGGCGGAAGGTCGCTATGACCGATTGCCCGCATTGGCGGCTGATCTCGTTAGCCTACGGGTGGCCGCAATCTTCGCGGCTGGCCGGCCTCCCTCGGCGTTCGCGGCCAAAGCGGCGACCTCTGAGATTCCAATCGTCTTCTCGGCCGCCAACGATGCGGTCTTAATGGGTCTGGTCGCGAGCTTCAACCGGCCTGGCGGCAATGTCACTGGCATGAGCTTGATTTCTTCAGAACTTTGGGCGAAAGGCTTCCAACTACTGATTTACTCCGATCAGAAGTGAAACGAGCGGGTAGCCAAAGGGCATGGGCAAAAAAGGCTGGCGTTAATCGGACCATGCTCAACAAGATTCTTAACAACAAGCTGCCCCCAACAAAGAAAATTCTCAGCGTACTCAATCTTCGCACGGTTTATGTATCCAAAATGAAGCGCAGCGGTAAGTCCGGTTTCGGGGGTAAACCGGAAGTGTCTGGCGCACGCTCAAAGCGTCGAAGATGACCCGAAGCGGTCATATCGTTATTGGCCCATCTCGGCCACGCCGACCGCCCGCTTTCGCGGCTGCTTTTGGGAGCAAAGCGGACGCTCTCAGTGTTTTTGTGATTATAGAGGCGGCAGCATTGACGGTTCCTCTCGGACCGGCAAAGATACTCGGTCGGGACTTCTTCCGTGGGGGCAATCTGTCGTGCGTGGAACCACAACCGGGCGGTTTAACTGCCCGCATTGCGGCGCGTTGTATCATTTGATCGAAGCCGAAGCCGGGCCGGAAACCGTTGATCTTGAGATAACCTGCGTCGTGTGCGACGCGCCGCTTCCTGCCCGCGATGGATCGGTCGTCTTTAAATATGTACTGGCGGGTAGATCACCGCCGCGACGCAAGAAGACACGTAAGAGCCTAAGACGGTAATTCGTTAGATCCGTTCGCTGTCAGTGAACTCCACGATTTTCGTGTTCGTACCACTTAGAGGGTGAGCGGTTCTTTTTCATGAATTGTTTAAGCCAACGAACAAAACTAGGCTGCGTCTGGTTCACAAGAGTTGGCATAGCATCCTCCTCTAACGCTGTGTGGTCTTTCTGAGTTGAACATAGGGCACCCTCACACCACAGGAAGTGATGGCGGTCACAGCTATGTCGCTTTGCAGTCCCTGATTTTTGGCCACGAACATGCCACTGCAACATCGTTGCGCTTCGCACTATCCTGGGCCTATGCCATTCCCGCGCCGCTTCCCACCGCCTTGGATCGTCGAAGAATCGAACGCCTACTTCACCGTCCGCGACCACACGGGACAGGCGCTCGCGTATGTCTATTTCGAGGAGGAGCCGGGGCGGCGATCAGCGGCCAGCTTGCTCACGCACGACAGGCACGACGCATTGCGGCCAACGTGGCGAAGCTGCCGGAACTACTGACGTGCAAATAGAAAGGCCGCCTTGCAGCGGCCATTCTGTGTTTCTGTTTATTTGTTTGTTCAGGCGACCGCTTGCGCCTTGCGCTTCCTGCGCCGTGCAAGCAAACCGATCAGTCCAGCACCGCTAGCGAAGAGCGGGAGCGTCGCGGGAATGGGAGTCGTGGACGAAGAACCCACAATCAGACCATCTGCTCCTACCGTTGGCAGGATATTCGACGGCGCGCCGACAATTACGAATAGGAACTCCGGGTCTGAAAAGGGCCCTTCGAAGTAAGCAAAGCTCGTCAATTCGGGTGTTCCTGGATAAAAGCTCGAATTACCGAGAAGCTGATTGGGTGTCTCCGAGCTGCCTAAGCCAAATCCAACCAAAGATTTTCCGGCTGCCAAATAATCACTGGGATCCTGCGCAACCCACTGGATTCCAAATCCATCACCAGGACCGCCGTTTGTAATGCTCGAAGTCCATCCGCTCGGGCTGATGACAAATGTTGGCATAACATCCATAAAATCCTCTCCTGGAGCAAAAGCGAACCAAAGGGTTCCGATGGTTGTCGTGCCAGCATTGCTCAGGAGCAGATTGTAATCGAAGTTTAGGCCGTCTTGGGTCGACGCAACTTCCCCGGTTGCCACCAATCCAGCCGCGCGAGCTGGCGATATGACCGCGGTCAGGGTGAACACCAGCAAAAGCGAAACGAGGTGGCGGTGCATCGTTACTCCTCCCTTACGTCACGCCTATGGTAGCGCACCTTTCAAATTGCCGCCTCCTCCAATCGGAGGATACAAATTCACAAAATCGCGGCGGCCATTGTGTTTCCGTTTATTTGTTTGTTCAGGCGGCGACCGCTTGCGCCTTCCGCTTCCTGCGCCAACCGAGCAGTCCGCCTACCGCTAGGACAGAACCGAACAGTGGTAGAGCCGCAGGCAAAGGGGTCGCGGTGGCTATCGTCAGAGCAGCGGCGCGGCTGCCCTGTATGACTACTTCATTGCCATCCGAAAGAATTAAGGTTGCATCAAAGGACGAAGATTCGGTAAAACTACAGAATATCCCATCGAAATCGATGCAGCCGTTGGCGGCGCTAAAAAAAGTACTGGTCCCACCAGGATTCCAGACGATCGACGAGGGGGTGATCGAGAGGTCTCCGCCACCGAGTACTCCTCCGCTGCTACCTGAGATCGATAATGGCAGCGCAGGTTGAGAAAAATTCCACGCAGAGACATCAGAGGTTGTCAATATACAATTATCACAGGTCGTCGTGATTGAGCCGGTTACCGGAAAGCCATCTATCGAATAATCGACTGCATAAGTAAACATCGCTGCGTTCGCGGGAGACAAACCCAACAGCGGCAGTATGGCCAATAGGCCAAACAATTTCGTTTTCATGCCCGGCCTCCAAGGTGCAGTTGCAGCGAGCCATAGGCTACCTGTGGCTCGATGAGCCACCCTACGCAAATCTTGGTCATGATCGCCGCCCTTCAGGGAGTTGAGAGTTGTAAGCCGTGCGCCTTGCGTTTTCTGCGCCAGCCCAGCAGACCTAACGCACCGAGGCCGCTGGCGAAGAGTGGGAGGGTAGCGGGGAGTGGGGTGGCCGTCGGTGTGCCCGTGATAACGTCAAGGATAAGCTCGCCACCTACAGCCGGTGCATCGCCCACAACATTCACGAAGATATCATCCGGGCCAAAGGTCAGACCACCCGCAATTGGCAGGAAGGCTGGGCTGCTCGCCGGATCAACGGTTACACCGGTGATGTCCACGCCGGATGAAAACACAAATCCAAAGCCGGTGAAGACGTCGGCACACGGGAGTGGAGTTGAGCAGAACGGCAGTGCTAGATTGTTGGTTATGGTGATCTGCGTACCGCCGACGCTAATTGTCGAACCGCTAATTGCGCCCTCCACAAAAGTGGCGGGAATGATAGGTGGCGGCGTGTTCGTCGTCATCCCCATGGAATTTATATAATCCTCGATTTCCGAAGGGGCGGGGTTAGTGAACGGGGCGGTGATCGAGGTCACGACGGGTACCGCGGAGGCGCCAATGTAGAATAGCGCAGACACGGTATTGGTCCCGTTGCCAATTAGACTTGCCTGAGCTTGTTGGCTAATCAAACAGGCTAGGCACGTCGCAAGCAACGCAACTGCACCAGAAACGCTCAAGCGTCACTTAATCATGACAAGTCCTCCAAGTTCTGCCAAGGCGGATGCCAGCAGCACCCGCGTCGAACGCTGTGTTGTCTTGTGCATTTTGTTCAGGCGGCGACCGCTTGCGCGTTCCGCTTCCTGCGCCAACCAAACAGACCCATTACGCCAAGGCCGCTGGCGAACAACGGGAGGGCGGCGGGAAGAGGGGTAGAGGCCAGCGTCACGGACTCGTTGGAGCCGGGCTCAGTGTTAATCGCAAGGAAAAAATTAGAAGTAACTTTACCTGAATTGTCTACAGAAAAGAATAAAAATGCTTGATTTGGTCCCGCGGCACATCCACTGCTGTTACAGTTGTCTCCGATGGCGATCTCGTTAGATGCTTGAACAAGACCCTCAAACGGGTTGTAGCTTGCGGGCAAATTGGACGAGAAGGCGTCGAGCGCAAACGGACCACCAGCAACGGTCGGATCGAAGGTGATTGTGAATGAGCCGTCCCAAGTGGTTACCGGGCTGCTTGAAGGACCGGTTGCGGTGAAGTCATACGTCTCCGTGATAGTGGCGGCCTTGGCAGTCGATATCGGCAGGCATGCCGCCGTCAGCAACGCAACTGCGGCGAGCGATAGGCCACCCGTGGCTCGGCGAGCCACATTACGCTCAGTCTTGATCATGATTGCCCCCTTCAGGGAGTTGTAAGCCGCGCCCCACACAATGCTCTGCTTCAAAATCAGCGGTTGCAAGCTAATTCGGAACTACCGTCTATATCCTTAGATAGCGACGCGCCTGTTTATGGACCATTTCTAAAATCTAGGTCTTGGGTGATCGCTTGCCGGTGTCGATCTCAATTACCTTCGCGCCACTTGGCACGGGTGTGGCCGCACAAATAAAAAGGCCGCCTCGCGGCGGCCCTTTCGCGTTTCCGTTTATTTGTTTGGTCAGGCGGCGACCGCTTGCGCCTTGCGTTTTCTGCGCCAGCCGAGCAGCCCCACAACGCCCAAGACAGAACCGAACAGTGGTAGAGCCGCAGGCAAAGGCGGGAGACAAACCCAACAGCGGCAGTATGGCCAATAGGCCCAACAATTTCGTTTTCATGCCCGCCTCCAAGGTGCAGTTGCAGCGAGCCATAGGCTACCTGTGGCTCGTCGAGCCAAATTACGCGCAATCCTGGTCATGATCGCCCCCCTTCAGGGAGTTGAGAGTTGTAAGCCGTGCGCCTTGCGCTTCCTGCGCCAGCCGAGCAGACCTAAGCCGCCGAGGCCGGTGGCGAACAGCGGAAGTGCGGCGGGAAGGGGAGTTGCCGAGAAGGTGAGGTCGGTGGCGATTGAGGAAACGCCGTTACTAGCATCAGTTAACCCAGCGTCCGAGCCATCTAGTGATAGCGAACAACAGGTTTGGGCGGGCGACGTGTTGTTGGTTCCAAAGTCTTCAAAGACCACATCGGTTAATTGTCCGGACGTCACTGTGAATGAGTTGCTATTGGGTGCTCCCACGTATTCGCCGATACCGAAACCTGCGGTGTTAGATATTACTACTAGGCTCGTCGCCGCCGTATCCGAAGCGTTGAGAACGATGGTACCTGTTACGATGCCCCCGCCGTTTGCTGTGTTCGTGAAACTGAAGTTGAAGGTTGAGGCTTCCACCGGGCCAACGGTCATCGATAAAAAAAGCGCGGCAAACATTGTCAGCACGATACCGGGAATAAAACGAAGTTTCATTTAGCCTCCCAAGGCGAGTTCAGGGCACGCCGACGACAGCAGCGGGCCGCGTTGACTACGATCGATGTTGGCGGCTTTGGCCTACCGATGGCAGCAGTCTGCCGGTTATTGAACGGTGACTTCGGTCGGGCCACCGTCTTGTTGGCAGTACTCAGGCGAGAGAGTACCCCCTTCAGGGAGTTGTAATCCGTGCCCGCTCGACGCTCTGCTACAAAATCAGCGTTAGCAAGCTAATTCGGAACTACGGTCTTTATCCTTGGATATAGACGCGCCTGTTTATGGACCATTTCTAAAATCTAGGTGTTGGGTGATCGCTTGCCGGTGTCGATCTCAATTACCTTCGCGCCACTTGGCACGAGTGTGGCCGCACAAATAAAAAGGCCGCTTCGCAGCGGCCAATTACGTGTTTCCGTTTATCTGTTTGTTCAGGCGGCGACCGCTTGCGCGTTCCGTTTCCTGCGCCAACCAAACAGACCCAATGCGCCGAGGCCGGTAGCGAACATCGGTAGGGCGGGGAGCGGGGTTGTCGAGACAATTGCTTGGTTGACTACGATTGTAACGGTAGCGGTATTGCTAAACTGATCGGTTGTTACGTCCTCGATCCGATACATAAACATGTCAGTGCCGACAAAATTTGAGTTCGGTGTGTAGATGAAAGCCCCATTGTTGAAGCCAATTAGGGACAAAGTGCCGTCGGCCGGGTTCGACTCTATGATGCCGGTGATGCTGCCCGTCGGGGGGATGATGTCATTTTCAAAGACACCAGTAGACAGTGGCGTGTTCTCGGCGGTCATAAAATGATCGTCATTAGCTTGCAACACGTCGGCAAAGCCCGGAGAACTGATCGCACACATTGCACAGGCAGAAATGGCGAAAGCTACATTACGCACAATCCTGGTCATGATCGCCCCTCTTTAGGTCGAGTTGTTAGCGGTGCCCCACCAGACGCTCTGCTACAAAGTCAGCGTTAGCAAGCTAATTCGGAACTAACGGTCTATATCGTTAGATATAGACGCGCCTGTTTATGGACCATTCCTAGAAATCTAGGTCTTTGGCGACCGCTTGGCAGTGTCGATCTTAAACACCTTCGCGCCACTTGGCACAAGGCGTGGCGCCAAAAAGGCCGCTTTGCACAGCGGCCCTTTCGTGTTCCCGTTTATTTGTTTGTTCAGGTGGCGACCGCTTGCGCCTTGCGCTTCCTGCGCCAACCAAACAAACCCATCACGCCGAGGCCGGTGGCGAAGAGCGGGAGAGCAGCGGGAACTGGAGTTGTTACTGGAGTTGTTGGATCGTAAGTGTACTTAACAGTAACGCTGCCACTCCAGCCATCGCCGCAAGTGTTACCCGAACCCACTAGGGTGCAATCCGTGGAATATTGGAAATGGAGAGGGAACTGACCCGTGCCCTGATAGGGGCCGAGAGACGACGAATATGTAGTCGTACTATCGTATGAAACGGGATCCCCCGCCGAGTTGATATGGGCGATAAACGTGCTGCCTGTGAGATCACCCGAAGGAGATTTCACCTCCCCGCCAACCGTGGCAGTAGGGACGTCGACGAGCTGCGAAGTCAGATCTATTTCCACCTCCGTCAGGGTTCCCTGCAGTGGGTTGAACTGATCGATATTCGCTGTTCCGAAGAGATTGCCAAAAGAGAAGGGCCCAAAAGTCACTGGCCCCACAGAAGTCACCGTAGACGCCCTAGCAATTTCGGTGCCGCCCACAAGCATTGTTAAAGCAATGAGGAGCGTCGCCTTCGTGAGTGAACGCGCTTCGTTCGCCACTGGAGCCTCCCTGACGCACCCGCTTCGCAAGCGGACCAAAAAAGAAGGGTTTGAGGTAGTGCCCACCGATGACAGCTTCGGCTAGCCGGGATTAGGGCACCTAAATAAAGAGTACGGGACTTGATCGCCGTGCACAATGGCGTATTGGGCTGAGTACCGGGCGAAACTTCCGGCATATATCTGGTCTATATCGTTAGATATAGACGCGCCTGACGGGTGCGCCTGCCTGCCGCCGCGTCGCCGGATGGAGCGCCACGGCATCCCCGGCAAATGCCGCTCGGCTTTGCGGTGATGGACGCTGGCGGTGTTTCACAGGCGGTCAGGCGTTCCAGTTCTCTTCGCGCTCTCTCCGCACCGCATCGCTCGCCGGGTTCTTCGTCTTGACCCATGCCTTCGATGGACCACTGCGATAGGGCGCGTCCGTCCGCTTCGAGACGATGCCTTCCAGCCCCATGCGGCAGACGTGTTCGAACACGACCGGGCCATCATCGGTCAGATGCTCAACAAACCGGATGGCGTGCTTGCTCTTGCCGATCAGCTTGGCGAGCCGTCGTTTGCGCTCGATCAGCGGCAGGGCGCGCAGGTCTTCGCCGTCATGCTCGATCAGGTCGAAGGCGAACAGCACTGCGTCGCCGCCATGGCGTGTACTGCGCAGCGGACGGAAGTCCGACGTGCCGTCGTCCTTGACGATCACCGCCTCGCCATCGATCAGGAACGACGATGCTTTGATGCGGAGCGCAGCCGCAACGATGGCAGGGAAACGGTCGGCCCAGTCGTAACCGTTGCGCGTGAAGCAGCGGATGCGCGATCCGTCACGGCGCACCATCAGCCGATAGCCGTCGTGCTTGATTTCGTGAACCCACAATGGGCCGGACGGTGGCCGCGCCACCTTCGACGGCTGGCACGGTTCGATGAAGCCGGAGGGCCGTCGCGCGCTCATGGGCCGATGCCGGGCTCAATTGTTTCTTGGTTGATGCTTCGCTCCGGCACCGATCGCTGCCGGTCAGCCAATCGGCCGATCGTACCTTCACGATTTGTGTTTGGGGATTAGCCTTATCCCTCTTCGCGCAGCATGGTCTCGATAATCCCCTCGGCCGGGCCGTCGTAAACGCGGCCGCCGCCGTGCTCCGCCTCCTCGATGGCGGCAGCTGTCTCCGTATTCGGAACGGTCGGCATGAGCTACTGGCGCGGCCACGGCATCAGGTTGCGGTGGACGAGCCGGGCCTCGTCTTTGCCAAGGCGCTTTCCAACTGCAACATTTGTGGCAGTTGTTTTACGGGCTCGCGCAACAGTCATGTCCTAATCCGTAATCCTTGCTTCCGAGCCCTGCCATCACCTTAGCGGCCGTCCGGCCCGAGGCTTCCCCTGTGCCTTCCCTGGCCCGAAAAGCCCGGCATCCCCGTTTGCCCCGGCTGCAGCCGGGCGCCGATAGCTGCGAAGAAGTGCCCGTCAAATCGACACCTCCTGCCTTTCTGGATATGTTTTGCACCATCTCACGCGAAAGAAATGCCCGTCGAATTGGCACTTCTTGCGTTCCACAAAAATAGTTGAAGGCGCAAGACCCTGACTTATCAACGAATTCGCAAATTTAGTTATATAACTTATTGATCTTGCTGTGAAATTGGCTTGCAACGGTGGCAGAACTGATCATAGTGCGTCTACCATCGCCAAGTTCCTCCAAACGGATTTAAGTGAGTCCCAAGCAGATGTCCGAGAGCCGGATCGCAGACCTGCACATTTATATGCCCGAGCCCGAGCGCGGCGCGTTGGTTGCGTGGGCGCGGAGCGAGGATCGCACCGCCAGTAATCTTGTCATGCACATCGTCCGTCAGGCCCTGGCCGCACGGGCTGCCGACACCGTTGATAGTCGTCGGGCTCAGACAACGAAGGCGCGACGTCCGTAAAGATCGAATGAACTGAATTTGAAAGCGCCCTGATTGACCGCAGCAGACGGTCAATCAGGGCTCGACAGAACCAAAGGATAAGTTTGGTCGTGTCTTCGTCCTCCTCTACCACGTCGCCCGGCGCAGAACTCGCCCTCAAGGCTAACGCCAGGGCGGGCCTGCCAACGCCCGACTTACGCGGCTGGACGGAAATTTCCTGGTCCAACGCAGGCATCGAGTATTGGCGCCGCGGCGACAGTTTATTCCTACCGCCGAGTGCAGAGGGGGACGAGTGGCGAGGGCTGCTGTCGCCTCGTCAGCCCATCCCACCAAGTGAAGAGGGAGGCGAGTACGTCCCTCCACCTGCGCAGCCCCGGCCTAAGCGTTGCCAACCGCGCCTGCTTGCTTCACCGGAAACAATTACACCTACAACCCCGCTGCGGCTCGATACTGCCGCGCGGCTCGCGTTCCCCGACGGCAGCATGACGGCATCCGGCCTCCGCCGTGAAGGGCGCCGCGGCCATCTGGTGATTGAGCGCATCGCCGGTAAAGATTTCACTACCATCCATCATATCGAGGACATGAGGCTCAAATGCCGCGACCAGCAAAAGGCGCAAGGCTCTGGCTCGAACCGCAAGAGCGTAACGCCAGCGGCAAGCTCATCCGCCGTGCTGCCTGGGTTATCTGCGATGGACCGCGTAAAGTCCGCACGGGCTGCGCTGGAGCGGACCGCGCACGAGCTGAACGGGCGCTCGCAGAGTACATCGCCAGCAAATATCAAGTTCCCCGAGAGCGGGACCGTCATCCCACTGAAATCCTCGTCCTCGACGTCTTGAACATTTATCTGGCCGACAAGGCCAGAAAACATGCGCGGCCGGAAGAAACAAAACAGCGAGTTTTGACGCTCGCCGACTTCACAGCCGTATACTCTCGCTGCTGTAAACGGCAATCGTTGTCGCGAATATGTAACGTGGCGCGTGGATCAGCAGTGGAAGTCGGCAAAGCCCGCTCGGACTGGGAACGCGCCTCGGCTGGTAACGGAAGCGGCAGCTCGGCGCGAGCTCGAAGATCTGCGGGCAGCGATCAACCATCATCGGCGGGAGGGGTTTTGCTCGGAAATCGTCTCTGTGGTGCTACCCCCCAAATCCGTGAGCCGTGAGGTTTGGCTCACACGCTCGCAGGCGGCCCGGCTGATCCGGGCAGCATGGCGGGCCAAACAGATCATGCAGGACAAGCGGACAAAGCGTAGCGTCGGCCGCCATCTCGCACGCTTCATTTTGACTGGACTCTACACCGGCAGCCGGTCGGGCGCGATCTGCGGTGCCGCTGTCATGCCGACGATTGGCCGCGGGCACGTCGATCTTGAGCAAGGCGTGTTCTATCGCCGCGCGATTGGCGTCCGCGAGACTAAGAAGCGACAGCCGCCGGTTCGTCTGCCCGATCGTCTGCTCGCGCATCTGAGGCGCTGGAACCGGCTCGGCATCGCCAAGCAGGCAGTGGTCGAATGGAACGGCAAGCCGGTGCGCTCGGTGCGCAAGGCATTCGCCACAGCCGTGAAGGCGGCGGGTCTCGACGGACTTGGGATTACCCCGCACATCTTGCGCCACACCGCGGCGACCTGGGCGATGCAGGGCGGTGGTGATCTCTGGCAGATTGCCGGGTTCCTCGGCATGACCGTCGACGTGCTTGAGCGTGTCTACGGCCACCATCACCCGGACTTCCAGCGTGAGGCCGCGAAAGCCGTCACGCGGTCACCGAGACAGCAAAGAAACAGAGGATAGGATTATGCCGCGTCATTGGGGCGGCCCATATCTCTGGCTAAAGCCCGCTGAAACAAAATTGGGCAAGGCAGCAACTTGGGTCATTTGTGACCGCGAGCGTAAGATCTATACGCGTGCTAAAGCGGACGAGCGCGTTAAAGCCGACGAGATGTTTCAGCAATATCTCTCGCAAGTCTATCCAGATGGCCTGTCTGAAGTTGCCCGAGTGTTTGAACCAGCACAGCCCAGGATACAGTGCGTCTATTTTGTATCGTGCGAAGTGGACGGTTTCCCGATCAAAATTGGCTTGGCTTCAAATATTTCCCACCGACTAGTCCACTTGCAGAATGCGCTTCCGTACAAGGTTTGCCTGCTCGGTTCGATGCCGGGGGACAGAGAGACTGAGCACGACCTACACGTTGGTTTTAGCAACATCTGGCTTCGCGGAGAGTGGTATCGGCGAGAGCCAGAATTGCTGGATTACGTTCACGATGTGTCTACCGGGAATTTTATGGGAATAATACCCGTGAACAAAACGCGACAAACGTCGCCGAACATCACGAAAATTGCTGATATCTCAGGGGGCGGGCGATGAATCACCTCGTTCGGGACGAGGGGGTCGCAGGTTCAAATCCTGCCACTCCGACCAGCTTTTCTCGCAATCGAAACTGCTGCGGGGAACGATATGGGAAACGAAACGGGCTCGACCGTCGTTTCCACATCTTGAAAAATTCCCAGCGTTCGGGCGTCTTTTTGCTGGAATCGTCTTCAGGCGCGGCCCCGGCTTTTCGGGGGTCGGGGGGGACGGTAAGAAACGCCGGGGCCACTTTTGGCACGCGAGGGCGGGGGCCATCTGGCGCACCAATTCCTGAATGTCCTTCCTTGCTTTCGCGGGCGCCCGCCGGATGTGATCTGCATCACTATTAACGCGACTGTGATCGAGGTTAGGGACCAGTATTTCCTGAAATGGAAAATCGAATGAATGAAAAACTGCCCGCTCCGTGCGAACTTGTCATGGTTCAGGGTTGCGCGACGGAAGTGAATGCATCGAGTGTCGAGGGAAGAGGTATCGCCTGTTCATCAATGGGCATCAGACGCCCGTTCCAAAACAAAGACCGCAGCGCTGGCAAGGCCTGCGTCCGCTACAGCGGCAACGATAATTCCAAATAAACGCCGACGTCCCGATTGGTCGCGGCCGCTGCGGCACCCGCTCATCATCCCCAGCATCGTGACGCTCGAAACGCTGGCCGACGTGCGCAAGCTGATCATGCATTTGCCGGACTCCGTTCGGGCCAAATCGACATGGCATTATGTCGCCGGCCGGCTGATCGAGGTCGCGGACGGCGCCGAACCGGACGAGGTGGTGCTGCCGCTTCGCATGGTGCTGGCGAAGGCATTCCGTGCCGCCCGGTGTGAGGCGATTTCGGCCGCCCTGGACTACCGACGAGACGGATGCCTGCTTCATCGTCCGCGATGCCAGCGGCCAAGCGCTGACCTACGTCTATTACGAGGACGAGCCCGGCCGGTTCGGTGATATGTCCGGTGTTGGGGGCGAAGCGGAAGTCGCGCCGAAGCCGTGAATGTGTAGCGTTTGACCCATCTCGTCACTTCGGCACCGTCAAATGCCGCAGTGCAAAAGGCTACTCAATCACCTCGTCGGCGGTGGCAAGCAGCGTCGGCGGCATGGTCAAGCCAAGCGACTGGGCAGTTTTAAGATTGATGACCAGCTCGAATTTGGTAGGTCGCTCGATCGGCAAATCAGCGGGGCGGGCGCCGTGAAGAATTTTGCCAACAATTGGGCCGATGCGGCGATAGAGGTGGATCAGGTCCGGACCGTAAGACATTAGGCCGCCGCCGTCGGGAAAGGTCCGGAACTGCGATATGCCTGGAATACGCCGAGCTGATAGAAGTGAGCCCGTGCGCGTGCCCGCCTGACGGATCAGCGGAGAGCCGAGTTGGACGACAGCTTGTGGTCCTTGTTAAAGGCCAGACTCCAGCGCCGACTCCAGACCAGCATCATCTCGGAATTCCATGACCACGAGATCGATCGATGCCATCGTTGCCGCGGCCTTGATCGCATCAAGCTGATATATGCCCGTCGTTGAATCCCATAAAACGGCGATTTTTTTCAGATTCGGGATGATGCCCCCTATTATTTGTAGCCATTTGCCGCATAGCGTTGGCGCATCCAGAAAGAGGCCGGTGAGGTTGCCTCCCGGGTGAGCTAGGCTTTGCACATAGCCACTGGCGACAGGATCGCTTTCGAGGTCGTTTGCAACAATCGGCAGTTCGGTCGTTGCTGCTCTGGCCGCTTCAATTGAGGGTCGCGCTATCGGAACAAGTACAGCGGCGCGGAGTTCGATAAGTTCCCGGGTCAATTGCGGAAGAACATCCGGTTTGCCTCGCGCCCAGCGCGCTTCGATTTTGATTGTCTTACCTTCAATATAGCCGACGTCACGCAACCCCTGACCCAAGGCGTCGAAGACTGGAGATCCAGAATCGGAAAATCCCGGATGTAGAAATCCGACGACCGGTACCTTTTGTGCCTGCTGCGCTTGCCCCAGGGTCGACCGTGCCAGCGCAGCGCCGGCCAATAAGGTAGTGAATTTGCGCCTGTTCACTCGATCACCTCGTCGGCGCGCGCAAGCAGCGTTGCCGGTATGTCAAGGCCGAGCGCCTTGGCGGTCGTTAGGTTGATGACGAGATCGAATTTCGTCGGTTGTTCGACAGGCAGGTCGCCGGGCTTTGCCCCGTGCAGTATTTTGTCGACGAACTCCGCGCCGCGCCGGTACAAGTCGGGAAAGTTTGCCCCATAAGACATGAGACCTCCCTCTACGACGTTCTCCCTAACGCCGTGCATTGTCGGCAGTCGCGCACCTAACGCCAAAATATTGATGCGAAGCGGGTAGGAGGTCGTGAGCGGATCGATCACGACATAAATTGCGTCGGCGCGACTCTTAAGCGCCTCGAAGGGCGGGCGTAATATCCTCGGCCCGCCGAATTTCTGATGGGGTGATCTCAACGCCGAGTGTGCTGGCCGCTGCCCGAACCTCGTCCATCTCGAGCATGGCGACGGGATTTCCAACATTTATCAAGATCGCCAAACGGCGAAGATCGGGGACAATCTCACGCAAAAGCACGACTCGCTTGCCAGCAAGATCTTTCGTCTGGTTCGACAGACCCGTGATATTGGCACCCGGTCGCGCAAGACTCGAGACGAGTCCGCTTCCCAGCGCGTCCCCGGCCGCTATGAACACGATCGGAATGGTAGACGTTGCCTGCTTGGCCGCGAGGGCTGGTGGGGTTGCTGCTGTGACAAGTACATCGACTTTGAGCCGCACGAACTCGGCCACGAACTCGGCCATGCGCTCGTTGCGGCCCTCCCACCATCGATATTCGATCGCAACCTTGCTATCGACCCATCCGAGTTCGCGCAGTCGCTGCACAAATGCGTCGGTCCATGGTCTCGAGACCAAAGGCGATACGCCTAGATAGCCTATCACCGGCATTGCCGGCTGCTGCGCGCGCGCCGCAAGCGGCCACGCGACCGCCCCGCCGCCGAGCGCAGCTACAAACTCCCGCCTTCCAATCCCGACTGCCATTCGCCCGTGCCCAATCGAACTATGAGAATATCACGCTTCAATCGGCGGGTCTGGCGCATCGCGTGGCTTTCCGGAACGCAGCGGTCGCTATCGGAGCAACAGCGGAAGTCGCGCGGACATTACGAATGTGTCGAGTTTGACCCAAAGCGTCACTTTGCTGTGAGACTTCGTTGCAGCGCACACGGGCAACTGTCCCTGCTAATAAAATGCTTGATCCACTGACTTCGGAGGGTGAGGTTTTACGAGCGGCCACAACATCACGGTCTGCATAAGCCCCCGCAATCTTGTCGCGCGCCTCATACGAGACGGGTGTTTAGAGAAAGGCGTTGCACCCGGAGCCCGCTACTTATCGCGGATTTCTTAATACCAGCCGGCGCGCCCCAACATTCCTCAAACAGCTCATCGTCGATACATTACAGGCCTTGACCTTCGACCATCTTCTTGCACGCGTCTGAAAGCTGATCTTTTTGTTTAGCCAAACATGCAAACAAGCGTCCACCGCCTGGCTTGATCCCTTGGCAGAACTTTCTGACATCTGCTCCACAGGCTGCACGTTGTGCAGCAGTCTGTGCAAATACCGGCAGCGGGACTAAGCATGCAAGACAAATTATGCACGTCCATAGGGTTCGGTTCATCGGCTATTTCTCTCTTTAAGGAATTTCGCGATCGTTGACTCAGCCACCGTCTCCGATCACCGAGTAAGGCGCCCAGAACAGCGGATGCGCATAGGTGAAGATCGTATGGCCCGTCTCGTCAACCGACCCCGGTCCGTCGAGGAGCGCCATCATGGCTTACCGCAGCGCCTCGCCGCGCGAAAGGCTCGGATCGGTGCTCTACCGCCGGAACAGTTCGGTCGTCAGGTCGCGTGCCGAAGCCGACTGGACCGACCAATTGGTGACGAGGAGTGCACGCGTGCCAGCGTAAAAGAACGCACTGCCGAGGCCCGAGGCTGCTTCCGCTCCCGCCCCGGCGTCCGCCGCCGTGTTGCAAGCGGACAGCACCACCCAATCGGCATCGAGCTTGAGCGCCAGAATTTTCTCCATCGTCAGAAGTCCGTCGCCCTGAACCCCGGCGACGTCGGGTGCGCTGAGCGCGAGAGCCGGCTGGGTCAGCCCGTCGAGGTCGCCGGGAACGAGGCCGTGGGTTGCGAAGGCTACGATGCGATAGCGCGAAAGGTCGATCGTTTCGACGTTCTGCTCATTCGCGGCTTTGCCGAGATAAAGCGCCTTGGCCGGATTGACATCGAGCGCCGATGCCATCGCCGTCAATTCCAAGCGAGTGTCGGGAAGGCCGACGACGTGATCGAATAATTCGTCATTTGCTACGCCTGGCAACGGCAGCTATTGGCCCAGGCCGTGTGAAAACGTCGCTTGCCGCGCCGCAGTGAAACGGTAGCGATCGGACCACAAGCGGACCTTCCGTTGACATCGCGAATGTGCAGCGGTTGACCCAACTCGGCGTTTAGCCTGCGTCAATTCACGCACTGCAAAACAATCAGCCGCAGTCTAAGAATATGCTCCGCCTCTCACAACGATGTTGCCATCGACGTCCGCGTGGCGCCACGCACGAGATCGACGAGGTCGAGCGGGTCGGCCGGCTCCGCGTCGCCGCGCCAGGCGACATGCTGGTCCGGGCGCACTAGCACGAGCTTGTGGCGATAAAGCACTGACGCCTCGGGCGATCTCACGTCGAGAACGGCGAGCGGAAGGCCGCGCTGCGCGGCCGCCGCGACGACGCCGGAGATGCCCGCCGTGGGGTCGAGGCGCAGCAGCGCATAATCCGGCCCCATCGCGTCGTAGAGAGAGCGCCGCCCTTCGATCCAGACGTGCGGTACGCGGCAGCCCGGCACCGTGGTCGAGGTGAAAGTGCCCATCGTGTAGGTGGGCGCCTGCTTCCCGTCGTACGCGATGATCGGCGAGCGATCGTAGAAGTAGCCGAAGTTGAGGCCGCCGCAGCATTGCTGCTCCACGTCGAGCGAGTAGGCGAGCTGTCCGGCGGCGGCGCGCGCGGCCTCGCCGATCGCATCCAGCCGCTCGATGTCCGGCGACAACTGGTTGCGCTGCATCATCACCTGGTATCCGATGTCGGAGATGATGCGCGAGGCCTGCTCCGTAATCGGCTGGCGCTCTGCCTCGTACGCATCGAGAATCTCGGGCGTAGCCCAGCCGTGGAGGACGCCGGCGAGCTTCCAGGCGAGGTTGGCCGCGTCCGCGATGCCGGCACTCATGCCGAAGCCCCCGAGCGGCATCCAAACGTGCGCGGCGTCGCCGCAGATGAACACGCGCCGGTCGCGAAACTTGCTCGCGACCAGCCGGCGGGCGATCCAATCCTCGCAGGACAAGAGCTCATACTCGAAGTCAGGCCCGACACCGAAAATCGAGCGGATCACCCAGTCGCGATCAAGATGATCCAGCCCGGTTTCTCCAGGATAGGAGAAATTCTGTAAGTTCCAGGTCTCCCGCCCGTCGACAGCCATCGTCACGCCGCAGCGGCGCGGATTGAGCGAGAAGTAGAGCCAGGCCGGCTTGCCTGGCAGCAGGCTCCTGAGCTGAGGCGCCCGGATGTGGAATGATTGCGCGTACTGCAGCACCGGGGCGCCGACGAACTCGGAGCCGATCGACTTGCGCACAAACGAGCTCGCCCCGTCGCATCCGACGAGGCAGTGGCATTCGATCGTTGAGCGTTGCGGAAGCACGGGCGTTAGGCATCCTGGAAGTGCTGCTCGCTGCTGGCGGCCATTTCGCTTCACGCTTCGTGATGTATGGCGAAGGCGTTCCTTTCGAAGTCGCCCGTGCGCGGGCTTTGGACCTTTCGACGCTCGTTCCGCACGTTGCTGGGACCTTAAAAATCGGCCATCCACCGATGTGCCAAGCGCTCAACGACACAGCGGTAGCCGCTGGCGCAGTGCTGTTGCGTGGCGTCAGCGATCTACATGTCACGCCGGGGAACCCTCCCACTGTAAGTTTCGTCCGTGAGAGTTAAGCGTTACGAGCTATCCCCGCGTCTTGTCGTTGGAGCAGATGGGCGCGGGTCGGGCGTGTCCCGTCAGATTGGCGCTCATGTACAGACCGACCCCGTACATCATCTCATGGCAGGCTTGCTCGTAGAGCGCGTCACGGAATGGCCTACGGAGGATATGACAATAGGGACGGAAGGAGATGGCACCTTCTACATTTTTCCCCAGAGCGAAAGTCGGATGAGGCTTTATCTTTGTTATTCACTCGATCAGCGGCGGCTTTTCACTGGTCCAGATGGAGTGCAGAATTTCCAGCACGCATTTCGTTTGTCATCAGTGCCCCAAGGCGAGATGCTTGCCGCTGCGCGTCCAGCTGGGCCGTGCCAGGGTTACCCAAACGCAGATACGTGGATCGATCGTCCGATGGCGCCAGGTGTGGTGCTGGTTGGAGACGCTGCGGGCCACAACGATCCGGTGATTGGCCAGGGGTTAGCGATCGCCCTTCGCGATGTACGACTTGTTGGCGAAGCGCTCGCAGAACCCGGCCCGTGGACCGACGAAATTTTTGTTCCCTATGCCGAGGAACGACGAGCACGCATGCGGCGGCTACGTTTGTACGCCCAGCAGTACTCGAAGTTTCGGTGTGAATATACCGAGCAAGCAAAAGCTCGGCGCCGGACCGCGTTCAGCCGTATTTCGGCTGATCCCAGCATCGCGCTTCCGTTTCTGGTGCCGCTCAAGGGACCTACCGCATTACCAGAGCATGCCTACGAGCCGGCCGCGTGGAGCCGCATGTTTGACTAAACTGGTGGAACCGCGTCCCGATAAAAGCTCGCCGCTTTCGGCAGTGCAAAATGTCGCTGTTGGACGGTTACCGCGATGCAGTGATATGTCCGGTGTTGGGGGCGAAGCGGAAGTCGCGCCGAAGCCGTGAATGTGTGGCGTTTGACCCTGAGCGTCACTTTGCCAGTCTTAATTGCCGCATGCGAAATGATCACTCGATCACCTCGTCGGCGATGGCGAGCACGCCGCGCATGCGGCGATCCGCCGACCACATCGCGATCACCACGGCAGGCCGCAAAGGTCGAGCAGACCGGATCGCGGCACCATCTTGAGATCAAATACGTAGGGGCCAGTGACCTCAAAACGGACGCGTCCCTGCGCCTGCTGGACGAAGACATCGCCTTGGAATGAACGCCAGCCGAGCTTTTCATAAAGTGCAGCGTGGCGCGGTTCGCAGAAGAGCAGGCCAAAATCTACATCGTGCACATTCTGAATTTGTTGAACGGCTGTTGACATTGCTGCCCTCGCTACGCCGCGCCGTCGGCTGTCATTCCTCGTTGCAACACCTCCTAAGCCACCGATCTTGACGGCCCGGCCATCCAACGTTGCTTCGCGCACGATGATTGCAACGTGGCCGATGATCTCGCCAGCGGCATTGAAGGCGAGCACGCGTTGATCAGGAGTTGCCCAAACTACGTCTCTCCAGGGAAGCGTGGCAACTACTTCAGGCGCCCAGATGGCTTTTAACATTGGTGCGGCTTGGCGCCATCCGACATCACCCGCGGTCACATCGATGCGGTCGATCATTCGCTCTTGGTCTCTTGGTTTAACGGCCGCATGCTGCTCCCCTTATACCATGGTGCTAAAGTGTGACGGGACCGACGTGAGGTTCGTCGGCCGCCTTCGTGTCCGTTATCTGCGGTCTAGCCGCCGCGGAGGCTTGGTGTTCGGCGAGGCAGTTGATGACCCAGAGCGGACATGCTGCAGCTTATTCGATCACATCGTGAGCGTGGGCGGCTCAGTTTCGGCGAGTAGCGATGCTAAAGGTATGTCGAGTTCGCACGCGATCCCTCGGGGATCGTAATTGAACCGGACTTCGCCTTTCATCTGTTTGGCTAGCCTCTTGATAAGGCGAGTGCCGAAACCATGCCGAGTTGGTTCCCGCACTACGGGACCGCACCGTTCTGTCCAACTGAGCGTGAAGCGTTGTAATGTTGGATCGGCTGCCGATGTGATGGCAATTCGGCCACCCTCAGCCGACAGAGCGCCGTACTTCACCGCATTCGTGCAAAGTTCGTTTAGAAACATTGTTAGTGGAAGAACTGAGGAGGCACCGATATTGATAGCGGCCCCCTCAATGAAAAACCGTGAAATCTGCTTGTCGTCGAAGGGCATGATCGCAACGCGAATAAGATCGTCGATCTTCGTGCTAGCCCAGTTTGTCTGAAGGAGCAGATCATGAGCACGACCTAAAGCCATCAAACGGCTTTCGACGGCAAGTCGGCCATTTTCTAAATCTTTGGCGTTACGTAAACTTTGTGAGGTGATGGCGATCACTGTCGCCAAAGTGTTCTTCAAGCGATGATGCAACTCCTCCAGCAGCAAGCGCTGAACCTGCTTAGCTACCTCGTTTTCAGAGGCGTTGGCTCCGGCCTGGGTCAGTAAACGCGCTGCGTCGAGCCCGGCTTGCGCGAGCAATTCGCGAAGACCGATGTTTTCGGCCTCAAAAGCACCTTCGCTCTTGGGAATTCGGCTCACGGCAACCGCGTTTTCCAGCCAAGCGCCTCTATCGCTAATATTCCTCGCGAGAGGGAACTATCGCCTAGGTTGTGCGTTGATCAGCAGTCAGAAATCCAACTTAGCTAGATACCATTGGACCAGCAATCTCAAAGCTGGGATCGGGCACGTATGACCAAAACAGATTTCATATTCACATTCGCACAGCGAGCGCTGTGGCTTTACGTGGCAGAAGCAGTGGTTGTCCTTGCTATCGGTATGATGATCACTCGCGTTCACAATTAGAAAAATCAATTACGGGAAGGGGAAGTAAGATTATGTCTCTAGGACTTATTCTCGTTATCATCCTCGTTATCTTTCTCTTGGGCGGCTTTAGTGGCCGCTTCGGCGGCTACGGCTACGGCTTCGGACACGGCGGAGTTGGTATTCTCGGTACAATCCTGATCATCGTTGTCATTCTGATGTTGCTCGGGCGTATTTGAAGTCACAACCCCTGCGTCCGTGAGGTCTCACGAGTGATTTAGCGGAGAGTCCGCTATTGTGCAGGTTTCTCGGACGCCTGAGTGAAGGTCTATCCGCGCGTGTGTTCGCCGGCGTCCGAGAAGCGCCAAGGCACGAAGTCGCGGGAGGTGATCGCGGGTGGTGCGGCGGGCGCTATGGGGATTGAGGCCGGGCGCGGCCGGTGCGGCGCGGTGATGGTGCGGCGCGGGTGAGACCGGAACCTGGCGCACAGGGGTATTTGTGGCCACTTGGCATGAGGCGGCGACGGTTTGCGGCGCAGACCGATGGGTCGAGCAGATGCGACAGACGGCATTTTGTGTCTGCGGCACGAGCGGCGGCGATGCCGACGGAGGGCCAGCGATGCGGATGTGTGTCAGTCTGATCTGGCATCAGCCGCGCGTTCATGACGTGTCGATTGATGGCTTGTGCCTGGGCGCCTCGCCGCGTGCAAAGACCTCGATGATGATCATGCGGCCACCGCAGCAGGGGCATGGGCGCGGCAGCACGCGGGGCTGATCAGGCTCCTGCATTGAAGCGGCCTCGGATTTCAGTCTGCGGTGTCGCCACGGCGAGCAGTTCACGCGCCTTGGCGATGCTCTTGGCTCGGTTACCGTTGGCGAACAACCCGTAGTGGCGGATGCGATGGAAGCCCTTCGGTAACACGTGCATCAGGAACCGACGGATAAACTCGTGGGGTGCGAGCGTCATGGTTTTCCAGCGGCCAGGACCTTCGATGCGATAGTCCTTGCAGCGGAATGACACGCCACCATCATCAGCAGCGACAAGCCGACGGTTCGAGATGGCAACGCGATGGGTGTAGCGTGACAGATAGCGCAGCACCTGCTTGGGTCCCGCGAACGGCTGCTTGCAGTAGACGACCCACTTGATCCGGCGCAGCGGCGCCAGGAAGCGCTTGAAGGTTCGTTTGTCGGCGAGCCCAACGTGGGTGTTGAAGAACTTCAATTGGCCGTCGGCGTGCGCGTCCATAACCAAGGTGAGGAACTTGCCTCGGAACAAACGCGCGAGCACGTTGACGTGGACGAGGAAGTTGGAGCGCGACGAGATCCATCTGCTGCAATCGGCCTCTTGCTGCGCCCTCGGTTGTTGCTCACGCACAAGCGGCGCGAGACCGCCGCCGGGCACGATCATATGCACGTGGGGATGATGCGTCAGCGCCGAGCCCCAGGTGTGCAGTACGGCGGTGATGCCGATCCTGGCACCGAGGCGCTTTGGATCGGCCGCGATGGCGAGCGTGGTTTCGGCCGCCGCCTTCATGAGCAGGTCATAGATGACGCGCTTGTTCTGATAAGCGACATCGCGCAGTTGACTGGGCAGCGTGTAGACAACGTGGAAGTAGCTGACGGGCAGCAACTCGGCTTCGCGCTCGGCGAGCCATTTCTGTGCCGCCGCGCCCTGGCACTTGGGGCAGTGGCGATTGCGGCAACTATTGTAGCTGACGACGGTGTAAGCACACGCACCGTTCTCGCAACGCGCGACATGGCCGCCGAGCGCCGCTGTGCGGCAGCGCTCGATCGCACTCATCACCTTGATCTGGTCGAGGCTGACATGCCCCGCGTTGGCCAAACGCCAAGCGGAGCCGTGGTCGCGGAAGATGTCCGCGACCTCCAGCGATGGCCGGGCCATCCGACGGCGTTACGCCGGCGGTCCTTCATTCGACTTGTCCTTACGGTTCCGCATTTTCCGGCGCGGCTGCGACAGTTGCGTCAGCGGGCTCTCGACGGCCGCGATCATGCCGGTGGCCACGCGCGTGTAACGCGCCGTCGTCTCGAGTTTGTCGTGTCCGAGCAAAGCTTGGATAATTCGAATGTCAGTACCGCGTTCGAGCAGGTGCGTCGCGAAGCTGTGGCGCAGCGAATGCAAGGTCAGCCCTGGCTTGCGGATACCGGCTGCTTTGACGGCCTCCCGAAACAGACGGCTGAACTGACGTGGTGTGATCGGCTTGCGGCGGCCATAGCTGGGGAAAATCCAGCGCTCTGCCGGCGGCATCCCGGCGTCGTCCAACGCCGAGCGCTCGCGCCACCACTCTCGCAATAGCGCGAGCACATCCGGCGGCAGCATGACGTTGCGATCCTTGCGGCCTTTGCCTTGCACGACGCGGATGATGTTCTGCGCGCCGTCGATGTCACCGACCGTCAACCGCGTCACTTCGCCCGCCCGCAAGCCGCAGCCATAGCTGATCGTCAGCATGGTTCGCGCCTTGAGGCTTGGCGCCATCAATAGAATTCGCTTTACCTCGTCGGAGCTCAATACCACCGGCACCTTCTGCGGCTCCTTGAGGTGATAGATCTCGGCGGCGAGATCGTGCCGTCGCATCGTCACGCGCAACAGGAACTTCACCCCCGTCATGATGCGGTTACGATTGCAGATGGTGAGCCCTTCTTCTTCGATGAGCGTCAGTTGGAACTGGCGCACGTCGTCGGCTGTCGCCGTCTCCGGCGAGCGTTTGAGGAAAGCGGCGAACCGCTTGCAACTGTGGAGATGGCTGCGCAGCGAATGACGCCCGAGTTTGCGCGCACGGATGTCGTCGATCATGCGTTGACGCAGCGGGCTGACCATGGGCCAGGTCATCAGAGAACTCCTGAGTGAGGTTGCTGGGACCGCAATCTCAGGACGCGGCCGCGTCCCCCGCTATCGTCATTCTCTCATCTGGCTACCGGCCTATCGGCTCAAGCACCCGCCTCAGCGGGCTGTCGCGCAGCGACTTTGTGCATTGGCCCTTCTCAGCCGCGCCGGTCGTGTTTCCGCGCGGCAGATCTCGGGGGTACTTCCGCCGCGCTCGGCTTTGCGGGTGCTCCGTGTCTCATATTGATAGTACCGCCGCCACGACTTCGACGATGCAGCGCGGCGGTTCGTGACCCGGCTCGGAAGTCGAGGACCCAAATTTGGCGTAATGCACAGCCACGCCCGCTCGCTGATGTGCTAACGTGCGAAGTCCTCTGCCTGGGGAAGTCCATGAGGCGGCGGGAATTCATCGGGCTTATCGGTGGTACAGTAGCTACTTGGCCGCTCGCGGCGAGCACGCAGCAGCTGGAGAAGCTGCCGACCATCGGTTTCTTGGGCTCTGGCACACCTGCGGGCCAAGGCGAGTGGCTCACCGCATTTTTGCAGAAATTGCGCGAACTCGGCTGGATCGAGGGTCGCAACATTATGATCGAGTACCGCTGGGCGGAGGGAAGCAGCGATCGCGCTGCCGAACTTGCGGCGGAGTTTGTCCGAATCAAGGTTGATGTCATTGTCACATATGCAAATCCAATAGTCCTCGCGGCAAAGCAATCGACATCGACAATACCGATCGTCTTCGCGGTGGCAGCGGACCCGCTCGGCACCGGCCTGGTTGCGTCTCTGGCGCGGCCGGGCGGCAACCTCACAGGATTGTCAGTTGAGGCGACTGATCTCGGTGGCAAGCGCTTGCAGCTATTGCGCGAGCTTGTTCCCGGTCTCCGCCGTCTGGCGATCATGTCAATTCTGACAATTCCGCTTCAGTTCTGGAGATGCGCCAGGTTCAGTCCGCGGCACGGACACTGGACCTTGAAGTTAAGACACTCGATATCCGGCAAGCGGCGGATATTGCGCCTGCCTTCGAGGAGCTTAACGGTCACGCAGATGCACTTTACGTCTGCATTGACACAATCCTATTCGCCAACCGGATTCGCATTAACACCTCGGCCTTAGCCGCACGCTTGCCGACGATGCTTAGTACCCGCGAAGCTGTCAAAGCGGGAGGTCTGATGACGTATGGACCGAACTTTCCCGAGTTGTTTCGGCGCGCCGGTGATTATGTCGATAAGATTCTGCACGGTGCTAAGCCCGCGGACCTCCCAGTCGAGCAGCCGACCAAGTTCGACCTCGTCATTAATTTGACGACGGCGAAGGCGCTCGGTCTGACCGTGCCGCAGACGCTGCTTGCGACCGCAGACGAGGTGATTGAATGAATGAAGCGACGCAATGACTGCATTTGGCCCGATGCGTCACTTAGTGCGGCGCAGTGATTCCGTCGCTCTCGAATGAGAAGCGGACGTGCGCTTGACTCCGTCAATCGGTAGAGAATGCCGAGTAGGCCCAGGGAATTTCACCCTGAGCCTCTCACAGAACCGGACTTGATACTCTCGCATCATCCGGCTCGTGCCATCGCACGAAGGCTGCCGCCTTCTGCTGAACTTTCGAGCTCCTCCTGGTCGACCCAGTTGGCCCACGCTCAACAGCGATGACCCACCCCCTTCGCTCCACGGGCATTACCCCGCTTCATCACTACTACGGGGCAGTCCGTCCCTCTCCGGCGCATCGGTACTTTCGGCCTCGCGGTTGGAGCCGCTTGTGCTCTTTCCCTTGGCATCGCCGGTCAGGTTCTCACGTTCCATACAGGAGCCAGATTGAGCTTCGCGCCGTCTACATGCCGGATGCCGCTTGGGCAGTATCAGTGCATCCCCCAAGCTTATCCCGGAAGATGGGTCAGCCCCCGGTTTTGACATCGTCTAAGTCGCTTTCGACACTTCATCGACGGTTCACTTGCGTTCGCCTCTCCCAATCATGCCTGCCGGAATCTGTTCCGGCTTTTCCGCAACGTTCACCACCATCGCTTTTGACGACAGCAGCTTGCGGTGGCTTGAGATCAACACCTGATTGCCGACCTCGAAGGGCCACCCTTCATCTCCCGTACAGTTGCGCATCGCCGTGTGGACCGGCGTTACTCGTGACACAAGACCCATATCGACCGTTTGCTGCGAGAGTTGCGTGCAACGCGGCACGGTGCGGTCCGTTACTTTACGAGATCGAGTCTGTCCACAAGCGCTTTCCACTCGCGGTATTGCTCGGTCTGGAACGAGCTAAATCGCTCTGGTGTGTAGTCGAGCAGCGGCTCCATGGCATAGGTGTCAAATGCCGCCTTCACTTTTTCCGTACCGATAGCTGCGTTGCAGGCGGCGTAGAGCCGGTCGACAACTGGCTTCGGCGTTTTTGCGGGGGCGTAGATCGCGGCCCACAATCTCCAATCGACCGCCATGTAATCCAACATGCCTGCGTCAGTCATTGTTGGAGCATCGGGGATTTGCGGGAGCCGCTTTCGCGAGAGCGTCGCAAGGACGTTTAAATGGTCTTTCTGCCCGAAATAAACAGGCAGCGTTGCGGCAACATAGGTCAACGCGCCAGACAGCAAATCTGTAGTATAGGCTGACCCGCCTTTGTAGTGCACGGCCTCTGCTTTGCCTCCGGCAATATGAGCAAACCATGCCGCCATGAAATGACCGGGCGTGTAGATGCCCTGAGTGCCGTATGTCACAAACGCACCACTTGCGATCTTCTCTTTCAGGGCTTTGATGGAATCAATCCCGGTCGTCTTCGAAGTAACCATCACGGAATCGAGTGTCATCGCGCCACAAACCGGCGTCAGATCCTTGAACATGTCGTAACTCATGTCCGTGCTGGTGAGCGCGGACGTTATCATCGGTGAGCCGCCCAGGAGCAGCGTGTATCCATCAGGCTGCGCCGCAACAGCGGCCTCGGCGCCAATGTTGCCGCCTGCGCCTGGCCGGTTTTCGATCACTATCGCGCTGCCGAGCGACTTGCTCATCTCTTCCCCGATCAATCGAGCAGTAACGTCGTAGGCCCCGCCAGCTGCGAACGGAACGATGAGCTTTATCGGTCGTGTGGGAAAGGCGTCTTGTCCCGCCGCGGGAACAGCCACAATCATCGTGATCAGCAAGGCGATCGGCGAGGTAGGGGCGGTTATACCTCGCCATCGAAGCTTGAATGCAACCATTGTATCCTCCCCGGCGATTATTGTTGTGTTACCGCTCGCGCGCTAGAAGCAGCAAGTGAAGGAGCCGCTTTCTTTCCAGGTTGGGCGGCTTATTATTAGCCATCATGCGATTTCACGCCAAGACAACCGAGCCGCTGCAGCAAATCGAAAGAGCGAGTGGAGGGAACCGATGGTCAGCGCCGCTGAAAATGAGATGCTCACACGCGTGGGGCCCGGCACGCCCGGTGGCGAGCTTATGCGCCGCTATTGGCACCCGATTACCGGAAGCTCCTATTTGAAAACCAAGAAAGTCGTTCCAATCCGGCTGCTCGGCGAGAACCTGGTGCTCTACCAAGATTTGCGCGGACAAATTGGATTGATTGACCACATTTGCGCGCATCGACGGGTCGACTTGAGCACCGGGTACCCCGTGGAAAACGGTCTGAGGTGTGCCTATCACGGTTGGACCTACGATGCCAAAGGGCAATGCATTGCTCAGCCAGGTGAACCTGCAAAAAGCAGATTGAAAGACGAAGTGAAGCTGAAAAGCTACCCAGTCCAAAAGCTCGGCGGAATGGTCTTTGCCTACCTCGGCCCCGAGCCCGCACCGCTGCTGCCGCGGTGGGACTATCTCGTCGACGATCATATGATCAGACAGATCGGGTTTGTCATTGCTTCGTACAACTGGCTCCAGGGCATAGAGAACAGCTACGACGCCACGCACGCGGAGTGGCTACACGGACATTTCTTTAAGTACGCGCTCGACCAGCAAGGCGATCCGACTGATCCAAGGTACCAGATTAACGCCGAGCCAATGATGCGGCGCCATGAAAGGGTGGAATATGAGAGGGTCTCATACGGCCTCCTTAGACGCGTCGTATTGGAAGGGGATCAGAAAGACGCCGATACCTACAGCATCGGCCACGCGAAAATGTTTCCCAATATCACGACCATCAACGCGGGCGGTACATGCACCAGCACCTACCAAGTCCCCATAGACGATACGCATACGCTCTACATTGGTCATCGCGCCTACCGCTTTCCAGATTGGGTGAGAGTGCCCAAGCAGGATGAGGTGCCGTGGTTCGAAATACCCACTCACGACGAAAACGGTGACTGGATTCGCGACGATATTGTCGCTCAAGACATCATGGTCATGACCGCGCAAGGTCCGGTTATGGACCGCTCGCTGGAATTGCTCGGCACCACCGATGCTGGCGTGGTCAAATTCAGGCGGTTGCTCAAGGAGCAGATCGAATTCGTCCAGAGCGGCAGCGAGCCGATCAATACATATCGCAAATCCTCTGAGAACCGACGACTCGTGTTGCCGCATTCACGGAACTTCTACGATCGGGGAGTATATGGCAAAGCCACATCCTATCGCCGTGGCTCTGCAACAGGCGCCCTCGGCATGCAGAACAGTCCGATTAACAACCTGATCGAGGATCTGTTTGAAGAAGCCGCTCGTGGCGCCCCAGAGTTTGCAAAATGATTTACCGCCTTTGGGCAGCTGGCATAAGTCGGTTGTGCCTATTTTGGTTACAATTGTGTGGTCCATGCCGTCATGCAGCGATACTGTCCAACCATTCCTGCCGGGTGCTCAACGCGCCGTTCGTGGACCCATAGTGTGGACGTATCGGTCGCTAACGGATGCAAAGCGGACATCGCACGGTCATCGTCGATCGGTCGGTCCTGACCCACAGTATCGATTGGCTGCGAGACTTCGGTGCAACGCAACACGGGCAGCGGGCAGTTATCCGGAGTTATAAATGCTTGATCAGTTACTCGATCACATTGTCGGCGCCCAGCAAGAGCGAGGTCGCGAGGTTCAGCCCAAGCGCCTTTGCAGTCTTGAGGTTGATAACCAATTCGAATTTTTTGGCGTGCTCAACAGGGAGATCGGCGGGTTTCGTTCCGTTGAGTATTTTGGATGCGTAAAATGTCAACCCGACGAAACATGGCTGAAGCGTCTACTCCGTAGGAGATAAGTCCGCCAGCCTGGGCGTACGACTTAAAGATAAACATAGTAGGCAGCCAGCTCGGCGATATGCGGGCCGGACTGTCCGAAGAACGGACTGGAGAGCACGAGAAGCATTTGTGAAGCGCCGTCGGCGAGGCTTCGAAATGTGGCATCGAAATCATACGGGGGATTTTCCAGCTTCACCGACTGGACATCCAAGCGTAGCGCTCTCGCCTGACGCTCCGCTGCAGCAAAATGGTCCTCCGAAATTGCATCCCAAAGAATTGCTAATCGGGTTCTGCCCGGAAGGACCTTGGTCAGCAGTTCCACTTGTTTTTCGGCCAATTTCCTTTGCAAAGTGACAACCCCGGTGATGTTGCCACCAGGCCGCGCCAGACTATTTGCATAGCCGTGTGCGATCGGATCGAAGTTGATAGCCCACATGACGATCGGAAGGGTTGGGCTTGCCGCGATGGCGGCCTGCAGCACAATTTCGGGCCCGATCGCGACCAGCAATTCCACGTTCGAGCGCACTAGGTCAGCCGTTTCGACAAATGGTTGGGGTTCTCGCTCTACCCTGACAGCTTCGATTGTCAGATTTTGCCCCTCACGGAAGCCGTACTTTTTCAATTCATCGAGAAATGCTGGATAGGCAAATATGACCTGACTGTCAGGTGACCCCCGCAAAACTCCGATCCGAGCAGTCCTGCCGGCAAGCTTTTGCGCGCGCCCAGCAAGTGGCCACACAGCAACTGCTCCGCTGAGCACAGAAATAAATTGTCGCCTCACAACCGCCATTTGATCCGACCCAACGGGATCATGCCCGCTTCACAATGTGGGAAGGCTATCACGCCCTAACCGGCAGGTCTGTGACCGACTTCACGCTGTTCCGACGGCACAAAGGCTCACCGCTTTTGCTGCGGGTGGGTGCGGCAGAAGTCGGCACGTTGCTTCACTTAGTGCGACGCAGTGATCCGGTCGTTAACGAGCAGCGCTTTGACACCTTCCATTGATGCTCATTTTGCCCCTGCATAACGACGACCGGGGCAATAGTGGCCGGTTTTGAAAGCTACAGTGGCCGATTTTGAACCGGACCTGCTCATTGCATGGACCTGTAGATGATAAAGACTACAATGACAGCACCCAGAACGATCCCCCAATTGGGAATTTGAATGCCGGCTATCGATGTTTGCCTGCTAAACCATTCCATAGCTTGTCTCCCCGAATTAGTCCGCCTCAGTCGGCGTCCCTTAAAAACATAAGGCAGTATGACTACGCCGAACAGCTTTTGCATCCTGGTGCGAGTGGGGGCACCAACGCCGCCTTTTAAATAACGGGGCTACGGCAGGCTCCGCTGGCAGCTCTATAGATAGATACTCATCGCACGTGTGGCATTTGACAAGACCATGATGGCGGCTTGCGGTCTTGGCGCATAATTTTGGTCACGATCGGAGGGATAGCGGACACGCGATGGACATCGTCATTCGGTCGAGTCTGACCCGAAGCGGCCCTCAGCCGATTAATTTTGCTGTGGTGCACAATAACGCGGCTTAGTGAACCGTGTGCTAGGTTGTGAAATTCAGCCCCAGGGCACGACGCATGCGGCGGCGTGGGTTCATTTCACTCAAAGCTTACGTGATCGCCGGATGTTTTGCTGTGATCATGCCGGCCGACTTTGCACATGCGCAACCAAAGAAGCCAATCGCACCAGAAGACACCCTTGCTTCTAAAATCAAGTGCCAAGACTTTTCAGAAAAATTCCGACGGGAAATGGACTAGCAATCCCAAGACGAGGATTGGAAAAAAGGACTTTAGCACCCACACCCTCGGTATTGGCGAGGTCGATATTGGTGGTGTAGATCTTGCCACTGTTTTAAACCGAAAATGTGTAGCTCGCTAACAAGGGGACCCGGCCGCGGTTCTACCGCAATAGGATGCTGCCCGTCGCCCCATCGAGGTTGCTATGTTCAAGCGAGTAGTAAAGGTCGCGCAACCGCCTAAGCCTAAACCCAAGCCGCCGCCTCCTCGACCGCCATGGCCACCGGCGGAACCACCCCGACCAGTACCGTTGCATGGTGACCAAAGAGCTGATGTAATTTTGATACGCCGGTGGTGAAGGAGGGGCCCGACGCGTACCGGATGTGGGAGGTCCTCATGCGATATAAGCCGAAAAATGTTGCCGCGCTCCATCTAGCTCTTGGTGGCCTACCGGATCAAATGCGAGTCAATGCAGACCCAGAGATCGGCGTGTCCGCAAAGACTGTTGGCGAACTTCGGAAGACGACCACTTGGCCGGAGAATTTGGCAATAACAACCCCTCTGGATCGCCATCCCGCAAGCTTCGTGATGGTGAGCAAGGTTAGCCTGGCGACTCGGGTCTCTCCGAAACAGTAGGCCGCTTTCGTTCGTCACCAAGCACACGTTCGTTCCTGCTACGGGCCGACCAGGTGATCGAATAGGCGTCTTCGCTGTAGAGCAGACATCGTTTGTTGACACCAATGCGAAGTGCCGGAATGTCTGCGTTTGCGCCGCTATTGGAGGTATAGCGGACGTGAGACAGATATCGCCTGAGGACCGCTGTTGACCCAACAGCGACATTGGCTGTGCACTGCGGCAATGGTTTTGATGCTGGTTTCAGCCCCTATCAATGGACTCGTTTAAACCGATACGATGCCGTCTCCTAAGCTTGGGGACAGACATGAAGCGGCGGGAGTTCATCACGCTTCTCAGCGGCGCGCCGGCGGCATGGCCGCCAATGGCGCGCGCGCAGCAGTTGACGAAGATCCGCTTAATCGGATTCCTGGGCACAGACACCGAGTCCAATTCGGTCCCATGGGTAGATGGATTGCGAGCCGGTCTTCTCGAATTCGGATACTTTGAAGGTAAAAACATAGCGTTCGAATTCAGATATGCAGACGGAAAATACGAGCGGCTTGCTCATGAGTTGTTGGAGCGCAAACTCATTGCACTGGGCCGTCAATTCGACGCGCTAATAGCAATAATTGATCACGGTATTGAAACCGGCTCGGAGATCCCCTGGGGAAGTTCTTCATCGATCTGACAGCGTCGAAATGGAAATCGTCGGCACGCCAGCCAAGACCATCGATGGGTTGCGCGTGAAGGCGAGAGGCGCTTGTTGGGCGCTGCTCGGCGATCTTGATCCTACCGGTCAATCGATGACCGATAATCGCATGGCGTTGTCAATCGTCCGCGATCTTATCCGTATTTACGATCCGAGCCTGGAACGACCCGGTGACGGCGCGGTCCCGGCAAACCCTTCCGTCCCGGTCAGTCCGGCAATCCCGCAGGCAAGCCCAAGGGCACCCGCCGCGGAGACTGTGAGCTCGTTCTCAATAGGACGAACCCGACGAACCGGGACGTCAGATGGACCGGCGAGAAATGGGAGTTCGGACAATCGAGGGACTATGCCGACAAATACGGTAGGCTGAGGACCTTTGTGGCGATACTAAAAGCTGGGTTCGAGTAACGCCGGCCTCCATAACAATAGCCGAATTTCACACTGGAAACCGGCGATTGTGAACCGCCGGGCAGCCACTTTCCGCTTTGCCAAGAATGACTGAGGAGCCCGGGCATAGCGTGGCGTGTGGAGACAATACTAAAAATCCCTCCCGCAAGGCTGTGAGTCCGTACTGAGTGTTGTGGCCCCCGAATGATCGGATACTGTCAGGGTCTTTCGTGAGCTGCGATGAACTTGGGGCGAGCCTGCGAAGGTCAGTCGAGGCCGACTTCACGCAGCACGTCCGCCTGAATCATGATGCCGCCAGCGTTGAACGGTCTGGCTGATCGAGTGTGACGAAGCAGTTGTCGCATGCGCGACGTTAACCGGTGATGGACTTGAGCGCCTCGTTGAATGACGAATGAGGCCTGACTGATTTCTCAAAAGGCTAAAGCGCCACACTGTCAATGTGATTGTCATATCCGGCAGCGTGTGCCGCCATTGTCATCGGCATGCTCGCTCAAACGGGAGGCTTCTTTATTCACCTTTTCCCGGAGCGGGCTGCGTTGGGCACCAAAGTCACTCCGACGGGCGCAGTCATTTTGGTCTGAGCCATCTTGGTACTGATAAACGGCCTGATCACTTAGCGGCGCGACGGCGGCGAAATAATAGCTGCTTCCACAACGCAATCAGTCGCTATTCGGGGCGCAGCGGACATTGCGCAGACGCCGTGAATTGATGGCGACTTCGCGGTAAAGTTCATCAAGCCGCAGGATCGGGAAAGCGTCGAAGCACTCGTCATTCGGAAATTGGGCGACCGGCACCTGCGGCACCTTCGCTAACGTTTCAATAAGCTCCGCACCTGGTGCGCGTAAATCGCCAGGCGCGATCGTGGCAAGTTTCCTGTGAGATAGACCTACGTTATGGTGGGTGAGCAGTAGGGGAGCGACATGGCGATCACCACCACGTGTCCAATTTGCAAATCGGAAGCGACTGCGCTCGATAAGACGGCAGACGCAGATGGTTTCGATTGCCAGAGTGACGGCAAATTCAAAGTGTCCGGCGAGGTGCTTGCGACGCCGTCACTGATGGAAGCCGGCCAGGAACAATGGGCGGCAGCACTTAAACGGGCTCGAGCACGACAGCCAGACGAATGGGCACCGTGCGTACTGGCAATCGACTTCGATTTGTATGACGAGAGTAGCGGCACCCCTTTAAGCTAAAACCACCTGGAAAAGAACGACCGCGCCGACAGTCGCAATCTCTGCCGCGGTGCCGATGGCACCGAGGGCGCGCTGGTCGTGGTCGGCGCCGGCGTCACCTCTTTGACTGGCGCAGGCGGCGGCGGTGCGCTCGCCGCCGAGAACGGCACGAACCTACCGACGTCACCGCCGGCCTTGCAGGTGTCAGAGTTGACGTCGAGGAACGCAAAGTAAGGCCGGTCCGAACATGCTCTTGCTCGGCTTATCGTTTGCAGTACTTTCTAGGGGTCATCCGGGCAATGGCTCTTTTGCAAACCTTGATCCTGAGGCGGGAGCGGGCGAGGTTCTCCCTATCCTCGACCCAAACTACTTTGCCATCCGCTCCGGTCTTTTTTTTGACGTAATCGCCACTGCTGTCGTCGGCGATCTCCAGTATTTCCATCAAAAGGTTGTCCACTTGTAGCCAGCGCGCCCACGCATACACGGGCCCGCTACGCCTGTCGTACTGATCACGCGTCTACAGGGGGGCTGATCACGCGTGATCAGCGGGCTGTTACGTCGTCACGCTGGGGTAGGTGTACTAGACGAATTCGCCGTAGGGGTCGTCGGCCGCGGCCTGGGTCGGGAGGTCGGTCGGGTCCGGCTGGCGCTCCCGGCGCAGGAAGATGATCCGGCCCTGGCGCATCCGAACCTCGAGCACCTGGTCGGGCAAGATCATCTCGCCGTCGTCCCAAGCTCTTGATCCCAATTTGATTTTGCCGCCCTCGCCCTTGGAAAATACGACCGTCAGGCCGTCGGTGGTCGCCAGCGGTTTTTCGGCGCGATCGCCCATTGCTCTACTCTCATTTGATTTTTCAGCCGATCCCGATCGAAAACGCGGCGCGGCGGCGCTGGATGATCACGCGTCTACCGGGCCCCTTACGTGGGTCGTCTGATCACGCGAGGGGCCTGATCACGCGTGATCGGCGGTCCGTTACATCGTCACGTCAGGGTCGGTCTACTCGACGAATTCGCCATAGGCATCGTCGGCCGCGGCCTGGGTCAAGAAATCGGTCGACTCGGTTTGGGCTCCCGGCGCAGGAAGATGATCCGGCCCTGGCGCATCCGAACCTCGGGCACCTGGTCGGGCAAGATCATCTCGCCGTCGTCCCAAGCGCTTGATCCCAATTTGATTTTGCCGCCCTCGCCCTTGGGAAATACGACCGTCAGGCCGTCCGTGGTCGCAAGCGGTTTTTCGTCGCGAAAGGCCATTGCTCTACTCTCATTTGATTTTTCAGCCGATTCCGATCGAAAACGCGACCGCCGAGCGTTCCGCGATCCTACCCGATCTCCCGGCGGTGGCAGAGACCGTGCCGAAGTGCTATCGACCAAACAAATCAAAAGCTTGCACTGTCAAACAACCCCTCGCGGCACCTTTGAGTGCAAAAGGCTTTTTCCGGCATTGTCAAACATCCGCGCTCGCCGCGTAAGCGTTCAAAGCGTCGTGCCCGCCAGCGCCGCTGCGGGCCACGCTGGTGCGCTCGACTGAGACGACGCCACTTTCAAAACTCGGCATCTCTCGCGATCAATCCGCGCAATGGCAAAAGCTCGGCGCGCTGCCGCAGCGCCAGTTCGATCTGGCGGATTGGATTGCCGCCCCGCGCCGTGCGCGCCGATCCGATGCGCGATTGACAGCGGCTGCACCATCGAGCCCCGCGCCGATGCGGAAGTGGAGTTGGCACCAACGATCAAATTGTTGGCCTGCGAAAACAAGACGAATGCAGGCTGTCTCGCTAATGCGCGGGGAAGCGAAAGCATCAAAGTTCGCTCAAGGAACCAACCTAGAGGCGGCCTTAGACGGCGGCCTTTTTCTTTTTCGTCCCCGCCAACTCGGCGCTCCTGCCGATTGTCCTAGAGTAAATAATGCCAAAAATCATGATCCGTTGCCCTACGGTCGGAAAGGCCGTGCCAACGGGGCTGACCACGGAAAAGATCAAGTTCGAAGTCACTGGCGGGGGTCACGATACCGCTCCACTGCCCCGCCTGCTTGAAAATCCACAAATGGGAGAAAAAGGAAGCGTGGGTAGAAAAGGACGCCTAAGCGAGCGCAACGCCGCTGCGGGCCGCACCGATGCGCTCGAATTGGGTTCGTCGTTGGTGTCCGCTTTACCCCCGAAAACGACCGAATTGTTGCGTCGCCGCGAAATGACGCGAAGGGCCCAGGCTGTGTGAAAACGTGCTTGCGCGAGCACCGCGCAGAATTGGTTTCTCTATTGTCTTCTCCCGACAGTGGTCGCCAGCGTTTTTGTTTTTCAAATTGATGAAGTCGAGATAGAATTTCCAACGGCGTATTCGATTTCGGAGTTTTCACACAGCCTGGGCCAACAGCGACCTATTTCATTGCAAAAAGCAGTCGCGAGATACGTGGAAGTCTTACAGGTCCGCGATGCGAAGGGTTAGGGTGGAAACCATGAACAAGATTTAACGCCGCGGTCATCTCCCCTCCAGATGCGGCTGCGACCAACCGTCAGACAGCCAGGATTGGAGGATGCCATGGTCCGCGCAAAAACAACCTCGCACGCCAGAACAATGTCTCGCGCAAGAACAATTCGACACACTGCGTTCGCCACGGTGGCAATGATGGCGCTTTCGCTGGGTGCGGCAAACGCCGACACCTATTACTTCAGGGACGTCCTCCGGCCCAACGGACATGAGCGCAGCATGGCCGCCAAGTTTGCCGACGGGCGCGCTTGCGGCGCCACGGCCGGCCATACCTTCAGCAATGTGCCGGCCTTTGAAACATGCATGCGTGCCCGCGGCTGGGTGTTCGATCACTACAAGGCTGACCCGCCAACATCGCGTGTGGCGGCAGGCCGCGCGGCTCCGGGTGGTAGCCGCTCAAGCTACATCGATCCGGACACCGGGATGGTCTGTCAAAACTTCGGCGGCATTGCGGTTTGCGATCCGCCGCAGGGCACCGTGAGATACTACAACCCCGAACAGGGACTCAACTGTCAACGTACCGGGCTCATGGCCATTTGCTCGAACTGGTAGGCGTGTACGGCTCCGCCGCCGTCTACATCGACGGCGGCGCTGGCTTTTTATCGCCAAGTGGCCGCACCAGATGGCCAGAGTCCATTTCGCATACCGGCCTTATGCGACAAAGCGTCGATCACTCCAGCCACGGCTGCTTTTATAGCCTCGCGTGCGGCCTGGGCCTCCGCCTCAGTTCGATATACCAATGTGATCCATCGGTAGCCGCGTCCTTCAGGTCGAAGCCGTAACCGTATTCGCCCGACCTTGTTGAGACAACTTGCACCGCGCCAACGTCCGTTGCGAGATACAGGAAATCCTGGCGGAGGGAGACAAGGTGGTGACGCGCATGCAGTGGACCGGTACCCAGGACGGCCCTTACGACGGGCGGCCGGCGACCGGCAATAAACTCGTCTTTTCCACGGCCGACTACTTCCGTATCGAAAATGGAAAGATTGCCGAGCACTGGGACGTGGTGGACCTGCTCGCACGTGCGGTCGGGCTTGGTCTCGTACCTCCTCTAAAGTCGTCAGCACCGGCCTCACCGCCAAAGTCGCCCTAGCGCGCCGAGCGCGCGACCTTGGTCCGTTGGAGACGGGTCAGAAGCGCCAACGTCCGAGATGGGTCAGACTCGACCGTTCGGCGGCGTCCGACGAATGTCTGCTTAAGCTAGGATGGTGCTTAATTGCTGCGTCGCAATGAGTAACGCAAAGGGCATCGCCACGGTGGAGACGGCCGCAAGCCGTGCTATTCTGTGTGGGCGGTATGGACGGGTCTTCGGCCGCTATGACATTTGACGTAACGTTTCCTATTCGAGCAAGGATAAGGCGGTTGCCGACGCGGCCTGCGCCATGATCGAGGGTGCCGGTATTCGCTGCTGGATTGCGCCGCGCGATGTTCCTCCGGGCTCCCAATGGGCGGCCACCATCGTTGACGCCATCGACCATTGCCGACTAATGGTTTTGATCTTTTCTTCGCAGGCCAACATTTCCAGTCAAATCGAGCGAGAGGTTGAGCGGGCCGTCAGCAAAGGCGTACCAATCATTCCGATGCGTATCGAGAACGTTCTGCCAACCAGCTCGTTGGAATATTTTCTTGGATCGATTCACTGGCTCGATGCACTAACGCCACCTTTGGAGCAGCACCTTCGGCGCCTCGCCGAGACGGTGAAATCTTGCCTCGACGTCGACAGCGCGCCTGGTATTTCGTCGTCTCCAAAGCGGCCTCACAGGCTATCCAATGGCCTGCGTTCCGGCGTTGCAGCTGGCGCCGCTGTGCAGCGTACCTGGAGGATGCCTTTGCTTCTAGGTGCACTGTTGATTGCTGTATGCGCCGGTGCATATGTGTTGCGCCCGGCTCCGGACACCAAGCCCAATCCTGCGCCTGCTGCCTCCGGAGAATTGTCGAAACAAGAATTGCCGATTCCGTTCTCGGGCTTCGACGATGCTCTGGTGCACGAGCTTGCAGCCAATCAAAGCATTCCGTTACCGCAGACGGTGGCTGTCAATAGTCCCGGAAGCGGCGTGCGCGCGCGCTTCGCCGATTACCTCGGCGCGTGGGGCGGCGACCAACGTTGGGGCGGCACCGGCCGCAACGCGCTCCTTATTGTCGAGGACATCGACGAGACCGGTCGGGCCACCGGCATCTTCGCAGCGGGTCCGCCCACCGCCACGACCGCAAGCAAGGCGCCGGCGAACTTTACGACATTTTCAGGCCAGGTGACCGACGTCGGGATCGCCTTCGCGTGGGGGACATTACACTATATGTTCAAGCGCCTGCCTGAGAACTTAATGCAGGGTCATCTCGAAGGTGAAATCGCGCAGCGGCAAATTGTGAACACCATTATTCTGCAACGCATCATGCCGGGCATGAAGCTCCCAACAGGTGGGCCCGGTGATGTAAGCGCAGCCGCGCCGCCATCGCCGCCGGCCAACCCGCAGCCGATCGCGGCTACTGAGCCGGCGCCCGCACCGTTAGAGACGTTCAACGAGGCCGCCGTGCGCAAGCTCGCCGACCAACAGAAGATTCTGCTGCCGCCGGTTTTGGGGGTGATCGCTCCGAGCGCCGACGTACCGGCAGTATTCAGCGATTTTGTCGGCGCCTGGGGCGGTCAGCAGCGCTGGAATCAAACAGGTCGTAACGCCATTCTGATCATCGAGAGCGTCGACGAAAAGGGCAACGTCAGCGGGATTCTGGCGCAAGGACCACCGACGCCCACCAGCGCGGGACAGAACCCCGCGAGTTTCACGGCGTTCGCTGCCGAAGAAACCGACGGCGTTATCAATTTCACATGGGGGACGTTCACGTATTCCTTTCGACGCCTACCGGGAAAATTGCTCTGGGGTCATCTGGAAGGCCTAGTTGCGCAGCGGCGCGTGAATGCCACGATCACCCTGCAACAAATTGAGTGATCGCGGCGGACCGGTAGCGGAGCTCATAGCCAGCCGACTTGGCAGTGCTGCGATCAACCAAGTTTGAGCTTCTCATCAACATCAAGACTACCAAGTCACTCGGCGTGACTATTCCGCCGTCGCTGCTCGCCACAGCCGACGAAATCATCGAATAGACCTTTCGCAACGCAGAAATTGACGGCGCTGAATGTCTGCTGCGAGTGTGCGCCGTGATAAGGCGGCGTTTTCCAGTGGGCGCAAGTCCCACCCGGCGACCGCTCCAGCCGGAAGCCATCGGAGCAGTCATGGAGGTAACGAAGTGGCTGAAGCCTTCGATTAGCGTGTCACGAATTGGTGACAGCGCGAGTGTGCAGGCCGCAACGCGAGTGAACGCTGAGCAATCCTCAAAAAGGACAATGCGCAAAATGAACCTCAACCGGGACAGAGTTCGAAAAGCAATGTTGGCTGCTGCTCTCGATGTCCGATCACCTTGGATGGTCCTGGATGTGAAATGGATGCAAACGCGCGAGAAACGTCGCCGTCGTGGGTGTGGTTCACGCGAAGGCTAATGATTGCTGCAAATAATTTGAGCAGACCCCATGCATTATCCGTTCGACGATGACATCCCCCTTGCCTAATCTGGCGTGAGGGCCTTGGGGGCAGGTTGGATGCGCGCAGTTCTGGATTATTGCTCGGGAGCCGTTCAGCGAACTGTGTCCGCGGGGACGTTTGTCCTCCACGAAGGCAGTACCACCGGACATCTGTTTGTACTGATCGAGGGACGGCTTGAAGTCGTCAAGGGCGATACAGTGGTCGCCAGCATCACCGAGCCGGGCGCGATGGTCGGAGAAATGTCGGTACTGCTCGATCAGCCCCATACTGCGACCGTGCGTGCAGCGTCAAATTCGAGGATCTACGAGTTTAGTGACGCCGCATCGTTTCTGCGCGAGCAGCCGGCAGTGGCCTTGTTGATCGCGCAGTTGCTGGCGCAGCGGCTCAATGTCGCCACCACCTATCTGGCCGACATCATGCATCAATATGCCGGCCACGGAGATCACCTTGCCTTGGTCGGCGAGATCCTGCAGAGCATGATCAACCTGCCGCCGATAAAGGTCTCGCCAGGTTCGGATCGGCAATCCGACCCAAGGTTGTAAGCCAGGCCGGCGGATCGGTGATCGCCGCGGCCGACCGCTGCAGCGGCGCGTTGAGGTCGATGCATTGCTCGTTGCCGATCGGCAGCCAGAAAGCCATTCCGCTCTCGATGTCGAGTACGATATATACGGGCGGCCTGCCTGCCTGCAGGCCAGCGTTGAATACCCAGGTCGTTCCGAGTCGATCGAACCACGAGCCGTCGGCAATGAACGGCGATTGATGCACATGTCCCGAGATTACTATGGAGGGTTGGTACTTCCCGATCCACTGCACAAGCTCCAAGTCACCGAAAAAGCGCTTGCCGCCCCAACTCGTGGGTGAGTCCGCCGGCGGCGCATGATGCACCCAGATCCATCGTTTCGGCGGGCCTAAAGAAGCTATGCGAAGCTGCTCATCGATCCGCTGCTTGACGAGCGGTCCGTCCCACCAAGGACAGACAGTAAAAAGCGTGTCGCCAACGGTCAGGCTATCGCCATCGCAGGCAATCCCGAGGTCGCGGATTTCGCCGATCCATCTTGAAGTCTTCTCGTCCTCGGCATTGCGCTCGTCGAGATCATGATTTCCCGAACAAAGAATAACGCGGGTCATACCAGACAGTAACGCCAGATATTTTCTCACCACGACAATCTGTGCGCGGAAATCGACTGATGATCCCACGTCGAGCGCGTCGCCGGCGAAAATGACAAGATCGAATTGTGGAGCAGCGCTCAACAGCCAATCGAATTGCGGTAAAGAGTAATGTAAATCCGCAACGACAAGACAACGCATAAGAACCGAACCTAAGAGTGAGAGCGATCAAACTTCAAAGAATGACACCTTAGACGAAAAAGCTTACTAACCGAACGTGACATATCCCCGCAAGGTCGTGGCCGAACGTACTTGATGATTGCGTGACGTGCTCAGATAATTGACCCCTCGCGCTCTGTTTTTAGGCAATGAGCACGGTATCTGAAGCAGAGCAAAAGTCGCGGCCTTGCAGCGGGCGTTCTATGACGAGGTTACGGCCCTGGCTCCCCCCAGATCGCGGAGCCGCCGCGCAAAGGCTTCGATCCGCGCCCTTTGCTCCGCCGCGAGGTTCGCGCCAATGAAACCGATTGCCTTCGCCTGCTGCGTACGCGCGTAAGGGGCAATGCAGCCGCCGCCGCGCCGCCGAGCAGCGTGACGAACTCCCGACGCCGCATGGCATCAATTTCCGGTTCAATTTCGCAGCAAAGAAGGGTCGCGCCGTATTGGAGTATCGACGCTCTATCACGCCGCAAATCCGACGTGTGTGACCTATTTCACCCACAGACAGTACGGTAAATCCGCCCCAGCTACGCAGGGCTTGCGGGTGCGCAAAAGCGACCGCTTCGGGTGTGCGCCGTGATAAGGCGGCGTTTTCCAGTGGGTGCAAGTCCCGCCCGGCGACCGCTCCAGCCGGAAGCCATCGGAGCAGTCATGGAGGTAACGAAGTGGCTGAAGCCTTCGATTAGCGTGTCACGAATGGGTGACAGCGCGAGTGTGCAGGCCGCAACGCGAGTGAACGCTGAGCAATCCTCGAAAAGGACAATGCGGACCGATCTCGAAACAGGGCGATCGCTATTTGCGACGCATTCTGGTGGTCGGAGCTCATGCGGTGTTGAAGCTCGCGCGACAGAAGCCCGAGAAGTATCCCTGGCTCACGCAGCTTCTCGCCCGCAAACCGTTCAAGGTTGTGGCGGTGGCACTTGCCAACAAGATGGCCCGCATCGCCTGGGCATTGCTGGTCAAGGGCGGTCCCTATCGGGCGCGTGCACTGGTCGCGGCGGTCTAAGGGGACTGGCGATGGGAAGATGAGGTTGCGTATGTGCGTTCACGACCCGCAAGGGTGATGACGACGTTGATGCGAAACGGTCGAGACCGTCGATCGGAAAACCCGTCTGGGCCGACGCGATACTTGAGCGCGGGCGATTGTCTGGGACCAATCAGCGGATCACATCAGGGCCAGCGGCCACTGCGGCTGCATCGCGACCGAGGTAATCCTCCAAGCGACAATAGGCCGTATACATGGCTGCACCCGAACGCTTCGCTGATACGTCAAATTCCTCTTGCACCGCGGGCACCGTCCATACATGGCCCAATTTGTCCATGCATATCAGTCTTCGAATGTTGACCAAGTTCCTCGATAGCCACTTTTGACCAAATTGGATCAAGAATGACCCTCGTTGCTTAAATTTGCGATGTCCGCTTCTCTAATCGGCCATTCGGGGTCAAGCGCTTTACCATCGACCACCACTGCAGTGTCGGATGTCACCCACGGGCTCGTGCTTCTCTTCGGAATCGGCACCAAGGCCCTTCCATCATGGGATCCGAGGACGAGGTGGAACAATCTTTTGGTCGGCCTTGCCGTCAAACGAAACGGCAGGTCCAAGCGGACATGCGAACTCACCTCATCCATCGTCCCGCGAGGGACATCTTTCCACCGCTCGGTGGAGCTCGAGGTTTCCTCCTATTGGATTTGATCCGGCACGGCTATCATGCTGCTGCAGCTTGCTCCCTTGTCCACCGGAACTCGGTGCCATCAACCCAGATGCGGTGCATGATTACGGCCAGCCGGCGTGCCAGCGCCACGATCGCCTTTTTCATGCCGCGCCGTCTGGCGATCTGCATCGCCCAGGCCTTGAGCCACGACCATTTCTTTGACCACAGCATGCTCTGAGCCGCTTCGTAGAGCATGACCCGCATCATCTCGTCTCCACAGCGTGATATTCTGCCGCTCCAATCAACCTCGCCGGATTGATACTTGGAGCACGTCAGTCCAAATACCGCGCCGACTGACTTGGATTTTCGGAATCGAGCAGGCACGTCGACGGTGGCACGATAGGTCAGCGCCACCACGGGGCCGACACCGGGGGTCGTCATCAAGCGCCGGCACACCTCATCATCCCGGACGATGGCCAGTAAACGGCGATGCAGGATGACGATCTGTTCGCGTAGCGTCCGCCGGACAATGAGCAGTGGTTCGACCAACTCGGCCAAGTCGGGAAGGTTCTCGACCAGCTCTTTGATGCGGGCCTCGAACCTCGTCTTCCCGGCCATTCCGACCTTGAGACCGAAGTTGCGTAAAGTACCGCGCAGATCGTTCTCGATGGCAATGGCCTTCGACTGCAGCAGCTTGCGATGGGTCAGCAGCATCCGCAGCTTCTGACTGCGCAGCGTCTTCACGTGCACCGGACGGTAAAGCCCCACCCGCATCATCTGCGCGATGCCGCGCGCATCGTTGCGGTCCGTCTTGTTGATCTGCGCCTTCAGCACCGCACGCATGTGCCGCGTCTCAACGCAGACCACCGGTAACTCTGCTTCGGCCAGAGCGCTGAACAGCCATTGCGACAGCGGCCCGGCTTCCAATCCAATGCGCTTAAAGTGATAGGCGGGATTCTTCAGCACCGCCAACAACGCTTCGGGTTCGCTTGCTACCTTCACTTCCCGAACGATCTTGCCCGTGTCATCCACAATGCAGACGCTGGTCTCCTTGACCGAAACGTCCAGTCCCGCAAAATGGTCCATGCTGCGCTTCTCCTTCTGATGCTTGAGGCCGCGAAAGCGAGACCTCGTTTCACCATCAGCCTGAAGCGCAGCACCCAAAATTCTTCAGCTATCCACAAGCTGCCGGCCGATTACCCCATCTTTTTGCCAAAGCGACCAGATCGCCGCGTCGCACCAAGTGATGCTTTGGGCCAGTAAATCACATACGCACTGCGCCAAAATCACGCTGTTATGCTTACTGATTCTTGAGGTTTGCAAGCCGCTGAGATGCGGCGTCAGAGCCGAGTTCCTCAGCTTTCTCGTACCACTGCGAGGCGCGCGCGACGTCGGGCTCAATACCGATGACGCCGAACTGCCGAATGATAAGCGGATCAAAAGTCGAGCCAAGCATCAGCGCGGCGTTTGCGCTGCCAGCCTCAGCGGCCCGCCGAAATAAAAGTCTGGCCGAGGCGAAGTCGCCTCGCTTGAAATAAGCCGAGCCGCCGTCCATGAGAGTGGTGATCTCCTGGGAGTCGAGACGTAAAGCCGTAATGCTTCCCTGTGCTGGCGTCGGTTGCGGGCCAGAGACCGACGCGGCTCCCGCCTGGGCGCTCGCCACTGAATGCGGCGGCTCGGCCAGCTGCGTCGGCTCATTGGCCTCCGCATGCTGCTCCGGGCTGGAGGCCGGCACAGCTTCAACCTGATTGCTTGCCCCAGACCGTTGCGGAGTCGGTGGCGGGGGTGTCATCGCGGCGGGCGCCGGCTCGGCCAGTTGCGTCGGCTCATTGGCCTCCGCATGCTGCTCCGGGCTGGAGGCCGGCACAGCTTCAACCTGATTGCTTGCCCCAGACCGTTGCGGAGTCGGTGGCGGGGGTGCCATCGCGGCGGGCGCCGGCTCGACCAACTGCGTCGGCTCATTGGCCTCCGCATGCTGGGCGCCCAGCGCGCCAGCCCCCTGTGGCGATGGCAGTGAAGCTGTGGCCTCGTCCGGCGCGGCTTCGATCTGCGCCGGTTTAATGGACGCGGTCTGCTGGGTGGGAACCGTCGATGGTACTGTCGCTGCGACCGGCTGAGGTGCCGTAGTCGGCCCAACTTCGTGGGCCATGCGCGGCGCGCTGGAAAGAACCATTGCCCAGGTGAGTAACGCTGAAGCGCCACCGACGGCACATATAAGAATCGCGGTAGATGCCAAATTTCGAGCTGCCCGCCATAGTACACTTTGCAGTCGATTAGTCGGTTTTATTGCCCTCGAAATTGCAGCAACGTTGTTCTGATCGAATTCAAAATTTCCTCGCTGCTCCCTCACAACGCGATCGTCGCTGAGTGGCGTCGTCATAGCGGCAGGCAGCTTCGGGGCACTTTGGGATTGATAAGATGGTCTAAGCACCCTCGAAACCGCAGCAATGTCCTCGTCGCTGTGCCCTGAATACCCTTGCTGCGGTGTCGCAGGGCGATTGTCCGCTCTAAATGGCGCGGTTAAAGAAGTGATACTTGGCGGATGATCGGTCCGCTGAAACGCACTCAATATCGCCGAGGCAATCTCGTCTTGGACGAGCCCGAAATGCTCGTGCTTAAGTGTCGCGGGGCGATCAGCGCTACCGGAGACGACTAGCTTTCGGGCTACGTCGTCAACAAAATCGTCGCTGAGTGGCGTCGTCATAGCGGCAGGCAGCTTCGGGGCACTTTGGGATTGATAAGATGGTCTAAGCGCCCTCGAAACCGCAGCAATGTCCTCGTCGCTGTGCCCTGAATACCCTTGCTGCGGTGTCGCAGGGCGATTGTCCGCTCTAAATGGCGCGGTTAAAGAAGTGATACTTGGCGGATGATCGGTCCGCTGAAACGCACTCAATATCGCCGAGGCAATCTCGTCTTGGACGAGCCCGAAATGCTCGTGCTTAAGTGTCGCGGGGCGATCAGCGCTACCGGAGACGACTAGCTTTCGGGCTACGTCGTCAACAAGCTGCTGACCGTAATCACTCGGGATCACATGCGCGGGACTGTTATCGTCTTTGCTGTCATCTTGAGCGGTCGCAACCAATTCAGGCTTGGTTGCTGGCGTAGCTGATGCCAGAACTTTGGCCGTCTCATCATTTGGCCAACGAGTATGGACCGCACGTGCCATCTCGTAATGGCTGCCAAAGGTCAGCATTTCCTTGAAGCGGCTTTTCAGTATTGCGATAATACTTGCGCGTTGAATTTCCGCATCTGCTTCATCTTCGAAAAAACCGAGGCTAACCGCTTCGTAGACTTTGCTCCCGTTTGCGGCAATGTAGACGTAACAGCAACCGCTACTGGGAAGACTGAGCACTGGCCCAATAAAACCTAATCCAGGATCGTACTGGCCTAGAAGCGGTTCCAAATCCCTTAGATCTCTGAGCATGGGCCAGTACTCAACTCCTGAAATCTGACGCTAGCAAGCTTTCTTGGACCGGTACAATGATGTCGGCGTTTGAGTTGTTGTGCGCTGGAGATTTGCCAGAGATCGATTTCGGGCGCGTCATAGAGATTACCCGACCGCGATGCCCGGCCGCTCAACATTAAGCTCGCGCTTGATGTAAGATATAGCGCTGTGACACCTCAGGTGCCCAATATCCCAGGGAAGGTTCCGGAACCGTCAATATCGCACTCCCTGACTGCTATCCTCCGACTGCTATGCATCCATGCCAACGAGGGGCCTCCATGAAGCGCGCATTCCTTCCTCCACTCGCTGTTTGCTTATCGCTGTCCTCAGGTTTTCCGGCGTTGTGCCAGACGGCATCGACTTATGGACAACTCTGGCAGCGGGTGAATGACAACGTTTTATTTCTCATGGGAGGCCAACCCGGCGCTACCTTCAACCAACTTGCCAACGACATATCCTTGGTGGTGAGCGATGGATATAAACTGCGCGTGCTGTCGGTCGACGGTGGCGCGGCAGTCGAGAATGTGGAGGACGTTCTTTTGTTACGAAACATTGATCTGGCGCTGACTACCCAGGAGGCGATGGACTATCTGAAGGCTTCCGGTGAATTCGGACCAAACCTAAATCAGCGACTGGCATATATAGCGCCGCTCTTTCCAAATCCGTTGCAGATATTGGCGCGCGGAGGGGCGACGAGCATCACAGATCTGAGTGGGAAAAAGGTCAACTTCAATAACAAAGGCAGCGCAACGGCGCAGTTTGTCCCCAAACTGTTCAAGACATTGGGAATAAACGTGCAGGAACTCTACCTGACGCAGGGAGATGCATTGGAAAAACTGCGGACAGGCGAAATAGATGCAACTATATGCTCCTGTCCCGCGCCAGTTCCGGCATATGCGAATGTCAGACCCGAATTGGGCCTAAAATTTGTCTCTGTGCCCTACGACAAGTCGATTCAAGCCAGTTATCTGCCTGCTGTCATCACAAATGAGGATTATCCCGTCCTGATCGCTAAGGAACAGCCAGTAAATACCATTGCTGCAAGTACCGTTTTGATTTCGTTCAACTGGCCTAAAAACACGCTCCGATACGAACGGACTGCGAAATTCGTCGATGCCTTTTTTTCGAAAATCAATGAGTTTCACAAGCCGCCACGTAGCCCACTTTGGAAATCCGTAAATCTGGCGACAGATATTCCGGGATGGTCCCGCTTTCCGGCCGCCGAGGAGTGGCTAATTAATTGGCGAAAGCGAAATCAGACGCCAGAACAGAAAGACAAACTCGTCCGTTAATTCCGAACCCCTACTGGTCGGCGGGCTTGGTGTCACGAATCGAGGCGGTCGTCGGCTCGATGTCTAGATCGATACAGCAGCGATTTGCAACCGCCCGAATGGGTTGAGTCGTCATTTTGAGGTGCGAAAATCCGGAGCCGTGGATGTCCGCTTCTCTAATCGGCCATTCCGGGTCAAGCGCTTTCAGACTTTCCACCACCACTGTCACCCACGGGCTCGTGAATGGAATTTCCAATTGCTTGGCGCGCGTATCGGCGCCCGTCCTTTTCTGGTGGCTCCATACACGGCGGAGCCTGAGCTGTTGGACATGGCGGATCGCGCTATGCTGGCGGGAAATGTTTCGCTTTACGGCGTTGACCTCGTTACCGGCCAAGTAGATGGAATTCGCCTTGAAACCTCGGCGATCGTCGCCAATTCATGCGTCTTGCTCGGTGGGGCGCTATTGTCCGAGTTCTCGTTGCTCGGCGATTTGAGCGCCGCTGGCAGGGCAAATGCCATCCCGCCCGGCGCGATTGCTGTCGGCGTACCGCCCAGAGTGGCCGGGCGCACGCAATTTCGTTCCGACCAGATTGGGCGACGGGAGTATTTTGGAAATCAGTCCTTTTTGATCGCGCATCAGGTTCTGCTTCTAACGCTCGCTATCGTTGCCGGCTTTTGCGCCTTGGGTTTGCTGGCAAATCGCTTTGTGTTGCCTGCACTAACGTGGGTCTTATGGTGTGCGCTTCCCGCGCTATTGCTGGTGCCTCGCCTGGTCAAACTGCTGTTGGCGCCCGTCGTCAAGTGGATCGTTCTTTGCCGCGTGGGCCCGGGGGAGCACCCGATGTACGGGTGGTATTACGCTCGTTGGCAGCTTGTTGAGACATATTTGTGGGATGCCGAGGATGCGATCCTGTCGCAACTCCATGGCATGCCTGTTCTCAGTCTTGTGTGGCGGCTGTTCGGCGCGCGCGTTGGCGCGGATGCGTGCATCTTGGCGTCGTCGCTCGCCTGCGAATACGATTTAAAGGAGATCGGCGACGCTGTCGTATTGCATCAACAATCACTCGTGTTCAGTCATTTCATCGAGCACCACAGCTTGCTGTTAAGGCCGACGATCGTCCAGGCCCACGCTGAAATCGGCTCATTCGCGATTGTCGAGGCCGGGGCCTCTGTCGGAGCGAAGCGCGTCGTTGCCCCACACACCGCAGTTCATGCGGCCCACTCCAAGCGCAACACTGTCGCCGCCGTGCCTGTCGGGGAGGTCGGATCGCAGACAGAGGCGAGCCCGACACCGGTCATCGCTCTGCCATTGCGCGACTCACCGGTTGACGCAGCCGGGAATCGAGCGCCCGCAGCGACGCCGCGATCAAACGATGACGTCAGAGTGCGCTTTCAGACGTTGCACGAATTTGTCGAAGTAGCGCGCCAGAATCTTAAGGAGGACGGCTGGGATTACCTCATCGGCGCAGCCGAGACCGAGACGACATATGCGCGCAATCGGCTGGCTCTCAACTCGCTCGGGCTTCGACCGCGCGTGCTGCGCGATGTATCGAACGTCGATTGCAGCAGTATGCTTTTTGGGAAGCAACTGCGCCTTCCAGTGCTGTGCGCGCCGGTGGGAGCTCTCGAAAATTTTGATTCAGGCGGGGCGGCAACGGTGGCAAAGTCCGTCGCTGCGTTTGGTACCGGACTGTTTGTCAGTTCGGTGACCGAGCCTGGGCTGGAACGCACGGCGGCCGCAGCCGGCCAGGCGCTTAAAATATTCCAGTTGTATGTACGCGGTGACGAGGCTTGGGTAGATGAACAGATCCGGCTCGCCATCGACAGCGGCTACGATGCGTTTTGTCTGACTGTCGATACGGATCTTTACAGCCGGCGGGAACGCGACATTGCAAAACGTCACGTGCGACGCCGCGTGCGTGCGACCAGCGAGAGTCATCAAGCGCGGTTCAATTGGCACGACGTCGCCCGGATCAAAAACAATTTCGACATTCCGCTGATCTTGAAAGGAATCGCAACTGCCGAGAATGCGGCAATCGCAGCGGATCACGAAATCGATTGTATATACGTGTCTAATCACGGCGGGCGACAACTTGATCACGGTCTTGGCACGACGGCGATGCTGCCGGAGATCGTGGAAGCGGCTGCGGGGCGCACCAAAATCATCGTCGATGGCGCGATCACCCGTGGCACCGATGTCATCAAAGCTATTGCCTGTGGTGCCGACGCTGTAGCCGTAGGCCGGCTCTATGTGTATGGCCTTGCAGCCGCCGGCGCGCCAGGCGTCGTTCGGTTGTTTGAAATCCTCGAGGACGAAATTCGTATTGGCCTTGCCCTTTTAGGGGTCACGCGATTTAGCGAGTTGGGCAGGTCATACATCCGCGAAGCACCGTCCGTTGTCCGGGCACACCTATATAGCGCTTTCCCGCTTTTGAAATTGCTTGGCGGGAACTTGCCGTAGTTGAGATTACGGAAAGCGTTGGCTGACCACCGCTGACCAGGAGATCGAGTGAAAAACGTGGCATCCGGAAGCTGCACACTGTCCGTGCTGCATTGCACCGAAGTCTGCCAGCCAATGTCCGGGTTGGGTCGTGTGTCACGAGTATCGTCGGTCCACACGGCGATACGTAACTGTACGATAGATGAAGGAGGGCCCTTCGAGATCGGCAACCAGGTGTTGATCTCAAGCCACCGCAAGCTGCTGTCGTCAAAAGCGATGGTGGTGAACGTTGCGGGAAAAGCCGAAACAAGATTCCGGCAGGCATGATTGAGAGAGGCGAGCGCAAGCGAACCGCTGCAGAAGTGTCGAAATGCGATTAGACGATGTCAAAACCGGGGGCTGACCCATCTTCCGGGATTTTGGGGGATGCACTGAGACTGCCCAAGCGGCATCCGGCATGTAGGCGGCGCGAAGCTCAATCTGGCTCTTGTATGGAACGTGAGAACCTGGCCGGCGATGCCAAGGGAAAAAGCGCAAGCGGCTACAACCGTGAGGCTGAAAGTACCGATGCGTCGGAGAGGGACGGACTGCCCTGTAGTAGTGATGAAGCGGGGTAATGCCCGTGGAGCGAAGGGGGTAGGTCATCGCTGTTGAGCGTGGGCCAACTGGGTAACTAGGAGGAGCTCGAAAGTTCAGCAGAAGGCGGCAGCCTTCGTGCGATGGCACGAGCCGGATGATGCGAGAGTATCAAGTCCGGTTCTGTGAGAGGCTCAGGGTGAAATTCCCCGGGCCTACTCGGCAACACCAACCCATTTGTGATGGCTGCGCCATGTCCGCTTTGCCCCCGATCGCGACCAGAAACTCGACAAACCGCCGAGCTGCGACGGCCCTTTTCTGCGCCATCCAGGTTAGCTGTCGCCGAGCCCTCCTTCACCATCTGCGAGGGAGCTTGATATCTGCTCCCCGGTTTCGAATGCTTCCGCTAATCGAGTGATCGCGTCGCGACGTTTGTTGCCGTGCAAATTGATAGATTAAGACGAACCGCGAACGGGCATTTTCCTGCGGGTTTCTTGGATCAGTTACCTAAATGCCTGTCGAAGAACCGCGCGATCTCGGTGAAGGCCTCCTTCAATTCAGGTGCGGTTGGTTCGAAGTTGTACTGGGCGTGCGACATGCCCTCAAACACCTGAAGCTCTGCTTCGACGCCGGCGCGCCGCAACTTTCGGTGAGTGAGCACCGTGAGACTCAGGAACAAGTCGCGTGTGCCGCTCGTGAGAATGGCCGGCGGGAAGCCGCTGAAATCCCCATAGATCGGTGAGAGCTGCGGATCTTTGAGATCATGGCCGTTTGCGTAGAGCAGCGCCGCATGGCTCAGATATCCGCTGTAGCTGACAAGCACATTGTCCAGCCACTCGTTGGTCTTGTAGGTGTCGCCGGTTTCGGTCAAGTCCGCCCATGGTGTGCCGGGAGCAATTGCCGCCGGTAGCGGCAGACCCTCCTGCTTGGCGCGCAGCATCAATGCCAGCGTCATGCCGCCGCCGGTAGACGTGCCGAACACCGCCATGTTGCGCGGATTCTGCGTCTTGACCAGATCCTTCCATACCGCCGTGGCGTCGTCCATCGCCGCTGGGTAGGGGAAGTCGGGTGGCATGCGATAGTCGACAGCAATCACCTTGAAGCCGCCATAAGCCGCCATAAGGGCCGCTTCGCCTGTGCCGGCTTCGCCCGGATTGTATACATAGCCGCCGCCATGAATGTTGAAGAGCAGACGATTGCGGTTAGCAGGTGGAATTTCCTTCGGAGTCAGGATGAAGACCTTCACGCCCGCAATGGTGGAGGCTTCCATGGTCACACCGAGTTTTTCGCGGACTGCCTTTTGCGCTTCGGCACCGGCGGCCGCCAACTTGTTGATGAGGTCCTTCCACTCCGCAGCTGATTTCGGATCGGCATCCCATGCCGGCACCCGATAAGGCGCCGCGATGACCGCCTGGAATTGGGGGCTGGCCGTGTTAGGCACGGGAATAACGCGCCCCGGAACTGTCCGCGGGCCAGGCTTTGAATTGCTTGCGTTTTGACTGAATTCCAGAGCCGCAGAGTCCGACGGTGTGCCGGGGTCGAGCGCTACAGCCGGCAGGCAGAAGGTTATTGTTGCGGCAAGTTGAATGAACGCGTGCGCATGCAATACGCGAAGCTGCATTTGTGTGCCTCCCTGCAGACGGTCGGTTTTCGGACGTGCTCCGTCGTCACCGAGGCTACGCCGAATTATGCCGCCTCGCCATTGCCGCGATCACTAAACACGGGCCGCGAGGCGATGTTTTCGGGATATCCGAGCTTTGTCCGTTTACGCGCCCAACATCGGACATATCACTGCATCGCAGTAGCCGACGCGATGGGCCGATTCTGTTGAAAAAGTCCGAGTATCGACCCGACAAACTTTTTCAGCGCAGTAGGCGAGATCTTCAGGCGCGGACGTAGGTGACCTCGTCGTCCACCTCTGACTCTACGGAGGCGGTCCTGAATTGATTTGCGGTGGCGATTAGCGTCAATCGAAGATGCCGTTGGTAGGTTGGCGGATTTGCAATGACTCTAAACTCGCGACTTTTTCAACAGAATCGGCCAAAAGCCGACAAAGTGCGCTGCAGCAGAAAGCGTCTATTCGATCACCTCGTCGGCGCGGGCGAGTAGTGTCGGCGGCACGGTGAGACCAAGTGCCTTGGCCGTCTTGAGGTTGAATATCAGCTCGTACTTAGTCGGCGCTTGTACAGGCAAGTCGGCGGGTTTCTCGCCTCTGAGGATGCGATCAACATAACGGGCCGCTTGCCGACTTTGATCGATGAAGTTCGAGCCGTACGAAATCAATCCTCCATTCGTCGGAAAAAGGCGTTCGAAATAGATTGTTGGCAATGAATATCGAACAGCAAGTGAGATAATTAGTTGGTAGTTGATAATGACCGACGGGGCCGCGGTTACAATCAAGCCGCCGTTCGCCGAGCGCGCGAAGGCCTCGATGCCTCGCTCTATCTCGCGCGCGTCACCTACGTTGATCGCGGTCGCCTCAATGCCGAGCGAGGGCGCAACAGCCTCCATAACCGCAAATTGCCCAATGCCCGCGTGGAGGTGGGTTCGCGAAGGACGGCTGCTCTTGTCGCACTTGGTGTAATCTGCTTTAGCAATTCTACCCATTTTCCGCTCAAACTATATTCGAACATCATAAAGCCGGTCACGTTGCCGCCTGGTCGCGACAAGCTCTCCACGAATCCGGCACCAACCGGATCGATGACGATCGTAAATACAACCGGGATCGAACGAGTTGTCTCAGCTAACAAAGGCATAGAGGAGTTGCCGATACAAAAGATTACGTCAGGTGCAAGCGCAATCAGCTCTTTCGCATATTTCCGCGTAACGGCAACATCGCAAACCACTAAGGCACCGCCAGACGAAAGGGGCGGAAACAGATATGTTCAACTAAAACCACCGCGCCACATCTCGACTCTACCATCCGTGTCGCTTTGAGCCAGCACCGGTGTTGTCCGCTCTTACTCCCATCGCTACCGAATTGCTGCGTTGCGAACCAATCCCCCGCCGCCGCGACCGTCTTGCAGGTGAGCCGGCAAAAAACGAATATAAGCCAATCTGCGAATTGATGTGCAAAACCCCCGACTAAAGACGGAGTTCGTCGTGCCGATAAAATATTTGGCGTTGATCGCGTTGGTAATTCTCGTGGGTCTTAGCATACACTTTTTTCCGGACAACATCATTCCAGTGTCCATGATTGTCGCATGGGTGTTTTTTGTAGCCGCCATCTTCGCAGTGGGAGAGAAGATCATTGGCAGGAGTTAGGCGCAACAGTCGGCACGCGAGCAACACCGCAACCGGTCCCTAGTTGAGGTTCCCAACAGCAAGCTTCATCATTCACATATTGAGTGTCCTCGTGCGTATCGGGCGAGCACGCTGTGGGAGATTTATGAGACTTCCCCGCCGGCAATTTCTGCATCTGGCAACGTGTGCTGCCGCGCTCACGGTCATGCCGCGGATCGCGTCGGCGTTCGACTATCCAACGCGACCGGTTCGCTGGATTGTCGGCGCCCCTCCCGGTGGCGCGCTGGACTTTGTTGCACGACTAATGGGCCAATGGCTGACGGAGCGGCTCGAACAGCCATTCGTCATTGAGAACCGGCCAGGCGGGGGCGGCGGCAATATCGCTACCGAGGCTGTCGTGCGTGCGGCGCCCGACGGCTATACGCTCCTCCTGGTCGGTTTATCGGCTGTGGTAAATGCAACGCTCTACAATAATCTCAATTTCAACTTTATCCGCGACATCACGCCGGTTGCCCATTAGCCGGGAGCCGAATGTCATGGTGGTAAACCCATCAGTCCCTACCAAGTCGGTCCCCGAGTTCATCGCCTACGCCAAGGCCAATCCCGAGAAGGTCAACATGGCATCGTCTGGCAGCGGAACCTCGCCTCACATGGCCGGCGAGCTGTTCAAGATGATGACGGGCATTAATGTCGTTCATGTGCCGTATCGCCGCGGAGCGCCCGCGCTGACCGATCTCATTGGCGGACAGGTGCAGGTTATGTTCGCCGTCATGTCCTCCTCAATCGGGCACATCAGGGCCGGCAGACTACGTGCGTTGGCGGTGACCACAGCGACGCGATCACCCGCGCTGTCGGACATTTCGACCGTGGGCGAATTTGTGCCCGGTTACGAGGCGAGCGGGTGGTTAGGTCTCGGTGTGCCCAAGAACACGCCGGCCGAGATTGTCGAAAAGCTCAACAGGGAAATTAACGCAGGTCTCGCCGATCCCAAGTTGAAGGCGCAACTCGCGGATCTGGGTTCTTCGGCTTTTGTTGGTTCGTCCTCCGAATTCGGCAAATTTATCGCCGACGAAACCGAGAAGTGGGGCAAGGTGGTCAAGTTCGCGGGTATCAAGCCGGACTGATACCGGAGAACCGGTCCGATTCCATATTTGGCGTTAGGCGGCTATTGCTGTGTCCGAAAGAGCCAACATCCAGGGCGAGCCGACCTTTCGCAATGCATCAATTGACGGTGGCGAACCGACGTGAATGGGATGGACCGGCCGCGCTCCTGCCTGCAACGGCTCTGAGAGTGAGCCGGGGGCTGTTCAGGGAGAAGGAGCGCCGCCATGCCTCGCACGTCCACGGTTCATGCAGTGACCGCCATCGGAATAGATATGGGCAAGAACACGCTTCACATGGTCGGCCTCGATTCGCGCGGCGCCATCGTGTTGCGAGAGAAGGTCTCGCGCGGCCGCATTACGGCGAGGCTTGCCAATCTGCCGCCCTGTCTCATTGGCATCGAAGCGGGGCTGGCGACACACTACGTTGCTCGTGAGCTTGCCGCGCTTGGCCACGATGTGAAGCAGGTTCCGCCCGCGTATGCGAAGCCGTTTCGGCAGGGACACAAGAAATGATTTTCGAGATGCCCAAGCGGTGGCCGAGGCGGTGCAGCGGCCGACCACTCGCTTTGTTCCCGCCAAGACCGACGAGCAACTGGATCTGCAAGGGCTGCACCGGGTCCGGTCTCGCCTGGTCAGCGAGCGGACCGCAGTGATCAATCAGATGCGCGGTTTTCTTCTGGAGCGTGGGATTATCGTCCGGCAGGGACCGCGTTTCCTTCGCCAGGGTTTGCCCGACATCCTGGCCAAGCGGACGGATGTTCTTTCACCCCGCATGGTACGCATCGTCGTTGATCTTGCCAGTGACTGGCGACAGCTCGATGAGCGCATTGAAGCCGTGACCGATGAGATTGAGACGCTAGCAAAAAGCGATGACAGTTGTCGAAGGGTCATGACGGTACCGGGCATCGGCCCGATCATTTCGAGTGCGATGGTTGCGGCGATCGGCAGTGGCGCAGCATTCACGAGAGGGCGGGATTTTTCGGCCTGGATCGGTCTTGTCCCCAAGCAGATGTCGACCGGAGACCGAACTATCCTCGGGCGCATCACCAAGCGAGGTAACGGCTACTTGCGCACTCTGTTCATGCAAGCAGCCCGGGTGCTTCTGTTGCGGCCGGCGAACTGGCCCAAGCACAGCTTCGGAGCCTGGCTCGTTGGCGCCGCACAGCGCCTGCATCCTAATGTTTTGGCCGCAGCTCTCGCCAACAAGCTGGCACGCATCGCCTGGACTGTGCTGGCACAAGAGCGCAGCTATGAAGCGCGCCTCACCGCGGCAGCAGCCTGAATGAACACGCTCAATCACCAAGGGGATGGCTGACGGCTCAAGCTGATTCCGAAAGTTATGGTTGGCTTTCCCGCCGAGGTCTGCGAGTCGGCCGTAATCAGGTGGCCCATATGGCCTTCGGGGCCGAGACGCGAATGAGATCGAACGCGCGCGGATATCCATGATGGCCAGGAGCCGAAACGCTCCATCCATGGGCCGGATACAGATGCGCAAGACCAACTTTCTCCAAATCATCATTTTCGGCTTGCAACGCGCGGCCGGTCCATACAGATGGGTCAACCACGTCAGTTCCGAGCGCGGGTTCTGACCTCCGCTTCTCACCCAAGAGCGCCCAAATCGTTGCGTCGCACTAAGCAACGCAAACGGTCAGGAGCGGTCGTCCGCGCGCAACTCCAAGCGTTGAGGGCGGCCCACAGCGCGACGGAAAAAGCGGGCGGCCCTTCCCGGACCAACCCGCCGCGGAGAACAAGCCGCCTTACTGGCCCGAGTGGCCTTGATCATCGCCTCGATCTTCCGGACGGCAAAGCTGGCGAGCCCCTATGGGTCACAACGAGACCCCGAGGCAGTTGCCTCAGCGACCGCCGTTCGGCGGCCCAGGCTGCGCGATTTCGCCCACAACTGCACGGGACCCCGTTTTGCTCTCTGCCGCGAACGGAATAGTGAATCGAAAGGCGGTGCCGTAGGGAACGGCCGCCGATGCCGACAAGTGACCGCTGTGGGTTTCGATGATCGACTGACAGATGGGCAGACCCAGTCCCGTGCCCCCGGCTTTGGTGGTAAAGAAACGATCGAAAATTCGATGCATCACCGCGGCATCAAGTCCGGCCCCAGAGTCCTTGACCTCGACCACAGCATCGCCAGTCGCACCGATGCCCGTTTGGATCTGCAGCAGGCGGGCTCGGTCCACAACGTCCCTCATCGCTTCGATAGCATTTAGGATGAGATTGAGCATTACCTGCTGAAGTTGAATCCGGTCGCCGCGGACTGGCTGCAGGCCAGCAAGTAGTTCGGCATGAACAGTGATTTGGGACCTTCGCTGCTCGCTGCGGGTGAATGTGAGAACCTCCTTAATAACCTCATTGAGGTCGAGATCGACGTACTTCGGCTCATCCTTTCTGAGCAACGCCGCCATACGTTTTATCACGCTACTTGCACGATCGGCGTCGCTGGTGGTCTGCCGAATGGCGGCTCTGGCCTCGTCGAGTTCTAATGGTTCCTTCTCCAGCCAGCGCAGAGAAGCGCTGCAGTTGGTGATGATCGCTGCAAGCGGTTGATTGAGTTCGTGAGCGATGGACGCCGTAAACTCACCTATGGTCGAAATCCGCGCAACTCGCTGCAGTTCCGCTTGCGCGTCGCGGGCAAACTCCTCCGCGGCGCTTCGAGCCCTCTCGGCTGCGTCAAATCGAATGCGTTCTTCGTGCATCGAAATCGCGAAAGCGATTTCGCGACCCAATTGGGAAAATACGCTAATCTCCTTGGGGCCAAAGGCATGGGATCGAACTGCATAGACATTCAGTGCGCCAATGACCTTATCCTTCTGCTCAAGTGGCACGCACACGCACGACCTTATGCCGAAGCGCAATCCTTTCTCTCGCCAAGGGGCGTAGCCAGGATCGATCATGGTGTCCTGCACGATGCTTGGCACGCCACTTCGGATTGCGGTGCCGGTTGCACCCTGGCCTTCAGGGACATCCTCCGACCAACTAAGCTTTAAACCCTCCGTGTAGCCGATTGCGCGGCCCGCGCCGGCGATAACTCTCACGGTCCTGTCGGGCGCCGGCTCGCACAGTCCCATGAAGGAGAGGGCGTAGATATCGTTCTCGACGATCGCCTCGCAAATTCGGGTCACCGGATCCTCTAGATCGTCATGACGCAGCAGGGCTGTTGAAGACCTCGCATAGGCTTCCAATGCCCAATTGAGACGCCGAAGTTCCGCACTAGATCCGGCCGCGACGGTGTCGTGCACCCGACATAGCCAAATCGGACCGCCAGTGCCGTCTCGTGACGGCACGACATAAACATCGACGAGCCGTTTTGCGCCGCTCGGGCAATTTAGTGGAACACTCATCAAATTAAACGGCAAGGTGTCCGCGGTGGAAGTCGGCTTCGGAAATTTAGCAGACGACGCCAGTTCAATAAAAAAAGTATAATCTGCGCCAAGAATGTCGCCAAGCGTACTATCTACTAACAATTCAAACGCGGGATTTGCATCAATGATTTTCTCAGTGATGCTATTTACGACAAGGAACGCTTCTGAAGAATCGCGCCAGGCAACTTCTCTCCACGGCGTGGCCGTTATCGAGCTTACATCACCCGCTGATCTGCGCACGTTCACCCAACGAGACCTCTCTTTTCGGGCGCCTCACCGATAAGAAAATTGTATTGGTTGGCGATATGACTTGCAGGTACAGACCATGGCCGTCCGGATACCGGCCCGGTTTCACGAGCTTCGCAATCCCCTTGACCTTCAACGCCATAGCAAGCAGCCCCCCGAGCCGACCCCCGGCCCGGCTATTGGGCGACATGGTGCTTACCGGAAGTCCCTGGCAGTCAATATGCCACTTCCCGGCCGGTTACAACGCTGAGCTTGACGTTTTACTGGAGGTTCTCGGAAGGCTCCGGTTAGACGGAGGGCGGTCGGGTCGGCCAACGCATTGTCCTTTTCGAGGCTTGCTCGGCGTTCACTCGCGTTACGGCCTGCACACTCGCGCTGTCACCGTATTTTGTGACACGCTATCCGAAGGCTTCAGCTATTTCGTTACCTCCACAGCTGCTCCGGTTGCTTCCGGCTGGAGCGGTTGCCGGGTGGGAATTGCACCCACTGGAAAAGCGCCGCCTTTTCACGGCGCACGCCAACAGCAGACCCATGCACGCAGCAAACAGAAAGCTATTGGATCACCTCGTCGGCGATGGAGCCTTCCCCAAATGGCCGGAGGGTCGGCATCCGCATTGTCACTTTCGAGGCCTGCTCAGGCTTCCTCACGTTACGGCCCGTTGGATCGCTCGGTCGCTCAAGGCGACCTTTGTCACGAGGCTCCGGCCCTGCCGGTTAGCCAGCCAAGCCGCTGTTCCGCCTCGCCCTTAATATGGACATATCGCTGCATCGCACTAAGTGTTGCGGTGGGCCAAGCCACATTCTGCACGATTCAATTTTCGTGCTTTGACCGGAAGGGGCACACCGTAAATTGGTGCCGAAAAATCGCCCTCATCCCGCCACAGCGCCCAGTTCCCGACACATTCTTAAACATTCTTAAGCGTTGGGTGTTCGCGAGGTCGGGGGACCAAGCATGCCGCTTCAACGACGAAGACCGCGCAGCTTTGGCGCGGATGAAAGACCTGTTTGTGAGAAGTGTAGTAATCCTACTTTTCTAACGCGACGCTGCCCAGACGCCGACTACGGCCTCCGTTATGAGCAACAAACATTTGCTTGTGGCGTCTGCGGTCACACGATCGAGCGCATCGTGGACGAACATGGAAATAGTCTCGAACAGCTTTGCTGAAACGTCTCGGCAATCGGGGTCAGTGCGGTTCCGCTGTCCTTAAATAAACTCAAGTGCGCCCTCGTTCTGGGCGGATCGCGTGCGAATCTCCCTCCTGTGTCGGTGGGAGATGTTCAATGAGACATGTAATTTGCGTCGCAGTGCTATGCGCACTCGCGTCCGCTGCCCACGCTGGCGGTCTCATGATGACCAGCTATTACAGCCCGCGTGCGGCGAACATTGCCGCCCATAGGACGCTGCCCTTTGGTACGCAACTACGGCTGACAAACCCCCGCAATGGCCGGAGTGTGGTTGTGACGATACATGACCGCGGACCATTCGTTCGCGGCCGCTCACTCGATATCTCGCGCGCGTATGCACAGGAGCTTGGCATTACCCGTGCTGGTGTTGCGCCGCTGGAAGTCGTGCCGGTGCGGTGAGCAACGCGGGTTGATAATTTTACTGCTCCGACCGCTACGCCGCTGCCACCCACAGCGATACTCTTCGAATATTTCACTGCCAGGCAGGGCTCGGGGCCGGATCGGCGCTGGTCGAAGCGCTTCCAGGCTATGGAGCACCTGCTCAATTCCAGTTCGTGCAGCCATGTATTGCGAGCGCGGGAGGCGGAGCAAGAAACTGCTTTTGCAGCAATTGCGCAGCGAAGAAGGTCGCGCCAGTGATGTTCCCGTCAGGGCGGTTAATGTTCGGAACAAGCCCGACTTCCACCGGGTCGCCGCCGACTGCAAACACGACAGGGATCGTTGTGGTCGCCGCTTTCGCTACCTGTGCCGGCACCCCGCCCAGCGCGGCAATCACAGCGACCTGACGCTGAACCAGCTGATCGGCAAGCGATCGCAGGTCAGAGTATTGCTCCGTTGAGCGAAAATCGGTCGCCACGTCACGGCCCTCAATAAGACCGCCTTCATTAGGCCCTCACGAAAAGCAGCCACCCACCGGGGGGAGCCTAAATCGTCAAGGATGCCAACGATCGGCACCGCCCGGCCGCGCTAGGTTGTCGACGTAGCCAGCGCCAACTGGATCGGTGGCAACTGGAAACACAATTGGTACGGTGCAAGTCGTTTGGAGCAGCGGCGGCATAGTCAAGTCGCCAGCGGCCAGGATGACGTCGGGCGCGAGCGCGACCAATTCTGCGATTTGTTTGCGAATCTCGGTGGCATCGGTCGTGGTCCAGCGAAGGTCGATGCTCACGTTGCGGCCAATGCTCCAGCCTAATAGCGCCAGCTCCCGCTGGAAGGCCCCGATACGGGCCTGCCATACCGGGTCGTTCGCCGATGCGGGGATCAGTGCGCCGATGCTGCCCACACGCTCGCTCTGCTGTGCGTGCGCCCCGAGCGGCGAAGCAACTGTCGCCGTTGCAAGTAAGCCGATGAATTCGCGCCGCCTCATAGAGCGTTCCCCCTAATGAAGGAAACCTATCATTCAACGCTGCGTTGTGCATCACAGCAAAATTGGCAGCCCATGTCCGAGTCGGGTCGATGTTGTTGAAAAAGTCGTTTTCCACCGCCGATCAAAATTGTTCTAGGCCGCTGACGCGATTCTCGGATAAACATGTGAGGGACTTCGTCTCCTAATGAAAAAATCCACGAGCGGCTACGACAACGGCCTGGGTGCCATATTAACTGGCGAGCATAGTCTGGCTTCGTTTCTTTCGAAAAAATCGCCAGAAGGCATTTCGGGATTTTTTCAACAACATCGGTCAACGGCGCGCGCCGTTCAAGTCCGCTTCGCCTCCGAAAGATGGGGTAATCGGCCGGCGAGCCTGTGGATAGCTGAAGAATTTTGGGTGCTGCGCTTCAGGCTGATGGTGAAACGACGTCTTGCATTCGCGGCCTCAAGCATCAGAAGGAGAAGCACAGCACGGACCATTTCGCCGGACTGGACGTTTCGATGAAGTAGATCACCTAACACGGAATGCTAGACTATGGCTCCCATTATCCTTGGGGTACCGTATGAGCCAGCCCGCTTTTGCTCCGCCTGCGCCTACGCCGTTCCTACGCCGCGCCTTCGATTGGTGGCTCGAACAGGTGAAGCATGCGCTGCCGCCAACGATCTTCTTCTTCGCCGGCTTCAACCTGATCTTGTGGACCAAGCGCCGGATTCTGGAAGAGCAAGGTATTAAGTTCAGTGGCTTCTTCGCTGCGACGGTAGCTGCGTTGCTGGTCGGAAAAGCGGTCCTGGCAACCGACAATCTACCCTTTATGCGCCGCTTCGACGGCGCGCCAATGATCCAGCCCATCTTGTTCAAGACTGCGTTGTACTGGCTGTGCATACTGATCGTGCGGCTCGCCGAGAGGCTCGTCCATTTCCTCATTGCTGGCGGCGCGACCGCCGATTTCCCGGAGCATCTCATCCAAGATTTTTCCTGGCCGCGCTTTTTGTCGATTCAGATATGGCTGATGGTGCTAATGCTTGCCTACGTCACGATACATGAACTCAATATGCTATTCGGCGACGGCGAGCTCTTTCGCCTATTCTTCCGCTGGCGCGCGTCTGAGGCCAAGCTTACCCGCCGTCAACGCATTCGCCTGCTCACCCGGCTCAACCGGTTGACAGAGGCGAACTCGGTCGAGGCCATCAGCGAACGGAGTTCGTCCGCGCACGCTGAGTTGGTTGACATCCTGCGCCAGCTCGCTTCGCCGCCAGCCGCGGCGTCTGGGCGCGTTTGACGTACACAAGGTTTGCGCCATCCGCAACTACGGCCAGAGTGCAGTTTCTTTTGCCATCGCATTGCTACGTTGCGGAAATAATCGCGGAGGCCACTATGCTTAAACGTAACTGCAGCCGCGATCCTCTGTGCCTCGTCCGGACCATTACCGGACTCAATGTGCGGACGCTGCAACGCCGGCTCGACGGCGAGAAAAGCAGTTTCTGGGATGTGGTTGGTGAACAATGTTGCCGCGACTTCGTCGCGGGGTATCTTTCCAACAAGAGCTATTCCCTGCTCCAGGTCGCAAAGGTTCTAGATTACTCGCAGCTGAGTTCCTTCGCGCGCTGGTTTACGCTGACTTAGAATTGCGATCCAAGCACGTGCCCGACCGTCCAGCTCGGGATCGCCGGTTCTTTTGTCGCTAAGGCATTCCCATAAGGCGAATGAGCCCGTAGCTCATAAGACCCAAGCCAAGAAGGGAAAATGTAATTGCAAGCGTCACGCGTGCTCCTGAGCGAGCCACAATCCGAACATCAACGCCAAGCCCCAAAGCCGCCATCGCGATTGTCGTCAATATCGCCGCCAAGCTAGTGATCGCAGGCACAAGACTTTGCGGTATCAGGCCGACCGAGCGGAAAAGAAGAACAATCAAAAAGCCGATAATGAACCAAGGCACAAGCTTATCCAGACGTAGTCGACGGCGCTCTAGGCGGCCGTGATCATGATGACAGCGATCCGCCAGCAATGAGAAGCCGAGTACCACGGGCCCCAGCATCAACACGCGAACAAGCTTTATGACCGTTCCGACTTGATTGCTTAAAGCTCCGATTGGTAGCGTCGCTGCGAGAACTTGCGGGACCGCGTAGACAGTTAGTCCAGCGAGTACACCATATTGCGTCAAAGACAGATGTAAAATCGGAACAAGGAACGGTAATCCAAGCACGACCAGGACGCCCAGAACTGCGGTAAATGAAATCGAAGCGGCAACATCCTCGGCATCCGCACCGATTACTGGCGCAACAGCCGCAATCGCGGAATTGCCGCAAATCGAATTGCCGCACGCGACTAGAATAGACATCCGTCGCGGCAGCCGAAGAAGACGGCAAATGACGTAACTCGTACCGATAGCCACAGCAACAATGCCTGCGATTCCGATGATCAATGTGGGGCCAAGGGCCGCAATCATGGTGACGCTGACCGATGCACCAAGCAGAACAATCGCAAATTCGAGTATGAATTTTGCACTGAAATTAATACCTGGAACCCAACGGGGACCGGGCGTCCACGCGGTCCGGATTGCCACGCCGATAAGGATCGCGAGCACGAGGGCTTCCAGATAGGGCTGCCCTGCCAAGTCGATTTCTATCACCTGTAACAGCGTCGCTGCGAGCGTGATCGCAAGGCATAAAAGAAACCCCAGCAACAAACGTTTCAACCGATTTACAAAAGCAACTCCGTGAGACTGTGAGAGCGATTTATCCTCGTCCATAAATCAACCCCTCAAGGTTGACAATTTCAAGCGACTTGGGTCTCGCGGTCTGCGTTGGTGACATCAAGGACCTGCCTGCCGCTTTGGATAGACCATTCCAGTCACAAGAAACGTGGCAGGACGGTGCCCGCCGGATGGGGCATGCCTTTCATTTGGCGACTAGTTTCTTCAATAGTTCACGCAACGTATCGCTTTCACGTGGCGTCAAAGGCTGCAGAGTATCCGCAACGCTTTCGACCGAAAGGGGAATGAGCTTGCGCGCGAGCACTTTCCCCTCTGGCGTGAGACTGAGGAGCAAGAGCCGACCATCGTCACGATCCTTCTCTTGGCGAACGAGGCCGCGTGTTTTCAGACGCAGCACTACGTCACGGATATTGGCCGGCTCCATGGCGACGAGACGTCCGAGCAGATTTTGCGACAACCGATCGCATTCGAGCATGCGGGCCAAAACGACGGCTTGTGGGGGCGTGAGATTGAACCGGCTGAGGCGCGTGGCGAGGTTCCCATTGTGTCTCTGATGGGCCACACGAAGAAGAAAACCGATCTGATTATCGACGGTGAAGCCGGCGAATGAATTCCCGTCAGGTTTCTTTCTTTGTAACTCGGCACTGGCCGTGGGACTCGTGGAGCCTGTTGGCGGATCGACATCGCCCCATGACGCCGATTTCATGTACCTCGCGCGCCCGCTGGCTGAAGGCGATTTTCTTCTCGACATTTCCACCAGAACGTCCTCTCTGATTAGCCTCGCTTCGCTTGCCGATTAGGATGCTTGGTTCATTGACAGGCGGTTCTGCGATTTCCGGCCGGCAACAAACTCCTGCTTCCCGATTGGTGCGGTGCGCTCGATCGTGCGGAACTCGGTCAGCAATTTCTGGCGTGCTTCCTTTATGTGCTCCAGCGTTGCAAGTTTAACGTGGCCGAAACCTTTCACTGAGAGAGGCTGCCGCGCCAGCGCGACAGCTGTCGCGTGCGTCGCCGCCGTCAATCCTCCCTCGATTTCGTCCAGCACTGCTTCATAGTCTGCTATCATCTGACGTTCCAGTCTGCGCTCCGCTGTTCGACCGAATGGATCCCACAGCGAGCCGCGCAACCTCTTGCCCTTGGCAAGCAGGCGAAACGCGGGGAGAGCAAGCCAGGCCGGGATAGAGACCTTTCTGGGACGGCCGGTAGATGTGTCCTTGTAGACTGATGCAAGAAACGGCGGGGCAAGATGAAATTTCATGCTCCGCACGCCCTCGAAATTATCCTTGATGGCGAGTTCAAATGCGCCGTCCGTGAACAGGCGCGCCACTTCATACTCGTCCTTGTACCCGAGAACCTTGTGGTATGATTCGCCGACCGCGGCCGCTAGGCCGGTCAGTGCCGGCGCGCGCTCGGCCTCAAGCTTAGCAACTTTCATCACTCGGTCGCGATAGCGTTTGGCAAGTTCGGGGCTTTGGTACGCATCGAGATGTTTAGCGCGCGGCGCTAGAATGTCCTCGAGGGTGCGCTCGGCAAGTCGCGCCTTGTTCACGTCGCGGCGTGCAATTCTATCGAACGATTGCCTGTCGTGAGCTGCAAGCCGACCCAGACGGAAAGCTTCGATGTTCATAGCAACTGACGCACCGTTGAGGTCGATTGCCTGCTCGATTGCCGTCGCCGGGATCGGCACGAGGCCGAGTTGATAGGCATAGCCGAGCAGAAGAGTGTTTGATGCGATGGAATCGCCGAAGAGTGACGTCGCATAATCGTGTGCATCTAGCGCGTGTAACGCACCCCGTTTCAGTCGCGAAGCGATCAACGCCATGAGGCGACGACTTGGGACAGTGAGGTCGGGGTTCCGGGTGAAGTCGCCTGTCACCATTTCGTAGTTCGAGCAGACGACGGAGGTTCTCTCCGGGTCGATGCTTTCGAGCATCTTGGTCGAACCCGTGACGATCATATCGCCCCCGATCACAAGGTCCGCGCCACCAATGCCGACCCGGATAGAATGAATGGCCTCCGCACTCTCAGCGACTCGCATGTGACATGCGACCGAGCCACCCTTCTTTGCCATACCTGTCATGTCGATAGCGCCGAAGCCGAGGCCGACGATGTGCGCCGCTTGGGCCAGGATGGCGCTCACAGTGACAACGCCCGTACCGCCGATACCGTTCACGATCATGGAATAGGGCCTTCGGCCCAAGTTCGGCAGTGTGGGTTCCGGCGGCTCGGTCCAACTCGGGACGACGCGAGTGGGATCATCCGATGATTGAGCGCGGTTCATTTTACGAGGAGTGGCGCCGTTGAGTGTTACGAAGCTCGGACAAAAGCCTTCCACGCAGGAGAAATCTTTATTGCAGGAAGATTGATCGATTTGGCGCTTGCGGCCGAGTTCGGTCTCAAGTGGAAGCACCGCGACGCAATTCGATTTGACGCCGCAGTCGCCGCATCCCTCGCAGACGGACGGATTAATGAATATTCGTTGCGCTGGGTCGGGAAGCAACCCGCGTTTTCTCCGCCGGCGTTTCTCGGAGGCGCAGGTTTGATCGTAGATCAGGGCCGACACGCCGGGAATCGCCGCCAGTTCGTTTTGAACCTTCATTAAGTCACGCCGGTGATACACTGCGACCCCGCGGGGGACAGCGCCATTGCGGTATTTTTCCGGCGCGTCGGTGACCAGCGCGCAATGCTCTATACCTTCGGCCAGTATTTGTTGCGCCATCTGTACGGCCGTTAGGCTCCCATCGAGCGCCTGACCACCGGTCATTGCCACAGCATCGTTGAATAGCAGGTTGAAGGTTATGTTCCGCCTGGCCGCTATTGCCGCGCGAATTGCGAGACTTCCCGAATGAATATAGGTTCCATCGCCCATATTCTGGAACACATGCGGGCGCCTGGAAAAAGGCGCCTCCCCAATCCAGTTGGCGCCTTCGCCCCCCATCTGGGTAAACCCGTCAGTGCTGCGCTCCATCCACTGCGCCATATAATGGCAACCAATACCGGCGTAAGCGCGTGAACCCTCAGGCACCATGGTCGAGGTGTTGTGCGGGCACCCGGCGCAGAAATAGGGCGATCGCGTGATGAGGTCTGGGCCGCTGAGCCTGCTCACGAAGAGGCGTTTCAGTCTTTCGAGCCGCGCTTGCACGGTTTCGGAGAGGAGGCCACGAGAGACGAGCTGTTCACCAATCACGATGGCGATTTGGGTTGGATCGAGCGCACCGTAGGCAGGAAACAGCTCGCGACTACCGGCTTCGCCCAGTTCGTTTTTTCCGACGACGAGGGGATGATTGGGCATATTGTAGAGAAGTTCTTTGAGCTGTGTTTCGATAAGGGCGCGCTTTTCTTCGACGACAATGATCAGATCGAGTCCTTCGGCAAACTGTCTCGCTCCACGAGGCTCCAGCGGCCAAACCACGGCGACCTTAAAGAGACGCAGACCGATCTGGTTCGCTTTGATTTCGTCGATGCCCAACGCATCCAGAGCAGCACGTGTATCGAGGTAACTCTTTCCGGTTGTGATGATGCCGATCTTGGGGATTGCGCCGCCGCTCATAATCGTCCGGTCCAGGTTGTTTGCACGTGCGAAAGCCGTGACGGCAAAGAGCTTTTGTTCGTGCAGCCTACGTTCCTTTTCGAGCGGATTATCGCCGATGCGTATATTAAGTCCGCCCGAAGGTGTTGCAAAATCCTGTCGATCGGGCAGTTGGACCTTTACCCGATCGACGGCGCCGTCGACACTTGCCGTCAATTCTATGTTGTCTTTCACGCATTTCATGCTGACCCACACACCCGCGTAGCGAGACAGCGCAAATGCGTAGAGGCCGTAATCAAGAATCTCTTGCACGCCTGCCGGGTTCAGGACGGGGATCATGGAGTCCATCATGGCGAACTCCGACTGATGGGCGCATGTAGAGCTTTCACAGACATGATCGTCGCCGAGCAAGGCCAGAACGCCGCCGTGTCTCGACGTCCCTGCGTGGTTGGCATGGCGAAACGCGTCGCCGCTACGATCTACGCCTGGACCTTTCCCGTACCAGACGGAAAAAACCCCATCATACTTACCCTCGCCACGCAGTTCCGCCTGTTGAGCACCCCAGATAGCAGTCGCGGCCAAGTCCTCGTTGAGCGCCGGCTGGAACACAATTCCATTCCTGGCCGTCAGAGTTCGTACCCCTTCGAACGCCCCCTCCAGCCCCGCAATTGGGGAGCCGCGATATCCAGTCACATAGCCTGCGGTATTAAGCCCGGCGGCTTGGTCCCGGGCCTTCTGCATCAGCACCAGACGCACAATCGCCTGTGCGCCGGTCAGCAGTTGGCGCCTCACGCCGAGATCAAACTTCTCATCGAGACTGTGGGAATGTTTAGTCATTGTCGATGCCGTTTCTCGGTTGTCTGATCGAGGTTTCTGCTCGCTAGGCCCACACTTAGAGCGGACGCAACATCCGGAGTGCAATCTGGAGCGCGCCCCTCTAGCGGCAAGGCGGACCGTGCGCGGCACTGACCAGGCCCGTTATGCAGAGCCGCAGATTATTGCCGCCGTCCTGTCAGTTTGATGGGTTCATTCGCCTGGCAGGTTGGCCGCTTCGATGACCGATTTCCAGCGATCGATCTCGCTAACGAGCAGGCGCTTGGCGTCTTGCGGTGTCCCGCCGCCAAGCGTGTAGCCCATCTGTAGGAATTTGCTTTGGACTTCCGGGTCGGCGAGAACAGCAGCGACTTCTTTGTTGAGCCGGTCGATGATCGGCGTTGGAGTCCCAGTCGGCGCGGCGAAGATAGCCCAGGACGTCACACTCGTGCCCAAGCCGCTTTCCGTAAACGTTGAAGTTTGGGGTAGACGTGGAAACCGTGCGCCGGAGCTGACCGCGATCGGCTTCAACGATCCACTCTCCAGCGACCCCAATATGGCTGGAATGAGCTCGAAACCAATCGCCACGTCGCCCCGCATTACGGCGCTCGACAATTCGCCCGACGTGCGGAAACTCACGATCGGGATGCTTAATTGCGCCGTCGATTTGAAAAGCGCCGCTGTCAGGAATTGAGTAGTGCCGACGAGGCCGGTGCCGATGTTGAATGTGTTCGGTGTCGCCTTGGCTCGTTCGATTACCTCGTTGAGGTTGCTCAACGAGGACTTCGGAGAGGTAAAAACGACGACGTCGGCGTACGCGAAGGTGACGATCGGAATAAAGTCATTCACGACGTCGTACGGCACTGACTTCATCATTGTTTGTCCGATAGCGTGAATATTTCCAAGGACGACCATCGAGCGACCGTCTGGCTCGGCCGCCTTAACCGTCTGCGCCGCTGCCATCCCGTATGGACCCGGCCGGTTCTCGACAACGACGCCATGACCGAGCTTTTTCGCGAGCGCGTCGGTCAGCACGCGCACAGCGATGTCGCCGCCGCCACCCGCCGCAAACGGAATAACCACCTTGATCGCTCCTGACGGATATTCGTCCGCAAGGGAAAAACCCGGCAGGGCAGCTGCAACACAAACGGCAAACATCGCAGCACGGCGCATCGAAATCATTATTCTCCTCCCTCAACTTATCTGCGATTAAGTCGCCCGTTCCGGCCGTCGTCGACGCTCGTTAAGCTGGTTGCCCTGATGCCTCCAAGGCCCCTGCGGTCAATTGCATGTCGTCTGCAGGGCGGTACCATGATTTACCGAGACGTCCTTCACGAACTTCTTCCATTTCCCGAAGGAGGATCGAGCGCAGCTGCGCGATCCCCCGATCGGAGGCGCCCAGGCATTCGTTGGTTCGATCGACAATTTTTCCCTGCCCCACAATCGCGACGTAATCCTGGGCGCTGGTTAATTCGATGAGCGGGTCGGTCGGGTACTCGCCGCGGAAGAGCTCTTTATGATGATCCGCAGCGTTGTAAAATCGACAGCCGGCGAAGTAATTGGCAATACGTTTGTCTGTTTCTTGATTTGTCGACGTGGTAGCAATCATTGCAACCCGTGACGTTCGAAAATCGTCGTGCGGCACCATCCAGTGATTGACGACAAACCATGGATCGCCGGGGGCAACTCCTGAAATCATGACCCGATTACAATTCGGGAAGGTCCAGTCGCTGACCCGGACCCGGTTGCCGGGCCAAATCGCCAATTGGCAAATCCCGGAAGTCATCTCACTGTATTGCAGTTCGGGGACGTCCGCGCTGATCGCATCACCGAACACGCCGACTTTGCCCATCTGATGAGCAAAACTGACGTGGACGGCATCAAGAGAGTTTTCAATATGCTGCAACCAGTTCCCGGGCCATTCCTCGCTTCTGGCAAAGACGAGAGCATTATCCGCATCAACCTCTGTCCGGCTGATCATGTCGAAGCTCGGCGCTTCTCCTTCTCCGAGAAATCCGAAGATGAGGCCACCGTACTCACGCAGGGGATAGGAGGTTATGCGTACAGAAGCTTTATGGGGGTCGCGTTCAGCGGGCCGATGTATGCACCTTCCTCCGCCGTCGTATTGCCAGCCATGGTACATGCAACGAATGTGCTCACCCTCTACCCATCCGGTGTGAAGCAAAGTCAGTCGATGAGCGCAGCGTCCTGCCACGAGATACGGGGTGCCGCTCGCCCCGCGGTACATCGTTAGTTCCTCGTTCATGATCCGGATGGGAATGGCCTTACCGGGCTTAATCTGGTCGGAGACGGCAAGCGGGTGCCAGAACTTCCGGAGCAGGGTTCCCATGGGCGTGCCGCGGCTAGTTTGAACCAAAGAATTCATCCGTTCGTGGCGCTGTTTGAGCGCTTCCTCACGGTTCAATTTGATGGAGTTCATGACGTTTCTCCCGATAGTTCGTTTGGTAGGTGCTCTCTATTCAGACTTCTTTGATGACATGATTGCGCAACATGCCGATTTTGTTGATTTCAACCTCAACGATGTCGCCCTGCTTAAGGTAGACAGGCGGCTTACGCGCATGACCGACGCCACCAGGCGTGCCAGTTGCAATAATGTCGCCCGGCGCCAAGGGGACGAAAGTCGAGAAATAGGCAATGAGCGTTTCTATTCGGAAAAGCATTCGCCGGACGCTGGCCTCCTGCATGATTTCGCCGTTCAGCCGCGTCGTGATTTCCAACATGTACGGGTCGATGATTTCATCCGAGGTGACTAACCACGGCCCGAATGCACCGCTTCCAGCGAAATTTTTGCCAGGCGTCCATTGTGAGGTGTGCTGTTGCCAGTCGCGAACCGACCCTTCGTTGTAGATCGAATAGCCTGCCACGTGATTCAGTGCCTGATCCTCCGAAATCCGGCGCCCCCCGAGACCGATCACGACGGCGAGTTCACCCTCGTAGTCGAATTGGTCGGACTCCTTCGGGCAAATCATGGCTTGCTGGTGACCGACTTGTGACGCAGCGAACCTCGGAAAAAGAACTGGATAGCCCTTACCTACAAGACCCAACTCATCGAGGTGCGATTTGTAGTTGACGCCGGCGCAAATGATTTTATCGGGATTCGGAATGGTCGGAAGCCAGGAAACATCTGAGACAGCAATGTCCGGCGCATTTCGGTGACTGATTTCACTCGCCTCATCGGTAGCTTTTGCCGCAAGCAAGCTACGCAAATCCGCGTACCGGCTTCCGACGCGACGCCCAAGATCGACGACACCTCCGTCCACAATGACGCCATAGCTGGCTCGTTCGCCCACAAAATAACTGCCGAGTCGCATTGGAGAGCGTCCCATTCTTGGATGATCGTTATGATCATAACGATATCTCTTGGCGAGTCAAGGGGCGCCTTCGCCCGTAAAAAAGGAAGCGCGGCAAGCTACCGCAAGACCGCGAAGCCGCTCGGAGTCATCGTACCGCCATCCCCGCTGGTACCCGCCGAAAAGGTCATCGAATAAACTTTTCGCAGTGCGGCTTTTGACTGTGACAAACCGACGTTGGGGGGGTCATCGACGTCACTTCGAGCGCGCCCCGGTGACCTCCGCTTTGCGCCCTAGTGTGGAAGTAGCGCTGCAACGCAGTAATTGACGCGCTGGGCCGTTGGCGGTCGTTACCTAATTAGAATCGATCGCTTCGGTCAGAACATTGTTGTGAGACTGACAATACTGTATGTTTGGACGTCCAAACGATCGCGGGGACGATTATCGATACGCCAAGAGAATTAATTCACGACGAGGGCCAGGAGGTTCCTGCCCTAATTGCTAGCATGCCTGCCAGCGTACAACAGCGCAGGATGGCGTTCGGCGTTGTTATTCTTTTATCGGTTGCGTTCGCCATAGCCATGCCGTTCGCGACTGTCCAGACTGCGCGTATCGACGCTTTTCTTCCAGCTACTCAATCCGTAGTTTTGTTTGCCGATCTCATTACGGCGATTTTTCTCTTTGGTCAATTTTCTATCCAACCTCAGCGTGCCCTTCTGGCTATAGCAAGCGGCTATGTTTTCAGCGGCTTGTTTGCGTTTTTGCAGGCACTTGACTTTCCGGGTGCGTTTAGCGCGACCGGTCTTATCAGCGGCACACCGAGTGGGGCAGTCTGGCTCTTTTCATTTTGGCGCGTAACGTTCCCGCTTGCTGTCATTGCCTATGTCCTGTTGAAGGACGCGAATGAACGCGACAGCCGGATCATAAAGCTCAACCCGGGCCGGGTTATCGCTATCACCGTCGCTTGCGTACTCGCCGCGACGGCCGGACTGACGTGGTTGGTCGCGGCAGGATATCTGCCAATTCTGTACATTGATGCAACACGACAGACACTCGGCGTTCAATACTTTGCCGGTGCGGTGTGGGTACTCAACGCTGTAGCAATCGTGCTGCTGTTCTTCCACAGGCGGACTATCCTCGACGTATGGCTCATTGTGGCAGTCTTTGTGGCAATACCTGACCTCGGGTTGTCATCCCTTTTTCCCGTCGTCCGTTTTTCTGTCGGCTGGTATATCTCCAAGGCTTATATCCTGATCGCCAGTTGCACGGTACTCGTTGTATTGCTGTGGGAAACGACGATGCTGTATGCGCGACTTGCCAGCGCGATCATCTTGCAGCGGCGCGAGCGTGCCAATCGGCTTATGAGCGTGGACGCAGCGACAGCCGCCATCGCCCATGAGATTAGCCAGCCACTCGGTGCAATAACGCTAAATTCCGAAGCGGCACTGATGTTGCTCGAACGCACGCCGCCCGATCTTGAAGGAACGCGCGCTTGCTTAACAGCGATGATCAATGACACAGGCAATGCGAATAGCATAGTTACAAGCGTTCGAGCGCTGTTTAGACCGACAGCCCGTCACAAGACGATGACCGAAATGAATAGTATTGTTCGGCAAGTGTTGAACATGGTTGAAAACGACCTGCATGTTTACGGAGTATCCGTTTCAACCGAATTTCAAGACGACCTTCCAAAAATAGTGGCGGACGGCACCCAGCTACAGCAAGTAATCTTGAACTTGGTCAAGAACGCCATCGAAGCAATGGCCACTGGTCGCACAACCATAAAAACAATTCGGCTGGTAACGACCCAAGAGGAAAATTCAGTCGTCTCGCTTTCCGTCCAAGACTCTGGACCTGGAATAAATCCCGAAGAGGCAGCCCACGTATTTGATCCGTTTTTTTCGACGAAGCCTTCCGGGATGGGATTGGGGCTTTCGATTTCCAAGAAGATCGTCGAGGATCACGGCGGTGAATTGCATCTCGCCAAAACCGGTACAAATGGCTGCACTTTTGAGGTCACTTTGCCAAGTGTGGCTACGAGCGACAGCGGCGGTCTCAGGCGGAAAATTGCTCCTGCTAATCGGTATTTAGAGAAGTTGTCGCAGGCTTAAAACGTAAGCCCCCCGCCTTGCCGAAACGAACAACGCGACTAATGGCAAAGGATTTGGGGCGAGCGGTGTTCGATAGTCGCGGTAGAGACGGCCTTTGCTGACCGGCCCCCGCACAGGTCCCGGCGTGCGCTGCTAACGCACCGGGCTCCTCCCTCGGGTTTTGGCGTCGAAGCGGTGACATGGCAAAGGGTGTAGCGTCTTGATTGGCGGAAAGAAGCGGGCGACGAGCCGGATGAACTTCTCCCAACTGAGGCGTGCCGTTTGGCTGCGCCGTTTGAACGCCGCGAGCCAGAGGCCCCTCACCTTGTCGAAGAACCACCACAGGCTCGGGTGGTTGCCCGAGACTGCGAAGTAATTCAGATGCCCTTTCAACATCTGTTTCACCCAGATGCCGGTTTTCGCGATGGGGTCGTGCATTTTCTTGCGCAACTCTATCTTGATGGCCAGCAGCTCGGCCGCATTCTCGAGGGCGACAGGCCGGGCGACTTGCCAGTGGTCCAGCCGACTAACTTCCAGTTCGTCATCAACCTCAAGACTGTGAAGGTGCTCGGCTTAACCGTGCCGCCGACGGTGCTCGCGCTCGCTGACGAAGTGATCGAGTAAGCGTCCAAGCGTTCTTGCAGCACAAATCAAAAGCCAGGACGATGCCGGCATCACGCGCGGCCCGTCGGCAGTGGACTACGATCGGCAAACTCCATCTCCCGGTAAGCGAGCCGCTCCATCAATTCGGCGCGCACGCCGCGATGACCCGGATTCTCGAACAGGTTGTCCATCTCATGTGGATCGTTCTGCCGATCGTAAAGTTCGCCCCACGGATCGTCGTGAGCGATGGTCATGCGGTAGCGCTGCGTGATCAGCGTGCGCAATCGCGACGGTTTGGCAAAGCCGAGCGTGGCGCGCTGCTGATCATCCTCAATAACCATGGAGTCGCGCACAACCGCGAGTGCCTCGCCATTCACAGCGGGCATCAAGCTCACTCCTTGCATGCCGTTATAGGGCGCGATCCGAGCCCGATCGAGTATGGTCTGCGCGATGTCGAGTGTACCGCTGAGCACGTCGCTGCTCCGTGCCGCCCGCTCACCGGGTTCCGCCCAGATGAACGGCACGTGGGTGATGCTCTCGTAATGCGCCGGCCCCTTTAGCAACAGCCGATGGTCGCCGAGAAAGTCACCGTGGTCGGTGGTGAAGATGACAATGGTGTTGTCGGCCAGCCCGCTTGCTGAAAGACGCGCCAGCACTGCACCAATGGCATGGTCGATCATGGCGATCATGCCGCAGGAGAGCGCCATCGCCTCGCGCGCCTCGCGTTCGTCGATGGCGAAGGCGGCCTGGCCGACGGTGTCGGCCTTGCCAGCCTCGCGCTGCGCTAAGGCCCAGGCCACCGGCCGTGCCAACGGCCGGTTGCCGTGATGGAAACTCGGCGGCAGCGCCATGTCGGTCGGCCGGTACATCGACCAATAGCGACCCGGCGGCGTGAACGGATGATGCGGATCAGGAAACGACACCGTTAGAAAGAAGGGCTCGTCGCGCGTCGCGCCGGCGTGCCGATCCAGCCAGTCGCAGGCTTTGTCGGCGATGTAGCGCGTCGGATAAAGTTCCTCCGGGATCGCGGTGCGGATGGCCTGCGGACAGATGTAATCGTGTGGCAACTGGTTTTTGCGGTCACGCAGCGCATCGGCGTCGGGCCGCTGCGATTTGAGCCACACATAATAATGGCCGCCGACGCGGTCGCCATGCTCGGTGCACAGATCGACGTGCTGGTAGCCGTAGAACGGTACTTGCATCGCGAAGTCACGGCCGGACGACCAGCGGCTCGGCATTTCCTGATCGCATGGAACCTCGTTCGGCGGCGGCTTGACTGCTTCGGCGAACATGGCGTCAAGCACCTGATCGCCATCGCGCGGCGGCAGCCGCTTGAGAATGGGGCCTTGGCCGGTGAAGTTTTGCAGATGGCTCTTGCCGACTAAAGCCGTCGCGTAGCCGCCGGCGCGCAGCGCGTCGACGAACGTATTTGAACGCAGCGACAGTGGTGCGCCGTTCGATCGCACGCCGTGCAGCGACGGCATCCGACCGGTCATCAGCGTGGCGCGGTTCGGCATGCAAACCGGCGTCGCAACGTAGAAGCGTTCGAACCGCGTGCCGTGTGCCGCAATCGAATCGATGTGCGGCGTCTTTAACACCGCGTGGCCGTAGCAGCCGAGATAATCCACCCGATGCTGATCGGTGATAAAGAGCAGAAAGTTCGGTCGGCTCACGTTCTTCTGGCCTATTTGCGGGTCAGTCGGCATGGATGTTGGCCACTTCCATCAGGTCGTGCCATTTAACGAGGTCGTTTGCAATTCGCCGCGACAACTCAGCGCCCGGCATCCAGGCCGGCTCCAGCCCGAGCGACAACAGCTTGTGTTGTAGTTCGGCGTTCGCATAAATCTTCTCAAATTCCTCTTGCAGTCTGTCGCACACCGCGGCAGGGGTGTTCGCGGGTGCGAGCAAGCCATACCAATTCGAAAGGACGAGGCCCGGATAGGTGGCCGAAAGCGGCGTCACGTCTGGTAAAAGCGGCGACGGCTTCGCTCCCGCAATGCCGAGTGCATACACAGTTCCCGCTTTGATTTGCGGCAGCGCTTGCGCGATCGGGCCACAGAACGCGGTCACTTCGCCCGCCAAAACGGCGTTCATGGCGGGGCCGGCTCCCCTGTATGGAACGTGGGTCATGTCGACGCCGGCCTGTTGCTTGATCATCTCGCCGCAGAAGTGGGCTGGCGATCCGATGCCCGCCGAGGAGAAGGTCAACATGCCCGGCTTGGCTTTGGCCGCGGCGACGAACTCCGCCAGGGTCCTAATTCCGGCCGAGGTATTGACCACCAGAACGTTTTGGCTCTCGACCACAGCGGCGATCGGGATCAAATCGCGCCGCGGGTCGTACGGCACCTTAAGCAGATTTGGTGCCATCGTGATCGGCAAGTCCACAGTGAATAAAAGCGTGTAGCCGTCCGTGGCCGCATTCACCACCACTTCGGTGCCGGTCGAGCCAGTAGAACCTGGGCGGATATCGACCACGGCAGGAACGTTCCAATCCTGCGACAATTTCTCGCCGTAGAGCCGGATCACGAGATCTGCCGGGCCAGGCGGAAACGGCATGATGAAATGGATTGCCCGCGACGGATAGGCTTGCGCTAGCGCCCGCATAGGCGCCGCCAAGCCGAAACCCGTGGCGACGCGCGCTGCGGCGACTCCAAAGAGGAACGCGCGTTTGTTGATCATCGTCCTCGTCCGTGCTGGGTGCGCTTCGATTTCCGAGAGTCGAGAATGCGACACTATTAAGTGACTCTTCCGGAGAAATCTCAACCCAATGGGATCGGCATCTCCCTTGAGGGGCTGGGCTTCTTTACCCCTAATGACAGACTCGATGGCGGAAGGCCGGCGCGGCAGAGACGGGCCAATACCGTAATTCACCTATTCGATCACCTCGTCGGCGGTGGAAAGCAGCGTCTGCGGCACTGAAAGACCAAGCACCTTTGCGGTCTTGAGATTGATCACTAGACTACAATCTCACGTTGGCTATCGATCTGGCGGCGCGATATCGCGTGCCCGCTATCTACGGAGGCGCTGCCGCAAGTGCGAAGGCCGGCGGTTTGATGTCCTACAACCTCTACCACGGACTTCCCGCAAAAGGGCCAAAGGGCGTCGAAAGGTGTTGCTGCGTCCGAAGCGTCTAGGCCGATGCTCGCGCTGCCCGATAAACCATCGATCGCAGTGCTTTCGTTTCAGAATATGAGCGGCGATCCTGAGCAGGAATATTTCGCCGATGGCATGGTCGAGGACATCATTACCGGGCTCTTGCGTTTCAAGTGGCTCTTTGTCATCGCGCGTAACTCAACCTTCACCTACAAAGGCCGGCCGGTCGACACCAAGCAGGTCGGGCGCGAACTGGGTGTACGCTACGTGCTCGAGGGAAGCGTACGAAAAGCGGCGGGCCGGGTACGGATCGCAACCCAACTGATCGAAGCGGAGACTCGTACCCATAGCTGAGCGCTACGACCGCGCAATCGACGACATCTTTGCCGTGCAGGATGAGATAACCATAAGAACGGTCGCTGCAATCGAGCCGACTTTGCGCCAAGCGGAAATCGAACGGGCCGGGCGCAAGTCTGGTAACGAAGCCACTTGCCTTCCTGGTCGAGCCACCTCAACTGACGAAATATTGCTGCACGAGGCGCCGAGTCATGAGAGTAGAGGGCGAGCATTTTTCGGTACATTGGATCAATAAAATCAGGGCTTTTTTTTGAATGATTTCGCTCGACGCGTGAGTGTTGGTCTGCGGCAGCCTTCAGGTTGTGGCGGAGTAGCAGTCGAATAGTGAATGGATAGTCACGGCAGTAGCGATTTATTAGCAATTAATCGGCAAGATAAATCGACGTTGTGAGATCTAGCGGGTCAAAAATCTGTGGCTCGCGGGGCGCACTCGACAGGCTTGGCCATGAGGGACGCAAGCGCGCGGCGCTCCCACGCATCTGAGTGCTGGCCGTACTGGTTGATGCGGTCGGATTGGACTGGGGTGTCGATCTCGGGCTTGCGCGTGACGGGCTAGATGCTGCGAGGCGATAGAACGAAGGCTTGCCCTAAGACGAAGTGACAGCCGGAAGAGTGAAACATGCTTAGAGGCTCGAGACCGGGTGAGCGCCGCGGCGGTCGACGGCGGCTTACGCCAAACCGACGAACGATTCTGACCGACAGAATCCTGGCGATCGGATTAGACCACCCCGCTGTATCACGGCGCGAGTTCCTCCTTAAGCTCGCTAAGGACCAAAAGCTGCCAGCCGATACGCGGATAGCGGTGGCGCCGAAATGCTTCCCGCCGAAACGAACGCGGTCGTCTCGAACGGGCCGGCCACGGGCGTTGGCCGGCAGCCGGAGCACCGCGGCGCACAAGGACTTCGCCGAAGTGGGCTCTGCGGGGACGGCGTTGGTTCCGGCCATGCAAGACTGGAATCCTGAAGCGCTTGATGCCTTGTTTGGTATTGTCCAGGATGCCACGGCCGATCCCAAGGCCCAAAGACAAGCGGCGCTGAAAATCGCACAATTCTTGCTGCCGAAAGTCCCTAAAAGGGCAAAGCTCCTCCCCGATGAATATGGGTTCTCGATCAGCGCGAGTCTCGCCACGGCCTATCGTGATAATGAGCTTGAGCTGCGGGCCCTGGTGAACGACCGGACCCGCAACATCCCTGCCATTGCGGAAAAGATCAAAAAATTGGAGGCGCGGTCGAATGCGATCCGACGGCGGCTCCAGGTGCCGTGTCCCACCAAATATAACAACGAGGCAGCGGTCAAAGATGGCGTCAGATTGCTGCAATTTAGGCGGCTCCGCGACGACAACGTCGAGCTCAACGAAGCGCAGCAGGCCGAAGAAGCGCATGTGAAGGCGCGCGTCGATGTGTTCGCGGTAAGTCCGGAGTCGATCGCGCGCAACCGGCGCCAGGCGCTGCAGGACGCGGAACTGCGGTTCGAAAGAAATCGATCGACCGGAGCTTCCTTTGCGGCGCCGCCAACGCGCAAAGACCGAAACGACCTCAAGCTGTTGCGGCGGCTTTATCCGAAGTTTCACCCGGACGAGAACCTAGAGGAGCGCTCCAAGTCTGATCGTAAAGTGTCTGAGCCTGACTTTGATGACTCACAGTTTGCAGCGTTCTACGACGAACTGTCCTGGTACCAACCCTTCCGGAACGAATCGCCGGCGCCGGACGGCAATTTCTATCCGCCGGATTCCAAACTGCGGCCGCCGGCTGAGGATCTCTTGGTCAAGGTGGCGGACGGAGCGGCGATGTCACCGGTCAGCCCGACGGCTGCGACCGACCCAATCCAGGCGGTCGAACCGGAGACGATCGGACGGCGGCTCCAAGTGCCGTGTCCCACCAAGTATGGCACCAAGGAAGCGGCCAAGGATCTCGACAGATTGATGCAATTTGGGCAGCTGCGCGACAACAATGCCGCCCTGACCAAAGCGCAGAGAGCGGAAGAAGTGCGTGCGAAGGCACGTTTCGATGCGTTCGCGGCAAGCCCGGAGTCGATCGGGCGCCGTCGACGCAAGGCGCTGGAGGATGCGGAACGACAGTTCAAATTGGGTCAATTGACCAAAGAATTCCACGCACCGCCGCTCTCGCGCAAGGACCAAAACGACCTTGAGCGGTTGCGATGGCTTTATCCGAAGTTTCACCCGAAAGAGAACCTAGAGGAGCGCTCCAAGTCTGATGTGCCTGAGCCTGACTTTGATCATTTCAGAGTTTGCAATATCCCACGACGAACTGTCCCACTGTCTTCCCTTCCTGGTGGTACGAGAGGCATTGTCGGCGCCGGACGGCAATTTCTATCCGCGGCACTCCAAACTGCGGCCAGCAGGTGCAGCTGACGATCTCTTGACCAAGGTGGCGGATGGACCGCCGACTTCGCCCGTCAGCCCCAGCAACGCGCCTCCGAGCGACCCAATCCAGTCAGTCGAACCACAGAAGCTGGCATAAATTGGCGGGACGCTGAACTATGACATGCTGGAGCCGCTCGGGAAAGCATTGCTGACCCTGACAAGATCGTGCCGCGCAAGATCGGCCCGCACGAAAACTTCGTTTCGCCTCACAAGATCATTGCATATTTGTCGCCTCTCAAGAGCACGGAGTTGCTTTATAAAATGATTGGGCCGGCCGCCAAAAAGTCAGCAAGAGGTTCGCTCCCAGGCGCCGGCGGGACTCACCCGCCGATCTTCGCGTGGACGCGGTCAAAGGTATCTTGCGCGTCCGCGATGACCTTGGCGACGTCCACCGAGGTCAGCCGTCCATCCCGCTTCAAAATGCGACCATCGACAATAACCGTATCGACATTGCTCGGTTGAGCGGACTGCACCACCATACGGACTGCATCAGTCAAGGGCGCCATGTTGAGCGCATCCGTGCGGATGAGCACGATGTCGGCGCGCTTCCCGGGTGTAAGCGATCCAACCTGATTGGCAATTCCCAGGGCTCGCGCGCCATCGATGGTCGCCATTTCTAGAGCGCGTCGCGGTGTGATCGCATATTCGCTCGGCGCCGATCCGTCCGCTACGTTCTAAATCGCTTTCATAATGGCGAACATATCGGCATTACCGCACAAAAGCGTGGTGTCGACCGAGAGGGACACCTGCATTCCAGCCGCTAGCATGGCTAGGACCGGCGTAAAACCGAATCCTGTTCGCAGCTCCGTGTACGGACTAAGGCTCACGGGTGCGCTCGAGCGGGCCATCATATCGAAATCGTCTTTTGAGCAGTTCGTGGCATGAACAATGAGGACGTCCGGACCCAGGAGGCCATTGTCGTTGAGAACCTTGATCCCATCGATTGCGTTGCTGACCTTGGTGGCCGCCGGCGACCTCGTGCCCATGTGGCAAGTGATTGGAATTCCGAGGCGACGGGCCATGGACCATTCGTGTTTGCAATTGTCGACTGTGGTGCTCTCGGGCCCGAGCGAAGCGATGCCCAGCGTCAGCAGGCCATCGCCACCGGTGAAATGGTCGTTCTGAAAGCGAGCAATATCGTCAAGGGGGAGAATGTCGTTCGGCTTCGTCCTGCGGGAATAGCCGTATGCGAAACGCGCTCTTCCGCCAAAGGCACGGTGGGCCGCGATCTCCGCCTCCGCATAGTCGGGTGTCAGCAAGTTGTGCGACCAATTATGTACGGTGGTCAGGCCACCATTCAGGGCTTCCGCAAGTGCAAGACGTACTCCGCGCGCATTGTCCTCCGGCGAGAATAAGACACCGATGACGTTCGCAACCCGGAAATACCCGGTGCTTGGATCTTCACCTGCCATGTTGCGGGCGACCGCGCCCCACATATGCCAGTGCGTCTCAATAAGACCTGGGATCGCGATCATTCCACGAGCGTTGATCTCCGGAACGCCCGTCAAGGAAATCTGTTTCGCGACAGAAACTAACTCGCCGTTCCGCACGTGAATGTCGCCATTGGGTAAATCCCCGATCGTCGGGTCTACGCTAATCACGTGGGCGTCGCGGATAACAAATTCTCCGCGCGGCGGGAGACCACCTGCAACTGGCTGCTGTCCATTTGTTTGCGCTACCACCGTTTGCCTGCCTGCCAACGCGCTCAAGAAGCCCATGCTGGCGCTGGCGCTCATCAGAAGGCGCCGCGTTACGCCGTGTGACGAATGAACTCGTGTCTTACAAAGGACGCACACGCTGGCCTCCCCATGAGCTATTCTTTGTTCGGCATTCGCCGGATGCTTGTCGGCTTAAGCTACGTCGCCGGCCGCGCAGAGGCTATCAGAGACCCGCCAGGAAATGCTGAAAACCTAGCAAGTTTCCCAATGATCCAAATGAACGTGTCCGAAGGCGGCAATATCCCGTTTGGTCGCGCTCCTACAAGCCTGGTTCAGACCTTAGGGCTGAAATCCCAGAGCAGGATCAAGCAATCTCCGGCCACGAATGAGCGTGGCGCGCGCCGCACGCGCGTCGAGCGCCGTCCGAAACAGTGCAGACAACTCGCGCGGGGACCTCATCACAGACCGTATCATAGCAACAATATCGGTGGTGCCGTTCGGACGCATGGCGGCAACGGCTGACGCCGGCAGTGCGCGCCGGGCCGGATCTGTGATGACCCGGATAGCGGCAACCGGAACGTTGTGCCGTGCTCCAACAGCCGCAACGATATGTGATTCCATGTCGACCGCGATGGCGCCCGTTCGTTGATGAAGCGCGCACTTGGCGTCTGGATGCGCAACCGGCGCCGGCACGCCCATGAGCGCGCCCGAAACAGCATCCGGCATGGTTCGCATCAGCCTCTGCGACCACGCCGCATCGGTCTCGATCCGCCGCGATTCAGACAGGATTGCGGTTGCAATAACGCAGGCGCCCGGTCGCAAGTTCGGGGCCAGGCCACCCGCCACCCCGAAGCTCACAATTCCTGGGCAGCGACCCATAAGCGCGCGCGCTTCGGCAATGGCGTCGTCAAGCTTGGCTGCAAGGTTTCGGCCATTGCCGCTACAAATAACTCTGACGCCTGGTCCCGCAGCGATGCGGGCCTCGAATGCCAGACCAACAACAATAATCAACGCTCGCCCCCAATCCGGCGAACGGGTTGCCAGACGAACATCATATTCATCGGCCGAAAGTCCCCCCGTACAGAATCAGACTACATTGAAGCTTCCACACAATGCTGCGACTGGTCATCCAGCCTCGCGCAAGATTTTTAGAGTGAGGCAAATATGCAACGGTATTTGGGTATGGGCGCTCGCTATTGAGTCCCAGCATGCCGTGACCGAGCCCTTCCGCGAAATGGTGCCTAAACGCGGATGGCGCTGCCTGGCGGTCGCAAACTGCACGAATTTGATCACGGTTTTGCACAAACATTTACCACGGTGCGAGCAGTTGCGGCTTGTTCGACCACTGAACGGTGAATACGTGTTTTTCTGGGGGACACTTCTCATCCTAGATCAGATCTCAGGCACTCGGCATCGAAGGTCCCATGAGACTTCTTTTCGTTCACCCAGGCCCGTTGCTCTACACGAGCGTCTTCCTGCGGCTTGAGCCATTGGGTCTCGAACTGGTGGCGGAGGCCGCCCGACGCGCTAAACACGTGGTCCACCTTATCGATTTGCAAGTCGAGAGCCATGCCGACTATCACCGCTCGATTGCAGAGTGGCGGCCCGACTTTATCGCCTTTTCCTGCAACTACCTCGCCAATGTGCCTGAGATCATTGATCTGGCCAAAGCAACAAAGCTTGTTCTGCCGCGCGCTTTCATATGTGTCGGGGGGCATAGTGCCTCGTTCACTGCGAATGCCATTGTGGAACACGGGGAAGGCGCCATCGATTGTGTGCTCAAAGGCGAAGGCGAGGCGAACATCGTCAAGCTCCTTGAAGCTGTGCTGGACGACCGTAACTCAATCGCCAAGGTGCCCGGGGTCGTGACCGCAGATGGTGAGGGTCCGCGGCCGATCTTTGTGGAGAACCTCGACGAGATCAGGCCCGCCCGTGACCTCGTGCGCCATCGCCACAAGTATTTCATCGGTGTGCTCGATCCCTGCGCTTCGATCGAATTCTCCCGCGGCTGCCCATGGGACTGTTCATTCTGCAGTGCCTGGACGTTCTACGGCCGCAGCTATCGCCCGCTGAGTCCAGAAAGTGTGGTTGAGAACCTGGCCGCGATTCCGGAACCAGGTGCTTTCATCGTTGATGATGTCGCGTTTATTCAAGCACGGCACGGTTTTGCAATTGGCGAAGCAATCGCCCGCAGGGGAATCCGCAAGAGTTTCTACCTCGAGACGCGTGGTGATGTGCTGCTTCGAAACAAAGAGCTGTTCCAATTCTGGAAAAAGCTTGGCGTCGCCCAGATCTTTCTCGGCATCGAGGCTATCGACGAGGATGGCCTGCGAAAGTTTCGCAAGCGTATTCCCCTTGGGCGTAATTTCGAAGCGCTCGAGTTTGCCCGTTCGTTGGGGATTGGAGTGGCAATCAACATCATTGCAGACCCCGACTGGGACGAGGAGCGGTTCCGTATCGTGCGCGATTGGTGCATGGATGTGCCGGAGGTCGTGAACATCAGTGTGAACACGCCCTATCCTGGCACCGAGACTTGGCTCACCGAGCAGCGCCGATTAGCGACACGCGACTATCGCTTATACGATATCCAACACGCCGTGCTGCCGACGCGCTTGCCGCTCTTTTATCGCGAGCTTTTGCACACCCAACGGGTGCTCTACCGCAAGCATATGAACTGGTGGACCGCACCCGAGCTGGCCGCAGAGCTCGCGCGGAATCTCGTTCGCGGGCAAACCAATTTCGTGCGCGGGATCATAAATTACAACAAGGCCTACACTGCCGAGAAGATGTTGGCGGACCATGCTCGACCGATCAATTACGAGTTGCCATTACCGCCTCGGTCCGGAACTGATTCTCCGGCGAAGAAATCCTCCGAGCTCTATATCCATGCAGACCGAGGCCGGGTTGGCCGCAGCATCGACGATTCTACCGAGCACTTTCTCGATGCGACCCGCCTAGGGCCTCCCGAATGACACGAAACCGCCTCACTTATTGCTTTGCCACAACCCGCGTGTTCTGCGCAGCAGCCGCTGTTGAGACTCGACCTTAAACTTCGCCATTCCGCGATCGTTCAGATTGCTGCCCGCAAGGTATCGCAATGACTGCCGAGCGCCCTCGAATTCTGCAGCATTCATTTGAGAGGCCAGATCGAACATTTTCCTGGCTGCGCATGTGGTTGCCGACCAGGATTGCCGCTTCAAGCCAGGCCAATAAAGAGTTCGCCGACGGAGACCGTTGCGACAAGAACCGCCCGCCGGTCATTTGGTTCGAAGTCGAGGACTTCCTTCGATATTTTGATCATTTTCGCAATCCAACCGGCCTGCAGCGTGTTCCCTTCGAGATCTTTGTTGAAGCAGAGAGACTCTACGGCCATACCGCACGTGTGAGGTTTTGCCGGCTCAGCCTGTACACTAAACAATTCCAGCCGATCGGCTTCGATGCGATCATGTCGGCATACCTGACACCACCGGGCACCAAAGCGCCGTGGAAAACAATTTGGGAGCCAGCGCAATTTTGGAACAAATTCTCTAGCGTGCTTCCCGCGATCGTCCGCCATCCGCGATTTTTCTTTTCGATATTTGCGTCGGCGGTTCGCGATTTTCTCTCCGCCCGACGTCGACGTCGCCAGTTCGAAGAGCTTGTACGCCGTGGCGACATGATCGTCTCCCTTGGCGCCGGTTGGGGAGTTCCTCACTATATGAAGCATATTATCGCGGCGAAGCGGCGCTATGGGATCAAGTTTGCATTTTTGATCCACGATCTTATTCCGATCGAAAATGAATCCTTCGTTGAAGACCGGCACGTTATTCAATTTCGAAAGTGGCTTCAGGAAGCCGTGCCCGCTGCGGATGTGGTACTCACAACATCGAGCCATACGCGGGATGCACTCCTCAAGTTGGCCAAGAACGCCAGGTGGCCTTTGCCGCATGTCGAGGTCGTGCCGCTGGGCTCAGGCTTAAGCGATCGGCCGATGGCCGGAGAGCAAAGGATGATCAGCCTTCCTGAGCGCTATGTACTGTTCGTGTCCACCATCGAGATTCGGAAGAATTATCAGCTGCTCGTCAGGGTATGGCGCCGCCTATTGGAACGGCACGGCGCGGATGCCGTGCCGAACTTGATTTTCGCCGGGCAGATTGGGTGGCTGGTCGACGATCTCCTGGCGGACCTGACGGCGAGCAATTACCTCAACGGTAAGATAAGGCTTATGCCCGGCTTGTCGGACGCGGAGGTGCGTCAGGCCTATCGATGCTGCCTTTTCACCGTATTTCCGAGCCTTTGTGAGGGTTGGGGATTACCGATCGCAGAGAGCCTCATGCAGGGCAAGTTCTGCATCGCTTCCAATCGTGCACCGATCCCGGAAATCGGCGGCGATCTGATCGACTATTTTGATCCATCGGACGAAGACGATGCGCTAAAAAAGATTGAACAATTGCTGCTTGATCCCTCTTATCTGACGGCGCGGGAGACGCGGCTGCGAGCCGAATACCACCCCCGAACTTGGGCCGATTGCGTTCGTGCCCTCATCGGCAAGCTCGATCAATTCGAGCTGGCAGAAAGATTTCGAAAGCAGCAAAGGTTGTGAGACAGTTTAGCGGCTTGTAGTTGAGCGACTTTCTAGGCCGTGTACTCATTAAAGCGGCTGGCCGGCTCATGTCCGCTCAACTCCCAAGACCAGCGGAAAAGCGGACATCGCCGGACTTCCGAGAGGGGCCAGGACGGGGCGCCGGCCGCCAACTGCTATCGAGCGGATTTCAGTGCAGCACCGGTCGGCTTCGGAAGTTTCGGCGCTGCTCGCACCAGTTCATGCCCCGGAAAACGCCGTTCCACGTGTGGCAGCAGCCCATCGAGGAAGTTCTGAGCAAATGTCGGCAAATAGCGCCTCGGATTCCAAGCGGCAACGGCCCACCGGCCAATGGGCTCACCGTTGTGAACGATGGGCACGGTGCGTATTCCCTTGGCGATGATCCGAATAGGAGAGGGAACGATCGCAATCCCATGTCCCGATCGTGCGAGCGACACGATCGTCTGCGGCGACGCGCTTTCCAGGATGATGCGCGGATTTGTGTTCGACAAATTGCAAGCGGCCTCGAACCACCGGTGGGATGCGAACGATGCGTTCAGCTTAAGTACTGGCGCGTCGTCGAGTTCAGAAACCTCGAGAAGCTTTCGTTTGCCCAGACGATGATCCGATGGCACGGCTGCCAAGATGTACATTGGATATAGCAACGGTCCGCGGAAGCGGTCGTCTCCGGCCGGCATGATCGCGAGATGGACGTCGCCGCGCTCAAGGCTCGTTGGCAGCCGCGCACCGCCTTGCTCAGAAAGATGGATTTCGACTTGCGGATGCCGCCTGCGAAACGTCAAGATGAAATCCGATAGCAATGTTTCGATCACCTGAGGCGTTGCGCCGACGCGCAGGACGCCGGACTGCCCTTTTTTGACGGCGCGGGCCCGCTCGGTGAGCGCCTCGACCTCGCTCAAAACCTTGCGGCAATGGCGCAGCATCTCCTCACCTTGCGATGTGAGTTTGACCTGCTGCGGCTCACGATCGAACAGGGGTATGCCAAGCTCATTTTCGAGGTTGAGGATTTGTCGTGAGAGTGCGGGCTGGCTGACGTGCAGGCGGTCAGCCGCACGCGCGAACCCTCCCGCGTCCACAATCATCGCAAAGGCGCGCAGTTGCCGAAGATTCATCGACGCGTGATAACATATTTGCATAGGCTGAGCGATAATAAATGCATTGGACCGATAACCTCCAGCCTGCGTAGGGTGTGCGCATCGCTGGTTTTCGCGTGTAGCCAAGGGCCGGCCCCGATGTTCGATCTCGAAGAATTCATCGCAGATTGCCGCGCCACCGCAGCCGGAGATCGCTCTCTGCGGAACGTGCGCGAACTGATCGCGAGAGTGGTCTCGAAGCCTGAACGGATTATCAAAGCGTTGGGCGAACCGAGACTGGCTGGCCTTCATAAGCTTCATGAATCACCTGGCCTGACGGTCCTCAACGTCGTGTGGGGTCCCATGATGACAATCATGCCGCATGACCATCGGATGTGGGCGGTTATCGGCATCTACTCCGGGCGCGAGGACAATATCCTCTGGCGGCGCTTGCCGGACGGAAAAGTCGAGGCCGCGGGGGCGCGCGCCTTGGAGACCGGTGACGCCGAGTTGCTCGGCAAGAACATTATCCACTCCGTCACCAATCCGATCCCGCGGCTCAGCGCGGCCATTCATGTCTATGGCGGTGATTTCTTCGCAGCGGAACGCAGCGAATGGGACCCAGAAACGCTCCTGGAACGTCGGTTCGATCCGGAGGCTGCCTTGCGCAGGTTCGAAGAGGCAAACAGGCCTGCGCGAACGTTTGAAGGAACGGCGCATCCGCATTGGACGCGCTGAAGAGAGTTCAAACTGTCCAAACCATGTCATACCGTGTGACGGCACAACCGCTTTGGGAGTGCGAAGCCATGCTGAAATTTTCTCATCGAAGGCAATTCCTGAAGCTGGCCGCTGCGGGAGCCGCGGTGTCGGCAGCGTCGTGGTTCGCGGCGCCGCGGTTCGCTTGGGCGCAAGCCTATCCGACACGGTCGGTGCGCATTGTCGTCGGGTTTCCCGCTGGCGGGTCTACCGATGTTTTGGCTCGTCTCATCGGACAGCGGCTATCGGAGCGGCTGGGTCAACAATTCTTGGTAGAAAACCGTCCTGGTGCCGGAGGGAATATCGCCACGGAGGCCGTCGTCAAGGCGGCTTTAGATGGCTACACGCTTCTCATGATCGGCGCGGTGAACACGGTCAACACAACGCTCTATGGGGACCTGAATTTCACATTTCATCGCGACATCACCCCGATTGCCGGCGTCATGAGCATCCCACAAATCATCGACGTTCACCCATCCGTTCCGGCTAAGACGCTGCCCGAGCTGGTCGCGTTCGCCAAAGCCAACCCAGGCAAGCTGAACATGGCGTCTGCCGGTCTCGGAACGCCGCAACATATGGCGGGCGAACTTTTCAAGATGATGGCTGGCGTCGACATGCTCCACGTGCCCTATCGCGGAGGTGCTCCTGCGATTGCCGACTTACTCGGCGGCCAGGTGCAGCTCATGTTCGATCTATTGTCCGAACTCGATCCAATATATCAGAGCCGGCAGGCTGCGCCCTCTCGCCGTGACCACCGCGTCTCGTCTGCCCACAATGCCAGACGTGCCGAGCGTGAATGAGTTCTTGCCGGGTTATGAGACAAGCTACTGGGTCGGTCTTGGCGCGCCGAAGAACTTACCTAACGAGATCACTGATTTGCTCAATAAGGAGATCAATCTCGCTGTTGCCGATCCGATGATAAAAGCAAGCCTTGACGAGTTGGGTGGAACGGCGATGGGAGGTTCTTCCGCCAATTTCGGCAAACTCATCGTCGAAGAAACTGAGCGATGGGGCAATGTAGTCCGCGCAGCCAATCTCAGGGCTGAGTGAACCCAAGTGAAGACGGGTGCGTGCGACAAATCGCGAGATCAGAGTTCTCGATGTCGGCAATGGGTCCAGGCTGTGTGAAAACGCGCTCGCGCGAGCGCCGCATGGAATTGGTTGCTCTTTGTCTTCTCCCGACAGTGGTCGCCAGCGTTTTTGTTTTTCAAATTGACGAAGTCGAGACGATATTTCCAACGGCGAATTCGATTTCGGAGTTTTCACACAGCCTGGGTCAGGACCGGCTAAACTCAAAGTGAGCAAAAGACGTCTGCTTTCGGGTGCATAGCGGCCGAGCGGCCCTTTGGCCAGGCATGTTGAGCCCCACAGCCAAGCCGTGATTCAAGCCCCTGACACAAGGGGCCGAATCATGCGCTATGAACTGAGTGACAATGAGTGGGCCGCTATCAAGCCGATGCTGCCCAACAAGCCCCGCCACGTCCTCAATGGCATCTTCTGGGTCTTGCGATCCGGAGCCCCGTGGCGCGACCTGCCAAACAACTTCGGTCCGTACACGACCTGCTACAACCGCTTTGTTCGTTGGCGGCGAGCCGGGGTCTGGGCCAAGATCATGGGCACACTCGCCGAGGCTCATGATGCCGCGGTGCAGATGATCGACACATCCATTATCCGCGTGGATCAGCATGGTGCCTGCATCATCCGGAACCGAAAGCAGTCTATGGGACGGTCACGGGGTGGGCTGACCAGCAAAATACATGCGGTGGTCGATACCAACGGCCTGCCGGTGCGGCTTGTGCTGACAGCCGGCGAAGCACATGACAACCGCCTTGCAGGCAAACTGCTATCGCGCTTGAAGTCCGGATCAATGCTGCTGGCAGATTGCGGCTATGATGCGGACTGGATTAGAGCCCTTGCTGCGAAGAAGGGCGCGCTGGCCAACATCCCGCCAAGATGCAATCGCGACGAGCCGATCTGTTTCAGCCCATATCTGTATCGAGCCTGCAATGTGGTCGAACGGTTCTTCAACAAAATCAAGCACTGTCGCCGCGTCGCAACGCGCTATGACAAGCTGGCGGCGAACTACCTCGCTTTCGTTCAGCTTGCGTCGATCAGGCTATGGCTGCGCGTTAATGAGTCCGCGTCCTAGTGTCGGTCCTGTCACACATTCGCGAACGATCCTAGTTTTTCTGCGAACGACGGGCACGGTCTGATTTGAAGCATTTATTGCGTACCACTCGGTGGCGCTGTGAGGCCATTCGCACCTTGCGGCCGGGCTCGCCCAAGCCCCGGATGTTCAGGCAGTTTTGTCGGAATGTGCTGCACGATATCCTTGACGGGATCGAAGCTGCAGCCGATGGTCCCCGCCCGCTCGGCCGCATCAGGATGGTTGGGCGAGGATACGGCGACCGCCGTCCCAACCGACATGCCTGGGCGCGCCTGTTGGGCGTTCGGCTCGCTCGTGTTAAAACGCAGACGCACGGTAAAGCGCCGCACGATCTTGGTGAAATTTCCGGTCGCGTTATCTGGCGGGATCAGCGCGAATTCAGCGCCCGACGCAGGCGCGATCGATTCCACGTAGCCGCAGAACCGCGTCCGCGGAAAGCTGTCGATGCTGATCCGCGCCGGATCGCCCGGTTTCATGTATGTAATCTGCGTTTCGCGGTAGTTCGCATCGATCCACAGATCGTGGATCGGCACGATCGACATCATCTGAGTGCCAGCGGCAACATACGTTCCAACGCGAGTTTGGAGACCGGCGACGATGCCGTCGATCGGCGCCCAGGCTTCGGTATCATCGAGCACAAATTTCGCCGAGAGCAACGCCGCTTCGGCAGAAGCGACCTGTGCTCTGGCCACGGCTTCCTGCGCATTCAACACTGTAACTTGTCCATGTTCGAACGTGAGATTCGCTGTCGCCTGATCGACGGCGGCATGCGCCTGGGCGTCCGCGGCTGTGTCGGAATCGAGCGCCGATTGGGGAGCAGCGCTCCGCGCCACCAATGTCGTGGAACGCTGCAACGTGATATCGGCATTCTTCGCCTGCGCTTGTGCCGACTGCAACGCGGCCTCCGCGACGGCAATCTTCGATTTCTGAAGCTCCTGTTGCGCGACAATCTGGTCGAGGTCCGCCTTGGCCTGATCGACGGCAGCCTGGGCCTTCTCGACAGTCATGCGGAACTCACGTGGATCGATGCGCACCAGCACTTGTGTCGCCTTGACCTGATAGTTGTCATCGACAGGCACCTCGACTGCATACCCCGACACGCGCGAGCTGATAGCCGTGATTTCGCCGCGGACATACGCATCGTCTGTCTTTTGCACTGTCAGCGAGCGCTCATACCAACGATTTCCGAAATAGAAAGCGGCTCCCGCTACGGCGGCGAGGCACAAAACCACAAAGATCCGCTTCAAACCGGCGATCACGACAACCTCCGCCTTAAAATCAGGGCCCGAGCTCTCTGCCATGGCGTGTTTGACTGCAGCGAGTAATCTCTGAGCGGCGGCAACATCAGGACAAGCAGAGCGGACAACGCCATGACGATAGCGACCACGACAAATGTATCCGCAAACGCCTGTACGAAGGCCTGGGTCGACGCTGTTGCAGAGAGAGACGCCCACGCTTGCTTTTTGGCGAGTGCAAGATCGCCGTATCTGCCAAGAAATTTGGCGACGAGGCCGTTAAAGCGTTCAGCAAGCACCGGGCTGGCGCTGTTAAAAGAGTTGACGATGATCGCTGAGTGATAATCCTCGCGGTATCTGATGAGAGCCGCGATGACGCCTATACCGAAAGTCTGACCAACAACGCGGCTCAAATTGAACAGCGCCGCGGCGGTCGGCCCCTGCTGCGGCAGCACGTCTCGCGTCGCATAAAAGAGAATGGGTACGATAATAAGCCCCTGACCAAAGCCAATCGCCATTTCCGTCAAAGCAAAATCGGAAGCTTGCCAAGCCGGCGTCAGCTGCGTGCTGAGAGCGGAGCCCACCGCAAACAGTAGCAGTCCCAATGACAACGGCACGCGCGCATCCCAACGGGAGGCCCAGAACCACGCCAGGGGGAATGCGGCGCATTCAGCCCAAAACATCCAAATATTCGCGTCGGCGACTTGCTCGATACGAAACCCCTGCAGCCGGGTCAGCGCCTGAGGCACGACGAATGCCGTCATGACCATGCCAAAGCGGTAGAATGTCGCAAGTGTGAAGGCCCAGCCGAAGACTGTTTTCATCAACGAAAGATCGAGCAGCGGATGACGTCTCAAGACGAAAACGACAAGGGACGCGGGTATCAAAATTGCCGCTGCCAAGGCGGCGCGCACGATGATCGGATTCTCCAGCCAAAAGAACCGATCGCCTTGCTTCAGGAAGAGGATCAAAGCGGCACAGCCGGACGCTAAAAGTGCGTAGCCGACCCAGTCGATTTCGCGCAGACGCATGCTGGTCGCGCTCGGGGCGGGTTGCAGCACGACGATAGCGAGCGCGAATACGACGAGCGCCCATGCGATGTCAAAGGCATAAAGGCCCTGCCATCCCCAATGATCGACGAAAAATGCGCCAACTGTAGCGGCGAACGCAGACGGCGCCGTGGAGGCGAAGCCGAAAATAGTAAGCCCAATGGCGCGTCGAGGCCCGGGAGGCAGGGTCGTCATGACGGCCACGAACAGGAGGACGGAAAGCGTGCCCTCACAAAAGCTCTGAATCGCTCGCAAAAATAAAAGCTCCGGCGCGCCCCGAGCATGCAGACTTGCGAAGGCCATAAGCGCGAATAGTCCCGCGGTACAAACGACGACCGGCCGCAGCGTGAAAACGCGCACAAGCGTTGCCGCAATTGGGATCGCCGCAACCTCGGCCATCGTCGCGACGCAAGCGATCCACGAGGCATCGTCTGCCGAAATCGAAAATGCGCCGCCGATATCGGCGATGTCGAGGTCGACCAGCTGTGAAGACACGCTTGAACCAATCATCGCGATCGTCATGACGCCGATCGTCTCGACCGCGACCGAGAGTGGCGGGAGCGTCGCACTTGCCACACGGGATGAGGCGTTACTCATGACCCAAGTTCTTGCCGCAACATCCGGACGTCTACCTCTGGACCGCGAAGATAATGGCGACGAGCACAAGACCCCCAATCAGCCCCAAATGCTCAAAAAACGTGTTGGCTTGTACGAGCCGTTCGTTACCTGATTTTGTCCAGAAATTGTCGGCCTTCAGCATGGCGATCGCCGTGAGGCAGCCCAGTGCGCCGGCGCCAAGCCAGACCAAGGTGCCCGACAAGATCAGCGCCGAGCCACCGAGCTCGATCAGTATTGCCAAGATAGCCCAAAGCCATGCTGGGCGCATGCCGAACCGCTCCTGCTCAGCGACCGCGGCCGGAAAGTTAAGCAGTTTCGTCACCCCGCCCAACACGTACGCGCTGGTCAGTGCCAGCCGCGCAAAAAACCAAACCCACGGCCAGTGCAAGATCGTGCTGACCCAAAGAGGTTCCTGTTGAAAGAACGTAAACATTGTGACCTGGGGCTAGTTGACGGGCATCCTTTCGGGGAAGCGAGGAATAAAACCATTCCTGTTCGGCATCGGCACTTGGGGCAGGGTCTGTGCGTTCATTACTTGCCTTGCGTCGATCAGCTTGTTCTGCGCCAGGATGTAGGCTGTCAGCGCGTAGACTTGATCGTCAGTCAGTGATCGCGGCGACGTCCACGGCATGGATCGGCGAATATAGTCGAACAGGGTAGTGGCGTAGGGCCAGTAATTGGCAATGGTGAGTGTCGTATCGTCGATGCCATTTCGTTTTACGTCGCTGACGACGGGGGGCGCGGCGGGCGCACCGCCTGTCGTTGTCGCCGCACCCTTGCCGCCCTCACCGTGACATGCGGAACATTGATCGGCAAAGACGGACGCACCCTGATCCGCGGTCCCGCTGCCAGCCGGCAGTCCTGCTCCGTCAGGTTCGATATCGATGTCCCAGGGTGCAAGATCGGCGCTGCTGATCGACTTCCCAAGATTCGGACCTGCGGCAAGCACCGCGCTGCTTGAACTGATGAGGGTCAGCGCTGCGGCCAAAAGAACGATCCTATGCGTACGCATGGGTGACCTGTCCTTTCTGGTCGACCGCCCAGCTCGTGATGCCGTTGTAATGATGATTCTCGAAGGCCAAGAGCGGTGGAACCGATGGCAGCTCGCCGCGCGCTGTGACAAACTGCGCCCGCGTCGGTTGCGCGTTGCCGTCTTCGTCCCAGGCCCGGCTTTGCAAAATCGCCGGGCCGCCGTTCCACTGCCAAGGCATGCGGAAACGCGTAAACGCCATGCTCAGCACCGGCTCCTGCAGCGCGGCCTCGCCCCAACTCTGTCCGCCGTCAGCGGAGACCAGCACCTTTGAGATTCGTCCTTTGCCCGAATACGCAACACCGGAAATCTCAAAGAGGCCCGCCTGCTGCAACGTGAACCCGGGCGAAGGCTTCGTGATGAACGATTTCACCTCGTTGACAAAATAAAACTGATACGCCTTTCCGCTCGGCAGCGGCTCGGTATAAATCTGCAATTCCCAATAGCTGAAAGCGGCTTCCGGCAGGAGCTTGATCCGACGCAGGTACTTGATGTTCATGTTGCCTTCGTAACCGGGCAAGAGCAGCCGCATGGGATAGCCATTGCCGGGCATCAGCGGCTCGCCGTTCTGGAAGAGCGCGATGATGGTGTCATCGAGCGCCTTGGCGAGCGGAACGCTGCGCATCACGTGCGCGGCGTCGGCGCCTTCGCCGATAAACCATTGGGCTTTCGGATCGATACCGGTCTCTTCAAGCAGCGTCGATAGTTTGACTCCGGTCCATTCGGCGCACGACACCAGCCCGTGCAACGCTTGGACATCGGCTTGAAGCGGCTTGGGTGAAAAGAGCCCTGCGCTGTTGCCGCCGCATTCAATAAAGGCAACACGCGACGTCATGGGATAGCGCAGCAGCGTTTCATAACTGAAGATCAGCGGCCGCTTGACGAGCCCATGGATCAAAAGCTCGTGCTTGCTCGGGTCAATTTCCGGAACGCCATCGTGCACGATCGTAAAGAACACCCCGTTGGGCGTGATCATTCCATCGAGCAACTGATGCGGAGCCCGCGACTGCGATGTGCGCGGTTCGAAGTTGGGGTTGGATAGCGTGCGCACCACGTTCTTCGCGAATTTCGAAGGTGTTTGGTAGGCCGGCACGACGTCGCCGGGAGCGAGACCCCAGTCCGGTTCGGCAAGCGGTTCAGCGGATGCCCCGCTTCTATTGAGCCCGACGCCTGCGCTGATCGCGCCCGCCAGAGCGACACCACGGCCCAACAATGCCCGCCGATGCAGCAAGCCATTACCGGCTACGGCTTCGGCTTTATCTTGGCTTTGTCGGCTCTTCTTTGCGAACCGGGCCATGGTTTCACCTGTCTGGTTGGAAGCGCCGCCCCTCAGTCAAAAATGAAGACTCCAGCGCGATGAGCATCTCCGCCACCACGGCGTTCAAGGCTCTCGCGAAGCGAGATAAGCCGCGATGGACACCATGTCGTCATCGTCAAGTTGCTGAACGACAGAGTTCATTAGCGCGGCGGTGCCACCGGAACGGCTGCCGTCCTGGAAGAAATAAAGCTGGCGAACAACGTATCCGGTATGCCGGCCGACGATCGACGGTGCTGTAGCGGCACCCTTGAGCGCCGGACCGTGACAAATGATGCAGGCCGTCGTTTTGTTGTTGCCCGTTTTGACAAGAACTCTCGCCCTTGGAAACGCTGCCTTTCGGCACATAGGCGACGAACCCGGACCTGGGATCGCGTGCGATAGCGGCCGTCTCGTCGTCGGGCAGCTCAACGATGCGATTGCCAAGCGGCTCGGATCCGCCGTTTTGTAGCGCAAGCCGCATGTTGCTCGCATTCACGTATGTCTTCGGCACGATGTCAAATTCGACAACGTGGACCCACGGCCGAGCCGGAAGCGAAGCAAAGTACGCTACCGCAGATCGAGACTCGGCATCGCCAAGCGCCTGAGCGATTGCTGGCATGATGCCAAACCCCTTCCTCACACCGATTTTAAAATCGGCCATCTGGCTGACAAGATAGGACTCAGGGAGCGCCGCGAGGTAAGCTGATTCATCGTGCCCGGTTCCGATCGGAAGATGGCACGATCCGCATGCAAAGGTGACCGTTCCTCGCGCGACGACATCCGGCATCGGCGGATGCGTGTCAGGGAACCAGTCCGGCGGATTTTTCAAGTCATCAATCTGATGTTGCGTGTACGATTTCGAGCTGCCTGGCAGCGTTTTCGGTTGGTCGTCCTCCTTAGTTGGCGGCTGCACGTTGTCGGCAGTCGGAAATGCCCAATCAGGGCGCTCGGCTCCGTAGGCGACTGCCGACAGGGAACCGATCAGCAAAACCAGCATCGAGCCGCTTATGATCCTTTGCACTCTGTCCATTTCTGCGAGAGGCTCATGATGGTCAGTCCCCGATTGCTTTGCGAATTCTTTCGAGAGTCGAAGATCACACCGCCCAGCAGGCGCAGCCGAGCGCGCCCCAGAACGATTTCAGGTCGGCGATCGGCAACCGCTTCGACCAGGCAATGGCGTGGTCGTGGCCGTGAATGCCGCATGCGTTGGCACAACCACAATTCATCGCGAGCTTGCGTGCAATTGCGGGTTTGCCGGCCCCATCTGGGTCACCCCAGGCGGCAAAGCCGCCGAAGGTCCGCACCGGGGACCAGTCCGGCATGGCCGGCGGCACTTCGGTTTCGTCGTGAGCCGCAAAGTCACCGGCGCCGTAGACAACCTTGCCGGCTACAATGGTCAGATCGGAGGTCGTGTCGGCGATGTCGTCCTCGGCGCAAGCAAAATAGTCGCGATCGGGCACGATCAGATCGGCGAATTGACCCGCTTGGATGCGTCCCTTCTTGCCTTCTTCGTTGGAAAACCAGGTGACGTTCTCGGTCCACATCCGCAGCGCCGTTTCGCGGTCGAGGCAATTGCGCGGCGGATAGAGCCGCAATCCGGCAACGGTCTTGCCCGTCACGAGCCACGCCAGCGAGACCCACGGATTATAGGACGCGACCCGCGTGGCATCGGTCCCTGCTGAAATCTTGATGCCGGCAGCCATCATGCGCGTGATGGGCGGCGTTGCCTCGGCCGCCCCAAGCCCGTAGCGCTCGACGAAGTACTCGCCCTGATAGGCCATGCGGTGTTGCACGGCAATGCCGCCACCAAGTGCCGCGATGCGCTCGATTGATTGATCCGAAATCGTCTCGGCGTGATCGAAGAACCAATTCAGGCCGGCAAGCGGAATATCCTGATTGACCCGCTCGAACACGTCGAGCGTGCGCGAGATGGTTTCGTCGTAGGTGGCGTGCAGCCGCCACGGCCAGCGGTTCTCGGCGAGGATGCGCACCACCTCGTCAAGCTCGCTTTCCATCTCCGGCGGCATGTCGGGCCGCGGCTGGCGGAAATCCTCGAAGTCGGCGGCCGAGAACACCAACATTTCACCGGCGCCGTTGTGACGGAAGTAATCGTCACCCTGCTTGTATTTCGAGGTCTTCGTCCAGTTCAGGAAATCCGCTTTCTCGCCCTTCGGCTTCTGCGTGAAAAGATTGTACGCCAGCCGGACGGTGAGTTGACCCGCTTCGCTCAGCTTGCGGATGACTTCGTAATCCTCCGGATAGTTCTGAAAGCCACCGCCCGCATCGATCGCCCCGGTGACACCGAGGCGGTTGAGCTCGCGCATGAAATGGCGCGTCGAATTGATCTGATAGTCGAGCGGCAACTTCGGCCCCCTCGCCAGGGTCGCATAGAGAATCGCCGCGTTCGGTTTGGCGAGCAGCAGCCCGGTCGGGTTGCCGTTCGCATCGCGCACGATTTCGCCGGCCGGCGGCTCGGGCGTATCTTTGGTGTAGCCCACGGCACGCAGCGCTGCGGCGTTGAGGAATGCGCGATCATAGAGGTGCAGCAGGAACACCGGCGTGTCGGGCGCGGCGGCGTTGAGCTCCTCGATGGTCGGCAGGCGCTTTTCGGCAAACTGATGCGCCGTGAAGCCGCCGACCACCCGGACCCATTGCGGCGGCGGGGTGATGGCGACCTGCCGCTTCAGCATCGCCATGGCGTCGGCAAGGCTGCGCACGCCGTCCCAGCGCAGCTCCATGTTGAAGTTCAAGCCGCCGCGGATGATGTGAAGGTGATTGTCGATCAGGCCCGGCAGCGCGCGCCGGCCCTTGAGATCGATGGTCCGGGTCGGCGGGCCGGCGAGCGGCATGACGTCCTCGTCCCGCCCGACCGCGGTAAACACGCCGTCCTTGACGGCCACCGCGCTCGCCGCCGGATTCGAACGATCAAGCGTGGTGAACAGGCCGCGGTGGAGAATGAGGTCGGGAGCTTCTGGCATGGCTGCTCCGTTTGGTAAGTGTTACGCTTTCGGTGGCCTCGCGCGTGGAGTCGGGCGGCCTACCCGGCTTCGCTGGAATGCGCTCCCAGCATTGCCTTCGCGTAGATGATGCCGAGTCCGTAAGCGCCACCATACGTCCTGGCGAGTCCGGTGGTCGCATCATAGGTTTGGGTGCGTGCCCAGTCCCGCTGTAGTTCGAGCAGGTATTGCAGCGATGTCATTGGCCGCGCACCCGCCTGAACCATCCGCTCCAGCGCCCGTTCATGGGCCTCCTCGGACACGTCACCGCAAGCATCGGCGATCACATAGACTTCGAATCCTTGATCAATTGCCGACAAGGTCGGGCCGACAATGCATACCGACGTCCACAGGCCGGCCAGCACGATGCGGCTCTTGCCGATCCGGTTGACCTCCTCGATCACCGCCTTGTCCTCCCACGCGTTCATCGAGGTGCGGTCGAAGAACTTCGCCTTCGGAAAGGCGTTTCTGATCTCGTCGAACATCGGGCCTGAAAATGACTTCTCGGCGACCGTCGTGGGGATGACGGACACGTTGAATATCTTGGCGGCATTTGAAACAAGAGCCGCATTGTTGCGCAGCGTCACCGCATCGATCGATTTCGTGGCGAATGCCATTTGCGATTGAAAGTCGATCAGGATCAGCGTGTGATCGGCGGGTGACAATAAGGTTTTTCCGGGTTGCGCGACAGCGTTGGTCATTGGATCCTCCTCCCTCGCGGGGTGCTGGCGGTTTGTTCTAGGTTAGGTAGATGATGCGGGCCGACAAGAACAGACGTTACTTTGGAGTAATCGCGTATGGCCGACGATGAGATCAACGTGATCGAACGCAAGCCGTCCGGCTGCCCGCTCGATCCGGTCCTAAACTTCCTCGCGCTCAAGTGGCTGGTCCACATCGTCTGGTTCCTGGGGCGTAAGGAGAGTTCTACGCTTCGCCGAGCTGCAACGGCAGTTACCGGGTCGCGTCTCCGCCAAGGTCCTGTCCGCTCGCCTCAAGCAGCTTGAAAGACTGACGCTGGTTGAACGAGAGGAGATCACGGCAAAGCCGTTGCAGGTCGCATATCGTCTCACGACGTACGGCCGGACAATCAACGACCTGCTGATGGGGATCGAACTGCGGGCACGCCAACTGCCGCTGCCCGAAGCTCCGTTTGTGTCGTCCGCTAAACTCTCATCCACCAAGCCGTCGGCACAACCACGATAGAGGCAGAGCGCGGGCACGAAGCGACAGTCGTGCGGCATTTTTTGATCATGACTCACGCTGTGTGACGCTGACATTACAGGCCCTTTAGCTCTTGATGAACGCCAAGAGATCAGCGTTGATCGTTGCTGCTTCCGTCGTCGGCATCCCGTGCGGGAAGCCCTTGTAGGTCTTTAGGGTGCCATTATTCAAAAGCTTTGCCGACAACGGCCCGGCTGCGACGTAGGGAACGATCTGATCGTCTTCGCTGTGCATCACCAGCACCGGAACTACGATCTTCTTGAGGTCTTCGGTGAAGTCGGTCTGCGAGAATGCAACGATGCCATCGTAATGCGCCTTGGCGCCGCCCATCATGCCCTGGCGCCACCAGTTCTCGATGGTCGCCTCGGAAGGCTTGCCTGTCTTGTTGTAGTTGTAGAAGGGGCCAGCGGCGACCTCGCGATAGAATTGCGAGCGATTGGCAGCGAGTGCCACCTGGAAATCGTCGAATACATTCTTCGGTAGCCCGTTCGGATTGGCCGGTGTCTGCACCATTAACGGGGGCACTGCGCTGATGATGGCCGCCTTGGCTACGCGGCTGTCACCGTGACGCGCCAAATAATGCACCACCTCGCCACCGCCGGTGGAGTGGCCGATGTGAATTGCGTTCTTCAGATCGAGATGCGCCGTCAAAGCCGCCAGGTCGTCTGCGTAGTGATCCATGTCATGGCCGTCGCCCGTCTGGGTCGATCGGCCGTGGCCGCGGCGGTCATGGGCTATGACGCGATAGCCGTGATTGAGGAAGAATAGCATCTGCGCGTCCCAATCGTCCGCAGACAGCGGCCAGCCATGGCTGAACACGATGGGCGGACCTTTGCCCCAGTCTTTGTAGAAGATCTCAACGGCGTCTTTGCTCTTGATGAACATGATTCGTCTCCGGGGGTATGACGCGAAGTGGGATGAATGACGCTTCAAAGCGCGCTGGGTTCCGGGTGAGCGCTCGCAAAAGCGTCTCTTGCACCAAGTCGTTCGCGCCATCGATCGTACCGCACAACGACAATGCGAACTTCCGTAGAATCGGAGCGTTCGCTAAGAGTTCGACGAGAACGGCAGGGTTCAATTCCATGAGATCACAGATTTGGAGTCGATTTGGGTCTTGGGTCTACGATCGTCGTGTCGACTTAAGCTGCGCGAAGAGACAAATAGTGAAGGATGCTGGCGCGTCGCATTTCGCGTACGGTGTATAGGCGACAAGCTTCCAGGGCTTCGGCCTCAGTATCGTACTCCGATAAAGAGGTAAGGGTGTCCTCATTGAACGCAACCCGGCGATCTGTGGAGACGTCGAAGGCTGCTCCGAATATCGACATGGCTCAGCTCCCTGTTAGCGACCAATCGGTACTTAGCGGCACCGAACTCGCGCTGTTCGCCTAATAACCTAACTGCTGCAAGTCTCCTGTCCGCACGGCGCTTTGCATGCCGACAAAATCGTGCAGTCTTTGGCTTGAAGCTATCCCCCGAACGGGGGACCGAGTGAGGTCGCGAATGGGGATGTCTTGGTCGAAACAAGTAATTGGTCCATCCACTCCCCAACGGCTCTGGCCTACGCCGCGAGAACGTCCCAACTATAGAAACAGAAATGAGCGGGCGCCTCCACGAGCACACCTCAGTCGTCGTCACCACCAACCTCGCATCCGGGAAAGGCCGCAGCGCCTTCAGTGATCCCAAGATAATGACCGCGCTGCTCGATCGCCCGACCTCAGACCACGTACGGTCGATGCTTTCGCTGCTCATTCAACGTACAATTTATTTTTGCAAACAATATCCCCCTTCCGGGGGACGAGCAGCGCAGTCTTGAGGGATCGGAACTCGGGGATTACCGAGCGTCAAAAAGGTAAATCCGTGAGTACGCGCAAATTTCTCGCTCGTGATTTGCTCGTCCGGCCTTTAAGGAAGCCGGATTCAGTGCTGAGTGCCCGCCAAACCCAGGATTTGCGCGCGCGACACGGCTTGTGCGCGCTTTTCAACGTTCAGCTTGGTGAAGATGTGCTTCACGTGCGACTTCACCGTTTCGGGGGCGATGTCGAGGTTCCGCGCAATCTCCTTGTTAGATTGCCCCTCGGCAATCAACGTAAGTATGTCACTTTCGCGTGCACTTAGGGGTTCAGAAATCGCGTAGGTTACTATGGCAGTCGGCGACTGCTGGGGCTCAGAATGATATCGTGACTTCCAAGCCGCGATGAGGTTGGAAGTGTAAGACATTAGCTCCTGAGAGCTTCCCGTTCGCTCAGCATTGTCCTGAAAGGTTGCGATCAGAGGTCCAATTTCGGCGCCGCCCTCATCCAAGATGGTCTGATAGACACCGACTCGCGCGAACGCGCTGACAACACCGCCGAAAGATTTTAACGCTTCGGTGACTTGTTTTGCCCCGAACCTCGCAACTGCAAGATGCGTCTCCACGCGGAGCGCGAAGTGAGTATTGTGTACGTTCTCCAGTTCGTGCCGTAGCCCGCTCAGGATTGAAATGGCATCGTCAAAGCGTGACTCCGCCGATGCAACATAAGCGCGCGCCATTGCGGCGTATCGGTGGATATCCGACCAAGCGCAATTGGTCGGGGCCGGATATTCCGCCGCAAGTTGCTCCAGTCGATGAAGACATTCGAGGCCTTGATCGAGTTCGACCCTCATTGAGGTATAGCCGCACCCGCTCCAACAAGGCAGCGGCGCTCAAACGCCCCCAAGCGCGTGTGTTGCCCTGATTCTCGGCCCATTCCAGCAAGGTGTGCGCCCGCGCCCAGTTCATTCTGGTTACCGCTATCTTCGCCATGACGAAGTAAGCGCTTAACACGCAGTCCAGCATCGTCCCGGCGTTGATAAGCGACACGCGGTCGACCAGCATGGCTTCTGCCTCGTCCAATCGACCCTGCTCGTATCGAATGCGGGAGATAAAACTCGCGGCTAACGCCGCTGCGACTGAGTGCGGGCCGACGTGCTGTTCGGCGAGCCGCAGGGCATCAAGGTAATAGCTCTCCGCGGAGGCAATGCGTAATTGCTGAGCTTCTGCCATCCCTTGAAGACAGCGATAATAGACTGACGCAAAGACATTCCTCATGTCATCGTCGAGCGAATAAGGAATCCACGGTGTGGCATAGAATTTCTTCAGATCGCCCGCCTTTAGGTGGCCAAGACGAAGAACGTTCGAGGCAACATTTGTAGTCCATGTATCCGCTGGCGGGCTAAGGCAGCCTTGCGCGATCGATAGCGCCGCCTCACTGTTGTCCTTTAACACGATCGCAACAGATCGTATTGTGTCGCATTCGCAATGAAGGACATCCTGATCGGGCGAATGACCAACGCCGATATCTCGCTCTATTTCACTCAACAACCTAAGCGCCTCGTCACTCCGGATAGCGAGAGCCATCCCCCAAGCAATCGCTAGTCTGACCTCGGGTTGGGTCTGCAAGAGCGCGGCTGGGAAAAGACGTTGCCAGCCAAGTAAGGTGAAAAGATCACCTCGCCTCACCAAAGGCATCGCGCAATTTTTGATCCAACTTAGCGCTCGAATTGCATCGCCTCCCGCAATTGCATGTTGGACGGCGTCCGTCCATAATTCTTGAGATGCATACCAGTAGCGCCGCACGTTGATGCAGTCCGGGAATTTCATTGCCAAGCTCTGACGCCAACCTCTGGGTCAAGTATTCGGCAAGAAGCGGATGGTAACGGTACCATCGCCCTTCCCGGTCGAGAGGCGCGAGCAGCAATTGACGTTTCTCAGCCAACCCGAACAACTCGCGGCTTGAGTTCGCTCCGGTTAGAAATTCACACAGCGGCGCGCAGAGTCGGTCGAGTATCGCTGCGCGCAGCATAACTTGAACTATCTCACTCGGAAGACCGTCAAGCATTTCCTCGAGATAAGCACCGATCGGCCGCTGCGTGCCGGAGAGACCGCGCACATACTGCTCGAAATCTTGCCTCGACTGAATCGACGTGGACGCTACGATCCGCAGCGCGGCCGGCCAGCCGTCCGTCTTGTCATGCAAAAGCCTCATGTCGGAAGGAACGAGCGCGCCGGGCCTCTCGATCTCAAGAAAATTTTGCGTCTCCTGCAGGTCAAATCGCAATGCCGAGGCATCGATTTCCAACAATTGGTTCTGCGCGCGCAGAGATGCCAGCGGTAAAGGCGGCTCTGTTCGGGTTGTGAGCACGACGTGGCAATGAGAGGGGGAGTGTCTCAGGAAAAATGCGAGCGCCTCATGAACATCGGGATTGGTGACCCAATGATAATCCTCCAAGAATAAGTATACGTCGTCATCGATGTCAGCCAAATCATTTATCAAATGCGATACGATTGTACGTGGATTGATCAGGAAACTCTCTTGGATCAGGTTGATCGCGGCCGCGCCGACCCCGTCGCACGCCCGCTGTAAGGCGTGAGCTATGTAGAAGAGAAAAGTGGCGGGCTCGTCGTCGTCGGGATCGATGGTCAGCCATGCCGCTGCATGTCCATTCTGTCGAATTCGTTCCAGCCATGTCGCGGCCAGTGAGGTTTTACCAAACCCCGCGGGGGCCTTGAGGATGGCTAGTCGCTTCCCCGAAAGCTGAGAGGTCACGTCCAGAAGCCGAGGACGCTCGATCAGTCCCTGGCATTTTGGTGGAACGACCTTGGTGGCGAGGAAATAGAGCTGCTTCTCGCCGAGTGAAGGGGGTGGCTTGCTTGTCGAGCCCATTAACGACGGCTCCATCAAGGGAGGAATTCCCTTCGAAGAATTACTTGAAGCCCCAATTGGGGGATCGCGAGCCTCACCATCGTGAAAATGCACTTAAAGCTTAGGAGCAAGTCCGGTCGACTTCAATACGTTCCGGTCCGACGATGGGTCGCTATTTCGACTAGGGTCGCGACTCATTTAATCCACCATACGAGGGCGGCGGCGGGGCATACAGAGGCGAGGTAATTTCGCGCCAGCCTATCGTAGCGGGTTGCGATCCGTCTGAAGTCCTTCAGCCAGTTCAACCCACTCTCGATGCGCCAGCGTAGCTTGTATGGACGTTTGCTGAAGCTGAATGGTTGTTTCCTATTGCAGCGATTTGGAATGACCGGCTTGGTTCCAGCTCATCGAGTTGCTCGCGCAAATGGGTGCTGTCGTAGGCCTTGTCGCCGAGCATCCGCTTCGCCGGCTCCGCTCTGCGGATGAGGCGTTCCGCGACGAGACAATCGTGCGTCAAATCGATTAGAAAGCAGAATTGAGCCGGCGACACGCTTGGTGCAGCAACTCTGGCTTTGCGACCTTAGCGAAACTTGCGTGCCGCACTACGGAACCGCGGCCGTTGCGCGGCGTCTCGAGTAGCGAACGATCGATACAAAATGTCAGCGGAGGAACAACGGCTGCTATGCGGCGGCCGTTGCACAGTTGACGTGCCGAGTAGGAACTGAACATTGTCACAGACGTTTGATTGCTGAACGACCTCTCCAGAAAGCCCGGTCTAAATTGTCCCAAGGAGGCCGAAAGGACGCTGTCCGTCATTCGAGGCAGGGGGTAAAATGATCGCGCTATCTTTGCCGAGGCGTCAGCGATCCGCTGCGACTTGGCGTCTCATACGGAAATGACGCGCTAAATGGCTTTGGTCAGAAAAGCCTGCAGCGTACGCGATTTCGGATACCGGCAGTTCCGTCTTTTTCAATAGCGCCTGAGCTAGTTCCAGACGCTTTTGTGTAAGGTAATGGTGCGGGGTGACGCCGGCGGATTGCTTAAATTGCCGTGCAAAATGATGCATTGATAACCCGGCAACTGTGGCCAGTGTTGACAGGTCTATCGTTTCGCTCAGATGAAGTTCAACATAGTCCCGTACCCGGCGCATCGCACTCGGCGACAGTCCACCACCATGTGCTTGCGGTGCAGGCGCGAGTTTCATAAGTGTGCCAATCGAGTCCAAGCGCGGACGCGTGTGAACATTCATGTGCGCTGCATTGCTCGAGACAATCGTCTGATCCGGCGGAGTAACAAGTGCAGGACAGCTGTCGCTGCTGCCCGCAATCAGGAGCATCGTGCAGATATCTGTTCCGTTCTTGCGCCGGAAGAGATCGAGATTTCGTTCGAAGAATTTCCACAAGCTGACACCGGCCTGCAGCGCCCCGATCATCCAGCAAGAGGGTCCTGCGCGCGGCGCGGTTTGCGCCGACGATGCGCTGGTCGCCGTCAACGGCCAGCAGCATACCTATGGACTGCCCCTCCGGCGGCACTACCGCGACGATCCACTCTCGATGGAACTGCTCTCGAAAAAATCGCTCTTCTATAGCGCGCGCCGACTTTGTCGTAAGAGCGCCCGTCAACGCGTGCGCTCGTTCCGAAAGTTCAGGATCGATGGCAGATACGTCCAGGACTGCTACTAGTCGTCCATCGACACCGAACACTGGAGCACCAGAGCAACTTAGGTTTATGTGCCGTGATCTAAAATGCTGACTTTTATGGATGGTGATAGGTCGCTCTTCGACGATGCAGGTGCCAATGCCGTTTGTGCCCTCCACCTCCTCAGACCACACGCCGCCGAGCCAGGTTCCCCAATATTCGAACTGACTCGCCCGCGCATTCTCACCGCGATGTTCGACTGCGACACCCGCGCTATCGCAGAATAAAGCGGCATATCCCGCCTCCCGAACCACCTTGTATAGTTGATCGATCTCCTCCTGAGCGCTGAATATCAACTTATCCAACGGCTCACGAAAATCTTTCAGCTCATTTTGTGTCAGGATGCGTGGCGGCGAGCTATCGACTGGGTCGACGCCGTGTTTTTTTGCTGATCTTTGCCAGGAGCTTGATACCTCTTCGATCTCTGGCGGAGACGGCGCGCCCTCGGCGACCAAATAGACTTGTTCGGCATGCCCAACGACATAACCGAGCGAGCTTACAGACCGGTCCAAGATGCCCATCACTCCACCTGGTCCATGTTGGACCCGCTCCTTGCGACGGGGCGCCGTCCGGCTTCCGACGGGTGGTCGAGGCGGCGACGCGCAGCGCTGCAAAGGGTTGCCGGTCTGGGGCGGCCGCGGGCACACTTTGACGGCTGTCGAGACGGCATCAGGCTATCCCCCAAAGGGTATACCCCGCAATCCCACGCCCTGAGGCCCGGCTTTATACAAAAACAGCAAAATCCTCCCGATGGGCATCAAACCCGTCCAAGAGAGGCCTGACCCGTTCCGGGATGCTCAGCCCGTCGGACAAACCTTGCAGTCGTTTGCTCCGCTCTGCACATGGGAGGTCACACCATGATCAACACGCCGCATCAGGGCATAGGGCCACACAATGCCGGTCTGGTTTCATACTCTGATACCGTACTAAATCGCGACGAAACCATCGGCGACTGGGGCACCGGTTGCAGCCGCGTCAGCGATCCGCTCACTGCGCGGGAGCGCGATGTCCTGGCAATGATCAGCCAAGGTCTCTCCAATAAATGCATCGCTCGAGCTCTTGAGATCTCACCCGAGACGGTGAAATCGCACGTCAAACATATCTTTTTGAAGCTGGAGGTCGGCACGCGTGCGGAGTCCGTATCGCGGGCTGGATCGCTTGGGCTTTTGTCATATGGTGCCTACGCCAGCCGCGCCGCATGACAAATCTGACTGGAGCGTAATCGTTATCGGCGTTCAATCTCGACTGACTGACAGGGCTCGAGCAGACAGGGCCGTGCACAAGCCCCGCTTCGCGCCGGCGAACCTTGGTTGGACCGTCTTTTGCTGCCGGCCTGCGTTGGCGTGGCCGCTCACCTATTAGCCCTGTCTCCGTTCGCCGTTCAAGAATCCCATTGGACGTGATGCCATCGCGCAGTGGCCGGGCGGCGTTCATTATGCAGCTGTACTGGCACTCGACTGAGTGACGAGCTCAAGCAGGCTGAAATGCTTGATAAGCCGCACGCGTCGCGGTGGGGCGCCTTGGTCGCGATTTTAGCGGTCCCTTGCCTCCGACGTGCTCGTCACATTCCGGCCGCTCGTTCGCTCACCCCGCCGCCCTTCGCATCCCCCTTCGACCCGCCGCGTGCTCCCCCGTTTGGGGGATCGAATGAGGGCCGAGATTGTACGACCTCTATGCACGAAGAGACGACGGCGCCTGCAGTTTCGAAACCGAAGGAGCAGTGACACATGGCAACGACGACAGCAGCGGCAGCACCGGTCGCGGCGGCAGCGGCATCTTTTAAAAAAGTTCCGAAGCAGCTGCCCGCGCCCAATACCGACTTCTATGACCTCTATGAAACCTTGAACGCCGAGGAACTCGCGACGGTGAAGCGGGTGCGCGCGTTCATGGAAAGCAAGGTCGCCCCCGTCATCACGAAATACTGGGTGGAAGACTCCTTTCCCTTCGAACTGCTGCCGGCTGTGAAGGAGCTCGGGATTGGCGGGCTTGCAATGCAAGGCTACGGCTGCGCCGGCGGAAGCTTGGCCCTGCTGGGCTTTGTTCAAATGGAGATTGCACGCGTCGACCCGTCATTCTCGACTTTCATCGGCGTGCACGTCGGCTTGGCGATGGGCTCCATTTATATTGATGGGTCGGAGGAGCAGAAGCAGAAGTGGCTTCCGCCGATGGCGCGCTTCGAGAAGATCGGTTGTTTCGGCCTGACAGAGCCGCTGGTGGGGTCGGGTGCGAGCGGCGGCCTGTTGACCACCGCCAAGCGAGAGGGCGACACCTGGATCCTTAATGGCGAGAAGCGGTGGATCGGCAACGCTCCCTGGTGCGATGTCTCGATTATCTGGGCGCGCGATGTCGCCGACAACCAGGTCAAGGGCTTCATCGTCGAGAACAAGACGACGCCGGGCTTCAGTGTCGAAAAGATCCAGAACAAAATTGCGCTCAAGGTCGTCCAGAACGGCCACATCACGCTGAAGGATGTCCGGGTGCCGGAAGCGAACCGTCTCCAGGGCGGCAACTCGTTCCGCGACACCGCGAAGGTGCTGAAGATGACACGCTACGCCGTGGCGTGGATGGCAACCGGATGCGCGATGGGTGCCTACGAGGCCGCGCTCAAATACGCGCAGGAGCGCATGCAATTCGGCAAACCCATCGGCTCGTTCCAGTTGGTACAGGACCTGCTCGCTAAAATGATTTCTAACATAACGGCCTCGCAATGCCTGATCGTGCGCCAGGCGCAGCTGCACGCCGAAGGCAAGCTGACGGACGCCCACGCGGCACTTGCCAAGGCGTTTTGCACGGCCAAGTGCCGCGAGAGTGTCGCCTGGGCTCGCGAGCTGCTCGGCGGCAACGGCATCGTCGCCGACTACAAGGCAGCGCGGTTCTTTACGGATTGCGAAGCGCTCTATTCCTACGAAGGCACATATCAGATGCAGAATCTGATCCTCGGCAAGGCCATTACGGGCTTGGGCGCCTTCGTGTGAGGCGAAGCCTCTGGCGCACGCCGTTCCTTCGTCCTCCCCGACGGCGTGCGTCCAAAAATTCCAAACCGGAAGTGAATGTCAGGAGACTTGTTATGGGTTCGCCAGGAAACGCATTGCTCGAGAAAACCGCCGCAGCTGAGTTCAATCTCGCAAACGTCTTCTACGAGAAGAAGAACGGCATCGCCTATGTGACCGTCAATCGGCCCAAGGTGCTTAATGCTCTCAATACGCCGACGTGGAAGGATCTGCGAACCGCGTTCGCGGATGCGCGCGACGATGCGACCGTTCGCGGTGTGATCCTGACCGGAGCAGGCAACAAGGCATTTATCGCTGGCGCCGACATCAGTGAGCTCGCGCAAGCCACCGGGTTCGACGCGGAACAATCCAGCCGTTTCGGACAGGAGGTCCTCGACCTCATCGAAAATCTCGGCAAGCCGGTGATCGCGGCCGTCAATGGATTTGCGCTCGGCGGCGGCTGCGAGACCGCAATGGCCTGCACCATCAGACTGGCGGTCGAAACCGCCAGGTTCGGTCAGCCCGAAGTCACGCTCGGACTCGTCCCGGGGGGCGGCGGAACGCAGCGGCTGCCGCGGCTGGTCGGTAAGGGCCGCGCGCTGCAGCTCATTCTGTCGGGGGAGATGATCGACGCGCAGGAGGCCTTTCGCATCGGGCTCGTCAACGAAATCGTTCCAGCGGCTGAACTCGTCGCGCGAGCTGAAGCGATCCTGAAAAAGATCGCCGCCAACGCTCCGATCGCGGTCAAGCTCGCGCTCGAGGCAACGAACAAGGGAATGGAGACAAGTCAGGGCGAAGGCTTGCTGCTGGAGGCCTCCTATTTCGGGCTCTGCGCGGCAACGGAAGACAAAAAGGAAGGCACGTCAGCTTTCCTTGAAAAGCGTGTCCCGCAATTCCATGGCCGGTGAAACAAACCACTGAGCTTTCAAACCTGAAGAAGAGGAAAAACCATGCCAAACGAGAATATCTTCTCCGGCCTGAAGGTCGTGGACTTCGCGAGTTTCATCGCGGGTCCAAGCGCCGCTGTGATCTTGTCCGACTTCGGCGCCGATGTCATCAAAGTCGAGCCGCCGGCCGGCGACCTCTGGAGGATAGGGCACAAAATTCCCCCGCAGCCACAGGCGAAGGATGCGTATCCCTGGCACTTGGCCAACCGCAACAAACGCGGCATCACGCTCGATCTGAAATCCCCCAACGCCCAACGGGTTCTCCAGAAGCTCGCCAAATGGGCCGATGTGTTCATCGTCAACACCCCGCACCCGGCGCGCAAAAGATTGAAACTCGAATATGACGACGTGGCGCAATGGAATTCGCGTCTAATCTATGCGGATGTCACAGGCTTTGGTGAGAAGGGGCCCGATTCGGAACTGCCGGGCTTCGATATCACGTCATACTGGGCCCGCAGTGGCCTGCTGTCGATGACGCGCGATGCCGGCGTGCCACCAACCTGGCCGGTGGCCGGTAGCGGCGACAATGCCACTGCCGTCGGGCTGTATGCCGCGATCGTCACCGCGCTCTACCGCCGTGAGCGCACCAACATTGGGTCGTATGTCACGACCTCGTTGCTCGCCGAGGGCGTCTGGTCGGCAAGCGTCTCGATCCAGGCGGCGCTGTGCGAGGCGAAGTTTTTTGCGCCGCACGATCGGAAGAATCCCGCAAATGCGGCTTTGAACGTATATCGGGCCTCCGACGGCACCTGGTTCGTTTTGATTGTCACGCCGGACAAGTTGGCGCCTGTGGCGAAAGCGATCGGCCGACCGGATCTCCTGACGGACCCGCGATTTTCCGATCCAGTGAAGCTTGTCGAGCACATGCCCGCGCTGACGGAGATCCTTGACGATGTCTTCGGCTCAAAGCCGATGACGCATTGGTGCGAGGTCTTCGATGGCGTCCATGCCACGTTCGGCGCAGTGCGCGGACCGGAAGAAGTTATCAACGACCCCCAATTGGGCGCGAACGACATCGTCGTTCCGCTCGAAGGGGCGGGCGGCAAGCTCACCTCGACGATCAGCAGCCCCATCAACGTGCATGGCGTTGCGAAAGTCCCCGCCAAGCGTGCCCCAGCACTTGGAGAGCATAACGAGGCGGTTCTCAAGGAGCTAGGCTTCAGCACGAGCGAAATCGACGGCTTGCACGAGAGCGGCGCCGTTCCGAAAGCAAAAGAACGAGCGGCGTAGCGTTTTCCAGGCGAGTTCAGAGAATGAGAACTGAAACAATGAGAACCACGGTAACCGGCGTCCTTTGCCTCGAATTGAACCGCCGTACCAACAAAAACGCGATGAGTTCGCGCATGTACCAGCAATCACTCGCCAACTACAAGATACCTCGCCGCATCAGGTTCTCGGAAACCGAGCAGCCGATAGGGCGGGTTGAGCAAGAATTCTGAATAGGGTCCTGCGCAAACGTTTCTGGGCCGATCAGAACCGGGCGGTGGGTTGATGAAAGAAATATTTCCCGGCGATTTGCGGCATTCCAAGTCATCAAGCTGTAATCGTCAGATTGAGCTTCGGCAAGATGCGGCCATCGCGGCCCGCGAATAATCGGACCAAGAAGGAGTTTGCAAATGAGTTCGGTGACAACGCTGTTGAGGGAAACGCCTGCGGCCGATCGATTAAGCGAAACTCTCTCTTCCAAGTTGAGCAATCCCGAGACCAGCTCGGTTTTCGATCTGCACCGGGGCGTGAACGAAGTTCTGAAAGACGTCGGGATGACCTGTGCGGATGCCGGCGGCAGCCTAAGCTTCTATGGTCAGGATCCCATCATCCCCAGCAGGATCCGCTTCGGCGCCATGGCGGCCATCGGACTGGCGGCGAAGGCGGTCGCAGTCGCGGCGCTCTGGAAATTGCGAACTGGCGATGGACAGGACATTTCACTCGATGTTCGTAAAGCGCTGCGACAATTCTGCGGCTTCTTCGACGGTAAGTGGGAGACGATGAATGGGCGTCCGCCAGCCAAAGGCGCCGACACTGTCAATCCTTTTCTCCCAGCCATAGGCGCCGACGCCAGTAACTCGTCTCTGAAAGTGCCACTCTTCCACGAGACGCGGGACGGGCGACACGTGGTGGCTCTGGACATTTATCCGAAAGCTCGCTTTCACGCGATCAAATTTCTCAGATGTACCGACAGTGCCGAGGGCGTTCAAAACGCAATCCTGCAGTGGCGCGCGGATGAGCTGGAGGCGGCGGCTGCGGAAGCTGAACTCATAATCGCCATGGTCCGCACCAACGAAGAATTTCGCAAAGAGCTCCAGTACACCGAGGTCCTATCGCGGATGCCGCTGATCCATGTTGAAAAGATCGGCGACAGCGAGCCCATGCCGTTGAGTCCGAAAGGCAATACCCCGCTCGACGGCATTCGTGCCTTGGGAATGGGGCACGTGATCGCTGGAGCGGGCATGGGCAGAGACCTCGCCTGTTACGGGGCCGACGTCCTCAACTCCTGGCGGCCGGACGACACTGAGATCGAAGCTTTTGCCTGGGACGTGCAGGTCGGGATGCGGTCCACGCTACTGGACTATTCGACAGAAGACCGCGTGAAGTTTGATCGGTTGCTGAAAGACGCTGACGTTTTCTTCGCCAACAAGCGTCCAGGGTATCTCGCGCGGAACGGCCTCGAGGCGGAAGAGCTTTGCGAAAAGAAGCCTGGCCTGATCCACGCCACGGTCGTTCTTCATGGCGAGAAGGGCCCCTGGTCGAACCGCCCCGGCTTTGACGAGATCGGGGCGGCTGTATCGGGCGTGTTCACAATCGAAGGAACGCCCACGCATCCCAAATCGCCGCCCATTGTTCCGATCTGCGACAACGTCGTGGGCTGGCTTGGCACGGTCGGCATACTGGCCGCACTGCGTCGACGTGCCGTGGAGGGCGGAAGCTATCGCGTGGTGGTGTCTCTGACCCGGACCGTGTTGTGGCAACTTTCGCTCGGCATTTTCGACAGGGCCTATGCGCGAGAAACCGCTGGCTCGACAGAGGAGCACCGCGACATCGCTCCCGACCTTTTCACGGCAGAGACCCCTCTCGGCGCGTACCAGGGAATGACCGATCAGGTCGTGATGTCGCGGACACCGGGTTCCTACAGGACCGTGCTTGTCCCACGGGGCTCGAACAAGCCGGAATGGCTCGCGCGCTGAGGGGTTTTGATCTGTATGTCCCAAAGTGTCGCGAGCGCGCGGAATTAAGGCTCACTCTGAAGTGAAAGGAAAGACAAATGGCTGAGGTCAAATCCAGTCCTGTAGCGGCCAAGGCGGCGACCGGTCGGCTCTTCGTCCTTGAATTGAACGCCGGTCTCATCCACGCGATGAATCCGGATGGGTCGGACAAGAAGACCATCGTCACGAATTGCCATCTGCCCGACGGCATCGTCGTGGATGCAGAGGCTGGTCATGTTTACTGGACCAATATGGGCATCCCCAATCTCGACGATGGCTCGATCGAACGCGCCGACATCGACGGCAAGAATCGAAAAGCCATTGTCCCGCAAGGCGTCACCCACACGCCGAAACAGGTCCACCTCGATAAGAAAAACGGCAAACTCTATTGGTGCGACCGTGAGGGCATGCGCGTGATGCGCGCGAAATCTTGACGGTTCGCGCGTCGAAACGCTGGTCGAGACCGGCCGCGGCGACAATGATCAACGAGATCAGACGCGCTGGTGCGTCGGAATTACCATCGATCCGAAGCTTGGGAAGATTTACTGGACGCAAAAAGGACCTACCAAGGGCGGACTGGGCCGTCTGTGCCGCGCCAATATCGATGTTCCAAAAGGCGAAAGCCCAGCGAACCGCTCCGACATCGAGGTCCTGTTTGATCAGCTGCCAGAGCCAATCGACCTCGAGCTCGACTTGGCGAGCCGCGTTCTCTATTGGACCGACCGCGGCGATCCTCCGCGCGGCAACACCGTCAATCGCGCGCCAATCGATCAAAAGGCGATGCCGGAAATCCTCATTAGGCATTTGATGGAGGGCATCGGCATCGCCCTCGACGTTCCCGGCAACCGGATGTTCGTCACCGATTTCGCCGGTTCGGTCTATTCCGCCGATCTCGATGGAAAGAACGAGCGCAACTTCCTCTACGCCCAGGGCAATCTCACCGGCGTCGCTTATGCCGAAGTCTAACAAACGCATCGGAGAAATGACATGACCGACACCAAGCCCATTCGCCGCATCGCAATCATCGGCACCGGCGTCATCGGCGCGAGCTGGACCGCGCGGTTTCTCGCCAAGGGACTGCAGGTCGTCGCGACGGACATCGCGCCGAACGCAGAAGCTGCACTAAGGAAATTCGTGGAAACCGCGTGGCCGGCGCTCACGCGGTTGGGCCTGTCGCCTGGAGCGTCGCTATCAAACCTGAAGTTCACGGCCGCGCTCGCGCAAGCGCTCGGCGACGTCGACCTCGTCCAGGAGAACGGGCCCGAGCGGATCGATTTCAAGCGGAAGCTCTATGGGCAACTCGACGAACTGCTGGCGCCTGACGTGATCATCGCATCGAGTTCGTCGGGGCTCACCATGAGCGAAATCCAGATAGGCGCTGCGTCCCATCCGGAGCGCTGCGTCATCGCCCATCCGTTCAATCCGCCGCACCTGATCCCGCTGGTTGAGATCGTCGGCGGGGCAAAGACTTCCGAAGTGACGATCCAACGCGCGGCGGAATTTTATACGTCGATTGGGCAGCGGACGGTGCGCCTCAATAAGGAAATGCCGGGCCACGTGGCCAACCGCCTGCAGGCTGCCTTAGCGCGCGAGGTCTATTACCTCGTTGCCGAGGGTGTCGTCAGCGCCGCGGACGTCGATACCGCGGTGTGTTGGGGACCGGGTCTTCGGTGGGGCATCATGGGCAACATGCTTCTCAACCATCTCGGCGGCGGCGAGGGCGGCATCGATCACTTCTTCCAGCAGTTCACCGGTCCCATGACGGCGTGGTGGAAGGTTCTCGGACAACCGGTACTGACGCCCGAGGTCCAAAAGAAGCTCATTGAAAGCGTTCTCGCCGAGGTGGGCTCGCGAACGATTGATGAATTGGCGGCGGAGCGTGACGAGGTCCTGCTCGGACTGCTTGAGCTGCGGGCCAAGGCGAAGAAAGTGCCTGCGGCACCCAGTGACAGTTGCTCGCGCTAGCTGAAAGGAAGGGGCGCCTGCTTGCTCGTAGGCTTTCGGAGCGTCTCATAACAAGGTGACTAAAATGACTGCAGCCTTAGAAGAGACTCGCTCGCGACGAAAGTTGTCGCCGCCAGAACCGGCGTCAAGGAAGCAGAAGCGCGTCGTAATCATTGGTGGCGGCTTTGGCGGGATCGCCGCGGCACACGCGCTGCGGCATTCCGATGCCGAGGTCGTCCTGATCGACCGGCGTAACCACCACATCTTCCAGCCGCTGCTCTATCAGGTGGCAACCGCGGTCCTCTCTTCCGCCGAAATAGCGGCGCCGATTCGCCAGGTCGAGGCGAAGCAGCAAAACCTCAGCGTACTCCTGGCGGAGGTTACGAGCGTCGACGTTGCCTCCCAGACGATTGAGGCGGCCTCCCCGGGCGCGGGCGTCCGCAAGATTGCGTTTGATTTTCTCGTGGTCGCGACGGGAATGCACCCTAGCTACTTCGGGCACGACGAGTTCGCGCGGTACGCGCCGGGGCTCAAGAGCATCAATGACGCGGAGACAATCCGGGCGAAAATCCTGGGCGCGTTCGAGTTCGCCGAAGCGACCGAGGACGAAGGCGAGCGCATGCGCCAGATGACCTTTGTGCTGGTCGGCGCAGGACCCAGCGGCGTAGAACTGGCGGCGTCCTTAGCGGACATGGTGAACGTCACGCTGCGAGGCAACTTCCGCCGTATCGATCCGACAAAGGCCAGCATCATTCTACTCGACGCGGGCAAGCGGGTTCTGCCGACTTTTGCCGAGTCGTTGTCCCGGAGAGTGTCAAAGCGCCTCAAGAAGCTTGGCGTGAAAGTCACGACGGACGTCAAGGTGGAGAAGGTCGACGATCAGGGCGTGATCGCAGGCGGAATCCGGATCCCAAGCGCGACGGTGCTGTGGACCGCAGGCGTAGCGGCATCGCCGATTCCAAAGATGCTCGGTACCAAAACCGACCGTGCTGGGCGTGCGCTCGTTGACCCGTTCCTGAAGGTCGTGGACGCACCCGGAGTGTTCGTCGTCGGGGACGCGGCGTCGGTCATGCAAAACGAACATCCGGTGCCGGGCGTGGCACAGGCGGCAATTCAGGAGGGCCGTTACGTCGGGCGGCTGATCGCGAAAGAACTGAGGGGGCGGAAGGTCAAACGTCCGTTCCGCTATTTCGACAAGGGCAACATGGCCGTCGTCGGCAAGAATTACGCCGTCCTGGAGCGGGGTTGGCTGCGCACAAGCGGCTTCCTGACGTGGCTGGTGTGGGCGTTCGTTCACATCCTTTCACTGCCGCAATTGCAGAATCGCTTGCGCGTGCAGCGCCAGTGGCTTTGGTCGTATTTCACCGGCCAGCGCAGCTCGCGACTGATCCCCGAGCCACCGCGGGATCAGTAATCGGGCCGAGAAGTACGTCGATGGTCAATTCTGCGGCCTACTTGTCCGCTGTTGCCGCACTGATTGGGACCTTTGCCGGTGGCGTTACGTCGATAGCCACCTCATGGTTGGGTCAAAAGCGTCAGACCAAAGAACAGCGCCGAGCGCGCCAAAAGGACGAACTACAGGCCTGTACAAGCAATTCATCCTGGACGCATCGAAATTGTACGGCGATGCCCTTGAGCACACAACGACGGGAAATCCCGAAGTTGGTCGATTTACGCGACGATCAATCGGATGCGTGCGTTGTCATCGCCCAAAGGTGCCGCCGAGGCGGATAAAGCACTGCGGATGATTATCGATACTCACGCCAAGGAGAACACGACGTTCTCCGGAATCATCAGTCGATCAATCACGGATTTTCCGATCCGCCGCGCGCTTTTTAGCCAAGCGCGCCACGAAAGACTGAGGATGTATTGAGTATGTCCGACTTCTCGCGGAGTCTGGCGTCGTCGACGAATTGACGACCCGCCTCGTTGTACCTTCGTCCGTTGACACTTGTGGACGCCCGGCAGGAGAGACTCTTCGTGCTGTGTTTGAGCGGCTCCCCCAATACGGAACCGGCATATCCCCCGATCGGGGGATACGCAGAGCAAGTGCCTTCAACTTAAGTTTCAGCGAGAAAATTCCATTCCGCGCTAAGAGTCGCGAGTGGTAAGTTGCTCGGCATCGGAGATCGGCACGGTCACTCACATGACCGAGCAACAAGGGAAAATCCGCGATGAGTAAACGAGTGGCCGACGTATTGGTCGAGACGCTGCAGGCAGCCGGCGTAAAGAGGTGCTACGGGATCGTCGGCGACACGCTCAACCGCATCTGCCACGCCATCCATGAGAGCGAGATCGAGTGGGTGCATATGCGCCATGAGGAAGCCGGTGCCTTCGCGGCGAGCGCGGAAGGGCAGTTCACTGGAGAGCTTGTGGCCTGTGCCGGTTCCTGCGGCCCCGGCAGCCTCCACTTCATCAATGGCCTCTACGAAGCTAATCGCAATCGTGCCCCGGTCGTCCTGATCGCAACCCAGGTGGTGCGCCAGGACATAGGATTCAATTCAATCCAGGAGGTCGATTTCGGTCAGGTGTACAAGGACTGCAGCGTTTTTTGCGAAATGATCCTGACGCCGGAGCAGGCCCGGCGCAAGACAGTCGCGGCCTGTCAGGCGGCGCTGACCAAGCGTGGCGTCGCAGTACTGGTTGTGCCTGCGGATATTTCCAATGCCGCCGCGCACGAGGAACGGCTATATGCCGTCCATGCCCGACGGCCGATCATTCGCCCGAGTGACGCCGACCTCGACGAGATCGCGGCCATCCTCAACAGGAGCGAGGCGATCACGATCTATGCCGGCGCCGGCTGTGCCGGCGCGCACGACGAAGTGGTCGCCACCGCCGCGCGGCTGAAGGCGCCAATGGCCCACACCTCTCGGGGCAAGGACTTTGTGGCGCATGACAATCCCTACAATGTCGGGATGACGGGCCTCATCGGCCAGGCCTCCGGCTATCACGCTGTCCTCGACTGTGATGTGTTGCTCCTGCTCGGAGCAGATTTTGCCTGGCCCCAATTCTATCCCGACCGGGCGAAGATCATTCAGATCGACCTCGATCCCACGCACATCGGTCACCGTCATCCCGTCACGTTCGGCGTCGTTGGAGACATCAAACTGACTCTCGAGGCTCTGTTGCCACGCCTCCAGCAGCATGATGATGGCAGCTTCCTCGCGTCTCACGTGAAGCGCTATCAGAAGATCCAGGAACTCGGCAAAGGCGGAAACCGCGGGTCCCAACTCCACCATTTCCGGCACCTACCTGACCAAAGTCATCAACAAGTACGCGGCCAAGGATGCGTTGTTTACCGCGGACGACGGCACGGCATTGGTGTGGACGCTGCGCCACATCGAAACCTTCGGCAAACGCCGGACCTTTTCCAGCCTGCTGCACGGCACGATGGCGAGCGCCATGCCATCGGCAATCGGGCTGCAAAAGTGCCAACCCGGTCGGCAGGTGGTCTGCATGGCAGGCGATGGTGGGTTTGCCATGTTGCTCGGCGAGTTGTTGACTGTCGTGCAGGAGAAGGTGCCGATCAAGATCGTCGTTTTTAACAATGGCAAGCTTGGATTTATCGACATCGAACAAAAGTCGGCCGGCTTGATACCGATGTATACGGACCTGAAGAACCCCGACTTCGGCGAGGTCGCGAAGGCGGTGGGGCTTTGGGGGAGCAGCGTGGCGAAGGCAGGCGACTTGGAGGAATCGGTCAAGACCTGGCTCGCGCAGCCCGGCCCGGCGCTTCTGGATGTGAAAGTGAATCCGATGCAGCTAGTGATGCCGCCCTCGCCCTTCATGTCGCCGGAGGCTGTGATCGGGATGGGGGTCTACACTGCCAAAGCAGTTCTGGAAGGCAAAGGCAAGGACGTGTGGGAAATGATGGTCGAGAACATTCCCTGATAGCGCCGGCCAGTGGCGTAAACGTTTGGAGCAGTTCTCGATGGGCAGGATTAACTTAAATCAAACTCAGGTTCGAATGCCTGATTCTATTAAGTGGACCGGTCAAGGAGGGTTTCCTCAAAATAGTCTTGAGAACGCAGTGCTGGCAGGCAGCCTTGATGGAGAAGGAATCTATTTCTCCCTTCTAAGGTCGTCAGCCGCGCCACTCCAGACTTGTTGCTCAAGGATTGACACACGCTGCACGTAGGCCGGTAGACAGGCCATTTGTAACAACGTGCCGGCTCGTTGCAGCGCACGAGAAATCGAGGAGGCGGGAACATGCTCAAAGGCTTTTCAATTCCTCTCACCCCCGACGGAAAATCACCGTTGGCTAACCCGCCGCCGTGGCACTATTCCAGCGATTGCATCGTTGTTGAGTACTGGGCTAATTCGGCCGCGATCGCGTCGCTTCTCCCACCGGGTGTCGCTCCTGACCAAAAATCCGGCGGGCGGGCCTTCTTTTGGTTTCTCGACTGGCAGTTCACAGGTTCCAACGACGAACTGACCGATCCCGCGCGTTATCAGTATCGCGAGGCTTTTGCCCTGGTCGAGGCGGCCTTCGAGGATACTCCGATAAATTACTGCCCCTTTATCTTCGTCGATAATGATGCCGCTATTGCACGCGGCTGAACTCAAGGTTTTCCGAAGAAATTGGGCAGCGTCTATCAGACGCGGAGCTTCTCTGCGCCCAGCCCGGCCGCGGCGCCGCTTGCGAAAGGAAGCCGTTTCGGCGCGAGCCTCGCGGCACATGGTGAACGGTTGTCGACGGCGCGAGTGCAGCTCGAGGAACGCGTTGCCGATCCTTCGAAGGTTTTCAATCGTCCGACTGTGATGCGCCGGTACTTTCCGCAGCTTGCAGCGGCTGGTCAGCACAAGCCGCCGGTAGACGAGCTGACGATGTCGCTTACGGATAATCTCGCAATCGTGGACGTATGGGCAGGCTCGGCAGAGCTGCGAATTCCCGAGGTGCAGGGCGAGGACATGCACCTGATCGCGCCGTTGCGGGTAGGCCGGGGCTATCGTCTCGGGATGGCGTACTCCGTGACGGATCTCCGCATCCTGAAGAACTATGCTGCTTAACCGACATCGAGGGTTTCAATAATGAGCAGGACCGCGGCAGAGTTCCTTGTCGAAGCACTCGAGAAGACCGGCGTGAAACGGGTTTATGGGGTTGTCGGCGACTCTCTCAACGGCTTTACCGACGCGTTGCGACGGAGAAAGTCGATTGACTGGATCCACATGCGGCACGAAGAGGCTGCCGCTTTCGCAGCGGGAGCAGAGGCCCATCTCACCGGAAGCCTTGCGGTCTGCGCCGGCAGTTGCGGTCCTGGCAATCTGCATCTGATCAACGGTTTGTTCGATTGCCAACGCAGCGGCGTACCGGTTCTGGCTATCGCCGCGCACATCCCAAGCATCGAGATAGGGATAGATTACTTTCAGGCTACCCATCCGGAATCCTTATTCAAGGACTGCAGCCATTACGTCGAACTCGTTTCCAATCCCGCGCAGCTGCCGCAGATTCTCAAGCGTGCGATCCGGGTGGCGATAGCCAAACGCGGCGTCGCGGTCGTCGTCATTCCCGGCGACGTTGCGCTCATGAAGCTCGACGCCGATGTCCCGCAATGGCTGATCCCCAACGCGCCTGTTGTTCGTCCAAGTCAGCCTGAAATTGAGCAATTAGCAGGCGTCCTCAACGACGCAGCCCGCGTGACACTCTTCGGCGGGGCAGGGTGCGCAGGCGCACATGCACAGGTAATCGAACTGGCTCGTAAGCTAAAGGCGCCGATCGTGCATGCCTTCCGTGGCAAGGAGTTTCTTGAATACGACAATCCATATGACGTTGGAATGACCGGACTCGTTGGCTTTGCGTCGGGCTATGCGGCAATGAAGACTTGCGACGCACTGCTGATGCTAGGCACTGATTTTCCTTACCGCGCCTTCTACCCGGAACACGCCAAAATAGCGCAAATAGATGTTCGGCCGGAAGCGCTTGGCAATCGCTGTTCCCTTCATCTCGGCTTGTTGGGCACCATCAAGGATACATTGGACGCGCTCCTGCCGACTATCAAAGAGAAGACGGACGACAGCCACCTCAGCGACGCTCTGGCGGATTACAAGCGCGCGCGGAAGGACCTCGACGCGTTGGCGGAAAGCGGCCCAAACAGCGATACTATTCATCCCCAATATGTCACGCGCTTGGTCAGCGAATTGGCTGCCGACGACGCGGTATTCACCTGCGATGTCGGTACTCCCATCATCTGGACGGCGCGGTATCTGAAGGTCAACGGAAAGCGGCGGATCATCGGTTCGTTCAATCACGGATCGATGGCGAACGCGATGCTGCATGCGATCGGGGCGCAAACGGCGCATCCGAATCGGCAAATCATCTCGATGTCGGGTGACGGCGGCTTCACCATGATGATGGGTGATTTCATTACTCTTATTCAGATGGGGTTGCCGGTGAAGGTCATCGTCCTCAACAACGGCACGCTCGGCTTCGTCGAACTGGAGATGAAGGCCAGCGGCTTCCTGGATACGGGTTGTGACCTCAAAAATCCCAATTTTGCGATGATGGCTGAGGCTATGGGCGTTAGAGGATTCCGAGTCGAGAAGCCGCAGGAGCTGAAAGGCTCGATCCAAGCCGCTCTCGCGCACAAGGGGCCGGCGCTGGTCGACGTCGTGAGCGCCCGGCAAGAGCTTGCCATGCCGCCCAAGACGACGCTGGGTCAGGCCTATCATTTTGGAATGTTCACGATGAGGGCGGTTCTCGACGGTCGGGCGAAAGAGCTCATCGATCTCGCAAAGGTAAATCTGACGCGTTAGCCATCGATTGCCGCGCCGATATTAGTTTCGGCCGCTTTGTTTCGGGAGTCTATACGATGCCTCTCTATACTGTAACAACACAGGCCGGCGTGCTCAGCAGCGAGGCCAAGGCCACACTCGCGGGCGAAATCACGGCACTCCATTCGGAGTATTCCGGCGTTCCGAAGAACTGGGTCCACATCGTCTTTCAGGAATATGCACCGGGAAATGGCTTCACGGCAGGTCAGGCCGCGGCGACAGCGGCGCTCGCGGTCCTTATCCGAGATGGCCGGTCGCCGGAATACAAGCGCGGGCTATTGAAGCGGCTTTGGGAACTGCTCCAGGACGCAACCGGCGCGCCCGATGACCAGATCGTCCTCGGCATTCAGGAAGTGCCGGCTAGTCAGGCCATGGAGATGGGACAGATCATGCCGGATGTCGCGGAGCATTGATGTGGCATGCTAGGCATCCGTGCGCATGCCGATCGGGGGAGGGGAATGACCGGCAGAAAAGTGGTTGTCTATTACACCTGGAGCCATCCTGAAGAGGTCAATGCGCCGCTCGGCGTGATCGAGGACCGATATCCGACGCTGTTCGAGGGCCGCCGCATACTTTATCCGGCGCTGGAGGAATTGTCCGACCGCGCGCGCTTCGACCAGAGCGTGGCCGGCTTTCTGGACAATATCCTAAAGCGCAACTTTGCTGCCTTCGTAGAGCAGACGAGCGTACAGACTGGCCATCCCGTTATCGAAGCCATGAGAGCTGCCGCCGACGGAAAGCACACGCCAATCGATGCGGACTTTTTTCGACGGCGCCGACACGCTGATCATCCTCAGCTACAACTCTTTTCGAACCCGTCAGCGAGCCAGCGCGGAAGAAGTGACGGCGGTCCGGAATTTCTTTCGAATGCGGATCATGTTGTCGCTGTTTGCCCACATCACGACATCGGCGATGTCCCCGATGTTCCGCACGACGAGCGTGTAAAGCTTCAGTGATTTGCTTGCTTCGCCGACAATCAGAGTTTGCATCTGATACGCGCCGGCGCGGATCTTTTTCTTATGCCGCTCACTCTGATCTGCACTGTGGATGTTTATCGTCTGTCTCATGGGAAAGCGGCCGACGCGCAAACGGAGCCGTTCGTTGCGCCGCTCTTGCGCGAACAATTCAATCGGGGAATACTTATCCAGGTTCATATGTGGGCGAATGCCTGCTCATTTTGAGCAGGTCGGACTTGGCGGAGCTTGATGACGATGGATCAGCAAGTGAGCCCGAAGATGGATGCGTTGTCCGACAAAAAGATCGGGAACCGTCCCGCCACGGGAAGAACGCCAGTTGCTTGGGCTGGCGCCGGCATCCGGCTGTTTATTCTCATTCTAATTGGTGCGCTTGTTCTCGTCGTCGCTCGCGAGTGGAACTGGTGGGTTAGTTCATCGACCCTGCAAAGCACTGATGACGCCTACCTTCAAGCCGATACAACACCGCTCGCAGCCAAGGTCCCCGGTTACGTCCACCGCGTGCTTGTGCAGGACTTCCAGCGCGTCCATGGCGGAGACGTTCTGGTTGAGATCGTGGACGACGACTACCGAGCCCAACTTGATCAGGCTCAGGCTAATGTCGCATCCGCGGGAGCTGCTATCGAGAACATCGAACAACAAAAGCGCTTGCAGGAAACCTTGATCAAACAGGCCGAGGCCGAAATCGCATCGAGCGAGGCGGACGTGACTCGGTATCATCTTGAAACCGTGCGTCAACAAAATCTTCTTACGGACAAATTCGCCGGTACACCGCAACTCGTCGAACAGGCCGTCGACAACGAAAAACGCGCCGTCTCTGCTCTTGCCCTGAATCAGGCCAAGCTGGATCAGCAGCGCCAACAACTCAACGTCTTGGAGAGCCAGAAGGCGCAAGCAGCCGCGGCGCTGGAGGGACAAAAGGCTGCACGCAATCTGGCGTCGATCAATTTGGGCTATACCCGGATAGCCGCTCCCGTCGACGGTATGGTGAGTGAGCGCCTGGTGCGCGCGGGCCAATATCTTAGCGTCGGTACACAGGTGATCTCGCTCGTACCACTGCCGACCGTATGGGTCATCGCCAACTACAAAGAAACTCAAATGACGAATATACGTGTTGGCCAAAAGGCGCGCGTGACCGTGGATGCCTTCCCTGGAAATGTCTTGAACGGTCAAGTCGACAGCTGGTCGCCGGCGTCGGGCGCCGAGTTTGCGCTGTTACCACCCGACAATGCGACCGGAAATTTTACCAAGGTGGTGCAGCGAATTCCCGTGAAGATCGTGCTCGATCATGACCCGACGTCCCTAGCCGATCTGTTGCGGCCCGGCATGTCGGTGATCGCAACGATCGATACGAGTTCGAAACCTCCAGATCCTTAAGTCAGCGCAAAGTAGGGTGTATGAGTGCATTGGGGCAATTGACCCGTTTTATTGGTGACCGCACGCGAGCGCTCTCTGGCGCGCCTTCTCAGACCCTCTGTCATCCGGATGATCGCGCCGCGCACGTGCCGCCGGCTATTTCAGCCCGGCCGTTCATCGGCGTCCTCGCCGTGCTGATAGGCGCCGTTATCGCGACGCTGAACACCCGCATTACCAGCTTCGGCCTAGCCGACGTTCGCGGTGCGGTTCACGCGGGTTTTGATGAGGGCGCCTGGATAACAACAGCCTTCACCGTCGGGCAAATGATAATTGGGCCGCCTTCGGCCTGGCTGGGCGGCGTATTTGGTCCGCGGCGTGTTCTGACGGTTTCGGTTGTCGTCTTTGGGATCTCTAACGCGCTGCTACCCTTGTCGCCTGACCTCGGCTACATCTTCGCCTTCCAAGCAATCAGCGGACTGGCATCAGGCACCTTCATTCCGCTGGCGATCGGCTTTGTCGTGCAGAATTTGCCGGCGAAATTGGTGGTCTATGGCATCGGGGCATATTCGCTGAACCTCGAATTGTCGCTCAATATCGCCGCTTCGATCGAAGGCTGGTTCGACGATTACTGGTCATGGAAGTGGATATTTTGGGACACCGCTTTGCTCGCCCCGCTGATGCTCGTCTGTGTCGTGTTCGGCATGCCGCGCCAGCCGATAAATCGCGAGCTCCTGAAGACCGCGGATTGGCCTGGAATTCTCTACGCCAGCGTCGGCTTCAGCCTGCTCTATGCAGGTCTCGATCAGGGCAATCGGCTCGACTGGCTGAACTCCGGACTAATTAACGCGCTGTTGCTCGGCGGCACTCTGATGCTTGTCATCTTCGTTATTCATGAGCTCACATACAAAAGACCGTGGATCAATTTGCGTTTCGCCGCACGCGGCAACTTCCCGTTGTTGTTTTTCTTCATCTCATTCTTTCGCTTCATTATTCTCTCCACCTCGTACATCATCCCGCAGTACCTGACCACCGTGCAGAATTACCGCGCGATCGAAGTTGGGGGAGTGTTGAAGTGGGTCGCGCTGCCGCAGTTCCTGTCTGCGCCAGTCGTATCGACAATTCTTCGCTTTGTTGACGCCAGATGGACGATGGCACTCGGCTTCGCGCTGGTGGGCTGCGCTTGCTTTATGGCCGGTCAGCTTACTCATGATTGGGTGGGCGAGGACTTTTTGCCTTCACAGCTTTTGCAGGCGGTGGGGCAGTCATTCGGTCTTACCTCGCTGGTCTGGTTCATCCTCCAGCACCTGGAACCGAGCGAGATATTTACCTTCGGCGCAGTCCTGCAAACTGGCCGGTTGTTCGGTTCTGAACTCGGAAACGCCTTCGTCCAAACATTCGTGCGCACGCGTGAGCAAATCTATTCCAACCTCATCGGTCTTCATGTCAATGTTGGATCGCTTCTCACCAACCAGCGACTGGAGGATTATGCGAAAATCATCGCCGGCCGCTCCGTTGGTAGTCCGGAAGCTACGGCACGTGCGACCGCGTTGCTCGCGCAAGCGGTGCAGAAGCAAGCTTATGTCCTTTCCTACATTGACGGCTTTATGGTGCTCGGCTTTGCCGTCATCGGCGCGCTCTTCTTGATGCTGTTGCTGCGTGACCCACCTGCGCAACTTAAGCAGCGGCCGCACGAAATAACCCCATCCGCTTTTTTCAATAGGCCGCCTGCGGCACTCCATTCTGGCGAGTGACCGTACAGAATTCATGAGCTTCGCATGAAGAAAATTATCAACGTTGCAGCGCTGGTGGCAGTAGTCGGCGCTGATCGGGACCTCATATCGAGAATGAAATTACATGGTATCTCAAGCCACTATAGGTGATTTGGAGAAGGGTCCTACTTCGGTGCTGATTTACATCCCCCTTCAACGCTGCCTGCATCCCCCGTTCGGGGGATGGTCTGTGGGCCAGATAGTACGACATCAATGCTGCGGGGGTCTCGCGAGAAGAAATCTCTGGCGTCGATAGGAATTGATCATGAAGACCGCAACAATTCCCGTCTCGCATCTACAACAGCCGTCATCGTCCCGTTTGACGACGCGCTGGTCTGATTTCGTCACGCTTATGAAGCCACGCGTGACGGCGCTTGCCGTCTTCACGGCATTTGTCGGGATGATGGTCGCGCCTGGTCGCGTCGACCCGCTTGTAGGGTTTGTTGCGATCCTGGCCATCGCTGTGGGGGCTGGAGCAGCTGGTGTCCTCAACATGTGGTACGACGCTGACATCGACCGCATGATGAACCGCACCGCGATGCGGCCGATCCCACGCGGCAAGGTTTCACGCACCGAAGCACTGGCGTTCGGTCTTGCTCTTGCAGGCAGCTCCGTCGTAGCTCTCGCGCTTGTTGTCAACGTCGAAGCAGCCAGCCTGCTCGCTTTTGCGATTTTCTTCTACGTGGCCGTGTACACGATGTGGCTAAAGCGCCAGACGCCACAGAACATTGTCATCGGCGGTGCCGCCGGCGCCCTTCCGCCGGTAATTGGTTGGACGGCGGCGACGGGGCAGATCGGCATTGAGCCGCTCGTCCTGTTCCTGATCATCTTCCTCTGGACGCCACCTCATTTTTGGGTGCTCGCGCTCAATCGTGCCGACGAATATGCCCGTGCGGGTGTCCCTATGCTGCCGGTCGTCGCTGGAAGGAGCGCAACCGCCAAGCACATCTTCGTCTACAGTCTTCTTCTGCTGCCAGTTTCAATACTACCCTGGGCGCTTGGGTTCGCCGGCGGAGTTTACGGCGCGGTTGCCGCCGCCTGCGGTGCGATCTTTGTTGCGATCGCGGCTCAAGTGCACAGAAGCCGCGGGGTCAATCAGCACGCAGCGAATCGCTTATTCGCGTTCTCCATTTTGTATCTGTTTCTGTTGTTTGCGGCGTTGCTGGCCGACTGCGCCAATCGATCAACAACGTCGCTCTCCGCGCGCATCGCCTCGACTGTTGAGACTTCGCGAGTTACTTTCCTGGCGAGCCAACTTCAAACGACGCGCGGTCCGTTCCGGGTCGGCGCAGGCGGGGTCTAGCATGCGGTACCTTTTCCTATCTACCGTCCTGATCTGCACCGCGGCGCTTGGCGGCTGCAACGAAGGCATCCTCAATCCGCAGGGACCCATCGCAGTCGCCGAACGGCAAATCCTGTTCGAACTCGCTCGGTATCATGCTGGCGATCGTGATCCCGGTGATCTTGGCGACGTTGGGAGTCGCATTTTGGTTTCGTGCGTCCAACAGGCGCGCGAGCTATCGGCCTGACTTTGTATATTCAGGTCGTATTGAAGTGCTCGTCTGGTCGATCCCCCTGATGACGGTGCTCCTGGTGGGCGGCGTGGCCTGGGTCGGAGCGCATGACCTCGATCCGCGCAAGCCGATCAGTGCGGAGATCAAGCCCGTCACCGTCCAAGTCGTCTCCCTCGATTGGAAATGGCTCTTCATCTACCCAGAGCAAGGCATCGCCAGCGTCAATCATCTGGTCGTCCCCGTGGGCACTCCGATCAGTTTCGAGCTTACGTCCGCCGGCGTCATGAACAGCTTCTTCGTGCCGCAGCTCGGCAGCCAGATCTACACGATGGCGGGAATGACGACGCATCTTCAGCTTCAGGCAGACAATGCCGGAAGCTATCCGGGACTCTCGGCGCAGTTCAGCGGCGATGGATTTGCCGACATGATCTTCAAGACAGATGCCGTTTCCGGCTCGGATTTCTCGCAATGGGTGGAAACTGCGCGCGCGAGCGGTCCGGTACTCGATGCGCAAGGCTATATCGATCTGGCTAAGCCAAGCAAAGCGGTCGCTCCGTTCACTTATCGCGAAATCGCATCCGACCTGTTCTCGCGCATCGCTATGTCGGAAATGTCGATGAACGATCCGATCCGGCGAGTCTGTCTGGCGTCACCGAGAGTCGTACAATGAACATTCTTGGCAAGCTCGATTGGAGCGCGATCCCGTTCGATCAGCCGATCGTTATGGGCGCGACCGCGGGGATGGCCCTGGCCATCGTCTTCATTCTCTCTTGGATCGTCCTAGGAGGACATTTGCCATACTTGTGGCGCGAATGGATCACGTCCGTCGACCACAAGCGTATCGGCGTAATGTATATCGTGCTGGCGTTGATCATGCTTTTGCGTGGATTCAGCGACGCCATCATGATGCGATCGCAGCAGGCCGTGGCGGCAGGCGGTGCGCAAGGATATCTGCCGCCGGAGCATTTCGATCAGGTTTTCTCGGCCCACGGCACGATCATGATCTTCTTTATGGCGATGCCGTTCGTCATTGGATTAATGAATTTCGTCGTGCCGCTGCAGCTCGGCGTGCGCGATATGGCCTTTCCGACGATGAATTCAGTGGCATTGGGGCTCACCGCTTCGGGCATACTTCTGACCAACATCTCGCTTGCAGTCGGCGAGTTCGCCAAAACCGGGTGGGTCGCCTACCCGCCGCTCAGCGAACTGCAGTTCTCGCCCGGCGTCGGTGTCGACTACTACCTGTGGGCGCTCCAGATCTCCGGCATCGGCACACTGATGACGGGTATCAATTTCGTCACGACGATTCTGAAAACGCGCGCGCCGGGCATGGGCTACATGCGCATGCCGGTATTCTGCTGGACGGCTCTCGCCTCGAATTTGCTCATGGTCGCCGCCTTCCCGGTTTTGACCGCGACCTTCGCCATGCTGTTGCTCGACCGTTACCTCGGCTTTCACTTCTTTTCGGTCGACGCCCAGGGCAATCCCATGATGTACGTGAACCTCTTCTGGGTCTGGGGTCACCCGGAGGTTTACATTCTTATCCTGCCGGCGTTCGGCGTGTTTTCAGAAGTATTTTCGACTTTTTCCGGCAAGCCGTTGTTCGGCTACCGCTCGATGGTGGCTGCAACGATGGTGATCTGCGTTCTCTCGTTCCTGGTTTGGCTGCACCACTTCTTCACCATGGGCGCCAGCGCAGACGTCAACGGCTTCTTCGGCGTCATGACTATGATTATCGCCGTGCCCACTGGCGTCAAAGTGTTCAACTGGCTATTCACCATGTATGGCGGGCGCGTCCGCTTCACCGTTCCGGTGCTGTGGTCACTCGGTTTCATGGTGACGTTCGTCATCGGCGGCATGACCGGCGTGCTTATGGCGGTGCCTCCGGCGGACTTTCAGCTTCATAACAGCCTCTTTTTGATCGCGCATTTTCACAATGTCATTATCGGCGGCGTCGTGTTCGGCGTCATGGCGGGCTTCAATTACTGGTTTCCGAAAGCATTCGGCTTCAGGCTGGACGAACGCTGGGGCAAGGCCGCGTTCTGGTGCTGGCTGGTCGGCTTTTACGTCGCTTTCATGCCGCTCTACGTGCTCGGATTGATGGGCATGACCCGGCGAATGCAGCACTATGACGACCAGAGCTGGCAGCCCTACCTTATTGTGGCCGCGATCGGTGTCGCCATCATCATGGCGGGCATCGCGTGCCAAGTCATTCAACTCATTGTGTCGATACGCGCCCGTAACTTACTTCGAGTCGGCAATGATCCGTGGAATGGACGGACTCTCGAATGGTCTACGGCATCGCCGCCACCGGCATGGGATTTTGCGATCCTGCCGCGTGTCGCCGGGCCTGATGCCTTTTGGATGGCCAAGCAGCAGGCGGAGCGGAATCCGCAGCATCCCGATCAATCGGGCGAATACAGGCCAATCGAGATGCCGAAGAACAGTGCGATCGGCCTTATCAATGCCTTCTTTGCCGTCGTCACCGGCTTCGCGCTGATCTGGCACATCTGGTGGATGGCGGGTCTGGGCCTGATCGGCGCATTCGTGGCCTTTCTCGTCTTCGCGTTTCGGGATGAGGAGGAGGTCACGGTGTCGGTTGAACGGATTGCCCAGTTTGAACGGCGTCAACGTGCAGAAGGTCTCGCGCCATGAGCGTCGCTGTCACTTTTGACGAGGTCGGGCACCAAACGCTGCCGAGTGCAAGCGAAGCCGGTCCAGCTCCGAAACGGATCGTTGTCGCGTACGGCTTTTGGATCTTCCTCCTCAGCGATATCGTGATGTTCTCGGCGCTGTTTGCCGCCTACGCGGTGCTCGTGCGCGCTACGGCGGGCGGACCCGCGGGCGCGCAACTCTTCAATCAGCACAGCGTCGCGATCGAGACGGCTTGCCTTCTCGCCTCAAGCTACACCTGCGGGATGATGTCGCTCGCGATCAGTTCGCGGCGCGCCGCTGCCACGTATCTCTTTGCTCTCGTCACTTTCGCGCTCGGGGCCGCGTTCCTCGCGCTCGAAATCCGCGAGTTCGCCAACATGATAGCCATTGGGGCGACGCCGCAACGCAGTGCTTTTCTCTCGGCGTTCTTCACCCTTGTGGGATGTCATGGGCTTCATGTCACGGCAGGTCTGATTTGGCTGGTGGTAATGATGGCGCAAGTTGCCATCAAAAACTTTCGCCCGGCCGTCGTCCGGCGTCTGGTGTGTTTTGCGCTCTTCTGGCACGCGCTCGACATCATCTGGGTCGGCCTCTTCACGGTTGTTTATCTGATGGGAGTCGCCCTATGACGGATACGCACTATGATCGCGCGCCCGGGGACACCTCGAGCTTTGCCCAGGCGCAAAGCCGGGCTCCCTCCGGCCTGCTCATCTACACGATAGGGTTGTTTCTGGCCGTCATCCTCACGGCCACGTCTTTCTGGGCTGCGAACACGTCGCTGCTGTGGGCGCCCGGCGTCCCGCTCGGACTTGCCGTTTTGGCCATCGCGCAAATCGGCGTTCACTTGGTCTTCTTCCTGCACATCACCACTGGACGAGACAACACCAATAACGTGCTGGCGTTGGCCTTTGGAATGCTCATCGTAATCCTCGTGATCGGCGGATCGCTTTGGATCATGACAAATTTGAACGCCAACATGATCCCATCGGCCGATCTGATGAATTTGCAGATGCAGCGTTGAACAAGTCCTGCATGCAGGATGCTCCGAAGAGCACGTGAGATGCATGTAACCGCCGCGTGATTTCGAATCAGCAGGAGCTTCACACTTGGGATATCAAAATGAAGGAAACAACCATCAATAGACGCGATCTGCTCCTCGGCGTAACCCCAACTGCGACCTTGATGATTTTGGGGCCGGCGACCACGGATAGCGCCATAGCCCAGACAGCAACGACGGCCGTGGATTATGTGCCGACGTTTTTCAATTCCATCGAGTGGAGCTTCATAAACGCCGCAGTCGGTCGTCTTATTCCAAGCGACGGGCCCGGTCCTGGCGGCCTGGAAGCGGGCGTGCCTGAATTTATCGATCGGCAAATGGAATTGCCGTATGGGCACGGTACGTATTTCTATTTGCAAGGACCGTTTCTGCCCGATGCGCCGGCGACCTTGGGCTATCAATTGCGCTACACGCCGCGGGAACTGTATCGATCGGGCATAGCTGCGGCGAACGATGCTTGCCGGACCGCCGCGGGCAGGATCTTTGCAGATCTCTCGCCCGACGAGCGAGATCGATTTCTCGCATCGTTGGAGAAAAATCAGGTTCAGCTTTCCGGTCCGCCGGCCGCGGCGTTCTTCGCGCAATTGTTGGAGAATACGCGCGAAGGCTACTTCGCCGATCCGCTCTACGGCGGCAATCGCGGCATGGCGGCCTGGAAATGGATCGGGTTCCCGGGCGCGCGTGCGGACTTTACCGACTGGATCGACCAAGCTGGCCAGAAATATCCATACGGACCGGTCGCCATCAGTGGAGCGAGAGACTGATGGCGGAGCGAAAAAAACAAGCCGACGCCGTCATCATCGGTTACGGTTGGACCGGCGCCATTATGGCGAAAACGCTCACCGACGCCGGCCTATCTGTCGTCGCGCTTGAGCGCGGCCCAGCGCGCGACACGTCTCCCGATTTCGAGTATCCGCGGATCATCGATGAGCTGAAATATGCCGTCCGCGGTGACCTGTGGCAGCCGCTGGCCAAAGAGACAGTCACGGTCCGTCACAACCTAAATGAGGTAGCCGCGCCATATCGTAAGTACGGCTCATTTATACTCGGCAATGGTGTCGGCGGTGCCGGCGTTCACTGGAACGGTCAGCTGTGGCGGGCATCGCCGGAAGATCTCAGGCTGCGAAGCCACATTGAGGAGCGATACGGGAAGAGTTTCATTCCCGAAGACATGACGATTCAGGATTATCCCGTCACTTTCGAAGAGCTCGAACCTCACTTCGACCATTTCGAGAAAGTCTGCGGCATATCCGGCGTCGCCGGGAACCTTCGTGGCGAAATCCGGCCCGGCGGCAATCCGTTCGAAGGTGCACGAAGCGACGAATATCCAACGCCGCCATTGCCGCCGATCTACGTTGCCCAGCTATTTGAAAAGGCCACCGCCGAACTCGGCTACAAATCCTTCCCGCAGCCGTCGGCGAATAGTTCGATTGCTTTCACGAATCCGTACGGCGTGCGGCTCGGTCCCTGCAATCTGTGCGGCTTCTGCGAGCGCTTCGGCTGTTTCCTTTATTCGAAGGCGTCACCGCAAACGACAATATTACCCATCCTTGCCACGCGGCCAAACCTGGAGGTCCGGACCAACGCGTATGTGACGCGGATTCTCCGCGATAACACCGGAAAGGCGGCAACGGGGGTTCTCTATATCGATGAAGACGGACGGGAAGTCGAGCAACCCGCCGACATTGTCGTGCTCAGTGCGTTTCAAATGCACAATGTCAGACTGCTTTTGCTGTCCGGAATCGGCGTTCCCTATGACCCGGTGAGCGGCGAAGGCATCGTCGGCAAGAATTACGCCTATCAGATGATGAGTGAGGCGGCCGCGTATTTCAGCGAGGACGTCGAGATCAATCCTTTCATCGGAGCCGGTGCCGCCGGACTGCGCATCATCGATGAATTCAATTCCGACCATTTCGACCACGGGCCCCACGGGTTCATCGGCGGGTCATCGATATTCGCCGGCGCCACGGGCGGACGCCCGATCGAGCAGATGATGATCCCGCCCGATACGCCAAAATGGGGAAGGGAATGGAAGACGGCGATACGCAAGCACTATCGCCATTCGGCGCCGATCGGGGCGCAAGGCTCCGTCATGTCTTATCGCGACCGTTATCTGTCGCTGGACCCGACCTACAAGGACGCCCATGGCCTGCCGCTGCTGAGGCTGACCTTTGACTGGCATGACAACGAATACAAGATGGCCGCCTTTAGCGCAGCGCGCGTGGAGGAGATAGTTCGGGCCATGAAGCCCGAGCAACAGGCGACTTTGCTGATGCGGCCGGGCGACCACTACGACATCCGCATCTACCAGACTACGCACACCACCGGCGGCGCGATTATGGGAACGAACCCTTCGAACAGCTTCATCAACCGCTATTCACAAAGCTGGGACGCCTCCAACCTGTTCGTGATGGGCGCTTCTGCTTTTCCGCAGAACATCGGCTACAACCCGACAGGCTTGCTCGCCGGACTTGCCTATTTCTCAGCCGCGAAAATTCACGACGCCTATCTCAAGTCGCCCGGTCCTTTGGTGCCGGCATGAGATGGAGAATTGCCATTGCGTTTGTCGGAATTGTTGGCGTTTGCGGCCTGCTGGGCGTCACGGGATTCTCTTATCTGGCCAATAGAGCGGCGGGAGAGACAAATCTTGTTGCTCCCGAGCTCAATCCGGCGCTGATCGCGCGCGGGGAATATCTCGCCAAGCTCGGCGATTGCGCCGCCTGTCACAGCGTGCCCGGCAGGCCGCCCTTCACCGGCGGCCTGCGGATGGCGATCCCGATCGGCGCCATCTATACGACGAACATTACGCCCGATCCGGTGAACGGCATCGGACGCTTCAGTCTCGCCGACTTCGATCGGGCCCTGCGCTTTGGCGTCGCCGACGGACATTCGCTGTATCCGGCAATGCCGTTTCCCTCCTATGCGAACACAAAACCTGAAGACGTTGCGGCGCTCTTTGCATATTTCAAATATGGAGTGGCCCCGGCCGCGACACCGAATATCACGAACGACATTGTGTTTCCGCTGTCGATGCGCTGGCCGCTCACGTTCTGGCGGTTGCTGTTTGCGCCGAAACCAGCGCCCTTCGAGGCTCAAGCAGAAGGCGATTCAATCATAGCGCGCGGCGCTTATTTCGTGGAGGGTCTCGGTCATTGCGGGGAGTGCCACACGCCGCGCAACCTCGTCTTGCAGGTGAGGGCGCAAACTCCATCACAGGGATCGGCCTTTCTCTCCGGAGCCGTCATCGAGAATTACTTCGCGCCGAGCCTGCGCAACGGCGCTCCGGATACGCTTGGCGGCTGGAGTGAAAGCGACATCGTCGATTTCCTGACAACGGGCGCAAATCCGAGCGCCATCGTCTTTGGTTCGATGAGCGATGTCATCGTCCATAGCACGCAATATATGAGCCGTGACGACGCCGTCGCGACGGCGCGATATCTCAAGACACTCGGCGAGCCAGGGGCGCAGCCAACAGAATCCTTCGTGTACGACGACACAGAACACCAGGCATTAAAGCACGGAGATGCCGGCAAGCCCGGAGCTCTCCTCTATCTTGATAACTGTGCCGCCTGCCATCGCCCCGATGGGATGGGGTACGACCGCGTCTTTCCAAGACTAGCCGGCAATCCTGTTGTCGAAGCCCCAAATTCCGTTTCGTTGATTTCGATCGTGCTAGCCGGCTCACAGACACCACGCACCGCGCAAACGCCGGCACAATTCACCATGCCCGCCTTCGCTTGGCGACTAAGCGATCGGGATGTCGCCGATCTCGTCAATTTTATCCGGAGCAGCTGGGGGAATTCGGCATCCGTGGCGAGCGCCGACGACGTGGCCCGTGTTCGCAAGGCCGTCGCGCCGTCTGCGGGGCGCTGAGGCACGTGTCCGCACGCCACGGAAGGAGAAACCTATGCGCATTGTCCATTTCGAGAAGGAGGGTGTCCCTGGAATTGCGGCGGATGACGGCTCGGGCTGGCATGGCCTCACGGAGCGCGAAAGCGGCTTTCCAGCCACTCTGCCTGAACTAATTGCGCAAGGTGCAGATCTGTTGCGCACGGGAAGAGACCTTCTGCCCATGCACGCAATCGACCTGAACGCAGTGCGGATACTTCCTCCGGTGCCCAAGCCGCCGAAAATTATCTGTGTCGGTCTCAACTACGATGATCACCTCAAGGAAAGCGGACTCAAAAAACCTGCGCATCCCGAAATTTTCGCGCGCTTCGCGACGAGTCTGATCGCTCACCGTGAACCGATACGGCGGCCACGCGAATCGTCCGCGCTCGACTATGAGGCGGAACTCGCCGTGGTGATCAGCCGGAGTGGACGCCGCATCAACCGCGACAGAGCCCTCGATCACGTTGCGGGCTACTCCTTGTTCAACGATGCGACGATTCGCGATTTTCAACTGCGCACGCCGCAATGGACGATGGGCAAGAATTTCGATGCCACAGGGGCTTTCGGCCCCTGGCTGGTGACGCCCGATGCCGTGCCGCCAGGGGCCGACGGGTTGCGCATTCAGGGCCGCTTGAACGGCCGGGTGATGCAGGATGCGCGCACCGACCTGCTCATCTTCAGCGTCCCCGCGCTGATCGAAATGATCAGCGTCGTGATGAGTCTGGAGCCGGGTGATGTGATTATCACCGGAACACCCGGTGGCGTCGGGGCGACGCGCAAGCCACCCGTTTTCATGCGGCCGGGCGATGTCTTTGAAGTGGAGATCGAGGGCATGGGCGTCTTGAGCAACCCCGTCCAGGACGACTGAAAAGAGGAGACGCTAGATGCTCCACCCTGCGATACAACGGTCAGCGAATTGGAGCCACTCTCATGCGATACTCTGATTACAAATGTTTCCGGTTCGGGTTTGATTCTGGAGTTGCATTCGTCAGCATCGATCACCCGCCGATAAATCTTCTTGATGAAGTTCTATCTGAGGAATTCGACAAACTCGGCAGGGAAATCGAAGCCGATGAAAGCGTTCGGGTCGTGGTTTTGCAAAGCGCGCTTCCTGATTTCTTCATAGCCCACTCTGGTTTGGGGCGGGTCGGAGCCGCTTCCAAAACGGTGTCTCATACTCGCAGCTTTCGTCTTACACAGGCGATTGGCGAGCGGTTCAGGAACATGCCCAAGATAAGCATTGCCAAAATCGAAGGACGAGCTCGGGGCGGAGGGAGCGAAATCGCGCTGGCCGTGGACATGTGTTTTGCTGCCGTTGGCAAAGCAATCTTCGGCCAACCAGAGGTGGCGGTTGGGCTTGTTCCGGGCGGCGGTTCCACACAAAGATTGCCACGGCTCATCGGGCGGGGACGCGCCTTGGAGGTACTCATAGGTTGCAACGATCTCTCGGCGGAACTGGCAGAACGTTACGGCTATATTAATCGAGCGTTGCCGGCCGACGAGTTGACGCCATTTGTCGAGAAACTGGCTCGCCGCATCGCCTCATTTCCTGCGCATGCCATCGCTCACGCCAAGGCGGCCGTGGATACTGGAGCTTTTAGTTCCATGGCAGAAGGGCTTTTGGTGGAAGCTCACGAGTTCGATTTGAGCGTCGCTAGTGAGGTGACGCAAGCGCGTGTGACAGAGGCATTGAAGGTCGGCGCCGAAACTTATGAAGGCGAACTGGAGATGGATTATTTATCCAGGCTTTCCCCGATAAGATAACTCCGCGCAGATTTATTGGATCGTTGAGATGATCTCTCAGGAGAAACCGTAATGGTATCGACCTCGGAGTGGCGGCAGGCGAGGTCTTTTTTAAACATAAGGGCCATAACATTTTCTGGCGCGAGGGCCGAAATCCGTCGGGTCCTGTCCTGGTACTGCTCCACGGCTTTCCGACGGCGTCCTGGGATTGGGAGAAAATTTGGCCAAGCCTCGCGCAACGCTATCGGCTGCTGACGCTGGATATAATCGGATTTGGCTTCTCCGACAAACCTTTGAGTTGTAATGGCATCGACCGTGGAGTGGGACTAAGCGAATGCCACGACAGCCAAAACCACGACCGAACGCGATGTTCGCCCCACTATGCATGACCCTGACCAGCTGCTCGGGGGGTAGCGCGCCTTCCTTCGATCTGTTCGGCGCATTTTTCCCAGCTTGGCTCTTGTGCGGAATCGTCGGAGTCGCCGGTGCAATCGTCGCCCGCGTCGTCTTCGTTAGCACAGGCCTTACCAATACACTGCCCTATCAGCTCGCAGTCTGCGTAGCGATTGGCTTGATCACGGCTCTTCTGGTCTGGCTCATCGGCTTCGGACACTGAAGATGGAGACCGCCGGCAAAACGCGCACCACGTCTCGCGGCCGATTGATCTCAATCACCATCGTTGCCTTCGCTGGCGTGCTTGCGCTTTATGCGCTGCACGAAAGCAATACCTACCCGACATCAAGCGACAGTTCGATCGACGCTGACGTAATCCACATTGCGGCTGCCGTCGGCGGGCGCGTGATCGAGCTTCCCGTGGTCGAGAACGCCCGGGTCGCGGCGGGGGACCTCTTGTTCCAGATCGATCCGCTGCCCTATCGCTTGGCGGTCGAGCAAACTGCCGCGGACCTTGCTATCGCCGAAGCGCAGCTCGAGACTCAACGGCGTGTGCTTGCGACGCAGCATTCGGCAGCGGTGATCGCAGCGGATCAGACAAAGACCGCGCGGGAGAACCACGACCTCGCAACCCGCACGCTGCAAAGACTTCGTCCGCTTGCCGCGAGTGGCTATGTGCCGCAACAGCAGCTTGATCAAGCTCAGGTGACTGAGAAAGATACCGCAACGGCGCTTATTCAGGCGCAGGAACAGGAAGCCGCTGCCTATCGCGCCATCGACACGGAGGCCGCGGCCGAGGCCACGGTCCGCGCCCGGAAGGCGGCTCTCGGCATTGCCCAGCGCCAGCTTGACGACACGACTGTGCGCGCAACCCACAATGGTCTCGTCGTCGGCTTGACGGTGTCGACCGGTGAAATCGTCATTCCGGCTCAGTCGCTATTCACCTTAATCAATACCGACGAGTGGTTCGCCGTCGCTAATTTTCGCGAAACCGATCTGAGTTCGATATCTGTCGATGATTGCGCCACGGTCTTTTCAATGCTCGACCGCAAAGTTCCGATCAAAGGGATTGTCCAGGGCATAGGCTGGGGCGTCGTTGATCAGGACCGCGTCAACATTCCGCGCTCCGTTCCCTATGTAGAACGCTCCCTCAATTGGGTGCGCGTTGCGCAGCGCTTCCCCGTGCGCATCAGGCTTCAAGAGCCGCCGCCGGATCTCATGCATCTTGGCGCCAGCGCCGTGGTCGAAATCAAGCACGGCGCGGCATGTCGCTAGAACGTCCGCGCGAGGGTCTTCTTCTTGACATTGTGCGTCTTATGGCACCGCAGCCGGGTCGATTCGAACTCGCAACCCGTCTGGCTGTGATCTGTGCCCTTACCGTTTTGGTCGTCGAAATCTATCAGACGCCAGATCCAGCGCTGACCGTCTATGTTGTGTTCTTTCTCAATCGCGGCGACCGCGCGGTCAGCCTTATCTTGAATTTTGTGCTGGTGGCGCTGATCACCGTGATCATCGGCTTCGTGCTGCTCGTCGCCATGGTCGTGATCAATGATCCGATGTGGCGCGTCATCAGCATGACCGCGATCTCAATCGCCATTCTCTTCGTCGCATCAGCCAGCAAATTGCGTCCACTCGGCGGCACAATTGCTCTCATCGTCGGCTACGCCCTCGACCTGCTCGGGACAACGCCGCTGGCAATTGGCGAGTTGGCCACGCGCAGCCTGCTCTATGCATGGCTGTTCGTCGGCATCCCGGCCGGCGTCTCGATGATCGTGAACTTGCTGCATGCACCGCCGCCGCGGCGTCTCGCCGAGCAAGCGATTGCGCAGCGTCTCGAACTCTCCGCGGCGATGCTTAAGGCGCCGGATCGAAGCACCCGGACCCGGTTTAACGAGGATTTGCGGGAAGGCACGGCGGAAATTCAAAAACTTCTCGGCTTGACGGACCGCGAGAAAACGTCGAAGCCGAACGACATCGCTGCCCTTAGGCAAAGCGCCGGATCTACGTCTCTTCTGATGTCGGCCATCGATTTGATGGACCGCAGGCCGGAAGCCGGGCTCGCCATTCCGTTGCGCGACTATCTTGCGCGGACGCTTCAGGAGATGTCCAGCATTTTGAGAACCGGCGGATACCCAATTCGGATCGACTGGGACCCGCCGGAAATGGAACGCGCGCTGACGCCGCTCGAAGGAGATATCCTCAGCGACATAAAGGAGGCAATCATTCACTTCGCCGAAGCGCCTTTCTCGGAGCACCCAGCAGAAGAGTCAAAGGAAGAAGGCGGCGGCTTCTTCGTGGCGGATGCCTTCACCAACCCCGACTACATCCGGTATGCGCTCAAAACGACAGCCGCGGCGATGTTCTGCTATTTCCTCTATTCACTGCTGGACTGGCCGGGCATTCATACGTCCTTCATTACCTGTTACATCGTTTCGCTGGGCACAACGGCCGAGACCGTCGAAAAGCTCACACTGCGTATCCTCGGTTGCCTGGTCGGGGCAGCAACCGGCTATGGGACGATGATCTTCCTGATCCCCTACCTCACGTCGATCACCGCCCTGATGGCGGTTGTTTTCGTTGGCGCCTTGGCCGCAGGCTATGTCTCCGCCGGCAGCGAACGTATATCCTATGCCGGGTTTCAGATCGCCTTCGCGTTCTTCCTTTGCGTCATTCAGGGGCCTTCACCGGCTTTCGACCTTTCCACCGCGCGCGACCGCGTTATCGGCATCTTGATCGGCAACGTTGTTGTGTATCTGCTGTTTACTAATCTGTGGCCGGTCAGCGTTGGCAAGCGCATCGATCCGGCGATCTCAGCCACCCTCCGCAATCTCGGAGCTATGATGACGGCGTCAAATCCCTGGACACGCCGTGCATTGTCCGCGCAGTCACGATCGGCCCTGTCGGCGGTAGAAACCGATATCGATCTGGCCGGCTATGAACCGAGTTCCGTCCGTCCGAGCCAAGAATGGCTGGCCGCCCGGCGTGACGCCGTACGCGAGATCAACTCACTTGAGAGTCCGCTGCTATTGGCAGATCAGGACACCACGATGTCTGCGTTTATCGCAGATCGGCTGAAGTCACTGGCTGACCGCTTCGTTCAGGCTGACGCCAAGATGACCCCGCGGCGTGAAGAGCAGCGGCCGAATTGGAGTACTCTGCCACTGTTCAATATAATCGACAGAGGCCTGCGGAGGCTTGAAGAGGCCCCCAGCTGAAGGCGAAAAAGGAAAGGACGGCGCAGTATGAGCCGGCCTGTTGCGTTTGTTGTGTTTATGTCTCTGCTCTCGCTTGCGCTTGCCGGCTGCGCGACGTGGGCTGTCGATATGGCTCCAGACAGTCCTGACCGACCATGGACGCCTGCCACCGCGTCGGACGGCGAAATTGTTGCCGGCGTGCCCGCTCCTCCTGGCCAGCCTCCTAATGAGACCCACATCCTTCCGACGAACAACGCGTTGGCAAACATTCCGCCGCCACAGTCGGATCTCGAACGACGCCGCGCCTATTCGCTGCCAGAGCTGATAGATGTCGCCGAATCCAACAATCCGGTCACCCGCAATGCCTGGAACGATGCGCGTAACGCCGCGCTGGCGGCGGGCATTGCCGAAAGTACATTCCTTCCCTTGGTATCAGCCGGCATCGTGCAGGGCTGGCAGAAAAGCCGCATCGAGACTTCGGTACTGGGCAACGCGGTCGCCAACGACATCAAGACGAATGGCAATGTAGAGGTCCTCTCAGTCCAATGGCTGCTGTTCGACTTCGGCGAACGCGCGGCGCTGGTGGATGCGGCGAAGCAGATTTCGGTAATCTCGAACATTGCATTTACCGCTGCGCACCAGCAACTTATCTACAACGTAAGCTTGGCCTTTTATGCTAATGCCGCAGCGCGAGCACGCTTGGCGACCGCGCTGAAATCCCTGAAAGACGCGGAACAGGTCCAGACAGCGGCCGAAGACCGATACAAACGCGGCGTCGGGACCGTGGTCGAGGTTGCACAGACGCGGCAATCCACCGCCGAGGCTCGGCTGGCATCGGTTCAAGCGGATGGTGCTGCCCAGAATAGCTATTTGGCGCTGATCTCGGCCCTGGGTATCTCTCCGATGACGAGGCTGTCGATCGCCGATACCTCCCAGCGAAGGCTACCGCCGGCCCTGACAGGCCACATCGCGGATTTCGTGTCTGCGGCGCTGGCGCGGCGGCCGGATGTACTCACCGGCTATGCAGCGGTCCAGGCCAGCCTAGCCAATTTGCGCGCCGCACAGGCGGAATTCTTGCCGAAGGTGTTCGCAAATGGAACCGGCACGCGCCTGGCCGGCAGTCTAAATATCACGGCCATCCCTGGTCTCGACCAGCAGCTACCGATCGTCAACCTGCCGGGCAATCAGCTCGGCGTCTCGTCTCATCAGCTCGGAGCCACGGCGCTGGTTGGCGCGACGATGCCGCTATATGACGGGGGATCGCGCGACGCGTTGCTGGAACAAGCCCGCGACAGGGTCGACAAAGCCGAGACGACGATGACGCAGATTAGGAACGAGGCCGTCCGCCAAATTATCGTTGCGCGAAATACCTTGAAAACAAGTTTGTCGGCCTACAGTGCTGCTATGACGTTGGCAGCAGCGGCCCAGACAACATTCAATGCGGCGCTTTCGGCTTATCGCAACGGCGTCGGATCAATCACTGATGTGACGCTCGCCGAGCGGCAACTCCTGATGGCCAAGAACGCAGCAACGGACGCCTACAGTACGGCCTTGTCTGCCGCAGCGTCGCTAGCGCTTTCCGCTGGTCTCCTTGGCTCTGCCCCGAACGGATAAGGTACCAACCGTGGACACGTCTGTAATTTCAGCCCTGGCCGCATTGGCGGGAGCCGCTGTAGGAGGATCTACCTCTGTCTTCGCATCGTGGCTAACTCAGCGCACACGGGCTCGCGCTGAGTGGGCCGCACAAGAAAAGCTCCGCCGACAAGAGCTTTACCGGGATTTCATCGAGCAGGCTTCCAAATGCTACGCCGATGCGCTCCAGCACAGCAAGGTGAACATGAATTCACTGATAAACATCTACGCGCTCATTGGCCGGATGCGGGTCTTGTCCTCAACGGCCGTCGTGGATAACGCCGAGCAGATAGCGCAAAAGATCATCGATACATATTTACAACCGAACAAGAGCTTCCTCGAGCTGCGAGACATGGTTCAACACCAGTCCATCGATATACTTGGCCGCTTTAGCGAGGCTTGTCGGGAGGAATTCGAGTTGCTTCGCGCTCAGCAATTCTGAAGATCTGCAGCTTCGAATCTGGACGTGTACCTGTAAAATCCTGCTCGATGTCCACTTCGCTCCGAAAGCGACCAAATTGCTAGCGGGCTAGCAGCGGTGGAGGCGGCGCCACCGTCCCGGACTGTAACCCTCGCTCCGAGAAAAAACACGCGTGAAGTGGCTTTGATCGACAAAGCCGCAGAGGTGGGCAATATCAGAAAGCTCGTGGCCTGGATCCTGTAAAAGTTCTTTGGCGCGCTCGACACGTTGTTTGGTTATCCATCGGTGAGGCGGGACGCCCATCGTTTGCTTAAACGCATGGACGAAGTAGCTGGATGACAGTCCGCACTCGTCCGCGACCTGGGAAATTGAAGGATCGCCCGCTAAGTTGGCGTTGATGAAGTCGCGGGCGCGCTGGAGCTGCCACGGTGCGAGGCCGCCGCAGGCGTTCTTTTCCACGGCGGAGGCGCTGCCGTAAGCGCGCACAATGTGAGCGAAAAAACCAAGCGCGATGTAGTCGCAAAACATGGCGGTGCCGTCACCGGGCTGTTCCATCGCAGCGGCAAGCGCTTGTGCCAGACCAAACATGACCAAATCACGTGCGCCAAAATTTGGCGCGTATAGCCCTTTGATCCGCCGAATGCCCGCCTCATTGGCTATCTCATTGAGCGCCATTTGAGGAATGTAAAAGCGAAGTGAATCGAAAGGAGTATCCAAACTGACGACCGGATTGTCGCGCAAGTCAACCAGCTGAGCATCACCGAGGCGAAAGTCGGGCACTTCTCTGCGTCGTCCTGCTGTCCACAGGTTCGTGAAAAACGGCAACGACAGCGGAACATGAAATGAAAAGGCCTCTTCTTGTGGCACCGCCAAGGAACGGCCACGCATCGCATAGCTGCTTCGTATGCGCGAGAATCCGATTCGTGCCTTTGATGATCTCCGCGCCAAGAGCGTGGGCGGACGATCGATCCGAAAGCGCTCAGCGAGGACTTCTGCGATTGCGTTCTCGCCCATGATTGTTCCCCGCAGCAGCCACTGACTTGGACGGGAAGAAGAGTACAACGGCTAGTGCTCGAAAAACAGACACATATCGCTAGTTGCGTCGCCGGTTGCGGCAATTTTTCCGGCAAATCTTACAAAACAGGCAAATTCGTACAATTTGGCGGGGTCGTCGAACGGTAGTGTGCGCGCAAGCCCGGGTGCCGCGCGGTACCACCAACAGGAGAGACGCCATGAAGAGTTTTTACGTTGTTACCATGCTCACCGCTGCGCTGGCGGGTGGCACTCTGGAATCTGCCTCGGCGCAATCCGCGCTGAAGAGCGGTATCAAGAACGTCGTTTTGGTGCATGGCGCGTTCGCCGACGGCTCTGGCTGGGAAGCCGTCGCCAAAATCCTCGAGAAGGACGGCTACACTGTATCGGTCGCACAGCCCCCCGAGACCTCCTACGCCGAGGACGTCAAGTACGCGAAGGCGGCCGTCGACGCCATGGACGGGCCGGTGGTTCTGGTGGGCCACAGTTATGGCGGGTCCATCATCACCGAGGCCGGCAACGATCCGAAGGTCTCGGCACTGGTCTACATCGCCGCCTTCGCGCTCGATGAGGGTGAGAGCTGTGCGTCGATCGAACAGGCTCTGCCGCAAGCCTCCAAGGCGTTCAAGCCGGACGACAACGGCAACTGGTGGATCGAACAGGCGCATTTCGCGGCTGACTTTGCAGCGGACGTACCGCCGGCCGTGTCTCACTTCATGGCCCAGTCACAGGTTCCGATCTCCACCGACGCGTTCACCCACAAGGTCACGAACCCCGCGTGGAAAACCAAGCCCAGCTGGTACATGGTGGCCACTGCAGATCGGTCCATCAATCCAGAGCAGGAGCGCATGATGGCGAAGCGCGCCCATGCCATGACGGTCGAAGTGAATGCCAGTCATGTGGCCTACATGTCTCATCCGAGAGAAGCTGCCAAGCTCATCGAGGAGGCCGCGACCTCCGCGCCGGCTAGTCATTGAGGCGACGCTTCGCCTACTACCTAGAGACTGCTCCTGGGACGCATGAACGCGTCTCAGGGATAGACCGATCTTCCTCCTTCACGCCGTTGGAGCTGATGGCCGATTAAACGATCGCCTGCGCAGGGGAACACTGCAGGAGAGCACTATGGAAAATCAGATTATCATCGAGACTCCGGATGAAACGTTTCATGCTTACATCTCACGGCCGACCAAGTTACCCGCGCCGGCAGTGGTCGTTCTCCAGGAGTTGTTCGGCGTTAACGCCGACATCGGAGCGACTTGCGATGAGTTGGCAGCCCAAGGATTTATCGCAATCGCGCCGGACCTATTCTGGCGACAAGAGCCTGGCGTGGATCTCAACGTAACGTCTGACGCTGACTGGCAACACGGTCTGCGACTTTACGCGGCATATGATCGCGATGCAGGCGCGAAGGATATCAAGGAAACAGTCCGCACCGCTGTTGAGTTGCCAAAGTCGACCGGAAAGGTTGCCTTGCAAGGGTACTGCCTCGGTGCATTGATGGCCTTTATTACGGCCGCTCGCTATGAGGTCGACGCCACCGTTGCTTATCACGGAGGCGACACAGAAAAATACCTCGGCGAGGTTGGCGGGTTGAACGCCCCCTTGCTGATGCACCTCGGTGAGGAGGACGAATTCATCTCAAAGACGGCGCAAGCCCAGATCAAAGCGGCACTCGCAAAAAAGCCGAACGCGACCGTTTACAGCTATCCGGGCCAGCGTCACGCGTTCTCCCGGCACAATGGGACGCACTACAATGCCGAGGCGGCAGCGTTGGCGAACGGACGAACAAACGAATTTCTAAATCAACAACTGTGGCGACCTTCGGTAGCTACAGTGCGGATGTCCGCGCCCTGAGAGCGGCCACAACGCTGCTGCATCGCTTGCGAGAGCGATAAATTCCCGCCTCTCATCAACGCGCCTCCTTAGAAGGCCACCACTGACGGCAGGTTGGCATCAGGGCAAACTTAAGCCGTGCTAGGTCGCGTTTGGGTCCAAAAAATCGAAGTCGCGTCGGCACGACCGGATGTCTGCTTCGCTTCCAGAACCGGACAGGTGAATACTCGGATCGCTTGCCTGTTCTGGAGATAAGCTTCCCTGTTATCGCGCATCAAATTCCCTGTTCTTGTGCGTAGGGAATTCTGCGAGAAGTCCCATGGTTAGTGGGCGTTCTCATCGGCGCCGTCTATCGAACCGTGAACGCGCCGTCGCGGATCGCAACAGCGGTGGCCGCCGGATTTGCCTGGGCCCGATCCCATCCTTCACAACCGCAAGATCACCAGGCTCGACCGCCGGTGGTCGGCGACAATCAAGATGTCATGCGCGCGGCGGATGCAGCGATGCGCAGGATTGACTTCAAAGGCCGTTCGTATCCTGCCCGGCCTGATCGACAACCATATCCACGCTTATTCCGGCCGATGGCCGGGAATGGGTGTCGGCGCGGCGACTCCGTTTGACGCAGCGTTCAAACCGAAGCCCGCCTTTCAAGCGATGCTGGATGCGCTGCATAAATCGCGGAGCGCGGCTCGGTAAACGAAGCGGTATGCCGCTGGCAACGTTGCGAAGTCCGGCCATAAGCTTCTGTTGATTTCTATGCCTCAAGTTTCGCAGGCCCGGGACCAAAGTCGGTCGGCACGTCCGCTTCTCGCTTCCTCAGCGGCTTCTCACTTGTGCCAACGAGCAACGTTGAATGCATGCGTTCGATTTCTATTTTCCGACAAAGGCCGATAAATGTTCGATCATCCACTGCCCTGCGGGGCCCAGCCGGTGTTCGGCGAGGTAGGCTCCGCACATCACGAGTTGCGCAATTCTCGAGTTCGAACTCCATTGGTCGAATGGCTTTTAATCGTCCCTGCGCAACATCGTTTTGGATCAGATGAGAAGGCATGTTGCCCCAGCCCAGGCCCGCCAGGAGCATCGAGTGCTTTGCGCCGAGATCCGCTAGGCGCCAAGTGCGGCTCGACAACACGCCGTAGTCGCGTCCCGCCGTTAGCGACGAACGATCGGTGAGCACAAGCTGGACGTACTGGTTCAGGACTTCCGATCGATCGGGCCCTCGAGAGCAGCCAGCGGATGATCGGGTGCCACCACCGGGATAAGACCGACGGTCAGCAAGGGGAAGCGCTTCAGAAGCGCCATGTCGCTGAAGAAAAGGGGCAGCAATCCAATCATACAGCTGCCGTCGAGCACCAGTTCCGCGGCTGCGCCGAGCGACTGCACGTAGATGCGCGGCGGAACGGTTGGGAATTTCGCAGTGAAAGCGCGTAGCGCTTCGACGACGGCGCTCATTGGGAACATGGAGTCGAGCACAATCGTCAACTCGGCTTCCAATCCGCTGGCCAGACTTCGCGCAGTATCGCGAAAGGCATTTGTCTCCTCGGCGATCCTGCGCGCCCGCGGTAGCAGCGCACGGCCCGCCTCCGTCAACGCGGGCCGATAAGCGGTGCGGTCGAACAGTGGAATGCCGAACTGCGCCTCAAGCTTCTGGATGCCGTAGGTCACCGCCGACTGGGCGCGGTTGAGCTGTTTCGCAGCCTTCGAAAAGCTTCCGGTGTCGGCGACGGTGAGGAAAAGCCGAATTTGGTCCAGGGTCAGCGAGTCCAGCATAATCGTATATATAGAATATCTCTATCAAAACTTAATCTCTTTTTTTGATTATCCATTTCTCCTAGCTTTTAGGAGTTGGCAATCAGTCGCATAGGAGGCCCAAATGCCGTCCCTGCTCGCGATCGAGGTCAGTCCTCGCCATGGCTTCTCCACGTCCCGAAAGCTGACCGCACATTTCATCGACGAATGGAAAGCCGCACACCCTGGCTCCGCCATCGTCGTCCGCGACCTGATGAAGACGCCCCCGCCGTTCGTCGATCATGCCTGGATCGGCGGTGCCTTCACGCCGCGCGAGCAGCATTCGCCGGAAAGCGCCGCGGCAATAAAGGTCTCGGACGACCTCGTCACGGAGCTCAAGGCGGCCGACGAGATCGTGATCGGCACGCCGATGTTCAACTTCTCCATCCCGGCGGTCCTTAAAGCCTATATCGACCAGATCGTTCGGGTCGGCGTGACGGTGTCGGCGAATAATGTCGGCCTGCTCACCGGCAAGAAAGCTACCGTCATCCTGGCAAGTGGCGGCGACTTCAGCCCGGGTTCGCCCGTAGAGAAATACAACCAGGCCAGCGGTTACCTCCGCCAGGTCTTAGCCTGGATTGGGATCAAGGACGTCGACATCATCCTTGCCGGCCGCGCGCGCGCGGGCGCCACGGGTGAAACGGCAATCGAGCAGTTCGGCTCCGCCGTCAGGTCGGCCGCGGTCCCCACGCCAGCCGTCGCCGCGTGATGGAGCGCCTCGCCGTCTCGGAGAGGAGAGCATCATGCGAATTGGCTTTATAACCGCTTGGATTTTGGCCAAGACTTTCGGGCGTTATGCTCCATGACGTTTACACTTTACAACGCCCCGCAATCGACCTGTAGCCAGCGCGTGCGCTTCTTGCTCAACGCCAAAAATATTCCGTTCGGCGAAATCAAGCTCGACCTGCTCGCCGGCGATCAACTCAAGCCGGGTTATCTCGCATTGAATCCGAATGGCGTGGTCCCAACCCTCGATCATAACGGCGCGATCATCATCGATTCTGTCGGTCATTCTCGAATATCTAGACGAAATTGCGCCCGAGCCCACGCAATTCACGCCGGAGAATCCCGTGTTGCGGGCCAGGATGCGGGCACTCATGCATTTCATCGATGAGATGCCAGCGGCTGCCGTGCGGGTGCCAACGTTCAATCTCGCGTTTCTGCCGCGTTTTGCAGCAATGAGCGAGGACGCGTTTAAGGCCTTTGCTGAGTTGAAGCCGCTGCGGCGCGAATTCATGCTAGCAATGGGACGGACGGGATTTCCGCAGAAGGATATGGATGAAGCATTGGCGCGGCTGCGCCGCACTTACGAGCGGATGGATTCCGAAATCGCCAAGAGTGGTGGACCATGGCTTCTCGGCGTCGATATTTCGTTAGCCGATGTCATGCTAATGCCAGCGATCGTTCGCATGGCCGATCTCGGCCGTGCTGGCGACTGGCGCGATCTGCCGAGCTTTGAACGCTGGTACGAGACGATCGCCGCCCATCCGGCCTTCGCCCCAACCTACTATCCGGGATCGCTTCTGACCGAGCGCTTCCCGCATTGCGCGAGACTGCCCTCTCGAGACTGACGGTTTCGTAGGAGCGCACCATGGAAAAGTTAACGGCTAAACTTGGCGCAGTGCTTTACGTGTGTTGGGGACTCATGCACTTCACCGCGGCCTACGGCGTTTATAAGTTGGCGCAGAATTCGCCGGCAACCATGGCTCAAGGGCGTTTGATGCAGACGGCGTTCTATTTGGCGGCATTTGCTGCGACCGCGATCGTGCTCGCAATCACGTTGAATTGGCGCAACGATCAGCGCGGTTTTTGGGTCAACGGGATAATCGTCGGAATTGCCGACATCCCTTTCATTCTATTTGTCTTGATCCCCGGATACGCGCCATGGTGGCCGGGCCTGCTTGGTCCGGCGCTTTGGATTGCGGCCTTTTCAGTCACAGGCCTCGCCCGGATGGGCGCTACCAAGCCTTTAGCGGTGGGATCTGGAAGTGCTGTCCATCCAACCTGATTTCTGCGATAGGCGCGCTTTCAAAGCCCGCACCAATCTTCGGCTGGCTGATTTCAAGTAATCAAGACGGGGAAATCGCCACGAGCGAAACAGGCCTGCAATTACGTACTCGACTTCTCCAGGCCGGGAAAGCCAACCGACAATGCATTCATCGAAGCCTTCAATGGTCGATTCCGAGCCGAGTGTCTGAACGCGCATTGGTTCCTGAGCCTTGCAGATGCCAGAGAAAAGTTGGAGGATTGGCGCAAGTACTACGGCCCCACGGGGCGATCGGCCAGAAGACGCCGATTATGTTGCTCAATCACGTTGGCGCAGCCAGCCCGCCATCGTGAGAAAAGCCGGAAAAATCTAAACTCCGGCGATCCAAAGTTCGGCCTCAGTGCAAATTTGGTCGAGGCTCTAATCGCCACTGGATGAAAGTTCAGTGGCAGGTCAAGGCGGACCGCACTCACAGGTATGATGCGGCTTAGTTCGGGAGCAGGCGGACAGTCTTTGAGTCTCCGTGAGGAAATCGAGGAGTGCGCGCACAGCGGGAATCATTCCACGCCGCGACGGGAAAACAGCGTGCACGACTCCGGCGTGAGCCTTCAGCGAAGGCAATAGTCGGATAAGCGCGCCGCCCTCCAAATCGTTCGCAACGAGGAGGCATGGGACAAGGACTGCGCCAATCCCTTGCAGCGCCGCATGCCGCAGCGTGAAGAGATCGTCCGTGGAAAGGCGCGGCGAGTGTGTCAGTTCGGCCGGCTCGCCTTTCATGCCGAGAAAGCGCCAGGTCGAGCGCTCGTCGGAGCTTGCCATCGAAAGTGTTGGCATTCGTGCAACGTCTTCGAGTGTTTGTGGTTCGCCATGCGCGGCAATGAGTTTGGGACTAGCGACCAGGATCATCTCGTCGGGCCCGAACGCGCGCATGGCGAGGTCGGAATCCTCCAATGGTGGCTGGCGTACCCGCAGGGCGATGTCGAGGCCTTCGTCGACGACGTCGACGCGGCGATTGGTGGCGTCAAGCGCGATACGCACTCGCGGATGCTTTGCGACAAAGCGCGCGAGGATGTCGGCGACGCCGCCTTGCAGTAGACCGGTGGGGCAAGAGATGCGCACGAGCCCCTGTGGCGAGGCAAGGATCTGGCTCATGGCGTCTTTCGCCGCCTGCGCTTCATCGAGAAGCGCCAAGCAATGGCGATGGAACGTCTTGCCAGCTTCGGTGAGCGACAGACGCCGCGTCGTGCGGTTGATGAGGCGCACGCCGAGCTCGCTCTCTAGCGCCGCGATGCGGCGGCTAAGTTTCGACGTCTGCAATCCCAGTGCCTTCGCCGCCGCCGTGTATGAGCCGAAATCGACCACTTTGGCGAAGAAATAGAGGTTGTTGAGATCGTTCACGGGGGTCATTTGGCGCTCGGATTATTCTATTTTCGACAAATATGCGTTCTGTTTCTCCGTCTGTCCAGTGGACCATTGCGCGGATATGTGTCTCACGTGGGCGTCGCAGCCGGCGCCTGCCCAACCGCTTTGCAAGGCGATTTTCAATGATCGCGACCCGTTACCTTCCCTTTATTGGCCGACTGATGATCGGTCTTCCTTTCGCGATCAGTGGCCTTAGCAAGCTTGCCGCCTATGGGGCCACAACTGGGACGATCAGTGCCGTAGGATTGCCATTTCCGCCACTCGCCTTTGCTGTCGCTGTCGCCGTCGAACTCGGCGGTGGGGTGCTTCTAATTGCCGGCTATCGGCTCGCGCCGTCGCCGTAGCCATGGCCGTCTTCTCGCTCGTAACAGCGGCCTTGTTTCACAACAACTTCGCTGACCAGAACCAGATGTTTCACTTCCTCAAGAACGTGATCATGGCAGGTGGACTCCTCCAGATCGCGGCATTCGGGGCCGGCGCACTCAGCTTCGACAATCAGCGCGAGAGCCGCAAACCGAGTCCAACTCGCATTGTGGCCGCCTAAGGAGATAAGCCATGTCCTACAGCGCATCGACCCTAATACTTCGCAATCTTCACGACGTCTTCGGCGAAAAAGATCCCGCACGTCGTCGCGCGGCCATTGACGAGCTCTACAACGAAGATGGCGTGTTCTACGACCCCAACAGCGGGGCGCACCGTGGCCGCGACGAGATCGACCGCGTCGCCGGCGTGATCAAGGCTACTCATCCTGACTTTCAATATCAGCCGATCGGCCAGCCAGAAGAGTTGGGCGACGCCGCGCGGGTCCGGTGGCAGTCGGGTAGCCCCGGCAAGGCGCCAGCTTATGCCGGGACCGATTTCCTCATCGCCCGGAACGGTCGGATTGCCGCCGTCTACCTCTTTTTCGATGGCCCTGGCGATGCCACAGCCTCGAAGCGCCGTACCAGTTAGTTGCAAGTCTTCAATCCGCCCATCTTGGGCAAGGAGCGACCATGAGTGACTCTCGCAATCCCCACGCCGGTATCGAAGCTTTGTTGACGCCGCAGAACAGCGTGCTGCTGCTGATCGACCATCAGGCATTTCAGTTCGCTAATTTGCACAGTCATGAGCCTACGCTGATCGTGAACAATGTCGCAGGCCTGGCAAAGACCGCGAAGGGGTTCAAGATACCGACCATCCTGACAACGGTTCTCGAGGAACGCGGCGGGCTGCTGATCAAAGACGTCCAAGACGTGTTTCCCGATCAAAAGCCGATCAATCGCACCTTCATCAACGCGTGGGAAGATAAGCGCGTCGTCGAGGCGGTGAGGAAGACAGGACGTAAAAAGCTCGTCATTGCCTCGCTCTGGACCGAGATGTGTCTGGCGATGCCTGCAATACAGGCGCAGGGCGAAGGCTATGATGTGTATGCGGTAACGGATGCTTCTGGCGGGGTGTCCGTCGAGGCGCACGACATGGCCATTCGGCGCATGGTGCAGGCCGGCGTAACACCTGTCACCTGGCTTGCCGTGTTTGGCGAGTGGCAGCGCGATTGGGCGCGCACTGAAACGCTAGGTCCACTCGCCGAAGTTCTCGTTCAGCACGGCGGCGCCTCAGGTATCGCTTTTGCCTGGGAGATGCAGCTTCTCGCCAAGGCGGCCTGAACGCATCCCCACGGCGCCGCCGTATTGGAGCAAAGAGTCATGTCCTGGCTCGGGCAATATATCGACCTTGGTTGGGGTCCGACTTTAGTTCGGCTCGCCGCAGGCGGATTTTTCTGCCCCATGTTTACGCAAAGCTCTCTGGGCCTGGAACAATCGTGTTTTTCCAGGCCGCTGGGTTCAAACCACCGCCTCGCTGGATGTATCTCGCGTGCGCCATCGAGACGGCTGTGGCGTGCTCTCTGCTCTCGAATGTACTCGTGCGCTACTTCGGCATCCTCGGGGCTGTGCACCTGCTAGTTGCCGCCGCGGCCGTCTACATCGTGAGCCGAGGGAAGTGGCTCTGGAACATTGGCGGATTTGAGTACTGCATATTCTGGGCAATCTGTTGCTTGGCTGTCGCTATCAACGGATGACCGCGATGTGCAGTGAGAGAGCCTGACTGACAGTGAACCAAACGAGGGTCGTCGAAGAGAGAAGCCATGCGCGCTGTGCTTAACGATATCGAGATGATTCAAGACATCGAGATGATTCAAGACCGGGACATTGCGGTCAGGATGCGAGACGGTGTCCATCTTTCGGTGGACGTTTACCGACCCCTTGCACAAGGTCGCTATCCGGTCCTCTTCGCATCGGCGCTTCACAACAAAGATATCCAGGGGCCCGACATCGCCGAAGTGCTACCGCCGCAGCCCGCCTTTGCACCGCTTTGGTTCGGTCCGCTTGAAGCCGGCGACACCCGCCACTTTGTCTCAAACGGCTACGTCCACGTCATTGCCCAGCCCCGCGGCTCCGGCAAATCGGAAGGCAAATTCGGCGACGAGGAATGGGACCATTACGACACGATCGAATGGATCACCCAGCAGCCTTGGTCCAACGGCAAGGTCGGCATGGTCGGGATCTCCGGCTTTGCTGGCCAGCAATGGCGCGCCGCATTGCAGCACCACCCAGCGCTCAAAGCGATCTTTCCATACGATGCGTGCAGCGCGTACGGCGGACCATTCGGCTTTCGTGATTTCTATCCCGGCGGCGTGCTTCACACCTTTCCTTATCTTCTTGATGTGTTCAGCGTTGTTCACGAGCCGCGCGGCATCCCTGGCAAGCTGCCGCCGCAGCAGGAGGAGTACTGGAAAGCGGCAATGGCAAATTCGGACTACAAGATCTATGTCAACCTGTACAACATTCTCACGCAGAAGGGCCAGCGCACCGCCTTGATGTACCAGGCGCTGACCGAGCCATGGGCAAAGGACGACGACGTCGCAAATGCGGAAAAAGCATTTAAGGAGCTGAGCATCCCGTTCTATACCGGCTCCGGCGCTTACGCATACACTTACAAGCTTCATTGGCTGGGCGCCCAACACTGGTTCCAGAACGTCAAGACGCAGCCGCGCAAGCTTCTTTTCGCGCCGCCCGCTCACCTGGAACGGCCCTTCGCCGTCTACCACGACGAAATCATCCGGTGGTACGACCATTGGCTGAAGGGCAAGGATACGGGCATCCTTGACGAGCCTCCCGTAAAATATTGGGTGATGGGCGCCAACGAATGGCGTACCGGCCAAGACTGGCCTCTCCCTGAAACTCAATGGACGAAATATTTCCTGTCGACATGGGAGCGGCTGACGACGCAGGAGCCCGCTCCGTTATCAAAGACGAACGCAGTCGCGCGCCAGCCGGACGTGTTCGCGCAGATGCCGCTGACGCAGACGATGAAGATCGAGAGGCTGCGGTATATGACCGATCCGCTGCCGAGTGACGTGCTTGTCGCGGGGCCGATCTCATTGACACTCTACGCTTCGATCGACGAGACCGATACCAACTGGATCGTCGTGCTGAAGGACGTCGGTCCGGACGTTTCGGTCCGTACGGCACGCGAAGGGGAGCGGTTCGTTCCCGACAACCTACCGGAACGCGAACTCACCCGGGGCTGGCTGAAGGCGTCCTATCGCGCGCTGGACGAGGAGCGCAGCAAGCCGTGGGAGCCTTTCTACAAGCTCACCCGAGATTCGATCGAACCGGTCGAGCCGGGCGAGATCGTAAAGTACGAGATCCAAATCCTGGCGACGGCCAACGAATTCAAAGCCGGACATCACATCTGCGTGGATATCACCAGCATGGATAGCCCGACCGGCACCGGCGCGATGAGCGGCGTGGAATACATCCCTTACCACATCGGCATCAGCAAAGCCGTGACCCACAAGGTCTACCGCGATGCGGAGCACCCGTCCCACCTCCTTCTGCCGATCATTCCGAAGCGTTCTGAAGAGTCCGTTGGTCGTTGAAGAACTGCCATCCACCGTAGGAGCAAGCGCAACTGAAGCAATAGGAGGCACACTTGAAGACAGTCAGGTTCGAACAGGACGGCGCAATCGGCAGCATCGTCTTGGCTAATCCGCCCTTCAACAGGATCGACTCGGCCTATGCGACCAACCTTCTTGATGCAGTGCATCGGGCGAGCGAGAGCGGCATCCGCGTCCTGGTGGTCCGAGCGGAAGGTCAGAACTTCAGTTTCGGCGGTGAAGTGCGGGAGTGGCCGGGAAAAGACGTCAACTGGTTCCGGACATTCGTGGCGGAAGTGAACCAATCCTATCGGGCCATCGAAGCATTACGCGTGCCAACGCTGGCATCGGTACAAGGCATCGCTATGGGCGGCGGCTTTGAACTCGCGCTCGCCTGCGACCTGATCATCGCGGCCGAAGACGCGGTATTTCGGAATGTTGAGGTGACTACGGGCATGGTGCCCATCGCAGGGGGCATGCAACGACTCGCGGCCCATGTTGGGCGCGCTAGAGCGGCGCGAATGGCCATATTCGGGGACGGGGTGCCCGCACCGGAAGGTTTCAAGCTCGGTTTCGTGTCGCATCTCGTTCCGGCTGCCCGAACTCACGCAAGAGACAGACGCCGTGGCGCACCATCTGGCGACCGGGCCCACCCGCGCCTACGGGGCCGTGCGAGCACTGTTGAAGACGTGGGGCAACGGCGGCGTCGCTGCCGCCGATGCAGTGATGCTAGACATAACGATGGACCTGTTCGACAGGGCGGACGCCCGCATGGGATTCGCTGCTTCGGCAAAGGCGTTCGACGAAAACGTCGAGCCCCCGTCATTGACGTTCGATGGTAGATGAGGCGCATTCACAGGTGTCGATCCGCCTCCCACTTGACTTGAGTAAACACAGATGCTGTCGCAAGCAGGATGATCAAAGTTCTAACAGACGCTTCTTTACAGCGGGGATTGCGGGGCGGAGGCGGTCATCGGACATTTCTAACGTTTCAGCGCAGCTTGTTTTCGAAACTTCCGCTTAGTTCCGTCCGCCGGACGCTGCGCCTGACAACAGGGCTCATCTTATTCGCCTACATCACTATGCATCTTGCCAACCATGCGCTTGGCCTTATCTCGCTCGATGTCGCCGAGGCCGGGCTGCGGGTTGCGGTAGTGGTTTGGCACAGTTGGCCGGGAACCTTGCTGCTCTATAGCGCGTTTGTAATTCATTTTTTGCATGCGCTATGGGCAGTCTACGAAAGGCGTACGTTCCGCTTACCGCCGGCCGAATTGCTCCGCATTATTCTCGGGTTTTGGTTGCCGGTTGCACTGATTGGTCACGTAGCGTCCACGCGGATTGCATATGAGCTCTTCGAGAATTCGCCTACCTATTCCCATATCATCGCAAATCTTTGGGCTTCGGGTTCACGGGGCTGGCAAATAGGCCTATTGGCGCCAGGATGGATTCACGGTTGCCTGGGTCTTCACTTCGCCTTCAATCGGCGGCTAATCTATATTCGGTTGAGATATGTTTTGTTAGCTGTCGCGTTGCTTTTGCCCGTATTGTCGGCCCTCGGCTACGTCATGATGGGACCAGAGCTTGTTGCGAATGCAGCGGTAGCGCAGGCGGCAATTGATTATCTCAGTCCAACCCATGCGCCCGAGCGCATGGCCATTCAGCAATGGCGAAATGAGCTCTTGGCTATCTACTTCGTCATCGTCGCCGCGACATTCGGCGCACGAAAAATTCGTAACATCCTCGAACACACCCGAAGGCACCTTGTCTCAATCTCCTATCCGGGCCGCTCTGTGCGCGTACCACGCGGCTGGACAGTATTGGAGGCAAGTCGCGCCTTCCATATTCCGCACGCGTCGATGTGCGGCGGCAGGGCGCGCTGCTCAACTTGTCGGATACGGATGCTTGAAGGTGCCGAGGTCTGCCCGCCGCCTAAGGCCAACGAAATCGCTACACTGAAGCGGATCGGCGCCAGCTCCGATATTCGGCTTGCGTGCCAGCTTCGTCCGAGGGGGCATATATCGGTCCTCCCGTTGGTTCTCGGCGAGCACGCCTATGTCGGCTCGCGGGCTGTCCAATACAGTGACAGTCGTGACCTTGTCGTCCTGTATTGCGACTTTCTCAATCGTGCTGCTTTGTCGAAAAATCAGCTACCACAAGACGCGCTGTATATGCAGAGCAGCTATCTGACAGAGGTGTGTAACGCGATCCGCGACGTGAACGGCGTAGTGAGCTCCATCGAGCCGGATAGCGTCTGTGCACTATTCGGTTTGCACTACGGAGGGAAGCAAGCCGCCAAACTAGGCTTGCAGGCCGCAGCGGCAATCGAGAGAACGATGACGGATCTCAATGAAAGATTGGGTCAGGCGTGGCCTGACAGGATCGACTTTGCCGTCACTATGCATGCTGGCTGCGCCTTGATCCGCGAGCTCGGCTCCACTACTACGCCGCTCGTTGTGGCAATTGGAGAGGCCGTAGATGCGGCGAACGAGTTGCGCAAAACCGCAGCCCAATCGGCAGTCGGAGGCAAGCCATTTACTGTGTCGGAAGCGGTCTACACGACAGCCGATCTAGCCCCTGGTATTGCAGACAAGATTGTCCTTCGGTCAAGAGCTATTGTCAAATGTTGGTGACGAAGGGGATCGGGCGGCGGCGGTTTGAGCTTGCGATCTGAGGACTTCAACTCCGTCGGTAAACTTTACGCCGAGGATTATTTTCGGCAACTGATTGTGACCATCGAGGCGACGCCAGCTTTTCTCGGCGGCCTCGGCGAGCTTGAAGATCATGGCGAGCGCGGTCTTGTTCGAAAGACATCCCTTGGAGCGTACCGTGCGGTGGCGGATGGTCGCGAACGAACTCTCGATGACGTTGGTCGTGCGCAGGTGCTTCCAGTGCTGGGCCGGGAAGTCGTAGAAGGCCAATAGCGCGTCGCGATCTTTGATCAGGCACTCGACCGCCTTGTCGTATTTGACGCCCCAGGTCTCGACGAAGGCGTCAAATGCCACGAGTGCATCCTTCTTGGTCTCAGCCATCCAGATCTCCTGGAGCGCCCGCTTGGCTTTTGAGTGCTGGCTCTTCGGCAGCTTGTTCAAGACATTGGCGGTCTTGTGCACCCAGCAGCGCTGGCCGAGGGTCTTCGGCCACACCTCCTCGATCGCTTGCCAGAAGCCGAGCGCGGCGACCGCGAGCTCGGGCGCCATCGCAAGTCCGCGCCGCTTCAGGTCGAGAAGCAACTCCCTCCAGGATTGGGCGCTCTCGCGCACGCCGTCGATGAGGCCGACGAGTTCCTTTTTGCCCTCCGGGGTGGCACCGATGATGACCAGCAGGCACTGCGAATCGTCCTCCAGACGGGCCTGCACGTGGATGCCGTCGGCCCAGAAGTAGACGTATCGCTTGGCCGAGAGATCGCGCCTGCTCCAGCGCAGGTGCTCGTCCGACCAGGCGTCCTTGAGCCGGGCGATGGTCGAGGCCGAGAGCCCGCCGGCGTCCTTGCCCAGCAACGCCAGGAGCGCTTCCTCGAAGTCGCCGGTAGAGACGCCCTTGAGATAGAGCACCGGGATCAGCACTTCGAGGCTCTTCGATCGGCGCGCGTAGGGAGGCAAGATCGCCGACGAAAAACGGATACGATCGCAGCCTTCGCCGACGCGGTCGCGCACACGCGGGCAGCGCACCGCAACCGGACCGATGCCAGTCGCGATCTCGCGCTCAGGCAGATGTCCGTGGCGCACCAGCCGCCGGTGGCCGTCATCGGTGAGTTTGTCGGCATGGGAGTTGAGCAAGGCCGTAACCTCGGCCTCAACTGCTTGCGAAAGCAGCGCTCGTGCGCCGTTGCGCAAAACTTCCGTCAGCGGATCGAAAAAAGTTCCTGGTTGGGAGAGCGGCAAAACATTAGTGTCGGTCATGGCGTATCTTCCTTCGATGGAAAGTGGAGGCTTCGACACCACCACGATACGCCACCTCATCCCTTCATGCCGTCACCAACTTTCAAACATAGCTCTTCGGTCAACGGCTTTAGGTGTGTCATTGGCGGTTTTCCAATCGGCGTCGGTCCATGTTCCGCCTGCCTATGTGCGAGCACATAGTAGAAGAGAACGGGTTTCGGCGTTGCGCCGTTTGTGGTCAGGATGAACCCCACGCGCGCGGCGAACTGCCGTGCAAACGGACTCCGAGCGCGGATATGAATTTCTGTAGCAGGTAGCGATTTCCCTTTGATCCGTCCCCGAAGGGGATCATCGCGGGCTAATCACGCCCAAGTGGCAGGTCTGTAACCTACATTAGGGTGGTCAAACGACAAAGAGCGTCGCCGATTTTCCGCAATGCATCGTTCTTGGTCAAGTGCGTCACTTGGTGCTTTGCAGTGTTACTTCCGCAATCGGACGGATTGTTTCAGATTTTTCTCAAAATCGGTTGCTCTGCAACTTTCGACTGTTGCAACACAATCGGACGCAGAGTGGACATCGCCGGGGCGGGCTGGAAGTGACGTTGATGGCCCTGAACCGAGGCTGAGCGGCCAGATTTGCTGTGCCGCACAACAACACTCTCAGAGGTCAACACGATGCGATATAATCCTCGACCTCGAAGGGGCGGCCATGAAGCGACGGGAACTCATTTGCCGTAGCGGTCGGGAGATCAAACATGCCGGATAACGTCCGTCCTTACGAACCCCTCACCTCCCACAACGCAGCTCTTGTCCTGGTTGACCATCAGGTCGGACTCATGAGTGGAGTGCGTGACTATTCGATCGCAGAGCTCAAGCATAATGTCGTCGGCCTCGCCAAGGCCGCGAAGGCGCTCAAACTTCCGATCGTCGTGACCACGACGGCCCGGGACAGCATGTGGGGACCGACAATCCCTGAATTGGTCGAAGCATTGCCTGGGGTGCAAATCATCGACCGTTCCTCTGTCAACGCCTTCGATGATGCGCTGGTCGCACACGCTATCGAAACGACCGGCCGAAGGAAGCTGGTTTTTGCGGGTCTTTCGCTCGAAGTTTGCGCTGCATTCCCCGCCATCACTGCTGTCAGCAGGGGTCTCGATGCGTACGTCGCCGTGGACGCCTGCGGCACGTTCAGTGAGACCAAACATCAGGTGGGCCTGCTACGGATGATGCAGGCTGGCGTTATCCTCTCGGATTATGCGACTTTGATGATCGAAGTCCTCGGAGACAACGGTCGGCCCGAGGCCGGTGCCGTCTATGGAGCGATCGATATGGATTGGGCCAAGCTAGTGGGCCAGATCGCAAAATCCTACTGACGCTAACCGCGGGCCTCGCCCGCCTCATGGCGGCGACGTTTTTCAGACGGCTTTTGCGAGCCTGCGGAACTCCCGACATATTTGATCCCCAGATGTCTTCCCTGTTCTACAAATAGCTTTCCCTGTTATCGAGCAACAAATTCCCTGTTCTTGTGCGTAGGGAATTCCGCGAGAAGTGCCCACGGTTCCTGGTTGTTCTCATCAGTGTCCGTCTATCGAACCGCCGATTTCGATAAATTTCCCTGTATTTTTCCCTGTTATCAGGGAATTCGGCGCCGGAGACGGGTTCGAATCCCACTGCGGCCTCAGCCAGCCAGTCGCGTCTCTCGAGCGCGTTTCCGCGCTTTCGGAAAACCTTCGAGACTTCCCCGGCTTACCGGCACGCTCGTCGGTCTCTTCGGCAAAAATTGCGACGCCACTCGATGCTCAATCGCCAATTCTAGCCCGCGGTCTCCGACCGCAATTTTTTAATATCCGATTTGAGGCGGCGGAGACTCGGTTCGCATCTTGCTGAGATCGGTTCGAATCTCAGGCGTGCCGTTCGGCGGCCATCGTAGCGAGACGCGATGCCCTTGGCCTTGGAGGCCGGGATCTTGAGGCCAAGTTCGGTCTTACCCGGTAGTGGGGCCACTGAGGTCGGAAACAGGCCTGCACGTAGTCTTACGCCCGATAACTGACCGGGCATTCTCAGCTGTTGGTGGTCGGGCGTCCTGCACTGGTGTCGCTCATCTGCTGCCTTCCTTCAGTTGCGGCCGAACAGCTGTGAGCCTTAAAGCGAGGCGAGGCGTTTAGCGCTTCAAGATAATCCATCGCTCGCGAATGCAGCGTTCGAGGTCGGTCAGATTGCTCCGTAGTTGCTCCAGGGCGAAGCCGAGGGCGAATAGGCGTTCAACTTCTTCGCTTGAAAGGGGGATTGTCAACCCTTCGCTACGCATCGATTTGACTTCGGACAAATAACTATCAAGAGCAGCGTCGATCGCGTCGCGGGCGGGTGGGGCGGTAGGACGCGACAGGGCTTTCGCGCTTTGGCGAAAGTGTCCGCTCAAGCTTTTTCCGATCCGCCTAAGCAATGGCGCGAGACGGTGCGCAAAGACATCTGGAAGTGGAAAAGCGGCCGCGCGTCCGATGATAACGATGTCGTGGCGCAGGCGGAGCAGAGTTCGCGATAGCGGACCGATTTCAGGATCTTCCATGAATTTGACGAGGCTTTCGTGCCTGACTTCGGCGGCTACTTCCTGGAAGCTCGCGAGACTTCCTCCAATTTCATCTTGCAAGCGCACGATCTCGGAGGCATCGAAGCTCTGCGTGAAGCCTTTAAGGATCTCCGGCAGGACCCGGGCCATCTTTTCGAGGACGCGGGCCGCTGCCTCGCATGCCAAACCCTGCGCACGCTGACGGAAGGCCAGCACCGAAACACCTACGGCGACCAGGCCGCCGAGCCCCACCTCCAGCACTCGGGTCGCGGCTGATCCGATGGGTCCTTCGCCGAGCTGACCGGAAATCAACAGGACCAGCACGGCTGAAAACGGTGCCACGCGGAAGTTCTGATTGAGCGCTGCCGCAAACGCCAAGGGAGCGATCGTAAGAATAAGAACGCCCGCCTGTGAAAATGGCGTCGTATGGGGAACGAGCAATCCAACCACTCCGGCATAGACGGCTCCGCCGAGAGTACCGATCACATATTCGATGGTTGCGCGCAGTGATCCACCGACACTCATCTGAGTGACCACGATAGCCGTCAATACCACCCACAGTCCGTGTAGGGGGATGTTCAGGATCTGAGCGATCGCGAAAGCCAACACGCCCGCAATAGTGACACGCAGGCAGAACCGCAATTCGGCGCGGTAAGACTTCACCAGGCTGACTGCCATCTTCCAAGGCACGATGTTATTCATGATGCATGGCGATTTATGGCTTGTGGTTGTTTCTCGGAAAAGTGTGACTCAATTTGCGTGACCCGAGGTGGAACGCGAGACGACGTGCGAAATTTAATCCGCGCTGGCTCTATGCCAAATGCTCGCTAACGGGTTGGGCTGACGTCGCTGCGGATGGCTGCATCTGCGAGCCGCCGCCGAGCCATTGATTGATGCGATCCATATAGATGTAAACAATTGGCGTCGTGAACAGCGTCAATAGCTGAGACACCAGTAAGCCGCCGACGATCGCATAGCCTAGCGGCTGCCTGATTTCCGATCCGGTGCCAGTGCCGAGCATCAGAGGCACGCCGCCGAGCAGTGCGCAGAGTGTCGTCATGAGGATGGGGCGAAAGCGCAGCAGGCATGCCTGATGGATAGCGTTCTCGCTTGTGAGACCGTTCTCGCGCTGTGCTGCCAGCGCGAAGTCTATCAGCATAATGCCGTTCTTTTTGACGATCCCGATCAACAGAATGATCCCGATGATGCCGATGACATCGAGAGGCATCCCGAACAGCATCAACGTGAGCAAGGCGCCGAGCCCGGCAGACGGCAACGTGGATATGATGGTGATCGGGTGGATCGTGCTTTCATATAAGATGCCAAGAATCAGGTAGATCGCGACAAGCGCTGCACAGATCAGAATGGGTGTGCTGCTGAGCGAGCCCTGGAAAGCCTGCGCGTTGCCCTGAAAGCTCGTGGCGATGGAGGCTGGCGGATGCAGATCCGCAACGGCGTTCTCGATCGCCGTCACCGCCGCGCCGATTGTAGCGCCGGGCGCAAGGTTGAAGCTCAGCGTGACTGACGGGAACTGCCCCTGGTGGTTGACAGCGAGCGGCGCAATCGAGGGACTAACCGTGGTGAATTGGCTAAGCGGCACCATGCCGTTTGTCGTGGACCTCGCATAGATCCGGTTGAGCGCGTTGGGACCAAGCTGGAAAGTGGGATCCACTTCGAGAATAACGTAATACTGATTGAGGGTCGTAAAGATGCGCGCAACGTGGCGCTGGCCGAAAGCGTCATAGAGAATGGAATCGACCAAGGCGGGATCGACGCCCAGGCGAGAGGCCACGTCACGGTTGACTTCGATGCGCAAGGTACGGCCGGCACTCTGCTGGTCGCTCGCGACATCCGTTATCGATGGCAGCGTCTGCAGCTTTTGCAGCAGAAGGGGCGCCCAGTGATTGAGATCGTCGCTGTCAACGTTGACCAAAGTGAACTGGTACTGCGTCTTGGAGAGGCGTGCGCCGACATTGATGTCCTGCGCCGCCTGCATGTAGAGCCTGATGCCTTGAACCGGCTGAAGCGCCCGACTGAGCCGCGCGATGATCTGGTCGGCGGTGGCGCGGCGCTCGCTGTGCGGCTTGAGAGTAATGAACATGCGTCCGTCATTCTCGGTGACGGTCGACCCGCCGGGCCCGATATAGGCGGTTGCGGAGGCGACAGCAGGGTCCTGGGACACCACGCCAAGCACTGCTTCCTGGCGCTCCATCATGCCCTGGGGCGAGATGTCCTGCGCGCCTTCGGAGATGCCCACGATCATCCCGGTATCCTGCTGTGGAAAGAAGCCCTTCGGGATGACGACAAACAGCCCGACGGTCAGGATCACCGTGAGGATCATAATCGCAAGCGTAACGCCGCGGTGCTTTAGCGCGACAATCAAGGCCCGATCGTAGAGGCGGACCAAGCCGTCGAGGAGGTGCTCCAGCGCTTGCGAAATCCTGCCGGGCCTTTCGCTTGATTCTCCGGCTTCAGTAGTCGTGCGCACATCATTGGTGTCAGCGTCAGCGACACGATGAGCGAGACCGCGATCGAGACCGCGACTGTTATAGCAAACTCGCGGAACAGAAGGCCGACCACACCGCTCATCAGAAAGAGCGGGATGAACACGGCAACAAGCGAAATCGAGATCGACATGATGGTAAATCCGATCTCGCCAGCGCCCTCAATGGCCGCCTGCATCGGTGTCGCGCCGCCCTCGATGTGGCGCACAATGTTCTCGATCATGACGACCGCATCGTCGACCACGAAGCCGACGGCGATGGTCAGCGCCATCAATGACAGATTATCGAGACTGAAGCCGAGCACGTACATCACTGCAAAGGTCCCGACGAGCGACAGCGGTACCGCGATTCCCGGTATGACGGTCGCCCAGAGCTTGCGCAGAAACAGGAAGATGACGCCGACCACGAGCGCGATCGTCAGAAAGAGCGTAAACTGTACGTCGGTGACGCTGGCACGAATGGTCTGCGTGCGGTCGGAGACGATCTGCACCTTGACCGACGGCGGCAGCGAGGCCTGGAGCTGAGGCAACGCCTTCTTGATCTGCTCGACGGTATCGATCACGTTCGCGCCGGGTTGGCGCTGAATCTGAATGAGGATCGCTCGATCGGTATTCAGCCAGCCGGCGAGCGTTTTGTCTTCGGCGGCAACTACGGCATGGCCGACGTTACGGACGCGAATGGGGGCGCCGTTGCGGTAGGCCAGAATGTGGTCGTTGAAGCCTGGTGCCGTCGTGAGCTGGTCGTTGGTCAGCAGCGACACCGCGCTCTGATTGCCGTAGAGCGTGCCCTTCGGCTGATTGACAGTGCTGGTGCTCAATGCCGTGCGGACGCTTTCGAGATCAAGGCCTTCGGCAGCAAGCTGCGCGGGATTGACCTGAATCCTGATCGCCGGGTTTTGCTCGCCGCCGACGCTGACGAGTCCGACGCCCGGGATCTGCGACAACTTCTGCACCAGGATGCTGTTGGCATAGTCGCTGACCTTGGTCAGCGGCAGCGTGTCGGAGGTCAGGGCGATTAGCAGTATCGGCGTGTCGGCAGGGTTGGTTTTGCGGTAGATTGGCGGATTGAGGAGATTGGGCGGCAACTGGCCTGCGGTCGCATTGATCGCAGCCTGCACATCCTCCGCCGCCGAATTGACGGTGCGGTTGCGGCCAAACTGAAGGGTGATCTGCACATAGCCCAAGGCGCTGCTCGAGGTCATCTGCGCCAGGCCGGTGATTTGTCCGAACTGCCGCTCCAGCGGCGTGGCGACCGATGACGCCATGGTCTGAGGATCGGCGCCCGGCAACTGCGCCGTGACCTGGATCGTCGGTGAATCGATATTCGGCAGGGCGGCGACCGGCAGTAGGCGATAGCCGATGGCACCCAACAACACGATCGCCACCATCAGAAGCGACGTGGCGATGGGCTTCCGGATGAAGGGCGCGGAAAGATTCATGACGGCACGTTCACGGTAGCATGCCGGAACTTGCCGTCGACGGGTTCGGCACGGCCGCAGGATTGTCGGGATTCTGGAGTGCCACCGCGGTGCCGGGTAGCAACCGATATTGGCCTCGGATTACCACGGTTTCTCCGGCGCTCAATCCCTTCTCAATTAGAGCTTCGCCATTGAACGTCTGGCCGACCGAGATCGGGCGTACCATCGCCTTGTGGTCATTATCGATGACGAAGACGAATGGTCCTTGGGGCCCCTGCTGCACGGCGTCCAGTGGCACAATGAGAGCGTTGTGCACGGTCGAAGTCACCAAGCGCACGTTGACGAAGGTGCCCGGCCACAGCCGGCGCTCCTGATTGGGGAACTGCGCCTTGAGCTGGACGGTGCCCGAGCCGGGATCCGCCTGATTATTTACGACCGTGAGTTTGCCGGTGTCGAGCAGGGTCTTATCGTCCTGGCTCACCGCGACCGCCTGCAGTGGCCCCTGCGCCATGGCGTTCTGCACCTCCCAGATGTCGGTCGCCGCAAGAGTAAAGACCACGCTGATCGGCTGAATCTGCGTGATGACGACTAACTCATTCGAATCAGTTGCGTTCGACTGGCTCGTTGAATTCGAGGTCGGCGGATGAATGATGTTGCCGATATCAAGCAGGCGAATACCGGTCACGCCATCGAACGGCGCGACCAACGACGTATAACTCAGCTGAGCCTTGGCGGTGTTGATGGCGCCCTGATCGCTTTTGATCTGTGCGATGAGCTCGTCAACCGCAGCCTGTTGATTATCAAGCTGCTCGACGGGGGCGGCATTCGTTTTGACCAGTTGGCTGAAACGTTCGAGATTTAGCTGCGCGTTCTTGAGGTGCGTTTGATCGTGCTCAAGTGTCGCTTCTGCTTGTTCAAGTTGGGCTTGGTAGGTGCGTGGATCAATCTGTGCGAGCAGATCGCCTTTCTTGACCGATAGCCCCTCTTGAAAGTCGACACTGATAAGCAGGCCCGTGATCTGACTGTGAATTGCCGCAGTGTTCAGCGCAGTGACCGTTCCGAGGCCAGTCAGCGTGATTGGCATGTCGCGTTGCTGGACTGCGACGGCGATGACCGGAACCGGCTGTGATGCAGTTGTAGAGGGTGTCGGGTCACCCTTGGATTGTTCGTAGAACCAAAGTCCCGCCGCTGATAGCGCGATGGCAACGCCTCCAAAGGTATAATTCGCCCATCTGATGCGAATCTTCCTTGCCTCGAAAGGTCCCCCTGGTTTGCTGCCTGATTTCACGGCGTCCGTGTCCAGCTAGTCTTGCTTATGATTCTATCCAACATGCACCGAACAGCGCAGGGAGTTATCCGATCCACTTTCCCATCCAGCTGCAAGGGACGATAACGTGATCCTTATCCTGCGCTATCGGTAGCAAAATGACGATCCTATTTTGTCGACAAGAATATCCAATTTTCGACAATGCATCACCATCCATTTGGGTACTGCGGGCTCAATTTATTGCATGTATGGCGAGGAACTGCGCTCAGAATGGAATATCTGCGATGAGCTATCCCCACGCTCAGGGTCTACCATGTTCTCCGGAACCCGCGAGAATTCGGGCGTTACCGGTACGCTGGTCAATCTCTTCACTGAATTACGTTGCCGAGGTCAAAGTTCGCAACAATCAATTCGTTGAGCCTTTCCGTTTCGGGCTGGTCCCCCAAAAATTGTAACGAAGCACCCAGGGCAGTGGTCGTGTGTCGCATGCGCCAAACGGCGTGGCCCCGCCTCGATCGCGGTGAGCTAAAACGATAAATTTTCAGGTACTGATTTTTCAGCGTCGGCGTAATGAGCCTGCCGCCATGGAGTTTTGCGCTGGGCACGCCGGCAAGCGCAGCCTTTATCTGGCCCGAGTTCATCGTTCCACCCGAGCGAAGCAGAATGCAGGAAGCGTGCAACGACGCGATGCCTAGACATCTTGCAGTAGTTGCTTCAATGCCATCCGCCCCGCGAATATTTTGTCCGGTCTTTCCATCGTCGATGTAGGTGCGAAACGCCAGCGCGTTACTGCGGCTCTAATTGTCATGCGTGGTCCACGAATTGACCGCGTCCGCAGTGACCATTCACTTAGTCTCGCCGTCAAGCTTTTCGTCCCAAGCGCGCGTTGACGAACTTGATCTGTCTGGCGCGGCCATCAAGCCGGCGCCAGTCTTCGGCCAGGCCCTCGATGAGGCCAACCATGCGGGACGACAGCACATCGGGTGGTGCCGTGAGGATGCGTGGCAACTCAGTGCGCAAGAACCGGCCCGGTTTTCAGAAAGGCAGCGACCTCCGGATCCTTCGTGCTGCTGTTCACTTCGGCTGGAATAGATTTGGCATCATAGACGGACATGCTTTTACTCCTGTCTAATTGGGAAGAGCGCTTCCCGCGGTATCGGTAACGCCCGCACATTGAGATCGACCGTGATCCGCTCAGACGGCGAGCGCCTGCAGGATCAGGTCCGTGATCGCATCAGGGTGTGAGATCAGCGACAGGTGGCTCGACTGGACCTCGATCGTCTTCGCACCCATCCGCTTTGCCATGAAACGCTCGAGGTCGGGATTGATCGTCCGGTCTTCGGTGGACACGGCGTAGAAGGTGGGCTTGGTGCGCCAGGCGGCGTTCGTTGTCTTGTCTGTGTTCAGCGACTTCTTGAAGGGCTGCTGAACCGCGTAGAGGACGCGTGCCTCTTCCTTCGGCAGGTCGCCCGCGAAGTCGTGCAGGAAAGCCTCCTCGGTCAACTGGCCCCAATCGTCGTTGAACACAACGCCGGCTGAGGCAGGCGGCGCCGGGTAGTTCTTCGCCAGTGCCGCATAGTCCTCACCGGCATCGGGTGCCCGCGCGGCGACGTAGACAAGCGCGGTGATCTTCGGGTCCACCCCAACCTCCGTCACGATCATTCCGGAGAACGAGTGGCCAACGAGCACCGTGGGGCCCGGCTGCAATGCGATCGCCCGCCGCGCGGCCTCCGACGCCTCCTGCAGCGAGGTCAGAGGATTTTGCACGCTGGTGCAATTGATGCCCTTCTCCTGGAGGCGAGGGATGACCTTCGACCAAGAGGAACCGTCAGCAAACAGTCCATGGACGAAAACGACATTCTTTGTTTTCAGGGACGTCTGGGCGCTGGCGACTTGGTTGAGCAGCGGAAGGGCGGCGCCAGCTGCGGCCAGCGTGCCCACAAAGGTGCGACGGTCCATAGAGATTCTCCTTTGCAGCTGGGGGTATTTCCAGTGAACGACGGAAGTGCCCGGCGCGGCCTCGAAACGACGTGTTTGACCCATTAGCGGACAATCGGTTTCAGCAGCTTATGAAGCTGCGCCGGGTTTGGAGATTGTTCGAGTATCCCGATCCGTTCCTTTACGCGGCCCGGAGTGGCGAAGTCCTCGTTCCTACCTTGTCGGTGGTCTCGAGCGGGACCCGGCACCCATTCAAAAACAGGCTGAGCATATTGAACCAACCGATCATAAGCACGACCTTACGAGAGATCGTCTCACCGTACCTGTCAAGAAGTTCGCGTAAGGTCTCGTCGCGCAATGTGCCGGTCTTTGATAACTCATCGGTCGCTTTACACACGAGAACATACTCTGGACTGATACCGGATACCGGTCCGTCGGTGGCAGCGGCGTCGATCTCAGCAGCAGACAAGCCCGCGTTCTTAGCCATCACGACGTTGGCTTGCGCCTCGTAAGGCGTATTCAACACCTTTGCCGCACGCAGAATGATCATCTCGCGCGTCTTGGGATCAATACCTTTCGCCTGGAACATTGCTTTGACTATGCCGATTGTGGCCTCGTGCAGGTCCCAGTTCCGGCGAACATCTTCAGAACGTTCAGGGTTTTATCCGGATCATAGGATTTGCCGATGACCTGCCGGACGGTTTGCTCCGAGGGCAATGGGATCGCGACGGTGGAGGTGTAGGCGGTGGGATATGCCATGGTTCTCTCCTGGTGTTGAAGCCGGATGCAGGAATTTCGCAATCATGTACGGAACAAAGTTGCGCCAAATTGGTTCCGACAGCAGCTTTCGGAGGCAGCCTTATAGAAGCCCCCTTCACATCGACTTCATCGCATTGATTGTTCGAGCAATTCGATAATTCTGCCAACGGGCTACGAATTGGGTCTCACCGCCATGGCACAGACCATTCTGAGCGCACTGGCTCCGATCATCTTCACCCTGCTGCTCGGTTTCGTGGCTGCTTGGCGTCACGACTTTGGGCCGAAGGAAGCGTCGGTCCTCAATCGGATGGTGCTGTTGTATGCCGTGCCACTCGCGCTTTTCGTAGGCACGGTTGGCACGCCGCGCGCTGATCTGGTCCAGGATATCGCGTTTGTTGTTGCGATATTCGTGGCGATGGTCGGCTTATATGCCCTGGTGTTTCTGCTGTTCCACTTCGTATTTCGCTTCTCGTTGAGCGAGAGCGTACTGGCGGCACTGACTGCGTCCGCACCGGCCGTTCCGTTCATGGGTCCGGCTATCCTCGGCGACCTGTTCGGCAAAGCCAGCGCTGTTACTATCGCAATCGCTGCTCTTATCATCAATCTCATCGTTGTGCCGATCACAATTCTCGGCCTGGCGTCGGGAACAACACCCATTGGGACGAAGGGGCCGCCGACGACGCGTCACTCGGCCTTTACGGAAAATCTCGTGGAAACGGTCAAAGAGCCGATTATCTGGGCGCCCGTGCTCGCTTTTGTACTTGTGCTGTGCAATGTCCATATTCCCTCAATTGTTGACCACGGACTTTCACTTTTTGGACAGGCCACGGGCGGCGTCGCATTGTTCGCTTCTGGCATCATGCTTGCCGCCTACAAGATCAGCATCGATTGGAGCGCAGTTTTATTGGTGTTGTTAAAGAACATCGCTCAGCCAGCGCTGGTTCTGACCGGTCTACTCTGGCTCGGCTACGGCGCTCCCATTGTCCCCGAGGCGGTGCTGACGACGGCCATCCCAGTATGCCAATCATGATCACGCTTGCCGTCCAATACCATGTGTCGGAAGCGCGCGCCTCCTCCGCCCTATTTCTCAGTGTGATTGGTTCGATATTCACGATGGGAGTTTTCGTCGCCCTGATACACTAAGCGATGCAGTAGAAGGAGACTCGTTATGACCCAAGTCGAAGCCCTCGCCAAATATGCCGTTCGTGCCTCGTTTGCCGATCTTTCGGCGCAGTCGCGCAAGCAGTTGACGGTCCACATTTTGGACTCGCTCGGTTGCTGTATCGCGGCCTTGGGCGCGGGCCCGGTCAAGGCTTGCCGCACACAAGTCTCGGATTTCGGTGGTGACGGCCCGTGCGCGCTGATCGGCGGTGGCAACGCCAACCCAATCTTCGCGGCGTTCTGGCACACGGTGCTGGTGCGCTACGTCGATTTCATGGACAATTTTTTGGCGCCGACTGAGACCTGCCATACAGCCGATAACTTTGGCGTGGCGCTGACCATTGCTGATTATGTCGGCGGCAGCGGCCGCGACCTGATGCTTGCGGTCGCGCTCGCGTACACAGTGCAGTCTCGTTTCGTCGATCACGCCAACTTCATGACGCGCGGCTTCGACCACACCGCGCAACTCGCTTTCTCGCTCAATGCCGCCGCGGGCCGGCTGCTCGGCTTGAGCGAGCCGCAGATCGCGAACGCCATCGCCATGGCAGCAGCCAGTGATGCTTCATTTGCCGTCATAAGAGCAAAGCCACTGTCGCAATGGAAAGGTCTTGCCTCGGCGCAATCGGCGCTTGGCGCGATGAACGCGCTGTTTCTTGCCCGTCGCGGCGTGGAGGGACCGCTGCAGGTGATCGAGGGCGCCAACGGCATCGACAATCTGCTGCACATGCAGATACGCATCGACTGGGACAAGCAAGGTTACGAGGGCGTTTTGGAGAGCACCATCAAGAAGTACAACGCCATGATCCACACGCAGTCCGCCATCCATTGCATGGTCGAACTCGTCAGACAGAACAAATTCGACCCCGGCAAGGTGGTTTCGATCGAGGCCGACGTGATCCGGATCGCCTACGATTTTGCCGGCGGCGGCCTCTACGGCGTGGACAAAGTCATCCGGACCAAGGAACAGGCGGATCACAGCCTGCCATATCTGCTCGCGGTGGCGTTGCTTGACGGCGATGTGATGCCGGCGCAATTCGCGCCGGACCGTATCATGCGCGCCGATGTGCAGCAGCTCCTCAAGAAGGTTTCGGTTCGGCCGGATCAGGAATTCACCGAGCAATATCCTGCGAAGATGCCCGCCAAGATCACGGTCCGGTTACAGGACGGCAGAGTGATTGAGCACGAGGTTCAGAATTTTCCAGGCCTCGCTTCCCGTCCGTTCACATGGGAAGACTTCGTCGAGAAGTTCGATAGGCTCGTCGCCGGCCGCGTCGACGAAGGGCTGTGCCGGGAGATCAAGGATGCCGTGCGTTCGCTCGAAAGCATCCAGGTTAGGGACCTGATGCAACTGCTCGGGCGCGCGACTGACGGTAAACGGAAGACATTAGATAAAACTGCCGCCTGAACGCTGCATATGGCGGGGATATCGCCGCATGTAAAACGCCACCTCCACGGCATTTCCCACGGCAGACATTCGCTTAGGCTCTAATGGCGGCGGACGACGTGATCGATGAGCAGGCGATGTCGCCTATTGGCCCAGGCTGTGTGAAAACGTGCCCGCGCGAGCACGGCGCAGAATTGGTTTCTCTATCGTCTTCTACCGACAGTGGTCGTCAGCGTTTTTGTTTTTCAAATTGACGAAGTCGAGACGAAATTTCCAACGGCGAATTTGATTTCGGAGTTTTCACACGGCCTGGGCCCATCGCAACACTTAATGCGATGCAGTAATATGTCCGGTGTTGGGGGCGAGGCGGAAGTCGCGCCGAAGCCGTGAATGTGTAGCGTTTGACCCACCTGAGACATCGGACGTTCTGGATTTTCGCAGTGCAACAGCATTGTTCGTCCTGTTTCCGAGGCATAACATCTTGCCCTTCATCGCGTGGGGAATAAGCTCGCATGGCAATCGAAATCCGGCGACGCGAATTCCTTGGTTCACTTGGGGGCACGGCGGCAGCATGGCCGATTGCGGCGCAGGCGCAGCAACCAGCGTCAACCGTGCCAAGGGTCACGGTCATCAATGCCAGAAAGGCTGACGCGGCAACGGCGCTCGCCGCCGTGTTTCGCAGGGGCTTGAGTTAGAGCGGGTTTACAGAAGGCAAGGACGTCACCGTCGAATATCATTGGCTTGACGGTCGCTATGAGGACGTCGCCGCGATCATAGATGATGCCATCAAGCGCCACGTCGCTGTGATCGCTACGCCTGCCAACTCACCCGGCTCGCTCGCCGCTAAAGCCGCCACGTCGGTGGTCCCCGTTGTGTTCGGCGTCAGCGAAGATCCGGTGGCGCTCGGGCTCGTCGCAAGCTTGGCGCGGCCCGGCGGGAACGTGACTGGCATCAATTTTTTCGCCAGCGAAATTGACGCTAAGCGGCTAGTGCTCATGCACGAACTTCTGCCCACGGCGAAGCGCGTGGCGGTGCTGCTAAATCCTGCAAACGCGAGCGCCGCAGATGCAACAGTAAAAGCCCTGGAGATTCGGCCCCAGTTCTTCGGTCTCGAATTACTTTATTTCAAGGCGCGCACTGCCGCCGAAATCGATGCTGCCTTTGCTGCAATTATCGCTGCCAAGGCAGATGCGCTGTTTATCGCGCCAGACGGTTATTTCGCCAGCCGAGGCTCGCAATTGGCTATCCTCTCAGCACGCGACCGCCTGCCAAGCAGCGATTTTGTGAGAGACGCCGCCGTAGCTGGCGTGCTGATGAGTTACGGCACCAGCGTTCCTGACGTTTTCCGCCAAGTAGCCATCTATAGCGGCAGCATTCTCAGAGGCACCAAGCCAGCCGACTTACCCGTTTTGCAATCCACAAAATTCGAATTCATCATCAATCTGCAAACTGCACGTTCTCTCGGTATTGATGTCCCGGCGACTCTACTGGCGCGCGCCGACGATGTGATCGAATAGGCTGCAATTTGCTGTGCTGCATATGTCGCCTTGTCCAGTCCAATATGTCCAAGCACCGCTATGCGCCGTGGCGTTCCCTGCGCATAAAATCCACGAACGCCTTGAGCGCCGGCCGCATCTGGCGGCGGCTCGGATAATAAAGAAAAAATCCTGTCGCCGGACTTGGTGCCCATTCGTCCAGTGCGGTGACAAGCCTGCCCTCGGCGAGATCCGAGGCGATGAAGACGGGCGGCCCTTGTAAGAGCGCAAGGCCTTCGACAGCGGCGTGGCGAGCGACCGTCACAGAATTAACGACCAGCCGGCCTTCGACGTGGACTTCCAGATCGCGGCGCTTGACCCGAAAGCGCCATGGCACATAAGTGCCGCTCGAAAATCGGATACGGATGCAATCGTGGGCGACAAGATCGTCGGGTGTCTTGGGCTTGCCACGTTGCGCGAAATAAGCAGGCGAACCGGCGACGATGAGCGGCAGTTCGTCCGTGACGCGCACCGCAATCATGTCGCGTTCGATCCGCTCGCCGGTGCGAATTCCGGCATCGAATTGCTCCGCGACGATGTCAGTCAGTGCGTCGGTAAATGACAGGTCGAGGGAAATCTCAGGATAGTGCGCGAGAAAGCGCGGAATAGCCGACGCCAGAAAAAAATCGCCGGCTGGCGGTGGTGCTGTGAGGCGCAATACGCCGGCCGGCTTGCCGCGGAATTCACCCGTCGATTCCAGCGCCGACTGATACTCGTCAAGCACCGGCCGAAGGCGCTCCAGGAGACGCTCGCCGGCTGTAGTTGGGGCAACTGATCGTGTCGTCCGCTCGACTAGGCGCACGCCAAGCCGTTCCTCGAGGTTGCGGACCATTTCGCTCACGCGAGGCGGCGATAGGGCCAGCTGCTTGGCCGCCTTGGTGAAGCTTCTCAGCTCAACGACAGCGACGAAGGCGGTCGTTTCGGCAAGGCTCGGTGCGTGCATCGGAATGCCCATTAGTCGGAAAAACGGAATAACCCATGAGGACTATTCCAGCTTACCGATTACCCTTGGTCGCGTCCATCTTGAGCAGGCGAAACCCTTGCGCTCAAGGAGGCCCGCTATGAGCAAGTCGAAACTCGCCGTCGTGATCGGAAGCATCCGCCCCAATCGCTTCGCCGGTCATGCCGCACAATGGATCGAAGAGATGGCTCGGCGGGGAATTGTTTTCGAAGTCGAATTGATCGATTTGAAGGATTTCCCGCTGCCGCTGTTCGCGGAGGAGGCCTCGCCGCTTTACGCTCCGTCGAAAGATGAGGTCGCCCAGCGCTGGCAGAAGAAAGTCGGCGAATTCGATGCCTTTATCTTCACAGCTGCCGAATATAATCACGGGCCGGCCGCGGTTCTGAAAAACGCGCTCGATTACGGCTACTCGATATGGAACCAAAAGCCGGTCGCCTTCGTCGGCTATGGTGGCGTTGGCGGCGCTCGCGCGGTGGAACAACTGCGGCTCCACTGCATCGAGCTGCAGATGGCGCCGATCCGCAACGCCGTTCACATCCTGTTTCCCGATTACCTGGCCGTGGTCAAGGATGGCAAGCAGCTAAGCGAACTCGAGCATCTCAATCAGGCCGCTCAGCAGATGCTCGATCAGCTGGCATGGTGGACCGCCGCCCTCAAAGCAGCGCGCGAGAAGAGTTTGCGCCAGGCGGCCTAATAGGAGGAAGCCCATGGCGATCACACTCAACCACACCATCGTTTGGGTTCGTGACAAGGACGCCGCCGCTCGCCTCTTCGCGGAGATCTTCGGGCTGCGCTTCGAGGGCTTAGGCGGTCACTTTGCGCCGGTGCGCGTCAACGACACACTGACGCTGGACTTCGCTGATGCCAAGGGAGCTATCGCAGGCCAGCATTATGCGTTTCACGTAAGCAATGCCGAATTTGATGCGATCTTGCAGCGGGTCAAGGACGTTGGGCTCGCCTTCGGAAGCGGGCCGCGGAGCCTTGAAGACGGAAAGCTCAACGATTGGAATGGCGGCCGCGGCTTCTATTACAAGGACCACGACGGCCATGTCATCGAGCTAATGACAACGCCGCAGTGAGCTGCGGGCGTGGCGCGCGCAGTAGCTTTAACTTCTCCGATGTTGACGCCGGTCCACAAAATGGAGCGTCAGCGAATCAACGCCCAGCACATCAACGCCGACGAACTGGAATCCGCTTTCATGTGTCGAAAGTGAAAGGAGGTGGGTCATGGGTCAGAAGCTTGCCGTCGTCGTTACGGGAGGCACGGGCAAACAAGGTGGCGCTGTGGTGAAGAGCCTGCTCGAGCGCGGTCACGAGGTTCGCGCCGTCACGCGCCGTACCGACTCCGCGAAGGCGAGAGAGCTCGCAAACGCGGGCGTTACTCTCATCCGCGCGTCACTCGAAGACACGGCCGCGCTCACGAAGGCGCTCGAAGGAGCGACCTCTCTCTTCGCGATGACGACGCCGTTCGAGGGGGGCACGCAAGCCGAGACGCGACAGGGTAGGTCCGCAGCGGATGCGGCCAAAGCCGCGGGCGTACATCTCGTCTTCACCTCGGCCGGCTCTGCCAATCGACTGACGGGCGTCCCTCACTTCGACAGCAAGTACGAGGTCGAAGAGTACATCGCCAAGATCGGCGTACGCGCCACGGTGCTGGCGCCCGTATATTTCATGGAGAATCTCTATTTCGGCAAAGAGCAGCTCGCAAAGGGCATCTACGCCACGCCGCTGACGCCGACGAGACAGCTCGCGCAAGTCGCCGTCGCGGACATCGGGGCCGTCGCTGTTCGCCTCCTAGAGGACCCAGGCCGCTTCACAGGCAAGCGCTTCGACCTCGGGGGCGACGAGCTCACGGGCAACGACGTCGTCGCCATCCTCTCGCGTGTCACCGGCCGCCCGTTCGCCTTTTTCCAGGTCCCGCTGGACGTCATCCGTCAACACATGGGTGAGGACGGCGCCAAGATGTACGAGTGGTTCGACCGTGTCGGCTACACGGTCGATCGTGGAGCGCTCCATCGTGAGTTCCCCGGAGTCGTCTTCCACGACTTCGAGTCGTGGGCGAAGGCACAGGATTGGGACACCCTTCTCCAAGGCGTATAGGACGTCCGCGCATCCGACGCATGGCGGCGTACCCGTCGCTGCGGGCAGTGACTGCTGAGCACGGCACCTTCGACTAGAAGCTGGCTATTGCTCGCATTGACAATTCCGGTCACAGGCGAATGAGGTGCTGCCGGGTGATGCAATTGCTCGTCGATCGCGCCTATCAAAACGTCGGTGTATCATTTCCCGGGCCGCGGCGTGCCCATCGCTCCTGGAGGCGCTGCATCACGACATAGAATGAGGGAACGAACACGACGACGAGGCAGGTCGAGGCGATCATGCCGCTGAAGACGGCCATGCCGATCGAACGCCGGGCCCCGGCACCGGCACCGGTCGCAATGACAAGCGGGAAGACGCCCAGAATGAAGGCGAACGAGGTCATGAGAATGGGTCGGAATCTGAGCCTGGCTCCCTCCACCGCCGCCGCGACGATCTCCATCCCCTCGGCTCGCCTCTGGCGCGCATATTCCACGATCAAAATCGCGTTCTTGCTGCCGAGCGCGATCAGAAGGATCAGACCGATCTGGGTATAGAGATTGTTGGCGGCGCCAAGCGCGGTCAGCGCGCCGACCGTCCCGAGCAGGGCAAGCGGCACGCCGAGGATCACGGACAGCGGCAGGATCCAGCTCTCGTATTGACCCGCCAGGACAAAATAGACGAGCAGCAGCGCGAGGCCGAAGACGAAATACATCTGCGAGCCGACCGCTTTCTCCTGGTAGGACATCGCGGTCCATTCGTACCCTGTTCCAGGCGGCAGCACGTGCTGCGCCAATCTGGTCCATGATGTCGAGCGCCTCGCCCGAACTGAAGCCGGGGGCCGCGCCGCCGACGACCGTCGCTGACGGATAGAGATTATAGAGGCTGATCAGCGGAGGACCTTGAATTTCCTTGATGTCGATCACGGTTCCGATCGGCGTCATGGTTCCGTTGCCCGCCTTGACCTTGAGGTTCTGGATGTCGTCGGCGCTCGCGCGGAAGTGGGGCAGCGCCTGCGCGTAGACCTGGAACACGTGCCCGAACTTGTTGAACTGGGCCGCGTAATTTGACCCGACGTAGGTCGCCAGGGCGGAAAAGACGTTGCCGACCGTGATGCCAAGCGTCTCGGCCTTGGTGCGGTCGACGGTGACGTTGAGCTGAGGGGCGCCGGCCCGGAAGGTCGTGCTCAGCCTCTGCAAGCCGATTGCGCGTTGCCGGCCCTGATCACGGCCTCCGTCAGACTCTGCAACAACGCATAATCGAAATCGCCGTTCCTGATCTCGACCTGCATCGTGAAGCCGCTGACATTGCCGATGCCCTGGATCGGGGGCGGGAGCAGACGCGAACGCGACGGCCTGCGTCACGGTCTGCAGAGAGCGATTCAGATTCTGGGTAGATCGAAGCGCAGATCCTGTCCCTTCTGCTTGAGGCGCACATCCCAGTCATCGAGGACCACGAAGGCAACGCCCGCGTTGGCGAGGCTTGCCATGTTGTCGAGTATAGAAACGCCGCTGACTGTGACCACGTGTCGACGCCGGGCACCTTCTTGGCAGTCCCCGAGATCTGCTGCATGACCGCGTCGGTGCGCTCCTTCGACGCGCCGTCGGGCAGTTGCGCGCTGACGATCAGATAGCCTTGGTCTTCGTCCGGCAGGAACGCGGTCGGCACGCGCGTCAGCCCCCAAACCGCAACGACGACCAGAACAAGCGCAAGGACCACCGTGGCGCTGCTGCGGCGGGTCATTGCGCCGACGAGTCCCACGTAGCCCCGCTCGTCGGCACCGAAGGCGGTGTTGAAGCCGCGATAGAATAGGTTGCGCCGCTCAAGCGGGACCGGCGGCCGCAGCCACAGCGCGCTTTGCGTGGGCTTCAAGGTCACGGCGTTGATCGCGCTGATGAAGGCGGTGGCAGCGATGACGAGTGCGAATTGCCGGTAGAGCTGCCCGGTCAGTCCCGGAAGGAAGGCGGCTGGAATAAACACCGACATCAGCACCAGCGTGATGCCGATTACCGGGCCCATCAGGTCGTCCATCGCCCTGCCGGCCGCCTCGCGGCCAGGGATGCCCTGTTCGACATAGCGCGAGACGCCCTCGACGATCACGATCGCATCGTCGACGACGATGCCGATCGCGAGCACGATGGCGAACAGCGTCGCGAGATTGACGGAGAACCCAAGCGCCGCCATCGCGGCGAAAGCGCCGATGATGTCACCGGAACGGTCGTCGCCGGGACCAGCATCGCCCGCCAATCTTGCAGGAAAACGAGAATGACGATCAGAACCAAAACCGCCAGCTTCGATCAGGGTCATATAGACCTCACTGATCGCGGCTCTCACGAATTTCGTCGTGTCGAAGGGCGTCACATAGCTGAGGCCTGCGAGGGAAGCTCTTGGCGAGCTCGTCCATCTTCGCCTTGACTTCGTCGGCGACCGCAATGGCGTTGGCGTCAGGCAGAAGCGAAGATGCCAGATCCCGGCCGCCGGCCGGCCGTCGAGATCGAACGACTGGCTGTAGGTTTGGGCGCCGAGCTCGACGCGGCCGATGTCGCGGATTCGGGTGATCTGTCCGCCATTTGTGCGAGTCGGCCTTGACGACGATGTTCTCGAATTCGGCGGCATCGTCGAGGCGGCCTTTGAGGTCGAGCGTATATTGGAAATCCTGGCCCTTTGGCGCGGGCGGCGCGCCGACCTGGCCGGCGGCGACTTCCTGGCTCTGCTGCTGGATGGCGCTGATCACGTCTTGCGGCGTCAGGCCCCGCGCTTGAAGCAAGTCCGGGTCCATCCAGATGCGCATGGCATATTGCCCGGCGCCGAAGATCGTCACGGCGCCGACGCCCTTGAGGCGAGCCAGTTCGTTCTGCACGCTGATGACGGCGTAGTTCGACAGGAACAGGCTGTCGAAGCGGCTGTCCGGCGAAACCAGCGCGACGAATTCGAGGATCGAGCTCGACTTCTTTGCCGTCGTCACCCCCTGGGCCTGGACTTGCCACGGCAACGACGAAAGGGCGGCGGCCACCTGGTTCTGGACCAGGATCTGCGCTTTGTCGGGATCGGTGCCGATCGCGAAGGTGACCGACCAAGGTGTAGGTGCCGTCGCTCGCGCTCGTCGACTGCATGTAGAGCATGTCCTCGACGCCGTTGACCTGCTGCTCGATCGGCAGGGCGACGGTGTCGACCAGCGTCTTGGCGCTCGCGCCCGGGTACCGCGTCGAGACTTGTATGGTCGGCGGGACGACATTGGGATATTGCGGCGGTCGGCAATTGAAGGAGCGCGACCAGGCCGATCAGGACGAAAACCAACGCCAGCACGTTGGCGAGCACCGGTCGATCGATGAAAAAGCGCGAGATCATGCCGGTCCCTCGCGATCCTTCATTTCGGCGTCGGGTCGGGAGCGCTCGTCTTGGCGTCGTCTGATGGATCGGCCGCCGTCCGATGTCAGCTCGGATCGTTGCGGCTCGACCTTGGCGCCGGGAAAAGCCCGCTGAACGCCTTCGATCACGACCCAGTCATCTGGATCGAGACCGGATTCGATGATCACGAGCTGACCCTGCCTTTGTCCGATCTTGACGATTTTGCGCTGAACGACATTGTCCGCGCCGACCACCAGCACGTAGCTCCCCTCCTGGCTCGTCCCGATCGCATCATTTCGCGTCAGCAGCGCTTTGTCCTGATGCGCGATCGGTCCCCGGACGCGCACGAACAGCCCGGGCAGCAGTGCGTTGATCCTTGTTGTCGAATATTGCGCGCACCGCCAGCGTGCCGGTCGAGGGGTCGACTTGCGGCGAGACGTAGTCGAGATGTCCTTTGTGAGGATAGCCCTCCTCATCCTGCAGCCCAATCTCGACCGGGATGCGTCGAAAGGAACGTTAGGTCCGCCGTACTGATCGGATGTCCAGCCTTGGCGTTGCTTCTGTCGGATCGCCAAAAATTGCGGCTCGCTCAGCGGTGAAATAAACGTAGATCGGGTCGGTCTGGACGATGGTTGCGAGTGTGGTCGGTCCGGACAGCGCCGACGAGATCGCCGAGATCGACTTGATGATTGGTGACGACGCCGTCGAAGGGGGCGAGAACTCTGGTAAAGCCAAGGTTGATGTTCGCAGTTCGACGTTGGCCTGATCAAGATCAACTGTGGCTTTGTCCTGCTGCACGACGGCGGCTTGGTCTTCGGCCTGTTGCCTCGCAATTGACTTCTGCTGCTCCAATGTTTGGTAGCGGTTCAGATTGACTTGCGCTTCTGCAAGCACCGCCTGGTCGTGAGCCAATTGCGCTTTGGCTTGATCCAGTTGCGCCTGATAGATGTCGCGCTCGATCCCGAAGAGCTGCGTTCCCTTCGTGACCGCGGCGCCATCCTTATAATCGATCGATTGCAGATAGCCTTGGACACGCGCGACCAGATTGGCCGTTCGGTACGGCGCGGTGTTGCCGGTTAGGTAAAGATACAGGGTCACCGGCTTCTGCACTGGTTGCGCAACGACCACTTTTGGAGGCGGCGGAGGAACGAACGTGTTTCTGGAGCCGCAGCTCGCAAGGGCGAGTGCGACAACTGCAAAGGGAAAAACTCGCACTTCCTGGCTCTCCTGACGCGATACGAATATCCAGCTAATCTAAGACGCTTTCCCTGGTCTTCCTTTACTGGTGCGAACCCACCGGCGAGTGCGCCGCGTTCTCACAATGGCGTCGCCTTGTACGCCGCACTTATTTTCCGGAACCCCATAGTGCGGTTTTCGATGAATCCAACTGGTATCGGCAGCGGCCTTATTTCGCTCAATAAAGTTCCGCACGGTCGTTGCATACCATTTCCCCCCTTTTGCTCCCCTAACGCCTCGCCCGTTCAGTGTGTCTGCGATGGTCCAGAGGGACTTCGCGCCGTCTTTCTGAATTTCACGAATTATAAGCATCACATTGGCTGAATAATTGCGCGGGGGAGACTTGGCCGAATGGGCTGCATCGTGCACCCGTTTAGCTTTTGAGGCGTCCTCATGATAACGATATCGCATTTATGATTGGCTCCTCCGGGCTAGCCAACAGCTTCTCAGCGAGAAAGACGCCGACGGCATCCAGCGCCTCTGCTGAGGCCTTCAACTTTCCGACGCTGCCAGGGAATCCGTGAGCCATTCCGAGCCATACATCCAGCCGCGCATCGACTCGGGCACCAACCGCGCGCTCGATATATCGGCGCGAATTATCCAGCAGCACTTCGTCGTTTCCGACGTGAATACGCAGTGGCGGTAGGCCGGAAAGTCGCGCGTAGATTGGCGAGGCCAGCGGATCTTTGGGATCGGCGCTCCCTAAATAGGCACACACCAATTCCGCCACCTGCGGGCGAGTGAAATATGGATCGGCGCCCGCACGCGTCTCGTAGGTGGTCCCTGAGAAGGTCAGATCGGTGACGGGCGATAACACGGCAGCTCCAACAAAAGTCATCTTGGTAGAGATGATTTCGTCTGTGACGCGCGAAGCAAGAACAAGCGCCAAATTGCCGCCGGCTGAGTCTCCCGTGAGGGCAATCCGACGTATTCCCATTTCATCAAGTCCGCGGTAACAGGACAGAACATCGTCGACGGCCGAGGGGAAAGGATGTTCGGGAGCGAGCCGATAGTTTGGGACAAATGTCTTCGCTCCAACCCTCGCGGCTATGTGCGCGGCAAGATGGCGGTATGCCTTGGCTGTTCCTAAGTTGAACCATCCACCGTGGAGATAGAGTATCGCCTCGTCAAATCGACTCTTCGCAGGATGAACCCACAGCCCTGGGACATCACCAACCGTGTCGAATTTGAACGTCACGTCATCCCTCGGCAACACGCTCTCCATTAAGGCATCAAATGGCTTACGCGCCGCGACACCGCGCAGCATGCCTTTGGTGAAACTCGCCATGGCTCGCATCGCGGCGACGGTCGGCGCGTTTTCTGGATCGAGCGGATGTGTTACGACAAAATCCGTCGACGCGCTGGTGATAGTTGAACGTTGCATGATCAGCTCCTGCAACCTTTGCGGCGACCGTTCCGCCGCGAAATTCAGCTTCTTCGTTGCCCCTAACGCATTTTCAGGATGATGACCTGATCGCTGGTTGGATCGGTGGTCTTGCGGAGGTTGGCGACTTCCAGCGCTGTGACTGCCGGCGCTTGGTTGCCACAGCCATTTCGGATGAAGGCGACAACGTCGGCGATCTCCTGATCGGAGTACTGCTGTCGAAATTGAGGCATGCGATACGGGTCCGGAATCCCTTTCACGACCAGCGGATTGGAACCGTTTAGTACCAGGTTGATGAGCGACGACGCGTCGTTGTCGAGCACGGTGGGGTTGCCGGCGAGCGTCGGCGTGTACGGACCAAAGCCCTTACCATCGAACCCATGACAGTTCGCGCAGCTGCCGGTGTAGATGGCTGTGCCGGGTTGCGTTGCGTGCCCGGACCGCAGCGCCACCTTGGTAGCATCGTCATAGGAAACAGGCTGCTGCGCGGACGTGGCTTGCAGCGATTTCAGATAGACCGCGATCGCGTTGATGTCATTATCGGAGAGGTAGGGCGTGCTGTTGTTGAGCACATCAATCATAGAGCCGAACGCTGTCTCGGCTTGATTGTGGCCGTTCTTGAGAAAGTCGGCGAGGTCGTCCTTCGACCAGCCGCCAAGACCGGTGCGAATGTCGCCCCGCAGGTCCGGCGCGTACCAGGCGTCCAGCAACGTGCCGGAGAGATACACCGCACTGCTGTCGTCGAGCGCCTTTTCCTGCCAAGCGAAGCCGCGCGGGGTGTGACAGGCGCCGCAGTGGCCCAGACCCTGCACCAGATAGGCGCCGCGATTCCAATCGGTCTCGTGGTCGCTCTTGGTGACGTAACTGCCGCTGGTGGTGAACACCAAACTCCAGATCGCAAGCGGCCAGCGGAAACTGAGGAGCCACGGAATTTCGTTCTTCAAGTTTTCCTGATGAACGGGCGGTACCTGCTTCATGAAGAAATCATAGAGCGTCGCCACGTCAGCGTCGGTCAGCTTCGCGTAAGACGGGTAAGGCATCGCCGGATCACAGATGTCGCTCGGCATGCAATTTTTAGATGCCGATCTGGGGTGCCGATCCCACGCGGATTGACACTGTGGCGGCGTGTTCTTGGCTATCGCGAGGGCCGTACCACGTGCCTGCCTCGTAGCTCGGCAAGAACTCCGCCATCGCCGGACGTCCAGAAACGCGTTCTGACGTCTTGCCGTGGTCACACTCATGCGCGTACTCCGGCATTTTGAAATACCAAGCAATAACCGCCTTCAATCCCCTCGCATCCATAATTGGTAACGCCGCCACCGCACTTAACCCGGCTGCAGCAGCGGATTGTCCGGCCGGCGATGTGTCTCCGGCAAGGTTGGCATGCACAGCCGCAACCCCGCTCAGCCGAACTTTGCCCATAGGCTCGTCATCTTTCGCAATCCTGATCGATTTGTAATCCGTCGCCAATCCCGCACTCTGATCCCAGTCGCCGGATTGAAAAATTAATGATTTTGTTCTTGCGTCGGGACCCAAATTTCAAAAACGGGCGCTTGGCGCATCCGCGCCAGTTTTGTGCGGATGGACGGGGGTACGGGATTCCGAAACCCCTAAGTGATACCGTTATCCAAAAGCTCCTGGCCACCTCGGAAAAACTTTTGAATCCTGCAGGTCCTTGACGATGAGCGGCATGCCAGACTTCCAGACGCGTCCTGAGGCCTTGCCCACGCGGGAATTTGGAGTGCCGCGAATCAGCTCAAACATGACTGAGGGATCATAATATCAATCAGCCAACCTCATCTCGAAGAACTTGCCCGGATCGTTATGCCAAAGCTCCACCGCACCGGCGCCGACTTTGCCATCCCCGAAAAAAACACGACGACCAGTGAGAGGCGTTCTTCTGGGAGTGGTAAATCGCGGTCGAAAGTCCGCATAAGGTATGCGGCCTTGCTGATATTTCCCATCAGAATTCCGCCAACGAGGCGCCACTCGCGCAACGATCAACTTCTTGTAGGTTCCCTTCTTTGGTTCTTCGAACCGAATGACTTCGTCGCGATCCGCCGGTTCATTGATGCCCATCGAGGCAAGCTCGATGCCGATGACTTTGAGCTTGGTGGCAAGTTTCGAGTTGTGGCGGCCGCGGTCGGGTTCTCGCCTGAAACGTAATGAGCAAAAACTTTGGCCTTCCCTGGCGGCCTCACGCTAGGTGAACTGACGATAACCCTTGGCGGCGACGTCAGAGAAGGATGACGGCTTTGCCGTGAGCCTTCGACGGGGAACGGTGACCGACAGGGTGTAGCGCCTGGAATTATAATGGCAGACGTCATATTCCAGTGGCCGACCGTCGCTGCCGACTGTAAGCCGCTCGAGCACCAGGATCGGGGCGCCTGCTTTGACATGCAGGGCACGAGCGACTGTGCGCTCGGCAGGGCACGCCTTGATGACGTGACGGGCTTCCTTAATCGTGACGCCGAGATTTTTCTCGAGAATTGTATACGTCGTCTCGGTCGGCGCGCGTTCGTCCTTTAAAGCTCGGGCGTACTTTTCCAAGGCCGAGGGCAGATAGACATAGAGCAACGCGATGGGAGTTGAGCCCGAAGTGTACAGCCGTTTCATCAGCACGACCCTTTCGCCGGCACCCAATCGCAGTGCCGTTTGGACGTCGGGCGGCGGCAAGACCGTCGCGAAGCTGAGAACTTTCACCTTCGGAATCATTCCAAGGGACAGAAGGACCTCCGGAGTGGTCTGGACGCTGGAAAGCTCCTGATCGATCGGATGGCCGACAAAAGTGCCGACGCCTTGGCGACGGACCAGCATGCCGTCCCGGGTCAACATCTTGAGCGCGGCGCGCACGGTCACGCGGCTCAGCCCGCTCGCTGCGATCAATTCCTGCTCACTGGGGATACGCGCGCCGGGCTTGAACTCGCCGCTGCAGATTTGCGTTTTGAGCTGCTCGGCAAGCTGAGTGTAGACGGGCACGCTCGGCAGAAACCGTCCCATAACAAACCCGCCGGCCTCCTCCACCCGGTCGAGCCTTCGACCCTCAGGATACGGCGGCCTGCAGCTCCAGCAATTCCGGATCACGATATTGCGGCCGCTTCGGTTCCGCCTTGCTGAGCAGGGTTTGCACGTGGCAGGTCTCGCTCCCGTCGTTGATGATCTCGTGGTACATGAACGGCGGGCAGGCGATGAGGTCCCATTTTTCAAGTCGCGCCTCGGCTGTCTCGTTGCCGTCGAAGAACCGGACCAGGCAAGAGCCGCCGAGAATGAAGAAGGTCTCTTCGGTTTCGTGGCAGTGCACCGGAATTCGGTTTCCGGCGGGCATCGACTGCACGGACATGGTGAAGGCGGTGGGCTCAAGGCCGCCACGGCGATCATTAGGATCGACTGAACCGCTGGCGCCGATGTAGCGCCGCTGCGCGCGCGCAAATGTCGGATCCTTCTGCGTCTCGAAGCCAAACACGCTCCAATCTTCCCGCCGATCGGCAAAGCGCGCGATACGACGATCGATACGGTCTTGAAGGCCACTCATGAGTTGCTCCTAATGCGTCGTATTTGGAATTTGAACATTTTTGAGACGTCCTAATACGTTTGTCAAATGCCCATATTCGACATAAGATCATGCGTTGCGACTGTCGCAGGGTCTCCTGTGGTAGATGCGTGCGTTTCTTCATGCCGGGCAGCGATCATGCGGAGGTGAAATCATGATCACCCGTGCTTCTCGGCATGCGCCGATGTCTCGTCGTCGCTTTCTCAAGAAATCTGCGCTGACAACAGGAGCGCTGCTCTTGCCGCTTCCGCCGTGGCGCGCTCGCGCGGCGGGTGCACTCAAGCCGGTAGCAATGACGCTCGATTGGCTTTATCAGGGCGCCAATGTTGGCTTTATGCTCGCCCGTGAAAAGGGCTATTTCGAGCAAGCCGGACTTGACGTCACACTCACGCCCGGAAAGGGCTCAGTCACCACAGCGCAGCTGATTGCCAGCAAGGCGGCTCAGATCGGGTTTGCAGATGGGTTCGTCATCGGCAGCGGCGTGGCGAAAGGCATGGCCATCAAGACTGTTGGCAGCATTTACCGCCGCGACCCCGCCGCGATCATGGTGCTCGCTGATTTCTGTCATAAAGGGTCCAAAGGACCTCGAAGGCAGAACGGTCGCCATAACTGCCGGGAGCGCCCAATTCCAGCAATGGCCTGCGTTCGCCAAAGGCTCCGGCATCGACACATCCAAGATCGAGGTAGTCAACATCGATCCTGCGGGTGTCGGCTCAGCTCTGATCAGTGGCAAGGTCGAGGCAATCGCCGGCTACGTCCCTAGCTATGCGCCAAGCATCGAAATCCGCGGCAACAAGGGGGTTCGAATTTTCTGGTTCTCCGATTATGGCGTGACTGTGGTTTCGAACGGCATCATCGTGCACGAGGATTTGCTCAAGAGCGATCCGGAACTCGTACGCGCCTTCGTCCCGGCGGCCCTCAAGGGGTTTCTCTATGGTCGGCAGAACCCAGAGGAAGCGGTCGCCGTCGTAACCAAATACGCGAGCAGCGCTGATCCGGCGATCAGCAAGCTCGAACTCGAACTGTCGTGGAAAACCTGGATAACGCCTAGCACCAAAGGCCACCCGTTGGGATGGGGTGCCGAGGCGGATTGGGCCTCGACCATTCAAGTGCTCAAGCAATACGGTGGCGTGACCGCCGTACTGGAAACTAGCCAGCTTTACACCAACGAATTCGTGCCCACCGGAGCCGATTTCGTGCCGCCGCAGGACACGTGAGCCTGTCTCGCCATTTATTTCAGCGCCGCACCTTCAAGGCGCCCCACGAATTTGCCTGCGGGCGCTCTCCCAGAGAACGGCCAGTTTGTCGCCGCATTAGCATTTACGATGCGGCAAGCCCTGCGCGGCTTCTCGACGTGTCCAGAAACCGTCACTGTTCGACTCTGGTCTGCGTACTCTGGGGTAGCCGGGTCAAACAGGATAGAACATCATGAGCCGAACTCTCCTATTGGCTGCCATTAGTCTTCTTACGGCCGTTCACCTGCTCTCACCGGCGCTTGCCGATGAGGCCGGCGCAATTCGAGTGCACCTGATCGGCACCGGCGGTCCTGAACTGACGCCGACACGTCAGGGAATGTCGACGCTGATTGAGGCCAACCAGCAGGCCCTCATATTCGACGTCGGGCGTGGCGTTTTGCAGAACATCTACCTCTCCCGCATCGACCCGCGCTCTGTCACGAAGATATTTCTGACTTACCTGCACAGTGACCATATCGAAGGTCTTCCATCGATATGGATGACGCCTTGGTTCATGTTTGCGCGCAAGCCCAGCCTGGAAGTCTGGGGGCCACAAGGCACGCAACAGATGGTCGACGGCATGCGCACGATGTACGAGCACGAAGTTGAGCATCGCTCCAACCCGGTTTTCAAACGCGAATACCTCGACATCACTGTCCACGAGATTGCCGAGGGAGTCATCTATGACGCGGGCGGGGTGAAAGTGACCGCATTTCCGGTCGAGCATGACGACGGCAATCCGGCCTTTGGGTACCGTATCGACGCTGCCGCGGTCGGTCCTGCTGACCGGCGACACCACCTACAATGAGAATGTCGTCAAATACGGGATGAACGACGATCTCATCGTTAGCAATGTCGTTGCATTCAGTGACGTCATGACCAAGGCCGGCGTTCTCAAGCCAGTGCTGAACAAGCTAATGACGCCTGAGCAGGCAGCGGCAACGTTCTTGAAAACACGACCGCGACTGGCGGTTTTCTCCCACATCGTCAAAAAGGAGTTGCCGGGAGATGCCGGCGACAACGTCATCATCGAGCGAACCAGAAAGGCGGGCTATGACGGTCCGCTTGCTATGGGACAAGACCGCATGACGATCGAGGTCGGTGAGCAGGTCAAAATTCTGCCGCCGCAACCAATCGACGGAATCGTTGATTTCGACAAGCCGGACTCGAAATTCTGAACTCGACCACATGCAATCATTTTTTCAGACATGCAAATCAAGTGCTTCGACAGCAAGTATCGTTGGCAAGTGACGCGCGATCTCTAGCCAATTTTCACCTTCATCAAAGCTGGCGAAGACCGAACCGCTGTTGGTGCCAAAATAGATGCCCGCCGGATCGCGATCGTCACCGGCCATCGCTTGACGAAGCACCGTGAAGAAACAGCCCTGCTGCGGCAGACCTTGGCGCATCGCCTGCCAGCTTTGGCCGCCGTCGCGTGAGCGCCAGACCGCCGCGGCCGCATCGGGTGGAAAACGTCCAGCCATGTCGCCGTTGAGTGGCAGCGTCCAAATGGTGTTTGGATCGCGCGGATGAACGCAAATCGGAAAGCCGAAGGTCGACGGCAAACCCTTGGTCCGGTCCTCCCAGCTTCGGCCGCCATCGGCCGAGCGCCATACGCCATAATGATTTTGCTGGTAGAGTACGTCGGTCGTGCCCGGTGCACGCATCATGTTGTGGATGCAATGCCCGATCTCGCCATCGCGTGGCGCGGCAGGGTGGTCGTCGTGACCGCGTGCTTCCGCGTTCGACAGGCGGTTGCGGCGTTCCCATGTCGCTCCGCCGTCCTCGGTTGCGAAGACGCCGGCTGCCGAGATTCCAACCCACAGCTTTTTGGGATCCCCAGGGTCGGAAACGATGGTGTGCAACACCAGCCCGGCGCCACCGGGATTCCATGTGTCGGCGGAGGGGTGATCCGTCAGAGCCATTTATCCGAACCCAATTTTTACCGCCGTTCCCACTGGCGAGAAGGTTCGCTGGTTTGGCACCGGCGTATAGCGTGCCGTGCGTGTAGCTGAGCGACCAGATTTGAGCGAAAGCGTCGGCGAACGGTAGCGCTTCGTCGGTCCACCCGATCATCTTTGCGAAATTGGGGTCGTTGGCTGCCCAATCGTCCATCTTTCCTTTTGTAAGACGAGTGACCTTCCAACTCGTGCCTGCGTCCTCACTCCGCCAGATACCTGCGCCGTGCCATTCGCCGCCGCCACCTGCCCAAAGGGTACCGGTCTTTGGATCTCCAATCACGTGATTGATTGGCCAGCCGTCGCAGTAAGGACCTCGAATGGCCCAGCCGCAACGATCGTCGCCGCCACAAATCAAAAACGCACCCTTGGATGTGCCGACGAGAAGGATTATGCGAGCAGAAGACATCAGATTTTCGCTCCTCATTCGGAAAGGCAAAACAATAGTGACTAGGCAGGCTGGCAGGCGCCCCTCAGCTTCTCCGTTGCTTCGCACCCCAAGGACGAACGACCGCCGCGCCTCCCGACACAATCCGAGGATATTTTAATCAGCCCGAATTGTAGCCGGGCCGTCGCTTTACGAGCGCGGCCAAGTCTGCGTCGGGTGTGCGCCGTGATAAGGCGGCGTTTTCCAGTGGGTGCAAGTCCCACCCGGCGACCGCTCGAGCCGGAAGCAATCGGCGCAGTCATGGAGGTAACGAAGTGGCTGAAGCCTTCGATTAGCGTGTCACGAATTGGTGACAGCGCGAGTGTGCAGGCCGCAACGCGAGTGAACGCTGAGCACAGTCTGCCTGATCCCGACGAACCCAACGCCCCGGCGATCTACCCTGCCGCACGCGAAATGCACGAGATGTCTGCCCCGAATACAGATAACGATAATGAGGGCGACCTTCCCAAAGTTCTAACGCGCGTGACACCACCACCACCGTCCATTTTGAATGAGGACGACTATTAGGCATCGAACAATCTATTTGAGTAGTCAAACAAACAACTAATTGTTCGCGGCGCTATTGTGTGCTAAAATGCGCAATGGATATCCCCGCGACCAAACAATTGCGAAAGATGGGACATAGTCTCCATCTGACCATCCCTGCGCCATTGGTTCGCCAGTACGCATTGTCTCAAGGCGATGCGGTTTTCTTTGATGCAGATGGCGATGGCCTGCGCCTCAAGTTTCTAAAACTCTCAACCATGTCCGACCTCGCCGGTGTGTCACCGGCTGATAAGGCTGAATGATCATGCCCCTAAATGATCAACAACTCGATTATCAGAAGCGCTCAGCCCGGATTTACCAGCAGCGTTACGACGACATGCTGCGTCAGGTGGGGATGAAAGCGCCTGAGCCAATTCTCGGCCAGAGCCCCGACGATTACCGACGTGAAACGCTCCGTACACTCAAGCGCACCTTCTTGACCAATCACGTCCCGTCCGAGGCCATTGAGCCTTTCGAGAAGCGGGTCCTCAGCGCCGTCGTTGTCGAAGCCTTTAACCCAAAGAACGTTCCCCTTGGCGAAATGCGCAAGATCGAGAAACTCGACGACTACGGCAAAGTCCGTGAAATCCAGTTCATTGGTCAGGAGAGTTTCGTCAAAGATATGACCCGCCCCGGCAGACGCGTTACGTCTTTTAGGACCGATTTCGGTTTTGTTGATGCTAGTGGCAGACCGTTACGATAACCGCCGTTCCTTTTTCTCCTATGGGGAACGGCAATGGGGCGTGGACCTCTTGAGCGCCCCGTCCTCGGCCCGCGTGCTGCATCCGCGCGGGCCGGGGCACATCAGTTGGTGGGTGTGCGGAGGCGCGCACTTACCGAGGAGCACGGGCCGGAAGGCGGGTTCGTGCTTCTGTCCCGGCAGCGGTCTAGGGCTCCTCGAAAAGCCATAGCTGGATCGCTTGCCGGGACTTTTTACAAAAAGCGCGGTGTTGTGAGCTTCCCGCCGCTTGTTCAAGCCCTACAGTTGGCCCGTGGTGCGTCTAAACCGTGTGGCGGCTAGGCAGGGCGGAATTTCAGCTTATTTGGTCTTAACGCTCGGATCAGGCGGCTGCGATTGCGCCTTGCGTTTTCTGCGCCAACCAAAGAAGCCCATTGCGCCGAGGCCGGTAGCAAATAGCGGGAGTGCGGCCGGCAAAGGAGTCGGAGACAGCTGACCCCGGATCTCACCACCCCCATTATTGATGGTGTGGATGTTAAAATAGCTTTGGCCGTCCTCGATGCCTGCGGTCAGCGCTGCTTCGGCTCCCGTAAGCCCGCCCTCTGCTGTCAAGAATGCCGGGTTATAGAATGTAGGGTCTATAAGACTAAAGGTTGCGTTGAAGGTTCCGGAGGTCACACCGAGAGGAAACCCCGCAAATGCCGGTAGCGTAGTTGCGACGCCCACGTTGGTGCCCAGCGGTGCGCAACAGTGAATGTGGGCGGCTGTATCGTTCGACGTCAAACCGCTAAATGATACGTTGAACTGCAGTGTTTGAGCTATCGTGTCCAACACGACCGTCACAGAGCCCGTTCCGGGTGACGTGTTGGGCGGAACTTCATTAGCTCCACTAAGCAATGCATCGAAACTCAGGGTCGCCGCCTCCGGAGTCACCGGGGTGACAAACAATATGGCCGCAATTGTGCAGATAGTGGTGAACGCTTTAACCTTGAACTGCATGGTCGCCCCCATGGCAGGTTAAGCTGTTCGTGAGTATTGCCATCCTAGCCATTCTCTCAATAGTTGGGAAGGGGGTTAGGAGGAGCGGCGCGCCTGCAGTGAAAAGCGCCAACACGTCCACACCGCTATGGCTTAATGCATCAGCATTACAGCTGCGACACCGTCAGCGACACAAACACCGTGCCCATCACCATGACGCGTCGCCAACCTGCAGCGCAGAAATTAAATTGCGCCTTCCGCTTCCTGCGCCAGCCGAACAGACCTAATGCGCCGAGGCTGGTGGCGAAGAGTGGGAGCGTGGCGGGGAGCGGCGTTGCCGTGGGCGCAACGATGTCGATTGTGAAACTTTGGTCCGCGTCTGTGCTGCCGTTTGCGCTGGCCCACGTCCATTCATAGGTGCCGGGTGTCAGGCCGAGACTCGTGAAGGTCGCGTTGTCCCAAGTGTCCGTACTGGTACCTAAGGAAGCATCAGAGACGTAGCCCTCAAAGACATGTACTGATTTAAAAGTAAGGCTGAAAGATACGAGGTTTCCGGTGGCACTGGTGGCAGGCTCAAACAAGGGGCCTGGGATCCCAGTTCCAGGCCCGAAGCCGGGACCTAACACCCCACCCGGCGGTCCAGAAAATGTGCCAGTATAGAGATCCGATGTCCCACTATTAAGGTTTACGACAGCCTCGGGTGGGTTGATCCCCGCCGTAAGGGTCGGGTGAATGGTTGACGAAAGGGTGAGACCGGTCAAATCAATGTTTCCGCTCCCCGTCGCGACGACATTGAGCCCCATTTGTTCGAACGTCACGATATAGGGGCTGGCATTGGCGGCAACAGTGCCACCGACGACCAGTGCACATGCGGCAAGAATCGGTAGTCCTTTGAGAGCTTTCATGGCCATCGCCCCGTTTAGGCGAATTGTCAGCCGTGCCCGACCAAATTCTATTGAGACAAATCGGCGGTTGCAAGATAATTTGGCATATATCTAGCGTCGCTTGGCCGCGTCAAGCTCAGTTACCTTCGCACTGCTCGGCATACTGCGCTCAGGTCCCGTCCCGGATACTGACGGGCCAAATTCACTGGCTCTTTGACGACCGCTTGCCTGTATTGATCTCAATCACCTTCGCCCCTGACGGCATATGGTCCATAGGGCCATTGCCACCGACGCTGCTCGCCCGCGCTGACGAGGTCGCAACTGCAGACTTTTTCAACACAATCGGCCCATAGCGGACATTCGCTGCGATGCAATGAATGATCCGCTTCTCTAATCGGCCATTCGGGGTCAAGCGCTTTCAGACCATCGACCACCACTGCAGTGTCGTAAAGTTTATGTTTGTTCCGCTGTAGTCAGTGTTTCTTTATGTCATGTCTTTTAGGATCAATCTTTTGTTGGATAACTCGATCCTAAAATCTCTTGGCTCTGTCTGCTCTGTTTCGCCACACATAACGTGAGTGATATAAACCATATCAGAGACCCGAGTTACTTTTTTTAAATGAACACGCCATCTCATTACTGAAAATAACACCTCCGACCTCTATCTTAAGATCAGAGCATCTACCTCGCTTGTAGACGACGTCACCATTGTCGTGCGTAGCTGAACACCACGATCCAAGCACTGACCTTGGCATTTTATCGCCCGCGTGCGCCGACGCGCACAGCATCAGCACAGCACCCCCGGCCATCAATAGCTTTTTCATGATATCCTCAATGCCACTAGGGCGTGTACTCATAAATGCGCGACGTCCGGTGATCGCTTAGAAACGCGGGGCGGCCCGATATTGTGTTGGCCCACGTTCTCTTTTCAATAGACTGCGGGTGTTCCGTTCAATTTGGGCAAAAAAGAAGACGATGCCCGCCAATGTTGACGAAAAAACAAATCCTAGAATAGCGCCCATGATAAACCCGAGCTATGTTTGAAAGTTGGTGACGGCATGAAGGGATGAGGTGGCGTATCGTGGTGGTGTCGAAGCCTCCACTTTCCATCGAAGGAAGATACGCCATGACCGACACTAATGTTTTGCCGCTCTCCCAACCAGGAACTTTTTTCGATCCGCTGACGGAAGTTTTGCGCAACGGCGCACGAGCGCTGCTTTCGCAAGCAGTTGAGGCCGAGGTTACGGCCTTGCTCAACTCCCATGCCGACAAACTCACCGATGACGGCCACCGGCGGCTGGTGCGCCACGGACATCTGCCTGAGCGCGAGATCGCGACTGGCATCGGTCCGGTTGCGGTGCGCTGCCCGCGTGTGCGCGACCGCGTCGGCGAAGGCTGCGATCGTATCCGTTTTTCGTCGGCGATCTTGCCTCCCTACGCGCGCCGATCGAAGAGCCTCGAAGTGCTGATCCCGGTGCTCTATCTCAAGGGCGTCTCTACCGGCGACTTCGAGGAAGCGCTCCTGGCGTTGCTGGGCAAGGACGCCGGCGGGCTCTCGGCCTCGACCATCGCCCGGCTCAAGGACGCCTGGTCGGACGAGCACCTGCGCTGGAGCAGGCGCGATCTCTCGGCCAAGCGATACGTCTACTTCTGGGCCGACGGCATCCACGTGCAGGCCCGTCTGGAGGACGATTCGCAGTGCCTGCTGGTCATCATCGGTGCCACCCCGGAGGGCAAAAAGGAACTCGTCGGCCTCATCGACGGCGTGCGCGAGAGCGCCCAATCCTGGAGGGAGTTGCTTCTCGACCTGAAGCGGCGCGGACTTGCGATGGCGCCCGAGCTCGCGGTCGCCGCGCTCGGCTTCTGGCAAGCGATCGAGGAGGTGTGGCCGAAGACCCTCGGCCAGCGCTGCTGGGTGCACAAGACCGCCAATGTCTTGAACAAGCTGCCGAAGAGCCAGCACTCAAAAGCCAAGCGGGCGCTCCAGGAGATTCTGGATGGCTGAGACCAAGAAGGATGCACTCGTGGCATTTGACGCCTTCGTCGAGACCTGGGGCGTCAAATACGACAAGGCGGTCGAGTGCCTGATCAAAGATCGCGACGCGCTATGGGCCTTCTACGACTTCCCGGCCCAGCACTGGAAGCACCTGCGCACGACCAACGTCATCGAGAGTTCGTTCGCGACCATCCGCCACCGCACGGTACGCTCCAAGGGATGTCTTTCGAACAAGACCGCGCTCGCCATGATCTTCAAGCTCGCCGAGGCCGCCGAGAAAAGCTGGCGTCGCCTCGATGGTCACAATCAGTTGCCGAAAATAATCCTCGGCGTAAAGTTTACCGACGGAGTTGAAGTCCTCAGATCGCAAGCTCAAACCGCCGCCGCCTGATCCCCTTCGTCACCAACATTTGACAATAGCTCGATAAACCCGAACACGCCTCCAGTAGTCGCTACCTGGCCGATTCCTTGCAAACTGACAACGTCGGAAGCAATTCCGAAAATGCGAGACCAAGACGCGCTGGACGCCGCACCGGAAATTCCTCCGACAAAGGTACCGAAAAATATCGAAAGCACCGCCATCGCTTCGACAATTCCCATCACCAACCTTCGAAAAGAAGTCATTTTAACCCCCCAGTTTGTGCTGCCATCCTAGCTGGCGACACAATCCAATAGCAATGTTGTTTGCTGCGGTGCATGAGTCCGGTTGTGGCACAACGCTGGAAGTCCCGCGATGTCCGCTTTCGCGCCGCTATCAGGGGTATAGCGGACATCAAACGGCGTCCCCCGATTTATGAGTACGCGCCCTAGCGCATCGCGTTCCATACTCAGACGCTTGAGTATTCCAGCGGTCAACATGTCACCTAAACATCCATAAATCGGTGAAGCAGTCTCTGGGCTGTGGCGAACGATAGCAGCACGGATTTCACTGGTCCGTGCTGGTCGTCCAATCGTGGACAAATACAAGAGTATTAGTCCACGAGTGTGCTGAGTTATCCCAATGTGTTTGCTGACTTTACTCATTGAGAAGTGCTCTTACATGGCCAAGTTTGTGAAAGTGCTGCGAGCACTAATTCATGACCATTATGATGCCAATTTTCTGGGTGTTGGCTCAGATCGCAACGGGCTCATTAGGTTGCCCGGATGAACAAGCCATTTGTCTATCTCATGGGAATTCTGACGGCAGTCCTCGTGGCGCTCATTCTGAGCGTGTTCGCGCAGGATGTACTCGACATTCCTGAGAGGACAGTTGTCATTGGTTCCTTGGCGTCGGCAGGCATGCTTTGCTTGGCTTTTGTATCCGTTGCGCTACGGGGACGTATGTAAATCACGGCAATGACGCGCGGCGTACACGTGTTCAGGGACTATTCTTTCCGTGGCAAGGCCGCGATTATTGAGAAGATAGGGAGGTCAAGATGCTCAAAGCGTTCATGGCGGGCGTTGTGGTGACAATCGCGTGCGCGATTGCGGGTGGCTACGTGCTCGTGAAGAGCGGCCGCATTCCAGCCAATGCCGATGCAACGCCTGGCCCGATCGAGACGTGGGCGGCGAACACCTCGCTGGACGCGACTTTGAGTCGGGAAGCGCCGACGGGTCCGAATCCGATTGGAGCGACGGACGCAAATTTCATTGAGGGCATTAACCTCTATGGGCAACACTGCGCGATTTGCCACGGGACGGCGAAGGGCGAGGCGTCCGCGTCGCCGGTCGCGAAGGGGCTCTATCCAAATCCGCCACAACTAGGAACCGATGGCGTCGAGGACGACCCTGAAGGCGAGTCGTTTTGGAAGATCCAGCACGGCATTCGCTGGACGGGCATGCCGTCGTGGAAGGGTAGTCTGACCGATCAGCAAATTTGGACCATCGCCCTTTTTCTAAAGCACATGGACAAGCTGCCGCCGGCCGCACAAGCGGCATGGGAGAAGGTTGTGAATTAGAGATCTTGGTGCGGGCGGTTGATAAAATCGCGAACTGTGAAGAGACAATTCAATGTTATGCAAGTTGTCGCTCGCGATCGTGATAGCCGCGTTCTTATCGCTGCCAGCCACGGTTTTTGCTTCACCCGTGCACGCGAAGCGGCACTCTGACCGGCACTGGCACGGCTACGGCTTCCTGCCCGGATATCATCAGCCGCCCGACAATAGTGTTCCAATATATTCTTCTCGCAAATCATCAGGCAACGGCTCTCCAGACTATACCCCAAGCTACTGGTATGGCGGCGGGCGGTATTACTACGGCGAGCCGGGCTATTTCCGAGGTCGCTGGAATGGGGGAAGCTTCGGTCCGTGCTGGACCTCGACGCCTATCGGCCTGATGTGGAATTGCGGATGATGCGCTAGCAGGGCGCGCAAGAACGCGTCGCGATCGGCAGGCGCCAGCGGCCCGCAGGCCCGCATGACGGCGGATAACTCGGAATCGGACAGGGAAATGGGGATAGGCATTCGGACGTCCTCTGTTATAGGCTGAGAACGTTCCTCACTTCTTCAGCCCCGGCCTCGTCCGCCGGGATCTTTTTTTGCCAAAGTATCAGAAAACCGATGCCAAGGACCGGAAGAACCAAAGGCCGGCTGGTGCGTCCGGGCTAGCCAGATCGGGGTTTCTCGATCGGCTGCCGGCCCTGGCCCGCGCCTTCGGCTGCCATGTGGGCGATCTGTTCATGCCGCTAGGATCGCCGCTGCCTAGGCGATCGGCTCGCCAACCTGGCGTCGGCTGTGCCGTCCGTCGTCGTTGTCGATCCGAGGCGGCTGCCAGAATTCGCGCTGCAGGGATCGGATCGCTCTGAAGACGACGCCGTCGCCGATCACAGGCTCGTCGCGTAGCACATGGCAGTTCTCGACAACCAAGCCGACGCGTTCCGAGCTGGAATCAGTTCGCCGCGCTTTGCGCAATCTACGCAAGCAAGGAATGATTGAGGTGACGAAATATCGCCATGTCATTTACGAGATGCCTGGCAAGAATTCGCGCTGAATCGGCGTTAGACTGACGCTGCCGAGGGGCGAGCGGGCGTGCAAGGGACATGCACGGCCATGAAGCGACAACCAGACGTGATGCTCGCGGCGCGATTGCGCGAGCTGAAAACCCATAGCGGTATTTCCTGCCGGCAGCTCGGCGAGGCGATCGGCACCTCGACCATCTCGTCACTTCGACGCCGTCATTTGACGCAATGCAAAACGATCAATAACCGCGTCATGTAAGCGACATTCGCCTAACGGGAGGTTTTGGAATATCGGTGGCGGCGGATGAACTTTACTCCGCCTTGATGTTGGCCGCCCGAATGACCGTGCCCCACTTCTCGGTGTCTTCGGCAAGCAGCATGCCCTTTTCCTACAAATGGCGAGAGCATGGTTGGCTCTGGCGCAAAAAGACCAGACAAATGCTGATTGTGATCAAAGTCTAGAGGACGAGATCAAGTAGCTTGCCTCTTGGCTGCTTGCACCTCAGCTTTCCCCGCAAGCTTCGCCCACATCGCTTCCATTTCCAGCAATATTTTTCTTTGCTCGTCTGTCTTAGCTAATAGAGCAGAGCGGCGGCATTCATCCGCGAATTCGCGGTATTGTGTTGATGGCTCCATGTAAAAAAAACCGCTTGTCCGTCTGCCACGTTCCCCAAAAATAAAGGCCGAGCACGCTGGAACTTGCTTTTGGCAATGTCGCCTATTGGCCCAGGCTGTGTGAAACCGTGCTCGCACGAGCACGGCGCAGAATTGGTTTCTCTATTGTCTTCTCCTGACAGTGGTCGCCAGCGTTTTTGTTTTTTAAATTGATGAAGTCGAGACGAAACTTCCAATGACGAATTCGATTTCGGAGTTTTCACACAGCCTGGGCCAAGAGGAGACCTGAGCAGGTGCAGCAAATCCACGCATGCGTAGACGCCAGACCTACTCGATGATCTCGTCGGCGGGACCGAGCACTGTGTCTGGCACGACGATGCCTTGAGCCTTCGCGGTTTTTAGGTTGACGACCGGGCGCCTGCACCGGCAGGTCGGCAGGCTTCGCCCCCTTGAGAATGCGATCGACGTAACTGGCCGCCTGGCGATATTGATCGACAAAATCGGGCCCGAAGGAAATCAGGCCGCCCTCGGTGACGGAGCTTCGATCATAGTAGACCGCGGGCAGCTTGTGTCGGTCGGCAAGCGCGACGATCAGATCGCGATGAAACGCGGTCATTGGACCTGCTGTCACGATCAGCCCGCCGTTCGCCCCGCGCGACCTCGCGGACGCCGATTCACACGCTTAGCGTAATGGGTCTCCCTTTGACTATGTCAAATGACGTGATGGAGACATGATGACGGAACTTTTACGGCGCCGTTTGGTTTTCATAGGAGCTTAGTCCCGCAGAGAAAGCGTCTCGCTACGGGCCTATCAGCGACATTTCATCAGAGCCTTCCCATGCAAAAGAGTTGTTTCGAGTGCGCTCTGCGCGCTTGTGGCATTTTCAAGCCCATTACGCCCGATGAGCTTCGCACCATCAACGACATGAAACGCGAACATCTCGTGCTGCCGGCAGGCGCTGAGATTATTCGCGCTGGCGACGAAGCCCCTGAAGTGTTTACGCTCTACTCTGGCTGGGCATTTCGCTTTAAGGCGCTGTCGGACGGCCGCCGCCAGATCCTCAATTTTCTGTTACCGGGCGATCTGCTTGGCCTGCAAGCCGCCATGTTCGACGCCGCACAATACGGAATCGAGGCTTTGACCGAGGTGCAGCTGTGCAAATTGCCGCGGCGCAAAGTGTGGGAGCTTTTTGAACGGATGCTTGGATTGGCTTTCGACGTCACGTGGCTCGGCTCGCGGGAGGAGAGCTATGTCGACGAAAACTTGACCAGCGCAGGTCGCCGCAGCGCAATTGAGCGTACTGCAGCCTTGATCCTTGCACTGTATAAACGGTCCCACGCGCTGTTGACGACACATTTGCCTTTCCGCTGACCCAGCAGCATATCGCTGACGCACTGGTACTTTCACTTGTGCATACGAATAAGACGTTGGCCCGGCTTCGGCGGATGGGAATGTTTAAGCAGGCAGATGGATCGGTGACTGTGGCTAATCCGTGGGTCATGGAGCGTGTTGCGCAGCACTTTGATGATGAGATCTCACTGCGTCCATTGATATGACCTTCTTGGTAGTTTCCGACGCAGCCCGAAAAGAGAGCCCCGGCAGGACCGGGGCTCCTAGGCACAAACTGATACCTGTTACTCTGAAGTATCCGGTTACTTTGAAGTATCCGGCAGCCATGCGGTCTTGCCGCTGTCGTATTTGAATCCGGGCGCCGACTTGAGGGCATCCTTCGTGGCAGCCATCGTCAAGAACGTCTTGTTGTTTTTAGTTTCCTGTTTCACGGCGTCAAAATTGACCGCCACGTCCTTCTCGCCGGAAAAGCGTGCTCAGGATCAGATTGCCACCCTCGCGCATGAAGCCGAGCACCGAAGCAAGAACCTACTGGCCAACGTACAGGCGGCTGTAAATCTTTTTCAGTCCGACACGTCCAAAGGTTTGAAGCAGGCAATCGAAGGACGCATCCACGCGCTCGCAAATGTTCACTCGTTATTTTTCGAAACGCGGTGGATCGGCGCTGATTTATCAACCATCGCGTCACGGGAGCGGTCGATGGTTTGCTGGCATCGGTTTGCAGATCATCCGCACCAGGGTGGGAGATTTAAACGGCTGACGTTTCGCCCTCCAATGCCATCAGCCGGATGAAGAAGATAACGGCTGGCCCCCCATTTGAAGGAACGCTGTGCGTCCGAGCGCGTTCTATTCACGATGAGAACTCTGTTCTACTATACCGTGTTTGTCTCGGTGCTATTCAGCAGCGCATTCGGCGTAAACTCTCAACCCTTGGAAACCCGAACTTTGGAGCAACTTGGCGACATCGTTGTTATCGATCATGAACCCCTCGCCCCGGCGACTACACCGTCTCTGGCCGCGGAGACGTATCCCGCGCCGGATTACGACTCAAACGACGTAGTCGGAGACCCAATGACCGCATCGTTCTTTTCTCGATCTCGTTATGGGACGGGAGTCCGGCCTGCGGTTGCTGCGGCACCGCGAACGAGCCCGCCCACCGACGAGGCGGCCGTAGTGAAGAATGAGCCGTCTGTCGTTTGGGATATGGACAACTGCTCGATCGAATCTTGGTGATCGATAGCACCGGCTAAAGTCACCCTGAGCCAAGCTGGCGAGTTCCGTATGATCTTTGCCCTACGGCAGACCGCTGCCTCCAGCGGCACCATAAATCTGTCCCGTGGCAAAACTCGCATTGACTGCCGCCAGCTGCACTAGATCGATGCGAGCTCAGCTGGTTGTCCGGGCCGGTCAAACGACCTCCTCGTGCGATGCTCCGCCGGAGAATCCGCAAGAGCGCTCCAGACATACGATCCGAAACTCGAAACCTTCACTCTTTCAAAATCCCTCCTAGTCGGATTGACATACCCTCATGACTGGGAATTTGCGGCGTCGACCAAGGCCGATGACGGCGATCTGATCGGCATGATCGTGATGCGGCGACGTTCCCTGACCTGCCGTCTCATCCGCGAGTGATCAACCGCGACTATCCGGTGAGCACATCGTAGGACCTCTTCGCCGAGGACTACCTTACTCTTCCGCACGCCTGGCACCCGATCTCCGCTCGCACGTTATGCTCGTGCGGATGGGAGAGCGAGATGCAGGTGACACTCGGAATTGCCCTTGGCGCTTGCTGACAATTCGCGGGGCCGTTGTTTAGTTGGGCGGCCTCCCATACCCCGATACCCCGCCAGCCAGAAGAGCCTATTTTGAGGCAACAAACTTCCAACAGCCCCAAGAGCTATTTTGCTTGGGGTTCTTTTTTATGGCGAGACAAGGCCTTAATTTCCTTCACGTTTGCATTTTCTGATGGTGGTTGCCCACTGACAACAGTCTGGAACTTTACTGCGCAGCTTCCGTTGTCCTGCGCCATGCTTGTCGCGATTGTCATCTGGTTTGTGCTCGCCCTCATAATAGGCGTTGCAGCCGCACGGCGTGGACGATCTGGCCTTGGCTGGGTTTTTCTCTCGTTGATGCTGTCGCCGCTCTTTGCCGCCATCGTCTTGGCGCTACTTCCCGACCGCCGTTATGGCGATGCGCTGAGCCAATTGAGTGTCTACCAGGCGGCGGCTGCAGCGGACCCCGATAACCGGAGAGATCACGCGCTCGGCTGTCCCGAGCGAGCGAACTAAAGAATACCCTGCAGGCCGTTTTAGCCTATTAGGAAACCGTGTTCGTGTTCAGTGAAAATTGGCACGGCCTATCGGAACGCGTGTGGGCTTTTAATTTGGTACTTTGTTACACATGAAGCGTTTGAAGTGTCACCGGGACGCGCCGATCTCCGCCAGTATCCTACCGTCGATGGAACTCCTCTCCGGTCGACCTACTTGGTGAATGCCGAAGACGAGCCGACCATGCGACTGTTCCAATGCCAGGCCTGCGGCTACCCGCTCCATTTCGAAGACTTTGAATGTTTAAGTTGCGGTCGCCGCGTGGGATTCTTGCCCGCAAAGGTGGTCCTCACGGCACTTGAACAAACCAGGGCCCTGGCTGATCCGACCGCTGAATATGTTCACTGCGCCAACCTAGCTTTCGACGGCTGTAACTGGTTGGTGCCAGCGAATAGCGGTGAACAATTTTGCGCCGCCTGTCGACACAACCGCACCATTCCTGATTTATCTGACCCACGAAACCTAATTTTGTGGCGCCGAGTAGAACTCGCAAAACGGAGATTATTTTATAGTCTAACTCGTCTCAAATTACCACTTGAATCGAAAGTCCAGACGTCGACCGGGCTCGCGTTCGATTTTCTTTCTCCTACTCAGGCGCCGGTAATGACCGGCCATTTGGACGGAATCATCACCATCAATCTCGCAGAAGCGGACCATGCAGAGCGTGAGAAGCAGCGCGGTGCAATGGGTGAGTCATATCGAACGTTGCTAGGGCACTTTCGTCATGAGATAGCACATTACTATTGGGACCGTCTGGTCCGGGATAAGGGATCGATCGATGAATTTCGCGAGATATTTGGTGACGAGCGCATCGATTACGAACACGCACTTAGATACCACTACTTGGTGGGGGCGCCTGCGGACTGGCCGAACCACTTCGTAACTCCGTACGCCAGTGCACATCCTTGGGAAGATTTCGCGGAAACCTGGGCCCATTATTTTCATATCATAGACACCCTGGAAACAGCGCGCGCGTTTGGCATTCGCACACAGCCCCGGCTCACCAACGCGCAGTCTCTCGAGGCGACAGTCGACTTTGACCCCTATACAGCCAGCATCGACCGTCTTATCGACGCGTGGATGCCGCTAACCTTCGCCTTCAATTCGATCAACCGCAGTATGGGGGCTGAAGACTTATATCCATTCGTCCTTGGACCCCCGACAATGCTTAAGTTGGACTACGTGTATAACAGAATTCATCAACGCCCCCCGCTAGGTCGTGACGGTGATCGTACAGCCCTTAAGGCGGTACTAGCGACCCTGAAAAGAGGCTTAACATTAGGCGTGGCGTAGATCGCCGAACCCAACATCACAACCGATCGCTTCCACGCGGAACGGAAGACACACGATCCGCTGGACGTAGGCTCCAATCGCTTTTTCTTAAGCCTTTTTAACCTTCAGATATGCTGTCGCCCTCAGCAGCGTTGGGATGGCTGCAATCCAGCCACGCATGATAGGTTGGACTGTCCACCGAGGTGGCGACCGGAAGAAAAGTTTCCGGCCGACCAAGCACATTACACTATTGTGTTGGTATTTCGGGAACTTGCCACCATCCCGAACACCATCCGGACGGCTTGGAACGTGTGTCGAATTGGCATGGAGGACTGATGTCCGAGGTTTGCGTCGCATATGACGGCCCGAAGACCGCGAAACTTTATCGGCACGGGTCAATCGCCGCAGGTGAGCGAGCGATCGCAAGAAAAAAGAAGGGTGCGCCCTCTCATAGGCGCACCCTCATTTCAACTTCAATACCACATGGGTGTTCGGTAATAGTCATACACCTCGCGGTCTCTCGCGCGATTCGACCAATCCCAGTCTGTATTGCGATTAAATTTGGGAGCACCTTTGAGTTGGCTTTCGGTTATACCAACACGGTAGCCGCCGAGGTTGGTATCGTATTTTAGGTTCGACCACGGCATGGGATAATAGTCTTCGCCCATTCCGAGGAAACCACCAAAGGTAATCACCGCATAAGCGACTTTCCCGCTGACCTTGTCGATCATTACGCGCTGTACGCTCCCGATTTTCTGGTCATCCGCACCATAGACGGCGGTTCCTTCGACCTTGTCGCTTCCGATGAGCGACACGGTCTCTCGTCTTGAGTCCACAGTTGTAACCATCGTCTCCTCCTTATCTGATTTTAGGATCGTCTTCTCCTTGAAAAGGAACGCTTCCAGTGTGACTCCGTTCCAAACCCTAAGGAATTGTCGTTTCGCAGGGGCAACCCGGTGATCGTGGTGAATAAGACGGGCGCTTCGGGAAACCCCGGCGCCGGCCGAGCTTCGGATCGCCCACCTCAACCACGCGCTGCGCGGCCTTCCAGAGGACCGGATCCGTTTCCCTACCTGAATGGCGTCAATTTCGGGCCTCGCGTCAGCGATCTCCGGCTCGGGGATTTCATCGATCTCATTTTCTCGATCAAGCGGGTGCCTATTCCTTCGAAGCACACCGCTCGCAATCGCCGACGAGGTGATCGAGTGATCGCGTCGCGACGTTTGTTGCCGTGCAAATTGACAGATTAAGACCAACCGCGAACGGTGCGCTATTCGATCACTTCGTCAGCGGTGGCGAGCAGCGGTTGTGGAATATTGAGTTCGAGTGCTGTGGCCGTCCTCCGGTTAGGCCAAGAAGAGACTCAACTGCTCATGCCCGAACGCCGTCACTTCCCTGGACCGTCGAGGAAACGGACGCCTGTTTCATCATCCGCGACGCCGGCGGCCAACGCTTGCTTAGGTGTATTTCGAGGATGAGCCCGGCCGGCGATCGGCGGCCAGTCTGCTCACCCGAGGCGCGGCGCGTTGCGGCCAACATCGCCAAGCTGCCGGCGCTGCTGAGGGGGGACAACCAGCTAAGAGGGACGGCCCTGCGGGTCTCTGGCCCGCCATCCTAGCCCGCTAGCGACGCCGCCGCGAACGGGCGAGAGGAACCAGGACCCGCGAAGCGGGTTTACGCAAGCCGCCCGTTGCCCGCGGCCTGCAAGGTTCACAATGGCCGATGAAACGACCACGACCACCGGCATCGCCGCCCACGGCGCGTTCCGTCTTCCCTCGGTTGAGATCGACGGCTTCAATACGGAACTGAAGGACGAGGAAGGATTCCTTGGGGATCGCGCCTGCAAGGGCGCCTTCCACGACATCCTGGAAAAATGGCGGAAGCCGCTGCGCAAATCCGGCGACGATCCGTTCGGGAAGGAGCCTTCCGAAAACATCAGCAAGAAGGTGCTCGACGCGATCCTGATCGGCGATGATACCGAGGCTTCGGCGGTCGTGCACAGCGCCATCGAGGATTTCGCACAAGAACTCGCGTACGTCACTCGCCGCTTCCTCAAGACCAAAGCTTGGGAGAAGACCGAGCGCATCGTGGTGGGCGGCGGCTTTCGCGACAGCCGTCTCGGCGAACTCGCCATCGCACGTGCCGAAATTATCCTCAAGGCCCAGAACTCCAAGATCGAGATGGTCCCCATCCACCACCACCCCGATGACGCCGGCCTTATCGGCGCATTGCACCTTGCTCCCTCCTGGATCTTCGAAGGGCACGACTCTATTCTTGCCGTGGATATCGGCGGGACCAACATCCGCTGTGGGGTCGTCGAAACGCGCAGCAAGAAAACGCCGGATCTATCCAAAGCAAGCATCTGGAAGTCCGAGCTGTGGCGGCATGCGGATGATGAGCCGAGCCGCGAGGAGGCAGTCAAACGCGTCGTCAAGATGCTCAAGGACCTGATCACAAAGGCGGAAAAGGAAGGATTCAAGCTCGCGCCCTTCATTGGCATCGCATGCCCCGGCGTCATCAAGGGCGACGGCTCGATCGAAAAAGGTGCCCAAAACCTGCCCGGCAACTGGGAGAGCAGCAGGTTCAATCTGCCTGCAAGTCTTGTCGAAGCTATCCCCCAGATCGGCGAGCACGATGCGGCCATCGTCATGCACAACGACGGAGTGGTGCAGGGTCTGTCGGAGGTTCCCTTCATGCAGGACGTGAGACGTTGGGGCGTGCTGACGATCGGTACAGGGCTGGGCAATGCCCGCTTCACTAACCGCAACAGCAAGAGCGACCGCTGAGGTCTAGTGGGCCGCCTGCGAAGCTGGCGCAGTGGCCAGGCGCGCCACAACCAAAGGATTCGCCGGAATGTCCGTCGGGGATTGCGATTGGCTGTTGTCCATGGAACTTGAGGCATCATGACGGCCGCGAACGGCCCGAAGCTGGCCTATCTCTCTTCGAGGATCAACCGCAGCGACAGTTATCAATGAAGCGACTCAGTCGTGATGAGGCTCGGCGCAATGCTGGGAACATCATTAAGCTGCCGACGCTGCTGTTATTTGTTACCTTCGTATCCCTGACGAGATTTTCAAATCCTTCGTTTTGAATTGCGATCGAAGCCTCGATTTCATGAAGGGTGGCCTGAACGGTGGCGACGCAAGTCGTCAGCGGTCCATCAATATTGAGCGTTTTATTGAGCTTGCGTTCGTGAATCATTAGTCGAGTGCCGCGTGTCAAGTATCTGTTTGTACGAGCAAAGAACGCCATAAACGTCGTTCCGGCAGAATAGATAGCCGCCTTGCCGAGGAATACGAAGCGCCTCTGCGGTTCAAGTTCGGTGTGATAGCGAACATCCTCGCCCATCATGCGGGCCACTTCTGGATCGCCGCCAAGGGTTGAAAGCTCGATAATAACAAGGCCTTCTTTAGGAGCGCGACCGAGCTGCTCCCGGAAACTATTGTACATCGCATAATCTACTGTTCCACAAAGCAATATGGCCGGCGATTGAAACGCGTTAGCGTGGAGAACTTCATTGGACATACGCAAAATCGATCAGCTGAGGTTCAAAGAGTCAACACACCTGCACCGGCCGCACACGAAATACTTCGAACGGTTTTTCGGCGCGGCGCATGGGCGAAGGGGTCGCAGGACGTTTTATTCACCGGCGCGTGGCAAAAAAACGCAGGGGCGCCCGTAATGTTCCGGACGGAGGAACTAAGAATAAGGAGCCGAGTTTGCTCGTCACCAACCACCAAAGGGTGCAGAAATGGCGAAATCCGAGAAAACGCTCGACGATTTGTTCCACGATACACTGAAAGACATCTATTACGCAGAAAACAAGATTTTAAAAGCGCTGCCAAAAATGGCGAAGGCCGCGCAATCGCCCGAGTTGCAGGCCGCTTTCACCAAGCACCTCAAAGAAACCGAAGGCCAGGTGTCACGGCTCGAAAAGGTCTTTCGGTTGATCGACGCGCCCGTGCGGGGCAAGAAGTGCGAAGCGATCGAGGGCATCCTCAAGGAAGGCTCCGAAATCATGAGGGAGTTCAAAGGCGCGCCTGCGCTCGATGCAGGATTGGTATCCGCAGCCCAGGCGGTCGAACACTATGAAATCGCCCGTTACGGCACATTGAAGCGTTGGGCCGAGCAGCTAGGCCTCGATGAGGCGAGTTGGCTTTTGGATATGACACTTCAACAGGAAAAAAGCACCGACAAGGCGCTTACGGAACTTGCTGACGACGCAATCAATCAAACCGCTGAAGCCGCTGAGTAGCGGTCCTTCCGGAACTCGGGCGGCAAGAAAACGTTACCGTCTACATTCTTCCAACCAGGAGGTTTCTCATGGATCGTGAGCACATTAAGGGCGCCGCCGATAAGGCGAAGGGCGCCATAAAGGATGCCGCCGGCAAAGTTACTGGCGACAAGGAATTGCAATCTGAAGGCAAGTTGGACAAGGCAAAGGGTGCTGCGCATAATGCTGTCGGCGATGTGAAGGATGCGGTTCGCAACGTGTCCAAGTAAGACAGTGACGACAGCTTTCTACTTCGGCCGCCCTGTGGGGCGGCCTTTTATTTGGGGCCTGCGGACCGCGTGACGGGGAACCTAAAGGCGACGAACTTGTTCCATCGCAGGGTCTACGCCGTCGTCAGGAGTCGAAAATGGATAACGAGCCCAAAGTACGAGAGCCTGAAATTATGCCCCCAGTCCCGAAAAACGACCCCGAGCCCAGACGGCCGGAAATTCCGCCTGACAATACGCCTGAAAAGAAAGCTCCAACGCGAGCGTAATGGTAGTCTAACACTCGAAAAGGGCTGTATTATACCCAAGAGAGAGCAGCGCGCTTTCAGCGGCCGGCAGTAGCAGAAGCGCCGAAACGACGTCCGTGCTGGAAACGTGGCGTTTATCTCATGGATCGGCGAAGGCGAGGACAGGGTGCCATCGACGCCGAGCAGACTAGGATACACGCGCAGATGCGTCAGCATTTGATCCAGATAGTGTATGCATCCTAAGCGGCGCATTTGAGGATGCCTGGCAATCATTGAAGGCCACTGGAACCACGTTTCATCTCGACGGCCAATACTAGGTGATTGGTCAGCGTTATTAAAGCGAGGCGTTGACATGAATATCAGACGTAATCTGATAGCAGTGGCATCAGCCGTGGCGATCAGTCTCACGACGGTTGCAGTGCCCAACAAAGCCGAAGCTCACTGGCACGGTGGTGGGTGGTGGATTCCAGGCGCCATTATTGGTGGTCTCGCGCTGGGCGCCATCATTGCACATTCATACTATTATAATCCCTATTACTATCATCCTTATTACTATCATCCGTACTATTACCATCCGTACTATTATCACGCCCACTATTACTATCATCGTCCCTATTACTACCACTAGGGGTTGTAATCACAGCCACCCTTCGAACGCCCGGTGTGATCTCCCTCAGCAACTCAAACCATTTCGAGCTAAAACCAAACTCCGCGGTGAGAAAGCCGGCGGCGTTGCCGCCAGGATGCGCCAGATTTTGCGCAATGCCCAAGCCAACGGCCGTGAATACGATCGGAATTTCGCGGGTTACCGTAAGCGCTGTTTTCAGGCCACATCTTTGAGTGGCTCTGCGGCGGAATAGGCCCACGGCAGGAGCTCATCGATGCGGCGGTTGGGATGGCCGTTGACGATCTTGGTGATGACGTCGGTGAGATAGGCGTGCGGATCGACGCCGTTGAGTTTGCACGTTTCAATTAGCGACGCGACAACAGCCCAATGCTCGGCACCGCCATCGGAACCGGCAAAGAGTGCGTTCTTACGGTTTAATGCGATCGGCCTGATGCTGCGCTCGACAACATTGGAATCGATCTCGACGCGGCCGTCGTCGAGGAAGTGGGTGAGACCGTTCCAGCGCGAGAGCGCATAACGGATCGCCTCGGCAAGTTTGGTCTTCTGGCTGATTAGGGCGAGCTTGGCGCGCAACCAGGGTTCGAGGCCGTCAATGATGGGCCGGCTCCTGTCCTGGCGAACGGCACGCCGCTCCTCGGCGCTGCGGCCGCGGATGTCCTTCTCGACGGCGTAGAGTTCGGCGATGCGTTGGAGTGCCTCAGTGGCAATCGGTGCCTGACCCGCGGCGGCGAGTTCATAGAAGGGGCGGCGGACGTGCGACCAGCAAAAGGCCAGCAGCACGTCATTGCGCTTGGCGAACACCCGATAACCCGCATAGCCGTCGACCTGCAGGATACCGGTGAAGCCTGTGAGGTGAGCGATCGGCTGCTCGGCCTTGCGATCAGGCGCGTACACAAAAGCGACCCCGGGCGGATCGGTGCCGCCCCACGGCCGATCATCCCGCGCGTAGGCCCATAGCTGGCCGATCTTGGTGCGTCCGCGGCCAGGATCGAGCACTGGCGCTGTGGTCTCGTCGGCGAACAGCTTGGATGAGCTTTTCAGCGCCGTCAGCAGCCGCTCGTGAACCGGCTGCAGCACAAAGGCGGCACCGCCGACCCAGTCCGCCAGTGTCGAACGGTCAAGATCAATGCCCTGCCGGGCGTAGATCTGAGACTGCCGATACAGCGGAAGATGATCGGCGTATTTGGAGACCAGCACCTGGGCCACCGTGGCGTCGGTCGGCAATCCACCCTCGATCAAGCGGTTCGGTGCGGGCGCCTGCACCACCACGTTCTCGCAAGATCGGCAGGCATATTTGGGCCGGCGAATGACCAGCACGCGGAACTGTGCCGGCACGATGTCGAGCCGCTCGCCCGTATCCTCGCCGATCCGATGCAACGCGTTGCCACAGCATGGGCAGGCATGATCCTCGATGTCGACGACGATCTCTTCGCGCGGCAGATGAGCAGGAAGCGATCCACGGTTGATCCGGCGCTTGGCCGATCGGTTGGTCCGCTCGGCCGGATTGGCCGCGTCAATCGCGGCCTCGCTGCTCGCCGCGCCCTGCTCGACGTCTTCGAGGCCGAGCAACATTTGATCTTCGGGCAGCGTCTCTGCGCGTCGGCCGAAGCGATGACGCTGCAGTTCCTTGATGATCTGACGAAGCCGCTCGTTCTGCGTCCGCTCGGCAATCAGCATCGCCTTCAGCGTGCCGGGATCGTCGGGAAGCGAATCTACCTGAACGGTCATGGCAAGATCAGATCACGCGCCTTTGTGCGTCGCCAGCATTTCCAACGCGCTGATTCACTGTGCCGCAATCATCCCGGCTGCATCGGCGCCGGCACCTCCCGCGCCGCGTGAACCCGTTTCCAATCAAGCCCCTCCAACAACGCCGACAGCTCCGCAGCCGACAGCCGCATCACTGCGTCCTGCACGCTCGGCCAGCGGAACTTGCCATCCTCGAGCCGAACAGACAGACACCGGTCCCGTCCCAGTAAATCAACTTCACGCGGTCAGCCCGTTTTGCCCGGAACACATAGACAGCGCCCGAGAATGGATCGGCCTGCACGGTCTCGCGCACCAGCGCTGCCAATCCCTCGGCGCCCTTGCGGAAGTCGACCGGCTTCGTCGCCACCAGAACTCGGACCGCACCCGTCGGTCCGATCATGTGCCGGCCTTCAAAGCACGAAGAACCGCCGCGACCGTCTTGGCGTCCGAGCCGCGCCCGATCCGCACCGTCATGCCTGCGATCTCAACCTCGATGACGCCATAGATCCGGTCCACATAGGGCGTCCGTTTGCGCCGGCGCCCAAGCCCGACGCCTGTAGGAAGCGCCGTCTCAACAACTGCGGGCACAAACTTGGGCGCTGCGTTCTCGGTGCCAGCCAACGCTTGCCGCGCCTGCCGTCGCCACGTGAACACTTGCTGTGGGGTAAGCCCATGCCGTCGCGCAACTTCCGAAATCACCGCGCCCTCGACAAGCGTCTCTTCAACAATCCGGGCCTTGAAATCCTCAGGGAACCGGCGCCGCCGGCCAATCCCCGTAATCACTTCCAACCGCCGAACCTCGGTCGCCTCCGGCTTAAGCGTATGGTCAAGCGTAGACACAAGCCGATCTCCGATTCAAAGATCGCTACAATCGCCTATCACCAGTCCCAGCAGAAGGTGGGATCACCACAGCGCTTACGGGTTACCCTATTACAGCGGAAATGAAACCGCGCCCAGTCCAATCACACTTTGGACCTGATTGTTTGGACGATTTGGCAGACATGAGCTCCCCAGCGGTCGAGCGCCTCGTTGCGCTCGGCGAGAAATTCGTGTCGCTGATAAACCGCAGCTACCCCAGAAATCGTGCCGGCTTGGTGGTTGAGGATTTTGTCTGCAACATGCGGAGGCGTGCCAAGGCGTGCCATTCCTGAAACGACGGTGCGTCTGAGATCATGTAATCGCCAACCGCTAACACCGCAGAGACGATCGAGTGCTCGTTTGGCCGTGCCGAAGGCTTGAAAGTGGCCTCCATGGGATGTCGCAAAGATGTAGTCATTCTCGCCGCCGCGATGTTCTGAGATGACCGTCCAGGCTGGCTCCGACAGATGGGTGATATGCGCTTTGTTGTTCTTGCTGCGCGCTGCGGGCATACACCAGGTGCGCGCTTGTTCATCAATCTCGTGCCATTTGACCTGAGCGACTTCCTCCCGCCGCTGTCCCGTGAAGGCCAGGAATCGGACAATGCCCCCGTAAGGCCACGGTACCTGCTCTGTGGCGATCATGGGCGATGACATCGTTACGCAGCAGGTTCGTTATTCGCTGAGCGGTACGAATCCGCGATACACGCTCGCGGATGAAGGTCTCGATTAAGTCATCAATCCGATCCACCACCAGACGCCGTCGCGATTCCTTCTTTTCTTGGGCAGGGTCTCGCCCGTCCAGTCTGGCAGCGAAGATCTTTTGGGCCTGCGCACGCGCCATCGGCAACGTGACCCGCCCATAGGGGCCGATGGTATATTTACGCAGTCGGGAGCCAGCGCCAGCGATGCGATACATCACCAGAAAGACCCTGCGGCCCTTGGGGGTTACCTTCACCCCAAAGCCCGGTAATCCGGCGTCCCAATAGATCGTGTCTTTTAGCAGCACCGGCAGGCCATCAATGGCTGATTTGGACAGACGAAGGCGCGGTATCGGAGCCTCCCCTGATGGCTACCTTGGCTCCGTATAGGTAGCACCGAAGGGGAAATAATGGAACACACAAGCTATCATCGTCCATGACAATGACCGTAATTATGGACCAATCAATCATTAGCCACCCCCCGGGAATGACGAGGAATGTTAATCCCGAGTCCGCCTCGGCCTCGGGAGTTTGAAGGAATAGCTGGTAGAACATCGCATTCTCGGTCCGCGGCATAAGGGTTGTCGGAGGCCCCGAATCGCCAAACCCACGCGAGCGGAACGGCGGGCTGAGAGCGATGACGGCCCGACAGATGTCGGGGCGTAGAACCGCCGTTTGCCATGCTATCGCGGCGCCGATGTCGTGGCCGGCGATCACCGCTTGCTTAGTACCCAGAGCATCGACGAGACCCACGATGTCGCCGATGTCATCGAGAATCGTATACTTCTCCATCTCCTCCGGACGGTCGCTTTGCCCATAGCCGCGCAAGTCCGGTGCCACCGCACGGAACCCGGCATTCGCCAGCGCAGGGAGCTGATGCCGCCAGGAATACCAACACTCGGGAAAGCCGTGGCAGAGGATGATGAGCGGACCGTCACCCTGCTCGGCCACGTGCAAGCGGATGCCGTTCGTCTCGATCATGCGATGCGTCACCTCGGGCATCGCCGAACCCACCCAAGATGTCGGCTCAGGGCCAGCCCCGCTTGGCTCAGGGGCAGCAGCCTTGAGCGCCTCCGCCAAAACGGCGCTGCCGGCGACCGCGCTGACCGCCGAGAGTACGTGGCGTCGAGAAAATGTCGTGCCCCGCATTACGTTGCCCTTGATTGTCGTCCATCTGTGGTCATCGGCAACCTTCCAACTGAGCGTCGCACTTATCGCGGGCGCTAGGGCTGGGCCGTGAGCATGCGGAGGGGTATGAGTGGGCCGACAGCAATCAACTCGTGGTCCACCAAATTTTGCTTGCCCAATGGAAGGCCGTCCATGATCGCATGCGCCTCGGCAACATCCTTGGTATCCAGAAAGAGGACGACTCCGCGGCCGTCGCTAAGCGAATACCATTCACGAATCTTCCCATTGAGATAGAGCTGCACGGTCTGCTGGATTTCAGCGGGCATAGTGGCCATGACCTGTTCGCGTGTGACGCCAGCTTTCACGGTAACGATGACCATTACCGCAGTGGTTGGGGGCGATGACGCTTGCTCTTGGGCGAGAGATGGATTGGCGATGGAAGCAGCGACTACCAGAGTGAGGGAATGCCAAGGCGATGTTACGGATTGCGCGCGGCGGAACGATACCAGCGGAAACAGCGGCGGTGGTCATCAGCGGTTTCTCCGTATGAATTCAGGTCTTCGTGAGCGGGATCGTGTGCGTGAACGCCGTCCCGCCACGCTTCATGTCTCGCTACCCACCTCTGAAATAGAAGACTGGGCAGTTGTTTGCACCGCTGATTTGTTCACATATCCTGTTCGGAAATGAACAGGAGTTGCGATGACTTGGCAGTGGGATGACGTGCGCTTCTTCCTGGCCGTAGCGCGCGCTGGCAGCTTGTCAGGGGCTGCTCGTGCCTTGGGCGTCGGTCATGTGACGGTTGGGCGGCGGATTACGCTGCTCGAGAAGCGGCTCGGCGTAACCCTGCTAAATCGGACCCCGGATGGCTTTGCCACCACGTCGGCCGGACAGGCGATCCTACGCGAATGTGTGGCGATGGAGAGCGCCGCGATGGATCTTGAGCGCATTGTCGCGGGACGCGACTCCCTCATTGCTGGCTCGGTTCGAGTGACTACAACCGAGGCGCTCTCCTTTCAGCTAGTAGCGCCTGCAATTGCCGTGCTGCACGAGACCCACCCGGAGCTTCGGGTCGATCTGATCGCCGGCGTTCGTTCGCTCGACATCGCGCGCCGCGAGGCTGACGTTGCGGTTAGATTTGCGCGACCCTCGGCTTTGGACCTCGTCTGTCGCAAACTGGGCGAAGTCGGCTTCTCGCTCTACGCATCCAAGCGCTATCTGGCGAGCGCGGGCATCCCGAAGCGAGGCCAGGGATTGGCAGGTTTCGACCTGATCGCTTTCACAGGTGCGCCGGCAGCAACGAGTCCATTTTTCATGGGCGAGTCACTCGAAGGTGCGCGGGTCGCGCTTCGCTGCGACAATCCGCTGATCCAGGTTCGAGCCGCGGCGAGCAATGTGGGTATCGTCGAAGCCGCGTGCTTTCTTGGTGATTCCACAGCCGATCTGGTCCGTGTTTGGCCCGACGAAGCGCCGGCACGACGCGTAGCGTGGCTGATCATGCATCAGGACATGCAGCGCGCCGCGCGCATCAAAGCTGTCACGAGCGTGATTACTGAAGCATTCCGTCGCCAGCGAAGAATTTTGGAACAAGGCATCGTGGCGGGATGAGCATGCGCTCACTCGCGTGTACTAGAGTACGAGAGAGCGAGTGCGCCGATTTTTACGCCAATGCAGCACTGAAATCCCACCGAACCCAACAGCGAGCGTCACGTCACTAAAATAGGAGACAAGCTGGGACTGATAAAGGATACCCTCAGCATGCCGCGCGGGATTGATCACCTACGTGTAGCTGATGCGGTGATCGGGTAATCGTCCCGTCTTTGTTGCAGCGCAGATTTACGGCCGTGGCGATGTCTGCTGCGGGTCAGGCGCGCAGCTTTGAACGCACGCCAGGAAAGTCCGCTATTGATCCGATTGCTACCGTATTTCCGCTTTACGGCGATCCCTTTGAAGCTTATCCGCATCGCTGGTCCGCACGTTGCCGCGCACCTGGCAGGTTGTCGAATAACGGTTTCACCAATGTCCGCTCTGTGCTTGAAGTGATTAGTGCACCGGTTACTTGGCGTGGGCTTGTGCGATTTGGCCTACCAGCTTGACCCAATCCATATCCATCGCTGCATAAACCGCATTGTTGTCTTTTAGAATTTCGACCATCAGCGTCGCGTAGTCCGATAGTATCACGCCCGCCTGCTGCATCCGTAGCAGCCCGACCTGACGTTTGGTCTCACTGAACGTGCCGCAAGCATCCACGGCGACGTATGCATCGAGGCCCTTGCTGACGGCGGTCATGGCAGGTAGTGCCGCGCAGACTTCAAGCGAAAGACCCGCAAAAATCAGCTTCTTGCGGCCGGTCGCTTCGATCGCGTCTGCGACGCGTGGATCATCGTAAACGTTGACCGACCCGACGTACCGCCCTTCCTGAATCGCTGCCTGCGCCACGCCAGGCACCGGATGTTCGTTTTGCATGACCAACGCGGCGTCGCCGGTGACAAAAACTCCGGGCGCGTCGACGATCATCACGACGGTCGATGAAAATGACCTCGGCATCGGCGTGCCGCAATGCGCGCGCCGCCGCGAGTCCGGCAAAGCCGCCGCCGACGATCACAACACGCTTGCGCTGCGGACCGGGCGCGTAGACGACAGGTACAGGTGTTGCCTGGTCAGGCCGGTCTTCTGCCAACATCGAACTCATGGCTCACCTTTGTTCGTGCTGAGTGTCATATTATGACTCAGCGGCTTCCCTTTCGGCGCTCTCACTGGGCTAGCCATTCGGGTTCGCTCGAGCCACGCGGCACGAGCAGAGTTCTGAAGGAGCCGGGGGTCCGCGACATGGCCACCTGGTCGGTAAGTCCCTGATACGTGCCCAACGGCGTATCCGCGGTGAACAGATCGGGAGCGACGTACGCGTGTTCGTCGGCAAACGTCCTCTCGACGATCCATCGCTTGGGCAAGACTTCGAAGCCGGCGGCATCGGATCGCTTCACAATCTCCAGCTTCCATGTGCCCGTGCGCCACGCGACTAGCGCCATCTTCTCTCCGGCATAGCCGCCGTCGGCGAAAATGCGCATGATGAACGGGAACAGTCGGCGCGTCCGTCGCAACAGTTGGAATGCTCCATCACGGTCCTGAACGTCGGCGGGATGAACAACAACGTTCAACAAGAGACCCAGCGTATCGACCAGGATGTGCCGCTTGCGACCCTTGATCTTCTTACCCGCGTCGTAGCCCGAAGGATCGAGCCAAGACCCCCTTTTTGAGCGTTTTTTGCGGTCTGCGAGTCGATGATCGCCACCGTCGGGCTTGCTTCACGTCCTTCCTGCTCGCGTACGGCCACATAGAGCGCTGGTGGATGCGCTCCAACGTGCCGTCCCAGTTCCACAGCTCCAGATAATCGTGCACTGTGCTCTTCGGTGGCAGGTCCCTCGGCAGCGCCTTCCACTGACATCCGGTCCACAGGATGTAGAAAATCCCGTTCAGTACCTCGCTCACATTCACCGAGCGTTTGCGCCCGCCATGCCGGGCTGGCGGGATCATAGGCTCCACGATCGTCCATTCGGCGTCGGTCAGATCGCTCGGGTAACGAAGGCCACTGCGGTCGGCGGCAAGGCGATGTTCAGGCTTCCACATCGTGGGCGCTCCAGAGAATCAAGCGCCCAACAATGAATCACATCTGATTCAGCGGATTCAAGAACTTCTCGGATCGGCTCTTAAGCGGCCGAAATTTAACTACAGCGATGAGAGTAATCAGAACGAAGATGGCCAGCACAACGGCCTGCGTGACCGCGAAAGGTAGCTCGGTCTGGGTCGGAGCCAGCGCATTGAGAGCCGCAACCTTCACGAAGCTCTGCACGACCAAAACGAAGACGTTGAGATAGAGCGACACCACAGCGGCGATCACGTAGATCCAGCGCCATGCGTCCGCCAACTGCTCTTTGTACAAAGCAAACAGCGCGATGGCGAGGATCACACAGGCTACAATTCCGACGCCCAAAGCCGGCGTGAAGCCGCGAATGGGAAAAAGAAACCCGGTTACGCTAGTAAGTGCTGTGGTGAAAAGAAAAAGTGCGGTTGTGACCGGCAGCCTATTCGAGGCAAACATCCCGCCCACAACGATCAATCCACTTCCGATCGCGACAAGGGTGATGATGACGTGCAAGATTGTGAAGGCGCCCACCGACATCCCTAGTATCATGGAAGTCCCCGTTGTTGCGTGTTCGCTCGCAGAGCATCACTTTGACCCCGATTACAGCAGGGATTTGCGAGCCGCGAAATGGGGTTCAGGGATCATTGTGCACAGGATAATGCGGAGAGATTGAATGTCCGCTAATGGAACAGGCTGTGTTCCTTCACGCACAACCTCGTCGACCAATGCGCTCATGAGTGTCGGTTGCCATCACGCACCTCTTCTGACGTGATCAAATCCCCATAGCGCCCGCCGCACGACTGCGTGCCACCTCCCGCGGTTTCGTTCCTTGGAGCTTTTCAGACGCCGGCCTCCGGAGCCATTGGCACCGCCGGTCACGGCCGGCATCCGAAAAGCTTCACAGAAGCGGACTCATGCGCTGCAGCAAACAGCACAAAAGAAAGACCGCCAACTGCTGCGGCGGTCTTTCCGAAATTAGATTGTTTATTTGATCAGACTGCGCTGGCGTCGGCGTTCTTCCACTTCCTGCGCCAACCAAACAAGCCCAAAGCGCCGAGGCCGGTGGCGAAGAGCGGGAGACTGGTTGGGAGTGGTGTGGCTGCCGAAACCGTGTCGTTAAAGCCAATTCCGACGGGGTACCCGCGCGGTTCGCCGTCTGGACCATAATAGACTTGAACAAACAAGTCTGTGTCACTTACGGTCTTGTCATAGAACCAATATGTCGACTGGATAGAAACTTCATCACTAGTAAAATACAATGTCCACGAGTACGCAGTTCCAACATCAAACGTCATACCAGTGGGTAGAGTCCATGTGGCGCTACCAATCCCATTTCCTGGCGTATTGGGACCCGTGATCACGGGATTACCGTCAGCCGTCAAGGTGACACCACCCGCACTGACGTATGAATCGGCAACATCGATATCGCTTCCAACAGCTACTGTGTTTTGGGTGTCAACAAATTCCACGTCGATAGTATTGAGCCCAGCAATGGGGGGTGCCGCAGCCGTCCCGACGATCATAGTTCCGGCGAAGGCTGCTTGATCCGCAAAGATTAGCATAAGACCAGCGACAAAAATCAGAGCTGCCACGCGCGCGGCCACTGGAAACAATTGCCACATAACATCACCCCCACGGTTCGCCGCATCACAACCAGTGTGATCTGTGGGGGGAGGAGGAGTCAACCAAGTTGATGTCGTGACAGCGGGCGGAGTACTGGCGTGGGCGGACCTCGGCCTCAGATTGGTCGAGAGGTTTCTCGGCCCGTCCATCACGGCGGAGACGGCGCGCTATATGAATGTCGATCCACCCGGAAGAGAACAACGCTTCTACAGCGGCTTTGAGCCGCGGACCAAGCATGGCGACGAACCGATATTAGAAGTTCAACATTGGATGGCGGCGAACCGCGGAAGTGCGGTGACGATCGCCGATGCCGCGCGGCGCGCGGGCCTCGAGCAGAGGACGTTTCTGCGGCGCTTCGTTCAAGCCACGGGCATGAGGCCGAGCGAATATCAGCAGCGCCTTCGGATCAGCCGTGCGCGAGAGATGCTGGAGTTTACGCGCACGAGCGTCGATAACATCGCCTTGAGCGTCGGCTATGAAGACGTTGGAGGATTTCGCAGCGTCTTCCGCAAAAATCGTCGGCCTGACGCCATCCGACTATCGCCGTCGTTTTTCGCGGCTCGGCCGCGCGTCGACGATAACGAGCGAACAGCTTGAAGTGCTGGCCTGTAGTGCAACGTAGGCGCGCGGACGAACTAGAAAAAAGCTTGGTCTATACAGCATCGCTTGACCGCAAAAGTCGCCACCTCTCGCCGCTGGAAGCGCCCGATGAGTGGCTGACGTCTGCACTGACTTTCTCAAAGGACCTCTGACGGAATTAGCCGTGCAAATCTCGGCGAGATGTTCGCTTGGGGGCATAGGGCGAAGTCGCATCGGACATTCGTGGCGCTGCGAGGATCGATCACCAAGTGATCTCAGCAAGCATCGCTTGATTTGCACAGAGCGCGATGCAAGCTCCTGAATTCGCAAAGTATCTGCGGTAAGGTGGGATTAGAGCGACGAAAAAAAACGCAATATTCCCCGTCAATTTGCCTGCTGTCAGGGGAGTCCCGACAAAAGAGGGCCGTCCGCAAATTCATCGACATCCAGATGATGCGTGAAAGGGTGAAAGCCTCGGCGCTGCGTACGTCACGTGATCAAGCCGCAGCCTGAAACGGTAGCGGCGAAACTATTGCTACTCTTTTGCTACTTCTGTTGCTACTCCCCTACTAATGGCGCTACTACTAAAAGTAGCAGATTTATCATGTATAACCATAACGGGTAGTTTGGCAGAACGAACCCAAATCCGACAGTCTGGAACAAAGCTGCAAAGCGGTTTGGCAGAACAAAGCCACCGGCGGAAGGACCGTTTGGCAGAACAAAGCCAACTGATTTCTAGCAAGGCGTTTTTGCAGGACAAAGCCAATGGGCCGATTGGGACATTTTGGCAGAACAAAGCCACGCCAAATTATCGTTGCGCGAAATACCTTGAAAACAAGCTTGTCGGCCTACAGGTGTAAATCGGCATGGGGTCCGGGCGCCGATCGGCACGCTAAGGTTCTGATTATTATGCGATTGGAGGGGTCAAGCTTGGGCGCCTAATCACACCCCAAAATCTTCAGCTATCCACAAGCTGCCGGCCGATTACCCCATCTATTGGGCGTGCGAAAAGCAAATCAGCAATTTTTCTCTTCGCAGAAAATCAGGTTAGATAGGCGAAACTCCCAGATTGGCGGCTGAACCCCCAGTCGGCCACTGCCTGGGGCAGTCGAACGCCGCGCGATAGCAACTAAGCGCGTCCTCGGATTGCTCGCCACAAAAAGATGATGACGCAAGCGCCGATGAAACCCGCGATCAGATACCCGATCCAGCCGCCGAGCGCGATACCTAAAACGCTAAGAAGCGCATTAGCCAGCGCAGCTCCGACGATACCGAGAATGATGTTCATCAAGATGCCGGTACCGGACTTCATGAACATCTCGGCAAGCCAACCCGCCAATCCACCAATGATTATTGCAGCAATCCAACCGATCTCCTGCTCCGGCATGTTAGCGCCTCCCCATTATCGATAACGACAATCCTATAGTATCATCGGAGGAAGTCACCCCGGCGATGCAGCATCACTCTGCCGCGCTAGGCGTCAGTTTTGGTCGCCGTATCTGTCTTTGACGGCGGCAGCGACGTATCTTTTCCGTCCTTCGCGGCTAGATTTCACGCCTTGAGCGGCACACCAATCTGCGAAAGTACCTGGATCGATCCGAACACGCGTGACGACGTGTCCGTAGGCTTCTAGCCCTCGCTCCATTTCTTCTGCCATTTTCAGCCACTCGCTCCAGGTAAGTGGCATCTTTTCGCCATCATCGAAAATACTTCGCACTGCCGCGTAATCATTTTCATTGATCCAAAAGACACCTATCACAGGGAGCAGTGTGTTTTCTTTTATGGGCATCGGTAATTGTCCCGCCGCACTACGAGGTTAGAACGGTGAAATAACGGCATCAAGCAGAAACGGGCATCAACACCGTTCCCAGGGTCAGTGCCTTGCCAAGACCTTTCCGACAGACCGCGACTTGCGCGCACCTTTGCGCCATCGCCATCGAGCGCGACGCGCGGAAGATAGAACATCAGCGGCTCGCTTTCACGGATTCCCTGACCGGCCTCATCAACAGCGCCGGCTTCAACAAGGCGATAGCCGCGCTTGGGTGCGACGAGCCCGGCGCCTGGGACCTGTTGCTTGTCGATCTCGACAATCTGAAAAAGGTCAATGGAAAGCCTTAAGCGACACCAACGCGACATCGCGCAGGGCCTCGCGGCTGGCGCCCGACGAGGCGAGCACGCCCATGCCAACAATGACCGCGGACAAATAGCGCGCCAATGCCGCCGGGCCGGCGTCGGGCGACAGATCGCCCTCGAGCTTGGCACGCTCGAAGCGCTCGCGCAGCTGGTCCTCGGTTCGGGCCCGACGCGCCGCGAGCTCAAAGGGAATGTTCTCGGCGCCCGCGCCGCAGGCGAGCCCGCCGGCGACGAGGAGGCAGCCGGGCGGGTTGGCCGGGATCCGTTTGCAGGTCGGCAAGCCGCAAAAGCAGTTCCTCGGCCGCTTCGCGGGCCGTTGGCGCGGCCAGGACCTCGCGCATGAAGTCGTCGCGTCGCTCGGAATAGCGGTCGAGCGCCGCTTTCAGCAGGCCTTCTTTACTGCCGAACGCGGCGTAGAGGCTTGGCGGATTGATGCCCATCGCCGCCGTGAGCTCGGCGATCGTAGCTCCCTCATAACCATGCCGCCAAAAGACCTCCATGGCCTCGTCCAGGGCCCGTTCCATGTCGAACCCGCGCGGACGGCCTAGGATGTTCATTGCGGTCACCTCCCGATTTTCTTAGTGTCCGCTACAGATCGCTTCTTGACGGCCGACGTTCCTCTCCTACATCTGTAGTGAATACTACATATGTGGAGCGCGTCAATGCGTCAAGGTTCCGTCGGGTCACGATCTATAACGTCATCGCGGCGTTGGGTGGTAGCCGGGCTGATTGCGGCCAGCTCCGCGGGGGTGTTCGCGGCCCTTGAAGCGAACAAATATGCCGGCGAGGCCGAGGCGAAAGGGGCCGCGGTTGCACCCGCAGCGTTGCCGGTTACGGTCGCAACGTTGGCGGCGCAAACGGTGTCGCCGTTCGCCGAATTTTCCGGCCGTATCACCGCTGTGAACTACGCGGAAATCCGTCCGCAAGTGACTGGCCGCATCACCGAGGTCCGGTTCACAGATGGGCAACGCGTCAACGCGGGCGACGTGCTGTTCGTCATCGACCCGCGGCCCTACCAGGCGGCGGTTGACAAGGCCGAGGCCGATCTCGCAACCGCGATCAGCAATGCAAAATTCGCCAAAGTGGAACACGAACGCGGCAGCCAGCTCGTGAAATCGGCGACGCTTTCCCAGGAAACGTTCGATCAGCGTTCCAATGCCGATAAGTCGTGCCAAGCGGCGGTCAAGGCAGCGCAGGCGCAGTTGGCCAACGCGCAGGTCAACCTGGACTATGCCTACATCAAAGCACCCTTTTCAGGCCGCATCAGCCGCGCCGAAATCACCGTCGGCAATCTAGTCGGTTCGCCGACTGCGCCGCCGCCCCTGCTGGCCTCCATCGTTTCGGACGACGGGGTTTACGCCGACTTCGAGGTCGACGAGCAGACCTATCTTAACAGCGTGCGCCATTATGGCCGTAGCCGAGACGAGCAGCAGACCATTCCGGTTGAACTGGTCGTGCGTGGCGACAGCGGACGGGTCTACCGCGGTCACATCGAAAGTTTCGATAACCGCATCGATACCGGCACCGGCACGATCCGCGCTCGCGCCCGTTTCGACGATGAGGACGGCGCCCTCACTCCCGGCATGTACGTTTCGGTGCGCATGTGCGTTGGCACGCTCGACGACGCCGTTCTCGTACCCGAAAGCGCGATCGGCAACGACCAGAGCAAGCGCTTCGTGTTTGTCGTAGGCGAGGACAACAAGGCGGTTTATCGCTCCGTTGAGCTCGGCGCTCACGTCGACGGCAGCCGCGTTGTACTGGCAGGCGTCAAGGCTGGGGAGCGCGTGATCCTCGATCATCTACAGCGTCTAGCACCTGGTGCTGCGGTCGATCCGCAACCCGATCGTCGCCAAACCGCCAGCAACTGATCGCCGCATGTGCCGAAGGGCGCGGAGGCACCCATGAGTTCTTCCGAAATTCTTCATCGACCGGCCAATCTTCGCCGGTGTCATTTCGGTCGCCATTCTCCTGGCCGGCCTGATCGCGATGTTGCGGCTGCCGATCTCGGAATATCCCGAGGTCGTTCCACCCTCCGTGGTCGTGACCGCGCAGTTTCCCGGCGCCAATCCGGAAACGGTTGCCGACACCGTGGCGACGCCGCTTGAAGAGCAGATCAACGGCGTCGAGAACATGCTTTACATGTTTTCCCAGGCCGCAAGCGATGGCACGCTGACCCTGACCATCACCTTCAAGCTCGGCACCGATCCCAACCTGGCGCAACAACTGGTCCAGAATCGCGTCAACCAAGCGCTGCCCCGCTTGCCGGACGTCACGCGCAATCTTGGCGTCACCACCGTCAAAAGCTCGCCCGACCTGACCATGGTAGTGCACTTGAAGTCGCCCGCGGGCCGCTATGACATGCTCTATCTGCGCAATTACGCGGTCCTCAACGTCAAGGACCAGCTCGCCAAGATCGAAGGCATCGGTAGCGTTCAGTTGTTCGGCTCCGGCGACTACGCGATGCGGATCTGGCTCAATCCGCAAAAGATCGCCGAGCTCGGGTTGAGCGCCGACGACGTCGTCAACGCGGTGCGGCGCCAGAATGTGCAGGTGGCCGCGGGCATCGTCAACGGACCGCCCTACAGTGAAAGAGGCCAATTGCAACTGCCGATCAACGTCGAGGGACGCTTGTCCGATCCCGACGCCTTCGGTCAGATTGTCATCAAAAATCAGAACGGCGTCGTCACGCGGCTGCGCGACGTCGCGCGGGTCGAGATCGACGCCTCGGCCTATAGTCTGCGTTCCTTGCTCGACAACAAGCAGGCGGTCGCCATTCCGATCTTTCAGGCGCCCGGCTCAAACGCCATTCGCATCTCCAACGACGTGCGCGCCACGATGGAGCAGCTGAAGAAGAACTTTCCGGAGGGGATGGATTACAGCATCGTCTACGATCCCGACCGTCTTCGTGCGCGATTCGATCAAGGCTGTAGTGCATACGCTTCTTGAAGCGGTGGCGCTCGTGGTGCTCGTCGTCATCCTGTTCCTGCAGACCTGGCGCGCCTCGATCATTCCGCTTCTCGCGGTGCCGACCTCGATCGTTGGAACATTCGCCGCTATGTACGCGTGTGGATTCTCGATCAACGCGCTGTCGCTGTTTGGCCTCGTGCTGGCGATCGGCATCGTGGTCGATGACGCCATCGTCGTGGTGGAAAATGTCGAGCGCAATATCGAGGCGGGTCTGAGCCCACGCGACGCGACGCTGCGGGCGATGAGCGAAGTCACCGGTCCGATCATCGCGATAGCCCTGGTGCTCTGCGCCGTGTTCGTGCCGATCGCCTTTATTAGCGGCTTGACCGGGGAGTTCTATCGCCAGTTCGCGCTCACCATCGCCTTCTCGACCATCATTTCGGCCTTCAACTCGCTGACATTATCGCCGGCTCTGTCGGCGCTGCTGCTGAGAGGTGAGGCCGCCCCCAAGGATCTGCTGGCGCGCGGCATGGAGCGCGTGCTCGGGCCGTTCTTCGCCCGCTTCAACCGCGTCTTTCGCGCCAGCTCGAAGGCATATAGCGGCGCAGTCGGGCGCATTCTCACCCGCAAAACGGGGGCGCTTGCCGTGTACGGCTACCTGCTCGCGGCCACGGTCTTTGTCTTTCACGTCGTGCCGCCCGGCTTCGTGCCGCTTCAAGACAAGCAATATCTGGTCAGCTTCGCGCAACTGCCGCAAGGCGCCACACTTGACCGCACCGAAAAAGTCATTCGCGAGATGTCGGACATCGCGCTCAAGGAGCCTGGTGTCGAAAGTGCGGTGGCGTTTCCCGGCCTCTCGATCAATGGCTTTATCAACAGCCCGTCGGCGGGCATCGTATTCGAGACGTTGAAGCCCTTCGAAGAGCGCGGGACGCCGGATTTGTCCGGTTTTGCGATTTCGCAGAAATTGCAGGCTAAGTTCGCGGGCATCTCGGACGCCATCATTGCGATTTTTCCGCCGCCGCCAGTCAACGGTCTCGGCACCATCGCTGGCTTCAAATTGCAAGTCGAGGACCGTACAGATCAGGGCAACAACACGCTCAACCAGGTGATGGCGGATGTGCAGGCCAGAGCGCGGAAGGATCCGGCCCTGATGGCGGTCTTTTCCAATTTCAGCATCGGCGTTCCGCAGCTCTTTGCGCGTGTCGACCGCGTCAAGGCGATGCAGCTGGGTGTCGAGGTCCAGGACATTTTCGACACCATGCAAACCTATCTCGGCTCAATCTACGTCAATGACTTCAATCGCTTCGGCCGCACCTACGAGGTCATCGCGCAAGCCGATACGCTGTTTCGCGCCAAGCCCGACGATATCTTGCGTCTTCAGGTTCGCAATGCCGCGGGCAAAATGGTGCCGCTCGGTGCTGTCGTCGATATTAGCCAGACCACCGGTCCCGACAGCGCCTCCCGCTACAACGGGTTCCGCAGCGCGGACCTCAATGGCGCGGCCGCGCCCGGCTACTCTTCGGGCCAGGCGCAGGCGGCGATCGCCGGCATCCTCGCCGACGTTTTGCCGAAGGGCATGCAGTACGAGTGGACCGACTTGACCTATCAGCAGATCCTCGCTGGTAACACCGCCATCATTGTATTTCCGATCTGCGTGCTGCTCGTCTTCCTAGTGCTCGCGGCGCAATATGAAAGCCTGTTGCTCCCGCTGGCCATCATCCTGATCGTCCCGATGTGCCTACTCTCGGCAATCACAGGCGTGTGGCTGACCCATGGCGACAACAACATCTTCACGCAAATCGGGCTGTTCGTCCTGATCGGTCTCGCCTGTAAGAACGCCATCCTGATCGTCGAATTTGCGCGCGAGCTGGAGATGCGTGGACGGACGACCGTGGCGGCCGCCATTGAGGCAGCAGGATTGCGGCTTCGTCCCATCTTGATGACGAGCTTTGCCTTCATCATGGGCGTGGTACCTCTGGTTCTCTCGTCGGGGGCCGGTGCGGAGATGCGCCACGCTATGGGTGTCGCCGTATTCTTCGGTATGCTCGGCGTCACGTTCTTTGGACTTTTTCTGACGCCCGTCTTCTATGTCCTGTTGCGAGGCCTAACTGGAATGAAGCCTTTCAAGCGGCACGGTCAGGAGAGCGTCGTATTGACCCATTTGGTGTGACCGCGTGCGACGCCAGGCAGGACTTTGCCCTTCGCGCAGTGTTCTACATTCTTCGGCGTGTCGTACGTGTTTATCGGCGTCCGTCTGCCACCAGCGCAGTTCGACTCGTCCTCACGTTTGCGCGCTTAAAAGACTTTGACAAGGAGCAAGCGTACATGACGGCTCCCCTCACTTCAGATCCTTTATCTGTAGAGCTGGTCGTCTTTTCCCTAATGGCGTTTCTCGGCGGATTAATATTGCTAAGTCCTGAAATAGCGATCGGCTTCTCATTTTGCGTTGGCATTCTTGGGGGCGCGCTATTCGGAAATCTAACAGGTTTCCATCCCATACTGACGCCCATCTTCGTAGGGAGTGTCGCGGCGCTAATCGCGTTTGTGCTTCATAATCACGAGATACCGTGGATTACGGCAATACAGAATTGGATAAGAATAGGGAGTTGGCAACCTGACGGAATTACAGCGGTTCAGGCAAGTCTAGGTGCGGCTTTCGGCGCATTGATCGGTGTTCGTGAATTCCGTGAGGATTTTGTTCGCTCGTTTTCTGTGTCGGGGCTATTTTTCGTCCTAATCGGGACGGGGCTGTCCACGCTTCTGATCGTGCCGCTTCATCGCCTAATAGTTGGAGAGGCGGATCAGCATCGCTCTGACGCTGCTACTAAGCCCGCAATAACGACTTACGAGAGGTTCAAACGTCTAGCGAAGCCGGCGACGGTTTTCTTGATGCTGTATGTCCTTGAATACTCCAGCGTAACCGTTGAGGAGACCATCAAGAATTCGAAATGGTCCCTTGCTGTCATCATGTTCGCGATCCTAACTGCCGGTATAGTCACTTACTACTGGACGGCCTCGCTCCATGACAGCAATGGCGATACATGGACTGCCTTTCGGCGTACTCAATTGGTGGGTGCAGTCTTCGCGTTGCCATTTTCTCTGGGCGTTGTACTTCCATTATTCGGGCCGCTTGTTGGTGGATTGCTGAGGCAACGCCAGATCAGGAGGTTGGCTTAGCTCATATATTAGCTCTTGCCATAGTAATCGGGATAGCAGCGGCCATCTCGCTTGGTGTTGCATTGTTATTGCTTGGTGCCTTTTCTTTTGCGGCGAGTTTGTGGTCCGTAACCTTCGTGGCGCCCGCCCTGGAACGCTCTACGCTTCGCTCGGCGCACTGCTGCTGTTTCCAGCGATATTGTTAGCTGCGGCTCTTGCGATCATTGTTCAAAGGTCTGCAGCGGCTGCTGTAAGTCCGTTAAGTGATCTCAGCGGCCTATTTTTTCCTGCGTTAGCAATAGGGTGGATGTTGGGCCTCTGGGCGGGAGATTTCGCCGGCGTGGTGCGCAACGGGAAGGGCCGCTGACCTCATCAATTGCAAATTTGCGGCCACGTAAGGGAAAGCTATAGTCTCCGTCGCAAAAACCGGGAAAGAATACACTTGCTAGCTTTTCGCTATTTTATATCAAGTCTGACGTAGGTACTCGTAGCAAAAAGACTATCCGATCACCTCGTCGGCGCGCGCAAGCAATGAAGGGGGTACGGTAAGACCGAGCGCTTTGGCAGTCTTGAGGTTTATCGCGAGTTGGTATTTGGTTGGCGCCGCGGCTGTTCCTTCCAATTGCGTCCAAAATGACGGACATCACGATTCCCGGCCTTAGCCCTAATGCCAACAGCCAGCGCTGGATTTAGGACTGACCATGCTAACCCTCGCTCTCGAGTTGAGGGTGAGTCGCCTCACTTAAGGAAGTGACACGCGCTCTCGCTAAAGCCGCGCGAGCGAATCTGTTCTGCGGCTTAGGCAAGCCGAGATGGTCGCGCAACATCGTTCCTTGATATTCTTTCCGAAACAGACCGCGCCTCTGCAATTCCGGAATGACGAGGTCGATGAAGTCGTCGAAGGCTTCGGGGAAATGTGCAGGGAGCAGCATGAACCCGTCGACCGCGCCGTCCTTGAACCATTCCTCCATGAAGTCGGCAACCGTGGCCGGGCTGCCGCAGGCCAGCGGGATAACCCCTCGCGACCGCGATCTCGTTGTAGATATCGCGCAGCTTTAACCCCAATCGCTTGGCCTTTGAAGAAGCGACTTTGTTGTAGCTGTGCATCAGGTTCGACAACGGCAAATCGGGAACCGGGCCGTCCAGTGGATACTTCGACATGTCATGGCCAAAGCGGCGCGACAGGGTCCTCATCGCGCTTGTCGGATCGACATATTCCATAAGCTGGGCGAGCTTGGCGCGCGCCTCCTCATCGGTGCGTCCGACTACCGTCACCAGCCCCGGCATGATGTTGCAGTGTTCCGGACGACGGCCGAAGGCGATAACCTGCTTCTTCACGTCGTCGTAGAATTTGCGGGCCTCGTCCTTGTCGAGCTGGACGGCGAATACGACTTCGGCATAGCGCGCGGCGAGCTGTTGTCCGCTGGTCGAAGCGCCGGCCTGCACGATGATCGGGTGCCCCTGCGGCGCCCGTGTCAAATTGAGCGGGCCCTTGACCGAGAAATGTTTTCCCTTGTGATCGAGCACATGGACCTTGCTGCGGTCGTAGTACTGGCCGGTTTCCTTGTTCAGGATACGGGCGCCGTCTTCCCAGGTATCCCACAAGCTTTGCACGACGTCGACAAATTCGGTGGCGATCTCGTAGCGAAGATCGTGCTCGGGCAAGTCCTCGTGTCCAAAATTCTCGGCCGCTTCGATCAACGTCGTGGTAACGACATTCCAGCCGGCACGCCCGCCGCTGAGATGGTCAAGCGAACTGAATTGCCGGGCGATGTTGTAGGGCTCCGAATAGCTGGTCGACGCCGTCCCCACGAGGCCAATGTGAGAAGTGACGCTCGCAAGCGCCGAGAGAAGCGTCGTCGGCTCGAAGCGCAGCATCTGCCCGGGATGTCCCTCGAACAGGAAGGCGAGACTGTCACCGACGAAAATGAAATCGAGCTTGCCACGCTCGGCGGAGGCCGCGATGGTTTTAAAGGCCTCGAAATCCTCGCCGCTTGTCGTCGCGCCGGGATGGCGCCAGCCTGCGATGTGGTTTCCCGTTCCGACCGCATAGACGCCGAGATGCATTTGCCGGTGACCCATATCTGCACATCCTTGAGTGCTGCAGCTCACAAAGCGTAACTGCAATGCCGAATACCGTAACCGCCTATTGCGTTCATCGATAATGCTTGAGGACCAATCAACTCGGCGGTTTCACCAGCTCCTTGGCGCGGGAGATCACCGACGCGTCGAAGCCGAGGATGTGTTCAATCTTGGCCTGCATGGCCTTGCCGCTCATCGGGTTTAACTGGAGAGCTAGCTGCCCGGCATCGACGACAAAGGTCGGATCCTTCATTGTATCGTCGAAGGCCTGACGCAATAGCGCGATGCGATCGGCGGGCACGCCAGGCGGCGCGACGAAGGGCCAAGCGAAGGCGTCTAGGGCCAACAGAAGCTCCAGCACATCCCGGTCGAGATGGTTCTTGGCATAGTCCATGAGGGAAGGGACGTCGGGCAGCTCGGGCGATTTTGCCGTCTCGATCTGCAAGACGATGTTGATCTTCTGCTGGTCAAGCCAACTCTTTTTGGTAGCCTTGATTGCTCCCCATGACCAGCCGAATTCGGCATCGACCTCGCCCTTTTCCATCGCGGACTGGATATCATTGCCCCCGGGATAGCCGCTAACTAGTTTGAGCTTTGCACCCGTAATGGCCTTCGTCACCAGCGACAGCGAGCCGATATCGTCGTAATAGCTCGTTATCCCCGCGGTGATTTCACGCTTCATAAGGTCGTTAAATTTCGTCACTCCTACGCTCTGCCAGATCGCGCCGACCTGGACTTCGGAACTGATACTGCCGAGGGGGATCAAACCACGACCATCATAATGCAGGCTGTCGTTGGCGAAGGGCGCGATGGGATAGTTCCGCGGCGGCATGCCGATCACCGTGCCGTCACGTATGGCATTGTTGTATAGATAAATGAGCGCTGAGGTGCCGCCGGCGCCAGTCATCGTCTGGACGATCACCGGCGGTTTGCCAGGAATATGGTCGCCGAGATGGCGGGCGAGCATCCGCGCGGTAAGGTCGTAGAGACCGCCGGGTGAGAAGCCTACGATGATCGCGATCGTCTTGCCCTTGTAGAAATCCTGCGCCGATGCCGGAAGGACCGCCGAGGCAAACGCTGCCCACGCAGCGAGGGAAATGATCGCAGGCTTAAAGTTCATGACCCTTACCCTCTCCAGAGCATCTTATGCCGGTGCACTTACTCCGAGTTCGTAGCCGGATTGGAACAGGTTCCAACAGCGGCGACAATGCCGAAATGCACGCTTTATGTTTTCTCCGAGGGATTTCGAAAGGCGCCAGTGATGATGACTTAAGGTCCCACAAGGCGAAACATTGCGCCTGTGGTGCCTTGGCGCTGCTCGCTAGGCAAATAACCGCGTCGGGACAGAGCATAACGGTGCTCGCTGATGGACAGCCGCTTGCCGGTATCACGACTTTGCCGACCCGGGGAGCGAGCATATTTCTGCAGAAGGGTACCGGGCTTATTTATTTGTTTTGCTGCTGAGACGCCGACTTCGTCGACGGTCGCAACCAAATATTGCAAGGCGGTGAAATAGTGGAACTCTGAAGAGAGATCTCATCGATCCGTCCGCGACGTTGCAACTCGACGGTGAGTTGCTTGCGCGCTACCCTGATAGCGTGGCGACCACAGTTGTCCTCAGGATCTCGGTTGGGTCATTCACGTCAGTTTCGACGTTCGGGCCAAGCGTTCGCCCCCAAATGGGACATCAGGTCGTGTCTCGCGTGCTAGGGTTAACGCCGCCGGTACTCAGCATCACAGGTCGTGATGATGAACGACGAAACAAACTCGCAGATCGTCGACATGATCACCCACTGGGTCTGGCAAACGATCGCCAAGATGTAAGGAGGAAACCATGACCGTGACGGCGCGACGTGAACTCTTTGGCAGGCTTTCCTGGCTCGGTGGGTTGATGGCGCTCGGGGCTACGGTGCCAGCCGCGGCGCAGACTCAGGCCAAACGCTTCATCAAGCGCCGTCCGCAGAGCGATCGGGCTATTCGCAAGCGGTGGTGACGCAGGGCGGGCGCACAATCTGGCTCGCCGGGCAAACCGGCGCAGTCGATGCCTCCGGCAAGTCGCTCGCCGGCGACCTCGACGGGCAAGTGCGTGCTGTGTTCGCCAATATCGAGGCGACGCTAGCGGAGGCGGATGGTAAGCTCTCCGACATGGTGACAATGACGGTCTTTCTAACCGACCCGCGCAACCACCGGCGCTTTACCGAGCTGCGGCGGGAAATCCTCGGCAAGGACTTTCCGGCAAGCGCTGCAATCTACATTTCGCATCTGGCGAGCCCCTACGCGCTTCTGGAGATACAGGCTGTCGCGGTGGTGGCGTAGGACCTGCCGAGTGCTTTCGCATGGAACTAGTGGTTCATCACAGTGATTTTGACGTTTTGATACCGAGCCATTCAAGAATTGGCAAGCTTTCGGGCGGCACGAGGATTTCGATGCTTCTGGGGACGCCGGGTTGAGGTCGGATGAAGGCGTTTCGTTCGAGGGTTACGATCATCTGGTGGACCGTAGGCGGGCTGACACGGAAGTGGCGCTGGATGTCGGCTTCGGCGGGTGGGCGTCCGAACATGTAGGCGTAGGTATGGATGAAGGCCAGGCAATGACCCTGCTTCTCGGTGAAGCGCGCGCCTGATTTTTGACTCATCGCTGGATTCGTCCCGGCCTCCGACAAGGAGGCAAAGCATGAATGTACGTTATCGGGTCGAATTGAGCCAAGCCGAGCGCGATGAACTGACGGCGATGCTCGGCGGCGGCAAGCACGCGGCCCGCAAGCTCAAGCGGGCGCAGATTTTGCTGGCGGCCGATGGGGGCGGCCGCGACGAGGAGATTGCCCGGACCGTCAGTGTCAGCCTCTCCACCGTCGGCCGGACCAAGCGCCGTTTCGTGGAAGGCAATCTGGAGCGGGCCTTGAGCGAGGAGCCGCGTCCGGGCGCAGAGCGCAAGCTGACCGGCAAGGAGGAGGCCCTGCTGGTGGCGACCGCATGCGCCAAGCCGCCCGCCGGCCGCAAACGCTGGACGCTGACGCTTCTGGCCGACACGATGGTCAAGCTCACCGATCACGACAGCCTGTCGGGCGAGACCGTGCGCCGCCGGCTGGCCGAGAACGATCTCAAGCCATGGCGCAGGGACATGTGGTGCATTCCCCATGTCGATGGCGAATACGTCGCCCGCATGGAGGACGTGCTCGATCTCTACGCCGAGACGCCGGATCCCGCCTGGCCGCTGGTTTGCTTCGACGAGACCCCCGTCCAGCTAATCGGCGAGGCGCGCCGGCCGGTCCCGGCGCAACCGGGACAGCGCGAGCGCTACGATTACGAGTATCGCCGCAACGGCACCGTCAATCTCTTCGTCACCTTCGATCCGCATCGGGGCTGGCGCAACGTCAAGGTCACCGACCGCCGCGCCGCCGTGGACTACGCCCAATGCATGCGTGAACTCGTCGACGTCCATTATCCCGACGCCGCCTGCATCCGTGTCGTGCAGGACAATCTGTCGATCCATAAACCTGGGGCGCTGTATGAGGCCTTCGCGCCCGCCGAGGCTCGACGCATCCTGCGCCGCCTCGAATTCCACTTCACTCCGAAACACGCCAGTTGGCTCAACATGGTCGAGTGCGAGATCAGCGTGCTGCAGCGCCAGTGTCTCGGCCGCCGCATCGACGATCCCAAAAGGCTCCGAAACGAAATCGCAGCATGGCAACGGCGGCGAAATAAAACCCGAGCCAGCATCAAATGGATGTTCACAACCGACAAAGCCCGCGCCAAACTCGGCCGCGCTTATCCAGCCACCGCCAAAGAGTCAAAATCACTGTGATGAACCACTAGCGTAGAAGACGCTCAAGGAACTGATTGCGAAAAGGCACCAGCGCGAAATCGAGCACGTGTCGCCTCGGCGCAGGCATCAGAGCTTTCGGTTAAATTTCCCGCGTCCGCTTTCAAAATTGAGCCTTAGACCAGTAGGTCGCTCAAGGTAATTTCCAGAGGACTGTATCGGCTAAGTTTAGCGGCGCTGAAACGGACGACGAAGGTAACTTGCTAGGAAATTCACGTTTTTTGGCAAGTCCGCAGCGATCTAATATCAGCTCGTTCGGCTTGAGGCTGAGGTCGATCATAGACGACGCGGCCTGCAACCGTCCTGACTGCCAATACCTCGCCTAACAGGTAGCATCTGAACCAAGATTCTTGCCGCTTGTGGACGAAGTCCAGTGTGGTGGGTGTCCGGACCTATCCGGTCGGGCCATCTTAAATTATGGTATTGTGTAATATTGGGAGGATTTGAATATGGCCATCACGGTTCGTGCGCTGCTCAAATCCATGCTCGGCGGGTTCGCGGTGGTCCTCGGCGGAGCGGGCTCATCAGTCGCGCTGGAATGCCCGCACGAATTGCTGACATTGTCGAATTTCATTGCACGGATGCGAAGCAGTGCGGCGTTGCGGAGTGGATTTGCCGATAATCCTCGCGCCGTTCTGCTCGAATACGGGATCGACCCGACGCCGTACTGTTTGCCGGATCGGATGAGCTCGGCGCAGATGGATCGCCTCCTCGCCCAGTTTGCGCAGGCGGCAACCCCAAGCGAACCGCCGAACCCTCCCACGCAGCCGCCGGGGCCGCCTGCGCCGGTCTACGGCCCCCCTCCCGGCCCGTCTAAATCGCCGCCGCCGCCAGGACCTTCTCCCCAAGCCCCGGCACCGGTCTATGGACCTCCTCCCGGGCTGCCGAAGTAGAGCCCGTGCGATGACCACCAAAGAGAGTCAAAAGTCCGAAGTACGACGGTGATCCGCAAAACCTCGCGCGCTGGCGCCCGGAGCAGGATTCCCCGCCGAGCATCGCAGTTTGGGAGATCACGCTTCGTTGCGATCTGGGCTGCCGCCATTGCGGCTCGCGCGCAGGCCGGGTGCGAAAGGATGAACTGAGCACCGAGGAAGCGCTCGACCTCGTACACCAACTCGCCGACCTCGGCCTCAAGGAGGTCACGCTGATCGGCGGCGAGTTCTATCTGCGCGACGATTGGGATCGGATCGCCGCCGAGATCGACCGCTGCGCTATGTTGTGCAGCATCGTCACCGGTGCACGGCAGATGACGGACGAACGTGTCCGGCGGGCCGTCGCGGCGAGGGTCGGAAAAATCTCCATCTCCATCGACGGGCTCGGGCGGACCCACGACGCGATCCGCGGCTCGGCAGGCTCCTGGCAGGCGGCGGTCGCTGCGGCACGGCGGATCAGCGCAAGTGGGATCGACCTTTCCGTTAATACCCAAATGAACCGCCTAACCATGCCAGAGCTTCCGGCGGTGGCGGACCTCCTCGTCGACATTGGCGCGCGAAGCTGGATGGTAATTCTGACTGCGGCGATGGGCCGGGCCGCCGACCGCCCGTCGCTGCTGCTGCATCCCTATCACCTTCTTTATCTCTTCCCGTTGCTGGCCGACATCAAGCGCGAAAAACTCGATCCGAACGGAATCGCTTTCTTCCCTGGCAACAACGTCGGCTACTTCGGGCCGCTCGCGGAGATGCTTCGCTACGGCAGCGACCTAGGCCACATGTGGGACGGCTGCGGAGCCGGCGTCTCGGCGCTCGGCATCGAAGCGGATGGGCAGATCAAGGGCTGTCCGTCGCTGCCAACGTCCGACTATGCACGCGGAAACATTCGCGAGCGTCTGCTGCGCGATGTTGCGTCACAGCTCAAACGGGAGAAAAATGAATGTCCCACCGAGCTATGGGGCTTCTGCAAGAGCTGCCCGTACGCCGCACGCTGCAAGGGCGGCTGCACTTGGACGTCGCACGTATTGTTCGGCCGACCGGGCAACAACCCGTTCTGCCACTCCCGCGCGCTTGCCATGGCCGAGGCCGGCCTGGTGGAAAAGATCGAGCCTGTGACCGCGGCGCCAGGCGAGCCGTTCGATTTCGGACATTATCGGATAGTGGAGGTTCCATTCGGGCCCGACATCGAAGCCGATCCCGTGATCGGGATGACCAAACTCAGCCAGGTGTTCGGTCTCAGTTCTGATGCCGCAGGCTTATGGTCGAAACGCGAACTCTCCGACACGCTCGACGGCAGACCGTAAGAGTGCAGGCTGCGCTCACCGATCGGTCCGCGCCGACCGAATGTTAAGGCCTGGGCGATGCAGATCGTCAGGCGCCGTGGGATGAAAAAGGCGATCGTGGCGCTGGCACGCCGGCTGGCCGTGATCATGCACCGCATATGGGTTGATGGCGCCGAGTTCCGGTGGACAAGGGAGCAAGCCGCAGCAGCATGATAACCGTGCCGGATCAAATCCAATAGGAGGAAACCTCGAGCTCCGCCGAGCGGTGGAAAGATGTCCCTCGCGGGACGATGGATGAGGTGAGTTCGCATGCCCGCTTGGACCTGCCGTTTCGTTTGACGGCAAGGCCGACCAAAAGATTGTTCCACCTCGTCCTCGGATCCCATGAAGGAACGGCCTTGGTGCCGATTCCGAAGAGAAGCACGAGTCCGTGGGCGACATCGACACTGCAATGGGGGTCGATAGTCTGAAAGCGCTTGACCCCGAATGGCCGATTAGACAAGCAGACATTCGCGCTTCAAAGTATGCCGTCTCAACTTGTTTGATTACCGCTCGCCCATCTCGCGCTTGATGCAAGCGCGCACAAAACTACGACGCTTCCAGTAGGTTAGCTTGAGCGCCCGCGCCTGAAGCCGACAGTATTCCTGCTTCTGAGTGAGCACTGTGCTCCACACAGCAATCTCCCCTGGCGACTCCAGCCTCGGCCCCGACGGCGACGCCTGCTGCGCCAGGGCGAAAATCGGCCAGATCGTCACTGCGGCAGCCGCGAAGATGACCGTTCGTCTCATTCGATCCCCTACCTCGTCGTCCCCGGTTTAGCACCGTTAGGTAACTCAACTCCACTAGTGCTGCGGAAGCCATGTCCGCTTTGCACCCGATCGCGACCGGAATCATAGCCTGGAGTGATGCGAGGTACGATCGAACCGGGGCTGATATCTCAGTTGATTCTGGGCGCTGGATAGGGGTTTTTGGACGCTGCGCGGGCCTAAGTATAAGGCGTGGAATTGCGCAAATACCCCCTGACCGCGTCGCCGCTTAACGTTATACTGTGTCCAAAATAGCCCGTGGGGCAAATGGATGCCATTCGGCAAAACGCGGCGCGAAGTCATTGGCCTACTGGGCGGCGATATCGCCACGTGGCCGCTCGCTGTGCGCGCCCAGCAGGACAAACGCTTGCGGCGCGTGGGCGTGCTGATGGGTTTTTCAATCATTGCTTTGTTCACTATTGGAAGCGGTCTTGATTCCGTCCGCGCCGATCCAAAGTTCATGGAGTTTAATGGGAGCTGGCAAGGCAACGGCACCGACCGAAATATGCCATTCGAAACAACGCAGCGAACAAATTGCCGTGCAACTATCGAGGCCACCCTTCGCACGATAAACAGTTTAATTTCCTGTAGCGGCGAAGCCGGTCTCAAAAAAGATATTCGACTGAACGTAATTTTGGACGGTAACGACCTTGCCGGGACACTGAACCAAAGAGCGACGACGGCAGGACAATCCATAACGGTCTTGGACGGCACGGTGCACGGACATGCGACCGACAATACCGCGGACTTTCAAGTTGATTTTCCGGGCCTCACGCCCACGGCGATAGTCAAATTGAAACGTGAGGGCGCTTCGTCATTCTCGATGCAGGCTAGCGCATTGGGTACAGTGCTGATGGACGTGACATTTGGCAGGACCGTTAAGCCTTGAAGTCACGACGTTGCGCAGGGCGCCGTCCCCGTCGCTGCTGCCGATACAGGCCGGGACCAGTACTCCGCAGTCTTTCTTGTCGAACGGGGCTTCCGTTGATGAACAGGAGATAGCCCTTACCTTGGCACTCGGCGCATTCACTTCCGTCGCGCAGCCCTGAGCCGCGACAAGCCTCGCACGGGGCGGGCGGTTTTTCATTCATTCGATTTTCCGACTTAAGAAATGCTCAGCTTTGTCGGTCAACTCCCGATCGATCCATAATCTGGCGGACTTGAACATGGGTCCAACGACCGCCCCGAGCAGTTGCGATCTTCCGGGCATTGAGCTGATTCGCAATAACGTTGTGAGGGGCAAACTCGCCGCCATCATCCGGTCAAAGACCGCGTTGACGAGCTTATTTATATCGCGGTGGGAAAGGTGGGATTGCCGAGTAGCGATCCGGCCCACAAGTTGGGATTTAATCATCTGATCAGCACTCACCATTACGCCCAAGGATGGTAAGGGATACCGAGGAGCGTCAAGCAACGCCGTTCGCTCACGCCGCGATTATTGATTGAACCGAGGGTGGCCTGCTCAAGCATTAAAGTGAGTGTTTCGCAATGCAATAAGCGGTGGCCCGGGGGTCTCCTTCGGGTCAAGACCCACCGATTGGCGATCTCCACGTGATGTCCAGTTCTCATCCGAGAGCGACTGAATCACTGCGTCGCACCAAGTGACGCGTCGGGCCAACAAGGACATTTTGCACGCCGGTGAGATTGCCGGTCTTTTCACCGTCTGACCAACAATGAAGTCGGTCAGAGTTGTGCCGATTGTTGGCGGGTGATCCCTTTTGGGATTGGACAAGCGGTGGTCTAGTTTGGAGGACGGCGAATTTGTTCGACCGGCGTTCAATCGGCGCAGCGCAATCAGCCGGTGATCGCAGCCTTCAATGCGTTCTGACCCGAAATGGCGGGAAATTGGGGACGGAATTCTGCGTCATGGATTCCGGAGGGGAAGAGCTACGGGGCTAGCGGATTGTCAGGCGGGACCCAGGCTAAGTTCCCGGGCTGAGTTTGGTAGCGTGTCGCACCTTCGGGGATGACAACCCACTCCTGCGCGCTGCGGGTCCAAAAATGAATTGTCGGCACCAACCACGATGTATCATCTAGCGTTCCCGGCTTGATGTTGCGGTTCGGGTAGGTCGCACCGCCGGGTACGTGATATAGTCGAGTGCCGCAGTCAGGACAAAACCAGCATTCCATCGTCTTTGACGGACTGGTCCTGCGGGCAAACATCTTCGGTTTGCCTGTCGAGATGCGGAAATGCTGCTGCGGGATGACCGCAGCCATGGCGAACGCGGAACCGGATTGCTTCTGACATTCAGTGCAGTGGCACGCATATACCGCCGCTGGCGCGCCGGTGATCTCATAGCGGGATCGCGCCGCACTGACAACCTCCACACTGAGGAAAAGTCATCTTCCTTCATCCTACATTTCAAACTGAGGTACTACCAAATTTCAGTGCACTTGACAAAATTGCGTTAGCGTTGCGTGCGGCCGTTCATCGGCGCAGAGGGGCAACGTTCGGTCCGAAAACTCAGGAACCTTTGCCCGCTCCAAGCATTTTTATCGACGTTTTCAGGAGGTGCAACATGTCCAAAATTCAGGACATCAGAAGGACATGGAAGTTCTGCATTTGGATGGCGAGCACGTTGGTACGGTCGACCACTTGGAGGGTGTTGACCGCATCATGTTGAGCAAGGACGATCCGACGGCCGGTGGTCGGAATCGTCTCATCGCGATTGATTGGGTGGGCTACGTCGATTACGTGGAACAGAAAGTCCATCTCAACAAGCCGTCAACAAAAGCGACAGCGGAATGGCTCGTGACGTTGCGCGACGCGTAAAAAAAGCGAAGTGCAAAGAGGCGAACACCAAATGAAGAAGCCCGACGCGCGGGGTCGTACGCCGGGCCGCTCCTTGGAGCATTGTGGAGGTCTATCTCCACATACCTTTACGACCATCCTGCAACCGCTGTCAGTTGGGAGCAACGGGGTAGTCTCGCGTCGCACATAAGATTTGTGCAATGGCACTGAAAATAGGTTGAGAGCCTAGCGGTTAGAACCGCGACTTAAGTGACACACCAAGACTGAATGCCTTTTGCCGCGTAGCGCCCTCGCTGCGCTTGAGCGCTTTGGCGATTTTGCCTGCCGGCGGTCTCTTTTTTGCAAGTGACTTAAGTTCACGAACCTGCACTGCAGTCCACGCGCGCCTTTTAGATGACTTTTTCACGATTTGTAATCTCCGATTTTCAAAGGGCTTGGCTTATAGCTGGATGTATCTGTAAAGGAAAGACCCGCACACGTGAGTGGCGGGGCTGAGTTTCAGGCGTAGGCGTTGCCGAACCTGAAAGTTCAAAGAGGGGAGTAGTTCGCTCCCGCTTCATTGCCGCGATGCAGCTGCTTTTAAGTTACACCCCGATGTCCGCGCCGACCCTCGGCAAATTCGATCGTATACCCGTCCGGGTCATGAACCCTCATCGACCTCTCCCACGGTTCTTCGTGGGGCGGCTCGAAAAACTCCACCCCGCGACCTTTCAGTTGTTCATAAAGTGTATCGAGGTGATCGGTCGTCAACTCAACGTGGATACCCGCTCGCTGACGAGGCGTTGTGGCGTTTGATCCCAAAGGATCGTTGCTATCGTGAACTAGCAGGCCAATCGTACCGCCCGTCGGCCCGCCGACGCGGATCATCGCGAACTGTGGAGCTTTATTGATCTCAACTGAAAAACCGAGCTTGTTGCCGTAAAATTCAATCGACCGCTGCACGTCCGCTACGCGAAGCGTCAGTCCCTCTAATCGAATTTCAATGATGCGGCCAATTTCAGAATTGCTTGCGCGATTGACTGTCGTCACTTGTCCGAGTCCTCCAAGTAAAGCATCCAATAGGGAGCCTACCTTCGGTCTCTTTTGACGATCTTCGGCTAAAGAAAGTCTATTCCCGATGATGTGCGACCGCAAGCCGAAAATCCTTTCGTCGATGGTGCGGACCTTGGCGTCAGCGGTTATGCTATTGTAGTTACGTAGGCTTGGATGCCACATCATAGAATCAGACTAATTTTGCTCACGGAACCTGTTCATTAGTAGTTTGCTTGTGGTCCATTTGTAATCCGCTCGCGGTTGGAGCGGACGCTCCGTCTTAGGTGACGGAGCAAAACTCAGCTCACTTGACAAAATCATATTTTTGTTGGGTTCGGGAGTTCAATAGCAGAAACGCAATCGCGAACGGCCGAAGAGGCTTGTGGGGGAAAATCCATAAAGCCGGGGTGGCTTTATGAGGACCAGAAAAAAACTCGGCAACGAGCCCAGTTTGGAAAAAGCGCCCGTGTTTTGTAACACAATTCGCTCGATTGCGGAGTATCAGCGCGCCATACTGAGTGACGTGAAAGGCCACTTTCGGACATGGACCAACGTAGAACGCCTCGCCTTGCTCGCGGCACTCCACATAAAGCGCGTGATGGATGCGATCCAGCGTGCCGTCCCAACTCCATAGGTCGAGATAGTCGAACAGCGTGCTGCGTGCCGGCAGGTCTTTCGGGATCGCCCGCCACTGGCATCCCGTACTCAAAACATACATGATCCCGTTCATCACCTCGCGCACGTCGACGTGACGCCTGTTGCCGCCCCGCTTGGCCGACGGAATCAACGGCTCGACGTGCACCCATTCATCGTCGGTCAGATCACTGGGGTATCGCAATTTGCTGCGGTCATAGCGCCCGCGGTTCTTCGCCGTCCACATCGGTGACCCTCCTCGAATCAGATCACCTCCTTTGAATCAAAGCGATTCAAAGGATTTAAAGATGTTCCCGGACGGACACTCAGAGTATCGCAAGCCAGGGGAAGCAGGCACGTCCGATGCCACGACGCTTGTAGGAAGGATGAACGAATAGCGCACAGATAGAACCGTCGCGTGGGTCTCCAGCCGAGAAGCCCTGAATCGTGCCGTCTTCTTCCCAAACCCAAAATGTCGAATTATCGAACAACCAGTCGACGAGTGGTCCGATTGAGTAGGGTTTCGAGAGCCGGTTCTCGGACACGGCAAGACGAATCTCGGAGATGCGCGGGTAATCGGCGCGTGCCGCCTTGCGTATCATGGTCTTCTGAAAAGAACTTTTTGTGTACCAGAGGAGTGTCATGACGGTCCGTAACAACTCTCGACCCATTGCGCGGGTCTTTCGGGCAACCGCTGCGCCTGGATGCCGAGATGAACTGCTCCAAAGATTTCACTTCTCGTCCGCGGCTCTGGTCAACAGTAAGGCGGGGTGCCTTAAATATCGAATTCTCGAGCCAGTAGACGCGTCGGAGTGTTCGAGTCCATCTGGCGGGACCTCGACGCGATCAAGGTGGCGTTTGGCGACGCGTGGCATCAATCACATCTGCCAGAGGGTTACTCCGCACTTATGACATCATACTCGGTTCACCATTTTCTCGTTAGCGAGAGTTCCCCGACCAAGTAATTGAGGCCCCTGATCGCTATTTGGATGAGAGGCTACGCCGACATTGCTACCGGTCAAATGTCCACTTCCGGGTCTCAACGTCACTTTGAGCGCGCCCCGACGATGTCCGCTCCGCACTCGATTGAGGAAGTATTAGCGCAACGCGCTAAGTGACGCGACGGGCCCAGGCTGTGTGAAAACGTGCTTGCGCGAGCACCGCGCAGAATTGGTTTCTCTATTGTCTTCTCCCGACAGTGGTCGCCAGCGTTTTTGTTTTTCAAATGGATGAAGTCGAGATAAAATTTCCAACGGCGTATTCGATTTCGGAGTTTTCACACAGCCTGGGTCACGAGTGTCAGTTTGAAGGTGCTTCAGCGGCATCCGCTTCTGCTCCGTAGTGACTGGATTGCTGGTAGTGAGGGGAGTCGCTCAATCTCGGGCGGGCAAACATAATCGTGCCGTACCTCTCTAAAACACCGACCATTTGGTCAGCGAAACCAACCGTTCCAATGCCAGCGTCCCAACCAGGGAAGTTCCCGATTGGTTGAGCCCGGGTGACCAAACGGCGATGGCAGCGCGACCCGGGGCAATCGCGAGGATGCCGCCGCCGACGCCGCTCTTGCCTGGCAAGCCGACGCGGAAGGCGAACTCACCCGAGGCATCATAATGGCCGCAGGTCATCATCACGGCGTTGATACGCCGGGTGCGGACTGGAGTTGTCACTTTCACATGATTGATTGGATCGATGCCGCCGTGGGCGAGAAATAGCCCTGCGCGGGCGAGCTGGCGGCAATTCATGTGTAGAGCGCATTGGTTGAAATAAACTCGCAGTACGTCGGGCACGGAGCTATGGAGGTTGCCGAAGGCGCATAGGAAATTGGCGAGGCTTGCATTGCGAAAACCGGTCTGCTCCTCGGAGTCCGCCACTTCCGGATCGACTGACACGGACTGATCCTCGGCCCGCTGACGCATGAATTCGGTGATCTCAGTGATTGCCGCGCTTGGGTCGCCGCCGGCCAGCAGGGCGTCGGTGACGACCAACGCGCCTGCGTTGATCAGGGGATTGCGAGGCACGCCTTTTTCTTGTTCAAGCTGGACGATGGAGTTGAAGCGCGACCCGGAGGGCTCGCGTCCGACCCTCGCCCAAAGATCTCGGCCCAGTTTCTCGAGCGCCAGGGTAAGGGTGAATACCTTTGAAATGCTTTGGATAGAAAACGGCATTTCCGTATCTCCGGCCGCAGCGGTGCGGCCATCACAGGTCACGACCGCGATACCGAAATGGCACGGATCGACTTGGGCCAGCGCCGGTATATAGTCTGCGACCCGCCCGCGGCCGCGATGCGCTTCCATATCTTCACAAACGTTGGCAACGATTCCGGCGAGATTTTCGGCGCGTTCTATTGGGCTCCCCATATTTTCAACACTGCTCTCGCATTTTGAGTCCGAGGTCGATCCCAAAACCAAATTAAAAACCAAGGGAGAAATGCCTTGACCTACTGTCTCGGAATCCTTTTGCCAGCAGGGCTTGTGCTGGCCTCCGATTTACGTTCCAACGCCGGGGTCGATCAAGTCGCACAGGTCCGCAAGCTGGCACGGATCACCGTGCCGGACAATCGCGTCATAGCCATCCTATCGGCCGGCAATCTTGCGACCACGCAGTCCGTAGTGACCAACTTACGGGAGCAAGCCGGCTCGGGCACGATCGGCGAGGATTTGCACGCCGCCCGGACTATGTTCGACGTCGCCAACATCGTCGGCGCTAAGCTACGAGAGGTCGTCGCGCGTGACTGCAGTTTTGTCCAGGCCTATGGTGATCCGAACGGCAGTTTTCTAGTCGGCGGACAGATCGCCGGCGAGCCGCAGCGGCTGTTCCAAATCTATTCCGCTGGAAATTTTATCGAAGCATCGGACCGTACGTGTTTCCTTCAGATCGGCGAAACAAAATACGGCAAGCCGATCCTGGATCGAGCGCTGACGGCGCAAAGCCCTCTCGACGAGGCGGCCAAACTGGCGCTGTTGTCGTTCGACGCGACCATGCGCAGCAATCTCTCGGTCGGCTTGCCGATCGATCTGCTGCGTTACGAGGCCAACAGTCTCTCGGATGCCAATTTCTCGACGCTTGAAGATGACAACGCCTATTGGAACGAATTGCGGCACAACTATCATGACGGTTTGGCGTCGCTCGTCTCCAGCCTCCCGCGGCCTCCAGCCTGGAAGTATTAGACCTTCCGGAAAACCACGCTATGAGCGCGCCCGCACGCATTTCCGTACGCTCCAGGTCGGCGCAGTGCATCTATCGAGGGAGATTCGCCTTCTGGTGATCCCGAATTGCATGCGGGTGACGTCCACATCGCACTCAAGGGCATGATCCATCTAACCTCCCGCTCCGACGATCCTGAGCCTGAAAACAGCGAAGGCGCTCGGCCTTGAAGTGCCGTCATCGCTCCTAGTGCCCGCAGACGGGGTGATCGAGCAAGCGTCCAACCGTTTGTTGCGGCGCAAATTGAAAGCCACCGCGGTAGCCGCTCTGTGTCAAAAATAGAAGTGGAGGCTCTCGTTCGCGGCGTCCGCTTCTCCTCTGAAAGCGATGAAAACTACATGCTAGAGCACAGTCAAAAAAAGCGATACGACGGCGGGCTGAATGCGGCTGGTGCGGCTGTGCATCAATGTGCAGGACGCCTTCGCCGCCATCAAGTTCCAGCGGTTTCAGCACTGCCCGGACGGCCTGGTGAGTGTGAAGACCTGTGAATGCCACGCGAGCAATTCGCGCCATTGGCACTTTTGTCATGCGGGGCAATATTGCCACACGCTTGATGGCAGCTGTACGAACTAACCAACGCAGTTCCCGACATCGCGTGATGTCTGAGCCGTCCGCTTTTCCCCGACTGGCCGATTAGAGAAGCGGACATCCCTCGGTGTCGTCTCGGCGGCAGCTAAGGCCCCTGGCTGAGAAAACGCGGCGGTTCATCTGATTCTCCGCGATATGATTCCTGCCCGATTTGCGAAGGGATTCGATGAAGCGCTTAGTTGAGGGGGTCGATCGCGGGCAAAGCACGCTGTTTCCGGAACGCCTGGATGACTGGATCGGCGGGGGCAATCCGGTTCGAGTGATTGACGTCTTGGTCGAGGAACTCGATCTGGCCGAGCTTGGGTTTGGTGGGGTCGATCCCGAGGCAACCGGCCGGGCCTTCGTATCATCCGTCGGTTCTGCTGAGGCTCTACATTTACGGCTATCTCAGTCCTTCGGCTATCCACAAGCTGCCGGCCGATTACCCCATCTTTGGGGGCCATAGGGACATTTTGCACCGCGGAAAACGGCAAGCCTTTCGTCTTCGGTCCGCCACGAAGTTGGTCACAGCCCGATCGGGGCGTGATATTCTGTACCTCGTTGTTGCGGGCATGGTCCAGTCGGGGGGCAAATGGCAGTCGGCATCGGACGGCGGCAATTCGTATCCGCGCTCGGAGGTGCGGCGCTTGGGTGGCCGCTCGGGGTGCATGCGCAGTCGGCGATGCCGGTGGTCGGTTTTCTTGGGAGCGCTTCACCAGACCTGTGGGCGGCTCGTTTGCAATCCTTCTATCAGGGCTTAAGCGAGACCGGTTACGTTGATGGCCGCAATGTAACAATCGAATATCGCTGGGCAGAAAGTCAAAACAATCGACTGCCAGCACTAGCGGCCGATCTGGTACGTCGTCAGGTAACCGTCATTACCGCACTTGGAAGCACGCCCGCGGCAGTCGCGGCAAAGGAAGCAACTTCGACTATTCCAATCGTGTTCGAGGTAGCAAGCAATCCGATCGATCTTGGACTTGTCGCCAGCCTTGCCCGACCGGGGGGCAACGTCACCGGTGTAACGACGTTGAATGCAGAGGTCGAGCCGAAGCGACTAGAGCTACTGCACGAGTTGGTGCCCGCGGCGACCAACATTGCGTTGCTTGTCAATCCGACCAACCCCACTCTCGCTGAGTCTCGACTAAAGTTTTGGAGGCATTAGCGCGGAAACTCGGTCTGCAGCTGAATGTGTTGAAAGCGAGTACGGCCCTCGATTTCGATACGGTGTTTGCAAGCGTAGCGCAACTGCGGGCCGGGGGCCTCGTGATCGGCGCCGATCCCCTGTTCACGAGCCGATTCAGCAACTCGCCGAAATGACGCTCCGTCATGCGTTGCCCACGGTGTACGAATTTCGGGAATTTGCCGCGGCAGGCGGCCTGTTGAGCTACGGAGCCAGCCTTACGGGCACGTTCGACGTAGCTGGTAACTATGCTGGTCGCATTCTTAAAGGCGAGAAGCCAGCTGACTTGCCAGTTCAACAGGCTACGAAGGTCGAGCTCATAATCAATCTTAAGACCGCAAAAACGTTCGGTCTCACGGTTCCGCTATCGTTGCTCGGTCGTGCCGACGAGGTTATTGAATGAAATTTCCGCGGCGCGAGTTTGTTGCGCTTATTGGTGGGGCGGCTGTTGGGTGGCCGCTTGCAGTGCGCGCGCAGCAGCCGGCGTCGAACGTGCCGGGGTCACCGTCATCAATGCAAGAAAGGCTGACGCAGCAGCGGGGCTCGCCGCCGAGTTTCGCAAGGGCTTGAGTTTGAGCGGGTTTACAGAAGGCAACGACGTCATCGTCGAATATCATTGGCTTGACGGTCATTACGAGGATCTTGCCGCAATTATCGATGATGCCGTCAGGCGCCATGTCGCTGTGATCGCCATGCCCGCCAACACACCCGGCTCGCTCGCCGCTAAAGCCGCCACGTCGGCCATCCCTATTGTGTTCGGATGCCAGCGAGATTGACGCCAAACGGCTGGGGCTCATGCACGAGCTTCTGCCCAAGGCGAAGCGCGTGGCCGTGCTGCTTAATCCTGCCAATGTGAGCACTGCAGATGCAACCGTGAAGGCTCTTGGCGATTCGGCACCCAGTCTTGGTCTCGAATTGCTTTTTTTCAAGGCGAGGACGGCCTCCGAAATCGATGCAGCGTTTGCTGCGATCGTCGATGCGAAGGCCGACGCGTTGTTTATGGCGCCAGACGGGTATTTCGCCAGCCGAGGCTCGCAACTGGCCACGCTCGCCGCGCGCGACCGCATGCCAAGCAGCGATTTTGTGAGAGACGCCGCCGTAGCGGGCGTCCTGATGAGTTACGGAACCAGCGTTTCCGATGTTTTCCGCCAAGTCGCCATCTATTGCGGCAGCATTCTCAAAGGTACCAAGCCGACCGACTTGCCCGTTTTGCAATCCACGAAATTCGAATTCATCATCAACCTGCAAACCGCACGTTCTCTTGGTATCGAGGTCCCGCCGACCTTGCTGGCGCGCGCCGATGAGGTGATTGAATGAAGGCGAGGCGGACGCCTTAATTTGCGGTCGCGGCGGCCGCCTCTTCGATGCGAGTAGTTTTTGTTGAGGGTCGTTGGCGCCTGTGTCGAGGACGATATTTGGGGAGAGCGCGCCATCAAGGAACGTCATTGCCGCCATCCTGCGGCTGCTCCGGCTGCAACTTGCAAAGCTTTGCGAAGGCTGCATTACTCTGATTACTCGCCAACATTGGACAATCCTCCAAAGCCCGTCAGTTTGAAAGTCCAGGAAAAAATGAGCGTCATCGAAGAGCGCCAACGGCGCATTGTCACGACAAATGCAGGCAGCCTTCCACGTCGGCAGTCGCTTTCAAACTTGTTGCTGGCACGCCTCAACAAGCAGCCCTATGACGCCAATTTGCTCGCACACGAGACCGCGGAAGCGGTGGCAGAGGTCGTTCATAAGCAGCTCTCGATCGGAATTGATATCATCGGTGACGGGGAGCAATCCAAGACGAGCTTTCAGAACTACATTGCGGATCGGCTTTCCGGCCTTGAGCCGATCAAGCCGGCGCCGGGAGAGCGGCGGACCCGCGAAAACATAGCTTTTCCCAACTATTACAAAACCGGGGCGCATTCCGGGTCCGCTTATCCGAAGGTCGCCTGTACGGGCCCAATCCGTTACGTCGGTCAGAAGCAACTGGCCGCCGACATCGACAATTTCAAAGCTGCGCTCAAAGGTAGCGAGCCCACTGACATGTTTATCCCATCGGTTTCACCATCAAGTTGCGCGGCCACGATGGAAAATAAATTCTACAAGAGTGAAGAGGACCATCTTCTGGCGGTCGCCGAGGCTCTACGCGAGGAATATGAGGGTATCGTAAAGGCCGGGTTCGTGGTTCAGATCGACGATCCACGATTGGCGATGCACTACATGATGTCGCCTGAGTATTCCACTGACGATACGCGTAAGTGGGCGAGAAAACGGATCGAGATCTCAACCACGCGCTGCGCAATATCTCGCCGGATCACATCCGGCACCACACCTGCTACGGCATCAATATCGGTCCGCGCACAAGCGACCTCGAGCTCAAGTATCTGGCCGACCTTATCGTGACGATACGCGCCGGTTATTACTCGTTCGAGATGGCCAATCCTCGCCACGAGCATGAATGGCAGGTGTGGCAAACGGTGAAGCTTCCGGACGACAAGGTGCTCGTGCCCGGCTGTATCACGCAGGCGTCTGTCATCGTCGAGCACCCTGAGCTCGTGGCGGAGCGGATCGTCCGTTTAGCAAAGGTCGTCGGCCGCGAAAGGGTAATCGCCGGCGCCGATTGCGGCTTTGCATCCACCCTTTCTAATGCCAAGCCCCCAGAGATTGAGCCTGAGATCGTGTGGGCCAAGTTTGACAGCCTGGTTGCAGGTGCGCGCCTGCGCGAGCAAAGCGCTCTGGTCCTGATCGACATCGAAGCTCTAAGATTTGTAATTAGCATGAAACGCAAGATTCTTATCGCGCTATTTGCGATAACTGCGGTCGTTCGCTGCTCCGACAATGCGACCGCCGAGCCCGTCGCCGACTTCTTCAAGGGAAAGACGATCAATATTGTTGTGCCGTTCGGCGCCGGCGGTACGTCGCAAGACTACGCAATGCTTATGTCCCGGAACCTTGGCCGCTTGATCCCCGGCAACCCGACGGTGATCCTGCAATCAATGCCCGGTGCAGGAGGGCTTCGGGCAACGCTCTATGCTTACAGCGTGGCGCCGAAAGATGGCACATGGATGCTGCTTCCGCCGGACAGTATCGCGGTGAGCCAATTGATCACGCCCAGCGAGGCCCGATACGACACAAGAAAGTTTAGCTGGCTTGGAACCGTCACGCAGACCCGTAGCGTGCTGGCCGTTCGAAGCGATCGCGGCGTCAAAACGGTCGACGATTTGAGGAAAATCGAAGTTTTTGTCGGGTCATCAGGAAGCGGATCCCAGACCGATATGTATCCGACGCTGACTAACGCGCTGCTCGGCACCAAGCTGAAGGTGGTCAAGGGCTACGAAGGGTCGGAAACATCAACCTTGGCCGTCGAATCCGGGGAGTTGCACGGAACGGTCAATACGTGGGGCTATTGGCAGCGGCGACTTGAGCTATTCAAGAGTGGCCTTCTCGTTCCGATCCTGCAATACGGGCTTGGCCGGCAGCCTGAACTTTCCGACGTTCCAAACTTCATCGAGCTTGTGGACAACGAAGACGGCAAGCAGATGGTCAAGTTTTTCACGTCGTTTGGCCCAATCGGCCGTGGCCTGACGCTTCCGCCGGGCGTTCCCGCCGATCGCGTAACAGCGTTGAAACGAGCGTTCGCAGAACTAATCAAAGATCAGGCCTTTCTTGATCAGGCGATGAAGGCTGATCTTTCGATCGAGCCCCTTTTGGGGGACGAAATCGATCGACTCATTATCGAGGTTATCGCAACACCGCCAGCGGTCGTCTCCCGTGTGCAGTCGCTGTTACATAGCAAATGACCTGACCTCGATTGAACGTGCGCTGCAATGCCGCCGCGCCGCAGCCGATCCTGACTCTCTGTTCCCGGCACGAACGATACTGTCCTCCCAGATCAATGCCTGCGCCGCGTTGTTCGCCGGTTAAAACCGTGCAAATTGACCAGCGCGCTTACCTGGCGACGAGCCCTCAATGTCAGCTGAAGTAGTTTACCCCAAGGAAAGGATCTGATTCCATGACGGTTTCTATGTACAAGGTGTCGGTGCCGATCTTCATGCAGTTTCTGAGTGCCCAATCCGGGTGTATCGACAAGGCGGTAGCGCATATCGAGGCGAAGCAGCTCGATCCCAATTTTTTTCTCGTTATGCGGCTCTTTCCCGACATGTATCCATATGCACGACAGGTGCAGCAGGCGAGCACTCACGCCGCCAGGTGTTGCAGCGCGCTTGCCGGCACCGAGATGCCGACCATGCCCAACACGGAAACTAGCTTTGCTGAACTCAAGACGCGTCTTGCCAAGACAATCGACTACTGTAAATCCTTCAAGCCGGCGCAGATCGACGGCACCGAGGACAAAGATATCACCATCAAGCTCGGCACCAATGAGCGAAAGTTCACGGGGTATGGGCTATTGCAAAATTTTACCCTACCAAATTTCTATTTTCTCTGCACAACAGCGTATGACATCCTGCGCCATTGCGGGATCGAGCTCGGTAAGCGCGATTTCATGGGTTCGCCCGTGACTTTCTGAGAATAACAAAAGGGTGTGCTTCGGCGAACCGGCCAGCGTCCACTCCAGCTCGGCGGTCCCAAGACCGACGGTCCATCTAATCACCTCAAGACCGCCAAGGCGATTGGCCTCACGATCCCGGAATCGCTCCTGCTGCGTACTGACGAGGTGATCGAGTGAGTGCGCCAGGCAAAAGCTGGTGCGATCCAGCCGGTGGAAGTCCGGCCCAAGTAAGGGGCAGCGCCCGCTTGGTAGCGAGTGTTGCGTGGCCACCGGCGACGGTGGTTGCGAAGCGTACACAGCGATTGCTCGGGGTGTGGGATTGAGCCACGAAAGATCAAACATTGCAGGGGCCGAGGGTTTTCACTCGCTCGAAGGCAACATGTGCGGCACCGTTATGCGAGGTGCTGACGCCCTGCCGGGGTCTAAGGCCACATCACGTGCAAAAGGATCGTATCGGAACCTGGGAGGTCTCGTGTCCGGCCGTCAGGCGTTGCGTGAGAGGGACGGTCCGCATCGGGAAGGTGAGGAACCGAAGCCGATGAAGCACGGACACGAGAAGTCGGACCCCGCCATAGTAGCTGTGAAGCCGGCGAACAAAACGAAGGAAGCCCACTGCGGAGGCATCTGCGGAGGCGGACGCAGCGGAGTCGGTGGAGCCAAGGGCGCGGACCAAGGGGAATGCGGGCCAGCAAAGCACGCGCCGGACACAGAGCCGGGCAAGGGTGTCACAGGCGCTGGACCGCATACGGAAAGTTTGCCGTCACACACCCGAGATGGGAGCCGTATGCGGGAAAGCCGCACGTACGGTGCGGGGGGCGCGATGAAAATCGCGTCCCTACCGCTACCCGAGCATGCTGCGTTGCGCCCGAACCTTCGCTGTAATGCGCCGCTTCGGGTTATGCGCGTCGTTTTGGGCATGCGCGAGGTAAGTCCGCTTGTTAAAGCAGACTGGGAGGTCTTTGCCCGTCCCGATTGGGAAACGCTACCCCACTCGCGTACGTTCCGGAGCCGAGGTTTGCGAACTATGGAACGAACTTTCGGGTTCGTCGTTATTGGCGTTGCACGAGCGATACACTGGAACCTCCGGCTTTCGGGTTGGGGTTCACTTTTATCCGAACGCAGCGGTGCACCGAGGCAACGCCCGCGGACTCCTCGCTGGGTTTCCGTTGGCCAAACGGCGGCCCTGCCTTCTCGATCCCAATCTGAGCAGGGTCGTTCTTCTGGTGCTGTCACCCTGCAAAAGCCTTGGCAGCTTGGCAGAGTTCGCGGCCATGCGCCACACCTCGACGCTAACCGAGGCCGCCATCTGCCGGGGGTTCTGTTAAGACCCAATGTCCACAATACGCCTATGATTTGCGCCGAGACCATTCCAATTGTCCTGCTGGCGATCTTTGGTGCGATCGTCTTGCTAATGCCGCACAGGCCGCAGCCGCACTGACCAAAAGAAAGCCTCGGACTCCCGGCGGAGGTTCCGAGGCTAAGGTCGGTTGAGTGTGCGGAGGCATGTATCCGCACGACGTTAGGCCACTCCAAAAAATCAAAACCGGCCAGTTCTCAGGCTGGTGTGACGTCCCGGACCAGGACGGCGGGAACCGGCGCGGCATTTAGCGCTATTCCTCCTCTGCTTCCCGCCGCACGGCCGGTGCGGCTGGACTCTTGACCTTCAGCCAGACGTCCGATCGGCCGGCGCCGTCACCGTACCATCCCCGAAGCAACCCGGAAACAGCAGACGAAGCTGTGGACGGCAGGGCTGTCGAACAGCGAAGCGCTGAGCGGGATGTCATTTGACGCAGCATCGTTCCTCCTTCAATGGGCAAAATTTAATTCGTCACCTCATCGAAGTGTCCTAAAGTTAATTCGACTTTGGGGCCCGCGGTCCCCAAGCTTTCGATGCGTCCGGGTCAGGGTGTGGCTGTACGGCGATGGTCCAGCGCGTCTTCATCAGCTATTCCAGCCAGGACGAGCGCGTTGCCGATGCAGTCTGCGAGGCGCTGGAAGCAAACGGGATCCGCTGCTGGATCTCCCATCGCGACAACAAGCCGGGCGCGACCTGGAGCGAAATGATTCTCGCCGCCATCGGCGAAGCGCGCGTCGTCGTCCTGATCCTTTCCGAGCACAGTAACGTCTCTCCCATGGTCGCACGCGAGGTCGAGCGGGCGGCGAACCGCAACGTTCCGGTCATTTCGTTCCGCATTGCCGACGTGAAGCCGAAAGGAGCGCTCGAATTCTTCCTCAGCGCCCATCACTGGCTCGACGCATTTCCGCTGCCCTTGGAGACCTATTTCGATCAGCTCGTGCAGGCCATCCGGCAGCACCTGCGCAGACGTTCGCGCGCGAATGGGCTCAATCTTTATCCCTACATGGTGGCGCGCGGGCCGGCGGCGCATCGCGCCTTCACCGGACAGCCGGATGGTCCCTGGGACAGCACGATCCTCGGCAGCGAGACGATCGACGATCTGCGCACCAAGCTCCTGCACAATCCGGTGCAACTGGCAAAGCCGGTGCAAATCAGGGTGAAGGGAACGCTGTTTCCGTGCGCGCTGCTGTCGAGCGGCTGGTGGGAGAAACGCAACAAGAACGCCAAGGTTCAGCACATGAAATGGCGCGATGGCTTGCAGGAGTGGCTGTTCACCGGCTTCGATCAATGGGGTCCATCGTGGGACTTCACGTGGGATTTCGACAATTGGGCGAAAAGCATCCAGCACCGGCACTTCATCGCGCAGCTCGGCGACGGCGACGAGGCCAATTCGATTCCCGTTCTGCTGCCGCCGTCGAAAGCGCATCGTTTGCAGGACGTGTTCCGCTCGAGCTGGGGCGGCATCGAAGCCGAAGTCTCCGGCGTGCTCGGCCACCGCAAGCATTTCGCCAAATACGTCGACGAAGGCGCGCTCGAACTGTTCGGCGGCCTGCTCGACTATTGCCTGTGGCTTGACGAGGACAACAAGAAGCATTCGATCGCGCCCAGCATGGCGCGCACGCCGAGTTATTCGGGCTACCTGTGGAAATGCGTGGCGCCGAAGGAGCATTTGGGCGGCCATGCGCCGTGTCTCAACGACGTCTACTTCATCTGGGAGCACGTCAATTTCGCAAGCCATGACGCCATCGCCTATTGCCTCGAATCGATGCAGCAGAAGGAGAACTATCTGCGCCGGATGTACGGCGATCTGATGCTGGTGCAAAAATCTTCGGCGCTAGTCGAAGGCACGCCGGCGCTGGCGGCGGAAAGCATCTACTGCATGTTGCTCGGCAAGGCCGGCAACGAAATTTAGTCGGCAGCGACCGTTGCCGAACAGCGGCTCCTCCACGAATCAATTCAGATGATATATGGAACTGACACGTCGCAAGAGAGAGATTCCATGCAATCGTTGCGCCTAACTCTCATCACGGTAGCGATGGCACTTCTTTCTGTAAGATGTGGAAACTTGACCGCGCAAAGCCAAAATAAGGACTACGGTGCGCTGGCGCAAATATGAAAGGTATTTTTCCCGAGATCGATGCCGATGTTCGCGATGATGTCCTTGCTGATCGCGCTCCCAGTTGAAGAAGGACATGTCGGAGCAAGAGACTTCGGCAGCCATCGGATCGCTTCCTGACAAGGTTGACCTGGTCACATGTGGCGATCAGACCGCAAATCCATGGAAGTGCAAAACGTGGATTTACAGTGGGGGACCCGCAAAAAATAATCTTCGGGTGATTTTTTATCAACCGAAAGGCGGCGACTGACGTGTTGCTCTGTGGCAAGTATATTGAGCGAAATGGCGCAGCCTTGTTGAAGCAGGTCATGCCCCAGGTGCTTGTTTGGGAGCGCCGCTCTTTTTGTCCCGCTGGATTCAGCCAGCCGCCCACATACGCGGGCTTGCAGGCGAAAATCTGGTGGTTCCTTGGACCGGCTTTTGCTCACCGCATAGCTCCAACTCCGTTTCGCTTGTATCCTGCTGCCGACAGCGATCTATCATGGCTACTTGCTTTGGGGGCGACCGAAGCGGACCTTTGCCATTCGTCGTGATCCCATTTCGGCTTGGATTGATTTAGGCCGTTCGCAGCCTCGGGTCGCCTGCACACTCGGCAAGATATCGGATTCGGGACTTCAGCTAGAGCTTCCCGAAGCGCACGCGATTCCCGACGAGTTTGTGCTTGTTGTGAGGAGAGACGCTGAAGTCCGGCGCCGCTGCCGCGTCGTGTTGCGGCTTCCTGAGCAATTAATCGTAGTGTTCGAATGAGCGCGCCGCACACATTGATGTCGCAAGCACGTCATTTTTTGGCCGTTTCCATTCCAATATGCCAGCCGCTATAGACCGGTGAAACCAATGCCCGGCGTGTGTGCAGCGTCAGGGTTTGCCATTCGCTCTTCATCGGCAATGGCTCGATCAATAGCTTCGATCGCTTCCTGCAACTTCACAAATGTTTCGAGAGTTTCTTCTGAATGCCCGTGCCTGTAATCCGTTTTCAGCGCCTCGGCCATCAGGCGCCGCTCCGCAACGGTTTTCACACGGGCGGCGACAAGCGCTTTAACGTGCGCATTCTCGGTATCCAATGCAGCGTCCTTTGCTTTCCGACGGCGCGGTTGAGCGGCGGCCCTGTCATTTCGTCCTTACTCGCAGGGCCGTCCTTCCCTATACCACGGGCGGTCTGTGTAATCGTGAGGCTGTGAGTTCTGTGTATGTTGTCCGATGTTCGTGGTATATCTCAGGTGGTAATTCTCCCCTATGAGCCGGCTCACGATTTGGTCACGGCCAAAAGTCGCAGCACGATGGCTGCGAATGTCCGATCAACTACGAGGCCTGACAGATGCCGCGCCCGCCTTGGAAACGGCCCAATGGAGTCGCACAAACCTAGCGTGACGGCTCGTGTGGACACGAGACCGTCGGTTGACCCTTCAGCCCCGGCTTTCGCCGGGGTTCTTTTTTCTCCCTGTGCCTTTCACGTCGTGGTGTCGCCCTGCAGCAGCTTTGGCAGCTTCGCGAAATTCGCGGCCATGCGCCTTGCCTCATCGCGCGTGAGCAGCCCCGCGGCGGCCGGGCTCGTTCTCGAAATAAAAATAGCCTAGCGCCTGGCCGCCCGCATTGCGGACGATGAAGCAGGCTTCGATCTCGTCGACAGACCAGGGAGGAGGAAGCGTCTTACGGATCAGGCATGGGAGGTCTTCGAGCACGAGCCAACAACACGCGTTAGCTGCTGGCCGGCGTCCATTTCATTCCATTGAGATAGCCTCTTATCCGCTTGGTTATGCGGCCGGCCGCATACTCGTCGGTATATACGCAGCCGCAATATCCGCAAATCCAAGCCCGATCAAGCCAGGTCCCGATGATGCCGGCACTGATCAATTCGGCGTGAGAGACTGGGCGTTGAGGGGGGCTGGCGGCGCGACAGGAAACGGAGGGGCACGGCTTCATTGCCGCCATGGCTAAAGCTGAGCCGCCTGTCGGGCAACACATATCCCATCTAGCGATTTGGCATCGGGCGGAACAGCGAGGCTATGCGGCGCAATAGGCGCGATCCTGACACCCCAAGGACAAGACTTTGCGCCGAGACGGCGCGGTAGCTATCGGGCGCGACGGACCATCCGCTTTAGAGAGCACCCTGACGCACCGCAAATTCAGTTGCCGCGGCCGAGCGGAGCCCAGTAGTCCGGAGGTTTATCATTGCCGCTGCCCCCGAAGCTGTGAAATCCAGATGGTCCCGTCTGGCCGCTCTGAACGCTGAAGTGAAAACCTTGGCTATTAGGATCAGACTTATTCGTGTTCTCGTTGAGTTTGGTTTTGTCGTCCAGATCAAAGTTGTAGTTGCCGTTAGGCGTAACAGTTTGCTGACTGAACGCGGAAGCAGCGGCAGTCGTGAGCACGCTTATGAACCCTGCAATCAAGGGAGCTGCCGCGAACCGCTTGAACATGACCGTCCCCAAATATCAACGCTGCCAACTCGAGTTGGAAGTTAAGACTGACACCTGCTGGGGGTCAAGGCAATTCCAACGATGCGGGATCACACCGGTGCTGTCGCCCTGCTGCAGCTTCGGTAGCTTGGCGAAGTTCACCGGCATGCATCCGCGTGATCAAGCTCGCCGCCGGTTGCCGTCCGCGCGACTATCACCTCGCTTGCGGGATGACCAACTCATAGAAAAGCCCCGCTGTAGACGGGGCTTTTGGACGGGCGGGTGAGGCGGGGGGCCGGGCTACCCATCCATCACCTCAACGCGCCAGATCGGCCGCGGTTCCACGATCCCCAAGGTGTATTCCTCCCTGTTCCCCCAAGGAACAGATGTCTTCGGTGCCTGGTTATCTATCGTGAAAACTTCAAAGAGCCCGGAGGATATTATGAATTCGCTTCGTGGCAGATGGCTGGACTCCGATCAAATCGATCAGCCCGAATTCAAGCTTGAACAGCCACCCATCGTTGTGGCGACGCAGCACGCCCGTCAGGGCGTTACAGGACACAACGTCCGTTTTGTCTTAGCCTTCGGAACGGTCGGTGCTGTTGTCGCTCTCGCGGTGATCTGGTTCGTATTTGTGTGAGCCCGCCTCGTTCGTCGACGGCATGGTGAGGTTCTCTCATTCGGAGGCTATATGCTGCGCTCTGCCATCGCGTTTGCACTTATGAGCGCGCGCAAGGTGGTTCGTGAGCGGCGCCAGCTCCTAACAGAAGACGAACTCTTCCGCGCCACGGGAGATGCTATCGACGGAGGCACCCCCTGGAAGCTGAATGAGGACATGCCTCCGCGGGCAAAGACTTTCCCGGTGCAGTGGCCGGTTGAACGCACACGCCATCCGGACCTGATGGAGTGCAACACGGCGCTTTACGGGATCAGTTTGCGCTGGGAGTTGAAGACAGCGAAGAGCAGGAAACGTTAAGATGTCACAGACAGTAGCCAGTACCTTGGTCGAGACGCTTGAGAAGATTGGCGTCACGCACATATTCGGTCTTATTAGCGATTCACTTAATCCGATCGGAGACGTCGTACGCCGCGGCAAAATTGAGTGAATCGGCGTCCGCCACGAGGAAGGAGCGGCACTCGCGGCTGCGGGCCAAGCAAAACTCACTGGCCGGCTTGGGGTCTGTTGCGGATCAACCGGCCCCGGCAGCACCCATCTTGTCGCCGGCCTCTATGAGGCAAGTCGCGACCACGCTCCGGTTCTTGCGCTCTCCGGGGATATGCCGCGCAAGCTGGAGGGTATCGACTATTTTCAAGCGACAAATCCCGACCTGCTGTTCCGTGACGTCTCGCTCTACACTGAGACCGTTTCCTCGCCGGCACAGGCACCGGGCGTTATCCATCAGGCCATCGCGGCCGCCTATGCCGGCCGCGGCGTTGCACATTTGACGCTGCCAGTGGATGTCCTCATGGCAAAGATCGATGGCAGCGTTGCGAGTGTCGCGACGCTCAAGCCGCGCCCGGAAATCCTCGCCAGCGACGCGGATATTGCCGACATGGCGCGTCGCATCGACAAGGCCAACAATATCGTCGTCATGGGCGGTGCCGGATACCATGGCGCGGCCGAGGAATTGCGTATGCTTTCCGACCGACTCTTGGCGCCTTTGATCCATTCGGTCAAAGGCAAAGACATCATGCCATACGACGACCCGCGCTGGATGGGCGGCATCGGCATGATCGGAACGAAGGCGGATTATCACGCCGTCATGAACTGCGATTTATTTCTCATGCTCGGTACCGACTACCCCTATTCGGAATTCTTGCCCAGCACATGCGTCGTCATCCAGGTGGATGAGCGGGCGCGGGTGATCGGCCGCCGCGCGCCGACCGAGTTGGGCGTTATCGGCTCGGTGCGACCGACCGTCAGATCGCTGCTCGACCCGGTGAAGCCGAAAAGTGATGAGAGTTTCTTCGACGTCGTCACGGGCCAGCGCAAAGCCTGGAACGAGATGCAGGATAAGCAGGCCGATCCCGCGCGCAGCGAGGACCGCATTCACCCGAAGGCCGTGGGTCGCGTATGGTGAGCGACCTCGCTAGACGCGATGCCGTGTTCGTTATCGACACCGGGCTCAACACGCTCTGGTCGGGCAACTGGATCCGCCAGAGCCGCGAACAGCAAATCCTCGGTTCCTTCAACAATGGCGCCGTCGGCACCGCCCTTGCTCAGGCCAATGGCATCCAGGCGCTCGACCGTTCGCGCCAGGTCATCGCACTCTGCGGCGACGGCGGTTTTAACATGCTGTTATGCGAATTCCTCACCGCCGTGCACCATAAGCTGCCGGTGAAGGCTGTGGTCTACAACAATTCGTCCCTCGGTCTGATCAGGCTGGAGGCCAAATCGATGGGGATGCCGGCCTGGAAAGCGATGGACTTCCCCAATCCTGATTATGTTTCGCTGGCGCGCGCCTGCGGTGCCGTGGGCTTCAAGGCCGAAAAGCCCGGCGAGTTGCTCGCGGCAATCGAGCAGGCGTTCAAGGCGGAAGGACCGGCTATTGTCGACTGCGTGGTTCCGGCCGGGTCGCCAAGGCAAAGATAAAGGAAGCAATTCTTGCAGTTACCGGCGCGTGAACCGCCGCGCGACTCTTTCCGAAGCCGAAGTGAACAATCGACCGAATTGCGCGCGTGTCGGAAGACGTGATGCGAACGGCTGGGCGTAACGTGCAGCGACTGTGGATCGCACCCGGCCTATCCCAAGTCGCGGTTGCCGAGTGCATGGGCGTTCATCGTTGATCCACAGTCCGATCGTGCCGCGCATGAGTCCGGTAATGGCCAAGGCTGTGTGAAAACGTGCTTGCGCGAGCACCGCGCAGAATTGGTTTCATTATTGTCTTCTCCCGACAGTGGTCGCCAGCGTTTTTGTTTTTCAAATTGATGAAGTCGAGATAAAATTTCCAACGGCGTATTCGATTCGACCTGTCGCCGGCGGCTTTGTTGAGCGGTGGCGGGGGATTGGTTGCGTTCTCCTTAGACAGTGCGCGGCTTTGCAGCTGCTTTCTGAATTTCGCGCATGTCGCCGTGGTGTATCCTCGCCACCTGGCCGTTATCCCACGCAATCGTCACGGCATCCCAACTTATTTCAGTGACAACGCCGCTATCAGCGACGTCACCTCGCCAGTAGATACGGGCTCCCTTCTTGAGCTACCTAGCTCCTCAGTCTCACTCAAGCGATCAATGAGATCAGCGAGGTGATTAGGCACGGGGACATCCTGCATGCTTCGTAATGCGCCTTGAGCCGTGCACCCAATTTCGTTCGGATCTCAGTGTTATAATCTGAGCTTTTGCGGGAAGCCAAGTCGCTACCTGAGACCTTTTCTGCCATAGCACGTCTCCTCCTATTGAAGTGTTGCACCCAGTACGCCGAGCATGAGCAGCGCGGCGCCCGTTACGACCATTTTCTTGTGCATGGCGGGGGTCCGCGGGGTTGGAGGCGGTATGCCGAAAAAAGTCCCGGTCTTTCGACAGGGGAACTTCCATGTCCGACGGAAAAACTCCGTCGAGTGACGGCTACCATGGGGCCGCTTTCGTTGTCGCCGTCAAATGACGTAGCCGCTGGATTAGGTGCGGGACGAACCTTCAAGCGTGGCCTCGCGTTCGTCTGCCACTTTCTCCCACGCCTTAGCTTGCAGCTCTAGGGCCATCTGGTCTTTCGGACCAGTCATGCGAGCAGCCAATTCGCGGCACTCCCGTGCGTATTGTCGATACTCTGCAACCGTGCGCATGAAGCTTTCCCCACGCAAACGATATTTGCGAGCGTACGCCGTTGTCGACGTCAAATGACATAGCGCGCAGCAACTCTCGCCGCCGTCGCGGGGATAGGCAAAAGAACGGCCTTGCCGGGGAACGGAGAAGGTAGGGCCCCTGCTTGGCCGATAACCCCTCGACTCCGAGGCTGCGTCATCAACCCACACTTCGTTGTCGGTGTTCCTCGCGAAGGAAGCCCCATCCGCCCAACCTTGGCCCGGTTTTGCCCGATGACTATATCGCGAAAGCCGGATGAAACGTGCGCAACAGTGTCTTTGGAAGGCTTGGAACGATGGTCCGACCGGATCCGACGCTGATGCGCTACCCCCCTCAAGTCATGCGGAGGCACTTATGGCGTCACAAAGCAAACCGCGTCCACACGGCGAGCCAAATCCAATCCCTGGCGAAATCCCGCTCACCCTCACCGTCAACGGTGCCGAGCGGAAGCTCGGGGTCGCGCCGTGGACCACCTTGCTCGATCTGCTTCGCGACCATCTCGACCTTACGGGCACTAAGAAGGGCTGCGATCACGGCCAATGCGGCGCGTGCACGGTGCTGCTCGACGGGCGGCGGATCAATTCGTGCCTCACGTTGGCCGTCATGAAGGACGGCGCCAAGGTCACGACCATCGAAGGCTTAGCTACAAACGGCGTGCTGCATCCGGTGCAGCAGGCCTTCATTGACCACGATGCGTTTCAGTGTGGCTACTGTACCCCTGGACAGATCTGCTCGGCGGTCGGCCTGATCGCAGAGGGCAAGGCGAAGAGCGCCGACGAGATCCGCGAATTGATGAGCGGTAACATCTGCCGCTGCGGCGCGTACCCCAATATTATCGCTGCCATCCAGCAGGCGATGGGGCAGTCATGATCAATTTCCAATACGCACGCGCCACCGACGTCGCCGACGCGGTGCGCTTGATCGCCGCCGAGCAGTCGGCAAAATTCATCGCCGGCGGCACCAACCTGATCGATCTGATGAAGGAGGACGTCGAACGGCCGAGCCGGCTGATCGACATCTCGCGACTGCCGCTCAAGACCGTCGAAGATACGCCGGAGGGCGGATTACGGATTGGTGCGCTCGTGCCAAACTCCGACCTCGCCTATCACCCGCTGATTGCCCAGCGCTACCCCATGTTCGCGAGCGCCATCCTCGCCGGTGCGTCGCAGCAATTGCGCAACATGGCGTCAACCGGAGGCAATCTGCTGCAGCGCACGCGTTGCGCGTACTTCTACGATACGGCCACGCCATGCAACAAACGGGAGCCGGGCAGCGGCTGCTCCGCGATTGCCGGACTGAACCGCAATCACGCCATTCTCGGCACCAGTGAATCGTGCATCGCCACGCACCCGTCCGACATGTGCGTCGCACTCACAGCGCTTGACGCCAAGGTTCACGTCGCAGGTCCCGCCGGCGCGCGCATCATCGCCTTTGCGGACTTTCATCGGCTGCCCGATGACACGCCGCAGCGCGACACCAATCTGCAGCCGAACGAGATTGTCACGGCCGTCGAGCTTCCCGCGCGAGGCTTTGCCACGAACTATACCTACTTGAAAATTCGCGACCGCCTATCATACGCGTTCGCGCTGGTGTCGGCGGCCGCCGCCTTGGAGGTCGACGGCCATACGATCAAGGAGGTACGGCTGGCGCTCGGCGGCGTCGCGCACAAGCCTTGGCGCGACACGGATGCGGAAGCGACGCTGCACGGCCGCACGGCAGACCGGGCAGCGTTTGCGGTTGCGGCAGACATTGTGCTGCGCGATGCCAAGGGCTTTGCCCACAATGCCTTCAAGATCGATCTGGCGCGCCGGGTCATCATCCGCGCACTGACGCAGGCTGTACAGGGCACGCCGCAATCGCAATCCAACAAAACGATCCGGTGAACACCATGGCCCCTTACATTGGTACCCCCACCTCTCGCGTCGACGGCCATGCCAAAGTTACGGGTGCGGCGAAATACGCCGCCGAATTCGCGACGGCTGACCTAGTCCATGGCGCCGTCGTTACCTCGACCATCGCCAAGGGCCGTATCGCGCGCATCAATGTCAGCGACGCGCTGCGGGTCGAAGGCGTTCTCGACGTGCTGACCCACGAGAACCGGCCAGGCATGGCGAGTTCGTCCTCCGCCTACAAGGACGACGTCGCGCCCGAGCAAGGCTCGCCGTTTCGCCCGCTCTACGACGACAAGGTCATGTTCAGCGATCAGCCGATCGCGCTCGTCGTGGCGGAAAGCTTCGAGGCCGCCCGCTTTGCGGCGTCGCTCGTGGGTGTCGAATACAAGGCGGACGCTCACAACACCGACCTGCTTACACAACGCGACAAGGCCTTCGTGGTGTCGAAGCCTGAAAAATCGCGCGGCAATGCGGCGAAGGCTTACGCCGCAGCCGCGGTGCGGCACGAAGCCGAATATTTTGTTCCGACCGAACACCACAATCCGATGGAGCTGTTCGCATCCACGGCGGTGTGGGAGGGCGGCGGGAAACTCACGGTCTACGACAAGACGCAAGGCGTGCAGAACGTGCAGCGCTATCTGTGCGGCGTCTTCAACGCCAAGCCCGACGACATTCGCGTCGTGTCGCCCTTTGTGGGCGGCGCCTTCGGATCGGGCCTACGGCCGCAATATCAGGTCGTGCTCGCCGTCTTGGCGGCGCACGCCCTCGAACGCTCCGTACGGGTCGTACTGACGCGCCATCAGATGTACCGGCTCGGTTACCGGCCGGCCTCCATCGAACGCCTGCAGATTGGCGCCTCGAAGAATGGAACGCTCGATGCGATCACCCACGAGGCGATCGCCGCTACCTCGCAATACGAGGAGTTTTCCCGCAACGACACCGGCTGGTCCGCCCAGCTCTACAAAAGCGCAAACGCGAACTATGTCCACCGGCTCGTGCGGCTCGATCTGCCGACATCATGCGACATGCGGGCGCCGGGGGCGACAACGGGCGTCTACGCGCTCGAATGCGCGATGGATGAACTCGCGGTTGCGCTCAAAGTCGATCCGCTTGAATTGCGGCTGCGGTGTTATTCAGAGCGCGATCAGAACGAAGACATTCCTTACACCAGCAAGAGTCTGCGCGAATGCTATCGCCAGGGCGCGATAGCGTTCGGCTGGGACAAGCGCAACCCCGAGCCTCGTTCGATGCGCGACGGGAAGGAACTGGTCGGCTTCGGGATGGCGACCGGAATCTGGGAAGCGCTGCAGATGGAATTTGCCGTGCGCATCGTGCTGACAGCGAACGGTCACGCCGAGGTCTCGTGCGCGACCTCGGACATCGGCACCGGTACATACACGATTATGGCGCAGGGTGGCCGCCGAAACGCTCGGGCTGCCCCTCGACAACATCACCGTGAAGCTCGGCGACTCGATGCTGCCGCACGCTCCGGTCGAAGGCGGCTCATGGACGGCGGCTTCGGTGGCGCACGCGATTGCCCGAACATCGGATGAGTTGTGCCGCGAGTTGCTGCGGCTTGCTCAGACCATGCAGCACTCGCCACTCGCTTCCGCAAAGCATGATGGCGTCGCACTCCTTGACGGTAAGGTCGCCAACAAGGCGGCGGCCAACCAGGCCGTATCGATCACCGACGTTATGCGGCACAGCAAGTTCGACCGCATCGAACGCACCGCCACTTCGAACTTCAAGGACGTCAGTTCGCACGCGCGCAACACCCATTCAGCGATCTTTGCCGAGGTGAAGGTCGATGAAGAGCTCGGTGTGATCCGCGTGACCCGCGTCGTCAATGTGGTCGCGGCCGGGCGCATCCTCAATACCAAGACCGCGGCGAGCCAGGTCATGGGCTCCGTCGTCTGGGGCATTGGTATGGCCCTGCACGAAGAGACGCGGGTCGATCACGCGTTCGGCCGTGTCATGAACGCCAACATCGCCGAGTATCATGTGCCGGTGAACGCCGACGTGCATGACATCAAGGTGATCTTCGTTGGCGAGCCAGACTCGATCATCAATCCGCTGGGCATCAAAGGCGTAGGCGAGATCGGCATCGTCGGCGTGGCGGCCGCCATCGCCAACGCGGTCTATCATGCGACCGGCAAGCGCGTCCGCGACTTGCCGATTACGCTCGACAAACTCTTGCAATGAGCGTCGGGCGTAGGTCCACCACCGCGAAAGTCTGCCGAAGGGGAGCCGCGCGTTTGTCCGAAGTGTCATAGCGCCTGGTGGAATGAGTCGGGAAAAGGGGCCGGATGCTCTATGCGGACTTCAAAGAGAAGGCCGCGCACGCTTTGCGACAGGCGGGGAGGCCGTTGACGTGGGCTGAGCTTCGGACCGCCGCATCACTCCCGCGGGCGTACCCTAATAGTCAATGGGTCCAACGGATGGAGCAAGAAATCGGACTACTTCGGCGGCGAGGACCCGATGGCATCATCCACTGGCAGTTGCGGGATGCGCTTTGAGATGCGAACGCTTCCAGCGCCGACGACGCCGGACAGACGTGATGATCTCAACACGATCCGTAGATTGGTCATAGACACAATCGTACGCCTCACACCTCATAAGGGGGAAGACCGTGCCAGTCTGCGTCGCCTCAGGTAACGCGAAGGGCCAATAGCGTCACAAGACCGGCCCTATTCGAGCTTGATCCCGGTGGCTTGAATGACTTTCTGACGGACTTCGGCCTGAGCGCGGATGAATGCCGCAAAATCCTCAGGTGATTTGCTGGTTGCGGGCTCCACTCCAGCGGTGCTGAGCTTGTCACGCACGGTTTGGCGGCTAAGCGCTACGACGATCTCATCGTGCAGCCTTTGCACGATTGGCGGCGGCGTTTTTGCCGGCGCGACAATGCTCTGCCAGATGCCGAGGTCAAATCCGGGCAGCGTTTCTGAGATCGTCGGTATCTCCGGCATCAGCGATATGCGTTCGCTGCCGGTAAGCGCGATGATCTTCAGCTTGCCGGCGCGCGCCAATGGCAACGCCACGTTGACACTTTCTAGCCCTAGCGAAATCTCGCCGCCGAGGAGGCCCGTCACCTGGGTGGCCCCGCCGCGGTAAGGTACGAGCTGAATCTTGACCCCGGTACGCATGTTGAGCAGCTCGGCGGTCACCTGCGAGGTTGGAGTGCTGTAGCCCAAAAGGAAGGTGCCGGGCTTTGCCTTCTCCTGTGTGATGATCTCTTGGACCGTGTTGGCGGTGATGTCGTTGTTGGCCTCGAGCACCGACGGCACCAGCGCCACCAGCGTCACCGGCGCAAAATCCTTAAACGGATCGTAGGACAGCTTGCTGTAGAGGAACGGGTTCATGACCAGGGTACCATCAATCGCCATCAGCAGCGTGTAGCCGTCAGGGCCGGCCTTGGCCACGAGCTCTGCGCCAATGATCGTGTTGGCACCCGGCCGGTTATCAACGAAGACCGGCTGGCCGAAATCCTTACTCATCTCTTCGGCAATAACGCGGGCGAGGAGATCGGCCGGCCCGCCGGCTGCGAATGGAACGACGAGGCGGATCTGGCGCGTTGGATACGTCTGTGCCGCAGCTGCTGTGGCCACCAAAAGGCAGCCGGCAAAAACCGCGAGACGTGCAAGGCCGATCCTCATCGCGCTCTCCATCCCTCAAATTGTCGTGCTGTCCGGCCTTTCGCCGTTCGGCAACTCGATCGCAGAGGAGCCTATAGTTACAGCAAGCCAATGCTGAGTAAATTGCTCCACACGACTGGCTCGCCATCATTAGGCCGCCCGGCAAATGCAGCCCCGCACACTAAGCTCAGGCCAATCCCCGACTTGCTAGGAAATACGGAAAACCTAGCAAGTTTCCCAATGATCCAAATGAACGTGTCCGAAGGCGGCAATATCCCGTTTGGTCGCGCTCCTACACGCCTGGTTCAGACCTTAGGGCTGAAATCCCAGAGCAGGATCAAGCAATCTCCGGCCACGAATGAGCGTGGCGCGCGCCGCACGCGCGTCGAGCGCCGTCCGAAACAGTGCAGACAACTCGCGCGGGGACCTCATCACAGATCGTATCATAGCAACAATATCGGTGGTGCCGTCCGGACGCATGGCGGCAACGGCTGACGCCGGCAGTGCGCGCCGGGCCGGATCTGTGATGACCCGGATAGCGGCAACCGGAACGTTGTGCCGTGCTCCAACAGCCGCAACGATATGTGATTCCATGTCGACCGCGATGGCGCCCGTTCGTTGATGAAGCGCGCGCTTGGAATCTGGATGCGCAACCGGCGCCGGCACGCCCATGAGCGCGCCCGCAACGGCATCCGGCATGGTTCGCATTAACTTCTGCGACCACGCCGCATCGGTCTTCATCCGCCGCGATTCAGACAGGATTGCGGTTGCAATAACGCAGGCGCCCGGTCGCAAGTTCGGGGCCAGGCCGCCCGCCACCCCGAAGCTCACAATTCCTGGGCAGCCACCCGTGAGCGCACGCGCTTCGGCGATCGCCTCGTCAAGCTTGGCCGCAAGGTTTCGGCCATGGCCGCTACAAATAACTCTGACGCCTGGTCCCGCAGCGATGCGGGCCTCGAATGCCAGACCAACAACAATAATCAACGCTCGCCCCCAATCCGGCGAACGGGTTGCCAGACGAACATCATATTCATCGGCCGAAAGTCCCCCCGTACAGAATCAGACTACATTGAAGCTTCCACACAATGCTGCGACTGGTCATCCAGCCTCGCGCAAGATTTTTAGAGTGAGGCAAATATGCAACGGTATTTTGGGTATGGGCGCTCGCTATTGAGTGCCCAGCATGCCGTGACCAAGCCCTTCGGCGAAATGGTGCCTAAACGCGGATGACGCTGCCTGGCGGTCGCAAACTGCACGAATTTGATCACGGTTTTGCACAAACATTTACTGGTGCGAGCAGGTGCGGCTTGTTCGACCGCTGAGCGGTGAATACGATGTTTTCCTGGGGGGCACTTCTCATCCGGGATCAGATCTAAGGAACTCGCCATTGAACGGTCCTATGAGAGTTCTTTTCGTTCACCCAAGCCTGTTGCCTTGCACGAGCCTCTTCCTTCGGCTTGAGCCATAGCGCACCGAGGCCGGGTTGGCCGCAGTATCGGCGATTCCGCCGTGCGCTTTGTCAATGCCACCCGCTTGGAAGCTCCTGGGTGACACGAAACCGGCACTCTTGTTGCTTCTACACAACCGATTTGTTCTGCGACGCGGCCGCCGTTGAAGCCGTCGGCCTCCAACTCCGCCATTCTGCGATCGTTCAGATCGTTGCCCGCAGAGTAACGCAATGACTACCGACACTCCTCGAGTTCCGCAGCATTCATTTGGGAGTCCAGTTCAAACGTCTTCCTGGCCGCGCATGTGGTTGCCGACCAGGATTGCGGCCTCAAATCAGGACCATTTGACCAGCGCAAACGAACTCGCCGAAGTAGACCGCCCGCCGGTTGTTTGGTTCGAAGTCGAGGACTTCCTTCGATATTTTGATCATTTTCGCAATCCAACCGGCCTGCAGCGTGTTCCCTTCGAGATCTTTGTTGAAGCAGAGAGACTCTACGGCCATACCGCACGTGTGAGGTTTTGCCGGCTCAGCCTGTACACTAAACAATTCCAGCCGATCGGCTTCGATGCGATCATGTCGGCATACCTGACACCACCGGGCACCAAAGCGCCGTGGAAAACAATTTGGGAGCCAGCGCAATTTTGGAACAAATTCTCTAGCGTGCTTCCCGCGATCGTCCGCCATCCGCGATTTTTCTTTTCGATATTTGCGTCGGCGGTTCGCGATTTTCTCTCCGCCCGACGTCGACGTCGCCAGTTCGAAGAGCTTGTACGCCGTGGCGACATGATCGTCTCCCTTGGCGCCGGTTGGGGAGTTCCTCACTATATGAAGCATATTATCGCGGCGAAGCGGCGCTATGGGATCAAGTTTGCATTTTTGATCCACGATCTTATTCCGATCGAAAATGAATCCTTCGTTGAAGACCGGCACGTTATTCAATTTCGAAAGTGGCTTCAGGAAGCCGTGCCCGCTGCGGATGTGGTACTCACAACATCGAGCCATACGCGGGATGCACTCCTCAAGTTGGCCAAGAACGCCAGGTGGCCTTTGCCGCATGTCGAGGTCGTGCCGCTGGGCTCAGGCTTAAGCGATCGGCCGATGGCCGGAGAGCAAAGGATGATCAGCCTTCCTGAGCGCTATGTACTGTTCGTGTCCACCATCGAGATTCGGAAGAATCATCAGCTGCTCGTCAGGGTATGGCGCCGCCTATTGGAACGGCACGGCGCGGATGCCGTGCCGAACTTGATTTTCGCCGGGCAGATTGGGTGGCTGGTCGACGATCTCCTGGCGGACCTGACGGCGAGCAATTACCTCAACGGTAAGATAAGGCTTATGCCCGGCTTGTCGGACGCGGAGGTGCGTCAGGCCTATCGATGCTGCCTTTTCACCGTATTTCCGAGCCTTTGTGAGGGTTGGGGATTACCGATCGCAGAGAGCCTCATGCAGGGCAAGTTCTGCATCGCTTCCAATCGTGCACCGATCCCGGAAATCGGCGGCGATCTGATCGACTATTTTGATCCATCGGACGAAGACGATGCGCTAAAAAAGATTGAACAATTGCTGCTTGATCCCTCTTATCTGACGGCGCGGGAGACGCGGCTGCGAGCCGAATACCACCCCCGAACTTGGGCCGATTGCGTTCGTGCCCTCATCGGCAAGCTCGATCAATTCGAGCTGGCAGAAAGATTCGAAAGCAGCAAAGGTTGTGAGAGCGTTTAGCGGCTTGTAGTTGAGCGACTTTCTAGCGTAGCATTGGCGCTCTCATGCGATTGATGAGCAAAGCATCATTCCTCATCAGTCAATTTAGTAGGTCGAAGACATAGCCCGATCTCTGGATAATTTAAGGCCTTCGCATAATGACAGATTATGAAGTGCCGGCAGCTTGGCAACCATTGTGGGTGACGAAACTTCCAGCCACATGGGCAGTGAATAATCTCTGAAGGGCAAGAAAGCCGATCGGGTCGACGAGGCCGCTGTTCAGGCTCAATAGAGCCTGGATGTTAACTTTCTCATCCGCGCACGATCCTGGTATCTCAGCGAACGACGAGCACAGTCCGACTTGAGATGTTTATTGCGTGCCACTCGGTGCCACCGTGAGGCCATTCGCACCCTGCGGGCGCGCTCGTCCAAGTCCCGGATGTTCGGGCAGCTTCGTCGGCGTGTGCTACACGATATCTTTGGCAGGATCGAAGTTGCAGCCGATGATATCCGCGTCCGCTCCGCCGCGTCAGGATGGTTGGGCAAGGATACGGCGACCGCCGTCTCAAGCGACATGCCCGGGCGCGCCAGCCCGGCGTTCAGCTCGCTCGTGTTAAAACGCATACGCACCCTAAAGCGCCGCACGATGCCATTTCACGAATAGGCGGCGAAAACCTCAACGCTCAGATTCTCACCAATACCATTCAAGCCGCGGCGATTTGCGCGGCGGTGGGCTGCTTATATTCCTTGAGCCGCGGCATGATCTCTCTGGCGAGCAAGGTGAGACTGTCGACGGTATCGTTATGGTCGAGGAAGCCAGCCTGCGCCATGACGAGAAGGTTGCCCATTCCGCCCGTGTATTGAATGAAATCCGTGATCTGCTGATAGCATTGGTCGGGAGTGCCGCAGACCATGAGCACGGCATCAATCAGCTCCTGCAAGCTCGCGGTGCGCATGTCGATGATCCGACGGTCCTTGGTGAAGCTACGCTCTGGCACGAAACCGCGCATCAGCTTGGCGGTATCTTCGGCCGAGAAATAGCCGGGTGGGTTCTTGAATGGCGGATAGACATTCGCACCGGTGCGCAGATAGCCAGCGACGAGTTCGCCGCGTCGGCGTGCGTCGGTCTCGTCGCGCGCAGTGGCAAATAGCGCGAGATAGGCGAAGCGGTCGGAGTCGGGCTGCGCTCCGTTGTGGCTAGAGGCATAGCCTTCGCGATAGGCGTCATAGAGCGCCCGCGTGTTGTAACCGGAACCGAGCACCGCGATCACATAGCCGCGTTCGCCCAGCACACGTGCGTTCGACTTGCTCGCGGTGGTGCTCCATACCGGCGGATGCGGCTGCTGCCAAGGACGCGGCCAGATATTCACCTGACGATAATGAAAATGCTCGCCCTCCCAGTTGAACGGCCCATCTTGGGTGGTCATCGCCTTCACGATGAAATCGTGCGCCTCCCAGAACCGGTCCATCACGCCGACCGGATTGGCGTTCGAGGCCGCAAATTCGTACGGCACCCCTTTGACGAAGCCCATGTCGAGGCGGCCGCGCGAGACCACGTCGATGGTGGAGAGTTCCTCTGCGGCGCGCAGCGGGTCCGGACGATGCCCAATCGGGTAACCCAGGATTAGCAGCCGTGCGCGTTTGGTGTTGCGCGCCAGCACCGAAAGGCTGACGACCGAGGCAGCGTTCATGCAGGTCGCGGTCTGGTGGTGCTCGTTGAGCATGAGGTCGAGACCGAGTTCATCGGCAAGAAGGTATTCGTCATAATAGCGATGGAAGAGATCGGCCGCGTTCTTCGGATCGATCGCTCGGTTCGGCAAATTGACGCGCAAATAGCCGTGCGGATCGTTCCAGGCCTGCGGGTATGGATGCTCGGAGAAGTGATAGACTCTCATCACGCGTTTCCCTCGATGAAAGCGAAAGAAGCGTCTGTTGGCTTCCACGTAAGAGCGGTTATCCCGCAACCATCTCGGCGAGCAGTCGACCGTAGCCAGGGACAGGTTGCCGAACTGACAGGCGGCGCTGAATTTCCCAGCATCGCGCCGGCACCGGATGGATGACTGGTACACCGAGATCTTCCTCCAGCATGTTGATGATCGGCAAGACCCTCCAGCCCGAGCCAAGGAGGTAGATCGCCTCTGCTTTCGGATGCTTTAGAAAACAGGCTTTCACATGCGCATAGACCTGATGTGCCGACATTTGGCCCACATTTTCGAACGCAGTGGACATCCCCTCCATGCCGAGAGGTTCAAAGCCTGCGTCGGTGAAGTACTTGGCAAACAGGTCATTGATCGGCCCAGTGAAATAGGTCGCCCCGACAAAGCGCTTGACCTCAAGGGCGTGTAGCGCTCTGACGTGGTTGGTTCCTGAGGTGAAGATAGGCTTTTTGTATTTCTTCTCCCACTCAGCAAGGAGACCGGCTTCACCCTCGTACCCCAGCATCATGAATGGCGGAGCGCCTTCGGCGTGGATGATATCGCAGCCGTGATTGGCCAGTTTGGCAACCAGCGGTTCGATGAAAGTGAAAACGCGCCCGAACTCCTCAGTAGTTCCCTCGGTAATGTCGAGGAACAGGGGGATGACGCCTATCCCTTCGGGGAGCATTCGGATTAATTCCTCCAGGCCACCTGGACGCATGGTGGGTTTTATGCAGCCGACCACGCCGCGCCAGCTTGTGAACGCCATCCGATTGCCCTCCCCAAAAACCAATTACCGTGACGTGGCTTCTACCGAGCCACATTTCGGGGATACACTGCATAATTCTCTTTAGCGTGTCGACTGATCAATCTGTGCAAGCGTGACCGGCCCTTTGAGGATTTTCGATGTTCATTCGCTGCATGGCAATTTGTCTGTTGCTCGTCGGCGCTGCGCAGCGAACGGCCCGGGCCGACGCCGTCGAAGACTTTTACCGTGGCAAGACAATCTCAATGGTGGTCAGCGCCTCGCCGGGAGGCGGTTATGACACGTTGGCGCGCGCTGTTGCCCGATTTCTTGGCAAGCACATTCCGGGAAATCCGTCAGTGATCGTTCGCAACATGCCAGGCGCTGGCGGCATCGTAGCGACAAATTTTATCGCTAGCGTGGCACCCCGCGATGGCCTGACGATGGCCTGCGTCCTGAATAACACGCCATTCGAACCGCTGTTTGGCACAAAGGAAGCTAATTACGACGCGACGCAGCTTACGTGGCTCGGCACCCCCTCGGTAGAAACGGGCTTATTGATTGTCTGGCACAGTTCGCCGATCAGAACGCTAGAGGATGCAAAAAAAATCCCGATGACTGCCGGTTCGTCGGGCGCCAACTCAGCGCCGAGCTTTTATGCCAAGCTGCTGAACGAGTTGCTGGGTCTGAAGATCAAAATCGTTGTTGGTTATGCGGGCCAGAACGAAGCCTATCTTGCCATGGAGCGCGGCGAGCTCGACTCCTTTGGCGTGACCTTTTGGTCTTCGCTGACCTCGACGAAGTCCGACTGGCTTAGGGACAAGAAGATTCGCATCCTGGTCCAATATGGTCCTGAAAAGGAAGCTGCATTGCCGGATGTTCCCTATGGCCCCGATCTCGTCAGCAATGCGGATGACCGGTCTCTGTTCGAGGCGGCGGATGCCCCGCTCGCTGCCGGCCGGCCCTTTGTTGCGCCACCCAGCTTGCCTCCAGAACGAGGGGGCGCGTTGCGAGTGGGATTGCTTGCCACTTTTAAGGATCCGGAATTCCTCACCGAGGCCGAAAGGTTGCACCTGGAGATCAATAGGCCAACTTCGGGCGAGGCGATGCAGACGCAAATTGCTCACGTGTACCAGACGCCGCAGCGTATTATCGATCGATTGCGCCACATCGCGCAGAATCAGTGAGCGGAGGCCGGCGTATTGCTCTCGATCGGGGCAAAAGCTCAGTTTGTACGAGCTTTGATGGCGCCAGCGGCTGCCCGCGTTGCACTGGTCAACTCTCCGGCCAAGTGCTGCGTCGAACTAACCGAAGGTAGCCACGCGATCATGATGGAAAAAAGTCCGCTGAATTATTCAAAACGGTACAGGCTTTTCTCGACGAGTTCGAACCGATCGGCCCCCGCTCGTGGCGTCTGTTAGGTTCGCGCGCTTGGCTAGGGGAACAACCGTTGCGACCACCGACCACCACTACCGGTCGCGTGCTACGCTACCCGCGAGATCTCGCGGACGGTCCCGCCACCCTTCATCACGAACCTGAGTCGCAAATTCGGCAATGTCCGTCAGTGGATCGCCGGAGACTGCGATTATGCGACCATTCAGATGCGGACGTTGGCATCGATCTCTTCGATCGCCCGTGGCGACAGTTGATAGATCCAATCTTCGCTACGGCCAGATCCTTGCCGATCGACCTTCCGCCGGGACAATATGGTGGCTGGAACGTCATATTTTTGACCTCCCGGATCGGGGCAGGTACGCTTATTGCAAGTTTAGGCCAAGCATCCCTTCTCGTCGGCAGTATCTCAGTTTGAATCTCTGCGAGCAAAGAACGACGCAGCATTATGAGATGAGCAGTGCAAGAGACACTATCTTCTCGTTAAATCGACTCGCCGGCAAGGATCGCGATGTTCGGCATCATGAACGCCATAAGACGCCGCGCAACGGCCGCAGTCATGGTGGGAAGCCTTCTCGTCCCATCGGTCGCGCTGACGCAGAGAGACGAAGTCGCGGATTTCTATCGCGGTAAGACCATTACGATAGTGATCGGATATTCGGCCGGCGGCGGATATGACATATTTGCTCGCCTGCTCGCGCGTCATCTTGGCGTGCATATGCCGGGCAATCCGACGGTGGTCCCGCAAAACATGCCGGGCGCGGGCAGCCGCAAGGCCAGCATGTTCCTCTATAGCGTCGCGCCGAAGGATGGGCTGACCATCGGCACCATCGGCCGCAACGAGCCGATCGCGCCCCTGATCGAGGACGATGTCGGATTCGACGGCAGCAAGTTCACCTGGATCGGCAGCATAGCCAACGACAACAGCATCTGCCTCACCTGGCACACGGCCTCGGTGAAGACCTGGCAAGACCTGCAATCGAAGGAAGTGACTGTCGGGGCGCGCTGGCGCCCGGCGACAATACCGTCACGGTGCCGTTGGCGTTGCGTAACCTGTTTGGAGCGAAGCTCAAGCTGGTAAAAGGCTATCCGGGCACCAGCGATCTCTTTCTGGCGCTCGAACGCGGCGAGGTCGAGGGCGCCTGCGGCGTCTCATGGCGGCCAATCATGACGCAGCACCGCGAATGGATCACCGGCAGGAAATTCAATGTGCTGGTCGAGGTCGCGCTTGAGCGCGATCCGACGCTCGGCGACACTCCGCTCATCACCCAGTTCGTCCACGACCCTGATCAGCTCAAGACGCTGTCGCTCCTGATCGCTACCCAGGCTATGGCGCGCCCATTCCTGGCGCCGCCGGGCTTGCCGGAGGATCGCAAGCGGGCGCTGCGCCACGCGTTCGACGAGACGATGAGCGATCCGCAGTTCGTGGCCGATGCAGAAAAGGCGGGACTCTACGTCTACCCGATGAGGGGCGAAGCGATCGACACGCTGCTCAGGGAACTCTACGCGACGCCGAAGGCGCTGGCTGCGCTAGCCGCCAAGGCGATCCAGGAATAGCTGGCTGATAGGTCGGCCGACGCGGTCCCGCTTTTTTGAACTGTTCGGGTGTGTCTGCACTTGAACCTCGCTTACGGTCAGCTGAAGCAGGATATCGCGGATGCAACCGACGAATTTTTACAGATCATGGGAGCGATGGTTCCAGCGGTATTCGAGCGCAGTGTGCGGGTTGCGATCGAGCGCTGACAATTCTGGTCGCGCTTTGCGGAGATGCCGGAGATGAAACTGTATACCGCGGCCATTGCCGAGGCGTGGGGTCGCGTACGGGATTCCATGGTTCAACTTGAAGCAATCCCGCTCTAGTGGCTCAGGACGCCCAGGCCGGTGTCGCCGCGCGATGCTCTGCCGCCTGTGCATCCCAACGCGCCATATCGGCCACCACTAGCGTGCTTTGCGAGGCAGGCATACGCGGCCACTCCGGTATGTTGATCCACAGCCTGTAGAGATGACGCCGCTGATCCTTAGCCTCGTGATCCTCGAATCCAGCCGGCCATGCAGGATTGTGCGGTTGTTGATGAATTGGAAATCGCCCGGCTTGAGCATCATCTTGAGCATGACGTCCGGATGGTTGGACGCGGACACGAAAGCACCGAGCGCGGCTTCCTGTTTAGGCCTGATAGTGGTGTCACCATGCTCCACGGCGCGGCGCATATAGCCATGCTGGAAGTCGCAGTTGAGCCAGCCGTTCTCATAGCAAAAGCTCGGGACCCTGCCGATTAGCGCCGGCCGACCCATGCGCTCGGCATCAAACTCGGGACGGCGCAGAACGAAGCCACTGTAGAATTCCTCAAGCAGATCAGGGCACCAGTCCAACAACATGTTATGGACTGTGTGGGCGCTGGCGATCAAGCTTTCGCCGCCGGACTTCGCCATCTTCAGGCTGAGCATGGCGACGATGCCGACTTCCCCACTCGGATCGGTATGCGCGGTCTGATAGCCGCCTGATTGATAGCCGCGCCGCTTGCTGCGCTCGACCAGAATATCGCTGATGTCGCGGATATCGCCCAGGCGGTCGCCAAACGCACTTTGCGTTAAGTCGCTGCCGAAATGGGCACCGAAGCCGCGGAAGATAAGGCCGAGTTCGTTGTCGGAATAGAGATTTAGATTAAGACCCCGGAACACGAAGAACCCGCGCCCTGTCGCGATCTCCTGCCGCATTCGTGCCAAGTCATCGGTCATGGTGGTGAGTGGGAATTCGTCACGCGTTACCGGCATGTCATAAGCGTTGCGGCCGCGTAGCCGGCTCACCGAGGCGTCGACCTCTTCGAGTGTCGCCGGCGATAACCGGACGATCCAGTCATCGGTCCCGACCAAGTTCTTGCCGAGCCAGATGGACCTTCCAGTCGGACGATGCGGCGGTTGGAACGTCATGACTTCCTCCGATCATACAAGGCACAGCTTATGCCACATCGGTTGCATCGTGCTTTCAACCCCGGCGCTATTGAGGTTCCACGCCCAGATCCTTGACGATCCGCTGGGCGATCATGCGATCCTCTGCGATGAATTTTCGAAAATCGCTCAGTTTCTGACCCGCGGGTCCGAAGGTCTTGTGCGGCCGCTCTGCAGATACGACACGATGTTGGTCAGGCCCAGCGCGCCGATCGGCGTAAAGTCCGCTAGGACGGCGTTGGCGAGTTCGGCGCCGCTGCGGTACGGCACCTTGATGATGTCGACACCGTTTTCCCTGTCCAGCTTTTCCATGAAATATTCCATCGGGTACGAAAACGTCCCGTAGTTCAACGTGCCACTCCTGGCCTTGGCGAACCGGATCAGCTCGGCGATCGACTTTACCTGATGCTCGCTATTGATCGCAATCACCGACATACTGGAGTACAGCTTGATGATCGGTACCAGATCGCGTTCCGGATCGAATGGTATTTGCCGCATCGTCAACGCGTTATAGACGATCGACTGTTGCGTCGGCAGACAGAGCGTGTAGCCGTCCGGTGCAGCATCAGCACAGGCGCGCACGCCGATATTTTCCATCCCGCCAGGCCGATTCTCGACCACGACCGGTTGTCCGACAAGATCCGACAGGCGCTGCCCCACCATGCGGGCGACTATGTCGGCCGCGCCGCCCGGCGCGTAAGGCACAATCAGCCGAATGGAATGGCTGGGGTAGGTCTCCGCGATAGCGGACCCCGCAAGCCCGCTCATCAAGATCATCACGATGACGACAGCGCAACGAGGCTGCATTACCAGATCTTAAACTGGGAAATTGCTGATTTATAGCAAGTCCCGTGCCGACCCAGCGAAATCGCGAATTTCGATCCTCTCGCCCCAACCGGCGGATGACCGCAAAGTCCCGCTTGCTCGTTTTGCTTCAGCACCAGGGCAAGTATGCCGAGACCGAGCCGCTTTATCGGCAGGTGATCGAGATCGACGAAAAGGCTCTCGGCAAGGATCATCCCGACGTCGCGATTCGATACAGCAATGTCGCCAGTTTGCTTAAGGACCAGGGCCAGTATGTCAAGGCCGAGCCACTCTATCGGCGGGCGATCGAGATCGGTGAAAAGGCTCTCGGCAAGGATCATCCCGCCGTTGCGCGCGAATACAGCAATCTTGCCGTTTTGCTTCAGGCCCAGGGCCAGTATGCGGAGGTCGAGCCGCTCTATCGGCGGGCGATCGAGATCAGTGAAAAAACTCTCGGCAAGGATCATCCCGACGGTGCGATCCGATACAGCAATTTCGCTGGTTTGCTTCAGGCCCGGGGCAAGTTTGCCGAGGCCGAGCCATTCTATCGGCGGGCGATCGAAATCGGTGAAAAGACTATCGGCGAGGATCATCCCGCCGTTGCTACCCTATACCACAATCTCGCCGGTTTGCTTCAGGTCCAGGGCTAGTATCATGAGGCCGAGCCACTCGTTCGGCGGGCGACCGAGATCGGTGAAAAGACTGTCGGCAGGATCATCCCGACGTTGCGACGCTATACAGTAATCTCGCTCTTTTGCTCCAGCACTAGGGCCAGTATTCCGAGGCCGAGCCGCTCTATCAGCGGGCGATCGAGATATTCCAAGCCAGCTTTGGCCCGGAACATCCAAAGACTCTAATGGTCAAGAGCAACTACAACTCCCTCCGGCGACTGAGCTGACTGGATAAAGCCCAGCACCGTGGTCCAAGAATTGGGAGCGGTTCAGAACGAGCAGTCCCCCAATCCCGCTCGGTAGCGGCCCCGGGGAGACCGCGACGTGGCACTTCGCGTGGGCATTGAGCGTGGGCCAACTGGGTCAACCAGGAGGAGCTCGAAAGTTCAGCAGAAGGCGGCAGCCTTCGTGCGATGGCACGAGCCGGATGATGCGAGAGTATCAAGTCCGGTTCAGGGTGAAATTCCCTGGGCCTACTCGGCAGGCGCTGCACATCGGCGATGTCCGTGGCATGTCTGCTCAGCCTCCGATCGCTACCGTTTCACTGCGGCGCGGTGAGCGACGTTGAGGGCCAAAAGATCGCTCGGAAACGTCCTAGCGACTAGCTCGAGGTCACAACCTCCAAGGCCTGCTGCCTCAGATCTTCAAAAATAGGCAGCATCAAAGTCATGCGAACGAGTATCGCGGTTGCTGCCCGCGAGGATTTACCGTTGGACTTGAATTCCGCGACAATCTCCCGCTGCCGTCGCACACGCTGATGCGCGTCGAAAACAAGCCAGTCTGCTTCCACAACGTGTATTTCGGCAGAAATCATACGACAATTTAGCATGGCCGCCACAAATCGCGCTTCCCGCCCCGAACTATGGTGAATGACGTCACAGACCTGCTGATTGGGGCGTGAGAGGCTTCCTCATTGCAGCGGGCGTGATTCCGTTGGGGGCGCAAATATCACTCGACATAATTCATATCTACGATCGGTGGTGCGTCGGCCGCGCAATTGGAGGTTATTACCGCCGTTAGCGTTGCCGCGGCATGATCGGAACCGTGCTAATCGCGTTTGCCGGTGAACCATTTATTATCTTAGTACTGATGGCGAGATAGACGATCGTGTTATCAGCTTTATCCACCATTCGATAAATACGAGTCGTCTTGAAAAAAATGCTCGTTTTCTGACTAAACGCCTCTTCAGTTTCAACTAGCTTTGATAAATCAACGTCGATTGGACCAATTTGTTTGCATGCGATCGAAAAATTAGATGGATCTTCATTTAAGCCAAAAGGCTGTCCCCACCCGCCTTTTCTAGCCTGCGAAATATGGCACACGACGCCAGGTACTTTCGGATCTTCAAATGCGCTGACGCACACCTTGTCGTCGGGAGAAAGTAAATTAAACGTGGTGCTAACGCAGTCCAGATCTGTGGCGTGTACAGAATGAACAGGCATCACGACCAGTAGGGCCGATATAAAAAGCCACTTCATTCGTAAATCTCCGCATTTGTTGCGACGACGTGCTTTGGCTCTCTATCGCGAAAACGACAACGGACGCTTTCCGACAGCTACCGTTTCACTGCGCGGCAAGCGACGTTCAGGGCCCACAAGGGGACTCATTATCATGCACTCACAAACAGCATCGTTATTCGATCACTTCGTCGGCGCGACCGAGCAACATGGCCGGCATGTCGAGGCCGAGCGCCTTGGCGGTTTTGAGATTAACGGCGAGCTCGAACCGAGTGGGCAATTGCACCGCTGTACGAAAGGAGTGTCATGATGGTCCGCAATAACTCTCGACCAATTGCGCGGGTCTTTCGGGCAACTGCTGCACCTGGATCTCGAGATGAAATGCTCCAAAGATTTCGCTCCTCGTCCGCGGCTCTGGTCAACAGTAAGGCGGGGTGCCTGAAATATCGAATTCTCGAGCCAGTAGACGCGTCGGAGTCCGAAGTTGTGTTCGAGTCCATCTGGCGGGACCTCGACGCGATCAAGGTGGCGTTGACTCTCGGGCTGCACCTGGGTAACCAGCATTGGCTAGCACAGCTAGGTGGTGAAGGTCGGGAATCGCCTCGCGTAGAATTTCGATGCGCTTGGGGGCTATGTCGCTCGACTGCAGCGACAAGCCGGTCACATTGCCGCCGGGCCGTGCAAGACTGTCGACGAACCCGCTGGCGACAGGATCTAGCGAAGCTGCAAATATGATCGGAATGCTCGTGGTGGCTTGCTTTACGGCGGCGACCGCACTTCCTACTGTCAATATAACGTTCACTCTGCGCTGAATGAACTCGGTGGCGATTTCGCGATAGCGATCGCTTTTGCCTTCCGCCCAGCGGTACACGATGGTGATGGTCTGCCCATCGCTCCACCCGATTTGCCGCAGTCGTTCGTCAAAGGCCGCAACCATTGGCGCCCAGGATGTCTCAGAACCCGCGCCGAGGAATCCGATTGTGGGCAGGTTCGCAGGCTGTGCAAGCGCTGCCAAAGGATGTCCGACCAAAACGCCACTAATCAGTCCAATAAAGTCGCGCCGCTGCATGCGTCACCCCCTCTGTTAAAAGCTTACCATCAGTGGCTGCGTTGTGCATCACAGCAAAATTGGCTGGTCGATGTCGGCTTGGGGTCACGAAGTCGGCTTGAGTGTGCGCCATGGACATCTGCTATTACTCAAATAACGGCCAAATCATTATTCCGGCGGAGTGCCGATGATTTAGAGTGCTATAGCCAAGATCTTGGCATTGTTGCTGAGCATTTCGGCTGTGCCCGCTTATGCCGAAGCGGACGCTATCGCACTGCCTTTGAATGATGCCTCGTTAGTCCGGCCTCGCAATGTGACAGTGAAAGAAGTCGGCTATGGCGGCGGCGCAGCGCTTGAAGTCCGTCAAACCGGCCAGCGTCGCGGTTTTGACAGCGATACCTTTGCATTTGTTCCAGGGTTAGATTTCCATAATGGCACGATCGAAGTCGAAGTCGCTGGATCACCGCTCCCAGACGGACCGCCGAATGCCCGTGGTTTCATCGGCATCGCTTTCCGAATCGATGAGGACGGCGGGACTTTTGGATGTGAGGGATTCTACATTCGGCCGACCAACGGTCGCGCTGAAGATCAGCTTCGCCGCAACCACTCAACTCAATATTTCTCTTACCCCGGCTTCGATTTTGACCGACTGCGTCGCGAAGCACCTGGTCAATATGAATCCTATGTGGATCTCGTGCCAAACGAATGGATCCATCTGCGAATCGACGTATCGGGCGGAATTGCTGAAATTCTACGTTGGCACCGCCGAGCAGCCAGTGCTCATTGTGCGCGATCTAAAGCATGGCCCTGATGCACACGGGACCGTGGGGCTATTCGTCGGCGTCGGCACGGAAGGCCACTTTCGGAATTTATCGATACACCCGCAATAGCTCCAGAGGTGCGCTAGCTTCTCGATGAGGTGAACCTACCTTGAAGCCCATCAGCTCGATGCGATCGGCGATGGCGCGACGGCTGATCTTGCTGAAGGTCGGTACCACAGCGCGTCCCGTGGTACGGCTTGCAAATTCTGCTGGCGTTTTCGCCAGGCGTTAGTCCGTCGGCTCCTGCGGGTGAAGCTCAATAGTTTGTCAGGGCAGTCCGTTTAAGGTCCTGGTAGAGCCCTATAGATTATCTGCACGACGTTGACGATGAGTGGTCCCGCGAGAAGTAGCATCACGAAGGCGCAACCAAGTTCGATGTCGCTCTTTCTTTGCCTTGCAGAATGATCTCCCAGCCACCTGTTAAGAAAGTATCCGGTGATCAGCAATAGGAAGATCAAGGGATAATATAGGAGTACCCACCATTTCAGCATCGGCAGCCGTTGCTTTATTACCATCGCCGGTGGTTTACCACGCGAGCGCGGCCTATCTGTAAGCTGTTGTGAGCTAATGCGCAGTTCGGCATATACAACACTGCGCCGGGTACCTAAAGGGTGACCAAATGTGCAAATTCACGCGCTGTGATCTAGCGCGTGCACGGACTAACTGCATTAGGCGGCACCTGGGTAGCGGCTTGCTAGGCGCGTCAGAGGACGAAAATATTCGGCCTTGATTTCCCGATTCCGGTGTCATCTGCATCTACTCGTAATCGCCACCTTCTCGGAAGTGCGACCGGCGATGACAGCGCGGTGGAAGAGCGAATTACTGAGAAAGACTGCCCGCGTGCAATCGGTGCGTCGTAGTAATCGCTAGGCGTCGCGCTAGCGATGCAGGCACGCATATACACGCACTAGCCGGCGGCTCTCAACCGGAATGGCACGGTCAGCCGTCTCGTTCGCAATCGCGATCTCACAGGAAAGCCAGAAATAATTAGCTGTTGGGTCCACAACGAGGCGGACCGGCGAAAACCCCGGCGCCACCAGGACCGAGAGATATGGCGTCGTAGAAAACCAGGATAGCCGATTCAGATCTGCGCTGATTCGAGCCGATGACACGAAGCGCGGGTCTCCCAGATCGGGATCGGACGCTGTTTCCATCGCTAGTGCCGACACGGTGGCCGTGTAGTCTGTCCAAGTCTGCACGAATTTTGCTGTCTCGACCGTATGCACCAGCATTACGACCAGAAGAGCGCCGGTAACAGCACGAACCGTCATGTCGGCCTTGAGAGCAGCTAATAAACGCAGCAGGGATGGATGGGGCGGATTAAGCCAATTCTCGGCTTCCAGGGTATAAACGGCCGCTAGCGCGCCGCATGCGCTTGTCGCGAGTAGGAGGACCGTCCGCGCATAATACCTCTGCTCGCCATGAAGCCCTCGGTCGAGCCAAAGCCAATACACGGCCAGCGCCACAGCGACGAAAAGCACGGCAAAGATGTTCGCGCTCGAAGGGGTTGGCCTCCGAAGGATAAGAAATAAGATCCCGTAGCCTGCGAGCGCACTAAACAGCAGCACAAACACGTGAGAGGTGAAGACGGTGAGGTCGAAGAAGTGAAATGCTGCGCTGCGCATCATTGGGCCGTCGTAAGCGTCGGGCGGCCACGTGACCTTGACGAGCGTCCAGACCGAAAGTGACGCGAGGAGGCAGCCAGACGTTCTCAAGAACGCAGCGTTCTTCGGCCCGCGCAACAGGAGCGTGATCCAAATGACAACTGCCAGAACGAGCCCGCCTTCGTGGCTTAGGACGAGCGCCAGCAGCATGGCTAAAACCAAAATGCTTCCGGCGATGCCGCCGCGCGAGTAGTGGCATACGGCAAGCGCCGGCCAGAACACGGCGTGCGCTATCCACATCTCGGTCGGGAAACCAAACACCAGCGGGCAAAGGCATGCAGTGGATGCGCAGGCAAAAGTGAAAATGACGCGATTGCTGGAGCCGTCGGCCAGCCACGTTGCGACAAGCGCCGCCAATTGGGCCGCAAAGAACAGAAAGCCATAAACGGCGATGCCGCCTCGGACGTCATGCGTCAGGCCGACATAGATCTCAGCCGGCATCTCGGTCAGTAGATAGACGAATAGACGGCCGGAGATGTTGTGCCAGTGAAAGGCCCACGCATCCTGGACCGCGACTGCATAGGAGAACATCGACCCGTCCGCATACAACTGCAATCCGTATTGCAGTCCAATGACGATAAACAATATCGCGCAACTGATTCCGGCGGCGATGACAAGCCCGCGCAACAAACGGACATTGGAACGGCTCACGACACCGCCCCACAGTGCGCCACGCCTCGCGGCGACGCTCGAAAGACTACAAGCCATCTAAATCAACTCTCGTGCGAAGCACCGTGAAAGTCCGTGGCCCTGCCCGGACGGTCTGTCGCTTTTCACTCGTCGGTAATTTGTCCGCCATCATAGCCGCAGGCAATTCGGCCAAGCGACGCGCGAAACGCTTCGCTGTCGATCGAATATTCGAAAGCGCTGCAGGCAGATGCTTCGCGCGCGCGATCCAGGAGAGCGGCAATGAAAGTAGCATCGAAGAAGGGCAAGCTGGCCCAGAACCCGCGCGCGAGCTTCTGCGCCAACGCATAATCCGGATGGCTAGGATTTTCAGGCGCTCGGCCGATCTCGTACATGTGCCGGACCTTATCCCACGGAGCACGCTCTGATGGCAGGCGCGCAAAGATCTCCGGGCACTCCTCTGCCACATAGAAACGATTCAGTGTGTCAAACAGCGCGAAACGATAGCCTTGCGCCAGGATGAAGGGCTCCCAGTCTTGCCATGCCGGCTCGCCCGAGCCCGCCCCCACAGCTTCGATAACGAGCACCTTGGGTCGATAGCGGCTCCAGTCGCCGCCAAGCAGCACGTCCGCTTCGCTGCCTTCGACATCAATTTTGATAAAATCGATGTCACTCACGTTGTGCTCCTCGCATAGTTGCGCGAGTGTGACGACGGGCATGCGGACGGTGCGATAATCGACGCCAAGCTGCGTTGCCTGCCGCGCAAGCGACTCCATTATTGTAGAAAGGCCATGGAGCCGATCAATGACGTGAAAGTCGATCTCGCCGCATTGGCTGCCGACAAGGCACGGCACGGCGATATCCCGCGGCCGCAATCGCACATGAAGCGCTACGAGTTCCCCCTGGGGCTCGACGGCAATACCGCGCCAGCCACGCTCGTAAAACCAGAACGACACATTGTCGGCAACAGGGTGCCCGGCGCCGATGTCGATGTAAGTACCCGACTTACGATCTGGAAAGGCAAGCGAGAGGTGATAGTCCTCGAGGTTTTGAGCGTAGGAAAGTTCCATCTGCCCTGCCCAGGAGTTGCCGGATCGCGCCAGCCTCACCAAAGACGGGGCGGCGTCAACGAATTGCACTTAGTATTCCCGTATCATCTAGCGACGTGGGGTGAAATCCGTGCCGCCATCGCCAGCGACGTCTTTCGTCAGTTCGCCCAGTCTGTGACCGGCGCGTACCGCCTTGGTCGTAAGATAACGCCGATTATCGGCGGTAACGGCTGCTACCACAGGTATGTGCCCAGTAACTTCGATTCCTGCTTTACCGAGGCCGGCGATCTTGGCTGGATTGTTGCTAAGCAGGAGGACGCGGGTGTAGCCGAGCATATTGAGCATGCGTGCGGCGATCAAATAATCGCGCTCGTCGTGTTCGAATCCGAGCGTCGTGTTTGCATCCACCGTATCCAAGCCTGCATCTTGCAGCCGATAGGCGCGCATTTTGTTGGCAAGTCCGAGGCCGCGTCCTTCCTGAGTCAGGTAAAGGATAATGCCGCCGCCGCTTTCTCGCAGACGGACCAGCGAAAGCCGCAACTGATCGCCGCAATCGCAGCGCCGAGATCCGAACACGTCGCCTGTCAGACACGCGGAATGCAGGCGTACCGGCACCGGGTTGGAGAAATTCGGCTGGCCGACGATCACCGCTGTCTGGCTGCGCCCAAGTATGTCGGTAAATACGATGAAGCGAGCAGAGCCTCCCTGCAAGGCGACGTCGGCCTGCGTCGTGAGCTTTAGCGAGTGTGCGAGGCTATGACGAAAATCGCCGATTGCCTTGGCTGATACGCTGATGATCGGCGTTTCGGCATCGGACGCCCATCCCGCCGGAGCCGGTGCGGCCAACACGGCCGGCAAGGACTGCGCCAATTTTGCGAGCTCGATCGCCGCCTTCGCGGCGGGCCCCAGCGGCGTGGCAACGAGCGGGCAGACGTCAGCCTGGCCATCGATCTGCTCGTCGGTTGCGATCGATAGGATCTGATCGGCGTTGATGGTCGGTGTCAGTTGCAGCGCAACGGGTTCCGTCGCGGCTAACTCAAGAACGCGCGCCCGCTGTCGCGTGATGGCAGCAAACGGAAAAGCGGGCGCGCAGAATTCTATGAATGCCGACCAGCGCTGCCCATCGATACCTTCTACCGGCAAACAGATCAGAATTTCTTGGCCGCTCGCGATGACGATCGGTCGACCGGAGCGAAACTCGGCCAAGGCTCTGTTTACTGCGATATGATCCGGTAATCCGAATAATCCTTGGATACTGGTGTCGGCTTTTTTTTGCACTATCATGAAGTTTGTATGGTCGCTTCGGTGTTATATGGCAATACTATCAACCCGATGCGGTTACTATAATTCATTCCGCGACCGGAGAGTACTGCGTCTTGAGTGATCTGCCTCCTACAGCGACAGCTCACGTCGAAGGACCGCTCGCGGCCAAAAGTTGCGACAATTCGTGGCCGCAAGTACCACGGCAGTTTCGTGCTCTGATGGCTCCGCTGCCCCCGCCGTGGGAAGATATATTTGGTTCGCTCCGAATTGGAAAAGTCGATGACCTGGTCGTCGTCGGACAAATTGGCCAATCGCTGGACGGTCGCGTGGCTACGACCACCGGTCGCTCGCATTACATCAACGGACCAGCCGGGCTTGCGCACCTGCACCGCTTGCGGGCGCTAGTCGACGCTGTGGTCGTAGGCGTCGAGACAGTGTGCGTGGACGACCCGCAGTTGACCGTCCGCCGCGTCGAGGGCCCCAATCCGGTCCGAGTTGTTCTCGATCCACGGGGGCGGCTGCCTCCGAACGCACGACTGCTCGATCGGGACGCCCGGCGGATCGTGGTAACCATCGAAGGCGTCAGCTGCCAATTTTCAGATGCTGAAATTCTACCGCTGCCGGCGACAGGCGGCCATATTGCGCCATCGGCCATCCTTGCCGGGCTCGCCGGGCTTGGCATGCGCCGTGTGCTGGTCGAGGGCGGCGCCGACACGGTGTCGCGCTTTCTCCGGGCCGGCTGTCTCGACCGCGTTCACGTTGTGGTCGCACCACTCATCCTTGGCGCCGGTCGGCCGAGCTTTGCTTTCGGCGCGATCGATCACGTCGACGAGGCGCTGCGGCCGCCGGTACAGGCTCATCGCTTGGGCGACGAGACGCTATTCGACTGCGATTTCTCCGCTCAACGTGTTGCGATCTGGCGTGCCCAAAAATCTGCGTGACCGATCCGGATCGAGGATTGGCCGGCCGCCACGAAATCGCGCCGGCGGCTCAGCCAGCCGAGAGTGTCGGAGGGTAATGTTGCCATCTCGCAGGCTGCGCCGGCCCAGGCGGCGAGAATATCCAGTTGAATATCTCGATCGTCGGTCCCAATTGCCCAATCAGATGTACCGTGAAGGACCGAGTAACCCAGCGATCGAAATCGTGCGATCGCAATTGGAGCGGCTGTCGGACCCAGCGCCGGTCCAAATCCTTTGTCGGTGCGCTGATGCGCATTTACCGCCGCCAGGACCATGCTATCTAGCGGGTCGGCGGGGCGAAATTCCGTTCGGCCATCGTAGCTCAGGGCCGCATAAATCGGCAATGAGCGCGCCGCGATCTCCACCGCCAATCGTTCAAGCCAGGCATCCGAAACAAGATCCAAGAGTGCCGAAGTAACAATCACATCGAGGGGGCCGTCCAGCGCCGCCTCAAGATCGAGGCTCAGATCAAGGGCAACGGCATTTGCGGTGACGCCAGCCGGAGGCGCTGATGCAATCGCGCGCGCCAGTAGACCGAGATCGTTGTCGACTAGGCGCCAATTTTGCTTGGCTGCAAACCTCGGCGCGAGCGCCCGCAGCATCGAACCGGTGCCGCAGGCCAGATCGGCAATTCGAATTGTCGAAATATTATTGAGTGACGTCGCAACCGCATCGAGGACGGCTGGATTGCGCGAGCGGATGTCGTACGGTTCACGCCGCGCCAGCCAGTCTGCCGAAAAGCCACTCATGTGACCGATTCCAGGACAGCGGCAAATATCTTCGCGGAATCTCGCCATCTGGGCAGCTGACCCGCTGCACGCTGCGCGCCCATCGCGAGCGCGCGTCGATCGCCCGGATTAAGTATCAACCTCCGCAGCGCTGTAGCCAGCGCAACCGAATCGTCCGGCGCGACAAAGATGCAGGCATCCGCCGGCGCAGTCTCTGGAATTGCGCCCGCGGTCGTGCCAATCAAAGGCAATCCGCGTGCGACGGCTTCGGCGCAGGCCATGCCATAGCCTTCGAAGCGCGAGGCGAGCACAAATAAATCGGCCCTGTCATAAAGCTCATCAAGATCTGCCGATGGCACGGCACCGGCTACCACGACCCGATTACTCAGCTTGAAACGCGCAATGTTCTCATCGAGCAGTGCAGCGGTCTTTGGATCGCGATCGCGGTCGCCGGCAATTGTCAGCCGCCACGGCAGGTCGGTGAGGGTAGCAAGTGCTGCGATCAGCACGTCAAAGCCTTTACGCGGCACGACGGAGCCGACTGACAGCAGCTGGACGAAACCGTCGCCACTGCCCCGTGCGCTCGGGGCCGGATCAGTCCCGGGCTGGGCGACCACAATTCGCTCGGTTGGCACCGCGTAATTAGCAACAAGATAGCGCGCGGTCGTATTACTGGTAACTACGACGCGAATTGCGCAGGAAAGCGCATCGCGCTCGCTTTGGCGCAATGTAGCGATCTGCTCAGGTAACAAACCCGATTCGAACGCGAGCGGATGGTGGACAAGAGCGACCAGCGGATGATGGCAGCGAAGTTTAAGACCTACTTCGGGAAGGGCCCCAAATGCCAACCCGTCGATTACGATCGGGATGTTGCGTCGGATCGACATGAGCAGTGTTTGCGCGGCCCCTCGAGTCTGGCTGTTTGGCCAAGGAAAACCTTCGCCGAGTCCAAGGATATTGATGTGCCAGCCGAGTTGTTGCAGTTCCCCGATCATGCGTCGGTCGTAAGCATAGCCGCCGGTCTGGGTGGCCAGATCGCCCGGCACTGCGAAAGTGGCCTGCCTCACCGCAAGGCCACCTCGTACCACGCGCGCGCAACGTGAGATTCCGAGAGCGTAACCCGGATAGCGTTGAACTCATGGGCCTCGCGGCCGAGCACGCCTGCACGCGCGGCATCCGCCAACTTGTCGCAGATATATTTGGCCAGGAATTCCGTCGTCGTGTTGACGGCCTTCATATCCGGAGCATCGTCCAGATTGCGGTAGTTCAGCGGCGCGAGCGCAGCCTTGAGCGTTTGATGAGCTTTTCCGATATCGACAACGATGCCGTTGCTATCGAGCGTCTCCGCAACAAAGGCCGCGTCGACGACGAAAGTCGCTCCATGTAGCGCCTGCGCTGGACCAAAAACGGCCCCATGGAATGAATGAGCGATCATGATGTGATCACGGACTTCAACGGCGAACACAGGATCCCCTCAGCAGTAACTGATGAGCTGGCACAGTAGTCCGGTTTTAGCGTCGAGAATATCCGGCAGCTGTGCCGGCAGGTCGTGAAATGCAATCGCGGGCGTCATCAAGGCATCGAGGCGCTCATCGGACAGCAGGCCGACAGCGGCCGCGAGGCGCCGTCTCCGCGTCCAACGCGACCGTCGTGAGAGCGCAACTTGGCCAACCTGGCTCGAAATCAGCCGCAGCCGGCGGCTGTGAAACGCACCTCCGAGCGGCACCGCAACCTCCCCCTCGCCATACCAGCTCAGATCGAGCACGGTCGTCTCCTCGCCTGCGCAGGCGAGCGCGGTCGCGAGACCGGACGCCGTTGCGCTGGCATGGATGACCAGGTCGCAATCGGCCGGCGCCGCTTCGGGCTTGGCAAAGGCCACGCCCAGCAGGTGCGCTACCTCCGCGCGGCCCGCGTTGATGTCGACAAGCGTGACCTCGGCTCCGGCAAGCTGTCCACAGAGAAATGCCACAAGGATCCCGACCGTGCCGGCACCCACGATCGCGATGCGGTTGGCCGGTCCTGGCGCGCCATCCCACACCGCGTTGAGCGCCGTCTCCATATTGGCCGCAAGCACAGCGCGGCTGGGTGGCATTCCATCCGGCAGAGCAACGACCGCGTCCGCGGGCACATTGAACAGGTCTTGATGCGGATGCAGGACGAATACGGTTTGGCCGATGAGATCCGCCGACCCTGCCTCGATCCGGCCGACAACCGAGTAGCCGTATTTTACGGGAAAGGGGAAATTGCCCCCCATGAAAGGGGCGCGCATCCGTTCGAACTCACTCGGCGGCACACGGCCGGCGAGCACGAGCGCCTCGGTGCCCCGGCTGAGCGCGCCAAAGAGCGCCCGCACACGGACATCGCCCGGGCCAGGTTCAGTCAGCTTTTCTTCGCGAATTTCCGCGCGGCCGCGCCCGATATACCAAAGCGCCCGAACAACCTCATCAGTTCGTCTGGTCTGCACCTTTAGGTTCCGGCTTTGGACTTCTGCAGTTACCTACAGTGTTATATCGTGAATCGGGACCTGGGGCATTGGGGGCTGCAACGGCGTGTTGGAACGCCTTTCCACCGCACAAAAGGCAAAAGCCGATCGCTTCGGGCCGAATATGATCGGCCGGCGGTCGCTATACGCAGTGCTGTTTGGTGTCACGATGTCATGCATGCTTGGTCTCGGCGCGACGGCACTTTCGGCGGGCGGCTTCGGCGTTATCGATCTTGCGATCCTCTCGCTGTTTGCGTTGACGCTGCCGTGGATGGTGATTGGTTTCTGGAACGCCGTGATCGGCTTTATCGTCATGCATTTCGCGCGGGATCCGATGGCGGCGCTAATTTTGGCTGCCGGCGACATTCGCGACGACGAGCCGCTCACAACGACAACGGCGATTCTCGTATGCGTCCGCAACGAAGCGCCGGAGCGGACAATGCGCAATCTCGAGCCGATGTTGGTCGGACTTGCCGCCACGGGCTCCGCGGACCGATTTCACATCTACGTCTTAAGCGACAGCGATGCCGAGATTGCGGTCAACGAGCAAACGCGTTTTGGCGCGCTCGCATCGCGCTGGCGTGACCGGGTTGCACTCACCTATCGTCGTCGCGCCATCAATACAGGTTATAAGGCCGGTAATATTCGCGACTTCTGCGACCGCTGGGGCGGCGATTATGACTTTGCCCTGGTGCTCGACGCCGATAGCTTCATGACGGCCGCGGCCATTCTGCGCCTGGTGCGCATCATGCAAGCGGATGACAAACTTGGGATCTTGCAAAGTCTCGTCGTCGGGTTGCCGCCGACCAGCGCTTTTGCGCGTCTTTTTCAATTCGGCATGCGGCTTGGTATGCGCTCCTATGCGGCCGGAAGCGCTTGGTGGCAGGGAGATTGCGGTCCTTATTGGGGTCATAACGCGATGGTGCGTCTTGCACCATTCATCGCGCATTGCCGGCTTCCGGTTTTGTCGCAAAGCGGCGGCCGCAGCGTCCATATTCTCAGTCACGATCAGATCGAAGCTGCGTTGATGCGCCGCGCCGGCTACGACGTGCGTCTCCTTCCGATAGAGGACTCGAGCTGGGAAGAGAATCCGCCGACACTCATCGAATTCATCCGCAGGGATTTGCGCTGGTGTCAGGGCAATATGCAGTATTGGCGTTTCCTGACGCTGCCGGGCCTGAGAGCGGTGACCCGTTGCAATTTAGCGATCGCAATTTTGATGTTCGTCCAGTCTCCGGCCTGGATCGGGATGTTTGTGCTGGGGACACTTGCAGTCGCATTCTCCGGGACGACCGGTGCTTTTATACAGCGGGGCAGCGGTATCGCCGTCTTCGTGCTTGTTTTCGTGATGTGGTTTGCGCCCATAACCGCAAGCGCCGTCGATATCCTGTTGCGGCCACCGGCCAGCCGCGCATTCGGTGGCGCTGCGCTGTTTCTTGTAAATCTCGTGATCGAATACATCTTCTCGGTCTTGATTTGTCCGATCATGTGGCTTTGCCACACAATCTTCTTGGGTTGTCTGTTGTTCGGACGCGGCATTGGCTGGATCGGTCAGACCCGCGACGATCACGCGGTTCCATCGATGCTGGCGCTGCGCAATCTGTGGCCGCACACCTTGCTCGGCGGCGGCGCCATCGCGCTGTTGGCCATGACGCGACCATCGGCTATCCCTTATGCGCTGTTTTTTGCTGGCGGATTGACGCTGGCGGTGCCGCTCGCCGTCGTCACGGCGATGCCCGCGGTCGGCGCCTTGCTTGTGCGCTACGGCATAGGCCGTCTTCCGGAAGAAACCGGGCCGCCGTCTGAGCTTGTTGCGCGGACGCTTGCTGCGGTCGAGCCGGGGACGACCTCACCGCAGCCGCAGTCGGTCTTAACCGGAACTGCCGATGCTCGCAAAATTTAGAGCTGCGCGCGGCATCGCTCGCTCTTTGCGCACCTATTATTGTGACAGGGCGCAGGCTGTCAGAATGGATCGCCTTTATAGTCAGTTCGTGCAACGTGATAACCTGGTGTTCGACGTTGGCGCGCACGTCGGCGATCGCATTGCCTCATTCCGGCGCCTGGGCGCCCGCGTGGTTGCGGTCGAACCGCAGCCGGTGCTGGTGAAACTACTCCGGTTGATTTACGGCCGTGCGTCGGCTGTAACGATCGAAGCGATGGCTATCGGCCGCCGTGCCGGCACAATCGAGTTCATGATCAACGTCGACAACCCGACGGTTTCAACCGCGTCACGGTTGTTCGTTGAGGCCGCACGCGGCGCGCCCGGTTGGGAGACGCAACGCTGGACTGACAGTGTGCAAGTACCGGTGACGACACTTGATGCGCTGATCGCCCGCCATGGAGCGCCTGCGTTCATCAAGATCGATGTCGAAGGATTCGAGGCCGAGGCCTTGGCCGGACTGTCATGCCCTGTCAGGGCTTTATCGTTTGAGTTCACAACGATTCAGCGCGATGTCGCGCTCACTTGCATCGAGCGATGTGTTGCCCTCGGCTATGCCCGCTTCAACGCTGCATTGGGCGAGACTCAGGCTTTCGCACATTCCGATTGGATCGACGCGGCTGCGATTGCCAAGTGGCTGACCGATTTGCCTCATAGGGCCAATTCTGGAGATGTCTATGCCGTCAGCGCCTGACAGCACCAAGGCACTGTCGATCTTGCCGCTGCGGTCAGTCCTGTTGATGATTGGAATGATCGCGGCTGGCTTCAGCCTAACCGTCTATGTCTTCTATCCCGGCGTTATGACCTATGACGCCGGTTACGTCTATGGCGACATTGCCAAAGGCACGTTTGGCGATTGGCAATCCCCGGTGATGACGTGGCTCTGGTCGCTGATCGATCCTATCGCGCCCGGTTCGGCGAGCATGTTTCTGCTGACCGCAACGCTTTATTGGCTGGCCTTTGCGCTGCTTGCATTCAAGATTGGACGCATCTCAATTTGGCCGGCGGTGGTGCTGCTGTTGCTGGCGGTGTCACCACCGGCTTTCGCGTATGTCGGCATCATCTGGCGCGACGTTCTGTTCGCGATTGCTTGGCTATTGGCGTCGGCACTCACCTTTTGCGTTGCCGGAGGTCGCGTCGGATCGCGTGCGCCGATTCTGGCGGTAGCGCTGACACTGCTGTTGTTCGGCGTACTGCTTCGCCCTAACGCGCTGCTCGCGGCACCGCTCCTAGGCGCCTACCTTTTATGGCCGGCTCAACTGCTGTGGAAGCGTGTGGTCTTACTGTATGTCCCGCTCGGGCTGGTGCTCTTTACACTCCTGCAAATGGTTTATTACGGCATGCTTAAAGCAACGCCGCAGCACCCCCTGCAGAGCTTCATGGTCTTCGACCTCGGCGGCACCAGCCATTTTAGCAAAGAGAATAAATTTCCCGGCAGCTGGACCGATCAGGAGACGGCGCTCATCATAAGCGGCTGTTATCAGCCAACCGAGTGGGACATCTATTGGCTGCATGAGCCATGCTCTTTCGTAATGAAACGACTTGAAGCCGAAAAGCTCTTTGGCACGTCTGCAATTGTCGCCGCCTGGATGCGCGCGATTGCGAGCCATCCCGTCGCCTACCTGCGGCATCGCTCCTCGTACATGTGGAATTTCCTTGTACGGCCGAACCTGACGATGTGGACGGCGGATATCTCCGACCCCTCGAAATCGGTGCTTGCAGGACGGCCGGGCCTTGCGGCGATTCAGGCTATCGATGCAATGCTCGAGCCGACGCCCTTGTCCCGTGCGGGTACCTGGCTCTTGGCTTGCGTGGCAGTCCTTGCATTAGCGTGGTCGCATCGCGCAACGCCAGCGGGAGCGTTTGCAATCGCAATCTGTGCGTCGGCAATCATCTACATGTTGACGTTTTTCATTGTCGGCGTCGCATCGGACTTCCGCTACGGCTATCTGGCGGTATTAATGGCCATCGCTGGCGGTATGACGATTGCCGCGCCGATCTCCAGAGAATTAGGGGCATCCGCTCTCAAAAAGCCGCTGCCATGAATTGCGCCTTGGCGAGCTCGGCAAAACGACCGCCCAGACCGCACAATTGATCGAACGAGCCGGACTCGACAATCCTGCCGCGGTCGAACACGAGGATGCGTGTCGCCTTGCGTATTGTCGCCAGCCGGTGGGCGATGACAAAAGTGGTGCGGTTTCTCATCACTTCGTCGAGAGCGATTAGGACCTTGGACTCGGTTCCGGCATCCAGGGCACTCGTTGCTTCGTCGAGAATGAGAATTGGCGGATCCTTCAGCAGCGCCCGCGCGATTGACAGACGCTGGCGCTCGCCGCCCGACAACGAACGCCCGCGCTCGCCGACTTTGGCGTCGAAGCCTTCGACCTTGTATTCGATGAAATCGAGCGCCCGAGCCCGCGCCGTGGCATCGCGCATTTGCTCGACGCTAGCGTCGGGCTTGCCGACAAGCAGATTTTCCGCGATTGAACGGTTGAACAGCAGCGATTCCTGAAAAACCACGCCAATATTGCGGCGAAGCGCGGCAAGCTTAAGTCCGCGAATATCAAGACCGTCGATCTTGATGATCCCGGATTGCGGGTCGAAGGCGCGGTGAAGCAATGCCAGCGCCGTCGATTTGCCCGCGCCCGTCGCGCCGACCAGCGCCACGATCTCGCCTGGCAGCGCGATGAAATTCAAGTCGATGACCGCTGGCACGCCACCATCATAAGAGAACGACACGGCCTGGAACTCGACCTGACCGGTCAAGCGTCCGGGGTCGATGGCATCAGGTCGGTCGAGTTGCGGCGGTACGGTATCCAGCACGCCGAAGAATTCGCGCAACCGCGCCGCATCCACTGCCATGCGATTGGCGAAGCCGACGGACTGCTCGATGCGGGCGATGACCATGCCTGCAAGAGCCATAAAGGTGACAATTTCGCCGATCGTGACCCGGCCGTGCTGGAATAGCCAAGTGCCGAACAGGATAATCGAGAGCACCGTCAGGGTCGTCGCCGCGCGCGTGAGCACGGCAACCACCGCCCACCAGGACAGCACGGGAAACTGCGCCGCAAGCAGCCGTTTGCTCACCGACCTGACCGCCGTTACCTCGGATTCGATGCGTGCAAAACTTTGCACCAGTGCGACATTGCCCAGTGCGTCGGTCACGCGCTCGGCGAGATCGGAGCTGTGACGTTCCACCGCGTTCTGCAACGATTCAGTTTTGCGGATCACCGCCGCGGTCAGGATGCCGAACAGCGAACACAGCGCGATCAAGAGAATTGCCAATCGCCAATTGATGACGACTGCCAGCGGCGCCAGGATGGCCAGCGACACGAACGCCGCCATGTGATCGCGGAAAAATCCCAGCCAGAGCGCCCACAGCGTATCGGCGCCCTGCAACATGATTTTCATCAGCCGCCCTGAATGGACTTCGCCGTGAAACGCCAGTGGTAATTGCAGGGCGTGCTCGAAATAGTTAGTCAGGACAGCCTGGCGACGACGGTGGGCGAGTTGATCGGCGTAAAGCGCAACAAGCGTACCGCACGCGATGGTAAAGAGTCCGAATGCCACCCAAGCGGCCAGAAGCAGCCACAGTTTCGGCCACTGCGTCGCCTCTGGGGTAACCTGCGCTAAGGCAAGGATGTTGATGACACGTCCGAACAACACTGGCTCGGCAAACAGCGCTAGTGCGAGCGCCACGTTGGCAAGCGCTAGGAACACGCCAAGGCGGCTGTCCGGTCCAAGCTGCTCGAGCACGCGGACGTAGAGGCGGAGAAAATTCATGTTTTTGTGAGCGCGTATCCCACCGATCGAGCCGTGCTTGCGGGCTATTGGTTGGGCGCAGACGCCGTCCATGCCTTGTAGTCGGCCTCCGATACGGCGGGCAGTTTCTTCACGAAAGCGACTACGGCCCACATGTCGTCATCCTTCGCGCCGGCGAGCGCGAAGCTCGGCATACCCGTCATGTTGATGCCGTTCTTGATGATCCAGAATAGCTGCGCCGGCGTAAGTTCGTTGGCTACATCCTTGAGATCGGGCGGATCGGGGTGCAGGCCTTCGGAGAACTTCGCCCAAGTGACGCCCGGTGCGCCGTGGCAGTTGACGCAACCCATTGCAGCGAACGCCCGCGCTCCGGCTTTGACCGTTTCCGGATCGTTGATACTTGCCGGCGGAGTGTCGGAAGCGTGGCGGTTGATGGAAGCCGTGCGCACTGCGATTAGCGCCCAATGCAAGATACTAGGGTCGTCCTGGGTGCCGGCGACACTGTAAAACCCGCCAAAGAAAAACACGGCGGCGCCAAGGGCAACGATGATTGCCAGCGCACCGATTGATGCAAGCAGTAAGCGCATAGGGCTCTCCCACCGGTCGGAATGTTCATTATAGGATCGCGTGGCGGGCTTTCCAGTACGTGCTAGAGCTTCAGTCGACCGCCGAGTGGCCCCGGTCTGCGCGGCAAACCCCAGTTAAAAACCGCCCGCGATGCGTGTTAAATTCGCTGCTAAATCCAGCGTTGCACCATGAGCAAGCAAGACGACAGCAGCGCGTGGTCCCGTTTACGGGCCATGGCCGCGAAAAAATTCTCGTTCGGCCCGGTCCCGATCCGCCGCGGCGCGCTGTTTCTGGTCAATGTCGGCGTGCCGGTTCTGGTCGGCGTCGCGCGCGGCGAGCCGCGGGCGGCGCTCCTTGGCGCTGTCGTCGGCATGTTGCTCGCGTTCGCCGACAATGACGGCGGCTTGCCCGGCCGGCTGCGCCTTTTGACGATTGATGCCGCCGCGATCGCCATTGGCGGCATCGTCGGATACCTGCTGCGCGATGCCACGGCGGCCCTGTTGCCGATTTTTGCGGTCATAACGCTTGCCGTCGGCATAGCGGCGCGCGCCGGGCGCGAGCCGTTGATCACCGGGCGTCACTGCGCCATGGCGTTCACCGTCACCGCTGCCATCCCGGCTTTCGATATGCACGACGTCTGGTATCTGGCCGGCGCGATTGCGTTGAACGCAGTGTCGCGCTCGCTCGATCACCTGATGTTCGGGCCGCTGCCGCGGCTGCCCGCCGTGCCGTTGCAGATGCCGTCGGGCCACTACGGCTGGTTTCGCTTTGCGCTGGCGTTCGCCGGCGCCTCGACGGCGGCGCTATGGCTCGGCGGCACCGTCGATCCCGTACGCACGATCTGGATCGTCACCACGACGCTCGTCGTGATGCAGGCGGACGCGCGCGCCAGTTACCGGCGGATTGTCGAGCGTATTGCCGGCACGTTCGCGGGTGTCTTTGCCGCCTGGGCCATCACCGTGATGGTCCAGTCGGCCACGGTGATCTGCGCGGCTATCCTGGTGATCGCGCCGCTTATTCCGCACCACGTCACCAAGCGCTATTGGCTGCACACCGCTTTGATCGCGCTGATGGTGCTGCTCGCCTACGATCTGACGCTGCTCGATTCGAAGAGCATGGCCGATCTTCTGATCGAGCGCGTCAAGGACATTTTGCTCGGCTGCGCCATGGCGCTGGTCGGCACGGCCGTCGCGTTTCCGCGTGAACCTGTTGCGGAGCCCGATGAGCGCACCGACGACGATTCCGGATGAACGTGACGGACGCGCCGGGTTGAGCGGGCGATGGAGTTCGCGAACCCCGTCATCGGCCGCCGCGTTTCTCCACGTCAGCAGCATCCCCCCATCATGACCGTCGGTCCAATCGTCATGAGCAATTCGCCCCTCGATCCCGGCGCCGCCTCGGCCTCAAGCGCCTCATCGGAGACCTCATAAAGAAACATATTTTCGTCAGGCTGATCCTGACGATTGTCATGGTCATTCATGGGGTGATGATCCAGTGGTGATGATCCAGTCGCGATAATGGTCTGCCAAATGGACGTTAGATGAGGAGAGGCGATATTTCAACTTAGCCCGCAGGTTGGGCTGAGCCTTGCGAGACGGTCATCTGTTACCGGAGAGCGCTGTCGGCGGGGCCGGTTGACCGGGCAAATTCCAGGTGATGTGGTTGCCCCGGATCATAATTCACCGGGGGAAACCAATGACGGAGGCAACGCCGGCGCGGCTCAAGCCGCGCGAGGTCAAGATCCGCGTTCATGACGGTGTCGAGATCGCCGTTGCGCTTTACATGCCGCCGGGCGACGGACCGTTTCCGGTCCTGCTGGCGCCTTCCCCCTACCGGTACGACAACAACACGCTGCCGGCGACGCCGCAGTTTCTGTGGCGCGAGACCGGACCGATCGAGTTTTATCTGCAGCACAGTTACGTCTATGCCCACATGGACGTGCGCGGCTGCGGCAAATCGGGCGGCGAATTCCGCCTGCTCGATCGCAACGAGCAAAAAGACCTCTACGACGTGATCGAGTGGCTCGGCCATCAGCCGTGGTCGAACGGCAAGGTCGGCGGTATCGGCCAATCGTATTTCTGCATGTCGCAATGGTGGATGGCGATCCAGAAGCCGCCGTCGCTCGCCTGCATCGCCGCGTTCGACGGTCTCAACGATCCCTATCGCGCCTCGGTCTATCAGGGCGGCATTCTCGGCGACTTCTTCGGCAGCTATTGGTGGAACCAGAACCGCATCATCAATCGCCATCCGGCGAACGGCGAGCATCCGCGCGAACAGCCGTGCGATCTTAATCTCTTGCTGCAGCAGCATCCGACTTATGACGCGTTCTGGCAGGAACGCTGCGCCGCCGAACGGCTGCACGACATCGAGGTTCCGCTTTATTCGGTCGGGGTCTGGGGCAAGGTCGATCTGCACACGCGCGGCAACATTGACGGTTTTCGCCGCGCCAACGGTCCGAAGAAACTCAAGATGGTCGGACCGATCAACGCCTTCGTCGCTAACCGCGAGTTCAACAGCGTCGAATTGCACGAGAAGCTGCTGCTGCCGTTCTACGAGCATTATTTGAGGGGCAAGGAGACCGAATACACCAAGCGCCCGGCCGTCGAATATTTCGTGCGCGGCGCTGACGCGGTCCGCGCCGCCGAGACCTGGCCGCCGTCCGGCGTCCGCTACGTCACCTTGCATTTGAGTGCCGAGAACTCCGGCAGTGTGACCTCGCTCAACGACGGCATGCTAAAGCGCGCGCCTGCATCCGGCGAGCAAAAGACCTCGTACAGCTATCCCAATCCGGGTTGGATGCTGGGCGTGGTCGGCTTCGGACCGAACAATCAGCCCGATCCGGCCCGCCGCGTTCTCACCTTTACGACCGCCGCGCTCGAACAGGATGTCGAGATCGCCGGACCGATCAAGCTGACGCTGCATGCCGCGTCGACGCGCGACGACATGGATTTCTTTGTGAAGTTGTCGGAGCAGTTGCCGCAATCGCCCGAGGATCGCGCCAAGGGACTCAATCCAGTCTCATACTGGATCACCAAGGGTTGGCTGCGCGCCTCTCACCGCGGGCTCGATGCGACAAAAAGTACCGAGATGGAGCCCTATCACACGCACGCCAATCCCGAGCCGATCGAGCCCGGAAAAATCTATCGCTTCGACATCAGCGTTGAGCCGATGGCGCACCGCTTCAAGAAGGGCAATCGCATCCGGCTCGAAATCGTTAACGGCGACTCGGCGGTGACCGACGTGCTGTGGACGCACTATTACGCGCCCAACAAGATCGGCACCGACACGATCCACCATTCGGCGGACTATCCGTCGGCGCTGACGCTGCCGGTGACGGAGGGATTGTGAGGGCGGCTGACGCGCTCCGAGCCGCCGGCCTTCGCCGCGTAGACGATCAGCGCGATGCCGGCGAGCAGGATGGGCAGCGATAGCACCATCCCCATCGTCAGGCCGTGCGACAGCTTCTCCAGGTCCGGGTCGGGCTCGCGGAAGAACTCACAAAAGATGCGCGCCGCGCCGTAGCCTGCGGCGAATATTCCGGTCATCAGGCCCGGCCGCCGCAGCGTGCCGCTACGCGCACAGATCGCCAGAATGACGAAGAGCAAAAAGCCTTCGAAGAAGGCCTCGTAGAGCTGACTGGGATGCCGCGGCAGGTCATCTACTCCGGGAAAGATCATTGCCCAGGGAACGTCGGTCGGGCGTCCCCAAAGCTCCGGCCGGATGAAATTGGCGATGCGCGCCAGAAAGATTCCGATCGATGCAGCCGCTGCGCAAATGTCCGCGATCGTCAAAGCTGAGATTTTCGTCTGCCGGGCAAAGCACCAGATGGCGAGCAACGCGCCGACGAGGCCACCGTGAAACGCCATCCCGCCATCCCATAGCTGGACGATCTCGAGCGGATGGGCGAAATAATAACTCGGCTCATAGAGCAGGATGTTGCCGAGCCGGCCGCCGATCACGACTCCAAGCGCGAGATACAGCACGAGGTCGGCAAGACTCTCCGAACTCGGATGGGGCACGTCTCCCCACAGTTTGGCATTCCGCACGAGCATCCATCCATAGAGCCATCCGCCCGCCAGACCGCCGATATAGGCCAAAGCGTACCAGCGGATTGGGAACGGGCCGATGGTGACGGCGACCGGGTCGATCTGCGGGTAGGGAATGACAAATAAAGTCATGGCGGCGCTGACCGAAGAGAGCAGAGACTGCGTAGGTGGCACGCAGGCTGAGTGCCTATCATGACATATTTGCGAAACCGGCGGCGGGTTAAATCTCCGCGGGCGCGTTCTGTGGCGTATAGTTGCAGCCGGCCCATTCGCAGGACGACTCGATGTACAGCGCGACGATCGGTGCGCGTCGTTACATATTCGACGATCTCAGATCGCTGATGGCCAAGGCGTCGCCGCTGCGCAGCGGCGATCAGCTTGCGGGCGTCGCGGCCGAGACCAATGAAGAACGGGTCGCCGCGCAATATGCACTTGCCAACCTGCCGCTTGCGGCGTTCCTCAATGAAGCAGTCATCCTGTATGAAAGCGACGAGGTCACCCGTCTCATCGTCGATACGCACGATCGGACGGCGTTTGCGGCGGTCGCGCATCTGACAGTCGGCGGCTTTCGCGATTGGTTGCTCGCCGACGAGACGACGACGCCGGTTCTGGCGGTGCTCGCACCCGGCATCACGCCGGAAATGGCGGCCGCCGTGAGCAAGATTTGCGGCCTGCAAGATCTCCTGACGATCGCGGCGAAATGCAACATCGTGACGGCGTTCCGTAACACGATCGGTCTACCTGGCCGCCTCTCGGTGCGGCTGCAGCCGAACCACCCGACCGACGACGTCCGCGGCATCGCGGCGAGCGTTCTCGACGGCCTGCTGCTGGGCGCCGGCGATGCCGTCATCGGCATCAATCCAGCGACCGACAGCCGCGAAAGCGCGCACACGCTGCTGTCGATGCTCGACGATATCCGCCGCAAGCTCGACATCCCGACCCAGAGCTGCGTGCTCGCTCATGTGACGACCACGCTGGGCCTGATCGGCAAGGGTTCGCCGGTCGATCTCGTGTTCCAGTCGATCGCCGGCACCGAGGCGGCGAACAAAAGCTTCGGCATCGACCTCAAGTTGCTCGCGGAAGCGCGCGACGCGGCGCTGTCACTCCGCCGCGGCACGGTCGGCGACAATGTCATGTATTTCGAGACCGGGCAGGGCAGCGCGCTGTCGGCGAATGCGCACCACGGCGTCGATCAGCAAACTCTCGAGGCGCGAGCCTACGCGGTCGCCCGCGCCTTCAGACCCCTTCTGGTCAACAGCGTCGTTGGCTTTATCGGTCCGGAATATCTGTTCGACGGCAAGCAGATTACGCGCGCCGGCCTGGAGGACCATTTTTGCGCCAAGCTCTTGGGCGTGCCGATGGGTGTCGACGTCTGCTACACTAACCACGCCGAGGCCGATCAGGACGATATGGATGCGTTGCTTGCGCTCCTGGTTGCGGCCGGCGTCAACTTCGTCATGGGCGTGCCGGGCGCGGACGACATCATGCTCGGCTATCAGAGCACGTCGTTTCACGATGTGCTCGCCATGCGAGGCCTGTTCGGCCGCCGTCCCGCGCCCGAGTTCGAGACTTGGCTCGCCCGGCAAGGCTTGATTGATCCGGCGGGCTCAATCCGCCCGCGCGGCCTGCCAGGCCATTTTCGCGCGTTGCTGCCGGCGTGACGACCATGGCGCCGACTGAACCCGCGCCGCCCGATCGGCCCCGCAAAGAGACGCCCCACGGCGACGACTATTGGACCCCGCTGCGCCAGCTGACAGCGGCTCGCATCGGGCTGCGGCGGAGCGGCGCCGCGCTCGCGACCGGGCCGTTGCTCGATTTACGGCTCGCGCACGCACGCGCCCGTGACGCAGTGCATGAACCGTTGGATGAGGCGCGGCTCGCTGCCGACTTGAACGAACTTGAAGGTCCGGTGCTTGCTGTTTCGAGCGCGGCCGGCGACCAGCAGAGCTATCTGATGCGCCCCGATCTCGGCCGGTGTCTTTCTCTGGCCGCTCAAGACAGCCTGAGACCGCATGCTGGTTCGTATGATGTCGTCTTCGTCATCGCCGACGGCTTGTCGGCGCGCGCCGCGCAATCGCACGCAGCGCCGGTTCTTGCCCGCGTGGTGGGGACGTTGCACGGGGAAGGCTGGCGCATCGCCCCCTTTGTCATGGCCCGGCGCGGACGGGTCGCGATCGGGGACGCCATCGCGACGGCGCTCGGTGCCGCATGCGTGGCGATTCTGATTGGGGAGCGTCCGGGACTTTCGGCGCCCGACAGTATGGGCGCGTATCTGACCTGGCAGCCGCAGGCGCGCACCACCGATGCCGACCGCAACTGCATCTCGAATATCCGGCCTGAAGGCATCGGCTACGATGACGCGGCCTTCAAGGTCGCCTATCTGCTGCGCGCCATGCGCGCTCGGCGGATATCTGGCCTGGCGCTCAAAGACGACTCGGATCGATTGCTGATCGGCCGGTAATGCCAACGATCATTCGGCTTTGGCGCCGGAGAACTTGACGACGTTCGCCCACTTTTGGGTTTCATCGGCGAGGAACTTGCCGAAATCGGCAGGAGAACCGCCGGTCGTGGTGTAGCCGAGACTTGCGAACCGCGTCTTCATCGCCGGGTCCGCGAGGGCCGCGTTGATCTGACGATTGAGTTTGTCGACGATGCCGGCGGGCGTGTTCTTTGGCGCGCCGATGCCATCCCATACGGTCGCCTCGTAGCCCGGAACGAATTCGTCGATCGCGGGCACGTCCGGAAGTTCGGCCGTGCGTGTCGTCGTCGTCACCGCCAGCGGGCGGAGCTTGCCGGCGCGAAAGTACTCCATAGACCCCACCACCGTGCGGAACATGACCTGCACCTGCCCGCCGAGCAGATCGGGCAGCGGATCGACGCGGTATGGAACGTGGACCAGATCGACTCCGGCCATCGCCTTGAACAACTCGCCGGCGACGTGGCCGATGCTGCCGTTGCCCGGCGACGCCATGTTGATCTTGCCTGGATTGGCCTTGGCGTAGGCGATGAACTCGGGAAGTGTCGCGGCGGGAACGGCCGGATTGAGTTCGACGATCAAGGGAAGACGCACCAGCGCGGCCACCGGCGCGATGTCGTCGATGAAATTGAAGTTGAGATTGCGGTAGAGCGACGTGTTGATGGCGTTCGCCGGCGTGATCATCACCAGCGTGTAGCCGTCGGCCGCTGCATGCGCGACCGCTTCGGTGCCGATATTGCCGCCGGCGCCCGGCCGGTTGTCGACGATGAATTGCTGGCCGAGCCGGTCCGAAAGCCATTGGCCGATCAGGCGGGCGAGGATGTCAGGCCCACTGCCTGCATAGAAGCCGACCACCATGCGCACTGGGCGCGATGGATAATCCTCCGCGTTTGTGACGCGCGTGAGTGCCGGCAAAGCGGCGGCGCCTGCTGCGAGTTGCAGGACTTGGCGCCGCAAAACTTGGCGCCGCAAAACTTGGCGCCGTAAAATTTCGCGCCGCAGCACCGCCATCGCTTTCCTCCGGGTTTCGGCGTGCGGCGCGCAAACGGCGCACGCTCATGTTTGGCTCCACTATACGGTGCGTGCCGTCAGATTCCGAGATAGCGGTGCTGCACGTCCGCGGCGCTCGCGAGGGCTGCTGATGTCCCGGTCCACACCACGCGGCCGCGCTCGATGATGACGTGGCGGTCGGCGATCCGGGTTAGCGCGTCGACGTGCTTGTCGATCACCAGGATCGATTGGCCCGACGCACGCAGCCGGTCGAGGCAGCGCCAGATTTCATCGCGGATCAGCGGGGCGAGGCCTTCGGTCGCCTCGTCAAGGATCAGCAGCCGCGGATTTGTCATGAGCGCGCGTCCCATCGCCAGCATCTGCTGCTCGCCGCCGGACAGCAGGTTCGCCATGCTGCCCATGCGTTCGGCGAGACGAGGAAACAGCGCAAACACTTTGTCGAGCGTCCACGGATCGGCAGAGCCAACGCGATTAGCTGCGGTCGCGACCAGATTCTCGCGCGCCGTCAGATTGGGAAACACTTGCCGCCCCTCGGGCACGAGCCCGATGCCAAGCTTGGCGACCCGATAGGCGGGCAGATCGCGGATGTCTCGGCCGGCGAACCGGATCGCACCCGTGGTCGCGCGCGTCAGTCCCATGACGGAGCGGACGGTCGTCGTCTTCCCCATGCCGTTTCGTCCCAAGAGCGAAACGACTTCGCCCGGCGCGATCGCGAGCGAAATGCCGAACAGCACGCGGCTCAAGCCGTAGCTGGTCTCTATGTTAGAGACTTCGAGGAGGGGCTCGTCAGCCGCGCGCTTAGCTGATCGCTCAATCATGGGCGCGGACTTCCTGCTCGCCCAAATAAGCCTCACGCACGGTGGGGTCCGCCCGAATGGCCGCCGGATCGCCGGAGGCGATGACGCGGCCGTAGACCAGCACAGTGATGCGGTCCGCGAGCGCGAACACCGTCTCCATGTCGTGCTCGATGAGGAGGATCGTCACGCTGCCCTTCAGCGTCCGCAACATCTCGACCATGCGCGTGGACTCGTCCAGCCCCATCCCGGCCATCGGTTCGTCCAGCAGCAGCATGCGCGGCTTGGTGGCAAGCGCCGTCGCGATTTCGAGTTGGCGCTGTTCGCCGTGGCTGAGCCGGTCGACACGCGTCTCGGCTCGGCCAGACAGCCCGACGCGGGCCAGCGCCGCGCGTGCCGGCTCGCACAAGCTCTCGTCGCTTCGAGCATCTTTCCAGAAACGGAACGAGTGGCCCGCGTGCGCCTGCACCGCGAGAGCTACGTTGTCGAGCGCGCTGAAATCGCGGAACAGCGAGGTGATCTGAAACGAGCGCGCTATGCCGAGCTTGCTGCGCCGGTCGACGGGCAGTGCCGTGATATCGCCGCCATCGAATTTGATCGTACCGCCCGCCGGCGACATCTCGCCGGCCAGAAGGCCGATCAGCGTGGTCTTACCGGCGCCGTTCGGGCCGATGACGGCATGAAACTCACCGCGCGGAATGTCGAGCGTGATTGCGTCGGCCGCAATGACGCCGCCGAAGCGCTTGGCGAGGCCTGAAATCTGCAGGAGCGGCTCAACCACGGTGGGCGCCTCCGACAAGCCCTTCGATGCCGCCGCGCAGATAGAGCGCGACCAGCAAGACCGCGGGGCCGAGGATCAATCCGGAATATTCGGTGAAGCGCGACAGCCCCTCTTCGAGCAGCAGGTACGCGGCCGTGCCGATCAGCGGCCCGAATGTGGTCCCCAAACCGCCAAGGACGACAAACACCATGAGTTCGCCCGAGCGTGTCCAGAACATGATCGCGGGGCTGACGAAATTTGTGTGATTGGCGAGCAACGCGCCGGCCAATCCGCACAGCGCGCCGGCGATCACGAAGCAGACCAGCTTGTAGTGGAAAGTCGGAAATCCGATTGCGCGCATTCGCCGGTCATTGGAACGGGAGCCCTGGACAACAAGGCCGAAGCGCGAATTGACGATGCGCCACACCAGATAAATGCTGGCGAGGAGCAGCGCGAGGCACAGATAGTAGAACAGCGTCCGGTTGTTCAGGTCGATGAGGCCGCCGAACTGGCTGCGCTGGCGAATGGTCATGCCGTCGTCGCCGCCGTAGCGATCCATCCCGAGGGCGGCGTAGTAGGCCATTTGGGCGAAGGCGAGCGTGATCATGATGAAGTAGACGCCGCGGGTGCGCAGGCTCAGTGCACCGACGACGAACGCGAACAGCGCGGACGCGCCGATCGCGGCGGGCCATTGCACGAAGCCCGACGAAATGCCTTCCTTCCAGAGGATGCCCACAGCATAGCCGCCAACGCCCAGATAGGCGGCGTGGCCGAAACTCACCATGCCGCCGTAGCCCATAATCAGATTGAGGCTGACGGCGGCGATCGCCATGATGATGATCCGCGTGAACAGCGTCATCGCGAATTCGTTGCCGGTCAGCGCGCTATAGGCCGGCAACAGTGCGAGGATTGCCAGCAGGCCGGCAGCAACCGCGCCGCGCGGATTGAGCCAGCCGCTCATCGCGTTGCCGCCGGGAACAAGCCTTCCGGCCGAAACACCAGTATCCCCGCCATTAGGATGTAGATCAGCATCGAGGCCAGTGCCGGCCCGAGCGTACTGGCAGCGCTCGCGCTCAGCACCGAGCGCAGCATATCGGGAACGAAGGCGCGCCCAATCGTGTCGATCAGTCCGACCAGAATGGCGGCGACAAAGGCGCCGCGGACCGAACCGACGCCGCCGATGATGATCACCACGAAGGCGAGGATCAGGATGTTCTCGCCCATGCCGATCTGTACGGTGAGGATCGGCGCCTGCATCAGACCGGCGAAACCCGCGAGAGCGGCGCCGAGACCGAAGACCAGCGTGTAAAGCAGCCTGATGTTGATGCCCAGCGCGCCGACCATTTCGCGGTTCGAGGCGCCGGCGCGGATCAGCATGCCGAGCCGGGTCCGCATGACGGTGAAATAGAGCAGAAGCGCCACGCCAAGCGTCACGCCGATGATGACCAGCCGGTAGACCGGATAGTAGACGCCGGGCAGCACCCGAACGGCGTTGAGCATTTCGCTCGGCAGGGACAGCGTCATTCCCGCCGGCCCCCAAATACGCCGTACCAGGTCGTTGAAGAAGATCAGGATGCCGAACGTGCCAAGCACGTGGTCGAGATGATTGCGCCCGTAGAGCGGCCGTATGGCGATGATCTCGAGCACGACGCCGGCGACAAACGTGGCGACCAGCGCGAGGATCGCGCCGAGTACGAAACTATCGGTCGCCTCGGCAAAGGTCGCGGCGAAGTAGGCGCCCAGCATGTAGAGCGAGCCGTGAGCCAGATTGACCAGGTCCATGATGCCGAAGATCAGCGTCAGCCCCGCCGCGAGCAGAAACAGCAGCATGCCAAGCTGGATGCCGTTGAGGGTCTGCTCGGTGAAATAAACCATCGATTGAAGCTCCGGCGGTCCCGGCCGGGGTTTCTCAAACAAAACGGCGGCGTACGCTTTCGCGCGCGCCGCCGTTTGCGCGTTACGGCGCTATCACTTCATCGGGCATTGCGTGTGATACGCGTCCTGATCGTCTTTCACGATCGTCGAGATCGTGTGCAGCGAGTAGCTGCCGTCCGAATCCTTGCGCGCTTCTTCGAGATAGAAGTTCTGGATCGGCAGGTGGTTGTTGTTGAATTTGAAGCCGCCCTTCACCGACGAGAAGTTGGCCTTCTCCATCTCATTGCGCATGCCTTCCTTGTCGGTCAGGTCGCCCTTGACCGCGGTCACAGCGCTGTTGATCAGGGCGACGGAATCGTAGGTGTCGGCGCCGTAGAACGACGGCAGCGCCTTGTTCTTGGTCTTGTAGTCGCCGACGAACTTCTTGTTGGTGTCGTTGTCCAGATCACTGACCCACATCATCGCACTCGGATTGCCGACCGCGAGGTCCTTGAGCCGCGGCAGCGAGAGGTCGTCGATGGTGAAGCCGGAGTAGACCGGAACCTGGCCCTTCAGTCCGGACTGCGCGTATTGGGTCATGAACTGGACGCCCGGGCCGCCCGGATAGAACACGTACATCGCGTCGGGCTTCGCCGCGCGCACCTTCGACAGTTCGGCGGAGAAATCGAGCTGATCCGGCCAGCGGGTGTATTCTTCGCCCACGATCTGGCCCTTGAAGGTCGACTTGAAGCCGGTCGCCATGTCCTTGCCGGCGGTATAGTTCGGCGCCATCAGGAAGACCGTCTTGATGCCTTTCTGATTCATGTAGGTCCCGACAGCGGCCGGCACCTGGTCGTTCTGGAACGACGTCGAGAAGATATACGGCGAGCATTGGTTGCCCGCGAGCTGTGAGGCGCCGGCGTTGGTGACCACGGTCATCGTCTTGGAATTGGTCAGCGCCGGCATCGCCGCCAGCAGCACGTTCGACCAGATATAGCCGACGACGAAGTCCACATGGTCGGACTGGATCAGTTTCTGGGTCTTCTGCAGGCCGACGTCCGGTTTGATCTCATCGTCCTCATAAATGACTTCGACTGGTAGTCCGCCGAGCTTGCGGCCCACGTGGTCGAGCCCGAGCTCGAACGAGTTGCGCATGTCGTTGCCGATCACGGCGACCGGGCCGCTGAAGCTGGAAATGAAGCCGATTTTGACCGTCTTCTGCTGGGCCATAGCCTGGTGCGTCACGACCGGCCCGGCGAGACATGCGAGGGCAGCGGTCCCCGCTATCCATGGTCTAAACATTGCGGATGTCCTTCTGGTGTGCGGCTTTTTCGCCCGGGGCCCGTCCCGGCGTTTGGCATGGCCGATATTTGTAGAAAGCGGCGCCCGCTTGCGCAACTGGATCGGCGGGGGCGTGGCCTCACAGGCCGCCGGCGGGCGTCGCCTGCCGCCTTTTTCGAGCCGTGCTTATGGGGCTTTCGCGGCCTGAGCCGGGGTCAGGCGGCCTTTGTGGCCTGCCGGATCGCGTCCGACAATTCGAACGACAGCTTCGACGCGGGCTCCGGCCGATGGAAGAGGAAGCCCTGTGCCGATTGGCAGCCGGCGGCCCGCAGAAACGCCAGTTGATCCCTCGTCTCCACGCCTTCGGCGGTCGTCGGAATCTCGAGATTGCGTCCAAGACCGACGATGGCGCACACGATCGCCGCGCTCGTCTCATCGCTCGTCATGTTCCTGATGAACGACTGATCGATCTTGATACTGTCGAGCGGAAACATCTGCAAATACGTCATCGACGAATAGCCGATGCCGAAATCATCGAGCGCGATCGAAACGCCAAGCTCCTTGAGCTGGCGCAGGACCGCGAGATACTCCTCGTCCTTTTCGAGAAGGACGGTCTCGGTGATCTCGAGTTCGAGCCGGCGGGCCGAAAGCCCCGTCGCGTTCAGTGTGGACGTAACAAGATCCAAAAGATTGCCGTGCTTGAACTGGGCCGGGGACAGGTTGACCGCGACCTTAAGCTGCCGCGGCCACGTTGCGGCGTCGGCGCACGCCTGACGCAGTATCCATTCCCCGATCGGCGCGATGAGGCCACTCTCTTCGGCGACGGAAATGAATTTATCCGGAGAAATCAGGCCGCGGGTCGGGTGACGCCAGCGCACCAGTGCTTCGGCTGCGCAGTACTGCTGATTGGCGAGGTCGACGATCGGCTGGTAATGCAGTTCGAACTCGTTCCGTTTGATCGCTTCCCGCAGGTCGTCTTCGACTTCGCGGCGGCGGCGAGCGTCCGCGTCCATCGAGGCTTCAAAGAAGCAATACCGGTTGCGCCCCTGGGATTTGGCTTTGTAGAGCGCAAGGTCGGCATTCTTGATCAACGCATCGACGTCGTCGCCATCCAGCGGCGCGAGTGCAACTCCGATACTGGTCTCGAGCTGATCTTGTGGCCGTCGAGGTCGAGCGGTTCGGTGATGGAGCGAAGAATGCGGTTGGAGAGAGCGATCACGCCCTCGCGCTGATCCTTCCCGGGCGCCTGGAGTACGGCGAATTCGTCGCCGCCCAGTCTGGCGCCGCAATCGACTTTTCGTGTGGTTTTTATCAGGCGCCGGGCGACTTCCTTCAACAGCGCGTCGCCGGCCGGGTGGCCAAGTGAGTCATTCACCGTCTTGAAGCGGTCGAGATCGAGCATCAGGATCGAGAATTCCTCGGCTCGGCGGTGCATTCGCTCCGCGCGGCGCCGGCTTTTTCGAGAAACAGCGTCCGGTTGGCGAGGCCATAGCGCGCCATGTGCTCGAGTTCGGTCTCGATGCGCTTTTGCTCGCTGATGTCCTGATGGATCGCGAGCCAGCCGCCGTGGTTCATGGGTTGACGTGTGACCGAGACGATCCGGCCGCTGGGCAATGTGGTGACGATGCTCGACGATTGGTTCTGCGCTGCACGCTCCGCGGCGCTCGCGCTGAAATCCCTCAAGGCTTTCCGGCATGCCCCCTGCCGCGATGCCGGCGTCGACGATGTCTTTGAGCGGCGTTCCGGCTTCGTCTGATCGGCCGTTAGGAGGTAAATGTCGACGAATCGCCTGTTGCAGACGATGAGCTGCGCGTCCCGGTCGAACATCGCCAGGCCTTGCGACATGTTGTTGAGCGCGGCATTGAGCCGCTGCGTCTTTTGCGCCAGCGAGTTTTCGGAGTCGCTTAAGAAACGCACCTGACGCGTCACTGCTCCGAGCAGATGAAGTGAAAAGAGCAGGAACACCATGCTTCCGAGCCCGATCGCCGCCGCCCGCCGGCGCCAGGTCGCCAAGGAAAGCCCTTCGGTGACCGACATATCGACGATCGTGGATAGCCCGGAACCCTGCGGATCGATACGTAGCGCACGTTGCCGTCAGCCCGGCCGATGACACGAAAGCCATCCGCGCCGCTCGCCAAAGCGTTAAGCCATGTGGACCTGTTGGAAAGGACTTCACCCGCGGAGTCGTGGTCGTCCGGATCACGGAACACGATGACCCCGTCGGGCTTCAAGAGCGTGAAGATGAGGCTCTGAACCGAGCGTGTGGCGTCGTAGATGTCCTCGAAGTATCTGGTGTTCACGCTGGCGAAGACGATCCCCGCAAAATCGCCGTTCGTGCCCTGCAAGCGGCGGGCGAAGACAATGGTCCGTTGCCCGTTGATTCTGTTGTTCTTCGGGGCCGATGCGATGAGCTGATTGTCGTTGCGCCGCCGCGCATCGTTGAAATAGTCGCGGTCGGCGACGTTCACGTTCGGCGTAGGCCACCCGGCCGTCGAAGCGATGATCTGACCGGTCGTGTCGGCCACGGCGAGGTTAAAGACCTGCGGCAGGCCAGCAAGGCGCTTGATCAACGATTGTTGAAATTCATGGCGAGCGAATGTGGCTTGGAATTCCGCGGGTGTATCGATGTCGCGTTCGTGGTCTTCCTGGATATCCAAGAGCGCCGCATCGATGCCCTGTGGCGATCGCGACAGCTGGCTGGCCAGGACGCCCGCGATGTTCCCGGATTCCGCGACAGCCGAGCGGATCGCATCGGTCCGCAGCTGCCAGACGGTCCAGACGACGGCGGTGGCGGACAAGCCGAGCAGCAGGATCGCGGCCCACGACAGACGGCGCAAATGAATAGCCTTGGCCGCGGCGCCGGCATGTGAAGCAGGCACCGCGCTCGCGGTTCCGCGTAGAGCGGGTCTATATAAGATGTCGCCAAACATCGAACTGGGACCGAATTCGGCGCGGGCTTTGCCCGTTTCCAGGCATCTATAGCCGACCGCTGCCGAATGTCGGATTAAGGTGTTCGGTTAATTGGAAGCAAACCAAACTGCAGCAATTTGTTGATTGGCCCGATCTTCCGTCATCGGATGATGGCGTTTTGCCTGCAACGGGCGAGACTTAATCCTCGCCGGTCGCCCGCAAGTAATCGTCGAGGCCCGGACCGATATTCGGCACAAACAGCTCCTCGACGCTCATCTTGCGGCGCGACAGCTTCTGTTCGTCGAGGTAGCTGACCAGGGCTTCGAGTGTGGGGCGGCTCCCAGCGACCGAATAATCCCAAATCTGCGAGCCGAAGATCCGGCGGGTTTCCTCCACTTCGTCGATGACCCAAGGCAGGCTGACGGTCAGCGCGTTGGTGTCATACATGATCTGATAGGCGAGATCGCGGGCCCGGCAGAATGCGCGATAGAAGCTCACCGCAAGCCACGGGTTCTGGTCGTAAAGGCTCTTTTTCAGCGCGACCGTGTGCATGATCGGGAAAATGCCGGTCTTCTTGAAATACTCGCTCTCGACCTTGCGCGGATCGCGGAACAGCCGCCGGATGGTCTTGCCGAGTTCTTCAGGGATGATCACGGTGGCGAGCGCGTCGATCTCGCCGCGTTCCAGCATCTCATCGAGCGTCGTATCGGGCGGTAACGACTCGATGCGCACGCCGGGCGGCGGCGTAATCGAGCGGACCGGACTGCCGCTGACCCACACGACATCCTCCGGCATGACGCCGTATTCGTGCGCCAGGAAGCCGCGCACCCAGACGCCGGCGGTCATCTGATAGTCGCCGACGCCGATGCGCTTGCCTTTCAGCTGCTGCGGCGTTTCGATCTTGGAGTCGGCGCGCAGGTACACGGCGGAATGGCGAAAGACGCGCGACGGAAACACCGGGATGGCGATAAAACGCGTGTCGCCCTCGGAGCGCAGGATCGTGTAGGACGACAGCGACATTTCCGAAACGTCGAACTCGCCGTGGTTGAGCATGCGCCAGAACGTCTCGCCTGGGCGCAGCGGCAGGTAGGTGAGGTCGACGCCTTGCGGCTGCACGCGTCCGTCTATGAGCGCCTGCGTGCGGTCATAGCGGCCGCACGCGAGAGTGAGTTTGAGATTGCTCATGAGTGAACGAACTTTGCTGTCGCGAACTAAAGGATGATGCTCGGATTGCGGATGCATTGATCGCAATCGATCAGGCTGACCTGCTTGGCTTTGATCTTCCACGCGGCGCCGTCGCGAATCACGCGATGGCCGGCCCAGCCGGTCAGGACGCGCGTCTCGTCGCCCCAAAATTCGCTGATCAGAAAATTCGATCGCAGCATGCGCGTGTCATCGCGCTCGGTGGTGAACGCCTCGACATTGGTGATGAGCCGCACGGTGCGCGACGCCGGCGCCTGCGACCAGGCGAAGCCGGTGCGGAAGCGATAGACGCGGTCTTCGAGACGGCGGCGGTCGTCGAACATGACTGAAATCTCGCGCCGCGGATCGCCGGCGCCGGGCGTCGACGGCACCCAATAGACGCACTCCGCGGTGTACATCGCGAGCCAGTCGTCATAGCGCAGCTGGTCGAGGAGGCGGGCCTCGCGCTCCAACAGCCGCCGGAATTCGTCGCGAGCCGTAAAGTCCGTGACGGCGCGCGTGTCGTCCTGCCAGCCGGAGAATTGCGCGACCAGTTCGCGATAAAGCGCGTCATTGACATAGTACGAGCTCTTCGACGGATCGATCGTCGCTGCGGGTGAGTTCATGTCACGGCTCCCGCTGGATGGCGAGGTTGGGGCGCGACTTCATCAGCCGCTTCCATTCCTTGAAGTGCTCGCGCATGAACGCTTCGTCGGTCGCGGGCGCGGTGATCGTGCCGTCGGCGCCGGTCTTGACGCGATCAGGGATGCCGAAGCCGCGATTCATGTAGACCCACTCGTCCTCCACCGCCATCAATCCACGCTGGATCTGCTCGAAATTGGCGATGTCATCGACCTCGCCGAAATTCGGGAAGCCTTCCTGCGTCCGCATGCGCAGCGCGTTGATGTCGGTGATGGCCTCAGCGCCGAGCTTCGCATCGGCGTCGACGATCATGGTGCCGTACCAGATGGCGTTGGTCTCGTTGACGCTGACCGGCTCGAATACCTGGATATGATTGCCCAGCAGCGAAAAGTTCGGGAAGACGTTGATGTTGACCGGCTCGGAGCCGGCGAGGTCGAGCAGTTCAAAGGCGCGGTCCCCGTAGCGTTTGATGAACTCGGCCTCGTAGTGCTCCATGCCCGGGTGCGCGCTTTCGAGCGCCCACAGACCGCCCGGACGCTTTTCCAGGTTCGGCCGCTTGTCCTTGAAGTGATTGCCGTGGCCGGTATAGCGCATGTACATCGGCTGCGCGTCGGGCGAATTTCGGTAATACGCCATGCCCTTGGCGTTCTCGCCGGCAAAGCGGTTCTCGGTCTCGAGCAGCGAACGGTGCGAATAGGCGACGTGATAGCCGTCGCACGAATTGTCGTAGGCGAGCTTCCAGTTGCCCTTGTAGCGAAAGCGGTTGGCTTCGCAGACCACGACCTTGCCGCCGGGATTGCGGTCGAGCCATTCGTCGATGATCGGTGCGATCGGGCCGAGATGCTCGACCAGCGGCAGCGCGTCCATGTTGAGCGTGCCGAAGATGAAGCCGCGGTAGGATTCGACGCGCGGCACCTGCGCGACATTATATTTTGGATCGCGCATATCCTCCGCATAGCCGTCGGGCCACGGCACGCCGCGCAATCGCCCGGTGTTGAGAAAGTTCCAGCCGTGATACGGGCATTGAAACGATTTCGTGTTGCCCTTGTCCCACCGGCACAGTGTCGTGCCGCGGTGAGTGCAGCGATTGTAAAGCGCGCGGATTTTTCCCGCGCTGTCGCGCACGATGATGAGCGGCCGCAAGCCCATGCGGCGGGTGATGAAGTCGTTGTCGTTGGGGATTTCGCTTTCGTGCGCCAGATACGTCCAGGTGCCGCCGAAGATGTTGGTCATCTCGGCCTCGAAGATTGCGGGATCGGTGTAGATCAGCCGATGAGCGCGGTCTTCCTGGACCAGATAATCCCAGTCATAGAGCGCCGTGCCGCTCAATCGCGTCGGCGGTGAACCGATCTTCTCCAGCACAGTCATGTCGCGCTCCTTACAGCTTCCCTTTCCCCACAAGGGGGAGAGAGAAGAGCGTCGTCAAAAGAAATCGAAATACTCGTTCTGCTCCCATGCCGTAGGCTCATCGGCTTGTGTGGCCATTGCGTTCTCATCGAGCCATTGCTGGTAACGGCCGGCTTCAGTGCGTTTGAGTGTGACGAAATAGTCGATGAACGTATCGCCGAGTTCGCGGCGGAACAACGGTTCCTTGTCGAGCGCGTCGAGCGCCGCCGGCAGCGATCTCGGCAGCATTTGACGCTCCGCCGCGTAGGGCGCGTCGTCGGCTGCCGGAGGTTGCAGACCGGCCTCGATGCCGGCGCGTCCGGCGACGACCTGAGACAATATGTAAAGGTACGGATTGGCCGCGGGCTCGCCCATGCAATTCTCCAGGCGCGTCGCGGGATCGCCCGAGCCGCCGAGTACGCGGATCATCGCCCCGCGATGGTCGTGCGCCCAGGTGGCGCGATCAGGCGCGAGCGAGTTTGGCCGAAAGCGGCGATAGCCGTTGACGGTTGGGGTGCCGAACACGGTGCCGGGCACCGCGTATTCGAGGAGACCGGCGAGATACGCCCGGCCGGTCGCAGACAGCAGCTCGCCCGATCTCTCCGGCATGAACTGATTGGCCCCGGTCGACGCGTCGACCAGCGATTGATGCAGGTGCCAGCCGCTCGCGAAATAGCCCTGCAGTGCTGGCCGCGTCATGAACGTCGCGAAGTAGCCGAGCCGCCGGCAGACCTGCCGCGTCGCGGTGCGGAATAGAAACACGTTGTCGGCGGCCTCGAGCGCGTCGCGCGGCGCGAAGGTGCATTCGACCTGTCCGGGCCCGAATTCGTTTTCGATTGAGCGCAGTCCAAGCCCGAGTCCCTCATAGGCGTCGCCGAGCGCGTCGAACACCGGTTGCATCAAGTCCATGTTGGATTCGGAGTGGTATTGACAGCCGGGTTCCACGGGCCAGGTGCGGATCGGCCGGCCGCGCAGACCGGGCGAGCCGACATTATCGTCGCTCAAATGCTCGTCGGCGACGCGCAGCAGATACCACTCGACCTCGGCGCCGATCACGCTCTTGCTGCCGCGAGCGGTGAGTTTCTGCAGCGCTTTGCGCAACAGCTGACGCGGCGCGAAATGAAACGGCCGGCCGTTATTGAAATACTCGTCGCACAGTACCCAGCCGGTACCCGGCGCCCACGGCAGCGTGCGAAACGTTGCCGGATCGATAACGACCGTGAGATTGGGCGAGCCCGTCATCTCGTCGAGGCCCATGCCGCCGCCTCGGGTGAACGAGGCGAACACGCGGGCTGCCGGCGCTGTCGAGAGTCGTAGTCGCGACGCCGATGTTGTAGCCGGCTTTCAATGCGGACAGAAAAGCCGGGACGGTCAGCGTTTTGGCGCGCGAATAACCGTGGGTGTCGCCCCAGGCGAGCCGTATGTAGCGGAGCTTTTCACGATCGAGGCGCAGCGCGAGTTCGTCGACCTGCCGTCGCTGTTCCTCGCTCCACAGGCCATGCTGCTCGATGAAAGTCGGCCGCTTCCTCATCGACATGCAGCGCCTTCAGAGCTTCTCGGCGAGAAAGCGCATGAGCCGCGGCGCAAGAAAACCGGTGAGGCTCGTGGGCTCGTCGATCGGATCGTTCATCCAGAAATGCGGCGCGCCGGGCACGACGACAGGTGCGGACGAAAAAGCCGGCCTGCTTGAGCGCCAGCAGGAAGGGCTCGTAATGCAGCTTCGGCGGCACCAGGTCGTCCTCGGTGCCGGTGACCAGCAAGCACGCCGATGTTGTTGTTGGCGAAGGTGGCGTAGCTGATCGGCGAAGCGTCGAAATAGAGCTGCCGGCTGTCCATCGGCGACACGCCCATCATCTTCTCGATGTTGTTGTCGCTTCGGGCCGTCGACGCTGATAGCTCGTCCACATCGCGAGCACGTCGTAGATGCCGTAGACGCCGACCAGCGCTTTGACTTTGGTGCTCACCGAGGCGTGCGCGATCCTGCGGGTAGCCGCTTGGCGAAAATTTTCGCGTCGCCGCCGAGCGCGGCGAGCGCCGCGAGATGGCCGCCGGCGGAGGCGCCAAGGAGTCCGATGCGCTCGGGATCGATGTTCGAGTTCGCCGGCCTTGCCGCGTACGAATTGCACGCCGGCGAGCACGTCCTGCACCGCCTGCGGAAACGTCTTCTAGTTCGGCTTCGCCAGCCGGTAGCTGATGGCGAACAGCGCGATGCCGCGCGCGGCGAGATACGGCCCCCAATACTGGAACGCGCCGCGCGAGCCGCCGATCCAGGCGCCGCCATGCACGGCGACGATCGCGGGCGCCGCTTTCGCGCGTCCTTGGGCAGATAGAGGTCGCCCGCAAGCTCGACGCCGTCGTGATTGGCGTACACCACGCCTTTGCGGATGTCGGACAGTCCCGTTCGTCATTTGCGTTCCTCTTTGTCGCGCCGCGCGAAGAAGTCGAACAGCAGCCGGCTGGTTTCGTCGGCGCGCTCGATATTCGGGCAATGGCCGCAATTGTCGAGCACGTGCAGCTCGGCATTCTTGAATTTCGCCGCAAGTTCGTTGGCGTAGCCCGGCAGCCGCAGCTTGTCGTTGCCGCCGGCGACGATCAGCGTCGGTGCGTCGATATTGCCGTAGGGCGTGTTGTCGGGCTGGCCGAAGCGCTCGCGCTCGGCGACTTGCGGACTCTTGAAGCGCGCTGCCGCGGTGCATTCCCAGGCGCCGGGAATGAGGCTCATCTGATAGCGGCGCTCGACATAGGCCTCGTCGGCCGGCCAGCGCGGATCGTGAAACATGGCGTGCACGATGGCGCGCATCGCTTCGCGCGTGCAGTCGTAATTCAGCAGCACGCGGCGGTGCTCGTTGTCGGGCGAAAATCCGCCGGCCGACACCAGCGCCAGCGCGCGCAACGGCCAGCCGTGCGGATCGGCCGAGAGCCCGCGCGCAAACAAGCTGCCGCCCATCGAATTGCCGGCAAAATACGCGTCCTCGACGCACATCAGGTCGACGAAACCGCCGCAGATGCGTCAGGCGGCGGCCCTGGCCGAGCGTGAAGTCGTGAATCTTGTCGGTGCGGCCGAAGCCGAGCCAGTCCGGCGCCAGTACGTGATAGCGCTCGGCAAGTTTCGGCAGCACGAATTCCCAGCTGATCTCCGCGCAGCCGCCGAATTCGCCGCTGTGCAGCAGCACGACAGTGGCGGCCTTCGCCGGCCTCGAGATAATGCGTGCGAATGCCGTCGACCGAAATGTAGCGACTGTGAACTTGCAAGCGTAACTCCTCCCCGCGTCAGTCTTTTGTCATAAGCTCCGGCGCACGTCATCGGCGCGCGGGCGTCATTGCAACCACCTGAGATCGATCGTGTCCGCTTCGATGTGATCGAATGGATTTTCAAACAGGGCTGGACGAGCGCGAGCGAGCGCCTCGATCGTGTGCACGATATCGAGCCAGCGCGACAGCTCGCCGCCCAGGCTCTTGTTGTCCCTGCTGAGATCGTTGAGATCGACCACCGGTCCCTCGATCGCGATCGCGGCGATGGCGCGTTCGGTCTGCCGCACCGGCAAGGCGACGGCGGCGCGGCCGGACGCGAAGGCCGTTTTCTCGACCGCGTAAGCCGCGCTTGCGGATGCCGCGAGTTCGCCGTCGAGCGCCTCGGTGCGGCACAGGCAAACCCGCTCGTTTGCAGCCACATCTCATGACGCAGCATGGCGTCGGGGGACTGGGAGGCCAGGATGGCTTTGCCGGCGCCGCCGGCAGGCGAGCGGACGCATTTCGCCGAGCGACGGCGACGTCGTCACCTCGTTGGTGCCGGGCGCTGCCGCGAGCCGCAAACCGTACCAGCCGATCGGCACCACGAGCGACGTGGTCTCGCCGCTCGCAAACGCGAGCTGGCGCAGATATGGCAGACAGATTTCGCGGATCGGAAACCGTGCGAACACGCTGCGCCGCAACCGGCTCACCGCCGGACCCAGCACGCAGCGCGACGACGCCTGATATCGCGCAATGATATTCCGCCGCGCTCGAGCGCATCGAGCCCGCGGAACACGGTGCCGGCGCTGATGCCAAGCTGCCGGCCGATCTCGGTGACGCCGAGCGGACGGTCGGCATGGCCGATGGTTTCGAGCACGTGGAGGGTGCGGCGGGCCGAACTGCTCACGATGGCGCTCCAGGCTCGTTCACGCTCAACTCGCCGCCGAACAGCAAGATTGGCGCCGCCGGGAACAGCCGGCACTGCTGCTGCAGCGGCGCCATGATGTCGGCCACGGTGCCGGCATAGGACGTCGACGCGGTCCATGCTGAATCGCTCGATCGGACCGCCGACCGTGACGATGGCGTGCGGCCGGCCGGCATCGTCGAGCGCCGGGAATGCGATATAGGCGCCGCCGAACGAGCGCGGATTGCCCCACGTAATGTAGTTCTTGCCGCGGATGCTCGCGATATCGTCCCACGCCGTCTGCGCGGTCATGCCGATCGTGTCGGTGAAAATTTCGGCTTCGCTGTCGAGCGGCCCGGCGCTTTCGAGATACGCCGCGATCTCGGCGTCGCTGAGATAGGACAGCAGCATGCGCGACATTTTGGTGCAGTGAAGCGGCACCGAGCGGCCGCGCAGGCTGTGGCTGACGCGGCGGCCGCGGCCTCGATCCAGTCGACGTTGACGCGGCTTCTACCGACGATGATCGACAGGAATACGCTCTCGCTGGTGAGCTTGTGCAGCTCTTCGAGCGCCGGTCGGCACAAAGTCCGAATATCGAATTCGTCGGCCTCCTCGCCGGACAATTCCAGCGCCCGATAACCGAGCTGATAGCGCCGCCCGCTGGCGTCGCGCGCGAGATAGCCTTCGCTCGTCAGCGTCGTCAGCGCGCGATGCACCATGTTTTTGTTCATGCCGATGAGGCGGCTCAGTTCGGTGACGCCATACACAGCGTCGCGTCCGATGAACGCGGCGAGCACCGCGAGGACGCGCTGCGTCGCCTGGTTCCGATAGCGGCTCTTCGCCTCTCCTATACGCGGCGCGACGTTCACCGTTGTGCCTTCCGCAATTGACACTGTTTTCCAGTGTTCGATAAAATAAAATGCGTTTCACATAGTAGAACAAAATCTCAAAACGGCAATGGGTCCCGAATGAAAATCGCCGGTTGGAGGAGCCAAGGATGTCGCTGATCGGCCGAAGCGCCGGCGCCCACGGTGGTCGTGGAAAAAACCCTGATCGAGATGATCGATCGCGGGTCGGGCAAGCCGATCCTCTTCCTTCACGCCGAAAACGGCATCGAGGCTGCGTCGGCCGCGATCGACGAACTGGCAAAAGGCGGCGCGCGTCTTCGCGCCGACCCATCCGGGCTTCGGTCGCTCCGAACTGCCGAAGGGCATGCGTTCGGTCGACGACCTGTCCTATTTCTATCTTGATCTGCTTGACCAGCTCGACCTTCGCGACCTCACCGTCGTGGGCGTGTCGCTCGGCGCATGGATCGCCGCCGAAATCGCCGTGAAGACAACGGCCCGGCTGTCACGCCTCGTCATGGCGAACGCGGTCGGCGTCAAGATCGCCGACCGCGAGACGCGCGACATTGCCGACATCTATGCGCTGACCGACAAAGAACTGCTCGACATCCTCTACTGCGATCCCGAAGCCGGCCGGCGCGATTTCAAGTCATTGCCGGAGGCCGACGCAACATCGGCTGCGCGCGCCCGCGAGGCGACGGCACGGCTTGCCTGGAATCCGTACTTCCACAATCCGAAGCTCAAGAGCCGCCTGCATCGCATCCGCATTCCGACATTGTTTCTGTGGGGCACCCACGATCGGATGCTCACGGAGGCCTATGGCCGCGCCTATTGCGCGATGATTCCCGGTGCGCGTTTCGAGTTGATCGATCGCGCCGGACATTTCCCGCACCAGGAACAGCCCAAGATTTTCGCCGAGAAGGTGCTGGCCTTCGCAAAGAGCAAGTGACAACATCGCGGTGACAAGAGAGAGCGCGCCATGAAAGTCTATCAGTTCACCGAGCAGCCCTATTATCCGGTGTGGAACGACCATTCCGGCTCGCTGCGCATCAACCTGCTGAACCGCAAGTGCGATCCGAAGATCGCCGCCGATCTGTTCCACCGTTACTACGACGAGTGGCAGCTTTCGGACGAGCTCGGCCTCGACATCATGCTCAACGAGCATCACCAGACCTCGACCTGCATGTCGTCGACGGTGGTGGTGGGCTTGTCGGTGTTGTCGCGCATCACCAAGCGGGCGCGCCTCCTCGTGCTCGGCTATCCGATCGGCCATCGGCCCGATCCGCTGCGCTGTGCCGAGGAACTGTCGACCATCGACGTGATCTCGCGCGGCCGTCTCGACATGGGTTTCATCAAGGGCGTGCCGTACGAGTTTCCGGCGTCCAACCAGAATCCGGTCGGCGTCATGGATCGCTTCTGGGAATCGCTCGATTTCATCATCAAGGCGATGACCACGCACGACGAGCTGTTCAACTGGGAGGGCGAGTACTTCCATTATCGTCAAGTCAACGTGTGGCCGCGGGTGTGGCAGGAGCCGCATCCGCCGATCTGGACGACGACCGGCAGCACCACCCAGGCGCGGCTCCTCGGCGAGCGCGGCTATGTGATGGCGACGCTTGGCTCCGGTTACAACACGCGCCCGCTCTATGACGCCTACCGCCGCGGTTACGTTGCCAAATGGGGCAAGGCGCCGGGCCCGGATCGGTTCGCTTATCTCGGGCTGGTCGCGGTTGCCCATGACAAGGCCGAAGCGCGCAAGCGCGGCGATCTCGTTGCCGGCTATCTGCGCTCAAGCTCGATCGTGCATGTGCCGTTCCGCAATCCGCCGGGCTTTCTCTCGGTCGAAGACAACGCGCGGATGCTGCGCGGCCAGACGCCGCCGCGGAGCTTTACCAAAGACAAACGCGCCATCGACATGCGCAGCGCCAGCGTCGAGGAACTGATCGATGCCGGCATTCTGTTCTGCGGTACGCCCGATGAGGTTTACGCGCAGATCGTCGACTTCTGCGATTACTGCGGCGGCATGGGCAATCTCCTGATGATGGGCCACGCCGGCTTCCTGATCCACGAGCAGACGGCCGATAATCTCACGCTGTTTGCGCGCGAGGTTTACCCGCGGCTCAAAGCGTGGAAGCAGCCCGACGCCGAAGCGGTCGCCGCCTTGGCGACGGCCGACAAGGCGCAACGCGCGCCCGGCACGAGCGTGCGCGCGGGCGATCTCGTCGACGCGGGGATTGCGGCGAATTAGATCGCTCGGTTGCACCGCTCATCGCCTGACGACCGAGCGGCTTCGCATTCGGCGGATGTCTGCAATGAAGTGTTGGGCGCGGCATAACCGTCTGTTTTTTCTTATAAATCTCGCAGACTGTTCAGAAATTGGTACAAAACATTGATTTTGGTACAGTCTCGGCGCATGAAAAAAGCGCCGGGGAATGTGGTCGCATCCCGCGTCCGCTCTGGTGATCTCGTCGACGCAGAGCGCTCGGAGCACTAAGGTGCGGCTCGCCTGCCGGGCCAACGGACTGTTCGATGACGACGCGTATCACCATCCGCAAACCCGACGACTGGCACTTGCACGTGCGCGACGGCGAAATGCTCAAGGCGGTGCTGCCGTACACGGCCAAAAATTTCGGCCGCGCCATCTTGATGCCGAACCTCCTGCCGCCGGTGCGAACGACGGCTGACGGCGTCGCCTATCGCGAGCGGGCCATGGCGGCGCTGCCCAAGGGTTCGACGTTCAAGCCATTGATCACCTGCTATCTCACCGACGATACCGACCCGAACGATGTCGAACGTGGGTTTAAGGACGGCGTGTTCACCGGCGTGAAACTTTATCCGGCGAACGCCACGACCAATTCGGCGGCTGGAGTCACCAACTATAAAAAAGTCATGCCTGTGCTGGAGCGCATGGAAAAGATCGGCATGCCGTTCCTGATGCACGGCGAGGATACCGATCCCGAGGTCGACATTTTCGACCGCGAGAAGGCGTTCATCGACCGTTATCTGTCGAAATGGACGAAGCAATTTCCCGGATTGCGCTTCATCCTCGAGCATCTGTCGTCGAAGGACGGCGTCGACTATGTCAAAAGCGCTGCGCCTCAGGTCGGCGGCACCATCACGCCGTATCACATGGTATTGACCCGTACCGATTGGTTCGGTCACGGGCTTAAGCCCTACATGTATGTCATGCCGGTGATCAAAACCGCGAAGGACCGCGACGCCTTGCGTAAGGCCGCGACTTCGGGCGAGGCGTGCTATTTTCTCGGCACCAATTCCGCGCCGCACCCTTACGCCAAGAAAGTTTCGGTCAACGGCATTCCCGGCATCTTCAACGCGCCGGTTGCGATCGAGAGCTACGCCAAGGTGTTCGAAGAGGAGGGCGCACTCGACAAGCTCGAGGCCTTTGCTTCGCTCAACGGTCCCAAGCACTATCGCATGCCGCCGAACGACGAGACGATCACCTTGGAGAAGACGCCTTGGGTCGCGCCCGAGGAAGTGAAGGTGCCTGGCCCGGACGAACGCGCCCTGGTTTATCGGGGCGGCGAGACCATCGAATGGAAGGTGATCGGCTGATTAATATTGTCATGCCCCGCGAAGGCGGGGCATCCAGTAATCGCAAGACTGCCGGGTCCTCGTTAGGACTGCGGTGGTGGTGATTACTAGATCGCCCGGTCAAGCCGGGCGATGACAGCACGAGGGAATCGATACGATGACAGGCTTTCCCGATAAAGAGGTGATGGCCGAACTGACGGCGAAGATGCTTATCGAAGTCGAGGCCGTCCGCTTCATGAGCGACAAGCCGTTCATCTTTACCTCCGGCTGGGCGAGCCCGGTTTACACCGATTGCCGCCGGCTGATTTCCTTTCCGCGCGTGCGGCAGACGCTGGTCGACTTCGGCGTCGCCACGGTGATGCGCGACGTCGGCTTTGAGCAATTCGACGCGGTGGCCGGCGGCGAGACCGCGGGCATTCCGTTCGCCGCCTGGATGGCGGATCGCCTGATGCTGCCGATGCAATATGTCCGCAAGAAGAGCAAAGGTTTCGGCCGCAATGCGCAGATCGAGGGACACATCGAAGAGGGTGATCGTATTCTGCTCGTTGAGGACATGACCACCGACGGCCGCAGCAAGGTCAACTTCTGCAAGGCGATCCGCGCCGCCGGTGCGACCGTGGACCATGTCTTCGTGTTCTTCTTCTACGACATCTTTCCCGAGGGCAAGAAGATCCTGAGCGATCTCGGCGTCACGCTGCATTCGCTCGCCACCTGGTGGGATGTTCTGGAGGTGGCGAAAAAGAGCGGCAAGTTCGACAAGGGCAAGCTCAGGGAAGTCGAAAAGTTCATGAAAGACCCCGCCGGGTGGTCGAAGGCGCACGGTGGCGTCGCCACCGCCGCGGAGTGATTGCAAGAGGATCGGAAATGCCAAACGACGTCGCGGATGTGATTGTGGTCGGCGCCGGCAATGCGGCGCATTGCGCGGCGCTCGCTGCGCAGGAGCAGGGCGCCAAAGTGGTGATGCTCGAAGCAGCACCGGAAGACGAATCCGGCGGCAACAGCCGCTTCACTGCGGGCTCGTTCCGCGTCGTCTATAATGGCGTCGAGGATATCAAGACGCTGGTGCCCGATCTCACTGCGGCAGAGATCGAAACCACCGATTTCGGCACCTACACGGCCGACCAGTTCTTCGACGACATGGCGCGCGTCACGCAGCATCGGGCCGATCCCGATCTCGTCGAACTGCTCGTCACCAGAAGCTTCGATTCGTTGTGCTGGGAGCGCGACAAGGGCGTGCGGCTCATTCCGATCTACGGCCGCCAGGCCTTCAAGATCGACGGCAAGTTCAAATTCTGGGGCGGGCTGACGGTCGAGGCGGTGGGCGGCGGGCCGGGCCTGGTTGCGATGCTGACCGAGGCTGGCAAGAAGCGCGGCATTGAAATCCGGTACGCTACGCGCGCGCTCGATCTTTTGTTCGACGGCACCCGCGTTGAAGGCTTGAAGGTACGTCACAACGGCGAGGTGAAGGAGCTGCGGGCGAAGTCGGTCGTGCTCGCCTGCGGCGGCTTCGAGGCCAATCCGGAATGGCGCACGCGCTATCTCGGCCCCGGTTGGGACCTCGCCAAGGTGCGCGGCAGCCGTTTCAACACCGGCGACGGCATCCGCATGGCGACCGAAATCGGCGCGGCGCCGCGCGGTAACTGGTCGGGCTGCCATGCCGTGCAATGGGAAATGAATGCGCCGGAGTTCGGCGACCTCGCAGTGGGCGATCAGTTCCAGAAGCACTCGTATCCGTTCTGCGTTCTGATCAACGCCACCGGCAAGCGTTTCGTCGACGAGGGCGCCGATTTCCGCAACTACACCTACGCGAAATACGGCCGCGTGGTCCTGGAACAGCCGCAGCAATTCGCCTGGCAGGTGTTCGATCAGAAGGTCAAACACCTGCAACGCGACGAATACAAGATTCGCCAGATCACCAAAGTGACGGCGAATACGATCGAGGAGTTCGCGCAGAAACTCGACGGCGTGAACGCGGCCGAGTTCCTGAAAACCATCAAGGAATGGAATGCGGCGGTCAAAGCCGACGTGCCGTTCAATCCGAACATCAAGGACGGCCGCGGCACGCAGGGGCTCGCCATCAACAAGAGCAATTGGGCGAACACCATCGATACACCGCCGTTTGAGGGTTACGCCGTGACCTGCGGTGTCAGCTTCACGTTCGGCGGACTGCGCATCAACATCGAAGGCGAGGTACTCAGCACGGATTATCAGCCGATCCGCGGGCTCTATGCCGCGGGCGAACTGGTCGGCGGCCTGTTCTACTTCAACTATCCGGGTGGATCGGGCCTGATGTCCGGCACCGTGTTTGGCAGGATCGCCGGCACCTCGGCCGGCCGCGCCGGCAAGAACTAACATCGCGCGCGAGCACATGGACGCCAAAGTCGAACGGCCGCTCAACGAACTCACCGCGACCGACGTCGCCAAAAAGATCGCGGCGGGGGAGACGACATGCGAAGCCGTCGTGCGCTCCTGCATCGACCGGGTCGCGGCGCGCGACGCCGTCGTCAAGGCCTGGGTCAATTTCGATCCGGAGCTTGCGCTCGCCCAGGCTCGTGCACTCGATGCGGGTCCGCGCCGCGGGCCGCTGCACGGCGTGCCGGTCGGCGTCAAAGACATTATCGATACGTTCGATATGCCGACCGAGATGGGTTCGCCGATCTATCGCGGGCATCGGCCGCTCGCCGACGCCGCGTGCGTCGCGCTCCTGCGCCGGGCGGGAGCGGTGATCCTCGGCAAGACGGCGACCTGCGAATTCGCCGGCATGGCGCCGGCTGAAACCACCAATCCGCACAATCCAGGGCATACGCCGGGCGGTTCGTCGAGCGGATCGGGCGCGGCCGTCGCCGACCACATGGTACCGGCGGCACTCGGCACGCAGACCGGCGGATCGGTGCTGCGGCCGAGTTCGTTTTGCGGAATTTTCGGTTACAAGCCGACCTACAACACGTTCAACAAAGCGGGCGTGAAGCCGGCGGCGGAAAGCATCGATACGCTCGGCTGGCTTGCGCGCTCGATCGATGACATTGTGCTGCTCAGTGCGCTGCTGCGCATGCAGACGCCAGAGCCGTTGCGCAAGCCCAGATCGGCGCCGCGCATCGGACTCTACCGAACCGAAATTTGGGATACGGCGCAGAGCGAGACCAAAGCGGCGGTCGAAGGCGCCGCCGAAGCCCTGCGCAAAGCCGGCGCGAAGGTTCGTGATGTCGATCTGCCGGAAGCATTCGTTGGATTACGCCTGATCGCGCGCGAAACCATCAATTTCCACGAACGCACCGCCTGCATGGCGTACGAGTGGGATCACCATCGCGATCAGCTCTCGCTGCAGATGCGCCGTTACATCGAACACGGCCAGAAGATTTCGCGTCAGGACTATGTCGACGGCTGGCGCCGGGTCGAGGATTGCCGCGCCTTGCTGCCGAAGGCCTTCAGAGGTCTCGACATTCTCCTCGTCCCCTGCGTTCAAGGCGAGGCGCCGAAGGGTCTTTCTTCGACCGGCGACGGCAGCATGCAGGCGATCTGGACCGCGCTGCATACGCCAACAATAACGCTGCCGACCCATCGTGGTCCCAATAACTTGCCGGTCGGCATCCAATTGGTCGCGCGGCGCTACGACGATGATCGGCTGTTGGCGTGCGCGCGCTGGGTCTGGGAGCGCATCGGCTCGCCCGGAATGGTCGGGTGCCGGCCATGACGGTTAGAAGGACGTAGTGTTTGGAGTGTTGAATGGAATTCGATAATTCGTTCGAAGTGCCGCTCGCGCCAGCGCAGGCGTGGGACGTGCTGATGGACATCCGCAGCATTGCGCACTGCATGCCGGGCGCGGAATTGACGGAAATCGTCGACGACAAGAACTATAAGGGAAAGATCGCGGTCCGGCTCGGTCCGGTGGCGCTGGCCTTCGCCGGCCGCGTCGAGCTCGACAATATCGACGAGGCCAACCGCAGCGCGCGCGTGAGGGGGCAAGGCAACGACGCCAAGGGCCGCGGTTCGGCCAACGCCACGGCAACGTTTCGAATCGAGCCTGCTGGCAGTGGCTCGAAAGTTTTGATCCACACTGACCTGATGCTGTCGGGCGCGGTGGCGCAGTACGGTCGCGGCGTCGGCATGATTCAGACAACGGCGGCCCAGATCATCGGCCAGTTCGCGAACAATTTACGCGCGCAATTGGCGGCGCAGCCTGCGGCGTCGGTGACCGCAGCGGCATCCGAGAGCGCCGCGCAAGCCGCGGAGCCCTCACGGCCGTCGCCCTCAAGCCTTCCGCCGCACGCACCGTTGCCGCCGCCCTCGGCGGCAACGCCAATTTCGGGTTTTTCGTTGATGGCGCGCGTCCTCTGGCAACAGATCGTCGCGGTGTTCACGGGACGGAAAGAGTAAGTCTCAATCTTGCGGGCGGGCCACCCGAACCGGCACGCCAACGAATAGAGGGATCGTGAGCGAAGCCGTCGGATCGCGCATCCTGCGCCTCGAAGATAGGGCGCTGCTGAGGGGCTCGGCGCGCTTTGTCGACGACATTGCCGCGTCCGGCGTGCTGTTTGCCGCGTTCGTGCGCAGTCCGCATCCGCATGCCTTGATCCGCAGCGTCGATACGGATGCTGCGCGGGCGCTGCCGGATGTCGCCGCCGTGCTGACGATCGGCGACATCGCACCGGTCCTGAAGCGCCGCCGCATGACCCGCGTCTCTAACTCGGGCACGCGACTCGATCAGAGCTGGCCCTTTGCACTTGCCGACGGCGAGGTCTCTTTTGTCGGCGAGCCTGTCGCGATCGTGATCGGCGCCGACCGCTATATCGCCGAGGATGCCGCCGCCCTCGTCGCCGTCGATTACGACGTGCTGCCGGCGGCGACCGATTGCCGGTCCACACGAACGGCGCCCGCACCGGCGGTTCGGCGCGAACTCTCCTCGAACCAGATCATGTCCTACAAGGTCGCCTACGGTGATATCGAGGCAGCGTTTGCGGGCGCGGCACACGTGCTGCGAGACAAGCTTTGGATTCATCGCGGCGGCGCGCACTCGATGGAGGGGCGCGGCATTCTTGCCGAAATCTCCGACCGCGAGACGACGGTGTGGGCATCGACGCAAAAGGCGCACGATCTCATGCATGGGCTCGCCGACTTTGTCGATCTGGATGAAAGCCGGCTGCGTGTCGCCACGCCGGATGTCGGCGGCGGCTTCGGTCCAAAACTTTGCATTTACCCTGAGGACGTCGCGGTGGTCGCGGCTGCCACCCTGCTGCATCGTTCGGTGAAGTGGATCGAGGACCGCCGCGAGCATTTCACCAATGCCGTCCAAGAACGTGACCAGTATTGGACGATCGAAATTGCGGCCGACGCCGACGGCCGCGTCCGCGGCGTGCGAGGCCATCTCGCGCACGATCTGGGCGCTTATGCGCTGCAGGACGTCAACCTGCCTTACAATTCCGCGACCTCGCTGACCGGACCGTACGTGGTTCCCGCGCTGGCGATGGACGTGACGGTTGCGCACACCAACAAGACGCCGGTGTCGTCGGTGCGCGGCGCCGGTTATCCGCAGGCGGCGTTTGCGATGGAACGGCTGCTTGATCGCCTCGCTCACGCGCTGCCCCTCGACCGCGCCGAATTGCGCCGGCGCAATCTGATCGCCGCGGAGAAGATGCCCTATCTCAAGCCGCTCAAGGCGCGGTCGGGCGAACAGGTGCAATACGATAGCGGCGATTACCCGGGCTGTCAGGCGGAGATTCTCAAGGCTGCCGCCTGGGACGATTTTCCGCGCCGTCAGGCAGAAGCGCGCGCCAAGGGCCGCTACCTCGGCATCGGTCTGGCGCATGGGTTGAAGGGCACCGGGCGCGGCCCGTTCGAATTCGGCAGCGTGCGCGTCTCACCGACCGGACGCATCACCGTTTCGACCGGCGCGGCGCCGATGGGGCAGGGGCTCGCGACGGCGCTCGCGCAGATTTGCGCAGATGCATTCGGGGTGCGCGCTCAGGACGTCACTGTGGTTGCCGGCGATACGTCGGCCGCGCCGCTCGGGCTCGGCGGCTTTGCCAGCCGCCAGACCGTTACGGCCGGATCGTCGGTGCAGATCGCGGCGAAGGCCGTCGCCGCCAAGGCCCGCCAGCTCGCCAGTCACATGCTGGAAGCCGCCGAAGAAGACCTCGAAATCGTCGACGGCGAGGTGCGCGTCGTCGGCGCGCCGCAGCTATCGGTCAAGCTCGGCGAACTCGCCCGCGTTCTCAAAGGCGCGCCAGGCTATGCGTTTCCGCCGGGCATCGATCCCGGCCTTGAAGCCGACGCGACGTTCCGTGTCGATCAGCTCGCCTATTCCAACGCCTGCCACGTCGTCGAGGTGGAGGTCGATATCGAAACCGGCGCTGCGCACATTCTGCGCTACATCGCGATCCAGGATTCCGGCCGCCGCGTCAATCCGCTGATCGTCGAGGGGCAGGTCCACGGCGGTATCGCGCATGGCATCGGCAATGCGATGTTCGAGTGGATGGGCTACGACGCCGCGGGCCAGCCGGTCACCACCACGTTTGCGGATTATCTTCTGCCGACGGCGACCGAATTGCCGCAGTTCGAGACGCTGTACAAGGAATCGCCGTCGCCGAATAATCCGCTCGGCGTCAAAGGCGTTGGCGAGGTCGGCGTCATTCCGGCTGCCGCGGCCGTGATCTCGGCGATCGAGGACGCGCTATTGCCGTTCGGCGTGCGCATTTCGCACATGCCGGTGATGCCGCATGAGCTCCTTGGCCTGATCTCGCAGGGCACTCGAATCGGCGAGGGGGCCAAGGACTAGTCACGAAAGTACTTTTTGACGGTCTCGCGCTCCCGGAGCAAAGTGTCTGTGGCGCCGATCCGTCCCGGCGGAGGAAACGGAAATGAATCGCTTGTTATCTGCAGTTGTTATGCTGCTGGTGTCGTCGCTCGGCTGTGTCTCACCGTCGCTTGCGCAAACCTTTCCGGATCGTCCGCTTCATCTTGCCATTCCCTATGGTCCGGGCGGCATCGTGGACTTCGCCGGCCGTGTTCTGGCTAAGAAGATTGGTGATGTCCTGGGGCAGCCGGTGGTCGCGGAAAACAAGCCGGGCGCCGGCGGCATCGTCGGCGTCGACTCGGTCGCACGCGCTGATCCCGATGGTTACAGCATGGTCCTCATGGATCCCGCTATCGTCGTCAATCCGACGTTGCAACATGACCTGCCCTACGATGTGTTTAAGGACCTGATAACGCTGTCCATCGTCAGTTCGTCGCCGGAAGTTCTGGTCGTCGCGCCGCAGCTTGGCATCAAGACGTTCGCGGAACTCAACGCGTACGGCAAAGCCAATCCGGGCAAGCTCAATTTTGCGTCGGCAGGCGTCGGCACCTCGCCGCACCTCGCCGCCGAAATGTGGATGCTGGCGACCGGCATTGACGCCGTGCACGTGCCCTACAAGGGGATCGGCGGCTCCTTTACCGATATGATGAGCAACAAAGTGCAAATGGCGTTTTCCAGCATTGCAGGTGCGCTACCGTTCACCAGCAAGGGAAACATCATTCCGCTGGCAACGACCGGCCGTACGCGCTCGCCGGTTTACCCGGATTTGCCGACCGTGGCTGAGGCCGGTCTTCCGGGTTACGAGGTCGATCTCTGGCTTGGCCTCTACGGACGCGCCGGCACGCCGGCGCTGGTGCTCGAGAAGCTCAACGCCGTGATCGCGAAGGCCCTGCAGGACGACGAACTGAAAACCGCATTCGCCAAATTCGGCATCGAGCCCCGCGGCACGACGCTTGCGGAAGGAGCGGCTTTCAGCGAGGCGGAATACGAGAAGTGGAAGAAGGTCATCACCGACGGGCACATCACGCTAAACTAGCCCGATGACCAGTCCCTGGCCGACCGAACTGCGTCTGCGCAAAGATCGCAAGTGCCTGAGCGTCGCTTTTGACAACGGCGAAAGCTTCGACCTTGCCGCCGAGTATCTGCGCGTGCGCAGTCCGAGCGCCGAAGTGCAGGGCCATTCGCCGAGCGAGCGAAAAACCGTCACCGGCAAGCAGGATGTGCACATCATCGGACTGCATCCTGTCGGCAACTACGCGGTGCGGCTCGTGTTCGACGATCTGCATTCGACGGGAATTTTCAGCTGGGAGTATCTGGCGGACCTCGGCCGCAATCGAGAGCGATATTGGCGGGATTATCTGCAGGAGCTTGAAGCCAAGAGGTTGTCCCGGCAGCCCTGATTGCGCTCTTACGACGTGTGGATTTTCGTCCGCTTTTGTCGCGAAATTTGTCTCGAATTCTCGCGATACGTGTAACAGTTCCATTCCTCGGCGTTTGTAGTTTTACGTTCGCGCGTTCGTGAACGCGCACTCGGGCACGACTTCTGCGCGAGGGGCGACGTCAAGATGGGAAAGGATCAGTTGTGCGCAACTTGCTTTGGAGCTTCGTCGTCAGCGATCAGGGTGCAACCGCCATCGAGTACGGCCTCTTGGCGGCTGGCATCGCGGTCGCGATCATCGCCACGGTGACCGCGTTGGGCACCAATCTGAATGCGACCTTCTCGAGCGTCTCCTCGGCCCTCAAGTAGCCGGGGTGACGGATCCCGCCTCGTCTGGTCCCTACCCGTCAACGATCGATCAACTTCGTTTCGGCATGATCGAGCCAATGTCGGGGAGGGGCGTTGATGGGGCGCCAGCCGGCATGAGAACCGCCTTGGCTCCGCTCCCTCGGAGCCGGGGCCGTTCGTCTTTCAAGCGTAGAAGGCTTGCAAACGGGCTTTTTGCTCGGCGATGCCAATCAGCCCTTGATCGCCAATGACGGCGTCCTTGCTCGTCTGCGACCTCTGACCCGAGGCTCGCGCCTGAGCGCCGCGTTGTCTAGTGCGCCGCGAATTCTTTAACGATGGTTGACGAAGGGTTGCACAGGGCTGACGGAGCCCGGTCAAGCCCCGCTTGCGTCACAATACAGGATTTTAAGAAGCGACGCCGATTCTGGCGAGAGACATCCGTGCGGCTGACTGGCCCTGAGGCCGCGCGAGCAGGGGACAAGGCGGGGGAGATGGGCGTCCACCAAACAAATTGTCGCGCCGCGTGCCTCTTTGCCGCTTTGATCGCATTCTCAGCGGCAACGCTCACTGGCGCCTCCGCAACAGGCCAGCTGCCGACGCCGGCGGCGATGGCGCAGTATCGCAGCGCACTGGCTGAATACCTTGCCGCACGCGAAGCCTACAACGCCGCCGTCAGCGCCTATTGGACATCGATTTCGGCGAAGCGCCGCATCCGCTCGGCGAAGCGCGCCAACGGCGAAGCGCTCGCCATCGACGATTACGTGCTGGCTCAGCCGCCGGTCTATACCGGTCCGCCGCGGCCGAAGGACCCTTCGGCAACAACCGAGGAGCCGCCGGCGGAGCCCCGCTACGTGCCGGTCGTGGCGGATTTTCTCGCGGCGGCGGAGAAGGAATTCAAGGTCACGCCGCGCATCCCGGAGAGCGATGTCGAGTTCAAACGCGCCTATGTCAAAACGGCGCTAGCGGCCGGCCTGACAAAAAGTCAGGTGGTGCGCATCTATGGTTTCGAGTGTGGCGGCAACGGCAGTTACGATGTCGAAGCGGGACTAGAGATCGCGAGGCCCGGCGCGCACGCGATCACCACGGCGCTCGGCTACAATCAGCTGTTGGCGACCAATTCGGTTGAGATCGTTGCCGAAAAGGGCAGTCAGTTTCTCGCCCGGTTGAAGGCCGATGCCGCACAATTGCCGCCGCGTGAGCAGCTGGCGTTCGACGGCAAGATCGCGAACTTCCGCAAGATGGTCGAGTTCGCCAAGAGCGTGCCGGACGACTGGAACCGGCATCAGGAACTGGCCGGCACGCAGAAAGGCCTGGCGGTGCACGCTATGAATCTCGATCTCGACATCGGTCCGCTGCTGCAGACCCAGAAGCTCTTGGACTCCCTCGTGTTCGCCCACCGCAAGGGCTACGACGCCATGCTCACGGCCGCCGAACTCGAAATGATGAACCTCACCGGCGACGGCAACGGCTTCGACATGGTGACGATGCCGCAGGACTGGAGCGACCGCGTGCCGACCGCGAACTTCTTTCTGCAGAGCGGCTACCGGGAAAACCCGGTCGCGCAGCGCAACAACGTCGTGGCAAAGCTGATCGCGGCGACCGACGCGCGCATGGACGAAGAGGTCAAGAAGCCCGGCGCGAGAGAACTCGCGGCGGCGTTTCAGCGGTAGAGACATGCACGCTTGCAGCGGCAAGTCGCCACAGAATAGCAGGGATAATCCCGAGAACGGTGGGGATCGTGGCCGCGGGCGTGTTGAAGGTTTCGTCCAAGCCCTCCATGGTGGCGATTGTAAATCCGGGGATTGAAATGTCTATGCCTGCCATCGGTTATTTCGACGCCGGCTTTCCCGGCGCCACCCAAGTGGTCCGAATAACAAGTCTCCACGAGGCCAAGGTGTTTGCGCGCAGGTGGGTCATCAGAGACAAGGACCCCGCCCTGAAGGCGCTTCTCCGCCACATGGAGAAAGCCAACAGCTCCGCGACCGCAGACAGTGCGGTCCGGCAATTGAAACAAGCCCTCGCGTGCCGTGGCATGCTGGTCATGCTAGTTCCGGACCGTGACGGCGCCGCGGCTCGATAGTTCGCTCGCCGCGCCGGCCGTCGTTCGCGGCGAACAAAAAACCGCCCCAGAGGGGCGGTTTCGATCCGTCGCCGCTTGGCGAGCAGATAATTGCAAAGATTATGCGGCCTGGATGGTGCCTACGGCGATCTTTCCGGTGCGGCGGTCTTCCTGGGTGTCGAAGGTGACTTTTTGGCCCTGGACCAGCCCACGCATTCCGGCCCGCTCCAGCGCGGTGGCGTGGACGAAAACGTCCTTGCCTCCGTCGTCCGGTTGAATGAAGCCGAAGCCTTTTTGGTCGTTGTAGAACTTCACGGTGCCCGTGCTCATAAGATGTCCTTTGGCTGAGATGCACTTCAATCGAAGACGCGCGCTAGCGCATCTTCACGTTCGATTCCTCGATGTTTGGAGGGTCTGAACGCGCGCCCAGCATCCAGCGAAGGCGAAACGGCCCGATTGTCCGGCCAAATGTCGATTATCTCTACTTAACGATTGAGCCGTGCTTTTGCAAGGAGATTTGGACCGCGCTCACGGCTCAAACAACAAGACTTGGTTTTTCTTCACTAGCGAGCGCCGCTGCACTCCACGACCGGAGTACCAGCGCGGACCCGCGTTTGCAGCTCGCGGAATGTAATGAGCCGGCGCGTCGCTTCATCCCAGAGCACCAGACGGATACAGCCGAAACTCTGTCGCAGAGTGAGTCGGCTGACATTCGCCAGGTCGGGGTGCTGACGAAGAGCCAGCGGCAGCCGGTAAAACGGGATTCGGCTGCACAGGTGATGAATATGGTGCACGCCGATATTGGCAGTGAACCAGCGCAGCACGGCCGGCAAATCATAATGCGAACTGCCGTAGAGTGCCGCGATCGGGAAACTCCAATTCGGGTTCTCGGACCAGACCGTATGCTCGAACTGGTGCTGGACGTAGAATAGCCACACGCCGATCGCGCCGCCGATGAAGGTGATCGGCAGATGCACCAGCAGGAACGGCCAAACGCCGATCCAGCACATCATGCCGGCGACCACGAGCGCGATCGCGCCATTGGTCGCCATGGTGCTGACCCAGGGCGCCCAGCCTTCCCGTTCCAGGCCGGCCGGAAGCCGGTGCCGCAGGATAAACAGATAGGTAGGACCGATGCCGAACATGACGAGTGGATGGCGGTACAGGCGATAGCCGAGCCGGCGCCAGCGCGACAGCGCCAGATATTCGCGCACGGTGAGTGTGTCGATATCGCCGATGCCGCGGCGATCGAGATTGCCTGACGTGGATGCCGTGCGCGCGCCGCCAGAAATCATACGGTGTCAGCGTGACCACGCCGATCACTCGGCCGACCCAGTCGTTCACCAATCGATGGCGAAAGAAGGAACCGTGGCCGCAATCGTGCTGGATCATGAACAAGCGGACAAGAAGTCCCGAGGCAGGAACGGCCACCAGCAAATAAAGCCCGTATCCGACGGGAAGCAACAGCCACATCAACAACCAAAGCAGAATGAACGGCACGATGGTGATCAGGATCTCGATGATGCTGCGCCCATGACTTGGTTCGCGATACCGTGCCAGACTTTGCGTCAACGCGCGTAGATCGGGCATCGCGGCGCCTGCGTTCGCTTTGTCGTCCAAAATTCTCACCATGCTCTCGCCGAGGCCGACGGGTGGATATCGATGCTCGGGGCGTCGGCAGTTGGAATCCGAGCGACCTTCGCTCCCCGCGGCTAAACCGCGCCATTCGCTGCGAGCCCACTGACCGGCGCGTCCACTGACCAACCGGTCAAAGCGCCTACCAACTTAACAGCATCATTCAGCAGGAAGGCGCCCTTTTTGGGCCGTGCTCGAGCACGCCAACCGGCGGAAATGAGCCACTGTTTCAGAAAGGCGACTTGAGCATTCCGCCGATCTCAACACCATACAGCGCGCGCCCTGTCGCGTCCATATCGCAAACTGAGATAAAATGAGCGCAATATCGCTGATATCGCTCGATTTAGGAGCGAAATGTCTCGCCGCCGGGCTAGTGGCGGCACACTTCAGCATTATATGCGTATTGTCATTTGAATGATGTTCATTTGGATGGAGCTTAATGCTTTTTCAGGAGGACCTGACGATGGCGGAGTTTGATTACGAAGCGGCAGCGGAGTTGTTTCCGACACGGCGGCGGCAATCCGGACGTCAGGCGTTCGCATACAAACGGTTTGCGCAAGCCGCAGAGGCTATCCGATTCGCCATAGAGGATTTGCCATCCGAATGTCTTCTTGGCGCGTTTCTTGAGGTCGATGAGCAGAGATACGGCAACAGCGAGATTCGCCGTCTGTATGAAAGCGCCGAATATCCGTTGACCAGGCATATTGCACCGTCATGACGGACGATACGATCGATCTCGATCGGCGTCGCGGCATGGCCGCGCAGAAGGCGACGACCCTTCGTCGGCTATTGGCGGATGTGGAGGCGAATGAGACGGCACTGCGTCTACGGCAGGACGAATTGGAGTCTCACTTGTTGGCGGCGCCAGCGGCGAATTGGCATGAAGCCGCCGAAAAGGCCCGCTACCTCCTCAATCTGTTTTCGGCGACCCTGGCCGCGCAGGACCCGCGCAGGCAGACACTCATTGCTGCTGTTCTCGCCGACTTCAAGCGGCTTTCAGGAGAGAGCTAGCGGCTGTGCAAACCACTCGACAGATTTTCACCTCCAGCGGACACTAGGACACGGCGGAAGAGGCCAAACGAGAGGCAATCGGGAGAAGAAGCCGAAAGCCGATAAGAACAAGAAGAAAAACGGTCTGGCCGCCTCGCCGTTTTCAGTAGCGCAGATGCCGGCAAAAGACGCCCGCGGGCACGAAATCTCCTGGTCGTCGGGTGCGTCTTCGGTCGTCTCCTAAAGGGAAACGTTACGAATGGCGTGTCAGTATGGAGGGTCCAGCAGGACAGCTTCAGCCGCCAAGAGAGATTTGCACCATGAGAAAAGCTCTGCCGGACATGATGTTCAAAGATCCAGAGAAAAGCCGTCTCAGCATGCTTCGTACTTGGGTGCTCGACAATGCGGTCACCGAGATCGAGATGAAGGAACAGCAATTCTGGAATTTTGCCCAGCTTCTGCCGGTCGCCGAAAAGCCGTGGGTAACATTCATGGGCGCATGATCAGCGTGCCCGACATGCCCATCGAAGCACAGAAATATCTCGGGATTTTCGACAAACGCAATCCTGGCGCCATTTGAACTGCGAACAGGCCGGCTCGACGCAACATCAAAAATCCGCCGCCGCGAGCTCGTAGGAGCCTTTTCGCTCTCGCTTATAGGCCTTCATGGCCGCGGCATGGATCGCGGTCCGATTGGCGTCAAAGGCGCGAAGTAAGCCAGCTTCATTGCGCTCCACGTTCGGCTGCAGCCGCTTGAGCGCTTCCTCGGATACGAAGAACGACCATTCCATCGCGCTGTCGTGCCCCCAGAATCGGACGGCACGTCGTGTTGAATCAAAAATTCGGCTTTGGTTCGGAAAGTTGAGCATCGGTCACGGCGCTGCTTCAATCGGCGTGAGCGGAAATCCAGCATTTACGCAGCCCTTCGGCGTCCCGTACCCACCAATAGTCTCCTTCCGGATTGTGACCGGATACCTTGAATGTTTTCAGATGCTTTTTGACCGCGGCCAAGGCGTCCTCCCGCGTGGAGTATCGCTGGCCAACCTCTCTTGCTGAGGCCGAAGCCGCGTTCTTAAGTTCAAGGATCTTAAACATGGTCGTCCTGTCCGGAACGATCTGGACCGATCAATGCGCGGCCCTCTCGATCGTCATTCAAATTTCCGATGCGCCGACAGTATGAGGTCGCTTTCGCCGACGACGCGGTCGTGGGATTCACTTCGGCTCTTGATTCGATATTGTGGAGTTTCCCCGACGGGCGGCCGCAGGCTGATGATTTCATAGTGTCCCGATGCCGCGGATCGAAATGTCGATTGGATCAGATCAACGGTTTGCCCGACTTTGAACCTGTGGGTGCGGTCTGTCATCGCGAATGGCTCCTTCAACTATCTCCGTGGGTAAGGTCTTCGTCGAAAGCGTCCGACCCTGGTTCTCGGCTCTAGTCCTTCTTGCTCAAGCGCCAAAGTTGAAAGCCTTGGTCTTTGATGGCCGTTTCGATCGCGTCGCGGGGAAGATTGTGAGGGGGGTCCCGATCGGGCGCGACGGCGCCGATGGCACGCCAGGGACGGAACTGTGTCGGCAACTGGCTGCCGGCCAAATCGCCCCCGAACGCACGCAAGTCGGGATTCGCCTCAGACTTGAAAATGAAAAGTCGCATCGCTTCGTCTCTCTGGATTTACGGAGTTGGGATTATTCTCGGGCATGGGAATTCGCCGAGGTGCGACATGAAAATCGATATAATCCGCTCCCGGGCCGAAGTTGCAGTGTGCGAAGTTGCGCCGCCGCTGCGATTGCGCGCGCAATTGCTTGGTTAAGGCCGAAGCCGTGAAAGAAAAGCAATGAACGAGCTTTCTGTTGTGGCGCCATACGGGCGCTGCACGATGGGCTTGATCCGGGTCGCGGAACGCACCTGCGCGATCGAGGTGCCGGTATATATAAATGTCAGAAACGAGCTAGAGACCGTTTAACGGGGATCCGCGCACGCGGCTCGCCAGAACCGACCCTTGGTCCTATATATATGACACAGCTATGTTCGCTTCAAGGCGCGCTACGGCGATTGTTTCATGCAACAGCGCGCCTTCGCGAGAAGCGAAAGCTATCAATTTGGTTGAAAAACACGGATGGAGCTGCGATGTCGAATCGCGCTCCTTTGCACTCTGTCGAGATTGTCTTTTATGGGAGTGCCTTGCTGCTCGCTGTCATCGGCTTTGCACGGTACCTTCTTCGATAGGCAAGCCCAATGTCACGAATTGTACGGCCCGCCTTTAATTGATGGCGAAGCAGTAGAACAGGCCGTCGCCGCCGGTGCTTTTCAGATCGTTCTGGCTGCAGCCGCCGTCCGGCCCGCGCGAGGGATGCGACGAATTCCACGATTTCGAGGCGTCATCGTCGCGCAGCCCCTGACGGTCGATGTGGCCCAGCATGGCTGATCCATTGGTGCTGCTCGTCCAGTTGCTGCAGGTGCGATCCTCGCCGGCCGCGAACGCCGTGCCGTCTGGTTGTGTGCCAGTCAAGGCGTCGTGCCGGTTAGGCGTGTCGCCGCGGCCGTTGATGACGTCGCCCTTTTCGGACAGCGATGTTTGTTTTGTCAGATTGTTCTGGCCATGCAGTTCGGTGAGGTCCTTGGCGACGACGACGCCCTTGGCGTTGGTCCACGGGCCTTTGCCGATGCGGTCGCGCGCGTTGACCGCCGGTTGTCCGTTGGCGGCCTGCGTGCTCATGTAAGCGTGCCAGGTGCGGCCGCCGGCGCCGGCGGCTTGTGCGAGTTGCTGGCAATGCTGGTCGGCCCCCGCGAGTCCGCCGGTATCGGCGCCTCTGCCAGCGCCGACGCCGGTTACGAAGAACGTCATGCCGGCCTGCTGTGCAAATCCGTCGCCACTCAAACCGAGCGCGAGCGTTGCGGCAGCGGCCGCGAGCGAAAGTCTCATCCGGCGATTCATGCTCATCCTCCCCTTGTGATCCGCACGCACAAACACCACGCACTGGGAGCATATTGCATGAGCCGATGCCGCGCATAGAGTTTGTTAACCCGCGGATCGGCTTGCGAATCCGAGCCGCGATTCGTTCTTTCAGAACATATGCCGATCATTCCGGGGCCAACGCAGCAACAGCGGTGGGCGCGAATCGCAGCCTGCCGTCGAGGGCCAAAGATGCCGAACTGCCGCAAGCTCGTGCCGGGCTCGCGACAGTTCTCCGGCGTTCCGAACCGATCGCGCCTAATGGTGCGCCGAGCGCGCCTTGTTGGCGCTGTGGCTGGTTACGACGATGCCGCAGGCGATGAACCCGAACAGCACCACCACGTAGAGGAGAACTCAATGCTGTATTGATCATGGCAATCCCCTTGCACGGCCCCGCTGGATGCGAGCGCCCGAGGTACATTCAGTTGCAGAACGCAACGATTGCCGGTGATGGTCATCGCGGCGGGTTGAACGCCCGCGTCGCCTGAAAGCTCTTTGCCATCACGCTTTCCGAATTCGGCGCTCAAAGCTGAAAAATAGCAAGGGGCGTTCGGTCGCACAGCGGATTTTGAAGTGCGCTGCAATATGCACGTCAGGTGACGCACGAGCGCGAGACCGCGAATGGATAGGCATGTTCAACGCGACGCTCGAAGAGCGTCGCAAATTCAACAGCGCAACAATCAACCGAGGAAGCGCGGCGATTTATATGGTGGGCGCTGTAGGGATTGAACCTACGACCTCCCCCGCGTGAAGGAGATTGTCGCTGGAACTATCAAGAATTATACAATAAAATCATATGCTTATGAATTACATAAAACAAGAGAAAAAAGGGGAACGTCGAATCAAGGGCTTAGGAAGGACCCCAGAAGGTCCCCGAATTCATTAGCCGCTTTGCCCCTAGAAAGCCCACTGGTGCGTCTTTCAGCCAATGGGTAGTTGGTATAATTCGACGCACAGGCGACGCTCAGAGCCTGCCTGGTCCATTCGCCGATCCGTTCGCTCACGCTGTCCCGGCAACGTTTTTCCTGGCCGCCGACCGCCCACCGCTACCCCCGGTACAAGGGGGGCGGGGAGGTTCGATCACCCTTACCGCGCATCTCTTTGATACAAGTCATGTTTAGTCGGAATCTCTGCCAAGCGGGCCTCGATTGCTGCGGTGGCCCGGGCCTCTTTTGCAATTCTCGACAAGTCGGTCTGGTGGTTGGTGATTACTCCAACTTCGGTAGGCACCCACGCAGCAGGCTCAAAGGGTTGCTGATCGGAGCGTCGCGGGTTAGCTTTTGCAAGTGCTGAGTGCGGCATCATGTCTAAGAGTCCGTCCGGGAACATCAAGCGGGATTACAAAGTTTTCGGAGCATGAGGCGGATTGAGGCGAGGCGTAGGAACGCGAGCGCCGTGCGGTTGAGGTTCTCCCAATCTTTGACAAGCCTTCTGCAGCGGTTGAGCCAAGCAATGGTGCGCTCGACGACCCAACGGCGTGGGAGCACCACAAATCCTTTGGCATGATCGGAGCGCTTGACGATTTCAGTTGTGAGGTGAGGCAGGATCTTTGCCAGCGCCTTCTGGAAGTCCGGCCCCTGATAGCCACCGTCGGCAAAGAGCTTCTTCAAGAAGGGATACATTCCGAACAGGGTCGCAAGCAGCAGGATGCCGCCGTCGCGGTCCTGGATATCGGCGGGATGAACGATGGCGTGGAGCAACAAACCTAGCGTATCTACGAGAAGGTGGCGCTTCTTGCCTTTGATCTTCTTGCCTGCATCATAGCCATGCGGATCGATACAAGACCCCCTTTTTCAGCACTCTTGACGCTTTGACTATCGATGATGGCGGCGGTGGGGCTGGCTTCGCGTTCGCCTTGCTCGCGGCACTCCACATAAAGCGCGTGATGGATGCGATCCAGCGTGCCGTCCCAACTCCATAGGTCGAGATAGTCGAACAGCGTGCTGCGTGCCGGCAGGTCTTTCGGGATCGCCCGCCACTGGCATCCCGTACTCAAAACATACATGATCCCGTTCATCACCTCGCGCACGTCGACGTGACGCCTGTTGCCGCCCCGCTTGGCCGACGGAATCAACGGCTCGACGTGCACCCATTCATCGTCGGTCAGATCACTGGGGTATCGCAATTTGCTGCGGTCATAGCGCCCGCGGTTCTTCGCCGTCCACATCGGTGACCCTCCTCGAATCAGATCACCTCCTTTGAATCAAAGCGATTCAAAGGATTCAAGATGTTCCCGGACGGACACTAAGAGCCTGTCTGGAAAGTTCTTGAGTCTCGGGAATCTGTTGTGATTCTGTTTCTGGCAGCCGAATCAACGAATGGGGGCTGCCATGTGGACGACGGAAGCGCGCATCAAGCATGCACCGCGTGAAGAACGCTATCCGAGCGATGTGACGGATGAAGAATGGGAGATCATCGCGCCCATGATTCCGCCGCAGCGGCACGGTGGCCGGCGTCGCAAGACCGACATGCGGGATGTCATGAACGCGGTGCGCTACGTGTTGCGTACGGGATGCCAATGGCGGCAGTTGCCGAAAGATTTTCCACCGCGCTCCACCGTCTACAGTTATTTTTGGGAATGGACGCGCTACGGCGTGCTCGACCGCATCCACCACATGCTGCTTTTGAAGGTACGCGAGATGGAGGGTCGCGAGGCCAGCCCGAGCGCCGCCATCATTGATACGCAGGCTGTGAAAGCGACCGAAAAAGGGGGTCTTCGAGGGATCCGATCGGATACGACGCAGGCAAGAAAACCAAGGGCATCAAGCGCAATGTCGTCGTCGACACGATCGGGCTCCTTCTCGGCATCGCGGTGATCCCGGCCAACATCCAGGACCGCGACTGCGCTGCTAATCTGATCCGCAAGACGCGCCGTCTGTTCCCATGGATCGCAAAAATCTTTGCCGACGGCGGATATGCTGGAGAGAAGCTCAAAGCAGCGCTCGCAGGCCAGCCGGTCGAGTTGGAAATCGTCAAACCCACGGACAACGAAGGCGGCTTCAAGGTCGTGCGTCGGCGATGGGTGATCGGACGGACGTTATCCTGGCTCCGACGCAATCGACGTCTGATGGCCCACTATGATGGTTCGAAATTCAAGGCTGTCAATGCGCGCGATAAGAATTTCACCGAGGCCAAGATGAAGCGGCGTATTGAGCGGATCGAGGAGAGCATCGCGCGCTACATAGCGCAATTGGAGACGGCCGACCGCCGTGGTGATGCGGTGCCAGAGGCACAGGTTGTGCGATTCAAGGACAAAATAGAGAAGCTGAGGGAAGAGATCGCGCGGCTCAGTACGATCAATGCCGAGATGATGAAGAGCGAGGACAAGCAAATCTCGCTGACCGACCCGGATGCGCGGTCGATGGCAACGAGCGGCAAGGACACCGGAATTGTCGGCTACAACGTGCAAACCGCAGTCGATACCAAGAACCATCTCATTGTGGCCCACGAGGTGACGAACATCGGCACGGACCGCCATCAACTGTCGCCTATGGCGGAGCGGGCGCGCGCCGAGATGGGCGTTGAGACGCTCGACGCTGTGGCTGATCGCGGCTACTACGCAAGCGAGGAGATTCGCGCCTGCGAGGAGGCAGGGATCACAGTCACGCTGCCAAAGCCTATGACCTCGAACTCAAAGGCTAAAGGGCGCTTCGGCAAGCAGGACTTCCGCTACGTGGCGGCGGACGATGCCTACGTTTGTCCTGCCGGACAGAGGCTTACATATATTTCTTCACGACCGAGGATAGAGGCTTGGTGCTACGCCGCTACCGGACCAACGCCTGTCACAGTTGCGCTATCAAAAATAGCTGCACCACCAGCAAGGAGCGACTGATCTCCCGATGGGAGCACGAAGCCGTGCTCGAGACTGTGCAGGCACGTCTCGATCAACATCCGGAAAAAATGACACTTCGTCGTCAGACAGCGGAACATCCCTTCGGCACCATCAAATGCTGGATGGGAGCGACGCACTTTCTCATGAAACGCCTACGAAAGTGGCAACCGAGATGGCGCTCAATGTGCTCGCCTACAACATGAAGCGCGTGATGGCGATCATCGGCGCGGCTGGGCTGCTGGAGGCCTTGGCGGTCTAAGCCGAAGAATCTGCGCGTTCAAATCAACGCCAATGGACGCCACAGGGAGCATCTGAGCAGCTCGGTGATCGATTCCGTATCGATTGCCACTCCGCGGTCCCAAACCCGGCGTCGCACTAACGATAGCGCTCATACGGAGCCTTTTCACACGGCCTAGGCCCCAGGCTGTGTGAAAACTCCGAAATCGAATTCGCCGTTGGAAATTTCGTCTCGACTTCGTCAATTTGAAAAACAAAACGCTGGCGACCACTGTCGGGAGAAGACAATAGAGAAACCAATTCTGCGCGGTGCTCGCGCGAGCACGTTTTCACACAGCCTGGGCCCAAAAGCGGCTGTGAGCAATCGCAGCAAAACGACGCAGCTATTCGATCACCTCGTCGGCGCGAGCGGGGCACTGTCGGCGGCGCTGATCTTCGCGTAACGAGAAATATGGAATATCGGCGCGGTGACGACCGGCCTCAGTCGGGCTTGATGTTGGCCGCCCGGACCACCTTGCCCCACTTTTCGGTCTCATCGGCGAAGAGCTTGCCGAACTCGGCCGGCGTCATCGGCATTGGAATGAAGCCTAGGTCTGCAAGCCGGTCCTTGATCTTAGGATCGGCGGGACGGGCTCGGCGGCAAGAACTTCGAAGAACTTTAGCGCTTCAGATTGGATCTGATGAGCGGTCAGTTGGCCAACCTCAAGGTCGTTTCTGCTCGGAGCTCTTTGAGATTGGGTCGCCCAATAGGTTTCGACCTTCAGATTTTCCGGCTCAGCGCTAAACTGGATATGCGGACGCATTTGCGACGACGGGGCCGTGGTCATATTCCTCCGATAAATCTCCAGGCTGATACCGATCGGCTTCTCGAGCTCGGTAATCCGGCACGTCCATCCTCTTGCCTTTAGCATTTCGCTTACCTCTTCAAGTGCTGGCAAAACGACGGTCTTTCTGGCTTGCTCAAATCCTGCAATGAACCCAGCTCGCTCATCGGCCTTCCGCTGCGCAGTGTGCTGCACGAGGGTTGCCTGCGCATCATAGGTTGCGACGGCCCGCTCGAACGCAGCTTTCGTTTTTCGATCCATGGGGCCGTCCATATCCCGCCTCTAACTCAGATTTGCAAGTGAGCCGCGTCAGAAATTGCGACGACACTCAAAATCGGTCGTATGGCGGTTTACCGGGGCTGTCGGCCGAGACGTAGCGGAGGAGACGCGGATTTATTCGCGCTGTGAAGAAATGCGCTATTGAGGGGCGCTCTAAGTTTATTAAGTTGCACCGCACGCACTAAGATATTGCGTCCGTGCGCCTCGTTGATTGTCGACGTCCGTACTCGGCCCTGGTCATGCAATACGTGAAATGCACGCGAAAAGCAGCAGACCATCGTATTCCCTGCATGCCGCTTGCACAGTCTGAGTGTGCACGTCCGAGGCTCACCTGTTCTACCGCAGCTTTGGCGTAGGCCTCACAGGCCCCGGCATCGGCCGCCTGTGCGGCGAATGGCGTCAGAGCGGCCCACGCGCATGCAAATGATATTAATCGCTTTAGCGTCTTCGGCACTTTTTCCACCTCATGAGTCGTCGCGCCCAGATCACATGCCGTAAACACCCCAGTCGTCGGATTGGTTCGTGGCAGGTTTTTGCGGTGTCGCAGGGCACCGAGGCCCGCGCAGATTCGAGTCTCGTCGTGTTCAGAAGAGAAAGCTCTGCTGGGAGGCAGAGCTTGGGACGGGGAAGTGAGTGGGAGGGGGCTCCTCGTTCTATCGTAACTTTGAGCCGGTCGTTGTCTCCGAATCTGTATAAAATCCGGGCGCTGAAGACGACCCTGCCGGGGATTTGGGGGACGAAGGAGCGGGGCCGCCGCTCAGCCGCCGGCGCCGGGGTGGCTACGGGGCCTTGCACGTGGAGTGAACGTGCGCTGGCGCCAAGGGTTCGCAGGTGCGACGCCATCGCCGATGCGACTCAAGTCCCGGCTTGCCGCGCTTATCTTTTTCCCATGTCGCGCGTATTCGGCCCCGTGGCGTGGGTACCATCAAACCTTGCTTACCCCCGCTGACCAAGCTGCCGCCGTAGTCATCGCGCGAGTTTTCTAGGGATGGAGGGTGGTCAACAACAACATGCCAACAAACACAACAACTGCGGCTGCCAGCGAAAAAAATCCTATGCGTATCGCGTGATCACGAAGAAAATCTGTAGTCATGAATCTCCTCCTGCTAATGTTCCTCGCCTAGCTTATTTGAGCGCGGCGGACTTTGGCGCCATCAACAACGCGTAGCAGGCGTCCACCAGCGCGGAACTCGGGTACGTTCCACCCGGAAGGGTGATGAGCTCCTTCGGGAACTCGTCCGCGCGCTTCCACGAGTTCGGCCTTCGAAAGCGCGACTTTCTTCGCATCGGCGTCAGGTAGTGCTCTGAATTTGTCGGCGCACACGGGCGCCATCGCCGCTACGACGGCCTGATCGGACTGCTCTTTCGCCATTTTATCGGCGGTGCTGCCAAGCAACCAGCCGCCCCAGTTAAAGCCAACAATCATTGTCGCCACGGCGCCGACGGCAGCGCCTTGCAACAGACGCGTCAGCGATTCTCCTTGAAGGATTGAAGGCACTTGCATGGGATGTCCTTTCCCGCGGCATGTTTCGGAGCGAGTCCGCGGACGCCGGGATGGGGTTCCAGTTCAGCTTGAACTGAAGATCGAACGCTTTGCGATGTCGTATATCCTCCTTTGCGAGTCTGGAGTCTGAGCAAAATTGCTCACATGCAGCGGCGTTCGAAACACCTATGCGCGGCGCCGATGAGCCGTCGTCGTTGCTGCTGCTGCGGGTTCGCTGAGGACGCTTGTTGTTGATGTGGCGGTGTCGCCGACGTGTCGGTAGCGGCGTGTTTTGAGATGGTGAGATGTCGGGATAGGGAGCTACAAAAGGCCCGGTGGTTCCCGCTATACGGGTCGTTTGTTTTTAGTTCCCTCGCGCTTCATCCGCCCAGACGCGGAATCCTGACAAGGTTCCGGGGCCAAAGGTGTGGGTCAAAGGCACGTCCGCAGCGTCCCGGCCTTGCGCGATGAGAATGCGGCCGATCCGCGGGGCGTTGTTGCGCGGGTCGAAGGCATGCCAACGGCCGCCGAGATAGACTTCGATCCATGCGGCAAAATCCATTGGCGCGTAGGGCGGGGGCAGGCTAATGTCAGTGATGTAACCGGTGCAATAGCGTGCCGGGATGTTTAGACAGCGGCAGAACGCGGCTGCGAGATGCGCGTAGTCGCGGCACACGCCGCGGCGTTCCTGGTATGCTTCGAACGCCGTTCTGGTGGGGCGGGAGTGCTCATAGCCGAAGGTTATATGGTTGTGCACGAAGTCGCAGACGGCCTGAACCCGCGGCCAGCCAAGGAGGGTGGTTCCGAAAAGGCGCCATGCATCGTCAGACAGGCGATCGGTCTCACAGTAACGGCTGCCGAGCAAAAACAGCAGAACCTCCGCCGGCAAGTGCTGAACTTGGTGCTGCAGCGCGTTAAGATCGATCGGGTCAGACTTGCCAGAGTCACGAACAACGGCGTCCGTGCCGAGGTTGAATTGTCCAGCCGGCGCAACGAGGCGACTGCACCAATTTCCGAAGGTGTCACGGTAGCCTTCAACGGGAACTGACGGGTTCGTTATCAGATAATCCGGACGCTCCAATTCGGAAACGCGCGAAAAATGCACGTTCAACGTTGCAATCATGGGCGTTGTTTGCGGAAATTCGAAGCTGAGCTCGCAACCGACGTGAATACGCATCAGACTCTCGGAGAAAGTGCCGTTGACGCGGAGCGCTGAGGCGTTGAAATCACGTCACGGCTTCTGGAAGGGAGAGGTGAAGGGCTTGGTTGAAAAGGAAGCCGGTTCAAGTAAGAGCGTAAAGCCCGGATAGCGGCCCATGCCGCAATCAATCCTACGATTAAGAGTACAGCAAGCTGGCCTGAACTGAGGCCAGCGAGGTCAAGCGCCATACCAAGTAACACGCCAGGAAAAACATGGGCCGGCGCCCAGACAAGAGCCGAAAAGATATTGGCGACATAGAACTGGCGCGGTGACATTCCCAAGATGCCCGCAACTAATGGCACAAATGCGCGCACCACCGCTATAAAACGGGCCAGGAAGACGCTCGCGGCTCCGTATGTCTTGATAAATGCTTCGCTGCGGCTGATGAACTGCGGATACCGATTAAGCGGCCAGCGGAGGAGAATCTCCGTGTGGTAGTGGTGTCCTAACCAGAAAGACAAACCATCGCCGAAAATGGCCCCCACGATCGCAGCACCGAGCAGAGGCCACGGGTTTAAATGAGCGTCCGTCGCGAGGGCACAAATGCCGATAATAAGCGTCGAGCCGGGAACTACAGTGCCAATCAAAGGAATTGCTTCTGACAACGCCAGTAGAAAGATTGCCGTGAGAGTGAAATGCGGATGCCGCGCGATAAAGTCGACGATCTCGGCAAAATATGATATCATTAGTTTGTTTTCGCGCGACCAACGAGGAAATTTGCACAGTTCGGTTGTGGTGAACTGGTCAGATGACAACTCGGGAGGCTCTGTATGGTTGCGTCGTCGAGCGTTTCGGAGTTTTTGGCCTACACCGATGGCCGGGTGATCACCGTTGAGTAAGTTGGCTGTAAAGGACATGCCTATTGCGCAGTTGAGATGACGAGAACTCCCCAAATGCGGCGGGCCAAATTCTCAATTTTCTCAATCAAAAGTACCTCAGTCAGTTTAAGGCACGGTTCATCCCTCAAGGAAGTGCCCAAACGCAGCGAGCGGCTGAAGACGATCGCAGATATCTTAGTAATCGCCAACATGGGCATAGAGAGAATCGCGCCCGGAATACCCCACATCCAGAGCCAGAAGACGAGCGAGATGATGACGAGAACGGGATTAAGGGTGAACCGTCTGGCTAGGCCGTGTGGACGGATTTGATCAAGATGAAGCCGAGAGCAAGCGCGACGAATGAGCCGTAATTCTGCGCCGTCTTCTCGCATCGAAGCGCGATACGTTTGAAGCGCTTGAGTTTGCCGACGGCTTGTTCGATGCGTGCCCGCGCCTTGTAGAGTGTTTTCGGAAAGAAGGTGGGGATGTCCTTGGTGTTGGATCGATACGGGATCGCCGGACATATTCCACGTTGACGTGCGGCCTCGCGATTTGATTTAGAATCATAGCCCTTGTCACCGAGCGCGGCGCGCGGATTGATATCGGGGCCGATGTCGAGAAGCGTCTCGAAGTTGCGGCTATCGCTGGCTTCACCACCGGTGAGATGAAAGGCAATTGGCAAGCCACCGAAATCGGTCTTCAAGTGGATCTTGGTAGAGAAACCGCCACGCGAGCGGCCCAGCGCCTGATCGTGCTGCCCCCTTTTGCGCCTGCCGCCGAGACATGGGCGCGGACCACGGTGGAATCGAACATCTGCACCAGATCCGCCGTCTCGCTCAATGCCGCCAACGCATCGAAGAAAGCTTCGAAAGTTCCGGACCGGCTCAAGCGCCAGAACCGCTTCCAGACGCTGTTCCAATGCCCAAACTTTTCCGGGAGTGCCCGCCAACTGATGTTGTGAACCACGAAATACTGCAGGGCTTCGAGAAACTTTCGGTCATCCCGACCTTTGTCGCCGCGGCGTGGGCATGATGCATCAAATACCTTCAAAACAATCGTCCAGTCCTCTTCCGTCATGGCAGTGAGCATGGTCGGTCCTCCAAATAACCGACCGCCCATGAGTCACAGAAAAAATGATTTGGGAATCCCTCTACCCTATGACTTTGCTAAATCCGTCCACACGGCCCAGTACCGCAAGGACAAATAGACCACCAAGGAATAAAACTTTTGGATCTGAGGGCAGAGGCAAGTCCGCCGGCACTTCTGCCGGCAGAACGACATTTGTCTCGCGATCGTGGGTCGCCATGTTCAACATTGCGTTATTGTCTGGACGCTCGCCATGTTTAGAGCCTTCGACAAAAATGGCGGGCTGGGCGAGCCCTATCAGCAATTGGTTTGCCCTACGAATTAGCAATCAGATTCTCAGGCTCTCAACTATACGTGAGTCACAAACCTGGGAGAGCAGAATGTAATCGTAAAGCGACGCCCCTCGGCCGTTTTCGCCGGGCGCGATTTGCAGCCCTCCGCCAATCTGCTTCACAAGCGAGCCCATAATTTTCATTCCGAGACCTTTGCTCTTAGCGGGATCAAATCCCGCCGGCAATCCCGGCCCGTCATCCAACACCGATAGCGAGTGACCGACGGTCGGCGTTGTTTCCAATCGAACGGTAATGTTGCTCTTGGCGTACTTTGCCGAATTGGTGATCAGCTCGTTGACGATAAAGCCGAGCGGAATGGCAAACACGGTGGGTAGATTGATCGTTGGCGCCCTCGACGACGATCGTGTGTGCGGTCTCCCCTTGAAAAGCAAATCCGAAAGGTCCTCGCACAGGTGCTGGAGATATTGCTTAAACTCCACGCTCTCCAGATGATCGAGGAGATGTAGCCCACGATGCACGCGTCCAAACGAAGCGACCCGATGGGCCGCGATGGTCAATTGCGCGGCGGCTTCAGGGGCTGGCGGTCCGGCTTTGCAACGACAGCAGACTAACGATGATTTGCAGACTGTTGACGAGCCGATGCTCGAACTCCTGGGCCAGCATGTCTTGACGCTGCAAGAGGTCGGACTTTTCACGAAGCAAAGCCTCTTCTCGGGCACGAGCCGCCAGCAATTCGGCAATCAGCGCGTCATACTGCGTCTGTTCGTGCGCATCGTGCCGAACCGCGCGCTTCCAGGGAAACTGAAATACGGATTCTCGGGCCGATATGGAGTCGCTCATCCTTCTACCTCCATGCTCTCGTGAGGTGGAAAAAGGCTCCTTGGCGGAGGATGCTGAACGAGCTTCTGTTAAGCCAAGCCGTCTCCTCATGGCCGACACTGGACCGGCCCCGGAGCCAGGACCGTTCAAAATTGCTCACAATGAAAAGAATTAAGGAAATGGCAACTATTGTCTTGACGGATTCCGGAAGAAAAGGGTCTCGAAGATTCCCGTTCGATAATCAAGGGGCCCGCGCAACCGTGACCAGCTCGACAGGGCATACCGGATATCGCTTGCGGCCGCGGCCCGGCCCGTCCGCGAACGTGTCATCGCGGCGACTCAACGGTGCGCGGCTGGTCGGCCAGTACGACGCTCAACAGCGAGCTATGGACTTCGAGATGGCCGTTGTAGTCGATGAAGCCCAGCTTTGCGGAACTTGTTCATGAAATGGCTTACGCGTGAACGGGTGGTGCCGATCATTTCGGCGAGCGTCTCCTGACTGATCTTTGCGATAAGAGGTTCCGGTCGGCCTTCCCTGCCAAAATTGGCCAACAGCAGCAGCAGTCGGGCGAGCCGTTTCTCAGTTGAGTTGAAGAGCTGATCGAGCAGGTCTTCTTCAACCCGCGCATTCCTTGCCAAAATATGCGACATGAACATATGGGAAAATGCGGGCTCTTTTCGAAGGAGCCGTTGAATATCTGTCTTCGCCACTCGCATGGTGACGCATTCGGTCATCGCGCTCGCAGTTGCCAAGCGTTTCGGTTGCCCGGTCAAGCATCCTTCACCGACGAATTCATCGATACGCAGGATTGCGATCACCGCTTCCTTGCCCAGCTTGGAAACCACGGTGACTTTGACCTTGCCTTTTTTGATATAGAAAACTGCGTCCGCGGGGTCGCCCTGTGAAAAGACAGTTTCGTTCTTGCGATGCTTCGAAATGATGCGTCCCTTGGCTGCGGTTTCAAAAAACACCACAGGATCAAATGGTCGCGAATGCCTATTTTTAGGCGGTGTGCTCTGCAACATCATTTGGCCATTTAGGCACAATTGCCGCGACGCACCTGTATAAAATAGCTCAGTTTGTGCTTATTGGCATTTGTTGGTGATTTGCTTCGACCGCCCGCATCATGAGTTGGCGGTGCATCTCCCGAAATGTTTTCAGGGAAATTCTCTCCAATTCGCGCTATCCAGGAACAAAATGCTAACGACTGCGTTGTTTTACGACACAACACACAGTGAGCGTACCGCGATGGACAAAGATCGAATCAAAGGATCGGCACAGCAAGCCAAGGGCGCTGTGAAGGAAGCGGCCGGCAAGGCTTTTGGCGACAAAAAGCTGGAAGCGGAAGGCAAGACCGACAAGGCTGCCGGCAAAGTGCAAAATGCAATCGGCGGACTGAAGGATGCGATGCGCGGCAGATAAGACTTGCATCTGGTGACCGAAGCCTTTGCAGGTCAAGTTGCCCGAGAAGCGATGTAGGAGGCCCGACGTTCCCGTCGGGCCTTTTAGTTTACTTTTGCTGTTGGCTCTTGGAGTGAGCTTGCTCGCTATGTTGGCGGGCATTCTGGGAATGCTGCTGGGCGTTTGCCGAATGTTCCTTGCCCTTTGAGTGGTCGCCTTTGCCATGCTGTTCGGCCGTAGCGCGATGCGATTTGGCGGCATTCTCGTGATGTTCGGCTGCCTTATTGTGCTCGTCTCGAGCCATCTGGTTTCTCCGGTTATTGTTCACGTGTACGAAGTACAAGTGTACGAAGTACAAGTGGATGGTTTCGATTGGTTCCGGCACCGCCCGGTTGATTCGTGAAATTGCTGTACTTGGCCTCCGCTGGATCCACGTTTAGGTCCCGCGATTCTGATCGATCGGCGGCAATCTAAGTGAGCAATTTTGACCGTTCAGCAACTTTCAAGGAGCGTATACAGGTAAGCTCGGATGGTGGAAAATCGAATGAATGAAAAACTGCCCGCGCCGTGCGAGCTTTGTGATGGCTCAGGGTTGCGCGACGGAAGTGAATGCATCGAGTGCCGAGGGAAGGGGTATCGCTTGTTCGTCAATGGAAACCAGACGCCCATTCGACATGACAGACCACAGCGGCGTCGAGGCCAGCGTCCCGTACAGCGCTGATAATTCGAAGTGATGCGGCGTAAAAGGCGCTTGTCAACGGATTTTCACATTGTGGATGAGCGGCCCTGACGAAAGGCGATCGGGCGAGTAAAAAACGCGCTTCGTGCGAGTGGCTTAGCATGCCGGCTGGGTGAGATTTCCGATTTCGGCGTTCGGCGCTGGTCTCCGAGAGCCACGCACTTCTAGATGAATTTACCCTCGTCCGGCCCCAATTCGTGGAGGTCGGGCAGAGCCCGGCTGCGGTTCGAGGCTATTTGTGAATGATCAATTTTGAACAGACTGCCCGCGATCATCCGCGCCAGACTTCCAAGGTTGCAGAATCGTCTGTGAGGATAGCATGGCAAATCGGACAAATGACAAGCGCAAGGATTACGCGCGTTACGCTGAGCACTGTTTGCAAATGGTGACTGCGGCGGAGGATCAGGATTTTCGTGCTATTCAACGCGAAATGGCGGCCGAATGGCTAAGACTGGCCGACACTATTCGGCGCCCTTTCAGGCGCGGGCAAATGCAAATGGGATGATTTCGGCCGCCTCAGCTAACCCGAATCATCCAGTAGGGAGCGCCTTCGTCTGTCGTGCGAAGGGCGAGATGCTGGCAACAATCAGTGCTGAGCCGAGAGGATAGCTGGTCCTTCTATGCCGCTTAAAAGCGAATGGTCCTTTCCGTTGCAGCCAAAGGCGGATGCCAATGAGTTCGCACCCGATGGAAGACCGAAATGCCTGAAAAAAACGGAGACCTGGAGAATCTGATCGCAGCACGAGGAGCAGCGCTGAAAGCGCGCCGCGATATCGCAGAGGCATTGGGAGTCGCATATAAGCGCGGCCACACGGAGGCACGCGATGCATTTATTGATATTCAAGAGCTGATCGAGGCGATCGACCGCGCTATCGCGGACGAAAAGGCGCCGGGGAAAGTGCCGTCGGACGACGCGTTGCCGAAGGCGGCAGTGAAGTCTTAAAGCGTAGTCCCGCTTGCCGCCACGGAAGCTATTTTTTGGGGCGTTGCTTTCCGAACGCGACAGCCACTTTCCTTCTTCTTGATGCGCGCCGCCGGATGGTCGCGTTGACCGAGATTCTGCTCTTCGGTGCATCACCCATCATGCCGGGATGAGATATCGATATCTCGGTTTGCTTCTTGGCGCCATTTCTATCATTAGGCAAAGCCACGTAGCCAACCGGCGCGTGCACCCAACCATTGGATGATAGTCTTAATTTCGCTTCGTCACCTCGGTCGCATGGTCAAAGATAATTCGAAGTCAGGGAACCAAGGGGAACTCCTCCCCGTTATCCATGCCGATGGAGGTTCCTCGATGCGATGCGAACACTGTCAGATCTTGATTTATCCCGCGGCAACATGGAAAAGCGGCGGCCGATTCTATTGTAGCGAGTTTTGCGCGGGTACGAGGGCTTCATCCCCTCCGTCTGCTCACAAAGACCAAATTGACCGCCAGTATCTGGAACGGCTGGCGCGACTTCTGCCGTATGCTCGGCAGCGCGCCGATGCAATGCGCCGCGCCAAGGCGTGAGCAGATTTTGTCGATCTTCTAGTCTTACTGAGTTAGAAAGTCGCAGGCGACGCACTGTGCGATTCAGGTAAGCGGAGAGATTCAGACATCAGCAGATGAGGGCTGATATGGGTCTCCGAGCGGCAGACGACAGTGAATCGCGGTTTTCGGCTTATGTCGAGGGACTTGTGAGCGTGATTGGGCACAGGGACCGAGCCCGGCCGCTGCACGACTACTGCGTGGGGCTGATGTTGCCTTGCGAGCGCAAGAGCGTGGAGCCGATGGCGGCGGTAACGGCGCCATCACGGACGGCGGCGCAGCACCAATCGTTATTGCATTTTGTCGGCGAGGGTCGTTGGTCGGACGAGAAGGTGTTGGCCAAGGTGCGCGAGATTGTGCTGCCGGAGGTCGAGCGTCACGGTCCGATCAAAGCCTGGATCATCGACGATACCGCCTTTCCCAAGCAGGGCCGGCACTCGGTCGGGGTGGCGCGGCAATACTGCGGTCAACTCGGCAAACAAGACAATTGTCAGGTCGCGGTGTCGCTGTCGGTTGCTAATGACCACGCCAGCCTGCCGGTGGCCTACCGTCTTTATCTGCCAGAAGACTGGGCGGGGGACGGCGAACGTCGGCGCAAGACGGCGGTGCCCGAGGATGTGCGCTTCAAGACCAAGCCAGAGATCGCGCTTGAGCAGATCGATGCGGCTCGCAAGGCCGGCCTTCCTCGCGGCGTGGTGCTGATGGATGCGGGTTATGGCAGCAACACAGATCTGCGCGCCGGCGTCAGCGCGCTCGCGCTGTGCTATGTCGCCGGCATCATGCCGCAGACGTCTGTGTGGGCATCGGGCACGGGGCCGCTGCCGCCGAAAAAGTGGTCGGGCCGCGGGCGACCACCAAAGCTGTTGCGCCGCGACGGCAAGCATCAACCGATTTCGGTTAAGGAACTCGCTCTCGGACTGCCCAAGCGCGCATGGCAGACAATCAAGTGGCGGGAAGGTGCGACCGACTGGCTGTCCTCGCGCTTTGCGCGTGTCCACGTTCGGGTCGCGCATCGTGATTACAGTCTCACTGACAGCCGGCCGCAAGAGTGGCTGCTGATTGAGTGGCCGAAAGGCGAGAACGAGCCGACCAAATACTGGCTCTCGACCCTTCCGAAAGACATCTCCTTCCGCCGACTGGTCGACACCGCCAAGTTGCGCTGGCGCATCGAGCGCGACTATCAGGAGCTCAAGTGGGAGCTCGGGCTCGGACATTTTGAAGGGCGTGGCTGGCGAGGCTTTCATCATCACGCCACGCTCTGCATCGCGGCCTACGGATTCCTAATCTCCGAGCGGGAGACGATTCCCCCCTGTAGACCTCGTTCCACCACGATGTTCACGGAACTTGCCGTACCCGACGATTACCGACCCAGAGGATCCGCCGTTGCGGCCCGAGCGTCACATCCCAAACTCCATCGCAACCATGCGTCGACGGCTGATCGGCACGCTCGTCAGAAGCCTGCCGCGATGTCCATGCTGCAATACTCCGATCGCAGCACCGTCGCAGCCAAGAAATTTGTGACGCAGTAAGACTAGACGGATGGTTGTAAATTCCGTGGTGACGGCTGCGGCGCACTGCCGGCAGGGAACCGCGGCGATCTGAGCGCTCGATCGGGCGTATTTCGAAGTGTTGGTCGAGTGGCATCGGTAAAGCGCGGCCGACGGTGCATCATCTTCAGGCCACTCTGATGCGGCCTGCTACATCGTGCAGCGTCAGTTATCGCGTTATCATGCAGGACTAATCGGGTTACGTGGGTCTGGAGGTGCCGCCGTGCATATGTCAAATGAAAGTCTTCCGTCATATTGTTTGTTGGTCTTGTTGCCGGCTGGCTGGCCGGACAAATCGTACGAGGCGCCGGGTTCGGTATCGTCGGCGATCTCATAATAGGTATTATCGGCGCATTCATCGGCGACTGGTTGCTCCCTCAAGTTGGTATCCACCCGGCATCGTCTCGGCGATCATTAACGCGGCGATCGGCGCCATTTTACTTCTGCTTGTAATTCGGCCTCTGCGAGGCGGCTTTGGCGGAGGTTGGGGCAGACGCCGATGGTGGTAGCCGCATAGGGAAAAGAGAAAGCCCCCGCGCACGTGAGCGGTGGGCGCTCAGGCGTACGCGATACCGAGGCTGAAAAAATCAAAAGGCTATGTTTAGAGCGAGCGTCCGCTTCTTTAGCTGATCGAAGTGCTTTTCGACGTTCGGTCTTTTCGCACAAGCGGCGAAGACTTGCGTGTCATATCCAGTGATCGCCGTTCGACCGTTTTGCGTGCGCCCTGCACGGTAGTAAACGCTGCGCACATCGGTGTGCAAACGGAAAGTATTGAGAGAGGTTACAGGCAGAATCAGGGGAACGTTTACTGTGCGTCGCACGTTGAGTTGCATCGCTAGGCCGTGTGGACGGATTTAGCAAAGTCATAGGGTAGAGGGATTCCCAAATCATTTTTTCTGTGACTCATGGGCGGTCGGTTATTTGGAGGACCGACCATGCTCACTGCCATGACGGAAGAGGACTGGACGATTGTTTTGAAGGTATTTGATGCATCATGCCCACGCCGCGGCGACAAAGGTCGGGATGACCGAAAGTTTCTCGAAGCCCTGCAGTATTTCGTGGTTCACAACATCACTTGGCGGGCACTCCCGGAAAAGTTTGGGCATTGGAACAGCGTCTGGAAGCGGTTCTGGCGCTTGAGCCGGTCCGGAACTTTCGAAGCTTTCTTCGATGCGTTGGCGGCATTGAGCGAGACGGCGGATCTGGTGCAGATGTTCGATTCCACCGTGGTCCGCGCCCATGTCTCGGCGGCAGGCGCAAAAGGGGGCAGCACGATCAGGCGCTGGGCCGCTCGCGTGGCGGTTTCTCTACCAAGATCCACTTGAAGACCGATTTCGGTGGCTTGCCAATTGCCTTTCATCTCACCGGTGGTGAAGCCAGCGATAGCCGCAACTTCGAGACGCTTCTCGACATCGGCCCCGATATCAATCCGCGCGCCGCGCTCGGTGACAAGGGCTATGATTCTAAATCAAATCGCGAGGCCGCACGTCAACGTGGAATATGTCCGGCGATCCCGTATCGATCCAACACCAAGGACATCCCCACCTTCTTTCCGAAAACACTCTACAAGGCGCGGGCACGCATCGAACAAGCCGTCGGCAAACTCAAGCGCTTCAAACGTATCGCGCTTCGATGCGAGAAGACGGCGCAGAATTACGGCTCATTCGTCGCGCTTGCTCTCGGCTTCATCTTGATCAAATCCGTCCACACGGCCTAGTATAGACTTAACATTGCGCCAGGTCGCTCGAAGGCGGAGCCGCTTGTTCTGGGCGAGGCAACATTCCCGATCCCGTGCGACCCTGACGTCCAACGCCGGGTTACGGTGAAGCAAACCGCTGCTTGAGGAGTTTTGCTTATGTCGAGCAACATGCCGCCGGTACCGCCAGCCAGTCGTAGCAAAAGAGGTGGAAAGAGTATGAGGCAGGGGTCGAGGGAGGAGAAACTGGTGAAGCATGAACATCATGCCAACTCGGCCGAAGAGGGGACACGGCGAATATCAAGCAGAACACAACTAACAAGGGCTTCTACCGTGGTCGTCGGCTCGGTTGATTGAAGGATGGGACGCTCATGTTTGATCTTTGGCTATTTGGCCTAGACGTTAATCAGGTAATGGCCGCTCGTATTCTTCGCATGTTGACAGGCAAACTGAGCTCGCATGAAGCACAGCGCATGATCACTGAGAAGCAAACAGCCTATTCACACGCACAGATCGCCGGTGCCTACGCACTTTTGACCGCTGGTCCCCTGGTGGCCGGTAATGAAATGATCAACGTGTATCGACGTGCCGTCAGTGCCAACTGCGGCAGACTTTCTGATTTGCACTGAAGATCTGACGCGACCGCGAACTCGCGCATCTTTTACGCGGCATTGGCCTCAGCGGTGCGCGCGTGGTCGCGAGAGACTGCTCGCTCTTGCGATGCCGCTTGCGTCCATATGCGAGCAAGATCGAGCAGACCTTGCTTGTCCTCGTCTGTTTTGGCGTCGGAAATCGAAAGTATAGCCTCTTTGGCGTATTGCCAGGACTGATCTGTTTCGACATGGCACCTTCTCTCGTGCCCGACATCCCAATACCCGCTTGCGCTCCTGGGCGGCGCTCGTCTGGTCAAAACGGCTCACCTCAGTCGACTGATTCCAATCCCTCCATCGCAAGATGTGCTCCGTGTCCGGGCCGCCCAAAAAGGGGACTATCGCATCTGCTGCGTCCGCACGTGGGTTGACAGACAATCCAGTTCCACCGGGCCAAGCGACGCAGTCGCTGGCGAGCCTCCCCGGCAGAGCGATCATTTTTAATTGCGTCTGTGGTCAATTTCGATCAGTCCGGGCATCGGTCTCGTGTGATCTGGCTTTAAGGGGCGCACAAAGGACTTTTTATCATGGCAATGAAAACACCAGCCCGCAAAATCGCAGTTGTGCTGCTCGCCGGCATAGTGTCGTTCGCAGCGCCTGCAGCCGCTCACAACGCGCCGCCGGCGCGCCACGCCACAATGCCGTCGAGCTATGACAAGAAGTTGTTTATGGGCGGCGTAGCTGAATACAACGCCGGGCTACGGCGGGGACCATTTTCCGCTTAAGGTGCTGCTGCGCGCTGTCGGCTCAGCGCCCGCATATTGTTTGGCGAGCTTCTCCAGCCGCTCACAATGTTCGGCGTCCATTTGTTGGCACCTTACTGCTGTGAGATACTCCGCGCTGGGAGATCTGGCGTGAATTGTGCGGTTGCATGCTTTGTCGGGTGCACAGTCTTGCCAAGATTGTCGGCCATCCATTGCGCATTATCCGCGAGTTCGCTGAAACGTCGCTCGAGCGTCTGAAATTCACGCACCTCGTTTGGACCGTTCGCCATCCTCGCCAATTGGGAATATTCGGTGGCTTTAGCGTGATATTGTTCAGCGGTGAACATAGGTAAGCCTTTCTGTGGGAGGAGTTTCGTCCGTTACAAGCTTCGAACAGACCCGAAGGCACCGCGGCTCAGCGCACGGTCTGGGCGAGCGCAGCCATTCATGGCATCGGCCTATGCGGGAGCCTGATCTCGTTCTCGAGCAAGTTTCACTGAATGCTGCGAGGGGGAAGACGCGGCTTCACCTGTGAGCGTTAGTGGTGAGCGTTCACGCGCTGTACGTTGTTTCGCTTTATCGACGCCGATGGCGTCGCATCGTGGTATCCACCAAAGAATCATTCCGAGCGGCATGATCATCACGGCGATCAAAGTCATGACCCATTCCATTTTGTCATCCTTTGTGGCATCAAATATCGGCTACGGAGTTAGCGTTTTGCCGCATCCGTCACCCCGCGGGCCGGCTGCGGTGCTACAAGGCCGCTTTTGCGCGTGCGGGGCGTCTCACAGGAAAATGAACGAGGCCGCCGCCAAAGAGCGGCAGGAAAGGGGCGCCCCTCAGTATGCATATTGATCCTCGATTGCGCGGGTTTCTGAGCAATAGTGCTCAAACGATCCGCTTGGATAGTGTTTAATGTTTCTGTTTTCCCAGTGTTCCCGAGGCTTTGCGCGCGATTCCCTTCCTCCCAAAAAAAGCCTATGGCTTGTGTGGAAGGTCATGTGATGGCGACGGAACGCCGACGCGCATTCGATGCAAAATCGTTTCTTGCCCGCGTTGGGGACGGCCGGAGCATTGGCAAGTACCGCAAAGGCCAGATCGTCTTTTCACAAGGGGACCCTGGCGATGCGGTCTTCTACATCCAGAAGGGCAAGGCGAAGCTCACCGTCGTTTCCGAGCAAGGCAAGGAAGCTGTCATCGCAATTCTGAGTACGGACGACTTCTTCGGGGAAGGCTGTCTCGCCGGGCAAGACCAGCGCATTGCCACGGTCACGACAATGACGGACTCGGTCATCGCTCGATTGGAAAAATCAGCTATTATCCAGGTGATCCATCAGGAACCGGCGTTCTCCGAATTGTTCATTGCGCATCTTCTGAGCCGGAGCATCCGCGTCGAAGCGGACTTGGTCGATCAGTTGTTCAATTCGAGCGAGAAGCGTCTTGCCCGCCTGCTCCTGCTATTGGCGAACTTCGGCAAGGCAGGAACACCCGAGCCGGTGGTCGCGAAAATCAGCCAGGAGACGCTCGCGGAGATGATCGGAACGACGCGATCACGTGTGAGTTTTTTCATGAACAAATTCCGAAAGCTAGGCTTCATTGAGTACAACGGCGGCATTGAAGTGCACAGCTTTGCTGAACGTCGTTCTGCACGATCAGCCGACAATCAAGAATTAGAGTTTCTTCTTGTTTATGTTTCAATAAAGCGGATGTGAACCCGCCGCTTTCTGATGTGAGCAATTTTGTACAGTCCGCATCGCCGCAAGGGCATAGGCAGGAATTACGAACGAATCCTCGGGCTCAGTGAGGGGATAGACATGGGTGTGCTGAACGGGCCGTCGCTTCGATCCCGGCAGACATCTAGTACCCGGAATCACAATTCACTGATACGGCATCCTTTGACGTGACGCTGATGGACCTTGGCTTTGGTCCAGACGAACGGCCGAGCGTTTTCGTTGTAAGCCTCGATGAAAGCATCGATATGCTGCCTAAGTTGCGCGACCGAGGTGAATGAGGCGCCGTGCAGCGATTGTCCTTCCAGGATCGAGAACCAGATTTCAACCTGGTTGAGCCAGGAGGCCCGCGTCGGCGTGAAGTGGAAGTGCACGTTCGGATGGCGCTTGAGCCAGCGGTCGTTCTTGGGCTTGTGGGTGTTGAGGTTATCGAGGACGACATGGATGGCGGTGTCGGGATGGCCGGCGACGATGTCGTTCATGAAGTCGAGGAACTCGATACGCCGGCGGCGCGTCTTGTGCGCAGCCCTCACCTTGCCGGTGGCCACCTCAAAGGCGGCGAACAGCGTGGTGGTGCCATTGCGCTTGTAATCGTGGCTGTGGCCGGTCAGCGCCCGGCCGTTCGGCAGTTTCAGATAGCCTTGGGTGCGCTCCAGCGCCTGGATCGAAGGCTTTTCGTCGACGCAGACGACGATCGCATTCTCGGGCGGCGCCATATAGAGCCCGACCACATCGGCGGCCTTGGCGACAAACTCGGGATCGTTGCTTTCGCACCACGACTTTCGCCCGGCGAGGTCGATCTTTTGCACCCGCAGGAAACGCCAGACCTGCTGCTCGTGCACGTCGCCCAGTTCGGCTGCAATCAAGGGCCCGTTCCAGCGCGCGAAGCCGACCGGCGGCTCCCGTTCCAGGACCGCCAGAATGCGTCGACCGGTCTCGCTGGTGTACTTCGGTGCCGGGCCGGGCCGCGGCTTGTCGGCCAAACCGGCCAAGCCTTCGCGGGCGAACCGGCCGCGCCAAGTGCTGACCGTTCGCGGCATCGTGCCGAGCGCGCGGGCAATCGAACGGGTCGAGTGGCCTTCGTCCGCCAGCAAGACGATCCGCGCGCGAAACGCGTCGCGTTGCTCCGTCGTCGGTGCCCGAACCCGCGCTTCAAGCACCGCACGATCCGCCGGTGTCAGCCGGACCTTCGCAGCTATGGGAATCATCCCAATGTTGAATCACGAGTTAGCCTTCCGTAAAGCGGGTACTAGGCCAGGTCCTCAGTGAAGGCTTAACAGCCACGCAGCCGTGTACTGCAACAACAGGGAGATAGGGTTATGTCACTGGGCTCATTCTCGTTATCATCCTCGTTATTTTCCTGTTTGGCGGCTTCAGTGGCCGTTTCGGCGGCTACGGTTACGGCTATGGACACGGCGGCATCGGCATCATCCTGATCGTCATTGTCGTTCTTATGCTGCTTGGGCGCCTTTGAGGTCTGATACAGATCGTCGCGAGCAGGCACTGCGGCCAGCGTCTGTTCGGCGGCCGTCCGGGAGCAAGATTCCCGAAGTGCGAGATGCCGCGTTTCGCCGGCTAAATCGTCACGGCTGGGCGCCCCGCAAAGGTTTGCAGGTGAGCATTCTTATACAGACGTCGCTCGCTCTCTGCGGCTAGTTTTCAGATTGGCTTCGACTACTCTTACCCAGGAAAATGCTTATGTCTTTGCAATATCATGTGCCTGAGCAGGTCGTCCGTGCAGACCCTCGGACGTTGCTTTGCGAAGAGTGCTCCCGGCAAATGTTGCTGGCGGAGGGCGGGCACGAGGCAAGCGCATATGTATGCACCTGTGGTCATCGAGAAACGACCGATGTAGGCCGACGAAGGGGCGAGCGGAAGCTTCAGCCGTCCATCCAGGATGCCATGCTCGCTGCCGTTCCGCGTCTGCGCGCATTCGCGATGTCACTCAGCGGCAAAGCCGATCGAGCGGATGACCTCGTGCAGGAGACGCTCTTGCGTGGCATAGCCAACATCAATTCGTTCGAGCCGGGCACGAACATGTCAGGCTGGCTCTTCACCATCCTCCGTAACCTGTTCCGGTCGGAATATCGCAAACGGCGTCGCGAAGTCGAAGATACGACCGGCAGCTATACCGACAGCCTGAAATCGCATCCCGAGCAACATGGTCGCTTGGAATTCAGAGAAATTTTCGGCGCGCTTGCAAAGTTGCGGGTTGAAGAGCGTGAGGCGTTACTTCTGGTCGGCGCGTCCGGCTTCTCCTACGAAGAGACGGATATGTAAGACGGCTGTGGGGACGATAAAGAGTTGCGTTAACCGCGCGCGCAGAAAACTTGCGGAGTTGCTCGTGATCGATGCTGCTGGGAAGTCGGCCCCGAAATACAAGGCGATTGCTTTTCAAATGGCCGACGGCCATGCCCGATTGTCGACACGCATTTCGAAATAAGCTTGAGACTCCTGGGATAGCATCGACTCGCCGCTTCAATATTTTGGGGATACGCGGGCAGTTACGTGTCGCGTGAATGGCGAAGTGATGCGACGTAAAAAGCGCTCAACGACAGATTTTTACATTGCGGATACGCAGTCCGTGACGGATGCTGAGTGGGCAGCGATAAGCGCGCTTCGCCGCTCATATGAGGCGGGTGGATCAAAGGCGCTTTCCGAGGCATTCAAGAAATTGAGCGAGGACTCTGTTCTCTACATCGGAGTTGTGGGGGCTTTTTTCCCCAACATGGTCCGCGAGATGCTTTTGGACGAAATGGCGGCGCAGGGCATTACACAGGGAGATATCGAAGAGGCCATTCGAAAGCGTGAAAGGCTGGCACGCTTACAGTAAGTTTGTGTGTCCAAAAGCCGTAGCTCCACGCGAATACCGATCTGCGCGCAAGAGGCCCATTTTGAAAAAAACAAAAGCAGAATACCCGCTTGGGGTTCTCGTAGGTTGTTGCCTCAGCTTAGGGCTTATGCACGGGGCAGCAGACGTCAGGACCGCACGCACAGTGGCCAATGGCCCGCTTTGAAAAGTGGTCAATTTTGAACAGACTCGTCTTGGCCGAGGTGGAACGCTCCAAGCAAAGGGGCGGGCATGACCTCAATAATTCCATTCATCGGCAACGCAGTGTTCGAACCGGCTGACATTAAGCTGATGTCTGATGCCTTCAGGAGTGCAATCGAGGACGATTTACGAATTCGGGCACCCCAATAAGATCGTTGAAACGATAATGGCCACCCGGATCATAACACTCACACACGGCGGAGAGCGCGACCCGAAACGACTGCATGAAAGAGCTCTTACCGCATGTGGCTTCAAGTCGGGTAAGCAAAACCTGTAAATCACAGCTGTCTACTCCGGGCCGATTTAGGGATCCATGGAGGATCGCTGTCGTGCATCGCAGCCCATATTCATTAAGACCTCTACGAGCTGTCAAAACCCGAGGAGCAGTTAGTTCCATCTATCGGGCATATTCGGAGTAAGCTAATGTTATACAGTTTTAGAAAAGCGCCCGGTGTCCAAAGCGCCGATCCCATTTCGAAGTGAGGCGCCATCATTATTTTGCGACATACTTCAGCCTTGCTTTGCGAGCGTCAAGGGTGCTCCAGCGCCTTTTTGGGTCCATCCATGGAAAGAAGGTCATGCCAATCATCGCTCTCGTTGACGACGACCACAATATCCTGACGTCAGTGTCCATTGCACTTGAGGCCGAGGGCTATCGGGTTATGACCTATTCCGACGGCGCCTCGGCGCTACAAAGCTTCAAGATGAGCACGCCCGATCTAGCCGTTCTCGATATCAAGATGCCGCGCATGGACGGCATGGAACTCTTGCGGCATCTGCGCCAAAAGTCGGACATTCCGGTGATCTTTCTGACGTCCAAGGAGGAGGAAATCGACGAAATCCTCGCCCTCAGGGTCGGGGCGGATGATTTTATCCGCAAACCGTTCTCACAGCGACTGCTGCTCGAGCGTGTCAAAGTCCTGCTACGGCGCGCGACGACAAAAGAAAGTCATGGCTCGAAAGTGCCTACGGAAAATGTGCTGGATCGTGGTGAGCTGCACGTGGATGCCGAGCGGCACGCCTGTACCTGGATGGGCAAATCGGTCGCGTTGACCGTCACCGAATTCCTTATTTTGCAAGCGCTGGCGAGCCGCCCGGGGGTGGTCAAAAGTCGCAATGCCCTGATGGACGCCGCCTATGACGATGACATTCACGTCGACGATCGGACCATTGATAGTCACATCAAGCGCGTGCGAAGTAAATTTAGAATGGTCGACGCTGGCTTCGACATGATCGATACACTCTACGGTGTAGGATACCGCTTTAAAGAAGCATGATTTCCCTTGGTTTAGAAAAGCGTTGCTGAGAATCAGGGCGACATAGACGCCCTTCCAAGAAATTGTTTTTCTTCGATCGGTTATTGAATGCAAAAAGCCCCCAAGGGGCTTTTTGCTGCCGCAGGCTTAGGGCCTAATCTGGCAGACCGTCCTGCTGCCACCGGGCACGTATGCTTAGGCTGGAGGCTGAGCCGATTAATTTACCGTCGGATCCGACGGCATATTTCGAGGAAATCGCCGACGCGTTAGACGTCGGCTCCGTCGATCACTGCCGGTGAGACGGAGCCAACGGTTCCGAGGGCCAAATCAGGTTACTTTTCCGCGCCCTTGGAGCGATCCATCCAGTAGTTCCCCCAAGATCCGACGTTGATCTTGTTGATCACGTCACGTGACCAGGTGAGGTAGATGGGACCCTCAGGTCCTAAGCGCCAATCACTCTAAAGTGCGCAATTGTTCCGTCACTTCTTCTTACCGCCAATTTGGTCCAGATGAGGGAACCCCTGGACGCCGGTTGTACAAGTCCTTCGACGCGGTGCTTCGTTTCGGGATCGTTTTCGGTCGTGCCGATAAGAACGCCGATGCGTGGCATTGCCGCTTGCTGCGCCCGCGTGGCAAACGGCCATGCAGCGGTTGCACTGCCGAGACCGGCTACAAGCTCTCGCCTTCCGGCGCCGATTGCCATTCGCCTCGTCCCCGATGGGGATCATGCTGCTGCAATGTTTACGAAGACTTCTATTTATCTACTCGAACTTGCCGACTGGTGTTGATTCCTCAAGTCCGAAGCGCCGATAATTTCTCTAACGCCTTCTTTCCGAATCGGCTGGCCTCTTCCCAGGAGCCGAACCGCTCGCAGGATTTGTCCACAGGAAGAACTTCATGCTCGCAAAAAATTTCCCAGGTATAACGGTCCGGTGCTGGGCACCGGTGTTTTACTTCCACGCGAAAGCGGTCTCCGATAGTCGATCCATACATCCGTGACGATCCATACATTCGTTAACCTCCATAAAGCAGTCAGAACTGCGTATTCCCGCTGCAGATTGGTCTAGATAACCAGGGCGTCGGTTGTTTCGTTCCCGATCGCAAGAAGCGCGACTGAGGATCACTCCTGAGATAGAATCATTCCTTACAAATCATTTTGAATATCGATATCGCCTCGGCCGGTCTGATCAAAATAGAACAGACTTCATCGCGCTTAGATTGGCAAAATGACTGGTTTTGAATTCGGCGTAATCCCTCCGGTTCCCCGCCACGCCCCGAAGCGCCAAGCATCTGGATCCTCTTTCTGTCACTTCTGGGGAACTTGGTCAGTTTAGTCGACGGTGAGGCCTTTCTCGTCGGCGTCAAACGGAACTTTGCTGCGCTGCACGCGTTAGTCTCTGCCGGGGAAGGTGAAGGGCGTCATGAAAATCGCACAGGTCGCTCCGCTTATTGAGAGCGTTCCTCCTCGTCTCTATGGCGGCACTGAGCGAATTGTTTCCTACCTGACCGAAGAACTTGTCAGGCTCGGTCACGATGTAACGCTTTTTGCAAGCGGGGATTCTATCACCGGCGCCGAGTTGGTTCCTTGTTGTCCTCGCGCGCTCCGCCTTGATCCTGCTGTACGGGACATCATCCCGTATTACATGTTGATGATCGACAAGGTGCGGGAGCGCGCGGAGGAATTCGACATTCTTCACTTTCACATCGATTTGTTGCATTTTCCGTGTTTTCGTTCGCTGGCATCGCAGACCTTGACCACGCTTCACGGCCGCCAGGACCTGGGGGATCTGAAGCCGTTCTATTCACGCTTCACCGAAATGCCGCTGGTTTCGATCTCCGACAACCAGCGACAGCCGCTGCCGCATGCTAATTTTGTCGCAACGATTTACCATGGCATTCCGCCTGACTTGCATCAGCCCTCCTTTCGGCAGGGCCACTACCTCGCCTTCTTGGGGCGAATTTCGCCTGAAAAGCGCCCGGACCGCGCGATCAGAATAGCTCGCGCCGCCGGCATTCCACTGAAGATCGCCGCCAAGGTCGATAAGGTGGATGAGGACTACTTCCGCAACGACATACTCCCCCTCATCGATGGTCAGGCTGCGGAGTTCATCGGGGAGATCAATGAGCATGAGAAAACAAAATTCCTGGGCGAGGCCGCGGCTCTGCTGTTCCCGGTGGACTGGCCGGAGCCGTTTGGTCTCGTGATGATCGAAGCCATGGGTTGCGGCACCCCGGTGCTCGCATTTCGCTGCGGATCTATTCCGGAGGTGATCGAGGATGGCGTCACCGGCAAGGTGATCGACAGCGAGGAAGAAGCCGTCGCGGCAGTCTTGGAAATCTTGTCTTACGACCGCCGGGCAGTACGCCGACGGTTCGAAGAAAGATTTATCGTCGCGGGAATGGCAAAGAAGTATGTCGGCGTCTATCGGCAGTTATTGAAGGCTCGGACGCTTGGCGTCCGGTCGGAGCAGCAGCTCAATCTAAATGGCGGCGGTAATGTGACTCTCGTCTCGCTTGAAAAGCAGTTCACGGCCGTGTTCGGGGCCGACGTAAATCCTGAAGTTCCATTTTAAATCAACACCACAATCTTATTGTGCACATACGTCTGCTGGCTCAATCCCTCCTCAGGAAATTAGTGCACCGCGTCCCAGCATCCGAAAGTCTGTGGGACGCGGATGAGCAGTCACCGGTGCGCATTCCTGGTGGAGGGTTTGGTTTCAGGCATCAGTAACCACAGGAGAAGCACGGCGATCAGGGCCACGGCTGCGATGCTCAGAAATCCTATCGCGGGGCCAAGACATCCTGTCACGAGGCCTGAAAGTGTAGTGCTGAGCGAGGCGCCGACCCCGGCCATGGTCCAGACGAACCCCTATGCCAGGTTGAATTGGCCAGTGCCCGTTGTGAGGTCTGCAACGATCAGCACCGTAAGCACGCCTAGCATTATTCTGCTGATGCCGTCGAGGAACTGAGCGGCGATGAGGATCGCTGGATTCGTGGTCCAAGCGAACACCAGCGGACGAAAAGAAGTGACACGCATATCCGCGTTTATGATTGTCCTGCGTGCCGTTTGGGGTAGGGACGCAGTGTATTGAGGCCGTCTCAGTGGACAGTCACAGTTAGAATACTTTTTGCGCAACGTTCAGCGGTGATCGCACCTTCGACGCCGTCGCTCTATAATCAACAAATCATAAACTGTTGCCCGCGCGCATTACGAGCTCACAAATGGCATTTTCTCGAGTTGGTTTAGAGGGCTCGGCTCGCGTTCCAGTTCAGTGAGAAATCGGTCGGCCCAGTGTTGGATGTCGTTGTGTGAGAGCAGCTGGAACAGCGCATCGTGCCGCTCGCGCCGCTCGGCGAGCGGCATCGACAGCGCCTGCCCAATGGCTGTTGCGACGCTGTCGGGATCGTAAGGATTGACCAGCAGCGCCGCTTTGCATTCATGAGCCGCACCGGCGAAACGCGACAGACCAGCGAGGCAGTGATCCGCAAGGTCTACGGCCATCACTCGGTCGCGCATCTTCGTCACGCCGTCGGGATTTGGTCGAAGCGGCCGGTGCGGGCGAGGGGATAGCTTCCGTGGATTTGGTTTGCGTCAACTGCGCTGTCTATTGTCGGCGGGTCCGGGGTTTCCGTGACAAGAGCGAAAACGTCATCATGACCGACACATGTTGCGCGTGCTGCGGTCGGACCACGCTTCGGGTTCGTCGCCCTAGCGATCCACAAGAGGAAGTTTCCGGGGCGGTTTCCGGGGCGGTGCAAACAAAAAAATCAGTTAAGTGATTGATCTAAATGGTGGGCGCTGTAGGGATTGAACCTACGACCTCTCCCGTGTGAAGGGAACGCTCTCCCGCTGAGCTAAGCGCCCGGTCCAGTGGCGGATTTCAAGGCTCGTGTGTGTTTGCGACCGCGCGAGCCGGGCCAGGATATAAGAAGCGGCCCGCCGCAGTGTCAAGCAAGTTAGGCGGTCTGCGCGGGCATGATTTGCCCGAAAACTGGCCGTTGCTTCGGGCAATGGGCTAATTCGATGAGGCGGCGCGCGAGGCGGTCGACTGCAGCGCGCGGATGCGGTCGGCGAGCGTGCTTTTGTTTTCCGACTGAGGGTCGATGATGCCGCCGCCGGCCTCTCGGGTGCCGTTGGCGAAACCGGGCGCTTCGGCCAGCATCGTTTCGATCGCCGAACCCGGACCTTCGAGCGTCGCGGTCAGGCGTGCGACCTCGGCGGCGACGTCGTTGATGCGTTCGCGCAGCAGCGCGTTTTCGACCCGCTCGGCGGCCCAGGTCGATTTCGGTGTCGCGCTTGAACGTCGCGATTTCGCGCTGCAGCTTGTTGCGTTCGTCGAGGGTCGCTGCAAGCTGCGCTTCGAGCTTGGCGATGTCGGACCTGAATTTGTCGGACGCGCTGCTGCTGCGGCTTGTGATGCTGGCGAGTTCGCCGCGCAGATCGCCTTCGATCTTGCGGCCGGCCTCGACGTCGCCGCGCAGCCGGTCGAGTTCGTAATCGCGCTCGGCCAAAAGCTTGCCCTGGTCGCCAAGCCGCGTTTCAAGCTCGCTGACGCGCCGCGTGAGGATTTCGGCCTCGGTGGTCTGCACGCAAAGCTGCCGCTCGAGTTCGGCGGTGCGGGTGTTGAGGCTTTCGAGCTTGGCGCGCGCATCGGTCAAATTCGCCGCCGAAACTTGCGCCTCGTCGCGCTCGCGCGACAGGCGTGTCTCGGTCTCCTTTACGGTGCGTTCGTAGTTGGCGACGCTGACCTTCATCGCTTCGGCCTGCGTGCGTAGCGCCGCAAGCTCGACGCGCTGGCTGTCGGCCGCGATGGCGTGATCGCCGAGTTCGGCGACGAAGTCTTGCCAGCTCTGCCTCCTTGTCGGCGAGCGTGCGCTCGGCTTCGCGCAAGGCGGCCGATTTGGTCTCGAATTTCTGTTCGGTGTTGCGCAGTTGGTCGCGCTGCGCCTTGTCGCGCGCTTCAAGTGCGAAGACCGTCGCGGTCTTCTCGCCGAGTTCCTTCTTGAGCTGATTGATGGCGTCGGTCTTCTTGCCAAGCTCCGTCAGCTGCGTCGTCGTCTTGGTCTTCATCTGCTCGACGCTCATTTCGAGCCGCCGGGTCGACATCGCAAATTCGGCGCGTAGCTGATCCTTGTCGGCGCAGATTTCGGCGATCGACAGTGGAGTGGCGGCTTCGAGGCGGCGCATCGTCAGCCGCACGGCGCGGTTGTGAACCAGCGGAATGAACAGCAGTCCAAGCAATGCCGCAGCCAGAAACCCGATCCCGAAATACATCACGGGTTCGATCATGGTACTTACGCCTCCGCCGCGCCGCCGCGGTGGCACGACAATGCCACGCGGCCACGGGCTGGACCACATTGAGCAACCGTTAACCTAAACCGGATTTAGCCGCCGCGTCATCTAGTCAATAAAAACGTCACGGACCGCGGATGGAACGCCGCATCGGGCAAAAGGAGACCGCGATCAGAACGGGTTCCAGGTCGGCCGCGAGGTGAACTTCAGGTAGCCGAGATTGGCGCCGAGCCGAAGCCCGACGCCGGCGCGGATCGGCACCAGCACGATGTTGTTAGAGGTCAGCGCCGTCATGCCGAAGCCGCCGACGAAATAGGCAGAGCCGTCGATGCCGCCAAAGCGGTCGAAGATCGCGTCGGTCCGCGGCAGATTGTAGACCAGCATCATGGTGCGCGCGCCGTCGGCACCGGCGTCGAAGCCGACCGTCGGACCCTGCCAGAACACGCGTATGTCGCCGGCATTCTTGGTGTAGAGCGTGCCGTCGCCGTAGCGCAGCCCGCCGACGAAGGCGCCGCCGGCTTCTTCGCCCAGAATATAGCCGTTCGGCTGGCCCCACTTGCTCGCCGCCTTCTCGACGATTTCGGCGAGTCCGCGCGACACGCCGCCGAAGAAGCGGTGCCCGGCGTCGATGAGTTCGACTGGCGAAAACTGATTGGCCGGGGCGGGTGGCTGCGGCGGTGGACCGGGCGGCGGCTGGTCGTAAGACGGGCCGCCGGCCGGTGGCGGCGGCTCGGACGGAGGCATGGTCTGCGCGGCGGCCGGCGCGAGCTGAAGCCCGGCGCACAGCATCGCGGCAGAGGCGAGCCTCAAGGCAGAGTTCATCGCAGTTGTTCCCCGCTTAACCCCTTGCTCACGCGTGCCGTTTAAGGCTTTCGCGAGCACCCCGAATCAGTTGAGCATTAGCCAAAACTATGACCGCAGCACGGCAAGAACGAAAGCGATCTGGTGCGCAAACGTTGCAATTGTGGCCGTTGTCTTGGTTGCCTTGGCCGGCGCCGCTCCTCGCACCATCGCGGCGACGACCGAGCGGATCGTCGTCGATTGGCACAGCGGTCTTGCGATCGATGGCTATGACCCGATCGCGTTCTTCACCGACGGCAAGCCGAGGCAAGGCAGTGCCGATTTCGAGTATCGCTATGGCGGGGCGGTCTGGCGCTTCTGCAATATCGGCAATCGGGATGCCTTCGTGGCAAACCCGGAAATCTACATGCTACAATTTGGCGGCTACGACCCGATTGGGGTCGTTCGCGGCGTCGCGCTGGCCGGCAATCCCGGCGTCTGGATCATCGCCAGCGAGCGGCTTTTCCTGTTTTACGACGAGGCCCGGCGCTACAAGTTCGCCAAGGCGTCGGATCGGCTGTTCGTGCTCGCCCAGCAGCGGTGGCCCGAGGTCGTAGCGACGGTCAGCCGCTAGCTCTTGTCCGCTGCTGCTCCCCAGGCCAGAAAGGCCGGGATGCGCAGATTGGCCGTGCCATAGGTGAGGGGCGCGCCGCCAGGTGAGATCACACGCCCGCCAGCGGCAGACAGAATGGCGTGACCCGCTGCCACATCCCAATCGCGCGTCGGCGCGAGCCGCGGATAATGATCAGCGCCGCCTTCCGCGAGGCGGCAGAACTTGATCGATGATCCGCATGCAACGAGTTCGGTCGCCGGCAGTCCATCCACATAGTCCTGCGTGCGCACTTCAAGATGGGAGCGGCTGACCATGACGGTGAGTCCGTTGCGCGACCGCGGCCGGGCGTGGATCGGCAAAAAACGCGCGCCGTCCGGGCCGTCCGTTCGGCTGCGGCGCTCGGCACCGCGGCCGACGATGCCGCGCCACGTCAGTCCAATGGAGGGCGCTACGATGATGCCGAGGATCGGCTGACGGTCCGTCATCACCGCGATGTTGACGGTATATTCGTCGCGTCCGTCGATGAAGTCGCGGGTGCCGTCGAGCGGATCGACCAGACAATAGCTGCCGCGCTCGACGATGGGTCTATCCGACTCGGTTTCCTCCGACACGACGGGAAGCGCCGGCCAGTGGCGCCGCAACCCGTCGCGGATTGCGGCTTCGGCGGCCTCGTCCGCTGGTGTCACTGGAGAACCGTCGACCTTGATGTGGACGCCTCCAGCGCCGCGCGCGGTGAGGATCGCCTCTCCGGCTGCGGCCGCGATGGCGGTCAACGGCTCCAGCATTCCAACGCAGGCGGCGGCATCAAGCGTAGGCATCCACGTTCTCTCAGATTGTCCGGGCCGTATCAACGACTTGCGGTTACCACGGCCGCCGCGTCTGCGGAACGGATTGCCGAAATCGGCCGTGCTGTGACAGGCACATTTACAATTGGCCGTAACGGAGCCCCCATGTCCGCCCCAACTTCGGGTCCTATTGCGCTCGGTGCTCTCGATCTCGCTGCGCTTTTGTGTTCCAGGGTCTGCCATGACCTGATCAGTCCGGTCGGCGCCATCGTCAACGGCCTCGAGGTTCTTGAGGAGAACAAGGACGAAGAGACCAAAACATTCGCCCTCGATCTGATCAAGAAAAGTGCGAATCAGGCCTCCGCCAAACTGCAATTCTGCCGGCTTGCCTTCGGCGCAGCGGGTTCCGCCGGCGCCCAGATCGATCTCGGCGACGCTGAGAGGGTCGCTCGCGGCCTCCTAGCCGACGACAAGACATCGATTGTGTGGAACTTGCCGCGCGAATTGCTCGCGAAGAATCGAGTTAAGCTTTTGTTGAACATGCTGCTCATCGCCGCCGGCGCTATTCCGCGCGGCGGCACTTTGACCGTCGATCCGGCCGAAGGCTCGGCTGGGTTTCGCGTCTCTGCCGTCGGATTGAATGCCCGGCTGACCGAGACGACGGCGACGCTGCTGGCGGGCAACCCGACGCAGGCGGTCGACGCCCACGCCATTCAGCCGGTCTATGCGGGCATTCTGGCTCGGGATTGCGGGCTGACGCTCTCGGCTGCGCCCGAGGGCGAAGCGATCGTCATTACGGCCCGATAGACCGGCAAGGCGCACAAACAATCGGCGCGGAGTTCTCAAGAGAACAACCTGCAGGCGATCGCCGCAACTGAAATTAAACCCTTTGGCAACAGACTGCAGACGTTCGCCAGGCGCGTTGCGCCCGGCGGCGACGGCGCGCGTCTCCTGCGGGTGGCGTTGCGTGCAGTAGCAGTGTGAGTGCCAGCCGGTTGTTGCCCGGATGGCGTTGAGGACGCCGGGTATGGACGACCTGTTGCGGGATTTCCTGACTGAGACCGGGGAGAGTCTCAACCTGGTCGATGCCGAGCTGTCCGCTTTGAGCAAGAGCCGAACAACGGCCAGATCCTCGGCAACATGGCCTCCACGCTGACGCGGCGCAGCGCCGAAATTAGCTTAGGCGCGGTCTGCCAGCGCGCCCCAGTCCTGATCACGCAGGGCATGCCGCCCACCTTCACGACCGTTCTGTCCGAACATCTGACGCGGGTGAGCGGCCGGCGGGTGTGCGAAGCGGAGCATGGCGAGGCTGTCATTCCCGGCTACATCTATCTCGCACTCAGCGGCCACCACTTGCGCGTCGAAGGCGACAACGGCGGACGCTGAGGTTCTTTTGCCCTTTTGCGTTCGCGTTTTCAGAATCGCCCGAAACGAAAACCCCGGCCATCGGCCGGGGTTTTGAATATCGAAGAGGCTCAAGCCGGGATTTTGGCCTCTTCTTCGGACGGCTCGCGCAGCACGTAGCCGCGGCCCCAGACCGTCTCGATGTAGTTCTTGCCGCTCGAAGCGTTGGCGAGCTTCTTGCGCAGCTTGCAGATGAAGACGTCGATAATCTTCAGCTCCGGCTCGTCCATGCCGCCGTAGAGATGGTTGAGGAACATCTCTTTGGTGAGCGTCGTGCCCTTGCGGAGCGAAAGCAGCTCCAGCATCTGATATTCCTTGCCGGTCAGATGCACGCGGGCGCCGTTGACCTCGACGGTCTTGGTGTCGAGATTGACGATGAGGTCGCCGGTCTGGATGACCGATTGGGCGTGGCCCTTCGAGCGCCGCACGATGGCGTGGATGCGGGCGACCAGTTCGTCCTTGTGGAACGGCTTGGTCATGTAGTCGTCGGCGCCGAAGCCGAGACCCCTGACCTTGTCCTCGATGCCGGCAAGGCCGGAGAGGATCAGGATCGGCGTCTTGACCTTCGAGACGCGCAGGCTCCGCAGACACTTCGAAGCCGGACATGTCCGGAAGGTTCAGATCGAGGAGGATGATGTCGTAGTCGTAGATCTTGCCAAGATCGATCCCTTCCTCGCCGAGATCGGTCGTGTACACGTTGAAGCTCTCGGATTTGAGCATCAACTCGATCGATTGCGCTGTGGCGCTATCGTCTTCAATCAGCAATACGCGCATGCCAGTCCCCTTCCTCGCCGCGAGGGCTCAAGGTCGGCACGCCGCAGCGGCGGCCCCTGGAAAAACGCCTTGGGACAAACTGATTCGGAACACTAACGACGGCATGGTTAACAAAACCTGATTCCGGCGCGCAAGCATTCTGTGGGCAGATTTTCCAAATCGGCCTAAGATATTGCGTGACAGCGGTTTTTTAGCCACGTGGACGTTCATGTTTCGAATGAAGTTCCAGCTCTAACCGAACTCAAACAACTCACCTCAACCCGTCCGGACCGAGGCAAAGCCGGCTTGGTTCCCAAGGACGATGACCCAATGATTAACGGCCCGGGTAAATACACGGTTAAAGCGGCCGCCTTTGGGGTAACCATTCTTGCGCATGCTGCGGCTATCGGGTGGCACGCCGTGAAGGCGCTGGCCGAACAAATCAGCGAACTCGATGGCGTCGAGATCTACGGCCGGGTCGTCGGTGTCCGCGGTCTGATGGTCGAGGTCGCGGGGCCGCTGCACGCCATGTTTGTCGGCGCCCGCGTTGTCATCGAGACCTCGGCCAAGAATATTCCCTGCGAAGTGGTGGGTTTTCCGGCAGCAATGCGCTGCTGATGCCGTTTGCGCCGCTTGAAGGCGTGCGGCGCGGCTGCCGCGCTGTGGTCACGTCGGTCGCCGGCGCGGTGCGACCGTCAGAAGGCTGGCTCGGCTGCGTCGTCAATGCGCTCGGCGAACCGATCGACGGCAAGGGCGCGCTGCTGTCCGGTCCATCACCGTATTCGTTTCGGAATACGCCGCCGCTTGCACACGCACGCCGCCGGGTCGGTGCGCCGCTCGATCTTGGCGTGCGCGCGCTCAATACGTTCATCACCTGCTGCCGCGGCCAGCGCATGGGCATTTTCTCGGGCTCCGGCGTCGGCAAATCGGCGCTATTATCGATGCTGGCGCGCAACGTCGCGGCCGATGTCACCGTGATCGGACTGATCGGCGAACGCGGCCGCGAGGTGCAGGAGTTTCCTCAGGACGATCTCGGTGAAGGCGGTCTCGCCCGCTCGGTGGTCGTGGTTTCGACCTCCGACGAGCCGGCGCTGATGCGCCGCCAGGCGGCCCACGTGACGCTCGCCATCGCCGAATATTTCCGCGACTGCGGCCAGGACGTTCTGGTGCTGATGGATTCGGTCACCCATTTTGCCATGGCGCAACGCGAGATCGGCCTTTCCGCCGGCGAGCCCCCGACCTCCAAAGGCTATACGCCGACCGTCTTCACCCGAACTGCCGCGATTGCTGGAGCGCGCCGGGCCGGGCACCGACAATCTGGGCACGATTACCGGCATCTTTACGGTTCTGGTCGACGGTGACGACCACAACGAGCCGATTGCGGACGCCGTGCGCGGCTCACGCCACATCGTCATGGAACGCGCCATTGCCGAGCGCGGCCGCTTTCCGGCGATCAATATTCTCAAGTCGGTGTCACGCACCATGCCGCGCGCGGCCGATCCGGCCTACCTGCCGGTGTCCGCGCCCGGCAAATCATGGCGACCTATGCGGATATGGAGGAACTCATCCGGCTGGGCGCCTACCGGGCCGGAACCAGCCCGGAGGTCGACGAGGCCATCCGGCTGCACAAGCCGCTCGAAGATTTCCTGCGTCAAGGTAAGGAAGAAGCAACCAGCTTGGCGGAAGGATATCTCCGATTGGCTCAGATTGTGGCGAGTGCGGAAACCGAACGCTAACCGTTACCTGTCCACAATCCGCGCGATCAGAGGTGGCGCGGTCGGGGATGGTGCGGGCGCCATGGTCTTGTGGCTTCGGGGGAGTAGTAGTCGATGAAGTACCGAGAGACGCTCATTCGTCTGAAGAAATTTCAGGTCGACGAGAAACGGCGCAAGGTCGCCCAGATTGAGACCATGATCGCCGAGTTTGAGCGCATGGCGGGCGATCTCGAGCGCGAAATCCGCGTGGAGCAGGACCGCGCCGGCATACACGATCCGGGGCACTTCGCCTATCCGACCTATGCCAAGGCGGCGATCGCGCGCCGCGAGAACCTCAAGCGCTCCGCCGACGAACTGCGGACCCAGCTTGAAGACGCCAAGATGGCGCTTGGCGAAGCGTTCGAGGATCTCAAGAAAGTGGAGCTGCTCGACGAGCGCGACCAGTTGCGCGAGCGCGAGGCGGAAGACGCCGCCGAGCAGGCCGAACTCGACGATATTGCGCTGATGCGCATGCGCGGTGCTGCCCCCGCCTAGGCATTTTCGCGCGCGGCAGCGGCAATCCTTCGGCTTCCGTTTAAAGGCGGTTCCGCTTTGGTAGCCGTCAGTTAGGCCCAAAAACGGCCTGCGGCGAAGCGGTCTCATTCATCTTTCGCACTCGACGAGTGCCTGCCTCCGCGGCGATAATTACACCTGGGTGAAGGTCCCCCCCGGGCTAGAGGCGGCGGTGATGGTGATGCAGGAGGAATTGGTCAGGCTGTTGGAGGCCGTCGCCAAGGGCTACATGCCCGCGTTCGAACAGCTTTATTCGGCAACCCGCGCGAAACTCTACGGTGTGCTTCTCCGTATCTTGGGAAGGCCCGAATTGGCCGAAGAGGTCATGCAGGAAACCTACCTCAAGGTGTGGACAATGGCCGGCAAGTTCGATCCGACGCAGGCAAGCCCCATCACCTGGATGGTCTCCATCGCCCGCAACAGGGCCATCGACATCGTCCGCAAGAAAGGCGAGGTCTCAATCGAGGAGCAGCCGGAGGCTCTTGAGGTTGCATCCGACGCGCCTGCTCCGCTCGCCCGCCGCGAGATGACCGAGGAACTGAAACGCCTGCTGTCGTGCCTCGGCAAGCTCGACCCCGAGAAACAACGGATTGTACTGCTCGCCTATTACAGCGGTTGGAGCCGCGAGCAGCTTTCCAAGAAGCTCAATATTCCGGTGAACACCATCAAGACATGGCTGCGCCGCAGTCTGCTCGAAATTCGCGAGTGCTTGGGGAGCTGAGCATGTCGCCGAAATCCCGACATCGTTTTGCGAATAAAGGGGCGATCGAAGCTGAGGCTTGGGTCCGAAACGTCGTCACCCAGAGGTGCCTGCCGGAATCGAGCCGCGTGGAGTCGAAATGGTAGACACCGACCAAGACGCGCTTGCCGCCGAGTACGTCCTCGGCACGCTCTCCGCTGACGAGCGCGAAGACGCCGAAGCGCTGATGCGCCTCGATCCCGGATTCGCGCGCGCGGTGCGTCAATGGGAACGGCGGCTCGGCGAACTCAACGTGATGGTGGAGGCGGTCGAGCCGGCGCCGGAACTCTGGGACAAGATCAAATCGCAGATAACCGTTGTTCCCGAGCAGGAAGAGCCGAGGGCAGCGACGATCCAGGCTCCGCGGGAGCCTCCAGAGGAGACGATCGACGAGCTCGAGGAGGAGCAGGTTGAACCGCCGCCGCTTCCGCTGGCGTCGAACATCGCGGCGCCCCCCGAGGACGATGACGATCTTGGCGTTTCGGAGTCCGTAACCGCCTCGCTCGCGCAGCAGCTCAACGTGCCGCCGCCGATCGAGCGTCCACGGGTTGAGCTCGCGCCGGAGCCCAAGCCGGTCCGTGGCGCCGACATCATCTACCTGTCACGCCGGGTCCGCCGCTGGCGCCGCGTCTCGCTCCTGTTCGGCACGATTGCGGCGCTGCTCGCGCTCTATGTGGCCGGAACGCAATTTGCGCCGCAGCTCATTCCGCAGCTGCTGCGCTCGCCCGGAGACATCATCGCCAGCCCGTCGGGGCCTGCGGCGCGTCCGCCAGCGCAGCTGGCCGGCGTGTTGCAACAAGACCCGACCGAGCCGGCGTTCCTGCTCACCGTCGACACGCAGAGCCGCACCCTGACGGTCCGCCGCGTCTCAGCGGTACCGGAGAGTGCCCGCAGCTACGAACTGTGGTTGATCTCAAGCCGCTTCCCCAGTCCGCGTTCGCTGGGCGTTATCGGCCAGGACGAATTCACGCAACGGCCGCTGCCGGCCAATTACGATCTCGCGACGGTGCGGGGCGCAAGCTTCGCGGTGTCGCTCGAACCGACCGGCGGTTCGCCGAGCGGCGTGCCGACCGGACCGATCCTGTTCACCGGCAAGCTCGTCGAACTCGCAGCCGGCACCAGCGCCACCGGCGCCGGCAACGCCGAAAACGTAGCCATCAAAGAAAAAAGCCGCTACCAAAAGGCCGCGGCCCTCAGACGGAAGATCGCCGGCGAGACGCCGGATACGTCGCTTATCGAACCGTTGGGACGTGCCCGCTCATCGTCGTCGGCTGGCCTGCCTTGACCAAAACGTCAGTGCCAAGATCGATGTCGTTGACGTGGGCAAAAATACCGACGACCGCGACGACGGTCGCGCAGAGCAGCCCGATCACCACGATCTTCAAATGAGTGCCGCGGTCGGCGCTATACATCGAGTGGTTCATTGCGTCCTCCCGTGCGCCCGCTCGTTAGTCGCGCGGCTATCGGGTCGAGGGGTTCATCCGGCATTCAATCAGCCAAATGAACTAAGTACTCCGGCTCGTTCGTAAAACCTGGCTTCACGGAACGTTGAAAGGGCCGTGAAAACTAGTGAAACAACCAACAAAACGGCTGTTTGTTCCGCCCGGTGACCGTCAGACGCTTCCCACAGTTTTGAGCCGTGCGCGGGGGTGAATTTCAGATTGCGAGAGCATGCTCGTTTGGGCGCGGAAGCGCTCGACGATGCCGCGCACAAATGGCCGGACGGCGGGCGACGTCACCAGCACCGGCGCCTCACCCTCCCGCGCAGCCTGCTCGAATTTCTCACGCACCAGATTGATGAATTCGGTGAGCTTCGACGGCTGCATCGCGAGGCTGCGATCGTCGCCCTGGCCGACGATCGATTCGGCGAACGTCTCCTCCCATTTCGCGGTCAGCGCGATGATCGGCAGATATCCGGCGGGACTGGTGTGTTGGGCACAGAGCTGACGGGCGAGCCGCGCCCGCACGTGTTCGGCCAGCATGGCGGGATTGCGCGTACCCGCGAGCCCGTCGGCAATGCCCTCCAGAATGGTCGACAGATCGCGGACCGAGACCCGTTCGGCCAACAGGATCTGCAGCACTCGCTGGATGCCCGAAATGGTGATCAGCGATGGCACGATGTCCTCGATCAGGTCGGCCTGCTCCTTCGGCAGCTCCTTGATCAGTTTTTGCACCTCGCCGTAGGAGAGGAGCTCGGACATGTTGCCCTTGATCAGCTCGGTCAGATGGGTCGCCAGCACCGTCGCGGCATCGACCACGGTATAACCTTTGACGGTGGCCTCTTCCTTGAGCGAGGCGTCGATCCATGTCGCGGGCAGGCCGAAGGTCGGTTCTGTGGTGTGTACGCCGGGCAGCGTGACCTGATTGCCGGCCGGATCCGTGACCATGTACTGGCCGTGCCACACACGTCCGGTGCCGGCCTCCACCTCCTTGACCTTGATGACGTAGGAATTGGCTTCGAGCTGCACGTTGTCGAGGATACGCACGGCTGGCATCACGAAACCCATTTCGGTCGCCAGCGATCGCCGCAGCGCCTTGATCTGCTCGGTCAGCCGATCCGACCCGTCCGGTGCGTTGACGAGCGGCAACAGCGCATAGCCGAGCTCCATCTTGAGGTCGTCCATTTTGAGCGCTGCCGCGACCGGTTCTTCGGCAGGCGCCGCCTTGGCGACCTCGGCCTTCTTGCTTTCGGCCGCGGCGGTGCGCTTGGTGCGGCGATCGATGACGTAGGCCAGCATTGCCGCACCACCGCCAAGCGCCAGGAACGGCAGCATCGGAATTCCGGGCAGAAGCGCCATCACCATCATCACGGCGCCCGACATGCCAAGCGCCTTCGGGTAGCCCGAGAGTTGGCTCAGCAAGGCCTTGTCGGCGGCGCCGGTGACCCCGGCCTTCGACACCAGAAGTCCAGCGGCGGTCGAGACGATCAGCGCAGGGATTTGGGTGACAAGACCGTCGCCGACGGTGAGGAGGGTGTAGGTGCGGGCGGCGTCGGTGAAGCTTAAGCTCTGCTGCACGATGCCGATGACCATGCCGCCGATGACGTTGATCAGCACGACCAGAAGGCCGGCGATGGCGTCGCCTCGCACGAATTTCGAGGCGCCGTCCATGGCACCGAAAAAGCCTGATTCGTCCTCCAGGGCCTTGCGGCGCCGGCGGGCGTCCTTCTCGTCGATCAAACCGGCCGACAGATCGGCATCGATGGCCATCTGCTTGCCTGGCATGGCGTCCAAGTGAAAGCGCGCCGCGACCTCCGCGATGCGTCCGGAGCCCTTGGTGATGACAACGAAATTCACGATCACCAGGATCGTGAAGACGATGATGCCGATGACGAAGTTGCCGCCCATGACGAAGCGGCCGAAGGCCTCGATAACGTGGCCGGCAGCGTCCGTCCCCTCGTGGCCGCGTGCAAGGATCAGCCGCGTCGAGGCCAGGTTGAGCGCAAGCCGCAGCATCGTGGCGATCAGGAGTACGGTCGGGAACGCAGAGAATTCGAGCGGTGTCTGGATGAACGGTCATCAGCACCAGCACCGAAAACGTGATCGATATGGCGAGCGAGAAATCGAGGAGAAGCGGCGGCAGCGGCAGGATGAGGACCATGAGGATGGCCATCATGCCCAGCGCGAGCCCGATATCGCTGCGCCGGAGCATGGTGCCGAGGTCGGCCAGCCGCGACAGCGACAGGCCGTTTTCCTCACTCTGGGACGATGCTACGTCACTCATGCCGCTGGATCGGCCCCGTCGGTTGCGGTCGCGCGTTTCAAAGGTGTGCGCCGCAGCTGGGGGGCCGCCGGCACGCAAAGAGGAGCCGCGCTCGAGTCCAAGGCTGCCCCCGAGAGAGTGCAGTGGAAACGGTTATGCCTCCCAGGCATAATGTGCCTAGCTTATGGTCACCGGCGGGTTAATGAAGGGGCGGCGGGTGCCACAATTGGCGATCGGAAGTGAGGATTGAATGGGCTTGAATTACCGCGTGGGCTTGATTGTGCCCATTCTTGTTGCCGTGGCCTCCGTCGCCTTCGCTGAGGGGATAGATGCTGGCCTCTGGAAGATTATCAGCCGGACCGAGACCGGCGGCGTCATCGGGCCGCCCCATGAAACGTCGCGCTGCCTTACGGCCGAACAGGTCCGCGACTTGACGAATACGTTTTCGCCGCAATCGCGGACCGAAAACTCCGTTTGTTCCCCCATCGAGCGCAACTTCACCGGTCAAAAGCTGACGTGGCGTCTGGTCTGCAAGGGCCAACTCGACATGGAACTGACGGGCGAATTCAATTTCGACGACCCGCACCACTACACGGCGACGACGCGGACCAAAGCCTCCATGGCGGGCATGACCATGATCGACTCGCAGGACACGCTGGAAGCGCAATGGGTGTCCGAGTGTCATTAGGCGACGCCGGCACGGCGGCGCGAATGGCAAACAGCGAATAGCGAATGGGACGTCCCGTTTGCGATACGCTGTTCGCGATTTTGATCGCGACTTTCGGCATCCACGCCGCGTTCGCGCAGGAGCGGAACCAGGAGCGGCCGGCGACGTTCGTGGACGCGGCGACCATCGTGCCGGGGCTTATTGCCGACATGCGGTATGCCGGCTCGCATAATTTTGTCGGCCGTCCAATCGACGGCTATGAAGCGCCGCATTGTCTGTTGACCAAGCCGGCGGCTGAGGCGCTCGCCGCCTTTGCCCGCGATCTCGCGCCGCAGGGTCTCGTGATCAAGGTGTTCGACTGTTACCGGCCGACGCGCGCGGTGACGAATTTCATCCGCTGGGCGCGCGATCTCAACGACACCCTCGGCAAGGCCGAGTTCTATCCCGACGTCGACAAGCGCACCTTGTTCCGCGACGGCTACATCGCCTCCCGTTCGGGTCATTCACGCGGCTCGACCATCGACATAACGCTGGCCCACGCCGACGGCACCGAACTCGACATGGGCACGCCGTTCGATTTTTTCAGTCCAAAGTCATGGCCAGCCAATCCGGCTGTCGGGCGCGAAGCGCTAGCCAACCGTGCGATGTTCGCCACAGCGATGCGGCGGCGCGGCTTTCGACCGTACGATCACGAATGGTGGCACTTTACGCTGCGCGGGGAGCCGTACCCCGAGACGTATTTCGATTTTCCGGTGCGATAACGCGCGCCTCTCAAGCGCCTATTTGCGCCACCGGCGTCGAGCGCGAGATCGCCATCTCCTCCTCGTTCATGTCGACCGGAATGTCGGCAAACAACGGCGTGCTCAGATAACGCTCGCCCGTATCGGGCAGCATGCAGAGTACGGTTGAGCCTTGCGGCGCTTCGGCGCACACGCGCAACGCGCCGGCAAGAGTCGCGCCCGCCGTGATGCCGACGAAGATGCCTTCTTTCTGCGCCAGATCGCGACTGCAGCGCAGCGCATCGGCGTTGGGTATTGGAATGATGCGCTCGATCACCTTCGTGGCCACTGCGTCTGCCGTCAGCTTCGGAATGAAGTCGGGTGTCCAGCCCTGCATCGGGTGCGGTTTGAAAGCTGGATGGGCGGCTGCCGCCGAACCGTCGGGATTACGCTGCTGCGGTACACCGCTCTCCAAGAGCGGCGCTTCCTGCGGCTCGCACACAACGATCTTCGTATCGGGACGTTCTTTCGCCAGGATACGTGCGACGCCTTTCAGCGTTCCGCCGGTACCGTAACCGGTCACCCAGTAATCGAGCCGCTCGCCGGCAAAATCGGCGAGGATTTCGCGGGCCGTCGTGCGCGAGTGCATGTCGGGGTTGGCTTCATTCTCGAATTGCCGGGTCAGGAACCAGCCATGGGTTTTGGCGAGTTCAGCGGCCTTCATCACCATGCCCATGCCGCGCAGCGCCGCCGGCGTCAGCACCACCTTGGCGCCGAGAAACCGCATCAGCTTGCGCCGCTCGACACTGAATGTCTCGGCCATGGTGATCACCAGCGGATAGCCCTTATGCGCGCACACCATCGCAAGCCCGATGCCGGTATTGCCGCTGGTGGCCTCGATGACGGTCTGCCCGGGCTTGAGGTCTCCCGAGCCCTCGGCCGCCTCGATCACGCCGAGCGCCAGACGATCCTTGACCGAGCCGAGCGGATTGAAGGCCTCGATCTTGGCGTAGAGGTTCACCCCCGCGGGACCGAGCTTGTTGATCTTCACTACCGGTGTGTTGCCGACCGTTCCGAGGATATTCTGAAACTTGGACATCTTTCGTTTCCCGCGATGTGCTCTCCGCTTGAACCATTTACACGGCTGCGGCGTCTAAGGACAACGCGTTGGGCCGTAGTTACCGGCGGAACGTCCCAACAACGCGAGCCCGCGCAACGCTCGGAGACTGAGAAGGTGCGGAAGAGGTTATCGTATTCGTCTTTCGTCGCGCTCGCGGCGCTTTCGATGATGACAGACGTGTCGCGGCTAACCGCAACTGCGGCCGCGCAATCTAACCCGTCGGCCGCGGCACTTGTGGCCGAGGTCAAACGCACCTTCACGATTCAGGGCAAGCCGGTCCCGCCTGAAATCTTTCGCGATTTCGGCGACGGCGACCTGGCCGATTCAGGCAGCATCTGGGTGACGGTCGATCTCGAAACCGCGACCGGCAGCAACCTCTATGCCGACGACATCAAGCAGGACAACGGCTGGGTCTCGCAACGCAAGACCAACGACAGCATCAACGGCGCCGAAGAGACCGGCTACATATACATCGGCGCGACCGCCAATGGGCTCCTCGTCGCCATCGCAAGTTACAGCGGCGGCGGCTCCGGAACCTTTTACACGCTCCACATTATGGACATTGCCGCAGCGAAAGCCTTCGATCTGGACGGCAAGCTCTACGATCGCGTCAATCTTACGAACATCCGCGGCGTTCCGCTGGGCGATCGGTGGAACGGCGAGGTCAGTATTTCGGGGAACGCGATCCACGTCCTCACCACCCGCACGGGGCCGGCCGACAACGGCTCGCACATCGTCAAGTCGATCACCGCAACGCGGCCCTGACGCGCGGCTTTAAGCTTTCTGCGGCGGGCCTTCACAGCCCCAGGTAAAATTTCTTGATCAGATCGTTGTTGTTGAGCTCGTCGGCGGAGCCGCCCTCGAACGCGATCTTGCCATGGACGATGACGTAGCCGCGATCGGCAATGCGGATCGCCTGTGTGAAGTTCTGCTCCGCCATCAGCACCGTGAGGTCATAGCGCTTCTTCATCTCGGCGATCGCGTCGATGGTGCGGCTGACCAGAATGGGCGCGAGCCCGACCGAGGGCTCATCGACCAAGAGGATTTTCGGCGCCAGCATCAGCGCGCGGCCGAGCGCGAGCATCTGCTGTTCGCCGCCGCTCATGCTGCCGGCAAGCTGGGCGCGGCGTTCGGCGAGACGCGGGAAGGTCTCGAAACAGACCCCGAGGTTGCGGTCGAGCTCGCGCCGCGCGGTGCGCCGGAAGGCGCCGAGCAGGAGGTTCTCTTCGACTGTCAACCGGGGAAACAGGCGCCGTCCCTCCGGCACGAGCGCAATGCCGAGATCGACAATCTCCTCGGTGGTGCGGCCGACGAGATCGTGGTGGATGCCGTCGATCTCGGCGACGATCGAGCCCGCGCTTGGCCGCACGATTCCCATAATACATTTCATGAGTGTTGACTTGCCGTTGCCGTTGGTGCCGAGCAGAACCACCGTTTCGCCCGCCTTGGCCTTGACCGAAACGTCATCGATCACGCGCACCGCGCCGTAGGCGGCATGAATGCCCGAGATGGTGAGGCTACTGGCCAAGATAAGCCCTCTCGACTTCGGGATCGCGTATGACGTCGTTCGGCGGGCCGTCGGCGATCTTGCGTCCGGATACCAGGACGACGAGGCGGCGGGAGAAGCTCATCACCGCGCTCATGATGTGCTCGATCAGGATGATCGTAACGCCCTGTTCGTTGAGCCGCAGCAATAGCTTCAAGATATCCTCGACCTCCGAACGGGTGAGCCCCGCCATCGCTTCGTCGGCGATCAACAGCTTCGGCTCGGCCGCCATGGCGCGGGCGAGTTCGAGCTTGCGCATCTCGACTTGCGTCAATTCGCGCGGCAGCCGGCGGGCCTTGTCGGCCAATCCGACTTCGCGGAGCAGATCGACGCAGCGCGCCTCGATGTCATGGCTTCGCTCGGTGCTCCGCGCCGCGACGGCGTAGAACAGCGGAATGCGAATGTTGTCGATGAGGTTCATGCTGACGAAAGGGCGCGGTAGTTGAAAGCTGCGCGCCAATCCGCGGCGCGTCCGCTGGTGCGCCGTCTCGCCGTCGACGGTGTGGCCGTCAAACCGCACCGAGCCTTGCTCGTTCTGCAGAGTTCCGCAGATGCAGTTGACCAGCGTACTCTTGCCGGAGCCGTTCGGGCCGATCAGACCGACGCGTTCGCCGGACTCGATCGACAGCGAAATGTCTTCCAGCGCGATGAAGCCGCCGAAGCGTTTGCTGAGATTGTCGACCTCCAGGAGATTGGTCACGGCATGGCTCCCGGCGCCGAATTCGGCGCGTCCGTCTCGACGCGGCGGCGGGAGAAAGAGAACCAGCGCTGAAGATAGGGCTGGACAAGCCCGACGATGCCGTTTGGTGCAATGATGACGAAGCCGACGAGCAGGAACCCGACGATCAGGAGGTTGACCGCCGACGAGATCGTCACGGTCGCGATCTGTTGCAGCGAGCCAAGCAGGATAGCGCCGATCACCGGACCGACCCAACTGGTAGTGCCGCCGATCATCGGCATGGCGATCGAGTTGACGGCGTACTCGAGTCCAAAGGCCGAGGATGGCTGCAGATAGCCGATGTAATAGGGGAACGGCGCGCCGGCCATTCCCATCAGCGCGCCGGAAATCGTCGTCGCGATCAGTTTGAGTTCAAGCGTCGGTACGCCGCAGGCCTCGGCGGCCAGTTCGTCGTCGCGGATGGTGGCGAAGCCGTAACCGAGCCGCGACCGCTCGATCAGCCGTGCGATCGTCACCGCCGCCACCGCCAGTACCATCATGACGAGGAACAGATACCGGACATAGTTGCCGATCGGCGCGATTTCGGCGGGGCGCACGATATAGGCGCCGCGCGAACCGCCGACATAGTCCCAGTTGACGATCAGTGTCTGCAGCACGACGGCGAGCGCCAGCGTGGCGATGGCGAAGAATGCGCCGCGCAGCCGCAACGTCAAGTAACCCATACCGAAGCCGACAATGCCGGATACCGCGCCGCCGAAGACGAGCAGAATCGGGATCGGCAACGGGTAGAATTTGTGGATCGCGACCGACGAATAGGCGCCAAGTGCGAAGAACGCCGCCGAGCCGAAATTCACATAGCCGCAATAGCCGCCGAGAATGTTCCAGGCCGTGCTGAGAACGACATATTGCAGAACGACATAGCCGGCAAAGAAAATGTAATCATTGTTGAAGGCGACCGCTCCGGCGAATATGGCGCCGCCGATCAGCAGACAGACAAGAAAAAAAAGGTCCGATCTCACGGCTTACCGCCCCAACAGACCGGCCGGCCGCACCGCCAGCGTGAGCAGGAGGAATCCAAACGACACCGCGGGCGCCCATGACGGGCCGTAAAACGTCGATGTGATGCTTTCGACGATGCCAATCAGGAACGCTGCGATCACGGTTCCCGGCAGGCTGCCCATGCCGCCCAGCACGCAGATTGCGAAGACCCGGCCGATATATTCGCGGCCGACCGAGGGTTCGACCGGTTGAATGATGATGAGAAATGCGCCGGCGAGCGAAGCGGTCGCAATCGAGATGCCGAAGGCGATGCGCTTGATCTTGACGGGATCGACCGCCAACAGCCGAAGCGCCAGTTGATCCTGGGCCACCGCCATGATGGCGCGGCCGATGAACGTTCGCGTCAGCACGAACTGCAGCACCGCGATCAGCAGCAGCGAGGTCACGAACGGCACCATGATGCGCAACGGGATGTCGATCGGACCGAGATGCCAGGTCGGGCCGATATAGGGCGCCTCGACATAGCGGTAATCGACGCCGAAATAGAGCACCAGCATCACTTCGGTGATGAAGAGAAGGCCAAAGAAAAACGCCAGACCGCGCAGCGATTCCTGGCCGCGCTTCTCGAACGAAACGTAGTAGATCTGATAAATGACCGTGCCGAGCAGGTAGAACAACGGCACAGCGACGATCGCGGTGATGATCGGATCGAGGCCGAGCGTCACGTTGGCAATATAGGCCACGTACGAGCCGAGGATAATGAAAGCCGGGTGCGCGATGTTGACAATGTCGAGAATGCCGAACGACAGCGATACGCCGCACGTCACCGCAGCGTAGAAGCCGCCGATCAGAACGCCGGAAATGATGGCGTTGATCAAAAGGTCAAATGAAAAGATCATGCCTCATTCCTGCGCGAGCGTGCAGGAAGCGTCCCCCCTGGCTTGACTACACTGCCTCTCACCGCAAGCGGTGAAAGGCAGCCTCCCTCGGTCGATTGTTGCTCGCTACGCTGCGGCACGCACGGCGTGCGGGATCGGCAGCGGTTTGTTGGCGCTGTCGAGGAATTCGATGGTCATGAAGACCATCTCCTTGTCGCCGAGATTTTCCAGATCGTGGACCTTGTACTCGCCCAGTCCGTAGGTCTCGTGGCGCGTCTCGCCCGGCTGATAGGTGTATTCGACGGTCGTGCCGTCTTGAAGATGCTGACGCCCGCTGCCGCCGGAGACCGACGTCCAGAAATAATCGAGCACGTGGCGGTGGAACCCGATCCGCTCACCGGGCGCGAGCCGAATGATCCAAACCCGGACGCGATCGCTCTCCGAAAGGAGGGTCGAGCCGACACAGCCGTTGTTGTTTTGCCGCTCGCGCTCGAACTCCGCCGCAATGGCGCCGGGCCACGCCGATTTGTCGGCGCGGTCGGTCGTCTTGTCCAGCATGGTCAGAGCCATGGTGTTCCTCCTCGATTTGTTGTCACAATATAGAACCTTCGCGCCTTAGCAAATGGCTTGAGAAAAAGCCGGATTTGGCAAGATGACGCAACGCCGCGCGCTGGTGATCGGTGGCTCGATGAGCGGCCTTTTGGCCGGCATCATGCTGTCGCGGCGAGGTTGGGCCGTCGATATTTTCGAGCGCGTCGAGAACGAGCTGGCTGGCCGCGGCGCCGGCATTGTGGCTCAGGGCGAACTCATCGCGCATCTGAAATCGCTTGGTCTTGATACGCGCGATCTCGGCGTTGCGATCACAACGCGGCAAATCCTCGAACCTGAGGGCCACGTCTCCGACACGATCGAGTGCCCTCAAATTCTGACTGCGTGGGAGCGTCTCTACCGCGTGCTGCGGTCAAGTTTTGTGCCGGATAGCTACCAGCGCGGCCGCAGCCTGGTGGCGTTTGAGCAAACCGGGCAGGGCGTCGCGGCGCACTTCAGCGACGGGTCGACCGAGCATGCCGACGTGCTGATCGGCGCTGACGGATTACGCTCGACCGTGCGCCAGCAATGCCTGCCTGGCGTGACGCCGCTTTACGCGGGCTATGTAGCTTGGCGGGCGCTGATCGCCGAAGGCGCAATGCCGCCCGCCATCCACCGGGCATTCTTCGAGACCATGACCTTTTGCCTGCCGCCCGGCGAGCAGTGTCTCGGCTATCCGGTCGCCGGCCCGGACGACGACCTGCGGCTGGGGCATCGCCGCTACAATGTTGTGTGGTATCGGCCCGCGGATGCGGCCAGGGAACTTCCATGGCTGCTCACCGATGAGAGCGGAGTCACACATGCGATATCGATTCCGCCGCCGCTGATTCGCCGCGAGGCTGTTGCCGGCATGCGCGAATCCGCCGAGCGGCTCTTGGCGCCGCAATTTCGCTCCATCGTGCGGCTGATCGACGAGCCGATTCTGCAACCGATCTACGACCTGGAAAGTCCGCTCCTGGCATTCGGCCGGGTCGCCATTATCGGCGACGCGGCATTCGTTGCGAGGCCCCATGTCGCGGCCGGCATATCGAAAGCGGCCGACGACGCCGCAGCTCTCGCTGCAGCTCTCGATGGCGGCGACGTCGAAAGCGCGCTGCGCCGCTTCGAGACGCAGCGGCTGGCCGAGAATAAGAAGATCATCGAACGCGCGCGGCATCTTGGCGCCTATCTGCAAGCGTCTCAGAGCGTCGAAGAACGTGCACGCTCGGCGCGCCACGGCATTCCTCAGGCAGTCCTCGCCGAAACGGCCGTGCTGGATTTTCTACATGCGTGATTGGTGGCGCTGCCGCTTTCAATTCTGTTTCGCAGTCATCTCGCGCCGGCCGTAGAGCATCGTGATGTTGATGCGCCGGTTCATATAGCCGTCCTTGAATCTGATCCGGCCGGTCTCGTGGAACAGATCAGAATCGAAGATGACCGTACGGTCGGCACCGTCACCGAACGAGCTCCGTTTTGAGCGAGAAAATCTCGGATTTTCGCCGGGGCGCCATTGTAATGATCGAAACTCCAATCCAGCGGCGCGGGTTTGTCCCACACGACCAAACCGCCCGATTCTGGATCGAGGTTCGCATCATCCGGCGTGATCCAGAAGTTGACGTTGACGGAGGCGAAATCGGCGAGGATCGCCGTGCCAAGGTTCTTCAGCGCGTCGAGCATGTCGGGCTTGAGTTCGAGCGCCCGCCGGTAGGACGCTTCGGCTTCCTCGGGTTTTGCAAGCTCGAACAGGATATTGCCGAGTTTGCTCTACGCCGAGTCCGTATTGGGCGCGAGCGCAATCAGCCGCGGCAGGCCCAGGGCGGGCCCGAGAATTTGGCGGCCACGCACCAGGGTGGCGTGCGCGGATCGCGCGTCGAGGGCGGTCCGAATCAGTGCCGGCACATCGCGGGGGCGCCGCAGCACGGACCGGATCATCGCCGCAATATCGATCGTCCCGTTGGGACGCATCGCCGCCACAGCAGACGCCGGCAGAGCGCGGACTGCCGGATCGGTGATGACGCGCACAGCGGTGACCGGGACCCCGTATCTGGCACCGATCTCGGCGACGGTGTGCGATTCCATATCCACCGCCATGGCCCTGGTCTTTTCGTAGAGTGCGCGCTTCGTGCTCGGATCGGCGATCGGGGCGGTGACGCCCAGCAGCGTACCGGACACCGCGTCCGGGATATAATGGGCCAGGCTCTTCGACCACTCCGCGTGGGTCGCCCAGCGTTTGCGCTCCGAGAGAATGGCGGTCGCCACGATGCATGTGCCTGGCTGCAGGGCGGGCGCCAGACCGCCCGCGACGCCGAAACTGACGATGCCGGGACAGCCGTGAAACCGTTCACGGGCGTCGACGATGGCCGACGTCAGCGTCTCCGACAGTCTGCCCCCGTCGCCGCTGCAAATCACCCGCAGGCCCGGTCCGGCCGCGATGCGAGCTTCAAAGGCCAAACCGACAACAATGATCACAGGCCACCCCCAAAAGGCGACTTCCTTCCAGACGAAGAGCCCAGTTCATCTTCTGCGAAAGTCCCCCAACGAACTGAGACTATATCATAATTTAGTCCGTTGGAATTGCTGTCGTCACAATTGACGCGATCGCACGTATTTTTTGCGGTGCGCTAAATTTGCCACGACGTTCGGGCGTTACAGACAGAGCGGCTGCGCTCCCCAGTCGTCCCGCTGCAAGCCGAGCAGTACGGGCATCGACAGGCTTCCCTTTGGCAATGACGGCCTCGCAGCGGCTGCTTCATCCTGTCACTGGGCCGTGAAGGCCAAAATGTGGCACTCGCTACGACCTGCTGCTGTCCTTTGGGGAGGACGCTCGCCTACGGCGAGCCCCTGTTGACGCGTATGAGCTGCGACCTCGGTCAACTCTTCGGCGAACGCGAGCGTGATCGCTACGTTATGCATAGCCACCATCTCAACGAACAGATGGTGCGGGTTCTCAAGACGATCGGCTACGACGTCGGCTTTTGCCGGGGCAAGGGCCAGTACCTCTACGACCGCGAGGATGTCCGCTATCTCGACCTTCTCAGCGGCTTTGGCGTTTTCGCCATCGGCCGCAATCACCCCAAGCTCCGCGACGCGCTGAAGAGCGTTCTCGACTGCGAATTGCCCAATCTGGTGCAGCTCGACGTACCCGTGCTGGCCGGCATCCTTGCCGAGCGGCTTTTGGCGCTGGTTCCCCACCTCGACAAAGTGTTCTTCGCAAATTCCGGGGCTGAATCGGTCGAGGCTGCCGTCAAATTCGCCCGGGCGGCCACCAAGCGGCCAGGCATCGTCTATTGCGACCACGCTTTCCACGGCCTTTCCTACGGCGCACTGTCGCTCAACGGCGACGACATCTTTCGCCGTGGCTTCGAGCCGCTGCTGCCGAACTGCGTCAAAGTCCCGTTCAACGATCTGTTTGCGCTCGAAAAAGCCCTGCATGGGCGCGAGGTCGCGGCCTTCATCGTCGAGCCGATCCAAGGCAAAGGCGTGAACATGCCCGCGGACGGGTATTTGAAGGGTGCAGCGGACCTGTGCCGCCGCTACGGGACCCTCTTCGTCGCCGACGAAATTCAAACCGGCATGGGCCGGTCTGGACGCTTTCTCGCCGTCGAACATTGGGATGTCGAACCGGACATGGTTCTGCTCTCCAAATCGCTGTCCGGCGGTCATGTACCGGTCGGGGCCGTCCTGACGCGCAAGAAAATCTACGACAAGGTTTTCGATCGCATGGACCGTGCGGTCGTTCACGGCTCTACGTTCGCGAAGAACGATCTGGCGATGGCCGCGGGTATCGCCACCCTCGATGTCATGGCGTCCGAGGGCTTGATGCAAAACGCCACGGTCTGCGGCGAGCGTCTTTTGCGCATGTTGGGCGAGATGGTGTCGCGCTACGACATGGTTCACGAGGTCCGCGGCAAGGGACTGATGATCGGCATCGAATTCGGCGCGCCGCAATCGTTTAAGCTCAAGGCTGCCTGGAATCTGCTCGAAGTCGCGAATGCCGGCCTGTTCTGTCAGCTCATCACCATTCCGCTGATGAAGGATCACAAGATCCTCAGCCAGGTCGCCGGGCACGCGAGCCATACGATCAAGCTCCTGCCATCGCTCGTCATCGACGAGTTGGATTGCGATTGGATCGTCAAAGCCTTCGATGACGTTGTAGCCGACAGCCATTATCTGCCCGGCGCGGTTTGGTCGTTCGGCAAGACGCTCTACAGCAACGCGCGCCGCGCGCAGGCCGATACCAAGGCGAGCTGACGCGATCAGACGTGCTGACCGCCGTTGATGTGGATCTCGGCGCCGTTGACGTAGGACGACATATCCGTGCACAGCACGTATATGATTTTCGCCACTTCGTCGGGCGTACCGAGGCGGTGCATCGGAATGTGCTCCACGATCTTCTCCGTACCCGGAGACAGCATCGCAGTATCGATCTCGCCCGGCGCGATGGCGTTGACGCGAACGCCGAGCGCGCCGAAGTCGGCCGCCATTTCGCGCGTGAGGGATGCGAGCGCGGCCTTCGATGTGGCGTAAGCGGCGCCGGCGAATGGGTGCACGCGCGATCCGGCAATCGACGTCACGTTGACGACCGAACCCTTGGCGGCCCGAAGCTCGTCGAGCAATCCCCGCGCCAGCATGATGGGAGCAAAAAAATTCACCTGGAACAAGTGATGCCAGGCGTCGCGCGAGGTCTCGATCGAGCTTAGGCGCTTGCCGCCCTCGGCCTTGGGCGAGATCGCGGCGTTGTTCACGAGCGCGTGCAGTTCGCCGTTAAGCCGCTGTTTGGTTTCGGCAATGGCGGCTTCGGTATTGTCCGGATCCGACAAATCGACCTGAATGTGATCCTCCGGTCCGGCTTCCCAGGGACAATTTTCAGGGAACGGATGGCGCGAGCAGGTGATCACGCGCCAGCCCGCGGCCGAGAATCGTTTGACGGTGGCGTGGCCGATGCCGCGGCTGGCTCCGGTCAACAGGAGCGTCCGGCGCGGCTGATTGCTTGTTGGCATCTGATTTCTTCCAATACTGCCGGCGCAAGTTCAGACTTTTCGTTCGCGCATCTGAAGACTTACGGATAAAGCCGCGTTTTGCTCCACGGCGCCCCGAGGTCGGCGCGTCTGAAAGTGATGCGATCGTGCAGCCGGAACTGCCGTTCCTGCCAGAATTCGATCTCCTGCGGCACGACCCGATAGCCTTTCCAGTATGGCGGCCTGGGCACCGCGCCAATCGCGAACTTCGCCGCGTAGCGCGCAATGGCCTTCTCGAATGCCATGCGGCTTTCCAGCGCCGTCGACTGTTTGCTGGCCCAGGCGCCGATCTGCGCCATGCGCGAGCGTGAGGCAAAATAGGCGTCGGCTTCGGCTTCCAATACCGGCTCGACGCTGCCGCGCAGCCGGACCTGGCGCTTCAGCGATTTCCAATAAAACGTCAGCGCCGCCTTAGGCGCGTTCTTCAGCTCATGGCCCTTTACGCTCTCGGCATTCGTGTAGAACACGAAGCCGCGCTCGTCGAAGCCCTTCAGCAGCACCATTCGCACGTTTGGCAGTCCGTCGGCGTCGACGGTAGCGAGCGCCATCGCCTCGGGGTTGACTGGCTCGGCGCGGCGCGCGTCGGCGAACCAAGCGGCGAACAGCCGCAGTGGCTCATCGGCTTCGGTAAAGTCACCGCCCGCTAACCACGTCGGGTGTTCAATCGGCGCCGGGTCGGACATCGTGTGGAGTACCCAAGTGCTCGCGTGGGGCGGTCGGGAAGCGGGCGGTCATTCCTTATATAGTGGAATGACTGCGCAACGCCTATGTGGCTCGTTGCGGTGGTTCGCTGTTGCTGCGGCTGTGCTGTCGAGCCTGGCCAGTGCCGGCTGTTCCTATCGGCTCGCTTCGCTCGCTAAGGACGACGCGGAGCTCGGGTCGACCGGCACCCTGATCCGCACGGGAAACCGGGCGGGCCGCTCGGCGTCGATTGCTCCATCATCCGAGGCCGACCTCGCCTACGCCCGCGCCGTCATTCCGGACGCCTTAGCGCGCGGCGGCAAGGACAACAGTGTGCCCTGGCAAAATCCACGGACCGGCGCCGGCGGCAACGTCACTCCGCTCGAGACGTCCTACAACGAGGGCGGCCTGTCGTGCCGGGGCTTCCTCGCCAGTTACGTGCACGGTGACTCCCACGATTGGCTCCAAGGCGCTGCCTGCCGCACCTCTCGGGGCTGGGAAGTCAAAAGCCTCAAAACCCTCAGCCAGTCCTGACCGCGCTATCATCGCCGAAAATGACGCCGATTTCGGCGTTTGCATTGCGTGACGGCCGCTTTCACCCCACATTAGCTCGTCTGGGCGGGCGGGGCCGGCCCCTGGAACTGAGCGGAGTTGATCGGGGATGCGTGATCCCTATGAGGTGTTGGGCATCGATCGGAAGGCGAGCGCAGCCGACATCAAGAGCGCCTACCGGCGTCTCGCGAAGAAACTGCACCCTGACGCAAACAGGAACGATCCAAAGGCGGCGACCCGTTTTGCCGAACTCAATGCCGCGCACGAACTTCTCGAAGACGAGAGCAAGCGCAAGGCCTATGACCGCGGCGAGATCGACGCCGAGGGCAAGCCGAAATTTCATGGCTTCCAAGGTTTCGGCGGCGGTGCAGGCGCAAATCCCGGCGCCGGGTTTGGCGGTGACGCTGGTTTTGAGAGCTTCAGTTTTGGCCCGGAAGGATTTACCCGCACGACCCGGCGGGGACGGGCCGGTTCAGGCGCGGGCGGCGCCGGCGCCGGGTTTGAAGACATCCTGCGCGAAGCCTTTGGCAACATGGGCGGCGGTCGCGGCGGCCGCAGCACCCAATCGACATTCGAACCTGAGGATTTCGGCGTCGGCGCCGACATGCATGCCGACATGTCGGTGACATTGCCGGAGGCGGCGCGCGGCGTGACGCAGCGTTTGCAGCTGCCGACCGGCAAGGAGGTCGACGTCAAGATCCCGGCCGGCATCACGAGTGGCCAGCACATCCGGCTGCGCGGGCAGGGCATGCCGGGTCAGGCGGGTACGGGTGACGTTCTGATCACCGTGACCGTTGAGCCGCATACGCTCTTCACGCTCGACGGCAACGATGTTCGGCTCGACCTGCCGATCACGCTCTACGAGGCGGCGCTGGGCGCCAAGGTTCGGGTTCCGACCCTCGATAAGGCCGTCGAACTGACGATCCCGCCGTGGACCAACAGCGGCCGGACGTTCCGCCTCAAGGGCAAAGGCTTTCCCGCCAAGGCCGGCCGCGGCGATCTGCTGGCGACCGTTCGCATTGCGTTGCCCGATCAGAGCGACCCCGATCTCGAAGCGCTCATGAAGAAGTGGCAAAGCGACAAGCCGTACGATCCGCGCAAGGATACGTGACGGCGGCGCGGTTCAGTGTCGTCGCCTCGTCTGCGGTCCGGTATAGAACGGATTCTGAGTGCAAATGCCGCCGTTGCCCCGCAACGTCGCCAGGCACTGCTCGAACGTGCTGAAGCCGCAATTCGTTCCGCCGCCGAGGCCGCTGCCGCCGTAGTAGAGACACCACGGGTATTCGACAGCCTTCGCTGGGCCATGTAGGAGCCAAGCTCCAAAGAATGCGAAAAGCACCAGCACCGTCTTTCGCATGATTTCCTCCATTATTTTATGTGCACGCGGAGAACGAGTTCGAACACTACTTATTGAGTGGTGTTCGCGGCGTGTAGACCATGACGGCGAGCGTGAAGTTGCCGGTCCAGGGCTCCGCCGTCGTATTGGCGCCAGCAGAAATAACACATTCGCCGGTGGTGGTAATGGTGATGCTGTTGCCGGTTCCATAGTACGGCCCGTCGCCGACGCCGCCCGCGCACTGCAGGCTGCCTCGCATCGTGCCAGCGCCGGCGAACGTGATGATCATGATTTGCCCCGCCATGACGTCGAGTTTGAACGTCTGCTGCGGCTCGCTCATGGTGACGTGGCCCTGAACGACGGCGCCGTAGGAGCCGGGGGCAAATTCGATCGTGATCGGCGGCGCCGCGTCGGCGGGAACGGTTATCAGGGCCAAGCCCGCGGCATCATGGCGAGAAATGCAGCAGCATGTTTGGTCATGATGCTCCGTCGTTTTGTTGTGTTCACTATTCCGTTGGCACGCATGTGCCATGCGCTATCGGCTGCCAACCCGGGTCCAGCCTTTACGTCGGGCGAAGGATTGATAATGTTCGATCAAATCATGGCAACCGGATGAATGCCGACCGGCGATCCTGTCGACCGCCGATCGATCCGGCCGGTGACGCGTCCAAGCGGGCGAAGTCATGCAAAAAGGATAGGGAGGCCTACATGACTAGACTTTCGATCTGCGTGGCAGCTTTTGGCGTTCTTGCGACGCAAGCCTTCGCGCAAGTCGCCGATTTCAAGCCGGTCACCGAAGATATTCTCACCCATCCCGATCCGGCCGATTGGCTGATGGTCAGCCGCACGTTCGACGAGCAGCGGTTCAGCCCGCTCGATCAGATCAACAAGAGCAATGTCGGTCAGTTGCGCATGGCCTGGGCGCGCGGCTTGCCGGCCGGTACGCAGGAGTTGACGCCGATCGTTTATCGCGGCGTCATGTACTTTTACGTGCCCGGCGCCGGCATTCAGGCCATCGACGCGACCAATGGCGATCTGATCTGGGAGTACACGCGCGATTACCCGAAAGGCGTCACGCCGACGGCGGCGCGCAATAAAAGTCTCGGCATCTACGACGACATGATCTTCTTTGCCGCGCCCGACGGCTATCTGCTGGCGCTCGATGCCAAGACTGGCAAGTTGCGCTGGCAAACCAAGGTCGACGATGGCGGACAGACTGCAGGCGGCCTCCTGGTGGCGGACGGCAAGATCATCTCGAACCGTACCTGCGAACAGAATGAGCGCGCCAATTGTTTCATCGCCGCGCATGATGCCGAGACCGGCAAGGAGGTGTGGAAGTTCTATGTGACGGCGGCGCCGGGTGAGCCCGGCGGCGACACCTGGGCTGACATGCCGGTCGAGCAACGCGCGGCCGGCCCGTGGGGCCTGCCTGGCTCTTACGACCCGAAGCGGAAAATTCTCTACTGGGGCGTCGCCAATCCGAACGCCTACACACGCCTTTTGCGTCACGGCCGCGCCGACGCCGTATCATTGTCGGCGCCCGCCGATCTCTACAGCAACTCGACGGTCGCGCTTAATGTCGAAAACGGCAAGCTCGTCTGGTACTACCAGGAGCTACCCGGCGACGATTGGGACGCGGATCATAATCACGAGCGCATTCTCGCTCGCACCAAGCTCAATCCCGATCCCACCCACGTGAAGTGGATCAACCCGGCGCTCAAGCCGGGCGAGGAGCGCGACGTCATCGTCACGGTTGCCGAAGGCGGCGGCATGTTCGTGCTCGATCAAGCCAGCGGCGAATTCTTGTGGGCGCGGCCGTTCCCCTACGACGATCCCAACATCAACATGAACAAGATCGACGTGAAGACCGGCCAGACCAGCGTCAATCCCGACAAGCTGTTCTGGAAAGACGGCGATCACATCGTCGGCTGCTATCACAATACGCGCGGCCTGTGGTCGATTGCCTATTCGCCGGTGAAGAACGCGGTGTATGTGCCGTTCCAGGATCAATGCGTCGACATGACGGCGAATGCCAAGACCAAGACCGGCTGGGGACCCCGAAAGGGTGTGATGCGGCCGGGCTCCGATCCGCAGAAGTATATGAACCTCGGCAAGATCGACCTCGCAACGGGCGAACTTCACGTCCTTTATTCGCAGCCGCAGCCTGGTGCGGGCTCGGCGCTGGTTACGGCCGGCGACCTCGTGTTCTGGGGCGACGAGAACCGGAGGTTCCGCGCGTTCGACGCCGACAGCGGAAAGGTGCTGTGGGAGTCGATTCTCGGCGGCATGATCATGACCAGCACCATCACGTATGCGGTCAATGGCAAGCAGTATGTCATGGTGTTCACCGGCGAAGGCCAGTCGGTGTCGGCGGGGCCGCTCGGACTGACGAAAGCCTCGATGCGCAAGCCGGTGCTCGGCCACAACGAAATCTACGTTTTCGCATTGCCGTGATCGGCCGGATCATTGCAACGACGCGTTGGCTCGCAATGACTTTGGGCGTGAATGAATGGTAATGCGGAAGAGTGTCGGCGGTTTCGTCGTTGGTTTCCTCGTTTTCGCTTCACCAATGGCGTCGGCGCAGGACCGGGCGCAGATCGATGCCGGCGCTGAGGTCTATCAAAGCAAATGCGCCGAATGTCACGGCGAGCGGCTGGTCAACACCGGCTCAACTTTCGATCTGAGAAAGCTCCACGCTGACGAGCGGCCGCGCTTCAACAAATCCGTTATGGAAGGCAAAGGTCAGATGCCGTCGTGGCAGGGCATGCTGACCGATGATGAGATGGATGAGCTTTGGGCCTATATCCGCTCGAAGGCGGATGATTAGGCTTGAGTGCTCTTCGCAGCCGATTTTCGCTATGCTCGGGTGGTTCGGGTGGAGGCCGGCCGCCGCGAGACAGGACAGATGGAATGAGCCGCACGCGTCGGGACTTCTTACGGAAAGTCGCCGCTGCGGGCGGATACCGCGCCACCTACCTGACCATGCAGGCGATGGGTCTCATCGGCGCGTCGGCGAACGCCGAGCCCCTGGCGCTTGAGCCTGGCGCCCACGGCACCAAGGTAATCATCCTCGGCGCCGGCGTCGCGGGACTCTCCGCAGCCTATGAACTCGGCAAAGCGGGTTACGCCTGTACGGTCCTGGAAGCGCGCGATCGCGTCGGCGGCCGCAATTGGACGATCCGGCGCGGTGCCAAGCTCGACATGACTGACGGCTCGCGTCAGGTCTGCGAATTCGATCCCGACATGTACTGGAATGCCGGACCGGCACGCTTGCCGAGCCACCACCAGGCGGTGCTTGGCTATTGTCGCGAACTTGGCGTCGAGCTTGAGGTGGAGGTGAACACCAGCCGCGGCGAGCGCCTGTTCAACCCGGCCGCGAATGGCGGCAAGCCGATCGAGATGCGGCAGGCCGTCAACGATACGCGCGGCGCCATTTCGGAATTGCTCAGCAAGGCGGTGAATCGAGGGGCGCTGGATCAGGAATTGACCGCCCGCGACAAGGAGCGGCTGCTCGCGTTCCTGCGCCAATATGGCGATCTCACTCCCGACTTCGTTTACAAAGGAACAACGCGGTCCGGCTATGTGACTTTACCCGGTCCCGCCGGCGAGGTCGGCGTGGCGCGCGAGCCGGTCTCGTTCGAAACGTTGCTCGATGCCGACATGTGGTCGGGCATCCTGTTCGAGGAAGGCTTTGATTTTCAGGCTACGATGTTCCAGCCGGTCGGCGGCATCGACCACATACCAATGGCGTTTGCGCGCAAGCTTGCCGCGGTGGTGCGGCTCGGCAGCGAAGTGATCGAAATCCGGCGCGGCAGCGAAGGCGTGCGCATCGGCTATCGTGACAAACGAAGCGGCAAGCAGGCGAGCATCGAGGGCGCGTATTGTCTCGTGACCATCCCGCTCAAGAATTCTCGACCAGATCCCGGCCGATTTTTCGTCGTCCTATCGCGCGGCGATTCACGGCGTTGACTACGGCAACGCCGTGAAGATCGCCTGGCAGGCGCGCCGGTTCTGGGAGACCGAGGATCACATCTACGGCGGAATTTCGTGGGTCAAGGGACCGACCGCGCTGGTCTGGTATCCGAGCGACCGTTTCTTCTCGCCGAAGGGAATTCTACTCGGGGCCTACTCGGCCCGCGACTCCGCCGATTGGCTTGCGGCGCAGCCGCTCGCTGCACAGTTCGAGATGACGCGCGCCGCTGTCGAGGCGCTTCATCCCGGCCGCGGTGCGGAGCTTGAAGCGCCGATGGCGATCGCCTGGTCGAAAGTGCCCTACAGCCTCGGCATCGCCGCGCGCTACAGCTCAGAGCAGGACGGCAATTACGCAACGCTCAGCGAACCGGACGGGCCGTTTTATTTTGCCGGTGAGCATCTGAGCCATGTCGGCGCCTGGCAAGAAGGCGCGATCCTGTCGGCCCGGCGGGCCATCAACATGATCGACAAACGGCGGCGCGCGACCTAGCCGTGTGCCACCTAGAAGACTTTGCGCCGGCGAGCGGCCCGTCTATCGGTGGTTGCTTTTTTCCGCATGCCGCTCGATCCATTCCAGCAAGATGCCGGCGATCTCGTCGCTGTTCGTATCCCACATCACGATGTGATCGTTGCCCCAGATGTGCTTTTGCGGAATCCGATCGAACAGCTGGGTATGCGGAAGCTTTGGCAGCGACAGATAGGTCGCGTCGCCGCCGGCGTCAGCAATCTTCTTGTACGTGTCGAGACACGGGCCCGTATCCGGACGGCCGACCTGATTGATGCCGTGGATCGAGAAGGTAGGCACCTTGGCTAATCCCTTTATCGGCTCGCTTGGCGGCAACATACAGTCGCCTTGCGGCTCGATGCCGATGACCGCCCGGAAAAGCTCCGGACGCTGGTTTGCGATGTGGCCGCCCATTGTGCCGCCCGCCGAGTGTCCGACATAGATCGCGGGGCCGATCTTCTCCAAGGCGGCAATGATTCCGGGCTCCAGCCCGCCCTTGACCGGAACCTCCGGCGCCAACGCGCCGAGCCAATGCTTGTAGCCCTCCGGATCGAGCGCCGGCATCAGATCGCCGTTGCAGTAGACCGGCGGCGCGTTCGGATCTCGCGCATCGTTGCCGATGCACGACGGATCGTGCGGGCCGTGAGAGGGGGCCGGCAAGGGTCCAGCGTTCCATTCAAGCCAGCCCGAACTGTCCCAAACATCGATGCGCGGCTGCGTGTTTGGCAGCGCCGCACCGGTGCGCACGTTATTGAATGCGTCAGGGCTGAAGCCCGCGCGACCGCGGCCGGGTGGATCGACGATATAGACTGGAAAGCCGTGGCGGATGAAATAGTCCGCCCAACCTTCACGGCCGTCAGGCGTCGTCAGGAATTGCGCACCGATCAGCGTACCGCCCGGGATCAACACGATCGGAATTGTCGCTTTGCCGGCGCGCAGCCGCTGCGGAATGAAATATTCGACGTAGGCTTGTCCAACTGAAGCGTCCTGTTCCGTGAAGGGCAGGTCTTTTCTGTCGCCGGCCTTTTCTGTTCCGGCTTGGGTTCGCTTGACGACTTTGCCACCCGCCCAAAAGACCCCATGCGACCGAAGAACGATCGGCGGCCGCCCTTGGTTGACCGGCGGATAGGGATCGGCTCTGCTGATGGAGCCTGTACTGATGAGAAGGGCAGCGGCAGTCGCAATGAGAAAAGCCCGGACGGTGATATTCCCCCCCGTCGCGCGGGCGACGTTTGATTCCCTCATGACATCCTCCCGAACCAAAAGCGTCTTCGGTTAATTCAACTGCGTGGTAAAGCTGTGCCGGTCAGATCGGCGCAATAGGCGAGCAGTTGATCCTGCAGGTCGGCTTGTTGTGCGGCTGGGTTCACCCGGCGGAGCTGCCGGTGATAAAAATACTGACCTGTCACCTTGGCGGCCGGCTCGTCACTGACCGCAAGCCAAGCCTGGGTGACGGGGGCGAGCGAGAGATCGCCCGGCGCACCGGCGCCGCCCATTTTGGTCGCCACCCAGCCGGGCTCCAGGGCGTTGGATAAAACTTTGGGCCAGCGTCGCGCCACCGCGAAGGCCAGCACGGCATCGTAGAGTTTGCTGTCCGAATAGGCCTGCGCGCCATTCCAGCGCCGCTTCGTCCATTGCGGGTCGTCCAACTGCGCCGAGCCGCCGGTATGCATGCCCGAGCTCAGATAAACCAGCCGGTCGGGCGGTGCGATCAGCACAGTCAGCAGATAAGGCGCGAGCACATTGATGGCGAAGAGCTGACAGAGACCGTCGGCAGTCTCGACGCGGCGCGGTTCGCGATAGCCGATGGCGACGTTGTGGATCACGGCGTCGTAGCGGCCCAGCGCGTTGACCGCATCGGCGACGCGTCGCATCGCCGCGATGGTCGAAAGGTCGCCGGTCACGACGGCTTCGGCCTGCGGCAACGCGCTGCGCGCGTCCGTGGCGCGCTCGTCGTCGCGCGCGTGGAGTGTGACCGAATGACCCCATTCGACGAGCAGCCGTGCTGCCATCAGGCCGAGTCCGTCGGTCGATCCGGTGATGAAAACGCGCGACATTGCAGAGGCCCTCAAGTCCGTTCACGCGTAGCGGGCGATGGTGCGGCCGGAGAATACGTAGACAACGCCATGCCTGATATCGGCGTGGGTCGCATCCTCCTCGGGCAAGATGTGGAAGTTCGCCATGAGAGCGCGGGCGACGCCGCCGTGCGCCGCAACGACCGTATCGCGCGTGATGGTGGTGTACCACGCGCCGACGCGTTTTGCGACATCGTGGTAGCTCTCGCCGCCGGGCGGTCTAAAACCCCACTTGTCGTGTTCGCGTTCGGCCAGCGCCTGCGGCGCGCTCTTTGAAATCTCGCGCAGCGTCATGCCCTCCCAATCGCCGAACGATATTTCGATCAGCCTCTGATCGACGTCATAAGCAGACGGGTCAAGAGCGAGGGCGCGGCGCAGGAGTTCCATGGTCTCGCGCGCCCGCACCAGTGGGCTCGACACGTATCCGGCATGGTTCGGGTCGAGACCGTCACGCTGCAGCAGATCGGCAAGCAGCTGACCGCAATGCACGGCTTGCTCGCGGCCGCGGGCGTTGAGAGCAGGATCGCGCCATCCTTGCAGGCGTTGCGCAGCGTTCCACTCGGTCTCGCCGTGACGAACGTAGTAGAGCACCGGCATCGTCGACATCAGCGCCCGCGCGACACGGGGCGCTCATTCCTTGCCGACGGTGATATCGGGTGCGTCGGGATGCTTCATGCCGACGATGTGGTAGCCGGCATCGACGTGATGCACCTCGCCGGTGACGCCGCGCGACATGTCGGACAACAGATAGGCGCCGGCCTCGCCGACCTCTTCGATCGTCACGTTGCGCCGCAACGGCGCATTGTACTCGTTCCATCTCAGGATGTAGCGAAAGTCGCCGATGCCGGACGCGGCGAGCGTCTTGATCGGCCCCGACGAGATGGCGTTGACGCGGATGTTCTTCACGCCAAGGTCGGCGGCGAGATAGCGCACCGACGTTTCGAGCGCGGACTTGGCGACGCCCATCACATTGTAATGCGGCATCCACTTCTCAGCCCCGTAATAGGTCAGCGTCAGCATGGCGCCGCCGTTGGGCATCATCTTTTCGGCGCGCTGCGCGACCGCGGTGAGCGAATAGCAGCTGATCAGCATCGTCTTGACGAAATTGTCCGCCGTCGTGTCGACGTAGCGGCCGTCGAGCTGATCCTTGTCGGAGAAGGCGATCGCGTGAACCAGGAAATCGATGCTGCCCCACGCCGATTGAACGGCCGCGAACGCCGCGTCGATGGTTGCCGGAACGGTGACGTCGCAATCGCCGACGACGATGCCGCCCACCTCGTGGGCCAAGGGCTCGACCCGTTTCTTCAGCGCGTCGCCCTGATAGGTAAAGGCGAGCTCGGCGCCGTGCTGATGGCACGCCTTGGCGATGCCCCAGGCGAGCGAACGGTGGTTGGCGACCCCCATGATCAGGCCGCGTTTGCCGCGCATGAGGCCCGAGATTTCCGGCATTCTCCTGACCCCTGACCCAAGTCGACCGCATCCGCCCAGAGAGCTTTCACCCCTCGGCCTCCTATGGCATAGGCCCGTAGCCGCCATCAAGCTTGAGGCGGGCACTTGGTCGCATGCAGTGCCGGCGGGAATAGTCTGGGACTATTGGTGTTTTTGGGAAGTAGGTGGCCCGAACTCCGGGCGGAGTCCATGCGGTCTGGGACCTAAGTCCGGCAATTGGCTCAAAAGGTGGAGCACATGCGTGAGTGAATTCCGCCAGCGGATCGAGGCGGCCATCCCGCCGCTCCGCCGCTATGCGCGCGCGCTCACGCGCGATACCGAGACGGCCGACGACATTGTGCAGGACACGCTGGTGCGGGCATTGCGCTCCGAGCATCTGTTTCATGATGGCGATGTGCGGGCTTGGCTTTACACGATCCTGACCAACCTCAACCGCAACCGGCTGCGGTCGCTGTCGCGGCGTCCGACCTTAACGCCGATCAACGACAATGACGCCGCAGTGGGCGGACCGGAAGCCGGCAGCCGCGATATCATGCGCGCACTCGATGATCTCGCCGAGGATCAGCGGACAGCTTTGCTCCTCGTCGTCCTCGAGGGGCTGAGCTATCGCGAAGTCGCTGAAGTTCAGGGTGTGCCGATCGGCACGGTGATGTCGCGTCTGGCGCGTGCCCGCAAGCAAATCAAGGCTTTTCTCGACGGCGAGCGTCCGCCGCTACGCCGCGTGAAATGAAGAGAGCGAACGATGATTGATCGAGACCACACGGTGACCGAAGACGAACTCCACGCCTATGTGGACGGTGAATTGCCCGCCGAACGTCACGGATCTGTCGAAGCGTGGCTTGCGGCGCATCCAGACGATGCGGCGAAAGTTGCGGCGTGGCGCCATCAGGCAGAATTCATCCGTGAGCGCTTTGGCGCGGTGGGCCACGAGGCGGTGCCGGCGCGGCTTGCCATCGCGCGGCTGCCGCGTGCGCGCCGCGGTCCGGCCGCCGCTGCGGTTGCAGCCGTGCTGGCGGCATTTTTGGCCGGCGGCGGCGCCGGCTGGGTGGCGCGCGGCGTTGAGGCGGCGTCGCCATCTGTTCGCTCGGAATTCACGCGTGATGCCCTCGACGCCTATCGGCTTTATGCCGTCGAGGTCCGCCATCCGGTCGAAGTGCCCGGTGATGAGCGGCCACATCTCATCGAATGGCTATCGAAGCGGCTCGGCTCGCCTCTACGTGCGCCGGAACTCGACACGGTTGGTTTGAAACTCGTCGGCGGCCGGCTGCTGCCCGGGCCGACTGGGGCGACGGCGTTCTTCATGTATGAAAGCCCCTCCGGCGAGCGATATACGTTGTATTGTGGGCACACCAGCGACCCGCAGACCGCGTTGCGTTACACCTCGGGCGATCGCAACGCCGCGTTTTATTGGGTCGATGGCGATCTGGCTTATGTGCTGAGTGGTCCGGCTGAGCATGACAAACTCCGTGCGATTGCGCAGGCCGCCTATGAGCAGATCGATACCCGCAGGCCACAGAGCGGTGGTTGAGCGCCGCCGCTTGTTGACCACGACCTGAAATAGCAGCCATCATTGCAGGCCGTTGCAGTTACGGCCTGAATCAACCGGCCGGGGTTGGCGGAGCGGCGGCAAATCAGGCATTGTATAGCGCTCCTGACTGTCCTTGCCGGGCTGTCGGTTCTACATGGTGCGCATGCTATTCAAAAGCTTCACAACGAACGCGCGGCAGGCGATGCTTGTCCGCTCAAACGGCTTTGAGCCAGCGTCAAATCAGTGTGCGAGCGCGACGAAAGGAGACAGACGATGAGCATGGTTTCGGAACGAGAAGCCGCTGCTGCCGCCGAGACTCCGCAAGTTCGTGCCGCTGACCAAACATATTGGCTGCGAGGTCAAGGGCATCGATCTGCGCGAGCCGCTGACTGCCGGCCAGCGCCGCGGCGATCTACAAGGCCTGGCTCGATCACGCGGTGCTGCTGTTTCGCGACCAGGACCTGAGCCAGGAAGACCTCATTCGCGTCACCGGCATTTTCGGCGAATTCGCGCCGCTCGGCCGGCCGAAGCATACGCTGCCGAGCGGGTTTTCAAAAATCCTGCCGAACATCATGCTGATCTCGAACATCCGCGAAAACGGCGAAACCATCGGCGCGCTGCCCGACGGCGAGATGATGTTCCACCATGACACCATTCATCGCGCCGGAACCGCACAAGGCGACGCTGCTCTATTCGGTCGAAATTCCGACCTATGGCGGCGATACGCTGTTCGCGAGCGGCACCGCCGCCTACGACGCGCTCGATCCGGCGATGAAGCAGAAGCTCGATGGCCGAAAGGCGGTGAACTACTACGTCTACAATTCGGTGAAGCGCAACGACAAGCAGGCGGTCGACGCGTCGAGCCAGGCGGTGCATCCGGTCGTGCGCACGCACGAAGAAACCAAGCGCAAGGCGCTTTACGTCAACCGGCTGATGTCGGTGCGCGATCGAAGGGCATGCAGCGAAGCGGAGAGCGACGAGACTGCTCAACTTCCTGTTCGATCATTCGGAGAAGCCGGAATTCGTCTACACCCACGTCTGGCGCAAGGGCGATCTGATCGTCTGGGACAACCGCTGTTCCAGCCACGCACGCACCGACTTCCCGTCGGATCAGCGGCGGCTGTTGCTGCGCACCACGGTCAAGGGCAGCTGCAAGCCCTATTAGAAAGCATCTCATCGAAATCCCGGCGGCACCACACCTGAAGGAACATCGAATGAAAACAATCGTCCTTGAGCATACCGCCCCGTTCCAAGGTCTGCCCGAACTGGTCGCCGATGCTGAAGGCCTGTTTGCAAAGGAAGGCCTCAAGGTCGAGTTCGTCAACACCAACGAGGGCGCCGACCGCGTGGCGCACACCGACGTGCTCAGCCCGAAGGGCCTCGATCCGTACCGCAGCCACGGCCGCCTGCTCGAGCAGGGCAAGGCCGACATGTATAACGCCTGCGAATGGGGCAATTACTGTCGCGTGCAGAGCACCGGCGTGAAAAGCCGCCAGCTCGGCCGGCGCGCCATGGCGACCTTTGCGGCGATCGCTGTGCGACCGGATTCGCCGGTCTATACGCCGCAACAGCTCGCCCATCGCAAGGTCGGCGTGCCGTTCTATTTCGGCACCCATTATCTCGCGCTGCACATGCTCGAAGGGTTTCTGACGCGCGATCAGATCGTCGTGTGCAGCGTGCCTCACGGCTCGCGCTTCCGCTTCGACCTTCTGATGAAAGGCGAGATCGAAGGCACGACGTTGACCGAGCCTTACGTCACGCTGGCGGAAAAGAAGGGCTGCCGGTTGATCTGCTCGGCGTTCTATCACGGCACCCACGTCGGCACCGACAAGATCGATGCCAAAACCATGAGCGCCTATAACCGCGCGGTCAGCGAAGCAGTGCGCCGCATCAATGCCAACAAGCGAAAGTATCTGCAGTACTTCATCGACTACCACAAGGCGCGCGATCCGGAGATCGGCACCCTGACGGTCGATGACATGCGCGAGAGCCGGCTGGTCGCGCGTGAGCCAGCGCCGATTCCGCTCGACGAACTGCAGCGCACCTACGAATGGGTCAAGAGCTGGGGCATGTTGGAGACGGCAGAGACGCCGCTCGACCTCGTCAATATGGACGTGCAGTCCCGCGCGCACGTCGCTGCCTAGGCAGCCCGCTGGCGCGACGGATTGATTGAAGCTTGCTCCCGAGCCGGGGGGAGAGCCCATTGATGAAGGGGTGGCGCCGATGCTCGGCAAGGTTTCGCTCGCGCTGTTTCTTGTCCTCGCGCCGTTCGCCTGCCATGCCGCGAGCGACGAACAAAAACAGTTCGCCCGCGGTATCATCGACAAGAATGCCGAGGCGGAGACGAAGATCGGCGACTCGCTCTTCTATTTCGGCGAACTCGGCATGCAGGAGTTCGAGAGCACGAAACTGATGAAGGACGTGCTCGAGGCCTCAGGCTTCACGGTTGAACTCGGCGGAGCCGGCATGCCCACCAATCTGTGGGCGCGCTGGGGTTCGGGGCATCCCGCCGTCGCCATCGTCAGCGAGATCGACGCGCTGCCTGGCGGCTCGCAGACGCCGCTCGAGTTCTCGCACAAGCCGCTGGTGCCCGGCGCGCCGGGTCACATGGAGGGCCACAACACCCATGGCGGCGTTGCCGCCGCTGCGGCCTTCGCCGTCAAGCAGACGATGATGCGCTACAATATTACGGGCAGCGTCATCATCTCGCTTGGGCCCGCCGAGGAGCAGATCATCAGCCGGCCCTACCTCGTGCGCGCGGGCTACTTCAAGGATGTCGACGCCATCATATATCTGCACATCGGCGACCAGATGGCGACGGGCTACGGCCTCGCCAATTATGCGTCTATCAGTGCCAACTTCACCTTCCACGGCAAGACCGCGCATGGCGCAAATGATCCATGGGACGCCAAGGATGCGCTCGACGCCGTCGAATTGATGGACGTCGGCGTCGCCTATCTGCGTCAGCAATTGCATCCGACCTATCGCATCCACCGCGTCATCACCAATGGCGGCATCCAGCCCAACGTGATCCCGGACCTGGCGGAGGCCTGGTGGTGGGTGCGTGACGCCAACATGCCCGACGCCAAGGAAACGTTCGACAAGCTCATCAATATTGCGCACGGCGCGGCGCTGATGACCGGCACCAAGGACGACAATCGGATCATCGCCGCCGCGTGGCCGCAGATCGGTGTGAAATCGATCGCCGAAGTGGTTCAGAAGAACATCGAACAGGTCGGCATGCCGCAATGGAACGATGACGAGCAGCGCTTCGCCCGCGACTTCCAGAAGTCTGCCGGCAAGCCGGAGGTTGGCCTGAAAACGGCGGTGACGCCGTTCGGGGGCCGGGCGCAATCCTTTGCGTCGAACGACAGCGGCGATATTTCGTGGACGGTGCCGGCGGGACTGCTCAATTTCCCGGGCAGCGTGCCCGGCATCCAATATCACGAGTGGCACGGCGCCATCACGCCGACCAGCATCATCGCGCACAAGGGAATGGTCGCCGGCGCCAAGGTACTGTCGGGCGCGATTCTGGATCTGCTCACCGAACCGGAGTTGTTGCAGAAAGCCCATGCCGAGTTCGTCGAGGCGACCAATGATTCGCCTTATTTCGAAGTGCTTCCCGCTGACGCCAAACCGCCGCTCGATCTCAACAAGGCGGCGATGGAACTTTACCGGCCGCAGATGCGCAAGTTCTATCTGAACGAGTTGCTGCGGCTGAATTGACGGCCGGCGGCATAGGCGATTTCTGCGTATTTCGCACTTTGACTTCCTCCTCGATCCTGGAGGAAACTCAAGTACGTTTCGTCCTGCGCAGAGCCGCCCGTGGAAACGCCCGTACCGCCGCCCCCGCTCTGCTTCGTGCTGATGCCGTTCGGCAAAAAGACCGACGCCGCCGGACGTGTGACCAATTTCGATTCCGTCTTCAAGAAGATCATCGCACCAGCCGTCGAACAGGCCGGCCTCGAACCGATCCGCGCCGACGAGGAAAAGATAGGCGGCACTATCCATAAGCCGATGTTCGAGCGGCTTATGCTGTGCCACTACGCCGTCGCCGACATCACGGGCGCCAATCCCAACGTGTTCTACGAGCTTGGCATCCGCCATGCGCTGCGGCCGTCGAGCACGGTCATTCTGTTCGTCGAAGGTACCGTCATTCCGTTCGACGTCGCGCTGGCACGTGGTATTTCGTACAAGACCGACGGCGCCGGCGAGCCGGTCGATCCCGAGGCGCCGATTGCGGCGATTGCCGCGCATTTATCCGAAGCGCGCACCACGCCACACGACGATAGCCCGATCTTTCAGCTCGTCGACGTGTTGCCGCATACCCAGATCGATCACACCAAGACCGACATCTTTCGCGAACAAGTCGACTACTCGAAGAAATACAAGGAGCGGCTTGCTACTGCCGTCCGCGCCGGCGCCGATGCGGTCAAAGCGATCGCCGCCGAGCCGGCGTTGAAGAATCTCAATGACATCGAGACCGGCGTCATCGTCGATCTTTATCTGTCGCTGCGGGACGTCGAGGCCTACGCGGGGATGGTGGATCTTTACGCCCGCATGCCGCCGCCGCTGCAGCGCGCCAAGATGATGCGGGAGCAGCTCGGCTTTGCGCTCAATCGCGATGGCCGCTTCGAGGACGCCGAAAAGGTGCTTAAGGAGGTGATCGCAGAATTCGGCGCGTCGAGCGAGACCAACGGGCTTTTGGGCCGCATCTACAAGGATCGATGGAACAAGGCGCAGGAGGCCAGCCGTCCCGAGGCGCGCAGCCTGCTGCGGCGGGCGATCGACACTTATCTGCAAGGCTTCGAGGCTGACTGGCGCGATGCCTATCCGGGCATCAACGCGCTGACCCTGATGGAGCAGCTCGACAAGCCAGACCCTCGGAAGGACAAGATCCTGCCGGTCGTCTACTACTCGGTGACCCGCAAGGCCGCGGTGAACGCCGATTACTGGGACTACGCGACGCTGCTCGAACTGTCCGTGCTCGGCAACGATCAGGACGCCGCCGACGAAAATCTCTCCGAGGTCACAGGCTACGCGCGCCACGCCTGGGAAATGCAATCGACCAAGCGCAATCTCGGCCTGATCCGCAAGGTTCGCGAGGCTCGCAACGAGGACGCCGCGTGGATCGAAGCGATCGAGAGCGAATTGCAGCGCGCGTCTGACTCGCTTGCACCTGCGGCCAAGGCGTAAGGAATAAATAGAGCTACAGAGAAAACGAAAGCAGGCGCCAAAACGAAAGCGGCCGGACTTTCATCCGGCCGCTTTGACGAAGCACCGCAAAGGGCACCTCGCGAAATCCGAAGTCTGACGGCGCTGCCCCAATACGAGGCGTGCGCTCATGTCATTTACTTCGACTTCTTCTTTGCCTTCTTCTTCTTCGCCATTGCTTTGTTCCTTCTTCGTGATGATCCAACGGCAGGGTTGAGTTCAAGCTGTAAGGCGTTGTCTCGGTCCCGTGGCCTTCGCCCCCCTTGCCAAAATCGACGATGCCATAGGCGGACCGTCTCCGCAACTTAAAAATCGAAAAAATCCTGATTTTTCCGTAGCTTAACGGACGTTCAGCTTTCCATTAATCGACGTTCAGCGAGATGAATGGCAGATGAACGTCGCTTTAAATCTCTTTTAAATCGGTGCGCGTTTTGGCGGCAAAGCGTTCGCAACTGCGAAGCGCGCGTACTGTTTTCTGCCGCAGGTGCGAACGAAACGGATAGACTCTGCACGCTTGATGACGTGGGTGGGACCATTTGACCCAGTAGAGAGCGCGGGCTACCAAGCCCGCGCGCTGTCATCAAGGTCATTGCGAGCATTCACATCATTGGCGGCGCCGTTAGCGTCATGTCGTTCAATACATTCGGTCACTTGTTCCGCGTAACGACCTTCGGCGAGAGCCACGGGCCGGCGATCGGCTGCGTGGTCGACGGCTGTCCGCCGGGGGTTCCGCTGACCGAAGCCGATATCCAGCCCTATCTCGACCGCCGCCGCCCGGGACAATCGCGCTTCACGACGCAGCGTCAGGAACCGGACGCCGTCAAAATTCTCTCCGGCGTCTTCAACGATGAGGCGACTGGCCGGCAGGTCACTACCGGCTCGCCAATCGGGCTCGTCATCGAGAATGTCGATCAGCGTTCGAAGGATTACTCCGACATCAAGGACAAGTATCGGCCGGGCCACGCCGACTACACCTACGATGCCAAATATGGCCTGCGCGACTATCGCGGCGGCGGGCGTCAGTCGGCGCGGGAGACGGCGATGCGCGTTGCCGCAGGCGCTGTCGCGCGCAAGATCGTGCCGGGCCTCACCGTGCGTGGCGCGCTGGTGCAGATGGGCCCGCATCGGGTGGACCGCGCCCACTGGGACTGGGCGGAAGTCGAGCGCAATCCTTTCTTCTGCCCGGACGCCGACCAGGCAAAGTTCTTCACCGGTTATCTCGATGACGTGCGCAAACGCGGCTCCTCGATCGGCGCTGTCATCGAGGTGGTTGCCGAAGGCGTGCCGCCGGGCCTTGGCGCGCCGATCTACGGCAAGCTCGACGGCGATCTCGCCGCAGCCCTGATGGGCATCAACGCCGTCAAAGGCGTCGAGATCGGCGCCGGCTTCAAGGCGGCCGAACTCAGCGGCGAGGAGAACGGCGACGAGATGCGCATGGATAACGACGGCAAACCGCTATTCCTCACCAACAATGCCGGCGGCATCCTAGGCGGCATCGCGACCGGGCAACCCGTGGTCGCGCGCTTCGCGGTCAAACCGACATCCTCGATTCTGACGCCACACCGCACAGTCGATCGTTACGGCCACGAGACGGAGATCGCAACCAAGGGTCGCCACGACCCCTGCGTCGGCATCCGCGCCGTGCCGATCGGCGAAGCCATGGTGGCGTGTGTCATTGCCGATCATTATCTTCGCCAGCGCGGGCAAGTCGGCGTCACTCCGGCTTGGCCGTTTCCGCCGCCGGCGCGCTGACAGGCGGCCGCAGTAAAGATCGACAATGGAAGACGCTCACCAACGCATCAGCGCCGCCGTCGCCGCCTTCGCCCGCGGCGAGATCATCATTGTCGCCGACGATGATGATCGCGAGAACGAGGGTGACCTCTTCGTCGCGGCGAGCTTGTGCACGTCCGAGAAGATGGCATTCATTATCCGCCACACCTCCGGCATCGTGTGCGCGCCGCTCGCACCCGAGGAGGCGCGGCGTCTGCACCTCGATCCGATGGTGGCGCTCAACGACGCGCCGCTCGGCACCGCGTTTACGGTCTCGGTTGACGTGCGTCACGGCCTGACTACCGGAATTTCCGCAGAAGAGCGTACTAACACGGTGCGCGCACTCGCCAACGGCAATAGCGGCGCCGCCGATTTCGTGCGGCCCGGGCACGTGTTTCCGCTGGTCGCCAAAGACGGCGGGGTGCTCATGCGCTCCGGCCACACCGAAGCCTGCGTCGATCTCTGCCGGCTCGCTAACGTCCCGCCGGTCGGTGTGTTGTCGGAGCTGATGAACGACGACGGCACAGTCATGCGCGGCCCGGACCTTGCCGCTTTCGCCGAGCGCCACAAGCTGCAGCGCATCACCATCGCGGAGTTGATCGCCTACCGGCAAGCACGCGACAAGCTGATCGAGCGCGTCGGCGAGTTTCCGGTGGAATCCGAAATCGGCACCCTGACCGGCTACGCGTTTCTGACGCCGTTCGATGCGGTCTATCACATGGCGTTCGTCCATGGCCGCATCGGCGACGGCAAGAACGTGATGACCCGCCTGCATCGCGCCAACATCATCTCGGACGTATTTGGCGGCGCCAAGCCGATCCATAAGGTGCTTGCGAAGTTCAAGGCTGAGGGCAGGGGGGTGCTGGTCATGCTGCGCGACGGCACGGCCGGCGTTCCGGTGGTCTCAATCCCGAAATCGGGGGACTCGGCCTCGGAGGAAGCGCGGACACAGCAATGGCGCGCGGTCGGTCTCGGCGCGCAGATCCTCAAGGACCTTGGCGTCAGCTCCATCCGCCTCCTTACCTCGGCGCGCCGCATGACCTATGTAGGTCTTTCCGGCTTCGGCATTGAGATTGTCGGCACCGAGCCGCTCGATGGTTGAACGATCGCCGCGCTGCGGCCGCGGCCATACCGTTGGAGGGCGAAATGATCGGCATCATCCCACGCATTCGCACCTTGTTGGCCGTGATCGGCATCGGACTCACCGTATCGGCTTGCGGCTACAATACGATCCCGACGCTTGAAGAGACGGCCAAGGCGCGTTGGTCCGACGTGCAGAACCAGTATCAGCGCCGCGCCGATCTCATCCCCAATCTGGTGGCGACGGTGCAGGGGTACGCCAAGCAGGAAAAAGACGTGCTGACGGCGGTGGTCGAAGCGCGCGCCCAGGCCACGAAGATAACACTGGATGCGTCGCAGCTAACGGATCCCGACAAGCTCAAGGCCTTCCAGGATGCGCAGAACCAGTTGAGCGGCGCGCTCGGCCGGCTGCTGGCGGTGACCGAGAACTATCCCGATCTGAAATCAAACGCCAACTTCCTGGCGCTGCAGTCGCAGCTTGAAGGCACCGAAAACCGCATCGCGGTGGCCCGTCGCGACTACATCGACGCGGTGCGTGCCTATAACTTGTCGCTGCGAACCTTCCCGACCGTGCTGTGGGCGAAGACCGTATTCTCGGGCAACAAGCCGATGGCGGAATTCACCGCGAGCGAGGGCTCAGAAAAGCCGCCGGTGGTGAAGTTCTGAGAATCCCGTCGTGAACGCGATTGCGTCATTCCGGGGCGCCGCGAAGCGGCGAGCCCGGGATCGATACTCCCAGACTGGGGCTATGGATTCTGGGCTCCTCGCTGCATTCGGCCCCGGAATGACGGCCTATCTGGCCGTATGGTTCTGCGTTTGGACTACGCTTGCCTTCGCGTTCAACTTTCCACCCCTGACGGGCCGCGTCGTCGATCAGGCCAACGTCATATTGGCGCAAAGCCGAAGCGACCTAGAAGCGAAGCTGAAGGACCTTGAAGACAAATCCGGCATTCAGCTTGTCGTCGCGACCGTCAAATCGCTGGAAGGCAGCGACATCGAGACCTACGCCAACGAACTGTTCCGCACCTGGAAGCTCGGCGAGGCCAAGAAGAACAACGGTGTCCTCCTGCTCGTCGCGCCGAACGAGCATAAGGTCCGCATTGAGGTCGGCTATGGCCTGGAAGGTACGCTGACCGACGCGCTCTCGTCGGTGATCATATCGAGTGCCATCGTTTCACGCTTTAAGAGCAACGATATTTCCGGCGGCATCGAACGCGGCGTCGACGGCGTCATCAGCGTGCTCAGCGGCGATACCGCGGATTGGCAGCCTAAGAAGATCGATGTCCGCACCGACGATCCGTACGGACTGTTCGACGGGATATTTCCGATCCTGCTCTTTATCGCGATCATTTTGATCATGCGGTATTTGATCGGGACCGCGGGCGGCGGCACGCAGGGCGGCGGCCCGGGACGCTACGTCCGACGCGGCGGTCGTTCCGTATTCATCCCCTATGGCGGCGGCTCCTGGGGCTCGGATTGGGGCGGCGGCTCGTCCGGCGGATTCGACGGCGGCGGTTTCGGTGGAGGGTTCGGCGGCGGCGGCGGTTCATCGGGCGGCGGCGGCGCGTCTGGGAGCTGGTGATGGAGTTTACCCGCGAGGACCACGAGACGGTCTCCGCCGCCGTCAGGGCGGCCGAGGCGCGCACCTGCGGGCAGATCGTCTGCGTGCTGGCCTATTCGTCTTCCGACTACGCTTATGTGCCGATCCTGTGGTCGAGCCTGATTGCGCTCGTGGCGCCATGGCCGCTGATGCGTTTCACATCGTGGAGCGTGCAGTGGATCTTTCTCGCGCAGCTTGCGATCTACATCGCCGCTGGATTTATTTTTTCACTGCCGCGGCTCCGTGTAGCGCTGGTGCCGCGCCGGGTACGGCGCGCCCGGGCGCACCGCGCCGCAATCGAGCAGTTCGTGACGCGCCGGATCTCCAACACCAAAAATCGCTGCGGGGTGCTGATCTTCGTATCGATGGCCGAGCACTACGCCCGCATCATTGCCGACGAAGGGATCGCACAGAAGGTGACAGCCGTCGAGTGGCAAGCCGCCATCGATGTCCTCGTTGCGCATATTCGCGACCGAGACATAGCCGCCGGTTTCATTGCGGCGATCGAGCGTTGCGGCGCCGTGCTCGCAGCGCATGCGCCGCCGGATGGCTCGCCCAACGAACTACCGGATCGTCTCTACGTCATGTAGCGCGCCGGCCGAGGATGCACCTCGGTGCGCAGAGAGGACAACTATGCTGGTCGGTGTGCCGAAGGAGATCAAAGATAACGAGTATCGTGTTGGCATCGTGCCGGCGACGGTACGCGAGCTGACCGACAAGGGCCATCAGGTTCTGATCGAGACCGGAGCCGGAACGGGCGCTGGTCTGCTCGATCACGACTACAAAGCCGCTGGTGCCGAAATCGTCGCAGACGCCGATCAAGTCTACGGACGCGCCGAGCTGATCGTGAAGGTCAAAGAACCGCTCGCCGCAGAACGCAAGAAACTGCGGCTCGGGCAGGTGCTGTTCACCTATCTGCATCTTGCGCCGGATCGTGAGCAGACTGAAGACCTGATGAAGTCGGGCGTCACTGCGATCGCCTATGAAACGGTGACGAGCTCTCAGGGAACGTTGCCCCTTCTGACGCCGATGTCGGAGGTCGCCGGCCGCATGGCGCCGCACGTTGGCGCCCGCTGTCTCGAAAAAGAGAACGGCGGCCGCGGTGTGCTGCTGTCCGGTGTGCCGGGCGTATCGGCGGCGAGCGTGGTGATCCTGGGTGGCGGTGTTGCCGGAACGAATGCGGCCTTGATCGCCTCGGGCATGGGGGCCGATGTTACCGTGCTCGATCGCAATCCTGACGCCCTGCGCCGCGTTGCTGCTCAGCTGGGCGCCCGCGTTCGCACCGTGTTTTCGACCCGTGACGTGGTCGAACTGTTCTGCCGGCGCGCCGATCTCGTTATCGCGGCCGTCCTGGTGCCCGGCGCGACCGCACCGAAACTCATCTCGGCGGAAACCGTAAAAGCGATGAAGCAAGGCTCAGTGATTGTCGATGTCGCCATCGATCAAGGCGGGTGCTCTGAGACATCGCGGCCCACGACCCACTCGCATCCGACCTACGTCGTCGACCACGTGGTTCACTATTGCGTGACCAATATGCCCGGCGCCGTGGCGCGCACCTCGACCTTTGCGCTCAGCAACATGACGACGTCCTTCGTCATCGCGCTCGCCGACAAGGGCTGGCGGCGGGCGCTGAGCGAGGACGCGCACTTGCGCGACGGGTTGAACGTGCATGCCGGGCAGGTGACCTACCGGGCGGTCGCCGACGCGCTGAAATTGCCCTTCACGCATGCCGACCATGCGCTGCGGATTTGACAGGCTTTCAACCGCGCGACGCTCGTGTCAGCATACGGGCTAACCCGGAGGGGTTTCCTATGCGCGCGCTGCTAATCACGCTTTTCGCCGCGCTTGCCGCCATTGTGGGGGCGCTGATCGCGCTCGACGGCAATGCCGCGCCGATGCCAGAGCACAAGATCGCCCAGGGCGGCGCGATCGCGGTCGATACCGAAGTCGTGCTTGCGGTCGATGTGTCCTATTCGATGGACCCCGACGAGCAGCACTTGCAGCGCGAAGGCTATGTGCAGGCGCTGACGTCGCGCGAGTTCATGGACGCGATGAAGGCAGGCACCAACGGCCGCATCTCGGTCACCTATTTCGAGTGGGCCAATGTGGGCGATCAGAAGATTCTGGTGCCGTGGCGGCTGATCGACGGGCCGGAAGCTGCCGGCTCAGTTGCCGCCGAGCTGGCGGCTGCACCCTACCGCCGCGCCTCGCGCACATCGATCTCGGGCGGGCTGATGTTCGGACAGTCGCTGTTCGACTCGAGCCCATCCCGGGGGCTGCGCCGGGTGATCGACGTCTCCGGAGACGGCGCCAACAACAACGGCCCGCCGGTAACGCTCATTCGCGACCAGGTGCTGGCGAAGGGCACGACGATCAACGGCCTGCCGATCATGCTGAAAAAGCCCAACATGATGACGATGGATATCGACGACCTCGACATCTACTACGAGGATTGTGTCATCGGCGGTCCCGGCTCCTTCGTGATACCGATCAAGGAGCGCGAAAAGTTCACCGAGGCGATCCGCAACAAGCTGGTGCAGGAAGTCGCCGACCGCGAGGTTTCGGCGAGGGTCATTCCGGCGGCGTCGAACGCGCCGCGCATCTCGTGCACCATCGGCGAGCGGTTGTGGCAGGAACGCTGGGGCAATTGAAGATTGCTGCCCGCGCGTGGCGCTCCTTCCGAAGAGCGACCCAGGTCCGAGCATTTTTTTGGGCCTGGACGCGTTGCTAGGCAATCGCGCTGTAGCAGTTGGTTAACGAAAGCTGAATCACGATCGCAACTTACGGAAGCGCAATGCGTTTCTGATTTCATGAGCGTCGGGGCTTGATGTGCGCGTCACATCGCTTTCCGGGTCAAGCCGTTTAACAAAAGCTTTCGTCCGCCAAGATGCAATTCTGGCCTGCCAGCAAATTGTCTTCGCAGCAGCTTCGCACGCTGGTGACCTGCACGGCCCTCGTCATCGCGGCCATCGTGGGGGCCAATGCCTTCGTGCTGGCGTTGTTGCATCAAAGCACGCTCCGCGACGTCCAGAACGACCTCCTGCGCCAGAGCGTCGATTTGTCCGAGCTTGTCGAGCGCACATTGCAATCGGTCGATCTGGTCCTCGGCAGCGTCGCCGAAAAGGCTTCCGCTCTCGCTCCGACCGAAGACGACAAGTTGGCGCTGACCGGGGAAGACTTTCATATCTTCCTGAAGGAAAAGCTGTCTGGCCTGCCGCAAATCCACGCTCTGGGCATTAGCGATGCCGATGGCCAGCGATTGAATTTTTCGCAGTACTGGCCGGTTCCAGGCCACGATCTGTCCTTTCGCACGTATTTTAAAGCGCTAAAGGCGGATCGCAGGCTCACGTCGTATCTTGAAGCGCCAGTGAAGGGCAGCGTGACCGATCGGTGGACGATCATCAACGCGCGGCCAATTTTCGCGAGCAACGGAATGTTCGCGGTGTTTGCGTCGACCGAAACAAAATATTTCAGGATTTGTTCAGCACCACGCTGGGCGTTGGATATGCCGCTGCCTTGGTGCGCTCCGACTGGACGTTCATCACGCGCTATCCGATGGCAGGCGACGTTGGAGCTAAAATCCGGGGCCCGATTTTTGACAGGATCGCCAATGCACGATCGGCCGACGACCATTCGGTGAGTCCGGTTGACGATCAGTCGGGTGTCGTCGCCGCCTATCGCCTCTTGAATTAGCCGCTTGCAGTCGTCGTAACGGAAGAGAGCGACACTGCGTTTGCGGGCTGGCGCGCCACTGTGTTGACGATGTGTTTCGTGACTTTGATCGTGATCGCGCTCATCATCGCTGCCGCCTATCTGATGGCCGTGTCGTGGAAGCAGCAGGATCGTCTCGATGCTGCGCGTGCCGACGTAGTCGAATCTGAAAAGGTCCGCGCGCTGGCAGAAGCGGAACTGAATCGGCGGCGCGATTTGGCCGAGCAGAGCGTGCGGCTGCATGCCGCCGTCGAGAACATATCCCAAGGCATGTGCATGTTCGACAAGGACGGCCGGCTCCTCGTCTGCAACGAACTCTACGCCAAAATGTACAACTTGCCGGCAGAACTGCTGAAGTCGGGGTCACTCATCGATGAGATCATCGCGTATCGTCTGCGCAACGGCATGTTCAAGGGCGACCAGCATGACGCGGATATCCGGCAGCGGCTCGAAGCGGCGTGAGCTGATGGAGTGTCGAGCCGAATCGACGAGCATGCCGACGGCAGGCTCATTCGCATCACGCGCAGTCCGCTTCAGGGCGGCGGCTGGGTCGCGACTCATCAGGACATCACCGAGCTGCGAAAGGCGGAGCGGGAGCTGGACGAGACAAAGCAGTTCCTGGATTCGTTCATCGAGAACATTCCCGTTGCTTTCGTTGCGAAAGACGCCAAGACGCGGAAATACGTTCTCGTTAACCGGGCGCTTGAGACCATGCTCGATATGCCGCGAAGCGAGTTTCTCGACGGGACTATTTTCGAGATCTACGGCGCCAAGAGCGCGGAATTCATGGACCAGACCGACACCGAAGCGCTGCAAGAGGGCGGCGGCGGCACTTATCAGGAATACGAACTGGACACGCCGATGCGAGGCCATCGCACGCGCGGCGCGAGGCGTATCGGCATTCGCGATGCGAACGGCGAGGCCAAGTATCTTGCGACCGTCATCGAAGACGTCACCGAGCGCAAGAAGGTAGAGCAGCGGATCGCGTTTTTGGCGCATCACGACCCATTAACGGGGCTGGCGAACCGCGCCGCCCTGACGCAGCGTTCGAAGAGGCCGCCGCCCGGCAGCGCCAGCGCGGCGAGCCGTTCAGCGTCCTGCTGCTGGACCTCGATCGCTTCAAGCAGGTCAACGACACGCTCGGCCATCCGGCCGGCGATACGCTGTTGACGGAGGTGGCAACCCGCCTGAAGCAATTGCTGCGGGAGACGGACGTGCTGGCCCGGCTTGGCGGCGACGAGTTCGCCATCATTCAGGCCGGCGAGGTCGCCCAGCGTCAGGCGTCGAGCTCGCTGGCCGATCGCATCGTTGCGGCGCTGGGCAAGCCGTTCGAGATCGAGGGCAGCGAGGTCAACATCGGCACGAGCATCGGAATAGCGCTCGCTCCCTAACATAACACCGGCGCCGGCAACCTTCTGAAGATGGCGGATCTGGCGCTCTATCGCGCGAAATCGGCGGGCCGCAATGGCTATTGCTTCTTCAATCGCGAAATGAGCGAGATCGCAAGCGCGCGCCAGGAGATCGAAAACGAGTTGCGCCGCGCCATCCTGCAAGACGAGCTGGAACTGCATTATCAGCCCATCATCGACGCCAAAACGCGAAGGATGCGCGGCGCGGAGGCTTTGGTCCGCTGGCGGCACCCAACCAAGGGCCTGATCTTGCCCGACCGATTCATTCCGCTCGCCGAGGAAACCGGGCTGATCGCTCAGCTCGGCGAGTGGGTGCTGCATCACGCATGTACGACGGCTGCGGCCTGGCCGGACGATATTGCGGCGGCTGTCAATCTGTCGCTCGTTTAATTTCACAAGACCAATTTGCCCGACGTCGTCATGTACGCCCTCGCCGAGTTCGGACTGCCGCCGAAACGGCTGGAGCTTGAAATAACCGAGACGGCGCTCATCGAGTCCGCCGCCGAATGTCTGCCGGCGCTTCGCCAGTTCAAGAATCTCGGCATCACCATCGTGCTGGACGACTTCGGCACCGGATACTCGTCGCTCAGCCAGCTCGCCATGTTTCCGTTCGACAAGATCAAGATCGACAAATCGTTCACGCAAAATCTGACGAAACGCAGCGAGCGCCGCGATCATCTCGGCGACGCTGACGCTGGCGCAAAGCCTCGATATCGCGACGACCGCCGAAGGCGTGGAAACCGAGGATCAGTACCGTCTGTTGCAATTGGCCGGGGTGACCTCGGTCCAGGGTTATCTGTTCAAGCGCCCGGTTCCGGCATCGGAGATCAATTTCGATCAGCTCTACGGCGCGCCGCCGAAGGAAAACGCCGCATGATGGTGCGCAACCGGGAGCCTCACGGCGTCTCGGTGAAGAAGTCGCGCATCAGCATGTAGGATTTGCGGCACAACCTCCCGTCGTAACGCGTCGGGCCGGCATCGGCGGTCGGATCGCAGAACGAATGCACCGCGCCGCCAAACATCATGACCTGCCAGTCGACATTGGCTTTGGTCATTTCCTCTTCAAACGCATCCATCATGGATTTCGGCGTGATCGGATCGGCCGAGCCGTGGATCGCGAGCACCCGGCCTTTGATGTTGCACGGCGTGCCGGGAACTACTGGATTGGGATTGGTGACGTGCAGCACGACGACGGCGTTGAATTTCGCACCGGCGCGCGCCTGCTCGAGTGCGAATCCGCCGCCGGCGCAGTAGCCGATCGCCGCCCTCTTGCCGCCATCGATCAAGCCGAGTGTGTTCGCTTCGGTGAGCAGCACGTCATAGGCCTTGCCGCCACAGGTGAGCGTGAAGGGGAGATTGTTGTGCACGGCCTGCATGCCGGTAGCGAGCTGTTCGCGTGTCTTGGGCTTGTCGCCGTAACCCGTGCCGAACATGTCGGCCATCAGCACGACATAGTCCTTGCCGGCGACGCTGCGTGCTTGCGCCAGCGTATCGGCGCACACGCCCTTCCAGTCGGGCTGCATGAAAATCACCGGACGCTTCGTCTTGACGTTGTCGTCGCAGACGATCATGCCCTCGAACGGCCTGCCGTCGACCTCATAAGCCACTTTCTTTTCGGCCACCGCGTCCTCCCTTGATAACTCGCAATCGCTCTACTTGAGCATTTCAGCGGCTTTATGTGCGACGTCCGGCGACGTGGATTGATAGATGCTGTTGATGAGGTTTTCGATCTCCTCACCCGACACCGCCTTGACCTCGAGCTTCGTGCTCCCGGCCTCGGCCACAAAGTCTTTGTCCAGCATCGTATCCATGAATGCCTTGCGCAGCGCCTCGACGCGATCCTGCGGTACGCCCGGCGGCAGCGCGAACGGTCGTCCCATGACCTGCCGTCCGAAGATCAGTCTGAGAATTTGTCGCTGTTCGTCGGTCTTGGCGAAATCGGTGATCAGCGGCACATTCGGCAGATCGGGGTGCTTGGCGAGCGAGAACTGCATCAAAAGATTCACTTTCTTTTCGTCGATCCAGTTGTGGCGGGTCACCTTCACGGTGGACCACGGAATGCCGCAGCGGCCCTGCACCTCGCCGCGCTCCATGGCGAGGTTGATCTCGTTGCCGCCCGGGTAGCCGCCGACGATCTTGAACTTGGCGCCGAACATGTTCTTCAGAAGCGCCGGGAACTGATAGGTATCGTCGGCGACACCGCCGGAGGCGCCGACCACGATCTCCCTTTGCATCACGTCCTGCCAGGTCGTGATGCCCGATGTATGCCAGGCGACGCAGACGCTGACCTCGTCGTTGGCGCTGCCGATGAAGCTGAACTTGGTGCCGTCATATTGGGCGGCCGTATTGCCGAGCAGCGGCTCAAATGCAGTGGCACGGCTCATGGCGCCGACCACGGTGCCGTCCCTCGGGGCCGCGCTGTACATCCAGTTGGCGAGACGCATCCCGCTCGCGCCCTCCATGTTTTTCGGCACAATCGTCGGATTGCCAGGAATGTGTTGGCTGAAGTGGCGGGACAAGAGCCGCGCATAAAAATCATACCCGCCGCCGACGCTGGAATTGATGTCGATTTCGATGTGCTTGCCTTGGAAGAACTCGGCCGGGGTCTCCGCCCGCGCGGCGATCGCCGACAGTGCAAAAGAGCCGATCAGCGCGGTTGCCGCCAAGATTCCACGGTACTTCGCCGCCCGAAAGTGCATCCTTGTCTCCGCCGCCCTTGCCCCTCAAGATTCGGCGACCGGTCGGGATTCCGCAATGAAAATCTCCGTGGTCAGCCAGGCTTTAGTCCCGCGCTTTTGACAACCTTCGCCCACTTTTCGGTCTCTTTCGTGAGAAAACCGCCGAAGTCGCCGGGCGTCCCGATCATGACGGCACCGCCGAGATCGGCCATGCGCGCCTCGGCCTCTTCACCGGCGAGGATGTGGTTGATCTCGGCGTTGAGCCTGGCCACGATTTCGGATGATGTCTTGGCCGGCACGCCGACACCGTTGACGTTGCTCGCTTCATAGCCGGGGACGATTTCACCGACGGTCGGCACGTCCGGCAGCGCCGCCATGCGTGTCGCAGTCGTCACCGCCAGCGGACGCAGCCGGCCGGCGCGCAGGTGTTCGATCGACGACGCTGCGTTGTCGAACATGACCTGCACCAGGTCGGTCAGCGCCGGCGCCGCGCCGCGATACGGCACGTGCGTCATATCGGTCCCGGTCATCATCTTGAACAGTTCGCCGGCCATGTGGGACAGCGTGCCGGTGCCGGCCGATGCCATATTGATTTCGCCCGGATGCGTCTTGGCGTAGGCGATGAACTCCGTCACTGACTTGACGGGCAATGACGGATTGACCTCCATGATGTGCGGCGCGCCGAAGACGGCCGCGACCGGAGCGATGTCGCGGAGAAAGACGAAGCTGAGGTCCGGGTAAAGCGAAGCGTTGATGGCGTTCGACGAACCGTCCAGCAGCAGCGTGTAGCCGTCCGGTGCAGCGTTGACGACGACCTCGGTGCCGAGATTGCTGCCGGCGCCGCCACGATCTTCGATGACGAACGGCTGACCGAGCCGGTCCGACAGCCATTGCCCGACCAGACGGCCGACGATGTCGCTCACGCCTCCGGCCGGAAACGGCACCACGAGGCGCACTGGCCGCGACGGATAGGTTTCGGCCCGCGCGCGGCGAGGAACGAACGGAAGCGCGATGGCGCCCGCCGCCGCTTGGAGAAATCGGCGGCGTGATTGCGAACGGCTCAACGCGCGATCGGGTGACAGTGCCGAGGTAGGGACATCATGATGCTCCGGAAGCTTGAGCATCCTCCCGATCGGCAGCGGCAATCGCGAACAACAAACGAATGTGCGGATTGCGTGCCTTGCCGCCTTTGGACTCGACGGGTCCCCGGCCGGTCCCACTGGCGGCGTTGTGGGGAAGCTAGACCAAGAATTCGGACGGGTCGAGGATCGCAACGTCGCAACACCGGACACCCGTCCGGCGCGACACTACTCGGCCCTGATCCCGGCTGTGCGGATCACTTTGGCCCATTTTTCAGTCTCGGCGGCGGCGAGCTTGGCAAATTCGCCGGGCGACAGCGGAAGCGGTGCGTCGCCCAGTTCGGCGATCCGCCGTTTCATGTTGGCATCGGTCAGCGCGAGATTGATGGACTGGTTCAGCGTGCCGACGATTGCGGCAGGCGTGTCGCGCGGAGCGGCGATGCCCACATAGATCGTCGCCTCGTAGCCCGGCAGAAACTCGGCCAACGCCGGAACATCAGGCAATGCCGGCGCGCGCGCCGCGCTGGTCACAGCGAGCGCCCGCAGCCGCCCCGCTCTGACGTATTCGATCGACGACGCAGTAGTGCCGAAATAGACCTGGACTTGGCCGCCGAGGAGGTCGGCGATCGCGGGACCGCCGCCACGATAGGGCACGTGCACCATGTCGACCCCGGTCATGCTCCGGAACAATTCCCAGTACATGTGCGGCGCGCTGCCCACGCCGGCCGACGCCACGGTGATCTTGCCTGGATTATTTTTGGCATCGGCAAGCAATTCAGGAACCGAATGGGCCGAAACTGATGGATTGACGACGAGCAGTCCAGGTCCGCGCGACATCGTCGCGACCGGCGTGAAGTTGCGGACGTAGTCGAATTTGAGATTGGTATAAAGCGTCGCATTCCACGCGTCGGCGGATGTGGTCAGCAGCAGCGTATAGCCGTCGGGCGCCGACCGCGCGACCGCCTCGGCGGCAAGATTGCCGCCCGCGCCCGTCCGGTTCTCGACGACAAATTGCTGTCCGAGGTGCTCCGACAGCCATTGGCCGATCAGACGCGCGTAGGTGTCGTTGATGCCGCCCGGTGGAAAGCCGGACAGAATGTGCACCGGCCGCGACGGATAGTCCTCCGCGCGTGCGATGGTTGACGAAGCGGGAAGGGCGCTGGCGCCCGCGGCGAGGATGAGAAACTTGCGGCGGGGGAGCGTCATGAGCCTATCCAAACAAAGTTGGCGTGAGAGCGCCGCATCACTCCGGCTCGATGTGGGCTGTGCGGATCACCTTACTCCATTTCTCGGTCTCATCGGCGACGAATTTGCCGAACTCAGACGGCGTCATCGGCATCGGAATGCCGCCGAGGTCCGCCAGTCGTGCACTGAGCGTCGCGTCGGCAATAGCGGCGTTGGTCGACGTGTTGAGCGTGCCGATGATCTCCGCAGCCATGCCCTTCGGCGCACCGAGCCCGTACCAATAGCTTGTCTCATAACCAGGGACGGTTTCGAGCACGGGCGGAAGGTCCGGGAGCTCCTTCAGACGCGCCGCACTGGTGACGGCCAGTCCGCGCAGCTTGCCGCTCTTAATGAATTCGATCAGCGCCGGAGGAGACGTGATCAAGACCTGAACTTGGCCGGCGAGCAGCGCTGTCAGCGCCGGCCCGGTGCCGCGATAGGGGACATTTGCCCCTGATGTAGCCTGATGCCGCTTCATATGGCTTGCACTAACCCCCTGATACCGTTGAAAAGAAGCCGATACAGCCGTATATAGCTTTACCGGCCTTTACACCCACGTTTGGGACACTTTAGGGGACACGCATGGCCCGCAAACGCCGTCATTCCGGTCTCGAAAACCGCTCCAGCCGATTAAAGCTAGCCGTCCGCAGGAAGCCCTACAACGGCCCGGCACTGGCTCGCGGCGTCGTGCTGCTCTACCGCCGCAACAAGGGGAACGGAGCTTGGACGTTGAAGGCGAGCGACGGGCACGGCAAGTATTGGACGAAACGCATCGGCGAGGCCGACGATTACGATGAGGCCGACGGCGCGACGGTGCTGACGTTCTTTCAGGCCCAGGACGTCGCGAAGAAACTAGCGCGCGGCGGCACCGAGACCGACAACGGAACAGCGCCGCTCACGGTCAACCACGCGCTCGCAGCCTACCGGGTCGATCTGGCCGCACGCGGCGCGCGCGTCTACAACGCGGACCAGCCGCGCGCGCATTTGACCGCGCTGTTGCTGTCGAAGCCGATTGCGTTGCTGACGTCGAAAGAATTGAAGGCATGGCGCGACGGGCTGCTCGGCAAGCTCGCGCCCGCGAGCATCAACCGGCTCTGCAACAGCGTTTGCGCGGCGCTCGAACTGGCGCGCCAGCATGATCCGCATTGCATCAAGAACGCCGACGCGTGGGAAATAGGGCTCGCCGGACTGCCGGACGCGCAGCGGGCGCGCAACGTCGTTTTGAGCGACGCCAAGATTCACGCCTTCGTCGCCGCCGCATATCGCCACGACCCGTCGCTTGGCTTGCTCGTCGATACCTTGGCGACGACCGGCGCAAGGCCGAGCCAAGCGGCACGCCTGCGCGTCGAAGACCTACACGATCATGCGTCGAAGCCGAAGCTCATGATGCCGAAGTCAGGCAAGGGCGGCGGCAGGAACCGCAGCGCGAAAAAACTCGAACGCTTCTCGGTGCCGGTCACGGTGGCGCTGTCGAAACGGCTGAAGGCGGCCGCCGCCGGCCGCGCTCCCGACGCGGCGCTTTTGCTGCGAGCTGACGGCGAGCCGTGGGGCGACGATCCAAGCCTGAAGTATCGCTATCCGATCCGCGAGGTGGTCTCGGCCATCGGCGAGAACCCCGACGCGGTGACGCTGTATGCCTTGAGGCACTCGAACATCACGAGGATGTTGCTGAAAAACATTCCGATCAGATTGATCGCAAGTTTACACAACACCAGCGTCAGCCAGATCGAGAGAAACTACTCGCGCCACATCACCGAGCACTCGTCCGACGACATCTCGCGCACCGGGCTGTTGTCCGATCCCGCGCCCGACGCCGCCAACGTGATTCCGTTGCGGTGACCCCTGTGGAAAAATCTAACTTCCGCCATATTCTGCTCTCGGTTTTCTTCCCAACGGCGCGCCGTTCGGCTTTTGATGTGAAGCGATATCAAAAACCGAACTGGGAGAACCAAACAAATGGCTCGCCGCGAAATTACCGGGCGAAAGCCCGGTGCCACCCCACCTGATCAGGATGACAATGAGCCGCCGCGCTTGGCGTTGTCAATTCAGCAGTTTTGCCAAGCGCACTCCATCTCTGAAGACTTTTTTTACAAACTAAAACGTCAGGGCGAAGCCCCGCGCTTGATGAAGGTCGGCACGAGAACGTTGATCAGTTTAGAAGCCGCAGCCGAATGGCGCCTTCAGCACGAGCAGCAGAGCGCTACCGCCGCCAAGACAGCGCACAAAGCCGCGCACGCGGCGGAGGCGTCGTGATGCGCCATGCCGCAGCAAAATATGCGATCGCCCGGGCTCGCGACCCGGGCGACCACAACGGAAATTGCGACTGAACAGCGGAAGCTCCCCGATACCGAAAACGACGCCGCGCCGCAAGCATCGCCAGGCGCCCTCGGCTTTCACCCGCTCGCGAATATCTTTCCGCTCATCGAGGGGGCTGAGTTCGACGAGCTCGTCGCCGACGTCCGCGTCCACGACGTCCGCGAGCCCATTGTGATCTACCGCGGGCAGATTCTCGACGGCCGCAACCGCTATCGTGCCGCGCAAGCCGCCGGCGTCGTCTGCCCGTTGCGGGTCTACGACGGCGATGATCCCCTCGGACTAGTTGTCTCGCTGAATCTCAAGCGCCGCCATCTGAGCGAGAGCCAGCGCGCCATGGTGGCGGCCAAGCTGGCGACGCTCAGAGACGGGCAACGGGCAGACCTCGTCGAAGGTCTGCCAATTGGCAGAGCTGCCGAACTGCTCAGCGTCGGCGAGCGCAGCGTCGCTCGCGCCCGCGAGGTGCTTGGTAGCGGCGCGCCAGAGCTTCAGCGGGCCGTCGAGCGCGGCGACGTGTCGGTGTCTGCCGCCGCCGACATCGCCTCGCTCCCGGCCGAGGAGCAGGGGCAGATCGTCGCTCGGGGCGAGCGCGAGATTCTGCGAAAGGCACAGGAGCTCCGGGCCGCCATGACCGAGGAGCGGCGCGCCCAGCGCATCGCCAAGGCGGTTGAGCTGAGCGCGCACACCGGGCCATTGCCGCGCGATCGCAAATATCCGTTGCTCTATGCCGACCCGCCCTGGCGCTACGATTTCTCGATGACGAGCACGCGCGCCATTGAGGCGAATTACCCCACGCTGCCGCTGGAAGAGATTTGCGCGTTGCCGGTCAGCGATCTGGCTGCGCCGACGGCGGTTCTGTTCCTTTGGGTGCCGCCGGCGATTCTTGAGAAGGCCTTCGCCGTGATCCGGGCTTGGGGCTTCACTTACTGTACGGGCGCGGTGTGGCGGAAGGACAAGATCGGAGCAGGCTTCTACTTCCGGCAACAGCACGAGCATTTGCTGGTGGCGACGCGCGGCGACATGCCAGCTCCGCCGCCGCCGTGGCGGCCGTCGTCCATCCTCGACGCGCCGCGCCGCGAACACAGCCGCAAGCCCGACGAGGCTTACGAGCTCATCGAGCGCATGTACCCCGAGTTGCCGAAGATCGAGCTGTTTGCTCGGGCGCGGCGACCAGGATGGGACGCTTGGGGGAACGAGGCCGCGCCCGATCCTGTTGCCGCCGACGAGGCGCCTGCTGTCGAATCGGACGACGACCTCGAGATTCCCTGCCTCCGAGTCGCCGAGGCTGCGCCATGAGCGAGCGCCGCCGCCTTCCCGATCGCCGCGCCTCTGAGACCTTCGAGATCGAGAGTCAGGGGCTTCGCTTCACGGCAACCATCTCGCGGAATCCCGACGGCTCACTCGCCGAGCTGTTCCTGCAGAACCACAAAGCTGGCTCGATGGCCGGAATCAACGCGCAGGACGCTGCGGTCATCGCCTCGATCGCACTTCAATACGGTGTTCCGCTGGAGGTGATCCGCCGGGCGCTGATGCGCGACTCGCTCGGCCGCGCGTCCGGCCCGCTCGGAACGGCGCTCGATCTGATCGCCGGGGGTCACGCATGAGCGCCTTGGTGGCCGCCGCGCTGGCCTTTGCCAAACACGGCATGGCGGTGTTCCCGCTGCACTACCCGGTCGGCGCCGACCAGCTCGTTTGTTCCTGCGGCCGAGCGTGTGGCCGGGACGCCGCAAAACACCCCAACGCCAAGCTAGCCAGAAACGGCGTGCACAGTGCTACCCTCGATCCCGGCGTCATCAAGCACTGGTTCGGTTACGTCTTGCCCGACGCTAATCTCGGCGTCAGCTGCGATCGCCTCGTCGTACTCGACATCGATCCGCGTCACGACGGCGATGAAACCTTAGCCGCGCTTGAGCACGAATGCGCGCTGCCGGAGACTTGGCGCACGCTCACAGGCGGCGGCGGCCAGCACATCATCTTTAGCTGCCCGGATGGCGTGAGTATCAAGAATTACAGCCCAACGCCGGGCAGCGTTCCGCCGCTCGGTCCCGGCATCGATATCCGCACCCGCGACGGCTACATCGTCGCGCCGCCTAGTCGTCATATCTCCGGTCGGCACTACGAATGGTCGGTTGATCATCATCCACAAGATGTAGCGCTTGCGCCACTGCCGGAATGGCTGGCTGAGCGCCTCGTCGTACGGCACGCGGCGCATGGTGATGACAATATCACGCCGATCCCTGGCGATCAGTGGGCGCAACTGACCAGCCAGCCAATCCGCGAGTATTGCGATCAGGCCGCGCTCTCCATCGCCGGGCACTTCTTCCGGCACAACTGCGATTACGACCTCGTGCGCGGCATGCTGCACGCTTGGAATAGCGCATGGTGCAAACCGCCGCTCGGTTATCACGAACTGGATAAGCTGATTGATCGGGTCGCCGACTATCACGCCGCGCGCATCGAGCAGGAGATCGCGCGATGAAGGCCGAGCCGCAGAGTGCGCGCGAACGCTTGAAAGAGGCGCAGGAGCTAAAGCGCAAGTACTTCAAAAAGGCAAAGCACAGCAACGGCAGGGCTAACGCCGACGGTGTAACGCTCGACGATTTCTTCGCGTACATGCCGCAGCACGCTTACATCTACTCGCCGACGCGAGACCTGTGGCCGGCCGCCAGTGTCAATGCACGCGTGCCGCCAGTTGTCCTGGTCGACGCCACCGGCGAGCCAGTGCTCGGCGACGACGGCAAGCAGAAGGTCATATTGGCAAGCGCGTGGCTCGACCGCAATCGGCCGGTCGAACAAATGACCTGGGCACCCGGCTTGCCCATGATCGTGCGCGATCGCCTGATCTCGGAAGGCGGTTGGATCGCACGCAAAGACGTCACGGTTTTCAATCTCTATCGGCCGCCAACCATCGAGCCCGGCAACGCCGCCGAGGCTGATCGGTGGCTCGACCACATCCACAAAGTCTATCCCGATGACGCAGATCACATCGTCAAATGGTGCGCGCATCGCGTCCAGCGGCCGCAGGACAAAATCAACCACGCCCTTGTGCTCGGCGGCCTGCAGGGCATCGGAAAAGACACGCTGCTCGAGCCCGTCAAGCGCGCTGTCGGTCCGTGGAACTTCAACGAGGTGTCGCCGCAGCAGATGCTTGGACAATTCAATGGCTTTCTGAAAAGCGTCATCTTGCGCATCTCCGAAGCCCGCGACCTCGGCGAGGTCAACCGCTTCTCTTTCTATGATCACTTGAAAGCCTATACGGCCGCGCCGCCCGACGTGCTGCGCGTCGACGAGAAAATCTGCGCGAGCATGCCGTGCTCAATTGTTGCGGCGTCGTCATCACCTCGAATCACAAAACAGATGGAATCTTCCTGCCGGCCGACGACCGCCGGCATTATGTCGCCTGGTCGATCCTCACCAAGGAGGATTTTGTCGCCGACTACTGGGGCCGACTATGGGATTGGTATGAGCGCGGCGGCGATCGCCATGTGGCGGCTTATCTCGCCGAGCTCGATCTATCGGACTTCGACAGCAAGGCGCCGCCGCCGAAGACGCCAGCGTTCTGGGACATCGTCGACGCCAACCGAGCACCCGAAGAGGCCGAGCTGGCCGATATTTTCGACGGTCTCGGCAACCCCGCCGCCGCGACGCTCGCCAAGATCATCGTAAACGCGGACGACAACCTCGGCGAATGGCTCAAGGACCGCAAAAACCGGCGTGCGATCCCCCACCGGCTGGAAAAGTGCGGCTACATCTCTGTCCGCAATGACGCCGCCGACGACGGCCTGTGGGTCCTCGGAGGCAAGCGGCAGGTTGTCTACGCCCGCGCCGAGCTGTCCGTCCGCGATCGGGCCGCCGCGGCTCAAAGGCTGGTACGGGACGCACGAAAATGAGCGGGACGCGGACGGCCACAATCGGCGAAATCGGTGAAGTCAGTGATTTTCTATTTCCATTAAATCTGCCCTACGTGTGCGTGCGCGGATGCGCCCTTTGTTATCTGGAAGAAGTGGCCGTTTTTCCTGGCTTATTTAAATAGAGATAGAAAATCACTGATTTCACCGATTCCACCTATTTCACCCTTCGGCGCCGTGCCGGTCTCCGTCAGGCCGCCGCGCCGGCCGTCGACACGCTTGAGGCTGCCGCACTCCGCCAATTCGCCGCGCTCAAAGCGCTAGGTATGTATTCCTACGTCTCCTATGACTTATGGGACACAAGCCATAGTGACATTCGGCTGGCGGTGATGTAGCGTCACCGTCATGATCAGAGCAGCAACAACAATGATGCCGGCCGCGCATCAACACGGCCGGCACCTGCACAGCGAACATCGGAAAGGGATGAACGCCATGACACTTGAGACTCTACGGCAGACCGAGCTCACCGCCAACGAACGGCAAATTCTCGTCGAGGATACCAAGCGCTGGAAACGCATGGGCGCGGGTGCCCATCTGAACGAATGGCTCGCCTATGGCGACGGCCTCATGATCCGCCGCCGCTTAGCGATGAAGCTCAACCACCTGAACCGCCCCGAAGGCAAAGGCTACGCGCAGACCTTTCAGCATCTAATGAAGCTCGACGGCCTCGAGCATATGGACAAGACGTCCATTAGCGCGGTTCTCTGGCTGCACACCGAGCCCGAACGCATGGTCGTGCTGCGCGAGATTCTCGACACCATAAATCCCGGCCAGCGAGCGCGGCTCAACTCGCCGATCTCGGCACGGCAAAGAGTCGAGAAAGAGCTCAAGGTGCGTGAAGGTGGCACCAAGTCTAAGACGCCGACGTCGCCGGTGACGATCCTCAAACAAGCTCTTGTTGAGCGGGAACATAAGATCGCTCACCTCGAAGAGCGGCTCGCGGCGGCCAATTCGGGATCGCTATTCGATCTGAAACTGACTCCGGCGAAGGACATAGCACCGGTGATCGCGGCGAATATGGGCGAAACGAAATGGCGAGAGCTGAAGGCGGCAACCGACGCCGCGTTCCAGAAAAAGCGCCAGCGCCCTGCGGGTTAGTCCCTGACGCCGCATAGAAAAGAATTTCACGGGCGGGCTAGGCGTTTTATGTGAGGCCCCCCAGCGCTGCGGCGCGTCGCCCGCCTCGCATTTTCGAACCCCTGGAATCGGCGCTCCCCTTCCGGGAAAATCTTCCGACCACTCACGCGACTCGAATGTCTCACGCGTGAGAGAAAGCTGGTATCGTCTTTGCTAAACTTCCGCGCATGCAAACACCCAGCGCGGTCCGAGCTCAGCGGCGTTACCAGAGAAGGCGGCAAGGTTTGGCCGTTTTCAACATTGTAGCCGACGAGGTCTTGGTCGCTGGACAACTTGTCGAGGGCGGCTTTCTGAGCCCGACGAGAGCTGACGATCGCGCCGAGGTCGCCAAGGCTTTGCAAACGGCGGTGACGGTCATGCTCGAACGGGGCATCAGATGAGGACAATCCGCGAAGCCGGCAATATGATCGAGGCCCGCAGCTGGCGACGCGCGCTCGCCGCGCATGTTATTTCCAGGTTTAACGCCAAGCATCCGGACACGGTCTGCCGATCAGCGTGGCCTGGCGATCAAAAGGCGCTAGCGATCACGAAAGGCGCGGTATCGCCGACATCGCGCGCCGATTTTCCCGGCCATGACATCGTCGGCAGTTTTAGATCGCTCGCGCCATCGTCCGCGGCATTGAAGCTGTTCGAAGCCGCCTTGCAGCTCGACATGGCTGGCCTCAATCAGATTAGCATTCCGGCGGTCGAAGGCTTGCCCGTTTCGGCCGTTTTCGTCCCCGAGGGCGGCCCCGCGCCCGCGACGCAGTGGAGTTTTTCGTCGGTCGTCGTCGGTCCAATGAGGAAAATTGTTTTGATCAGCGCCGTCAGTGGCGAACTGGAAAGCGCGTCGCCTCAAGCAGCATCAGATGTGATCGGTAGAATTCTCGCCGCCAGCGCCAGCCGAGGCATCGATGCCGCGGCTTTCAGCAGTTTCGCTGGTGATACAGTAACGCCGCCCGGCCTGCTCGCTGGCGCGACGTCGCTCATCCCCGCGGCAAGCGGATTTGACAGCATGGCAAGCGATCTCGCTGCCCTGACCGGCGCAATCGGCGACGCAAACATTGATCCGAGCGGCGCAATCTTTGTTTGTTCGCCGCGCGAGAAGACCCTGATCGACGTCAAGGTCGGATCGGAAATATTCAGCAATCGCGTTTTGACAACGCTCGGCTTGCCGCCGAAAACAATTTGCTGCTTTGCTCCTGCCGCAATCGCTTCAGGCTGGGGTGCGCCGCCGACGATCGAAACGGCGAAGGAAAGCGTTATTCATTTCTCAACTTCGCCCGCCGATATCGTTGCCGCTGGCACGCCGAGCTCGCCGTCGATCAGCCAATTTCAAAACGACCTGATCGCAATCCGCGTCAGGGCCTATGCGGCATGGTGCTGCGTGTCTGGCGGCGCGCAAATTATCAGCAACATAAATTGGTAAAGCGCCATGTCGAGCGACAGCAGAGCAATCATCACCAAGGCGCGCCAGCTGCTGGCGAATGCGAAGGCGGAACGCGAAACCGTATTGAAGGCGCGAAGCCAACGACATGTCGGTGCCCTCGCTTCTCGTCGATCGCCGCCAATTGGTTTTTAAGAGACACGATCTGCCAGAGCCGTCACCGCCAGCTGTGACGGCAGCGTCGACCGTCAACTCGCCGATGACCTCGGAATGGTGCACTTGGATCGACGCCCGCATCGAGGCGCAAATAAGCATGATCACCGACGCGACCGGGATCGCGCTCGGGGAAAATAATTCGTATCTTGCGAACAAAATCATGGTCCGCGCCCGGGCCAAGATCGAGAAGCCGCTAAAGGCTCAGATCAATACGCTCATGGACGAGATCGCGGCGCTTAGAGAACAGCTCGATAGCTTGTCAAACAGCAGCGTCAAGCAACTTAGAGGCCCCAGTGTTGCCGCTTGAGCGAACTAGTGCCGAAGCGAAACAGACAACGCATATCGCCGATCTCGTCGTCGAATTGGTGCATGCACGAAACGGTAATCTCGTTACAATCGCATCCGGTCTCGCGCTCACAGCCGTGCTCGCGGTCGGCGACAATCGGATCGCAAAGGCGATGCTTGCAGAGTACATGCAGACGCTGATCGACGAGCTCAACAGCACCGACGACGTGATCGTTCGATGGCAATGATGTTTGGAAGCGTCTGCCATGTGGCTTCCGAACGTGGCCGGATGGCTCAGTATTCAGCGTCCTGAGCCGTCCGGTCACCAAATAGAAAAGCATGCAACCGGGGGGCGTAGGACGTTTATAAACGCAACCCGGAGGAGCGGAGCGTTTCGGCGGACTTCGCATCATAAACGGTATCTTTTTTTGGTTTAGGATAACTCGATGAAGCAACGGGGTCGATCGTCTGCCGATCTGCTTAGGTTCCCGCAGGTTGAAGCGCGGTCGCAGCCCGTTCCGCCGACGTCGCTGACCAAGCGCGAGCGCGATTTGTTTGCCGAGCTGGCGGCGAGCGTCACTCACCTGACGGCAACCGACGCCCCGATGCTGGCCTCGTATGTTCAAACAATCCTGCTTGCTCGCCAGCTCGGTCGTGACGCCGCCAGGATCGCCGAGTTCGAGAAGCTCGTCCGCGCTCAAACGCTGCTGGCCCGCGCGTTGCGGCTGACCGCAAAAGCGCGCATCAATCCGATCTCGGTCGGCCGCCGCCTGCAAGGCTCGCCGCCGTCGTACTATGATCGGATCAACGATGCAGAAACTTGATCGCGAGGCCTTGGAGCTGGCCGTGGAGCTCTGCCGCGCCGACCCAATCCACGCTACGCAGATCGCCGAGAAGCTCGCAGAGGAGCCGTGGGAGGACGTCGCCGAGTTTTGCGTCTATTCCTGCCAGGTGGACGCGCTGAACCTAAAACCTTGGCAAGAGCCGCCCTGCCGCGTTGATGTGTCCGACGAAAATCCGGCTGCCGAGCTCCTCAAGCGCATGTTGGCTGCCGGCGTCAGCCAATTTCACCCCGATCCGCTCGCTACGATCGCGGCGGCCGGGACGCGCGATCCGGGCTCTGCTACAAGCAAAGCCAAGAAAAAAGCCCCGGCCTGACGGGGCAAGGTTCTCAAATCCGAAATCGCGAATGGAAACCCCAGCAAAGAGGTTTCCATATGCCGAATGCAAGCCTTCCAAAGCCGATAGCTGTGAGCGACGTCCAGTTGAGCGCAATCCTAACCGCCGCCCAGCCGCTGCAGCCGGTCGAGCGCGCAGCGTTCCTGAATGCCTTGGCGCATCGCCTGCGAAGCGAGCCCGATCCGATCGGTGACGGCTCGCTGAATAGAAGCGATCAGGGAAACCGTGCGCGAGGTGTGGAAGCCGCCGCTGGAGGTCTCAGCGCGGCCCGCAGCGGCGCTGTGACGCCGGGCACAGACAGGTCACGCTGCTCCTTTGTACGGTGTTGGACAAGGGCGATCAGCAGATAGGAAAAAGCCATGACCGCGGACACAACCTCGCGACCGTTTGAACGCTCCAGCATTCAGAAGAGGTCCACTGGGAACCACCGGATTGTCATTGCCGCAGTGATATTTGCGCTGCTGGCGCTCGGCGGGGCGGCACTGTTTCAGCACGCCGTGAGGACAATTCCGGACGTTCTGACCAATTACTACCCCGTCCCTTGATCGCGGCGCATGCCATCGAGCTGCTGCGGCGCTGATCGAGCGCACCAGCGCACGCCGCAGCGGCGATCTCCCCGAATGCGATTATTTGTTTGGTCAGGCGGCCGCTTGCGCCTTCCGCTTCCTGCGCCAACCGAACAATCCCATTATACCGAGGCCGGTGGCAAAGAGCGGCAGGGCGGCGGGAAGTGGCGTTGGCGGGGGCGGTTCGGCCGCTGCGCTCCATGTGCCAGGGTTGAGGGGGCTATCCGCGCTATTTTCTGCGAATAACGTGCATTTACCCCCCCCGCTAATCTGTGTGCAATCAAATACATCTGCTTGGTCATCCACGTCTTTTCCGCCGCCGGGAAAGAAATTTAAAGTATCAATCTCTTCGTTAAAGCCTATCTCAAGGGGAGTAGCGATTTGAATTAGCCATTGCGTTAGCGCTCCGCTTGCATCCGTTGTTACAACAAAAGAACCCTGGGCATTCGCATTGGTCAGCGTGCCGAGCCCATCGTTGAACGAAAAGCTCAACAAATCAGCGCTGATGTCCTGCAATGACAGACCGGCAGCCAATGGGCTAGCGACGGTGAAACTCCCCGTGACGCTCATTGTCTTGTCGTAAGACAAGGGCTGTGCAGGGTTGTTAGTGACGAAGGCAAAAAGCTGGCCCGTATAAGTGTAGATGGTCGCGGCACTTGCTGGTGACGAACAAATTGCCGAGAGAGCCAAGGCGGTAATACCTGCCAACAGATTTCGAGTCATGCGCAAGCCCTCGTGCTCGAAACCCCTCACAAAAGCCCACTATAACCTACCTGCCGCCATAGCGGCTGCATAGCCCTTCCGGCGTCTCCGTTTGCCGCCTTCCTATCATCGCCCCGACGCCGATCCGAGCGCACCAGCGCATTCCGCAGCGGCGCGGCGAGGCATGCGGCGAGCGAGAAAATCAACGGCATCCGTGGTTTTTCCCGGCCGCTCATCGTCATGGGGACACGACGGTGGATACAAGCGCGATGACGCGTTGATTTCATTTGAGAATTTACGTAACTAAGGCCCCGCGATAGGGCACATGAACCAAGTCCACGCCGGCCATCATTTGAACAATTCGCCGGCGAGATGACTGCCGCTCCCGGTCCCGGCCGAGGCCATGTTGATCTTGCCGGGATTGGCCTTGGCGTAGGCAATGAATTCGCCAACCGTTTTGGCCGGGACGGATGGATTGACCACCATGACATTCGGCGCGCGCATGATGCCAGCGACCGGCGCGATGTCGCGCATGAAATCGAAATTGAGCTTGGCGAACAGCGCGGCGTTGGTCGCGTTGGGAAGACTGGCCAGCAACAGCGTATAGCCGTCGGGCGCCGCATTCACGACGGCTTCAGTGGCGATGTTGGTGCCGGCGCCGGGCCGGTTCTCGATGACGAACCCTTGGCCGAGATGTTCTTGCAGACACTGACCTATGATGCGCGCGACAATGTCATTGCCGCCGCCGGCCGAGAAGCCGACGACAATGCGGACCGGCCGCGACGGATAGGCTTGCGCGCGTGCGATGTTGGACAGAGCCGGCAGTGCCACAGCGCCCGCGGCCAGGCGAAGAAAGTTTTTGCGAGACAACTTCATCGGTTCTCCGGCGAAACTTTGCGGCCGCCGGTATCATTCCGACGCGATGTTGGCGGCATGGATTACCTTGGCCCACTTTTCAGTTTCATCGCCGATGAATTTGCTGAATTCGGCGCGGGTCATCGGCATCGGTTCGGTGCCGAAATCGGCGAGACGTGCTCTGATGCCGGGATCCGCAAGGGCCGCGTTGATCTCGTTGTTCAGCGTGCCGACGATCGGCTCCGGCGTCTTCGCCGGCGCGCCGACGCCAAACCAGCCGCTTGCCTCGTATCCCGGCACGAACTCGGCCACGGTTGGGACATTCGGCAGCACATCTCGGCGCTTGGCCGTGGTCACGGCGAGAGCGCGCAGTTTGTCCGCTCGGATAAACTCGATCGACGATGGCACGGGGCCGACCTAAACCTGCCCGCCGAGCAGATCGTTCACCGGCTGCACCCGGTTTGGCACATAGATCATGTCGACGCCGGCCATCATCTTGAGCATCTCGCCGTAGAGATGCTGCGCGCTGCCGTTGCCGGCTGTGCCTAAATTGATCTTGCCTGGATTGGCCTTCGCATAAGCGATGAACTCGGGCACGGTTTTGGCTGGAAACGCGGAACTGACTTCCATCACCCCGGCAAGGCGAAGAATGCTTGCGACCGGAACAATGTCCTGGATGAAGTTGAAATTGAGCTTGCTGTAAAGCGTCGCATTGATCGCCTTGGTCTGTGTGACCCACAGCAGCGAGTAGCCGTCGGGCGCCGCGCGGACAACCGTCTCGGTGGCGATATTGGTTCCAGCGCCTGGCCGGTTCTCGACAATGAACTGCTGGCCGAACCGCTCGGACAAATATTGCGCGATCAGGCGGGCGACGATGCCGGACGACACACCCGCCGCAAAGCCGACGACGATGCGGGCCGGTCGGGACGGATAGGTTTGTGCGAACGCGAAACGCGGTGCAGCTGGAATTGCGGCTGCACCTGCGGTCAGGCGGAGAAAGTGCCTGCGGGGAAGCTCAGGCTTCACAGCGATATTCCGCGAGCAACGGCGCCTCCGTTCAAGGCTGCGCAAACAGATACGTGTTTTCGAATTGCTCGCCCGCCGTGGGCATGCTCGCCACCTTTGACTTCGCGAAACGCCGGCACGGTCCGCTGGTGGCTCCGTCCGGAAGACTACATCAAAGTTCCGGATGCGCATAAGGCGCAACGGCGGCTGAACCGGCGCGCCTTGATCTGCCGACCCACATTCAGGTCCGCCGGGAGAAAGCGGACGCCGGCGCGGCGATGCTCTGTGTCCTCGCGTCTGACAAGGGAAAAAGCACTGCAAATCCAGTTATTTACGGCAAAAGCTCGGATTTGTGTACTCGGGGTCACATCGCGCCCCGCCGAAAGACGTGATGTTCAATTAAAGAAACGGGTGGTGACAATGAATTTTTCGATCTATGGAGCGGACCTCAGGACCCATCTCAAGATTGTGGTCGTGGCGCTCCTGTTCGCAACCGTGGTTGCCGGAATCGGCCGATACGCTCACATCACTGATATCGATCTCGGCACCGCGCCGCTCGTCAAAGCTGGTCAGCCGGTAGCCTTGACCGGTGCTTTGCCCGTCATTCGATAGTTCGCATCGTTTGCTAGCGTACAGGGAGGGTTACCATGCCCCTGCCGTTCGTTGAGCGCCCGCACGCTCCCCGCTTTGACCCCGTACAGATTATGATGATCGCCGCCAGCGTGATCTTGATCTTCGCGGTTGCAGCGATGATCTGAGCTTCTCAGCAGCTATCTTGGTTTGTAGCCGCCACTTGCCGTCAAGTCGGCGGTAGGCGGAGAACGCCCTGAATTTGATTGATGATCGGCTTGGGCGTAGCCAGAACGCGACTCACAACATTCTGCACCTGCTCGCCGGTCAGCGGGTCGATCTCAAGCCGCAGTTTGTCGGCGTCGGCGAGGAAGGCAGGATCCTTCAACGTCTCATCGAACGCGCTCCGCAACAGCGTCACCCGGTCGGCGGGGACGCCCGGCGGCGCCGCGACGGGACGCGCGATCGAGACCGCGTAGGACATGAATTGCGCCACGGGCTCGCGCCGCGGATCGCCTTTCACGAGATCGAGAAAGAACGGAACGTCCGGCAGGTCCGGCTTCTTGCGCAGGCCGGTCTGGATCAGAACATGCAGGATGCCGTCGCGGATCTCGTTCGGCATCTCGGCCTTATATGCGGACCAGATATTATTGCCGCGGCCCTCGACTTCACCGCGGCGCATCGCGAGATCGATCGCAGTGCCGCCATTGTAGCCGGAGATCAGCTTGAATTTGGTGCCAAGCACGGCGTTGTAGATCAGCGGGCCGATGACCGAGCCGCCGCCCGCGCCGCTCGCGCCCATCGTCACCTCGTGATCGATCGCGTCCTGCAGCGTCTTGGTGCGCGCGTCGAGGCCCCACGTCACCGTCACATTGTTTGACTGCGAGAAACTGCCGAGCCAGTGAAAGTCGTTGAGCGAGGCGCGCAGGCCGGGCTGCCCGGTCGCCTCGAGAATCAGCAGCGCCTGGCTCGCGAGCGTGAGGAATGTGCCATCCTGTGGCGCCAATACGCCGGCATTGTTCATCGCGACGATGCCGCCGGCGCCCGTCTGATTGACGATGATGAAGTTGGGGCTGCCCGCAATGTGCCGCCCGAAGTGGCGGCCGAGCAGGCGCAGATAGAGATCGTAACTGTCGCCGGGCGGCGCGTAGGTCGACATCGTGATAGTCTTGCCGGCATAGAAGTCGGCGGCGCTGCTTGGCTGCAGGCCGGCAAGCCCGGTGAGGAGAGCGATTACGGGCGCTTTCATGCCTTACCGCCCCACAATTGCACCGACGCGCGGCGCGCCCCTTCAACCAAGGCGTCGAGCTTGGCCCAGGCCACGTCGGGATGGACTTCGTCGCCTGCCGCAGATGTCGCAAAGCCGCAATCGTTCGACGCGATGACGCGCTCGCGCCCGACGAGACTGGCGAAGCGCACGATGCGCTGCGCCACCAGATCCGGATGTTCGACCAGCATCACACAGTGCGACACCACGCCGGGAATCAGCACCTTGCCGTCTGGGAGTTTCACGCTCTCCCAGATTTGCCATTCGTGCTCGTGCCGGGGATTGGCGGCCTCGATCGAATAGGCGCCGGCATTGATCTTCAGCATCAGGTCAACATAGTGCTCGAGCCCGAGCTCGTGCACGCGCGGCGCAACATTGACGCTGTAACAGGTGTGATAGCGGACCCGCTCGGGCGGAATGCCACGCAAAGCGTAGTTGGTGCTTTCGACCCGTGAGGCTATGAAGCGCCGGCAATCCTCGATGCTCGCGTCGGGCGTTCGGCTGAAATGGGTGGCGAGTCTCGGGTCGTCGATCTGCAGCACGAAGCCGGCATCGACGATCGCCCAGTATTCGACATTGAGCGCGTCGGCCAGAGCCGTCTGATATTCTTCGTCGGTGCGGTAATAACGGTTGGGGAAATAAAGCTCGAGGTTGGTCGCGGAGATTGAGGTGACGAATGCCTCTCTCACACCGACGCCGTTCAGCGCCGCCTTGAGGTTGTCGAGGTCGGTTTTGAGGTCCGTTTGCCCGCTATAGGTAATCGGTCCCGTACACGCCAACGGCGGCGCTACGATCTTGCGGCCGGGATTGCCGGCATGACGCGCGCCGTACATCACTTTCATTTCGGCATAGACGGCGGGGAACGCCGCGGTGTCGCGCGTGTCGGTGCGGGACTTTCCCGGCTGGTCCGTTCGCGACAGACCGCCCAGCCGACCGCGCGCATAGGCGGCGAAGCTCGACTTGCTGTGCTCGCCGTCATTGACGACGTCGATGCCGATGTCCGCTTGGCGCCGGACCACGTCGTGGACCGAACGCGACACCCGCGCGGCCGTATCGGCCCGGTCGTAATCGTCGCCCGCATCCTTGAGCGCGAGCGGCATCAATAGCTCTGCCGGCCGCGGCAGGCTGCCAACATGGGTCGTGAGGATGCGATCCGCGCTGCCCTTCACGCGACTAACGGCTCCGAAGTCCGCAAGTGCCGTCAGCTTAGGCTTCAAGGCTTATTCGCACCAGAGTCAGGTGTTGGCCCCTAGACGCCCCTGCGCCGGAGCGAGCCGGCGGCTTTTTCAGCGGCTTGGCCTCAGGCCTTCGGCCCTTCGACTCTCGGGCCGCTGTCGAGCGCCAGCCGTCCGCGCAACAGGTCGGCGACTTTCATGGCGGCAATCCGAGGCGATTCCGCGGGTTGTGGCGGTGGCTCTGCGGGCTTCGGCGGCGGGTCGGCAGCGATCACGCTCTCTCATGCTTCTGGCACAGGCTTTTCATCTGTGTTCTCGGCGAGCGTCAGCCACGCATCAGAAAGTCGGCGCCAGCTCAGGCTCGCATCCTGGCTCTTGGTCAGGCGTGCGACGCGCATGCACCACGTCGCTTTTTTCAGGCATTCGTCGGCATTCATCACAGCGGCAACCCCAAACTCCACGGACTTTCCGATATTCCCCTGCCGCTACTGTCCGACCGCGCTGTGTCGAGAAGATTACGCGGTCCAAAGTCCCGGATTTGTCGCATCAGGCAGAGCTCGACGGCGCTGGAAACGCAAGCGGACTCTGCCCATAATTGCGCCATGCAAGAAAAGGTCCCGGACCACCGCTTCGACCTGGAGAAAGCGCGTGAGATCGTTAAGCGGCACGGCACGTTCGTCGGGCCGGCCGGTTCGATGCTAAGCAATGTTGAAATTTGTCGTTGTTGAAGGCATTGCGCTGGGGCGCCAGGAGGGCCTGGCGGAGGGCCTGGCCATGGCGGAGGAAGGGGTCGAGTTAGCAGAGGAAGCCATCGCAAGGCTTAAGGATGCAAACCAGGGCTACAATTCCTTCAGTTTACTCTTGCGCTGATTCTTGCCTGATTTGTGGTTCGGCACCTCGAAAAACACACACCTGCGGCTGAGACACGAGGTCCCAACGCGCAAAATTGCGTGAACGCGGGCAGCGACTTTCTGTTGGCCGAAAATGCCTCTCCGAGGGCCGACAACCTTTTCCACAGGGCAGATTGCCACTGTCCGCCGCCGCTCCAGTGATTGAACGAGACGTCTGGGTGACCGGATATGACCGGAGGACCCTCAAGCCGGTGTGGTAGGGTGCTTCCGTGAGCCTGAGAGGGTCCATGAGGCGACGAGAATTCATCACGCTCGCTGGAAGCGCGGCCATTGGATGGCCGCTTGGCGCGCACGCCCAGCAGGGCGCGATGCCGGTGGCCGGCTTTCTCAACGGCGCTTCCGCCCAGTGCTACGAGCGGATGTCGGCGTCGTTTCTGAAAGGGCTTGGCGAAACAGGCTACTTCGAAGGCCACAACGTCGCGGTCGAGTACCGCTGGGCCGAGGGCCAAAATGACCGGCTGCCCGTGCTGGCGGCCGAACTGGTTAAGCGCCAAGTGGCGGTGATTGCCGCAACCTCGAGCCCGGCGGCATTGGCGGCGAAGGCCGCGACTTCGACGATTCCGATCGTCTTTGAAACGGCGGCCGACCCGATCCAGCTTGGCCTTGTCACGAGCCTGAACCGGCCCGGTGGCAACGTCACAGCGTAACCCAAAACAATGTTGAAGTCGCACCGAAGCGCCTGCAATTGCTGCACGAGTTGCTTCCGGCGGCGCGTGTCATGGGATTGCTGGTCAATCCGAGCAATCCCGTCGTCGCCGAGAGTTCAGCACGCGACATGCAGGCGGCGGCACATGCCCTTGGCATAGAACTGCACGTGTTCAACGTCAGCAGCGAAGCCGAACTCGATTCAGTGTTTGCAACGCTCAGCCCATCGGGCGTGGTGGCCCTGATGCTGAGCGGCGGGGATCCATTCTTCGCAAGCCGGAGCGTGCAGCTCGCGCTCGCCACGCTCACGGTCCGCTATAAGGTTCCGGCCTCCTTGCCGGGCCGCGAATTTGCCGCGGCTGGTGGCCTCCTGAGTTATGGAGCCGATATCGCGGAGTCGTATCGCCTCGCCGGCGTCTATGCCGGCCGCATTCTCAAGGGCGACAAGCCGGCCGATCTGCCGGTCGAACAGGCGACCAAAGTCGAGCTCATCATCAACCTGAAGACAGCGAAGGCGTTCGGCATCGACGTGCCAATTCCGCTGCTCGGCCGCGCCGACGAGGTGATCGAGTGACGCCGTCCGTCGTCGCGTCTTGCTGATCTTTCCGATCAGGCCTCAGCCGATTTCTGCTTGTGGCCGCTGACCTCGGCGGCCGCATCGTGCGGCAAGGTCCAGCCGAAGGGTAGGCAGAGCAGCGCGAGGATCGCAGCGCCGGCAAACGCCACAATGAAGTCGGGGCGGTCGAGCGTCGCGCCGCCGCGGTAGCTTTGCGAGAATTGCAGCAGCAGCGCGACCACCGAAATGCCGAAGCCGCGGCTTAATTGCTGCGTCATGCTGGCGATGCTGGTCGCCGTGCTCATCTGCGGTTGCCTCACGTCCGCGTACGTCATCGCCTGTGTGGCGGTAAATTGCAGCGACTGGAAGAAGCCGGCGATCAACAGCAGCACGAAGATCAGCAGAAGCGGCGTCGATGATGTGAAGAATGCGCACATCACGATGCTGGCGGCGCTGATGATGCTATTGACGACAATGACCATACGGAAGCCGTAGAGCTTGAGGATCGGCCGCGCCGTCAACTTCATCGACATCGAGCCGGCGGCGGTCGCAAACGTGATGCTGCCTGAGGCGGCGGCCGACAAACCAAATACAACCTGCAGCAGGAGCGGCAGCAGAAACACCAAAGTGCCCGCGCCGGCGCGAAACAGCGAGCCACCGTAGATGCTGGCCGAAAACGTCTGGATGCGGAACACCGACAGGTCGAGCAAAGGATGCTCAACGCGCCACATGTGCCGCAGCGCCATCCAGCCCAGGACAAAGCCCAGCACCAGCAGCACGATCATCTGCACCGGCTCGCTGCGGCCGCGGCCGATCAACTCGATGCCATACATGATGCAGAACAGCGCGGCGCCGGTCAGCACGAAGCCAACCCAGTCCATCGGCCGGTGCGTTTCCTCCTTCGGATTATCGAAGAAGATCGTCACCAGGAGAATGCCGAGCAGGCCGAGCGGCACGTTGATGAGGAAAATCCAGCGCCATGAAAAATACGTGGTGATGAAGCCGCCGATCGGCGGGCCAAGCACCGGGCCGAGCTGCGCCGGCACCTGCAAATAAGCCATGATGCCAATCAGCTGCGCCTTCTCGACGCTGCGGAACAGCACCAGCCGGCCAACCGGCACCATCATGGCTCCGCCGAGGCCCTGCAGCACCCGCGCCGCCGTCAACTCGAGCACGTTGCCGGAAAGTCCGCACAGCACGGAGCCGAGGGTGAACAACGCGATGGCGGCTCGAAAGACGGTGCGGCCGCCATAGCGGTCCGCCATCCACCCACTGATCGGCACGAACACCGCCAGCGCCAGAAGGTAGGCCGTGACCGCCACGCTGAGCCGCACCGGATCGGTGTTGAGCGAGATCGCCATCTGCGGCAGCGCCGTCGTGATCACGGTAGAATCGATCTGCTGCATGACAATCGCCGACGCGACGATCATGGCGACGACTTTAGGCTTGGCCTCTGGCGACATGCGGTGCGGTTGGGCTCCTGGGTGGGCTTCTGACGAGGTGGGACTCGGGCGGCCAACATAGCATCCCATGGGGGGCATGGCCGAATATCTTGCCCGCTCCGGGGAGCCGCCCATTTCCGCCGGGACGGCGTCTGGGATTGTTGGCCCGCTTAACATTGACGCACGATTCCGAGTTGCTACTTTGGCCGTAACGGTCATCAAGGTTGCAGCTGTACGCTATTTTCTTGCGGTCGCGCGGACCTTGAACTTCACCAAGGCTGCGGAGGAATGCAACGTGACGCAGCCCTCCCTGACACGCGCCATCAAAAAGCTGGAAGATGAACTCGGCGGGCCGCTGTTTCATCGCGAGCGCGCCAACACGCATCTGACCGACCTTGGTCGTGCCATGCTCCCGCATATCGAGCAGAGCTATCTGGCGGCGCAGTCAGCGCGTGCGCTCGCCGAGGCGTTCAAGCGAGGGGATGTCGCGCCGCTCAGGCTCGGGCTAAGCAATGCCGTGTCCTGCCGCCTTTTCACCGAGGTACTGAACGGGGTGCGCAGCGGGGCGCCGAATTTCGAACTCGCCGTCGAGGGCGGCTCCGAAACTCAAATCTCATTCGCGCGCTCGCGGCAAAACTGCCGCCTGAAGTCGCGCATTCCGTGGCGGGGTGAATTCGATCCGCTCGAAGGCTTCATCCTTCACGAGGTGGACGCCGGCCGGATGATGCCGCCAGACGACGAGACGTCCGCCTAATCGCGCCGCACACCCTTGCGTTCAGGGTAACACGCACGATGTCGCTCAAGGGATCAGCGGGTCGTCCTGCGACGGGATATCAGCGGGCTAGTACCCGGAATCACAATTCACTGATACGGCATCCTTTGACGTGGCGCTGATGGACCTTGGCTTTGGTCCAGACGAACGGCCGAGCGTTTTCGTTGTAAGCCTCGATGAAAGCATCGATATGCTGCCTAAGTTGCGCGACCGAGGTGAATGAGGCGCCGTGCAGCGATTGTCCTTCCAGGATCGAGAACCAGATTTCAACCTGGTTGAGCCAGGAGACCCGCGTCGGCGTGAAGTGGAAGTGCACGTTCGGATGGCGCTTGAGCCAGCGGTCGTTCTTGGGCTTGTGGGTGTTGAGGTTATCGAGGACGACATGGATGGCGGTGTCGGGATGGCCGGCGACGATGTCGTTCATGAAGTCGAGGAACTCGATACGCCGGCGGCGCGTCTTGTGCGCAGCCCTCACCTTGCCGGTGGCCACCTCAAAGGCGGCGAACAGCGTGGTGGTGCCATTGCGCTTGTAATCGTGGCTGTGGCCGGTCAGCGCCCGGCCGTTCGGCAGTTTCAGATAGCCTTGGGTGCGCTCCAGCGCCTGGATCGAAGGCTTTTCGTCGACGCAGACGACGATCGCATTCTCGGGCGGCGCCATATAGAGCCCGACCACATCGGCGGCCTTGGCGACAAACTCGGGATCGTTGCTTTCGCACCACGACTTTCGCCCGGCGAGGTCGATCTTTTGCACCCGCAGGAAACGCCAGACCTGCTGCTCGTGCACGTCGCCCAGTTCGGCTGCAATCAAGGGCCCGTTCCAGCGCGCGAAGCCGACCGGCGGCTCCCGTTCCAGGACCGCCAGAATGCGTCGACCGGTCTCGCTGGTGTACTTCGGTGCCGGGCCGGGCCGCGGCTTGTCGGCCAAACCGGCCAAGCCTTCGCGGGCGAACCGGCCGCGCCAAGTGCTGACCGTTCGCGGCATCGTGCCGAGCGCGCGGGCAATCGAACGGGTCGAGTGGCCTTCGTCCGCCAGCAAGACGATCCGCGCGCGAAACGCGTCGCGTTGCTCCGTCGTCGGTGCCCGAACCCGCGCTTCAAGCACCGCACGATCCGCCGGTGTCAGCCGGACCTTCGCAGCTATGGGAATCATCCCAATGTTGAATCACGAGTCAGCCTTCCGTAAAAGCGGGTACTAGGCCGTGTGGACGGATTTAGCAAAGTCATAGGGTAGAGGGATTCCCAAATCATTTTTTCTGTAACTCATGGGCGGTCGGTTATTTGGAGGACCGACCATGCTCACTGCCATGACGGAAGAGGACTGGACGATTGTTTTGAAGGTATTTGATGCATCATGCCCACGCCGCGGCGACAAAGGTCGGGATGACCGAAAGTTTCTCGAAGCCCTGCAGTATTTCGTGGTTCACAACATCACTTGGCGGGCACTCCCGGAAAAGTTTGGGCATTGGAACAGCGTCTGGAAGCGGTTCTGGCGCTTGAGCCGGTCCGGAACTTTCGAAGCTTTCTTCGATGCGTTGGCGGCATTGAGCGAGACGGCGGATCTAGCGCGGGCACGCATCGAACAAGCCGTCGGCAAACTCAAGCGCTTCAAACGTATCGCGCTTCGATGCGAGAAGACGGCGCAGAATTACGGCTCATTCGTCGCGCTTGCTCTCGGCTTCATCTTGATCAAATCCGTCCACACGGCCTAGACGCCGGATTGCTGCTTATCGGCGCGGGGACGTTCGGCACGCGAAGGCTTGGCCGCTTCGCCCGTTACGGCCTCGACGTCGTCGGCAACACCGCAGGATGGAACGGCGTGGCCGGCAGCAGGCGCTGCCACAGCCGTTTAAAGTCCGCGTCGGGTCGGCATGGTCTTCCGGTCATGTGCCAAATCTAGGCACGAGACGGGCGTTGCACCAGCCTCTGGGATACATCAGTAGCCGCGGCGCCGCTTTTTCTTTGCCGCCTTCTTGGCCGCATAGCGCGCGTCGCGGGCGGCTTCTTCCTTCGATTTCAGCACGGCATCGGGCTCGGCCACATCGGCTCTCCGCGCTGACGATGGTGAGGCGCCATTCTGTGACGGCGCCTTGGCGCCCGCCCTGGCGCGCTCCAGAACGAATCGCGCGTAGTCGTCCATGTCGCCGGCGAACGGCTTGATGTGCCCATCGGCGGTGAGCCACAACCGGTCGCTGACAAGCTCGATCAGCGAGCGGTCGTGGGTGATGAGGATGACGGCGCCCTCGTAGTCGTTGAGCGCATCGAGCAGCGCGCGGCGGCTGTCGATGTCGAGGTGGTTGGTCGGCTCGTCGAGGATCAGAAGGTGCGGCGCTGCCATGGCGACGAGGTTGAGCAGCAACCGCGCGCGCTCGCCACCTGAGAGGTTTGCGATCGTCGTGTCCTGTTTATCGAACGACAGACCGAATTGCGCGAGCCGGGAGCGGCGCGACAATTCGCTGTCGTCCGGCCGCTCGCGGCGCAAGATATCGAGCGGCGTATCCTCCGGATCGAGCGCTTCGATCTGATGCTGATGGAACCAGCCGACTTTGATGCGATTGTCGCGCTTCATCTGCCCGGCTTGCAGCGGCAAGGCTCCTGCAACCATCTTGGCGAAGGTTGATTTGCCCGCCCCGTTGACGCCGAGGAGGCCGATGCGGTCGTCGACGTCGAGCCGCAGATTGAGATTGTACAGGACCGCAGGCCCGTCGTAGCCGACGGCCGCGCGTTCGAGCTGAAGCAGCGGCGGCGCCAGCGGGCGGGCGGGCGACGGCAGCGTGAACGGCGCCACGCGCTCTTCGACAATTTCGGCAATCGGCGCGAGCTTTGCCAGACGCTTGATGCGCGATTGCGCTTGCGTTGCCTTGCTGGCCTTTGCCCTGAACCGGTCGATGAATTTCTGCAGGTGGGCTCGCTCGGCTTCCTGTTTGGCGCGCGTCGCCGTTTGCAGCCGCGCCTTTTCGGCCCGCAGCAGTTCGAACGCGTCGTAGCCGCCGGTATAGAGGTCAAGCTTGCCGTTGCTCAGATGTAGAATGGCATCGACCGAATTGTTCAAGAGTTCGCGGTCGTGGCTGATGATGAGCGCGGTGTGCGGATATTTCTTCAGCCGCGCTTCGAGCCAGAGCGCGCCCTCGAGATCGAGGTAGTTGGTCGGCTCGTCGAGCAGCAGAAGATCGGGCTCCGCGAACAGCGCGGCTGCAAGCGCAACGCGCATGCGCCAGCCGCCCGAAAATTCCGCCATCGGTCGGTCGAGATCGGCGTTGGAGAAGCCAAGGCCGCTCAGAATTTCGGCGGCGCGGGACGGCGCACGATCGGCGTCGATGGCGTTCAACTGCTGATAGATTTCGGCGAGGTGCTCAGGCGCAGCAGTTTCGAGTTCGGCATTGAGCGCTTCGCGGCGCGTGTCGGCGGCCAGCACGGTGTCGAGGAGCGAAACCGGCGTCGCCGGGTGCTCCTGATCGACCGAGCCGATTTGGGCCGCTTTGGGCAGGAGGATTTCCCCGCCGAGTGGAACGAGGTCGCCGAGGATGAGCTTGAACAGGGTCGATTTGCCGACTCCGTTGCGCCCGATCAGGCCGACCTTGGTGCCCGCGGGAATCGATGACATTCGCCGAATCGAAGAAACGGCGTCCCCACGCGTCAAAGACGAGATTGTCAATCTGCAGCATGACGGAAATACCGAGGGGGAAAAGGCTCGCGGGGCGGGGAAGCCGCTACTTAATGCCGAGCGCCTCCGATTTCCAGAGGAACCGCCGAATTATCGGAAAAGGCCTTCAGGCGGCGCAAACGGCGGATAGAAATCTTTCCATTTCGGCGGAAAGACGCGTGCCGTCTTGGGCGAGAGAGCGTGCCGAGGCGAGAATCTGCACCGACGCCGAGGTAATGCCGCTCGTGCTCTCGTTGACTTCGGTGATGTCGGCGGCGACATGTGCGGTGCTGGCGGCGGCTGCGCGCACGTCGTCGGCGATCAGCGACGTCGTTTTGGCCTGCAGTTCGACGGCCTCGGCGATGACACCCGCGATGTTCGAAATGTGGTCCATGGTGCTACCGATCTTCTTGATGATCTCGACAAACTCGCGCGTGGCGGCTTGCGCATCGGCGATCTGCAGGCCGATCTCATCCGTCGCTCGCGATGTTTGCGCTGCGAGTGCTTTGACCTCCTGGGCAACAACGGCAAAGCCCTTGCCCGCTTCGCCGGCGCGGGCCGCTTCGATGGTGGCATTCAGCGCCAAGAGGTTGGTCTGTTCGGCGACTTCGGTAATCAGTTGGACGACATCGCCGATGCGGCCGGCCGCGCGCGTAAATTCGTTGAGCCGCGTGTCGGTCTGATGAGCCTGCGCCACGGCGTCGCGAGCGATCTGGGTGGACGCTTGAACTTGCCTGCCTACTTCGTCCACCGAGGTGATGAGCTGCTCGGCTGCGAGCGAGACCGATTGAACGTTTCCGGACGCGTTTGTGGATTCGGACAAGACTTTCGCCGATAGATCCCGCGTGGTTCCTGCTGTGGTGGTCGGCGCCCGAACGGCAGCTTCAAGCTCGCTTGCGGATTTCGAAATCGAGCGCACGACCCCGCAACCGTTTTCTCGAACGCGGCGGTCAGGGCCAGCATGTCGGCACGGCGCTTTTCGGCGGTGGTCTTGATCGCCTGTTTTTTCGGCGATTTCCAGTTCCTCGATACGGATGAGCTTTTCCTTGAATGCCTGCGCTGCCCGCGCGTTGTCGCCGACCTCGTCGGCACGGTTCCGGTAAGGGACGTCGATATCCTTTCGGCCCTGGGCAAGCTGGACCAGCACATTGCCGATGCGCCGGATCGGTTTGCTGATGGCGACCGCGCCGAACACCGCGACGCCGGCAAGTACAGCGATGACGAACAAGCCCATGCCCGTGTTGATACGCTGCACGCGCAGGCGTTCCTGGCCTGCGAGGTGATTGCGCTCATCGGCCGCCGCGATCATCGCGTGGGTCAACTCCTGGACCAGCCCGCTCATTTCGCTGCCGAGCTTGCTCGCCTGCTGAATCTTTCCGACCGTATCGCCATAATCCTTCGCGGCAGCGGCGAGTTCGGTGCTGACGGCGACGTATTGCTTTGTCAGTTCGCTCAGCCGCTCGAGCCATTCCCGGTCGGCCGCCTCTTCGGAGAAGCTGATCGCCGTTTCAATTTGATGCAGCGCCGCGGCCGCCTCATCGCTCAGTCTGGCGAGCGCGCGGTCCACGTCGCTCGGCGCGATGGCAAGCCGCATCTCGCGCATCTCGACCTGCGCGCTGCCAATGTGCTTGGCGGCCATCAGCGCGGCGATGACGGCGGATTGTCTGCTGTTGGCTGAGACGCGGAGCCGCCCAGCCCAGCGGTTGCCGATTTCCTGTTCGGCCAGCATTCCGGCGACCAAGAGAACAGCGAGACCCGCCCAAAGCGCAAGCTTGGTGCGAATTCGAAGATCGAGAAGGGACATGCCGGCCACCCGCCACCCGCAATCGGCATAACATCCCCGAGTGTGGTTAATTCACAGTAAAAACTTGGCTTTTTCGGATGTATTGACCGCCGCGACCAGGTCTTTCCCTGCTGGCGACGTCGCCGCGAACGGGTCGCTGCGGCGTATGTTCAGTCGACCGACAGTCCCGCAGCCTTCAACGGCGCGCCGTTTTTCTCGATCTCGGGACCGATGATGCTCTTCAGATAGTCGGTCGAGCGGTGCTCGGGCGGCACCACGTAGGTGCCGTTCTGGGCGAGCTGCTCTTGCACGGTGGCCGTCTCCATGGCGCCGACAGCGGCGTCGTGCAGCTTCTTGACGATCGGCGCCGGAGTGCCTTTGGGCACAAAGAAAGCGAACCAGGTCGAGGCATCGAAATCCATGCCCTGTTCGAGATCGGTCGGCACATTGGGCATCGACGGCAGCCGCTCATGCCGGAACACGGCGATGCCTTTGACGAGGTCGTTCTGCAGCGGCGCCGCGGCGGTGCCGCTGATGGTGCAGAAATAGTCGAACTGCCGGCCGATCAGATCCTGCATCGCCGGGCCACTGCCCCGATAGGGGATGGGCGGAACGTCGACCCCGATTATGTTGTCGAAGAGCGCGCAATCGATCGATCCGGTCGAGCCGACGCCGGCCGAGCCCTGTTTGACGGTCGCCGCGTTTTTCTTGATGTACGTAATGAAGTCTTTCAGGCCGTCGACCGGAAAGTCCTTGCGCGCGACCAGAACCGTCGGCTGGTCGGCGACGAGAACGACCGGATCGAGGTCGTCCTTTAAGCGGAAAGTCGGATGCTTGTAGAGCGTCATATTGATGGCGTCGGACCGGCTACCGAAAACGAACGTGTAGCCGTCCGGATCGGCACGGGCGACGTGCGAAGCTCCGACCATGCCGCCGGCCCCGCTGATGTTTTCGACGACGATCTGTTGGCCGAGAAGTTCGGATATGCGCGGGACCATGATGCGCGCCATCACATCGGTACCGCCGCCAGCGGCCCACGGCACCACCAAAGTCACTGGCCGTGTCGGCCAATCTTCAGCCGATGCAACCGTGCTGGCGGCCATCAGTACGCTTGAAACAATTGCGGTGACGCGAAACGACGGCATGGGTTCCTCACGACGATCGAACGGCATCTGCTTCTGCCGTTTCGAAGCACGATCCGTGCCAGTGAGGACGCGCCTGCGAGGTCCGTCAGTGCGTCAAATGCTCAGCTTGACGCCGCTTCAAGCGCTTTCGCTCGGGCCATGCGCTGCTGCGCTTTCTTCATGCTGTAATATTCGCTCACCGTGATAGGCTCGTAGCCTGGTGTGGCGCCGGGAGCGACGCAGGTCGGCAGACACGATACGTTCGCGTCGTAGTTCGGGTGATGAAAAAATACGATCGACAATCGCCTCGACCCGCCGTTCGCCTCCTCGGGCGGATTGGCGACGCGATGCAGCGTCGACAGCCAGCGATCGTTGGTCCAGCGCGCCATGAGGTCGCCCTGGTTGATCACGAATGATCCCGGAATCATCGGCACGTCGTGCCAGCGCCCTTCGGCGTCGGCGACCTGGAGACCGCCGACGGTGTCGCCCGGCTTTAGGATCGTCACGGTGCCGTAATCGGTATGCGCCGCGGCGCGGAGCTGGCCGGGCAGCGGCGCCACTTTCTGTTCTGGATAAAGACGGACGTTGAGGCGGCTGATATGGCGATCAACCTTGTCGTCGAAGAAGGTCTCCGGCAGATCGAGCGCGAGCGCAGAAATCCGCATCAGATCGGCCGCGAGTGCGCCCATTCGCAGATAATATTTGGTATAGAGCGCTTCGAGCGCGGCGGGCCGTTCTGGCCAACGATTGTGCGGAAGCAATCCGCGTGCGGCCTCGTTTTGGAAATAAGTGCTGTCCGTGATGTCGACCTTGGCGATCTGGAACGATTCGTTGAGATCGGGCGGCGCGACTTGACCGCGCGTGTAGGCAAGCGCGGTATCGCCGAGGGCCGCATAGCCGACCGCGCCGGGCGCGCTGCCGAGGTGAACCTTCATCTTCTCGTCGGGCGGCAGATCGAAGAACGCGCGCGAGACCGCCTCGACCTCGTCGACCAGGTCGGGGTCGACGCCATGACCAACGATGACATAGAAGCCGACCTCGCGACAGGCGCGATCGAACTCCTTGGCGACCCGGCGTTTGCCTTCCGGTGTACCGCTGAGGTAGGACGCGATATCGATCACCGGGACGAAGCTGTCAGGCTCGGCTATGGTCGCGGCAAGCTGGGCCACGGACTGTCTCCTGCGTCGTTGTTCTTGCGTGGTTGGCCGAAGACGCGGCCCGGAGCGCCGCCAGCATTTGTGGTAGCATGTGGCCGGTGGTGTTGCCCGGTCAAGCATTTTCCGTGCCGCGAACAGCGGCGCCGGCCGCAAAATTCGTCCTCCTGATGTTGCCATCGTGACCATTGCGGTGGCATTTTGATACCCGATTTGGGGGCATCGCATGATCACCGTTCCCGAACTGGCGGCCGAAGCTCTGGGAAATTTTTTATCTCACCACATGAGCCGTCGATTCGGAACGACGCAGGCGGCGTTGACCGAGCTTGTTCCGTCGGTCGCACGACTGTCGCTCGAGTGCATCGGCAACAGCGACGCGCTCTATCACAACGTCGAACATACGATGCTGGTCACTCTGGTCGGCTATGACATCCTCAAGGGACGCGCCTTGCTGACGCCGACCTCGCCGGGCGATTATGCGCATCTTCTGGTCGCCTGTCTGCTGCACGACATCGGCTATGTGCGCGGCGTTCTCAAAGGCGACGGCGCCGACGGCTACATCATCGACGCCAAGGGCGCCAAGACAAAGCTGCCGCGCGGCGCGTCCGACGCGGCACTCTTGCCCTATCACGTCGACCGCTCGAAACTTTTCGTGATGGACCGCCTTGGTGCGACCGAACTGCTCGATGCCGAACGCATTGCGCGCGCGATCGAGTACACGCGGTTTCCCACGGCGGTCGAGCCCGACGATGAAGGCAACGAGGAGGGCACGCTGGTGCGAGCCGCCGACCTCATCGGCCAGCTTGGCGATCCGCATTACCTGCGCAAATCCAATGCGCTGTACTACGAGTTCGAAGAAGTCGGCATGAACAAACAGCTCGGCTATACGTCGCCGGCCGATCTGACGAATTTGTATCCGCAATTCTACTGGAACAGCGTGTCGCCGCACATTCAGAAGGCGATCCGCTATCTCAACGTCACGTCGAGCGGACGGCAATGGATCGCGAGCCTTTACAGCAACGTGTTCCGCGCCGAGCGAGACTTGAGCCTGTCGGGGCCGGAGCGCTGATCTCTGCCTCAGCCGCAGTCTTGCTCTGCGGCTTACAGGCGTCTCAAAATTCGCGCAATGTATCGCGCAGATGGGCCCGGGTATATTCGGTGCGCACCAGCCCGCGCCCCTGCAGGGCGGGGACGAGTGCTTCGGTGATCTGGGCTGTGTAGCGGCGGCTGTTGTTGCGAAACGGGGTCTTGATCAAGAAGCCGTCACCGCCGACTTCGTCCATCACCTCACCCATCATTGCGGCAACGGTGTCGGGTGTGCCGACCAGTTCCAGCGACGAACCAGTACCGCCGTCCGCTACCAGCTGCCGCAAAGTCTTACCGCTGCCGAATTGCTGGAATTTGTCGAGCGAACCCTGTTCGCCGTTGGTCACCAGTTTGCCGGGAAGCGGCTTGTCCAATTCGTATTGTGAAAAATCGACGTCGGTGAACGACCCGCACTTGGCGAGTGAATATTCGACGAAGGCCGGCGAGTTGACGTGCCCTCTAAATTTGTCGCGGGCTTCCTCGTCCGTCTCGCCGAAAAATGGCGCCACCAGGAACAAAACCTTGATGTCGTCCGGATTACGCCCAGTGGCGGCGGCTTTGCTGCGAACGTCGTCGCGATAAGCCTTCATGCCCGGGATGCCGTTTGCCACCGCGATGATGGAATTGGCATGTTTCGCGGCGAAGGCACGGCCCGTCGGCGAGCCTCCGGCCTGCACATAGGTGGGACGTCCTTGCGGGCAGGGGACGGTGTTCAACGGACCTCGGCATTTGAAGTATTTTCCTTCAAAATGGATAGGCCGCACCTTGGTGTGATCGGCGTAGGTATCCGTGCTCCGGTTCAGCACCACGGCATCGGGATCCCAGGACGCGAACAGCTGGTTCACCACGTCCATGTATTCGTGCGCCATTTCGTAGCGCAGTTCGCGAGGCGGCAGTTTATCCAGGCCAAAGTTTTGCGCCGCGGTGTCTTCGCCGCTGGTCACGATATTCCAGCCGAACCGGCCTTCCGCGATATTGTCGAGGGTTGCGCACAGCCGGGCCAGCAGGAACGGCGGATAAGCCATGGTGGAGAGCTTCGCGACGATGCCCATTCTGGTGGTCGAAGCCGCAACCAAGGCCGTGAGCGGCGCCGGATCGTGCTTCGGCACCATGATGGCCTTTTTCAGATACATCTCGGTGCTGTGACCGAAAGCGTCGGACAGCATCAAGGTGTCTTCCAGCATCAAGTAGTCAAAGCAGGCCCGTTCCAGCGCGCGCGCCATTTCGACGTAGTATTGTCCGTTCCACGGCTTACCGCCGCCACCCGCAAACGGATCATTCCACTCGTCGACGGTGAAGTTGGTGAACCATCCCAGGTGAAACCTCTTCGGCATCGGCGCTTCGCCCTTTGTTCTTATCCAGCGGAGTTTCAAAATTCGGAAAGACAAAAAGCAAATCACATGCCATCCGGATCATGAGATCACGGAACGCTATGAAGTGACTGAAGGGCTTTTCACCGCGCTTCTCAAAGAGCCGCTGGCCGCTTCAGCGTTCGAGTTCTGGCGACGACCTCGACGTGCGCGGAATAACGGAACTGATCGACCGGCGTCATCGCCGTAATGCGGTAGCCGCCGCGCACGAGATGTGTGAGATCGCGCGCCAGCGTTCCGGGATTGCACGACACGGCGGCGACGGCCGGTACGGCGCTCGCAGCAAGTTCGCGCGCCTGCGCCTCGGCGCCCTGGCGCGGCGGATCGAACACCACCGCGTCGAAGCGTTTAAGCTCGCTTGCGACCAGCGGCCGCCGGAACAGATCGCGCGTTTCGCTCTCGACCGGCTTGAGACCCGATGTGCCGGCAACGGCGCGCTTGAGCACCGCTATGGCGGCCTCGTCGTCGTCGGCCGCATAGAGCCGCGCGCGCTCGGCAAGCCGCAGCGCGAACGGCCCGATGCCAGAGAACAAGTCGGCGACGGCCCCCGCGCCCTCGCAAACGGCGAGCACAAGCCGCGCCAAGGTGGCTTCGCCTTCGGCGGTCGCCTGCATGAACGCAGCCGGAGGCAGGCGCACGGTGGCGCGGCCGATGTGTATGGTTGGCGTGCGCTCCTGCGCGATGAGTTCGCCATGACGCGTTAGCCGTGCCAGACCGCGCGCTGCGGCGATCTCCGCAAGAGCGGTCATGAGTTTGGGCTTCAGCGGTCCCGAGCCGCGCACGTCGACATCGAGGCCGGCGTCTGTCGCGGTAGCCTGGATGTCGAGGGGCTTTTTCGCCGGTCCGAGCGTCTCGGCGATGGCCCACGCCGCTTTGAGCGCACCGTCTAGCCCCTTGGCGAGAATGGGGCAGCGGTCGATCGAGATCACATGATGCGCCCGCGCCGCCGCAAAACCGACTTCGAGCACGTCATGCGTGCCACGCCTGGCGTGGAAAACCGCGCGGCGGCGGCCGTCGCCGTGGGCGTCGATCACGTCATCGACCGGGGAGTTGATCCCGGCTTGCCGCAACGCCTCGACCACGAGGTTTTGTTTCCATGCGCGGTACTCCGCCGTCTGCCAATGTTGCACGGCGCAACCACCACACACGCCGAAATGCGGGCAGATCGGCGCGATCCGTTCCGCGCTCGTCCGCTCGATGGTCAGCACCTGGCGGCGGTCGGGATGGCCGGCCACGCTTTCGACTTCGACAATTTCGCCTGGGAGCGTTCCGGGAATATAGATCGGCCCGTTCGGGCCATCGGCAATACCGTCGCCACGGTGGCCGATCCGATCGATGGTGAGTTGGTCAACCAAGACGCTCAGCCATGGCTCGCCGCGACGAAGAACTCGCGGTTGCCGTCGCCGCCGAGGATGGCCGAGGCGGCGATGCCCCCGATGCGCCACCCGTGCGATGAAAGAAACGCGGCGATATCGTCGCAGATCGCGGCGTGGACGGTGGGATCGCGCACGATGCCCTTCTTGATGTCGCGGCGCTGCGCTTCAAATTGCGGCTTGATCAAAGCGAGGAGGGTGGCGCGGTCGCCCAAGAGCTTGGCGACGGCCCGCAGGACAAGCTTCAGCGAAATGAAACTGACGTCGACCGCGGCAAAATCGGGCCGCTCCCTGAGGCGCGCCGGATCGAGCGCGCGGATATCGGTCTCTTCCATGGATACGATGTCGTCGCGGCCGCGCAAGCGCGTGTGAAGCTGATCGCGGCCGACATCGATCGCATAGACACGGCGCGCGCCGCGCGCGATCAGAACTTCAGTAAAGCCGCCGGTCGAAGCGCCGACGTCGAGGCAGACGCGGCTGCCGACGTCGATGTGAAAATGGTCGAGCGCCGCGGCAAGCTTGACGCCGCCGCGGGAGACGTGGGGGTGCTCGGCTTCGGCCTCGATGACGGCGGCTTCTGAGATGTCCTCGGACGCCTTGCGGACCGGAACGCCGTCGGCGGTGACGCGCCCGGCCGCAATGGCCGCCTGGGCACGGGTACGGCTCTCGAACAGTCCGCGAGCGACCAGCAGGCGATCGGCACGTCGGCGCGTGGTCATGGCTTTCTCGCTCGCCCCCGCGAAAGCAGGGCCCAAAAGCTGGATTCCCGCTGGTGCGGGAATGAGCGGAGTATAGCGGAGACGCCTCGGGTGAGCGTTACGAGCGAACCAGCTTGATCGTTTCGCCGCGCATGTTCTGTCCGAGCGCCTCGAACGCTTTGGCGACAATGCCCTTCGAGTCGAGGCCGGCCTTGGCGTACATGGCATTCGGCGAATCCTGATCGATGAAGATGTCCGGAAGCACCATCGAACGGACTTTGATGCCGCGGTCGAGCACGCCGTGCTCGGCGAGTGTCTGCAGAACGAAGGACCCGAAGCCGCCGATCGAGCCTTCCTCGATCGTCAGCAGCACTTCGTGCTCGCGGGCAAGCCGTAGCAGCAAGTCGACGTCGAGAGGCTTGGCGAAACGCGCATCCGCGACCGTGGTGGAAAGTCCCTGCGCGCCGAGTTCATCCGCCGCTTTGAGGCATTCACCGAGCCGCGCGCCAAACGAGAACAGCGCGACCTTGGTGCCCTCGCGCAGGATGCGGCCCTTGCCGACCTCGAGCGGTTTGCCCTCGTCCGGCATCGGCACGCCCAAGCCCTCGCCGCGCGGATAGCGCAGCCCTGAGGGCCGATCGTCGATCGCAACGGCCGTCGCCACCATGTGAACCAGTTCGGCTTCATCGGCCGCCGCCATCAGGACGAAATTGGGGAGGCAGCCGAGATAGGCGACGTCGAACGCGCCGGCATGCGTCGGTCCGTCGGCGCCGACGAGCCCGGCGCGGTCCATGGCAAAGCGCACCGGTAGTTTCTGGATAGCGACGTCGTGCACCACCTGATCGTAAGCGCGCTGCAAGAACGTCGAGTAGATCGTCGCGAACGGCTTATAGCCTTCGGTCGCCAGCCCCGCCGCAAACGTCACGCCGTGCTGTTCGGCAATGCCGACGTCGAACGTGCGCGTCGGGAATTCTTTCTGGAACAGGTCAATGCCCGTTCCGGACGGCATCGCAGCCGTAATGGCGACGATCTTTTCGTCCTTGCGCGCCTCTTTGATGAGACTGTCGGCGAAGACCTTGGTGTAGGCAGGCGCGCTCGGTTTCGATTTCACCTGCGCTCCGGTCGCGACGTCGAACTTCACGACGCCATGATATTTGTCGGCGGACTTTTCCGCCGGCTCATAGCCCTTGCCCTTCTGCGTCACGACGTGAACCAGGATCGGCCCGTTCTTCATGTCGCGCACGTTCTTCAGCACCGGAAGAAGGTGGTCGATGTTATGACCGTCGATCGGGCCGACATAGAAGAAGCCGAGCTCGTCGAACAACGTGCCGCCGTTAACGAGGCCGCGCGCGTATTCCTCCATCGCCATGGCGCGCTTTTCCAGCGTTTTGGTCGGCATGTGCTTGGCGATCTCGCGGACGATCTTGCGCACGCGATGATAGGCGCGGCCGGAGACCCGGCGGGCGAGGTAGGCCGACAGCGCACCGACCGGCGGCGCAATCGACATGTCGTTGTCGTTGAGCACCACGATGAGACGCGAATTCATGGCGCCAGCGTTGTTCATGGCCTCATAGGCCATTCCGGCCGACATCGCGCCGTCGCCGATCACGGCGACAACGTTGCTTTCCTTGTTCTGCAGATCTCGCGCGACCGCCATGCCAAGACCCGCGGAGATCGAGGTCGAGGAATGGGCGGCGCCGAACGGATCGTAAGTGCTCTCGGCGCGTTTGGTGAAGCCCGAGAGCCCGCCGCCCTGGCGCAGCGTGCGGATGCGGTCACGGCGGCCAGTGAGAATTCTTGTGCGGGTAGGCTTGGTGGCCGACGTCCCAGATGAGACGGTCGGCGGGAGTGTTGAAGACGTAATGCAATGCAACCGTCAGCTCGATCACGCCGAGGCCGGCGCCGAGATGGCCGCCCGTGGAGGCCACAGCGTCGATGGTTTCCTTGCGCAGTTCGTCTGCCACTTGCCGCAATTGGCCCGGTTGAAGGCGGCGGAGGTCATCGGGGGTCTTAATGAGGTCGAGCAAAGGCGTTTTCGACGGAACAGTCACGCTGCGGTTCCTTTTTTCGGACTAACGGCGTTTAATTGGGGTCGAGTGCGCGCCCAGCACCGGCACACGCAAATTTAGCGATCGTTATACCATGTCCCGGCAGAGAGGCAATTTTCCTAGAACCCGGGTTCGGGAACCCATACGCCTCTATCGCTTTGATTTCATATAGAATATGGAGCGGTGTCGTGGTCTCTGGGCGGATGGGAGAGGCTATTTGAAGCGGTCGCTCGTATCATGCGTCGTTGTGCCCCGTCCGACTGGGTCGACCCGCGAGGGTATCCGGTTCAACGGAATCGGATGGGCAATTGGGTATCGCATACTCTGCCGTCAAGTTAATACCCAGATCCAGAGTAGATGGCCCCGGGCGGAATCTCGAATGCGCGAGCTGATGCACCGTGGCGCTTGAGACCTACCGCAAGAAGAGAGAATTCTCCGTTACGCCCGAGCCGCGTGGGCGTAAGGGCCGGGGCGCGGGCTACCGTTACGTCATTCAGAAGCACGCCGCGCGCCGGCTGCATTACGATCTGCGGCTTGAACTCGATGGCGTGATGAAGAGCTGGGCTGTGACGCGCGGCCCGAGCCTCGATCCCAACGAACGGCGGCTTGCGGTCCGCGTCGAAGACCACCCGATCGACTACAACACCTTCGAGGGCACGATCCCGCAAGGCGAATATGGCGGCGGCACCGTCATGATCTGGGACCGCGGCCACTGGTCGCCCGACGGCGATCCCCACAAAGCACTGGCCAAGGGCCATCTCGATTTCGAACTCGAAGGCGAAAAGCTGCGCGGCCGCTGGCATCTCGTGCGCATGCGCACGCTCGATAGAAACGACCGCCACGAAAACTGGCTGCTGATCAAAGGCAAGGACGAAGAAGCGCGCGGTCCGCGCGACAAGGACATCCTCGACGTAGCGCCGCTGTCGGCTGTGACCGGCCGTTCGATCGAGGAGATCGCTGAGGGCAAAGGCAAGAAGCGCATCTGGCATAGCAATCGCAGCAGCAAGGATGACGCCACCAGCACAGCGGCCAAACAAAGAAAGCCGGCGGGCAAGACCGCCGCAAAGTCCAAGTTGCAGGCAAAGGCTGCGGCAATGGGCGTCGCGCGCAAGAGCGCTAGAGCCGGATCGGCGCCGCTGCTAGACTTCGTACCGCCGAGCCTCGCCACCATGCAGCCGATCGCGCCGAGCGGCGGCCAGTGGCTTCATGAGATCAAGTTCGACGGCTATCGCCTCGAGGCACGGCTCGATCACGGCAAGGTTCGTTTGCTGACGCGCAAGCAGCAGAATTGGACCCACCGCTTCAAGCCGATTGCCGGGGCCGTCGCTGCGCTCGACGCCGACACTGCGCTGCTCGATGGCGAAGTGGTGGTCGAGGATGCCAAGGGCGTCTCATATTTCTCGGTACTGCAGGGCGACCTCAAGGAGGGACGCAGCGATCGCTTCGTCTATTACGTGTTCGATCTGCTGCATCTCAACGGCCGCGATCTGACGGAGGAGCCGCTCGTCGACCGCAAGGAGGCGCTGGCCGAGTTATTGAAGATGAGCCAGCCGGACAGCCGTATCCGCTATACCGAGCATTTCAACGAGGACGGCCCGGTCATTTTCAAGCACGCCAAGAAAATGAATCTTGAAGGCATCGTGTCGAAGCAGCGCAATGCGCCTTACCGGTCTGGGCGCAGCGACAATTTTGTCAAGTCGAAAACTCACGACCGCCAGGAATTCGTGGTCGTCGGCTATAGTCCGTCGACAGCGCAGCATAACGCGGTGGGCGCGCTCACCGTGGCCGTGCATGAGGACGGTGAACTTCGTTATACGGGCCGCGTCGGCACGGGCTATACGCAGAAGATTGCTCACGATCTGTGGCAGCGGCTGCACAAACTCAAAACCGACCGGCCGCCGGCCGCGTTGCCGGAAGACGAGCGCCGCAAGGACGTCATCTGGGTCAAGCCGCAGCTCGTGGTCGAGGTCGAATACCGCGGCGTCACCCATGGCGATCTGTTGCGGCAGGCGGCGTTCAAAGGTCTGCGCGAGGATAAGCCGGCAGGCGAGGTGGTGCGCGAGCAGCCTGTGCCATCGGCGGCGATGGTGCAGCGGCAGGCCGTGCGCAAATCCGACAAGGCGGCAAGCGGGAAAAAGAGCGGTACCCGCCCGCGGGCCGAGATCGGCAACGTCCAGCTCACGCATCCGGATCGCGTCTATTGGCCCGATGCCGGTGTGACCAAGGAGGACCTGGCCGAATATTACATCAGCATCTGGGATTGGATGGCGCCTCATATCGTCGGCCGGGCGCTGGCGCTGGTCCGCGGCCCGGAGGGAACGGCCGGCGAACTGTTCTTTCAGAAGCACATCGCGGCGAACGTCAAAAAGTCGCCGCTGCGCCACGCCGTCGGTGGCAAGGATCACGACGTCATCGCCGTCGAGACGCGCGACGATCTCGTCGAACTGGCGCAATCCGGCGCCTTGGAGATTCACGTCCGCGGCTCGCGGCTTGAAGCCCTGGAACAATGCGACCGCATCGTGTTCGATCTCGATCCGGGCGACGGCGTGTCCTGGCGCGAGATCGTGGAGGGTGCGAGGGAAACGCGGGATCGCCTTGCGGAACTCAAACTCACGAGCTTCGTCAAGCTGTCAGGCGGCAAGGGCGTCCATGTGGTGCTGCCGATCGGCGGCGCCGACTGGGACACAGCGAAGAACTTCGCCCAGGGTATCGCGCTCAATATGGCGGCCGACAGTCCGCAACGCTACGTCGGCAAGATGACGAAGTCGCTGCGCGTGGGAAAAATCTTCATCGATTATTTTCGCAACTCGCGCGAGGCGACGTCGGTGGCGCCATATTCGACCCGGGCGCGCGCCAGCGCGCCGGTGTCGGTGCCTGTGACCTGGGAACAGCTCGCCCGCACCACGGCCAGCAACCAATTCACCGTGCTTGATTTGAAGAAGCGCGTTCGCCGCGATGCCTGGGCCGATCTCGGCAAAGTTCGTCAGAAGCTGCCCAAGCCGAAGTAGGCCGCCGCGCGGTTCAGGCCGCCTGCCTCTCGCCCAAACTCAGTCGCGGAGGAGACGTATTTCGGTCGCAGAGCCGGTCCACATTGGTTGTGTTGGTCGAACGACCAACTGGTCAACGCCCAACCGGTCAACGCCCAAGACCAAAGATAAGAGAAACCAAGGATCGAACATGCACATGAAGTCGTTCGTTGCCATTTCTGCGATTGCCGCTTCGCTTTCAGCTGCCGCTCCAGCGTGGAGCCAGTCACCCATGGATCGCGAGGCCGAGCTGATCGGCATGCATCAGCTTTGCGATCGCGGCGATCGGCAGGCCTGCATCAGGTTCGGCTTCATGCTGGGCCAGGCGCAGGAGCATCACGCCGAATGGCGCAGGACGCATCCCGACTGGTGGGTCTGGGAGCATCGCTGATTTTTTCACAGGCCACGCAGAGTTGTTGACCTCCCCCGACATCGGGGAGGGGACCTCATGGCCCCGACGTAACGCGCTCGAGTCGACGGAGCCTTATTGAACGGAGGCCCCGGTGGGGCCGTCTCACGGGTAGCAGGCCAAACCGTGAGGCTTCCATGCGCCCGACCCTCGCCGCGGCAATCGCCGCCCTCCTGATCCTCGGCGCTGAAACCAGCGCGCAGGCCAAGACATACGTTTACCGAGACGCGTGCATGCCGAACGGTCATGCACGCAGCCTGGACGTCAAGCTCGCCGATGGGCGTTCCTGCGGCCTCGTGAATGGCAACCTCATTCACGGCTTTTCGAGCTTCAACGCGTGCATGCGTGCTCACGGTTGGGCGCTCGATCACGTCGAAACCGATGCGTCCGATGTCGCCGCGCGGGCGCCCAGCTGGGTGCCGCGCGGATGGTGCGCGGAGGCCACTCACGACTGCTCGATCGACGACATCGATTGCATGTCGGATCCAGACCATGTCATCGAGCGGTGGGGATGCAATTATTAGGGCTATCATCCCGCCAGCCTGAAGCGGTGGCCTTTCGGCTCGAAGCGTGACCTGAAAATCTCAGCATCGAGCGGGTCTTCGAAACAGTACCGCACGAACGCCGCGTAATCGTCCTCGACGTACATGTCGAACTTGCCGACGTAGCGCATCAGGAAGTTCATGATCTCGCTGTCGTCGGTGAGTTGCCGCCGCGGCAGCACCACCTGATACGGGCATTCTTCGTCGAGCTTGCGCAGCCATGCGCTTCGTTTGTCCGGGTCCATAATCGCCTCTACGTGTGATCCATCAGCGTGACTCAGACGGCAAATTGTTCTCATTTTGTTCTAATCCGTCAAGCCGCGACATCCTGTGGCACAGGGCATGTGGCCTACAGCCCGTTGGGTCCAGACAGTGCAGGAACGGTTGCCGCAAAAGCTACTTGCGCAGCAGGTCGTAAGCGATAGTGAGCGCCTTGTCGGCTGTGGCGTCGGGCGGGATATAGGATTGCAGAGGCGGCTGTTTGCTGTCTTCCGAACTGGCGTCGTCGCCTTTGCTACTGCTCGATTTGGCGTCGGCCTTTAGATCCGCCGGAACGTCCTGCGGCGCTTCGACGTCCGGTGCGATTCCCTTGCCCTCGATCATGCTGCCCGAAGGCGTCACGTAATGACCGATCGCGAGATGGAGGACGCCCTTGCCGGACCCGAGCTGAATGGTGGTCGCGACCGAACCTTCGCCGAACGATCGCGTGCCGATCAGCGTGGCGCGGTGATTGTCTTTCAGCGCACCGGCCACGACCTCGGCCAATGACGCGGTTCCGCCGTTGATCAGCACGGCAATCTTCTTGCCATTGCTGAGATCGCCGCCGTGGGCGTGAAAGCTGCGATTGTCGTCGCCTTTGCGGCCACGGATCGAACCGATGTCGCCATCGCTGAGAAACGCGTTCACCGCGGCGATGGCACCATCCGGCGCCACCCCGCCGGGATTGTCCCGCAAATCGATGACGTAACCCTTGAGCTTTTCGGGCGTAACTTGTGAAACGATATCGCTAATCGCCTTTATCAGCTGATCGGCCGTCGCGTCGTTGAATTGGATGATCCGAATGTAACCGATGTCGCCACCGTCAACTCGGGCCCGAACGGAACGCGGTGTGATGTTGTCACGCACCAGCGGGACCACGATCAGCTTGTCCTTGCCGGGACGGGCGAATTCCACGTGCAAAGTCGTGCCGACGTTGCCGGCCAATCGCTGTGCAACTTCGTAAGAGGTAAGGCCATCGACCGAATTGTTATCGAGCGCCGTAATGATGTCACCCGCCATCAGGCCGGCCTTGGCGGCCGGTAAATCGTCGATCGGCGTGACGATCTTCGGCAGGCCGTCCACGATCGTGAACTTGATGCCGATTCCGCCGCAGTTCGCAGCGCCGCAAGCCGTCAGGCGATTGGCGGTCGCGGCATTGAGGTAATATAAATCCTCAAGGCCCGCGAGCATGCCGTTGATCGCGCTCTCGATAAGCTTGTTGTCGTTGGGCTTCTCGACATAGCCGGCCCGCACCCATTCGAACGCCACATCGAACAGGCCGAGGGCGCGGAACTGCTTAGCCGGGGCAACGGTCTTGGCGTCCGCCCCCGGCAGGACGACCCGGAGCTCAAGCGCGCCGATCGTCAGCGCGAAGCCGGCTGCCGCGCCGATGATCCCGAATGCAACTTTCCGCATGTCTTTTCCCGCTCTCCTCGCGAGCTTCCGCATCATGGTTCCCGGCAAGACAAATAGAAAATGTATTTTTGCCTTTTTCGGGTCAATGCCCTTGCGCGGGCCATTTTTTGCAGTGCCCGGGCGACGGCAGGGCCGTAATTTGGGCTCGTTCGGGGCCGGCCGGCTGCAGCGACGCTCCCGTCGTTACTCTACGTCGAGCGGCGTCGTTCCGGTCGGCTTTCCCTCGACGTCGAGTGTGATCTTCTCGACCCGCGCCTCAGCCTGCCGCAGCAGGTCTTCGCAGCGGCGCTTGAGCACTTCGCCGCGCTCATAGATGGCGACCGATTCTTCGAGCGGCACCTTGCCCTCTTCGAGGCGTTTGACGATCAACTCAAGCTCCTCGATCGCGCGCTCGAACGACAGCTGTGCGACATCGCTGTTGTTTTTCTCTGCCATCGTCAGTTCCCCGGCTCTCGTCTCGCTCGTACCTTCGGATTTGGCCGCGCTTCGTCCAAGTTACCGGCCTTGGTCAACCCCGCATCAGCGTCATGACATGTGCCGCCGCCGAATTGCCCAGCGCCTGCAGATCATAACCGCCTTCCAGCATTGAGACGACGCGGCCGCCGGCACAACGGTCGGCGACATCCATCAGTTGCTGCGTCACCCAGGTGAAGTCGCCTTCGATCAAGATTGATGTTGGCGAGCGGATCGCGCACATGGGCGTCGAAGCCGGCCGAAATGATGACGAGTTCCGGCTGAAAGTCACGCAGCCGCGGCAGGATCCGGCCCTCGAACGCGGCGCGGAACGCCTCGCCGCCATCGCCGGGGCGAAGCGGCGCGTTGACTACGGTGTTGTACTCGCCGCTCTCGTTCGTCGCGCCGGTGCCGGGAAAGAGCGGCATCTGATGGGTCGAACAGTACATCACCGATTTGTCGTCCCAAAAGATTTCCTGCGAGCCGTTGCCGTGATGCACGTCGAAGTCGACGATAGCCGCGCGGCCGATGCCATGGCGCTTTTGGGCGTAGCGGGCCGCGATGGCGACGTTGTCGAACAGGCAAAATCCCATCGGGCGCGCCGTCTCGGCATGATGACCGGGCGGCCGGGTCGCCACAAAGGCGTTGTCGACTTTTTTGGCCAGCACTTCGTCGACAGCGAAAATCCCGCCGCCGGCGGCGTGTAGCGCCGCCTCGAAACTGCCGGGCGACATCGAGGTGTCGGTGTCGATCTGGACCAGACCTTCGCTTGGCGTCGCGTCGCGAAGTTCGGTGATGTAGTCCATCGGATGGCACAGCGCGATGATCTCGAGCGGCGCTGCCGGCGCCTGCGCCCGTTCCAGCGACTGGAATTTCTCCGCTTCCAGCGCCCGTTCGACGGCGCGCAGACGGTCGGGACGCTCCGGATGCCCCGCGGGCGTGACGTGGTCAAGGCAAGCGGGGTGGGTGATCAAGAGCGTGGACATCGGGCGCAATCGTTTCGTGACGCGATGGTCGATACGCCTCGGAAACGAGGCTCCCAACGGTTCACATCAAACATCTATGACGGACACGACCGACATGGAAGGCGTTTTCGGCGTTATCCCGCTCCGGCGTGCTCCCGAGATCAAGCAAAAACCTCGATCAGCAGCAGGCTTGCCGCGGCGATGAAGAGCGACGCAACCGCGGTCAAAAGGATCGGCCGCAGGCCCTTGTGCCGCAGATGCCGCACGCTGGTTTCAAGCCCAATAGCGGCCAGCGACATAGTGAGGAGAAACGTCGTGGTCTGGACGATCCAGCCCCGCCAAGCATCCGGGATCGTGATGGCGCTGTTGAGGAGGACAAGAACGATGAAAGCGACCATGAAGAGAGGGAACACCTGAAGCCAGGGGAATCCTGCGCTGCCGGCGAGGCCGTCGCGCCGGAACCGCAACGATCCAACGTGAACACGAGCGGCGCCAGCAGCGCTACGCGTGCAAGTTTCACCGGGACGGCAATGTGCCCCGCCGAAGGATCGGCCTGGAACGCGGCGGCGACGACTTGGGCGACCTCGTGAACGGACGACCCGGCCCAAAGGCCGTAGGTCCGAATGTCGAAATGGAACGCCGTGAACAGCAGCGGATAGACGATCATCGCGAGCGTGCCGAACAGGCTGACGCAGGCCACGGCGTAGCCGACTTCCTGATCGGGAGCTTTGGCGACCGCGTTTGTGGCGATGATCGCGGACGCGCCGCACACCGACGTACCCGCGGCAATCAATTCGGTGAGCGCGCGGTCAACCCCAAGGACGCGGCCGATCCATTTGGTGAACAGAAATGTCGCGATCAAAACGACGACGACGATAAGCAAGGTCCGCGCGCCAAGGTCGGCGAGCTGGTACACGGTCAGTTGAAAACCGAGCAGCGCCACGCCGCAGCGCAACAAGGTCTTGGCCGCAAGTCGTGTACCGGGGCTCATGATGGCAAGACCGCCGAGTGGCCCCGACAGAACCATGCCGAAGATGAACGCGACCACCATCGAGCTGATCGCCGCCATGCCCGGAACAAAGCGCAGCAGCATTGCGGATGCGGCAATGGCCGCGCTGAGCGTGAGGCCGGGAATGAATGCTGAAGGATTGCGCCAGGGCGACGGCGATGCGGGCAGGATTGGCCGCGCAAGGTCTTGTTCGGGCGGCGAAGGCTTTTGCACGAAGTTCATAGGCAAGCCGCTCGAAGTGCGAAGTGCAAAATGCCAGGTAGTGACAAGAGAGGCGCAGGCAAGACGAGCGCCGCCGGGCATCGCGACGGGAACGGCGGTATGAAAGGCGCAATCCGCACTGTCAATAGCTTGCCCCTATGGGGCGAGCGCTGCGTCGGCGCCGATCACGCCGGGCGCGCCCTCGACGACGGCGCGCTCGAGTGCACCGGCCTGCACGGCCAAATTCTCAGCGAAAAAGCGCGCCAGCGCAAGCCGCGAGGCCGCGTCATCGCCAAGCCGCTGCGCCGCGCATGCCTGCTGTGCCAAAAGGCAACCGCCCGCCGTAATGCCGAAGAGGCGCAGGTATGGGGTCGCGCCGGCGAGTGCGGTGTCCGGCTCCTTGTCGAGGCGGTCCTGCATGAAGCTCGTCGCACGCGCGAGACTTTCGACTGCTTCGCTGAGCCGCAGCGCCGTCCAGCCAAACGCCGGATTGTTGCTCGCATTCACCGAGTTCGAGGATTTTTCGCAAGTCGCCGAGATACGCGGCGACGGCCGCGCCGTTGGCGAGCGGCAGCTTGCGGGTGACGAGGTCAATCGCCTGAATGCCGTTGGTGCCCTCGTAGATCGCCGCGATTCTGGCGTCGCGATAAAGCTGCGCCGCGCCGGTCTCTTCGATGTAGCCCATGCCGCCGTGCACCTGGACGTCAAGCGAAGCGACCTCGATGCCGATATCGGTCGAGAACGCCTTCGCGACCGGGGTGAGCAGCGAGGCGCGCTCGTGACCCGCTTTCCGCGTGGCGGCATCGGCGCTGCGCTCGGCGCGATCAAGCGCCATCGCGGTGGCGTAGCAAATGGCGCGCGCCGCTTGTGTCAGCGAACGCATGGTGAGCAGCATGCGCCGCACATCGGGATGCGCGATGATCGGCGACGATTGCGACGCCGGCGTTCCGGTGGCGCGGCCCTGCCGGCGTTCGCGCGCGTAGGCGAGAGCCTGCTGGGTCGCGCACTCGGCGACGCCGACGCCCTGTAGGCCGACCGCTAGCCGCGCACGATTCATCATCGTGAACATGCACGCCATGCCGGCGTTCTCTTCACCGATCAGATAAGCCGTAGCGCCGCCCGCATCGCCGAAGATCATGGTGCAGGTCGGCGAGCCGTGGATGCCGAGCTTGTGCTCGATGGAGTGGGCTCGCACGTCGTTGCGGGCGCCGAGCGAGCCGTCGGCGTGGAGCAAAAACTTCGGCACCAGGAACAGCGAAATGCCGCGGGTGGCCGGCGGCGCGTCGGGCAGCCGCGCCAGCACGAAGTGAATGATATTGTCGGTGAGATCGTGCTCGCCGTAGGTGATGAAGATCTTTTGTCCGGTGATCCGGTAGGTGCCGCCGCTGGCGCGCTCAGCGCGGGTGCGCAGCGCGCCGACGTCGGAGCCGGCCTGCGGCTCGGTGAGCTGCATGGTGCCCATCCATTTACCGGACACCAGCTTTTCCAGATACGTGCGCTTGAGCGCTTCGGAGCCATGGTCGTTCAGTGCGTCGATCGCCGCCATTGTCAAAAGCGGACCGACGCCGAACGCCATCGACGCGGCGTTCCACATCTCAACGCACGCGGCGTTGACGACTTGCGGCAGCGCCTGGCCGCCGTATTCGGTCGGCGCCGCGAGCCCGTTCCAGCCGCCGGTGCGCCACGCCGTATAGGCGTCCTTCCAGCCGGGCGCGGTGGTGACGCTGCCGTTCTTGAACGGCGTACCGTATTGGTCGCCGACGTGATTGAGTGGCGCGATCACTTCACCGGCGAGGCGGCCCGCTTCGACCAGCACGGCGTCGACCACATCGATCGAAAGATCGCCGTAAAGCCCCTCGTCGAGCGCTGCCGCAAGTCCGGCGCTGTGCTTGAGCGCAAATCCGATGTCGGCGAGCGGAGCTTGATAGGTCATGCTTGGCAGGTCGTAGCGGTCGAAACGTGAGCCAGATCTCGGCGCAATGGGCCGGGACGGCAGGCGGCGACGGTGACACATTATTATATGGCACTGGAGCATCTGCCTACGGGCTGCGGTACGGCGGGCAGGGCGGGCACGGCAGGCAAACGGCGAACGTTGATCCGCCGCAGTCGCGCCGCTATATGGACCGGCAGCCGGCCCGCGCGGCGCCGGCAATCCGACGGTGTGTTGGGGCGTAGCCAAGTGGTAAGGCAGCGGATTTTGATTCCGCCATTCCCAGGTTCGAATCCTGGCGCCCCAGCCAGCTTTCTATTGTCGTTTCATAGTCTTGATAGTAGTTTGGTTGGGCTTAGCATCTTCATTTCGAAACGGATTCCGCGTTTCATTTCGAAATTCTGTTCCTTCTGCGTTCGCTAGACGATGCGCATGACGCTTGCGAGTTGCTGACAGCGCCCGTTCCATCGTTCGCTTGGCGTAGCCTTCATAAGCTTGCTGGCTCTTGTGTGCTGACAGGGCGCGGCCTTGGCCGTCTGTTAGGGCGGCCTCCTCTAGCTCGGTCATGCCACCATGACGACAGGCATCGAGTGTGAATGATGATGGCAGTTCGAGTTTGTCGCGCATCGTGTGAACGATCTTCTGCATTCCGCTAAACGAATATGGCTTTGTGACGCCCTTCCTGACCTCTCGCAGAATCATCGGAACTCCAAGGCGAGGCAGCTTCGCCAAGACTGCCTCAGCCTCCGCGTAGAACTGTGTGCCGTCCTCATCCTCCAAGGGATGCCAGACCACCGCGTCGGTCTTGTGGTGTTCGATCTTGATGGCACTTGGCCACTCGGCACTGCGGTAGTCGGTCCAGCGGAGATAGCCAGCTAGGACGTTTTCAGGGCGCTGCAACCATTCAAAACAGATAACCGCCGCCGCTGCGGCGCCCGGTTGGCCATCTTGTATGCAGCCCCAAGCGAAGCGATAAACAAGCTCGCGAGTGACAGCAGCCTTAGCTTTTTTTGTTCGTGGTTGCTTTGTCACACCATCCCAGGGATTCGGAACGTTGCGATCAAACTGATCGGGGTATAGGCGAAGAACAACTCGCCATGCTCGGCGGCAAAGGGCGACTGCCTTTTCACCTTGACGCGGTCGCTCGCCATGCGGACCTTGAAGTATCAACTCATAAATCTTGTCCGCCGAAACCGGTGTAATTGCCTTGATGCTTCGACTGCCGATCCGGTCGCCCTTTTTTGTCACCATGTCGCTAACTAGCAACATGGTCCGCTCGTAATCGGGACGTGAGCGTAACGCAACTTTCTTGAGGTAGGCTTTGCTCTGCTTGTATTCGCGGAATAGCCAATCGACGGTGCCGTGGCGGACAAGTCCAGCAATTGGCTCGCCGTTGCGTTTCGCGGTCCATTCATCAAACAAAGCATTTAGCCCGGCAGCGCGTCCGCCATTGCCATTGTCGCCACAAGCTACCGCATAATTATCGCCAAGCGGTTCGTTTGGAATTTTGCATCCGAGTTTGCGAAAATAGGTGGGCACGATCCAGTAGAAGCCGATCTGGCCACTGGCAAGTTTTCTTGGACGGACATAGCGGGGGAGGGGCAGCGTCATAGTTACAAGTCCTCCGCAACGTCGGTTATCCGCACCAGTTCTGGCGGCATTATCGCTTGATCGAGGTCGTCGCGAAGCCATAGCCGTCGTCTTCCGTCGCACACCCGGGGCAGCGGGTACTCACGTCCCACGCGCTTCATGAAAGCGTCAACCGTGGACTCTCCGCAATAGGCTGCCGCTAGTTCCGCCCCCATTCGTCGGGGCCAGCAGCCAGTAGGTATGATTGCGGGACGGTTCACTGCGCATCCCCTGGCGGCCGATGCGCAACGCAGTACCAGCGTCCGAGCCTGCCGGTGCGCAGATTGACGCCGTAGCCGAAGGCTCCCCAAGCGCCGCACACGGCGCAGAAATGCAAAAGCATCCGGCCGGGCCAACTCTCCACCCGTCCTCGCCGTGAAACGCATGGCTGCTCTATTCCAGGCTCGCCTTCGACCGGTGAGATCGTGCGCTCAAACCAGGGCGACGGCGCCAGTAGCTCGGCGGTGTCGGCGAGCGCCGCAAGTACCTCCGCCTTGTGTTCGGCGAGGAGCCTCACCACCGGCTCTGCGTGCTTGGGGCCACGGATCACGAGCTTGTCGCCATTAGCCTCAAGCCGCAGACCAACATCATAAGCTCGGCGAAGGAGAGCTAGACCGTCCATGCAGCCTCCTCTTCGCGTACTCCGGAGGGAGGTGGGGGTGGCTTATCCCCCCGATCAACCGTGCAACCGTGCAACCGGTCGGTACTGGTCAACTGATCGGGCAGGGGAAGAACCTCGCTGTTGACAGGTAGTGGGTCTCCCAGCACTAGCCTCGCCGGTCGGCCTTTACGATCTTCAAGGTTCTTCAGGAACCCGCCGTCGAGTGCGCCAGCTACCCGGCGATGGATGACCGACTTGTCGAGCTTCAAAGCCTCCTTGAGTACCGTCTGGCGCACCTCACTAAGTCCACCCTTCAATAGTCGCTCAGTCGTCTCAACGACCTCACGGACCTCTGGCTTGGTGGTTGCATCGACGCCTTCGGCGACAAGGTCTGCGACCAAGGTGCGAACCGCCGCGTAGTCCTCCACGGTGGCTATTACCCGGCCATTCTCATCTTTAAGCCGCGAAGCTTGATGCAGGAGGGCATGGGCGCGGATCAGTGTCAGGATCGTCTTGAAATCCCGCCGGAGCCGAATTGCGACTGGTGGAACCAACTGCGCCAGTTGGTCTGCGAATGGGATCACCGCCTCGGCAGGCCCCGTTACGAACCATGTTTGCAGCGAGTGCCATTGTGTCAGTTCGGCCTCAACTCGATTGTGCTCCTGGGCAAGCGCCACGAATACCGCCTTAGTCTGATCGGGGGTGTCGGTGATCGTCAGGCTGAGCATCCTGGTCTCATTCTCTGGATGCAGGCGCAGGCTCGTCGTCGTCACGATCAGTCCGGTCGGCCCCTCACGCTCGATAAGGCGTGGGGCGAGACCGTCCGTGGTCTTCTCGACCGTCTCGTAGCGAAGGCGCCCTTCGGAGAGCAGGGAACGGATCAGATAGGTCGCGAAGTCAGAGGCCATCCCAGCGGCTTCGTAGATCACGAGATGGCGGTGCCGCAGCGGCTCGGTGGAATAAGCCAACGCTCGTTCGCTCATCGCGGTGAGAGCGTAGGACGCTTCGGGCGGAAAGAACTTGAGCGTGGATTCGACGACAAACGATTTGCCGCCCGAGGACGGTCCTTTGACGGCCACCGAAACCGGCCGGTCAAGGAGACGGGAAGTGACAGCAAGGTAGAGGAGCTTGGCGGCACGGCGCTCGCCGACGACTCCTATTCCGGACAACGCATCCGAAAACTCATCAAGAATGTTCGGCTTGTTAGCAAGGCTGCTGCATTTCTCCCAGGCCTCTTTTCGTTCCCCAGCGTTGGTCTCGGCCTCGACTGATGTCCAGGGTGTTGCGCCGAGGCACGCGGCCTGCCAGCGCCTTGCGAACTCGTTCGGTCCTTCCAGATGCAGTGCCGATGGGTCCTTCGCTGGCAGGCTGATGAGCTTAGCCCGATGTCGGATCGTGGACTTCGTCAGCCATTCCCGTACGGCATCACCGCCACGGTCGGGCTCAACGACGACGTAGATCGTCTCGACGCCATCAAGGTGACGAGCATCACGCTCTTCGCGCCAATTGGTGGCTCCCGGAATGCCGAGCGCAGGAATCACTGGAACCAAAGCGTGTGGCAGTCCGACTCCCCCTCGACCAAAACCACCTGGCCGGTCTTCTGCGCCTCGATCAACCGGTGAAGGCCATAGAGGCAGGGTTTGGTGCCCGACTTCCAGCGGAAACGATCACCTTCGAGTGCAATCCTGAACCGGACCGCCAACTCTGCACCGTCAACTCCCAGATACGGGATGCGCAGTGCGCGCTTGCCGTCGTAGGTGAATTCCGAAAGGCCGCAGGATTTCAGGAAGTCGAGCGACAGCGCCTTCGCGGCGGCGTACTGTTCCAGCGTGAGGCCGGCCGTGGCGGAACTCGGCTGGCGTCCCTGAGCGGTCTTAGGGCGGGATGCTCGCGGTTGCACGGTTGCGTTGTTGTTAGGGGGGATAGGTCCCCCCCACCCCCGGTCTCATCATCAAAGAGGGCGGCAGCCTCCAACCCCACTGCTTTGACGATCTCGCGCCAGTCACATCCGGCATGGCATTTAAGAAGCCAACGGCCGTCACCACGGTGAATGCTGAGACTGTTGCGCGAGTCATCGTGAGCGGGGCAACGAGCCGTCCAGCCTTCGCCGTTAGGGCGGACACCTTTCAAGTGGTCAAGCAGGTCAGCCATGATCACGGCCAACCCCAAATGGCTCGCCGACATCGTGGCGCCGAACGAGCGTCTCGATGTAACGTTCAATGTCGCTGCGCCGATAGAAGATTCGTCCGCCGAACCGCACATAGGGACAGCCGGAACGATTGGCCCGTTCGCGGTCTAGGGTTCGCAGACTGCATCGGCGCAGACGTGCAAATTCGGCGGCGGTCAAAAGTTCGATGTCAGACATCTGCGTCTCCAAGCCGCGAGATGGCGGCATGTGACGCGAACTTACGTCCGGTGGCGCGTAGCTAAGAGGTGGGGTTAACTGGGTTTTGCGTCAGTGCGTAGCTCGGGGAATATCCCTTGGATGTAATGACGCAACGAAGCGATGGCAAAGTCACGGGCTTTATCGGGCGGTAGCGCGTCAAATCTCTCATTCTCTTCGTCCGTGAATGTCATGTCGTACATGATCGCAGCGGTTCCGCGTCTACCTACGTCGCCTGCTACATCATCGCACCAATGGCGTACTGTGTTGGCTGTAATGGCACCCCTTCCACGCTCCGGCCGGACACCTAGTTTGACCAGCCCTGCTGCGACTAGCACACATGCGTGGTCGGGATCGAAGTGTAGTCTCCGAAGTCGCATGACCGTGGCAGCTGCGTGTCCTTTCAAGGCTGCATAAGCGTGGCTCGAAGGGGCACGGCCTGAGGTCTTAATCGGCTTCAGGATTGGCAACACATTGTTCTTATCAAGAGCAGTCAGGGCGTCCTGTAACTTTAGGATCGGTACATGCAAATCTTCCGCGAGCACCGAATTAAAGAGCGCAATGAATTGCCAGATGGCACCGAGCGCCGTGAATGCCGCGACCCGCCCGCCATCCGTTCCTTCGTCGTATTGTCGTCTCGATTCACGCAGCCGGGCGAATAAGAAGCCTAGACCCGAATTCAATGTATCCAGATCGCTCTCGGTGATTATCTCAGGAAGAGACCCCTTCAGCCGCATTAGAAAGGCAAGGTGTGGCGGCACGTCGCCGGATTGCGTATTGCTCTGATCGTCTTTTTCGGCGGCAACTCGCCTTTGACTCCGCCGGTCACCGCGAGACTTTTGTTTGGCAGGGTTTTTCACTTGGCTCCCCACTCGCGAAATGGTGGGTCCCATTTTTCGACTTCGCGTGGGTCCCAACCTAGAATCGAAGGTAGCACTAATTCTTAGGGGCGGGATTAGCGTTAACTGCCGCTAGGGAAGCGGTACGATTAGGTCCGGTGATTCGGATGAAAGCACTAGAGCCGGATTGTGCAATCACCAAGTTTGGGCGGATTCTCGCGCGGCTCACCGGCGGCGGAAATTGTCAACCAAGGAAGTAGACTTTCAGCAAAAGAGGGTGGTCAAGTGACCGCCGCTTCAAGTCAAGACACTAGGATGATTTACGATGCACAATGTGGCGGAATTCATTGAGAGTGACACTGCCGGGTGCAAACCTTCACCTGCTACTTCCGCTGCCGAGCGTATGCGCCGCCACCGGCAGCGCCGACGCAATGGACTGCGGTGTGTCCTGCTTGATATTCGGAAATCTGAAATCAATGCACTTGTAAGGCAAGGCTTTCTTGTAGCTCAGCAATAACGAAGCGATCGTTGCTGCGCTGTACCGATTTTTCGAATGCCAATTGGATACCCCACAATGAAACGACGGCCCTTTAATTTTGCAAGTGTGACGCGAAACAATAGAACTCGCCGAGCGACGGTCGAAAAGCTCGCTGAGGGTTGTCTGGACGTTCACGAACTGAGGCGGGCCGGCGTATTCCGGGACAATACAGTGATTTTTACTGCGCCGTTCCGTTGGCCCCATATCAGGCGGCTCAAGGTTGCGCGCTACTTGATAATCTTGGAGTTGCACAATTTAATCACTCCCCAGCATATCCGCGTTTCATGGACGCCGTGCCGCTACGGTGGGACGCGGCCATGGCTTCATTGTCCCCGTTGCCAACGACGTGCTGTGAAGCTCTACAAGGGATTTGCAAACTATTATTGCCGTCGGTGCGCTGGCAATCCACCGTATGCAAGCCAAACCAAGAGCGCGGCTGGCCGGCGGCATTTCGCCTTATGCAAGCTCCGTCTACAGCTCGGCGGTGACGCGAGACCAGGGGTAGACTTGCCGGATCGTCCACCCCGCATGCACCGCAAGACGTACAAGCGTTTGCGTAACCGGATCGAGGCATTGGAGTGGGTGCTTGCCAAACGCCTGCGAACAAAGCAGCCAGACTATCCGAACCTGAGCTATTATTTGCCGTCTTCATTTTCCAAATGATTTAGGCGGGAAATCTTCACGTCGCTTCTCGCTCCGCCCGCGCTCGTAATTCCACACGAACGCATCGCAGAAAAGTCAGATGCTTATTGAGGCGGGCGAGGTCGCTCGGTGGGCGGGTGATTTTCTCAGCTTAAAGGGGGCTGGCGGAGAATCCGAGCCATTTCGTTTTGGACATGCTTCAGGCTGTCGCGCTTGTGCTGCTCCCGCTGCTCCGGTTTCGGATCGCCGAACGCGTGCTGCCACTCGTCATTTGAGCCACGAGTTGGGCCGCGCCTCTTAAATTCTCGTTGCTCGGCCTGGTCCTTCACAATAGCGCCGGCGGCTACGCCGCAAAGACCGCCCAATATGAGCCACCCCGACCAATCGTGGTAGCCTCGGTAGTAAGCGCAGCCGCCGATCAGCAAGCTGACCAAGCCGCCCCAAACCAACACAAGTCCGACCTTGTGGAACGTGCTTGGTGAAGTGGCTAGGCTTCTTTTCAGCGCATTCCATACGGCCAATGCGACGAACAGGAATCCTGCGGGGATTAGCAACAACCAAAGCCACGGGTAGCTGTAGAAGCAATAGGCGACGCCAGCAATCACGGCAAGCTGACCGACTGCCTTGAGGATTCCATCCGCAATTTCGTCAGAGTTGACAGACATGGCATTGCTTCCCCTGAACGCAATACTTGTCCCTTGCGGAAATGTAGCGGAAATTTAGCGAGCGGCAAACCTCCCAGCGCCGCCACTTTTGCTTGGCGCGCTTCGGCATCTTTTTTGGCTGCCCAGTGAGGCGTCGATGAATCGAATTTTGGTGATCGGAAACGCGGGTGCAGGTAAATCGACCTTCGCGCGCCGGCTCGGGCGCAAGCTCGCGCTGCCGGTGATCCATCTCAATTCCCATTTTTGGCGGCCGGGCTGGCAAATTCCCGAGACTACAGCATGGCGGCAACAGCTCATGGCCCTGGCGGCGTCGCCTGCCTGGGTGATGGATGGCAACTACATCAATACGTTCGATATTCGCATGCCTTGCGCCGACAGTCTGGTGTGGCTCGATCATCCGCGCGGCACCTGCATGCGTCGCGTACTGATCTGCACGATCACGGGATATGGTCGGACCCGTTCGGATTTGGCCGAAGGTTGCCCTGACCGCTTCGATATTGCGTTCGTACGATACGTTTGGAACTTCCCGATCAAGCAACGGCCGCGCATCATAGGCGGTATCGCGCAATTCGGCAGTCATCTACGCGTGATACGGTTGGCCTGTGACCACGAGGTTCAGAATTTCCTCACAACGGTAGCGGCGCGCTGACGCGGTGCGCGCTCGGTCCGTTATTGGTCGCTGCTTCACTAAATCGACGCAGCGAGACTTCCGCAATTGGGGGCGAAGCGGACTCAGCACTCAACGCGATTTACGGCCCGCGACACAGTCCAATGCCAAGACCCAGCTCGCGGGGGATACGTCGAATGCCTTTGCCGCTGGCCTTGGCGGGCCGAGCTGATCTGTTCCTAATATGTATGTTATCCGAACAGTCGCCGAGCGCAGGTGACGAATTACCAAGGCCGAGGTGAAGCTCCAGCCGGGGCCACCAGCCACTGAAATACGAACAGTCATGCACGCCACAAGGAGGGTTTCGTCGCTCAAGGTCAAACGGAGACCTTTACGAGCCTCCCGGTTCCATGCCGGCCGCCTTGATGGCCGCTGCGGCCGCTGGCGAGGTCAGAAATCTCAACAACGCCTTGGCGGCACCCGGCTCGGGTGCGGTCGTGAGAATTCCGGCTAGAATCGCGGTCGTCGCCTGCAGGTCGCCCGGCAGGGGCCCGAGGAACTCGGTGCCCGGGACCGATACGATTTCGCTGATCAGCTGAATGCCGAGCTCGGCTTCGCCGCGTGCCACGAACTCGGCGCTAGGCTTCGTCGCGGCCTGGGCGTTCAGGATCGACTTGGCTTTGATCTCTTTGGTAATGCCCAGGCGATCGAGCACTTTCTCGAACTGGATACCGCTAGCTCCGCCAACGGCCGGGTCCGTATAGACGATCGACTTGGCAGCGAGCAGCGTGCGCTTCAGCGCCTCGGGGGAACTGATGTCCGGCTTCGCCGCCCCCGCGCGAACCGCTACGCCAATGCCGACACGGGCAACGATAACCCGCTCACTCGGCGCGATTTTGCCCTTTTGTACGAGGTTATCGACCGTGGCGCCTGACATGACAACATCTACGATCTCACCGTCAGTGACGCGCTTCATGATCTCGGTAGGGGGCGCCAAAATCAGCGTGACTTTGTGTCCACTGGTGCCTTCGAATTTACCTCCGAGTTCGGTCAACACGTGGTTCATCGCACGGCTTGTCAGGACCTTGATTTCGGCGGCATCGGAAGAAGTCGGTGCAGCCAATACGATGGCGAAACCGATCGTCACCGCAATCCGCGAGAGATAGAGCAATCGTCTTCGGTGGAAGCCTTTCATTGCACTGCTCCACGAGCTTGAATGACTTCCGCGGATCAGAAGGCGCACGTGAACCAATGGCGATTTATTTTCGGATGCTCGCCCGCCGGAGGCACAATCGCTACCTTTAAATTCACGGAACGTCGGCATGTCCCGCTGGCAGCTCTGCGATTAAGCTACGCCAATTGTATGGGCGCGTATAGGCGAGCGATGCTTCACGTTAGCCTTCCGATCGACTCGCCACGATGCAGCGATTCAGTCGCTGCCGGAGTGAAAGCGGACATTCGGCGGCCATCACAAATCGGTCGCTCGTGACCCATACCGCCCGTTTCACGCTGTCAACTACTGCATTGCGAAACGCTTACTCGATCACGGCGGTCTTGAGATTGATAATGAGCTCGAATTTCGTCGCTTGCAGAACCGGGAGATCGGCTGGTTTCTCACCTTTGAGAATGCGCGCGGCGTAAAGGCCGGCCTGAACAAAGCTCTCAGGAAAGCTCGCGCCATAGCTCATGAGGCCACCGGCCGCTGTTTGTTCGCGAGTATAGAACAGCGTCGGGACCTTGTAGCGCGCCGCTAGCCCGACAAGCTGATCGCGATGCGAATTCAAAAACGGATCGCCAGTGATGCGACTGGGATCCGATCGCTGCGTTGATAAAGACAGGAAAATTCGGTCACCGAAAATTGGCATCTCGATCGCCTAAGGGAGAGCAACTGGCAACTAAAGTACTCGACCCTTAAGGATCGCTGGCGGCGCACAGCTTGGAAGAAGGCCAATCAGGTTCCGCAGAATGTCTGGCACACCCGCTCGTGCGGCCGAGGCGGGTCCATGTAGCGCGCGAAGCAAGCTTGGTCTTCGAACGGCTTTGCGAGCACCAGCAGAAGCTCCTCAAAAGGCGCGAAGTCTTCACGCTCGCTCGCCGCCTCGATCATGGCCTCAACACGATGATTGCGCGGTATGAAGGCGGGGTTGACCGCTCGCATCCGTGCGCGGCGTTCGTCCCCATGATTGGGCTCACGCATGAGCCGTGAGCGCCACCGCTCCGCCCATGTCCCAAAGCCTTGCTCATCATTAAACAGGCTTCTCAGATCAGTCTCCGCGGCAAGGCTGCCGGCGGCGTCACTCAAACGACGGAATGCCAACGTGAAGTCCACTTGGTTGGTCGCAAGTAGGCTGAGGAATTCGCCGGCAAGCCCCAGATCGCCATCTGCTTCGGTTGAGAAACCCAACTTCTGCCTCATGCCGGCTGAATACGCCGCCTCGAAGCGTGCTAAAAATCCTTCCAGTACGCCCTCAGCCTGCTTGATCGCCTTTTGTTGATCCTCATCAATGAGCGGCAACAGAGTCTCTGCGAACCGTGCCAGGTTCCAAGTCGCGATCTGCGGCTGGTTCGCGTAGGCGTACCGCCCCTGTTGATCGATTGAGCTGAAGACTTTCGCCGGATGATATTCGTCCATGAAGGCGCACGGTCCATAATCGATCGTCTCGCCCGCGATCGACATATTGTCCGTATTCATCACGCCGTGAATGAATCCGACCAGCAGCCAGCGAGCGATGAGCTCCGCCTGTCGCACAATGACAAGTTCCAGCAGCGAGCGATATGGACGGTCGGCGCGTGCCGCCTCAGGGTAATGTCGGGAGATCACATGATCTGCAAGCAGGCGAAGCCCCTCGAGATCACCGCGGGCGGCAAAGAACTGGAAGGTACCGATCCGGACATGGCTCGTCGCCACGCGCGTGAGTACAGCGCCGGGCAAGGGAGTCTCGCGCGCAACCGTCTCGCCGGTCATCACCGCTGCCAGCGAACGAGTCGTCGGGATGCCCAGCGCAGCCATCGCTTCGCTTACGACATATTCCCGCAGCACCGGTCCAAGTGCAGCGCGCCCATCGCCGCCACGCGAAAACGGCGTGCGGCCCGATCCTTTGAGCTGGACATCACGCCGAACGCCCTGTTGGTCGATAACCTCACCGAGCAGAATGGCACGCCCGTCACCCAGTTGAGGCACGAAATGGCCGAACTGGTGCCCGGCGTAAGCCATCGCGATCGGTTCAGCGGCCTCGGGCACGACCCGCCCGGCGAGCACTTCAAGCCCTTCGGACCCGGCAAGCCAGTCGGCATCCAGCCCAAGATTGAGTGCAAGTTCATTATTCACACGGATCAGCCGCGGTGCTCGCACCGGTGTGGGGACGACCCGAGCGTAGAAGCGGTCGGGAAGCCGGGCGTAGGTATTTTCGAAGGGAAAATGAAAGGTCATTAGGACAATCGGCTCAAAGCGGGCTGATGACAGATCGCGACTTCAGCCCCGTAAATCAAGGCGCGTGCCTGCTGCCGAGCCAGCCGATGCCCGTACCTGCGGCACGTCGCTTTTGGAGCAGCATAGTCTGACGAGGCGCTGAGCGTTAGAGGTAGTCACTAAAGATCCTTTTCGGCGAGTTCACGAAACTCGTCTGGGACGGAACGGGAGAGGCCTAAGGCCGCCCCATATTCGACCGCTTCCCATCCGAAGCGATCGCGGATCTTGTCGACGGCACGATCCACAGTCCAACGCGCCATACCTCTCTTGGTGCCTGGCCGGCGATCTTCATCTTGAAGCCCAAGCGGGAGTTCCAGTTGCACGTCCCAATGGCTCTCCAAGTGTGCGACCGAGATTGCCAGAAGTGAGATGGTCCTCTCCGTAGGGTGATCTGCGAGGGCCGTGCGAACGAGCTCCTCAGCGATTTCGGCAAGGATCGCCGTTGCTGAAATTGGCGCATCAAGCGTGATTGAGCGCGCGACCGAATGGAGATCGGCGAATCGAACGCGGACTGTGACTGTTCGACCAGGTCGGGACTTCGCGCGAAGCCGGGTGGCGACCCTGTCAGCCAAGTGGCGCAACGCGGGTCGGAAAACTTGCTCTTCGGCGGGCTTTCTACCGAGCGCTGACTGGGCACCTGCCGATTGTGCTCGGCGATGCGTCTTGATCTCGCGTGGATCGCGATTCCACGCCAGGGCTGTGAGCTTCTCTCCTGCCGCACGACCGAGCACACGCTCTAGCGACCTTCCCGGCATCTTCGCCAGCTGCCCAATGGTGTGGATATCGATCTCGGCCAGCCGCGCTTTGGTGGCCGGGCCCACGCCCCACATTAGCTCGACTGGCAGGTCGTGAAGGAAGGTGAGCTCTGTGTTGGGATCGACAACCACCAACCCGTTAGGTTTGGCTACTTGCGAGGCAATTTTTGCGAGATGCTTGGTGCGCGCCACGCCGATCGAGATGGGAAGGCCAACCTCTGCTCGCACACGGCGCCGTACCTCAGCTGCAATTTCAGCCGGCGGACCGAAGAGATGCGTGCACCCCACGACGTCGGCGAAGGCCTCATCGATGGAAATTCGCTCGACCAGCGGCGTGAAATCATTGAGCACGTGGATGGCAAGATCGCCAAGCCGCTGGTACTGCCTGAAATGACCACCGACAAAGATTAGCTGCGGACATAGTTCGCGCGCGCGCCGGCCCGACATGCCGCCGCTAATTCCAAATGCCTTGGCTTCGTATGATGCGGCGAGCACAACGCCGCCGCCAACCGCAATGGGTTTGCCGCGCAGAGATGGGTCGAGCAATTGCTCAACCGAGGCATAAAATGCATCGAGGTCCGCATGGAGGATGGTGGCTGTTGTCTCCATCCCGACACCTGCGAAACATCGAGATTGATCAATCGGGGCGGCTGAACACTGTGCGCCGCTCACTCAACTTTTTAAATTTTCACTCGCTGTGGCGGCCTGCGCATTCGCCCACGGGCGAAGCCCGTCGAGATTGCTTCAGTCAATCGTTCGACTTCGGTCTCGAGGTGGGCATTTGCAACGAGCGTGGCCCTCAATGCGGCTCGTATGTCTCCGCCGCAAATCCTGATCGCCTCGTCCACCTCGGCCTCCAAATCCGCGGCTGAGCTTTCGCCTTCGATCGATTGCTCCTGCGCCGCATTCACCCCTGGACTCCCCGTTTGCGCCATGAGAACAAAAAGAGAACATAAAGTCAATGGGGCGCGGCAATGGGCCGAAGGAAGGGCGGGCTCTCTGCTGCAGCGATGGATCGCGGCTGGCCGAATCAAGTCGCTGTCCCGGCGGATGAATGCAGGGGTTCACACGGCCGGGTTCATGGACGCCTTTTGCCTCGACTTGTCGGCGTGCGCGCGGCACCACAGCATCTTCTGAGGACAAGTGGTGGATCGTCTAGCTTCTGACGACCGCATGCATAACACTTCTCCTTCGCGAGAAGTTGATTGTAACTCACTCTGCCTCACTCGATCACTTCGTCGGCGCGACTGAGCACGTTCGGCGGAATGGTAAGCCCCAATGTCTTGGCAGTCTTGAGGTTGATTACCATCTCGAATTTGACGGGCCCTTCGACCGGCAGATCAGCAGGCTTGGCGCCGCGCATAATCTTGTGGACGTAGCTCGCGGAGCGCCGCCACAAATCGGGACGGCTGGCACCATAGCTGGCCAGACCGCCGGCGACGGCAAACTCTCGCAATTCCGCGAGCATCGGCACACGGTTCGACAACGCGAACTGTCCTATCCGCTCGCGGTTTGCCAGCGTTAGTCCCTCGGTCAGCGTGATCATAGCTTCGGGGCGCTCGCGCAAGATCGAACTGAACGCTCCTTCAATCTCCTGGGGGGTGTGGACTTCGCGGAAATAAGTGACAGGCCTATTGTCTTTGCCGCCGTCTGCGTATCGTTCCATTCAGCGACTTTCGACTTGTTGTCCGGATTCCACAGCACGGCGACGCGCGATGCGCGCGGAATGATATCTTTTAGAAGTTCCACCCGTTTGCCACCCATTTCGGAGGCGAGCGCACTCATGCTGGTAACGTTGCGGTCCGGCCGGATCAGGTCCGGCATCAACGCAGCCGAGCCGCGGTATTGCACCATCATGATCGGCAGCGCGTTGTCGAGCGACAGGATCACGCTGTTGAAGTGGGCCGGCGAGCCGAATCCGGCCGAGCCAACGCGGAGGCCGTTCGGGTTTCGCTTCCAATAGTCCAAGAGTTCTGGAATGGTGTTCGCAGGACTGTCCGGCGGAACCGCAATGAAATTCAACAGATCGAACAGGGTCGTGACCGGCTCGAAATCCTTCAGCGGATCGTAGGGAACCTGTTGCAGGACCGGCAGGGCGGCGAGCTGCGTCCCCGGATAGACCAGCAGGGTGCGCCCATCCGGGGGCGAGTTCTTCACGCTCACCGCAGCGGCGGCTTCTCCGCCCGCCGGACGGTTCTCGACCACGACGGTGCGACCGATATTGCGGCTGAGCGCCTCGGCATACATGCGTGCCGTCACATCGGCGATGCCGCCGGCCCCGTTGCCCACCACCAGGGTGATCGTGCCGTTCGGGAGGTTCTGTGCCGATACCCGCGGAACAAGATAAGCGACTGTCGCAAGCGCCACCGCGGCGCGCAGGCCGAAGAGCAGCATCAGGTCCTCCCCTCGGATGACAACGCAGCGAATTCAGTTCTTCGCCCGCAATCCCATCCTGGCCAAACGCGGCAGCACCTCGTCGCTCCGCTATTAGCGTCAAGCTTTGTTAAATCGTCGAATTGCCGATATTACTTCTTCCGGTCGCTCCTCGTGAGGCATGTGGCCGCACTGTTCAACGACGATCATGGTAGAATGCTTCAATTCTCTGGCGAGGCGCTCACCTATCTGCAAGGGTACAACCTGATCCTCGCGGCCCCAGATCAGCAACGAAGGTACCTCGATCGAGCTTAACTGGGCGACATATCTTGCTAGCCGTTCGGGGTCGATTGATCGCGCTGTCTTAATTAGAGCCCGCCTGACCGAGTTGTTTCTGAGATGGCTCCCATATTCTACGATCTGTTCATTCGTAATTAGGCTGCTGTCGAAATAGCAATATCTCAATACTGCACGCGCCTGAATTTCCTTGGAAAACAAATTGACGAGGAGAGGACTCAAAGCGGGTATTCGCAATAAACCAACAAAAAATGGAAAACTTTGCGTGTATGCTATTCCGTCGACGATACACAGTGCCTTGACGCGGCCCAAAAGTTCGAGGCGATGGCGCAGCAATGCAAGGAGTGCGATACCCCCTCCTAGCGACCACCCGACTAATGTCAAATGCTTTAGGTCTCTTCGAACGATGAAAGTGGCGACGAGGTCTGCAAAAGTTTCTAGAGAATAATCGAAATCGTCCGAGGCGGGCGAATTGCCGGCACCTGGCAGGTCAATAGCGTAGTACGTGAAAGTATCCGCTAGCGATCGACAAACATGCCGCCAGGTGAATTTGCTGAACCCGAAGCCGTGAATAAAAAGAGCTGGGTCACCCAACCCACCGGACGTCACCGACAAGCTATCGACGTCAATGTCCACGTTCATACGCTGACCAAGGCCATTTGCACCAACCGTGCCCGCGGCAAATGCCAGAAACGATATCACGCCCAAATCGGCAGGTTTGGCTCGTCGCAGCGGTGACCGCAACGCAGCGACGCTATCGGAGCACGAGCGGACATTCCCGGTGGACGTTCAAACCGACACTGATGACCCAACTGAGACATCGGCCGCCAAATTTGCTGTGATGCACAACGCGACATTTCCTACCACTGTGTGGTAGGGTCCGATCCTTGGATTAAGGGCAACATATGAGGCGGCGTGAATTCATCACGCTAATTGGTGGTGCGGCGGCCGCATGGCCGCTCGCGGCGCGGGCGCAGCAACTGGCGATGCCAGTGGTCGGCTTCGTCAATGGCCGGTCTCCCGAGTCCTCTGTGCGAGTTGCCGATGCGTTCCGGAAGGGCCTCAACGAAGCCGGCTACATCGAGGGTCAAAACGTGACGGTGGAGTACCACTGGCTGGAGGGCCAATACGATCAACTGCCATCGCTCATGGCAGATCTCATCCGCCGCCACGTGGCCGTTATCGCCACGCCCGGAAGCAATCCTGCTGCGCTTGCGGCCAAAGCTGCGACCACCACAATTCCGATCGTCTTCGGCGTCGGCGCAGACCCGGTCAAGATGGGTCTTGTCGCCAGTCTTGCCCGACCCGGCGGCAACGCAACTGGCATTAATTTTTTCCTCGCGGATGTCGCGGCCAAGCGGCTGGGGCTTCTGCACAACCTGGTACCCAAGGCCGTTCGGATTGCCGTGCTGGTCGATCCGACTAATACCTCCACTGCCGAAGCTACGCTACGAGACATACCCGAAGCTGCACGCGCTCTCGGATTGCAAATTCAGGTTCTCAACGCCAGCACCAGCCGCGAGATCGAGGCGGCCTTTGCCACCCTCGTGCGCGACCGGGCCGATGCACTCTTTGTCGCCCCCGACGGGTTCTTCATAAGCCGGCGCGTCCAATTTGCAACGCTCGCAATCCGCGATGGGATTCCAGCGACCTATACCACTCGCGATGATGTCGAAGCCGGTGGGCTGATGAGCTATGGGACCGATATTCTGGACATGCATCGTCAGGCCGGCGTCTACACCGGTAAAATCCTCAAGGGCGCGAAGCCCGCCGACCTCCCGGTCTTACAGTCGACCAAATTCGAATTCGTCATCAACCTGCAAACGGCCCGGGTGCTCGGCATTGAGGTGCCCAACTCGATCCAAGTGCTCGCCGACGAGGTGATCGAGTAAATCATCGCAACTCGGAACGTTGTTTGCTGCGGTGCATGAGTCCGTTTCTGTGCAGGTTTCTCGGACGCCTGAGTGAAGGTCTATCCGCGCGTGTGTTCGCCGGCGTCCGAGAAGCGCCAAGGCACGAAGTCGCGGGAGGTGATCGCGGGTGGTGCGGCGGGCGCTATGGGGATTGAGGCCGGGCGCGGCCGGTGCGGCGCGGTGATGGTGCGGCGCGGGTGAGACCGGAACCTGGCGCACAGGGGTATTTGTGGCCACTTGGCATGAGGCGGCGACGGTTTGCGGCGCAGACCGATGGGTCGAGCAGATGCGACAGACGGCATTTTGTGTCTGCGGCACGAGCGGCGGCGATGCCGACGGAGGGCCAGCGATGCGGATGTGTGTCAGTCTGATCTGGCATCAGCCGCGCGTTCATGACGTGTCGATTGATGGCTTGTGCCTGGGCGCCTCGCCGCGTGCAAAGACCTCGATGATGATCATGCGGCCACCGCAGCAGGGGCATGGGCGCGGCAGCACGCGGGGCTGATCAGGCTCCTGCATTGAAGCGGCCTCGGATTCAGTCTGCGGTGTCGCCACGGCGAGCAGTTCACGCGCCTTGGCGATGCTCTTGGCTCGGTTACCGTTGGCGAACAACCCGTAGTGGCGGATGCGATGGAAGCCCTTCGGTAACACGTGCATCAGGAACCGACGGATAAACTCGTGGGGTGCGAGCGTCATGGTTTTCCAGCGGCCAGGACCTTCGATGCGATAGTCCTTGCAGCGGAATGACACGCCACCATCATCAGCAGCGACAAGCCGACGGTTCGAGATGGCAACGCGATGGGTGTAGCGTGACAGATAGCGCAGCACCTGCTTGGGTCCCGCGAACGGCTGCTTGCAGTAGACGACCCACTTGATCCGGCGCAGCGGCGCCAGGAAGCGCTTGAAGGTTCGTTTGTCGGCGAGCCCAACGTGGGTGTTGAAGAACTTCAATTGGCCGTCGGCGTGCGCGTCCATAACCAAGGTGAGGAACTTGCCTCGGAACAAACGCGCGAGCACGTTGACGTGGACGAGGAAGTTGGAGCGCGACGAGATCCATCTGCTGCAATCGGCCTCTTGCTGCGCCCTCGGTTGTTGCTCACGCACAAGCGGCGCGAGACCGCCGCCGGGCACGATCATATGCACGTGGGGATGATGCGTCAGCGCCGAGCCCCAGGTGTGCAGTACGGCGGTGATGCCGATCCTGGCACCGAGGCGCTTTGGATCGGCCGCGATGGCGAGCGTGGTTTCGGCCGCCGCCTTCATGAGCAGGTCATAGATGACGCGCTTGTTCTGATAAGCGACATCGCGCAGTTGACTGGGCAGCGTGTAGACAACGTGGAAGTAGCTGACGGGCAGCAACTCGGCTTCGCGCTCGGCGAGCCATTTCTGTGCCGCCGCGCCCTGGCACTTGGGGCAGTGGCGATTGCGGCAACTATTGTAGCTGACGACGGTGTAAGCACACGCACCGTTCTCGCAACGCGCGACATGGCCGCCGAGCGCCGCTGTGCGGCAGCGCTCGATCGCACTCATCACCTTGATCTGGTCGAGGCTGACATGCCCCGCGTTGGCCAAACGCCAAGCGGAGCCGTGGTCGCGGAAGATGTCCGCGACCTCCAGCGATGGCCGGGCCATCCGACGGCGTTACGCCGGCGGTCCTTCATTCGACTTGTCCTTACGGTTCCGCATTTTCCGGCGCGGCTGCGACAGTTGCGTCAGCGGGCTCTCGACGGCCGCGATCATGCCGGTGGCCACGCGCGTGTAACGCGCCGTCGTCTCGAGTTTGTCGTGTCCGAGCAAAGCTTGGATAATTCGAATGTCAGTACCGCGTTCGAGCAGGTGCGTCGCGAAGCTGTGGCGCAGCGAATGCAAGGTCAGCCCTGGCTTGCGGATACCGGCTGCTTTGACGGCCTCCCGAAACAGACGGCTGAACTGACGTGGTGTGATCGGCTTGCGGCGGCCATAGCTGGGGAAAATCCAGCGCTCTGCCGGCGGCATCCCGGCGTCGTCCAACGCCGAGCGCTCGCGCCACCACTCTCGCAATAGCGCGAGCACATCCGGCGGCAGCATGACGTTGCGATCCTTGCGGCCTTTGCCTTGCACGACGCGGATGATGTTCTGCGCGCCGTCGATGTCACCGACCGTCAACCGCGTCACTTCGCCCGCCCGCAAGCCGCAGCCATAGCTGATCGTCAGCATGGTTCGCGCCTTGAGGCTTGGCGCCATCAATAGAATTCGCTTTACCTCGTCGGAGCTCAATACCACCGGCACCTTCTGCGGCTCCTTGAGGTGATAGATCTCGGCGGCGAGATCGTGCCGTCGCATCGTCACGCGCAACAGGAACTTCACCCCCGTCATGATGCGGTTACGATTGCAGATGGTGAGCCCTTCTTCTTCGATGAGCGTCAGTTGGAACTGGCGCACGTCGTCGGCTGTCGCCGTCTCCGGCGAGCGTTTGAGGAAAGCGGCGAACCGCTTGCAACTGTGGAGATGGCTGCGCAGCGAATGACGCCCGAGTTTGCGCGCACGGATGTCGTCGATCATGCGTTGACGCAGCGGGCTGACCATGGGCCAGGTCATCAGAGAACTCCTGAGTGAGGTTGCTGGGACCGCAATCTCAGGACGCGGCCGCGTCCCCCGCTATCGTCATTCTCTCATCTGGCTACCGGCCTATCGGCTCAAGCACCCGCCTCAGCGGGCTGTCGCGCAGCGACTTTGTGCTTTGGCCCAAACCGGCGCTTGGCGCCCGCACCGACTTGGTCGCGAACGGGGGCAAAGCAGACACGGCGCTGCCCCCGTAATCGGTAGCGAATGGTAGAGTCGAGATGTGGCGCGGTGGTTTTAGGTTGAACATATCTGTTTCCGCCCCTTTCGTCTGGCGGTGCCTTAGTGGTTCAGCCCTGACGCCGTTTCCACATCCCGCTCATCGAACCGGACAGGCAGATTTCCCGCATCCGGCTCTCGGACAAGACTTCACACCTTTGCTTTTGCGTGCGACGCCATCGGCAGTTTCTGAACACTTTTCGGAGTTGATAGGTTGCCCAATCTCCATGTCCTTCACCACGTAGTTGCGTCTGTCTTGAACTGAGGCCCCTTCCCTCCACCGGCGTTACCCGGCTTCAGCGGTACTACGAACCTCTCCGCCACCCCAGAGCGCCCAGCCTGTCCCTCGCGGGAGTCCGGTTGATCATCGCTAATCACGCTTTGGGGCTTCCCGTGTTTCGTGCGCTTTCCTTGTGTACATGCCGCCGCCACTACCCCGGCGCAGCGTCTGGACGTATCGCTTCGCTCACTTCATCCAAACGTGTCAGCCTTCCCCGAAAGGGTTGTCGGGTCGGCCTGCGCATTGTCCTTTTCGAGGATTGCTCAGCGTTCACTCGCGTTGCGGCCTGCACACTCGCGCTGTCACCAATTCGTGACACGCTAATCGAAGGCTTCAGCCACTTCGTTACCTCCATGACTGCTCCGATTGCTTCCGGCTGGAGCGGTCACCGGGTGGGACTTGCACCCACTGGAAAGCGCCGCCTTGTCACGGCGCACACCCAGAGCGGACATGGCGAACCCCCTCGTCTTACGCGTTTCGCGCGAGCGTGGTAACGGTCGGGATTGCGCGGTACTCGACCAACGCTACCAGTCTTGTCCTAGGGAGAGGCCAATGAATTTGCGAATGATTTTTGCCGCATGTGCTATCGCGGCTTTTGGATCGTCCATGATGACAATTGACGCACTCGGCCAGAAACAATCGTTGAAAGAGCAACTGGTTGGTACTTGGACGCTGCTCTCATGGGAGCAGAAAAAAGGCGATGGCACCAAGCTCGAACGTTATGGAGCCACCCCGAAGGGCATCGCCTTCTTTGATGACGGTGGGCGATACATCATCACTGTGATGCGATCAGATCGCACCAAATATGCGAGCAATGCCCTATGGCAGGGTACCCCTGATGAAAACAAAGAAACGGCCGACGGCACGATAACTTACTTCGGAACATATTTGATAAGCGAGGCAGATAGCAGCATCGCAATTCACGTCGAAGGCAGTTCCTTTCCAAACTGGAATGCCACGAACCAAAAGCGCTTTGTCGCGATTGCAGGACAACAATTGACCCTGACTGTCCGTCCTCCGGGTGGAGACATAGTCGATGTGATTTGGAAGCGCGCGAATTGATTGAGCCTGCCATTGCGATAGGCTCAGTTCGCCTAACGGACGGTTATGGAATGTCGGGCGGGGATCACTCCGGCTTGATGCCCGCGAACTTGATCACCTTGGCCCACTTCTCAATGTCTTCGGCAATGAGCTTGCCGAATTCGGCGGGTGAGCCCACGAGTACCGTACCACCCAGGTCGGCAAGCCGAGCCTTCAGCTTGGGGTCGGCAAGACCGGCATTGACCTCCTTGTTGAGCTTGTCGACGATGTCGGCCGGGGTGTTCTTAGGCGCGCATAGGCCGAACCACGTGCTCGCCTCGTAGCCAGGTAAAAATTCGCCCACGGTTGGGATGTCCGGCAGCGCCTCCGAGCGCATCGCGGTCGTGACTGCCAACGCGCGCAGCTTGCCGGCTTTGATATGCGCGATTGACGAGGGCAAAGGGTCGAACATCACCTGCACCTGCCCGCCGAGTAGATCGGTCAGCGCGGGCGCCGCGCCTCTATACGGCACGAGAACCAAATTGACGCCGGCCATCATCTTGAACAACTCGCTGGCCAGATGGCTAGGGACACCGATGCCGCCCGACGCCTGGTTGATCTTGCCCGGATTGGCCTTGGCATAGGCGATGAACTCGGGAACCGTCTTGGCCGGAAACGACGGATTGACCTCCATCACGTTGGGCACGCGCACGATGCCAGCGACCGGTGTAATGTCGCGGATGAAATTGAAATTAAGGTTCTCGTAGAGCGTCGCGTTGATTGCGTCCGACGAAAGGGCCATGAGGAGTGTGTAGCCGTCCGGTGGCGCTTTCACGACGAGTTCGGTGCCGATGTTGCCGCTAGCGCCCGGCCGGTTATCGACGATGAATTGCTGGCCGAGCCGCTCCGACAACCACTGACCTATCAAGCGCGCGACGATGTCAGTGGAACCGCCGGGCGCATAGCCGACGATGATGTGCACGGGCCGCGCCGGATAGGTTTCCGCCCATGCGATCCGCGAGACGGCCGGGAGCGCGGCAGCGCCCGCCGCCAGATGTAAGAACTTCATCGGCGGCCGAGTAGATCAGGGGGTTGCCCCGCCTCATCCCTCACAGATCCGGATGTGCAGATTTCCCGCTTCCGGTTCTTCATGGGAGAGC
>CAVSXY010000001.1:0-596790 GCA_963732015.1 uncultured Alphaproteobacteria bacterium | reverse complement strand
TCGTTGACGTTGCGGCCTTGACTGCGAGTGCTGCCGCAGTCGGGCTCGCAAAGATAACCGAGGGCTGGCTGCGGACCAACTCCGCCGCCAAGGCAGGTATTTGATCAAGTTCTTCCGCCCAGCGATAGTCGATCGTCACGTTCTGACCGACGACGTATCCGGTTTCTGTGAGGCCCCATATGAAAGCCGGCGGCGCCGCGCTCCCGCCCGGCGTTGCCAGGCTGAGATAGCCGATCACCGGCATCGCGCTCTGCTGCGCTCCCACCGCGAGCGGCCATCCGACCGCGGCGCCACCTAACACGCCGAGAAATTCCCGCCGTCTCATGTCGGCCTCAAGCGTCAGGAGGCAGCATAGTAACGACTCAAATGAGGGTTTCGATAGATGGTGAAATTGGTTTCGCTACCGCAGCATTGAGCGGCTGGGCGATGTCGCCTATGGGTCACGAACCGCCGCGCCGCATCGTCGGAGTCGTGGCGGCAGTACCCTCAATATGAGACACGAGCGCCCGCAAAGCCGAGCGCGGCGGAAGTACCCCCGAGACCTGCCGCGCGGAAACACGACCGGCGCGGCTGAGAAGGGCCAAAGCACAAAGTCGCTGCGCGACAGCCCGCTGAGGCGGGTGCTTGAGCCGATAGGCCGGTAGCCAGATGAGAGAATGACGATAGCGGGGGACGCGGCCGCGTCCTGAGATTGCGGTCCCAGCAACCTCACTCAGGAGTTCTCTGATGACCTGGCCCATGGTCAGCCCGCTGCGTCAACGCATGATCGACGACATCCGTGCGCGCAAACTCGGGCGTCATTCGCTGCGCAGCCATCTCCACAGTTGCAAGCGGTTCGCCGCTTTCCTCAAACGCTCGCCGGAGACGGCGACAGCCGACGACGTGCGCCAGTTCCAACTGACGCTCATCGAAGAAGAAGGGCTCACCATCTGCAATCGTAACCGCATCATGACGGGGGTGAAGTTCCTGTTGCGCGTGACGATGCGACGGCACGATCTCGCCGCCGAGATCTATCACCTCAAGGAGCCGCAGAAGGTGCCGGTGGTATTGAGCTCCGACGAGGTAAAGCGAATTCTATTGATGGCGCCAAGCCTCAAGGCGCGAACCATGCTGACGATCAGCTATGGCTGCGGCTTGCGGGCGGGCGAAGTGACGCGGTTGACGGTCGGTGACATCGACGGCGCGCAGAACATCATCCGCGTCGTGCAAGGCAAAGGCCGCAAGGATCGCAACGTCATGCTGCCGCCGGATGTGCTCGCGCTATTGCGAGAGTGGTGGCGCGAGCGCTCGGCGTTGGACGACGCCGGGATGCCGCCGGCAGAGCGCTGGATTTTCCCCAGCTATGGCCGCCGCAAGCCGATCACACCACGTCAGTTCAGCCGTCTGTTTCGGGAGGCCGTCAAAGCAGCCGGTATCCGCAAGCCAGGGCTGACCTTGCATTCGCTGCGCCACAGCTTCGCGACGCACCTGCTCGAACGCGGTACTGACATTCGAATTATCCAAGCTTTGCTCGGACACGACAAACTCGAGACGACGGCGCGTTACACGCGCGTGGCCACCGGCATGATCGCGGCCGTCGAGAGCCCGCTGACGCAACTGTCGCAGCCGCGCCGGAAAATGCGGAACCGTAAGGACAAGTCGAATGAAGGACCGCCGGCGTAACGCCGTCGGATGGCCCGGCCATCGCTGGAGGTCGCGGACATCTTCCGCGACCACGGCTCCGCTTGGCGTTTGGCCAACGCGGGGCATGTCAGCCTCGACCAGATCAAGGTGATGAGTGCGATCGAGCGCTGCCGCACAGCGGCGCTCGGCGGCCATGTCGCGCGTTGCGAGAACGGTGCGTGTGCTTACACCGTCGTCAGCTACAATAGTTGCCGCAATCGCCACTGCCCCAAGTGCCAGGGCGCGGCGGCACAGAAATGGCTCGCCGAGCGCGAAGCCGAGTTGCTGCCCGTCAGCTACTTCCACGTTGTCTACACGCTGCCCAGTCAACTGCGCGATGTCGCTTATCAGAACAAGCGCGTCATCTATGACCTGCTCATGAAGGCGGCGGCCGAAACCACGCTCGCCATCGCGGCCGATCCAAAGCGCCTCGGTGCCAGGATCGGCATCACCGCCGTACTGCACACCTGGGGCTCGGCGCTGACGCATCATCCCCACGTGCATATGATCGTGCCCGGCGGCGGTCTCGCGCCGCTTGTGCGTGAGCAACAACCGAGGGCGCAGCAAGAGGCCGATTGCAGCAGATGGATCTCGTCGCGCTCCAACTTCCTCGTCCACGTCAACGTGCTCGCGCGTTTGTTCCGAGGCAAGTTCCTCACCTTGGTTATGGACGCGCACGCCGACGGCCAATTGAAGTTCTTCAACACCCACGTTGGGCTCGCCGACAAACGAACCTTCAAGCGCTTCCTGGCGCCGCTGCGCCGGATCAAGTGGGTCGTCTACTGCAAGCAGCCGTTCGCGGGACCCAAGCAGGTGCTGCGCTATCTGTCACGCTACACCCATCGCGTTGCCATCTCGAACCGTCGGCTTGTCGCTGCTGATGATGGTGGCGTGTCATTCCGCTGCAAGGACTATCGCATCGAAGGTCCTGGCCGCTGGAAAACCATGACGCTCGCACCCCACGAGTTTATCCGTCGGTTCCTGATGCACGTGTTACCGAAGGGCTTCCATCGCATCCGCCACTACGGGTTGTTCGCCAACGGTAACCGAGCCAAGAGCATCGCCAAGGCGCGTGAACTGCTCGCCGTGGCGACACCGCAGACTGAATCCGAGGCCGCTTCAATGCAGGAGCCTGATCAGCCCCGCGTGCTGCCGCGCCCATGCCCCTGCTGCGGTGGCCGCATGATCATCATCGAGGTCTTTGCACGCGGCGAGGCGCCCAGGCACAAGCCATCAATCGACACGTCATGAACGCGCGGCTGATGCCAGATCAGACTGACACACATCCGCATCGCTGGCCCTCCGTCGGCATCGCCGCCGCTCGTGCCGCAGACACAAAATGCCGTCTGTCGCATCTGCTCGACCCATCGGTCTGCGCCGCAAACCGTCGCCGCCTCATGCCAAGTGGCCACAAATACCCCTGTGCGCCAGGTTCCGGTCTCACCCGCGCCGCACCATCACCGCGCCGCACCGGCCGCGCCCGGCCTCAATCCCCATAGCGCCCGCCGCACCACCCGCGATCACCTCCCGCGACTTCGTGCCTTGGCGCTTCTCGGACGCCGGCGAACACACGCGCGGATAGACCTTCACTCAGGCGTCCGAGAAACCTGCACAGGAACTGCCTCCCGCCCGCGGCAAAAGCAGCGAGCGACCAACTTCAAGTCGGTCGCAGACCTGCCGATCGGGGCGTGATATTCTTTCCCCTATTGCAGGCGGGGGATGGCCCTAATTGGGGACGGGGCAAATGACTATCGACATCGGAAGACGGCAATTCATGCGTCTACGGGGCGCTATCGCTCATTGCGCGTTGAGGCGTCGCAGCTTGTCGATAATGGCCAGCGGCGTTTTGTAGGTGTCGGCGATCAGCCGCTCGAGATCGGCGCCCGTTCTCGGCTCATTGAAACCGACGTTCATCTTGCCTGCTTCGGCCAGCAGCCTGGGATCGGAAAAAGTCTCCGCGAGTGCGGTGCGCAGCGCCCCCACGCGATCGGCGGCGACGCCCGGCGGCGCAACGAACGGACGGCCGACCGCAATTTCAGCCGATCCAGCCTGCAACAGTAATCTCTCGTCTGCGCCGCTCACCAGATCGGTCGCAAACGGCACATCGCCAAGCGCCGGTTCTTTCCTCGGCCCGTATTGAACGAGCATTTTCAAACGCCCATCCGTGACCCAGCTCGGAAACGCCGCCATCAGGGACGAATAGAACGTGCTCGGAAAGCCGTCGACCTCGCCGCGCTCCATGGCGAGGAAGGCGTCCGCCTGTCCGCGGTAGCCGACGATGATCTGCAGCTTGGTGTCGAGTGTGGCGTTGAGGAGACGAGCGTAAAAGCTCTGCGTCGATGCGACGCCTTCCGACGCCACCGTGATCGGGCGCTCGCGGATGTCGGTTATCGAGTTGACGGGGACTTGGTGCCAGACGACAAGAAGGGCGGTCTCGGTGCTCGGCGAACCAAGCCAATTGAATTTGGACGCATCGTATTGGGCCTGGTTCGTACCCATAAGCGGCTCGAAGGGCGTGTTGTTCTGGAGAAGGCCTATCGTCGTGCCGTCCCTCGGGGCGGCGTTATAGAGATAATTGGTGGCGACGATGCCGCCCGCGCCCGGCATGTTTTGCACCACGACAGTGGACGACATCGGCAGATGGTCGGGAAGATGACGGGCGACGAGGCGGGCGAGCGTGTCGTAACCGCCGCCGGGCGCAGAGCTGACGACCAGCGTGAGCGCTCTGTCTTGCAGGGAGCGCTGTGCCGATTGTGCGCCGCCAGGAGAGGGAAGTAGGCTCCAGGCGGCGGCGCAGCCGTAAAGGGCACAGCAAATGACCTGGCGGCGAAGATCCATCAAGCTCGTCTCCGAACCTGAGCGTATCATTTTCCGGCAAACGCCGTTGCGCGCTTCGGTCGGCAGTCGCCCCACCGCGAGGTGGTTTCGGCTCCTTTACATAATTTCAGTCTTCGCCCGGCCCGATGCGGCCCTAGCGAGCGATTTTTATCGTGACAAACAAATCACTTTTGTGGTTTCGGCCGATGCGGGAGGCAGCTTCGATGCCTATGCGCGTTTGATTGCACGATACCTCCCGCGACATATTCCAGGCATCCCAGCGCTCGTGGTGCAGAACATGGCGGGCGCGGGAGGGCTACGGGCCGCTAATTGGCTTTACAATTTGGCGCCAAAGGACGGTCTGACCATCGGCCTGATCAACACGAACATTTCGTTCGATCCCATGTTCGGCGATAAGTCGGCGCAGTTTACAGCGGAGAAATTCAATTAACTCGGCTCGCCTGACAAGGAAACCGGCACATTCCTGGTTTGGCACACGGTACCGGTCGACTCCATTGCCGAGGCACACGGCCGGCAGCTTTTCCTGTCCGCGACAGGCGCCGGCTCGACACCTGCCTTCTTCGCCCGGTTTTTTGCTTCTGTTTTCGACCTGAACATCCAGATCATTCCCGGCTACAAGTCGCAGTCCGAATCCTTCCTCGCCATGGAACGCGGCGAAAACGACGGCAATGCATCTTCCTTCTGGTCAAGCCTGACGTGGCAATACCCTGACTGGATCAGAGATAAGAAGTTGAAGGTGCTCCTCTACTATGGCGCGTTGCGCGATACGGAAATTCCGGGTCCCTATTTCTTTGATCTCGTCAACGATCCGGAGAAAAGAAGTCTCATGGAAATTGCGCAGGCGTCATTGACGATGGGGCGCCCCATGCTTATGCCGCCCGGCGTCGATCCGGAGAAAGTCGCCATCAAGCGTGACGCGCTTGACGGTGTGTTCAAGGATCCCGCCTATCAGAATGAATGCGCGCGTGAGAAATTCAACTGCAGCGCGCCGTCGAGTGGCGATGAGCTGCTTGAGCTCGTCAGGCACATCTACGGCCTGCCGCAGAGCACCATCGCAAAGATCGCCGCCATCTATGCGCAAGGACAGTGAGAATCATCGCCGGTCTTGCGCCTAATCATGGCTCACGCATAATGGGATCATGGTGCGTGCGTAATGCGATCTCCAGCACCAGTGCGACGATAGCGGGCGCCGTTCCTCTCATCCCTTGCGAGGCTATGATGCACAAGATTGCACTTAATCCCAGAGTAGTCGAGCTGACACTCGCCAGGCGCGGCGGGCAGCCACACGCCTTCGCCGACCTCGATCCCCGTCACGCCGCGCTGCTGGTGGTCGACCTGCAGAGCGCTTATCTCGACGCCTCGCTCAACCTGAGCTTCAATCAACATGCGCTCGACATCGTGCCGAACGTTAATCGCATTGCCCGGACGCTGCGCGCCGCCGGCGGCATCGTTATTTGGATTCAGAATACCATAACCGAAGAATCGGAGCGGAGCTGGTCGACCTACAGCAACCGGGTGCTCAGCGCACAGCGGCGGAAAAAGCGGGCCGACAGTCTCCGCGAGGGCTCGCCAGGTCACGCGCTCTGGCCGGGACTCGACGTGAAGGAGGGCGACTTAAAGGTCAAAAAGACGCGCTACAGCGCCTTCATCCCAGGTTCCTCCGATATCGAGCCGCTGCTCTGCCGCCGCGGCATCGACACGCTCATCGTCACCGGGACCGGAACCGGCGTCTGCTGCGAATTGACAGCGCGGGACGCCATGATGCTCAACTTCGCGACCATTATGGTGAGCGACGGCAACGCCTGTGAAAGCGACGAAGAGCACAATGCTTTACTGAGCGCGTTTTATCGCAATTTCGGCGATGTCATGACGACCGAAGAGGTTGTCGGATATTTGCAGGCGAATCGGGCGACGCCGGCGAGTGCGGCGGAGTAACCGCCAAGGCTCGAGGACAGGCCGGATCGCGTCTCCGAGTTCGTCGGGCAAAGCGTTGACGTAATCGTCACCTACGGCAGTCTGCTTCCCGCATTGATACAGGCGACGCCTCTTCGGCAATGGTCCCACTATCAACACCGCTTATTTAGCATTACCTAGCGGATCTTTCGACAGGTCTAGAAATTTGAGTACCTACACGCTCGCGTTCTGCCGACCGGAAATCAGAGGCCAGTGTGACGGATACAGGTGGAAAACTATGCGTCGTGATCTTCACCGCAGGCTCGCAAGCCGACCAACCTTCCCCTATGGTCTTATGCATCAGTCCCACGCGAGGAGAAAATAATGGCGTATTCGTTGTACGACGCGTCCGTTACCCCCTGCGCCCAGCAGCTTGGTGCATTAGTCGGCATCATCGACAAGGCCGCCGCGCATTGTGCTGCCAAAAAGATTGAGGAATTGGCTCTACTGCAGGATCGGTTATATCCGGACATGTTCTGTCTCGCCCGCCAGATCCGCCAGGCAGCAGATTTCGCTATGAACACTGGCGGCCGCCTCGCTGGCGTTACTCCTCCCGCACTGCCGGCTGTGGACGATACCAGCCTCGCCGACGCCAAAAGCCGCGTGGAAAGCGCTCTAGGTTTTGTGAAGTCACTTACTCGGGAACAGGTCGACGGCTCAGAAAACAAAGTTATCGCCTGGAAAGGCGGCGGCAACGACCGAAAAATGAAAGGTAACGATTATTTGCAACAGTTCGCGTTACCGAATTTCTTCTTCTTTGTAACGACGGCGTACGACATCCTGCGTCATCGCGGCGTGCCGCTCGAAAAGCGGGATTTCCTTGGTCCAGTCAACTGGCTCTAGCTGGCTGTCTCGACCTTTTGCGCGCGGGGACAGGGTATGAAGTAAACTGCGGTTCTCCGCGGGCATGCTCGACCGCGTATGGAGCGCCCCTGCGTCCTCGGACCAATCGTCGCGGCGAGCTTGGCAGCAGGCGCGTCGGCATTTTCCGTCCCAAGCGTAGAAAATGACTGAGCGACAATCTTCAGCCGCCGGAAGTAGCCAGCCTTCCCTGGCCGAAACGCTTGCTCGATATGCAGCCACGTCAAGTACGAGGACTTGCCGGAAGACATCGTTCGCGCAGCTAAACGCACCATCCTTGACACGTTCGGATGCTCGTTCGGTGGCTACAATGCGGGGCCTAGTCAAATCGCAATCAAGCTCGCGATTGACGTCAATGCAAAGCGGGGATCGACGGTCTTATGCAACGGCATTAAAACGAGTGTAATGATTTGTTACCTAGATTTCAACGACGGCTTTGTTAGCCTCACCCATGGCGCTGGGCATCCGAGCGATACGATCGCCGCTTTACTTGCAACAGCCGAGCTGACGGAGCGTAGCGGCCGCGATCTAATCACCGCAACCGTGCTCTCATACGAAGTCTTTTGCAAAATTGCGGATACATTCGACTACTTGGGTAGCGGTGTCGACCATTCGACAATAACCGGCTTTGCTACTGTCGTCGGTGCCAGTCGCCTGATGGGTTTGTCACATAAGCAGATGGTGCACGCGATCGGAATCACTGTCGGTGGCAACACTGCGATCAGGCAGGGGCGAGCCGATACTTTATCGAATTGGAAAGCCTTTGCAGCCGCCGACGCCTCACGTAAGGCGGTATTTTCGGCCCAACTCGCGCAAAACGGCATGACAGGACCCAGCAATGTATTTGAGGGACGACAGGGTTTCTTCGATTTGATAAGCCACAAAATGATTGCGCCGCTGCAGCTAGGCGAGCCCTACGGCATCAGGCGCGCCTTCACCAAGCGGTTCCCGCTCGGTCAGTTTTCTCAAACTGTCGCTCAAGCTGCGGTTGAAGCGAGACAGTTAACGAAGGACCCCGACGAAATTCAAGAAATTAACATTCGGGTTTCCCGCTCCGCGATCAAGATCATGGCGGACGGTCCAGACAAGTGGCGACCGCAAACCCATGAGACCGCCGACCACAGTATCCCGTATGCCGCTGGTTTGGCGCTGATGTACGGCAAGATAGAACCTGAGTACTACGAGGATCCGTATCTGCACGACGGGCGTCTGCTCGACCTCGTGAGTTCGCGTAAGATGCATGTCGTCAGATGAAGCCGACAGGTGCGAGCACGAATTCAATCTGTGTGAGCTTGAAATCGTCCGGAAGTCTGGCCAGCGCAAGACTGTTCGCGTTGAGTACCACCGAGGTCACTTCACCGACAGCGAGATGGAAGAAAAATTCCGCTCGATGGCGCACAAACACCTGTCTGCGGATCGCACGAATAGTCTCCTGCGCCAGTTGTGGGCGCTCGAAAGTGTGCGGAAGGTCGGAGAACTCATTGCTGCGACCCGGGTTTGATCGCAGATACGCTAATGGTCCGGCCGTGCTTTTGCCCCGCCAGCGATCGACGCTGGCTAGGAGTACACATCGTCAAAAGCGAATGTCGGTGAGTCACGAGAGCGATTTGTGATGGTTGCGGAATGTCCGCTTCACTGCCGCAGCGACTGAACCGCTGAATTGTGGCGAGTTGATGCGAAGGCTAACGTGACGCGTCGCTCGCCTGTACGTACCACTACAATTGGCGTAGCTTAACCGTAGAGCTGCCAGCGGGACGTGCCGACGTTCTGTAAAATCAAAATGCCGCGATTGTGCCCCCGGCGGGCGAACATCCGAAAAATAAATCGCCATTGATTTACGTACATCTTCTGCACCCTCAGAAGCCAGTTCAAGCTCGTGGAGCAATGCTATGAAACTTCCTCGCCGCAAATTTTTGCAGCTCACCGGAGGCGTCGCTGCGCTCCCGGCGGTCTCTCGTGTCGCAAGAGCGCAAGCCTATCCGACACGGCCGGTGCGCATCATCGTGGGTTTTCCACCCGGCAGCCTGTCCGACACAATTGCAAGGCTCATAGGACAATGGCTTTCCGATCGTCTCGGCCAACAATTCGTCGTCGAGAACCGGCCGGGCGCCGCCAGTAATCTTGCCGCTGAGGCGGTCGTGCGTGCCCTGGCCGACGGCTATACGCTGCTCCTCATCACCTCGGTCAATGCGATCAATGCAACGCTGTACGACAATCTAAGTTTCGACCTCATCAACGACATTGCGCCGGTGGCAAGCGTTGTCCGCGGGCCGGGTGTGATGGAAGTGAACCCTACGTTCCCGGCCAAATCGGTTCCTGAATTCATTGCCTATGCCAAAGCCAATCCCGGCAAGATCAACATGGCGACCTCCGGGAGCGGGAGCATGCTGGATGTTTACGGTGAGCTGTTCATGATAATGGCTGGTGTCGACATGATGCGGGTGCCTTATCACGGTTCACCGCCTGCGCTGGCCGACCTGATGGGCGATCGGGTCCAAGTTGTATTCGATACCTTTGCTGCGTCGATCGCTTTGGTCAGAGCCGGTAAGGTGCGAGCGCTGGCGGTCACAACAACTACACGCTCGGCGGCGCTGCCGGATGTCCCATGCTTGAACGATTTTTTGCCAGGCTATGATGCGAGTAGTTGGGAGGCTATTGCCGCGCCAAAAAACACGCCTCCCGACATCATCGAGAAGCTCAATAAGGAGATTAACGCCGCTCTCGTCGACCCCTCGATGAAAGAACGGTTTGCAAATTTTGCCCGCACAACAACTGCGACTTCGCCCTCCGAGTTCGGCAAGTTCATCGCCGAGGAAAAAGAGAAATGGGGTAAGGTGATCAAGTTTGCCAACATCAAGCCGGATTAACAAGAATTCTCGGCGTTGCCGCTCCGCTGCCGAGAAGCGTGAGGAAATCCCGCCGCCTCATTCGCTCCTCCGAGGACGACACTCTATCACATCGAACGCGAGCCGTTGTGCGTTACGGCAAAGTGCGACTGCTCGCAATGCAGAAATCCGCCGAGCAACTCGCGAGTTCCGACAAGTGCCATAGTCGACATTGAGCACCCCTTGCTTTCAACCTTCCGCTTGCGCCAATCTGAGCACGGAAATTGAAACGCCAGCCATGGGGGCAGGGATGGCGAAACTTCTCCACCGAAGACATGTCTTGCAACGAGCCGCGGGCGCTGTCGCCCTTACAGCTACGTCGCGCTTCGCTTGGGCGCAAAGCTATCCGACGAGGCCGGCGCACATCATCGTAGGATTTCCCGCCGGTACTTCGTCCGACATCACCGCTAGGCTGATCGCCCAATGGCTTTCGGAGCGGCTCGGTCAGCAGTTTATCGTGGAAAACCGGACCGGTGCTGGCACTAACGTCGCCGCCGATACAGTCGTGCATGCTTTGCCCGACGGCTACATGCTTCTGTGGGTCACCCAGACAAACACAATCAATGCGACCCTTTACGACACGCTCAACTTCAACTTCGGGACCGACATCCAGCCCGTTGCGAGCATTCTTCGCGTTCCGGCCGTAGTGATGGTCAATCCAGCGGTCCCGGCCAAGACCATCCCGGAGTTTATTGCCTATGCCAAGGCCAACCCCGGTAAGGTCAACATGTCATCGCCCGGCATCGGCAGCATCAACCACGTCGCCGGAGAGATGTTTAAGATGATGGCCGGTGTCGATCTGGTTCATGTTCCTTATCGCAGCAGCCAGTTTCCCGATCTGCTCGGCGGACAGGTGCAGGTTACGTTTAATCCGCTGCCGTCATCGCTCGATTTCATCAGGTCCGAAAAATTGCGTGGTCTTGCGGTGACCAGCGCCACGCGATCGGGTGCATTACCAGACATCCCCACCGTGAGCGATTTTTTGCCGGGTTATGAGGCGACGGCGTGGTTCGGGATCGGCGCGCCCAAGAATACGCCTACCGAGATTGTTGAGACGCTCCATAACGCGATTAACGCCGGACTGATTGATCCTCAGTTCAAAGCACACCTTCTCGATCTTGGAGGTACGCCGGCGCCAATGTCAGTCGCCGAATTTGGGAAGTTTATCGCCGAAGAGACCGAAAAGTGGGCCAAGGTCGCAAGGTTCGCGCACGTCAAGCCAGAATAACGCGCCGGCGTGGTCGGGGCGAGCGGTCATTGGGTTACCTGACTCAGTCAGACATTGTGCCGGATAGCGTCTGACCCGCGCTGCTCGTGACCGACTCTTGGCCAGGCGAAGTCCAAGTGGCAATTAAGGGACTTCGCAGGGATGGATGAGCGCCGCAGCCCCATGCACAATGACTGGGGTCTCCACGGGCTCACGGTTACAAGATCATGACCACGCCGAACGAAGCGCTTCGCACGATCCTACCGATCGCAAGCTGGGGTGACACGGACGCGGCGGATGTCAAGTTCACCGGTGGCGCCGATCCTGTGCTGCCGACGCCGTTCCGCATCGGCGCCGCTGGTGCGGCTACTCTCGCCGCAAGCGGGCTCGCGGCCACAGAACTGTGGCAGGTTCGCGCCGGGCGCCGTCAGCGAGTGACAGTCGACCTTCGCCAGGCCGCGGCAGCATTGCGCAGCGGCCACTACCTTCAACTCGCCGACAAGGACGTTTCATCCGAGCGAAACACCATCATGGGCTTCTATCCGACCCGCGACGGGCGCTGGTCCTATCTTCACTGCAATTTTCCTAACCATCGCGCGGCGGCACTCAGCGTGCTCGGCGTAGCCGAGGATCGTGAGGCCGTGGCGCGCGCTGTGGCCACTTGGAACGCCGCCGAGCTTGAGGAGGCGATCATTGCTGCGAAGGGCGCGGGCGGCATGGCGCGAACGCAGGCGGAATGGGCGAGACATCCGCAAGGCGCTGTAGTCGCGGCGTTGCCGCTCATGGAGATCATACGCATCGCCGACAGCGCCCCGGAACCGCTTCCTGCCGGCGATCGGCCGCTTTCGGGCATCCGTGTCCTCGACCTGACTCGCGTCCTTGCCGGACCGACTTGTGCCCGCACGCTCGCCGAACATGGCGCTGACGTCTTGAGGATCACTGGCGCACACCTGCCCAGCCTTGGGTACCAAGAATTGGACACCGGGCACGGCAAGCTGTCGGCCGAACTTGACCTGCGCGCTTGGGGTAATGTCGATATCCTGCGCGGACTGGTGCGCAAGGCAGATGTCTTCTCGCAAGGATATCGTCCGGGCACCTTGGCCAACCGGGGCTTGTCGCCAGAGGAGCTGGCTGCGATCCGACCTGGGCTGGTCTACGTCTCGCTCTGTGCCTTCAGTCACGCCGGCCCGTGGGCGTCACGGCGCGGCTTCGACACCGTGGTGCAAACCGTCAGCGGCATGACGATACGGCAGGCGGAGTGCGTCCCGGGGAAGTCTCTGGCGCCGCAATTCTACCCGGTCTCAGCGATCGACTATTGCACGGGTTACTTGATGGCGTTTGGTGCGATGGTGGCATTGACGCGTCGGACGCGGGAAGGTGGCAGCTGGTTGGTACGGATCTCTCTCGCTCAAGTCGGCAAGTGGATCGTTGATCTCGGCGAAGTGCCGCCTGCGGCGCTTGAGGGTATACCAGCCGAGTTCACCGTCGGCGAACTGGAACGTTGGTCGACGATCAGGGAGACCCCATCCGGCCGGCTCCGCCACCTCACGCCAGCCGTACAGTTGTCCGAAACTCCGCCGTACTGGGCGCGGCCCTCGGTTCCGCTCGGTTATCATTGCCCCGTGTGGCCGTGAAATCTGAAAACTGGATTAAGACTTCTGCTTGAGGCTTTGAATGAGTTGCATCGCGTTTGCCTTTCAGGACAGCCGCTGGCTCTGAGGATATTTGCACGTCGCCAGCCTACATTGGGCGTAACTCGACTGTTAATGAGGTGAGCGAATATTATTGGACTTGGGGCGAATGCGTCGCCTGCGGTGGCGGAACTGCGTCAAGCCACTTAAGTTCGGCCACCGCGGCATCGTAGACGATGTAATCGCGCGGACAATTGCTTTGCGCCAATTGTAGGAGCGGGCGCGCCTCGGCAGGCTTGTTCTGCGCCACGTCCTCAAGTCCGACGAAAAAATCCGCCTCGCAGACCTGACCAGGACGGTCGTCGGCAGTGCCGGTCGACGTGGCGGCTGACATCAGGGCGGTGGCATCGGCCTCGCCGCGCAGGAACAAGATAATGGGCCAGGGCCATTCGCTTTGGTCTACTCGTTCGGTGTTCTTGGCGAATTCGGTGCTGTCGTCCTCACCGCTACGCAATCGGAAGACATGCAGCATGATCGGTGCATAGGGATAAGACCGCGCCGCCAGCTGCGCCTTTTGCGTTTCCTCGATAGCTCGATCCGGATGCCCGGAGTAGAACTGGTCGCGCGCATCGATGACGTAGCGATACGCCAGTTCGCGTGTAATAGCGTCAACGAATACCGTCCGATTCTCGTGGAACTTTCCCTCTGCTGCGAGCCGAGAGACGCTGTCGCCAATGGCAGCAAGCGCTGGTCCGATGTCCTTTCCAGACGACGGCAGCTCGAACAGTGCATCGCCAACTTCGGACCGATACCCCGTGTCACGCGGCACAGCCAGTGCCAGCTTAATGCGCGTATCTAAACACTTTCGATAGGAGTTCGCGTGCCGCTTCAGGCTTTCCCAGCGCCATGAGCAGCCGGCCAGCTTCGCGGTAGACGTTGGCGAGTTCGTCGAGCAGGCGCAGATTGTTCGGCTGCGCTGCGGCACTCTTTTCCCGGATCGCAATGGCCTTCTTGGCATAAGTAAGCGCCTGCTCGTTACGGCCTGCTGCGGCGAGCGAGTAGTCGATCAGCCAATACCCGAGCGAGAGGTCACGCTGCGCTTGGACGTTGACCGGATCGGCTGCGCTCAGCTTCTCCGCCAAGGTGGCCCCTGGTTCAAAGTTCGCAATCGCCTCGTCGAATTTGCCGGCCGCATGCAGCTCGTTGCCCAGTCCATAATAGGCATAGACCAAGTCGCGTTGCCGCCGCGGGTTTGAAGGTTCGCCGGTGGCAAGGTTCTGGACGATCTCCAGCCGCTTGCCGGCGTGATCAATCGCATCAGCAAGACTATCCTTCTTTTCGAAGCTCGAGGCCATCAATCCGTGGATTTGAGACAGCATGTCCCGCCACTTTGTGTTGTCCGGCTCCGCGGCGGCCAGGCGCCCTATGATCGTCAAATCCATTTGGAAATTTTCCAGCGCTTCGTCGAACTTGCCTTGGTCGTCAAGAATAATTCCGATGCGCCCGTAGCCGCGGGCGAGGTCCGACTGCCAAGACGTATTGCTCGGCACGCTATCGACGAGCTTCTGGTGCAGCGCAAGGCCGTTACGATAATTGTCGAGGGCCTGCGCGAACTTGCGATGGTTACTCAACACTCCGCCAAGTTTGTCATAGCTCCGCGCAAGATCGAGCGTGGCTTGGGGATCGTCCGGCCGCGCGGCCGACAGCGATTGGCGGATGGAAAGCACCTTTTGATAGTCGGCAAGCGCATCGTCGAGCCGGCCCTGCTGCTCCAAAGCCACGCCAATGTTGTCCAATTCGATCGAAGCATCACGCTGCAGGAGCGCGTCATCGGGCTTGTCCTGCGCAAGCTTTTGCAGGACGTCGAGCGCCTTTTGATAATTGTTCAAGGCGCCATCGAAATCGTTGCGTTGGAGAGCTATGTGGCCGACCGTGTCGTATGCTACCGATAGGTTGATCTGCCATTTCTGAATATTCGGATTGCTCTCGGCGATCTTTCGGGAGATGGCGAGGGCCTTCTCATAGGCGTCCTGCGCCTCCGCAAGCTTATCCTGCTGCACAAGGACATTGCCGATTTTGTGATAGGCATTGGAAATGCCGGTCGCCCTGCTGCCGTTCTCAGGCTCCAGGTCGGAAAGCTTCTGTTCAATCGCAAAGGTCTTGCGGTAGGCGTCGAGAGCGTCGGCAAGTTTCCCCTCATCGGCCAATGCGTCGCCAATTCTTTCGTAAGTAAGAGCGAGCTCCGACTGCCATTCACCGTTGCCTGGGTCCCCGTCGGCAAGCTTTTGCAAAAGCGCCAGGCACTTGCGGGTGACAGCAAGGGCCTCGTCGTTCTTGCCATCTTTGATGAAACGCTCGCCGAGGCCGCCATAGACGATGATCAGCTCATTTTGCCATTGCGAGTTGCCCGCATCGCGGGCGACCAGCTTCTCCAGCGTCGCTGCGGCCGACTGATAGTGCTCGACGGCCTCAGCGGTCCGTCCAACTCCTTCGAAGCCGGCGGCGAGCTTGCGATGACCGACTGCGAGCGAGAACAACGCAGCACCATTGTCAGGTTTTTTCTCCGCGAGCCGTTGCCAGATGGCGAGACTTTCTTGGTAGGCACCTAGCGCTTCTTGATGACTTCTCAATTCTTGATACGCGTCGCCGACCTTCTGAAACGAGGTCGCAACATTGTCCTGCAGGCCATCGTTGGCAGGATCGCGTCCGGCCAGCAGCTGATCGATTTCAAGCGATCTCTTGTAGGCGGCGAGCGCTTCGGTGAACTTGTCTTGCCATTGCTGCGCCAACCCAATTCGGGAATAGCTGATCCCAAGAGCCTCCTGCCAAGCCGCATTATCCGGTTTTGTCGTGAGCAATTGCTCCAAGATTTGGCGGGCCCGGTCCGCGGCCTCGTAACCACTGCCCGCTTCGCCGATGTGGACGAGCGTGATCGCCAATTGGTTGAGTGCATTGGCCTCGCTGGCTAACAGCGCCGGGGTAGTCTGCCCGGATTTCATCAACTGTTGTTGCAGAGCCCCCGCGCGATCGAGGATATCCTTGATCAGCGTGATCGGAACGCCAATGGAATGTTCGAAGCGCACGGCAAGATCGAACACCAACCCATTGGCGGTCTTGGTGGCTGCGGTGAGCGTGTCTTCCGCGCGCCTACGTTGCTGGTCTGCGATCTGCCGCTCCGCGACCGCGACCCCGCGCTGCCAATACGCAAGCCCGGCGAGCGCAAGCGCGATCAGTAAACCAGCGGTCAGGCTTCCCGTAAGAATATTACGCCGCCGCGTCGCGCCGCTGCGGCTGTCAGTAACGAACGCTTGCGTCTCCGCCGTCGGCTCGGGCGCATTGCCTGGACGCGAGGCGATCCAACGCTCGGCATCTTCCAACGCCGGCGACCGCAGCAATAAGCCACCCGGTTTGCCGGCCGCCGACCATTGCCGCGCCGCTTCGCCGTATTCGGTGTGCTTCCTGATCCAACCGATATCGGTCTTCAGCGCCTCAGCGAGCCGGTCGGCGCTCGCCTCGAATTGAGCCGCATCGTCGAAGAATACGAAGTTCAGCCGCCGCAACGCTTCCGGCGTCGCATTGTCTTCGACGCGCCGGCAGACGATCGGGGCGAAGCGCTTGTTGAGCGACGTCGCATATTCGACTTCTTTCATCGCTTCGTGCGATGCGACTGAGTCGGGCGAAAGCACAAAGACGATGGTGTCGGCGCGTTCGATCAGCGCCCGGAGCCGTTTCCACCAATCCTCAAAGGCGTAGATTTCGGCGCGATCAATCAGCGGTTCGAACCCGCGCGCCTTGAGCGCCGGTTCGAGACGATCCACGAACGCCATGTCCCGGCGCGAGTAGGAGATGAAAACTTTGGCTTTCGTCTCGACATCCCGCGCTGGTTCGGAATCCGCAGGCATCGGCTTGCCTCCCACCGGTTGCCGACGTTAGCAAATTCAGAACCCGTATAGAACAGCGGCGCGCGCCTTCAGACGGATCGCGTGCCGGCCGCAGAGCAATCGTGGTGTTCTGCGGCTGAGGCGCGGCGTAGGGTCTCGCTACCAGCCCCGTCAGATCGAGCCGGCGCGTGAATATGGCGACTTTGCGCGCCTGCTGCCCGCTCGACGCGAGTGGCCATGCAAACGTCGCTCCGCCGAGTGCGGATATGAATTGCCGTCTTCCGATGCCGATTGTCATCTGCCCGTCCCCAATGGGATCAAGCCTCTGCAATGTGGAGAACGATAGCACGCCCCAACCGGCAGGTCTGTGACCGACTTCACGGTGCTCCGACGGCGAAACGCCTCGCTGTTTTTCTGCGGTGCGGGAGGCCGTTCATGTGCAGGTTTCTCGGACGCCTGAGTGAAGGTCTATCCGCGCGTGTGTTCGCCGGCGTCCGAGAAGCGCCAAGGCACGAAGTCGCGGGAGGTGATCGCGGGTGGTGCGGCGGGCGCTATGGGGATTGAGGCCGGGCGCGGCCGGTGCGGCGCGGTGATGGTGCGGCGCGGGTGAGACCGGAACCTGGCGCACAGGGGTATTTGTGGCCACTTGGCATGAGGCGGCGACGGTTTGCGGCGCAGACCGATGGGTCGAGCAGATGCGACAGACGGCATTTTGTGTCTGCGGCACGAGCGGCGGCGATGCCGACGGAGGGCCAGCGATGCGGATGTGTGTCAGTCTGATCTGGCATCAGCCGCGCGTTCATGACGTGTCGATTGATGGCTTGTGCCTGGGCGCCTCGCCGCGTGCAAAGACCTCGATGATGATCATGCGGCCACCGCAGCAGGGGCATGGGCGCGGCAGCACGCGGGGCTGATCAGGCTCCTGCATTGAAGCGGCCTCGGATTCAGTCTGCGGTGTCGCCACGGCGAGCAGTTCACGCGCCTTGGCGATGCTCTTGGCTCGGTTACCGTTGGCGAACAACCCGTAGTGGCGGATGCGATGGAAGCCCTTCGGTAACACGTGCATCAGGAACCGACGGATAAACTCGTGGGGTGCGAGCGTCATGGTTTTCCAGCGGCCAGGACCTTCGATGCGATAGTCCTTGCAGCGGAATGACACGCCACCATCATCAGCAGCGACAAGCCGACGGTTCGAGATGGCAACGCGATGGGTGTAGCGTGACAGATAGCGCAGCACCTGCTTGGGTCCCGCGAACGGCTGCTTGCAGTAGACGACCCACTTGATCCGGCGCAGCGGCGCCAGGAAGCGCTTGAAGGTTCGTTTGTCGGCGAGCCCAACGTGGGTGTTGAAGAACTTCAATTGGCCGTCGGCGTGCGCGTCCATAACCAAGGTGAGGAACTTGCCTCGGAACAAACGCGCGAGCACGTTGACGTGGACGAGGAAGTTGGAGCGCGACGAGATCCATCTGCTGCAATCGGCCTCTTGCTGCGCCCTCGGTTGTTGCTCACGCACAAGCGGCGCGAGACCGCCGCCGGGCACGATCATATGCACGTGGGGATGATGCGTCAGCGCCGAGCCCCAGGTGTGCAGTACGGCGGTGATGCCGATCCTGGCACCGAGGCGCTTTGGATCGGCCGCGATGGCGAGCGTGGTTTCGGCCGCCGCCTTCATGAGCAGGTCATAGATGACGCGCTTGTTCTGATAAGCGACATCGCGCAGTTGACTGGGCAGCGTGTAGACAACGTGGAAGTAGCTGACGGGCAGCAACTCGGCTTCGCGCTCGGCGAGCCATTTCTGTGCCGCCGCGCCCTGGCACTTGGGGCAGTGGCGATTGCGGCAACTATTGTAGCTGACGACGGTGTAAGCACACGCACCGTTCTCGCAACGCGCGACATGGCCGCCGAGCGCCGCTGTGCGGCAGCGCTCGATCGCACTCATCACCTTGATCTGGTCGAGGCTGACATGCCCCGCGTTGGCCAAACGCCAAGCGGAGCCGTGGTCGCGGAAGATGTCCGCGACCTCCAGCGATGGCCGGGCCATCCGACGGCGTTACGCCGGCGGTCCTTCATTCGACTTGTCCTTACGGTTCCGCATTTTCCGGCGCGGCTGCGACAGTTGCGTCAGCGGGCTCTCGACGGCCGCGATCATGCCGGTGGCCACGCGCGTGTAACGCGCCGTCGTCTCGAGTTTGTCGTGTCCGAGCAAAGCTTGGATAATTCGAATGTCAGTACCGCGTTCGAGCAGGTGCGTCGCGAAGCTGTGGCGCAGCGAATGCAAGGTCAGCCCTGGCTTGCGGATACCGGCTGCTTTGACGGCCTCCCGAAACAGACGGCTGAACTGACGTGGTGTGATCGGCTTGCGGCGGCCATAGCTGGGGAAAATCCAGCGCTCTGCCGGCGGCATCCCGGCGTCGTCCAACGCCGAGCGCTCGCGCCACCACTCTCGCAATAGCGCGAGCACATCCGGCGGCAGCATGACGTTGCGATCCTTGCGGCCTTTGCCTTGCACGACGCGGATGATGTTCTGCGCGCCGTCGATGTCACCGACCGTCAACCGCGTCACTTCGCCCGCCCGCAAGCCGCAGCCATAGCTGATCGTCAGCATGGTTCGCGCCTTGAGGCTTGGCGCCATCAATAGAATTCGCTTTACCTCGTCGGAGCTCAATACCACCGGCACCTTCTGCGGCTCCTTGAGGTGATAGATCTCGGCGGCGAGATCGTGCCGTCGCATCGTCACGCGCAACAGGAACTTCACCCCCGTCATGATGCGGTTACGATTGCAGATGGTGAGCCCTTCTTCTTCGATGAGCGTCAGTTGGAACTGGCGCACGTCGTCGGCTGTCGCCGTCTCCGGCGAGCGTTTGAGGAAAGCGGCGAACCGCTTGCAACTGTGGAGATGGCTGCGCAGCGAATGACGCCCGAGTTTGCGCGCACGGATGTCGTCGATCATGCGTTGACGCAGCGGGCTGACCATGGGCCAGGTCATCAGAGAACTCCTGAGTGAGGTTGCTGGGACCGCAATCTCAGGACGCGGCCGCGTCCCCCGCTATCGTCATTCTCTCATCTGGCTACCGGCCTATCGGCTCAAGCACCCGCCTCAGCGGGCTGTCGCGCAGCGACTTTGTGCTCATGGCCCATCTCTGCCGCGCCGGTCTTCCGTCATCGAGTCCGTTATTAGGAGTAAAGCTGCCGTGCCTCTCTTTAGGCTCCTCGGCAGAGTTTGACCCATCACGTCATTTTGCCACCGTCAAACGACGCATTGCGAAAGGTTCATGCACGCCTAATATTCACTTCATTGGCGTGTCGCCTCGTCCTATTTTCCGCGCCCGATTCGGTGAGGACTTTCATGAGATTGAAAACCCACGTGCTGGCTATCGTGCTCGCGATCCTCTCGGTTCAGATCGTTCACAGCCAGGTCTTCCCGGCGCGAAACGTAACTATATTTGTCCCCTTTGCGGCGGGCGGTCCCACTGATGTGATCATGCGCATTCTGGCGGAGCGTCTGTCGGCGCGCTGGGATAAGGCGGTGATCATCGACAATCGGCCCGGCGCTGGAACGATCGTGTCGACCGCTGCGCTCGCCAAGTCGATACCGGATGGTCATACCTTGGGGGTCGCCACCAACTCGTTTGCAATCAATCCGGCCATCAACCATGATTTGCCGTACGATACGCTCAAGGATTTCTCAGGCATCAGCATGGTGGTATCGGTGCCGGTCGTGCTCGTCGCAGCCAAGTCGTTTCCCGCCAATACCGTCGCGGAGCTAGTTGCCTATGCGAAGAAAAGCAAAGAGCCGCTCAGCTTTACATCTCCTGGCCCGCGCGGAGTTGGCCATCTGGCCGGCGAATGGCTGAAGAATCTCACCAACATTCAAATGACCCACATCGCCTACAACGGCAGCGCACCCGCATTGACCGACGTCGTCTCCGGTCGCGTGCCATTGATGTTTGACCTTTGGAACTCCGTAAAACCTTACGTCGCTGATGGCAAATTGAAGGTGCTCGCAGTTGCCAGCGCCGATCGGCTGCGCGATGCACCACAATATCCGACCTTGGCGGAAACCTATCCCGGGTTCGACGCCAGCGCCTTTCAGGCTATTATCGTGCCTAGCCGCGTGCCAACCGCCGCGATTGACAAGCTCTCGGTGGACATCGCCAGCGTGGTGTCTTCGGCGGAATTTGCCGAAAAAGTAGCGCCGCTAGGGGTGTTCCCGAAGTCGAGCACGCCGCGGGAGCTTGACGAGATCATCCGCAAGGAGATCGATCGCTGGGCGACAATCGTTAAGGCTGCGAACATCACGGTCGATTGAGCGCAAAGCCGATTTTGTTGCAGCGCATGAGTCTGGTTGTGGGCCCAGGCTGTGTGAAAACGTGCTTGCGCGAGCACCGCGCAGAATTGGTTTCTCTATTGTCTTCTCCCGACAGTGGTCGCCAGCGTTTTTGTTTTTCAAATTGATGAAGTCGAGACGAAATTTCCAACGGCGAATTCGATTTCGGAGTTTTCACACAGCCTGGGCCAAAAGAAGACTCGTGCAATGCAGCAAATCGGCTCCTATTCGATCACCTCGTCAGCGAGGGCAAGCACTGGCGGTGGGATATCGATGCCAATGGCGCGTGCGGTCTGCAGATTGATGGCAAGGGTGAGACGCGTTGGTTCTTGAAACGGCAGATCGGCAATCTTTGTGCCCTTCAGAAGGCGGTCGATATACTCCGCGGTCCGGCGGTAGTTTTCCAAAAGGTCCGCACCATAGGACATCAAGGCCCCATTCCTTGCTTCGAACGCAAAACTATGGATTGCAGGCATTTTCAGCGAGACGCATCCCTCGATAATGGCGCGACTGTTCGCGGTCGTTAGTGGATCGGCGGCCACAATAAGAGCAGACGCGTGTTTGTTCCGTGCCATTGCCAGCGTAGGCGAGATATCGCTCGCTGCCGTGATTGGCAATGAAAGCAGTTCGATCCCAAGGGTTTGCGCGGCTTCTTTCGTCTGCGTTTCGAGTAACGCCTGCTGCGGATTCATCGGAACCCACATCAGAGCTGCAATGTGCATTGTTGGTACAATTTCCTGCAACATCTCAAACCGCTTGGCGGCCAGCGTGTCGTTGAAGGTCGTGAAGCCTGTTATGTTTCCGGTCGGGTGAGCCAGGCTTTTCGTAAATCCAAGCGCGACGGGGTCGCCGCTCACGGCGGCCACAATCGGGATATTGGCGGTTGCATTCATAAGCACGCGCGTCGTCGTCGAGGTAGTCGATACGATCACGTCGGGCGCGTCCGCTATCAATTCGGTGGCGGCTTGACGGATGCGTTCGTCGTTGTTGCCACCAAAACGGACATCGATCCGAAGGTTCTTGCCCTCCGTCCAACCCAACTCTTGCAATCTTACCTTGAACGCCGCCAGCCGCTTCGTTTGTTCCGTGTCGCTTTCACTAGAGGTATTCAGCAAGCCAATATACCGTGTGCGATCGACAGATTGCGCGTATGCGCCAAGCGACCAGGCTGCTGCAGCGCTACCGAGTGCCGATATGAATTCCGTTTTCTGATGTCGGTTGCCATGACGCCTCCCCAGTGGGATCACGTCCGCCGCAATGTAGGGAAAGATACCACGCCCCAATCCGTACGTCTGGCCCGTTGCGTCGGTCACCGCGATGTAGCGATCCGGTCGCTTTTGGGGGAAGAAGCGGAAGTCCGAACCCGCGCCCGAAGTTACGCTGTCGACTCGGACATAAGCCCATTGCGCATGATGCACCGCACAGTTCCCGATTAGCGACGTGCTAGAGTGTGCTTCCCGGCCAGGGAGCGAAGGCCCATGAGGCGACGGGAATTCGTCACAGTTATTGGCGGCATAGCTGCCTCGTGGCCGCTTGTCGCGCGCGGCCAGCAGGCGACAATGCGCCGCGTCGGGGTACTTATCGGCACGACTGAAAGCGATCCAGAGACGAAACGCCGCGTCGAAGGACTTGTGCAGGGGCTTCGAGAGGCGGGCTGGATTGAGGGTCGTAATATTCATTTGGACTATCGCTTTGGCGGCGCCGATCCGGAACGCATGCGGCGCTACGCAGCCGAGATTGTGGCTCTCGCGCCGGACGTTATTGTCGTCCACAGCAATGACTACGTGGCGGCGCTACGCCAAGTTGATCGTACCATCCCGACTATCTTCGCACAGGTCGGTGACCCGGTTGGCAGTAGATTTGTCGACAGTTTGGCGCGTCCTGGCGGCAATCTGACCGGATTCACAACTTTTGAACCCGGGATCGGAGGCAAATGGCTGCAAACTCTCAAGGAGATCGCGCCCACTGTCACGCGGACCCTGGTACTCTTCGACGCAAAGATTATCGCTAATCTTGAGTATCTGCATGCCGTTGAGACAGCGGCTTCAGAAATGGGGCTTACGGTGATCGCCGGTCCTATTCAAAACCCCTCCGAGATCGAGCATTCGATCACGACATTCGCAGACGGGTCGGCTGGGGGTCTGCTGGTGTTACCAAGCCCTACTACAGGTGTGAATCGCGAACGAATTATTGGATTTGCCGCCCAGTATCGCCTACCTGCCGTTTATGCATTCCGCTTTTTTGCCATTAGCGGCGGATTAGCTTCGTACGGCGTCGATACGGCTGACCTTTACCGGCGTGCCGCATCTTATGTCGATCGCATCCTTAGAGGTGCTAAGCCTGCCGATCTGCCCGTCCAGCAGCCAACCAAATTTGAACTCGTCATCAACCTAAGAACGGCGAAAGCGCTCGGCCTTGAACTTCCGCCGACGCTGCTCGCTCGCGCCGACCAGGTTATTGAATGAGTTCTCATGTTGCAGCGCGCGAGTCTCTTGGTGTCCCACCGCGTCACTTAGTGCAACGCAACGATTTGGGCGCTCTTGGGTGAGAAGCGGAAGTCGGCCGAAGCCGTGAATGTGTAGCGTTTGACCCTTATCAACCGTTTGCTGCAATAGTTCGCTGCAACGCAGCACTGGCAGCGTACAGCTAACTGACGTCGAAGCGGCCCTAAGAAAATTGTTCGATGAGACAAGAAAAAGGCCCGGAATAAATCCCGGGCCTTCGTCATTTCGGTTAAGGATGGGCTTAATAATCCATGCCGCCCATGCCACCGCCAGGCATAGCCGGGACCCCACCGTCCTTCTTCGGCCTTTCGGCGACCATGGCTTCCGTAGTGATTAGTAACCCGGCGATCGACGCTGCGTTCTGAAGGGCGGCCCGAACGACCTTGGTCGGGTCAATGATGCCCTTGGAAACGAGGTTTACATACTCGCCATTCTGGGCATCAAAACCGTAGGCGTACTGATCCTTCTCAAGGATCTTGCCGACAATCACGGAGCCGTCTTCGCCGGCATTGGTGGCGATCTGGCGCGCCGGAGCAGAAAGCGCCTTGCGGACGATCTCGACACCGGTCTTCTGGTCGTCGTTTTGCGTGCGCAACTTCTTGAGCACCTCGCTGGCACGCAGCAGAGCAACGCCGCCGCCGGGAAGAATGCCTTCCTCGACTGCCGCACGGGTCGCGTGCATGGCATCATCCACGCGGTCCTTGCGCTCCTTGACCTCGACCTCGGTCGCACCGCCAACCCGGATCACCGCGACGCCGCCCGCAAGCTTGGCGAGACGCTCCTGCAGCTTCTCGCGGTCGTAGTCGGAGGTCGTCTCCTCGATCTGCGCCTTTATCTGGCTAATGCGAGCTTCGATGTCGGACTTCTTGCCGGCGCCGTTGACAATCGTGGTGTTTTCTTTCTCGATCGTCACCTTCTTGGCGCGGCCGAGCATGTTCACGGTAACCTTGTCGAGTTTAATACCGAGATCCTCGCTGATCGCCTGAGCGCCGGTGAGAATCGCGATGTCTTCGAGCATGGCCTTACGGCGATCACCAAAACCTGGCGCTTTCACCGCGGCCACCTTGAGGCCGCCGCGCAGCTTGTTGACGACGAGTGTAGCTAAAGCCTCGCCTTCGATATCCTCGGCGATGATGACGAGCGGCTTCGAGGTCTGCACCACCGCCTCAAGCAGGGGCAACAATTCCTGCAGGCCCGAGAGCTTCTTATCGTAGATTAGGAGATAGGGGTCATCCATCTCGACGCGCATCTTTTCGGCGTTGGTGATGAAGTAGGGAGAGATGTACCCGCGATCGAATTGCATGCCTTCGACGATCTCAAGTTCAGTCTCCAACGATTTTGCTTCTTCGACCGTAATCACGCCTTCGTTACCAACTTTTTTCATCGCATCGGCAAGGTACTTGCCGATTTCGGAATCGCCATTGGCGGAAATCGTGCCGACCTGGGCGATTTCTTCGTTCGAGGTCACCTTCTTCGAATTCTTCTTCAGGTCCTCGACCACCGCTTCGACCGCAAGATCGATGCCGCGCTTGAGATCCATCGGGTTCATGCCGGCGGCGACGGATTTCGCGCCTTCTCGTACGATCGCGTGCGCAAGAACCGTGGCGGTCGTCGTGCCGTCACCGGCGTAGTCGGATGATTTCGAGGCGACTTCGCGCACCATCTGTGCGCCCATATTTTCGAACTTATCCTCAAGCTCGATCTCTTTTGCGACGGTAACACCGTCCTTAGTAATCCGGGGCGCCCCGTACGACTTGTCGAGCACGACGTTGCGGCCCTTGGGACCAAGCGTCACCTTCACCGCATTGTTGAGGATGTCGATCCCGCGCAACATTCGATCGCGCGCATCAACTGAGAATTTAACTTCTTTGGCAGCCATTTTACTACTCCGTGAATTTCTGTTTCGGCAATGGGAATGCTCAGGCGGCCTTCTTCTTGGCCACCGTTTCCTGAAGCACGCCCATGATGTCGGACTCCTTCATTATGAGGAGCTCCCGGCCGTCGATCTTGACCTCGGTGCCCGACCACTTGCCGAACAGCACGCGGTCGCCGACCTTCAGGTCGATCGGGATCAACTTGCCGTTCTCGTCGCGGCCGCCCGGCCCGACGGCAATGATCTCACCCTGCGAGGGCTTCTCCTGGGCGGTGTCGGGGATAATGATGCCACCGGCGGACTTTGCTTCAGGATCAATACGCGCGACAACGACACGATCGTGTAGTGGACGGAATTTCATTGGCGTTCTCCTCCGGTTTCGTCAAAAAGTCTGACGGCTTGGAAAGCTGATCATTCTTCGCGGGCTGTGCGTTGTCGGCCCAATATGCAGAGTTCTGGCGATTTAGGGGGTCTTTTTGAATTCCTTGGACACGCCCGTTTTGATTGGCTCGGCAACTTTGGTCGCCGCCTGCTGGGCGAGCTCGCAAAGTTCCTTATTCTGCGCGGAAGCGCTATCGAATTGTTTGCGCATTTGCGCGGTCGACAGCTCGATAAACTCGGACGGGGACTTCACACCCAACAGCTCGTGGGCATAGTCGAAGGCGGCGCGCGTGTTGGTACGGGCAATCTCGATAAGCTTGAGATTGTAGTCTGTGGCACTCTTGGCAGCGGCCTCGTAGGTATTCTCGAGCAAATCGGCGGCTTCCTCGCTCGCTACCTTGGCCTTTGCATAAGCGTCCCTGGTTTGCTCGACGCCCTTTTCGGCGATCTCACGAAATGCCGCTGGCATCTCCATATTCGGCAGATCAAATTTTGGGATCTGAAATTTTGGAATCCCGTAATCCGGCAGGCTAAACGAGACGGCGGCATGCTTCGTAGTCTTGGCTTTGGTGGTGGTAGTGGTGGTTTCCGTCATAACACTTCGTCCTTTAGAGGGCGGTTTCGGATAGACCTCCGGAGCCGCCCTCAACGCCGGATGTCGGTAGACAAGTGGTTCAGCACGGTCCTCGTCGCAACCTAGATGGCATCGTCCCGTTCGTCGGCTGAGTGCTTCTCGTGACGCATTCCTCAAGGCTGGAAAAAGGTCCAGAAGAGAGGTTGCCGTCATCTTCAATCATGTACCAGCCAGGTTTGATGCCGCGCATGTCGGATTTGTTTTCATTGATGTAATGGGAAGCGGTCATTGTGTTGCTCGAACTTGGATGGATTACCCATGTCGCGGACTTGGATGGTTTGGTCGGTGCCGTGGCTTGGTCGAGGCGCTGAAGGGGTTTGGTTCCGAGGCTCCAAATCGAAGTTCTATTCTCCCTGTGAAAATAGTTTTAGTACGCACGCAATCGAACGCGCGCGACTTACCGCCGTGTAGCTGCATCGGCAGCCGCAATGGCCATTGTCAACTTTTAGATTAGGATTGTGCCAGCCGATGGCATCAGAACTGCTAATTATTAATAGCGGCAACTTCGGTAGGTCGCCGTTTTTTAGGCAGCTCCCGGGCAAGCATCTACCTGCCAGTATCTAATTATCTGTGGTACCAAAAATCAAAGGACAATAGGAGTCGAGAAATAAATAGCTCTTAATGCCGTCAGGTTACGCGGCAATGAGGTGTTGCCCTGGAAATTTGAAAATAGACGGAATGTTCCCTGACCCCTTCGGCACTTTCTGCGCTTTCGTGCGAAATTGATCTGCAGTGAACATGGGAGCCTCTCTTCCTGACACGGACGCCCGACGGTGCCGCAATCTCTGGTTATCGAATGTAGCAACCGTACATGGGGACACAATCCCGAATGCGATCGGCCGGACTAGCGCTGCTGCTCGTCGCAGTCATGCTTTATCGGGCGTGTGGCAGCAATTACGTTCGGAAATAGCGCGATTGTATCAGTAAAAGGAACCGCAGACATGGTAAGGCACGAGATACGCCGAAAACTCATTCCCTAGTTCAAGGCGATCCGTGGGCCACTTGCCCCATTTAAGAGACGCTTGAGGTGAAAGTGGGCGACCTGATCGTCTGCTTGTTTGCCGAGATACGTTGCGAAAGCCGTAATTGCACTGGGGTCGCCGGCCTCCATTTTGCCAAACGCATCAAGGTAACTCTTTGTCGCGGGATTGTCGTATTGCTCGGCCCTCAGGGGTTCGAATGCACGCATGGCTTCCGTTCTGCCCCGCAGCATCAGGTCGCCGACAGGCCGGCCCCGGAACTCCTTCACCCTAGCGGCGAGGGTTGCGCTAACGCAGATACGGGAGCCGAATTGCTTGTTGGCATCCTCCAACCGTGCCGCCACGTTGATCGTATCGCCATAGGCCGTGTAATCGAAGAATCGGCCACCACCAAAATTGCCGACAATGGCTAGCCCTGCATGAACACCGATACAGGTTACTCCAAGCGCGACACCCTTTCTTTGCCAACGCTCGCGGATCGATTGCGCGCACTCATTCAAAGCCAATGCGCAAGCAACTGCGCGAGTGGCATGGTCTGCCTGCTCGCCTGGGGCTCCAAACAACACGTGCAAGGCATCGCCGACAATTTTTGCAACCGTTCCGTCGTAAGCGAATACGACGTCGGTCATGCCCGTGAGGTAGTCGTTGAGCAGTGGCCCAAGCACGTCAGGTTCGAGCGTTTCCACCAGCGCGGTGAAGTCGGCAATGTCGGTGAACAGCGTTGCAATCTCACGGCGCTGCCCGCCAAGATCGATCGTGTCCGCATCGCTGGCAAGCCGCTTGGCCAAGGTAGGCGAGAAGTAACGCGACAGCGATGCATGCGCCCGTTCGGCCTCCGTTTGGCGCCGCTGCGCCTCGCGCAGAACTTCGACATGCCGAATAGTCTTGGCGATTGTCGCCTCGAGATCGGAAAAATCGATGGGCTTGGTGATGAAATCGAATGCCCCGCCGTTCATCGCGTTACGAATGTTGGCCATGTCGCCATAGGCCGAGACGATGATGGTCGAGAGTTTTTCTTCGTTCTCCTGCAGCTTGCGCAGGAGTGTTAGCCCATCCATCCTTGGCATATTGATGTCGGTCACCACCACGTCGACGTCGCGATTGTCCTCCAGCAAGGCCAGCGCTTCGACACCGTCATGCGCGAACAGAAAGCCGAATGCACCGTCGCGAATCTGGCTTCTGAATTTCTGCTGGACGAGTGTTTCCAGGTCCGGCTCGTCATCGACAACCAGAATCCGATGCATGGGGCTTTGTTGGTCCAAACGAATATTCAGAATCCGGACGTCCGGTACGATACCACTACACGATTAGCCCAAAAGAACTTGCGCCTGTTCCGACAGGAACCATTTTTCCTTGTCGGTCGCTCGATGGTAGATTGGCACGACGTATCGCCGTGTTTGCTCACATAGCTATGAGGTTCGACTTTTGCTAGAAGTCCTTCGCGCTGAATTTGAGGTGATTTTGCTTCTGCCAAAATCTCCCCCAATTTGCTTCAGTGCTGCGTTCGGGACTGCCCTGTCGCTTCAGCTAGTAAAAGCGCGGACTATTCGGCATCATTGATTGTGATTATTTCGTAGCGAATGTCTTCCGGACCATTACCAAAATTATAGAACCAAATGTTTAGATCGCTCCCGAACATTATTCCATGCTGGTTCCTGAAAAGTTGATCTGGATCTTGCGCCAACACGATCGTGCGCAGTTTCGGTCCAATAAACCTCGAATATTGACTGTCAAACGACGCCCTATTTTTAATCATGATGAATTTTGGTCCGTAGTAGCTAGCCGGATAGTGGATATGCTCGGCTAGCCACATCCTGTCGCCCGTTCGCAGCGCTTTTTGCAGATCCAGCAGAAATATCCGATCAGGCGACTGGTCTGCCACATTGTCCGCGTGGGAGGTAACGGCTGTAAAAAGTATCAAGCAGAAAACCCAACCGATGCGTGATCTCATTCTGACACTCCACCTAGGCGGCTCAAGCGGCGCGTGACATTCCGTCCATGCACTAAAACGATGTCTGATCGTGACCCACCGCGTCACGACGCAGCGGTTTGGTCGCTTTCAGGATTAGAGCGAAAGTCGCTAGAGTGCGCCCAACCTGACGTTGATGACCCGACCCGGACTCGGAGTGTGCATCGCTCCGGTCGAGACAATATGTGACGAGAAGAGAATCGCGGCCTCCGGCAACCGATTGGAAAATGTCCGGCATATTCACTGACCGACTGCTGACCTCGCCTGACTGGAAAGGGCGGATTTTCAGGTTCGCTTGATCCTGAGTTCTTTCGTAGAACCGCATTTCTTACAAGCGAGCGTAAAATCCTCGAATTCTCCAACGAACAGAATTGGTATGATACGGACAATAACCATTTCCGTTCCGCAGACAGGACACGCCGACGAAGCTCTTGCTTCCGGTGGCATTTCTTGACCGGCCACTTCATCCTGTCCTTTCGCCCGAGGCCACGAATAGCCGGCCGGCAGTCTAACTAGCCCTCAAACCGGGGCATAACGCTCACGAACCTCATGGAAAGAGACGAGACGCCGTTGACATTCGTCCCAGAGCACCAGCCGCACACACCTGAAACTCTGGACTAGGGTCAGCCGGCCGATGGTGCCGAGTTCCGGGTAATCGCGCAGGACGAGTGGCAGTCGATAATAAGGTATGCGGCTGCACAGATGATGGATGTGATGGATACCAATATTGGCGGTGAACCAGCGCAGCACAGTCGGCAGGTCATAATACGAACTACCGTGAAGCGCCACTTCTTGCAGGTTCCAAACGCCATCACGAGCCCATTCGGTCTCTTCGAACTGGTGCTGGACGTAGAACAGCCAGACTCCGACCGAAGCAGCGAGCAGCATAATCGGTAGATGCACGAGCAGGAACGGAATGACCCCGACCAGCCATATCATGGTGGCGACGACAGCTGCGATGGCGACGTTGGTGGCCATGGCGCTGAGCCAAGGCTGCCAACCAGCCCGCATGAGACCGACTGGCAGCCGGTGTTGCACGAAGAACAAAAATGCCGGACCCAAGCCGAACATGATGATCGGGTGTCGATAAATGCGATAACCAAGCCGACGCCATCGGGACAGCGCGAGGTACTCGTGCACTGTTAGCGTGTCGATGTCCCCGGTTCCGCGGCGATCGAGATTGCCCGAAGTCGCGTGATGAACGGCGTGGGTGCGTCGCCAGAAGTCGTAAGGCGTGAGTGTGAGGACACCGATCACGCGCCCGACCCAATCGTTTGCGGGACGATGATGGAAGAAGGCGCCATGACCACAATCGTGCTGAATCATAAACAGCCGTACGAGAAAGCCTGCTGCCGGCACCGCAAGCAACAGGCAGACCCAATAGCGATCAAGGGTAGCCCACATCAGAAGCCAGAGCAGAACAAGCGGCCCGGCTGTCATGACGAGCTCGATGATGCTGCGCACGGGGTTCGGTGCGCGATAGCGGGCGAGGATTTGTGTCCAGCCGCGGGCCCCGGATGGGCGTGTGACTATATTGGTGTCTTGGTTCTTCAACATCGCCTTTGTACCAGTATGGCCAGCCGGAGTTGGAAACTCGATGTCAGGATTGAGCGCAAGTTTTGGTAGCTTTGACCTGCTCGCTTGGCAGTGTCTGAGCAGAATTGCTCACTCTGGTCCGACGTAGCGACCACCACCAATCAAGAATTGAATTGGTCGAGACGTATGCAAGTGGCCAGACGTTTCGGTTAGTGCGATGAAACGCTTCTTCGGGAGTTGTGTAAGGCCACTAAGCGCTAGACTGCTAACACACTTTGATCGTGAGTTCCGTGAAATCGGTGTCGGTTAGTGCGCCGCGACACTATGACCGCTTCTCTAATCGGCTATTCGGGGTCAAGCGCTCGTACATCTTGTGGGTCCGGCTGATCGTCGGCTGCACCATTACCCGCTGTCGGTATTTCCAGAGCCCCAGAATGACGTTTGGAACGATCGTGACCAACGCGGTGCAGCAGCCAACCAAATTCGAGCTCGTGATCAACTGCAAAACAGCGAAAGCACTCGGGTTGTTGGCAGTATGGCCACGGCTTCGGCAACGCAAATAGACTCGGAGGGAAATTATTTGATGGATCGCTCCAATGGAGCGGCAGACGAGCAGCGCGTGCATGAAACGCCCGGACAGTCTTTTGTGGGTTGATCCCATCGCCTCCCGCTTCGCTTCTGCGCCTATGACGCGCATAGACTCGGTGGGAAACTACTGGATGGATCGCTCCGGGGGAGCGGAAAGGTAAGCCGATTTAGCCTTAAGTATCGTTGGCTCCGCCTCGCTGCCTGCGATCCACGGAGCCAACGCCGTGCTTTAATGAAAGGGCGATAGTCACATTTTCATCAGCCAACGGCGCCAACGACGGAAGTACCAATTCGCTCAAAGTGAGCAATCTGATACAGGCGCGTCGATACGATTGTGCTCAAACGGTAAGGTGGGTTTAATGAGCCCCCCGCGCGCGGAGTACTTGGTATGACGGAGAAGACCCTGGCACCTCATAAGACCAAAAGGCGAGCTAACGTTGCTCATCCCGGCATGATGGGTGATGGCAGCGAAGAGCAGAAACTAGGTCAGCGTGGCAACCCGGCGGCGCGCATGAAGAAGAATGAAGTGGTCGTCGCCTTCGGCAAACGACGCCCCAAAAAATAACCTGTGTGTATAAGTAGGCCGTCAACTGAGCCGGGCGAAGCAGCGGGGGGCTATGAACGAGAAAAAACCGACTTACCGTGTCGAGATCAGAAATAGCGGGACGCCGCCGAACGAAAGCTACGGGTGGAAAATCTATAGGAACTTGGATGCCTTACCTATCCTGCGATCAGAGCAACTCTTTGTCTCCCGCGCTCACCGGTCCCTATCTCGCCGCTCGGGCGAGCTGACGGGGTGGTCGAATGATGGTTTTTTGCCACGGTGCATGAGTCCGCGTCGGATATTGCGGTGCAAGCAAATGTCGGCGTTCGGGGGCATTGTGGAAGTGGTGAGCAGACGTTCGTCTCTTCCTCGGCACTAGTCTCTCCAACCGTCAATCAATCGACACTTGAGGTTTCCCCTAGTTTCCCTGGGTAGGCGAAAAGCCGCGGAGCTCTGATGAGCAATATTGCTCAGTTTTCGAACTGAAAAAGGGCTTTGATTCCAAACAGTCCTGACTTCGTTGGGGCTGTTCGCAATCGCGGTTCCATCAATCGTATTTGCCCGTTGGTCGGTTGCCGGCGCGAGTGCCATTTTTTTCGAAGAGATCTAATGGCCAAAGACGCAGTTAAAGCTGCCATCACTCACGATCCCATCCTTGTCGACCTTGCGTTGCAGGGCGGGGGCTCGCATGGGGCATTTACTTGGGGCGTGCTCGATCGTCTGCTCGAGGAGCCATGGCTTGGAATCGATGGCATTTCCGGCACGTCGGCGGGGGCGATGAATGCCGCGGTGCTTGTCGATGGTCATGCCGAAGGCGGGGCAGCGGGTGCCCGGACAGCTCTGGAAAATTTTTGGCGCCGTGTCTCCGAGGCGGCTCGCTTCAGCCCTTTGCGACGCGGCCCCCTCGATGTGATTCTCGGCCGCTGGACGCTGGACTCTTCGCCTATCTATGTCGCCATGGACCTCATGTCTCGCTTAGTGTCGCCCTATGACTTGAACCCGATGGGCAAAAATCCATTGCGTGCAATTCTGGCCGAAACAATCAATTTCGAGCGGCTGGCAGGAGCACCTACGAAACTCTTCATCACCGCAACCAATGTCCGGACCGGCCGCGGCCACGTGTTCAAGAACAACGCTGTTACGCCGGATGTTCTGCTCGCCTCCGCCTGTCTGCCCACCATGTTTCAGGCCGTAGAGATTGACGGCGAGCCCTACTGGGACGGAGGCTATTCTGGCAATCCCACGATCACGCCGCTCATTCGAGAGTGCAAATCACAGGATACTATTCTCGTTCAGATCAATCCGGTTGAACGCGAGAAATCGCCGCGCTCCGCCTCAGAGATTCTCGACCGACTGAATGAGGTGTCCTTCAACGCGGTTCTGCTGAAGGAGTTGCGCATGATCGCCTTGCTTCGGCAAGTCGCCGATCCGGGTGACAGCGAGGGCGCACAATGGGCCGGCATGCGCATCCACCGCATTGCGAGCAAAATGCTGACCGAGCTCGGCGCTTCCTCCAAACTCAACGCAGAATGGGAATTCTTCTCCTTACTGCGCGACGAGGGGCGAAGGTCGGCGCAAGTCTTTTTGGAGACGCATGCTTCGGATCTCGGGCGCCGCTCCACTTTGGATCTCGATGTCTTGTTAGAACAAATCTGACGGATGGAAATTCTCGACATTCTTGTTGCGCGCGGTGGTTCGGTGATCTTCGTCATTTCCGTAAAACGGCCTCGAAAGTGGTGGTGGCTCGATTTGGCCAACATTGGATTGTAACGCGCGCATTACTCTGTGAAAGTACGAAAAGTACTGCATCAAGTTCTCCAACGCACCGACAAGGCGTGGGCAGCGAACCGTTTCAAGGCGATCGATGTTTCAAATTATCGATCCGCGCAGGGGTGATGCGGAGGACGATTTATCAAGTCCAAAGCGTCGATCGCTGCTTGCGCTCGCCGGGAGTCTTGTTGCTGAAATTAGTTTGCCAAAGCTCGCGCTGGCGTGGGTCCTACTGATCGGTTTGCCCGGCTTTTTACTCGGAATAGTCCCTCTCGTTGTCTCGACGTGGCTCGGCAAAGTCTCCACGCGCGCGTCGGAGTTCTATGTCGGGATATTGCCCGTTGTGATCCTTTCGGTGCTCGGCGTTCTGGGCTGGTTGGGAGGTAGGCCGGCTTTCCGTCTGTTCGAAAACAGCTTCTGGTCTCTGCATGCCCTGGGCATTCAGCCCGCTTACGCGATCTGCCGAGAGGGGCTGCGCCACGTCCTTGAAGGGCTCTTCCCGAACGACATCGCCACAGCGAAACGGAATACGATTCGAGCCGCCAGCGCCGCGATTTCTGGCCTGCTGATCGGCGTCGTGGCGTTCGCGCTAGCCGCGGTGGCATGGCCAGCTTCGCGTTGGGTGGGGAGCCTCGCCGACCTTGCGTCACCGCACCTTCTCGTGCCGATCGCATTAGCTAACGCGGTCGTGATCTTCGGCGTCTACTTTGCCTTCGCGGCCCTCGCGTGGGGCGTCGCAGATGCGGCAATGGCCCAACCGCTAGATTTGGTTACCTTCGCGACTTTCCCTGAGGGCGATCGGAATTGGCGAGTTGCCCATCTCTCGGATATCCATGTCGTGGGCGAGCGCTATGGATTTCGTGTGGAGAGTGGACGATCCGGGCCGCAGGGAAATAAACGGTTCACGCTTGCAGTCGCCAAATTGGATGCGATCCACGCGCGTAATCCGCTCGATCTTGTCCTGATCACCGGAGACATCACTGACGCTGGTCGTGCGGCGGAGTGGGCCGAGTTCTTCGACATTCTCGCGCAATATCCGCGGATCGCTAAACTCGTTCTCGCTCTCCCGGGCAACCACGACTTGAACGTAGTCGACCGCGCAAACCCGGCGCGGCTCGATCTTCCAATGAGTCCCAAGAAGAGATTGCGCCAGATGCGCACGATTTCTGCGCTCTCGGCCATCCAGGGTGCCAGTGTTCACATCATCGACAGAGAGACGAGGCGCCTCGGACAGACGCTGGAGAAAGCACTGGAACCACACACAGCCAAGATCGCAGCCTTCGCCGATATGGGTTCAATCGGCCTTTCGATTTCTCTCGCGCAGCTGTGGGCGGTCATGTTCCCGATGATCAAGCCACCGGATACAGAGGATGGGTTGGGCATAATCATTCTGAATTCGAATGCGGAGACCCATTTCTCATTCACCAACGCCCTGGGGATGGTCTCTTCCGAGCAAGCCAAAGCCGTCGAAGCTATCACAGATCAGTACCCCCATGCCTACTGGATCGTCGCGCTCCACCATCATCTCGTGGAATATCCGAAACCGGCGAAGAAGCTATCCGAGCGTATCGGCACCGCGCTGATCAATGGCAGCTGGTTCATGCGGCACCTGGGTCGGCTCAACGACCACGCCGTCGTGATGCATGGTCATCGTCACATTGATTGGATCGGCGAATGCGGGGGCCTAGTCATCGCCTCAGCGCCATCTCCCGTGATGGGAGGAACCGATGATTGTGACACATATTTTTATATCCATACCCTCACGTCGGACCCCGGACGCAAGCTCCGCTTGCTCGCGCCCCAACGCGTCGACCTACCCGGTCGTCATTCAGCCTGACTACGACCTCTGCCGCTTCGCTGCCCGCGACTTCACGATGCAAATTGGAGGTCTGTGACTTCTCACTTAGCCGGGAGGCGCAGCGGTGGCCGCAACGCTGCGACGCTATCGAAGCAGGATCGGACATTCTCAACGGACGTTCAAAACCGATACTGATTGCCGAGTAGGCCCGGGGAATTTCACCCTGAGCCTCTCACAGAACCGGACTTGATACTCTCGCATCATCCGGCTCGTGCCATCGCATGAAGGCTGCCGCCTTCCGATGAACTTTCGAGCTGCTCCTGGATTGACCCAGTTGGCCCACGTTCAACGGCGATGACCCACCCCCTTCGCTCCACGGGCATTACCCCGCTTCATCACTACTACGGGGCAGTCCGCCCCTCTCCGGCGCATCGGTACTTTCGGCCTCGCGGTTGGGGCCGCTTGTGCTTTTTCCCTTGGCATCGCCGGCCAGGTTCTCACGTTCCGTACAAGAGCCAGATTGAGCTTCGCGCCGCCTCCATGCCGGATGCCGCTTGGGCCGTCTCAGGCATCTCCCAAGCTGATCCCGGAAGAATGGCCACCCCCAAGGTTTTGACATCGTCTAAGCAGATTTCGACACGTCATCAGCGGGTCACTTGCGCTCGCCTCTCTCAACCTTGCCTGACGGGATCTTGACCCGCCGTTTCCGCAACGCTCTCCACCATCGCTTTTGACGACAGCAGCTTGCGGTGGCTTGAGATCAACACCTGATTGTCGACCTCGAAGGGCCTTCCTTCATCTCTCGTACAGTTACGCATCGCCGTATGGACCGGCGTTACTCGTGACACACGGCCAATTCCTGCCGCGAGCTACCCTTCCTCCAACGCGGACCGTCGTATACCTTGATCTGAGAACTGCCGGCGGGACGCGCCGAAGGTCCCGGTCATTATTATGGACAGCACGTGCTGTCGGGGGGCATTCCGATTTCATTATTGACATATTGAGCGTCCACGATTGCGCTCAGACGCAGGGAGAGCTTTATGAAACGTCCCCGCCGCAAATTCCTGCATCTGGCTGCGGGCACTGTCGCACTACCGGCTGTTTCGCGCATCGCACGGGCGCAAACCTATCCGACGCGAGGGATCCATTTCATCAATCCTTTTCCTGCGGGCGGTCCGTCCGACCTCGTATTACGGCTCTTTTCTGAGAAATTGTCACAAGATTGGAACCAACCCGCTGTGGTGGAAAACCGTGCGGGCGCCACCGGAACCATCGGGACCGAGGCGGTGGTAAGAGCGCCGCCGGACGGATACACGCTCCTGTTTACAGTGGACCTGCCTATCACCATGGCACCGGCGCTGCTCAAGCTGCATTACGATCCGCAGCACGATTTGATCCCGATTGCAGCAGTTGTCGAAGCCGAAAACGTGCTGACCGTAAATGCTTCGGCGGGAATTCGCTCCTTGGCCGATCGGGTCGCAGCGGCCAAAGCCAAACCCGGCGTGCTGACGTTCTCTTCGGCGGGCAACGCATCACCCGCTCACTTGTGTGGTGAGATGATCAAGCGGCAGACCGGCGTCGACATGATCCACGTGCCTTACACGGGTGCTGCGCCGGCCATGAATGGGGTGTTGGCTGGCAATGTGACCATGTTCTGCGGCCCGATCCAAGTGGCGTTGCCACACCTGAAAGCTGGAAGCATCATTGCGCTCGGTGTAACGGGATTGAAGCCGTCCCCACTGCTGCCGGGAGTGGCTCCGCTTTCGGCCAGCTATCCGGGCCTCGTCATTTCCAATTGGTACGGGCTGCTCGCACCTGCGCGCACGCCCGCTTCTGTGAGCAATATGCTGCAAGACAAGTTCAAGAAGATCTCTGCCGATCCAGAACTTCAACGCAAGCTGTTGTCGCTCGGGCTGGAGTCTGCCTGGATTTCGGGTAACGAGCTTTCCCAGACGATCGCAAGCGATATAGTCAAGTGGCGGGACTTCATGACGGCAGCCAACATCCATGCCGAATGAAATTGAAGCAAGCCAAGCCAAGCCAAGCCAAGCCAAGCCAAGCCAAGCCAAGCCAAGCCAAGCCATGACTCGACCGAATTTTCTTTTGTTCATCATTGACCAGCATCGCGCCGACTATCTCGGGTGCTACGGCCATCCGGTGCTCGCGCGCAGCAGCCCGGGCAAATTCCGCGCATAGGATTTATAAGCGGCGGCTCACCTTCTCTTGCGCCTCCGATCTTAAGCGGTTTTATCGATGGAATGCGTGATCTGGGTTACGTGGAGGGCAAAGACTTTACGATGGAGTGGCGATTTGCCGATGGAAACTATGACCTTTTTCCAGCCCTCGCGGAGGAGATTGTACGCCTTCAGGTAAGTGCAATCGTATTGGGATCGACTGCGGCAGTCCGTCCTACGCAACGAGTAACAACAACGATCCCTATCGTTATGGGTATCGCTGTCGACCCTGTCGCCAACGGATTCGTCCAAAGCCTCGCCCATCCCGGAGGTAATACAACCGGACTAGCAAGCTCAGTGGAGGACACCTCATCGAAGCAAATCGAACTCCTTGCGACAACATTGCCTAAATTGTCTCGCGTTGGACTTTTAGCGAATACCGCCTCCCCAATCACCGCCATCGTACTCAAGGGCGCGCAGGCCTTCGCACAAGGTGCAGGCGTCACGATCGAGGTGGCGAATGCTTCGAATCCCCAGAACATTGATGGCGCAATATCAACGCTCAAGAAAGCGAGAGTGGGCGGGATTTTGGTCATACCCGATGCACTGTTTATGACCAACCGGCTGCAAATAGCGAACTTTGCTCTGGCTGCTGCCGACGTTTTTTTCTCAGCGCGAATACGTAGAGGCTGGTGGTCTGCTGAGCTATGGCGAAAATCTCAAGGACTTCTTCCGATTTGTGGACAAGATTTTGAAAGGTGCCAAGCCCGGCGACTTACCGATCGAGCAACCAACGCGGTTTTTCCTCGTGATCAACCTCAAGACTGCGAAAACCCTTGGGCTCGCAGTGCCACCGACACTGCTCGCGGTTGCTGACGAGGTGATCGAGTGATTGGCCGACGGAAGTTCATTGCGCTTACGGGAATCGCTGCGGCGGTGGAGTGGCCGCTCGGCGGGCGAGCCCAAACCGTACCGGTGATTGGTTATTTGAGTTCGCGGTCGGCCACGTCGGATGTTCCGATGGTAAATGCCTTTCGCCAAGGGTTAAGCGAAAGCGGCTACGTGGACGGCCGAAACGTTGCAATAGAGTTTCGGTGGGCTGATGGCCAATATGAACGTTTGCCAGCACTCGCGGAGGAACTTGTCAGACGTCAGGTCGCGGTGATCGTAACCGGCGGCAGCGAACTCCCTGCGCAGGCAGCCAAGGCGGCAACCACGAAGATTCCGATCGTGTTTACGATGGGCAATGACCCAGTTCGCGCTGGTTTGGTTGAGAGCATCAATCATCCCGGTGGAAACATTACCGGTGTCAGCGGTGAGTTGACAGTTCTGGGAACGAAGAATTTGAACTTGTTGCGCGAACTGGCCCCGAATGCGGGCTTGCTTGCGGTGATCGTGAACCCGAACGACGCAACGGCGCAAGCAAAGATTAACGACCTCCAGAGTTCGGCCCGCTCGCTCGGGATAGAGATCATGATGCTCTATGCGAGCACCGAGGCAGAGATCGAAACAGCATTTAGGCCGTGTGGACGGATTTGATCAAGATGAAGCCGAGAGCAAGCGCGACGAATGAGCCGTAATTCTGCGCCGTCTTCTCGCATCGAAGCGCGATACGTTTGAAGCGCTTGAGTTTGCCGACGGCTTGTTCGATGCGTGCCCGCGCCTTGTAGAGTGTTTTCGGAAAGAAGGTGGGGATGTCCTTGGTGTTGGATCGATACGGGATCGCCGGACATATTCCACGTTGACGTGCGGCCTCGCGATTTGATTTAGAATGATAGCCCTTGTCACCGAGCGCGGCGCGCGGATTGATATCGGGGCCGATGTCGAGAAGCGTCTCGAAGTTGCGGCTATCGCTGGCTTCACCACCGGTGAGATGAAAGGCAATTGGCAAGCCACCGAAATCGGTCTTCAAGTGGATCTTGGTAGAGAAACCGCCACGCGAGCGGCCCAGCGCCTGATCGTGCTGCCGCCTTTTGCGCCTGCCGCCGAGACATGGGCGCGGACCACGGTGGAATCGAACATCTGCACCAGATCCGCCGTCTCGCTCAATGCCGCCAACGCATCGAAGAAAGCTTCGAAAGTTCCGGACCGGCTCAAGCGCCAGAACCGCTTCCAGACGCTGTTCCAATGCCCAAACTTTTACGGGAGTGCCCGCCAAGTGATGTTGTGAACCACGAAATACTGCAGGGCTTCGAGAAACTTTCGGTCATCCCGACCTTTGTCGCCGCGGCGTGGGCATGATGCATCAAATACCTTCAAAACAATCGTCCAGTCCTCTTCCGTCATGGCAGTGAGCATGGTCGGTCCTCCAAATAACCGACCGCCCATGAGTCACAGAAAAAATGATTTGGGAATCCCTCTACCCTATGACTTTGCTAAATCCGTCCACACGGCCTAGAACGCTCGTCGCACGGCGCCCGGGCGCACTTCTGGTCACACCCGGTCCCTTTTTTCTTACCCGCGCGCGCCAGTTCGCTTTGCTGGCGGAGCGGTATTCCATCGCGGCGATGTACAGCCGACGCGAATACGTGGAGGCTGGCGGCCTGATGAGCTATGGATCGAGCACTGCGGAATATTACCGACAGCTTGGTATCTATGCCGGTAAAATCCTTGGCGGTGTTAAGCCATCGGACTTGCCAGTCGTTATACCGACTAAATTCGAACTCGTGATAAACCTCAAAGCCGCTAATGCCCTTGGTTTGACCATACCTGCATCTAAATTCGAGTTCGTCCTCAACCTGCAAACGGCCCGCGCGCTCGGGATCGAGGTGCCGCCCGCAGTGCTCTCCATCGTCGACGAAGGGATCGAGTGATCTTTTGCAGTGCGTCAATTGACGGTCGCGAAGTGTCGCTGTGGGTCTTGTGTCACGAGTAACGCCGGTCCACACGGCGATGCGCAACTGTACGGGAGATGAAGGGTGGCCCTTCGAGGTCGGCAATCAGGTGTTGATCTCAAGCCACCGCAAGCTGCTGTCGTCAAAAGCGATGGTGGTGAACGTTGCGGAAAAGCCGGAACAGATTCCGGCAGGCATGATTGGGAGAGGCGAACGCAAGTGAACCGTCGATGAAGTGTCGAAAGCGACTTAGACGATGTCAAAACCGGGGGCTGACCCATCTTCCGGGATAAGCTTGGGGGATGCACTGATACTGCCCAAGCGGCATCCGGCATGTAGACGGCGCGAAGCTCAATCTGGCTCCTGTATGGAACGTGAGAACCTGACCGGCGATGCCAAGGGAAAGAGCACAAGCGGCTCCAACCGCGAGGCCGAAAGTACCGATGCGCCGGAGAGGGACGGACTGCCCCGTAGTAGTGATGAAGCGGGGTAATGCCCGTGGAGCGAAGGGGGTGGGTCATCGCTGTTGAGCGTGGGCCAACTGGGTCGACCAGGAGGAGCTCGAAAGTTCAGCAGAAGGCGGCAGCCTTCGTGCGATGGCACGAGCCGGATGATGCGAGAGTATCAAGTCCGGTTCTGTGAGAGGCTCAGGGTGAAATTCCCTGGGCCTACTCGGCAAAACGCTACACATTCACGGCTTCGGAGCGACTTCCGCTTCGCCCCCAATTGCAGACATATCGCTGCGTCGCACCAGGTGACGCGACGGGGGACATTGGGCTGCTCACTCGATCATCAGCACGGACGGCCGGCTGGCGCTTGACCGGGCCTAAATTTGGGCTCCAACTCGGTAGACGATGAACGACGAGGCGACCAGCGAAACCCCGATTGTCGAAGGCCGTACGGTCGTCACCGCCGAGATAGTCGAGCGGCCACCGTCTGAACAGCCGGCCCATGACAGCATCAATGGCATCGCCGACTGGATGATCGGGTCGGCACGCCGAATTACATCCGGTGCGGCCGCGATCGACGAATTCTCCTGGCGGCTCTATGCCGCCGGCCTTCCGCTCTTGCGTGTGAGCCTGCATGTCGGGACGCTGCATCCGCAATATCTCGGCGCTGCCATCATCTGGTGGCGAGACACCGGGCGGACGGTGCGGATCATGATCAAGCATGAGATCCGCGACCTTATTCCGTATGAGGTCAATCCGGTGCGGCGCGTGCGCGAAGGTGGCGAAACATTGCGCCGGCGCCTTGACAGGCCGGACGCGCAATTCGATTTCGCGGTGCTCCATGAACTCAAGGAGCGTGGCGCGACCGATTATCTCGCGCTTCCGGTCGGCGGCGTCTACGGTCCATCGTCCTATATGGTGACCTATGTCAGCGACCGGCCGGGCGGATTTTCCGAAGGCGAGATCGCCGATCTAAAACGGATCAGTGAGCTGTTGTCCGTCCTAGTCGACATGCACAACCAAAAGCATATCGCCGAGAACGTACTCATCGCTTATCTCGGCCCGCAGACCGGTCCACGGGTGCTGGCTGGCCAGATCCGGCGCGGCAGTGGTGAAGCGATCGCTGCCGTTTTGTGGTCGTCCGATTTGCGCGGCTTCACAAAACTCTCCGACCGCGTCGCCGGCGAGGAGATCATCGCCATTCTGGACCGGGTATTCGACGCCCAGGCCCGCTCCATCGCCGACCACGGCGGCGAGATTCTGAAATTCATCGGCGACGGGCTGTTAGCAATCTTTCCGCTTGTGGCATTCGAAGGAGTCGCCGACGCCGCCATGAACGCGATGGCGGCTGCGCACGAGGCGTTGGCCGCGGTGCACGCGATCGAACATGAATCCCTGGGCGGCGAGTCGCTCAAGATGGTGGCCGCGCTGCACTACGGCACCGTGATGTACGGCAATATCGGCGCGGCCAGCCGGCTCGATTTCACCGTCATCGGGCCAAGCGTCAATCTGGTCAGCCGGATCGAAGCGGTCGCAAAGTCGCTCGACTTGCCCTTGGTCGTCAGCGACGATTTCGCGCGCGCGCATGGCGGCGCGCTGCGATCGCTGGGACTGCATAAATTGCGCGGCCTCGACCAGGCGCCGAACTGTTCGTACCGGCGGCGGATGACCATTCCTGACGCGGGCGACGTTGAGTTTATGGTCGAGGTTCGATAGCTACCGAATCGCTGCATTGCGGCAGTGGCCCGCATTCGAGCTGGTGAATAGCTCGCGGCGCCGGACGATTATCCAATTCTGATTGATTGAATTTCTTTGTAATCGTCAGAAGGCGATACGGCCTTGCATGGCGGGCAACGTCTTGGATTCGGTGTGGTGCGCCGGTATCATTGAAAACTCTAAAATGGAGACAGCGTGCGATGGCGACCGGCATCGTGAAGTGGTTCAATCCGACCAAAGGTTATGGGTTCATTCAGCCGCAAGGCGGCGGCAAGGACGTTTTCGTCCATATCTCGGCGGTAGAGAGGTCCGGTCTGTCGACCCTCAACGAGGGCCAGCAGGTCCAGTACGAAGAGGTTGCAAACAAGGGAAAGACCTCGGCGGAGAACCTCAAGGTGAAGTGAACCGCATATGGGGCGCCCCGCGCGCCCTCCGTCGTGGGGTTGGATAGCTTGACGCCATTCTCCGCGACGCGGGCGGCCTTCAGAGACTTACTAAGCCGGGGCGACTCGAACGCGTTTGAGCTAGCAGCAGCCAATGAGAACGTTCCGCGCGAGCGCACAGGCTGAGGCTGCGGCTTCTGAGCCGACGGGGCTAAGCCCAAATAAAAGCCGCCGTGTGGCGGCGATGCGCGTTGGGCGGTCTGCCGCCGAACGCAAACAACGAGGAAAGCTTCAACATGGCCGGTGGTGATAATGATTATGGTGACGCGTTCAAGAAAGCGAAGCTTGAACACGACCAACAACATGAAGTCCTCACAGAGGCAAGGCGTTTGCAGGCGGAAGCCGATGCAGACATCGCCGTCTTGAGTGATGTGGTGCTGCCCCAATTACAGGCTGCTGCTCAAAAATTGCGTCCGCTCGGCGGCAAAGTGGAAATTCGGCAGTACGGTCGCACCGGAAAAACCTTACAGCCCGCGTCGGTTGCTTTCCGCATAACGGATCAGCAGGATCAGTCGGGCTATGCAAAGGGCCACCAAAGCCGCGCCTATTTGATTGTTCCGCGCAGTGGGGTGGTCACAGTCACCTGCGGCGACGGTTTCGACGTGACAGGCCAGCCGAAACAACCCAAGAACGTAAGCGAGGAGATCGGTATCAGGCGACGCGATGACGTTACAATCGAGAATGTCAAAAAGCTAATCATGCGTGCGATCGAGGAATACCGAAACGATCGTGATCCACCCGGCGCCGGATAACAACGATCACCTGAAATAACGTAAGGGCCCGCGTCGAAATGGTGAGGCGATTGCTGACGCTCGCGCTCGCCGCGGTGGCTATAGTTGGAGGACAAATATGGCAAAGGGGCACGCCAACGCATTGAGAAGCGCCCGGGATCGTCTCGTGGAACTCAAGACGGGAGCCGGCGTTAGCAGGAGCGGATTGATGTCGTTGCAAACCCCGCCAACGGAAAGCACTTCACTACCTGCCCCCAGGGTGTTGATCGTGATGGGCGTTTCTGGATGCGGGAAATCGACCGTCGGGGCGCTTCTCGCTCTGCGCCTGCGATGGGAGTTCGAGGACGCCGATTGGTTCCACCCTAAAGCCAACGTCGAAAAGATGCACAGCGGTATTCCGCTCACCGACGAGGATCGTTGGCCCTGGCTGGACGCGGTCACCGCCTGGATCGACAAAACGCGTCGTTCGGGTGGACACGATGTCATCGCGTGTTCGGCGCTGAAGCGCCGCTACCGCGATGTTCTGATCGGCTGTCGGGCGGACGTTCGTCTGGTCTATCTCAAGGGCGATGAGGCGCTGATCGCGCGCCGTATAGCCACCCGCCACGAGCATTTCATACCGCGAAGCTTACTGCACAGCCAATTCGAATCGCTGGAGGAACCGGCCCCGGATGAAAACCCTGTCATCGTCTCGATCGAGCCGCAACCGCGCGAGATCGTGGCGCAAATCTTGTCAGCGCTGAACATGATCGAAGGTGCTCAGCCCAAGCAAACGTTTGTGAGATCTCCCTCCGTCGCGCGCTGACGAACCAGTAAGGGGCCGCTGATGCGAGCCACGCTGTCGCCCAAGCACTCAGCGAAAAGCATTAGAATTCTGTTCCACAGCCTTGGACCGCTATTAATCAGCATCAGGCGGCAAACTTGATCGACCATTTAAAATGTATGCTACCTGGCATTCTGCTCTGTGTTGCGATCACTGTAGCTGCGATAATGTTGCAAGCAATCGAGGCTCATTATGCCGGTCAGCCCTATCTCGAAGCACTAGTGGTTCATCCGTGATTTTGCGTTTTGATACCTAGCCATTCGAGTATAGGCAAGCTTTCGGGCGGCACGAGGATTTCGATGCTTCTGAGGACGCCGGGTTGAGGTCGGATGAAGGCGTTTCGTTCGAGGGTTACGATCATCTGGTGGACCGTAGGCGGGCTGACACGGAAGTGGCGCTGGATGTCGGCTTCGGCGGGTGGGCGTCCGAACATGTAGGCGTAGGTATGGATGAAGGCCAGGCAATGACCCTGCTTCTCGGTGAAGCGCGCGCCTGATTTTTAACTCATCGCTGGATTCGTCCCGGCCTCCGACAAGGAGGCAAAGCATGAATGTACGTTATCGGGTCGAATTCAGCCAAGCCGAGCGTCGATGAACTGACGGCGATGCTCGGCGGCGGCAAGCACGCGGCCCGCAAGCTCAAGCGGCGCAGATTTTGCTGGCGGCCGATGGGGCGGCCGCGACGAGGAGATTGCCCGGACCGTCAGTGTCAGCCTCTCCACCGTCGGCCGGACCAAGCGCCGTTTCGTGGAAGGCAATCTGGAGCGAGCCTTCAGCGAGGAGCCGCGTCCGGGCGCAGAGCGCAAGCTGACCGGCAAGGAGGAGGCCCTGCTGGTGGCGACCGCATGCGCCAAGCCGCCCGCCGTCCGCAAACGCTGGACGCTGACGCTTCTGGCCGACACGATGGTCAAGCTCACCGATCACGACAGCCTGTCGGCGAGACCGTGCGCCGCCGGCTGGCCGAGAACGATCTCAAGCCATGCGCAGGACATGTGGTGCATTCCCCATGTCGATGGCGAATACGTCGCCCGCATGGAGGACGTGCTCGATCTCTACGCCGAGACGCCGTATCCCGCCTGGCCGCTGGTTTGCTTCGACGAGACCCCCGTCCAGCTAATCGGCGAGGCGCGCTGCCGGTCCCGGCGCAACCGGGACAGCGCGAGCGCTACGATTACAAGTATCGCCGCAACGGCACCGTCACTCGCGATTCTTCTTGGGGTTGCAATCCGCACCGCCTGAAAAATACGTGCTGGAATTCGCGATCGTCATGCTGGGAGCGTCGGTAAGTGTCGCGACTATAATCGCGCTTGGGCCGTTCCTGATCATCGGCATCGCGAGCATCGTGGCGATCGCTATTAGCTCAAGCTATGCCATCTGCCGTGTTCTAGGGTTGCCGCTGCGCATGGCCGTTCTGATCGCTTGCGGCAATTCAATTTGCGGAAATTCCGCCATAGCTGCGGTTGCGCCGGTGATCGGTGCAGATAGCGACGACGTTGCGTCGTCGATCTCGTTTACCGCGCTGCTGGGCGTCGTGGTTGTTCTCGTCCTACCGTTGCTCGTTCCAATCCTGCAGCTATCGTTGACGCAATATGGCGTGCTTGCCGGATTGACAGTCTATGCCGTGCCGCAAGTCCTCGCGGCGACGCTTCCGATCGGAGCATTGAGCAACCAGGTCGGAACGGTCATCAAGCTCGTGCGTGTGCTCATGCTCGGGCCGGTGTTACTCGGTTTTTTGTTATTCGCCCGTAGACTGCGGCCCTTCGATTATACCTCGCGCAATAGCCGCTGGCCGCGTCTGAATGAGCTGGTCCCCTGGTTCATCGTTGGCTTCTTAATTGTCCTGGTCATCCGCTCGTTGGGCCTCATTTCGCAAAGTTTGTTGCCGCTGATCACGCACACAGCGGCGATGCTGACGACGATCGCTATGGCGGCGCTTGGGTTGGGCGTCGATGTTCGCGTCGTGGCTCGCAGCGGCATCCGTGTTTCCCTGGCGGTCACGGCGTCGCTAATTTTACTCGGCTTGATGAGCTACGGGCTCATCCGGTTTGGGGGAATCACGTGATCAGAAATTTGCGTCGATTGAGGTAGCAAAATTGCGTTATGGGTCAAAGTGCTTTTCTGGGTACATTTACTGGAAACGTCGCTCTCACCTTCGGCGCGCGAGGTGCTGCGGTCGGAATTCGATCTATTGTAGACGCCGCCAACGCCGCGCCGAAAGCCGCCGAAGTGATTGAGCGCGGCTTCGATGTGGTGTGGCTCGACGCCGAGATCGGCCATCTTGGTTGCGGTCGTTCGTCGCAAATCGTGCAAGCGCCACTGTCCCACTATGCCGGCAAGGCGGCGATCCAATTGCGCCTTGGCTGTAGCCCAACCCGTGAATCCGGTACTGGCGCGGCTGCCAAACAGGTGATCACGGTTAGTCCGCGGCACCGACTTGATGATCCCCAACATCGCTTCCGACAACGTGATCTTGTGCGTGCGATGATTCTTGGATCGCTCTGCCGGCAACGTCCATACGCCGGCGTCAAGGTCGAGCTCGCCCCACGTCATGCCGCCGACTTCCTGGCGCCGATGACCGCCCAGAATCAACAGCCGGACGATCTTGTCGAAGTCGCTAGTGCCGTCGCACGCGTTCCAGATCGCGACCAGTTCGCCATCGCTGAGCACACGATCGCGGGCCTCCGGATCATCGGGTCGGTACGAACCGTCGACTGGGTTCATGCCGTCGCCCATGAGCCCGTCAGCGATCGCCCAGGCGAAGAACGCAGACAGTGCACGACGCGCGGCTGCCGCGGTGAGGGCGCTATGCTTGCGGACGATGTCGCGAACAGCGGTGGCAACGTCGGCGCGGGTGACGGTGGTGACGGCCTTCGGATGCAAAGTCCTGAAATAGGGGCCGGTCAGATAAAGCTTGTTGATGCGGCGTGAGGCCGGCCGCAGATCGTCCTTTTGGGCTGCTAGATAGTCTTCGACCGTTGTCCGAAACACGTGCAATTCGCTGCGCTTCTTCGCCGCCTTTTCACCCTGTGGATCGCCGCCGAGTTCGACACGGGCCAGAAGCTTGCGGGCGGCATCGCGCGCTTGTGCCGTCGTGATCTTCTTGTCGACTTCCCCGATTGTCGCGCGGCGGGTGTGGCCGTCAGCGCGGTACTGAGCAATGAAGGTGCGCTGCAGATCGCCGCTCGTGCGGCGGCGTAGGCGCAGGCCGAAGCCGGCGAGCTCGCTATCCCAGGCGAAGTCTTCGGTTTTGCCCGCGGGCAATTCCAGGGCGGAAATAGTCCTGGCATCAAGTCGGATTTTCACTGCTAACACCCCTTCTGGGAAGCACCTGGGAAGCAGCTCCTGCGCCCTCGTGGTGTCATGGTTAACAGAAAACTAATGCCAAGTTGCTGAAATTACGAGTCCTGCACCCTCGTGCCTTTTTCTGCTTCCCCACTATATTTAACTAATGGTTAACGCAGGAGCGCGGCGCGGCGTGGCGGCGCGTGGCAAGCCCGGCTGGGAGAAGTTATAGTATCGGCATGAGCATGGATCGACCGGATTTCGATGCGCCTCGCCGGCGGCGGCTACCGTTGCAGAACCCGCGGTTCCGGCGCATTCCGGTGCGCACGCTGGCGCCAAATTTGGTGACGCTGCTGGCGCTCTGCGCCGGCCTTACCGCGATCCGCATGGCGTTCGAGAACCGCTACGTTCTCGCACTGGGAGCGATCGTTTTTGCCGCCATTCTCGACGGCCTCGATGGCCGTCTGGCGCGGCTGCTCAAAGGAACCTCGCGCTTCGGCGCCGAACTCGACAGTCTCGCCGACTTCGTCAATTTCGGCGTCGCGCCCGCGCTCATTTTGTATTTCTGGGACCTGCATGACTTGAAGTCGGCGGGCTGGATTGCCGCGATGGTGTTTGCCATCTGCGCTGGCCTGCGCCTCGCCCGCTTCAACGTGATGCTGGAGGATCCGAACCGCCCGGTGTGGGCCGGCAACTTTTTCGTCGGCATGCCGGCGCCAGCCGGCGCCATCACGGTGCTGCTGCCGATCTACGTGGTGTTTCTTGGCGTGCCGCGCTCACCGGTGCTGACCTGGCTGACGCTGGTCTATACGCTCGCCGTCGCCTCGCTGATGGTGTCGCGGCTGCCAGTGTTTTCCGGCAAGCGCGTTGGCACCCGCGTACCGCCCGAGATGGTGGGGCCGCTGATCGTCGTCGTGGTGCTCTCCATCGCACTGCTCATCGCCTATCCGTGGGTGCTGCTCACTGCCGTCACGCTGGCTTATCTCGTCAGCCTGCCGTTCGGATGGTTGTCCTACCGTGGCTATGAGCGGCGCGACCGCGAGGCCAAGACTGCGGCCCAGGCTGAAGGTACGACCGCCGCGCCGCCGATCGCGCCGCTGGCGATGGGCTCCGTTCACTCCTCCGACAACGATAACGAAGATCGGCCGCCGCGCCTCAATTGAGCCGCATCGCTGGCGCTTCCAAGGGGGCAGGAAAGTCGTTTGCCGATGGGAATTTCGCGCCGCACCTTCCTGGCTTCGACGATGGCGGCGCTGGCGGCTCCCGCCGTCATTCGCCGCGCGCACGCCGACGCTCCCCAATTCGCGTTCAAGCTGCAACATCCGCTCTCGGCGGTGTCGAGCGAGCACGACAAGTTCCTCGCGCCCTGGGCGCGGCAGATCGAGGCGCAATCGGGCGGCCGCATTCGCATCGATCTGTTTCCGTCGATGGAACTAGGCGGTGCGCCTGCGCAATTGTTCGACCAGGCGCGCGACGGCATCGCCGATTTTGTTTGGACGGCGCCGAGTTTCACGCCCGGGCGATTTCCGAAGATCGAGCTGTTCGAGTTGCCGTTCCTGCCGTCGCGGCGTGCGCTCGTCAGTTCGAAAGCGACCGAGGATTTCGCCGAGGCCAGTCTCGGCGACGAGTTCCGCGACGTTCACCCGATCTGCTTCGCATGTTCGGACGGGAGCGTGGTTCATTCCAACCGGCCGGTGCAGACGGTCTCGGATATCAAGGGCCTGCGTCTTCACGTGCAGACAAAGTCTGCCGGCGACGCGCTCGCCGTGCTTGGCGCGCGCGGCGTGCCGATGCCGAGCGGGCAATTGCCGCTGGCTATCACGCAGCGTGTCATCGACGGCTGTGTCGATCCCTGGAACATCGTGCCGGCGCTCAAGCTTCAGGAACTCTTGAAGGCGCATACCGACTTCGCCGACTCCTCGTTCAGCGCGGTGACCTTCGTGTTGGCAATGAACAAGGCATCCTATGACCGGCTGCCGGCAGATCTGAAAAAGATCGTCGACGCCAATTCGGGCCAGACAGCCGCGACCATGGCCGGGACCATGTGGGACATCCAGGCTGCGGCGGTCGCCGACATGGTCACCGCGCGCGGCGATTCCATCATCACGCTGCAGCCCGACGCGGTAGCGCGTTGGCGCAAGGCGACCGAGCTGGTGATCGGCGGATGGCTGAAGCAGATGAAGGATCGCAAGGCTGACGGCGGCAAGCTGCTCGATAACGCGCGCGCGCTGATCGAAAAGTATTTGCTCGAACCGGAGCCGAAACGGCTGCAGCAGGCGCGGGCGGAAGCGCCGAAATCGGAGCCCGCGCAGCCGCAGCCCCAGGCGGAGCCCGCACAGTCCTCGGCAGCGCAGCCGGCGAAAACGCCGCAACCGCCTTCGGAAGCCACGGCGGAGATCAAACCGGCCGCCCGCGTCGAAACGCCGGCTGCCGCGGGCCCTGCGTCCGCCGCGCCAAATCCTGGGCCGCCCGCTTCACCGGGCCCGACGCCTCCCGCGGCATCGGCCGCGCCTGCCGCTGCATCCCAGCCTGCAGCCTCGCCAGCCGCCCCAGCCGCGACTTCGGCAGCTCCAGTGCCCAGTCCGGCGCCCCCGACCGCTGCGCCTCCCGCCGCAGCTCCGCCACCGGCGGTGTCGCCGCCCGCCGTGGCCTCGACTGTCCCGCCGACGCCGCCCGCGGCTGCGGTCCGACCGGTCATCCCGGCGCCAGCGCCGCCGGTCGTGGCGCCGCCGCCAGCCATGGCTTTGGATTTTCCGATCTAGGGCAAACTCAGCGCGATAGCGTCATCGTTCCGCCGTTGGTGGCTTGGCCTTCGAAATGGCCGCCGGTGAACGACAGCTGGCCGAGGGTTTCACCCTTGTGGTCGTGGATGACTAGCATGTCGCGTTCGTAGGTCCATTTGCGGCTGGTGTAGAAATTGCCCGGACAGCCGCCCGCAGGCGCGATGGTGCCTTGGGCGGCGCCGGGCGCATTTCCGAAGGTTATTGTGCAGGCGCCGCCGGCGGCGGCCGACAGCCGCCATTTGCCGCCTATGTCGATCGGCGGCGATGTAGGCGGCGGTGGCGGCGGGGGAGGGGCCGCAGCCGCACTCGGCGGCGGCTCGGGGCTCGGAGCAGTCGTACAGCCGGCCAGCGCCGCCAGCATGATCGCGGCCGCAGCCATCCCTCCGCGGGTCAGCCATCGCTTATCACGCACGAAAACGTTCATCCGCCGACCTGAAACGTGGTCCTGAGAGCCTGTCCAAGCGCCTGTGAAAGCGCCCGCCAAAAAACCGACTTCAATCCGGAGAGGAAAGTCGAATTGTCCAATCGGTGCAAGATGTTTCGGCGCGGTCCGGTGCTGGCCAGGCCGCCCCACTTGCGCCAATATTCCTAGCCGAAATCAAAAGATATTGTCGGCGCTCGCGCCGAGGGAGGCACGTCCATGAAGCCATCGGGATGGTTTGGCGGTGTGAAAGGCGCGTTGTTGGGACTTGCCGCTGTGTTCGGGGTGCTGGTGCTGCCGGCGTCCATCGTCCGTGCTGATGACAGCGACGACGGTACCGGGCCGGTCGCGGAATTTTCGCAGCAGCTGGAGAATTTCCAGAAAAGCGTGCCCGCCCTCAACAAGACGATTCAAGACAGTGCCGGCGCCATCGACACCTACACCGACGCCGCCAAGGCGCGCGACGAGGTCGACAAGCTGCGCGAGGCGGTGAGTGGGCTCCTGAGCGCCGTGTCGGACAACGGGCCGGTGTCGCAGCTTGGCGTCAAGGCGCTCAATCACGTGCACGACAACCTCCGGATGTTGGCGCAGGAATTGCGCTTCAAGCCGCAGGAGCGGCAGTTCCTGATCGACCAATGGCTCAAGCTCCAGGACCAGACCGAGAGCGCGACCAAGGAGCTCGACGACGCGCGGGGGCAGTTCGTCGCGCTGCTGCAGACGTTGCAGTCCAACGAGGATTTCATCACCGAACTCTTGGAGATCAGGCAGGCCCAGAAGGCGCTCGAAGTCATCCGCAGCTTGACGCACGACATCCGTGATGCGTCGACCCAGCTCAACAAACTGATCGGCGGAATCAAGCCGCCGGGGGCGTAGTGGAGCGGCGCCATTGGCGCAAGGAGCGAGCAGCATAACGATGCGCCGCGCGCTAGGCCTCGGGGCGAGCGTCTGCATCGCCGCCGCGGCGATTTCGGCCTGCCGGCCGAACGGCGACATCGGCTACGTGGGAATCAAGACGGTCCCGGTGGCGCCGGTCACGAAGACGGCGCTCTATCTGGACGCGACAAAGCTCGCGCCCATCAAAGAGGGCAGCACTGTCCTGCGGCAGCCCGTCGGTACGCTCAAACTGCAGGCCGACGGCAAGGGCGGCGCGCTGGCGGCGCTCTGCAACATCGAGATCAAGAAGGACGGCATCACGACTGTAACCGTGTCCATTCTCGAACGTCCGCCGCGCTGCGAATGCCGCTTCGGCGGCGGGGATGCCGCCGCCCGCACCTGCGTGAGCTGACAGCGTCCTACCGCATCGTTGGGATCACGAACTCGGCGCCTTCCTTGACGCCGGAGGGCCAACGCGCCGTCACGGTCTTGGTCTTGGTGTAGAAGTGGATCGAGTCCGGACCGTGCTGGTTGAGATCGCCGAAGCCTGACCGTTTCCAGCCGCCGAAGGTGTAGTAGGAGAGCGGCACCGGGATTGCGAAGTTGACGCCGACCATGCCGACCTCGACGCGGCTGACGAAGTCTCGCGCGGCGTCGCCGTCGCGCGTGAAGATGGCGACGCCGTTGCCGTAATCGTGTTCGGACGGCAGACGCACCGCTTCCTCATAATCTTTGGCGCGCACGACCGAGAGAACCGGTCCGAAAATTTCGTCCTTGTAGATGCGCATGTCGGGCGTGACTTGATCGAACAGACAGCCGCCCATGAAGTTGCCGCTCTCGTAGCCCTGCAGTTTGAAGCCTCGGCCATCGACGACGAGATTGGCGCCTTCCTTGACGCCGAGATCCACGTAGCTCTTAACCTTGTCGAGGTGCGCGCGCGTGATCAGGGGGCCGTAATCCGCTTGCGTATCGGTGGATGGTCCGATCTTCAAACTCTCGACGCGCGGAATGAGCTTCTCCAGCAGGACATCGGCCGTCTTCTTGCCGACCGGCACCGCGACCGAAACCGCCATGCAGCGCTCGCCGGCAGAGCCGTAGCCGGCGCCGATCAAGGCATCGACCGCCTGATCCATGTCGGCGTCCGGCATCACGATCATGTGGTTCTTGGCGCCGCCGAAGCACTGGGCGCGTTTGCCGTTGGCGCAAGCCGTCGCGTAAACATATTCGGCGATGGAAGAGGAGCCGACAAAGCCCACCGCCTTGATGCGCGGATCGGTGAGCAGCGTATCGACGGCTTCCCTGTCGCCGTTGACGACATTGAGTACGCCCGCCGGCAATCCGGCCTTGATGAGAAGTTCGGCAAGCCGCATCGGCACCGATGGGTCGCGTTCCGACGGCTTTAAGATGAACGCGTTGCCGCACGCCAGCGCCGGCGCGAATTTCCACATCGGAATCATGGCCGGGAAGTTGAACGGCGTGATGCCGGCGACGACGCCGAGCGGCTGACGCATCGAATAAAGGTCGATGCCGGGCCCGGCGGCTTCGGTGTATTCGCCCTTGAGCAGATGCGGAATGCCGCAGGCGAACTCGGCGACCTCGACGCCGCGCTGAATGTCGCCTTTGGCGTCGGCAAACGTCTTGCCGTGCTCGGAGGACAGAAGCTGCGCCAGCGTATCGAACTCCCTCTGCACGAGATCGACGAATTTCATCATCACGCGCGCGCGGCGCTGCGGGTTGGTGGCGGCCCATGCAGGCTGCGCCGCTTCGGCGACGGCGATGGCGTGTTCGACCTCGGAATGCTTCGCCAATGCGACCTTGGCCTGTACCTCGCCGGTATTCGGGTTGAACACGTCGCCGAAACGTCCCGATGCTCCCTTCACCACGGTGCCGCCAATGAAGTGGCCGATCTCGCGCATGCGCTTGCTCCCTGAACCGATGGACGGCGCTGGGTCCGCCGCACTGTGTCTGTCGCAGTTCGTCTATTGTGCTGCTTTTTCCCGCCGCGGTCACGAGGGCCGCGAAACCCGGCCCGCTTGCGGCGTCAGTGACAAGAGGCGACACTGTTCAATACTATAACTTGCATAAAGAGCCCCGTCGGGAGGACCAATGTCCGCGACCTCTGGTCGAGCGCGAGAGAGGGTGCGCACGCTCGCGCTGGCGGCCGTCATCGCCGCCTGCTGCCAGGCTTCGTCGGTGGCGGCGGCTCCCGATGGCGTTGAAGCGATCGCCAACTACACCGGCGCCGATCGCCAGCAGATGCTCGAGGACGGCGCGCGGCGGGAAGCAAGCCTCTTGCTCTACACCACGGGCACGCAGATCCAGCCGCTGCTCGACCGCTTCGAGCAGAAATATCCCTACGTCAAAATCGGGCTGGTGCATGGCAGCGCGGCTGAAACGGCGCGCAAGGTGCTGGAGGAATACCGGGCAGGCTATGACAAGGTCGATACGTTCGAGCTTGCCTCCAACGGATTGATGGTAGCGCGTGACGAAAACATCCTGCAGCCGTTCCAGTCTCCGGAGATGAGCGCTTACAATCCCGACTCGATCGAAGCCGCGCGCAATTGGATTGTGGTTCGGGAGTCCTATACCGGCGTCGGGTTCAATACCAATCTGGTGCGGCTCGACAGCGCGCCGAAGACTTATGCCGACCTGCTCGATCCGCAGTGGAAGGGCCGCATGGCGCTCTCAGCGCTGCCGTCGACGGTGGCGAATTGGGTCGGCGCCATGGTGGTCGTGCACGGCGTGGATTTTGTGCGCAAATTCAGTTTGCAGAATGTGCGGCTCTACAACATCACCGGGCGTGCGCTCGCGAACCTGATGGTGTCGGGAGAGGTGGCGGTGTCACCGACGATCTACAATTCGCACGTGGCGGCAAGCCGCGAGAAAGGCGAGCCGCTCGGTTGGAACGCGCCGGGACCCGTCCCGGTGACCGATACGTGCGCGGCGCTCGCGCGCAAGGCGCCGCATCCGCACGCGGCTATGCTGCTCATCGATTTTCTGCTGTCGAAGGAAGGCCAGGAGCTTTACCGCACGGTTGGCTACGATTCCGCGCGCACGGACATGAATTCTGCGACGCCCGTGCAGAAGCTCTACCTTTCGAACCGGCCCAGCTACATGGCTGAGTTCGACGGCTGGGTGAAGCTCTACCAAGAGGTGTTTGTGCGGCGCAAAATCTAGGTTCGTTCCGGCGTCCCAAGTTTTCTCCGAACGTGATGCGCAATGCCAGTACGATCGCCGGCGATGAACCGGCCGCCATCCTCTACTGTCGCTCTCGCCGTACTTTTGTTCGTGGCCGCGACGCTCGTCGTGCCGCCGTTTCTGTTCCTGTTGCAGGCAGCGCTCAGCGGCGATGAAGCGCGGTCAGCCACCTACGATCTCAGGAACTTCGCCGCGGTGCTCAGCCGCGGCGGCACCAACGTATGGGTAACGACGATCATCTACGCGCTTGCGAGTTCCGCTCTCGCAATCGGGCTTGGTGTTTCGACGGCGTGGCTTGTGGCGCGCACTAATGCGCCGTTTCGGCAAGTCGCGACCGTCGGCGCATTTTTGTCGCTCGCTGTGCCGATCATCGTCAAAAGCATTGGCTGGATCATGTTGCTGGGCCCAAACAGCGGCGTCATAAACGTGATGTTGCGCGGATTGGTCGGCGGCACCGAGGGCCCGCTCAATCTCTACAGTCTCGGCGGCATGATTTTCGTCGAAGGCGTCTTGTGGACGCCGGTGGCGTTTCTCTTGATGTTGCCGGCGCTCGGCGCGATCGATCCGACGCTCGAGGAGGCGGCTGCGGTTGCCGGAGCAAGCCTTTCGCAAACAGTGAGCCGGGTCATCTTGCCGCTGATCGGGCCGAGCGTGCTCGCCGTGTTTCTGTTGACGTTCATTCGCGCGCTCGAATCCTTCGAAGTGCCGCTGCTCATCGGCACGCCCGGCAATCTGCACACGCTGTCGACGGAAATCTACGACAGCATGCGCGAGAGTTTCGTGCCGAGATATGGCGAGGCCAGCGCTTTCGCGGTCCTGTTGCTGTTGCTCGTCGCCGGGCCCCTTGCGATCTACTATCGGGTGACCCGAGAAGCCCACCGCTTCGCAACAATATCGGGCAAGGGCTATCGCCCTCGTCGCTTCGAACTCGGTCCATGGCGCTGGCCGGTCGGGATCTGGCTACTGATCATCCCATTGTCGCTGGCCGCCCCCGTGATCATCATGCTGTGGGCCTCGCTGCTGCCGTCCTACGAGGCGCCGCGATGGAGCGACGTCGCCCGTTTTTCCCTGGCGCATTACCGCTCGGTTTGGAGCCGGTCGGACGCCCTGGAAGGGCTTTCCAACAGCGCGCTAGTCGCGTTCTGGAGCGCCAGCGCGGCCGTGTGCCTGACCTTCTTTTCGGCATGGCTGGTGGTGCGGGGCCGAAGCGCGGTGCGGTTCGCACTCGACGCTCTCGTCTCGGCGCCGCTGGTTTTTCCCGGCATCGTTCTTGGCATCACGCTGCTCATCCAATTTCTGCGGCTGTCGTTCATTCCGATCTACGGTACGATCTGGATTCTCGTCGTCGCGTTCCTGATCAAGTTCATGCCGTACGGCATGCGTTTCTGCCACTCTGGAATCATTGCCATTCACCGCGATCTGGAAGAGTCCGTCTGCGGCGCCGGCGTCGCGGTCGTGCTCACGCGCGTGGTGCTGCCGCTCGCGATGCCCGCGATCGTCGCGGCATGGCTGACGGTATTCCTCTATACCATTCGCGACCTGTCGCTTGCCGTACTGCTGTCGGGACCGCACAATCAGGTCATAGCGGTGGTGATCCTCGATCTGTGGAACAATGGCGAAGTACCGGAACTCGCAGCACTCGCGGTGCTGGTGGCCGTCGGGGCCACTTTGCTCGGCTTGGTGCTGATGTGGCTCAGCCGCCGCACCAGCGCGCTTGCGACGTGACCGGCAATAAAAGGGAGGACGGACGAATGTTCGAGGACTTCATGCCAAGGCGGAAAGTTGGCGTGCTGCTGCCGCTGCCGGTGATCGACAATGCAGCGTACGAATTTTACCGCATCGTGCCGAAGGACATCATGCTGGTGATGATCCCCGTCGGGCTCGGCGAATTTTCCGCGCAGGATGTCGAACGGGTGTTCGCACCGATCGAACTCGCTGCTCGACAAGCTGATGGAGCGGCAAATCGACATCGTCGTGCAGTCGGGCGTGCCGCTGCCGATCCTCATCGGGCTCGAGGCGCACGACCGCTTGATCGCGCACATCGCCAAGTACACGGGCAAGCCCGCGACCTCCACCATCATCGGTGTCGTCGAAGCGGCGAAGCGGCTCGGGCTGCGGCGGGTGGCGCTGGCGAACAAATGGTCCGCGCCGATGAACAAAACCTTGGGCGAATTCTTTGGGCGGGCGGGCATCACCGTCGCCGGCGTGGCCGCCGAAGTCATGTCGCCCGCGCAATTTCAGCAATCATCGACAGCCGACAGCATTGAGCTTGCCTACGAACTCGGCCGCGCCGCGTTCACCAAATTTCCCGACGCCGAGGGACTTTATATCGGCGGTGGGGCTTGGTTGTCACAGCCGGTTTGCGAGGCGCTCGAGCGCGAATTCGGCAAGCCCGCGATTTCCAATCAGTCGGCGCAAATCTGGAACATCCTCAACCTTGTCGGTTGCTGGCAGCCGATCCCGGGCCACGGCAAGCTATTGGAGGTGCGCGCCTAGAATAGCGGCCTCACCAGCCTTCTGACTCAACACGGGGTCAAAGCGCAGTGCGGCGCCCTTCATCTCGTTGCCGCCGGCGAAGTGGCCGGTCTCGTCCATACGCTTGCTGCTTGACCGATCAACGGTGTTGCGGCTCGTCTCATCGCGCCAAAAGCTAATTTCATCAAAGATCGCCGCCAGAAGGGTGCGACCTCGAACACTAATCTTACTGAGTCAGAAAGTCGCAGGCGACGCACTGTGCGATTCAGGTAAGCGGAGAGATTCAGACATCAGCGGATGAGGGCTGATATGGGTCTCCGAGCGGCAGACGACAGTGAATTGCGGTTTTCGGCTTATGTCGAGGGACTTGTGAGCGTGATTGGGCACAGGGACCGAGCCCGGCCGCTGCACGACTACTGCGTGGGGCTGATGTTGCCTTGCGAGCGCAAGAGCGTGGAGCCGATGGCGGCGGTAACGGCGCCATCACGGACGGCGGCGCAGCACCAATCGTTATTGCATTTTGTCGGCGAGGGTCGTTGGTCGGACGAGAAGGTGTTGGCCAAGGTGCGCGAGATTGTGCTGCCGGAGGTCGAGCGTCACGGTCCGATCAAAGCCTGGATCATCGACGATACCGCCTTTCCCAAGCAGGGCCGGCACTCGGTCGGGGTGGCGCGGCAATACTGCGGTCAACTCGGCAAACAAGACAATTGTCAGGTCGCGGTGTCGCTGTCGGTTGCTAATGACCACGCCAGCCTGCCGGTGGCCTACCGTCTTTATCTGCCAGAAGACTGGGCGGGGGACGGCGAACGTCGGCGCAAGACGGCGGTGCCCGAGGATGTGCGCTTCAAGACCAAGCCAGAGATCGCGCTTGAGCAGATCGATGCGGCTCGCAAGGCCGGCCTTCCTCGCGGCGTGGTGCTGATGGATGCGGGTTATGGCAGCAACACAGATCTGCGCGCCGGCGTCAGCGCGCTCGCGCTGTGCTATGTCGCCGGCATCATGCCGCAGACGTCTGTGTGGGCATCGGGCACGGGGCCGCTGCCGCCGAAAAAGTGGTCGGGCCGCGGGCGACCACCAAAGCTGTTGCGCCGCGACGGCAAGCATCAACCGATTTCGGTTAAGGAACTCGCTCTCGGACTGCCCAAGCGCGCATGGCAGACAATCAAGTGGCGGGAAGGTGCGACCGACTGGCTGTCCTCGCGCTTTGCGCGTGTCCACGTTCGGGTCGCGCATCGTGATTACAGTCTCACTGACAGCCGGCCGCAAGAGTGGCTGCTGATTGAGTGGCCGAAAGGCGAGAACGAGCCGACCAAATACTGGCTCTCGACCCTTCCGAAAGACATCTCCTTCCGCCGACTGGTCGACACCGCCAAGTTGCGCTGGCGCATCGAGCGCGACTATCAGGAGCTCAAGTGGGAGCTCGGGCTCGGACATTTTGAAGGGCGTGGCTGGCGAGGCTTTCATCATCACGCCACGCTCTGCATCGCGGCCTACGGATTCCTAATCTCCGAGCGGGAGACGATTCCCCCCTGTAGACCTCGTTCCACCACGAGTTCCGAACTTGCCGTACCCGACATTACACAGAGGATCCGCCGTTGCGGCCCGAGCGTCACATCCCAAACTCCATCGCAACCATGCGTCGACGGCTGATCGGCACGCTCGTCAGAAGCCTGCCGCGATGTCCATGCTGCAATACTCCGATCGCAGCACCGTCGCAGCCAAGAAATTTGTGACGCAGTAAGACTAAAGCTATTGGCGTGTATAGCGATCGTGATGCCGCTCCTGAGCCGGATTTCGGATCGTGTGTAGTCAACGACCTCCTGCCGCAGTACCGGCGACGTTTGCAGGAAAGCCAGGGCGTAACTGAATACGACCCGCGCCTGTTCGACTGACGCGGCCAGCACCAGCACCATGCCCCGTTCACCATGGGCCAGTTTCTGTTTATTGAAGCAGACAACGTAAACGGCCAACGCTGCCGCCATGCGGGATTTACCGCCGCGTCTGCCGATGATGGCCCACAGTTCACGCACACGCTTCGTTGGTGGCGCTCGATTGCCAGCAACGCTGGCGAATAGTTGTTGCTGATCTGGTGTCAGCCTTAAACCGAACGCCGCTTTGAGAACCGCAAGCCAGGTTTCCCAACTGTGCGGATTGCCAAATGCGGAGCCGAGGAGGTTTGGGTCGGTGAGGGCGGTGTCGATGGTGATCGAGGGGCGTTGCTTGAGGCGAACGCGTTCGATCACCCGGGCGCCTCCTCACGCTGGCGCAAATAATCGTGCAGCCGCGGCGCCGGTGTCACGTCTCGTTGACGCCTTTGCAGGCCGAGGCTCTTAAGCAATCTTCGTAAGCTGTTAGAACAGCGCTGGTAGGTCTCAAGATCGACTCGACTGGCCTCGCCGTCGTTCAACGCGAACTTACTGTCCATCATTTCCAACTGGATCGTCAGCATCGCGGCGCGTCTGACTAAACGCTTCTCGGATTCCGAGACGAAGTCCTCGCCACCGAGGTCGGCTGTATGCTGGTTGATAAGGTCGCGGAGCCTCCGCATCCAGGCAGAGCGATGATCGACGCGACTAGAGAGAACGGAAGAGCCGTTGGTCAATGCGGAGCGGACACGCGAAAACGAAGGAGCAATGCGCTTACGGCCTGCCATCGATCCCCGCTCTCAAACTCCCGTGCGACCCACCTGCCACGACGTTCTAGGAGCTCGCCGGCCCCCTTAAGGCAACCTCATACCGCCTGTTCATCACCGGTCACACCGCGGCCTCCCGGACCCCGCCGCGCCCCGGCTACGGTCCATGGAATCTCTCAGCGGATCGCGCCAACTCGGTGCGCGCCATTCTCGAGGGGGAGGGGCTGCAATCGTCGAACCTCTTCTCGGTCGCCGGCAAGGCTGACACCGACCCGCTGTTCCCCGACAATCCCTACATGGCAGCCAATCGGCGCGTGACCATCACGCTCATGCGGGAAGCGCCTCCAGTTCCGCCCGATTTGTCGCCGTAGCGGCCCCCTAACGGCGTGATGGGAGCGGCGCTCGCACGGATATTGCCGGGTAGGCGTCGATGCTATAAGGGCGCTCGGCGTCCTTAGCGGTTGTTGCGAGGCCCATGAACGTTCACACCTCCGATCGTGAAGAGGCGCTTGCGCCAACGATCGATGCGGAGCCCCTCGGCCGCGGCGCTGCTAGCTTTTTGACGCTGACGCTGGGCGGGATCGGTGTCGTCTTCGGCGATATCGGGACCAGTCCGCTTTATGCATTCCGCGAGGCGGTGGTGGCGGCGAGTTCAGACGGCGCCATCGACCGCGCTGCGGTACTGGGTGTGCTGTCCCTGATCCTCTGGGCCCTCATCATCGTCGTCACCTGCAAGTATGTGCTGATCTTGCTGCGGGCCGACAACAACGGGGAGGGCGGCACACTCTCGCTCACCGCGCTCGCAGGCCGCGCATTTGGACGCCGCATGGCGCCGATCTACATCCTTGGCGTGATCGGCGCCTCGATGTTCCTCGGCGATTCGGTCATTACTCCGGCGATTTCGGTGTTGTCGGCGGTCGAGGGATTGAAGCTCGCGACCCCGGCTTTCGAGCATTACGTGATCGGCCTGACGGTCGCCATTCTGGTCGCGCTGTTCGCGGTGCAAAGTCGCGGCACGTCCAAGGTCGCCGCCTGTTTCGGGCCGGTCATGTGTGTGTGGTTTATCGTCATTGCCGTCGCGGGTCTTGTGAACATCAGCGACGATATCGGCGTTCTGGTCGCGATCAATCCCTACTACGGCGTCGATTTCTTAGCCGAGCACGGCCATATCGGTCTGGTGACTCTCGGGCTTGTGTTTCTTGCGGTGACCGGCGGCGAAGCGCTGTACGCCGACCTCGGACATTTTGGACGAAAGCCCATCCAGGCCGGTTGGCTCTGCCTGGTCTTACCGGCGCTGCTGCTGAACTATTTCGGTCAGGGGGCGCTCGTCCTCGCCGACTCTTCGGCGATCGAGAATCCATTCTATCGCATGGTGCCCGCAACATTGCTGTTGCCGATGGTCTTGCTGGCGACCTCAGCGACCGTGATTGCAAGCCAGGCGGTGATCACTGGCGCTTATTCGCTCGTCGCCCAGGCAATCCAGCTTGGTCTGCTGCCGCGGCTGACAATTCGCCACACGTCGGCACAGCATCACGGCCAGATTTACATTCCGCGCGTGACCGTGGCGTTGCTGGGCGGCGTTCTGCTGCTGGTCGGGCTGTTCCGCACATCGGGTGCGCTGGCGTCGGCCTACGGCATCGCCGTCACCACCACCATGGTGGTCGATGGCATCCTCGGTCTTATCGTGGTGTGGAAACTGTGGAAGTGGAAATTATGGCAGGCGGCCGCGCTGGTGGCGCCGCTGGTCATCGTGGACGGCGTGTTTTTCGCAGCGAATCTTCTCAAGATTTTGGATGGAGCTTGGGCGCCGCTTGCGTTCGGCGCGACGATGGTGTTGTTGATCCTCACTTGGCGGCGGGGCTCGGGAATCCTGGTGCAGAAGACGCGGCGCACCGAAGTGCCGCTCGAAACGCTGGTGCGAAGCCTCGAAAAGAAGCCGCCGCACGTGGTGCCCGGTACTGCGGTTTTTCTGACCAGCGATCCCGATTTTGCGCCAACGGCTTTGCTGCACAACCTCAAGCACAACAAGGTACTGCACGAACACAACGTCATCCTTACCATCGTTACAGCGGACACCCCGCGTGTATCCGATGCCGATCGCGTTCACATGACGCAGGTTTCGCAGTATTTCAGCAAAGTCGCGCTCAATTTCGGCTACATGGAATCGCCCAATGTTCCCAGGGGGCTGGCCATCGCCCGCAAGCTCGGCTGGCATTTCGACATCATGTCGACGTCGTTCTTCCTGTCGCGCCGTTCGCTCAAACCGTCCGCCCACTCCGGAATGCCGCGATGGCAGGATCGCTTATTTATCCTGCTGGCAAAATCGGCGAGCGACGCCACCGACTTTTTCCAGATTCCGACCGGTCGAGTGGTTGAAGTCGGGACCCAAGTAACGGTATGAAGCCCGCGAGATGGCGTGCCCATCCGGCCGACTAGAATTGTCCAAGGCTCTATCTCAATTCCATCGACCCTCGCACCATCGCATCGCCGCGGCCGTGCGGAGGGGAATAGTGTTACAGCGCGGCGAATTCGGTCTGGATTTCGACGGAACGGCTGCTTCATGACTTGATCAGGCTTTGGTGGTAACAGAGCGGCCGGCGCGCGGGTCGCAGGCGTACCCGGAACGGGTCCAAAGGCTTTCCTATATAGTTGCCCATGACCGACAGCATTGCTGTTTCACACCCGAGCGACGCGGCCGCCGACGGCGAGCGTACGCCACATGCCAGCTTCTGGGGCCTCACCCTTGGCAGCATCGGCGTCGTTTACGGCGACATCGGCACCAGTCCGCTTTATGCGCTCCGTGAGGCAGTCAAGGCCGCGTCCGGACCGACAGGTGAGGTCGCTCGCGGCACCATCCTCGGCGTGGTGTCGTTGATTCTGTGGGCGCTTATCGTCGTCGTGACGTTGAAATACGTGGTTATCCTGCTGCGGGCCGACAATAACGGCGAGGGCGGGACGTTGACGCTGATGGCTCTCGCCTCACGCGCTGTTGGTCGCATCGGCAAAGCGGCCGCTCTGGTGGCGCTGTTCGGTATTGTCAGCGCGGCGCTGTTTTATGGCGATGCCGTCATTACGCCAGCGCTGTCGGTGCTTTCCGCTGTTGAAGGTATTGATGTCGCCACGCCGGCCTTCGACGCCTATGTGGTGCCGCTGACCGTCGTGATCCTGATGGTGCTGTTTGCGTTTCAATCGCGCGGCACCGCCAAGGTGGCGGCGTTGTTCGGGCCAATAACGTTGCTCTGGTTTGTGGCGATTGCGATCCCGGGCCTGATTTGGATCCTCACCGATCCGGGCGTGCTGTGGGCGTTCAATCCGTATTTTGGCATCTCGTTTCTGGCTCAGCACGGTATGATCGGCTTGGTCACGCTTGGCGCGGTGTTTCTCGCCGTGACCGGAGCGGAAGCGCTTTATGCGGACCTCGGACATTTCGGCCGCGGTCCGATCCAGTTTGCCTGGCTGGTATTGGTGTTGCCGTCGCTGGCCTTGAATTACCTCGGGCAGGGTGCGCTGGTCTTTGCCCATCCGCATGCGATCGAAAATCCGTTCTTTCTGCTCTACCCCGAATGGATTCGTCTGCCGATGGTCGTGTTGGCGACCGCCGCGACGGTGATTGCGAGCCAGGCTGTCATTACCGGCGCCTATTCGCTTACCAGCCAAGCCATCCAGCTCGGTCTTTTGCCGCGGCTTGAGGTGCGCCACACCTCGGCTCAGCAGGCCGGTCAGATCTACATGCCGCGCGTCAATGTGTTGCTTCTGGTCGGCGTGCTTCTCCTGGTCGCCCTGTTTCGCTCGTCGAGCGCGCTCGCCTCGGCCTACGGCATCGCTGTGACCGGCACAATGGTGGTGACCGGGATGATGGCTTTCATTGTGATCTGGAGAATGTGGCGCTGGTCGCCATTTGCGGCCGCTGCGCTCATCGTGCCGTTCCTGGTGATCGACCTGACGTTTCTGTCCGCCAATATGCTCAAGGTCGTGGACGGAGGCTGGGTACCGTTGGCGCTTGGCGGCATCGTCATGATCGTCATGTACACGTGGCGGCGCGGCACCAAAATTCTCTACGAGAAGACCCGCCGTCTCGAGACGCCGCTCGACGACCTCGTGCGGATGCTTGAACGGAAGCCGCCGCAGCGCGTTCCCGGCACCGCCGTGTTCCTGACGAGCGACCCGAAGAGCGCGCCAACCGCGCTGATGCATAGTCTCAAGCACTACAAAGTGTTGCACGAGAAGAACGTCATTCTCAGCGTTGAGACGACCCATACGCCGCGGGTAGAGAACGCAAAACGCGTCCGCATCGAGCCGGTCGGCTCCACGTTCATGCGCGTGCTGTTGCGCTTCGGCTATATGGAGACGCCGAATATTCCGAAGGCGCTGGTGATTGCGCGCAAGCTCGGCTGGCATTTCGACATCATGTCGACGTCGTTCTTCCTGTCGCGCCGTTCGCTGCGCCCGGCACCGCATTCGGGCATGCCGCGGTGGCAGGATCGCCTGTTTATCAGGCTCGCGCGCTCGGCCAACGACGCGACCGACTATTTCCAAATTCCAACCGACCGTGTGGTCGAAGTCGGCACGCAGGTGTCGGTGTAAGAGTGTCGGTCCAAGGCCTTCACCTTTGCGGCAAGAATCCGTAGGGTCAATTCGCGGCGTGAAACGTGCCGGCGCGCCGGATATCGTGAGAACGGCAGGCCGCGGGAGATAGACGATGTCGGATCAACCTTTGACAGTACGCGATCTGACGCCCGAAGAGGTTGCGCGCGGTCTTGATGACGGACGCATGGTCCTGGTCGACGTACGCGAACCGAACGAAACCGCTCTTGAGCGCTTCCCCGGCGCGGTCCTAGTGCCGCTCTCCACATTCGATCCGGCTGAGATTCCGCCGCCCGAAGGACGCGAGATCGTGTTCGCCTGCCGGTCCGGGCGGCGTTCGGTGACCGCGTCGCTCGCGGCACAAGAGAAGGGCTTTGCGTACGGCTCGCACCTTGCCGGCGGCATCCTGGCCTGGAAGGACGCGGGGTTGCCAACCGAGACATAGCCCTTGGTGAGTAGCTCCCCTCATTCGTCGCGCAACTCAGTGCGCGTAGCAATCCGATATCCGGCGATTATGCTGACGGCGGCTGTCGTGGTCGCCGCGGCTGAGCCGCTCGCAACGCCGCAGCGCGCCCGCGTGGTGAATTTCTATAATTGGTCGGACTACATCGATCCGACCGTGCTTGACGATTTCACCAAAACGACGGGCATCAAGGTCCGCTACGACACATTCGACTCCTCCGATACGCTCGATGCCAAACTTTTGGCCGGCAAATCCGGCTACGATATTGTCGTGCCGACGGCGTATTTCCTGGCGCGCCAGATTGCCGGCGGGCTGTTTCAGAAGCTCGACAAGTCGAAGCTGCCCAATCTCGTCAACGCGTGGCCCGAGATCGCGAGCCGCCTCGCATTTTACGACCCCGGCAATCAGTACGCCGTCAACTACATGTGGGGCACGACCGGCATCGGCTACAACGTCGCGAAGGCCAAGCAGATTCTCGGACCGAACGAGACCATCGACAGCTGGAGTTACGTGTTTGACCCGCAAAAGCTCGCCAAGTTCAAGGATTGCGGCGTCCATCTTCTCGATTCATCGGACGACATCATGCCCGCCGCGCTCCACTATCTGGGGCTCGATCCGAACACGGGCGATCCAGGCGATCTCGACAAGGCCACCGACCTTCTCATGAAGATCAGGCCGTACGTGCGGAAATTCCATTCGTCCGAATACCTCAACGGGCTCGCCACCGGCGAAATCTGCTTCGCTGTCGGCTTTTCCGGCGACATCAAGCAGGCGCAGAAGCGCGCGGCCGAAGCCAAGGGCAGCGTCGATATCGGCTACGCGATCCCGAAAGAGGGCGCGCAATTGTGGTTCGACAATCTCGCCGTTCCGAACGACGCACCCGATGTCGCCGAGGCGCTCGCGCTGATTGACTTTCTTCTCAAGCCCGAAGTCGCCGCCAAGAACACGAACTTTGTCGCCTATGCGAACGGCAACATCGCGAGTCGGCCTTTTGTCGACAAGGCGATCATCGACGATCGGACCATCTATCCGGATCAGGCGACGATGGGGAACCTCTACACGGTCATCGCCCACGACTTGAAGTCGCAGCGGCTGATCAATCGGCTATGGACGAAGATCAAGACCGGACACTGATCCACGACTGAGCGCCTGTGCGGCCGATGGCCGCTGCACGGGCTGCAACGGGCGAGCAGCGCGCCATTGTTTCGATGGCGTCCGGCGCTTAGCCTGGACTCAGGCGTCACGGCAAAAGATTGGCGCCACACAACGAGGGGAGGGTCATGAGAAAGCGTGGCTGGACGTCGGCACCTTCGCGGCGGAGCGTCATCAAGGCCGCAGCCGCTTTTGGCGCAGGCATTGCGGCGCCCGCATTCCTTCGCGTGCGCGCGGCTTACGCCAATTATCCGGATCGTCCCGTGAAATTCGTCGTGGCGAATACACCGGGCGGACCATCCGACATCGTCGGCCGCATCGTCGCAGCGGCGCTCCAGCAATCGACCGGCAAGACCTTCATCGTTGAAAATCGCGGTGGCGCCGGCGGCAATATCGGCATGGGCTACGTCGCCCATTCGGACCCGGACGGCTATACGATTCTGGTCGGCACCAGTGCGTTCTCGGTCAATTACGGCCTCTACAACACGCTGCCTTACGACCCGTACAAGGATTTTGTTGCGGTCAGCGAGATGGCGGGTTCGCCGAATGTGCTTCTGGTCAAGCCGGAACTGCCGGTCAAAACCGTGAAGGATTTTGTCGCGCTCGCGCGCGGTAACCCCGAAAAGTACAACGTCTCGGTTCCGCCGATCGGCACGACGCCGGAGCTGCAGATGGACCTCTTGAAGATCCGCGAAAAGCTGCCGAACCTCGTCGAGGTCGTGTTCAAGGGCGGCGGCGACGCTGTCGAGGCGCTGCTCGCTGGCACCGTTCAACTCTGCTCCGGTGCGCTCGCGCCCTCGATACCGCATGTCAAGTCCGGCACATTGAAAGCGCTCGCGATCTGCGCGGAGAAGCGATGGCCGGATTTGCCGCATGTGCCGACCATGGAGGAGTCGGGCTATCAGGATTTTATTTTTGCGACCGACATGGTGCTGCTCGCGCCGGCCAAGACGCCGCCTGAAAACGTCAAATGGCTGGAAAGCGAAACACTCAAGATCCTGAACACGTCGGACATGAAGGACAAACTGTTTCAGGCCGGATTTCTGGTGAGGCCCAAGGGCGCGGAGGCGGCCTGGGCGCGCGTGACCAAGGAAATCACCGTGTTTAAGCAGATCATCGACCAAGCCGGCGTCGCAAAGCTTTGACAAACTGCGCCCATGTTGACGCTTTACGATTTCGGCAATTCGGTTTGCTGCCAGAAGGTGCGCATCACGATGCGCGCCAAAAGCCTAGAATGGCAGTCCTTCAAGGTCGATCTGTTCAAAGCTGAGCAATTCGATACCGCGTATTTGAAGCTCAATCCTAAAGGCATCGTGCCGACGCTGGTTCATGACGGCAAACCGGTTATCGAGTTGACGCTGATCTGCGAATACCTTGACGATGCGTTTCCCGAGCCGCGCCTGATCCCAACCGACCCATGGCTGCGTACTCGCATGAGGCTTTGGAGCAAGATGGTCGACGAGGGACTGTTCGAGGGTGTGACCGAACTGAGTTTCTCCGCGATGTTTCGCGAGCGCATGCGCAACATGCCGGAAGAGACACGCCAAAGACGCTTTCGCAATGTCGGCGATCCGCGCCGCCGCGATCGATTCATGTCGACGTACGAACTCGGCGTGCGTTCGCCGTACGTGGTGCATGCAATCGCTGCCTATGAACGCGCCTTCAAGTTGCTCGAGGAGACACTCGCCGAGAGCGGTCCATGGATTCTCGGTGGCAACGTCAGCCTCGCCGACATCAATCTGATGCCGTTCGCGGCGCGGCTCGATTATCTCGGTCTGCTTGACCTTTGGATCGAGGAGCGGCCGCGCGTCAAAGCGTGGTGGGTCATGGCAAGTGCGTGGCCGAACTTTCGCAGCGGATTGCACGACCTCATCACCGAGGCCGAGTTCACAGAAATGCGGACCTATGGTCCCAGGATTGCGAGTGAGGTCGCCGAGACCGTCGCCGACGTACGGCGCGACATGCTCGCCGCCGCCCACTGAGCGTCAATACAACTTATCCGTCAGTTTTTCTCGAAGACGCGCTGTTTTCAACCAATCGGTAGCAGGTTAACTCATCACTAACTAGTTTTACTAACGCCGTCTCCATCCGCGCTCCACTAAACATGCCGGTTGGGGAGTAAGCGCGTCGTGGCCTGGCTAAGCCTTCGAAATTTGTCCGGGAAGCACCGTAACGCCGCACAGGCGTTCTCCGGTTCTGCGGTGGCCGGCATGACCGGCACGGCGTCGTCCGCGGATACCGGGGCGGGACCGGTGCTATGGTTGCTTCTGCCGGACTATTGCTGATTATCGCAACGATCGCGGGCACCGCGGTGATGGTGGAGCGGTTTCACGAACACGCGCTGGCAAACGTTGAACGCGAATTAAAAAACACAGCCTTGCTGCTTGCCCGGCATGTCAATGACATGCTGGCGGAGGTCGATGTTGCCGAGCGGAGCATTGCCGACCGAGTCTATGCGACTGGCGCTTCGTCGGACGGCGACCTTGAGCGCGAAATGTCGGGGCGGGACATCGGCGAATTTCTGCGCGGCCAGATCAGCGCGTTGCCTCATGTCGTTGACGTCGAATTGAATCGGCGCCGAGGGCCAGCTTGTCAACGGTTCACGGCACCGGCGAATTCCGGCCGAGAGCGTAACCGGCCAGACATATTTCATCGCACTCAAATCCGACCCGCAGGCAACGATCTATGTAGGCGAGCCGATCAAAGACGAGGCCGACGATTCGTGGTCCGTGGTCCTCGCGCGCAAACTGGTCGCCCCCAACGGTGACTTCCTCGGTGTCGTTGCGGCCCAAGTCAGCCTCCGGAGTTTTGAAAAGTTTTTTACATTCGTCTCAAATGGCGAAAACAGTGCGTATGTCCTGTTCCGTGACGATGGCATGTTGCTGCTGCGCTATCCGCGCGTGGTTTCTTTGATCGGAACAGTCCGCGCATCAGCCCTAAAGGCGCTGACTACGCGCGACTCCGCCGTCATCCGGTTTGCCGGCCGCCAGGACGGCAAGGACCGGCTGCTGGCTGCTCAACGTGTCCAGGACTTTCCGCTCTACGTGGCTGCCGCCGTCCAGGAGGACGCCATTTTGTCGAACTGGCGGAAACAGACCACGGTGCCTTTTGCTGTCACGAGCTTGCTGACACTCATCATTGCGATCGTCGTGTTCCTCATCGCGCAACAAAGAGCACGGGAGCAAAAGCGCTCGGAGCAAAACCTCGCCTTGCAGAAGGAACGACTGGATACCGCTGTCAATAACATGACGCAGGGTCTTCTGCTGTTCGACGCAAAAGGCAAAATCGTTATTTGCAACAAACGCTATATCGCCATGTATGGCCTGTCGGCCGAAGTCGTAAGACCAGGTTGCACGCTGCGCGAACTCATCGTGCATCGAAAGGAGCGCGGCAGTTTCGACGGCGACGTCGACGAATATTGTTGTTTGATCGAGCGATACCTCGCTCAGGAACGGATTACGGAGTTTCGTTCAAAACCCCCGACGGACACGCCCTCAAGATCGTCAACAAGCCGCTCGAAAACGGCGGCTGGGTCGTTACCCACGAAGACATCACCGAAAGGCAGATGGCGGAGATCGAACGCGATCGCAATCGGCGGTTCCTCGATCTCATTCTCGAAAACGTGCCGGTTCCGGTTTTCGTCAAGGAAGTGGCCGGGCGGAGCTTCATACCGGTGAATCGCGCCATCGAGGAATTCTGGGGCGTTCCGCGCAGCGACATCGTCGGTCACACCGTCTATACGGCATTCGCGCAGCGCGATGCCGATTCCTTTACGATCCACCATGACCAAACGATTCAGTCGGCGGACGGGTACCTCCACACTGAGCGTGAGGTGTACGCCGCGCAATGGCAGACGCAGCGTTGTGGCGACGCGGCTCACCGTGAATGGGGACGACGGCGAGCCCAAATATTTGATTGGGGTCATCCGCGACGTGACCGAGCAATGGCGTCTGGAACGCGAGCGCGACCAAAACCTGGCGTTCCTGAATGCCGTCATCCAGGCGGTCCCAGTGACTATCGTCGCAAAGGACGCACGCACGCGGCGATATACGCTGGTCAACCGGGCCGCCGAACAACTATGGGGGATATCGCGCGACCAGGCGATCGGCAAATGCTCTCACGAGGTGATGCCGGCTGCGACCGCTGAGATGTTGACGCGTCGCGAGAAGCGATTGCTCGAAGGCGGCGGCGATTCGATTGGCGAAACGCACGAAGTCGAAACGCCCGGCAATGGCGTGCGCCTGGTTCGATCGCAAAAGATCGTCCTGCCCGGCGATGACGGCGCGCCGCAATATCTGTTGACCGTGGTCGAAGATGTCACGGAGAGCGCACGCGCCGACGAACGTATCCGCTACATGGCGCACGACGACCTCCTGACGAGTCTCTGCAATCGTGTGCTGTTCATGGACAAGGTCGCGGAAGCCATTCAGAGCCTCAGTCGGCATGACGACGCGTTTGCGATTTTCATGCCCGACCTCGACCGGTTCAAGGAGGTCAACGACTCGCTTGGCCACGCTGCCGGCGACGAGCTGTTGAAAGAGGCTGCTCAACGCCTGAAGGAGGCGGTCGGGGGAACGGATGTTCTGGCGCGTCTTGGCGGGGACGAGTTTGCCGTGATACAGCGCAAGGCTTCGGATCCGGCCGAAGCTGCGCGCGGCCTTGCCGAGCACATCATCGAGATTTTTGCCGAACCGTTCGACGTGCGCGGGAACAATGTCAAGGTTGGAGTTTCGATCGGCATTTCGCTTGCCCCGATCGACGGCAACGAACCGACCGATCTGATGAAAAAGGCCGACCTGGCGGCCTTCCGATTTGGTCCGATAGAGCGCCGGTGCAATTCATTCGGCTCGCCGAGGAAACGGGACTCATCGTGCCGCTCGGCGAAATGATCCTGCAGAAAGCCTGTGCGGCGGCTGCCGCGTGGCCGGCAGGCATCAAGGTTGCGGTCAATCTGTCGCCCGTGCAGTTCAAGAAGTCGAACCTGGTCGAGGTCGTGACTTGTGCGCTGACCGAAGCGGGTCTGCCGCCCGGCCGGCTCGAACTGGAGATTACGGAAAACGTCTTGATCGACGCGCCGCTCGATGTGCTGCGCACTATTCGTCAACCGAAAACGCTCGGCGTATCGATCGTGCTTGACGATTTCGGCACCGGCTATTCGTCGCTCAGCTATTTGACGATGTTTCCGTTCGACAAGATCAAGATCGACAAGTTGTTCACGTAAAATCTGACGCGCCGCACTGAATGTGCAGCCATTGTGTCGGCGGTGCGCGCCTTGGCGTACAGCCTCAATATCACGGTGGTCGCCGAGGGGGTCGAAACCGAAGATCAGTTCGAGTTGCTGCGTGCCGCGGGCATCAACGCGGTGCAAGGTTATCTGTTTGCCAGGCCCTGTCCGCTGGCGGCGCTTCTCCTGGATGGTGGGGATACGGCCAAATCCGCGAGAAAGAAGAGCGCCTGAGTTTAGACGGAGGGCGCGCGGCGCGCCTTAGCGCCAACGCCGATGCAGCCACAGCCATTGTTCGGGATGCTGGCGAATCCAGCTTTCGATCACCGATGTGACGGCCTGCATCGTGCCCTGAATATCGACCCGGCCTTCGGCATCGCGCACCGGTGTAACTTCTTCGCCGACTTCACCCCAAAAACTATTGCCGTCCGGCTGGCGCACGACGTGCATGCCATGGATCGGAATCTCCATCTGTCTGGCCAGCAGCGCGATCAGCGGGTTGGCCAGACACGGCCGGCCGAAAAACGTCACCGGAACACCCTTGGTGTAATGCTGGTCGGCCAGCATGCCGACATGGACGCCGGATTGCAGCAGGCGTGCGAGCTTGACCGGCGCATCGAGGCCGGTCGGGACCAATTCTCCCATAATCGGCTCGCGCAGCTTGATGATGAGATCGCGGATGGCGGGGATATTGGGCTTCCGGTAGAGCACGGCCGAACGCTGACCAAGAAGTCCTGCGCCGACCGCCGGCATTTCCCAGTTGGCGAAGTGGGCGGCGAAGTTCAGTGTCGGCTTACCGCTCGCAATGATGCGCTCGTAGCGATCTTTTGAGACCGGCGGATAGGTAATGACGTCGGCGGTCGGCGGACCGACGCCTTCGACGCAAAACTCGTCCAGATGCGCAAACTCGATGGCGACGCGGCCGAGATTATCCCAGACGCCGGAGAGAATTTGCTCGATCTCGGTATCGGATTTTTCCGGAAACGCCAGACGCAGGTTTTCGCGGCCGAGACGATGTTCCTTGAACAGCGGGCCGATCTTGCGCATCAGCGCGCCGGCAAAATTCGCCATTCGCTTGCGGTCGGTATGTTTGACCGCGCCAACCGTGCCGGCTGCTAGCGCGCCAGCAACCTTGTTCAGCAGAGCCCTGGAACGCCGCCCGCGCATCAAAACAAGACGATGATCTTTCCGAACACCTGCCGGCCTTCAAGGCGCGCCAGCGCCTGCTCGAAATCGGCGAGCGCCACCTCGGTATCGATCACCGGCGACAATCCGGAGGCCATCTTGGCGAGGCTCTCGTGGATGTTGCGGATCGAGCAGCCGAAGGAGCCGAAAATACGATATTGCTGCAGATACAGCTGAAACAAATTCAGGGTGATGGACTGGCCGGAGGTCGAGCCGCAGGTGACCAGACGGCCGCCGCGTTTCAAGCAGAGCAGCGAACCATTGAAGGTGTCGGGTCCGACATGTTCGAAAGCGACGTCGACCCCTTTCTTGCCGGTGATCTTGCGCACCAGGCCTTCGAAACGGTCGGTCCGGTAGTTGATGACGTGATCGGCGCCGAGCGCCTTGGCTTTCTCCGCTTTGGCGTCGTCGCCGACCGTGGTGATGACGGTGCAGCCGATCGCCTTGGCCATCTTGATCGCCGTGGTGCCGATGCCTGATCCGCCGGCCTGCACCAGGATAGTTTCGCCGGGTTCGAGCTTGGCATTGTCAAACAGCATGTGCTGCACGGTGCCGAACGCCACGGGGGCGCAGGCAGCATCGCGGAAGCTCACGCCCGGCGGGACTGGTACAACGAGCCGCTCCGGCATGTTGATCAGATCGCGGGCGAAGCCGTCGACATGGAAGCCCATGATGCTGGCGACGTTTTCACACAGATTGTCCCGGTCTTCGTGGCACGCCTTGCAGGTGCCGCAGGTCAGCGCGCCGTAGGCAACGACACGATCTCCAACCTTGCGCGATTTAACGTCGGGCCCGACCGCGACGATCTCGCCGGCCGCCTCGACGCCGACCACCAGCGGCAGCTTGCGCTTTGCGAACGCCATGCCGCGCCAGCCCCAGACGTCGATGTGATTGAGGCCGATCGCCCTGATGCGCAGCTGCACTTCGGCGGCTGCCGGCGCCGCCGGAGCCGCGACATCGATCAGCTCGATCTTGCGGTCTGCAACGAGGGTCAGCGCACGCATGGAGTTGCCCGAAGTCGGATCGCGGCGTTCGCCGGCAAGCGTAGGCGCCGCAGCGCCGGTCACGCCGGCTCCCGCGTCATGACCAGACACACGTTTTGGCCGCCGAAGCCGAACGAGTTGGAGATCGCGCGTGTCACGCGGGCATCGCGCGCCACGTTCGGTACGACATCGAGCGGAATGGATGGATCAGGCACGTTGTGATTGATCGTCGGCGGGATGCGCTGGTGTTCGAGCGTCAGCATGCTGAACACCGCCTCCACGGCGCCGGCCGCGGTCAGGGTGTGGCCGATCATCGATTTGTTCGACGAGATCGGAATGTCGCGGATTCGTTCGCCGAACACGGTGGAGACGCCGAGTCCCTCCATTTTGTCATTCTCCGGCGTCGAGGTGCCGTGCGCATTGATGTAATCGACGTCCTCCGGTCCGACACCGGCGTCGGCCAGCGCGTTGCGCATGCAGGCGATGATCGGTTTGCCGTCAGGGCTCGATCGGGTGCGGTGGAAGGAATCGGATTTCTCGCCGCAGCCTTCGAGGATGCCGAGCACGCGCGCGCCGCGGGCGAGAGCATGATCCAGATCTTCGAGCACCACGGCTCCGGCGCCCTCGGCGAGCACGAAACCATCGCGATTTTTGGAGAACGGCTTGGATGCCTGTGCGGGCGGATCGTTCTGGGTCGACAGCGCCGACAGCAGCGAGAAGCGAACCAGCGATTCCGGAGTGAGCGAACCGTCGGCGCCGACGGCAAGAGCGGCCTGGCATTCGCCGCGCCGGATCGCTTCGACTCCGAGCTGGATCGCGGTGGCGCCGGACGCGCAGGCCGTGGTGAGTGAGATCGGCGAGCCTTGGGTGCCGAAGTGCTCGGCGAGATGTTCGCCGATGATGCCGTACTTCAATGTCTCGTAGATCGACGAGAATTGCGGTTCGCGCGCCACCCTGATCAGTTCGGGGTAGCCGGCGTCGCTGTCGCTCCCCGCTTTTTCAGCGAGCGTGATCCGATAGGGCCACTCGATCTCAAGAGGCGGCAGCGCGAGGAAGAGGGGACCGGGAAAATGACCCTTCGAGCCAACTCCGGATTTCAGCGATCGCCTCCTCGCTGGCGAGAAACGCGATGCGCTCGGAAATCTCGGCCGGCGGCATATAGCCCTTGTAAACATCATCAACTGTGCCCGCGATGGTGGTGCGCAGGCTGTCGAGCGGAAATCGTGAAATGCGGCGTATGCCGGAGACCCCGGCCGCTAGTTTCGCCCAGTTATCCGTCTTGCCGACACCCAGCGAGGTGACAACCCCCATTCCGGTGACGGCAACGACCGGACGCCCGGCCTTGTCGCGTCTCGCGGCTGCGGTTGGGCGTGCTGATGGGGTGGCCATGACGCTCTCCTTCACTCGACCCGATCGAGTAGCGCGAGCCCTTCGCCGCGCCAATTGCCGACACTGGTCACGACGACCTGAGACAGGGACGATGGGCTTTCGCCAATGTCTCCTGTTCCGGTCGGGGCGAACAGCTTGCCATGCTCGACCGCCGCGCAGGCGATGCCAAGATTGGCCACGAATTGGGTGTCCACCCCATGACCGATATAGGTTCCCGTATTGCGGACGGGAAGACCAATGCCCTTGAGGACATGAAGCTCGGCCGATGTCGCCGGTTCAAGTCCCGAAGCGCCGGAAATGATGCCGGCATGAGCGCGGTCGATCGTGGGGGCTATGGCGTCCCACTGGCCGCGCAGCGACGCCTCGGCTTCGCCGGACTTGCGCGCATTGCGATCCGATGAGATGGGGGAAAGCCGTGCCCGCACTCGCGCGCCGCGCGCCAGCGCGTGCTCGCGGCTTTCCAGCATGAGGAAAGCGCCCATCGTGGCGAACGCGATGCCGCCATCTGGGCCACGGTCCCAAACCGGCGCGAATTCGCCCTTGAAGACGACGCCGCCGAGTTCGAAGGTCAGCAGCACGTCCCACCGGGCTCCATGATAGGCGCCGCCCACCAGCGTTATTTCGCTCTGACCGCTGGCAATGCGCGCCTGAGCGACGCGGACCGCATCGACACCGGCGGAACTCCTCGCCCATGAATGTACGTGAGGCGCCGACCACGCCATGCACTAGCGAGATGTTGCCGGCAAGCAGGTTAGGCAGCTGCGCGAGAAACAGGGTCGGGCGCAGATCGCTCATCAGGCGTTCGTTGAGGAAGGCGCCAGGATTGTTGACCTTGCGGACACCGGCAAGAATGGCCGTGTCGACCGCGATATCGCGCTCGCCGCCGCCGCCGGCGACGATCATGTCGGTGTGGTCGAGCAATTCGGACTTACCCGCAATGCCGGCATCGCTGAGCGCGAGGCCCGCGGTATAGACTCCGACTCGCTGCCAGGTCTCCATCTGGCGCTGATCGCTTTTCTTCGGAATCTGCTTGTCGAAGTTGATGGGTCCGAGCGAATGCACGATGTACGGCGCAAAGGTCTTGTCGTCGTAGGACGGCGGACCACCTTGTTCGAGACGATCCCAAGTCGCCTCCAGCCCCTCGCCAAGGCAAGTCAGAAGACCGACGCCGGTGATCCACACCTCGCGCCGGTCAGTCACTTCACGAACTCCTGGAGCGGGAAATTATAACGATCGGCCCATTCCCACATGGTCTTGCGGAACTCCGGGCTGGGGTAGGGGATGATACGATAGGTCAGCCGGCCGTCGCAGATGACGTCGCCTTTGCAGCGTCCCTTCGCCTCCCCGATCGCATAGCCCGAGCCCTCATGCACGACTCTGCCCTCGATTTCGAGGGTGTCGCCGGGAAAGACGGCGTTGCGGATCTTGCCTTCCTTGACTCCGGCCAAAACCGGAAGACCGGTGAAGCCGGTGAGTGCACTCACCAGCCATCCGGTCGTCTGCGCCATGCATTCGAGCAGCAACACGCCCGGCATCAGCGGATAGCCGGGAAAGTGACCTTCGAAAATCGTACTCTTTAGCGGCACGGTACAAACCGACCGGATCACCCGTTCGCCGATATCGACATCGACGAAACGATCAATCATCTGAAAATATTCAAGTCGCATGCGTGGCGCCTCAGGCGCCCTTGGCAGCGATCAGCTCGTCGATCCGCTCGCTCAAGTTCTTCAGCACGAAATACTGATCCGTCGTCGCCTTCCCGTCGTTCACTTCCTGCGTCCATTGCTCGAGCGGAAGCTTGATGCCGAACGCCTTGTCGATGGCGAAGGCGATGTCGAGGAAGTCGAGACTGTCGATCTCGAGATCGTTGATCGCATGGCTTTCTGGCTTGATGTTCTCGCGCGGAATATCGCAAGTCTCCGCGATGATTTCAGCCACCTTATCGAAAGTAGTGGACATCGAGCATGCTCTTTGGATCGTGATGCGGGTGAGCGCCGTCCCAGTCCGGCGCGAGCAAGCCCGGACATTACGGGCCCCTCAGTTGTGAATGCCCCGTATAGCGAAGGATGCCGCGGAGTTCAACGGCGGCCGCCGCGCCGAACGGGGCCGTCGCCGAGGCGGGCGGCGAGCCAATAAGGTCTTGCGTTAAGTGGCTTATTGCGGCTTGTTCACGCCGCGCTTCGATGGCCGCTTCCGCTTGATCGGCCGTGTCATTGTCCCTAATGAACCCGCCGGGGGTCGTCCATGCCGAAGGCGCGCGTGCGCAAGCGTTGTTTCGTGCAGTTGACCGGCTACGAGCCGGTCGGCCCGGAGCACGCTCATCGGCGCTATATCCGCGAGATGGCGCGGTTTCTTAAAGCCTGGAACCTGCAAGGCGAGGTTTCTCCGCCGCGGCAGTGCGCGGACGGCTTTGTCGCCAATTGGACGGTCGAGACGTCGGGACCGAATTGGCGTGTGGCAACGGACTTCTACTATTTCCGTTGGGACGACATCGTCTCCGCCGACATGGCCGAGAGCGACTGGTGGAGATTCCCGCTCGGCATGGCCGCGATGATGGAATTCATCCTTACCGGCACTGTGATCAAATACTTCATCATCGCCTGGCGTTACGGCGGATTTTTTCTTTATCCGGTTGTGTTTGTGCTTGGCATGATGTGGCTGTCGATTTCGGCGACGCGCTTTTCGGTCATTCACCTCGGCCTGCCGTATCAGATGCTGATCGCGCTGCCGCTCGTGCTTGGCTTCTTCGTCCTGTTCCGGTTGACGTTCGGACGGATGGTGTACATCCGCTACGCGCTCGATGACTGGTATTTCGCGCGGGATCTTATTCACCGGGTGCGGCCCGAGGTTGACGCGCGGCTCGAGCTTTTCGCGCGCGAGTTCGTCCGGATCGTGCGCGAGAGCGACGCCGACGAAATCATCATCGACGGTCACAGTCTCGGCGCGCCGCTATCGATCGCGGTGGTTGACCGAGCACTGCAGATCGATCCGCAACTCGGCCGCAACGGCAAGCCGATTCACATCGTGTCGAGCGGCTCTTCGCTGCTCAAAGTGGCGCTGCATCCGGCCGCACAGTGGTTGCGCGATGCGGTTGGGCGCGTGGCGAATGCACCGGCGGTCTATTGGGTGGAATATCAGGCTCTCGTCGACGTCATCAACGTTTACAAGGTCGATCCGGTCGTGGCGCTCGGCATGCCGGCGACCGGCAAGCCGATCGTGAAGATCATCCGCATTCGCCTGATGGTCGAAGAGGCCACCTACAAGCGCTTCCACCTCAACTTTTTACGCATCCACCGCCAGGCCGTGATGGGCAACGAGCGGCGTTATTTCTACGACTATTACATGCTGTGCTGCGGTCCTATTGCGCTCGAGGACCGTGTTGAAGATCCAGACGGCTCGGTAGCGGCTTTTGCGGCAGACGGCGCGCTGATCGAGAGCGGCCCGCCCGCGGCATCCCCAGCCCTCGGCGAGGTCCGCTCGTGACTGCCAATCTGTCGAAGATCATCTGGTGCGTTTTTATCGTTGTCTGGTTCATTTTGCGGCTGCGCCCTGAGCACAAATCACGCAAGACGCCGATAAGCTTTTCCGCGCGCGATATGAAGGAAATCGTGCTGCTGGGAGGCTCGCTGACCGGACTCGGCATCGTGCCGGTAGTCTATCTTCTGACCCACATTCCTCGTTTTGCCGACTACCCGTTCCAGCCGATCCAGGGGTATCTCGGTATTGCCGTCTATGTGGCCATCCTCTGGCTGTTCCGGCGCACCCATAAGGATTTGGGCCGCAACTGGTCGGTGAGCCTAGATATCCGCGAACGCCATACGCTGGTCACCACAGGGGTTTACGCGAAAGTCCGCCATCCAATGTATTTGGGCTTTTGGCTCATGGCGCTGGCTCAAGTCTTGATGTTGCCCAATTGGATCGCAGGGCCGGCAGGCTTGATCGGCTTCGGCACGCTTTTTTTCGGCCGCGTCGGGCGTGAGGAGGCGATGATGATCGACGCCTTTGGCGACGAGTACCGCGCCTACATGGGCCGAACGGCGCGGGTTGTGCCGTGGATCTATTGAAAATGAACAGTTTATGAGCAATGGAACTCCCGCCGGCATTGCCGAGAACCGATGCCGGCAAGTGGCATTTTTGCTACACGTTTCCCGCATGTTAGCGGCCAGGGAAGCAATTCGGGGAAATTTCACAAAGGAAATCTGGCGGCGGAGTTTAGATGCCCTACAATGAGTTGCGTAGATTCCAACCTTAATGGCGCTGTGAACGATGAGGCGTCCACCGCGGGCGAGTGTTGTGGTGTAGGGAAGTGACACAGTGACAAGGGCATCATGAAAACCATGCGGCGTCTTGCATCGATCTCTGCCCTGGTAGCTTTGATAGTTGCGCTTGGATCGAGTCCTGGTTCGGCCGAGTCCCGTGCGCATGTCTACCTTCTGCGTGGTTTGATGAACATTTTCTCGCTCGGCATGGACAGTCTCGGCGAGGAACTGCAGAAGCGCGGCGTCCACGCAACGGTCCACAGCTATTCAGATTACGTCCCGCTCGCCGATCAGGCCGCAGCCGCCTACAAGGCCGGGACCGAAGGTCCTATCATCCTGATCGGGCATTCGCTCGGTGCCGACGCGGTCATGGAGATGGCCGCTTATCTCGACAAGAAGGGTATCCCGGTTGCGCTGCTGGTGCCGTTCGACGGCACGCAATCCTTTCCAACGCCGAAAAACGTCGGCCGCTTGTTGAATCTGACGCAGCGCGAATACGCCTACATGCGCCGCGGGCCAGGGTTCAAAGGCTCGCTGACGAACCTTGACGTCAGTTCCGATCCGAACATCGGCCATATCACCATCGACAAGTCGCCGCGGCTGCATGCCAAGGTGATCGAAGAGGTTTTGGCGGTCGTGGGTGGGCACAAGGGCGCGCCGCCTCCAACGCCGACGCCAAGCCCGAAGACCACACCTGTCAATCACCAGCCATCGCCGGGCGGCACCGAAGAGCCGAAGGCCAGCCCGAGTAGCGAGCCCAAGCCCGAGACCAATCCGGAGATCGCGCCATCGGCTCCGGCCAAGTCGGGCGCCGGAGCCATGAATGCGCCCGTTGTCAGACCGATGGCTGACAGCGGCGGCACGCCAGTCATCGCGATTCCCGAGAAACACCCGGCGCCCTCGGTTACGGGAACGCCAGCGCTCAAGCCGGCACCAGCGCCGGCCAAGGACATGGTGCACACGATGCCCGACTAGATAGCCGGGGGGGCCTTCCGGCGGCCGAGCGAGTCGCGGCTGCGGAGTCACCGACGGTCCCTTGTTCCTCCTGACGAAACACGCCACCATCTGCACCGACCGCCTCGGCCGGATCTCGGCGAAGAGGGCGGTATGGTCCGGGAGGAATAGCGATGGTTCATCCGCTCAGGCTGGCTGCACTCGGCGGGCTGACGGCGGCGCTGGTTGCGGCGCCTTTATCGAGACTTGTCGCACAGGTGCTGATGCAGCGGGACGTGTCCTTGCATATGGCGCTCAAGATCGCTGAGACGGCCGTCGCCGAATGCGAAAAATCCGGCAACAGCATTTCCGTCGCCGTCGTCGACCGGGCTGGGCGGCTTCGCGTCTTCTTGCAGGGCGACAAGGCCTCTCCGCACAACATCGAGTTGGCGCAACGCAAAGCCTACACCGCGCGCACATTCGGCCGCACGTCGGCAGAATGGGCAAAACGCACCGAGCCCGGAATGGAGCTCGCGGGTCAGCGCCAGCTTGAGCACGTAATTGCTTTGCGCGGCGGCGTGCCGATCAAAGTCGGCGACGAAACGATCGGGGCCGTCGGTGTGAGCGGCTCAACCTCCGACGGCGATGAAGGATGCGCCATGGCGGGCGTCGCCGCCGTGGCGGATCAGCTCAAATAGCTCAGCGCAAATAATCTAGTGCAGGTGCGTGGTCTCGATCGGCGCGCAATTCTGCCGGCCCTGCATCACGCAATCTTGGGCCCTCTGCATGTCGGAGATCGTGTCGGCGATCCAGACACCCAGGCCGACAAGTATCACGACGATGCCCACCGCAATCGCGTTCATCAGCATGCGGCGCGGGTAATTGACGTTGATGTCTTCCTGCTCATATTGGGCGAGATCATCAACGGCTTCGTCATTATGGGCCGAGCGCACGGTTCGCAGTGCCGCCTGCCGGATCGTCCGGCCTGGGAGGCGGAATTTGAGGACCTGCCCGGACGGGGCAACCTCGGGCTGATTGGGTCGCTCGGGCGCCACGACATATCACCTCGCTCCGGCCGCTACCATACGCCTCGGTCAGATAATCTCTAAGCGCCAATCGCCCAAGAGGGCTTCGACAATGGTCCAATTTGTGACCACAACCGATTCTTGTGATCACGCGAAAATTGAGTGACCCAAGGGTTCGCCCCCTAATGTCACGCCGTGGCCGCTTCGCTCTGCCATTCCAAGGCGTCGCAAAACGTCCTAGAGGATTTGCGATGAACAGACCGTGCGCCGGACGGAAAATTGTCGCATTGGTGGCCGCCTATGCGGTCGCCCTGCAGGCCATATTGGTCGTTTTCGCAGGTTCCCTAACTGGCACGATGGCCCTTGCCGATCAGCCGATCTGCGCATCGATCGGCCTCGGCGGCGCCGGCAAGACGCCGACCGGGGGCGACGGGCCAGCCGGACACAGCCACGATTGCCTCGCAGCCTGTGCGGTTGGCTGTTGCGCCACCGCAGGCGGGCCGCAGGCGCCCGCCACCGCGGTCATTGTCACGCCGCGATCGGGGCCGATCGCGGCTCCGATCCACGTCGCGCCGCCGTTGGCACAGACCGTGACCGGCGCTCACCGCTCACGTGCCCCGCCGCTCGGCTGATCCGTCAACAGCACTCGCGGCAACAATCCAAGCCCCACCGCATGCATTCGGCAAGGAGCGTTTCCATGACAAACATCGTTAGCAAGAACAGCATGACTACGTTGTGCAGTGTTGCGGCCATTGCCACTTTGGCGCTGGCGACGGCACCGGCCCATGCTGCCGACTACGACGTCGGCTCCATTCACATCTCGCAGCCCTGGGCGAGGGCGACGCCAAAGGGTGCGTCCTCGGGCGCCGACTACATGACGATCACGAACAGCGGATCCGATGTCGATCGGGTCAATTGCGTATCGAGCGATGCGAGCGCGCAATGCCAGATTCACACCATGACGATGGAGGACGGTGTGATGAAGATGCGGCCCGTGGAGGGCGGCCTTGAAATCAAGCCCGGCGAAACGGTCACGTTGAAGCCCGGGGGTTATCACGTGATGCTGCTCAACCTGTCGCATCCCCTGGAACAGGGCAATACGCTCAAAGTCACGCTCAAGTTCGATAAGGCCGGAACGGTCGACATCGAATCTCCGATCGCGGCAATCGGCGCGCCTGTACCCGGCGCCGCCCAGGGTGGCGGCAGCATGATGATGCAGGGCGGCGGCATGATGCAAATGGCGCCGCATCACTGAGGCCGCGTTGCGGAACCAGTCGCGGCCGGCGCAGCGGTAAGCCGCTGCGCCGCACCGGTTCGCCGCAGCGTACGCACCTTACTATTGGTTAACACTAGTCGACGTATACGAGTGAGATACCACTCGCGGTGCGTAGGCATGGATCAATTCAATCCGAACGAGGTCCGGAGCAGTTCCGGAACCGGCGCCGATCCGGCGGCGGACCAACCTCATGTCACGAGCGGCGCCGAACCGCGGCCGCGAATAGCCATAGCCGAGGCTCTGCATCATCATTGGTTTGAGATCTGGTACCAGCCCAAGATCGATCTTAAGCGCAAATGCCTGGCCGGCGCCGAAGCGCTCGCGCGAATCCGCCATCCGCAGCACGGTGTGCTGCTCCCCGGCAGCTTCGTTGCCGCGGTCGACGGCGACAGCATTGGCGAGCTTGCGCAGCAGGGGCTCGTCGCAACTCTCACCGATTGGTCGATGTTCGAGGATGCCGGATTCAATCTGCATCTCGCCGTCAACGTTCCGGCAAGCGTGTTGTCGAAACTGCCGATCCCGACGATCGTGGCCGAATATCGCCCGCAATCGCCGCGCTGGCCGGGCCTGATTGTTGAAGTCACCGAGGATCAGATCGTTCGCGCCAAAGCGCCGATCAGCGAGATCGCCGCGCAATTTCGCGGCAGCAAGATTTCCATTGCCATCGACGATTTCGGCGCTGGCTATTCGTCCTTTTCGAGTTTGCGCAACCTGCCATTTGCCGAACTCAAGATCGATCGTTCCTTTATCAAGGGCTGCGCGACGGATGCCGCCAATGCGGCGATTTGTCAGACTGCAATCGATCTCGCACATCGCTTCGGCAGTGCCGCGGCCGCCGAAGGTGTCGAGAGCCAAGCCGATCTGCACGCGCTCATGGCGATGGGCTGCGATTTCGGCCAAGGCGCCATCATCGCTCCGGCCATGCCGAAGGAACACTTCCTTGACATGTTGCGGCAACGCATGGGCAAGCCGCCACGTCCGGCTTCGCCGCGGGACATCGCCCAGGCCGCCGCCGGCAACAAGCCGGTCGGCCGAGTGGCCTGAACGACAGACCACCTTGGGCTATTATTCGCTTGATCCGGGACTGCAATGGTTAGGCAAGGTGTCCCGCTCGCGGACCGAACGCGGCTGCTCGTGAGAGGCCGGTGCAATAGGAGACTCTGTCGTAGATCGGACTCCGGGCCGGCGTTGCACCCCTCCTGTGTTGGGCGGCCGGCGCTGATGAGCGCGGCCACTCCACGAACGCGCGCTGGCGATACGCGAAAAGTTGCTCGGGCCCGAGCACCCCGATACGGCAATGAGCCTGAACAATCTGGCCTTGCTGCTGCAAGACCTGGGCGACTTGGCCGCGCGCAGCCGCTCTACGAGCGTGCGCTGGCAATTTACGAGAAAGTACGCGGCCCTGAGCATCCTGACGTTGCGCTGAGCCTCAACAATCTCGCCCATTTACTGCAGGCCAGGAACGATATTGCGGGAGTGAAGCCGCTATTCGAACGTGCGCTCATCATTCTTGAAAAGTTACCATCCGAACACAAATCGCGGGCGTCGCAATTTCGCGCGCCTGCTTCTCGCCGAAGGTCACCCGTCGCAAGCTCTTTCGCTCGGCAAAGCCGCGCTTCTTGCGCATGAAAACGCGCTCGGATCGCATCACCCGTGGACCAAGGATTTGGCAAGCCTCACGGCCGGCGCACTGGCCGCCGTTGGCTGCGTCGGCGAGGGTGCCGCGTTGCGCGCGCAATACGGCATTGAGCAAAAGGACGCTCCCCGATCGGAATGATGTGTCTTGGCTTTGGTAGTTTCCGGCGAGCGCCGGGAGGATCGGGGCTACCGGTCGGGCGTCGGCCTCCGGTTTGGATTGGCATCACGAGGGTGATCCCGCTAGACTATTGGGAGCAATTGCGCGGCGTTTAGGAGATCACCCTCAAATGCCGAAATTCCCTATCTTCCGTGCATTCCTGCGCTGTGGCTTGGCGACGAGCCTATTTGCATGCGCGCGCCGTGACGGCCATTAGTGGCGACCACGCCTTGGCTCATCTCGGAATGCGTGGTCCTTCACTCAGTGCCCTGCCGTCGGCACCCGCGATACTGCCGCCGGCGTTACCGTCCCCGGCCCCCGCGCCGAAGATCGTTCCAAACCCGTCACCTGGTAGCGCAGGAGCCGACCCTGCGGGAGGCGGAGGAGATACCGAAAGCCCGCCCCCGCGGATTATTCACCGCCGCCGTCATCTCGGTCTTTAAAAGGCCAATGATCCCGATATCGCGAGATCGTTTGATCAGCGTTCGCGAATCTCGGGCAGGTCAAAACCGATCTAACGTCTTCTAAGTCGGCCCGGATAAATTCGATCCGCCAACTTACCGCGCGGCCGGCTCACGAAACGGCGCTTTCATGCCCTCGGGCAGCGGCGCGCGGAAGGTGTTGAGCGTCATCGATACCATGGCGTAGTAGCCGAGGATGCCGACCAGCTCGACCGTGCCGGCTTCGCCGAGAAGCTTGTGCACGCGGTTATAGGCCGCCGTGCTGACGCGCTTGCTTCGCATACAGCTCCTTGGCGAAGGCATAGATCGCCATCTCGTCCTTCGGCGCCGATTTCGGCGTGCGGCCGGCCTGAATGTCGCGGATGGTTTGCGGCTTGACGCCCTGCTTCTCCGCCATCGGCGCGTGCATCGCCCATTCGTACTGCGCCTTCCAATGCTGCGCGGTGACCAGAATGGCGAATTCCGACAGCCGCGGCGGCACGCTGGTCTTGAAGCGCAGATGGCCGCCGAGCTTTTGCGCGAGTTCGCCGAATGCGGGCGAATGCAGATAGATCGCGAACGGGCCGGACATCTTGAATTGGCCGCGCGGGCCGGACTTGATCGATTCGGCGAGCGCGTGCTGCTCCGCCGTCAGTGTTTCTCGGTCGAGCTTTGGCAGGCGGGGCGATTGCATGTCGGACATGGTTTCCTCTGGCGTCTCTGGTGTCCTGCGGCGGATTAGCAGATTGACAATAATGGTGGCTCGCGCGGGACGATGACGGTCTCACCGGCGCTTGCTGTGCCTTGGCTTTCGGCCGCGGTCTGTCTTGGCCGGCTTTGGCTTTGCCCTGCGGCTTGGCGGCGCGGCCGCTGCGCTTTGCGGCGCCGCGGCGTCGCCGGTCTCGCGCGGCATCAGCCCCGCTTTCTCGACCTGGCGCACCCAGTAATCCCAGGCGCGGTTGGTCGAGGGCGGGCGCAGCTGGTGCGCCGACAGTCAGCTCGATCTCGCCCGGCGACAGCGAATCGACGTGGCCATGCGCCATGGCCTGGCTTTGCAGCTTGGCGTTGTCCCAGCCGAACACGGTGCGGAACGTCAGTTCGCGCAAGCTCGTGCCGGCGACCGTGGCGCCGTGGCGGCGCATCAGCACCATCCAGTGCGGCCCGAGTGCGCGGGCGAGCGAGGCGCCTTCCTCCGGCTTGACCACCAGCATGTTGGTGTCGCCGAACTCGTCGCGCTGATCCCAGAACGGCACGTGGCCGATCACGGCAGCCGAGGTGGAACACCGGCACCATCTCCTGGCCCGATATGGCAGAACGGCAGCACCGCGTGAGCGTGGTGATGGCACACCGCATTGACCTCGGGCCGTGCCTTGTAGATTTCGCCGTGGATCACCCGCTCGCTGTAGAGGCGGAATTCGGTCGGCCGCACCGGCTCGGAGTCGAGATCGAGTTCGACCAGGTCGGAGACCTCCGCCAGTTCCGGCGCCTGGTGGCGCGGGATGAAATAGCGCTGCGGATCGTCGCGGATGGCGCACGCTGACGTGGCCGAATGCATCGAGCACGTTTTCGTTGGCGAGAATGCGCGTCGCAACGATCAATTCGTGCAGCGTCTCGGCGAGATTGTCCGGCCATGATGATACTCCGTTTCTGGTCAGTGCTTCGGGGAGCGGTGTCGGCGCAGCGGCAGCTATTTCTTTGCGACGAGATCGATCAGCGCGGACATGCCGACATGCGCAGTGCCTTCGCTGATCTTGCTGTCGTGCTCGCGAATGTCGACCTCGGCCATGTCGCCGAAGGCGCTTGCAGGATTGCGCGCGTGTACATGCGCTCGGCGTCCGGCGGCCCGCCGGTGCGGTATTCAGTTGCTCGGGTCGATAGCCCTGCATGAGCAGAAGGCCGCCGGGCTTGAGCGCACTTTTTAGATTGGCGAAAAACGCCGGCCGCTCGGCCGGGCTCGACGAAAATGAAAATCGCCGCGATCACGTCGAAAGCGCTCGCCGGCCAGCGCCAGGTGGTAACGTCGGCGACTTCGGTGCGCAGCTGTGACGCCGCGCTCGGCCGCCAGCGCGCGCGCCTTGGCGAGCGCCGCCGGCGAGAAATCGATCGTCAGCACGTCGAGGCCCTGCTCGGCGAGCCATACGCCGTTGCGGCCTTCGCCGTCCGCCACCGACAGCGCGGTCTTGACCGGCGGGCAGCCGCGGCGCTTGCGCCTTCAAGAAAGCATTTGGCTCCTTGCCGAAGGCGTAGCCGGGCGCGCGAAACCGCGTTTCCCATCGTTCCTGTTCGGACATGATTTTTCCGGACATCGTTCGTTCCTTGAGTATCGAGGGCGGGGGGCGCTGTTTTGGCATTATGGCTGCGCGTTGCGCTAGGAGTATTCCGATGCCGCGTCGCAGTGAAAGCTCTGTTCTTCGACGTGTTCGGCACGCTGGTCGATTGGCGCACTGCGATCGCGCGCGAGGCCGAGAGCGATGCTCAAGCCGCTCGGCTATGCGCTCGACTGGCTCGCCTTCGCCGACGCCTGGCGCGGCGAATATCAGGGCGCGATGGACGAGGTGCGCGCCGGCCGCATTCCGTTCTGCAAGCTCGACGTGCTGCATCGGCGCAACCTCGAACTCATTCTGCCGCGCTTCAAGATCGACACGCTCGAGCGAAGATCGAGCGCCGCGATCTCAATCTGGCCTGGCACCGGCTCGATGCCTGGCCCGACGTGCCGCCCGGGCTTGCGCGGCTGAAGCGCCGCTATATGCTGGCGCCGGTCTCGAACGGCAATATTTCGCTGATGGTCGATCTGGCGCGGCGCAACGATCTGCCGTGGGACGCCATCCTTGGCGCGGAGATCGCCGGCGACTACAAGCCGAAGCCGCGCGTCTATCTCGCCGCCGCCGAGGCGTTCGACCTGCACGCCCGCACGAATGCATGATGGTCGCGGCGCACACCAACGATCTGATGGCGGCCGCGGCGCTCGGGTTGCGCACCGGCCATTTGTGGCGCGGCCGCACGAACATGGAGACAAGGCCCGCAGTCGAAACCGGCGCCGCAGAAACCGTTCGATTTCGCGGCGCACAGTTTGGAAGAGTTGGCGGGCCAGCTCGGGGCGTAAATCCGTTTCGCCGTTCAAGCGCGCCTGAAAACCGCCCCGCCGCTCTTTGCCGCGACACTTAGTTTGCTTCTACGCGGTTCGCCCGCTTAGCGTTTTTATGCAGGGCGACGGGAAAACAAATGCTGCCTGTACGTCATGCGGCTCGCGGCGCGGTTCATCTGCGCCTCGAAGATCGCATTGGTGATTCTGGCTGAGGTATCTCAATGCAGTGGTCATTGGAGTGCTCCCTCTTATGAATCTCCGCTTCCATTAACGCAGCATAGAGGTACCCGCCAAGCACGAAGTGACCGCTGTCACAGGATGGCGTTTTCTCATTAAGCTGTTGAAATATTGCGGATAAAATCGCCATCGCCGCGGCATCCATTGTGCCCCCGCGCGAATTGCCTGGGGGTCCACAACCGAATGCCGCGCGCGTTTATACCTGCAGCGCTGGATAGTCGGTGTAGCCCTCCGCCGCGCCGCCATAAAAGGTCTTGCGGTCCGAGCGGATTGAACGGCGCGCTGCGGCGGAAGCGTTCCGGCAGGTCCGGATTGGCGATGAAACAGCGTCGCAAACGACACCAGATCGGCGGCGCCGTCGCGCAGCACCGCGTTGGCGCGCGCAAGATCGTAGGCCTTGTTGGCCATGAGCGCGGCCGCGCCACAGCGGACGGAAGAACGCGGCATCCGAGCCGCGGCCCCGGCCCGACCGGATCGGCCGGGCCCGGGTTCGACCATGTGCAGATAGGCCGAGGCCGAGCCGGTCGAGTTCGCGCGACGGCGGTCGAGAACGTCGCCGCCGGATCGCTGTCGGAAATGTCGTTGAAGGCGAGATTGGTCGGCGACAGATGCACGCCGACGCGCTCGGCGCCCCATTCGCCCGCCACCGCCTCCATGACTTCGACGAGGAAGCGCGCGCGGTTCGCCGCGCTGCCGCCGTAGCGGTCGGTGCGCTGGTTGGTTTTGTCGCGCAGGAACTGATCGAGCAGATAGCCGTGGGCGGCGTGCACTTCGACGCCGTCGAAGCCGGCCGCCTCGCGTTCGCCGCGCCGCGCCGGTATTGCGTCGACGATGCCGGCGATCTCGCTGGTCTCGAGCGCGCGCGGCGTGACGTAGGGCTTCATGCCGTCGAGCGTCCAGGCCTGGCCCGCTGGCGCGATCGCCGACGGCGCGACCGGCAGCGCGCCGTCCGGCTGAAGCGACGGATGTGAAATGCGGCCGACGTGCCAGAGTTGCAGCAAAATCCGCCCGCCGGCGGCATGCACCGCGTCGGTGACGAGCTTCCAGCCGGCGACCTGCTCGGCGCTGTGGATGCCGGGCGTGCCCGGATAGCCTAGACCTTGCGGCGACACCTGCGCTGGCTTCGGCGACAATCAGGCCGGCGCTGGCGCGCTGCGCGTAATAGGTGGCGTTGAGTGCGGTCGGCGCATTGCCCGGCCCGGCGCGATTGCGCGTCATCGGCGCCATGACGATGCGGTTCGGCAGTTGCAGCGGGCCGAGGCGGAACGGCGAGACAGGATTCGATGTCTGGTCATCGATCCCTCAGTGATGTCAGTCAAAATGCATGCCGCTTTTCTTCACCACCGGCCGGCCAGCGCGCGGCCTCGCTACGGATGAATGCCGCGAATTCCGCCGGCGTGCGGTCGCGGGAAAAAGCCCGACGGTGTCGGCCTTCGACTTGACGGCGGGATCGCTGAGAGCTCTTGCGACCTCGGCCGCGCAGCTTGTCGATGATCGCCGGCGGCGTCCCCTTCGGCGCGACGAGGCCAAGCCACACCGGCGAGATCGGCCGAAATTCGACGCCGGTCGCTTCGGCAAGCGTCGGCAAGTCGGGCACGGCCGGAAACGGCCGGCTGTCGAGCTTGGCGAGCGCCCGCAGATCGCCCGGATTGGATCAGCGGCAGATCCGCGGACGGCCCGTCGAACACGAAATCGACGCTCTTGGTCAGAATGCCGTTGGCGACCTCCGCGCTGCCGTTATAGGGCACAGCACGGTATCGATCGCCGGCTTTGTCGTTGAACATGAAGCACGTCAGCTTGGTGGTGATGGTGCCGGCGCCGCAGTTGAGCTTGCCGGGTTGCGCCTTTGCCTTTACGATCAGGTCCTTGCACGGTCTTGATGTCGCTTGCGGCATTGACCACGAGCAGGCCAACCGTCTTGCCGACCAGCGTGATCGGGGCGAAGTCGTTGAGCGGATCGTAGGGCAGGTTGCTGTAGAGGTACTGGTTCATCACCAGCGTTGAATTCGATCGCCATCAGCAGCGTGTAGCCATCGGGCGCGGCCTTCTGCGACCACTTGCGCGCCGATAACCGTATTGGCGCCCGGCCGGTTGTCGATCACGACGCCCTGGCCAAAATCGGCGCTCATGCGCTCGCCGATCATGCGAGCGAGCACGTCCGACGGCCCGCCCGCCGGGAACGGCACGACGATGCGGATAGGACGATTGGGATAGCTTTCCTGCGCGCGGGCGCTTGTTGCAGCGATCAGCGCCGATAGCAGTGTGAGCGCGGCGAAGCGGATGCAGCGCATAATGTCCTCCCGGATGCGTGGCCTTGGTCTTTGGTCCTGTAGAACAGTTGCACAGCGCGTGCGAAGGAGGAAGCCACAGGTGGGGCGGCTTTTTACCGGCGGGTGAGCCTTTCTTCCGGCGGCTTGATGTGACGGAACGAAAACAGCAGTGCGACGTCGTATAGAATCTTCAGCGAACCGCAGAGGATGAGGGGCATCCCCAGGAACGCGCTCGACAACAGCAATCCGGCCAATGGCGGGCTGAGCGACGAAGCGAGACTGCGCGGCACCGCTGTCACGCTTGCGGCGGCCGGCCGTTCTGGCGGCGTGACGACGGCCATCACGTAGGAACTGCGGGTTGGTACGTCCATCTGCGTCAGTGCGGACCGCACCAGGAGCAGGGTCATCGCAACCGTGAGATCCGGAGACAGCGCCGCGACGATCAGAAAGAGGTTCGATGGGATGTGCGTGAACACCATCGTGTTCACCAGGCCGAAGCGTTTGGCAATTCGCACCGCAAGCGGATAAGACAACGCGCTGAGCGTGGTCGACCAGAAAAAAAACACGCTGGCTGCCGCGAGCGAGATATGGAAGCGTTCGAACAGCCAGACCGCGAGCAGCGATTGCACGATGAAGCCGCCCGCGAACGCGTCCACGCTGAACAGGGCGGCGAGTTTGTAGACAATGCCGCGTGAAGGACCGAGCGGCGCTGTCGCAGTCTGTTGCGTGGCGTGCGTCCGCGGCACGACGCAATAGATTGCGACGCAGGCTGCGCCCAACATTCCGTAGGCGTAGAACATCGCTCGTAGCGCGCCTGTGCGCGTCCATCCGGCCGCGGTCAAGAGATCCGGCGCCGCTGCCGCGAGCGCGCCCACGGCCATCGACAAGGCGCCCACCAGGCTGTAGCGGGCAAACGCGCGGGTGCGCTCGTCGTCGGCAACGTTTCTCGCCAGCATGGCGTGCTCGGCCGGGATCATGACGCCGATATCGCCGGTCGAAGGATTGATCGTACCGAAAAACGCGACCGCGACGATGAGGCCGAAAGGCTCGAAGGCGGGAAACGCGATGCCTGTGCCGGCCATCAGCAGCGCTCCCGCGATGAGCAGCGTGCGCAGGTCGTAGCGCGGCGCAATAAAGCCCATGAGGAGCGTCAACACCGCCGTTCCAAGCAGAGCCGCGGCCGCGACGAGGCCAATCTGCGCGGCGCCAAATCCGATGGTCGTCAGATAAGCCGGCAGCACGATGATGGCGAAGCCGTCGCCGAAACCGCGCAAGCCGCGCGCCGCGTAGATCAGCAGAAGATTCGAAGATTGAGCCTGGACCTTATGTCCGATCATGCGCGATCCCCTCGGCGGCGCGAGTGATGCGCAGAGCTTGGACAGAGGCCGTCTGACGGGGAGCCTGCGTTTCCCCAAGTAACAGGGTAGGTTGGCCAGGTGAGCTTCGCAAGAAGCGTTATCCATCGTCCGGTTGTTGAGGCGATAGCGTTATTGAACCCTGCTCGCGGCGTGAGCGACTAAGGGAAAATAAGCGGAGTCCGCGCCATGGACGTCACGCGCGAGAACCTTCAGCACCATTTCGAGCTTCTGAGCGACCACGAGCTTCGCGCGGAATGTTGCTCGGGCGAGTTGACCGACCTTGCCAAGGAGGTGGTTGCCGCCGTGCTCAAGCGGCGCAACATTCCGCTGCCGAAGCTTGCTGCCGCACCGGCCGATGCCGCGACCGCACCGCCGCCGCTTGAAAGTAAATCTTCGCCGCGGCGCGATACCGCGCCAAACGATCAGGATCTCGTGCAGGCGGCGCGTTATTTCACTGCCGCCGAGGCCTATCTGCTGAAGAGTTGGCTCGAATTCGAAGGTATTCCGGCAATTGTCACCGACGATCAGATCGTGCAGACCTTGTGGCCGAGTATCGCGGGTGGCGTGCGTGTTCTCGTTCCGGAGCGGTATTTTCAGCAGGCTTGCAGTATCGCCAAGGCGGTTGATCGCGGGGAGTATTCGCTGGACAGCAACGTCAGCGTGGACGCGAGGACCAACCCCGGCGGCAAAGGCGGTAACAGTCAAAGCGCTCCTTAGTCGTATTTGATGTTGGCCTCCTTAAGCGCCTTCGACCAGCGCTCAGCCTCTTTTTTGATGAACGCTGAGAATTCGTCCGGTGTCGAAGTCACCGCGAAATTGCCGGATTGATTGAATTTCCGCCGCACGTCGGGCTCCGCCAGAATACGCACGACTTCGCGATTGAGTTTGGCGACGATCGCCTGCGGCGTGCCCTTCGGCGCGACAAGACCGAGCCAGACCGAGAGATCGTCGAAATCCGTCAGGCCCGCCGCAGCGGCAAGCGTCGCTACGTCGGGGTAGGGCTCCTTGCGGCTGTCGAGCTTGGCGAGCGGGCGCACCTTGCCGCCCTCGATCAGCGGTCCGACCGTGACGGTCGCGCCGTAGACCATGTCGACTGCACCCGTGAGCAAGCCTTGCACGGTTTCGGCGGTGCCCTTGAACGGCACGTAGACGACGTCGATCCCCGCCGCCTTGTTGAAGAGCACGCCCATGAGCTGCGCCGTGATGGTGCCGGCTCCGTAATTGAGTTTGCCGTGCGCGGCCTTGGCCCGCGCGACGAGGTCCTTTACGTCCTTCGGACCGTTCTCGGCGGGGACCGCGAGCAGCGACATTGATTTCACGGTCGTAGTGATCGGCGCGAAATCGTTGATCGGATCGTAAGGCAGCGTTTTGTAGAGGAACTGGTTCATCACTAGCGTCGAGTTCGATCGCCATCAACAGCGTGTAGCCATCGGGCGTGGCCTTCGCCACCGCTTCGGCGCCGATGATCGTGTTGGCGCCGGGCTTGTTGTCGACGACGACCGGCTGTCCCCAATCCTCATTCATGCGCTGTGCGATGATGCGCGCCGCGACGTCGCTCGGACCGCCGGCGGGGAAGGGGATGACGATGTGGATGGCGCGATTGGGATAGGAATTGTCGGCCTCGGCGCAGGATGAGAACGCTGCGGCGAGCGCAAATGCAGCGCAAGCCCGGGCCAACGCGCGCGCTGCAGAGCTATGCGCCATGGTGTCCTCCCTTTTCTCGTTGGCACCATGCTAAGCTAGAACCAAGCGGGCGAACACCGAGGGAAGCGGCGAGGAGAGCGACATGACGGCGCGCATTGGATTGATCATTCCGTCGTCGAACCGCATGGTCGAGCAGGAGATGGTGCGGCACGTGCCACCCGGGGTCGTGGCGCACGTTGCACGCCTTCGCATGACCGGCGCGCATCGCGCACCGCTCGATCAGGTCATGCCCCGTATCGAAGAAGCGACCGGAACGCTGACCGACGCGCGCTGCGGTATCGTGGCGTTTCATTGCACCGCCAACTCGACGTCGGAGGGCCTTGAGGGCGAGGAAAAGCTTCTGCTAGGCGTAAGGCGCGCCGGCGCTCCTTTGGCGACCACCACGGCGACGGCGATCCGCCATGCCTTCGAGACGCTCGGCGCGCGCCGGATCGTGATGCTCACTCCGTACAGTGCCCACACCACCGAGGAAGAAGCCGAGTTTCTGCACAAAGCCGGCTACGAGGTGATCTACGCCCGCGGCTTCGACATGAAAGGCAGCGACGAGTATTGCGGAACGCCGCCGCAATTCTGGCGCGACCGCGCCATTGAAGCGGCACGGCCTGATGCCGACGCGTATCTGCTCAGCTGCGCCAATATCTCGACCTTCCCGGTCATCGAAGAGATGGAGCAGGCGCTGAATCGCCCTGTCGTGATCAGCAATCAGGTCGTGATCTGGGACGCGCTGTCGCTTCTCGGCGTTCGCGACCGGCGTAATTGCTGCGGGCGCTTGTTCGACAGCCTGGTGGCCGGCGAACCGGTACGGCGCGCGCAGGCATGATGCTCCGATTTGTCGCGTTCGCGGCCGCGCTTGTCGCCGCCCTTGCTCCTGCGCATGCCGCCGAGGACGTGGCGGCGTTCTATCGCGGCAAGCAAATTCGCTTTGTGGTCGGATCGGCGCCGGGCGGCACCTACGACATCATGGCGCGCGCCGTGGCGCGACACATGGCCGATTACATTCCCGGCCATCCGTTCATCATCGTGCAGAACCAGCCGACGGCGGGTGGCATCGTCATGACGAACCAGCTCTACACGCTGGGTCCGAAGGACGGTACCGCGATCGGCGTACCGCTTAACGGGATTCCGGGGGCTCCGCTGCTGCAGCCCTCGGCCGCCCATTTCGACGCGTCAAAGCTGATCTGGATCGGCAGCACCAACCGCGAGCCCTACGTCGCCTATGTGTGGCACACTGCGTCGGTGCAAAGCCTGGGCGACGTGCTCACCAAGCAGTTGGTCGTCGGCGCCACCACGCCGGGCACTACGATGAGCGATTTTCCGGTCCTGACCAACGCCATCCTCGGCACCAAGTTTAAGATTGTGCGCGGCTACGAGAGTACGCCACAGATGAACCAGGCCATGGAGCGCGGCGAGACCGAGGGCGTGGCCGCGCTCGGCTGGGAGGCGGTTAAGGCGCAAATGTCGCCATGGCTCGCCGATGGCAAGATCAAGGTCATTGCGCAATTCGGCACCGAGTCAGCGGGCGGCAAGCTCGCCGACGTGCCGCTGATGCTCGACCTTGCCAAGTCCCAGCGCGACCGGCAGGCGCTCTTAATGCTGTTCGGCCGCACCGAAATCGGCCGGCCGTATTTCTTGCCGCCGGACGTGCCCTCCGGGCGCGCCGAAGCGCTGCGGCGTGCCTTCGACGCTACCATGAAGGACGAGGCGTTTATCGCAGAAGCGGCCAAGATCGGCTTCGAGCTTAATCCGATCAGCGGCGAAAAGGTCCAGGGCCTGGTGGCCGATCTCGCCCAGACGCCGCCCGACATCGTCGAGCGGGTGCGTACACTGCTCGATCAGCCCTAACAGGAAAGCGCATCAGGGTTGCTGTCACAGCGTCGGCCGCCGCGCTATAGTGGCCTACCCCCAAAGCCCAAGCGTGGCCTTCAACGAAACTCTCCCCCGCAAGGGAGAAGAACAACGAGGAAAAACGTGCACGCTCCCCAAACATCGATGCGCGACACCAGCGTCCAAGCGCGGCGCGCAATGTATGGCAACAACAAACTGCAGATCGGGCTGTTCGGCGCCAATTGCTCGTCGGGCCGGGCTGTGACGCTCGTTCCTGAACGCTGGTCGGGCAACTGGGCCGACAACAAGCGGCTGGCGCAGTTGTCGGACGACGCCGGCATCGATTTCCTGCTGCCGATCGGCCGCTGGAAGGGCTACGGCGGCGATACCGACTATCAGGGCACGACGCTCGAAACGATCACCTGGGCGACCGGGCTCTTGGCTTCGACCAAACGCATCACCGTGTTCGGCACCGTGCACGCGCCGATCTTCAATCCGGTGGTCGCGGCGAAGGAGATGGTCACGGCGGATCATGTCGGCGATGGCCGCTTCGGCCTCAACATCGTGGTCGGCTGGAACGAAGGCGAGTTCGACATGTTCGGCGTCGAGCAGCGCGAACACGAGGACCGTTACGATTACGCGCAAGAATGGATCGACGTCATCAAGATGATCTGGTCCGACCGCGAGAACTTCGATTTTCAGGGCCAGTATCTCAAGATGAAAGGCATCCGCGGCAAGCCGAAGCCGGTCGGCGGCGCGCGGCCGGTGATCATGAACGCCGGCGCCTCGGCGACCGGCCAGGCGTTCGCCGTCAAGAATTGCGACGCCTTCTTTCTCCAGGCGTCGCGCACGTCGCTCGAAGACACCGCACAGAAAGTGCGCAACGCGCAAGAAGCGGCACGCCAGCAGGGCCGTGAGATCGGCTGCTATACGGTCGGGGTCATCACCTGCAAGCCGACCAAGAAGGAAGCCGAGGAGTACTATCACCACTGCATCGTCGAACGTGCCGACTGGTCCGCGGTCGACGGCATTCTGGGGCTCAAGAACATCTCGCCGCAGACCGTGCCGATGCAGGAGTACATTATCAAGCGCAATCAATATGCGCAGGGCATGGGCGGGCTGCCGATCGTCGGCGATCCCGATCACGTTGCCTCACAGCTTGCCGACCTCAGCAAGGCCGGCCTCACCGGCATCGCGATTTCGCTCGTCAACTATATCGACGAGCTTCCATACTTCTGCGACGAAGTCTTGTGCCGCCTGCAGCGCATGGGAATCCGGGAGAAGGTGAAGGTTTGACCGCCGTCATTCCGGGGCGCCGCGAAGCGGCGAGCCCGGAATTTATAGACGCCATCCCTCCGGTGTATGCGCATGTGCTGAAACTGCTCGACCAGTGACTATGGATTTCGGGCTCTCGGCCTTCGGCCGAGCCCCGGAATGACAGTCACCTCTTGCTCGCGATCGGCGTGCCGCGCTTTCTGCTATAACGGTGGACCTCGACGCGATCCCATACGCCATTGGTGTAATAGGGATCACTGTGGGCGAAGGCGTCGACTGCTGCTCGGTCTTTGGCGTCGACGACGAACGCGCTGCCGGCTGGAGTTCTCGCCGTCGTCGGCGAGCAGCGTGCCGGCGGTGACGACGTCGACGGCGTGATCTTCGGATTTGTCGAGATGGATGCGATGCGCGCGATAGTGCTTGGCGCGCGTCGGCATAATGTCCTTCTTGTCGATCGCATAGACGACGAACAGCATGTCTCGGCTCCGGCAAAAGATGGTGGAGCCAGTCTAGCCGTGCCGCTATTGCGGCGCGACCTTAAATCCGCCCGCCGCGTCGAGCTCGATGCCGCCGTCGGCGACGGCGCGCGCCCAGCGGGCGGTCGAGGGCACGCCGCCGAACGAGAAGAAGTGCGCCGCGACATGGGCGGGCGCGGCTTCGGCGAGCGCGCGGACGAGATCATCCGGCACCGTCAGCGCAAACATTTGGCGCAGGAGGCCGGAGCGGCGCGCCAGCGCCTGTGCGGACGCGCGGACGCCGCAACGGCTAGCGTACCTCAGCAGCGCCGAAATGCTCGTCGGGCCGGCAAGCCCGATGCGCAATGGATGCTCGATGCCGAAAGCGCGAAGCCGCGCCACATAATCGAGCATAGCGCGGGCGTCGAAACAGAACTGCGTGACGATCTCGACGGTAAGCCCGGTCGCCTCGGCGGCCGCGATCTTTTCGGCAAGCGCGCGGTTGAGTTCGTTCGGGCCGATGCGCGGATGGCCGTCGGGATAGCCGGCAATGCCGATCGAGCGAATGCCGCGCCGGCGCAGCACGCCGCTGTCGATGGCGTCGAGAGCGCGGCGGAACGGTCCGCATTCCACGCGATCGCCGGCAATGACCAGCGCACGCCGCACCTCGGCTTCGCCGTTGAGCCGCGCCAGGAAGTCGTCGAATGCGTCAGCGCTCGGGAAATTGCGCACTGCGACGTGCGGCACAGGCTCGAGGCCGGCGGCGCGCAGCCGGATCGCGGCGCCGAGCACCTCCTCCGACGGGCGGGTCGGGACAGCGCTGATGTAGACCCGCGTGCCGCGCCCGAGGAGCGCGAGCGCGGCGATATCGGCGTCGGACGGCCGCGTCGCCTCGACGGAAAAATCCGACATGAAGGCGGCGACGCGCTGGATCGCGGCGGGGAGCGTGTCGACCGGCTTCGGTGCGAGCGCGACCATGCCGATGCCTCCTATACGATCGTTCAGTCGCGACGGCGCGAGATCACGTAGGACTCGTCGAAGAACCAAAGCCCACCGCGTTCGCGCAGCACCGAGCGTGTGGCGTCGATGTAGCGGCCGTCCGCCGCGACTTCCGCGACCCGGTCGTCCTCCACCTGCGCCACGTAGATCGCCGCGTTCCAGGCCGCGAACAGGGTCGAGGTGCCAATGGATTCGGAGATCTCCGACGGCAACGTATGCATCTCGTAGCGGAACAGCGACCGGTTGTCGGCGTAGGCGTTGAAGTTCAGGTCGCGGCCGGCGGGGCCGAGATCGTGTTTCACCGCTTTCAGGATCTGGTGGCGGTCGTGAATGAACGGATTGTCGTCGGACCAGACTTTTTGAATGATCTCCATGCCCGGATCGTGGCCGTGCGAATGGATGGCTATGAGCCGGCCGCCCGGCCCGAGCGCCCGTGCCAGGGGGCCGATCACGCGCTTGGCCTTGAACTCGAGCGAGGCACGTGCCCGGTAGGGCTGCGAGGCGATGACGAGGTCGTAATTGGCGATCGTGCCGCCCGGCTTGGGGATGATCGGATCGAGCAGGAAGCGGTGGTCTTCGCGATAGATCACGAGCACCACCGGACGCTCGTAAACCGGATTGCCGGTGCGCGCACTGACGCCCGCCTTCCAGTTCTGCGCCAGGAACGGTTCAAGCGCGATGATTTGTTCCTCGAACTTGTGCGCGGAATTCCCGCTCAGTGAGAGCTCATGCCAGACGAGACTCGACGCAGCGCTCAGCGACTTCACCGCAAGCCACGGCGCATCCGCATAGGCGAGGTTGGTCAGCACCAGGACCGATGCCGGATGTTCGAAGAAGCGGTCCGACATTTTCTGCAGCGTCAGCCGCACGTCCTCCAGGCTGATTTCCTTGCCGACGATGTAGAACGGCATGTGCGGGAAGCGGTCGTGGGCTGCCCGCATTACTCGGACCAGCACCGAACCATCGCCGACGCCGGCATCGAAAATGCGGACCGCCGGCGGACGGGGGTGAATGTGGGCAAGCTCTTCCGAAACCCGGTGGGCAACTTCCCACTTTTCGCTGCAGGTGTTGACGAACAGCAGGTACTTTTGCCGGTTGTCGAAGAAGCGAAAATTACGCTGCGGGTCGCCCGGTTGTGCCGGAGCCGCAGGTGGAGCTGTGGGCGGCGGCGCGGCCGGACGGATATTGGGCCGGTCGATGATCGTTGGGCGCTCGCCCTGAATCGGATGCGCCGCCATAAAACCGTGGATCCGGTCGAGCGTATCGGTAGTGATGCGGCCTCCATTGCGCAGCCGTGCGGCAAGCTTGCCATCGTTGACCGCGCGGCGGCCGAAGGTCGATTTGGCAAGCCCGGTCTGGCGGCAATAGTCGGAGATTTCCTGTAGGAGTTGCTGGGCGTTCATCACACGCTCCCTGACGCTTCCTCGTCGATCGCGCGCGCTCGCTTTGGGGGCGGTCTTTTAGCGCGAGTTACGGCGCTTAGCGAACCAATCCGGTCTTCGAGGGTCAACCACAAAATGGCCCACTCTGATGGTGGGTTAGATAATGGGAAATATCCCATTATTAGGGCGACCTTTCCGCCGGTGTTTGGACTGCCCTCCCGCCGCGCAGGAGCGAACCATGCGCATTGACGGCGAACCGCCGAACGTGAAGAGAAACGCGCCATGCCCCGCCTTGCCGCCAATCTCGGGTACCTCTTCACCGAACGCCCATTGATCGAGCGCTTCGGCGCGGCCGCGTCGGCGGGCTTTACGGCTGTCGAGTTGCAGTTTCCGTACAGCGTGCCGGCGTCTGCGGTGAAGGCGGAACTCGAACGGCTCGGCTTGACGCAGCTCGGCGTCAACACGGCGCAGGGCAGGGAGGGCGAGTTCGGGCTTGCCGCCGTGCCGGGCCGTGAGCGCGACTGGGAGGTCACGTTCCAGCAGGCGCTGGATTACGTCGTTGCCATCGGCGGCCGCGCCATCCACTGCCTCGCAGGCGCAGTGCCGCCGGAGCAGCGGCCTGCTGCGGAGACGACATTCATCAAGAACCTTACACGTGCCGCCGAACGAGCCGCCAAGGCCAACATCACGCTCTTGATCGAACCGATCAATCCGCGCGACCGTCCCGATTATTTTCTCAATCGCGTCGAACATGCCGCCGACATCGTCGGCAAGGTCGGTGCGCCCAATGTCCGCATCCAATTCGATTTTTATCACGTGCAGATTGTCGGCGGCGACCTGATCATGCGTTTTGAGAAGCATTTTCGCCTCGTCGGCCACGTCCAGATCGCAGCGGTGCCGTCGCGCCACGAACCGGATGAAGGTGAAGTCAATTATGCGGCGGTGTTCGAGGCGATCGACCGCCAGGGCTACCAAGGCTTCATCGGCTGCGAGTATCGGCCGCGCACCCGTACCGAGGATGGCCTCGGCTGGGCGAAGCCCTATGGCGTGGTGCCGCGGACGTGACTTCGGCGCGGTTTTATGTATCATGTGATGATACCGAGGACCGGAACCAATGGCGATCCGGAGCTTCAAGGATCGGCTTGGGCCCGTCCTTTTTGACGGGCAATGCCCAAAGGGGTTTCCGCCGGATTTCGTTGCAGTTGCTCGGCGGAAACTGCGTGCGCTTGATGCGGCTATTGCGGTGCGCGATCTAACAAAACCGCCCGGCAATCGTCTTGAGAAATTAAAAGGAAATCGGACAGATCAATAGGTCGATTCGCATCAACGATCAATGGCGCGTTTGCTTGTGTGGACCGGCGATGGAGCCCATGATGTCGAAATCGTCGACTATCACTGATGTCGATCCAAGCTTTCGCCGGCTGCCGCCTCTGCACGTCGGCGAAGTATTGCGGGAGAAATTCTTGGTGCCGCTGAAGCTTTCGCCTTATGCCGTTGCCAAGGCGCTGGGCGTGCCGCGCACCCGCATCGAACGACTGGTGCGTGAAGAGACGGCGTTAACGGCCGATACGGCTTTACGGCTTTCCCGCTATTTTGATACGACCGCAGAGTTCTGGATGAATTTGCAAAGTGGTTATGAATTGGAGAGCGCCAAGCGGGCGATCGCGTCAAAGCTTGCGCGCATCGCGCCCCAATCATCTTCTTCCAATTTTCGAAGGGGCCGCGCTCGTCGAGCGCGAGCAGCGTGACCGCCATGCGTCTCGACGGCAAGACTGCGCTCGTGACCGGCGCCGGTTCCGGCATCGGTAAATGCATCGCTGAAACCTATGCGCGCGAAGGCGCGTGGGTGGCGCTCGCCGATATCGATCACGACGCAGCGAAATCGGCGGCGCGGCTCATCGGCAACAATGCGATCGCGGTGCATTGCGACGTGACGAAACAGGCAGATATCGCCGCGGCACGCGACGAGACGCTTTCGGCGTTCGGCGGGCTCGATATCCTTGTCAACAACGCCGGCGCGACGCACGTCAACAAACCGATGCTTCAGATCGACGAGGCCGAACTCGACCGCATCTATGCGATCAACGTCAAAGGCGTGTTCCTGTTCTGCCAGGCGGTGGTGCCGCATTTCCGCAAGCAGGGGTCCGGCACCATTATTAATATCGGCTCGACTGCCGGGTTGCGGCCGCGGCCGGGGCTGTCGGCCTATAACGCGACCAAGGGCGCCGTCCACATGCTGACGAAGTCGCTCGCGGTTGAACTCGCGCCGGACCGCATTCGGGTCTGCGCCATCGCGCCGGTCGCAACCGATACGCCGCTCTTGCCGTCGTTCCTGGGTCCGGCCGAAGGCATGCGCGAGAAATTCATCGCCTCAGTGCCGCTTGGCCGCCTGGCGCAACCGCAGGATATTGCCAATGCCGCCTTGTTCCTCGCCTCGGCCGAGGCGGAATTCATGACCGGCAATATCGTCGAGGTCGATGGCGGACGCGCGGTCTAGCGGCGGCGTGTACTCGCCGGCCGCCCAATCGGGTGTGATCACACAGGTCGACGCCGGACCGTCCTGTGTATGAGTTGGTGCGATTTTTGCGAGCCACGGTCTTGGTATAGTCTCCGCGCAAGGGAACGGACGGACCATGTGGGGTCGAAAACGCAAAGCTGAAGCGGCCACGAAGGCTGCGGCGCCGCTTTCACCGTTGCGGGAGGCAATGCACTTGGCGCGCGTCGAAGCGGCCGAGCGCACCAGCGTCGTCGTCGATATGCGCGACGCGGACGTTGCCCGCCTTGAACTGCTCAGCGAAGCGCTCGATCCGCTGTTCGCCGAAATTCCCCCAGAGGTCGATTTGTTCGACCGCGGCGTGAGCCGAGGCGAGACGCCGCGGCTCTGGATCGACGCCGTCGCCCATGTCGCCATGGGGCGCGACAAGCGCATGTACCGCTTTCTGCAAGACACCCGCATCGGGCGCCAGGTGCTCGCCGAATTGCACGATATTCCGGAGCTGGTGAAGGCGATCACCGCCTATGTGGCGCGCCGTCTGGTTGACCGTCAGCGCGCGCTCGACGAGGATCCGGACTTCATCACGCGCGTCACGCCGAGGGCAGCCAAGCGCGAACGGCACTGCCGGCGCTGGAAGGCGGCCGGCGCGCTGTTGTCCGGCTTTTTCCTTGGGCTGCTGTCGCTCGTTGCCGCCGGTTTGATCCTGGCGAGCAGATAATTAGAACAACACTCGGTGCTCGACGTCGCGGATGGCGCCGTCGGTGTCGCGCTGGCGTGCGGTCAACTCACAGCGCCAGGCGCCGGTCTCGCCGCCGATGCGGAAGAGATTGTATCCGGCGGAATTCTCGTCGCCGTGCGGCACCCGCGCCGATGCCGAAGGGACACCGACCGCCGGGATTTTCGCTTGCGGACCATCGAGCCAGACCAGCGCGCGCTGGTGATCATGGCCGTGCAACAGAAGCTCGGCGCCGTGCGCGGCGAGCACGCGGCGGAGATCGGCGCCGTCGATGAGGCGCCGCAAATGACGCCGCGGCGGACTTATCGACGGATGGTGAATGAGCACGACGCGGAACAGGGCGCGAGTTTGGTCGAGCATTTGAGCGAGGCGCGCAAGCTGCTGTTGGCCGAGCCGGCCCGTCGCCATGAACGGGCCGGTCGGTACCGCGGTCGAGAGCGCGATCAGTGCGACATCGCCACGCCGCCGCAGAAACGGAAAAGTGCCGGCCGGCGCACCATCGTCGCCGCGCATGTAGTCGCCCCAGAATACTGCGGGAGATTGCTCGGTGCCGCGCACGTACGTGTCGTGATTGCCGGGGATAACAGTAACGTCGCATGGACCGCCAAGCGCCTCCAGCCAGGCGCGAGCGCGCTTGTATTCATCGGCCAGCGAAAAATTCACGAGATCGCCCGTCACGGCGATGTGGTCGGCGCCGCAGGTTTTCACGTCTTGCGTGATTGCGTCGAGAACGTCTGGCCGGTGAATCGCCTTGCGCTTGCGGTGCCAGTTGATGAGGCCGAGCCCTCGTTTGCTCGCGAGTTCGGCGCGAGACGGCTCTCGTGCCATGTGGAGGTCGGAGAGGTGGGCCAGCGCGAACATCGCCGCATGATGATATGCGAATTGCCGAAGCGACATTGGTTTGTCGGCGGCCTACGAACTGCCGATGAGGATGCCGACGGCGAACACCAGCACGCCGCCGACGACAACCTGGAAGGCGGCTTGCAGGAACGGCGTATCCATGTAGCGCGTTCGAATCCACGAGATGAGCGCCAACTCGACCGCGACAACGGCGAAGGCGAGCGAGGTGGCGACGTAGAAGCTTGGGATCAGATAGGGCAGGGCGTGGCCGAGGCCGCCGAGCGCGGTCATAGCGCCGCACACCGCGCCGCGCACAACGGGGGCGCCGCGCCCGGTGAGCGAGCCGTCGTCGGACATTGCCTCGGCAAAGGCCATCGAGATGCCGGCGCCGACCGAAGCGGCGAGCCCGACCAGAAACGTCGCCCACGTGTTGTGGGTGGCGAACGCTGCGGCGAACAGCGGCGCGAGCGTGGACACTGAGCCATCCATCAGGCCCGCCAGTCCGGGCTGCACGTATTGCAGCACGAACATCCGCCGCGCCGTCTCCTCTTCGGCGGCGCGGGCGTCCGGCTTGATCTGTTCGCCAAGCTCCTGGGCGAGCATCTGGTGCTTGTCCTCGGCCGCGGCGAGCCGGTTCAGGAGAGCGCGCACCGCATCGTCCTTTGCGGCCTCGGCTGCGCGCCGATAGAAACGCGCCGTCTCGAATTCCATTTCCTCGGCGAACTTGCGGACCGCGTCGATGCCGAGCGGACGATTGAGCCAGATCGGCCGGCGGGCGACGAAACCCTTCACGTCGTGCCGCCGGATCAACGGCAGGAAGTCGCCGAATTTCTTGCGATAGAGGTCGAGCAGCATATCGTGGTGCTCGATCTCCTCTTCGGCCATCTTGTCGTACATTCCGGCTGTATCGGGATAGGAACCGCGCAAGCCGTCCGCGAAACTGCGGTAAATGCGGTTATCTTCGTCTTCGTTCGAAATTGCGAGCGCCAGGACCTCCTGTTCGTTCAGATCGGCAAAGCGCTTCACGTTCATGCCTCGAGGGGCCACTTAGGCTCATATTAGAATGGTTCCAATTTATCAAGCCGGTTTCGATGACGTGACGATGGTGATCTTGGCAGCCGACGGCTGACGAGCCGAACCGGACCCGCGCATGGACACCACCGCACTGCGCCGTTCGCTTGAGCCGCTCATTCGGCATCTCTTTCACTTCTATTGGCGTTTCGCCCGGGGGCTGACGATGGGGGTGCGCGGCCTCGTTCTCGATCCGGACGGGCGGATATTCCTCGTCAAGCACAGTTACGTGACTGGCTGGTATTTGCCCGGCGGCGGCGTCGAAACCGGCGAAACGTTGCTGACAGCGCTGGCGCGAGAATTGCGCGAGGAGGGCAATATCGAGCTCACTGCGGCGCCGCAGCTTTACGGCGTGTACTTCAATCGCCGCATTTCGCGGCGCGATCACGTCGCGCTCTACGTCGTCCGCTCGTATCGTCAGAGCGCGCCGCCTGAGCCGAACCACGAGATCGTCGCGCACGGTTTTTTCGCGCCCGATACACTGCCCGAAGACACCAGCTGGGCGACGCGCCAGCGCATTTCCGAAGTGCTCGGCGGCCAGGCTGCTGCGGAGTTTTGGTGAGGCGCCGGTCCAACCGGTTCAGGAGAAGCGGGCGCGGTCGTGCGGAGCGTCGAAGTCGATCAATGGCCCGATCGGCACAATACCGGTCGGGTTCACTTGGCGTTGGCTGCCATAGTAGTGCCGCTTGATGTGATCCATGCTGACCGTCTCGGCGACGCCGGGCGTCTGATAAAGATCGCGCAGATAGTTCCAGAGGTTCGGATAGTCGGCGACACGCCGCAAATTGCATTTGAAGTGGCTGTAGTAGACCGCGTCGAAGCGCACCAGCGTCGTGAAGAGGCGCCAATCCACTTCGGTGACGTCTTTGCCGGCAAGATAACGCTGCTGCGACAGCCGCTCCTCGATCTGGTCGAGGGTCACGAAGATTCCGCGTGCGGCTTCCTCGTAGGCGTCCTGGCTGGTCGCAAAGCCGGCGCGGTATACGCCATTGTTGACGTTCGGATAGACGATATCGTTGATGCGGTCGATCTCGGGGCGCAGTTCGGCCGGATAGTAGTCCGTCCGTACGTTGGTGAAGGCATCGAATGCCGAATTCAACATGCGGATGATTTCGGACGATTTGTTGTTGACGATCGTGCGCCGTTTCTTGTCCCACAGCACCGGAACTGAAACGCGCCCGGTATAGTGCGGGTCGGCGATCAGATAGATGTCGGCGAGCGTCGACTTGCCGTTGGCGCTGTCAAGCGTGCCGCCGCGCGCGGTGCCGAACTCCCAGCCGGTCTTGCCGTAAAGCGGCTCGGCAATCGACACGGAGATGACGTTGTCGAGCTTTTTCAGCTCGCGGAAAATCAGCGTGCGGTGCGCCCACGGGCAGGCGAGCGAAACGTAGAGATGATAACGGCCGGCCTCGGTGGGGAAACCGCCTTGGCCCGTGGGGCCGGCGCTGCCGTCCGGCGTGACGAAATTGCGGAAGCTCGACGATGGGCGGATGAAACGGCCGTTCGTGGTACGTAAAACGTCCTCGTGCCACACGCCGTCAACGAGTTGTCCCATCGGTCTCTCCACTCATCCTAAGCCGCTAATGTAGTGCTTTCGAACTCGAACGTCAGGGCTCGCCGCAGCGGCTTCGGCTGGACCTCGGCTGGTCCAGGTGCTAGGCGGCGACGCCATGACCGATATTTCGCTGACCATCCTGCCCGAAACGCCGGACGACGCCGTTGCGATCGAGCGGCTGCACGAGCGCACCTTCGGGCCCGGCCGTCACGCCAAGACTGCTTATCGTCTGCGCGAGCGCATCACGCACAGCCTCGACGTCTCGTTCACGGCGCGGATCGGCACGCTCCTGGTCGGCTCGGTGCGCCTGTCGCCGGTCCGTGTCGGCGACGCCAAGGCGCTGCTGCTTGGTCCATTAACCGTTGAGCCGCCGTTTCGCGACCACGGCATCGGCCAGGCGCTGATCGAGCGCGCGCTCCAGGAGGCGCGCGCCAAGGGACACCGTCTGGTGATCCTGGTCGGCGACGAGCCTTACTATGGACGCTGCGGCTTCAAGCGCGTTCCACACGGACGCGCCACAATGCCCGGACCGGTCGATCCGGGGCGGCTCCTGGTTGCTGAATTGCACGAGGGCGCCTTTGAAGGCGTCAAGGGTGCAATCCGGCCAGAATGGGAGGCGGTCTGAGCTTACCGCCCTTCGCGGGCCCAGGTGCCGGCGAGACTGCCGATCAGCAGCAAGAGGCCGAGAAGGCCGGCGAACACTGGAAGCACGCCGATCCCGCGCACCACGCTGGCGTCGCGCATTTTCAGGCCGATCCAGTCGTCGCCTTTGTAGGTGTCGCCGGACCGCACCGCGATGATGCGCGGCATGGTGAGGCCGCCGCCGTCGTCGAGACGTCGCGAGTCGCCGCCGGTTGCCGACGCGATCGGCGCCAGCACCTCGGTGGTCGACGTCACCTCGGCAAACTCGCGCGGATTGGCGGGACCGATATTGACCAGCGCGTTGAGCTTGCCGTCGGTGGCGCGCCACAGTCCAAGCTCGTTCGCCGTGACGGTGCTCTCCCAGACGCCGGGCTTGGTTGAATCAAGCTTGAGCGTGCGGGTCGTGCCGGACGGAGACGTCAGAGTCGACATCGGCGACGCTATCGGCCATGGTCTGACGTCGCACCAGAAGATCGTGCCCGTTCACGATCAAGCGCAACGCCTCTTCCTCGAGGTCGGGCTCCTTCATCAGCCAGTGCGACAGCCGGCGCAGCAGATCGAGATGCGGGCCGCCGCCCTCGAAGCCGCGCGCCCACAGCCAGATGTGGTCGGACAGCAGCAGCGCGACGCGGCCTTCGCCTTCACGCGACAGCACGAGCAGCGGCTTGTTGTCGGGGCCCTGCATCACAGTCGTGCCGTTGGCGTTGCGGGTGTCGACGATGCGGAACCATTCGCTCCAGTTCGGCGGCGAGGCGTCGGCCCCTTCGAGACCGCGCGTCACCGGATGGCGCTGGCCAAGTTCAGTCAGGCTCGGACGGAACGCCTCGTCAGTGACATTGCCGCTCGGCTCCGCTGGCAGGATGGCATCGAGCGGTGTGCGCCAGATGCTTGTCGGGCTCGCGTAATCGGGTCCGGCGGCGACCAGCACGGCGCCGCCTTCGCGGACATAACGCGTGATGTTGTCGAAATAGATGATCGGCAGCACGCCCTGCCGCGCATAGCGGTCGAAAATGATGAGCTGAAATTCACCGATCTTCTGCTGGAATAATTCGCGAGTTGGGAAAGCGATCAGCGACAACTCGTTGATCGGCGTGCCGTCCTGCTTTTCCGGCGGCCGCAGAATTGTGAAATGCACCAGATCGACGGAGGCGTCGGACTTGAGCAGGTTGCGCCACGTCCGCTCGCCGGAATGCGGCTCGCCGGACACCAGCAGCACGCGCAGCTTGTCGCGCACGCCGTCGATCGTCACTACGGCGCGATTGTTGACGAGCGTGAGTTCGTCCGGCAGCGGTGACGCTTCAATCTCGACGATGTTCGGTCCGCCGTGCGGAATTGGTATATCGACATTCTGATCGGCGCCGACCGTCACGGTCCGCGTGTCCAGAACATCGCCGTCGCGCCGCACCGTAACTTGGGCCGTCCGTTCGCCGGCGCCCTGGTCCTCGACCCGATAGGTGATCGTCTGCGACTGGCCGACGATGCCGAAGCGGGGAGCGGCGATGAGCGCGACGCGGCGGTCGCGCTCATTCTTGTTGCCGGTGATCAGCGCATGGACGGGCGCGGCAAATCCAAGAGTGCTCGCATCCGCTGGCACGTCGTGAACGCGGCCGTCCGTAATCATGATGATGCCGGCGACGCGATCGGCGGGCACATCGGCAAGCGTCGAGCCGAGCGCCGAGAACAGCCGCGTTCCGTCGGTCTCGCCGTCGGCCTGTCCGGCTTCGACGATGCGAACGTCGAGGCCGGGAATGTGATTCAGGCGGTCGACCACCGCCGCGCGGGCGATTTCGGTCTGCTTGGTGCGGTCGCCGAAACTCTGGCTTGGACTCTTGTCGACGACGACGACGGCGACAGAGCTCAGCGGGTCGCGGTCTTCCCGCGTGAGCGAGGGATTGGCGAGCGCGAGCACCACCAGAGCCAGCGCCAACGCGCGGATCACGGCGCCGCGGCTGTGCGTAATCAGGAGCAACAGTGTCAACACCGCGACCGCGGCCACACCGGCCCACAAGATGTAAGCGTCCACGAGCGGGGCGAACGCGATTCCGAAATTCACGTTCTGTCTCCTATTGCCCCAGCCGTTCGAGCAGCGCCGGCACGTGCACCTGATCCGCCTTGTAGTTGCCGGTCAGCGTGTACATGACGATGTTCACCCCGGCGCGGAAGGCGAGTTCGCGCTGCCGCGGTTCGCCCTCGACCATTGGAAGCATCGGTTGACCGTCCGAGCGCGTCGCCCAGGCGCCGGCAAGGTCGTTGGACGTGATGATGATCGATGAGACGCCGTCGCCGCCGCGCGCTGGCCTTCCCGACGTCTCCTCATCCTCGTTCTCCGACGGCAACGCTTCGACCCAAAGCTGGCCGGAATTGAAGCGGCCGGGAAAGTCACGCAGCAGATAAAACGTCTTGGTCAGCACATGGTCGCGCGACACCGGCTCGAGTTCCGGGATATCGAGCGAGGACAGGATTTTTCGCAATTCGAGCATTCCGGGGCTTCGCGTCTCGCCGCCGGGGCCTGCAGGCGCCGTCACGGCGTCTCGCGTATCGAACAGGACGGTGCCACCGTCCTTCATGTACCGATCCATGCGTTTGAGCGCCTCCTCGGACGGACGCGGTGCGCCGGGCACGATTGGCCAATAGATCAGCGGATAGAACGCGAGCTCGTCGTGGGAAAGGTCGAGCCCGATCGGCTCGCCGGCCTCGAGCGCCGTTCGTTGCGCGAGAAACAACGTGAGACCGTCGAGGCCCGCTTTGCTGATCGAGTTGACGTCGGCATTGCCGGTGACCACATAGGCGAGCTTCGTTTCCAGCGCCGATTGCGGCACGTTGCCGATCTTGATGTCCTCGGCGCGGGCTTGCCCCAAAGTGAGCACAAGCAGCGAGGCGAAGATCACGACGGCGGCTGCCGCGCGCGATCTGCGCGGAATGAGCCGCTGGATACCGCCGCCAAGGAAAAGCACCACCAGCGTGTCGAGCACAAACAGCCCAAGCGCGGTGAGGAGGATCGGACCGCGCAAGTCTAGCGGTTCGCTGGTCCGGTAAACCTCGTGGCTCGCGCCAACAAGCGGAGCAAGGTCGAGAGGCTGCAAGCGATCGGCCGCCGCAAGCGTATTCACGGCAAACAGAGCTTCGGGCGGTCCGTAGAATCCCGGCGGATGCTCGGCGGTGGCACTGCCGGAATAGTCTGTCTGCACCGGCCGCGCGGTCGGCGGCGGCGCGATGAAGCTGCCAAAGCCATCGAGCACGCGGCTCGGAGGCACTAGGTCGTGCGCGGCCTTGGACTTTTGATCGTCGCTCTCGGTGACGTTCACGGTGCCGGCCAGCGCTACAATTCGTTTCAGCATATCGACGAAGCTGCCAGACAACGGCAAGTCTGACCAGCGCGTGTCGCCGGTGACATGAAAGAGGACGATCAGACCCTTGCCGCGCCTCGCGCCGGTGACGAGCGGCGTGCCGTCGGCGAGCGTTGCCCACGTGCTTTCTGTCAGCGTCGAATCCGGTTCCGCCAGAACTTGACGTGAGACGGTCACGTCGGTCGGCACCGGCATACCGTTAAACGGGCCCTCGCGCGAAAACGCCGCAAGTGGCTGCGGCTTGTCCCAGCTCAGGCTGCCGCCGAGGATACGGCCGCCGCGGCGCAACTTAACCGGGACAAGATCATCGTCGGACGCCGCAAGCCGCGGTCCGGCAAACCGCACCAATACGCCGCCATCTTCGACCCAGCGGGCGAGACGGTCATGCGCGTCGCCGGCCACGGTTCCAACGTCGGCGAGAATCAGCATCGGTAGATTCTGATCGAGGAAATGTCCGACCGCCTCGGTCGGCGATTTGCCCTGGGCAATGCGCACGTCCGCGAATGGGCCAAGCGCCCGCACTAGATAATAACTCGACGAGAGGAGCGGCTGCGCCGTATCGGCGGTTGCGCCGGACACCACGCCGACGGTGCGGCGGCGCCAGCGCTTGTCGAGCAGCTGCACGGCGCCGGCTGAGCGCTCGCCCGAAATCTCGATGCGGGCGATATCGTTGCGGATTTCGACCGGCAAATCGAACCGTGCCTCGGTCTCGCGGTCATCCGACTTGAACGTAAACGGCGCTTCGCCGAGCGGCAGTCCTTTGAGGTCAAGCGCGCGCACGGCGCCGTCCGCCGGAGCATCCAAGGAGGCGCGTAGGACTTTTACGCTCAGCCCGCCCGCCGCGTTGTCGGCCGCGGTGAGCGCGCGGGCCCCCGCGACGCCGCCCGACACAATCGTCAGCGGATGCTTGTCGAGGACTTTCGCGAGTCCCGTAACGAAGTCGGAGCCGCGGCCGGCGTCGATGCCGTCGGACAGCCAGACCACGTCGGCCTCATGACCATCGCCGAGAAAGCGCGAGATGGCAGGCAATGCCTCGCCGCGATCGATCGTGTGCGGCTTCGGCTTCATCTGATGCAAGCGCACGCGCGCTGACCCGGAGGGCTCCAGCGAAATGTCGCGGGCGCCCTCCGAGAGCGGTACGAGTGCGATGGCACGGCGGTCTTGCTCGGCCCGCGCGATGATGTCGTCCGCCATGCGGACGCGCGAGTCCCACGTGCCTGCGGCCGCCCAGCCGTCGTCGATCAAAATCGCGATCGGCGCATTGGACCGGGTCGTCGCAAGCAGCGGATGCCACAGCGGTCCGGCGGCGGCGATGATGACGAGCGCAGCCAGCGTTAATCGCATCAGCGTGAGCCACCACGGCGTGCGTGCGGGCGTTTCTTCCTTCGGCGCGATCTCGAGCAGAAGCCGCATCGGCGGGAAATCGACGCGGCGCGGACGCGGCGGAATGAGCCGCAGCAGCCACCAGAGCACGGGCAGCGTCAGCAGTCCTATGAGGACAAGCGGCTCAGCAAAGGCGAGCGGCAATCCGCCGATCATGCCGGCACTCTTGGCTGCGCCGCCGGCGGCAATCGTATGAAGTTGTCGGCAACGCTTGAGCCGATGCGGGCGTGCAACGCGAGAAGGAGTTCGCTCGCCGGACGGTCGGTGCGATGGATCGTGAAACTCCAGCCAAGCCGATCGGTTTCGCTGCGGATTTCAGTGCGGTGGCGTTGAACGAGCGCGGTGTAGTCGGCGCGCCAGGTTTCCGCACGCCCCGCGGTGATGTGGCCGCCGCCTTCAGGCTCGACGAACTCGACGCGGCCCCAATAGGGAAAGGTCTCCTCGGCCGGATCGACAATCTGCACGACATGACCGCGTGAGCCGCCGCTCGATAGCTGGGTGATGGTGCGGCGCACCTCGCCGATCTCGCTCCAAAGATCGGACAGCAGCACGACCTCGGCGAGCGGAGAGGGCGAAAAGTTCGGCGGCAGGCTCGGCCGCTCGCCGCGATCGTGCACGATGGCCTGTGCCATGCGTTCGATGACGTTGCGGCTGCCGGTCGGGCGCATCAGGCCGGGGATGCCAACGCGCTCGCCGCCTTCAACCAAAATTTCGGCGAGGGAGAGCGCGATGACGAGCGTCCGGTAGAGCTTGGTGTCCCGCACTAGCGGCGATGCAAAATTCATCGAGGGCGAGCGGTCCGGCCAAATCCACACCGTGTGTGCGGCTTCCCATTCTTGCTCGCGCACATAGAGATGATCGTCTCGCGCCGAACGCCGCCAGTCGACACGAGACGCCGGTTCGCCGGAGACAAAACGCCGATACTGCCAGAAGTTCTCGCCCGGCCCCGCGCGGCGGCGCCCATGCAGACCGTGAATGATGGTGGCCGCAACACGCCGCGCTTCCAGGATCAGCCGCGGCATGCTCGACGCAAGCGTGCGGCCGTCGCCGACCGCGCGTCCGACCGCCGGTCCGTCCGGAAACGTGCGCCTGGGCTCGACCGCCATCCGCCTATCCGATCCGAGCCTTCAGGCGCGCGATCACAGCCTCGATGGTTTCGCCTTCGGCGCGCGCCGCAAAGGTCAGCGCCATGCGGTGCTTGAGAACGGGCTCGGCGAGGTCGAGCACGTCGTCGATTGAGGGCGCGAGACGGCCGTCGAGGAGCGCGCGGGCGCGCACCGCGAGCATCAACGCCTGGCTCGCGCGCGGGCTTGGCCCCCAGGCGATCAGCCTGGCACCATCGCCGCCTTCCGGTCCGGGCCGCGCTGAGCGCACCAGCGCCAGAATTGCTTCGACGACGGATTCGCCGACCGGCAGACGGCGTACAAGGCGCTGCGCTGCTATCAGGTCGTCCGCGGTCATCGCCGCCCTCGGCCGCGATTCCTCGGAGCCGGTCGTCTCGAAGAGGATTTTGCGTTCGGCGTCGCGGTCCGGATAGAGCACGTCGATTTGCATCAGAAAGCGATCGAGCTGAGCTTCCGGCAGCGGATAGGTGCCTTCCTGCTCCAACGGATTCTGTGTGGAAAGGACGTGGAACGGCTTCGGCAGATCGTGGCGCGTGCCGGCCACCGTCACATGCTGCTCCTGCATCGCCTGCAGCAGCGCCGATTGGGTCCGCGGGCTGGCACGGTTGATCTCGTCGGCCATCAGCAGCTGGGCAAATACTGGACCCGGAAGGAAGCGAAAACTGCGCTTGCCGGTCTGGCTTTCCTCCAGAACCTCGGTGCCGAGAATGTCGGACGGCATCAAGTCGGGGGTGAATTGGATGCGCCGCGCGTCGAGCCCAAGCACCGTACCCATGGTGTCGACGAGTTTGGTCTTGGCGAGGCCGGGCACGCCAACAAGAAGCCCGTGTCCGCCCGACAAGATCGTGACAAGCGCCTGTTCGACGACCTTGTCCTGGCCGAAGATCACCATGCCGATTGCGGCCTTCGCCGAGCGGACGTGGGCCGCCGTCGATTCGGCCGCTCGGACGATCATGTCTTCAAGTTTTTCCAGTCCATCGCCGCTAGCAGCCGGCATGGCTAACTCCTTGTTCTGAAGTCATATTCTTGATGCCGTAAATTCGCGCCATATGCGCGAATCTACGGCACGCGTGACTGCACGGCTATTGGGCACAGAACATGCAATATATGCGCCAGCGGCACCATGCGGATCAGGTGCCTTTTGGTCATCCACAGGGAACGGAACTTGGGTTCCGGGCTGCCCCGATACAGACTGGCGACCGCGTAGGCGGCACGCCCAGACGAGTAAATGCGCTCCCGGACTCATATTTCACAGGTCACGTTCGAGGCAAACCATGGCGAAGGAAGGGCAATCGGGCCTCGAGGCGATCACAGGCGCGCTAGCACGGACGGCCGCCAAAGGCCCGCCGCCGGTCGAACGGTGGAATCCGCCGTTTTGCGGCGACCTCGACATGCGCATCGCCGCGGACGGCACCTGGTTCTACCTCAAAACCCCGATCGGCCGGCCGGCGCTGGTCAAGCTGTTCGCCTCGGTGCTCAAGCGCGAGGGCGACCGCTATTATCTGGTCACGCCGGTGGAGAAATGCGGCATCACGGTCGACGACGCGCCGTTCCTTGCCGTCGAACTCGAATGTCGAGCAAACGCCGGACGGCCGGGTGCTCAACTTTCGCACCAATGTCGACGACTGGGTCGCATGCGGGCCGCAGCATGCGCTGCGCTTCGAGCCGGAAGCCGGTACCGGCGGCCTCAAGCCTTATCTTCATGTCCGCCGCGACCTATGGGCCAAGGTGACACGCTCGCTGTTTTTCGATCTTGTCGAACTCGGCGAAGAGCGCGAGGTCGAGGGCCAGGCGATGTTCGGCGTCGACGTCGATGGGCGACATTCTTTCCCATGGCGCCGGCGGATCAGGTGAGGGATTTTGCGTGAGCGATCGCGGCGCGGTCTTGCGGCAGCCGGCGACCGACAGATTTCTTTGATCGCGCGCGCGCGCGGCTCACGCTCGACGTGCCGCCGGCGCTGACCGATCCCGCCGGCGACGGCGCGCGCGCGGCGATCTCGATCTCGATCCGGCGCTGTGGGAGCAGGCGGGCGTCAAAGCGACCAAGCCCGCCGCGGTGCTCGTTCCGGTCATCGACCGCAGCGAGCCCACGGTGCTGCTGACGTTGCGCACCGCGGAGCTTGCGAGCCATGCCGGGCAGGTCGCGTTTCCCGGCGGCAAGATCGACCCGGACGACGAGAGCCCGGTCGCCGCGGCGCTGCGCGAAGCCAAGGAAGAGGTCGGGCTGCCGCGCTCTGTGATCGAACCGATCGGCTATCTCGACCTCTATCTGACGTTTTCAGGTTTTCGCATTCTGCCGATGGTGGCGCGCGTCAAGCCGGATTTTCAGCTCGTGCTCAATCCGTGGGAGGTCACCGAGACGTTCGAAGTCCCGCTCGATTTTCTGATGAAGCCCGACAATCACCAGCGCAAGACCCGCGACTGGAAGGGCATCGCGCGCGAATATTACGCGATGCCGTATCGAAAACCGCTACATCTGGGGCATCACCGCGGGTATCCTGCGGAATCTCTACGAGCGGATTTACGGCGCATGATCAGGCCGATCTTCACCGAGATCGGACTGTTCCTCGCTCCGTTTGTGATCTATGCGGCGTTTCTTGTGGCTGACGCGCGCCGGCATGCTGCAGCCGAAGGCGTGGACGCTGCGGCGGATCGCCGGATTGGTGATCGTTTCGCTCCTGCTGGTGGTCGGAAGCTTCGTCGTTCCTGGCGCAGTTCTCCGGCGCGCCGCCCGGCTCGACCTACGTGCCGGCGCATGTCGAGAACGGCAAGTTCGTGCCGGGGACAGACGACGGTGACCGAGGTGCCGCACGCTCGCGCGACGCCGTCTGGCTCAAGGACGGCGAAGTCTGCCGCCTGCTCGCGCTGCTCGACCGCGACGGCGAGGAAGCGCGCGTCGTCGGCGGCGCCGTGCGCAATCGCGCTGTTGGGTCTGCCGGTCGGCGAGATCGATGTCGCGACGACCGCGGTGCCCGACGAGGTGATGCGCCGCGTCGAGGCGGCCGGCCTCAAGGCGGTGCCGACCGGCATCGAGCACGGCACCGTCACGGTCGTCGATCGACGGCCATCCGTTCGAAGTGACGACGCTGCGCGAGGACGTCGAAACGTTTGGCCGCAAAGCGCGCGTCGTGTTCGGCCGCGATTGGAAGGCGGACGCCGAGCGGCGCGACTTCACCATCAATGCGCTGTCGGTTTCGGCCGACGGCACAGTCTACGATTATGTCGGCGGGCTCGCCGACATCGCCGCGCGCCGTGTGCGCTTCATCGGCGATCCGGCAACAGCGCATCGCCGAAGACTATCTGCGCATCCTGCGCTTCTTTCGCTTTCACGCCCTTACGGTCGATGGCGCGCCCGACGCCGCGGGCTTGCACGCCTGCATCGGCGGCGCGCGCCGGCCTCGACACGCTGTCGCGCGAGCGGGTGCGCATGGAGTTTTTGAAGCTCTTGCTCGCGCCGCATGCGGCGCCGACGCTCGCGGTCATGGCGGAGGCGGGCCTCCTCGGCACCGTGCTGGGCGGCGTGCCGCTGCTGGCGAGCTTCGAGAACATGGTGAAGGTCGAAGCGGCGATCGGCGTCGACACCCGACGCGATGCGGCGGCTCGGCGCTCTTGGCGTGGGGTGACGTGAAGACGCCGAACGGCTGTCGCAGCGGCTGCGCCTGTCCAACGCCGAGCCCGAGCGCTCCTGGCGCTTGAGCTATGGTGGCGGATTTCGCCGGCGATCGGTGAGCAAGCGGCGCGGGCACTGCTTTACCATCTCGGCCCGCAATCGTTCGCCGATCGTGTGCTGGTCGCCTGGGCGCGCTCGCGCGACGGCGCCGCCGATCAACGCCTGGAACGCTCTTGCACGTCTGCCGGAGCGCTGGAGCGCGCCGGGCTTTCCGCTCAAGGCGGCGGATTTCATGCGCCGCGGTGTTGCCGCGGGGCCGGCGCTCGGCGCCGCGATGCGCGCCGCCGAGGAAGCATGGATCGCGGCGGATTTTCCCGCCGACGGCGCCGCGCTTGATGGGATCGCCGATCGCGCCGTGCTGGAAAGCGCCACGTCCAGTTGAAATCGTATTTGTCCCGCAGTTATGTCGGCGCTTTTTCGAGCAGGCCGAGTTCCGCGAGGATCGCGTCGTTGTTCCGTCCGACGGCCGGAATGTCGCCCATGACGGGTGACACGCCCGGAATGGTGATCGCTGGCAAGAAACTCATCAGCGGGCCGTTCGGCGAACCGACTTTCCGCACGCGATGCCGGCTATGGAGCTGCGGATGCGCGAGAAATTCCTCGACCGAATTCATGTGCGCGTTGGCGATTGACGCCTGATCGAGCCGTCGCCGCACCTGGTCGCTGGTCAGCGTCTTGAAGCGTTGCTCGATCAGCGTCTCGAGCGCATCGCGGTTCTGCATGCGCACCGGGTTGCTGCAAAATCGCTCGTCGGTCGCGACCGACGCATCATCCAGCACTTTCGCGCAAAGCGCGGCCCATTCGCGCTCGTTCTGAATGCCAAAGAACACGACCTTGCCGTCGCCGGTCCTGAACGGCCCATACGGCGCGATGGTGGCGTGGCGCGCACCGGTTCGTTTCGGCGGCTCGCCGGCGCCGGCCGCGTAGTATGCCGGGTAGCTCATCCATTCGGTGATCGAATCGAACAAGGACACTTCGAACGCCATGCCTTTGCCGGTTCGCTCACGATTGAACAAAGCCATGAGCACGCCGTTCAAAATGTACATGCCGGTTGCGATATCGACGATGGCGACGCCGCATTTGGCCGGTTGCTCCTGAGTGCCGTTGATGGAGAGAAAGCCGCCCTCGCACTGCACGAGGAGGTCATAGGCCTTTTTCTGGCTGTACGGACCGTCCCTGCCGTAGCCGGAAATATCGCAAGCAATCAGGCGGGGAAAGCGGCCGACCAACGTTGCCGCGTCAAGTCCGAGACGTTTTGCAGCGCCCGGTGCGAGATTCTGCAGAAAGGCGTCGGCGTGCGGCAAGAGCGCGTCGAGAACCCGTTTGCCTTCGTCGCTCTTCACATCGAGCGCGAGGCTTTCCTTCGAGCGGTTGGTCCAGGCAAACTGGCTCGACATACCGTTCATGACGTAGTCGTAGTCGCGGCAGAAGTCGCCCTTGCCTGGCCGCTCGATCTTGATAACGCGCGCGCCCCAATCGGCCAGGTGGCGGCTCGCTAGCGGCGCCGAGATCGCCTGCTCCAGCGACACAACGGTAATGCCCGACAAGGGCAGGTGCGGCGCGTCTTCTGTCATGAATGTCCCTCCGGCGCTTTCCGCAAGCGTCGCCGATTGCGAAGCGGGACATTATAGCGCGGCGACGCCTGCGTCATGACAGACGGTGGCGGGAGGTTGTTCTGTCAGTTAGGGAGCGGTCACGAGGCGCGGGCGCGCAACGCACGCAGCCGCCGCCGGCCGCTCGCCGCGAGTTCGTGAACGCGCGGCCGTACGCGCGCCATGGCGAGACGGGGCTGCATGCGCTCAACCTGCATTTCGTTGCCGCGCCAGACGAAGTCGTTGCCGCGCAGCGCGCTGAAGAACAGCACCGGCAACAGAAGATCCCGGGTCAGTGCAACGACCGGGTGAAGTGCGCCGATGTACCAATCGGCCGCTGCCGCGAGCAGCATCTCCGCGCCGTACCAGAGCGCGCCGAACAGCAGCGTGCTGAGCGCCACGGGCAGGCCGGCCGCTTCGGCGACGAATGCAAATGCGATCATCGGCAGCACGCCGCCGGAGAAAAGCTCAGGCAGGAAGTATGCGAAGAAACTTGCGCGGCGCAGGCGCGCCCAGCGCACTTGACGATTCCAGACCTCAGCTGCCGTACGATAACCGAGCGGTTGCTCGAACGGACGATCGACCAAGCGCACTTTCAGGCCTGCTCCGCGCACGATCTTGGTTGCCGCCGCGTCTTCGGCCACTTCCTTCGCCAAGGCCGCAATGCCGCCGGCCGCCTCGAGATCGGCGCGTCGCCACAGCATCGTTTTGCCCTGGGCGAAGCCATGGCCGAAACTGTCGATGAGATATTGCCACCGCGCCTGATACGTATTCAGAAAGGCGCATTCAAGTTCGGCCCAAAAACCTTCCGGCCGGCAACCGACCGGAGGCGAGGCGACCAGACCGGTATCCGCCGTCCAGCTTGCAAACAGGCGCTGAATATAGTCGGGCGGCATCAACACGTTGCTGTCGGCGATGATGATCCATTCATGCGTGGCGGCGCGCCAGCCCTTTAATACATTATTAAGTTTGGGGTTGGTGCTGACACGCTCATCGCCGATCAGCAGCCTGGCGCTTACCCCAGCGTGTTCGGTCATCAGCGATTCGACCATCGGTACGATCGGGTCGTTGGCGGCCGCGACGCAGAACAGGATTTCGTAATCCGAGTTGTCGAGGCCGAACGTCGAACGCAGCGTATCGTCGGCGTAGTTGTCGACGCCGCACAGCGGGCGCACGAGGCTGACAGGGGGATTTTGCGGGTAAAACTGATCCTGCCGCGGCCGCCGCCGAAAGCGCCGCATCACGATGGTGATGCTGGCCAGATGGATTGCGGTGGCGGCGACACTGAAAGTCGCAGTGGCGAGAATCGGCGCGATCATTGCCGGAACTTTTAGGTGCATCGAGTGACAGAGCGATGACTTGATGTGGTTGCATCAGGCGGCGCATCAACAAGCCCTGTCATCGTCCTGCAATGCGACGCATTTATTGGTGCGCGCGTTCGAAACAAATGAAAGATGGCAATTCGTGGCTCTTGAGCACGGCGCGATCGGGTTCCGTACGCTCTTCATATCCGACGTTCATCTCGGCGCACGCGGCTGCCAAGCCGGCCGGCTTCTCGATTTCCTGCGCTATCACGATGCCGACACCATCTATCTGGTCGGCGATATCGTCGACGGCTGGCAACTAAGGTCCGGCTGGTACTGGCCGCAACATCACAACGACGTGGTGCAGAAGCTCCTGCGCAAGGCCCGCAAGGGCGCGCGCATCGTTTATGTGCCGGGTAATCACGACGAATTCCTGCGCGACTATTACGGCACCCATTTCGGCGGCATCGAAGTGGTCGAAACGGCGATCCACGAGGCGGCCGACGGTCGCCGTTATCTGGTCGTCCACGGCGACGTGTTCGACATGGTGGTCAAGCACGCGCGCTGGCTCGCGCTTCTTGGCGACACGGCGTACGACTTTGCGATCTTCATTAACCGTTATTTCAACGCGGTTCGCCGCCGCCTCGGTTTTACTTACTGGTCGCTGTCACAGTGGGCGAAGCATAAGGTCAAGAACGCCGTCAACTACATCGGCGCCTATGAACAGACCTTGGCTGAAGAGGCGCATCGTCATCACGTCGACGGTGTGATCTGCGGCCACATCCATCACGCCGTCATCCACGACACTTTCGGCATCCGCTACATGAATTGCGGCGACTGGGTCGAAAGCTGCACGGCCCTTGCCGAACATCCTGACGGGCGATTTGAGATCATCACCTGGACCGAGGGCGTGGTTGCACCACATCCGCCGCTGCCCGACGATGATATCGACGAGATCGCGGCTGAAGCTGAAATCGCTGCGTAGGCGACGTCCGCTCGCGGAACGAGCGCGACGATCCCGAGCTCGATCCCGCTTAATGCCCGAAGATCAGCCGTGTTGGGTGCTGGTCGATGTTCTTGATCGCCTTGTTCAGCTCGGAGAGCGTCTTGCGGCCATCGACGGCGAAGGCCTCGAATTGCTTCAGGCCGGAATTGGAGAATTGCGCGAGGCCGGCTGAGATTTCTTCCGTGTGCTTGTCGAGATCCTCGGCTAGGCGCCGGATCAAATCCGCGGCCTGGCCAATCTGACCGTTGTTGCCGTCAGCGCCGCCGGTGAGGTTCTGCAGGCCCTCCATCACCTTGTCGAGGCGCCGGGAGTTTTCGGCCAGCGTCGTCGTCACGGTCTGTATGTTGAGAAGTGACGTGCGCAATGCCACCTCATTCGCGGCAACGAGGCCGTCGATGCGCGAAAGCGTATCGCGGGCTTGCTGCGTGACGTCCGCGCTCGCGGCGGCGTCGGCGATGAGGACCGGCGGCTGCCCCGCATCCGACGGAAGAAGCGCTGCGTCGGCGGCGCCGCCGCTCAGCGAGATTTCGGCGAGCCCGGTGAGGCCTTGAAATGAGAGACCGACCTTGGTGTCGGCGCGGACCGGCACGGCACGATCGAGCATGATGAGCGCGTCGACCTTGCGCGGGTTGTTGGCGTCGAGCGCGAGTTCGGAGACTTCACCCACTCGGATGCCGTTAAACGTCACCGAAGCGCCGGTGCGCAGCCCCGACACCGAACCGTCGAAGACCACCCGATAGGCGCTGCGCGGGCCGCTGCTGCCAGTGTTTTGGAACCAATAGATGAAGCCGAACGCTCCGACGATGACGGCGAGCGTGAATGCGCCGGTCACGATGTAGTTGGCTTTGGTTTCCATGATGGCCTCTGCCGCTGTCTCAGTGTTGAACGAGACGGCCCCGTTTGCCGCGAAAATATGACTTAAGCCACGGTTGCTCTGACGCAAGCATGGCCTCGATCGGCCCCGCCGTGATCACGCGTCCTTCGGACAGCACCGCGATGCGGCTGCAGATGGCGTGCAGGCTGTCGAGATCGTGGGTGACCATGAAGACGCTGAGCCCCAGCGTCTGCTGCAAGGTACGAATCAGTTCGTCGAAATCGGCGGCGCCGATTGGATCGAGACCCGAGGTCGGTTCGTCGAGAAAGACGATTTCGGGATCGAGCGCGAGCGCACGGGCGAGAGCGACCCGTTTGACCATGCCGCCGGACAGCTCGGACGGATATTTGCTGCGCGCGTCGGCGGTCAGGCCGACCATTTCCAGCTTGGCGACCGCGATCTCGTCGATCAGGCGTTCCGACAGATCGAGATATTCGCGGATCGGAAATTGCACGTTCTGCAGCACGGTCAGCGAGGAGAACAACGCGCCCTGCTGAAACAGCACGCCCCAGCGCCGCTCGATTGCGCGCAACTCGCGCTCGTTCAGAGCCGCAAGATCGCTCCCGAATACTTCGATCGTCCCGCTGTGCTTCGGCAACAGCCCGATGATGGTGCGCATCAGCACCGACTTACCCGCGCCCGAGCCGCCGACAAAACCCAAAATCTCGCCGCGGAAGACGTCGAGCGTCAGGTGATCGAGGACGTTGACGCCGCCGAAGCCGACGACAAGATCGCGCACGCTGATCACGGCCTCGTTGGTCGCCATTGTCACATCCCGATCGCGGCAAAAAACATGGCGAAGAAGCCGTCGAGTACGATCACGAGAAAGATCGACTTGACCACGGACGACGTGGTCCGCTGGCCCAGCGAAGCTGCGCTGCCGTCGACTTCGAAACCTTCGACGCAGGCAACGAGCCCGATGACGAGCGCCATAAACGGCGCCTTGATCATGCCGACCGCGAAAGTCGGCAGCCAGATCGCTTGGCGCAGCCGCGCCAGGAAGATGTCGGGCGGCATGTTGCCGTAGAGCCAGCAAACAAGGCCGGCGCCGTAAAGTGCCGCCATGGAGCCGAGAAACGTCAGCATTGGCACGGCGAGAAGAAGCGCGACGACGCGCGGCAGCACCAGGACTTCGACCGGGTCGAAGCCCATGGTCCGCAGCGCGTCGACCTCTTCGCGCATTTTCATCGAGCCGAGTTCGGCCGTGTAGGCGCTGCCCGAACGTCCCGCCACCATAACGCAGACGATCAACACGCCAACTTCGCGCAGCACGAGGATGCCGACCATGTCGACGACGTAGACCTCGGCGCCGAACGTGCGGAAGTGGAAAATGCCCTGCTGCGCCAGGATGCAGCCGATCAGGAATGTGCTCAAAAGAATGATGGGCACGGCGCGCCAGCCGACGTGCTCGAGAAAGTGCACCGTCGAGGTCAGGCGCAGGCGCGACGGATGCACGACTGTTCCCAACACCACCATGGTCAGCGCGCCGAGAAGGTGCGCCAACAGAACAAGCGACTGGCCGCTTTCGGCGACGGCGCGGCCGATTTGATCGAGGGCCAGCAGGATGCTGTTCGGCGCGGCCGCTTTCGCGGCGTTGCTTCGATTGGCCTGCCGGACTTCGTCCATGAGACCGCGGCTGCTGTCGGTCAGTCCGACGAGTTCGGCGGTCGCGCCTTGAGCCGCAAATGTCCGCTTGAGGCGTTCGATGAGCCAAGCGCCGAACGTGTCCAACCGCTCGATTTTGGCAACGTCGATGTCAACACGGCGCGCGGTCCGATGGCGCGCGGCGGCTTGGTCGATGGCTTGTTCGAGCTGGGCGGCGCGCTCGGCGGTCCAGTTGCCGATGGCGACCAGCGCCGACGTGCTCCCCGTCAACTGTCGCGGTGAGTGAGGACATCACGGTTTGCCTCCCCGTGCGGCAAGGGTCTGCGCGATCCTTGAGCGCCACGGCAGGCTCCGGTCATACTTGCCCCACGCATGGAGCTCTCCGTCCAGATCGAGCGCTGGCCGCTGGCCACCGCCTTCTCAATCAGCCGCGGCACCAAGACCGAGGCCGTGGTGGTGGTGGCTGAACTCAGCGATGGAATTCATCGCGGCCGCGGTGAATCCGTCCCCTACGCACGCTACGGCGAAACTCCGGACGGCATTGTGGCGGCAATCGAAGCCATGCGCCCGGCGCTGCGCCGGGGGCCTCGACCGTGCGGAATTGCAGCGTGCGATGCCGCCAGGCGCAGCCCGTAATGCACTCGATTGTGCTTACTGGGACGTTAACGCCAAGCTGGCCGGCCGCAGGGTCTACGAATTGGCCGGTCTCAAGGCGCCTTTACGCCTCACCACTGCGTATACGATCTCGCTGGGCGCCCCCGCCGCAATGGCCGAGGCGGCCGAGCGGGCGGCGTCCCGGCCCTTGCTCAAGGTCAAGCTTGGGGGTGGAGACGCCGATGACGGCAAGCGTATTGTCGCGGTTCGTCGCGCAGCGCCGCAGGCCGAGCTCATCGTCGACGCCAATGAGGGCTGGAGCGCGGCTAATCTCGCCGCAAACCTCGCCGCCTGTGCCGATGCCGGCGTGACGCTCATCGAACAGCCATTGCCCGAGGGCCGCGACGGCCCGCTTGCAGGCATCAAGCGTCCAATTCCTGTCTGCGCCGACGAGAGCGTCCACGACCGTGCGTCGCTCGGAGCGCTTTCCGGCAAGTACGATGCCGTCAACATCAAGCTCGACAAGACCGGCGGACTCACCGAGGCCCTGGCGCTTGCGGAGGAGATCGAGCGGCGCGGTCTCGACATCATGGCGGGCTGCATGGTCGCGACCTCGCTGTCGATGGCGCCAGCCATGCTGGTCGCGCAGCGCGCACGCGTCGTTGATCTCGACGGACCGCTGCTGCTCGCCGAGGATCGTGACGGCGGCCTGCGCTACGACGGCAGTCTGGTCTACCCGCCCGAGGCGGCGTTGTGGGGCTAAGACGGCGTCTACCGTTGGTATAAGATCGCGGGACTGACAGGGCAGACTCAGAGCTGCCGGGCTTTGGGAGGATCGCGATGGCCAAGCGATGCGGCGTTCTCACTGTCGTTGCCACCATGGTCGCCAGCGTGGCCGCCATGTTGTTTGCGGCCACCGGCGTGAGCTACGCGCAACAGAAATATCCCGACCGGCCCATCAGAATGATCGTGCCATTCCCGCCTGGCGGGCCGATCGACACCATGGCGCGGGTGGTGGCGCAGGAACTGAGCACGCGGGTCGGCCAAGTCGTTGTCGAAAACCGTGCCGGCGGCGGCTCGACGATCGGCGTCAAATCGATCGCCGCCGCCGACCCGGACGGCTACACGTTATTGTTCGGCTCCTCGGGCTCGCTTGCCGTTGCGCCGGCGCTCTATTCGAGCCTCGGCATCGATCCGATTAAAGCCTTCGATCCGATCGCCATGGTGGCGCTGCTGCCGCACGTGATGGTCGAGAATATCGACGTACCGGCAAAAACGCTCAGCGAATTTGTCGCCTACGCCAAGGCCAATCCTGGAAAACTGAATTACGGTGCAGGCCTCGGCACGCCGCCGCATCTCTTGAGCACATTGTTCAAGACCGAGGCCGATATCGATGTCGTGTACGTGCCGTATACGGGCTCTGCGCAATCGGTCAACGATCTTCTCGGCGGCCGTACTCAGTTCACGATTGACGGCCTCACCGGACTTTATCCGCTCATCAAGGCCGGCAAGGTTCGAGCGCTTGGGGTCGCGCGTGCCGAACGGTGGCCGCCGCTGTCCGATGTGCCGACACTCGCCGAGAGCGGCTATCCGGATTTCGTCATTGACGCCTGGACCGGGCTGGTGGCGCCAGCAGGGACGCCGCGCGCGATTATCGATCAGCTCAACGCCGCGGTGAATGCGGGGCTCAAGTCGCCAGAGGCCCAAGCGAGCCTCGCCAATTTCTCCGCGATCGCCAACCTTGGCACGCCGGAGGACTTCAAGAAATTCCTCGCCGAGCAGATACAGCGGTGGGGCTCGATCGTAAAACTTGCGAATGCCAGGATCGACTGAGCCGGGCAAACGAGAAGTCTGAAGACAACCGGCAATAGTGTTAGGATTGTGAATGGTGCAGGGGAGGGTTCGATGTCGGAGCAGCAGCACAGTCGTCGCAACGCGCTTGCGGTCATGAGCGGCATGGGCGCCGCGGCCGCGAGCTTGAGCATGCCGGGTTCAGCTGCCGCGCAGGCGCAACCGGCGCCGCGTACCTTTGTTCTGGTACACGGCTCTTGGCATGGCGGATGGTGCTGGAGCCGCGTCGCCCGCATCCTCGAGCAGCACGGTCACAAGGTTTACGCGCCGACGCTGACCGGCCTCGGCGAACGGTGTCATCTCATGAGCGGGCTGATTACGCTCGACACCCACATCACCGATGTTGCCAACGTCATCAAGTGGGAGAATCTCGAGAACATCGTCCTGGTTGGCCATTCATACGCCGGCTTTGTTGTGTCGGGTGTTGCCGAGCGTTCGCTGCCGGCCATTTCGTCGATCGTCTTCCTGGATGCGTTCTTGCCTGAGAATGGACAGCGGGTCGTCGACCTGTCGCCGCCGGAACTTGCTGCGACGTCGCTCGCCGCTGCCGCCAAGAACGAAGTCGGACGCCCGGTGCCGCCGGCCAAGGCGTTCCATGTGAACGAAAAGGACCAGGCCTGGGTCAACTCCAAGCTCACTCCGCAGCCGACATTCGTGTCGGTCGAGCCGATCGCGCTCACGGGGGCGCGGGACAAAGTCGCCAAGAAGACGTACATTCGGGCGACGTCTTATCCCAATCCGCGTTTTGACGGCTATTACGAGAAGCTCAAATCTAACTCCTCGTGGCGCACCTATGGCGTACCTTCGGGGCACGACGTTATGGTAGACATGCCGGAGCGGCTCGCGGATATTTTGATGGAAGTCGCCTAGTAGGGGTTAGTAAGTGTTAGGCGGCGCGTGTCCCTCTGAAGCACTTGTTCGGGGGACATAGTTCGGGGTGGCGATGTCCAAAGGGCTTTTGGCGCTCGAGGATTTGTTGTCGGTGCTGCTGAGTGGGGCGGACTATGATACCGTTCTCGCTGCCATCATGGCGTCCGAGGGCGGACGCTGGTTCCTCGATGAATATGCTAATCGCAATCGTCACGCCGATACCAACTTGGTGGTAGGCGCCCTGGCGCGCGTTGAGGCCGCCATTCGCGGGGAGGCGGTGCCGCAACCGGCTGTGCCCGCTCAGGCCGAGCCGGCCGTGTCGTCGGCTGCGCCCGAACCGCATGCGCCGCCTGAATTGGCCTCCTCGCAAATGATACCGGCATCTTCGATGGCAGCGCCCGTCCTGTGTCGCGACCTCATCGAGATTGGGGCGGCCATCGATCGTATCGAAGCTCTCGTCAAAAGCGAGATGCCGGCGTTCGACGGCTATGGTGCCATCGAACGTATTCGCGACATTGCGTTCGCATTGCGGGCACGTGAGTTCGAGTCGGCGCTGTGCGACGCGCTTGAATACTCCGCTTGCTCGGTTTCCGAGATCCTGGAGTTCTCGGATTCTACAGCGCAGCGGGGTCGCACAGCGTCAGAACTGCTGAATGAACTGGCCGGCCGTATCAAAGGCATGATCGAACTGACGATCGCCGCCCAGAAAGCGAAGCCTCCCGCGATTTTGGATGTTCCGGCCCTCGCGATCGGAACGGAAGCCGCAGGCGCGACCGACGCGGCGGCCGTATCCATGATCGGTGAAGGTGCTCGTACTGTCGCGGCCTCCGACACCGCGGTTGTCGATGCCACGCCCGAAATAGCGGAGCGCTCTGTCGCTGCGGCGCCGGTGACGACGGACCTCGTGACGCCAGATTTGGTGCCCAATGTGCCGCCGAGCGTGGCCGTACAAGAAGCGGCTGTCGTCACAGCGATGAGCAACGAATCCGAACCTGATGTCCCAGTTCGCACGGCGGACATCGATCGCGGCGCCACTGCGGAAGACGCGGAAGGTCTTGCGGCTCATCGAGACGCAGATCCCGAGACGCCAAGCGAAGACGTGCGCGCAATCGAGGACGAACGAGCGGAGGCTCCGCGTGCCGTCACGCACGAGCCGGAATTTGTAATCGACATTGATGAAGATCCGGGCCACCTGTTCGAGCCCATGCCGATTTCGGGAACGCTCTATTCGCTGCCGGTCCAGACCACCGTCATTATGGTGACGCCGATCGCGCCGATCCAAAGTGCGCCGCGGCTCGCGCTGAACCGCCCGACGATCGTGCCGAACAACAATCCAGTTGGCGCGCGCGCTGCAGCCGACCAGCAGGTGCCGGCAACTGCGGCTGCAACGGCGACGGAGGCCGGCGTTCGCCAAGCCAGTGAACCTCCCGCCGCCGCTCCAGCGGAAGCCGCCAACGACGTGAGTGCTCGGCCATTGGCCGATACGTTGCCGCACGCGAATGGCGGCGCTGCACCGATTGCACTGGAAATTTCGCAACAAGAGCCGAGCGATCCTCTCGCGCCGATCAGAGCGCTGAGGGAGGAAGAGCTGATCGCCTTGTTCAGCTAGTTTGCCAATCGCGGCGAAGATGCGGAACCCGCTGATGCATTGAATCAGCAGACCGAATCAACACGAGTTCCAACACACAATACAGTCGTCTTGCTGTCGCTTATCCGTTACGTTGTACGACGTGACGATTCGGGTGTCGGCACGGAAGTTGCTTCACGGAGAGGGGTAGCGGATCAACAACCACGCGCAGGCGGCGGTGCTCAGTTTTATCAAGGTCTACAGGACCTTATCGTTAGTGGTCCGCTCCGAATGATCATTTGGAGGCCACGATGCACACACTTACAGGTCGCGTTCTGTCGGTCGTCGCGTTGTGCTTAAGTGTTTTAGTTCCAGACCATCTGATGGCGCGTGATGACGGTCGGTTTGCCAATTCACCGCTCAAGCAATGGTTCGACCAGCTCGCGAGCGGCAAAGGGCTGTGTTGTTCGTTTGCTGATGGCGTGAAAGTCGAAGACGTCGATTGGGACACCCGCGATGGCCGCTACCGCGTGCGGCTTAAAGGGCAGTGGGTCGAGGTTCCAGACGCGGCCCTCGTGACGGAACCCAACAAGTTCGGTCCGGCCGTGGTGTGGCCGTATCAGGACGCCGCGGGAGCCACGCAAATTCGTTGCTTCATACCAGGGGCGGGCGCCTGACGGCGCTGGCTTGGCGCGGCGGACTGTTACGCAACCAAGCGCGAGAAGAGTTCCGGATCGACATTGCCGCCCGACAGGACGGCAACGGCGACCTTGCTCTTGATGTCTATCTTTGCGGTCATGAGTGCGGCGAGGGCGACGGCGCCGCCGGGTTCGACGACCAGCTTCAGTTCGGCGAACGCAAACGCGACCGCGGCCGCAACTTCTTCGTCGCTTGCCACCGACACCACCGCCGACCAGCGAGCGATTGATCGCGAACGTCAGCTTGCCCGGCGTGCGCGCCATCAACGCATCGCAAATCGTGCCGGTGAGGGCGGCATTCTGCTCGCGCTGCCCGCTGCGGAATGAACGCGCATGGTCGTCGAAGCCTTGCGGTTCGGCAGTGTAGACCGTAGCGGTCGGAACGCGCGCTTTGACCGCAAGTGAAATCCCCGCCGTCAGACCGCCGCCGGAGGCGGTGACGACGACGACATCGGGTGCGAGACCCATGCTGTCCAAATCCTCGACGATCTCGCGGCCGGCGGTTCCCTGGCCGGCGATGATGAGAGCGTCATCGTAGGGCGGCACCAGAGTCGCGCCGCGGCGCGCGGCGATATCGCTCGCGATCGCCTCGCGATCATCATTTGCCCGATCGTAGAGTACGACCTCGGCGCCGAACGCCACCGTGCGTTCGCGCTTCGCGCGCGGCGCATCCTTCGGCATGACGATCACGCAGGGCATGCCGAGGAGTCTTGCTGCCGCGGCAACTCCCTGCGCGTGATTGCCGGATGAGAAGGCCACAACGCCCCCGGTTCGCCGGTCGTCCGGGAGATCGGCGCAAGCTTGTTGTAGGCGCCGCGGAACTTGAAAGAGCCGGTGCGCTGAAGGGTCTCCGCCTTGAGAAAGACGCGTCCGCCGGTCATCGCGTCGAGTGCCGCAGACGTGAGCAGCGGCGTGTGAAGCGCGACGCCACTCAGGCGTCGGGCGGCCGCGTCGATGTCGTCTACGGTCGGCAGCTGCATTGCGCTGTCGAGAACCGGGCTATCCATGACCGTCAACGTTAGCGCCGCGATCGCGCGTGAAGCAAGTGCGATCACGATCCTTCTTCCGGCTCAACAGGCCCCAGGAGTCCGCCGAAACTAAGACGCCGGTGGAACCTCAGCGGGTCGCGATCGCTCAAGGCGGAGCGTTACTGATCGAACCGCCCGGCGGCGTGCGCCAGCATCGTGTAGACCTTGCCGGTATCGGACGCGAGATAGTTGCGCACGACCGCGGCGCCGCGATCGCCACGTGACACATCGTCGATGAGCCGCTCGAACTCGTGGACGTAGTGATCCACGGTCTGACGGAATTCCGCGTCGGCGCGGTACTTGCCGCGGATCTCCTCGAACGCCTTCTGGCCCTGGTTCGTGTAGAGGCGCCGGGTGAACACGCCGCGCTCGCCGCGCCGGTAGCGCTCCCAGGCATCCGTTGCCGCGTCCTGATCGATCATCCGCGCGATATCGACCGAGAGTGAGTCGAGCAACTCGACGGCCTCGCGCGGGGCCTCGCTACGCGCGCCCGTGGCCGGCGCTATTGGCGGGCTGTCCTCGCGCGACGCCCGAGTTCAACAGATCGCTGAGCCAGCCGCCGCGACCGTTGCCGCCACCTTGGTTCGAATTGGCCGAGGGAGCGTCGGGCCGGCGTGCCGGCGCCCCGGTGATGTCGCGTACTCCAGCCGGCTGTTGCGGCGGCTGATGAGTCTGACGCGGCGGCGGCGCCATGTCGGAGCGCATCGGTCTTGCCTGCTGCATGCGCGCGCCGCCGCCTGCGACGGTGGCGAAAGCGGGCTCGGCCTCGCGGCGGACCGGTTCGGCGGCGTCGAGTGAGCGCCCATGGCGGGCGACAATGCGATTGAGTTCCGCCAAGGCTTCGATCTGATCGACGATGACCTTGCGCATCTGCGCCGCGCTCTCAGCGGTCTCTTGCGGCAGTTCGAGAATGCCCCGGCGCAATTCGGTGCGCGTCGTCTCCAGTTCTTGCTGCATGTCCGCCGCCATCTGCCTCATGCCTTGCATGATGTCGGTAAAGCGCGCGGCAGACTGGCTGAACATGGCGTTGACCTCGCCGACGGCCTCGTCATAGACCGACCCGAGAGCTTCACTGGTTTGCTTGCGCTCGTTTTCCGACGCCGTGCGCACCAGGGCGAACTGCTGCTCGATGTTTTGTACGCTGTCGTTGCTGGTCTCGGCGATGATGCTGGCGATCTCTCTGGCACGCGAGGTCGCGGCATCGAGGAACTCGTCGAGCAGGCTCGAGAAGCGGCGCAGCCGCTGCTCGAAATCGTCGGTGCGGCCGTCGAGCGTACCCAGCAGCGACTCGATGTTCGCGTGACGGGCAGACAGTAAATTGTCGGCCTTGCGATTGGTGCGCTCCAAGAGTTCCACAGCCTCGGCGATCGAACGTCCGTGCGTGTTGAACTCGGTTGCCAGTTCGCCGAGGTCGCGAAGCACATTGGCGGTCACCGAGTTGAAGGAGCCGATGTGTTGTTCGACCTTATCGGTGGTGACACCGGTCCGGCTGGTCAGGTCGTTCATGGCGGTGACGAACTCGGACACCCGCGTCGCCATCGTGTGCTCGATCGAGTTCATGTTCTCGTGGGCGCCGCTCAGCACCTCCTGCAGGAGGATGTTGGCCTCGCGCAAGCGCTCGAACAGCGCAGTGGAGTCGGTGCGCAGCATGCCGTGCGTCTCCAGCATGTCGGCGACCGTGGCCGCGGCAGTCTGTTTCGACTGCTCGATGGCCGACTTGGTGGCGCTGTGCAGTTCTTCGAGCGTCCGCGCAATGGTCGTCTTGGCAGCTTCGGTGACGCCCTTCGTGCCTTCTTGGAACTGGCTGAGGGTGCGTGTGACCGAAGTGGTGGCGTTCTCACTCGCGTCGTTGATGAGGCGGGCGACCTCCTCGCTGTTGTCCATCATCGTCTGTGTGAAGGCGAAGCTCTTGATCTCGATCGACTTGACCGCGTGATCGGCGATGCGGCTCACTTCGCCGGCGAGTTGTTCGCCTTTGTCGGTCAACGCGGTGAGCATGGTGTTGGACCTGTCATCGAGCAGGCGCGTCATTTCACCGACACTCTGGGTGACCGAGACGTTGATCTCATCCACCTTGGTGACGATGTCACGCGAGATATTCGAGCTCGTGTTGAAGAGAATCCGTTCAGCATCGCTGATGCTGCGGCTGATCGTCTGAGTCGTGGTCGTCGTGGTCTTGTTGATCGTATCGGCAGCGTCCGATGCCGTCCGTTCGATCGCATCGTTGGCCGCCGACGCGCTCCTGGCGATCAAGTTGCTGGCGTTTGTGGTGGTTCTCTCGATCGTGCTTGTCAGATCGCTGGTATTTTCAGAGAGCAGTGTTGTTGCGTTCGTGACAGTCTTGCCGATGGAATCGCCGGCCTCCGCGGCGCTGTCGCCAATAAGATGGCTGAGAGTGGAGGCCGCCTTGGTGATGGTGTCGCTCGCTGCTGTCGTGCTCTCGGCAAGCAGATTGCTGGCGTTCGTGGTCGTCCTGACGATCGTCTCGTTCGACGCGGCCGTGCTCTTGGCGATCAGACCGGTTGCGTTAGTCGTGGTCTTGCTGATCGAATTGTTGGCAGCCGCGGCGCTCTTGGCGATGACGTCGCTTGCGCTCGACGCGGTCTTGCCGATTGCGTCGCTCGCGGCCGAGGCGCTCTTGCCGATAAGATCGCTGGCGCTGGCCACGGTCTTGTTGATCGAATCGCTTGCCGCTGCGGCGCTCTTGCCGATCGTGTTGGTGAGCGCGCCCGCGCTGCGGTTGAGCGAGACAGTCGCGTCGGCCGCGCTTCGGTTCAAAGCTTCGGTCGCCGCCGCGGTGGCCGCGGCACTCTTGCCGAGGGCTTCGGTGGTACTCTCGGCGAGCGCGACAAGCGAGCGCTCGGCCGTGCTGGTGTTGGTCCGGATTGATTCCGAGAGTTCTTCGAGGCGGGAGTTGATCAGGTCAGCGGCTTCGCGGCCGCGCTTTTCGAGTTCGCTGGTAACGGCTTCGGCTCGTCCAACCAGCAGCTCCTCCAGGGCAACGATGCGGGTGTCGAGGCCTTTGGAGACATCGAGCGCTCGCGCGCCGAGCGTGCGGTCGATATCGGCGACGCGATTGCTGACTGTGTCGGAAAGGTTCGCCGCGCGCGTATCGATCAGCGAGGTAATGTCGGTCACGCGCTTGTCGAAGGCGGCAAGCATTTCCCGGCTGGCCTCGGTCAGAGTGCGAGTGAGCTCGTCGGAGCGCGTGCCGATGGTCGAGGTGATATCGCCGGTGCGCTGATCAAGGGTCGAGGTGATATCGCCGATGCGCTGATCGAGAGTCGTGACCACTTCGTTGCCGCCGTCGGTGAGGGTCTTGGACAAACTCGCCGCGCGCATGTCGAGCATCGTCGTGATTTCGGCGATACGCTGGTCGACCGTAGCGTTGATCTCTCTGCCGCTCGTGTTGAACGTGTCGGCAAGGCTCAACGCTTTTTGGTCGACCAGGGTGGTGACCTCGACGACGCGCTTGTCGAGGGAGGTGACGACATCCTTGCCGCCCTCGGCCAGCGTCTTGGCAATGTCCATGACGCGCGCCGACAGGGCGTCGGTCAAGGTTTGGGTGCGCCCGTCGAACGCCTCCTGGAAGCGTCCGAGACGCTGATCGAGCGCGGTGGTGACTTCGGTTGCCTTGCTGGTGATGCGGTCGTCGAAGCTGTCCACGCAGCCGCGCATCGACTCTGCGACGCTCTGTGTGCGCGCGCCAAGACGTTCGACCAGTTCGGAACCGTAGGTCTTTACGGTGCGGTCGAACTCGGCGAGATGCCGGGTGATCAGATTGGCGAGCGTCGAGGAGTCGCGAGAAATCTTCTCGCCCAATTCCGCTCCCGAATGATTGAACATCTCCTCGAAGGCGGCGAGGCGGGTCGCGAGCGTCTCTCGCACGGCGTCGCCGCGGGTCTGGATGACGTCGGCCAGCTGCTCGGCGCTTTCCCGCAACGTATCGGTCATCTTGGTGCCGCGGGACACCAGAGCTTCGGTGACCCGGGTCCCGGTCTGTTCCAGCTTCTTCGCGACTTCGCCGCCGCGCAGATTGAGGTCAAGAACGAGCGACTCGCCCGCCGTCTTGAGCGTGCTGTTGACTTCGTCGGCGCGCGTCGCGATCGTCTCGGCAATAGTGCTCGACGTATCGATGATCGCGTCGGTAAGTTCGCGCGCCCTGCCGGACACCAGGTCGGTGAGCTCCTGCGAACGGTTGACCATCATGTCGACGATCGCGAGCGATTTCTCGGAGAAGCCCTCGGTGACCTGGTCAAGCCGCGAGGTCATCATGTCCTCGAGGCCGCGTGCGATCTCGTTGAATTCGTCGCCGACATGGTCGGTCTTGAAGTTCAGGCCGCCGGTGAGCTGATCGCTCGCCACTGCAATGGCGCGTGCAGTATCCTCGCTCGCCGTCTCAAGCCGCGCGATGAAATCGCCGCCGCGTTCGTTCAAGTTCTGAATCATGTTCTCGCCGACCTGGCCGAGCGCAAGGGTAATGTGCTCGCCCTTCTCGGCCAGCGACTGGGTGATGCGCTGCGCGGCCTCGTTGACCTGCTGGCCGACCAGATCGGTAATCGTGGAAAGATCCTGGGTCAGGTCGATGTGGACGTTATTGATCGCCGAACGGACCTGTTCGGCCTGCCCGACGAGCGCGTCACGCTGATTGGCGAGATCCTGCAGCAAGCCGCGGATGCGGACTTCGTTGTCGCTGTAGGTGCGTTCGAGGGCTGCGACTTCGTTTTGCACCATGGATTCCAATTCGCCGGCGCGCGCGAGCGCGCGCTCGACGCCGTCACCCATGGCGGCAACCTCGCGGCGGATCGCTTGTCCGACGGTCACGATGGAATTGCGGGCCACGCCTTCGGGCTCGGCCAAGCGCAAGGCGACCTGCGCCATCGACTGGGCAATCAGCCGCAGTTCCTGCGAGCGCCAGGCCATATGAGCCACGCCGAAAAAGAAGATGACCGGCAGCAACGCCGCAGCGCCAAAGCCGACCATAATTCCGGCCGGCGAGTGGTTCGGACCGAGCGCGGCGCTCAGATCCGACGAATAAGACCAGGACAGCGCCAGGCACCCGAGCATCCAAACCGCCGAGAATATTCCCGCCGCGACATAAGACGTATGTGCCGGCCGGCGCTGCAGTGTCTGCAAGATCTGACCGATCGACTGTTGATCGTCATTGGCGGCTCGAAACGTGAGCGAGTCCGCACTGCGGCCGCCGATATCGTCGGCACTGAAGGACTCGTCGAATGACGGACGCGGGGACACGCCGCGGTGGCGCTCTTCCGAAGGAACCGGTGGCGGCAGGGGATCGGAGATGCGCTCGTCGCGCCCGTCCCGATGACTGTCATCATCCCGGTTGTTCAGCGCTTCTTCGATCGCCGACAGCGCCGCTTCCGTCGGATCCATCATCTTTTTCGGGTAGTTGGCCATGTCGGTATCGCCTCGCGTGTTACGCCTGACTAGGGCGGCCACGATGGGTCGGGCCGCGCCACGAGGGCGTGATCGTTCAGAGCCGTACGAACAATGAGGGCTCCCCCGCCCTCTCGTCACATGTCATAGCCCCATCCTATCGGTCTGGCGGATCGAAGAAAACCTCGTTCGGTAACGACCCTTTAATCATCGTTAACGACTTGGTCACCATCGCGAAATTTAGCGGCCGCCGGCGCCGAACCTGCCAATTTGATGCCAAACGCGTGGGTGGTGCCATTATTCTGGTGCCAACAATGCGGCCAGCGTGGGGCACCAGGGTCCGGCCACGGCCCGGGTAACCGATAAATTAACCATCGCGATGAAAGATCGCGCTCGGTGGTTCCGCCAGCGCGTACTTACACCCCTTTTCCGCACCTGTGCACACTCTTGCCGCAATTGAAAAAGCGTGAGTGGGTTGGGAGTTTGTCATGACTGCGTCGTCCAGGCTGGCCGTCGTTAGCCCTGAAAGGCCGGCTGTCATCGATGAGGATCACCTCGGGCGCATGACGCTGGGTGACCGCAGCCTCGAACGTGAGGTCCTTGAGATCTTCGTGCGGCAAACCGCAATCATGATCGGCCGCATCAGTGATGCGGAGCCTTCGCTGGCCGCGGCCGCCGCCCATACGCTGAAGGGTTCGGCTCGCGGGATCGGCGCATGGCGGGTGGCGCATGCCGCCGATCGGCTCGAGCAGGCCGCCGGCGAGGGCCACAGGGGCGACATGGACGACGCGGTCGAGGAACTCAAGGCGGCGTCGCTCGAGGTCAGTGCGGCGATTGGCACGCGTCTGGCGAAGCAGTGAGCAAAAGATTGCTCCGGCACGGTCCTCAGCGGATTTTTTGACAACAGAACAGGGTTGGCGGTAGTCAACTTTTCACGCCGGTGCCTTTTCGCGCTGGCACCTTTTTCACGCTGGCGCTGCGCGCGGGGAGCCGATAGATAGAGGCCGCTCGCGGACCGCGCGACTATAACCGCCTTCCCACCCAGCATTGAGCCTCTACCCTGCAAATCAGCATGCCGAAGATCACCTTCATCGACATTGAGGGCGCCGTTCGCACCGTGGAAGGTGAGGTGGGCTCCACCGTTATGGAGGCCGCCATCAAAAACGGAGTGCCCGGCATCGAGGCGGAATGCGGCGGAGCCTGTGCGTGCTCGACCTGCCATGTCTATATCGAGGAGGCTTGGCGCGAGAAGGTCGGCGAACCGTCGCCTATGGAAGAGGATATGCTCGATTTCGCCTATGAGGTCCGGCCGAACTCGCGGCTGTCCTGCCAGATCAAAATCCGCGACGACCTTGACGGTCTCACCGTTCGCACGCCGGAGCGGCAAGCATAGGCGATCGAGCCCGGCTCCCGGCCGAGTTATTTGAACCGGGCCGCCCAATCCGGCTCTTTTCTCACCGCACCCAGCACGCTAGACACACCGCCAATCAATCGAAGCCAATCAATCGAACGATCTAACACGGACGCGACATGACCGAACCTATCAAGACCGACGTTGTCATCATCGGCGCAGGGCCCGTCGGCCTGTTTGCTGTTTTCGAGCTCGGCCTGCTCGACATGAAGGCGCATCTGATCGACATTCTCGACAAGATCGGCGGTCAATGCGCCGAGCTCTACCCTGAGAAGCCGATCTACGACATTCCCGGCATTCCGATGACCAGCGCCCAGGGGCTCGTCGATTTACTCCTGCAGCAGATCAAACCGTTCAACGCGCAATTTCATCTCGGCGAGATGGTTGAAACCGTCGAGAAGATCGGCGACCCGCTGTTCCGTGTGAAGACCGACCAAGGAAAAGTGTTTGAAAGCAAGCTCGTTGTGATCGCCGCCGGCGGCGGCTCGTTCCAACCGAAGCGTCCGCCGATCCCCGGCATCGAACCGTACGAGGGCAAGACGGTGCACTATGCAGTGCGCAAGATGGACACGCTCCGCGACAAGCGCGTCCTCATCGTCGGTGGTGGTGACAGCGCGCTTGACTGGACGCTCAATCTCGCGCCGCTTGCGAGCCGGTTGACGCTGCTGCATCGTCGTGCCGAATTCCGCGCGGCTCCGGATTCCGTCAACAAGATGATGGCGCTCGTCAACGAGGGCAAAATCGATCTGGTCCTCGGTCAGGTCACCTCTCTCGTGGGTGCCGACGGCAAGATCGACAAAGCAATCGTGAAGAAGAGCGATGGCACCATGTCCGACATCGCCTGCGATGCGATGCTGCCGTTCTTCGGTCTCACGATGAAGTTAGGACCCGTCGCGAGCTGGGGGTTTGAGCTAAAGAATAATGAGTTCATCCCGGTCGATACCGAGGCCTTCGAAACCAGCATGCCGGGTGTGTTCGCGATCGGCGACATCAACTGGTACCCGGGCAAGGTCAAGCTCATCCTCTGCGGTTTCCATGAGGCGGCGCTGATGGCGCAGAAGGCCTATCACTATGTCTATCCGGAGAAGCGATTGGTGTTCCAATACACCACGTCGTCATCGAGCCTGCAGAAGAAGCTCGGCGTCGCTCAGCGCAGCTGACTGATCTTTACGGCGTGCGCGGGGCTCCTGGCGTCGGCGAAACTGCCGTCGGTACTTGCGGCGGCGGCAGCGGCTCGCTGCGTACGGCGGCTGGGGCTGTCAATCCGAGAATTTCACGCGCCGCGGGCAGCGCCGCATCGGCCATGGCGGCGTAGCCTTCGGCCGACGGATGCACGGCGCCGCCATAGACGGCGCTCAGAACGCCCCAGATGGCGTCGTGGATGTCGCTTGGTTTCAAGACCGCGGGCATTCCCTCCGGATAGGTCATCGCTGCGAAATAGCTGTCGTTGGCGGTCCTGATCCAGCGCGCGCGGGGCGCGTAGGCTCGATAGTCGCTGGCGCTCAGCGGGCAGGCCATCGGATCGTCGGCGGCGGCATTCGGATCGGTTTCGAAACTATCGCCCGTGGTCGAAAAACATTTGCGATCGAATTCCGGATCGTCCGGCGCGTGCGCGCACATGCCGTGCCGCTCGAACGCCAGCTGATGACCGTCAACGAACGTCATCCGTTCGTTCAGCGCGTCGCGGCAGATCTTATTGCCGTCGCACGTTGCCAGGATCTTGATCTTCGGCAAAAATTTGCCGTCGACAAATTCTGCGGCGGCGCGGAGCCGGTCCTTGTCGGCCGAAAACGCCGGATGGACATCAAGCCCGTCACGGCCGCCGGGGCAGGGCTTGTTCTCCGCCAGCATTGCAGGATTGGCGTAGGAGGTGAAAACCACTCGCGAAAGACTATTGCCGACATAGGGTTCGAGTGCGGTGCGCAAGCGGGCGAATGCTCCGGGCAGGTCATCATCGAGGCCGCTTTGCGCGTCCTTGACGCTGATGATCGAGCCGCCCTGCCGTAGCAACAGGCGCTCCGTCGCCGCTTCGACAATGACGTTGGCGACGAGCCCGGCAAAATTGATGTCGTTTGCGCCAATGGTCAGAAGTGCCATGTCGAGCAAACGCTGCGGCTGCTGGCGCCGCACCTGTGCCATGATGTCCTTGAGTTCGTCGAACTGTGCGGGCGACCGCCCGGAGCAGCTATCGATGCCGGCGACCCAGGGGCAATCGTCGGCACGCTGGCTGTCGAACATTCCGGCCGAAATCGTCGCACCAGTGCATGCGAGCGGGAGCAGCGTCACGGCGATGTGCGGCTGTTCGATCGCCAGCGCCAGCGTGGTGCGCACTTGATAGCTGTAAAGCGAGCGGTGGCATCCCGGACTCATCCAGCGCGCGCCATGGCGCGCCCAGTCGATCGCAGAGGTGGAGTTCGACGGGCTGTTCTCGCAGGACCGGTCCCCGGTATAACCGGCACGGCTTGGCCGGAAGTATTGATTGGTGCCGCCGCTCAGGAATCGTTTGAAGCAAAATCCGCCTTCAAGCTGGACAGCCTTGTCCGGATTGCCTTCGCCGGCGGCGATCGAATCGCCAAGGCCGGCAATCAGCAAATCGCGCACCGCGATTTCGGTAACGACACGTTGTGCCGTGCCGTCGCCGAGCGGGATGTCTACGGTGGCGACCGTGGTGGGTCCGGAGCGCACGCGCAGCCTGACCTCCTGGTCGCAGGGCGCGTTCATCTGCTTGAGCGGCCCCGCGCCGTCGTCGAAGGTCCAGACACAGATCGCGCCTTGCGGCGCCAGACCCGCGAGATCGCGACGCCGATCGGGTGATCACGGGGCAACAGGTAGTTCTCGCGTTCGCCGTCGCGCTCGCAGGTCTCCATGAGGTTGCCGGACACGTCGACGCACAGATTGGCCGACGATGTCCTTGGCCCAGCCAAGTCCAGCGCTATCGCGTTCGAGCCGCTGCTCGGCGGCAAGAATTCCGTCACTGCGGCTTGCTGCCGCCACGCGGAGGAAATCGGCCTCGTTGCGGAACAGCCGGAAGCGGTTCTTGACCTCCCAGACGATACGGAAGTTGCCCGGCGTCACGGGCTGCGCGCGCCGCGTCAACGGGGCGAAGAAATGCAAGAGCGACGAGCAGGGTGGCAAAGCGCATGGGCGTGGCGGGGCCGGATATAAGACTTCTAGCACTCAGCTTGCGGCGGAAATGTGAGTGTCTAGAGCCGCCCAGCCCCGGTGCCGGCAGCGAGGCCATCCTAGCGCAGTTCTATCGCGCATACATAACGAACGTTCAGTCGCCGCCTGATCCCGTAATGCTCATGGCGTCCGCCACCGCCTTGATGACGTCGGGCGGCATCGCAAACGAGTCGTCGAGGATCTTCGCCACGAGCGTCCCTGACACTTCTTGAATCTCGAGGTTTTCCCGCTTCGCCTCGGCGATGAAGGCGGGATCGTTCATTGCGGCATGAAACGCTTGACGAAGGGCCGCTGACCCGTTCGGTAGGCACCCCCGCCAGGCACGAGGATCGGACGGTCCATTTGCAGCGGCGCCAGCATGAGCTGGAGGATTTTTCGTGTACGATCGTCCTTGGCGAATTCCATGACAGCCGGCGTGTCGGGAAATTCCGGATTGCGCTCCGCGGCGATCTGGATCGGTACGTTGACCTTCTTTTCCGGGAACCAGTCGGGCCGGGTCGCGGCGATCGAAGAGATCAGGCCGCCGCAGCGGCCCTGCACTTCGCCGCGCTCCATCGCGAGATAAATGTCGTTGCCACCCTTGTAGCCGGAGATGACTTTGATCTTGGTTCCGAACAGATTGTTGAGCATGTTCGGCATGGTTTCCATCTGCGAACCGGCGCCAGTGCCGCCGACGACGAATGGCTTGTTCAGCAAATCCTGCCAGGTCGCGATGCCGGAGGTGTGCCAGGACGACGCAGATGCCGGTCGACGCATCGATGCTGCCGATCCAGTTCATGTCGCGCGGATCGAAGCTCGCGGCCTTGATGCCGTAAAGCGGCGCGAACGGAACGCTCGAATGCACGAGCCCCAGCGTCGTGCCGTCCTTTGGTGCGACGGAGTCGAGATACAGCATGGCACGGATGCCGCCGCCGCCCGGCATGTTCTGGATGACGATGTTCGGTTTGCCGGGAATGTGGGCGCTGAAATAGGGCGCGAACGCCTGCGCGTAGGTCGCATAGCCGCCGCCGGCGCCGGCGCTCAAGATCCAGGAAATCGTGCGGCCCCGGTAGAAATCGGCGATCGGATCGGCGCGCGCGCTGGACGCAAGGCCTACCGCAAACAGCAGACTGGCGCAGCGCCCGGCTCATTGCGGCTAGTCGGCGGCGACGTCGATCAAAATGCCGTCGCAATCGGCCATCTGGTGCTGGCCGAGCGGGCACGAGCGGCTGAAACAATTCGAGCAGCGCCTTGCCTTCGGCGCCGGTGCCGAGCGGAGACGGCGCGAGCAGTGGATTGTCGGCGGCGACGCGTTCGACATCCTCCTTGAGCTTCTCCACGCTTTCGACCTTGAAGCCGATGTGATCCATGCCGGCGGTGATGATGCCGGTGCCGTCATAGTCGGTGATGTCCCACGGCATGATGACGAGCGTCATGTGGCCGTCCGTCAGATAGTGGTTGTGGTCGCCCGCCGCCTTGTTGGCCGGCGCAAGCTCGAACACGCCGCGATAGAATTCCGCCATTTCATCCGGCCGCATCGTGCGCAGCGCGACGTGATTGATGTGCCGCGGATTGACCTTTCCGACTGCCTTCCTGATCGCGATAGACCGAGGTGCGGTTTTCCATGTTCTTTTGCGACATGTCGAACATGTTGCCGTCGGGATCGTGGGTGGAAATGCCGGCAAACGGCCGGTTGGAAGGGCGCTTCAGCCACTTCACGGTCGGGTAATTCTTGCGCATGCGGTCGAACACGGCATCGATATCCTCGACCTCGATGCCGAAATGGTCGAGGCCCGCGGCGCGGCCCGCCTTCTTCGGGATTGATGTTGAGGCCGACATAGCCGTCGCCGACGGTCAGCGCGCGGCCGGGCCGCGTCTTGTCCGAGGTGCGCATGCCGAACACCGCCTGATAGAACAGCGCGCGACTTGGCGTAATGCTCGCTGACCATGGCGACGTGATTGATCTTGGAAAACATCGTCAGGTACTCCCACTGGCGTCGCGCTGCGCGGGCGAAGATGCGGGTGAGGAACCCGTGGCCGCACGGCGCGTGAATTAATGTATCCTAGCCAGATTGAACCTTCCCGCCTGCTGCCGCAAGGCGTCGACGAGCAAATTGTCAAATGGCGGATGTGATGCTTACCAAACGAGTGCTGCGTCGCCGGCGGCGGACCGGCCGGGATGATGCTTGGGCTTCCTGCTGGCGCGCGCCGGAGTCGATGTCGTGGTGCTGGAAAAGCACGCCGACTTCTTCCGCGATTTCCGCGGCGACACGATCCACCCATCGACGCTCGAGTTGATGTACGAACTCGGCTTGCTCGACGAATTCCTCAAGCTGCCGCACCAGAAGGTCGAGACGCTGACGGCTCAAATCGGGGAAGAGCGTTTGACGATGGTCGATCTGAGCCATCTGCCGACCCACTGCAAATACATCGCGTTGATGCCGCAATGGGATTTTCTCAATTTTCTGGCTGAGCACGGCAAGCGATACAAACCTTCGACCTGCGCATGAAGCGCCGAGGCGACCGATCTGATCGAGGAGGGCGGCCGGATCGCCGGTCTGCGCGCCAAGACGCCGGACGGCACGCTGACGATCCGCGCCGATCTCGTTGTCGGCTGCGACGGACGTCATTCGATGGTGCGGGATAAGGCCGGCTTCAAAAGCGAGGATTACGGCGCGCCGATGGACGTGCTGTGGTTTCGCCTGCCGCGCAAAGCCACCGACGAAAGCGAGATGTTCGGTCACATCGAGGCCGGCAAGATGATGGTCATGCTCGACCGCGGTGATTATTGGCAGTGCGCCTTTGTCATTCCAAAGGGCGGTATCGAGCAGGTCAAGGCGAGGGGGCTCGACGCCTTCCGCGACCAAGTCGCCTGGATGTCGCCGTTTGTCATCGATCGCGTCGGCGAATTGAAGAGCTGGGACGACGTCAAACTGCTGAGCGTCGCGGTCGATCGCCTGCCCCGATGGTGGCGGTCCGGTCTGATCTGCATCGGCGACGCAGCGCACGCGATGTCGCCGATCGGCGGCGTCGGGGTCAATCTCGCCGTGCAGGATGCCGTGGCCGCCGCCAACCGGCTCGCCGCGCCGCTTAAGGCGGGAGCGGTGACAGACGGTTGATCTTCAGGCCATCCAGACGCCCTGCTCCCGGTGCGCTTCACCCAATGGCTGCAGCTCACCATCCAGAAGCGCATCATCAGCCGCGTGCTGACAGCCCAGCAGCGGCCGAAGCCGCCGCTGCTGTTCAAACTATTCGGACTATTTCCGTTTTTGCGCCGCATTCCGGCGCGGCTGCTTGCGGTCGGGATCAGGCCGGAGCACGTCCATACGCCGGATGCGTTGCGGCGTCTGCATCGAAGTAGGCTAACGCCGGGTGAGGTGCCGGACGATCACTTGCGCTGCAGATCGGCCGCTGCGCGGGCGAGGATTTCGACGAGATGCGCTTCGGCATCGGCGTCGCTTTCCAGACGCTTGCCGATAGTTTCGCGCAAGTGCTCGAGCGCAGCTTCGGTGAGCGGCGGCAGCGAGCTGCGGTCCTCGCGCTCGCGGACCTTACGGCGCCACCGGCCAACGCGTTCGCCAAGCGCCGTCAAGCGTTCAAGCACGACGTTGACGATGTCCCGGTTGGCGTCGAGATAAGCGCGGCCTTCGTCGGTGATCGTGTAGAGCTTCTTTGACCCTTCGGTCGACGCGGTGACGTAGCCCGCTTCCTCCAAATAGGTCAGCGTCGGATAAACGATGCCGGGGCTCGGCGAGTACCAGTCGGCGGTCTTCTCCTCGATCAGCTTGATGATCTCGTAGCCGTGTCGCGGTGCGTCGGCGATGAACGACAACGCTACCAGCCGCAGGTCGCCCTGCGCCAGCATTCGGCGGGCGCGCATCAGATCGTCGGCATCCCTGCCGTCCGTTCCGCCCATGCCGTTGCGGTCGCCGAAGCCGAGTCCGCCGAAACGCCCGCGGTGCCGCCCTGCGCCCCATTTCCAGCCGCGCGACTCCTCGCGCGATTCATGATGTCCATCTCTGTGATGATGTCCGTGCATATTTTCTCCTCTTGCACTAAGATATATCTTTAGATAGATCATCTGTCGACATAGCGCAAGATATATCTTTGCGGCTTGACAAGCTATACGGTGACATATATCCGTATACGGATAAACGGCTATGGATATATCGGATGGTGGTCCGGTCTCACCCGTCCAATCCCCTGGCGCTCGCCGTGCTCGCGCTTTTGTTCGAGCGGCCGATGCACCCCTACGAAACGGCGCTGATCCTCAAACAGCGGCGCAAGGAGGACAGCATCAAGCTGCGCTACGGGTCGCTCTATACGGTCATCGAGCTTTTGCTGAAGCGCGGCTTCATCGCGGCGCGCGAGACCGAACGGGAGGGTCGGCGTCCCGAGCGCACCATCTACGAGATTACGGCGGCAGGGCGCGACGAGTTGCGTGCCTGGATGATCGATCTGATCGGTCTGCCGGTGAAGGAGTATCCGCAATTCGAAGCGGCGCTTTGTCTGATGCCGGTGTTGCCGCCCGATGAGGCGCTCGCGCTGTTGCGTCAGCGCTTGCATTTGATCGAGCAAGACGCTGCCGTGCTGTCAGGTCAGATCGAGGGGATGAAAGCTGCGAATTTTCCACCGCTGTTTCTTGTTGAGAATGAGTACCGCTTGGCGCTGCTGAAAGCAGAACGGGCCTTCCTGGCCGATCTCGTCAAAAAAATCGAAAACGGCTGGGGTCCGCTCGATTTGTGGCGTGGCCTCCATGAGGACCGCGAGGCCACCATGGCGAAAATCTATCAGCAATATGGAGGCGCGCCGATGAACGCTTAGTCTCACAAGCGGCCCCGCGCGATGCTGGAACACCGCCGGGTCCGAAACCGAACACCGAAACGCGCGGAGCGCGCTGGCTTCAGGCACGCAACTCAATAAGCAGCCGACACTCCGCGAGACTGCCGCATCGCGTGACGCGATCGCAGGCGACCTGTTTCTCTCAGCGGAGAAAAGCACCATGACAGAAAGAACGATCAGCCAAGCCGCGGCGGCCAAGGGCCACAAGGGCGTCGGCATGGAAGGGTTCGTCGCGGCCTGGTATGCGCGGCAGACCGCCAAGGATATGGACGAATTCAAGAGCCTCGCCCAGAGGCTCGCCGCCTATATCAAGCGCGGCGACCGCGCCCTTGAGATCGCGCCGGGGCCCGGTTACCTCGCGATCGAACTCACAATACTCACTGGCTGCCGCATGGTCGGCGTCGACATCAGCAGCACCTTTGTGCGTATCGCCAACGAGAACGCAGAGAGGGCGGGCGTCGACATCGCCTTCGATCACGGCGATGCTGCCGATCTGTCGCTTCCGGCAAATGCGTTCGACTTCATCGTCTGCCGGGCGGCATTTAAGAATTTCGCCCGCCCGCTCGCGGCGCTCGACGAAATGCACCGGGTGCTCAAAGTCGGCGGCACCGCGCTGATCATCGACCTACGCAAGGATTTCTCGCAGCAGGACATCAACCACTACGTGAGCGGCAAGGGCGTGATCAACGCCGCGCTGATCAAGCTCACGTTCAACACCATGCTGAAGAAGCGAGCTTATACGGAGGCCGCGATGATGCAGCTGGTGTCGCAGTCGAAATTCCAGCACGGCGACCTGCGCCTCGACTCGGTCGGATTCGAACTCTGGCTGCAGAAGTCCGAAGCCGAGTGATGCTGATCTGAAAAAGCGGCCCCGGACGATGCTGGAACATCGCCGGGGCCTCGAACCCGAAAACCGAACGCGCGGAGCGCGCTGGCTTCAGGCACGCAAATCCGAAGCTATCAGCCGAATCTCCGCGAGAACAGCCGGTCCTGCGGCCGTAATTCCTTTCCTAAGCGGAGAACAATGATGACCGTTCAGCCGAACAGCCAATCGATCGCCAACGCCAAGCCCGCGCCGCTCCATGTCGTGATTATCGGCGGCGGCATCGGCGGCCTCACTCTGGCGCAGGGCTTGAAAAAGTTCGGCGTCAGCGTCGCCGTCTATGAACGCGACCGCACCCGCGCCGATCGCGTGCAGGGCTATCGCGTCCACATCGATCCGACTGGCGGTCGCGCACTGCATGAATGTCTGCCGCCGCATTTGTTTGAGGCGTTCACACGAGCGTGCGGCAAGCCGTCGGGCGGCATCCGCTTTGTGACGGAGCACATGAGGCTCTTGCTTGCACTGGGGTTCGACGATCCCGCGCAGCTCATCGGCAGTGGCGTCGCCAGCCATCGTTCGGTCAGCCGGATCACGCTGCGGCAGGTGCTGCTCTCCGGCCTCGAAGACATTGTGCACTTCGGCAAGACCTTCGTGCGCTACGAGGAAACGCCCATCGGCGGCATTGTTGCGTATTTCGAGGATGGCACGGCGGCGGAAGGCGACGTCCTGGTCGCGGCCGACGGCGGCGGCTCGCGGGTGCGGCGGCAATACTTGCCGAACGCGAAGCGCATCGAGACCGGCATCGTCGGCATCGCCGGCAAGGTCTTTCTGGACGCCGAAGGCCGGCGCAAAGTCCCGCCCGAATTGCTGGGCACGCTGACTCTCGTTGCCGGCATGGGCGGTTACAGCTTGTTCGTTGCGCCGCAGGAGATCGACGGCGCTGCGGCGAGCGAATTCGGCGGCAACGACGAGTTGGTCAAGGCCGGCGGTCATTTCGACAACACGCGCAGTTATCTGATGTGGGCTTTTGGCGCACGGCGGGAAAAATTCGGTCTTGGCGGCGACGTCGAACAGAGGTCCGGAGAACCGCTGCGCGAGATCGTGCTACGAGAGATGGCGGCGCGATCCTGGGACGGCCGGTTTCAGAAACTCGTGCGGCTGTCCGACGCCGGCACGATCAACGCCATCCCCATCCGCACCTCGGTGCCGGTCGCAGCCGGCGCATCGCGTCACGCTCCTGGGCGATGCCATTCACGCCATGACGCCCTATCAGGGCATCGGCGCCAATGTTGCGCTTAAGGACGCCGCGAACCTCGCTCGTGCCTTGGTTGCGGCGGACCGCGGCGAGCGTCCGCTGCTCGATGCCGTTGGTGACTACGAGGCCGAGATGGTCGGCTATGGCTTCCGCGCCGTACAGCGTTCGCTCGATGCGATGCATCGGTCGATCACCGACAACCCGCTGCGGCTGATGACGTCGCGCGCCGTGCTCCGCATGGTCGACCGGGTCGCGCCGCTCAAGCGCCGGATGATTCTCGCGGCCGGCGACGATTGAGCGCGCTGCGGGTGGCCGGCATACGCTTCGCTCGACGGCCGCCCCGTGCGCGATTAGATTTGGTGCCTCGAGAAGCGCCTGCGCGTCAGGACGGCCGAAATGTTCGTTTCGTTCTTCCATGAGCTGAAGGCCGCCGGTCTGCCGGTGACTTTGCGCGAATACCTCACGCTGATGGAGGCGATGGGGCAGGACTTGGCCGGCCGGCGGGTCGAGTCCTTCTACTATTTGTCGCGCGCCGCACTCATCAAGGATGAGCGCAATCTCGATGCCTTCGATCGCGTGTTCGGCCACGTCTTCAAGGGTCTCGATCTCATTGAGCAGGCGCTCGCCGCCGAAATCCCGATCGAGTGGCTGAAGAAGCTGACCGAAAAGCACCTCACCGACGAAGAAAAGAAAATGATCGAGGCGATGGGCGGCCTCGACAAGCTTCTGGAAACGCTGCGCCAGCGGCTCGCCGAACAAAAGGGCCGTCATCAGGGCGGCAAGAAATGGATCGGCACCGGCGGCACCTCGCCGTTCGGCGCCTACGGCTACAATCCCGAAGGCGTACGCATCGGCCAAGACACGAACCGCAACTTCCGCGCCGTGAAGGTGTGGGACAAGCGCGAGTTCAAGGATCTCGCCGGCGACGTCGAACTCGGCACGCGCAACATCAAGGTCGCACTGCGGCGGTTGCGCAAGTTCGCCCGCACCGGCGCCCCTGACGAACTCGATCTTGACGGAACCATCAAGGGTACCGCGCACAAGGGCTATCTCGACATCCAGATGCGGCCGGAGCGGCACAACACCGTCAAGGTGCTACTGTTCTTCGACATCGGCGGCTCGATGGACTGGCACGTCAAGACCACGGAGGAATTGTTCTCGGCGGTCAAGACCGAGTTCAAGCACATGGTGCATCTCTATTTCCACAATTGCCTCTATGAGCGCGTGTGGAAGGAGAACCGGCGGCGCTGGAGCGAAACCACGCCGACCTGGGACGTGCTGCACACCTATCCGCTCGACTATAAGGTCATCTTCGTCGGTGACGCCTCGATGTCGCCCTACGAGATCGTGTCGCCGGGCGGCTCAGTCGAGCACTTCAACGAAGAGGCCGGTCAGGTCTGGATGGAGCGCATCCTCGCGACCTATCCGTCCTGCGTCTGGCTCAACCCGATCCCCGAGCGCGACTGGGAAATGACGGCCTCGATCCGCCTGATGCGGCAGGTCATGGGCGGGCGAATGTATCCGCTGACACTCGCAGGCCTCGACGGCGCGATGCGGGAGCTGGGGAGGTAGGAGTTGGATTTCTAAGCCCCACGACATCGGCCTGATTCATAAGGAGCACAACGGCCGCCACGGTGTGTCGTTCCCCGATGGTGTTGCAGAAGCGCATCTTCCGAATCGTGGCGGCTGCTCTATATTGGGGCCGTCGTTAACAACCGAAAGGAGGTGATCCAGTGTCTCATTGTCTATCGCCGCGGTCGCCGGCATTCATGAACTGGATCCTCGCCTCTGCCGAGGCTCCTGCCAGGTGACTTAAATCCGTCACCGGCTCATGAGCGCGGGCAGAATATCGCTTCGCGCAACCGGGCCACGGCCTGACAATGGAAGGGTCGCCCGCGAGGGCGGCCCTTCTTTGTCGTTGGTCGGGTGCCGCGCCATCGTGTCGAAGAGGCGCGTCAGCGCGTTTATGGTGCTGCGCCACCGCCCGAAAACGGTCTTATCTTAGGGAGAACCAGGGAGGCGCCGATGCCGGCTGAACGCTTCGATTTTCCCAACGCTCAAGGCCAGCAACTGGCCGCTCTGCTCGACAAGCCGGACTGGCCGGTGCGCGCGGTGGCATTGTTTGCCCATTGCTTCACCTGCGGCAAGGACACGAGGGCCGCACGGCGCATCGCCGAAGGTCTGAAGCTGCACGACATTGCGGTGCTGCGATTCGACTTCACCGGGCTCGGCGCGAGCGAAGGCGAATTCGCCAATACGACATTCTCGTCGAACGTCGACGATCTGGTCGCCGCCGCCGATCATCTGCGCAATACGGTCGCGGCCCCCGCGATCCTGATCGGCCACAGTCTTGGCGGCGCTGCGGTGCTCGCCGCCGCGCACCGTATTCCAGAGTCGCGAGCCGTAGTGACGATTGGCGCGCCATTCGATCCCGCACATGTGGCGGGCCTGTTCGGCGGCAAGCTCGCCGACATCGCGAGCCAGGGCGAGGTCGAAGTGACGCTCGCCGGCCGGCAATTCCGAATTCGCCGCGCCTTGCTCGACGATATTTCTCAGCAGAATCTTGCCGTGCGCATCCACGACCTGCACAAGGCGTTGCTGGTGTTTCATTCGCCGACCGACGACGTTGTGGGCATCGACAACGCAAGTCACATCTTCACCTCGGCCAGACACCCGAAGAGCTTCATCTCGCTCACCGGCGCCGATCATCTCCTGAGCCGCAGGAGCGACGACATCTATGTGGCGAGCGTCATTTCCGCTTGGGCCGGCCGCTACCTCGACATGGCGGCCGACGAGCAGCCGGACGACGAGGATACTGCGCCCGGCACAGTTTTGGTCCGCGAGACGCGGCGCGGCCTGTTCCAGCAGGAAATCGTCTCCGGCCAGCACCGTTCGCTGGCCGACGAGCCGGTAAAAGCCGGCGGCCTCGACAGCGGGCTCGGACCCTACGATCTGCTCTTGGCGGCGCTCGGCGCCTGCACGTCGATGACGGTGCGGCTTTACGCCGACCGCAAGCAGCTGCCGTTAAAGCGCACCCAGGTCCGGCTGCGGCATGAGAAGATCCATGCCGAAGATTGCGCCGAGTGCGAAACGCGGGAAGGCTTGATCGATCACATCGATCGGGTGATCACGTTCGAGGGCGATCTCGACACTGCGCAGCGCGCCAAGCTCTTGGAAATCGCCGACAAATGTCCGGTGCACCGCTCCTTGAAGTCGGAGGTCGATATCAAAACTGTGGAGGAGAAGGCTAATCCATAGCTCTCTCACGTCATCGCGAGGAGCCTAAAGGGCGTTTACGCCCCGTCTTCGACGAGCTATGGCGACGAAGCGATCCAGATCGGCGTGGCGGCGCTGGATTGCTTCGCTTGCGCTCGCAATGACGCGGACGCTAAACCGCCGCGCTCTGCACCGTCTTCCGAGCCGCCGCGATCACCTCCGGGATGGCCGCATCGTTGCCGGGCGCCATGATGTGGACGCCGGCGACACCGCGGATGGTCGCAAGCTCCTCGATCAGTTCGACGCAGATGCGCACGCCCTCGCGCGCCGGGTCGGCGGCCTGCTCCAGTCGCGCGACGAACGCGTCGGGAATAATCGTGCCGAACAGGTGAGATTTCATCCACTGCGCCGACTTCGCCGAGCGCAGCGGATTGACGCCGATCAGGATGGCAAGGTCCTTGGTGACGCCGGCCTGTTCGAGTGCGCCGACATAGCGGCGCACGATGCCGGTATCCATGCAGAACTGGGTCTGCGCGAACTGCGCCCCGGATTTGATCTTGCCGAGAAGGGATTTCGGCTCCCAGCCGGCCGGCGGGTCGATCGGCACATCGGCGGCGCCGATGAAGAAGTCGGCCTTGCCGGCGACCTTGCGCCCCGTCGGCAGCGTGCCGTCGTCGCGCAGCCGCCGCGCGGTTTCGATCAAGGTCTTCGAATCGACATCGAACACCGGCTTGGTGTCCGGCTGGTCGCCTGCCTTCGGATCGTCGCCGGTCAGCAGGAGGAGATTGCGGATGCCGAGCGCCGCCGCGCCCATCAGTTCGCCTTGGAGCGCCAGACGGTTCTTGTCGCGGCAGGTGATCTGCAGGATCGGCTCAACCCCCACGTGGGTCAGGACAGTGGCCGCCGCGAGCGCGCTCATATGGGCGCGGGCGCCCGCGCCATCGGTGATGTTGGCGGCGTCGGCCCAGCCCTTCAACGCCTCGGCCTTCGCCCGCACGTCGTGGGGATCGCAGGACACCGGAGGGGCCAGTTCCGCCGTCATGACGAAGCGGCGTTGCCGCAGCCGCTCCTGGAGCGTGTGGACGGCCGGGCGGGCTTGATCATTCATGGCGGCTCTCTGGGCGGGCGCTGTGGAGAAAGTGCGCTTATATCCTATGCGGCGATCACGCCAATGCGCCATTCCCGAGCCATTTCTGGACAGGACTCGGCGGTGCGGTTAGAGAGTTGCGGCAGAATGAGCGGCGTCAACGATATCCGGTCGAGCTTTCTCGGCTATTTCCAGCGCGAAGGACATGAGGTGGTGCCGAGCTCGCCGCTCGTGCCGCGCAACGATCCAACGTTGATGTTCACCAACGCCGGCATGGTCCAGTTCAAAAACGTCTTCACCGGCCTCGAAAAGCGCCCCTACGTGCGCGCGACCACCTCGCAGAAATGCGTGCGCGCCGGCGGCAAGCACAACGATCTCGACAACGTCGGCTACACCGCGCGCCACCACACTTTCTTCGAGATGCTCGGCAACTTCTCGTTCGGCGACTACTTCAAGGAACGCGCCATCGAGCTGGCCTGGAAGCTGCTGACCAAGGAATTCGGCGTGCCGGCCGAGAAACTCACAGTCACCGTCTATATCGACGACGACGAGGCCTTCAAACTTTGGAAGAAGATCACCGGCTTTCCGGACCGCAAGATTATTCGCATCGCCGGGTCTGACAATTTTTGGGCGATGGGCGATACCGGCCCATGCGGCCCATGCTCGGAAATCTTCTACGATCACGGCGAGCATATTTCGGGCGGACCGCCCGGCAGTCCCGACGCGGACGGCGATCGCTTTGTCGAAATCTGGAATCTCGTGTTCATGCAATACGAGCAGATCACGGCCGATCAGCGCGTTGATCTGCCGCGGCCTTCGATCGATACCGGCATGGGGCTCGAACGCATCGCCGCGATGCTGCAAGGCACCCACGACAACTACAAGATCGATCTGTTCGGCGCGCTGATCGAGGCTGTCGCCGATTTTACCGGCGTCGACCCAAACGGCGAGCGCAAGGCATCGCACCGCGTCATCGCCGATCATCTGCGCGCATCGTCGTTCCTGATCGCCGACGGCGTGCTGCCGTCGAACGAGGGCCGCGGCTACGTGCTGCGCCGAATCATGCGCCGCGCCATGCGGCATGCCGAACTGCTCGGCGCCAAAGACCCGCTGATGTGGCGGCTCGTCCCGGTCCTGGTGCGTGAGATGGGTCTCGCCTATCCGGAATTGCATCGCGCCAATGCGCTGATCACCGAGACGCTCAAGCTTGAAGAGACGCGCTTCCGCCGCACGCTGGAGCGCGGCCTGGCCATTCTCGACGAAGCCAGCAAGTCGCTCAAAAAGGGCGACATGTTCGACGGTGTCACCGCGTTTACGCTCTACGACACATACGGCTTTCCGCTCGATCTCACGCAGGACGCGCTCAAGCCGCGCGGGATCAGCGTCGATATCGCGTCTTTCACCGACGCTATGGAGGAGCAGCGCGCCAAGGCGCGCGCATCCTGGGCCGGATCGGGCGAAGCGGCGGACGAAGCCGTTTGGTTTGCGCTTCGTGAAAAGTTCGGACCGACTGAATTTCTTGGCTACGAGACGGAAAGTGCCGAGGGTGAGATCGCTGCGCTGGTCCGCGACGGCAAGGAAGTCTCCGGACTCAAAACAGGCGAGAGCGGCGCCATCGTGCTCAATCAGACGCCGTTCTACGGTGAATCCGGCGGCCAGGTCGGCGACACCGGCGTCATGACCGGTGAGGGCGTTCGCTTTAAGGTCACCGGCACGCAAAAGCATGCGGGCGACGTGTTCGTGCACACGGGCACAGTCGAGGAGGGGACGTTGAAGCCGGGCATGGCGCTTGCGCTCCAGGTCGACCACAAGCGGCGCGGTGCGATCCGCAAGAACCATTCGGCGACGCATCTTTTGCACGAAGCGTTGCGCCAGGTGCTCGGCGATCACGTCGCCCAGAAGGGCTCGCTGGTGGCTCCCGACCGCCTTCGTTTCGATTTCTCCCATCCGAAGCCGATGAGCATCGAGGAGATCGAAAAGGTCGAAGACATCGCCAACGACCTTGTGCTGCAAAATTCGCCGGTGACCACGCGCGTGATGCCGCTTGAAGACGCGCGGGCTTCTGGAGCGCGCGCGCTGTTCGGCGAAAAGTATGGCGACGAAGTCCGCGTGGTTGCCATGGGTGACGGCGGCGGCAACATGATGGGCTGGTCGATCGAGCTGTGCGGCGGCACGCACGTTCGGAACACCGGCGACATCGGCCTGATCTCGGTGGTCAGCGAGTCCGCTGTCGGTTCAGGCGTGCGCCGCATCGAGGCGTTGACGGCGAACGCCGCGCGGGCCAACGCCAACAACTTGTCGCGTCTCGCCAAGGCGACGGCATCCGAGTTGCGCGTGCCGGTCGACGACATGCCGGCGCGTGTGGCCGCGTTGCTCGATGAGCGAAAGCGGCTGGAGCGCGACCTGTCCGACGCGAAGAAGAAACTCGCCATGGGCGGCGCCGCGAATGGCGGCGCCGCTGACGGAAGCGACGGAGTACGCGCCGTGGGCGACGTCAAGCTCATGGCCCGTGCCGTGGAAGGTATCGATCTGAAGGATCTTCGTAGCCTCGCCGACGAAGGCAAGAAGAAGGTCGGCTCCGGCGTCGTCGCCATCGTGGGCGTGACCGGCGACGGCAAGGCCGGCATCGTCGTCGGCGTCACCAACGATTTGACCGCGCGCTTCAACGCGGTCGATCTGGTGCGCAAGGGCGCCGAGGCGCTGGGCGGAAAAGGCGGCGGCGGCCGGCCCGACATGGCGCAGGCCGGCGGACCGGATGCGTCGAAGGCCAATGCCGCGCTTGCGGCGATCGAAGCGGCGCTCGCGAAATAGGCTGCCCGCCTAAATCTCGACGGTCATTCCATCTTCCGCGGTGTCGTAGGGGACCTCGGCGCGGCGCGCCAGCATATCGTCGCTCATGTGGGTCAGAACAAGCCGCTTGGGCCGTATCTGATCGAGATGCTTTTCGAGCGAACTCAGCGCCATGTGCGTCATGATCGGCTTGTCGCGCGTATAGGACTCGCAGATGAAAAGGTCGGCCCTGCGACCGAGGTCGATGAGCGATTCGGTCCATTCGGTATCGCCGGAAAAAGCGACGATCTTGTTTTCGTATTCAAGACGGTAACCGAGACAAGGCCCGGCGCGATCGTCGTGCACGACATGGAAGGGAAAAGCGCGCACGCCTCCGACGTCATTGCGCTTGCCGATGTCAAGTTCCCGCAGCGTCAGGGGGAAGCGTAATTCCAGAGTTTTTGTTCCAGAAAAAGTTGCATCCATGAGCTCCGCGTAGCGCGACTTGAGGCCGGGCGGCCCGGCGATCGTGAGGGGGCGGTCGCGCTTGAGGATGTAGTTAGCTTCAAGGATGAAGAACGGCAGTCCGGCAAAGTGATCGGCATGGAAATGGGTGATGAAAATCACATCAATGGCGTTGCGGTTGGTGGCAAACTTGTTCATCGCAACGACGGACGTTGCACCGCAATCGATCAGCGCGTTGGTTTTCTTGCCAACGACGTGAAAGCAAGTGTTGAATCGGCCGCCTGAGCCAAAGGCGTCGCCGCAGCCGATAAATTGCAGGTGCATCTACTCGTCCCCTCGGATCGCGGCGCCGTCTCCCTGCGGCGCGCGATCAGCAGCGCGGCGCGTTCGCCAATCCGGCGCCCGCCGAGGTGAAGTGTCACGTTTGGCTGCTGAAGAATCAGTGACGGCGATCACAGCATGGCGTGGGTGCAGTGCCGCATCAGATTCACGGATTGCGATGGCGTGACGCCGCCAACCATCTGAAGCGTCAACGTTTTTTGTCCCTCTTAACCTATTTTTTTGATGGCATTTGGGTTGGGAGGTATATTTACATTATGCTAGCACAGCCCCTGGCTTAGCGCCATGATCGCAACACAAACGCGGGCATTTTTGCCGAGGCACTCTTAAAGGGGACGGTCGGGGTGGACGTTCGTTCCATTCGTTGCTGCGCTGTCGCGGCGGCACTTATGACCGGCGCGCTGTCGGGCTGCGCCAAGAACGACAGCGATTCAGCCAGCTGGTTCGCGAAGCCCGTGGATATGTTTGGCCGCAATGCCGGTTATTCGTTCTCCGACCTTCAGGAGACAAGGCAGGATCGGCCGATCACCGCCAGCGATCTCGTTGATGCGAACGGTGCGTGCCCGGCCCCGGCGGCGCCGCCGCAAGCGCGGCTAGATAATTCAAACAATGCGGCCCCCGTCGCGCCCAACACGTCCTCGTTGCTTGGCGGCGGCGTCGGTCTTGGCATGAGCGAATGCGACGTTGTTTTTCGCGCTGGGCAGCCTTCCTCGGTCGAACTCGGAAAAAATCCAAACGGCGATCGCACGGCCGTCTTGACGTTCAGGGACGGCCCGCGGCCCGGCGTTTATCGTTTCCAACGCGGCCGTCTCATGGAGATGGATCGCGTCGAAGTTCCCTCCGCACCCCAGCCGGCCAACAAAAAGCCAGCCAAGAAACCGCCGAAGAAGAACGATCAGGCCTGACGCGCCGCGGCGATTGCGCGCCGACAGCGCGCCGGACTTCTCGTCGATTGATATTTTCTTGATGTTCTCTTGGAGTTCGAAATCGTTCCGGCCTTGTGAGGCCGGAGCGATCTTCAGGGTAGCCGTTGATCAGTAGCAGCGATTGACCCAGCGCACGGCCGGTCCATAGGGCGTATAGACCCAGCGCCGAACCATGCAGCCGCCGTAGCCCGGGCCAAATGCGACCGGAGCGCGATAGAAGTGAGCGTCACGCCAGGGGTGATATCCGCCCCACCAGGCCGAGGCGCTTGTGGGCGCGAGCGCGGTGGCGCCGATCGCGGCGGTCGCGGCGAGAGCGAGAACGATCTTGCGCAACATAGGAAGACTCCTTGATTGTCACGTTGCCGACCGGCGCTGCTGTTTGTCAGGTTGACCGGTCCTCAAGTTGATGGCGCGATCCTAAAAGAGTGCATCTGAACCGGCCGTGAGGGCGAAATTTATCGCTAGTTTATCAAACTGAACGCGGTCGCGCGGAGCCATTCACGGCGCGTTCATTTGGCCGCAATGCGCGCTTGCCGGACCGATGAGCGAAGGCTATAAGCCGCGCGGTCCGATGTGGTTTGGTAATTCGTAAAGGATAATTTGATGGCGATCGAGCGTACCTTTTCCATCATCAAGCCCGATGCCACCTCTCGCAACGTCACGGGCGCCATTAACGCAATGATAGAAAAAGCGGGCTTGCGCATCGTCGCGCAGAAACGCATTCGCATGACCCGCGACCAGGCCGAGACCTTCTACTCCGTTCATCGCGCGCGCCCGTTCTTCGGTGAACTGGTGGATTTCATGATCTCCGGACCTGTCGTCGTGCAGGTGCTTGAGGGCGAGAATGCCATCGCCGCGTATCGCGATCTGATGGGCGCCACCGACCCGGCCAAGGCTGCCCCCAACACGATCCGCAAGGTTCTCGCCAAGTCGATCGGCGAAAACTCGGTGCACGGCTCCGACGCCGCCGATACCGCGCACAAGGAAATCGCGCAGTTTTTCTCCGGCAATGAAATTGTCGACTGAACCGGCGCGATTAGACCAACCGACATTTTCGAATTGATCGCCACGGCCGCTGTCCGCCAACGGAGAGCGGCCCTGGACGAGCGCGGCTCGCGCGGTTCACAATGCCGGATGTCGCGTTGTGCTCGCGGTGGCGGACCGAGGGACAGGTGGACTTCATTGCACAATATTTGAATCCAGCGCTCTGGGCCGACGTGGTCAGGAGCGACGTCGGGCATGCCACATTCTGGCTCGCCGTCCTGCAGATTATTTTCATCAACATCCTGCTGTCGGGCGACAACGCCGTTGTCATCGCCATGGCCTGCCGAGGGTTGCCGCCGCAGCAGCGATTGTGGGGAATGGTGGTCGGCGCGGGCGCTGCCGTTTTGCTGCGGATCGCTTTCGGCGGCATCGTCGCGCAGCTCATGACGCTGCCGTATCTCAAGCTCGTCGGAGGCATCGCGCTGTTCTATGTCGCGGTCCGGCTGCTTGTGCCGGACGAGGACGAAACCAACGACGTTGAGGCCGTCGCTCACCTATGGCGCGTCGCACAGATTGTCGTCATCGCCGACATTGTCATGAGCCTCGACAACATTATTGCAGTCGCTGCTGCGGCGAATGGCGACATCTTTCTGCTCGCGATCGGTCTCACCGTAACGATCCCCCTGATCGTCGCGGGTGCGGCTCTGATCATGCCGTTGTTCGACCGCTTTCCAATTCTGGTATGGGCCGGCGGAGCTCTCCTCGGCTGGGTCGCGGGCGACGTCGTCGCAAGCGATCTTGCGCTGCATGGTTTTCTGACCCGCGCCTTCGGCGCAAAGGTTGCAAGGGACGTGGAATTTGCGGCCGCTATCGCCGGCGCCTATCTGGTCGTTACAGCAGGCGGACTTTGGCGAAGGCTGCGCCACACCAGAGCGCAGGCCGACGCCGTTTGAGATCGCTTGCGCACCGCGCTGGAACTTAAATGCGCGTTCCGAGTTTGAATCTTTTCGTGACTCAATCGTTGACCGCGCAATGGTATTTTCATCAAACACGTTGCAACGTTCAGCGCTGAGCGTTGCTAATTGTAGCCATGCTTGCGCCGTATTTATCAGTTTGCCTGTTAGCGCAATCGGATTTTGGCCGTTCGGCCGGGGCACTCGCTAGCGACGATCGTTTCGGAACTTTTCCCAAAATCTTGCTTGTGGCACGTCTCATGGCAACTGCACGCGGCGTGCGGTTCTGCGGGTGGCGTCTTCGCACTCACGGGGACGAATTAGGAGACAGACGATGCAGAAGGGCACCGTCAAATGGTTCAATCCGACTAAGGGTTACGGTTTCATCAAGCCTTCGAGCGGAGACAAAGATGTCTTCGTTCACATCTCGGCGGTGGAGCGCGCCGGGCCGCGAACCCTCAATGAGGGCCAAGCGGTCGAGTACGAGCTGGTGACGAATCGGGGCAGAACATCGGCGGAAAATCTGAAAGTCGCGTAACCGACGGTCGGATTGGTTCTGGTCCATACCCCCCGGCTTCCCCGGGGGTTTTATTTTGACGATGATTTCGAGACGAGCGGAACCGATGTGATCGGCCGAGGTCCAGTGCATGATCCGGAAAAGTGGAAGCCGGTTTTCCGAAAAGATCATGCACCAACAAAATGTTAGAGCATCAATCGCTTCAATCTGAAGCGACTGTGCTCTAGCGTCGGGCCGTTTGGATGGTGTCCCGCGAATGAAGCGTCGCCTGGCCTTCCGCCACCAGTCGCAGCGCCTGTGGATAAATGTGGTGTTCGACCTCAAGGACCCGCCTGGCGAGCGTGTCTTCGGTGTCATCTTTGAGGACCGGCACCGACTCCTGAGCAATGATGGGACCGCCGTCCATTTCCGGCACCACGAAGTGCACGGTCGCGCCATGGCGCTCCACGCCCGCCTCGATCACCCGGCGGTGAGTGTGGAGCCCTTTGAATTGCGGCAACAGCGCGGGGTGAACGTTGAGCAGGCGGCCGCGCCATCGGGCGACGAACCAGGGCGTCAGCAGGCGCATGAACCCCGCGAGGCAGACGAGATCGATGCGAAAGGCGGCAAGTTTGGCATCGAGGGCGCGCTCGAAAGCCTCGCGGTCTTTGCCGTACGGCGTGTGATCGACGACGGCAGTCGCGATGCCGGCATCTTGGGCGCCGGTAAGACCCGCGGCGTCAGGCACGTTCGAGACCACGAGCACGATGTCGGCGGGATAGTCCGGGTCTTTCGCCGCTTCGATCAGCGCGATCATGTTGGAACCGCGACCGGAAATCAGAACGGCGACACGCTTTCTCGCGGACGGGGTCATGGACGGGGGCATGAAAGGTCAAGGTGTCCCCGATACACGACAGCTGGGTCACCCTTCTCGCCGACGATCTCGCCGAGCCACACCGCGGTCTCGCCGTTCGCCGCGAAGCACTCGCACGCAGCGTCCACAGCTCGCGGCTCGATCACGGCAATCATGCCAATTCCACAATTGAAGGTGCGGAGCATTTCGGTCTCGGCGATATCGCCCTGAGAGGCAAGCCATTTGAAGACCGGCAGAACGGGGACGCGATCGAGGTCGAAAGCGACCGAGAGCCCCTTCGGCAAGACCCGCGGAATGTTATCGGTGAATCCCCCGCCGGTGATGTGAGCCAGCGCCTTCACCGCCTTGGTCTTTCGGATCGCGGCGAGGCACGACCGCACATAAAGCCGCGTCGGCGTCAGCAACGCTTCGCCCAAGCTGCGCGACGGATCGAACGGGGCGGGATCATTCCAACGCAAACCGCTTGCGGCGGCGATCCGGCGCACCAGCGAATATCCGTTGGAATGCACGCCGGTCGAGGCAAGTCCAACCACCACATCGCCCGCGGCGATATCCGCGCGTGGCAGAACGTCCGTGCGCGAGACGGCGCCCACCGCAAAGCCTGCGAGGTCGTAGTCGCCGTGCTGATAGAGCCCAGGCATTTCCGCGGTTTCGCCGCCGATCAGCGCGCAACCAGACTCCTTGCAGGCAGCGGCTATGCCGCTGACCACCTTCGCGGCGATCTCCGGATCAAGTTTGCTGCAGGCAAAGTAGTCGAGGAAGAACAGCGGCTCGGCGCCCTGCACGACGAGATCGTTGACCGACATGGCGACGAGATCGATGCCGATCGTGTCGTTGCGCGCGGTCTCGATCGCGATCTTGACCTTGGTGCCGACGCCGTCGGTCGCGGCGACGAGAATCGGATCGGAAAAGCCCGCCGCTTTCAGGTCAAACAATCCGCCAAAGCCGCCGATCACGGCGTCGGCGCCCGCGCGCGCCGTCCCGCTCACCAGGGGCTTGATCAACTCGACCAAGCGGTTGCCGGCATCGATATCGACGCCCGCTGCCGCATAGCGCGCCTTGTCCACAATGCCACCAATTCGGAAAGCAAGCCGTGAAACCGTTCCCGTCCCTGAATGGGGGCGGGCTGCTGCTTGGCGCCTCCTACGTCGAAATGGCCGGGTGCGCAAGGTCGGCGGCGCCGCTATATAATGGACTCAACAAGGCGCGCCGGAAGCTGGCTTGGCCGGCTTCCACCACGTCGCTATCGAATTCGGGGCTACCCCTGGGTTCTGGCGGGAGGGGTCGAAGCGCGCCGTAAGCTGGGGCGCGGTTTGAGTATCCCAAACCTCATTACGTTGGGACGTATCCTGTTGGTGCCCATCGTGGTCTGGGGCATCACGTCGGGGGAGATGCGCGTTGCGTTTCTTCTGTTCCTCGTGGCCGGGCTCAGCGACGCCGTCGACGGCTTCCTTGCCAAGCGGTTTCACATGACGAGCGAGCTCGGGGCTCTGCTCGACCCGCTCGCCGACAAAGCCCTCATCGTCTCGATTTATGTGTCGCTTGGTATTGCCGGCGCGCTGCCGATCTCGCTCGTCATTCTTGTCGTCTCGCGCGACATCATGATCATCAGCGGCTTCATGCTGGCGGGTTTGGTAGGCAAACCGATGCCAGTCAGACCTCTGCCGGTGTCCAAGGCCAATACTGTGGCACAGATTCTTCTCGCGACCATGGTGCTCGCCGAGCGCGCCTTTGGTTTCGATTCGCCGGTGGTGCTACCGATCCTCATGGGCCTGGTCGCACTCTTGACCTTGCTCTCGATCGCCTTCTATCTCCGCGAGTGGGTTCGCCACATGAACTCGTTCGGTGTGGGACACTGAAAACGCCGCGCAAGCGATGCACCAAGCCATGCCTTCACCTCCGCGCCAGCTGGCGCTCGCGCTCGATCATGCTGAGAGCTACGCGCGCGATGATTTTCTCGCCGGCCCGTGCAATGAGAGTGCGCTGGCCTTGATTGACTGCTGGCCTGATTGGCCGGCAAACGCCATTGCGTTGGTGGGGCCTGAGGGTTCCGGCAAAACGCATTTGGCGCAGATCTGGGCGGCTGCGGCGGGAGCGCGCGTTATCTCCGCTCACGCACTGGGTCAGTCCGACTTGCGCGCCGCACTAGCCACGGGCGCGTTGGTCATCGAGGACTCAACGGCGACCGACGATGAGCGCGCGCTGTTTCACCTCATCAACCTCGCTCGTGAGGAGCGATCGTTCCTTTTATTCACGGCGCGCGCTGTTCCGTCGGCTTGGCCGGCTGCGATCCCAGACGTCGTGTCGCGGCTGCGCGCGCTGCCGACTGTGACGCTCGATGCGCCCGATGACGCCATGCTGCGCGCGGTGATCGTCAAGCTTGCGGCGGATCGCCAACTCGCCGTCGAAGAGGCCGTGGTGCGTTATCTGTTGACCCACATCGAGCGATCGTTCGCTGCCGCGCGTTCCGCGGTGATCGCGCTCGATCAAGAGGCGCTCCGCCAAGGGCGGCCGCCGACGCGCGCGCTTGCTGCGGAGATGTTCCGCGAGGGCGCTTAACCCACGCTTGAGCCAGCCACTTGACGCGAGGTCACCGCGCCGCCTTATCTGATGGATAGGGCTGTCATAGAATCGTTACCAAGGCTGATGAACCATGGCGCTTGAGGAGACCGCAAAATCGATGGTCGAGCGAGGCCAAGCCACTGTTGTTGCATTGGAATCCGGTGCGTTGCGGCGGCCCGAGGAGGGCGCGCCGCCACTGGATGAGGCGCTCGCCTCAAGTCCCGATCGCTTCATTAACCGCGAACTGTCGTGGCTCGACTTCAACCGGCGTGTGCTTGAGGAATCTGCCAATCGAGGCCACCCTCTGCTGGAACGGATCAAATTCCTCTCGATCTCGGCGAACAACCTTGATGAATTCTTCATGGTGCGCGTGGCCGGTCTCGGTGCGCAGCTGCGGGCCGGCATCGCCACCCGAAGCCCCGAAGGATTGACGCCCGCCGAGCAGCTCAGCCGCATCTCCGAGGCGGTGTCGCTCCTCGCCAAAGATCAGCAGGCACAGTGGCGCGAACTGCGCACGTCGCTGAGTGACGCGGGCATCGCGCTGGTCGACGGCGCCGACGTCACCAAGACTGAAAAGGCTTGGCTCGAAGATTATTTCCTATCCCACGTTTTTCCGCTGCTGACGCCGCTCGCGGTCGATCCGGCGCATCCATTCCCCTTTATTCCTAACCTCGGATTTTCCATTGCCTTGCAGCTCTCGCGCGTCAAAGACGGCAAAGCGATGAACGCGCTGATCCGCATGCCGAACCGCATCGATCGTTTCGTGCGGCTGCCGGCGAGCGGAGAGGGCGCTCAGGTTCGCCTGATTTCGATCGAGGGCGCAACGAGCTTGTTTATCGGCAAGCTGTTCCCGGGCTACGCCGTCAAGGGTGTCGGCGCGTTCCGCGTGATCCGAGACTCGGAAGTGGAAATTCTCGAAGAGGCCGAAGATCTGGTGCGCCTGTTCGAAACCGCGCTCAAGCGCCGCCGCCGCGGCATCGTCATCAGGCTCGACATCGAGGCGATGATGCCGGCCGAACTGCAGCGTTTCGTGCAGCGTGCGCTGGGCGCGACCGACGACAGCGTCTTCAAGGTCGACGGCGTGCTGGCGCTCAACGAGATGTCGCAGCTCGCCAACCTCAACCGTCCTGATCTCGAATTCGTGCCGTACGCGCCGCGCTATCCCGATCGTATCCGCGATCATGGCGGCGATTGCTTTGCCGCCATCCGGCAGAAGGACTTCATCATTCACCACCCCTACGAGTCGTTCGACGTGGTGGTGAACTTCCTGCAGCAGGCCGCGCGCGATCCGGGCGTTGTCGCGATCAAGCAGACGCTGTACCGCACGTCGGCGGATTCGCCGATCATCAGGGAACTCGCCGAGGCCGCCGAAGCCGGCAAGTCGGTGACCGCGGTCGTTGAGCTGAAGGCGCGGTTTGACGAGGAAGCCAACATCCGCTGGGCGCGCGACCTCGAACGCGCCGGCGTGCAGGTCGTCTATGGTTTCATCGAGCTCAAGACCCACGCCAAGCTGTCGCTCGTGGTCCGCCGCGAGGGCGCGGCGCTTGCGTCCTACGTACATGTCGGTACCGGGAACTATCATCCGGTGACCGCACGCATCTACACGGACCTGTCGTTCTTTACGTCCGATCCAGTCATCGCCCGCGACGTCACGCGCATTTTCAATTTCATCACCGGCTATGCGGAGCCGGCCGAACTCGAACGCATGGCGGTGTCGCCGCTCACGTTGCGCAAGCGCATCATGCAGCACATCGACGAAGAAATCGCGTATGCCAAGGCCGGACGTCCGGCGGCGATCTGGATGAAGATGAATGCGCTGGTCGATCCCGACGTCATCGATGCGCTCTATCGCGCATCGAGTGCCGGCGTTTCAACCGAGCTTGTGGTGCGCGGCATCTGCTGCCTCCGCCCGGGTATTGCCGGACTGTCCGAAAACATTCAGGTTAAATCGATCGTCGGCCGCTTCCTGGAGCACGGACGCATCTATTGTTTCGGGTCGGGCCACGGCCTGCCGCATCCGAAGGCGGCCGTTTATATCTCGTCCGCCGACATGATGCCGCGAAACCTCGATCGCCGCGTCGAGTCGCTGTGTCCTATTCTCAATGCGACGGTGCACGAACAGGTGCTCGATCAGATCATGGTCGCGAACTTCAAGGACAACCAGCAGAGTTGGCGATTGCTGTCCGATGGCTCCTCCTCACGCATCAAGCCGGCCCCCAACGAGGAGCCGTTCAATGCGACGACATACTTTATGACAAATCCAAGTCTGTCGGGGCGCGGCAAGGCGCAAAAGGACTCCGTTCCGCGTTTGCGGCATCGTCTGGAGCGGCTGTGAATCGCTCCCAACTCGCGTATAGGCGTTGGCGCGACCGTTAACTCCGCCCGAGCGGCAGCCAAAGCCACAAGCCAGGACGCCGGGTAGCGCCGTGCCGAACGCGCCACTGACCGCCCGCCATCATTAGAGACAGATGACCCGCAACAAAGTCGACGCCCAGGGACGACTGGACCACGGACCGCCAGTGGCGGTCATCGACATTGGTTCGAACTCGGTCCGGCTTGTTGTCTACGAAGGGCTGACCCGCAGCCCGACGCCGCTGTTCAACGAAAAGGCTCTCTGCGGGCTCGGCCGTGAAGTGCAGTCCACAGGATTGCTTGCCGAGGACGCCGTCGAGCAGGCGCTTGCTTCGCTCAAGCGCTACCAGGCGCTGTGCCAAACCATGGGTGTGAAGCGCGTTTGGGCGATCGCAACGGCCGCATGCCGCGATGCCAAGAATGGCCGGGCCTTCATTCGCCTCGCCGAGCGTATTCTCAAAGTCGAGATCGACATCTTGTCGGGCGGACGCGAAGCCGAGCTGACCGCACTTGGCGTGATCTCCGGCGTACACCGGGCTGACGGCGTGGTCGGCGACCTTGGCGGCGGTTCGCTCGAACTGGTCGATGTTCGCGGCACCCGCGCCCGCCATGGTTTGACCCGTCCGCTCGGCGGCCTCGCACTCGCCGACATCTCGGACAAATCGCTCAAGAAGGCCGAAAAGTTCGTCAAAAAGAATTTGAACCGGCTGCCGGTGCTCAAGGGCTGCCAGTCCCGCAACTTTTACGCCGTCGGAGGAACGTGGCGTTCGCTTGCGCGGCTGCACATGTGGCAGACCGGCTATCCGCTGCACGTGATGCACGGTTACGCGATTGCTGCGGACGAGGCGCTGGAGTTTGCCCGTCTCGTGCACCGGGTCGACGTCAATTCGCTGTCAAACATCGAAGTCGTCGCCAACGCGCGGCGGCCGCTGCTGCCTTATGCGGCGCTGGTTCTGGAATACATCATTCGCGTCGGTAAGCCCCGGCAAGTGGTTTTTTCGGCGCTCGGAGTTCGCGAAGGCCTGCTCTATTCGCTGCTCAAGCAAAAAGAAAAGGAAAAGGACGCGCTCATCGAGGCTGCGCGCGAGCTCAATCGTTTGCGGTCCCGTTCGCCCGATCATGGGGAAGAGCTGATCGGTTGGACCGACCGCTTCATGTCGACCTCGGGCCTCGACGAAACTCTGGAAGAACGCCGGTTGCGCCACGCCGCCTGCCTCCTTGCCGACATCGGCTGGCGGGCTCATCCGGATTATCGCGGCGAACAGGCGCTCAATATCATCGCGCACGGCAGCTTTTCGGCGATCGACCATCCGGGCCGAGCCTATTTGGCGCTATCGATTTTTTTCCGTCACGTCGGGTTGGTCATGGATGACGAGTTGTCGCCGCGGCTGCGCGAGCTTGCCTCCACCCGCGCGCTCGATCGTGCCCGCGTGCTCGGCGCGGCGCTGCGCCTCGCCTACGTCATTTCGGCCGCGATGCCGGGTGTCCTGACCAGGACCTCGCTTGCGGTCGAGCGGCACCGGCTCGCACTTCACATGCCGAACGGTTTCGCCGCGCTTGCCGGCGAACGCGTCCTCAACCGGCTGCGATCGCTGGCCCGTCTCGTCGGCCGCGAACCTGTCCTGCTGTTGGCCTAGGGCGCGAACGCGGCGTATTCTGCGGCAGCGGCAAAAGAGACGAGGCGACGGCCGCGACAGGAGACCGCATGCAGACGCCCGGACTGATCGTTGCGCCGCTCACCCCGTTCACCGCGGACCTCGCCGTCGATGAACCGGCGCTGAAACGCCAAATCGATTACGTCGTCGACGATTGCCGCGCCACGATGGTGGTCGCCGCGGGCGTCGAGACCCAGGAATACACCTATCTGAGCTTCGAGCAGCGCAAGGCGCTGATCCGCCGTACCGTCGAATTCGTCGACGGCCGCGTGCCGGTAATGGTCGGCATTTCGCATCCGTCGTTTCGGACGGCCGTTGAGCTTGCGAACGAAGCGGAAGGGCTCGGAGCGGCCGCCGTGCAAGTGCTGGCGCCGTTGCGGCCGTTTGCCGGCCCGCCGACGCAAGCCGATCTGATCGCGTATTTCGAGGCAATCGGCCGCGAGACGAAGCTGCCGATCACGCTCTATCTCAATCCCGGACCGGGCGCCGACGTGTCCATTCCTGATACGATCGCGCTTGCCAAGCTGCCGAACGTCCAGTTGATCAAGGAAAGCTCGCGCGATCTTGCCCGCGTGTCGCGGCTGATCGTCGAGATCGACCGCGCCGGCCACGCCCGGTACTTCACGACGATGCAGATGCTGCTGGCTTCGCTGCAGCTCGGCAGCTCTGGTGCGACGATGCCGCCGCCCGGCTCCGAGATCGCGCGGCACGTGATCGATGCGTTCGTGGCAAAGGACTACGAGCGGGCCGCGGAGATCCAGCTGCAGTTCGCTGTGTTCCCGTCGAAATGGATGCATCGCGGGCTCGCTCCGGCCATGAAGGCGGCAATGAATCTCATCGGCATTCCGGCGGGCGACCCCTATCCGCCTTACACGCCGCTAACGCGCGACGAAATGGCTGCACTTGCGGCAACGCTGCGAGCGACCGTCCTTGCGCCGCGATTCAAGATCACAGCGGCCGCGTGATCGCAAAGGATAACTCATGGCTCAGCCGGCACCGCCGAGCACACCGTATGGCGCACCGATCACGATCGACGCCGCAAAGAAAGCAATGGCCGCGGCCGAAGCGGAGGCGATCAAAAACAATTGGGGCGTCGCCATCGCAATCGTGGACTCCGGCGGCAACATTGTATTGCTGCAGCGGCTCGACAACGCGCAATTGTCGGCGCCTCGCATTGCCGAGGCCAAGGCGCGGACCGCCGTTGAATTCCGGCGGCCGACCAAAGTGTTCGAGGAGGCGGTCGCGGGCGGCGGCGTCGGGCTCCGTGTGCTGACGTTCGGCGCGAGCGTCGCGGAAGGCGGTGTGCCGATCGTCGCCGGCGGCAAGATCATCGGCGGCATCGGCGTCTCGGGCGTCGCATCGCACCAGGACGCACAAGTGGCGCAAGCCGGCACCGACGCGATCGGTTAGTCCCGCGTCGCTTCCGGCCGGTGAAATTGATGACCGCCGACATGCCGCCGTGCGAGGTGCCTTCGTGGATTTCGCGCTCTTCCTCCGTGATCGTCACGTCACGAAGATCGTGAAAAGCCTGTTCGAGCATCGCGCGCGTGTAGAGGTTCTCGATCTCCTTCGGCCCGCCGGTCCCGTATTGCAGTTGCTTCGGCGCGTAGCCCTGGATGATCAGGAGACCGCCGGGTTTCAGGCTCTTGCGCATGCCCGCCCATTTCTTGGCGCGATCTGCGGGCGAGCTGAACTGCGTGAATATTTCGACGACGACATCGAATGCCGCGTCAGGATACGCAAAGCTGTGGACGTCGCCGTGCACGAATGAGATTTTGACGCCGCGCTCCTTGGCGAGCGCTGCGGCTTTCGCCTGTGCCGTCTCGGAGAAATCAAGCGAGACGACGTCGAGGCCTCGTTCGGCAAGCCACACACCGTTGCGGGCTTCGCCGTCCGCCACCGCGAACGCCTTGCCAGACTTTGGCAGCAGCAGTTTACAGGAGGCGAGAAAGTAGTTCGGTTCCTTGCCGAAAATGTATTCGGGAACGCCATAGCGGCCTTCCCACCTTGCATACTCGCTCAGGGCATGCCTCCCGTTCGCAGCGTCCAACGCCGACCTGAAAGAGTTATCGGGTCAGTCGCGCTCGACCGCTGCGACTTTGCCCTTTTCGATGGCGAGCGCGAGCTTGCCGTGTTTCAGCGCAAGCGCTTTCTCGCCGAACAGTTCACGGCGCCAGCCGTGGAGCGCCGGAACATCCGCCTCGTCGTCGGCTGCGATCCGTTCGAGGTCATCCACCGTCGCAATCACCTTGGCGGCGACGTGGTGGCGCTCCGAGATCATGCGCAGCAGCACCTTGAGCAGCTCGACCGCGGCCGCGCCATTCGGCGCCGGCTGCGCGCGCGCCTGCGGCGGCAGCGTTTTTAAGTCGCGCGCCAGACCTTTTGCGACGGTAGCAATGATGGCGTCGCCCCAGCGCGAGCGCTCGAAGCCCTTCGGCAGCGACCGCAAGTTCTTGAGCTTTTCGAGCGTCGTCGGCGCCTGCACCGCAATGTCGGCGATCACCTCGTCCTTGAGGACGCGCGACCGCGGTACGTCGCGCGACTGGGCTTCGCGCTCGCGCCAGGCGGCCACCTCGATGAGCACCGCAAGCTCCTTCGGCTTGCGCACGCGGGTCTTGAGCCGCTGCCAGGCGCTATCCGGATCCATCCGGTAGGTCTCGGGGGACGTCAGCACCTGCATTTCGTCCTCAACCCAATCGGCGCGGCCGCGCCGTTTCAGGTCGTCGACCAGGGCGCGATAAACGTCGCGCAGATGCGTCACGTCGGAGATCGCGTAGGCAAGCTGGGCGTCCGAGAGCGGGCGGCGTGTCCAGTCGGTGAAGCGGTGCGATTTATCGAGCGAGTCCCCGGTGATACGCTGCACGAGCTGATCGTAGGAAATGGAATCGCCGTAGCCCAGCACCATGGCGGCGACCTGAGTGTCGAAGATCGGGTGCGGAATAAGCTTGGCGCCGTGCCAGACGATTTCGATGTCCTGACGCGCGGCGTGAAATACCTTCATCACCTTCTCCTCGGCCATCAGCCTGTAGAACGGTGCAAGGTCGATGCCGGGCGCCAGCGTGTCGACCACCACCGCCTCGTCGGGCGAAGCGATCTGTGCAACGCAGAGGAGGGGGTAGTAGGTGGTCTCGCGCAGAAATTCGGTGTCGACGGTGACGAACGGGTGCGAAGCCATCCGGCGGCATGCGGCGGCAAGCTCCGAGGTCGTGGTGATGGGGGGCATTACGGGCGACAGCGAGTCCATTTGAACCGATAGTGTCGTTCAGGTGCCCCGCGCGTGGCAAGAGTTGGAAACGAGTTTGAAGCGACTTGACGCGACGCGAAAGCCGCTCGCTGGCGGGCTTGTGTACTGAGGAACCGCAATATTGCACTGCGAAGCCGGCATGCCTTGAGTCTCAAGGCCCGCGGACCCGCCGCATCTGGATGAACTCCCAGGGGCTCGGCATCGGCCCGACGGGAACTTCGATAACGGTCGGACCGTCGCGGTGCGCCAAGGCGCGGCGGAGCGCCTGACGAAGTTCCGCGGCATCCTTGGCGCGGATCGCCTCGGCGCCGAAGCTTTCGGCGAAGGCGACGAAGTCGGGATTGGTGAGATCGCTGGCGATAAGCCGGTTGCCGTAGGACTCCTGCTGGATGCGCCGGACATTGCCGAAGGCGGCGTCGTTGAACACGATGGTGACGAGCGGAATGCGATGATGCATCGCGGTCGCGAGTTCGTTCGCCGTGAACAGAAAGCCGCCGTCTCCCGAAATCGCCACGACCGGAACGTCGCTACGCGCATGCTGCGCGCCGAGCGCGGTGGCAAAGCCCCAGCCGAGGTTGTCCTGATAGCCCGGCGAGAGGAAGGTCCGCGGCTTGTGGACCGGAAATGCAAGCCGGGCGGCAAAGCCAATCTGGGTAACCTCATCGACGAAAATTCCATCTTCGGGAAGTTCGGTACGAATCGCATCCAGAAAGGCGATCTGAGGTGCAAGCTTGTCGAGGCGTTTGCGCCATGACGCCTGACGCTCCAGCAGTTCTTCTTTGCGCGATGGCCGCTTCGCATTGTGCGCCGGCAACTCCTCCAACAGCCGCCGCAGAATCGGCTCGGCGTCGCCGGTCAGTGCGACGGCGGGCTTGTGCAGGCGCGCATGCTCGTCGGGGTCGGCATCGACCCGAACGATCTTGAGGCCGCGATCGACGCCCCACTGTCGCAACTGGATGAGCAGGCGGGTGCCGACCGCGAGCACCACGTCCGCCTCGCCCCATAGATCGCGTCCGAGCGGCAGCGTGACGCTGAGCGGATCGCGGCTGTCGAGCACGCCGCGGCCGCGGCGATAGCCGAGCACCGGTGCCTGCAGCATGGCGGACAACGCTGTCACTTCCTCGGAAGCGCCTTGCGCGCCGCCGCCGCAGACGATCATCGGCCGCTTGGCCGCGCCGAGAAGTTTTGCGGCGCTGCGCACCGCGTCGGTGTCGATTTTGGGCGCCGGAATCGGCAGCGGCGCTTGCAGCGTCACCGGGGCGGATTTGCCCCACACGTCGATGGGGCACTCCAGGACGGCGGGGCCGGGGCGGCCCGTCTGCATCGCGCGCATCGCGAGCGCCGTGGCGCGCGAGGAGCGTTCCGGTTTTCGGACGAGGGTCGCGTGATCGACCAGCCGGCCGATGATGCCGGACTGGTCGCGAATCTCGTGCAGGTGGCCGAGAGCGCGTCCGATATCGGCATCGGGAATCTGGCCGATGAGGCCGAGCACTGGTGCGTTCATCGAATAGGCCGTCAACAGCGCCGCGGTGGAGTTGAGCAATCCCGGTCCCGGCACCACCGCGTAGGCCTGCGGACTGCCGGTCGCAAGCGCCGCGCCAAGCGCCATATAGGCGGCGCCCTGCTCGTGGCGGGTGTGGACCGTGCGCAGGCAGTTGGAGTACCGGAACAGCGCCTCGAACAGCCGATCGTTCTGCACGCCGGGAACGGCGTAGATCGCATCGAGCCCGTGGGCGATGAGCGTCGCCACCACGGCCTCGGCCGTTGTCATGGCCGTGGCCGGCGGGGCCACGGCATCCTTTGTTTTTCGCGCCTTGGGCATTTGCACTCCCGGCGGGGAGTGTGCAGGTCGGCGAGGGTCTGTCGAGGCGGCCCGCCGTCAAAGTGTGCGGCGCGCTTGACAAATCGGCGGGTGCCATGTGGTTGTGCGCCCGCCTTTCCCTGCCATTGACGGAATTGAGCATGCACCGCTACCGCACCCATACCTGCGGCCAACTCCGCGACAGCAATATCGGCGCCGAGGTTCGCCTCTCGGGCTGGTGCCACCGCATTCGCGACCACGGCGGCGTGCTGTTCATCGATCTGCGCGATCATTACGGCCTGACCCAGGTGGTGGCCGACCCCGACAGTCCGGCCTTCAAGGTGGCCGAAACGCTGCGGTCCGAATGGGTGGTGCGGGTTGACGGCAAAGTGCGGCGGCGGCCGGGCGACACCGAGAATCCGGAGCTGCCGACCGGCGCGGTCGAAATTTACATCCGCGAGATCGAGGTGCTGGGCCCCGCCGGCGAACTGCCGATGCCGGTTTTCGGCGATCAGGAGTATCCCGAGGAAACGCGGCTCAAGTACCGCTTCCTCGATCTGCGCCGCGAGCATTTGCACCAGAACATCATGAAGCGCGGCGCGGTCATTGATTCGCTGCGGCGCCGGATGAAGGAGCAGGGCTTCTTCGAGTTCCAGACGCCGATCCTGACGGCGTCGTCGCCTGAGGGCGCACGCGATTACCTCGTGCCGTCGCGGGTGCATCCCGGCAAGTTCTACGCGCTGCCGCAGGCGCCGCAGCAGTTCAAACAGCTCACCATGGTGTCGGGCTTCGACCGCTATTTCCAAATCGCACCCTGCTTTCGCGACGAGGATGCGCGCGCCGACCGTTCGCCCGGCGAATTCTATCAGCTCGACATCGAGATGAGTTTTGCGACGCAGGACGACGTTTTTGCCGCCGTCGAGCCGGTGCTGCGTGGCGTCTTCGAGGAGTTCAGCGGCGGCAAGCCCGTGACGAAAAAGTTTCCGCTGATCCCCTACAGCGAGGCGATCAGCAAATACGGCACCGACAAGCCCGATCTCCGTAATCCAATTGCAATACAGGATGTCTCGAATATTTTCCGTGGCTCGGGCTTTAAGGTGTTTGCGCGCATCCTTGAAGGAAGCAAGAAAGCGGCGGTGTGGGCGATCCCAGCGCCAGGCGGCGGCTCGCGTGCGTTCTGCGACCGCATGAACTCATGGGCGCAAGGCGAAGGACAGCCTGGGCTCGGCTATATTGTGTACGGAAAGGGCCTCGAATCTGGTTCGGTCCGCGAGACGGTCGTCGAATCCATCGAGCAACTTGGCGGCACTGTTGATCGTACGCGCAAAGATCAGCGGATCGGCGGCAGAGGCCCTATCGCCAACAATCTTGGGCCGGAGCGAACGGACGCGCTGCGCACGCAACTCGGCCTCAGAGATGGCGACGCAGTGTTTTTCGTCGCTGGCGAGCCACAGACATTTGTCAAATTTGCCGGCCCCGCCCGCACCAAGATCGGCGAAGAACTCGGCTTGGTCCAGAAAGATCGTTTCGAACTGTGCTGGATCGTCGATTTTCCGATGTACGAGTGGAGCGAGGAAGAAAAGAAGATCGACTTCTCTCACAATCCGTTTTCCATGCCGAACATGCCGGTCGACGAATTCCTGGCGCTCGATGGGGGCGACCACGAGAAAATCCTGGGGTTGAAGGCGATCCAGTACGACATCGTCTGCAACGGCGTGGAGCTTTCGTCGGGCGCGATCCGCAATCACCGCCCGGACGTGATGAAGAAGGCGTTTGCGATCGCCGGCTACGACGAAAGCGTCCTGGAGCAGAAATTCGGCGGCATGCTGCGTGCGTTGTCGCTCGGCGCGCCGCCGCATGGCGGCATCGCGCCCGGCGTCGACCGCATCGTCATGCTGTTGTGCGGCGAGGAAAACCTGCGCGAGGTCGTGCTGTTCCCAATGAACCAGCGCGCCGAAGATCTGCTGATGGGCGCGCCGTCGGAAGTCACCGCGAAGCAGCTTCGCGAATTGCACATCCGGGTTGTCACTCAGAATTAAAGCCGCAAGCGACTGCCTTCCGCAATCGTTGGTCGCGAGTTGGTCGAGCGATGGGTGGCGCGGTGCTGCGCATCCAACTCCTAAATAGTTGTATCGGGATGGCGTTGCAATTTTCACGATCGAATAGCAAACAAAGCTAACGAATTAGCAATTAAAGGTCTCTAGGGAGAGACCGTAGCTGCGCGATAAGACGCGACCTTCGCGCATCCCGCCACTTGGGTCGGATATCGCTGAGCGTGTCGTGATGCTCACCCACACCGATCCGCCCGCCGAAGCGACCGGGCAAATCCGGGAACTAGCGTCAGCCAGGCCTAAAAAAACGTTTAATGACAATTAATAAAATTGGGCCAGGATCGACCTAACAGAATTCGGCTTGGGAGCGACCCATGCTCCTCATTTTTACGTGTTTGGTGATCCTAGGACTGGCCGGGTTGGCATACGTCACGTCGCGTAGGGGCTATCAACTTCTCGCCGCATTTTTGGCCGCAGCGGCGTGGTTATTTCTTGGCCTCAATTATTGGCTTTTTCAATGGTCATAGACCGACGAACCATTTGAAGAACTGGTCGGCTCGCTGCAATCATCAGGCGTTCAGCCACGAGCCGAGGAGACCTCGCCGATCGAAGCGGCGCCCGCAAAGGCATAATTCGCCCATCTGATGCGTATTTTCGGTGGGGACACTGATTTGGCACCCACGGACTTCGACCGCGAACGGCTTGGATCAGCTACCATTGCGATGGGCAGCAGTACAAAGGGGAACGATTATGACCACGAAAGAAGAACCGAAGCAGCTCAGGACCTCGGCTCACTGGCGCTCCCGAATAGAGCGCGTTCAGCGAGAACTGGAAGATAAAAAACGTCTCCTCGATCGCTCGTTTGATGAGGCTTCGGCACCACAATCATGTGGTGAATTGCGGACTTCCCGCTACATCCGTCGCTCAAAAATCTCGCCGTCATGAATTAAGCAGGCTAAAATCTTAAAAACGGACGGATATGGTATGCCGGAGGGAAATCGTTCAACCGCGCTCGATCCGGATCTGCTGACAGCAGAGATTGGCCTATTGCTCGACTACCTGTCTGGGGTGCCCGAGCGCATCCTTACCTCCCATCAGCATGGACACCTTCCGATTGGTTGTGCAACTTACGATGAGGCTCTGGCGCGCTATTTTCGCATTGACGAGAAGGTCCGTCGCAGTGAAACCGTTCCGCCACCCGACCTTCAGTTTCTGCTCGAACTGCGTGACTACCTCAATGCGTGGGCCGAGCCTGCTACCGGCGCTTCAATAGCTTTCACCACCCTTGTCATGCGCAAGTCGCCGGAAGCCCTAAAAGGAAAGGCTGATGCCGAGCGCGCTTATCCTGAATGGGTCCCTATGGCGCGGGCTTTGAGCCGCACTATGATGGCGCTGTTATGCCTGGCGGTGATCATCACTTTGTCGATCACGACACTTGCCGCCTACATCTATCTCGGCAACGCGAAGATCGCAAACCTCGCCGATATCAACGCGCAGTTCAAATTGCTCGACGAGGAGATTCTCCGCGAAGAGGTCGCCGCCAAGCGTGCGCCGGACAGCGCCGTTCTGCCCTACTGCGCCGACGTCGAGTCGGTACCGAATCCTGCCCACCCGACAGACACTCTGGAGCGGTTTCACACCGTCGCCCAATCGCATCTCTGCGCTCGGCTCAGCGATTTGCAGCGAAAGGAGGACCTGGCCTACGAGGGTCTGTCGCCTTGGTTCCCGCGCGACGATCGGGCTCTGCCCGCCGAACTCAACGTCGTGAGGGGCTACGTGCTGCCCGTCCTGATGGGTCTGCTCGGTTCAATGACTTACGTTCTGCGGCGCCATCTGCGCAGCATCGGCGATCGCCTCCTTAGCCCGCGCGACCTGCGCGAATATATCGTGCGCCTCGTGCTCGGTACTGTGTTTGGAGTAGCGATCGGCTTTTTTACGAGCGCCAGCGGCAACGCTTCAGAGCAGGTCATTGCCAATCCCGTCAGCTCCCTCGGGGCACCGGCGCTGGCGTTCCTCGCCGGCTACGGTGTTGAAGCCGTGTTCCGTATGCTGGATGGCCTGGCGGACCAGTTTGCGAAGAAGTGAGTGGGGTCAAGATGCACTGCGGTGGGCAAGGTCGCATAAGGCGATTATACATGCTTGACGGTAAGCATACTTCATTTCAGTGAGTGATGCGAGCGTGCGGTGGCCAGTCCCACCGACCTATTCAATGCGATATTCGATCCCATCGCTTATCGCAGAGACCTCCGCGAGAATTGTCCGTTAGAATTTTTAGCAGTACAATTTACCGGTAAATTCATTCACTTGTTTACAACGGCTCGACAACAACTTCCGATGACCTTCGTTCCAGGCCAATCAGGCAACCCAAATGGTCGTCCGGCCGGTAGCGGAACAAACGAACGAAAGAACTGCTTGAAACACTCGAGGGCCGTGGCGATAAAGACCCAATCGGTTGTCTTTCTGATCTTCTAACGAATGGCAAAGATGAAGCGCTCCGCATCCAAGCTGCTGGACTGCTGATACCTTATAAGCACAGCAAGATATCGAGCACACCGGCCCCGCGCTTCATCGAGACCGAGCTTACCCTGCCTCCGCTCGATTCACTCGAGAACGCTGTTTCTTCCATCGCGAAGATTGAATCTGCCGTTGCCTCCAATCAACTTGATGTGCAATTCGCCAACGATCTCATCGGAATGATCAACGCCATCGCCGGCAAGAACATTATGGACATCGCCGAGTTACAGGAACGATTGTTGTCCGTTGAGCAAGCGATACCTGTCACTAGCAGTTTAAGTGGTTATGAACGGGCGGCGTCCAGCGATCTCAGGAGCAACAGGATGGCGACGAAGGATGTGAGCGTGGTGCTTGCACACGGAGCATGGGCGGATGGATCAAGCTGGGCGCGGGTCATTACGGCGCTCCAGGCAGATGCCGTGAAAGTGTCCGCGGCGCTGCTTCCGCTGACATCTCTTGCCTCTTGCCGACGACGTAGCTACCCTTAACCGCAGCTTGGACCGGATGGAAGGGCCGATCGTATTGCTGGGACACACCTACGCCGGTGCGGTCATAGCTCTCGCACATCCCGAACGCGTGAAGGCGTTGGTCTACGTCACTGGTCTCGCTCCTGACGAGGGTGAGAAGGTCGCGGACGTGTTCTATCGTTTCGAACCCCATCCCCGAGCGCCAAAACTTGCGCCGGACGCAAATGGTTTAATTTGGCTGCCCGAAAGGCCTTCGCGACGGCGTTTGCGCAGAACGCTTCCACCGGGGATCGAGCCGTGCTCGCCGCCGTGCAGTGGCCGATATCGGTGAACTGCATTACGGTTCCCACCGGGCTTTTTTGGAATGATGTTTACTATAAGAAAAAGAGGGCCGGCCTGAGTGAGGCCATTATCAATCCGGCTCAATGCCCGCGACAATGAAATTGCCGTCCATCGTCACCACCAGCATCGGCAGTTTTCCGAGGCTGGGTGGCTCGCGAAAACCCACGTTACGCGCGCCGAGTTCATCGTTCCGCTTGAGCAGAATGCAGGAAGTGTGCAACGACGCGACACCTCGACATATTGCGGCAGTTGCTTCAATGCCGTCCGCCCCGCGAATATTTAGTCCGATCTTTCCAGTCGATGTAGGTACGAATGCCGGCGCGTTGCTGCGGCTCTATGATCCGTCGATCTTAGTTCCAGGAATATTGCAAGAAAGGAGAAATGCCGCGTGTGGGTCATTCATGCAGGCTTATCAAATAAATTATAGTTTAGTTTTCTGAATCGTAATTTATTGGTCCGGGCAGAGCCGGGTGTCTATGTCACCTGTGTCGCCGAGAAATAGTCTTCCACTCGACGAATGAAATCGGAACCCAGGAAGAAGGAGAACAACCATGTCAATCATTAAGACGGCATTCGTTGCGTCTGTATTGAGCCTGGCAGTCGTAGCCACAGCCAGTGCGCAGTATGACGAGAAGATCCATCCTAACGGCGATTACATGCCTATGGCTGCTGCATCTTCCGCGCTGCCCGCGCCAATTGGCCAAACCCGAGCCAATGGCGACTACGTGCCTATGGCTGCTCCATCTGGGCTGCCTGCGCCAATTGGCGAAACCCCGGCCAATGGCGATTACGTGCCTACTGCAAGGTGAAGGCCCCGCCAAGCGCAGTGAGTGTGGATCTCAGAATGTCCGTCTCTTCCGCGATCGCGCCGGAAAGACGGACATTCTGGGCGACCTTTTGGCGCGGAGTCTTCCGGAGAGTCAACAAGGGTGACTTCCCCAAAGCGGCCTCGTACGTGTCTCATTTTAAACTCTAAGAGTTCCGTCCGGGAACATCGAGCGGGATTACAAAGTTTTCGGAGCATGAGGCGGATTGAGGCGAGGCGTAGGAACGCGAGCGCCGTGCGGTTGAGGTTCTCCCAATCTTTGACGAGCCTTCTGCAGCGGTTGAGCCAAGCAATGGTGCGCTCGACGACCCAACGGCGTGGGAGCACCACAAATCCTTTGGCATGATCGGAGCGCTTGACGATTTCAGTTGTGAGGTGAGGCAGGATCTTTGCCAGCGCCTTCTGGAAGTCCGGCCCCTGATAGCCACCGTCGGCAAAGAGCTTCTTCAAGAAGGGATACATTCCGAACAGGGTCGCAAGCAGCAGGATGCCGCCGTCGCGGTCCTGGATATCGGCGGGATGAACGATGGCGTGGAGCAACAAACCCAGCGTATCTACGAGAAGGTGGCGCTTCTTGCCTTTGATCTTCTTGCCTGCATCATAGCCATGCGGATCGATACAAGACCCCCTTTTTCAGCACTCTTTACGCTTTGACTATCGATGATGGCGGCGGTGGGGCTGGCTTCGCGTTCGCCTTGCTCGCGGCACTCCACATAAAGCGCGTGATGGATGCGATCCAGCGTGCCGTCCCAACTCCATAGGTCGAGATAGTCGAACAGCGTGCTGCGTGCCGGCAGGTCTTTCGGGATCGCCCGCCACTGGCATCCCGTACTCAAAACATACATGACCCCGTTCATCACCTCGCGCACGTCGACGTGACGCCTGTTGCCGCCCCGCTTGGCCGACGGAATCAACGGCTCGACGTGCACCCATTCATCGTCGGTCAGATCACTGGGGTATCGCAATTTGCTGCGGTCATAGCGCCCGCGGTTCTTCGCCGTCCACATCGGTGACCCTCCTCGAATCAGATCACCTCCTTTGAATCAAAGCAATTCAAAGGATTCAAGATGTTCCCGGACGGACACTAAGGCATGGCGTTCGCGTAATGACAGATTATGGAATGGTCCGCATGCCGCTTGCTGCGCGGCTCCCGCCGCTTTGGCTTTGTAAACCAACGAATGTGGCTTCGGGCTATCGACATGTTGGCGCATCAGGAAAGCTCCTGATCGAATGCACGCAGGCGACTTTCGGAATGGCCCCGAAAGATGGGGTAATCGGCCGGCAGCTTGTGGATAGCTGAAGAATTTGGGTGCTGCGCTTCAGGCTGATGGTGAAACGAGGTCTCGCTTTCGCGGCCTCAAGCATCAGAAGGAGAAGCGCAGCATGGACCATTTTGCGGGACTGGACGTTTCGGTCAAGGTGACCAGCGTCTGCATTGTGGATGACACGGGCAAGATCGTTCGGGAAGTGAAGGTAGCAAGCGAACCTGAAGCGTTGGTGGCGACGCTGAAGAATCCCGCCTATCACTTTAAGCGCATTGGATTGGAAGCCGGGCCGCTATCGCAATGGCTGTTCAGCGCTCTGGCCGAAGCAGAGTTACCGGTGGTCTGCGTTGAGACGCGGCACATGCGTGCGGTGCTGAAGGCGCAGATCAACAAGACGGACCGCAACGATGCGCGCGGCATCGCGCAGATGATGCGGGTGGGGCTTTACCGTCCGGTGCACGTGAAGACGCTGCGCAGTCAGAAGCTGCGGATGCTGCTGACCCATCGCAAGCTGCTGCAGTCGAAGGCCATTGCCATCGAGAACGATCTGCGCGGTACTTTACGCAACTTCGGTCTCAAGGTCGGAATGGCCGGGAAGACGAGGTTCGAGGCCCGCATCAAAGAGCTGGTCGAGAACCTTCCCGACTTGGCCGAGTTGGTCGAACCACTGCTCATTGTCCGGCGGACGCTACGCGAACAGATCGTCATCCTGCATCGCCGTTTACTGGCCATCGTCCGGGATGATGAGGTGTGCCGGCGCTTGATGACGACCCCCGGTGTCGGCCCCGTGGTGGCGCTGACCTATCGTGCCACCGTCGACGTGCCTGCTCGATTCCGAAAATCCAAGTCAGTCGGCGCGGTATTTGGACTGACGTGCTCCAAGTATCAATCCGGCGAGGTTGATTGGAGCGGCAGAATATCACGCTGTGGAGACGAGATGATGCGGGTCATGCTCTACGAAGCGGCTCAGAGCATGCTGTGGTCAAAGAAATGGTCGTGGCTCAAGGCCTGGGCGATGCAGATCGCCAGACGGCGCGGCATGAAAAAGGCGATCGTGGCGCTGGCACGCCGACTGGCCGTGATCATGCACCGCATCTGGGTCGACGGCACCGAGTTCCGCTGGACCCGGGAACAGGCCGTGGTAGCATGAAAACCCTGCAGGATCACATCCGATAGGAGGAAACCTCGAGCTCCACCGCGCGTTGGAATGATGTCCCTCGCGGGACGATGGATGAGGTGAGTTCGCAATGTCGGCTTGAACCTGCCATCTGTCTGACGGCAAGGCCGCCTGAAAGATTGTTCCACCTTCCTCGAATCCCATGATGGAACGGCCTTGGTGCCGATTCCGAAGAGAAGCACGAACCCGCGAGCGACATCCGACACTGCAGTGGTGGTCGATGGTCTGAAAGCGCTTGACCTCGAATGGCGGATTAGAGAAGCGGACATTTTTCGGCACCGCAGCGAACTTCCGGTTTGGGCCCACTAGCCGACAAAGTGCGCCGCAGCAAATAGCGTCCTATTTCGATCACCTCGTCGGCGGTCGCGAGGAACGGTTGAGCGATATTCAGACCGAGCGCCTTGGCGGTTCTAAGATTGATGGCAAGCTCGAACTTGTTCGGCAGTTGCACCGTCACGCTCATGGGCTATGACGAGCGCCTTTAATTGCTTTAAAAACAATGAGGGCGCTCCCAAAAGCGCGCATCCAACGGCTGGCAACCGGAGGAATTCGAATGACTAGGTCCGACAACTGGAAGAAGACGGTTCGTCTCAATAAGCTCCTTGGCTTGTGGGCCGCCGAAAAATTGGGAATCACGGACCGTGACGCCGAGGCCTATTCGGACGCCCTCGTTGTGAGCACGCTCGATCCCGAAGGCAGCGATGTGTTCAGTAAGATTCGTAAGGACTTTGACACTGCGGGCGTGGTCCAATCGGATGAGGAGATCCTACGCGTCATGAATGAGCTCACGCTCCTGGCCGGGAGCCAAATGCCGGTAACGCGAGGAGGTGCCCCCGATGGCTTAGCGGTAATGCTCGCTCGCCAACTCAAGTCGCAATGAGGTCGGCCTTTGATTTTCGGTGGCGATAGGAACGCGGGGATTGTAGGTGACACTCCGGTTTCCGTTTTGGTCATCTTTGACGCTTCCGAGCGTTCGTCGATTGCCCTGATTGTGTTGCAAAAACCTTTTTTGGGTGCTTACAAAATTTTCCTGAGGCGCTGGTGCGCTCGCTCAAAAATGATGTGAGGGGTCACATGATTGATCTGATTTCCAACTGGCGACCTTCCTAAATCGGCCTAGTACCCGCTTTTACGGAAGGCTGACTCGTGATTCAACATTGGGATGATTCCCATAGCTGCGAAGGTCCGGCTGACACCGGCGGATCGTGCGGTGCTTGAAGCGCGGGTTCGGGCACCGACGACGGAGCAACGCGACGCGTTTCGCGCGCGGATCGTCTTGCTGGCGGACGAAGGCCACTCGACCCGTTCGATTGCCCGCGCGCTCGGCACGATGCCGCGAACGGTCAGCACTTGGCGCGGCCGGTTCGCCCGCGAAGGCTTGGCCGGTTTGGCCGACAAGCCGCGGCCCGGCCCGGCACCGAAGTACACCAGCGAGACCGGTCGACGCATTCTGGCGGTCCTGGAACGGGAGCCGCCGGTCGGCTTCGCGCGCTGGAACGGGCCCTTGATTGCAGCCGAACTGGGCGACGTGCACGAGCAGCAGGTCTGGCGTTTCCTGCGGGTGCAAAAGATCGACCTCGCCGGGCGAAAGTCGTGGTGCGAAAGCAACGATCCCGAGTTTGTCGCCAAGGCCGCCGATGTGGTCGGGCTCTATATGGCGCCGCCCGAGAATGCGATCGTCGTCTGCGTCGACGAAAAACCTTCGATCCAGGCGCTGGAGCGCACCCAAGGCTATCTGAAACTGCCGAACGGCCGGGCGCTGACCGGCCACAGCCACGATTACAAGCGCAATGGCACCACCACGCTGTTCGCCGCCTTTGAGGTGGCCACCGGCAAGGTGAGGGCTGCGCACAAGACGCGCCGCCGGCGTATCGAGTTCCTCGACTTCATGAACGACATCGTCGCCGGCCATCCCGACACCGCCATCCATGTCGTCCTCGATAACCTCAACACCCACAAGCCCAAGAACGACCGCTGGCTCAAGCGCCATCCGAACGTGCACTTCCACTTCACGCCGACGCGGGCCTCCTGGCTCAACCAGGTTGAAATCTGGTTCTCGATCCTGGAAGGACAATCGCTTGCACGGCGCCTCATTCACCTCGGTCGCGCAACTTAGGGAGCATATCGATGCTTTCATCGAGGCTTACAACGAAAACGCTCAGCCGTTCGTCTGGACCAAAGCCAAGGTCCATCAGCGCCACGTCAAAGGATGCCGTATCAGTGAATTGTGATCCCGGGTATTAGTAGCAACCTTACGGGCGTCTCGGTGATCGCCACGGAGATTTCGAGCAGGCGACTCCAACTTCTGCTTGAGCTGGCCCCGCAAGTTAAGACGGTGGCTCAGATCATCAACGGTGCAATCTTGGCCACGAACGTCCCTGCGGTAAATGAGGCGGCGATAGCGGTTCGGGCTCTCGGCCGTCAGAGCTTTGTGGTGGAAGCTCGCACCGCTCAAGACTTCGAAACCGCCTTTGCGACACTTGTCGAACGCAAGGCTGATGCCCTTTTTGTCACGTCCGATCCTCTTTTCACCACCAATCGCGCCAAGTTACTCGCATTGGTCGATCATAGGAACACATTAATCATGGTGCATCGGCAGCAATTGCTGGATCAGTGGCTGGCGAGGTTAAGCGCGTTCCTCGACATCGAAGCCGATAGCATCGGGATCGTCCGTGGCGGAAAGATACGGCCGACCGGTGTCATCGATATTGCCATCATCCAGAGCTTGGTAAGGAAGGGCGAGGTTTCCGACCTTGTGGCCGACTATGGACATCTCATTGTCGATGAATGCCATAACCTATCTGCAGTCGGCTTTGAAACCATAGCTCGCGCCCGCTTGCTCCCAGTGACCGGGCCAGTATATCCGAACTGTAAAGGAGGCGCAGCGATGACCGATACCGCAGCGACAATCAACCAAGAGATGATTGATGCCTACTCGGGATCTACCGCATTGCGAGCCGCGCACTGAGCGCCGAGGAGCGCGTGGGGCAGCGGATAAACCCTCGCGGCGAGATCGAGGGACTCTTGGTGCAGATGGCGGCGATCGAGATGGTGGCCCGCGGGGGGCTGCCCAAGGAAGGTCGCGAGCTAATGGATTTGGCCGTCGCCAAAGAAGAGGTGGCGGCGATCCGCGCCAGCGGCGGGAGACCCACTGAGTTCATTCCGCGGCCTTCCGCCGTCAATCATGTTGCCTGCAAAACATGATAGCTTGTCGCGGCAGCCGGCCGCGGAAGATCACGCGGCATCTAGGCCGTGTGGACGGATTTGATCAAGATGAAGCCGAGAGCAAGCGCGACGAATGAGCCGTAATTCTGCGCCGTCTTCTCGCATCGAAGCGCGATACGTTTGAAGCGCTTGAGTTTGCCGACGGCTTGTTCGATGCGTGCCCGCGCCTTGTAGAGTGTTTTCGGAAAGAAGGTGGGGATGTCCTTGGTGTTGGATCGATACGGGATCGCCGGACATATTCCACGTTGACGTGCGGCCTCGCGATTTGATTTAGAATCATAGCCCTTGTCACCGAGCGCGGCGCGCGGATTGATATCGGGGCCGATGTCGAGAAGCGTCTCGAAGTTGCGGCTATCGCTGGCTTCACCACCGGTGAGATGAAAGGCAATTGGCAAGCCACCGAAATCGGTCTTCAAGTGGATCTTGGTAGAGAAACCGCCACGCGAGCGGCCCAGCGCCTGATCGTGCTGCCCCCTTTTGCGCCTGCCGCCGAGACATGGGCGCGGACCACGGTGGAATCGAACATCTGCACCAGATCCGCCGTCTCGCTCAATGCCGCCAACGCATCGAAGAAAGCTTCGAAAGTTCCGGACCGGCTCAAGCGCCAGAACCGCTTCCAGACGCTGTTCCAATGCCCAAACTTTTCCGGGAGTGCCCGCCAAGTGATGTTGTGAACCACGAAATACTGCAGGGCTTCGAGAAACTTTCGGTCATCCCGACCTTTGTCGCCGCGGCGTGGGCATGATGCATCAAATACCTTCAAAACAATCGTCCAGTCCTCTTCCCAGTGAGCATGGTCGGTCCTCCAAATAACCGACCGCCCATGAGTCACAGAAAAAATGATTTGGGAATCCCTCTACCCTATGACTTTGCTAAATCCGTCCACACGGCCTAGTACTCAAGCATAGCCGCATGCTGCCAGGCGGATCGCGGATGCCGATAGACAAAGGATTCCGGCCATGAAGCGCGAGCGAAGTCTTCCGATCGGAGAGGGTCGATTCATGACCCGTGATTGTCTTTCGTTATGGTATAGAGTTGCGGGCCGTGGCCCCGCCTTGCTGGTGCCGACCCCGGGTTGGGGCGCAAGCGTGGACATGTACATGAAAAGTCTCGAGCGCTTGGAGCGGACATTCTCCCTCATCTATCTGGATACGCGCGGGGCCGGCCGCTCCCTGGCCCCCGCAAAAGCCGCCGGTTATGCCTTCGAGAATTTTATCTACGACCTGGAAACTCTGCGCGTGAATCTCGGCCTCGATCGCTGGCTGATATTCGCCCATTCCGACGCCAGCCGGCAGGCCATGCAATACGCCATCGAATATCCGAAGGCCTGTCGCGGCCTTTTTATCGTGGGCGGCACGACGGGTATCGAGGACAAAGCCTACAAAGAGGACCTGGCTAAGCGCCTGAAAAAGCTCTCACACGAATGTTGGTATCGCGCCGCCGACAAGGCCGGAAACGCCCGTTCCAAATCCGACGATGAATTCAGGCAAAGCTTTCTTTACGTCCAGCTTCCCCTGTACTTTGCCAGTTACGACGCCGCCGTGGAGGCGCAGCATTATTTTTCCGCGTCCACCTTTCGTGTCATGGGAAACGCATACGACACATTTGCCCCCACATTCCCTCCCGAGACGTTGAAGGAAATTCGAGTCCCAACCGCCGTGTTTGTAGGCGACCAGGATGTTATCACGACGCCGTTTGACGCGCGCCAAATCCATCGCGGCATCGCGAAATCGGGACTGTTCCCGATAAAAAGTGCCGGTCATTTTCCCTGGCTGCAACAGCCGAAGAAGTTCTTCACGGATTTTGCTCAGGCGGCCCGGCAAATCTCGCGCGCCCGGCCCTGACAGCTTGCGCCTGCTCTAGTGTGCCGAGGCAACGGGAGGCCGGGAGGCCTCCGCCTGGGCCACGAGAATTCCGACCGACCACATCCAGGCCATGATATTCGACGCCGCCTCCGCCGGAATTCGTCTGGCCCAGCGTTGCAGGATCTGGTCCGCGGTCGATGCCCCGCTGGCTTCGTGGAGGAGCGGCGCCAGCGCAATGCCGGCGAAATAGGCGACCGGCTGCTTCAGCGTGGGATGGCACAGCGCCGGTGCCCGCCGGATCATCGCGCCGGAGAGCACCGGGACCTCGATCACCTGCAGGGCCGGCGCGACGCACAGGCGCGATGGCGGCGTCGCGGTTGCCTGCGGCTGCGGCGCGTCGTCGGGCGGGGCGTCTTTCGCCGCGCCGGAGCGGCGCGTCCAAAACGAATTTTGCATCGGCGAAGCCTGATAGAGACGGGCCGCCGCCAGCCGGTGGCTCAAGCGGCGGCTCATCGCCGATGAACCGCTGGAGGCCGAGCCCGTGTGCGGCGAGCGCGCGGTGAGGTTGCGTGGGAATATCTTGGTCTGTGTCGGATCCGATGTCTCGCTTGGCGCCAAAGCCGATTGCGAATCCGCTGCGGCAACCGCCGACGGGCCTGCATAAGCAGGTCGTGAAGATCGCCCGGAAAAGAGGCTTCCGGGCAAGGCCGCAGGCGGTTGACTCTTTCGATGTCGTCGGAGGCCGGGACTATAGCAGGGAATTGAAGGCCCGCGGCGTGCAACAGAGGGTGGTCATGCTGGTCGAGCATGATCGCACCAAGCTGCCACCGAAAAATAAATATAAGGGACCTCGAATCCGCGTCCTGGTCGCGCATGCGCACGACAACCAGTTGATCGACATCGCAGAATATGTCAGCAGGTGAGATGGCGGCGAGGCGGCGACGAATAACCGGAACGGTCGCGCGCGCGCTGATCGCTCCGCGCTCGAAGAGCCAGCACGTGGGTGTCGTCCTGCGTACCGCGGCGGGCGACGAGTACATCCTGCGCCGGCGCGGCGGCAATGCGTTTCACGATGCCGTGCTGGAGCGCCTGCTCGGAGCGACGATCACCGGTCTTGGATCGGTCACGAACCGCAACTTCATCATGGACGAATTTACGGTAGAGTAAGGGCCGAGCCGAGGTTCGCGAAGGGTATTCGGAATAGCATTTCTGCGACCGACAGCGCCCTGTCCTGCAATTAGATGGCGTCAAGCAACGCCTTCGCCTCGACCAGATCGACGGTGTCGAGTCCCTCCGAGAACGATCGATACACCGGCGTCAGCCGCGCCTCATCCAGACGGTGGCGATCAAGCCATAGGTGTGCCCTGCTCACGGTCGCGCGCGGTCGGCGCCCTTGGCGAGGATCACGACGCCGCGCACCCGATGCAGCTCTGCCTCGTAGAAACGCTGATCAAGGGGCTCGATCAGCGCCCGTGCTTCGTCGAGCAGCCGGTAGGCGCGCTGGTACTGCGCCGCCTCGCCGAGGATTTCGGCCTTGAGCAGCAGCGTCTGAGGCACCCAGAGATTGGCTTTTTGCTCGCCGAGCGCCTCGGCGCTCTCGTGCATCTGCTGGATGCCGCCTTCGTTTTGACTTCAAACATATCGCGCTGCCCTCGCTGACCAACACAGACGGGACGGCGCGCGCATAATGACCATCGGCGGAGCAGATCTTGAGATTAAGGGGCTAGATCAACTTTCTAGCGTTAACAAATCTACCGCCCTAGCTTCACTAGCTGCTGAGAAATCTTAGGTGTATGTCGCTTGGTCCGCTCGTTGTCTATTTTTCTTTTTGATTGGCTTGTGGCCAGGAAGCCGACCGGGCGGTAATGACCTCTCCAAAATGCCCAACCTGTACATCCAGGTCAGAATATGCCGGGCGGTTTCCGGTCGCATTCGGCTCGACCAGCATTGCAGCAGCTGAGCCGTCGCCGAACCGTTACTGATTTCGGCCACCAGCGGTGCCAAAGGTATCCCTCCCACATACGCGATCGGTTGCTCCAATTGAGGGTAACTCAGGGCTGGCGTATGTTTGATAACATTCCCGCAAAGGGTTGGGACGGATACGATATCGACTGCGACCGATAACCTGACAAATGGTGGCAACGAGACCGGCATTTCGGGCTTCGCATGGCCCATGAACTTATCGTCCTCGGTCGGGCCAGAACGGTAGAACCAAAATGGCCGTTTGTTAAATAGGGTATCCCGGTAAAGCCGCGCCGCATGATGGTTCGCTTTCCGTGCCTCGTATTGCTGACGCTCACGATAGAACGCGATTGCGGCGTCTAAATCGCCCTTGATACGAATTGTGTGGACGGCGGCCGCGCCTTGTAATGCCGAAAGAAGCGCGCGCTGAACTCCCTGCGAGGAAAGAGGATCGATCGCAATTGCCGCGTCGCCGATGCGGATGTAATCGTTGTCGATCAAATCGTCGGCGATGCGGCTGGTGGCATCTCGAATGAAGATCGGTATCGTCATTCGGTTTGAAAGGATATTGTGCAGCAACTCCGATCGCGAGAGAAGCTCGCGATAGAGCTCGGACCGCTCGGCGCCCTTTAAGCCGGCGATACGCATTGCGTCGATAAAGATCGTCGTCGCGTAAAAGCCGTGGCCTAGAGGACATCCCCAAAACCATTCGTCACGGCCGGCCTCTATTCTGGTCTCGGTGTAGGCAGAACCGGGAGCATGCCAGTTTGCCAACAAAGAGGCGGTACGTGGCCCATGGTGACGAGACTGACTGCCCCGCCTGCCGCGCGCGTCTATCAAAAACTCCGCAGTGACGTGCGTCTGACCATTTTCGGCGATTACCGGAATGAACCAACCGCCGGAAGGTCTGCGGACGGGTGTCCTCGCTTTGGCAGGGGCGAGAATAACGGCTCCTGCAGAAACCGCAGCCTCGCGCATGCGCCGATCGAATGACAGGCGCTCGACAAGGAGTGTCGCGGGCTCGAACGACTTCTCTTGGATTGTATCGGATTTCCAGCGCACAAGCGCACGCCCTTCGTACTAAATCGTCGCCGAAGCAATCGCATCGGATAATGCCAGTGAATGCAGGATGGAGATGATCGAAGGCGGGAATGAACTCGACGCGCTGCCGCTGTCCGAGCGGATTACGTTCTATCATGATCGTCCGGTGTCCGAGTTGCGCCAAACAACGGGCAATGACCGAACCAGCGGGGCCGCCACCCAAAACGCAAATCTCGGTCTCGAGACCCATGGTCGATGTCAGGCTCCTCTACTCGCTCATTTTGGCGGTTCGAACCGCCGGCGCCGGTACGGTGTTCCGCGTAAACAGGTCCGAACCGCTCGCCGAAAGTCGGATATAGGCGCCAAGCGCATAGTCGAGCCAGCCGCGGATGTAGTCGCACGCTGGCCTCCCGCGATGAATGACCTCATAGTGACACCCCCCCCCGCAGAGGTAGCGCGCCCAGCAGCTTCGACAGGGTTCCTGTCGATCGACAACACGATCCGCCAGCCATTTCCTTTGTCGCGTGCGGTCAACGCCTTGCCAAACATCTCCCATCGACGCCGCATTATCCTCGACGAAGCGATGGCAGGAAAATAAGCCGCCGGTTGGCGACACTCCAAAATATCCGGCGCCCGCGCCGCAAGGATAAGGCCGATGGGTACCGCGGTGAATCTCACCGAGCGCTGTCATAAGGTTTGCGAAAGGATATCGTTCGCCCACCGCTACGCGGCGTTCAAATTCGCGTCCACACGCAATCATCTCCTCGAGCAGGACGCCAAGTTCAGGTGATTGCATCTCGTCACGCCCGTTGGGCGCGCGCAGCATTGGCGAGAAGCCGACGGAATAAAAGCCCATGTCGACAAATTCATCCAGCACCCTTTGCAGTCCGAGATTTGCCGGCGTCACAGTCACGCGCGCGGAGACTTGCATGCGCCGCTGGCGTGAAAGAAGCGGCCGCACATTCGCGATAACCTTGTCGTAAGTTCCTCGACCGCCCTTGGTCGGGCGCAGCCTATCGTGCGTTTTCCCGATCCCGTCGAGGCTTATCGTCACCGCGAAGCCATACCGCTCGAAAAAGTCGGCATCGTCCGAGTCCAACAGTGTGCCGTTAGTCGTAATCGAAAATCCAATGGCAATCTCTCGCGCAGCCGCGACTTCAACTGCGAGTTCGGTCGCCTGCCGTACCAATGCGCGGTTGACCAGAGGTTCGCCGCCCAAAAACGCTAGGTTTACACGTTCTCCGGGCTTCGCGTCGCTCATCAAGCGCCGCACCGAGGCCGCTGCAACGTCCCATGGCATGTTGCGGGGCGCTCCGCCAAAGCTGCCCCCTTCCGCATAACAATAAGAGCAGCCAAGATTGCAGCGTTCGGCCACGGCCAGCGAAAGCGCGCGTAAGGGCGGATCAACAAGAGGCATCCCATCCATGAAGCGCGGCGCGCTGAAGCCATATTCCGACAGCACCCGAAAAAGTGCCGCTCCTCCAGCGGATGCCGTCGATCTTAGTCGGCGCCCGAGCGCTTCATCGATCTGATATATTTGCGAACCATCGACCAACAGCAAATGCGGACCGTTTTCGGTCTCAAATATATGAAAGTCCCCGGCGGCGGACGGCACCGACGCCAGCGCTTCGATGTCGCGATCGCTCTGCGCCACCATCAGGACAGGTCGTTCCAGATTTTGAAAAACGGAATGCCGACGTGCTTTCGCGCTGCCAGTTCCTCTCCGATGGACAGGAGATCATTCATAGCCGCACGTGCTACCACTATTTTCTCGGCGCTCCACGCGAGCTGATTGTCGGCCGCGGCCTGGTAGGCGCCGCGTAGACTGTCCTTTATGGTCCGCAGAGGCTCGACAGCCCTCCTGCCTTCTGTCTTCGTTCCCTCTCTGAAATCCTTCCGAAGGTAACTGAGATCGAGGAAAAACGGAGAAAGTGCATCCTTGATCTCTCGAAAACGCGTCTCGTGCTGTACGCCATCGGCGGCGATCCGCTCGGCGAGTTCCGCCATGGATTCTGGATATCGTTGCTCGCGGCGCTGAGTCAGCGTCGCGATCACACGCGCGTAAGCGCTATCCAAATAGCCGCTCGGATGCTCGACCGCTATGAAATCCATGAGTGCGTCCGGCGTAAGCGGCCGAAGCTGAGCCGGACGGAATTTATCGAGCCGGTGCATTCCGCTGACACCTGCCGAGCGCACTTCACTCGTATACTGATGCACTGCTTTCGCACGGTCCGCTTTGCGGTCACTTGGCGCAGTTTGTGCGTTAAATACGCTGTGGAAATCTCGATCCACCGTCATTGCGGTGCTGGCGGGGACATTTGTGGCTGGTACAAGCACCGGCTCGAATTTTTCGATCAATTCCGCCTGGCGGAGATCCCATAGCATCTGATTGACCCAGCGCAGATGCTGCATTTCGCTTACGGCGATCAGCAGCAGACGCTCACGCGCCAATAGCACCGCCTCGCGCAACATATCATTGCGCTTCGCCTCATTTTCGTCGAGCAGCGAAAACCGTGCGAAAAGGTATTCGAATGTCAGCGCGATCTCGAGTGGTCCGAGCTTGGTGGACAGTTCACTCGCCAGTTCATTCGGCGATTTGTACGGGTTGGCAGTATAGATCGTCTCTGGCACATAGAGCCCGCCGATCTCCCTACCGCCGATCACAACACTCAGATCCTGCCAGATGCGGTTCACCTGGAAATGATCGATCTGGTAAGGCCGGTTGTCGCTGAGCTTAGCCTTGGCCTCCGCCGACATTGCACGCGTCCGATCAACCCGCAGCCAATCGAGCGGTACGTCCGAAACGAAGTCCTCTAGCGGAGCGGCTTGCGGATCGTTCGCCTGACCGGGCACCGGCACTTTTTCTCCAGGATAGATCTCGCCGAGTACGATGTCTGGATGATTGGCGGCCCAGTAGAAGCACGCGCAGTCGCGAAAGTCGTGCTGCCACGGCGAGCACAGTCCCTGCGTCAGTTCGCCCGGCTGATAAGCGCCGTTGAGGACACCCGTCTTCGCATCCATGTATCGTCGGCGCCAGCCCTTGAGTGTCATGACGTGGCCCCGACGGCCCGCCTTCCGCGCGGATTCAGTTTCGCGGCGTTTCAACCAGATATTGACTGGCCCCAATTCAAGGCTGCGCACAACCCGCCACGCCGACGTGTCCGGCAGTGGCGAACCTTGCCACTCCATCGAAAAACGCTTGCCGCTTTGCTCGATCTGGTCGATATACCAATGCCCCTTGGACAGTTTCGCCTGAACATCGTCGTCGGATAGCTTCAAATAGAGGCTTCGCGCCTCGGGAGTATCCTGAGTGAGATCAGGATCTTCGAAGACATCGACGTAGGCGAGCCGTGCTCCATCTTCGATGAAGTCGAAGACCAGGCCCGGGAAGAAGCGCCGGTCCAGGTTCCGAATGTCGACCTCAAGTCCTGGGAAGCAATTGGCGACCGCGTCTTCCGGCCGCGTCACGACAGGGTTGCCCGCGATCATATAGGCGGCGTGGGCCGTCAGATTACGTGGAAATATTTTGTTAGCTTGCTGTGCGGCATCTTTAGCCGATTGCTGGGCAGAAGGACCGGGCGGCAGCGCCGATGCCGCCGCGGCACCGCGCACCGTGCTCTTGCGGATGTTGCGCTTCCGCTTTCGCTTCTTCGGTTGCCGCATTGTCATCACCAAGAATTAGAGGCTCTGCCTTCTTCTGACGGATTTGACGACTTTGTCGATCGTTCGCGCGATCGGGCTATCGGCGCGATTTGCGTCGGGCTGCAAGCTTCGCAGACTCTCAATGAATTGAAATAATGCGTCATATTGCCGACGGGTGATTGACAGCGGATTCTGATCGGAGTCCCGCATATAGGGCGGCATGCGCATGTCGTGGTAGGTGTCGCGACAATTCCGGGGATCGCGAAATTTCGCCGGCTTCGTCTTCGGTTTCTTGGCTGCCATCTCGGAGAATTTTCCGAATGGCGGCCGGATCAACCGCTCCACGCGGTCAAACTCCGATCTTAAGAAATCGATCATCGTCTCGACGTCGCATAATTGCGCATGAGCGAATTGCGCGGCCGAGGAATAGGGCAGGCCGGGGCCGGCAGGGCCTTGCGCCGGATAGGGAAAAAGATCGGCTGTGAGGTTGGCAAAGGGCGGCATCTTCTTGCCAATCTCTTTCTTGCTGATGCCTCGGTCCGCATCCGTCATGGACCGATTGTCCATTTGCGGCAATGTCGGGTCCTGCGTGGGCAAGCCTTCGGCAATATTCTCCGCGATGGCCCGCGTCCGCAGCGCATCGAGGTTGAAAACCGACGCCGACTCGAACGCACGCTGGAAAAGATCAACGATTTCATATGCAGTGCCGTCCGGCGGTTCGGCGGTGACGTCGATTTGCGGAAAATCGCGGTCGGCAAGATCGTCCGAAACCGAGTAGAACGGCCGCCGATCGGGCGCGAAATCCGGACAGCTCGAAAGAACGCGCGCGGAGGCGACATAGCGTTTATTGTTGAGCACCACATAAGCCTCGATGATCCCGTCGCATGTGTCGTCAACCACCCCCCAAGAGCGGCTAATGCCGACATTTGCGCCGTCATAACTGTCAGACGGCTGCGGATCGTCGTGGTGCTGATCCATAATGTGCTGAGACCACGGGGTCTTCGGGTTGAGAATTCGATTTCGCTCCGGCACAATTTCGTGGAGCCGGCCGCCTTGCGTCACTGGCGCAAGCGCGATGCCTTGAGGGAGCGGAGACGCCGGTCCGGCGATTGCGTGAGGCGGCCCATAGACTTCGCCTTTCGCAGGCGTAAAACGGACACGCAACACTCCGAGATCAATATTCAGGGCCAGTCTGTTAACTGGCTTAATGACCTGAAAGTGTCCAAGTGAGATCGGGCGATCCTTGTAGACCAATGGCTCTTCACCCGAAGTGACCGGGCTAAAGGCTAAGAGCTCCTTACGCTCATGATCGCCGCCGCCGACGCTCTGGCGCGCGATATAGGCACACGCCGCTTTCTCAGTACGCCGCTGCGCCTTACGGTTACCGACGGTGATGACGTATTCGACATTGTCCAATGTACCGCCGCATAATTCGAGCAGACCCAAAGTCAGCGGCTGCAATGTGCCGTCAACGAATGTAACCCAGAGCTCAAAGAACGGAGCCACCGGGCGTAGTAGACCACGGTCGCGAAACTGGATTGCATTGGGCAGATAAGGACGCAACGAACCATCACGCAGCACCTCAAGCGACATCGCTGGGCTGATGATAGTTCTGTGCGCACCATGGATGGTGCGGTCGCTGTCCCAAATGAAAGAGTCGAGTGGAACGTCTCCGCCGCCGACTCGTCCTATAGCAAGAGGCGGTAGAAAACAGACGCTTTCAATTTTATCAAACTGGGACATCCAAATTCGTCCGCGTCCCCAACGTTAGGTCATTATTTGCTAATAAAGCCGTAATGGCAATGCCAAAAATTCGTTCGTGCTCGAGAACTAGGCCAACTCCTCCAGCAATGTTTTCGCTTCTCTCAAGTCCACGGTGTCTCGTCCTTCGGAGAAAGACTGGTAAATGGGCGCTACAATTTCGCGGGCTTCATTCCTTTTGCCGCGATCGCCCAATAGACGAGCCTTGCTAACGCAAGCGCGCAGTTCAAGAAACCGCGAGTTTTGACGACGCGCTACCTCGATCGCGCGATCCAGGCTTAAAACGGCTGACGCGGAATTGGGACTGTGAGCGAGAATGACCGTCCCGCGGACGCGATGCAGTTCGGCTTCATAAAACCGTTGATCTAGCGGCTCGATAAGCGCCTGTGCGGCATCCAAAAGCTTGTACGCGCGATCATACTGCGCAGCTTTGCCCAAAATCTCGGCCTCTAGAAGCAAGGTCTGCGGCACCCAAAGATTAGCTTCTTGCTTCTGGAGCTGCTCCGTATTTTCATGCATCTGACGGATGCCGGCCTCAATATTTCCTTCTTGCGCGGCGACCCATCCAAGCATGGGCTTAGCCCATAAGGTCCAGTAAGAGGCCCGGTGCTGCTGAGCCAATTCCAGAAGCTCCCCTGCTGTTGTCCTTAGAGACAGAGTTTCGCGGCGCAGCATGATGAGTAAGCTGACAAAACATAGCGAGTAAGCGATCGAATTGAAATGGCCGATGCGCTTGGCCTCCGAAATTGCCTCCCATCCGGCCTCCATTGCTTGATCAAGAAAGCCGAGATGTTGCAGCGCGAGGCAAAGATGAGAGAGCGCCGCCGTACGCGGATGCTGACTGAAAATATATGCAAGATGGTCATGCTCGCTAGCGCGATATAGCGATAACGCTTGTTGCAGATGCCGGCTACCGTTTAGCGTGTCGCCCCGCCATACTAAGGACGACCCATATATTCGATGTCCCATCATCAGGTACCCGGTATCATCCTGCTTTTCCGCCAGGCGAAGGAAGCGTTCAGAATTAGCGAGCGCCTCGGCCATATTGCCGCGCACATAGGGAATTACCCATTGTCCGTACATGACCGGAAACGCGGTTTTCTCGACGCCAAGCTCGTTGCATAACTGCCAAGCGCGCGCATAGTTCTCGCGCAACTCGGTCGTCACGTAACCGCGTGCCGCGATCAGGGGGCCGCTCATTTTTATCCGGAGGGCAAGCTCACTTGCTTCGCGCTCTGGCGGGGTGGTGTCGGACTGTAGGAGCTTAATGGCACGGCTAAAGTGACGAACGGCTTCGGCGTTAGCGGACCTTCTGATTGCAAGATCTCCTGCTTTTTCCCACCAGTCGATCGCGATTTCGTTCAGTCCAGCCTCGGTGTTGTGATGAGCAAGAATTTCCGGTTGCGTGTGCGCGACCTCGGGAAACCTATTTTCAAGTGCCGCGGCAATCTTGCCATGTAGCTGCTGCCTCTTACTCTTAAGAAGCGTCTCATAAGCTGCGTCCTGCACCAGTGCGTGCTTAAAGACATAGGTTGCAGCGGGCGGAGTACCATTTGCAAACACAAGTTCGGCACCGACAAGCGCGCTTAGCGCTTCATTCAATTCGGCCTCGGGCATCGGCGAGACAGCCGCGAGCAGATTATAAGAAAACTCCCTGCCGATCGCGGCGCCGAACTGCGCGACCTCCTTGGCGGCGGGCGATCGGTCCAGGCGTGCCAGCAAAGAATCCTGCAAAGTCGCCGGAATCGCGAACTCCGGGAGGGGCCCCGCAAGTTCCCAGGTGCCGTTCTCCTCTTTCAACAATCCAGATTCCAAAACAGTCTTGGTCAACTCCTCGACAAATAGCGGCACGCCATCGGTTCTTGCGATGATCTGTTCGGTAACTTCGGATGGCAGACTTCTGCTATTTGCAACCGCTTCGATCATGGCACGACAATGCCTTCGGCCTAGCCGATTAAGAAGGAATGCGGTGACATGCGCGTGCCCTGACCAGGGAGGCCTGAACTCAGGACGATGGGTCATGATGAGAAGAATTTTCATCTCCGGCAGCCGCAACATCGCTCGGCCTAAAAGGTCGACCGTTGTAGGATCGCCCCAATGCAGGTCCTCAACTGTCATCAAAATCGGACGCTGACTCGCGAGATGCGCGAGCCTAGCGACAAGAAAATCAAGCGTAAGATCCTTTCGCCGTTGCGGATCGGTATTCGGCGGCAAATATCGATCGCTTAATGGAATTGAAAGAAGCGTGGCAACGAGCGGTATTGCTTCCTTCAATTCGAGGCCCTCTTTGCTTAGTAAGTTTTCCAGCCGCGTGAGTTGCTCACTCCTCGAAAGGTCAGCGTTTAGATCCGCCGAACGTTCGATTTCTGTTATAATCGGATAGAGAGTACTGTCGACGTGATATGGCGAGCACTGATAGTTCAGTTCGATTCGGGGCTCTACTGAAACACGCTGGTGGAAAGTCTCGATGATACGTGACTTTCCGATGCCTGCTTCCCCAGAAAGGAGTATGACTTGCCCTTCACCCAGGCTCGCCTGTTGCCAACGATCGGTCAGCAAAGCGATTTCGTGGTCTCGGCCAACAAAGCTCGTCAACGCGCCGCCCCGGGCGGCAAAACGACTTGGGTTTTCTTTTTTCCCGCGTACTCGCCACACCTCCTCCCGTCCTGTGCCACCTTTGATTTTGTGGGAGTCTTCCCTTTCGAGCATAAATACATCACCGACGAGGTGGCGTGTTGTGGCGGAGATGAGAATGCTATTCGGCTCGGCAATTGCCTGCAGGTGAGCCGCCAAATTCGGCGCTTCACCAACCACGGCTTTCTCCCTTAGCAAAGCGGTGCGCCTATTTTCGCCGACGACGACCAGGCCGGTCGCAATTCCGATTCTCACTTTGATCGGCTGGCGTTCTAACGGCTCGGCGGCCTCGATGACGTTGATGATTTCCAAGGCGGCGTGAATCGCGCGCTCTGCATCTTCCTCGTGAGCACGAGGATAGCCAAACAAAGCCATGATGCCGTCGCCGAGATAGCTGGCGATTACGCCTTCGTATTTTCGTATCGCTCCGCCGCAGCGATCGTAGTAGCTACGTGTTATGTCATTGAGGTCCTCAGGATCGAGCGCCGTTGCAAGCTTGGTCGATTCCACGATATCGCAAAAAAGTACGGTCAAATGCCTGCGTTCGCTGCCCGCTGTCAAAAGTTCTGAGGCTGTTGCTGAGAACGAGGATCCCTCCGCATCTTTCACCGTTTCGACAGAGACCTGCGGTGCAACGCCCTTCGAAAGTCGCGTACCGCATTCGCCGCAAAAGTTACTGTCGATTGTGTTTGGCACGCCGCAGCGCGGACAAGCTGCGAACAATACAGTTCCGCATTGCGTGCAAAAGCGGGCGCGAGGCGAGTTGTCAGCGTTGCAGTTACTGCATCTCATAAGACACTTTGAGTGTCTGATTGCCTATTTGTGCTGCGCCCCCACCGGTCAACGCACGCAGCGTTAAGGGTAAGCAAGATTTGCCAAATTAACACCTTCACTGCAAAGAGTTGATCAACGTGCAACCTACCGTACGGCCACTTTGTTTCCGGAAGAGCAGCCCGAAGCCTTCGCCAAGGCTTTAAGATCTTTTCTATGAGCCGGAGGCGGATGGCCATTTGCCGCACCTCTAGGGTGTTGTGATCTTCGGCCCTGATCGCATGGAGAGAGACGATGTCGTCAGCCAACAAGCAGGTTTCCGTCACTGTCTCCAAAGATGGGCCTTACGTGGTTTCGGGCGATCAACGGCGATTCCCTTCAATGGCGCGAGGGCAAAGCCTACGACGCACCGGAAAAATACGCACTTTGCCGATGCGGTCACTCCCACCGTTGCTGCGTCCATTAGCTTTTCCTTCGTAAACCTGCAGTATTAATCAACTATAAGTATAGTAACATACTTATATACAACTGACAATCTAAATATTGTTCGCTTTATTATTATACGGTTACTTCTATCTATAGTTGGTGTGGGATGCGCGGTGCCACGGACGAAGCCGCGACATCGCGGGGAACTGAAGCGGGCGTTCAGACGTCCGAAGTTTTGATGGTTGCGGGGTAGAGGATCGAAAATCTGGGAGAGCGGTATGAGTGAAAGAATCAAAGTCTCACGTCGCGAGGCATTTTCCCTTCTAGGACTAGCGGCTGCGTTGGGCTTCGCAGTGCCAAGCACGTTGCTAATGGGGTCCGATGCTGAGGCCCAGGCTACGACCCCGGCCCCGACCGGTACTCCGACCCCGACCCCGACCGGTACTCCAGCGCCGACCGGTGGGACGAGGGGAATGCAGCGGCGTCACGCGCGGCGCACTAATCGCCATGAGCGGCGCGAGGCGCGGCGCACTAATCGCCATGAACGGCGTGAGGAGCGGCGCGGAGGTGGCGAAGCCACACCAGCCACACCACCAAAGTAGTTCGGCCCTTACCGATCATCAGCGACGTATTGCCGACGAAACCGCCGGAAATTGCCGAACGTGCAAGTCCGGCGGGATCGGCGCGTGCGTGTGAGACGTTAGGCTAGGCTTCGCTGCCTTAGTCCATATTCAAGTGCCTTCTGCCATTGCACTATAACTGCCAACCGGGCAAAGGAAGAATTGTATTCTCGCTGAACGACAGAAACATAACCCGGAAATAACTCAGCCAGTTTCCTGGCTTCATTATTCGACATTTCTGCAGTACGCCAAGCGCTCGCGCCCCCAGGTAGATTGAAACCACGTTGATCGACAACTGTTTCCGTCCAGATCGCATTTGGGTATCCCTTCAGCAATAATTGGAGGGTCACACAAATATCCTCGTGTAATTCAACGAGATCGAAACGAAATTCTCTAGAGCCTGTCCTCAATTGAGCCAAATGACGGCGGCGGCCAAATGGATACCGGCGAGACCCGCCGGGATATTCGAGCCGGCAAGATGAGGAGCGCTTAGAGGCGTTGGACAAGAAATGGTTCCGGTTGAGCATGGCGGAGCAGACGGAGCTTGCGTACGTCATCGCGCGCATTACCGCCGAGGGAGCCAGCTACCGCCGTACCCCTGAGGGGCGCGCTCGTCGTAGACTTGATGAGCTCTGGGCCAGGGACTGGATGAGAGCGGCCGGAAGGGCGGAGCCGTTGGGCTTGACCCCGCAGGAGGGGAGCGAAATAGAACAATTGTATGAGAAATTTCCGGCACTGAATGTGAATCCGCGCAGGTTTCGGCCCCGATCTGCGCTTTTGAAATATTGATACGGCTACCAATTGGTGGGGTTCATCTGCGACGCCTTATCACAGTGCATGTCGGAGCGACTTCGCGGGTTTGATTTTGCCATTCGGAGGTTCGAATCTTCCCGCGCCAGCCAGCCAGTCCGGTCTCCGCGCGGCATTTCCGTGCGCAGGAAAAACCTACGAAAATTCCGCCATTTAACGACGCCTTCGTTAGTCTCTTCCGCCCAAAATTCCCAGTGTCCAGGCGCTCAATGGCCGATTTTGGCCCACGGTCTCCGCTCGCCATTTTTCAATATCCGATTTTGAGCCTCCAGAGACTCGTTTCGTATTTTGCTGAGACCGGTTTGTACGTCAGGTGACGAATGCAAAGCGGACACCGAAATCAGAAAGATATACTGCCGCTTTTGACCAATGCAGACATCGGCGAGTTCCATGTTCAGTCAATGGCCTCACGAAAAAGTTTGGCGGCTACGCCATTGACAGCGATGATTTAGGTGCCACAATGAGTTTGGGTGCGACAAAGCAGTAATTGCCGTCCGCCAGAGGATGTCCGGCCTGAGCGCGAGCAATTTTCAGACAAGAATAAATCTTTAGACAAAAAACTCCCCGCACTCACGTCTTCGCCCGCGCAACGGTCGTCACTGCATTTGGCTTGTGAACAGCAAGCCACGGTGAGCCGTGATAAGCATCCCAACTTCGATAATCTTTATCGCCGGAATTGCGCTTCCTTCGACTTGCTTTTCGGGGTGGTCGCAGATTTCGAATTCATTTTCATCATCGCCAAAAATCTTTGGCCGCAGGGCCGTCAGCATGCTGCCGCCCAGAGTTCGGCAAAAATCCAGGATGAGAGAGGTGCGCATCAGCAGCGCTGGCTGCCTGAGAAATCCAACGAAGGAGGAATGCCATGTCGGATACATCGTCCACGCGGCGAGCTTTTCTTGCCGCTTCGTCAGCCGTGGGCGCAATCAGTCTCCTCCCTGCGGACGTTGCCGTAGCGGCTGACGGCGACACGGTACGGCCCTTCAAGATCAACGTTACGGAAGACCAAATCGACGATCTTCGCCGGCGCATTCTCGCGACCCGCTGGCCCGAGCAGGAAACTGTCGCCGATGAGTCGCAGGGCGTGCAGCTCGCAACCATGCAGGCGCTCGCGCATTACTGGGCCACGGACTACAAATGGCGCAAGGTCGAGGCGCAATTGAACGCGCTGCCGCAGTTCATCACTGCGATCGACGGGCTGGACATCCATTTCATTCACGTCCGCTCAAATCAAGCGGATGGGCTGCCGCTAATCGTCACGCACGGCTGGCCGGGCTCGGTCATCGAGCAACTGAAGATCATCGATCCGCTGACCAATCCCACGGCGCATGGCGCGAGCGCTTCCGATGCTTTCCATCTGGTAATCCCCTCGCTCCCGGGTTTCGGATTTTCCGGCAAGCCGGCTGCGACCGGCTGGAGTCCGGAGCGCACCGCGCGTGCTTGGGTCGTACTGATGCAACGCCTTGGCTACGAAAAATTCGTGGCGCAAGGCGGCGATTTGGGCGCGGGTGTCTGTACCGCAATGGCCAGGCAGGCACCTGCGCAATTGCTCGGCATCCATACCAATTTTCCCGGGACGATTCCGCCCGACATTGCCAAAGCACTTGCCGCCGGCAACCCGACGCCGTCCGATCTCTCCGCCGATGAACAGCGGGCGTACCAGCAACTCACCGTGCTGTTCGCGAAGCGGCGGGCCTACGCGCAAATGATGGCGACGCGGCCGCAAACGCTCTATGCGCTGGCCGACTCGCCGATCGGACTTGCGGCCTGGCTGTTCGATCATGGCGACGGTTATGGCCAGCCGGCGGCGGCGATCACCTCGGCCACGGCTGGACGCACGGTCGGCGGGCATCCTGCGGGAGACCTGACCCGTGACGACGTCCTCGACGACTTCACGCTGTACTGGCTGACCAACACGCCGGTCTCCGCCGCCCGGTTCTATTGGGAAAATCACATCAATCTTTACAACGCAGCGGATGTCTCGATCCCCGCCGCCGTGAGCGTCTTTCCCGGCGAGAACTATCAAGCGCCGCGAAGCTGGACGGAGCGCGCATATCACAAGCTCATTTATTTCAACGAGGTCGACAGAGGCGGCCACTACGCGGCCTGGGAGCAGCCTGAGCTTTTCAGCGCGGAATTGCGCGCCGCTTTCAAGCCACTTCGCACATGAGCGGCCCATAAGAGACGGCGCACGTCCCGGGCAAACACAGCCGCTCCTGTGCAGCGATATTCCGTGAATGAGGTCATCGAACGCAAAACTGATCTGCCAATCGACGTAGGAGACGCCATGTCTGACCCTTCGCAGTTCAACACCGACCGCACCTATCCGGGCCGGTGGACGGTCACCTTCAGCAACCCGCCAATCAACATATTTGTCCCCGCAACGATCGTCGAACTGGGGACGTTGATGACCGACCTCGAGGCGGACACGTCCGTGAAGGTCGTGGTGTTCCAGTCGGCGAATCCCGATTTTTTCATCGCTCATCTCGACGTAGCCAAGGCGGCTGAACGGCCAGGGGTGCTAGACCTTTGGCGCGACTTTGTGCTGCGCCTCTCCTCTGCGCCAGTCGTCAGCATCGCTAAGATCCGCGGTCGCACGCGCGGCATCGGTAACGAGTTCGTGCTGGCCTGCGACATGCGCTTCGCCAGCCGGCAAAGCGCCGTGTTCGGCAATCCCGAGGTCGGCGTCGGACTGATCCCGGGTGGCAGAGCGCTGGAATGGCTTCCGCGCTTGGTCGGCCGCTCGCGCGCACTTGAAATCGTCCTCAGCGCCGACGATTTCGATGCTGATATAGCCGAGCGCTATGGCTGGGTGAACCGCACGCTGAACGATGACGAGCTCGAACTCGTTCGTCGATACGCTCGTCCAGCGTCTGGCCTCGTTCGACCGCGAAGTGCTGGCCGCGGCCAAGGCGCAACTCAATCGGTTCGGCACGCCGACAGCTACCGAGCTCCAGTCGAGCAACGACAAGATCTTCCCAATGCTGGCCTGGCCCAGTGCGCAGGCGCGCCGCGCCAAGCTCCGCGATATTGGTTACGGCGTTCCGAGCGACTTCGAATTGAACTTCGGCCGCTACCTCTCTGCGTTCGGAGCGGCGGACGCCTAAAACGCATTTATTTTCTCGGCATCACTGAGATTTTCGTCGAATTGGATGCGTTGTATGAACCTGAAGCATGCGAGGCTATCGAAATCATCGTTTGCACAAATGTCGGCCAGGGAATTGCAGACTACACCTGCGAAGGCGGCTGGACCAACCATCATCATCAAGAATTCTCAACGGACCTATAATCAGATCAATGTTCCCCGCAAATATACGGCCGGTCGCCGACGCTTCACCATTTACTGGACGTGGAGCTACCCTTGGGAAGCGAACAGCGATGTAACCGAACTGGACAATCGCTTCCCGACCATGACCGAGATGCGCCGGGTCGGCTGGCCGCGCTACGAGAAACCCGACTGGTCGGTGCAAGAATTTCTGCAAGGCATCGCTGGGACTCTGGAATTATTTCACCTGTCGACCATTCGATTTCAGAACATTGTCGGTGAGGCCACAGGGCAGCCAGTCATAGTTTACCAGCGAGTTGACCAAGCGGGTCAACGCTTGCCAGTCGACGAGGAGGTTCTTTGCGATACCGACACGATGATGATTTTCGGTCTCGATCACATGATCACGGAACAGGAGGCCAGCGCAGAAGAAATTGAGGCGGTTCGAAAATTTCTGACACGAGAGGGAACGTGTTTGCTGATAGGACCGCATCACGACATCGGCGTGTCTTCCGATTTGGCCGAACGTCAAATGGAATATGCTCACCACGGCGATCCGTTGGTACCGAGGCAGCAGCGCTTCGGCCTCTACACACGCTCCCTTATGAAGGGGCTGGGCGTACCCGTGGAGAATTGATGGGGCCTGCGCCCTGCGCACGTTCCGGAAACAAATCAGGTTGCTCCGTTGACTGCCATGAGAGACCTGGATACGCGCGGATGGCTTACCGGCGTTACGACATTCAATTCCCACCCTCATCTGCCGCATTACGCGCTGACAACAGACGATGCGAAATTGATCCGCGTTTTGGCACGACAGCCCGTGGATATGTCGCGCCCCCACCCGTTCACGGAAGCCGGAAATCGTGAGTTCAATACATTCCTTTGGATGCCACCAAGCGGAACTCGAGCAGGCGACATCCTATTGGTTGACCTGACAATGTTTACGACGCTGTTCGGTGGCGGCGAGAGTCTAGACCGCTTTTGGAACAATTTGGCTACGCGGACATAACAATGCTCGGTCTATGAATGAGCACCCTGGAGAGGTTGCCGATGTCCCATCATTTCGACACGCCGACCGCACGCGAAGATCCACGCATCAACCTCTGCGACTTTTATCTCTTCTCCGGCGGGCCGGCTTCGACGGTGATGGCGATGACCGTCAATCCCGACGCCGGACTGTCCGCGCCGGACACCTTCCGCGATGAAGGGCTTTACGCCTTCCGGTTCGATCTCAATGGCGATGCGCGTGAGGAGCTTGCATTCAAGGTGACATTTGGCCCGCCGTCCCACGCCGACGGGGATGACCACAAGCACGAGCAAACCTTTGAGGTCCGCCGCTCGCGTGGCGCGGACGCTTTGAAAGGGATGAACGGCGATCTCATCGCCACCGGTACGACCGGCCCGGTGGTCAAGTCCAAATCCGGCGTCACGGTGTTCGCCGGTCTCGCGCCCGATTTGTTCGCGGTTGACGCCACCGCCTTCAATGCCTTCAGGGCGGCGCTGTTCAGCGAGAACAGGTTCGAACCGCCCACGTTTCTCAATCGCGAAAGCTTCTTCGCAAAGCGCAATGTAAGCGCCATTGTCATCGAACTGCCCAACGCGACGATCGGCAACGGCTTGGTCCATGCCTGGGCATCCACCTCGTTGCATGGACACGCACCGGAGGTGCAGGTGTCCCGCTGGGGACTGCCCCTGATCACCCACCTGTTCATTCCGGACCAGGAAATGCGAGAGCAATATAACCGGGCGGTACCGGCCGACGATCTTGTGCGCTTCTCCGGACAAATCGGCGGAGTTGCAGAGAAGCTGTCCGCACTCGCCGGCTCCGCGAGTAAGCCCGGCGACTATGCCCGCAAGCTGATCGCGCGCCTTTGCCCGACGATGCTGCCCTACGTCATCGGCACCCCGGCCGCCTTCGATTTCGCGAGCTTCAACGGACGCGCGCTGGGGGACGATGTCGTGGACGTGATCCTGACACTGGCATCGAACACCGCGCTGGGTGACGGCGTAGTTCCCGACAAGGCGCGCATTCGCAGCGAGTTCCCGTATTTCGGCGAACCACATTCGCGTGCTGAGCAGGCCGACGTCACTCCCGCCCCGCAGCACTCGCAGAAATAGCGCGCTGACACCGCAGACTGAAACCAGGAGGAGGACCATGAGCCCCGACCGCATCCGCCAGATTTTCAAGGCTCTCGAGACCGGCGACGGCGCCGCCTTTTACGCCCACGTCGCCGACGACGTCGACTGGACGGTGATGGGCACGCACCCGCTAGCGGGTCGCTACCGGAGCAAGGCCGCCTACGCAACCACGTTCGCCAAGCTGGGCAAGGTGTCGCCGCAGGGGGCCCAGCTACACGTCGAGCATGTCCTGGTGAAGGACGACCAAGCGGTCGTCGAGCTTCGGTCTCTGGCGACGGCGATCAACGGGCTGCGATTCGACAACCACTACTGCATGGTGCTCGAATTCGATGGCGAGACCATCGTCCGCGGTCGCTCCTACGTCGACTCGGCGTTGGTGGCGCGTCTGTTCCAGGAAAATCCAATCACGTGATGCGCCCCTGCCTGACAGCGGAGCGCAGCGCGCTCAGCTTAATTTGCAAACATCAGCGAAGGAGTGAGAGCAATGACGAGGATTTCACCGAAAGCGATTGTCACCATGGCTGCGGCTGGGCTCGCCATATTGGGCGGCAGCGCCATTTCCGCGGACAAATACACCGTGGAGGTTCCAGGAGGGCTCTCGTTCTCCGAGTTCAGAGGCTACGAGGACTGGCCGGTCATCTCGATCAGCGACAACGGCGGCAAATTCGCCGCGATTTTGGGGAATCCGGTCATGATGGACGCCCTTCGGGCAGGCGTGCCCGGCAACGGCAAGCCTTTCCCGGACGGCGCCAAGATGGCGAAAATCCATTACATCCCGAAAACACAAGAGGCGTACCCCGGCCCGCCGAGGGTGCCGGGTACCCAGTTCAACGCCGATTTCATGGTGAAGGATAGCAAGAGGTTCGCGGAGAGCGGTGGATGGGGATGGGGCTCATTCGACTACGACGCAGCATCCGATACGTTTAGCCCCGCCACCGAGGCGGACAGTCCACCACAGGGCCACGACGCGAAGTGCGGGTTCGCGTGCCACACAATAGCGAAGAGCCGCGATTACGTTTTCACCGAGTACGCGCAGAGGTGAAGCGGCAATTCTTCCGTTGCGACAGCCGCCGAACTCACTTTCCGATGACATCAGCTTGATGAGAGTTGATCATGAATGATTGCCGGCGCATCACACGCCGCGTGGCGCTTAGCAGTGCGGGGCTTTCGCTCGGCGCAGTCACAGCCGCTGCCATGGTCACGTGGGCAGCGGCGCAGCAAAAGCTCAGCCAGGCGGACGCCAAATATCAGACGACGCCGAAGGGTGACCAGCGCTGCGACGGCTCTCTGCTGCGGGTGTACGCCGTGATAAGGCGGCGTTTTCCAGTGGGTGCAAGTCCCACCCGGCGACCGCTCCAGCCGGAAGCAATCGGAGCAGTCATGGTCATCGCGCTCAAATCGGCAAAATAACCCGTTTTCAATTCGGCGTGACTTCAAAATCTAGGCGAGATCCCGTTGCCTACTGCGCATCCAAGCGCCAAGCATTTGGAGCGTTTTCGGTCACTTCTGGGGAATTTGATCAGTTTAGTCGACGATGAGGCTGTTCTTATCCGTGTCAAACGGGAACTTTGCTGCGCTGCACGCATTAGTCTCTGTCGGGGAAAGTGAAGGGCATCATGAAAATCGCACAGGTCGCTCCCCTTATTGAACGCGTTCCTCCTCGTCTCTATGGCGGCACTGAGCGAATTGTTTCCTATCTGACCGAAGAACTTGTCAGGCTCGGTCATGATGTAACGCTTTTTGCAAGCGGTGACTTTATTACCGGTGCCGAGTTGGCTTCTTGTTGTCCTCGCGCGCTCCGCCTTGATGCTGCAGTGCGGGATACTATCCCCCATTACATGTTGATGATCGATAAGGTCCGGGAGCGCGCAAAGGAATTCGACATTCTTCACTTTCACATCGACTTGCTTCATTTTCCGTGTTTTCGTTCGTTGGCATCGCAGACCTTGACCACGCTTCACGGTCGCCAAGACCTGGGGGATTCTGAAGCCTTTCTATTCACGCTTCAGCGAAATGCCGTTGGTTTCGATCTCCGAAAACCAGCGAAAGCCGTTACCACATGTTAATTTTGTCGCAACGGTTTACCATGGCATTCCGCCTGATTTGCATCAGCCCTCGTTTGGGCAGGGAAAGTACCTCGCCTTTTTGGGGCGAATTTCGCCGGAGAAGCGACCGGACCGCGCGATCAGAATAGCTCGCGCGGCCGGAATCCCGCTGAAGATCGCCGCCAAGGTCGACAAGGTGGATGAGGACTACTTCCGCAACGACATATCTCCTCTCATCGATGGTAAGGCTGTGGAGTTCATCGGGGAGATCAACGAGCATGAGAAAACAAAATTCCTGGGCGAGGCGGCGGCTCTGTTGTTCCCGGTGGACTGGCCTGAGCCGTTTGGTCTTGTGATGATTGAAGCCATGGCGTGCGGCACGCCGGTGCTCGCATTTCGCTGCGGATCGATTCCGGAGGTAATCGAGGATGGCGTCACAGGCAAGGTGATCGACAGCGAGGAAGAAGCCGTCGTGGCAGTCTCGGAAATCTTGTCTTACGATCGCCGGGCAGTGCGGCGACGGTTCGAAGAAAGATTTATCGCCGCAGGAATGGCAAAAAACTATGTCGGCATATATCGACGGTTATTGAAGACCCGGACGCTTGGCGTCCGGTCGGAGCAACTCAATCTAAACGGCCGTGGTAATTTGGCTATCGTCTCGCTCGAAGAGCAGTTTGCGGCCGTGTCCGGGTCTGATGCACTTCCTGAAGTCTCGCTTTAATTCGACATCGCATTTTTTATCGTGAGTTGCGCCTTACCTTTTGAAATACGGACGGGGTGTATTGAGGCCGCCTGAGTAGGTAGTCACCGTGTACCGTACCTCCTTGTTGTCTTGACGGCTTATTGCACCATAGCCGCGCTAGGTTGCGCATACGCACGCCGGAAAGATCAACCTCATAAATTCTCGATCTGCGGCTAGACGTATATGCACAACGTTCAGTGGTGACCTGTGGACTTCGATTGCACCTTTGACACTGTTGCTCTATAATCAATAAATCACAATACGTTTTCCGCTCGCATTACGAGCCCACAGAGGGCATTTGCTCGAGTTGGCTTAGAGGGCTCGGATCACGTTCCAGTTCAGTGAGAAATCGGTCGGCCCAGTGTTGGATATCGTTGTGTGAGAGCAGCCGGAACAGCGCTTGATGACGCTCGCGCCGCTCGGCCAGCGGCATCGACAGCGCCTGCCCGATGGCTGTTGCGACGCTGTCGGGATCGTAAGGATTGACCAGCAGTGCCGCTTTGCATTCATGAGCCGCACCAGCGAAACGCGACAGGATAAGTACGCCAGGGTCATCGCGATTTTGCGATGCTACGTATTCCTTGGCGACGAGATTCATACCGTCGCGCAGTGGAGTGACAAGCCCAACACATGCGGCGCGATAAAGCCCTGCAAGTGTCGAGTGACCGTAGGCACGGTTCACGTATCGGATCGGCGTCCAGTCTGCCTCACCATAGGCGCCGTTGATCCGTCCCGCGGCCGATCCAATCTCTTGCTCCATATCGGCATATTCCGGAATCTCTGCGCGGCTCTTGGGCGCGATCTGTAGATAAGTCACTTTGCGCAGCCAATCAGGCTGGGTCTGGAGGAACAGCTCGAATGCCGAGAGTTGATGTGCGATCCCTTTCGAGTAGTCCAGGCGATCGACCCCGATGATGAGAGCGCGACCAGCCAGGCTTCGGATCACGCGCTTAACGAACGGCAATTGCACTGAGCGCTCGGCGAGACGGGCAAAGGCCGCCGTCTCAATGCCGACCGGGAACACGTCGATCCGAACCGTTCGATCGGAGACGACGAAATTGAAATCGTGGCTGTGCAGGCCGCACTCGCGCGTGAGATAACGGCTGAAATTGAAGGCATCATCGCCGGTCTGGAAGCCGACGAGATCGTATTCGCAGAGCGATGGAATAAGACGCTCGTGGTGGGGCAACGCAGTCAGAATTTCTGGCGGCGGGCACGGGATGTGAAGGAAAAAGCCGATGCGGTTCTTGTGTCCGCGCTCGCGCAGTGCCTTGGCAAGCGGCATAAGGTGATAATCATGCACCCAGACGAGGTCATCTGGCCCGAGCACCTCGTGCAACTCTCGCGCAAAGTGATCATTGACACGCAGATAACCGCTCAGATCGCGCCGCGTAAACTCTGCAAGATCCACGCGGTAGTGCAGGATCGGCCATAGTACGCGATTTGTGAAGCCGTTGTAGTATTCCTGGTGGTCTTCCTTGGAGAGATCGAGCGTGATGTAGGTGATCTTGTCGCCCATGACGTCCTGCGTGGCGATCTTGGTCTGCTTAGCGACCTTTCCGCTCCAGCCAAACCAAATGCCAGATTTTTGCTTGAGTGCCGCCCTGACGGCAACTTCAAGCCCGCCGGCGCGCGCCTTTGCATTTTTCTCGGGAATGGCAACTCTATTCGAGACTATGATGAGCCGGCGCAATAGCGGTCCTCTCAGCCCTTTGAGTGCGAATTCGCTTGGACGTGGTGCACGGCACTCCCATGCCCTGAGCCGTCAAGCATTGCGAACCTCATGATGACTACTACAGCTAAGACAGCAAGCACCACGAATAACCGAACTGAAGGGTCCGAAATTGGAGGTAGAAGAAACTAGGCAAAGCTCATGCCAGTCAACGTTTTTGAGAGGCCGGGCGTTCCTTCCCAAATTGCCCCGAGCACCCGAGGATCTGCGGTTTTCTAGAGGCATAAGGCGGTGAGATTGCGACATCGGAGAAACGCGCCAAGAACCGTACTATGGCATAAATTCTGGCTGGCGCTCGGTCGTGACGGGCGCCAGAAAATCGACGGCCCGGTGCGATCCGTTTGTCGTTCGGATGTCGCAATGATTCTGCGCCGGACCGGCTAACAAAGTCCTCTACTCTAGGCAAGCCGAGAGAGTTTTTGCTGAGTTTTTTCTATCACCCTGCCGTGAGAGCGAACCGCCCTCGAAACGCAACCCAAAATGCGCCCGAGCCAGCCGTCCGCTCTTCAAGGCGGAATTTTTGGAACATACGTAAGGATGACGGGGTCACAATTTAAAGCCGCCGGTATCATCCCCGCCGGTAGCGATCCTGCCAACTACGCGACAGTCGCATCGCGGAGAGAATGAGTCCGGCCATCGAGTAGGTCTGCGGGAAATTGCCCCACAGCGCCCCGGTCTGCGGGTCGACGTCCTCGGAGAGCAGGCCGTAGCGGTTGCGGTGCGCAAGCGCGTCGGTGAAGAGATCGCGTGCCGCTTCGCGGCGGCCCAGCGACCATTGCGCGTCGATCAGCCAGAACCGGCAGATCAGAAACGCCGTCACCGGCAAGCCGAAATCGTCGGCGCTGGCGTAGCGCATGACGTGCTTCTCGCGCACCAGTTCGCGCTCCATGACGGCGACCGTCGAGGCAAAGCGCGGATCGTCGACCTCGACGGCGCCGAGATCGGCGAGCAGCAGCACGCTGGCGTCGAGATCGTCGGAGCCGAAGGCCGCCGTAAAGGCGCCGCGCTTCTCGTTCCAGGCGCGGTCGAGCAGCACTTCGTGGATCGGTTCGGCAACGCTGTTCCAATATTTGGCGCGATCGGCGAGGCCGAGCCGCGCCGCGATTGCGGCAAGCCGCTGACAGCCGGCCCAGCACATCGCCACCGAATGGGTGTGGACGCGCTGCCGGCCGCGATATTCCCAGATGCCGGCATCGGGCTCGACCGCTTTTTTGGCGGCGCGCTCGCCGAGCGATTCCAGAAGACGGAACAAGCCTTCGTCGCCCGGCCGGGGCAGGCGGCGATCGAAGAACATCGGCATGGCGGCGAGGATGACGCTGCCATAGGTGTCGTGCTGCACCTGGTCGACTGCGGCGTTGCCGATCCGCACCGGCCCGTCGCCGCGATAGCCTTGAAGATCGGGTGCGGTGCGTTCTTCGATCGAGGTGGTGGGCACCACGCTGTAGACCGGCCGGAGCTCGTGATCGGACTCCGACGCGATCGACAGCGTGAACGAGATGAATTCCTCCATGGTGCGCGTCGCACCGATGCGGTTGAGCGCCTGCACCACGAAGTAAGTGTCGCGCAGCCAGCAATAGCGGTAATCCCAGGTGCGGCCAGAGGAGGGGGCTTCGGGGATCGATGTGGTGTGGGCGGCGATGACGCCGCCGGTCTCGTCGAAGTTCGAGAGCTTGAGCGTGATGGCGGCGCGGATGATCGCCTCCTGCCAATCGTACGAGATCGACAACCGGCGCACCCATTCCATCCAATAGTCGTGCGTGCGCTCGGCAAACTCGCGGCAGGTCTTCTGCAGATCGCCGGTGAACGGCTCGTCCGGGCCGAACACCAGATGCAGCGGGCGCGTGAGCACGAACGGCGCTTCGCCCTCGATCAGCGAGATCGGCGCATCCGTGGTCAGCCGAATGATGCAATTGTCGCTGATGAAGCGAACGTGATTGCTCCCGATCGAGCGCTGCGGGAACGGCTTGCCGTAGTCGCGGGCGGGCCGCATCCTGATGGTGACGCGCGGCAGGCCGGTGACCGGCTCGACGATGCGATAGATTTGCGGCGGACGGAAAACGCGGGCGAATTGCCGGAAGCGAGGCACGAAGTCGGTGATGCGCACCGTCGCGCCGTTGCGGTCCGTCAACTCGGTGACGACAATCGCGGTGTTGCGCTGATATTCGGAGCGGAAGTCGACCATGCCGTCGAGCACGACGTCGGAAAAGCCTTTTTCCTCACCGCCGGCTACCAGGCGGCAGAAGATCGGATCGCCGTCGAACCGCGGATAGCACCACCACACGATCCGCGAGCACGGATCGACCAGGGCGGCGGTGCGGCCGTTGCCAATGACGGCAAGGTCGAGTTCGAAATCCTTCATCCGCGGTCGCCTTCGCCGGCCGCAATGCGCGCCAGCCACAACCGTACAGACTCCGGCGTCTCGAAATGCCCGTTGACGCCGGGAACGACCTTGCCGACGGAGAAGCCCAATCCATCGAAGCGCGAGATGATGCCGAACACCGGCTCGTCGGTCGTGTCGTCGCCGATGAAGATGGGATTGCGCTCGACGAACGGCCGATACCGCATCAGTTCGCACACCGCCATCGCCTTGCTCACGCCAACCGATTTGACTTCCACGACCATTTTGCCGGGCAGGATTTCGACCGTGCAGCGCGGCTCTTTCGCGCAGATCGCAGCCACCGCTGCATGAACGGCGTCACCCTTATCGGGCGCGAGCCGAAAGTGCAGCGCAAGCGAATAGCCTTTGTCTTCGGCGAGAATGCCGGGCCCGAGTTCGGTGACGCTCGCAAGCTTTCGCCGCAACGCCGCATCCAATAGCCCGGTGTTACGAACCGGTTCTGTGCCCGGTACCGCTCGCACCTCGGCGCCGTGACCGCCGATAGCCGCGAGCTGCAGCGGGGAAAAAATGACATCGATGTCGTCGAGCGGCCGGCCGCTGACCAGCGCCACCGCGCCCTCGGTCATCTCATTGAGACGCGCCAGCGTGTGCCGCAATTCGGGCGGCACCCAGACCTCCTGGGGCGCCGGCGCGAAATCGAGGATGGTGCCGTCGATGTCGAGCAGAATGGCGCATTTGCGCAAGTCTGAGGCCAGCGAGATTTCCGCAGGCTCCACGTCCAGTCCAGAGATTTCCGATCTCATTAGTTCGCTTGATATCCCTTTAGTCCAGGAATGCAACCGCTGCGGCGGCAATAATCAAAGCCAAGGCTATGAAATTAGCCGATGGCGACGCACGTGATGAAGGTGCGACGCCGCAGCAGCGGATAAAGGCGGCGCGGGTTGCGGCGCGGTATACGCATGCGGCGATGCCGCCCGATAAATTGGCGGCGGTCGATGAGTACGGGTTCGCTATCAGCCGGACACTGGCCAAGACAATAGGGGACGATTGGTGTGCGATTAAAATTCCTCGAAAGTGGCCGGTTGGGCGTAACGTTGACCACCGCCCATCTCAACGAGGCTGCCGCGATTCAGGCGCAACGGGACGAGCTCCTGCAATGCCCGCCGGGATATTCGAGCCGGAAAGATGCTGATCGTTTGGAGGTGTTGTACCCGTATTGGCCTCCGCGCGAGCGGAGCATGGCGGAGCAGACGGAGCTTGGGTATATCGTCGCGCGGATTACCGCCGAAGGAGTTAGCTATCGCCGCACCCCGGAGCGGGGCGCTCGTCGTAGACTTGATGAGCTTTCGGGCAAGGAGAGGATAAGACAGGTTGAAAAGATAGAGCCGGTTGGTTTGACCCCGGAGGAAAAGAGCGAAAGAGAACAATTGTACGAGAAATTTCCCTCACTGAAGCCAGTGTTGCCTGTCTGGATTCGGCTCCCGAACGGGACTGTCGTCAGATCAACCGTGCCGACGGTTTGATCCATTTGATCCATTGCGGTTAATTCCAAGGGGCAAGTCGCTACGATGTGCGCAGAAGGTGTGCAACTTTGCTCGAAGTCATGCGGCTACCCGAAAAGGTCTATCGATGCACTTATTGCTGCGGAGAGAAAAGGTGTGCGGGTACGTGTGACAACTGCCCTATGGACGTCGGCAGAACAAAACTTATCGGCGCGATCCGAGCGCCTATTGTCGAGGCCACGAAGGTAGCCCGTTGACCGGCGACGGCGAAGGTCCGGGGTCCCGGGCTCAGTGTCGGGCGTAGGCATCCCGGGCTTAAAGGTTCAAGAGGAGCGCAGTTCGCTCCGGCTCACTCCATAGCGCTGGCCTCGAGCGCTTCAAACCGCCGCTCAACCTCCTTGCTTCCAAAATTTGAGTTAATGCCTCTGCGAGCGCAGGATCGTAATGCGTCGATTCCTGAAACTTGGCGATCGCCGCCGTGACGTTGTTTATATAGGACATGAAGCGCTCCCTCGCATGGTTTTATTGTCGCTTGAGCAATCTCTTATGCACCCATTTGTGCGGTGGCAACGTAGTCGATGGTGTCGGTTGTTGGCTCGTTTGTGTCGATGACGATGTTTGAGATGAGACGAAAGTAAATAAATAAAATAAAAGAAAGCCGCGAACGGTGCTCTTCGCGAGTGGCACCAATTAGGTCAAAAGAGTTTCTCGTTCCTGTTGAGACGGACTTGTATTTACTTTGCGCGTCTAAAGTAGGGAACACACCTTCTAGGAACGGAAACCATGACACCGGTTTGAGGATTGCGGCCGGTGCGCACATGACGGATTTTTACAGAGAATGTACTAAAGCCGCGCAGTTCCACTCGATCGCCGCGGGCCATTGCCGCGATAATCTGATCAAAGACGGGTTGACGGTCTTATGTATATCGCGCTCAGAAAGATCTGGCTACTGAGCAGCAATTCGCGCTGCAAGTTCAGATTTGATCATCAAACCTGCACCGCTAGTTGATGCCAACGATGGCAAGGGGTCTGGAGAGAGGGTCAAACCTGTTTGTTGGGCTCTTAACGGGATGCTGCCGGCCAGTTCCGGGTTGTGCCCTGCGGCAAGGCTTCACTTGCATTTGTCTTTTACACGCGAGAAGACGAGAGATGGCAAAGATTGCAATGGCCACGAAAGTTCCCAATCCCGTCGATAAATACGTCGGCAGCCGGGCCCGCATGCGTCGGAACATGCTCGGCATGAGCCAAGAAAAGCTCGGCGACGAGCTCGGCATTACATTCCAGCAGGTGCAGAAATACGAAAAGGGGACTAACCGCATTAGCGCCAGCCGGCTGCACGACATGGCCCGCATCCTACAGGTTCAGGTGCCATTCTTCTTTGAAGGTGGTCCTCAAATGGCAGGCCAGTCGCGCAGAGGCGACCCGGCGCCCTCTCCAGCTTACGTCTCCGACTTTCTCGCGGACGCTGACGGATTGAAACTGGTCAAAGCGTTCACGAAGATTGGCGACGACAAATTGAGGCGTTCCGTTGTGCGACTGGTCGAGGAAATCGTCGGTGAGGAGAGTGGGGCCAATACGTAACGACCTACCTTCAGCGGAATTGGCATTGCACTTTGAGATTCTTCCGCCGACGTTTGTTTTAATGTCTATTTTCCATGGGAGCCCTGGGAGAGACGCGGCTTAGTCGTGCTATACTCGCTTTGAGCACCAACATCTGCGCTCAGCTGGCATTCGAGTACGTTGCGCTCGTATGCTTCGGTTTCGCTCTTGATAAGATACCGTAAGTCGATGGCGTGCTCTTCCATCGGCATCCGCCTTATCACCCTATAAAGGCCGGCAGCTTTCATACCCATGGGGGTGTATTCGACAGCCTGTCCAACAGTGTACTTAAATGACATCGGGTTTCCTTCGGTCTGCTCCACGTTTATCCGGCGGCCATCGTGGTGTCTAGGACAGCGGCGGATGGCTAATAAAAGAGGTGAGCAGCCTGCAAGGGCCTTAAACAGATTGTGGAAGATTGGGCCACCCGCTCGATGACGACTTACGCAAAGACGGAATTGAGATGGTCGCGCCGCACCGATCCAATCGCCGCAAGTGCGCCACTCAAGATGGACGTCGACTTCGGCAATATGCCAGGCGCTGGTTGGTCGAACGGTTCTTCGCCTGGATTTAATGGCAGCGCCGCATTCTTGTCCGCTGGGAGTTTTATCCGAAGAACTTCCTTGGCTTCGTACAGCTCGCTTGCCTCATCATCCTCTTCAAACGATTTTGAGATAGGTTCTAATCAATTATCCTGGAACGACGGCGAGCCGCCCAAAGATAGGCAGATACTTGCACTCGCGTTTGACAGTTTTCGCCGCGTGGGTTTGCAAGACATACCGGGTCGCGCGGCTGTTGCGCTGATCGGGGCGCGGTTTGCTGCATTAAGCGCCGCAATTACCCCATTTTATTCCTGCGACATGACAGCGCCGAGAACGACTATCCCCTTATAAATCACCCGGTAAGTACCTAGCTTCGGCTACCTGTTACTCCGGGAGCTAAATTGTCATGTTTTATACTCGCAGGTTGATCGCGCTTGGCGCCATAGCAGCAGCTTTTATGCTGATCGCCGCTGATGCGAATGCACGTGTCGGCGGCGGTTTCTCCGGAGGCAGCCGGGGTATGCGCACATTCTCGGCGCCGGCTCCTACGCCTACCGCGCCTACCGCAGCGCCGATCCAGCGCTCGATTACGCAACCCGGAAGCGCCGCGTCCATCGGCCAGACTGCAACCCGTCCTGGGTTCTTCGGCGGCGGCTTGTTTGGCGGGCTTGCTGCCGGTTTCCTCGGCGCAGGTCTATTCGGTCTGCTGTTCGGGCAAGGACTTTTCGGCGGCATGGCAGGCTTCTCATCGTTCATTGGCCTGCTCTTACAAATCGTACTCGTCGTAATCGTCGGCCGGCTGATATTCGCTTGGTGGCAGCGGCGGAATATGCCGGGGCCTGCCTATGCGGCGGCGAGTCCGGCTACAGGACATAGCTTTCGCGGCCTCGGCGGAATGACGAACGGCGCCAATGCGCCATCAACTGGCGAAGATCATCTTACAATCGCCAAGTCGGATTATGATGCATTCGAACGATTGCTCGGCGAAATCCAAGGCGCCTATTCGGCGGAAGACCTTTCGGCGCTGCGCGCAAAGGCAACGCCCGAAATGCTGTCCTATTTCTCCGAGCAGTTAGCGGGCAACACAAGTCGCGGGCTGATCAACCGGGTAACCGATGTCAAATTGCTAAAGGGCGATCTGGCGGAAGCCTGGCGCGAAGGCAATACCGATTACGCGACAGTCGCCATTAACTTTGCGCTCAAGGACAGCATGGTCGAACGCGCGAGCGAACGGATCGTCGAAGGCGGAGAACCGAGCGAGGTTACCGAACTCTGGACCTTCAGGCGTGCGCGGGAGGGCATTTGGCTGCTCTCCGCCATCCAGCAGACTTGAGTTTCGGCTACTGGTCTATTCCGCATTTTCCAAATCGCTTCCAATTCGTCAGGCGAAGCGGACTCATCGCGCAAGTACCGTCGCGGCATTGTCCGATACCTCATCGTTGGCTGGCGGTCGGTGGAGGTCTTTGTTAACCATACGTCAGTAATCACTATTGGTCGGGTGTTTTAAGCCTTTCGGAAGTGTCGTCGCAGCGAGCGATGGAGGGGGACTGTTATGCGCGTATTGCTGATCGAAGACGATACTGCGACCGCCCAATCAATCGAGTTGATGCTCAAATCAGAGAACTTCAATGTCTACGCAACCGACCTCGGCGAGGAAGGGATCGATCTCGGCAAAATCTACGATTACGACATCATTCTCCTCGATCTCAATCTTCCCGACCTGTCAGGCTTTGAGGTGCTACGGAGCTTGCGCGTCTCCAGGGTAAAAACGCCAGTTCTGATCCTCTCCGGCCTCGCCGGCATTGAGGACAGGGTCAAGGGTCTTGGCTTCGGCGCTGATGACTACGTAACCAAACCATTCCACAAGGACGAGCTAGTCGCCCGCATCTACGCCATCGTTCGTCGGTCCAAGGGACATGCCGAATCCATCATCCAACTCGGCGATCTCCAAATAAACCTCGACAGCAAGACCGTCGCCGTCAAAAGCGTCCGCGTTCATCTTACAACCAAGGAGTACCAGATGCTGGAGCTTCTTGCGCTGCGCAAGGGAATGACGCTGACGAAGGAAATGTTCCTCAACAACCTATACGGGGGCATGAACGAACCGGAAATCAAGATCATTGATGTTTTTATTTGCAAGCTGCGGAAGAAGCTCGCCGACGCTTCGTATGGCAACGAGTACATCGAGACCGTCTGGGGTCGCGGCTACAGATTGCACGAGCCCAGCGAGGTCGAAGCGAGAATCTCCGCTTAGAAGGCGGCGATAGATTTTAGCGGTCCGAAAAGTTTAGCGACCAAAGTTGGTCGCTCCCTCTTCTCTGAAATATCCGCCGAACTTTACGCAAGTATCTGTACCTGGGATGTAGAAGAACCCAGCGCCATAAGTGCTGCAGGATTTTACATGGCCGGTAGGCGGCGATTTAGCAGCTGGCGAATGGGACGGAATATGCGGGACATTCGGATCGGTTAGCGTCTGAGCGATTGTGCCTGAGGCAGCCAAGGTAACAAGCATGGTAATCGCCAGCAGATAGGCAACGCGGCGCCAGGTCGCTCGGCCCGGCCCCATACAATAATCCATGCTGTTGATCCTTTTTACTCGGTCGGGTCGATTCCCAGCGCGGCTCGGCTCATCGTAGCGTTGCCATGAGCAACGCTGCCTTGCCGACGACTTTTCCGCGGCAAATAGCGGCCCCCCTGTTTGCTGATGCTGGCGAGCTTGTGCCGCCCCCCGCCCCCGACACCCTGCCGTGCAAGGCTTGCAATCGCCGCGTCGACCTCGTTTTCCGTACCCGCAACCTCGTCGACCAATGCGCTCATGAGTGTCGGTTGCCATCACGCACCTCTTCTGACCTGATCAAATCCCCGTAGCGCCCGCCGCACGACTGCGTGCCACCTCCCGCGGTTTCTTTCCTTGGAGCTTTTCAGACGCCGGCCTCCGGAGCCATTGGCGCCGCCGGTCACGGCCGCCATCCAACGACAATTACTCGATCACCTTGTCGGCGAGCGCGAGTAACGTCGGCGGCACGGCGAGGTCCAGTGCCTTGGCGGTCGTCATGTTGACGATGAGATCGAATTTGGTCGGCTGCTCTACCGGAATGTCGCTAGGCTTCGTGCCGTTGTGGAGAATCTTGTCAACATATTCGGCTGCTCGGCGGAAAAGATCGGGAAAGCTTGGCCCGTAGGACATGAGACCGCTTACGTTCATCAAGTCGCTGCTACCGAACATCGTCGGCATTCGGGCGCCCAATGCCAGCGTGGCAATCCGGTTATGATTGGTGTTGGTCATTGCGTCGGTGACGACGTAGAGCGCTTGGACATTGCCGTGAAGTGAATTGAATGCCCCGCCGATATCGTCCGGCTGCCGCAGCGCAAGGATAGTCGAATCAAGACCGAGAGCCTGGGCGGCGGCCTGACATTGCGCCAATTCCGTCTTGGCGGCGGGATAGCCGACATTGGCCATGATCGCGATCCGGCGCAGGCCACGGACCATCGAGCGCAGTATTTCCAGCCTTTTGCCGGCAACATCGGGACCTTGCAACGAGAGGCCGGTCACGTTGCCGCCCGGGTGAGGCAAACTGGCGACAAAGCCGCTGCCGACGGGATCGATCGCGACCGGAAAGACAATGGGAATGGTGGAGGTGGCTTGCTTCGTGGCCGCCAAGCCGTTGCCGCCAACGACAATCACATCGACGTTGCGGGCAACGAGGTCCTGGGCGATTTGCAGGACATTGTCGTTGTGGCCCTCGGTCCAGTGATAATCGATCGTGATCGTGCGTCCCGAAATCCAGCCAAGTTCGCCGAGGCGATTCTCAAACGCGGCGACCGGCTCGCTCCATGCGGCCTGCGTCGTCGGTCCGAGGAAGCCGATAGTCGGAGTTTTCGCCGATTGCGCTGCAGCGGCAAGCGGCCACGCAGCCCCACCGCCAAGCCAAGTAATGAATTCTCGCCGCCTCATACGCCTCCCCGCGCCGCGGCCTTGAGCATATCACAAAGTCAAATGAAAGCGACGTTGTGCATCACAGCAAAAATGGGCCGCTGATGTTCGAGTTGGGTCAAGATCGGTCTTCGGCCGACGAGCGCGCGACTTGCGCTAGTCCCCGATAGCGTCCAGAGAGCGGACGTTGCGGGATGTCTCAGCGGACATCGCGGGATGTCTCAGCGGACATCGCGGGATGTCTCAAACAAGCCGATCTCGGACATGCCTACTCCCGTCAACCCACACGGCTCGAACAGGCTGCCGACCTAGTCTAGCTGTTGGAACGCCGCCACGTGGCTGGCGCCGCACCGAACGCCTTCTTGAAGGCGCGAGAGAATGCGGCCTCGGAGTTGTAGCCGACAAACTCGGCAACCTGCCCGAGGGACGAGCTGGTATTACGCAGTTTTTGTGTCGCGACCTGCATGCGCCAACTGGCGAGATATTGCATTGGCGGCACACCGATCAGGCGGATGAATTGGTCGGCCAACGCCGAACGCGACAGCCCGACCTCGCGGCTAAGACCGTCGACGGTCCAGCGCCGGGCGATGTCGCTGTGAAGCAGTGCCAGGGCTCGCGCGACATGAATCTCGCGCAAGCCGGCGAGCCATCCGGTCTGGCCATCCGGCAAGGTCTCCGCATAACGCCGTACCGCTTCCACGAACAACAATTCCGATAGTTTGGCGAGCACGGTCCCCGACCCTGGCCGGCCGGCGGAGACCTCCTCCGCGGCGTAGCGGAATGTGGAGCGTATCCATTCCGCGGCGCTGGCTTGTTCGACGTTAAGCTTGAGCAGCGCCGGCAGCGTCGAGATGACCGGATTGCCTTCGGCGCTGGCGCAGCCGAGGAATCCGCAGATCATCCGCGTGCGCCCGCCGTCTCCGCCATAATGGATGGATGCGAGGCCGCCGCCCTGGGGCGGACGGATGATGTCGCTACCCGCAACCGGCGGCAAGCTGAGATCGCTGCCCATCAGATGCGGATCATTGCGCGGCAGGAGGACGACTTCGCCGGCGCTGATGGTGAGGCTCTCTCCGTCCTCACCCTCGATTTGGATATAAACCTCGCCCTCGACGACATAGTGATAAAGGATCAGGTGGGACGTCGGCCCAAGGGCAGAGCCGCAATGCTCGGGCGCGACGCGCGCCGACATGCACCACGGCGCGAAGAAATCGGCGTGCAGGAATACGCCGCCGGTCAAATGCGCCACTCTCAAGACGTCAGATAGCGCGTCCATAACTGCCTTCGTATCAGGATCCGGTGTTTCGGTCATGTCTCCCGGCGGACCGGTCATAGATTCGCGACCGCCCGGCGACCTACAGATGGCCCACCACTTCGCAACAGGAGACGGCAGATGAACGCGATCGATAAAATCTCCGCCAGCGACCGCTATGAACGCTGCGTCGAGACTTCCAAACGAGTGCGATGGGATATCGAGAAGGATGTCATCCGCGGGCGCCGCTTCGATGCCACGCACAAATTTCTTCCGGACGGCCTTTCGCTCGTCGATGCGTTCACGACGCTATCGGCCGGCGAAAAGCGGTTCGTGAGCCAGATCCAAGGCCGCACCTACGCCAACATCTTCGGGCTGGTCGAGCGATTTATCAACGCCAAAGTGCTCGAACTGAGTCACGATCATTGGTTCGGCGACCAAGTTGCGCTCGAGGCATTGGTCCGATTCAGCGACGAGGAGTTGAAGCACCAAGCGCTGTTCCGCCGCGTCGACGCGATGATCTGCGACGTGCTGCCCGGCGGCTATCGCTTCGACATCGATCCCAACGGCGTCGCCCGCGCCGTGCTCGGCAAGAGTACCTGGGCGGTGTTGGGGCTGACGCTCGACATCGAGCTATTCACTCAGCTCCACTATCGCCAGAGCATCGATCCCGACGCCGAGCTCTCCGAACTGTTCAAGGACGTGTTCCTCTACCACTGGAGAGAGGAAAGCCAGCACGCGATCCTCGACGAGCTCGAATGGGTGCGCGACGACGCCGGCCTGACAGCGGAGCAACGCGACCGGGCGGTTGACGAGCTCATCGAGCTGGTGGCCGCAGTGGATGGCATCCTGCAAACCCAGGCCAAGGCCGACGCAACGTATTTCGCCGCGACATGCAGCCGTGCCGTCGGCGAGGCCGAGGCGGCGAGGATCGAAACCGCATTCCTCAAGGCCTACCGCTGGCAATACATCCACTCGGGCGTCCAGCATCCGCAGTTCGGCAAAGTGCTGTCCAGCCTAATCTCCGAACGGCAGGGCCAGCGCATTCAAGCGGCGCTCGCCACGATTCAATAGCTTCCCGTAACTCTCACCACTCAAGCAAAGGAGACTATCATGGTTGCCCAAGCGAAAGCCGTAGGACCGAACGTGGTCAACGGCATCAATGTCGACGACCTGTTCGCCCTGATCGACGGCGTCAAGCGGGATGCGGCAAAGGCCAAGACAAACTGGCACGTCAGCACGAGTTGGCGCGGCCAAACTCGGAGCCGTTCGGAAGTCGAGGGCTTCGGCATCGGCGGGGAACAGGTGCAGCGCCGGTTCTCGATCGATATCGACGAACCCTGCGAGCTAGGCGGAACCGACCAGTTCGCCAATCCGCAGGAGCATTTGTTGTCGGCACTTAATGCCTGCATCATGGTGGGTTACGTGGCGCAGTGCGCGGTGCACGGGATCATCCTCGAAAGCCTGAAGATCGAGACCGACGGCGAGATCGACCTTCGTGGTTTCCTCGGGATCGACCCGGCCGTGCCGGCGGGCTACCAGAACCTGAGCTACACCGTCCGTATCAAGGGCAGTGGCACCAAGGAGGAGTTCGCAAAGATCCATGAGGCGGTGATGGCGACCTCGCCCAACTTCTACAGTGTGTCCCGGCCCGTGGCTCTCAAACCAACCCTCGTCGTGGAGTGATCGAACGCTCCAAGTAGCGAGGCGACCGCAGATCAGCAGTCGCCTCGCTCCCCCTTTCACGATGTCTCCTTGGGGTCCATCCACGTCACTTCGGGCACGTCCCGTTCAATCCGCTTCGCCCCCGAATCTGTTGCAAAACTATTTTGCGCCTTGAAGCGAAGAATATTTCTCTGACTCAAGTCGCTATGTACTGTTCGGGCGGCAACTTGGAGTTCTCTCTCAAACATTCTCATCGGAGTGTGGCGACAAGCCGCCTTTACGAGCACAGCCATAGTCCTCACATAGATAGGAAAGATCGCCTGCGCATGGATGGCCTGTAATCGGGCAACGAAATGCCTGCCGGTCTTCATTGTGCCCAGTGGGTCGAGGTTAGGTAGCACTTAATGAGTTCTTTGAGTGTCATCGAATTAGGACTTTTAAAGTAATGTATCGTTGCTCCAGCGACTGGCAACGACCATCCGTGACAATGACCGCATGTTTAGCGGTGCGCGATCCCAGAGACGACCCAATTAGCGCTTGCTGATTGCGATCTCCAGATAGTCGCTCGACACGACCATCGTACCGTCGTTGGCCCTGTTCATGCGCGTGATAAGGGTGAGCAAATCGGCACGGAGACTGCTCTGTGTGGCCTGATCGAGAGCAGCGAATGCTTTAAGCATCGGTCCGTAATACGCTTTAAAGACATCCAAGAAGTGGTCCGCCGAGCGATAACGGAAATTGAAATTTCGTAGTTCAGCTCTGATTGAAGTAGCGGCAGGACCGAACATTTCGGTAAGACGTCCGCGAGTCCCCCAAAGCATGGGAGATTTTACGCCAGCTGGCGGCGGCAGGTATGTGCCGAGCGTCTTGAATATCTGTCCGATAAAGCTGTCCGGCGTCCAGTTTGCGAGACCGATCTGTCCGCCAGATTTGCAGACACGCAACAGCTCGGTTGCGGCTTGGTCCTGATTGTAGTGCCCGATTGACGGTGTCTGCGCGATGTCCGTTCAAGCCCCCAACAGCGGAAGAATCGCTACAACGCGCCAAGTGATGCGATGGGTTCAAGAAGAGACTCAGTGATCGCTTTTCTGAAGCGCCATTCCGGTATAGCTTTTTGTGGTGGGGCAGGAGCCCTAACATTTGCGAGAATTCCTGTGTCAGTCTTCAGGGAGCCCAAATGAACAGGCGGGATGCAATTTTCACCGGCGCAGCAATTCTCTCGTCTTCATTCACGCTTGCCGCGGCTCGATCGTCTTCAGCCGACCCGCGCGTCGCCGACCTCGTGAAGGCCGGCAAAATCCGGGCGGGCCTGGCCCTGGCTCCCATCATGGCCACCAAGGATTTCGCTACCGGCGAGTTTCGCGGAGTGGCCGTAGACCTCGGCCGCGAGCTTGCGTCGCGGATCGGAGTTGAACTCGTGCAGGTGCCGTACCCGCGACCTGGCGCCGTCATGGCGGGTCTTCAGTCCAACGCTTGGGACATCGCATTTCTCGGTATCGATCCGGCCCGAGCCGCCGAGGCGGACTTCTCCCCGGCGTATCTCGAAGTCGACCTCACCTACCTCGTGCCGGCTTCGTCTTCGATTCGTCGCATCGCCGACGCCGACACGCCGGGTATTCGCATCGCGGTCCCACGCGGGGACCTCGTCGACATCCTTCTCAGCGGCAGCTTGAAGCAGGCTACGCTCGTGCGCGCCGAAACCGTGGCCGGTGCGTTCGAACTTGTGAGGTCCGGACAGGCGGACGTTTGCGCGGAGCCCCGCCCAAATCTGCTTCAGGATCAGGCACATCTGCCCGAGTCGCGTGTGCTTGAGGATCGCTTTGGCGTCAACCGCGTGGGAATAGTCGTGCCCAAAGGAAACACGGGACGTCTCGGATATGTCAGCGAATTTGTAGAGCAGGCCAAGGCATCTGGACTGGTTCAGCGCGCAATCGAGCGCGCCGAGCTGCGAGGAGTTCAAGTTGCGCCAGCCGTGAAACTCTCCCCCACGGCCGGATGATCGGCCGGACTCCTTTGCTGCTCATCCCGCCGATCGCCAGCTCGTCATGGCCGGTTTCACGTCGCGAATTCCTGGGCAAGGCCCGCTTCGGGCCCTCAACGTCGGTTACCGCGCCGCACCGAAACGATAGCTATTGGAGGATAAGCGGACGGTCCGCTGACATCGAGAATGTGCAGGCATCTAAAGAGCAAGAAAGGGCTCGTGCCCCCAACTCACAAAGCCCCCCGGCCACTTTCCTTGTGCTACCGAATCACTTCCTTGTTTCTGCAGCGCATTCCGCGCTCTTCGGAGGAAAATCCACATGGCGCTGCCAATTAAAGCAAAGAAACCAGTCGCTGCGGCCAAATCCAGCCGTCCAGTCACGCTCAAGCAACTTGCAGCGGTGTTGGCGGAGGAGCACCAATTAACGAAGCGGGCGGGTGAAGCCATATTGGGCGATCTCGTTAGCACAATCACAAAACATCTCAAAAAGGGCGAACGAGTCCGCATCGCGGGCCTCGGCATCCTTCAGGTTAAAAAGCGTGCTGCTCGCATGGGGCGCAATCCTGCCACCGGCGAGACGATCAAGATCAAGGCAAGCAAGAAAGTTGCATTCCGGGTGGCTAAGGATTTGAAGATGGCGGTTTAACCTTTGGACGCAACGCGGTTCAATATTGCCCCGTTGCGCAGAAATTTGGTCACTTTCGGAGCGAGGCGGACATCGAACGGCGCTGCAGCCCAGCGCCCCCGAAAGCGATTGGCCCAAAAGCGACGGAGTGCGGAAGGTGTGATCTATTCGGAGCGCCGGCCACGATTGCGCGCGTCATCGAGGCACCCGTCGATACCTGCGGCGAGAAGCGGAAGTAACGTTCCTAGCTTTTGAGATGCTCACGTAGCGCGCGCAGACGGTGGCGCAAGTGATAAAGCTCGCCTTCCAGCGGCGTTGGAACGCGGATCGAATCGATTGCGGTCTCGGCCTCGGCAAGTCGCGTGCGGATTTCGCTCCGGCGCGCTGCGATGTCGTCGCCCGCGGCGTCGCGTTCGAGGTCTGCGAGCGCGCGGTGCCAGCGCCAGATGTGCCGACCGTTAAACCAGTTATAGGCCGGCACGACATACCGGCTCAGCGGGATCAGCACCGCGACCAGCGGGATCAGCACGATCGCTAGCCGCTCAAGCAGTTCTGCCATCCGCACCGACATATATTGCTGGAGAAACGGCGGCCCGGAGCGATAAAAGCGCTCCGCGGTGTCCGAGAGCGGGAGGTCCTGCGCTTGCGGCGCGGGAAACTCGCCAAAACGCTGAAACGGTCCGGCGTCGCCGTGAACCTGTCTTGCGGTTTCCAACAGCAGCAATTGCAGCGCCGGATGCACATCCTTGCGCACCAACAGCGCGTTGCCGAGTCCCAGCATGTCAAGCGCGGCCGGCGGCTGATCGGCGGCGAGGCTCAGCATCGCGCGCGGCATAACGATATGGCGCAGCGCCGGCACATTGATCGCGATCGCATCGGCCTCGCTCACATTCATGATGCGGAGGTCCGGTAAAGCCAGCGCCATCTCGACTGCCGGACCTTTGACATCAGCGCTCGAAATGATCGCTGCGTCGATCCGGCCGTCAGCGAGCGCCTGCACGGCGTCGGTGCTGCTCAGCTCCGTGAGCCTAGTCGAGGAATCGAGTACGCCAGCGTCGCGCATGATTTTCAGAATGAAGTCGTGCAGCGTCGTGCCGGCGATTTCGATGGCGAGCCGCTTGCCGCGGAATTGCGCGAACCGGGTAATCGTTTCGTCTGACCGGTAAAACACAAAAACCGGCGTCACGAATACTCCGCCGAGCGAGATGATCTCCGTGGCATCTTCCGGCCGCGCGGCGCCGATCGTACTGAAGGCGGCCTGCACGCCGGAGCTCTTGTCGCGCAGCAGATTGAGATTGTCCGCCGAGCCCAACGAGGGACGGATATCCAGGCGCACGCCCTGTTGTAAAGCGGCTTAGTGAACCGTGTGCTAGGGTGTGAAATTCAGCCCCAGGACACGACGCATGCGGCGGCGTGGGTTCATTTCACTCAAAGCTTACGTGATCGCCGGATGTTTTGCTGTGATCATGCCGGCCGACTTTGCACATGCGCAACCAAAGAAGCCAATCGCACCAGAAGACACCCTTGCTTCTAAAATCAAGTGCCAAGACTTTTCAGAAAAATTCCGACGGGAAATGGACTAGCAATCCCAAGACGAGGATTGGAAAAAAGGACTTTAGCACCCACACCCTCGGTATTGGCGAGGTCGATATTGGTGGTGTAGATCTTGCCACTGTTTTAAACCGAAAATGTGTAGCTCGCTAACAAGGGGACCCGGCCGCGGTTCTACCGCAATAGGATGCTGCCCGTCGCCCCATCGAGGTTGCTATGTTCAAGCGAGTAGTAAAGGTCGCGCAACCGCCTAAGCCTAAACCCAAGCCGCCGCCTCCTCGACCGCCATGGCCACCGGCGGAACCACCCCGACCAGTACCGTTGCATGGTGACCAAAGAGCTGATGTAATTTTGATACGCCGGTGGTGAAGGAGGGGCCCGACGCGTACCGGATGTGGGAGGTCCTCATGCGATATAAGCCGAAAAATGTTGCCGCGCTCCATCTAGCTCTTGGTGGCCTACCGGATCAAATGCGAGTCAATGCAGACCCAGAGATCGGCGTGTCCGCAAAGACTGTTGGCGAACTTCGGAAGACGACCACTTGGCCGGAGAATTTGGCAATAACAACCCCTCTGGATCGCCATCCCGCAAGCTTCGTGATGGTGAGCAAGGTTAGCCTGGCGACTTGGGTCTCTCCGAAACAGTAGGCCGCTTTCGTTCGTTACCAAGCACACGTTTCGTTCCTGCTACGGGCCGACCAGGTGATCGAATAGGCGTCTTCGCTGTAGAGCAGACATCGTTTGTTGACACCAATGCGAAGTGCCGGAATGTCTGCGTTTGCGCCGCTATTGGAGGTATAGCGGACGTGAGACAGTTATCGCCTGAGGACCGCTGTGACCCATGACGTCACTTAGCCACCGTATATTGATGCGCTGCGAGGGCTTATTTTCGCGGAACGAGAGCTATGGAATATCCAGCGTCTTTCTAGGAATCCCCGTCCGGTAACGATGAATTTGCCCTAACCGTTCAGCCCGGCAGCCCGCCCGACCTCGGACCAGCGGGCTACTTCGCTGCGCAAGAAACGACCGAACGCTTCGGGACCATCGCCGACCGGATCGAAGCCCTGCTTTTTCAGCGTTTCAATTGCTTCTGGTGTATGCATCGCCGTTCGCGCGGCTCCTGCAATTTTTTCGATAACCACTTGCGCGGTGCCGGCTGGCGCCGACAGACCAAACCACAGGGTCGCATCGTAGTCGGGTACTCCGGCTTCGGCCATCGACGGCACGTCCGGCAGAATGCTGGCGCGCTTCTCTGCCGCCATCGCGAGCGCCGTGAGTTTGCCCGCAGCGATCTGGCCGATCACGGTGGAAGCGGGCGAAAAGAACATCACAACCCGGCCCGCAATAAGATCGGTTACCGCCTGTGGGCTGCCGGGATAAGGCACCTGCTGCAATTTGATTCCAGCGCGTTGCGCAAACAGTTCTGCCGCAAAGTGCGGCAGAACTCCCGACACCGGCATTGGCGCAGAGGATCTGGCCTGGCTTCGATTTGGCCAAAGCAATTAGTTCGGCGACGCTATGCAAGTTTGTCTCCGGATTCACCACCAGGACCACTGCGCCGCTGGCGAGAAGCGATATCGGCGCAAAGTCTCTGAGCAGATCGAAAGCCGGATCCGGTTTCATAACTAGACTGGTAACAACCGACAGCGACGTTAGGGACAACGTGTAGCCGTCATTGGCGGCGCGGGCGACGTATTCGGCGCCGACGAGAGAGCCCGCGCCCGGCTTGTTTTCAACGATGATTTGTTGGCCAAGTATCGATACCGCGCTCGTGCCGAAGACACGCGCTGTGGTATCGGCGGCTGTCCCTGGTGTGAAGCCGACGATGACATGGATCGGGCGCGACGGATAAGCGTCCTGCGCAAATGCGATGCGCGTCCCAACCGGCAGAGCGGCGGCGCCCGCTGCCAGATGAAGAAATCGACGACGGGGAAGTTTCACGACGAGCCTCAATCATTCCGTGCGAAGCTGCGTTTGTGCGGGGCTACCGCAGGCCCCCGGCAGCTCCGTAGTCAAATTATTCTCACCATACCGGAGGCCTTTGACAAGCCATGTCGGCGGCTAGCTATGGCCGTTACCAGTCCAATTTGCTGCGGGTGCGTGCGGCAGAAATTGGCCCATCTCGGCAACCCCGGTAGCCGCCCGGCGCGGCGGTTTTCGGGGGTACTTCCGCCGCGCTCGGCTTTGCGGGCGCTCGTGTCTCATATTGAGGGTACTGCCGCCACGACTCCGACGATGCGGCGCGCGGTTCGTGACCCACAGCGGCGCTTTGCCGCCGTCAAGGCTCATTCGATCACCTCGTCGGCCGTGGCGAGTACCGATTGCGGGATCGTGAGGCCTAATGTTGTGGCGGTCTTAAGGTTCACGACTAATTCGAATTTGGTCGGGTTTTGGACCGGCAGGTCGGCCGGCTTTTCGCCGCGGAGAATGCGGTCCACGTAGGTCGCCGCGCTACGAAAAGCGTCTATAAGATTCACGCCGTATGACATCAGGCCGCCTTCAAATGCAAAGTGCCGAAAGGGATAGACGGCCGGTAGACGGTGCTGTGCGGCCAATTCAATGATCAAACGGCCGTGACCTCGGTAACGATGTGAGGCAGAACAACCAACCCACCGTCCGATCCCTGTGCGAATTCGTCGAGGGCATTCTTTATTTCGGCAGCGTCGTGGGCCGCGGCTGTGACCAGTAGGATGCTGAAAGAGCGTGAAGCTTCCTCAGCGGCTCGCCGAAATGCTGCATGCGCAGCCGTCTCTGGGTGCAGAATAATTGCGACTCGCTTCACGCTGGGCGCGATCCCATGTAAGGCCTCCAACCATTTGCCGCCCATTGAGGGCTCGAAATTGCTAAAGCCAGTGACGTTTCCACCTGGTCGCGCCAGAACTCTGAATGAAGCCGCTGCCGACCGGATCAGCGACTGCAACAAATACAGCGGGTATAGTGCGAGTTGTTTCTAGTGGTTCATCACAGTGATTTTGACTCTTTGGCGGTGGCTGGATAAGCGCGGCCGAGTTTGGCGCGGGCTTTGTCGGTTGTGAACATCCATTTGATGCTGGCTCGGGTTTTATTTCGCCGCCGTTGCCATGCTGCGATTTCGTTTCGGAGCCTTTTGGGATCGTCGATGCGGCGGCCGAGACACTGGCGCTGCAGCACGCTGATCTCGCACTCGACCATGTTGAGCCAACTGGCGTGTTTCGGAGTGAAGTGGAATTCGAGGCGGCGCAGGATGCGTCGAGCCTCGGCGGGCGCGAAGGCCTCATACAGCGCCCCAGGTTTATGGATCGACAGATTGTCCTGCACGACACGGATGCAGGCGGCGTCGGGATAATGGACGTCGACGAGTTCACGCATGCATTGGGCGTAGTCCACGGCGGCGCGGCGGTCGGTGACCTTGACGTTGCGCCAGCCCCGATGCGGATCGAAGGTGACGAAGAGATTGACGGTGCCGTTGCGGCGATACTCGTAATCGTAGCGCTCGCGCTGTCCCGGTTGCGCCGGGACCGGCCGGCGCGCCTCGCCGATTAGCTGGACGGGGGTCTCGTCGAAGCAAACCAGCGGCCAGGCGGGATCCGGCGTCTCGGCGTAGAGATCGAGCACGTCCTCCATGCGGGCGACGTATTCGCCATCGACATGGGGAATGCACCACATGTCCCTGCGCCATGGCTTGAGATCGTTCTCGGCCAGCCGGCGGCGCACGGTCTCGCCCGACAGGCTGTCGTGATCGGTGAGCTTGACCATCGTGTCGGCCAGAAGCGTCAGCGTCCAGCGTTTGCGGCCGGCGGGCGGCTTGGCGCATGCGGTCGCCACCAGCAGGGCCTCCTCCTTGCCGGTCAGCTTGCGCTCTGCGCCCGGACGCGGCTCCTCGCTCAAGGCTCGCTCCAGATTGCCTTCCACGAAACGGCGCTTGGTCCGGCCGACGGTGGAGAGGCTGACACTGACGGTCCGGGCAATCTCCTCGTCGCGGCCGCCCCCATCGGCCGCCAGCAAAATCTGCGCCCGCTTGAGCTTGCGGGCCGCGTGCTTGCCGCCGCCGAGCATCGCCGTCAGTTCATCGCGCTCGGCTTGGCTCAATTCGACCCGATAACGTACATTCATGCTTTGCCTCCTTGTCGGAGGCCGGGACGAATCCAGCGATGAGTCAAAAATCAGGCGCGCGCTTCACCGAGAAGCAGGGTCATTGCCTGGCCTTCATCCATACCTACGCCTACATGTTCGGACGCCCACCCGCCGAAGCCGACATCCAGCGCCACTTCCGTGTCAGCCCGCCTACGGTCCACCAGATGATCGTAACCCTCGAACGAAACGCCTTCATCCGACGTCAACCCGGCGTCCCCAGAAGCATCGAAATCCTCGTGCCGCCCGAAAGCTTGCCAATTCTTGAATGGCTCGGTATCAAAACGTCAAAATCACTGTGATGAACCACTAGTAACGTCGCCAAGCCGGGATTGCTTACGACTAAAAACACGTCCGGGGATAGGCTAGCCAATTCTGCTGCATCACGACGCATCCGATCGGGACTAGCACCTCCCCAACGCAGATCAATCCGCAAATTGCGATCTTCAGCCCACCCCAATTCGCGCAATCGTTGGCGAAAGGCTTCGACATATAATTGTTGCAGCGCATTGCTTTCATCCCCAACCAAGACTGCTCCGACGCGACGTATTCGGCTGGTTGGCTGTTGCTGCGCACGCGCCGCCAGCGGCCATGCACCTGCAGCACCGATCAGTCCGGATATAAATTCTCGTCTAATGATCCTAATTGCCATTAACCCATCCCCATGTTGGGGTCACGGGCACCGCCCCACTGGATAATGGTCGATAGCACGCCTCAACACCGGGGGGTCTGTGGCATAATTCACAGTCAGTCGGGACGCCGGCAGAATGTCCGCTTCTCTAATCGGCCATTCGGGGTCAAGCGCTTCAGACTATCGACCACCACTGCAGTGTCGGATGTCGCCCACGGGCTCGTGCTTCTCTTCGGAATCAGCACCAGGGCCCTTCCATCATGGGATTCGAAGATGAGGTGGAACAATCTTATGGTCGGCCTTGCCGTCAAACGAAACGGCAGGTCCAAGCGGACATGCGAACTGCAGCGATTCCGTCGCTATCGGACGAAAAGCAAACATAACCGGCGCGCGCTCGAAACGTTGAAGACGACCCAACGCGGACATTTCTGTCGGTGCATGGCATATTCAGTCTCTTCTAGGGTTCTAAATACATCATGTCCCAATTCGGGCCTCGGGGGAGCAATGAAGCGGCGCAATTTTCTTTGTATACTCGGCGGTGCGGCGGCCGGCTGGCCTCATAGCGTCAAGGCGCAGCAAGCGGCTAATCTCCCAAGCATAGGGTTCTTAGGTCCCCTTAGTCAGTCCGCCATGGCTTCGTGGACCACGGCCTTTGTGCAACGGCTACGCGACCTCGGATGGGTCGACGGCCGCACCATTGTGATCGAGTATCGCTGGGCAGACGGTAAAAGCGAACACTTGGCCGATATTGCTACAGAGTTCGTGCGCAAAAAAGTCACCGTTATTGTCACAGGAGGAACTGCGGCTGTGGCTGCTGCGAAGCAGGCGACGTCGGTCATACCGATTGTGTTTGGGACTGCCGGGGATCCAGTCCGCCTCGGCTTAGTTGCGTCGCTCGCCCGACCAGGCGGAAATGTCACCGGCATGTCAAATCAGTCGGCCGATCTTCCCGGCAAGCGACTTGAACTGTTGCGTGGCGTCGCCCCCAATCTACGTCAGGTGGCCGTTTTGGCTAACGTCGGAGCCCGCATTGGCGCGTTGGAAATGGACGAGGTCCGCGAAGCAAGTCGCAAGCTTGGGCTTGATATTGTGACGCTGGAAGTTCGGCGCGCGGAGGATATTGCGCCTGCCTTGGACTCAGTCAAAGGCAAAGTCGATGCATTGTATGTCGTGACCGACCCGCTCCTGAACACCAACCGGGATACCATCAATACTATGGCAAACGCCGAACGATTGCCCACGATGCACGGCGAGAAGGCATATGTTGAAGCGGGCGGCCTGATGTCTTATGGGCCGAACTTTCCAGACCTTTTCCGTCGCGCGGCGGAACTGGTCGACAAGATTTTGCGAGGAGCAAAGCCTGGCGACATCCCAGTCGAGCAGCCAATCAAGTTCGATCTTGCCATCAATCTAACAACCGCCAAGGCACTTGGCATAACGGTGTCGCCTTCGCTCCTAGCCCAAGCGGACGATGTGATCGAATAAAAGCAGATGTCCGGTTTTGTGCAGGTTTCTCGGACGCCTGAGTGAAGGTCTATCCGCGCGTGTGTTCGCCGGCGTCCGAGAAGCGCCAAGGCACGAAGTCGCGGGAGGTGATCGCGGGTGGTGCGGCGGGCGCTATGGGGATTGAGGCCGGGCGCGGCCGGTGCGGCGCGGTGATGGTGCGGCGCGGGTGAGACCGGAACCTGGCGCACAGGGGTATTTGTGGCCACTTGGCATGAGGCGGCGACGGTTTGCGGCGCAGACCGATGGGTCGAGCAGATGCGACAGACGGCATTTTGTGTCTGCGGCACGAGCGGCGGCGATGCCGACGGAGGGCCAGCGATGCGGATGTGTGTCAGTCTGATCTGGCATCAGCCGCGCGTTCATGACGTGTCGATTGATGGCTTGTGCCTGGGCGCCTCGCCGCGTGCAAAGACCTCGATGATGATCATGCGGCCACCGCAGCAGGGGCATGGGCGCGGCAGCACGCGGGGCTGATCAGGCTCCTGCATTGAAGCGGCCTCGGATTCAGTCTGCGGTGTCGCCACGGCGAGCAGTTCACGCGCCTTGGCGATGCTCTTGGCTCGGTTACCGTTGGCGAACAACCCGTAGTGGCGGATGCGATGGAAGCCCTTCGGTAACACGTGCATCAGGAACCGACGGATAAACTCGTGGGGTGCGAGCGTCATGGTTTTCCAGCGGCCAGGACCTTCGATGCGATAGTCCTTGCAGCGGAATGACACGCCACCATCATCAGCAGCGACAAGCCGACGGTTCGAGATGGCAACGCGATGGGTGTAGCGTGACAGATAGCGCAGCACCTGCTTGGGTCCCGCGAACGGCTGCTTGCAGTAGACGACCCACTTGATCCGGCGCAGCGGCGCCAGGAAGCGCTTGAAGGTTCGTTTGTCGGCGAGCCCAACGTGGGTGTTGAAGAACTTCAATTGGCCGTCGGCGTGCGCGTCCATAACCAAGGTGAGGAACTTGCCTCGGAACAAACGCGCGAGCACGTTGACGTGGACGAGGAAGTTGGAGCGCGACGAGATCCATCTGCTGCAATCGGCCTCTTGCTGCGCCCTCGGTTGTTGCTCACGCACAAGCGGCGCGAGACCGCCGCCGGGCACGATCATATGCACGTGGGGATGATGCGTCAGCGCCGAGCCCCAGGTGTGCAGTACGGCGGTGATGCCGATCCTGGCACCGAGGCGCTTTGGATCGGCCGCGATGGCGAGCGTGGTTTCGGCCGCCGCCTTCATGAGCAGGTCATAGATGACGCGCTTGTTCTGATAAGCGACATCGCGCAGTTGACTGGGCAGCGTGTAGACAACGTGGAAGTAGCTGACGGGCAGCAACTCGGCTTCGCGCTCGGCGAGCCATTTCTGTGCCGCCGCGCCCTGGCACTTGGGGCAGTGGCGATTGCGGCAACTATTGTAGCTGACGACGGTGTAAGCACACGCACCGTTCTCGCAACGCGCGACATGGCCGCCGAGCGCCGCTGTGCGGCAGCGCTCGATCGCACTCATCACCTTGATCTGGTCGAGGCTGACATGCCCCGCGTTGGCCAAACGCCAAGCGGAGCCGTGGTCGCGGAAGATGTCCGCGACCTCCAGCGATGGCCGGGCCATCCGACGGCGTTACGCCGGCGGTCCTTCATTCGACTTGTCCTTACGGTTCCGCATTTTCCGGCGCGGCTGCGACAGTTGCGTCAGCGGGCTCTCGACGGCCGCGATCATGCCGGTGGCCACGCGCGTGTAACGCGCCGTCGTCTCGAGTTTGTCGTGTCCGAGCAAAGCTTGGATAATTCGAATGTCAGTACCGCGTTCGAGCAGGTGCGTCGCGAAGCTGTGGCGCAGCGAATGCAAGGTCAGCCCTGGCTTGCGGATACCGGCTGCTTTGACGGCCTCCCGAAACAGACGGCTGAACTGACGTGGTGTGATCGGCTTGCGGCGGCCATAGCTGGGGAAAATCCAGCGCTCTGCCGGCGGCATCCCGGCGTCGTCCAACGCCGAGCGCTCGCGCCACCACTCTCGCAATAGCGCGAGCACATCCGGCGGCAGCATGACGTTGCGATCCTTGCGGCCTTTGCCTTGCACGACGCGGATGATGTTCTGCGCGCCGTCGATGTCACCGACCGTCAACCGCGTCACTTCGCCCGCCCGCAAGCCGCAGCCATAGCTGATCGTCAGCATGGTTCGCGCCTTGAGGCTTGGCGCCATCAATAGAATTCGCTTTACCTCGTCGGAGCTCAATACCACCGGCACCTTCTGCGGCTCCTTGAGGTGATAGATCTCGGCGGCGAGATCGTGCCGTCGCATCGTCACGCGCAACAGGAACTTCACCCCCGTCATGATGCGGTTACGATTGCAGATGGTGAGCCCTTCTTCTTCGATGAGCGTCAGTTGGAACTGGCGCACGTCGTCGGCTGTCGCCGTCTCCGGCGAGCGTTTGAGGAAAGCGGCGAACCGCTTGCAACTGTGGAGATGGCTGCGCAGCGAATGACGCCCGAGTTTGCGCGCACGGATGTCGTCGATCATGCGTTGACGCAGCGGGCTGACCATGGGCCAGGTCATCAGAGAACTCCTGAGTGAGGTTGCTGGGACCGCAATCTCAGGACGCGGCCGCGTCCCCCGCTATCGTCATTCTCTCATCTGGCTACCGGCCTATCGGCTCAAGCACCCGCCTCAGCGGGCTGTCGCGCAGCGACTTTGTGCTTTGGCCCTTCTCGGCCGCCCCAGTCACGCGCCAGCGCGGCAGCTATTGGGGGAAGACCGGACACCTTGATCTGTAGCGGGCGAGGCAGAAATTGACCCACAGCGGGCATCGCGTTGGCTATTGATTTGCGCTGCAACAAACGGTTGGACGCTTACTCGATCACCTCGTCGGCGCGGGCGAGGATCGACTGCGGAACGGTAAGCCCAAGAGCCTTGGCGGTCCTAAGATTGATAACGAGTTCGTATTTGGTCGGCGCCTGTACCGGAAGATCGGCCGGATTCTCCCCCTTGAGGATGCGATCGACGTAGCCGGCCGCGCGCCGGAACTGATCCGTTGCGTCTGCCCCATAGCAGATCAGGCCGCCGGAGGTAGCGTAGGCGAGAGAATTGTAGGCTGCAGGCAAATGGTGTCGGGCCGCTAGCGTGACAATCAGGTCGCGATGAAGCATCATCGATGATCCGGGGCCCACCACGATCAGCCCACCATTCGACCCGCGCGCGAATTCCGTGATGCCGCTCTCGATTTCGCTGGCGTCGTGCACACCAACGGGGGTCAACTCCACTCCGAACGACGGTGCCGCAGTCTGGATCGCAGCAAAGCCACCGGACCCGGCGGGCACGGAAGGATCGCGAACGACCGCCACTCGCGTCACACCGGGCGCGATCTCCTTGAGCAGTTCCAACAATTTCGCACTCAGACTGAATTCGTACGCGGTAAAACCGGTGATGTTTCCGCCGGGGTGCGCGAGGCTGGCGACCAATCCGCTTCCGACCGGATCGATTGTCGTTACGAACACGATAGGTACGGTGCGGCTTGCCTGCTGCAAGTCCCCGACGATGGAGGCGGCCGTGCCCACGATGACATCCGGCGCCGATGCGACCAAATCCGCCGCGTATTTGCGAAAGCGCTCGGTGTCGTTGGCACCCCATCGCGTGTCGATCCGCACGTTGGTGCCGACTTCCCAACCCAATTGCTGCAATCCCTGTGCAAACGCCGCGATGTTGGTCTGTCCCAGGAAATCGTCGGCGGCCGAGGACATCAGTACGCCGACGCGGCGCACGCCACGGAGCTGCTGCGCGCGTACCCCAAGTGGCCACGCGGATGCCGCGCTGCCGAGAGCAACAATGAATTGCCGCCTTGCGATGTTGATCGACATCGGACCCTCCCTTGGGGGCCACGCGCGCTGGATCATTGCAACGATAGCACGCCCTAACCGGCAGGTCTGTGACCGACTTCAAGGTGGTCCGACCGCGAAAAGAGGCGATGTTTTTGCTGCGCGTGCGTGCGGCGGAAATTGGCCCGTCTCCGCCGCGCCGGTCGCGTAAAGTCGCGGCAGCTATCGGAGGTACTGCCGCCACGACTCCGACGATGCGGCGCGGCGGTTCGTGACCCATACCGTCGGTTTGCCCTCGCCAATTACCGCATTGCGAAATGATCACTCGATCACCTCGTCTGCGGGCACCAGCAAGTTATGCGGAACGGTGAGATTGAGTGCGTTGGCAGTCGTGAGATTTACGGCTTCCCGATGGCCGAGCGGACAAATATGATCCGGGCCAAACTGATAGCAAAAGAGAGCCGTCGGCCTAGCCGGCATGCGGACTTCGAATCAAGCAGGCGGCCACCCGGGTCCGGCAAGTCTGGCGAAGCCGGCAATGTCAATTCCGCACGGGAGGACTTCGATGAAGTATGCAATTAGGCTGACATTGATGGTCGGCGTCACGGCAGGCGCGCTGACAATGTTTTCGGGAGACCGGGGCTACACCCAGGGCATCGAGCCCAATGCCGCGCCCAATCCTTATAGGATGCAGGAAAATTGGGCGCAGCCTCTAGGCGACCGGAGATTTGGAGGGGTCATCAAGGTCCAAGTCGATCACAGCGACGGTAAGAGCATCTGGGCGTTCGACCGTTGCGCGTCGAACGAATGCACCAATTCGATGCTTCCGCCACTTTTGAAGTTTAATTCGTCCGGCAAGTTCGTGAGGGCCATCGGCGCCGACATATTTGCTATTCCGCATGGTCTCTACGTGGACCGTGACGGCAATGTCTGGGCGGGCGATGAAATTGCCAGAAACGGCAAAGGCGCCGATCTCATCAAATTCAGTCCAGATGGCATGGTGCTAATGACGCTGGGCAAGCCCGGAATGCCCGGCAACGGTCCGGATTATCTCAGTGGTGCTAGTTCCGTCGTCGTCGCGCCGAGTGGCGACATTTATGTTGGCGATGGGCATGGCACCGGGACGAATGACCGCATCGTGAAGTTCTCCAAGGATGGCAAATTCATTACGGCTTGGGGCAAGCACGGCAAGGCGGCAGGCGAGATCGACACACCCCATGGCATCGCGCTCAATTCGGCAGGACAGGTCTACGTGGCCGACCGCGTCAACAATCGCATCCAGATTTTCTCGCCGGATGGCAAATTCGTCGCCGAATGGAAGCAGTTCGGCCGGCCAAGCGACGTTGCCATCGACAAGAACGACATGATCTACGTAAACGATGCGCAATCGACTGAGAAGACGAATCCGGGCTTCCAGAAGGGCATCCGGATCGGCAGCATCAAGGACGGGAAGGTCGTGGCCTTCATTCCCCAAACGGATCCGACGATTGGCGCACCGGAAGGCCTCACCGCCGACGACGAAGGCAACATTTATGCGTCCTATCCCGAAAAGTTTGCTGTTCGAAAGTTCGTGAAAAACTAGTGGTTCATCACAGTGATTTTGACGTTTTGATACCGAGCCATTCGAGAATTGGCAAGCTTTCGGGCGGCACGAGGATTTCGATGCTTCTGGGGACGCCGGGTTGACGTCGGATGAAGGCGTTTCGTTCGAGGGTTACGATCATCTGGTGGACCGTAGGCGGGCTGACACGGAAGTGGCGCTGGATGTCGGCTTCGGCGGGTGGGCGTCCGAACATGTAGGCGTAGGTATGGATGAAGGCCAGGCAATGACCCTGCTTCTCGGTGAAGCGCGCGCCTGATTTTTGACTTATCGCTGAATTCGTCCCGGCCTCCGACAAGGAGGCAAAGCATGAATGTACGTTATCGGGTCGAATTGAGCCAAGCCGAGCGCGATGAACTGACGGCGATGCTCGGCGGCGGCAAGCACGCGGCCCGCAAGCTCAAGCGGGCGCAGATTTTGCTGGCGGCCGATGGGGGCGGCCGCGACGAGGAGATTGCCCGGACCGTCAGTGTCAGCCTCTCCACCGTCGGCCGGACCAAGCGCCGTTTCGTGGAAGGCAATCTGGAGCGAGCCTTGAGCGAGGAGCCGCGTCCGGGCGCAGAGCGCAAGCTGACCGGCAAGGAGGAGGCCCTGCTGGTGGCGACCGCATGCGCCAAGCCGCCCGCCGGCCGCAAACGCTGGACGCTGACGCTTCTGGCCGACACGATGGTCAAGCTCACCGATCACGACAGCCTGTCGGGCGAGACCGTGCGCCGCCGGCTGGCCGAGAACGATCTCAAGCCATGGCGCAGGGACATGTGGTGCATTCCCCATGTCGATGGCGAATACGTCGCCCGCATGGAGGACGTGCTCGATCTCTACGCCGAGACGCCGGATCCCGCCTGGCCGCTGGTTTGCTTCGACGAGACCCCCGTCCAGCTAATCGGCGAGGCGCGCCGGCCGGTCCCGGCGCAACCGGGACAGCGCGAGCGCTACGATTACGAGTATCGCCGCAACGGCACCGTCAATCTCTTCGTCACCTTCGATCCGCATCGGGGCTGGCGCAACGTCAAGGTCACCGACCGCCGCGCCGCCGTGGACTACGCCCAATGCATGCGTGAACTCGTCGACGTCCATTATCCCGACGCCGCCTGCATCCGTGTCGTGCAGGACAATCTGTCGATCCATAAACCTGGGGCGCTGTATGAGGCCTTCGCGCCCGCCGAGGCTCGACGCATCCTGCGCCGCCTCGAATTCCACTTCACTCCGAAACACGCCAGTTGGCTCAACATGGTCGAGTGCGAGATCAGCGTGCTGCAGCGCCAGTGTCTCGGCCGCCGCATCGACGATCCCAAAAGGCTCCGAAACGAAATCGCAGCATGGCAACGGCGGCGAAATAAAACCCGAGCCAGCATCAAATGGATGTTCACAACCGACAAAGCCCGCGCCAAACTCGGCCGCGCTTATCCAGCCACCGCCAAAGAGTCAAAATCACTGTGATGAACCACTAGTAAGCGTTCCGGTGCGGTCGGGATATCCGGTTAATGCAGCAATTCGATCGCTGTCGGAGGAAGAGCAGACATTGCGGGGAAATCGCAATTCGGTCGTTCGTGACCCGATTCAGAAGTCCGGCGCCCCGTTTCGCTGTGATGCCCCCGTCATTGGTAGGCTTCTCTGACCGGGGGCGGCTATGAGGCGACGGGAATTTATCTGTAGCATTGTTGCTGCGGTGACGGCTCGACCGCTCGCCGCAGACGCTCAGCAGATGCGCCTGGTCGCGATGCTGACCACGACGGCGCAAGACGATGCGACGACACAGTATTGGATCGCCGTGTTTCAGCACCGCCTGCACGAACTCGGCTGGTCGGACGGTCAGAACCTTAAGATCGACGCGCGCTCTGCCGGTGGCGACATCGAACGAATGCGGACCGCTATCGCCGAAATTGTGGCTCTCGCCCCTGATGTAATTTTAGCGCAGAACACGCCCATGGTGGCGGCGCTTCATAAACAAACAAAGACCCTCCCGATCGTCTTTGTGCAGGTGTCGGATCCCGTCGGAGACGGCTTTGTCGAGAGCTTGGCCATCCAGGCGGTAACGTGACGGGTTTTACCAACACGATGTCATCGCTCGGCGGCAAGTGGGTCGAACTTCTGAAGGAGGTTGCGCCCATGGTGTCGAAAGTTGGCTACCTGTTCAATCGCGCCGCAGCGCCGGGAGGCGGGTCGTACTACATGGAGCCATTGCTGGCGGCCGCTAGGGCGCTTGGGCTCACCGCGGTCCCGCTCGAACTGCACGATGCCGGAGAGATCGAATCCGTCATTGCCAACTTTGCCGCAGCCGGCGGCAACGGCATGGTCGCCAATTCCAATTCCTTTATCACCGTAAACCGCGCGCACATTATCACCGCGGCTAACAAGCGGCATTTGCCGACCATGTACTCGTCAGCCGACAGGACCCATATCGGCGGTTTGATCTCCTATGGCGCCGATACCGAAGAGCAGTGGCAGGCCGCGGCAGACTATGTTGACCGCATTCTCCGCGGTGAAAAGGCCCAGGACCTGCCCGTGCAACTGCCGGCCAAGTTCGTCCTGTCGATCAACCTTACGACCGCGAAGGAGATCGGTCTTGCGGTGCCGTGGTTTCTCCAACAGCGCGCCGACGAGGTGATTGAATAAGGTGGGCCACTTTCGCTCTTGGCCCATTGCTTCGCTTAATGCGACGCAGCGATCGTGTCGCTAACGAAGTAGAAGCGGACATTCCTGGCGGACGCTCAACGCGTCGAAGATGACCCCAAGCTGACATGGGCGGCCCCATTTTGCTGTGATGCACAACTCCGATGCAACAATGTGGTAAGGTGTCGTCCTCGGTCTGGGGGAGCCAATGAAGCGTCGGCAATTCATCGCATTAGTCGGCGGCGCGGTCACGGCGTGGCCGTTCGTTGCGCGTGCGCAGCAAGGCGAACCAGTGCGGCGCATAGGCATTCTCAATGCAGCCGCCGAAAGCGACCCGCAGCAGCAATCGTGGGATACAGCGTTCCGCCAGCGTCTCAACGAACTTGGCTGGGTTGATGGTCGTAACATTCATGTCGACTATCGCTGGGGTGCTGGCAGTCTCGACCGCATCCAGTTGTTTGCCAAGGAATTGGTCGCTCTGAACCCTGACGTTCTTGTCGGCGTGACCACACCGGCGACCGCTGCGTTGCAGCGAGAGACAAAAACGATCCCGATTATATTCACGGTGGTATCGGATCCGGTCGGCAGCGGATTTGTCGCGAGCCTCTCCAACCCGGGCGGCAATATCACCGGTTTCATCAACGTCGAGGGTTCGTTAGCCGGCAAATGGGTCGAATTGATGCATGAAGTCGCGCCTTCCGTCTCACACATCGGCATCATGTACAATCCGAGCACCGCGCCCTACGCGAAATATTATGTCGACACGTTCCGAGCCGCTGCCTCGGCGCTTTCCATCTCGCCAGTCGAGGCCCCTGTTCACAGCGCCGCTGAGGCAGAAGCTTTCATGACCAAGTTCAGCGGCGAGGCCGGCGCCGGGCTTGTCGTCATTCCTGATATTTCTGTCGTAGTTTATCGCCAAACAATCATTGTGCTGGCGGAACGTTTTCATCTGCCGACAATCTATCCGTTCGGCTTTTATGTTAGCGACGGCGGTTTGATGTCCTACGGCATCGAGATCGCCGATCTGTTCCGTGGGGCGGCGACTTACATTGATCGCGTCCTTAAGGGTGCCAAGCCGAGCGAACTTGCCGTTCAGCTGCCGACCAAGTTCGAATTGGTCGTCAATCTCAAGACTGCCAAGACGCTCGGAATCAGATTTCCGCAAACGGTAATCGCCCGCGCCGACGATGTGATCGAATAGCCTACACTTTGCTGCGGTGCATGACTCCGCTCACAGGCTGGGGCATAAGCGGACCTTCCCTGAGCACGTTCCAAGCGTCGAAGATGACCTGAGACGTGGTGACAGAAAGCCGAGGATGGCCGTATCGTGCCGGTTATGTCAGCGCGAATTCTAGTGACAGGGGCAGGTGCAACGGGCGGCGAGGTGCTCCGCAGGCTGGCTGCATCTAATCTGGCGGCTCGTGCGCTTGTTCGCGACCCCAAACGTGCTGAGCCCTTCAGGAAAATTGGCGTCGAACTGATCGAAGGCGACTTTGCCCGGCGAGATTCCTGGAAACGCGCACTCGATGGCGTCGCGAGAGTCTTCTCCATTACGCTTGCGCACCGCGATGCGGAGAAATGGAACGCCATTTTTATAGAGGCCGCTAAGAACGCTGGCGTCGAATTGGTTGTAAGACTGTCGGGCACAAGCGTATCGCCATCATCAGCAGCAGAATTTCATCGTCAGATGGGTCGCTGTGACGAAGTATTGACCGAATCCGGTCTGGACTACACGATCTTACAACCAAACGTATTTTACCAGAATATGATGATCATGGCCCGGCCGATCCGTGAACAGGGCGTTTTCCGTTCAGCGGTTGGCGATGCCCGCATCAGCATGATCGATGTCCGGGACATCGCCGATGTTGCCGTCAAGACCCTGACCGAGGACGCCCACCGTGGAAAGGCCTATGTTCTGACTGGGCCTCAATCGTTGACTTATTTCGATGTGGCCCGATTGTTGTCCGAGGCTGTTGGTAAGCCTATCCGTTACGAAGCCCTCACCGAAGACGATGCCATAAAATCACTGATCAACCTCGGTGTACCGGAACCGGTCGCACGTAGCCGGGTCGAAGTACACCGTAGCTTCTCGAATGGCGCATTTACGCCGGTGACCAACGACGTACAAATGCTTCTGGGTCGATCACCGCGTACATTCGTTGAGTTTGCTCGCGATTTCATCGCCATGTTTCGTTGAGAAAGGTTTCCGGTATTATTGCGGCGCAAGCGACTGTTGGCTTTCACAATCCCAGGGCAGTTCTCACGGCTTCAGAAGAAGAAGCGCGCATAGACCAGACTATTTCAAGGGTCTCGATTTTGGAGCCGCAGGCATCAGCACATCCTTTTGGGAACGATCCTTAGGTGACCCACGATTGCAGTGGTCTCGTTTTCCGAGATCTCCATTGTTGTATTCTCGATTGAATCTAAGACACTTCGTCGAAATCCTGGATTGCTAGGGTCTGTGTCAAAGTCCACCTCCACGACCAATATTTTAGCCAGCATCGAATCCTCAAGTATCCACTCGAACCAAGTCCGAGATACGCCGTCGATTTTTTCGACACGCTGACGTAATAGTGACTTTCGGTCCGTCACGATCTGCCGCCCCTGAGGTTAGTTCTCGTGCTCTTGGGTGAGCCATTGACCGTCCCGGCTACAGCCACGCCCGCCGCAACGCGAGACAGAATATCATGCCTCATATCGGAGGTCTTGACGTACTCCACCTCAGCCCGATGGCAAAAAAACTCGCCATTTAGCTGCGGGTGCATGCGGCGGAAAACCACCCGCCACGTGTCCGGCGTCAGCACCTGTGAGACAGATTTAGCGGCTTGAGGAACGGAGGATTTCTGGCTCATCGGTAACCATCAAGGAGTGGAGATGAGACAGAAATCAGGACGATTAAAATCCTCGTCTGAGCGAATTGTGAAAGACATTCGCCGGGCGACCCGCAGGCATCATTCGGCCGAGGAAAAAATCCGCATTGTGCTGGATGGGCTGCGCGGCGAACACAGCATTGCGGAGATATGTCGGCGCGATGGCATTGCGGAGAGCCTGTATTACAGCTGGTCGAAGGAGTTCCTCGAGGCTGGCAAGCGCCGGCTGGCGGGCGATACGGCGCGTGCCGCGACGAGCAGCGAGGTCAAGGATCTTCGGCGCCAGGCGCAGGAGTTGAAGGAGGTGGTCGCCGAGCAGGCGCTCGAGCTTCGGCTGCTTAAAAAAAGCATGATCGCGGATGGGGGAGACGAGGAATGAGATATCCCGCCTCCGAGAAACTGGAAATCATCCGCTTGGTCGAACAATCCCATCTACCGGTACGCCGGACGCTGGCGAAGATCGGCATCCTGCCCGCAGCTTTTTACCGATGGTACGACCGCTACCAGACTGGCGGCCCTGAAGCCCTGGAAGATAGACCGTCCAAGCCCAAGCAGATCTGGAACCGCATCCCCGATGCCATCCGAGGCCGTCTCGTACAGTTGGCGCTGGATGAGCCGGAGCTGTCACCGCGGGAATTGGCCACGCGGTTCACGGATACGGAAAACTATTTTGTCTCAGAAGCTTCGGTTTATCGCCTCCTGAAAGCGCATGACCTGATCACTAGCCCAGCCTTCATCGTGGTGAAGGCCGCGGATGAGTTCAAGGACAAGACGACGGCGCCGAACCAGCTCTGGCAGACCGACTTCACGTATCTGAAGGTCATCGGCTGGGGCTGGTTCTATCTCAGCACGATCCTGGACGACTTCTCGCGCTACATCATTGCATGGAAGCTGTGTACGACGATGAAAGCTGACGACGTCACGGACACCTTGAAACTGGCTCTCACAGCATCAGGCTGTAGTCAGGCGCGGGTTGTCCATAAACCACGTCTGCTGAGCGATAATGGTTCGAGCTATGTCTCCGGAGATCTGGCGAAATGGCTCGTGGCCCAGGGCATGAGACACGTTCGTGGCGCCCCTTGCCATCCGCAAACGCAAGGCAAGATCGAACGCTGGCACCAGACCTTGAAGAACCGAATCTTGCTCGAAAACTATTATTTACCCGGCGATCTCGAAGCCAGCATCAGTAGGTTCGTCGATCACTACAACCACCAGCGCTATCATGAGAGCCTGAACAATCTCACACCTGCCGACGTCTACCTCGGACGGGGCCAGACCATCTTACTCAACCGAGAAAGGATCAAACGAAGCACAATCCAGAACCGCCGCTTGCTGCACCAAAACAAAGCCGCTTAAGATCGCAAACCAGATGAGCTGGAGCCTCCACTAAATCAAACCGAGACTTGTCTCAAATCATTTGACGACGGACATTTCCTGCTGTGATGCACAACGCAGCCCTCCAGCTCCACCGTGTGGTACGATATGGTCGTCAGCCTACGGGGCATTCCATGTTGCGACGCGACTTCATTTCGCTGCTTAGCAGCGCAGCGACGAGTTGGCCGCTCGCGGCTCGCGCGCAGCAGCCGACAAAGGTCCCTTTGCTGGGTTATCTAACCGGCGACTCCGTCTCCGCCGATCTGCCTCGCCGCAATGCATTTCAGCAAGGCCTGCGCGACCTCGGGTATAACGAAGGGCAGAATATTTTCGTTGAGTACCGAACAGCAGCAGGGAGCTCAGGCTTTCAGAGATTGCAGATGAATTTGCACGTCTCAACGTCGATGTCATATTCGCTTTTACCACCGCGGCGGGTCCAGGTTGCGGCGAAGGCGATGCCGACAAAGCCTATAGTCAGCATTACCCCTGACCCCTCCCGATCGTTTGTTGGCGTGTCCGATCCGGTCGGGAGTCGCATTGTTACTAACCTTGCGCGGCCAGGCGGAAACATTACAGGATTCCAGAATTTCGAGGCGACAATCGGCGGAAAATGGCTGGACGTGCTGAGGGAGATCGCGCCTGGCATACGCCGAGTGGTATTCGTCCACAGCCCAGACATATCTGCTAACGTCGAATTTATGCGCGCTGCCGAAGCGGCTTCGAGCCGTGGGGCACGACGGTGACAGCAGCTGGGGTGCGTAGTATCGCGGACATCGAACATGCCCTTACGGCATTTGCGAAGGAACCAAACGGCGGCATGATCGTGGCACCTTTTCCCTTTATTGCTACCAACCAGGTTAGGACCATTGCATTGGCTTCTGATTTGCAATTGCCGGCGATCTATCCCTTTCGTTATTTTGCTTCGAATGGCGGCTTGGCGTCATATGGTTTCGACACAGTCGAGCCGCACCGGGGAGCCGCGTCATATGTCGATCGCATCTTGAAGGGAGAAAAACCGGGCAACCTGCCCGTGCAAGCGCCCACCAAATACGAGCTGGTGATCAATCTCAAGACTGCGAAGGCACCCGGCCTCACGGTTTCGCGCGAGATACAACTGGTCGCCGACGAGTTGATCGAATAAGTGCTATTTTGCTGCAGCGCATTTTGTCTGCTTCTGGCCCAGGCTGTGTGAAAACTCCGAAATCAAATTCGCCGTTGGAAATTTCGTCTCGACTTCGTCAATTTGAAAAACAAAAACGCTGACGACCACTGTCGGTAGAAGACGATAGAGAAACCAATTCTGCGCCGTGCTCGCGCGAGCACGTTTTCACACAGCCTGGGCCCTTCTCGGCCGCCCCAGTCTGCGCCAGGATGAGGGTAATCGGGCGGCCCTCGAAAGATTACTTGAGCTGGGTCGAGCTGAACGAGGGGTTATCTCTCGTATTGTGAACGGTACTCCACTTGTTCGAGTCGAAGTGTGGCGAGGACCCGTCGGTCAATTTGTCGTAGTCACCCTTATGGAGGAACCCAAGACCAGTAACGAAGCCATCCAGGAGACAACTCCTCCCCCGAAGGTTCCTATTATTACGTTGCTAACACCAGTCCGCCCGAGGCATTTCTGTCCCTGCGAACTCAACCATCGGCATCGTCCGGACATCGCATAATGGCGATGACAAACGGAACGGTATTGGAGGTTCTACAACGTCGAGGCGATGGGTGGTGGTATGTAAGGGTGAAGGCAACGGGTGACGAAGGCTGGGCACTCAGCGGACAAGGCAATCAAGCTTGGATTGTTTGCTGTACAGACTGAGAGCGATTGCGTGGCGCAATACCGTTGAGCTGCTATGGGCGATGAGATAAACCAGCCGACGTGCGATCAATGCGAGAAAATCGCGAGTAAATTGTTACTGATAAGAGCTGCGCTGTGCGCTACTGGGTCTGCATTTGCCGCGGGTCTCCGAACTCCACAAGATGTCGAGGATCAACAGAAGAATCTCTACCCAAATGATCGTGGGGATGAGATGTCCCCGAAGGGCAATCAATTTGAAGTGTTGTTTTTATCGCCTCTCCCGACGTATGCTCGCGGCGCAAATCCTTTATATGCGCCCGTTTCTCATCATTGGTGAGGTGCGCGCCAATACCCTGCGTCATGACCAGCACTAGGAGCAAAGTTATAGGCTTTTCGCGAACTCACTCACATCAAACTTGTGCGCGGGAGTCCAAGACATTTTGTCTCGTGCGTGGCACGATTTGGCAGATTTCAACTTTCTTTGCCGGGCGATTTAGTGTAACCTTGCCTTTAGCTGCGAGTGGGACGTGCCGAAGTCCCGAGGGCGAACCGCGGCCAGGATGCTATCGGCCGGCGGCCAATCGAAACATTAGTACTAGGATTCGCGCCGTGCTGGTCGCTTTGGCCCGCCGTGACATGCGTCGTGGTCGCTCCATGTTCACTGCGCGAATGATCCATTTGCGACGCGAGTCCATTGCTTACAAACGCGGCTTGCAAACGCTGATTTGTCGGGAATGCGATTTGGTTATGAGGGGCGATCATGGCCAAGGGAGCGCGACAATGCGTATTGCAACTTTAGCCTTAGCGTTCTTCTACGCCTACACTGGCCTTTACCACGTGGCCGATCCATATCCATTTTTGAGGGTTTTCGTCGACGGATCTGGGTGAGCACCAAATGCGCCCAAGCTGCCTGTCGCTTTTTGCGTTCGCGCTGACCTGTTGCGGCTCGGCGCAGCAACAGCTTCAACTTCAGCATCAGGCCAACCAATGCCAAGCCCGACGCGACTCTCTGCGGACGCGCTTGCGTCCGAACTCGCTAAGCTGCCGCTTCTGTCTGCAGCGGCCGCCACACAGATCGTACCCGCCCAAATCTCGATCGCACGCGCCATCGCCTCCGGACAGAGCGCAGACCAGATCGCGGCCGCACTCTCGACACCGTCTGGCTGGGAGAATATTCTGCGGGGCTCCCTGCTCCAGCAAACACCCGCACAACCGAGTCCTCCGCCTGTAGGTCAGGTAGCCGCCTCGTCCGCTCAGCCCGCACAGCCACACATCGGCAATATCTCTGGCGCCGCTTGGAATGATCAGATCGTCTCCCTGGCGCTGGCTAAGACAGTCAACACCCGCGTCGCCGTAATCGACCGCGCACCAACGGCACTGGGCGGCCTCGAGCTCCCCGCCTGGGCGCGCGCACTTTCGCCTTCCGCCATCTATGGTCCGATCACGACCAATAGTGGCTCCCCGCTCACCACTTTCGCGAACAAGTGGATCATCGTCTTCAACCTCGTCGAGATGGTTGAGTTCGTTCGCGCTGGTCAGGTGCTCTGCGTCGTTCCGCTCAACGCGCTCCACATAGGCTCGCCTAAACAGGCCACAATTCGTGCAGGGTCGGCCTGGATCGCTGCACGTCCACTTGCATCCGCTGCACCTGCGGACGCCTTCGCCGGCATCGCCATTGAAATCTGGCGAACTCATCAGCGACGAGGCCTTGCCTTTCGGTGGAACGACAATGAACGTTCCAACGACCGCTACCTTGCAGCTCATCTTGACTCCGGCGCCGATGCCGGCAAGCCCTGCGAGCTTCCCTACAACCGTCACCCCACCCACGAAAATCGACGTGACTTTCCCGTCAGCCGGTCAGAGCTCCATCACGTTCGATAATTGCTCCGCCACACTGTACAGCGAGAGCATCTCCAGCACAGGTCAGGCCATTACTCCGGCATACGACGCCCAATTGATGCTGCTTTACCTGTTCGGAAACGCCTCGACGAGTGTCTTCGCCCCAATCGGATTTAGCGACAACATCCTCACCGTGACAGCGTCCGCACCGATCATCAACGCCGGATGGACACTCAGCATCAGCGAATCCAGCGCGCCGCTAACGCTTGGTACAGCATCAGGACCCGGCAGCTTCGGCTGTCTGATCGGCCCAGGTCTCAGCTGTGACTGGCCCGGCATCGCTACGCCTGAACCGGCCGCGCTTGGTCTGTTCATCGCACAGAACAACTCGGTGCTGCTGTATCTTGCCTCGGGAGCAGCCCCGGGCGTTGTCGCGCGGCAGTCCATCCAGCTCTGGAATGATCAGGACACCAATCCGACCCGCCGCTGTCAGATCGTTTTCACAAGGCAGGCGGGGCAACTCCTCACATACGGTCTCACTGCCACGCAGGAAATCCTCTCACTCAAAACGTCAACGCTGAACGCCCTCATCGATCGTCCTGTCCTCGCCACGAGCGCCAGACTTCCAGCCAACTTCTTGAACGGCACTGTTGATTTCATTAGCACCAGCGGGCAGTTCTTTATCCTCGCCGCCTCCACCACTTCCGCAGACAAACCGAGCCCGACACATAAAACACCAATCTTTCCTCTCGCGCTCGACAATGCGTTGCTGGAAGTGCAAGCCTCAACTGCATTGCTCGCCGCCACGGCAACAGACGCGAGGTTCAACCCAACCTCTGGCTCACTTTTGTTGCTGTTCGACTTCGCACTCGTCGAGCTCTATCTCCCCGATCCTTACACGGGCAACACGGAGCCGAGCCTTCGTGGCGGACAGAACCTGTTTCCGAACGACAAGCTGCTCGCGGAGATCACCTGGCCCGATCGCGCGTCGGCACAATTGCGGCTGCTCGACACGAACCAGTCTCACCCTCAAACACCGCCGAGCACAGAAGCGGGCTCCGACGCGGTGCCCCCCGCACCGCACATCCACATAAAGCAGCAACAGCTCATCTCGCCGGACATCGCCGCACTGCAACACGCGCCGCAGCCCGTTTCGAGCTCTGCCGTCGGCGCCGCGATCGCACCCGCCGACGCTCCGCCGCCCCCTTCTTCGCCTATCCCTGATCTACCAACGGCCGAGATGCTGCTCGACGTCTCCACACGGGCGAGTCAGTTTGGCGTGCGGGTCACCACATCAGAACGCTTCACCCTGCACTATGCGATCGACGGACTCTCGGTGCGCGGCCCAGCGTTCCTCCTTCCGCTCGCCACGTTGCCTGCCATCGCTTGGGAGCCGATGTACAACGTGTCGACACAGGCGGACCCGAATGTCTCGAACAATACGCTTCTTCATCCGCCCGGCGATGGTCCCCTCACGCAGTTCCAGGCGCTCTCGGCGACGCTGATTCCCGTCGCTCCTCTGCAGTCCCTGCAATCCATCCTGAACGTCGGCTCCGGCGGCTTCGCCGGACAGTTCACCTTGCCCTTCGGGATGATCGGTGCACTCAGCAGCACCAAGACCGTCAGCGGCACAGTGCTGCCCAACGCCTCGCTCGTGCGGCCCGTCTTTCCCGCATCAGGCACTCCCACCGGTGCCATCTACACGGGTGCGTGGCAACTCAGCATCAGCGCACCGGATCCCACATCGCTCGACCCGGTGCTCTCCGGCGGAACGTATCTCCGCACGTCGACCGACAATCCCCAAGGAGGAACTCTCTCGTATGGCGAGCAGGTGCTTGGGAGTAACGCCACACTCATCTTCGAGAGCCGGTTCACTCCCGGAACGGGGGACCCGAAGGCGACACCCGGCGTGCCGCTAATTCGCTATGACCTCACCGGTTACGGCGCCAGCACCTTCAGCGACTGGACCAACACCCAACCGCTGATCACGGATGTCGTCAAATCCCTCTTCCACGTGCTCATAGGCCGTACTGGCCATGAGGTCATTCAGGTCCAGAGCCTGATTTACCCATGGGCGATCAAAGTTGTGCGGACCATCACCATCGATCGCCAGGGCTCCGGCGTCGTGCAGCGCTATGACAGCGGATGGCAGGCCGCAAGCGACGGCCTCTTCCAATACCCGTCGGTCCCCTCGACCAACACGCCGATCATTCCGCCGGAAGCGATTCACCCCGGCATCATCGGCGGCGTTATCAACGTCACGAATATCAGCGAGCTTGGTCCCGAGGTTCCATCCACAGGCACGCCCGACGGCGGAGGAATGCCTACCCATATCGCCCTGCAGGCCGTGACCTTCGACGGGGACGTCATCATCCAGCCGCAGCACACGGTACTGCAGGGCGCCGCCACCGCGACCGACCTCACCGGAAAAAAACACACCTGCATCCCGTCCACCGGAATCACCGGGTACGTCGGTCTCACAACAGCAGTCCACCTCAGCATCCAGGACATGACTGACTTCCAGCCGCTCGCCAGCGGAGCGGGTGGCCCATTGAACGCAATCGTCAACATCGCCAACAGTAACTCCCTGCTGCGTGCAACCTCCTTCCAGGCCGTGCCGCTCATCGACACCGGCATTACGGGTGGTCCGGCTGCGATCGCGGCCGCCTTGCTGGGTATTCCCAAGCTCTCCTCCGACGGCGCATGGAGCATTGGCGCACGCACGCAATCACAGACCGCACCTGCGGCACTCAATCCGACAACGCCAATCCCTCTGGTCCAACCGAACGTCAGCGGCAGCACCACGCTCGGCAATCTGGTCCACTACGCCGACCCGCAGGACATCCTTCGTCTCGCCGCCGGTTTCTCACCACCGCCGAACACATTCTACGGCTTCCTGCAGGCGACCGGCACGCAGAGCAACTTTCTCTCGCGCCCGCAACTCACGATCGGCTCGCAGCAGCTTGCGCTTGGCGACGCACTCAACGTCGCCCACGCGGGCGCACTACTGGGGGCCATCAGCAACTTCCCCGACATTGGCAACTGCCTGCAGTTCCTCGCCGGCGATCTTGCTCCCATCACCAACCAACTCTCCGGCCCAAGCCTCGGCACCACCCAGAACCTGTACCTCGACAACAAGGTCGCAACCCCGCTGATCTCCACCTCGATCGCGAACGTCAATCTCTACTTCCAGCCGACCAAGGGCGACCCGCAAGGCACCGTGGTTATCTCATTAGGCCAGCCGAGCGGTCCCTCCTGGACGCTCGACATCAACCAGGTGGCCATCGGTCTTGTGATCCCCGCGCTCAGCAGCGATCCCGTCCTCTGGCTGCAGGGCAACTTCCACGCCGACGCCAACACGATTCCGCCGACCTTCCCCGAGCTCCAGGTCGTCTTCGCCAAACCACTCGATCCACTCACGAAGTTCTTCACGCTTCTCGAGAAGCTGCAGGATGTCCTCGGCCCCGTAGGCGGCGCCGATGCAGAGACCGCGCCCGCCGACGAAGGCGACACCAGCCCCGGGCTCCACGTTCACTTCTCCGACGGCAAGCTCTCCGTCAGCGATAATTTCAGCCTGCCCGATCTTCCTCTCGGTCCCGGCAATATCCAGAACGTCTCGCTCGACATCGGCACGACGCTTGACATCGTGGGCCTCAACGTCGACTTCCTTGTAAGCATCGGCACACCCGACACACCCTGCCACTGGATCGTCGACCCGCTCTCCGGCACCTTCTGCATTCAGGCCGGCATTCAGCAGAACAAGCTCGACATCCTGATCCAGGGTGGCATTGGCGCGGCCCTCGCGATCGATCTCGCGATCGCCTCCGGCAGTGCCTCCGTCGTGATCGCCGTGCAGGTGCAGGTCCAGGGAAGCAACATCACCCTGATGTTCCTGCTCACCGGGCAGGCAGAGGTCGATGTGCTGGACGGCCTTGCCACGGTCTCGCTCACCGTCACAGCTGGCCTTGGCCTCAACTTTAATCCGGGCAATGTGCGCGACGTGAACCTCATCGGCACAGCCGCGGTTGGCGTTCATCTCAGCATCTGCTGGGTCGCGAACATCGACTGGTCCGGCTCCTGGACGTTCCAGAAAGAGATCAACCTCAACGCACTGCCGTAACCGACTGAGCCTCTCATGGCTGGAACAACCCGTAATCTCACGCTCATGCTTCTGCCCCAGCGATGGAACGGCACCGACACGCTGATCGCCAACCTTCTTCTCCTGCCCAACGGCAATCCCATGGCTCCCGTCCCTTCCGGCGCAGGAGAAGAACTACCGTTCGCGCAGGCGCAGCCCGTTCTCCGAGCGGCTGTGTTGTCCGGCCTCGTTACGCCCCCGTGGTCCACCATCACGCCTGCTCCAACGCCTACGCAAATCTCCCTGACTCTCCCCTACAGCAGCGCCGAGCCTTCCATCTGGGCCGGCCTGGCCACTCAGTTCACGCCGCAAGTCATTCCGCTAACCTCACAGACCCAAGGCATCATCCGCAAAGATCTTCCGGACTCCTACCTGCAAGCCACGGGCTTCCAACAGCCCAGCACCGACTTCTTCACCGCGGGCGACGGCTTTGGCTGCGCTCTCGGCAGTGCTTCGCCTACAAACACGCAGGTCACACCGCGGAAGATCCAATGGGGCGAGGTCCTCTCCTACGCGCTGCGTCAGCCACTTATCGCGCAGGCGATGGGCCTGATGTACCTCAACATCCCGATTCCAGTGGACGCTTCCCTCGTCACGAGCGGCGGCTGGATCTGGCTCGAGATCGACACCACGGCTGCCGACAACTGGTACGCCTCGCTGGTCACGGCCAATCCCTCTGCGGTCGTCACATACGCCGCTCGTCTGCCCGCCCTCACCGCCGCAGCGCAGGACGTATTCGCTGCCGTGCTCTTCCCGACCGTGCCCGCCAATTACGCGTCGCAGACACTCGACGACGCACAGAATGAAGCCGATCTGTATCTCGACGGTTTCGCGAAGATCGTTCACGCCAACCAGCCCACTACAGTGAACGCCGTCACCACGGGCGTGAACAACGTCGTGATCGGCGGCACACCACAGAGCCTCAACGGCACGAACGCCGCCAAACCGATCGTGCCCGGCACAGACGCGGGTATCCAGATCGGCTGGGACGATGTGCAGGTGACCAACTGGGTCAATCGTCAGGTACAGATCGCACTGGCGCTGGCAAGTCCTTCTCCGCCGGCCACGCCGGTCGCCGAGCTCCCCCTGAGTGTGCTCGGCTATCGCGTCGACGTGCGCGAGGATCCGACCGACAATTGGTCTTCACTCTGTGCTGCCAATGGCACACTCAATGCCGCAGGCGTCTTCGCAACCAACTTCACAGGCACTGACCTCTGCCTCGAACCCACGCCCATTCAAAACGGCGGTACCTCGCAGGACTTCTGGCTGCCGCGTTACTTCGCGCAGTGGCGCGGGCGCACGCTGGTCGTCAACGATCAATACGGCTACGTGCTCAGCGGCGGCCAACCGCCTGCACCATCAACACCCACCGACTCCGAGTTCAGCGGCACACTCTCCGAATTTCTGCCGCCGTTCACCCTCCTCTACGGCAATCCGTACCAGTTCCGTACGCGCTTGGCCGACCTCACCGGCGGCGGTCCTCAGGCCACCGACAAAGGCCCGGCCGACGCAGGGATGACTACGGTGAACTTCCGCCGCTTCATCCCTCCAAAGAAGGTACCCCTCACACTAGGACAGGTTGCAGCGGACGGAACACAGCCGCTCTTGGTCGATCGGCCTCCTATTCACTATCCCGAGATGGTCTTTTCCGGCGCAGCTGACCAGGCCACGCTCGACGCCCTCGTTGCGCTCACGCCTCCACAACCTCCGGTACGCCAGTTCCCACCACCGGACGGCTCCAACATGCCCGCCGTCCCACCATTCCAGGCCTACGTGCTGGACCCAGACGTCACCACACTCGAGATCATCGTGGAAGCTCAGGCCCCGCAGCATGACACCGGGAACATCCCATCGATGGCCAGCGCCGATAACCCACCTGTCCCCGGCGATCTCGACGGCATCTTCCGTGTCGTCTACGTGTGGCACGTAGATTTCCCTCCACTCGCCTCGCCGCAGATGCTCGGGGCCTCCACGCCGAATTCAGCTCACCCTGCAGCCGACACCCATGCCGCACATCGACGCGCCTGTGGTTCCCTCGTCGGCGAATCCCACGGGGCTGCCCATCCCCACAGGCCGAAACGTTCGCCTGCGTCTTCGTGGGCTCGGCGCGCCCGATCCCGGCAATCTTTACTTCGGCAACGACGCCGCGCGCACCGGGCTTGTCGCCGATCTTCGCGTACGCTACGAGGCCGCGGTTGAAGACAGCCTGCTCGTCGATCAGTCTCCTGACCTTCAACTGCAGGCCTTCTACCTCCGCGATCTCGATCAGTCCGCAACACAGGACATTGTCACGTCCTCGGTCGTCCAGTTCATCACGCAAAACGCCGGCAGCACATTCAATCGGCAGAGCCTCGTTAACCTCGTCAACACACTCACGCCGCCGGCGACAACTCCAATTCAGTTGCTCGCCTCCGCACTGCAACTACCTGTCGACAGCCTCACGATCGCAGCCCCTCCAGGCCAGCGCATTCTCTTCGGCGCGGAAAGCAAGCTGAGGCACACGCTTCCGCAGGACCGCTCCAGCATCACGTTTTCCAACCACAAAGACCTCATTGGCCATTGGATCGTGGTCACACGCGTGACCGTCGACCGCGACTGGACATGGTCCGGCCTTGCTCAGAACGGCGCCGGTCAGCTCGCGTTCAGCTTCATTGGAACCACGTACGACGACGGCAGCAGCCCGGGCCCGCTGGCTCCCCTGGGTCAAATCGACATGCCCGGCGTCGTCTCCTCGCTTGCGACACAGGCTGGCACCAAACCCGTGAACCGCGACAGTACGGAATTAATCTTCTTCTCCACGATCGACAGCACCACCGACGTCGATTCGTTCCCGCTACCCACGCACGGCTCCGTTCAGTTGCTCGCCACATTAACCGGCGCGCCCACCACACCTGTCACATTGTGGAGCGGAAGCATCGAGGTCCCGATCACCGCGCCTCCCCGCCAGGTTCCGCGTCTCGTCTCTGCCGGCATTGCAGAAAGCCCTTATACTGCCGCGCCCGACTACTCCTCCACTACACAGCGCGACCGCGCACTATGGCTCGAGTTTGATCGCAAACCCGACGACGATCACGACGCCTACTTCATCCAACTCATCAACTACGGTCCTGATCCTCTGCTTATCAGCCATCCCTTCAATCTCCCCTCGGCAGCCGACACGCCTATAGCGCTCGACCCAGAACCGATCCGTCAGATCACACCGGACTCGGGCAACGACGACGCAGGCCTCGCTGCGATGACGCAGCTCCAGACCTCTGGTTCATCGCCCGTGCACTTCCTTGTTCCGTTGCCGGACGGCATCGCGGCTAGCGCACTCGACCTCTTCGGGTTCTGGACCTATGAGATTCGCTGCGGACATCTCCTGTGGTCCACCGCACAGACCCGTTTCGGCAGACCGTTGCGCGTGTCCGGCGTGCAGCATCCGTGCCCGCCGCTCACCACGCTTACTCATCGCGCCGACGCGGTTCCCACTGACGTAAACGTAGGCCCGATGCAGCCATGCATCGTCGCCTCTGCGGATCGTGCACAGACCGTGCTCGACGGCCAGTCGCTCACGGACCCTAGCGCACCCCAAACACAGATTTGGTTCCTTCTGTATGCCCAACTGCGCCGCGCGGACGGCAGGGCCTGGCGCAACGTCCTCCTCCACAGGCTGGAGGGGACGCCACTCACTCCAACCGCAAGCACCCTCACGTTTGTTGGACCGCAACAGCAGTCAATCCCCGTTCAGGCTGCCTTCTCACAGTCAGAGGTCGACAACCTGCTCTCCAGCCTCTTCCTTCCCGCCAACACACCGCTCAGCGTTCTTGCGGTAGAACTGTTCAACGCCGAAGACCAGGTCATCAACGACCAATTCGCAGAGATTGATCCGGCGACCAACCTGCAGGGCCTGCTCAATGCACGAGGTGGCCGCGAACTCGTGACACCGATTGATGCCTCCGTGGCTGTGGCGCAACGCTCTGCTACAAACACAACCACAACGAACGCGATCGCCAAGGTCGATCCGCTCGGAGCGGACATCGGCAAACACCCGCGGCGCATCCTCCGCGCCTCCCCGCTGACGCCCGTAGCCGCGATCTGTTAGCGAGAGCGTCGTCGAGAACGCGGCCGATCTCGCGTTGCTGGCCTGATTGCAAAATGCCCAGCACCAGCAAATGTTGACCACGCCAAAATCTCGTCTCTAAAGCGAGGCGCCTCTAGCAAGGTGATGACCCAGACCACGTGAGAGCCCGCGCAGCGAACCTTGTCCCCAGCAAGCGCTGCCCCCAGACACTTACTTCAGCCTCGGCATCTCGCGGGCCAAAGCCTTGGAGAAACACTGCGGGATGCTCCCGGCCCGCGAGCGCAAGCGCCGCGCCCGACTTTCGTAGCCTTCGCTTGCATCCATTGATTTCCAGTCGCAATTCGTTCACGGCGAACAGCGCAAGAACCGTCGCACGATCGGTTTTGTGAACAGGTCCATTTCGCACGACATCTGGTGGCTCCTCATCATCCAGTCCTCCCAGACCTCGCCCCATTGACTCTTGTTCTTGTTATGTTCTCTATACGGAATGAGCGTGATTTTCGAGATCAATCGAGACTTTCCGTACGAGGTGGCGCTGTCATTCGATGAAGCTGCCATGGAGGTTCTCGATTGGCTCGATGAATGCGGCTTGGCATGTCACATGTATGTTGATCTGCCAGCGAACACGGTGAGGTATTGCTTTCGCACGTTGGAGGACGCCGCGGCCTTCAGACAACGGTTCGGACATGCGCCGGAAGAGCGAGCTGTCGCCGGCGGCCATTGACCGGAATTGGCCGCACCAGGTGGTGCTGTCAGCGCGCGCTTGCGAGGGCGGCGGCTACAACGAGATTCACGAGTTTTGCAAGGACCTCACGCTTTGCACCCGAGGCCACGCCGTGTGCCACAACAACGAGTGGTTTCACGTCTACTGTTTCTCCGACCCTGCCGATGCCGAGAAATTCAAGCGAGGTGAGATGTTTGATCCAAGACAAAAGGGAAAGGGACGCTACTGGGCGCGTTGGAATAAGCCCTAGGCTTCCTACATCCTACATATGTGTCATGTGTGGTCGCGTTCGCTTGTCGTCGGACTATTCCGAGATCAGAATCAAATTGGATTTCGACCTGGACGCTCCGGCGCCGAATTTCGAGGCCGATTGGAATAAGCCGCCAACTGCGCCGATGCTGGTTGCCATCCGTTCAGTTGACGGGAAGCGCGTGCCTAAAATGATGCGTTGGGGCCTGTTGCCCATTGGGCCAAAGACGAGAAGCTTTCCTACACGATCTTCAACGCGCGTTCAGAAGAATTCACCACCAAACCAGCTTTCAAGAACGCTTGGAAAAAGGGTCAGCGCTGCCTCGTCGTCACCGACGGATTCTATGAATGGAAGAAGCTCGATCCTGCCGGGAAGAAGAAGCAGCCCTACGCGATCGCTATGGCCGACGGCCAGATGGTGATGGGCGGACTGTGGGAAAAGTGGAAAGACCCAAAGTCAGGCGATGAAGTGCTGAGCTGCACGGTCCTCACCTGTACACCAAACAACGTGATGGCCGAACTGCATGACCGGATTCCTGTCATCCTCGCCAAAGAGGATTGGGCAAAATGGCTAGGCGAGGAGCCGGCGGCGGAAGAAGAGCTGCTGGCGCTGCTGCAACCATGTCCGGACGACGCATTGAAGATTTGGCCTGTCGATAAGGCTGTTGGCAACGTCAAGAATAACGGCCCGCAGCTCAAGCGTGAGGTCGAGATGGAACTACCTCTACCTTAGTCGTGCGCCGTTTCCGCGGACCGGGGCAGCGGAAGACAAGTTCACGACCGCCTTATTTGCGGACGCCGCGAAAGGCGTGCTTGCTGGTGGGATCGGTGATTCGCTCCGACAGCATCATGACGGCGCCGTACCTCGCCACGCTCAATCCTGAACAGCGCCGCGCCGTCGAGCATGGCGTCGCCGCGCCGTCGCCGACGAAATTTGAACTGATCATAAACCTCAAAACTGCGAAGATACTCGGCGTCACCGTGCCGGCTAGTCTGCTCATTGCAGCCGACGAGGTGATCGAATAGCGCCACGTCGTGCTGGTGCGTATGTCGCTGTTTGCCCGGTCTCTGCCGCGCCGCTCTTCCGCTATCGAGTCCGTTATAGGGGGTAAAGCTGCCGTGCCCCCTTAGGCTCCGCGGCAGAATTTGACCTCTGCAGGCCCTCACTCAGACCGCTTTACTGTGATGCACAACTCGACCGGCAATGGTAGGCTTCTCTGATAGAGGGGCTATGAGGCGACGGGAGCTCATTACGCTGGTTGGCGGCGCGGCTGGATGGCCGCTCACGGTGTGGGCGCAGAGACCGGCGCCGCCGATCGTCGGCTTTTTGCGGAGCGAACCGATCACAGACGAGAGCGATCTGGTGCGCGAGTTTCGCGCAGGCCACAAAGATGCAGGGTTCGTTGACGGCGAGAACGTCGCGGTCGAAATCCAATCGGCGGAAGGTCAGGTTGCGAAGTTGCCCGGCCTCGTCGCGGCCATGGTCCGCAAGCCGGTCGCGGTAATCATCGGCAATATCGCGGCGGCGCAGGCGGCGAAGAGCGCAACCACGACGGTGCCCATTATTTTCGTTGTCGGGAACGATCCCGTCGCGCTCGGTCTCGTGTCGAGCCTTAATCGGCCAGGCGGCAACCTCACCGGCCTGTTCTTTCTCGGCGGCGTTGTGAGCACGAAACGCATGGAATTTCTGCGCGAACTGGTACCGCAGAAGAAGTCGATTGGCGTGGTCCTAGATCCAGGCACCAATGGCGAGCGGGAGCGCGCTGACCTCCAGGCCGCAACCCACGCCAATGGACAAGATTTTATCTTCCTTAATGCCAGCACCGACGCCGCCTTCGATGCTGCCTTCGCAACTTTTGCCGAACGAGGCGTCGGCGCGGTATTTGTCGGATCGGGCGCCTTCACGCTGACGCACCGCAAGCACATCGTGGCGCTAGCCGAGCACTACCGACTGCCGGCGAGCTATGCGGACCCGCAGATCGTCGTCGATGGTGGCCTGATGAGCTACGGCGCCAGCATCAGCGACGCCTATCATCAGGCCGGCGGCTATGCCGCACGCATTCTCCAGGGTGAAAAGCCTGCCGACCTTCCCGTTATCCAGTCGACCAAGTTTCGCTCGGCCTAGACGTGCCGCCGAACGGTCCATCGCGACCAGGAAGCGGCGCGTCGCACGCAACGCAGGTTAGCTCAAGAGGGGATACCTCAACGCGGCCAATAGCGATGACTTGGAAGCCATCCAAGTGGCCACCGAGATGTTCGTCTCCGATGCCTTCTTTGAGGCCCAAAGCCATGGTGCCAAATCGTGACGCCGTAACGGGCGCTCTGCCAGCGGCTGGAGCACGCGTCTACATGGACGGGGTTATGTCGTAACGATCGCCGACCGGCCGATGGAGACGCGTCTACATGGACGAAAACCACGCGTCTTGTCCGAGGCCGTCCGGCGCGATTTACGGCTTGAATTTGGAAATTAACGGGACACGGGCCTTTGGCGCCGCCCGCTAGCCGACTTTAAAATCGCCTGTCTTTGCCCTCGAGCGGTCGGATTTTCTGGCGAACGCACGTTTATACAGCGTTTGAGCGGCGATATAAGTCGCTTCCTCTACTCTCATTAGCCTTCCTCTACTCTCGTTACCTGTTTTGACGGATGACGCGGCTCGCGCCCAGCACCCGTTACGCCGTAACGCTTCCGGCGTTCTCCGATAAAGAAGGCGCTCAGGACGAGGTCATTGAGAGAGGGCCGCCAAGGAAATGACATCGTAAGGTGCATCGCTGATAGACGCGTGATCAGACGGCCGGATAGCTGCTTTGCTGCGGGTGAAAATCCAATGAGAGTAGAGGCATGGGCGACCGCGTCAACAAAGCCTTAGCGTCCACCGATGTCCTCACGATTGTCTTTTCTAAGGACATGGTGGCGAAATCAAACTGGCTGCAAGCACTTGGGACCACGGCGAGACGATTTTGCCCGATCAGGTGCCCGAGGTTCGGATGCGCCAGGGCCGGATCATCTTCCTGCGCCAGGAGCCCAAACCAAGTCGACCGATTTCTTGACCCAGGCCGCGGCCGACGATGCCTATGGCGAATTCGTCGAGTAGACCGACCCTGACGTGACGATGTAACGGACCGCTGATCACGCGTGATCAGGCCCCTCGCGTGATCAGACGACCCACGTAAGGGGCCCGGTAGACGCGTGATCAGACGGCCGGATAGCTGCTTTGCTGCGGGCGCCCGTGCTTGAAACGTCGACAAGCCGATCATTTGGTACACGCAGCGTGGCTCGGACCTTGTTGCTGGTTGCGCCAAAACAGCGATGTCAACCTTTGTCGAATTTTCTGCAGAAAGGCGCCTTGGTCGATTGTTGTGATCGCCTTGCGACGGCAAGACGAGGGCAGGGTCGGGAATAGGCTCCGAGAATAGACATTATCGGAGGTAAGTCAGACGATAGGTCCAAACCGGACGCGTCGATAATCGAATTGGCACTCCTACGCGCTTGAACTGCAGCGAGACCAGAGATTTATCCATTATCCGCCTATACTGTATCGAATTTGACGACCTAGGGGGTTACGCTAGGTCGCGCGAGACTATTAACGATGCTCCCCGCAAAAGGGATAATAGGCTCATCACTAAACCGGCGGATTCGCCTTCCGTGTGACCGCCGTCACGGCAAACCGGCCCAAAACGGCGCGAGTTCGTCATAACGTTAGCTGCGCGGTGTTCCTACTTTCTGATCCGGCAGAAAAAGCCGGTCGCCAGCGTAAATCCAGCTACCTGTCCTCCGCGCTATAGAACGGGCGAAATCGCCAGAGAACCGCTGAGATGATTGTGTGGATTAAATCACAACAGACCGCCGTGATCGCATTATTGGTTTTCGGGATTTGTTACGCGCTGGCCGGCATCGTTTTCCTCGGCGCAGCTGCCGTCTCGCAGCGCCCGATCGCCGCCGCGCTAAAGGCCACGTCGCCAGTCATGCTGACCCCACTCGGCCTGATCACCGGTCTTGTCATTGCCTTTCTCGCCTCACGCGTATGGTCGAATGTCGATCACGCGAACACGGCCGTGGCACAGGAGGCGAGCGCGATCCGGCAGACCGTCCTCCTAGCGGACCAGTTGCCGGAGCAGGGACGCAATGCTGTGCGCAGTGCGATCAAGCGCTACCTGCAATTCATCGAGACGGAAGATTGGCCGGCAATGGCCGAGGGACGGGCAAATTTAATACAACCGCCGCTTGGCCTTACGGACGCGCTGACGGCGCTCATCGCCACAGTGCCCATTCAGCCCGGCCAGCATGTCGCGCAAGAGCGCGCCGTCGTATCAATCGAGCAGGCGCTCGAAGCGAGACGCAATCGGATCCTTATTAGCAAGTCAGTCATCTCTCCGCTCCAGTGGATTGTCATTTTCGTACTGGACCTATTGGTGTTGGTGACGATCGCAATGGTGCACATCGATCGGACCGTGACCGCGGGCCTCAACCTCACGCTTCTTTCGACGGGAGTAGCCGCTTGTCTGGTGCTGCTGATGGTCAACGATCGACCGTTCAACGCTGGCGGCATCATGATTCAGGCGGACCTGCTGCGTGAAGTCGGCCTCGACTGACCTTCGCAGGCTCGCCCCAAGTTCATCGCAGCTCACGAAAGACATGACCTGGATGGCGTCGGCACCATAGGTCTTGAAAATGCGGACAGCGCGCGCCGTGCCAACGCCATGGCTGTGCAGAAAGACCATGATCTCGCGGACCGGCTTCTGTTCGGCCCAGGCAGCGACGATCCGGCTGGCGCGCACCGGACCAATGCCGTCAACGTCGCCCCGGATCATGCCGGAGGCAAGGTACTTCTCGATGCCTTCGACCGAGGTCGGCTCCGAAGCGGGCCCTGAATTGCTGGCCGTGGGTGCGGTCATTCACCCAGTCCCCTGACGCCGTGATCCACTCGCCGGCGGAAATGGTGGCGGCATGCCCGACCACGGTGACCAGATCGCGGTGGCTCCGCGCCTTGACCCTGATGACGCAAAATCCGTTTTCGGTATTTTGGTAAGCGACGCGCTCGACCAGCCCGGCCAGAACCTCGCGATCGGACGGATTGGCCTGTGGCATCTTCATGGTGCGCCGCGCGCTGCGGTGACGTGTACGACAGGTTAGCCGATGCAGTGTGACGCGTAACCCGTGGCTATCGACTATCCTCCGCCGGGCCTATGACTCCGCTCGCATTGTGCACTCAGGCGATTCGGAGACGTCCCGCGGGGCCGATTTGACGTTGCCGACGATGGCCTGCCCACCGTCATCGACATGGACGTGGTTCGACGTGGACTTACTGATGCGCACCGTGACGTAGCCGTCAATGAACCTCGACCTGCGCTGACCAAGCTCTTAGCAATCGTGCCGCGGGCCGAGCCCAGCGCCGCCAACTGCCGCTCTGTGCCGCCGCCACCTCCGAGCCGTGCGAAAGAAGTAGGTCGCGAGGCGAGCGCATTACTTCCGATAAAAGTGATTATCGGAAGTGGTTCGGACGCGTCAGAGCCAATCTGCATTCCGACTGTTCGAGACCCGTTACGCCGCCTCCATAATTAAGGTTTCCTAATCAAATCCAGGCATGATGTTGGCGAGAGCTGGCTGTTGACGGACAGCGTTTGAGTGAGCAACACGATGTCACTACCGCAAGAAGCGGCATCTCCGGCTGAACGCCCCGCAAAATCCACGGCTGAGCGCATGCGGGTCTACCGCGAGCGCAAGCGACGGGGCTGGCGCCCGGTTACGGTCACCGTGGGAAAGGCCGACATCGAAAGCCTTGTCCTCAGGGGATACCTCAACGCGGCCAATAGCGATGACTTGGAAGCCATCCAAGTGGCCACCGAGATGTTCGTCTCCGATGCGTTCTTTGAGGCCCAAAGCCATGGTGCCAAATCGTGACGCCGTAACGGGCGCTCTGCCAGCGGCTGAGCACGCGTCTACATGGACGGGGTTGTGTCGTAACGGTCGCCGACCGGCCGATGGAGACGCGTCTACATGGACGAAAATCACGCGTCTTGTCCGAGGCCGTCCGGCGCGATTTACGGCTTGAATTTGGAAATTAACGGGACACGGGCCTTCGGCGCCGCCCGCTAGCCGACTTTAAAATCGCCTGTCTTTGCCTTCGAGCGGTCGGATTTTCTGGCGAACGCACAGTTTATACAGGGTTTGGGCGACGATTTGAGGTCGCTTCCTCTACCCATGTTGCCGCATCTTCTATCGCGCGAACATCCTCGCATTCCGTCGGCTCGAGGTAGTCCCGCTTCACCATTTCGTTGATGTCGGTTTCATTTAGTTCGACCTTGAAAGGCCGCAGCCCATACCGTCGCCTACGCCGATGAAGGCGCATCCGCTCGGCGGCGGGTCGAGGTGAACGGGTCGATGCTATCTTGGATTCGTCGTCCATTTCCTCTCCGATGCGGAGGCGCCTCTACGGTCCCGAGGCGGTCTTCCCGGCAGCATCGTGGCGGAGATTAGCTAACGTGTGCTTGAGGGTGCTGTCGTCCGCAATTGCACTCGCAAAAATTTTGCAATGACGCTGGAGTCTTCGGGAATAGAGGGGTTAAAAAACCTCTCTGATTGAGAAACACGGTTAGGCAAAACAGCAGGTTAAGCGAAAAAACGATATTCTACCATTGAACTATTCCCCAATGGCTTTTGGCTAAGCAGGCCGTCAGGCCCGAGGCGCCGGCATCACCGCAGCCGCATCAGCACGTTAGGGCTGGTGACCCGAGTCGGCTCGGCAGCATGGGTGACTTGATTTAGGGCATCTCGGTCCGGTTTCCAAGCCCGGTTTGGAAACCCCCGCGTCATCCCGCGAGGGGAGGTTAGGCGCCGCGCTTTCCGGAAGATATCGGCGCATCTCAGCAAAGTGGCCTTTCGCAATCGAGGGGAGGTGCCCAGCACGTCAAGTTACACCACAACGGGTTTTCCCGAATGATAGCAATCTTTGGTGGTACGGCGCTCGATTGCACTGCCGCATTGTCCGTCGATATAGTCCCCGCGCGGCAAGGCGTGGTGAGCAAAAATGATCAACGGCAAGCTTATGGGCGGGGCGGAAATCGATAATGGCAAGTTCGATCAGACTTACGATGTTGTGATCGCCGGCTATGGCTTCGGCGGCGGCATTACGGCGATCGAAGCGGCGACGCGCGGGGCTAAGGTTCTGATCTGCGAGAAGATGCCGCAGCCGGGCGGGGTCTCGATCTGCTCGGGCGGCGCGGTGCGCTGTGCCACGAGCGCATACGACGCGTTCTCCTATCTGAAGGCGACCAACGCGGGAACGACGCCGGACGATGTGTTGCGCGTTTTCGCCGACGGAATGGCCACCGCCGAGGACTATGTGAAAGATCTCGCCTCGCGCGTGGAGGGCGCTGCGGTCAAGCCGACGGAATTCTCCGGCAAGCGCGGCGGCAATTACCCATTCCCGGGATGGCAGACCTTTTATCACACGCAGATCGAGGTGCCCGGCGGGTTCGATCGCGCCAAGCATTTTCCAAATGTTCGCACGCGGCCAAGCTCGGGCGGTCCCGAGATGTTCTGGGTGATCGACACGATTCTCAACAAGCTCGGCGTGGTGATCGAGTTGAACACGCCAGTCAACCGGTTGATCCGCTCCGCCGATAACGAAGTGCGTGGCGTCGTCGTTGGCGGCAAGGGTTCGGAAAGCCGCATTCGCGCCCGGCAAGCCGTCGTTCTTGCCAGTGGCGGCTTCGAAGCCAATGAAAACATGAAGCGACAATACTGGCAGGGCAATCCGGTGCTCACGGCATCGTGTCGCGGCAACACCGGTGACGGCATCCACATGGCGCAGGCGCTCGGCGCCGATCTGTGGCACATGTGGCACTTCCACGGCTGCTACGCATTCAAGCATCCCGATCCGAACTTTCCGCTGGCTCTGCGCGTCAAGCGGCTGCCCGATTGGAATCCGGCAAAGAAAGACGAAGCCAATGTGCCGATGGTTTGGATCGTCGTCGATCAGCGCGGCCGCCGCTACATGAATGAATGCCCTCCCTATGCCCAGGACACCTCGCATCGGCCGATGCACGCCCTGGACGCGGAGACGATGAGCTATTTGCGCATCCCTTCGTACCTCATCACGGATGACAGGGGTTGCAAAGCGTATCAGCTGGGTGATGTCCGATCGAACGATCACGAATACGCGTACGATTGGAGTCCCGACAACGAGAAGGAGCTGAAGCTCGAGATTCTAAAGAAGGCGGACACCATCGACGAGCTTGCTGCGATGATCGGAGCCGATCCAGTCCAACTCAAACAGACCCTCGACCGCTGGAATGCATTATGCGATCGCGGCAGCGATGATGATTATGGCCGGCCTCCCGGCACTATGGTGCGGATCGATCAGCCGCCCTATGTGTTTGGTCAGGTCTATCCTGCCGTCTCGAACACCCAAGGTGGACCGGTGCACAATGCACGCCAGCAGATCATCGATATTTCCGGACGCGCCATCCCGCGGCTTTATGCTGCGGGCGAGCTGGGCAGCAGCTTCGGTCACCTTTACTTGTCAGGGGGCAATATCGCCGAATGCTTTGTCACCGGGTGGGTGGCCGGGCGCGAAACGACTGGCTTGGCGCCGTGGTCGTAGTGATGTGCTGAGAACCTTCATGCGAATGAAGCAACTGGCAACTTTATGGCTCGTCGCGGCCGGTGTCGCGGACTTCGCCGATGCTGCAGGCGCACAGACCAGCGTCGAGCAATTCTATGCCGGCAAGTCGATCACGCTCTACATCGGCTACGCCGCCGGCGGCGGTTACGACGCTTATGGGCGATTGCTGAGCAAGCACATGAGCCGCCACATCCCCGGAAATCCCACGATCATCCCGCAAATCATGGACGGAGCGGGCGGCCTCAGGACCGCGAACTACCTGTTCACTGTCGCGCCAAAGGATGGAACAGCCATCGGTACGTTCGGCGAGTTTCTGACGATTGCGCCGCTCCTGGGCACTCCTGCACCCGACATGCCGAAATTCTCGTGGATCGGCAGTGTCATGAAAGAAACGAAGGGCTGCGTGTTTTCGACGAGTTCGCCGATCCATTCGTGGGACGACATGTTGACCAAGGAGCATATCGTCGGGGGGCAGGCGAGCGGTACCGAGATTGACATTATCACCAACACCATTCGCGGCCTGTTTCACACCAAAACCAAAGTCGTGACGGGCTACCACGGGCAGCGGGAGATCATGCTGGCGCTGGAAAAGGGCGAGGTCGACGGCGGCTGCGGCCAGTCCTACGAGTCGTTCACGTCGGTGTACGGCAATCTTGTCCAGCGCAACGTCGCGAAGATGGTCGTCTATGCTTCGCCGAAATCGCCGCCAGAACTGAAAGGGGTTCCCAACGCGTTTGATTTTGCGACCTCGGCTGAACAGAAAGGCGCCCTGAATTTTATTTTCGGAATGAGCGGGATGAGCCGAGCCCTCATGGCGCCTCCCGATATTCCGGCTGAACGCAAAGTCGCGCTGCGCAAGGCCTTCGACGACACCATGATCGACCCGGAATTCTTGTCCGATGCCGAAAAGCGGACGCTCGAGGTCAATCCCTCGCAGGGGAGCAAGATCGAAGCGGCGCTGCGCGACATCTACGCGACACCGAAGGACGTCATCGAACGCGCCGCCCAGATGGCGATGCAATAGCCGCAAATACGGGCGCTACCGCCGCAGCTTCGCAGCGCGGCTGCTTTTCTTTTCCTCAGGACGCGTTCGCGCGCGGGCGAGTGCCGGCGCCTTAAGCCGCGGCGTCTTTTCGCGCGCTGCTGGGCTTACCGCCGCCGGCGCGGCGGTGCCATGGCGAGACATCGGACCCCACCAGTTCGAGGGCGTCTCGTCGCCCCAGACCTTCGGCTTTTGCGGCCGGTCCTGGTGCCACGGCCGCGGCTCGAAGAAGCCGAGTTCCTCGTCGTGCATCTGATCGAGATCGCAGAAGAATTCGATGGTCACCCCATCGGGATTCTTGTGATAGATCGCGATGTTGTGGCCGATGATGTGACGGATCGGTCCCCAGGTCAGGGCGATGCCGCTGCGCGCCAACAAATCACACGCTCGCTTGATGTCGGACCAGTCGCGCACCTCAAACGCAATGTGATGAATTGAGGTCTTGTCGTCGCGCAGGAAATTCACCGTGTGGTGGTCGCGGCTGCAGCGTAGAAACGCGAAGAAGTCGCTGCGCCAGTCCGAAACGCGAAAACCGAGCATGTCGCAGTAGAATTTCACGGTGCCCTGAACGTCCGGGCACTGATAGGCAATGTGCCCGAACTTGATCGGCATGACGCCGTTGAAATTGTTGTCTTCGAGCGCAAAGTTGAACTCGGAAAAAATCTCGAGCGTGGTGCCCTTAGGGTCCTTGAACGCGAGTGCTTCGCCGATGCCGGGCGTGATGTCGCTTCGCTTCTCGCTCTTGATGCCGGCTTTCTTCAGCCGCGAGGCGACCTCGCCAAGATCGCTCGATGGCGCGATCTGCAACGACAGCCGCGGTGCTTCAACAGCACTGCCGCGCTCGAGCACGATCGCTTCCAAACCGGACTTCGTCGCGAGAATGGCGCGATTCTTGTCGCGGGCCGCGAGGCTTAGGCCCACGATGCGGATGAAGTAATCGATCGTGCGCTCGACGTCGGGCGTCGTCAGGGTCGAGTGGCCGGCGCGTTTGATCTGCAACATGAAAGGTCTCCGTCGGTTGTCCGGCACTCAAGCGTGGGCGGGAGCGTTCTGGTCGCTGCGCACCGCGCCGCGCTCGTGGGCGCGCACCGTTATCTTGAGTTCGCCCAGGACCGGAGCCGAACGGCAGACGATGACTTCGCCAGGCTTCACCGGCCCGACACCGTCGGGTGTTCCGGTGTAGACGAGGTCGCCGGGGTAGAGCGTATAGAACTCGGAAGCGAATTCGATCAGCCGGCGGCAATTGTAGATCAGCTGGCTGGTGTTGCTCTTCTGCCGAGTCTCGCCGTTCACCGTCAGCTCCAGCGGCAGCTTGTCCGGATCGGCAATCTCATCGGCTGTGACCATCCAGGGCCCCAGCACCGCGTAACCGTCGACCGACTTGCGGAAGCTGCGGTCTTCGCGGCCGCGCACCGTCATGTCGAGACCGAGGCAATAGCCCGACACGTAGTCGAGCGCCTTACTTTGCGGGATGTCGCTGCCAGTCTTGCCGATCACCATCACAAGCTCAACTTCGTGGTCGTTGCGCCGGTCTGGAAACCGGACCGGGATGCCCTCCGATGGGCCCACGAGGGCGGAATTGGCTTTCAGAAACATTCCGGCCTCCAAAATCTTGGAGGAATGCGACTTCACGATCTGCGAGCCGGCCTGGGTGGCGGCCTTCGCCATCTCCTCGATATGCGCCTGGTAGTTGGTCGGCGCGCAGCTGAGCTTGGTCGGCCGCGCCACCGGCGGGAGCAGCTTCACCTGGGCGATCGGCTTGCCGGGCGCCTTGTCCGCCATCCGATCGATCCGCTCGCGCCATTGCGGGAGCGAAGCGACCACCGCGTCGCCCTTCATCGCATAGGGCGCGCTTTTGCGGATTTCGCTCTGCGCTTCTGTAACGTCGTGGACCAGATCGCCGCGCACTACGCCTAAGCGGTCGTCATCGTATCGGCAGAGCTTCATGAGTGTCTCCTGACTGAAGGGTTATCACGTATTCGCGGCCGGTCACCGGCGCTTGAACAGATCGTTGTAAGCTTTCTGCCATTTTTTCTGGTCGCTGTTGTCGAAAACGACCGGGACGATTTTTCTCTGTTTGAGCATATCGCCGACCTCCGGCGGATTGGTCGGCACGTCCAGGCGCGTTGGCAGGCGGCCTTTTTGCGTCATGAAGATCTCGCCTTCCTGACTTAACACGAAGTTTGTCGCAAGCCGCGCGGCGTTGGGGTGCGGCGCCAGCGTGTTGATGCCGACCGACCCGAAAATGAGCGGAACCGGGTCCATCAGCCAAAAATCGGTCGGCGCACCGGACATCTTCACGTTGAGCGTCAGCGGCAGGTAATTGTTGAGGGCGACCCAATATTCCCCGGCGCCGACCGAGCGTGCAAGCGCCAGATGACCGTCGGTGAGAATGGGATCGAGGGCTGCGACGATGCCAGTGACAAGGGCTCTGCCGCGATCTTCGCCGAAATAGCTGAACATCGCGGCAAGCCATTCGTCGTCCGTATCGTCGATTGCGACCTTGCCGGCCCATTCTTTGTGCGCGGCAAACTCGTCGAAACTCTTCGGCAGATCCGCCTTTTTGACAAGGCTCGTATTGTAGGCTGGCGCATTGTAATTGGCATAACCGCCGTACCAGCGGTGATTGGAATCGCGCGCTTCCGCCATCAGGCCGTCAGCTTCGGGCGGCTCGTAGGGCGCAAGATAATCGCGCTGCAACTGCGGGACCGTCGTGGTGAAGGCGATGTCCCAGGAGTGCTGACCGGCGCGGTTCTCGATCGCGACCTTCGCCATGATCTGCGTGTCCGAGGAACGCACGTAGCTGACCTTAACTCCGGTCGCGTCCTCAAAGACCTTCCAGAGCGGCAGCGCCTCCTGCTCATTCATGGAGCCGTAGACGATCAGCGCGCCTTCGGCCTTCGCCTTGTCCGCGAGGTCGGGCACGACCCATGAATGCGGCGAGGGCGCCTGCGCATTCGCCGGCACATGGCTCACCGCGACGATGGCGGCGAGCAGAGCGGCCACGCTCGCAATTGTCCAGGCTATGCTGCTGCGCCGAACGCTCATGTCCTCCCACTCCCGCACTGTGCCGGTGCGCGTTGCCCTTTTCGGGCACAGGTTAGCAAGCAAGAGCGGCCCGGGCAAAGCGGGCTCAATGGATCTCGCGGCGCGACAGCCCGAACGTCACGGTCGAGATACACACGATGCTGACGGCGGCCGACAGCATGAAGATCGCGCGCGGCTGGCCGTGGTCCATCAGCATGCCGTAGATGAGAGGCGCGACGCTGGCCCCGATATTGAGGCCGGTGCTGACGAAGCCGAACACCTTGCCGAACGCGCCCGGCGGCGTCGCCGAGCGCACCAGCATGTCGCGCGATGGGAAGGTCGCGCCGACGCAGAAGCCGCTAAACGACATCAGCATCACCAGCACGACCGACGGAAAGTCGAACAGGCCGACCAGCGCCGTGACAATTCCGCCGACGCCAAGGCCGAGCGCGGCGACTACGGCGTGGTGCTTGGTGCGGCCCGCCAGCAAGCCGCCGCCAAGAACGCCGGCGGCATTCATGGCAAGAAGGCCCGTCAGCGCCATGTTGGCGATCGCAGGCGGTGTGCCATGCAGCGCGCCGAGCCCCACGACCAGATACGTGTTCAAGCCGCCATTCATCACGGCCAGCAGCAGGAAGAATGCGAAGTTGAGCAGGATCGGCGCCGTCATCAGGACGCGCCAGCCTCCGTCCACTGCGCCCGCTTTCGCCTTCGCGGCGGCCTTGTCGGCAAGTTTGATCTCGGTGACCGGTTCGGGCTGCGCGATCAGCACCAGCAGAACCACCAGACCGAGAGCGGCTGCGCCCATATAGGCGCCTCGCCAGCCAAACTGGCTCTGCATGTAGAGCAGCGTTACCGGCGCGATCGCCGAGCCGATGATGCCGGAAAAGGAGTGGAACGAAAAAATCTGGCCGAGCCGTTCCGACGGCGTGTGGTGCGATAAAAGCGAATAATCAGCCGGGTGAAAGACGGTGTTGCCGGCGCCGGCGACGGCGTACATGCCGATGAACACCCAATACGAGTCGACCATGCCTGCCACCGCATAGGCGACGCTGCTCAGCGCCAGGCCGGCAATCAGCACGAAGCGCGCACCAATGCGATCGACCACAAAGCCGACCGGCGTCTGCAGCGTCGCCGAAACCACGTTGAAGACCGTCAGCGCGAGCGCAAGCTCGGTATAGCTGACGTTGAAGTCGGCCCGCACGAAGGAGAACAGCGGCGCCAGCAGCAGCATGTAATAATGACTGACGAAATGCGCCGCGCACACGGCGGCAATCAGCCTCGACTCGGCCGGCCGGATTGTAGAAACGGAAATCGCTTGTGACATTCTCTCCGGCCTCGAACGGCGTTCTTCCCTCAGCGTTGTTGTTCACCCGCGCACCGGCGCGAGCGGTGGCGAGCAGGCGAGGGTGGCTCCGCGCCGGCTCGCCATAAGTCTCGTGTCAATGTTGGGCTTATGCCGCGGCGTGCGGTTTGGACTCCCCCGATGCGGCGTGTAGCGCTTGCCAGACTTGGAATGGACCGAGCGGCATATCGATGTGCCGGATGCCCCGGTCGCCCAGCGCATCCATCACCGCATTCATGACCGACGTCAGCGCACCCGCGCATCCGGCTTCACCGCAGCCTTTGACACCCAGCGGGTTGGTCTTCGCCGGCACAGCATGATCGGCCAGCACGAATGACGGCACGTCGGCGGCGCGCGGCATGGCGTAATCCATGAACGAACCGGTCAACAGCTGGCCGTCGCCGTCGTAGACCGTGTGCTCCATGAGCGCCTGGCCGATGCCCTGCACCACGCCACCGTGGAGCTGGCCTTCGACGATCATCGGATTGACGACCGTGCCGAAGTCATTGACGCAGGAATACTTGACGACCTCGACGATGCCGGTCTCGGGATCGACCTCGACCTCGGCGATGTGACAGCCGTTAGGAAAGGTCGAGGCGCTCGGCCCATCGCTCACGTGAGCCACGTCGAGCGATTGCGGCGCGTCCGGCGGCGGCTTCGGACTATGATGAAGCTTTTGCGCCAAGTCCATCAGCGAGATGGCGCGGTCAGTACCGACGATCACGAAATTCCCGTGTTCGAACGCGATGTCTGACGGCGCCGCCTCGAGCGTGTAAGCGGCAAGCTCACGGCCTTTCTCGATGACCTTTGCTGCGGCTTCGACGATGGCGGTTCCGGAATGCATGAGTGATTTCGAGCCGCCGGAGCCGCCGCCGATGCTGAGCTTGTCGCTGTCGCCCTGCACGAGCGAGATTTTCTCGAACGGAATGCCGAGCTTTTCGCTCAAAACCTGAGCGAACGGCGTGGCGTGACCCATACCAAAATCGAGCGTTCCGGTTGTGAGCGTTATGGTGCCGTCGGGGTTGAACGCGACGTCGGCGAGTTCTTTTGAGGGCGGCGCGGTGACTTCGAGAAAGTTGCCGACGCCGAGACCGCGCAGTTTTCCGCGCTTGAGGCTCTCGCGTTTGCGCCGCGCGAAACCCTTGCCGTCGGCGAGATCGAATGCTTGCTTGGTCAGCGCAGCGAAGTCGCCGCTGTCGTAGGTCACCGCCGACGCGGTCTTGTACGGCAGCTCCTGCGGCTTGATCTGGTTGCGTCGGCGGATCGCGATGCGGTCGATGCCCATTTCAGCGGCCGCAGCATCAATCAGCCGCTCCATGTAGTAATTGCCTTCAGGCCGGCCAGCGCCGCGATACGCAGAGACATGCGAGGTGTTGGTGAAGGCGCACTTGGTCGAGACTTCGATGAGCGGCGTACGGTACATCCCTTGCACATTCTTCACCGCGTTGACTGTGCCGGGCATCGGCGCAACTGGCGACAGGAACGCACCCATGTTTGCAAAGCTCGTCAGGCGTACCGCGAGGAAGTTGCCTTCGCTGTCGAGCGCAAGCTCGCCGGTCACATCGTGATTGCGGCCGTGACTGTCGGAAACAAAGCTGCCCGAGCGGTCTTCGGTCCATTTGACCGGCCGGCCCAGTGTGCAGGCCGCATGGAGCAAACAGATATACTCGGGAAACACCGCCCCCTTCATGCCAAACGAGCCGCCGACTTGGCCGGTCAGAATGTGGACGTCCTTCGGGGCGACGCCCATCGCCTCGGCGATATTGGCGCGCATGCCGAAGACGCCCTGTGAGCCCAAATAAAGGGTAAAACGGCTGCCGTCGTAAGACGCGAGCGCCGCGCGCGGCTCCATGGCGTTGACGACTAGGCGGCTGTTGACGAGCCTTAGTTTGGTGACGTGGGCGGCCTTGGCGAAAGCCGCGTTGACGGCTTCGGCGTCACCGTAGTGATAGTTGAGCGCGATATTGGCCGGTACGTCGTCATAGAGAAGCGGCGCGCCGGCCCGTGCAGCGTCCTCAGCCGATGTCACCGCGGGCAGCGTCTCGACATCGACGGTGACCGCCTCGGCGGCGTCTTTTGCCGCCAGCGCCGTCTCGGCGACCACAAAAGCGACTGGGTCGCCGACGTAGCGCACCTTGTCAGCTGCCAACGCTTCGCGCCGCGGCTTCTTCATCGGCGAGCCGTCGCGATTGTTCAGTGGCACAATGCACTTGAGCGGGCCGTAGCCCTTGAGATCGGCGGCAGTATAAACGCCGAGCACGCCCGGCAGTTTCGCAGCGGTCTGGGTATGGATACTGGTGATCACGCCGTGGGCGTTCTGGCTGCGAACCATCACCATATAGGCTTGGTTCGGCAAACTGACATCGTCGGTGTAATGCCCTTTGCCGCGCAACAGCATCGGGTCTTCCTTGCGCGGAACGGACTGCCCAACGGCAAACTTTTCGACCGACAGACGCTCGGCTGTCAGTTGGTCCGCCCGCTCCCTGGCGGACTGCTGCAAATCCATGGCAGATGAATCCCGCAAATCATTGATTGCGGTGACATAGTGGAGTTAGCGCACCTCGACAAGCACCGCGCCGGGCATGGCACATAAGCCCCAAAGGCACAGTATTGCCCTCATTGATGCTGCTGCTACATTTTGGCCGATCTGGACTTGAACATGGGCTGCGCTGTCGAGCAGGAAAAGTTCTGGCGCGGCGGGAAGGCTTTGGATGAAAGACGAGGCCCCGCCCGTCGGCGGCCTCGACGCCAATGGAGCCCCGCAGCAGCGGCGGCCCCGCTGGGGTCGGCGAACGCCGTATGGCCTGCGCCGCGACGGCCTTCGCCGCGAGGACACGCACGCGCGCGTGGATCCGCCCGAGCCGACCTACGCGGCGCTCGACCTTGGCACCAATAATTGCCGGCTCCTGATCGCGCGTCCGACCGCGCACGGCTTCCGCGTCATCGACGCATTCTCGCGTATCATCAGGTTGGGCGAAGGAATCGCTGCGTCCCGGCGCATCAGCGAAGCGGCGATCGGGCGGGCGGTCGAGGCGCTCAGGATCTGCCGTGACAAGATGTATGCGCGTGGCGTGACCCGCGCCCGGCTCATCGCGACCGAGGCCTGCCGTGCGGCCGAGAACGGCGAAGCGTTCCGGACGCGCATCGCCGAGGAGGCGGGTGTCGAGCTTGAGATCGTCGACTCGGCGACCGAAGCGCGGCTTGCGGCGACCGGATGCACGGAGCTGTTCGATCCGGCGGCGACGGGTGTAATTTTGTTCGACATCGGCGGCGGATCGTCGGAATTGGTGCGGCTTGGCCGGCCGGGCGCAGGCCGCCGCGGGCCCCCAGAGCCGGACATCATCGGCTGGGCTTCGCTGCCGGTCGGTGTCGTGACACTGGCTGAACGATACGGCGGCACCGTCGTGTCGCGGGAAATATACGACGCCATGGTGGACGAGGTCGCGACCCTGGTCGAACGCTTTGCGGCCGATCATCGCTGCGATCTCGATGGTTTTCACATGCTTGGCACGTCCGGCACGGTCACGACCATCGCCGGTGTTTATTTGAGGCTCAAGCGCTACGACCGGCGCCGCGTCGACGGCTGCTGGCTGTCCGACCAAGAGGTCTCGGGCGTCGTGGCCGAACTTCTCGGCATGAGCTTCGATCAGCGCGCAGCCAACCCCTGCATCGGTACCGAGCGCGCCGATCTGGTCCTGGCGGGCTGCGCCATCCTGGACGCGATCCGGCGCTCGTTTCCGTGTCCGCGGCTGCGCGTCGCCGACCGCGGACTGCGCGAAGGCATGCTGGTCGAGATGATGCGCGACGACGGGGTCTGGGGCGAAGCCTGACGCGTTAGAGGCGCTAGGAATGGCGAGACTTAAAGACGAAAAGCGCCGCACGCTGTCGTCGCGGACCTGGCTCGAACGCCAGATGAGAGATCCTTACGTGGCGCGTGCCAAGCGCGAGGGCTTTCGTTCGCGCGCCGCGTACAAGCTGGCAGAGATCGATGACAAGTATCGCTTGCTGAAGCCGGGCGCGCGTGTGCTCGACCTCGGCGCCGCGCCCGGCGGCTGGAGCGAGATCGCGGCGCGGCGCGTCGGCGCAAGCGGCCGCGTTGTTGCGCTCGATCTGCTCGACATGAAGCCCATCCCGGGCGTGGAATTCCTAAAGCTCGATTTTCTCGACGAGGCGGCGCCGGAGCGGCTCAAGGCGATGCTTGGCGGCCGCAACGCCGACGTGGTGCTGTCCGACATGGCCGCGAATGCGACGGGCCACCGGCAGACCGATCATCTGCGCATCATGGGGCTGGCCGAGGTCGCCGCTCAATTCGCGCGCGAGGTGCTGGCTCTGGGCGGAGCGTTTCTCTGCAAAGTGCTGCAAGGCGGCACCGAAGCCGCACTGCTGTCGGAACTCAAGCGCGATTTTGCAACCGTCAAACACGTCAAACCGCCAGCGAGCCGCAGCGATTCCGCTGAGCTTTATCTCCTCGCCATGGGGTTTCGCGGCGGCGCTCAAGCCTGAGAGGGGCAGGGCGGTCACGCAACGTCGGGCTGCGGCCTTTGATCTGAAATTTCCGCCTGCGCTCCCTTCCGCCCCATCAGCACTGAGCCGGCGTCGGGTGCGAGCCGCATGAAGACCAAGGCGGCGGACGCCGCGAGCAGCGCAATGGCGATAAAGGCCGGGGGAAAATCGGCGGCGCTCATGGCGGCGCCGTGCTTAAGCCGCAGCGTAAGCTCGACAACCAGTGCGCCGACGGCGACGCCCGTCGACAATGACAATTGCTGGGCGGCCGCGACCATGGCGGTCGCCCGGCTCATCAATGGCGGCTCGATTTCGGCGAAAGCGATGGTGTTGATGCTGGTGAATTGCAGCGAGCGGAAGAAGCCCCCGGAGAGCAAAACCGCAATCATGACCGTGAACGGCACGCCCGGCAGGAAGCCGGCGCAGGCGGCGAGAAAGGCGCTGCTGATGAGACTGTTGTAGACGAGAACGTTGCGATAGCCGAACCGCCTGAGCACGCTCGCTACCGCAGCCTTCATGAACATCGAGCCGAGCGCGCCCGTAAAGGTGATAAGGCCGGACTGAAACGGCGTCAGATTGAATCCGACCTGCAGCAAAAGAGGCAACAGAAATGGCAGTGCGCCGATGCCGAGCCGGAACATGAAGCCGCCGTAGATGCTGGCGCGGAATGTCGGCAGCTTGAGCAGTCCGAGATCGAGGATCGGCGAAGGCACGCGGCGGGCGTGACGGACATAAGCAACCGCCGAAACTGCACCGACGCAGACCAGCGCGGCGACAACGCTGGTCGGTAGAAATCCCAGGCCCATAATCGACAGGCCGAAGGCGAGGCCGCCGATGGCAAACCCCGACAGCACGAAGCCGACGAGATCGAACGGCTCGCGCCGCTCGGCGCGGACATTGCCGATGAAGTGCACTGCCGCCACCATGCCGATCAGGCCGACTGGCACGTTGATAATGAAAATCCAGTGCCACGACGTGTATGTGGTGATGAAGCCGCCAAGCGGCGGGCCGCAGATCGGACCGATCAACGCTGGCATCGTCAAAAGCGACATGGCGTTGAGCAGCAGCTGCTTGTCGATGCTGCGTAGAAGGATGAGCCGGCCGACCGGCGTCATCATGGCGCCGCCCATGCCCTGAACCACGCGCGCCATGACGAACTCTTCGAGCGAGTGCGACAGCGCGCAGCCGATCGAGCCAAGGACGAATACACCGATGGCGCAGCAAAAGATATTGCGCGCGCCGAAGCGGTCGGCGGTCCAGCCGCTGGCGGGAATGAAGATGGCGAGCGACAGCAGATACGAAGTCACGGCGAGCTTCAGCGCCAGCGGGCTGGTACCGAAGTCGCGTGCGATGGCCGGCAATGATGTGGCGATGACCGTCGAGTCCATGTTTTCCATGAACAGAGCGACGGCGACGATCAGCGGAACGATGCGGTCGCTGGGATTTGACGGCATCGGCGGCTATCGGCTCTTTGCCGCGCTGGCTTGCAGCCGCTGCAGGCCGTCGGCCGGCTGCTGGAAAGCGGGGTCGAGTTCAGCGCCTGACGAAAGTCGGCAATCGCGCCCGCCGTATCGCCGAGCCGCTCGCGGATGAGTCCCCGAGTCGAATAGGCGCTCGCGGATCGCATGCCCAGCTCGATTGCGCGAACAACATCGCCGAGCGCTTCCGTATTCTCGCCGTTGAGATAGCGCGCCCAGGCGCGGTTGTAAAAGGCAAGCGCGGATGCGGGCGAAAGCGCGATCGCTGTGGAATAGTCCTCGACGGCGCCCGCGAAATCGAGCCGGTCCCGCTTGACATTGCCGCGATTGATGTAGGCCTCCGCCAAGCGCGGATCGAGTTTGATCGATTGATCCAGATCGGCAATGGCGCGGTCGGTGTCGCTGTTGGCCTCCCAGGCGCTGCCACGATTGTTGTACGCCGCCGCTGTCGGGTCGAGCTTGATCGCCTGGTCGAAATTGCCGATGGCGCGATCGAGTTCGCCCCGGCGCCGAAAGGCGATGCCGAGATTGCCGTAGGCTGCGGCAAAGTTCGCGTCGATGCGGAGCGCGTTCGTAAAGTCGGCGATCGCACGATCGATATCGCGCTTGTCGGCCAGTGCATTGCCTCGATTGTTGTAGGCGGTCGCAAGCTGCGGGTTGAGCTTGATCGCAGCACTAAAGTCGGCGATGGCGCGGTCGAAATCTTGCTTCTGATAATACGCGAGGCCGCGTTCGTCATAGGCGCTGGCGAGTTGCGGATTAAGCCGGATAGCTTCGCTCAGATCGGCGATGGCGTGATCGAAATCGCCGTTGCGGCGCTCGGCAAGTCCGCGGTCTTGAAAAACGCCGGCGTTCGTCGGATCGAGGCTGAGGGCCTTGTTATAGTCCGCCATCGCGCCGCTCAGATTCCCTTTTTCCGCGTAGGCATTGCCGCGGACGTGGTAGGCGTCGGCGCTTGCGGGGTCGAGTTCGATCGCGCTGCTGAAATCGGCAATTGCGCGGTCAAGGTCCCGTTTGTCATAGGACGCGAGCGCGCGGTTCTCGAGGGCGCGGCGCAAATCGTGGAGCAAGTTTGGCGGCACGATCGAAGTCGGCGAAGGCGCGGTCGAGGTCACCTTTCTCGCGCCAGGCGTCGCCGCGGTTGTTGTAGGCGGCCGCCAGATTTGGATCGACGCGGATCGCTTGGCTGTAGTCGGCGATCGCACGGTCGAGATCGCCTTTCTGCAGCCAGGCGACGCCGCGGTTGTTGAGCGCGGCGGTGTTTCTCGGATCCAGCCTGATGGTCTGGTCGTAATCGGCGATCGCATGGTCGAAATTGCCCTTGCGGCGGTACACGAGGGCGCGATTGAAGAACGCATAGGCGTAGGCTGGCGACAGGCGGATCACCTCGGTGTAGTCGGCGATGGCGCGGTCGAGATCGCCTTTCTCGGCAAGCGCATTGCCCCGGGTCATGAAGGCGGCCGCGTCGGTCGGGTCAAGCTTGATTGCCTGATCGAGGTCGGCGATGGCTGCGCCGCCATCGTGCCGCGCCAACAGGCTGCTGGCGCGATTAGCATACGCTCGTGCGTAGGATGAATTCAGCGAAATGGCGTCCGAGAAATCCTTCAGCGCGCCGGCAATATTGCCGTTGCTCCGCAACGCCATTCCCCGATCGTTATGCAGAATGGCGAGATTGGCGCCTTGATAATGCCCGCCATCGATCAGCGCCGTGCAGGCCGCGATCTGCTCGTCGGCTGTGGCGCGCCATTGCCCGGTGCAGCGTCTCTCGTCGGTACTGCTCTGGGCTTGCGCGGCCGGTGCGATCAGCCACAGCAGTAGCCAAATCGACGGCCACAGCGGCGCTTGGCGGCGCAAGAAGAGCAGCGAGTCACGCATCCCAACTATCTACTCCGGGCAAGGCCCTTCGGCCAGCGAAGCCGGCGCCGCGTCTGCCAAGCTCACGTCAGCCGTTTCGCTGCGGCCTCGACCTTCGTCAGATCGGTATATTTCCTCACGTCAATGTTGTCTTTGAGGAACCCGACCTGTTTCTGCTTCTGCAGGTTGCTCTGGAGCGCGTCGAGATTCGGCGTGCCGTTCGGGTCGCGGAACTGGTCCCGGCCGGTAAAAGCCCAATCGAGCCGCGCCGGCGGCGCCTTGTTCAAGCGCGCCACGATGGCGACCGCTTCCTCGTGGTTCGCCGGGTCGGTGTACCAGCGGATGGCGCGCAGCACGTCCTCCATGAAATCTGTGAGCGCGGCGCGGTTCTTCTCGATGAACCCCGTGCGTGCGGTCCAAACCGTGAGCTGCGTGGTGCCGAAGGCGTCTTTCTGCGTGAAGAGCGTCCGCGCCATGGCCCGCAAGTCGGGATCGAGCGAAAACGGCGGTACGGCGCTGATGAGGTCCGCCTTCCGCTCGGTCAACATAGCGCGCATGGCCGGAAAGGGCGCCTCGATAACGGTGTAATCCTTGTTGGCTTCGAGACCGTGTTCACGCAGCATCACGCGAATCGCGATGTCGACCGCGCTGCCCATGGCGTTGGTGGCGAGCACCTTGCCCTTGAGGTCCTCGACGGTCTTGATCGGACCGCCCACGCGCACCATGAATTCGTTGGTGCCGTGACCCGGAACGCCATCCTGGCTTTCGTCGCTGACGATGCGCAGATCGTCCATGAGGGCGTTTTGGATCGCGAGCGCGAATGAGGAAAACGCCAGCGGACCGATATCGACCTCGCCCGACGCGAGTGCGGTGATGACGGGCGGCGTGCCCTCGAAGCGGATCGCCTCGGCGACGTAGGACTGGCCGAAGTGCTTGAGGATGTCCTTTTTCTCCAGCACGAGCGGCGCCATCGAGGCTGGTATCACGATCCAGCCGATTCGAATTTTGACAGGGCCGGTCTGGGCCAAGCCGGTGCGGCTGCCGGCGGCGAGCGATGTACCGGCTGCCAACGCGCCGCGGTTGAAGTCGCGGCGATTGATGCGCCCTTTCATGTCGTTTTCCCCCGTCTGCTTTTCGCCGTTACGGCCTGTGAGCCGTTAAGGTCTATGAATTGTCGTCAAGGCATGATATCGACCACCGCCAACCCAAAAGTGGGTCATCGATTCGGCGAGGGATTTTGGTTCGCTCGCTTACACCCCATATTCTGGCCTGTCCGTTCGGGCCAAGCGAGTTGGCAATGGCTGTCATATCAAAGGACTTACCCCGCGAAGCATACACTTTCGACGATGTGCTGTTGAAGCCCGGACTGTCTGACGTTCTGCCCTCAGACGTGGACATTCGGTCGCGCATCACGCGCGATGTTCACCTCAATATTCCCCTCGTCGCCTCGGCTATGGATACGGTGACCGAATCCCACATGGCCATCGCCATGGCGCAGGCCGGCGGCCTCGGCGTCATCCATCGCAACCTCGAACCCGACGAGCAGGCGGCCCAGGTCAGGCAGGTGAAAAAGTTCGAATCCGGCATGGTGGTGAACCCCGTCACCATCCATCCGGAAGCGACGCTCGCCGATGCACTGGCCCTGATGCAGGACAACCGCATCTCCGGCATTCCGGTCGTGGAAGGCCGCAACGGCAGCGCCGGGAAGCTCGTCGGCATTCTCACCAATCGCGACGTTCGTTTCGCGACCGACAAGCAGCAAAAAGTCTCCGACCTGATGACCAAGGAACGGTTGGTGACGGTTCGCGAGAACGTCGGTCAGGATGAAGCCAAGCGCCTTCTGCATCAATTCCGAATCGAGAAGCTTTTGGTGGTCGACAGCAACTACCGCTGTGTCGGCCTCATCACCGTCAAGGACATCGAGAAGGCGGTCGCCAACCCCAATGCCTGCAAGGACGAACAGGGCCGCCTCCGGGTCGCCGCGGCGACAACAGTCGGCGAGGCCGGCTATGCAAGAAGCGAAGCGCTAATCGATGCCGGCGTCGATCTGGTCGTTGTGGATACGGCGCACGGCCACTCCCGGCGGGTTCTGGAAGCCGTCAACCGCATCAAGCGTATGTCGAACGCGGTGCAGGTGGTGGCCGGTAATATCGCCACCGCCGAGGCCGCGAAGGCGTTGATCGACGCCGGCGCCGACGCCATCAAAGTCGGCATCGGGCCCGGGCTCGATCTGCACCACGCGAATTGTTGCGGGCGTCGGCGTGCCGCAGCTCACCGCCATCATGGATACGGTCGAGGCGGCGAAGCGGATCAGATACGCCGGTGATCGCCGACGGCGGCATCAAATATTCCGGCGATCTTGCCAAGGCGGTGGCGGCCGGCGCCGATTGCGGCATGGTGGGATCGCTGCTTGCCGGCACCGACGAGACGCCGGGCGAGGTTTTCTTGTACCAGGGCCGCTCCTACAAGACGTATCGCGGCATGGGCTCCGTCGGCGCCATGGCGCGCGGCTCGGCCGATCGCTATTTCCAGCAGGAGATCAACGATTCGCTCAAGCTTGTGCCCGAAGGCATTGAGGGCCAGGTGCCGTACAAGGGCCCGGTCGCCAACGTTGCTGCATCAGCTGGTCGGCGGGTTGCGCGCCGCCATGGGATATGTCGGCGCGAAAGATGTCGCCGAGTTCCACGCCAAGGCCGAGTTCGTGCGCATCTCCGGTGCGGGCTTGCGCGAAAGCCACGTGCATGACGTCACCATCACGCGTGAGAGCCCGAACTATCCGGGCCGAACGTAGCTCGTGCGATGCTGAATGGCAGGAGCGGCAACCGATCCTTTCGCAAAGGTACGCACCGCGACCAACGCGCATCGGGCCAACATGGCTGCGGCGCTTATCCGTACGACAACGGCCCGTTGCTCGCGGCGCTTGGCGGCCGCGGCCGATGCACGGCGAATCTTGGAATTGGGCACGGCGCTCGGCTACACGGCGCTCTCTTTTGCGTCCGGCGCGCCCGACGCGACCGTCGATACCATCGAGCGCGATCCTGAGCATGTGCAGCTCGCGCGCGAGAACATCGCCGCCGCGGCGATGGACCACCGCATCACCGTGCATGAGGGCGACTTCGCCGCGATCTTGCCGACGCTCGATCCCGGCTACGATGTTGCGTTCTTCGACGGACAGACGCCGTCGCCGGCGATGCACAAGACGTTGCGCGGGCTGCTGCGCACCGGCGGAACGCTGATCACGGCCAACCTTAACCACGGCGGCACGGCCGACGCCGTGCGCAAGGCACTGTTCGACGGCAAGTCCTGGCGCAGCGCGCTCAGTCGACGAGGACGGCGAGACCGCGATCAGTGTGAAGCTGTGAAGCGCCGCCATTGGCGGCCGAGGGCCGCGTGATAGGACCGTGCCGTCAAACCGGGTTAGGCTCCGATGTCGCTGCAAGCCGTCCTGCTGCCGCTGTTCGTCGAGGTGATTCTCACCTTCGGGCTGCTGTTCTGGATGGCGCCGCTGCGCGTTCGTGATTTCAGTTCGGGCGACGTGCGGCCCCAGGACATCGCGCTGCGCGAGCCGAACTGGCCGCAGCGCACGACGCAGGTCGCCAACGCCTTCTCCAATCAATTCGAGTTGCCTGTCCTGTTCTATGTGCTGACGATTCTTGCTTATTTCACGCATCACGCCGGCACTCGTGTTTGTTGGTTCTTGGCCTGGGTGTTTGTCGTCTTCCGGCTGCTGCATGCCTATGTGCATGTGACGAGCAACGTCGTCCGCCTGCGCGGTCCGCTGTACGGCGTCTCGGCGCTGGTGCTCGCCATCAATTGTGGCCGATCTACATGGTCGCAGGTGCTGGACCGGTACCTGAGATTTCTACAGCCGAGGATCAAAGACCATGCCGCTTGACTTCTGTCATCCGACCGCGCCGCACGAGAAGCTCAAGCTGCCCGAATGGTATGTTTCAGTCTCTGATGATGGATCGCGCGCTCGACGCCATCTGCCGCCGCGTCAAGAAATTCGACCGCAAGCACGACATTCCCTATCTCGCCGGCTACAGCCAGGACGGCAAGACGATCTATATCGATCGGCACATGCCGCAAATCGTTCAAATTTCGCGGCCGCACCATCGACACCGACCGCTTTCTCATCTTGCACGAAGAAGTCGAAAAGACGCTGATCGACCAGCTCGGTCTGCACTATCTGCACGCGCATCAGATCGCGACGCGCGCCGAGGAGGCCGCGGTGCGCGCCGCCGGGATCGAATGGCGCGACTACGACCGTTTCATGCAGAAATACGTCAAGCGCATCGGCGACGAGCGGCTGACCAAAGTTCCCGACGATCTCGACACTCAAGCCGTATCGCGACGAGCACGACGACGATCTCCTGCGGCGGATGCTCGATTGCGTCGAGAAGGGCAATGTGCCCAAAGGCTTCCGCGGCCGCATCTGCGCGAGGCCGCCCAGGACTTGCGCAAGCATAGTTCGCGGCCATGACACCGCTGGCGCCAACGCGCCGCCGCAAGGCGCGAAAGCAAGAAAGCGAGAATGAAGCGCTGCCTGCAATGAGGGCGCACCGCATGACGCCTGCCGCGTCGCCTTTCCGCCGCCATTGAAGTTCTTGCCGAGATCGAGGCGCGGCGGCGCCCGGCGGCAGATGCGCTCAAGGACTGGGGACTGTCGCATCGTTTCGCCGGCTCGTCCGACCGTGCCGCCATCGCCGGCCTCGTCTACGACGCGCTGCGCCGCAAGGCCTCGTCCGCCTGGCTGATGGGGGAGGCGACGCCGCGCGCGGCGGTGATCGGCATGCTGCATCGGGAGCGCGGCCTCGATGTCGCGGCGATCGAGGCGCTGTGCAGCGGGGCGCGATTTGCGCCGGCGCCGCTGACGGAGCAGGAGAAGCAAGCGCTCGCTGGACGCTCCGCTTGACGGCGCGCCACGCGCAGGTTCGGGGCGACTATCCGGATTGGCTTGATCCGCATTTCGCGCGCGTCTTTGGCGACGAGCGGGCCGAGGAGGGCGCCGCGCTCGCAAGCCGCGCGCCGCTCGACATGCGCGTCAACACGCTGAAGGCCGAGCGCGAAGATGTTCTGCCCAAGCTCGCCCATCTCGGCGCCGAGCCGACGCGATGGTCGCCGATCGGCCTGCGCATCCGGCTTGCCGCCGATGCCAAGAAGCCCGGCGATCCACGCCGAGCCGGCCGTTCCTCAAGGGCGACGATCGAAATTCAGGACGAGGGCTCCCAGCTTGCCGCGTTGCTCGCCGGCGCCAAGCCGGGCGAACAGGTGGTCGATCTGTGCGCCGGCGCCGGCGGCAAGACGCTGGCGCTGGCCGCGGCGATGGAAAACCGCGGCCAGATTTACGCAACCGACATCGACAAGCGGCAGCTGGCGCCGATCCACGAGCGCATCGCGCGCGCCGGCGCGCGCAACATCCAGGTCCGCACGCCGCGCGGCGAGGCCGATGTCCTCGCCGACCTCGCCGGCCGCGCCGACCTCGTCGTGATCGACGCGCCCTGTACCGGCACCGGCACCTGGCGGCGCAATCCCGACGCCAAGTGGCGCGTCCGCCCGGGCGCGCTCGCCGAGAGGAGCTGAAGCAGCAGGCAGCGCTGCTTGACCGCGCCGCCGGACTGATCAAGCCCGGCGGCCGCATCGCCTACATCACCTGCTCGGTGCTGGAGGAGGAAAACGGCGATCAGGTCCGCGCCTTTGTCGGGCGGCATCCCGGATTTTTCGGTGGAAAAGCCCGCCGAAACGGCGCAGGCGCTCGGCGAGCGCGCCTATCTTTTTACCCGTGCGGCGCTTATCTCCGGCGAAGGACTGCTGATGACGCCGCGCCGGACCGACACCGACGGGTTTTTCGTCAGCCTCCTTCGGCGCTCTTCATGATCTGTTGCCAAGCTTGGCGTCCAGAACTCGACACGTTGAGGCGGTTGCCATAAAACCCGCCATGGCAACTCACGACAAGATTCTGATCGTCGATTTCGGCTCGCAGGTGACGCAGCTGATCGCGCGGCGCGTGCGCGAGGAGCGCGTCTATTGCGAGATCGTGCCGTTCCAGAAAGCCGAAGCGGCGTTGCGCGAGATGAAGCCGAAGGGCGTGATTCTCTCCGGCGGCCCGGCTTCCGTGCTCGACAAGGATGCGCCGCTCGCACCGCCGGCGATCTATCAGGCCGGCGTGCCGGTGCTCGGCATCTGCTACGGCGAGCAGGCCATGGCGCAGCAGCTCGGCGGCAAGGTCGAAGCCGGCCATCACCGCGAATTCGGCCGCGCCGAAGTCGAGGTGACGAAGCCGTCGCTGCTGACCGAAGGCGTCTGGGAAGTCGGCCAGCGCTATCCGGTGTGGATGAGCCACGGCGACCGCGTCACCAAGCTGCCGGAAGGCTTTACCGCCACCGGCACCTCGGCTGAACGCGCCGATCGCCATGATCGCCGACGACGCAGCGCAAATTCTACGCGACGCAATTCCATCTCGAAGTCGTGCATACGCCGCACGGCGCCGCGCTGCTGCGCAATTTCGTGCGCAAGATCGCGGGCTGCGCCGGCGACTGGACCATGCGCGCGTTCAAGGATGAGGCGATCGAGAAAATCCGCCGCCAGGTCGGCAAGGGCAGGGTGATCTGCGGCCTGTCGGGCGGCGTCGATTCCGCCGTCGCCGCCGTCCTCATCCACGAAGCGATCGGCGATCAGCTCACCTGCGTGTTCGTCGATCACGGGCTGCTGCGGCTCGCCGAGGGCGAGAAGGTCGTGGCGCTGTTCCGCGGCCACTACAACATTCCGCTCGTGCACGTCGATGCCGCCGAGGATTTTCCTCGAAAGCGCTAGAAGGCGTCGAGGATCCGGAGCAGAAGCGCAAGACCATCGGCAAATTGTTCATCGACGTGTTCGAGGCGGAGGCGAAGAAGATCGGCGGCGCCGAGTTTCTGGCGCAGGGCACGCTTTATCCCGACGTGATCGAGAGCGTGTCGTTCACCGGCGGCCCGTCGGTGACGATCAAGTCGCACCACAATGTCGGCGGCCTGCCCGCGCGCATGAACATGAAGCTCGTCGAGCCGCTGCGCGAATTGTTCAAGGACGAGGTGCGCGCGCTGGGCCGCGAGCTTGGCTTGCCCGACGCCTTCGTCGGCCGCCATCCGTTCCCCGGCCCCGGCCTCGCCATCCGCTGCCCGGGCGAAATCACCCGCGAAAAGCTCGATATCCTGCGGCTCGCCGACGACATCTTCATCGAGGAAATCCGCCGCGCCGGACTCTACGACGACATCTGGCAGGCGTTCGCCGTGCTGTTGCCGGTGCGCACCGTCGGCGTGATGGGCGATTTCCGCACCTACGACTACGTCGTCGGCCTGCGCGCGGTCACTTCGACCGACGGCATGACGGCGGACTTCTATCCGTTCGACATGACCTTCATCGGCACCGTGGCGACCCGCATCATCAACGAGGTCAAGGGCGTCAACCGCGTGGTCTATGACGTGACCTCGAAGCCGCCGGGGACGATCGAGTGGGAGTAGGGCGCCGGCAGCGCACGATACCGAGGGAATGACAGTTTCGTGCCCGCCGCCCAGAATCACAAGCCCGGACCCGCGCCTTCGCGCGGATGATCGGGCCTTGGCTGGTCATCGTCCCCACCCTCATCGTGTTGCGCGCGCCGGGGATGAGCGCACTCGCATCGGACTTCTTTAAAGCGATGCGTTCGTGCGGTTTGCAGGTGTTACTGTTCGCCGGGCTGCGGATCATCGCTTTTCACCAATACTGGTCGAGCGTGGCTGCGGCGCTGATCTCGCTGTTCGGGTGGGTCCTGGCGCTGCGGGGTTTGCTGCTGATGGCAGCTCCCGAATTGTATCAACGCGCCGCCGTGGTGGCTGACACGCTTTTTCTTGTGCGGATCATCTTCGGTGTACGTATCGTGATCGGACTTTATCTGACTTATATGGGTTGGATCGCCGGTCCCGCGCCACCATCAGCGGGGAACAGCCGGTAACCTCGGCCAACACCGCTGATCAGAGACGTAACCTCGAAGCCGCTGGTGTGGTCCAGTGAGTAGCAGCAGTCATGATCGCCCGCCTGATTCTGCGTGGCTATGGTCGATGCCCTCGTTTGGGCCGATCCTTGGAGCTGCGAAGCTCGGAAATGCGTGCCGGGCTTATCGTGGAAGAAGGCAATTGATCTTCTGTCGAGAGGTCGGCTGCGACCTGTCGTCGTCCGTTAGACGCAAAGTAATGTTCAAGATGCTTCGCAACCTGAGTACGCATGAATGTTTTTCTTGGGTAGGGTCCTGGATGTCTTTTGGTGCGTACTGTGTCTCAGTGGCTTGGATGTGGATCTAGATGAACTGTCCCGTCGAGAAGCTCCCGCTGCATCATATCTAACGGCTCCGGTTGAACCGGAACTGTGAGGTCGGGCGTGTCCATACGCCAAGTGTGCGAGCCGTCGTCGATCAGATATTTCGCCGTTAGTTTTGTGGCCTTGGCGTCACGCTCGGTGAGAAAGCCTCCTGGCAATTGTAACGCATCTATGATCGATCCTGGAATCGTCGAGTGGCTGTAAATCGATGAATCCACGCCTGGCTTGAACCACGGCGACACCAATATCGCAGGAACCCGGAGTCCGAGCCACTTGAAGTCGAACGGGACGAGAAAGTCCTCGTCTGTGCGTCCAGTGATCCCATCCGGCGAAACACTCGCGGGCGGCGGCGCGTGGTCGTAGTAGCCACCATGCTCATCGAAGACAACGATTAGCAGTGTCTTTTTCCACACCTCGGGGTGTGCACGCAACGCGTCATAGATGTCGGCCACTAGCTTTTCGGCCGGTCGGACGTCGGCGGGCGCGTGCATGCTATTGCACGGGTGTTGCGGAGAGTTTTGAAACGCAGGAGTGATGAAAGAAGAGGTTGGCAGTTCATCGCCGGCGACGTCGTTGACAAAATTGCTTTCGAACAGAACGTGGTTCGTCTGATCTATTTTCAGACAAGGATAGAGTTCGACGATGTCATCAAAGTCGTGGTAGTAACTGCGCCACGAGCGTGACGCATCTGCGTTGATCCGGTCGTAAAGCGACTTGCAATTGAATTTCGGCTTCCAGTCGGCATTGTAGGTGTAACCTTGCGACGTGGCGGCGTGTACAAACGCGCCGTTCGGCATTGTTGGGCCCGGTACGTCGGCGAACCAACGATCGCATAAGACAAAATTCTTTGCGAGAGTGGACAGTACCGGAAGCTGAACCGGATCAAAGCAGTTCATCACCTGCTGCAGTTCGCTCGTTGTCGTGACCGCTTCAGATTGTACGTTAGCGCGGTCTTGAACGATGCGACAAAGCCGTTCAGTGGAGGCGTCTTAGCGGCGACGGCGGCGGTTGGCTTGGTCACCCCGAAGAGCTGCATGTTCGTCTCTTTGAGGCTGTGCGATGGACCTTGCCCTATGGCGGTGTAATCGCCGCCCGAGCGGGAGGAAAATGTTCCACTCTTCTTGTCGCTAGGCTTCAAATAGCTCGTGGCAGTGCCTCGCGACAATCCATCGCCAATGCCGAGATAGCCGAATAGGTGATCGAAAGATCGGTTTTTCGAGCATGAGCACGATGAAGTGCTCAAACAGCAATTTTGACATGCACACCCCCGCACGATCTCATCTGTCTTCCGTGCAAATGTGGGTAGCGGTGTGAACGATCCCTGAGGCACCCGACCGCGAAAGAACCCACGCACAGCCCATAAGGCGTAAGTTGATGCTACCTGAGGTTGTTTACCTCTGCAACGGCCAGGTTTGGCCTCGGCGAGGGCCAAATCCGGCAGCGGGTATAGTCGCAGAGTGATTGATACAACGAAGTTGAGTCGCCAATACATACCTTTTGAGTTGGTCGGCCAATCAATGCGTATCGAAAATCTGCTGATACGCCTCAATCGCTTTTTCGATCGCCGCGCGTTCGGCAGCGGTCGGCGCAGCGGGGTTTCGCGCCGCGGGCAGGCTGCCGAATTTCATCAGGCACGCCATCAGCAGCAGCCGCGCCTTGGTCGCCGTCAGATTCGAGCCGGCGATGAAGAGCGCGGTCGGATCGGCGAAGCCTTCGGGCGCGCCGCGGCCGACCCGCACCACCGGCAGGCCGCTCAACACCGCCTTCTCCAGATCGCCTTCTGCCGCGCCTGCGAGGTCATCGAGCCGTAAGGCACCTGCCCTTCGGTGACGAAGCCGGCAAGGCGGCCGAGGCCGAGCTTGTGCTCGAGCAGAAACGCGAGGTCGGCGCTCGAGCGCCGGATCGTCGCCGAATTCTTCGCCGCAATAGCCGCCGTCCTTGACGATCGACACCGACGGAATGGCGTTCGGCAGGATCTCGCCGTCTGGTCCCTTGATCGCGATCTCGAACGGTCTCGAGCCCGCGCTTGCCGTTGCGCACGGCCGCGCACCTTGTCGGGCAGGCGGCTGGTGTTCACCTCCGACAGATAGGTGTGCTTGTACGCCGGGCACGTACAGCAGCACCGGCGTGCCGCACGTGATTGACGCCGCCGAGGATGCCGCCATGGCCGCCGGTCGCGACGTAGCCGCCGGGCCGCGCATCGACCTTCGCCACCTCGCGCGCGGCAAAAGCGTGCTGCTCCTGGATGACGACGACGCCGGTACGGTTGCGGCCCTGCTCGTCGGCCCAGATGCCGGAGCCGATGAAGATCAGCGAATTGACGATGTTCTGCGGCCCGTCGTTGCTGATCTGGCCCTGCGGGCGCTGCGCGGCGTTGCCGCAGATCGGCAGGGTCGTGTCGATCAGCAGGTTGAACCAATAGGCGGTCTCTTCGACCGCCGGGCTGCCTTGGGTGAAGATCGCGCCGTCATATTTGCCGCTCGACATGACGTGCTGCGCGATGTTGGTGACGCGCGCCAGCGCGGGGCGCGGCGGCGCGGACGCCGAGATGGCGCGGCTTGTAGGGAAAGAAATCCTTGCCGCGCGTCTCGGGCGCGATGTCGCCCTCGCCGACATCGGTGCGCAGCGCCGCCGGCAAGGCCCTTGGTGTAGCCGCTCGGCGGCAGCAGCCGATAGAAATCGACCGTCGGCCAGCGACGAAATCGATGCTGGCGCTGCCGTCGGCGCCGATCGCCAGGCGGTCGATCTCCTCGAAGCTGCGCGATCCGTCGGGAAAGAAACCCTGGCGCGCCTGTGTCGGCGCGGCGCGATCGGCGCGGCGCATTCCTCCTCCCAGGCCTCGCCGTCCGCCTGACGCGCCATGTAGGGCAGCGGATAGAGCCCGTCCTCGGGCCGCAGCTCGACCTCGTAGACCGGCTTGTCGCTGGCGCCGCGCCGCTCCTTGTGGAAGACGCCGTCGACATCGATGATAGCCGTCGGGCGGGCCATAAAGCTCGGCGGCGTCGCGCTCGAGCGGATGCGCCGAGAATTGCTCGACATAGACTTTGGCCGGCGCGGCGAGCCGCTGCGCGCGCAGCGCGTCGTATTTCAGCGACGCTGCCATCCTGCGGCTTTCATGCGGCGGCAGACCGTATTTCTGGCGCGCCTTGTTCGAGGTGACGAGCGGCGGCGTGTTCTGGATCGTCGCATTGGGGCCGGAGAGATGCGCGATCGCGTATTTTCGATTTCGATGTCCATGGGCATCTCTCCTTTGCTGACGTGCGCCTTTTGGCGCCTATAACAAGGAATGCGGCGGCTGTGCGGCCGAGCGAGGCTCTGCGACAGTCGTCGACCAGCGTGCAGCAGGCGATATGGTCCGGGCGCGACCGGGCGAGGCGCGGGACCGGCCGCGCGGCAGGCGCGCGAGCGCGAATTTGCAGCGCGGCGCAAAGCTGCAGCCCTGCGGGCAGAGCGCGCAGATCGGGCGGGCTGCCGGGGATCGCCTCGATGTCCCGTGCCGCGCATCGCGGCCGTGCACGGTCGAGGCCAGCATGCCCATCGTGTAGGGATGGCGCGGATTCAGCAGCACGTCGCGCGCGCTGCCCTACTCGACGATGCGTCCCGCATACATCACGGCGACCTGGTCGGCGATCTGCGCCGCGACGCCGAGATCGTGCGTCACGAAAATCAGCCCCATGCCGAATTCCTGCTGCAGCTTGCGCAACAGCAATCAAGCACCTGAATCTGCACCGTCGCGTCGAGCGCCGTCGTCGGCTCGTCGGCCAGCAGCAGCGCGGGGCCGGCACGACAGCGCGATGCGCGATCATCGCGCGCTGACGCAAGCCGCCCGACAGCTCGTGCGGATAGGAATTGAGGCGCCGCTCCGGCGACGGCACTTTGACGAGCTGCAGCAATCTCGAGCGCGCGGTCGTCGCGCGCTTGCCGCGAGCATGCCCTCGTGCCGCATCACCGTCTCGGCGATCTGCTGGCCGATCGTATAGACCGGGTCGAGCGCGGTCATCGGCTCCTGGAAGATCATGGCGATCGGTCGAGCCGCGCACGTTCGCCAGCTCGCGCTCGTCGAGCGCCAGCATGTCGTGCTCGCCGACGCTGATGCGGCCGTTCGATCACGCGCGCGCTTGCGGAGATGAGACGCATCAGCGCGCGCATCGTCACCGATTTGCCGGAGCCGGATTCGCCGATGATGCACAGCACTTCGCCGGGCATGAGAGCAAACGAGACGCCGTTCACCGCCCGCACCGTCTCGTCGCGGTCGGCGAACCTGACGTGAAGATCGTCGACCTCGACAAGCGGAGTGCCGCGCTGTGGAGTTGGGTTCATGCATTTGCTAGCCCACCACTGCATCGGCTGTGCGCTCCAGCGACATCGGTGCAACCGGCGCGCGGCTGTGGCCAGACCTTGGATGCACCATGTGGCAAGCGGCAAGATGCGCCGCGGCGACTTTCTGATCGGGCGAGCGGCGGGGATTTGGCCGCGCAGATGTCCTCGGCGAAGGGGCAGCGCGTGCGGAAACGGCAGCCGGATCGGCGGATCGATCGGATTCGGCGGATCGCCGGCAAGCGGGGCCGTTTCGATCGCGTTCGCGCGGATCGAGCTGCGAGCCGCGATTCAAGCAGCGCCTGCGTGTAGGGATGCTTCGGATCGCGATAAATCGCGTCGATCGGTCCGATCTCGACCACCTGGCCGAGATACATGACCAGCACACGGTCGGAGATGTAGTGGACCACATTGAGATCGTGCGAGATGAAGACATAGGTCAGGTTGAAGCGTCGTCCTTGAGTTGGCGCAGAAGATTGAGCACCTGCGCCTCGATCGATTTGTCGAGCGCCGACACCGCCTCGTCGAGGATGAGAGGCGCGGGTTGAGCGCAAGCGCGCGGGCGATGTTGACGCGCTGCTTTTGCCCGCCCGACAGCTCATGCGGATAGCGCGAGGCAAAGAGGTCGGGATCGAGCCCGACCCGTTGCAGCAGATCATAGGCGAGCGTCTTGGCTTCGGCGCGCGCGCGTGCCGTGGACGCGCGGGCCATAGGCGATCGAGTTCCGCGACCGGCAGGCGCGGATTGAGCGAGGCATCGCTGTCCTGAAACACGATCTGCATGTTACGGCGCAGCTCGCGCAGCGACATGCCCTGCCGGCCCGCCGACCAGATCGCCGTCGAAAATGACCCGGCCGCTCATCGTGCGGAATCAAGCACACCAGGAGCACGCGCGCGAGCGTCGACTTGCCGCAACCGGATTCGCCGACGACGCCCAGCGTCTCGCCCTTGAGCACGCTGAATGAAACGTCGTCGACAGCCTTGACCGCGCCGATCTTGCGGTTGAGCACGCCACCGTGAATTGGAAATACTTCTCAGCTTCTCGACGATGAGGATCGGCTGCGCCCTGCCGCCGCGGTCGCGCGGATCGTCCGCTGCCGTCAGCGGCACATCAGGGCGCCGGCGTGAATCTGCGGCGCCATTCCGGCTCATGCCCTGATGTCCATGGCCTGCCGCAGCCCGTCGCTGACCAGATTGAACGACAGCGAGCGATGAAGATCGCCGCGCCCGGCAACGCGCAGATCAGCGGCTGGACGTAAATCGACTGCCGCAGCGTCGAGAGCATCAAGCCCCAATCGGCGTCGGCGGCTCGACGCCCCAGCCGAGAAACGACAGCCCGGCGGCGAGCAGGATCGACGACCGAGATCAGGCTCGACGCGTAGATCAGCACCGGGCGCCAGCACGTTGCGCAGCACGTGGTAGAATATGATCGAGAGGTTCGAGGCGCCGCTCGCCCGCGCCGCTTCGACGAAATCGCGGCTGCGAATCTGCGTTGTTGCCGCTTCGGAGACGCGGCAGAGCGGCGGAATGAACACCAGCGTCAGAGCGATGAGGCCGTTGGCGACGCCGCCGCCCATCGTGCCCGAGATCGCGACCGCGAGCAGCACCGACGGGAAACGCATAGAACACGTCGATCGATGCGCATGATCAGCATGTTGATCCAGCCGCCGGTGAAGCCGGCGAGCACGCCGAGGAAGCCGCCGATGCAGGTCGCGAGCCCGACCGGAACCAGACCCATCATCAGCGAGATGCGCCCGCCATAGATCAGGCGCGAGAGCATGTCGCGGCCGAGCTCGTCGGTGCCGAGGCATGAATTGCTTGTAGCCGATCGGCTTCAAGCCGATAGACCATGCTGGTCTTGTTCGGATCGAAGCGGCGCGACCAGCGGCGCGAAGATCGCGGCCAGCGCGATCGTGCACGATGACCAGCGCGAAGAACAGCGTCACGTAGTCATAGCGCAGCCGCCGGCCGACGGTGCGCCAATAGCCGCGCGGCGCCTGCCGGACCACGGCACTTCGTTTTGCTCCGGTCAGCAGCGGCAAACGCAGCGTGGTCATCGCTCATCTGCCGCCTCAGCTCCGCTTGATCCGCGGATCGATCGCTGTCTGCAACAGATCGACCACGAGATTGATGACGACGAACCACAAGCGCGAGGACGAGCATCGCGCCCTGCAGCATCGGAATGTCGCGCGTTAGGATCGCCTTGCTCAGCAGAAAGCCGGTGCCGGGCCAGGTGAAGATCGTCTCGATCAGGATCGAGCCGCCGACCAGATAACCGAACTGCAGCCCCATCACGGCGAGCACCTGCGGCAACGCGTTGCGCAGCGCATGGCGGAGCACACCGCCATCCGCGCAGGCCCTTGGCCCGCAGTGTCAGGATGAAATCCTGCGACAGGACGTCGGCCACGGCGGCGCGCGTGCTGCGCATGATGATGCCGAGCGGCACTAAAGCCGTCGTCGAGAACCGGCAGGATCGCGTATTTGAGCTGGCCCATTGCAACGGATCGAAGCCGGTCGAACCCGTACGGGCCCATGCCGGTTGCCGGCAGAACGCGAAGCTCGACCGCAAAGATGATGATCAGGACGATGCCGAGCCAGTAATTCGGCACGCTGACGCCGACCACCGAGATGCCGGTTGCGATGCGATCAGGCGGTCGGCCGACGTAGTAAGCGGCAAGCGTGCCAAGCAGCAGCGCGAGCGGAAAGGCGACCAGTCACCGCGCCGAACGACACGATCAGCGTGTTGCGACAAGCGCATGCAACACCTCGCCGAGCACCGGCCGGTTGGTCTGTATCGAAATGCCGAAATCGCCGGACGCCCGCGCGCAGCAGCCATTTCAGATATTGTATCGGCGACCGGCTTGATCGAAACCGTAGACCTGCCGCAGATAGGTCGACGTCGGCTTGCGTCGCGTCGGGCGGCAGCAGGTTTTGAACGGGATCGCCCGGCGCAAGATAAACCAGGCCGAAGCACATGATGGTCACCCCGAGGGCGATCGGGATGGCGAGCATGATCCGTCGTGCCGCGTAGAGCCACATCAAGGTTGCACGACCGTTCGGTTCGGCTCTTGCCCTGATCCATGCAATTACGATGCCAGACGCCCGAGCGCGGCTAGCCCGCCATGCAATCCGCCGCTCTTCCAGGCGGATTGCGCCCACTGACGATGCAGTTCGCTGCCAGTATGCGCGGCTTGTTGCGCTGCACAAAATGAAACCGGCGCGCTCAAGCGCATCGACGAATCGCGGCCGACGAATCACGGCGGTGTGACAATGTTCGCGCCCGCGCGCGTCAGGCATAGCTCCTTGCAACATCAGCATGGGCTCACAGCCATTCGGCTGCGAAGAGGTGTCCGTCATGCCACATTTGCGCGAGGCCTGCAGCAATAGCGGCTATCGGTTTGTTGGTTGCGTTGGGTGCTCTGGTGCTTCGACCGTACGCGGCAGCCGCAGAATCTGTTTTGCGGATTGCGATGACGGCCGGCGACATACCCGACTGGACCGGACAGCCCGATCAAGGCTTCGAAGGTTATCCGCTTCGTCGGGTTCAATCTCTATGACGGGCTCGTGAACTGGGATTTGTCGCACAGCGACCGCGAAGCCGACATCCGGCCGGCGCTCGCGACCAAATGGTACCCCTGATCCGGCTAATCCGAAGAAATGGATTTTTGAGCTGCGGCACGGCGTCAAGTTCCATGACGGCTGCGCGTGGAACGCGGATGCGGCAGTTTGGAATTTCGAGCGGCTCACGCTGAAGACAAGTCCTGCGTTCAACCCGCTCAATTACGCCCGCGCGCGCTCGCGCACGCAACGACATCGATCATGTCGAGAAGATCGACGACTACACGATCGCGATCCACACCAACATCGCCGCTCTCGCTGTTTCCCTATAACCTGCCGTTCGTTTTGATGATGTCGCCCTGCGCCATGGAGAAGGCGGGCAACAACTATCAAGCCTATGCGCAAGGCGCCGGCCGGAACCGGCCCCTACAAATTCGACAAAGTGGTGCCGCACGAGCGGCTCGAGCTGGTGAAGAACGCCGACTACTGGGACAAGAACCGCATACCGAAGCAGGACCGCGTCGTGCTGCTTGCCGATGCCCGAGGCCTCGACGCGCGTCGCCGCGCTGCTGTCGGGACAGGTCGACTGGGTCGAGGCACCGCCGCCCGATGCGATCGACCGTCTCAAATCCGCGGGCATGACAATCGTCACGAATGTCTATCCGCACACCTGGCCATATCTCCTGAATTACCAGCGCGGGCCGTTCAAGGATTTCCGGGTGCGTCGGGCCGCAAATTATGCGGTCAACCGCGATGAGATGGTGGAGATGCTCAACGGTGTCGCGGTGCCGAGCTATCGGCGTCTATCGTGCCGAGCCAGAGGCTTTACGGCCATCCGGTCGAATACAAGTTCGATCCGGCGAAGGCGACCGAACTCCTGAAGGAAGCGAACTGCTACCCGTGCGCGATCAACATCGCGATCTCGACCTCGGGCTCGGGACAGATGCAGCCGCTGCCGATGAACGAACTGGTGAAGGAGCAGCTCGAAAAGGTCGGCTTCAAGGTCGACATTCGACACGCTCGACTGGAACACGATCCTGACGATCTACATCCAGGGCGCGGTGAAATATCCGCAATACGACGGAGTCAATTTCAGCAGCGGCGCGACCGACGAACTCAATTTCCTGAAGACGGTCATCAGCACCTACAAAGCCCCCAACGGCGCAAATTGGGGTGGTTACGCCAATCCGAAAGTGGACGAGCTTGCGGAGCGCGCGTTCAACACATTCGACCGAGCGGAACGCGACAAGCTGATCATGCAAATCCACGAGATTACAAGCGCCGATGCGGCACGGGTGTTCATCGTCAGCGACCTCAATCCGCGTGCGCTGTCGCCGAAGCTGTCGGGGTTTGTTCAAGCCCGCAGCTGGTTTCAGGACATCACGCCCGTCGTTGTCGGCAACTGAGGGCACAAATCTGGCTGCGAGACATCGCGTCTTTGTGGCCGGCCGCTCTATCTGTCGTGAGTGCCGTTGCATATAACGTGGCGGCACCTCACTGGGCGGTGGACGATGGCGGTCACTATCTACGGCATCAAGAATTGCGACACCATGAAGAAAGCGCGGGGATGGCTCGACAAGCACAGCGTCGCTTATTCGTTTCACGACTACAAGACCGCAGGCATCGAGCGCGATCGTTTGGAGCAGTGGTGCAAGAAAGTCGGCTGGGAAGCGCTGCTCAATCGCGCCGGCACCACATTCCGCAAACTGCCGGACAAGGATAAGACCAGCCTCGACGTCAAAAAAGCTGCGGCGCTGATGCTTGCGCAGCCCTCCATGATCAAGCGTCCGATTCTCGATCTCGGCGGCGGCAAACTGCTGGTCGGTTTCAAGCCGGAGCTTTACGGCGACGCGTTCGCTCGGGGCTGACGTTTACGCACGTTTTACGTAGCATTGAAACTTTGATCGCGCGATCCTCTGTGGTCGCTCATGCGACGTTCGAGAATGACGAAATTGTCGCCACGCACAAATTCTGCCCGCGTGATTGCAGTTCTGTTTGGAACTCGCGCTGTTTGCCCCAACTAAATCGTTGCGAAACAGAAAAACGAATCGCGGCGGGAGCCTCCAAGTTTCCAATTCATTAAGAACAAATCGCGAGCCACGTTCTCGCCACCAATCGACCACGCTTTGTCCGAAGACATCAGGCTTGGTCAAGGAAGGGGCACGGCGGAATCGGGAGTTGATAATGATATCGCGTGCGCTCGCTGGCGGCCTTGTGCTCGCCGCCGGCACAGTCATCTCCGTTTGCTCGGTGCGAGCGGCCGATCTGCCGCCGGCTCCGAGCGTCGCGCCGGCCCCGCCGATCGCCTATGCACCTGCGGTGTACAATTGGACCGGGTTTTATATCGGCGGTCATGTTGGCGGCGGTTGGGAAAACTCGTCGTGGACCGATCCCTTCTTCGGCGGAAACAATACCTTCAACAATTCCGGCTTCCTCGGCGGTGTTCAGGCCGGCGCAAACGCCCAGTTCAATTGGCTGGTGCTCGGCGTTGAGGGCGACTTCAACTGGACCGGCATGAAGGGCAGTGGCACCGACTTGATCGGCGATTCGATCAACACCAACGTGAACTGGACGTCGACCATCACCGGCCGCGCCGGCGTGGCCTTCGACCGGTTGCTTGTCTACGGCAAGGGCGGTCTCGCGATCGCCTACGATCAGAGCAGCTTGACCGATATCGCCGGCGTCACATCGAGCACCAATCTGACACGGACGGGTTGGACCGCCGGCGCCGGGCTCGAGTACGGGCTCGCCCCCAATTGGTCGGCGAAAGTCGAATACGACTATCTCGGCTTCAACTCGCAGGCGCTCAATTTCAACACGCCGCTGCTCGGTCCCGTGACGTCCAATGCGACGCTCAACGTTCAAGAGGTCAAGGCCGGTATCAATTACCGCTTTGGCGGACCTTGAGAAGTTTTCGCTCCCGCTTCGTCTGAGTGAGCGCACGAGCAACAGAGAGCGAATGGGTGCTGGGCCTGTAGGTCCTCATCCATTATCGCCAGTTGCGTCTTGCCTGCGGCCTAGTTGATCTTGATGTTGGTGGCCTCGATCACGGGCTTCCAGCGGGCGATGTCGGCATTGATCCTGGCGCGGAACTCGGCTGGCGTGTCTGGAATCGGCTCCATCAGTTGTGCCGTAAGCTTTTCGCGAATCGCGCGCGATGTGATGGCGTCCGTCACGAACTGACCGATCCGCGCGACCATCGCATCGGGAAGACCTGCGGGCGCCACAAGACCCATCCACGCGTCGGCTTCGACGTCGATGCCGTTTTCCTTCAGCGTCGGAACGCCGGGAAGGAGCGCGGAGCGCTCGGCGGTGGAGATGGCGAGGAGCTTTACTGAGCCGGCGCTGAGTTGCGGCACAACGGAAATTGCCGGTAGGCACACCATCTGAACGTCGTTGCGCATCAAGGCCGTCATCGCTTGCGGGGATGAGGGATAGGGCACGTGCACGAGCCGCGTGCCGCTCTTGAGCGCGATCGCCTCCATGGCGAGATGCGACAACGATCCGGTCCCGATCGAACCGAAGTTGTATTTTCCTGGATTGCGTTTGATGAGTTCGATCAGCCCGGCCACGGTGCTGACGCCAAGCTTGGTATTCACGGCGAGCGCGCTCGGCTGCGTAGCCAGCATGGTGATGAATGTAAGGTCCTTGATCGGGTCGTAAGGAAGATCCGCAAACAGCAATGTGTTGATGGCAAGCGGTCCGCCAATGCTGACGCCGATGGTCGTGCCATCTGGGGCCGCCTTGGCCACGGCGTCGGTCCCGGTATTGCCGCTCGCGCCCGGCTTGTTCTCTACGACGAAGGTCTGCCCGGTCTTGTTCTGAAGATCGTCGGCAATCAACCGCGCCACAAGGTCTGGCGTCGCGCCGGCGGCGAACGGCACGATGATTTTGGTAGGCTTTGTCGGCCAATCCTGCGCGACGACCGCGAGCGTGCCGAACAGAACCGCGAATATCGCAACAATGCAGCGCTTCATTGGCTCCTCCCTCCAGTCCCCCGCGTGTTTGTACAATACCTGTCGCGCCAATGCAGAACGGCGAAAAAGGGGGACTTTCGTCGCATGATTGACAAGCCTAGCACGCTCGTCATGATCCACGGCTCCGGAGGCGTAGATCGCGCGATCTGGGACCGGCTGCATCTGATTTCAACGTTGCGTATTTTCATATGGGTCTCGCCCTCGAAATCCTCGGCCTTGTAGTGTTTCTCGGCGCTCATGTTTTTGTAACGAGGCGCGATGAGCGTGCCGTGCTTATCGGCAAGATCGGTGAATGGCCCTATCGGGGGCTGTTTTCACTGGTCTCGATCATCGGTGTTGTGCTGATCGGATATGGCTTCGCGCGGTATCGCGCGGACGATCCGATCCCGATCTGGTTTCCGCCAGCCTGGACGCGGCACATCGTCGTCACCTTGATGTGGCCGGCCTGTATTCTGCTCGCCGCCGCTTATATTCCCGGTAACATCAAGCGCGTGGTGAAGCATCCCATGCTGGTCGCGGTGAAAACCTGGGCGGTCGCGCATCTTTGCGCGAATGGCGATCTCGGCGGGATGGTCTTGTTTGGTTCGGTGTTGGCCTGGGCGGTTTACGATCGCATCACCCTGAAGCGTCGAAGCGATGCCGGCGCGCCGCCGATTCCGCTGGGCGGAACGAAGAACGACATTATCTCCGTTGTCGTCGGCACCATGATTTACCTTGCGCTCGGGTTCGTGTTTCATCCGATCGCGATCGGTCTGCCGGCGTTCGGCACGCCGGCGCTGGGGTATTAGCCATGTCAGTGCAGAACGAAATCCGGCGCCTGACCGCGCCCGACATTCGCGCCCGCAAGGGCGCCGACCCGATCGTATGTCTGACGTCGTATCACGCCCACACCGCGCGTATTCTTGACGGCTATTGCGACGTCATTCTGGTCGGCGATTCGCTTGGCATGGTGATGCACGGCCTCGAGACCACCGTGCCGGTCACGCTCGACATGATGATCCTGCAAGGTCTCGCCGTGATGCGCGGCTCGAAGCGCGCGCTGGTCGTGGTCGATCTGCCGTTCGGTTCCTATGAGGCATCGAAAGAGCAGGCGTTCGCGTCAGCGGCGCGAGTCATGAAGGAAACCGGTTGCGGTGCCATCAAGCTCGAAGGCGGCCGGCGCATGGCCGAAACCATCGCGTTTTTGGTCGAGCGCGGTGTCCCAGTGATGGGCCATGTCGGTCTGACGCCGCAGGCGATCAACACCATCGGATCGTTCCGAGCGCAGGGCCGCGACGAGAGTGACTGGGCGCCGATCGAAGCCGACGCGCGCGCCGTAGCAAACTCGGGCGCGTTCGCGGTTGTGCTGGAAGCGATTGCCGAACCGCTCGGCCGCCGCATTAGCCAACAGGTCGCCATCCCGACCATCGGGATCGGCGCGAGTGTCGCCTGCGACGGCCAAATTCTTGTTCTCGAAGACATGCTCGGGCTGTCGCCGCGGGTGCCGAAGTTCGTCAAGCGCTTCGGCGACCTCGGACCGTCGATCGAACAGGCCGTCAAAGATTATGCTGAGCAGGTCCGCGTGCGGAGATTTCCGGGCCCGGACCACGTCTACCCGATGCGGAAGAAATAGGCTTCGCGCAGTAGTGCGGGCGGTAATAAGCCCCTAAAGCCTTGCGGCATTTGGCCTTTGCCTTGCTTGCGCCACATCATTACACTACCCCTTCGGACGGTATTTCGGGCTTCCGCGGCCCGGAATCCATTAATTTTGCCCAATGGCCGTTCGGGTGCGCGCTCCTGCGGGAGTAGGTCTGGGGGCGGACTGTTCCCGAGCGGCGCGAGGCGGCGCGAAGCGGCGCGAAGCGTCATTGCCGCTCGATCAGGGCTCGTCATGGGCTAGTGCTGGGGACGGCTGCGTGGCCGACATATTCCAAGAAGTCGATGAAGAAGTCCGCCGCGAACGGCTGAACAAGCTGTGGCAGCGTTACGGCGGCTTTGTCGTCGTGCTGTGTGTTCTCGTCGTCGCGGGCGTGGGCGCCTGGCGTGCCTACGATTATTGGCAAACCAAAAAGGCCGGCGAATCCGGTGCTGCGTTTGAGGCCGCGGTGACGCTCGCCGTGGCTGGCAAGCACCAGGAAGCTGAAGCTGCTTTTGCCAAGCTTGCCGCCGACGGCACGGCCGGGTACCGCGTTCTGGCGCGCTTGCGCGAAGCCGCCGAATTGGCGCGCACAGACAGCAAGGCTGCGGTCAAGGCCTATGACGACATCGCGGCCGACAAGAGTGCTGGTCAGGCCATTCAGGATTTGGCTGCCGTCCGCGCAGGCTTCCTGCTCATCGACACCGCGCCTTATTCCGAAATGCAAAGCCGGCTCGAACCACTGACGGGTCAGGATCGTCCGTTCCGCCACAGTGCGCGCGAACTCCTGGCGCTTTCGGCCTGGAATGCAGGTGACGCGACGGCCGCACGCAAGTGGGCGGACATGATCATGACCGATCCGCAGACGCCGGCGGGAGCACGCAGCCGCGCCGAGATTCTGAGCGAACTGATCGCCGCGAATGGCAAGGGTGGGGCGTGATGCGGAAGCCGAGCATCCCCGCGCTCGTCCGTGTGGGTTCGGCAGTTACGCTGCTGCTTGTGCTCGCGGCGTGCACCAAGGGCGGTCAATTCGACCCGACCGAAGTGTTCTCCGCGGATATGTTCGACACCAAGAAGAAGCTGCAGGGCCAGCGCGAGCCGGTGTTCCCGAACGGGGTGCCCGGTACGACAACCGGCGTGCCGGCGGACCTGGTGAAGGGCTATCAGGCGCCGCCGGAAACCGAGAACGTCGACGCCGCCGCGGAGACCGGAGCCGCGGCAGACAATGCGGCCAAGCCACCGCCTAAACCGAAACCGACGCCCAAGCCCAAAGTGGCTCGCGCGCCAGGACAGCCGAACAACGACCCGGCCTGGAATCAGAGACCCCCGCCGGCGCGGACGCAGATCAGCGTCGGGCCGAGTTCCGCAGCCGCGCCGCAAGGCAGTGGCGGCTCGCAAAACGGCGGGTCGCAGTCGGTGTGGCCCGCGCCGCCGTCAACCTCACAGGCGGCGCCGGCCGGACAATCGGTTTTTCCGGATCCGCCTCCGCCGGCCCATTGAGCGGCGGTGTTCGCTGGCGTTGAACGTTCCTACTGACGACCTGCAGACGTGACGTTTAAGACCGCTGTCGCTCGCACGGGAGCGCAATGGCTGCCGCGCCGTGCTACTCCTCCCCGCGCGAATCAAAGCGACGTCACTGCGAAGCCCTTCGGCATGTCCTTCACAATCGCCATTGTTGGCCGTCCTAATGTCGGCAAGTCGACACTCTTCAACCGTCTGGTCGGTCGGCGGCTTGCTCTTGTCGACGATCGGCCGGGCGTGACGCGGGATCGGCGGGAAGGCGAGGGCAAGCTCGGCGATTTATCGTTTCGGGTCATCGATACGGCGGGTCTCGAAGACGCCGCCCGCGAAAGCCTTTCGGCGCGAATGCAGGCGCAGACGGCGGCGGCTATCGCGCAGTCGGACGCCATACTTTTTCTCGTCGACGCACGCGCCGGCGCGACGCCAGCCGACCGCGCATTCGCCGATCTTGTGCGCAAGTCCGGTAAACCCACCATCCTCGTCGCCAACAAGAGCGAGGGGCGTGCCGGTGAAGCAGGTGCTCTCGAAGCATTCGCGTTGGGCCTCGGCGAGCCAACCATGATCAGCGCCGAGCACGGCGAGGGGCTTACGGGCCTCTATGACGCCTTGCGAGCGACTCTGCCGGAGGCAACGGCGCCGTCGGAGAGCGCTGACGAGTTCGCGGCCACTGCGGAGGAACGGCCGATCCGTGTGGCGATCGTCGGGCGTCCCAATACCGGCAAGTCGACGCTCATCAATCGGCTCCTTGGTGAAGAAAGGCTCTTGACCGGACCGGAAGCCGGCATCACGCGCGACTCGATCGCGGTCGATCTCGAGTGGCGCGGCCGGCGCATGCGCATCCATGACACGGCCGGCCTGCGCCGCCGCTCGCGGATCGAGGAGAAGCTGGAAAAGCTTTCAGTCGCGGACGCGATCAACGCAATCCGTTTCGCCGAAGTCGTAATCGTACTCATCGACGCGCAGACCCCCTTCGAAGAGCAGGATATCCGCATCGCTGATCTCGTCGAGCGGGAAGGGCGTGCCGTCGTCATCGGGCTTAACAAGTGGGATGTGATCGAACCCGTTCCTGGAGCGCTGTCGCGCGTGCGTGCCGAAGTCGATCGCCTGTTGCCGCAGATCAAGGGCGTCGCGATCGTCGCACTGTCGGCGCGCACGGGAGAAGGCCTCGATCGGCTGATGGCGGCCGTCACTGAAAGTCACGCGGTCTGGAATCGCCGGGTACCGACGGCGGCGCTCAACCGCTTCCTGGCCGACGCCGTCGCCGAGCATCCACCGCCCGCCGCGAAGGGGCGCCGCAGCCGGCTCGACTACATCACCCAGCCGAAGGCGCGTCCGCCGACCTTCGTGCTGTTCTCGTCACGCGCCTATGCGCTGCCCGAGACGTATCGTCGTTATCTCGTCAACGGACTGCGCGAGACTTTTGCGCTACCTGGCACGCCGATCAGGCTGACGATTCGCGCCAAGCCCAATCCCTACGCCGGCCGAAAACGCAAGCGATGAACAGTACGATCGAAGCGGCGAGCGCCGAACCCCCTGCGAGGCGGCGTCAGGCTGCCTTCGCCTTCATCTTTGCGACGGTCCTGTTGGACATGCTGTCGCTTGGCGTCGTCATACCGGTGCTGCCGAAGCTCGTGACCGACTTCATGGGCGGCGACACCGAATCAGCCGCGCGGGTGTTTGGCGTGTTCGGCACGGCGTGGGCGCTGATGCAGTTTCTGTTCTCGCCGATGCAAGGCGCGCTGTCCGACAGGTTTGGGCGGCGTACCGTGATCCTGATTTCCAATCTCGGCATAGGGCTTGATTACGTCTTGATGGCGCTCGCGCCGACGATCGGCTGGCTGTTTGTTGGGCGTGTCATTTCTGGGATCACCTCGGCCAGCATCTCCACGGCCTATGCGTATGTTGCCGACGTGACGCCGCCAGATAAGCGCGCCGCTCGCTTCGGTCTTCTTGGCGCGGCGTTCGGCGCGGGATTTGTGCTGGGTCCGGCGCTCGGCGGACTTGCGGGCGTTGTTTCACCGCGCCTGCCATTCTGGATCGCAACGGGTTTGAGCCTTGCCAACGCAGCGTACGGGTTTTTCGTGCTTCCGGAATCGCTGCCGGGTTCCAATCGCACGCCGTTTGCCTGGCGGCGCGCCAACCCGCTGGGCTCGCTTGTGTTGTTGCGCTCGCATGCCGAGTTGTTCGGACTGGCCGGTGTCAATTTCATCGACAATCTCGCCCACGCGGTTCTGCCGAGCGTCAGCGTGCTCTACATGTCCTATCGTTACGGCTGGAACGAACGCGACGTCGGCCTGACGCTCGCGGGCGTCGGCGCCGCCTCGATCGTCGTGCAGGGCGCTGTCGTCGGGGCGCTGACGCGATGGATCGGCGAACGCGGCGCGCTTTTGCTGGGTCTTGCGTTCGGGATTGCGGGATTTACGGTCTTCGCGCTCGCGCAGACGGGCGCGATCTTCTGGATCGGCATTCCGCTTTTGGCGATGTGGGGACTGGCGAGCCCGGCGTCGCTGGCATTGATGAGCCGGCTCGTCGGCGCGGCCGAGCAGGGCCAACTGCAAGGCGCCAACGCCAGCATCATGGGCGTTGCCAATCTGATCGGGCCGGGCGTTTTCACCCAGACGTTTGCGTTTGGGATCGGCGCGGCACGAGATTGGAACGTGCCGGGCGCCGCCTTTTTTCTGTCTGCGGTGCTGCTTGTTGCGGCTGTTGCCGTGGCGTGGCGAACCACCCTGAAGTAACACCGCCGCGGCGCGCGTGATACCTTGTCGCGTCCGGCGACATCATCAAGCCGGCGGCATGAACTCCAACAGCTTGCCGGCCCGAACATCGTAAAGCTTGCCGGTTTCGGTAAAGCTCGGCAGGCACAGCTCGATGATTTTCTCCGCGGCCTCTTCCGGTGTCGGCAGTGTCATCGGATCTTCGCCCGGCATCACTGCAGCACGCATGCGCGTTCGCGTCGGCCCGGGATTGAAGAGATTGACGCGCACTGCCGTCGAGGTCGTTTCGGCTGCGAAGGTGCGCGCCAGCGCGTTCAGCGCCGCTTTGGAGACCGAGTAAGGACCCGCATAGGCCCGGGTATTGGTCGCGGCGCCGGATGTCATAAAGACGGCGCGTCCAGCCGGGGCCGCCCTGAGCAGCGGGTCCATGGCGCGGATCAGATGCCAATTCGCGGTGAGGTTGACCGCTATGGTTTCGTCCCACGACCCGGGCTCGACATGACCGAGCGGCGACCGTTGGCCGACCACGGCGGCGTTGCCGAGCAAAACATCGAGGCGCTGATAGCGCTCATGGAGTGCTGCGGCCAGCCGGTAGATACCGTCGTAGTCGCGCATGTCGACCGGAACCAGCGTCGCCGAACTGCCAGCCGCCTGAACGGCATCGTCGAGTTCCTCAAGAGCGCCGACCGTCCGCCCGACAGCAACGATGTGGGCGCCGCGCTGTGCCAGCGCGAGCGCAGCGGCGCGGCCAATGCCCCGCGTCGCGCCGGTGACGAGCGCAATCCGGTCAGCAAGCGGTTGAGGCATTCCTCAGCTCGCCTCGGCGAGCAATGAAAGCTGCCGCGGGGCCGCATCTTGGCCGGTCCGATCGGTCAGCGGCGTCGGATACTCGCCGGTGAAGCAATGATCGGTGAATTGCGGCCGGAGCGGATCGCGCGCCTTCTCGCCCATGGCGAGATAAATTCCTTCAACCGAGAGGAACGCGAGCGAATCCGCGCCGATGAATTTCCGCATGCCTTCCAGGTCATGGGTCGCGGCAAGCAGCTTGTCGCGCTCGGGCGTATCGATGCCGTAATAGTCTGGATGGGTGATCGGCGGCGACGCGATGCGGAAGTGCACTTCGCGGGCGCCGGCGTCGCGCATCATCTGCACGATCTTCACCGACGTCGTCCCGCGCACGATCGAGTCGTCGATCAGCACAATACGCTTGCCGCTCACCACGGCGCGATTGGCGCTGTGCTTGAGCCGAACCCCGAGCTGGCGGATGTGCTGGGTCGGTTCGATGAAGGTACGGCCGACATAGTGATTGCGGATAATACCGAGCTCGTAGGGGATGCCGGACTCCTGCGCGTATCCGATGGCGGCCGGGACCCCGGAATCCGGGACCGGGATGACCACGTCGGCAGACGCTGGCGCTTCGCGCGCGAGCTGCGCACCGCAGCCTTTGCGGACGTCGTACACGCTGCGGCCGCCGATGATCGAGTCCGGCCGCGCGAAGTAGATGTACTCAAAGATACAGGGCCGCGGCGGCATGGGCGGGAAGGGCTTGTGCGAATGCGCGCCATCCTCGTCGAAGATCAGAACTTCGCCGTTCTCCACGTCGCGGACATATTGCGCGCCGATGATGTCGAGAGCGCAGGTTTCGGACGCGAGGATGGGACAGCCGTCGAGCTTGCCGAGCACCAGCGGCCGGATGCCGAGCGGGTCGCGCGCGCCGACCAGCTTCTTGTTGGTCAGGCCGACGAAGGCGTACGAGCCTTCGAGCATCCGCAAGCCTTCGATGAAACGGTCGATAAAGCGGTTGCGATGGGAGCGCGCCACGAGGTGGAGGATTACCTCGGTGTCGGTCGTCGACTGCATCATTGCGCCTTCGCTGACGAGCTGGCGGCGCAAGGTCAGGCCGTTGGTGAGATTGCCGTTGTGGCCGACGGCAAAGCCGCCGGCGTTCAGCTCGGCGAAGAGCGGTTGCACGTTGCGCAGGATGGTCTCGCCGGTCGTCGAGTAGCGAACATGGCCGACGGCCGAATTGCCGGGCAGCCGATCGATGACGTCGCGGCCAGAAAAGGCGTCACCGACGAGCCCAAGGCGGCGTTCCGAATGGAAGCGCTTGCCATCGAAGGAGACGATGCCGGCGGCCTCCTGGCCCCGGTGCTGCAGCGCATGCAGACCGAGCGCCGTGATGGCCGCGGCGTCGGGATGGCCGAAAATGCCGAAGACGCCGCATTCTTCGCGCAGCCGGTCTCCGTCGAGATCGGGGAGGGCTGTTTCAGTCATGATATCGGCCCTCCCGCGTGGTCAATGCGCCACGCCCTTGGCTTCGAACAGCTGCTGCATTCCGGCACGGCTCGCCCGGTCATAACCCAGATCTGCGCGGTCGTCGGCCCGGCTGCCGGCGGGTTTGTCGATGTCACCGCGCTGATCCGGTGGGGCATCGGGGGTATCGGTGTCGCCCGGACGGCGCGACTTCAGCTTGTTTAAGATGGTGCTTTCGGCGTTCTCCGGCAACATCGACATCAGCCATTGGCCGGCCCCTACGAGAACAACCCGCGATTTAGCGGTTTTGACCCAGTCCGGTTGCGATCGGTCGGGAACAAGCCACGTGAAAAACTGGAAAGCCACAACAATGATGATTAGGCCGCGCGCGAGCCCGAACAGGAAGCCGAGCGTGCGATCAAGGGCGCCGACTCGGCTATCGAGCACCATATCGGAAATCCTGATGGTCAGCACCGAGACCACAAGCAGTGTCAACAGAAAGACGCCGCCGACGACAGCAGCGGTCGCGACGATGTCGTTGTTGAAGTACTGTTTGGCGAAGGGAAGCAGCTTGGCATACGAATAGAGGGTCGCAACTGCGGCCAGCACCCATGCGGTGATGGATAGGACTTCGCGCATGAAGCCGCGCACCATGGCGAGCAAGCCCGAGACCAGCATCACGACGATCAGAACGATATCGAGCAGCGTGATCGGCATGGGTTCGTTCGTCCGCCCGTAATCCAGCCACCGAAGGTCGGCGGCGCATGCCCGAATCGGGAGCGGCCGCACTTGGCATCAGACGACCGCCCCGGAGCGGCCGCAAGTCTCACCGGCAATCGTTAAGGAAAAGCGGCTGCCGGCGCCATGGCTCCCGTGTTTCGTCGCGAGCCCCGAGACAGGGGGCGGCCAAAACCCAGGAACGATCGCGTGTATAGCGGGCGTCGGGGTCGCCGTCACCCGCCTTCTGACGCTCACCTTTCGACACATGAAGCGGCCGATGACGGCCCGATCTGCCCGCCGACCTATCCCTCTTGCCGGCCCACCCGGCGCAGGGCCGGTGTGCCATCGTGCGCGATCTCGGCCACAAGATTGGCGAGCGCGCTGATCGTGGCGAGCGAGAACCCGTCCGGCGCTTCGGCGCGTGCGCCCTCGGGCACGATCGCCCGTTTGAAGCCGAGCTTCTGCGCCTCCTTGAGCCGGGATGCGGTCTGGGCCACCGGCCGAACCGCCCCGGACAGCGACACCTCGCCAAAATAGACCGCGTCGGCGGGGAGCGGCGCGTGCGCAAGCGACGAGACCAAAGCGGCGGCGGCCGCGACATCAGCCGCCGGCTCCTGGATGCGCAAACCGCCGGCGACGTTGAGATAGACGTCGTGGCCTGACAGCCGGACGCCGCAATGGGCTTCCAGAACGGCCAGCACCATCGAAAGCCGACTCTGATCCCAACCGACTACGGCGCGGCGCGGCGTGCCGAGCGTGGTCGGCGCCACCAGCGCCTGGATTTCCACCAGCAGCGGCCGCGTCCCCTCGATGCCGGCAAAGACCGCGGTACCGGGACTGCCTAGATCGCGCTCGGACAGGAACAGTTCGGAAGGGTTTAGGACTTCACGCAGCCCGCCTCCGGTCATTTCGAAGACGCCGATCTCGTCGGTCGGGCCAAAGCGGTTTTTGATGGCCCGCAGGATGCGGAATTGGTGCGAGCCTTCACCCTCAAACGACAGCACTGCATCGACCATGTGCTCGACTACGCGGGGACCGGCGATCTGGCCGTCCTTGGTGACATGACCGACCAGGATGACGGCGGCGCCGGTACGTTTGGCGAAACGGATGAGTTCTCCGGCGGACCCGCGTACCTGAGTGACTGTTCCGGGCGCCGCTTCGACGCTCTGTGTCCACATCGTCTGGATCGAGTTGATGACGAGCAGCCGTGGCGTTACCCCCTGCGAAAGCGTCGCCACGATATCCTCGACGGACGTTTCCGCCGCGAGTTCGACAGCAACTTCGGTGAGACCGAGCCGTTCGGCGCGAAGCCGCACCTGCGCGACGGCTTCCTCTCCCGAAATGTAGACGGCGCGATGCTTGCTGCGTGCAAACGCTGCCGCGACCTCGATCAGCAACGTCGATTTGCCAATGCCGGGATCGCCGCCGAGCAGCAGCACCGAGCCGCGCACCAGGCCGCCGCCAGTGACGCGGTCGAATTCGGTGATGCCGGACGCCACGCGTGGCGCTTCAAGTGTTTCGCCCTTGAGCGGCTCGATAACGAAGAGTCGGCCCTTGCGGGACGTGCGCGCCGGGGTCGCTGCGCCTTCCTCGGCCAGCGAATTCCATTCGCCGCACGCTTCGCAACGGCCCGCCCAGCGGGCGTAGGCTGCGCCGCAGTTCTGGCAGACAAAGTTTTGTGTCCGCGCAGCCATTTTGAGTCCTTCAGGTGGCGCGGCCGCTTATGCGCCGCGATAGATCAGATGGCAACGCGGACCGAGGTGCGTAAGGATCTCATAGCCGATTGTTCCGGCCGCCGCGGCAACGTCGTCGACGTCGATCCCTTCGCCGATGAAGGTCGCGGCATGGCCGCGATGGATGGCGTCCGGGGGAAGGTCGGTGATGTCGATGCAAACCAAGTCCATCGAAATCCGTCCGGCGAAAGGACACCGCTTGCCGCCAACCATCGCGGCTCCGCCGTGCCCCTGGTCGGTCCCTCCGGCGGACCGAAGCAGTCCATCGGCGTAGCCCACCGCGGCAACGGCGATCCGCGATGCCCGTTTCGCAGTCCATGCGGCGCCATAGCCGATCGTGTCGCCGCGCTCGACATTGCGAATCTGCAAAATGCGTCCGGTCAATTCGACGACGCCCCGCACCGGGCTGGGATGCCCGGGTCTTGGATTAATGCCGTAGAGCGCGGCGCCTGGCCTCGCCAGATCGCACAGCGCCGAATCGCCAAGAAAAATTCCCGCAGAGTTGGCGAGCGAGGCGGGGACGCCGCGATACAACACACGGATTTCGCGGAACAGCGCGATCTGCTTGGCGTTGAGCGGATGGTCGGCGACCTCGGCGCAGGCGAGGTGGCTCATCAGGAGCGTGATGCCGTGGTTTTCGGTCTGAACCCGCGGCGCAAGCGCCATCGCCTCGCCTGAAGAAATGCCGAGCCGGTTCATGCCGGTGTCGACGTGCAGTGCGGCGCCGCCCAGCCACTTGTGTGCGGCGACAAACGTGTCCCACTCGGCGAGCTCGGTCATGGTGTTGATCACCGGGCGCGCGTTGATCTCCATGAAGGCCGGTGCGCCTTCCGGCCAAAAACCATTGAGAACGTAGATCGTGGCATCGTGCGCGCGGGCCCGCACGCGGCGAGCTTCGGCAAGATCGGCGACGAAGAATGTCTTGCAACCGGCTACCGCGAGCTTGGCGGTCACTGGCTCGAGGCCGAGGCCGTAAGCATCGGCCTTGACCACGGCGGCACACTCGGCCGTGACCGTATAGTGCGTCAGCGCGCGCCAGTTCGATTCGACAGCAGCAAGATCGATCGTGAGCGTCCCGCCGGTCTCGACCTCGGCGAGCGGATTTTCGACAGTAGGGCGCGGGTCTGCGAGGGCCATGCGGGCGTTATGACCGGGCCCGCGGCGGCGGTAAAGACGGCTCGGAGGGCATTTTGGGAGCCGTGCTCAAGCCTTCGCCGATTGTCGCCCTGGCGTCTGATACGCAGGAAGCGGCCTAAAAACTCGGCTGGTGCGCGGTATCGAGATTGGCAAAGCGCGTGACGGACGCCTCGAACTGCAACTCGACGGTGCCCGTCGGACCGTGGCGCTGCTTGCCGATGATGACCTCGGCCTTGCCTTCTACCCGTTCGCCTTCGGCGAGCCATTCGGCGAATTTCTCCCGGTTCGCCTCGGTAGGCTTGCGCATCTGGTGATAATATTCTTCGCGAAAAACGAACAGCACGACGTCGGCATCCTGTTCGATCGAACCCGACTCTGCGCAAATCGGAGAGTTGCGGGCGTTTGTCGTCGCGCGTTTCGACTTGGCGCGACAGTTGCGATAACGCGAGAATCGGAATGTTAAGTTCTTTCGCCAGCGCCTTAAGGCGGGTCGTGATCTCCGTGATTTCTTGCACGCGGTTCTCGCTGGAACGGCGCGTCGACCCTTGGAGAAGCTGCACGTAATCGATCACCAGAAGATCGAGCCCGCGCTGACGCTTGAGCCGGCGAGCACGCGCTGCCAACTGACCGATTGAAAGGCCGCCGGTCTCGTCGACGTAGAACGGCAGGCTCTGCAACTCGATCGAAACGTCCTTGATCTTCTCGAAGTCGCTTTCATCGATGGCGCCGCGGCGGATTTTGTTCGACGGAATGCCGGTCTGTTCGGCGATGATGCGCGTCGCGAGCTGCTCCGCCGACATTTCGAGCGAGAAGAAGCCGACGATGCCGCCGTTGACCGTCCCCATGTGCCCATCGGCGCGCAGTTCGCCTATCCATGCCTTTGCAACATTGTAAGCGATGTTGGTGGCGAGCGCGGTTTTGCCCATGCCGGGCCGGCCGGCCAGGATGACCAGATCCGAGGGCTGCAGGCCGCCCATCTTGGCGTCGAGATCGGTCAGGCCGGTGGCGAGACCCGACAGGCTGCCGTCGCGCTGATAGGCGCGAGCAGCCATATCGACCGCCGTGGTGAGGGCATGAGCGAAGCGCTGGAAACCCGAATCGTAACGTCCCGTTTCGGCGATTTCATAGAGTTTCCGCTCGGCATCCTCGATATGATGCTGCGGCGTCGCTTCGACCGGCGCGTCGTAAGCGAGATTGACCATATCTTCGCCGATGGTGATCAGGTCGCGGCGGATCGACAGGTCGTAGATCGTGCGCCCGTAATCTTCGGCATTGATGATCGTCGTCGCTTCGGCGGCGAGCCGCGCCAGGTACTGATTGAGCGAAAGGCCCGCGACGTCAAAATCCGCCGGGAGGAACGTCTTCAGTGTCACTGGCGTCGCCAGCTTGTTGGCGCGCACCAAGCCGGCAGCAAGCTCAAAAATACGCTGATGGATCGGCTCGAAGAAATGCTTCGGCTCAAGAAAGTCGGAGACCCGATAAAACGCCTCGTTGTTGACGAGGATGGCGCCGAGCAGCGCCTGCTCAGCCTCTATGTTATGCGGCGGCGTGCGGAACGCCGGTTCCGCAGGAACTTGTCTGCGTGCGGTCGAATCAAATGCTGCCATGGTCCCGGATCAAGGGATTCGCGTGTGGCCAATTTGCGGATGGCCGTTTTGGGTTTCTTACTCATCGCGGATCACTAAACGACAGCGTTACTGTGCGCGTTCGCAACCGTTGTACGCAACCACGAACCACAGAGTCGATAGTCGAGGCGCGCCTGAATGGGAAACCTTGATTGCGGCTTTCCCCACTACTCACCGCGCCCAAAACAGGACCGTCGATTGTGCCGATCCGGACTTGACGAATGGCAGCCGACGCGCTGCTACTCGCCGGCCAGCCGCAACGGCGCAGAATAGCCGGCCTCGAGCCTGAGCAGGCGGGCTTCTTCGCGCGCGATGTAATCGCGCGTCGGCGGCGTGACGCCTTTGTGCTTCGCCATCTGGATCTGGAATACGACCATTTCGCCCTCGCGAAATGCCATTTCCGAGCAGGCCAAGTAGAATTCCCACATGCGCACGAAGCGCTGGTCGTAAAGCCGCACGATTTCGTCGCAGTGGGCGAGAAAGCGTTCGCGCCACGCCTTGAGAGTATCCGCATAGTGAAGCTGCAGAATTTCCACGTCGGTGACGACGAGTTGCGCCCGTTCGATCGCCGGCAGCACCTCCGAGAGTGCGGGAATGTAACCGCCCGGGAAGATGTATTTCGCAATCCACGGGTTAGTAATGCTTGGCGGACCGATGCGCCCGATGGTGTGGATGAGAGCGGTCCCGTCGTTAGTGAGCAGTTTGGCGCACTTCCGGAAATAGGTGTCGTAAAACCCGACACCGACATGTTCGAACATGCCGACCGACACGATGCGGTCGAAGGCTCCGTCGACATCGCGATAGTCCACCAGGCGAAACGTGGCATCGCTGTTGAGGCCGCGTTCCATGGCTCGGGTTTGCGCTCGCGCGAATTGCTCCTTCGAGAGCGTTATTCCGGTGACACGGGCGCCTGCGATCCCGGCAAGGTAAAGGGCGAGGCCGCCCCAGCCGCAGCCAATCTCAAGAACGGTATCGCCGCGCTTGACCTGCAGCTTTGCCGCGAGGTGGCGTTTTTTGGCGAGCTGAGCGTCGTCGAGCGACTGATCGCGCGACTTCGAAATAGGCGCAGCTGTATTGCTGGTCGCCATCGAGGAAGAGTGAGTATAGCCGGCCGTCGAGATCGTAATGGTGTGCAACGTTGTGTCGCGAGCGCGACCGCGGGTTGAACTGCTGCAGCCGCCGAAACAAAAAGCGGGCAAGGCGCGCGGGCGATGACCAAACGCCGCCGATCTGTTCTTGGCTCAGCAGGAGTCCCAGAACATCCGAAATCGAGCCTTGCTCGACCACGAAAGTCCCGTCCATATAGGCTTCGCCAAGTCTCAAATCGGGATCGACCAAAACCGCGTATTGCGCCTTGGCTGTCTTAAAGCGTACGGCGACCGGCGTCCCGCTACCATTCCCGAACGCGTATACTGCCCCTGACGCCGTAGTGACCTTGAAAGACCCGCGGCGAACGAACCGACCTAGAAACCCCACCAGCAACCGATCCACGGCCGCCTCCACACGCTCCTGTCCCGCCCACATTCGGCCATGGTCCCGGCCGCCAATTCGACAGACGCCCCAGCGGGTTTGTTGATTGCCGTCATTAAAACAAAATCCTCCTTGACCAGCAATGCCGTGACCATGTCCTCTCTTCCGGGAGGGACAAATCACCTTGGTCCCCCTGCGGTCGGGTTTTGGAATGCTCAAAATGGTTCGGCCGAAGAAACGCCAAGCGGTCTCGCTGCCAACGACCTCGGTATGGCCTGTCGCGCCGGCCATCGGCCTGCTGGCGGCGCTAGTTCCGGCCATGGTCCTTGTGCCGAGCGGGGCGCGCGCCCAGACCGATATCGACCAGGGCAAGAGCCCCGCCCAGATCTTCGCGAGCGATTGTGCGGTCTGCCACAAGGCCCCAAAGGGCCTCGGCAACGGCAAGAACAGCCTCACTTTGTCGGCGTTTCTGCGTGAGCACTATACGGCCAGTCGCGAACAGGCGGCGGCGCTGGCTGCTTATGTGCTTGGGGCGGGAAGCGGGCCCGCGGCCGATGTCGCGGGCCGCGGTCAAAAGCCAGCGGCGGCCGCTAAGGCCGACGATCCCAAGCTGTCGTCCCGGACCGCGAAGCCGCCTGGGAAGCCTGACGATTCCGGTGCGGCGAGCGCAAAGCTGCAGGACGAGCCGAAGCCCGACGGCGATTCAGGCGCCGGCGAGGATAACGGCCGGCGGCCGGTCACGGCGCGCCGTGAGCCGCCGAGTGCAGCGCGGGGGCGGAAGAAGAGCTGCCGGGCTCTACCCCGACAATCATGGCCGAACCGGCGGCCACAGCCGCGCCCGAAACGCCGCCCAATCCGGCGCGGAGTGCGGCCGCTCCGACTAGCCCGGAGCAGGGAGAAAGCGCCCCCGTCCCGCGGGATAATATTCCAGACTGACGGCCGTTCTCGGGTCGGGGGTTTCGCGAGCGGTCAGCTTTTTTCTGGGGCAGGTTCGCCTTCGGCCGGCTCTTCGCCTTCCTCGGCACGCAGTGCTCCCGCGGCCTCCGGTTCGAAGAATACCTCCGCCGCAAGCGCTGCGGCCTCCGCTTCGGTCGGCTCTTCGCGCAATTGGGCGACGTTCTCGCCGCGAGCGATGCGCGCCGCCTCGTCGGCGTTGCGGGCGACGATGACGTTGATCGAAACGTCGACCTCAGGATGCAGCGAGATCGGCACCGCGTGCTGACCGATCGTCTTGATCGGCGTATTGAGAGCGATCTGATTGCGGGTCACTTTGAATCCCGCCTCCGAGATCAGCCCGACGAGGTCGCGCGGCGAAACCGAGCCGAACAATTGCCCCGACTCCGATGCCTGACGCAGCACGGTGAAGGTTTGTCCGTTAAGCTTTTCCGCCACGCTTGACGCATCACCCTTGAGCGAGGCTGAACGCGCCACAAGGTCGCCTTTCATCGCTTCAAAGCGCGTGCGATTTTCGGATGTCGCGCGTAGCGCCTTGCCGCGTGGCAGCAGGAAATTGCGCGCAAAGCCGTCCTTGACGCGCACCACGTCGCCCATCTGGCCGAGCCGGGAAACGCGTTCGAGCAAAATGACTTCCATGACAGGTTCTCCTTCGCCGCCGCTAACATTGTTTTTGGACAATGCCCGCTTGCTTCCCGCAGATGTCTTTTAGCGGATCACGTACGGCAGCAGCCCAAGGAAGCGCGCACGCTTGATGGCCTGGGCGAGTTCACGTTGCTTCTTTGCCGATACCGCAGTGATGCGGCTCGGCACGATCTTGCCGCGCTCCGAAACGAAACGCTGCAGCAGCTTGACGTCCTTATAGTCGATCTTCGGCGCGCTAGCTCCCGAAAACGGGCAGCTCTTGCGGCGGCGGAAGAACGGCCGGCGTCCGCCGCCGGATTGCGGTGACATCGCCATGGTTACTCCTCCGTCGTTGCCGAAATGTTGTCACTATCGCCAGACGCCTCGCGCGGACGGCGGTCGCGCGGCCGATCGCCTCGGTCGCCACGATCTCTGTCGCCTCGATCTCCTCGATCGCCACGGTCAAACCTGTCGCCACGGTCGCCGCGCCGGTCGTCGCGCTCGCGATCGCGCTCGGTGCGGCGCATCATGGCCGACGGACCTTCCTCGTGGGCTTCGACCCGGATCGTCAGATATCGCAGCACATCCTCGTTCAGACGCTCAAGCCGTTCGATCTCATTGATCGCCGGCGGCGGCGCATCGAGGTTCATGAGTGTGAAGTGCGCCTTGCGGTTTTTGCGCAACCGGTAGGATAGCGACTTGACGCCCCAGTATTCGGTCTTAATAACCGAACCGCCGAGACCTTCGACGACGCCTTTCAATTGCGCGGTCAGTTCTTCCACCTGCTGCGCGCTCGTGTCCTGGCGCGCCAAGTAGACATGCTCATAGAGCGGCATGAATTGCCCTTTCCTTCGTTCACATGCCCGCCGCGGCGCGAAGCCCCTCGAACCCTTCGGGAAAGGCTCGAATGCTCTGAAGGCGGGAACACCGGACGCCGGACCCCTTGGGGTCCTACCGAGCCAGCACAGGCGCAGTCGTCCGTTCAGCCCCCGGCCGGGGTCGAGCGGAAGGCGGGGTTATACGCGGGCGGCGTGGAAAGGCAAGATGTGTTGCGAGGCCGGTCAGCGGCGGGTTTTGGGGGCCGCTTGACGACTGGATCAGTTCGGCAAGCCGGACCGCAAGTTCGAGACCTTCGCGGATCTGCTTGGCGTTGCCGCGGTTGGATGTGGCCGAACTGCGGAACCTCTGCAAACTCGCGAGCAAAACTCGAGGCTTTGCTTGAGAAGCTTCTGCCGAAAGGCGGGATCGGCGCGCGCACGAGCGAGCTCTGCGTCGCTGACCGCCGCAAAGGATTTCATGAATGCCGGGTTCGCCGACATGGTGCCATAAGCCGTCGGTCCAATCGGGGAGGCGATGCTACCAGGACGCGGTTTTCGCTTCCTTACCGGGTTTTCGGCGTTTCCCCCTAAATCCGCACGACCCTTGACATGACGAGGGCCGCAGTATCTTTCGCCCCTCCGAGGGGGCTTGATATGGCGGTTGCGTTCGTTTTCCCGGGCCAGGGCAGTCAGGCCGTCGGCATGGGCAAGGCCTTGGCCGACGCCTTCCCGGAGGCGCGCCTTGTCTTTGAGGAAGTCGACGCCGCGCTGGGGGAGCGCCTCAGTGACATAATCTGGAACGGACCGGCCGACACGCTGACGCTGACCGAGAATGCTCAGCCGGCGTTGATGGCGGTTTCGCTCTGCGCGATGCGCGCGCTCGAGACGGAGGCCGGCGTCGATCTGGCGCGTGACGCTGCCTTTGTGGCCGGCCATTCGCTTGGTGAATATTCGGCGCTCGCGGCAGCGCGCTCGATCTCGATCGCCGATGCGGCGCGCCTGTTGCGGACGCGCGGCCGCGCCATGCAGAAGGCAGTACCGGTTGGGGTCGGCGCCATGGCTGCACTGGTGGGCCTTGAGTTTGGCGACGTTAAAGTAATCGCGACCGAAGCAGCCGATGCGGGCGTGTGTGCTGCGGCAAACGATAACGGAGGCGGGCAGGTCGTCTTGTCGGGCGAGAAGCGTGCCGTGGAACGCGCGGTCGAAATCGCAAAAACGCGGGGCGCGAAGCGCGCCATGATGCTTCCAGTGTCCGCACCCTTCCATTGCAGCCTGATGCAGCCCGCGGCCGAGGCCATGGCGGAAGCGCTCTCGCACGTGTCGATCAAGCCGCCCGTCGTTCCATTGGTCGCCAACGTATCGGCGAAATCCATCAACGAGCCCGCCGACATTGTGCGCTCGCTCATCAAGCAAGTGACCGGCACGGTGCGCTGGCGCGAATCAGTCTCGTTCATGGCTCGCGCTGGTGTGACGAAGTTCTACGAAGTCGGCGCCGGCAAAGTACTGAGTGGTTTGATTAAGCGCATTGCGGAAGCAGCAACGTCCTCGTCGATTGGAACTCCTGAGGATTTGGCGCGCTTCAAGACGGCGCGCGTGTAAACGGCCGCGCGTCCGGAGGACGGCATGTTTGATCTTACCGGCAAAACTGCGCTGATTACGGGTGCGACGGGCACGATCGGTAGCGCCATCGCCCGCACGCTTCACGCTCAGGGCGCAACGGTTGCCATATCGGGTACAAGGCGCGAGGTTCTCGACGGATTGGCGATGGAGTTCGGCGGCCGCGTTCATGTTCTGCCCTGCAACCTCGCCGACGTCGCCGAAGTGGAGGCCCTTTTACCGCGAGCCGAAGAGGCGATGGGACAGGTCGATGTTCTCGTCGCCAACGCCGGCGTGACGCGAGACAATTTGCTCGTTCAGTTGCGCGACGAAGACTGGGACCAGGTCATTGCCATCAATCTCTCCGCCACCTTCCGTCTCGCGCGGTCCGCCGTGCGGGGGATGATGCGACGCCGGTTCGGCCGGGTCATCGCCATTACGTCGGTGGTCGGCGCGACCGGCAATCCGGGTCAGTCGAATTATGTCGCCGCCAAAGCCGGCATAACCGGCATGATCAAAGCCATAGCCCAGGAATATGCAAAGCGCGGCGTCACTGCCAATTGCGTCGCACCTGGCTTCATTGTCACGCCGATGACCGAGAAGCTCAATGAAAAGCAACGGGACGTCATCCTCTCAAAAGTCCCGGCTGATCGCGCCGGCACACCCGACGAGGTGGCCGCCGCAGTTGCGTTTCTCGCCTCGGACGAGGCCGCCTACGTGACCGGTCAGACGTTGCACGTGAATGGCGGAATGGCCATGATTTGAAGGCGATAGGACGTCTGTGGGCTGATCGCTGCCGTGCTGGTCAACGCTACCGAAGTGTGGTAACCGAACCGCGATTGGGCTTGGGGGAACCGGAGAGCGGGGGAGCAAGCGTCCGCCTCTGATAGGCAATCGACCCGCGGCTGTCGTCCACGACGAGACCGAGACTTGATCAATCGGATCGCGTTGCAAGATGAGGTTGGAACGATGAGTGATATTGGCGAGCGGGTGAAGAAGATCGTCGTGGAGCATCTCGGCGTCGAGCCCGACAAGGTGACGGAAAACGCCAGCTTCATCGATGATCTCGGTGCCGATAGTCTCGATACGGTCGAACTCGTCATGGCATTCGAAGAGGAATTTGGTTGCGAAATTCCCGACGACGCGGCCGAAACCATTTTGACGGTCGGCGACGCCATAAAATTTCTCGAAAAAAACGCGAAGAGCTGATCGTCGGCGACCGCCTGCCATTTTGCATGACATGCTCGCGAGTCGCGAGATCCGCACGCTGGGACGTACGGGTGCATCGCGCGCAGAGATATCCTGGACGGGCCGCCGATTCGTTTGGGAGCGCCGACCATGAGGCGTGTCGTCGTCACAGGTCTCGGCTTGGTGACACCGCTCGGCTGTGGTGTCGAACCCACCTGGCAGCGTCTGGTTTCGAGCGAGAGCGGCATCTCCCGCATTGAGAGCTTCGAGGTTTCCGATATCCCGTGCAGGATCGCAGGCCAGGTTCCCCGCGGCGACGGCTCGGACGGCACCTTCAATCCTGATCAGTGGATGGAGCCGAAAGAGCAGCGTAAGGTTGACGATTTCATCATCTATGCCATGGGCGCGGCGACGCAGGCGCTGGACGATGCCGGCTGGCACCCGGAGAGTTACGAAGATCAGATCACGAGCGGCGTGCTGATCGGGTCCGGCATCGGCGGCGTCGAAGGCATCGCCGAAACTGCGCTGTTATTGCGCGATCGCGGTCCACGCCGGGTGTCGCCGTTCTTCATCCCAGGGCGCCTCATCAATCTCGCGTCGGGCTATGTGTCGATCGCGCATTCGCTCAAGGGACCCAATCATGCGGTGGTTACGGCGTGCTCCACCGGGTCGCACGCGATCGGCGACGCCGGCCGGCTGATCGCGCTTGGTGATGCCGACGTCATGGTGGCAGGCGGCACCGAGTCGCCGGTCAACCGCATTTCACTGGCCGGATTTGCCGCCTGCCGGGCGCTGTCGACCGGCTTTAATGACACGCCGGAGCGCGCATCGCGGCCTTACGATCGGGATCGCGACGGCTTCGTGATGGGCGAGGGCGCCGGCGCTGTCGTGCTCGAAGAGTACGAGCACGCCAAGCGCCGCGGCGCGCGTATCTATGGCGAACTGATCGGCTACGGCATGTCCGGCGACGCCTATCACATCACCGCGCCGGCCGAAGACGGCGACGGTGCGCTCACGCTGCATGAGTGCCGCCATCCGCCGTGCCGGCATTTCTGCCGATGATATCGACTACATCAACGCGCACGGCACTTCGACGCCGCTCGGCGATGAGATTGAGCTGAAGGCTGTCGAACGGCTGCGTCGGCAATGCCGCAGCGCGCATCTGCGATGTCTTCGACCAAATCCTCGATTGGTCATTTGCTCGGCGCGGCCGGCGCGGTCGAAGCGATCTTCTGCCTGCTTGCGATGCGCGATCAGATCGTGCCGCCGACCATCAATCTCGATAATCCTTCGGTCACTACCGCGATCGATCTCGTGCCGCACAAGGCACGCAGGCGGCCGGTCAACGTCGCGCTGTCGAATTCGTTCGGCTTTGGCGGCACCAATGCCAGTCTGGTCTTCCGCCGGCTGGCGGCATAATGCGCATCATCGCTTTTTCGCCATATTTGCTCCGCACTCGGCTAGATCCACAAGTACGGTTGCGCCGTCGCTCAAATCGCTGGGCAATCGCGCGAAAATCTGCGAGCATTCGTTGGCGCTCGGCGAGGCTCACCTTCATCGCTGGTCATGCATCTTGACAAAGCGGATATTCGGCGGTGACGGACTGTAACCCCCCACCAAACGGCAACGGGCGAGCCGCAGGAACGCCGCGAGCGCGGGATACTCGCTCGACTGCCGCGCGGAGCGCTGCAGCGCCGGAGCTTAAAGGTCGCACCCGAGCGCCGCCCAAAAGCCACCGGCCGCGGCTGCAGCGGCTGCAAAAACGCCGCGTGCGCCGACCCAGCCGTCGAGCCTGCTGCGCCGCATCACGTCCGGCTCAAGCGGCGCGCGCGGCGTCGCTGCCAGACAATCGAACGATTCTGGACACTACGCACGGAGCGCCGAATTCATCGGGCAGCGCTGCTGCGCGCGCGCACGGACCGCGGAGCGGGTCGTTGCCGATAAACAGCTGAACGGTCGCTCCACGGCAGGAATGCACCCTCGGCCGCGCGTTCCGTGGCATACTCACGGACTCCGGAAAAGCCGTGCCGGTCGCGGGCGAGCCGTATCCGCCGCTTCGGACCGGCTGGTCAACGGAATTGGCGCGGCGCCCGTGGACGCCAAAGGCCCCGACAATTCTCAACGCATCACGCCGCGCAGCCCGCGAGGCGCTCGAGCCCGACAAGATCGAGGCGCCGCCGCGGCGCTCGAAGTCGCGCGCGGCATCCGCTGGTCATCGTCGGCAATGCCATCATCAGCCGTCATCATCATTGCTGGCTGTCGTCGCCGGCTTCGCGCTCTACTGTCGGCAAACAACGGTTCGAGGCGCCGGGACCGCTGCCGGAGGATCGCGTCGTCAATATCCCGCACGGCTCCGGCATCCGCGACATCGCCGACGTGCTTGTCGCGCGAAGGCGTCATCGATCAGCCGTGGATGTTCGTCGGCGGCGTGCTCGTGCTCAAGGCGCGCGAGGATCTCAAAGCCGGCGAATATCAATTCAAGGCGCACGCGAGCCTGCGCGACGTCGTCGCCACCATCATCGAAGGCAAGGTGGTGCCGCACCAGATCAGCATTCCCGAAGGCCTGACCTCCGAGCAGATCGTGGCGCGATTGATGGATGACGATGTTCTCGTCGGCAACATCAAGGAAATCCCGCGCGAAGGCTCGCTTGCTGCCGGACACCTATAATTTCACCCGCGGCGTCACGCGCGAGCAATTGATCCAGCGCATGCAGCAGGCGCAGCAGCGCCTGGTGAAGGAAATTTGGGATCGCCGTCTCGCCCGATCTTCCGCTCAAGACGCCGGACAGCTTGTGATTCTCGCTTCGCTGGTCGAAAAGGAAACCGGCAAGCCGGACGAACGCACGCGCGTCGCCGCCGTGTTCGTCAACCGGCTCAAACAAAAGATGCGGCTGCAGTCGGATCCGACCATCATCTACGGATTGGTCGGCGGCAAGGGCACGCTCGGCCGCCCGATCATGAAGAGCGAGATCGATCAGCCGACGCCGTACAATACCTATCAGATCGACGGGCTGCCGCCGGGGCCGATCTGCCAATCCGGGCCGCGCCTCGCTCGAAGCCGCCGCCAATCCGGCGCGCACGCGCGAACTCTACTTCGTCGCCGACGGCACCGGCGGCCACGCCTTCTGCCGAAACCTACGAGCAGCATCAGAAGAACGTCGCGCGAGCTGCGGCCAGCTCGAGACCGATCCGAAGGATCAAGCTCCGGCCGGACGCTCAGACCGCGCAGCCCGCCGCGCAGCCGCCGCTGACCGCACCCGCGCGCCGCGCAGCGCGCCATACGCACTAAGCCGCTGTGCGCAGCACCTGTGGCGCGGTTGACATTCGCATCGAATTGCCCACAGCGTCTCCTTGTGACCGCGAAGGCGCGGCCGCTAAGTTCGGCGCGAATCTTTCGCATTTGCCGCCGGAGATCGCACTCCATGGCGCTGTCGAGCATGACGGGATTTGCTCGCAGCCATGGCGTCTGCGGCTCCGTACGCCTGGGCCTGGGAAATCAAATCAGTCAACGGCAAGGGCCTCGATCTGCGTCTGCGGCTGCCGCCTGGCTGGGACGCAATTGAGGTGCCGGTCCGCATCCCGCGCCGCCGAGTCCCTCGCGCGCGGTTCGATCCAGGCCAACCTGACGGTCGAGCGCAGCGGCGCGCCGCCGGTCGTCCGCGTCAACACCGCGGTGCTCGACGCTGTGCTGGCCGCGGCGCGGCAGCTTGCGCCGCCGGATCGAAGCATCGCCGCCCACCCTCGATGGGCTGCTCGCGCTCAAAGGCGTGATGGAAGTCAGTGACAGCGGAGGAGAGCGAAGAGGAACGCCGGAGCGCCGAGGCCGCGGTGATCGCGGGATTTGCGGAAGCGATCGCGGCGCTTGTCGAGATGCGCCGCCACGAAGGCGCGGCGCTTGGCCGGGTGCTGTCGGCACGGCTCGGCGAGATCGCGCGCTCTGGCCGAGCGCGCCGAGCAATCGCCCGGCCGGCAGCCGGAGGCGATCCGCGCGCGGCTTGCCGAACAGGTTGCGACGCTGCTCTGCGCAATCCGATCGCTTCGATCCCGACCGGCTGCATCAGGAGGCAATCCTGATCGCGACCAAGGCCGACGTGCGCGAGGAACTCGATCGCCTTGGCGGCGCATGTCGCGCAGGCGCAGCAGCTGATCGGAGCAGGGCGGGCCGATCGGCCGCCGGCTCGATTTTCTCGCCCAGGAGCTCAACCGCGAAGCCAATACGCTGTGCGCCAAGGCGAACGATGTCGAGCTCACCAATATCGGGCTGGAGCTCAAGGCCGCGGTCGAGCAATTCCGCGAGCAGGTGCAGAACGTGGAATAGCGATGGCGCGCGCGGTTCGAGATCGAAGAAAACAAGATCGCGCGCCGCGGCCTGATGCTCGTGCTGTCGTCGCCGTCGGGCGCGGGCAAGACCACGCTGTCGCGCATGCTGCTGAGGGCCGATCGCAGGCGTCGAGCTTTCGGTTTCAGTGACGACGCGGCCGAAGCGGCGCGGCGAAGTCGACGGCCGCGACTATCACTTCATCGACCGCGGCCGTTTCGACGCCATGGTAAAGGCCGGCGACCTGCTGGAATGGGCCGATGTTTTTGGTCACCGCTACGGCACGCCGCGGACGGCCGGTGGAGAAGGCGCTGCGCGCGGGACGCGATGTGCTGTTCGATATCGATTGGCAAGGCACGCAGCAGCTGCGCGAAAAGGCGCGCGACGATCTCGTCAGCGTGTTCATCCTGCCGCCGACGGCGAAAGAGCTGGAGCGGCGGCTGCACCGCCGGGCCCAGGACAGCAAGACGATGTCATCGCGGGCACGCATGGCCAAGGCCGCAGGCGAAATGAGCCATTGGCCGGAATACGACTACGTCATCGTCAACAACGACACTCGACGAGGCCTTTGCCGAAGTGCGGGCGATCCTCGGCGCGGAGCGGCTCAAGCGCGAGCGCCAGGTCGGCCTTTCGGACTTCGTACGCAGTCTGCAGGCGAAATTATGAGATCGTGTGCCGGCCATTCCGCTACGCGGCGATCGGATCGAGAGACGATCAGACTGGAGCACCGTGCGGCCGACGACGCGGCCGGCGCGCAGATCGTCAAGCGCGGCCTGAGCCTCGCCAAGCGGGCGGGTGCGCGTCGGGATCGGCGCGATCTTGCCCGACTCGTGCCAGATCGATCAGTTCGCGGGCCTCGGCGAGCGTGCCCGTCAGCGTGCCCTCGATGGTCATCGCCTTGATGGCGAACATCGCGGCGGCATCGAAAAGGCGCCGCCGAGGAGGCCGGTCACCACGACCTTGCCGCCGCGTGCGAGCACGCCGGTCGAGAATTGCAGCGAGCGTTCGGAGCCGACGAAATCGCAGACGGCAAGGACGCCGCCGGTCGATTTCATCACCTCGCGGCGCGCTTGCGGATCGGCCGGGTCATAGGCGCGCGGCCGCGCCGGCCGCGAGCGCGGCTTGCGCTTCTCGGCATCGATATCGGCGACGATCGGCGGCTGGCGGAACAGCGCGCGCGCGATCGCGAGCCCCATCATGCCGACGCCGCCGAGGCCGACGAGCAGTACCGGCCCGCGCGTCGGCCCGGTCGCCGAGACGTTTCAACGCCGCATAGGCGGTCAGGCCCGAGCACATCAGCGGTCCGGCAAACTCGGGCGACAGCGGCTCGTAATCGAGCAGATAGCGCGGATGCGGAACGAGCACATGGGTGGCGAAGCCGCCGTCGGCGGTGATGCCGAGATGGCGATGCGTCGGAGCACAGATTTTCGTCACCGGCGCGGCAGGCCGCACAGGTGCCGCAGCCAATCCAGGGATAGACCGCAACGCGGCGGCCGATGGTCGCGCCTTCGGCCTCCTCGCCGGCGCTTTCGATGACGCCGGCGATCTCGTGCCCGAGCGTGAACGGCAGCGGGCGATCCTTGGTGATGTCGAGCCGCTTGTCGTCGCCGAGCGCGAAATAGCCGTCCTGCAGATGCAGGTCGGAATGGCAGACGCCGCATCGCTCGATGCGCACCAGCACTTCGCTGCCGCGCGGCGCCGGGCAATCGACGACGGTCTCGCATAGCGGCTGGCCGTAGGCGACCAGCGATTGGCGGCGCATTTGGGTCATGTGGCTCGGCCTCCCAGCCAGGATCGATACGCGCATCACGCCGTCGCTTGCGGAAGTCGGCGAGAGCCCGCGCCAGGGCTACAAATCCTTCGATCGGAATGTCTTCGGCGCGCGCCGTCGGGTCGAGGCCGGCCGCCGCGAGCAAGGCCGGCACGTCGACGCCAAGCGATCGCAAGCTCTGGCGCAGCATCTTGCGTCGCTGGCCGAATGCCGCCTGCGTCACGCTTTCCAGAAGCCGGCGGTCGCACGATGCCGGCACTGCCCGGGGCAGCAAGCGGACCACCGAGATTTGACTTTCGGCGGCGGTACGAAGGCCGAGGCGTTGATGTCGAACAGGATGCGCGCCTCGCAACGCCACTGCGCCAGCACCGACAGCCGACCGTAAGCTCTTCGAACCGGGTGCGGCGACGATGCGTTCGGCGACTTCGCGCTGAAACATGAGGACCGCGGAGTCGTACCAGGGCGGCCACGGCTCGGCGCTGAGCCAGGACACCAGAAGCGCGGTCGCGATGTTGTAGGGCAGATTGGCGACGATGCGGACGGGCCCTGCTAGGCGCGTGCGTGCGGATGTCGAAGGTCAGCGCATCGGCGGCAACGATGTCGAGGCGGCCGGGATAGTGCTCGGCGATCTCCTGCAGGGCGGCAGATGGCGCGGTCGTCGCGCTCGACCGCGATCACGCGGGCGGCACCGAGCGCCAACAGCGCCCGCGTGAGCCCGCCGGGTCCCGGGCCCGACCTCGAAAACCGTGACGCCGCCGAGCGGCCCTGCGGCGCGCGCGATGCGGTCGGTCGAGATTGAGGTCGAGCAGGAAATTCTGTCCGAGCGATTTTCGCGCGACGAGGCCGTGGCGGCGAATGACCTCGCGCAGCGGCGGCAAGCCGTCCTTGGCGCTGATCACGACGCAACGAGCGGCGCCGGGCTTCCCGTCTTCGCGAGCCGTGCCGCCAGCCGCATCGCGGCGACGAGGCTCGCCGGGTCGGCCCGTCCCGGTCCCGGCGATGTCGAAGGCCGTACCATGATCGGGCGACGTGCGTACGAACGGCAGGCCGAGCGTGACGTTCACGGCGTGATCGAACGCCAGCGTCTTGATCGGGATCAGCGCCTGGTCGTGATACATGCACAACGCGGCGTCGTAACTCGCGCGCGCCTGCTCATGAAACATCGAGTCCGCCGGCAGCGGGCCCCGTGCGTCGATGCCTTCGGCGACGAGCTGCGCAACTGCGGGGGCGACGATGGCGCGATCCTCTTCGCCGAGCGTGCCTTCTTCGCCGGCATGCGGATTGAGGCCGGCGACGGCGAGCCGCGGGCGCGGCAGACGAAAGCGCGTCGCGAGATCGCGCGCCACAATGCGTCCCGTTTCAACGATCAGCTCGGTCGAAAGCTGCTTGAAGATCTCCTTGAGCGGCAGATGGATCGTCACCGGCACCACGGCGAGTTCCGGCGACCACAACATCATGACCGGCCGCAAGGACTTGCCGGTCGCGTCTTGCACGAGCTTGGCGAGAAATTCGGTGTGGCCGGGCTCGGCAAAGCCCCAGCTGTAGAGCACGTTCTTGGCCACCGGATTGGTGACCACGGCGGCGGCCGCGCCGCCCATCACATCGGCGACTGCGCGGCGGATCGACGCGACGGCGGCGGGAGCGCTCGATCGGTCCGGCTGTCCCGGCTCGGCGCTGACGGCCACATCGATGGCAGCGACCGGCAGGGCCGAGGGAAAGGCAGCTGCGGCTGACGCCGCGGTCGCATCGGTCAGATCGGAACGTCGAGGCCGAGCCGCTTGGCCCGCCGATGGAGAAAGTCAGGGTCGCCGACGACGTAGAATGGCGGCAGATCGAGCTCGGCGCGCCGGCGCCAAACCGAAAGCGCGAGATCGGGACCGATCCCGGCGGGCTCGCCGAGCGTCAATGCCAGAGGTTGCACGAGTTGGTTCAATCCGGCTACTTGTATTCGATCATCGCCTCGCGGCGGATTCGCTGCAGATAGCGCTTTGCCTGCGCGCCGAATTTCTGCTGGAAAATCTCATCGCGAACTTTGCGCTTTTCCGGCGTGTCGGATTTTGTCTCGCGTTTTGAGCACAACGCAAACATCTGCATGCCATCGTCGATCTGCTCGGGCGGTGTCAGGTGACCGACTTCCGTGCCATCGAGAATCGCGCGCAGTTCGCTGCGGCAGGTCGGCCGAAAACCTCGTCACCTGATCGCGCACCGCGACTTCCCTAAGCGCGCGGGCAAACGTGATGCCGTCGTTACACGTCTGAAAGCGCGCGCGCAACGCATCGGCGTCGCGCTTTCGCGCTTCGAAGGCCGCCTCGGCGCGCCGCGGGGCGACGACTAAACACGATGGGCCGCAAGACGTACTCGTAGCCCACATCGGTGCTCTTGTCGTCGCTCTTGTGCAACTGCAGTTCAGCCTCGACGTCGCTGTCCCTGATCTCCAGGCTGCTTTGTAGCGTCCGCGCACCAGATTGTTCCAAGCCAGCTCGGCGCGCAGCCGATGCTTGAGCGTGTCCGCGCTTGAGCCGCTGCTCGCGAGCATCTGCGTCAGCTTCTGCGAGTCGATGCCCATGCGGGTTGCGACGTTGCCAAATGCGTTATCGACCTCGGCATCGGGCACGTCGATGTTGAAGCGCTGAGCCTCTTGGATTTCCAGGATCTCGTCGATCAGGCCATTTAGCACGTCCTGGCGCGACGGCACCTTTTGGGTGCTCATTTGCACGAACTTGGTGCGATGATCCACGTCGAGGGAGGTGATCGGTTCACCGTTGACCAATGCAACGACCTGCTGCGAAAGCGCAACCGAAGGCGCAGCAAGCGTCGCCACGACGGCGAGCAAAGCCGCGGCAAGAACTCGTCCACTGGCCGGGACAGGGATCTGCAACATGACCTCTTGTTCCCCTTCCGAACTGCGCGTTATTTCCCTTCCGAGTTGCGCGCAGCCTACGCCGAGCGTTGGCCCGTTCATTAATGCTTGCCCGTATAAATCGTACCAACTCACGGCAAAATTTAGAACCGCAAACGGACGTGGCAGGAGCGCCGCGTGCAAGGTGCGCAAAGGCCGCGCCTGCCGGCGGATTTGCGCTGCACAACGATCCGGCCGGCCAGCGGGCCGCTAGCCGTCCTCCTGGTACAACAAAGCCACGAAACCCGGTCAGCCCGCCGACCAGGACGGGTATCCATGCCGCCGCGACCGGGGACATCAGTTCCGATTTGCTCATGTCTTCGGTGATCTTCGACAGGACGAACAGCAGGAAACCGGCCGAGATGCCGCTCAGCACCATCTTCTGCACGCCACCGAAGCGGAAGAACCGCAGACTCACCGACGCCGCCAGCATGACCATGGCGGCGAGCAGGAAAGGCCGTGCGAGCAACTGTTGATATTGCAGCCGATATCCCGCGGCCATGAGCCCGGCCCGATCCGCCATGTCGATGTAAGAGGGGAGCTGCCAGAACGGCACCGTTTCAGGTGTGGCGAAGCTCTCCCGAACCTGTTCGAGCGTCAGGTTGGTGGTGAGCTGGTAACTGTCCTCGAGCCGGGGCGGACTGCCGCTCGAATAGATGCGTGCGTCGTCAAGCTGCCAATAGCCGTCCTGCAGTCTCGCGCTTTTCGCTTCGATCCGTTCCTGAAAGTGGCCGTCGGCGTCGAAGGTGTATACGCTGACACCGCCGAGTTCGGAGCCTTGTTCGCGGCTCGATTTGGCGTTGATAATCGCCGCACCTTCGGCGCTTTTTTGCCGCACCCAAAATCCGCTCGTGCTTTCCTGCAGAGCCGACGTGTTTTCACCGAGCATCTCGGATTCCAGACGCTTCGATCGCTCGTGCAGCACGCGCCGATACGGGATTGTAGACGGTCGTCGCGACGGTTCCGAACAGCGAACGCCCCGATCATCGCCGGCGCCACGAATTGCCAGGCGGAGACGCCGGCGGCGCGCGCGACGACCAGCTCGAGGCGGCGCGACAGGGCGAGGTAGCACGACATCGCGCCGACCAGCACCGAAAACGGCATGATGCGTTCGGTGAGCTGCGGGACGCGGAACATGGAAATCTTGGCGAGGATCCATGCCGTCGCATTGGGCCAGTCGGCGCCGCGCCGCATCAGCTCGACATAGTCGATCATCGCCGCAAGAGCGACCACGCCGACGAACGAGCCGACGACGGAATTGAGAAACCGCAATCCGAAATAGCGCGACAGCGTGCCGGTGATCATCGGTCCGCTTCCTAACTCGTGGCCCGCGCGACGCGTTCGGTGATCGCTGTCGCGAATTTGGACACGGCCGCGGCAGGCTCCAAGGCCTGGCCGCGGGAGATTTGCCACAATCCCGCACCCATCGACGCCGAACAGGGCGACGTATTGCACCGCCAGCACGCTCGGCACGCGCACGCCGACAATCGACGCTGACGAAGCCGATGAGGCGCAGCAGCGACACGGCGCCGATCATGCCAAGCAAGCGCCAGCGTCCGGCTTTGCCGCGTGGTCTGCGGCGGGCCGAGGAACGCATAAGCGAGAATGACGAATGCCAGCGGATAGAGCGGGGTCGCCAGCCGATCGTGCAGTTCCGAGCGGTACTGGTCGGGCTGGGCGACATAGAGCGGATCATCCGGCGATCGGCCACAACAGCTCCCAGATGTATTTCTCGCGCACCGTATAGATCGACGCTCTGCGTGCCGCCGGTAAATTTCGAAAGATCGAAGGCGTAGCGGTCGAACGTCACGATGCGCGGATCGCGCTGGCCGGCTTCCAGCCGCTGGATGCTGCCGTCCTTCGAGCACGAGGAACGAGCCGTTGTCGTTCTTTACGATCTCGCCCTGCTCGGCGAGGTAAGTGGCGTGCTCCTTCGGATCGCGCCGGTCGTCGACGAAGATGCCGACGAGAAGCCCGTTCGGTCGCCGGTCGGCGATGTGGAAGGTGAGGTTGCCGCTGACAGTGGTGAAGCGGCCCGGCTGGACGATGTTGGTGAGAATGTCGGCGCGCACCTGCGCGGCCCAGTCGCGCAGCTCGCGCAGGCTGCGCGGCGAAATGTAGGCCGCGATGACGGCGACCAGGATCGAAACCACGATGGCGGCGGCCAGGAAAGGCCGGACCAGCCGCCATGGCGAAACGCCCGCCGCATTCATGACGATGATCTCGGAATCCGAGCCGAGTTTGTTGAGCACGTGCGCGCACGACATCATCAAGGCGATCGGCGCGATCATCATGACGAGCAGGGGAACGATCAGGCCGGTGATGCCGACGAAGACAAACATCGTCTGCCGCTGGCTGGTGATCAGGTCGAAGTCGCGCATCGCCTGCGTGAACCAGATGCACGACCGTCAGGCTGATAAGGGTGATCAGGAACGCCACCATGGTGGTGCGAAACATGTAGCGGCCGATCGCGCCCATCGGTGCTTGTCCCCGCTGGCGGCCCTGGAGCCGCCGCGCGCTCGCTGCGGCCGACCTCGCCCGCGCGCTGCGTTCTCATGCTTTCACAAATGGCCCGGCCATGGCAAACCTATTGAATTCGCACGCGAAAAGGTTATCTCTGCGCTGCATCGTGACCTCCAGCAACGCAACTTGCCGGGCCAATAGACCTGCCGCTTTGCACCGTCGGCAAGTCCGGTTCATAAGTCGCATGGCGAATCTTACGCAGTCCGGCCTTTAGAGGACCACACATGCCCGATGCCCTGAAGCTCGGCTTTACCCCCTTTGCGCGTCCGCGCGGGGTTCTGATCGTGTTCTGCGGAGAGAATTTGAAATTCGGCTCCGCCACCCGAGCGCACTTTCGCCGGTTGCGGATTTGATCCGTCGCGCGGCGGCGGCCGACCGCTTCACCGGAAAGAACGGCTCGAGCCTCGATATCGTTGCGCCGACCGGCCTGACTGCCCCGCGCCTGGTCGTGATCGGGACCGGCAAGGAGCGCGACTTAAAGACGCGGGACATCGTCAAGCTCGGCGGCATCGCCATGGGCAAAGTTCCGGTTGTCGCGGCCGACGCGACGATCTTCGCCGAACTTGCCTCGGGCGCGCTGAAAAACGAGCAAGTTGCGGATCTGGCGCTTGGCGTGCGGCTGCGCGCCTACACGTTCGACCGCTACAAGACCAAGCGCAAAGAAGGGCGACGAGCGGCCGAAGAAGGTCGAAATGCAGTTCGCTGCGCCAATCCCCGGTGGCGCCGAGAAGGCGTGGTCGCGCACGATGGGCATCGCCGACGGCGTTGTCCTGGCGCGCGATCTCATCAACGAGCCGGCGAATGTGCTCTTTCCGGCGGAGTTCGCGCGCCGCGCCCGGCGCTGTCCAAGCTCGGCGTCACCGTCGAGGTGCTCGACGTGCCGCGATGAAGAAGCTCGGCATGGGCGCGCTGCTCGGTGTCGGGCAGGGCTCGGTGCACGAGTCGCAGCTCGTCGTCATGCGGTGGAACGGCGGCAAGCGTAACGCCGATCCGGTGGCCTTCATCGGCAAGGGCGTGTGCTTCGACACCGGCGGCATTTCGATCAAGCCCGCGCAAGGCATGGAGGACATGAAGGGCGATATGGCGGGGCGGCCTGCGTTGTCGGCCTGATGCACGCGCTGGCTGCGCGCAAGGCCAAGGTCAACGCGGTCGGCGCCATCGGGCTTGTCGAAAACATGCCTGACGGCAAGGCGCAGCGTCCGGGCGATATCGTCACCACGATGTCGGGGCAGACGATCGAAATCATCAACACCGACGCCGAAGGCCGCCTCGTGCTGGCCGACGTGCTGCATTACATCAACAAGCGCTTCAAACCGAAATTCATGATCAATCTGGCGACGCTGACCGGCGCCATCATCGTGGCGCTCGGGCAGGAATATGCGGGCATGTTCTCCAACGACGACAAGCTCGTCGAGCGGCTGACCAAGGCCGGGGAGGCGACCGGCGAGCGCGTCTGGCGCATGCCGCTCGGGCCCGAATACGACAAGATGATCGACTCGAAATTTGCCGATATGAAAAATACCGGCGGGCGCTGGGCCGGTTCGATCACCGCGGCGCAATTGCTGCAGCGATTTGTCGACAAGACGCCGTGGGCGCATCTCGATATCGCCGGCACGGCGCTCGGTTCGCCGCAAACCGACATCAACAAAAGCTGGAGTTCCGGCTGGGGCGTGCGGCTGCTGGACCGCCTGGTCGAGGACCACTACGAGCGATGACGCCCGCTCGCTTCTAGTATCGCATCCCCAGGGCCGGAATATCGAACTTATAGTTGATGCCGATCCGAGCGATGCTTTCTGACAGCGGTACGTCGCGGGTCACGGCGGTAAATCCGCCCGGGATCGCCACCGCCGGATTGAGATAAGTCGCCGTTCCGAAATTCGCGTAGAGATATTCGACCTTGACGGTCCAATTTTCGAGCACCGCATATTCGACGCCCGCGCCGATCGTCCATCCGGTTCGCGTCTTGCTCTCGTCGGCGCAACCGAACGCGTTGCAGACGCTGACGTCGGTCCCGGTAAACGCAACGCCGCCGGTGATGTAACCGAGCCAGCGATCCCAACCGATGCCGGCGCGGCCACGCAGCGTGTCGAGCCAATTCTGTTGCGTTTGGCTGACGCTGAACGGATCGAACGGAGGCACGTCGAAGACGGACCCGCTTGCGTTCGTCCAGGACAGGTCGTTCTCGACGCCGAACACGAAATTGCCGCGCTGCAGATTGCAGCCGACAGTTCCGCCAAAGAGGCTGCCGCTTACGGCGAAATCGCCGGTGATGGTCTGCCCGGGGAACGATCCGGCGTTGGCGGAGTCGTGCCGCGTGGTTCCCCACACGCCGCCACCCTCAGCGCCCACGTAACATCCGGCCCAACTGTAAAACGGAACAGGCGGCGGCGCCTTGTAGGCTGGCAGCGCGACATCAGCCGCCAATGCGGAGCCCGCGGCGACGCTGAGTGCCAGTGTGCGGCAGGGCACAGATAATGCGCTCTCACACTATCCTCGTAAGCAGCAGGCCGCCCCCGATTCCGCCACCACGATTGCCACACCCGGCGTCAAATTTCCATGCCAATTGCGCCTTTGTGGCTCGTCATTGAGGCGGGATGCCAGCGCTGCGGACGATGTCACCCCATTGGGCGATCTTGGTTTTCAAGACCTCTCCGACAATGTCGGGCGGCCCCAACAGCGGCTCGACGCCGGCCTTGTCCAGCCGCTCTCGAACGTCGTCGCGTTTGAGAACTTGCGTCATCGTGCGGGACAGCATGCCCATGTCCTCGGCGCTGATGCCTTTCGGCGCAAACAAGGCGTACATCGTCGACACGTCGAAATCACCGAAACCGCTCTCCTTGACGGTCGGCACATCGGGCAAATCCTTCAGCCGATGTTCGCCGGCGACGGCGAGGGCGCGCAATTGGCCATTTTTGACATACGGCAGGACCGCGGGAAGCGGGATGATCCAAAACGACAGCCGCCCGCTGATCAGGTCGGTGACTCCGACAGTGCCAACGCGATAGGGCACATGAGTAGCTTCAATTCCAACGACCCGCTTGAACAATTCGCCGTTGAGATGTCCGGGCGTGCCGACGCCGGTCGAGCCGTAGAGTAGTTCACCGGGCTTTTGTTTCGCCAGCGCGATGAAGTCTTGCAGGGTCTCGACCGGCAGCTTCGGCGAGACCACGAGCACCGCGCCGGTCGTGCCGATCGGCGCCACTGGCGTCAGCCGTGCAGCGGGATCGAAATTGCGTGATGGATACATACTGACACTGGTCGCCAGCGGTCCCGACGGATCGTTGACGAGCAACGTATAGCCGTCCGGCGGCGACTGCGCGACGAATTCGGTCGCGATCGTGCCGCTTGCGCCCGGCCTGTTCTCCACGACGGCCGGCTGGCTAAGCAACTCGGCCATCGGATCAAATACGATGCGCGCCACAATATCGGTTACGCCGCCCGGGGCGAATGGCATGATGATGCGGATGCTGTGCGATGGATATGAGTCCGCACGCCCGTCGCCATGGTCAATGAGCCAAGACGCCGCCGCGAGTGCGGTGATTCCGGCGAGCCGGACGTTTCGTTTCATCATTCCTCCCGCCGCAATGCGCAGCGTACATTGCGAAACATTTGTTTATGCCATCGATCCGTGTGCTCGATCAGGCGATGCACCGGGACGGCGCTCTTAAGTGCCGATCAATCTTGTCATGGATTGTGTGGCGCTTCTATCATTGCCTGACAAAAGCAACACGATCGGACGGGGTTGTAGGAACGCTATGGTTGAAATTTCAAGAACGATCTCGCCACGGCAGATCAAGCTTGCCGTGTTCATGCATGGCAATTCCAACTATCACATCGCCGGTTGGCGTCATCCCGACGCTTATGCGGATTCCGCTGAGAACATCGAACGCTGGTCCGAATTCGCCCGCACGATGGAACGCGGCAAGATGGACATGCTGTTCATCGCCGATAGCGTGGGCATTTACGGCGTCAGCAATCCCGAGCTTTTGAGCCACAAGGACGCGGTTGAGAAGTTCGAGCCACTGACGGCGCTCTCGGCGCTTTCGGTGTTGACGAAGCGCCTTGGCCTTGTCGCCACACTGCACAGCACCTACTCGGACCCCTACACGGCGGCGCGCCTTTTTCCTCGCTCGACCATCTGAGCGGCGGCCGCGCCGGTTGGAATTTCGTAACCGGCGGAAATCGCCAAGGCGCGCTCAATTACAGCCGCGACACCCACATGGAACACGGCGAGCGTTACGATCGGGCCGAGGAATTCGCCGATGTCGTGCTCGGGCTATGGGACAATTTTGAAGAGGGGGCCTTCCTTCGCGATAAGGCGTCCGGCCGCTATCTCGATCCGAAGAAGATGCATTTGCTCAATCACAAGGGGCAGCATTTTTCGGTGCGCGGCCCGTTGAGCAGCGCCCGCTCGCCGCAAGGTCGGCCAGTCGTCGTACAGGCCGGCTCATCGGAGCCGGGCAAGGAACTGACGGCCCGGATCGCCGACGTCATGTTCACGGCACAGGCGACATTCGAGCAGGCTCAGGCATTCTACGCCGATGTGAAGGGCCGGCTCGCGAAGTTCGGCCGTTCGCCCGAAAATTTGAAGATCATGCCGGGCGTGTCAGTCTATGTCGGGCGTACGGCCGAGGAAGCCGAGGAAAAATTCCAGCGGCTCAATGAACTCATCCCGATGGAAGTCGCGATGGCGAGTTTTAGCGAGATGCTCGGCGGCATCGATCTCAGTTCCTATCCGCTGGACGGGCCGATGCCGGATTTGCAGGGCAACTCGGCGCGCATGAGCGCGCCGCCGGCTTACGTCAAGCTCGCGCGCCGTGAAAATCTGACGCTGGGCCAGACGGCGAGACGCGCCGTCGCGTCGAAGCAGCATTTTCTGGTCAGGGGTACCGCACGGCAAGTTGCCGATGAACTGGAGCATTGGTTCCTCGGCGAGGCCGCTGACGGGTTCAATCTGTTGCCGGCTTATCTGCCTTGTTCGCTCGACGACTTCGTCAACGAGGTCATTCCGGAATTACAACGGCGAGGCCTTTACCGCGCTGAGTATGAGGGCGCCACGCTACGGGCGAATCTGGGCTTGCCGGTACCGCAAAATGCATATTCCCGATCGGGAGTGCCGAGACGGGCAGCGCTTGAGGAGACCGCGGGCTAGAATTTCCACTCGACTCCGCGCTTGCGGCCCTGGAATACGCTCAGAAACAAGTCCTCGAGCGGGATTTTCCGGCTGAGCATCCCTTGTTCGTGCGCGTAGCCGACCAAGGTTTCCAGGTTGTGGCTGTTGCGTTCGCCTAATCCGTATTCCCAAGGGTCCTTGCCGAAGATGCTCTCCTGCTCCTCCCATTCGTCGCGATAGAACACGAGCGGCACGATGCGCGGGTTCTCAAGCTGCGCCATGGCAATCGCTTTCGCCTCGTTGAGCGCCTGATACATGTTGACCGCGACCCATGGGTGCTCTTCGTAAATCTCCCGTTTGATGCCGAGGACGTGCATGATCGGAAAGATGCCGGTCTTTTCGTAATAGGCGATTTCTTCCTTGCGGTAGTCGGGAAACAGGCGAGCGACGCGCGGGTCCTTTTCGCGGAGCGGGTTGATCAGGTCGGGATGCAGCACCGCGTCGAGTTCGCCCTCCGCCAGCATGGTCTCGACGGACTGGTCGTTGTTGAGACGGGTGATGCGCAGGCCGGGCGGCGGCTTGAAGTCGATGCTCTCGTCGAGTTCGCAGACCCATTCGATCGAGCGGTGCGGTACGCCGTATTCGTGTTCGAGAATGCCGCGCATCCACACGATGGCCGTCGCCTGGTACTGCTTGAGCCCGATGCGCCGGCCGGCGAGGTCCTTCGGCTCACGGATGCCCTTGGTGGCATTGACGAAAATGAACCCGTGGCGGAACCGTCGGTGCAGAAAGACGGGCAGAGCGTTGAGTGTGCGGCCCTGATCGCGCGCCACGAGATATGACGAGCATGACACCTCGGCGAGATCGAATTCCTCGCCGCGCAAGAACCGCCAATGCCGCGTCGTCGAATCCATCCGGGTAAGCACAGTGAGGTCGATGCCGTCCGGCGAAACGCGGCCATCCTTCAAGGGCGCCGTGATTGCGTAGTCGCCGCAAGCGAGCGTGAGCGGAATTTTCTTTGCCATTGTCTCCTCAGATTGGAGGGCGCCTCGCGCTGCTGTAGCATGAAAACGCTGCCGCAGCGGGGCTCTCGCCGAATGACCGAGATCGTCTTCTATCACCTCAAAGGTCAAACTCTGGAGCAGGTGCTGCCGTCGCTGCTGCAGCGGTCGCTGGAACGCGGCTGGCGCGTTGCGGTGCAGGGCGCGACGGACGAGCGCATTGCCGCGCTTGACGCGCACTTGTGGACCTGGCGCGACGACGCCTTTCTGCCGCATGGAACTTGGCGCGAAGCCGCCGCCAGCGATCAGCCGATCCTGCTGACCACGAACGATGACAATCCCAACGGGGCGGCCGTCCGGTTCCTCGTTGAGTGCGCGCCGATGCCCGGCGATCCCGTCGATTTATCAGCGGATCGTCCTGTTGTTCGATGACGACGATCCGGAGGCGGTCGAGCACGCTCGAACGCGTTGGACCGACGCGAAAGCGGCAGGCTTTGACGTGACGTACTGGCAGCCAGACGAAAATGGCCGCTGGCAGCGAAAGGCGTAGAGTTTCTGCTCGAACATTGCTGGAGAATTGACGCTTACTGCATTGAAATAAAGCAACTTTCTTGGTCTTAACAATAAAAGTCCGCAGGCAGTCCCAAACTGCCTTATTCCGTACTATACTTTTTGCTCCGGCTAATTTCGATGCTATAGTTGCGTTATGAACAAACGTTCAGTGAAGAAACACCGGCCGGCAAAGCCGAGCCGGAGTACAGAAGTCCGCAAGCCAGCCAGCCGCAAGGTGGCGGCGCGTAAGGCGTCTGCTCGCAAGGCGACCGCCAGCAAGGCTCGTACTCGACAAACCGCGCGGCCGAGGGACCGCAAGGTGGAACTGCAGCCGGAGGCGATGATCTCTGCTGCCGTGGCCGCTGTCAGCACGACGACTTTGACGGTGGCTCACGTTGTCGCACGAACCCCGGTTCCGCGGACCCACAGGTATCGCGTCGGCCAAACGGTGTCTTACACATCGAGTCCTATCAGCCGCCCAGGCGCAAGTGGCGGCTACATGGTGGTCAAGCTCCTGCCGTCAGATGGCGACGACTACCAGTATCGCATTAAAAATCCTGGCGAGGCGTTCGAGCGCGTGGCCAAGGAAAGCCAGCTCGAGCTCGAGTTCGAGCACTGACCGCCGAGAGGCGTGGTCCGATCCATCGGCGATGAATTCGGCGCACGTGCCAGCCGGCGCGCGCGACCGCGCATGAGTTCCGCTGATCTCCGACGGGAACCGGCCTCGGCCAGTGGGCAAAAGTGAGCGGGGCGAGGGCTGGTCTGTCCGGCGGGTCTGGGCCATACTTCCAGGAGCTGGAGAGTGTCCCTTCGTTCGGTGGGGGTGAGTGGATGCTCGGCTTTAATTCCGAGGCTTTGCTTTTGAATCCCGAGGTGCTCCTCCTGTGGATCGCGGCGGCCGCGGCGGGCGTGCTTGTCGTCGCCTTTGCGCTTGCGCTCGCGCGGCCTCGGACGGATATGGGAAATTCGCTAACGCGCACCGGCGCGATTGTGCTTGTCGCAGCGCTTACTGCCGCGATGGGGTGGGCGTACATCAATCACGCTAATCTGCGCGATCACGATGTTGAACGCCGGGCTCTCGAATTGCGTGCGCAGGTGTTGAACGCGGGGGCGCTCGCGCCAGGGTCGCCACTCACGTGCCTCGACGCTATCGCGGGGGATGCTGTTGAGGCCGCTTGCGAAAAGGCGCTGTTTGCGGCGCCCGCCACCGTGGCGGCCGCGACAGCTTATATCGCGGCGCGGATGACGCTGCTCGCCGACATGGTTGGTTACACGAAACGCGGCGGCGAAGATCTCGACGAGGTGCTCGTACCGTTGCGCCGCTCGCTGGAGGTCGACCGTTTCGGCTTCCTCGCGCATGTGCTCGAGGTTCGCGACGGCTGCACGAGCATGAACTGCAAGCCGCTCGCGCTGTTGCACGACCCGGCGCGGGTGCGCACCAATCTCGGCGAAGAGACCCTCGACCGCTACATCAATCACTATGCGACAGCCTGGGCGCAAGGCCCCGAGGCCACGGTCGCAGATGCGACTCCGGCAGAGCCGCCGGCGACCCCGCAACCTTCCCATAAGATCGTCAATATCGACTTCCCCACCGCCGCATCGATTCCGCCGGTCAGCATCATGAACCCGGAACCGAAGACGGCTGGCGGAGCGGCGCCAGCGGCCAACGGCAGCGCGCCAGCCGCAGGCGGCTCGCGCCGGTCGCGCAAAGCATCGGCACCCGGACAAGCCGCCGCGGCCGGCCCTGCGCCGGATGCCACCGTCGAACCCGTCTGGACTCCGGCGCCGACCGCGACGGCACCGGCGCCAACTGCGACTCCGCCGCAAGGCGCGCCTTCGCCTTCGCCGGCGACTGCCGCAGCGCCGGTCCAGCTTAATCCGTTCCCGACGCCGCCCCAGGCGAGCGCCAGTGGAGCAGTGCGTGCGCAGTGACCTCTTCATTGCGTTAGCATGCACCGCATATGTTCCATTCCGTCCTTATCGCTAACCGCGGCGAAATCGCATGCCGCATCGCGCGGACCGCAAAGAAACTCGGTCTTCGCACGATCGCGGTCTACTCGGCCGCGGATTCGCACGCGCTGCACGTACGGCAATGCGATGAAGCGCATTACCTTGGCCCGGCTGAAGCGCGCGCGAGTTATCTGTCCATCGAGCGATTGATCGACGTCGCAACGCGCACCGGCGCGGAGTGTGTCCATCCCGGCTACGGCTTCTTGTCGGAGAATGCGGATTTCGCCGAGGCCTGCGCTGGGGCCGGCACCGTTTTCGTCGGACCGCCGCCCGATGCCATCCGCGCCATGGGTCTGAAAGACCACGCCAAGATGCTGATGGAGAAGGCGGGCGTGCCGGTCGTGCCGGGTTATCACGGCGAGCGGCAGGATCCCAAGTTCCTGAAGGAGAAGGCTTACGAGATCGGCTATCCGGTGCTGATCAAGCCTGCGGCCGCCGGTGGCGGTCGCGGTCTGCGACGCGTCGACAAGCACGCCGAATTCGAAGGAGCACTTGAGGGGGCGATCCGCGAAGCGGAAGGCGCATTCGGCTCCGGCCATGTTTTGATCGAGAAGTACGTCGCGGCGGCGCGTCACATCGAAATTCAGGTGTTTGCCGACAGCCGCGGCAACGCCATTCATCTGGGCGAGCGCGACTGCTCGCTGCAGCGGCGTCATCAGAAGGTGATCGAGGAGGCGCCGGCTCCCGGCATGACGGCCGCATTGCGGGCGCGGATGGGTGCCGCGGCCGTCAACGCGGCGCGAGCGGTTGGATACACCGGTGCCGGCACGGTCGAGTTCGTCGCCGACGGATCAGCCGGCCTTCGAGACGATGCGTTTTGGTTCATCGAGATGAACACACGGCTGCAGGTCGAACATCCGGTGACTGAAGCGGTGACCGGCCTCGATCTCGTCGAATGGCAATTCCGCGTCGCGGCGGGTGAGGCACTGCCGCTAACGCAGAAGCAGATCCGCACTGAGGGCCACGCGATCGAGGCCCGTCTCTACGCCGAGGATCCAGAAAACGGATTCTTGCCGTCACCGGGTTTGATCGTCGCCTTCGAGCCTCCCACCGATATCCGCGTCGACACCGGCGTTGAAGCCGGAAGCGAGGTGACGCCGTACTACGACGCGATGATAGCCAAGCTCATCGCGCACGCGCCCACACGGGCCGCGGCCATTGATCAACTGACTGACGCGATCGATCGCACCGTCGTCGCCGGGCCGCGAAGCAACGTCGCGTTTCTCTCTGCTCTGTGCCGGGCCGGTGAATTTCGAAAAGGAACGATCGACACCGGCTTTATCGACCGAAATCTGGAGTCGCTCGGAGCTTCGCCGCATGGCACCGGATTTGCGGCGGCGGCGCGCGGTGTCGCCGCATTGCTTTCGGGCGAAAAGGCGCAAGACACTTCCGGCGATCCGCTCTCAACCGCTTCACCGTGGGTCGCGCAGGACGGCTTTCAACTCGGCGGCGCACGCACACTTGGCGTGGCTGTCGTCGTTGATGGCGAGAGCGTCGTTGCGGTTGTCCGCTATGCCAAGGACGGCCTGCAAGTCAGCGTGGCCGATTCGGCGCCGGCATCTGACGCGATGGTCTTTGTGGCGAACGATGACGCCTTTGTGCTGCGCCACGGACGCCAGACCCGGGTGCGCCTTGCGGACTTCGCCACAGCGAACAATGTAACGGACGCCGGAAACGGCGTCGTCGTCGCCCCTATGCACGGCAAAATCCTGGACATCGGCGCTGCGGTCGGCGATCGCGTCACGGCCGGTCAGCCGCTCGCGGTGATCGAAGCAATGAAGATGGAACACACATTGCGTGCACCGTTCGCCGGGGTGGTGACGCGGGTTCCTGCAAGGGTCGGTGCGCAAGTTGTGGAAGGCGCCGAGATCATGCTGATTGAACCCGTTTGGGAAGGCTAGACTGCCGTCATGCCTCTTCACCTGATCAAGCTGTGCGTCGGTTGCGAGTCCGTCCGTGATCTCGAGGATTGGATCAAGCGTAAGCTCAAGGAGAAGCGAAAGCGCGGCCAAAAGCCGGAGCGCATCCACACCACACGCATGGTGCCGAAGCGCGCGGACGAGCTGATCGACGGCGGCTCGCTCTACTGGGTGATCCGTGGCGAGATCATGTGCCGGGAGCGCATCCTCGACGTTCGCCCCTTTATCGACAAGGATGGCATTGGGCGTTGCGGCTTGGTGCTCGATCCGAAAGTCGTTCCGGTCGAGCCGCGGCCCTATCGCGCCTTCCAGGGCTGGCGCTATCTCGCCGCAAAAGATGCCCCGCGGGACCTCGAAAAGGCGGCGCCGGGTGCGGCGGCCATGCCGGAGAAGATGCGGCGGGAGCTGCGCGAGCTCGGCCTGATGTGAGGCGATCAGGCGCGTTCCTTCCGCATGGCGCGCGCGCGAACGATCACGTAAAATCCGCGACGGCTCGTCATGGGCGTTGCGGAGCAAGAGAATGATCATCGGCAGTGAGAAGGACGTCACCAAGGCGGTTCTGAGCGAACTCGAGCGCGCGCCCAATCCGCGGCTGCGAGAAATCATGTCGGCCTTTGTTCGCCATCTGCATGATTTCGCCCGCGAGGTGAAATTGACCGAGGAAGAGTTTCAAGCGGCCATTGGCTACATCGTCGCGCTCGGCAAGCATACCAACGCGACCCACAACGAGGCCGTGCTGATGTCGGGATCGCTCGGCTTCTCGACCCTGATCTGTCTCCTCAATAACGGCAGCCGCGGACAGACCGAAACGGACGCCAATCTGCTTGGCCCGTTCTGGCGGATGGATTCGCCGAAAACGCCGAACGGTGCATCCATCGTGCGTTCGCCGACGCCCGGACCCGTCCTGTTCGTTGGTGCGTGGTTCCGCGACACGAGCGGCAAGCCGATCGCGGGTGCGGAGGTTGATATCTGGCAATCGTCGCCCGAAGGATTTTACGAGAACCAGGACCCGGTTCAGGCGGACATGAATCTCCGCGGCCAGTTCACCACCGACAAGGACGGACATATCAGCTTCCGCAGTGTGAAGCCGGCCGGCTATCCGATCCCGGTCGACGGACCGGTCGGCGAACTTCTGCGCGCCCAGGGCCGTCACAACATGCGGCCCGCGCACCTGCATTTCCTCACCTACAAGACGGGCTTCAAGACCTTGATCTCGCAAATCTACGATCCCGAAGACAAGCACATCGACAACGATGTGCAGTTCGGCGTCACCGAGCATCTGATCGGCGAGTACGTTCGCCACGACGGACCGTGCCCGTCGGCGGCCGACGTCAAGGCGCCGTGGTACACGCTCGAACACACCTTCGTCATGGAAGCTGGCACGGCTCGCTTGCCGCGGCCGCCCATCACCGGGAAGGCGCAAGGCGAACGCCCGCAGATACCGCATCTCGAACCGGCATGAATCATCGGACGCTTCACGGAAAAACCGAAGCGTCCGGCGAAGCCAAAGACATTGGGGAGGAGCCACATGTTACGGAGAACGCTGCTCAAGGGCCTTGCCGCTACCGCGGCGGGTGGCACGCTGGCGCGGCCGGCCGCCGCTCAGGCAGTCCTGAAAATCGGCATGAGCATTCCGATGACCGGGGCAGGCTTCAATGCGGTCGGGCGGCAGCTGTCCGCCGCGATCAAGCTCTACATGCAACAGCACGGCGACACGGTCGCCGGGCGCAAGATCGAGATCAACGTGCGTGACGATGCGGGTGTCGCCGACAATGCCCATCGCATCATTCAGGAGATGATCGTCAACGACAAAGTGGACATCGTCGGTATCGGCATTACGCCAACGGCGCTCGCGATCGCGCCCATCGTAACGGAAGCCAAGAAGGCTACTTTGGTGATGAGTTCGGGGGCTTCGATCACGACCGCGAAGTCGCCTTATTTTGTGCGCGCCGGCTTTCTGCTCAGTCAGCAATCGTGGATCCTGGCCGAATGGGCGGCGAAGAACGGCAGCAAGCGCGTCGTCACCCTCGTCAATGACTGGGCGCCGGGCGTCGAAGCAGAGACGGCATTCAAGACCCGCTTCACTCAAGTCGATGGCGAAATCGTCGAGTCCATACGGTTGCCGCTCGCCAATCCCGATTTCGCACCGTTCTTGCAGCGCATCGCCGACATCAAGCCGGATACGGCGTTCATCTATTTCCCAGGCACGCAGGCTCCGATCTTTGCCAAGCAGTTCGCCGAGCGCGGGCTCGCCAAATCCGGCATCAAAATCATCGGGCCAGGCGATCTGACGACCGACGATAATCTCAACGACATGGGCGATCAGATGATCGGCATTATCACGGCCGGCCCTTACTCCGCGTCGCACGATTCTGCGCTCAACAAGACCTATGTTGCGGCGATCCAGAAAGCCAACAACTTCCGGCCGGACTTCGTCTCGCTCGGCGGCTACGACGGCATGCACCTCATCTACGAGGCGCTTAAGAAGACGAACGGCAACGCCGACGGCGATGCCTTGCTCGCCGCCATGAAGGGCATGGCGTGGGAAAGCCCGCGCGGGCCGATCTCAATCGATCCCGACACGCGCGACATCGTTCAGAACATCTACATCCGCAAGGTCGAGAAGCTGAACGGCGAGCTCTGGAACACCGAGTTCGCGACTTACGCGGCGGTGAAGGATCCGATGAAAGGCGGCGGAAAGTAGCGGCTCGCAGGGCTATACCGCGAGATTATCGATGAGCCGCGTCTTGCCGATCCGCGCTGCGACCAGAAGGCGGATCGGCTCCGTCTTGCCCGCGGTGAGCGGGGCCAGCGTCTCGGCGTTGCGCGCTTCGAGGTAGTCGAGCGCGAAGCCCGCACGTTCGATGTCGGCGCGGCCTGAACTGAGAGCCACGTTCGCAACCTCGCCGGCCGCGATCGCTTTGGCACATTTGGAGAGGACACGGTGCAGCACCGGCGCGACGGCGCGTTCGGCCGCCGTGAGGTAAACGTTGCGTGACGACAGCGCGAGACCGTCCCGTTCGCGCACGGTCGGCACGCCGACGATGCGGGCAGGGAGTCCGAGATCGCGCGCAAGTTGGGTCACGACCTTAAGCTGCTGGTAGTCCTTTTGGCCGAACATCGCGAAGTCCGGCTCGCATTGGATGAGGAGCTTGGTGACGACGGTCGCGACGCCGGCAAAGAAATGCGGACGAAAGGCGTCTTCGAGACCGGCGGTCGCTGGACCCCCCGGAACGATCCGCAGCCCAAATCCGGCGGGATACATCGTTTCGACGGACGGCGCCCAGATCAGGTCGGTCTTGAGCTTGGAGAGACCGGCGGCGTCGGCACTAAAGGTCCGCGGGTAAGTCTTGAGATCTTCGTGCGGTGCGAACTGGGCCGGATTGACGAAGATTGAGACGATCACGCGATCGGCACGGCGTTGCGCATTGCGGACCAGCGCGAGGTGTCCCTCATGGAGCGCGCCCATCGTTGGAACCAAAGCGATCGTATCGCGCCGCGCCCGCCATCGCACGATTGCGGCTTTGAGGGCCGGCAATGAGCGGACGACAACCGTGCGGAGCTTTGAGCGTGCGGACTTCTTTGACATCGTGTTGGCAGATTCGGCGTTGGTCGATTTGGCGTTGGCCGGAACTGGCGTTGCTCGGATGTGACGTTGCGGCGCAACCACACAGGGACACCTTCGTGGCGCGTCGCGTGGTTAATGATTAACTTATCCGGGACGATGCTGTATCTTGACCATAAGCCTTGCTAGCTGGAGAAGTGGTAGCGACGTTGGGGTTGCGCTTCGATGTTGATGCAGGCGGATGTCGGTAAGCCAGTTTCTGCGTACGTCATCGTCCTTGGTAACGAGAAGGGTGGCTCGGGCAAATCGACGACCGCCATGCACGTCGCCGTAGCGCTCCTGCAGGCCGGACAACGTGTCGCCACCATAGACCTCGATTCCCGCCAGCGCAGCTTCACCCATTACATCGAGAACCGGCGCGACTGGGCGCAGCGCTCGGGACTGATGCTCGACCTGCCAATGCATTTTTGCGTTGCACGCGGGTTCGGTCTCCGGCTCGACGAAATCGAAGCCCAGGAATTCGCAGCCTTCGCGGACGCAATCAGCTCGGTTGAACAGAGCCACGACTTCGTCGTCATCGATACGCCGGGTTCGGATTCTTACCTGATGCGGCTGGCTCATTCGATGGCCGATACGTTGATCACGCCGCTCAATGACAGTTTTGTGGACTTCGATGTGCTTGGCTCGGTGGACCAGAACACGTTCGAGGTGACCGGTGTCAGTCATTATGCCGAGATGGTTCGCGAGGCGCGACGGCAGCGGCGGCTGGTCGACGGCGGCTTGACCGATTGGATCGTCGTGCGCAACCGGCTCTCGACGCTGGGCTCCCGCAACAAGCGTCTGGTGGGAGAGGGCCTCGACGCGCTGGGCCGGCAACTCGGCTTTCATTCCGCCGAGGGCTTCGCCGAACGGGTAGTGTATCGCGAGTTTTTCCCGCGCGGCCTCACCGCGCTCGATGAGCTCAACGAAGATACGCTCGGGGTTCGCCCCAATGTGTCGCACACGACCGCCCGCGATGATGTCAAGACCCTGATCGACTCGCTGAAGCTTCCGATCGACGAGCGCGGCAAGCGCCGGGCGGCCGCCCGCGCGGAATGGATCGTCGCGGCGACCAAGCCGCTTGAAACACACGATCTCCTCGCTGACTGAACGGTGCCGGCCGCCATTGCGCCGGTAGGCAGGCAGGGCCACTTTATGGCGGGCCCTGAAGGGCTACCGCAAAAGGGTTGCTCAATGAGCAAGGACCGGGCTGACAACGCCCCGGCGCGCCAGGATACCGATGAGCGGGCGCCGGCGTCGGCATCGCGCGCCGAGATCGACGCCTTTCTCAGTCACGTCAAAGCGTTCGGACCCGCGACCGAGCGCGGCCGCCTGATCTTTGCTCTCGATGCGACGATGAGCCGCCAGCCGACCTGGGACCAAGCCTGCAAACTGCAGGCCGAAATGTTCCGAGAAGCTGCGGCGGTCGGCGGCCTCGACATTCAACTCGTCTATTATCGCGGGCTCGCCGAATGCCGGGCCTCGCCTTGGATCGCCGAGGCGGAAAAGCTCGGTGCGCTGATGTCGCGGATCGATTGCCGCGGCGGTCACACCCAGATCGGCAGGGTGCTCGCCCATGCCGGCTGCGAGAACGACAAGGCGAAGGTCGGCACCTTGGTGTTCGTCGGCGACGCCTTTGAGGAAGCGCTCGACAATGTGTGCGCTGGCGCTGGCGAACTCGCCTTGCGCAATGTCCGCGCCTTCATGTTTCAGGAGGGCTACGATCCGGTTTGCGAGCAGGCCTTCCGCGAGATCGCGCGCCTGACGCGCGGCGCCTATTGCCGATTCGCGCCTGGCGCTGCAAACGAGCTTGCCGAGCTGTTACGGGCCGCCGCGGCCTATGCGGCGGGCGGCATCAAAGCACTCGCCGACCTCAAGCAGCGACATGGCGCCGGTGCGATCAAGCTGCTGGAGCAGCTGAAATAGCATGCCGTTCATCCTCGGCGTCGTTGTCCTCATCCTGCTGCTGTGGGCGGCCAACGGCTTCTCCAAGGCCGACCCCAAATTGGCGGCGCGCGTTTTGCGATATATCGGCGGCGGCGCGACATTGCTGTTTGCCGCCTTTCTGCTCGTCCGCGGCGAAATCGGCATCGCGCTTTCGGTCGGCGCCGTCGGTCTGGGACTCCTCGGCTGGATCGCGTGGCCGGCCAGCTTCACCGGACGCACGCAGAAGCGTCCGGGTCAGGTCTCCCGGGTCCGCTCGGCCTTCCTTGAAATGGAGCTCGATCACGACAGCGGCGCGATGCGCGGCCGCATCATCGCCGGGCACTACGAAGGCACACCGCTTGAGGCGCTCGATGTGCCGACGCTTATCGGACTGCTCGGCGCCTTCGACAGCGACAGCCGCGATCTACTCGCAGCGTATCTTGACCGCCGGGAGCCCAGCTGGCGTGAGAACGCGCAAGGTGATGCGGCAGCGGGGGGGAACAGCGCGCGGTCGGCGCCCAGCGGCAAAATGACTGAAGAGGAAGCTTATCAGATCCTTGGCGTTGAGCCCGGTGCGTCCACTCAGGACATCACTCGCGCTCACCGTTCGCTCATGAAGAAACTGCATCCCGACCAAGGGGGGTCGACGTACCTTGCGGCTCGCGTCAACGAGGCCAAGGATATCCTGCTTCGCCGCCATCGCTGAGGTTACTCCAACTCTCATCCTCGCGTAGCTGCCTGTCCGTCGTTGACGTTCCCAGTTCGAAGCATGTGTGCCCCGCTGGCCGGGGGCTTAGTTCTTGAGCGTGATGCACTGAATGTCGCTGTGCTTGAGCTGCCGGCAGGCGGCTTCAGCAGCGTCCTTGTCGAAACCGGCGAAGCGCGCGCGGTAGAGCGACTTATCGCCCTTCTGTACCCGCTCGGTGAAGGGATCAGCGGAGGCGAGCATCGTGCGCGCTTTCGCCTGTGCATCGGTCAAATGCTGTCGTGCCTCGTCTTCGCCCTCGTAGGCGCCGATCTGGATCAGCCAGCCGCCGCCGCGGGCGCGAGCCGGAGCAGGCTCAGGCGCGGGAGGAGTATTGATCGCAAGGGCGTCGGACTTTGCGATCTCGACCTTGGCGGGTTCAGACTTGACGGGTTCAGGCTTGGCGGAGACGGGCATCGCGGCTGGCGCGGGCTCGGGCGAAGCGGCCGCAATGCGCGGCGCCTCGATCGGCTCTTCGGCGGCCACCGGCCGCGGGCGAACGGCTGGCGGAGCAGGCTGCGGCGCAGAGCTGGCGACCGGCACCAGCGGTGGCATCGGATCGAGCGAAGCGGTGCGGACCGGCGCGATGCGATACGTGATGGTTTTCACCAAGAGCGGCTTGATCGGATCGTTCGATCCGGCCGCGACCTTTGCGCTCGCAGCTGGCGCAGGCGCGGGATCGGCGCGGGCCGAGAGCGGCGCCTTGGCGAAGGCGGCCAGCTGCGGATCGTCCTTCTGGTCGGCCCGTTCAGCGATCGTGGGCACCGTGTGCTGCAGCGACGCTTCGCGGATGTGAGACACGATCAGTTCGCGCATGTGAGAGTTGCGCTCGAATGCCGAGCGGCCGCCGAGCACGACGGCGACAATGAAGCGGCCGTCGCGATGTACAGAGGTCACGAGATTGAAGCCTGACGCGCGCGTGAAGCCGGTTTTGATGCCATCCACGCCTTCGACCGAACCGAGAAGGTGGTTGTGGCCGCGGATGGTCTCGCCGTGAAAGACGAAGGACGTCGTCGAAAAGTACTTGTACAGACGTGGAAAGCGCTCCTGGATCGCGCGACCGAGTAACGCCTGGTCGCGGGCGGTTGTGACCTGATCGTCATCCGGCAAACCGGAGGCGTTCACATAGGTGGTATGGCTCATGCCAAGAGCATGCGCCTTCTGTGTCATCAGCTTGGCGAACCCGTCCTCATCGCCGCCGAGATTCTCGGCGATCACTACTGCGGCGTCGTTGGCCGATCTCGTGACGACGCCCTTGATCGCGTCCTCGACCGGAATGGTCTGGCCGGGCTTGAGGCCAAGCTTCGTCGGCGCCTGGTCCGAGGCATGCTCGGTCACTTTGAGCGGCGTATCGAGCTTGATCTTCCCTGCGTCGAGCCTTTCGAACAGCAGGTAGAGCGTCATGATTTTGGTCAGCGAGGCCGGATGGCGGATCGAGTCCGGATTGGTGGCCTGCAAGATGTTGCCGCTGTTGCCGTCGACGACGATGGAAGCGGCAGGCGGCGAATATTCCTCGGCGTGGGCGTGACGATGAGAGACGTGTGCGGAGCGGTGCGCAGTGTGCACATAATGCGCGCGGGCATGCCGGTGATGCCACGCATCGGCTTCAGTGGTGAAAGCGACGATCGCGGTGGTGGCAGAGAGAGCCAGAACACCCAAGCGAAGCCCATACTGGGCCCCGGAACGCACCAATGCCATTACGCACCCCGTCCCTGTACGCGACACGGAGCCCCTTTGGGGCTCACCCCCTTATTCGTTCCTGCGGGGCGGCTTCCTGGTGGCACAAGCGCTGGAGACCAGCGCATCCGCCCTCCGAAGAGAGGCCTAGTCCCCCGACTCGCGACCGCTCGTCACGCAAACGACACGGTCAAGCACGCTAGGCGAACGCCGTTGCAAAACCGTTAAGCCCGATATCGCCGACTTCTTGTGCACTACGCTAATACCCGTTGCAGTTTTTGTGCAGCGCACTATAAATATTATGCTTGACTCCCGAGAAGGCCTTTTCAAGGCAACGGACTTGCCGCGGGCCTTTTTGACGCTAACCCAAACCCACCCACAGGCGGCTCACCCGGGCCGGGGAAGGACCAACATGACGGCCGACGAGATGCAGAAGCTCAGCAAAGACAGCATGGATATGGCGATGACGTCATTCGGAACCTGGTCGAAGAGCGCCCAGGCGATTGCGACCGAAGTGGCGGACTACACGAAAAAGTCTGTCGAGGGTTCCGCCGCAGCGTGGGAGGAGCTCCTGGGCGCGAAGACCATCGAGAAGGCCATGGAAGTGCAGAGCGAATATGTGAAGTCTTCGTACGAAGGTTTCGTCGCCGAGGCGACCAAGCTCAGTGAGCTCTACGTCGACCTCGCCAAAGAGGCCTACAAGCCGTTCGAAGGCGCGTTCGCGAAGGCTTCGATGATGAAGTAACACGCTGCGCGATAGCGCGTGGCGTTGACAAGGTTCGGCACGCGTCCCCGGGGTGTGCCGAACCTTGGTTGGTATCTCGCCCGACCTCATCTAACACTGACGTTGGCCGGCGTGCGGCAGCCTTGCAGGCGCCGCTCCGCGTGCACAAGTGTATGCTCGGGGTGTGGACAACACCGCCGTCATAGCGCATGCGCGCGACGGGCTTCGGCCGTTGCCGCGAATTATCCGCAATCCCCATCGCGAATGCTTCGTCGGCGCGGCGATTAGTCCGGTCGCGAGCGCTGCGCCGTTTGCGAGGATGCGTGCGGAATAAAGAAGCGGGCGGATAAAATTGGGAGGCGGCCCCGCAAGCGGCGCAGAGTCTTGCACAATCTGGCAGACAAGCCGCGCAATCTTTATAATACTGCTTCGGGGCGGAGCGTGTACCGACTGTTCGTCCGCCCGACACGGAGCCTGGATCGCTTCAACACGAGTTCGGACGGCAAACGAAAACGCAATGTCCTCGACCGACGTTATTCTTCAAGACCGACCGGCCCGCATGGCCGACGATGATCGTAAGCGCAAAGGCGATCACGGCGGTCCGGGCACTGCGGTCATCACCAAGACGAAGCCGCAAACCAAACGGCCGAACCTATATAGAGTGCTGTTGCTCAACGATGACTACACGCCGATGGAGTTTGTGGTTCATGTCCTGGAGCGCTTCTTCAACAAGGACGCCGAGGCGGCCCATCGGATCATGATGCACGTCCATCAGCACGGCATCGGCGAATGTGGTGTTTATACGTACGAGGTCGCCGAAACCAAAGTGACGCAGGTGATGGACTTTGCCCGGAAACACCAGCATCCTTTGCAATGCATCATGGAAAAAAAGTGATTCCCGGGGAGGGAGCCGTCCAATACAAATGAAGAGACACTGAATGCCAACGTTCTCGCGCAGCCTCGAACAGTCGCTTCATCGGGCCTTGGCTCTCGCCAACGAGCGCCACCACGAATACGCAACGCTTGAGCATCTGTTGCTCGCGTTGATCGAGGACCAGGACGCCGCGGCCGTCATGCGGGCCTGCAATGTCGATCTGGAAAAGCTGCGCCGCAGTCTCGTCGCTTATCTCGAATCCGAACTCGACAACCTCGTCACCGATGGCGCCGAGGATTCAAAGCCCACCGCCGGCTTTCAACGCGTTATCCAGCGCGCCGTGATCCACGTGCAGTCGTCGGGGCGCGAGGAGGTCACCGGCGCCAATGTGCTGGTCGCCATATTCGCCGAACGCGAGAGCCACGCCGCGTATTTCCTGCAGGAGCAGGACATGACGCGCTACGATGCGGTCAACTATATCAGTCACGGTATCGCCAAGCGGCCCGGCATGACTGAGGCGCGCCCGGTCCGGGGCAGCGACGAGGAGGCCGAAAGCAAGCAAGGCGACGAGCAGAAGAAGAAGGGCGATGCGCTTGATGCCTACTGCGTGAACCTCAACAAGAAGGCGCGCGAGGGCAAGATCGATCCCTTGATCGGCCGCGAGTCCGAAATCAGCCGCACCATCCAGGTGCTGTGCCGCCGACAGAAGAACAATCCGCTGTTCGTCGGCGACGCCGGCGTCGGCAAGACGGCGATCGCCGAAGGTCTGGCGCGGCGCATCGTCCATGGTGAAGTGCCGGATGTCTTGCACAACGCCACCGTGTTTGCGCTCGACATGGGCACGTTGCTCGCCGGCACGCGTTATCGCGGCGATTTCGAAGAACGGCTCAAGCAGGTCATCAAAGAGCTCGAAGCCTATCCGGGCGCCATTCTCTTCATCGACGAAATCCACACCGTGATCGGCGCCGGCGCTACCTCGGGCGGCGCCATGGATGCGTCCAACCTCCTGAAGCCGGCGTTGTCATCCGGTACGGTGCGATGCATCGGCTCGACGACCTACAAGGAATACCGTCAGTACTTTGAGAAAGATCGCGCGCTCGTGCGCCGCTTCCAGAAGATCGACGTCAACGAGCCGACGATCCCGGATGCGATCGAAATCCTCAAAGGGCTCAAGCCCTATTTCGAGGACTATCACAAGCTCCGCTACACCAACGAGGCCATCAAGGCGGCGGTCGAGCTATCGTCGCGCTATATCCACGACCGCAAGCTGCCCGACAAGGCGATCGACGTGATCGACGAATTAGGCGCAGCGCAGATGCTGCTGCCGGAGAGCCGGCGCAAACGCACCATCGGCTTGAAGGAGATCGAGACGACGATCGCCACCATGGCGCGCATTCCTCCGAAGTCGGTGTCGAAAGACGACGCCGAGGTGCTGCGGCATCTGGAGGAAACGCTCAAGCGCGTGGTCTACGGCCAGGACAAGGCTATCGAAGCGCTGGCCGCTTCGATCAAGCTCGCCCGCGCCGGCCTGCGCGAGCCAGAAAAGCCGATCGGCTGCTATCTGTTCTCCGGTCCGACCGGCGTCGGCAAGACCGAGGTGGCGCGGCAGCTTGCAGCTACACTTGGCGTCGAGATCATCCGCTTCGACATGTCGGAATACATGGAGCGCCACACGATCTCGCGGCTGATCGGCGCGCCGCCCGGCTATGTCGGCTTCGACCAGGGTGGTCTCCTGACGGACGGAGTTCGACCAGCATCCGCATTGCGTACTGCTGCTCGACGAAATCGAGAAGGCGCATCCCGATCTGTTCAACGTGCTGCTGCAGATCATGGATCACGGCAAGCTCACCGATCACAACGGCAAGCAGGTCGACTTCCGCAACGTCATCCTGATCATGACCACCAATGCCGGCGCTGCCGACATGGCGAAGGCCGCTTTCGGCTTCACACGCTCGAAGCGGGAAGGCGACGACATGGAGGCGATCAACCGGATGTTCGCGCCGGAATTCCGCAACCGGCTCGACGCCATCATTACCTTCGCGCACCTGTCGACCGACGTCATCGCCATGGTGGTCGAGAAGTTCGTGCTGCAGCTTGAGGCGCAACTGGCCGATCGCGACGTCACCATCGAACTCACTGATGACGCAGCGAAATGGCTCGATTGCCCGCGGCTACGACGAGCAGATGGGCGCCCGCCCGATGGCGCGCGTCATCCAGGAGCACATCAAGAAGCCGCTCGCTGACGAAGTGCTGTTCGGCAAGCTGAAGTCCGGCGGACACGTGCGGGTCGTCGTGGTCACCGAAGAGAGCGGGGAGAGCAAGCTCTCCTTCGACTATCCGGATGGTCCGGTGACGCCGCGGCCGGAAAAGTTGCCGGAGCCGCGCCGCGCCAAGAAGCGCCGTTCGGCATCGCGGCGTAAGCCGCCGAGTGGTGGTGATGGCGGCGGCTCGCCGCCACGCCGTGGCTCGGTGCCGAAAGTACCGCTCGTCAAAGTCTAGGCGTTCAGCCCAGAACATGACGGCGCCGGCTCGCTACCGAGCGAGCTGGCGCCGCTTGAGGCATCTTGCAAAGCCGAACGCGAGAGCGGGCAGCGCTACGGCGCTGCCGAGAAACAGCGGCACCGCGCCAAGCCGGTCGATGACAAGCGAGCCCGTGGCGACTCCTGCTGTCTGACCGATATAAAGCGCTGATGAGAACAAGCCGACAGCGGTGCCGCGGGCTGCCGGCGTCATCAGCGTTGCGTTGGTTTGCAGCGTATTGTGGAACATGTAGAAGCCGAGGCCGATCGCCGTGGTGGCGATTGGCGCAAACCACCACGCTGGCGCGACGGCGAGCAGGATATAGGCGGCGGTGAGAACGAGACTGCCGCCGATGGCGAGGCCGGTCTGGCCGAGCCGCCGCATAAAGAGCTTGACCAGCGCCGCGTAGATCAACCCGCCCAGTCCGAAGAACGCCACCACGAGACCGACCAGGGTAAAGCTCAGCCCAAAGCGCAGGTGGAGATCGGCGCCGATAAAGGCAAAGGCGCTCCACATCAGTGCGCTCTCGAAGAACGAAATCACGATCACGGCGCGCGCGAACCAGTCTGACAAGACCGCCGAGTAGTCGCCGATCACGCTGGCGAACGACTTGTCCGTCTGACGGCGTGTGCGGGTTTGCGGATTGGTCGCAAGCTCGAACACGAGACCCGCCGTCGCCAGCGCGAAGATGCCGGAGAGGACGAAGAAAACGTTCCGCCAGCCCATCAGGTCGCCAAGAACGCCGCCCGCCGCTTGACCGAACAGCTGGCCGAGAATCTGGCCCGACAGATAACGGGCCAAAATCGGCTGCAGGCGATCGTAAGGCGTGACGTCGCCCACGTACGCCATGGAGATCGGAATGATCCAGCCGCCGACGGCGCCGGTGGCGAGGCGCGCCAACGCGAGTTCCGGCAGCGTCGACACGCTGCCGCAAATCGCGACCAGAATGGCCGCGAGTGCGCAGGTCAGCGCGACGGTGCGGTATTTGCCGAAGCGGTCGCCGAGCGGGCCGATGATCAGCTGAACCGAACCGTGGGCGACCGCATAGGCCGTCACCACCATGGCGGCGGCGCCGACCGTCGTGTGGAAGTCGGCCGCAATCTGCGGCAGAAGCGAATCCGTCACCCGCACCTGCGCCTGGCTGGCAAAGCCCGCCACCGCAAGCAGCATGATCGAGCGCACCGGCGTGCGTTTTGCGGTCGAGGGCGTTTGCGGCGAGCAAGTTTGCCGCGAGGATGACACTGAGACGTTCACCGGAACCAAAGCGTCCTAGGCGCGCCTCGGCGTTGACACTTAAAGCGGGGCGGGCTTTGTACCTCGCGGCTCCGTAAAAGCGAAACCACATGATCGACAACAGGTATCTGCCCGGCGCGGTCGAGGGCCGCATCTACGCAGCGTGGGAAGCGGCGGGTTCCTTTCGTGCCGGCCGGCCGGAGCGCGCCGACGCGCCGCCTTACTGCATCGTCATTCCGCCGCCGAATGTGACCGGCTCGCTGCACATGGGGCACGCGCTCAACAATACGCTGCAGGACATCCTCTGCCGTTTCGAGCGCATGCGCGGCAAGGACGTGCTGTGGCAGCCGGGCACGGATCACGCCGGCATCGCCACGCAGGCCGTCGTCGAACGCCAACTGATGGAGCGGCAGGAGCCGAACAGCCGCGCGATGGGACGCGAGGCCTTCATCAAGCGCGTCTGGGAATGGAAGGCCGAGTTGGGCGGCATCATCATCGGCCAATTGAAGCGGCTCGGTGCGTCGTGCGACTGGTCGCGCGAACGCTTCACCATGGACGAAGGATTGTCACGGGCGGTTGCGAAAGTCTTCGTCGAGCTTTATCGCGCGGGCCTCATCTACAAGGACAAGCGCCTCGTCAATTGGGACCCCAAGCTCAAGACCGCGATTTCCGATCTCGAAGTCCAGCAGATCGAGACCAAGGGCGACCTCTGGCACATCAAATATCCGATCAAAGGCAGCGATGAACTCATCATCGTCGCGACGACGCGGCCGGAAACGATGCTCGGCGACGTCGCGGTCGCGGTGCATCCCGAGAACGAACGCCTCAAACATCTGATCGGGAAGACAGCGATCCTGCCGCTGGTGGGCCGCCGCATTCCGATCATCGGCGACGACTATGCCGATCCGGAAAAAGGCACCGGCGCCGTGAAGATCACGCCGGCGCACGACTTCAACGATTTCGAGGTCGGTCGCCGCCACGATCTACCGCTCATCAACGTGCTCGACGCCGAAGCGCAGCTTGACCTGCGCGACAACGCCGCATTTCTGCACGGGCTGCCGGCTTCGCCAGAACTCGACGAGACATTGGCGCTGCACGGCTTCGATCGCTTCGCGGCGCGCAAGCGGATCGTCGAACATCTCGAGGTGCGCGGTCTCATCGACAAGATCGAACCGACGGTTCACACGGTGCCGCACGGCGACCGCTCCGGCGCGGTGCTCGAGCCGTTTCTCACTGATCAGTGGTACGTCGACGCCAAGACGCTGGCGCAGCCGGCGATTGCGGCGGTGCGCGAGGCGAAGACCACATTTATGCCGCAGCAATGGGAAGCCACCTTCTTCAATTGGCTGGAGAACATCCAGCCGTGGTGCATCTCGCGCCAGATCTGGTGGGGTCATCAGATTCCGGCTTGGTACGGGCCAGATGGCAAAGTCTTCGTCGCCGAGACTGAGGATGACGCTGTCGCGGACGCGCTCGCCCACTACACCGACATCGAGGAGATCACGGTCCAGGACGGCCATGACATCGCCGCCGATCCGGCGCGGCGCTCGACATTCGTGAACGACTATCTCAAGCGCGACGAAGACGTGCTCGACACCTGGTTTTCTTCCGCACTGTGGCCGTTCTCGACGCTGGGCTGGCCCGACCAGACGGCGGAACTGAAGCGCTACTACCCGACCACGACGCTCGTCACCGGCTTCGATATCATCTTCTTCTGGGTCGCCCGCATGATGATGATGGGATTGCACGTCATGAAGGAGGTGCCGTTCCACGATGTCTACATTCATGCGCTGGTGCGCGACACCGCGGGCGCCAAGATGTCGAAGTCGAAAGGCAACGTCATCGATCCGCTGGAACTGATCGACGAATACGGCGCCGACGCGCTTCGCTTCACGCTTGCCGCCATGGCGGCCCAGGGCCGCGATATCAAACTCTCGACGCAGCGCATCGAGGGCTACCGCAATTTCGCGACCAAACTCTGGAACGCGGCGCGGTTTGCCGAAATGAACGGCTGTGTCCGCGACCCTGATTTCGATCCGCATCACGCCAAGGACACGCTGAATTGCTGGATCGTGCACGAGACCGCCAAGACCGGACGTGAGGTCACCGCGGCGCTCGAAGCCTACAAGTTCAACGACGCGGCCGGCGCGGTCTATCGATTTGTCTGGAACGTCTATTGCGATTGGTTTTTGGAATTCTCGAAGCCGGTCCTGACCGGACCGGACGGCGCCGCCAAGCAGGAAACGCGGGCGACGGCGGCATGGGCGTTCGATGAAATCCTAAAACTCCTGCATCCGTTCATGCCGTTCGTTACCGAAGAGCTGTGGAGCGTCACCGCCGAGCACGGCCCGACGCGTCACCACATGCTGGCGCTCGATGCCTGGCCGTTGCATGACGGTCTCGACGACGACGGTGCCGAGGCCGAGATCGGCTGGGTGGTCGATTTGGTGACCGCCATCCGCTCGGTGCGCGTTGAAATGAATATTCCGCCGGCGACGCAGTTGCCGCTGGTGCTTGCCGCCGCGTCGCCGCAGACGGCTTTGCGAGCGAAGCACTGGGCCGAATTCGTCCAGCGTCTCGCGCGCGTCTCCGAAATTTCGTTCGCCGACGCGCCGCCCAAGGGCGCGGCGCAGTTCGTCGTGCGCGGCGAGGTCGCGGCGCTTCCGCTTGCCGGTGTGATCGATCTCGCCGCCGAGCGGACGCGGCTCAACAAGGAAATAGCGAAGTGCGACGCCGACATCGCTCGCGTCGATCAGAAACTCGGCAACGCCGACTTCCTCAAGCGCGCGCCCGAAGAGGTTATCGAAGGTGATCGCGAAAAGCGCAAGGAGGCATTGGCGCGAAGGACCAAGCTGACCGAGGCGTTGGAACGCCTCAAAACGTCGACCTGAACGGACCGCCGATTGCGCCTGCAAGAGCGGTTGCGTGCCTCCGCGCGGTCTGGGTACAACTGGACCGCGAAACATTTTCGCTGTGAGGCCGACATGTCCGACGAAGCGCAGAACGTCACGATGCTGAAAGCCGCCTACACCCAATGGGCGGACAGCAAGGGCCAAAACGCCGATCAATGGATGGAGATTTGTGCCGACCAGATCAAATTCGGCTCGCTGGGTCAGGGTGGTGCTCCGGCGACGGCGTACATGGCGGCCTATCAACGCCGTGAAGAGCTTGGGGAATACTTTTCGGGCTCAAGCGCGATTGGGAGATGATCGAATACGTTCCCGAGCACTTCGTCGCGCAGGGCGATCGCGTGGTCATGTTCGGCCGATGCGCGTGGCGGTTCAAGCGCACCGGCAAAGTGGTCACGACGCCGAAGGCGGATTCCTGGCGCTTCGCCGGCGGCAAGGCTATTGAGTTCTACGAGTATTTCGATACGGCGCAGCTTCGCGACGCCGTTTCCTAACCAGGCAGTCCTTCCGCATGCGGATTTTTCTCGCCGGCGCCTCGGGCGCAATCGGGCGGCGGATGGCGCCGCTGCTGCGCGAGGCAGGCTACGCTGTCACCGGGATGACGCGCACGCCCGCGACCGCGCGCGAACTTGAAGCCGCCGGCATGGCCGCCGTGATCGTCGACGTGTTTGATGCCGACGATCTCAAACGCGCTGTAGTGCAGGCGCGGCCCGACGTCGTGATCCATCAGGTAACGGACTTGCCACGCGTGCTGGGCGATGAAGCGCAGCTTGCCGCGGCTTATCCGCGGAACGCCCGCATTCGCACCGAGGGCACGCACAACCTGGTGGCGGCCGCCCGAGCAGCGTCGGCCAGACGCTTCATCGTGCAGAGCGTCGCCTTCGCCTACGCACCCGGCAAACAGCCGTACGTCGAGACCGACCGGCTCAATCTGGTGGATGGCCCGCGGCTGGTCACGGTCCGGGCTGCGGCCGACATGGAGCAGCAAGTGTTGAATTCGGGCTTGGAGGGCATCGTGCTTAGGTACGGGCTGTTCTACGGCCCCGGCACCTGGAGCGAAGGCCCAAGCCGCAAGCCGCCCGTGCACGTCGATGCCGCCGCCCACGCCGCGTTCCTTTCGATCACGCGCGGTGCGCCCGGCATCTACAACATCGCCGACGATGACGGCACGGTCTCGATCGGAAAGGCGCTCCGAGACCTGGACTTCGATCCCGCGTTCAGGCTCTCGACCTAGCGACGGACGGAAACGGCTTGCTGAGGAAGCGCGAGCCTTTGAGGCCATAGCGCCACGGCAGGTCTACCGCTTTGGTGATGCCGATACGCGGGCCGACGACGACCTCAATTGAGCCGGTATGGCCGAGCAGCTCGAATGGCGGGCGATCGAGCGCAAGGCCATTGTGCCTGTGGGTGATACCGAGGGCCTCGCACAGCCGGCCCGGGCCGGAGCAGAGCAGCCGGTCGCTTTTGGCGTGTCGCCGCCGGCGCATCGCGGTAAAGCCTGCATTTGGCTCCAGAGCCCGTATCAGCACCGCGCTCGCCGAGCCTTCGGCTTCGCAGACAAAGTTTAAGCACCAGTGGATGCCGTACGAGCGGTAGATGTAGGCGTAGCCGGGAGGGCCAAACATGACCGCGTTGCCGGGCGTCGGACCGCGAAAGCTGTGAGCGGCCGGCTCGGTGTGGTGATAGGCCTCGACCTCCACAATAAGCCCGCCGGAGCCGTTGAAATGTAGCGTCGCGCCGATCAGATCGGGCGCCACCTCATGAACGCTCCGACCAAAAAACGCGCGTGTCAGTCGTCTCGGCATCGTGCTTGACGCCGCGCGCGGCGGCCCTTGCGGCGATCAGGTTAACGCATAGTTAACAACGTAGACGAAGGAACATCCAATTCTGTGTCTCCCCGGCAACAGCCTGGGAACATTTGCTCCTTTCGCAGTGCAGCGACGATAAACGCCCCTTTTTAGCCATAGGATTTTTCGAGATCGATGCCGCGCTATGCGCAGGTGGGTGCACCTGCCGGCACGGCGCTTCCGGTCAGCGAAGCAACGCGTTGCTTTGGATCGGACGGGAGTGGCGAGGGGGCCTTGTTTGGCCCACAAGAGTGCGATGGACGCAAAGACCAGTTTGAAACGACGGCTGCCGAGCAGGCACGCCACCGAGGGAGCGGACCGGGCGCCGCATCGCGCGTTTTACTACGCCATGGGTCTGACGCGGGAGCAGATCCATCAACCTTTCGTTGGCGTTGCGACCTGCTGGAATGAAGCCGCCCCTTGCAACATCGCCCTGATGCGCCAAGCCCAGGCCGTCAAGCGGGGCGTCGCCTCAGTGGGCGCAACCGCGCGGGAATTCTGCACGATCACGGTGACGGACGGCATCGCGATGGGCCACGGCGGCATGAAGGCGTCGCTGCCGTCGCGGGAGGTCATTGCCGACTCGGTGGAATTGACGGTTCGCGGCCATTCCTACGATGCGCTGATCGGCGTCGCCGGCTGCGACAAGTCGCAGCCGGGCATGATGATGGCCATGTGCCGGCTCAATGTGCCGTCGATCTACATCTACGGCGGCTCAATCCTGCCCGGCACCTTCAAGGGTCATCCGGTTACCATCCAGGACGTCTACGAGGCGGTCGGCAAGCATTCGATCGGCGGCATGTCCGACGACGATCTCGAGGACCTCGAGCAGAACGCTTGCCCGTCGGCCGGCGCCTGTGGCGCCCAGTTCACCGCCAACACCATGGCGACGATCTCCGAGGCCATCGGCCTTGCGCTGCCATATTCAGCCGGCGCGCCCGCGCCTTATGAGATTCGCGACAAGTTCTGCATGCTCGCGGGCGAGATGATCATGGACTTGATCGTCAAGAATCTGCGCCCGCGCGACATTGTCACCCGTGAGGCACTGGAGAACGCCGCCGCCGTTGTGGCGGCGACCGGCGGCTCGACCAACGCTGCTTTGCACCTGCCGGCCATCGCCAACGAGTGCGGCATCAAATTCGACCTCTTCGACGTCGCCGCTGTCCTGAAAAAGACACCTTATATCGCGGATTTGAAGCCGGGTGGCCGTTATGTCGCCAAAGACATGTTCGAAGCTGGCGGCGTTCCGCTCCTGATGAAGACGCTGCTCGACCATGGCTATCTCCATGGCGACTGCATCACCGTCACCGGCCGCACGATTGCCGAGAACCTCAAGGCCGTGAAGTGGAACGCGGATCAGGACGTCATTTACCCGGCCGACAAACCACTCCTGCCGACCGGCGGCGTCGTCGGACTGAAAGGTAACCTCGCGCCGGAAGGCGCTATCGTTAAGGTTGCTGGGATGGAGCGCTTGCAATTCTCCGGCCCGGCGCGCTGCTTCGACGGCGAAGAAGCCTGTTTCGAGGCAGTCAAGAACAGAACGTACAGGGAAGGCGAAGTGCTGGTCATCCGCTACGAGGGGCCGAAGGGCGGCCCTGGCATGCGTGAAATGCTGGCAACGACGGCTGTCCTCTATGGACAAGGCATGGGCGGCAAGGTCGCGCTGATTACTGATGGACGCTTCTCTGGCGCCACGCGCGGCTTTTGCGTCGGCCATGTCGGGCCGGAAGCGGCTGTGGGCGGGCCGATCGCGATGTTGCGCGACGGCGACATCATCAGCATCGACGCCGATAAAGGCACGCTCGATGTGAACTTGCCCGCGAGCGAAATCGATCGGCGAGCCAAGGACTGGAGGCCGAGAGCGGAGGAATTCACGTCCGGCTATTTGTGGAAATACGCCCAACAAGTCGGGTCGGCGGTCAACGGCGCCGTTACTCATCCGGGCGCGAGTGTCGAGAAGGCGTGCTATGCGGACATCTAGCGGGGTCAGTCACGTGTCGAAAAGCCGGGTGCTGGTCAGCCTTGCGGGCGGCCTCTGCATCGCGCTCGGGCTCAGCTTTGGGACTAAGAACGGCACGTGGCTGAGCTTTGTGCTCGAGCCGGCGCTCGCTTTCGACGGCAACGCGGCTCCGAATACCGCCTCGCTGACGCCGACCGACAGCATGCGCGCCGCCGCGCCTAGGCCGACCGATAACAACGCCGAGCAGTCCAAGACGCTGACCGCGCTGCAGTATGCGGCCGAGCAGGGGCATCCTGCGGCGCAGTGGAAACTTGGCCGCATGTATGCCGACGGCGATGGCGTGCCGCAGGACGACCTTCGCGCCTTCAACTATTTCAGCCAGATCGCCAACGCGCATCCGGACGAGAACCCGGGCACCCCGCAGGCGCGCGTTGTCGCTGGCGCGTTCGTGGCGCTAGGGCACTACTACCTCACCGGCATTCCCAATTCGAAGATCAAGCCTGACGCCGCGCGCGGCCGCGACATGTTCGTCTATGCGGCGACCTATTTCGGGGACGCCGATGCCCAGTACCAGGTCGGGCGCCTCTACCTCGACGGCGGGCTCGCCGACCGGCACGAGGCTGCGCGCTGGTTCCAGCTCGCCGCCACCAAAGGCAATTGCCGCGCTGAAGTCGCGCTCGGCGACATGCTGTTCCAGGGCCAGTACGTGCCGCGGCAGGCCGCGCGCGGGCTGATGTGGCTCACGCTCGGCCGCGACTGCGCGGGTGCCGAGGAGGCTTGGATCAAGCCGCTCTACGACAACGCATTCCACCGCGCGAACGACGACGAGCGCGCCATGGCGCTGGTCTATCTCGAAGATTGGCTGAAGGGGCGGCACGACTAGCGAAGCGCCGCCGGAACGGCTTTCGCGGCGAGCTTATCGTCGTCGGCTATTTTGCCTCGATGTCCAAATCGACCCATACCGGCACGTGGTCGGAGGGCTTTTCCCACGTCCTGACGTGACGGTCGATGCCGACGTCGCCCAGCCGGTCCGCCGCCGGGGGCGACAGCAAGAGGTGATCGATCCGGATGCCGTTGTTCTTTTGCCAGGCGCCGGCCTGATAGTCCCAAAATGTGTAGAGCCCGCCTTCGTCGCTGGTCGCGCGGACCGCATCAGTCAGTCCGAGATTGACCAGAGCGCGGAATTCGTCGCGGGTTTGCGGCAGATAGAGCGCGTCATTGACCCAGGCTTGCGGATTACGCGCATCGGTCGCCGTTGGGATGACGTTGTAGTCGCCGGCGAGAACCAGCGGTTCCTCGAGCGCCAGCCGGTCGCGGGCGTAGGCCGAGAGCCGTTTCATCCAGCCGAGTTTGTAGGTGTATTTCTCGGTGTCCGGAGGATTGCCGTTGGGCAGGTAGATGCTGGCGACGCGGACCGCGCCCTGCGCCGTTGACACAATACCTTCGATGAAGCGGGCATGATCGTCGCCGTCGTCGCCGGGCAGGCCCTTGTTCACTTCGTCGAAGGGAAATTTCGACAACAGCGCAACGCCGTTGAAGGCCTTCTGGCCGTGGATGGCGACATTGTAGCCGAGCGCCTCGAACGCCTCGCGCGGAAACGCGTCATCGACACATTTGATCTCCTGCAGGCAGACGATGTCGGGTTTGCGTTCGCCGAGCCACGTCAGCGCGGCGTCGGTGCGCTGCTTGATCGAATTGACGTTCCAGGTGGCGATGCGCATGGCTCAGCGAGGCACATTTCGATCCGAAAACCCGCGGCCCCTTTTCGGGGTGATGCCCTACAGCGCGAAGCTCGTGCCGCAGCCGCAGGACGCGGTGGCTTTCGGGTTGCTGACCTTGAAGGACGATCCGATCAGGTCGTCGACGAAGTCGATCTCGGACCCGGCCATGTAATTGAGCGACATGGGGTCGATCAGCACCGTCGCGCCGCTTTTTTCGATGACGATGTCGTCGTCTGCCCTGCTGCGCTCGGTGTCGAACTTGTACTGGAAGCCGGAACAACCGCCGCCTTCCACGCTCACGCGCAGCATGGTGCCGGACGGCTCGTGGCTGAGAATTTGGCCGATCCGCTGGGCGGCCCGATCGGTCACGGTGACACAGCCTGTCAGATTCATCGTTCGCCTTCGTTTCCGCCTGGGAATCGCGCCGATTGCAACGTCATCACCCCGATAGTTAAGTGCGGCAAAAGCGAAGGTCAATTGGCGCCGATTGCGGACAGCCTGGCAGACAATGACGATGGACCGCGCAACGAGCCACGCGCGCTACGCGTGCGACCCCGGTGAGAGCCGGGGGCGGCTGTATCCCGAGCCGGCCAGCAAAAGCCGCAACGCGTTCCGCCGCGATTGCGACCGCATCATTCATTCGACGGCGTTCCGCCGCCTCAAGCACAAGACGCAAGTGTTCGTGTTCGACGAGGGCGATCACTATCGGACGCGGCTTACCCACACGCTTGAAGTCACCCAGATCGCTCGCTCGCTCGCGCGCGAGCTTTATCTCGACGAAGACCTTGCCGAAGCGCTGGCGCTCGCCCACGACCTCGGCCATCCGCCGTTCGGCCACGCCGGTGAGCGGGCGCTCGACGAGTGCCTGCGCAACGTCGGCGGCTTCGATCACAACGCACAGACGCTTCGCGTCGTGACCGCGCTGGAGCGCCGCTATCCGGCCTTCGATGGTCTCAACCTGAGCTGGGAGACCCTCGAAGGACTGGTCAAGCACAACGGCCCGCTCACGGATCGCGACGGCAGGCCGCTCGGCCGTTATCGCGAGCGCGGGGTGCCTGAGACGATCCTGAAATACACGGCACGGCAGGACCTGCAATTGTGGACCTATCCGAGCCTCGAGGGTCAGATCGCGGCCGTCGCTGACGACATCGCCTACGATGCGCACGACATCGACGACGGTTTGCGCGCCGCGCTGTTCGGCCTCGACGACATCGCCGGCGTTCCGCTTCCGGGCCGCATCGTCGGCGAGATCGCCCGCGATCATCCGTCCCTTGACGCGGCACGCCGGGTGCACGAGTTCATCCGGCGCCTGATCGGCCACCTGATCGAAGATGTCATCGCCGAGACCGGCCGCAGGATCGCGGCGCTCGATCCGGCCTCAGCAGACGCCGCCCGTGCGGCGCCGTCGCCGCTCTGCGGATTTTCCGCACCGGTCACCGAGGCGGAAGGCGCCATCAAGGAGTTTCTCAAGACGCACATGTACCGTCACGCCAGGGTGCAGCGGGTCATGGGCGAGGCCGCTGGCGTCGTGCGCGACCTGTTCGCGCGCTACCACGCTCATCAGGCCGATCTGCCGGCCGAATGGGGCGAGGGGTTGTCCAGCTTGGACGATGCGTCGCGGGCGCGCCGCATTGCCGACTTTATTGCAGGCATGACGGACCGCTACGCGCTTGCCGAACACGCGCGGCTCTTTGACTCGACCCCGGAATTGCGTTAGGCGCGCGGCGCCAAATGTCGACGTCAACACAGTTGCCAAACATTTTTGCGGACACGCTGGATCGCGTGCTCGCAGCCGCGCGCGCCGTATTGCCGCCGGGAACAGACGTATCGCGGGTTCAGGTCGAACCGCCCCGCGACGCGAGCCACGGCGACATTGCCTCCAACGCGGCGATGGTGCTTGGCAAGCCTGCCGGCCGCAACCCGCGCGACCTCGCAGCCGCCATCGCCGAGGTACTGCGCGCCGACACGGCGATTGCCAAAGCCGATGTCGCCGGTCCGGGCTTCATCAATCTGAGCCTCAAGCCGGACGTCTGGGTTCAGCAGCTCCGCCGGATCGTCGCGTCCGGCGAAACGTATGGCCGAAGCGATCTCGGCGCCGGGGCGCCGGTCAATGTCGAATACGTCTCCGCCAATCCGACCGGTCCGATGCACGTCGGCCATTGCCGTGGCGCCGTGTTCGGCGACGCGCTGGCGAATTTGCTCGCCTTCACGGGCTTTGCCGTCACGCATGAATATTACGTCAACGATGCCGGCGCGCAGGTCGATGTGTTGGCGCGCTCTGCGTACCTTCGCTATCGCGAGGCGCTGGGTGAAAACATCGGCGCCATTCCTGACGGACTTTATCCGGGCGACTATCTCAAACCTGTGGGCGAGGCGCTCGCGGCGCAGCACGGCAATGCGCTGCTGAGTAAACCCGAAGCCGAGTGGCTTCCGCTTGTCCGCTCCGAAGCCATCAAAATGATGATGGCGGTGGTCCGTAACGACCTCGCCGCTCTCAACATCACGCACGAGATTTTCTTTTCCGAGCGAGCCCTGGTCGAAGGCGCCGCCGACCAGGTTGCTGCAACGATCGATTGGTTGCGCCAGCGTGGCTACATCTATGAAGGCCGCCTGCCGCCGCCGAAGGGCGCGCCGGTCGACGATTGGGAGGATCGCGAACAGACGCTTTTCCGCTCGACCGAATTTGGCGATGACGTCGACCGACCGCTCAAGAAGTCCGACGGCTCTTACACCTATTTCGCCTCCGACATCGCCTATCACCGCACCAAGCTCGAGCGTGGGTTCAAAACGCTGATCGACGTCTGGGGCGCCGATCACGGCGGCTACATCAAGCGCATGCAGGCGGCCGTCGCGGCTCTGAGCGATAGAAAGGCCGACCTCGACGTGAAGGTCGTGCAGCTTGTGAGGCTCTTGCGCGGCGGCGAACCCGTCAAAATGTCGAAGCGGGCAGGGGACTTCGTGACGCTTCGCGAAGTGGTCGATGAAGTCGGCCGGGATGCCGTGCGCTTCATGATGCTATTTCGCAAGAACGATGCGGTGCTCGATTTTGACCTGGCGAAAGTGATCGAGCAGTCGCGCGATAACCCAGTGTTTTACGTCCAGTATGGCCACGCCCGCGGCTGGTCGGTATTCCGCAATGCCCGCGCCGCTTTCCCCGATCTGCCGGGCAATTTCACCGCTCCGGCCGTGCTGGCGGAGGCGCCGCTGGAGCGGCTGTCGGATGCGGCCGAACTCGCTCTGATCAAGCGCATCTGCCTCTATCCGAGGGTCGTCGAAGCCGCCGCGCAGGCCCATGAGCCGCACCGCATCGCCTTTTATTTGTTTGACTTGGCCAGCGAGTTTCATGCGCTTTATACGCAGGGTAACGCAGCGCCATATTTACGCTTCATTATCCAGAATGATCGACAAATGACCGTGGCCCGTCTTGTCCTTGTACAAGGCGTGTTAACCGTGCTTGCGTCGGGGCTTAAATTGCTCGGGGTCGAGGCACCGGACGAGATGCGGTAGTTTCCCTTCTCTGCTGTTGGGAACAGCAGCTTGGTCGAAGGGTGAAGGCTGACCGGTGCCTGCGTAGAAGCCTGAATAGAGGCGAGTCACATGGCCGATAACTCGTACCGCTCCTTTCGCAACCGCGACACCAGTTCCCGCGGCGACGCCGGGCGTGACGTTGCCGACGATCCGCTTGCGGAGCTTGCCCGCCTGATAGGTCAGAGCGACCCGGCCGGAGAACGCGGCCGCGACGACTGGCGCGCCGAGACGTACGGCGATGCGCCTGCCGCCGAGATGGAATGGGCGGCCGATGAGAGCTACGCCGATCAGCGCTACCAGGCCGCCGATACTTATCCGCCGCAGCGGGCTGCCGAAGCGTTTCCGCCGCTTCCGCCAGCCCCGCAATTGCCGCGCGACGATGATTATTACGACGACCGCGGCTCGAGCCAGTTTCCGACAGCGCCGCGGCTGAACAGCGTCAGCGAGGACGCTCTGGCCCGCGCGATATCGCCGGACAGCCGCTACGGCGATGAGCATCCCGACGATCGGCAGATGCCGTCGCTCATGGCGGGACACCATGCGGATTCGTACAGAGACGACGATCGTCACGACGAGACGAGTGATCGGCCGTACGATGAAGAAGACTATGAGGAGGTGCCGTCCAGCCGCCGCCGCAGCGGCCTCGTGATGGTCGCCGCAGTGCTTGGCCTTGCGGTGCTGGGCACCGCTGGCGCCTTCGCCTACCGCGCCATGTTCGGCGGCTCGATCATGCCGTCGCTGCCGCCGATCATTAAAGCGAGCGACGGACCCAACAAGATCGTGCCGCCGAATCCCGGCACGCAGGCCGGCGGCCCGAGCCAGGCGGGGGCTGGACCTGGCAGCGAAAAGCTCGTGTCCCGCGAGGAACAGCCGGTCGACCTTCAGGATCAGACCAAGGCGCCGAGGGTTATTTCGACGATTCCGGTTACGCCGCCCGGCTTAGCCCCGGGTGTTCCGGCGCCGGTTATGGCCTCTCCTGGCGGGGCCGATCCCGCCTTTGGCGCTCCGCCGGCGATGGGCGCGGCAGCGCCGGCACCCTCGGGCCCGAAGAAGGTGCACACCGTCACAATCAGGCCCGATCAGATGGGCGGCTCACCTGCCGTTGCTGCGGCCCCGCCGCCAGCGGCAGCGACCCCGGCGCCAGCCGCGTCGCGCGCGCCTGCGCCCCTCGCAGCCCGGTCGCCGGCCCCATCGAGCGGCGGTGCCGAGCCGCTGGCTCTTGTACCGGCGGCGGGTGCGGCCCCAGCGACCGTTCACCCGCGCACAGCGGCGGTGGTGGAGCCGGCGTCGGTCGCTCCGGCTTCGTCGGGCGGCGGCTATGTGGTGCAGGTGACCTCGCAGCGCTCAGAGGCCGAGGCGAAGGCGGCGTACCGCACGATGAAGAGCAAGTATCCGGATCAACTGGGTAACCGCGAGGCGATGATCCGCCGCGCCGATCTCGGCTCCAAGGGGACGTACTACCGGGCTATGGTTGGTCCGTTTGTCTCGATGGAGGAAGCGGCCGGATTGTGCAGCGGGCTCAAGGCTGCCGGCGGCAATTGCATTGTCCAGAAGAATTGACGGGCCCACCGCTTGACCCTCGCGCGGAGCGCGGGCTAAGCGGCGCCGATGCGCGCCTTCATCACCGGCGTCGCCGGGACTGCGCTGACTGACGAGGAACGATCGTTCCTCCGCGAAGCGCAGCCTTGGGGGCTCATCGTTTTCAAACGCAATGTTGCCGATCCCGGCCAATTGCGTCGCCTCGTCGACGAGTGCCGCACAGCGCTATCCCGCCATGCTCCGGTTCTAGTCGACCAGGAGGGCGGGCGCGTGCAGCGGATGGGGCCGCCGCATTGGCCGACTTATCCGCCGGGGGCTGCGTATGGCGACCTCTACGATCGCGACCGTGAGGCGGGACTTGCGGCCGCTCGGCTCGGCGCCCGGCTGATCGCGGCCAATCTTGCAGACGTCGGGGTCGACGTCGATTGCCTGCCGGTTGCGGATGTGCCGGCCGCTGGCGCCGATCCGGTGATCGGCGACCGCGCGTACGGCACGCGGGCCGACAAGGTCGCCGCATTGGCGTCGGCTGCCGCGGCAGGCTTGGGCGAGGGCGGCGTTCTGCCGGTTCTCAAGCACATTCCGGGGCATGGACGCGCCACCGCCGACAGTCACCAGAGCCTTCCGGTGGTCGAGGCCGATCGCGCAACGCTCGACACGACCGATTTCGCCGCCTTCCGGCCGCTCGCCGCCCTGCCGCTTGGCATGACCGCACATGTTGTGTTTAAGGCCCTCGACCCCGTCGCGCCGGCCACCACTTCGATGGCTATAGTGAAGAACGTAATTCGTGATTCGATTGGGTTCGGGGGCCTCTTGATGAGCGACGACATTTCGATGGGGGCCCTGACTGGATCACTCGGCGAACGAACCTGTGCAGCAATTACAGCGGGTTGCGACGTTGTGCTTCACTGCAATGGGAACATGGCGGAGATGCAGGCCGTGGCCGCCGCAGCGCCGCGGCTGATCGGCGAGGCAAAGCGCCGCGCCGACGCGGCGCTGGCCAAGCGCACTCCGCCCGCGCCCATCGATCTGGCCGCAAAGAGGGCCGAATTCGCCCGCCTGATGGCCCCGGTTTGGCAGGCCCCGAAAGCGATCGCATGAACGCCGAGGATTTCCAATTCGAGAGCGACCTGCCGGAGCGGGCCACCGACGAGCCCGCGCTCGTGGTCGACGTCGAGGGCTTCGAAGGGCCGCTCGATCTTCTGCTCACGCTGGCGCGCCAGCAGAAGGTCGACCTCGCCAAGATTTCGATCCTGGCGCTTGCCGACCAATACATCGCCTTCATCGAGGCGGCGCGAAAGCTGCGCCTTGAACTCGCCGCCGATTACCTGGTGATGGCGGCGTGGCTCGCCTACCTGAAATCGCAACTCCTTCTGCCCGAGCAGCCGGCGCCCGATGGGCTCAGCGCCGAGGACATGGCGAATGCGCTCGCTCATCGCCTGCGCCGCCTCGAGGCGATCCGCCACGTGGCCGAACAACTGATGGGCCGGCCGCAGCTCGGCCGTGAAGTATTCCAGCGCGGTGAGCCCGAGCCGATCGCCGAGATCAAGCGGCCCGAATGGTCGGCGACGCTCTACGATCTCTTGTCGGCTTATTCGGCGGAGCGGCAGAAAAAGGCGCGGGCGTATGTGCGATTGCCGAAGCGCACGGTGTGGTCGCTCGCCGAGGCCCGTGAGGCGATCGAACGGCTGATCGGCGTCTCGATGGACTGGAGTCCGCTCGATCAGTTTCTCCACGCCTATCTCGTCGAGCCGTCGATGACCGTGACCGTTCTGGCGTCGAGTTTTGCGGCGACTCTCGAATTGGTGCGTGAAGGCAGCGTCGAAGTACAGCAGCATACGGCTTTCGCTCCGCTCTATGTGCGCAAGCGGCGGCAGGCGGACGAGAGTGGCGTAATTGCGGATGCGGGGAATGGGTAAGAGGGAGGCCGAACCGATGTCGAATGTCGCGGAGATGCGGGTGGTCGTCAGCAACGAGGAGGAGGACCGTCAGGTGCGCGTCGAGGAGTTGCGCATCCTCGAGGCGCTACTGTTTGCCGCCGAAGCGCCGCTCGACGAGAAGGTCTTGGCCGCGCGTTTGCCGCAGGGTGCGGACGTGCGCGCCCTGCTCAACCAGCTGCAGGAGGACTACGCGGCGCGTGGCGTCAATCTGGTCCGGGTCGCCGGCAAGTGGGCGATGCGAACGGCCAGTGATCTGGCGTGGCTGCTCACCCACGAATCCGTCGTCACCAAGAAGCTGTCTCGCGCCGCTATCGAGACACTTGCGATTGTCGCCTATCACCAGCCGGTCACGCGTGCCGAGATCGAGGATATTCGCGGCGTCACCACCTCCAAGGGGACGCTCGACGTACTGCTCGAAACCGGCTGGGTGCGCCTGCGCGGCCGGCGCAAGGCGCCAGGCCGGCCGGTGACCTACGGCACCAACGAGGCATTCCTGTCCCATTTCGGCCTCGAAGCGCTGACCGATCTGCCGGGTCTCGACGAGCTCAAGGGCGCCGGTCTCATCGACAAGACAATGCCGCCGGGCTTCACCATCCCGGTTCCGTCCGACGATCCGGCTCTGCGCGACGACGAGGAGCCGCTTGAGCCCGGCGATCTCGATCTTGGGCTTGCTCCGCCTGCCGAGCGCAGCGAGGAATAGCAGGTTTCTCGCCGTTTCCGCCACGCAACGTCATCTTCCGGCGCGTGTTTACCCTGCGGCTTAGGGCCGTTGCCGGTCGCGCTTGTTTTTGCCGGTCCCGACGCATAGTTTCTGGCTTAAATTCGGACTTGAATTCGGGACCTGCCGCGGGCGTATGCGCTGTTGCGGACGGAGGACTTCATGGGCTCCTTGAGCATCTGGCACTGGTTGATCGTGGGCGCCGTCCTGCTGCTGGTCTTCGGCGGCCGCGGCAAGATTTCGGACATGATGGGCGATGTCGCCAAGGGCATCAAGTCCTTCAAGAAGGGCTTGGCCGACGAGGACACCGAACAGGCGTCGAAGTCCGATGCGCCGATGCGGTCCCTCGACCATCAGTCGGCTGCCGACGTCAAGCGGCGCGCCGAGTCCGAGAGCAAGGTCTAGCGCGCAGCCTGCCGCCGGAGCGACGGGCGGCGAGGCGAATTCGACCGGCGGCATCGGATGGAGCGGTGAGGCGGCCGGGGAGTCTTCATGTTCGACATCAGTTGGACAGAATTTCTGCTCATCGGCGTCGTCGCGCTCGTCGTGATCGGGCCAAAGGAACTGCCGGGCGTGTTGCGCACGCTCGGGCAGTGGACGCGCAAGGTGCGCGGCATGGCCACGGAGTTTCAAAACCAGTTCCAGGAAGCGATGCGCGAAGCCGAGATGGCCGACCTGAAAAAGCAGGTCGACGACATCGCGCACGACTTCAAGCACTACGATCCGCTCAAGGATGTCCGGGAGGACGTTGAAGCCGCGGGCCGCGACATCCAGAGTTCGCTTGATCGCCCGCCGGAAGCCAAAGCCGGCGAGCCAGCCGCCGCCGAATTGCCCGCCGGCGAGCCGGCGCTGATCGAGTCGGTCGCCGAAGCGTCGGCCGTTACAACAGACGCTGCTGCCACGCCGGCACTCGAAACCTCCGCGGACCCGCAACTGCGCGGCGCCGAAGCCGCGGGCGAAGCGCACGAGGGGGCGCGGCCCGCTGCCGAAACGGCTCAGCCCGAACACACTGAGCGCGCCGGATGACCACCGAAGACGACGAGAAGGAGATCGAGGCCAGCAAGGCGCCGCTCATGGACCACCTGATCGAGCTGCGCTCGCGGCTCATCAAGGCGTTGGCTGCGTTCGCCCTTGCGTTGATCGTCTGCTTCTTCTTCGCCAAGCAGATCTTCAACGTGCTGACCTGGCCCTACGTCTGGGTCGCGGGACCGGATTCGAAGTTCATCTACACCGGACTGCTCGAATACTTCGTCGTACAGCTCAAGCTCGCGATGTTCGGCGCTGCCTTCATCGCATTCCCGGTCATCGCCACACAGATTTACATGTTTGTCGCGCCGGGGCTTTACCGGCACGAGCGTAAGGCGTTTCTGCCGTATCTCGTCGCCACCCCGGTCTTCTTCGTGCTCGGCGCGGGGGTGGTCTACGGCATCGTCTGGCCGATGCTGGCGCGGTTCTCGATCGGCATGCAGCAAATGGGCGGCCCCGGACAGGCGACGATCGAATTGCTGCCGAAGGTCGACGACTACCTGTCGCTGATCATGAAGCTCATTCTGGCCTTCGGCATTGCGTTTCAGTTGCCGGTGATCCTGACGCTGCTTGGCCGCGTCGGCATCATTACGTCGGAGCAGTTGCGCGCGAAACGGCGTTACTTCATCGTCATCGCCTTCGTCATCGCCGCCGTGCTGACGCCGCCCGACGTCTTGAGCCAGATGTCGCTTGCGCTGCCGCTGGTCGCCCTCTACGAGGGCTCGGTGTGGTCGGTGCGCATGGTAGAAAAGCGTGCCGCCGCCGAGCGCGCGGCCGCAGCCGCGGCCAAGCCCGCAGAGTGATTGGCGCCTATAATGCGCGTGACGTAACTTCTTGATTCGTCATGGCCGGGCAAAAGGCGCGCAGTGCCGTCTTAGCGCCTAATGTCCCGGCCATCCACGTCTTTGCCGCGTAGTAAGACGTGGATGCCCGGCACAAGGCCGGGCATGACGGTGTGGACACCAAACCATGCACGACATTCGCTGGATTCGCGAAAATCCCGACGCTTTCAGGCGAGGCCTTGCGCGCCGCGGGCTCGATTCCGATGCGCTCTTAAAAGAGATCGAACAGCTCGATGATGAACGTAAGGCAAATATCGCGCTCGTTCAAAAGTGGCAGGAGGACCGAAATCGAAAGTCTAAAGAGATTGGATTCGCCAAAGCGGCCGGTGATGAGGCGCGTGCCACCGAACTGATGCGAGAGGTTTCGAGGCTAAAAAGCGATATCGCAAATGCAGGTGCGCAAGTCTCAGATAAAACCAGCGAAAAACTGAAAGACAAACTAGCGGAAATTCCCAACCTGCCGCTCGATGAAGTGCCCGACGGCAAGGACGAGAAGGACAACGTCGAGCATCATCGCTTCGGCGCAAAGCGCGATTATGCGCTCGTGCCAAGGCAGCATTTCGATCTCGGCGAAGCGCTGGGGCAAATGGATTTTGAGACGGCGGCGAAGCTATCTGGCGCGCGTTTCGTCGTTCTGAAAAAAGGCTTGGCGCGGCTCGAGCGCGCCCTTGGGCAATTCATGCTCGATGTGCACACCAGCGAGCCGCACAACTACACCGAAGTCGCTCCGCCGTTGCTTGTGCGTGATGAAGTGATGTTTGGAACAACGCAATTGCCAAAATTCGAGGAAGATCAGTTTTTTGCCCTCAAATGGGATTTAGTGAAAGCTGCTTTGAGCGAGGGGCTAGAAGGTGACGAAGATGAGAATCCAATGTTTAAATCGTTGGGCCATGAAGGCATGTTCCAATATTTTCTAAATCTTCTCCGCGGAGGTCGGCTCGGCCTCATCCCCACCGCTGAAGTGCCGCTGACGAATCTGGTCCGTGAATCGATCATCGACGAGGCGCAATTGCCGATGCGGTTCACGGCCTGCACGCCGTGCTTTCGCGCCGAGGCGGGAGCGGCCGGCAAGGATACGCGCGGCATGATCCGCCAGCACCAATTCACCAAGGTCGAACTCGTGTCCGTCACCATGCCCGAGCACTCGGTGGACGAGCACGAGCGCATGCTCGCCTGCGCTGAGGAAATTCTGCGTCGGCTCGATCTACACTATCGCGTCGTCACGCTGTGTGCTGGTGACATGGGCTTTGCGTCACAAAAGACTTACGACATCGAAGTATGGCTGCCGGGTCAGAACGCCTATCGCGAGATTTCGTCGTGTTCGGTGTGCGGCGACTTTCAGGCGCGGCGCATGAATGCGCGTTATCGCACCAAAGAGGGCCGCCAGGTGCGCTACGTCCACACGCTCAACGGCTCCGGCGTCGCAGTCGGCCGGGCGATGATCGCGGTGATGGAGACATATCAGCAGGCCGGCGGCTCCATTGCGGTGCCCGACGCGCTTGCGCCATACATGGGCGGCATCAAAACGATCGAGAAGCAATGAACGGTGCGATCATCACGCTTACGACGGCTTTATGCCTCCCCCGCTTGCGGGGGAGGGCTTAACGCATGCGATTCTGGTCACCAACGACGACGGCATCCACGCCGAAGGCCTCGACGTCTGCGAGCGGATCGCCCGCAAGCTGTCTGACGACGTCTGGGTGGTCGCGCCCGAATACGATCAATCCGGCGTCGCCCATTCGCTCACGCTCAACGATCCGCTGCGGCTGCGCCAGGTCGCCGACCGCCGCTTTGCGGTGCGCGGCACGCCGACCGACTGCATCATCATGGGCGCGCGCCATCTGCTCAACAGCCACGGGCCCGATCTGGTGCTGTCGGGCGTGAACCGCGGCCGCAACGCCGGCGAGGACGTGATTTATTCTGGCACCATCGCAGGCGCCATGGAAGGCACGATCCTCGGCATCCCGTCGGTGGCCATGTCGCAGTCCTACAAATCGCGTAGCGGCCAGGCGCCCTATTGGGAGACAAGCCTGCGCTTCGGTCCCGACATCATCCGCCGCGTACTCGACCAGGGCATGCCGCGCGACGTCCTGATCAACATCAATTTCCCGGATTGTCCGGCGGACGCGGTAAAGGCCGTTGTTGTGGTGCCCCAGGGACGGCGGCGCCAGGAGCGTCTGCACATCGACAAGCGCCAGGACGGCCGCGGCAATCCGTACTACTGGATCGCCTACGTTCGCCAGACCGCCGTTTATCAAAACGACGGTTCCGATCTTGGCGCGATCGACGACAAATGCGTTGCCGTCACGCCGCTCAAGCTCGACATGACGGACGAGCCAAGCATGACGCTGCTCGCCAAGATTTTCACCTGATTTGCTCTTGGCCTGTCATGCCCCGCGACAGCGAGGAAACCGGTAATCGCAGGCGATGCGGGACACTCGAAGCACTTCGGTTACTGGATCATTCGCCTGCGCGGATGATGACAAGAAGTTAAAGCGGATGATGACAAGGAAGCGAAATCAGTCGGCGTTTCGGGGAACTGAAATTTACGCGCCGGTCTGCACCGCAATGGCGTCGATGGCCTGCGCCAAGGCTTCCGATTGGAACGGCTTCTGCAGCGTCGGCCGCTCGCGATAGGGCTCGGGCACGCCGCGCTGGCCGTATCCGCTCGCGAATACGAAGGGAACGCCGCGCTCGATCAGGATTTCGACCACGGGCGTGATCGAACTGCCGTTCAGATTGACGTCCAGAATGGCGACATCGAACTCGGCTTGGCGCGCCAGCGTCAGCGCTTCGTCGATGCCGCCTGCTTCCGCCGTGATGGTGTGACCGAGGTCCGACAACATGTCCTCGACCAGCATGCGGATCATCAATTCATCCTCGACGAGAAAGATACGCTTGTGACCCTGCGCATTCGCAACTGTCATGCCGTCCCCGTAAGCACTGGCCTTGGCGCGCTCCCACGCCGGCGGCTTCCCACGCATACGCCTCAACGCCCGGCTTTGCCCAATGGTTCCAGCCAGCTGTGAGGTTCCGGCTCGCACCGGCGCCAGTATAAGCGGAACCGCCGCGGTGGTAGAAGCACGGGAGAACGCGGTTTTGGGCGAGGACTGAAGGGCCGTGGCTCCGGAACCAGACGTCGAGCGGATGGAGTTCCAGCTGGCGCTACGCCGGCGCGGTATCACCGATCCGGACGTGCTGCGCGCGATGGACGCGGTGCCGCGCGAGTATTTCGTCACCACCGAATTTGCCGACAATGCCTACGCCGATCAGGCGCTGCCGATCGCGTGCGGGCAGACCATCAGCCAGCCCTACGTGGTCGCCTACATGACCGAGCAACTCGACGTTGCCCGCGACATGCGCGTACTCGAAATCGGCACCGGCTCGGGTTATCAGGCCGCCATCCTGTCGCGGCTTGCCCGCGAAGTCGTGAGCATCGAGCGTTACCGGACGCTCGCCGACACCGCCCGCGAGCGTCTGAAAACTCTGGGCTATACGAACGTCACGATTCTGCATGGCGACGGCTTTGCAGGCGCGCCCGAGCGCGGGCCATTCGATCGCATCATCGTCACAGCCGCCGCCGAAGAGCTTCCGCAAGCGCTGGTCGATCAGCTTGCGCCGCACGGCAAAATGCTGCTGCCGCTTGGCTCGCGCAACGGCGTGCAGCACGTCGTCAAGCTGGTGAAGGCGGGCGATGGCACAGTGACGCATGAAACGCTGATCGGTGTTCGGTTCGTGCCATTGCTGCCGGGTCAAGCGCAAGAACTGTAGCGCGCGAACCATCAAAAACTGCAGCGCAAGAGTTATGGTGAATGAGCCGTAACTGTAGCGGGCAAGCCACAGTTCCCGGATATCTTAAAAGCGAATTCGTGCACTTAAACGCCTGTTTACCTCAACGCTGTTTAGTCGCTCACAGTGTTTGTTGCGTGCGAGCGAGTAACCATGTGTGCGTGGCGTCGATCGGCCCTCGGGCCGCAACTGTTCGTCATTTCATTAATGGGCTTGGCAGCTTCGGGCTGCAGCAGCAATTCCGGACGCTTTTCTGATCTGTTCGGTTCCAGCAATACGCAACGAAGCGACACGACCGGTTCCATCCCGCAGGGCGCGCCGCCGCCGACCAGTCGCGTGGAAAGCCGGCCGCTGCCACACATCGCCGGCGCCGAACCCGACGGCACGTCGGGTGGCGGCCGAGGCATGGGTTCTTACCAGGCGCCAAACACCGAAGTGACCGGCACGCTGCCGCCGGCGCCGCCACCGCCTCCTCCGCCGCGCTGGACGTGGGAAGGCGGGACGCCGGTGATAGTCGGGCAGGGCGAGACGCTGGAGACGATCGCGCGCGAGCATAACGTGCCGGTCTCCGCCATCATGGAAGCGAACAGCATTTCGAGCCCCTCCACGGTCCATCCCGGGCAGCATCTTGTGATCCCGCGCTACCGGGGACCCGCGGTAGCGGCCGAGGCCCCGCCGGTGACACGCATTGCCTCGACGGCGCCGGTTCAGCCGGCGCCCGCGCCGGTCGGCCCGCCGCGCACGGCGCTGGCGCCGACGTCCGGCGTCCATGTGGTCGCGCCCGGCGAGACGCTGCACAGCATCGCGCGGCTTTACGGCAAGCCGGTCCTGGTGCTCGCCAAGGCCAACAACATCCCACCGGATACCATGGTGCGCGTGGGCGAGCGCATCGTCATTCCGGACGTGCGGGTTGCCGGGCAGCCTGCACCCGCCGCACCGCCGCGTGCCGCAACGCCAGCACCGACTCTAACGCCGGTCGCATCGATCGAGTCGCCGCACAGCGCGCGGCTGGCCGAACCTGCGGCGCCACCGCCGCAACCCCAGGAGACCCCGGTCAAGGCTGCAGAGCCGGCCGGTGATCTGACTGGATTCCGCTGGCCGGCACGCGGCCGCGTGATCGCCGGTTTTGGGCCGAAGCCGAATGGTTTACAGAACGACGGCATCAATCTCGCGGTCCCGGAGGGCACGCCGATCAAGGCCGCCGAGGACGGTGTCGTCGCTTACGCCGGCAACGAGTTGAAGGGCTACGGCAATCTCGTGCTCGTGCGCCACAGCAACGGCTATGTCACCGCCTATGCGCATGCGAGCGAGATTCTCGTCAAGCGCGGCGATCAGATCAAACGCGGTCAGGTAATCGCGCACTCAGGCCAGACCGGCAACGTGACGTCGCCGCAATTGCACTTCGAGATCCGTAAAGGTGCGACGCCGGTCGATCCGATGCCGATGCTCAGCGGCGGTTAAACGGCACAGCCGCTATTCGGCCGCCTGCTTCGTAATGCCGTCGTCCATCCGCACGCCGAGACGGCCGGCCAGATCCTGCACATATTGCCAGGCGACACGGCCGGATCGCGCACCGCGCGTGGTCGCCCATTCGAGGGCTTCGCGGCGCAACTCGGCGTCGGCAAGCTGAATACGATAGTGCTTGATATAGCTCTCGACCATGGAGAGGTATTCGTCCTGGCTGCAGCGGTGAAAGCCGAGCCACAGCCCGAAGCGGTCCGACAGCGATACCTTTTCCTCGACGGCCTCGCCGGGATTGATGGCAGTCGCCCGTTCGTTCTCAACCATGTCGCGCGCCAACAGATGGCGGCGATTTGACGTGGCGTAGAAGATCACATTCTCCGGCCGGCCTTCGATGCCGCCCTCGAGCATGGTTTTGAGCGACTTATAGGACGTGTCTTCGGCATCGAACGAGAGGTCGTCGCAGAACACGATAAAACGCTGCCGCGCGTTGCGCAGCAGCGCCATCAGGTCCGGCAGCGTCTCGATGTCTTCGCGATGAATTTCGATCAGCCGAAGCCCGGCCGCCGGAAACGCCGACCCGATGGCGGCGTGAGCGGCTTTGACCAGCGAGGACTTTCCCATGCCGCGGGCGCCCCACAGCAGCGCGTTGTTCGCCGGAAAGCCGCGTGCGAAACGCTCCGTGTTTTCGACGAGAAGGTCGCGGACCCGATCGATGCCTTTGAGCAGCGACATCTCGACCCGGTTGACGCGGCGTACTGCGGTGAGCCGGCGGCCCTCCGGATGCCAGACAAATGCCTCGGCAGCGGCGAAATCGGGCGCCGCGGGAGGCGGCGGCGCCAGCCGCTCCAGCGCATCGGCGATGCGGGCCAGGACGTCCGGATTGCCATCACGCAGTTTTGCAGCACCGCCGCCGGGCTTGCTTTTGGTCTTTTTCGTGTCTCGTCGTGGAGAATGGGCCATGCGTGCACCGATTTTGCCTTCCCTTAGCGGGGCGTTGGAACGCTCGCAAGCGTGCGGGGAGGGCGGTCGCGGCGTTGCAATTGGGCCGCCGGTGGCTATAGTCCGCGCCGATTTCACCCGCCAAATGGGCCATTCGTGACGAGGCTTGGTGTGGGGAAAGCGGCCGGAGGAGCAATGCTGATCACGCCTGCCTATGCGCAAAGCGCGCCATTCGGCCTCGGTGGCGACAGCGCCGGCATGATTACGTCGCTGATGCCGCTGATTTTGATCATCGTCATCATGTATTTTCTGGTGCTGCGTCCTCAGCAGCAGCGGGCGAAGCGTCACCAGGAAATGGTCAAGGCGCTGCGCCGGGGCGATTCCGTGGTGACTAACGGCGGGCTGGTCGGCAAGGTCACCAAGGTCGTGGACGACGACCAGATCGAAGTTGAGATTGCCGACGGCGTGCGGGTGCGGCAGATGCGCTCGATGATATCCGACGTCCGCGCCAAGGGCGAACCGGTCAAGGACGACAGCGCGAGCTGACCGCGCCCTTTCTGATCGCCCGCGCTCACGGCGGGAGCGACGGGGTACAGGCGCAAGTGCAACGAGGAACAGCCTGAGCCATGTTGTTTTTCACGCGGTGGAAGGCGGCGGCTATTTTGATCACGGCGCTGGTCGTGTGCCTGTTCGCCGTGCCGAACTTCTTTCCGGAGAGCACCGTTCGCAATTGGCCGTCGTGGGCGCGGCGCCACATCGTGCTGGGTCTCGATCTGCAGGGCGGCTCGCATCTGCTTCTCGAAGTCGACACGGCCGCGGTCCGTAAAGAGCGGCTGCAGTCGCTCGCCGACGACGTTCTGCGCACGCTGCGCCAGGCGCGCATCCCCTTCACCGGCCGCACTATACGCGGCAACAACGTTGAAGTTCGTATCACGCGCGACACCGATATCGACACCGCGATGAGCAAGCTGCGCGAACTGTCGCAGCCGCTGTCCGGCATTCTCGGCTCTTCGGGGCAGCGTAGCCTCGACATCACCAACAATAACGGCCTGATCACTCTGACGCCGACGGAACCGGCATTGACCGAGCGCGTTCGTCAGGCCGTCGATCAATCGATCGAGATCATCCAGCGGCGCGTCAACGAACTGGGTCTCGTCGAGCCGACCATTCAGCGCGAGGGCCTCGACCGCATTCTCGTTCAGGTCCCGGGCCTGCAGGATCCGTCGCGGCTGAAGGAAATTCTGGGCAAGACCGCGAAGCTCGATTTTCGCATGGTCGATCTTTCGATGACAGCCGAGCAGGCGGAAGCGTCGCGCCCGCCGCCGGATTCGGAAATTCTCGACGGCGAAGGCGGGGCGAAATATCTGATCGAAAAGCGCGTGCTCGTTTCCGGCGGCGATCTTGTCGACGCGCAGCCGGGCTTCGACCAGCGCACCAGCGAGCCCATCGTCAGCTTCCGCTTCAATTCGTCGGGCGCCCGCAAGTTCGCGGAAGCGACGCAGCAGAACGTCGGCAAGCCGTTTGCCATCGTGCTCGACAACAAGGTGATCTCGGCACCGGTAATCCGCGAGCCGATCCTTGGGGGCTCCGGTCAGATTTCCGGAAACTTCACGGTGCAGTCGGCGAACGATCTGGCGATCCTCCTGCGCGCCGGCGCGCTGCCGGCGCCGCTGACCATCATCGAAGAACGCACCGTCGGTCCGGGTCTTGGCCAGGATTCGATCATTGCCGGCGAGCGCGCCGCCTATGCCGGCGCGGCGCTGGTCATCGTCTTCATGTTCGCGACCTACGGGCTGTTCGGGCTGTTCGCCAACATCGCGGTCGCGATCAACGTGGCGATGATCTTCGGCGTGTTGTCGCTGCTTGGTGCGACGCTGACGCTGCCCGGCATCGCCGGCATCGTGCTCACGGTCGGCATCGCGGTGGATTCGAACGTGCTGATCTACGAGCGCATCCGCGAGGAGGTGCGGGCCGGCCGCACCGCGATCAATGCAATCGATGCAGGGTTTAGCCGCGCGCTCGCCACCATTCTCAACTCCAATATCACCACGTTCATCGCGGCGGCGGTGCTGTTCTACATCGGCACCGGGCCGGTGCGCGGCTTCGCCGTGACGCTCGGCATCGGTATCCTCACCAGCCTGTTCACCGCGTTCACGCTGACGCGTCTGATCGTGGCTTATTGGGTTCGCCTGTGGCGGCCGCGGACCGTGCCGATCTGACGTATGACGACGCTCAAGCAAAAGAATTCATTCTGAAAGAAGTCCCGTGCGCCTCCTTCGCATCGTTCCCGACGATACCAAATTCGACTTCATGCGCTTCCGGCGCATCAGCTTTCCTATTTCGGCGATGCTGTCGATCGCCGCCATCGCGCTTTACTTCTTTCACGGCTTGAATTTCGGCATCGATTTCGTCGGCGGTACGCTGATGGAGGTGGAAACCAAGGCCGGCCCGGCCGATCTTGCTCAAATGCGGGCGACCATCGGCCGCTTGCAGCTCGGCGACTTTCAGCTGCAGCAGTTCGGCGCACCGAACGATGTGCTGATCCGCATTTCCGAGCAGCCCGGCGGCGACGCCGCGCAGCAGGCGGCTGTGCAGAAGGTTCGCGACGCGCTCGGCAGCGACGTCGATTACCGCCGCGTCGAGGTTGTCGGTCCGAGCGTGTCCACGGAGCTTCTGGCCTACGGCACGATCGGCCTGGTGCTCGCGATCGCCGCGATCCTGATCTATCTGTGGTTCCGGTTCGAGTGGCAGTTCGCGCTCGGCGCCATGATCGCCAATGTGCACGACCTGGTGCTGACCGTTGGATTCATGTCGCTGACGCGGGTCGACTTCGACCTTACCAGCATCGCCGCGCTGCTCACCATTCTGGGCTATTCGCTCAACGACACCGTGGTGATCTACGACCGCATCCGCGAGATGCTACGCCGCTATAAGCGCATGTCGATGCCCGATCTCCTGAACGCTTCGGTCAATGCGACGCTGTCACGCTCGATCGTCACGCACTTGACGGTCTCGTTGTCGCTGCTCGCGCTGCTGGTGTTCGGCGGCCAGGCGATCCGTAGCTTCACGGCGACGATGATGTTCGGCGTGGTGCTGGTCGGCACCTATACGTCGGTGTTCATCGCTTCGCCGATTCTGATCTATCTCGGCGTCGGTACCGGCCGCATGGGCGAGGCGTCGGAGCCCGAAGCCCCGCAGGGCGCACCGGCACCGGCGACTCCCCGCCGCGTCGCCGCAGCCGCAAGGGGCCAAGGCGCGGAGATAGTGGACGCGGCATCGCCCCATCTGCCTCGTCAGGTGCTGATCGATGCGCACGGCGCCGGCGGGTTTCGATTTCGGCGGCATGTCGCATCGCGGCTCGCTGTTGTGCCTGCCGGATGGCATTTGGGCATGGCCGGTCACCGCGCCTGCAGAGATCAACGATGATGCACTGTCGCTGGTCTTGGCCCGGGCCGACGCTCTGGATTTTTTTCTAATCGGAACCGGTGCACGGCCGTGGATTTTGCCCGAGGCGCTGCGTGCGCGCTTTCACGATGCCCATGTGTCGATCGATGCGATGACAACCGGATCGGCGGTGCGCACCTACAACGTCATGCTGATAGAGAGCCGCCGCGTTGGCGCCGGCTTGATCGCGATCGACTGATCGCGGCGTTCCTATCGCGCGCTGGTCTGGCTCGGCGCGGCGAGCTGCTTGACCAGGCGGTACAGAAATTCCTTGCTGTCGTAGAGTTCCTTGATCCCGACCTGCTCGTTCAGCCCGTGCACCCCGCTGTGCGCCGGGTCCGCAAATAGTCCGGACACGCCGTAGGCCGGGATGCCGGCGTTGCGCAGCCATCGGCTGTCGGTGTAGCCGCCCGACATGGTCGGAATGACTGGGACGCCCGGCCACATGTCACCGGCGATGGCCTCGACCGTGCGCACAAAGTCCGGGTTGATCGGCGAAGCTGGAGCTCAAGACCGCTTGTCCTTTGGGCGTGATTTTGACCTTCTCGTCGTCAACCACGCGCCTGAGCGTCGCCTCGACGTCGGCAACCGGTTGATCGGGTAGAATGCGGCAGTTCACGGTGGCGCGAGCGGTCTGCGGCAGTGCATTTTCGGCGTGGCCGGCCTCCAAGAGTGTCGCAACGCAGGTCGTGCGCATGATCGCGTTGTATTCGGGACGCGTCGTCAGGGGCATGAGCGAGTCGGCGTCGGACTTGCCGGCCAGCAGCGCTTTGATCGCGTCGGCAACCGGCGGCGTCTCGGTGGTTGCCGCGCGCTCGAAGTAGCTTCTCGTCACAGCGTTGAGCGCAACCGGGAAATCAAACTGGCTCAGCCGATGCAGGGCGTCGGCCAGCCGATAGATGGCGCTGTCGCGCCGTCCCGACGCGCTGTGGCCGCCCGGATCAGTGACTTCAAAAATATAAGTCTGATAGACCTTCTCGGCGTGCTGCACGTTCATGCGGAACGGTTTGCCATTGCGCAAAGCGCCGCCGCCGCCTTCGTTGATCGCAAATTCGGCGTCGATCAGTGGGCGATAATGTTCGAGCAGATAATGCGCGCCGTCATGCGGCGAGTTGGAGAGTTCTTCGTCGGCGGTCAGCGCCAGAATGATGTCACGATCAGGCTTGAAACCCTCCCGGACGTATTCGATCAAGTTGGACACGAAGATTGAGGCCATCGCCTTGTCGTCGATGGAGCCGCGGCCGCGAAAATAGCCGTTGACCTCCTGCAGCTTGAACGGATCGAAATCCCAGTCCTCGCGCTTGGCCTCGACGACGTCGATGTGGGCAATCAACAGCATCGGCTTGCGCGCGCCGGTGCCGCGCAGCCTCGCGACGAGGTCGCCTTTGCGCGAACCGGACGTAAAGACCTGCACGTCTTCGGCGGGAAGGCCGCCGGCCTTGAGGCGGGTCGCCATCGCTTCGGCAGCGCGGACGGTGTCGCCTACGGAATCCGTCGTATTGATCTCGACGAGTTCCTGATAGATCTGGCGGAAAGCCTTCTGCTTTGCGGTCGGCTCCTGCGCTGTCGCCGCCAGGGCGCTGGCAAGAAGGATAGCGACGGCGGAAGCGCTGCTCACCGTTAGACCGCGCATCGGTGTGTACCTTTCCGTTATCCGGCAGCCGGCATCCTATCCCACGCCGCTGTGGAGGCGAAACGCAATCGGCGTCAGCCGGATAGGAACGTGGCAAATTTAATGTGCCGCGCGTCGATCCTGATAGGCTCCGCCCATGGAAGATGCGTTTGCCTATTGTGCGGAGTTTGTCCGCTCGGTCGACAAGGATCGGTATCTCGCGTCGCTGTTCGCGCCGTCACACCTGCGCGACGCGCTGTATGCGCTCTATGCGTTTGACATCGAGGTGTCGCGCGTCCGCGATCTGGCGCGTGAATTGATGCCTGGCGAAATTCGCCTGCAATGGTGGACCGATGTGCTGAGCGGCGAACGCGCAGGAGAGGCCGCGGCCCACCCAGTCGCCTCGGCGCTGCTGACGAGCGTCAATCGCCATGCGCTGCCTCCCGATGTGTTCCTTGCACACGTCGACGCTCACAGGTTCGATCTCTACGACGACCCGATGGGCACCGTAGCCGACCTCGAAGCCTATGCGGCCAGCACATCCTCAAGCGTGATCTTGTTGGCAATGCGAGTTTTGAGCGACGGTTTGGATTTTGGCGATATCGCGAGACCCGCGGGACTGGCATTTGCACTCACGCGATTGCTCTATGCGTTTCCGGCGCATGCCGCGCGGCGGCAGCTCTTTGTGCCGAGCGATCTCTTGATCCGTCATGGCGCAGTCGAACTCCGACACGTGACGCCTGAGCTTCGCCGCGCGATTGGCGACCTGCGCGACACCGCCGCGGCGCATCTTTCCGCCGCCGGCAGGCTCATTCTGGCGGTGCCAGCAGCGGTGTTTCCCGCGCTACTGCCGCTCGCTGTGACGCGGCTCCAGCTTGACCGCCTAAGGCGCGTCGATTACGACCCCTTTGCCCCGCCCGATATTCCCCAGTGGCGGCGGCAATGGGCGATCTGGTGCGCAGCACGGAACCGCAAGCGCATCGCCGGCTGACCAAGCACTCTGAACGGCGAGGAAAGGAATTGCTAATGCGAGGCCTCGATAGCCTTAACTTTGACGCGATACCAACCTGACGCTGCAGGGTGATCAAGACAACACCCGGACCTGGACGACGCCAACCGGCGACGTGGTGGCACTCTACGCGCTGGGTAAGCAAACCGAATACCGCGCCGTCGCCGCTGATCTCGATGCAATCCGCGCCAGGGCGCGCCAACAAGCAGCGCAATACGGCGGCGCGATTGTCGAGGTCGAGCTTTGCGACATTGGCGGCGTCTCGGCTGTCCGCGAAATCGTAAAAATTCCACAGAAGCTGACCGGCATGGGCTACATGGGCTCCTTCGCGCTGCCGCTGTCAGAGTGCGCGTACCTGATTTCGGCGGCATGCCACGAAAGAGGCATCACTGGCGTGCGGGACACGGCGATCCTCGCAAAGCTGATACAAGGCAGCGAGATCAAATTTGAAGATGGCGCCGCCGGTCCTGTCGGCTGGATGCAGGATCCTTATGATCCTTCGATCTTGGGACCGCCAGCCCGCAATCGCGCCGACGAACTCGCTGTTTCCCGAGCATCCGCTGTCGCGTGTTCGTGGCCTGCTGCGGCAGATCGGCGGGTCGGTGCAGATCGCGGACGAACTGAAAGGCTACTAACGGCGCGTCACTTAGAACGCAAAGCGGTCGCGCAGATTTTGCCGTTGCGACACGATGCGGCCGACGACTGCGCGCTCATCGTCCGTCTTGATGAGCGATGCAATCAAATCAAGCTGATTGAGCGCGACGAGTTCGAGAATCTCGGCGCGAACTTCGCCCTGAGCGTCGCGAGGCAACGCGTCGACGACCTGAAGGTGCTCAGGCCTGCGGTCACCGAGAAAACCGAGTAGCTCGCGGTCTGTAGTGCTGCCTTCAACGAACGCGTAAAGGCCGGTGCCGGCGCGGCGGTCCGGGAAGGCGACGATGGCGACGTCGCGCACCTGCGGATGCGTCTTCAGCCGGGCGGCGATCTCGGGCGCCTCGCGGGTAAAGCGTAATCCTCGTCCCTCGCGATCGGTAAAGTTCAGCCCGCGCGTGATCGCGTAATAGACCTTTTTGCCGGTCGCCATCCAAGCTCTGGTAATGAAGCTCTTGCGCGCCAGCACGCGCCGTTCGGTTGCGGTGAGCGCGTCGGGAGCGTAGCGGCGCTTGTGCTTGAGCAGGTGACGCAGATCCTCGTAGCGCGCGATGCGGAACAGCGCGCTGCGGTGGTAGAAACGCGAGGCAAGCTGGAAGTCGGTGAGGTAGGCACGGCCGCCGGCGTAGAGCCAGTTTTGCTCCTTGGCGAGGTCGTTGTGGCTTACGCTGGCTCGATGGAGCGCTCGCAGGGCCGCCTTCGCGGACCGGAAATAGGCTGCATCGCCCTGCGGCTTTGCTATGTGCAGCGGCACGGCTTCGATCCAACTGCGGACCAGGGACGTGTGACCGGCAAACAGGAGCTTCGGCGCGATCCCGAGCGGGCCGGCAATTTTCAGCGCGCGGCGTTCGCGACGAAACAGCAGATATGCGAGTCCAAAGCTCCACCACGGCACCTCGTCGAGGCGGCGCAGCACGGCATCGACTTCGCCGCCGTTGAGGCGGAAATGGCCGCGCTCGACGGTGGAGAAGATGTCACGCTTGAGCACGACACCGCCGCGCCAGCGCCCGCTGAGTTCCGTTCGGTCGTTCACGCGGCGTATGTAGCACAGATCGAATTTCGATTTGGCAGGCGGCGGCCGAGTATCCAGTTCCCTTTGCACATCCCGCTGAATTGCCGTCGGGCGGAGGATGATATACATTGCAGATGTATATCAGGCCGTGCTTAGGAGCCGCACCATGCAGGTTTCGAAATGGGGGAACAGCTTGGCCGTGCGGCTGCCTCGCGCGGTCGTTGAAGCGCTCAAGCTGAAGGAGGGCGACGAGATCGAGATCGTCGTCGCCGGCACCCATCGTTTCGAGGTGTCCCGCGATCGCACCCGCGAGGAGGCGCTCAAGAAGTTGCGTAAGTATCGCGGCCGCCTCCCGGAGGGATTCAAGTTCGACCGGGACGAGGCAAATGCCCGGCGCTGACGTTTCCTTTGACACGAATATTTTGCTCTACTTGCTATCGAAGGATGCGAACAAAGCAGAACGCACGGACGGACTCCTTTCGTCAGGAGGCGTCATCAGCGTTCAGGTCTTGAATGAATTTGCCGCCGCGGCTCTCGGCAAGAAGGCGGTCGACTTCGTGGAACTCCGGGAGATCCTGTCGTCAATCCGGGTCGCATGCACCGTCGAAGTGGTTGACGTCAAAACGCACGAACGGGGTCTGGATATTGCGGAATGTTACAAGTTTTCGATCTACGACAGCATGATCGTAGCGGCTGCCCTGCAGGCCGGTTGTACGACGCTGTTCTCGGAAGACCTGCAGAATGGCCAGACGATCGAGGGCCTGACGATCAAAAATCCCTTCGTCGAATAGCATCATTCATCCCGCAGGCGGTCACTCCGCGGCGTACAGCAATGCCGAAGTTATCCAAGCATCGAGGTCCGCGAGCGCCCGTTGGCACACCGCTTGTTTCTTGGCGCTGCGGGGTGTTCCGCTGCCAAGCGGCGGAAACAGACCGAAATTGACATTCATCGGCTGAAACGAGCGCGGGCCGGCATCGATGGTCTCGACGTGGCCGCCGGTGATGTGGCCGAGAAGGGCGCCGTGAGCTGTCGTCGCCGGTGGCCGCTGCGGGCTTTTCCCAAGCCGTTCCGCGGCAGCGAAGCGGCCGGCGAGCAAGCCGATGGCGGCGAACTCGACGTAGCCCTCGCAGCCTGTGATTTGTCCGGCGAACCGCAGGCGCGGCATGACCTTGAGCCGCAATGTTTCGTCGAGCAGCTTCGGCGCATTCAGGAATGTATTGCGATGCAGTCCGCCAAGCCTTGCAAACTCGGCGTTGGCGAGGCCCGGTATGGTGCGAAAGATGCGGATTTGCTCGGCATGTTTGAGCTTGGTCTGGAAGCCGACCATGTTGAAGACCGTACCGAGCTTGTTGTCCTGCCGGAGCTGAACGACCGCGTACGGCTTCAGCCCCGGCTGGTGCGGATCGGACAAGCCGAATGGCTTCATCGGACCATGGCGTAATGTTTCGCGGCCGCGCTCGGCCATCACCTCGATCGGCAAGCAGCCATCGAAGTACGGGGTCGCCGTCTCAAAATCGCGGAACGCGATTTTCTCGCCGGCCAGCAGGGCATCGACGAAGCTCTCGTATTGCTGTCGCGTAAGCGGGCAATTGATGTAATCGGCGCCGGAGCCGCCGGGCCCGGCTTTGTCATAGCGCGACTGAAACCAGGCGATGCCGAGATCAATAAAGTCGCGATGCACGATCGGCGCAATGGCATCGAAGAATGCGAGCGCATCCTCGCCGGTGAGCGCGCGGATCGTATTTGCGAGATCGGGCGACGTCAGGGGGCCGGTGGCGACGATGACGCTGTTCCACTCGGCAGACGGCTCGCGGATTTCGCCGCGACTTATTTCGATCAGCGGCTCAGCTTCGAGCGCTGCGCCGATTGCATCAGCAAAGGCGTCGCGATCGACGGCGAGTGCGCTGCCGGCTGGAACCTGGTTTAAGTCGGCAGCCGACATGATCAGCGAGCCGAGCCGCCGCATTTCAGCGTGAAGGAGGCCAATGGCGCTGCCCTCGGCGTCATCCGAGCGGAACGAGTTCGAGCAGACCAGCTCGGCAAACTGCCCTGTTTTATGCGCGGCCGTTGAATGCAGCGGCCGCATTTCGTGAAGCACTACCGGGACGCCTTGGCGCGCGATCTGCCACGCGGCCTCGGAACCCGAAAGGCCGCCGCCGATGACATGAATTGGCTGCGATCTGCTCATCACGCACCCAAATTAGGCCTTCCGCGTCAAAGGCGCAAAGCGCAAGGACGCAAGGAATGATCCGGCGTCCGCGGTGTTGGTGTTCGAGGGCGGCGCGGAGAGGTCCTCATGCTCGATGTGTTCGAGGCCGCGGCGAGCCGCAAGGCCGCTACGCGAACTTTTGATGTCGAAATTCTGTCCGTCGCGACGGCCAATCCACCCTTCGCATTGAGTCAAGCCAAGGCGACCGAGCACGCCAAACAGATTTTTCCTCATCTCCAGGCGCTGTGGCCGCTCTATGACACGACTGGCATCGAGATGCGTTACAATTGCGAGCCTATAGATTGGTATCTCAAGCCGCACACGTGGGAAGAACGCACCGCATCGTTTCAGAAGCACGCGCTTGACCTGTTGGAGCGCGTGACGCTCGCCGCCATCGATACCGCGGGCATCGGCCTCCGCGACATCGATATTCTGGTGACCAATACGATCACCGGCCTTGCCGTTCCGAGCCTTGATGCCAAGTTGGGCAACAAACTTGGTTTTTCGCCAACTGTCGAGCGTCTGCCGATTTTTGGTCTCGGCTGCGGCGGCGGGATTGCAGGTCTCTCGCGCGCCACCCGGCTCGCGCATGCGACCGAAGACGGGCATGTGCTGTTCCTCACCGTCGACCTGTGCAGCCTGTGCTTGCGGATCAACGATCCAAGCCCAGCGATGTTCGTATCGGGCGCCTTGTTCGGCGACGGCGCGGCCGGCGTGGTGTTGCGCAACACAAAAAACGGTGCGTCCGGCGGACCGCGCATTCTTGCGGTCGGCGAATGGACTTGGGCCAGGACCGAGCACATCATGGGATGGGACATCAAAGGCGACGGCTTTGGCGTTGTGCTCAGTCCGGAATTGCCGTCGCTGATGCGCAAGGTGCTGGCGCCGGCCCTGCAAGATTTTCTTGATCGGAACGGCTTTCGCCTGTCGGACTTCGACGGCTTTCTGTTCCACCCCGGCGGCCGCAATCTAATCGAGACCATGGAGAAGGTGCTCAAGCTCGATCGCAAGCACTTCGAGCACTCTTGGGAAGTGCTGCGGACGTTCGGCAATATGTCTTCGGCGACCGCGCTGTTCGTGCTCGATCGTGCGATGAGATCGGGCGCCCGAGGTCGCCATTTGCTCGCCGCGTTCGGCCCCGGCTTTTCGGCCTACTTTGTCGTGGCCGATCTCTGATGGCGGCCAGCGCAGGCCCCGTCCTCCTGGCCTTTCTGACGGCGCAGCGGTTGGCCGAACTGTGGTGGGCGAAGCAAAACGAGCGGCGGCTCCTGGCGGCCGGCGGCGTCGAATACGGCAGGACGCATCTGTGGCTGATCGTCTTGTTTCACACAACGTGGCTCGCCGGGTTGTGGCTGCTCGGCTGGGATCGTCCCGTCGCCACCGGATTTTTGGTCTTGTTTCTCATCCTTCAGATCGCGCGATTTTGGGTCCTGGCGACGCTTGGCCGGCGTTGGACGATTCGCGTCATTGCAATCCCCGGCGAACACCTGGTGTCGCGCGGTCCGTATCAACTCTTGCGTCACCCCAACTACGCCGTTGTCAGCAGTGAAATCGCGATCGTTCCGCTGGCGCTCGGGCTGCCGCTCTACGCGCTGGTCTTTTCAATTCTCAATGCGGCAGTACTCGCTGTCCGCATTTCCGTCGAAGACAGAGCGCTTGGTTCTGCCAGTCCGGCCGCGAGCCTTTAGCTCCAGCGGCACTTGCCGGCATCCGGGCGCGCTCCTAGCTTAAAAGCAATCCACTAGGAGGTGCCTGGTGCCGGACTCCAAAGTGCGATTCCTCGCTGCCGGTTTGGGCCTTGGCCTTGCAGCGCTCTCAAATGTCGCCGCGGCGGAGGTGCTCAAGAAGGGGCCTCCCATGGGGCAGTTAGGGCCAAGTCGTGCTTATCGATGACGGCTCGTGCCCGGCCGGGCAGATCAAGGAGGTCACCGGAGGCAATCATGTCAAGGTCGGCGGCACCAAGCATATTGAGCGGACCTACAGATGCATTCCGAAGTAGTGACATTGGCGGCCAGACCGTCCTCTGGTATAGCGATGCCAACGCGTTCTCAGATGAGTCATACCGAGGCTCGCCATGTCCGTTGATGCCGACACCGTACGCCGCGTGGCGCATCTTGCCCGCATCGCTGTCGCGGACGATGAGGTCGAAGCGCTGCAGGGCGAACTGAATGCTATCCTCGCGTTTGTCGAACGGCTTGCCGAGGTCGACGTCGGTGGTGTTGAACCCATGACGTCGGTCACGCCGATGGCAATGAAAATGCGGGCGGATGCGGTCACGGACGGAGGCATTCCGGATGCCATTCTGCGGAACGCGCCGGCCCGCGAAGATCACTTTTTCCTCGTTCCCAAAGTGGTGGAATGATGTGCCTCGCCTGTGAAGAAGACGCCATCTGGTTTGCGTACCTGGAGAGCCGGGGATTGCTGACGCCGGACAATCCGGATGCCGCCGCTGCGTTATTTGCCGCGTTCCCGGCCAATCCGGTCCCCTTGCAGGAGGACGCCGCGCCATCGCAACCGGCTGACGCGCCGCAGCCCGCCAAGAAGGACGCGTTTTCCTGCGACGACCCGACGGCTTAATGACCGATCTTACTTCGCTCTCGCTGGCGCAGGCGCGCGCCGCCCTGCGCGGTAGGGAATTTTCCGCAGTCGAACTCGCCGACGCGCACCTTGCCGCCATGGAGAAGGCGCGCGCGCTCAATGCCTATGTTCATGAAACGCCGGACCGGGCCCGCGAGATGGCGCGCGCGTCCGCGGACCGTTTGGCAAAGGGCGAGGGCGGGCCGCTCGAAGGGCTGCCGATCGGCGTCAAGGATTTGTTCTGCACCAAAGACGTTCCTACGACCGCGTGCTCGCAAATTCTGAAAAACTTTGTTCCGACCTACGAATCGACTGTCACGGCAAACCTGTGGCGCGACGGCGCGGTGCTGCTCGGCAAGCTCAACAACGACGAGTTTGCGATGGGCTCGTCGAATGAGACATCGTCGTTTGGTCCGGTCGTGTCGCCGTGGCGCCGCAAGGGCTCTGACGCGAAGCTTGTGCCTGGCGGCTCTTCTGGAGGTTCGGCCGCCGCGGTATCGGCGGGTCTATGCGTGGGTGCCACCGGCACCGATACCGGCGGCTCGATCCGCCAGCCGGCGGCGTTTTGCGGCATCGTCGGGATCAAACCAACCTACGGTCGCTGCTCGCGATGGGGGATCGTTGCGTTCGCCTCTTCGCTCGATCAGGCCGGGCCGTTTGCGCGCAGCGTGCGCGATTGCGCGATCCTGTTGCGGTCGATGGCTGGCCCCGATGAGAAAGACGCGACCTCGGTCGATCGTCCGGTGCCTGACTACGAGACAGCAGTTGGCGCTTCGATCAAGGGCAAGCGCATCGGCATCCCGAAGGAATACCGGATGCCCGGCATGACGCCGGAGATCGGGATGCTGTGGGACCGCGGCGCGCAGTGGCTCAAGGACGCCGGCGCGGAGGTGACCGAGGTGTCGCTGCCGCATACCAAATACGCGCTTGCGGCTTACTACATTGTCGCGCCGGCGGAAGCTTCGTCCAATCTCGCGCGTTACGACGGCGTGCGTTATGGCCTGCGTATTCCAGGACGCGACATTATCGAGATGTACGAGAAGACCCGCGCCGCAGGCTTCGGCAAGGAAGTGCGGCGCCGGATCATGATCGGGACCTATGTGCTCTCGGCTGGCTACTACGACGCGTACTACCTTCGGGCGCAGAAAGTGCGCACGCTGATCAAGCGCGATTTCGAATCATGCTTTGCGGATGGCGTCGATGCCATTCTGACGCCAGCCACGCCGTCCGCGGCTTTTGCGATCGGTGAAAAGGGACGCGCCGATCCGGTCGAAATGTACCTCAACGATGTGTTCACGGTGACGGTAAACATGGCAGGGCTGCCGGGCATTTCAGTCCCTGGCGGCCTCGACGGGCAGGGCTTGCCGTTCGGCTTGCAGCTCATCGGTAGGCCGTTCGAGGAAGAGACGCTGTTTTCGCTTGGCGCTGCCATCGAACAGGCGGCTGGATCGTTTCGGCCCGAACCGTGGTGGTGCTGATCGGGAATTTGGCTCTGGCACGACCATGACACCATCGGCCTTCAGGCGCAGCCTGTCGAACAAGAGTCCTCCAGCCGGGCTTTCGCCCTCGCTTTGCGCACTGTGGTGGGCCGGCAAAGACAAGTGGGACAAGGCGCACGACATCGTCATGAACGAAGACACGGCGGACTGCGCCTGGGTCCATGCCTATCTGCATCGGGTCGAGGGTGATCTCAACAATGCGCGCTACTGGTATCGTCAGGCGCGCCGCAAGGCGGCGACAGGCGATCTCGGCCCGGAATGGACGGCCATCGCCGAAGCCCTTCTCAACGCTACGCGCAATTAGAACCGTATCTGCTGCCGTCATTCGGTGCCGGCAAGTCCGGCCTGCTTCACCACCTTGCCCCAGCGCACCATTTCGCTGTCGATATAGGCCTGCAGCTTATCCGGCGGCGGACTCGATTTCGGCACCATGCCAAGCTGGACGATGCGCTGACGGATATCCGGCTCGTTCGCCACTGCACCAAGCGCGTCATGGAATTTCGCGACGATCGGCGCCGGCGTGTGCGCCGGTCCGACCACCATGCCCCAACCGGCTGCGTCAAATCCGGGCACGCCGGCTTCGGCGAGCGGTGGAATGTCCGGCGCCGACGGCAGGCGCGTGGCGGACGATACGCCGAGCACGCGGACCTTACCGGCCCGACATGGGCAATGATGGAATGGTGTCAGCGAACATCAGCGAGATGTGACCGCCAATCGGGTCGGTGAGTGCCGGCGCGGTCCCTTTGTAAGGCACATGCGTCATTTCGATGCCGGTCATGCTCTTGAGAAGCTCGGCATAAAGATGATGCGGCGACCCGGCACCGCCCGAACCGTAGGTGAGGGCGCCCGCATGCTCCTTGGAATATTTGATGAGGTCGGCGACCGATTGAATCGGCAGCGACGGATTTACGATCAGAACAAATGGGATCTCGGCAACGAGCGCTATCGGCGTGAAATCGCTGCGCGGATCGTAAGGCAGCGTCTTGTAGAGTGTCGGACTGATGGCCAGCGATCCGCTGCCCGCCATGACGACGGTGTAGCCGTCCGGCGTGGCCTTGGCGCCGTCGGCGGTCCCGATTGTCGATCCCGCGCCCGGTCGATTTTCGACGATGACGGGCTCGCCGAGCCGGTCGCTGAGGCCGGGAGCAAGCTCGCGGCATAGTGTGTCGATGGCACCGGCTGCGGGCCACGGTGCGATGAGCGTGATGTGGCGGGATGGGAAATCGTCCGCAGCGGCGATCTGTGTTGAAACGATTAGGCCCGAGAGCACGAGGGCCAGAGTTTTTGTGTAAGACAGCAAAATGCGCGGCGGGTGCGCGCAAGGGCTTCGCGACCTGCTCATTCCACCCTCCCTCCGTTTTGCGGCGGACTCTTTCGATTGCCGGCGTGACGGTCGCCGGCGACGATCCTGTCTTGCGATGAGGATAAGCGCGCGGCGGTCGCGTAAGCAATGTGGCTCGGTGCGAAAAACACGTGGGCGGCGGTTTCGTTTGAATGGAAGGACCGCCGACCGCTTCGTTGCGCCGCCGCGGCAGCGCATAGGGATGCTCCTGCTGCAGAAACGCAATCAGCTTCTCGCGCAGGTCGGCGCAAAGATTGCCGGACGCGGCGGGCGAGTTGGCGCTGGCGAGCACGCGCACCTCGATCGAGTCCGGCCGGGCGTTCGTGACCTGGACATTCGCTGTCACGCCGTTCCAATCGGCCGATTTAGCGGCGAGTTCGGTGACCTTCTGGCGGATCAGATCGATCGGCGCCGTGTAATCGAGATAAAGCAGAACGCTGCCGACATTGGCCGAGACCTGTCGCGTCCAATTGTAGAAGGGTTTCTCGATGAAATAGCTGAGCGGCACAATCAGGCGCCGCAGATCCCATAACCGGATGACCACGTAGGTCGACGTGATTTCTTCGATCCAGCCGTATTCGTTTTCGACCGTGACGGCATCTTCAAGCCGGATCGGTTGGGTCACCGCGAGCTGAACGCCGGCAAACAGATTGCTCAACACCGGCCGCGCAGCGAGGCCGGCAACGATGCCGGCAATGCCGGCGGAAGCAAACAGGCTCACGCCGTATTGGCGGACCGTATCGAAGGTCATCAGCGCAAAGCCGATCGTGAGCAGGATGATCATGGTGTCGGCGACGCCCATCAGCACGCGCACCTGCGTGACGTGCTTGCGCGCGAGGAGGTTGTCTTCGACGTCGAGACGAAAACGCCGCAGATAAAGCGTGGCGACGATCTGCAACGCGGTAATGGCGATCCACCCGAACAGACAGATGGTCGCGAGCGCCACCAGCCGGTCGATCACGCTCTTGGTGCCGGCATCGAGGGGCGCGGTCGGCAGCGTGATGGCGAAGGCCGCCAGCAGCAGACCGAGGCGGGTCGGGTTTTTGGTCGCTTCGAGCACCGACCACAGGTACGGCCGCCGTTCGCTCAGCAGCCGGCGCAGGATGGCCAGAACGGCCGCATAGCACAGCCAGGCAAGGACGGTCGCGCCGATCAGAAGGATCAGCGACACCGCCCAAGGCGGCGCGATCGACACCACGCCGACCAGCGTTCTGAGGCCTGTCTGCACGTCTTGCCACATGTCAGGGACTATATCTGAAGCCAGCGCCGCATCTGGTGTCAGCGTCTTTGCGTTTCATCCAGTCCCGCCCTGGACAGTCGGGTAGGGAGGTGGCATCAAGTTTCGGTTGGTGGTCAATGACTCGCGAGCGGCAATGAAAACCTTCCTGCTGCGTTTCTTTACTTGGTGGAACGGCCAGACCTTCGGAACACAATTGTGGACCGCGCTGTATGGCGAATTTGTCGGCGAGGACGAATTCGGCAACCGCTACTACAGGACGAAGGGCGGCAAGATCGATCCGACGCTGGGAATAGAACGGCGCTGGGTCATCTACACCGGCGTTGCCGAAGCCTCCAAGGTTCCTCCGGCGTGGCACGGCTGGCTGCATCACACTGTCGATGTGCCCCCGACTGAGGAAAAAGCAAAATCTTACCGCTGGGAAAAGCCGCACCGGCCGAACCTGACCGGGACCGCGGCGGCGCACCGCCCCAGCGGATCGACCTTGGCGCAAGGACGCCGCCCCAAAGCAACGGGCGATTACAAGGCCTGGACCCCGGGCCGATGACTGCGATCGGCGGCTCCGGGCGGTCCCGCCCTTTCCGCGCCGCATTCGAAATGTTAATCGCGCACGTGGCATAAACGTCCTTCCCGCCGCCACCGGAACTTGAGGCCCATGAAACCAAGGCCCGTGCAGCCAAGGCCGACGCATATAGCGTCCATGGTGCGAACCGCTGCATACTTCGCCGTGATCGGCGGAGCGCTGGCGGTGGCTTCGGCTCAGGCTCAATTCGGCAATAGTCCGCCGCGGCCGCCTGCCGATGTTCCGAACGGCTTTCCGGCTCAACCGCCGCCGGTCGGCTATCCGAGCCAGGGCTATCAGAACCCGCCGCCCTCAGGGGCGTCACGCCAGCCTTCCGGGGTCCAGGCGCAGCCTTTGGCGCCACCTCCTGGGGGAACGGCAGCGCCACCTGCGCCGGTTCAGCGCGCCCGCACGACGCCTCCGGCCACGCCCGCCCCTGCTGCAGCGGCGCCTGCACCGGCAGCGCCCGCGGCACCTGCGCCCGCAGCGGCGGCTAATCCGCCGTCTCAGGCACCGGACGCCTCGACTCAGTCCGGACGACACGGTCGTCATGGAGACGCCGACCCAGAAGATTCCAAATGCGCGAGCGGTCTTTTCAGGGCTCGACAAGATCACCGGACGGACGATCTCGTTCGATGCGGGGATCGGCGAAACGGTGCAGTTCGGCGCGCTCCAGGTTACGGCGCGCGCGTGCTACACGCGGCCGCCCACCGAGGCGACCAACACCGACGCCTTTGTCGAGGTCGACGAGGTTACGCTTCAGGGCGAGATCAAACGCATCTTTACTGGCTGGATGTTCGCTCTGAGCCCGGGCCTGCACGCCGTCGAGCATCCGATTTATGACGTCTGGCTGACCGATTGCTCCTCGCCGCAAACGCAGGTTGCGTCGCAGCCGCCGCCTCAAGGCGCCGTGCAGCCGACCCCCGCTGCGGCCACTCCGGCGCCAACGCGCCCGCGCCAGCCGCCGCGTCAGCCCGCAGCGCCGCCTGCGCCCGTTCAGCCGCGCTGAACGACCTTCAGGGCGTAAGCTTTTCGAGCACAGTAGCTCCGAAAACGGCGCGCTCGACCGACAGCGCGCCGAAATTGCCCTCGCCGACGAGCGCGGCATCAAGGAGCTTGTGGTACGCGGGCCGCGACACCTCGATGGCGCCGAAGGTCCGCAAGTGGTCCGTGACGAACTGCGTGTCGAGCAATCGGTAATGGCCGGCCTTGAGGCGCGCCACCAGGTGCACGAGAGCGACCTTCGAGGCATCCCGCGCGCGGTGGAACATGCTCTCCCCGAAAAAGGCGCGGCCTAGGCTGACGCCGTACAGTCCACCGACCAATTGGTCGCCGTCGTAGACTTCGACAGTGTGACAATCACCGCGCTCATAGAGCTTGCGATAGAGAGTGTGGATGCGACCGTTGATCCAGGTTCGCGCCCGTCCTGGACTGGGCTGCGCGCAGCCATCGATGATCGCGTCGAAGTCGCGATTCACCAAGACCGTAAATCGGTCCGACCTCACCGTGCGCGCCAGGCGGTCGGGCACGTGGAACCGATCGAGCGGAATAATTCCGCGCTTCTCCGGTTCTATCCAGTAAAGCGCCGGGTCATCCGCGCTTTCGGCCATCGGAAAAATGCCGCAAGCATAGGCCTTCAACAGCACCTCGGGGGTAATTTCGACGAGTGCAGATTCGCGGCTTGCCATGATATTTGTTTAGCTGGGTCAAGGCTGCTGGTTCAAGGGCCGCGACGTGTGATACCGCTGCTTGCGGAAGGTCATCTTGCCGTACCGAACAGCCATTCGCCGCAACCGCGCCGTCGCACTTTTTGCGGTGGTCGCGTTGCTCGTGCCGACGCTTGCGGGCGCGTGGGCGATGATCGATATGGCTGCGGCACACGCCGCCGAGCTTAGCGTGATCTGCCATGGCGAGGCAGGGAGCGCTCCCGTTGACACACCGGCTTCGCCCGACAAGTCTTGTCAGCTTTGTTGCATCTGCTGCAGCGGTTCGCTCGGCCTTGCCACCGTCGGCACGCCGAGCGTGTCGCGGCTGGAGCCTCGCTCAACGGCGAGCGCGCACGCGGCGGCTGTTCTTCACCTCCCGCGCGGGTGCAGTTCGCGCGCGGGAGATCTCAGGCGCCTCCGAGCTTCGCCTGACGATCATTGGGCCGGCGCGGGTGAGTGCTTGCGTCATGCATTTTTCTCAAGCTCGGAGACCACGCATGTCCGGATTCTCCCTCGGCGCCGCCGGCGCCAGACTTGCCGCGACTGTTCTAACCGCAAGTGCTCTGGCGCTTCCTGCCGTTGCTCACGTCACGCTGGAGCGCAAAGAAGCGCCCGTCGGCGCATCCTATAAAGCCGTGCTCCGCGTACCGCACGGCTGCGACGGTTCGCCGACCACCGCGATCCGGGTCCGAATTCCTGAAGGCGTCATCGACGTGAAGCCGATGCCGAAACCCGGTTGGACTCTCAATATCGTCAAGGGCAAGTACGCGAAGCCCTATAGTCTCTTTCGTGCGCAAGTCAGCGAAGGCCCGACCGAGATCGATTGGTCGGGCGGTAAGCTGCCAGACGACAATTACGATGAGTTCGTCTTTCAGTCGTTTTTTGCAAGCGATCTCGAACCGGGGAAGACGTTGTACTTTCCGGTCGTTCAGGAGTGCGAGAACGGCGTTCACCGCTGGATCGAAATTCCGGCCGAGGGGCTCGGAGTATCCCGAGCCCGCGCCGGGCGTGAAGCTCCTGCCGAAGCAGCCGTGATCGTGGAGCGGCGAGCGTCCGTGATGTGGTTTCGCGCCATCCTCTGCGCAGGCTTGCTCACGTGGTTCGCAGCATTCGCGGCGGCGGGGCCGGCATGGGCTCACGCTTCATTGCTGTCGGCGTTGCCCGCCGATGGGGTGACGATCCCGAACGCGCCCGACACGCTGCGGCTTGAGTTCAATGAGCCGGTCTCGCCGTTGATCATGCGGCTCGTCAGGCCGTCGGGCGCAGTTTCGACGCTGACCGGCGTCACCGCCGTGAATCGGACAATAAAAGTGACGGCGCCCGCCATGCCGGACCAGGGGACTTACGTGCTGAGCTGGCGCGTCATCTCGGCCGACGGTCATCCGGTCGGTGGCGTGGTGACGTTTGCAGTCGGTCATCCGAGTGCGGGCCCCGTCGCCCTGGCCGTCCAGGGAGCCACCGCCGTCCATGTCGCAATTTGGGCCGCGCAGTTCGTGCTTGCGGTCGGATTGTTCATCGGCGTGGGTGGCGCGATCTTTGTGGCGTGGCTGATGGCAAAGCCACCGTTGCCGCGACAAGGACTCCTCGCTCTGACTCTGATTTGCGGCCTGATCGCCGCGGTGGTGTCGGTTCCGCTGCAAGGGCTCGACGCGTTCGCACTCCCGCTGCGGGACGTCGCGCGGCCGTCGACCTGGAAGGAGGGATTTGCGACCTCATGGGGGTCGACTGTCCTGATCGCGGCGGCGGCGCTTGCGGCCGCGCTTGTTGTTCTCCGCATCGAAAATCGAACATTGGCGCGTGTGCTCGCGTCGCTGGCGCTCGCCGGAACAGGCCTCGCCCTGGTGGCGAGCGGGCATGCGAGTTCAGCCCCGCCGCGGCTCTGGAGCGCGACCGGCGTGTTTCCTCCACGGCATCTGTGTCGCGCTCTGGGTCGGCTCACTGATGCCGCTTGTCATGACCGTCCGTGCCGGCGACAGCGTCGCGCTGGAGCGATTTTCAAGGCTCATTCCGGGGCCGCTCGCGGTGCTCATTGCGACCGGCTGTGCGCTTGCTTGGCGTGCAGTTCGATCGTTTCGACGCCCTATGGACGACCGATTACGGGCTTGTGTTGGCGGGCAAGCTTGCCGTCGTGCTGGTCCTGCTCGGTCTAGGCGCGCTCAATCGCTTCGTGCTCGTGCCGCGGCTCAAGATCGCGGGACCACGACGCCTGGTGACGGTGATCGCAGCCGAGTCCGTGCTCGCGGTCGTGATCCTCGGGATCGTCGGACTTTGGCGTTTCACGCCGCCACCGCGGGCGCTGGCGGCGACCGAAGCGACCTACATTCACCTGCACGCCGAACCGGCCATGGCGCAGATCGAACTCGCGCCGGTACGGGATCGCGGCGCGTCGTTGAGCATTGCGGTCACCGATGACGACTCCACTCCGGTCGCCGCCAAGGAAGTCGTTATTGCGATCTGGAATCCGAGCGCCGGCATCGAGCCTATCCGCCGCAGCGCTAAGCTCGCGACCGACGGGCTTTGGCACGTCGAAGGTCTTCGCATCCCGATTGCCGGCGTATGGCGCATGCGGGTCGAGATTCTCGTCGGGGACTTCGACAAGGTCATGGTCGAAGACAACGTGGAGCTGCCACGGGCGCCATGATCCGGCGCCGCTATTGCTCCACGCCGCCGCCGCGCGCCAGGAACTGCTCGAGCCAATGGATGTGGTAGTCGCCGTCGATGATGTCGGCCTCCCGCGCCAGGGCTCGGAACAGCGGCAGTGTCGTCTCGATGCCGTCCACGACAAATTCGTCGAGGGCGCGCTTCAATCGCATCAAACATTCGCTGCGGGTCCTGCCGCGCACGATCAATTTGCCAACAAGCGAGTCATAGAATGGCGGTATCGTGTAGCCATGGTACACGGCGGAATCGACGCGCACGCCAAGGCCGCCGGGCGGATGGTAGTGGACGATCTTGCCGGGTGACGGCCGGAACGATACCGCGTTCTCGGCATTGATGCGGCACTCGATGGCGTGGCCGTGAAATTTAACGTTGCTCTGTTGGAGCGTGAGATCATTACCGGCGGCGACGCGAATCTGCTCTAGGATAAGATCGATGTCAGTGATCATCTCGGTCACCGGATGCTCGACCTGAATGCGCGTGTTCATTTCGATGAAGGCGAATTGGCCGTCCTCGTACAGGAACTCGACCGTCCCGACGCCGAGATACTTGATCTGGCGCATCGCTTTGGCGACGGTTTCACCGATAGCGTCGCGTTCGCTGGTGTTGAGGGCAGGGGACGGACCTTCCTCCCACACCTTCTGGTGCCGGCGCTGCAGCGAGCAATCGCGCTCGCCGAGATGGATGGCGCGGCCTTGCCCGTCGCCGAGGACCTGAATCTCGATGTGGCGCGGTTTCTCGAGGTACTTTTCCAAATAGAGCGTGTCGTCGCCGAACGCGGACTTGGCCTCGGCGCGCGCCGTGAGAAGTGCGGGCGCAATATCGGCCTCGGTGCGAATGACCTTCATGCCGCGGCCGCCGCCGCCGGCGGCGGCCTTGAGCATCACCGGGTAACCGATCTCGCGCGCCAGCCGGTGTGCTTCCTCGTCGGAGTCCACGCCGCCCTCAGAGCCTGGCACAATCGGAATGCCGAGGTCTTTCGCGGCGCGCTTGGCCGCGATCTTATCGCCCATCAGGCGAATATGTTCGGGGCGCGGACCGATAAAGTGCACATTGTGCTCGCCCAGAATTTCCGCAAATCGGGCGTTCTCGGACAGAAAGCCATAGCCGGGATGCACGGCGTCGGCGCCGGTGATCTCGCAGGCCGCCAAGAGCGCCGGAATGTTGAGGTAGCTGTCCTTCGCGGGAGGCGGTCCGATGCAGACGCTCTCGTCCGCAAGCCGCACGTGCATGGCGTCTTCGTCCGCCGTCGAATGGACGGCGACGGTTGCGATGCCGAGCTCCTTGCAGGCGCGCAGCACGCGGAGTGCGATTTCTCCCCGGTTAGCGATGAGGATTTTGTCGAACATCGGGCGAACTCAGCGCGTCATCATTCGATGATCATGAGCGGCTCGCCATATTCGACCGGCTGGCCGTCCTCGACCATGATTTGAATCACCGTGCCGGAGCGGGGCGCGGGAATTTGGTTCATCGTCTTCATCGCTTCGACCATGATCAGCGTGTCACCGGTCTTGACTTGGCTGCCGACTTCAACAAACGGGCGGGCGCCTGGCCCCGGCCCCAAATAGGCTGTGCCGACCATCGGCGATGCGACGAGACCAGGATGTTGCTGCGGGTCGGCTGCCGGAGGCGGGACCGTGGCTGCGGGGATGCCGACTGGAATGGTCGCCGGTCCTCCGCGCGACACGGGTGCCGTTGCGTGACGCGCCACGCGGATCGATACGCCGTCGCGTTCGTACTCGATCTCCGTGAGACCGGTTTCGTCGAGCAGTTTCGCCAGATCGCGGATCACATCGTGATCGATCGCGGGCGACTTCAGCATGGGTGGGCTCCCGGACTTCCGCGCCACGATCAGACCTTGGTTTCGATCATCGCGGCGAGCCCGGTGATCGCCAGCGAATAGCCCTGAACGCCGAACCCGCACACGACCGCGCGCGCGACCGGAGACACGTAGGAGCGGCGGCGGAATGATTCTCGCGCGTGAATGTTGCTGATGTGCACTTCGATAATGGGGACATCGAGGATCGAAAGCGCGTCGAAGATCGCGACCGACGTATGAGTGTAGGCCGCAGGATTGATCACAAGGCCGGCCGCCTGTTCGCCGCGGGCCTCCTGAATCCAGTCAACGATCTCACCCTCGTGATTCGATTGCCGAAACACCAGCCCAAGCGCGTGCCGCTCCGACGTTTCGCGGCACAGGCGCTCGACGTCCTCGAAGGTCGCGCGCCCGTAGATCTCCGGCTGACGCGTTCCGAGCAAATTGAGATTGGGTCCGTTGAGGACGTAGATGGTCTTCGTCACGCGCGCTGCACCCGGCTGGCATCACGGCGGGACCAACGCCTGCCGTGCCGGGGAACGTTTATAGGGAAGGCCCGGAAAAAGGCAAAGCCGGACACCGTAGGCCTGGGGTACCTCCAAGCGCCACGATGAAACCCTAAAACCGCCATTGCGACCCCGTGAGCGGACCACAGAGTGCATCAACGCTGGTCTGCGGCGACCATTATTCGGAGGTCATTCATGCGCCGCAGATCATTCGTGCGTCTCGTCGCGTCATTCGTTGCCGTGCTTCCGTTCGGTTCATCGGCCTTCGCCGATGACGGCGGACGAGTCTCCGGTCCGATCGTTTACGACAATCTCGCGATCTTCATGGTGCACGGCACAGCGGGTAGCGCTGGCGTTCCGCTGACCCTGCAGGAAGCGCTGAGCAAGGACAGCGTCAAAGTCCGGGAGACCGGCAACGTCAACGCGCTGACGATTGAGAATGTCGGCGACCAGGAAGTTTTCGTCCAAGCCGGCGATATCGTGAAGGGCGGGCAGCAGGATCGCGTTCTGTCGGTCGATCTCTTGCTGCCGCCGCGGTCCGGACGTATATCGATCGCGGCGTTTTGCGTCGAACACGGCCGTTGGTCGGCGCGCGGCCAGGAAGACGTCAAGCAGTTCGCCAGCGCCTCGGCGGCGATGCCCTCGCGTGAGGCGAAGGTTGCGATGCGGGCTTACGCACTGTCGTTGGCGGCCCCGCCCGTCGCGATGGATCAAACCACCGCCTATACGGGAGGCCACGGCGACACGCTTCAGCGCCAGCAGGAAATCTGGTCGACCGTAGCGGAGACCCAAAACAAACTCGCGCGCTCCGTGGGCGAGCCGGTCGCCGCCCCGGCCTCTCCGTCAAGCCTCCAGCTGTCGCTTGAGAACGAGAAGCTCAAAGAGGCTCAAGCCGCCTACATGGCGGCGCTGCAGCCGGCCGGCGACGGGGCGGATATCGTCGGTTACGTCTTCGCCATCAACGGCAAGATCAACAGCGCCGACGTCTATGCGTCGAACGCGCTGTTCAAGAAAATGTGGAGCAAGCTGCTCGCCGCCAACGTCACCGAGGCGATCAGCGAGAAGAATGCTGCGGGCGCCGCCTCGCCCACGCTCGCCGATGTTGAGGCGTTTCTCGCAGCCGCCGAAAACGGCGTAGCCGCCGAGGAGCCGCTCAACGCCAATGTTCGGCTTGCGATCCGCGACAACGACACGTCGCTCTACACTGAGACTCAGCGGCCCGACGGCAGCTGGGTCCACCGCAACTACCTGACCAAGTAAATCTACCAATGCAAAAGCCCTCCCCGGAACAGGGAGGGCTTTCACGGTGAACCCTTAAGCAGTTGTCTACTTCTTGTCGTTTTCGGCGCTGAGCTTTTCTTTCAATGCGTCGAGACCAACGGCGCCGACAACCAACTCGTCGCCGACCACATAGCTCGGCGTGCCGTTGACGCCGAGCGCGTCGGCGAGCTTCATGTTCTCGTCGATGGTGGTCTTCACCTCGTCGCTGTTCATGTCCTTTTCGATACGCGCCATGTCGTAGCCGACCTCTTTGGCGACGGCGAGCGCTCTTGCCTTGTCAGCCTGGCCGCGTCCGCCCAGGAGCTTCTGGTGGAATTCGAGGTATTTCTTGCCGCTCGGATCCTGCATCCGCGCCGCGACCGCGACATGGGCGGCCTCAACCGAGCCTTCGCCGAGAACCGGAAATTCCTTGAGCACGAACCTGAGATTGGGCTGCGTCTTCAGGAGATCGAGCATGTCGGTCATCGCCCGCTTGCAGAAGCCGCAATTGTAGTCGAAGAACTCGACCATCGTGACCCTGCCCTGCGGATTGCCGAGCACCACCTGGTGGCTCGAATTGAACAGAGTGGCGTTATTGTCTTTGATCGTTGCGCGAGCCTTCTCGGCGTCCGCCTCTTTCTGCTGCTTTTCCATCGCGGCCATGACGTCTTGCATCACCTCCGGATGACTGACGAGGTAATCCTTGATGATGCCCTCGATCTCGTGCCGCTGTTCGTCGGAAAACGATTGCGCCAAGACCGGCGGTGCTACAAGCACCGCCGTCGCGAACAATGCGGCGAAGAATGTCGGGCGGCGATGAGCTGAAATGCGATCCTTCATGGGACCATCCTTCTCGTGATCACTTTCGTAGCGGGCTTTGTGACTGATTCTTGTTGAAGGCGACGATGTCGTCGGCCTTAACCCAGCCGGGGGATCCGACCGGAAAACGCTGTTTCGCGCGTGCGGCGAGTTCACGCGCGGTCTTGCTGTCGCCGTTGGCGAACGCCGCCTGCGCCGAGGCGAGGTCGGCCTCGGCGAGGTCGCCTTTGCGGCCATAGGCCATGCCAAGCTGCGAATAGGCATCGGCGGATTCCGGCTCTTTGAGGAGCGCCGCGCGCAGCAGCGGGATGGCCTCGTCGGCCATTTTCGGATCGTTGGTCGCCACCAGCGCTTGTCCAAGCAGAGTCTGGATGAGGGCGGGCTGGGGTGCGAGCTGCACAGCGCGCCGCAATGGCGCGACGGCTTCCGCTGGGTGCCCGCCCTCCATCAGGGCCTGCCCCTTCAGCTCGTAAAAATAGGGATTGTTGGGCATCTGTTGGATCAGGTTGTCGATCTGTGCGACGGCCGCCCGCATGTCGCCGAACCGGTAGGTGGATATGGCCCGCGCATAGCGGGCAGGGAGGCTCGTATCGGAAAGTGGATAGCGGTGAATCACCGTATCGGGACGCTCGATGAAGCCATAAAGCTTCGCCCGCATCATGTCGTGGCGAAATTGCAGTTCGGGCGGGTCTTTCTTGTCCCAATACTGCGTCTTCACGAGTTCGGCGAGCGCCGCCATGCGCTCTTCGGGCATCGGGTGGTTCTGCGCATACGGATCGACGTAGCGCGCCGAGAACATGCTCTCGTCGGCGAACCGCTTGAAGGTATCGTACATACCTTTCGCCGATTGTCCGGTCATGGTCAGAAAGCGGACGCCGGCGCGGTCGGCCGACTCTTCCTGAGCGCGCTGATAGGACAGGAGTCTGTTCTGCAGATAGGCCTGCGGCGCGCTCAGCGCCGCGCCGCCGATATTGGTCGTGTCCGGGCTGCCGCTGCGCGCGCCGGCGACCAGGGCGCCGACGCCGAGCAGCATGCCGATGATCGCCGCGGTCTGCGCGTTGGCAAGCTCTTGGCGCAGCTTGGACAGATGGCCACCGACGATGTGGCCGGTTTCGTGCGCGAACACGCCGATCATCTGATTGGGAGTTGTCGCTTCCATCAACGCGCCGGTATTCACGAAGATACGGTGCGCGTCCATGACGAACGCGTTGAACGATTTGTCGTTGATGATGACGACCTGGACGTTCTGTTGGCCAAGCCCGGCGGCACGCAAAATGGGTGCGGTGTAGTCGCGCAACAGCTGCTCGATCTCGGCATCGCGAATCATCGGGATGCCGGCATTAGCTCCAGTCTGAGCGCGCGCCGGGATGCTGGGCAACGCGACTGCGGCGGCGGTTGCGAGCGCAATGATGCGCGAAGCTGGCCTCACTGGGCGCGCCCTGCTAGGAGTTCTGGCAACAAGCATCTGGACAAATGTTGGGCCCCATTCAGAACCCAAACTATGGAGCGGGCCGGTGACGGTCAACACATGCCCGGTGCGTTTGCGGTAACAAGGTCGCGCGCACGAAACCCGCGGAATACGGCAGTACCGGGGCGGCGATGCGAAGCGCGGTCACAGGGCTTAAGCCCTCGGGATTACTAGGGCGAATTGATGCTTGAGAAGGCGAAACGTCTGGCGCTGCCGTCGTCGCGCAGCGATGTGCCGCCGTTCATGGTCATGGATGTCGTGGCCGCCGCCGCCCGGCTGGAAGCGGAAGGCCGCAAGATCGTTCATATGGAAGTTGGTCAGCCTGCGATGGGTGCGCCCGCCCCATCGATCGCCGCGGTCCGGGCCGCGCTCTCGCCCGGTCCCCTGGGCTACACGGAGTCGCTTGGCATCGCTTCGCTGCGCCGGCGCATCGCGCGCGCCTATGCCGAATGGCACGACCTCGACGTCGATCCGGCGCGTGTCGTCGTCACCACCGGCTCTTCGGCCGGTTTCATCCTGGCGTTCCTTGCGGCGTTCGAAAACGGTGATCGCGTGGCCGTGCCACGTCCCGGTTATCCGCCTTACCGGCACATTCTGTCGGCGCTCGGCTGCGAGCCGGTTCTGATTGACACGACGGCGGAGTCGCGATGGTCGATGACGCCTGATGCGCTGATGGCGCATCATCGCGAACGTCCGCTCAAGGGTGTTATTATCGGTTCTCCGGCCAATCCGACCGGAACGATGATGACCGCGGCTGCGTTCTCCGCGCTGATCCGGTGCGCGGAAGATGCCGGCATCACCGTGATATCGGACGAGATTTATCACGGCCTGGTTTACACGTTCGCGGCCGAGACCGCGGCGCGCCTTTCGGCCGACGCCATCGTGATCAATTCGTTTTCCAAATATTACTGCATGACCGGCTGGCGCATCGGCTGGATGGTCGTGCCACCCGTGCTGATCCGGGCGATCGAACGGCTGCAGCAGAACCTCGCGATCTCGGTGCCGACCCTTTCGCAGATCGCAGCCGAGGCTGCCCTTGATGCTCGCGAAGAGCTTGACGCCGTGCGTCATGGCTACGAAGCGAACCGGAAGATTCTGGTCGAAGGATTGCCCAAGGCCGGGCTCGATTCATTCCTCCCGGTCGATGGCGCCTTCTATCTCTATGCCGACGTGTCGCGTTTTTCGCCGGACAGTTTTGAGTTTGCGACGCGCATGTTGGAGCAGGCGGGGGTGGCCGTGACGCCCGGAGCCGATTTCGATCCGCTGCACGGGCATAATTTCCTGCGCATGTGCTACGCCGGCTCGCGCGAGGATATGCACGAAGCGGTCAACCGGATCGGCAACTGGCTGAAAGGATAAACAGGAGGCACGTTGCTCGACCGCGCTCTTGTTCTTTTCTCCGACGGCCAGGATTCGACCGTGTGCCTCGCGTGGGCGATGGAGCGGCTTCGCGTGCGTGGAGAGTGTCGGTTTCGATTATGGCCAGCGCCATGCCGTTGAGCTTGAGGTGCGTCCGAAGATCCGCGAACGACTTGCGGCTTTTTCTGCGCAATGGCGCGCCGCCTTAGGCGAAGACCACGTCGTACGGATCGACGCGCCCGCAGCCATCTCGCAGAGCGCGCTCACCAGTGAGATGGCGATCGAAATCTCCGAGAGCGGCTTGCCGACGACGTTTGTGCCTGGCCGAAATCTCATTTTCTTTTGCTTTGCCAGCGCGATGGCCTATCGGCGCGGCATAGGGCACCTCGTTGCGGGCATGTGCGAGACCGACTTTTCCGGTTATCCCGACTGTCGTGACGACACGATCAAGGCCATGGAAATCGCGCTCACGCGAGGCATGGATCGCGACTTCGTTATTCATACGCCGCTGATGTGGATCGACAAAGCAGGGACATTTGCGCTCGCGAACGAAATTGGCGGCGAGCCCCTGATCGATCTCCTTCTGGTCGAGACCCACACCTGTTATCTCGGCGACCGCCAACATTGGCATGATTGGGGTTTTGGTTGCGGCGAATGTCCAGCCTGCCAGTTGCGTGCTAAGGGCTATGCGCAATGGAAGGCCGCTTGAGGGCGCCTGGGTGGGTTGGTCCAGTTGGCGATTTCTTTGACGGAGCGAGATGATGAGCCAGGCGGTATTCGACATTCTACGCACGGTGACGACCGCGACCATCACCACGATGCTCCTGAAAAAGGGCATTCGGCGCTGCTGGATGAACGGTCCGAAGCCGCTGGTGCCGAACGGCGAACGCGTCGTCGGGCCGGCCTTCACGCTGCGGTTCGTCCCGGTACGCGAGGACCTTGCGACGCCCGAAAGCTGGGCGGCGCCGATTTCGACGCGTGCCGCGATCGAAGAGATGCCGGAGGGCGCCGTCGCGGTTGCCGATGCCATGGGGGTGCCGAGCGCCGGGACTTTCGGCGATATCCTGTGCGCTCGCATGAAGAAGCGAAATGTGCTGGCACTGGTCACCGACGGCGTGCTGCGCGACCGCGCCGGTGTGCTGATGAGCGCGCTGCCCGTGTGGTGCGCCGGCGTCGCCGCTCCGGCGTCGGTCAACGGCCTGACGTTCGTCGGCTGGCAGCAGCCGATCGGCTGCGGCGGATGCGCGATTTTTCCGGGCGACGTGATCGTGGCTGACGATGACGGCGCCGTTGTCATCCCGCAGACTCTGGTCGATTTCGTCGCCCACGAAGGCGCCGAGCACGAGCTTTACGAAAGCTGGGTGTTCAGCGAAGTCGAGAAAGGCGTCAAGCTGCCGGGCCTCTATCCGCCGAACGACGATGCAAAGGCGCGTTACGCGGCGTGGCGCAAGGCGCAGTCGTAATCTTCCGTTGTGTTGCGGCGCGTGGCTAAGGATGACGTAGGCCCCGGCATGTTTTTTCTGCTGTCAAAGATCATTGGCTTCTTTGCTCTGCCATCTAATTTTCTGATCGTCATTGGCCTCGCCGGTATCTTTCTTCTGTTCACGCGCTTTACCCGGCTCGCCAGCTGGCTTGTCGTGACGAGCCTTGTGCTCATCGCGATCGCAGGCCTGTCGCCGCTCGGCAACGCACTGATCGTTCCGCTGGAGGATCGCTTCCCGCCGTGGGATCCCTCGCGCGGCGCTCCGACCGGGATCGTGGTGCTTGGCGGCGCGATTACGCCGGAAGTGTCGATCGCGCACGATACGGTGGCGCTCAACGAGGCCGCCGAACGCATCACGGCGACCGCAGAGCTTGCGCGCCGTTATCCGGATGCGCGCATCATCTTCTCCGGTGGCAATAACGCCATCCTTTTCGACGAAGGCGTCGAAGCCGATATCGCCGTTCGCCAATTCGAGGCGTTGGGCATCGCGCACGACCGCATCACCGCCGAAGAGCAGTCGCGAAACACCATCGAGAATGCTGTCTTCTCGCGACTGCTGGCGAACCCGCAACCGGGCGAACGTTGGCTCCTGGTCACGTCGGCCTACCACATGCCGCGCGCGATCGCGGTCTTCCGTGCCGCCGGTTTTCCGGTCGAGGCGTATCCGGTCGACTGGCGGACCCGCGGGCCGGCCGACGCGCTCCGTCCGTTCGCCTCGCTCGGCGATGGCTTGCGCCGGACGGACACGGCCGTCAGGGAATGGGTCGGCCTTGTGGTCTACCGGCTGACCGGCAAGACGAACGAGCTCTTCCCTCGGCCCTGATCGCTCGACGCGGCCGTTCTTTACCAATCGTTCGCCATACCGGCCGGACACTTCCGCGGCCGTTGGTTGCGTGATTCGGCGTCCCGTCATCGAGCCGTCGCGTGCTTCGCGCGAGGCCCTCCGGAGAGGACCCTCATGTCGACCGATATTCCAGCCGCGATCGCCGACGACATCGTCGAAGCCGCCGCCGAGGCCCAAACGGCACCGGACGAGTGGTCCGCAACGGCGCTCACCGTCGCGTTTGCTGCGGCGGCCGTGCTGTTCGTTTCGTTTCTGGCCGTCGTCACGGGTCTTGTGTGAGCGACTGCCTAGGCGGTTCGCGCCGCGGCTTGAGGCGCACGGGAACTGTCTCCGCCACTATCACGACCACGATCGCTGCTGTCGTAGCGATGATCGGCGGCACGCCGACGCGGCATAAAATGCTTGCGCGATATGGCCGGTGATTCAATTGTCGACGCCCGGTAGATGGCGGAGCGACCATGGGACTTCACTTGATCATCGGCAACAAGAACTATTCCTCATGGTCGTTTCGGCCGTGGCTGGCGATGAAGGCCGTTGGGATTTCATTTGATGAAACGGTCATTTCCCTCGAAGCAAAGGACTTCAAGGACCGCGTATTGGCCGTGAGCGGCGCTGGCAAAGTGCCGGTCCTGATCGATGGTGAAGTCCGCGTCTGGGAGTTGCTCGCGATCCTCGAATATCTGGCTGAGAAATTTCCTGATGCCGGTCTATGGCCGCGGCCGGCAAACGCGCGCGCACACGCGCGCGCGGTCGCGACCGAGATGCATGCCGGATTTTTGCCGTTGCGCCGTCATCTACCGATGAATGTCTGGCGCCCGGTCAAGGCGCGCGCTCTCGACGACGGCTCCGCCGCAGATGTGAAGCGTATCGACAGCATCTGGAGTGAATGCAGGGCGCGGTTTGGTGCGGGCGGGCGGTTTCTCTTCGGCGCATTCGGCGCAGCGGATGCCATGTATGCCCCCGTCGTATCGCGCTTTCGCACTTACGCTGTCCCGGTGAGCGCGGCGGCGCGCGCCTACATGGACGCCGCCATGGCGCTTCCGGCCTGGCGCGAATGGGACGCGGCCGCGAGGCGCGAACCCTGGGTGCTGCCGCACGACGAAGTCGATTCGCCGCAGGTTCTTCGTGAATAGCCAACCCTCGACGGACTGAGGCACGGCTTCAGCCGAAACGGCGGTTAACCTCGTCCAACAACGGCCGCTGGTAAGCAAGAATCTTAACCATCGCGGCCGGCAGCGCGAAATACGCGATACGGTCGATTTCAGGAAAATGCTGCCGCCGCCCCGACTTCGGCGGCCATTCGATGTCGAAAGCGTTGCTGGCGAACCCGGTGAGGTCCAGGTCGGCTTCGATCACGAAAGCGTGGACCTCTTTGCCGCTCTTTTGTTTGACCGGATGAAGGGCTATGAAGTCGCCGCCGGCCGCCAAATTCGTCTCTTCGGCGAATTCGCGCCGTGCCGTGGCGAGGAGATCGTCGCCCGGTTCGACGAGGCCTTTTGGAATCGTCCAGACCCCGTCGTCCTTCTTTGCCCAGAAAGGTCCGCCCGGATGCGCAAGCAGCACTTCAAGCCCATTCCTTCTGCGAAAGACCAGAAGGCCGGCGCTGACGTCTTTGCTGCGGCCCATCCGCGCAGAACCCTCATAAACTGCGGCTCTCTACCGCAGGTCTTGCTAAACCGGGGGTGGTCTGCATGATTTTGTCACGATTACGCCCACAATGCCCGCTTCCCCGTCCGCGCTCCAAATCGAGAGCGTGTTGTGGGAGTGGGGCGCACCGAATTTCCTGAACGGGAGCCAACGCCAATGCGATATCGCTTTATCGCCACTCTCGCCACTCTCGCCGCTTTGACGGCATTGCTTGCACCGGCCGCCAGATCGGACGATGCCCCCAAGGATGCTAAAGGCATTTACCTGATGAGCGACTATCCCGCCGTCACGCTGCGGCCGGGAGCGACATCCACCGTGAGTTTGCGGCTGCAGAATTATGCCATGACGCCGGAGCGTCTTGCGCTCTCGGTTGCCGGCGTGCCGACGGGCTGGACCGCGACGCTGATGGGCGGTGGTCAGCCGGTCGAAGCGGCGATGCCGGCGACCAATTCCAGCGTCTCGTTTGAACTGCGCCTCGATGTGCCCAAGGACGCTCCGATGGGCACCCAGACGTTGACCGTTTCGGCAGCCGGCGCCACCACGAAGGTTGACCTTCCGGTCCAGGTCACTCTGGCCAAAGACCTGCCCGCCAAATTGACGCTCACGCCGCAGCTTCCCGAGCTGCGCGGCACGTCGAAGTCGAGCTTCGAGTATCAGCTCGGCATCAAGAACGACAGCGGCAAACGGCTCACGGTAAGCCTGTCGGCTCAGGCGCCGCAGAACTTCGACGCCTCGTTCACCGAGCAATACGGCAGCCAGGAGCTGAACGCGGTACCGGTCGACGCCGGCCAGACCAAGGACGTGAAGCTCAAGGTGACGCCGCCGAACACCGCCGCCGCCGGCGACTACAAGGTGACCGCGCGCGTTGCGGCTGAAGACGCCTCGGCGACCGCTGATCTCGGGCTGACGATTACTGGTCAGCCCAGGCTCGATATCAGCGGCCGCGAAGGCCTCGTGTCTACGCGCGCTTCGGCGGGCAAAGAAACGTCGGTGCCGGTCGTCATCACCAATACCGGCACGGCGCCGGCCGACAACATCGACCTCAGCGGCTCGGCGCCGAGCGGTTGGAAGATCACGTTCGATCCAAAGACCGTCGATCGCATTGCGCCGAACGCCAACAAGGAAGTTCAGGCGCTGATCACGCCCACGGAGAAGGCGATCGCCGGCGACTACGTGACGACGGTGCGAGCCTCCGCACGCGGCGAGTCCGCTTCGGCCAACTTCCGCGTCACGGTGACGACCTCCACCATGTGGGGAATCGCTGGCGTCGGTATCATCGGCGTCGCGCTACTCGTCATGGTGGGCGCTGTTGCGAGGTTCGGACGCCGATGACCGAAGACACCGTCATCGAGGCCAAAGACCTCACCAAAAAATACGGAAAGGCCGTCGCGGTCGACCACATTTCGTTCAGTGTCGGACGCGGCGAAATTTTCGGTTTGCTCGGCCCGAACGGCGCGGGCAAGACGACGATCATCTTGATGATGCTCGGCCTGACCGAGATTTCATCGGGAACTGTGACTGTGCTGGGATTCAACCCGACGCGCGAACCGCTCTCGGTCAAGCGGCGGGTCGGCTACCTACCGGACACCGTTGGCTTCTACGATGGGCTCACTGGGACCGACAATCTGCGCTACACGGCGCGGCTGATCGGTTTTCGTTTCCACGAACGCGAGAAGCGGATCGCTGAAGCGCTTGAGCGGGTCGGCCTCGCCGATGCAGCTGAGAACCGTGTCGGCACGTATTCGCGCGGTATGCGTCAGCGGCTCGGCCTTGCCGAGATTTTGATGAAGGGGGCGCAGATCGCGATCCTCGACGAGCCCACCTCGGGCCTCGATCCGCAGGCCACGCACGAACTGCTTGCGATCATCCGCGGCTTCAAGAGTGAAGGCGTGTCGGTGCTCTTGTCATCGCATCTGCTCGAGCGGGTGCAGAGCGTGTGCGACCGGGTCGCGCTGTTCAGCGCCGGCCGCATCGCGCTCATGGGGACAGTGCCGGAGCTCGGCCGCGAGGTGCTGGGCGGCGGCTACGTCGTCGATATCGAAGCGGACGGCGTCGGGCTCGCCGAGCGGCTCGCTCTCATCCCGGGCGTCAGCGGCGTGGAGAAGACCGGCATCAGCAAGCTGCGTCTGCATGCCGACCGCGACGTGCGGCCCGAGGCGGCGGCCGAAGTGGTGGCCATGCAAGGCCGGCTCAAGTTCCTCGGCGTCGAGGAGCCGAGCCTTGAAGCAATCTACACGCGCTACTTCGAGGGCAAAGCCGCCGAGCCCGCGAGCGAAGGAGCGCGCCATGCAGCGTGAGGGCTCAGCCTTTCAGGGTCTCGGCGTGGTCATGCTCAAGGAGCTATCCGACCACCTGACCAGCGTGCGCATGCGGGTGCTCGAATGGCTCGTCGTGCTGGTGGCGCTCGCCGCCCTTTACGGCGCCATCCAGCAGATCAAGGACACGACCGCCGAGGACCCGTTCCTTTTCCTGCGGCTGTTCACGACGTCGCGCGATCCGCTGCCGTCGTTCGTGTCGTTCCTGTCGTTTCTGGTGCCGCTGATGGCGATCGGGCTTGGTTTCGACGCGGTCAACAGCGAGCATAACCGGCGTACGCTGTCGCGGATCCTGGCGCAGCCGATCTACCGCGATGCGTTGCTGTTCGGCAAATTCCTCGCCGGTCTTGTGACGTTGTCGATCAGCCTGATCACGTTGTGGCTGCTCGTCATCGGGCTTGGTCTCCTTTTGATCGGCATTCCGCCCGGCGCCGAGGAGATTGCCCGGAGCTTCGTCTTCCTCCTGGTGACGATCATCTATGCGGGCGTGTGGCTCGCGCTGGCGCTGTTGTTCTCGATCCTGTTCCGCTCGGCCGCAACCGCGGCGCTGGTGACGCTCGGGTTGTGGCTGCTGATCACGTTCATCTGGCCGGTGCTCGCCGGCGCCGTGGCGCAGATCATCGTGCCGCCGGACCCGCGCTACGCGGCGCTTGGATTGCAGACGCCGGGAACGGCGGAGCTCGAACAAATCCTAGCGCGCTTCTCGCCATCGACCTTGTTCGCCGAAGTCGTGGTCGCCTTGCTCGACCCGACGACGCGGGCGCTCGGGCCGATTTATCTCAGCCAGCTGCAAGGCGCCGTGCTCGGCGCGCCATTGCCGCTCGGCGAGAGCGTGCTGATCGCCTGGCCGCAGATGGTCGGCATGATCGCGACCGCGATCGTGCTGTTCGTCATCGGCTACGTGATCTTCCAACGCCAGGAAGTCCGGGCCTAACGGGACCGGACCTGCCCCACGGCCAGCTTTTACGACTACACAGCGGGCGCCGCATCTGTGCGGTGCTCGTTGCGCTCAGGCGCGGACCGTAGTGCAATCCACCCCCTGCCCGGGAGGGATTCGTGGCCGCGCTCACAACCGCCGTCGATACCGGATCGAAGGAGTTTCGCGCCAATCAGGCGGCGATGCGCGCCTTGATCGCGGAGCTTGAGGAGCAACGCGCAAAGGCCGCCGAAGGCGGTCCGCCGCGCGCCCGCGAGCGCCATCTGGCGCGCGGCAAGTTATTGCCGCGCGATCGCGTGATGACGTTGCTCGATCCCGGCGCGCCATTCCTCGAACTGTCGCCGCTCGCCGCGAACGGCATGTACGAAGACGCCATTCACGGCGCCGGCCTCATCACCGGCATCGGCCGCGTCGCCGGCCGCGAATGCGTGATCGTCTGCAACGATTCCACCATCAAAGGTGGCACCTACTATCCGATGACCGTGAAGAAGCATCTGCGCGCGCAGGAGATCGCGCGCGACAACCGGTTGCCCTGCATCTATCTGGTCGATTCCGGCGGCGCCAACCTGCCGCATCAGACCGAAGTGTTCCCCGACCGCGAGCACTTCGGCCGCATCTTCTACAATCAGGCGACGATGTCGGCCGCCGGCATCGCGCAGATCGCCGTAGTCATGGGGTCGTGCACCGCGGGCGGTGCCTATGTGCCGGCGATGTCGGACGAGAGCATCATCGTGCGCAATCAAGGCACAATCTTTCTCGGCGGACCGCCCCTGGTCAAAGCGGCAACCGGTGAGGTCGTCACCGCCGAAGAACTCGGCGGCGCCGAGGTGCATGCCAAGAAATCCGGCGTGACGGATTATCTCGCCGAGAACGATCGCCATGCGCTCGCCTTGTGCCGGCGCATCGTCGGCAATCTGAACACCAGGAGCTCGGCCGATATGACGTTCGCCAAGCCGATCGAGCCGAAATACGATGCAAGCGAACTCGACGGCATCGTGCCGGCCGATCTGAGGAAACAATACGACGTGCGCGAGGTGATCGCGCGGCTCGTTGACGGCTCCGAGTTTGACGAGTTCAAGGCGCTCTATGGCATGACGCTCGTCACCGGCTTTGCCCACATCCACGGCATTCCGGTCGGAATCTTGGGGAACAACGGCATTCTGTTTTCCGAAAGCGCGCTCAAAGCTACGCATTTCATCGAATTGTGCTGCCAGCGCCGCGTGCCCCTGTTGTTTCTGCAAAACATTGTCGGCTTCATCGTGGGCCGCGACTATGAAGCTGGCGGCATCGCCAAGGACGGCGCCAAGATGGTCACCGCGGTCGCTTGCGCACAAGTGCCGAAAATCACCGTCATCATCGGTGGCTCTTACGGCGCCGGCAATTACGGTATGTGCGGCCGCGCCTACGGCCCGCGGTTTTTGTTCACCTGGCCGAACGCGCGCATTTCGGTGATGGGCGGCGAGCAGGCCGCATCCGTCCTCGCCACCGTCAAGCGCGAGGGCATCGAAGCATCGGGCAAGAAGTGGTCCGAAGTCGAAGAAGAGGAATTCAAGCATCCGATCCGCGAGCAATACGAAGCCGAGGGCAACCCGTACTACGCGACGGCGCGATTATGGGACGATGGCATCATCACTCCCGCCGAGACGCGCCGCGTGCTCGCGCTCGGCTTTGCCGCGTCGCTGAACACGCCGATCCCGGAGACGAGGTTCGGCGTTTTCAGGATGTGACCGACTGCAGTCTCAGCTGCGAGCAAGCTGAAGTCTGCTCAGGCCTTCTTCATCAGCAGACTGACGTTGTCGCTGACGTCGCCGAGCAGCATCGCGCTGTTGAAGAAGAAAGCCGATGGCGAATATGACGCTTGTTAGCGCAAGCACTGTGATGGGAGCCGGAACGGCGCGATCGATTTTGTCTTCGGCGACTCCTGCGCTTTCGGCGCCTGCTTCGCCAGCATCCGCTCGACTTTGACGAGCGCCAAACTCGTCAACACGAGTACGACGCTTGAGATGATAGCTCAGCGTCATGGTCAAACAGGACCCGAGTGCGCCTGCGATACCGACACCGAGCGTGGCGAGGCTGGCCAAATAGGGGAGCGCGGGCCATTCAGCGTATTTGCCGAGCAGCATCAGTGGCGGTGCCCGCAGCGCCGAGGAGGTCACCGCCCAGAGCACCACAAGCGCGAGAAATGGCGTGGGTCCGATGCCCGCCTTGGCGATGAAAGGCAGACCGACAAAGGCCGCGCAACTCAGCAGCGTGACCGCCGCGACCCAGTGCCCGAGGCGGCCGAGCACTTGCGACACCCTGTCGGTCGCAACGCCGACCGCAAAGTCGGAGATCGTGAAGATCGCCTGATCGAGCATCAGGATGTAGGTAACGGAGCTGCGCGATATTCCGGCCGCGACAGCGAGCTGCGGCAGATAGAACGCATAGATCGTCCAGCCGAGTGGAACACGAGCTGCAGGACGGCGAGGTAGAGGCCGGCGGCGTGCGGTATCGGACGCATCGGGCTATGTTGCCACGTTGCGATGACGATGTCGTTGGGGAGACATCAGCAGCGCCGAGGCTCGCGCACAAGGGAGAGGGCGTCATGACAAAGACCATTGAACACGTCCATTGGCCTGACGCACCGGATCTGTGGATGCCGTACGCGCCGGCGATCAAGGTTCGCGGCGGCACCACCGTCTATCTTGCCGGCGTGACCGCGGCCCCGGTTTATCACCATCATCCCCACCGGCCCGAGGAGTTCGACGCCATGCCCCGCGATATGGCGGGCCAGGGGCGTGCAGCGCTGGAGAACCTCAAGCGCGGGCTCGAAGCGGTCGGCGCTACTTTCGCGGACGTGGTGACGGCGGACCGGTTCGTCACCGATCTCTCCGATCAAGATGCGCTCAACCGCGTTTGGGGTGAGTATTTTCGCGACGCCAAGCCTGCGACGACTACCGTTCAGGTCGTTCGTCTTGCAACCGATCCGCGCTGCCTTGTCGAGATCAATGCGGTTGCGGTCATCGATTGAATCTGCGAGGCGTCTCGCGTGAGCGTGACGAAGCATTGTTCGATTGGCTTGGCGGCACCACCTCATGTCAAAAGCGCGGGATGCCTTTTTGGTCGGTTCTCTCAAAGTTGATTGTTGCCGCAATCAGCCGGATGGTAGCCTGCAGCCTCGCCAGTGCCGAGTTTGAGGAGTAAGAGCGTGTCGAATGTGAGATTTGAGCGAGCCCTCATCATCGGAGCGGGCTCTGGTTTGAGCGCCTCGATTGCACGGCTGCTCGCGAAATCCGGTCTGAAGGTCGCGCTCGCCGCGCGCGGCATCGATGATCTCGCTCAGCTGGCGAAAGAGATCGGTGGCAAAGCCTTTGCCTGCGATGCGAGCGATCGCACAGCCGTTACAAAACTCTTTTCGGACGTCGAGGCCTTTTTTGGCGACCCGGATGTTGTCATCTACAACGCGAGCTATCGCACGCGCGGTCCCTTCGTCGAGCTTGATCCCGCCGAGGTGCAGAAGTCGATCGCAGTCTCCGCGTTTGGCGGCTTCCTGGTGGCGCAGGAGGCGGCGAAACGCATGCTGCCGCATGCGCACGGCGCGATCATGTTCACCGGCGCATCGGCCAGCGTGAAGGGCTATGCGTTGTCTGCGCCGTTTGCCATGGGCAAGTTCGCATTGCGCGGGCTGGCGCAAAGCATGGCGCGGGAACTGTCACCGCGAGGCATCCACGTCGTCCACGTGGTCGTCGACGGCGGCATCCGCAGCGGCCGACGCGCCGACCCAGCGGACAATCCCGACAGCACGCTCGACCCAGATGCGATTGCGGAAAGCTACCTTTACCTATTGTTGCAGCCGAAAAGTGCATGGACCTGGGAAATCGAAGTGCGGCCATGGGTGGAGAAGTTTTGATGCTTTGAAGAATTCCGATATATCGAGAAATTTTGAAATCTCCCGCTCCATCCAATTATAATCGGACCATGTCCACGATCGTCTCGAAAGCTCTACTGCTTGCGCTCGCCTTCGTCGTCATGTCGGACGCGAACGCCCAGAAATACAATCGGCGTCCCACGAAAGAAGTCGAACGTCCGCCAGCCGCGGCGCCCGTCGACAAACGCGATACCGTTGTGACGGCGGCCGGGTCTTATAGCGGCAAACCGTACTGGCTGGCGTTGTCGCAATGCGGCGGCGTCTATTTCAGGCTCAACTCGCTCTATACCGATGAGGCCGTACGCGCCCGTGTGGTCAAACCTGATCCCAAAGCAAACGCCGAGTTTTCCAAAAAGCTGACCGAGGCGATCAAGACGGCGACGGCATACTTCACGGCCGCTGAAAGTTTTCTCATGACGGACCGCGGCATCGAGCGCGCCGACGCGGTGCTGATCTACGATGCACAGTCGCGCGCAGCCGGCGATCGGCTCAAGACAATCGACGCCGCGCTCGCCGGGACGAAAGTGTGTCCCGCGCTCTATCAAGCGTGTGAATCGTCCTATCCCAAGGCGTGCAGCGAGCCGATCGAGCCGATGAGTTGAGGGGGCGCCCGTTCGTGGTTCATGCGTGTTCGATGGAGAAAGTCCATGAAACCGAATCGTGCAGTCTTGGTTGCGGCGGCGACGCTCCTGGCGATCGCGGCGCAGGCCCAAGAACCGGCAAAGCAGCCTGCGGCGTCACCGCCCGAGAGCGAGCCGCAACTGCCCGGCCTTGGCGAGATCATGTCGCTCCAGCAAATGCGTCACATCAAGCTGTGGTTTGCCGGTCAGGCCGGCAACTGGCCGCTCACCGACTACGAAATCGGCGAATTGAACGAGGGCTTTGAGGACGTCGACAAGCTGCTCGGCGGCGATACCGTTGACAAGCATGTTGGCGGCCCGATCAAGGCGCTGGAGAAGATTATCGCCGACAAGAATCGCGCCGCTTTTCCGGCAGTCTTCGACAAGCTCAGCGCCGGGTGCAACGCCTGCCATCACACGCTGGATCACGGCTTTATCGTCATCCAGCGCCCGACGATTTTGCCTTACAGCAACCAGTCGTTTTCAGTGCAGAAATAGGGCGCTGGCCGCGACTCAATTCAGCGCGTTATAGAAGCGCTCGTCATAAAGCGCGCCGGCGATCGGCGAGAGCCGATCGCGAAACGCGCGTGTGTGTGACGCCATGGCATGGCCGTCCAGTGCCTTTCGGTCGGTCCATGCTTCGACGACTGAGAAGTGATTCGATCTGTTGGCTTGCTGCAACACGCCGTAGCTGATGCTTCCCGGATCGTTCGGCGTATCGACGCTCATCGCCTTGAGCCCCGCCATGCAATCGTCTTTGCCCGGCGGGATGACGTCGACGTGGGTCACCACATAAATCGCGTCCGGCCGATTTTCATTTTTCAAAGGGCCAACGTAGAGGCCGTTGTTGATCCGCTCGTCATAGGGTGCGTTCTCGATCGCCTTGAGCTTGTCGCGGAAGTCCGTGGTGCTTGCGGTCTTGCCGTGAGCCTCGGCGGCCGTTTTGTCGCGCCAGATTTCCAAGACTGCGAAACGATTGGGCCGAGAAATTTCCTGCAATACGTCGAAGCGCAGGTTGCCGTCTTCCTCGCGGCCCGCGCTCCGGTATTTCTGCAGCAGAGCAGCGCCCGGCGTGGCTGAATTCGGCATCACGTCGACATAGGTGACCACATAGACGGCGTTGTCGTCGGCCCGGACCGGGCCGGCAGCCGTTGCCGCAAGAATGATCAAGCCGAACGAAAGCCTCGAAAATAGGCGCATCGCATCCTCCCTGGTTCCTCACGCGTTGGCGCAATGCTTGCCGCGCATTTTCGCCCGCGTCAACGCGTCGCGCGCGGACGGCACCATGAGGCCGGCACATTTCTCCCGATATCTCGTTGTCCATGGCGGCCGCCGGTCAGCGGCGGGGGTGGTGTGCGTCCGCGAACCGTGCGCTCGCAAACCCGAACAATCGTAGGAGACGACAAATGACCTATCGCGTCTATTCCGGGCCGCGCGGCTCGGAATTGATTTCTCCGATCGAGAAGGATCGGCATCTGTTCAAAGAGTTCGGCAGCCTCGATGAGGCCATGGGTTGGGCTCGACACGTCAACGATAGCGGCCGTGTCGTACTGCTGGTCGAAGGCGACGACGGCACGCGTCTGACCAAACAGCAGATTGTGACTGCGCTGAAAAGTTCCGACACCTTCGGCGCCCACGATCACGCCGCGTAGCGGTTCAGAAATCTTCGTTCGTCCGCCGTGCCCGCGCCCCGTCGCGGGCATCGGCGTTTTTAGCGGACATCGACCACTATGTTGCCGGGCACCTGACCTTGCTCGACCGCCTCGTGCGCCAAGACGATGTCGGCAAGCGGAAACGTCTTGCCGACCCGGTTGATGAGCTTACCGGTCTTCAGCGCGTCGTTGATTGCAGCCAATGCCGCAACGCGTTCAGCGGGCGTGAGTTCGTAGACGTAGACGTATTTCAGTGTGATGGCGTTGCGCAGGAAGAACTGCCAGGGGACCGCGGCGCCCGAGTTTCCAGTCCCGTAGATCACCACGGTGCCGCGCGGCCGCAGCACACGCGGGACGAGCCAGGCGTTGGCGGCAAAGTCGACTTCCACGATGGCGTCGACGCCTTTCTTGCCGGTCACGGCCATCACGCGTTCGCCGATGTTTTCGAGCTTGTAATCGATGGTGTGGTCGGCGCCGGCGTCGCGCGCGACCTTGGCTTTCTCGGCGGAACTGACGGTGGCGATGACAGTCGCGCCGGCGGCCTTGGCAAATTGCACCGCGTAATGTCCGACGGCGCCGGCGCCGCCAGCGATCAAGAGCCTGACACCAGGGGCCGCGGCCGCGACCGCAACGGCGTGATACGCCGTCATCGCAGGGATGCCGAGACACGCTCCGGCCTCGAAGCTCGTTCCCGCCGGCAGCGCGACCGCCTGATCGGACGGCAGCACGACATATTCGGCGCACGTGCCATAGGCGCGCAGCCATTGCGCGTTCCAGACCCAGACTCGTTCCCCGATGCGCGCCGGCGATACGCCTTCGCCGACGCGATCGATCTCGCCCGCGCCGTCGCTGTGCGGAATGACGCGAGGGTAGGCGATCTTGCGCGTCGCACCCGAGCGCGCCTTGACGTCCGAGGGGTTGACGCCCGAGGTCGCGAGCTTGACGCGGACCTCGCCGCAGCCGGGGTCTGGCGTTTCAACCTCGCCGACAGTGAGGACGTCCCGGGCCGGACCGTTCTGCCCGTAATAGGCGGCGCGCATGGGGGACATCCTTTCAGGCCGCCAAAATTCTGGGCCGCTGAGCTTAGCCGAAACGGCCCTCCCGAACAGCCAGCGGGGTTCCGCCAATCGGCTTAACGCTATGTTCGCATGATCGTTTTTAGGCGATGAACCGTGTTGCGGCGCGGCGGCTTTGTCCTTGTATTATCGGGCAATCCGGCCATACTGCGCGAAATGTGCCAGGGGGCACGTGGGGTCAAATTCCTTGGAACAGCAGCGCAGCGAAAAGGCTGACATCGGCTTTGTCCGCAGGAGCGCAAACTCCTGCAACGTACTCATGATCTATCCGCAGTTCATGTCGGATTCGTTCTGGAACTTCTCCGAAGCGTGCGAACTCGTCGGGGCCAAGTATCCGGCGATCCCGCTCGGCCTGATAACGGTTGCGGCGCTTCTGCCCAAGTCTTGGGACGTGCGGCTCGTGAACCGCAACACCGAAGAACTCACCGAGAGCGATCTGGCTTGGGCCGATATGGTGATGACCGGCGGCATGCTGTTTCAGCAGGCCGACACGCACGAACTGATTGAGATGTGCCGCAGCCGCGGCCTGCTCGTTGTGATCGGCGGCCCGGATGCGACCTCGAGCCCGCATCTCTATGAGAGTGCCAATTTCCGGGTGCTCGGCGAGGCCGAGGGGATCATCGATCAATTCATCGCGGCCTGGGAGCGGGGCGATCGCGAAGGCACGTTCGAAGGGCCGAAATTCCAGGTTGACGTTACCAAGACGCCGATCCCGCGCTTTGATCTGCTGAAATTCGATCAGTACCTCTACATCGGCGTGCAATTCTCGCGCGGGTGTCCGTTCACCTGCGAGTTTTGCGACATTATTGAGCTTTACGGTCGCGCGCCGCGGACCAAAACCCACGACCAGATGCTCGCCGAGCTCGATGCGCTGTACAAGCTTGGCTATCGCGGCCACGTCGACTTTGTCGACGACAACCTGATTGGCAACAAGAAGGCCATAAAGGCCTTCCTGCCGACGCTGGAGGGCTGGATCAAGGAGCACGACTATCCGTTCGAATTTACGACGGAAGCGTCTCTCAATCTCGCCGACGACGCCGAGTTACTGCAGATGCTGCGGCGGACGAATTTCTTCGCGATCTTCGTCGGTATCGAAAGCCCGGACGAGGAAACGCTCGCGGCGATGCGCAAGAAACAAAATACGCGCCGCAGTATCGCTGGCAGCGTCCACAAGATTTACGCGGCCGGCATGTCGGTGACGGCCGGCTTTATCGTCGGTTTCGACAGCGAGAAGGGTTCGGTCGCCCAGCCGATGATCGACCTGATCGAGGAGGCGGCGATACCGATTGCCATGGTGGGTCTGCTCTATGCGCTGCCGAATACCCAACTGACGCGCCGTCTGGCGCGGGAGGGGCGTCTTCACGTCGACCACGATGCGGCTCCGGCGGGCAAAGGCGATCAGTGCACAGCTGGCGTCAACTACGAGACCAAACGCTCGCGGCTCGAAATCCTGCGTGACTACCGCAAGATCCTCGAGAAGATTTACGATCCCGAGGCGTTCTGTGCGCGCATCGAGCGTCTGGCGTCGATGCTCGACTGCTCCGACCGCCGCAAGGAACTGCCGGAAGGCGACATCCGCGGCAAGGTCAGCACGATCAAGCTCGTGCATGACTTGATGACGCGGTTGCCGGAAGGCCGCGAGCGCTTCTGGAAAGCCTTCACGACGTGCATGTCGACCAACCCCAACTCGGTGCGGGGCATCGTGACACTTATGGCGTTCTATCTGCACGTCGGGCCTTATTCACGTTACGTCATGAAACAGATCGATCGCCAGATCGAAGACCTTGAACAGGGCCGCTTCGTCGCGCCGAAATTGCTGCCGCCGACCAAGCCTGAGCCAATCGCTGTCAACGCCTAGACTAGTCCTAGTCGATCAAACCGTCAGCGACGCCAGCGCCGCAAGATTGGCAACGGTTCGCGTGGCCGGGCGGTCTTCGTATTCGTCGGGCGCGCGAGCACGATTGACCCAGACCGGGCGAAAGCCGAACGACGCGGCGCCCATAACGTCCCAGCGGTTCGAGGACACAAAGACGACATCCTGTGGCACAACGCCGAACTGCCGGGTCACAAGCGCGTAGACTTCGGGGCGCGGCTTGTAGAGGCACAGTGCATCGACTGACAATGTGGCGTCGAGAACATCCGCAAGACCGGAGGCCTTTGCTGCCGCGCTCAACATCGACGGCGTGCCGTTCGAGAGGATTGCGGTGCGAAATCCCTGGCTCTTGAGGCCGGCGAGGGCGGCATGCGCATCGGGAAAGGCGTCGAGGATGCGGTAGGCATCGAGGAGTTTCGGCCGCAATGCCCGATCGACCGAGGGTACGCGCGCGAACGTGTAATCGAGCGCTCGCTCCGTCAAAGTCCAGAAGTCGAGATATTGGCCCGCTAGCGTCAAGGTCCAGGTGTATTCGAGCTGCTTGGCGCGCCAGATCTCCGAGAACCGCTCGGCTTCCGCACCAGCCGCCGCGCGATGGCGGTCGATCGCCGCATGGACGTCGAACAGCGTGCCGTAAGCGTCGAAGACATAGGTGCGAGCTTTAATCTTAATCATCGGCTGCTCTCCGTTGCGGTAAGCTAGCGGTGACAAAGGTTGTGCCAAACAGACAATAATCCGCCGGAAGGATGATTCGATGAGCCAGCCTGTTTCTTGGTCGAAAACCGTGACGTTTTTCGAAGGCGCCTGGCACGACGGCAACGTGCCGATCATGGGGCCTCGCACGCACGCAGCATGGCTCGGCACCTCGGTGTTCGATGGCGCCCGCGCCTTCGAGGGCGTCACGCCCGATCTTGATCTGCATTGTGCGCGTATCAACAAATCTGCCGAGGTGATGTGCCTGAAGGCCGTCGTGCCGGCCGAGACCTGGATGGACCTGGTGCATGAGGGTCTCAAACGCTTCGGTCCCGATGCCGAGCTTTATATCCGGCCGATGTACTGGGCGGAGGAGGGTGCGCCTGGCGGGGTGCGGCCGAACGCGGAGTCAACACGATGGTGTCTGACGCTCTATGATGCGCCGTTTCCTCAAGTCTCTGGAACGGCCATCACGCTGTCGCCGTACCGCCGGCCGACGCGCGAATGCGCGCCGCTCGAAGCCAAGGCCGGGTGCCTCTATCCAAACAACGCCCGCGCACTGATCGAAGCGCGCGCGCGGGGCTTCGACAATTGCCTCCTCTGCGACATGCTCGGCAACGTCGCCGAACTCGGCACCGCGAACATTTTCATGGCAAAGGACGGCGTCGTGTTCACGCCGGAGGCGAACGGGACTTACCTCGCCGGCATCACGCGCATGCGTGTCATCGGGCTCATGCGTGACGCCGGTATCACCGTTGTCGAGAAGACGCTGCGCTATTCCGATTTTCAATCGGCCGACGAGATCTTTGCAACCGGCAACTACACCAAGGTGTCGCCGATTACGCGGATCGACGATCGCAACCTGCAGCCGGGCCCGTTCTACCAAAAGGCGCGGGCGCTGTACTGGGAGTTCGCGCACGCCAAGGAGTTTTGATCACTGCTGGTCGATGCCGGGCACCGTCAGCAGCGTCGGAATCGAGCGGCCGCGGATGTCGTAGACTCGCGCATAGACGACGCCTTCACGCACGATCTCGAACAGAACCGGCGCGTCAAGCTTTCTGCAGTAGAACTCGCCGAGCATCATGGCAAAGTCGGCGCCTTTTGGGTCCCATGTTGTCTCGTAGCCTTCGCCGAGCGCGACATTGACCGACGGATGCGGGCCGCAGACGGCCACTTTCCATGACCCCGCGGCGGGCTTTTCGTTGTGCTCCGTCACGAACGTCAGCAGTCGGCGCGAGGCCTGGGTCAGCGACAGCCCCCAATAGTCGAGCATGAAGAGCGGCCGCGCGCCCGCTACGCCGCCCGCAATACGGTTGAAGTGCGTGTATTCAAACGGATGCAGCCGTACCAGTTCGACGACCGGTGACGCGATGCCGAGACCGAGTACGATGGCGAAAGTCACCATGGCGGCCCGGCCGCGCCGCTTGAGGCGCTGCAGGATCCACGCGCCGGCAAGCCCGCCGAGCACGGCGAACGGCGGCATCACGAACACAAAGTGACGAATACCGTTGTACATTGCCGGTCGCGCCGCGATCGTAATCAGGACCGGCAAGGTGGCGGCGAGTACGGTGGCGAGGAGGGCTGCCCGGCGTCCGGTGCTGTCATCGCGGCCGTCCCGCACCACAGCGATCGCCGCGCCCGCGACGCCGCCGAGCCCGAGCACAAGCATCAACTCCGGCAGCTTGAGCGCCATCAGCGTTGGCACGTAGCTTCGCGGCATATCGGGCACTGGGATCAGTTGTCCGTCGAACAGTTCGTGCCATGGCTTCTCGAAAAATTCGGAGAAGTATTCGACCGCTTGAAACGGATTGAGCGGCGAAACCACACTCCACGGCCACACCAGCCCCATCACCAGATAGGCCAGGATCGCCGCCGGGATGAACGGAACGAGGAACAAGCCCCATTCGGCGGACGCCTTCTTGAGCCCGGTCTCGCGTGTTCTGATTGCCAGGATTAGCAGCAGCGGTACGAGTGCGTTGACGACCGCGAACCCACCCATGACGCGAGAACCGATCGACAAGGCCGATCCCGATGCCGCACAGCGCCAGCGTCGCCGGCGTCGCGCGCGGGTATTCGTTGAAGGCACGCACGATGCCGAGAAGCGCAATCGTCATTGCGGTCGCGAACGGCGCGTCCTTGGCGTTAATGAACATGTGGCCGTAGTAGAGCGGGTAGGCGGCGAGCAGCAACACCGCAATGAGACCGCCCGGCGGACCGCCGAGACGGCGTCCCAGCCGCCAAGTGAAGAACAATCCGACGAGGCCAACGGCGCCCCCGACGAGACGCCGCGTTTCGAACAGGCCGAACGGGAGTATTTTAGCCGCCAGCGCCGACAAAAGATCAAAGCCGCCGCCATACATGTAGAGATTGACGAACGACAGCGCCCGCTTGTCGGCGAAACCGCTCTCGTAGAGCGACACCAGAAGGCTGCCGTACTGCGAATGGGTGTAGTCGTCCCAGCCGAGGCCGTAATCGCGAAAGGTCGCCGCGGCGGCCAACCCAACGACGGCCAGCGTGGCGATGGCGAGCCCATCCAGCCAGCGCGCGGCTTGTGCCGCGTCCTTGGACCACGGAGGGGACTTCACCATCGGGTGATGCACAGTTAACCCGGTTCGAAGCGCCGCGTTAGCGACGCTGAGCACATGAAACGCATTCGTGGCCAGAACAATGCTTCAAATCGGCGGCCACCCTGAAGGCGCGGCCCCGTCCCGAAGGAACGGGGCCTGTCGTGTCCCGATTTCGAAGTTCTTCAGAACCGCCACACGAGTGCCCCGCAATCAACCTTCAACTTGGCCGGCCTTCGGCTACTTGATCGCCGCCTCGTACATCTCCGCCACGTAGTCCCAGTTCACCAGATGATCCAGGAAAGCCTTGATGTAGTCCGGGCGGCGGTTCCGATAATCGATGTAGTAGGAATGCTCCCATACGTCGCAACCGAGAATCGGCTTGGCGCCATGGACCAGCGGATTTTCCCCGTTTGGTGTCTTCGTCACGACGAGCTTGCCGTCCTTGACGGCGAGCCAGCACCAGCCGGACCCGAACTGGGTGATTCCGGCTTGGCTGAATTCCTCTTTCAGTTTGGCCATTGGGCCAATGTCGGAGGCAATCTGCTTTTCAAGTTTCCCTGGAAGCTTGTCGCCGCCGCCCCCTTCTTCATCCACTTCCAGAAGTGGATGTGGTTGAAGTGCTGGGCAGCGTTGTTGAAGAGGCCGGGATTTTTGCCGAAGGTGCCGACCAGCACGTCCTCGACCGACTTGTTTTCCCATTCCGTGCCTTTGGCGAGATTGTTGCCGTTGGTCACGTAGGCCTGATGGTGCTTGTCGTGGTGATATTCGAGGGTCTCGCGCGACATATGGGGGGCGAGCGCGTCGTACGGATAGGGAAGGTCGGGCAAGGTGAATGCCATTAGGTCTACTCCTCAATGTGAAACCGGACTTGGCGGGGCGCGCCGGTGAAACCGCCGGCCGCAGAGAAAGTTTCCTCTAGATAGGCCGAACGCCGGGGGTTGAGCAACGCCATCGGCGTTACTTTGGGTGCTCGCCACACCAGCACACCGTCGCGCCGTAACCACAACGCTATAAATCCATAAGTCCGGTCAGCGGCTTAACGAATTTGCCCGGGCCGATTGTAGCGGTGGCGTAGTAATTGCCCGGCCGTATTGGATAATAGTTCTTGCGTGGAACGCGCGGCCAAAATAATAGTGTCTTTTCCCTATTTGGCCGTCATTGGGCGGATCGCACGGGTAGGGGATTTGGGTAAATGTACGCGTTATTATTGGTATTGGGCGCCGTAATAACTGCGGCAGGCACGGCCATGATGGCCGCTGGCTTTGCAAGCCAAGCCCATCCATTTGACGGCGGCGTCGTTACTCCCGGAATGGTCGCGTTTGTTGGCGGTCTCATTCTGATCGGGCTTGGTCTGGCCACCCGCGCTCTCAATCGCATCGAACTTGCACTCGCGGCACGCCCCATGCCGCGTACCGCGCGCCCCGGCGAGATTGCCGCACCTGGCGTTCCGGCGGTGGCCACTGTCGCGGTCGAGCAGGCGTCGCCTGCCGCTCGCATTCCATTTCCGCCGAAGCCGAAGGCCGTGCTGACGCCCGCGCACGCACAAGCCGCCACGGCGATTTTACCGGCGCCGGCCGAGGACGCAGGCTTTGATCTATTGCGCGAGAAATTTCCAAACTTGGCCCGGATCGATGCACCGGCGGTCGCCGAAGAGACCGACGTGTCGCTTCTGCCCGTAGCTCCGGTCCCGGCCGAGGTGCATGTTGGCGAAGCCAATAACGGTGTCGTCGTCCACCATGTGAACGGCACCGCTGCGGCGGCGAAAGCTGCCCCGCAGGCTGACGTTGCGCCACGCCCGGCCGCCGCCAAGCCCCAGAAAGTTTCGGTCTTCGACACGTTCTGGCCCAAAGCACAGCGCGCGACAGAAGCTCCACCTGTGCCCATGCCGGCACAGCCGACCCTGCCGCCCCAACAGGAGGAGTTGCCGCAACCGAGCGCTCCGCGCATAGAGGTTGCGCCGGCTCCGCCGCCACAGCCGGCGCCGGTTCAGCGCGAGACCCCGCGCCCCGTCTCGATCCTCAAATCCGGCGTCGTCGACGGCATGGCCTATACGCTCTACTCGGACGGTTCGATTGAGGCGCAATTGCCTCAAGGCACACTGCGCTTCGGCTCGATCAACGAGCTGCGCAACCACATTGAGCGACGTCTAACTTCTTTGCCCGCGATCTTGATCGCGAAGGCGAAAGTCGAGCGCTACTTCCTTGAGACGATCGAAGCGGCCCGCGGCGCCCGCATGTCCGGCGTCGAGGTTGGTGCGGAACGCGATAAGCTTGCGATCCTTGCGCAGCCGGCGCAGCCGCGCGATCCATTTTGCCGGCTCCCAGTAAAGCACGCGCGGGTCGGTCAGGCCCGCCAGCGCAAGAATTGCCGGATAATCCTGCGCGCGTTACGTTCTCGTAAGGCGAGTAGCCGAGGATGGTCTTGAACGCGACCGGGTCGCGGATCGGGTCGCCCCATTCGGGCCATTCCGGTGGCGTCAGCGGCAGTGTCTCGTCGAGCATGGTGTTGAGCACGTCGACGAACGGCACTTCGGCGATCAAGCCCGCATAGAGATTCGGCCGCGCATTGGCGACTGCGCCGATCAACGTGCCGCCCGCCGATCCACCATGGGCGACGATCTTGTCCGGCGCGCACCAGCCGTCTTCACCGAGGTGCTCGCGCACCGCGATGAAGTCGTGAACGTGTTCGGCTTCTTTCGCGAGCTTGCCTTCGCGATACCAGCGCCAGCCTTTTTCGCTGCCGCCGCGTACATGGGCGATCGCGTAGACAAAGCCGCGGTCGACCAGCGACAGCCGGTTGGTGCTGAAGGCGGCGGGGATCGAGATGCCGTAGGCACCGTAGCCGTACAGAAGGCATGGGTCTGAACCATCCAGCTTCAGATCCTTGCGATGCAGCAGCGATATCGGAACCGTCTCTCCGTCCGGCGCCGGCGCGAACAGGCGCCGCGTGACGTAGTGCGGCATGTCGTGGCCGCTTGGAACGTCCTGGCGCTTGCGCAGCGTGCGGGTGCGGGAACAAGATCGTAATCCCACACCTCCGACGGCGTGGTCATCGACGAATAGCCGAAGCGCAACAGGTTGGTCGCGAACTCGTAGCCGCCGTCGATACCGAGCGAATAGGTCTCTTCCGGCGAATGCGATGACATGCTCTTCGCCGCTGTCGATGCGCCGCACGATGATGCGCGGCAAACCGTCCTCGCGTTCAAGGCGAATCAGCCAGTCCTGCAGGACCAAGTAAGACAGAATGTAGACGCCGGGACGGTGCGGGATGAGATCGCGCCAATTGGCGCGGCCGAGCTGATTGAGCGGCGTCCAGACGATCTTGAAGTCTTCGGCGCCATCAGCATTGGTGCGAATGATCAGTGCCGGCTGGCCGAGAATCGACGGATGATGATCGATGTCGTATTGCACTCCGGTTTCGCGAGCCGCGACCAGCTCCAGATCGGTCTCGGGCTTGGCGAGATCGACCAGCGAGACTTCCGAGGTCTCATGATCGTGGGCCGAAATGTCGCCGAAGCGGCCGGCGGCATGCCGAGCGATGGAAATGAAAAGCCCGGGATCGGCTTCGGCGAACACGCGCATATCCGACGTCACGCGGCGTTCCCAGGCGATGGCGGAACACTCCCATCGGCCGGTGATTTTCATCGAGCCGCACGTAGTAGAAGGCCGAAGAGTCTTGGCCCAAACGACCGCCGCCCGACGCATCAGGAACGACGTCGGCGAGATCGGCGCCGCTCGTCGAGCGCCCTGACGCGCGCACTGTAGAGTTCGGAGCCAGTGTCATCGGCCAGCCACGCCAGCAGGCGATGGTCCTGCGAATGGGCCGTGGCGCCGAGCCTGAAGAACGCCTTGCCGCTCCGCGAGTGCATCGCCGTCGAGCAGAAGTCCTTCCGTCGCCGCCCTGACGCGGCTCGCGACAGAGCAGCGGATGTTGCCCGTCCAAGCGATAACGGACGTAATAAGCGTAGGCGCCGTCGGGCGTCCGGCACCGTCGAGTCGTCTTCCTTGATCCGGCCCTTCATTTCGGCGAACAGCGTGTCTTGCAGCGTCAGTCGTGTCGTGCAGCGCACGGTCGCAATAGTCGTTCTCGGCCTGAGATAGGCGCGAATCGCCGGATCGAGCTGCTGCGGGTCGCGCATTACCTCGCTGCCAGTTCGCGGCCTTGAGCCAGGCGAACTCGTCGCGCACCGGAACGCCATGGAACGTTTGGGCATGCGGGCGCTGCTCCGCCCGCGGTTCGCTCAGGCCGGTCACGGCGTCTTGAGAGGAAAGCTCTGGGCGCGTCAGTTCATCCAATGGCGCTATCCTGTCTTCGCGGTAGAACGTGAAATCTTCCGAGAGGGAAATTTGACCGTAGTGGCCGAGTTCAGCTTACCTGCGCTTGAGCCAGAATCCGGGTTCAGCTTAAGACTTCGGCACAGCCGCATATGTGGGAAGAGGAACTCTCTCACGCTAGGCCGAGGCTTCGGATTCCCATATTTTCAAACCACTCGGGCTGTCAAACTAAGCTGTAAACGGAAATATAGAGCCGAGTATTCAGAATTAACCGCGCACGTAATCGGTATTATTGCTTTTATTTTTTAGATATCATATGTATTCATCTTGTATGCGCTTAGCGACGATTAAGCGCTTACTTTTGATCGAGCGCGAAGTCTCACAGACTTCGCGGGCGCGGCGGCCGGAGGCTGGGCTGCTTTGATTGCGTCGGTCGGTTGATACTGGGGTTAAGCCGTTGGGGATGAGCCCATGTCCGACAATTCAAGCGAGAGCAGCTATATCGGGCTGACAGCGAATATTGTCTCCGCCTACGTCAGCAACAATTCGGTTCCGAGTTCGGAGATTCCGAACCTGATCAGCCAGATCCATTCGGCGCTGAAGCGCGTATCGGGCGGCCAGGCCGCGGCGCCCGCGGAGCCGCTCAAGCCCGCGGTTCCGATCAAGCGTTCGATTACGCCGGACTATCTTGTTTGTTTGGAAGACGGCAAGAAGTTCAAGTCGCTGAAGCGGCATTTGCGCACCCAGTACAACATGACTCCGGACCAGTACCGCGAGAAATGGGGCCTGCCGCCCGATTACTCGATGGTGGCGCCCAATTACGCGGCGGCACGATCCCAGCTGGCAAAGCAGATGGGGCTCGGCCAGCAGCGCCGCCGGCGCAGAGAGCGCGGCTGAAGACCGGCATAAATCCTGCGGGCCGTCTAACGCTGCAGTACGCCGATGACGCGGTTTGCAAAGCCGAGCCGCTCGGCCATCACTGACACGACGTAACCGAGCAGGGCCGTGCTGAGGGCCGGTTCTTCTCGCGTCATGCGCTCGTAGGCGTCGGCACTTAGCTCGTAGAGGACGCTGCTCGCCTCGGCTTGGATTGTCGCGCTGCGCGGCCGCTTGGTGATCAGTCCCATTTCGCCGATCGTGGTGTGACGGCCCAAGCTGCGGACACGCATAGTCCTGCCGTCACCGAAATCGACAATAATGCCGACGCGGCCTTCGAGGATGAAGTGCATCGACGAAGCGGGCTCGCCCTGCCGGGCAATAATGTCGCCAGGCTCGACTTCGAGACGGCGGCAGTGTTCGGCCAAAAGTCCCGCATAGTGCGCATCGCCGAGGGCTTCCGATAGCCAGCCGAGCAACGACCGCGCCTCGCCACTTTCGGCTTGATGCGCATCGATGACCGTGTGCTCGCACGATTCCAACGCGCGATCGAGATCGGTGGCGACAAGCACGTCGCCGGTAATGAAATGGACCGAGCGAAACGCCTTTTCCAATTCCTGCGTGAGGTTGACCAGCACAATCTTGGTCCCGAATTCGGTGGCCGCCTGCTTAATCTGCGCGAAGCTGTGCGTTGCTGACGAATCGATGCCGGTGACCAGGCGAAAATCGAAAATCAGGAAGCGGCAATCAGGCTCCCTAGCGAGCAGAGTTCTTGACATACTGGTAGAGCCGATTGGCGGAACCGAAAAACAGATAGCTTTGCAGCGCGATGCCCTGGATCTCCCTGCCATATTCAGTCAACAGAGCAAGTTCGCTCGCACCGCGATCAAGCGAGCTTCGATATTCCGAGCTGTCGAAACTGAATTTGATGACGTTGACGCGGCTTGCGCTGAGCGCGAACGTGCCGCAGCCGATGATAATGCCGATCAAGACGCCGGCGACGAAACCCCAATAGACGATCAGGACCGCGATGGCGACCAACGACAGGTACTCGATCAGCAGCAATTGCCGCGACGAGCGAACGAGCCATTGATAGACGAGATCGGCGCCAAGAAAGAACAACAGTCCACCGAGAACGTATTTCGGTATGTAGCCGAGGAACGCCGGATCGAGGATCAACACCGCCGCCGCGATTGCGGCGACCGTCAGGCCGGCGAGCCGGCTGGTAGCGCCGGCCATCCGCACCAGGATCGAACGGCTGAGCGACGTGCAGCTCACATATCCGCCAAGCGCCGCAGAGGCCACATTGGCGAGCCCCAGCACTTTGAGATCGCGTTCGATGTTGGCTTCCGTCTTGGTTGCGATCTCGATGCCTGTGGTGTTGAGCAGCAAGCTGACGATCGTGATGAACATCACGGCGAGCAGATCGCCCGCAAACGTGGGCAGCGCCGACCATGGGAACTCTCGCAGCTCTTTAAGCTTCCAGGGCTCTACCAATCCGGCCGCCGGACGCGGCTGGAACATCCAGCCGTGCTCTTGCGCGGATGCCAGGGGCGTGCCTGTCGACAACAGATAAAAGTACGCTCCAACGAAAGCAGCCAGAAGGACGCCGGGAAGAATGAACGGGCTTCTTGAACGTCTGAGCATCAGCCGCAGCACGACCGCAACGATCGCACCGGCGCCGAGCTTGGAGGCAATCTCGGCATCCGCAAAGTCGGCGATGTTGCCGAGTGCCGGATGCCGATTGGAGATGATCTGGATGGCGCCCGTGATCATCAGCCACCCGGTGGCGCCCAGGAAGCCGCCGATCACCGGATAGGGCACGAAGCGGATGGCCCGGCCGGCATGTGTGAAGCCAAGGACGCACAGCAGAGCTCCGGTCAACGCCGTCGCCAGCGACATCGCGATCAGGGTGGGAGCAAGCAGGTCGGTGCCGCCCTGCGCGATCAGGTGCTGGACGATGGTCGCCACCAGCGCCGCCATGACCACGGAAATTGAACTGTCCGGTCCCGCAATCGCAAACGGCAGCGAGCTCCGAAGCGCCACGACCAGTCCGCCGACGGCCGCGGATAGGAAGGTCACTGCGACGCCGTAGGACAGCAAAGGTTCCAGTGGGCCGGCGAAAATCAGGGCCGCATACGACAGGCAATAGGCGATCGTCAGGATGCTGCAGATCGCGCCAGCGAAAACGTCTGTCAGTCGTGCGCGGAGGTCTCGCTCGTCCAATGCCGTGCCCGCTCGGAGACCGTAATGACCCGGTGCCGCCCTCACAGGCGACGAGAATTTAATGGCCCTGATGAGACTTACAACACGATCCGGGGCGGGGCTAGAACGCTGGCCGCCCCGGGCGACGGCCCGGTTGCCCCGACGAGCCGATTAGCCCACGGTCGACGCCAGCGCCGTGCGCGCGTCCGAGCGCATACGCTCGACCATCGAGCGGAAGCCGTTCGAGCGTTGTGGCGTGAGATGCTCCCGCATCCCCATTTTTTCGAAACTCGCAATCGCGTCGATCGCAAGAATATCCTTGGCGCTCTTGCCCGAATACATGGCAAACAGAATGGCGATCAGGCCGCGGACAATGTGTGCGTCACTGTCGCCAACAAACGTCAGGATCGGTCCGCCTGCGCCATTCGGACGCACGGTCGTGTCGAGCCACACCTGACTGGCGCATCCCTGCACCTTGTTGGCATCGCTGTGCGCCGCTTCCGACAGCGGAACGAGGTCTCGCCCCAGTTCGATCAGATAGCGGTAACGGTCGTCCCACTCGTCGAGCAGCGAGAAATTGTCGATGATTTCGGCGATGTCGGTCATTGCGTCGGCGTCCGATCCAACTCCTATATAGTGGGCGGCGCACGAGCGGTCGATGTTTTGGAGCCCTTCAGCGCGCGGTTCAGGCCGCGTGCTTTCCATCCTTGCGCGCCGGCGGGCCGCGCCATGGCGCCTGCAGGTCCGAGGGGTTCAGCGTATTTTGCGACGCCTTGTCGGCCGGTTCCTTGTCCGAGACGGTTTTGGCACCGCGCGGTCCGGCGCCTGTAGTGAGCGATCCGGTCGCGTGCGACGACATCGCTTGGGTCAAGAATTCGTAAATCATTTTTGCGCCGGCCTGGGCCTTATAGCCCAGCGCTATCGCGACTTGCGAGCCGACCGAGCAAGCGTCGGGCTGCCGCGAGCAGAAGCCGCGCACGTCGCTGACCGTCGCGGACGCCGCAGAAATGGCGTCAGACGCTCCGACATCGCTGACCGCCGAGCCTTGCTGCGAAGTGCCGCTGGGCAAGAGGATCAGTACGAGGCCGAGCCAGAATGCCATTCGCAAAAGAAAGAACATGAGTCCCGTTTCCCCTGCGGCGAGCCGTGCCGCTCGAGGGTGCACCCTAGCAGGGACCGTTGAAGGCCCGATTGGCGGGACCGCGAGACATTTGTCCATAATTGAGGAGAATACCGCGCAAATTTTCGATCAATTTGAAAAAAAATAATTTACCTAAAATTTGAGCGAACGAGCGCGCAGCGCTAAGAGCGCCGATCGCGCACCGTAAACCAACACATTTCGCCAGAACGCTCATTCCAGGATCGTTTTGCACGGTGTGAGAGCCGATTGTCTGGCAACGGCTCGTTCACCATGATGGCTGAAACCGGCGACGTGTGCCGCCGGCCAGCGTGGTGCTGCGTGTCGCCGCACCTCCGCTGCTCGCTTCTTTAGCGTTCGTTTAAGCGCCGTCTGACACGATCACCCGACAGAACAAAGGGGGCGCGTCTTCAAAGTTAGACGTGCGACGGGATCGTGAGCCTCTTCGCACCGATTAGGCACTATATCGAGACGCTCGTTCACCCGTCGGCGCAGCAGGATGCGCTGACGGCTGCGCGGCATCGTGCCTTCATTGCGCCTCGCCTTCTCGGCGGCGTCGTCGCGGTCGCGTTGTTTCCGATTTATCTTTTGGCGCGAGGCGCGCCGAGCGTGCTCGAACTCGTGGTCTTCGCCTGGCTCGTCGCGCCGATCCTCATTGCATACTTTCTGTCACGCACCGGCCGCTACGAGAGCGCCCACGTGCTGTCCGCGTTCGCGCTGACGGCGCTGGTAACGGGCGTGGCCATCTCGACCGGCGGCATCGCGTCGTTCGCGGCGATCTGGCTTGTCATTGTGCCACTGGAAGCATCGCTGTCGGCGTCGCGACGCGTGGTCGCGGCTGCATCCGTCGTCGCTCTTGGCGCGGCGGGGCTTTTGGTGCTGCTGGGTTCGGCGGCCCTGTTGCCGGCACCGAGCCCGAGTGCGCACGCCGCGCTTGCCGCGCTAGGGACCGTTTCAGCCGCACTCTATGCAACCGGCTTGGCGCTTGGCGCCGAGACGATGGTGAGGACGGGGTTCTGGCTGCTGTACGCCGAAGAGGACCGCTATCGTCTCCTCGCGCGCAACATGACCGACGTTATCACCCGGCACGGCCGCGACGGCGCGGTGCTCTTCGTCTCGCCGGCGGCCGAGCCGCTGCTGGGGCCAGACATCACCGATTTGCACGGGCGCGGCCTGTTCGATCGGGTCCACGTGGCCGATCGTCCCGCGTATCTCAAGGCGCTTGGCGATGCCGCGGCTCTGGGCGAAACCTGTTCGGTCGAGTTTCGAGCTCGGCGTGAGACTGTCGATGCCGATGGACGCCGCGCCGCGCAGTTCGTCTGGATCGAGATGCGCTGCCGCCCGTTCGAGCAGGCGATCGCCGATGCTGGCGGCGACACGCACCGCGAGGTCGTCGCGGTCCTCCGCGATGTCACCGAGCGCAAGCAGCAGCAGGACGCACTGCAGAATGCGCACGCCGAAGCCGAGCGGGCCAATGCAGCCAAGAGCCGAGTCCTGGCCACCATGAGCCACGAATTGCGGACACCGCTCAACGCGGTCATCGGCTTTTCGGAAATGCTGATGAAAGAATCCGCCCTGATGCTCGACGCAAGGAGGCGCGGCGAATACGCCGAGCTCATCAATGATTCCGGGCATCACCTTCTCGACGTGGTCAACGGCATCCTCGATATATCAAAGATCGAGACCGGCAACTTTCCAATCACGACGGAACCATTTGCGCCGACGCAGGTCGTCAACGGCTGCTGCGATCTGCTTGCGCTGCGGGCGCGCGATGCCGGCGTTCAACTCGAGAGAGCGATCTCTGGTGAGCTTCCGGACATCATTGCCGACAAGCGCGTGCTCAACCAAATCCTCATCAATCTGTTGTCGAACGCGATCCGTTTCACCGACCGCGGTGGCAGGGTCATCGTCAGTGCCCGAGCCGAAACGGCGACGATGACGTTTACGGTCGAGGACAGCGGTGTCGGCATCGGCGACGAGGATCTGGCGCGCGTCGGTGAACCATATTTCCAGGCCGGTGCGTCTTATGATCGCCGCCACGGCGGCACCGGACTCGGGCTCTCGATCGTCAAAGGTCTGGTGCGGCTGCAGGGCGGCGAGATTTTTATCCGCAGCCGGCTCGGCGAGGGGACCCGCGTCACGGTGCAGTTGCCGCTCGATTGCGAACGGGCGCGGCACGTCAAACCATCGACGGAGAAAGTATCTGGCAACGCGGTCACGACATTTGTCGGGGCCCAGGCTACTACACTGTCGTCGAATGCCATATCGCTGCACGAGGTGCCTTTAGTACGTGTCGAGATGTCGGTGAGGAAAAGTGCCTAAGCGTCGCAAACCCGAGGCCGGAATAGTCCTGCGCGCTGTTGGCGTCGCGGGAACCTTCGTGCTCTGGACGTTGGCAAGAGCCGCACGCCGGCCCGTCGACGCGGTCGCATGCGTTGTTGCCGGCCTCTCCAGCATCGCAATTCTCGTCAATGCACTGTTTTTGCAAACGGGCTCGCATCCCGCTCCATTCTTTGCGGCTCCAGCGCCGCCGGCAACGACAGCCGCCGTGCGACCGAAGGCCGACGACGGCCCGATCGCCAAAGCGACGGAGCCGCTTGCGCCGGCGGCGGCGCTAACGGTGCCTGTGCATGCCACCGGCAGCACGCGTCCCTTGCAGCCGGCCGCCGTGCGGCATAACGATCCGATTGCCGATCTCATCGGTCCGTCGTCGCGGATCATGGCGGTGCAGCGCGTCCTTTCCGAGTTCGGCTATGGCCAAGTCAAGCCGACAGGCTTCCTCGACGACGCGACCAGCACAGCGATCCAGAAGTTTGAGCGAGAGCACAAGCTTCCGGTAACCGGCCGCGTGACCGATCGCCTCGTCAGCGATCTCGCGCAGATGACGGGGCATCCCCTGAACTAGCTCGAAGCAGGCCCATTCCATTTGCAGCTTCCGCCGGAGTGGTTCATATCTCGATAAGTTGATCGATGTGGGCCGCGCAATGCGCCTCAAATCCGCGCTTTGGGTCGCCGCCTATCTGCGCCGCTGTCAGGTCGAGGGTCTCTACGCGGTCGTGCGCCGCCGCGGCGCGGAGGAGGCCGGCGCCATCTTTATTCGCATCTGCAGGCTTGACGGCACGTCGGACCTGTTTGGCCCGGCGCCCCAGAGTGCGTTCGATGCCGGTGGCGGCTCGCCTCACGGCGGCGATCGCGCATTCAGCCCGAGCATGACCACCCAGCCGGCGCCCGATGCCGCGGTCGAGGCCTATCTTGCCCGCGAAATCAAATTCGATTCTGACGTCTGGATCGTCGAGGTCGAGGATCGCTCTGGCCGGAATTTTCTCGACGTCGTTGCGCGCTGATAGCGAGCCGTCGGCTGCTCAGGACGCGTCACGCCGCTGGTTGGGCACGGCGGCGATGGAGGTGCGCCGCACGGTCGCGGACGTATGACGCGCACGGTCCTGAGCCTGGTCGTCGTAGAACAACGGCTGGTGGGCCGGCTTGGCGCGTTCCTCGACGCGCAGCGATTGCCAGATCGCCACCATGCCTTCCGCCGCTTGCGACGCCATCTCGTCGTAGAGTGCCGCAAGCGTATGGACCAGGTTGACCGAAAGCCCGACCGCCGGGTTGACGAACATCAGGAGCCGGTGGAGCACATCGCGGGGCGTGCCGAGCGCCTTGGCGGCCACGGCGAGTGGCTCGCCGAGATCGTCTCGAATGATGCGCCGCGCTTGCTCGGGTGGAATACGTAAGGCCGGCGCGAGGTGCTGGACGAATTCCTCGCGGTTGCGCCGCAGCGCCGCAGCTTCGAGGTACTCGCCGACCGCCGGGTCGCGGGAGACGGCGACGTGACCCGCCGGTATCGGCGCGACAATATGCAGGTTGAGCAAGATGAGGCGCCGCTCGGTCGCGTCGGCGGTGAAGAACATCTCGTTGAGCTCGTGGGCGATCGTCAAGTCGACGATGCGGAATGAATCCGCGACGTGGGTCTCCGGCTCATCCGGTTTCGCCGGGGCGGGCCGCGGCCCGTCGGCGATCGTTGCGGCGCTGGGTGCGGGCTCACGGGTTTGAACGGCGTGCTGAAGAAGAGGGTGTGACCGGAGCGGAGCGGCGACATCCGGCAGATCATTGGCAAGGTGCTGAATCACGCGCAGCGGAGGCGACAGATGCTTGGAGAGCCGCACCGCAACGGCTGCGCGGGTCTGCGCGTCGACGGAATCGAGCAACCGCATCGCGAGCTCGGTGTAACGGCACTCTTCGTCGGGCGTGTGCGCCAGTTTGTGAGTGTAGAGATCGGTAAGGGCACGCAGCAGCGTCGGCCGCATGTCGACCCCGCCGCGCAATCCGATGTCGGTGAGGTTGTCAAGATTGGGGACGTCCATGGCACGTAACTCAACTGCAACAGGGGTGCGGCCCGGACTTTAGAGTGTTCCCGTTAGCGGAGCGTTAACCTTGCATACCGCTTAGTCGGCACGACGCCGATATGCGGATCGGGGTAGGGGTCCGTCGCCGGCTGTCAAAGGATTGCGGCTGGTGGGCACTATCATCAAATTTCCCGACGAGGGGCGTATTGTGCGGTTTGGTCGGGCCGATGAGGCCGAGCCGGCGACCGTCATCATCCTTCCGGTCATCAGGATCGAGCGTTACGAGGAGTCCGCCGCGGAAAGCGCCGGGCCGCGAACGCCACCGCCGGCACAAAATGGTGGCGGCCGCCGCATGAGGCGCCGCTGAACGCGGCCGCATCGATGTCGTCGCGTCGATGCAGTGTCCCGGCAGCGCGACCGCCGTTCGCTGTCCTTGCCGTTCTCCTTCTCAGCGGCTGCACGAGCATCGGCGACTTTGGCCGGCTGCAGGAACCGTTGCGCACTGACGATATTCACGCCTGGGTCGGGCAGGAGGCAGCGGCGAGCCGGTTTCGCTCAACAACCTGACCGAGGAAGAGCGCACACTGCGCGATCTCGCGTTTCCGCTGATCGAGCCGCCATACGATCGGGTTCGCTGGGACGCCGTCGTATACCAGTACGGCATCCAACGTTCGTTCCGCCGCGAACTGTGGGTTCAAGATGTGGTTGCCTACTACGCCCATCTTGCGGGACCATTTCATCGCTCAAGCGTGGCGCGCTACAACAAGCTGATTGACGACATCCGCAACGATATCGTGCGCATCGAACCGTTCGTCGAAGCGGCGCGTCGGGTCGTCGAACTCGACAAGCACCGCGAAAACAGTATGCAATATCTCTCCACCGTGTCGCCGCTGGAGAAAGACCAAGGCATGGCGCGGATCGGAGAAAATGCCTTGACGATCGCCTGGGTGCAGCATTCGCTGACCGAGCGCTGTGCCGGCTACCGCTTCGCGCTCGAGCACCTCGTGGTCGCCGAACCGGAGCCGGCGGCAGCCGAAGCCGAGCGAGTTCTGATGCAACTGCAGCAGTTGGTCAAAGGAACGCAGCTGGTGGGGCCGCCGCGCATTGCCGGGCGCCCGCCCGCCGTAAAGCAAGCTTCAGCGAAGTAGCTGCTGCACCGGCAGCTTATTGAATCGGTTCAAGCCGGCACCGCGCGCCAGCCAGCGCCCGCCGCGCCATCGACATTAATCCCGGCTCCGGCGCCAGCGCCCGCAACAGAATGAGTCCGGTGGTCGTCGGCGATTCGACGATCAGCCGGTCTGCCGCCGTGACGTCTTCCTCTTCGGGCACCTGGGCATGCTGTTCCGGTGTCATGAGGTCGAGTTCGATGGTACGGCGGCCGGCGGCGCGATCATTGATCGCGTAATAGGCGACACTGTTGCGCGTATAGAACGTCACCGACGTGTAGGCTTGGCTGACCGGCGCACTGAACTTGAGCGAACCGTTCGACAGATCATACCGGCACACCGCCGACGCGAAGGCCGGGTCCATGAACGGCATGGCGGATGCTTCCGCTGTCGGGGCGGCGAGCGGCACCAACGCGTTGACGGGGGTCACCGGCACCAGCCGTGAATAGGCATCCTGCGTCGCGGCCTTCGGCATCAGCAAGACAGTCGCCAAGTGGACGATGCCGCCGAGCAAAATGCCGCCGAGGAGCCACAGGAGCCAGCGGATCATGAGCAGCCCTTTTTCGCGATCGCCGGCATCGGCACTTCCCTGGTGGCGCCGGTCGCGACTCCGATCGGGGTGTCGTAGAGCCGAAGCACCAAGATGAATTTTTCGATCCCGCCGGTTGGCAGCCAATTGCCGGGCCGCGCGCGAGGCGCGATGTTGATGGCAAACTGCCCGTCGGCGCCGCGGACGATCTCCTCGCTGGTGAAATCGTGGCGGTCAATCGCATTGGCGACCAGCCGCCCTTCCAGGTCGTAGAGGGTCAGCGTCCAGTACCGCGCCGGAGGCGTCACTCCGGTGACTGTGAACGTGCAACGGCCGTCGAAAATGCCGCCGGCATCATCGGTGCGCGCGTAGAAAGCGACACCGTCGCCGGTCCCGGTCGGCAATTCGCCCGTGCGCACCACATTGGCACGCGCGTAAGGGTCGATGCCGACCGATCCGCTCTTCGGCCATGCCGTCCACGCTCCGATCGTCAAGGCGCCGAAGGCGACGCCGCGCGTCAGCGTCAGCCACGTTGCGCCAAGCCCGATGGCGGCCGCAAGCAGCAACGCAAAGAATGAACCGAAAAACAGGCGCACGTTTAGTCGCCGCGTGGAGCCCCGGAGAGCTGTTGATCCGTGGCCGCCGTCACGGTCGCCGCCGGAGTCTTCACCGTGTTGCCCGTCCCGCCCTCAAGCGCGCCGAGCGTCCCCGTAGGCGCCACCGGGGCCTGCGCCGCCAGTGCGTGGTTGGCGTCGTCCAGGAGCCGTTCGATGTGGACCAGCGCCTCGGTCCCCTTGCGGGTCAAAAGCGCGGGATGAGGCTCGACGGTGGTGCCTTTCATCAAAGCATCGGCAGCGGCCACTGCTGGATGCTGCGGCACGGCGAGACCGGGCAACTGCCGTAATTCGACGCCTTGATGTGCGTAGGTCATGACCTCGTGCCAGAGCATCGCCGGCAGCGTACCGCCGGTCATCCGCTTGGTCGGCGAGAAATCGTCGTTGCCCATCCAGACCGCGCCGACGAAATTTCCCGTGTAACCGACGAACCAGGCGTCGCGCCAGTTGTTCGTCGTGCCGGTCTTGCCGGCGGTTGGGATGCCCTCCACGGCAGCGCGCTTTCCGGTGCCGTTCTGCACCACCGAATTCATCATCTGGATCATTTCGAGCGCCACGTGCGGGCTGATCACCTGCTGCGGCTTCTTGCCGTCGCGATCGAAGCGCCAGACCAGTTCGCCGGCGCCGTTGCGCACTTCAAGCGCGGCATGCGGCGTGACCGCGCGTCCAAGATTCGGGAACGTCGCATAAGCGATGGCATGCTCGAGCGGATTGACTTCATCGGCGCCGATCGGAAGTGACGGTGTATCGGGCAGCGGCGTCCAGATGCCGAAATTGCGCGCGGTCTGCACGATCTTGGCGCGTCCGAGTTTCGGATTGCCGTCGCCAAGCGCGATCGACAGTTTGACCGGAATGACGTTGATCGAATTGGTGATCGCCTGGATCAGCGTGACCGCACCCGAATAGCCGCCGGAGTAATTGTGGGGACACCAGTTGCCGATGCAGACCGGAGAATCGACGACGACCGACTGCGGCGTGAAGCCGTTCGCCAGCGCCGTCGCATACACATAGGGTTTGAACGACGAGCCCGGCTGACGCAATGCGTCGGTCGCGCGGTTGAATTGGCTCGCGCCGTAATCGCGCCCGCCGACCATGGCGCGCACCGCGCCATCGACGTCGGCGATCACGACGGCGGTCTGGCTTGCGCCATAATCGCGGCCGTACTGGCGTAGAATATTCTCCACGGCATGGTCGGCGAAGTGCTGAAGATTGGTATCGATCGCTGTCCGCACCACAAAGAAGCGGTCGGTGAGGGTCTTTGGGAACGCATCGACGAGCTTGCGCATCTCGTCGAAAGCCCAGTCGAGATAGTAGTTCGGTGCGCCATCGTCGCTGCGGTCGATCGGCGTGGCCGGATTGCGCCTGGCGCCGTAGACCTGACCCTCGGTCATGAAGCCGTTGTCGACCAGGTTGTCGAGCACGACGTTGGCGCGGGCGCGCGCCGCCGGCAGGTTAGCGAGCGGCGAAAATTTCGACGGCGCCTTGAACAAGCCGGCCAGCATCGCGGCCTCGGGCAGCGTCACGTCACGCACCGACTTGCCGAAGTAGTATTGCGCGGCTGCGTCGACGCCGAACGCCCCGCCGCCCAGATAGGCGCGGTCGAGATAGAGCTTCAGGATCTCGTTCTTGGAGAGCCGCGTCTCCAGCCACAGCGCGAGAAACGCTTCGTTGATCTTGCGCTCGATGGTGCGCTCGTTCGACAGGAACAAGTTCTTCGCAAGCTGCTGGGTGATGGTCGAACCGCCTTGCACGACACCCCCGGCACGGGCGTTCGTCATGAGCGCGCGGAAGGTGCCGTAAAAGTCGATGCCGAAATGCTCGTAGAATTGGCGGTCTTCGGTCGCCAATGTCGCCTTGATGAGACTGTCGGGCATCTCGTCGAGCGGCACCGAGTCGTTGTGCTTGATGCCGCGGACGCCGATCTCGTTGCCGTAGCGGTCGAGGAAGGTGACGGCGAGATCGGATTTCTTCAGCCAGTCGTCGTCGGAGGTTTCGCGGAACGCTGGGATGGCGAGCATCAGGAGCAGAATGAGCCCGCCGGTGCCGATTGTTGCCGCCTCGGACAAGGGCTCGACCACTAGCCAGCGCCGCCAACCGGCGACGTGGAAACGGTCCATGACGGCCGTGAAGCGCTCGTAGAGTTCGCGGGCCCATTTCCCGCTCTGGAACACGGTCGAAATCGATCCGTGCGTCCAGGTCAAGCATCACTCGCTTGAGCTTTTGCCTCCACTGGTCTCCCGGATCGGGGAACATGTCCGTCACACTCAGTCGCTCCGGGAGCGGGCTTGGCCCGCGCGATTTACAGCGGTTGCTGGCCCTGTTTTGGGCACACGCACAAATGTTTAGCCGACCGCGGGTCGGCGGCCAATGACACAACGGCCACAAAGTGAATGGAAATTGGGGGTAATTTGGGCAAAAAGCGGAACCGGGCGTGGGCAGCCCTGTGCGGCAAATGGCCCGCAGGCGTATGAAGCAGGCCTTTGGCGCTTAGCAGGGGGCTTGGAGAACAATATGGCATCCTGCAACGGCTCATCGGACGATGAAATCCCGTTCTGGCGTCGCAAGTCCCTCAGTCAAATGACTGATTCGGAATGGGAAAGCCTCTGTGACGGTTGCGGCAAATGCTGCCTCAACAAGCTCGAGGAGGTGGAGACCGATCGCACCTACTATACCGATGTCGGCTGCCGCTTGCTGGACAGCCATACCTGCCGCTGCCGTGACTACAAGCACCGGCAGGAGAAGGTCGACGATTGTGTTCGTCTGACGCCGGAGACACTGAAAACGATTACTTGGCTACCGCCGTCCTGCGCCTACGTCCTGCTCGGCCAGGGCAAGGACCTCTATTGGTGGCACCCCCTGGTCTCCGGCGATCCCGAGACGGTCCATATCGCGGGCGTCTCCGTGCGCGGCCGCGTCGGCGCCAGCGAGGTCAACGTGCCCGACGAGGACCTCGAGGACCACATCGTCAGCTGGCCGCTCAAGCTGCCGAAGGCGGCGCGCCGCCGCGTCTGAATGCTCGTTTCCCGGTGAAGGGCAGCCTGGCGCCTGCGCCATCATTGCACCTCCGGCGAACAATCGATCGCGTGCTCGCAAGCTCGATCGCTCTCGATCTTGCAATCGGCGACGCTATGATCGCGTGCTCCTTTCGGTTCTCCACCCGCAATAAATCTCGGCCGCAGGCCGCAAAATGAGAAACAGCCATGATCGTCCGTTACGAGTCCGACGGCTCCATTGTCATGATCACCCAGAACGACCATGCCCAGCTCTCCGGGCTGTTCGCCGCCCATTGGGGCAATGACACGTTCGAAAAGCCGCGGCCCTATGTGCCGATGATCAGGGCTGCCATGTTTCATGACCGCGGCTGGATTCGTTACGAAACCGAACCGCAGCTGGACCCCGCGACAGGAAAAACTCCGAATTACCGCCAGGTGCCGAACGACAAGGCCCAGCTTGAGGCCTTCGAATGGGCCGGCGACTGGATGAGCGGCATTGATCCTTATGCGGGCTTGATGATCGCCAAGCACCGCACTGGACTTTACCAGGGGCGCTACGGCGTCATCACGAGCCCTCCGGCGAACCAGCGCGGCGCGCTGCCGTCGGACATCCAGGCACTGATCGCGCGCAGCGAGGGCAAGCAAAAATCCGCCGCCGAAAAGCTCGATGCCGCCGAGGTCGCGATCAACTACAACCTCCTGCAAGTCTGGGATTTGCTCTCGCTCTATATTTGCAGCACCGAGACGCTCAAACCCGAGACGATTGCGCCGGTGCCGGCCAAATATGCGGGCGGGAAGGGCGTCGACATCACGCTGACGCCGCGTCAAGCAAACACGATCGTGGTCGATCCGTATCCGTTCGAACAGCCCGAGCTGACCACGAACTTGATCTTCCGCCGGCTCAAGCAGGTGCCGTTCAAGGATTCAGCGGAGCTGCAAGCGGCCTACTTCAAGACCGCGCCGCAGATTGCTTCGTTCCGTCTTGTGCCAGGAGCAACGCACTAAGGCGTTGGAAACGTCACTGCTCTTGGAGGGTCACCGCTCATGACACGCATATCGATGACACTGGCCGGCCTGATCGCACTCGCCGCAGTCTCGCCGCAGAGCGCGAGCGCGCAATACTACAAGGGCAAGACAATCATGTTGATCATCAACTATCCGCCCGGCGGGCCGACCGATATCGAGGGCCGCGTGGTGGCGCAGCATCTGCCCGATCACGTTCCCGGCCATCCGACCGTGGTCGTCAAGAACGTTGGCGGCGGGTCGGGGCTTCTTGGCTCCAACCAGCTCGGCGACGCTACGCCGAACGGCGAGACCATCGGCTTTTTCACTGTCGAGACCATCGGCGAGATTTTGGACAATCCGGGCATCCGCACGCGGTTTTCGGATTTTGCGCAGATCGGCGGTGTCGCCGCGCCGCTGGTCGTGTATATGCGAAGGGACACGCCGCCGGGCATGAACGTCGGCGCCGACGTGATGAAGGCGAAGGACTTCAAGACGCTTTCGCTCAACGTGCAGAGCATCAACACCGTTGGGCTCACCCTCGGGCTCGATTTGTTGGGACTGCATTATCAGGCCGTTCCCGCCTACCTGGGGCTCAAGGAGGTCGAGACCGCGATCCTGCAGAACGTCGGGCAGATGGCCGACACGTCGCTTTCGGGATGGACCGGCTCTGTCGAGCCGACGATGGGGAATCTCGTCATTCCGCTGTGGCAATTGTCGCCGCGCGCCAAGGACGGCAGCTATCCGCGCAGCCCGGCGGTTCCTGAGATCCCGACGTTCGAGGAGTTTTATGCGAGCGTCATGGGCGGCAAGTCGCCGGCCGGCGACATTCGCTACGAAGTTCTGCGCGCGACCAGCGATCCGCAGCTCGCTATGTTTCGCGTCATTCTGATGCCGCCGAAGTCGCCCGCCGACGTGGTCGCGACGATGCGATCCGCGTTCAACGAGATGTGGCAGGATCCGCAATTCCTCGCCGACTACACCAAGGTGTTGCATACCCAGCCTACTTTGGTCTCGGGGAGCGAAGGCCAGCAGGTCTTGACCGACCTCGGCACGGTGCGGCCGGAGATCAAGAATTTTTTGATCGATTATTCGAACCGAATGGCCACGAAGTGACGCGGGCTCAGAACGTCACGCCCGTTCTTGGCGATCCTTGGAGCGTCGTTCAATGAGGCGTCGCGACTTCATCGCGTTGTTCGGCGCTGCCGCGGCAACCGCCTGGCCGCGCGTGCTCCGCGCACAGCAGCCCGCGCCGGTCATCGGCTTCCTCGACAGCGGGTCGCCAGCGACAAATGCACACCTCGTGGAAGCGTTTCGGCAAGGCTTGAAAGAGGTGGGCTACGTCGAGGGTGAACGCGTCGCAGTCGAATATCGCTGGGCGGAAGGTAACTATGATCGGTTGCCGGCTTTGGCGGCGGAGCTCGTCCGCCGCCAGGTTTCCGTCATTGTGGCCACCGGCGGTGAGCCTTCGGCGCGCGCCGCGCAAGCGGCGACGACGACAATCCCGATCGTCTTCGACTCCGGACGCAGTCCGGTGGAACTCGGCATGGTGACCAGCCTCAACCGGCCGGGCGGCAATATGACCGGCGTCAACCAGATGGTCGAGGAACTGGTGACGAAGCAGCTGGGGCTGCTCCATCAGATCGTTCCGGAAGCTCAGATCATCGCTATGCTTGTCAATTCCAACAATCCGAGGACCGGGACCATCCCCGGAAAGGCGCGGATCGCTGCGAGTGATCTCGGCCGCAATCTCTTGGTCCTGACAGCCGGCAGCGAAGGGGATTTTGACGCGGCATTTGCGAGGCTCGTCGAGCAGCACGCAGGCGCGCTGCTTGTTGGCCCCGATCCATTTCTATACCACCAGCGCGAACGGATCGTTGCACTCGCCGCGCAGCACGCGGTTCCGGCCTTGTACGTTCGGCGCGAGTTCGCCGCCGCGGGCGGCTTGATGAGCTACGGCACCAGTCTCGCAGATACCTATAGGCAAGTTGGAATCTACGCCGGGCGAATTCTCGATGGCGCGAAACCGGCCGATCTGCCGGTCGTGCAGCCGACAAAATTCGAACTCGTGATCAATCTCAAGACCGCGAAAGCGCTCGGGATCGCAATTCCGCCGGGCGTGCTGGCGATTGCCGACGAGGTGATCGAATAGACGGCTGCTGACTGCGGTGCTTTATGCTGCGGCCCTTCGTGTTGCGGCGCGCCTTAATTTGCGCGAAATCTTTTCTCCAAGCCTTTGAACGAGCTGTGCAACTCGCCGCAGCCCTGTGCGGCTATGCTGGCACACGCCTTGCATTCTTATGAACTGGACAAGAGCCGGATTTTAGGTTCGATGAAGCACATGCGCGCCGCCGCGCTTCGCTCCGTCACCAGCGCCGACCGCGCGCCGGCGCTGATCTCCGGCGCGCGGCCTGTCAAAGACCTATGCCACCGGCTCGGGCGGCGAGGTCACAGCGCTCAAGAGCCTCGACTTCGAGATTTATGACGGCGAATTCGTTTCGGTCGTCGGCCAGAGCGGATGCGGGAAGTCGACGCTGCTCAAGGTGTTGGCCGGGTCTGCTGCCCTACACCGCCGGATCGGTCGAACTGAACGGCAAGCCGCTGCGCGGGCCCAGCCACGAAGCCGCCGTGGTCTTTCAGTCGCCGGTGCTGCTGCCGTGGCGCACCGTGCTCGAAAACGTGCTGCTGCCGATCGAGTTCCGCAAGCTTGCGCGATCGCGAGCTACCGGCAGAGCGCGCTCGATCTTCTCGCGATGGTCGGCTTGCGCGAATTCGCGCAGCGCTATCCGTTCGAGCTTTCCGGCGGCATGCAGCAGCGCGCCGCGATCGTGCGCGCGCTCGTGCAGGACCCGCGGCTCCTGCTGATGGACGAGCCGTTCGGCGCGCTCGACGCCATGACGCGCGAGCAGATGAATCTCGAACTGCTGCGGATCTGGAGCCAGCAGCCGCAAGACGGTGATCTTCATCACCCACTCGATCGCCGAGGCGATCTTCCTGTCCGACCGGGTGATCGCAATGACGGCCCGGCCGGGCACGCATCGCCGACGTCATCTCCATCGATCTGCCACGGCCGCGCGATCTTTCGGTCATCAACACCGACCGCTTCGGCCGCTACGCCGCGCAGCTGCGCTCGCTGCTCGATGCGCAAGGAGGAATGTTCTGATGGCGGTGCAGGCCGTCGAGACGGACCACGCCGCGATGCCGCGCGAGCCGCGGCGCAAGTCGTCGATCGCCGGGCGTGTGTGCGGCGCTATCCGCAATTCACGATTTCGCCTGCGATCCTCGTGGCGTTGCTCGCTGCCTGGTGGCTCGCCAGCCGACATGCTCGGCGCGCCCGCCTATGTCGTGCCGCCGCCGGAACAGGTGCTGCACGCCCTGATCGCGCGGACTGAGCCGCGCGCCCTGGGACAAGGCGGGCTACTGGTACCACGCCGGCATCACGGTCTGGGAAGCGCTGCTCGGCTTTGCCATCGGCTCGGCGCTCGGCGCGTCTGCTCGGCCTCGCTGCTGTCGCATTGGCCGCTCCTCGGCAAGAGCTGGTACCCCTACATCGTCGGCTTTCAATCGCTGCCCAAAGTCGCGCTCGCGCCGCTGATGGTGGTGTGGTTCGGCTTCGGCCTCGAAGGCAAGGTGTTCATCACCGCCATCATCACGTTCTTCCCGGTGCTGGTGAACATGATGGCGGGCTACCAGGCGGTCGAGCCGGAGCGGATCGAGCTGGCGCGCTCCTGCAACGCCAGCGAATGGCACCTGCTCACGAAGATCATCATCCCGAGCTGCCTGCCGTTTCTGTTCGCCGGACTCGGCGTGGCTTCGGTGCTGTCGATCCTCGGCGCCGTGGTCGGCGAATTCGTCGGCGCCAGCGCCGGCCTCGGCATGCTGCTGATGCAATACGACCAGGCGATGGAGATCGCGCCGCTGTTTGCGGTCATCCTGCTGCTGGCCGTGATCGGCTTTCTGATGAACTACGCCGTGGCATCTCGTCGAGCGCCGTTATTGCTTCTGGGCGCAGCGGTCAACGCATCGGCGCGAACCATGACCGACGATTCAACCATGAACCGCGGAGGCCATGCCATGCTCACCCGACTTTCGTCGTGCCGCACTCGCGCTGACGCTCGCGGCCGGCATGTCGCTGCCGGTCACAGCCGTCGCCGCACAATCGCTCAAGAAAATGACGCTGGTGCAGATGCACCCGATCATGGGCGTCGGCGAAGAGGTGTTCCTCTATGCGGTGCCCAAGCAGCCTCGGCTACTTCGCGGCGGAAGGGCTCGATGTCGACATCCAAAACTCCCAGAACGGCATGATCTCGGCGCAAGTGCTGCAGTCCAACAACGCCCAAGTCGGCACCACGGCGGCCGACGCGATCATGTCGGTGCGCGAGCAGGGCGGCGACCTGGTCTCCGTTCTTCAACCTCAAGCGCAATCCCGGCACCTTCCTGGTCGTGCTGCAGGACTCGCCGATCCAGAAGCTCGAAGACCTCAAAGGCAAGACCATCGGTGCGCCCTCGTTCGGCGCCGGCGGCGGACTGGCCTTGAAGCAGAACCTGAACGAAATCGGCATCACGCCCGATCAGTACACCGCTATCGCGACCGGCGCCGGCCCTTCGGCGATCGCGGCGCTGCGCAGCGGCAAGATCGACGCGCTGGTGATGTGGGATGCGATGCTCGGCGCCGCCGAGAACACCGGGACTGACGCTGCGCATCGTCAACATTCCGCTTCGAGGATCGGCATCGCCGGGACGACGCTCGCGACGTCGGCAGTCGTTCGCCAACGTCGAACCCGAAGGAAGTTGCGGGCTACTGCCGCGCCATGACCAAAGGCCTGGTCTTTACGATCGACCAATACGGCCGCCGCCATCCGCATCTTCTGGGAGGAGTTTCCGACCACGAAACCCGCGGACCTGGACGACGCCACCGCGCTCAAGAACGGCGTGCACATCATGGATCGCTTCCTCGAAATGGCGCTGCAGGGCCAGCCCGAGGGCGCCCGGGTCGGCGATTTCCTCACCGCCAATTGGGAAAATACGCACAGTGCCTTTACGTCGCTCGGCACGCTGAAGGGCACGGAGGCCGCGACCGCGGCCTACACGGCGCAATTTCTTGCGGCCTGCAACGATTTCGACCGCGCCGCGATTGTGGCGCAGGCCGACGGCTGGAAGGAAACGCAGTAAGACTATCGTTCGGCAGGATTGCGCCGCCGAGCCTTTTTGCGCGCGGCAGTGCGCGCGCCTATATTGATCCGCGGCGGCAGTCGACATGCATGACATGCGACGGTCTTCATAGCCGGGATCAAAATCATGACCGATGTTCGCGATCACGCGATTTATTCCCACGATGAAACCGAGCGCTGGAAGCACGACGGCGTGCGCGTCATTCCCGGCGACCAGCTCGATTCCAACGTGCCGTCGACGCCCGGTATGGACCGCAAGGCCGCCATCAACTTCGCGCGCGCCGGAGCGCAGAAGCTGTGGGCCGGGACGGTGACGATCAAACCGGACGCGAAAACCGGCGCGCATCATCACGGCCACCTCGAGAGCATCATCTACGTGGTGCGCGGCAAGGCGCGCATGCGCTGGGGCGAGCGGTTGCAGTTTACCGCGGAGGCCAATCCGGGCGATTTCATCTTTGTTCCGCCCTACGTGCCGCACCAGGAGATCAATGCCAGTCCTGACCAGGTGCTCGAGTGCGTGCTGGTGCGGAGCGACGGACAGGCCGTCGCGATCAATCTCGACATCGAACCGGTGGAAAAGCCCGAAACGGTCCTTTGGCTGGACCCAATCCATCGCGACACCGCCGGCAAGGCGTGACGGCGCGACTCCGCAGGGCCCTTCGTCGGGCGGCACCCTGCTCTGCGAAATAGAATAGTTGCCATCGGGGGCGGCGCGGGCCATTGGTGCGCGCCCGATTCCGCATAAACTGATTGGAGATAGGCCGGTTCCCGTTGGACCTGCCGTCCCTGAGTACGCAGATCGCTCCGCATGGATTCTCTCCCGCGACAGGCCGCGCGACGTTCCGGGCGAACTCGCCCCCAAACTCGTGTCCGATCTTATCCCGGGCCGCGTCGGCGTGCGGGTCCGGCCGCTCGATGGGGCGGGCGAGGGCCGGCGGCCGGCTCCTGCTGCCGAGAAGCCAGCCGCTCCGCTCGATCACGCGACGATCCGCACCATCATTGCCGGCATCATGCTGGCGATGTTCCTCAGCGCGCTGGAACAGACCATCGTCGCTCCGGCGCTGCCGGCGATCGGGCGCAGTCTTGCCGACATCGACAATCTCTCCTGGGTGGTCACGGCTTACCTGTTGTGCGCGACGGCGATGACGCCGTTGTTCGGCAAGCTGTCCGACATCTACGGGCGGCGCGCGGTTCTGCTGTGGGCCACCGGAATATTCGTCGCCGGCTCGATCGCCTGTGCGCTGGCGCCCAGCATATGGGTGCTGATCGCCGCGCGCGGGCTGCAAGGCGTCGGCGGTGGCGGCATCCTGCCGATCGCGCAGACTATCGTCGCTGATCTATTGTCGCCGCGCGAGCGGCCCATGGTGCAGGGCCGCATGTCCATCATGTTCATGACCGCAAGCATTTTGGGTCCGGTGCTTGGCGGATTGCTCACCGATCATCTGCATTGGTCGCTGATCTTCTGGATCAACGTGCCGCTCGGCGCCGTGGCGCTGGTCATGACGGAGCGTGCGTTGCGCCGGTTGCCGCGGCACGACCGCCCGCACAAGCTCGACGTCGCAGGCGGCGCGCTGATGATGGCGGCGGCGCTCACGCTGATGCTCGCCATGGCGTGGGGCGGCACGCACTATCGCTGGGTCTCCTGGCAGATCCTCGCGCTGCTCGTGTCTTCCGCCGCGTTGTGGGCGCTGTTCGCCGCCCGGCTGCTGACCGCCGAGGAGCCGTTCATTCCGCTGACGATCCTGCGCGGCCGTGTGACCAGTGCGATCACCTGCGCCGCCTTCTTCAGTATCGGCGCCGTGATCGGCGTGACCATCTATATGCCGCTGTTCTGCCAAACCGTGCTCGGCGTTTCGGCAAGTCTGTCCGGTCTTGCGCTGATTGCCTTCATGGGGGGCGCCACCATCGGCTCGATGCTGTCGACCCGGATCGTCGTGCGTGTGAAGCATTACATGCGCGTGCCGATCGTGGGCATCGTCATTGCTATTTCGGCGCTGGCCTACCTGGCCGTCGATCCGGCGGGGCTTAGCCTGACCGAAGTCGTGCTGTTGCTCTTGGTGCTCGGTCTCGGGATGGGACCGATGTATCCGGTCAGCACCATTGTCATGCAGAACGCCGTGAAGCCTCACCAACTCGGCACCGCGACCGGGACATTGAATTTCTTTCGCACGCTCGGCGGAGCGATTGTTGTCGCAGCCTTCGGCGCCCTTCTGCTCGCCGGCGTGAGCGAGGCCACCGGCGTCGTAACGCCCGAAAAACTCGCCGCGCTGCATGGCGAATTGGCGCCAGCCTTCCGGTGGGTCTTCATCGGCGCCGCCGTTTGCCTCGGCATCTCGCTGGTCTGCGTGCTGGCGGTCGAGGAGCGGCCTTTGCACGGACCGGCGCGGGCCGCCGAGGCCGCGCTCGAATAGAAGTCTCATCCGGGTCGGCATGGCAGCCACGCTCGATCCGTCTTGCGCTCAGGCCGGTGGGGCGCAAAGCTAAAGTCGATTTGTCGGGCGCCCACTGTGTCGGTTTCAGAAAAGCCAGTGACTGAGGCTGCCGAGCTTGCGTCCCGCGGGGGCGACGGCGCCGCGACCGCAGCGCAAGCCTTTATGGCTGGGCCCGAGCGGAAGCTCAGCAAACGGGAAGTGCTGACCATCATCAGCGGGCTCGCGCTCGCGATGTTTCTCGGCGCGCTCAATCAGACCATCGTGGCGACCGCGCTGCCAACCATCGGCCGTGCGTTCGACGATTTCGAAAATCTGTCCTGGGTGGTGATCGCTTACCTTCTGACCTCGACCGTGGTCGCGCCGCTCTACGGCAAGCTCAGCGACATCTATGGCCGGCGCGGCATGATGCTGGTCGCGCTCGGCGTGTTCATGGCCGGATCGGCGGCGGCTGCGGCCGCGCCCAGCATGCTGATGCTGATCATCGGCCGCGGGCTGCAAGGTATCGGCGGCGGCGGCATCGTGCCGTTGTCACAGTCGATCATCGCTGACGCGGTACCGCCACGCGAGCGTGGCGCCTATCAGGCTTACACGGGTTCGGTCTGGATCATCGCCGGCGCCGCCGGTCCCGTGCTCGGGGGCGTCATCGCCGAGCACCTGCACTGGTCGGTGATCTTCTGGCTCAATATTCCGCTTTGCATCGCAGCGGCGATGCTGTCGCAGCGTCAGCTCAAGCTTCTGCCGATTCACGAGCGCGGCCACACCATCGATCTCACCGGCGCAGGATTGATGATGATCTCGGCGATCGCGCTTCTCCTTGCGCTGACCTGGGGCGGCACGCGCTATCCGTGGCTGTCGCAGCAGATTCTGTTTCTGGTGATCGCCGCGGTCGTCCTGGCTGCCGTCTTCATCTGGTGGGTGATGCGCGTGCCGGAGCCGTTTCTGCCGCTCGCGGTGCTCAACAATCCGATCATGCGCGTCGGCTGCGTCACCACCGCCTGCACGCAGGGCGTCTCGATCGGACTGACGATCTACGTGCCGCTTTATTACGAGCTGGTGCACGGGCTTTCGGCGAGCGATTTCGGTCTGGCGCTTATTCCCATCGTGATGATGACGACGCCCGGCTCGTTCCTGTCGGGCCGCGCCATGCTGTACATGAACCAATACAAGTGGGTGGCGATCGTCATGCTTTCGATCGCCGCCGTCGCGGTCTTGTCCCTTGTGATCCATCCGCTGATGCCGGTGTGGGTCGTTTCCGTGATCACCGGACTGGTCGGACTTGGCACCGGCGCCTCCTATCCGGTCGTCACCGTGTCAATTCAGAACGCGATCCCGCATCAGCAGATCGGCATCGCCATGGGGACGATGAATTTCTTTCGCGCGCTGGCGAGCGCCTTCGTCGTCGCGGTGATGGGCGCGATCATGCTGCTGCAGCTTGGCACAGCGCCGCAGCGTGGTGCGACATCGGTCGAGGTGGTCACGGTCGCGGATAACGCCGGCGCGGGCGAACTTGCTCATACCTTCAGCTATATTTTCGCCGTGGCCGTGGTGTGTCTGATCATCGGCATCGTGACGCTGATCCTAATGGAAGAGCGGCCGCTGCGCGCGACCGTGCTGTCGGCGCCGACGGTGCGCGAGCCGCCACGTGAGGCGAAGTAAGGCGTCTCAAGCTTTCCGCAGCAGCGGCCAGAAATCGTCGAGCGAAGGTTGATCGCCGAGCGTGCGCAGCTTCGCGTACATCTTGTCCGCCGTCGCCTTGTCGACGGCCTGCGCGGCGCAAATGTCGAACTTCGCCCTGATCTGCGCCTCGGTCATCGGCACCTGCACCGATCCACTCGGATAGTATTTGGCGCGTTCGAGCTTGCGCCCGTCCTTGAGCGTCACCGTCACCCTTGCGGGCGATTCTTCGAGCAGATCGGCATACTCCTCGTAGGTCGTGAGCGACACCTTCTGTGCGAAGGCGCGTACGGCCGGGTCTTCCAGCGCCGCCTCGGTGAAAGCATCGAGCATCGGCGCGCCGTGCACGAACGTGTAAGCGGCGAGGTAGGGTCCGCTGAACTTCGCGTTCTCGGCCGAATGCGGATACTTGTCGGTGTACCGGCGCGCCGCGTATTTGGTGATCGCGACGTCGACATGAGCGATGTCGTCGAGCTTGACCGTATCGCGCAGTTCGAGAGCCGCATCGATTGCGGTGTGGCCGAGCCCGCCGCTCGGATAGGGTTTGAGCTTGTAGCCGTAGTCGACGAGGTCGTAGCTCCTGCCGAGGTCGGCAAACGGATCGAGTGACCACGGCAGCCCGCGAGCGAAGCATGCGAAATAGCCGTCCTTGCCTTCGAGCGCCACAGGGCTCGATGTGAAACCGCGCGCACCCATCATGGCGGCGAGAATGCCGTCGTGCGCGGCATGACCGGAATGCAGCGGCTTGGTCATGGTGCCGAAATTGACGGAGACGCCGCTCGCCATCGATGCTGTCATACCGATGATGTCGGGGATTTTCTTCGCGTCGATTTTCATCAGCCGCGCCGAACCTGCGGCTGCCGCGATGACGCCGATCGTGCCGGTCGCGTGCCAGCCGCCGACCCGCGAGACGGTCGGGGCCGCCCGATTGATCCTCCCGGCAATCTCGGCGGCAATGATGAAAGCGGCGAGAAGCTCGGCCGACGTCGCGCCAGTTGTCTCCGCAACAGGAAGGAGCGCGGGGATCACGGCCGCGATCGACTGGCCGGAAAAATAAGTGAGATCGAAGTCCATCGAGTGACCGGCGATGCCGTTGGCCAGCGCCGCAAGCTGGGGTGCAGCGCGCAGGTCGCGGCCGACGATCGTCGCGGCCGGTACACTCCCAGTAAGCTTGACGACGTCGCACACGATACCGGCCGGCGGCAATTGGCTGCCCGCGAGCATCACGCCAACGGTGTCGACGAAGGCGATGCGGGCGCGCTCGATCGCGAGCGGCGGAGCATTCTTGAGATCGAAGCCGACGACATAGTCGGCAAGGCTGTCGCTCACCGGTCTCTCCTCTTTGCCGCCCGCGGCCGGCGGCGGCGCAGCCCCGGCCTGTTGGGCCAAGCCGATCGAAGGCAAGCCCATCATCGCCGCGGTACTGGCGCCGAGGAAGATTTTGCGGTCCAGCGAATGCGAAGCGTCATCGCCTGCCATGACGAGGTCCTCCCGCGTGTTACTGAAGTCCGGGTACGTTGACCCGGATCTTATAAATGCTGGTGCGCGCCGCGATGTAGAGCGTCTTGTGATCGACATCGCCGAATTCGACGTTGGCTCCAAGCTCCGGCAGCGCGATCGTGCCGATGTGCTTGCCTTCGGGTGTGATGATCCACACGCCGCCGGGGCCGGTCTCCCACAGGTTGCCCTTGGAGTTGACGCGAAGCCCATCGGTGATGCCGCGCGCGGGGTCGCTGTTCATGTCGATCAGCATCTGGCTGTTGGTCAGGTTGCCGTCGGGCAAGACATCGTAGCGTCTGACGTAGCGGTCGCGGCTGCCGTTGGCGTAGAGGATTTTCTGGTCCGGCGAAAAGGCGAGCCCGTTGGTGTTGGGAATGTCCTTGATGACCAGCGAGACTTTGCCGTCCTTGACCCTGTAGACGCCGTTGAAATCGAGTTCCTTGCGCAGATCGTCGACGGTGTGGCGGAGCCCGCCGTAGCCGTCGGTGAAATAGATCGAGTCGTCCTTGGCGACCACGAGGTCGTTGGTGCCACCGAACCGCTTGCCGTCATAGCGGTCGGCGAGCACGGTGCGCGTGCCATTTTTTTCGATGCGGTCGATGGAGCGACCGGCCCAGGTGGCGATGACCAGCCGGCCTTCGTGGTCGAGCGCAAGTCCGTTCGAGCCGATCATCGGAAATTCTTCGAATTTCGGGTCGCTCTTGTCCTTGCCGTTGGTCTGCATGAAGCCGACCCGCCAGATATCCTGGCCGGTATAGCCGCTGTGATCGAGATAGATCGAGACTTTGTCGTCGGCCGGATTCCATTTGTAGATGACGTTGGCGGGGATATCGCTGAACAGCAAGTACCCGCGCTTGCCCTGCGGTACCCATAGCGCACCTTCGGTAAAACCGAAGCCGCCCTTGACCAGTTCGAGCTTGGCATCGGGCGAGATGAGCGCTTCGAGCGCCGGATCGAGCCGTGTCACCGGCTTGTCGCTTGACTGTTGTGCTTGCGCTACGGCAGTGAACACCACCGCACACAGCGCAACGGACATCGCGAGCTTGCGCATGAATCCTCCCTCAATCCCTGTTGTGCATCGGCTTGGTGCCGGTGTTTGCAGTAAGCGTAGCGGCTTCGTCGCGGCGGTTGAAGGGGCGCGAAGAGGGTCTGAACAACCATCACCGAACGCGGCAGCTGAGCCAGAAAGAGACATTGGGACGCATAGCGGTCGCTCATAGGTTCGCTTCGGCGTTTGGTATAGTCTTGGGCGAGCTACTCTGCCGAGGGCGCAAAGCCCCGACAGCACATAGGGGAGGGAACGCCATGATGGCCGATGACACAGGCGGCAAAGTCCTGCGGACCGCGGCAGCGAGCGGAACGGCATTGGCAGCCGGCGCGATCGTTCTGTTGCTGACGCTGGGGGGCGCTCTGGCGCAAGACAAGACTTACGCCATGAAGATCACGCTGCCGACGCTGAACGATCCGAGCTACATGTTCGCCAAGAACTACGCCGCGGCGATCGAGCGGGATTCGGGCGGCCGCATTAAGCCGGAGATTTTTCCGGCAAGCCAGTTGGGATCGATCCCGAGGCAGATCGAAGGCACGCAGTTCGGCGCGATCCAGTGCGCGGTCATTCCGCCCGAGTTCTTTGTCGGCGTCGACGAACGTTTCGAGGTGATGGCGGCGCCCGGCCTCGTCAATTCCATGGAGCAAGGCCAACGCCTTGCCGCCGATCCGGCCGTGCTCAAGGTGATGCTGGGCCTCGGCGCGGCAAAGGGCGTGCATGGTGTTGCACTCTTTATGAACGCGCCGTCCTCCGTGATCGCGAAAGCGCCGATCCGCCACCTGACAGACTTCAAAGGAAAGAAGATTCGCGTTCTCGCCTCGCCGTTTCAGACTCAGTCGATAGAGCGGCTCGGTGCCACGGCGATAGCCATGACCCTAGGTGACGTCATACCGGCGATACAACAGGGCGCCATCGATGGCGCCGTGGGCGGCATCGTCGTCTGGACGCCCATGCACTTTCAGGATGCGGCGAAATACGTGACCGAGACCGGCCAGCCCGCCGTCTATGCGATCGCTGAAATCAGCAAGACCTGGTACGATTCATTGCCAGCGGACCTGCAGAAAATCGTCGATAGCGACGCTGCCAAGGAGCAGGTGGCCATCGCTCCAGTGGCTAGCGATATCGTCGGCAAGGCGCGCAAGGGTTGGCTCGATGGCGGCGGCGAACTCATCAGCCTGCCGCCTGACGAGCAGGCCGACATGATGAAGACCTTTTCGAGCGTCGGAGCTGACATATCGAAGGTGAAGCCGGCGCTCAATGAAGCCTACACGATTGTCACCGACGCGGCGAAGCGAACGCAATAGGTCCCGGTCGCACGGCGTACAGTGAGTTTGCCTTTTCCGGTACGCGCCCGCGACGTACAGTGGCGGCAAAGCATCACTGGGAGGACGGCATGCCGCGTTTGAAGATTTCAAGTCTGGTTGGCGCGATCGCTCTGGCTGGCGCCGCGATCCTGTCGGCGCGCGGCGAGACGATTATCGACGACTGGAACAAGGCGAAGCTGCCGCCGCCGCCGGAGCTCAAGCCGGTGACTTTGGTGCCGAAGGAGACCGCGCTGCTGGTGATGGATTTTACTGTGCAGACCTGCACGCCGGAGCGGCGCAAGCGCTGCGCCGATTCCGTCCCAGCGGTGAAGAAGTTCGTCAACGAGGCACGCGACAGCGGCGCGCTCGTCATTTACTCGGTCGCGGTGCCAAACTCAAAGCCGTCCGACGTGCTCAAGGAGCTTGCTCCCGCAGTCGGCGAGGAGGTGCTGCCGCCACTTGGACCCGACAAGTTCATTAACAGCGATCTGGAAGCGACGCTTAAGGCCAAAGGCATCAAGACCGTCGTCGCGATGGGTACGCAAGCGCAGACGTCCGTGCTGCATACCGGCGGCGAAGCGGCGTTACGCGGGTTTAAGGTCATCGTCCCGGTCGATGCGATGTCGGCGGACGATCTGTTTCCCGAGCTTTATACCGCGTGGCATCTCGCCAACGCCGCGCGCATCAGCAATCAGGTGACCCTGACCAAGCTCGACATGATCAAGTTTTAGCAGCGGCGTGCAGTCACTGACACCCGACGGCCCGCATCGCCTGCGTGGAACCGGAGACGTCGAAGTCGAGAAACGCGATGCCTGCGGATCGGAAATTGAATTCGATGCGCAGCCGCGTGGCGCCGGCCATCTCAACGCCGGGGTCCGGCGGAAGATCGTGCAACAGCTTGGCTAACAACGGCGCTGTCTCTGCGTTCGGGTTTGGCAATACGATCGCACGGGCGTGGTTCTTGCCGATCTCCCTTGAAAGATCGACGTTGCGCACCGGTCCTTCATCGAAGCGGTATCGCGCGGAGAAATTCTTGAAATGCCCCACGCCGGTCAATGACGTAAAGATGAATACAAGCTGCCGAAGTGCCGATCCGGTGGCGGTTCTGCTGCATCTTAGGATGAGACCCGTTGTGACGGTCTTGCCGTCGATCACAGGCATGGTTTTCGGCAACGTCATCACGGTGTGCGATTTCTCTTCCGTCAGCGCCTCCGGCCCATTGGCGATGATTTTCCAGTGGCTCGGGACTTTGACGCCTTTTTCGGGAGCGCTTGTATTAGGGCCGAGTTGCAGAGGCTCGGCAGACTGAGCCCGCGCCGACCTAAGACAACAGCGAGCAATGTGAAAATCAGGAATTTTTGGTGGCGTTGCATCGAGCCCCCAAATCGCAGCGGCGATTCGAACTACACACCTCAATAATTAGTCTGATCTGTCGGTGCAAACTTTGCTTTTAAGGAGGCGTTATTTCCATCATTGGTGTGTAATTTTGCAACCGGGCGTGCGAACGAAAGAGTGCCGTGGGTAGCGGAAAAGCGTGCCCCCACGAGCCATTCGCGCGCGTTAATTCGCGCTCGGAGGACCAGCCGCCCCGATCTTTGCTGATGGGCCGTTCCCTGCGTCAGCGTCCCGCTTGATCCTTCAACGCGGCGATCTCAGCGTCGCTGCGTAACGTCATCACCGCGACTTTTCGCGCGCGGAAATACGGCAGCACGACTTGGGTGTCCTGGCCGTCGCGTTCCAGAAGCGAGACGTAACGCGGCTCGGCGCCGCGCGTCGGCAAATCGAACGCCGTCCACGTGCCGCTCTTCGGATCGTAGCGGATGACGCGATCGGCGCCCCAGAGATTGGTCCAGGCACCGTGGTTCTTGTCGACGGCGACGTGATAGGGCTGCTGTTCGCCCGGGAGCGGAACGTAGGTGATCTGGTGCGTATGCGTGTCGATGCGCGCCAGATTGGCGCCCCATGAATCGCCGATCCAGAGAATGTCGGCGTTCTTGTCAGTGCCCATGCGGCGCGGGCCTTCGGCCCAGGGCAGCGGCGAATTGAAGTCCGGCTGCGCGTAGGTCTGATAGAACGCCTTTTCATCCGACGTCAGCAAATCCTCTTGTGCTTTCACCGGCGCCAGCTTGATCTCCGATACTTTGCCGCTTGCGCCGTCGCCGACGCCGATGGTGTCGAGAATCATTTCCGCCCAATAGCCGTTGCCGTCGCGGTCAGCGGCGGTGCCGTAGGTAATGCCGGTGCCATTCACGGTCTTGTAGGTCATCGATTTGAACTCGGTGAATTTCTCCCCGGCGGGATCAAACCGCAAGGCGCCGTCCGGCGCCGACGACCAGATCTTGCCCTTGCCATCATAGTCGACAGTCGTGGCGCCGCCGGTCTGCGTCATGCCGCTCGGCGGCAAGTAGACATCGATCTTCTGCGTCGCCGGATCGAGCCGGCCGATGCCGCCGCGGCCCGTTATTGACGTTGAACCAGATGATGCCGTTCGGATCGCGCGTCATGCCGTGCGTCTGCGCGGCGAGCCCGTTCTGTGCGGGCGACCTTGAACAGCTTGACCTCGCCGGTCTTGGAGTCGATCCGGCCGATCGTCGTCCGCTTGTTCGGGATGTTGCAGGTGAACCAGATATTGCCGGTCAGGTCGAGCCACGAATCGTGGATACCCCAACCGGGAATCATCATCGGACGGCGTGCCGAGCGACCAATCGCTGCCGTCGTTCTGTACGAAACCCGCCGGCAGTCCGGCGTCGGGATCGAGCGGCACGTCGTATTCGCGGAACACGACGCGCGCAGCTTCGCCCGACGGCCGGGGCTCGAGCTTCACCTTCATGTCGGTATCGCCGGGACCGCGCGCCTTGGCCAGATAGGCGGCGAGTTCCTGCTGATGAAAGTCGATGATGCCGGAGGGCTTGCGCTCGTCGCCGACGAACGACACCGTAGACGTTGGCATTCTTCATCAAATCGAGCGACGGCATTCCAACCGGCTTCGTCGAAGCGGTGCTGCAGCGGGAAGCTCGGCGTATGGCAGCCGGTGCAGACCGTGCGCACGATGCGCTTCATGCGCGCCTGTTCGGGCGTACCGTCGGGCAACGCGTCGAGCACGAGGTTGCCGGGAAGCTGCCTGAACGTGCGCTCCGGATCGCCCATCGGCTTGAGCGCAAAATCCTGCTTGCCGTTGCCGAAAGATCGACCGCGCCTTTCGCAGTCTCATAGCTGATGGCCTGCGCCCAGACCCGGTAGTTACCGGATGGCAGCGCCGGGAAGAAATAGCGGCCGACGTCGTCGGTGAACACCGTGGTGGTGATCGTGCCGCCCTCCGGCTTCGCCGAGACCGTGACGCCGGCCATCGGTTTGCTGTCGGGCCCTATAATGGTGCCGCTGAGCAGCGAGTCAGCGGATGCGGGTATCGCCAATGCCGTGGCGGCGGCGAAGAGGAATGAGAGAACGAGACCACCTGCGGTGCGCATGGGTTTCTCCGTGCGTTCTGAAAGGATCAATCGGCTTCGCCGGAGGCGTTGGCGTTGCCGGCGGCCGGCGCCGCTGCCGCAGGCGCCGGAATGGTCTTGATGTACGCGACGACGGCGTCGATTTCGGCGGGTTTCAAGGTGTACTTGAAGCCCGGCATGCGCGGCGTGCCGTTCGATATGACTTCGCGGATGATGTCGGCCCTGCCGCCAAGCGTGTTCATGGAGAGGACGGGCCCGTATTGCGGGCTCGTCAGTTGCGGCTTGGTATGGCAGACGCGGCACGATTGATTGAACAGCCGCATGCCCAAGAGTTGTTGATCGCCGGCCTGTTGCGCCGCTGCGCCGAGCGGCCATGCCGTGAGCGGGACGAGCAGAACAAACAACACTCCGCCTCGCGTCATGGCTTTTTCTCCCGCTCTCTTCTTTTTCTCCCCGCTGGGCGAGGGAACAACTATTGCCGCGCCGCGGCCTGTTTCGCCGTTGCGATATCGGCGTCGCTGCGGAACGTCATGGCCGCGACTTTGCTCGACCGCGCGTAGGCGAAAACGAGCTCCTTCACGCCCGGCTTTTCCAGAAGCGAGACGATGCGGATTTCGGTGCCGCGCGTCGGCAGATCGAACATCGTCCATTTACCGGTCGCCGGCTCATATTTGGCAATTTCGTCGGTGGTCCACATCGGCGCCCAGACATTGTGCTCCTGGTCCGGGATCGCGTGATACGGCTGGTTCGACGCCGGATTGGGGAACGGGACGAATTTCATGTCCGCCGTATTGGTGTCGATGCGCAGCAGATTGCCGCCCCAGGAATTTGCCACCCAGATCACGCCGGTCGCGCGATCGATGCCGATGCGGCGCGGACCTTGCGACCAGGGATACGGCGTGCCGATGTCCTTCGGCGCGTAGGTTGCGTAGAACTTGCGGTCCTCATCATTGATCAGCTTGGCCTCTTCGGGCACCGGCGGCAGTTTCCACTCCGTCGACTTGCCGGTCTTGGTGTCGCTCCGGTCGATGGTGTCGAACGCCATCTGCGTCCACCACGCGTTGCCGTCGGCGGTGCCGGCGATGCCGTAGGTCGAGCCAATCCCGCCGTTGGCCGCTCGCGCATTCACCGATTTGTATTCGGTGAAGCTTCCGCTGTCCGGGTCGAGCCGCAGCGCGCCTTGCGGCGTGGTGGCCCAGATCTTTCCCTGGCCGTCGTAGTCGATCGTGACCGGTCCATCGATCGCGGTCATGCCGGGCGGCGGCAGGAACACGTCGATCTTTTCCGTCGCGGGATTGATGCGAGCGATGCCGCCGCGCGGCATCCAGACATTGAACCAGATGATGCCGCTGGCGTCGCGGATCAAACCATGGGCATTCGCGGCGTTGCCGTTTTGCGCCGCGACCTTGAAGAATTTGACAGCGCCGGTTTTGGCGTCGATGCGGCCGACGGAAGCGGTTCTGGTCGGGACGACCACCGCGAACCAGAGATTGCCATCAAGATCGGCGGCAGCGTCATGCGGCATCGAACCGATGCGAGAGGGCGTGCCCACGGTCCAGTCGCTGCCGTCGTTCGGCGGTGTCCGTGCCGGCAGGTCCTGGTCGGGGTTGAGCGGAATGTCGTATTCGCGGAAAACCACGCGTGCCGCCTCGCCGGATGGCCGCGGCCGCGTCGTGATCCTGAAGCTGCTTTCGTCCGGCCCGCGCGCTTTGGCGAGATAGCGGGCGAGTTCGTCCTGATGAAAGTCGAGCACCGGATTGACCTCCGCCTTCGGATTGTAGATGCCGTAGACGTTGATCGACTTCATCGTCGTGATGATGGCGTTCCAGCCGGCCTCGTCGAAGCGGTGTTGCAGCGTGTAGCTCGGCGTGTGGCAGCTCGTGCAATTGTTGCGGAAGATTTGCTTCATCCGCATCTCGTCAGGCGTGTTGGCCGGCAGGCCGGCGAGGATGAGATCGCCCGGCATCTGAACGATCTGCCGCTCGACATCCTTGATCGGCGTCAGCGCAAAATCCTGCTGTTTGACGGTGCCGAGCGCGATCTCGTTTTTCGCGGTGTCGTAGCCGATCGCCTGCGCCCAGAGCCGGTATTGGCCTTCGGGCAGCAGCGGAAACACGTAGGCGCCGTCGTCGCCGGTAAACACCGTCGTCGTAATGGTCCTGCCGGCCTGCTTGGCCGACACCGTTACGCCGCTCATCTTTTCGCCGGATGAGGACGTGATGGTGCCGTTCAACAGGATGTCGGCGGCCGCGGCGGGCTTCAATGCTCCGAGCATGAGCCCAAAGGACACAAGCGCCACGATCGACAGACTCGTCAAAACAGAACGCCGCTCACTCGTCCGTTCAGTCAGCATGGCGATCTCCCTCGGGGGTCTTTTCATCGCGCTGCGCCCGATGCACAGGCGTCGGCAGTGATTTCACGTAGGCAACGATGGCTCGTATCTGCGCTTCGTCGAACACGTATTTGAAACCCGGCATGTTGGGCGAGCCGTTGCTGATCTGAGCGACCAAGGCGTCGTCTCTGCCGCCGAGCGAACGGCCGCTGATATCGGGCCCGAAATGGTCCGCCAGACTGATCTGCGTGTGCTCGTGGCACACCATGCAATGCCCGGTGAAAAGATCGCGGCCGATTTTTTGCGTGGCGTCGAGCGCGCCGTCAGCCGGATAGGTTTGCGCCAGAGCCGCCAGCGGCTGGACCGCAAACTGGAGCACTGCGGCGAAGGGAAAGACGATGACGCTGCGCATCGCTCAGCTTCCTCCCAGAACGGACCTTTTTATTTTATGCAAGGCTACGCCGTGACCCGCGCGAAGGGAAGGGCGTCGGCGGCAGGTCGGATGCGCAACGCCGACATGCCGTCTCGGAAGAACGCTGCCGGCAAACAAAAAGTGGGCGGGTGACCGGCGTCCCCGCCCGCGAAGCGCCTTGCCGCGAGCGGCAAGGCGGGAAAGCTCGCGGCGCGCCGCGCCGCAGTTACGGCCGGTCGGTCTGGGCCTTGAGAGCGGCGAGATCGGCCTCGCTGCGGAAGGTCATCACGGCGACCTTGCTGTTGCGGGAGTAGGGAACGACTACTTCCATGTTGCCGTCCCTTTCCAAAAGCGAGACGTAGCGCGCCTCGGTACCGCGGGTCGGCAGGTCGAATGTGGTCCACTTGTCGGCCGCCGGGTCGTAACGCAGCACGACATCGGAACTCCAGATGTTGAGCCAGGCGTTATGGTGCTTGTCGACCGCGATATGGTACGGCTGCATCACGCCCGGACCGGGCAGGGGCACGAAGCTAGTCTCCATGGTGTGGATGTTGATCTTCGCCAGATTGCGGCCCCACGAGTTGCCGACCCAGAGAATGTCGCCATCCTTGTCGGTGCCCATGCGGCGCGGCCCCTGGTTCCACGGCACCGGTGCGTTGAAGTCGGGCTCGTTGAACGCTTCGTAGAACGCACGGTCGCCTTCGGTGACCGCGTCCTTGTCAAGCAGGACTTCGCGGCAATTTCAGTTCGATCGACTTGCCGGTCGCCGTATCGCCCTTGTTGATGGTGTCGATGATCATCTCGGCCCACCAGCCATTGCCGTCACGGTCGCCGGCGGCGCCGTAGGTCAGGCCGTTGCCGTTCGGCGTCTTGTAGGTGACCGATTTGAAGGCGGTAAACTTCTCGGTCGACGGATCGAAGCGCAGTGCGCCATCGGGCGCCGACGCCCAGATCTGTCCCTTGCCGTCCCAATCGACGGTCGTAGCGCCACCGGTCGGCGACATCGTCTCCGGCGGAATGAAGACTTCGACCTTTTGGGTCTTCGGGTCGAGGCGGCCGAGGCTGCCGCGGCCGGTATTGACGTTGAACCAGATGATGCCCTTCGGATCGCGGGTCATCCCGTGCGTATTGGCGGCAAGACCGTTGGCGCCCGGCACCTTGAACATTTTCACTTCGCCGGTGCTCGTGTCGATGCGCCCAATCGACGTGTCATGGTTGGGCACGTTCGACGTGAACCAGAGATTGCCGTCGAGATCGGCCCATGCGTCGTGCACCAGCGAGCCGCGGCGCGACGGCGTGCCGTTCAGCCAATCGCTGCCGTCGTTCAGCGGATTTTTCGCCGGGACGTCGAGATCGGCCTCCAGCGGCACGTCATATTCCTTGAATACGACGCGCGCCGTCTCGCCGGACGGCCGTGGCCGCAGCACGTATTGTTTGATCGCGCTCTCGCCAGGACCGCGGGCACGCGCTAGGTACGCGGCAAGCTCCTGCTGATTGTGATCGAGCACGCCTTGCGCCTTGTGGTCGGGGCCCTGGAAGACGCCGGACACGTTGACGTGCTTCATCAGTTCGAGGATCGCGCTCCAGCCGGCCTGGTCGAAGCGGTGCTGCAGCGGATAGTTCGGCTGATGACAGCCGGTGCAATTGTTCTCGACGAGGATCTTCAGCCGCTTGTCGTCGCTGGTGGCCTCCGGCAGTGACGCCATGGCGAGATCGCCGGGCAACTGCCGGAAATAATCGCCGCTCAGCGCGGCCATGGTGAAATCCTGATGGGCGTTGGCGGCGAGATCAACTGCACCCTTCGCGGTCGCAAACGACAGCGCCTGCGCCCAAACGCGATAATGGCCATTCGGCAAGGGCGGAAAGTAATAGCGGCCACTCTCGTCGGTAAAGACCGTCGTGGTGATGGTCGCGCCGTCGGCTTTCGCCGATACGGTCACGCCCCCCACCGCCTCACCGGACGCCGATTTGATCGTTCCGCTCAACAGCGCATCCGCGAAGGCTGGAGCGGTCAGGCAGACTGTGATCGCGGTCGCCGCCGCGAGTTTTGATACCGTGAGATCATGCGCGAGACGCATCGGTTTCTCCATTCAATGGATGTGTCAGTCGGGCTCGCCGGGGCCGCCCTTGGCAGGTTTGGCGGCGGCGGTGGTGGGTGCCGGAATGGTCTTGATGTAGGCGACGATGGCGTCGATCTGCGCTGGCGCGAACTGAATTTTGAAGCCCGGCATGTGCGGGCTCCCGTTGCTGATGACTTCGCCTATGACGTCAGCCTTGCCGCCGAGTGTGCTCATCAACAGCGCGGGTGCGTAGGCGTTGGTGTTGATCTGCTGCTTGAGGTGGCAGACGACGCAGGATTGATTGAGGAGCCGCTCGCCCAGCCTTTGCTGGTCGTTGAGACCCGGGTTTTGTGCCTGGGCGGCGTTCGGCGTTGTGATGAGAAGCGGCGAGAACAGGATTGCGGCAATAACAATATATCGAGCGCTGCCTTGCATCCGGCTTCCTCCCCGATCCGCGGCTCTTTTGCCAAAAGCCTACGCTGTCACACCGCGGATTGAAAGAGCGATCGGTGGGCAACGCGCTCATGCCTGAATTGCAGTTTGCGCGCAAAACAAGCGCTTCAGGCCGATAGGGACGGGTTAGGACGCCTATCCGAGAGGTGTTGCCCACACAAACTGCCCACCCTCGATCGGCGCGGCGTGACAATGCGTCGAGACTACACCCCTTGAATTGGAAATTTCCGTTCAAGATACTCCCCGCAAACGCCGGCGGTTTGCCGCACAGCCGAAATTGAGTCTAGGTGTTGGGGGCTGGGGGAGCGATGATGAGCAGACTATTTGTAGTTTTGGCCGCGCTCCTTGCGTGGGCAATGGTGTTATCATCGCCGTCGCACGCCTTTCAGCTGGCCATCAGCCAATACGGGCGCGTCACCGCCACGCTGCCGTGGGCGGTCGCGATGGAGAAGGGTTATTTCGACGACGCCGGCATCAAGATCGACGAGGTGATTGCAGGCGCGGGCGGCGGGACGACCTTGCGCAACGTGCTTGCGAGCGATCTGCCTTACGGCGAAGTCGCGACGTCGGCCGCGATCGCCGCGAGCCGTTCCGGACTCGACATCGTCATCGTCAACACATCGAGCAGTCATATCGGTGAAATTTCGCTGGTTGCCGACGCGAAGTCCGATATCCGCAAGATGGCCGATCTCGCCGGCAAGAAGGCGGCCTATACGGCGCCGAAGTCGACGAGCGATGTGCTGCTGCGGCTGGCGCTGAAGGAAACGCAGATGACCGGCAAGGTCGAGACCGTCGCCACCGGGGGCTTCGGCCCAGGCATCACCGCTCTGACGACCGGCGCGATTGCGGCAGCGCCGATGATCGATCCGACACTGACGCTGGAGCCGCGAAAAGTATCGGGTCATCCTGCCATTCGCCGACGTCATTCCGCGCATGACCTGGCTGGTCGGCATCACGACGCGGGATTTCGCGAAGAAGAAACCGGAGTTGCTTCGCAAACTGATCGCCATGCGCCGTCGCGGCGCAGACTACATCTATCAGAACCGCGACGACGCGATGCGAATCTACGCCAAAGTCTGGCAACAGGATCCCAAGCAGGTCGCGACCTATTTCCCAAAGTACTTTGGCTATGAGGGCGAATGGACGCGCGGCGAGTTCGAAAAAGCCGGCCTTGCGAAAATGTCGGAAGGGCTCGAGATCGTCGGCGAAATCGACAGACCGGTCGATTGGAATGCAATGATCGACCAGGAGTTCCTGCCGCAGGATTTGCAGAAGCCGCTGTAAGCCTCCCGCTGCCATTGCGGCCGCCGGCGCAGCGCCTATCGGAGTTCAACGATCACATTGCCTTTCACCAAGATCGGCCTGACGCGCACCGGCGTTGTCGTCGGCGCTTTCGCCGCTCTCGAAATTCTGTGCCGCACCGGCATCATTCCGCGCACGACCATGATTCCGCCGAGCGAGATGGTAGCCGCGTTGTGGCAAATCCTGCGCAGCGGACAGGCGAACAGGATATCGCGTTCACCCTGATCAACACGGCGGCGGCGATCGCGCTCTCCGTCGTTCTCGGCTTTTGGCTCGGCGCGGCGCTGCACGCGCTTGCCGCGCCTGCGCCGCGTTTTCGAGCCGCTGCTGTCGGCCTATTACGCGGTTCCGGTGTTCATCTTCTATCCGCTGCTGATTGTCGCCTTTGGCGTCGGGCGCACCGCGCTCATCGTCATGGGTGCGATGTTCGGTGTGGTCGCTATGATCGTGAATACGACGATCGGGCTGGATCGCGTGCCGTCGGTCATCATGCGAACGGCGTCGGTCATGCGGCTCAGCCCGTTGCGCCGGCTCCTGCTCGTCAGGCTGCCGGCGGCGTCGCCATATCTCGTCACCGGCGTCAAGCTTGCCGTCGCCTATTCGGTGATCGGCATCGTCGCCGGCGAATTCATCCTGGCGACGGCGGGCATCGGCAAGCGCATTGCGTTCGGCTACCAGGATTTCGACAACCGGACCATGTACGGCATGCTGTTGCTGCTGCTGATCCTGGTCATGATCGTCAATGGCGCTGCTGTCGCATTGGGAGAAGCGGTTGCACCACCGCTTTGGACGGCAATGAAGCCGCGCAGTGCTACGATGCGCTGCTGCTGGCGGCGGGCTTTCTGGTCTGCTGGCAGATGCTTTATTGGCTGGTCGGACCGGATGTGGTGTCATCGCCGTCGACCACGATCTCGCGCGCCGTCGTGCTGCTGCAGCACGCAGAATTTCTGGCATGACGCTTCCAAAGCACCGGGATCGCGTTCGCCTATGCGTGCGTCATCGGCATGCCGGACGGCATGGTTTTGGGCCTGCTGCTCGGCCTCAACCGGTTTGCCGGCGATGTCGCCGATCCTATCCTCGGCACGGTCTATTCGATCCCGAAGATCACGCTCTATCCGATCATCCTGCTTGATCTTCGGCCTGAGCTCTGGCGGCGAAAGTCGCATTTGGCGTCATCCACGGCATATTTCCCGTGGCCATCTTTACGATGAATGCGGTTCGCAACGTCGCGCCGGTGCACCGGCGAACCGCGAAGGCGCTGCGCCTGTCGCCGCTTGCCACGATCGTAACGGTGCTGGCGCCGGCGGCCGTGCCGGAAATTCTTTCCGGCATCCGTATCGGCATCGCGGTCACGCTGCTCGGCATCCTGATCGCAGAACTGTTCGCCTCGTCGTCGGGCATCGGCTTCGCGCTGATACGCGCCACCGACCTGCACAACGTGGTTGATATCTTTGCCCTGACGTTGCTGCTGTTCCTGTTCGCCGTTGCCATCAACACGCTCCTGCACATCTCGAGCGAACGCGGCGCGTCACGGCGTCGACTTGAACGGCCGGCATTCATGAAATCGAGCCAAGACCGAATTCTGACGACGCACGTCGGCAGCCTGCCGCGCGACGAGGCGGTTCTGAAATTTCTCGAAGAGCGCGAGAAGCCGGCACGCTTACGACGCGGCCGAATTCGATCGAGCGCTCGGCACGGCCGTTGCTCGACATCGTGAAGCGGCAAGCCGACCTCGGCATCGACATCGTCAGCGATGGCGAAACCAGCAAGATCAGTTACGCCACCTACGTGCACGATCGGCTCAGCGGCTTTTCGGAGGAGGGCGCGACCGAGGCGTCGAAGCCGCATGCCGACCTCGCGCCGTTTCCCGATCTGCGGCAGAAGATGGCGAAACTGACCGGCGCGCGGCGTTTCAAGCGCGTCGCCTGCGTCGGCCCGATCGCGGTGCAAAGACCGTGACGGGCTGACACGCGATCTCGCCAATATGCGGGCCGCCGTCGATGCGGCGCAGCCGGCCGAGGCTTTTTTGACGGCCGCCTCGCCGGGCGTGGTCGCGAGCTTTTTGCCGAACCAGTATTACAGGACGCACGAGGATTATATCGAGGCCATCGCGGACCGCGATGCGGGAAGAGTACGCGGCCATCGTCGCGGCCGGTTTCGTCCTGCAAATCGATTGTCCCGACCTCGCGATGTCCCGCCATACGGCGTTTCAGGATCTTTCCGAAGCCGAGTTTCTCAAAGCGCGCGGCGTTTCATGTCGAGGCGCTCAACCATGCGCTTGACGGCATCCCCGCGGATCGGGTCCGCATTCATGTCTGCTGGGGCAATTATGAGGGCCCGCACACGCACGACATCGATCTCGCCAAGATCATCAAGATCGTGTTTGGCGTGCGGGCGCAGGGCATCGCGCTCGAAGCAGCCAATCCGCGTCACGCGCATGAGTGGGCGGTCTGGAAGGATATCACATTGCCCGACGACAAGCTGCTGCTGCCGGGCGTGATCGATACCTCGACCAACTATGTCGAGCATCCCGCGCTGGTCGCCGAGCGCATCGTGAAATTTGCCGACGTTGTCGGGCGCGAGCGCGTCATCGCCAATACCGACTGCGGCTTCGGCACGGCCGCGGGTTACGGCAAGCTCGATCCGGAGGTTGTTTACCTGAAGCTTGGCTGCGCTCGTCGCCGGCGCTGCGTCTGGCAAGCAAGGAACTGTGGCGTTAGCTCTGCCCATAGTTTTCGGCTCGCGATGCGGGCGCCCTCGACCAGCGACCGCAGCTTGGCCCAGGCGACGTCCGGATGCACCTCGTCGCCGGCGCCCGAGGTGCCGAAGCCGCAATCCGTGCCGGCGATGACCCGCTCGCGGCCGACCACGCTCGGCGAAGCGGACGATGCGCTGCGCCACCAACTCCGGATGTTCGACCAGATGGATGCAGTGCGAGACCACGCCGGGGATCAGGATCTTGTCGTCCGGCAGCTTGCACGTCGCGCCATAGCTCCCATTCGTGCTCGTGGCGCGGATTGGCGGCTTCGATCGCGTAGGCGCCGGCGTTGATCTTCAGCATCAGGTCGACGAAGTGCTTCAGCTCGAAGTCGAACACGCGCGGCGCGATGTTGACGCTGTAGCAGGTGTGGAAGCGCACGCGGTCCGGCGGGATGCCGCGCAGCGCGTAATTGACCGCCTCGACGCGCAGCGCCATGAACTTGCGGCAATCCTCGATCGAGGCGTCCGGCGTGCGGTTGTAGTGCGTCGCCATCCGCGGATCGTCGATCTGCAGCACGAAGCCGGCGTCGACGATGGCCTGGTATTCGACGTGCATCGCGTCGGCCAGCGCCGCCAGGTACTCCTCGTCGGACGGGTAGTATTGGTTCTCGTAGTAGAGTTCCAAGTTCGACGGCGAAATCGCGGTGAGGAAAGCCTCTTCGGCCTCTACGCCCTTCAGCGCCGTTTTGAGGTTCTCGATGTCGGCGCGCAATTCCTCCTGGCCGACATAGGCGATCGGGCCGCTGCAAACCCACGCCTTCGGCCGCACCGTGCGCTTCGCCACGATGGCCGACGAACGGCCCGCCAGCATGACCTTCATGTCTTCGTAAGCGCGCCGCGAACGCCACGAGTCGCGCGTCGCGCCGCGAAAGCGCACCGGGCTGTCGATTTCCTCGAGACCGCGAGAGCCGGCCGCGCGCATAGGCCATCCAGTTGACCTTGCTGTGCTCGCCGTCGTTGATGACGTCGAGCCCGGTCTCCGCCTGGCGCTGCACGATTTCGGCGATCGCGCGGCTGACGCGGCTTGCCAGAGCGCGCTCGTCATAGTCTTGCCGAGCTCCTTGGCGTTGAGCGCTTCGACGAGATCGGCCGGACGGGGCAGGCTGCCAGTATGGGTCGTGAGAATTTTTTCAACGCTTCGTTTCATGACAACTCAGATCCACTGCACAACACATCGCTCAGCGCGCCGACGGATAGAACCGCTCGCCGTTCGTCCATTCGCGGATACGGTTGTCCAGAATCCATTGCGCCAGATCGTCGTGCCGCACGATCCAGACGTCGGGAAAGCCGCGAACATATTTCAGGATGCGATCGATTTGCGCGGCGATCAAAGGTCGGCCGCCGAAATGGCAATGCACGGTGATGTTGAGGTACGACGTCGGCTCGTTGCGATAGAGATAATCGAACGTATCCTGATAAACGTCGTACCAGTCTCTCGGGTTGCCGTGCAGCACGCGATGGTCGGCGAAATCCGAATGCGGGATCGCCACGATGGTGCGCCCGCCGACGTCGACGCAGAACGGCAGGTCGATGTGATTGTAGTCGCCGTACCAGAGGAAGCCTTCTTCGGCGACCAACGCTCCTCCGTGTGATCGCTCGACGCCAGGACCGGGCTGAGCCATCCCTTGGGCGTCCGTCCCGATACGCGCGCGATGATGGTCTTCGTCGTGCGAATGACCTCGCGCTCCTCGTCAGGCATGAGATAAGCGAGAATCTTGTCCTGCAGATACGAATGCGCGCAGATTTCGTGTCCTGACGCGATGATCTGCTTCGCCGCTTCCAGGCTCAGCTCCAGGGATCGGGCGTTCGCCGCGAAGGTCGCGGGGACTTTGTTTTCGTCAAGAATCTTGAGGAGCCGCCACACGCCGGTGCGTCCGCCGTAGGTGCCCCACGTCATCGATGCCCGGTCGGGCGTGCCGGGTTTGAGCGCCGTGGTCTGCACCGTAAACGGCGGCCCTTTGCCTTCGGACCAATTCTCCAAAAGGCACGTCACGACGATCGCCATGCGCGCGCGATTCGGCCATTCGAATCCCGACTGTCCTGCCGTCTGAATCATACTGAGCTGCTTTCCGTCCAAGTTTTTACGCCGTCCAGAGCCGCTTGCTCGCAATGCGCGCACCTTCGACCAGCGCCGCAAACTTCGCCCAGACGATCGACGGATGCACCTCGTTCGAACCGGCAAATGACGCAAATCCACAGTCGGCGCTGGCGATGACGCGTTCGCGGCCGACGACATCGGCGAAGCGGGCGATGCGCTGTGCGACGAGCTCCGGATGCTCGACCAGAACGGTCGACTGCGTGATCACGCCGGGAAGCAGGACCTTGTCGTCCGGCAGTTTGGCGCGCTTCCACTCCTCCCATTCATGCTCATGCCGCGGGTTCGCGGCCTCGAAGCTGTAGCCGCCGGCACGGACCTTCAGAATGATGTCGATGATGTCCTTCAGCTGCATGTCATGGACTTCGCGGGCCCATGTTGACACTGTAGCAGGTGTGGAAGCGAATACGGTCGGCCGGAATGCCGGCGATCGCTGCGTTCAAGGCTTCGACTCGCAATTCTGCCCACTTGCGGCATTCCGCGATGCTAAGGTCGGGCCGGGTGATGTAGTAGGTGACAAGAAACGGGTCGTCGATCTGCAGCAGAAATCCGGCATCGACGATCGCCTTGTATTCTTCGCGCATCGCTTCCGCGATAGCGAAGACGTACGCTTCGTCGTTCGGATAGTACTCGTTGGGCGTTGTCGTCTCGACGTTGGACGGCGCGATCGACGGCACGAACGCTTCGGCCGCGTTGACGCCCTGCAACGCCGCCTTGAGGTCGTCGAGATCGCGTCTGAGCTGCTCGTGGCCCTTGTAGGCGATCGGTCCGGCGCAGACCATGAGCGCGCGGCGGCGCCGTGCGCTCACCTGTTCGGCGACCGCCGACTGATAGTATTCGGGGAAGTCCTTGGTCTCGCGCGTGTTGGAAAATGGGCTTGGCCGCACGCCCTGGCGCGCCTCCAGACCCTTGAGGCGTTGCGCCGCGTAGGTGATGAAGCTCGGCTTTCCCATCTCGCCGTCGCTGACCACGTCGAGACTGGCGTTCACCTGCTGCTTGACGCAATCCTTGACCGCTTGCCGTACACGTTCCGCATAGGCTTTTTCATCGATCTGCGTGCCGTCCATCCTGGCCAGCATCATTTCGAACAGATCGTCGGGCCGCGGCAGGCTGCCGACGTGCGTGGTCAATATGCGATCAACGCTGAGCTTCATCGTTTCTTCCCGTTATTGCCGGCCGGGCGCGGCCATAAGCGTTCTTGCTCGGAGCCGATGCTCTACGATTTTTATGTGATGCGCGACGCGCAGTTGGATGTGCGGGCGCAATATGGCACTGCGCATTGAGGTGCGGCAACTCCGGCGCGGCTGCCCACTGGCCCACCCGTGTTGGGCAGACATCAAACGAATGACGGACAAGACTACGCCGCGCTCATTCCCACCGATGCGGTGCGCTTGAAAGCTAGACCGCCGTTGCGGATACTGATCGCGGGAAGAAACGCCGCGCGGCCACACATTTCGGGCTCACCGAATTGGTCGCGCTGGAGGAAGCGATGTTCGTCGAGCAACGGCTCTACACGTTTGCGCCCGGCAAGAGCGCGGAGTTTCACAAACTCTACGAAGCCGAAGGCCGTGCGACGCAAGAGAAGCATCTTGAGCCGCCGGTCGGCTATTACTACAGCGAGATCGGCCCGCTCAATCAGGTGATGAGTTTGTGGGCCTATCCATCGCTCGACGAGCGCGTCGCGCGCCGCGATCGGCTTGCCAAGGATCCCGCCTGGATTTCGTTCCTGCATAAAGGCCGCCCGCTGATCGTTGCGCAGGAAACCCGCATCCTTAAGCCCGCGTCATTCTTTGCCGATCGGCTCGCGGCGATGGTCGAGCAGGGAGGAGCGCGCTCATGACAAGAAAAATTCCGGCCTGGCTTTTTCCGCTGGCTATGCTGTGTCTCACGTTAACGACGACGGCGCGTGCGCAATCGGATTATCCGTCGCGGCCGATCAAGATGATCGTACCGTTTCCTCCCGGCGGCGGCATCGACGTGACGGCGCGGATCGCCGCGCAGGCGATGGGCGATGTGCTCGGTCAGCAGATCGTCGTGCAGAACAACGGTGGTGCCGGCGGCGCGATCGCCACGGATTTGGTCGTAAAGGCCAGTCCGGACGGATACACGCTGCTGTACCACTCGACGACGGGCGTCGTTCACGCCGCCGTCACCGAAAATCTGCCGTACGATTGGCAGCGCGACTTGGCGCCGGTCTCCATCATGACGCGATTTGCCCCGGTGATGATCGTATCGCCGACGCTGCCCGTCAAAGACCTGAAGGAGTTCATCGCGCTTTTGAAAGCCAATCCGGGAAAGTACAGCTTTGCCTCGTCCGGCACCGGAACCGCGGTGCATTTGGCCGAGGAGTTGTTCAAACAAAAAGCCGGCGTCGACATGGTGCACGTGCCCTATCGCGGTACTGTGGCTGCCATGCCCGATCTTCTGACCGGGCGCATCGCCATGATGATCGACGGGGTCCCGGTTCAGACCGAAAATATCCGAAAGGGCGCAGTGCGCGCGCTTGCGGTCACGACCAGCACGCGCTCGCCGTCCATTCCCGATGTCCCGACCATGAAGGAATTGGGTCTCGACTACGAGGTTCCGTTCTGGACCGCGATCTACGTGCCGATCCAGACGCCGAAACCCATCGTCGACAAGCTCGCTGCAGCGATCGCCAAGGCAATGCGGGAGGAGTTGGTGGTCAAACGCCTCGCCGACGTCGGTACTGAGGCCGTGGGGTCAAGCCCTGCCGAACTCGACGCATTGACCCATCAGCAGTTCGATCTTTATCGCGGTATCGTGCAAAGCGACAAATCGCTGTTGGGCACGCAGTAGCGCGGGGCGTCCGCGCCACTCTAAGGCGCCAGCGGAGAGCCGAGACTTCGTGCCGTCTCCACGATCCACGACCAGCAGGGCACCAGCGGAGTGATGCCGGTCAGCCCGCCGCAGCCGGCACCCAGATTCGGATCGGTCGACCAGCTGACGAGGCCGATGATAGCCAGGCCACCGTTCTTCTCGCGAAAGGCGGGGGCGCCGGAATCTCCCGTGCAAGCGCCAAGACCAGGGCTCACGCCTTTGGTACGCGGATCGTAGAGGCGAATTTGCAGCGTCCCCGGCTGGCCGGTGGCGATGAGAGTCGCGGCGCGCACCGTGCCGCCGGTGCGCCCGTCGCCGCGAACGGTTACCCCGTATCCGGTAACGATCAGCGCGTCACCGGGAACGACCGCTTCCGCCTCGCCGCCGAGCGTCGCCGGCGGAATGCTTGCCGGCAGCGGCTGCGCCAGCTTGGCAAGCGCGACATCGGCGGTGGCGAGGTGGCCTAACAATCGCTTCAGATCGAACAGCGGATTGCGCTCGATCCGCGTGATGTCTTTCAGGGTGGGGTCGCGGCCCGCTGTGCTGTCGACGAGCTTGTAGTCGGCTCCCGGCTCGACGCAGTGCGCCGCAGTGAGCAGAAGATCGCGCGCGATCGCCGTCGCCGTACACGCCGTCCCATAGGAGCCGACGATCATCACGACAGACCGTCCGGCGCCAGCGGCGGCGGGCGGTGCGCCGCCGACCATCGCGCTTGCCGGAGCGACCGCCAGCACGGCGAGCAGCGCCACAATCTGCCTTTGGATCACCATGATGCCGCGCCTTCTTGCTCAAACCCGTGCGTGACGCAACGGGTGGACACTCAATGGCCCAGCGAGCCCGGTCGCGCCGATCATGATCCGGACTTGTGATCCAGGCCGCCCGCCCTAAATCGGCCGTTCACGCTCAGTTCAGTAGCCCCCACTTAGGACGGTCGCATGGGCCGCGCTCCGCAATTCGCCATTGCCATGTTGACCGTTCTCGCGCTTACCCCGGCGCGGACGGAGGACGCAGTCCGGCTCGAGCAGCCCGCCGCGGAGCCGGCGCTGACCTGCCTTAACCAAAAGGAACGCCGCGCCGAGATCGAATCGGGCCGTGTGGTCCGGCTGACGACCGCTGTGCGGGTGGCCAAGGCCCGGACGCCGGGGACCTTGGTGCAGGCGCGGTTGTGCCGCGGCCATGACGGCCTCGTCTACGTGCTGACAGTGCTCGCGCGCGATGGCAAAGTGGCCCGCATCACCGTCGATGCCGTCAAGGGCGCACTGATCGGCGGGGTGTGAGCGGCGGCTTTTGACTGGAGGTCTTGTTCTTTGCGCCTTCTCGTTGTCGAGGACGATCCTGACCTCAACCGGCAGCTTGCGACCGCGTTGACCGATGCCGGCTATGTCGTTGACCGCGCGTTCGACGGCGAGGAGGGCCATTACCTCGGCGAGAGCGAGCCTTACGACGCCGTCATTCTCGATATCGGCCTGCCCAAGATGGACGGCATCTCGGTGCTGGAAGCTTGGCGGCGCGCCGGCCGCGCGATGCCGGTGCTCATCCTCACGGCGCGCGACCGCTGGAGCGACAAGGTGCAGGGTTTTGATGCTGGCGCCGACGACTACGTCGCCAAGCCGTTCCATTTGGAAGAGGTGCTTGCCCGCGTCCGCGCGCTGCTGCGCCGTTCGGCAGGCCACGCCAAGAGCGAGTTCACCTGCGGCCCGGTACGGCTCGACACCCGCACCGGACGGGTCGCGGTCGACGGCAATCCGGTCAAGCTCACCTCGCACGAGTACCGCCTGCTGTCCTATCTCATGCATCACACCGGCCGCGTCGTGTCGCGCACCGAACTGGTCGAGCACCTCTACGACCAGGACTTCGACCGCGACTCCAACACCATCGAGGTCTTTGTCGGCCGCATCCGCAAAAAGCTGGGTGTCGATGTGATCCAGACGGTCCGCGGTCTCGGCTATCTGCTCACGCCGCCCGATGCGCGCTAATTCGCTCGCGTTCCGTCTTTTCCTGTGGGCGACCGCCTGGACGGTGGTGATCCTCATCGTCACGGGAATCGCCCTGTCTTCGCTCTATCGTCACGCCGTCGAGCGCGCTTTCGACCGGCGTCTCGATGTGTACCTGCGCACGCTGGTCGCCGATGTGGCGTCGCCCGAGGAAGGTGCCGACAAGTTTCCACAATCGATCGGCGAACCGTTGTTCGAACTGCCGCTGTCCGGCTGGTACTGGCAGGTGACGCGGCTCGATACGCCGAAGCCCGAAGTGCATTCGTCGCGTTCGTTGTGGGATTCAGGCCTGCCGCGTTTGCCGGGCGACGGCGGCACGGCGTCCGTGGAAGCGCGGCAAGGTTACGCGCAAGGCCCGGAGGATCAGAATCTCCGCATCGTCGAACGCAACATCGACCTCGGCGACGACGGCCGCTATCTGATTGCGGTCGCCGGCGACGCGTCGGAGATCGACGACGAGACGCGCAGCTTCGATCGCGCCATCGGCGCTACCTTCGCGGCGCTGACGGTAGCGCTGCTTTTGACCACGGCCTTGCAGGTCCGGTTCGGCTTGGCACCGCTCAAACGCATTTCGGCCAGTCTCGCCGCAATACGCTCAGGCCGCGCCGAACGGCTCGAGGGCGACTTTCCGGTCGAGATTGCCTCGCTCGCGCGCGAGACCAACGCGCTGATCGAAGCCAACCGCGAGATCGTCGAGCGCGCGCGCACCCACGTCGGCAATCTCGCTCATGCGCTGAAGACGCCGCTCTCCGTAATCGTCAACGAAGCGTCCGCGCGCGGTGACGACCCGCTGGCCAGGAAGGTCTGCCAGCAGGCCGATATCATGCGCGACCAGGTGGCGCGCCAGCTCGAACGCGCGCGGCTTGCGGCCCGTTTCACCGTGGTCGGAACCATGATCGATGTTCCGCCGGTCGTCACCGCACTCGCGCGCACCATGGAGAAGCTTTATCGCGATCGCGACATCGCCATCGCCATCGACGTGCCGGAGCACGCGAGCTTCCGCGGCGAGGAGCAGGACCTCGAGGAGATGATCGGCAATCTCGTCGACAATGCCTGCAAGTGGGCACAGTCGCGCGTCGCCATCGAGGTCGTTGCCGACCATCCGCCGGCCGACAACAAGCCGCGGCTGCGCGTCATCGTCGACGATGACGGTCCGGGCCTGTCGCCCTCGGAGCGCGAGCAGGTGGCGACGCGCGGACAAAGACTCGATGAGAGCAAGCCCGGCTCGGGGCTCGGTCTGTCCATTGTCGTCGAACTGGCGAACCTTTATGGCGGCGTGCTCAGTCTCGGCACCGCGCCGATCGGGGGATTGCGCGCCGAGCTTGCTCTGCCGGGGGTTTAGGGCTCGGCGGGCCGTCCGCGTAGATACGGAAGCACGGCGCCGGTAAGCTATATTAAGGCGGGCAAGAAAACCTCATATCGCCCGCTCGTGAGGGGGAGGGTTTGCGCATGAAGGTATCTCGCCGCCGCGTTCTCGCCACGGGAGCCTCGACGCTGTTGACGGCCGCGGTTGCGGCTCCGGCCTCGGTCCGGGCCCAACAGGCACAATGGGCCTACAAATACGCCAACAACCTGCCCGATACGCATCCGATGAACGTCCGGGCCCGGGAGATGGCGGCCGCGATCAAGCAGGACACCAATGGCCGTTTCGATCTGCAGATTTTTCCGAGCAGCCAACTGGGTTCCGACACCGACACGTTGAACCAGCTCCGTTCCGGCGGCGTCGAGTTCTTCACGCTGTCGGGGCTCATTCTCTCGACGTTGGTCCCGTCGGCTTCGATCAACGGAATGGGGTTCGTGTTTCCGGACTACGACACCGTCTGGAAAGCGATGGACGGCGATCTCGGCGCGTATATCCGCAGCCAAATCGTCAAGGCCAACCTCGTCGTTATGGACACGATTTGGGACAACGGTTTTCGGCAGGTCACGACCTCGACCAAGCCGATTCAGACTCCCGACGACATGCGCGGCCTGAAGATTTGCGTGCCTCCGTCGCCGTTGTGGACCTCGATGTTCGAGGCGTTTGGCTCAGCCCCTGCTTCGATCAACTTCAACGAAGTCTACTCGGCGCTGCAGACCAAGATCGTCGACGGCCAGGAAAATCCGCTGGCAATCATCGCCACGGCGAAGCTTTACGAAGTGCAGAAATACTGCTCGCTGACCAATCACATGTGGGATGGCTTCTGGTTCCTGGCGAACCGGCGCGCCTGGGAGAGCCTGCCGGACGACGTGCGCACTGTCGTTGGCAAACGCGTCAACGAAGCGGCTGTGAAAGAACGTGCCGACGTCGGCACTCTGAATGGGATGCTACAGCAGGACTTGGCGGCGAGGGGTCTTGCATTCAATCGGCTCGATCCGGCGCCGTTCCGCGACAAACTTCGTTCCGCCGGTTTCTATACCCAGTGGAAAGGCAAGTACGGCGACGAAGCGTGGGCGATTCTCGAGAAGTCCGTCGGCAAGCTCGCCTGATCGCATGGCGCAGCCGCACCTCGCGCCGCCATGGAACCTCATGACACGAACTTAAAAGACGGTGTCCAGCGCTCCGTCGTCGCAGCCCTCGATTCCTCGCTCGGATGGTTCGTCGAGATGCTGGCGGCTGCGCTGGTCGCCGCCGAGATCGTGCTGCTGTTTTCCGGTGTCGTCGCGCGCTACGTCTTCAACCATCCGCTGGTCTGGTCGGACGAACTGGCCTCGATCCTGTTCCTGTGGCTGGCGATGCTCGGCGCTGTCGTTGCGTTTCGCCGTAACGAGCACATGCGCATGACGGCTGCAGTCGGCGTGCTGCCGATGCCGGCGCGGAGCACATTTGACCTGTTTGCGGTGGGAGCAGCGCTTGCGTTCCTGCTCCTCATGATCCGGCCGGCCGTCGAGTACGCCATGGAAGAGGTGGTCATCACCACGCCGGCGTTGGGGCTGCCGAACATCTGGCGCGCAGCGGCATTGCCAGCGGGCATCGCGCTGATGGCGTTGTCCGCGTTGTTTCGCGTTGCGACGACGGGATCGCCATGGGCGATCGCTGTTTCGCTCGGTAGCGTCGTCGTTCTCGTTGCGCTCTTCTTTATAGCTGCTCCGGTCTTCCATCAGCTTGGAAATTTCAATCTCCTGATTTTCTTCGTCGGCGTAGTCGCCGCTGCGGTCTTTGCCGGCGTGCCGATCGCATTTGCATTCGGCGTGGCCATCTTCGGCTACCTCGCGCTTTCGACCCGCACGCCGGTTGTGGTCCTGGTCGGACGCATGGACGAAGGCATGAGCCATCTCATCCTGCTGGCGGTGCCGCTCTTCGTCTTTCTCGGCCTGCTCATCGAGATGACCGGGATGGCGCGGGCCATGGTGGCGTTTTTGGCGAACCTGCTCGGTCACGTCCGCGGCGGGCTGCACTACGTCCTGGTGGCCGGGATGTACCTCGTGTCCGGAATTTCCGGCGCCAAGGCGGCCGATATGGCCGCGGTCGCGCCGGTTTTGTTTCCCGAGATGAAGCGGCGAGGTGCGAAGCCAGGCGACCTCGTCGCGCTGCTGTCGGCGACCGGCGCTCAGACCGAAACCATCCCACCGAGTCTTGTGCTCATCACCATCGGGTCGGTCACCGGCGTCTCGATCGCATCGCTGTTTACCGGTGGCCTGTTGCCGGCGATCGTGCTGGCGGTCTTGCTGTGCTTTGTGGTCCGCTGGCGCTATCGGGACGAGCCGCTTGCCGACGTCGAACGCGCAACGAAAAAGGAAATCGGCCGCAGCTTCTTGATCGCACTTCCCGCGCTGGCACTGCCATTCCTGATCCGCGCCGCCGTGATCGAAGGCGTCGCCACCGCGACCGAAGTGTCGACGATCGGCATTGTGTATGCGGCTATTGCCGGGCTTGTCATTTACCGGTGCTTCGACTGGGCGGCGCTGCGGCCGATGCTGGTTGCGACAGCGAGCCTTTCCGGCGCGATCCTGCTCATCATCGGCACGGCGACCGGGATGGCCTGGGGCCTCACTCAATCGGGCTTCTCGCGATCCCTTGTCACCGCGATGGCCGGGCTTCCCGGCGGGGCCGCCACCTTCATGGCGGCGTCGATTGCCGCCTTCGTCGTGCTCGGCTCCGTGCTCGAAGGCATCCCGGCCATCGTGCTGTTTGGCCCGCTGCTATTTCCCATCGCGAAGGCCGCCGGCATTCACGAGGTGCACTATGCGATGGTCGTCATTCTCGCAATGGGGATCGGCCTGTTCGCGCCGCCATTTGGTGTCGGTTACTACGCCGCCTGCGCGATCGGGCGCGTCGACCCGGCGCAAGGCATGCGGCCGATCTGGGCCTATATGCTGGCGCTCGTGATCGGAACGGCGATCGTCGCGGCCGTACCCTGGCTGTCGATCGGATTTCTAAATTAGAGTCTCGCCCGCAGCACAGCGGATGGCGCGCGACCTATTCGATCTGCATCTTGAATTCACGGATGGTGGGCGCAGCCTCATCGACCGTATTGACGATGACGTGGCCGAATCCCTCCGGCGTCGACGAGATCGGAATGTTGCCGGCTTTCTCCATGAACGCGCGGTACTCATCGGAATCGACGATCGCCACGATGTTGCGGTTGAGAACATCGATGACGGCTTTCGGCGTACCCGCTCCGGCGCAAACGCCAAGCCATGCGAAGGGCGTGAGCGGCAAACCTTGCTCGGTCAGGGTAGGAATTTCCGGGAGGGTCTTCAGCCGTTCAGGCGCCGTCACCGCCAAAACCTTGAGGTCGCCGCTTTTGTAGTAGGGCGCGACAGCGATCGGCGGGCCGACCTGAAAATGGATGCGGCCGGCCATCATTTCCTGCGTGATCTGATTGGAACCCTTGAACGGCACCGCGGTCATCCGGATGCCGGCGGCTTTCTCCAATTCATGTGCGACCAGTTCCTGGGTCGATCCGGCGCCGACCGTGCCGTAGAGAATCTCCGCCGGATGGGCCTTGGCGTAGCTGACGAACTCGCTGAACGTCTCAACTGGCACCGATTTCGCGAGCGCCATCAGATAATAGTATTGCGAGGCGAGCGTGACCGGTGCGATGTCGCTGATCTTGTAGGACACGTTCTTATAGAGCAGCGTGTTAATCGCATCGAAATAGGTGCAGAACTGCAGGCTGTAGCCGTCGCGCGGCTGGGCGAGAATGTCGTTGAGCGCGATCATGCCGCCGGCGCCCGGCTTGTTTTCGACCACAACCGGCTGACCCAATCGCGATTGCAGACGCTCGGCGATGAACCGTGCGGGAATGTCGGTTGGTCCGCCGGCAAGAAAACCGACCACCAGCCGGATCGGCCGCGTGGGATAGGTCTGAGCCATCGCCGCGCCAAACCCGGCGCAGAGCGCGAAGGCCGCGATGATCCAAATGAACGTCCTGCGCATCGCGTCACCCTTCATTCCAGCGTCACGTGCGCGGACGTGATGACGTTCTTCCAGCGTTCGACCTCAGCGCGAAAGTAGTCGGCTGCTGCCTGCGGCGTGCCGCCGACGGTTTCAGACGTCAGATCGGCAAGGCGCTTCTGGACTGTGGGATCGCGCAACGCCTCGTTTACGTCCGCGTTGATCTTGTTGACGATCGAGACCGGCGTTTTCGGCGGCGCGACAATCGCGTACCAGGCCGCGGCCTCAAAGCCTGGAAGAGTCTCGTCGATGGTGGGAACATCCGGCAGCTCTGCAAGACGCTTCGCCGAAGCTACTGCGATGAGTTTCAGCTTGCCAGCTTTGACCAGCTGCAGCGACACACCGAGGTTGTCGAACATGCAGTCGACGCTCCCGGCAACGAGATCGTTTAGCGCCGGCGCCGAGCCGCGATACGGAACATTCTGCAGCTTCACCTTAGCCATCATCTGAAACAACTCGGCGGTCAGATGCGAGGTCGTTCCGTTGCCCTGGGTTGCGTCCGTAATTTTCCCCGGATTGGCCTGAGCATAGGCAATGAAATCCTTCACCGTGTTGGCGGCGATCTTGTCGGGGTTGACCACGAGCGCGTTCGGTACCCGCCCCATGATCACGATCGGAATGAACTGCGCCGGATCGAAATCAAGATGCGGATAGAGATTTTGATTGATGACCAGAGGAGGCGGCGGCGACGACAGCAAGGTGTAGCCGTCGGGGTCCGCCTTGGCGGCGATTTCGGCGCCAACATTGCCACCCGCGCCGGTTCGATCGTCGATGATCACCGATTGCCCCCACTTGCGTGAGAGCCAATCGGCAATGATACGGGGCATGACATCGGCGGTGCCGCCCGCCGGGAAGGGCACGATGATCTTGACAGTATGGTTGGGGTAGTCGTCGGCGCGCGCCGTGGACCCGGCGACGGAGCACCCGACCGCGGTGCCAAGGACAAGCGCGAGCATCGTGCGGCAAATCTGCCGACGAATGGTTCCGTGGCAAAACTCCATGTGGGGGAAATGCACGTGGGGAAAATACATAGGTCCTCCCGTTTGATTTTCTGTGCGCGGTTACGGTGGGGGCGAAGGCGGGCCGGACCGGCTTGAAAGTCGCTGCAAGATTGGACTTTCAGATTAGCCAAAGCCCGCCCATGCCACCAGTCTGCCACCCGCGGGTGAAGCCGGTAAAACTGTCGCGGCTGCCTGACGATGTCTGTAAGAGTTGGGCAATGTCCTTCCGTCACAATATGCTCTTTTGGTCACTTGGCAGTGGGAGCCGGCCGATTTGGGGCGTCGTGCCGCAGTGTGCGTGAGGGGTCAATGCCTCCGATCCGGTTTGCCGTTTTTGCCTTGCTGGCAACGGGCCTCGCGGCGTGCTCGTCCGATTCCGGCCCCAAGGAGGTGGGGGGCACCGCTGCCGGTGTGGTCGCGGGCGGATTGGTCGGCAATGCAATCGGCGGCAGTGCGGGTAATCGGCTCGCCGGAACCCTGATTGGCGCTGCGGTTGGCGGGTTCCTCGGTAATCGTATCGGCGCAGCCCTCGATGACGATGACAAGCGCCGCGCCTATGCGGCCCAAATGCAGGCGCTGGAAAGCGGTCCCTCTGGAGCGCCGGTCTCGTGGCGGAACCCGGTTTCCGGCCGTTACGGCGACGTCATCCCTGGGCCTGCCTATCAGGCCAACGGCGCGAACTGCCGCGCGTACACCCACACCATCTACATTGACGGTAAGCCACAGACCCAGCGCGGCACCGCCTGCCGCAATCCCGATGGGACCTGGACCACAGTGAGCTAGCAGACCGTCCGGTCGCCGACGGGAAGCCTTTTCAATCCGTCGGCATGTTGAGGGCTCACAAATTTTATTGGACGGCGCGCGATAAGGCTATGATCGCGTTGGATTTATTGCCCTGGATTTCACTTTGAATTCCTGGTGCTTCGCGTAACCGCTTTTTAAGCGCCGCCCTGTTATTTTTAAGCGCCGCCCTGTTAGAAGTTAACCGTACAGTCAGGTCAGACGGGTGTGCGATGGCGGGCGACGGTCAATCCGTCGAGCGGCTTCGGGAGTATCTGCGGACGCTCAAGCCGCAGGCGCTCGCGATGCTCGTCGCTGAGCTCGAACGCGGCCTGCTGCGCGGTGACGACACCGCCGGCAGCGAACTGATCCTGCAGGAACTGCGGCACGCGATCCGCGCTGCAGCGCAACCGATGCCCCGTTTCGGCGACGCGGCGCGCATGTTTTTTCTGCCGCTCGAACCGTTCCTAATCGACAGCCGTCCCGACCACAAGCGGATGGGCCGCATCGCCGGCGCTTCGCTTGAGCCGATCTGGGAATGGATCGTCCGCGATCTGATGCCCGCGGAAGCAAAGGCGCTGACCGAAGACGTTAATCGCGCGCTGCAAGCCGGCGATCGCACCAAGGCCGAGCAGGTGGTTCGCGCGCTGCACGATCGCGCCATTCAGCGCATCAGGGCCGCGGTCGCCCCGGTCGATCTCGACGAAAAGGCGCGACGCAAGCTCACCGTGCAAGTCAGCGTGCTGGGCGAAATTGAAAACACTGTGAGCGAACTGCGTACCGAACTGAAGGCCGGCCGCCCTGTCGCTACGATGCTCAAGGAAATTCATGACGCCGCGCGCGGGCTGCGCGCCGAAATGGATCTTTCGTACGACTCGCCTTTGAGCCGCCAATTGGCGGCAATCGCAGCGACGTTTCGGACCTGCTCCGAGGGGAGATCGAATCGACGCCCGGCCGTGTCCGGCGCTTGCGGCGGCCGCGTCCCGGCAAAGAAATCGCTCCCGGATCAGTGCTCGATCGGTCGACGTGAACGAGGTCGAGTCCCGCGTGGAATTTGTCGCTGCGTGCCGCAACTACGCCGGCGAGCTTGCGATCAGCGAAGTGACGCTGCGCACCTACTCGGACCTCGCCCAATACTCCGAAACAGAGACCAGAATCCTGCTCGACGCGCTGCGCCACGCCGTCGACGCCGACCGTCCGTTCAGGCAATCACAGGTCGACGCCGCGATCCCGTTTCTGCCGGGCGGTGTTTGGGGCCGAATATGCGGGCCTTCTAGCCAAGGCGGCCGAGGTGGCAGTGCAGGCCAGTGCCGTCGAGAAAAAGCAGGCACGTGCGTGACCCGACGAAACAGGCGCAGGGCGCAGGCCTGCATTCTCGGCTGGGTCGCAGTGCTTAATTGCCGCGCCTGACTTCCCATTGCGGCCGCATTCCCGCCGTGATGTAACACCGGCGCAAATGGCGGCTCGCTCGATGCCCGCGCAATTGTCGCTGCGATGCATCCTCCGCCCGATAGAATGGCGCCATGGTTCTATGGATCACTTTTGCTGTGATGACCGCCGCGGCGATTTTCGCCGTGCTGCGGCCGCTTGGGCGCAAGGCAAGCACCGTACCCTCCGGGAGCGATGTCGCCGTCTATCGGGACCAGCTCGACGAGATCAATCGCGATCGCGCCGCGGGCCTCATCGGCGAAGCGGAAGCTGAGGCTGCGCGCGTCGAAGTATCGCGCCGTCTGCTGGCGGCGGCCGACGTCAAGGGGCCGGCGACCGAAACCGCCGCCGCCGGAGCAGGGCCTCTGCGCCGCCGGCGCGCCGCCGCCGTTGCGGCACTGATCATCCTGCCGCTCTTGCCGGTTTCGCTCTATGTGGCCCTTGGCTCGCCGGACGTTCCAGGCCAGCCCGCGTCCGCCCGCATACAGACTCCTCAAGGGGGTCAATCGATCGCGAGCCTCGTCGGTCAGGTCGAAGCCCATCTTGCCAGCAATCCCAACGACGGCGCGGGCTGGGAGGTGTTGGCGCCAGTCTACATGCGGCTCGGCCGTTTCGATGATGCTGTCGCGACATGGCGCAAGGCGCTCGCGCTCAACGGCGTATCCGCCGTCCGCGAATCCAATCTTGGCGAAGCGCTGGTCGGAGCCGCAAACGGTGTCGTGACCGCGGAGGCCAAGAAGGCTTTTCAAGAGGCTGCCGCACAGGACCCGCATGAGCCGAAGGCGCAATACTTTCTCGGTCTTGCCGCTGAACAGGACGGCAACCGCGAGGGCGCTGCCACGATTTGGCGCGCCATGATCGCCGACGCGCCACCTGGGGCGCCGTGGATTGAATTTGTGCGTGTCGCGCTGGCCCGCGTCACCGGTGAGCCGGTGGCGTCCGCCGCAGGTCCAAACGCCGACGACATTGCGGCGGCGGCGAACATGAACGACGAGCAGCGCGCCGAGATGATCCACACCATGGTGGTGCGGCTCTCCGATCGGCTGCACAAGGAAGGCGACGACGTCGAGGGCTGGCTGCGCCTGGTGCGCGCTTATGTCGTGCTCGGCGATCGCGACAAAGCGAAGGATGCGGCAGTGGATGCGAGGCATGCGCTGTCGGGCGATCCTGATAAGGTCAAACGTATCGACGACCTCGTCAAAGATCTCGGTATCGAGGGCTGATCGTCGTGCCGCGGAGACAACAACAATGACCCGCAAGCAACGGCGGCTCGTCCTGATCGGAAGCGCGCTTGGCGTGCTCGCCGTCGCGGTCGCGCTGATGCTCAACGCGTTTCGCGATTCGATCGTGTTTTTCAATTCGCCGAGCGACGTGATCGAGCGGCACGTCGGGCCCGGTCAACGCATCCGGCTTGGCGGCCTTGTGAAGGACGGCAGCCTGGTGCGCAGCCCCGATCAACTCAGCGTTCGTTTCGAGGTCACGGACGGCAACAACGAGATCCGGGTCGCGTACCGGGGCGTGTTGCCCGATCTGTTTCGCGAGGGGCAGGGCGTGGTCGCCGAGGGATCGCTCGATGGCGCCGGTGTCTTCGACGCCGATACCGTTCTCGCCAAGCACGACGAGACCTACATGCCGAAGGAGGTCGCGGACGCCTTGAAGAAATCCGGCCACTGGAAGGACGAATACGCCAATAAGGCCGCGACTCCGGTCGCCGGAGGCGTAAAATGATGCGGGCGACAGGGTGCGGCTTATGAGGACGAGGCGTCTGCGATGATTCCCGAACTCGGTCATTACGCGTTGATGCTCGCGCTCGGCTTGGCGCTGATCCAGGGCATCATGCCGATCGTCGGCGCGCGAGCCAACGATCCTGTCCTCATGAGCATGGCGGCTCCGACCGCGCAGGCCCAATTCATCTTCGTGGCGTTGTCTTTCGCTGCACTCGCCACGTGCTACGTCACGTCCGATTTTTCGGTGGTCAACGTCTTCGAGAATTCGCATTCGCAGATGCCGTTGGTGTATCGGCTGACCAGCGTCTGGGGCAATCACGAAGGCTCCATGATGCTTTGGGTTCTGATCCTCGCGTTTTTCGGCGCGCTAGTGGCGACCTTCGGCAACAATCTGCCGGCGGCGCTCAAGGCCAACGCGCTCGGCGTGCAGGCTTGGATCGCGGCGGCCTTTCAGCTTTTCATCCTGACTACGTCCAATCCGTTCCTGCGCATTCCCGAGGCGCCATTCGAAGGCCGCGATCTCAATCCGATCCTGCAGGACCCCGGCCTCGCGATCCATCCGCCGTTGCTCTATCTCGGCTACGTCGGCTTCTCGATCGCGTTCTCGTTTGCTGATCGCGGCCCTGATTGAAGGCCGCATCGATGCCGCCTGGGCGCGCTGGGTAAGGCCCTGGGTGCTCGCCGCCTGGATGTGCCTGTCGCTCGGCATCGCGATGGGCTCTTACTGGGCCTACTACGTGCTCGGCTGGGGCGGCTTCTGGTTCTGGGACCCGGTTGAGAATGCCTCGCTGATGCCGTGGCTTGCCGGCACCGCGCTGTTGCATTCCGCAGTGGTGATGGAGAAGCGCGGTGCGCTGAAAGTTTGGACCATTCTGCTGGCAATCCTGGCGTTCTCGCTGTCGCTGATCGGAACCTTTCTGGTGCGCTCGGGCGTGCTCACCTCGGTGCACGCGTTTGCCACCGATCCCGACGCGCGGCATTTTTATTCTCGCCATCCTAGTCTTTTTTATCGGCGGCGCACTTTTCGCTGTTTGCCTGGCGTGCGCCGCTGCTCAAACAGGGCGGCCTGTTTGCGCCGATCTCGCGCGAAGGCTCGCTGGTGCTCAACAATCTGTTCCTGACGTCGGCGTGCGCCACCGTCTTCGTCGGCACGCTTTATCCGCTCGCGCTCGAAGCGCTCACCGGCGATAAGATTTCGGTCGGTCCGCCCTTCTTCAACAACACCTTCGGACCGCTCTTCATTCTGCTGATGATCGCCATGCCGTTCGGTCCGCTGCTGGCCTGGAAACGCGGCGACCTGCTGAGCGCAGCACAACGGCTCGCCGCGGCCGCAATGCTTGCGGCAGTCGCGATCGCGCTCGCCTTTGCGCTGGAGCACGGCGGCCCGGTGCTGGCGCCATTTGGGGTCGGCATCGCCGTGTTCATCATGATCGGCGCGGTCACTGATATTGCCGAGCGCACGCTGATCCTGCGCGCCCCGATCGGAACGGCGTTGCGGCGCGCTGTCGGTCTGCCGCGTTCGGCGTGGGGCACCGCGTTTGCGCATTTCGGCATTGGCGTCACGCTGCTCGGTATTATTTCCGTCACGGCGTGGGGGGCCGAGCGGATCGTGGCGATCAAGGCGGGCGACACCCTTGAGATTGCCCATTACCGGCTGACCTTCGACGGCCTGTTCAATCGGGCCGGTCCGAACTATAGCGATGTCGTCGGCCACTTCACCGTACGCCGTGCGAGCGGGGAGGTAGTCGGCGTTATGGAGCCGACGCGGCGGACCTTCCCGGCGCGCAGCATGTCGACGACGGAAGCCGCCTTGATGACCCGCGGCGCGAGCCAGCTTTATCTCTCACTTGGCGACGAGAATCCCGATGGCACCGTTCCGGTGCGCCTCTACTTTAAGCCCGAAGTCATGCTGGTCTGGCTCGGCGCGGTTCTGATGTTCGTTGGCGGCGGATTGTCACTGTCCGATCGGCGGCTGCGCGTTGGTGCGCCGAAGCCGGCGAAAGCCAGAGCCAGATTGCAGCCCGCGGAGTAAGTGCCGTGAAAGTTCTGCAGGTCTTTCTTCTTCTGCTGGCTGTCGCCGTGCCGACGGCGCTATGGGCCGTCGAACCGAGTGAGATGCTGTCGGATCCTGCTCTTGAAGCGCGCGCGCGAGCGCTCTCCAAAGAATTGCGCTGCATGGTCTGTCAAAATCAATCGATCGATGATTCCGAGGCGCCGCTCGCTCACGATCTGCGTGTTCTGGTGCGCGAGTGCCTCGCGGCCGGCGATAGCGATCAGCAAGTGCTTGACTATCTGGTCGCGCGCTATGGCGAGTTCGTCCTGCTCAAGCCGCCACTGTCGTGGCACACGGCACTGCTGTGGGGACTGCCGCCTGGCGCACTGCTGATCGGCGTCGCGGCGATCGTTGTCGTGCTGACGCGTCGGCGCGGAGCGGCGCCAACAACCGAACCCGCAAATCTGACCGCTGCGGAAGAACGGCGTGTCGCCGAACTCATGCGCGGCGAGTTCGGCATCCTAAAGTTACGCAATCTCGTTGTTTGCGAACCGTGGATGCGGCGGCCGATAAACCGCGCCGTCCCGCTAAATGTATGATTTTGATATATTTTCAGCATCGCCCAACATTACAAAGTTTTAATGCTCCCGACAGTGCGCGGTAAGGATGGGCCGCCCATGTTCCAGGTCAAAGTCGGGGCTTCGGGGCGACCGTTCGGTACGACACGGCCTCGATTTGGAGATGATGATGATCGGCAGTTCCTCACAGCGGCCACGGTCGCTGTCCACGCGGCGCATTGCACTCCTGGCCACGACCATCGTCGGCCTCGGCGCGGCTGGGCTTTTGGTTGCGCCCACGGCTGACGTGTTTGGCGTTTTGGCGAATGCTCAGAACCTAAGCGACAAGGTTCAGCAAATAGCCCAGCGGCCGGTTGGCTTTGCCGACATTGTCGAGAAGGTTAAGCCGGCCGTTATCTCCGTGCGGGTCAAGATGGAGCGCCAGGCAAGCTCTGACCAGGGTGACGACGATCTGCCGTTCCCGCCCGGCTCGCCCTTCGAGCGTTTCTTCCGTCGTTTCGGTTTGCCCAACGGTCAGAACGGCGCACCGCGCGGCCGCGAGGTCATTACCGGCCAGGGCTCCGGTTTCTTTATCACGCACGATGGCTACGCGGTGACCAACAATCATGTGGTCCAGAATGCGGAAAACGTCACGGTGACCACCGACGGCGGCAAGAGTTTAAGCGCCAAAGTCATCGGTACCGATCCGCGGACCGATCTCGCGCTCATCAAGGTGGATGGCGACAGCTTCCCGTACGTGAATCTGGCCGACGGAACACCGCGGGTCGGTGACTGGGTGCTCGCGGTCGGCAATCCGTTTGGCCTTGGCGGTACAGTCACTGCCGGTATCGTCTCAGCCCGCGGCCGCGATATTGGGGCCGGCCCCTACGACGATTTCATTCAGATCGACGCGCCGGTGAACAAAGGCAATTCGGGCGGGCCGACGTTCGACGTCGACGGCAACGTCATCGGCGTCAACACCGCGATCTTCTCGCCCTCCGGCGGTTCAGTTGGCATTGCGTTCGCGATCCCGGCGGAAACAGTTAAAAGCGTCGTTGCGCAATTGCGCGACAAGGGCAGCGTCACGCGCGGCTGGATTGGCGTGCAGATCCAACCGGTCACGCCCGAAATCGCCGACGGCATGGGCCTGAAGGACGCTTCCGGCGCTCTCGTATCCGAGCCACAGAAAGACAGTCCCGCCGCCAAAGCCGGAGTCCAGAGCGGCGATGTCATCGTCTCGATCGACGATGTGCCGATTCATGACGCCCGCGAGCTCGCGCGGCACATCGGCACGATGGCGCCGGGAACATCAGTCAAGCTCGGCCTGATCCGCCAGGGTGAGTCAAAGACCGTGACACTGACGCTGGGCACGCTGCCGAACGAAAAGCAGGCCTCCAACCAGACCCGTCAACAGCACGACACGCCCGACAGCGACGTACCGCGGCTTGGGTTCACGCTCGCGCCCGGCAGCAAGGCGACCGGGTCCGACGGCAACGGCGTTCTTGTCACCGCAGTGACACCGGGCGGCGTCGCTGCCGACCATGGCTTCCAGGTTGGCGATGTGATTCTCGATGTGGCGGGCAAGCCGGTGGCAAACCCGTCTGACGTTCGCAAACGCCTCAGCGATGCCCGCAAGGAGGGTAAACACACCGTGCTTCTAAGGGTGAAGTCGAGCGAGGGCACAAAGTTTGTAGCGCTGCCCCTCGGCAACGCCTGAGTAATGGGGCATCCGCCGGCATCCGTCGCCCCCGCTGGCGGGCGTACCCTGGGGACGGGCCGTAAGGCCCGTCCCCGCCGATTACCAACTCTGCCCCCGGCATCCGTCGCCCCCGCCGGGACAGGGTGGGTAGTGGGGGTGGCGAGCGCAGGCTCGCCACCCCTTCACTTTTAGGACGTCAGCCCGCGCGGCGGTTGCCGTAACAGGTTTGCGGGACAATATGATACGATGATGGGCGGCCGGCCATTTCGGTATTTGAGCGGCCTCCCGATTGCGGCGATGCATCATGCGCCTTCTTATTGTTGAAGACGATCGCGACGCGGCCGATTATCTCGTCAAGGCGTTTCGTGAAGTCGGTCACGTCGCTGACCAGGCCTCCGACGGCGAGGAAGGCTTGGCCATGGGACTCGACGGCCAATATGACGTGTTGATCATCGATCGGATGCTGCCGAAGCGCGACGGCCTGTCGGTCATCAACACGCTGCGCACCAAGTCGATCGAGACTCCCGTCCTAATCCTGTCGGCGCTTGGCCAGGTCGACGACCGTGTCAAAGGATTGCGTACCGGCGGCGACGATTATCTGGCGAAGCCGTACGCGTTCTCGGAACTTTTGGCGCGCGTCGAGGCGCTGGCGCGCCGGCGCGGCAACCGCGGGGAGGAGACGGTCTACCGGGTCGCCGATCTCGAACTCAATCGGCTGTCGCACGAGGTCACCCGCGCCGGGCAGGAACTTCAGCTGCAGCCGCGTGAGTTCCGCTTGCTCGAATACCTGATGCGGCACGCGGGTCAGGTCGTGACCCGAACCATGTTGCTGGAGAACGTCTGGGACTATCATTTCGATCCGCAGACCAACGTAATCGACGTGCACATTTCGCGTCTGCGTTCCAAAATCGACAAAGGCTTCGCGCAGCCCCTCCTGCATACCGTGCGCGGGGCGGGATATATGATCCGTGACGGCTCTCGGTAAGCTCCTTCGGACGACGGCGTTTCAGCTGACGCTCGTCTATCTCTTGATCTTCGTGCTGTTCGCGGTGACGCTGCTGGGCTATTTCGCGCTCAACACGCGCCGGCTGATCACCGAGCAGATTACGTCGACCGTCAACACCGAAATTGCCGGTCTGAGCGAGCAATATAATCAAGGCGGCATCCGCCGGCTGGTCATTGTCGTCGATCTTCGGTCTCGCCGTCCCGGATCGAGCCTCTACCTTGTGACGACAGCCACCGGGGAGGGACTGGCCGGCAATGTCGGCTCGCTTGAGCCCGGAGTGCTCGATCATCCGGGCTGGCTCGAAACGTCGTATCGCCGGCTCGAGGCGCCGGAGGGCACCGAGCATCGCGCGCTCGTCCAGGTCGTTCAGCTTCCGGGCGGGTTCCGCCTTCTGGTCGGGCGCGACCTCGAGGAGCGGGAGCGCATTTTCGAGATCATCTCCAATGCCGGGCGCTGGTCGTTTGCCCTCGTCGTGGTGCTCGGTCTCGCCGGCGGATTTTTTGTCAGCCGCCGCGTGCTCAATCGTATCGACGCCATGACCGCGACAGCGCAGACTATCATGGCCGGCGATCTTGCCGGGCGGCTGCCAGTCGCCGGAACCGGAGACGAGCTCGATCGCCTTGCCGATCATCTCAACGCGATGCTGGAACGCATCGAAGCGTTGATGCACGGACTCAAAGAGGTCTCCGACAATATCGCGCACGATCTTAAGACGCCGCTGACGCGGCTGCGCAATCGCTGTGAGCAGGCCTTGCGCGGCACGAACGACGAAAAGGCCTACCGCGCCGCTCTGGAAGCCACCATCACGGAATTGGACGAGCTGATCCGGACTTTTGACGCGCTATTGATGATCGCGCGCGCCGAATCCGGGCAGGCGCGCGACAACATGGCCGAATTCGACGCCTCTGAAATCGTGCGCGATATAGGCGAATTGTACGAACCGTTGGCCGACGAAAAGGGCCTGGCGCTCAAGGTCGACGCGCCGCAGGCGGCGCCGGTGCGGGGCAATCGCGAGCTGGTAAGTCAGGCGCTCGCGAACCTCGTTGACAACGCCATCAAGTACACTGGACCGGATCATCAGGCGAACGGCGGACCGGCGGAGATCTTGGTCAAATCCGGCAATGAGGGAGAGCGCATTACCTTGACCGTGGCGGACCACGGTCCAGGAATTCCGAGTGCCGATCGCGGGCGCGTCGTCGAGCGGTTTGTGCGTCTTGAGCAGAGCCGTTCGGAGCCGGGATCAGGGTTGGGTCTCAGCCTCGCCTCCGCCGTGGCGCGCTTGCACGGCGGCGAACTGCGCCTTGAAGACAACTCTCCGGGGCTCAAGAGCATCATCGCTCTGCCACGCGCAGGGCCGATGGTGGCGGGATGACACGACCCGCGGCTCGCAAGCCGGTGGGGCCGAAAAGCGCTGATGCTGCGTTGGCCGCGCGGTTTTCCGGTATGCTGCCAGTGCCGACGGCCAAGTCGTCGGGGCGCGTGACGCGGTGGACTGCGTCGCTGGCGCGCACCGCTGCCGGACGAAGGATCAAGGAACTGCTCGGTCGGTACTCGGCGCTCGCGGCCGTGCTCACGGGGATCGCCGAGACCGCGCCATACCTTTGGGATCTGATATCCGCAGATCCGGCGCGCTTCGCGCGCTTTGCGGCCGCCGATCCGGACAAAGAGTTATCGTCGCTGTTGAATAAGGCGCGCAGTTCGTGCGCGACAGCGGACGGTCCGGCCGAGGTGATGAGCATCCTCCGTCGCATGAAGGCGGACACCGCGCTTCTGATCGCGCTGGCCGACATCGGCGGCGTATGGCCGGTTGCGCGCGTGACGCAAGCGCTCACTGACGTTGCGGAAATCGCGCTCAGCGCCGCGCTCCATTATCTGCTCAGCGAGGCCGCGAGGTGCAGCAAGCTTATCGTGCACGATCTGGCCTACCCCGACGTTGGGTCAGGCTACATCGTGCTTGCGATGGGCAAGATGGGCGGCTACGAGCTGAATTATTCGAGCGATGTCGATCTAATGATCTTCTTCGATCCGGCAGCAGCCGAGCTGGCCAAGGGCGTCGAGCCGCAGTCGTTTTATGTCCGGCTCACGCGCGATCTGGTGAAGCTTCTCCAGAAACGCACCGTCGACGGTTACGTCTTTCGCGTCGATTTGCGGCTGCGCCCCGATCCATCCTCGACCCAGATCGCCATGTCGAGCGCCGCCGCGCTCGAATACTACGAACATCGCGGCCAGAACTGGGAGCGCGCGGCGCTGATCAAGGCACGTGCGTGCGCTGGAGATATCGCGGCAGGCGAGAGGCTCCTTCACGATCTTTCGCCCTTCGTCTGGCGTCGGTATCTCGATTATGCGGCGATCGCCGACGTGCACGCGATGAAGCAGCAGATTCACGCGTACCGCGGTCACGGTGCGATCGCGGTCGAGGGCCACAACGTCAAACTTGGCCGCGGCGGCATTCGCGAGATCGAATTCTTCGCCCAGACGCAGCAACTGATCGCGGGCGGCAGGCACCGCGAACTTCGCGGCCGCGAAACCGTCTCCGCGCTCGCGGCGCTCGCCGACGGCGGCTGGATCGATGCTACCGCGCGCGACGAGCTTACAGCGGCCTACGATTTTCTGCGGCGCGTCGAGCACCGTCTGCAGATGATGAACGACGAGCAAACCCACACGCTGCCGTCCGATCCGGTGGCGCTTGGTGAATTCGCGCGTTTTCTCGGTTTCAAAGGGCGCGACGAATTCGCCAAGGTGATTTTGGCTTATCTCCACGACGTCGAACGGCATTACGTCAGGCTGTTCGAACGAGCGCCTACGGTCCCTGGTACGCGGCTGCTTTCGTTTGCGGAGGAGAACGCCACCCTAGATCGGTTGTCCGAAATGGGCTTTCGGCAGCCGCAGAGCATCGTTGCTGCGGCGCGCCGATGGCAGGCCGGTGAATATCGTGCGCTGCGCGGCGAACAGGCGCGCGACAATCTGATCGCGCTCGCGCCGCTGATCGTCGATCAGCTGTCGGCAGCCGAGAATCCGGAAGCGGCCTTTGCGGCGTTCGATCGCTTTGTCGCGGGACTGCGCGGCGGTGGGCGTTTCCTGTCCCTGTTGCGGCAAAATCCCGAGCTCATCCGCTTCGTGGGTTTGATTCTCTCCGTAGCGCCGCGTCTTGCCGACATCTTAGCCCAGCATCCTCACGTCATCGATCCGCTGATCGATCCGAGCTTCTTCGGCTCGCTGCCTGACGAGCGGCAGCTTGAGGCTGGGCTTGGCCGCGCTCTCTCCGACACCGAGAGTTATGAGGAGATTCTCGACGCCATTCGCCTGTTCGGCCAGGAGCACATGTTCCTGATCGGCGCGCGGATCCTGTCAGGCTCGGTTTCCGCTGAGCGCGCCGGCGAGCTGTTTGCGCGGCTCGCCGACGTTCTGATCCGCGCAGTGCATCGTGCCGTCGAAGCGGATTTTTCCGTCCTGCATGGCCGCCTTCGCGGTCAAGAGACAGCCATCATCGCGCTCGGCCGGCTTGGCGCTCGTGAAATGTCGGCGAATTCGGACCTCGACCTCATCGTCGTCTACGATTTCGAGTCGGAACACCCGAACTCGAACGGCAAGCGGCCGCTCTATGGCGCGCAGTATTTTGCCCGGCTGACGCAGCGTCTGGTGAGTGCGCTCACGGTCCAGACCAATTACGGCGTGCTCTATCATGTCGACATGCGGCTTCGCCCATCCGGACGCTCCGGGCCGCTGGCGACGCAGATTGACGGCTTTGCCGCTTATCAGGAGCGCGAGGCCTGGACCTGGGAGCACATGGCGCTGACGCGCGCACGGGTCGTATCGGGACCCGCCTCGTTTGCCGCAAAGGTCGAAGCGACGATGCGGGCCGCGCTATGCCGCAAACGCGATGCCGCCAAGACGGCAGCCGACGTGATCGAGATGCGCGGCCGGATCGCCAAGGAGAAGGGCGGCGCCGGCCCCTGGGATCTCAAGTACGCCACGGGCGCGCTGGTCGATATCGAATTCATTGCCCAATATCTGGAGCTCGTTCACGCAGCGGCCATACCGGATATCCTCGATACATCGACCACGCGTTCGCTCCAAAAGGCGGCGCGGTTCGGGGTGCTCGCAGCCGAGGACGCCGAGGTGCTGCGGCCGGCGGTGCGGCTGTTCCACGATCTCACGCAGATTCTGCGGCTTTGTCTGCCCGGCCCGTTCGATCCGAAAGCCGCAAGCGCCGGCGTTCTCGCCCTGCTCGCCCGCGCCGCCGACCTGCCGGACTTCACAGCGCTGCAGGCGCACATCGAGGATACGGAGCGCGCGGTGCGCGAATGCTTCGTGCGGATTTTAGGCAAGGTGGCATAAGGGCGCGATCAGGCGGCTCGCACGATCTCGGTCGTTGCCGGAGGCTTTGCCTCGACCGGCAGTCTGACGACGACCGTGGTGCCGGTGCCGAGCCGCGAAAGGATGCGCATCGCGCCGCCGTGCAGTTCGGTCAGCGACTTGGCGATGGCGAGGCCGAGGCCCGAACCCTGGTAACGCTTGGTGAGCTGGCTTTCGACCTGCTCGAACGGCCGGCCAAGCTTGTGCAGCGCCGCTTTCGGGATGCCAATGCCGTTGTCGCCAATGGCGATGGTGACCATGCCGCCGCGCACGCGCGCGTGCACCGTGATGGAACCGCCGTCGGGGGTGAACTTCACGGCGTTCGACAACAGGTTCAGACCGATCTGCTTGAGCGCGCGGCGGTCGGCTTTGAGGCGGATGCCGGGCGCGACGTTCGAGGTGAGGACGAGCTTCTTCTCCATGGCGCGTCCCCAGACGACACGCAGGCAATCGGCGAGGACCGGCTCAAGCTCGACCTGTTCAGGAGCGAGGCTGATGCCGCCGGCTTCGATCTTCGACATGTCGAGAATGTCGTTGATGACGTCGAGCAGATATTGGCCGCTCTGGCGGATGTCGCGGGAATACTCGCTGTATTTCGATGCGCCGAGCGGACCGAACATGGCCGCTTCCATGATTTCCGAGAAGCCGATGATGGCGTTGAGCGGGGTGCGCAACTCATGGCTCATGTTGGCAAGGAATTTCGATTTTGCCTGATTGGCGTCTTCGGCGCGGGTCTTTTCCTCGGCGTATTTCTCGGCGAGATCGGCGAGTTGCTCGGTCTGCAGTTCGAGCGCCTGCTGTGACTTGCGCAGATCGTCGATGGTGGCAATGCGGCGTTTCTCGCCTTCGATCAGCCTCTGCTCGTGCTGCTTGATCTTGGTGATGTCGGTGCCGACCGAGACATAGCCGCCATCCTTGGTGCGGCGTTCGCTGATGTGCATCCAGCGGCCATCATCGAGCTGGGCCTCGAAGGTGCGCGCTCCGGGCTCGCCGTCATCGTTCGCCACGGTGGTGCGGATGATCGGTTTGCGGCCGGCGGCGACCACGGCCTCGTAGGTTGTGCCGGCCTCTATGGCCTCGTCGGGCAGGTGGTGGAGCTGCTGGAAGTTCGAATTGCAAAGCACAAGCCGGTTGTCGGCATCCCACAGTACGAACGCTTCCGGAATGGTCTCGATGGCGTCGCGCAGCCGCAGATCCGCCGCCATGGTCTTCTCGACCAAGCTCTTCTGCTCGGTGATGTCGACGGCGATGCCGATGAGATGCAGGCCCGCTTCGCCGTCCTGACGCGCCAGTTCGCAGCGTGCGCGCAGCCACAGCCAGCGGCCGTCGGCGTGGCGCATGCGGAAAGCGTGATCGATCGACGTCACTTTGGCATCGGCGACCTGGGTGGCAATTTCATAGAGGTTGATGTCATCGGCATGCACCAGCGCGTTGACCTCGCCGAACGTGAGCAGATCATCCTTCGGCGGCAGGCCGAGGATGTCGAACATTGAGTGCGACCAGAACACACGGCCGCGCGCCAGGTCCCAATCCCATAGCCCGCAGCGGCCGCGATTGAGCGCGGTGTCGATGCGGCTGCGCACAGTGTCATGAATGAGGTCGGCTTCGCGCGCGCGTGTCGCCTGCCAATGGAAGGCGAAGCCGAGGATCAGCACGACGAAGCCAGTGGTGGCCGACAGCGTCACCGTCAGTGTGGTGGTCGAGCGCCAGTTCGCCAGCGCATCGGTACGGCTCTGGACGACCGCGAGGAGGCCAATCGGGTTGTGCAGCGCGCGCACCGTCGCGAACGCCGCCTCTCCATCCGGCAGGACGATTTCCATGGTGCCAGCGGCGGCGCCGAAGGTGGTCAGCGGCTGCGACGGGCCGAGCACGTCAAGGATATGACGGCCGCGCGGCGGCAGCTCGCTGTTCGGCGCGACTGCTACGATGGCGCCGTCGCCATCGGCGATCAGAATGCGGCGCCCAGCGCCTTCGGCCCAGGCCGGCAGGATGCGAGTGAGCGATTCCGAGGTCCGTGCGATGAGCGGCTTGCCATCCCGCGCTGTTCGGTCGAGTTCGACGGCGAGATGATCGGCGAGCGCCTCGATCGCGCGCGCCTCGTCGAAGATGACTTGGCGGCGATGTTCGAGCACCTGCACCGCAGCGCCGATGCAGATGGTCAGCATGAAGGCGACAATCAGGACCGGCACGGTGCGGCGCAGCAGCGGCTCGGCCGTCAGCAGGCGATGATACGCGGGGTTGGCAATCGACTCTGCCAACCCCTTGATCGAATTCGGAACGTAGAGACGCACTCGCCGTGTCGGCGCGCGCCATCGCCTGCCTCCGTTCGGATTGCCTCAGTCACCATGAGTTCGGGAGGATGTGCCGCATCGCCCGAATCACTTTCATTTGAATCGAGGCGAATCGTTTTGTCGAGAGTCCGCAGTCAATATTTTTCAGTAAATATCCCCAGCAATGTCTGTCGGGACGCTGGGAACTTCGCCGCGCACGTGAGGCGGCCGGCGCATCGCGGGCTCGCAAGCGTATTATTGTTTCTTGAGCGCGTAGACGTAGTCGTTGAGACCGATCTCGACCGTGCTCATATCAACGAAGTGCCAGTCGATTTCGCACCCAGTCTCGAGCGTCTTAAACGACGTGCCGGTGAAGCCAAGCGAGGCGGCGAGCTTCGCCGGATCAGCCGACTTGTTGTTGTCGTGCATCTCTTCGAAGGCACCCTGGAACAGCATGTCGGCGGTGTAGTTCATCAGCTTGCACTTGGGGCCTTAGCAGGCGATGTCCGCGGGGCCGGTGATGGCTTTCGCGGTGAACGTGACCGTCTTGCCCATCAGCGCGTTCTTATCCTTCGGGTCGGGCTTGGCATCGACCCAAGGCGCGACGACCGCCGAATCAAACTTCCAGGTGCCGAGATAGAACGCATCTTCCGCGTGCGCGAGGGAAACGCTCGTAACGCTAAGGTAACGGCCAATTTGCGCACGGCTGATCCTCCCGAAAGGCCGATGACCGGCACTGAGCATTGGTATCCGGCCACGCCGGCAGGTTCAAAGCCGGCGGCGTACTTCGTGGCTCGGCCTGCTCAGCTGTCGGCGAGCGTGCGGGCGACGATGTCGGTGACGTCGCGCGACAGCGCCGGCGCCGCAGCCACGCGCCGTAAGGTCGCTTCGGCGCCCTGGCGGCGCTGCGTCTCGAGCGCGCGCCAGGAGCGGAAGGCCCCCATGATGCGGGCTGCGACCTGAGGGTTCTTCGGATCGAGCGCGAGCACGATGTCGGCGACGAAGTCGTAGCCGGCGCCATCAGCCCGGTTGAACTGAGTGTGGTTCGCCTGTGCGAACGAACCGATCAGCGAACGCACCCGGTTCGGATTGGCCATCGAGAACGCGGGGTGCTTGGTGAGCGCCTTGACCCGGTCGAGTGTCGCCGCCTCGGGGATCGCCGCCTGCAGTGCGAGCCATTTGTCGATGATGAGCGGATCGTCGGAGTAGCGCCGGTAGAAATCCTCAAGCGCCGCCGCGCGGTCCGGCCGGTCATGCAACGACAGCGTCTCGAGCGCCGCCATGCGATCGGTCATGTTGTCGGCGTTCTGGTATTGCGCCGCCGCGCGCGCGATGGCATCGCCGCGTTCCGTCGCCGCCAAAAGGTCGAGGCAGACGTTCTTCAGTGACCGGCGGCCGGCACCCTGTGCATCGGGGCGATAATGACCGCCGGTATCCATGCGCTGATACGTGTTAGCAAGCGCGGCCGCGTGGCGTTCGCCGATCGCCGCGCGCAGCTTGCGGCGCGCCGCAAAGACAGCCTGCGGGTCGACATCGCGGCCGACCTCGCGCGCCACGTCGGCCTCGCTCGGCGGCGCCAGCGTCAGAGCGATGAACGCCGGCTCGAGCGTCGTGTTGTTAAGCACCGCACCGAGCGCAGCCATCAAGCCGTCATCGTCCCGGGTTGCCGCACCGGCGCGGATCGCCGCAACGTTGGCGGTCAACAGCGTCATGGCGAGCGTCTGGACGGCCTGCCAGCGATTGAACGAATCGCTGTCATGGGCGGCGAGAAAGCGCAGATCGTTGCCCTCCATCGGCAGCGACAATTTAATTGGCGCCGAAAAGCCGCGATTGAGCGAGGGGATCGGGCGCTCTGCAACGTCGGTGAAGACAAAGCTCTGACTAGGCTGCGTCAGTTCCAGCACGCCATGCTGCAGCGGACGCCCGTCGAGCGTCAGCGGCAGATCGCGGCCGTCCTTGCCGAGCAGCCCAACCGCCAGCGGGATGACCATCGGCAGCTTGGTCGGCTGGCCGGGCGTCGGCGGAATGGTCTGCGCAACGTCAAGCCGGAAGGCGCGGGCGCGCGCGTCATAGCGCGGCGTCACCACGACTTCCGGAGTTCCCGCCTGCGAATACCAGCGCATGAACTGCTTCATGTCGCGGCCGCTGACATCGGCAAAGCATTGCACGAATTGCTCCACAGTAGCGGCCCCGCCGTCGTGGCGCGTGAAGTAAAGATCCATGCCCTTGCGAAACAACTCGGGCCCGAGCAGCGCCTTGATCATGCGCACGACCTCGGAGCCCTTGTCGTACACGGTCGTCGTGTAGAAGTTGTTGATCTCGTGGTAGAGTTCGGGCCGTACCGGGTGCGCGAGGGGCCCGGCATCCTCGACGAACTGATGCGAGCGCAGCGACCGCACGTCGCCGATGCGCTCGACGGCGCGCGAGCGCTGATCGGCGGTGAATTCCTGATCGCGGAAGACGGTGAGGCCTTCTTTCAGGCAGAGCTGAAACCAGTCGCGGCAGGTGATGCGGTCGCCGGTCCAGTTGTGAAAATACTCGTGCGCGATCACGGCTTCGATGTGGGCATAGTCGTTGTCGGTGGCGCTCGTGGGCGAGGCGAGCACGTATTTGTCGTTGAAGACGTTGAGACCCTTGTTCTCCATGGCGCCCATGTTGAACGCGGAGACGGCGACGATCATGAAAATGTCGAGATCGTATTCACGGCCGAACGCTTCTTCGTCCCAGCGCATGGCGCGCTTGAGGCTGTCCATGGCGTAGGGGCAGCGCGCCTCCTTGCCGGCTTCGACATAGATGTGCAGCGCGACGGTGCGTCCTGACATCGTCGTGAAACTGTCGGACACGCGGGCGAGCTGTCCGCCGACAAGCGCGAATAGATACGACGGCTTCGGAAAGGGATCGTGCCAGACCGCATAGTGCCGCGTGGTGCCCGGCACGTCGCCGTGCGCAATGAGATTGCCGTTGGAGAGCAGCACCGGCGCCTCGTTGCGGTCGGCTTCGACGCGCGTGGTGTAGACCGCCATCACGTCGGGACGGTCGAGAAAGTAGGTGATGCGGCGGAAACCCTCAGCCTCGCATTGCGTGCAGTAGGTGGTGCCCGCGCGATAGAGGCCCATCAACTGGGTGTTGGCCGAAGGGTCCACGATGGTCTCGACCTCAAGCTCGAACTCGCGGTGCGGCGGCTGAGGGATGGTGAGCCGGTCAGGCGTGGCGACGAAATTCTCTGCCGGCAGCGGCTTGCCATCGAGCGCGAGCGAATGCAGCTTCAGGTCCTCGCCGTCGAGCACGAGAGGCGCCGGGCTGCCGGCGCTGTTCGGCCTGAGCTTGAGCTTGGCGCGCACTTTGGAGGCTTTGGCATCGAGCGAGACGTCGAGATGGACGGTCTCGATCAGCCAGTCGGGTGCACGATAATCCTGGAGGCGGACGGAGCGGGGTTCTTCGGTTCGCATGATGGCTTGGTAGAGTTTTTGCGGGCTCATGGAAAGCGTCAGCCGCAGCTTTTCGCGGCTGACTTGGAACAAGCGAACGGGCGCGCTAGCGAACGAGGGCTCTCTGTCATGCCGGTCATGCGCGCGATGGTGCTCGATCGCCCGAAAACGGCTCTCGTCATGCGCGAGCCCACTGCCGCAGCCGCAAGCGGGCGAACTCTTGGTCGCGGTCGAAGCCTGCGGCGTGTGCCGCACCGACCTGCATGTCGTTGGTGGCGAATTGCCACAGCCGAAACTGCCGATCGTGCCGGGGCATGAAGTCGTTGGGCGCGTTGCCGCGATCGGCACGGGAGTCACAGGCTTCACGTTGGGCGAGCGCGTCGGCGTGCCGTGGCTCGGCGCGACCTGCGGGGTGTGCCCGTATTGCCGCGACGGCCGCGAGAACCTCTGCGACCATCCGCTCTTTACCGGCTACACCCGTGATGGCGGCTATGCGACGTACACGGTGGCCGATGCGCGGTTCTGCTTTCCGCTCGATAAAGGCGCCGATGCGGCGGAAGCGGCGCCACTCTTGTGCGCGGGCCTGATCGGCTGGCGCAGCTACCGGATGGCCGGAGCGGGTAATGCGCTCGGCCTCTACGGCTTCGGCGCAGCCGCTCACATTTTAGCGCAGGTCGCGATCTGGCAGGGCCGGCGCGTCTATGCGTTCACGCGCGCGGGTGACGGACCGTCGCAACAGTTCGCGCGGTCGCTTGGCACCGTGTGGGCCGGCGGCTCGGACGAGATGCCGCCAGAGCCGCTCGATGCCGCGATTATCTTCGCGCCGGTCGGTGCCCTCGTGCCGGCGGCCCTGACTGCGGTGAAGAAGGGGGGACGCGTAGTGTGCGGCGGCATCCACATGTCGGATATTCCAAGCTTCCCGTATCGCATCCTCTGGGAAGAGCGGCAGCTCCTCTCGGTCGCCAATCTCACGCGGCAGGACGCGCGCGAGTTCCTGTCGATCGCCCCACAGGCCGGCATCAAGATGCACGTGACACGCTATCCGCTGGCCGAATACCGTCGCCGGATCGACGATCAGGCCGGCCGGAACCGCAAATCTGAATTCGTGATAGCCACTGCCAAATCCATTTGCGCCTCAATCCGTCACGATACTGGCTGGCCAGGGCCTGACCGATCAGTGCGCCGCCGGCGTAGATGTCGAGACAGACCGGCGCGCCTCGGGACAGTCGATGTTTTGCGCCAAGCCGGTGACGCGGTGCCGTGCCGTTTTGACCTCATGGAGCAGCAATCCGGCAACGGTCTTGCCGGTCTGGTAACGAAGCCACTTGCCTTCCTGGTCGAGCCACCTCAACTGACGAAATATTGGTGCACGAAGGCGCCGAGTTATGTAGAGTAGAGGGCGAGCATTTTTCGGTACATTGGATCAATAAAATCAGGGCTTTTTTTTTGAATGATTTCGCTCGACGCGTGAGTGTTGGTCTGCGGCAGCCTTCAGGTTGTGGCGGAGTAGCAGTCGAATAGTGAATGGATAGTCACGGCAGTAGCGATTTATTAGCAATTAATCGGCAAGATAAATCGACGTTGTGAGATCTAGCGGGTCAAAAATCTGTGGCTCGCGGGGCGCACTCGACAGGCTTGGCCATGAGGGACGCAAGCGTGCGGCGCTCCCACGCATCTGAGTGCTGGCCGTACTGGTTGATGCGGTCGGATTGGACTGGGGTGTCGATCTCGGGCTTGCGCGTGACGGGCTAGATGCTGCGAGGCGATAGAACGAAGGCTTGCCCTAGGACGAAGTGACAGCCGGAAGAGTGAAACATGCGTAGAGGCTCGAGACCGGGTGAGCGCCGCGGCGGTCGACGGCGGCTTACGCCAAACCGACGAACGATTCTGACCGACAGAATCCTGGCGATCGGATTGGCCCACCCCACTGCATCGCGGCGCGAGTTCCTCCTTAAGCTCGCTAAGGACCAAAAGCTGCCAGCCGATACACGGATAGCGGTGGCGCCGAAATGCTTCCCGCCGAAACGAACGCGGTCGTCTCGAACGGGCCGGTCACGGGCGTTGGCCGGCAGCCGGAGCACCGCGGCCCACAAGGACTTCGCCGAAGTGGGCTCTGCGGGGACGGCGTTGGTTCCGGCCATGCAAGACTGGAATCCTGAAGCGCTTGATGCCTTGTTTGGTATTGTCCAGGATGCCACGGCCGACCCCAAGGCCCAAAGACACGCGGCGCTGAAAATCGCACAATTCTTGCTGCCGAAAGCCCCTAAAAGGGCAAAGCTCCTCCCCGATGAATATGGGTTCTCGATCAGCGCGGATCTCGCCACGGCCTATCGTGATAATGAGCTTAAGCTGCGGGCCTTGGTGAACGACCGGACCCGCAACATCCCTGCCATTGCGGAAAAGATCAAAAAATTGGAGGCGCGGTCGAATGCGATCCGACGGCGGCTCCAGGTGCCGTGTCCCACCAAATATAACAACGAGGCAGCGGTCAAAGATGGCGTCAGATTGATGCAATTTAGGCGGCTCCGCGACGACAACGTCGAGCTCAACGAAGCGCAGCAGGCCGAAGAAGCGCATGTGAAGAGCGCGCGTCGATGTGTTCGCGGTAAGTCCGGAGTTGATCGCGCGCAACCGGCGCCAGGCGCTGCAGGACGCGGAAGTGCGGTTCGAAAGAAATCGATCGACCGGAGCTTCCTTTGCGGCGCCGCCAACGCGCAAAGACCGAAACGACCTCAAGCTGTTGCGGCGGCTTTATCCGAAGTTTCACCCGGACGAGAACCTAGAGGAGCGCTCCAAGTCTGATCGTAAAGTGCCTGAGCCTGACTTTGATGACTCACAGTTTGCAGCGTTCTACGACGAACTGTCCTGGTACCAACCCTTCCGGAACGAATTGCCGGCGCCGGACGGCAATTTCTATCCGCCGGCTTCCAAACTGCGGCCGCCGGCTGAGGATCTCTTGGTCAAGGTGGCGGACGGAGCGGCGATGTTACCAGTCAGCCCGACGGCTGCGAGCGACCCAATCCAGGCGGTCGACCCGGAGAAGATCCGACGGCGGCTCAAAGTGCTGTGTCCCACCAAGTATGGCACCAAGGAAGCGGCCAAGGATCTCGAAAGATTGCTGCAATTTGGGCAGCTGCGCGACAACAATGCCGCTCTGACCGAAGCGCAGCGAGCCGAAGAAGTGCGTGCGAAGGCGCGTTTCGATGCGTTCGCGGCAAGCCCGGAGTCGATCGGGCGCCGTCGACGCAAGGCGCTGGAGGATGCGGAACGACAGTTCAAATTGGGTCAATTGACCAAAGAATTCGACGCACCGCCGCTCTGGCGCAAGGACCAAAACGACCTTGAGCGGTTGCGATGGCTTTATCCGAAGTTTCACCCGAAAGAGAACCTAGAGGAGCGCTCCAAGTCTGATGTGTCTGAGCCTGACTTTGATGACTCAGAGTTTGCAATATCCCACGACGAACTGTCCCACTGTCTTCCCTTCCTGGTGGTACGAGAGGTATTGTCGGCGCCGGACGGCAATTTCTATGCGCGGCACTCCAAACTGCGGCCAGCAGGTGCAGCTGACGATCTCTTGACCAAGGTGGCGGATGGACCGCCGACTTCGCCCGTCAGCCCCAGCAACGCGCCTCCGAGCGACCCAATCCAGTCAGTCGAACCACAGAAGCTGGCATAAATTGGCGGGACGCTGAACTATGACATGCTGGAGCCGCTCGGGAAAGCATTGCGGACCCTGATAAGATCGTGCCGCGCAAGATCGGCCCGCACGAAAACTTCGTCTGCCTCACAAGATCAATGCATATTTGTCGCCTCTCGGTTGACGGCACGCTGATCGAGGCCTGGGCGAGCATGAAGAGCTTTGTGCCAAAGGACGGCGACAAGCCGCCCTCGGGAAAAGGCCACGGCGGCAGCGGCTGCCGCAATGCCGACAGCGACTTTACATTCGCTTCACAGAGTCGCGGCCAGGTGGTTAGCAATGTCAAATCCGCTCCACTAGTCCCGTAACTTCACCGCCGTGGCTCGGCGTGGCCGTTGACGCGCTGAATGGTGGGAAAGCGCCGGCGCAATCCGCGCTCGGCGGCATCCACCAGATCGTGCACGGCGCTGACCGAGAGCGCCGGATCGACGTAGCAATGGAAATTGATGATTTCGCCGTCGGCGGTTTCGCGTACGCGGACGTCGTGCACTTCGCCCAGCCCTGCGATTTCGGACGACAGCGCCGCGAGCGCCTCGCGGACTTCGCCAACGCGCGTCGGCGGGGCGTCACGCCCGGCCAACACGTCGGCGGGCAAAGGTTCGATATGCGTCTCGACTTCGACCGCGGGTCCGAGTTCGTCGCGCACGGCCTCTTCGAGCTTGCTCGCAATCTCGTGCGCGGCGGCAAGCGGCATTGTGCCTTCGACCTCAAGATCGGCCGACACCGACAAACGGCCCGCGATCGTCTGCACGGTGACGTGGTGAATGGCGAGGCCGCGGTTGCGTGCAATCATCATGACGCGCTCCCGCACCGTTTCGTCGTCGAGCGCGCGCGGCTCGGTCGTGATCGTGACTTCGGCCGTGGGCTCGTCGGCGCGGATGGCACGTGTGAGCCGCTCCTTGATGGCGGAGACACGATCGAGCGGCAGCGTGCGGCTGACACCGACGCTGAGATCGACGAACAAGACCGCGCCCGCAGGTCGCGCCCGCACGCGCTCGACTGTGACGATCCCGGGTACCTTCCGCGCGATCGCCGCCACGCGCTCGCTGACGCCCTGCGGCGCCGTGTCGGTCAGCGTGTTGATGGTCCGCCGTCCGAGCCGCCAGCCGGCAATGCAGATAAACACCGCAACAACGATTGCGGCCGCTGCATCGGCCCACCGATAGCCAAGTGCAACGCCGCCAAGTCCGATCAGCACTGCGATCGACGACCACATGTCGGAGCTGAAGTGCAGCGCGTCGGCCTCGAGCGCCTCGCTTGCGGTCTCCCTGGCGACGCGCGTGAGCGTCCGGGCGCGAAAAAAGTCGACCGCGACCGAGCCGGCGATGACGGCAAACGCCGCGACTGTTGCCTCGACAACATGCGCCTGCGTGCTGATCAGGCGGCGTGCGGCTTCCCAGATCACGGCTGCCGTCAGGATGAACAACAATGCCGTTTCGGCGAGCGCGGTGACGCTCTCGATCTTGCCGTGGCCGTATTGGTGCTCTGCGTCGGCCGGCTTGTCGGAGACGCGCACGGCGAAATAGGTCATCAGCGTCGCGGCGAGGTCGATCAGCGAGTGGGCGGCTTCCGACAGGATCGCGAGCGAACCGGTCAACAGTCCGATCACGGCTTTTGCCGCCGTCAGTCCCGCTGAAGCGGCGATCGAACCGAGTGCGACTTGTTCCTTGTCGTTCATCGGCGGCCCTCGCCGCGACGAGTTAAAGGCGGCGAACAACTCCGTCAATCAGCGGGCATTTTTCCGGTCGCGCGGAGTGCGCGGCCTGGCATCCGCGACGTTGTCCAAGCGGTCGAGGTTGAACGCCTAGTTCGGCTGGATGTTGGCGTCCTTCATGACTTTGCTCCAGACCGCGATGTCATCCTTGATCTGGTTCGCAAATTCCGACGGCGCGCTGGCGACGGCGCGGAAGCTGAGCTTGTCAAGCGTCGATCTCACGTCAGGCAGGTCGACGATCGCGCTGATCTGCTTTTGCAGAGTTGCAACGATGCCCGGAGGCGTACCGGCGGGCGCAACCATGCCGATGAGCAACTCCGATTCCTGATCCTGAATACCGGATTCGCGCATGGTCGGAATGTCCGGAAAGGCCGGGGTCCGGGTCGGACTGGTCACGGCCAGTGCCCGCAGCTTCTCGGAGCCAAGATACGGCGCGACGGGAGGCATTCCGAGAAACACGATCTGCGTGTCCCCGGCGAGCGTCGCGTTGACGGCGGGCGCCGCGCCGTTGAACGGAACGCGCGTGAGACTGTCCAACTTGAGGCCGAGCTTGAACAGCCGGTCCGCGGACAATTGGCCGAAGCCGATGCCGAGCGTGGCGTAATTGTATTTGTCGGGTGCCGCGTTGATCAGGCCGACGAGATCCTTCATGTCTTTGGCCGGAACCTGCGGGTTGACGGCGACCACCTGAGGCGATGTTGCGATGATCGTGACGGGCGCGAAGTTCTTCACGGGGTCGTATGGCAGGTCCTTGTTGGTCACCGACGCCACCGCGAAGTCGTTGGTCACGACGAGCAGCGTATAACCGTCGGGAGCCGAATGACCGACCTGACCGGCTCCGACCGCGCCGCTCGCGCCCGACACATTCTCGACAAAGAATGACTGGCCGAGCCGCTCGCTGAGCTTCTGCGAAACGAGCCGCGCGATGAGATCGGACGGGCCGCCTGCGGGATATGGAACGACAACGCGTGCTTGCCGGGTCGGGTATGTCGGCTGCTGGCCGTAGGACGGCGCTGCCGCCATGAGCGTCGCGCCGACAAGGCAAAACAACAGGCTGCGCCTCATGTGCCGGTCCTCCCCATTAATCGGGCTTTGTGCAAGCCGCTTCGATGCGCGAAGCTTATCGGTCGGCCGCTCTCGCGAAAAGGGAGCACTTCTGCGATAAGTGAATGGATGGGAGGCCGCTCCAAATGTCCTTGACCTGCGGGGACCTGATCAAACGCGGACGTGCGCTCTATGGCCCGCAGACGGCGCTGTTGTTCGAAGGCAGGCGGTTCACCTTTGCCGAACAGTCATCGCGCATGTTCCGGCTGGCCAATGCGCTGCTGGACAAGGGACTGAGGAAGCAGGAGCGCGTCGCCATTCTCGCGCGCAATTGCAGCGAATACATCGAGTGCTTCGGTGCGGGGGAGGTCGCGGGTTTCGTCACCATCAATCTGAACAGCCGCCTGTCCGAGTTGGAGCTCGCGGCGATTTGTCAGGACTGCCAGCCAAGCGCGCTGATTTACGCGGCGGAGTTTGCAAAACAGGCCCACGCCATCGCCGCGCACGTCTCGAGCATCCGCATCCGGATCGGCATCGGGCAGGAGGCGAGCGACGAATTCAACTACGAGCAGCTGATCAGTCAGACCAGCGCCGACGTTCCGCCCGCCGAACCGGCGGCCGGGGACCTCGCATATCTGATGTATACCAGTGGCACGACCGGCGGCTCGAAGGGCGTCATGATCAGCCATGCCGCCATGGTCGAGGGGACACGGATGGTGTCCCACGAGGGCGGAATTCTATCGACCGACAAGGCGTTGATCGTGATGCCGCTGTTCCATCTCGGCGGCAAGATCGAACAGATGAATTTCAGCCTGATGGGCGCGCCGGTGTTTCTCAAGGCGGCGTTCGATCCCGACGATATTCTGCAAACCATTGCTCGGGAGAAGATCACCGCGGCGCACTTTGCTCCCCTGATGATTGCCCGGATGCTCGATGTGCTCGACACGACGCCCTACGACGTCGGGACGCTCCGCTGCGTGCATTATGCGTCAGCACCGATGCCGGTGCCGCTGCTCCGCCGGGCACTTGACCGGATGGGACCGATCTTCGTGCAGGTCTACGGCATGACCGAGTGCCTGCTCGGCACGATCTTGAAGCCGCATCATCACTTGGTGGATGGGTCCGAGGCCGAACGCCGCCAGCTTGGCTCGGCCGGACAGCCTGCGCTCGGCAACGAGGTCAAGATCGTGCGCGACGACGGCGCCGTTTGTCAGACCGGCGAAATCGGAGAAATCCTGTTTCGCTCGCCGACGATCATGAACGGCTACTGGAACAAGCACACGCTGACCAGTGAGGTCATCCGCGACGGCTGGATCCACACGCAGGATATCGGCTTCGTCGATGATGCCGGCTTCGTCTATGTCGTCGACCGCAAGAAGGACATGATCATTTCGGGCGGCGAGAATATCTATTCGTGGGAGGTCGAAGAGGCGCTACGCGCCCATCCGGACGTCGCCGAGGTGGCTGTCATCGCGGTGCCGGATCAGACCTGGGGCGAGTCGGTCAAGGCGTGCGTGCAATTGCGCCCGGGCAGCGCCGCGACTGAAGCCGAATTGATCGAACATACCCGCACCAGGATCGCGAGCTACAAAAAGCCCCGCAGCATCGATCTCGTGGAAAGCCTGCCGCGCCTGTTCAACGGCAAGATCGATAAGAAAGCCCTGCGCGAACCGCACTGGCGCGGCCGCGACCGTCAGGTCTCGTAATCAGATCGATACTGCATCGATCGACCGGCAAGAGGCGGCGCGCACAGATTGAGCAGCGCCGCAGCAAATATCGTTGTCTTAGGCAACCGATTGCCAATTTGTAATCGGTGCCGCCGAAACGCCGGTTCCATCTCAGCCGACCAATGGATGCGACGGGTTTCTCTGACTTGGAGGAATCGCCATGAAACTGACGACCAAACGCAGCATGACGAAACGGATTCCGTTGGTAACCGCATTGCTTCTGAGCGGCGCATTCAGCGCCTTCGCCGATACCTATTTATGTCAACACCTAAGACGATGCCGTTCAGTCCGCGACGCAAGCCTTCGCCGCCCGCTACGGCATGCCCAAAAACGGCACCGTGACGCCGCGCGTGTTCAAGCCATGCATGCTCGGCTACGGCTGGCGCTACGATCACACGGTGCGCAGCCGTCCGCGGGTCCAGCAGACCTACATCGATCCGGACACCGGTTTGACGTGCCACGACTTTACAATTTTCGGCATCGTCGGATCGAGCTGCTCGAACTTTTAGGTCCGGGTGCCCGGCCCGGCGGCGCTTGCCAACCTTGCCGCCGGGCCGGGCTTGCGAACAGCACGTCAGGCCGACGCCGAACTCGCAAGCTTTTCCCGTAGGATTCGGTTCTCGGTCTCGAGCTGTTCGAGACGCTCGCGCACCGGCGCAAACGCAGTCTCGAGGTCGCCTTCGGTAAAGCGTGGCGTAATATGCTGCGGACAGTTCCAGTCGAAGGCCTCCAGGTGCAGCACGAACGCTCGCTCAGGCTTGGCCTTGTATCCCGGCAAAGCGAGCTTTTCGGCGAGTGCGATGTCGACGGTCAAATCCTTCACTTCGATCCGCGCATAAATTTTGAGCCGCCGGCGGTTAGCGTAGTCCATCAGGATCAAAGAGGTGCGGTCGTTCGCCGCGAGATTGCCGACGCTGATGTATTGCCGATTGCCGCGGAAATCCAAGAACGCGAGCGTCTTGTCGTCGAGCATGCGCAGGAAGCCGGGCGGTCCGCCGCGGTGCTGCACGTACGGCCAGCCGCTCTCCGAGACGGTCGCAATAAAGAAGCTGTCGGCTTGCGCGATGAACTGCGCCTCGGAGTCGGTGAAGCGGTCGTGTGCTCGGCGCCCGTTGAAATTGGCCCAGAAGTCGCCGCTGCCGTTGGCCGCCTGCGCGGCCTTCACGCTGGGCGTCGAAGCGATATCGAGAAATGCATAGGCCATCCTGTGCCTCCTTGCCGGCACGGTGCCGGGACCGGCGGCACACAACGTGCCACCGGCGCTGCCTCAGTCACGCCGCCTCCGCCGTATGAAGAACGGGAAAGTCGATATCCGTGTCGGCGACGTTGTTGAGGTAATTGGTCAACACATTCTCCGCCACAAGGCCGACGATCTCGACGATCTGCGCCTCGCTGTAGCCCGCGGCCTTCACCGTTGCGATATTGGCGTCGCTCACCTTGCCGCGCGTTTGAGCAACTTTAGCAGCGAAACGGACCGCGCTGTCAGCCTTGGCGTCGGTCGATCCGCCGCTACGATTGAGTGCGGCGTCTTCCGGCGTAATCTTCGCGAGCTTGACGCCGATATAGGTGTGCGCCGAAAGGCAATAATCGCACCCGTTGACTTGGGCCACAGCGATGGCGATGCGCTCTCGCGTCTTGACGTCGAGCGTTTCGGACAGCGCGCCGCTAAGGCTCAGGAGGCCTGCGAGCGCCGCCCGGCTCAGGGCAAACACGCGGAAGAGATTGGGGACGACGCCAAATTTCTTGAAGACGCCGTCGAGCAACGGTTGCGAGTCGGCAGGCGCTGCCTCGCGGGTCGGGGTGGTGATGCGGGACATAATCTCCTCCATTGGGGGGGCGGGAACCGCCCTCCGTCAGGTGAAATAGCCTCTTCCGATATTTGGAATAATGTGACATTGTCGAGAATAATACTCTCGATAATTGGAAGAGTAGCATGGACCGCCTAGATGCAATGGCGATCCTGATCGCCGTAGCGGACGCAGGCAGCCTCTCAGCCGCGAGCCGCAAGCTCGGCGTGCCGTTGCCGACCGTGAGCCGGAAAGTGTCGGAGCTTGAAGGGCATCTGAAAACGCGGCTGCTGATCCGCTCGACTCGAAAGCTGACGCTGACCGACGCGGGTGCAGGCTATGTTGAGGCGTGCCTGCGCATTCTCGAACAGGTCGGCGACGCTGAACGGACGGCAGCCGGTGAATTCAGCGTGCCGCGCGGCAATCTCGTCGTGACCGCGCCGATCGTGTTCGGGCGATTGCACGTGCTGCCGGCGATCAACGCATTTCTCAAGACCTACCCCGAGATCAACGTGCGGCTCGTGCTGTCCGACCGCAACGTGCATCTGATCGACGATAACATCGATCTTGCCGTGCGTATCGGCGCGCTGCCCGACAGCAGCCTCGTTGCAACGCGAGTCGGCGCGGTGCGCTACGTGGTGTGCGCCAGTCCCGCATATCTTGATGCTCACGGTACGCCGAACGTGCCGGAAGATCTTTCGGCGCTGGCCTGCGTGTCGTTTGACATGCTGCCGGCGTCAAACGTGTGGACCTTCTCACCTGCTGCTTCTCACGCAGCGAGGACAGTGCCGATCCAGTCGCGGCTTTCGGTGAACACCGCGGAGGCGGCGATCGATGCGGCAATCGCGGGTATCGGTGTCACACGCGTGCTCTCCTATCAGGCCGCGTGTGCGGTCGCAGAGGGCAAACTGCGGTTCGTGCTCGCCGACTACGAGGCCGCTCCGCTGCCGATCCATTTGGTGCATATCGGACAAGGCCGGATGCCGCTCAAGTTGCGCGCTTGCCTCGACTTTATCGCGCCGCGCATCCGCGACAGTGCCGCAGCGCCGCCGCTGGGCGCCGGCAAGAGGGGTGCAAAGCGCAAATGAGAATTTTGCTTCTTGCGGCTCACCTCTTCCACAGCGTTTTGGTCGCCAAATTCGCGCCCTCGCGCATTGCCTTGAATTTCTCCCAGACCACGGTGTTATGGACTTCGGTTCTGTAGAGGGCTTGCGAGGAGAAGCCGCAATCGGCCGCGGCGATCACGTTCTCGCGCCCAACAAGTTTGGCAAAACGCAGAATTCGTTCGCAGATCAACTCCGGATGTTCGACGATATTGCTGGCGTGCGTGATGACGCCGGGGCAGAGCACCTTGCCGTCGGGAATCTTCACCGCTTCGAACAGGTGATATTCGTGCTCATGGCGGGGGTTGGCGGCCTCGAAACTGTACGAGCCGGCATTGATCTTGAGCACGAAGCCGATGATCTCGCGCAGGCTCGCCTCGTAGAGGCGAGGACCTTCATTGATGCCGTAGCAGGTATGGAAACGTACGCGCTCGGCCGGAATTCCCTTGAGTCCGATATTGATGGCCTCGACATAAATGTCGGCGCGGCGGCGTTTGCCGGTGTCGTCGAGGTCGGGTTCGACAAAGATGTCCGCGAGAAATGGATCGTCGATCTGCACCAAAATACCGGCGTCGGCGATCGCTTTGTATTCCTTGCTCATCGCGGCGGCGACGGCGTGAAAATACTCCTCCTCGGTCTTGTAATACTCGTTGATGCCGACGCCTGACGGCGCGGTCGCCGGCAGAAAGACGTGGTGCAGCGGTACGCCGGCGGCCGCGGCGGCGGCTTTCACGTTTTCGATATCGCGCGAGAGCGCCGCTTCACCGCGATAGGTCACCGGCCCGGTGCAGACTACGGGTGTTATGGGGACGATCGCGCCACCCATCATCGCCTGTTTGAAATACTCGGCATAGTACTCGGGAAAGGCGGCGACCTCTTTTTGGAAGATCAAAAGCTTCTGGTTGGGCCGCGCCTCAAACCCCGAGAGCCTCTCCTGGACATAGGTGAAGAAGCCGGGTTTTGAGAATTCGCCGTCGGTGACGATGTCGATGCCGCAGTCGACTTGCTTGCGCACGACATCGATGACGGCGTTTCGCAACGCGGCCTCGAAGGCCTTCTCGTCGAACGGCTTGCCGGAAAACTTTGCCTTGAGCTGATCGAGCAGATGATGCGGGCGCGGCAGGCTACCGATATGGGTGGTGTGAATACGGTCGGTATTTTGCTGCAGCGTCATGAGTCGTCCTCCCTGGAGCCGCGATTTGTGCGGCCCCTGTTTCCTCCGGCTCATCGCATCGGCGCGGCCTTTCGTTGCAGGCTAATCGAACATTGGGCTGGCTGGCAAAGCGAACGAGAGGTGCTATCTACACGCCATCGAGCAATTTCCCCGGAGATTTTTGCCACTGATCGAAAAAGAGTTATTAGGGTTGGTTTGTAATCTTCCGGCAGTTACTCGCCGGAAAGATGTTCTACCAAATGCACCAGACTGATCCTAAGCTTTCGGTTGGTGATCTGTCGAAAGGCGCTTGCGAGAGCCAACCCCTCCTTTGTAGCCATAAAGTTGTTAAAAGCCTGAGCCTCCTTAATTTCTGGATCATTTCTTTTGACTCCTTTCGCTTCGGAAGGCTGCTCTTCAAAGAAAAAGGAAATTGGAACTTTTAGCACATGGGCAAATTGTTGGAGCCGACTGGAACTGATGCGGTTTGTCCCGTTTTCATACTTCTGTACTTGCTGGAAAGTGATGCCACCGGCTTTCGCAAGATCGGCCTGGCTCATTTTCAGCATGAGCCGTCTCATGCGCACACGCTGCCCCACGTGGATGTCTATTGGATTGGGCGGTTTGCGCATGAAATAACCTCCCCCCGGTCAGTCTCTCACCAACGTGAGCCGATAATGTAATCCCGGCTTTCACCAATGATCAACCAATGGTTCGCAGGTGAGTAGTCTCTGATTGCTGCAACGCACTCAGACAAACAGACTTGATATGAGCGATCTTGGTCTTTCATTTCGGGGAATCAGGGGTTATAAGGCGACCGTTTCAATCATCGGAGAGTTTTCGACTATGAAGAAGAAATCAAAGCGACTTGCTTGGACTTCAGAAAATGTCCGTGATCTCAAATCACTTGCCAAAAAGAAGACCCCAGCCGGAAAAATTGCCAGATCGCTGAAACGAAGCGAAGGAGCGACAAGGCAGAAAGCGTTTGCCCTCGGACTCTCACTCGATTCTCGATAGCTGTTTGGTCATTTAACGGAACGAAAAAGGCCGCCCTTATTCGGAGCGGCCTTTTTCTTCTAACGGGACCTTAGCTATTCACTGGCTTTGCGAACTGCATCTTTTACATCTCCCGCAACCTTATGTGCGGAACCTTTGGCCTTATCGAACTTGCCTTCTGCCTGAAGGTGCTTGTCGCCAGCCGCTTTGCCGACGGTTTCCTTGACTGCGCCCTTCACTTTGTCGGCAGCACCCTTAATGTGTTCACGATCCATATCGTCTTCTCCTTCATGCTGATGTAAGAAGATAACGCATGGTGAGGAGGCCCGTTCCAACAGCGACAAAATGGTTTGCCCGTTGACAGCAAGAAGCGGTTCGTGGCCCTTTTGGCTCTCCTAGTTCAAGCCATTATCCGACCAGCGAAAAAATCACTTCTTCAGAGCCTTAAAGCAAAGTGCTTTTCTGTGATGCTGAACACAGTTCATGAAAGGGTTTTTGATAAACTCGTTGTGAAATGAGGAGGGTTCCATGGTTACGGTCACGATCCGCACCAAGACAACTCCGATCTCGCCGATTAAAGTTGAGCGAAAACGTAGTTTGGCTGGGTTTATGGACCGGCTTTTTGCCGCCGATTGCGTCGATCAAGCCCGCAGGAAAAGTCAATTTTTGACTTTTCCGTTTGCATATTGACGAGCTTTCATTCTTTAGTGGACCCGTTGCGTTCTCGGCAGTTCACTTTGCCGAGTCTGATGCGATCATTGGGGTTGTGAGGGGGAGAAGTGTCCACGAAGTCGGTTATGGGCACAAATGGGACTGGGAGGCGTAACCGGTCGTGGCCGGAGGCGCTGAAGCAGGAGATGCCCTCTCATGATACAGAGGCCGGGATGCGCTCCGACTAGCGCGGATTTTTTGAAAATCTCGGGGTGATTAGCGTATTGCCATCCGGCTGCCCGAACCGCGCGTCGGCGATTGTGTGGAGGCGCTGTCCGCGTATGAAGAGGGTCCCGACCGTGTTAGCGGTCGGAGCCTTCCCCGCTGTCTCCTCGACCATCTGGTGTGCCGCCGCGCGATGGGGCGGCGGGGTCGATGGACTTCTCGTCAGCAAATACCAGCTATCACAGGACCGCTACGCCGAATAGCTGTGAGCCGTCTGAATGTCCTCGGATCGCTCGCCCTGTTGTCCTAAAAGCGGGAGGTCCATGATCCGCATCCGTACTATCCGCCGTTGGGTCGGCAAAGACACCGATATATTCCATTGCGCTGCGGCGGTGTCTTTTTGAATCAGCCTGCAAGCGCGACCAAGAAATAATAGCACTGCACCAAGACGCTCCAGTGGGGACAGTGCAGACTGCGGCGTTCGACGAACAACGCCGCTGGCGGGGACTCCCCAGATCTACGAATTTGTGCTAGGAGTTTATTTATGAAAACAATTTCGGCATTTGTGACGGCAATTGTGCTTTTGATCGCGTCTCCTCTGGGAGAAGTCGCGAGCGCGAATGCGGCCGAGCTTGGGGCCGTTCACCGATATACATTTTGGCGCGTCTGGCCGCAGGACTGTTTTCTCATGCCGGACGTAATTGTTGCGCTCGATGTACTCGGCCCATATTGCTCCTCGCCGCGAGGCCATTACTACCGTCATCGGATCGTCCGACGCTGGTAAGGTCTCAACATCAACGGCTAGGATCAGTCAGAGCAGGGCGGCCGAAGATTTCAGAGTAATTCATCTCCCGTCGAACCATAATCGTCGGTTGCCGTTTCGAGCAATTGCAGTGACTGACGCCGCGATTCTGCCTCGAAGGGACGTCCGCTATGCCCCAAGCAACATTCGCTGCGGTGCCGAAAAATGTCCGCTTCTCTAATCCTATCGACCGTCACTGCAGTGTCGGATGTCGCCCACGGGCCCGTGCTTCTCTTCGGAATCGGCACCAAGGCGCTCCCATCATGGGATTCGAGGACGAGGTGGAACAATCTCTCACTCGGCCTTGCCGTCAGGATGACGGCAGATCCAAGCAGACATGCGAACTCACCTCATCCATCATCCCGCGAGGGACATCTTTCCACCGCTCGGCGGAGCTCTTCGGCATGGTCGTTTCTCCCGGCCCGGTAACTGGCAAAATCGTCGACGCCATGGCGCGCTTTCGCATGCTGACCATTCACTGGTCGCAGGCCTATGCGACGCTGGGCGGCCTAGTGACCTATGGGACGGACGAGGATGATCTGTTCCGTCAGGCGGCCGGCTACGTCGATCGCATCCTCAAGGGCGCGAAGCCGGCGGATCTTCCGGTGCAAGCGCCGACGAAATTTCAGTTGGTGGTCAATCTCAAAACGGCCAAGGCTTTGGGCGTCACGGTGCCATCGACGCTGCTCGCCAGCGCCGACGAGGTGATCGAATAAGCGGCTTCATTTGCTGCACTTGCACACGTCCGGTTACTGGCCCACTTCGTCGGTTGCAGTAATGCAGCAATCCCGTCGCTATCGGAATCGCCGGATGGTTGCTCAGAAGAACCAATCCCCGATTGTAAATTCTGTTGACAAGTGCCAGGTGTCCTAGCCAAGATACTCCCGTTAGACGAGAAATAGCGCTCAGCAAAGTGCGACGGGGTTGTAAGATGGCAAAGGCTTCTAAGAAAAAGAAAGTCGTATCGAGTCCCAAGCGTGGTGCGATACCTACTCCGCGATATCTGTTGGCTGGTGCTACGCCCTATACGCCCGAGAACGTTCAGAACACTGACAAGCAGTGTGCCCCAAAAATTGCGGGTTGTAACTCAAGCGCAAAGAAGCGCGAGGGATAAGCTACTATTAGGAGATTAGCGATGGCGAAAAAGTCTAGAAGAAAGGGACTACTCGGAGCACCCATGCGTGGTGCGATACCCACCCCTCGACATCTGTTGGCTGGCGCGATGCCTTATCTCGCGTCTATCGGGGCACCTCCGACTCATCTCATTGTCCCCGCAAAGATTTCTATGTGGGGCAATGACAAACACGGCGACTGTGTCACAGCCGAAGAAGCATTTGCTAAGGCGTGTCATTCTCCAGAGATTTTTATTACGGAAAACGGAGTAATACAGTGGGCGACCCAACACGGCGTGTTGGAGGGAGCGAACCTACATCAGGTGTTACAGTGGATGCAGACTGGTGGTTTTTTGCAAGGTGGACACACTTATGACGATGGACCGTTCTACTCGCTTAACTGGACGAATTCTGGAACACTAACGAGCGCGATTTCACAAGGACCAGTAAAAATTGGTGTTGCCGCTGATCAGCTTGAAACGGCTTGGCGGTCGACCAACGGGCGCTCCGGATGGTTTGCTACAGGCTTCCACGCCGATGCTAATGAGGATCACTGCGTCAGCCTATGCGGTTATGGAACCATCAATTGGTTAGCGCAGCAACTTAAGGTGAAGGTGCCGGCAGGAGTTGATGGTACCCAGCAAGGGTACGCAATTTTCACGTGGGACTCGATTGGCATAATTGATCAGCCATCGATGCTCGCGATTACGCATGAGGCGTGGCTGAGAAACCCGACGACCATTGTTAAATAAGCCCGCGTCAGCCGGCGTTAAACAAGCGCTCTCAGGCGGCGGCGATCAGCGGACTTGCATCGCGAACGAAATGCTTATCGACCACACACGCCGGGTGCTCGGCGAGTAGTGCTAGTTTGGGGGTCACGCGGCAGCTTTTGCCGCGTCGAGGACGGCATCGTAGAGGTCGTCCCGCGCGATCACTTCCAGCAGGTCACTGGCAAGCCGGGCTTCGGTCACGCCGATGGCTTCGGCGTGTTGGCGCAGCCGGGACATAGCAACTCGGCTGAGTTGCAGTGTGGTCGGCAAGGCAAAGCCATAGAACCGCTTCTGCATTGGCGGCTTGGACGCTGCCACCAGCGGCACCACCTTGACCTCTTTGGGTATCCGCAGGCTGATCCGAGCCTGTGAGCAGCGCACCCTGAGTGTGCCGACTGTGCATCCAAGTCGGGCCGCGATAGCTTCGGCATTCAAGCCTTGCTGGACCAGCACCGGGATGCCTGCCACTATGTCCTTGGTGAAAATACAACGCTGCTGTTGTTTTTTTTCAGTGACTGAAGTCGTTGCCTCTGCGTTGATCATACTGCTGTCTCCTGCGACACCTCGCCAACCCGTTCTTGCGCACTGACGCGGTTAAAAAGCTGCGGAGCCGTCATTTTGGCTTGCCAACGGCTCTGCCAGTGGCAAAGCACTCACAAAACGTTTCTTGTTATTATGATTGCTGTTTAAAACGACAGGACCGGCCTGGTCTTGTTATTGTCAGCCAAAGTCTTGACAATTGTTTCGCAGCATATTGCCGTGCGGACGCATAGCGCACTATGAAAATGGTCTAATGTCACAGTCTGCCCTGAAAAAGATTGCCGCGTTGCGCCGCTGTGGCGGTTTGCTTTCACGGCTCGCTTACGAACGTGGTCGGAAAGAGGGCGTTGATGTCACGGTATTGTTACGACAGGCACACCTCACGCCTCGCGAAATAAAAAACAAAGACATTCCGCTGGGTGTGCAAAATCAAGTAAAGTTCGTCGACTTGGTGGCAAACGCAACCAGCGATCCACTCTTGGGATTTCATTTAGCCTATTCTTACGATCTGCACGAAATTGGTTTGCTATATTACGTCATTGCCTCCGCCGAAACTTTGCTTGGCTCTTTGCTGAGAGTGGCACGATACAGCAATGTTGCCAACGAGGGCGTCAATTTGGAAGTAAAAAAGGGAGATCTTCTTCGTGTGCGCCTGCACTATTCAGGTGTCGCGCGTCACAGCGACGTGCACCAGATCGAGTTCTGGATGGCATCAGTTGTGCGTATCTGCCGAACGGTGATTGGCACCAATCTCAAACCAGTAGAAGTTCGTATTCTGCAGGACCGAAGAAAGCAAGTTCCGGAGATGGAGAAATTGCTTGGTTGTATCGTCAAAACCGGGGCGAATGTTGATGAAATTGTTTTTTCTGGGAAAAGTGGAGAGTACCCAGTCGTAACAGCTGATCCTTACCTCAATCAGCTGTGTGTTCGTTTCTGTGAAGAAACGCTTACTCGTCTGGCAAAGAAGACCAGCCCATTGAAGGTTAGGGTCGAGAATGCAATTGCGTCGCTACTACCGCACGGCGGAATGCATTTCGATGCAGTTGCTGTACAACTTGGCATGAGTGGAAGGACGTTGGCTCGGCGGCTTGCATCCGAAGGGTATTCTTTTAGTAAAATATTAGATGGCTTACGGTCGGCCTTAGCGCGGCGCTATTTGGCCGAAAGTGACATCTCAATTTCAGAAATCGCTTGGCTTTTGGGGTATTCTGAAGTCGCAACTTTTTCACACGCGTTTCACCGGTGGACCGGGACAAATCCGCGAAACGAACGGGCCAAAGCACGGCGATCAATTAAATATAAGGCAAGCAAATCGGACTTAACGCGCCACTAGTGGAAAAAGTCGCGTGTCCTGCACAATCATGCAAAACCGGTGTTACCTCCGGCCCAAGACGACCTCGCGACGGTGTTCAGCGTCGTGGTTTGGTACCCATGCCTTTCGCAAGCTGCAATTTGAAGGCGCCTAACGCGTCCGGGACGCTGAAATTTCGCCAAGTTCCTGCTTCAATGAGCGAAATTTAATTCAGCGCCACATCGAAGTGTCCTAAAGTTAATTCGACTTTGGGGCCCGCGGTCCCCAAGCTTTCGATGCGTCCGGGTCAGGGTGTGGCTGTACGGCGATGGTTCAGCGCGTCTTCATCAGCTATTCCAGCCAGGACGAGCGCGTTGCCGATGCAGTCTGCGAGGCGCTGGAAGCAAACGGGCTCCGCTGCTGGATCTCCCATCGCGACAACAAGCCGGGCGCGACCTGGAGCGAAATGATTCTCGCCGCCATCGGCGAAGCGCGCGTCGTTGTGCTGATCCTTTCCGAGCACAGTAACGTCTCTCCCATGGTCGCACGCGAGGTCGAGCGGGCGGCGAACCGCAACGTTCCGGTCATTTCGTTCCGCATTGCCGACGTGAAGCCGAAAGGAGCGCTCGAATTCTTCCTCAGCGCCCATCACTGGCTCGACGCATTTCCGCTGCCCTTGGAGACCTATTTCGATCACCTTGTGCAGGCCATCCGGCAGCACCTGCGCAGACGTTCGCGCGCGAATGGGCTCAATCTTTATCCCTACATGGTGGCGCGCGGGCCGGCGGCGCATCGCGCCTTCACCGGACAGCCGGATGGTCCCTGGGACAGCACGATCCTCGGCAGCGAGACGATCGACGATCTGCGCACCAAGCTCCTACACAATCCGGTGCAACTGGCAAAGCCGGTGCAAATCAGGGTGAAGGGAACGCTGTTTCCGTGCGCGCTGCTGTCGAGCGGCTGGTGGGAGAAACGCAACAAGAACGCCAAGGTTCAGCACATGAAATGGCGCGATGGCTTGCAGGAGTGGCTGTTCACCGGCTTCGATCAATGGGGTCCATCGTGGGACTTCACGTGGGATTTCGACAATTGGGCGAAAAGCATCCAGCACCGGCACTTCATCGCGCAGCTCGGCGACGGCGACGAGGCCAATTCGATTCCCGTTCTGCTGCCGCCGTCGAAAGCGCATCGTTTGCAGGACGTGTTCCGCTCGAGCTGGGGCGGCATCGAAGCCGAAGTCTCCGGCGTGCTCGGCCACCGCAAGCATTTCGCCAAATACGTCGACGAAGGCGCGCTCGAACTGTTCGGCGGCCTGCTCGACTATTGCCTGTGGCTTGACGAGGACAACAAGAAGCATTCGATCGCGCCCAGCATGGCGCGCACGCCGAGTTATTCGGGCTACCTGTGGAAATGCGTGGCGCCGAAGGAGCATTTGGGCGGCCATGCGCCGTGTCTCAACGACGTCTACTTCATCTGGGAGCACGTCAATTTCGCAAGCCATGACGCCATCGCCTATTGCCTCGAATCGATGCAGCAGAAGGAGAACTATCTGCGCCGGATGTACGGCGATCTGATGCTGGTGCAAAAATCTTCGGCGCTAGTCGAAGGCACGCCGGCGCTGGCGGCGGAAAGCATCTACTGCATGTTGCTCGGCAAGGCCGGCAACGAAATTTAGTCGGCAGCGACTGTTGCCGAACAGCGGCTCCGCATCGCTCTGGCTCAGTCCTACGTCATGCGCGCTCTTGGCGCCTACGCCGATTTGACCTGTGGTCGACTGCCAGTTCCATGCGGCGACAACAATGCCATTTATCGAGATTGCAATTGGCTCGCAGCCACAAAGCCAAGCGCTGCTTTGCATTCTTCACTTAAAGCTCGATAGTGTCTTTTTGCGCACAAAAAGATTCTACCACAGCCTGGCCGCACCGATGGACACTGCTTTGCAATGTCATCCGTGCAGGAATCACTAACAGCGGCAATTCGGCTGCCGCGAATTGTGGAGCCCACCGCACGACGGTTCTCGTTGGCGCGCCGTTTGCGGCAGTAGGGCGGCCCATAAGCGTTAGCCACAGGACGACGCTAAGACGGACGACTGGAACAACCGGTCCCGTTTCTCGCCTTGTCAATTCTTGGACGATCCAACATAGCTTCGTCACGCACGCGTCCTTGACACTGTGGCGAATTATATGCAGCCTGAAGGGTTTCTCGTCGATGCAAGCATCAGGGTGATCACACGCTCGCTGTCGCAATTTATTTGCGGCAAGCGAATTTAGAATGCTTGCAAAAAGCAGAATTTAGCGCGAGTATTTACAAAATCGACGGTTGCGGAACTGTAAGAACGTTTCGACGTTTGCACTCCGAAACTGTAGGGAGGTTCAACGCGTTCCCAGCGACTTTTGATCGCAGGGAATCATCTATCGGGGACAATTCGTACACAGCTGGTTTTTGGCGTGCGTGCCCCGTCTTAGCGCGCGCGGGTTGGGGGTCATGCCTTCATCCTCCGCGTGCGAGCGCAACGGGGTGGAATGTGAGTGCGTAACTTGGCTCGGAATAAACCGATCCAAGTCCATCCACTGGGAGGTGTCTTATGTCGTTTGTTGACACGCGTAGTCGTAGTATGGGGAGACTCACACGGCAGCTAACTTACGCCGCCGTCGCCACAGCAATGCTGGGTCTGCCAATCGCAGCCTCGGCCGATGAAGTCTTCAAGGCAGTTAGCGCCATTACCGTAAAGGGTAACCCCCTTGGATCGTTCGACATTAGCTTTGTCGATCCTGACCTCGGCTTCTATTTCTTGGCCGACCGCTCTAACCGGGCGATCGACGCAGCTCCCACCAACACTAATGCCGCCGGACAGCTTGGCGCGAACGCGTTCGTCGGGCTGCAACCGGGCACCGACACGTCCGGCCCAAACGGGGTCATTACTGCCAAGAACCACAAAGAAGTGTGGGCGGGGGATGGCGTTTGTCTGACGACGTCCGCCGTAGCGCCCTGTACTGGCACGGCGACGACGAGCAAAGTCGTCGTAATAGAATTTGCAACAAATAACGTCATCCAAACCATTGACACCGGTGGCGTCAGACGGGCTGACGAGCTATGCGAAGATCCAAAAAACAAGGTCGTCTTGATCGCTAATGATGACCCCCTAGACAACTTCGTCACCTTCATCTCCACGAAAAACTACGCGATACTCGGCAAGATTAGTTTTAAGGGAGGCGATCCGAATGCCGGTGGCCTCATAGCCACAAACGGCATCGAACAATGTCAGTGGAGTTCGAAGACTGGCAAAATCTATCTGAACATTCCAGAGAACAATGGCTCCGGCATGAACACCAAGCCTGGTGCTGTGGCGGTGATCGACGCCAAGAAGATGAAGGTTGTGGACGTCTTCGACGTCGACGGCACCAAATGTCTCGGTAACCAAGGAATGTCGATCGGCGCCGATGACCAAATTCTTCTCGGCTGCTCCAATTCGGGACCCGGATCGGTTATCATCAGTGCAAAGACCGGCAAAACCCTCTTCAATCTGCCAGGACTAAACGGCAATGACGAAACTTGGTACAATGAGCCCGACAACCAGTACTTCCTGGCGGGATCGAACCATTCCCCAGCCATTTTGGGGGTTGCTGATGGCGCAACCGGGGAGGTAGACCAATCCGTCACAACGGCGACGGGCTCCCATTCGGTTGCGGTAGACCCGTTGCAGACCCAAGTCTATCTTCCAGTAAATAACACGGCAGCTGCTCAGGCTACCAAGCTCTGTTCCTCGGTTGGGGGGACTGATAGCCTTGGGTGTGTGCTTGTATTGTTGCCCTTAGGAAGGGACGACCCATCGGCCTCCGTTCGGCGCGGCAAAGACGACGACTTCGTCGATTAGGATCAAGTGAAGGTATGCTAGCGTCGCGGTCGGCAACGGCCGCGGCGTTAGCCAATTGGGGTTAATGTTAATCAGGCAGCTTCGCGATGACGTTGAGGGGGTCATCCTCCCGTACGTTGCGATTATGCTTGGAGTTGTCATCGGCCTGTCGGCGCTCGCGCTCGAGGGCGGCCGGCTAATGAGCCTGCAGACCCAGATGCAAAGCGGCGCCGACGCGCTCGCGCTTGCCGGCGCCGCAGAATTGGACCGCCGGCCTGATTCAATGATCCGGGCGCAGGCGGCAATTGAGAACCTCGTCGTCAACCCCGTGGCCGGCGCTGGGATTGGCCAAATCGTGCAGGTCAGCAGCATCGCATTTTTGCGATCGCTGCCAGACGACGACGCTCCGATTTCGACCCGCAATCTGACCGACGATCCGACGCTTGCCGCTTACGTCGAGGTCAACGCCAAGCCGATCACCACGAACGCCATTCTCCCGGTTTCACTGGCGGCCGGAAATCGCGGCATCGCTGTGGGAGCGCAAGCGGTTGCTGGATACGACCAGATCGTCTGCAACGTCTCGCCGGTCTATGTCTGCAATCCGTTCGAAACGTCGGGGATGAGCTATTATCAGGCCACCGAAGCCTTGATGGTCGCAGACCAGAATCCCGCCGCCCATCGCCAGCTGATCAGGCTTGCCCGAAGCCAATACAAAAATGGCGGGATCAGTGCCGGCGATTTTGGCTACCTCACGCCCGCGACTGGGTACCTGCCGGTCGGTGCATGTGGCCCCGGCGGTGGTCGCGGCATAGCGCAGGCGCTTGCAGCAACCCGGCTGCAAGCCTGCTTTCGCCTCAGCGGCGTCAATCTCGTCCCCAGTGACGATCAACTGGCGATGGACGGGTTGAACACCCGATTCGACATTTATGCCGGCGGCTTTAATTCCTGCCGAATTTATCCACCGGATCTGAATGTCCGAAAAGGCTTCACCACATTGGGCAACGCCAACTGGTGTAATGCTACGCCCGCCGAGCCGAATTGGCCAATACCAACCCTTGAGGCTGCCGCGTTGCCGGTTGCTCCAAACATGATCAATCCGACCAATCAGACCTTTTTGCCTAATGTCAGCGTCGGATCTGGAACCTGGGACTGCACGGCCTACTGGAATGCTGCGCATTCTGTCGGTCCTGGAAAGAATTCGCCTCCAGCCGGATGCACGACATCGGCCACGATCAGCCGCTACGAGGTCTATCGGTACGAGCTCAATTACCTCAATGACCGCTCGCGCGGAGCAGAGTTCGGGGGCCCACGATGCGCCCCTCCAGGTGAAGCCGATCGCCGCCTGATCACCGCGGCGATCGTCAATTGCGGCAGCAGCCCGATTCCCGTACTCAATAATGGCGAGCGAGTTCCAGTCGCGGCATTCGGCCAATTTTTTCTAGTCCTGCCGGCAGAGGCTGGAACCAGCGGAAATCCCTATGCGGAATTCATCGGTCTGGTGAACCGCTCTGACCCGCACAGCACAGACATGGTGCAGCTGTATCGATAACGGCGCCGAACTGTTAATTGTGGACCTATAGAGCGTCTGGCGATCGTTTGATGAATCGTTGGCTGCCATCAAGCAGCTTCAGATTATTGAGGATCGTGGGATTACCGGGATCTTTCTCGTAGGCTTTGAGGAAATCTTTGCGCGCGGCAACTAGATTGCCACGCAACATGTACGAATAGCCCCGGTTGTTGAGGATCGGTACCGTCTCGCCTACGAGTTGGATCGCAGCTTGGTAGGCCCGATCGGCAAGGTCGAAACGTCCTAGCCGGTCATAACAGGCGGCGAGTCCAATCCATGCTGACGCATCCTTCGGCGCCTTCTCGACTGCATCTCTGAAATAACGCTCGGCTATGCCGAAATGGCCACGATTGAAGTGCTCTATTCCCAGCCGCAATGGCTCATCGGAGGGATAGTATTTGACTTCGGCGTTCTCCTGGATTGTGGCCGTTGTGATTGGCGGCACGCCCTCCTGGGTATCCGGAGGCGGAGCATGAGTGCAGCCGCCAAGGGCCATGGAGCTCGCAAGCCACAGCCCACCCACAAACCTGCGACAGCGGTCTCTGACGCGGGTCATCACCCTCCCTGACCTCTAGCCCCAAGTTCCCAGCCTGCAAGATACCGATCCGCGAGGCACTGGCAATCCGCGCTGAGGGTATGGAGAGGCCAAAACGGCTCTATCCAGTGACGTGTCGCCCATCTGCCACAGCTGCCACCCTGCTCCTGTGCCATTATGGCTCGCGGGGGCGACAAGGCGCACGCTGTAATGGCCTTCTGCCGACCCCTTCTGCAGCCCTTCAATCTCGCTCGTGGTCGAAAGAGTCCTAGAAGGGGCTACTCTCGGGCGCATTTCTGGATCGGCCAACACGCACGCACGACACCCCGTCACGCTTATTGCGACCCGGCATGAAACAACGCCGACAGCCGAATGACGACCGGCAGCATAATGACGATCAGAATGACCGGGAAGATGAACAAAGCGAGCGGCATCGTCATCTTCACCGATAGCTTGTTGGCTTGTTCCTCGGCGCGCAGCAGGCGCTTGTCGCGCATTTCGTCGCTAAAGATCCGCAGCGCCTCTCCCACGTCGCTGCCAAGCTCGAGTGATTGGCGCAACAGTGCAACTAATGAACGAGCTTCAGGGATGATCAAGCGATCGGCCATTGATCCTAGCGCATCGACGAAGCTGCGGCCGGCCCGCATCTCGGCTTGCATCACACCGAGATTAATTCCGAAATTGCGGCTCCGCTTTGAGATCTCGCCGCTGACGCGATCAAGCGCACCTTCCAAACTCAATCCCGCATCGACGCAGACGACCAACAAATCCAAAACGTCAGGGAAGACTATCCGATATTCGGACGCCTGCACGCGCTGCCTACGCGAGATATATGCGTCGGGCGCAATGACGCCCAGTCCGACCGCGACAACGACAGCTATGTACCTTGGCGCACCGACAATATTCGGTGCAGCGATTGCAAATAGCACGAAAACCAGAATCGGGAGCAGAACGACCACTACCAGACGCCAGAACACATAATAGTTTATCGCGTCTCGGCGAAAGTATCCCGCTTGAACCAGGTTCAAACGCAGCCTTCCACGAGCTGCCTCATCCACCCCAAACCGCTTCTCATCAAAGTGCCGAGCGACGAGAGCGCTAATACCACCAGCGGTTTCCACCGGTTGCTCGGAAGGGCCTGCTTGCGGAGCCGGCAAGCGCCGGTGAAGTTGTATAGAGCGGACGTAGTACTGTCCGACTACGAAGGCAATTCCCCCCATGGCGCAAAACACCAACACGGCGACGATTAAAGGAGTCCAGTTGCTCATGGTGCTAGTATTTGAAGCGGACCATTCGGTACATGATGATGTTTCCGATCAGAAGCAATGTAATTGCGAGCACAATAGCGGGCGTCACAAGCGCGTTGTCCCGTATCGAGCCATAATATGCCGGCGAAAGTAATTCGACGACGAAGAAGAGCGCGAACGGAAACACCGATAGCGCGACAGCAGAAAGGCGACCTTCGGCGCTCAGCGCTCTGATCTTGAGCCGCATCTTAGCGCGACTGCGTATCAACTTTGAAAGGCGCGAAAGAATTTCTCCGAGATTGCCACCAGTTTGAGTTTGAATGCCTACTGCTACCGCAAGAAAGATGAGATCTTCCTGCCCAACGCGACGAAAAAGGTTTGCCAAAGCACTGCGAATATCAAGTCCAAAGGCAATTTCATCCGCGACCATACCAAATTCCGTGCCAATGGGATCAGGCATTTCCCGTGACACCAAGCCGAGCGCACTGGAGAACGGCAGACCGACGCGAACACCGCGCGTGATGATGTCGATGGTGTCGGGCATCTGTTCACCAAAAGCCGAAATACGGCGACTGCGCCGCCAGCTGAGGTAAAAAAAAGCGATTGCAGCACATGCAATCACCGACAGCAGAAGCACGGCAAGCCCAAATGCGATTGCCAGGCTGAAAACAGCGACCAGCACCAGGTAAAGAAATAGCAGTGCCAAGGCGACATTCTTGCCGTGCAAATTTACGCCGGTTTGCGTAAGCCAATCACTGCACTGTTGCAAAACTGGATTGCTAAGGTTCCTGAGACCTCGCTCCTGTCGCAGTGTCTCCAAAACGATTGCTGGGCTGTCGAGACGTTTGCTGAGCTCCAGCCGCCGATTGATGATAGTTTGTTCGCGGCGGTTAAAAACAAAGAACCAGTAAAAACCATAAACAGTCAACGTCGCTGCTAGGAAGATGAGAGAGACAACAATCGCGAGATCGCTCATCGCAAGATTGCCATTATATTCGACGACCCGGATCAAAATGCGTATTGGGTACTTCGATGCCGTAGGGTGCCAGCTCCTGCAAAAACTGGGGACGGATTCCGGTCGCTGCGAAATAACCGACAATCTGGCCCTTGCTATCCGACCGCTCCTTCACATACCGGAAAATCTCCTGCATCTGCATCACGTCGCCTTCCATTCCGCTGACCTCGTCGATACTGATCAGTTTTCGGCGACCATCGGGAAAGCGGTGTAGTTGCATAACAAGAGTGATTGCAGAGGCAATCTGGCTGCGGATGCTCGGTACCGGCAGTCCCATCCCGGCCATCGCCACCATTTGCTCGAGCCGTCGTAGCGCATCACGTGGAGAATTGGCATGTATAGTCGTCATTGAGCCCTCGTGGCCGGTGTTCATCGCCTGCAGCATGTCGAAGGCTTCTTCTCCACGGCACTCACCGATGATGATGCGATCCGGCCGCATGCGTAGCGCGTTCTTCAGCAGGTCGCGCTGGCGAATTTCTCCTTTTCCTTCCGCATTAGGCGGCCTGGTCTCCATCCGTCCGACGTGCAACTGCTGCAGTTGCAACTCAGCAGCGTCTTCGATTGTGATTAAACGCTCTTCTTCAGGAATGTAATCTGACAAAGCATTGAGCAGCGTGGTCTTTCCGGTACCCGTTCCGCCGGAAATAACAAAGGAAATGCGGCCGCGCACCGCTGCTTGCAACAAATCGGCCATCGGCTGAGACAATGTCTCCACCTCAATGAGCCGCTCGACGTTGAACGGTCGCTCAGCGAACTTTCGGATCGACACCATCGGACCGTCGACCGCAACCGGGCGAATGGCGATGTTGACGCGCGAACCGTCAGGCAGCCGGGCATCTACCATCGGCGAGGATTCATCGACCCGGCGGCCGATGCCAGAAACGATTTTATTTATGATGCGAAGCAGATGCGCTTCATCTTTGAATCGAACATTGGTGCGCTCGAGCTTGCCGAATCGTTCAATAAAGCACAGTTTGTGCGTGTTGATCAGGATGTCACTGACCGTTGGATCCTTAAGGAGAGGCTCAATCGGTCCATAGCCGATCATTTCAGCAAGCACTTCGTTGGTGAATGCTGCAAGCTCTTTCTGATTGAACGCAATGCGTTCGGCACGGACATAATTGCTTACATAGGCCTGTACTTGACGATGCAATTCTTCCGGCGACAACTTATCAAGAAGAGCCAAATTGAATTCATCAATGATGCGGCAATGCAGCTTGAGCTTCTCATCAAGCAGCGCAGGTCGCTGTTCGATCAATTCACTGTGGAACCGATTTATGTCGGCGTGCGGTGTCGCGGGCTGCGGCGGGCGAGGTTCCGCCGCCGGCGTGCGGCGTTCGGCTCGGCCTGTATTACGGAACAGAAAACTCATCGCGATTTACCTACTTGGCAGAAGACAGCACAACTGTGACGCGAAATAAGCTGATCTGGGCTAAGTTAGCATATTTCAACGTGAAACGTCGAGGATGGAGTGCCCGATTGAGGCGGCCGTCAAGGTGAAAGTGCTCACCGCGACGCGACGCGAGCAGAAGTCAATTCCGTGCAGAAAGCGGTAATCCCGGTGAGTTCCTTTTGCAGCCGGCCGGCGTACGATCCGAGCATCATGGGGACGCCCATGTTAACGCTCTCCGTAGCCTCGGGATGTCGTGCCACGAAAAACAATGTCTGGTTTCGTAGCACCGTTTCGGCTTGCTTGCGGCGGAATATGGTGCCGAATGCTTTGCGCTCGCACCGATTTAGCACAACAGCGATTTTCGGCGTCGCCGCACCCTGCCGAATAACTGCCACTGTCTCTGACACCTGCCGCAGGCCGGGGATCGAATTGAGACCCGTCACAACGACCCCGTCGGAGGCGGCCACAACTTGATTGGTCCACTTGAACCAAGTCACCGGGAAATCGATAAACACGAGATCATAGTTCTCTGCGATCATACTAAAGAGAGCATCCAACGCATTGATATTCAGATCTTCCGAAGGATATTTGGATCTCGGCGCGGCAAATACGTCGATACCGCTGCTATGATTTGTTTTGAAGGAGCCGAATAAATGCGCGTCGAGCCGTTCGGGTGCGTTGGAGAAATCCTCGATGTGCAGGCGAGCTTCGCTGTCCAAGTAATCGCAGATGTTGCTGGTTTGGAAATCGAGATCAACAATGCAAATTCTACGTTGCTTTGTTTTTCTGTTGGTCTTGATGGAAATGGCTGTTTCGATTGCCAGGGTCGTATTACCGACGCCTCCAGCGCTGGGAACAAACGAGACAGTCACTGGTCGCGAACGGGGGGTGACTGCATCGGCGACAGTTTCGGATCGCTGGCGCCGCGCGATGATCTCAGCGACCTCAGCGGGACCATTCCTTGTTGATACCCACTCCGCGCCACCCGTTCGTACGAGACGCTTGTAGTCGCTCGCCGAAATATCGTCGCTGATCAGGATGAGGAAGATTTGATTGCGATACTGCGCAGCGATGTCAACCAATCTATCGAAATAGCTCTGATCTGCGGGAGGAGCCACGACCAACGTGATTGCTGGGGCGTCACCCTCAGCAGCGGACGACTGCTCAAAGATTCGATTGAAAGTCGACACCTCGACGAGGCCTGGGATCGAGGCCAGAAGCTCATTTTCTAGGGCACTTCGGGCGTCCGACGTCGCTTTTCCGCGTAGCAAAAAAATTGTCATGCCTATGGACCGGTGATTGTCATGATCCGCAGGACCCACTGTCCCCACGCGAACAAAGATCTTCGGCTGTGAGGGTGGTCGTCATGGCCGGCATGGCAATTGTCGTGCCGAGAATGGGGCTGAGGAAAAACAATTGAAACTTCATATTCTGCAAAGACACCGTAATGGTCGGCATTGGTCCGCCGGGGCGGCCAGCATAGCCCAACCCGGTCTGCCGGTATATGATCACAACGTTGCTGACCGTAATGGTTGGTAGCACATCGCACATGCCAGTGTCGTAATATGATGTCGCATCTCGGCAGCTGGCGCTGTGACGACCGAAAACAACGCGATTCATTGCCGCACTATTGTACGAATTCGGCGTCAGGCCAGTGCAGTATCCGACGCAGGTACAGGTCGCGCTAGCACCGTCGCACGTCACGGTGAACACCGGCATTGGGCTGCCAGGCCGGACGCCATTGAGCAACGCCTGATTACTGAGGTCGTTGAGACCAAAGGCGACTGGATCCGAAACCGTTGCGATACGGGCGCCAACTGCGGCTGCCTTGGCGGCCGCGTTCCATTGGTAGAAGGCGTACAATAGGTCGACTGAACCGAAAAGAACGATGACAACGATGGGAAGTAAGATGGCGACTTCGACCATCACAGCACCGACGTCGTCGCGCCGCAGCACTACCTCCGGCATCAGAAACGCTCCGGCACGGTAGCTGACCCGCCGACGAAGCGTTCTTGATGAGAAATGCTGATGTCTGGCGGTTTGAGGCCCAATAAACCGAAGAACCCCAAGGACGGATCGGCAAAGCGGGTTGACACAGAGATGATTTTAATTGTCCGTCCACCAGAGAAGGTGCCGGCCGAATTGTCGATCGATGCAACATTTATTCCGACATCGGCCGTCGACCATCCGTTGATGCGAGGAGTGGTGCCCGCGTTCGCTATTCCGTAGACCGCTATATTTTTCGCGATGGACTGGCTGAGCGCAGCGGTCGGATCATGGGTCAGCGCAAGGTAGCGCGCCGCGTCGCGCACGCCGGACGTCACCAGCTGTTGCTGATAAAAGTAAAAGCTAAATTCATACACGCCACCGACCAAAACTAGAAAGATCGGCAAGATAACCGCGGCTTCGATCAAGGCAGATCCGCGATTGCAACAGATTAAAGTCCGCAACAACATCGCGTCTGGTCAGATCTCCGAGCAACCGGCGTACGGATCTGCAGTAACGAATCTTCGCCCACTCCACAATCAGTAACAACCCGAGATCTCACTGATGCCCTGGCTGGAACCGCCTTCGGCACCAGAGTTAACAGTGGTGTTACTGTTACCTATCGAAACGTTACCCCCAACTGGAGCCGTGCCAGTGCTGCCAGTGCCACCGCTGCTAAGCGGGGAAAAGAACGGATCAGGGGTACGGTACATTTTTGTCAGTGCACAAATCACCGATCGCCCATCGCCAGGTATGCGCGTATCGCCAGCGTAAGGTGGCCACGGATCGATGGTGTGGATTGCCGCATTTGCATCTTTCGCATTACCGGCGCCCGGATTGATTGTGACGCCACGTTCGAAATATTCTGAGAACTGGTTGTCCAAGATTTGAGCGCTAGAGGGACTACACAGTGCAATAGCACCGACCATTCCAACCATTATCGATAGCGATCTCATGACCTGCCTCACTTGTGCACGTCGGAAATCTCCGACCCCTGCATGACGCCAAGCATATATCCGTAGGGTCCCTGGATGTTGCCCCCGCTGGCTACATAGTCCGTGTATTTCTTGCGCTGCTCGACCTCGCCGAACAAGAAGAAGTCAACGTCGTTGCTTGGCACGGTGGTGTCGAACGGCGTTGCCAAACGAGCGCCGGGTGCAGCTGGCTGTACGAGCGTCGGCGTTACAATAATCACAAGGTCAGTTTCACTTTTTTGATATGATGCGCTCCGGAACAAGGTACCCAGAACCGGAATTGATCCCACCCACGGCAGCTGCGAAATGTTGCGGGTGTTATCCGCTTGTAGCAATCCGGCGATCGCGAAACTTTGTCCATCCCTGAGTTCAACGGTGGTGGTTGCCGAACGGACGGTCAACGCCGGGATTGTCGTGCCGGAAATCGTAACGGCGTTCGTGAAATCAAGTGCGCTGACCGTCGGGTTAATCGAGATGTTGATGATGCCATTGTTCAGCACAGTGGGCCTGAAATTAAGCAGCACACCGAACGGCTCATAAGTGATCGTTGGGTTGGCAACGCCGAGACCGGAGGTCACCGCGGTCGGAACCGGAATTGATCCGCCCGCTTGAAAGTTTGCCGAGTCGCCGGACAGTGCGACCAAATTCGGCTCGGCGAGGCGTTGCAGCAGACCCTTGGTCTCCAGCGCGGTAATCAAGCTGTCGATTTGCACTCCCTTGTTGACGATTTCCGCCAAGATAGTGCCGAATGGCGCGCCGACACCGCTGCCGACCAGGGTACCTATCGCCTGAAATATACCGCTGCCACTCGGCGGACAAATGCCGCCGGGGGAGCACGTCACAGTCCCTGCAGACGTCCCGCCGATCTGCGGAGGCGATGTCGTTAGACCTCCAAGTCCGGTGGTTACGCCACGAGTCCCGGAGCCGTTAATGCCGTACAAGTTAATTCCGAGCTGTCGACCAGCATTCCGGTCCACCTCGAGGAAGCGAACCTTGAGCATCACTTGTTGGGGCGATGCGACACTGATCGCGTTGACGACCCCAGTGGCCCCCAAGCCGGTCGCCCATGTCCTTGTCAAGTTAAATGCCCGGTCGGCCGCTACCGCGTCGCTCGCAACACCGCTCAATACGATTTGACCATTCTCACTGCTGACACGAATCCCGTTATTACCCGCGCCGGCGCGAAGTTTTGATTGCAAACTCCGGACATCCAAACTGACATCAACATCGACGACTTTAATGAGCTGCATGTTCTCATCGTAAATCGAAACGTTCGTAGTTCCGATCTTTTTGCCTTGAATGTAGAGGGTCCGATCAGTCAGCGGCATCGCATCGGCGATCTCAGGTTGACCTACGATCGCAGACGAAAATGGCTTGGGGACCGGAAGCGTGATCGACTTATTGAGCGGGACGATGACCTGCTGAACGAGCTGCGGGCTTTGCGCATAGACGGAAGAGACATTCGCGCTTAAAATGCCGGCGATGACGGTTATTGCCAAAAGGGCAACAGCGATCATCCCCACCTGTGCGCGATTGCCCTGCGTGAGCGCGTACAACCCTCGGAACATGACCCCCGGCCACACTCGTTGGCGCGGCCCCCCTGTTTAGCCCCAACTCTAGCCAACTCTACGCCCCCTGTCACCACGCCGCTTCCTTGGACCTGCGACTTAGCCAGGCGGCAACTCATAATTTTGGGCCTTGCCAAGACCGTGCCAAATTATGATCCGTTTATCGCGCGATGGGGGCGGTGGCGGAGCCGGTGCCGGCGCCGGCGCCTGCACTACCACCGGTTGGGGTGCTTTGCGCGGCGCGGCGTCGGTGAGGTCGCTTTCGGTGACCCGGCGGAGCGGATCAGCGTTGGCCTGAGCGGATTGGCGTAAAATCAGCGATAACCGCCCAATATTGGTAGCCAGCAGGATTTTTTGCGCGTCTTGCGCGCCGACTTCGAGCGTCACCGCCTTGGCAATGGTCGGTTTGTCCGTTCGTTCACCCGTGATCTGATCGATGGCGAGCACTTTTGCGGACTGCAGGATCACATCCGAGTAGGCTTCATTGCTTCTCAATTCCGCCTCCGTGCGAATCAACACGACGTCAACGCGGTCGCCCGGCTGAATGAAACCCGCGACCCCGCGCACGTCGTCCACGCGGACGGTGACAGCGCGTTTTCCAGGGTCGAGCGTCGATGACAGGGTAGCCGGCTGATTCGGCGCCGTGATTTTGCCGCCGAGGATCGGCTCGCTCTTTGCGAACGACGCAAGCGTCATCCGTCGGCCGTCTTTGAGCAATTCCTGTTTAGTTGCGAATGCGCCTTCGGGCAGCGTTCCGGCGCTCCATGGAATTTCGGTGGTGTTTTCTGCCGAGAGCTGGGCGCCGAAAGGAAGCGACGCCGCAGCAACCACCATTGTTCCCACTTGGGCGTTGGACTGACTGTGGCTGACCATCCAGTTGCGTGCCAAAAATGCCGCAACGCCGCCCAACACCAGCGCAACGACTAAAACAACGATACTGCTGCTTCGCATACCAAGTCCTCAGGTGACCGCGGCCTCGGCTCTAAGCTATGCAGCTTAGCAGCCAGCGCCGAGGTTCTTGCACAGGGTGGTCCATTGGCCGCTGACCCACGTGCCAATCAGTCCCACCGTCACAACTACTGCCGCCACGATGAGGCCGAGCAGCATCGTATACTCAATCAAGGCGGCGCCTTCTTCATCCTTGCGGATGCCGTCCAGAAATCTCACAAACTTCGACATCACCCTAGCTCCAATCCAAGAGCTTGACACTCACGTGATCGGCCTCCCAATGGCTTGAAATAGCTCATTTTTAGGCCATTGCACGAGGTGGCTGTAGTATCGCAGATCCACAACACGCGACGCAACTAGTATTTGAGTGGAAGTCTTCAAAGTCAATATACGATTGGTTAAGCATCAGCAGACACCAAAGCCAATTCTTCGGAGCCAAGGCCCTGACGAGACAAATCTTTTTTGATTTAGGCGACTGTTTCTGTCAGTACCTTGGAAGGCGCGTGAACATTTTTCAATAAATTCGGCCGTATCATGGCGCATGGTCGGGTGCGGCAATTGGAACTTGCCGGACCGATTGGAGTCATCGGCATCATTCTCGGCGCCCAGCTGGCGCCTATGCGTTAGCCGGTTGGCCGACTTCGGCGGTTTTTTGGTAACTCAACCTGAAGCTGTTCCGGTCCTTTCAATATAGCTTCACCAGCGTTCCTGCTGCGAAAGGAATGATGATCAAGCCCGGTGCGTTGTGGTTCCGCTCCCGGTACTGGTTTCCATCGGCCTATTCGTTAAAAGCAGGTTTGCCTTGGCTCTCGCAAACAACCTCAGCCTGCTCTACAATGGTTTGTTGTTGTGTGGCGCTTATCTGGCCAACAATTCGATGGTGTATTCCAACCTTACACTGAGCGGATTTTGGCACCCGCGTGCATTCTTGCGAGCGTCGTCATGCTCATTTCTTTGATATCATCCGTTACGTCACAGATCCTACTGGCATAAAATCTTTGGATAATGAAAGTCACTAATTTTGTTCAGCAAGTTCAGTTTCATCTTCTCGTCCATGGACAGCAATATAAATTCTACATCGAGGCGGCAGCCGTAGCCGTCCTTGTCTATGTTGGAGTTTCCGATTTCAGAATCTACAAGATTCGCAATGACGTTTTGCTGCTGCTGTTGGTTCTGTATGTTTTGTTGGCAATTGTTGACCGTTCGCAATTTGAGGTCCTGACCAACATCATACTCGCGGTGCTTTTATTTGCCGTTCTGGTTTGGTTTTACGCGCGAGGGGGCATCGGTGGAGGTGACGTTAAGCTGCTGACGGTTGCTGCCCTTTGGGTAGGCTCGCATTGCGCGCTCCTGTTTTCAGCACTTCTGCTGTTGTTTGTCGGCACTCACGTATTCGCCGCCTGGATGGGATGGGCGGAGACGAAAGCGATATCGCACCGTCTCGCCATACCCTACGCGCCTTCCGTTGCCGCGGCGCTGATAGGCGTCATCCTTCTGGGATGTCTTTAATAAATCATTTGCGGAACGCTAGCGTAACGCACCAGGCAACGAATTTCCGGTTCGTGACGGTCTCCTTTCGGTAAAGAAGGCAAGTAGGCTTAAGGCTTAAGGCTTAAAGGCCGTGCGGGTTCTTATACGGCGCAAAAAGCGATGCCGCTCTTTCCGACTACTCATTACCTCGTTCACCGACCGCATAGCCGAGACGACCAGACGACCGGTCGCAGTCGCAATGAAAGTCTCTTGTCTGATAACGTACTTGGCGGTGTGAAAACTCGACAGCGCTCGACGACGATAGAACAAACCATCGTCTAAATCGCGCCAACTGCGCGAACATTTGGTGACGAGTCCAATTTGAGTTGGCCTGAGAAAGATCATTCTCGCGACCTTTCAATTTTTTGCGTTTTCACACGGCCTCTAGAGATCTTAACTGATTTTGTTTAGCCTGCGTGGAATTGTGTTGGCGCGGCCTGAGGGATGAATGTTCCGGATCGAAGAGACGAATATTGGCGGGGATATGACAGCTAGGTTCCAGCAGCAGGTCGATGACGTGTCACGCGCGCTTGGGATTATGCAAACCGCCCTGAAGAACCTCAAATCGGAATTGTATAATTTAGACCGGGAAAGAAACCGACCGGCCGTGGGTGTTCGCGGCGACAGTTAGCCGGACTTGCAGTCGAAGGCCGATGACCGCGCCCGCGCAGGGTGGTGCAGGTAATCTCCAGTTTGGCGCCACTGTACGGTCCTCGGCATGGTAAGTCATTTGGCAATCCTCGTTGACGCCACCCGGCTCGATGCTCGAATACGTATCAGTCGCGACGCCTTAGTGAGGTCGCCATGCTGAAACCTGCATTCTCTGGAATGTTGCTGCTCCTTTTAAGCGCAGCTGCGTTCGCCCAAGATACAATGTCGTCTGAGTGGGATCATAACGGCTCAGTCGTGTATTTGATCGCTAAAGATTTGAAGTCGGGAATTTTATTATAAAAAGCCTCGGCAAGGTATGCTGGACGCGGGGGCACATGAGGGCTCACTGCTATTTCGAGGGGTGTCCAATAACGGACGGTACGAGGGAATAGCATATCTTTTTGACCGTCGCTGCGGACCAGTCCCATATCGTGTCAGCGGACCGATCCTCGATGACGAGGAGCGGATCGCTTTGATGGGTATGGCTCCGCGCCTCGGAAGAAATTGCCGTATTCAAGGTTCTTTCGAAGACAGATTGGAATTTAACTTACTGAAACCACTCGAAGTGACATCGCCACAAGTTCAACCTTCAACAAATCCGAATTTATCAGCCAGCGGTCCGCCTTCATCAGAAAGTATGTTATCACCGAATCAAAAGGTGCCGGATAGATCGAAAGATGCGCGATCTCCTAATAATTCAAGCAACGTCGCACCTGCTGTTCAGCCAGCGCCGCAAGTGACGCCAAAAAGTGGAAACCAGAAAAATGTTGAGTTCTTAGCTCTATTTTGGCTTGTGGCAATGGGCTGCCTACTAGCAGGGCTTACCCCGTGGCTGATCTTCAAGGTTTACAAAGCTGTGAGAAATGCATGAGGAAAGCTGCATAGGAATAGAGCTGGCCTTGGGAGGCCGCCCCGGGGATTGGCTTTGCACCCCGACGGTCATTGGGCCGCCTCGATTGGCGGCCTCTTTCTTTTTCTTTGGACCACTACGCGCCATTTCCCGCTTTCGAAAGTCGGGCCAATCCAGACCAGCTTCCCAACGTGCTGACCTCGGCCCCCCTTTTGACGCGTGAGTTGTGCAGCCAGCACACGAAGCCCCTCGCGATGATCTTCGGCCCAAGCAGCGCTGCGGCGCTACTTCTGTTTGCGTCTGTCGCGGCCATCGTAATTTGGATGGCGCGCGCAGGGGGCGACGCTAGCACAACAATGACGGCGGCGATCGCGCTCTTCTCGTCAGGTGCGGTCACGTAGCCGACATGGACCGCAGGCGTTGCCGCGCATGCACGTGATCTCCCATGCACTGGTTTCTAGTACCATTGGAGCTCATAGTCGTCGGAGCAGGCGTCGGTGGGGCGCCGAATACCGTGGCCAGCACATTTTGCACTGAGGTCCCGCTAGGAGGAGTCAAAATGGGGCCAGCCCATGATGCTAATAGGCGTAAATTGGTTCCACCGAAATCGGCTTAGGCAATTTCACTGCTGCGTGTTCGTCGTTTCAGGCAGCAGCGTCAGTAACGCTTGGCGACGGGAGCCAGCTTCTAACCCGGCAGGCTGTGAATGGCTCAAATAGTCCTGTATCTGAAGCGGCAGGTTGGATGCACATTCGCCCCCCACTGTGCGGGTCTTGTTCACCGCACGAGAGAGAGCGGTGCACGCCCCAGACACACGCGAAAGCTGGGTCATTAGAGCTTCCAATGAATCCTTCGCCTGCAATCTTTGATCATCACTCAATACGGTGAGCAAATCTCGCGCATAGTTGTCATGCTCGTGACGACCCGCGAGATATGCGGCCAGCAAACTCACAAAAATCCGGTTACTCTGGCTCCGCTGGCCAGGGATGATCAGCAAATCGAGAGAGTAGCGTACCGCTTCAACTGACGACGCTGTGGAACGAATGATCTGCGACCGTGGGTAACTGCGTACGATCACTATACGGGCTGGCTCATAACCAAGAATCGCAGCGACGCTCACGAGTTTCGCGCCAGCGCTCTTTGTCGCGTCGTCATAGTCGGATTCGATCGCGGCTACGCCGCGTTTAAAGTTCACAGCCAATCGACGAGGATCGATGAGGGTGGCTGCCGTCTGCGGCGGCGGCGGGATCATCAGCCTCGCGGCCGCCGCAGAAGCGATGCCCGCACCGGGTACATGCGAGTCGTTAGCGTTGGTGGGCCCTGTAGCAGACAACTGTGCAAAAGCGGTTGCAAATTTTGTTGGAGAGGGGGGGGCGGCCTGCGGGGCTGACAAACGCGTGTGCGCGTACAATACGGCAGCGACGAGCATGGGCCCGAGAACCAACCCAAGTCGGATCAACGAAACAATCAGCCTTGTTTCTTGCTTTATTAACTTCCCCACAATGCCACCCACTGACAGCTATCCCCTACTTAAGGACCGACTGATCACAGTCGGGCCACAAGTCGCGCAATGAACGTCACCGATCAGCCGCGTCAATATTCTGCTATTCTAGCTGGCGGTCCCCCATGACCGCGTTCCACTGAGTTTTTTGGCATTCAGTTAGGATAACATGATTGAACTGTGAGATTCAACGAGGTCGTCTTGAACGAATGTAGGCAGCCGAGTTGAACGTGTAGCTGTTACGAGATTTCCAGAGTTCGTGCCGCAATTAGTGTTCGGCGTCACTGTGAAAGTAGCTGCAGGCGAGCCGGGCGGCGCCCAATCAAGTACCAATTCAATGCGACCGCGACGCCGACTTGCGGTCTCGGGTTTGGTGGGCCAGATCGGTTCGATCACCTTCATGATCAGTGCTTCCAGACCCGAGGCGGCGCGGGAGCGGGCCAAGTCGCAGATGTCCCAGGTTTAAAGTGGTTTTCTGAACACTGCCGGACATATGCGAACGGGCCGTTGGCGGAGCGAGTGGCAAGTGCTCGTCCAGATATGGCGCCCAAGCGTGCCTTTGATTCTTTGACGAGCCTATTGAGTTCGTTAGTACCAGTGATTCACATCAGACCAGCCCCACGGCCGGTAGTATCCATAGTATGGGACATAGGATGAGGGATGACCGGCGTCGGACCATCCCCACGGGCGGTAAAAACCATAATACGGCACGTAATACGGTCGATACGTATGAACGCAGCCATATGGCCCACAAACTTTGCTAACTTTCTGGATGAAACTCGTATCTGCAGCAACAGCGCTAAGCGGCCAAACTAGTGCCGTCGAGTGACATTGTTTTCCAAGCATTCCGCCCGTCAGGAGAACTATCATAAGAGCCGTAAGAAGAGTCTTTCGCATTGTTAGTCTCCGGCGTTGACTTGCTGCGTGCTGGCAAGGTTCCCCGTCATGTCGAAGAAATGCAAGCAGAGAAATGGGCACTCGACAAAATGCGGGAGCACGATGTGGCAGTGCCTCGGCAAATGACACCCCCGGTCTACCGAAGACGCGCGCTGCGCTCGGGCGAGGTCAGTGCGACCCTCGGGGTCTTGGCTTTCCCCCAAAACATACTCCCCCACCGTCCAATCGTCAGTGGCATGGAAGCTACATTGGCTTATAATTTTGGTAGTTCCGCCTGTTCTTGCATTAACTCAACCTAAGGAACCGGCATCGAATATGCCTAGGGGATGGGGTATGAAAAAGCTATTAGTTGCGGGAATTGCGACCGCGCTGGGCGCGGTGCCGGCGATCGCGGCCGATATATACGCACCGCCCTCGCCAAGCCCACTCGCAGACTATCCTATTGTAGGCGCGCCACCCCCCAAAGTGTTTAGTTGGACCGGATGCTATTTGGGCCTAGAGGTCGGCTACGGTATTGGAAATTACCAATTCAGTGGTGGCCCCTTTAGTTCTCCAACAACAACAACAACCAATGTACTAACACAAGCACCGGACGGAACATTAATACCTGCACCAGGATCACCACAAACAACAACTGTGCCGGCTGTCGTCGGTGCTGGCTCAATTAATATTGGTTCAGACGGGGTGTTCGGCGGTGGCCAATTCGGCTGCGATCTTCAAGTTGCGCCAAACTGGGTCATCGGCGTTGCCATTGATGGAGCCGGAGCGAATATCACGGGCAGCTCGGTGCAAAATTTGTCCGCCACACTGCCCGGTCCTGTCCCCACTTCCTTCAACTCCACTGGAATTTTGTCATCAAAAACGGATTTCATCGCGACTGCGACTGGCCGGATTGGTTATACGTTTGGCCCAGGAGGTATGCTTTACGCCAAAGGCGGTGGCGCGTGGTTGCAGAACACGTACGACTTAAATGGCCAAGCTGTGACGACCTCTTGCAACACTGTCGTTATTGGACTGGGATGCATAGCTTTTAACCCAGCTGTGACGACCCCGTTTAATTTCACTGCTGCCTCTGAGACCCGCGTAGGCTGGACTGTTGGAGTGGGTTTGGAGTGGTTGATCGTCGACAATTGGTCGATCACTGGCGAATATGATTTTTTGGATTTTGGTACTCGCAATGTGACCTTCACTGATCCCGTATTGGGATCGTCCCAATACAGCATTAGTCAGTACATCAACGAGGTGAAGTTGGGCATCAACTATCGGTTCGGCGCTGGCGGAGCGTATTACCCTCGTTAGATTTCCACCTGCGGGCCTCGCACCCCTGCAATTCACGACCTGCGGTATTTTGCAAATAGGCCCTGATGGCATATTCCCTAATGGCCTATTTGGGACATCAGCACAGAGAGTGATTGGCGTCATACATTCGCAAGCCGTTTGATATTCCGGCCTTGCAGAAACGCTTCTGCCTCGCGTTCATCGTGAGGAATGCTGAGGGTAAATTTGCTCTTGCCCGTTCCGCGAAGTCCGCAGTTCTTGCGGCGAAGCTTGAGCGAGCGGAGCGAGGTCAAGTTTTTTCGCATTTTGGGGAGTTCGGCCGCCCCCAGGACGGCCCGGTGCCCGCACCCATTGCAGTGAACCGCCATTATCTCGGCGGCGAGGAACAGGGTGTGTAGGCTGTCGTGTGACATGACGGCGGTCTACAGCAGCCGTCTGATCATAATGGGGGAATAAATGGCCCGACGAGAAAGCGCAAGAATTTGAAGCTCGCATCGTGGCCGATGGCGGCGCGCGTTAGGCGGCCCTTCGCGGTGGTGTTGTTTAGCGGGTCACGCCACACGAGCGGTCATGGCTGCGGCGAAAGTCGGTAAGTCATTCGCGCCTTCGGGGCGCACGGCCAACAGCCGACAAATTGCATTGCAGCAAATGGGTGCTATTCGATCGTCGGCGGCGACAAGTAGGCTCTGTTGGTTATCCAGACAGCCAGCTCTTTGGCTTTGGAAGCTGCTCGCCATGATCCGAGCTAGGCTCCGATCAAGAACTCTGAACTGCATCGAGCTCATCGGAGAGCGCCTTAGCAAGCTGTCGGACCAACGGCTCAACAGTCATGGAGTGGTGGTCTCCCGGTACGATGCGCACCTTTACCTCGCGGTGAGTGATCTCCTTCCAACCCAAAGTCGAATCCATGATCAGGTGGCTCATCAGCGGGATCTTCGCACGAAAAAGCGTGATTGGTACGGGTGATGGTATTGGCCGATACGCGCGTAGCGCGGTTAGCCTGGCTTCAAAGCGTGAAATCAGTTCCGTTTCACTCGGGTTGATATTGAAGATCGAGGCGGCGTCTCGCCTAAGGCCGAGTGCCGCTTTCGACCAGCTCAGGAATAAACGCTGAAGCTCGTGAAATCGCTTCGCCGCCGGGACGCGCGCGAGTTCGTAGCGAATACGTCCGGGCATAGTGCTGAGAACACGGTACATTGCAGGGATTGCAGCTTTTGGTGCGAGCTGCCACCCCGGCCAATGTTGATCGATAATAGCAAGTAGCCCGATGTCGTGCCCTTGTGCCAACAGTTGCGATGCCATCTCGTAAGCGATCATCGCGCCATAGGAATGACCACCGAAATAGAACGGTCCATTGGTTTGACGATCGAGCATTGTCGCAACATACCGGGCGGCAGTTTGGCTAATCGACTCGGTCACGGGGTCTTGTGGCCGACGGCGAAAGCCGAAGACGGGGCGCTTGGTGCCCATATGCGCGGCGAGGCGGTGCAGGTGCAGCACATCGCCCCCAATGCCGTGAACACAGAAGAATGGCGGCAGATCGCCGAATGGCTGAAGCGGCACGACCGGCGCTAGTTCTGCATCGACCCGTTCGGGCTGCATCAGAAGTTGCGCCAGGCTAGCAACTGTCAGACCATTGGCCAACACGTCAACCGTGAGGCGTCGGCCGAATCTGGCCTCAACGGTTGCGAATAGGCTCAGGATTGCAAGTGAATCACCGCCGAGATCGAAAAAATTCGATCCGACGCCTATTGGTGACCGTTGCAATAAATTTTCCCAAACGTCGACAAGCTCGCGCTCCAGTTCAGTCGTTGGCGGATGATTATCGGTTAAGCAATTTTGGTGCAGCGGGGGCGCCGGAAGCGCTTTGCGGTCAATCTTGCCGTTGGGCGTCATCGGCAATACGTCGAGCCAGACAAAGCACGACGGCACCATGTGCTGCGGCAATCGCCTGCCTAATGCTGCGCGTACCGCATCTGTATCTTTGGCTGGCGCTTCGGACGAAGCCACTACATAAGCGGTGAGGCGAGGGGTCTCGGTGCCATCCGGAGAGAGCTTAACGACGGCGGCGTCAATCTCAGGCAAAGTCAAGAGTGCGGCTTCGATCTCGCCGGGTTCGACGCGTACACCATGAATCTTAATTTGATCATCAGCCCTGCCGAGAAAGTCCAGGTTGCCGTCGTGGCGCCAGCGTGCCCTGTCGCCGGTGCGATAGAGACGCCCGGGGCCGTGCGGGTTAGCCAGGAAACGCTCGGCAGTTAGTTCCGGACTGCTGAGGTAACTGCGCGCGACCCCGGCCCCGCCAATGAACAATTCTCCTTCGCTACCCGGAGGCAGCAAGGCCAGCCCATCACCCAGAACATGCAGGGTCGTGTTCCAGATCGGACGCCCAATTGTCGGCTCTGCGTGGTCCCGAGGATCGATACGTGCACAGCTCGAATACACCGTCGTTTCTGTTGGGCCGTAACAATTAAACAATCGTAGTCCGGGTCTCGCTTCGAACAGCGACGTCGCCAAACGGCGCGATAACTTTTCGCCGGCAACAACAACACTCGTGACTCTGTGGGGGAACGCATCCACATGCTGTAGCGCCTCGAGCAACGAAGGCCCCGTATTAACGAAACGCACCTTTTCCCGCAGTGGTGCAGACTGGAGCGCCAGTAGATTCTCGACCAAGACGATACAGCCGCCAAACGCCAGCGGCAGGAACATTTCGAACGCGGAAAGATCAAAATTGAGCGAAGTAGAAAATAGCACACCGCGCAATTCGGCGTCGGAGAGGATCGAACGGCCCCAAGAAATCAGGTTGATCAGGTTGTGATGCTCAATGCCAACCGCTTTGGGGCGCCCAGTCGAACCTGATGTATAAAGCACGTAGGCTAGGTCATCGGACTGCGCCGGGATCAGCTCGCCCGTTTCGCCACCTACTGAATCGATGTCAAACAACAAATGAGCGCCGCTGTCGGCAAATAGTGGCATCAATGCGATGTCGGTCACAATGACCGGCGCAGCTATATCCGCAACCATGAAGCGTATTCGTTCGGTCGGATAGGATGGATCGAGGGCGAGGTAAGCCCCCCCGGCCTTGTGCACGGCGAGTACCGCAATGAGCAGCGTGGGCGTGCGCGGCAGGGCGATGCCAACGACGACGCCGGGGCGCACCCCGAGAGCCGCAAGCCGCTGCGCCAGGCGCACCGCTTTGTCATGCAATGAGGCAAAACTCAGCTGCTGTTCGCCGCAGATCAGGGCAATGGCATCGGGTGTTTGTTCAGCCTGCGCGGCGCAGAGCGTGGCAAGCGTTGCTCCCACCGGCAATGCCACCGTCTCGCCAGCAGCAAACCCGCGCAGCCGCCGGTTTGTTGCTTCCGCCATGATGGGCAATGCGGCGAGTTGGCAACCGAAATCGTCCATGCCCTGCAACAGCAGGACCTCGATGCCAGACGCCAATCGCGTCGCCATCTCCGAGCTAATTAGGCCCGGATCGGAGTCAATGGTGACGTCAATATCGTGCGGCGGACCATGATCCTCGATCGTCACCAGCCAGGGCGTGGTCAGCCCGTGAGATAGATTGGAGTGCTCTACCGGACCCTCAAATGAGAAATCATACGCAAGGGGAATATAGTTGACGATGATGTCAAATAGACCGTGATAGCCACGTCCTATGATGCCGAGGCTCTTGACAAGGTCTTGAAGTGGAAAGTGGCGGTGCGGATAGTCTCGGATCCGAAGTTCGTCGAGATAGTGCACAATGTCGGCGATTGTAGTGGAGGGATTGAAGGTCAAAGGCAACGGTAAAGGTCGCGACAGTAGCCCGATTAGCTGTTTTGTTTTACGGTCGGGGCGGTATGCCAATTCAATCCCCAACACGAGGTCAGAACGGTCGTACAGTCGCGAGAAGGCAACGTAAGTGAGCGCGATCATCATACGAAAGGTGGACGATCCTAAATTGCGGGAGGCTGTCTCGAGTTCGCGTGAAATCAGGACGTGTTAGTTTGAATGAGATCCGCGCCGGACGCCCGGATCTGCTGCGTTCGGTGTTTTCTCGATTGACCTCGAGTAGGGGTCCAGGCCAGTGCGCCAGGCGCTCCAGCCAATAGGCATGATCGGCTTCGTACTCTTTCGAACTGGTATAGCGCCCCTCGCGATCGAGAATCTCCTCGGGTGTGGCGGCATCGAGCGGCGCCAACGGTTCGCCAAAACGCAGTGCGCGATAGCGGGCGGCAGTGCGACTTTGCAGGAGTTGCCGGCCGAACGAGTCGATAACAGCGTGGTGAAACTTTTGAAACCAAAGTGTCTGATCGTCACTGATCCGTATCAGAGCGAAGCGAAACAGCGCCGGATCGTCCAGCGACAGCGGCCTGCCCATCTCCGTTCGCATCCATTGCTCTGCCGCGCCAAGGGGATCTTTTCTATCGCGAAAATCGAGCAAGGGCAGATCAAAACCTAACGGCTCTATGCGCGGCGGCAACCGCAGAGCCGGGCTCTCCGCAACAGTGTCGCGTAGGGCGGTCTCAAATAAATCAAACCGAAGATGACCGCGAATCGTGAGCGCCCCACCGGTATTATAGATGGGTCGGCCTGGGAACAGGTGCTGGTCCAGCCAAATCCCGACCTGAGCAATTGTGAGGTCAGGCGGTAACATGATTTGCATACAAACTCCGGAACACGCGACTGCCACATCCCCCTTTGTGCTGACCGGTCGCTCTTACCAAAGCTTTTAGGTCATTGTTTATTTCGAATAAATACGTCAGATATCTCAGTTCATGGCAGCGGTTAACGAGCAAACACAGCCCGGGAAAGCAGGTTGTGAGACGTCAAATGTTATGAGATGTAAAGCGGTGTTGCAACGCCATTTGAAGCGACACTATTTGGAGCGGCACATAGGGTATTTCCGGAAATTCCAGTTACTAATGCGATGTTTCGGGGCGATCAGGGGAGCGAGCGTCAAGCTTTGACCGGAGCCAAGTCACCGGGGCGCCGGGTGTCAGTCCACCAATGAAGGAGAATGGGCTGGCGGAAGCAATGGACCGAGGTTTGCGCGTCCGCCATTTGACGCAATAGCGCATCGCTGGTGAGCAAATTCATTCGTTAGGTCAACGCTCTTCGTTCCTAAGTACGCGTCCTCACTCAAGCGAGATGTGTGCGGCTCCGTTTCGCCTGCGATCGTCGCGCATGGACCTTTCCGCTAAGGTTGAGCGCTGGCCGCTTGATAGCATCTTCACCGCCAGCCGCGGCGGTATCACGCGGCCGAGACGATCTGTCTGGTCGGTGATGTCGTCGATGGCTCGCAGCGGCGCTCGCGCTTGTTCTGAGCGCAGCATCGCCGAAGTCTGGTCGACGATATGCTCGACGGCAGCCAGCCGCGCGCGGGGCAGCGTCGGTCGTAGCATCAGCGAAGCGGTAGTGGTGACGGCGGAATTGATGGCCGACGGCTATTGCGGCCGCGGTGAGCGCGTTCCCTCCGCGGGCTATGGCGAGACGCCAAGAGGCGTGGTGCAAGCCATTGAAGCGACGCGTCCGGCGCTCCGGGCTGGCCTCGATCGTATGGCACTGCAGGCCGCGATGCCGGCGGGTGCGGCTCGGAACGCCCTCGATTGCGCACTTTGGGATCTCGAAGCCAAGCGAAGCGGTTGTCGCGTTTCGGCAAACTGGAAACGCTGATGCGAAAGTTGTGGTCAAATTCAGGGTCAGGGTGCTGCCGTTTTAGGGTGCTTGGCGGCCTAGCAGGGTTGCGATCTTTTCAAGCAGGCGCGGCAACTCGACCGGTTTGGTGTCGTAGTCGTCACATCCCGCGGCAAGCGCCTTTTCGCGGTCTCCCGCCATCGCATGGGCCGACAGCGCGATGACAGGAATGGTGCGTGTTAGTGCTTCGGCCTTGAGCTGCCGCGTGGCTTCCCAGCCATCGATCACTGGCAAGCTCAAATCCATGAGAATGAGAGCGGGCTCCTCACTGCGTGCCATGGCGATCCCTTCCTCGCCGGTCCGGGCCACTACAACCTGGTAGCCCCGTCGCGTCAGTCGATTGGAGAGCATGTAGAGATTGTCCTCATTGTCTTCGACGTAAAGAATCTTGACCATCATCAGCCATCCATCCCGCTCGCATCCGTGACAGTAGCGTAGCGCCCGACAAGGTTGCGAATCTGCCGCAGAAAATCCTCCTGGCCTGAGGCAGCCTTCTGAAGGATGTGTTCGACACCGCCGTCGAGGCGACGACGGTCAGCCGGGCTCAGGTCGGCGGCGGTAACCACGATGACTGGCGTCGTCGCGAACTTCGGGTTCTTCCGGAATTCGACAAGGAATTCAAACCCGTCCATTTCGGGCATCATGAGATCGAGGAGGATGAGATTGGGATGCTCGGTAGTCAATCGTTCCAGAGCTTCGCGGCCATTGGTCGCAACGCTCACCGCCCAGCCCTCGCCGATGAGCAGCAGCCGCATCCTTTCGCAGGCGCTCAGATCGTCCTCGACGACAAGAGCGCGGGGTATCCCAGCCGATGTTTTGAAACGGTAGAGCAGTTGGGAGAGCTGCGCCCGATCAACTGGCTTCGTCAAATATCCCGAGGCTCCAAGAGTGAAGCCTTTTTGTTTCTCGTCGGAAATTGTCATCATGATGACAGGTATCCGAGAGAGCTCCGCATCCTGCTTAATCGCCTGAAGAACGCTCCAGCCATCCAGGTCCGGCATGAATACGTCGAGCGTAATCACCGAGGGATGCAGTTTGCGCGCAAACTCGAGCCCTTCCTGACCGCCGACAGCGGTGATCACGTCGAAGCCTTCGCGACTCAAATAGCGTCGCATCAGGTCGCGCACGGTAGCATCGTCGTCGATCACCAGTACGCGATCGGTTCCCCCGGACATATGCAATGCCGGCACTTTTGCCGTCTCGATCGCCACGTCCAGCGCACCGGGTCGGTCAGTCGGCAGTCGTACACTGAAAGTGGTGCCGACGCCTTGTTTGCTTTCGACTTCGATTGTGCCACCCATCAGGCGGCAGAGGCGATCGGTGATCGCGAGGCCCAGTCCGGTACCGCCGTATTTCCGGGTCGTTGAGCTGTCCGCCTGGCTAAATTCCTGAAAAAGTCTGCCGAGTTGCTCGCTTGTCATACCGATGCCGGTGTCGATGACGCGGATCGAAATCCAGTCGCCCCTCTCCGACTGGCCGCGGCCGACCAACAGCGATACGCTGCCTTTCTCGGTGAATTTGCAGGCGTTACTTAGCAAATTTAGTATGACTTGCCGCAGGCGAGTCGGATCGGAGTGGACTGTCCCGATGTCTGGCGGACATTCGACCACCAGCTGGTTGCTATTCTTAGCCGCAAGCGGCTCAGCCTCCCCCATCACATCGCGCACAAGTGATGCCAGGGCAACCGGCTCGTAGTTTATCTCAAGCTTTCCCGCCTCGATCTTCGATAGGTCGAGCACCTCATTGATCAGTTGCAGCAGATGCTTGCCAGCACGTGCGATCCGATCCAAAGGCTCGCGCATGCTCTGATCACCCGTATCTTCAGCATCCTCCATGAGCATTTCTGTTATGCCGATTACGGCATTTAACGGCGTGCGCAATTCATGACTCATATTGGCGAGGAAACGGCTCTTCGCGACCGTCGCTTCCATCGCCGCGTCACGCGCATCGGCCAGTCGGTCTACTAGTTGTCCGAGTTGCAACTCGCGATCCTTAAGCTCGGTGATGTCGGTGAACACCCCGACGATCCCCCCATCCGCGGTCCGCCGCTCGCTGATCTTGAGCCATACGCCACGGTCGCGCTGCTGTTCGAAAGCGCCTTTGGGGTTGCGGTGACGGTCGAGCCGCTGGGCGATCCATGCGTCGGGCCTATCCAAGGAGGCGGGAATAAATCCCGCCTTGGCTGCCGCGCGCAGAATGTCCTCGTATGCCGTCCCCGGCTTAATCTCGAGGCCAATGCCCCCGTACATCTCTCGGAAGCGGCTGTTAGAGATGACCAGTCGGTCGTCTACGTCGTAGAGCGCAAACCCTTCCGAGACAGCTTCAATAGCCTCGCCGAGCTGAGCTTGGGCGCGCCGTGCATCAGCTTCAGCGCGCCGACGATCTTGTTGCAGCCGATGACTCTCAACGAGACTTTCGCGCAACATCGTCAGTGCCCGTGTCATCCCGCCGATCTCGTCGCGACCAGCCTCAGGGATCGGGATGTCGAGCTGGCCTTGTGTGATAGCGTTTATGCTGTGCTCGAGGCGACGCAAGGGAGCATTAATGGAACGCACTATAAGCGCTGTGACAACGAGCGCGACGGCCAGAGCCGCGATGCCGCCTATTATCGCGAAGTCTACAGTCTGGTTTGCATCGCGAATGGATGCGTCGCGTCGCGAAAGTGCCTGTCGCTCGATCCGATCGACAATCGCCTCGATCTCGTTATTCACATTGACGATGCGCGATTGGGCCTGCGCCATGAACGCGTTCCCGCCTGCGCTGTCGTCATTCGTGAAATATGCGTCGGACGCTTTTTGAACTAATTCCCACAGCTCATTGACGTCTTGCTCTATGGCGGTTACGCCCACGGCATCGACGGGTGCGATGACCTTGAGGTCTTCATCGAGCTGCCTTTTAGCTGCCTCGGCATTCTGTTGCGAACTCGGGGCCAGAGTTACCGCGAACTCGGTCAGCCTAGATTTCAGATCGCCGAAATGCTTGCTCGCATTGTTGGCGCTCCTGACAACAGACACGAGCCCTGCTTCGTCCGCGAGTACTTGCGAGTCACGGGCCAGCTCACCCGTGAGGAGTGCTACTGCCGCAGCCAGGATGGCGAGCAGCAGAGTAGCAAGCAAGATCAACCGTACGCGAATTGAAAAATGCGTCATGCCACCTTTCTTAGGATGCACCATCGCGCTGCAACAACCGAAAACTGCGCAATGTGTCATCCAACTTGTGCAAGCAACAAGCGGCGTCTAGTCGGCGGCGCGGCGCTCGCCTCGCAGAAAGTAGGTCTCCATCTGGCCTTTGCCCTTGATCTCAATCGCGCCACGCGGCTCCAGTAGAAAGTCGTCGGAAAGGCGCATAAAGCTTGCGTGAGATACTTGAATTTCGTTAGGAATGCCGTGCGATTCCATCGCACTTGCCGTGTTGACTGTATCGCCCCAAACATCGTAGGCGAATTTGTGCATGCCGATGACGCCCGCAACTGTATGACCGGTGTGAATTCCGATGCGGATCTTGAGGTCCTCGCCATGGAGTTGCGAAACTTCGCTGACCACCTCCCGCATGGCAAGTGCGAGGTGCGCGATCGCCTTTGCATGATCGTCGCGAGGTTCGGGCAATCCGGCCACGGCCATGTAAGCATCGCCAATCGTCTTGATCTTCTCAATGCCATACTCAATCGCCAGATGGTCCACCGCTGAGAAGATTGCGTTAAGCAAAGCCACAACGTCGCTTGCCGAGCGGCGCGTCGACATGCGCGTGAAGCCCACAATGTCGCTGAACAGGATTGTCACGTCGTGAAAGCGGTCGGCAATGGGAGTTTCACCACGATGCATCCGCGCTATGATGGATTTGGGTAAGATGTTGAGAAGAAGCGCCTCTGATCTTTCCTTCTCGATTTTAAGCTCGGCAATGGCTGCTTGCTCACGGTCGCGCAACCGCTTTTTCTCCAGTGACGCGCCTATACGCGCCCGCAGTAGAACCGGATCGAAGGGTTTCGAGAGATAATCCTCCGCGCCGGCCTCGATGCAGCGCACGATGCTGTCGATCTCATCAAGCGCGGAAATAACGATCACTGGAATGTCACGAAAGCGGGCGTCTGCTTTAAGTTGGGTCAATACTTCGTAGCCATTGATATCCGGCATCATCATGTCGAGAAGAACGAGATCGAATGTCTCCGCTGCGATGCGATCGAGCGCCGACCGGCCATTTTCTGCCTCTACGATGCAGTGGCCTTCACGGGCCAGCCGCCGAGATAACAGCTCGCGTGTCGCTTCCGTGTCGTCGACGATCAGGATTCGGCTGAACTCAACCTCGCCGGAAGAGACCGTCAACAATGGCCGGACCGATTTGAGAACCGCTCGCACGGCGGCAGACTCTTGCCTCCGGTCGGTCGCGCTGGGGAGCGACATGCCGGTGAAATCTATCAAGGTATCGATCTGTCCCAGCAGGTGCGCCGCCGCTTCGAGCAGCTTCTCGAGATCGCGTGCCAGTGTATTGTTGCCGGTGTCCTGAGCATCTTCGAGCAGCATCTCGCCGAAGCCCTTAATGGCACTGATCGGCGTCCGAAGGTCGTGACGTAAATTCCTTCGAAAATCGGTAAAATCCTGATGCATTGCTGCCGGATCGAGCAGACCCGAAACCAACGCTTTGAGCTTCAATCCGGCCTGATGGAGCCTCTGCAGGTCGCCGATGATGGAATGACGTCCCTGCTGCTCAGCGTCTTCGAGCATGATCTCGGCGTAACCTAAAATAGCCCCTACCGGAGCCTCAAATTCCTGGCGCACGTATGCGAGGAGGGTCCGGTGGAGGCGGTCATCTTCGGTGCTCAAAGGCTTGGTTTCCGTCATTGTAGCGCACTCTCGCCCCTAGCCAACCGAAATGCTGTGCCGCCAAGGAGTTGTCGTCTTCCTATGTCAATTGCGAAATGATCCGTCACCGACGGGATCATACCGAGGCAATTGCAGGGAACAATATCATGTCTGACGTCCGAGTCCGTGACCTGCCGCTTCATGCCACGCAACCGGCCCAAAGCAGCGGATTTTACAGCGCCAGCGAATGTCCGCTCCCCGGATGTTGCTGCCGCAAATCAAGCATCTGATTCCGGACCGCGCCGATGAGAGTGTGCATGCTCGGGGCGCGGCATTTTCTCTGGCGTCCCGCTGTCGTTCAGAATTACACGCGCTACGACGCAGGTTGCACCGATAATCTGTCGCTCGTTACTCGGATCAGTTCTAAAGTTGTAGTGAGCCTCCGTGCAATCCGCGAAAGAGCTATGCGGACGCGCCCCTGGCTTTCGACAACAATCGCCAAAAGCGTGTCCGCAAATATTCTGCTGCGCTTTGCCCCAGTCGGATGCCAATAGGGAGTGGATCAAGATATCGCAAATTCGTTTCACGCGGTTGAATAGCAAGGTCACCACCGCCGACCAGGCTCAACAGCACAGATTCCCTTCCGGCAAAATATCGAGCGCCGTGCGGTCTCTTATTCGCCCCCTGCGTGCCGAGACATATCTCGCAGGCTAACAACGGGAAATTCACTCCCGCGTTGAGCGACCCGAGTAACGAAAGCCAATATCGTCCGTTGATTTCGAGCACCATTGGCATGTTGTCACGCGCATCTACGCGCATGTCGATGTTGGCGACGCCTGACCATCCAAGCTTATTGACTAAGGCTTCAGCAATCTTCATAGCGGTGGGATTGTCTCCAATCTCGATACCGATAGCTGAGTGATAAGGTTCGGATGAAGGTTTTATTACGTGCTGCACGGTCGCCGCTATCACCCGACCGTCTCGGCAGAGGACATTAACTCCCAGGTCGCGTCCTTCAATAAACGTCTGTATAACCCAACGCTCGCCGCTGAGTTGCTCAGCAAAGAAACCAGTGAGTGAGTCCAGATCGTCAAAGCGCTTGATACCAATTCCGCCGGATGAAAGCGGTGGCTTCGCCAAAACCGGAAACCTAAGCCTTGAGAGCCTGTCACGTGCCGTTCCGGGCGCTCACAACCACGGTCGGTGGGTGAGGTATGGCTGAAGTGTCGAGGAAATCAGCAAAGGTCGCCTTGTTAGTCACTAGATCAAGCGCACGTGGAGACGGTAATGGCGGCAGCTTCGCGCCCCAACTGACTGCGTGTTGATGTTCGCTCAAGATTTTAATTGCAAATTCCGCGATCGGTAATACGACGTCAATCTGACGTTGTGCAACAATTTCGCCGATACGTTGCAGCCAGCCTTTGATGTCGAATTTGCCTTCGTATTCCTCAAAGCTACCGAAAAATTTCGAATGTTTCAGTAACGATCCAGGATTTGCAGCCAACCCATGGACAACCGCTTGTTGGCTAAATGCCAAACAACATGCCACAGGCAAACGCACGTCAGCATCGGGAATGAGCACTGAAATGCGTTTCATCATAACAGGTTTGTTTAATTACGCCCTGCCGTTGGCAAGTAGGCCGATAAAGCAAAGCTCAAAGGAAAAATACTCACGCCCAGATTTCGGCGTGAAAGGTGGGCCTCGCCGTGTGGGCTGGGGAACGCGATTTGGGGGCGAGTACACGCAGCAAAACCCAAATCGATGATAGCACATCCTGTGCCGGAAAATCGGCCACCTGAACAGGTGCAGTAATTGTCAACGACGATGGGTTTTTGACGCCTCGTCCCGGTTGGCCGGTTGGCACCCTGGCCGGGTCGGCCAAGGCCTCCCGTACGAGATCGCTTGGCAGCCATCCGCTGCGCCAAGCGGCGGACCAACCTTCAAAATATTGCTGACGCAACCGCAAAGTTTCCACTAAAAGTGGAGAATGGAATTTCGACCATTTCCCAAGCCCCCGCGCCGTTATTCGAGCGAATGTGCGTTTGCATTTCTATTGGACGGACGATCGCAAGCATGGGGCGAGTGCCCTTCACCAAGCTCCAAAGATGAAATAGGTGGCAATCAGCCTCATCAGAAATCTCCCATTCATTTGGGGTTAAATGAAATGAACCTTTCAGACCCATGGTGGAATCTTCACTTCAATCGATAACGGGCGTGGGTCACTTGTTTCCACCACGGAAAGCACTTCATATCCATCTGCATTGTCGTCGTTCCCTAAAACAACGAAGTTGTGCGCGAAAAACGTCTCAGATGGTTCGATGTGATATTATGCAAAAGGATCAGTTGGATACCCGGCATAAACAAGACTGGCGCCACTGATCGCGAGAATTCCTTCAATCTTGCTCACTGTATTGGCAACCACATTGTGCGGCTCGCCAGCCTGAAGTTGATTCTTCAGTTGGATCAAAGCGTGATTTGCGACATCGAGTCGGTGGGCCAGCGCCGTGGCAACGTAAAGCACGGCGATCGGATTTTGTGTGAGAAGCGAGGCTGCGTCGGCTACATGAAACTGCGAGGTTTCCAAGGCGAGCACGTCTGCTGTGTGCGGTTGATCTAGCAAAACTGAGAGCTCACCAAAAACGGCGCCAGGCTCCGCCACTTTTGCAATCTCCGTGTCTCCCTTCACGATCGCAACAGTGCCATTCCTGAGGATCAGCAGACGGCCGGTCCTCGAACCATCGGCGATCACGGTCTCGCCAGGGCGGTAGGTCACGATCGGAAGGGTAGCGAGACTGCTTTGAAACGCTGTTTTGTCAGGGATAAGAGGCATGGCAAACCCTCGGGATGTTGGCCGTCTGCTCAACGACGATTTGTACTGTGCTAGATTGCAGTATTTGTCATAACCAAACCATTGCATCACCATGACCGTTCTTTGGCCCATAGCGACATTTCGCTGCAACGCAGCTTTTCGGTCGCTTTCGGAGGATTATGTTGCAAAAGTCATTTTGCACTGTTGCACAAAAATTCTAAAGGCTACTGGCGCGATTTTCGTGCAGAGATGTGAGGGGCCTCATCGCCCCACGTTAAACTCATAGGCGACGCCGGTAGCGCGATTGAACTTATACAAATCGGCGATTGCTTCTGGCTTCAGATTTTTCTCAAAAATCGGTTGCTCTGCAACTTTCGACTTTTGCGACATGGGGTAATTCCGGGAACGAGCCAGACGAAGGCACAGGAAATCAGCTCTCTAGGAACATACACGGCTACAGCAAGCACAACCGCGCCGGGGCGCAGGAAGCATGGCTGCTGGTGAGCAAGCGTTTCCGGCCAAGCCCGAGGCGCAATGCCGCGAGATCATTCAGGGCGGAACCGGCGTGCTGTTCGAAGCGTCCTACGACGACCCGGTCAACCGCAAGCCAAGGCTTGGCTTGCACGTCGATGGCGGCAAGCGCCCACAGTACTGACCCGCAATGCCACGCGCGAGCCGCAGCCTCAAGCGTCCCGGGCGTCTCCGAGCTGGGTGGGTGTCCCACCCTTAAAGCGGGCAGCAGACGGCGCGCCGCCTCGACGATACACGCGGAGATTGGGCCGGTCGCCGGCGGCCGCATTCGACCGGTCGCGCGGTAGTTGCAGCTGTAGTCCTATGGCTCACTGGCGCCCGGCCGGGGTTCTGCCTTGGTGTGCGGGCTTACGATCAGATTGATGATGTTGCTCCGCCAGCAGGCCTTTGCTTTAGAAAACCACCCTTGATCGCCTCCCTGATCCCCTCCTCGATCAACGTTTTCGCTACGTCAGGTACGCTTGTGCCGTGAGTCCCGAGCTTGGACAGTTGGTCCAAATAGTTCCAGGTTGCGACTGCAAGGGTTATCGGTCGGCGGTCGGTGTCAGCCATGAATTAAAGGACACCACACCCCAGTAAACGGAGTCTTTTCCGACTCGAAAAAATTCGAATTCGATTCACCGTTCTTTAAAGAAGTCCTGGCAAACAATATTCCGAATAAAAAAGAGGGCGGCCGAAACGGCCGCCCAAGTGGATGTCCGAATGCCGCCCCTTCTAGATGGGGGCTGGAGCGAAGCGCTGCGCCAACAGTGCTTTGCTGAGCTGTATCCTTCTAGGAAATTTCTTAACGAACCGTTAGAACGGCGAAGGCTCTGTCATGGGGGCTGGACCGAAGGGGCTGCGTTGTTCCGCCAAGGCCTCGAGCCTCTCCACAAAGCAACACAAGCTAGAAACTGTGCCCAGCCCAAAGCGGCCTGCGGTGCGGTCCCAGTAATTCGCTGATGCCTTATCGGCACAGCCGCATGACGGCCCGTTGCATTCTCACGCCGATCGATTTGCCCAATCCAACTACCGTCGAGCAGGCTACCGAAAACATTGCGCAACTCGGCATCTCGTGCGCGCGATGTGCTGCTGCGGATCATGAGCCCAAGCGAGTCGTCAGTCAGTCGATAGTTCAAGCGAGTCAGCTGATGAGGGACCGCCGATCCTGACCCGGCCCAGACTTGGCGATGGTTGGCGGCGGCTGCCGCGCCTCCAGGGACCCGGACCCTGATGCGCGTCACCCTGGTCGAGTGACCCTGGTGGCCGTCCCGAAATCACAGTCAAAACGCGAGCGGGCCTTAGCCAGCTTGTACGCACAATGTGGGGGTACCCCGCGCCCCGAATATAGCACGACTCAGTTTATGATTGTCCCATTACTTTAGTCTCCAAGACCCCTGTTTCAACCCCCGGCTGCAACCCAACTCGCGAGCCCTGCTACCATGATTGATCTCAATCCTCTCTCCCCGGCAGACCGCCAGCGCGCGCAGCAAATTATCGATCGGCTAAATGCGCGAGAGCCCTTGATCAATCGCGCTCGCGTGCTGGGCGAGCATGGCCGCCGGCTCTATGACCACCTGCGTGATCTTCAGGAGCTTGTCGACATCGTTGGTCCCGCCGACCTGCGTGGACGCATAAAGTCCCTGTTTCGAGACATTGAGGATTGGCTCTCCTGGGGCCGCGACCGAGACACTTCAGACGACACGCCAACCCCCTACCCATTGAGGGGTGAGCCTGCGCCATAGAATCCCAAGCCGCATTGAGGCCGCCATGAAAATCTCCGGCCCCGATCTCGTTGTCACCACTGCCTCGACAGTCGCCCTCGTTTGATGTCGATCGACATCGTCGAGCTGGAGCCATGACCGCCGCTATTGGCTCCTGTCGGCTTCTGTCGGAAAGAATTCGCGCGTCGATGATTGCGCGCGCTGAATTATCTCCTGTCGAGCTGACCTCGCTTTCGTGGAATAGAGCTCTCAGCAGATATCCCGCTTCGGCGCTTCAACCCCTCTTGTCAATGATCACGCGTGATTGATCATCGACAAGGAACAAATCCGATCAACGGGTGATCTGTCTTACAACGGCAGCAACAAACGAGGAGGCGGCTTCCATGCGCGCGACGTCCGCAATGAGTGGCCGTTTCTGATTGATCGGGTACAAAAATGGTTGTTCCATTCCAATCAAAATTCGCCGCGTTCATCTTAGGTCTTGGCGCCGTGCTAGCTGCGGCTCAGCCAAATCGGGCGGGCGCTGACGACCTCAGCGCTATTCCCGCACCAGCATTGAACGCCTGCACGGTCGGGCATAGGTTCGAGCCAGGTCCGATCGCCGGAGGTCATAACCGCCAACCGACGGTCCGCGAATTTCAAGCACGGATGGCGCAGTTGTCGCAATTCAGGCAAAGCGACGCCTGTACCTACTCCAAATCCAATTCGCCCAATCAGCCGCAAGGAATCGATGAATGCTCGCAAGCGTCAAAAATCCGGGAGCGACAGATCAACTCGACAATTCGGCTTCCCGAAAGCACCGCCATCGCACAACAATTGCGCTCGCTTGTATGATAGTGCTGACCTCAGGCGTCGGTTTCGCATCTGCGCAAACGACGAAGCGGACCATTGAGGTTCCACAATCATCGAGACATCACGCGGTGCCCGAACCGAGATTTTTCAGGAGCCTCCCGCAACAGAGCCCTTGCGTCGGCCACGTCGACCCACGACCGGGCAATCCCGGTATCCCCTGCTGGGATGGGGGATGTGGTCAGTGCGGCTTTGAGGGTTAGTCGGAAAGCGACGGGATCGGTCGAATCGGCATACTGAAGACAACGAGGGTTCGGACCGATCTCAAGGCAACGAAGAACTTCCGCTCATAGATCAGTATTGGACGATCGCGCCTGCGTCGGCATTGATGTTGTTTGGTCCGATCCGGCAAAGCCTTTGCGGGAGACGCTCCGAGCGCACCAGGACGTAGAAGATCGGCGTAAAGAGCAGGCCGAAGAACGTCACTCCGAGCATGCCGAAGAACACGGCGGTGCCGAGCGCCTGCCGCATCTCGGCGCCGGCGCCAGTCGCCACGACCAGCGGCACGACGCCTAGAATGAATGCGAAGGATGTCATCAAAATAGGCCTCAATCTGGTGCGCGCGGCTTGCACCGCGGCCTCCTGACGGGTCGCGCCATGGTCTTCGGCCTGACGGGCGAACTCGACAATGAGGATCGCGTTCTTTGCGGCCAATCCGATCAGGACCACGAATCCGATTTGGGTGAGGATATTGTTGTCCATGCCGCGCAGCAGCACGCCGCCGATAGCGGCAAAGAGGCACATCGGGACGATCAAAATGACGGCAAGCGGCAACAAGATGCTTTCGTATTGCGCGGCGAGCAGCAGGAAGACGAAGATCACAGCGAGACTGAACACAGCCAGCGTGGTGTTGCCGGCGATCTTCTCCTGGAAGGCGATTTCGGTCCATTCGAAGCTGAAGCCCGACGGCAGATCGGCAGCTAGGATCTTTTCCATCGCCGAGATGGCCTGACCGGTAGAAAATCCCGGCAAGGTCGCACCTTGCACTTCCGCCGCCGCGAACAGGTTATAGCGCGGGACCCGATAGGGACCGGTGATCTCCTGAAACGTTGCGACAGAACCGAGCGGCACCATCTCGCCGGCGGTGGACCGCGTTCGCAGGTTTGCGACGTCACGCACGGTGAGGCGAAACGGATTATCGGCCTGTGCGGTGACCCGGTAGGTGCGCCCAAGGATGTTGAAGTCGTTGACGAAGGTCGACCCCATATAGGTCGACAGCGCGTCGAAGAACCGCGTGATCGGCACGCCGATCATCTCGGCCTTGGTGCGGTCGATGTCGGCATAGACCTGCGGCGTGCTGGTATTGAATAACGTGAACACCTGCACCAGTCCGGGTGTCTGATTGGCGTCGCGGACGACGGCTTGCACGGCCTGCTCGAGTGCCCGCGGACCGCGGCCAGCGCGATCCTGCACGTAGAGCTTGAAGCCGCCGCCGGTGCCAATTCCGGGGACCGACGGCGGCTGAATGACAAGCACAAAGGCCTCGCGCAACGTCTGCATCTGGCTGCGCAGATCGTTCAGGATCCCGGCGCTTGTCAGTCCCTCTTTGGTGCGTTCGGCAAACGGCTTGAGCGGGACGAAGATAACTCCGGTATTCGGCGCGTTCGTGAACGTTGCGCCGTCGAAGCCCGCGAACGCCACAGCGTGAGCGACGCCGGGCCGTTTCAACAGCATCTCAGACGCCTGCCGGACTATCTGGTCGGTCCGTTCGAGACTCGCGCCCGGCGGCAGGGTTATGGCAACAATGTAGTAGCCGCGGTCGAGCGGTGGAATGAACCCGGAGGGCGTGCGGGAGAACTCGAAATAGGTCAGTCCAATCAGACCGGCGTAGAGCACCAGCATGAGTGCTGAAATGCGCAGCAGGCGCCGGGTCAACCCGCCGTAACCCATCGACAGCCGTTCGAACAGCCGGTTAAATCCGGCAAAGAATGTGGCGAACGGCAGGCGGATGGTCCGCCAGATTCCCGCGCCGTGATCATCGCCATGAGGCTTGAGCAGCAGTGCCGCGAGCGCGGGCGACAGCGTCAAAGAGACCGTCGCTGAAATGATCGTCGAAGCCGTGATGGTGAGAGCGAACTGACGATAGAACGCGCCGGAGATTCCGGAAATGAAGGCACTCGGAATGAAAACCGCACACAGCACGAGCGCGATGGCCACCAGCGCGCCACCGACTTCGTCCATCGTCTTGTGAGCGGCATCGCGCGGGCTCAAGCCCTGCCGAAGATAGCGCTCGACATTTTCGACCACCACGATCGCGTCGTCGACCACGATACCGATCGCGAGCACAAGGCCGAACAGCGTCAGATTGTTCAGCGAGAAGCCGAAAGCCGTCATGACGAAGAACGTCCCGATCAGGGACACCGGGATGGCGACGATCGGAATGATCGCGGCGCGCCACGTCTGCAAAAACACGAGGATGACGATCACGACCAGGATCAACGCTTCGAACAAGGTCCTGATGACCTCATTGACCGACTGCTGAATGAATTCGGTCGTGTTGTAGACCACGCGATACTGCATGCCGGACGGGAAGTTTTTTGACAAGTCCTCCATTGTGCGGAGCACCGTGGCCGCGGTCGCAAGTGCGTTCGAACCGGGACGCTGGTAGATGCCGATCGCGGTGGCGACCTGGTTATCGAGATAAGCGTTGTTGGTGTAGTCGAGCGAGCCGAGCTCGACGCGGGCAACGTCGTGCACCCGGGTCACTCGGCCATCACTGTCGGTCGCAATGACGATGTCGCCGAATTGATCGGGCGTCGACAATCTGCCGAGCGTCTGGACCGCGACTTGGAAGGCGCCGGGCGACGTCGCCGGCGGCTGATTGACGGCCCCGGCCGCGACCTGAACGTTTGCCCCGCGTACCGCCGCGACCACATCGCTCGCCGTCAGATTGCGCGACTGAACCTTGGCCGGGTCGAGCCAGATCCGCATCGAGTAATCGCGCGCGCCAAACACCACCGTATCGCCGACGCCGTCGATGCGAGCGATGACGTCCTTCACGTTGATCGTGGTGTAGTTTGAAATGTACTGTTGGTCGAGACTTCCGTCGGGCGAGATCAGATGGATGACCATCATGAGGTCAGGCGAAGCCTTGCGCACCGCCACGCCGACGCGTTGGACCTCGTCAGGCAGACGCGGAATGGCGACCGAGACGCGGTTTTGTACCAGAACCTGTGCTTGATCGACGTTGGTGCCGGGCTTGAACACCACCGAGATGGACAGCACGCCGTCGCCGGTCGATTGCGACACCATGTAGAGCATGTCGTCGACGCCGTTGATTTCCTCCTCGATCGGCGAGGCGACAGTCTGGGAGACAACCTCGGCGGATGCACCGGCGAAGCTTGCGGTCACGACCACGGTCGGCGGCGCAATCTCCGGATACTCCGTGACCGGCAGGGCGCGGTACGCGATGAAGCCGACCAGCGTTACAATGAGCGAAATGACGCTGGCAAAGATCGGCCGATCAACAAAGAAATGAGAAAATCGCATCCGGAGGTCCTGGCGATTAAATTTGCTGTTGGGGCGTTTACTGAGCCTTGGCCTCGCCGGGGACGGCCTGAATGGTGCCGTCCTCGGGTGTGACTTTCTGGCCCGGACGCGCGCGCTGCAACCCGTCGATTACAATCCGATCGCTTGAACTGAGCCCCGAGCGGATGACGCGCAGGCCGTCCACGATCGGGCCAAGTTCGACGAGCTTCATAGCCACGGTGCCGTCGTCGCCGACGCTGAATATGATCTTACGCGATTGATCCGATGAGATCGCGCTGTCCGGAACGAGCAGCGCGTCGTGTTCGCCGCCGAATAGACGGAGCCTCCCGAAGAATCCGGGTGTGAGAAAACCGTCCTTGTTGTCGAAGATGGCGCGGCCTCGCATCGTGCCGGTCTTCGGATTGAGCGCGTTGTCGACAAAATCCATCTGGCCCCGATGCTTGAACTCGGCCTCGTCCTCGAGACGAACCGAAACCGGGTTATGCACATCACGCGACGAGGGCCGGGCGCCACTCACAGCGAGACGCTGGTAACGCAAAAAGTCGGCTTCGGCGGCGTCGAAAATGAAGTGAATAGGATCGATGGAAACGATGGTTGTCAGGAGCGTTGAGCCAGATTGCCCTCCGGTAATGAGGTTGCCGACGTCGACGCGCCGGTCGGAAATCCGGCCGGTGAGGGGGGCCCGTACTTCGGCCCATTCGAGGTTGAGCTGAGCCTGCTGGAGGGCGGCTTCGGCACCGCCGACTTGGCCCGCCGCGTCTTTTTGAAATCGACTTTCGCGTCTCGAATTCGCGCTCGGTCAGGGTCTGGTTGGTCACCAGCGGCGTCGCGCGATTGACGTCGAGGGTGGCAATTTCGAGCTTAGCTTGTGCCCGTTCCAGATCGCCCTTCGCCTGATCGACTGCGATTTTGAAGGGGCGCTGATCGATGACGAACAGCAAATCGCCTTTCTGAACGATCTGGCCCTCGTTAACGTGAACGGAGTCGATGAAGCCCGACACCCGGGCACGGACTTCCACGGTTTCCACCGCGACAAAGCGGCCGGTATATTCATCCCACTCCGTGATGGTCTTCTGCAGCGGACGCGCCACCGTGACCGGCGGCGGTGGGCCAGCTGTTGCGGTGTCCTTATCGTTACAACCGCTCAAAGAACCCGCGGTCGTGATGAGGAAGCCAAGCGCCACGACGCGTATCATACGTTTGTCTCCGTGGATTCTCATCCGGGGAGGCGAGAGTTCCGTTCCGGCGCCAGCGCCCCGGCCTTAGCCTACCTTGCCATCAAAGTAACTCGGCAGCCCGCCATCCGCACGTTGCCGTTTCGTCGCTACGACGAGGTAATCGAGTGATTTCGCAGTGCCGCAATTGTGGTGAAGAAGTTCGATGCTTTGAGCGTCCACCAGAAAATGTCTGCCTCTACTTCGTTAGCGACCGGATGGCTGCATTGCGGCAAGTAAAGCGGTAGGCTCATCCTGACCACAAACGGCGCAACGCCGAAACCCGCTCTCTTCTACTATGGGCTCGCACATAGGTAGGCGGAACATGGACCGACGTCGATTGGAACACCGCCAATGACACACCTAAAGCCGTTGACCGAAAGACAATCTTGTCTGCAATACCAGGGGCTAGATCGGCTGTCGTGTAGACCGCTTCCGACACAGTAAATGGCTTGCCTCCGACTGCCGAATGGGCTGCGGTTTTGCGCAACTCGTTCGCCGCATCTACGGCCTCTCCAATTGCCACAACGAGCGGCGTAGTAGTGGAGCCGATCTCGCGGATCAAGGCGCGATGTTGCGCGAGCCGCACTTCGGGCAGCGCAAGCGGCTTTCAAGCCGTGACAGTGGGAAAGCACGGCCGCGCGTCCACACCAGCGTCTCCATGTCCAATTCCTTGCGATAGATGCACTCACGACTCGACTTCCGGGGCGCATCGTCCTCGCAGCTGTGAACGCAGGGCGCAGTGACACGCCAACCTAGTGAAAAAGCCTCTCCTATGGGTCTCGACAGCCATAGAACGAAAAGTGAACAATCCTAGGGGAGTCAAGGTTATCTCATCGCACAACGCTTGACCTCCCAGCTATGTCAGGGTTACCCTGACAGCCACGCCTGACGGCAATAGAGGTTGAGATGTCACACGTGCCAAGAGGCAACGCAGAGACCGCGCCAGCCGCGAGCGGCTCTGGGCAAAAGAAAACTCTCTACTGCTCCTTCTGCATCAAGTCCCAGCACGAAGTGAAGATGTTGATTTCTGGTCCGGCAAACATCTTCATCTGTGATGAGTGCGTGGACTTGTGTAATGAATGCCGGGCTAGTCGTTTTCCAGACAAAACGAAATTCCCATCGGACAAAGATTTGCCTACAGAACGTTTGTTGGAGCGACTTCAATCGATTGAGGAAACGCTTCAAGGCAAGGGTAATCAGCTCCAAATGGTGGTCGAGCTTCTCCGTTCTCGCGCGGTAAGTTGGGCGCAGATTGGAACTGCGTTAGGCATCTCGCGACAATCGGCGTGGGAGCGGTTTACCTAACGGAGCCCGCGGGGATTATATATTTGGCATGCGCAAGAAGGACCACGAGTGGGAGATAACGCGGATCAAGGGATCGCCCGCGGCATTCGTCGGCATCGTGCACGCGCCGGACGAGGAGAGCGCGATTAAAGCTGCGATCGCCGAGTTCAAGATCACGAACAAAGAACAACAGAAGCGCTTGGTAGCGCGGCGACGGAACTAAGGATGTGCGGCCGTTTCACTAAGAATTACACGTGGGCAGCAAATCCACGCGATGTACCAATTGATGATCCCGGCTGCCATCCCCAACATGCAGCCGAGCTTCAATGTCTGTCCCACGGATGCGGTTGATGCGGTTGTCGCGAATGACGGCCGGCACGAAATGGAAACGATGCGCTGGGGCCTTATCCCCTTTTGGTGGAGCAAACCCCGCAAAGAACTCCGCCTTGCGACGTTCAACGCTCGTGTCGAGACGGTTGCGACCAAGCCGTTCTTCCGCGAGCCGTTCAAAAGCAGACGCTGCCTGATGCCAGTGTCCGGTTACTTCGAATGGCAGGATACTCCGAGCGGCAAGCAGCCTTGGTATTTCACGGCGCGAGACGCTTCGCCGCTCCTGACGGTCGCCGGCTTGTGGGACCAATGGAAGAACAAGGAGACCGGAGAGCGCATCAAATCCTGCACGATGATCATCACCGAGCCGAACGTTCGTCGCCCAAGTTCACGACCGCATGCGGTCCTCCTGATGGCCGATCAATTCGAGCACTGGTTGAGCGGCAGCATGGGCGTGGACGAGCTGAAGCCGGCGCCGAATGATTATCTGTGGCGCTGGCCCGTGTCGACGCGCGTGAATAGCTCGAAGGCGATAAGGACGATGCATCATTGATCGCAGAAATGGCGGCAGTGCAATGAAACCGTCGTGCGTGGTGTTGGAAGGCCCCTCTATCCCCCCCTCTCTGCACTTCCTGCATGTGCCGGCGTGCAGCGCCAGCACTCACAATTCGCGGCCGAGAGCGTGGTCGAAGGAGAAATGACCGCCGCCGCGAATAAGAAACACTAGCGCTACCGCCAGGATTACGAGCGAATATTCGAGGCCGCCCTGGCTCCAGAAGAAGCCTTTGGCGGAGGTCGCCCAAATCGCGTTGAGCATGAAAATCCCGATCGCGGCCGCAGCAAAACGCGTGAAGAACCCAAAGGCAAGCATGAGACCACCGACCGCCTCGGTCAAAGCCACCAGGGCAACCCAGAATGCCGCCGGATGCCAGCCCATCTTGTCAAAAGCGTTGGTGAATCCTGCAAAGCCCATGCCGCCAAACCAGCCGAACAATTTTTGGCAGCCGTGCGGAAACAGCGTCAACCCCATCACCACACGCAAGATCGGTAGACTGAACGGTTCGAGCGCGCTGTAGATGCCCGCTAATGCGGGAATGTATGCACGTGGCACAGTGGTCTCGGTCATGGACGGTTCTCCCTCCCGCGTGGCGTCGGTCTTGAATGACGACTCTGTGACGCGCGTGCAGCCGGGCATCTGCTCAATCTAATCAATGCAAAGCGCCAAGAGGCGGAAGCGACTGCTTTGGAAGAAAAGGCGGCGTAGTTAGGAAATGCGCAAGATCATCCATATCGATATGGACGCCTTTTATGCGTCGGTCGAGCAGCGCGATAATCCGGAGCTGCGAGGAAAACCAGTCGCCGTTGGTCATGCGGCCAAGCGCGGTGTTGTTGCAGCCGCCAGTTACGAAGCGCGGAAATTTGGGGTTCGGAGTGCGATGCCATCAATCACCGCACAACGGCACTGCTCTAATCTTATTTTCGTACCGCCGCGCTTTGACGTTTATCGCGCGCTCTCTCAGCAAATCCGACAAATCTTTGCGGACTACACGCCGCTCATTGAGCCGCTTTCACTCGACGAAGCCTACCTTGATGTAACGGAAAACCGCAAAGGCTTACCGACCGCCGCAGCGGTCGCCACAGAAATCCGCTGGCGCATCCTGGATGAGACCAGCCTTACGGCCTCGGCTGGCATTTCGTACAACAAATTTCTCGCCAAACTGGCGTCCGATTTCCGCAAGCCCAATGGGCAATTTGTCATCACACCAGACCAAGGCGCGGCGTTCATGGAAAATCTTGCGGTTGGCAAATTTCACGGCATCGGCCCCGTCACGGCGGAGAAGATGAAGCGTCTCGGTATCCAGACCGGCGCCGATCTTCGGAGCAAGACTGTCGAGTTCCTCGTGGCACATTTTGGAAAAGCAGGCCCCTGGTATTACGCAATTTCGCGCGGCGAGGATGACAGGCCTGTGCGAGCAGATCGTGAACGCAAGTCGTCTGGGTCCGAAACAACCTTTCCCGAAGATTTGACCGACGCGGGCGACATTGAGCGCGAGATCCTGGGTCAGGCCAATGAAGTGTGGGCGTGGTGTGAAAAGGCAAATGCTTTCGGCCGCACCGTCACTGTCAAAATCAAATATTCGGATTTCCAGCAGGCGACCCGAAGCCGGAGCTTACCGGCACCTGTGTCGTCGCAGTTCGTGCTTCACGAAATCAGCCTTGGACTTATTCGAACTGTCTTGCCGGCCAAGAAAGGCATACGCTTGGTAGGTGTCACCGTCTCGAATTTTGAGCCAAGCAAGAGTTCGCAACTCGGTTTGGCGATTTAGAAGAGGTATCACGCTGCCTTCTTCAAAGGCTGAACCACTCGTCGCTGATTGCGCGATTGTCAGTGACCTGCTGGTTTCTTCAGCGAGGGTGAGTTGCTCGCTTGGGGGTTTGCGGGGAGCCATTGACTACGGCGAGTTTCGCGTCAAAGTTGTATGCGGGCAAGGGGGAGGTGCATGCGGCAATCGACACTGTCAGTTGTGCTGGAGGTCGAGCCGGCTAGCGTCGGGCGACTTTCGGACATTATCGAGAAGGTCAAGCGCGACGAGGAGACGCTCCGCCCAGGAGATACAGAGTTATATAGCCGCCTGAAATGGAGCGTGCCTTCACTGCACTTTATGTCGATGTCCGTTTTTCAGGGCGCCGATTACGACCCGATTTTCGTTATCGAGGCGAATTTCGACGGCCAGCCCGGCCCGTTCTGGGCGCAGCTAGAGGCAACGCTCGGTTCGAACCTGCGGCTCATGCTGCGCTGCTGCAAACGCCCGGCCGACAGCGCCGGACCATTGTATGACGCGGTCACCGCTCCCGGCGCGTATTATCCGATCGCCCCGTATCTCGAGCGTAAGACACTGCCTCCTAGTGTCTTCCATCATGGCAATCGGGGGCTGGAGCGCGCTCGAATCCTTTTCGAGGCTGATTTGTTTGCGAAAACGCGAACCGAGCTTGCGCAGGTCGACCCAACCATCCCGAACCCCTACCGGGGTATAACCGCGCAGGCGATACACAAAAATCTACGGGCCGCCTTGCTCGGCCAATTTCCATGGCTCGACAAACCGGCGCCGTACCGCATCTCGCCGCCGGAGCGGATGGCCGACATGCTGCGTCTTTTCATCTTCCTGCTGGTCACACTTTTTGCGCTTTCCCTTCCCGGCTTACTGCTTCTCGTTTTCCTCCGCGCGTTTAAGCCCGAATGGGCACTCTGGTTCTTAGCGTTGGATTACGGACCTTTCCTTCTACTCTCGATCATCCCTCTGCTGGCTGGTCTTGTGCTCTACTGTAACGCAGGCGCGCGACGCGGTGAAGCCGCTCCGAACCGGTCCGGCGGGCTTAGTCCTTCCATGAAGAGTGAGTTTAAATCCTTAGCCAACCCGTTCACGCTAATCGTCGTGCTGCTCATGATGTTGGGCCTCCTGATCGTTGCGATGTCCGTTGCCGCGACGGCCGCGAAGTCTGTCATCGACGTTTCCACGCCGGTCTTTATTCAATCCGCCGACGCCTTCCTGCTGGCGCTTGGTGAGGGCTTCTTCCACGCAATTGGCCAATTCCTCTACGCCTTCGATCGTGCCCTCTATCCGGCTGTCTATTCGTTCGAGCAAGCCTTCGAGCAGAATTGGGGGACAATCGTTCGCATTGTTACGGTGGGGATCTACACCGTGTTCGTGTTCTCCATCCCGGCAGTATTGTTGTGGTTGCGATGGCTAGAACGTCGGGACCCCCACCATGACGCGCCATCAATCGATCAGCGCGAACTTCGCAAGATGACCCGCCGCGAGGATTGGGTCCCGCAGAATCACATGGGGAGCGTGGTCCTTGTAAAACCTGGCGTGCTGCGCATGGCGTTGTTCCGAACCGGACATTTCGGACTGGGTCTGATCCTGCGGGTCCTGGCAACCGACGGATATCTCGGCAGCATGCGCACGGTTCACTTTGCCCATTGGGCATTTGTGAACAACGCCAGCCGGCTCATGTTCTTCTCGAACTTCGACAACAGCTGGGACAGCTATCTCGATGACTTCATCGAGAAGGCGCACGGCGGACTGACACTCGCATGGGGCAGCGGCGTCGGATTTCCGGCAACCCGCTTCTTGGTGCTCGACGGAGCGAGCCACGGCCGCCAGTTCAAAGCCTGGGCGCGCCATTCGATGGCGGTGAGCCGGTTCTGGTTCAGCGCCTACAAGGAGCTCACGGTCGACCAAATCGAGCGCAATGCCCGCATCGCCGACGGTTTGCGCAAAGCCACGCTGACACCCAATGAGGCATCTGCATGGGCGCAGGACCTGTGACCGGTCCGCGGAAGCTGTCGCGGCCGAGCTGGATGCTCAAACCGCCGCATGACGCGCTCACGCAGGGTATCGTCGTCAGCGGCTTTAGCACGTTGCCGTCGGCAGAGGCGCTGTTCCTTCAGTTCTGCTGGGAGGAAAACGGGCCAGCCGGCGCGAGAACTCGGGGAAAAGGCGCGTGCCTGCAGACGCTAGACAAGGTCGCGCCCGTCACCAACGCGGACGGCAAGGACCCGCGCGCGGTCGCGCTCGCGTTTACCTGGACGGGCCTGCAGAAACTGGGCCTATCCGCGGATGCGCTCGAGACATTTTCGACGCCGTTTTGTGAGGGCATGTATCAGGAGGACCGCTTGCGACGGCTCGGCGATAAGGTCGGTGACCAATGGCAGGGTACCGTCATCGATGCCGGGCCTCGTTGGAGCGCCAATATTCCTTCGCGCAAGGAGAACGGCGCCTTAGACGACGGGGACGTGTTCACTTACCGCGGCGGTCCTCCGGAGCGCGCCGAGATCGAGGTCACCACTCCAATCACAGTGCATGCGCTGCTAGTGCTTTACGAAAACGACGCAGCCGCGGCCCTTACGTGGGCACGAACGGTCGAGACTGAGCTCGCCCCGCACAGTGTCAAGATCGTCCACCGGCTCGCGCTCGACATGCGGTTCGACGGCAATGGCATTGCGCGCGAGCATTTTGGTTTTGCCGATGGCCTGTCGCAACCGATTCCCTACGACGAGAAAAGCGGAGACGAGAGTGCGGCCGACAGCCTGATTCTTAGCGATGGCCAGCCGGTCAAACGCGATGACGGGCATGGCGTGCCCCTCGGGGAGATCCTGTTTGGCCACACTAACGCGCATCACGAGAAGGCGCCCGGGCCGATGGTTCCAAACGACGAGATGTCGGAGGAATCTGGTCTAGGGGCGGAGGGGGCGCCTGTGGGTTTTCGTAATCTAGGCCTCGACGGCAGCTATCTGGTGGTGCGCGAACTACGGCAGCGCGTCGCCCAATTCTGGAAATCTATGGAGATCGGCGCGGCGCGGATTCGTGCCCACGATCCGAGCGCCACGCATATCACCGCCGAGTGGCTTTCGGAGCGGGTGATCGGCCGCAATATCGACGGCCACCTGCTGTGCCCCGTCGGCGGAGTGTTGCCGCCGGATAAATTTGGACAACCGCAGAATGACTTCCGCTTCAGGAAAGCCGACCCCGACGGCACCGGCTGTCCGTTCGGCTCGCATGTGCGGAGAGCAAACCCGCGCGACAGCCTCGCGAAGGACTTGGCCTCGGTGCAGACTCTGCTCGACGCCGCGAACAATCACCGCATCCTGCGGCGCGGCCGCAAATACGGCGCCACGCTCACCGGCCGCAATGAGGACGACGATACGGAGCGGGGTCTACTGTTTATGTGCCTGAACTCCGATATCGCGCGCCAGTTCGAGTTCGTTCAGCAAACTTGGCTTCTGAACCGCAATTTCCACACGCTATTTGACGAGACGGACCCACTGGTAGGGCCAAAAGGCAACTTCACAATCCAAGAACAACCGTTGCGCAGGATTATTGAAGTCGAAACCTTCATCCAGTCCGCTGGCGGCGAATACTTTTTCCTACCCAGCATTCCGGCGCTGAAATATCTGGCGCAGCTATGAACACGATAAAACAAGACGTGTTGCGGGCGGCACCAGGCGGGATCAAGGGCCGCGTAATGGCGTGGGTAATGCCGTGGGTGATGGAAACTTTGCTGCCGTTCGGTTTTCGCGTGCTGCGGGCCCTGCGATGTAACCGGCGCTTCGGCAATGTTGTGGTCGTGACGCGCTACGACGAGGTGCGCGAGGTTTTCCTGAACGATCAATCGTTTCGTGTCCCGTACGCGAAGAAGCTCAACGTCATTATGGGAGGCCATCCGTTCTTCTTGAGTATGGATGACACCGAAGAGTATCGCCGCGACACCGAAGCCATGCGCAAGGTGATACGGGTCACCGACATTCCCGAACGGCTTATCCCAGAGGTCGAGCGGCTAGGCGAATCGATCGTAGCTCGGGCGAACGGTCGGCTGGAAGTCGTGGATGCGCTGATCCGGCGAATCACTTTCGAGCTCTATCAGGGTTATTTCGGCATCCCCGATCCGCCCGGCGAGGATTTGCGCGTCTGGGCGACCCGACTGTTTGAATTTCAGTTCGCCGACACGGGCGACGATCCCGCGCTGCGGATCGAGGTCAACGTGATCGCGCCTGCCTTGCACAGGCATATCCAAAACCTCATAGACACACGCCGCGCTTCAGGAGTGGTGCAGGACGACGTGCTCGGCCGCTGTCTAGCCATGCAGAAGCAGGGAACTCCCGGCTTTGATGATGGCCAGATCGTTGCTTCTCTGACTGGCTTCATCGTGGGCGGGCCGCCTCAGCCACCAATGGTTGTTCCGCAGGCGCTCGAGCAACTGCTCCGCCGTCCGGATGCGCTCGAGGGCGCACAGAAAGCCGCGCGTGACAACGACGATCAACTGCTCGCGGGCTATGTGTTCGAGGCGATGCGCTTCGATCCGCTTGCGCCATTCCTGCCTCGCGTGGCGTCAAAGTCTGCGATTATTGCAGCAGGTACGCCTCGCGCGGTCCCGGTGCCCGAAGGCACCCAGGTCTTGGTCGCGTTCAGCTCTGCCATGATGGATCAGAGACGGCTGCCGGATCCTGGGGCATTCAATCCGCGACGGCTACCTCATGAATACATCCACTTCGGCTATGGCCTGCACCAATGCTTCGGTGTTCACATGAATAAGGCTCTGCTGCACTTGATGCTAAAGGCGTTGCTAAAGCGGCCGAACCTGCGCCGCGCGCCGGGCATCGACGGTCGGCTCCGCAAGCGCGGTGCCTTCGCAGACAGGCTTCAAGTCAACTACGATTGAAGCTGTTGCAAATGCGAGTTCTCGAGCCCTGAGCTTTCTTCGTTCAAGGTTAATGGCCACTGCTGTCAAAAAGCCGTCGAACTCGAAAACCTTGAGACTTCTTCGCAGTTCCTCCGCTTGTGCGGCGCGTCTCAGCACTTCCACGCACCTTCCATAGAAACCGTTGGCAGCCCAATACAAGAAAATCGATCAGCGAGGCCGTCGGCAAGCGCTGCTTCATTTCGCATGCTTCGATTATTCGATTGATGGATTTGGCATCTGAGGTTCTTTGATCGCCCGGTTGGCTCCCGAAGATTTGTCTTTTTGGCATCGTTACTTCTGATGGCCGCCGCGCCGACAGCGCCGTCGTGGTGGGTAATGCACTATGCGGGAAAAAAGAGCTTGAGGCGCTCGCTGGCATACTCATGGCCGGCGATGAGCCAACTCCGCGACCGCCCAACGCGCTGTGCGACGCCATGAACATGTTTGGCTTTGACCTTATCATCGGAGGCTCTCGGTTTTATTCCCCGCAAGCGATCGAACTATCATTGAAATTGACGGTGAACCTGTTGCGCTGAAGCGGTTGCCTACTGGCATGGCGTTATCGCTAACAGTGAGGGGCGATGGAAAGATAATCGTCGAGATCGCCAATAACGAATTTCGGATAAATCAAAATAACTTCTATAGGAGAGAGCGCCCGAATGAACATGAATTAGCGTTATTCGACCAATACGGCGCGAAGGTTCTCGACATCAACTATCTAAACAAGCGGACGCTCAAGGTAAAAACCGACCTCCACTTGAAAGGACATCATTTAGAGATAACAGGCGATACAATCAAGGTTTACGCCAGGGAACTGAAAGCCCCCGGGGGCCAAACGCACTTTTGTGCGATCGTGATGGGCGTCTAACTTGGGGACGAGACTGAGCAGACTGGTTAGCGGCGCAGCGCGACCCGTGTGTAGCACGTCGTGCTTGCGATGCTGGCGTGGCCGAGTAGAACTTGGATGATGCGCACGTCCGCCCCGCTCTCCAACAGAGGGGTCGCGAATGTGTGCCGCAAGGTGTGCACCGTCACCTGCTTGCTCAAGCCAGCCGCCGCGCAGGCTGAACGGCAGGCGGCGTGCAAGACGTTAGGCACGAGCGGACGCTCGTCGTCGCGGCCGGGAAACAGCCATCGCTTCGGCCGAGCGAGCCGCCAATATGTGCGTAAAATCCTCAGGAGCTGCGGAGAGAGCATGACGTAGCGGTCCTTGCCGCCTTTGCCTTGCTCGACCCGGATCACCATCCGCTGGCTGTCGATGTCGGCAATCTTCAGGAGGACAACTTCCGACACGCGCAGTCCGGCGGCATAGACTGTGGTCAGCGCGGTGCGGCTTTTTAGGCTCGGGATTGCCTCCAGGAAGCGCACGACCTCGTCGGCGCTCAACACCACCGGCAGCTTGTTTGGCTCACGCGCATAGGCGATGCGCTCCGGCACCGTAGCCTGGCCAAGCGTCACGCCATAGAAGAACCGCAGCGCGCAGACGATCTGGTTCAGCGCAGGCCACAGATCCCCGTCGCAACCAGATGAACCTGGAAGGCGTGGACATCTTCCAGGTTCAAACGATCAGGGGAGCGACCAAAATATCGGCTGAACTTCGATATGGCGCTGAGATACGATTGTTGCGTCGCTGGCGACAGATTGCGGACCGTCATGTGCTCGATCATGCGGCGGCGAAGAGGGCTGATCTCAGCCATCGCAATCCTCCTGTCTGAAGGGTTGGGTTTTGGAAAACCCTCAATCCTCTCAGACAGGCGGCAACCACACGACCGATTCTAAGCTGCCGCGTCAGCGGCTTCGTTCAATCCCGTACAATCCCGTACCGCTAGCCAAAGTAGGGCCAGGCTGCCCTAGCCAATCTTTTTACGCACTATTACGCAGCTTGTGCAGTGCGGCGCGACCAGCGATCATGGTGAGAATTGGATCGCTGGCGCTTTTCCAATTTTTTCCGATCCGACAGCCGAGTCTCTTCATTCATCAACTCGGCGCACCGCACCCACCGTTGCGCTAAGCCCATCCAAACAGACCTATCCTCTTTGCTGCGACTGACCTTCGCCATGCCTTCGCAGTCCGCAGCAAATTTCAGCACTTCGTCGGCCGTGATCATGGCCGCCTCCGTTTCAGTGGCTATCTGATATTCAAATGTTTACCCCTAAAAGAGTTCCACAGCGCAGCGGGCCGCCGTCGGCTAACTTGGTTCGGAACGCACTGGCCGCTGAAAAGTTGCAGCGGCGTACGCACCAAGGCAGTAAGCCGGCGACCTGACGCCGTCGGCCAGCGGCGGCCCTGCCACGTCGTCCCCAGGAACTTTCGGCAGGGCCGTCCTGCTTTCAATCCGCCTAAATGGCGGCCCAACGCCATCCAAACAGATGAATTGAGGCAACGCCAACAAGCTTTGCCCGGCGCCGCCAATCAATTCACGGAAGAAACCGGTCGAGATAACTGGAGTGCAATGCGCGTCAGGTCCGATTTCTGCGAAATCACGCCGCCAAACGTCAACCCGAGCAAAAAAAACAGTGCAAGCAGCGTGGCTGTCGCAACAATTGGCGCTCCTGCTGGGGAGACATGCCTCAATTGTTTACCCAAGAGCTCTCTATCATACCGATTCATGACTCAGCCTGCTTGCTCGGTGCAGCTCCAATCGAACGCCCCGCGCATAGGTATCGTTGCACTTCTATCCATGAGAGAGACGCAAGGCAGGCATTCACGTAGCTCTAAATCCGACCCCCCTTTGATTGTTGGTAAGACGGAACACCCAGACGGCCGGCACGTTTTTTCAATGATGTCAGTACACCACTCAAGATCGGTCGCAATCGCTCAGCCGGAGGTTCGCAGGCGCCTTGGAGAGGACCTTAGGGCGTATTTCGACTTCACGAAAAATGCGCCCGTTCCGGATCATCTGGTTGACCTAGTCGTTCAACTTGCTCGACAGCTCGAGCAAAACAATGCGACGATCGAGGATGCTCAGCACAAATGAGCAGGGCAGCTTGATGATTGAAAGACCGAGCGAAGCCGGGGCTTGCGCGACGTTCTGCGCCAAACGTTAATGCATCCGTCCGGGCGGCCGCTCGGCAAACGACCGGATGCCTTCGGTTTCCAGCGTTCGGTAGAACTCAGCGTACGCGTCTGTATCCGTGGCGAATAAGTGTTCCCACACGGTAGACGCGCCTTTGTGATCGATCACTTTAAGCGACCAACCCTCGTTTCTTTCGGTAAGCCGACAGATTTCGACGCGCACAGTCACGCCCTCACAGCTCACGGCTCCGCACAGCGGCGAATACTCGATGTCGGAATCAGTTTCAATCATGTTGGCAGTCTAGCGCAAGCAATCGACCAGCAACAGATTGCTCTCCAGCCGCCCTCGACCAAGCCCTGCCGGTACCTCTTCCCTTCCAGAATCCGTGACGTCGAATTCATCCGCGACGCCTCTCCAGAGAACCTGCCGCCTCGCGAAACGCAATTTGGGCCGGCGGTTCCCAAGTTAATCAAGCTTTTGGGCGCGTTGTAAATTGCCGGAACCATTCAGCGAACGGGCATGTTTCCAATTGGAGGAGACGTGCTATGGCAGAAAAGGTCTCAGGTAGCGACTTGGCCTCTCGCAAAAGCACGGTTTATAATACTGAGCTCCGAACGAAATTGGGTGCACGGCTCAAGGCGTATTACGAAAGCATGCAGGATATCCCCGTGCCTAATCACCTCGCTGATCTCATTGATCGCTTGAGTGAGGCTGAGGAACTAGGTAGCAGCGCGGATAATGACAGTTGACGAATCCAAAGCGCTCAAGAAGGGAGCCCGTATCTACTGGCGAGGTGACGTCGCTGACAGCGGCGTTGTCACTGAAATAAGCTGGGACGCCGTGACGATTGCGTGGGATAACGGCCAGGTGGCGAGGATACACCACGGCGATATGCGCGAAGTCCAGAAAGCACCCGCAAAGCCGCACGCTGTGTAAGGAGAACAACCCCGCCGTGGCCCAACCAAGCCATCGACTTTAAATTGCCTCTGCGGTGGCGTCGTAGGTGTAAAGCCAGTCCATGCGCTCCCGCAGGCGCTCCTGCTGCCACTCGCGCGCCACGGAAATTGCAACCGCATCCTCGTCGGCGAGCGCAGGGCTGAAGGCCTGTCTGCGGTTCTCATGGGCCTTGCGCACGACGGCGGCAGTGCGATCGCGCCTGATGTTCTGGTAACGCAGGAGTGCGGCCATCGGCTCGTTGGCATATTTCGACAAACAGGCTGCGGCGACGTAGGCGTCTTCGATCGCCATGACCGCGCCTTGTCCCAGAAATGGCAGCGTCGGATGGCAGGCATCACCGAGCAGCGTAATGCGTCCCTGCGTCCAGCGCTCCATCGGGCCGCGCACCATCAGCGCCCATTTGTACGGCGTGTCGAGACCGTTAATGAGAGTGTGAACGTCCTGATGCCAGCCGCGGAAGTCGTTGGCGAGTTCGCCTTTGGTGCCTTCGATGGTCCAGGATTCCACCTGCCAGTCGTCACGCTCGACAATGGCGATGAAGTTCATGATCTCGCCGCGCCGTACCGGATAATGCAGCACATGGCCGCGCGGTCCAAGCCAGTTCGTTCCAACCATGCGTGCAAGGTGCGGCGGTAGTTGTTCCATCGCCACCAAACCGCGCCACGCCACGCAACCCGTGAACTCGGCGTGGCCGGCGCCGAACAGACAGGCACGCACCTGGGAGTGAATGCCGTCGGCACCAATAACGAAGTCCGACGTTGCCACATGGCCATCGACGAACTTCACCTCGGCGTGGTCCGCCGTCTGGCTGACTGAAATGCACTTCCTGCCGAGCGAAATCGCGTTTGCCTTCAGCTGCTGGACTGCCTCGGCCAGAATGCTGAGTAGGTCGCCGCGATGGAGCATGACGTGCGGCGTGCCGTACCGTTTGGCCGATGCCGCGCCGAGATCGAACCAATTCCAAGTTTCGCCAGTGCGCCAGTGGCGTATCTCGCGCGCTGAAGGGAGAACCTGAACGCGCGACAACACGTCCTGTAGGCCAAGCGCATAGAGGACGCGGGTGCCGTTCGAACCGAGCTGAACGCCGGCTCCGACCTCCTTGAGTACGGCCGATTGCTCGTACACGTCGACATCGATGCCACGATGAAGCAACGCCAGCGCGGCGGTGAGCCCGCCAATGCCGCCGCCGACGATGACGACCTTGGGCGATGATGTGCTGGCGACGCTCTGCATGTCGGAACTCCGGACGGACTGCTGCGAATATCAACACGATTACGCATGGATTTCTTTGAAAAGGAAATCCCGTCACCCCATCCCAGCCGGGATCATACCATGTCGATCATCTTAGCAGGTTTTCACGCCACAACAGTCAGTTTTGGCTTGTCGCATCAGGGGCCACAACGCGGCGAAAGCGTCGCTATCGGGGTCGGCGCAGACATGCCGCGAGTATCGTCAAACCGACCTTCGTGAGCAGGTGGATTGATTGTCAGAAGCGAGGTTGGCTTTTCTCGAGGTAATAAATGAATCTGGTCCATAGGATGAGCGTTGATATGAAAGCCAGCACGCCAACCGGAATGGCGACGTACCAAATCCACTCGAAAAAATATTGGAGGTAGATCACCGTAGCTGTGCAGATTATTAAGCCGAGCACCTGCCCAATACCGCCACGATAACGGAGAAGCGTATTTAGCAATATGCTTCCCCTTGGGCTTTGGCTAACCGCTTACCAGCGTGACGCCTTCGCGCCGTTTCATTCGATCACCTCGTCGGCGATAGCGAGCAGCGACGGCGGCACCTCGATACCAAGCGCTCGCGCCATTGCGAGGTTGATGAGGAACTCGAATTTGGTCGACTGTAACACCGGCAGGTCAGCCGGATTCGCGCCTTTGAGGATTTTGCCGGTGTAGACGCCGACTTGATGAAACATGTCCGCGACGTCCGTTGCGTAGCTCATCAGCCCGCCGGCTTCCACAGCCAAGCGACTCGCATAAGCCGCTGGAATCCCGATGCGCGCCGTCAAAATGGCAAACTGCACGCGGTGGGAGGTGAAGAATGCGTCGGGAGCGACGAACAGGGCGTCGGAGCGCTCGCGCGCAAGGGTGGCAAAGGCCGCATCGATCTCGCCAATCGTCGTGGCGTTGAGAATCTGGATTTGCAACCCGATAGTGGGAGCGGCTTCCCGCACGTCCCGTAACGTGGATTCGACGACTGACGCAACTGCTGGATTCACCAGCACGGCGATACGAACGGCTTTGGGTACAAGGTCATGCAGGAGCCGAAGCCGCTTGGCCGCGACCTCCTGGGAGAAAAAATTGATACCGGTCGCATTGCCGCCGGGCCGGGGGAGGCTGGCGACAAGACCAAGCTGGACCGGGTCCTCGGGGATGCCGAAGACGATCGGAATCGTGGCTGTTGCAGCTTTGGCCGCGAGTGCAGCCGGCGTATTGCCGGGCGTGGTGATCACGGCCACCTGTCGGCGAACCAGATCGTCTATTAGCGCCGGCAGACTATCGTATTGCCCCTCCAGCCAGTGATACTCGACCGTCACGTTTTGGCCTTCGAAGCAGCCGGTTTCATTGAGGCCGTTGCGGAACGCGGCCACATAGGGGGCGTTGGTAACGGCCGACCCACTCCGGACAAATCCGACTACCGGCATCGTCGGCTGCTGCGCGCCTGCCGCGAGTGGCCATGCGGCGGCGGCACGGCCGACACTCGAAATGAATTGCCGTCTTCCAATGCCGATGGCCATTTGACGCCTCCCCAGTGGGATTACGTCTGCTGCAATGTAGGGAAAGATACCACACGCCAATCGGCTGGTCTGTGACCGGCTTCACCCTGGTCCGACGGCTGCGGGTGCGTGCGGCCGGAATTGGCCCTCAACGTCGATTACCGCTCCGCACAGAAACAGCAGCTATCGGGAGGATTAGCAGACATTCCGCTTACATCGTGAGTCTGTAGCGGTTCACCCAAGGCGGACATCGACCCGCCACAGAACAGGCATACGCTCTCTCCAGTAGAACGGGAGCGACGCCGGGTCCTTCGCACAAAATAACGGCCGATGACCTCGTTCGTCGCTCCATGGAGCGGCGTGCAGTTCCTATGCCGGCGAATAAAAGGAGAAAGCTATGAGCACGAACGACACCTATCTCGCTGTTTTCCTCGGCAATAAGGACAGCGCGAAAATGAAGGCGTGGAACGACCTTGCCGAGTCGGAGCGCAACGCCAAAATGCAAGAGGGGATCGCGGCGTGGAAGGGCTGGGTCCAGAAACATCAGACCGCGATCGTTGGCATGGGCGGGCCGCTCGGGAAAACAAAAAAGGTTAGCGAGCGGGGCATCCAAGACATCAGCAATATGCTGAGCGCTTACACGGTCGTTCGTGCCGATTCACATGAGGCAGCCGCCAAGATGTTCGAGAAGCATCCCCACTTCACGAACTTTCCGGGGGATTCTGTCGAGGTCATGCCGGTTCTGCCGATACCGGGCGATTGAGAAAACTGCTCGCTAGGTGCTGCACCGAAACCTGTCGCCTCTAGCCGTTGCAACGACATGGCGCGGTCATGCCCGTCCGATTTCAGGAGCGTCGACGGCTGCATAACAATTCCTACACGAAGATTTTGAAGGCTTGGCGGGTCTTGCGCTCGACGGCCAGGACCCCGTGACCGGTCACCGCATAGGAGTGGGAGACAACGGTTCTGCCATTTGGCGGTCTCTCGCCCATGGGGGTCTCGCCTGATGCGAGACGCTCCAGGTCATGGACGATGTCGCTCTTCTCGATGTGGAAGCGCTCGGGGTCGCGGGCGCTCATCATGAGCCTCCGGACGCGCGAAGCCACCTCGCGCAGTTGCTCTGCGAGGCGATGGGCGATGCACGACAGCGACGCCGTCACGGTAAGCTGCGCTTGCCGTGACGCAGCAACTTGGTTGCTGTTGGTGGGAAAGCCCTCACAGCCGAGTGCGCAGGCCTCCCTGTAAACAATCGCGCAAGACTTTTCCGCGCAACTCAGCCGCGGAATCGCATCGATCGCGTCGCGCAATACGGATCATTCCGCCTGCGCATTATTTGCAGACATCGCGTCCGTCCACTTTGGCAAGTGTCTTGCCCGGTGGACAGGGCGGCGGTTTCGCCGCAGCCGGCACGGGAGCCGCCGGGTGCGGCGGAGGTGGTGGCGGAGCCACAGGCTTGACCGACGCCGGAGCCGGACCGGGCGGAGGCGGCGGTGCAGGTGCAGGTGCAGGCTTGAGAGTTGCCGGTGCCGGGCTGGCTGGATGCGGCGGCGAAGGTGGTGGCGGCGCCGGCTTGAAAGTTGCCGGTGCCGGGCTGGCTGGATGTGGCGGAGGTGGTGGCGGCGCCGGCTTGAAAGTTGCCGGTGCCGGGCTGACTGGATGCGGCGGAGGTGGTGGCGGCGCGGGCTTGAAAGTTGCCGGTGCCGGGCTGGCTGGATGTGGCGGAGGTGGTGGCGGCGCCGGCTTGAAAGTTGCCGGCTCGGGACTGGTTGGATGCGGCGGCGGTGCAGGCTTGACTGACGTCGGCGTTGGGCCCGCCGGGTGCGGCGGTGGGATTGCAGGCTTTAGCGTTGCAGTCGTCGGACCAGCCTGAGGCGGCGGTGGTGGTGCAGGTTTGACCGACGCGGGGGCCGTCCCCACCGGATGTGGTAGCGGAGAAGGCGGTTTCACGAATGCGGTCGATGGCGGGGGCGGCCCTCCCGGAGATACCGCATTGGGGGGCGGTGCGAGCGGTGCCACTGTCGGTCCGCCGGATCCGGGGTGACCCCGAGTGGGATTACCTCCGAACTCACGGCGGCCGGTAACGATACTGGGATCGTCGTGCGCCCATTCGGCGGACCGCCGCCCGGAGGACGTGGCTGCACTACCACCCCCGGCGGCGGCTTCACGAACGCGGACACGGCGGGTGCCGTAGGAACGGGCAGAAAAAAACGTTCGCGCGGCGAGGGTGGCGGCGGCAGAAACACGAATTCCCGCGGGCGGGGCGGCAGGAAGAACAAGGGTGGCGGCGGAGGTGGCTCGTAACCGGGTCCTTCAAACATCAAGATCGGCCGGTCGATAAACACCAGTTCGTCCGGTGGCGGCGGCGGGACACCAAAATCGAAGACTGCGAAATCAGGCGGAGGATCGATCGCCGCGGTCAACATCCTCAACCGGCGCCGCGCGTCCCAAATGTGCGGTCCGTTGGGATACCGGCGCAGATACGACCAATAGGCCTGCGGCGTATCTGCGAACACACATCGGCGCCAGACGATCTCTTCACGACGGACAGCGATCATCGCAGCAACTCGTCGTGAAAACGAAGTGCGGGGATAGATCGCAAGGAATTGCTCGTAGCCCTCAATGGTGTCGCGTTCCAGCGCCGCCGCATAGGCATCCTCAACGCTACGAAAATCGCGCATCGATTTGTTGCGTATGTCGGCGAGCGGCACCACGTCCGGTGGCGGGGGTGCATCCGCAGCCCGCTCGGTCATGAAGAATGGGCCATTGATTTGTGAAGTGTACCAAGGGACCTCAGCGCCTTTCGTCAAATCGCTAACGCGCAGCCGAAGCCGGGCGAATATGTCATCAAGACCTAGGCCGCCGGCCGCGACCATTTCCGCAAGTGACGTCGCATAGGCGCCATAAGGACCTTGTTCCTCCGGGATGACCGTGCCGGGCGCCGCGCTGAACGCAAACGCCATCGAGGGGGCGGGATCAACGAGTGCAAGGCCGCTTGCCAACGGCTGATCGCCTTGCGCGAACGGATTCTGGTGCGACGCGTCGAGAATGACGATCTTGACGCGGCCCGGAAGCGTCGCAAGCGGCTGGGTAAAATCCGAGATTCTTATGGCCTGGAGCGGAATATCGACGACGCGCTGAATGTCCGCGTCGACCGGGATAAAATAGTTCTCGCCCTCAAATTGCAGCCCAAAGCCGGCGAGATAGATAAGCGCAACCGCGTCAGGGCCGGCGGCCGATACCTGTCCGAGAAATTCGCGAAAAAACTCCCGCAGCGTCGCCTGATCGAGGTTCCGCGCTCCAGTGACCGTGAAGCCCGCACTCTGGAGCGCGTCAGCGACAAGCCCGGCGTCGTTAGCTGGCGTCGCAAGCTTGGCCACCTTGTATTCATCGTTGCCGATCACCAGCGCAAAGCGCTTCTCCTGGGCATGGCCAGTGCGCTGACCAACTATCAATGTTGCTAGCACGGTCAGCCACAAGATCGAGACGCGTCCCAAATTACTCATTGCGATCCTCAAATCGGCCTTGGTTGCCGCTTTGTTGTTGAGAGTCTTTTGGCCGAAATGATGTTGGATGTCGGATATAAGTGGCGTGGCGAATAGCCAATCGACCCCGGCTCTACTACCGGGCCAAGCCGGCCGATTTCCGGCAAAGCCGGTTGCGGCGCGGTGTTGGCAAAGGCCATGCCGCCGCGCCGCCCGCTGAAGGCTGATACGAACTCCTGCCTTGCAATACCGATGGCGACTTTCCCCGTTCCTTCGTTTTCAAAGCTGCATTCAGCGAAAAGGCAAAAACGGAAGCCCGGGCGCCCCCGGGGCCGCCGTTGACCTCTGGCCCAGGTCGAAGACGATCAGGCCATGAGATTTCGACTGCCGCAAGATGGATGACCTGCGCAAGGCAACGACTGAAGCTGATATGTTTTGGCAGTGCTTGAAACCTATAAGCCAACACACGATTTTGCGGCCGGATAAAGCTAAGCCAGCTTACCGATCTACTTGCTGCTTACCATCGCCAGCACTAGTCCGATCGCATTGAGGCACTGAGCGGTCACGGCGGGTGAAGGCATTTTCGATCTTTCTGAAAAGGGCTTCGCCAGACAACTTCTATCCGCCTAAGGCACACCGTTTGCCGTGCCGTACTGGTGCAATGCGCAAAGTATTTTGAAATTACTCGATCACCTCGTCAGCCTTTCGCCACGCCGGGTAGGTTCGAACCTGACCGGAATCCGCTCTAAATCTCGTAGGAAGTCGGTAGAGCGTTTGGGTATTCTCCTACTCGGTCGTACAAGTGTTTTTTCGAGGTCGGTGGCGTGTTCTACGGGTCAAGTCTGGCGTCTCAGGCATTTTGCACTTGTCTACGCTTGCAAAGTTTTTGTTTGCGGGCATGCGCAGCCACGATAATCATTGCGCTACTGCTATGGCAGATCCTTTTTGCGATAGCAGGAGAGGCTTCTGCCGGACCGTTCAAATCTGCTTTGACGGCTGCGCAGCGAGGCGACTTTCAAGCCGCAGACTGGCTATTGCGCCCACTTGCTCTGCAAGGTAATGCCGTCGCGCAGTTTGATCTCGGGCTTCTGTACGAGACAGGCCGCGGCGTACCTCAAAACTATTTCGAGGCAATCAAATGGTATCGGCTGGCGGCGGACCAAGGAAATGCTCTGGCGCAGTTCAGCCTTGGCGCGATGTACACCAACGGTCTTGGCGTGGCACAGGACTTTTCTACGGCGGCGAAATGGTATCTCCTCTCCGCAGAACAGGGTTATACATGGGCACAATTCTACGTCGGCTTCTTTGCGGCAAATGGACAAGGCATTCCAAAGAATGTTGTCTTAGCGCACATGTGGCTTAGTCTAGCGGCAGCATCTCAGTTTGAGGCGCCCTTCGGTTCTCTTAAAAGCTTGGATCAGAAAGAACGGCGCGCAGTCAGCGACATTGCAAGTGGGGCTCGAGCGAAGCTGGAAAAGGAGATGACGCCAGCACAGATCGCCGAAGCCCAGAAGCTTTCCGCTGATTGGAAACCCAAGCCGGTACGGTAATTCGTGGCCGCTGCTTAGCTTGACGCCTTTGGAGGGGATAGCCTGGCATACTTCCCGCCACACGCCTGGTCCGGTATGATTAGCCGCAAATCGTTAAACCAGGGGGGGCCGCGTCACGTTCAACCTGCGCAGCCTTGATCTCAACTTACTGACGGTTTTTGAGGCCGTCTACGAGCTTGGGACCGTCAGTAAAGCCGCTGATCGCATCGCGCTCAGCCAACCGGCTACCAGCCACGCTCTGTCTCGTCTGCGACAGGCATGTAGGGACGAACTTTTCGTCCGAGGCGACAGGGCTCTGTCACCCACGTCCACGGCTAAGGCAATGTATCCTGTCATCAAACAGGCGCTGGAGGCATTGCGCACAAGTCTGGCCGAAGCCACTGGTTTTGATCCTGCCACGTCAGGACGCCACTTTCGTCTCTGCATCCCGCATCCCATGGGGCCGTTTTACGCGCTCGACCTACGAAAAGCTGTGGCAGCAGTCGCTCCCGGCATCGTGGTAACTTTCGACACCATCTCTCGACCGGTTGACCTTGAGGATTCCCTTCGTGACGGTATTGTGGACGTCGCCATCGATTGGCTGCCAGTCGAACTTGATCCGTTTGTGAACAGGAAACTCTTCGACGACCGGATGATCATCGTTGCAAGGCAAAACCATCCCAGAGTCGGCGCCCGCGTCACAATTGAGGGTCTGCGAAAAGAGCAATTTATCGGCCTGCACCGACGCCGTGAGATCGAGCATGCGCCACAGGTGTTGAGAGAACTGTATCTGCAATTCCACGAGCGCGTGGCGGTGCAGGTCAGCGAGCTTCTTGAAATACCAACCGTCGCCGCGTGCACTGATCTTTTGGGCCTGATGCCATCAAGCATGGGCACGTTTATGGAGAAGCGGCTCGGATTGCGATCTTAGCGATCCCGCTCAAACTCCCCACGCTGCCAATCTACCTAGTCTGGCATGAGACCCGCCGTAACGACGCTGCACACCGCTGGCTGCGTGAGGTTGTTGTGGGAGAGCTGGGTCGCCCCGCCAAGGGCTAAGTTCAGACAGCAGCCACCGCCGCTCCCCCGGCCGAGTTAAATGCACCCCATCGATATCGATTATGCACACTGGTGACTAACCACGTCCACATCGTATCGCATACATTTCGTCATGAGCGCAGAAAAGTGGAAGTATGCTGGCGAATTACGCGTCGGCGATGTCTGGACGGAGCGAACGGGGGACCATACTCCGCGCAGCTATCGCGTGATCACAATAGAGCCGGCTCGGGTCACCATTACGGTGACCGGATCGTGTGTGACCACAGGGCGCCGGCGCACGATGGACTTCTTTCCAGTCAACCGGGTCGAGGTTCGCGAGGAGCCGACATAGTCCGCACGAACCCAGTAAAGGGGCGCGCGCTATTCTCGACGTCGACGATGGTCTCGATGCCCGCCAGATTGGGCGATGGATTCAGCCGCTGCTGGATGTTGGCCTTTCCCACGATGGCGAGAAATGCAAGTGCGTTGCCAACTCGGTCATTTTGGGCATTCCGACGATCGTGACCACCGATTCCGACACTCGCGACCACTCGTTCCGATCGATCGCGACCAGTGTGAAGGCGCCGTCAGGTGCTTTTTCTGATCTCAGTGTTTGCGCCCGTCGTCAAACACGGCGGAGGCCGCGGCCGGGACGCGGGCTCCGCGCTTCATTTCTTTGCCCCTTTCGGCTTGCCATCGGTCGCGGCCGCGGACTGCGCCGCCGGCTCGGTCGCTCGCCGGCTTTGAGCTTGCGCATTGACCGGGCGGTCGAGCGTAAGCGCTGTTTTCAGGCCACATCTTTGAGTGGCTCTGCGGCGGAATAGGCCCACGGCAGGAGCTCGTCGATGCGACTGTTGGGATGGCGGTTGACGATCTTGGTGATCACGTCGCTCAGATAGGCGTGCGGGTCGACTCCGTTGAGTTTGCAGGTTTCAATTAGTGTCGCGATGACCGCCCAGTGCTCACCGCCACCATCCGACGCGACCTCATAATGCCCTGAGTTTGGGGCAAGAAGTTGAGGTTGCATATCCATTCCATCCGTTGTTTCAGCGATCTGCGATCGTAGTCGCCGATCAACTTCACAATGGCTGCCGGCATCTGACGCTTCGCGCCGGAGAAGGTCCTTCCTTTCTGGTTCCGTCTTGGATGGTCGACCCTGCGGCAGCATCGGTCAAGATCATTGATACCCCGTGCATTTCGGTCGCGCGGCGTTCTCGATCTACGAGCGTTCTTGGATTCTGGCCTAGCCTTCCATCGAGGGAAACAGGTCCCCGAAGGGGCTCTGCTGGCGAACATTGTACGAACTCAATGCGATTTGTTCGACAAGCCGCCGCGAGATGAAGCTCGAGGCGACAGAACGGGTGAAGGCAATGGAGCAGCTTCAAGTGCTGCTGATGGAGGTGATAACGACTTTGGGAAGTCGGCGGGGGGCGGACGATGACCAAGATTAAGCTGAGCATTTGGTACGCAATGCCATTGTTTATGTTCGTCAGTCGACAACATTTCAGGTGATGCAAGATCTGGAGAGCCAACGGCGGCAATATGGCTTGACTGAGCGGGCCCGTCAGCTGGGCTGGTCTGACGTCGAGGTGATTGACGATGATCTTGGCCGTTCCGGCGCAGGTGCACGGCGGCCCGGATTCGAGAAGCTCTTGGCCGCGATTTGCGAAGGGCGTGTCGGTGCGGTGCTTTCGCTCGAGGCGTCCCGGCTGGCACGCAATGGGCGTGATTGGCACACGCTACTGGAGTTCTGCGGTCTGGTCGGCACGCTGATTGTCGACGAGGACGGCGTCTATGATGCAGCCTCGCCCAATGACAGGCTTCTGCTCGGTATGAAGGGCACGATGAGCGAGATGGAACTTTCGGTATTTCGGCAGCGCTCGATCGAGGCGATGAAGCAGAAGGCCCGCCGGGGCGAACTCTTCCTCACTGTTGCGGTCGGCTACGTAAAGGCAAGCGGCGACCGTATCGAGAAGGATGCGGATCGAAGCGTTCAAGAGGCCATCGCGCTGGTGTTCCGCAAATTCGCCGAGCTTCAGACGATCCGTCAGGTCCTGGTGTGGTGTAGGCAGGAGAAGATCCTCTTACCCACCCTGGCACAAACACGCGCGGCAGCCGAACGGATCATTTGGCGTTTACCGGTCTATCCGACAGTTCATCACATGCTGACCAACCCAGTCTATGCCGGCGCCTACGCGTTCGGCCGCAGGACAGCGCGCGTGACGATCGATAACGGGCGCAAACGAGTGGTCAGGAGCATGCAGCGCGACCGGCGAAGCTGGGACGTTTTGATTTGCGACCACCACGAGGGTTATGTTTCTTGGGCCGAGTTCGAAAGGAATCAGCATCTGATTGCCGATAACACCAATGGCAAGAGATTCATGAGCCGAGGCGCTGTGCGTCGGTGAGGCTCTGTTGCCCGGTATTTTCCGCTGCGCCCGGTGCGGCAAAAAACTTCATGTCCGCTATGGCCAGACCTATCGTTACGAATGCGTGGGCGCCTTCAACCAACTCGCGGCGGCACGGTGCATCACCTTCGGCGGGATGCGCGTCGATCGGGTCATTGCCAAAGAAGTGCTGGATAGGCTTCAGCCTCTTGGCGTGGAGGCGGCGTTGGCCGTGATCGAAGCGCGCAACCAGCGGTGCTCCGAGAAGAAGAAGCAGCTCGATTTGGCCCTACAGCAAGCCCGCTACGAAGCCGCCAGGGCGCGACGCCAGTATGACGCCGCCGACCCGGAGAATCGCCTGGTCGCCGCCGAGTTGGAACATCGATGGAACGAGCGCCTGGTTGCGGTCCGCGATCTGGAACTCGAGATCGATCGGCTCGACGCTGACAAAGCGCCGCCCCTGACTGAGACGGACCGCGAGCGGCTCATGGCGCTCGGCCAAGACCTGATGCAAGCTTGGGAGAATCCCGGCGCCACTCCGGAGACCCGCAAAAAGATTATTCGTACGATCATATCCGAGATCATTGTCGACATTGTCGCAGATACCTTGGAGCTGATCATTCATTGGCAGGGTGGCGACCACACGCGTCTGATGGTGAAGCGGAACCGCGCTGGTCAGACGCGGTGGACTACTGACGCCGAGGTTGTTGATCTTGTGCGTGCTCTGGCACGCCAGATGCCTGACGAACGATTGCCTCCGTGCTCAACCGATCCGGCAAGTCGACTGGTTTCGGTAATAGCTGGACTTGGGGACGCATTTGCTCTCTGCGCCGTCAGTATCACATCGCCATCTACCGCGACGGAGAGCGCGCCGAGCGGCGGACTATCGCCATAACAAACTCAACAGAAGGTGGGATCACGACAGCTCTTACCGTAGAGCAGACGGTAGGCGTTGAGGAGGATGCGATCGAGGATGGCGTCGCCGAGTTTGGGCTCGCCGATGACTTTGTGCCGGGAGGCCACGGGGAGCTGGCTGGTGATCAGCGTGGAGCCGCGGCCTAATCCTCCGACGATCTCCATGAAATGCTTCGGATTGAGCCGAACGATGTCCGATACCTCTCACGAGCGGAGTTAGATGCTCCTGGGCTTGGCGAAGTACCGCTAGCGAACAATATCGAGACAGTCGCGGGTTGCCTCGGCGCTCCCGCACAGCCACTGGCGCCCAGCCACGCTCTGTCTCGTCGGAGAAGGCATGTAGGGGACCGGGCTCTTCCCGTCCAGTCCCCGCACTATTTTGCAGAGGCGCGCCTACACCGGCTGTCGCTTCTTCAGGCTAGCGCGAGCCGGCCTGAGGCCTAAATGTCGCGTATCTTTGGAACCTCTGCGTGCTTTTAGGAGCGATACGAGGTCGTTTCACTGTTTAGCATGCGTCGGCGGCGCGCGATCATTCGTCGCGCGTTATCATTCGGCTTTCAATATGGCTTCTTCGCAAACGGGATTGGTTTTGTCCTGGTTCCGGTAAATCTGCCAGCCGGTCTCGGCACTCCGTGCCAGCTGACATCTGCTTGTAGGATCGACGACCAGCACATCCGCGACTACTCCACCGTGCTCATTGGTCATTATGATGTCGGTGTCCTCCTTCAAGGACGCGCCACCCACCTTCTCGTGGTTTTCCGGCAGCTTGTGGATTATAGAGTGTTCGATCGCTCTCTGCGGTTATTTCGGCGACGCTAGGATCGCCAATCACGCATTCTTGGAACGGCCGCAGTGCCTGCCAACGCACTGCAAAAGCGGGCCGGATTTCGATCGTATTCGTGAACTCGGCCGAGCTGACAGGCGTGATGGCCAGAAAGGCGGCCAAGCCAGGATAGAAAGCGCGTTTTTCGTTCCTTCAATTCTTTTGAGCTATCGGCCCGACAGGGGAAGTGGAATTCGCTTCACGACACTCGGTAGCGTTCCACTTCTCGAAGTGGGACGCAGAGCAGGCCTTTTTCCGTTCGCGTTCTCGTGAGAATCGGTCACCAGATGAACGCCAGAAATATCTACTCGATCCGGTAGACCCGTAAGGGGAGCGATGTGTTGTCCGTTGCCATCGTACGGTAAAAGGTGGGGCTGCCGGCGGTCCTCGTCGTCGAGGCCAGCGACCATTTTAGCTCGCGCGATCTCGCATTCGTCCCTGCTGGTGAATAGTCCATAAGGGTCGTGTTTGACGGTCGACCAGCCGGGCAGGTGCTGCATTTTCAGGACATCGAATGTCCATCCCGCCTGTCCTTGTTCCTGAGCGACAGCCGGCACGGCAACCAGTAGTGACAGTGGCAGTAAGTAAGGCACGCATGGCGTTCTCCTTGTTCACTTCTCCCCCTCATCCACTACTTAGCAAGGCTGTCGATGCGGGGCGCTAATTACAATTACAATCTGAGCCTGAGCCAGATGGTTGTCCAATCAGCACTCTGCATAAACAATATCGATACGGCGCATAGGGAATATCCCTCGCCGGCAGTGACGATCGCCGGACTGTGGGATGAATGGCCGACCGGGCAAACGGGAGGTGCAGGCGAGCTTCTTGAAATACCAACATACCAACCATCGCTGCGAGCGCTGATCTTTGGGCCTGATGCCATTAAGCGTAAGCGCTGTTTTCAGGCCACATCTTTGAGTGGCTCTGCGGCGGAATAGTAAGCGCTGTTTTCAGGCCACATCTTTGAGTGGCTCTGCGGCGGAATAGGCCCACGGCAGGAGCTCATCGATGCGGCGGTTGGGATGGCCGTTGACGATCTTGGTGATGACGTCGGTGAGATAGGCGTGCGGATCGACGCCGTTGAGTTTGCACGTTTCAATTAGCGACGCGACAACAGCCCAATGCTCGGCACCGCCATCGGAACCGGCAAAGAGTGCGTTCTTACGGTTTAATGCGATCAGCCTGATGCTGCGCTCGACAACATTGGAATCGATCTCGACGCGGCCGTCGTCGAGGAAGTAGGTGAGACCGTTCCAGCGCGAGAGCGCATAACGGATCGCCTCGGCAAGTTTGGTCTTCTGGCTGATTAGGGCGAGCTTGGCGCGCAACCAGGGTTCGAGGCCGTCAATGATGGGCCGGCTCCTGTCCTGGCGAACGGCACGCCGCTCCTCGGCGCTGCGGCCGCGGATGTCCTTCTCGACGGCGTAGAGTTCGGCGATGCGTTGGAGTGCCTCAGTGGCAATCGGTGCCTGACCCGCGGCGGCGAGTTCATAGAAGGGGCGGCGGACGTGAGACCAGCAAAAGGCCAGCAGCACGTCATTGCGCTTGGCGAACACCCGATAACCCGCATAGCCGTCGACCTGCAGGATACCGGTGAAGCCTGTGAGGTGAGCGATCGGCTGCTCGGCCTTGCGATCAGGCGCGTACACAAAAGCGACCCCGGGCGGATCGGTGCCGCCCCACGGCCGATCATCCCGCGCGTAGGCCCATAGCTGGCCGATCTTGGTGCGTCCGCGGCCAGGATCGAGCACTGGCGCTGTGGTCTCGTCGGCGAACAGCTTGGATGAGCTTTTCAGCGCCGTCAGCAGCCGCTCGTGAACCGGCTGCAGCACAAAGGCGGCACCGCCGACCCAGTCCGCCAGTGTCGAACGGTCAAGATCAATGCCCTGCCGGGCGTAGATCTGAGACTGCCGATACAGCGGAAGATGATCGGCGTATTTGGAGACCAGCACCTGGGCCACCGTGGCGTCGGTCGGCAATCCACCCTCGATCAAGCGGTTCGGTGCGGGCGCCTGCACCACCACGTTCTCGCAAGATCGGCAGGCATATTTGGGCCGGCGAATGACCAGCACGCGGAACTGTGCCGGCACGATGTCGAGCCGCTCGCCCGTATCCTCGCCGATCCGATGCAACGCGTTGCCACAGCATGGGCAGGCATGATCCTCGATGTCGACGACGATCTCTTCGCGCGGCAGATGAGCAGGAAGCGATCCACGGTTGATCCGGCGCTTGGCCGATCGGTTGGTCCGCTCGGCCGGATTGGCCGCGTCAATCGCGGCCTCGCTGCTCGCCGCGCCCTGCTCGACGTCTTCGAGGCCGAGCAACATTTGATCTTCGGGCAGCGTCTCTGCGCGTCGGCCGAAGCGATGACGCTGCAGTTCCTTGATGATCTGACGAAGCCGCTCGTTCTGCGTCCGCTCGGCAATCAGCATCGCCTTCAGCGTGCCGGGATCGTCGGGAAGCGAATTGACCTGAACGGTCATGGCAAGATCAGATCACGCGCCTTTGTGCGTCGCCAGCATTTCCAACGCGCTGATTCACTGTGCCGCAATCATCCCGGCTGCATCGGCGCCGGCACCTCCCGCGCCGCGTGAACCCGTTTCCAATCAAGCCCCTCCAACAACGCCGACAGCTCCGCAGCCGACAGCCGCATCACTGCGTCCTGCACGCTCGGCCAGCGGAACTTGCCATCCTCGAGCCGAACAGACAGACACCGGTCCCGTCCCAGTAAATCAACTTCACGCGGTCAGCCCGTTTTGCCCGGAACACATAGACAGCGCCCGAGAATGGATCGGCCTGCACGGTCTCGCGCACCAGCGCTGCCAATCCCTCGGCGCCCTTGCGGAAGTCGACCGGCTTCGTCGCCACCAGAACTCGGACCGCACCCGTCGGTCCGATCATGTGCCGGCCTTCAAAGCACGAAGAACCGCCGCGACCGTCTTGGCGTCCGAGCCGCGCCCGATCCGCACCGTCATGCCTGCGATCTCAACCTCGATGACGCCATAGATCCGGTCCACATAGGGCGTCCGTTTGCGCCGGCGCCCAAGCCCGACGCCTGTAGGAAGCGCCGTCTCAACAACTGCGGGCACAAACTTGGGCGCTGCGTTCTCGGTGCCAGCCAACGCTTGCCGCGCCTGCCGTCGCCACGTGAACACTTGCTGTGGGGTAAGCCCATGCCGTCGCGCAACTTCCGAAATCACCGCGCCCTCGACAAGCGTCTCTTCAACAATCCAGGCCTTGAAATCCTCAGGGAACCGGCGCCGCCGGCCAATCCCCGTAATCACTTCCAACCGCCGAACCTCGGTCGCCTCCGGCTTAAGCGTATGGTCAAGCGTAGACACAAGCCGATCTCCGATTCAAAGATCGCTACAATCGCCTATCACCAGTCCCAGCAAAAGGTGGGATCACCACAGCGCTTACGTGGAGAAGGGGCCGGAGTAAGCGCTGTTTTCAGGCCACGTCCTTGAGTGCGGGCGCGGCGGGATAGGCCCAGGGCAGGAGTTCGTCGATGCGGCTGTTGGGATGGCCGTTGACGATCTTGGTGATGACGTCGGTGAGGTAGGCGTGCGGATCGACGCCGTTGAGTTTGCAGGTTTCGATCAGCGAGGCGATGACCGCCCAATGCTCGCCGCCGCCGTCGGAGCCGGCGAAGAGCGCGTTCTTTCGGTTCAGCGCGATCGGGCGGATGCTGCGCTCGACGACGTTGGAGTCGATCTCGATGCGGCCGTCGTCGAGGAAGCGGGTGAGGCCGTCCCAGCGCGAGAGCGCATAGCGGATCGCCTCGGCGAGCTTGGTCTTCTGGCTGATCAGGGCGAGCTTGGCGCGCAGCCAGGGTTCGAGGTCGTCGATGATCGGCCGGCTCCTCTCCTGGCGGACGGCGCGCCGCTCGTCGGCGCTGCGGCCGCGGATGTCCTTCTCGATGGCGTAGAGGTCGGCGATGCGTTCGAGCGCCTCGCTGGCGATCGGCGCCGGGCCGGCGGCGGCGAGTTCGTAGAAGCGGCGGCGGACATGGGACCAGCAGAAGGCGAGCTGCACGTCGCCGCGCTCGGCGAGCACCCGATAGCCGGCATAGCCGTCGACCTGCAGGACGCCCTTGAAGCCGGCGAGATGAGCGATCGGCCGCTCGGCCTTGCGATCGGGCGCATAGACATAGGCGACGCCGGGCGGGTCGGTGCCGCCCCACGGCCGATCATCGCGCGCATAGGCCCAGAGCTGGCCGGTCTTGGTGCGCCCGCGGCCGGGATCGAGCACCGGCGCCGTGGTCTCGTCGGCGAACAGCTTGGCCGAGCCCTTCAGCGCCGTCAGCAGCCGCTCGTGCACCGGCCGCAGCAGGAAGGCGGCGCGGCCGACCCAATCGGCCAGTGTCGAGCGATCGAGATTGATGCCCTGCCGGGCGTAGATCTGAGCCTGCCGATACAGCGGAAGATGATCGGCGTATTTGGAGACCAGGACCTGGGCGACCGTCGCCTCGGTCGGCAATCCGCCCTCGATCAGCCGCGCCGGCGCGGGCGCCTGCACCACCACGTTCTCGCAAGCCCGGCAGGCGTATTTGGGCCGGCGAACGACCAGCACGCGGAACTGCGCCGGCACGATGTCGAGCCGCTCGCCGCGTATCCTCGCCGATCCGATGCAGCGCGTTGCCGCAGCACGGGCAGGCGTGGTCCTCGATATCGACCACCATCTCGATGCGCGGCAGATGCGCCGGCAGCGATCCCCGGTTCATCCGGCGCTTGGCGGATCGCTGGCCCGCTCGGCCGGATTGGCCGCGTCACTCTCGGCCTCGCCGCTCGCCGCGACCTGCTCGACCTCTTCCAGCCCGAGCAGCATCTGATCTTCCGGCAGCGTCTCGGCGCGGCGGCCGAAGCGATGACGCTGCAGCTCCTTGATGATCTGACGCAGCCGCTCGTTCTGCGCCCGCTCGGCAATCAGCATCGCCTTGAGCGTGCCGGGATCGTCGGGAAGCGCATCCGCCGATCGGTCATGGCGGGATTAGATCATGCGCCGCGCTGCGTCGCGAGCATTTCCGACGCGCTGATTCACTGTGCCGCAATCATCCCGGCTGCATCGGCGCCGGCATCTCCCGCGCCGCGTGAACCCGCCGCCAATCGAGCCCTTCCAGCAACGCCGACAGCTCCGCAGCCGACAGCCGCATCACCCCATCCTGCACGCTCGGCCAGCGGAACTTGCCATCCTCGAGCCGCTTGGCGAACAGGCAGACGCCGGTGCCGTCCCAGAAGATCAGCTTCACCCGGTCCGCCCGTTTCGCCCGGAACACATAGACCGCGCCCGAGAACGGATCGGCCTGCATCGGTCTCGCGCACCAGCGCCGCCAGACCCTCGGCGCCCTTGCGGAAGTCGACCGGCTTCGTCGCCACCATCACCCGGACCGCGCCCGTCGGACCGATCACGCGCCGGCCTTCAACGCGCGAATCACCGCCGCGACCGTCTTCGCCTCCGCGCCGCGGCCGATCCGCACCGTCACGCCGTCGATCTCCACCTCGATGACGCCCAGAGATCCGGTCCACCTGGTGCGTCCGCTTGCGCCGCCGTCCAAGCCCGCGCCGGGCAATCGCCGTCTCCACAACTGCCGGCACGAACTGCGGCGCCTGCTCTCGGTGCCGCCACCGGCTTGCCGCGCCTGCCGACGCCATGTGAACACCTGCTGTGGCGTCAGCCCATGCCGGCGCGCAACTTCCGAAACCACCGCGCCCGGCACAAGCGTCTCTTCAACAATCCGCGCCTTGAAATCCTCAGAGAACCGGCGCCGCCGGCCAGTCCCCGTAATCACCTCCAGCCGGCGGACCCGTCGCCTCCGGCTTAAGCGTATGGTCAAGCGTAGACACAAGCCGATCTCCGATTCAGAGATCGCACAATCGCCCATCACCAGTCCCAGAAAAGGTGGGATCAACACAGCGCTTACAATTTACCTAGTCTGGCATGAGACCCGCCGTAACGACGCTGCACACCGCTGGCTGCGTGAGCTTGTCGTGGCAGAGCTGGGTCGC